>JADJEV010000005.1 GCA_016708905.1 Candidatus Methylophosphatis roskildensis | reverse complement strand
CAGTCACGGATATCAGCCGGCATCGCCACACCGTCTGTTCGCCGGAATCGAGCATCCGCGCTGCCTCGCCAGAAACTCACCGTCGCGGCGCCGATGCACGCCAGCTGCGGTCGCTAACCTCGCGGCGCCACATCACGGAATACGCGGCTCGGCGCCGGTCGTTGAGCAGATAATTCTCCGCCTCGTCGATGAACAACTCGATGCGGCAAGCGCCATGCAGCCATTGCTCCTTTGCCAGTTCGTGCAGCCTGCGCGGCGCCGCTTCCGCAGTTCCGACGACGGCAGCACGCCGATAACCTCCCACTGCTCGGATTCCCAGCGATTGGCCAGCACGCGGTGCTCAAGCACGATCGAGACATCAGTGTCGTTTTGGTCATAACACGAGGATCTTGGCTCCGGGAACAAGGCCGTGGAACGCTGCGCATGGCGTGCTCTAATCCAGTGTGGCCGAGGCACTTCGCCCCCACCAAAGATGCAACGAAACATCATCCCGCTTCTCGATCAGCGCGCAGTGCTCGCCGCGCCCAACATTCCGCAAACGCGGTTCCGCGATTGAGCCAGTCGCCGATACGCGCAGCAGACGTGTTCGCGATCTGCGCATTTCCGTGACAGATCGGTGCAACTTTCGTTGCACCTATTGCATGCCGAAGTCGGTGTTCGACCGCGATTGTGTTCTGCCGCGCGATGCGCTGCTCAGCTTCGAAGAGATCACGCGTGCGGCGCGACTGTTCGTCGATCATGGCGTCGAGAAAATCCGCATTACCGGGGTGAGCCGCTGTTGCGGCGGAACATCGAGCGGCTGATCGAAATGCTGGCCTCGCTCGGCGTCGAACTCACCCTGACGACGAATGGCGCTGCTGGCCAAGAAAGGCCCGCGCGCTCAAGGATGCCGGGCTGCACGCGCTGACCGTCAGCCTCCGTTCGCTCGACGACCTCACCTCCGCGCGATACCGGGCGACGTGGATTTCCCGGTCGACCGGGTACTGGAAGGCATTGCCGCGGCGCGATGCCAGCCTCGGTCCGCTCAAGGTGATTATGGTGGTCAAGCGCGGCACCAGCGATCATGACGGTATCGCGATGGCGCGCCACTTCAAGGCCAGCAGCCAGATCGTGCGTTTCATCGAATACGCGGATGTCGGCTCGTCCAACGGCTGGCGCATGGACGATGTCGTGCCCTCGGCGAAGTCGTTGAGCGCATATCTGCAGAATTGCCGCTCGAGGCCATCGACCCGAACTACCAAGGCGAGGTGGCCGAGCGCTGGCGCTACCGTGATGGCAGTGGCGAAATCGGCGTGATCTCGTCGGTGACCCGGAGCCTTCTGCAGCGCCTGCACGCGGGCGCGCGCTGTCCGCCGAAGGCAAGCTGTACCTGCCTGTTCGCCACTCAGAGGCCGCGATACTGCGCGCGCTACCACGCACGGCCCCGCTCGGACGAAGAGATCTCCAGTGCAGTCGGCGCGATCCGGCGGAGGGACGCAGCGATCGCTGCTCGGACATCCGCAGCGCCGAAACCGCCCTGGCGCGCAAAATCGAGATGTCATACATCGGAGGCTGGAGTGGGCAAGCCGCTGCTCAGCCCAGCCGAAAGCCGCCCCGCCACCGTCGAGATCGTGGCGATCGGCCAGAGCGGCGAATCCGTGCCGGCCTCGATTGTAGAAAGCGAGAGCCCACTGATATCTGCGTCTGACAAGAGGCGCGAGCTGATCACCCTGATGACCCTCGGCCAGGCGCCCGAGCGCTGGTCATCGGCTATCTGCGCAATCAACGCCTGGTGCCGCGCATCGAGGACATCGAGGCGGTGCAGGTCGATTGGGACACCGATTCCTGCGCCGTGACAATGCGTCGCCCGCTGAGACATCGCAGCGCGTCAGAAGCGCGGTGACAACGGCTGCGGCCAGGAGCACGGTGTTCAGCGGCCTAATGGACGACATCGACGCGATTTCCTGCCGACCGATAGCCAACTCGACAAGCGACCCTCCGCCAAGGACTGCTCGACGTGGTGCGCCGACACGAAACGATCTACAAACGACTGGCGTAGTGCGCAACTGCGCGCTGTTCGCGGCACCGAGCTGATGTACTTCGTCGAGGACGTCAGCCGCCACAACGCGGTCGGTGCGATTGCCAACCTGATGTGGCTCGACGAGATCAGTGGCGCCGACAGATCTTCTACCCACCGGCCGGCTGACCTCGGAAATGGTCATCAGGCCGCGCAGATGGGTATTCCGTTCCTGGTCTCGCGCTCGGGCTTATGCAAATGGGCTACGACATCGCGCGCCGCGTCGGCATCGATGATCAGCCGCTCTCGACCAGCACTGCCTGTTGTTCACCGGCGCCGATCGCTTTCGACGCGCTGCGGCGCCACCGGCATGAACGCGATCACCGGACTGATACTGGCCGGCGGTCTCCGAAGCAAGCGCATGGGCGGCATCGACAAGGGCCTGGTCGCAGATTCGACGGCCGCCGATGGTCGCCCGTGATCGAGCGCCTGTTGCCGCAGGTCGATACGCTGCTGATCAATGCCAATCAGAATGCCGGGAACTACGCTGCCTTCAACCGCAGTGGTGCCCGACCTGATCCTGGATTCGCCGGCCCGCTCGCCGGGCTGCACGCCAGGCTCGTCGCTGACCACGCCGCTGCCAGTCAGCGTGCCCTGCGATTCGCCCTTCCTGCCGCTCGATCTGGTGAAGCGGCTGCGGCTGCACACTCGAAGCCGAGCATGCCCAACTTGCGGTGGCCGAGACCGGCGATCAGGCGCACCCGGTATTCAGCCTGGTCCGTCGCGACGTGCCGGACGACCTCGCCGCCTTTCTCGGCAGCGGCGTACCGGATAGGCGCCTGGTACGCGCGGCTCGCCGTCGTCCAAGTATCCTTCGACGACGAAGCCGCGGCGTTTAACATCAACACGCGGGAAGAACTCACCGGTTACCAGGAGCAGCCAGCAAGTGACATCGATACTCCAGGCCGTCTCGTGCCTCACGACGGCCTTTCTGACCCCAACGCCTGCCGGTCGCCATGGCGCAGCAGATCGTGAGCGGGCTGGTCCAGGCCGGTCATCGGCACCGAACGCCTGTTCGATGGCGCAACTTGCCTCTGGCCGCGTGCTGGCCGAAGACGTGATATCGCCGATGGCGGTATGACCACAACAACTCGGCGATGGACGGCTACGGCGTCCGCGCAGCCGATCTCGCGGCCGATGCCGAGACGCCCTGAAGCTCGTCGGCACCCACGTTCGTAAGCCGTCAATACGCAGGCGACATCAGCCCTGGCCAGGCGGTGCGCATCATGACCGGCGCGGTGCCGCCGTCCGTCGATACGGTGAGCTGATCCAGGAAGTCAGTCGCGTCGAGAACGGCACGGTGGTCGTTCCACCGGGCCAGAAGGCCGGTCAGAACACGCGCCGCGTAAACGAGGATCTGCGGGCCGGCAAGCCGCACACAACGCGGCAGGACGCCGCCTGGTGCCGGCCGACGTCGGCCTGATCGCCTCGCTCGGCATCGCCGAAAGTCCAGTGCTCTGTAAAGCGGGTGCGCGTCGCGTTCTTCCTCCACCGGCGACTGAGCTGGGTGTCGCTCAGCCAGCAGCCGGCCGAAGGGCAGATCTTCGACGGCAATCGCTACACGATCTACGCGATGCTCGCCCAGTTCGGCGTCGACATCATCGACATGGGTGTCGTGCCGGACGATCGCGCTCGACTCGAAGCGGCGTTTCGCGAAGCGATCCGGACGAGCGACGATCATCACAGCATGGCGGTGTCGGTCGGCGAACGGATTTCATCCGGCAACTGATGGGAGAACTCGGTGGTGCTGTTCTGGAAGATCGCCGCGAAGCCCGGCCGGCCGCTCGCCTTCGAGCGCATCGTCAGCGGCGACCGGTCGGCTGTCCTGTTCGGCCTACCGGGCAATCCGGTCGCCGTGATGGTGACCTTCACCAGTTCGTGCGTGACGCTCTGCATCGCGACCGGCGTCCACACCGCTGTTACCGGTTCCGCTGCTGCCGCCACCTGTGTGTCGGGTCTGAAGAAGGCGCGCCGGGGCGTGCGAATTCAGCGCGGCGTGCTGTTCCAGCAGGACGGCTCGTGGCATGTGCGCCTGACCGGCTCCCAGGGGCTCAGGCGTCCCCTGCGTTCGATGTCGGAGGCCAACTGCTTCATCGTCCTCGAACACGACGCGGCAACGCGTAAATGGGCGACACGGTGCAGGTGCAACTGATGGAAGGCCTGGCCTGAATGACCGCAGGCGAAGCTGGCAGCGGCCGGGTGACCTATCGACCGTCAAGCAGGTCGCCGAGTACCTTCCAGCTCAACGAGAAGAAGATCTACGCGCTGGTGCAGGAGGGGCCGCATTCCGGCCACCCGTGCCACCGGCAAGTGGCTGTTCCCAAGCAACTGGTCACGAACGACTGGCTGATCGAGACCGCGCGGCGGCACTGTCCGACCGGCTGGTGATCGGCAGCAGCGACGACCCGCTGCTCGCCTATGCATCGGCCTGCTCGCCGGGAACTCGGCGCCGAGGCGATCGTCGCCTGCTGCCTGGCAGCACCCGGCTCGGCCTGGCGCAGTTGTCGAAGCGACGCGCCCGGGCAGCGGCGATCCACTGGGGCCGGGCGGCCCGATGCGCCACGCGCGCCCACTCGCGCCTGATCGAGGCTGCGCCGGTCACGAGGAATGGGTCATCGTGCAGATCGCCCTGCGTGACCGGAGCGTGATTCTGCGCCGCAGCCTGACCGGCGAATCGATCGCGCAGGTCTCGCGCGGACAGCGCTGGCTGCGCCGCCGGGCCAGCGCCAGTTCGCAGATGTTCCTCGACGGCGTGCTGCGCGTGCCGGCCTGACCGTAGAACCTGTCGGCGGGCGACCGGCGAACGCCAGGCCGCCGCGCTGATCGCTCATGGGGCGCAGCCGATTGCGCACCAGGCATACGCGCGGCCGCCGCCGAATTCGGCCTCGACCCTGCCGCTCGGACAGGAAGCCTTCGATCTGGTGCTGCCGCGCCCGGTGTATTTCTTTACCCTGTTCAGCGTCTGATCCGTGCCTCAACGGCCCGAATCCGCAAACAACCAGCTTGCTCGGCGGCCGATCTCACGCCGCTCGGCACCATGCGCATCGTCGGCGACTGGGCAAGCTGCGAGCCGCACAGGACGGGCAGTTCGGGCTGGGGCGACCTGGAAGCCGCATCCGCGCTAGCTCACTGGCGGTCTGCCTATAGAACGCCAGTCCATGCGGGTTCTGGCGATGTAGTGAGCGTAGGTTAGGCTGACGAAGGAAGCTAACCTCTCCCGCAATCCATGGGGCCGGGGTTCGAATCTCCGCTTTGCCCAACGCGCTTCTCGTCGAGTGTCGGCAAGCGTGATCCTGTGCCCTCAGGACGACGATCCTCGGTGCCATGCTCTCCGTATCCCCGGCGGGCTGCCGAGCGCAACGCAGCGCGGTGGGTGCAATCAACCCAGCACATTGCACCGGACGATTGCATTCGACGCCGTATCGATTGCGACACGCTTGCCCCCCGTCGTAGGCATACGTGAGATCTCGCAGATCGTCGTGCCGTCGCCTTTGCGGCGGTTGGTGCAACGCGCCAAGCTGTAATAAATCCACTGCGGGCTGCTCCCAGCTCTGTAGCGCCGCCGTGGTTCCGCCACGCTTTGGCTGCCGGCGATGACCGCGGTGTGAACCCGTCCTACAATCTTCGCCAGAGCCCGATCCATGAAACAACAGTCAGTCTGCGAAACGAACCAGCATTTGTCGCGCTACATCGGGCGGTCGAGCGTGGGAAAGTCATCAATACGCGCCGCGGCGGCCGTGGCCAGATCGTCCGCGTGTCGAGCCCAGGCTGAGTTGACCGGCGCGCAAAAGCTTGCGCGCGAACGCATGTTGGCGCGAATGAACAGGGCTATCGCTTGGAAGGAGGCGTGTGCCTGCGCGAACTCCTGCGTGAGCGCTGAACTGATCTCGCTCGACACAGATATCCTCGTGTATTCGGTCGATCTGGATTCCGGTGTCCGCCACGACAAAGGCGATCGAAATATTCCTGCTCGCTCCGGCCAACTGCGTGCTGGGCTTGCAGGCGTTGTGTGATTCTTTCGCCGTTGCGCGAAAGAAGCTCATGCCTGTCGAAGATGCTTTCCCAGCTCGAGGATGGCATGGTTCCCCGTGGTGGCGGCGAAAGGGCGTTACGCTGGCGCGCCACGCGTGCCTCAGCGCTACAGGCTCTCTTTTGGGATGCGATGTTGTGGGCAACGGTTCGCCAGAAGCAGGCGTCTCCACCTTGCTCTCTGGAGGATTTCCAGCATGGGCGGGACATCGAAGGCTGTCAGAATCATCAACCCTTTCAAACTGCGGGATCTGGGCGGAAACGTTCTTCCGCATGGGTCCCGTCACAGTATCGGCAACTTAGGGATTCAATAAGCGCGGCGTATTGCAGGACGATGCATTCGGCGCCATATCGATTGCCCTACTCTTGCTGGACGACCAGCAGGACGTCGCCACGATCTTTGCTGCGGAGGAGGACTGAAAGCAGGGACGGCGCCTGGCCCGTAGGACAGGCTGAGCGAAGCGAGCCAACGCACTGAAGGAACTTTGGTAATCCGTTGGGCTACCTTCGTCAGCCCAACCTACCAGCGCCATTCATCCGACTTTAAGCCGCCAAAGAGGGCAAGCGGCGAAGCCGTGTGGGATGGGCGATTCGGGCTGCTGGTTGTCTGGAAGCCGCGTCAAGCTTGCTTACGCGGCTTGGCTCCTGCCCTGAAGAACGCCATTCCATGCAGGGTTCCGGCGATGCGTTCTTTCAGTCCGACGCGCTCGAGCGGGATCGGTGCTTCGATCTCGTCAGTTGCGCGTGCTCGATCTGGTAAAGTGCGCGCTGATCTTGCGGCCGGAGGTCTGCCTCCTGCGCGTCTTCGTGGGCCATAGCGGATGTGCGTCGCGGAAGGCCTGGCCATGCGCTCGTCGAAGCGGCCGAAGTCCTTCGCCAGCTTGCCCAGCGCGTCATGGTGACGTGGATCTGCTTGCGCGTTTCGACGTCCTTCAACACCGCGCGCGCGGTGTTGACCACCACCATCAAGGTGGTCGGGCTGACGATCCATACCCGCTTGGCCTGGGCGTATTCCACCACCTCGGGGTGGTAGGCGTGGATCTCGGCGAATACAGCTTCGGCCGGCACGAACATCACGGCACCATCGGACGTGGTCGGGTACGATGTACTTCGAGGCGATGGCGTCGACGTGCTTCTTCACGTCGCTGCGGGACATTGACTAGGCCGCGCGGCGTCCGGTTCAAACGGCGAGTCGTCGAACATGCGGTGGTAGTTCTCGAGCGGAAACTTGGAGTCCCCGACGCGCCCGGTCGGCTCGGGCAGGATCAGCGTAAATCGACTAACCCAGGCGTTGGGCGGACTGGCCCCTGGAACTCCGTAGCCGCCCGGCGGCGCGCGTTGCGCACCAGCGCCTCGAGCTGAACCTCGCCGAAGGCTCGGCGCGACTTCTTGTCGCCGGGCAGTTCCTGCAGACTGACTGTTTCCCGGTGGTGGCGTCGGTCTTTCTCCGCGCCTCGCTACAAGTTGGTGGCCAGCCGCGCCATGACGCGCTGGCAAAGGTCTCGTTGGTCTTCTTGAAGCCCTCGTCAGGGCGCTCACCGACCCTGCCGCTGATCGATTCCAGCCGCTCGTTGATGGTCTCGCATCAGCACCTCGATACCTCTCGATGACAATTGGGCCGACGCCTGCTGCAGAAGCCGCTGCGCATCAGCTCGCTCCGGCACCGCGACTGCTCGGACAGCCGCTCGAAGGTCAGCCGAGCAGATCGACAGAGCTGATCCTGCCGGCCTGCATGCCGCTCGACAGTTCGGCGAGGCACGCAGCGCCAAGCTCCGCGCGCTGGTTGCCGAGCGTCCCTGCGGTCGACGCCGGGGCCGACATCGCCTCACGGGTGGTCTTCCAGTTCGTCGCCCACCACGCTGCGCGGGCGCTCGGCCGAGTCGGTTGCGGCGCCGATCGTGCGGTCGCTTCCTGGTGCGCGAAGCCCGCTGTGCGGGTCTGGCGCAGCATCTCGTTGTGCCTGCCCGCCAGCGCACTCTCGATCTGCGTAGGCGGCGCTCAGCCTGCCCGCGACAGCGTGCCGGATCAACAACCAGACGATGCCGCCAGCACGACCCGGGGCGAGCGGGAGAGAACGAAGTTGAGTTCGGCGACGGAGGCGGCGGCACTGACGGGCGGTTTCGGTTCGCAGACGGCCGAGTACTCAGCCTCGATCCGCCAGCCATTCCGAACTCGCAGCCCGCGGTGTTCGGTGGCGGCTGTCGCTGCTATCGCTCATCGTGTCGAAGTCCCAGATCAGATGGGCGTCGAGCATCACGCCGGTAGCGCCTCGGCGGCATCAAGCGGGCGATGGTCGCCGCCAGCCGCGCCTCCGATCGCCTGGCGGCGCACTCGTCAGCCGCTCGCCCAGCGGGTTTCGCCCAGCGCGTAGGCGCGCGACTGCAGGCGGGCGTTGCGCTCGATCCGGTCGACCACCTGCTGCATGCGCTGCCAGCTTTCGTGCATCGCCAGCGCCTGCGCATGCTGCGTAGCGATCTCCGCCTCGAGCTTGCGCGGCTTCGCGGCCTCGCGTTGGGCGGCCGCCTGGGTCATCGCGCCGGCCGCATCGGCCAGCGCATTGCGACCCTGGCCGAAGAGCGGAATCGCCGGGCTCGCCCGACCACGCGCTCGCTGCCGCTGCGCTCGAGGCCTAAGCGCACACCCACCGTCGGGTCGGCCCGCAGATCAGCGTCGGCCCGCGCGCGGTCAATTGCGCCCGCGCCGATTCGTGCCGCGCCAGCATCGACTCGTGGCTCTCTGCGGGCTGCGCTCTGGCGCAGAACTCGAACGGCTGCTTGACTGCGGCCCGCCCCAGCGTGACCGGTGCCTGTGGCAATTCAGTCAATACCGCTGTGCGCGGTGTTCGGGTTCGGCCGCCGCCTGCTCACGCGCCGCTGCGGCACGCGCTGGCTGCGTCGGCCTGATCGAGTGCTGCGCGGCAGCCAGCGACTCGTCAGCCTGGCCACGCTCGTCGCCGCGCGCGCCCCTTCTCCACTGCGGGCTGCTCGCGCAACTCGTACCTGCTTCTGCCGGTGTTGCGCCTGGGCGCTTTCGCGCAGCCAAAGGCGAACCAGCCGCGCAACAGTCACTCCGGCCTCGTGCAACGCGTCGCCATAGGCTGAACGACCGCGCTCGACCGGCCGGTCGCCGAGTTGCGCGTCGATCTGCGCCCTTGCCCGGCAGGAGCAGCGCTGCCGTTCGACGCCGACATCCCTCGCCATGGCGCGCAACCGTCTCGTCCCACCGGCGCTACTGCTGGCGACCTGCAGCGTGGATTCGTAATTGCCGGCGCGCAGGCGCATGCAGCCGGCCTCGTCGGCACCGGGCTCCGCGCGCGCGAGCAAGCACCGAAGGCTGCGACAGCGGCACACGCTCGACCATCGCGGGGGCGGCAGGTCGGGCGCCTCGACCGGCGTCGCCATGCGCCGCAAGCGCACCGAGCGCCAGGCGAACGCCATCGGCATCCATCGATCTCCTGTAGAACCTCCCGAACTCGATCATCGGCACGATCCAGTAGGCGATCTGCGACTTGGCCAGACCAGTCCTCAGATGTGCGACCAGCGCGCGGGCATCTTCCGCGTTCATCACCGCCCGCAACTGCACGCGCCGGGCGCGGCCGCGCACTTCCTCGCTCGCACCGCGCAGGCGCACCCCACTGCCCGCGCCTTCGACCTGGTGATGGTGAAACCGCTCGCCCACTCGGGACGCAGCAGGTCGTCGACCACCTCCTCTTCGAGCGACTGGGGCAATACCAACGTCAATGCAGTCAAACGCTTTCAATTTTCGTCTCCCCGATTGCAGCGACCGCGGCATCGACACCGTAGCGGCGATACAGCAAGGGCAGCAGGAACAGCGTCAGCACGGTGGACGTGGAACAGCCCGCCGATCACCACGATCGCCAACGGACGCTGGATCTCCGAGCCCGGGCCGGTCGCGAACAGCAGCGGCACCAGGCCCCAGGCGGCGATGCTCGCGGTCATCAGCACCGGCGCAGGCGGCGCTTCGCACCCTCCACGACGACCTGCGCCAACGGCATGCCCTGGTCGCGCAACTGGTTGAAGTAGGACAGCATGACCACGCCATTGAGCACCGCGATGCCGAGCAGCGCGATGAAGCCGACCGAGGCCGGCACCGACAGATATTCGCCAGAGATCCAGGGCGAAAACGCCGCCGATCAGGGCGAACGGAATGTTGGCGAACACCAGCACCGCCTGGCGAACCGAGCCGAAGGTGGCGAACAGCAGGCCGAAAATCAGCAGCAGGAAATCGGCACCACCATCGCCAGCCGCGCCGCGGCCGCTGCTGGTTCTCGAACTGGCCGCCCCAGGCCGTGCGATAGCCGTCGGGCGGCGTGAGATCAGTCGCGACGCGCGCTTTGGCCTCCTCGACGAAACCGACCAGGTCGCGGCCGCGCACATTGGCCTGCACCAGCACCATGCGCTCGGCATTCTCGCGGTCAATCTTGACCGGGCCATCGACACGCTCGAGCCTGGCCACGCTGGCGAGCGCGACGCTAGTACATCGGGAAGCGTCAGATTGAGCGCGGCGAAGCGCGACGGCGAGTTGCGGATGCCCGCCGTCGCCGCGCAAGAGCAGCGGCGTGCGCCGCCCTGCTCGACCACCACCCCGACGGTCTCGCCCTCGATCTGGGCGCGCAGGGCGCGGCCGATGTCCTCGACGCTGAAGCCCAGCCGGCCCGCAGCCAGCCGGTCGATGACGACGCGGTAATACTGCACGCCCTCGTTCTTCAGGGTCAGCACGTCCTGCGCGCCGCGCACCGCGCGAATGCTGGCGGCCATCTGCTCGGCCAGCGCGTTGAGCGTGGCCAGCTTGCTGCCGAAGATCTTGATCGCGACGTCGCCACGGGCGCCGGTGAGCATCTCGGACACCCGCATGTCGATCGGCTGGGTGAAGCCGTAGGCCACACCGGGAAAATCGGCCATCACTGCGCGCAGTTCGTCGAGCAGCCAGTCCTTGTCGGGATTGCGCCACTCGCTGCGCGGCTTGAGCACCATGAAGGTGTCGGTCTGATTGAGCCCCATCGGATCGAGGCCCAGTTCGTCCGGAGCCGGCGCGCGCACGATGCGCCTGATCCCAGGGCACCGTTCGAGCACCGCGCGCTGAACCTGCATGTCGATGATCGCGCTCTGCTCGAGACTGATCGAGGGCAGCTTCTCGAGCTGCACGATCAGGTCGCCCTCGTCCATGCCCGGCATGAAGGTCTTGCCGATCAGGTGAGACGCCCGCCGTGGCGGCCAGCGCGACCAGCGCGCCGACCACTACGCGTGCGGCCGTGGGCGAAGACCATTCGAGCAGCGGCGTATAGAGCCGTATCGCCAGGCGTACCAGCCACGGATCCTCGTGTCCGACCTTGCCGAGCAGGTAGGAAGCCAGCACCGGAATCACGGTAAGTGACAGTACCAGCGAAGCCGCCAGCGAACACGATCGACAGCGCGACCGGAATGAACAGCTTGCCCTCGAGCCCCTGCAGCATGAGCAGGGGCAGAAACCCCAGGATGATGATGACGATGCCCGAGACCACCGGCAGGGTGACCTCGCGCACCGCACGATACACGAGATGCAGCCGGGGCAGCCGGGTGCCGCTGTCGGACTGCGCGTGCGCCAGATGGGTGACGATGTTCTCGACCACCACCACCGCCGCATCGACCAGCATGCCGATGGCGATCGCCAGGCCGCCCAGACTCATCAGGTTGGCACTCATGCCGAACTGGCGCATCAGGACGAAGGTGGCCAGTGCCGCCAGCGGCAGGATCAGCGCCACCACCAGTGCCGCGCGCAGGTTGCCGAGAAACAGCACCAGCAGTATCAGCACCAGCACGATCGCTTCGGCCAGGGCCTGGAAACCGTGCCCACCGCCCGTTCGACCAGGCTGCCGCGATCGTAGAACACCTGGGTGG
Source organism: Candidatus Methylophosphatis roskildensis (assembly GCA_016708905.1). GTDB lineage: Bacteria > Pseudomonadota > Gammaproteobacteria > Burkholderiales > Rhodocyclaceae > Methylophosphatis > Methylophosphatis roskildensis. Next base: position 929,603 of record JADJEV010000005.1, on the reverse strand, counting down.
TGACACCGGGCGGCAGGGTCGGCGCGAGTTCCGCCAGCTTGGCGCGCACACCGTCGACCACCTGTTGCGCGTTGGCGCCGCGCAGTCCGAGCACCAGGCCCTGCACCGCCTCTTCGCGCCCGTCCTGGGTCACCGTTCCGTAGCGCGTCAGACTGCCGATGCGTACCTGGGCCACGTCGCCGACGCGCACCGGCCCGCCGTCGCGGCGCTCGATCACGATCTGGCGCAGATCGTCCAGCGTACGCACGCTGCCTTCGATCCGCACCACCAGCGCCTCTTCGCCGGCGCCCAGCCGCCCCGCGCCATCGTTGCGATTGTTGGCCTCCAGCGCGGCCTGCAACTGCGCCATCGAAACACTGCGCGCGCGGCCAGCGCGCCGGGTCGGGCACCACTTCGAAGCTGCGCACCAGGCCGCCGAGCGCGTTCACATCGGCCACACCGGCAGCGTACGCAGCAGCGGCCGGATCACCCAGTCGAGCAGACTGCGCCGCTCGGCGAGCGACAGCGGCCCCTCGACCAGAACATGAACATCTCGCCCAGCGGCGTGGTGATCGGCGCCAGACCGCCGCTGGCGCTCGGCGGCAGATCGCGCGATGGCGGTCAGGCGCTCGGTCACCTGCTGGCGCGCCCAGTAGATGTCGGTGGCATCGTCGAAATCGATCGTGATGTCGGCGATCGCGTACCTGACACCGAGCGCAGGATCCGCTTGCGGGTATCACCCAGCATCTCGAGTTCGATCGGCGTGACGATGCGGCTCGACCTCTTCGGGCGTCATGCCGGGCGCCTTCATGATGATCTTGACCTGGGTCGTCGAGACATCCGGAAATGCGCGTCGATCGGCAACTGGCGGAAGGCCATGCTGCCGGCCGCGATCAGCAGCACGCAGAGGCCGAGAATCAGCAACCGCTGGGTCAGGGCGAACTGGACCAGTCAGGCGATCATCGCCGGCCCCGATTCCGCCGAGCCGCGCCTTGAGGGCGGCGATGCCTCTGACGGCGATCCGCTCGTCACCCTTGAAGCTGCCGCTCACGCTGCTGCTGACACTGCCCTCGCCGGCAAGCGTGACCGGTGTCGCGGCGAAGCCGGTCGCGGTCTGCACGAACAGCAGCAGGCTGCCTTCGTGACGCACGAGCGCAGTGGTCGGGACCGAAAACACGGCTCGTTGGTCGCATCGGCGACGCCGATGCTGGCCTCGACCATCTGCCCGGGATTGAGCGCCGCGCTGCCCGCGGTGATCTCGGCCCGCACCAGGGCGGTCTGGTTGGCCCCCACGCTGCGGCCGATCGAGACCACGCGGCCGCCGGATTTGGCGGCCGGGACGCTGACCGCCGCGCCGGCCGAAATGCGCGCCAGTTTCGCCGCCGGGACCTGAATCTCGAGCCAGCGGATCGAGTTTCGCCAGCCGAAAGAGCGGTGCGGCGGCCTCGACGGCTCCCCACGCTGACCATCTGTTCGAGGATCACGCCATCGGCCGGCGCGAGCACGTCGATCGAGGCGCCAACGCCCTTGCCGGCATCGGGCCTGCCCAGCGCAGACTCGTACGCCGGCCATGCGCAGTGCCTGGCGGCGCTCGGCGAGCGCGGCGCCCGCCTCTGCCTGCTGGCCGCGGCTGGTACGCAGCCGGCTCTCGGCGATGATCCCGTCGCGAAACAGCGCCTCGTCACGCTGCAGCTTGTCAGCCGCCAGTCGTGCCTGCACCGACGACTGCAGGTAGCCGCGCTGCAGCTCGGCGAGCATCGGACTTTGCAGGCGGGCCAGCACCTGGCCCGCCCGACCGACGCGTTGGCCGCCACCGATGCGCCCGATCAGCGCTGCCAGCGGCGCCGAAACCACGTACATCTGCCGATTCGGCACCACCACCTGGGCGGCCAGGCCGCCCAGTTCGGCCGCCCGTCGCGCGCCGAGCGGCGCCACTTCGATGCCGAGCGCCTTGATCTGGGCGGCATTGATGTCGACGTGATCCGCGGCCAGCGCGGGCGCGCCGATGGCGAGCCACAGGCAGATGCCGATGCCGCGTGCGGCACGGTACCTGGGACGGGTAGGCGAAAATCCGATCGATGCCATATCTCTTTCCTCTCTCGCCCGCCGCTGGATGCGGCCGGCTCGGTCTCCGGGCAATGCAAAAGGTGGATTGGCGCGACCGCCGGCGGATCGCCGATTGGTCAGTGCGCTGCGGGAATGGGCCGGGACCGCCGTGGCGGCTGGCGCCGGATCAGGCGAGTATGGGCGAGGCCCGGGCAGGCGGGCGGGAAAACCCGATGGCCGGCAACTTCGGCACCGTCGCGCCGGCGCGCGGCGAAACGAGCGTCGAAGCCAGAGCAAGGCGGTCGACCCGCGGGATCTGGTCGGCCGGCGCATCGACCAGCCGCAGCGACTCGTTGCGTGAGTGCCCGTTGACAGCGTCGATGACGGCGTCGCCGGCTGCGGACAATTGCAGGCGCATGCCGTCACCACCGATCGCGGAGCGCCCGCCGCGCCCACCGACAGATGGAAATGGGGCATGCCGGCGGACGACTCGCCCGCATGCGCATGCAGCAGAGGCGTCAGCCCTTGCAGAAGCGCGAGGAAGGCGAGCAGAAGTAGTGTCAGTCGTTGCCTGAGCATGGATGCGGCGGAGAGCGCGGCCGGAGCCGAGTTGAGATTAGGTCCAAAAGCGAAAGCTTAACGCAGAATGAATCCGGCCGTCAGGCCAGCCAGATCAGCGCGGCCATGCGGCCGGTGACCCGGTCGCGCCGATACGAGTAGAAGCGTTCTGCGTCCCGCACCGCAGAACTCGCCGCCCGACACGCTGCCGACACCGGCGTGCGCGAGCCGCAGCCGCGCGAGCCGATAGATGTCGGCCTGCCATTTGCCCGCCCCGCAGGTGACGAAAGCCTGCGCGGCAGCCGCTTGCGCGGCGATTGCCGCATCGCGCACCTCACCACCGACTTCGAAGCCGGCGGGCCCGATCGCTGGCCCGAGCCACGCGAGCACATCGCGGAGCAACCTGCATCGCCGCAATCGTCGCTTCGATGACCCCACCGACCAGCCCGCGCCAGCCAGCGTGGGCGATCCCGATCACCGAGCCGGCGGAATCGGTCAGCAGAATCGGCAGACAGTCGGCCGTCATCACCGCCAGCACCACGCCGGGTGTGCGCGCGACGCCGGCACCTGCCTGCGGCGCGCCGCGCACGGCTCCCCCTCGACCACGTCGCTGCCGTGCACCTGCTCGAGCCAGCGCGGCTCGGCTGGCAGTTCGTGGCGCAACAGCGCCCGGTTCCGCGCGACGGCCGCGGGATCGTCACCGACGTGCGTGGCGAGGTTCATGCTCGAGTAGGGTCCGCTGCTGGCACCGCCGCGCCGCGTGGTGACCAGCGCCCGCACGTTCGGCGGTGCCGGCCGGTCCGGGTGTATCCAGTCAGTCATGGCGCGCCGCTGCCGACTCGGCGCGCAGGCCGTCGAGCAGCGCGGCGAAGTCGGCCGGCAGCGACGCCTGCCATTCCATCGCTGCGCCACTCGCCGGATGGATCAATCCCAGACGCATGGCATGGAGCGCCTGTCTGGCGAAAGCATCGAGCAATGCCGAACCCGATTTGCGCCTGCCGTAGGTCGGATCGCCGACCAGCGGATGGCCGAGATGGGTCGTGCACGCGGATCTGGGTGGGTGCGCCCGGTTTCCAGATCGCATTGAACCAGGGTGGCGCGTGCGAAGCGTTCCAGCGGCGCATAGTGGGTAACGGCGTGACGCCCGGCGCCGAGAACCGCCATCCTGGTGCGCTGGGTCGGTGGCGGCCGAGCGCCGCCTCGACGCTGCCACCGCGTCGACCACGCCATGAACCAGCGCGGCGTACTGCCGCCTGACGCTGCGCGCCTGGAGCTGCCGCACCAGGGTCAGGTTTTGCGCCTCGAGGGTTTTGGCCACCACCAGCAGGCCGCTGGTGTCCCTTGTCGAGCCGGTGCACGATGCCCGCCCGCGGCAGCCCGGCAACGCACGGCGCGGGATGCAGCAAGGCGTTGAGCAGAGTGCCCGAGGGCACACCGCTGCCCGGATGCACGACCAGCCCCGGCGGCTTTCGAGCACGATGACGTGGGCATCCTCGAAGAGGATCGACAGGCCGATCGGCTCGGCGCGGTCCGGCCTCGGCACAGCGGCCTCGGCCTCATGCACCTGCAGACGCTCGCCGCCCCACACCTTGTCCTCGGGATCGCGCGCCGCGCCATCGACCCGGATGCGTCCCTCGCGCAACCAGCCCTGCAATCGGTTGCGCGAGTGCGCCGGCAGCAGACGCGCGACCGACTGGTCGAGCCGCAGCCCGGCGTGTTCGGCGGGAACAAGCAGTTCCTGCGCGGCAGACGAAACCGGGGCCGCATCGGGGCTTGGGCTATAATCAGCACCTCGATTCGTGACTGGAATACGCGCCGGTTTTCATCAAGCGTAGTTTAGCGGTTGTCGCCTTCGGGCTGCTCACCGGTTGCGCCGGCTTCTTCGACAAGGTCGACGAGACCGCCGACTGGAACGCACAGAAGCTGTATTCGGAGGCCAAGTCGTCGCTGTCGGACGGCTCCCTACGAACAGGCCATCAAGTACCATGCAGAAGCTCGAGCCGACATCCGTATGGCCGCTACGCCCAGCAGGCGCAGCTCGAATCGGCTTACGCCTATTACAAGAACGCCGACACCGCCCAGGCACTGGCGGCTGCCGATCGCTTCATCAAGCTGCACCCGAATCATCAGAACGTCGATTACGCCTACTACTTGCGCGGGCTGATCAACTTCAACGACGGCGAGGGATTCCTGAGTTCCGTTTCGCGGCAGGACGTCTCGAACGCGATCCGCGCGCGGCGCGCGAGTCGTTCGACAGCTTCAAGGAGTTGACCACCCGCTTTCCCGAGAGCGGCTACGCGGCCGACGCCGAACGGCGCATGGCATTTCTGGTCAACAATCTGGCGCGCAACGAGGTTCACGTCGCCCGCTACTACTACAAGCGCGGCGCCTACGTGGCGGCCGTTGGCCGGGCGCAATCGGCGATCCAGGACTACTCCGCAGGCGCCGATCATCGAGGAAGCGATGTTCATCATGGTCAGGGCTACGACGCTCTCGGCCTGAACGATCTGCGCGATGATGCCGAGCGCGTAATGAAGACGAACTTCCCGAACAGCGAATACTACGTCAGGGGTCTGGACAAACCCGGAACCCTGGTGGAGATTGTGGCAGGCGTATTGAACCGCTTGAGGCCGGGCCTAGCCGACGCCCCACGCGGCGCATTTGCGTTCCATCGTCTTGCGCGAGATTCCCAGGCGCCGTGCCGCTTCCGACTTGTTGCCGGCGCAGGCCGTGAGCACATCGAGAATGTGGCGCTTCTCCACCTCGTCCAGCGCAAGCTCACCGCCAGCCGGCACGGCATCGGGCAGCAGCGAAGCCGGCGGCAGATCGAGCGGAAAGTAGCCGAGAATCAGGGGAACGCTCGACCAGGTTTCTCAGCTCGCGCACGTTGCCCGGCCAGTCGTAGCGTTGCAACTGGCTGACGGTCTCCGAATCGAGGTGGATCGGCGGCACGCCCAGTTCCGTGCAACTGGGCGAGGAAGTGCCGGGTCAGCGGCAGCACGTCCTCGCGCCGTTCGGCCAGCGCCGGAATGCGGATGTTCACCACGTCGAGCCGGTAAAAGAGATCGGCGCGAAATCGACCGGCCTTCACTTCATCCGACAGATTGCGGTTGGTCGAAGCGATGATGCGGATATCGACCGGGATCTCGCGCGACGAGCCGACCGGGCGGATCATCCGCTCCTCGATCACCCGCAGCAGCTTGGTCTGCACTGGCCAGCGGCAACTCGGCGATTTCGTCGAGAAACAGCGTGCCGCCCTGGGCGTAGTAGAACAGTGCGACCCTCTTCGCCAGCGGCGCCAAGGCCGGTGCTCAGTGCCGACGCACATGTGCTGAAACCCTGATGCTACAAGGGTGGGAGCGCGGGCAAAAATATTTTCTTCGCGAAAGGGCTAGACAGCCGGATTTCGGTCTTGGATAATCGAGCGTGAGCCAACACGCCTTAAGGGCTTTCACGCGATGTTCCAATCTGATGGGTTGAACCTGTGGCAAGGCAATCGCGAGATTGGCGCAGAAGATATTGCCTACATCCGCACTCTGATAGAGCGCTTTCCCAGGTTGGCGCGCTCGGAATTGGCTGACACGCTGTGCGAACATCTGGGGTGGCTCACGCCGGCGGGTGCGCCCAAGAAAGAGGCTTGCAGGAAGTTGCTGGCGCGCCTGGAAGCGGGCGGCGAGATTCGTCTGCCGGCGCGGCGCACACAGGGCGGCGACCAGACGAGCGGGCGGGACAGGGCAGCAACGCCCAGCGTGCCGATTGTCTCGGGTGAGTCGGTGCAGTGCACGTTGGCGCAGCTTGGGCCGGTGCGCTTGCGCCTGCTTGGGCAGGCGCACGATGTGGCGCAGTGCAATGCCTATGTCGAGCGCTTTCATCCGCTGGGCTACCACAAGCCGTTTGGCTATTGGGCGCGCTACCGCATTGAGGCCGCCGATCGAAGCCTGGGCTATCTGCTGCTGTGTGGCGCGGCCAGGGCAATCGAGCCGCGTGATCGCTGGATCGGCTGGAGTGCGCGCCAGCGCCTGGCGAACCTGCCCTGGGTGGTCAACAATAATCGTTTCCTGGTGTTTCCCTGGGTGCGGATCGAGCACTTGGCCAGCCATGTGCTGGGCCAGCTGGCACGCCAGTTGGCCGATGACTGGCAGGCGTGCTGGGGATACCGGCCGCTGCTGCTGGAGAGCTTTGTCGATCCGGCGCACTATCGCGGCACCTGCTACCGCGGCGCCGGCTGGCAGTTGCTGGGGCACACCAGCGGTCGCGGTTTGGCGCGCCCCGGCAAGCACTATCACAGCTCTGCCAAGCTGATCTTCGTCAAAGCGCTGCAGGCGCAGTGCCGTCGCCTGCTGTGCTGCGATCAACTCCAGGAAAGGCACGAACCATGGGCAAAGTGAGCCGGCGTCCGGCACGAGAGGCGGCCAAGCAAGCGCTTCAAAAAAAAACACCAGTACCGTGAGTTGCGCCAGCAACAACAAGCCGCCGGACTCATTGTTCCTGCGCCGCCGAGCCCAGCCAGCCGCTTAAGCCCTTACCAAAGCGTTGAAGAAGAATGTCACGCGCGCACCGAGGCCGTTACCGAGCAGGCGCGCGTGTTCAGAGCGCAGCTGCCGACGCTGCTTAAACGACTGCGTCAGATCCAGGACACGCGCAACCCGAAAAAGCTCAAGCACGCGCTGGTGAGCCTGATGCTGTATGGCATCCTGGTGTTTGTCCTGCACTACAGCTCACGGCGGGAAGCCAACACCGATATCACGCGGCCCATGTTCGAGCACAACCTGCGGCTGCTGTTCCCCGAGTTGGACAGTTTGCCCCATGCCGATACGTTGTTTCGTCTGCTGAGCAAGATCGATGTGGGCCAAATCGAGCACGCACATATCGATTTGGTCGAGCGGCTCATCCGCAAGAAGAAGTTTGCAAACTACCGGATCAATAACTGCTATCCCATCGCCATCGATGGCACGCAGAAGGTGGGCGGCGCCACTTTGTGGAGCGAGTCGCTACAGGAAAAGCGTCTGTCAGGGTCCGATCAGGACGCGCCCGAGCACGCCCGCTATCAGTACCACGTCTATGTCCTGGAAGCGAACCTGTGCTTTCACAACGGCATGGTGATTCCGCTGATGAGCGAGTTTCTCGACTATCAGCACGGTGACACCGAGCAGAACAAGCAGGACTGCGAGCTGCGGGCCTTTCACCGCCTGGCCGAGCGCATCAAAAGGCCTTTCCCCGCCTGGCGGTGATGCTGCTGCTTGACGGACTGTATCCCAACGGGCCCGTGCTGGAGCGTTGCCGCGATTATCACTGGCAGTTCATGATCGTGCTCAAAGACGATTCGCTGCCCACGGTGTGGACGGAATACGGCGCTCTGCTGAAGTTCAAACCCGACAATGAACACCGCCAGAGCTGGGGCGAGCGAGCGCAGCACTTTCGTTGGGTCAATGACATTCGTTACGAATACGGACCCAACCACCGCCATCACCGCGACGTGCACGTCGTGCTCTGCCGCGAAAACTGGCAAGCGCTCGACGAGGACGGCGAGATCGTGACAAAGACCGCCAAACATGCCTGGATCTCAAGCCAAAAGCTGCGGCGCGAGAACGTCCACCAACGCTGCAATCTGGCGGCGCGTCACCGTTGGGGGATCGAGAGCTGCAACCTGGTCGAAAAGCACCACGGTTACCGCTACGAGCATCTCTTCGCCAAGAATTGGAACGCGATGCGCGGCTATCATTACCTGATGCGTCTCGCGCACCTGCTCAACACCCTGGCACGCTTCTCGAGCGCGCTGGTCGCGCAGCATCTGGCGATCGGTGTGCGCGCCTTCATACACCCGTGCGCAGCACCTATAGCGGCCCATGGCTCGATCCGCCAACGGTCAAACAGCGCATGGAACGTCCGTTCCAGCTTCGCTTCACCTGACAGGCCTGCAAACCGCGCTGTCCCATCCCTGCATTCGCCGCGGGGCGCCCCGCTATTGCCCGAACGTCACCGGGCTGTCGAATCCGACCGGGCCAGCGCTCAGGCGCACTCGCAAAAGCGCCTTCTCGGCCACCTGTTTGACCCAAATCCGCCCGAGTCTTCCGAATAATCGTGCTACAACCTGAATCGACGCTATACGTGCGTCGGCACTGCCCCGGTGAATGCCCCCTTTGACGTGGCCGAACAGCTCCGACTCGATCAGCTCGGCGCTGATCGCCGCGCAATTGACCGGCGCGAACGGACGCTGGGCGCGCGGACTGCAGCGATGCAGTGCGCGTGCCGCCACTTCCTTGCCGACACCGGATTCACCCTGCAACAGCACCGTGCTCGGCATCGCCGCCACCCGCAGGATGGTCTGGCGCAGTTGCGCCACCGCCTTCGAGTTGCCGATGATGCTGTCGACCCCGCCGGCCATTTCCTCGACGGTGCGGCGCAGGATGAAGTTCTCCCGCACCAGCCGCGCGCGATCGAAGCAGCGCTGCATCGAGTTGAGGATCTGGTCGACGCGAAACGGCTTGAGGATGAAGTCCGATGCGCCGGCACGCAGCGCGTTGATCGCGGTGTCGATGTCGGCGAATGCAGTGATCAGGATCACCTCGCCCTGGTAGCCGGCCTCGCGCAGCTCGGCCAGCCAGGCCACACCGGACTTGCCGGGCAGGGTGATGTCGAGAATGATCAGGTCGAAGTGGATGCGGTTGAACAGCAGTTGCGCCGCCTCCGCGCTGGCCGCCGTCTCCACCATTGCGCAGCGGCTGGCCAGCATACGCGTGAGGAAGCTGCGCATGCCCTCTTCGTCGTCCACCACCAGCACCGAATGGTGCTGCCAGCGGTGATTGGCCTGCGGCACGAGCGCTTCGGCTCGATCCGCCGCCGGATTGCCGGCCAGCGGATCGAGCAGCGGCTTGCTCATCGCCTGCCACTCATGGCGCCGCCGGCTGTTTGGCGATCGCCACCAGCACGCTGCACGGCGCATCTTCGACCAGCGACGCGCCCACCGAGCCGCGCCACCAGCGCTCCAGCCGCGAGGCGCGATGGCCGTGGCCGACCACGATCAGGTCGACATCCAGTTCGCGTGCCAGGCGGCAGATCTCATCGATCGGCTCGCCCGTCACCAGGTGGCCTTCGGCACTGACGCCACGCCCGGTCAGCAGCGCCAGCCCCTCGTCGAGCACCTCGCGATAGGCGCGGTTCTGCTCGTCCTGTAACGTATCGGGGACGAAACCTTCGGTCAGATAAATCCCGGCCGCGATCGGCGCGACCGCGAGCAGGTGCAGCTCCGATCCGACCAGCAACTGCTGGATGGTCGCGCACTCGAGCAGGCCCGATCGCCCGCTCGGCGAACCGTCGAACGCAGCGAGAATCTTCCTGTACATCGTCACCTCCACAATCCGCCAGAAATGTTAGCCGGGCCGCCCGCTTCGCGCCATTCGGGTGGCGCGAGGGCCACCCCGGCCGATTGCTATACTCGAACCCGGATCAAGCATACGGGCATTCGACCACATGGATGAAACCGTCGTTCGCGCAATGGCACGCTGGCCGAATGTGCCCGATTGCTATGGCTGGCTTACGCTGACGCGTCGCGGCGAATGGCGCATCGGCGAGCGGCGCGAGCGTATCGCCCACCGCGGCTTGAGCGAATTCATCAACCGCAATTATCTCGCCGGCGAACGCGGCGCGTGGTTTTTCCAGAACGGGCCGCAGCGCGTCTGGGTGTCGCTCGATTACATGCCGCTGGTCTATCGGTCCGGTCACGACGAACCAACGCAACTCACCGCGCACACCGGCACGCCAGCCCGAAGCATCGAACGCATGGCGATCGACCAGGACGGCTCGCTGATCCTGGTCACCGAACTCGGTCCCGGCGTGCTCGACGACCGCGATCTCGCCGCGATGCTGCCGATGATCCATGCTTCGAGCGGCCGGGCGCTCGAGGACTGCGTGGGCAACCCGGCCGAAGCGCTGCGCTTCGGCCCGGCCGGGATGCCGGTCGAGCGCCTGAGCGCCGATTCGCTGGAGACCGAATTCGGTTTCGTGCGCCACCCGAGCGCACCGATCAGCGCGAATCGCTCCTGAACGACCGGCCTGGAAGCGGCGTGGAATGGCGGTCTACAGGTATGCACCGCCAGGAGGCGCATGGATGCTTGCTCGCAGCGGTGCCACCGCCAGAATGTCCATTCCATGCGGCTCCCAGACCATCCGTATTCGCGCCTTACCGCAGTGCAACCGGGTCGCGCTTTTCGTACCATTGAGTGATCGCCCGGCCGTCCCAGTGCAGCGCGATGTGTGCCGCGGCGCGCGGATTGCGCAGGGCTCTGGGCCGCAGCAGGCCGACGCACAGCCCACCGGCATGGCGCACGCTGTAATAGACGACGCCCCAACTGCCGCCCTCACGCAACCGGCCGCCGAGCGCCTGCGCGGTGCCGTAGTGACCCGGATCATAGAGCGCCGGTTCGGTCTCGCGCAGGCCGCGCAGATCGTGCAGCGGCGCTTCGACGTCCGCGGCGACCAGGCGCATGTCGATGTCGATTGCCGGCTCCCTGGTTCGCGCCATGAACACCGCGCGATGGTGGCTGACCTCGGCCAGCGCGGTTTCCATCGACTGCGCCGCGTAATAGACGCCGTAGCTGCCGTCGGAGAAGCGCGAGCCTTCGGGATTCAGATGGGTGAAGGCGGCCATCACCATGCTGCTGCCCGGCCCGGCGATCCGCTCGGCCGGCGGCACCAGCCGCAGTTGCCCGAGTTCATTGCGAATGCGCGTGTTGGTCAGGGCTTCGACCGCGAACACCACATCCACATCGGCCGGGTCGGCGATCGCGTCGTACAGGCCGACCGTCGGGTAGCGGGAAGGGATCAGGCGGTAGCTCGGGGTCCAGTGCGTCAGTGTGACCGGGATCGACGCCGAATCGATCAAGCCTTGCCCCCGCGCTGGGCGTCGAGGTATTGGCGCACCACAGAGAGATCGGCCACCTGCCCGCCGAGCATGCGGTCGAGCGCGGACTGGCCGGAAAACAGCGGCGCGTCGTTGGGTTTGCGGACCCATTCGTCGGCCCGCTCGGCGACCGGCAGCAGGATCTGCAGCGCCGCGTAAATGCCGAATAGGTAGGACAGGCGCTCGAGCACGTGACGGTCGAGCGGGCCGACCTTGCCCTGTTTCCAGTGATAGAGCGTGGTGCGGCCGACGCCGAGCAGGGTCAGTTGCTCGGCGACACTGAGCTTCCAGGCCTCCGCCAGACGCCAGAAGCTGCGCAAAGCCGCGCCGGCCGCCTCCGCCGAATCGAGGTCGACGGCTTTCCGGGGTGCTTCGAGGACTGCGCTCATGACCGACTCCGCTTGCCTGCCCAAGACGGTGGGACTTCTATCCCGAAGAATAGTTCAAGATGGAACTATGTACAAGGATTCGTTCAATTACGAACCACCTGACTCGGCAAATCAGCCGCCGCCGTTGCGAAACCCGGCTGGATTGCGGCTCTGCCAGCGCCAGGCGTCGGCGCACAGAGCTGGTTCCGGAATACTGGACTCGGGGATAAGTGGTAAGGAGGTGGATTGCTCTATGATGGTCAGTGCCGACGCACATGTGCTGAAACCCTGATGCTACAAGGGGTGGGAGCGCGGGCAAGAATATTTTCTTCGCGAAAGGGCTGCACAGCCGGATTTCGGTCTTGGATAATCGAGCGTGAGCCAACACGCCTTAAGGGCTTTCACGCGATGTTCCAATCTGATGGGTTGAACCTGTGGCAAGGCAATCGCGAGATTGGCGCAGAAGATATTGCCTACATCCGCACTCTGATAGAGCGCTTTCCCAGGTTGGCGCGCTCGGAATTGGCTGACACGCTGTGCGAACATCTGGGGTGGCTCACGCCGGCGGGTGCGCCCAAGAAAGAGGCTTGCAGGAAGTTGCTGGCGCGCCTGGAAGCGGGCGGCGAGATTCGTCTGCCGGCGCGGCGCACACAGGGCGGCGACCAGACGAGCGGGCGGGACAGGGCAGCAACGCCCAGCGTGCCGATTGTCTCGGGTGAGTCGGTGCAGTGCACGTTGGCGCAGCTTGGGCCGGTGCGCTTGCGCCTGCTTGGGCAGGCGCACGATGTGGCGCAGTGCAATGCCTATGTCGAGCGCTTTCATCCGCTGGGCTACCACAAGCCGTTTGGCTATTGGGCGCGCTACCGCATTGAGGCCGCCGATCGAAGCCTGGGCTATCTGCTGCTGTGTGGCGCGGCCAGGGCAATCGAGCCGCGTGATCGCTGGATCGGCTGGAGTGCGCGCCAGCGCCTGGCGAACCTGCCCTGGGTGGTCAACAATAATCGTTTCCTGGTGTTTCCCTGGGTGCGGATCGAGCACTTGGCCAGCCATGTGCTGGGCCAGCTGGCACGCCAGTTGGCCGATGACTGGCAGGCGTGCTGGGGATACCGGCCGCTGCTGCTGGAGAGCTTTGTCGATCCGGCGCACTATCGCGGCACCTGCTACCGCGGCGCCGGCTGGCAGTTGCTGGGGCACACCAGCGGTCGCGGTTTGGCGCGCCCCGGCAAGCACTATCACAGCTCTGCCAAGCTGATCTTCGTCAAAGCGCTGCAGGCGCAGTGCCGTCGCCTGCTGTGCTGCGATCAACTCCAGGAAAGGCACGAACCATGGGCAAAGTGAGCCGGCGTCCGGCACGAGAGGCGGCCAAGCAAGCGCTTCAAAAAAAACACCAGTACCGTGAGTTGCGCCAGCAACAACAAGCCGCCGGACTCATTGTTCCTGCGCCGCCGAGCCCAGCCAGCCGCTTAAGCCCTTACCAAAGCGTTGAAGAAGAATGTCACGCGCGCACCGAGGCCGTTACCGAGCAGGCGCGCGTGTTCAGAGCGCAGCTGCCGACGCTGCTTAAACGACTGCGTCAGATCCAGGACACGCGCAACCCGAAAAAGCTCAAGCACGCGCTGGTGAGCCTGATGCTGTATGGCATCCTGGTGTTTGTCCTGCACTACAGCTCACGGCGGGAAGCCAACACCGATATCACGCGGCCCATGTTCGAGCACAACCTGCGGCTGCTGTTCCCCGAGTTGGACAGTTTGCCCCATGCCGATACGTTGTTTCGTCTGCTGAGCAAGATCGATGTGGGCCAAATCGAGCACGCACATATCGATTTGGTCGAGCGGCTCATCCGCAAGAAGAAGTTTGCAAACTACCGGATCAATAACTGCTATCCCATCGCCATCGATGGCACGCAGAAGGTGGGCGGCGCCACTTTGTGGAGCGAGTCGCTACAGGAAAAGCGTCTGTCAGGGTCCGATCAGGACGCGCCCGAGCACGCCCGCTATCAGTACCACGTCTATGTCCTGGAAGCGAACCTGTGCTTTCACAACGGCATGGTGATTCCGCTGATGAGCGAGTTTCTCGACTATCAGCACGGTGACACCGAGCAGAACAAGCAGGACTGCGAGCTGCGGGCCTTTCACCGCCTGGCCGAGCGCATCAAAAAGGCCTTTCCCCGCCTGGCGGTGATGCTGCTGCTTGACGGACTGTATCCCAACGGGCCCGTGCTGGAGCGTTGCCGCGATTATCACTGGCAGTTCATGATCGTGCTCAAAGACGATTCGCTGCCCACGGTGTGGACGGAATACGGCGCTCTGCTGAAGTTCAAACCCGACAATGAACACCGCCAGAGCTGGGGCGAGCGAGCGCAGCACTTTCGTTGGGTCAATGACATTCGTTACGAATACGGACCCAACCACCGCCATCACCGCGACGTGCACGTCGTGCTCTGCCGCGAAAACTGGCAAGCGCTCGACGAGGACGGCGAGATCGTGACAAAGACCGCCAAACATGCCTGGATCTCAAGCCAAAAGCTGCGGCGCGAGAACGTCCACCAACGCTGCAATCTGGCGGCGCGTCACCGTTGGGGGATCGAGAGCTGCAACCTGGTCGAAAAGCACCACGGTTACCGCTACGAGCATCTCTTCGCCAAGAATTGGAACGCGATGCGCGGCTATCATTACCTGATGCGTCTCGCGCACCTGCTCAACACCCTGGCACGCTTCTCGAGCGCGCTGGTCGCGCAGCATCTGGCGATCGGTGTGCGCGCCTTCATACACCGTGTGCGCAGCACCTATAGCGGCCCATGGCTCGATCCGCCAACGGTCAAACAGCGCATGGAACGTCCGTTCCAGCTTCGCTTCACCTGACAGGCCTGCAAACCGCGCTGTCCCATCCCTGCATTCGCCGCGGGGCGCCCCGCTATTGCCCGAACGTCACCGGGCTGTCGAATCCGACCGGGCCAGCGCTCAGGCGCACTCGCAAAAGCGCCTTCTCGGCCACCTGTTTGACCCAAATCCGCCCGAGTCTTCCGAATAATCGTGCTACAACCTGAATCGACGCTATACGTGCGTCGGCACTGACGGTGCTGCGTTCGCTTGCATCGATCTTGAAATCGCGCCCTGGCTCCAACTGGCGTGCCACAGCCAGCGCCTGCCACAGGAAGGCTCGGCGTGCCGCCTGCGGTACGTTGCGCGACAGGATCAGGGGCACGTCGGCCTCGTCCAGCAGGATGCTGTCGGCTTCGTCGAGCAGTGCCATGCACAGACCGCGCATGAGCGGCGGCGGATTGGAAGCGCCGGCAAGCGCCGCAGCGGTCCGTTCGGCCTCGCTCCGCGGACCGAATGCCAGCCGATCGCGCAGGTAGTCGAACGCCAGCTCGCGGGCAGTCGCATAAACCACGTCGTGCTCATAGACGGCGCGGCGCTCGATGTCCTCTCGTCCAACCGGAAGCGCTGCCGCCCGCAGGCCGAGGGCAGCAAAAAAGGGTGCCAGCCAGGCCGCATCGCGTCGGGCCAGATACTCGTTGGCGGTGACCACATGCACCGGCATGCCGGCCATTGCCCCGACCGCGGCAGCAAGTGCCAGTGCCAGCGTCTTGCCCTCGCCGGTGGCCATTTCGGCCATTCGCTGATCGAGCAGAACGGCCGCGGCGAGGATCTGCGTTTCGCGTGGCGTCTGGCCCAGCACCTCGGTGGCTTTGGCCGCGGCGATGCCCAGTGCGTGCGCCGCAGCGGCCGGCGTCAATCCCTCGCGGCGCAAGCGAACGCGCACGGCCAGCAGCGCGCCTGCCCGGGCGGCATCGTCCAGCCGATGCCAGGCCGCGGCCGCGCCGGCGGCTGCCCGGGCGATGCTCCGGGCATGGCCAAGCGGCCGACGCAGCAGGGTCGTGAGCCGGAGTCGACGCCAGAGCGGCGCGGTATCGTCGGCGGCACGCAGCGGGTATGTGCCCCAAACCGGGCCGGGCCGCGGCAGCACCTTGACGATATCCATCGGCACGTTCATAGCTGCGGATTGAAGCGACGCAGCAGCTCACGGCGCAGACTGCCCGCCAGTTGCCAGGCGATCGGCGCGTAACCGGCATCGAAGCGCGCCCAGGCGCGCTCGCCCAGTCGTGCGGCGACGCCGCTGCCGGCCAGAAGCTGCACGTCGAGCATCACCACTGGGCGCACCGGCTTCAAGTCGTCTTTGTCCTGCGGGTCCGTCGGCACCGGGCCACCATGGCGCTGACTCAGCGCGGCACTCGGCAGTTGCGCGACGGCGCCGGCGCCATCTCGCAGCAGCTTCGCCTCGTGCGCATGCTCGCGCGAGGCCGCGAGGCGCACGCTGACGCTGCGTACCTTGCCGTCGAGGTCATTGGCCTCCGATTCGGGCAGCGCGACGCGTATGGTCGGTGGCGTCGTATCGAGCACCTGACCGAACAGGCTGCCGCGCCGCAGATAGCGTTCCGAGAGGTCCGCCGCCTGGGGCAACGCCACGCGCCCGCCGATCCTTGCGCGCACGCTCAAAGCCGCCTGGCGCTCGACCAGCCGTTCGAGTTCGGCTTGGGCCCTGGCCAGTTCGGCCCGCGCATCGCCGGCTCGGCCTTCACCGCTCGGCGAGTTCGATTCCGTCATGCCACCCGGCAAGGCCTGCACCAGCTCCGCCTCGAACGCAGTCACGCGTGCTGCCTGGCGTTCGAGCTCCGTCTGCAAGGCAGGGTTTGCAAGCTGCAATACGACCTCCCCGGGCGACACCTGGCTGCCGTCGGCGACCCGCAGTTCGGTGACAAAGCCGTCTTCGTCGGCGCGTAACTGCGACTGCTCAGGCGGCCATACCACGCCCTGAACACGCGTGCGTTGCGGCACTGGCAGCAGCAGTACGACGACCAGCAGCACGCCGCCCGCCAGCAACAGCCGATGCCATCTGCGCGCCGTGCCCTGGTGCAGCATCGCGGCACGGCGCAGCGCTCCGAGCAACGAAATCATTGGCTGCAGGCCCATCTGCCAGGCGAGCAGCGCGCCGCCGACGAGGCCGAGCAAGAGCGATAGCTGTCCCAGCCAGGCCACTGCCAGTGTGGCGATCACAAGCGAGTTCAGCCAGGCCAAGGGCGCGTAGGCCGCCAGCCACGCGGCCTCGCCGGGCGCCGCCACCATCGGCTCGGCCGACGGTACCCGTAGCAGGCGGCGGCGCAGCACGTCCTGCCACCACTGGCGGCTGCGTGGCGCCAGGTTGGGCAAGTCGAGCGCGTCAGTGGCGATGTAGTAGCCGTCCAGACGTTGCAGCGGGTTGGCATTGAACAGCAGCGTCGACACGCCAGCGATGAAGAGCGTGACGAAGGCGGCATCTCGCAGCAGGCCATCCGACAAGGTGAGCCACAAGGGGAGCGCTACGGCAGCCAGCGCCAGTTCAGCCATCATGCCGGCGGCACCAACGATGATGCGTTGCTGGCGTTCGGTGAAGGCGGTGGCCGCCGAGGCGTCGACCCAGGGCACGGGCAGCCCGAGCATCAGGGTGATGCCGGCCTGGTGTACTTTCCCTCCCCAGCGTCGTACGGCAAGGCCGTGTGCCAACTCGTGCAGCAACTTGATCGGCACGTACAACACGACGGCCAGCGCGGCATAGCGCGGCGTGGTCAGCCATTGCCGGCCGTGAGCGATGAGTGCCGGCGCATGCTGGATTGCGAGCAGCAGCACGAACATTACCGCCAGCCCCAGACAAGCGCCGCGGCGGGCGAGAAGAGAACACGCCGCAGCGGCGCCAGCCGGTCGAGCAGCGCCGAGGGGTCGGCCAGCGGGATGCGCCAGGCGAGCAGGTTGTTACGCTGGCGTGGTCGTGCTACGCGCTCGAGGTGCGGAATTAGCTGCTCGCCGTCGGCTGGGCGGTCGAACGTGACCAGCGCAGCCTCGCGCAACTGGGCGAGCAGATCGATGACCTCGTCTTGGGTTGGTGCGTCCTTGCCGGTGCCGAGCAGGTGGTCCCACAACTGCTGGATGGTGTGGCACCCGTCGAAGCGCCCGGCCATCGAATAGGCTGCGGCGTTGAGCCGCACAAAGCGGGCACGGCCACGCTCGGCCAGGACGTACCAGGTCTCACCCCGCAGACGCTGGCGGCGGAGCTGCAGCTGCGCAGACAGCCGCGGCTTGAGGTTTGCCACCCGGTACCAGCGGGCGCTGTAGACCGCGGTCACGCCCTACTCCAGCCAACTCCACAGGGAGACGCGCAAGCGCAGTAGCGCGTGGCGCGTCCACGCCCAAAGCACGGGCGCTCGACCGGTCACGAGTTCGGCGCGGCCGAGCAGGCCGGGGCGCAGATCGGCCTGCGACGCGCTCAAGCGCGCCACGACCTCGAAGACGTTGCGCCCATCGACCGGCTTGGAAATCGGCGCGATGCGATCGACAACGAGGTCGTGTTGTTCCCAGGGGAGCGACGACAGCGCAAGCTGCCCCGCTTGCCCTGGCTTCACACGCGCGATATCGACCTCGTCAACCTCAACAACGACCCGTTGGCGGTCGATGGTTGCCAACGTCAACAAGGTATCGCCTTGACGGACAGGAGCGCCGATCGATTGGCTGAGGTCACCCTGGATCACTTGTGCGTCGAACGGGGCGGCGATTCGGGCCCGCGCAAGCTGCCCGTCGACCAGCGCCAACTGCGCCTGCGCTTCGCTAACACGCGCTATGCTGGTCGCGGCGGCGAAGCGGTCGGAGCGGGCCATCGCCGAGGCGTAAGCGTTCTCATGCTGCACCAACTGGCTGGTCCATCGCTCGCGTTCGAGGTGCAGATCGGCTTCAAGCAGATCGACCAGCGGGTCGCCGGCCTTGACTATGTCGCCAGGGCGCACGTGGGCGGTCTTGATGAAGCTGTCAGTCGGCGCCGATATCGTCCTTTGCTCGAAACCTTCGATGCGGGCGCGGCCGCCGACGTGATCTTCGAGTGGCACCAACGCAACGAAAGCAGCGACGAGGAACGCCCCGATCAGCATTCGTCGCCGGTTGTTGCGCTCGGGCCGGCGTAGTGCGGCCCAGTATCGCCATAGCGCCTGCCGCGCACGACGGTGCCAGGATTGATGGGCGGCGTGCATCCAGCGCAACGCCGGTGCAGCAAGGACCAGCCGCTGCTCCAGCCCGAGCAGTTCGCTCGATGTGAATTGTGTGCCACCTCGGCGTTCAACGCAGACTGCAGCGAAATGCTCACCGCTCAGGCCCAGGGGCACGGTGGCAATCGCAGCGTTGACTTGGTGCTGCAATAGCTGGTGTTCGACCAGAACCTGGATTGTGTCGCTCTCGATTGCCGGGCAGGTCAGCGAGTGCCCTTGCTCCAGTGCTTCGTCCATCGCGCCCAACAGCAACTGCTCCAGTTCGGGCGGCGTTTGCCCAAGGTCGAGGTGCGAACTGGCGATCAGCCGGGTTCGACCCCGTTCGCACAGACCGATTGATACTCGGTCAAAACCGCCATCGACCGCCAAAGTGGCAGCCAGACGGTGTGCGGCAACCGACAGGGTTTCGGATTCAAGGAGTGCAGCGAACAGCGCGATTCTCGCCTGAGCGTCGCGCAGTGCCTGCGCGTGATCGCCATCATTCGAGGCGGGCCGGGCGGTATGGTCCAATTGGCACGGCGCGCCTAGCCCGCTGTTTATCAGGGGCTCAAGCATGGCACTTGGGATCGGCAGGTAAGTGGGAAATTTCGGGCACGGATTCCATACAGCCATCAAGGTTCGACTGGGGTCATGGCTCGGACAACAACCCGCTCTTATGCTGGAGCCCTAACTACGTCGCTCCAGACTTCCCGGCTTTATCGGCACTTTCAGCCGCCCGATTGAGGCCGACGTGGTGTTATTGGAGGGACTTCGTGACTACGGCGGCGAGGTGCGCATCATCGTCTCCGCACCCAACGCCGGCCCGGGGCCTGCTACTGAGGGGAATCCGGGGGCGCTGCGCCGCGCGAGTTCGACCCACAGGCCCAACCGGCGCCGAACGATTGATTCGATCAGCGCTATGGGTAGCGGCCAGGGCAGATGCCCGCCCCCTTGGCTCGTAATGCGCCGTCTCGCCGCCCGGGTGCCCGAAGGAAGTGAGCAGGGTAGTGTCCGGGTTCCAAGCCACACCATTTCTCAGGGCCCTCGGCACCCAATCCCTCATTGACCGCGTCTGCCGGAGCCAGAGATACTTGCAGCTTCCGCAGATCCCACTGGATTTCCTATCGTGGGATATTTGTCGATCGCTCGATGACACGGAGGCAGCGCTGGTCGCGGTACCGGCGCCGCCAGCGCCCGACTGGTAGATCGACGCACAGATATGCGCGCACGAGCGCCGTCCGCTGCCAATGAAACCACTACTCGCCCTCCTCCTTCTTGCCCTTGCGCTGGCCGCGCCGACGCAGGTCGTCGCCGGGCGCGCCCAACCGCTGCAGGAGTTCTCCGAATCCGGCGGCTGCAGGCTGCGCGGCTCCTTGGAATCGGTCAGGCGCCAGAAGGAAATCGCCGCGCAGGGATCTGTCACCTGGGAAGGCGGTTGCGTTGGCGGCTACATTGACGGGCCGGGAATTCTGCGCCATCAGGGTGTGGTGCTTGAAAACGGGCGCCAACGCCGCTTCGCCTTTTTCCTTACCGGCGTCGCCCGTTCAGGGCTGCGTACCGGCAAATGGCGGCGCGAATCCTTCAACATGTTCGAGGACAGCGCGAAATACTGGACCAGCCTGTCGACACTCGACTACGTCGACGGTGTCGCGAAAGGCTCCGGGAAGTTCCTGCAGGCGCGCAGCAGCGCCGGCTTCGGGGTGCCGTTTCAGCGGTTCCTGGCCACGATTGACCGCGACTTGGCCGCGGCGCGGAACGATCCACGACAAGCCGATGCGCGCGCTGCGGCCGCGGCCACCGCCCCTGCCGCCGAAGCGCCTTCTACGTCAGCGCCACTCGATGAACCATCGGTGCCAACGGCACCACGACCGCGGCAGGATCGGCCGGCGGCCGACAATGCAAATGCCGACGCAGATAGCGTCGCCCCTCGTGCACCCCCGCCACCGCCCGCTGCCCGACTCGCAGCGCCAGCCACGCCATCGTCGTCGCTCACGGCGTTACGCCCGACGGCCGCCTCGCCCGCGCCTCCGGCGGCAGCGCTCAGCGGCAGCGCCACCGCACCTGACTTGCGCCACGGCAACCTCAAGCCCTTGGCGCCGCCAGGTACGCGGCTTCCCGCGCCAGCCCCGCCGGCATTGCCGCAACAGCAGATCCTCGAACAGCGTGATGCCTGCTCCGTCGAGCAAATCAATGGACGTGCCGTGGGCGAACAAACCATCGACACCGCGGTGTCGCAACCCTTGCACATCGCCGGCTGGGCTGCCGTCCCGCAGCGTCACCGTTCCCCCGACCAGCCGTATATCCCGGAAAACGCCTGGATCCGCTTCTACCACCGGGGTGGCGGTCCCGGTCTGCTGATCGACATGCCGCGCAACACCGATCGGCCCGATGTCGCAAGGGCGCTCGGGCATCCGGCATATGCGCGCGCGGGTTTTCGCATCACCGTCGATCCCGGCCGGCTGCGCCCCGGCGAATACACAGTGGCCATCCTGCAGCGGTTCGGCGCTGACTTGGCCGTGTGTAGTTCGATCGGCCGCTTGAGCCTCAGATAGCCGGGACGCTCCGACCACCACTTGGATGCCACAGCGGCTCAGTGCGCAGCACAATGGAGGCGAAAAAGGCTTGACCGTGTTCCGGCGTCGCCGGTATCGGATTGTCGACAAACTGCTGGCGTGAGCCGGTGTCCTCGAAGCGGAGACAATTTCGGCGAACCGGCTGAGACGCCACGATAGAGCGGAATCGATGATCGGGTCCCCGAAAGACGGACGGCACGAGGCATGGTAGTTTGACCTTGCGGAGGTAGGAAATGGATAGTGGATCGGATCGGAAAAACACGCCCGAATTTCGGCCGACGGCGGTCAAGCAGGTGATGGAAGGTGGTCGCAGCGTGCCGGCTGTGGCGCGCTAGCTGGAGATGTCGCCATACCTGCGCGGCAGGCAGCTGACGGAGATCGATAGGGAATTGATCGCCAAAATCGCGGAGGTCAAGTGGCACGGTCTTCGGCACACGTGGGCGAGTTGGGTGGCACAGGCCGGAACACCGCTCAATGTCCTGCAGGAATTGGGCGGTTGGGAGTCGGAATCAATGGTGAGGCGCTATGCGCACTTGGCGCCAGCCCAATTGATTGAGCACTCAGAGAAGGTTGCTGGTTTGCTCGGCGGCACAAATACGGCACATCGTGGAAAGAAGGGCCAAGCGGATGCCTGACCCTTTTCCTGGTGGGTTGTGACAGATTCGAACTGTCGACCTACGGATTAAGAGTCCGCTGCTCTACCAACTGAGCTAACAACCCGGCGTTCGGATTCTGGCTGCGGGACATTGATTCGGGCGCGGACTCTGGTGGGTCGTGCGTGACTCGAACACGCGACCAACGGATTAAAAGTCCGCTGCTCTACCAACTGAGCTAACGACCCGCAGATTGAGGCCGCGTCCCGCAAAAAAGAGCGCGAAGTATAGTAAGCGGTTGCCTGCCTGTCAATTTTGATCGCCCATGGCGCAGGGTGGATCGGCGCTATCTGAATTAGTTTGTTAGTGCAATGGGTTAGCACGCAAGGCTGGACAAGCCCGGGATTTCTCGGTATAACCCATGGGATGGAATCGATGAAACCCATGGCGCAAGTCCTATCGGAGCTTCAGGTACGGCCGGTAGAGCGCAGCGAGGAACAACGCTATCGAGAGCAGATGGCGCGGCATCATTATCTGGGAGATCTCGCGAAGATCGGCGAGGCGATCTGGTATGTCGCAACCTGGCGCGGTCAGTGGGTCGCGCAACTCAACGTCTCGGCGGCGGCCCTGAAATGCGGCGTGCGTGATCGATGGATCGGCTGGGACTTTCGCACGCAGTATGACCGACTCAAACTCATCGCCAACAACAGTCGCTTCCTGATCCTGCCCGAGTGGCACCGGCCGAATATTGGCTCACGGGTGCTCTCGCTCACTGAACGGCGCATCGCACGCGACTGGCAGGGGCGCTTTGGTCATCCCTTGCTCCTGCTGGAAACCTTTGTCGATCCGCGGCGATTTCATGGCGGCGTCTATCGCGCGGCCAACTGGACGGAACTGGGGCTCACTCAAGGCTACCGGCGCACGCGGCAAGGCTACAGCGGCGAGATTGACGCGCCCAAGCGCGTGTTTGTGCGTGCCTTGCACCGGGCCGCCCGAGCGCAATTGACGCATCCTGAGCGCAATCACCTCCAACTCACGGGAGCCCCAAAATTGATGCTGAGCGCTGAGCAGATGCGCGCGCTGCCGCTGTGCTTCACCACCGTCACCGACCCGCGCCGCCGGCAAGGGCGCCGCCACCGCCTGCCCGTGGTGCTGGGCATTGCCGCGGGCGCCATCCTGTGCGGCATGCGCGGCTACAAGGCCGCCCATGACTGGGCCGAAAGCCTGGGGCAAAAGGCACGTGAGCGCTTTGGCTGTCGGCGCGAGAAGGGGCGTTATGTCGTCCCCAGCGAATTCGTCATCCGCGATTGCCTGGTGCGCATTGAACCGGACACGCTGGATCGCGCGCTCAATGTCTGGAACCAGGCGTGGGCAAAAGACGACCGGGCGCTGGCGATGGATGGTAAAGTCATGAAGAACGCGATCGACGCGCAGGGCTATCAAACGCACATCCTGAGCGTGATCGGCCATGAGTCGAACACCTGCCACACCCAAAAAAGTCGGGACATTGCCCGTAGCCGGCAGCGATGAGCAAAAGCGTACCAACGAGATCGGCATGGCCATCCCCTGTGCTCGATGGCTGCGCGCTCGCCGGCAAGGTGGTCACGGCCGATGCGCTGCTGACCCAGCGCACACTGGCAGCGTATCTGATCGGGCGCAAGGCCCACTATAGCTTTACCGTCAAAGGCAACCAGCCCGGTCTCGAACGCGAAATCGCCTTGCTGTTTGAAAAGCGGGGCGATCCTGACTTCGTCGACGTGACCCCGCCTGACCATGGCCGCATCGAGACCCGACGCATCTGGTGCAGTACGGCGCTCAATGCCTACCTCGATTTCCCTCACGTCGGCCAGGTGTTCATGATCGAGCGCGAATCAATCAAGAAGAAAACCGGCGAGTCATCGCGTGAGATCGCGCTGGGCATCACGAGCCAGTCGCCGCACGAGGCCTCGGCGCAAGAGGTCTTGGCGATCAATCGCGGCCACTGGACCATCGAGAGCACCCATTACATCATCGACTGGAACTACGACGAGGATCGCTCTCGCATCCGTACCGGCCACGGCCCGGAAAACATCACCCGCCTGCGTCGCTTCGCCGTCGGCATCCTCAAGTCCTTTCAGAGCACCGAGTCTATCGCCGAGATGATGCGCAAACTTTGCTTCAATACCCGCCTCGTCTTCGACTACTTGCGCATGACCAATAACTCAGCTTCCAGACCACGGGTTACTTGAGAACAAATTTACCGTGGCCCATGGCGAGCCACAGTTCCAGCTTGAGTGCGATGAAGCAGCCGGCGATGATCGCGGCCAGCGTGAGCATGGAGCCGAGCGCCAGTGTCGACATGCCGCTGATCCCCTGGCCGATCGTGCAGCCGAGTGCCGTGACGCCGCCGAACCCCATCAGTATCCCGCCTGCGATATGGCGCAGCATGTCCGCGGGATCGCGAAAGGATTCGAGGCGAAAGCTGCCGCTGGCGATCGCCCAGGCCGACGAGCCTGCCACCACGCCCAGCGCTGCGGCAATGCCGAAGCTGACGGACTTGCTGGCGTCGCTCCAGAACATCAGCAGTTCGAGCGTGTAGGCGAAAGGCGCGACAAAGGTCAGCGATTCGGCCCGGCCGCTGTTGGTGCCGACGAAGGCTTCCTGCAGGGTTTCCGGGTGTTCGGCGATGTAGCCGAGATGGCCGGTCACATACCAGCCGCCGGCCACGACCAGTCCGACGACGATACCGCCGAGCAGGTTGTCGAAGCGCCGGAAATCCCGCGGCGCGAGCGCGAACCCTGCCAGGATGCCGCCCGCGACCAGTGAGCAGAGGAGTATTGCCTGCGGTCGTGCGAGGGCGCCGGTAATCGTCAGCAGCGAGGGCAGATCCTGTTGGGTCGGCAGCGCGATCGCTCGCGCATCGAGCAGCTCGACCCGCCATAGCGCGAACAGCCCGCGCAGGGTCATGTAGGCGGAGATCGCCATGAAGGCGAATACCACCAGCGACTTCAGGTTGCCACCGCCGATGCGGATCAGCGTCTTGCTGCCGCAGCCCGAGGCCAGCGCCATGCCGATACCGAAGGCCATGCCGCCGGCGATCGACGACAGCCACTTCAGCCGGGATGCCGTGTAGATCGACTTGCTCAGGTCGACGATGCCGGTGTACTGGAGCGCCTGGCTGCCGAGGATTGCTACCGCGATCGCCAGCAGCCACATCCGCATGCGGTTCCAGTCGCCCATGGCGACGATGTCCGCCACGGCGCCCAGGGTGCAGAAGTTCGTGCGATTTCCCACCGCGCCGAACAGCGCGCCGAGCGCGAAACCGAGCCAGGCGATGGAGCTTGGCGTGGCGATCGAGGTCTCGCTCATGGGTGGCTAGGTCGGAAGCCGCGCGATTCACGCATAGCGTGTCGGATCGTCGATGCCGGCGTCGGCGAAGCCGGCGCGCCGCAGCCGGCACGCATCGCATAGCCCGCATGCGCGGCCGCTCGAGTCGGCCTGATAGCAGGACACGGTCAGCGAGAAATCGACGCCGAGCGCGACGCCGGTGCGGATGATCTGCGACTTTGTGAGATCGATCAGTGGCGCATGAATCCTCATCCTGGCGCCCTCGACGGCGGCCTTGGTCGCCAGATTCGCCATTGCCGCGAAGGCCTCGATGTAGGCTGGCCGGCAATCCGGATAACCCGAGTAATCGACCGCATTGACACCGATGAAGATGTCGCATGCGCCGAGCACCTCGGCCAAGGCTAATGCCAGCGACAGCATGACCGTGTTGCGCGCCGGTACGTAGGTGACGGGAATGCCGGGTTCGATGCCCTGTGTCGGGACCGCCAGCGTCGGGTCGGTCAGGGCCGAGCCGCCGAACTGCGCCAGATCGATCCGCATCACCCGGTGTGCCAGCGCACCCAGAGCCGTGGCGACCTGCCGTGCCGCATCTAGCTCGGCGCGGTGGCGCTGGCCGTAGTCGAACGACAGCGCGTGGCAGGCATGGCCACGATCGCGTGCGATGGCCAGCACGGTCGCGGAATCCAGGCCGCCGGAAAGCAGCACGATCGCATTTGCCGAGGACAAGCCGGGCTCCGTCTGAGGGGTGATGCGGACTATACCCGGCAGCGCGGTTGCGGAACACTCCGGGCCGCGAATCGGCCGATGTCGGCTGTCAGCGCCCTGGCGTGTTGCCCCAGATCACCTTGTGCAACTGGATCTGCATGCGCACCGGCAGGCGGTCGTCGAGTATCCATTGCGCAAGGTCGGCCGGCGTAAGGCTGTCGGCGACCGGCGAAAACAGCACCGGGCAGATCGAGGCCAGATCACGGCTCTCCAGCATCTCGCGCGCCCACTCGTAGTCCGCCCGGTCGGCCAGCACGAACTTGAGTTCGTCGCGGCTGTCGAGCAGGCCGATGTTGTCCCAGCGGTTTTTCCCCTGTTCGCCCGAGCCGGGTGCCTTCAAGTCCATCACTTTCGACACCCGCGGATCGACGCCGGCCAGGTCGATCGCACCGCTGGTCTCGAGCGAGACCGAGTAGCCGGCATCGCACAGCGCGGTGAGCAGGTCGAGACAGCCCCTCTGCGCCAGCGGCTCGCCGCCTGTTACGCAAACCTGGCGCGCTGCGAAGGCGCCGACCCGTCCAAGAATCTCGCTCACGCTGGCGGACTCGCCGCCCTGAAAGGCGTAGGCCGTGTCGCACCAGACGCAGCGCAAGGGGCAGCCGGTGAGCCGGACGAATACCGTCGGCAAGCCGGCGCGGCTGGTTTCACCCTGCAGGGAGAAGAAGATCTCGGTCAGGCGCAACCGTGTCGCCGCCGGCGCGCCTTGCCCGGTCTCATCGCGATGCTCGGCCATGCCGCTGCGGCGCATGCGTTCGCATGCGCCCGGTGCTATTTCTTCGCCAGCCGCTGCTTGGCGACCTGCGCCGCATTGCTCGACGGGTACTTGCTGAGCAGCGATTGCAGGGTCGCCTTCGCAGCCTTGGCGTCGCCTGCGTCGGCTTGCGCATTGGCCAGACCCAGCATCGCATCGGGTGCGCGGGCATCGTTCGGCCAACTCGACGCGACCTTGCCGAAGAAGTTGTTGGCCTTGGCATAATCGCGCCCCTGATAGAAAGCGCTGCCGGCCCAGTAGTTGGCCGATGCGAGAAACTGGCTGTCCGGGTACTTGCCGACGAAGCCCTCGAAGGCGTTGCCCGCGTCGCGATACTTGCCGCCCTTGAGCAGGGTCAGGGCCGCCTCGTAGTCACGGCTCTCCTCGGCCGGATCGACCTTCGGCGTGGAAGTGGTGGCAGTGGGTGATCCGGCAGCCGCCTTGGCGTGTTGTTCCTGCGCGGCAGTCTCGAGTTTGCGCAAGCGGTCGTCCAGGTCGACGTAGAAATCCTTCTGCCGTTTTTGCGCGGACTCGAGTTCGTAGGTCAGCACTTCGATCTGGCCGCGCAGTTTGGCCATGTCCTGACGCACCAGTTCGAGCTGGTTGGCGAACTCGATCTGCTGTCGCTGGGTGGCTTCCATGCGCTCGAAACGTGCGGTGGTTTCGCGCTTGAGTGCCTCGATGCGCGCGCGTGCTTCCTCATCGTCGAACATGCCGGCACGGGCCGGGGAAACTGCGCTGGCTGCCAGCAGAATTGCGAGGGCGGATCGTCTGAGGTTCATGATGGCGATCGGTCGGGAGGTTCGGGAGTCATCGGGGGCCACGGCACGCGACGGGACGGCACCTGAGGGGGCGCCGTCCCGCTGCGATCAGAACTCGCCCGAATAGAGCATGTCGCCGCGGCGGTTCTCGGCCCAGGCCGCTTCGTCGTGGCCGCTGTTCTTGGCCTTTTCCTCACCCAGGCTCACCGCCTCGATCTGCGCGTCCTTGGCGCCCAGCAGCGTCAGCGCCTTGCGCACCGCTTCGGCGCGCTTCTGGCCGAGGGCGAGGTTGTACTCGCGCGAGCCGCGTTCGTCGGCATTGCCCTGGATCAGCATCTTGATCTCCGGATGCTCGCGCAGGAACTTGCCATGCGCTTCGACCAGGGCCTTGTGCTCGTCCCTGATCACGTAGCTGTCGAAGTCGAAATAGACGCTGCGCTTGGACAGGATGCTGCGCGGATCCTTGAGGATCGCCAGCGGCGAGCCGGTGGGCGCGTCCGGAGTAATGGTCTGGATCGAGCCGTCGGACGACGACGTGCCCGCACCCGGCGTGCGATCCTCGATCGTCGCGCCGGGGCCGGCGCCGGTCTTGGGGGTGGAACCGCAGGCAGCAAGCAGCAAGGCGGCGAGCAGGGCGGGGACTATCTTGTTCATGGTGTTCCTCCGTCAAAAAAGCAAAAGGATGGTCGGGTGTTCCGTGCTACTTTTTCGGCAGCGGACCCCAAGCAGGTTCCCGGACATCGGCCGCAGCGACGCTAAGCTTCTGCTTGATGCGCCCGTCGGTCGACACCGCGGCAAGTACGCCGCGCCCGCCGATCTCGGATGCATACAGGATCATACGCCCGTTGGGCGCGAAGCTCGGCGACTCGTCCTTGGCCGAATCTGTGAGAATCTGGGTCTGGCGGGTGGCCAGGTCCATCAAGGCGACCTGGAAACGGCCGCCGTTGCGGGTGACATAGACGAGGCTTTTGCCGTCGGGCGACAGGCGCGGGCTGACATTGTAGTTGCCGTCGAAGGTCACGCGCTGGGCGTCGCCGCCGCTGGCGGAAATCCGGTAGATCTGTGGCGCGCCGCCGCGATCCGAGGTGAAGTAGATGTAGGCACCGTCGGGGGAGTAGGTCGGCTCGGTGTCGATGCCGGCCGACGAGGCCAGCCGCTGCACGCCCGATCCGTCGGCATTGAGCGTGTACATCTGCGAGCCAGCATCCTTGGTCAGCACGACGGCCAGCTTGCGTCCGTCCGGCGACCAAGCCGGCGCGCTGTTCGAACCCTTGAAATTGGCCGCCACGATGCGCTTCGACGTGTAGACCGAATGGACGTAGACCACCGGTTTTTTCTGCTCGAACGACACGTAGGCGAGCCGTGTCCCGTCGGGCGACCAGGAGGGCGAGATGATCGGCTCGCGCGAGGACAGCGCGGTTTGCGGATTCATGCCGTCCGCATCGGCGACCTGGAGTTCGTAACGCGGACCCGACTTCACCACATAGGCGATGCGGGTGGAAAACGCGCCCGGCTCGCCGATCAGCTTCTCGTAGATGAAGTCGGCGATCTTGTGTCCGGTCGCGCGATTCTGCGCGGCGCTCATCGACACACTCAGGCCGCCCAACTGCGCTGCCTTGACGATGTCATGGAGGCGAAAGCGCACCTCGAAGCGATCGCCGGCCGCCGCGACGGTGCCGATCGCCAGCGCGTCGGCGCCGCGCGATTTCCACTCGCCCGCGTCAACCGCGGCGGTCTCGCCGAGCGCGCCCGGTGCCGGCACCAGCTTGAACAGGCCGCTGCGTTCGAGATCGCTGCGGACCACGTCGGTCACGCCTTTGGGCAGCAGATTCTCGCCTTCGAACGAGGCGATCGCGACCGGTATGCGGCTGGCACCGGTGCCGGTGATCTCGATGGTGAGCTGGGCAAAGGCCGGCAGCACCAACAGGCCGAGCAACAGCGCCACAGTGCATCGCAGTTTGGTCATGGCTTTGCTCATCAGGAACCTTTCGTTTTCGTTACAGGCCGGCGCATCCCCGAGTCAGGCGGGGTAGGGCCGGATCTTGAGATTGAGTTCCCGCTGAAACACGCCCGGATCGTCGGGTCGCGGCAGCGGGTCGGACTTGCGAATGGCTCGTTCGATTGCCTCGTCGAGCGCCTTGTTCCCGCTCGACTTCTTCAGCTTCACCTCGATCAGTCCGCCGTCGGGCAGCAGCGAGACGGCGAATTCCGCTTCCGGATTGCCGTTCAGCCCGGGCGGCGCGATCACGTTGCCACCGACCTTGAGCTTGATCTTGTCGATCCACGAAGCAAGCGCCTTGCCCGCGGCGGCATGCGCCCTGGCTTCGCCCAGTCTCGCCAGTTCGCTGTCCAGCGCGGCGGTCTGGGTCGCCTGCCGCTTCTGCCGCTCGATGCGCGAGGTCTCCCTGGACAGTTCTTCTTCCAGTCGCTTGCGCTCGATTTCGCGCGCGTCGGGTTTCGGTTGCGGCTTCTCTGTCGGCATTTCCTTGACCGGCGGCTTCTCCACCGGCTTGGGCTTGGGCTCGGGCTTCGGCTTCTCCTTGATCGCGACCTCCGGCTTCGGTTCCGGCTTGATCTCCGGTTTGGGTTCGGGTTTGGGTTCCGGTCTTGGCTCCACACGCGGCTCGGGTTTCGCCACCGCTCGCTCGACCGGCGGCGGCGGGGCCACGGCCGGCGGTGCCGAGTACAGTTCGATATTCGAAAACTCGTTCGGCCGCGTCTGCCAGTTGATACCGTAGAACAGAAACAGCGCAAGCAGGCCATGCACCAGCGCGGTCAGCGCGATCGAGGCGTTCTTGCCCGGCTGCGGGCCGTTGCCGAACGCCCGCGGTGCAGCCAGTTCGCTCATTTCTGCCCGACGATCAGGCCCACGCGGGTGATGCCTGCGCCCTTGACCGCGTCCATCGCGCCAATGACCTCCTCATAGCGGACGCTCTTGTCGGCGGCGATCGCCACGGCCACCTGCGCATCGCGCGAGAGCGCCGACCGCAATCTGTCGATCAACTGGTCTCGCGTGAGCTTCTCGCTCTCCTTGCCGCGACCGATATCCCGCAACTCCAGCGACTTGTCGGCCTTCACCGTCACCTGCAGCGACTGCGTCGGCGGATTCGGCAGCTTGCCGACCGTCGGCAGGTCGACCGAGCCGGTCTGCTGGATCATCGGCGCAGTGACCATGAAAATCACCAGCAGCACCAGCATCACGTCGATGTAGGGCACGACGTTGATCTCGTTCATCAGGCGGCGTTGGCGCATCGCGGGCGATCCGTCCCTACTTCATCTGCCGCTGCAGGATGTTGGAGAACTCTTCCATGAAGCTCTCCCAGCGGATCGCCGTGCGGTCGATGTCGTGAGCATAACGGTTGTAGGCCACCACCGCCGGAATCGCCGCGAACAGGCCGATCGCCGTGGCCACCAGTGCCTCGGCGATGCCCGGCGCGACGGTGGCCAGGGTGGCCTGGCCGACGTTACTCAGGCCGCGAAACGCGTGCATGATGCCCCACACCGTGCCGAACAGGCCGACATAGGGGCTGACCGAGCCGACCGAGGCGAGAAAGGCCAGATGCGCCTCGAGGTCGTCGAGTTCGCGCTGGTAGGTGGCGCGCATCGCACGGCGCGCGCCATCGACGATCGACGCCCCGTCGTGGGTCTTCTGCCCGCGCAGCTTGTTGAATTCGCCGAAGCCCGCTTCGAAGATGCGTTCCAGGCTGCCGCTGCCGTGGCGGTCGTTGCGCGCGCTCTGGTAGAGGGCCACCAGGTCGCCGCCGCTCCAGAAATCGCGCTCGAAACGATCGGTCTTGCTGCGCTGGACGCGGATGGCGAACCACTTGCGGAAGATCCAGTACCACGACATCAGGGAAACCACCACCAGCAGCGCCATCACCAGCTTGACCACCAGGCTGGCGTTGACGATCAGCGACAGGATCGACATGTCTTGGGTTACGTTCATGCAGCGGCCTTCATGGTTTCTTCGAGTTTTGCACGCATCGGCGCCGGTATCGGTGCGGGCTTCATGCGCCGGATGTCGACGCAGACCACCGTGACCCGCGCGTCCAGCAAGACCTGCATATCGCGAAACACGCGCTGCGCGAATACCAGGCTGGCATTGCCCAGCCGGTCGACTGCGACTTCGACGCGAAGTTCGTCATCGAGCCGTCCGGGGGCGTGGTAATCGGCTTCGATGCGTTTGACCACGAATACCAGGTGCTGCTCGTCGATGATCTTCTGCTGCTCGAAACCGATATGGCGCAGCCACTCCGTTCGCGCGCGCTCGAGAAAGCGCAGGTAGTTCGCGTAATACACGACGCCACCGGCATCGGTATCTTCGTAGTAAACGCGAACGGGGATCTCGAATTGCCGGCGCGCGCTGCTCGCAACGGCATGATGTGATGCATGCATGGACCGACATTCTAACCCACAGCCGGGTCGCCAAGACGTTTGTCGGGAAGTGGCGACGAGGCCGGCTGCTGCCAGGCGAAACGCTGCCCGGGTAGCCAGTAGTCGAGCAGCGGCACCAGCGGTGTGGCGAGAAACAGCGCCCACATCAGCGCATTCGGCTGGAACAGGACGAACTGCCACCAGAAGGCGATCGAGGCCACGAGCAGCGCGTACAGGGCGCGTGCCGACGGGCGATTGGGAATCGTCATCGGGTCGGAGATCATGAAGAAGGCGAACAGCAGCAGCGCCCCGCTGCCCAACTGGTGCCACCAGATCGCCCACGGCTGGCCGAGACAGGCCACCCGTAGCGCCACCAGCCCGAGCCAGAACGCCAGGAAGATCCAACTGATGTCCCAGCGGCGCGCGCGTTGCGTCACTATGCCGCCGAGAGCGACCAGCCACACGGCATAGGCCAGATCGTTGCCCCACTGTCCCGGCGACACCCAGGCGCCGGGCAGCAGCCCGATGCCGATGATGACACCCAGGTTGGCCGGGTTGAACAGATGCTTGCCATCGACGCGCACGATGAACTTGGCCGAAAGCGCCAGCGCGGCCGCCAGCGGATGCACCCACAGGCTGTCGGCGCGCAGCAGCAGCGACAGGCCGAAGCAGGTGATCAGCGCACTCAGCACGCCGACCCGCCGCAGGCCGAGGCCGCGCGTCCACAAGACCTGTGTCGCCAGCCCGGCGGCGAAGGCCAGCGCCATCTGCTCCCAGCGCAGGGTGAAATCGCGCGCGACCACGCCGATGCCGAGCAGGGTGGCCTGAAAGGCGATCTGATAGAGGCGCGCATCCAGACCGCGCAGCCTGGCGGCCCACCCAACGGCACGCGCAGCGCTCACCACGCCAGCCCCTGTTTCCACAGCCCGTCCCACCACTCGCGCTTGGCCGGCGCCTTGAGGCTCATCTTGCCGCGGATGTCCTCGATCCGCCAGTTGGTCAGCGAGGCCAGCGTCTGCGCCTCCTTCTCCTGCCGCCGGGCGACCGACTCGAAGTAGCCGCGCGCTTGCGGGCAGGCATCCGGATTGCCCTTCCACGCATGACGCAGGACGTAGCGCGCCTGGAAGTTCTCGCGGTCCTTGGTCTGCTGGAACATCAGATCCTCGGGAAAGGTGTCCGGTGCATAGCGCACATGCAGGCGGGTCAGGATCACCGGCTGCGCGCCGCCCGGCGTCGGCATGCGGCGCGGCATGACGCTGGTCGGCAACGGCGCGATCGGTGGCGAGGATGGCGTGGCGCCCGCGTCGCCGTCGAGCCAGAACACGCCGGCCTGGCGCAGTTCCTCGGGCGACAGCGGGTCGGCGGCACAGGGGTCGCACCAGCTCATGTTCCACACATACTCGGTGAATACCGCGCGCAGGTTCTCGCGCTTGGCCTGGGTGTCGAACAGCGACTTGTAGAAGGCAGGAAACTCGTCTTTCAGATACACCGGCACATCCATGTTGGCGGGCAGCTTGACGGTGCGGTAGTTGGTGGTCTCGACGCGACCGTTCCGGGTCATCAGGTAGATCACCAGATCCTGCGGCCCCTGCGCATTGACCATGCCGAGGCGGATCGGCAACATGAACTTCTCGCTGTCGAAAGCGAACTGCAGCGGGCGCAGCCAGGTCAGCCCGGTCTTCGCGCGCTCGACCAGATTGACCTTGGCGACGAAGAACTTCATGTTCTGCCGGATGTAGGGGGCGAGTGCCTTGGCGGCGCCGCTCGGAATGCGGTAGCCATTCTGCGTCAGCCAGGTTTCCAGGCCATCGGATTCCCTGGCAGAGAGAATCGCGATGTCGTACTCGCCGACCGTGTATTGCGCTTCCACGGTGACGCCGAGTGCCTTCTCGCGCCGGGGCGCTGGCGCTGCGCCGGCCGTGGCCGGCCGTGGCGCGGACTCCAGCATTCTGTCGCGCTCGGCCCGTGCGCACGGATCGGGGTCGAAATACTCGACCAGCCGCGGTCCCGAGTAGGCGTCGATGTGCTCGAACAGCTTGCGCTCGCCGACATTGATCTGGCCGCGCTGCAGCACCTGCGGCACCGGCACCACCAGGGCGAACTCCTTGGCGTCGCCCTTGTAGTCGTTTTGCATGCTGATCACGGTGTGGGTGCCGTCGCGCACCATGATCACCTGCGAGGCTTCGTTGAACAGGCTGGCGTCGGCGCGGCCGACATAGAAGCCACAAAAGGCGTGGGCCGGGTGGCTGGCAAAAACGCTGGCGGCAATCGCGACAGCGACTGCTGCCGCACGGATCGAGGCGAACATGGCAACTCCCTTGTGATGAGGATGTGCATTTCAACGCTGCCGCCTGCCGCACGGGGTTAAACGTTGTGCCGATCGCCGGCGGCCCTTTTTTGGCGCCGCGAGCATCAAGGCAGCCCGCGCACCTGGATGTTGTACTCGCTGTGCGAGCGCTGGCGCTCGACTACCCTGGCTCGACCACCGGGCCGACGTCATGTCGGCCGGCACAGTGATTCGATACTGCCCGGAGAGCCGCATGGAATGGCGATCTTCCGGGATGCAAGGCTGCAAGCCAGTATCCATGCGGATTCTGGAGGTATGCCATTGGGGAAGCGCTGCAAGCCGGCGCCTCAGGCTTGGCGATCTTCGCTTCCGGCATTCCAGAAGCGCTCCATCGCGATATAGGCGTAGGAGGCCGACCAGCCGATCAGCAGCAGTCCGTTGAGCGCCTCGACGCCGGCGAGCAGGCGTATCGGTCCGGTCGGTGTCAGGTCGCCGAAGCCGAGCGACGAATAGGTCTCGGCCGAGAAATACAGGCAGTTGATCAGCGAAAAGCCGGCTGCGCCGGTCAGCGTACCGACCGCCATGTACTTGATCAGCGCGAACTGCGCCGCCCCGTAGAGGCCGATCTCGAGTCCGTGCGCGACCAGGGCCGCGAAGATCACCACCAGCAGCTTGCTGCGGCTGGGAATCGCCAGCGCGGGCAGCCGCGCATTGAGCGTGCCGAGCACTTCGTAGTGAATCACCGTCGCCAGGGCGATGAGTACGACGCAGGCGAGGACGACGACGGGCATTCGCGGACTCCGAGGCTTGATCCGGACTGTCGGTCGACAATGCGCCGGGGCGCGCGTTCGCGACAATTGCCGCGGCCCTACTGACCGAATAGATCGGCGCGGCGATCGGCTGCCGGTGCCGGCAGCCCGAGGTGGCGGTAGATCGAGGCGGTGGCCATGCGTCCGCGCGGCGTGCGCTGCAGGTAGCCCTGCTGGATCAGGAAGGGTTCGAGCACGTCCTCGATGGTGTCGCGCGCTTCGCCGATCGCGGCCGCGAGGTTGTCCACGCCGACCGGGCCGCCGCCGAACTTGTCGATCACCGCGCTGAGCAGCTTGCGGTCCATCACGTCGAGACCGAGGTGGTCGACGTCGAGCATGATCAGGGCGGCATCCGACACCTCGCGCGTCACCGCGCCGTCGGCCTTGATTTCGGCATAGTCGCGCACCCGGCGCAGCAGGCGGTTGGCGACGCGCGGCGTGCCGCGCGAGCGGCGGGCGATCTCGAGCGCGCCGTGCGGGTCGATCGGCACATTGAGCAGCGACGCCGAGCGGGTGACGATGCGCGTCAGCTCTTCCGGCGTGTAGAACTCGAGCCGCGCGACGATGCCGAAACGATCGCGCAGCGGGTTGGTCAGCATGCCGGCGCGGGTGGTGGCGCCGACCAGCGTGAACGGCGGCAGGTCGAGCTTGAGCGAGCGCGCGGCCGGGCCTTCGCCGATCATGATGTCGATCTGGAAATCCTCCAGCGCCGGGTAGAGAATCTCCTCGACCACCGGGGAGAGGCGATGAATCTCGTCGATGAACAGCACGTCGTGCGGTTCGAGATTGGTCAGGATGGCGGCCAGGTCGCCGGCACGTTCGAGTACCGGGCCCGAGGTCTGGCGCAGGTTCACGCCCATCTCGTGCGCGACGATGTGGGCCAGCGTGGTCTTGCCCAGCCCGGGCGGGCCGAACAGCAACACGTGATCGAGCGCTTCCCTGCGCTTCCTCGCGGCCGCGATGAAGATCTCAAGCTGGCCACGGATCTTCTGCTGGCCGACATACTCCTGCAGCAGCCGCGGGCGCAGCGCGCGCTCCAGCGAATCTTCCTGGGGCCCGGCGGGCGCCGCGGAGATCAATCGTTCGCCGGGCCCGGCGGCGAACTCGTCGGTCTCGATCATGGCTCGATCTGGGCCAGCGGCATCTGCAGGGCCCCTTTTTCCTTCAATTCCTCCTTCGTGGTCCACCGTTGCACCAGCGCGAGGCCGAGCGCGAGCAGGGTCGGGCCGAGAAAGATGCCGATGAAGCCGAAGGCCAGCGCGCCGCCGAACACGCCAAGCGCGATCAGCAGGATCGGCAGGCTGGCCGAGCGCGATATCAGTATCGGCTTGACGAAATTATCCACGCTGCTGATCACCGCCACGCCCCACACCACCATGAAGATGGCCCAGCCGGTCTCACCCTGATCGTACAGCCACCAGGCGGCGCCCCCCCACAGCAGCGGCGGGCCGATCGGAATCATCGACAGGAAGAAGGTGCCGGCGGCGAGCAGTACGGCGCCGGGCACGCCGGCGATCAGGAAGCCGATCATCGCGATCAACGCCTGGGCGAAGGCGGTGCCGACGATGCCGATCATCACGCCGGTCACGGTGTTCTGCGACAGGTCGACCATCTGGGTGCCCAGCTCACCGCCGAAGCGCTGTGCGCCGATGCGCAAGGCGCGCATGATCGCGGCTCCGTCGCGATACAGGAAGAAGGCGATGAAGATCACCAGCGTCAGTTGCAGCAGGCCCTGCCCGAACAGGCGCCCGACCTGCAGGGCGAACCTGCGCGCCGGTTCGTAGAACTGGCGCGCCAGATTCATGAGCTCCTCGCGGCTATCGACCAGGGTCTTCCAGTAGCTGTCGATCGAATCGCCGACCAGCGGCAGTGCCGACAGCCACTGCGGCGGATGGCGCAACAGACCGCGCTCGAAGGCCGGGCTGATGGTGTCGATCGCTTTCGCCACGCCGTCGGCCAGCCCGGCGGTCAGGCCGATCATCGGCACCAGTACGACGAGGATCAGCAGCAGCGTCATCGCCAGTGCCGACAGCCAGTCGTGATCGCGCATCTTGATGCGCAGCCACGAGTAGATCGGCCAGGTGGTGATGCAGATGACGCCGGCAAACAGGATCGCCGCGAGAAACGGCAGCAGCACCAGCAGGCAGCCGGCCAGCAGCAGCGAAACGAGCGCGATCTGCGCGACCTGTTTCTGGTGGAGTTCCATGCGGTTTACGGGGAGGCGATGCGCGGATTGTATCCCACCCGCGTGATGCGGTTGGATCAGTCTGCCGGCTTCGGCTTG
This sequence comes from Candidatus Methylophosphatis roskildensis, assembly GCA_016708905.1. Lineage (GTDB taxonomy): Bacteria > Pseudomonadota > Gammaproteobacteria > Burkholderiales > Rhodocyclaceae > Methylophosphatis > Methylophosphatis roskildensis. The sequence continues at coordinate 892,181 of JADJEV010000005.1, read as the reverse complement.
CGCCGGATGTAGAGCTGCTTGTCGATGGTGGCGACCACCGTGCCGCCGTGATCGACCACATCGACCGAGAAGCCGGGCTCGTATTTCTCGCCGCTGGCGGTGTGCGCCTGGATGTCGTCGATCTGCGCCTGGGTGATCGAGAAATTCGCCCACACCGTGCTGCGGCCCGGCGCCTTGAAGTGGATGCCGGATGACTTGTCCCACACCAGGTAGTCACGTTCGAGATTGTGCATGACGAGGATGGCGAAGAACGGGTCGGTCATCGCGAACAGCGAGCCGCCGAAATGGGTGCCGAAGAAGTTGCGGTTGTACCAGCGCAGCTTCAGGCGCACGCGCGCGGCGCGAAAATCCTCGGCGATCGATTCGACATGGATGCCGGCGCCGACGAACGGCGGCCAAAGGTTCATGCCCAGTCGAATCGCGCTGGCCGACAGCGAGAGATTGCGCAGGAAGCCCTGCTTGTGTGAGGACATCGGCGCCCGCTGACTAAGCCTTCGACAGCAGCTTGAGCGCGGCGCGGATGCCGTCGGATACGCCGGCATCGGCGGGCAGTTGCTTGATCGCGGCCAGCGCTTCCTTCTCGCTGTAGCCGAGCGCCAGCAGGGCGTTGAGCACGTCCGCGGTGTCGCTCGGCGGGGCGGCGGCGCTGGCGATGGCGCCGCTTCGCGGCAGCTTGTCGCGCAATTCGAGCAGCAGGCGCTCGGCGGTCTTCTTGCCGATGCCCGGCACCCGGGTCAGGCGGCCGGTCTCCTGCATCGCCACCGCCTGGGCGAGTTCGCCGACCGACAGGCCGGAGAGCAGGGCCAGCGCGATGCGCGGGCCGACCCCAGTGATCCGGATCAGTTGCCGGAACGCCGCACGCTCGCCCTCGCTGCCGAAGCCGAACAGGAAATGCCCGTCCTCGCGCACCACCATGTGGGTGAACAGCGAGAGCCTGCCGCCGGCATCGGGCAGGTTGTAGAAGGTGCTCATCGGCACTTCGAGTTCGTAGCCGACGCCCTGCACGTCGAGCGTGATCTGGGGCGGATTCTTCTCCAGCAGGGTGCCGGTCAGGCGGCCGATCATGAGCGGACACTCTCGCGATCGAACAGCGCGTGCAGCTGGTCGGCGACCTCGAGCAGGCTCGGCTGGCAATGCGCGCCGAGGGCGATCACTGCCGCATCCGGCTCGAGCAGGTCGGGCACCAACACGACGGCCATCTCGGCCGCGAGCCCGGCGCGGGCACCGGCGTTGGAATCCTCGAGTACCAGGCAGCGTGCCGGTGCGACGCCGAGCGCGCGCGCCGCCGCGAGGAAGATGTCGGGCGCCGGTTTGCCTTGCTGGACGTCGTCGCCGCCGACCAGCGCGTCGAAGCGGGGCAGCAGGCCGTTGCGTTCGAGCTTTCGGGCGGCCCGCTCGCGCTGGGTCGAGGTCGCCACCGCGCGCGCTATGCCGTGCGCATCGAGCAGATCGAGCAGTTGCATCACGCCGGGCTTGAGCGGGATCGCGTGATCGTCGATGTGGCGGTCGTAGCGCGTGCGAAACGCCCCCGGCAGCGCGTCGAGGCGGGCGTCGTCGCCATAATGTTCGCGCAATATCCGGCCGGAATCGACGACGCTGCGGCCGATGATGCGCAGGCCGACTTCGTGATTCCAGACCAGGCCGAGTTCGGCCGCGCATGCCGACATGATGGCCAGGGCGACGCGCTCGCTGTCGAGCAGCAGACCGTCCATGTCGAACAGCACGGCGGCGGGCGCGCGACTCAGTGGCATGGCGGTTCAGTGCGCCCCGCTCAGCAACACGCCGGCGAGCAGCACGCCGTGCGCCAGAGCCGCTGCAATCGTGAGCCTGATCGCGCCGGCAAGCTGCGGCGGGTCGGTGGCGTGCAGCAGCAGTTGGCGCCAGGCGCGCAGCGACAGCAGCACCGGCACAGCGGCGACAGCGAAAGCGCCGGGCAGGTTCTGCCGCTCGATCAGGAACAGCAGCCAGCCGTAGGCGAAGCTGCAGATCGCCAGGTAGAACCAGCGCGCCTCCTGCGGTCCGGCGCGCACGACCAGGGTGCGCTTGCCGGCCAGCGCGTCGGCTGCGGCATCGGGAAACTGGTTGATGAAAAGCAGGTTCGCCACCAGCAACGCGAACGGCATGGCGAACAGCAGCGGCGTCCACGAGAACGCGCCGCGCTGCACGAAATCCGCACCGACGACGACTGCCAGCCAGCTTGCGGCGACCGCCGGTTCGCCGAGGCCGCGGCTGACCAGCTCGAGCGGCGGTGCCGAGTACGCCCAGCCCAGCAGCAGGCCGGCTAGGCCGATGACGATCAGACCCGGCGCCGAATGCAGCGTCAGCCAGAGTCCGGCCGGCACCACCGAGGCGAGCAGGCCGTAGCCGAAAAGGGCGGTCTCGCGCGGGGTCAGCACGCCGTTCTGGATGAAGCGGCTGCCGCCGGTGAACGGGAACACGCGGCTGTCGTTGGCAGCGTCACAGCCGCTTTCCGCGTCGTAGTAGTCGTTGATCACATTGGCGCCGGCATGGGCGATCAGGGCGAACAGCACCGTCATGAACGCTGTCGTCACCGATACCGGCACGCCAGAGGCGTGGGCGACGGACAGCCCGAGCAGGCAACCGACCAGCGTGACGGGCAGGAATGCCGGCCGCGTCGCCGCCAGGTAGCGCAGCAGCGGATTGGGCAGCGAGGCGAGCGTCGGTTCGGCCGGCGACATGGTGGGCCTAAACCAGCCGGCCGTTGCGCACGCGATAACCGGCGGTGGCCAGTCCGCCCAGCCCCTGTCCGCCGTGCGCATGGCAGATTGCGCAGGCCAGCGCGTCGGCCGCGTCGGCACTCGGCTCGCCCGGCAGCGCGAGCAGGCGGCGCACCATGTGCTGGACCTGCTGCTTGTCGGCGTGGCCGTTGCCGACCACCGCCTGCTTGACCTGCAGCGCGGTGTACTCGGCCACCGGCAGGCGGCACAGCACCGCGGCGCAGATCGCCGCACCGCGCGCCTGGCCGAGCAGCAACGTCGATTGCGGATTGACGTTGACGAATACCTTTTCCACCGCCACCTGGGTCGGCTGGTGAGTCGCGATCACTTCGCGCAGACCGTCGAGGATGCTGCGCAGACGCTCCGGCAGGGATTCGGCTTCGTCGGTCCTGATGCAGCCGCTGCCGACATAGCCGAGCTGATTGCCGGCCCGGGTCAGCAGGCCGAAGCCGGTCACCCGCAGGCCGGGGTCGATGCCGAGTATGCGAACCGCCTCGCTCAAGCGAGCGTGACCGCGGTGCCGCTGACCGCGACCATCAGCATGCCGTTGGACTCGCCCAGCACCTCGTAGTCGAGATCGATGCCGACCACCGCGTTGGCGCCCAGGCCGCGCGCCGCCTCGCCCATCTCGGCGAAGGCGGTTTCGCGTGCGCTGCGCAGCGTCTTCTCGTAACTGCCGGCGCGTCCGCCGACGATGTCGCGGATCGAGGCGAACATGTCCTTGATGAAGTTGGCACCGATGATTGCCTCGCCGGTGACCACGCCGTGGTAGCTGCGGATGGTCTTGCCTTCGACGGTCGGGGTGGTTGTCATCAGCATGGCGGTCTCCAGGTCGGTGAGGGCGCGGGCGGGGCGCGTCGCGCTGGCAGTCGGCGTCCGGCCTACTCGTCGATCAGCGCCGAGGTGTAAACGTCCTGCACGTCGTCGAGTGCTTCGATCGCGTCGAGCAGCTTCTGCATCTTGGCCGCGTCGTCGCCGGCGAGCGGCGTTTCGTTGAGTGGCTTCATCGCGACTTCGGCGAGCTCGGCCTTGAATCCGGCGGTCTCGAGCGCCTCCTTGACGCCGACGAAGTCGTTGGGCGCGGTGAGCACCTCGATCGAGCCGTCGTCATTGGCGATCACGTCCTCGGCGCCGGCTTCGATCGCGGCGTCCATCAGCTTGTCTTCGGCGGTGCCGGGCGCGTAGAGCAACTGGCCGCAATGCTTGAACATGAAGGCGACCGAGCCGTCGGTGCCGAGGTTGCCACCGTACTTGGTGAAGGCATGGCGCACTTCGGCGACGGTGCGCACCCGATTGTCGGTCAGACAATCGACGATCACCGCCGCACCCGCGATGCCGTAGCCCTCGTAGCGGATTTCCTCGTAGCTGGCGCCGTCGAGCTGGCCGGTGCCGCGCTTGATCGCGTTGTCCACCGTGTCCTTCGGCATGTTGGCTTCGCGCGCCTTGTCCATCGCCAGGCGCAGGCGCGGATTGTCTCGCGGGTCGCCGCCGCCCATCCTGGCGGCCACCGTGATCTCCTTGATCACGCGGGTGAAAACCTTGCCGCGCTTAGCGTCCTGGCGGCCCTTGCGGTGCTGGATGTTGGCCCATTTGGAATGACCGGCCATGCGTCGTGCTCCCGAAAATATGAGGCCACAAGCCAAGGGGGACAGTGTACCACCGGCGTCGCATCACGTAACATACGTGCAACACGCCAACGACGTGTCATCGGCGTGTGATCGACACATGGCTCGCAACCGGAGACCGCCATGAAGCAGAACATCACCATCTCGGTCGACACCGAGCTGTTGCGCGAGGCCAAGGTGCTGGCCGCGCAGCGCAACACCAGTGTCAGCCGCCTGCTGGCGGACGAACTCGAGACCAAGGTGCGGCGCGAGCGCGACTACGAGCGCGCCAGGCGCGCCGCCCTCGATCTGATGGAAAACGCCAGGATGAATCTGGGCGGTCAGCCGATTCCGCGCGAAGTGCTTTACCGGCGCGGCAAGGACGCGGGCGAGAGGGACGCGGCGGAATGACGCCGGGCCTCACCTTCGTCGACACCAATATCCTGCTCTACGCCTTCGATTCGGCTGCCGGCTTGAAGAGCGAGATCGCGGCGGCGCGCCTCAGCGCGCTGTGGAACGAGGAGAGCGGGGTGTTGAGCCTTCAGGTGCTCAACGAGTTTTTCGCCAATGCGGTGCGCAAGTTGCCCGGCACGAGTGTCGGCTGGGCGCGCGCCGTGGTGCGCGAATACAGCGTCTGGCTCGGTCTCGCGCCGGACTTCGGGACGACGCTGCGGGCGATCGAACTCGCCGAAAGCGCGCGGCTCGCGTTCTGGGACGCGCTGATCCTCGCGGCGGCCATCGAGAACGGCGCCACCATTCTGCTCACCGAAGACCTCAATCACGGCCAGGATATCGCTGGCGTGCGGATCGAGAATCCGTTTCTGTCGGCCTGAGAGCTAGCGGCGCCGTTTCCTGACCGAACTGGCGACCGCCTTGGCGTGTCGCGGCAGGTCGAAGGCGGTCGGGTCGAATTCGTCGCCGAGCCAATCGCGAATCTCGCCGTGTTCGGGATGGGCCGGGTCGGCCGCGGCGGCGAGCATCTCTTCGTAACCCCACGGGCCACCGCAGTCTTCCGGCGGGCAGGCGTTCTCGCCCGCGATCAATTCGGCAGGCACCGCGGCGGAATCTGCCGGCAGCCGCTTCTCGATGGCGATCGTATGCCACCAGTCGTCGCCGAAGTCGTACCAGTAGCGCAGCTTGCGCTTGCCGGCGAGCACATCGGCCAGGCGCGTCTTGCGCTCGGGCAGACACGGTTCCCTGTCGCCGAAATCCATGAACCCGTCCGGCTCGTCGGTGCCGATTCGAATGCGCGGACCCGCAAGTTCGAATTCGTGCATGTGGCAATCCTCCCAACCCATCGCGCGCTGGATGACGTCGTGCAATTGCAGGAACGTGAGCGAATCGCTGACCACCACGCGCCGCCACACGGCGGGCTCGACGTGTTCGAGCGTGATCTTCAACTGCAGACGGACAGGGTCGGCCATTTTGGTCCTCGCTATCGTTCACAATATTCGAGAAGCGCCGCAGCTTGGCGGCCGGCTGTGAGGCGCATGGAAACGCGGTCTACGGCTGGCATCCCGTGGAAGGCCGATGGATATTGGCCCGCAGGGCAGGGCCAGCCAGGAAGTCCATTCGGCGCGGCTTGCAGGCCGGCGCATCGCGCTTCATCGTGGTGTCGGTCTCCTGACGCTTGGCGGAGTGTACAACGCCAGATGGGTCGAGGTGCGTCGCATTGCGCCGACGTTTTTCGCCCAGGCCGGACCGGCATCGGGGCGCGTATAGTTGCCTGATCGATCGGGTGAACACTTCGGGAGAAATCCTATGCAACGACGCGATCTCGGTTCCACTGGCCAGTCTGTCTCCGCGCTCGGCCTGGGCTGTATGGGTATGTCCGAGTTCTATGGCGCGCACGACGATGCCCAGTCGCTCGAAACCCTCGCCGCGGCGCTCGATCGCGGCATCGACTTCTTCGATACCGCCGACATGTACGGTGCCGGCCACAACGAACAGTTGCTCGGCAGCTTCCTCGCCGGCCGGCCCGAACGGCCGATCGTGGCGACCAAGTTCGGCATCGTGCGCGAACCCGGCAAGTATGCGCGGCGCATCGACAACTCGCCCGACTACGTCCGCCGTGCGTGCGATGCCTCGATGGCGCGGCTGGGTGTCGAGCGCATCGATCTCTATTACTGCCACCGGCGCAACCCGGAGGTGCCGATCGAAGAGCTGATCGGCGCGATGGCCGGACTGGTGCGCGCCGGCAAGGTGCGCTGGCTCGGCTTGTCCGAGGTGTCGGTGGACACCCTGCGGCGGGCCACGGCGGTGCATCCGATCGCCGCGGTGCAAAGCGAATACTCGCTGTGGACGCGCGACCCCGAGGCCGGCATGCTCGAGGCCTGCCGCGAACTGGGCACCAGTTTCGTCGCCTACAGCCCGCTCGGGCGGGCGTTACTGACCGGTGCGTTCGGCTCGGCCGACGACCTGGCGCCGGACGACTTCCGGCGCATCAATCCGCGCTTCCAGGGCGAGGCACTGGCCGCCAACCGCAAGCTCGCCGCCGCGCTGACCGAATTTGCCGCCGCGCGCGGTGCGACCGCGGCACAGATCGCGCTGGCCTGGCCGCTCGCCAAACACCCGCACGTGATCCCGATCCCCGGCACGCGGCGGGTGCGATATCTCGACGAGAACGTCGCCGCTGCCGATATTGTTCTTCGCGTCGAAGACATTGCCACTCTCGACAGCCTGTTCGCCCCGGGTGCCGTGCAGGGCGAGCGCTATCCGCCCGAGGGCATGAAGGGTCTGCAGGGCTGAACCGCCGCATCCATCGAGTTCCCGCTGCCGTGCCCGAAGTGTTGCGGCCAGATGCGGCGTGTCGCTGCCGTCACCGAGGCGCCGGCGTCAGGGCAGTGGAATAAGTCGGCACGCCGGCTTGTTCATCGAATGCCGCTGCAATTCCGCCAGCGCCATCCGACCCAACCGAGGAGTTCCAGATGAAGCTCAGCCATCTCGTATTTGCCGTATCCGCCCTGGCTGCCGGCGCCACCAGCTACGCCCAGCAGGCACCCAAGGCGGAAGACCAGATCCGCTATCGCCAGTCGATCATGAACGTGATGGGCCGCCAGTTCGGCATGCTCAGTGCGATGGCCAAGGGCGATGCGCCCTACAACAAGGATGCCGCCGTCAAGGCCGCCGCCCTGGCCGAAACCCTGTCCGCCCTGCCGGGGCCGCTGTTCGGACCGGGCCTCGACAAGGGTGCGCCGACCAAGGCCGGCACCAAGATCTGGAGCGAGCCGGACAAGTTCAAGGCCGCCCTGGAAAAGATGCAGGGCGAGATGAAGAAGCTGCCGGCCGCGGCCGGCGATGTCGCCACGCTGAAAACCGCGGTGGGCGAAATCGGCAAGGCCTGCAAGGGCTGCCACGACGACTACCGCGAAAAGGAATTCCGCAACTGATCCCGATTGCCACCGCCGGGAGCCGCATGGAATGGCGTTCCCAGCGGTGGCAGGCCCGGAGCCCAGTATCCATCCGCCTCACCGGCAGTGCACCGCGCAGATCGAGCATACATGCGGCTGCCCCGCCCTCGGAGCTTGGGCAGAGCGAAGCGAAGCCCAACTCCAGCGGACGATGTCGTTGGGCTTCGCTTCGCTCTGCCCAACCTACGCGCTACACCCGATTCACCAGATACCAGACCGCGCCGGCCGTCAGTGCGAGCACTAGCGCGCCCAGCCACCACGCCCCGCCGCGCGCCGGCTCGACGCCTGCAAGCATCTTGTCGCCGCTGAGCATCGGCCGCACCAGATTGTCGCCCTTGGCGAACCGGTAGTAGGCGATCGCGGCGAGGTGTATGACGATCAGCGCCAGCAGCAGCTTGAACGATGTCTCGTGCACCTCGTGCAGCAGGTCGATGGTGCGATTGGCCACATGGCGGGCGAGCGGCGCGTGCACGTCCAGGTCGTCGTCGGAGAGGAACAGGCCGCTGCCCACCTGTACCAGCAGGACGCCGAGCATGGCGGCGACCGACCAGCCGCCGAGCGGATTGTGCCCGGCGTGCATTGCCGCCGCGCCGCGGCCACGCAGCGCGGAGAAATACGCCAGCACCGCACGCGGGCCGCGCAGGAAGCTCGCGAAACGCGCATGCCGGTTGCCGATGAAACCCCAGATCAGCCGGAACAGCAGCAGGGCCAGCACCGCGTACCCTGACAGCATGTGCCGTTCGAGGTAATCGGTGCCGAGGTCTTCGGCGAACTCCCCGGTGATGGCGGAGAAGACGACCAGGGCGACCAGAGACCAGTGGAACAGGCGGGTCGGCAGATCCCAGACGCGGGTCGGGCGGGGTGCGGCAGTGTCGTGCTCGAGCATGGCGGGTCGGCTGGCGATTCGTGACTGGTGAGTCGTGGCTGGTGATTCGTGAGTGCAAAAGCATAACAGCGAACCCACCCGTTCGATTCCCGCGCTAGCGGCGTTGCGAAGCTGTCGGGCGACGTCGGGCTCGCGGTCAACGCGGCCCTTGGCATAGAATCGCGAGCTTGCCCACCTCTCGCGGAGCCAAGATGGCCGACCCTCTCTACGTTGCCAAGACCGGTGACACCTTCCTTGCGCTGCTGCCCGACAAGGCCAACCGCCACGGCCTGATCACCGGCGCCACCGGCACCGGCAAGACGGTGACCCTGCAGTCGCTGGCCGAGCGCTTCTCCTACATTGGCGTGCCGGTGTTCATGGCCGACGTCAAGAGCGATCTGTCCGGCATGGGCGCGGCCGGCAGCATCAGCCCGAAGCTTCAGCAGCGGCTCGATCTGCTGCAACTGACCAACTTCACGCCCTACGCCAGTCCGGTGGCCTACTGGGACGTGTTCGGCGAGCAGGGCCACCCGGTGCGCGCCACGGTGTCCGACATGGGGCCGCTCCTGCTCTCGCGCCTGCTCGACCTCAACGAGACCCAGGCCGGCGTGCTGACGCTGATCTTCAAGATCGCCGATGACAACGGCCTGCTGCTGCTCGACATGAAGGATCTGCGCGCCATGGCGCAGTTCGTTGGCGAGAACGCCAAGCAGTTCACTACCGAGTACGGCAATGTCTCGAGCGCCTCGGTCGGCGCGATCCAGCGCGGTCTGCTGCAGCTGGAACAGCAGGGCGCCGACAAGTTCTTCGGCGAGCCGATGCTCGACATGGCCGACCTGATGCGGCTCGACCCGTACGGCCGCGGCGTGATCAACATCCTGTCGGCGGACAAGCTCTACAACTCGCCCAAGCTCTACTCGACCTTCCTGCTCTGGATGCTGTCGGAATTGTTCGAGCAACTGCCCGAGGTCGGCGATGTCGAGAAACCGAAACTGGTGTTCTTCTTCGACGAGGCGCACCTGCTGTTCAACGATGCGCCGGCCGCGCTGCTGGAGAAGATCGAGCAGGTGGTGCGGCTGATCCGCTCCAAGGCCGTCGGCGTGTATTTCGTGACGCAGAACCCGCTCGACGTGCCCGACAGCGTGCTGGCCCAGCTCGGCAACCGCGTCCAGCATGCGCTGCGCGCCTTCACCCCGCGCGACCAGAAGGCCGTCAAGGTGGCCGCCGAGACCATGCGCGCCAACCCCAAGTTCAGTGCCGAAGCCGCGATCACCGAACTGGGCACCGGCGAGGCGCTGGTGAGTTTTCTCGACGAGAAGGGCCGGCCAAATATGGTCGAGCGCGCGTTCATCCTGCCGCCGGCCTCGCGCCTCGGGCCGATCACGCCGTTCGAGCGCCAGGGGCTGGTGCAGGGCTCGGCGGTGTACGGCAAGTACGAACAGACACTCGACCGCGAATCGGCCTACGAGAAACTGCGTGCCGGTGCCGCGCCGGGTGCGCAGACCGGCGCCGCGTCGAACGCCGGTGGCGCGGCGGCGCAGGCCCCGGCCGCTGCCGGCGGCGGTCTGCTCGGCGGCGCGCTGGGCGAAATCCTCTTCGGCAGCACCGGCCCGCGCGGCGGCAAGCGCGACGGCATCGTCCAGGGTGCGGCCAAGAGCGCGGTGCGCAGCGTGGCCAACCAGGCGGCGCGGCAGATCCTGCGCGGTGTGCTCGGTTCGATCATGGGCGGGCGGCGCTAGGGCGGCCAGCCTGCAAACCGCATGGAATGGCGCTCTGCGACAATGCAATGCCCGCAGCCTTTATCTATGCGCTGCTCGGGCATGGCACCGCGAAGAGCGCCTATTCATGAGGTTTCCAGCCATGCTCGCCCGCTGCCATCTCCTTCCCCCCTCCCAAGGGGAAGGCCCGGATGGGGGTCAAGCGGCAGATGTCCTCACGGCTTTGCATCATGGATACGCCGCGCCGGGTGTTGCCCGGCGGTAAGGTATCTTTTTTTGCTTCGCCAAAAGAAAGAGATGTAGGGTGCAATAAGCGCAGCGCATTGCACCGGACGATTGCATTCGGCGCAATATCGATTGCGCCCTACGCTTGCCAATTGTGATGTGCGCGGCGCTACCAGCAGGAATGCGGTGAACCAAGAGCTGAATATCCGGGAGTTCAAGAACGACCACTTCCGGAGACTCATGAACTCACGACATACCAAGAACGGCTTCGTAAAGCCGTGCAACACGCTGTTCATCGGTTGCGTACACGGAAAGGCCGGAACGGGCGGGACCAGGCATTCTTATCTCCATGAGGAATGACGGAGCAGATGGTGTGTGGCCCAACGGGAAGTCGGCGGCGCGAAGCGGCGCTGGCACACGGCCCGCTCCAAGCGCGGTTAGGCGTCACGCCGCTGTGGCACCAGCCTGACCTGCAAGTCACAACCGACCGCTTGCGCATACTTCTTCAGCGTCGCGAGAGACGGTGTGTGCCTGCCTGCAGCTTCAAGCCGCGAGATTGCGCTCTTGGTGGTGCCCATTCGCTCCGCAACGGCGTCTTGCGTTAGCCCCGCTCTGGCCCTTGCCTTCAACATCTGCCCGGCGACGTTGTACTCGAGTTCGAGGGACTCGTAGGCCTCCGCAAACCCCGTACGAGTTCTGGCCTTGGCCAGGAACGAAGCATGATTATGAGGGACGGACTTGTATTTCAGATTAGCCATCTTGCAACTCCTTCTGGCGCTTCCGCGCCAGCTTCAGCTCTCGATCCGGTGTTTGCTGCGTCTTCTTGATGAATGCATGCAACACGACTACCCGGCGCCCGACAAGGAAGCAGTAGAACGCTCGGCCAATGCCACCCCGGCCTCGTAGACGAAGCTCGAAAAGACCACCCCCAAACGCCCGCGAGTGCGGCAACCTCAAGCTTGGGCCATGCTCTGCCAGGAGTTCTATGATCCGCGCGTAGTCTGCAAGCACATCGACTGGCCAAGACTCGACCTCAGCAAGCACACGCTCATGGAAGTACTCAACCTCGAACGCCATGCCGAATGTTAGCACATCTGCTAACCCAGCGGGTAGCGCGGGCCAGCGAAGCGTAACCCGCCAAATCGACCGGCAAGTATTGCGGGCGTCCGCCGGGCCATGACAAACAGAGGCCACCGCGCCGGGAGGATCCCGTGAAACCGCTGTCTCCATCGCTGCGGCTGCAACTGGTGGTGTTTGCACTGGTCAGCGCCAGTTTCACCAATGTCTACCTGACCCAGCCGGTACTGCCGGTGCTGGCCGAGGAGTTCGGCGCCGGCATGGTGCTGGTCAGTTTCAGCGTGTCGGCGGTGCTGTTCGGCATCGCCATCGCCAATCTGCCGTTCGGCTCGCTCAGCGACCGCTACCCGATCAGGCCGCTGATCAGCATCGGCGGGGCCATGGTGGCGACGGGTGGCCTGATCGTCGCGGTGACCCACAGCCTGCCGCTGCTGATCGCCGCACGCTTCCTGCAGGGGCTGTTCATCCCCGCGCTCACCACCTGCCTGGCGGCCTATCTGGCCAGATCCCTGCCGGTCGAGCGCTTGAACGTGGTCATGGGCTCCTATGTCTCGGCCACGGTGGTCGGCGGTCTGGGCGGGCGGCTGCTCGGCGGCTGGATCCATCCGCCGCTGCACTGGCGCTTCGCCTTCGTGTCGGCGGCGGTGTTCATCATCGTCGCCACCCTGATCGCCCTGCGCTGGCTGCCCGCGCAGGCGGCCCGCTCGCCGACCGAACGGGCGCAGGCCGGCTACCTGCAGATCCTCGGGCGAAGGGATCTGGCGCCGGTCTTCGCCTGCGCGGCCGGCGGGTTCGCCGTCTTCTCCACGGTCTTCAACTATCTGCCGTTCCGGTTGAGCGAGCCGGTGTTCGGTCTTTCGACTGGGCTGATCACCCTGATCTACTGCGTCTATGTGGTCGGCATCGGCATGGGGCCGCTGGCCGGCCGCGGCGCCAACCGTTACGGCAGCGGCCCGGTGATTCTTGTCGGGGTGGCGATCCTGCTCGGTTCCCTGCTCCTGCTGCAGGTGCCGCATCTCGCAGCCGTGCTGGCCGGTCTGATCGGCCTGTGCGCCGGGTTCTTCGCCATTCACGCGGCAGCAGTGGGAACACTCAACCGCAGCCTCACCAGCGGACACGGCCGTGCCAATGCCCTCTACGTGCTGTTCTACTACGGGGGCGGCTGGCTCGGCATCACGGCGGCGGGTGTGGCGTACCGCTACGGGGGCTGGCGCGGTGCGGTCTGTCTGGCGGGCGCTTTTCTCCTTGCGCCCGCCATCGCCGGCGTGGTCGAACTGCGCACAACGAGGGAAAGAACATAGTCATGAGTGCTTCCATCGCAGGGCGCCGATTGGCCGGCCGGTCAGCCGCGATGCGGTTCGTCGGCCGTTACAAGCGTTCGGCATGAGCGGCCAGCTGGTGGAGATATGCTCGATTGACAGATTAGTCTGAAGTTCCCCCGAAAGACGGCGGTTGTTTGTGCGAATTAGCGCGTCAAATCACCGAGATACGGTCATTGTCCGCCAGCATAATGTAGGCATGTAGTGCGTGTTGCTATAAGTCATATAATCGTCTATTCTTGTAGGCATGCATATTCATATCGTGCCGAACCGCGGATCAGCGCCGACCGTTTTGCTACGGGAGTCCTACCGTGACGGTGCAAGGGTCGGCAAGCGCACACTGGCCAACCTGTCCAGTCTTTCGCACGCGCAGGTCGAGGCGATCCGGGCAGTGCTGCGCGGCGAGCGGTTATGCCCGGTCGCGCAAGGTTTCGAGATTGCGCGCTCACGTGCCCATGGCCACGTGCAGGCGGTGGCCACTGCGATGCAGCGCCTGGGGCTGGCCTCGCTGATCGCCACCAAGCCGTGTCGCGAACGCGATCGGGTGCTAGCGATGGTGGCCTCGCGCATCGTGGCGCCCCAGACCAAGCTGGCCACCACGCGCTGGTGGCACACGACGACGCTGGCGCAAGACTTCGCGGTGACCGAGGCGAGCGAGGACGATCTGTACGCGGCGATGGACTGGTTGCTGCTGCGCCAGGAGGCCATTGAGAAGAAGCTCGCCGCGCGGCATTTGGGCACGGACAGCTTGGTGCTCTACGATCTGTCGTCCAGTTACTTCGAGGGCACCACCTGTCCGCTGGCCAAGCGCGGCTACAGCCGCGATGGCAAGCACGGCATGCTGCAGGTCAATTACGGCTTGGTCACGGACGCACGAGGCTGTCCGGTCGCGGTTTCGGTGCATGCGGGCAACACCTCGGACAGCACCACATTCATGCCCGAGGTGCAGCGCTTGCGCACCGATTTTGGCATCGAGCGCATGGTGATGGTGGGCGACCGGGGAATGATCTCGCAAAAGGCCATCGCCCAGATGCGCGATAGCGATGGCATCGGCTGGATCACGGCGCTCAAGAGCGTTTCGATCCGCGCGCTGATCGAGCAGGGACAGTTGCAGCTCGGCTTGTTCGATGAGCGCAATCTGATCGAACTGAGCTCGCCGGACTACCCCGGGGAGCGCCTGGTGGCCTGCCGCAATCCGCAACTGGCCAGGCTGCGCGCGTACAAGCGCGAAGAGCTGCTGTGTGCGACGCAGAACAAGCTCGACAAGATCAAGGCCCGAGTCGAGGCCGCCAAGCTCGCCGGCAAGGATGAGATCGGCGTGCGCGTGGGCAAGATCGTCAATCAGTACAAGGTCGCCAAACACTTCGAACTGGCGATCGGCGAGACGAGCTTCTCCTTCACGCGCAAACCGGACAGCATCGCCGCTGAAGCGGCGCTGGATGGCCTGTACATCATTCGCACCTCGGTGTCCTCCGAGCACATGGAGGCGGCACAGTGCGTGCGCAGCTACAAATCGCTGGCCAACGTCGAGCGCGCCTTCCGCTCGCTCAAGACCATCGACCTGAAGGTGCGCCCGATTCATCACCGCCTGGCCGAGCGGGTGCGCTCGCACATCTTTGTGTGCATGCTCGCCTACTACGTCGAGTGGCACATGCGTGAAGCCTGGCGCGCACTGATGTTTGCCGATACCGACCAGCAAGCCAAAGCGACGCGCGACCCCGTGGCACCTGCCATGCGCTCTGAAGCCACGCTGAACAAGGTTGCCCGTCATAGCCTCGAGGACAATACGCCGGCACACAGTTTTTCCACCTTGATGGCTGAATTGGCCACCCTCGTGCGCAATACCTGCCGCACGCCAGCGGCTGCCCCTGACGCCCCAAGCTTCGAGGTCGTTACAACCCCAAACCCGGTGCACCAACGCGCGATGGCGCTGCTTGATCAGATCCGCGTGTAGGCAGAACACGCAACCACGATTTCGACATAACCCCTCGAAATACAATGAAAACTCGTCCCGCGGTCAAAGGAACTTCAGATTAGTCGCCCGGCGGCGGTCCTTTTAGCTCGACGACGTTGCCTTCCGGGTCGGTGACATAGATGGAAGGACCGACGCCCTCGGCGCCGTAACGTGACTCCACCGGGCCGGCCGCGACCCCGAACGCTTCCAGATGCTGATGAACGGCGACGGCGTCGAACGGCTCGACCCGGAAGCAGAAGTGATCGAGGTTGCGACCTTCCGCCCCGGGTGGCGCGCCTCCAGCGCGACCAAGTTGGCCGTCGACAGGAACGAGATCGACCAGTGAGTGGCCGGCGCGCAGTTGTACCAGGCCTTGACGCTCACGCGAATTGACCCGCGTGTGCTCACGAAAGCTGACCCACCCAGATAGGTGGCTGCCCATCCGTGCCGGTGCACTGGTGGAAAAAAGTCGACGCTCTTTCGCAAGATTCGCTGGACATTCCGGCCGCTATCAGTTCAAATTCACGAAGATGTCGTGTCTGCGCTGGATCGTAGGGCGCTAATTCGTGGGCTGCATTCGGCTAGGCAGCGCCATCCTGCGTCGATCGCGGATCGTGTGCCAAAAAGCGGGGAAGTGGGGGGTGTTGGCGCGCGCCAACGTCTGATCGATCTGATCCGTGCACGGCGCAGCGCAACGCCTTTTCGCAGTGTGCGCAGTCGTGGCCAACGGCGCCTTGCATTCTTGCGTGTCATGGCCGACATACCGGCGGTTGTGGTTTGCGTACCTCTGTAGCGCGCGCACGCCGGTCATGCGTACCCCGTTCGCATACGCTGCAACATTGTTTCGTCATAGCTTGTGGCGTGTAAGTGCCGCGTTGGACAGTCCCCGCCAAGATCTCCCCTTGCTTGATCGCATCGCCGCTACGCCTGGCTTCCGCGCTGCCTCACCGTGTGTGCGACGCCAGTCCAAGCTCGCGAAGTAGTCCGCAGCACACTCCGCTTTACAAACCCTGGGGCGTCGCCCCAGACCCCACCCTCGCCGGGAGGCAGACGCCGGGGATGACAAACCCATCCCCGGCGCTGCCCCGAGCGTGGATGCCCTCCAGGCCTCAAGGGGCTTTCGCGGCATAAACGCGGCGATGAACCCGCCGCATTTATTCCACGGTCCCCTTGACCCCTTTCCGGGCATAACAGCGCGCACTCCCTGGGTCCGTTCTGATGAGCACAAATGGGTCCGTTTCCCTGAGCGTTGAGGACCAGGCCGATGGCCTCCTGCTTGCGTTCGACCGTGCAGCCGAGAACCTCGCAGTAGAAGCGAACCATGCGGTCGAGGTCGACGACGCGCAGGACGATGTGATCGAGCTCACGTATGCGGATCATGGCCGTTTCCTGGGGTGGCTAAACCAAGGATCAGCGGTGATTGAGGTCACTTGATCAAAGGGGGCGCGCTCGCATTATCCTGCATGTTCAACTTCATAATGCCAATTCTCCGTGCCCTGCTTCGTGCGCGGCGGAGTCGGGTTGCGTTCGCGGCCTGCCGCGCGGCCGCGCCTCTCGCCTCTGCCCTGTCATGGCCTCGATACTGGCATAGAAGCGTGAGAAATAGCCGCGCCTGGCCCCTTTTTCCATGGGCCCGAGGCGGCAAAGGATCTTCACACGTAGTGCCAACCACCGGGTGGACTCTGACCGGGAGAAAGACAGCCCATAGCCTTCACTGCCGATAGCCACTGTCAACAGTCGCGCGATATTGGCTACTTCTTCCAGTAGTTGTTCGCCTCCGCGATGATTCTGAACTCGAGGTTGACCAACTCGGCGGCCTGCATCAGCATGACCGGGTCTTCCGCATAGATCGCGCGCACGCGTTTCTTCGCGTCGGCGTCGGCCTGGATCGTGCCGATCGTTTTCCTGACGATGGTGATTGCGAGTTTTCGTCCATCCAGGGGCGTCTTCGTGATCAGGCTCGGCATGTAGTCATCCGATTGCGGCGTTTCGCCGGCCGCTACTGCATAGCCGGGAGCGACGAGTACGGCGATCGAAATCAAGGTGGCAAGCAGCTTTCTCATCGTTGAACTCCTGTCTCTATCGATGTTGATCAAGATACCTGCGAACAAGCATCGTCCTGGGAGGATCAAAGGGGCTAGGCTCTAGGCCAGGGTCGCATTGTCCTGTATGTTCAACTTCATGACGCCAATTCTCATTGCTCTGCTTCGTGCGCGGCGGAGTCGGGTTGCGTTCGCGGCCTGCCGCGCGGCCGCGCCTCTCGCCTCTGCCCTGTTACGGCGTCGGTCCTGGCATAGAAGCGTGAGAAATAACCGTGAATGGCCCCTTTTTTGGCACGAATTGCCAATGCTGCCGCCGACAGCCGGCCTGGAGGCCGCTCCGGGACTTGAGCTTGAGGCGGGCATTGCTGAGAGCCGCATGGGGTGGTCGTTTCAGGCGTAGTGGCCTGAAGAAGCCCGGCCCTATTGGCTTGCAGGGCGACTCATCGTGGCGGCGCTCACCGATGGCGCGCCGGGCGATTGCGCCGTCCCGGCCTGGCTGGCCTAATGGCGACATGTGCCAGCCGCCGAGCCGCTGCAGAACAGGCGAGCGCCGCCTCGGGGCGCAGGCGCGACATGCGCCGCGGCGGTCGACATGACCGCCACACAACTCATCCGACATGCTGCCGCGCAATTGGCCGGGCGGCACGGGCCGACTTCCGCGGTGGGCGTGCTGCTGGCGTTGCTGGCCGCAGCGGGTTTTTCCTTCAAGGCCATCCTGGTCAAGCTCGCCTATCCGTTTGGTGTCGATACGGAGACTCTGCTCGCGTTGCGCATGGCATTCGCGCTGCCGGTCTTCGCCCTGGTCTGGCTGCGCGAGTCGCGCCGCGTGGCGCCTGCCGGGGTCACCCGGCGCGACTGGCTGGCGGTCGGCGCGATCGGCGTGCTCGGCTACTACTGGGCGAGCTATCTCGATCTTCTCGGCCTGCAGTACATCACGGCCGGTCTCGAGCGACTGATCCTGTTCACCTATCCGACGCTGGTGCTGCTGATCTCATTCTTCGCGTTCGGCCGGCGCATCGGCCGTCGCGAGCGGATCGCGCTGGCGTTGAGCTATGTCGGCATCGCCGCGGTATTCGCGCACGACCTCGCGGCCTCGGGCGACAGGCGCAACGTGCTACTGGGCGCCGGTCTGGTGTTCGCCAGCGCGCTGAGCTATGCGTTCTACCTGATCGGCAGCGGGCGCCTGCTGGCGCGCGTCGGCGCCGCGCGCTTCACCGCGCACGCCATGCTCTGCGCCAGCGCGGTGGTGCTGCTCCAGTTTTTCGTCATGCGTCCGCTGGCCGCACTCGATCTGCCGTGGCAGGTCTATGGGCTGTCGGCCGCCATGGCTATCCTGAGCACGGTGCTGCCGACCTTCATGCTGTCGGCGGCGATTCGCCGGCTCGGCAGCGACCAGGCGTCGCTGATCGGCAGCGTCGGCCCGGTGGCGACCATATTCTTCGGCTGGTGGTTGCTCGGCGAGTCGGTTTCGCCACTGCAGCTCGCCGGTGCGGCGCTGGTGCTGGCCGGCGTGCTGCTCGCCAGCCGTCGCACGAGCGCGGCGTAACGATGCGCGGTCAACCCGACAGTGTCGAGCGGGGCAGGCGCAGGGTGAAGCGGGTGCCCTTGCCGACTTCGCTGTTCACGTCGACGCTGCCGCCGTGCCGCTCGAGCACGGTCTTCACCATCACCAGCCCCAGACCGACGCCGCCTTCTTCGGGCTGGCCCGGGGTGGCAAAGCGTGCGTAGCGCGTGAATAGCTGGCCGACATGTTCCGGCGCGATGCCGTAACCCTCGTCACTGACCCGGATCAGCAGAAGTTCACCGGCCTCACGCAGGCTGATCGAGACCGTGGTTTTCGGCGGACTGTACTTGATCGCATTGTCGAGCAGGTTGGTGATCGCCCGGCGCAGCAGGCCGGCATCGCCGAGCACTGCAGTGTCCCACGCGCACTCGGTGGACAGCTCGACGTGGATCGCCTTCTTTTCGGCCGCCGCCCAGGCCTCGTCGGCGGCGTCCTGCAACAGGGCGGCGGGGTCGAGGTTGACGAAGCGCCTGGGATCGGCCGCCTCGGCGCGGGCCAGCCGGAACAGATCGTCCGCCAGGTCGAGCGCGCCGTGCGCGTAGCGTCCGATCAGCGCCAGGTTGTCGGCACTGGTCGAGTGCGCCGATCGGGCGGTGTGGTCGATCAGCGTGACGATCGAGGCCAGCGGCGAGCGCAGGTCGTGCGAGATGAATCGCATGGTTTCGTCGCGCGCCTTCTGTGCGGCGTGCAGTTCCGAGGTATCCGCGAAGCTGGCGATGATGCCGGCCAGCCCGTCGACATGAATCAGCCCGATCACCGATACGAACAACTGCATCCCGCGACTGGTCTCGCATTCGAACTGCAGTAGCGCGCCGACTTCACCCAATTCGGCGAGCCGCGCCGCGAAATCGATCGGCGTGCGCGCCTGCAAGCTCGACAGCATCGCCGCCAGCGTCTGCCCGCGCAGCGCAGTGTCGTCGAGCGCCAGCAGCACCCGCAGGCGCTGGTTGGTGAGCACCACATGCTGCCGGGCGTCCGCGACCATCACGCCGACCGGCAAGCCGTTGAGGGTTTCCTCGACGAAGTGGCGTGCCGTGCGCTGGCGCTCCGCGGCGGCGCGAACCAGTTCGATGCGGTTGGCGAAGCTGTCGGCGGAATGCCGATCGGGCAGCGGCGCGGTGAGGCCGAGCACGTTCGGTTCGCGCTGCATCTGGCGCAGCTCGGCGTCGATGAAGCGCTGGATCGACTCGAGTCGACGCCAGCTCCACAGCGGGTAGGCGATCAGAGCGGTCAGCAGCACCGGGGACGGCGCGAACCAGGTTCCGCCACGAATCAGCAGCCACGCCGGTACCACCAGTGCAAGCACCAGCAGGGCCGCCGACGCCAGAAGCCCTCGCCTGGCCGAGCTGCGCAGCAGCACCAGCATCAGACCGGTCGCCAGCACCGCGGCCACCAGCGCGATGCGGCTGCGCTCGATCGTCACGATCGCCCTACCCTCGATCAGCGACTCCAGCACGTTGGCATGGAACTCGACGCCCGGCATGGTGCGGCCGAAGCCCGACACGGGGGTCGGATAGGCATCGCCGAGGCCGATTGCCGTCGCGCCGACCAGCACGTACTTGCCGGCCAGTTCCTCCCTGCGCACGCGGCCGGCGAGCACGTCGACGTAGGAGACCTGGCGGAAGCTGCCCGGCGGTCCGGCGAAGGGGATGCGCAGCCACCTGTCGCGCAGCCAGGCTCTGGCATCGGCGGGGTTGGCCGGGCCGAGCCACTGGCGCCCGTAGGGTGCGGCGGCGGCGGGGTCGACGGTCTGCAGCAGCGCAAGCGCGAGTTGCGGGTAGCGCGGTGCCCCCAGACCGGCCCACAGATACACGCTGCGCGCCACGCCGTCGGGATCGAGTTCGGCATCGATATGGCCGACCGCGGCCGCGGCCGCGGACAAAGCGGGGGTCGGTGCGGCTTCGGTCAGGCGACGGTTCACGGTGCTCTCAAGGGCGACCGCCAGCACGGTGCGGCCGTTGCGGCGGATCGCGCTTTCGAGCGCCGCGTCTCCCCTGGATTCGCCGCCTTCCGGTTCGCTGAAGATGAGGTCCAGCAGCACGCCACGCGCGCCAGCCTCGGTCAGGCGGTCGATCAGGGTCGCATGGATCGCCAGCCGCCACGGCCAGCGCCCGATCTGCGACAGACTGTCGTCGTCGATGCCGACGATGACGATATCCTGGCGTGGCGCACGCTCCGCCAGCGTCAGCAGCGTGTCGTAGATCGCCTGGTCGGCCCGCCACAACCATTGTTGCCAGGCGCAGGCTGCGGCGAGCAGGGCGATCAGCAAGGACAGCAACCACCATTCGAAGATGGCCCGGCGGTCGGCCGTGCCCGCTGTCTCGATGCGGGCAGGGTCGGCGTTCGCCGTAACGGAAAGGTGTGCCGTCATTGGCCCATCTGCCGCATCTACAGCAACGGAACCAGCAGCAGAAGCATCCACCACGGTTTGCCAAGTGGCACGTCGGTTTTCTGGGTGGCGGTGTAGGGGCCGACGAAGCCGTCGGGATCGGTCGCCCGGACGCGCATGAAGTAGGTGCCGCCGTCGGGTTTGGGAAGCGTGATGGTCGGCTCGCCCAGGGTGCGATTCTCGACCAGCTGTGCAAATGCCTCGTCTTTGGCCAGCTGGAACTCGAAGCTTTGCCCGGGCTCCGCCGGCCACGAGAACGACAGCGACTTGTCATCGATTTTCGCGGGCTCGGGATTGGCCGGCGGCGGGCGCAACTGGAAGCGCTGCACGTCGCCCCACGGGCCGGCATCGTCGTCACCGCGGACACTGCGCACGCGCCAGTAGTAATCGGCCGGCGGGAGTTTTTCGGTGGCCGCCAGCCGGGTTTCGCCGAGATCGTCGCGCTCCAGGACCGGCTCGGCGAACGCGGCGTCGCGGGCGAGCTGAAACCTGTAGTGCTGCGCCTCGTCGGCCTGCGCCCAGGCGAAGGTCACGGTCTCGGCGCGCAGTTTGGCCTGGTTCTGCGGCTGGGACGCGAAGGGCGGCTCCGGCCGCGCCTTGAGCCGGAACACGAGGTCGGCGTCGCGGCCCTCCAGACCGAACTGGTCGATCGCCCGTATGCGAACGTGATAGTTGCCGTCGGCCAGATCGCCGAATTTGGCCTCGGTCGAGGCGAACACCGCTTGCGCGAGAATCGAATGGAACGCCGCGTCGGCGGCGACCTGGGCGCGGTAGGCGCGCGCGCCCGTCACTGCAGCGAACGGTACGCGAACCAGTGGCCGTTCCTGCAATGAAGCGGTTGCAGCGATTGCCGGTGGCGCAAGCAGGGGGACCGGCTTGGCGATCGATTCGGCCGCGGCGACCGCACCGAAGCCCTCGTTCAGTTCCAGCCTCGCCCTGCCTGCCTCGACGCCGACCGCGCCTTCGGTGACTTCGGTACGGGTGGTGCCGGGAGGTGTGCCCGGCTCCTCGGTACCGACGCGAAATCGGGTACCGCGAACACCGACCGCTGCTGTCGGCGTCAGTATGCGAAAGCGCGCCGCCGGCCCGCGCTGTTTGGCGACCTCGGATTCAACGCGGCCTTTTTGCAGGCGCAACTGGGCGTCCTGCAGTTCGGTTCCGTGAATCACGCTCAAAGATTCCACCTTCAGGCGGCTGCCGGGCTGAAGGGTGAGCAGCGAGCCGTCCGACAATTCGATGGTCGTGCTGCCGTTTTCGCCGGTGACGACTTCATCGCCGCTGCCGATTCGGGCACCCGCTTCGAGCGGGCCGCGCTCGCCCGAGACTTCGCCCTGGACCTGCGAAACGCGTGCGGTGACCGGGTCGGTGCGCATCAGGGAGATCGGAACGCGTAACACGGTGCCGATCGGGATCAGCTTCGGGTTGGCGATCCGGTTGATGCGCTGTACGCGCTGCCAGTCCGCCGGTTGCCGCAGGATCGTCTCGCCGATACCGATCAGCGTGTCACCCGCTTCCGTGGTGTAGTGGAAGTAGTCGGGCGCTTCGGCCGCAGCGACCGGCAGGGCGGTCAGCGCCGCGAGCAGTGCATGCAGAACAACCAGAGATCTGATTAGCATTTTCCAGGATTCCAGATCGACAAATCGAAATGCCACTTGCCCTGGAAAGGCTTTGGCATGCCTGGTCGGCGCGGATGCCATAGTCCGCTCCAACACGCCCACGCAAGGGAAAACATACGTGAATTCCGGTATCGCAGCCGGGTTTTCACGTTCACCCTGTGGTCATGAAGCGTGACTTATGCCACACTTTTGCCCGGTCAAGAAGTGCGGGGCCGCAGGTCGGCCGGTTTCTGCGTGTCAAGAGGTTTACCAATTCCACCAAGGAGAACATAAGTGAGCATGATGTCGGAGTTCAAGGAGTTTGCCCTGAAGGGCAATGTCATGGATCTCGCCGTAGGCGTGATCATCGGCGGCGCGTTCGGCAAGATCGTCGATTCGCTGGTCAAGGACATGATCATGCCGATCGTCGGCAAGATCTTCGGCGGCCTGGATTTCTCCAATTTTTTCGTCAAACTGGCCGACGCCCCGGCGAACTATGCCGGGCCGATGACCTATGAAGCACTCACCAAGGCCGGCGTACCGCTGTTCGCCTACGGCAACTTCATCACCGTAGCGATCAACTTCATCATTCTGGCATTCATCATCTTCTGGATGGTGAAGATGATGAACATGGCCAAGAAGGAAACGCCGCCCGCCGAAACGCCGACGCCGGAAGACGTTGTTCTGCTGCGCGAGATCCGCGATGCACTCAAGGGCAAGGCCTGAGTCGCGTAACACTGGCAAGAGTAGTCGCGAGAACGGCGCCGTAGGCGCCGTTTTGCGTTTCTCCAGGCGCGAGATGCGGCTCAGGTTTTTTCTTCGTCCGTCGGCAGGATTTCCAGGCGGTAACCATAATTGTAGGCGGGTGTCAGGCGGAAGCCGTTTTCGGGCCGCAGTTCGAGTTTGCTGCGCACCCGGCTGACATGGGTGTCGACCGTGCGCGTCGCCACCGAGGCATTGCGGCCCCACACGGCTTCGAGCAGGTGTCCGCGCGACAGCAAACGTCCGAGGTTGCGAAACAGAAACACCGCGAGGTTGAATTCCTTCTCGGTCAGTTCGACCGGTACCCCGTTGCGCAGTGCCCGATGGGTGGTGACATCGAAGCGATACGGCGGATGTTCGACGATGTCTTGTTCGCGGCTGCGCGGCTGGCTGCGTCGCCATACCGCGGCAATGCGCGAAAGCATTTCCGCCCGGCGCAAGGGCTTGACCATGTAGTCGTCGGCGCCCGCCGAAAGGGCTGCGACAATGTCTTCCTCGGCGTTGCGTGCGGTAAGGAAGATGATCGGCACCGATTCGCCGCGCTGTTCACGCAGCCAGTGCAGCATCTCTTCGCCCGATTGCTCGGGAAGCATCCAGTCGAGCAGAAATACGTCGAAGCTCTCGCGCCCGACATCCCGTTTGAGATCCCGGGCAGTTGCGTAGACGTGGACATCATGGCTCGCCTCGCGCAGCCAGGCGGCAAGCGTCGTCGATTGGACAGGATCATCTTCCAGCAGGGCTATTCTCACGATGCCTCCCGGGAGGCCGAATTCGGGTAGGACACTATTCTACGCCGATGACGTCGCCAAGGCACCTGCCGCGCAGCCTGCGTCATCAGCCCGTGATCTGGCCGGGTTTTCTGGAACTCAGCCGAGCATGTCGGCCCAGATGTTTCTCGCCCAGGCCAGCGCGAACTTGCCCTCCATCTCGTTCGGCGCGGACGACAAGCCGCCGGCGCCCTTGACTGGCTGCAACGTCCTGGCTTGCGCGTCGTAGGCATGGACCGAGGCGACGTGGATGACATTCCGGTTGTCGACGAAGCTGTAGCAGGTGTTTACGACCATCGGTTGATCGCTGGGCCGCTGGCCGGCCAGCAGGTTCAGGATGGCCGCCGCCGCCAGCTTGGCGTGCTGGTTGGCCATGTGGCCGGACTTGGGCATGGCCGGGGCCGGGAAGCAGGCGTCGCCCAATACGTGGATGCCCCTGGCTGCGGTCGATTCCATCGACAGCCAGTCCACGCTGCACCAGCGCTGGTTGACGTCGATCAGTCCGGCCTGCAGGGCGATCGACCCGGCCCGCTGCGGCGGCACCACGTTGAGTACGTCGGCCTTGACCTTGTCGAACTCCAGGATGGCGGTGCGATTGGCGACATCGACATCGCGCAGTTCGCTCTGCGCCCGGTATTCGATGATGCCCGCATAGGCATCGGCCCAGGCCTTCATGAACAGGCCCCTCTTGGACACGATGTCCTCGTTGGCGTCGAGGATCAGCACCTTGGACCTGGGTTTGTTCTGTTTGAAGTACCAGGCCACCAGGCTGGCCCGTTCGTAGGGGCCGGGCGGGCATCGGTAGGGCGCCTTGGGAACGCACAGGGCGTAGATGCCGCCGTCCGGCATCGCCTGCAACTGCTTGCGCAGGGCCAAGGTTTGTGCGCCGGCCTTCCAGGCGTGCAGAATGGTTTCCTGCGCCGCCGCGTTGTCAAGGCCGGGCAGGCTGTAGTACATGAAGTCGATCCCCGGAGCGAGCACCAGCCGGTCCCATGACAGGGTGTCGCCGCTGGCGAGTTTCAGGCTGCGCCTGTCGGCATCAACGGCAACGACGTCGCCGTGCACGAGCTTCACACCGTACTTCTGCAGTCCCTCGTAGCCGACCGTGATTTCGGCCAGGGTCTTTTCGCCGGCGATGACGAGGTTGGAGATTGGGCAGGAAACGAACCGGGGATTGCGCTCGATCAGCGTAACCTCGACGCTGCCCTGGCTCCACATGCGCAGGTACTTGGCGGCGGTGGCCCCGCCGTAGCCACCGCCAACCACCACCACATGGCCGGATGCCTTCGAACCGGCCACGCCACAGCCGTAGAGGGCGGCCATGGCGCCGGCGCCGCCGGCGGCGCGCAGGAACTCGCGTCTGTCGAATTGCCTCATGTGTCTCCCTTTCACTTCTGCGCCGCGAACCAGCCGGCGATCAGGTCGAGTTGTTCTTCGCTATAGCCTTTGGAGATCTGGTGCATGATGGTCGCGGGCTTGGCGTCGCTGCGAAACGCCTTGAGCTTGTCGAGCAGCTTGTTTTTGTCTACCCCGGCCAGCGATTCCATGCCGCCCAGACTCCTGCCATTGGTGCCATGGCAGTTGGCGCAGGTTGCCGAAAGGTTGCGCGCCAGGTTCGGGTCGCCAGCCTGCGCAGGCGCGGGCGACAGTCCCGCGAAGCCGGCGGCGAAGGCCAGCGCAGTAGCGTTAGTCTTGTTCATTCTGGTTCCTCCTCGATGAGCGGATCGGGCTCCAAGGCGCAGGCTTCGATCAACGCTCGCATTCTCGCGGTGTCGGAGAATCCGCACAAGTTGTGTTGCGCTGCGACATTCCGGCATGGGCGGGCAGGCGAGCGGTGGCGATCTCCTCGATCGTCGGGAAAGGCCGACTGCGAAGCGCAGAATTGGGCGGCAAAGCGGTCCCTTGAATCCGTTGCGCCGGCGCGGGACGCAGGCTTAACGTTCCGGACGGGTCCGGCTGGCGGTCGATCAATCGCGGCCGAGGCCGCCACGGACCACGCATACGGGATATTTTTTGTGTTGTCGTCGTTTTGCCACAAATGCTTAGGCTTCGACGCCCCGGACATGTGCGGTTACAATTACAGAGAGAATTGCCGCCCGAGCGGCGGTAAAATGCGCGTCTTTTCGCGTCAAGAGTCGTTACGGTCGAGGGGTGTTGCAGTGAGTCTCCATAGTCGAACAAACCGCAGGCGCGCGCTGGTGCAGCGCGGTTTTACCCTGCTCGAACTGTTGGTGGTGATGCTGATCATCGGTCTGCTGGCCGGATACGTCGCCCCGCAGTACTTCAAGCAGGTCGGCAAATCGGAAGTCAAGACGGCGCGTGCGCAGATCGAAGCGCTGGGCAAGGCGCTCGACCAGTACCGGCTGGACACCGGGCACTACCCGAGCACCGAGCAGGGGCTGGCGGCGCTGAATGCGAAGCCGGCCAACGAAACCAAGTGGGACGGGCCGTACCTGAAGAAGGCGGTGCCGGCCGATCCGTGGGGTACGACCTATCAGTACAAGCGGCCGGGCGAGCACGGCGACTACGACCTGTGGTCGTTCGGCAAGGACGGCCAGGCCGGCGGCGCAGACGAAGCCGCCGACATCAATAGCTGGGAGTGACCCGGCTAATTCATGGATCGAAGGCGTGGGTGGCCGGAAGTGGGCGGTCGTTCCGCAAGTACGGGACCAAGCAGGAATGCGCTTTGACGTAAAGGTGATGCGCGATGGCGGTGCCGTGACGCGTCTGGCACTCGATGCCAGCGACTCGCAGGATGCCGCTCGCCTCGCCAAAGCGCAGGGCTATGCGGTGCTGTCGGTCAGATCGCCGCAAACCTTGCGCGCGCTTGGGAGGCGTCGCCATGCCTTTCCGCTCGGCATGTTCGCACAGGAATTGCTTACCCTGCTCGAAGCCGGCCTGGCAATGGTCGAATCGCTGGAAACGCTGAAGGAAAAGGAGTCACACCCGGAGCGGGCGCAGGTGCTTTCGCGCATTGTCGCCAGTCTTTACGAAGGACAACCCCTGTCGCAGGCGCTGGCCGCGCAGCCCGAGGTGTTTCCGCCTCTTTTCGTGGCAACGGTCCGGGCGTCGGAAAAGACCTCCGACCTGCCCGAAGCGCTGCGCCGGTACGTCGCCTACCAAGGCCAGCTCGACGTGGTGAAGAAGAAGCTGGTGAGTGCTGCGATCTATCCGTTCCTGCTGCTGGGCGTCGGCTCGATGGTCGTGGCGTTCTTGCTGTTGTACGTGGTGCCGCGCTTTTCGCGGATCTTCGAGGATATGGGAACCAACATCCCGGCGCTGGCCAAGTTGCTGGTTAGATGGGGCGGATTCGTCAACGAACATGGCGAGACCGTACTGATCGTCGGCGGCGCTCTTGCGACGCTGTTCCTCGTGTGGGTTACCCGCAAGAGCACGCATGCATGGCTGCTCGCCCAGGTGTCGAGAATTCCGGCGATCGGCGAACGCGTGCGCGTTTACCAGCTTGCCCGCTTCTACCGTACGGTGGGAATGCTGTTGCGCGGCGGAATGCCGATTCTGAGTTCGCTGTCGATGACCAGCGAGCTGTTGCATACGCGGCTGCGCGTCCGGCTTCAGCTCGCCGCCGAGGGCGTGCGCGAAGGCCGATCGATCTCGCAGTCGATGGAGGCGCACGGGCTGACCACGCCGGTCGCGCTGCGCATGCTGCGGGTCGGAGAGCGCACCGGGCAGATGGGGGAGATGATGGAGCGGATCGCGGCCTTTTATGACGAAGAAATCGCCCGCTGGGTCGATTGGTTCGCCCGTGTCTTCGAACCGGTGCTGATGCTGTTCATCGGGGCGGTCATCGGCACCGTGGTGGTTATGATGTATTTCCCGATCTTCGAACTTGCCGGGAGCATCCAATGAATGCGGTCGTTTCGCCCCGCCGTTTCACGCAGGCGGAATTGCAGAAGGCGCGCGCGGTGGCGGAATCGGCGCGCCAGCCGGTGGTTGCGGTCCTTGAAGAGCAGGCGGGGCTCGAGCCCGACGATTTCGTCGCTGCCCTGGGTGAAACCCTGCACTACCCGACGCTGACGATGTATCAGTTGCATCAGTTGAAGCCGGCATTCGATCGGGTCTCTTTTGCCGAGGCCATGGCGCGCGAGTGCCTGGTGTTCAGCGGTCCGGAAGGCAAGGGGCTGATCGTGGTAATCGGCGATCCGTTCAACACCGGCGTGCTCGACTGGGCGGAGTCGCGAGTCAATCAGCGCTTCCTGGTATTCATTGCGCATCGTTCCGACATTGCCGCCTACATGTCGCGCTATGAAGAAAACCTGCGCGCGATGGACGGCATGCTGCCGGCCGAGGCGGCCAGCGAGACCGCGGCATCCGGCGTGGACGACCTTTCTTTCAAGACCATCGCCGAAGACACTTCACCGGTGGTCAAGCTGGTTCGCTCGACCCTTTACGACGCGCTGAAGTCCGATGCATCGGACATTCACCTGGAATCGACGCCGACCGGACTGGTGATCAAGTACCGCATCGATGGCGTGCTCAATATGATCGGCTCGGTCGCCGGGGTCGACATGGTCGAACAGGTGATCTCGCGCGTCAAGGTGATGGCCGAACTCGATATTGCCGAGCGGCGGGTGCCGCAGGATGGTCGCTTCCGCGTGCTTACACGCGGGCGCGAGGTCGATTTCCGCGTTTCGGTCATGCCGTCGATCCACGGCGAGGACGCCGTGCTGCGGATACTGGACAAGCAGGCCCTGGCCGACCAGATGCGCGGCTTGCGCCTCGACTACCTGGGTTTCGACGACAGCATGATGGTGCTGTTGCGCAAGCTGGCGAACGAACCGTACGGCATGTTCCTGGTCACCGGCCCGACCGGTTCCGGCAAGACCACCACGCTGTATGCGGCGATCAGCGAAATCAACCACGGGCGCGACAAGATCATCACCATCGAGGATCCGGTCGAATATGGATTGCCGGGTGTCCTGCAGATTCCGGTCAATGAGAAGAAGGGCCTGACCTTCGCCCGCGGCCTGCGCTCGATCCTGCGTCACGACCCGGACAAGATCATGGTCGGCGAAATCCGCGACGCGGAAACCGCGCAGATCGCGATCCAGTCGGCGCTGACCGGCCACTTGGTATTCACGACCGTGCACGCCAACAACGTGTTCGACGTGCTGGGTCGATTCACCCATATGGGCGTCGATCCGTACAGCTTCGTTTCGGCCCTCAACGCGGTGCTGGCGCAGCGCCTGGTTCGCGTCAACTGCCCGCATTGCGCAGCGCCGGACAAGCCGGGCGACGGGCTGCTCGCCGATTCCGGCCTGACCCGGACCGATGTCGCGGATTGGAGTTTTCGCGCCGGCCGTGGTTGCGGGCAATGCCGTGGTACCGGCTACAAGGGGCGCAAGGCGATCGCCGAGGTGCTGCAGTTGAACGATGAAATCCGCGAGCTCATCGTCGCGCGTGCGCCGATTCGTGCCATCAAGGACGCGGCAGTGAGCAACGGACTGCAATTCCTCAGGGAGTCCGCGCTTGGGCTGGTCAAGCGCGGCGATACGACATTGAGCGAGACCAACCGTGTCACTTTTGTCGACTGATCTGCTACGACTCTTCGTGAGTCCGCGGCGTGTGATTGCCCTGCGGCTCACCGGGCTGTCGCGCAAGAGCGTCGCGCTCAAACAGGTCTAAGGCCGAACCCGGCCACCAGGTCGACTGGCACGGGGCGATGTTCGGGCTCGAGTCCGCGTTGCGCGAATTGACCGGCGGCGTCGGCAAGCTCGAGATTCTCGTGTCAAATCACTTCGCGCACTATCAGTTGCTAACGCCGCAGGGGACGGCGGGCAACCTGACGGGCGAAGAAGAACGTGCTTACGCGCGTCACTGCTTTTCGCAGGTCTTTGGCCATGACGCAGAAGGCTGGGAACTGCGTGTCAGTTACGAGCGCGCAGGGGTGCCACGTGTCGCCTGTGCGATGGCGACCGATTTCCTCACGGCGCTGTCGTCGCGAGCGGAGGAGTCCGGCATCAAGTTGGTTTCCGTACAGCCTTATCTGGCTGCGGCGTTCAATCAGTGGCGCCAGCAGATCGACAATCGCAGCCTGTGGCTGGCGGTCGTGGAACAGGGTCGGCTGGTTCTCGCGCGCTTCGAGGAAGGAACCTGGCGCTGGCTGCGCAGTCTGCGAATCGGCCGCAGATGGATGGAGGATCTGCCGAATCTGGTCATGCGCGAGCAGCACCTGGCAGGGTTCGATGCAGCATCGACCGGCGAGGTGCTGGTGTTTTGCCCGGAGGTGGCCGTGCTCGCGGTTCGGCACGACTCCGCGTTTTCGATCAAACAGCTGCAATTGCCCGCACGCTCGGGTTTTTCTCCGGTAACCGACGGCGCCTTCGGTCTGGCGCTGGTCGGATAGGGTCGCAACGATGCGTGCATTGACACTCGATTTTCGACGCAACGAGCTGCCGCACGGCTGGATCAATGCGGTGCTCCTGATTGCCGGCGTTGCAGCGGCCGGTTACGCCGGCTGGTCGGCATGGCAGCTCTCCGCCGACGGACGTGCGCTCGATGCAAAGCTGGCGAACCTGAGCAAGAAGCCTGGACGCGAGGCGCCGCAGCGCGAGGGGGCGGACGCCCAGCGGTTCGAACGGGAGACCCGGATACTGGCCAATGTTGCATTGGAGCTCAATACGCCGTGGAACCCGCTGTTCCATGCGCTCGAGGAAGCGCCGCAAAAGGTTGCATTGCTGTCGATCGAACCGGATGCCCACAAGCGGGAACTGATCCTGACCGGCGAGGCGAAGGACTTCACGGAGATGCTCGATTACGTTCGGTACCTGCAGGGGCAAACCATGCTTTCGGGGATTTCGCTGCAGACCCACCAGATCAATCAGCAGGACCGCGACAAGCCCGTGCGTTTTCGTATCACTGCCGGTTGGACGGTTCGGTCATGATGGCGGCCGTCATGCAGCACATCCGGTACTGGCTTGGACTGATCGGCCGGCCCGGCCTGGCCGGTATCGCGTTGCTGGTCGTTGCGGCGGTCCTGATCGGATCGGTGGTCGTGCCGCAACAGGAACGGGTCTCTAAGCTGGAGCGGGAAATCGAGCGCATTCGCAGCGCGCCACCAAAAACGGAAACGACGCCCCCCGAGACCGCGGAAGCGAAGGTCGAGAAGTTCTATCGCAGCCTGCCCCAGTCCGGCAGCACGCCGGACTGGCTGCAGAAGATATTCGAAAGCGCTGCGGCCAATGGCGTCACGCTCGAACAGGGCGAATACATCCTGTTGTCCAACCCGAACGCCAAGATCGAGCAGTACAGGATCATCTTTCCGCTCAAGGGCAGCTATCCGCAGCTTCGCAGATTTACCGTGGGTGCGCTGGAAGCGGTTCCGGCGCTCGCGCTGGAATCGCTGTTGTTCAAGCGCGAAAAGATCGCCGATGGATCGGTTGACGCCAAGATCACCTTCATTCTCTACTTGGAGCGTGCCAGATGAAGCTGACACGTACGCAAACGCTGTTGGCGCTTGCGCTGCTCGGGGTCGCCCTGCTGGCCTGGTTTGCACCTCAGGATACTAACGATGACAGCAAAGTCATCGAACCCGCGGCGCGATCGCGGACCACGACGCAGCCTGCGCCTGCGGCGGCGCCGGATGCCGAAGTCCGGCAGACTGCGCTCGCCCCCGAGCCACGGCAGGCGCTCGACGGCAAGACGCCGGATCTTTTCAAGTCGGCGAGCTGGTTCGTGCCGCCCCCGCCTCCCCCGCCGCAGGCGGCAATTCCGCCCCCGCCGCCCCCGCCACCACAGGCGCCGCCGCTTCCCTTCTCGTTCATGGGACGCTATGACGATGGTGTCAAGGCGGTGTTTCTCCTTGCGCGTGGCGATCTGGTCATGCTGGCCTCGGTGGGAGAAAAGCTGGACGGCTCCTATCAATTGGAAGCATTGCAGGGAGATTCCCTGGTGATCAACTACCTGCCACTGAACCAGAAACAAACACTCGACGTTGGAGCTCCTCGGTGATTCAGACCAGACCAATCGCGCCTCGGCGCGCGCGCGGATTGCGCAACGGGCCGGGCATTGTGCTCGCGGCCTTTTTGCTGCTCGGCTGTGCGGCGCAGCGCATGCACGACGAGGGCCGTGCCTTGATCGACGAGGGCCGGGTCGAGGAGGGCCTGGCCCGTCTGCAGGAGGCCTCGCACGAAGATCCGTCCAATAGGGCGATCCGCGCCGATCTGCTGCGCAACCGTGAACAGGCGGTGGCACGCCTCGTAAACTCGGCTTCTTCGGAGCGCGCCGCCGAGCGCTTCGATGTCGCCGAAGCATTGCTGAAACGCGCCGAGGGCATCAGTCCGAACGACCCGAAAGTGAAGGCTGGGCAGGACGCCGTGAATGCCGATCGCCGACATCTCGCTGCGCTGAGCGAAGCCCAGTCGCTGTTGGCGAAGGGCGATATCACCGCTGCTAGGGAGAAGGTCGTTGCGGTGCTGGTGGAAGATCCGTCCAATAACCGCGCCATGTCACTGCGCAGGCAGATCGAGGATGCGAGCGCCCGCGAAACCTTGACTGGTCCAACCCTCCACAACAAATTGCGCAAGCCCGTGACGCTGCAGTTTCGCGATGCCAACCTGAAGATGGTGCTGGAAGCGCTTTCGCGGACCAGCGGGATCAATGTGGTGCTCGACAAGGATGTGCGCGGCGATCTGAAAGTGACGGTGTTCGTCAAGGACACCAACGTGGAAGACACACTTGACCTGATCCTGTTCCAGAACCAACTGGAAAAGAAGGTGCTCGGCGAAAACACGGTGCTGATCTATCCAAATACACCGGCCAAGACCAAGGACTACCAGGATCTGAAGATTCGCCGTTTCCAGTTGGCCAATGCCGAAGTCAAGCAGGCGCAGACGGCGCTCAAGACTCTGCTCAAGACACGCGATGTGTTCATGGACGAGAAGACGAATTCACTGATCATGCGCGATACGCCTGCCGCGGTTCGCCTGGCCGAGAAGGTGATCGCGTCGCTCGATACCGCCGAACCGGAAGTGATGCTCGAAGTCGAAGTGCTGGAAATCACGCGCAGCCGGGCGCTCGATCTTGGCCTGGCCTGGCCGACGTCTCTGACGGTCAGCGCCGAACCCCAGTTGATTCCGACGGACGTGGCCAATATTACGGGAACCAGCGGAACCACCGTGTCGACCACAAGAAGTTTCATCCAGAATCCAAACTTCACTCTGGGGATTTGAACCGCACGAACTTGCGTGATTTGATAGTCAAGTCGGGCGTGCAGTGGACCCTGAACATCGCCAAGACCGACGGAGATGTGAATACCTTGGCGAGTCCGCGCATTCGCGCTCGTAACCGCGAGAAGGCCAAGATCCTGATCGGCTCGCGCGTGCCGGTGATTACCAATTCAGTGACGCCGGTCGCCAGCGGCACCCCGTGGTGACCGGCTCGGTGAATTACCTGGACGTCGGCCTCAAGCTCGAGGTGGAGCCGAACGTGCACCTCGATGGTGATGTGGCGATCAAGCTGAATCTTGAAGTCAGCAATATCACCAATGTCGTTACTCAAGCTGCGTCCGGCACACGTGCCTATGAGATCGGAACTCGCACGGCACAGACTGTGTTGCGCCTGAAGGATGGCGAAACCCAGATTCTCGCCGGCCTGATCCAGGACGATCAGCGGCGCGATTCGACCAAAATTCCGGCGCTTGGCGACATTCCGATACTCGGGCGCCTGTTCGGCAGCCAGCGTGACGACGGGCGCAAGACCGAAATCGTGTTGTCCGTTACGCCGCGCGTCGTGCGCAATCCGCAGCTTTACGATGTCGATACCCTCGAATACTGGTCTGGAACCGAAACCGGTTTGCGCGACGGCACGATCAGTCTGAAAGGAGCTGGCACCTCGGGCGTGATGGGGGCGCAGACTGGCGCCGCTGGCGCGGCGGGCGCCCCAGGCGCCGCTGGCGCAGGCCGCCCCGCGGTACCGGCGAGGGGAACCGGCCTGCTGTCGGGGTTCGCGCCGCGGACGCAAGATGGAGCGGCGCCACCGCAGGCCCCCTCGGTTGCGCAGCCGTTCAACTTGTCGATTCAGGCGCCACCGCAGGTCAAGCAGGGCGACAAGATCAGCGTCCTCGTCAGCGCCCCGGCGGGAGTCGGGATCAGCAATGTCGGTTTCTCGCTCGGCTTCGACCCGGGCGTGTTCAAGGTGCTGGCGGTTAGCGAAGGGGATCTGGTGCGCAAGGCCAGCGCGCCATCGAACTTTTCGCAGGACGTGGACCAGGGTGGCGGCCAGGTGGTGATCGGCTTGTCGGAGAATGGTGGATCGGCGGTGAGCGGAGGCGGTTCGGTTGCGGTCATACAGTTGGAAGTGGTTGCGGCCAAGGGTGGATCTCAACTCAGCCTGTCCCGCGTCTCGGCGGCCGGCGCGAACGACGCACCGCTGACCGCCAATGCACCGCCGCCGGTGATCATCAATACCGTTGCGCAGTGAGATGATTCGCGAGCGCGCCTGCCGGTGCGGAACCGGCTTCACGCTTATCGAGTTATTGATCACGGTGGCGATCGTGGCCATCCTCAGCACGATCGCCTTGCCAATGGCGGAACTTGCGGCACAGCGAGGCAAGGAGCAGGAACTGCGCGCCTCTCTGCGCGAGATCCGGACGGCGATCGACGCGTACAAGCAGGCCCATGACGAAGGAAAGGCCACGTCGGGCGGCAAGTTCGGCCAGGCCGGGGATACCGTCGGCGCGAGCGGATATCCGCCGTCCCTGAAGAAGCTGGTGGAGGGCGTGCCCGATCCGACCAATCCAAAGCCCGACGCCAAGATCTATTTCCTGCGCCGCGTGCCGCGCGACCCGTTTTCAACCGATCCGGCGGTGCCCGCCGAGGAGACCTGGGGCAAGCGCTCTTACGAGAGCCCGCCGGATGCGCCACGTTCCGGCGAGGACGTTTTCGACGTCTACTCGCTCGCAAGCGGTGTCGGACTGAACGGCGTGCCCTACAAGGAATGGTGATGGCGAAGTGGCCGACGGCGCGCGACTCACGGCGGGAGCAGTCGATGTGGCGCGGTTTCACGCTGATCGAACTGATCGTCGTGATGGCCATCGTTGCTCTGTTGCTTACGCTGGCGGCGCCACGGTACTTCCACAGTATCGAGCGGTCAAAAGAGGCTGTTCTGCGCGCCAACCTGGCAACGACGCGAGACGCGCTCGACAAGTTCCGTGGGGATACCGGCAAGTATCCCGATCGCCTGGAAGTGCTGGTCGAGAAGCGATACCTGAAGTCGCTTCCCTACGATCCGGTCTCCGAATCCAGGGACGGCTGGATAATCGTTCCGCCCGATTCTGCTGAAAAGGGCGGCGTCTTCGATCTGCACAGCGGCGCGGAAGGCAATGGGCTCGACGGCACGCCCTACAAGGACTGGTAGCGCCGTGCGCCAGCGCGGCTTTACCTATCTCGGCCTGATGCTGATAGTGGCGAGCATGGGGGCTGCACTCGCGGCCACTGCACAAGTATGGGCAACCGTGGTCCAGCGCGAGAAGGAGGTAGAGCTCCTGTTCATCGGCGAGGAGTTCCGCAAGGCGCTGAAGGGGTTTGCGGCTGCTGCGAGAAACTCCAATGAGCACGCACCGCGAACCCTCAACGACCTGATCAAGGATCCGCGTCACCCCGATACACGGCGTTACCTTCGCAAGCTCTATATCGATCCGATGACGGGTAAAACCGAATGGGGTCTGCAGAAGGACGTGAGGGGTGGAATCGTCGGCGTCTTCAGCCTGTCCGAGGCGAAACCGCGCAAGGTGGCCGAGTTTTCGGCGCGAGACCGGGATTTCGAAGGCAAGACCAAATATTCCGAATGGATATTTCTGCCCAAGTCCGACGACCGGAGCACCTTTCGCGATGCCGTCGGCCGTGGCCAGGCTGGTTCAGGCGCCACGCCAGAGAGCGATGTGCGGCGTGCCATCGATGCGGACATCCTGAATCAGTTCCTGCGGGGTGGTCCAAGCCCGCAGGGAACGGGAAGCGCGAAATGACCATCACGCCGACAATCGTGCGCGGCCCGGTCCACCGCGTCTCTGCGAAGCAACGCAACAGTCGTCACTTCCCGCTTCACAGCTTTGCGGATCCTGGGCTGCTGCATGCCGCCCGATTGAGTCTCCGCTGATCAACGACCCGAACGACTCCACGTTTGCACGACAGCGCCCGGCAAACGCTTGGCGTCTGTGATCGCTGGACGGAAAAGCCCTTCACATTTGACTTGGGACTGGAAGGCCAGCATAATTTCGCGTTTCGCTGGAGGGGTTCCCGAGCGGTCAAAGGGAACAGACTGTAAATCTGTCGGCTCTGCCTTCGAAGGTTCGAATCCTTCCCCCTCCACCAGGTTTGCAGCGGGGCGCGGCCGAAGCCGTCGAATCGGCGGCGGAGCCGGAGTTGCAGCAGGGTTTGTGCGGGTGTAGCTCAATGGTAGAGCAGAAGCCTTCCAAGCTTATGACGAGGGTTCGATTCCCTTCACCCGCTCCAGGCTTGTCGGGCGAGCATAGATGCAGGATGGGCCCATGTAGCTCAGTGGCAGAGCACTCCCTTGGTAAGGGAGAGGTCGGCAGTTCAATCCTGCCCATGGGCACCAATTGACAGGGGGTGCGAGCCGCGAGGCTGGTATCTGTGCAGGGAATTGACGTTATTCAGCGACTATTCGGGGTGATCTAGCATGGCTAAGGGAAAGTTCGAGCGGACGAAGCCGCACGTGAATGTGGGGACGATAGGCCACGTGGACCATGGCAAGACCACGTTGACGGCGGCCATGACCTCGGTGCTGTCGAGCAAGTTTGGTGGAGAAGCGAAGAAATACGACGACATTGACGCTGCGCCGGAAGAGAAGGCGCGCGGCATCACGATCAACACGGCGCACGTAGAGTACGAGACCAAGAACCGTCACTACGCGCACGTAGACTGCCCGGGCCACGCCGATTACGTGAAGAACATGATCACCGGCGCGGCGCAGATGGACGGGGCGATCCTGGTCGTCTCGGCCGCCGACGGACCGATGCCGCAGACCCGCGAGCACATCCTGCTGGCCCGCCAGGTTGGCGTGCCCTACATCATCGTGTTCATGAACAAATGCGACATGGTCGACGATGCCGAGCTGCTCGAACTGGTCGAAATGGAAGTACGCGAACTGCTCAGCAAATACGAATTTCCAGGCGACGACATCCCCATCGTCAAAGGCAGCGCGCTCAAAGCCCTCGAAGGCGACAAGGGAGAACAAGGCGAACTAGCCATCATGCAGCTCGCTGATGCGCTCGACAGCTACATCCCCACCCCGGAGCGGGCCATCGACGGGGCCTTCCTGATGCCCATCGAAGACGTCTTCTCCATCTCCGGTCGGGGCACCGTGGTGACTGGTCGGATCGAGCGGGGCATCGTCAAGGTTGGAGAAGAGATCGAAATCGTCGGCATCAAGCCCACCGTCAAGACCACCTGCACCGGGGTCGAGATGTTCAGGAAGCTGCTGGACCAGGGCCAGGCCGGAGACAACGTCGGCGTGCTGCTGCGCGGCACCAAGCGAGAAGAAGTCGAACGCGGGCAAGTGCTCGCCAAGCCGGGCTCGATCAACCCGCACACCCACTTCACCGCCGAGATCTACGTACTCTCCAAGGAAGAAGGTGGGCGGCACACACCGTTTTTCAACGGCTACCGTCCGCAGTTCTACTTTCGCACAACGGACGTGACCGGCAGCATCGATCTGCCGGCGGGCACGGAGATGGTGATGCCGGGGACAACATCACGATCACGGTCAAGCTGATCGCGCCGATCGCGATGGAAGAGGGGCTGCGCTTTGCCATTCGCGAAGGCGGCCGTACCGTCGGCGCCGGCGTCGTGGCAAAGGTCATCGCTTAAGAAACACGCCGGATCCGCCGCGAGACGGTTTCGCGGCGGATCCTGTGTTACCGGGTTAGGGGCATAGCTCAACTGGCAGAGCGTCGGTCTCCAAAACCGAAGGTTGGGGGTTCGATTCCCTCTGCCCCTGCCACCCAGACAGATTCGAACGGAATCCATGGCTGACAATGCGAAATTCGCGCTTGCAGTATTGCTGGTAATCGCCGGGTTGTCCGGCTTTTATCTGCTTGGTGAGCAGCCGCTGATCGTTCGCGTGCTGTCGGTACTGGCGGGCATCGGTGCGGGCGCGGCGGTCGCCTGGTTCACCGCGCCAGGCCAGCGCTTTGCGGTTTTCGGCCAGGAAACGGTCGTCGAGACCAAGAAGGTCGTCTGGCCTTCCCGCAAGGAGACGATGCAGACCACAGGAATCGTTTTCGCGTTCGTGGTGGTCATGGCGGTTTTCCTGTGGCTCACGGACAAGAGTCTCGAATGGATTCTCTACGATCTGGTTCTCGGCTGGAGGAAGTCATGACCAAGCGCTGGTACGTGGTTCATGCCTATTCCGGTTTCGAGAAATCGGTCCAGCGCGCGTTGGTCGATCGCGTCACACGGTCGGGGATGCAGGACAAATTCGGCCGGATTCTGGTGCCGGTAGAAGAAGTCGTCGAGATGAAGTCGGGGCAAAAGAGCATCTCCGAACGCAAGTTCTTCCCTGGCTATGTACTGGTCGAGATGGAGATGGACGACGAGACCTGGCATCTGGTTAAGAGCACGGCCAAAGTTACCGGCTTCGTCGGTGGTACGGCGACCAAGCCGACACCGATCTCGGAAGCCGAAGTCCAGAAGATCATGCAGCAGATGCAGGAGGGCGTGGAGAAGCCCAAGCCCAAGGTGCTGTTCGAGGTCGGCGAAATGGTGCGGGTCAAGGAAGGCCCGTTTACGGATTTCAATGGCCTTGTCGAAAGCGTCAACTACGAGAAGAGCCGCCTTGCGGTATCGGTGACCATTTTCGGTCGCCCCACGCCGGTCGAGCTCGAGTTCTCGCAGGTCGAAAAAGCGTAACGGATAACGGGTTGCCGGACCCCGCAAGTCCGGCAGAGGAGCGTCAGTAGGGCCACCCGAAAGCGCGTTATTACTCGAAATCAGGAGCAATCATGGCCAAGAAGATCGTCGGCTACGTCAAGCTGCAAGTGCCGGCGGGCAAGGCAAATCCCTCGCCCCGATCGGTCCCGCGCTCGGTCAGCGCGGTCTCAACATCATGGAATTCTGCAAGGCGTTCAATGCCCAGACCCAGAGCATGGAGCCCGGGCTGCCGATCCCGGTGGTGATCACCGCCTTTGCGGACAAGAGTTTCACGTTCGTCATGAAGACGCCGCCTGCGACGGTGTTGATCAAAAAGGCCGCGCAGGTGCAGAAGGGTTCGCCCAAGCCGCATACCGACAAGGTAGGCAAGATCACGCGGGCGCAAGCCGAGGAGATCGCCAAATCCAAATTGAAGGATCTGACCGCTGCCGATCTCGATGCCGCGGTACGAACCATCGCCGGCAGTGCTCGCAGCATGGGCATCATCGTGGAGGGCCTGTGACATGGCGAAACTCTCCAAGCGAGTCCAGGCGCTTCGCGCCAAAGTCGATCGCATCAAAGCCTACCCGCTGAGCGATGCCCTGGCGCTGATCAAGGAATGCGCGACCGCCAAGTTTGACGAGTCGATCGATGTCGCGGTCAACCTCGGCGTGGACGCAAAGAAATCCGACCAGGTTGTTCGCGGCTCGGTCGTATTGCCGGCTGGCACCGGCAAGAACGTGCGCGTCGCCGTTTTCGCGCAGGGCGAAAAG
This sequence comes from Candidatus Methylophosphatis roskildensis, assembly GCA_016708905.1. Lineage (GTDB taxonomy): Bacteria > Pseudomonadota > Gammaproteobacteria > Burkholderiales > Rhodocyclaceae > Methylophosphatis > Methylophosphatis roskildensis. Next base: position 852,494 of record JADJEV010000005.1, on the reverse strand, counting down.
GCTGAGACCGCCAAGGCTGCGGGCGCCGATGTTGTCGGTTTCGACGACCTCGCCGCCAAGGTCAAGGATGGCTTTCTCGAATTCGACATTGCGATCGCTACCCCCGATGCAATGCGTGTCGTCGGCACGCTTGGCCAGATTCTCGGCCCGCGCGGCCTGATGCCGAATCCGAAGGTCGGTACCGTGACCATGGATGTCGCCACGGCCGTGAAGAATGCCAAGGCGGGTCAGGTCCAGTACCGTACCGACAAGGCGGGTATCGTGCATTGCACGATCGGCCGCGCCTCGTTCGCAGTGGAGTCACTGCAGCAGAACCTGTCCGCTCTGCTGGAGGCGCTGCAGAAGGCAAAGCCCGCATCGTCGAAGGGCCAGTACTTGAGGAAGATTTCCCTGACCTCGACCATGGGTGCCGGTGTACGCGTCGATCAGGCGAGCCTGAGCGCGCAGTAGCAATTTGCAGACGCCGCCTGCGCGGTGGCGGCGGAAAGAACTTTGGGCTGGCGGGAGGAGATCCTCCCGGCAGGTTGTCAAAGACCGTTGGGGCGCGAAGGTCCGCAGGTTGGATCCATGCACTTAATTCATCGAAATGCCGCGAGGTACGGCGGTGCCCAACGCAGATGGCGTTACCCGAACCAGGAATCGGAAGCAATCGAGCGCGTTTCGGCGCGCTCGGCGGTGGTTGGAATCCTGAATGAAGGTCGCCGTGTTGGTTCGGAAGCGGATCTGTTGCTGACGAACCGCTTAACTGGGAGTTGACCTTGGGTCTCAATCTTGATCAGAAGAAGGCGGTTGTTGCCGATATTTCCGCGCAGGTTGCGGGAGCACAGGCGATCGTCGTCGCTGAGTACCGTGGTCTGGAAGTGGGTGACATCACCAGCTTGCGTGCGAAGGCGCGTAAGGAGGGGGTGTACCTGCGCGTGCTCAAAAACACGCTCGCGCGTCGTGCCGTTGCAGGTACGCCGTTCGAGGGGCTGGCGGGGCACCTGGCTGGCCCACTGATCTATGGGATTTCCACGGATCCGGTGGGCGCTGCCAAGGTGCTCAACGAGTTTGCCAAGAGCAATGACAAGCTCGTGATCAAGGCTGGTGCGATGGCCAACTACGTCATGGACGCCAATGGCGTCAAGGCGCTGGCCACCATGCCGAGCCGCGACGAATTGCTGGCCATGCTATTGGGTACGATGCAGGCGCCGGTCGTGAAGTTCGTGCGCACGCTCAATGAAGTGCCGAGCAAGTTCGTGCGCGCCCTCGCTGCCGTTCGCGATCAGAAGGAAGCGGCGTGAGCCGTTGCCAATCCGGAACACGAAACAACCATTGAAACTTCATACCGCAGACCTGCGGTATTGATCGATATTCAGGAGTATCAAATGTCCGTTACCAAAGAGCAAATCCTCGAATCCATTTCCAACATGACGGTGCTGGAGCTATCCGGCCTGATCAAGGACATGGAGGAGAAGTTCGGCGTATCCGCTGCAGCCGCCGTTGCTGTGGCGGCCCCGGCAGCCGGCGGTGCGGCAGCGCCGGCGGTCGAAGAGCAGACCGAATTCACCGTCATGCTGCTGGCAGCAGGTGAAAAGAAGGTCGAAGTGATCAAGGTGGTTCGCGCTGCAACTGCACTGGGCCTGAAGGAAGCCAAGGATCTCGTGGACGGCGCACCGAAGCCAGTCAAGGAAGCAATCCCCAAGGCCGACGCCGAGGCGCTGAAGAAGCAGCTCGAGGACGCTGGCGCGAAGGTCGAAATCAAATAATTGCTGCACCCGCAAAGGCCGGCGCTTTCCAAGAGCCAGCCTTTGCGTTTTGCAGAAAGCAAAGAAAAGCCGGCACTTTTTCGGTTTTTCTTTGTCTTCTGAAAGCGACTGCAGAAGACAGGTCCAGGTCGGACGTCGGGTCCTGCCGCGGAGCGTTCGCTCCTTAGCCCGATGTTGTCAGCCAGAGGTTGGTAGAGGCCAACCGCCTGAACGAAATCGAAGTCGAACAGCACCAGGCAAGCCGCGCGGCCCGCGCGATCCTGAATCAGATGCATCGCAACGGTTTGCGCCATCTTTTTTGGCGTTCGTTGTCGATCGGAGATGACATGGCTCAGACCTCGAAGTACTCCTATACCGAGAAGAAGCGTATCCGCAAGAGCTTTGCCAAGCGCGCGGGTGTGCTCGACGTGCCGTTCCTGCTGGCGACCCAGCTCGAATCCTATACTCAATTCCTGCAGGCTGACCTGCCGCCGCAACAGCGCAAGACTCAGGGTTTGCAGGCAGCGTTCTCGTCGATCTTCCCGATCAGTTCTCACTCGGGGAACGCGCGGCTCGAGTTCGTTCACTTCATGCTTGGTGAGCCGGCCTTCGATGTGAAGGAGTGCCAGCAGCGTGGACTGACGTTTGCCAGTCCGCTGCGTGCGCGTGTGCGTTTGGTGATCATGGATCGCGAGGCGCCGAAGGAGACCATCAAGGAGGTCAAGGAGCAGGAAGTCATGGGCGAGATTCCGTTGATGACGACGACCGGCTCGTTCGTCATCAACGGTACCGAGCGCGTCATTGTCAGCCAGCTGCACCGTTCACCAGGTGTGTTCTTCGAACATGACCGCGGCAAGACGCATAGCTCGGGAAAGCTGCTGTTCTCGGCGCGGATCATTCCGTATCGCGGCTCGTGGCTCGATTTCGAGTTCGACCCCAAGGATTTCCTGTTCTTCCGGGTGGACCGCCGTCGCAAGATGCCGGTGACGATCCTGCTCAAAGCCATCGGCATGAACAACGAGCAAATCCTCGCCACCTTCTTCGAGTTCGATTCCTTCCACCTGTCGAAGAAGGGCAGCGAGTTCAAGATCGTGCCGGATCGTCTCAAGGGCGAAATCGCCAAGTTCGACATCTTCGACAAGTCGGGCACGGTCATCGTCTCCAGGGACAAGCGGATCACCGCAAAGCACATTCGTGATCTCGCCGAAGCCGGTGTCCAGAAGATCGACGTCCCGGACGACTTTCTGGTCGGCCGCGTGCTCGCAACCAATGTCGTCGACGCCGAGACCGGCGAAGTGCTCGCCAACGCCAATGACGAGTTGACCGAAGACTTGATCGGCAAGCTGGTCGAAGCCGGGGCGAGGGACGTCAAGACACTCTATATCAACGATCTCGATCGCGGCGACTACATCTCGAAGACGCTGAAGACTGATGAGACGGCCGACCAACTCTCCGCGCGCGTCGCAATCTACCGCATGATGCGCCCGGGCGAACCACCGACCGAAGACGCGGTCGAGACGCTGTTCCACGGCCTGTTCTATTCGACCGAGCGCTATGACCTGTCGGCAGTGGGTCGGATGAAGTTCAACCGTCGCGTCGGTCGCGACGAGCTGATTGGTGACGGCAACCTGTCCAACCAGGACATCATCGACGTCATCAGAATTCTGGTCGAACTGCGCAATGGTCGCGGCGAGATCGACGATATTGACCACCTGGGGAACCGGCGTGTTCGTTCGGTCGGCGAACTCGCCGAGAATCAGTTTCGCGCTGGACTGGTCCGAGTCGAGCGCGCCGTCAAGGAGCGCTTGTCACAGGCCGAGAGCGACAATCTGATGCCGCACGACCTGATCAATGCCAAGCCAATTTCAGCGGCAATCAAGGAGTTCTTTGGGTCGAGTCAGTTGTCGCAATTCATGGACCAGACCAACCCGCTGTCCGAGATCACGCACAAGCGTCGCGTCTCTGCGCTTGGGCCGGGCGGTCTGACGCGAGAGCGCGCGGGTTTCGAGGTGCGCGACGTGCATCCAACGCATTACGGCCGGGTCTGTCCTATCGAAACACCGGAAGGCCCGAACATCGGCCTGATCAACTCGCTGGCGCTGTACGCGCGCACCAACCAGTTCGGCTTCCTCGAAACGCCATATCGCAGAGTGCTGAATCAACGCGTCACCGACCAGATCGATTTTCTGTCGGCGATCGAGGAAGGCAAGTACGTGATCGCCCAAGCGAACGCGCAATTGGGCAGCAAGGGTGAGCTGACCGACGAGCTGGTCTCCTGTCGGCACAAGGGCGAGTTCACGCTGTCCACCCCCGATGTGGTTCAGTACATGGATATTGCGCCGGGCCAGGTCGTGTCGGTGGCTGCCTCGCTGATTCCATTCCTTGAGCATGATGACGCGAACCGGGCGCTGATGGGCGCCAACATGCAGCGCCAGGCGGTGCCCTGCCTGCGCCCGGAAAGGCGCTGGTCGGCACCGGGATCGAACGCACCGTCGCGGTCGACTCCGGGCACCGCGGTGCAAGCGCTGCGCGGTGGCGTCGTCGACTACATCGATGCGAACCGCATTGTGGTTCGTGTGCATGACGACGAGACGGTGCCAGGCGAAGTCGGTGTGGACATCTACAATCTGATCAAGTACACGCGTTCCAACCAGAACACCAACATCAACCAACGTCCAGTGGTGAATTCCGGCGACATCATCGCCAAGGGCGACGTGATCGCCGACGGCGCGTCGACCGATCTCGGCGAACTGGCGCTGGGGCAGAACATGCTGGTCGCGTTCATGCCGTGGAACGGCTACAACTTCGAGGATTCGATCCTCATCTCGGAGCGCGTGGTCGCGGACGACCGATTCACCTCGATCCACATCGAGGAGCTGACCGTAGTTGCGCGCGACACCAAGCTTGGCCCGGAAGAAATCACGCGTGACATCGCCTCGCTCGGCGAGGCGCAGCTCGCGCGTCTCGACGAATCGGGCATCGTCTATATCGGTGCCGAAGTCGAGGCAGGAGATGTGCTGGTCGGCAAGGTGACGCCCAAAGGTGAAACCCAGCTGACGCCAGAGGAAAGCTGCTGCGCGCGATCTTCGGCGAAAAGGCTTCGGACGTTAAGGATACGGGGCTGCGTGTGCCTTCCGGCATGAACGGAACCGTGATCGATGTTCATGTCTTTACGCGCGAAGGCATCGAGCGCGACAAACGCGCCCAGTCGATCATCGACGACATGCTGCGCGGCTACAAGCAGGATCTCGGCGACCAGATGCGCATCGTCGAGCGCGACACCTTCGCCCGTATCGAGCGTCTGGTTGTCGGCAAGGTCGCGAACGGTGGACCGAAAAAGCTGGCCAAGGGCACACGTATCGGCAAGGAGTACCTCGAGAGCGTCGAACCCCACAACTGGTTCGATATTCGCATGGCCGACGAGGATGTCGCGCAACAGCTCGAAAGCCTGCGCGAAGGTCTCGAGCATACGCGTCACGACTTCGACATTGCCTTCGAGGCGAAAAAGAAGAAGCTGACCCAGGGTGACGAACTGCCGCCCGGCGTGCAGAAGATGGTCAAGGTATACCTCGCTGTCAAACGTCGCTTGCAGCCAGGCGACAAGATGGCCGGTCGCCACGGCAACAAGGGTGTGGTGTCGAAAATCGTCCCGGTCGAAGACATGCCGTATATGGAAGACGGCACGCCGGTCGACATCGTCCTGAACCCGCTCGGCGTTCCGTCCCGCATGAACATCGGCCAGATCCTGGAAACCCACCTCGGCTGGGCAGCGAAGGGTTTGGGCTTGAAGATCGGTAGGATGCTCAAGCAGCACACACAGGCGCAGGAGCTGCGCAAGTTCCTCGACAAGATCTACAACAACAGCGGCAAGGGCGAGGACATCGCATCCCTTTCCGACCGCGAAATCATCGAGCTGGCCGGCAACTTGTCGAAGGGTGTGCCGTTTGCGACACCGGTGTTCGATGGCGCGAACGAAGGCGAGATCCGTTCGATGCTCGAGTTGGCCGAAATGCCGACCTCAGGTCAGGTATGGCTTTACGACGGACGTACCGGGGAGCGTTTCGAGCGTCAGGTTACCGTCGGCTACAAGCATGTCCTCAAGCTGCATCACCTGGTCGATGACAAGATGCACGCGCGTTCCACTGGACCGTACAGCCTGGTCACCCAGCAGCCGCTGGGCGGCAAGGCGCAATTCGGTGGTCAGCGGTTTGGCGAGATGGAAGTGTGGGCGCTCGAGGCCTACGGCGCTTCCTATACGCTGCAGGAAATGCTTACCGTCAAGTCCGACGATGTCTCGGGCCGTACCAAGGTCTGAAAACATCGTCAAGGGCGAGCACAAGATCGACGCCGGCATGCCGGAGTCGTTCAACGTGCTGGTGAAGGAAATCCGCTCGCTGGCGATTGATATCGACCTGGAGCGTTTTTGATTCAGTGACACGTCACACGCTGCGGGCGGCCTGATGGCAGGCCGCCCATTGACGACAAACGGTCACGCTTAGGAGTCACAGATGAAAGCACTGCTCGATCTTTTCAGACAGGTTACGCAGGAAGAGGAATTCGACGCGATCTCCATCAGGCTGGCCTCGCCCGAGAAGATCCGCTCGTGGTCTTACGGCGAAGTGAAGAAGCCCGAAACGATCAACTACCGCACTTTCAAGCCGGAGCGCGACGGCCTGTTCTGCGCCAAGATCTTCGGCCCGGTGAAGGACTACGAGTGCCTTTGCGGTAAGTACAAGCGCCTCAAGCATCGCGGTGTCATCTGCGAGAAGTGCGGCGTCGAAGTCACCCTGTCCAAGGTACGGCGTGAACGCATGGGCCATATTGAACTGGCCTCGGTCGTCGCCCACATCTGGTTCCTCAAGTCGCTGCCGTCGCGCCTGGGCATGGTGCTCGACATGACGTTGCGCGACATCGAGCGCGTGCTGTACTTCGAAGCCTATGTCGTAACCGATCCGGGCATGACACCGCTCGCGCGGGCCCAGTTGCTGACTGAAGACGATTACCTTGCCAAGGTGGAAGAGTACGGTGACGATTTCCATGCGTTGATGGGTGCCGAAGGAATTCGCGACCTGCTTCGTTCGCTCGACCACCACCGCGAGATCGAGACTCTGCGCAGCGAACTCGAGACCACCGGTTCCGAAGCCAAGATCAAGAAGATCTCCAAGCGTCTGAAGGTGCTCGAAGCCTTCCAGCAGTCTGGCATCAAGCCTGACTGGATGATTCTCGAAGTTCTGCCCGTGCTGCCGCCGGACTTGCGCCCGCTGGTACCGCTGGACGGCGGCCGATTCGCGACATCCGATCTGAACGATCTTTATCGCCGCGTAATCAATCGCAATAACCGTCTCAAGCGCCTGCTCGAACTGAAGGCGCCGGAGATTATCGTGCGCAACGAAAAGCGCATGCTTCAGGAGGCCGTTGACTCGCTGCTGGACAATGGCCGCCGCGGTAAGGCGATGACCGGTGCGAACAAGCGCCCTCTCAAGTCGCTGGCCGACATGATCAAGGGCAAGGGGGGCGCTTCCGTCAGAATCTGCTGGGTAAGCGAGTCGACTATTCGGGACGCTCGGTCATCGTGGTCGGCCCACAGCTCAAGCTGCATCAGTGCGGCCTGCCGAAGAAGATGGCGCTCGAGCTGTTCAAGCCGTTCATCTTCAACAAGCTCGAACTGCTCGGCCTGGCCACCACGATCAAGGCTGCGAAGAAGCTGGTCGAGCAGGAAGTACCCGAGGTATGGGATATCCTCGAAGAGGTTATCCGCGAGCATCCGGTACTGCTCAATCGTGCGCCGACCTTGCACCGTCTCGGCATCCAGGCCTTTGAACCGACCTTGATCGAAGGCAAGGCTATCCAGTTGCATCCTTTGGTCTGCGTGGCGTTCAACGCCGACTTCGACGGCGACCAGATGGCCGTGCACGTGCCGCTGTCGCTCGAAGCGCAGATGGAGGCCCGGACGCTGATGCTCGCCTCCAACAATGTGCTGTCGCCCGCAAACGGCGAGCCCATCATCGTGCCGTCGCAGGACATCGTGTTGGGCCTCTACTATGCGACTCGCGAGGCGGTAAACGCCAACGGGGAAGGCATGATCTTCACTGACGTTGCCGAAGCCAAGCGGGCTTGGGAGACGGGTCACGTCGACCTTCACGCTAAGGTGGCGATCCGTATCCGCGAAGTCGAGATCACGCCGGAAGGCGAGAAGCGCGAGAAGGTCACCCGCTATCAGACTACCGTCGGGCGCGCGATGCTGTCCGAAATCCTGCCGCCGGGTCTGCCGTTTTCGCATATCGACAAGCCGCTCAAGAAGAAGGAGATCTCCAAGCTGATCAACTCCGCGTTTCGTCGTTGCGGGTTGAAGGACACTGTAGTGTTCGCCGATCAGCTGATGCAGGCCGGATTCAGCCTTGCGACGCGTGCGGGCATCTCCATCGCGATCAGGGACATGCTGGTGCCTACTGCGAAGGAACAGATGATCGCGACAGCCGAACATGAGGTGAAGGAAATCGCCCAGCAGTACACATCCGGCCTAGTGACCGATGGCGAGCGTTACAACAAAGTCGTGGATATCTGGGGTCGCGCGGGCGACCAGGTCGCCAAGGCAATGATGGAACAGCTCGGTGTGCAGGACGTGGTCGATCGCGCTGGCAAGCAGGGCAAGCAGGAGTCGTTCAATTCGATCTACATGATGGCCGACTCGGGCGCACGCGGTTCAGCAGCGCAGATTCGTCAGCTTGCAGGCATGCGTGGCCTGATGGCGAAACCGGACGGATCGATCATCGAAACGCCGATCACCTCGAACTTCCGTGAGGGTCTGAACGTACTGCAATACTTCATTTCGACCCACGGTGCCCGCAAGGGTCTGGCCGATACGGCGTTGAAGACTGCGAACTCCGGGTACCTCACGCGGCGCCTCGTCGATGTGACACAAGACCTCGTGGTGACCGAGGACGACTGCGGCACCTCGCTGGGCTTCGTGATGAAGGCACTGGTTGAAGGTGGCGAGGTGGTCGAAGCGCTGCGCGAACGCATCCTCGGCCGTGTCGCCGCGTCCGATGTCGTGAATCCCGAGACCCAGGAAACCCTGTACGAGGCCGGTACGTTGCTTGATGAAGACGCGGTGGATCAGATCGAGGCGCTGGGCATCGATGAAGTTCGTGTTCGTACTCCGCTGACTTGTGAGACGCGCTACGGTCTGTGCATGAAGTGCTACGGTCGTGATCTGGGCCGGGGCTACATGGTCAATGTCGGCGAGGCGGTCGGCGTCATTGCCGCGCAGTCGATCGGTGAACCGGGTACCCAGCTCACCATGCGTACGTTCCACGTCGGCGGTGCGGCTTCGCGTGCGGCGGCGGCTTCCGGCGTCGAGTCCAAGTCTGCTGGTTTCGTGCGGTTCACCCAGAACATGCGCTACGTTACTTCGGTCAAGAGCGAAAAGTCGTCATCGCGCGTTCGGCGGAGGTACTCATCACCGATGATCACGGCCGCGAACGCGAACGGCACAAGGTGCCCTACGGATCTACTCTGCTGGTCAGCGACGGTTTTCAGGCGAAGGCCGGCACCCAGCTCGCGACATGGGATCCGCATACCCGTCCGATCGTTACCGAGTACGCCGGTTTCGTGAAGTTCGAACACGTCGAAGAAAGCGTTACGGTCGCCAAGCAGATCGACGAAGTCACTGGGCTGTCGACGCTGGTTGTCATCGACCCCAAGAGACGTGGAACGTCGTCGACCAAGGGATTGCGTCCGCAGGTGAAACTGCTGACCGAAACCGGCGAAGAGGTGAAAATCGCCGGGACTGACCACCCAGTAACGATTACCTTTCAGGTGGGCTCATTGATCACCGTGAAGGACGGTCAGCAGATCGGCGTGGGTGACGTTCTGGCCCGCATTCCGCAGGAGTCGTCCAAGACTCGTGACATTACCGGGGGTCTGCCGCGGGTGGCCGAACTGTTCGAAGCACGCTCGCCCAAGGACGCTGGCATGCTGGCGGAAGTCACTGGTACGGTTTCGTTCGGCAAGGATACCAAGGGCAAGCAGCGACTTGTCATTACCGAGCCCGACGGCGTGCCGCACGAATACCTGATCACCAAGGACAAGCATGTCATGGCGCACGACGGCCAGGTCGTGAACAAGGGTGAAGTGATTGTGGACGGTCCGGCAGAACCGCACGACATCCTGCGCCTGAAGGGGGTCGAGGAACTGGCACGCTACATCATCGACGAGGTTCAGGACGTCTATCGTTTGCAGGGTGTGAAGATCAACGACAAGCATATCGAGGTAATCGTTCGCCAGATGTTGCGTCGCGTGGTCATCACCGATCCGGGCGATACGCACTTCATCCGCGAGGAACAGGTGGAACGGGCCGAGGTTCTCGACGAGAACGACAAGGCCGAGGCCGAGGGCAAGCGGGGCGCCGATTACCAGTACATGCTGCTGGGGATCACCAAGGCGTCGCTGTCCACCGATTCCTTCATATCGGCCGCATCGTTCCAGGAGACCACGCGTGTGCTGACCGAGGCAGCGATCATGGGCAAGCGCGACGACCTGCGCGGCCTGAAGGAAAACGTGATTGTCGGTCGCCTGATCCCGGCGGGTACGGGCATGGCTTATCATCGCACCCGCAAAATGCAGTCGGTCGGCCAGGATATCGCGATCGATCGCGAGATTACCGGCGATGAGCCGATTGTTCCGGACGTGTCAAGCGCAGAGGAAAACATCGAGGCTGGTTGACGCTCTGCTCGAAATCTACTTATAATTCTGCCTCTTTGCGAACTGGCCAATCGTAGCCAGAGTCGGAACGATCCACCCGAGGCGGTCTGAGCGCAGACTCAAGCGTTGGCAGGCCGCCTTGGTTTTTGGGATACTCGGAACGATGCCAACAATCAATCAGTTAGTGCGCAAGTCGCGCCAGGCGCCCACCTCGAAGAGCAAGGTGCCGGCACTGGCCGCTTGCCCTGCCAAGCGGGGTGTTTGCACCCGCGTCACCACGACCCCGAAGAAGCCGAACTCGGCTCTGCGCAAGGTGGCGAAGGTGCGGCTGACCAACGGTTTCGAGGTTATCTCGTACATCGGTGGCGAAGGACACAACCTCCAGGAACACTCGGTGGTACTGATCCGCGGTGGTCGAGTGAAGGATCTGCCTGGTGTGCGTTATCACATCGTTCGCGGTTCTCTTGATACCCAAGGCGTCAAAGACCGCAAGCAGAGCCGCTCCAAGTACGGCGCGAAGCGCCCGAAGAAGGCCTAATCTCGGCCTTTTCAGGCCAGACCAGCATATCCAGGGGTTCATATGCCACGTCGTAGAGAAGTTCCGAAGCGCGAGATCCTGCCCGACCCGAAGTTCGGCAGCGTTGACCTCTCCAAGTTCGTAAACGTGTTGATGGGTAGCGGCAAGAAATCGGTCGCGGAGCGCATCATTTACGGCGCATTCGATCAGATCAAGACCAAGAGCGGCAAGGATCCGCTCGAGGTATTCTCGGCCGCGCTGAACAACATCAAACCGGTCGTCGAAGTGAAGAGTCGTCGCGTCGGGGGTGCCAACTATCAGGTGCCGGTGGAGGTGCGTCCGGTACGTCGCATGGCGCTATCGATGCGCTGGCTGCGCGATGCCGCACGCAAACGCTCAGAGAAGTCGATGGGGCAGCGTCTGGCAAACGAGTTGATCGAGGCGGCGGAAGGCCGTGGCGCCGCGATGAAGAAGCGCGAGGAAGTCCACCGCATGGCAGAAGCGAACAAGGCGTTCTCGCACTACCGGTTCTAGGTATTTCAGCGGGCGGCCCCTGAGTGCGGCTGTTCCGGATTGCAGAAAGGCTCGAGCCCCGCGTGGCGCCCAAGACAATCCGTCGGGCGCCATAGCGGCTTTAAGGAAGGCAAGGTTTACCGTGGCACGCAAGACTCCGATTGAGCGTTACCGAAACATTGGTATTTCCGCGCACATCGACGCCGGCAAGACGACGACGACCGAACGAATCCTGTTCTACACGGGGGTCAATCACAAGATTGGCGAGGTGCATGACGGCGCCGCGACGATGGACTGGATGGAGCAGGAGCAGGAGCGCGGCATCACCATCACGTCTGCCGCCACTACCTGTTTCTGGACGGGTATGGGCGCCAACTATCCGGAGCACCGGGTCAATATCATCGATACGCCGGGGCACGTTGACTTCACGATCGAAGTCGAACGCTCGATGCGCGTGCTTGACGGTGCCTGCATGGTGTATTGCGCCGTTGGCGGCGTCCAGCCGCAGTCCGAGACGGTCTGGCGTCAGGCCAACCGCTATGGGGTGCCCCGTCTAGCCTTTGTGAACAAGATGGACCGCACCGGCGCCAACTTCTTCAAGGTCTATGAGCAGATGCGCATGCGGCTGAAGGCTAACCCGGTGCCGATTCAGGTGCCGATTGGTGCCGAAGAAGGTTTCAAGGGCGTGGTCGACCTGGTCAAGATGAAGGCGATTCTTTGGGACGATTCGTCGCAAGGCACGAAGTTCGAGTACACCGACATTCCGGCAGAGCTCGCCAGCGAAGCCAAGGATTGGCACGAAAAGATGCTCGAAGCTGCCGCTGAGGCTTCCGAAGAGCTGATGAACAAGTACCTCGAGGAAGGCGATCTGTCCGAAGACGAAATTAAACGTGCGCTGCGTCAGCGCACCATCGCGAGCGAAATCGTCCCGATGCTATGCGGCTCTGCCTTCAAGAACAAGGGCGTGCAGGCCATGCTCGACGCGGTGCTCGACTATATGCCGGCGCCGACCGACATTCCGCCGGTCGAGGGTCACCTCGAGAACGAGGAAGTGGGTCTGCGTCGGGCTGCCGACGACGAACCGTTTGCAGCGCTGGCTTTCAAGATCATGACTGACCCCTATGTCGGTCAGCTCACGTTCTTTCGCGTCTATTCGGGCGTGGTGAAGTCGGGCGATACGATTTACAACCCGGGTAAAGGGCGCAAGGAGCGTATCGGCCGAATTTTGCAGATGCACGCGAATCAGCGCGAGGAAATCAAGGAGGTTCACGCCGGTGATATCGCCGCGGCGGTGGGACTGAAGGAAGCGACCACCGGTGAAACGCTGTGCGATCCGGACAAGATCATCACGCTTGAGCGCATGGTGTTTCCGGAGCCGGTGATTCACGTTGCAGTGGAGCCGAAAACAAAGGTCGATCAGGAGAAGATGGGCATTGCGCTCAATCGTCTGGCCCAGGAAGATCCGTCGTTCCGTGTGCGCACTGACGAAGAGTCTGGTCAAACCATAATCTCCGGTATGGGCGAGTTGCACCTTGAGATTCTGGTTGATCGAATGAAGCGCGAATTCGGCGTCGAGGCCAATGTTGGCGCGCCGCAGGTTGCGTATCGCGAGGCGATTCGCAAATCCGTGGAGCAGGAAGGCAAATTCGTCAAACAGTCGGGCGGTCGTGGTCAGTACGGGCACGTGTGGATCAAGCTCGAGCCCAACGAAGCCGGCAAGGGTTACGAGTTCGTCGACGCAATCAAGGGCGGCGCGGTGCCGCGCGAATTCATTCCAGCGGTGAACAAGGGCCTCGAAGATACGTTGCCGAATGGGGTGCTCGCAGGCTTCCCGGTTGTCGACGTCAAGGTCACCCTGTTCGACGGTTCCTATCATGACGTGGATTCGAACGAAAACGCCTTCAAGATGGCTGCGTCCATGGCGTTCAAGGACGCCATGCGCAAGGCCAGCCCGGTGCTGCTCGAACCGATGATGGCGGTCGAAGTGGAGACGCCCGAGGACTTCATGGGCAACGTCATGGGTGATCTCTCCGGCCGTCGTGGCATCGTGCAGGGCATGGAAGACTTGCCCGGAGCCATCAAGGCCATCAAGGCGGAAGTGCCGCTGGCAGAAATGTTCGGCTACTCGACGACCTTGCGTTCACTGTCGCAAGGCCGCGCTACGTACACGATGGAATTCAAGCACTACGCCGAGGCGCCGAAGAACGTCGCCGACGCGGTGATCAACAAGAAGTAACCACCTTTAGAGGATCTAGCATGGCTAAGGGAAAGTTTGAGCGGACGAAGCCGCACGTGAATGTGGGGACGATAGGCCACGTGGACCATGGCAAGACCACGTTGACGGCGGCCATGACCTCGGTGCTGTCGAGCAAGTTTGGTGGAGAAGCGAAGAAATACGACGACATTGACGCTGCGCCGGAAGAGAAGGCGCGCGGCATCACGATCAACACGGCGCACGTAGAGTACGAGACCAAGAACCGTCACTACGCGCACGTAGACTGCCCGGGCCACGCCGATTACGTGAAGAACATGATCACCGGCGCGGCGCAGATGGACGGGGCGATCCTGGTCGTCTCGGCCGCCGACGGACCGATGCCGCAGACCCGCGAGCACATCCTGCTGGCCCGCCAGGTTGGCGTGCCCTACATCATCGTGTTCATGAACAAATGCGACATGGTCGACGATGCCGAGCTGCTCGAACTGGTCGAAATGGAAGTACGCGAACTGCTCAGCAAATACGAATTTCCAGGCGACGACATCCCCATCGTCAAAGGCAGCGCGCTCAAAGCCCTCGAAGGCGACAAGGGAGAACAAGGCGAACTAGCCATCATGCAGCTCGCTGATGCGCTCGACAGCTACATCCCCACCCCGGAGCGGGCCATCGACGGGGCCTTCCTGATGCCCATCGAAGACGTCTTCTCCATCTCCGGTCGGGGCACCGTGGTGACTGGTCGGATCGAGCGGGGCATCGTCAAGGTTGGAGAAGAGATCGAAATCGTCGGCATCAAGCCCACCGTCAAGACCACCTGCACCGGGGTCGAGATGTTCAGGAAGCTGCTGGACCAGGGCCAGGCCGGAGACAACGTCGGCGTGCTGCTGCGCGGCACCAAGCGAGAAGAAGTCGAACGCGGGCAAGTGCTCGCCAAGCCGGGCTCGATCAACCCGCACACCCACTTCACCGCCGAGATCTACGTACTCTCCAAGGAAGAAGGTGGGCGGCACACACCGTTTTTCAACGGCTACCGTCCGCAGTTCTACTTTCGCACAACGGACGTGACCGGCAGCATCGATCTGCCGGCGGGCACGGAGATGGTGATGCCGGGGGACAACATCACGATCACGGTCAAGCTGATCGCGCCGATCGCGATGGAAGAGGGGCTGCGCTTTGCCATTCGCGAAGGCGGCCGTACCGTCGGCGCCGGCGTCGTGGCAAAGGTCATCGCCTGACAGAAATTCTCCGCCGGTCAAATGAGCGGCGGCAAACGTTCTTTGGGAACTGAAAATGCAAAGCCAGAAAATCCGCATCCGCCTTAAAGCGTTCGACTATCGTCTAATCGACCAGTCGGCGCTCGAGATCGTGGATACGGCTAAACGAACCGGTGCTGTTGTTCGCGGCCCGGTTCCGCTGCCGACGCGCATCGAGCGTTATGACGTATTGCGCTCGCCGCACGTCAACAAGTCTTCGCGCGACCAGTTCGAGATACGTACCCATCTGCGCCTGATGGACATCATCGATCCGACCGACAAGACAGTCGATGCACTGATGAAACTGGATCTGCCGGCCGGCGTCGATGTGGAGATCAAGCTGCAGTAACTTGTTTCACGTGCAGCCGGATTCGTGTCGGCGGCAAGAAATCGCGGCAAAAATGTCTTTGCCGCAGTTGCAGTAACCAGATCCCGGTCAATCGCAACCGGGGTGAGGAGAAGAATATGAGCCTAGGCCTTGTCGGGCGCAAGGTCGGCATGACGCGCATTTTTGCGGATGACGGTTCCACCGTTCCCGTGACAGTGCTCGATGTGTCGAACAACCGTGTGACCCAGATCAAGACGCCTGAAACCGATGGCTATGCCTCGGTCCAGGTGACGTTCGGCAAGCGTCGCGCCAGTCGGGTGATCAAGCCCGCGGCGGGACATCTCGCCAAGGCCGGCGTCGAAGCCGGTACCGTCCTCAAGGAGTTTCGTGTAGAAGCGGATCAACTCGCCAAGTTCAAGCCGGGCGATGTGGTCAGCGCGTCGATCCTTGCCGTCGGCCAAAAGGTCGACGTCACGGGAACCTCGATCGGCAAGGGGTTCGCCGGCGCGATCAAGCGGCACCACTTCTCGTCCAATCGCGCTTCGCACGGCAACTCGATTTCGCACAATTCGCCCGGCTCGATCGGCATGGCGCAGGATCCGGGTCGAGTTTTTCCAGGTAAGCGCATGTCCGGCCATTTGGGGGATGTCACTCGTACCCAGCCGTCGCTGGAAGTGGTGCGCATTGACGAAGCGCGCGGCCTGCTGCTGGTCAAAGGCGCGGTGCCCGGCGCCAAGGGTGGCGATGTCATCGTTCGCCCGGCCGTCAAGGCCACGGCCGCAGTTTAAGGGGGCGCGATGGAACTCAAACTGATCAACGAGCAGGGCCAAGCGGCAACGACGCTGCAGGCGTCGGATGCGCTGTTCGCACGCGACTTCAACGAGGCGCTGGTGCACCAGGTCGTGGTTGCTTATCAAGCCAATGCGCGCTCGGGCAATCGTAAGCAGAAGGACCGTCAAGAGGTCCGGCACTCGACCAAGAAGCCGTTCCGCCAGAAGGGAACAGGTCAGGCACGTGCCGGTACGACCTCCAGCCCGCTGTGGCGTGGTGGCGGTCGTATTTTTCCGAATTCGCCGGACGAGAATTTCTCGCATAAGGTTAACCGCAAGATGTATCGCGCAGGGGTGGCGGCGATACTGTCCCAACTGGCACGCGAAGATCGGCTTGCGGTCGTCGAGGATTTCAGCGTCGATGCGCCGAAAACCAAACTGTTCTCGCAAAAGCTCAAGGCCATGGGTCTCGAATCGGTGTTGCTGATTACCGATCGCTTGGACGAAAACCTGTACCTCTCGTCGCGTAACCTGCCAAACGTGCTGGTGCTGGGAGTGAACCAGGCCGATCCGGTTTCTCTGGTCCGCTTTCCCAAGGTGCTGCTGACCAAGAGCGCCCTGGCCAAGTTCGAGGAGATGATGGCATGAGCGCAAGCAACCAGAATCGTCTACTGCAGGTGCTGCTTGCGCCGCAGATCTCCGAGAAGGCGACCTTCATCGCCGACAAGAACGAGCAGGTGATCTTTCGCGTCGCGAGCGATGCGACCAAGCCGGAAGTCAAAGCGGCGGTGGAATTGCTGTTCAAGGTCGAAGTGGAGTCGGTGCAGATGGCCAACGTGAAAGGCAAGGAAAAGCGCTTCGGCAAATTCATGGGCCGTCGCCAGGGTTGGAAGAAGGCATTCGTTTGCCTGAAGCCGGGCCAGGAAATCAACTTCGCCGAAGGAGGGAACGCGTAATGGCCCTCGTCAAAGTCAAACCCACATCGCCGGGTCGTCGCTCGGTCGTCAAGGTCGTCAACCCGAACCTCCACAAGGGTCGCCCGGTTGACGCGTTGACCGAAGAGAAAAGGCGCAAGGCTGGGCGCAACAACCATGGTCACATCACGACACGCCATAAGGGCGGCGGACACAAGAAGCACTATCGCGTGATCGACTTCCGTCGCAACAAGGATGGCGTTCCCGCGAAGGTCGAGCGCCTTGAATACGACCCGAACCGCACGGCCAACATTGCCCTGCTGTGTTATGCGGACGGCGAGCGTCGTTACATCATCGCGCCGAAGGGCGTGAGCGTGGGGGCGCTGCTGGTCAGCGGGTCCGAAGCGCCAATCAAGGCCGGCAACACGCTGCCTCTCCGCAACATCCCGGTCGGTACGACGATTCACTGCATCGAAATGACTCCCGGCAAGGGCGCGCAACTCGCGCGTGCCGCGGGTACCTCGGTGCAGTTGCTGGCGCGCGAAGGCACTTACGCCCAGTTGCGCCTGCGCTCTGGCGAAATCCGACGTGTGCATGTTGAATGTCGCGCGACCATCGGAGAAGTCGGCAACGAAGAGAACAACCTGCGCTCCATCGGCAAGGCTGGAGCGAGCCGCTGGCGGGGCATCCGTCCGACGGTGCGTGGCGTTGCGATGAACCCGATCGACCACCCGCATGGCGGTGGTGAAGGGAAGACCGCGGCCGGTCGTGATCCCTGCAGTCCGTGGGGCGTTCCGACCAAGGGTTATCGCACGCGCTCGAACAAGCGCACCAGCAACATGATCGTTCAGCGTCGTCGTAAGCGCTAACAGGCAAATGAGGGGTAACTGATGGCACGTTCAATCAAAAAAGGCCCGTTTGTCGACGACCACCTGATCAAGAAGGTCGACACAGCCCGTTCGTCCAACGACAAGCGTCCGATCAAGACCTGGTCCCGCCGCTCGACCGTGCTGCCCGACTTCGTCGGCCTCACGATCGCCGTGCACAACGGCAAGCAGCACATTCCGGTCTATATCTCCGAAAACATGGTCGGCCACAAGCTCGGTGAGTTCGCACTGACCCGCACCTTCAAGGGGCACGCCGCCTCGAAGAAGGCTGCGGTCAAGAGATAGGGAGCGATCTATGGAAACCAAAGCAACTTTGCGCGGCGTCCGCCTTTCGGCGCAAAAGGGCCGACTGGTGGCTGATCTTGTGCGCGGTAAGCGGGTCGACCAGGCGCTCAACATTCTTGCCTATTGCCCGAAGAAGGGTGCCGGGATAATCAAGAAGGTGCTCGAGTCGGCGATCGCGAACGCCGAGCACAACGACGGTGCCGATATCGACACCTTGAAGGTCACGACGATCCATGTCGAAAAGGGCATGGTGCTCAAGCGTTTTACGGCGCGGGCCAAGGGCCGCGGCAATCGCATCATCAAGCCCACCTGCCACGTTTTCTTGTCGGTCGGCGAGTAAGGAGAATTCATGGGACAGAAAATCCATCCGACCGGCTTCCGACTTGCGGTTACCAAGAACTGGGGATCGCGCTGGTTCGCCAACAGTCAGAACTTCGGCAAGATGCTGGGCGAAGACATCAAAGTCCGCGCCTACCTGAAGAAGAAGCTGGCCCATGCCTCGGTCGGACGCGTGATCATCGAGCGTCCGGCCAAGAATGCCCGTATTACCGTTTTCTCGGCGCGTCCGGGCGTGGTCATCGGCAAAAAGGGTGAAGACATCGAGAATCTCAAGCGTGAGCTGCAGAAGATTATGGGCGGCCAGGTCCACGTGAACATCGAAGAGATACGCAAGCCGGAAACCGATGCGCAACTGATCGCCGATTCGATTGCACAGCAGTTGGAGAAGCGCATCATGTTCCGCCGTGCCATGAAGCGGGCTATGCAGAACGCGATGCGCCTCGGCGCACAAGGCATCAAGATCATGAGCGCTGGTCGTCTCAACGGTGCCGAGATTGCCCGCACCGAGTGGTACCGCGAAGGTCGTGTGCCGCTGCATACGCTGCGTGCGGACATCGACTATGGCCTCGCCGAGGCCAGCACGACCTACGGCATCATCGGCATCAAGGTCTGGGTATTCAAGGGCGAGATCCTCAATCGTGGCGAACAACCCGCTGCGCCGGAAGCTGCGCCGGAGGGCGACAACCGCCGTCCGCGCCGTCCCCCACGTGGCGAAGGCGAGGGCAAGCCGGCTCCGCGTCGCGGCGGCGGCCGTGCAGTGGCCGGGGACGCCGCTGCGGCTGCCACAGCCGAACCTCCTGCCGCGCCAGTAGCCGACGCCGAGAAGAAGTCTCCGCCGGTCAAGCGCGTGAGAAAGCCAGGAGCATAAGATGCTGCAGCCATCGAGAAGGAAGTATCGAAAGGAACAGAAGGGCCGCAACAAGGGCCTCGCCACGCGCGGCGCGAAGGTAAGTTTCGGCGAGTATGGCCTGAAGGCCACGACACGTGGTCGGCTGACTGCGCGCCAGATCGAGGCAGCGCGCCGTGCGATGACGCGACACATCAAGCGTGGCGGCCGAATCTGGATTCGCGTCTTCCCGGACAAGCCGATTTCGCGCAAGCCTGCTGAGGTGCGCATGGGGAACGGCAAGGGAAATCCGGAGTACTGGGTCGCCGAGATCCAGCCGGGCAAGGTGCTTTACGAAATGGACGGCGTGGATGAAACGCTCGCGCGCGAAGCGTTCCGGCTCGCCGCTGCGAAACTGCCGTTTGCGACGACATTTGTCGTGCGACAGCTGGGGTGATCATGAAAGCGAACGATCTGAGGGCCAAGGACTCGGCCGAGCTGAGCAAGGAACTGACCGATCTTCTCAAGGCGCAGTTCTCTTTGCGCATGCAGGTCGCAACCCAGCAGCTGCAGAACACGAGCCAGCTGGGCAAAGTACGCAAGGACATTGCACGGGTCAAGACGATCCTGAATGAGAAGGCGGCGGGGAAATGACCGATACCATTGGAAAGACGAAACGCACCCTGGTCGGGCGCGTGGTGAGTGACAAGATGACCAAGACGGTGACCGTGTTGGTCGAGCGTCGCGTCAAGCACCCGGTGATCGGGAAGGTGATGATCCGTTCGAGGAAGTATCACGCTCACGTCGAGGGTTTGGAGCCCGCCGACGGCGACTTGGTGCAGATCGAGGAATGTCGTCCGATCTCCAAGACCAAGGCGTGGACCGTTACGCAGGTGCTCGAGAAGTCTCGCGGTGTCTAGCAGCCCGACAGGCCGTTAACCACTAGCACAGCAAGTTGGCAGTGCCGACGCACATGTGCTGAAACCCTGATGCTACAAGGGGTGGGAGCGCGGGCAAAAATATTTTCTTCGCGAAAGGGCTAGACAGCCGGATTTCGGTCTTGGATAATCGAGCGTGAGCCAACACGCCTTAAGGGCTTTCACGCGATGTTCCAATCTGATGGGTTGAACCTGTGGCAAGGCAATCGCGAGATTGGCGCAGAAGATATTGCCTACATCCGCACTCTGATAGAGCGCTTTCCCAGGTTGGCGCGCTCGGAATTGGCTGACACGCTGTGCGAACATCTGGGGTGGCTCACGCCGGCGGGTGCGCCCAAGAAAGAGGCTTGCAGGAAGTTGCTGGCGCGCCTGGAAGCGGGCGGCGAGATTCGTCTGCCGGCGCGGCGCACACAGGGCGGCGACCAGACGAGCGGGCGGGACAGGGCAGCAACGCCCAGCGTGCCGATTGTCTCGGGTGAGTCGGTGCAGTGCACGTTGGCGCAGCTTGGGCCGGTGCGCTTGCGCCTGCTTGGGCAGGCGCACGATGTGGCGCAGTGCAATGCCTATGTCGAGCGCTTTCATCCGCTGGGCTACCACAAGCCGTTTGGCTATTGGGCGCGCTACCGCATTGAGGCCGCCGATCGAAGCCTGGGCTATCTGCTGCTGTGTGGCGCGGCCAGGGCAATCGAGCCGCGTGATCGCTGGATCGGCTGGAGTGCGCGCCAGCGCCTGGCGAACCTGCCCTGGGTGGTCAACAATAATCGTTTCCTGGTGTTTCCCTGGGTGCGGATCGAGCACTTGGCCAGCCATGTGCTGGGCCAGCTGGCACGCCAGTTGGCCGATGACTGGCAGGCGTGCTGGGGATACCGGCCGCTGCTGCTGGAGAGCTTTGTCGATCCGGCGCACTATCGCGGCACCTGCTACCGCGGCGCCGGCTGGCAGTTGCTGGGGCACACCAGCGGTCGCGGTTTGGCGCGCCCCGGCAAGCACTATCACAGCTCTGCCAAGCTGATCTTCGTCAAAGCGCTGCAGGCGCAGTGCCGTCGCCTGCTGTGCTGCGATCAACTCCAGGAAAGGCACGAACCATGGGCAAAGTGAGCCGGCGTCCGGCACGAGAGGCGGCCAAGCAAGCGCTTCAAAAAAAACACCAGTACCGTGAGTTGCGCCAGCAACAACAAGCCGCCGGACTCATTGTTCCTGCGCCGCCGAGCCCAGCCAGCCGCTTAAGCCCTTACCAAAGCGTTGAAGAAGAATGTCACGCGCGCACCGAGGCCGTTACCGAGCAGGCGCGCGTGTTCAGAGCGCAGCTGCCGACGCTGCTTAAACGACTGCGTCAGATCCAGGACACGCGCAACCCGAAAAAGCTCAAGCACGCGCTGGTGAGCCTGATGCTGTATGGCATCCTGGTGTTTGTCCTGCACTACAGCTCACGGCGGGAAGCCAACACCGATATCACGCGGCCCATGTTCGAGCACAACCTGCGGCTGCTGTTCCCCGAGTTGGACAGTTTGCCCCATGCCGATACGTTGTTTCGTCTGCTGAGCAAGATCGATGTGGGCCAAATCGAGCACGCACATATCGATTTGGTCGAGCGGCTCATCCGCAAGAAGAAGTTTGCAAACTACCGGATCAATAACTGCTATCCCATCGCCATCGATGGCACGCAGAAGGTGGGCGGCGCCACTTTGTGGAGCGAGTCGCTACAGGAAAAGCGTCTGTCAGGGTCCGATCAGGACGCGCCCGAGCACGCCCGCTATCAGTACCACGTCTATGTCCTGGAAGCGAACCTGTGCTTTCACAACGGCATGGTGATTCCGCTGATGAGCGAGTTTCTCGACTATCAGCACGGTGACACCGAGCAGAACAAGCAGGACTGCGAGCTGCGGGCCTTTCACCGCCTGGCCGAGCGCATCAAAAAGGCCTTTCCCCGCCTGGCGGTGATGCTGCTGCTTGACGGACTGTATCCCAACGGGCCCGTGCTGGAGCGTTGCCGCGATTATCACTGGCAGTTCATGATCGTGCTCAAAGACGATTCGCTGCCCACGGTGTGGACGGAATACGGCGCTCTGCTGAAGTTCAAACCCGACAATGAACACCGCCAGAGCTGGGGCGAGCGAGCGCAGCACTTTCGTTGGGTCAATGACATTCGTTACGAATACGGACCCAACCACCGCCATCACCGCGACGTGCACGTCGTGCTCTGCCGCGAAAACTGGCAAGCGCTCGACGAGGACGGCGAGATCGTGACAAAGACCGCCAAACATGCCTGGATCTCAAGCCAAAAGCTGCGGCGCGAGAACGTCCACCAACGCTGCAATCTGGCGGCGCGTCACCGTTGGGGATCGAGAGCTGCAACCTGGTCGAAAAGCACCACGGTTACCGCTACGAGCATCTCTTCGCCAAGAATTGGAACGCGATGCGCGGCTATCATTACCTGATGCGTCTCGCGCACCTGCTCAACACCCTGGCACGCTTCTCGAGCGCGCTGGTCGCGCAGCATCTGGCGATCGGTGTGCGCGCCTTCATACACTCGTGCGCAGCACCTATAGCGGCCCATGGCTCGATCCGCCAACGGTCAAACAGCGCATGGAACGTCCGTTCCAGCTTCGCTTCACCTGACAGGCCTGCAAACCGCGCTGTCCCATCCCTGCATTCGCCGCGGGGCGCCCCGCTATTGCCCGAACGTCACCGGGCTGTCGAATCCGACCGGGCCAGCGCTCAGGCGCACTCGCAAAAGCGCCTTCTCGGCCACCTGTTTGACCCAAATCCGCCCGAGTCTTCCGAATAATCGTGCTACAACCTGAATCGACGCTATACGTGCGTCGGCACTGGCAAGTTGGTGTGGGCCTTGGCAGATTCCGCCGGGGCTTATATACTCGATAGTCTTTGCCTTGTCTGCCAACCGGTAGTGCAGCGCCGCAGCAGACCTTCCAACCCGGACGGGTTCCAAGACTGACCGCCGCGTATTGCATGACGGGAAAAGTTGGAGAGAACAGATGATTCAAATGCAGTCTATTCTGAACGTCGCCGACAACACTGGTGCCCGTTCAGTGATGTGTATCAAGGTGCTGGGTGGCTCCAAGCGGCGTTATGCGGGCATTGGCGATGTCATCAAGGTGAGCATCAAGGATGCTGCGCCGCGCGGCCGCGTGAAGAAAGGCGAAGTCTATAGCGCGGTGGTTGTTCGCACCGCCAAGGGTGTCCGGCGGCCGGATGGTTCGCTAATCAAGTTTGACGGCAATGCTGCAGTGTTGCTCAACAACAAACTCGAGCCGATCGGCACGCGCATCTTCGGGCCGGTCACGCGTGAACTGCGTACGGAGCGCTTCATGAAGATCGTGTCGCTCGCGCCCGAAGTGCTCTGAGCCGCCCGAGATCCAGACGAGGCTATTCATGGAAAAGATTCGCAAGGGTGACGAAGTGATTGTTCTGACCGGCAGGGACAAGGGCAAGCGCGGGCACGTGTTGTCTCGGGTCGATCCTGGCCACGTGCTCGTCGAGGGCGTCAACAAGGTCAAGAAGCACGTCAAGCCGAACCCGATGAAAGGCGAGGTTGGCGGTATTCGCGAAAAAGAAATGCCGATCGACCAGTCGAATGTTGCACTGGTGAATCCGCAGACCCAGAAGGCCGATCGGATCGGCTTCAAGGTGTTGGCGGACGGCAGGAAAGTGCGCGTGTTCAAGTCGAACGGCGAACAGGTGGGGGCGTAAGCAGATGGCGCGTTTGCATGATGTTTACAAGAGCACAGTGGCCGCCGAACTGACCAGCAAGTTTGGCTACAAGTCGACGATGGAAGTGCCGCGCGTTTCCAAGATCACGCTGAACATGGGTGTCGGTGAAGCAGTCGGCGACAAGAAAATACTCGAACACGCCCTGGGCGACATGACGAAGATTGCCGGCCAGAAACCGGTCGTGACCAAGTCGCGCAAATCCATTGCAGGGTTCAAGATTCGCGAGGGTTACCCGATCGGTTGCATGGTTACCCTGCGCGGACTTCGCATGTACGAGTTCCTCGATCGCCTTGTTTCCATCGCGATGCCGCGTATCCGGGACTTTCGCGGTATTTCCGGCAAGGGCTTCGATGGTCGCGGCAATTACAACCTCGGTGTGAAGGAGCAGATCATTTTCCCCGAGATCGAGTACGACAAGATCGACGCGCTGCGTGGCATGAACATCAGCATTACCACCACTGCGAAGACCGACGATGAAGCGAAGGCGCTTCTCGCCGCGTTCAAATTCCCTTTCAAGAACTGAGGGTGTCATGGCGAAGACTTCACTGATCAATCGCGAAGACAAGAGACGCAAGATGGTCGCGAAGTTTTCGGCAAAACGCGCCGAAATCATCGCGCAGATCGACAACACGAAGCTCTCCGAAGAGGAGCGCATGGAAGCGCGGCTCAAGCTGCAGAAACTGCCGCGCAACGCCAGTCCCACCCGCCTGCGCAACCGTTGCCATCTGACCGGCCGCCCGCGCGGCGTATTTAGCAAGTTCGGCCTGTGCCGACACAAGCTGCGCGAATTCGCGTTCCGCGGCGAAGTGCCCGGAATGGTCAAGGCGAGCTGGTAATCAGGAGGTTGCACAATGAGCATGACTGATCCCATCGCCGATATGCTGACCCGCATCCGCAATGCGCAGATGGCCCAAAAGACCTCGGTGCAGATGCCCAACTCGAAGCTCAAGGTGGCTATTGCCAATGTGCTGAAGGACGAGGGTTACATCGACGATTACGCTGTCCGCGAGATCGAAGGCAAGTCGGCGCTGGATATTGCGCTCAAATACTATGCCGGGCGTCCGGTGATCGAGCGCATTGAGCGCGTGAGCCGCCCGGGCCTGAGGGTCTACAAGGGTTCGGGCGACCTGCCGCGCGTGATGAATGGCCTCGGCGTCGCGATTGTCTCGACGCCTAAAGGTGTAATGACCGACCGCAAGGCACGCGCCAGCAATGTTGGCGGCGAAGTCCTCTGCATCGTCGCCTGAGGAGTCAGACGATGTCACGAATCGCGAAGTATCCGGTCGCATTGCCCAAGGGCGTTGAAGTCACGCTGGCGAGCGGCGAGATCACCGTCAAAGGTCCGCTCGGTTCGCTCACGCGAGTGCTCCATCCGTCGGTTGCTGTTGCCAGGGACGGCGCGCAGCTTCAGGTGACAGCGGTGACGGGGGCCGAAAATGCCGAAGCCATGTCGGGAACGGTACGGGCGCTCGTCAACAACATGGTCGCCGGCGTCAGTACGGGGTTCGAAAAGAAACTGACGCTGATTGGTGTGGGATATCGCGCGCAGGCGCAGGGCGACAAGCTCAACCTGTCGCTCGGATTCTCGCACCCGGTGGTTCACCAGATGCCCAAGGGCGTCAAGGTCGAGACGCCTACACAGACCGAGATTTTGATCAAGGGTATCGACAAACAGCAGGTGGGCCAGGTTGCCGCCGAGGTTCGCGCCTACCGCCAGCCCGAGCCGTACAAGGGCAAGGGCGTGCGCTACGCGGACGAGATCGTCATCATCAAGGAAACGAAGAAGAAGTAAGGGCCGTTAAATCATGGACAAAAAGCAAGCGCGTCTGCGTCGAGCACGCCAAACCCGTGCCAAGATTGCTCAGCTCAAGACGGTTCGCCTCGCGGTGCACCGTTCGAACTGCCACATCTATGCCCAAGTCTTCTCTGGCTGCGGCTGCAAGGTACTTGCGGCAGCTTCGACGGCGGAAGCTGAAGTGCGCAAGGAAGTGCCGAGCGGCGGCAATATCAAGGCTGCGCAGGTCGTCGGCAAGCTGATCGCCGAGCGTGCCAAGCTGGCCGGCATCGAAGAGGTCGCATTCGATCGTTGTGGATTCAAGTACCACGGCCGCGTCAAGGCGCTGGCCGATGCTGCCCGCGAAGGCGGCCTCAAGTTCTAAGCGAGGAAAGCCCAAATGGCAAGACCGCAATCAGGTAATCGCAAGCCGCAGGCCCAGGAAGAGCGCGACGACGGCCTGCGGGAAAAGATGGTGTCGATCAATCGCGTGACAAAGGTGGTGAAGGGTGGCCGGATTCTCGGCTTCGCTGCGCTCACCGTGGTCGGCGATGGCGATGGCGGCATCGGCATGGGCAAGGGCAAGTCCCGCGAAGTCCCGGTCGCTGTGCAGAAGGCGATGGAGGAAGCCCGCCGCAAGATGGCCAAGGTGTCCCTCAAGAATGGAACCCTCCAGCACGCCGTCATCGGTCAGCACGGCGCATCACGTGTGCTGATGCAGCCGGCGCCCGGCGGCACCGGCATCATCGCGGGCGGTCCGATGCGCGCCGTGTTCGAGGTGATGGGCGTGACCGACGTACTGGCAAAGTGCCTTGGCTCGACCAACCCGTACAACGTGGTGCGCGCGACGATCGACGGCCTGACCAAGATCAACACCCCGGCTGAAATTGCCGCCAAGCGTGGCAAGTCGGTCGAAGATATTCTGGGGTAATCGAAATGGCCGAAAAGAAGATCAAGGTGACGCTGGTAAAGAGCGTGATCGGCACCAAGCGGGACCATCGCGCCACGATAAGTGGGCTCGGCCTGCGCAAGCTGAACAGTTCCGCTTTGCTCGAGGATACCTCTGCGGTGCGCGGCATGATCAAGAAGGTCAACTACCTGCTGAAGGTCGAGGGCTGAGAAATGGAACTCAATAAGCTGAAACCCGCCGCAGGTGCCAAGCGCGCAAGGCGCCGGGTCGGTCGCGGCATCGGCAGCGGCCTCGGCAAGACTGCCGGGCGTGGCCACAAGGGCCAGAAATCGCGAGCCGGCGGCTTCCACAAGGTCGGGTTTGAAGGCGGCCAGATGCCACTGCAGCGGCGCTTGCCGAAGAGGGGCTTTGTCTCGTTGACCGCCGGGCGCAACGTTGAAGTACGGTTGTCGGAACTCGAAGCCTTGCCGGTGAACGAGATTGATCTGCTGATACTCAAGCAGGCTGGCGTGATCCGTTCCGACGCGCTGTCCGCGAAGATCATCCTGTCGGGCAAGCTGACGAAAAAGCTGACCGTCAAGGGCGTCGGTGCTACCAAGGGCGCCAAGGCTGCGATCGAAGCGGCCGGCGGCAGCGTCGCGGCGGAATGACCGGTCGGGACTGAATGGCCTCGCATCCAGCAACCCTCGGCAAGAGCGGCAAGTTCGGCGACCTGAAGCGTCGTCTGCTGTTTCTGCTCGGCGCGCTCGTGGTCTATCGGATCGGTGCGCACATTCCGGTGCCCGGGATCGACCCGGTCGTGCTGGCGCAGATGTTCGAGGGACAAAAAGGAGGAATCCTCGGCGTCTTCAACCTGTTCTCGGGTGGTGCCCTGTCGCGCTTCACGATTTTTGCGCTCGGGATCATGCCGTACATTTCCGCCTCGATCATTATGCAACTGCTGACGGTTGCAGTGCCAAGTCTTGAAGCGCTGAAGAAAGAAGGCGAAGCCGGGCGCCGCAAGATCACGCAGTACACGCGATATGGAACGGTCGGACTCGCGCTGTTTCAGGCCATCGGTATTTCGATTGCTCTGGAGGCGCAGCAGGGGTTGGTGCTCGATCCCGGTCTGACGTTCCGCTTCGTCACCGTCACGACCTTGGTCACCGGAACGATGTTCCTGATGTGGCTCGGCGAACAGATTACCGAGCGCGGGCTTGGCAACGGCATATCGATCATCATTTTCGCCGGTATTGCGGCGGGACTGCCAAATGCTCTCGGAGGTCTGTTCGAACTGGTGCGTACCGGCGCGATGCACCCGTTCACGGCGTTGTTCATTACCGCGCTCGTGGTATTGGTGACAGGATTCGTCGTGTTCGTCGAGCGCGGTCAGCGCAAGATTTTGGTGAATTATGCCAAGCGTCAGGTCGGCAACAAGGTGTACGGCGGACAGAGTTCGCACTTGCCGTTGAAACTCAACATGTCGGGCGTGATTCCTCCGATCTTCGCGTCGTCGATCATTCTGTTTCCAGCAACCGTGGCGGGCTGGTTCGGACAATCGGAGAGCATGCGCTGGCTCAAGGACATCGCAGGTACCCTATCGCCAGGGCAGCCGATTTATGTGATGTGTTATGCCGCTGCGATTGTGTTCTTCTGCTTCTTCTACACGGCCCTGGTTTTCAATTCGAAGGAAACCGCAGACAACCTGAAGAAGAGCGGCGCGTTTGTTCCGGGCATTCGACCCGGCGAGCAGACAGCCAGGTACATCGACAAGATACTGATGCGGCTGACCCTGGCCGGCGCGATCTACATCACGCTGGTCTGTCTACTGCCAGAGTTTCTGGTTCTGAAGTGGAACGTGCCATTCTACTTCGGTGGTACGTCGCTGCTGATCATCGTGGTCGTGACCATGGACTTCATGTCGCAGGTGCAAGCGTACATCATGTCGCACCAGTACGAAGGTCTGCTCAAGAAGGCGAACTTCAAGGGAGGCGGATTGCCAATGCGCTGACGCGCCAGACGCATCGCTAGGGAACATGGCGAAGGAAGACGTTATCGAAATGCAGGGCGAGGTGATCGAGAACCTGCCGAACGCGACATTCAAAGTCAAACTGGAGAATGGTCACGTGGTGCATGCGTTCATTTCCGGGAAGATGCGCATGCACTACATCCGGATTCTCCCCGGCGACAAGGTGACGGTGCAACTGACGCCCTACGATCTGACCAAGGGCCGCATCGTTTTCCGCGCGAAGTAGCAAGCACCGCAACGAGGGAGTTTTCCCGAGGGGAAAAGAAATGAAAGTGTTGGCATCGGTGAAGAGGATCTGCCGCAAGTGCAAGGTGATCCGCCGCAGGGGCGTTGTGCGTGTGATCTGTACCAATCCGCGGCACAAGCAGCGCCAGGGTTGAATCGCCTGCCCTTGATTGGGCAAGTATTCTTCGTTATAATTTAGGGTTTCGCTTTTCGGGGTACACCATGGCCCGCATTGCAGGGGTAAACATTCCCAATCATCAACACGCCGCTATCGCGCTTACCGCGATTTTTGGTGTCGGCCGTGCTAGGGCCCAGAAGATCTGTGATCTGGCTGGTGTCAAGCGCGAGGCGAAAATGAAGGATCTGACCGATTCAGACATGGATCGTTTGCGCGAGGAAGTCGGCAAGTTCGCGATCGAGGGTGATTTGCGCCGCGAAGTGACGATGAACATCAAGCGGCTCATGGATTTGGGCTGTTATCGCGGTGTGCGTCATCGCCGCGGCTTGCCGTTGCGGGGACAGCGAACCCGCACCAACGCGCGCACCCGCAAGGGGCCGCGCAAGGCAATTGCCGGCGCCAAGAAGTAAGCCCATCACGCAGGATTAGGAAGACATGGTTAAAGCCGCTGCGAAAGTTCGCAAGAAGGTCAAGAAGAATGTTGCCGAGGGCATTGCCCATGTGCATGCTTCTTTCAACAATACGATCATCACGATTACCGATCGTCAGGGCAACGCCCTGTCGTGGGCGACGTCGGGTGGCGCGGGTTTCAAGGGCTCGCGCAAGAGCACCCCGTTCGCAGCCCAGGTCGCCGCTGAGGCTGCCGGTCGTGCGGCACTCGAGTGTGGCGTAAAGAATCTTGAAGTGCGGATCAAGGGGCCGGGCCCAGGTCGCGAGTCGGCTGTGCGAGCGCTCAACGCGCTCGGCATCAAGATCTCCAGCATCACCGACATCACGCCGATCCCGCACAACGGCTGCCGTCCGCCGAAGCGGCGCCGTATCTGAAGGAGTGGAATAGTGGCTCGTAACCTCGACCCAAAGTGCCGTCAGTGCCGCCGGGAGGGCGAAAAGCTCTTCCTCAAGGGCGAAAAGTGTTTCACCGACAAATGCGCGATCGAGCGTCGCTCATATGCGCCAGGCCAGCATGGTCAGAAATCCGGTCAGCGCTTGTCCGGATATGGCGTGCAGTTGCGCGAAAAGATGAAGATTCGCCGTACCTATGGCGTGCTTGAGCGCCAGTTCCGCAAGACTTTCGCGGAAGCCGATCGCCGCAAGGGACAGACCGGCGAGAACCTGCTCCAACTGCTCGAAGGACGACTCGACAACGTCGCTTACAGAATGGGCTTTGGTGCCTCGCGTACCGAATCGCGGCAGGTAGTTCGTCACAACGGCGTACTGGTGAACGGCAGACGGGTGAATATCCCATCGTACTTGGTTCGCCCGGGCGATGTGGTCGAACTCGCGGAAAAGACGCGCGGCCACTTGCGAGTCAAGGCTGCGCTCGATGCCGCTGAATCCCGCGGCTTTCCGGAATGGCTTGAAGTCGATTCCAAGGCTGGCAAGGGAACCTTCAAGGCGTATCCGGCGCGCTCAGACCTGCCCTCGACTATCAACGAAAGTCTGGTGGTCGAGCTTTACTCGCGTTAATTGTGGGGCTCGACCCGGTTGTAACCCTTTACGAGGATTGCGATGCAAAGCAACGCTCTGTTGAAACCGCGCATCATCGACGTCCAATCCCTTTCACCGGTTCACGCCCGCGTGGTGATGGAGCCCTTCGAACGCGGCTACGGCCATACGCTCGGCAATGCCCTGCGACGTATCCTGCTCTCGTCTTTGCCAGGTGCAGCGCCGACCGAGGTTTCCATCGATGGCGTGCTGCACGAGTACTCGACTCTCGATGGGGTCCGCGAGGATGTCGTCGATCTGCTGTTGAACCTCAAGGGCGTGGTGTTCAAGCTGCAGAACCGCGGGGAAGTGACGTTGCGGCTGCAGAAGGCCGGCGAAGGCATGGTTACGGCCGCGGACATCGAGACATCGCATGACGTCGAGATCATCAACTCGGATCACGTGATCGCCCATCTCGCGCCCGGCGGCAAGCTCGACATGCAGATCAAGGTTTCGCAGGGGCGGGGCTACGTTCCAGGCAATGTACGCCCGATCGGTGCCGAAGCGAAAAGCATCGGGCGCATCGTGCTCGATGCGTCGTTCAGCCCGGTTCGCCGCGTCAGCTATCAGGTCGAAAGTGCGCGCGTCGAACAGCGTACCGATCTGGACAAGCTGGTGATCGACATCGAGACCAATGGCGCAGTCGACCCGCAGGAAGCGATCCGGTTCGCTGCACGCGTGCTGATGGATCAGCTTTCCTCTTTCGCCGAACTGGAAGGTACGCCGGTGACGCATGAGGCGACCCGCCCGACCCAGGTCGATCCGATTCTGCTGCGCCCGGTGGACGACCTCGAACTGACGGTTCGTTCGGCGAATTGTCTGAAGGCGGAGAACATCTACTACATCGGCGATCTTATTCAGCGCACCGAGACCGAACTGCTGAAGACGCCGAACCTCGGTCGCAAGTCGCTCAACGAGATCAAGGAAGTCCTGGCTTCACATGGCTTGACGCTCGGCATGAAGCTGGAGAACTGGCCCCCGGCGGGGCTCGAAAAGATTTGAGCAGCCTTCGACTCCGGCTTGGCCGGAGTCGCTTTTTTCGCGGGCGCGACGCCCCGATCTGCCAACTATAGCGTCGCAATGATCGACCGGTTGCTAGCCCGACCCGCGGCAGCCGCAAAACAATGAGGTGTCACCATGCGTCATCGCAACGGTCTTCGCAAACTGAATCGCACGTCGGCGCATCGCTCCGCGATGTTCCGCAATATGACCAACTCGCTGCTGCGCCACGAGCTGATCAAGACCACCCTGCCCAAGGCCAAGGAATTGCGCCGGGTCGTCGAACCGATCATCACCCTGGGCAAGAAACCCAGCCTCGCCAACCGTCGCCTGGCTTTCGATCGTTTGCGCGATCGCGAGATGGTCGTCAAGGTTTTCGACGAACTGGGGCCTCGCTATGCGACCCGCAATGGCGGCTATCTTCGCATTCTTAAGATGGGGTTCCGCGTCGGAGACAATGCACCGATGGCGCTGGTCGAGCTGATGGATCGTCCGGACCAGCCTGAAGCGAAAGCGGAGTAGGCGTTCGCACTGCATTCAAGTCGGACCTACGGCTCTTCGCTATCGATGCCGGGGGCCAACAACTCGCGGTAACCTCTCCTAGAAGAATCAGAACCGGCCCTTCCATATCCTCGGGTTCCAGCGAGGCGAGTTGGGCGAGCGTCAGGCAGCGCTTCGCCGATGAAGCGAGCGACACGTTTCTGGCGATCACGACCGGTGTGTCGGCCGGGCGGCCATGCGAAATCAGCTGTGCTGCGAGCAGGGGCCGCTTCGCTCGCGCCCATGTAAATCGCTGCGGAGTCTGCGCGTGTCACCGGTGTGATCCAGTCATTGGGCGCGGCGTTTGGTGCGGCGCGTGGCGTTACGAACACGACATGTCGCGAGATTCCGCGATTGGTGAGCGACACTTTCAGCTCGGCGGCGGCGGCGAGTGCCGCCGTGACGCCCGGTACCACTTCGAAGGGAATTCCCGCTGCCTTGAGCGCATCGATCTCTTCCTGGGCGCGGCCGAACAGCATCGGATCGCCACCCTTGAGTCGAACGACGATCGCGCAGGTTTTGGCCGCTTCGATCAGCTTCTGGTTGATCTCGGTCTGGTGCGCAGAAAACTGCCCGCATCGTTTACCGACTTCGACCAGACGGGCGTGCGGCGCATGTTTCAGGACTTCCGGATTCACCAGCGCGTCGTGAAAAACGATCTCCGCGCGTTCCAGCAGCCTGAGTGCTCGCAACGTCAGCAGGTCTTCGGCACCCGGACCGGCACCGACCAGATAGACCGTTCCGGCCGCTGGGGTCAGAGGATCATCCCCGCGCCGACAGTGTTGTTCGTTGCTTCGTCGATCACGATGAAGGCGCCGGTTGCACGATTCGCGGAATAGGCATCGACGAACAGCGGCTGCGCGAGCCTGAAGGAAACCTTGGCGATGTCGTTCATCGTCAGGCGTTCAGCCGACTGCTTTGCGAGTTCGTTGATATCCAGCCGGTATTCGATGCCGGACAGCATGGCCTTGGTCTCTCGCGTCGTGTGGCGGATGACGTACTTGCGCGCGCGATCGAGCGGCGACTCGGAGAGCCAGCACAGCATCGCTTCGATCTGCTTCACGACGTTCGGCTGCTCCATTGTCTTGACGATCATGTCGCCGCGCGAGATGTCGATCTCGTCATCGAGCAAAAGGGTCACCGACTGTTCCGATTCGGCTCGGCCAAGCGAGCGGCCGTACAGCTGGATGTCTTTCACGCTCGACGCAATGCCTGAAGGCAGAACCGTCACGGCATCGCCGACCGATATCTCGCCTGATTCGACGCGACCCATGAAGCCACGGTAGTCGTGCAACGCCGGGTCATCCGATGCGTGCGGCCGACAGACATACTGTACCGGGAAGCGGAATGGCTCCGCGCTTTCCGTATGGGCAGCCGGCGCGGACTCTAGAATATCGAGCAGAGTCGCATCACGATACCAGGGCATCGCCTCCCCGCGGTCCACGATATTGTCGCCATTGAGCGCCGAAAGTGGAATGAAGCGGATGTCCTGTATCCCGATCCTGGCCGCGAAGTCGAGATAGTCCGCGCGGATCCGCTCGAATACTGCCTGCTCGTACCCGACCAGATCCATCTTGTTGATCGCCACCACCAAATGCGGAATGCCTAGCAGTTTGGCGATCGTCGAATGGCGACGCGTCTGCGTCAGAACACCCTTGCGGGCGTCGATCAGGATGATCGCCAGGTTGGCGCTCGAAGCTGCGGTGACCATGTTGCGCGTGTATTGCTCGTGGCCGGGTGCGTCGGCGATGATGTACTTGCGGATCCCGGTCGAGAAATACCGATAGGCGACATCGATCGTTATGCCCTGTTCGCGCTCTGCCTGCAGACCATCCGTCAGCAAGGACAGGTCCACCACCGCCATGCCGCGCTTCTTCGACGTGCGCTCCATCGCATGCAGCGTGTCGACCAGGATCGTTTTGGTGTCGAACAGCAGGCGGCCGATCAGCGTGCTCTTGCCGTCGTCCACGCTGCCGCAGGTCAGAAAGCGGAGCAGTCCATTGTCGATCTCGGGAAGCCTTTCCACGGCAGACATCTCAGTGCTCCTGCCGGGCCGCCGCACGGGAGCACGGTGCCCCCTCTGGCGGCAGTGAACGAAGAGAGCGTCCGCGTCGTCGCATTTCAGAAATACCCTTCCTTCTTGCGCTGTTCCATCGCCGCTTCCGACGTCTGATCGTCGAGGCGGGTGGCGCCGCGCTCGGTGATCGTCGTCACCGCCGTTTCGGCGATGATCCTGCCGATCGTGTCGGCAGTCGATTCCACCGGGGCGGTACAGGTGATGTCACCCACCGTGCGGAAACGTACCGTCAGATCCACCACCTGTTCGCCGGCCTTGGCCGGCGTCAGGTCGGTGATCGGTACGATTGCCCCGCCTCGGCGCACGACAGGCCGTGGATGGGCGAAGTAGATCGACGGCAGTTCGAGTTGCTCGCGCTCGATATACTGCCAGACATCCAGCTCGGTCCAGTTCGAGATAGGGAAGGCGCGAATGTTTTCGCCCTTGAACGTCCGCGCGTTGTAGATATCCCATAGTTCAGGACGCTGATTCTTCGGATCCCATTGGCCGAACTCGTCGCGGAAGCTGAAGATCCGCTCCTTGGCGCGCGCCTTTTCCTCGTCGCGCCGCGCACCCCGATGCAGGCGTCGAATTCGAACTCGGCGATCGCTTCCAGCAGCGTTACCGACTGATGCTTGTTGCGCGATTCGGTTTCGCTCTTCAGCACGACGGTGCCGCGGCGCATCGAATCCTCGACCGAACGCACGATCAGGCGCTCGCCCAACTCGGCAGCGCGCATGTCGCGAAAGTCGGTCACTTCCTTGTAGTTGTGGCCGGTGTCGATGTGCATCAGCGGGAACGGAAAGCGCCCCGGGCGAAACGCCTTCTCGGCGATCCGCAGCATGCAGATCGAATCCTTGCCGCCGGAAAACAGGAGCACCGGATTGCTGCACTGGCCGGCGACCTCCCGCATGATATGAATGGCTTCCGATTCGAGCCAGTCGAGGTGCGACAGCGTGTGTCGCGACAGCGCTGTGTCGCTCATCGGGCGATGCTCACTGGGTTTTCGCTGTTCACGTGCAGACCGCACTCCTTGTTGGCCGGTTCCTCCCACCACCAGCGTCCGGCGCGCACATCCTCGCCCAGCGCGATCGCGCGCGTGCAGGGTGCGCAGCCGACGCTCGGATAGAACCTGTCGTGCAGCTTGTTGTAGGGCACGTCATTGCGGCGGATGTAGGCCCAGACTTCATGCTCGGACCAATCGGCGAGCGGGTTGAACTTCTCCAGTTTGTTGCCCTCGTCATAAGACTGGAATGGCAGGCCGTCACGGGTTGTCGACTGCTCGGCGCGCATGCCTGTTATCCATGCCTTGCGGTTGGCCAGGGCGCGCTGCAGCGGTTCGACCTTTCGAATCCGGCAACACGCCATGCGCAATTCGACCGAGTCGTAAAAGGCATTGATGCCGTATTCGCGCGTGTAGTCTTCGATCAGATCGTTGCGCGGGTAATAGAGCCTGAGCTTGAGGCCGTAGCGGGTCTGAAGATCGTGCATCAGATCGTAGGTTTCCGCAGGCAAGCGGCCGGTGTCGAGCGAGAAGATCTCGATCGGCAGGTGCTCGCGCACGATCAGATCGGTGATCACCATATCCTCGGCGCCGAGGCTGCTGGCGAAGACCGCCGGGCGCCATTCGCACGCGATCTTGCCGAGCAGTGAGGCGGCGGCGGCAGTCTTGCGCGCCAGCGATTCGGCCAGCGTCGGGTTTTCAAGATTCGGGTTCGTCGCGGGGTTGATCATTTGCTCTCTCACGCGGCGTTACGCGTCGTGCGCCGGAACAGCGGGCGCGGGTCGTCGACGGCCGCCTGATACGGGTCGGAGAAATCCTTCAGTCCCGCCAGTGCATCCTGCATGTCGTGGTGGGCGCACAGTTGGTAGGCGTCAAAGCCGCAGCGCCTGAGAAAGAACAACTGGTCGCGCAGCACCTCACCGATCGCGCGCAGTTCGTTGCGGTAGCCGTAGCGCTCGCGCAGCAGGCGGCCGACCGAGTACCCGCGACCGTCGATGAACTTCGGAAAGTTTATCGCGATCACCGCGAAGCGGTTGATGTCGTCGACACCGGCCGCCAGCGCCTCGGGCTCCTCGAAACTGTCCAGCCACACCCCGAGTATGCCGGCCTGCAGACGCGGTTCCAGTTCCGGCCTGCGGCCGAGCCAGACCGACAGCGGCACGATGACCTTGCCGCCCGGTATCCCGACAGCCGCCACGTCATCGGCACTGGCCGCGGCCTCGCCGGTCAGCCGGAACAGCACCGCCTTGCCGGCCTGCTTCTTGACCGGTTCTTCCTTCACCGGCAGACGCACCAGCACCCAGTCGTCCGCGACGACCGCATCGCCCCGGATCAGTTTAGCCATTCGCCACTTTCCTCGGGTTCGCTGTTTCACCGTAGACACGAGCCTTGAATGGCGCCACCCCGATGCGCCGCACGGTGTCGATGAAGCGCTCGTCTTCACAGCGCAGGTCGACATACGCGTCGATCAGCTTTTCGATCACGCCGGGCACCTCGCCGGCCGCGAACGACGGGCCGATCACGTCGCCGAGCGTCGCCGCGCTGCCCTGCGAGCCGCCGATGCTGATCTGGTACCACTCCGAACCATCCTTGTCGACGCCGAGAATGCCGATATGACCGACGTGATGGTGGCCACAGGAGTTCATGCAGCCGGAAATGTTGAGATCGAGGTCGCCGATGTCGTGCAGGTAGTCGAGATCGTCGAACGTTTGCTGGATCGCCTGCGCGATCGGAATGCTCTTCGCATTGGCGAGCGAGCAGAAATCGCCGCCCGGGCAGCAGACGATGTCGGTGAGCAGGCCGATGTTCGGTGTAGCCAGTCCGGCGATCTTCGCTTCCAGCCACAGCGCGTACAGGTCCGATTGTCTGACGTCGGCCAGGATCAGGTTCTGCTCGTGCGAAACGCGCAGTTCGCCCAGGCTGTAGCGGTCCGCCAGATCGGCCACCAGATCCATCTGCTCGGCCGTCGCGTCGCCCGGTGGCACGCCGGTCTTCTTCAGCGAAAGGGTCACCGCTGCGTAACCTGGTCGTTTGTGGCCATGCACATTGCGTTTCGCCCAGGCCGCGAACGCCTTGTCGGTCTCCCGCCTGGCGGCATAGCCGGCGTCTACGGCAGGCAGCGCCTGGTACGCCGGCGAGGAAAAGAATGCCGATACACGCTCGACTTCCGCCGCCGTCAGGGTGCCGGGACCATCCTCGAGATGCGCCCATTCTGCCTCGACCTTTTGCGCGAACACCTCTGGTTTGAGCGATTTGACCAGGATCTTGATGCGCGACTTGTAGGCGTTGTCGCGCCTGCCGTAGCGGTTGTAGACCCTCAGCACGGCGTCGCAATAGGTGGCGATATGCTGCCATTCGATGAACTCGCGAATCAGACTGCCGATGATCGGCGTGCGGCCGAGACCGCCGCCGACGAACACGCGGAATCCCAGCTCGCCTGCGGCATTTGTCGCGAGCTGCAGACCGATGTCATGGACCAGGATCACCGCACGGTCGTTCTGCGCGCCGCAGACCGCGATCTTGAACTTGCGCGGCAGAAAGGCGAACTCTGGATGAAACGTCGACCACTGGCGCAGGATCTCGGCCCATGGGCGAGGATCGGCCAGTTCGTCCGGCGCCACGCCGGCGAACTGATCGGTCGTGATGTTGCGGACGCAGTTGCCGGAGGTCTGGATCGCGTGCATCTCCACCGTCGCCAGATCGGCGAGGATGTCGGGCACGGTTTCCAGCGCCGGCCAGTTGTACTGGATGTTCTGCCGGGTCGAGAAGTGGGCATAGCCGCGGTCGTACTTGCGCGCGATGTGCGCCAGCATGCGCAGCTGCTTCGAGGACAACAGGCCGTACGGAATCGCCACCCGCAGCATCGGCGCATGGCGCTGCACGTAAAGGCCGTTCTGCAGGCGCAACGGGCGAAACTCGTCGTCGTTGAGTTCGCCCGCCAAATAGCGCCGCGTCTGGTCGCGGAACTGCGCCACGCGTTGGTCGACGATGCGCTGGTCGTAAGCGTCGTAGCGATACATCTCGGTCTCTGGCTTGGTATCGTTCAGTGCGCGATCAGCTTGCCGCCGATCACCACCAGCAGGGTAGCAAGAATCGGCCGTAGCACCCGGTCCGGCACCTTCACCGAGAGGTGGCTGCCGAGCGTGATGCCGGGCAGCGAACCGAGCAGCAGCGCGGCCAGCAGGCTCCAATCGACGCTGCCGAGTATCCAGTGGCCGATGCCGGCCACCGCGGTCAGCGGCACGGCGTGCGCGATATCGCTGCCGACGATGCGCACCGTCGAAAGCTTGGGATAGAGCAGGATCAACGCGGTGACCCCCAGCGCACCGGCGCCGACCGAAGAGATCGAAACCAGCACCCCGAGCACGGCACCGGTGAGGACCGTGAGCACCCCGGTCTGCCTTTCGCTGAGGGTTGCGTGGTGGTGCGCGAACTCCTGCAGTCTGCGACGGAAGATCAGCGCCATGGCGGTAAGCAGCAGCGCAAAACCGAGCGCAAAGGAAATCGCCTTCGACGCCCCGCCGATGCCGCCAGGCGCCCACTGCGAAATCGCGAACAGGGTCAGGCCCGCAGCCGGAATGCTGCCGGCGGCCAGCCGGCGGGTGATCTTCCAGTCCACCGTGCCCTTGAGCGAATGGGTCACCGTGCCGCCGGCCTTGGTGATCGCCGCATACAGCAGATCAGTGCCGACCGCGGTTGCCGGATGAATGCCGAACGCCAGCACCAGCAACGGCGTCATCAGCGAGCCGCCGCCGACGCCGGTCAGTCCGACGATCGTGCCGACCACGAAACCCGCCAACGTGTAACCGAAATCCATGCGCAGAAATCCCCTTGTCGAGGGGCGGATGGTAGCAAGACCCTATAGAGCGAAACAGGCGTTTTCTGTTACACTCAAATAACAATTTATTATTAAGGCTTGCCGCTGGATCGCCCCATGAACCTCCAGCAGTTGCGCTACGTGTTCGAGATTGCCCGCCGTGGCTACAACGTTTCCGAGGCTGCGGAAGCCCTGTTCACGTCCCAGCCCGGGGTCTCCAAGCAGATCAAGCTGCTCGAGGAAGAGCTCGGCGTGGACATCTTCGTGCGCCACGGCAAGCGCCTGACCGGCATCACTGAGCCGGGCCGCCACGTGCTCACGATCGCCGAACGCGTGCTGCGCGACGTCGACAATCTGAAGCAGGTCGGCGCCGAGTTCTCGCGCGAGGCATCGGGGCGTTTGGGGATAGCGACCACTCACACGCAGGCGCGCTACGCGCTGCCGCCGGTGGTCCGCAAGTTCGTCGATCGCTACCCCGGCGTGCAGTTGTCGCTGCATCAAGGCAACCCGGCCCAATGCTGCGAGTACGTGCTTTCCGGTGAGGCCGACATCGCGATCGCGACCGAGGCGATCGCCGAAATCGCCGATCTGGTCATGCTGCCGTGCTACCAGTGGAACCGCGTCGTCGTTGCCCCACCCGGGCACCCGATCCTTGCCGAAAAACCGCTGACCCTCGAAGCCATCGCCCGTTTCCCGGTCATCACCTACGACTTCGCGTTCACCGGGCGCAGCCAGATCAACAAGGCATTCCTCGCCCGCGGCCTCAAGCCCAACGTCACGCTGACAGCGATCGACTCGGACGTGATCAAGACCTATGTCTCACTCGGCCTGGGCATCGGCATCATTGCCGGCATGGCCTTCGACCCGGCGCAGGATCGCAAGCTCGGCATGGCCGATGCCTCGCACCTGTTCGAATCCAGCACCACACGTATCGGCATCCGCAAGAACGCCTATCTGCGCGGCTACACCTACGCCTTCATCGAGCTGTTCGCCCCCCACCTAAAACGCAAGGTCGTCGACGCTGCGCTGGCCGGTATCGGCAGCGACCCGGGTCTGTAGCAATGCTCGAAGCGCTCCAGCAAATGCTCGCCGCCAACCAGTTCGCCGCCGGTGGCCTGCTGCTCGGCGCGCTCGGTCTGCTGGCGGTGTGGATGCGCGACATTCCCGGCAAATTCGCCGGCTGGGCCAGGCACTTCATCGTCACCTCGCTCGCTTTCGATAACCGCGACGATCTGATGTTCGCCACCCTGGTCGAGTACATGAACGCCAAGGACGTGCTGCGCCGCATCAACAACTTCACTGTGCGCGGCGTGCGCCAGACCGAGAGCTACACCTCTCTCGCCGACGAGCTGCAGCAGGGCGGCCGGCCGCAGCCTTACCTGTCGCCGGGCGAGGGCTTCCACATCTTCATGCTCGACGGCCGGCTGATGTGGATGAAGCGCGAGATCCAGGTCGCCACCTCGATCCTCGAGAAGATCACGCTGTCCACCTTCGGCCGCAGCAAGGCGCCGCTGGAAGCCTTCATTCACGCCGCGATGGATGCGCGCATGGCACGCGAACTCAACAAGATCGCCATCTACATACCGAGCAGCTACACCAACGAATGGTCGCGCGCGCGACTGGGCAACAACCGCAAGCTCGCCTCCATCGTGCTGAAGTCGGGGCAGAAGGAAGCGATCCTCGACGACCTCAATCGCTTCTTCGCCTCGCGCCTGCGCTACGAGGATCTCGGCATTCCATGGCGGCGCGGCTACCTGCTCTTCGGCCCGCCGGGCACCGGCAAGACCTCGCTGGTCACCGCGCTGGCCTCCGAGCTGATGCTCAATGTCTGTTCGCTCTCGCTCGCCTCGCCCAACGTCAGTGACGAGAAGATCGGCAACCTGCTGTCCACCGTGCCGGCGCGCTCGATCGTGCTGCTCGAAGACATCGACTCCTTCTTTCGCCGGCGCGAAAAGGCCGACGCCTCGATCAAGCTCTCCTACTCGGGCTTCATCAACGCGCTCGACGGGGTCGCCTCACACGAAGGCTCGGTGATCTTTCTCACCACCAACCATCCCGAACTGATCGACGAGGCGGCCATACGCTCCGGCCGCGTCGATTTCCGCATGGAGCTCACGAATTGCGACACCCACCAGCTCGAACGGATGTTCCTCAAGTTCTTCGCCGACGCCGACGCCGCGCGCCGCTTCGCCGCCGCGACGCCAGCCGGCCGCTGGTCGCCTGCCCAGGTGCAGGAACGACTGCTCAAATCGCATTCGGTCGAAGAGGCGCTGGCGCAGTTCGAGGCGTGAGGGTACAGCGGTCGAAACACTCGAGCCGGTTTCGATCGTCATCGGACCGGTGATTGGTGCTCAGCGCTTGAGAATCAGCAGGCTCTCCTGCTCGTCATCCATGAATCGCTGAATGAGGTCGCGGTTGTCAAACAGCAGCGCGACCACCTCGGAATTCCCCGCGTTGCCAATTGCGCACAGAATCACTTTTGGCGGTGCGCCGCGAAGGAGGCTCAACTGGCGGAAGTCGTCGTCCTTCGAAACGAGTGCGTATCCCGCATCTGCGGCGTGGCGCCAGATGTCCAGATCATCATGCCCTCTCATTCCGAGCATATCGACGTGGGACGAATCCGGAAAGTGCGCGACAAGTTCGCCGACGACACGGAAACTGAGGTTCTCGTCCAGCAGGAGCTTCAAGCCGTGAGCAATGCCGCGAGCCGGCGTTCGCGTGCGGCCGCGAAGGCTAGAGCGGCACGCAAGTGATCCGGAGTCAGAGCAGGAAAGTTCTGCAGCAGTTCGGCCTCGCCCATTCCCCCAGCCATGTATTCGAGTACGTCATACACGGTAATCCGTGTACCCTTGAAGCACGGTTTGCCGCTGCGCACGCCGGGGCGGATTTCGATGAGTTGCTCAAGGTCCATACGCCCAATACTACGTCAGTGAGTGACGTCGGGCAATCAGAACCAAAGCCGAACATGTTCGGCCGATCATGCAATTGGCCGTGGCCGTGAGCCGCATGGATTGGCGCTCTGCGGAGATGCCGGCCTGCGAGGGCCATCCCATGCGCCTCGTGGCGTGGCATGCCTCGAGAGCGCCATCCCGCCTTGCTTCCAGCCTGCCGTTCGCAAAGGGATATCGCCCGCCCGATGTCGGGCTCCGCTGTGCTCGGCCCGACCTGCGGCGCGGAACCGCACAGCGCGACCGGCAACGCAGATGGCATGGTTCGAGCGGACGACATCGCTCGTCGGTTGGTGGATAATGGCCGCCATGTCAATGGCAGACGAACTCCAGAAGCTGGCCGACCTGCGCCGTCGCGGCATGCTGACGGCCGACGAATTCGAGCAGGCCAAGAGCAAACTGCTGACGGTTTCCTATCCGTTCGGCGTACGCCGGCAGTCGAAGACGACGATTGCGGGTCTGCCCTTGTGGGCGATCGCGAGCGGCCCCGATCCTGCGCGCGGCGAAATGCGCGGCCATGCCAAGGCGATCGTCGCCATCGGTGACGTGGCGACCGGGGTGCTGGCGATCGGCGGATTCGCGCGCGGCGTGATTGCGTTCGGCGGCCTGGCAGCCGGCGTGATCTCGGCCGGCGGGCTGGCCATCGGTCTCGCATTGGCCGGCGGCGGTGCGGCGGTCGGCGGTTTGGCGCTCGGTGGCGGCGCGTTCGGCGGTGTGGCAATCGGCGGTGGTGCAGTCGGCCGTTACGCAATGGGCGGCGCTGCCGCGGGAACCTACGTGATTTCCGCGACCCGCTGCGATGTCGAAGCGGTCGACTTCTTCATTCGTAACAGCGAGTGGATACCCTTGGTCGGCACTGCGCTGACTCAGCAATCGCGCACGATTTCCCGCTTGTGCGCGCCTCGCGCAAAGTAGTTGTAGTGGGGCGAGTACAGCGTGGATCAGTACGGCAGGCCCGGTGGCGTAGATCACCACCTCATCGCTTTGGGCGTTGGCCTTCAAAAACGCGACGGAGTCTTCGGCCTTGACCAGCCAATCCGCGCCCCCGTCGCTTGGAAGCTGCGAAATGGTTTGCAGTCGGGCGCTGTCGAACCGCCGTGCCATCGGGAGCTCGGCGCTTGTTCTGACGACTGACGGAAGCCGGGATACGCAAACGCCCGCGCGATGGCCTCGCAATCACGCTCGGAGACACCAGCAGCGCGCGCCGAGGCGTACCAGGTGCTGCGCACCTGTGCTTCCATCGCGTCGATCATGGCGGTGGCGTGGCCGGGTTTAAGCAGGAAGCGCGCGCTTTGCGAGAGCAGGTTGTCCGCGTTGGCGAAGCGGCCAGCATCGCCGCACTCCATCGCCAGATCGCGCCTGTCCATGCTGACCGGGACCGTCGGGGTCAGATCGTAGGCAGGGGAAAGCTTCCACTCTGCTTCCTTGGCGATCAGCGCGTGGTTGCGCGGGTGATCGTCGATGTTCGAGATCAGCGCGTTGAAGCACATGCGGCGGAACAGTTCGGCGGCGTTTTGCGCCGGGTCAGCACAGACGCGCCGGACCTCTTCGGCCAGCAGCACATAGGACCACTTGTCGCGCGACTGGTAGGTGTCTTCGGTGCGCAGCAACGTCAGCGCCGAGATCATGCGGGCGCGCAGGTATCCGGCCTGCGTTCTCTCGCGGTCGAAGCGTTTGACGAGCACGACATCGCGCCCGGCAACGCCTTCCACACGGCTTTCCGCCGTGCTCAAGCCGCAGGCCCGCGCGAGGGTCAGCATGGCGTGCTCGACTCTCGCGCTGTTCCATGTGTCGTCGGGCCGATTGAACTTCGCGATCCACAGCCCGGCCTCGTCTTCGACCACTGCCTTTGGACGGGCACCGCCCATCGAGGTCCCGATCAGCATCAGGTTCTCGACCTGTTCGTGAGCAGCATCGGCAGGCAGTTCCTCATCCGCCGCGATGGCATCGGCAATGGCCTGCATCTTCGCCAGATCAAGGGTCTGGTTGAAGCTGCCCTTCGGCGCAGGCGGGGTCTGGTTGAGCCCGAAGCCGAGCGCGCCCGCACGGTCGTCCGGCGAGTACAGCAGGTATTCCAGTTCGCCAGGCTGCGCCTTGCCGAGATGGCGCTGAATCACACGGCGCCCCCAATAGTCCGGGCTGGCATCGCGCAGCGCGCCGAAGACGCCGTTCAGGGCAGCGGTTGCGTAGGTGAGCGGCGAGAGCTTCAGCTCGACAGGATCGAGCGCGACGGCGTTCGCGCGCTCAAGGTAGCTGCGGCCATAGACGAAGCGTCCTTCCGGCGTGCCCCTGCGGTCCACGGCCAGCGCGAAGCGGCCAGCCGTCACGGGCTCGGTCTGCCCGGGCAGCGTGATGTAGACGAAGCACTCGGCCGGAGCTTCAGAAGTCATTGTCTAGCCCTGTCTTTGGCCTCGCCCTGGCCCGTTCGCGGGACAATGCGAGGGTCTGGCCTTCCTCGTCCTTTTCCGGCGCTGCAACGTCGGCTATCTGATCGATAAGGTCGAGCGCCCACAGCATCGCCGCGTACACAGCGATGCCCGTTGAGGGCTTGCCCTTTTCGGCGTCGGCGACGGCGCGCTGTCCGGTGCCGATCTTCTCCGCCATGTCGTCGATGGTCAGGTTCCGCCGGAGGCGTGCCGTGCGCAGGTTCGCCCCCAGCCGCTTGAGCGTCTGTTCTACGGCGTAGGGCGGTGCGGTCAGCAGCTTGTTCCGGGCAGTCATGGGTCACCGACAAAAGGGGCGCTTCACCAACAGATACCATGCTGGCAGGCGAAGAGTCAATCAAAATGGCTTTCAAGGGCATTCTAATGGACATAAACAGCTCTTGAGGGCTGTTTTGTGTTAGAGTCTGTTCTGTTGGACGCCTTAACAGGCTTCCGGCGACGGCGAAGAGGCGATGTGCAACAGGCTATGAGCACATTGGGGAGTGCGTACAT
The DNA here is from genome assembly GCA_016708905.1 of Candidatus Methylophosphatis roskildensis. GTDB lineage: Bacteria > Pseudomonadota > Gammaproteobacteria > Burkholderiales > Rhodocyclaceae > Methylophosphatis > Methylophosphatis roskildensis. The sequence continues at coordinate 807,671 of JADJEV010000005.1, read as the reverse complement.
AGCTGTGTACATATCGGGGAAAGAGTTGAGATGTCAGAAGGTCTGATCGCAGAGCAGGTAAGGCGAAGAAGGACGTTTGCCATCATTTCGCACCCCGACGCCGGCAAGACCACGCTGACCGAGAAGCTGTTGCTGTTCGGCGGTGCGATCCAGATGGCCGGCACGGTGAAGGCGCGCAAGAGCGGCCGCCACGCGACTTCCGACTGGATGGAGGTCGAGAAGCAGCGCGGCATCTCGGTGGCCAGTTCGGTCATGCAGTTCGAGCACAAGGACTGCGTGTTCAACCTGCTCGACACGCCCGGCCACCAGGATTTCTCGGAAGACACCTATCGCGTGCTCACCGCGGTCGATGCTGCGGTCATGGTGGTCGATTCGGCTCGGGGGGTCGAGGCGCAGACCATCAAGCTGCTCGAGGTCTGCCGCAAGCGCAGCACGCCGATCGTCACCTTCATCAACAAGCTCGACCGCGAGGGGCGCGAGCCGATCGAGCTGCTCGACGAGATCGAGTCGGTGCTGCGCATCCAGTGCGCGCCGGTGACCTGGCCGATCGGCATGGGCAAGCGCTTCCAGGGCGTTTATCACCTGCTGCGCAACGAAATACTCAGCTTCACGCCGGGCGAGGAAAAGGCCAACCAGACGGTCGAGGCGCTGCTCGGCCTCAACCACCCTCACCTCGAACGCGACGCGGCGATGGAAATGGAAAAGCTGCGCGAGGACATCGATCTGGTGCGCGGCGCCTCGGCGCCGTTTGCTCTGGCGGACTTTCTGGCCGGCAGGCAAAGCCCGGTGTTCTTCGGCTCGGCCATCAACAACTTCGGTGTACGCGAGATCCTGCGCGCGCTGGCCGAATGGGCGCCGCCGCCACTGCCGCGCGAATCGACCACCCGCAAAGTCGAGCCGACCGAGGCGCCGTTCAGCGGCTTCGTCTTCAAGATCCAGGCCAACATGGACCCCAACCACCGCGACCGCATCGCCTTCGTGCGTGTCTGCTCGGGCCGCTACACGCCGGGCATCAAGGTGCGCCACCGGCGGCTCGGCCGCGAGATGAAGATCGCCAACGCCGTCACCTTCATGGCCAACGAGCGCTCGCTGATGGAAGAAGCGGTGGCCGGCGACATACTCGGCGTGCATAACCACGGCAATCTGCAGATCGGCGACACGCTGACCGAGGGCGAGGATCTCACATTCAAGGGCATTCCCTACTTCGCGCCGGAGCTGTTCAGCCGCGCCCAACTGCGCGACCCGATGCGCGCCAAGCAGTTGCAGAAGGGCCTGCGCGAACTCGGCGAGGAGGGTGCCGTGCAGGTATTCGAACCCCTGGCCGACAACAACCTGCTGATGGGCGCGGTCGGCCAGTTGCAGTTCGAAGTGGTCGAGCATCGGCTGAAAACCGAATACGGCGTCGACGCGAAGTTCGAACGGGTCGACATCCACACCGCGCGCTGGATCACCTGCGACGACGCAGCGATGCTGAACGAATTCTCGCGCACCCAGCGCGGGCGCCTGGCGCGCGACGTCGACGGCAATCTCGTGTATCTCGCCGACACCCGCTACAACCTGATGGTCACCATGGAACGCTGGCCGAAGGTGCAGTTCCACGACACGCGCGAACACGGGCAGAAATTCGAGGGCTGAGGGCGCGTGCCCGCGGGAACTTGCCGTTCCGGCGGGCACCAAAGCAGAGTCGATTGCCGGGGGGAAATCATGAACGACAAGGAACAGCAAGCCATACTCACGCTCTGCCTGATGGCGGCATTTGCCGACGGCGGCAAGGACGAACGCGAACGCGCCGAGATCAAGCGCATCGCCGACGCGCTCGCCGGCGCGGACTCGCTCAACATCCCGGCGCTCTACCAGGACGTACTGCTCAAGCGCGTGACGCTGGCCAGCGCCGTCGCACCACTCGAATCGCCCGAAGCCAGGCAACTGGCCTACGAAATGGCGGTCTGCGTGTGCGACGCCGACGGCACGCAGTCCGACGCGGAACGCGCGTTTCTCGCCGAGCTGCGCACCGCGCTCGGACTCGACGCCGGCGCCGCGCAAGCCTACAGCGCGCAGGCCGAGTCGATCGCGGCAGCGGCTGTCGCGCCGGCGGCCCATGCCTCGACGATGAGCGGCGCCGAACTCGACAAGTCCATCCTCGACGCGTCCATTCTCAACGGCGCGCTTGAGTTGCTGCCCGAAACGCTGGCGACGATGGCGATCATCCCGCTGCAGATGAAGCTGGTCTATTGCATCGGCAAGTCGTACGGCTTCGAACTCGACCGCGGACACGTCAAGGACTTTCTTGCCACGGTCGGCGTCGGGCTGACCTCGCAGTACCTCGAACAGGCGGGGCGCAAACTGCTCGGCGGCCTGCTCGGCAAGCTGGGCGGCGGATTGCTGCGCGGCCTCGGCAATCAGGCGGTCAGTTCCGGCATGAGCTTCGCCAGCACCTATGCGCTCGGTCACGTGGCCAAGCGCTACTACGCAGGCGGACGCACGCTATCGACCCAGATGCTGCAGGAGGCATTCGGCGCCATGCTCGGCGAGGCCAAGGGTCTGCACAGCCGCTACCTGCCCGACATGCAGGCCCGGGCGCGCACGCTCGACACCGCCAAACTCGTGAATATGGTGCGCGGTGGCTGAGAGGGTGTGAATGAATCCGAACCGGCACGTACGTCTTGGTGGAGCTTTTTGCCGACGGAAGGCGCGACATGCAGGCTCTGCTTGCGTTCAGGCTCCTGGCCCCCAATCGGCGCTGAATCTCATGAGTCCGGTGACAGCCTCATGCATGTTTGGTCTGCGGCCATTCAATGCAGGGAGCCGCGTCCATTACCCCTGAGTGCTGGCGGATCTCGCAGGGGCCGACTTCGATCCGAAGCCGGCGTCTGCAGCATGAGGCACGCGAAAACCCGCTATTCTTGAATGGCTCGTCGGCTGATTTTGCGTTCGTTCGCCGGCGATACTGCGCATTTGTTCGGCTTGCCTACTGTTACGGAGCATTGATATGACGACACTGATTCAGGCGGAAATTCCCGACCAGCTCGCCGAACAGGCGCAGCGCCTAGTCGAGCGCGGCTGGGCGCCGAACGTCGAGTCCATCGTCACCGAATCGCTGCGCCGCTACCTGGAATCCCACCAGGAGTCGTTGACCGAGCAGTTCCTGCGTGACGACGTCGAGTGGGGCATCAAGGGCGATGACTGATCCGGGGCCGGTCCGCGCGGATTGTACGCGCGTGGTCGTGGCAGATGCCGGTCCGCTGATCCATCTTGATGAACTTGGCTGCCGTGGCCTGCTGTCGGACTTTGGCGAGATTCGCATAGCGACGGCGGTGTGGGATGAAGTGGCGCGTCATCGCCAGGCCGCCCTCGAACACGTTGATCTCGCACTACTTCGATGCGCGCCTGAAGCCCACGAGCGGGTGAACGCGCTGAGCGTGTTGTTCACCTTGCATGCTGGCGAACGCGAAGCCTTGTGCTTGTGTCTCGAATTCGGCAATGCACTTCTGTTGACCGACGACACGGCTGCCCGGCTGGCCGCGCGGAGCCTGGCGGTCGAGGCGCGCGGCACACTCGGCCTGCTGGTGCGAGCGATCCGGCGCCGGCAGTTGAGTAAAGCAGCGGTTCTCGATTTGCTGCGGCAGATCCCGGAACGGTCGACCCTGCACATTCGGCCCGGTTTGCTCGACGACATCGTCCGGCAGGTGGCCGGTCTGCCCGAGGTGCAATGAGCGTGCGGGTCGTCTGAACTTGAGGCCGCCGACGAAAGTGGCTACGAGCCGCATGAATGCTCGGCCTGCAAGCATGCCATGCCAGGAGCCGCATGCGGCTTGGCGGAGCGGGCAGGGTGCCTGGAGAAGTCCATCCGGTGCGGCTTCCAGGCCGCCTTCATCTGAGCCTGGAAATCGCAGTTGCGCTAGCGACATCCCGTTCATGCTTCGACAGAGCCTGTTCTGAGCCTGTCGAAGCGCTCAGCACGAACGGAATTTCTTGGGGTCACCCGATGGGGGAGGCTCTCCCTTGACGCTCACGCGAATTGACCCGCGTGTGCTCACGAAAGCTGACCCACCCAGATAGGTGGCTGCCCATCCGTGCCGGTGCACTGGTGGAAAAAAGTCGACGCTCTTTCGCAAGATTCGCTGGACATTCCGGCCGCTATCAGTTCAAATTCACGAAGATGTCGTGTCTGCGCTGGATCGTAGGGCGCTAATTCGTGGGCTGCATTCGGCTAGGCAGCGCCATCCTGCGTCGATCGCGGATCGTGTGCAAAAGCGGGGAAGTGGGGGTGTTGGCGCGCGCAACGTCTGATCGATCTGATCCGTGCGCGGCGCAGCGCAACGCCTTTTCGCAGTGTGCGCAGTGTGGCCAACGGCGCCTTGCATTCTTGCGTGTCATGGCCGACATACCGGCGGTTGTGGTTTGCGTACCTCTGTAGCGCGCACGCCGGTCATGCGTACCCCGTTCGCATACGCTGCAACATTGTTTCGTCATAGCTTTGCTGTAAGTGCCGCTTGGACAGTCCCCGCCAAGATCTCCCCTGCTTGATCGCATCGCCGCTACGCCTGGCTTCCGCGCTGCCTCACCGTGTGGCGACGCCAGTCCAAGCTCGCGAAGTAGTCCGCAGCACCCCGCTTTACAAACCCTGGGGCGTCGCCCCAGACCCACCCGCCGGGAGGCGACGCCGGGGATGACAAACCCATCCCCGGCGCTGCCCGAGGTGGATGCCCTCCAGGCCTCAAGGGGCTTTCGCGGCATAAACGCGGCGATGAACCCGCCGCATTTATTCCACGGTCCCCTTGACCCCTTTCCGGGCATAACAGCGCGCACTCCCTGGGTCCGTTCTGATGAGCACAAATGGGTCCGTTTCCCTGAGCGTTGAGGGCTCTCTGCGAGCCGTTCGCCCTGAGCCCTTCGACATTGCTCAGGACAGGCCCTGTCGAAGGGCAGCCAACGTTTCCAGATCCCAACTGCGGTTTCTTGGCTGAGTCGTCTTTCGGCTGGGCGGGTGCCTTCCGGGAGATCTCCCGGCTTCCGTGCCGGTGTCCAGAGAGAGGCCCGATACACGCCCGTTCACCTTCGAGAAACAATTTAGTAAAGTCATACATGTACTAATTAGCTTGCTCTGTTAGAATTCGCCGTATGCGGGTATCGAAAGAAGAACTCATTGCCGTCCTCGCCCAATTCAACCCCTGGTGGCGCGGCGAGGCCATTGCCGACCTGCCCGGCTGGCGGCGGGCCGCGTTTCACGAACTGCGCGCCTGGCTTGCCGAACCGCCCGCGGCGCGCGCCGTGCTGCTCTCCGGCGCGCGCCAGATCGGCAAAACCACACTGCTGCTGCAGGCCGCCGACGCGCTGCTGGGCGAGGGCGTGCCGCCGGCCAACATCCTCTACGCGACCTTCGACCATCCGATCGTCAAGCTTGCCGGCATCGACGCGGTGCTCGATGCCTGGCGAGAGCGAGAACCCAAGGCCGAGGGCCTCGAGTACATCCTTCTCGACGAGGCGCAGTTCATCCGAGACTGGGGCACCTGGGTCAAGCATCAGGTCGACTTCCAGAAGAGCCGCCGCATCGCATTCACCGGCTCGGCCATGCCGCTGGCCGAAGTCGGGCAGGAATCCGGTGTCGGGCGCTGGCACACCATCCGTCTCACCACGCTCTCATTCTTCGAATACCTGCAGATCAAAAACCTGTCATTGCCGCCGCTGCCACAGCTTGCTTCGCTGCGCGCCCTGTTCGACTGGCCGCCGGCCGAGTTCTACCGCACCGCCGAAGCCGCTGCGCCCTACGCCGGCCACTTCCACGAATACCTGGTGCGCGGCGGCTTCCCGCAGACCGCGCAGGTCGAAAGCATCACCCACGCGCAGCGCCTGCTGCGCGAAGACATCATCGACAAGGTGCTCAAACGCGACATGACCGCGCTGTTTGGCGTGCGCCGTGTGCTCGATCTCGAACACACCTTCCTCTACCTGTGCATGCACGACGGCGGCCTGCTCGACATGGTGGACCTCTGCTCGAACCTTGAGGTCAAGCGCCCCACCGCGCAGAACTTCATCGCGCTGCTCGAAGCCACGCACCTGATCTACCGCCTGCCGCCGTTCGGTTACGGCAAGGACGTGCTGCGGGCCCGCTTCAAGATCTATCTGGCCGATGCCGCCATCGCGCCGGCGGTGATGCTCAAGGGCAAATCCATCCTCGAAGACTCCGCCGCACTCTGCGTGGCCACCGAAACCGCCGTGTTCAGGCATTTGTTTGCCCGCTACTACGCGCAGAGCGTGCGCTTCACCTACTGGCGGGGCAAGAAGGACCGCGAAGTCGATCTGGTGGCGGAAGTAAATGGCGAAATTATTCCCTTCGAAGTGAAGTACCGCGCCCAGCACACCGGCGCGCGTGAACTCAAGGGCCTGCTCGAACTATGCGCGCAAAAGCAAATCGCGCGCGGCTACGTCGTCACCAAGTCGCTAGCCGATTTCGGGCCAGCGCAGGGCTTGCCGTCAACCGGCGACGCCAATGCGGATATCATGCGCATACCGGCGCCGCTGCTGTGCTACTGGATGGGGGCGTCGGAACTGGCACGAGTCGACGACGAGGTTTGAGGCAGCGCCAATGGCGAGATGCCGCTGCATGGGCAGGGTGCCCGAAGACGTCCATCCTGAGCGGCTTCCAGGCCGACCGAATTCCTGGCTACGCGCGCCTGTGTCTCGCGGGCTTCGCCGGCGCGAGCTACGCCGCTCAGAATCCCGTGCGAGAATCACGCAACCCCACATGCTCGAAGAACACCACAGGAATTCCGCATGCCCACGCTGAACTGGATCGGCAAGGAAGCCGTCGTCAGACACCACAAAGACGTGCCGTTCCGCCTGCTGGAGCCGGTGCCCGAACTGTCCTGCGGCGCGCCTGACAGCGGCAACCTCATCGTGCAGGGCGACAACCTGCACGCGCTCAAGGCCCTCCTGCCGCGCTATGCCGGTCAGGTGAAATGCATCTACATCGACCCACCCTACAACACCGGCAACGAGGGCTGGGTCTACAACGACAACGTGAATAGCCCGGAGATCCGCAAATGGCTGGGCGAAGTGGTCGGCAAGGAAGGCGAAACGCTGGACCGCCACGACCGCTGGCTGTGCATGATGTATCCGCGGCTGGTGTTGCTGCGGAAATTCCTGCGCGAGGACAGGGCGATCTTCGTGTCGATAGATGACAACGAGGTCGCGACGCTGCGGCTGTTGGTGGACGAGATTTTCGGCGCGAAGAATTTCGTGGCCTCAGCAACCTGGAACATGATGGATAGTCCGAAAAACAGCGCTCGACATCTGAGTGAGGATCACGAGTACGTCGTTCTCTACGCTGCAAACAAAGACAAGTGGCGACCGAATGCGCTGCAACGCAGCGAGGCAATGATTGCACGATACAAGAACCCTGATAGCGATTTGCGCGGCCCTTGGCTGCTCAGCGATCTGGCTGCGCGCAATTTTTACGCACAAGGCCGATACGCCATCGCAACGCCATCCGGGAAGGTAATCGAGGGACCGCCATCGGGAAGTTACTGGCGAGTGAGTGAGGAAAAATTCTGGGAGTTGGATCGTGACAACCGAATTTGGTGGGGGAAAACCGGAAGCAATCGCCCTGGAATCAAGCGATTTCTCACGGATGTGAAAAATGGTGTTGTGCCAAGAACTCTGTGGCCTTGGCAGGAAGTCGGCAGCACACGGCATTCGAAACAAGAGATCAGTCAAATCCTAAATCTCGGGGCATCCAGCGACCTATTCGTTACTCCCAAACCAACTGCGTTGATTCAACGCATACTTCAGATAGCAACCGACAAGGATTCCCTCGTCCTTGACAGCTTTGCGGGCTCGGGCACCACCGGTCACGCGGTACTGAAGCAGAACGCTGAAGATGACGGCCACCGCCGATCCATTTTGGTCGAAATAGATGAAGACATTGCTCGCAGTCTGACCGCTGAACGCATTAGGCGCGTCGCCAACGGCTACACCAATGCCAAGGGCAGCGCTGTCGAAGGTTTCCGCAGCGGCTTCCAGTATTGTCGCCTGTCGGCCGAACCGCTGTTCGACGCCCATGGCCAGATTCGGCGCGACGTGAGCTTCGCCCAACTCGCGGAATTCGTCTGGTTCGCGGAAACCGGAACGGGCCTGTCGCCAGAAAAAAGCGGTGAGGCCGACAGTCCGTTGCTCGGCGTGCACGAGGGCCGCGCGATCTACCTGCTCTACAACGGCATCCTCAAGGACCGTTCGGCCGCCGGCGGCAACGTGCTCACCGGCCCGGTGTTCGACGGGCTGCCGAAGTTCGCCGGCCCGAAGGTGATCTACGCCGCCGCCAACCGCATGGGCGCCCGCGCCGTGCGAGAGGGCATCACCTTCAAGCAGACGCCTTACGCACTGGAGGTGTGAAGATGCCCGTTCTGTTGACCGCGACGGCCCCGGCGATCCCGATCTGCGAAACGCCAGGCATGCGCCGGAGCGCGCTGCTTTGCGAGCACCTTTGCTTCGTGTTGCCGAGAGGAGAAGGAACATGACTCTACCCGAGACGATCTATGCTCACGCGCGCGCATTGCCCGCCGACTTGCAACGTGAGGCGCTGGACTTCATCGAGTACCTGGAGCGGCGATACGGCGTCGCGCCGCCCGCCACGAGGGCGCCCGATACCGCGGCTTTCATCGCTCGCCTCGCGGGAAGCCTGAGCGATGATTTCCCCGACGACATCGATGACGTCGGCCTTGGCCCGGATGCGGCGCGGGAGACGCTCGAATGACGGACTACCTGCTCGACACCAACGCTTGGATCGCGCTGCTGAAGAACAACGACAAGCTGGTGGCGGCGGTGCGCCGACAGGGCGTGGAGCATCTGTACATGTGTGCGCCGGTTTGGGCCGAACTTTGGTTCGGGGCGTGCAACAGCGAGCGCGTGGCTGAGAACCAGGCACGCTTGCGTGACTTGGCAGCGCAGGTCGCCAGCCTGCCGTTCGACGATCGCGCCGCCGAACACTGCGGCGAAATCCGCGCTGTGCTCGTCCGATCGGGTCAGGTCATCGGGCCGTACGACCTGCAGATCGCTGCCATCGCGCGCGCGGCGGGCCTGTGCGTGGTTACGCGCAATGTGTCGGAGTTCGAGCGCGTTCCTGGCCTCGTGGTGGAGAACTGGCAAGACGCGACATGAGCACTTTTGTCCCCAAGACCTACCAGTCGCAAGTGCTCGAAAGCGTCGAGGCTTACTTCGAGGCCTGCCACGAGTTGCCTTCGCCTTCGATAGCCTACACTGCCACCACCGAACGTCTGTGGGGCCGTGGGCTGTCCTGCAACCCGCTGTCGGGTTTTCCGGCCGACATGCCGTACTTCTGCCTGCGCGTGCCGACCGGCGGCGGCAAGACCTGGCTGGCCGCCAAGAGCGTCGCGCTGGTCAATACACGCCTGCTGCGTTGCGAGCACAGCGTCATCCTCTGGCTGGTGCCGAGCAAGCCGATCCGCGAACAAACCCTGAAGGCGCTCCGGGACAGGCACCACCCCTACCACATTGCATTGCGCGAAGCCGGTCCGATCACGGTGACGGACCTGGACGAAGCCAAGAGCATAACGCGGGCCACGCTGGATACCTCGACCACGATCATCGTTGCTACACGCCAGGCTTTTCAGGTGGAGGACGAGGAATGCCGCAAGGTGTATCAGTCCAGCGGTGCGCTGATGCACCACTTCGACAACCTGTCGCCATCACAGCGCGATGACCTGTTGACCGAAGGTGAAGGTGCGGAGCGGACCACGCCGTATTCGCTGGCCAACGTGCTGCGCCTGCGCCGGCCGTTCGTGGTGGTCGACGAGGCGCACAACAGCCGCACCGAATTGGCCTTCGGCATGCTGGCGCGATTTCGCCCCAGCGGGGTGATGGAACTGACCGCCACGCCGGATCTGGAGCGCACGCCCAGCAATGTGCTGCACAGCGTATCCGCCGCCGAGTTGAAGGCGGAAGAGATGATCAAGCTGCCAGTCGTACTCGAAACGGAGCCGAACTGGCAGCAGTGCCTTGCTGACGCCATCGGCCGACGAGGCGCCCTGCACAAGCTGGCGGACGAGGAGCGGCGTGCAGGTCGCCCCTACTTGCGGCCGCTGGTCCTGATCCAGTCGGAACCGCGTCGCGCCGGAGTCGAGACGCTGGACTTCGAGCGGGTTCGCGACGAATTGATCGCCAATCACGGCATTCCGGCCGGCGAAATCGTCGTGGCAACTGGCGAGGAACGCGGGCTCGAGCAGATCGACGCCGACTACAAACTGGGCGTTGCCGATCCGGCCTGTCCGGTGAAATTCGTCATCACGCAGAAGGCGCTGGCAGAGGGCTGGGACTGTCCGTTCGCCTACATCCTGGTCAGCATGGCTTCGCTGCATTCGGCGACGGCGGTGGAGCAGTTGCTCGGCCGCGTGTTGCGTCAGCCGGGGGCATGCCATCGCGATGCGCAAGCGCTGAATCAGTCTTACGCCTTCGTCGTCTCGCGCAACTTTGCCGAGACGGCCAGCGCATTGCGCGACCGCTTGGTTGCCGGTGCCGGCTTCGAGCGGCGCGAGGTGACCGAGTTCGTGACTGCCGCCAAGGCCGAGCAATCGCGGCTAGACCTGGAAGGGCACGCGGGACGCGTCGTCGTTCGGCCGGTGGCGATCACTCTGTCCGAAAAACCCGACCTCAAGAGCGTGCCCAAGCCGGTTCGAGACAAGCTCACCTGGGACGCCAAGCGCAATACCCTGACGATCAGCACGCCGTTGACCGAGGATGAGACGGAAGTGCTCAAGGCATCGGTCACGTCGGAGGCGGCCGTCGCCGCCATTGCGGAAGCGGCCGAGATCAGTCGCACCACGGCCATCGAGTTCTTCCAGACACCGGCTGAACTCGGCGAGCGATTCCGCGTGCCCCAGTTGGTGCTGAGTGTGCAAGGCGAGTTGCGGCTGTTCGACGACCCCGAGGTGCTGGAGTACCCGTGGGATTTGTCGGCCTACCACGCGAAACCGACCTCCGAAGATCTTGCTGCGTTGGGTGCCGGCTTGAAGGTGTCGGAAGGCGGCGAGATCGATGTGGACGCCACGAGCGGCAAGGTCGTGTCGCGTTTTCTGCCTGATCTTCAGCGCGATCTGGGTCTTGTCTACCAGCCCGAGCATTGGGACGCGTTGCGTTTGGCGACATGGCTATGTCGTAATTTGCCGGAGCCGTGTCTTACCCACGCCAGCAAGCTGGCCTTCGTGGCCGCCTGGCTGACCGAGTTGCTGACAATGGAGCGATTCACGCTCGCCCGAGTCAACTTGCAGAAATTCCTGATTCGAACACGGCTCGAATCGCGCATCCGCGAGCTGCGCAAGCAGGCGGTCGCCAAGGCGTTCCAGCAGACCTTGTTCGGAGATGACGCCACATCACGTGTCGCGGTCAGCGACCAGTACGCCTTCGAGTTCAATGCACAGGCATACGCACCCAGCCGCGACTATGACCCGGCCAATTCGGCGTTCGGCTATTTCGACTTTCGCAAGCATTTCCATGGCCGCATTGGCGACTTCGACAGCAAGGAGGAGTTTCTCTGTGCCTGCGAGCTCGACAAGTTGGCGCAGCAGGGTCGAATCCGATTCTGGGTACGCAATCTCGTTCGGCGCGAGGGAAGCTCGTTCTGCCTGCAAAAGGCGGACGGGCGTTTCTACCCGGACTTCCTGTGCCAGCTTCCCGAACGCGACGGGAATCGGGGAGCGATTCTCGCTGTTGAATACAAGGGTGCGGACCGGTGGGACGCAGCCAAGGATGACCGACTGATCGGCGGTTTGTGGGCGAATCTGTCCACGGGGCGTTGCCGGTTCGTGATGGTGCGGGATAAGCGCTGGGAACTGATCGAGGCGGAACTTGGGTGATGTCGAGCTGCTGACTGCGCTACTGGCTGAAGGATCATGATGACACTGCGCCAGTTCGCTTCCGGACAGATCGGGATACCGCCTTCAACGGCTTGGTATCTGTCGGACCTCGGCGAGTGTCGCGGCAAGCAGGAGCTGTACACCCGCCAGTCACCGCAACGCTTGAAGGCTCTGCGGGAACACGCGTTGATCGAAAGCGCCGTTTCCAGCAACCGCATCGAGGGGGTGTCGGTCGACCCGGCACGGGTGCGCGAGATTCTCGTGTCGCCGAAGCCGTTGTTCCGAGACCGCGACGAGGAGGAGGTGCGCGGCTACCGCGATGCGCTGGCGTGGATTCATGCCGAGGCGCCGGTCATACCGCTCGACGAACAGTCGATCAGGCGTTTCCACGCGCTGACCCGTGGACAGATCTGGGATGCCGGGCAATACAAGGAAAAGGATGGCGACATCATCGAACGCTACCCGGACGGCCGCGAGCGCATTCGGTTTCGCACGGTGTCGGCCGCGGAGACGCCGGCGCGAATGGCTGATCTGGTGTTGGCCTGGCGCCGCTGTTCGGACGAAGGCTGGGTGCCGCCGCCGATTGCGCTGGCGGCCTTCAATCTCGACCTTCTGTGCATCCACCCCTTCCGCGATGGCAACGGCCGGGTTTCGCGCCTGCTCTGGCTGCTGCAAAGCTACCAACTCGGCTACGAGGTGGGGCGCTACATCAGCCTGGAGCGCCTGGTCGAGCAGAGCAAGGATCGCTACTACGAGACGCTAGAGCAGAGTTCGCAGGGCTGGCACGAAGGCAAGCACGATCCGTGGCCCTACATCGATTACGTGCTGTTCGTTCTGAAAGCGGCTTACCGGGAGTTCGCCGAGCGAGTGGGGGAAATCAAGGCGCCACGTGGCGCAAAGACCGATCAGGTGCTCTCGGCGATCGAGCAGTTCGCCGGGGAATTCACCGTCGCCCGACTGGAACTGCGCTGCCCGGGCGTCAGCCGCGACATGGTGCGTCGCGTGTTGCGGGAACAGAAGGCAGCCGGGCGGATCGAGTGCCACGGACGTGGGCCGGCAGCCAGGTGGCAAAAGAAGGGGTAATTGCACTTGGGTAAGGGTAATGGAGGGGGTAGTACGTTCTGGCCTGCGCCACAGGCCGCATGGATGCTCGCTCCGCAGCCATGCCATGCCGGGAGCCCCGTGCGGCGGCGCTGAGCGGGCAGGGTGCCTGGAGAAGTCCATCCGGTGCGGCTTCCAGGCCGGTCGAATTACCGATTACGCGCGCTTGCGTTTCGCGGGTCTGGTCGGCGCGTGCCTGGCCAGCACCGGCGCGAGATGGCGGCCGGTGTGCGACTCGGCGCACTGCGCCACCGTTTCCGGTGTGCCGCTGGCGATGATGCGGCCGCCGCCGTCGCCGCCTTCGGGCCCCAGGTCGATCAGCCAGTCGGCGGTCTTGATGACATCGAGATTGTGCTCGATGACCACGATGGTGTTGCCGTCGTCGCGCAGACGGTGCAGCACCTTGAGCAGCAGTTCGATGTCCTGGAAGTGCAGGCCGGTGGTGGGCTCGTCGAGAATGTAGAGCGTGCGGCCGGTGTCGCGCTTGGACAGTTCGAGCCCGAGCTTGACGCGCTGCGCCTCGCCGCCGGACAGCGTGGTCGCGCTCTGCCCGAGGCGGATGTAGGACAGGCCGACATCGATCAGCGTCTGTAGCTTGCGCGCGACTACCGGCACGGCGTCGAAGAACGCGTGAGCCTGCTCGACCGTCATGTCGAGCACTTCGTAGATGTTCCTGCCCTTGTAGCGGATCTCCAGCGTCTCGCGGTTGTAGCGTTTGCCGTGGCAGACGTCGCAGGGCACGAAGATGTCGGGCAGGAAGTGCATTTCGACCTTGATCAGGCCGTCGCCCTGGCAGGCTTCGCAGCGCCCGCCCTTGACGTTGAAGCTGAAGCGCCCCGGCCCGTAACCGCGATTGCGCGATTCGGGCACGCCGGCGAACAGCTCGCGGATCGGTGTCAACAGCCCGGTGTAGGTGGCCGGGTTGGAGCGCGGCGTGCGGCCGATCGGGCTCTGGTCGACGCTGATCACCTTGTCGAAGTTGTCGAGGCCGTCGATCTCGTCGTAGGGCGCCGGTTCGGCCGACGAGCCGTACAGGTGGTTGGCGGCGATCGCGTACAGCGTGTCGTTGATCAATGTGGACTTGCCCGAACCCGATACGCCGGTGATGCAGGTAAACAGGCCGACCGGTAGTTCGAGCGTGGTGCCCTTGAGGTTGTTGCCGCGCGCACCGCGGATCACCAGTTGCTGCAGCTCGTTGAACGGCGTGCGCTGGGTCGGCATGGGGATCTGCCTGCGCCCCGACAGATAGGCGCCGGTCAGCGAATCGGGGTGGGCCGCCACGTCGGCTGGGCGACCCTGCGCAATCACCTCGCCACCGTGCTCGCCGGCGCCCGGCCCCATGTCGACCACGTGGTCGGCAATCTCGATCGCCTCCTGGTCATGTTCGACCACGATCACCGTGTTGCCGATGTCGCGCAGTTCTTCGAGCGTCTTGAGCAGGCGCGCGTTGTCGCGCTGGTGCAGGCCGATCGACGGTTCGTCGAGCACGTACATCACGCCGGTGAGCCCCGAGCCGATCTGCGAGGCCAGGCGGATGCGCTGCGCCTCGCCGCCCGAGAGGGTGTCGGCGCTGCGGTCGAGCGACAGGTAGTCGAGCCCGACATTGATCAGGAAGGAGATGCGCGCGCTGATCTCCTTGACGATCTTTTCCGCCACCTGGGCGCGCTGGCCGGTCAGCGCGAGTTCGTCGAAGAACGCCTTGCTCTGACCGAGCGCCAGGCCGGACACCTGCGGCAGCGTCTTGTCGCCGATCAGCACGTGGCGCGCCGCTTCGCGCAGGCGCGTGCCGTGGCAGACGGGGCAGATTTGCGAGTTCAGATACTTGGCGAGTTCCTCGCGCACGGCGACCGAATCGGTCTCCTTGTAGCGCCGCTCGAGGTTGGGCGCGATGCCCTCGAAACTGTGCTCGCGCGTCGTCGTGCGGCCGGTTTCGGTCAGGTAGCGGAACGCCACCTGCTCGCGCCCGGAGCCGAACAGCACGACGTTGCGCACCACTTCGGGCAGCGATTCGAACGGCTGCTCGATGTCGAACTTGTAGTGTGTGGCCAGGCTGGCGAGCAACTGAAAGTAGAACTGGTTGCGCCGGTCCCAGCCGCGGATCGCGCCGGCGGCCAGTGACAGTTGCGGATGCGAGACCACGCGGGCCGGGTCGAAGAATTGCACCTGGCCCAGGCCGTCGCATTTCGGGCAGGCGCCCATCGGGTTGTTGAACGAGAACAGGCGAGGTTCGAGTTCGGGCAGCGAGTAGGCGCAGACCGGGCAGGCGAAGCGCGCGGAGAACTGATGCTCGGTGCCCGAGTCGGATTCGATCGCGATGGCGCGGCCGTCGGCGTGGGTCAGCGCGGTTTCGAAGGATTCGGCCAGGCGCTGGCGCGCGTCCGGGCGCACCTTGAGGCGGTCGACTACCACGTCGATGCTGTGCTTGCGGTTCTTGTCGAGTTTCGGAACCTGGTCGAGTTCGATGACGTTTCCATCGATGCGCACGCGCGCGAAGCCCTGCGCGCGCAGTTCGGCGATCAGATCGTGCTGCTCGCCCTTGCGTTCGGCCACCACCGGGGCGGCGATCAACAAGCGGGTTTCTTCGGGCAGAGCGAGCACGTGGTCGACCATTTGCGAGACGCTTTGCGCGGCCAGCGGCTGGCCGTGTTCGGGACAATGCGGCAGACCCGCGCGCGCGTAGAGCAGGCGCAGGTAGTCGTGGATCTCGGTCACCGTACCGACGGTTGAACGCGGATTGTGGCTGGTGGCCTTCTGCTCGATCGAGATGGCGGGCGAGAGGCCCTCGATCAGATCGACATCCGGTTTTTCCATCAACTGCAGGAACTGCCGCGCGTAGGCCGACAGCGATTCGACGTAGCGGCGCTGGCCTTCGGCATACAGGGTGTCGAAGGCCAGCGAGCTCTTGCCCGAACCGGAGAGGCCGGTGATCACGGTCAGCCGGTTGCGCGGCAGATCGAGATTGATGTTCTTCAGGTTGTGCGTGCGTGCGCCGCGAATGCGGATGGTGTCCATGCCTTGACCAGCCCTGGCCGCCGCGCGCGATTGCTGCGTCGCGGCAGGAAAGCCAAACCTGCTACTATAAGTCAAACCCCGATTCGCTCGCCATGCTTTCGACTGCGCGGCGAACAGCGGTTCCTCAAAGCAGGCGTCAGCCGTACCCTCCGAGTTCGAGAGAGTCGATCAGTTCCAATGCGTTCCCCCGGCAGCGAGAAAATGACCCCGCTGGAAAAGCGCGCCGGAATATCGCTCGCTTCGATTTTCGCGCTGCGCATGCTGGGCTTGTTCCTGATCCTGCCGGTATTCGCCGAATACGCCAAGCATATTCCGGGCGGCCAGGATCTGACCCTCGTCGGCATCGCGCTGGGCGCCTACGGCCTGACCCAGGCCTGCCTGCAGATCGCATTCGGCATGGCTTCGGACCGCTACGGGCGCAAGCGCGTGATCGTATTCGGCCTGGTTCTGTTTTCCATCGGCAGTGTGGTCGCCGCCTGGGCGCCGGATATCTACTGGACCATCGCCGGCCGCTGCATCCAGGGGGCGGGCGCGATCTCGGCAGCGGTGACCGCGCTGGCCGCCGACCTTACCACGGATGCGCATCGCACCAAGGTGATGGCGATGATCGGTTCGTCGATCGGGCTGGTTTTCGCCGGTTCGCTGGTCGCCGCACCCCTGCTCTACGCGGCAATCGGGATGAGCGGCATCTTCCTGCTGACGGCCGTTCTGGCGCTGGCGGCGATCGCCGTGGTGCTCTGGGTGGTGCCCGAACCGCCGCCGCTCGACCTGCATGCGCATCTGCCGAAAGTCCGCTTCGCGCAGGTGCTGGGTGATGCGCAGTTGCTGCGATTGAATCTCGGGATACTGCTGCTTCATCTGATCCAGGTGTCGATGTTCGTCGTCGTGCCGGCGGCGCTGATACAAAGCGGCAGCCTGCCGCTGCCCGAACACTGGAAAGTGTACCTGCCGGTCGTGCTCGCCAGTTTCATCCTGATGGTGCCGGCGATCATCGTTGCGGAAAAGAAGGCGCGCATGAAGCAGGTCTTCCTCGGCGCGATCGTTCTGCTGTTCTTGTCGCAAGTCGGACTGCTGCTCGGGCGCCGCGATTTCCTGGCGATCGTGGTCATGCTGCTGGTGTTCTTCGTCGCCTTCAACATTCTTGAGGCGACGCTGCCATCGCTGATTTCGCGTATCGCGCCGCCCCAGGCAAAGGGCGCGGCGCTCGGTGTCTACAATACGAGCCAGGCATTCGGGCTGTTTCTCGGCGGGGCGCTCGGCGGCTGGCTCGCCAAGCATATCGGGCCGCAGGCGGTGTTCGCGCTGGCAATCGGGCTGTCGGTGATCTGGCTGCTGGTTGCGCTGTCGATGCGCGCGCCACCCGTCATTGCGATGCGCGAGTACGCGATAAAGCCGCATGTCGATCTGGCCGGTCTTCGGGCGCGGCTGGTCGGCCTGCCCGGTGTGCGCGACGCCGTGGTCGAGCCGGAAAAGCGCATCGCTTACCTCAAGGTGAATCTTGAAGGCTGGGACGAAGGCCCGCTTCGCAGCCTGCTCGGCGAAGCCTCCTGATGCTGTATACTTGAACAGTACGCGGCGGGCTGGTCCCCGCTCGGAACAACCCACAACTCGAACCGGGAGACGATCATGGCATCGGTAAACAAAGTCATACTTATCGGCAACCTAGGGCGCGATCCGGAGACGCGCTACGCTGCGAGCGGCGATCAAATTTGCACCGTGAGTCTGGCCACCACGGACACGTGGAAGGATAAGCAGACCGGCGAGAAGAAGGAAGCCACCGAATGGCATCGCGTCGTTTTCTTCGGCCGCCTGGCGGAGATTGCCGGCCAGTATCTGAAGAAGGGCTCGCAGGTTTACGTTGAAGGCGGCCTGCGCACTCGTAAGTGGCAGGACAAGGAAGGGCACGATCGCTACACGACTGAGATTCGTGGCGACGAAATGAAGATGCTCGGTTCGCGCCAGGGCATGGGCGAGCCGCCGCCGCGCGAGCAGGACGACGGATCGACTGCCGCACCGGCGCGCAAGCCCGCGGCACCCGCGGCCTCGTCGTCCGGCTTCGGCGACATGGACGACGACATCCCGTTTTGAGGTCTTACCGCGTCGCCCTTCCCGCCAGGGCGGGCGCCGCTACGATCCAGGGCGCCACTCGAGAACCTTCTGGAAGCGTGAGACCAGCAGGTACGAGCTGACGTTCACCTGAACGATCGCGCAGGACGGCGAAGCTGCGAACTCGGCCAGATAAGGGTGGCGGGCGAGGTAGAGTTCGAGCAGTGGAGCGCCAGTTATCGGATCCACTTCCGCCGCTTCCCCGATCGCAGTGACCGCCACTGAATCCTGCGTATCCGAGCCCTTGTTTTCGCGGTCGTCGATCAGAAGGGCGACCCGAGAATTCGTCTTCAGGTTGGCGAACTTGCGCGTGGTCCGCTCGGTCAGAACCACCAGCTTCCCCAGGTCTTCGGATGCCGCGAACGCCATCAGGCTCGTGAAAGGTTGCCCGTGATCGTCGGTCGACAGTACCGCGAAGCGCTGAGATCGGTACAGCGCTCTCAGCGCCGCCCGAACTTCGAAAACCGTTTTCGTCCCGTCCATGCCAGACACCATGAGAGATATGTCAGCTTACCGCCACAGCGCGGAATCGCGCCAGCCGTACCGTTTGCTTGGGTATGGCCGCCGCTTGATCGGCCGAAAAGGCCAGTCCATCTTTGCCCTCGGAGCTGGGTGCGTTCGCGCGTGTCGTCGCACGTCTCCGGGTATGGTCATGAGGGGATTTCACTATCTGGTGGTCTGCGCCTTGGTGCTGGCCTGGAGTTCAGCCATGGCAATTGACGAGCCCCGGTTTGCGGTGGTCAGCGCTCACGACGATTTCGAGGTGCGCCGATACGAGCCGTATGTTGTGGCGGAGACTGTTGTCGTCGCAGCGGCGGAGGAGGCCGGAAACCAGGGCTTTCGCATCCTCGCCGAATACATCTTCGGCGCTAACAAGGGATCGCGCAAAATCGAGATGACCGCGCCGGTGGCCCAGACCAGCACCAGGATCGCGATGACGGCGCCGGTGGCGCAAAGCGCGCGCCCGGACGGTTACGTCGTTCAATTTGCGATGCCCCGAGAATGGTCGCTGGAAACGCTCCCGGAACCGATCGATTCGCGTGTCGTCCTTCGCACGATGCCTGGGCGAACGCTTGCGGTCATCGGCTACTCGGGGACCTGGTCACAAAGCCGTTACCTTGAGCACCTCGGGAAATTGCAGGACGCCTTGGCGCGTGCTGGTCTGTCATCGCGCGGCGAGCCGATCTGGGCTCGCTACGATCCGCCCTGGAAACCTTGGTTCCTGCGGCGCAACGAGATCTGGCTCGAACTTGAATAAGCTTGGGACGGCGCCAGCAATGCGTCGCGGATACGATGGCGGGGCCATTGCTCCCGCGGCGCGGATTCGGGGCGCACTGTGGGGCATGTTCGTCGGCGATGCGCTGGCGATGCCGGTTCACTGGTACTACGACCTTACCGCGCTGCAGCACGATTTCGGCGTGATCCGCGACTTCCAGGCGCCCAAGGCGCATCACCCGAATTCGATCATGGCGCTGGCCAGCACCGCTCGGGCCGGTCGCGGCTCGCAAGACGGCGAGGTGGTCGGCAGCGTGATTCTCAAGGGCAAGAAGCACCATTGGGGGCCACCCAACCGGCACTACCACCAGGGAATGCAGGCCGGCGACAACACATTGAATCTGCTGTGTACCCGGTTGCTGATCCGGACCATGAATGCGACGGGTCGCTACGATGCAGGGGATTTCTTGCGAGAGTACGTCGCGTTCATGACCGATCGCGACAGCCACAACGACACTTATGCTGAATCCTACCATCGCGATTTCTTCGCCAATTATGCTCGCGGATTGGCGCCGGAAGGCTGTGCCGGTGCGGAAGGCCACGACACCGCGTCGATTGGCGGACTGGTCGGATTGCCGCCGGTCATTATTGCCGCAGGGTCAGCGGGGCAAGAATCAGCGAGCGCGTCGGCGCTGACCCAACTGCGGCTGACCCACCGCTCGGGCAAGCTGGAACGCTATGCGCTGGCGTTCAGCGAACTGCTGATCCGTTTGCTGCAAGACAGGTCCGCGCAGATCGGGCCGCTCGTGTGCGACGCCGCAGAACGCCTGGGATTCGCGGCATCGGCAGTGCTCGAGCAGGTTCGACGCGACCGCTTGTCCGACCGCGACGTGATCGGCACCCTGCTCAGCCCAGCCTGCTACATCGACCATTCCTTTCCAGCGGTGCTCTATCTGGCGGCGCGCTACTTCGACGATTTCGAGGCCGCGCAGATTGCCAACGCCAATGCCGGCGGCGACAACTGCCACCGAGGCGCGGTGCTCGGTGCGATATTGGGTGCCGCATTGGGGTTCGGGGCGATTCCCGAGCGATGGATTGAAGGGCTGCGTGCCCGCGCGGCCATCGAAGCGGAAATCGAGACGTTCATCGCCCGATTCGGCCACGCCGACGCAGCCGCCGCCCCGGCGCTGCCAGCCGAATCGAACGCGGCGAGCGGCGAATCCATCCCCCGATAACTGCTGACTGCACAAGCGGCCCCTTGCCGCGTCGCCGGCCTGTGCTTTCCGTGCGTCGGTTGGTTCCTGTGGTTCAGCAGCAAGACCCTGATTCAATCCGGCAGTAATCCCAGGATACCTTCTGATCGCTGGCGCTCCGCTGGCGTGGTGTCCAACCAGGCTGCTCCGGCCAACAAGCCTTTCTGCCCCTGCTCCGAATAATATTGAACTTTCTGTCCAGTATTTGTCTAGGACAATGTAGCGACAATTTTTGCCGTTCGAGCGCAATTGCTGATCAGTCGCTATCCAGCAACCTGAGCAAATCCGATCGGCACTCTCTCACATTGAAAGGATTCAAATGAAACTTGCAAAGTACATCGCCACGCTCGGCTTCGTTGCCGCAACTGCCACCGCAACCTCGGCAATGGCCGCCGGCAAAGACATCGTTGAAACCGCGCAGTCCGCTGGATCGTTCAAGACACTCGTGGTCGCGCTCCAGACGGCAGGGTTGGTGGAAACGCTGAAAGGGAAAGGCCCATTCACGGTTTTTGCACCCAACGACGCTGCCTTCGCAAAGATCCCGAAGGACCAGTTGGACGCGCTCTTGGCGGATAAGGCCAAGCTGACCAAAGTGCTCACCTACCACGTGGTCGGAGGCAAGGTGATGGCCGCTGACGTCAAGGCGGGGCCGGTGAAAACGGTTGAGGGAAGCAATCTGACCATTTCGACCACCGGCGGCGTGATGGTAGACAAGGCCAAGGTCATCGCAACGGACATCGCGGCCAGCAACGGCGTGATCCACGTCATCGATAGCGTTGTGATGCCCAATTGATCGAATCATGAACGAAGGAGCCAAGCTGTCATGGCTTGGCTCCTTCATAACTGCGATGTTGCTCGCGCTGTCTGGGTGTGCCGTCGCTTGTTTCGCCCTGAATGCCAATGCGATCTCTCAAATGGCAAACACGCGTCGCTCGCTGCGCGTTCGCTCTTGCGCTGATATTTGTGGTTTGGCTTCCGCTGGGAATCTTCGGCATTCTGCCTTTCGTGTTCGAACTATCCGGCGAATCCAGTCTGCGTTTGCACGCGGGGGCAGCGGTGGCCTGTTTGATGGTTGCGGCGTGGGGGTTCTGGGAGCGTTCTTGAGCGGCAGACGAACGCTCGACTGGTTTCCTCTACATCAAAGGAGGAGTCTCGTGATCAAGATGTCCGACGTATGCATTCTGCTGGCAGTCATGGTGTCTTTCGCCATCTCCGGTTATCTCTGGTTCGCCGGTCAAAAAGAGGCCGGATTATTCACCGCAACGTGGGTGCCGGCCATTCTCTGTTTCGGAATCTACTTCAAAGTACTCACACTAAAGGCACAAGCAGATGAGTGACATGACATTGCTCTATTGGGGCGTCTTCTGCTTCGCGCTGACCTTGCTGGGATTGGCGCTGACGATCTTCGAGTTCAGGAAGATGTCCCGTTCTCCCGCCAGTCAAAAGCCGATGAGGTCACTACCCCTTACGGCATCGCGCAGCGATTGACTGCGTCCGAATCGGCGAAGCGTGTTTCGAATCGGCGGAGGAAAAAGACAACGAGTGGGCGTGCGGTGTCGGGAGCGACGGCAATGCACTGCATCTGCTTGAAGTCGATGCGTGGTGAGCAATCGCGGAACCGGCACGCCATCTTCGGTCCAACCGCTCGGCAGCAATTGTCTGTGTTCCAGGTGCGGCGGCTTCCGGCGCGCGGGTGTCGGGCGCGGCGGAGGACGGATGGTCCTCTCTTCAAGATTCATGGTCGGCTTCGTACGGTGCGTCCGGGGCACTCATGATCTTCCGCCAAATTCCGCATCTCAACTGAGTTGCTAACGGAGGTCCGGACATGAAGGGAGTCGCCCTTGTCACTGGCGCATCTGGCGGGCTCGGTCAAGCTGTCGCGTGCCGGCTGGCGGCCGAAGGCTGGTCGCTGATATTGTCCGGTCGGGAGGCGGTCGGCCTTGATCGTGTCCTCAGCAAACTCGTCGGCGGTGGTCACCTTGTGGTTGTTGCCGATTGCTCGACGGTCGCTGGGGCGCGGCAAATTCTCGATGTCGCCAAAGCGAGCCAGATTCGACCCACCGCATTGGCCCATTGTGTCGGGAACATCCGCCTTGGCGCCGTGCATCGAATGAGCGAGACAGATTTCGACGAGTGCCTGAGCGCCAACCTCGTCAGCGCCTTTCACACTCTGGCGGCCTTCGTAGGTGCCCTGCGGGAAGCAAACAGTCCCGGTGCGGCGGTGTTGGTGTCCTCGGCCGCAGCACGTATCGGCACTCCCAATCACGAGGCTGTTGCAGCGGCCAAGGCTGGGGTCGAGGGACTGGTCCGTGGTGCCGCCGCCACCTATGCTGCCAACGGAATTCGCGTCAATGCCGTTGCCCCCGGCATTATGGATACGCCGGCCGCCTCGCGCATTCTGGGCAGTTCGGCAGGACGCGAGGCGGCAGCGCGTCAGTACCCTTTGCCGGGCATCGGTGCGCCCGATGAATTGGCCGAACTCATGGTCTGGCTGCTCTCCGCGCAGGCTGCGCGTGTCACCGGTCAGGTCTGGTCGTTGGATGGCGGATTTTCGGCTATCCGTCCGTTGGTCAAGTAATTGATCGGGATCAACGTCGACCGAGCCGATTCAGTTCCGCGCGCGGCGGCTTGACAATGCCAAGGCCGACGAGCGTTCGCTGGGAGCCGGGCCAAGATTCGCGTTGGTCATCGCAAGGCTTCATATGGCAGCCCGAGCGTGCTTCATGTGTTGCTCCGCTGGGTGGCGACGCCGCCGCCACGCCTGCGGTCACCCGCGCCGGCCACTGGGTTGTTGCGGCAGACTGGCGGCAGGCGTTTTCGCCGGCTACAGGCCAGCGTACTGGATGTCTTGCCTTCATTTCGCGCGAGGATCGACGATGAGCGCCTTCAACCGACTACCCGGATTCGTCGAGACACCTCCTGGGCTCGAGCGCCGTGTTCTGCGTCTGCTGCCGAAAGTCCTGATTCTCGGGAGCTTGCTGCTTGTTGCTCCGTGGCTGATGGGGCGCGTCGTGTCGATGTCTGATCCCGAGTCAGCGACAGTGTCGCAGTTGTCAACTGTCGGTATTTATTGCATCAGCCTGCTGTTACTGCACTGGACCGCAGTCCTCACTGGAGCCATTGCGGCCTTCATTGTCATGGTGATGAAAGGTCCGGCCTATGTCGCCGACGCCTACTCGCTCGATGAAGTCGATACGCCTGTCTCTGCCAAGCGCCCACCGATCCAGTGGCGCTCCCGCAAGCCTTGAACGCCGCCACGCTCGCTGTCCCGGCCTGAGGGCTTGCTTGCCTCGGACGCCTCGGCGAGCCTGACTTCCGGGGTGGCGGGGGCATTCAATCGATCCGACGCTCGCAATGCACCGCGCCGGTTTGCGGATCGCGGCTCGCGCGATCGACGAGTGGCCTGTCTGCCCATGTCGATTTGGTGCAGTGCCGGACGATATGCCGTAAGGCTCCTACTCATCGCCCATAGAGTCGCGCCAGCAGATCCTGGAACGCGCCGTGAAGTTCGGGCGACGTCGTGCGAACGACGCCCTCTCGCTGGAGGATGGCTATCAGTTTGTATGGGATGACGCCTGGTTCGCCGACGATCTCGACGTGCCCAGCGCGGACTTCAATGTCGGTCGTCCCCGGCAAGCCGGTGACCAGTGGATATCGCTGTTCGGCAAGGCTGAAGACATAGTCGTCGACGACACATCGGCCGATGCCATCGCGTCGGCGGCAGCTGTCGCGCTCATCGGTCGCTACGTTGAGGTGGCCGTGAACCTGCGGCGCCAGTGGGCCGGGCTGACGGATGAAGTCCGAGGCGTCGGTGATCTCGTACCACTTGTCGCCGCTGATCAGCCAGCAGGCAACGTCGTTGAGCCCGAGGCTTGCGAAACGCAGCAGCGGGACGGCGCAAAAGCGGGCCGAAGCAATACCGGCAAACGGCGCCGAGATCGTGACCAGTTTCAGGTCCATGTGCCGACCGATCCCCCAATCGCGGGAGGCGTCTGTCAGCGCTCTTCGGGCAACAAGGCCTCCCATGCTGTGGCCAATCACCGTGATCCGCGGCTGTTCGAGGTACCGTGCGAGCGCGTCGACCGCTGCCGCCAACTGAGCGGAACTGATCCTCAGGCTGTCGCGGTCGTCGTAGGTGAAACAGGCGGATTGCTGACCGTGGAAGGCAAGAACCTCAGCCAGAGCCCGGAAATTGCCGGTCGAACCATTGCAGCCATGCACCAAGACGTTAACCGATTGCTGCGGGTCGAGATGCAGCGTTCGATCCTTGCTTTCGTTGCACGGGCCGAGTCCTGGCAATGTCACGGCCCGCCCGGCGGATGGCAGGCGCCCCGGATCGCCCTTGTCCTTCTCGGCATTGCGCTCGGCGAAGCTGCAGCCGGCCAGGACGGTAAGCAGCAGCACGAGCGGCAAGACCGGCTTCATGGGCAAAAAGGACGCTATTCGTTTGGGCTAGCGAGTATCGTGGGTTTCTGGACGCTGGTCAAATGCCGCTTGCTCGGGCAGCACCCACCACCGACAACCTGCGAATTCACCGTCGCGTGTGGATACCTTCGTACTGAAGCAAGCGGCGTTCGGAAGCCGCCTAGGGGGTTTCGGCTTCTCGATCCGGTCGACGCGGTCCCCTGGAACGTCGCGATCGCACAGCGGAAATCCGTAAGGGCGCTCCGAGACCCGCAGGGATCAACTGCCAAGTCCGCTGTTGCGCTTTCCGGCGCCCATCGGCCGCGCCCGCAATTTGCGGAGGTGATTGCTGGTTTGTCCAGGACAAAAGATTGACATAGCCCCGTAATGATGGTAATTTGAACTATCTTATACATATTGTTTAGGACAAATCATGAAAGCGAGATCTATGTCGATTGGCGCAACAACCGCTTCACGACGCTGGCTCATTGCTTCCTTGCTTTTCATTTCCGTAGCTGCCGCGCTCGGCGTTAGACCTGCAGGTGGCGCCCACGCAGCGGTTTCCGGTCAGGATGCGATTAGCGCGCCTGTTACGGTTCGCTCCTCCGCGACCATTCCGATCGAACCGGACGCCGAACCGGGGCTCGAACGTATGATTGCTTTGCATCGCAGCGTGATGCTGGCGCCGCTTCGGGCGAAGGCTGCGGGGTTTTGCTGCGGCTCGGTGGCCGCGCACTGAGGTGGCGCGAATGGCGTTTCCCACCAAACACCTCGCCGCGCTGGTCGTTAGCTCGTCCGGTGCTGCTGCACTATCGCTTCACGCCTTTGCTGGGTGGCGCCGAACGCTCGCTGTGCCTGTACCAAGGCCAAGTGCTGTTTCTGGTGGATACCGCGAGGCAGTGCGGCTTCGCGCCCCAGTACCAGGGCCAGGAGGTTCTCTTCCGCAAATATCGGGAGCATGGCCTGATGGTGCTGGGTGTCCCATCCAACGACTTCGGACGCCAGGAGCCGGAAAGCGAGCGGCAGATCGCAGACTTCTGTCGAGTCAACTACAGCGTCACTTTTCCCATGTTCGTCAAGACTACGGTTTCCGGATCCGGCCCATTTCTCAAAGTCACACCCCTCAGGAGACAGCATGAACGCACCGGAAAAGTTCTTTCTCCCCGACATCCAGTCCACCGAAGACTCGCGCGATCTGGAAATCCAGCGCGTCGGTGTCAGGGGGCTGCGTTACCCGATGGCAGTGCGTTGTGCCGACGGCGGCAGCGTGGCCACGATTGCCACGCTGGCCATGACGATCGCCCTGCCACCCGACGTAAAGGGCACCCACATGTCCCGCTTCGTCGAACTGCTGGAGGCGCAGGTTGATGCGATCACGCTGGATGGACTGCGTGGAATGTGTGCAGACATGCTCTACCGGCTGGACGCTAGTGCAGGCCGCATCGAAGTGAGTTTCCCTTACTTCACGCGCAAGCAGGCACCGGTTTCCGGGGTCGAGAGCCTGCTCGACATCGACGCCGGCGTGGTCGTGGAAAAGCTGCCGAGCAAACCGTTGCGTGTCACCCTGAAGGTCGCGGTGCCGGTCACCAGCCTCTGCCCTTGCTCGAAGAAGATATCCGACTACGGGGCGCACAATCAGCGCTCGATCATCAATATCAGCGTTGAATTGCGGCGTGACGTAGCGATCGAGGAGCTGGTGCGCATAGCCGAGGAAGAAGCTTCCTGCGAAGTCTACGGCCTCCTCAAGCGGCCCGACGAGAAATACGTGACCGAGCGTGCCTACGACAACCCCAAGTTCGTCGAGGATCTGGTGCGCGACATAGCGTTGAGACTCAAGGACGATGCGCGCATCGCGCGCTTCACAGTGGAATCGGAGAACTTCGAGTCGATCCACAACCATTCCGCATACGCTTTGATCGAAGGCGAGAACCGTTGATCGATGAGGTGGCGCCCACGGGGCGCTGCTCCCCGGCAAGCACCGACTTTCAGATCGGCCCAACCATCTGACTCAACTCCGCGCCGCGACAATTTGCAGCGCGGTGGGGCTGCTCGTGTCGAGCAATCGAAGCATGAATCCAACGGCTCGGGGCGTATGTGGCTGCTACGGAGGTCAGGTTGGCCCGAATGATCGCGGCATCGGCGCATTTCCTGCCGACCATCGAGGGGATCGACATGCGAACTCGCACAATACTACGGCTCTGACAGTGCATTCGCGTTGATCCCAAGGCCATCCGCAGGCGTTGCTGGTGTACGAAATTCCAGTATTGTCACATCGACGATCGAGAGACCTGATCGGCTGAAGTCCGGGCAAGTGTCATTTTGATTCGTCCTGATCCATCCACTTGCGCCGCGCGCCCGTGCGGCCTAAAAAGACAAGTGGGCGGCAGCTCTTTCAACGGGGGATGAAAATGACAAAAAGCGCACTCTTCGCCTTATCGGCAATGATCGGCCTGCCGGTGCAGGCGGCCGACGACGCAGTTGCGTTTTCGGCGCGCGGCGATCCGCTCGGCAGCGGCCTGGCAGCACTGTGGCGCGAATTCCGTCCTGACTCTCATCCCGACTCTCCTGCTGCGGCGACCGGATTCTCCGCCGGCCGGCTGCCGCTGGTCGCTCGGAGCCATCTGCTATTCCTGCCGGCAGGCTCGATGCGCGATGGCGGGCTCGGCATGGCGCCGTCGCTTCGAATCGAGCGCAGCGCGGCGACGCTGAGCACTGGGCGCGGTTTCGCAGGTCAATTCAGCGCCGCCCGTGCCGAAACGACCGGACTCCACCAGCAGCAGCCGAACTGGTGGTCCACTGGGGCGACCTATGAGCGCGGTGCCTGGCGAGCCTTCGCCACCCATGAGCGGGCGCAGGATTGGTACGGGCCGGGTGCGAGCGACGATGGCTGGCGGCTCGGTACTGCCTACCGATTCGGCGGCGCGCAGATATCGGCCGGCTGGGAGCGCCTGCGTCACGACGTCGACGCCCGCGATGCCCGCCAGCAGGCCTGGTGGATCGGTCTCGCACAACGTGTCGGGGATGGTGCGCTTCGTCTGAACTTTGCCCGCGCTGCGGACATCTCCGGAAACCTCGTCACCGGGGTGGGCGGCACGCGTCAGCTATCCTTGGGATACGAGCATGGCCTGTCCGCGCAGACAGCGATCTATGCCTTCTACACGCGTCTGTCGAACGACCCGAACGGGCTATTTCGGCTCGGCGGTGGCGAAGTCGAAACCGGGGTGGCTGCGGCCGGGGGCAACGGCATTTCGCTCGGCGTGAGGCACAGCTTCTAGCCTGAAGTTCCCCCGAAAGACGGCGGTTGTTTGTGCGAATTAGCGCGTCAAATCACCGAGATACGGTGATTGTCCGCCAGCATAATGTAGGCATGTAGTGCGTGTTGCTATAAGTCGTATAATCGTCTATTATTGTAGGCATGCATATTCATATCGTGCCGAACCGCGGATCAGCGCCGACCGTTTTGCTACGGGAGTCCTACCGTGACGGTGCAAGGGTCGGCAAGCGCACACTGGCCAACCTGTCCAGTCTTTCGCACGCGCAGGTCGAGGCGATCCGGGCAGTGCTGCGCGGCGAGCGGTTATGCCCGGTCGCGCAAGGTTTCGAGATTGCGCGCTCACGTGCCCATGGCCACGTGCAGGCGGTGGCCACTGCGATGCAGCGCCTGGGGCTGGCCTCGCTGATCGCCACCAAGCCGTGTCGCGAACGCGATCGGGTGCTAGCGATGGTGGCCTCGCGCATCGTGGCGCCCCAGACCAAGCTGGCCACCACGCGCTGGTGGCACACGACGACGCTGGCGCAAGACTTCGCGGTGACCGAGGCGAGCGAGGACGATCTGTACGCGGCGATGGACTGGTTGCTGCTGCGCCAGGAGGCCATTGAGAAGAAGCTCGCCGCGCGGCATTTGGGCACGGACAGCTTGGTGCTCTACGATCTGTCGTCCAGTTACTTCGAGGGCACCACCTGTCCGCTGGCCAAGCGCGGCTACAGCCGCGATGGCAAGCACGGCATGCTGCAGGTCAATTACGGCTTGGTCACGGACGCACGAGGCTGTCCGGTCGCGGTTTCGGTGCATGCGGGCAACACCTCGGACAGCACCACATTCATGCCCGAGGTGCAGCGCTTGCGCACCGATTTTGGCATCGAGCGCATGGTGATGGTGGGCGACCGGGGAATGATCTCGCAAAAGGCCATCGCCCAGATGCGCGATAGCGATGGCATCGGCTGGATCACGGCGCTCAAGAGCGTTTCGATCCGCGCGCTGATCGAGCAGGGACAGTTGCAGCTCGGCTTGTTCGATGAGCGCAATCTGATCGAACTGAGCTCGCCGGACTACCCCGGGGAGCGCCTGGTGGCCTGCCGCAATCCGCAACTGGCCAGGCTGCGCGCGTACAAGCGCGAAGAGCTGCTGTGTGCGACGCAGAACAAGCTCGACAAGATCAAGGCCCGAGTCGAGGCCGCCAAGCTCGCCGGCAAGGATGAGATCGGCGGCGCGTGGGCAAGATCGTCAATCAGTACAAGGTCGCCAAACACTTCGAACTGGCGATCGGCGAGACGAGCTTCTCCTTCACGCGCAAACCGGACAGCATCGCCGCTGAAGCGGCGCTGGATGGCCTGTACATCATTCGCACCTCGGTGTCCTCCGAGCACATGGAGGCGGCACAGTGCGTGCGCAGCTACAAATCGCTGGCCAACGTCGAGCGCGCCTTCCGCTCGCTCAAGACCATCGACCTGAAGGTGCGCCCGATTCATCACCGCCTGGCCGAGCGGGTGCGCTCGCACATCTTTGTGTGCATGCTCGCCTACTACGTCGAGTGGCACATGCGTGAAGCCTGGCGCGCACTGATGTTTGCCGATACCGACCAGCAAGCCAAAGCGACGCGCGACCCCGTGGCACCTGCCATGCGCTCTGAAGCCACGCTGAACAAGGTTGCCCGTCATAGCCTCGAGGACAATACGCCGGCACACAGTTTTTCCACCTTGATGGCTGAATTGGCCACCCTCGTGCGCAATACCTGCCGCACGCCAGCGGCTGCCCCTGACGCCCCAAGCTTCGAGGTCGTTACAACCCCAAACCCGGTGCACCAACGCGCGATGGCGCTGCTTGATCAGATCCGCGTGTAGGCAGAACACGCAACCACGATTTCGACATAACCCCTCGAAATACAATGAAAACTCGTCCCGCGGTCAAAGGAACTTCAGTCTAGCAAGCTGTCGGGCTTTGTAGGTGGGTGCGAATCAAGCCCGTCAGGCTGCTATAGCTTGTCGCGCACCTTCGCCAGGAGCGCGGTGGTCGAGCGCTGGTGCTCGAAAGGTATCGAGACCACCTTTCCGCCGCATGCTGCCACGACGTCGGCGCCAACGATGTGGTCGACGGCCCAGTCGCCGCCCTTCACCAGCACATCGGGTCGCGCGCTGCGGATGCGCTCGATCGGTGTGTCCTCCTCGAACCAGGTCACCAGGCTGACACACTCGAGTGCGGCCATGACGGCCAGACGATCCTGCAGCGTATTGATCGGCCGATCTTCGCCCTTGCCGAGGCGGCGTACCGAAGCATCCGAATTCAAGGCAACCAGCATCGATGTGCCGAGCGCCCGGGCCTGGGCCAGGTAGGTAACGTGGCCGCGATGCAGAATGTCGAATACGCCATTGGTGAATACCAGTGGCCGTTGCAACTGCGTCACGCGTTGGATCAGATCCTCCGGCGCGCAGATCTTGGTTTCGAAGCCGGGGGGCGCGAACACGCCGGAATCGTTTGTCATGGCGTGACGAGTGTCTTGCGATAGCGGTTGAGATCGGACGGCGACTCGAACTTCTGCTCGAACAGGCTCGACAGGTTGCGTAGGATGCCGCCGATCACGCGGGCCTCGCAGTCCTTGTCGAAGCGGATCTGCTGTGACAGCCAGTGTTCGAGCCAATCGG
The DNA here is from genome assembly GCA_016708905.1 of Candidatus Methylophosphatis roskildensis. Classification (GTDB taxonomy): domain Bacteria; phylum Pseudomonadota; class Gammaproteobacteria; order Burkholderiales; family Rhodocyclaceae; genus Methylophosphatis; species Methylophosphatis roskildensis. The sequence continues at coordinate 776,794 of JADJEV010000005.1, read as the reverse complement.
GATTCGGCAGCCGGCTTTGCACCGTATCGCGCGGGAATCGGGCCTTGCTGACATGCAGATTGGTCGGATGCAGGGGCTTGCCGGCGCGCGATGAACTGGCCATCAGCACGCCGATCCTGGCGAACGCCGCGCGGGCCGCATCGCCAGTGCGCTCGATCGCCCGTTTCATGAACTTCAGGTAGGCACCGCCGTGTCGCGCCTCGTCACGCGACAGCAGATCGTAGATCTGCTTGATCACCGGCTCGGTATGCCAATCCGAGGCACGGCGATACCACTGGGTCAGGCGCAATTCGCCGCAGAAGTGCAGCATCAGGGTTTCGAGCGGTGGCGCCGGGTCGAATTCGAAGCGCACCTCGTGCAGTTCGTCTTCGGTCGGCGCGAGACCGGGGTAGAAGCGTTTCAGATACTCGATCAGCACCAGCGCGTGTTTCTGCTCTTCGTAGAACCAGATCGACATGAAGGCGGCGAAATCGCTGTCGTCCCGATTGTCGCGCAGAAACATCTCGGTCGCAGGCAGCGCCGACCACTCGGTGATGGCGTTCATCTTGACCGTCATCGCCTGTTCTTCGGACAGCTTCGAGGCGTCGAAACTCGACCACGCGACGTCGTTGGCCATGCTCCAGCGGGCGGCCTCGAGCGACTTGAAAAGTTCGGGATAGAGCATGCGGGCCCCGGCAAAAAACAGATTCTACGGCGTTTGGCGCGACCGGTTTGGTCGCTCGCGGATCGCGCCCGCATTCTCCGATGCCTGTTCAGTTGTCGAGTCGAGCGGTGCGCCACTCGCGCAGCGCGGCAAGCGTATCGTCGATGCCTTCGATCACCCGTGTGTTGGGCAAACTGCGCTGGCGACCGCGCACGCCCTCTCCGCCGGCCCACAGCGCAGTGGCCTCCGGCAGCAGGCCGCGCAGCGATGTCAGGCCCTCCACTGCGTGGCGGACCGGATAGGCAGCCGAAAAAGACAGCGCCACCACATCGACCTCGCCACTCCTGGCGGCGAGCAGTATGTCCGATAGCGGTGTCTGGATGCCCAGGGATACGCAACGCGCGCCCTCGGGAACCAGCATCGCCTCGGCCATCAACAAGCCGAGCGAATGCTCCTCTCCGGGCAGGGTGGTGAGCAGCACCTTGGGTCGCAGCCCGTGAATCGGGTAGGCGTTGATCGCCGAGCGCAGAGTGTTCTGCAAGAGTTCGGTGTACAGGTGCTCCTCCGTCACCCCGATTTCGCCGCGCATCCAGGCTTCGCCGATCCGCTGGTTCAGCGGCGCCGCGATGGCCGCCACGAATTGCTGCAAGCCATGCTTCATCAGCGTCTGGGTCAGCAAGCCGCGCAACGCGTCACTGCGGTGCAGCTTGACGAGGTCAAGTATCGACGCGAGCTCGGAAGGTAGCTCGCGGATACCCGCTACCGCATCTCTCGGCGACTCGAGCAACTTCGTCAGTTCTTCAGTCGATGAGTCGATCAACTTGCTAGGCCGGAATCCCTGATCCAGCAGGCGCTTGATGCAGCGCAGCTTGTCCACCTCGGCTGCCGAATAGAGGCGCTCTCCAAAAATGTCGCGCAAAGGCTTGGGAAAGCCGTAACGACGCTCCCATACGCGCAGCGTGTCCTTGGACAGACCTGTGTCGCGTTCGACAGCGGCAATGCTCAAACCGGGAAATTCAGTCATTTTGGCGATATTGTCCAGGACAAAACGTTGACATTGGAAGCGATGCGTCCTATCTTACGTTCATGAATACATCTTGTCCAGGACAAAATGAAACCTCCGAACTCTGCCTATACCATGCTGACTGGGATCTACCTAACGCTGTCACCATTCCCGGCTGCGGCCGAACCCGGCGGTTCGCTGCCGCAGCCACCAGGCGCCCGCACCGATGCGGCACTCGGCTCGTCCGATGCGGCCAACAGCCTGCAACAGACTGCTTTGCAGTTGATGGTCATGGTGCACCAGTTGGATGGCAGCCGCCTGTCTCCGCTGGCCCTGGTTCGTCCGGGCAGCGCTTCATGTTGCGTCGCGCAGCGCCGCGAGCGGCATGTTCATCGATTCTAAGGCATGCCTTCGCCGGCCTACTTCCGAGGTGGGCGGCGACGAGCAGAAGCGGGCGGTCGGGTGCTTCGCGCTCTCAAAACACAGGAGACAGACAATGCGCATTGCCGTGATCGGCTCCGGGATTTCGGGGCTCGCAGCAGCATGGCTGCTGACGAGTCGGCACAGCGTCACGCTGTACGAAGCCGCCGACTATCTCGGCGGTCACACCAATACGGTCGATGTCCAGCTGGACGGCAAGCGCCAGCCGGTCGACACCGGTTTTCTGGTCTTCAATCGGCGCACCTACCCGAATCTGACCGCGCTCTTCGAACTGCTCGAGGTGCCGATTGCGCAAAGCGAGATGTCGTTTGCGGTGAGCCTGGCAGAGCCATCGATCGAATGGTCGGGGTCGAGCTTGGCGACCGTATTCGCCCAGCGCGCCAACCTTGCGCGTCCGGCGTTCTGGCGGATGTTGCAGGACATCATTCGCTTCAATCGTGAGGTCGTGGCAAACGCCGAGGACGCGGCAGCGATGTCGCTCGGCGAGTACCTCGACCGCAATCGCTACAGCGCGGAGTTTCGCCACTGGTATCTGTTGCCGATGGCGGCAGCGATCTGGTCGTGCCCGACCCAAACCATGCTCGACTATCCGCTATCCACTTTCGTTCGCTTCTGCCGCAATCACGGCTTGCTGCAACTGTTCGATCGCCCGCAGTGGCTGACCGTCCGGGGTGGCGGCCGCGAGTACGTCAGGAAACTGGCAGCGAAGATTGCCGATGTCCGCCTGTCCACGCCCGTCGAGCGGATCTCGCGCGCTGACGAGGCGGTGCGGATCGAAACGCGTCATGGCGTCGAGCGCTACGACCACGTGGTGTTCGCTAGCCACAGCGACCAGACGCTGGCCATGCTTGGCAGAGATGCGAGCGCCGAGGAGCGCACGCTGCTGGGCGCGATCCGATACCAGCCGAATCGAGCGGTTCTGCACACCGATCGGGCACTGCTGCCGCGCGTGCAATCGACCTGGTCGGCCTGGAACTATCTGGCAGGCAAGGGCGCCGCAGATCAACGTCCGGTCAGCGTGTCCTACCTGATCAACCGGTTGCAACCGCTTCCGTTCGCGCAACCGGTCGTCGTCTCGCTCAACCCGTTCATCGAACCGGACGAGGCCAAGGTGATTGCCGAGTTCGATTATGCGCACCCGGTGTTCGACCAGGCGGCGATCGATGCGCAGGCCCGCATGCCACGCCTGCAGGGCCAGCGTAACACCTGGTTCTGCGGCGCGTGGCTCGGCTACGGGTTTCACGAAGATGGATTGCGATCGGCCGTCGACGTGGCAAACCGCCTGGGCGTCGCGGCCCCCTGGCTCGGTAAGCGGCAGGCCTCGGCCCGCGAATTGGAAGTCGCATGACGCCCGAGCTGTGCATCGGAACCGTCATGCACGCGCGGCATGCACCGGTGGTGAATCGATTCATCTATCCGCTATTTTTTCTGCGGCTGCCGCTGTCGCGTGTCGACTCGTTGCAGATGAAGATGCTTGGCGTGAATCGGCCGGCGCCGATGCGCATCGACTTCGCGGACCACGGCGCCCGCGACGGCTCGAATCCGATCGATTGGGCGCGAGCCCTGCTCAGGCGCCATGGTATCGAAGCGGACGGCGAGATTGTCCTGCAGACCATGCCGCGCCTGCTCGGCTACGTATTCAACCCGGTCAGCTTCTGCTACTGCCACGACGCAAAGTCGCGACTGCGGGCGGTGATCTGCGAAGTCAACAACACTTTCGGCGAACGTCATAACTACATCGTCGCGCACGCCGACGGGCGGCCGATCCAGTCCACCGATTCGCTATGGGCACGCAAGGTCTTCCATGTCTCGCCGTTTTTTCCGATGCGTGGCGAATATCGCTTTCGCTTCGTCCGGCGCGGCACGGTCCAGGCTGTTGCGATCGACTACTTCGATGGCGGCCAACTGGTGCTCACGACGCGTGTCGCCGGCCGCGCCCGGCCGCTTGGCGAGCGTGCGCTGCTTGCCGCACTGCTGCGCTTTCCGCTGATGACCGTCGGGGTGATCGGGCGCATTCACTGGCAGGCACTGCGGCTGGCCTTGCACCGCGTGCCCTTCTTTCGCAAACCGCAACCACCTCTGGAAGAAACCACGACATGAGTGAATTCGAACTCGCGTTTTCCCGAACAATACAAGCGTTACCTGCGCCCATGCCGCGCCGTGCCGCGACGGCGCTGGCGATCCTCGATCGCCTGCGGGCCGGTAGTCTGGAACTCACACTGCCCGATGCGCAGTGGCGGCAGCTCGGCTGCGGCGCCTGTGTCGCCCGCATGCGTGTCAATGACTGGCGGGTATTCGATGTCGCGCTCGGAAAAGGCGACATCGGGCTGGCCGAGGCCTATATCGACGGCTGGTGGGATACCGACAACCTGCCCGGTTTGCTGACCCTTCTGGCGAAGAGTCGCAACGTCCTGAAGGAGGCCGTGTATGGCAATGCCCTGCGCCTGCTCGGCTACCGCCTGCAGCACCTGCTGCGCTCGAACACGCGCGAGGGCTCGCGCAGGAACATCATGGCGCACTACGACCTCGGCAATCGCTTCTATGAAACCTGGCTCGATGCCACGATGAGCTATTCGGGGGCGCTGTTCGAGGGCGAGCATTCGCGTTCGCTCGATGACGCCCAGCGCGCCAAGTACCGGCGCATCCTCGACCAGCTCGACGCCGAGCCCGGGCAGCAAGTGCTGGAGATCGGCTGTGGCTGGGGCGGATTCGCGGAAATCGCGACCCGCGAATATGGACTCCGGGTGCTCGGCCTGACGATTTCCCCGGCGCAACTTGAGTACGCGAGGCAGCGCGCCGCCTCGCGCGGTTTTGCCGATCTGGCGAGCTTCGAACTGCGCGACTACCGCGACGTGCGTGGGCGCTACGACCATATCGTGTCGATCGAAATGTTCGAGGCAGTCGGCGAGCGCTTCTGGCCGACCTACTTCGCGCAATTGCGCGACCGCCTCAAACCGGGCGGCAGTGCGGTGGTCCAGGTCATCACGATCGACGACGCGCTGTTCGGGCGCTATCGACGCGGCACGGATTTCATCCAGCGCTATGTGTTTCCCGGCGGCATGCTGCCGGCGCCTGCGGTGTTTCGGCGACGCGCGACGGATTGCGGCCTGAAGGTCTGCGCCGAGTTCGGCTTCGGCCACGATTACGCGCATACGCTAGCCCTGTGGGCGGCGCGCTTCGAGCAGATGCAGGCCGCGATCCGCGCGCAGGGCTTCCGCGAGGACTTCGTGCGGCTCTGGCGCTTCTACCTTGCCTATTGCGAGGCGGGCTTCCGCGCCGGATCGACCGACGTTCATCACTTCACGCTGCAGCACGCATCATGAGCCCGCGTGCCCTGCTGCTGGCGCTGTTCCTCGGACTGCCAATCTGCGCATCGGCGAACGCGCTGCCCGATTCGGTGCGCGAGCGATTGGGTGCGTTGTCCGGCCCGGCGGCTGCGGAACTGCGGCCATTGGGCTCCGGCGAGATGCGCTGGTTCGGGCTGTCGATCTACCAGGCGTCGCTGTGGTCGGCTGCCGAGCGCTTCGACGGCTCGGCGCCCTTCGCGCTGGTGCTGCGCTATTCGCGCGACATTCCAGGCAGTCGTCTGGTATCGAGCTCGATCGATGAACTCAAGCGCCTCGGCACGCGAGACGAAACGACGCTGAAACGCTGGGAAGCGCTGCTCGTGGGCGTGTTCCCCGACGTCAAATCCGGCGATTCGATCATTGGCGTCAGTCTGCCGTCCCGCGGCGCGCTGTTCTATCACCAGGGTCGATTGACCGGCGAGATCGACGATCAGGATTTCGCGCGGGCCTTCTTCGCGATCTGGCTGGATGAGCGAACCCGCGCGCCGGATCTGCGCGCGCGCCTGCTCGGCGGGCCATGATCACCAGTGTCGCCCGGCCGCAAACGCTGTCATGGCGCGATCTGAGCGCCTACGGCGTGCTTGGCTTGCCGCTGGCATTCGCCGCACTGCCGATCTACGTGCACGTGCCCAAGCTCTATGGCGATACGCTCGGTTTGTCGCTGTCCGTTGTCGGCGGGGTTCTGCTCGGTGCCCGCCTGCTCGATGCGCTGGTCGATCCGCTGCTCGGCTGGTGGAGCGATCGCATCGACCAGCGAAAGCGCCTGATCGCCCTGGCCCTGCCGGTGCTTGCAATCGGCATGGTCGGGCTGCTGGCGCCGCGCGCCGAGTGGGTCGGCGCTGCGTGGCTCGCTGCGACGCTGACCATCGTCTATCTCGGGTTCTCGCTGGCGCAGGTCAACTACTACGCCTGGGGCGCTGAACTGTCGACGGCTCAGCATGAGCGCACGCGGATCACCGCCTGGCGCGAAGGCTTCGCGCTGCTCGGCGTGGTCGCGGCCTCTGCCCTGCCTACGCTGCTGGCGCCCGACATGGCGCAGGGCGTGGGCCGCCTGGCCTGGTTGTTCCTGCCGATACTCGTCGTCACAGCCGCGATCACCCTGCTGCGCGCGCCGGGCAAGCGCGCTACGCAGCCACAGCGTGCGAGCCTGCTCACGGCGATGTCGGTCACGCTGGGCAATCGCGCCTTCCTCCTGCTGCTCGGGGTGTTCGCGCTCAATGGCATAGCCTCGGCAATTCCGGCAACGCTGGTCCTGTTCTTCGTCGACGACGTGTTGCAGCTCGAACATGCAGCCGGTCTGTTTCTCGCGATCTACTTCGTTGCCGGCGTGGCCGCGCTTCCGCTGTGGGTCGCGCTGTCGGCGCGGATCGGCAAGTCGCCGGCATGGCTGATATCGATGGGGCTGGCGTGCGTGGTGTTCGTCTGGGCGTTCTTTCTCGGCCCGGGCGAATTGCTAGCATTCGGGCTGATCTGCATCTTGTCCGGTGCCGCGCTCGGCGCCGACCTCGCGCTGCCGCCATCGATGCTCGCCGACGTGATGGATCGCGACGCACGCGGCGCCGGCGATGCGAAATCCGGCGCCTACTTCGGCCTGTGGAACCTGGTCACCAAACTCAACCTGGCGCTCGCGGCCGGTATCGCGTTGCCACTGATTTCTCTGCTCGGTTATCAGCCCGGCGGTCGCGACGCGCAGGGAATCGCCGGCCTGGCTTTCGTCTATGCGCTGGTTCCGACCGGGCTCAAGCTGCTCGCCGCACTGCTGCTCGTGCGCTGCATGCGGCGCCTTTGATGAGGAGAACATGGTGCAAAAGATCATTGTTGCCCTGCTGGCAGCCTGGCTTGCCGGATGTGCCGCCGTGAAGGTCGAGGACTACGCGGCCGAGAAGCCGGTGCTCGATCTGGCGACTTACTTCAACGGCACGCTCGATGCGAACGGAATGTTTCAGGATCGCGCCGGGAAAGTGATCAAACGCTTTCACGTGGTGATCGAGGCATCGTGGAACGGCAAGGTCGGCACGCTCGACGAGGATTTCACCTACTCGGATGGAGTCAAGCAGCGCCGGGTTTGGACGATCACCAAACTCGACGCGCACCGCTACAAGGGCACTGCCGACGACGTCGTCGGCGAAGCAGACGGCGTGGCTTATGGCAATGCGCTGCGCTGGCGCTATGTGCTGGCACTGCCGGTCGATGGCAAGACCTACCATGTCGATTTCGACGACTGGATGTTCCTGATCGACGACAAGGTGATGCTCAATCGCTCTTACATGAGCAAGTTCGGATTCAGGCTGGGCGAGGTCACGTTGTCCTTCACGAAGCGATGATGCAAGGGCCCGCGCTGTCGCAGCTTGTCGAGCCGCGCCGGTGGTTCGGTCTCAATCGCCCGATCCGCGACTGGCAGGGCAAGCGGGTGTGGATCGTCGGCGCATCGACCGGCATCGGCGCGGCACTAGCCCGGCAGTTGCACGCGGCGGGCGCGCGGCTGGCGCTGTCGGCGCGCAATCGCGAGAAGCTGACCCAGTTGAGTGCGGGCTGGTCGGACGCGCTGTTTCTGCCGCTCGACGTGACCGATCCGCCAGCGCTCGAACAGGCCGGCAAGCGCATCATCGGCGCCTGGGACGGCATCGACCTGGTGGTGCTCAATGCCGGCAGCTATTCGGCGGTTCGTGCCTGGGAACTCGAATCGCAGGCGGCGCGGCAGACAGTCGAGACCAATCTGCTCGGCGTGATCAATGGCGTGATCACCGTGTTGCCGGCGATGCTCGCGCAGGGTAGTGGCGCGATCGCGATCGTCGGCAGCGTCGCCGGCTACCGCGGCCTGCCGAACGCCATCGTCTATGGGGCGACCAAATCGGCGCTGATCAATCTTTCCGAAACGCTGTATCTCGATCTGCGACCAAAGGGCGTCGACGTCTTTCTGATCAGCCCGGGTTTCGTCGAAACACCGCTGACCGCGCAGAATCGCTTCCGCATGCCGGCGCTGATCAGTGCCGACGAGGCGGCCCGTCGCATCGTCGGCGGATTCGCCAAGGGCAATTTCGAGATCCATTTTCCGAAGCGGTTCACGCTTTGGTTGAAGCTGCTCGAACTGCTGCCTTATCGGCTCTACTTTGCGCTGGTGCGGCGCTTCACCGGCTTGTGACAGCATTGGTTTCGCTCGACGACATCGTCGCGTTCTACGAGACGCTCGACACAGCCAGGCTCGCCGAACTCGGGCGGTTCTACACCGCGGACGCGCGGTTCAAGGATCCGTTCAACGAAGTGCGTGGCGTCGCGGCGATCCGCCGCGTCTTCGAGCACATGTTCGAAACCCTCGAACATCCGCAATTCCGTGTCACGGATAGGATTGTCGATTCGAGCGGCGCGATACTGCTGTGGGAATTCCATTTCGGCTCGCCCAGGCGGGCACGCTGCATCCGCGGCGCGTCCCACTTGCGCTTCGATACGCGGGGGCGCATCGAATGGCATCGCGACTACTGGGACGCGGCGGAGGAGTTGTACGCCGGGTTGCCAGTAATCGGCTGGCTCATGCGCCGGCTCCAGCGCGCGCTGCGGGCGCCGCAGCCTTTCGACTGAGCCGGCGTTGCGGGCGCGTTACTTCTTGCGGGTGTCTTCGGCCGGACGGGCATCGAGCTGCTTGGCCTGCGAATCGTCGATGTACTCGAACACCCGCACGACCTTTTCGACGCCGGAGGTGGTTGCAGCGATCTGCGACGCATCGTCGGCCTCCTGGCGCGTCACGATGCCGAGCAGGAAGGCGGTGCCGGCCGATGCATGTACCCTGACGTGATTGGCCGAGAACTTGTTCGCCTCGACAAAACGGGCCTTGATCTTCGATGTCAGGTAGGTGTCGCTGACACGGGATTTCGTCGAACTGGGAGAACCGACAACGACCTCATTGACCACGCTCTTGACGTTGACGACCTCGCCCGCCAGTCGGCCGATTTCGGCCTTGGTCGCGGCGTCGGGCACTTCGCCGCTGAGCAGCACGCTGCGGTTGTAGCTGACCGCGTTGACGTGGGTGTCCGAGCCGAACTTCTGCACGATGCGTTCTTCCACCTTCCAGCCGATGGATTCGTCCTCGATGTAGGCGCCCGACGAGCGTCGGTCGGAAATGATCAGCGCGCCGGCACCGATGCCGGTGACGGCCACCAGCGGGACGCAGGCCTGGATCAGCGGCAGGGTCGAGACCAGCAGCAGGGCAGTGGCGATTCGGGTGAGAGTGTTGTTCATCAGTCAGCTCCTAGCAGCATGCAATCGATGCCGTCGCACAGGCAGTGCAGGACGAGCAGGTGGACTTCCTGGATGCGCGCCGTACGATCGGCAGGCACGCACAGATGGGTATCGTCTTTGCGCAGCAGCCCGGCAACCCTGCCGCCGGACTTGCCGGTCAGCGCGACGACGCGCATCTCGCGTTCGTGCGCGGCGGCGATCGCCTCGATCACATTGGGCGAAGTGCCCGAGGTCGAGATGGCGAGCAGCACGTCGCCCGGTTGGCCGAGTGCGCGAATCTGTTTCGAGAATACCTGAGCGAAGTCGTAGTCATTGGCGATCGAGGTCAGTGTGGACGTATCGGTCGTCAGTGCCACCGCAGCCAGGCCGGGGCGCTCCTTCTCGAAGCGGTTGAGCAGCTCCGAGGCGAAGTGCTGCGAATCGGCGGCCGAACCGCCATTGCCGCAGGCCATGATCTTGCCATTGCTCATCAGGCTATGAACCATGGTTTCGACCGCTTCGGCGATTGGTGCGGCGAGCAATTCGACCGCCTGCAGCTTGGTTTGCGCGCTGTCGGTGAACTGCTGCGAGATTCGGTCGATCAGATTCATCTTGGGCAATCGTGCTTCCGGGTTGGCGCGCTACGCGCTTGAATGTGGCGCGGATTCTAGCATCTCGCGCGATACGCCCTGTCTGTCTTCAGAGAACGACATAGATGTCGACGCGCAGGCGCTTCCAGGGATTCCGATCCTGGAGCAGCGCCGCGATGCGCGCGACCACCGCTGCGCCGCGATCCATCTCCGCGGCGACGGCGCGATTCTCGGCGCGCGGCAGATAGCCGAGCTTGTGACCCCGCCATTGGACCCTTACCGCATTGGCATCGTGCGCGTTGTCGGGTTCGCGCACCAGCGCGAGTTCATCGCCGACCTTCATTTCCTGCCACAGCGTCTCGCCTGCGTAGTAGCGGAAACCGGCCAGCGGCGAACTCTGCACGAGAATCCGCACTTCCTGGCCGACGGCATTTGCCTGAGCCGCCAGCGCGAGCACGATCGCTGCGCACAGTCGTGGCACGTCAATCAGCGGTGAACGCATTCTTCAGCCATTCGATTCGTCGTGGATCGAGGGCATCAAACAGCACGCAGTCGAAGCGGCAGGATGGCTGCGGTCTGCCGGCCAGGTAATGCCGTGCGGCGAGAATCACGCGGCGCCGTTTGGCGGACGTGATGCTCGCCGCCGCGCCGCCGAAACGCGCATTGCTGCGCAGCCTGACTTCGACGAATACCAGCGCCGTGCCGTCGCGGCAGACCAGGTCGACCTCGCCGCCGCGCACGCGAAAGTTGCGCTCGATCACCGCGAGTCCGTGACGTTCGAGGTAGGCCGCGGCCAGAGCTTCGGCCTCGCTGCCGCGTGTGCTCATGCGCCGCCTCGCTTGCGGCGAGACGTGGCGCGGCCCAGAATCCGCCCATTCCGTTCGATCACTCGCATCATGTCAGAGTCCGTCCAGTCGATGCCGCCTGCATTGTACGTGGTTGCCACCCCGCTCGGGAACCTCGCCGACATCACGCTGCGCGCCCTCGATGTGCTGCGCGCGGCGGACCTGGTTGCCGCCGAGGATACGCGCCATACGCGGCGTCTTCTCGATCACCATGGCATCGCGGTGCGCCTGCTGGCGGCGCACCAGCACAACGAGCGCGAGGCCGGCGCCGGCATCGTCGCCGCAATCGCCGAGGGTAAACGGGTGGCGCTGGTCAGCGATGCCGGCACGCCGGCGGTGTCCGATCCTGGCGCGCGTATCGTGCGCGCGGTGAGCGACGCCGGACTGCGGGTGATTCCGGTTCCGGGGCCGAGCGCGCTGGCGGCCGCCGTCTCGGCATCCGGCCTTACCGATGCACACCTGCTGTTCTGCGGCTTCCTGCCTGCGCGGGCTGCGGCGCGCGGTGAGGCGATCGAGGCGCTGAAGCCGGTCGATGCGGCGCTGGTGTTCTACGAGGCGCCCCATCGTGTGGCCGAGACGATCGCCGATCTCGCCGCACGCCTGGAATCGCAGCGGGAGATCGTCGTCGCACGCGAGCTGACCAAGCTGTTCGAGAGCATCACGCGCATGCCGCTGGCCGAGGCACCGGCATGGCTGGCCGCCGACCCGAATCGCGCGCGTGGCGAGTTCGTGCTGCTGGTCTCCGCGCCGCCGCCTCGGCAGGGGCTTGCTGCCGGGACCGAGCGCGTGCTCGCCGCGCTGCTTGCGGAATTGCCGCTCAAGCAGGCGGTCAAGCTGGCGGCGCAGATCACCGGCGAGCCGCGCAACGCGCTCTACGAGATGGCGCTGACGATCAAGGGGGAGGCGCCCTCGGCGCTATAATCCGGCTCTGAACTTGCCATTCGCGTTTCGCATTCACCGTCCATTTCATGTCCGCGCAAGAACTCACGATCACCCGTCCCGACGACTGGCACCTGCACCTGCGCGATGACGCGGCCATGGCAGCGGTGTTGCCCGATACGGCGCGTCGCTTCGGCCGGGCGATCGTCATGCCCAACTTGCGCCCGCCGGTGATCATGACCGAGCTTGCGGCCGCCTATCGCGAACGCATTCTCACTGCGCTGCCGGCTGGGCGCGCGTTCCAGCCGCTGATGACCCTGTATCTGACGGACCGCACGCCGCCGGCGGAAATCGACCGGGCCCTGGCCAGCGGCATCGTCCATGGGGTCAAGCTCTATCCAGCCGGGGCCACGACCAACTCGGATTCGGGTGTCACCGATATCCGTCTTTGCGATGCCGTGCTGGCGCGCATGGAATCGGCCGGGATGCCGCTGCTCGTGCATGGTGAAGTGACCGACGCCGACATCGACGTGTTCGATCGCGAGCCTGTCTTTATCGATCGCGTGCTGGTGCCGCTTGTTGCGCGCTTCCCGGGCCTGCGCGTCGTCTTCGAGCACATCACGACGCGCGATGCGGCGCAGTTCGTGGCCGAAGCCGGGCCGAACGTCGCGGCGACCCTGACTGCCCACCACCTGCTGATGAATCGCAACGCGATCTTTGCCGGCGGAATCCGGCCGCATCACTATTGCCTGCCGGTGCTCAAGCGCGAGACGCATCGCCAGGCGCTGCTGGCTGCGGCGACCAGCGGCAGTCCGAAGTTCTTTCTCGGTACCGATTCGGCGCCGCATGCCCGCAGCACCAAGGAAGCATCCTGTGGCTGCGCCGGTTGCTACACTTCGCATGCGGGGATTGAACTGTATGCCGAAGCGTTCGAGCAGGCCGGGGCGCTGGACAAGCTCGAGGCCTTCGCCAGCTTCAATGGCCCGGATTTCTACCGCCTGCCGCGCAATGCCGAACGGATCACGCTGGCCAGGCGATCGTGGCAGGTGCCGGCGAGCGTGCCCTACCTCGCAGGCGACGCGCTGGTACCGTTGCGCGCCGGCGAGCAGATCGGCTGGAGTTTGCTGAATTGAGCACGACGATGATTTTCCGCCTGCGGTTTCTTGCCCTGCTGCTCGCCTTGTTGCTGGTCGCCGGGTGCGAGCAGGAGCGCGTTGCCTACATGATCGACGGCAATTCCGATCATTCATTGACCTTGCAGCGTGAGGTCAAGTATCCGTGGAGCGACAAGGCCGACCTCGCGCTGGTCGTGGCGCGTTTTCCCGATTGCCAGCGGCGCCACGAAATGAAGCCGCAGCCGGCCGCGAGTTCCAAGGTTTCGCTCTACGCGCTGGGCGAGCGCAGCTTTGCGTTGCAGCAAGGCAAGAACTGGTATGTCGCCGATACCCAGAACTGCACGCTGCAGGTGGTCGAGCCGCCCAACGACGGCGCGAGCGGCAAGCTGATCGGCACCTGGCAGAAAAAGGACGGCAGCTTTTCGTTCGTCCCGGCGGCCGCCGAGCCCGCCGGCTGAATCCCTGGGTCGCGTGTCCGAAGCGGCGCTCTCCGAGCGTGTGCTGTTCGAACCACTGGCGCCCTGGCTGGCGCAGTTGCCGGACCAAGCCCCGCCTTCGCTCGACCGTCTTGATCGGTTCTTGCAGTGCTCGGCCCGACCGCCGACCAGCGGCGGTCGTGTTCCCCTGCGCTTCGTTGCGGCCGCGGCCAGTGGCATCGCCTACGAGCGCGGCATCTTCGACACCGGCCGCGTGCCGACCCGCCCCGGCAACTGGCACGACGCCTTCAACGCGCTGGTCTGGCTGCGCTTCCCGTCGATCAAGGCGGCGCTCAACGCGCGCCACGTTGGGGCGCAGTGCGCGGAATCGTCGCGCGGTGCGGCGCGCGATGCCGCCACCCTGTTCGACGAAAGCGGCGTGATCGTGGCCAGTGCCGATGCGTCATTGATCGAGGCCCTGCGCGCCCACCGCTGGCGCGAGGTGTTCGTCGAGCGCAGAAGCGATCTCGATCGCAGTTTGCGCTTCGTCGTCTTCGGCCACGCGGTATATGACCAGTTGCGCGCACCGTTCTTCGGTCTGTGCGGCAAGGCGCTGTTCGTTTCGCTGTCCGCGCCGGCGCTGGTGTCGCCACGCTTGCTGCCGCAACTCGACGAGCATGTCGCCGGCCGCCTCGCCGATCCGGCCTTTCTCGCGACGCCGCGCGATCTGTCGCCCCTGCCCCTGCTGGGAGTTCCCGGCGTCACCGAAGCAAGCGAGGATCCGGCCTACTACGATGACCCGCGGCAGTTTCGCCCCGTGAGGCGCTCTCGCCAAGGTTTCGGCACCTCGCTGGATTCAGGTTGCAAGGAGCTGGATAGCCGAATTGCTTCTTCCGATAGGCACCGCTCATTGATAGCATGATGTCGGTGCGCGGCCAGGCATGCCTCAAACCGGACGGCACGACCCACCCCGGCCCACCCATCCCCTGAACTGCGTCTGCTCATGCAGCGACCTGCCCTCAAGGCTCAACGCCCTCCATCGAAAGATCACGCCGCCGGGCACCTCGCCAGTGCCACGACCCCGCCCGACTCGCTCGCCTTTTTCCGGGCCGTGAACGAGAGCGGCATCAATCGCGGCGGGCTACTGCATCCGGTTTGCGGGCGCAACAGCGGCATCCTCGCCGCCTGGCACGCCCTCGCAGCGTAGACCGATGAGTCCGTGCGCACCGCGATGGGCAGGCTGACCCGCAACTTCGAAGAAAACCGCGATCTGCTGCGCGAGGCCGTCCACCGCGACCCGCTCTGGCAGCAAGGGCGCGTCAAGGTCGGCGGCGACCCGCGCAACGTCGGAGACGCCCCGGATCTGGCGATCGCACCGCTGATGTTCTGGAGCCGGGGCCACGCGCTGATCGAGACCACCGAAGCCCTCGAGCGGCTGCTGGTCGATTCGGACCTCGGCGAGGATCTGCCGGTGGAGCTTTTCCGGCCGCCGTTTCCGGCCTGCTTCATCCGCTTCGGCCCGGCCTTCCAGGCCGCGCTCACGCCGACCGACGGCCCGGTCGACTTCGGCCCCCACCACGTGCAGGGTGTCTATGTCTTCGAGTCGGTGCGCCCGATCCAGCGCGCCCTGACCCTGATGCCGATCTACGACATGCACGACCAGCCGCGCTTCGCCGCCGGTTGGATGGAACTGGTCATCGTCGCCGAGGACGACTCGCTCGAGCAGATCATCGGCGAGATCGGCGAACTGGCCGGCACCGGTCAGGGCCCGCACTACACCTCGATCGCCCGCATCGTCGCCAAGGTCTTCCTCTACATGGGGCTGGCCCAGACCACGCGGATCGAACAGCGCGACTACACCACGGCGCAGGACCGCTTGCGCCGGCTCGGCCCGAAGAAGGCCGCCCGCCTGCAGCGCCAGCTCAACGGGCAGTACGACCGGATCGTGCTCGGGCCGCAGCAAATCCACTTGCATGGCCATGGCGAAGTCTCGCCGCACCTGCGCCGCGGGCATTTCCGCATGCAGCCGCACGGCCCGCTACTGTCCTTGTGCAAGGTGATATTCGTCGCGCCGACCTGGGTGCGAGCCGACCGGCTGGCGAGTTCGGCGTGAGGCCAATGCGCGGCATCGCGCAGTGCTCTGCCGCAATGACGCCTTGGCACGAGTCTCCCGGCGTCGTTGCTGCCCGACACAAATTCGCAGCGAATTCAGCGCCCTAACAGGGTAAACTACCCTCATTCGATTAGTTCGTTTGCATGCCCGACGCCGGCCGCGCCTCGCCGTCGAGCGCAAGCCTCAGCCAGCAGAAACCGGGAGTCCCCACATGCCCCGCATCATGGACATCGTCACCCCGCTGGGTGCCGACACGCTGCTGTTCCACAGCATGCGCGCCACCGAATCCCTGGGCCGGCTGTTCGACTACCGGCTCAGCCTGCTCAGCACCCGCAACGACCTCGCCCCCGCCGCCCTGCTCGGCAAGAACGCCACCGTCAAAGTGCAACTGCCCAAAGGCGGCCCGCGCCACTTCGACGGCTGCGTCACCCGCTTCGCCCTGATCGGCTCGCACGGCCGCTATGCCCGCTACGAAATGGTCCTGCGCCCCTGGCTGTGGTTTCTCACCCGTGCGGCCGACTGCCGCATCTTCCAGAAGCAGACCGTCCCCGAGATCATCCAGGCCATCTTCGCCAAATACCCCAACGCCGCCTTCGAACTCAAACTCTCCGGCAGCTACCAGCCGTGGGACTACTGTGTGCAGTACCGCGAGACCGACCACAACTTCATCAGCCGGCTGATGGAACAGGAAGGCATCTACACCTACTACCGCCACAGCGAAGGCGAACACACCCTGATCCTCGCCGACTCCCCGGCCGCCCACGACCCCTACCCCGGTTATGCCAGCATCGGCTTCGTCGCCGACAACCGCAGCAGCACCACCGAGAAAGAACGCATCACCGACTGGGCCTACGGGGCCGAAGTCCAATCTGGCAAATACGTCATCAACGAGTACGACTTCACCAAACCCAGCACCCCCCAGCAACAAAACACCCTCCACCCGCGCGAGCACGACGAAGCCGAGCACGAAATCTACGACTACCCGGGCGAATACGACAGCCTCGGCGAAGGCGACGGCTATGTCAGACTGCGGATGGAAGCCCTGCAGGCCCGCCACGAGCGCATCCAGGCCGTGGCCAACGTCCGCGGCCTGGCCGCTGGCCACACCTTCAAACTCAAAGGCCACCCACGGGCCGACCAGAACAGGCAGTATCTGATCGTCGCCACCCATCTGGAACTGGCCAGCAACGAACACGAAGCCGCCGCCAGCAGTGGGGCGACCTTCACCGTGAGCTTCGAAGCCATCCCGGCCGCCACCCAGTACCGCAGCGAACGACAGACGCCGAAGCCCTTGATCCACGGCCTGCAGACCGCCAAGGTGGTCGGCCCGCCCGGTGAAGAGATCTACACCGACGAGTATGGCCGGGTCAAAGTCCATTTCTACTGGGACCGCCACGGCAAGGAAGACGAGAACGCCTCCTGCTGGATAAGAGTCAGCCAGCCCTGGGCGGGCAAGAACTTCGGCATGAAGGCGGTCCCGCGTATCGGCCAGGAAATGGTGGTCGAATTCCTCGAAGGCGACCCGGACCGCCCGCTGATCACCGGGCGGGTCTACAACGCCGAACAGATGCCCCCATGGGAACTGCCGGCCAACAAGACCCAGACCGGGATTCTCAGCCGATCGAGCATGGGCGGGGCCTACTCCAACGCCAACGCCCTGCGCTTCGAAGACAAGAAAGGCGAAGAGCAGCTCTGGCTGCATGCCGAGAAGGACCAATTGACTGAGGTTGAGCATGACGAAGACAAATGGGTCGGCAACGACCGGCGCAAGACCATCGACGGCCACGAGACCAATGTCATCCACAAGAACCGCACCGAGACGGTCGATCAGAACGAGACGATCACGGTGCATCAGAACCGCACGGAACGGGTCGATCAGAACGAAACGATTTCCATCGGTGACAACCGCAAGGAGGATGTCGGCAAGAACGAGAACATCACGATCGGCAAGAACCGCACCGAGTCGGTCGGCCGCAACGAGAAGGTCAAGATCGGCGTCAACCAGAACCTCAGGGTCGGCGCCAACAAGCAGGAGAGCATCGGGCTCACCAGTCTCAAGAACGTTGGCATAGCCCAGATGACCAACATCGGCGCCGCCTACAACCTCAACGTCGGTGCGACCTGGATCACCAACGTCGGCTTCGCCAATATCGAAACCATCGGCAAGATGAAGAAGGTCACCGTCGGCGAGACCACCACCATGCACTCGGGCACCAGCACCTCGATGACCGCAGGCGAGAGCATCGTCATATCCGCTGGCAAGAACATAGTCATTCAGTCCGGCAAGGCCAAGATCACGCTCGATGGCGAGAAAGGCGTGCTCACCGTCGAAGGGGTCGAAGTGAAGATCGACGGCGTCAGCATCGTCGATGTCGACAGCAAGAAGATCGACCTCAACTGAAATGCCGTATGTCACCAACGTCACGCCGTTCCAGGCGCTCGGCATCGAGCATCGGTTCTACAACGGCCACCCTTACGACTGTCTGTTCGTCAAGGCGACGTTCCGGATCTGCCACGACGGCCAGCTGCGCCCGCTGGTCAGGCAGCCGCCGTTCGTGCTCAACGACCTGCACGAGGGCGACGAGGACACGAGCGCGCTGCAGTACGCGAGCGAGATCATTCCGTTCAAACCGGGGACCGATGTGATCGTCACCGGCAATGCCGGATCGCCGGGCGGCGAGCCGCGAGCGCAGTGGCTGGCGCAGCTTCAGGTCGGGCCGCTGAACAAGATCGTCAAGCTGACTGGCCCGCGCTACTGGCGCCACAAGCGTCTGGATCGCTGGGAGCTCACCGGCATCGAGCCGTGCGGCGCAGTCCGACTCAGCTACGCGCTGGCCTACGGCGGCGCCTCGGATCAGCAGACCGACGAGCAGGACGCCTGCTGGGACAACCCGTTCGGGCTCGGCTTCCAGGGCCGCAACAAGATCGACAAATCCCGGCCCTACGCCGCGCCGCGCATAGTCAGTGCCGACGCCGGGGATCCGAAATGGGGCGGCCGGATGCGCACGGTCGGGCTGTCGCCGGTGGACGGCCGCCAGATGGATCGCCTGCAGTTCGCCGGCACCTATGACGAGAAGTGGCAGCGCGAGGTTTCGCCGGACATCCCGCTCGACATGCGCATGGAGTACTGGAACGTGGTGCCGCCGGACCAGGTGGCCAAGCCCTACCTGGCTGGCGGGGAGACCGTCCGCACGGCCGGCCTGTTTTCCACGCCGGATGGCCGGCAGGCATTCGTGTTGCCACGTTACCAGGTCAGG
Organism: Candidatus Methylophosphatis roskildensis; assembly: GCA_016708905.1. Lineage (GTDB taxonomy): Bacteria > Pseudomonadota > Gammaproteobacteria > Burkholderiales > Rhodocyclaceae > Methylophosphatis > Methylophosphatis roskildensis. The sequence goes on along the minus strand of JADJEV010000005.1, from coordinate 757,933 downwards.
GCGGTGCCGATCCGCGGTGAAACCAAGCACGAAGGCTCGGCGATGGAGCTCGACACCGTGCTGATCGATCTCGACAAGCGCCATGTCGTGCTGCGCTGGGCCACGCTGTACTCGCAGACCGAGGGCTATGACGAGTACGAACTCATCGCCTTGCCTGACAAGGCCGCCCAAGACGCCGGCGCGAGCGGAAACAACAAATCATGAGCGACGCCAAGGTACTGATCGACGCGCAATGGCGGCCCGATCACTTCGCCGCCCCGGTTGCGCCGTCCTTCAAGGCCACGGCGCTCAAGGACCGCATGGTTCCAACCATCCCGGCGGTCGCTTTCATCGTAGTCGAAAACCCCTCGCAAACGGTCCGCGCCGAGAGCGGCCACCCACTGTTCCTGCTGCGCTCGATCGCCAGGGATCCGCTCCAGAAGACCCAGTTCGTTCCCGACGAAGCCGCCGGAACCAACCCGGTCGAAGGCAGCCTGCAATGCGTGCATGGCAACGGCGGGATGATCGAACCGATCCCGGGGATCGGCGGATGGCCCTCGCCGCCGATCCCGGGCGCGATCAATTGCGGGGTGATCGGCAGCGATCACGTCCAGTGTCTCGAGAACCTTAAACAGATGATCGAGCTGTTCGCCAACCGCCTCTACAGCGAGTTGGCGGATAGTCCGTTCGCCTTCTACCGGAATTACCAGAAGGGCCGCACGGCCGCGTTCGCGGCCTGGGGCGAGGCCCTGCCCGGTCGCGTGGTCGACGGCGTGATCGACACCGCCAAGGGCCTGTGGGACGGCGTCAAGTGGGTCGGCGGCAAAGTCTGGGGGGGCGTCAAGGCGGTCGGCGGTGCGGTCGCCCATCCGGTCGACACCTACTACTCGGCGGTCGAGGGGGCCACGGCGGCGATGGAGGCCGTCGACCGCTACGCCAGCATGGCAGCCGAGGCGGCGCAGACCCTGCTCGACCCGCAAAAGCGCGAGGCCGTCATCGAGGCCCTCAAGCAGTGGCTGCTCGATCAGCTCGGCGGAGTTGCCTGCCCGGCCGCCGACGCGCTGCTCGAGATGATGAAGTCGGACAAGCCGCTGGCCATTCAGATGGGCGAGCTCAGTGCGACCATCGAGGTGAAGGCCCTCGAAGTCGCCGGGCAGGTCGCCATCACCGTGCTCGGCGACAAGGGCATCAGCAAGCTCGCGATGCTCTCGAAGGCCGGCAAGCTCGGTGGCTTTGGCGAGGACATCGGCAAGCTGTTCGACCGCATCGGCGACGCCGTGCGCAACGCCGGGACGAAACCGCGCAAGCTGCCCAGCCCCAACGATCCCGAAGTCCCCCCCAAGCCGAAGAAGCCGCACGACGACAAGCGTACCGATGAGCCGGATGCGGCAGGCGGCACGCGGGGCAAGGCAACGGTCGTTGGCTGCAAGAATGCCTGCAACTTCGCGGGCAGGCCGATCAGCACCGCTTACGGCTGCAAGGTGCTGTTTGGCGGGGAGGATCTCGACTTCGACCTGCCCGCACCCCTGCCGCTGCCCTGGCAGCGTTCCTACGCCTCGGACTTCCCTCATGTCGGCTGGCTCGGCCAGGGCTGGTCGCTGCCGTTCTCGATCCGCCTCGAACGCACCGCCTTCGGCCTCGACCTGATCGACGAACAGGGCCGGCGCATTCCGTTGCCGGTCCCGCCCCCGGGCGAGCCCTACTACTCGCGCTTCGAGCAATTCACCCTCTCGGCCACCGGCAACAACGGCTACGAGATCGCTCTGCAAGGTGGTGAGGTGCGCCTGCGCTTCGCGGCGCTGGCCATCGGCCCGCGCGACCCGCAAGGGGAGAGCGGCTCGGCCTGGGTGCTGGCCGGCATCCTCGACCGCAACGACAACCTGATCCGCATCCTCTACAGCGCCGCCCCACCGCCCGACGGCCCGCCCGCTCCGATCGCCGACGCCCCCGACGATGCGTCGGCACAGATCCTGCCGTTCTGCCTCGTCGACAGCGCCGGTCGCGCGCTGCTGCTCGAATTCGCCCCCACTGGTCTGCCCGGCGAAGCCACCCGGCCGGGAGAGAGCCGCGGCATGCGTCTGGCGCGCGTGGAGCACGCCCTCGACGCTGCCGAGCGCGCCCTGCTGCCGCCCGAGGACCCCGCCGCCGCCAGCGGCCGGCGCACCCTGGTCGAATACGGCTACAGCGACGAGGGCGACCTCATCGAAGTGCGCAACGCCCTGGGCGAGCTGACCCGCCGCTTCGACTACCGCAACCACGTGATGGTGATGCACGCCCTGCCCGGCGGGCTCGTCTCGCGCTACGAGTACGACGACTACAGCGAAACCGGCAAGGTGCTGCGCAACTGGTTAAGTGACGGGCGCCAATGGCGCTTCGACTACGCCCCCGGCGAAACCGCGGTCAGCTTGCTCACCCCGGACAATCCGCAGGGCACGCAGGAGCGCTGGTATCACGACGAAGCGAAGCACTACACCGGCAAGGTGGATGCCCTGGGCGGGCGGCTCGCCCGCCAGCTCGACAGCTTCGGCAACCTGCAGCAGCTCACCGACGAAGCCGGGCGCACCACCCGCTACGATCTGGATGCCCGCGGCCGCCCGGTGCAGATCAGCGCCCCCGACGGGGCGATCACCCGCATCGCCTACCACCCCACGCTGCACACCGTCGCCGCCATCACCGATCCCCTGGGGGCGAGCACCGCCTACGTCTACGACGCCCGCGGCAACCTCAGCGAAGTCAGCGACGCCCTCGGCCAGATCACCCGCTACAGCTACGACCAGCGCGGCCTGCCGATCGCCATCACCGACGCCCTGGGCAAGACCAAACATCTCGCCTACAACCGCGCCGGCCAGCTCATCCGCTACACCGACTGCTCGGCCCAGCGCACCGACTACGCCTACGACCCCTGGGGCAGTCTTGCCAGCGTCACCGACGCCCTCGGCAAGCTCACCCGCTACCGCCACGACCCACTCGGCCGGCTACTGGAGATCACCCACCCCGACGGGGCTGTCGAGCGCTTCGACTACGACGGCGCCGGCCGCCTGATCGCCTACACCGACCCGCTCGGTGCGCGCACCACCTACACCCTGGCCCCCGACGGCCTGCCGCTCGAGCGGCGCAATGCCCTGGGCGCGGCCCTGCGCTACGAATACGACGGTGCCCGGCGTCTCTCCACCCTCTTCAATGAAAACGCCGCCCGCACCGACTTCGCCTACGACGCCCTCGACCGGCTGATCGAAGAGAGCGGCTTCGACGGGCGCACCACCCGCTACCGCTACGATCCGGTCGGCCAGCTCGCCCACAAGCTCGAACTGGGCTGCCTGAGCGCCCAGCAGCGGCTCGAACTGCGCCTGGCCCGGGCCGCCCGAGCCAACGACTGGCACGACCCGCCAGCGGATGGGACACGCGGCCCCCCGAGCTTCGACGACCCCTGGGGCCTGGGCCCGCGTGATCAGGGCGCCCCGCTCAAAGCTCCGCCCGGGCAGGCCATCGTCACCCGTTACGGGCGCGACCCTGCCGGGCGGCTCACCGCCAAAGAAGTCGCCGGCCACATCGTCGGTGCCGACGGCAAGGAAACCCAGTATCGGCGCACCCGCTACGAATACGACGCGGCCGGCCGGCTGACCGCCGCGATCAATGATGGCGGGGCCCGCACCACACTGGCCTACGACGCCCTCGACCGGCTGATCGAAGAGCGGCGCACCGGCCAGGGCCTGCACACCGTCCTGGCCCACCAGTACGACGCCCTGGGCAACCGCCTCACCACCACCTTGCCCGATGGCCGGCGGATCGGCTGGCTCCACTACGGCAGCGGCCACCTGCACCAGATCAGTGTCGACGGCAAGACGATCTGCGACATCGAACGCGACCCGCTGCACCGGGAGATCGGCCGCAGCCAGGGGGCGCTGACGAGCCGCTACGGCCACGATGCCCAGGGCCGGCTGGTGAGCCAGCAGGTCTGGCGCACAGCCCCGCTGGCCGGCGGGGCACGCAGCAGCCCGCCGCGCCCGGCCTGGGAAGCCCTGGGCGACGAACTCGACCCGCTCACCGGCACCCGGCGCCACCTGCCCGCCGGCCCGACCGAGATCGCGCGCCGCTACCAGTACGATGGCGCCGGCAACCTGCTGCAGATCGACGATGCGCGCGCCGGCATCACCCGCTACGCCTACGACCGGATCGGCCGGCTGACCGGGGCGCAGCAGCCGACGCTGGCCGAGGTCTTCGCCTTCGATCCGGCGCACAACCTGGTGCCGCCGCAGGCCACGGCCAGCGGCGCGAGCGGTGCCAGTACCGGCTTCGTCCGCGACAACCGGCTGGAAGTCTTCGAGGACAACCGCTATGCCTACGATGCCCACGGCAATCTGCTGGAAAAGCGCATCGGCCGGCACACCACGATCGAGTTGTGCTGGGATGTCGAACACCAGTTGAGCCGTGCCATCGTCACCCGCAAGGGCAGCACGCAGACGATCGACTACGCCTACGACGGCTTCGGCCGGCGCATCGCCAAGCGCGACGGCTTCGGCCAGACGCTGTTCACCTGGGACGGCAACCGGCTGCTGGCCGAGCGGCGCGGCAGCAAGGAGACGATCTACCTCTACGAGCCCGACAGCTTCGCGCCGCTGGCGCAGTTGGTGGGGGAGGTCGTTGCTAGCGGCGCGGGAGCGGGCGACAAGGCGCAAGCGCAGGCGCTACCGCAAGCCCCACCGCCGGACGAGGACATCGACGACTGGCAACCGAGGAAGACCTGTGCGGCCAATGTCGAGCGCCTGCTTGCCGAACAAAGAAAGGTCGTCGCACAGGCGCACGGGCGGCGCGGTAGCGCGCCAGCGCGTGAAGCCGCCAACGAACCACCGCGCACGCAGACTCGCGCCGACGAGAAGACTGACAAGGTCGTCGACCTCGCCGCCTGGCGCATCCGCTACTACCACAACGACCACCTCGGCACGCCGCGCGAGCTGACCAATGACGACGGGCAGATCGTCTGGCGAGCGACCTACAAGGCTTGGGGGAATGTGCTCAAGGTGGAGCAGTCCGAAGCTGGCCTGCTACCCGAGCCGCATCGAACGGCCACTGCAATCGCGCAGCAGCAAGAGATCGAACAGCCGCTGCGCTTCCAGGGCCAGTACTTCGACAGCGAAACCGGCCTGCACTACAACCGTTTCAGGTATTACGATCCGGATTGCGGGCGGTTCGTGAGTCAGGATCCGATTGGGTTGCAAGGGGGCATGAACGTCTATCGCTACGCGGCGAACCCGACGGCGTTCATCGATCCTTGGGGGCTGGAAGCGGTTGCGTTCAAGACCGCCGGGAAAACGCTTTGCATCAAAGACAAGTTTCCGGCTGGGTCGGCCGCGTCGAAGGAACTGCAGGAGTTCACGCGTCGGTGGAACGATCAGATCAAGAAGAGCGGTGGGTCGATGACTCGACGAACACTGTCCGAGAAAGAACAAAAGGAGTCTCGCAAATGGAGGGCCTCCGTTCAATGCAAGTGTCCGCCGGGCACCGTTGCGGGGCACGTTCCCGATGCCGGAGCCGGTGGCTCGGTAATTCCAAAGGATTGGATGCCCCAAATGAAGGAAACGAACGCGTATGTCGGAGGAATCATCGGCAGCCTTCCCGTCGGCTACTCTTACGACAGCGTCAGAGTCGTTACTGACTTGGGAGGATGCTGAACCATGAGCGATATTTGCGAACGCACTACTGAACTGCTTCGGAGGCTGAAGCAGCAGAACGACGAAGATCCGGATCATGGCGATCAAGAACTGCTGCCGGCTGACCTCGAGATACCGATTTCAACTCTCGCCCCGGGTGTCACGCGTCAACTGAGCCCCATGCTGCGTGCACGCTTCGCGTTTTGCAGCACTTGGAAGAATGCGAATCTTGACCAAAACTGGCTCAGCCTTGAGGCGACAAGGCACGCTCTCGACAATCCCGAAATCAAGGAACTGGTGGATCTGAGGATAGAGAATTGGGATTGGGCGCCGCCAGCATCAGTAAAGCCTGAGGACTGCGCGATCTTCTCCTATAACCCATATGCGGTTGAAGAAACATATCTGGTCTGGGAATCCGAGCAGGAGGAACCGATCGTGTGGCGCTTTTTCAGTGCTGAGTACTATAAGTTTGCCGATCTGAATCGTTTTCTTGAGTACCTCATTGGCGAACGAATGGTGGATGACTCGGGCAGAGTAACCGCCGAACCATAACCACGATTGCGCAAGAACGGGCAGTCTTACCGTGAGCGCTACACCTGACGAAGTCGAACGGTTTCTCGATGCTTGCCACGATCTATACGCAAAGCTGCGCGAGGGTCACGGCCTAGACGAGCAGTTGTTCGCAGCCGCACTCTCTCAACTTCGCGGACTCAATGAACGCTACGCGGTTTTGCCCTCTGTCCCCAAGCCCTTGGCGGCCGCGCTCTTCGATCTCTCCACCGCCCTCTACTCATCGGCATACCTCTATCCGGACGAGAAGCGTGATGCAATGAATGCGAAGTTTGATGAGTTTTGCGACGTCGCCAGAGAGTTGTTGAACTCATAGCAAGCGTAGGGCGCAATCGATATTGCGCCGAACGCAATCATCCGGCGCAATGCACTGCTCGAATTGCACCCGATGCCGCTGCACGCTGAAGTTCATGGCGATCTACAGCGTGACAATGCTGGAATCCGCATGGACAGGAACTCACAGGCATGCCTGCCACAGGATGGCCGTGTTTACGGGCTCGCAGGCTGGAAACTCGTGGAAGCTTCAGTCGAACGGCGCCACGCCGATCAGCCAGCGGTGGCCCCAGAACGCGAACGCGGCCCAGGCGAGCACGCCGACGATCAGAACCAGCGCGTCGCGCGCGAGCCCGGCCGCCGGATAGCGGGTACCGGCGAAACGGTCGCGCCGGCGCGCGGCGATGAAGCCGGCGATCGACCAGACGAGAAAGGCGCCGAACAGCAGCAGGTCGGCCAGCCGGCCGTTGGCGATCAGGTGCGCGAACGCCCACAGAAAAAATGGTTCCGGGCTCGAATTGATTGCGTAGCGCGGGCGAGCCCACGACCCGCACCGTCTGGACCTCGCAGACGGGCCATCCGCGCAAGCGCCATTCCACGCGCCTCGCCGCATTGCCACCCCGTAGAAGTTCAGTCCATGCGGCCTCCAGCGAGCGAGCGCCCGCAATCGATATTGCACCGAATCCAATCATCGGCCGCAATGCAAGGCGCGAATTGCACCCGACGGCGCTGCACGCTGTAGTTCAACGGCCAGTCCAATTCCCTGCAACCGTCGCAGTGTCAATTGCGGACGAAGTCCGGCGAAGCGAACACGTGACAGCGCGTCTCTCCGTTACACTGGCTCCATCGCCGGATTCGACGCTTGTACGCATCCGACCATGGCCATCATTGCTGGGCCGAGATCGTCCCGCCAATCACCAATTACATTGACCTGAGAGCCGCACCAGCAGGCGCTCTCCGACAGGGCGTGCCGCGGATGGCCATTCCACGACACTCCCAGCTATGCTACCCCGTAGAAGTCCAATCCATGAGGCTTCCAAGCCACATGGCCCGAACCGATCGTCGCCCCCGACGGCCTGCCGCTCGAGCGGCGTAACGCGCTCGGCCACTGCCTGCGCTACGAATACGACGCGGCCGGCCGGCTGACCGCCGCGATCAACGATGGCGGGGCCCGCACCACACTGGCCTACGACGCCCTCGACCGGCTGATCGAAGAGCGGCGCACCGGCCAGGGCCTGCACACCGTCCTGGCCCACCAGTACGATGCCCTGGGCAACCGCCTCGCCACCACCTTGCCCGACGGCCGGCGGATCGGCTGGCTCCACTACGGCAGCGGCCACCTGCACCAGATCAGTGTCGACGGCAAGACGATCTGCGACATCGAACGCGACCCGCTGCACCGGGAGATCGGCCGCAGCCAGGGGGCGCTGACGAGCCGCTACGGCCACGATGCCCAGGGCCGGCTGGTGAGCCAACAGGTCTGGCGCCAGGGGCCGCTGGCCGGCGCGCGGCCCAGCCCGCCGCGCCCGGCCTGGGAAGCCCTGGGGGACGAACTCGACCCGCTCACCGGCACCCGTCGCCGCCTGCCCGCCGGCCCGACCGAGATCGCCCGCCGCTACCAGTACGATGGCGCCGGCAATCTGCTGCAGATCGACGATGCGCGCGCCGGCATCACCCGGCGGCCCGACACCGAACAGGCCACCACCCAGACCACCCGCTTCGAGTACGACGCGCTGGGCCGGCGCATCGCCCGGACCGATGCCTTCGGGCGCACCGAATTCATCTGGGAGGGCATGCGCCTGATCGAGGAGCGGCGCGGTGCGCAGGCCAGCGCCTATGTCTATGAGCCGGGCAGCTATGTGCCGCTGGCGAGGATCGATGCGGGTGGGGGGGCCGGTGAGCCGGGGCAGGGTGGGGCGGCCAACGATGGTGGCACGAGCGGCGCGGCGGCGAACACGCCGGGTGACGACGCACTTCCTGGCGCGCGCGTCTATTACTTCCACACCGATCCTTCGGGTCTGTCCGAGGAACTCTCCGACCCGGACGCGCATCCGCTGGCGTGCCGCCTACCGCGCCTGGGGCAACACGGTGCAGGAGAGCTGGGAGGCCACCGATCTCGATGGCAGGCCGCTGGCACTGGATGCCAGCGAGCGCACCCCGCCGCTCGAACAGAACCTGCGCTTCCAGGGCCAGTACCTGGATCGGGACACCGGGCTGCACTACAACACCTTCCGCTACTATGATCCGGATATCGGAAGGTTCATCAGCCCGGATCCGATCGGCTTGGGTGGCGGCGCCAATTTGTACCAGTACGCGCCGAATCCGGTTTCGTGGATTGATCCTTGGGGGCTGAGTTGTGGTCCCAATACCAGGGAGGGGGCTAAGCGCCCGCCAATCGTCATAGGTGAGAATATGAGGAGAGTGAACGAGTACGCAAACAAGATTGGCGGCAAGACGTACCGACCCTGGACGAACGATCCGTTCAAACCTGACTTAGGAATGAAGCGCAACGAACGATGGATTGCCGATCAAATCCGCAGCGGCCGAGAGATCATTGATATCGGGCCAGACTTTGCGCGTCGTGCGGCGACTCAACGCAGCAGCCCCTTTTATGAAATGGAGCGCCGAAGCCTTGTCGGTTTTGGGAAATACCGAAAAGTGTTTGTGCGCGATGGAAGCTCCGGCGGAGTTTCCGGACTCGATTTTTGACGACAATGAACGAGAAGAGAAGCATCACAGAACTGGCTGCAACCAAGTTCGCTAGTCTGGTTAGCGAATGGAAGTTCCGCGAGCCGTTGATCCAGGAAGAGAAGTGGATGACGCGGCTTTCGTTTCTTCACGACATTGGGATCGCCATCGAGATTGAAATCGATTGGCGTGAATTGGAGGTGTTTGTCTTGCTTGTCAGATTGGAACATGGCTCGCTTCCCGGGGGATACTATGTCAGCAATGGTCGCGTATGCCGAAAGCACTTGGTCAATGTTCTTCGGGAGCAAGGATGGATTGCGTTGAATCGCAGAGAAAGGCGTCGTAAGTCGGCAAGTAGGACGCTAGAGGCGTTTGAAGAGTCGATAGAGCGCGCGCGGACACTCGTTCTTGATCACGTCGCTCAGATCGTCTCAAGGGCAGACGTCATTTTCGGCGCAGGCGAATAGGACTGATAGCAACCGTAGGGCGCAATGCACTGCGCTTGTTCCACCCGGCGGCGCTGCACGCTGAAGTTCAACGGCCCGCCCATTTCGCCGCAAGCCTCGCACTGTCAAGTGCGGACGCAGTCCGGCGAAGCGAACACTTGACAGCGCGCGCCGGTGTTACGCTGGCGCCATGGTCGGATGCGACGCCTCTACGCATTCGGCCATGGAGACCATTGCGGCGCCCATCTCAATTCCATTGATCTGAAAGCCGCACCAGCAGGCGCTCTGCAGCAAGGCATGCCGCAGAGCGCCATTCCACGACCTGCTCAGCCATGCCATCCCGTAGAAGTCCAATCCATGCGGCTCCCAGCCGCATGATCTGAACCACCGCCCGCGGCGAACCCCGCACCCGGCGCGCGCCCCAAGCTCCTTCCCCCTTCCAGGGAAAAGGCCGGGATGGGGGTCAGGCGGACGGACGCGCGCATCCGCTTGGCCCGAGCGTCCAGGAGCCATAGAGCGCAATCCAAATAGCGCCGACCGCAATCGTCCGGTGCAATGCGCTGCGCTATTTGCACCCTACGGCGCTGGCCACCCGCTACCAGCTCGACCCACTCGGCCGGCGTCTGGCGAGCCGCGCCCATCGGGGCACCGGGCTGGGCGTGCTGCCCGACACCCAGCCTCTGGGCAACCATCTGCCCGGCAGCGGCACCGAGACCTTCGGCAAGACCTACCGCTACGATCCCACCGGCGAACTGCGTGAAGCGCAGCACCCGCTCAAAGGCCAGGCGCGCTACGACTACGACCCCACCGGCCGGCTCGAAGCGGTGCTGCGCACCGGCGGTGTCGGTGCCACCGGCCCCGCCACGCGCCACCCGTCACCCGTCACCGAACACTACGCCTGGGATCCGGCCGGCAATCCAATCGACCCAGCGCAAGAGGCCCGGCGCCACAGGCTACCAGGCGAAGCGGACTGCGAAATCAAGCTGCCCGCCGGCACGTATTTCGGAATGCGGCTATCCAAACTCGCAAATACGGCCCCGGACACCGCATGGAATGGCGCTCTGCAGCATGGCACCCGTGCCAGCCATATTCCGCGCTCCTTCCAGGCGGCCATGCCCGCAGAGCGCCATTCCATGCGGCTCCCAGCCCGGTCGTTTTTGCAGTTTCAACGGATTTCGCTGGCATTGGTGGGCACAGCGCGCGTACAATCGATCCGGGAAGTTCGCCAGGCAGCCGCCGTGCGTTATGCGCATGGAGGAAAGTCCGGGCCCCGTAGAGCAGGATGCCGGCTAACGGCCGGGCGTCGTGAGGCGACGGAAAGTGCAACAGAAAGCAAACCGCCCAAGCCCGCAAGGGACGGCAAGGGTGAAATGGCGAGGTAAGAGCTCACCGCCTTCGCGGCAACGCGAAGGGCACGGCAAACCCCATCCGGGGCAAGGCCAAATAGGCAAGCGATCACGCGGCTCGCGTGGCTTGCGGGTAGGCTGCTCGAGCGGTACGGTAACGTGCCGCCCAGATGAATGGCTGCCGGGCGGCGCAAGCCGCCTTACAGAACCCGGCTTATCGGTGGACTTCCCGCCTTCCACCCGTTCGCAGATGGCAGGTCTGCGGGCTGTTTATTTTTCCGACGACCCTAAGTCCTGGGCTGGCGCAACCGTTAAGTATTTCACGGTCGATGTTTCCGGTAGCGAAGGGGTGTTTTCATGACTGATTCTTCTGCCAGCAAGCCGCGGATCGTCCGCCTCGATCCGGCCTGGCCGGTCGAGCCCGGGCCGCGGTTTCGCGGCCTGGTGTGGAATCACCCGACGCTCAAGGACGGAACCCTGATCACCACCAGCCAGGTGATGGAGTTTCATGGCGGGCGCATCGTCACGCGCTCCGGCTCGATCTACCTGCTCGGGCGAACCTACGTGTCCGAGCGCCACGCCGCGCAACGCGCCGGCGTAGACCTGAAGGCAGGCGTCTCGACTTCGGCGCAAGGGCTGAACGTGATCGACCTCGAGAGCGATGACCTGTCGGCGCTGGATACCCATCCGCTGGCCCGCGCGCCCGAACCGGGCTGATCTGTCGCCCGCTATGGCAGTCCGATCGGCACCGCGCGTCACGCTAGCGCCCTGGCGCCCGCTTATCAATCGTATCCCCCGACTGGCTGTGGACCGCGCCTGGCGCTGCCTGCTGTTGCTGGTCGCGGCGATATTGTCGACCGGGCAGGCGCTCGCCGCCGGGCTGCTGGCCGGACCGATGGCCGGCGTCAGCACGCGGGATACGGTGACGATCTGGTTGATGAGCGATGCCGACGCACGGGTGACCCTCGACTACTGGCCGGCCGACGAGCCCGGCCGCGTCGCCAGCAGTCCGCCGGTCAGCGCGCCGTCAGCGACCAGCCGTGCCGCGCACATCAGGCTCGGAGGCCTGACGCCGGCTACGCGTTACCAGTACCGGGTTCGGCTGGATGGCCGAGCGCAGGAGCCGCGCTTCGGCTTCGTCACGCAAAGCGGCCACGGCCGCGCGCCACGCGACTTCACGTTGGCGACCGGTTCATGCGCCTACCTCGGCGATTCGCCGGACGAGGGCAGTGCCGGGGCATTCCGCATCTTCGATGCGATGGCCGCCCGAAAGCCCGACCTGATGCTCTGGCTCGGCGACACGATCTACTATCGCGACGCGGATTTCGAGGGTGATGCCGCGACCCGGATGAATGCGCGCTGGCTCGCCACGCGCGCTTACCCGCCCCTGCAACGGCTGCTGCAGACCGGGCAGCACTATGCGATCTGGGACGATCACGACTACGGTCCGGACAATTCGGACCACGGCTTCGCCCTCAAGTCGGAGAGCCTCGAGCTGTTTCGCCGCTACTGGGCCAACGGCAGCTACGGGCTGCCGGATGTACCAGGCATTTTCTCGAAAGTGTCGTACGAGGACGTCGACATCTTCCTGCTCGACGACCGCTTCCATCGCGACGCCGACTCGGCGCCCGACACCCCGCGGAAAACCATGCTGGGTACGGCGCAACTCGAATGGCTCAAGCGCGAACTGCTGCAGTCGCGCGCCAACTTCAAGCTGATCGCCAACGGCAGCCGCATGCTCTCGGAGCGGCCATCCGCGGCCAAGCGCGGCGGCGAGGGCTGGCACAATCATCCGGAAGAACGGCGGGCGTTTCTCGAATGGCTGGCTGCAAAACGTGTCGATGGAGTGGTTTTCCTGTCGGGCGACATCCACTATTCGCACCTGACCGAGCGCGAGCGGCCGGGCCATTACCCGCTGGTGGAGCTGACCTGCTCGCCGCTGACCTCGCGCGTCCATCCGCGGCCCAACCCGATCGGCATCGTGAGCGAGACCCTGGTGCTCGATCGCAACTTCTGCATCCTCGATTTCAGCGGCCCGCCGCAGTCGCGCGAACTCGCGCTGTCGGCATGGAACGCCGACGGCAAGCGCTTGTGGGAGAGGCGATATCCGGCGCGCGTATTGCGCGAGCGATAGCGGCGCAGTTGAAAGGCGGCTTAGCGCCGATCTGCGGGTGCGTTTCGACGGCGCCGCATCCTTACGGGGATATCCACCAATCCGGGCGCACTGGTCGCGGGCTTGCGCCATATTCGCAGCAAGCTCGCGAGCTTCTTTGTCAGCGGCAATCGCTCGTCGGACATCGCGTCGAGAAATTCCGACAGGGCGCGAGACTTCTGCACCGTGTACAGCGTCAGTGCGAGAGTCGGCAGAAAAACCATCGCGAAATAGAGCAGCTTGCGCGACAGCGACTGGTCGGCCTCGGCGATCAGGTTCATGCCGAGAAATCCGGTGACGATGGTGCCGATCAGGCCGAAGATCGTCACCACGGTGAGCCGCAGCACGGTGTCGCTCTGGCGTCGCGCGTCGTCACTGTCGAGGTAGTGGCTCATGTCCTGCATTTCTTCGCGCAGTTCGTTGAACAACGCATCATTGCCCAGATGATGGCTCCACAGTCGAAACAGGTCTTTCGCCACCGCCTGCTTGGACACTTCGTGAAACCAGTAGCGGTGGTTGAATCGCAGAAAGATTTCCATCGACTGACGGATGCTGCGCTTGAAATGGCGGATCGAATCCTGCTCCTGGATGTTGAGCCGGCTGACTGCCACCACCAGGCGATCCGACAGCATCAACAGGGCGGCGCGGTGAAAATGCGCGACCAGCCCGAGCAGGAAATACTGATGGCGGAACTGGCCGAGCAGCCCGGTCTCGGGGTCCGAATAGAACGGCACGCCGTGGCTGCCGATCATCACGAACGCATGCCCGGTGCAGATGATGCGGGTGCTCGCGCGCGCATCGCGTTTCTGCGGCGACCAGAAGCGGTCGTAGCAATGCTCACGTTCGAACTCATCGATTGTCTGCTCCGAGTAGTGCAGTCCTTCGCCATCGTCGGGCTGCGCGGCAAGCCCGAGGCGCATAAAGTCATCGCGCGAAAGCGCAAACGGATCGTCGAAGGCGAGGTAGGTCATCTTCGGCAGCCGGTGATACTCGAGTTGTCGATAGCGGATCAGGCCCGGCTGCTCCGAATGGTGCTGCGCCATCGGCTGCAACAGATATTCCCAGTGCGCGCCGACCGTCGATGCGCGATGCTCGCAAACATGGGCGAGGAATTTTGCGCGATCATTGAAATCGGACACTGCCAGCACCTGGTTCGCCTCGCCGATCCATTCGACACGGTTCAGACAGTGGCTGGCGCGGCTGTCGTCATCCCATTGCGCAGGGAAGGTGCGGCCGAAGCGGTACATGATTTCCTGCACACGGGCCAGCGGCAGATCGTCCGCCTGGAGTTCCATCGCCAGGATCACCACGTCTACGTCGTAGAAGAAGTACAGGTCGATGTGCTTGACGGACAAATCGACGATGGTGCCGTCCATGCAGGTTAGGCGAACGAACGCGACATCGCAGCGTCGATAGACGCGGATCGGCGATTCGCCGTAGCCGCGCAGGGTGCTGCTCGAGCGGCCTTGGCCGTACAGGAATCGCTGCACGTAGGGCAGAAAGGTGACGAACTCGCGGTAGTGCCGTTCCTGGAACTGGGTCGGGTCGCCGGTGAATTCGTCCAGCACTTCGCGCCAGGGGTTGTCGGCGCCGATTTGCTCCAGTGCATCGAAGTGGCGCTGCACCTGGTCGCCGGCGCGCAGGGGCATCAACTGAAGCGGCCAGACCAGAATCTGGCGGAAGTGTCGCGCGACGAGCGGCTTGGCTGGTTCGGGCATCGGGCATGCAATCCGGGCTGGGTCGGGCTGGTTGGCAGTTTATCCGGATATCTTGAGTTCCAAGCGAATCCTTCGAGGCGTCGTCGGCAGGATTCGTCGTCGATGCCGATCGTACCGGCAGCAGCCGATCATCTCTTACAATCGGGTGATCGTGGCGCAGCGCCCGTTATTGCCGGGGCTTGGCACTTTGGAAGATTCGGAACAGTCGGCAGAAATGGCGGATCGCGCCGCAGCGCGCAGACAGACACTACTCGGGTTCGCTGCCGCCGCGACGATTGCCGTCATCTGGTCGGGCTTCAACATCGTTTCGCGTCTCGGCGGACGCAGCGAGCTGACCGGATTCGATCTCGGCGCGCTACGCTTCGGCGTCTCGGCGCTGATCCTGTTCGCTGTATTCTTGCGCCGGCCGACAGCCATCCCGTGGCAGCAACTGGTGTTGTTGTCGATGTTCGGCGGGATCGGCTACTCGCTGATGGTCTACTGCGGGTTTACGCTCGCTCCGGCCGCCCACGCCGGCATCCTGGTCAATGGCGGCATTCCATTTACCACCGCGCTCGTTGCCTGGGTATTGCTCGGCTTCCGGCCCAATCGCGGGGTATTGATCGCCTTTTCGCTGACCGGGCTCGGCATTGCGCTGATGGCGATTCACAGCCTGACCGTGCCCACCGCCACGGCATCGCGCCAGTGGCAGGGCGACATCCTGTTTCTCGGCGGCGCGCTGTGCTGGGGCGTGTTCGGGGTACTGCTGCGCATGTGGCGTTTGCGACCGCTCGACGCCATGGCCGGACTGGCCACCGTGTCGGCGTTGCTCTATCTGCCCGTGTATTTCCTCTGGCTGCCGACTTCGATGTCGACGGCGCCGACGGCGCAGATAATCCTGCAGGGCGGCTATCACGGCATCGTCGTGGCGATCTGCGGCGGCTTGCTGTTTACCTACGCTGCCCAGACCATCGGCCCGGTCAAGGCCGCGCTGGTGCTGGCGCTGGTGCCCGGCATCACGGCGGTGGCGGCCGTTCCGCTGCTGGGCGAGCCGATCGACGCGATCACCGTGTTCGGGCTGGTCTGCGTGACCCTCGGGGCTGTGATCGGTGCTATCGCCTCGGCGCCGCACCCGCCGGCGCGATCCGGCGACGCATAAAGGCAGTGGCAGGACGAATCATTTCCGCCTCGCCCCGTTCAGCAGAAAGCCGATGACCTCCTGCCACCAGGCTTCGTCGACTCGGTCGAACCAGTCGTTGTGGCCCGCGCCGCGTACGGTCTTCAGCAGCTTGGGGGCGGCGAGGGATTCATGCAGCGCGCGGCCGAAACGGGCCGCCACGATGTTGTCATCGTCGGCGACGGCAACCACGATCGGGCAGTCGATCGTGGCGAGGTTGGCTACGCTGTCGTAGTGATCGCGCAGCAGAAGCTTCACCGGCAGAAACGGGTAATGATGGGCGGCTACGCTCGCCAGCCGGTCCCACGGTGTGATCAGCAGCAAGCCGCTGACCGCCGCGCGCTGCCCGGCGACTGCCGCGGCGGCGACTCCCGCGCCGAGCGATTCGCCGATCAGCAGCAGCGGTCCGCCGAATTGGCGATGGGCGAGCTCGATGGTCTGCCGGGCATCCGCGACCAGGCTGTGCTCGCCGAGTGCGCCCTCGCGCGGCCCGTAACCCGGGTACTCGGCGAGGATGACGCGCAGCCCGAGACGCGTGAGCGTTCGCGCATAGAACTCGCGGTGGCCGGCATGCCCGGCATTGCCGTGGAAGACGATCGCGGTCCCGCGCGGGCTGCCCCGCGGCTCGGCCACCAGGCCGCGAAACGCCTGTGGCGACGGCCATGCCGCCAGCCGGTCGGTGACCATGCTCGCCTGCGTGGCTGTCTCGGGGAAGTAGAGCAGGTTGTCCTGGATCATCATCGTTGCGCCCATCGTCACCACGCAGACGAGGGCAAGTCCCGCGAGCAATCTGCGTACGTTCATGTTTGTCTCGATTCCTTGACGCTCCAATTGTCGCGCGCATTGGTGTCCGCTTCCAACTGCTGTCGCGACGCACTGCGGCGCTGTCGACTGATTCCCCGCGCGTTTGCCTTGGAAGCCGCGTCATGCTGAAATGCTCGAACGCGTCGTGTCCGGCAGCCGCAGCTTGGGAACTTTGCTCGGCCGGGCGCTGCGCCATTCGATTGGCGACGACGATTCGTCTGAACTCTTGGCAAAGGACACGCTTTCGCCGTGAATCACAAGAAGAAATGGGCTCTGGCGATCGGTGCGTTGCTACTGCTTGCCGCTGTCGTGAGCGCGGCCTCCCATGCCGATGTGTTCGCAGACCGCTCGAATCTGGCATGGCTGCTTCAACACCAGGCGAACGTCATCGATTTCCATCGCGCCCACCCACTCGAGGCGACTTGCGCGTTCTTCTGTCTGTATGTCGTGATCGCCGCGCTGGCGTTGCCCGGTGCCTCGCTACTGATGCTGCTTGCCGGGGCGAGCCACGGATTGATCGGCGGTACGCTGCTCTGCCTGACCGCATGCACGCTCGGGGCGACGCTGACGATGCTGGGTTCGCGTCATCTGCTGCGCGGCCCGGTCGAGCGACGCTACCGAAGCCGGCTCGCCGACATCGACGCCGGGCTGGCGCGCGAGGGCGCGCACTACCTGTTTGGTCTGCGCCTGCTGCCCGTCATTCCGTTCGCGCTGGTCAATCTGCTGTTCGGTGTGACCGCCATGAAGACCCGGACATTCGTCTGGGTGAGCTTCGTCGGCATGCTGGCGAGCACCGCGGTGTACGTCAATGCCGGCCGGGAACTGGTCCGTATCGATTCGCTTGCATCGGTCTTCTCCCCGGGCATGGTGACCGCGCTGATTGCCGTCGGTGTGCTGCCGCTGCTGACGAAGAAGCTGATCGACAGATGGCGCGTGCGGCGCACCGCGGGCGCATGAGCCGCGCCGTACGCCCCGCAACACTGGTCCTGTTCAACTACGATTGGGATCTGACCGGCTTCGGTCGCTGGGCGAGCGAGTTTCCCGTTGATTCCGAAGGCTTCGACCTGTTCAGCTTTCCGAGCAACGCCCATCTCGCGTTCTTCGATCTCGAGCGCTTTGTCGAACGCCTGGCGCGAAAGGCCGGGCGAGCCGGCTGGCGGGCCGTGACCTCCAATCACGAGCAGTTCGGTGCGCTTGCCGCCGCCATGCTGGCCGAGCGCATGGGCTGGCCGGGAACGCCGGTCGGTGCGGTGCTGGCCTGTCAGCACAAGCTGCATGCGCGGCGTGTTCTGCAGGAAGTCTGTCCGCGCGCCAACCTGCCATTCGCCCCACTGGCTGCCCGCTACGGCGACCCGGCCCCGACGGGGCTCGAGTATCCATTGTTCGTCAAGCCGGTGAAGGCGGCATTCTCGGTGCTGGCGCGCTCGGTCGGTAGCCGCGAGGAACTGCAGGCCCTGACCCGCTTCGGCGCCTGGGAGCTGTGGGTGATCCGCCATCTGGTCGAGCCGTTCGAGCGCGTCGCGCGCGCAGCGCTGCCCGAAGCCGGCACGGCGCATCGCATGCTGATCGAGCAGCCGGTGCACGGGCGGCAATACAACCTCGATGGCTATGTTTTCGAGGACCGGCTGCAGGAGGTCGGGATCGTCGAATCGGTGATGTATCCGGGCACCCGGGCGTTCATGCGCTTCGACTATCCATGCCGGATTGCAGCCGAGGCGCGGCAACAGGCACTCGACGTTGCGCGCCGCTTTCTTGCCGCGGTCGGGTTCGCGCACGGCCTGTTCAACATGGAGTTCTTTTACGACCCGGCTTCGGGCAAGCTCACGGTCATCGAATTCAACCCTCGCATGGCCGCCCAGTTCTCCG
Organism: Candidatus Methylophosphatis roskildensis; assembly: GCA_016708905.1. Lineage (GTDB taxonomy): Bacteria > Pseudomonadota > Gammaproteobacteria > Burkholderiales > Rhodocyclaceae > Methylophosphatis > Methylophosphatis roskildensis. The sequence continues at coordinate 739,287 of JADJEV010000005.1, read as the reverse complement.
ACCTCTACCTGCGGGTGGCCGGGCTGGATCTGCATCGCGTGGCGCTCGAGCTCGCCTATGGGCGCGACCCTGGCTTGCTCCCGCGCAGCAAGCCGACCGCCGGGGCCGCCGCGAGTTTCGTCTATCGGGTGTTCGCACCGGATCACAGGCCGGCAATGCCCAGGCCGGCGCAGCAGCGGGACTTCGCACAGCGGTTTTCGGATGGGCTGCTGTTCGCGTTTCCCAAGTCGCGGGGCTCGGTGGCCCGCGACTTCAAATGGCTCGGCAGCTACCGCTACGGCATCGTTCATCTGGGCGGACGCGATGGCCGCCAACTGCGCCGGCGCTGTGAGGAGGCGAGTGAGCTGCTCGGCTGGCCGGCGCCCTATGCCGGTCACGAACCGGAACCCGTTGCCAGCCACGACATGGACATGTCTGTCGCCGCGCTCTCCATGGAGGTGGGTTCATGAGTCATGCTCGGTCGGGCAGCCTACCGCCGGCCGATGCCGTGGCCGAGGGCAAGGCGAGAGCCGAATGGCAGTGCGTTCGCCCCGCCTGATCCAGATCGGCCAGGAACAACCCGCATCGGTTCGCGCCGAGCTCTTGCGCGGACTGGCGGCGCAGCCGGCTTCCACTTCACCCAAGTATCTCTATGATGCGCTCGGCTCACGCCTGTTCGCCGCCATCACCGAGCTGGACGAGTATTACCTGACCCGAACCGAGGCGGCGATATTCGCCCGCCATGGCGACGAGATTGCGCTTCACCGACCGCGGGCCGCGACCCTGGTCGACCTGGGCGCCGGCAACTGCGAGAAGGCGGCGCGCTTGTTCGTGCCGTTCGGCGTGCAGCGCTACGTCGCGGTCGATATTTCCGTTGACTTCCTTCGGCACTCGCTCGAACTCTTGCAACGGCAGCATCCGGCAATGGAACTCGTCGGTGTCGGCCTGGATTTTTCCAGCCGTCTGGAACTGCCGACGGAAATCGGAGACGAGCCGCGCCTGCTGTTCTATCCCGGGTCGAGCATCGGCAATTTCACCCCCGATCAGGCGTTCGATTTCCTGCGCCAGGTGCAAGGCGAATGCCGCGGAGGCGGGCTGCTGATCGGCGTCGACCTGGTCAAGCCGGTCGAAGTGCTGGAACCCGCCTACGATGATCCGCTTCAGGTCACGGCCGCTTTCAACCGCAATCTGCTGCTGCACATCAACCGATTGACCGGCACCGATTTCGCGCTGGCCGACTGGCGACACGTCGCGTTCTACGACACCGCGCACTCGCGCATCGAGATGCACCTGGAAGCGCTGCGCGCCCTCACCGTTCGCTGGCCCGGCGGCGAGCGGCGGTTTGCAGCCGGCGAGCGCATTCACACCGAAAACTCCTACAAGTGGCGCGCCGAGGATTTCGCTGCATTGCTCGCGAATGCTGGTTTTTCGGCCATTCGACGGTGGACCGACGAGCGCGGCTGGTTCGCCGTGTTTCTGGCCCAGGCTTGAGGGATCGGCGTGAGCGGCATCAGCGAGTTAGCCGTCGACCGCGCAGCTGCGAAATCCCGCGTGAATATCATTGCGTTCCGCCGTGAAGAAGTTGCGATAGCGCGGATGCGCGATGTTCGGCGACGTCGCCCGACTGGCGCCGCGCAGAACGTGGCGCGTGCCGAACCATGGCGCCGAATAGTCACGGTAAGGGTGGGCACAAAAGCCCGGGTAGGCCAGAAAGGGGCTGGCCGTCCATTCCCACACATCGCCCCAATGAAATTCCTTGTCGGACAGGGCGGCGCATTCCCATTCGGCTTCGCTCGGCAAGCGGCGCCCCGCCCAGCGGCACCAGGCGTCGGCCTCGAACCAAGTCAGGTGTACTGCGGGCGATGTCAAAGTCAAGGGCTGCCATTGCCCGAACATTTGATGCTGCCACTCACCGTCGACTTGCCGCAGATAGCGCGGCGCTTCGATCGTGTTGCTCGTGCGCCACTGCCAGCCGTCTGCCGACCACCAGCGTGCCTCGCGGTAGCCGCCCGATTCGAGGAAGGGAAGATAGCCTGCCCAGGTGACTGGCGCGCCGTCGATCTCGAACGCAGCGACCGGGACGGTGTGTGCCTGCAACTCGTTGTCGAACGCGAAACCCGGACCGTCGTAACCCAGGCGCCAATCCCCGCCGAGTATGCGAAGCACCGTCGACCTGGGCGATTCGGCCGACAGGCCGTTCGACAAGGCTGGCGGCAGCGGGATGTCGAGCGCCTGCGCCATATAGGTTGCGGCTTCGGCATGCATGTCTTCGTGAAACAGAACGAGGCGGAAGAAGTACAGCGCCTCGTCGTCTGCCGGTGTGCGCGCCAGCAGGTCCAGCGTCTCGACGAGTCCGGCTTCGAGACAGGCGCGAGTGGCGGCAAGATCGGGCAGCGGCAAACGCCAGCGGGTCGTGTGCTCGACCACGCTGGAGTTGTAGCGCGCATCGGCCCCGGGCAGCCGCCCGTCCGGACGCGGGTGATCCGGATCGCAGGCGATGCCGGCAGACCGTTGGCGATTCCGGGCGATCCAGTAGTCCTGGAACCAGCCGACATGACCGACTTCCCACAAGGGCGGGTTGAGCTGGGGCGAGTAGGCGACATGCAGATCCGGGCCGAGCGTCGCTTCATAGGCGGCCAGCAGGGCCAGCGTGCGCGTGCGCGTCGCCAGCAAGGCAGCCGCGAGCGCTGCGGAATCGCCTTCGCGCGCGCTGCGCGCTGCGGGCCATCGCGAGTCCGGTATCAACATCTCGGGCATGAGTCGTGAGCGCGGGGCCGTCGAGAAGCCGTTGTCGAGTCGTCATTGTGAGCCCGGCGCTCGCCGATGCCAACAACGGCAACTGGCAAACCGCGCGCCGCTGGCAGCGATTCCTTTCGCCGCGCTGTCCGACGCGCATCGTCAGGCAGTGGCCTGACCCGAACGCCGATGACGACCAGATCATGCTCGCGCTGCACGCTCGGCGCTCGGCGCCCTCCATCGTCGCCTGGCGCGCGGCCCATCCGTCGGGCGGGCTGGCGGTGGTGCTGACCGGCACCGACCTGTACCGCGACATCGGCAGCGATGCGATCGCGCAACGATCGCTGCGCTTGGCCGACCGGCTGGTCGTACTGCAGGAACGCGGCCCGCTTGCGGTGCCGGCGGAAGCGCGGGCGAAGACTCGGGTGATATTCCAGTCGACAACCTCACGTCGACCGTTGTCCAAGAGTCTGCGCCGATTGCGCGCGCTTATGGTCGGCCATCTGCGCGACGAGAAATCGCCCGACACGTTGTTTGCTGCTGCACGGCAAATGGCAGGCTATTCCGACATCCTGATCGATCACATCGGTGAAGCGCTCGATCCGGCCCTCGGTGAGGCGGCGCGAGCGACCATGGCCGATTCCGCAAACTACCGCTGGCTCGGCGGGCAGCCGTACGAAGCCGCGCGGCGGCGCATTCAGCGTGCCCACCTGCTGATCCACGCCAGCCGGATCGAGGGCGGCGCACACGTGGTCATGGAAGCGGTCTGCAGCGGTACGCCGGTGATGGCCTCGCGCATCGACGGCAATGTCGGCATGCTGGGCGTGGACTACGCCGGCTACTTCGATTTCGGCGATGTGAATGGGCTCGTCGCCATGATCATGGAATGCCGCGCGACGCAGGGCAAGGCTGACGGCCTGCTGGCACGCCTCGCCCGTCAGTGCGCCAGGCGTGCCGCTCTGTTCGCGCCGCGGGCGGAACATGCGGCGCTGCGTGAGCTTGTTGATGACCTGGTGAAACCGACATAAGTAGAATTCTGCGATGCAAACGCCCGAACAACCGGTCCTCAGAGACATCGTCCTTGTCGGCGGCGGACACAGCCACGTCGTGGTGCTCAAGCGCTTTGGCATGCAGCCGCTGCCCGGCGTGCGCCTGACCGTGCTGTGCACCGATACACACACACCGTACTCCGGCATGCTGCCCGGCTATATTGCCGGGCACTACGGCTACGATGACGTGCATATCGATCTGCGCCGGCTAGCCGAGTTCGCCGGCGCGCGCTTTTATCGCGACGAAGTCGTTGGCATCGACCGGGAGAACCGCAAGGTGCTGTGCAGGCATCGTCCGCCGGTACCCTACGACAGGCTGTCGATCAACATCGGCTCGACGCCGGACATGACGCAGGTCGAGGGCGCGGCCGACAATGCGATTCCGGTCAAGCCGATCCGGCGCTTCAACGAGCGCTGGCTGGCATTGCTCGAGCGGGTCTGCCGCCATGCCGGGCCGACCACGATCGCATTGGTCGGCGCCGGCGCAGGCGGCGTCGAACTCACCCTGGCAATGCAGTTCCGCCTGCGTAACGAGATGCGCAAACTGGGGCGTGATCCCGACGAACTGCGTTTTCATCTGTTCTCGGCCGATCCGGAAATCCTGCCGACCCACAATGCGCGCGTGCGGCAGAGCTTCGAGCGGGTGCTGACGGTGCGCGGTGTCGTCGTACATCGCACGGCCAAAGTGAGCCAGGTCGCGCGTGGTCGGTTGAGCACCCGGCCCGGCGAGTCGCTCGATGCCGACGAGATCGTCTGGGTCACCCAGGCCGGCGGTGCGGTATGGTTGCGCGATACCGGCCTGGCGCTGGACGATGGCGACTTCATCCTGGTGCGTGACACCCTGCAGACGCTAAGCGATCCGCTGATCTTCGCCGCCGGCGATTGCGCGTCGATGGTCGACACGCCGCTGGAAAAGGCCGGCGTATTCGCGGTGCGCCAGGGCAAGCCGCTGGCGGAGAATCTGCGTCGTGCGGTCCTGGAACAGCCGTTGCGCAGCTACCGGCCGCAACGCCGCTGGCTTGCCCTGATCAGCACCGGCGATCGCTGCGCCGTGGCCTCGCGCGGCGTGGTCCATGCCGAGGGTGCCTGGGTGTGGCGCTGGAAGGACTGGATCGACCAACGCTTCATGGCGAAGTTCCGCGATCTGCCGGAGATGGCGGAGAAGTCCGGCGCCAGCGGAACCGCGGTACCGCTCGACAAAGCCGAATCCGCACAAGCCATTTCGGCGATCGCGATGCGCTGCGGCGGCTGCGGCGCGAAGGTCGGTGCCACCGTGTTGTCGCGCGCGCTCGCCGCGGTCAGCCCGATCGAGCGTGACGACGTGCTGATCGGCCTCCACGCGCCCGATGACGCTGCCATTGTCCGCGTGCCGCCGGGCAAGGCGATGGTGCATACGGTCGATTTCTTTCGCGCCTTCATCGACGATCCCTGGCTGTTCGGCAAGATCGCCGCCAATCACGCGCTCGGCGACATCTTCGCCATGGGTGCCGAAGCGCAGTCGGCCACCGCCATCGCCACCGTACCGCCGGGCCTCGAAAGCAAGGTCGAGGACACCCTGTTCCAGATGATGTCCGGCGCAGTCGATGTGCTCAACCAGGCCGGCTGCGCGCTGGTCGGCGGTCATACCGGCGAGGGCAGGGAACTGGCGCTGGGCTTCGCCGTCAATGGCCTGATCGACGAACGCCTGGCGGCTGTTATGCGCAAGGGCGGCATGCGCGCGGGTGATGTGATGATCCTGACCAAGCCGATCGGCACCGGCACACTGTTTGCGGCGCACGCCCGCCTGAGGGCCACGGGTCGCTGGATCGATGACGCGCTGGTATCGATGTCGCAGTCGAATCGGCTCGGCGCACGCTGTCTGATCGAGCATGGCGCCACCGCTTGTACCGACCTGACCGGCTTCGGCCTGCTCGGCCACCTGGTCGAAATGACGCGCCCTTCGGGTGTCGATGTCGAACTCGACCTCGCCGCGCTGCCGGTGCTCGACGGCGCGGTCGAGACTGCCGCTGCCGGCATTCTCAGTTCGCTGCAACCGGCGAACGTGCGCCTGCGCCGCGCGCTGCGCAACCAGGAGGAGGCCCTCCAGCACCCGAACTACCCGTTGCTGTTCGACCCGCAGACCGCTGGCGGCCTGCTCGCCAGCCTGCCGGCCGAGCGGGCCGACGCCTGCATCGCGGCGCTGCGGGCGCTCGGCTATCAACGGGCCGCGCGCATCGGCGATGTCCTGCCGGCGGGCCAGCATGTCGAGCCGATCCGGCTCGCGCTGTAGACGCTGATTCCGGCGCTGGCAGGTGCCTCAAGGCCCAGTATCCATGCGGGTTCCAGAGCATCGATCGGCGGCGGATCGGCGGCACGTGGCCGTGCCGGTAAGGCGCCGTTGCGGGTGCGCGGTTTAGACTGTGCCAGTGCGACGAATTGCCCACATCGACATGGACGCGTTCTATGCCTCGGTCGAATTGCTGCGCCGGCCAGAACTGCGCGAGCTGCCGGTCGCGATCGGCGGGCGAGGTGGTCGCGGCGTGGTGACCACCGCCAACTATGTCGCCCGCCGATTTGGCGTGCGCTCGGCGATGCCGGCGCGCAAGGCGCTCGAGCTGTGTCCCGACTGCATCTTTCTGCCGGTCGACTTCGACGAATATCGCAAATACTCGCGCTTGTTCAAGGCCGCCATCGCGAGCCTCGCAACGCGGATCGAGGATCGCGGCATCGACGAGGTGTATGTCGATCTGACCGATGTGGAAGGTGAGACGACCGCGCTCGGCCGCATGCTCAAGCAGCGCATAGTCGATGCGACTGGGCTCACCTGCTCGATCGGCATCGCGCCCAACAAGCTGCTGGCCAAGATCTGCTCCGACCTAGAGAAACCGGACGGGCTGACGATCCTCGGGCCGGGAGATCTCGAGCGGCGCGTTTGGCCTCTGCCGGTCGGGCGCATCAATGGTGTCGGCCCCAAGGCCAGTGCGAAGCTCAATGGCATGGGCATCGAGAGTATCGGCGGACTCGCGCGGCACGACCCGCTGGCGCTGATCGAACGTTTCGGCGCCAACTATGGCAGATGGCTGAACGAGGTCGCGCATGGCAGGGATGAGCGGCCGATCGTCACCGAATCCGAGCCACGCTCGCGCAGCCGCGAAACCACCTTCGAGCGTGATCTGCATCCGCTGCGCGACCGCGCCGAACTCAGCGCGATCTTCACCCGTCTATGCGCGCAGGTCGCGCAGGATCTGCAGAAGCGGCGCTACCTCGGGCGCACCATCGGCATCAAGCTGCGCTTCGACGATTTCCGCACCGTCACGCGCGACCTGACGATTCCGCGGCCGACCGCGGACGCACTCGAAATCCGGAAGGCCGCGCGGGCCTGCCTGAAGCGCGTGCGGCTCGATCGCAAGCTGCGCCTGCTCGGTGTGCGCGTGTCCGCCTTGAGCGCCGAAGATGCCCGGCCCGACCGGCAGCCGCGATCACCCCTGGGCGAATCCCTGCCACTGTTTTCCGCAGTCGACGAGCCGCGCATGGAACACGAAGGCCCGGTGCAACAGGCAGTCGCCCCGGAGTAGCGGCCCATGACGTGCTGCGGGTCGCGACGCGGATACTCGCTGGAGGATTCGCGCGCGTTCACGTGATCACCCGCCGCCAATCCATTCGACATGATGCGGTCGAGGCGGGTGAAATTCCGCCCCGAGAACGCCCGCCTGAAACGGGCAGGCCGGCGCGCCTATCGAACCCCCTGCGCCTGCAGGAAGATGCCGAGTTCCCGATCGCAGCTCCTGATGTGGCGGATCAGCCAGGGACGCAGGGCGGAGAGGATCATCTGGCTGTCGCTGTTCGACAGCGCATGGCGAAAGAACAGCACCTGGGCGATCAGTTGCGCATGCTGGCGCTTGTGTGCCTCGGCGCCCGGATCGTCATAGCGATCCATCAGTGCTTCCTCGCTGGCGAAGTGAAACTGGGCGAAGCTGATCAGGTGGTCGAGCAACGAGGACTGGACGGCGTAGCTCTCCGAGTTGTCGATCGCATGGTGGAGGCGGTTGGCCATTGCGATGAGTTCTTCGTGCTGGCGATCGATTTCCGCGACGCCGATCGAGCCCGCCTCATGCTCGTCCATCCATTCGAGCGGCTCGACAGCCACCGCAGATTCGGCCGATACCCGGAACTGCCCGCTGCCCTGGTTCTTGCTCAGGTACATCGCCTGGTCCGCCGCATTCATCAGGGCACGCAGGTTCATGCCATTGGTCGGGCACAGGCTGATGCCGATACTGCAACTGACGCACACGGCGGCGCCACTCGGCAATTCGATGGGTTCGCCGACACTGGCAATGAGCTTTTTCGCGACCAGTCTGACCTGGCTCACATGCTCGGGTTGCTCGAGCACGATCGCGAATTCATCGCCGCCGATTCGCGCGACGGTGTCCGTTTCGCGCACGCAGGCGAGCATCCGCCCACTGACAGTCTGCAGAACCAGGTCGCCCGCCTGATGACCGTGGCGATCGTTGACCGGCTTGAAGCCATCGAGGTCGGCATACAGCAAGGCGGCTAGCTTGCCGTTGCGGCGGACGCGGGCGATCGCCTGAAACAGCCGGTCCTCCAGCAGGCTGCGGTTGGGCAAACCGGTCAGCGCGTCGTAAAGCGCGACGCGCAGCAGCGCATGATCGGAGTCCGCCGTATCGGTCGGCGGGCTGATGCAGCCGACGATCAGCGCGCCGTCCCGGCTTCGGATTAGCCACTCCTGCGCGACCAGGCGGTGCACCGCGCCGTCGCGGGCTGCCAGGCGCACCGGTTGCGAAGGCAAGCGAAGGGGTGCTTTTTCGTCGCCAGTCGGCTGCCTGGCGGATGCTTCGCCGTGCTCGGGCAGGATGCGCGAGCGGCCGACGAACTCGGCAAGGTCGAGGGCGTCCTCGTCGAGCACGGCCTGGAACGCGGCGTTGGCGTATTCGAGCTTGCCGCGTGAGAGGACATAGACCCCCTGATCGGTGCCCTCGTCGAGCCAGGCGAGCAGGGTTTCCGGTAGTGGCGGCATGGTTTTGTCTTCTACATGGGGCGCGAATCGAGGCGGGCTTCTCGCCTTGGCGAATCCGCGCTCCATTGTTCATTCTGGACCAGATCCGCAACCGGGGGTAGGGCGGCGGTCCCGGCCGTCGGGTGAGCGCGCCGTCGGCGCGGCCCCGCGCGACGGTCTTTCATGGTGCCCTGCCCTGCGAGCCTCACCAGATGGCGATCTACGGCACTGCACTTCGAAAAGCCGTATGGATTAGACGTCCTGGCGATGGGCACCTGTAGACCGCCATCTGGTGCGGCTCGCAGGGCTGCCGTCGGGCGGCCTCGTGAACGCCGGTCGCTCGGCCAAGTGAGCGCTTGCGCCGGAGAGGAGGGCGGGAGGGCCCGCCAAGCGGGCGGAGCCCTCCCTCCAAGTGTCTGTTGTTTAAAGGGTTTTCGCAGCGATGCTGTATGGAAAACCACGTTAAGTGCTTGTGTTGACACAAAAAACTTTGACCTGCCCTTGACCGGGCGAGGATTCCACCATAAAGTGGAGATTAGTGGGAAAAAGTGGGCAATAGTGTATTTTTTGCTCTAAAACCAAGCGGATCATGCCCGGTAGGGGGACAGGATGTTTCAGGGAGCGGCTGCGCTCAATCTCGACGTGAAAGGGCGGCTCGGTGTGCCGACGCGCTTTCGCGACGAATTGATGGCCGCCTGTGGCGGTCAAGTGGTCATCACCGTGCATCCGCATCGCTGCCTGTTGATCTATCCGGAGCCGGTCTGGGGGCCGATTCGCGACGAAGTGCTCGCTCGCGGCAGTATGGACGATGCATCCGCCAAGGTGCGCCGCCTAATTGTCGGCAATGCCAGTCCCGAAACCCTGGACAGCGCCGGCCGGCTGTTGATTCCCCCGGAGTTGCGTGCGCGCGCTCACCTCGAAAAGAAAGTCTGGCTGGTCGGACAGGGCGACCAATTCGAACTTTGGTCCGACGTGGGCTGGGAGCGGCAGCAGGAGGATTCGTTCGCGATGGACCTGTCTCAGTTGCCGCCGGAGCTGGAGAAGCTGCGCCTGTGAGCCGGAACCTGCAGCACGTGCCGGTGCTGCTGGAGGAGGCGGTCGAGGCGCTGGCGGTGCGCAGCGACGGCACGTATGTCGATGCGACCTTTGGTCGCGGCGGACACAGCCGGGCGATTCTGGCGCGGCTGGGCGAGGCGGGAAGGCTGATTGCGCTCGATCGCGACCCGCAGGCGATCGAGGCAGGCGGTGCGATGGCGGATCGGCGATTCAGCCTGACCCATGCCCCGTTTTCGGCCCTGGCCGACGTGTTAAGCGGGTGCGGTGCGACCCGGCTGGATGGCGTGCTGCTGGATCTGGGCGTGTCCTCGCCGCAACTGGACGACGCAGGGCGCGGCATGAGTTTTCGTCTCGATGCACCGCTCGACATGCGTATGGATACAAGCCGCGGCAGGACCGCGGCGCAGTGGTTGGCGCAGGCGCAGGCGACGGAGATCAGGGGGGTGCTTCGGGACTATGGGGAAGAACGGTTTGCTGATGCGATTGCAAAGGCGCTTGTTGCTGCTCGCGCGGAGCGGCCAGTCGAAACCACCCGGCAACTTGCCGCACTCGTGGAGAAAGCGGTCCGCACGCGCGAGCCGGGGCAGCACCCCGCGACGCGCAGCTTCCAGGCTCTACGGATTTTCATCAATCAGGAGCTTGAGGAGTTATCGCTAGTGTTGCCACAGGCGACATCCCTGCTCGCGCCCGGCGCCCGCCTTGTGGTGATCGCCTTCCATTCGCTCGAGGACCGCATCGTCAAGCGCTTCCTGCGTGACGAATCGCGTCCGCCGCAATTGCCCGCGCGCCTGCCGATTCGTGCCCGCGAATTGCCACAACCGCGGCTCAAGCTCGTCGGCAAACCGATCCGGCCATCGGATGCGGAGATCGCCGCCAACCCGCGCGCGCGCAGTGCAATCCTGCGCGTGGCGCAAAGGGCGTAAGCATGCTGCGATTGAATTCCGCACTGGCCGCGCTGATCGTGGCGAGCGCGCTCGGCGTGGTCGCCGCGCAGCACCAGTCGCGCAAGCTGGTGACCGAGATCGAGCGCGAACAGGGGCGAATGCGTGCGCTGGAAGTCGAGTTTGGACAGTTGCAGCTTGAACAGAGTACCTGGGCGGCGCACGCGCGCATCGAGAGAATCGCGCGCGAGCGGCTGGCCATGCGCGCACCGGCGACAGGTCAGATCCTGGCCGTCGAAGCGCCCGCCGCGAAGAACAGCAAATGAGCCGGCGCGTAACCTTCAACCGCAATCCACTGCTGTCGCAGTTGCTGCCGCAGTGGCGTTCGCGTTTCGTGCTGCTCCTGATGATCGGCGGCTTCGTCGCGCTGGTTGCGCGCAGCCTGTTTCTGCAAGGCGTGAACAACGAGTTCCTTCAGGCCAAGGGCGAGTCGCGCTACGCGCGGGTGATCGAAATGCCGGCGACCCGCGGTCGCGTCGTCGATCGCCATGGCGACGTGCTGGCGGTGAGTACGCCGGTCAAGTCGATCTGGGCGATTCCGGAGGACGTCAAGCTGACGCCGGCCCAATCTCGCCAGTTGGCGGCCTTGCTCGGCATCGACGCGCGCGAGCTGTCGCGCAAGGTTGCGACCGAGAAAGACTTCGTCTATCTCAAGCGGCAGATTGCGCCGGATGTCGCGCAGCAGATCGCCGCGCTCAAGCTGCCGGGCATTCACGAACAACAGGAATACCGCCGCTATTACCCGGGCGGCGATGTGACGGCGCATGTGCTCGGCTTCACCGGCGTCGAGGACAAGGGCCAGGAAGGCATCGAACTCGCCTATGAATCGCAGCTTGCCGGCAAGCCCGGTTCGCGCCGCGTGATCAAGGACCGTCGCGGACAGATCGTCGAAGACGTCGAATCCATCCGCGCGCCGCAGGACGGCCGCGATGTGCAGCTCGCACTCGACGCCAAGATCCAGTATCTGGCCTATGCCAGTCTGCGCGAGGCGCTGGAGGTCAACAAGGCGCGCGCCGGCGGCATCGTGGTGCTCGATGCCAGGACCGGCGAGGTGCTCGCGCTGGTGAACCTGCCGACCTACAACCCGAACAATCGAGTGCGCCTGTCGGGGGCTCAACTGCGCAATCGCGCGTTGACCGACACCTACGAGCCGGGTTCGACGCTCAAGCCGTTCACCGCGGCAATGGCCCTGAACCAGGGCAAGTTCCGCTTCGACACGCCGATCGAGACTGCGCCGGGGCGTCTGACCATCGGCTCGGCCACGATCTCCGATGCTCACCCGCATGGCGTGCTGACCGTCGCCCAGGTGATACAGAAGTCCTCCAACGTCGGTGCGGCGAAGCTGGCCCTGTCGTTTTCGCCCGAGCACATGTGGCAGATGTTCGACGATCTCGGCTTCGGCGCGCCGCTCAGGCTGGGCTTCCCGGGCGAAGCCGGCGGCCGGCTGCGTCCCGCCAAGTCGTGGCGCCCGATCGAGCAGGCTACCATGGCCTATGGGCATGGCATTTCGGTCAGCCTGATGCAGATGGCCCATGCCTACCTGGTGTTTGCCCGCCAGGGCGACCTGCTGCCGCTTTCCCTGACCCGGGTCGACACGCCGCCGCCGCCCGGCAAGGCGGTGTTCAGCGCGCAGACCGCGCGTGAAGTGCGCGCCATGCTCGAACTCGCGGTGCTGCCGGGCGGTACGGCGCCCAAGGCGCAGATCCAGAGTTACCGCGTAGCCGGCAAGACCGGTACCGCGCACAAGCTCGAAGCAGGCGTCTACGCAAACAAATACGTGTCCTCGTTTGTCGGTCTGGCGCCGGCCTCGGACCCGCGGCTGATCGTGGCAGTGATGATCGACGAGCCGTCCGGCGGCAAGTACTACGGCGGCGATGTCGCGGCACCAGTGTTTTCCACCGTCATGGCCGGCAGCCTGCGTGCGCTCGGCATCGCGCCCGATTCGCCGCTCGCCCCGCTGCAGGTGGCGAAGGATGTCGAAGCCGTGCGGGAGAGCATGTGAGCGCCGCAGCGTCGCAACGGGCGACCGATCTGCTGAGCCGGCTGCGCGAGCAGGGCGCGGCGGCAAGCGCCCTGTGCGCCGACTCGCGCGCGGTGCACGCCGGCGATGTCTTCGTGGCCTATCCGGGCCATCGCAGCGATGGCCGCCGATTCATTCCGGATGCCTTGCGCGCCGGCGCCGGTGCCGTGTTGTGGGAGCGCGAGGGCTTTTCGTGGCATGCCGAATGGATTGCGCCGAACATTCCGGTCGAGGGCTTGCAGCCCTTGTCGGGCCATCTGGCGCATCTGGTCTATGGGCGTCCATCCGAGAACCTCGATCTGATCGGTGTCACCGGCACCAATGGCAAGACCTCGGTCAGCCAGTGGATCGCCCAGGCGATGGCGCGTCATGGGCGCAAATGCGGGATCATCGGTACGCTGGGCAATGGTTTTCCCGGTGCGCTGATCGACAGCCCGAACACCACGCCCGATGGCATTGCGCTGCATGCCCAGTTGGCGCGCTTCGTCGCAGCCGGTGCGCAGGCCGCGGCGATGGAAGTGTCATCGATCGGCCTGGAGCAGGGGCGGACTGACGGTGCCCGCTTCGAGGTCGCGGTATTCACCAACCTGACCCGCGATCACCTCGATTACCACGGCACGATGGAAGCCTATGCCGCTGCCAAGGCCCGCCTGTTCGAGGTGCCCGATCTTCGTGCGGCGGTCATCAATCTCGACGATGCCTTCGGCAAGGCCCAGGCGCAGCGCCTGCTCGCGCGCGGCTGCACGCTGTACGGCTACACGCTGAACGCCGATCTGGTAGCACCGCATGGCGTGCATCTGCTGCGTGCAAACGGAATCGACGACAGCGGCGCGGGCGTGCGGTTCGAGCTGGATTGCGATGGCGCGACGGTCGCCGTGCAGGCCGGGCTCGTCGGCAGCTTCAATGTTTCGAACCTGCTGGCGGTGATCGGTGCGTTGATTGCGGTCGGCGTCGAGTTCGAACAGGCGGCGGAGCTGGCTGCCTGTCTGGTGCCGCCGCCGGGTCGCATGCAGCCGGTGGGTGGTACAGGCGAACCGCTCGTGATCATTGACTATGCGCATTCACCAGATGCGCTGGAAAAGGTGATCCTTGCACTGCGCCCGACTGCGCTCGCCCGGGGCGGGCGTATCGTCTGCGTGTTCGGCTGCGGTGGCGATCGCGATGCCGGCAAGCGCGCGCTGATGGGCGCGGTGGCGAGCCGGCTGGCCGATTCGCTGGTGGTCACCTCCGACAATCCGCGCGGCGAAGATCCGCAGGCGATCATCGCCGCCGTCATGGCCGGAACTGCGGCGAATGCGCTTGCGATCACCGACCGTGCAGAGGCAATTCGCCAGGCCACCGAACGGGCCGATGCGCGCGATGTTCTGCTGATCGCCGGCAAGGGGCACGAGCTCTACCAGGAGGCAGGCGGGGTTCGCCATCCGTTCTCCGACGTCGCACATGCCCAGGCCGCGCTCGATGCGCGCCGCGCCGCCCGAGGCGCCCGCTCATGATGGATCTGCACGAAACCGCGCATGCCATCGGCGCGGCTGCGACTGCCGACAACCCGAGCTACCTCGCGGTCAGCACCGACACCCGCACGGTCGGCCAGGGCGAGTTGTTCGTCGCACTGCGCGGCGCGAACTTCGACGGCCATGATTTCGTGAGCGCCGCGGCAGAGCGCGGCGCGATCGCCGCGATCGTCGACGAGGGCTGGGCGAAATCTCATCCCCAGGTCATTCCGCTGCTCGCGGTAGACGATACGCGGCGCGCATTCGGCTTGCTTGCGGCGCACTGGCGCCAGAAATTCGAGATTCCGCTGATCGGCGTGACCGGCAGCAATGGCAAGACCACGGTCAAGGAGATGATCGCCGCCTGCCTGCGCGAACAGGCGAAGGCCGATCGGCTCGATCCGGAGAACTCGGTGCTGGCGACCAGCGGCAATCTCAATAACGACATCGGCGTACCGACGATGCTGCTGCGCCTGAACGGCGGGCACCGCGCCGCCGTGATCGAGATGGGCATGAATCGCCCGAGCGAAATCGGCTACCTGACGCGTCTCGCCCGACCGACGGTCGCTGTAGTCAACAATGCGCAGCGCGCGCATCTCGAAGGCATGGGCGATCTGGCCGAGGTTGCGCGCGAAAAAGGTTCGATTTACGAAGGGCTGGGCAGCTCGGGTGTCGCCGTCGTCAATGCCGACGATGCCTACGCCGATTACTGGCGTGAGATCAACCGCTCGCGCCGCGTCGTGAGCTTCGGAATCGACCAGCCAGCCGATGTTTCGGCACATGTCGGCCAGCGCGGCCTCGCCAGCGCGATCGCGCTGCGCACCGCCCATGGCGAGGCCGAATTCATGCTCCGGGTTCCCGGCCTGCACAACGCGCGCAATGCGCTTGCCGCGGCGGCGGCGGCGCTCGCCTCTGGCGTCACCCTGCGCGCAGTGGTCGGTGGCCTCTCGCACTATTCCGGCATCAAGGGGCGCCTGCAGCTTCGGTCGGCGCTCAATGGCGCCCAGTTGATCGACGACACCTACAACGCCAATCCTGATTCGATGCGTGCGGCGATCGACGTGCTGGCGACAACCGCCGGACGCAAGATCCTGGTTCTCGGCGACATGGGCGAGATCGGCGCCCAGGCCGGCCAGTATCACGACGAGATCGGTGGCTACGCCAAGAGCCAGGGCATCGACCAACTGTTCGCGCTGGGCGATCTGTCGGAGCTTGCCGCGCGGAACTTCGGCGCCGGCGGACGCCATTTCCGCAGTGCCGACGATCTCGTCGCCGCCCTGCGCAAGGAACTCGATGCGGACACCGCGGTGCTGGTGAAGGGCTCGCGCTTCATGCGCATGGAGCGGGTCGCCGACGCGATCGCGGCCGGCGAAGAAACCGAGGCGCCCTGAACATGCTGCTCGAACTGTCCCAGTGGCTGGCCCAGGACAACCGGGCGTTCAACGTCTTCGGCTACATCACGCTGCGAGCGGTCCTCGCGGCGCTCACCGCACTGGTGATCTCGTTCATCTTTGGCCCGATCGTCATTCGCTGGCTGGCGGCGAAGAAGGTCGGCCAGTCGGTGCGCGACGACGGCCCGAAATCGCATCTGACCAAGGCCGGTACGCCCACCATGGGCGGGGCGCTGATCCTGGTTTCGATTGCCATCACCACGCTGTTGTGGGGCGATTTGTCGAATCGCTATCTGTGGGTGGTGTTGCTGGTGACACTGGGCTTCGGTGCAGTGGGCTGGGTGGACGACTGGCGCAAGGTCGTGCATCGCAATCCCAAGGGGCTGCCGGCGCGCTGGAAGTATCTCTGGCAATCGCTTCTCGGGCTTGCCGCGGCGGTGTACCTCGGGCAGACGGCGACCAATCCGTCGCAGCTCGAACTGATCGTCCCGTTCTTCAAGACGGTGGCTTATCCGCTGGGCACGATCGGCTTCATCGCACTGACCTACTTCGTCATCGTCGGCAGCAGCAACGCCGTGAATCTGACCGATGGCCTGGACGGGCTCGCCATCATGCCGACTGTGATGGTGGGTTCGGCGCTTGCCATCTTCGCCTATGTCGCCGGTCATTCGGTGTTCTCGAAATACCTCGGCGTGCCGCATATCCCGGGCGCGGCCGAACTCGCGGTGTTCTGCGGCGCGATGGCCGGCGCCGGGCTCGGCTTCCTGTGGTTCAACGCCTATCCGGCCGAGGTGTTCATGGGCGATGTCGGCGCGCTGGCGCTCGGCGCCGCGCTCGGCACGGTTGCGGTGATTGCGCGGCAGGAGGTCGTGCTGTTCATCATGGGCGGCCTGTTCGTTGCCGAGACGCTGTCGGTGATGCTGCAGGTGCTGTACTTCAAATGGACCGGTGGCAAGCGGATCTTCCGCATGGCCCCACTGCATCACCACTACGAGCTCGGCGGGTGGAAGGAGACCCAGGTCGTGGTGCGTTTCTGGATCATCACCATCATGCTGGTGCTGTTTGGTCTATCCACGTTGAAACTGCGCTGAGATCATGCGACTGAACGGCAAACACGTACTGGTGCTCGGCCTCGGCGAATCCGGGCTGGCAATGGCGCGCTGGCTGGCGCATGCGGGTGCCATCGTCCGGGTTGCCGACTCGCGCGCCGAGCCGCCCGGCGCGGAAGATCTCGTTGAGCACGTTCCGCGGGCCGAGGTGCGCTTGGGTGCGTTCGATCTTCCACTGCTGTCGGGTATCGACCTGATCGCGATCAGCCCGGGTCTGTCGCAGCGCGAGCCCCTGGTACAGGAGGCGAAGCGACGCGGAATTGCCCTGACCGGCGAAATCGAGCTGTTTGCCCGGGGATTGCGCGATCTGGGCGAACGCGAGCGCTGCCGGATCATCGCGATCACCGGCACCAATGGCAAGACCACGGTGACGACCCTGTGCGGGGCAATGGCCCGCGCGGCAGGCGTGAAAGCCGAAGTGGCCGGCAACATCAGCCCGGCAGCGCTGGCGCGTCTGCGAGACTGCGCTGAGCGCAAGCAGTTCCCGGAACTGTGGGTGCTGGAACTCTCCAGCTTCCAGCTCGAGACCACCGAAACGCTCGATGCCGAGGCGGCGACGGTGCTCAACCTGACCGACGACCACCTCGATCGCTACCAGGATCTCGACGGCTATGCGGCCGCCAAGGCGCGGATCTTTGCCGGCAACGGCGTGCAGGTGCTCAATCGCCAGGATTCCCGTGTCGCGGCAATGGCGTTGACCGGGCGGCGCGTCGTGAGCTTCGGCCTCGATCAGCCGACGCCGGGGAACTTCGGTCTCGTGCCGGCCGAAAGCGTTCCGTGGCTGGCTCAGGGGACGACACCCCTGTTGGCGGTTTCGGCGCTGCCGCTGGCCGGATTGCACAACGCGGCCAACGCGCTGGCGGCGCTGGCCCTGTGCGAGGCGGTCGGCCTGCCGCGTCCACCGATGCTCGCTGCGCTGGGCGGCTTTCGCGGGCTTCCCCATCGCGTCGAGAAGGTCGCCGACTGGCGCGGCATCGCGTTCTATGACGATTCCAAGGGCACCAATGTCGGTGCCACGGTCGCGGCGCTGCACGGCTTGCAGCGCAAAGTCGTGCTGATCGCCGGCGGCGATGGCAAGGGGCAGGACTTCTCTCCCTTGGGCGACGCGGTTGCCCAATATGCGTGCGCGGTCGTGCTGATCGGGCGTGATGGGCAGCGCATTGCCGATGCGCTCGCCGGCCGTGGCGTGCCGCAGGCGTTCGCTGCCGACATGGACGAGGCGGTACGCCGCAGCGTCGAATTGGCGAGGCCGGGCGAAGCCGTGCTGCTGTCGCCGGCCTGTGCGAGTTTCGACATGTTCCGCGGCTATGCACACCGCGCCGAGGTGTTCGTCGCCGCGGTGCAATCCCTGATCGCCCGTGAGGGGAGGGCCGCATGAACACCGCGGCACGCGGAGGCAACTTCTCCCAGCGCTGGCTCAAGAACCCGGACGAGCCGCGCGAACTCGACCCGCTGCTGCTGTGGCCGGCGGTGGCGCTGCTGCTGTTCGGCCTGGTGATGGTGTACTCCTCGTCGATCGCGACCGCCGAGGGCAGCACGTTCACCGGACATAGCCAGAATTTCTTCCTGATTCGCCATGCGGTATTCCTGTGCATTGGCACGGTGGCGGCGATCGTCGCGTTCCAGATGCCGTTGCGCACCTGGCAGCAGGTCGCACCCTATCTGTTCCTGATCGGCGTCGGCTTGTTGGTCATCGTGCTGATTCCCCACGTCGGCCGCGAAGTCAATGGGGCGCGGCGCTGGCTGCCGCTGGGCCCGATCAATCTCCAGCCATCCGAGCTGATGAAGTTTCTTGCCGTGCTCTACGCTGCCGACTACACGGTGCGTAAGCTGCCGCTGATGGACAGTTTCAAGCGGGGTTTCCTGCCGATGGCCGCGGTCATCCTGCTGATCGGCGCACTGCTGCTCCGGGAGCCGGATTTCGGCGCCGTCGTGGTGATCTGCGCGATCGCCTTCGGCATTCTTTTTCTCGGCGGCATCAACGCGCGCATCTTCACCTTGTTGACCGTGGTCGCGATCGCCGGCTTCGTGCTGCTGATCTGGTTGTCGCCCTATCGGCGCGAGCGGATTCTCGGTTTCATGAATCCGTGGGACGACGCCTTCGGCAAGGGCTATCAACTGTCGCATGCGCTGATCGCCTTCGGCCGCGGCGAGTGGCTCGGCGTCGGCCTCGGCGGCAGCATCGAAAAACTGTTCTACCTGCCGGAGGCACACACGGACTTCCTGCTCGCCGTGATCGCCGAGGAACTCGGCTTCGTCGGCGTGCTGACGGTCATCGCGCTATTCGCGCTGTTCGTCCAGCGCGCCTTCGCGGTCGGCCGTCAGGCCGCGCAGCTCGAGCGGCCCTATGCGGCGCTCGTCGCCCAGGGCATCGGCATCTGGATCGGCGTCCAGGCCTTCATCAACATGGGCGTCAACATGGGGCTGCTGCCGACCAAGGGCCTGACCCTGCCCCTGATGAGTTTCGGCGGCTCCGGCATCGTCGCCAACTGCGTCGCCGTGGCCGTCCTGCTGCGAGTCGACTGGGAGAATAGACAGCTCATGAGGGGACTGCCTGCATGAGCGCGGCGATGTCACCCGTCACCCGTCACCCGTCACCGACCCTGATGGTCATGGCAGGCGGAACGGGTGGTCACATCTATCCCGGCCTCGCGGTGGCAGACTGCCTGCGCGATGCCGGGTGGCGCGTGGTCTGGCTCGGCAACCCGGATGGCATGGAAGCCAGGCTGGTCCCGTCACGCGGCTACGAGATGGCCTGGGTGCGCTTTGCCGCACTGCGTGGCAAGGGGCTGCTGACCAAGTTGCTGCTGCCGGTCAATCTGCTGCGCGGCTTCTGGCAGGCACTGCGCGAACTGTCGCGCATCAAGCCGGATGTAGTGCTCGGCATGGGCGGCTACATCACGTTTCCAGGCGGCATGATGGCCGCGCTGACCGGCCGGCCGCTGCTGCTTCATGAACAGAACTCGGTTGCCGGGCTGGCCAACAAGGTGCTTGCCGGCGTGGCCGACCGGGTGATGACAGGTTTTCCCGGTGCATTGCGCAAAGGAGAGTGGGCCGGCAATCCGGTGCGCGAGGACATTGCCATCCTGCCCGCACCGGCGGAGCGCTTCGCTGGACGCAGCGGCCCGCTGCGCGTGCTGGTGGTCGGCGGAAGTCTTGGTGCGACCGCGCTGAACGAGATCGTGCCGCAGTCGCTTGCCCTGATCGATCCGGCCGCGCGTCCTGTCGTCACCCATCAGTCGGGCACCCGGCAGCTCGACACCTTGCGTGCCAACTACGACCGGGCCGGCGTCGAGGGCGAGCTGTTGGCCTTCATCGACGACATGGCGGCACGCTACGGCGCCGCCGATCTGGTGATCTGTCGTGCCGGTGCATTGACGGTGGCCGAACTCGCGGCGGCCGGGGTCGGCAGCGTGCTGATCCCCTTCCCGTTCGCGGTCGACGATCACCAGACGCGCAATGCAGCGTTTCTCGCCGATGCGGGTGCGGCGCTGCTGATCCCGCAGCGCGAGCTGACGCCCTCCAGGCTGGCCGGGCTGCTCGGCGGCATGACGCGCGAGCGCCTGCTCGACATGGCGCAGAAGGCACGTGCGCTGGCCAGGCCGGAGGCGACCCGGGTGGTGGCCGAGGCCTGCGCGGCGCTCGCCCGATGAGACCGACATGAAGCACAAGGTCAGACATATTCACTTCGTCGGCATCGGCGGTTCCGGGATGAGCGGCATCGCCGAGGTGCTGGTGAATCTGGGGTTCACGGTCAGCGGCTCCGACTTGTCGGAAAACGCCGCCACGCGGCGCCTGGCTTCGATGGGCGCGCAGGTGGTGATCGGCCATGCGGCCGAGCATATCGGCGGTGCCGATGCCGTGGTGACTTCGACGGCGGTGCGCGGCGACAACCCCGAGGTGATCGCCGCCAGGTCGAAGCATGTCCCGGTGGTGCCGCGGGCGCTGATGCTGGCTGAACTGATGCGTCTCAAGCAGGGCATCGCGATCGCCGGCACGCACGGCAAGACCACTACCACCAGCTTGATCGCCAGCGTGATGGCCGAAGGCGGCATGGATCCGACCTTCGTCATTGGTGGTCGGCTCAACGCCGCAGGCGCGCATGCGCGGCTCGGTTCGGGCGAGTTCCTGGTCGCCGAGGCGGACGAATCCGACGCCTCGTTCCTGCACCTGTCGCCGGTGGTCTCGGTGGTGACCAACATCGATGCCGATCACATGGAGACCTACGGCCACGATTTCGCGCGGCTCAAGCAGGCCTTCGTCGACTTCCTGCATCGCCTGCCGTTCTACGGCGTCGCGGTGCTGTGCGTCGACGATCCGCAGGTGCGCGAGATCATGCCCTTCGTCTCCAAGCAGATCGTGCGCTACGGGCTCGACCCGTCGGCCAACGTACGGGCCGAGAACGTCGAAGCCGTCGGTGGCCAGATGCGCTTCGTCGCAGTGCGCGAAAACGGCACGATCTCGCGCCTGCCGATCACCCTGAATCTGCCGGGCATGCACAACGTGCTCAATGCGCTGGCGACGGTCGCGGTGGCGACCGAAGTCGGTGTTTCCGACGCGGCGATCATCAAGGGGCTGGCGGAGTTCCACGGAGTCGATCGCCGCTTCCAGCGCTACGGCGAGGTGGCGCTGGCCACGGGCGGCAGCTTCACGCTGATCGACGACTACGGCCATCACCCGGTCGAGATGGCGGCCACACTCGCCGCTGCGCGTGGCGCTTTCCCGGGGCGGCGCCTCGTGCTGGCATTCCAGCCGCATCGCTTCACGCGCACCCGCGATTGCTTCGAGGATTTCGTCAAGGTGCTGGCGACCCCCGACGCGCTGCTGTTGGCCGAAGTGTATCCGGCGGGCGAAGTTCCCCTGGTTGCGGCGGACGGGCGCTCGCTGACTCGGGCGATCCGTGTCGCCGGCAAGATCGAACCTTTGTTCGTCGAAGACATCGCCGAGATGCCGAACGCGATTCTGGACGCGGCGCGTGACGGCGACGTCGTTGTCACGATGGGCGCCGGGTCGATCGGCGGCGTGCCGCAGAGGCTGGTGACGGGTGACAGGTGACGAGTGACATGCCACTAGCCATGATGGAACCCCCCCGTCACTCGTCACCCGTCACTCGTCACGGCAGTTCGCCGCGGCGCGGCGAACTGCGCGAGAACGAGCCGATGGCCAGGCATGTCTCGTGGCGAACCGGCGGGACCGCCGCGCGGGCCTATGTGCCGGCCGATCTGGATGATCTCGCGATATTCCTGCGCGCGCTGCCGGTCGGCGAGCCGCTGCTGTTCGTCGGCCTGGGTTCCAATTTGCTGGTGCGTGACGGCGGCTTCAAGGGCACCGTGGTGTTCGTGCACGGTGTGCTGGGCGCATTGCGACTCGAAGGAGATCGCGCGATCTACGCCGAGGCCGGTGTGGCCTCGCCGAAGGTGGCGCGCTTCGCCGCCAATCACGATCTGGTGGGTGGCGAGTTCCTTGCCGGCATCCCGGGCACCGTCGGCGGTGCGCTGGCGATGAATGCCGGCTGCTATGGCGGCGAGACCTGGAACATCGTCGAGCGCGTGCGCCTGCTCGATCGCAGCGGAACGCTGCACGAGCGTTGCACGGAGGATTTCGAGATCGGCTATCGCCATGTCCGCAACCTGCTCGCGGACGACGAGTTCTTCGTCGCGGCATGGTTCCGTTTGCCACGCGGCGATGGCCAGGCATCGCGCACCCGCATCAAGGAACTGCTGGAGAAACGCATTGCGGCGCAGCCGCTGCAGTTGCCCAACGCCGGCTCGGTGTTCCGCAATCCGCCGGGCGATCATGCGGCGCGCCTGATCGAGAGCGCGGGCCTCAAGGGTCGTGCAATCGGCGGCGCGCGCATTTCGGAGCGCCACGCCAACTTCATCGTCAATCCGGCTGGCGCCGGCAGCGCAGCCGACATCGAGGCGCTGATCGACCAGGTACAGCGAACGGTATGCGACAAGTTCGGCGTTGAACTGGTGCGCGAAGTGCGCATCGTCGGAGAGCCCAAGTGAGCGGGTTCGGCAAGGTCGCGGTGCTGTTCGGCGGATCCGGCGCGGAGCGCGAGATCTCCCTGTTGTCGGGCATCGCCGTGCTCGAGGCATTGCAGTCGAGGGGTGTCGATGCGCATGCGTACGATCCGGCGCAGAAGTCGCTCTGCGCCCTGAAGGACGAAGGCTTTCAGCGGGCATTCATCGCGCTGCACGGCCGCGGCGGCGAGGACGGTACCCTGCAGGGCGCGCTCGAGACACTCGGCGTTCCCTACACCGGCAGCGGCGTGATGGCCTCGGCGATCTCGATGGACAAGTGGCGCACCAAGCTGATCTGGCTGGCGCACGGCCTGCCGACGCCTCGATATCGCATGCTGCGTGCCGACACCGATTGGGCGGAAGTGGTGACGGATCTCGGTCTGCCGATCTTCGTCAAGCCAGCACGCGAAGGGTCGAGCGTCGGCGCGACCAAGGTGACCGAAGTGGGCCAGTTGCGAGCGGCCTGGGCGCTGGCTGCCAAACACGATTCGCTGGTGCTGGCCGAGGCCTTCGTCGCCGGCCAGGAACTGACCTGTGCCTTCCTCGGCGATCGTGCGCTGCCGGTGGTGCGCATCGTGCCGCCAGGGGGCAACTACGATTACCAGAACAAGTACTTCTCGGACCAGACCCGCTACTTCTGTCCGAGCGGTCTGGCACCCGAACTCGAAGCGCGCATTCAGGCCGACGTCATGGAGTCGGCGAACATCCTCGGCTGCCGCGGCTGGGGCCGCGCCGATCTGATCCTGCGCGACAACGGTCAAGCCCAGTTGCTCGAGATGAACACCTCGCCCGGCATGACCGGGCATTCGCTGGTGCCGATGGCGGCGCGTGCCGCAGGCATCGGCTTCGAGGATCTCTGCCTGCGCATTCTGGAGATGGCTCAACTTGGCTGAACGACGCATCCGCAAACGCCAGCGCGAGGCCCCGGCCGGGCTGTGGGACCGGCCGGCCCTGCTCGGCGCGATTGCCGACGTGCTGCTGGTGCTCGGTTCGGCTGCACTCGCCTATGCACTGGTGCTCGGTATCCTGCGCCTGCCGCTGTTTCCGCTGCGCGAACTCGTCGTCGTGACGCCGATCAGGCAGGTCACCGCCGCCCAGCTCGCCTATGCGGCACGTTCGTCGTTGGCCGGGAATTTCTTCACTGTCGATCTCGACAAGGTGCGAGCCACCTTCGAAAAGCTGCCCTGGGTGCGCCACGCCGAGGTACGCCGCCGCTGGCCCGGCACGCTCGAACTGGACGTCGAGGAACACGATGCCGCCGCCTACTGGCGGGTGGTCGATGCCGGCGAGACGAGATTGGTAAGCGAGCTCGGCGAGGTGTTCGTCGCTGCGAGCAACGCCACGCTGCCGGTGTTCAGTGGCCCCGAGGGCTCGGCGCTGCTGCTGCTCGAGCGCTATCGCGAATTCAATCGGGCCGTCGCACCCCTCGGACGCTCGCTCGACGGGCTGGCGCTTTCGCCTCGGCTGGCCTGGCAGATCCGGCTCGACGACGGCATGGTGATCGAGCTCGGCCACGATGAACCGAAGGCGCCGGTCGCCGAGCGCCTGGCGCGCTTCGTCGGCGTCTATAGCGAGGCAGTTCAGAGATTGGGACAACGTGTGGCGGTGGCGGACCTGCGCTATCCGAATGGATTCGCGCTCAGGCCCGCGCAGGGAAGCTAGGAAAAAGAAAATGCCAAGAGAAAGCAAGGATCTGATCGTCGGTCTCGATATCGGCACCTCGAAGATCGTCGCGCTGGTCGCACAGATCAAGCAGGACGGACGCCTCGAGGTGCTCGGCGTCGGCCACCAGCCGTCGCGCGGCCTGAAGAAGGGCGTGGTGGTCAACATCGAAGCCACGGTGGACGCGATATCGCGCGCCATCCAGGAAGTCGAGTTGCAGGCCGACTGCAAGATCGCCGACGCGATCACCGGCATCGCCGGCAGCCACATCCGCAGCTTCAACTCGAACGGCATGGTCGCGATCAAGGACAAGGAAGTCACCGAGATGGACGTCGAGCGGGTGATCGAAACCGCCAAGGCGATGCCGCTTCCCGCCGACCAGCAGATCCTGCACATATTGACGCAGGAATTCATCATCGATGGCCAGGACGGGGTGCGTGAGCCGATCGGCATGAGCGGCGTGCGCCTCGAAGTGAGGGTCCATATCGTTACCGGTGCCGTCAGCGCCGCGCAGAACATCGTCAAATGCGTGCGCCGCTGCGGGCTGGAAGTCAGCGATCTGGTGCTGCAGCCGCTGGCTTCGAGCTATTCGGTGCTGTCGGAAGACGAGAAGGATCTGGGCGTCTGCCTGGTGGATATCGGCGGTGGCACGACCGACATCGCGGTGTTCACTCAGGGGGCGATACGCCACACGGCCGTGATCCCGATTGCCGGCGATCAGATCACCAACGATGTCGCGATGGCGCTGCGCACGCCGACCCAGGATGCCGAGGAGATCAAGATACGCCACGGTTTGGCGGTGACGCGCATGGCCAACCCGCAGCAGATGATCGAGGTGCCCGGGGTGGGCGACCGTCCGCCGAAAAAGCTGTCGCGCGAGGCGCTGGCCGGGGTGGTCGAGCCGCGCGTCTCCGAACTGTTCGAGCTGATCCAGTCGGAACTGCGGCGCAGCGGCTATCTCGAGGTGTTGTCGTCGGGCATCGTGCTGACCGGCGGTTCCTCGGTGATCGAGGGCATGGCCGAACTCGGTGAGGAGATCTTCGGCTTGCCGGTGCGCATCGGCACGCCGCGCTACGACGCCGGCCTGGCCGATGTGGTGGCACATCCGCAGTTCGCCACCGCGATGGGTCTGTTGATCGAGGGGGCCGCGCAGAAGAAGCGCGGCGTCATCGCGCGCGAGACGAGGAACTTCAAGCAGGTTTTCGAGCGCATGAAGTCGTGGTTCGAAAAGAACTTTTGATGGTGTGGCAGGAGGCCGGCGCAGGCCGGTCGGAATCGACGAGCAGGTTGTTTCTTCAACAAGGAGGCGAGTATGTTTGAAATCATGGAGAAGGATGCGAACGGAACTCTGATCAAGGTCATCGGCGTGGGTGGCGCCGGCGGCAATGCAGTTGATCACATGATCCGCGAGGGCGTTCAGGGCGTGGAGTTCATCTGTGCCAACACCGACGCACAGGCTTTGAAGCGCAGTGGTTCGCCGGTCAAGATGCAGCTTGGCAAGACCGGGCTGGGCGCCGGCGCCAAGCCGGACCAGGGACGCGCTGCCGCGCAGGAAGAGCGCGAGCGGATTGCCGACAACCTGCGTGGCGCGCACATGGTGTTCATCACCGCCGGTATGGGTGGGGGCACCGGCACCGGCGCCGCGCCGATCGTCGCCGAGGTGGCGCGCGAGCTGGGCATCCTGACCGTCGGCGTGGTGACCAAGCCGTTCGCCTTCGAAGGCAAGCGGATGCGGATCGCCGAAGCCGGGATCGACGAGCTCACGAAGCATGTCGATTCGCTGATCGTGATTCTCAACGAGCGGCTGATGGAAGTGATGGGCGACGACGTCAGCATGCAGGACGCATTCCAGGCGGCCGACAACGTGCTGCGCAATGCCGTCGGCGGTATCGCCGAGATCATCAACTTCCCCGGCCTGGTGAACGTCGACTTCGAGGACGTGCGCACCGTGATGGGCGAGATGGGCATGGCGATGATGGGCTCGGCGGTGGCCGCCGGCGTGGATCGCGCACGCCTGGCGGCGGAACAGGCTGTCGCCAGCCCGCTGCTCGAAGGCATCCATCTGTCGGGTGCGCGCGGCGTGCTGGTCAACATCACCGCATCGACTTCGCTCAAGATGAAGGAAGTCAACGAAGTCATGAACACCATCCGCGAGTTCGCCGCGGACGACGCGCACATCATCTTCGGCGCGGTGTTCGACGACAACATGGAAGACCGCCTGCGCGTCACCGTGGTGGCCACCGGCCTGGGCAATCAGCGTGCCGCGGCAAAGCCGACGATCACCGTCGTCCAAGGCACCGGTACGCACGGCATCTCGATCGAATCGATCGACTACGGCTCGCTCGAACTGCCGGCGGTGATTCGTCGCCGTCCGCCCGCCTCGCAGGTGGAAGCGTTGTCGGCCAGCGGGGTGGACAAGTACGACATCCCGGCCTTCCTGCGCAAACAGGCCGACTGACGCCTGGTATCGCCTCCTGCCCCGCCCGCGCCCACCCGCGCGGGCGGGGTGTCCGGCTGCGCCCGACGAATGGCCGCCGGCAGGGGCCGTGTGACCCGGGTGATACAATCGTGTCTCATCGGAATACAAGAACATGCTCAAGCAGCGCACGCTCAAATCGCTGATTCGCGCCACCGGCGTCGGCTTGCATAGCGGGGTCAAGGTCAACCTCGTATTGCGTCCGGCAGCGCCGGATACCGGTGTCGTCTTCCGCCGCGTCGATTTCGAGCCGCCGGTGGATCTGCTGACCGACCCGCAGGCAGTCGTCGATACCCGCCTGTGCTCGGGACTCGCCAAGGGCGAGGTCAAGGTTGCGACCATCGAGCACCTGATGTCGGCGCTGGCCGGCCTGGGCATCGACAATGTGTTCGTCGATGTCGATGCGGCCGAGATCCCGATACTCGACGGCAGCGCGGGTCCGTTCGTCTTCCTGCTGCAATCCGCGGGTATCGAGGAGCAGAACGCGCCGAAACGCTTCATCCGCGTGAAGAAGCGCGTCGAGGTGAAGGATGGCGACAAGTGGGCGCGCCTCGATCCCTATGACGGATTCAAGCTGACGTTCACCATCGAGTTCAACCATCCGGCGATCGACCGTACGGTGTCGACGGTCAGCGTGGATTTCGCCGAACAGTCCTACGTCAAGGATGTGGCGCGCGCGCGCACCTTCGGCTTCATGCAGGACGTGGAGTACATGCGCTCCAACGGCCTGGCGCTCGGCGGCAGCCTGGAGAATGCCATCGTGATGGACGAGTACCGGGTGCTCAATACCGATGGTCTGCGCTTTGCCGACGAGTTCGCCAAGCACAAGGTGCTCGACGCGATCGGCGATCTGTATATCGTCGGCCACCCTCTGCTGGCGGCGTTTGCGGCGCACAAATCGGGGCATGCGCTGAACAACGAGCTGCTGCGCGCGCTGCTGGCCGACGCCAGCGCCTGGGAGATCGCGACCTACGAGCAAGCCGCCGATACCCCTGTCGGCATTGCGCGGCTGTTCGAGCTGCAAGCTGTCTGAGCGCTTGCCCGAACCATGGTGATACTGCGCGTCCTGGCCGTTCTGGCAGTGATCGCTATCGGCGGCTGCGTCCTGATACACCTTTTCACCGGCGACCGGCGCTATCTGAGTCTGGCCTGGCGCATCTTCAAGTACGCCGCGATCATCGCCCTGATCCTGTTCGGCCTGTTGATCGCCGAACGATTTCTGGCTGGCGCGATCCCGTTCGTTTGACGGCGCAAGTCAATCGGGGTGCCCTGGAAGCCCCGTGGATAGGCGATTGCAGGGTTGGCACAGCCAGGATATAACATCCATGCGCCTTTCCGGGTTACCAGGCTGAAACCCCAATACAGGAGCGGCTCGCAGCCCGATGCATCGGCTGGTTAACTTGGCACGTCGCGCCTGAAGCCGGCGAGAATCCGTCGTAGTGGAGAATCGGCCGGCAGATTCGACTCGAGGCGTGCCAGTGCCTGCCGAGCCCCGACAGTCACCGGTCTCGGCTCGTGGATCGGCGATGCCGGCCGCAAGGGCGTGACTTGCAGGCGTACCTCGATTCCGGTAAGGTCCACACCTCGATTCAAAAATTCGTCGACAAATCGCGGGGTTAGCTGGTTGAGTTTGGCAGCGACCGCACCGTTTGCGGCGTGAATGACAACCACCCCCGCCTTGAGATTGGCGATCCAACTGGATTGCGCAAGGTGTGCGGGCGCGAATTCCTCGTAGGCACGTTGCAGCCTGAGCAATCGGCTGGCGTGCTCATGAAGATGCGCCAGCGTGTCGTTAGACTGGAAGAAGGCGCCAAGCGGTTTCGACTGCATGCGATGGATTCCCGGGCGACCAAGGAGGAAGAC
The DNA here is from genome assembly GCA_016708905.1 of Candidatus Methylophosphatis roskildensis. Taxonomy (GTDB): domain Bacteria; phylum Pseudomonadota; class Gammaproteobacteria; order Burkholderiales; family Rhodocyclaceae; genus Methylophosphatis; species Methylophosphatis roskildensis. Next base: position 710,496 of record JADJEV010000005.1, on the reverse strand, counting down.
AGTGCATATTATTCTCGTCTCGGATCGGCTCGCAACGGCAAAGACTATTTCGCTGTCGATCCGCCACGTCGCGCTTGCGATGGGTTTGCTGGTGCTGACCGTGCTCGGACTGTCCTCGCTGTTTTCTTTCATTACGCTGCGTCACGCTGCCGAGCTGCGTCTGCCTTTCGTTCAGGATGTCGCGCTGTCCGTGCGGGCCGAGGAAAGCCAGCGCACGCAAAGCTTCGTCCATGACAACCTCAATGCGATGGCGATCAAGATCGGCGAGATTCAGGCCAGGATGCTGCGGCTCGATTCGCTCGGCGAGCGCGTCGGCGGCTTGGTCGGCTTCAAGCCGCAGGAGTTCAAGGCGGCCGACAAGCCGGGTCAGGGCGGTCCGCTGGTCGAGCCGGCGCGCGCCTTCTCGGCCGCCGAGCTTCAGCGGCAACTCGACGTGCTGTCGCAACAGGTCGACCTGCGCAGCGACTACCTTGGCCTGGTGGAGAGCGAACTGCTCGACGAACGCGTCCGCAGCAACCTGTTGCCGACCACCTTGCCGGTGCAGGCGGACTGGAACACCTCCGGCTACGGCATGCGCATCGATCCATTCACCGGGCATCGCGCGATGCACGAGGGAGTGGATTTCCCCGGCGATACCGGAACGCCGGTCTTCGCTGCCGCCGCCGGCATGGTGATCGTCTCGGAGGTGCATCCCGGTTACGGCAACCTGATCGAAATCGATCACGGCAAGGGACTGACGACGCGCTACGCACATTGTTCCAGGCTGCTGGTTCAACCCGGCGTATTCGTCCGGCGTGGGCAAAAGATCGCCGAACTCGGCTCGACCGGTCGTTCGACCGGGCCGCACCTGCACTTCGAGGTACGCGCCAACGGTGCGTCGATGAACCCGAACGATTTTCTGCGCCACGCCCGGCAGACCGACATCGCCCTGGCGCCGAAGCTCGCGCGCTAGCGCTCGCTCGGCATCCCGGGCCCGGAAGGGCCATGGGGCACGTGCTAAAATCGCGGCTTTTGTCGCGTTCGGCCTCTGCATTCGCATCGCCGCCCACCGCATTCCATGATCTCAGGCATTCTCAGGAAGATCTTTGGCAGCCGCAATGACCGGCTGGTCAAGCAGTACATGCAGCAGGTCAAGGCGATCAATGCGTTCGAGCCGGCCATCGCTGCGTTGAGCGACGACGCCCTGCGCGGCAGGACCGACGAGTTCAAGCAGAAGGTTGCCGCCGGCAGCAGTCTCGACGACCTGCTCCCCGAGGCGTTTGCAGTGGTGCGCGAGGCGGCCAAGCGCTCGCTCGGCATGCGCCATTTCGACGTGCAGATGATCGGCGGCATGGTGCTGCATGTCGGCAAGATCGCCGAAATGCGCACCGGTGAAGGCAAGACGCTGACCGCCACCCTCGCCGTCTACCTGAACGCGCTGTCCGGCAAGGGCGTGCATGTCGTGACGGTGAATGACTACCTGGCGAGTCGCGATGCCGATTGGATGGGCCGGGTGTACCGTTTCCTCGGCCTGACGGTTGGCGTCAACCTGTCGCAGATGTCGCATGACGAGAAGCAGGCCGCTTACGCCTCAGACATCACCTACGGTACCAACAACGAATTCGGCTTCGACTACCTGCGTGACAACATGGTGTACGCGGCCGAAGACCGGGTACAGCGTCCGCTCAACTACGCGATCGTCGACGAAGTCGACTCGATCCTGATCGACGAGGCACGCACGCCGCTGATCATCTCCGGCCAGGCCGAGGATCACACCGAACTGTACGTCCGCATGAACCAGGTGCCGCCGCTGCTCAGCAAGCAGGAAGGCGAGGGCGACAACGTCACCGTCCCGGGCGACTACACGGTGGATCTCAAGGCGCACCAGGTTCTGCTGACTGAGCAGGGGCATGAACACGCCGAGGAGATCCTGGTTCGGGTGGGCATGTTGCACGAAGGGCAGAGCGTCTATGAGCCTGCCAACATCCTGCTGATGCACCACCTGTATGCGGCCCTGCGTGCGCACTGCCTGTATCACAGGGACCAGCAATACGTCGTGCAGAACGGCGAGGTGGTGATCGTCGACGAGTTCACCGGCCGGCTGATGGTCGGGCGACGCTGGTCCGAAGGACTCCACCAGGCGGTCGAGGCCAAGGAAGGCGTGGCGATTCAGCACGAGAACCAGACCCTGGCCTCGATCACCTTCCAGAACTACTTCCGCATGTACGGCAAACTCGCCGGCATGACCGGTACCGCCGATACCGAAGCCTACGAGTTTCACCAGATCTACAACCTCGAAACCGTTGTCATTCCGACCCATCAGCCGATGATTCGCGATGACCGCATGGATCAGGTTTATCGCACCGCCGCGGAAAAGCACACCGCCATCATCATCGACATCCGCGATTGCCACGCGCGCGGCCAGCCTGCCTTGGTCGGCACCACCTCGATCGAAAACTCGGAACTGCTGGCGCAACTGCTGACGCGCGAGAAACTGCCGCACAACGTGCTTAACGCCAAGCAGCACGCCAGCGAGGCGCAGATCGTGGCCGAAGCCGGGCGGCCCGGGGTCATCACGATTGCCACCAACATGGCTGGCCGCGGTACCGACATCGTGTTGGGCGGCAACGTCGAAAAGCCGGTTTCACTCATCAGGGACGACGAGTCGATCGCGGAGGACGAGAAGGAGCGGCGCATCGCCGCGATGCGCGCCGAATGGCAGCAGCGTCATGACGCGGTAATCGCCGCCGGCGGACTGCACATCATCGGCTCCGAGCGGCACGAATCGCGGCGCATCGACAACCAGTTGCGCGGCCGCGCCGGCCGCCAGGGCGATCCGGGATCGTCGCGCTTCTACCTGGCGCTGGAGGATCCGCTGCTCAAGATTTTCGCCGGCGAGCGCCTCAACGCCATCATGGTGCGCCTGAAGATGCCCGAGGGCGAGGCGATCGAACACGCGATGGTCACCCGCTCGCTCGAATCGGCGCAGCGCAAGGTCGAGCAGCGCAACTTCGACATCCGCAAGCAGTTGCTCGAGTACGACGATGTCTCCAACGACCAGCGCAAGGTGATCTACCAGCAGCGCAACGAACTGCTGGAATCCTCCGACATCACCGAGACCATCACGGCGATGCGCCAGGGCGTGCTGCACGACGCGTTCCGTGCGCACGTTCCGGCCGAAAGCGTCGAAGAACAGTGGGATATCGCGGGCCTTGAAGCCGCGCTGGCCGCCGAATACAAGCTCGAGGTGCCGGTCGGCGAGTGGGTCACAGCCGAACCGACCCTGGGCGAGGACGAGATTCTCAAGCGCATTCTCGACGCCGCCGACGAGCAGTACGCAGTGAAGCTTGCGCTGGTCGATCCGACGGCCTGGCACGGCTTCGAGCGCAGCGTGATGCTGCAGAATCTCGACACCCATTGGCGCGAGCACCTTGCGGCGCTGGATCACCTGCGCCAGGGCATCCACCTGCGCGGCTATGCGCAGAAGAATCCGAAGCAGGAATTCAAACGCGAAGCCTTCGAGCTGTTCGAAGGACTGCTGCAGATGGTGCGAACCGAGGTTACGCGCCTGTTGATGACAGTGGAAATTCGTTCACCGGAAGCGATCGAAGAGGCCGAAGTGGCTCCCGCGGTCGAGAACGTCGAGTACCGCCATGTCGAGTTCGACCAGAATATGGACGCCGAGTCCGCACTGGACCCGGGACTCGGCCGTCCGGCCGCAGCCGCGTCGCAGCCGTTCCAGCGTGCGGGGGAGAAAATCGGCCGCAACGACCCTTGCCCCTGCGGCTCGGGCAAGAAATACAAGCACTGTCACGGCAGATTGTCCTGACGCGGCTGGTATCAGCGGGCTATCCGTCGCGGTGCGAGATTTCGACGACCCGCGCCCTTTCCGCCAGCTTTGCAACCAGTCTGCTGGCCGCCTTGCGGTTGGCGGGATCGAGGTTGGCATCCCACTCGTCGAGCAGGTAGACCGGGTAATCGGTGCCGGCGACGATTTCGCGCAGCACCTGAAGCTGACGTTCCCCCGACGAATAGCCCTGCTTCAACGCGGCTTCCTCCGCCGCGCTGAGTTCGCCGGCATCTTCGGCCTCCTGGTCTTCGCCGGAATCGCGAGATGACCCGGGCGACGGCGCCGTGCTGACCGGGCCGCTCTGCGCATTGAACTGAAATGCGAGCCGATCCTGGGTCGGCCAGTAGTACGCCTTGCCTCGCAGCACGTTCTTGAGTGCCGCCAGCAGCGTCGATTTCCCGACCCCGTTGCCGCCGCGCACGGCGACCAGCCCGGTGCGGGCCGACAGGACGCCGCCGACCGCCTCTGCCAGCGAATGACAGAGTTGTTCGCGTTCGCCGTGCTTGAGAACGATGTGACCGAAGGCGATACGATCGACGAAACCGGCGTCGGACTGCGGGTGGAAGTGCTCGCAAACGCCCTTGATCCGCACCCATACGGCAACCAGGTCGTTGAATCCCGTCGTCAGCTGGTGCATGTCGAGGGTCATCTCGATCTGGCGTGGCAGTGTGGCGGCCAGTCCGATCAACAGCGCGGTATTGCCGGCGTCCTGGACTGCCACCCATGCGGTCGTCGTCAGCACCAGCACGAGTGCGATCACGCCGCTGATCGCGCTCCAGCCCTCGCGCGCCAGGATGGCCCGGATCTGGGCGGCCAGGGCGGCGGTGAGACGCTGGCGAAAGTCGCGGTGCCACAGCGCGAAGTTGTAGTGGTTGCCGGTGAAGATGTTGTCCCAGGCGTTGTAGGTGCGTGCGGTCATCCGGTTGGTCATGCGCTGATTGTGCAGGAACGCATTGGCCAGTGGCTTGCGCAGGAACCATTGCAGGGTCGCCAGAATGACAAACGCCACGGCGAACGCCAGCGGCAGACCGGCGTCGATTTCGACCCCGAGAACCAGTCCGTTGAATGCCAGGTTGAAGAACAGCCGCAGGTAGAACTGCAGATCGTTCATCAGATCGAAGCAAATGTGGAAGGTCTCGCTGGTCAGGAAGGGTTCGGTCTTTTCGCGCGCACCGGCATCGCCCAGCACGGCCGTCCGGAAGCGGTTCTGGCGCGCGAAATGCAACATGTAGCGGCCATAGGCGCCGAAGCCGGCGCGCTCGGAGAATATCCAACTGGCGGCACCCGCCAGGTAGGACACGGTCTGGACGACGATGATCCAGACAAAGCCGCTGGCCGAAACATGCTCTTCGGCAATGTCGCGGGCTATCTGGATTACCAGCCAGGTCGTCGTCGCACCCAGCAGTTCCTGCACAACGACCATCGCCAGCATGGCGAAAATCGCGGGGCCGACCAAAAACCCCAGAAAATCGCGCGGTCGAAACGCGTGCTTGGCTCGGGAAGGCATGTCGGGAAATATCGGCCAGATTCGTTCGGATCTGCCAACAAACAAAAAAGCAGACTGACGCCTGCTTTTTTGCTTCGACGGCGACAGGCTACGCCTGTCGGGGCATTACTTCTTCTTGCCCTTGCCCTTGCTCTTGCGCTTGGCCATGATGCACTCCATTGATTTGATTGGCGGAAATCAGCGGTATCTGTTCGCTGCGAGAAGTTAAACGATGCGCCTGCCGTTATGGATGACACGATTTGCAAAATAACTGAGCTTTCTTGCGCACTGTCATTCGAGCGGTCGGCGATGCGAGGACGTGGTCAACACCATGAGTTATCATCCGGTCGGCTGCCAGCCGACTCGTCCGGAGATCCCATGCCCGTCAACTACCAGACACCTGCAGCCTCGCAATTGAAGCCGGTCCGCGGTGTACGGCTCGGCATTGCCGAGGCCGGCATTCGCAAGCTCGATCGCAAGGATCTGCTGCTGATCGAATTGGCAGCGGGGTCGAGGGCGGCCGGTGTGTTCACTCGCAATCTCTTTTGCGCGGCGCCTGTGCAGGTCTGTCAGCGCCACCTGGGCGGGCCAGAAAGCCCGGGCGAGATTCGCGCGCTGGTGGTCAACACCGGCATTGCCAACGCGGGGACCGGCGAACCGGGCTGGCTGGCGGCACAGGCGACCTGCGCCGCGGTGGCGCGACGGCTCTCCGTGGTGCCCGAGCAAGTGCTGCCGTTTTCCACCGGCGTGATTCTGGAGCCGCTGCCGGTCGAGCGGATCGAGGCGGGCCTGCCTGCCTGCGTCGCCGATCTCGATGCCGACAACTGGTTCGACGCGGCGCACGCCATCATGACCACCGATACCGTCGCCAAGGCGGCCTCGCGCCAGATCGAACTCGGCGGGCGCACGATCACGATCACCGGCATTGCCAAGGGCGCCGGGATGATCAGGCCGAACATGGCAACCATGCTGGGCTTTGTCGCCACCGACGCGGCGATTTCGCAGGCTGCGCTGGCGAGAATGGTTCGCGAGGCGGCAGACGAGTCCTTCAACTGCGTCACGGTCGACGGCGACACGTCGACCAATGACTCCTTCATCCTGATTGCGACCGGCGGCGCGGGCGGTTCAGAGATCGGCGAGTCGTGTCCCGAGTATGCGCTGCTGGCGGAATCCGTGACCGACGTCGCCCGCGAACTGGCTCAGGCCATCGTGCGCGACGGAGAGGGCGCGACCAAGTACATCCGCATCCTGGTCGAAGGCGGCGACAACCGCGCGGAGTGCAAGGCGGTCGGCTACGCGATCGCGCACTCGCCGCTGGTCAAGACGGCATTCTTCGCCAGCGATCCGAATCTTGGCCGCATTCTCGCGGCGATCGGCAACGCCGGCATCACCGACCTCGACGTGAACCGCATCCGCATGTGGCTCGACGATGTGCTGGTATCGGTCGACGGCGGCCGCAATCCCGCCTATCGCGAGCAGGACGGCGCACGGATCATGCAGCAGGCCGAGATCACCATACGCGTCGATCTCGCTCGCGGCGATGCCGTCGCCAGTGTGTGGACCTGCGATCTGTCCTACGACTACGTCAAGATCAACGCCGACTACCGAAGCTAGTGCAGCACCCGCGGCATGGCCAGCGTGAATTCGGCGACCGGAGCGTCGAACTGGGTGCCGTCTTCGGCGGTCATCTGGTAGCAGCCGCGCATGGTGCCGACCGGAGTGGTCAGCGCGCAGCCGCTGGTGTACTCGAAGCTCTCGCCGGGTTTGAGGAACGGCTGGTTGCCGACTACGCCGAGTCCGCGAACCTCCTGCACCTTGCCATCGCCATCGGTGATGACCCAGTGGCGCGAAATCAGTTGCGCCCCGACGCTGCCAGTATTGCGAATCGAGATCGTGTAGGCGAACACGAAACGACCCGCCTCGACATCCGACTGTTCGTCGAGGAACTGCGGCTGGGTGCCGATCGTGATTTCGTATTTGCTTGCGTCAGCCATGTCGCTATTGAATCCGATTTCCCGTCCACTGACAATCGCTTTGCGTGCTCGATCATCAGCGCTTATCGAGGATGCGGCAAAGAAACCCTGATGCCGCCTGCAGTGCGCCTGTGATTAAAATCGAACCATTCAGAACAGCATCCGAGGTGGCGCCATGTACCCCACGTACCGAATCGCTCCAAGTATCCTTTCCGCCAATTTCGCCAGACTGGGCGACGAGGTGACGAATGTCATCGAAGCCGGCGCCGACTGGATCCATTTCGACGTGATGGACAACCATTACGTTCCCAACCTGACGATCGGGCCGCTGGTATGCGAAGCCATCCGTCCGCTGACCAAGGCGACGATCGATGTGCACCTTATGGTCAAGCCGGTCGATCGCATCGTTCCGGATTTTGCCAAGGCGGGCGCCGACCTGATCAGCTTTCACCCCGAGGGTTCCGAGCATATCGATCGCACGCTCGGGCTGATCAAGGAATCCGGCTGCCAGACCGGGCTGGTGTTCAACCCGGCTACCCCGCTCAACTACCTCGATCACGTGATGGACAAGCTCGATCTGATTCTCATCATGTCGGTGAATCCGGGCTTCGGCGGGCAGAAGTTCATCGCCGAGGCGCTGGCCAAGCTGCGCGCGGTCAGGCAGCGCATCGACGATAGTGGGCGAGACATTCGCCTCGAAATCGACGGCGGGGTCAAGGTAGACAATATCGCCGAGATCGCGCGGGCAGGCGCCGACACCTTTGTCGCAGGCTCGGCGATCTACAGCACCAAGGACTACAAGGCCACGATCGATGCGATGCGGGCCGAGCTTGCCAAGGTCGTTCGCTCGTGAATGGCGCGCTGATGCCGGGTGTGCGGGCGGTGCTGATCGATCTGGACGGCACGCTGCTCGACACGATTCCCGATCTGGCCGAAGCGGCCAACCGGACGCTGGCCGAAATCGGCCGTGCGCCGCTTGGCATCGATACGGTGAGATCCTACGTCGGCAAGGGCATTCCGGTGCTGGTCAAGCGCTGCCTCACCGGCCATCTGGACGACAACATCGAGCCGGACCCGGACGAACTTGCGCTGGCGCTGCCGATCTTCAAGCGTCACTACGCCGCCGTCAATGGCCTGGAGACCACGATTTATCCCAGAGTGATCGAAGGCCTGGTGGCGATGCGCGACAAGGGACTGAAGCTCGCTTGCATCACCAACAAGGCGGGCGATTTCACCCTGCCGCTGCTTGAACGAACCGGACTCGCGCCGTACTTTCCGGTCGTCGTCAGCGGCGATACCACGCCCGAGAAGAAGCCCCACCCGGCACCCCTGCTGCACGCTTGTTCGACGCTCGGGGTCGCGCCGAAGGAGGCCGTGATGATCGGCGATTCGACCAACGACGCACTGGCCGGGCGCAATGCCGGTTGCCGTGTGTTGTGCGTGCCCTACGGCTACAACGAAGGCGGCGATGTCCGCGACATCGATTGTGATGCTATAGTCGACTCGCTCCTGGATGCCGCTGCGATATTGCAGCCGTCCTTGCGCTGAAGCAAGTTCCAACACACAGAAGGCGTCCTTTCATCGTGATTCGCTTGCGAGAACTCGGGAGTATCGATGCGGCGCACGGGGCCTGGCCCTGGCGGTGCTGCACGTCCTGGCGCAGCTAGCGCCGTGCTTGCGGCCCGTGCACTGCAATTCGCACGGGCGTCCGAGACATCCCCGTTCAAGCCTGCCGTGGAATCATGATCAACGAATCCGAGTTCAATCACCTCGCCGGTCTGGGCTATAACCGCATCCCGGTCACGCTCGAGACCTTTGCCGATCTCGACACCCCGCTTTCGATCTACCTCAAGCTGGCCGATGCGCCGTACACCTACCTGCTCGAGTCCGTGCAGGGTGGCGAGCGCTTCGGCCGCTATTCGTTCGTCGGGCTGGCAGCCAGAACCCGCGTTGCCGTCTATGGCCGCACCGTGCTCACCATCACCGGCGAGCGCATCGCCGAGCGGCGCGACTACTCGAACCCGATGGCCTTCGTCGCCGAGTTCAATTCGCGTTTCAAGGTGCCGCACATGGCCGGCTTGCCGCGCTTCTGCGGCGGGCTGGTCGGTCTGTTCGGCTATGACACGGTGCGCTACATCGAACCGAAGCTCGCCCAGGTGGACAAGCCCGATCCGCTCGGCACGCCCGACATCGTTTTGCTGCTGTCCGAGGAAATCGCGATCGTCGACAATCTGTCGGGCAAGCTTACGCTTGTGGTCTATGCCGAGCCCGGCGTGCCAGGTGCATATCGCCATGCGGTTGCGCGGCTCAAGGAGCTCGTGACGCTGCTACGGCAGCCGGCAACGATTCCACCCGAGGCACCCTGCGTATCCGAGCCTGCGGTTTCCGGATTCGGCGAGGAGGCGTTCAAGGCCGCGGTGCGCCGCGCCAAGCAGTACATCGTCGATGGCGACATCATGCAGGTGGTGCTGTCGCAGCGCATGAGCAAGCCGTTCAAGGCGCACCCGCTGGCGCTGTACCGTACCCTGCGCACACTGAATCCGTCGCCCTACATGATCTACTTCGATTTCGAGGATTTCCACGTCGTTGGCGCCTCGCCGGAGATCCTTGTTCGCCTCGAGGACAACACGGTGACGGTGCGGCCGATCGCCGGCACGCGCAAGCGCGGTGCGACGCCAGCCGAGGACCAGGCGCTCGAAGCGGATCTGCTGGCCGATCAAAAGGAGCGTGCCGAACACCTGATGCTGCTCGATCTCGGCCGTAACGACGCCGGACGTGTGGCGGCCACCGGCAGTGTCCGGGTGACCGACCAGTTCACAGTCGAGCGCTACTCCCATGTCATGCACATCGTGTCGAATGTCGAGGCGACGCTTAAGAACGGCCTGTCGGCGCTCGACGTGCTGCGCGCGACTTTTCCGGCCGGAACCGTGTCCGGTGCGCCCAAGGTGCGTGCGATGGAGATCATCGATGAACTCGAACCGGTCAAGCGCGGAATCTACGCCGGTGCGGCGGGCTATCTGGGTTTCAACGGCGACATGGATCTGTGCATCGCGATCCGCACCGCAGTGATCAAGGACGGCGTGCTGCATGTGCAGGCCGGGGCGGGCATCGTCGCCGACTCGGATCCCGACTCGGAATGGTTGGAAACACAGAACAAGGCGCGTGCCCAGTTGCGCGCCGCCGAACTGGCCGAAGCCGGGCTCGATACGCGGCTCGATGGCGAGGTTGCGGTGTGAGTCCGCGCCGTTCTGTCGGGGGTTCAGCGCAACTTGATCTCGACCCGCCGGTTGTGCGGCTCGCTCAGGTTGTCGGGGGTAGCGATGAGCGGCTCGCGCTCGCCGCGGGCAATCACCTGGATCCGGTCGCCGGGAATGCCGGCCTCGACAAGAACCTGGCGTATCTGCTTTGCCCGCCGCAGCGACAACTCGTCGTTGTATGCCATGGGGCCGAGCCGGTCGGCATGCCCGGTGACGACAACCTCCGGGGCGATGACATTCGCGAGATAGTGCCTGATCGCTTCGAGATCCTGTTTCGAATCCGGGGTCAAGGTGCTCTGGTCAAGCTGGTAGAACACCGTGAACTTGCGCGGCGGCCGCGGCAGGGCGGCCAGTGCCACCTCGATGCGCGCGCGCGATGCTTCCTGGTCGGCCTCGCCCTTGCTGACGGTGCCGCCGCGAATCTCGGCAGTGGCGTAGGCGCTGTCGAGCGTCACCCGGCTTTCGCCCGCGCTGACGATGACCTTGCCGACCTTGCCGTCCGCGCCGGGCAGCAGCGTGATGCGTTCGCGGCCCGCCGACTTCGACGTGAACTGGAAAAACGGCCTCTGGCCGGCACAGGCCGCGGTCAGCATTGCCAGCACGAGGATCAACGCCCGGCGCATCAATCGACCTCGATGGCGAACTCCGTACCGCGCACGCCGATGGTCGCGGTCGGCGTCTTGATCGTAGCCGCTTCAGGCGAATGCTTGACCAGCATGCCGCTGACCATCGAGAACGTTCCCTTGAGCACCGAAATCAGCATCTCACCGACATGGGTCGTACCGTCGAACGCGTACTTGTCGATGGCGACCGTGCTGTTGGGACCGGACGAGATCCGCGTGTCGTCCTTGAACGTGATGCCGACCGAGCCATCGGGCCCCGTGCGCAGGCGGTCCTGCGCCAGCACCGGCGCACCGGGTGCGGCCGCGATGACCTCGTCGCCGCGCAGGATGTCGGCACTGCCGGTGACGACCTTGATGGTGCCGGCGGGTTCGGCGGCGCGCACCGCCGTACTCGACAGAAAGCCTGACAATGCGGTCAGCATGGCCAGAAGGAACAGCGGTTGGTGCAGACGCTTGAGCATCACAACTCTCCAGTTGAGGAGCGGCCCGGCTCGCAAAAGACGTCGGAGACTGCCGGAAAACCGCGGACGTCTTGATTCTACGGCATCGCGCGGTTCGGACTTTAGCCGAACGCGCCATGAAACATAAGGTAACCCGGCCATGCTGCTGATGATAGACAACTACGATTCGTTCACCTACAACCTGGTGCAGTACCTCGGCGAACTGGGTGAGGACGTGCGCGTGGTCCGCAACGACGCGATTACCCTGCCCGAGGTCGCGGTCATGGCGCCCGAGCGGATCGTCGTCTCGCCGGGACCGTGTTCGCCGGCCGAAGCCGGGATTTGCGTTGCGTTGATCAAAGCTTTCGCCGGCAGGATTCCGCTGCTCGGCGTCTGCCTGGGCCACCAGTGCATCGGCGCTGCGTTTGGCGGCGACATCGTTCATGCCAGGTGCTTGATGCACGGCAAGACTTCGCTGATTCACCATGCCGATGTCGGTGTGTTCTCAGGCCTGCCGAACCCGCTGACCGCGACCCGTTATCATTCGCTGGCAATTTCGCGCGCTTCGCTGCCCGAATGCCTGCAGGTGACGGCGTGGACCGACGATGGTGAAATCATGGGTGTGCGACATGGCACGCTGGCGGTGGAAGGCGTGCAGTTCCATCCCGAATCCATTCTGACCCAGTGTGGGCACGACCTGTTGAGGAACTTCGTGCAGGGTGTTCGATAGGCGGGTCGGCGGAGAGCCGCATGGATAGGCGGTCTACCGGCATAGAAGGCCGGAGATGTCCGTGTTTGCTGGCTCGCAGGCCGGGCAGGTTTTGAGAATCGCGGGCAGGGAGGCCGAGCATGTCCATTTCGCCACAGGAAGCGCTGACGCGCATCATCGAGCATCGCGAGATATTTCATGACGAGATGCTCGCGCTGATGCGCGCGATCATGGGCGGCGAGATGTCGCCGGTGCTGATCGCGGCGCTGGCGATCGGCCTGCGGGTCAAGAAGGAAACCATCGGCGAGATCGCCGCCGCGGCGCAGGTGATGCGCGAGTTGTCGACCAAGGTGCCAGTGCGCGACACCCATCACCTGGTCGACACCTGCGGCACCGGCGGTGATGGCGCGCACACGTTCAACATCTCCACCGCCGCGATGTTCGTCGCGGCGGCGGCCGGCGCGCGGGTGGCCAAGCACGGCGGGCGTTCCGTGTCGTCGCAATCGGGCAGCGCCGACGTGCTCGAGGCGCTCGGCGCCAATATCAACCTGTCGCCCGAGCAGGTGGCCGAGAGCATCGAGCAATGCGGCGTCGGCTTCATGTTCGCGCCGAATCACCACAGCGCGATGCGGCATGCTGCGCCCGTGCGGCGCGAACTCGGTGTGCGGACCATCTTCAATATCCTCGGCCCGCTGACCAACCCGGCCGGCGCGCCGAACCAGGTGATGGGCGTTTTTCATCGCGACCTGGTTGGCATCCAGGTGCGTGTATTGCAGCGCCTCGGCGCGCGTCACGCGATGACTGTCTATGGGCTCGAGAACCTCGACGAGATATCGATCTCGGGCGAAACGCTGATCGGCGAGCTCAAGGCTGGCCAGGTGCGTGAGTACATCGTCGCGCCCGAGCAGTTCGGCCTGTCGCGGCATGGCCTGTCGCAGTTGCGGGTTGCCAACGTCGAGGAGTCGAAAACACTGCTGCTCGCGGCACTGCAAGGCCAGCATCCCGCGGCCCGCGACATCGTCTGCCTGAATGCCGGGGCATGCCTGGTTGTGTCGGGTCAGGCGAATTCGCTCGACGACGGTGTCGAGCTTGCCCGCGAAGTTATCGCCAGCGGGGCGGCTCGGGACAAAGTCGAAGCCTACGTTGCCTTCACCACGGCAGTGACCTGACGTTGGCGGGTGCCGCGCGAGTGTCCGACGATATTCTCAAGCGCATTCTCGCGGTCAAACGCGAGGAAATCGCTGCCGGTCTCGCCCTCAGACCGCTCGAGCAGTTGCAAGCCGAAGCGATCGCCCAGACGCCCGCGCGGGACTTCGTCGGCGCCATTCGGGCCAGGATCGCCGCCGGGCAGTCGGCGGTGATCGCCGAGATCAAGAAGGCCAGCCCCTCGAAGGGCGTGCTGCGCCCAGACTTCCAGCCGGCCGAAATCGCCCGCAGCTATGAAGCGGGCGGCGCAGCCTGCTTGTCAGTGCTCACTGACCGACAGTTCTTCCAGGGCGCGCCGGCCTACCTGCAGCAAGCGCGTGCCGCCTGCTCGCTGCCAGTCTTGCGCAAGGACTTCCTGATCGACGCCTATCAGATCGTCGAGGCCCGCGCGATGGGCGCCGATTGCATTCTGTTGATTGTCGCTGCCTTTATCGACGGGCAGCTCGAACTGATGGCGGCACTCGAGGCCCTGGCGGACCGCCTTGGCATGGCCGTTCTGGTGGAAGTCCACGACGCGAACGAACTCGAGGCTGCCGCGCGCCTGAAAACCCCGTTGTTGGGAATTAACAACCGAAATTTGCGCACCTTCCTGGTGCATCTGGATACTACCCTCGACCTCCTGGACCGTGTCGGCGCCGATCGCATCGTCATTACCGAGAGCGGCATCCTGGCGCCCGAAGACGTCCTGCTGATGCGACGCCACGGCGTGGCCGGCTTTCTCGTCGGCGAGGCCTTCATGCGTGCAGCGGATCCCGGCGCCGCCCTGGCACGGCTGTTCGCCTGAGGATGTTCGCGCCTGTTGCTGGTGCAGTCTTGTTGTATTTGCACAACAGACGGGCGGCATGCCGGGCAAAAATCACGCTTTTGCCTTGCTGAGTCCGATGCCCCATTGGCAGAATTGGTCAGCCTTCCGGAAGGGGGGGTTTCGTCCAAACAATGGAGATCTCTGATATGAGCAAAAAGATTATCGCCCTCGCCCTCGCCGCACTGGCCCCGGCTGCGGCAATGGCAGCTGACTCGAACGTCACGATGTACGGCATCATCGACTACGGCTTTGTCAGCCGTGGCAGCAATGATACGGCCTCGAATCAGACGCGTGGCCGCAACGGTTCGCTGAACGAATTCGCCGGTGGCGTCTCGGCCCAAAGCCGGATCGGCTGGAAGGGTTCGGAGGATCTCGGCAACGGACTCAAGGCCATCTATGAAATCGAATTTGGTCTGAGTAATGACGACACCAACGGGTCGACCTTCGTCAAGAACCGTCATAGCTGGGTCGGTCTGACAGGCGGCTTCGGTACCGCCCTCGGCGGCCGCATCGACGGCGCCCGCTACGGCTTCACCACCAAGTACGATCCGTTCGGCAACCAGACCGTCGGCAACGCCGGATCGATCTTCGGCGCGACCAGCAATCTCGGCCAGGCCGACCGTGCCGACAATGCCCTCATCTACATCACGCCGGACTTCGCGGGCTTCAAGGTTCTCGCTTTTTATACCAAGTCGCTACTTGGAAAAGAAGGCCAGGGCAGCACCAGCCGTCCCGGTCTGACAGCAGCCGCGGCACCGGGTCAGGACATCAAGACCGGCGACTCCCCGCTGTACGGCGTCGCGGCGACCTACGACAACGGCCCGATCAGCGCCACGCTCGACTACGAAAACCTGAAGATCTACGGCCTTCCGGGCGCCGGCGACTCGAAGTTCGACATCTATGTTGCGGGCGCCAGCTACGACTTCGGCGTAGTCAAGCTGGCCGGCTACTACGAGCACACCAAGGGCAAGGAAGCCGCCCAGGGCATCAAAGGCGACGGCTGGATGCTCGGCGTGACTGCGCCGATCGGCCCGTTCAAGCTGAAGGCCAGCTATGTCGACGGCAAGGACAAGTCGGACTTCGCTCGGACCGGCTTGGGTGACAAGATGGACTGCAAGAAGTTCGCGATCGGTGCCGAGTACGAGTTGTCCAAGCGTACCGCCATCTACACCGACTACGCGCGCATCAACGCAGAAGAGAACACCAACTGCGCGATCACCCTGGCTGGCAGCGTCAGTGCCACCACGGCGAGCACTTCGTCGGCTTATGGCCGTCGCGGCTTCGATCTGGGTATTCGTCACAAGTTCTAATCGACTCACGTCGATTCGGAACATTGAAACGGGCGCCTTCGGGCGCCCGTTTTGTTCGTCTGCTGTTGTGGCTGTTTCGAGCAGGGTCGAACCCTGCGACAAACGAGTTTCGCCTAGCGATCCTTGGGCCGCGTGAATTCGTTGTCCAGCGCCAGATCCCAGGCCGTTTTGTTGCTCTCGGGTTTCTTGTCGAGCTCGTCGAGCACGTTGACCAGACGGAAGATCTCGGTCGCGACCTCGGGCGGAAAGCCTTGTCGGCCCGGCCGGTCGGCCAGCATCAGCGCATCGAGGAAGGGCCGCAGTTCCGCGCTGCCCCACAGCGCCACCATGCGGTCGATCACGTGCGGGAAGCTGGCCTCGAGCTTGTGCGGGTAGCGGTCTGCATGGGCCCCCAGGAGGACAATGAGTTTTTCGTTCATGTCGATACTCCGAACACCGATTGGCCAAACATACGCCTGTGGCAGTACTTCTGCCACTGACCAATTGGGGCGTTGTCGTCGCCGAGGCCCCCGACAACCGCGATTGACGTGCATCAACCTGCGTTGCCTGCCGCCGTCTAGAATTGCGGATCCGCCGCGACAGCCTGCCAATTCCCTCTGCCGGCGAGGCTCAATGGCCCGTTCCATGAACCTTCCTGCCGTCGAAGTCGAGATACGCCGCGCTACCGAGGACGCCGCCTGCCATCACTGCGGCCTGCCGGTTCCGCGCGGCTCGCATCATCGCGTGCGTATCGACGGCGCCGAACGCGCAATGTGCTGTGCCGGCTGCGAGGCAGTTTCGAAGGCGATCGTCGCCAATGGCCTGACCGACTACTACCGCCATCGCGACTCGCTGCCGGAGTCTCCGCGCGAGGCCGTGCCCGCCGCGCTCGAGGATCTTGGGCTGTTCGATCACCCGGACTTCCAGAAGTCCTTCGTTACGCCGACATCGGAACATGAGCGCGAGGCCGCGCTGATTCTCGATGGCATAACTTGCGCCGCCTGCGTGTGGCTCAACGAGTCGCACCTGGCGAAGCAGCCCGGCGTCACGGCGGTCGAGATCAATTACGTGACGCGGCGCGCGCGCGTGCGCTGGGATAGCCGCGTGACGCGGATGTCGGCACTGCTCGAAGCGATCGCCGCGATCGGCTATCGTGCTCACCCCTATGACGCCAGCAAGTCTGAGCAGTTGTCGCAACGCGAGCGACGACAGGCTTTGTGGCGGGTCTTCGTCGCCGGCTTCGGCATGATGCAGGTGATGATGTACGCGGTGCCGGTCTACCTGGCAAACGGCGACATGACGACCGACATCGAACAACTGATGCGCTGGGCGAGCATGTTGCTGACCTTGCCGGTGGTGCTGTATTCCGCCGCGCCGTTCTTCACCCGCGCCTGGCGTGATCTGCGCCTGAAGCGCGTCGGCATGGATGTACCGGTCGCGCTCGGTGTCGGCAGTGCGTTCGGCGCAAGTTGCTGGGCGACCTTGGTCGGCGGCGGCGAAGTCTATTTCGATTCGGTCACCATGTTCGTGTTCTTCCTGCTCGGCGGGCGCTATCTCGAAATGATCGCGCGCCAGCGCGCGGTACGCGGTGTAGAGCAACTCGCCAGAGCGCTGCCGGCATTCGCGCTGCGTCTGACGGCGTATCCGGCGCTCGACGGCGAGCGGGTGCCGGTCGGCGATCTGGCTGTCGGCGACCGTGTGCTGGTGAAACCGGGCGAGGCGATTCCGGCCGATGCCGTTGTGCTGGACGGCGAGAGCGAAACGGATGAGTCGCTGCTCACCGGTGAAGCGCGTCCAGTGCCCAAGCGCATCGGCGACAAGGTCACCGGCGGCACCACCAACACGGCAAGTCCGCTGGTGCTGGGTGTCGAACAGGTCGGCGCGGCGACACGGCTGGCGGCGATCCAGCGACTGATCGAACGCGCCAATGCCGAGCGGCCGCGGATTGTCGAAACCGCCGATCGGGTAGCGACGATCTTCGTGGCCGTGCTGCTGGTGCTGGCGGTAATCACCGGCCTGTACTGGTGGCACGCCGATGCGTCGCGTGCGCTGTGGATCTTCGTCGCGGTGCTGGTAGTCAGTTGCCCTTGCGCGCTGTCGCTCGCTACGCCGGCGGCATTGACGGTGGCGACCGGTGCAATGTCGCGGCGCGGCCTGCTGATAACCCGTGGCCATGCGATCGAGACACTCGCACGCGCCGACCATTTCGTGTTCGACAAGACCGGCACGCTGACCTTCGGCAAGTTGCAGCTCGGAAACATCGACGTGCTGGGCGAGGTCGATGCCGCCGATGCCTTGTTGCTTGCCGCGGCGCTGGAGCAGGGCTCCGAGCACGCGGTCGCGCAGGGTCTGCGCGCGGCAGTGCCTGGCGGGCGCGCACTTCCCAAGGTCGAGTCGCTGCTGGCCACTACTGGCCAGGGCGTACAGGGGCGCATCGCGGGTCGCGTCGTCCGCTTGGGACGTGCCGAGTTCGTTCGCGCGCTGCATCAGGCCGATCTGCCGTCGTTGACGCACGCCGATGGTTCGGCGACCAGAGTCGCGCTGGGTGACGAGCGCGGCTGGATTGCGGTGTTTCACCTGACCGATGAGGTGCGTCCGCACGCGGCGGAACTGGTGCGCGATCTCGAGGCCGCGGGGGTGCGCGTCAGCCTGCTCTCCGGCGATTCGCCGCAGACCGTTGCGCTCTATGCCGAACGACTCGGCATCGACGATGCCCATGGCGGCATGAGCCCGCAGTTCAAGCACGCTTTCATCCAAGGACTGCAAGAGCGGGGTCGGGTTGTCGCGATGGTCGGCGACGGCGTCAACGACGCGCCGGTGCTGGCGCAGGCACAGGTATCGATCGCAATGGGCGGCGGCACCGAACTGGCGCGCAATCAGGGTGACATCGTGCTGCTGTCCGAGCGGCTCGAAACGCTGGCTGACGGGCGCAGACTGGCCCAGCGCACCGGCCGCATCATCAGGCAGAATCTCTGGTGGTCGTTCGGCTACAACCTGGTCGCGATTCCCCTGGCGATGAGCGGTGCGATAACGCCGTGGATGGCCGGCATCGGCATGTCCGCAAGTTCGCTGCTGGTGGTGCTCAATGCGCTGCGTCTGCAGCGACGGCCGGGAAGATAGGGGCACCGATGGAAATCATGTACCTGCTCGTCCCGCTGTCGGTGGTGCTGGTATTCGTGATCGGCGTGGTGTTCTGGATGTCGGTTCGCGGCGGACAGTTCGACGATCTCGAAGGCCCGGCCTACCGCGTACTGATGGATGACGACAAGCCCGGCGCGGCGCCGGTGCCGGACAGCCCTGGTGCGGCCGCCGACGAATCGCCGCCGCGCTGATTCCCGTTCGCTGCATGTGGTGCTACCATGCCCCACGGGCCTGCAAGGGCCCGCCAGACGGAGGGATGTCGCCATGGCTGGACCACGCGCAGCAGAGAGTTCCGCAAACGAGCAGGTGAGAATCCTCGAACGCAAGGACGGCTACTATTGGCGTGACGATGAAACCGGCGCCGAACTCGGCCCGTTTCCCACCGCCGCCGCCGCAATGGCGGACGCCCGTTCGCTCGATGACGAGGTCGATACCGAACCATCAGGCGACTCGCTGCGCGAAGCCGAGGACGAACTCGGCATTTCCGACTGGATCGATCCCGACACCGGCGAACCCGCCGAGGGCTACTCGCCGCATATCGAAGACCACTGACCCCGCTAGACGCGTTTCGCAGGATGCGTCTTGCTTGGGCGGCAAGTCGGCGCCCACCCGGCTATAGAGAGTGGCGTTGCGCCATGGCGCAACGCTCGCTGGCGCTCTTTTGCTGCATTCCGGACCGCAAAGCTGCTCGGCAGCGCAACATATTTGACATGGGTCAAACTGCGGTGCCTTCTCTATCCCCACAATTAGCCAGTGGTTAATCAATCTTGACGCTAAGGGGAATCGAGAATGAAGAGAGTTTTGACGTTGGCCGCGTTGATCGCCGCCGGTTTTGCTTCGGCGACGACCGTCCAGGCCGCGGAGGGTCCGCTGATGGTGCGCGTACGCGCATTGAGCATGAAGGTGGACAACCACAATTCGAGTACTGACGTGGTTCCCGCGCTCGGTACGCTTGAAGCCAATGACAAGTGGTTCCCGGAAGTCGATTTCACCTACTTCATCACCAAGAATATCGCCGCAGAACTCATTCTCACTTATCCGCAAAAGCATACCCTGAAGTTCGCCGGGACCAATATTGGCTCGATCAAGCATCTGCCGCCAACGCTGACGCTTCAGTATCATTTCATTCCCGAGGGAACCGTTCGTCCATACGTGGGTGCCGGCATCAACTACACGCGGTTCATGAGCGTGAAGATCAATGCGCAGCCCGCCGTCGGCGTCGACGCGCCGATTGACGTCGATCGCAACAGCTTCGGTCTGGCAGGTCAGGTTGGTGTCGACTTCAAGGTCGCCGACAACTGGTTCATCAACCTCGACGCCAAGTACGTCCGGATCAAGGCCGACAACGTTCATATCACGGGCGGTGTGCTCGCCGGCACCAAGGTTACCGATCTCGGCATCAATCCCTGGCTGCTCTCGGCCGGTGTCGGGTATCGCTTCTAGGAGTTTGTCTCTCTGTTGGGGTTGGGGGTGCGCGAGAGCGCACCCTTTTTTTATCTCCGATTCAAACGGCTCGACGCGAGGTGTATCCTTCAGGCCGTAATTGATTGCGCAGTGCACCAGCTGATTTGATCTGAATCAAATTGAGGGTTTACCCGCGGGGTATCCTCCCGAAACATCGATGTCGCTTGGCAAGCAAGCGTACAGGGTTCCCGGTTCGTCCAAGAAAGAGGTGATTCCACATGTCAACGCAAGCGACATATAACTACAAAGTCGTGCGCCAGTTCTCCGTCATGACGGTGATCTGGGGGATCGTAGGCATGCTGGTCGGCGTGATCATCGCCGCCCAGCTCGTCTGGCCCGAGCTCAACTTCGTGGAGTGGTTGTCGTACGGCAGGTTGCGTCCGCTGCATACCAACGCCGTGATCTTCGCGTTCGGTGGCTCCGCGCTGTTCGCCACGTCGTATTACGTGGTACAGCGTACCTGCCACGTGCGGCTGTTTTCGGATGCCCTGGCTGCCTTCACCTTCTGGGGATGGCAAGTGGTCATCGTGCTGGCCGCGATCACCCTGCCGCTGGGATATACCGCAGCAAAGGAATATGCGGAACTCGAATGGCCGATCGACATCCTGATCACCCTGGTCTGGGTGGCCTATGCGATCAACTTCTTCGGCACCATCGCCAAGCGCAAGACGCCGCACATCTACGTGGCGAATTGGTTCTTCGGCGCCTACATACTCACCGTTGCCCTGCTGCACCTGGTCAATAGTGCCGAGATTCCGGTCAGCTTCTGGCCCATGAAGTCCTACTCGGCCTATGCCGGCGTGCAGGACGCGATGGTCCAGTGGTGGTACGGTCACAACGCAGTGGGCTTCTTCCTGACCGCCGGCTTCCTCGGCATGATGTACTACTTCGTGCCCAAGCAGGCCGAGCGCCCGGTATATTCGTATCGCTTGTCGGTGGTGCACTTCTGGGCACTGATCTTCACCTACATGTGGGCGGGTCCGCACCATCTGCATTACACTGCCTTGCCCGACTGGACCCAGTCCGTCGGCATGATCTTCTCGCTGATCCTGCTGGCGCCGTCCTGGGGCGGCATGATCAACGGCATCATGACGCTGTCCGGTGCCTGGCACAAACTGCGCACCGATCCGATCCTGAAGTTCCTCATCACCTCGCTGTCGTTCTACGGCATGTCGACCTTCGAGGGCCCGATGATGTCGATCAAGACGGTGAACGCGCTGTCGCATTACACCGACTGGACCGTGGGTCACGTCCATTCCGGTGCGCTGGGCTGGGTGGCGATGATCTCGATCGGTTCGATCTACTACCTGATTCCGCGCCTGTTCGGTCAGAAGGAGATGTTCAGCACCAAGCTGATCACGCTGCACTTCTGGATCGCCACGCTGGGCGTCGTGCTCTACATCGCCGCAATGTGGATTGCCGGGGTGATGCAAGGGCTGATGTGGCGCGCCACCAATCCGGACGGCACGCTGACCTATTCGTTCGTCGAGTCGGTCAAGGCGACCTATCCCTTCTATTCGATCCGTCTGCTCGGCGGCGTCATGTTCCTCGCGGGCATGGGGATCATGCTCTACAACGTGCTCAAGACGATTGCCGGCAGGAAGGCGTATGACGCACCGGTGCTAGCGCCAATCGCCGCGCAAGCCGCCTGAACAGGAGCGAATCATGGCTGGACCAAATAAACACGAGTTCATCGAGAAGAACGTCGGCTGGATGATCATCCTGATCATCGTCACGGTTGCCATCGGCGGCCTGGTCGAAATCGTTCCGCTGTTCTTCCAGAAGTCGACCACCACCCCGGTCGCGGGCCTCAAGCCTTACGATCCGGTACGCTTGGCCGGACGCGACATCTACATCCGCGAAGGCTGCTACAACTGCCACTCGCAGATGATTCGACCGTTCCGTGCCGAGACCGAACGCTACGGCCACTATTCGGTGGCCGGCGAGTTCGTCTATGACCACCCGTTCCAGTGGGGCTCCAAGCGCACCGGTCCGGATCTGGCCCGGGTCGGCGAGCGCTATTCCGACCAGTGGCACCGCGTGCATCTGCTCAATCCGCGCGACGTGGTGCCGGAGTCCAACATGCCCGCCTACTACTGGCTCGACCGTCCGGTCTACGCCGGCGACATCGAAGCCAAGATGACCGCGCTGACCAAGGTCGGTGTGCCCTACAGCGCCGAGGAGATCGCCGGGGCGAAGAAGGCGCTCGAGGGCAAGACGGAAATCGAGGTGTTGATCGCCTACCTGCAGGGCATGGGTACCCAACTCAAGAGCGTCAAGTAGCCGCGGCGGAGGCAAGAATGGATATCAACGACGCACGTTCGATACTGACGGTGCTGTGCTTCGCCAGCTTCATCGGCATTGCCCTGTGGGCCTACAGCGGTCGCAACAAGGCGCGTTTCGACGAGGCGGCCAATCTTCCGTTCGCCGAAGACGAACTGCCCGCCTCCCGCGCGGGCAGCGAGACAACTCAAGGAAAGGCATCATGAGTGACTTTGACAGTGGATTCTGGAGCATTTACGTTCAGGGGCTGACCGCGCTGTCGATCCTGTTCTGCGCGTACATCCTCTACGCCAACACGATCAAGAAAGAATCGGGCCCGGTCGAAACCCACGGCAACGTCTGGGACGAGGATCTGGCCGAGTACAACAATCCGCTGCCCAGTTGGTGGATGTGGCTGTTCTGGATCACGATCGTTTTTTCGGTCGTCTACCTCGCTGTCTACCCGGGCTTCGGCAACAATGCCGGCGTCTTCAAGTGGAGTTCGGTCGAGAGCGCACCCGGCGAGAAAGACGGGCAATACTACAAGGAGATGCGGGCGGCCGATCAGAAGTACGGCCCGATCTTCGAGAAGTACGCCAAGATGGATCTCAAGGCCGTCGCTGCCGATCCCGAGGCCAGGGCGATGGGCGAACGTCTGTTCCTCACCTATTGCGCGCAGTGCCACGGTTCGGCCGCGCAGGGCGCCAAGGGCTTCCCCAATCTGACCGACAGCGACTGGCTCTACGGCGGCGAGCCCGAGGTGATCAAGACCACGATCACGGGCGGTCGCAACGGCGTGATGCCGCCGTTCGGCCACCTCGGTGCCGATACCATCAAGGACGTCGCGAACTACGTGCGCTCGCTCTCCGGTCTGGCCAACGACGGCTTGCGCGCGCAGCGCGGCAAGGATGTGTTTGCCCAGAACTGCGCCGCCTGCCACGGTCCCGAGGGTAAAGGGATGTTTGCACTGGGCGCACCGAACCTGACCGACAAGGTGTGGCTGTACGGTTCGTCCGAGGCGACCATCGCGGAGACCGTGACCGGTGGCCGCAGCAATCGCATGCCGGCATTCGAGGAATTTCTCGGTGATGCCAAGGTCCACCTGCTGTCGGCTTACGTACTCGGGCTCTCCAGCGGCGCAAAATAACAACGATAGAACGCGAACAAACCCCGGGGGTGCTGCCCCGGGGTTTTTTCTCGACCCCATTAGTAGTTTCTGATATTGTGACATCATGAACGATCCCGCCCCGCTGTCCGCAGCGAAGATCATTCCCGTCGTTCAGGAGCAGGAGGACACGCTCTATGCAGTCCGCCAGCGGATCTACCCGCGCGCGGTCAGCGGCCGCTTCGCGACTTGGCGCTGGGCGCTGGTCTGGATCACCCAGGCGGTCTTCTACGGCTTGTGCTGGTTCGACTGGAACGGACGCCAGGCCGTGTTGTTCCACTTGGTCGAGCGCAAGTTCTACATCTTCGGCTGGGTCTTCTGGCCGCAGGACGTTTTCTTTCTCACCCTGATCCTGCTGATTTCGGCGTTTTCGCTGTTCCTGTTCACTGCCGTCGCCGGGCGTCTGTGGTGCGGCTATGCCTGCCCGCAGACGGTCTACACCGAAATCTTCATGTGGATCGAAGAGAAGATCGAAGGTGACCGGCCCAAGCGCATGAAGCTCGACCAACAGCCGAAGAGCGCGCGCAAGTTTCGCATCAAGGCGACCAAGCATGCCGCCTGGATTGCGGTGGGGTTGTGGACCGGCTTCACCTTCGTCGGCTACTTCACGCCGATCAGGGAACTTGCCGGCGCGGTCGGGAACTGGACGCTCGGGCCGTGGGAGACCTTCTGGATTCTGTTCTACGGCTTCGCCACCTACGGCAATGCGGGCTTCATGCGCGAACAGGTGTGCAAGTACATGTGCCCGTACGCGCGCTTCCAGGGTGTGATGTTCGATCCCGATACCCTGACCATCACCTATGATACCGAGCGTGGCCAACCACGCGGTGCGCGCAACAAGCGGCTCGACTACAAGGCAGCGGGCCTTGGCGACTGTGTCGATTGCGGCATCTGCGTGCAGGTCTGTCCGACCGGCATCGACATCCGCGACGGCCTCCAGTATGAGTGCATCGGCTGCGCCGCCTGTATCGACGCCTGCGATCAGGTGATGGACAAGATGTCCTACCCGAAGGGCCTGATCCGCTACTCGACCGAGAACGCGATCAAGGAGCACTGGGGCCGCCGGGAAATCCTCCGCCACCTGATGCGTCCGCGCACCCTGGTCTACACCTCCATCCTCAGCGTGGTGGTCGTGGGCTTCATCTATGGTCTGACGACGCGAATCCCGCTGCGGGTGGACGTGATTCGCGACCGCGCCACGTTGGCCCGCGAAGTGGAAGACGGCAAGATCGAGAACGTGTTCCGCCTGCAGGTGACCAATACCGCCGAGGAAACCCGGCGTTTCGCGCTCGGCGTGTCCGGGCTGGACAAGATCGATCTCGCCTCGGATCGCATGGTCGAGGTGCCACCCGCAAGCACCCGGAGCGTGATTGCGCGGGTCGTCGCACCGGGCGACTCAGCCGGCCATGGCTCGCACCCGATCTTCTTCGAGGTGAAGGCGACTGAACATCAAGACGTGTTCGTCCGCGAAAAGGCCAGCTTCCTGCTGCCATGAGCGCGGACAAAGAGGCGATGAATTCGCGAACCGCAGTGGCTTACCCGGCCTGGTATCGCCATCCATGGCCGTGGATATTCATCGGCATGCTGACTACCACGGTGATCGCCGGCGGTGTCACCTTGTGGCTGGCCGTCAGCACCAGTGATGGGCTGGTCGCCGACGATTACTACAAGCAGGGCCTCGGCATCAACAAGCAGCTCGCGCGCAGCGAGCGCGCCTCGGCGCTGGATCTGAATGGCATGATGCGTTTTTCCGCCAGCGAGATCGCGGTTTCGCTGACCGGCCGCGCGGGCGCGCAGTTGCCGGGGCGATTGCGCGTGGTGTTCTCCCACCCGACCCGCGCCGGTCTCGACCGCGCCCTGCTGCTGGAACGAGACGGCCCCGACTGGCGGGGTCGATTCGAACCGCTGCCGCCGGGCCGCTGGACCGTATCGATCGAAGACGAGCAGGCGACCTGGCGACTGGACGCGGCCGCGCACTTCCCCGAAGACAGAGAGATCAGGCTTTCCGCAGCGCCTTTCCAATCCGTCGACTAGGGAGTTACCATGGCTTGGGATCTGTTGTTCAAATCCGATATCGGACTGTTGAGTTTGTTTACCATCTGTTTCATCATCGCCATGGCCGTCTGGCTGGCGCGCTATGCGATGAAGAAGATGGCCGAAGACGAACGCAACGCCAGGTCAGATTTTGTGAAGAAATCGTAGCGGGCGGGACGGGGTGCCAGGCGCGAGCGAGCAACGACGCAGACCGCCCGCGCAGTAGATTCATCCGCAAGCTCCGAGACGCGCGGGCTTCGCCAAGGGAGTATCCACCATGCAGCGATTGATTCAAGTTCTGTGGCCGTCCTTCATCGTCGCCGGGATCGCCGAGATCCTGTTCTTCACCGTGATCGATCCGCAGGAACTCTATTTCTTTGGCCAGCCCGTCCATCTCTCCCGGCTAGCGACCTACTCGATCGGCTTCTTCGCCTTCTGGGCGCTGTGTGCGGCTTCGAGCATGACGACGTGTTTTTTCCAGCGAACCGCAGCGGAAATCAATCGTTGCCCGCTGGTACCGACCGAACGACCCGACGGCTGTCCGAAGCGCGAAGAGCCCGGCTGCTGCACCTGATGCCGGTGGCGATATGCTCGCGCGATTGGGCCTGCACGGCTGCGACATCGACAGAAGTTGGTGCCGTGTCGACGGCCGGTATCGTGAATCGCGGCGTGCGTGGAACCGAGTGGAGGGCGGACAATGGACCGCGGGGGTGACGGCATTTCGCGCAACGTGCTGGGCGGCGCACTCTCGGCTTGCTGCATCGACCCGCTGACCGGCTTCTATCGTGACGGCCGCTGCGAAACCGGGCCGGAGGATTTCGGCCGACACGTGGTCTGCGCGCGCATGACCGACGTCTTTCTCGCCTATTCGAAGTCGCGCGGCAATGACTTGACGACAGCCGTGCCGGAGGCGGAATTCCCGGGACTCGAGGCCGGTGATCAGTGGTGTCTATGCGCGGCC
The DNA here is from genome assembly GCA_016708905.1 of Candidatus Methylophosphatis roskildensis. GTDB lineage: Bacteria > Pseudomonadota > Gammaproteobacteria > Burkholderiales > Rhodocyclaceae > Methylophosphatis > Methylophosphatis roskildensis. The sequence continues at coordinate 683,852 of JADJEV010000005.1, read as the reverse complement.
CGCTGGCAGGAGGCATTGGCGGCCGGCGTCGCACCGCCGGTGGTCCTTGCCGCCACTCACGAATCCGCACTCGAAATCGTCTCGCTGGCCGACCTGAAAGCCCACGCACTCGATCTCAATTGAGATGCCCTGCAAGCCGCATGGAATGGCGATCTACAGACTACCACAGCTACAGCCCAATATCCATGCGCCTTTCCGGCGCATACATGCGTAGACCGCCTATCCATACGGCATCTGGCGATGCACGAAAAAATCGGCGGCCCGGCGGACTGCGGGTCGCGGCTCAGCGATAGACGAGCACCGGAATCTTCGAATGGGTCAGCACCTTTTGCGTCTCCGAGCCGAGCAGCAAGCCGGTCAGACCGCGGCGCCCGTGCGAGGCCATGAAGATCATGTCGCAAGCGTGCTTTTGCGCGACATCGATGATCGCTTCGTAGGGAAGGTCGCTCGGCTCGGTGGCCGTGCCGTACTCGACACCGCCTTGCCTGGCCATGTCTTCGCACTTCTGCAGGATTTCGGTGGCGGCGGCCTCCGCCGCCTTGGCGAACTGTTGCGGCGTGGTCGGATCGATCAGCGCGCCTTCGCCGAAGAACTGCGCCGGATAGTCCGGCTGCGCATAAAAGAACGTCACCTTGGCGCCGATGGCCTTGGCGAAGTCCACCGCGCGCAACGCGGTGTCGCTAGAAAGCGTGGATCCGTCGGTCGGAACGAGAATATGTTTGAACATCATCCGTCTCCTGTGCGGGTTTCCCCCTCATCATAGTAGGCGCACAGACGCGACCCCGATTGACCCAGATCAACGTGATTCGCCGCCGCCTGACGTGCTGGCGCTCGTATCCTGCGGGTTGCCGGCTTGCGGCGCGGCTTTCGCCACGGATCGGGGCAGTCATGGTCGGCATGCCGAATTTGTGACCGTGATGCGCTTTCTTGCTCTGGATCAGCCACCGGCGGGGCGGTTCACGATACTTTCGCGGATGCAGTAACCATCCCATTGCTCGCCCATGTTCGGATTCACCCCGGAAGAAATCGAGGCCGTCGGCCTGCCCTTGTCCCTGACCGTGCTGATGGTCTGGATGCTGCTGATCATCTGGAACCTCGCCAAGGAATCCAAGGCCGGCAAGTTCGGCACCATCGTGCTGTTCTTCGTACTGAGCTTCGGCATGATCGGCTTCGTGGCGAAGACGATCATCCAGAAATTCCTGGGGCTTTGAACACTGACCGCAGCGGAGATCCCATGTCGCAATTCGACAATGTAAGCGTGGTAAAGAAGGCCAACGTCTATTTCGACGGAAAATGCGTCAGCCATACGGTGATCTTTCCGGATGGAAGCAGGAAGACCATCGGCGTGATCTTTCCCTCCAGCCTGACGTTTGCCACCGGCGCGCCCGAGATCATGGAATTGACGGCCGGCGTCTGCCGCATCCGCCTCGAGGGGCAAAGCGACTGGATGACTTACGCCGCCGGGCAGCAGTTCGGGGTGCCGGGCAACTCGACTTTCGACATCGAGACGCTCGAACTGCTCGACTACGTCTGCCATTTCGGCTGATTCGATGCGGGCCGCGGCGCTGGCGATGGTCATTGCCCTGGCGCTTGCCGTCGCCGCGATGGTCTATCCGGCGCTGCGCCAATGGTGGGATGTCGACCGCTGTGTTGACGGCGGTGGCCGTTGGGACTATCAATCCGATAGTTGTGTCGCGCCGCTTCGCTGACAACTCAGGAGAGTTCCATGCCGTCTTTCGATATCGTGTCCGAAGTCGATCAGGTCGAATTGCGCAACGCGATCGATCAGGCCAACAAGGAGGTCGCCAACCGCTTCGACTTCAAGGGATCGGATGCCCGGGTCGAACAGGCCGAGAAACTGCTGACCCTGTTTGCCGACGATGACTTCAAGCTCGACCAGGTCTATGACGTGCTGACCGGCAAGCTGGGCAAGCGCGGCGTCGATGTGCGCTGCCTCGACCGGCAGAACACGCAGAAGATCAGCGGCAACAAGGTCAAGCAGGAGGTGAAGCTGAAGATCGGCGTCGAAGTCGAGCTGGGCAAGAAGATCGTGCGCATCCTCAAGGACAGCAAGCTCAAGGTGCAGGCGAGTATTCAGGGCGATACGGTGAGGGTGTCCGGCGCCAAGCGCGACCTGCTGCAGGAGGCCATCGCGCTGGTCAAGAAATCGATAACCGACACGCCGCTGCAGTTCGGCAATTTCCGCGACTGAAGCGGAGCTGTCAACCGGCGGATTGGTCGGCGACGATCGCCCGGTAGGCGTGCCAGGTTCCGTGCCCGACGATCGGCATGGTAATGATCAGCCCGAGATAGAAGGTCCACAAGCCGAGCAGCGTCAGCACGGCAATCAATGCACCCCACACCGCCATCGCCGGCAGGTTGTGCGCCACCGCCAGCAGGCTCGTCCGTATGGCGGTCAGCGCGTCGCAATTGCGGTCCAGCAGCATCGGAATCGAGACTGCCGAAAGCGCAAATACCACGAGTGCAAACATCAGCCCGGTCGTCGTGTAAACCACGATGAAGCCGATGTGTTTCAGCGCCATGACATCGACGACGAACTGTTTCAGGGTCGGCGAGTCGGTGCCATAGAAAGCCGCAAAAATCGTCAGTGCCGCGCCGGCCCAGGCCAGCATGACGCCGGCGAGAATGACGGCGAACAGGGCGACCTGGTTGGCGTTCCTGAACCAGGCAACGGTCGTCGCGCCGATGTCCACCGGCTGACCGCGCTCGATGCGGCGGGAGATGTCATAGAGTCCCATCGCGACCAGGGGTCCGACCAGGAAAAAGCCCGAGTTCAGTGCCGCGATGTATTTGATTTCCTGCTGCGTGTAGAAGAACAGCAGGAAACACATGGCGGCCAGACAGGCGCCATAGAGCAGGCTGGCCAGCGGGCTGTTCAGCAGGTCGCGCGTCCCCCGCCTGATCCAGTCCAGGGGTTGTAAAACCGGCACATGGCGGACTGCCGGCAGGGCCGGCAATGCATCGTGCGTGCTCTGAGTCTGCTGCATCCCTGGTCTCCAGTTGGCGGGTCTTCGCCCGATCTCTTCGAGTGTGCGAATAATGGCCCCTGCGGCGACTTGCCGCAAGCGCCCGCACGGCGCGGATTCATTGGGTGATGCCGGCTGCTATGGCAAAATCGGACCTTGCCCTCATCTGCGGGGCAGTACCGGTGTCGGAGATCATGCGAGTATCCGTTTGGCTTTTCTGGTTGGCGCAATTTGCAGCAGCGGGCGGGGCGACGGCTGCCGATGTCGCGGTGGTCGGGCTGTTCCCCGGTAAGGCGGTGCTGGTCGTCGATGGTGCCGCGCCGCGCACCATCGGCATAGGTGGAACGACGCCCGAGGGCGTGCGTCTGCTGTCGATCGATGGCGATTTCGCGACGGTGGAGATCGATGGCAAGCGGCAGCGGTTGGGGATCGGCGACCAAGTAGTATCGCAGGGCGGCCCCGAGGGCGGCGGCGCAGTGACCCTGACTGCCGATGCGCGCGGACACTTCGTGACTGGCGGCATCGTCAATGGCGCGTCCGTGCGATTCCTGATCGATACCGGCGCGACCATGGTTTCGCTCGGTGCGACCGATGCGGCGCGGGCTGGCGTCGATTTCCGCCGTGGCGAGCCGGTCATGACGATGACTGCGAACGGTCCGGCGCGGGCCTACAAGACACGAATTTCATCGCTGAAGATCGGTGAAATCGCGCTATCGGATGTCGACGCGCTGGTGCACGCCTACGACATGCCGGTCGCTCTGCTGGGCATGAGTTTTCTCAATCGTATGGAAATGCGCCGCGACGGCCAGACGATGACCTTGCGCCGCCGTTACTGAGCTTGGGGCATGACGGATCCGCCCGATCCACAGCCAATCGAAAGCCGCGTTTCGGCGGACGATCTGCGCCGGCATTTCGCCGAAGTGCCGATCGGACCCGATGTCGTCGAGGAGGGCCAACCTTCACGGCGCATCCCTGCCGCGGTGCTGGTGCCGCTGGTCGAGCGCGCCGGCGATCTGTCCGTCCTACTTACCCGTCGGACCGAGCACTTGCGCGATCATCCGGGGCAGATTGCGTTCCCCGGCGGCCGAACAGAGGCGGCCGACGAATCGGCGATCGTGACCGCCCTGCGCGAAACCGAGGAGGAGATCGGACTCGCGCGCAAGCATGTCGACGTGCTGGGCTCGTTGCCCCGCTATCACACCGGCACCGGGTTCGAGGTGACGCCTGTGGTCGCGCTGGTTAGCACGCCGTTCGAACTCAAGCCGGACCCATTCGAGGTCGCCGAGATATTCGAGGTTCCATTCGGTTTTCTGCTCGATCCGGCGAATCACCAGCGGCTCAGTCTCGAGATTCGCGGCAGTCTGCGGGAATTCTGGGCCATGCCGTTCGGCGACTATTTCATCTGGGGCGCAACCGCGGGAATGCTGGTGAGCCTGTACCGCTTTCTCGGTAGCCGCTGACCGAAACCCGCCCACATGGCCTCGACGATTTGCTCGGACCTGCCGTCGCCCAGCTTGTTTCGAGGCGCCGGACAGGCAGCCGTCGAGCAGCGGGCGGTCGAATGATAGAATCCGCGCTTTCGGAATTCTCCCCAGGCTCGTCCGGTCAAACCTTCAGCGTGGCAGATCGATATGTCATCGTGCGACCCAAAGCACGACAACCTGGCGCGACACGCGTGCGATCGCGCGATTCACGTTCTTCCGCATGTCCCTTCTTTCCCTGATCTTCTCTCTGCTGCTCGAACAGGCCCGTCCCCTGCCCGAGACGGTCTGGGCGTCGAGGGGTATCGTCGCCCGTTACGCAGCCTTCATCGAACAGCGCTTCAACGCTGGCGAAGTCCATCACGGGATGATCGGCTGGCTGGTTGCGGTTCTGCCACCGGTGCTGATCGCCACGTTCGCTTACTACCTGCTGTTCCTGGTGCAACCGCTGCTCGCGCTGGCATGGAACATCCTGGTGCTCTATCTGACCATGGGCTTCCGGCAGGTCAGCCACTACTTCAGCGAAACGCAACAGGCGCTGCAGGCCGGTGAGCTCGAGCGGGCGCGCGAGCGGCTCGGGTCATGGCGCGCCCGACTGTCGGACCGGCTTTCCTCGTCCGAAGTGGCGCGGGTGTCGATCGAGGAAGCCTTGCTGGCTTCGCATCGGCATGTGTTCGCGGTGGTGCTCTGGTTCATCCTGCTGCCCGGTCCGAGCGGCGCGGTGTTGTACCGGCTGGCGAATCATCTGGCACGCGACTGGGGCGGGCGCAGCGACGCCGAGTTCGGCGCATTCGGCCAGTTCGCCCGGAAAGCCTTCGAGATCATCGACTGGTTGCCGGCGCGCTGCACCGCCTTTGCCTTCTCGATCGTCGGCGATTTCGAGGACGCGATCTACTGCTGGCGCACGCAGGCGGCGCGCTGGCCCGATCTGGCATCCGGTATACTCATTTCAAGTGGTGCAGGTGCCTTGGGCGTCCGGCTTGGCATGCCGCTCCACGATACAGGAGAGGTCGTTGAACGACCCGAGATGGGGCTCGGCGATGACGCCGACGCCGATTTCATGCAAAGCGCAATAGGTCTGATCTGGCGTACCCTCGTGCTGTTTCTGCTTTTGCTGGCACTGCTGTGGGTATCGAGCTGGGTAGGCGGTTGATTGAATCCTTTCGGAGGGAAAGAAGATGGCTGACAAGAGGGAAGTGGTTTTCGTAAGTGCGGTGCGGACCGCGATCGGCGATTACGGCGGCACGCTGAAGGATTTCACGCCGTGCGACCTGGGAACCCGTGTGGTCAAGGAAGCGATTGCCCGCGGCAAGGTCGACGTGGCGCAGATCGGCCATCTGGTTTTCGGTAACGTGATCCATACGGAGGCACGGGACATGTACGTGTCCCGCGTCGCGGCAGTCAACGCCGGCATGAGCAAGGAATCGTGCGCGCTGACGCTCAACCGGCTGTGCGGTTCCGGCTTTCAGGCGATCGTCACCGCTGCCAACGCGATCCAGCTCGGCGACACCGATATCGCGGTGGCGGGCGGTGTCGAATCGATGAGCCGCAGCGGCTACATGATGCCCGCTGCGCGCTGGGGCGTGCGCATGGGTGACACCAAGATACTCGACATGATGGTCGGCGCCCTGACCGATCCGTTCGAGACGGTGCACATGGGTGTGACCGCCGAGAACGTCGCCGCGAAGTTCGGCATCTCGCGCGAGGCGCAGGACGCCTTTGCGGTCGAAAGCCACAAGCGTGCCGCGCGGGCAACCGAGGCCGGCCACTTCAAGGACCAGATCCTGCCGATCGAGATCTCGACCAGAAAAGGTCCGGTTCAGTTCGTGCTCGATGAGCACATCCGTGCCGACGCCAGCATCGAAGGCATGGCCAAGCTGAAGACCGCCTTCAAGAAGGAAGGCGGGTCGGTCACGCCGGGCAATGCGTCCGGCATCAACGACGCCGCGGCTGCGGTGGTGCTGATGGAGGCCTCGGCGGCGGCAAAGGCCGGCCTCAAGCCACTGGCGCGACTGGTTTCCTACGCGGTCGCGGGTGTCGACCCCTCGATCATGGGCACGGGTCCGATTCCGGCCGTGCAAATGGCGCTCAAGCGCGCCGGCATGAAGGCCTCGGATCTCGACGTGATCGAGTCCAACGAAGCCTTCGCGGCGCAGGCGCTGTGCGTGTTGAAGGAACTGGATCTCGATCCGGCCAAGGTCAACCCGAACGGCGGTGCGGTCGCCCTGGGCCATCCGCTCGGTGCTACCGGCGCGATCCTGACGGTCAAGTGCATCTACGAACTCATGCGCACGGGCAAGAAAAATGGCCTGATCACCATGTGCATCGGTGGCGGGCAGGGTATCGCGGGCGTCATCGAACGACTTTGAGCGAAAGTCAGTGCGAATGCGAACGCCCCGCCACCGTGCGGGGCGTTTTGCTTGGGGCTGGACTGCACCAAGAGCGCGATCCGTCCGCACCGGCGTGGTGCAAAGCTGGGGGGTCGCAGCGCTGGAGATCCCGTGGACAAGGCAGACAGATCATGCCGTTCGGCATGGCATGCTTATCGCTAACCGTGTGATGACGAGGTCCGCCGACCGTACGTCGGCGGAAGAACAGGAGTGACATGGCGGGCGGATTCTTCAACGAAATGGTCGATTCGGATGGTGTGGTTCGTTCGCACTACGCCCGCTTTGCCGAGTGGCTTCAGGACACGCCGTCCGAGCGGGTCGCACGGAAGCGCGCGGAGGCCGATACGCTGTTCCATCGGGTCGGCATCACCTTCGCCGTCTATGGCGAGGAGGAGGGCACCGAGCGCCTGATTCCGTTCGACATCGTGCCGCGAATCCTGCCGGCGGCCGAATGGAACGCACTCTCGGCCGGGCTGCGCCAGCGCGTGAAGACACTCAACCTTTTTCTGCACGACATCTACCACGGACAGGAAATCCTCAAGGCGGGGCGCGTTCCCGCTGATCACGTACTGAAGAACGCCCAATACCGCCCCGAGATGCAGGGCCTCGACGTGCCCAACGGCATCTACGCGCATGTCGCGGGTGTGGATATCGTGCGAGCGGGGCAGGGCGAGTTCTACGTGCTCGAAGACAACCTGCGTGTTCCGTCCGGCGTGTCCTACATGCTCGAAGACCGCAAGATGATGATGCGCCTGTTTCCGGAATTGTTTGCCCGCTATTCCGTGGCGCCGGTCGAACACTATCCGGACATGCTGCTCGACAGCCTGCTGAGCATATCGCCCAAAGGCGTGGCCGACCCGGTGGTGGTCGTGCTGACCCCGGGGGCCTACAACAGTGCGTATTTCGAACATGCGTTCCTGGCCCAGCAGATGGGCGTCGAGCTGGTCGAAGGTCAGGATCTGTTCGTCAGGAGCGATGTAGTTTACATGCGGACCACCCAGGGACCGCGTCGCGTCGATGTGATCTATCGCCGCGTCGACGACGATTTCCTCGATCCACTGGTGTTCCGCAAGGACTCCAAGCTCGGGGTGCCCGGCCTGCTTTCCGCCTATCGCAGCGGCAATGTCACGCTGTGCAATGCGATCGGCACCGGCGTTGCGGACGACAAGTCGATCTATCCCTACGTGCCCGAGATGGTGCGCTTCTACCTCGGCGAAGAACCGCTGCTCAACAACGTGCCGACCTACATGCTGCGCAAGCCGGATGATCTCAAATACGTGCAGGCCCATCTGCCGGAACTCGTCGTCAAGGAGGTGCACGGCTCGGGAGGCTACGGCATGCTGATCGGCCCGGCCTCGAGCAAGGCGCAGATCGAGGACTTTCGCAAGCGTATCGAAGCCGCACCCGAGAAGTACATCGCGCAACCGACGCTGTCGCTGTCGGCCTGCCCGACCTTCGTCGAATCTGGCGTGGCCCCCCGCCATATCGATCTGCGCCCCTTCGTCCTTTCCGGACGCGAGATCAACATGGTGCCGGGCGGCCTGACGCGGGTCGCCTTGAGCGAAGGCTCGCTGGTCGTCAATTCCTCCCAGGGTGGCGGAACCAAGGACACCTGGGTGCTGGAGAACTGAAATGAAACTGCCCCTGCGCTCACGGCGTTCGCGGCCCGGCGGGTACTGACATGCTGTCGCGCACCGCCGATCACCTGTACTGGATGGCTCGCTACACCGAGCGCGCCGAAAACGTCGCGCGCATGCTCGACGTCAATTTCCGCATGTCGCTGTTGCCGCAAACGCCCGAGCAGATCGAGCAGGGCTGGGGCGCCGTGCTCGGGGTCAACGGTCTGCAGGATGCGTATCGCGAGCTGCACGGCACGGTGACGCCGGAGAAGGTGGTGCGCTACATGGTCTTCGATCGCGACAATCCGTCGTCGATCTATTCGTGCCTGCTCGCGTCGCGAGAGAACATCCGCGCGGTTCGCGGCAGCGTGACATCCGAAATGTGGGAGATGCAGAACTCGACCTGGCTCGAGTTCCGCGCCCTCGATCCCGAGAAGGTGCTCGGCAGCGATATCGGCGAGATGTTCGAATGGGTCAGGCATCGCTCCCACCTGTCGCGCGGCGTGACCGTCGGAACCATGCTGCAGGACGAGGATTTCCGCTTCATTCGCCTCGGCTCGTTTCTCGAGCGGGCCGACAACACCGCGCGCATTCTCGATGTCAAGTACCAGGCGATCGAACTCGGTGCCAAGGAAGGCGACGCGGCCTCGGAGTATTACCAGTGGAGCGCGCTGCTGCGGTCGGTTTCCGGCTTCGCCGCCTATCGCAAGGTCTATCGTGATCTGATCACGCCGCGCCGGGTGGCCGAGCTGCTGGTGCTGCGGGCCGACATGCCGCGTTCGCTGGCCCGCTCCATGAAGGAGGTGTACACCAACCTCACCCAGGTCGCCAACCGCCAGTCCGGTGAAACCGAGCGGCGCGCCGGCGAACTCTACACGTCACTGCGCTTCGGCCGGATCGAGGATATCTTCGACGTCGGCTTGCACGACTACCTGACAGCCTTCCTCGGCAAGACCGACGATCTGGGCGATCGCATCGCGCAGGACTTTCTGGTTCCTGTCCTGGCAGACTGAAGGCGTCGCCTCCAGTTCGTGGCTTTGTCGCAACCCACTGCCGCGGCTATGATGCTCCGCTTGGCCCCACAACGAGACCTGCGATGACGTATTGCGTCGGCACGCTGCTCGACGCCGGACTGGTGTTCCTGTCGGATTCCCGCACCAATGCCGGTGTCGATCACATCAACACCTTCCGCAAGATGCATGTGTTCGAGCGGACCGGAGAACGCGTCATCGTGCTGATGACCGCGGGCAATCTGGCGATCACCCAATGCCTGGTGAACATCCTCCAGGAAGGTCTGACCAGCGAAACCGGGGAGCGCAATCTGCATAACGTCTCGAACATGTTCGAGGCGGCCAGGTGCGTCGGCGAAGCGGTGCGGGAAGTGCACCGGCGCGACGCGACTTCGCTGCACGAGTTTTCGATCGACTTCACCGCGTCATTCATCATCGGCGGCCAGATCAGAGGCGAGCAGCCCCGGATGTTCAGTGTCTATGCTGCCGGCAACTTCATCGAGGCTACGCCGGACACGCCGTATTTCCAGATCGGCGAGTCGAAGTACGGCAAACCGATCGTCGATCGGGTGATCCGCCGTGGCACCACGCTCGACGAGGCCGCCAAGTGCGCACTGATCTCGATGGATTCGACGATACGCTCCAATCTGTCGGTCGGCCTGCCGCTCGATCTGGTGTGTGTGCGCACCGACGAGTTGCGCGTTCATTCGCATCAGAACATCGACGCCGACAATGCCTACTTCCGGATGATCCGTTCGCGCTGGGGCGAGAGCCTGCGCCAGGCATTCTCCGAACTGCCGGATCCAGACTGGCTGTCCAATAGCTGATTCGCCGGTGAAGCCGCGACTTCACCGGCGGTATCAGCACTACGGTAGTGCCGCGGCTAAATGCTAACGGTTAGCCGGCAGACCTCCCGCAACTTCTGTTGCTTCTGAGGAACACTGCGGATGCCCCCAGGATGCGAATGCTTCGTCGGGGGGGACTGTTAGTGTTGTATCGTACACAATGTTGTCCTTCAGGCTTGGCTGGCCACTTACGCCGGCCGGCACGTGGTCGAAGTATTCGGTCTGATTGACGACCAGATTATGTCGCGTCTTCCACGCGATGTTGTGATCGGCGCACGACGAATCGCCGCTAACCCCTAGGCCGCCGACGAGTTCCTTGGTATCGTCTTTCTTTATTTTGTAGAGACCCAGTCCGCCACCGAACACATTGACACCGCCGATCCGCTTACCGACCATCGGGTCATTGGGTTGGCCGTAGTTCCTGGGCGTTCCACCATATGCAACATCCGTGTCGACCGGATTGCTGTGCTGGAGGCCGTAAAGCGAGCCGCCCGGTTGCACGGCAGTAAAGAGGTTGGCCGTCGATAGCGCCAGACCGGGCAGGCTGAACGCGTTCGCGGTGTTCGCCTTCTGGGCGGAAATCGCCCGGCTACCCGGCCACTGCGCGCCCCGGTCACTGCCAGTAAAGGCGACAGCACAAACGACGCCGTCGCGATTAACGATGGTACCCCACATATTAAGGCCGAAGCCGCCGTTTGCCGTTCCTTGGGCAGCTTTCAGCGCCGCTTGGAGTTGCGAATGGTTGGGCAATCCGTCGCATTCGCGGTTGTTCCTACCATCGTCATCCCTGCCATCCGCGAATGCCGGCGAACCGCAAACCATCGCCGCAAGTGCCGCGGGCAGGATCAACTGCCGAGATAATGTGTTTTTCATCGTTCTCTCCTCTGATGTCATTGACCTAAGGCGAACCGTCTGGCGATCCGGCGTGAATCCGGTAAGTCAGGCACGGAGGTGCCCGATCAATTCCCGGCAACCTGCAATCGACAGTACGTCATTTGAATCTAGCGGGCCGATCCGGTCGACGAGTCAGCCGAATGGACTAGGACAAAAGTCATACCACAGGCGAATAGCCGGGTGAGGCGGATTCGTCGCCGCGCGGCGAATCCATCAGCTTGCGGGTCGCAGCCTCGAGTCGGCGTCGAGTTCCTGCTGCAAGGCGCGGAAATGGTCGAGCCGCCGTCGGTCGATTTCGCCGCGACCGGCGGCTTCGATTACCGCGCAGCCGGGCTCGGCAGCGTGCCGGCAGTCGCGAAAGCGGCAGCGCCCGAGCATCGGGCGCAGCTCGACGAAAGCCTGCTCGAGCCCGCCGAGTGACAACTGGGCCAGACCGAATACCTGCATGCCCGGGCTGTCGATGAGCCTCGCGTTGCCATCCACCTGGTACATCCGCGTGTGGGTGGTGGCGTGTTTGCCGGAATCCAGAACGATGGAATGTTCGCGGGTGGTGGCCCGGGCGTTCGGGACCAGTGCATTGACCAGAGTCGACTTGCCCATGCCGCTTTGTCCGACCAGCACGCTCGTTTCCCCGGGCAGGAGCGCCTTCAGCGCAGCGGCATCATGCAGCGCCGAGAGCTCGATGACCGGATAACCCAGACGTCTGAACGGGGCGAGCAGTTGGCGGGCATGCGGCAGCTGCGTTTCGATGTCGATCTTGTTCAGCACGATCGCGACCTTCAGACCCTGGCTTTCGGCTGCGGCGATGCAGCGCGAGATCAGTTCGTCCGAGAACGAAGGCTCGGTGGCAACCACGATCAATATCTGTGTCGAATTGGCGGCGATGAGTTTCTCGCGCCATTCATCGCGCCGGAACAGCAGGCTGTGGCGCTCGAGCAGCCGGACGATCACGCCCTGATCGGCGCCGCTGCGCTCGACCAGCACGCGATCGCCGCAGGCGTACAGACTGCGCTTGCCGCGCGGAAAACAAGACAGCCGGCTCCCGTCGGCGAGGACGATCTCGTAATGCCGGCCGAATGCGGCGAAGATCGTGCCCTCGACCGATGTATGCAAGATGCTCAGGCGTGGGCGGCGGTGGCAGCCGGGTGGTCGAGCGCGACCTGCAGGTGCGCGATCCGGGCGGCCGCGGGCGGGTGTGAATCGTGAAAACTCGAGTACAGCGGATCGGGGGTCAGGGTCGCGGCGTTGTCGCGGTACAGCTTGACCAGGGCGCTTGCCAGATCGTCGGGCCGGGTCTGCCGTGCGGCATAGGCATCGGCCTGGAACTCGTGCTTGCGCGACCAGGCGCTCATCAATGGTGACAGCGGAAACACGAACACCGGGATGGCGATCATGAACAGCACCAGCGCCGCGGCGGTGCCCTCGGTGCTCATGCCGAGGCCGTGGAAGAACCATGGCTGTTGGATCAGGTAGCCGAGCAGTGCCAGAAAGGCGAGGCTCGCCAATCCCATCGCGCCGAGCCGCTGCCAGACATGATGATGCTTGTAGTGGCCGAGTTCATGCGCCAGCACGGCTTCGATCTCCAGCGGCGACAGCTTCGCCAGCAGGGTGTCGAAGAACACGATGCGCTTGGCGGCGCCAAAGCCGGTGAAATAGGCATTGCCATGCGCCGAACGCTTCGACCCGTCCATGACGAACAGGCCGCTCGAGCGAAAGCCGCAGCGCGCAAGCAGGGCCTCGATGCGCTGCCTGAGCGAATCGTCGGACAAGGGCGAGAACTTGTTGAATAGTGGCGCGATGAAGCTCGGGTAGATCAGCAGGACCAGCAGGTTGAAGCCCAGCCAGAACAGCCAGACGTAGAGCCACCACAGGCTGCCCATGTGTGCCATCAGCCACAGCACCGCGGCGAGCAACGGCGCACCGATCAATACCGCCAGCAGGGTTTCCTTGAGCAGGTCGGCGATGAACAGGCCGACGGTCATCTTGTTGAAACCGAATCGTTCCTCGATGACGAAGGTGCGCCAGAGCAGGAAGGGCAGGCCGACCACGAACCCGATCACCGACACCGTGCCGATGAATGCCAGCGAGTGGGTGTAGCCGCCGGGTTCGAGCAGCCCGCTCCAGCCGTCGAATACCGATTGCAGGCCACCCCCGACTGTGAACCAGGCGACCAGCAGCGCGCCGACGGCGACGTCGAACAGCCCGAGCCGGACGCGGGCCACGGTGTAGTCGGCTGCCTTTTGATGGGCGTCGAGCCCGATCACTTCGCGAAAAGCGGCCGGCACCGCCTCGCGATTTCGGGCGACGTGCGAGACATGCCGCAAACCGAGCCAGATGCGCAACAGCGTCGTTGCGGCCAGGGCGGCAATGAACAGCGCGGAAAAGCTGGAAGCAGCAGAGGACATGCGGTGCCGGATCGGGTGCGGGGATTGCGAAGGGGGGTTGGTCAATCTATGACAGAATGACGCCTTTTCGAGTTGCATCGATTATGGCACAGGACCAGAACCACCTGATCTGGGTGGACATGGAGATGACCGGCCTCGATCCCGACCGCGACCGGATCATCGAGGTCGCGCTGGTCGTTACCGACAGCCAGCTCAATACGGTCGCCGAGGCGCCGGTGCTGGCTGTGCATCAGCCCGATTCGGTGCTCGATGCGATGGACGACTGGAACAAGGGCACTCATGGCCGATCCGGGCTGACCGACCGGGTCAGGAACTCGATCCTCGACGAAGCAGCCGTCGAGGCGCGGATGCTCGAATTCCTGGTCGAATACGTGCCGAATCGCGCCAGCCCGATGTGCGGCAATTCGATCTGTCAGGATCGGCGTTTCATGGCGCGCGGCATGCCGAAACTTGAGGCCTATTTCCACTACCGCAATCTCGATGTATCGACGCTGAAGGAACTGGTGCGCCGCTGGAAGCCCGAGATCGCCAAGGGACTCACCAAGCAGGGCAAGCACGAGGCGCTGGCGGACATCTACGAATCCATCGCCGAACTCAAATACTATCGCGAGACGTTTCTGCGGGTTTGAACGTTCGCATCGTCCGCCGGCAGGCGGCGGACGATGCCCGCGACGATTTCTTCACGAGCTGCGACAGGCGACGAAACGCTTCAAGGAACCGTCGCAGCGCGGCTCAGAATCTTCGTCAGCCGCGCATCGTGCGGATCGCCGCCAGCAAGCCCGCGGTCGAACCATCGGGCGGCGCACTGTCGCTGCCACCGCCGAGCGCCCGCGCCATCAGTTTGCCCAGTTCCACGCCGTACTGATCGAAACTGTTGATGCCCCAGATCCAGCCCTGAATGAAGGTCTTGTGTTCATAGAGCGCGATCAACCGGCCCAGCGTGTGCGGCGTCAGGCGCGGGAACAACAGGGTCGAACTCGGCTGGTTGCCCGGGCTCAACAGATGCGGCGTGAGCCGCGATATCTCGCTTTCAGGCTTGCCGGCCGCCGCGAGCTGGGCGCGCGCCTGCGCTTCGCCGCGACCCTGCATCAGTGCGGCGCTCTGCGCCAGCGCATTCTCGATCAGCATACCTTGCGCGGGCGAATCGTCGCCGACCGGCACGATGAAGTCGATCGGCACGGTCAGTGTGCCCTGGTAGAGCAACTGATGGTAGGCGTGCTGGCCGACGGTGCCGGCGCCACCCCAGAGTACTGGCGAGGTCGCGCAGCCGAGGGGCTTGCCGTTGCGGTCGACGCGCTTGCCGTTGCTCTCCATTTCCAGTTGTTGCAGGTAGGCCGGTAGATCGGCCAGGCGCTGCGAATACGGCAGCACGGCGTGCGAGCCGCAGCCGAGGAAGTTGGTGTTCCAGATTCCCAACAAGGCCATCAGGACCGGCAGATTGGCCTCCAGCGGGGCGCTCTGCAAGTGCGTGTCAGCTTCGCGCGCGCCGTCCAGCATTTGCTCGAAACCTTCCCAGCCGATCGCGCATGCCACCGGCAGGCCGATTGCCGACCACATCGAATAGCGTCCGCCGACCCATTCCGGCAGCGCGATGCAGCGTTCACCGGGAATGCCGAAGGCACGCGCCGCGTCGAGGTTGTTGCTGACGGCAACGAAATGCGGCGCAAGGTCGGTCGAAGCGCCGAGCCGCGCCTGCAGCCAGGCGCGCGCTGCCTGCGCATTGGTCAGCGTTTCCTGGGTGGTGAAGGTCTTCGAGGCGACGATGAACAGGGTTTCATCGGCGGCCGCCGTTGCCAGCACGCAGTCGAGTTCGAACGGATCGATGTTGGCGACGAAGCTGACGCGCGTTGCGCCCGGTTCGACCGCGGTCAGTGCCCGGGCCGCCATGCGCGGGCCGAGATCCGAGCCGCCGATGCCGATATTCACGACATGTCGAATCACCTGGCCGCTTGCGCCGCGCAATTGGCCATTGCGGAACGCGTCGGCGATCTCGCGCATGCGCGAGCGGGCGGCCAGCACTTCAGGCAGCACATCCTGGCCTGCCACGAAGGTCGGCGCTACCGCCCGCAAGGCCATGTGCTGGGCCGCGCGACCCTCGGTGAAGTTCAGCGTCTCGCCGGCGGCGAGCCGGCTGACCCCATCAGCGACATTGCGGGCGCGTGCCAGGTCGAGAAGCAATCCCAGCGTGGCGGCATCGACGCGCTGTTTCGAGAAGTCGAACAGCAGGTCACCCAGTTTTCGTGAGAACTTGGCGAAGCGGGTCGGCTCCGCCGCGAACAAATCGGTCAGGTGTCGCGTGCGCAACTTCTGCGCGGCCGCTTCGAGGGCGCGCCACTCGGCGCAATCAGTTACGGATTGGGGTGTGTTGGTCGCGGACATAGAGTCTGTACATTTCGTTGCGGTCTCCGCGCCGGCGGTCCTCCCAGACCTTGCGCCATGTATCGCCAGGGGGAGCTTCGGCGTCGCGGCCGGTTTGCTGCGCGAGCAGCAGTCGACATGGTAGCGCATTTGGGACGATTTCGCGCTGCGTCACGATGCCGCTGAAATAGTAGAACGAAGCGCGCTGCGTTTCACCCAGATCGCGTGCGGCGATGCAACCGGCCGGATGCTCGCCGAGCGCGGCAGCCAGCGAATCGGACACCATGCGATAGCTGCGGCCATAGTCGATCCACGGCATCCACAGGATCATCGCCAGTGCCCAGAAGGTGATCGTGCCCACGGACCAATGCACGGCGCCACGCGATGCCGAGCGGGTGCCGACCAGAATCAGCGCCAGCCAGCAGGCGGTGAATGCCAGGCCGAGCGCCAGCGGCGCCAGCGAGAACTGCAGCTCGAATCCCGGTTCGAGGCGCACCACCTGGCGCGCCAGCCGGGGCGGCCAGCCGCTTGCCATGGCCAGGTAACCGACCCAGACGAGAAACATGAACAATGTCATGCTCATCATGCCGAACCAGTCGAAGGCATTCGCCAGTCCGCGGCGCATGCCGCCAACCCGGCAAGTCGCGAGCAGGATCAGCGGCGGCACCAGCGGGAGCAGCAGCGCGTCGCGCGTGCCGCCGCTAATCACGATATTCAGCAGCGCGAGCAGGAAAGCCATCAGCGGCAACATCACCGCAGGCGCCTGCAGATTGCGGCGCTCGGCCCACAAGGACCAGCAGGCGAGCGGCAGCGCCGGCCAGGCGAACCACGGAATGGTCGAAGCGAGTTTCGACAGCCGGGTGTCGACGTCGGGTTTGGGTGCCAGGTCGTCGAGTTCGTGATCCAGCCAGAGTGCCTGCGCGCCGGGATCCTGTGCCAGCAGCAGCAGCGAGTGGGCGATGGCAATCGCGGCGGCCACAAGCAGTCCACCGAGCAGTGCCAGCACGATGTTTCGCTCGCGCCAGGCCGGTGATACCAGTGGCAACAGGAGGGCCAGCGGCGCGGCATAGAGCAGGTTGTTGAACCCGCCGGCGAGATGGGTCAGGCCGAGGCCGGCCCCGAACAGCAGCCCGCCATACCAGGGCGTTTCGATCGCCTTGGCCAGTCCGTAGCAGGCGAGCGACAGCGCGGCGAGCACCGCGAGCATCGGCTGTGCCTCGTGGAACGGCACCAGAAAACCCAACGTCCCGAGGCCGATCATTACCGCGGTCGCGCCGATGCTCTCGCCTTCACGCACGCCGAGCAGAGTGTGCGCGCTGGCACCGAGCGCTGCGAACAGGACGCCGCCACACAGCACACTCGCCAGCCGGGCCGCGTCGTGAAGCGGCAGCAGCCCGCCCAAGGACAGGGCGGTCAGCTTGCCGATCCAGAAATACAGTGGCGGATAGTCGGTGAACACCTCGCCGGCCAGTTGCGGAACCAGCCAGTCGCCGGTTTCCAGCATCGATTTGATGACACCGATATGGACTGCGTCGTCGCCCTTCCACGGGTCGTGGCCGACCGCGCCGACCACCAGATAGATCAGCACTGACCCGACCAGCAGGATTCCGCGTGGCGGATAGGCGAACTGCAGGCGGCGCGAAGAGGGCTGAGAGATCGGCATGGCAGCGGCAGCTGCGGTTGTTGTTCTGCAGCAGGATCGGGCAACGCGCGATTCTAGCCCGGATACCTCATTCGCGAGTGTCGCGGAGCGCCCGAAAGTGCCCGGGCCGCAATGCAAAAAGGGCAGCCGAGGCTGCCCTTGCGCTTGCGCCCCCGGCCCGCGATCAGGCGGCGCTGGTGCCCTTGCTGGCGTATTTCTGGCGGAAGCGCTCGACGCGGCCCGCGGTATCGACGATCTTCTGCTTGCCGGTCCAGAACGGGTGGCAGACCGAGCACACTTCGACGTGCAGCGGCTTGGTGACGGTCGAACGCGTGGTGAAGCTGTTGCCACAGCTGCAACTTACCTGCACGTCGCCATATTTCGGGTGGATGTCGGCTTTCATGATGTTGTCCCTGTCGTAGCGAGCGGGCGGTGAATGTGGCCGCCCTTGGAAGCCGCGGATTATCGCAAATAATCACTGTCCCGGCAATGCCGCGCCTGGCTTGTTGGCGGGGGCAATGTCCTGCTCGTCGAGCGGCGTGACGGTCACGCTTACATCGAGTTCCTGCTCGCCGCCGCCGCCGAGGATGACCCCGCGCATCGGCGTGACGTCGGAGAAATCGCGTCCCCAGGCGACGCTGATGTGTTCGAGGTCGGGCAGCAGCTTGTTGGTCGGGTCGAAATCGACCCAGCCGGTCCGCGGACAAAACACCGATACCCAGGCATGCGAAGCGTCCGCGCCGACCAGTCGCGGCTGTCCGGGCGGCGGCTCGGTCAGGATGTAGCCGCTGACATACCGCGCCGACAGACCCAGCGCCCGCAGGCAGCCGATCATCAGATGGGCGAAGTCCTGACAGACGCCGCGCCTGTCGGCGATGACTTCGGCCAGCGGTGTCGCGACCGTGGTCGCCGCGGGATCGTAGTCGAAGTCCTGGTAGATGCGCTGCATCAGATCCATGGCGCCTGCCAGCAGCGGGCGTCCCGCGGGGAAACTCCGGATCGCATAGTCGGTCAGCGCGGGCGCGAGTTCGACATTCGGCGATTCGAACAGGTATTGGCTGGGGTCGAGCAGGGGCGGCTGGGTGACATCGCGCAGGCGATCGCGCACGCCTTCCCAGCGTGGCGAGGATTTCACGTCGAGTTCGTCCCAGCGCGCGCGCAGATGAATGGTCGAGTCGGCGCTGACCCGCAGTTTCTCATGCGCCGTGCGTACCGCGAACTGGACGATGCGGTTGCCGAAAAAATCCTCGCGCTCGACGTACTCGGCCGCCTTTGGCTCGATCGCCAGGGCGTGGGTCTCGCACTGCTGCCAGGGCAGGCTGCGCGGCGTCAGGTGCAGCAACTGCTGCGACAGCGTGACCGGCGTCTTGTATTCGTAAAGGGTGACATGCTCGACCCGGTAGCTGAGCTTCTTCATCGGTTCGTGAATGCCGGCGTTAGCGCGAGAACGCCTGCCGGTTCTCCGACACATGGCTGAAGAAGCGCATGCTCAGGCGATCCGACAACTGATGGGCGAGGCGTTGCAGGTCCGCCAGCAGCGCCGGCAGGGTCTTGCCGCCGGGGCGCAGATCGTCCGCGGCATCGAGCGCGTGCAGCCGCGCGATCAGCGGTTCGAGTGATTCGGCCTCGCAAGGGCCGAAGGTTTCCGAGAGCCGCACCAGATAGTCGTAGAGCCCGAGGATCTGGAAGCGGAGCGAGCGCGGATTCGACTCGTCGAGCACCAGGAGGTCGAGCACCGGCAGCCACTCCGGGCGCGACATGTAGCGCGAGCGGTAGGTGATGATGCTGTCGGCCACTTCGAGCAGCCAGTCGAGATCGCTTTCCTTGCTGTCGCGCGCGTGGGCGAGCGCCTGAGACAGCGTCAGGCTCATCGACTGCAGGCGTTCGAGGCGCCGGCCGATCGACAGGAAACGCCAGCCCAGGTCGCGCGTCATGCCGTCGAGCGTGAAGCCGGCCAGCGTCATCAGGGTGACCACGCTGCGATCGAGTTGCGACAGCACCTCGGTCAGCGAACTGCCGCCCTGGGCGTGGCGCGCCATCTCCTGCATCAGACGGTTGAGGGTGCGCCAGTTGTCGAGGGACAGGCGCTCGCGCAGATGAAAGGCGACGCGAAACAGCAGCCGCAAGTGAGCAGCCAGGCCGTGCGGCACCGACTCGTCCAAGGTGGCCGCGATCAGCGCCTGTTGGAGCGACACGTCGTCGAGCGGGTCGATTTCCGGGTCGACCTCCGGGTCGAGCAACTCCCTGGCACGGCAAAGCGAGATGATCGCCGGCCATTCGGCATCGTGATGGGCCGGCGTGTCGTCGATCAGCCAGGTCAGCGCCACGCGCAACAGCCGCGCGGTGGCATCGCAGCGTTCCGCGTAGCGGCCGAACCAGAACAGGTTTTCGACCACCCGCGACGACAGGTTCGAGCCGCTGCGCACCAGATCCTGCGGACCGATCGCGCGGCGCAGCAGCGAAAAGCTCGACACCGGCGCGTTCGAGAGCACCCAGGTGTCCTTGCTCGAGCCGCCGCGCTGCATCGATAGCACGCGCGAATCGTCGGCGCTGGAAACCCGGGTCAGCCCGCCGGGCATGACGACATATCCGTTCGGGCTGGCACAGGCATACACCCGCAGGCCGATCGAGCGCGGCTGCAGCCGGCGTGGGTGCTCGCGGTCCCACACCGGCGCCTGCGACAGTCGCACCAGTTCCTGCGCCACGTAGTTGTGCGGCCTGGCGCGCATCGCCGCGACGAGTTCCGTGCGCTGCCTGTCGTCCAGATCTTCGCCGAACAGCGGGTTCATGCGCAATTGCGGATAGGCGGCCTTGATCACCAGCTTGTCGAGGCGGTCGATCACTTGTTCGAGCGCCGCAGGTTCGCCGCACCACCAGGTGGCGACCGAAGGCATCCTGAGCTTCTCGCCCAGCAGATGCCTGCACAGGCCGGGCAGGAAGCCCAGCAGCGCGCCCGACTCGAGCAGATTGGAACCCAGCGCATTGGCGATCAGCACATTGCCGCGGCGCGCCGCGTCGGTCAGGCCGGCGATGCCCAGCGCGGAATCGCTGCGCAGTTCGAGCGGATCGCAGAAATCGTCGTCCTGCCGGCGCAGGACGACGTGTACGCGCTGCAGACCGGTCAGCGTCTTGAGCCAGACGCAGCCATCGCGCACCGTGAGATCCGAACCTTCGACCAGCGGGAAGCCTAGGTAGCGCGCGAGGTAGGCGTGCTCGAAATAGGTTTCGTTGTAGGGGCCCGGCGTGAGCAGCACGACCAGCGGCGCCTCGTCGTCGTGCGGTGCCCAGTGGGCCAGCGAATCGCGCAGCGTGCGGAAGAAATCCGCCAGGTGTTGCACCTTCAGGTCGCGGAACAATTCGGGAAACACGCGCGAGATGACCAGCCGGTTCTCCAGCGCATAGCCAGCGCCCGATGGTGCCTGGGTGCGGTCGGCAATCACCCACCAGCGGCCATCGGGCGAGCGGGCCAGGTCGGCCGCATAGATGTGCAGCAGCACCTTGTCGGGCGCCGGCAGGCCGCGCGCCGGACGCAGGAAACCAGCGTGGCCGTGGATCAGCGCCGGCGGCAGCCGGCCCTCGCGCAGCAATTCCTGCGGGCCGTACACGTCGGCGAGGATGCGGTTGAGCAGGGTGGCGCGCTGGGCGATCGCCGCCTCCAGCCCGCTCCACTCCTCCGGCGAGATGATGAGCGGCAGCACGTCGAGTTCCCACGGCCGCTCGAGACCCTGCGGATCGGCATAGACGTTGTAGGTGATCCCGTTCTCGTAGACCTGGCGCTCCACCGACTGCAGCGTGTTGCGCATGCGGCCGGCCGGGGCGCCGACGAGATGGTCGAACAGGCGCTCCCAGTGCGGGCGCGGTTTGAGCGGCGCCTCGAGCATCTCGTCGAAGTGCGGCCCTTCTTGCGGATAGGCGGCGAGCAACTGCCTGGGCATGAGATCAGGGTCGATCGGAGTCGATCAGGGTCGGAATCGCGCGAACTGGCGGTGCGGGGGCGAAGCGTAGCACGCGAATCCGCTGCCGGTTGGGCAAGATCCGCCACGAAACCGATTGCCTGGCCGGAGAGCCGCGCCCGTCAAGGCGCTTCAGGCAGGCAAGGCCAGAAGCCCGTATTCATGCGGCGCGCAGCCTTGTCAGCCCGTAGAGCGCCATTCCATGCGGGTTACAGGCCGGCTCTACCCTCCAGTTGAGTGAATTCGGCTAGCGGCGGCGCGTCGTCCCGCGGGCTGCGCGTGCTGCGGAACCTTCGACTCCTTTGGCGCTTGGTGACTCGCCATCCGAGCGCAAATTGCGCGCAGGTCTGCCGGCAGCCGACACCGCAAGCAGACAGACCCGATGCAACTCCGCTCGCCCGTGTTCAACATTCCGCGAAGCACATCGTCCGGGGTGTTCTCAAACTCCGCAGCGTTCGGCGCGGATCGGAACCGATCCAACGCCTCGATATTGCGAGTCTGTCTGCGTTGCGCCGTCGTGGCCAGCCCGTTTCCTCGCCGGCCCGATGCATCCGTGATGTTCAGGCGCACAATGTGACCAATTCTTTGACCATAAGGGATCGGCCATGCGAGTCGTCAGCCTTGCCTCCGCGAAGGCGAAACTCAGCGAGCTTATTCACCAAGCCGAGCAGGGCGAGGAGATCCTCATCACCCGACACGGCCAGCCGGTGGTCCGTTTGTCGCCCGTCGAGCGGCCGAAGCGGCCGGTAGCGTCGCGCGCCGCATTCCGCGACAAGCTGCCGGGCTGGTCGCAGGACAGCGCGTCCCTGATCCGCGCCGCTCGCGACGAGGCGCGCTGACGGTGCTGTGTCTCGGGGACGGGTGATCCGGATTCTCGGTTCAGAGCCGGTGCGACGCACGAATTCGGGATTCAACCGCGGGAGCGGCGGCCGCAAACTGCCTCCGAAACGCCTCTGTCGTTTCAGACTTAAACGGCATTAGAGCGGCTTGGTTTCGCCCGACGCGTGTTCCGCAAGCGCCTTAGCGGCGAGTTTCTCGAGTGCACCTTGCGACTGAGCGAAAAGCTCCGACCAGCGTTGTTCGGACGCCATCTCCTCGAACAGAATTGCGGCGAGGGCGTCCTGGTCTTGCTCCGGGAGCATTGAAACAGCAGAAATCGCTTTTTCCAATAGCTGAGTCATCGAAACCCTCCATCCATATAGCTTTGTATGGTACGCCAACCGCGTGCCGCGCGTTCTAACGTGGATCTCCGGTTGAGCGACCAGTTCGCCGAGAAAGGGGCCACGAGAAAGCGGCCAGTCTCGAATACCCTCGATGCTCAACATCACAACCCCGATTCTCCTTGCCCTGCATCGTGCGCGGATTCGTCGGAATGCATCCGCGGCCTGCCGCGCGGCCTAGCCTCGCGTCTCTGCCCGGTCAAGGCCTCGATCCGGGCATAGAAGCGTGAATTGCCCAACGGCTGGTTCTGATTGAGCGCCAAACGGATGTCGTCGATGGCTTTGCCGTCCAGGTGCGCCCGGAACAGATCACGATAGGCCGCCTGCCTTGCTGCGTCATCGCGCCCAATCGCTCGGTAGAGCCGGTGCGGCGTCAGGTACGGATTGGCTTGGCCGAGTGCATTGTGGCGGTAACTGGTCCAGCGGTAGTGGGCCGGATCGTCGACCAGCGCGGCGCGCACCGGGTTGAGTTCGATGTAACGCTGGCAGGACAGCAGATAGGTTTGGGCCTGAATCAGCGAAGACTTGTAGCGGCTGTCCCACAGGGTGCCGGTGCGCCGGTACGTGGCGTTGATGTACTGCACATAGCGCCTGCCCAAGCCGATGATGAGCCGGGAAACCGCTTCGGCCTGCTTGGGCGTGACCAGCAAATGCACATGATTGGTCATCAGGGCGTAGGCGTGAAGCGCGCAGCGCTCTTTCCTGAGCGCCTCCCCCAGCCAGTACAGATAGCTCTGGTAGTCTTCTTCGCCAAAGAAGCAGGGTTGGCGGTTGTGGCCGCGCTGCACGATGTGCAGCGGTACGCCATCAAGGTGAACACGCGGACGACGGGGCATGTGGGCACTCTAGCAGAAATAACCGTGCCTGGCCCCTTTTTCTGCTCCTTGAAGTCGGGGACATCCCCGGTTTCAAGGTACTGCGCGCCTTTATCGCGCAGCGTGCCCTGCACCGCAGTGTTATACGTCTCCGGGGTCTCGCTCCTACTTGTGAAGGCAATCACTGGCTTGCTGCTTCGCGCGTGAGGTGAAAGTCGACGAGCCATCCCTTTGGCGTAATCTGGATGGTCTTGCGGCGCTTATCTCCGTCGTCCTGCGTACTCACCAGAAGTCCGACAGCTTCGAGGTCGCGGATGGACGGCCTGAATGCCTGGACGCTATTGAACTCGAAGTCTTCATAGTCGCTCGGCGAGAAGACCCCGCCAACTTCAATCGCCTTCTGAAACACTTGGTGCGCGCGTGGGCGTAGCTCTTGCCGCACTGCTGAGTGTGCGTTCGCAGCTAGGCCTTGTAGCCATTCATAAAACGTCCTTTGCTTGCTCTCGTCGTCGGCCGGCGGTGCACGGTCCGCAATCCATTGACAGTAGTCGTCCGCATAGCTGAGGACGCTGCGAAGATTGCCACGAAGAAGCTCATACAGTCGCGCGAAGTCTTCAGGGCGTAGAGGCAAGTAAGGGATGGATGCGCCGCTGTTGAATGCCGTCAAGCGGGTGCGTAGGATGTCGGCGGCATGCCGATCAGAAATCTCGCCGATCTCGATGGGCGTGTGCAAGTATCCCTCAAGCCTCGGAGACGCGACGATTCCGTAGACGATGCCCAGCGCCCCGCATAGAACCCAGCGTAGTCCTTGCATGTTTAGCAGCTCGTCGCGTAGCTGCTCAAGTTGTTGCCGGGCGGCATCGGAGGATTGAACCTAAAAACCTGAGTTGCCGGTATGCCAAACCGTGCGAAGGTCGGCAAACTGTGGGTTGGCGACGAAATTGAGGAGCCACCCGATGGGTGAGGCGAAACTGAAGCTGGCGAAACGAGAGGAAATGCTGTTGTCGTGCGCTGGGGTGCAGACGATGGCAGGTCGGGTGCAGGTGCGATGGGAGTCGGAGAGCGCCGCCACGCCGATGGGGCAATTGGCCTACTTCATCGAGTTTCTCAACCTGACTGGACTGTGGAGTCGTTGGCTGGAAAGCGCCCCGCTGAGCTACGCCAGTCCCAATGCACCCTCGAAGGCGGAGGTGCTGGGCACTTGGCTGCTCTCGGTGTTGTCGGGCCACCGACGCTACGCCCACGTGACCGGGATCCGCTGCGACGGGGTCAATCCCGGCCTGTTGGGCATGGACAAGGTCATCTCCGAAGACGCTCTGCGCAATGCCCTGAAGCGCATCCCGCAAGGCCCGGGGTGCGCCTGGCTGGACGGGCATCTGTCGGACAGTGTCAGCGCGCTGCTCAACGCCGCCTGGATTCTGGACATCGACACCACGATCAAGCCGTTGTATGGCCATCAGGAAGGCGCGCTCATCGGCTATAACCCGAAGAAACCGGGACGCCCGTCCCATGCCTATCACACGTACCTGATGGCGGGTTTGCGGCTGGTCCTGGGTGTCGAAGTGTGTGCCGGCAACGAACACACGGCCAAGCATGCTCAGCCCGGTCTGCTCAAGGTTCTCGATGAACTGCCCGCAGAAAACAAGCCGAAGCTGGTGCGCGGGGACAACGCCTTCGGGTGCGACGCGATGATGACGGCTCTGGAGCAACGGGGGCAGCCTTACCTGTTCAAGCTCAAGCTCTCGAAGAACGTCAAGCGTCACATTGTCAGTGTGTTCCGCCAATCGGGCTGGACGGATGCCGGCCAGGGTTGGGAGGGCAAGGATGGGGCGCTTGCCCTCAAGGGCTGGGAGAAGAATCGTCGCGTCGTCGTGCTGCGCCGGCCGCTGACGGGCGAGATCGCGGTGGCCGGTGAGGCTGACGGTCAGCAACTGCTGGCCTTCGTGGAAGCCGACCGCAAGGCAGGCAAGGGCATCACGGGCTATGAGTACGCGGTGCTGGTGACCAACACCGACTACGAGATTGTCAGTCTGGGTCAGCTCTACCGGGATCGGGCGGATGCCGAGAACGCCTTCGACGAACTCAAGAACCAGTGGGGATGGGGTGGCTTTACCACGCACGACCTGCATCGCTGCCAGTTGGCCGCCCGGGCCGTGGCACTCATCTACAACTGGTGGAGCCTGTTCGTTCGCTTGGCCAATCCTGAAGCCCGCCGCGAGGCCATCACCAGTCGGCCGTGGCTGATGTCCTCGGTGGGGCGCCGGACCGAACATGCCGGGCAGACGACGATCACACTGACCGGTTTGCACGCTCATTTCGAGAAGGCGCGGGCAGCGCTAATGCGTGTCTCCGCCATGCTTCAGGGCTGGTTAGCTCGTGCTGCGGAGCAGTTGCATCCAACCACCGTCTGGAACCTCGTCTGCGAGCATCTCAAATGCCTCCTCGCCGGGGTCGGACCGCCTCGCGCCCAGCGGCTTCTCGAAAATCATGCAAACGGAATCGGCTAACTGAGGTTTTTAGGTTGAAGCAACTCTAGATTGTCAATCGTGCAAATCACACCACCCGACTGTGCGTCAGGAAATATCTGCCCCAAGATGCCGGCGACGGCCTTTCGGAAGCCACTCCGCTCATAGCCAGATGAAGTATTTGTCTCGGATTGATACCCGGCTTGAACTGAAAAGACACCGCCTTGAAACGAAACCAACTGGGCGAAGTTCAGCCAGCGGTCAATTGCAACGGTGTGCAGCTCTGGATGTGTCCTTTGAATGTAAGCCCCGCGGTCAATCAATGTCTGGGCAACTTCCATGAGGACGTCGTCTATGAAGCTTTGCAGCTCCTGGTCGGGATTGAGCTGGAATATCCGTCGGCAGGGTATGTAGAGTGGGCCTGAGCCGACTTGCATATGCTGGGTGAACAACTTGTGACAAGCGACGTTCACAACGCTTGTCTTCCCTACGCCATTCAGGCCCTCTAGAGTTGCGAGCTTTGGCGGCGACGCGATTCGCCGCATCAGCGTGCTCAGCTCGCTGTCGCGCCCTACAAGTAATTGCTCGCCTAGTGCCGACGCTGGGAGCGACGTGGTCTGAAAAGGGGAGCCCGTGAAACCCCATGATTCGTAGATCAAAGTTTGCTCCTTGGTGAGGCGGGTCTTTGAGACGTATAACGAATAGCGTTTATCCGCCGAAGCGGAAGCGGATGAGGGGAGCGCGACGTCATTTCGGCGGATAAACCTCGTTGGACTGGACCGCCGCGACGGCGGACGCTATGGGGATTGTAAGGCGGTGGCGCCCGAAGTCAATCGGATGGCATGACCAGAGCGCTTCGTGCGGGCGGCACCGATGTGCGCAAGAGTTGGCGGAGCAGCGCGCGGGCGGAACTGGCGGGCGGCGCGATCTCAGGCGCTGTTGCGCGCGCCGGGGACGAGCCAGGCCGCATACGGCGATACCGTCCGATCGCTGCGCAACAGAGGGCCGGGATGGATTCTCACGGCGCCTCGCGCGGATGAGGCAGGTGAGCTAGCGCGCCGATTGTGGCAAGCAGACGAAACTGCCCGGAGGCGCAATTCGGCCAGCGAGCGTGCTCGATGCGCGAAACGCGACGCAGGAAGGCGGCCACCGACTCGATCACGACCGGCCGCGCAGGGGGTGCGCCGAGCGCAGCGCGGGCCGCAGCCAGGCCGTCTTTCTTCCTGGCCGGCGAGAGCAGGCCGTAGTGACGGATGCGCTTGAAGCCGGCTGGCGGCACATGCTGCCGGAAGCGATGGATGAACGCCGGACCGGGGATGCGCACCGTGCGAGACGAGCCGGAGAGCCGCGCCGGTCAAGGCGCTTCAGGCAGGCGAGGCCAGGAGCCAGTATCCATGCGGCCTCCAGCCTTGCCATCCCGTAGATCGCCATTCCATGCGGGTTGCAGAGCAGGGCCTTTTCGGCCGTTCTGCGGATCCACCGGCGGATCCCGCTAGCGGCGCAAGTCGAGGGTGAATGGGAAACTCGGGTTGCGCTCGATCGGCTGCGGTTCGAGGTGGCCAGGCGTATGGCCGATGGCGAAGAAGCGCGCCAGCCGCCGTCCCTCGGCCTCGTAGGCGTTGACCGGAAAGGTTTCGTGGGCGCGGCCGCCCGGGTGGGAGACATGGTACTGGCAGCCGCCCATGCTGCGGTTCATCCAGCCATCGACCAGGTCGAACACCAGCGGCGCATGCACACCGATCGACGGGTGCAGCGCCGAGGGCGGCGCCCAGGCGCGGTAGCGTACGCCGGCCACCGCTTCGCCGACGTTGCCGGTGGGCGCGAGCGGAATCGTCCGGCCGTTGCAGGTGAGCACGTGGCGATCGTCGTTGAGTCCGCTGACTTTCACCTGCAGTCGCTCGACCGACGAATCGACATAGCGTACCGTGCCGCCGGGCGCGCCTTCCTCGCCCATGACGTTCCAAGGTTCGAGTGCGGCACGCAACTCGACATGAACGCCCTTGGCGGCGAATTCACCGTAGCGCGGGAAGCGGAATTCGAAGTGCGGTGCAAACCACGCTGCTTTCAGCGAGTAGCCGAAGTCGGCCACTTCCTCGACCACGTCCTCGAAGTCCTGCTCGACCCAGTAGGGCAACATGAAGCGGTCGTGGAGCTCGGTGCTCCAGCGCTTGAGTTTGGGCGGGTTGTACGGGTGTTGCCAGAAGCGCGCGACCAGCGAACGCAACAGGAGCTGCTGGGTCAGGCTCATCCGCGAATGCGGCGGCATTTCGAAGGCGCGCAGTTCGAGCAGGCCGAGGCGGCCGGCCGGACCGTCGGGCGAGTAGAGCTTGTCGATGCAGAACCCGGCGCGGTGGGTATTGCCGGTGGCATCGATCAGCAGGTTTCGCAGCGCGCGGTCCACTTGCCAGGGCGCGTCATGTTGTTGACCTTGCGCGCACAGACGGCCGATTTCCCGAAGGGCGATCTCCATCTCGTAGACCGAGTCGTTGCGCGCCTCGTCGATCCTCGGCGCCTGCGAGGTCGGGCCGATGAACATGCCGGAGAACAGGTAGGACAGCGACGGATGGTTGTGCCAGTAGGCGATCAGGCTGGCGAGCAGATCGGGCCGGCGCAGAAACGGCGAATCCGGCGGCGTGGCGCCGCCGATCACGAAATGGTTGCCGCCGCCGGTGCCGCTGTGGCGCCCGTCGAGCATGAACTTCTCGCTGGTGAGGCGCGTTTCGTGGGCGGCCTCGTAGAGGAAGCTGGTATTGCCGACCAGTTCGTCCCAGTTGCTGGCCGGCTGCACATTGACCTCCAGCACGCCGGGGTCGGGCGTGATGCGCAGGCTGTCGAGGCGCGGGTCGCGCGGGGGCTCGTAGCCTTCGAGCAGCACCGGCTGCTTGAGCTGTGCCGCTGTGTCTTCAATGGCGGCGACGAGTTCGAGGTAGTCCTCGAGTTCGGCCATCGGCGGCATGAAGATGTAGAGCACACCATTGCGCGGCTCGGCACAGATAGCGGTGCGGGTGATCCAGCCCGCGGATTCGGGATAGCGCGGTGCGCAGCCGAGATCTGCCGGACTCCTGTGCAACGTGGTGTCGCTGTCGCCGACGCGTGCCGCCGCCTTGCTCTGGGAATCGCGCGGCGAAGGAGACAGCTGCCGGACGTCCCGATAGCGCGGCAGCGGCGCGAATTCCTGCATCGGGTCGGGCTCGTGGACGGTCGGGTAATCGGCTGTCGACACCCACGGCTGCGAGTCGAGCGGCAGGCGAAAGCCCATTGCCGAATCGCCCGGGGTCAGGTACATGCGCTCGCTGCGCAGGAACCACGCGCCGGTTTTCCAACGCGGTCCGGGGCCAGCGTTGCGGGCGATCGGCATGACATGGCCGACGCAGCTGTCGAGGCCCTGGCCGAACACCTTGGCGATGCGTTCGCGCTCGAGCGGATCGTCGAGCCTGGTATGAAACGGATCGACATTGGTCGGCAGACGGCGCTCGCGCCACAGGTAGTACCAGGTGTCTTCGAAAGCCTCCTGCACGAATTGCGCGTCGAGATCGAGCTTGTCGGCCAGCAGCCGCAGGAAATTGCCGGCGTCCTCCGCCGTCACGCGGTAGTCGACATGCTCGTCGGCGAACAGCTTCGGATCCTGCCAGATCGGCTCGCCGTCCTTGCGCCAGAAGCAGCCGAGCGACCAGCGCGGCAACTGCTCGCCCGGATACCACTTGCCCTGGCCGTAGTGCAGCAGCCCGTGCGGCGCATAACGCGCCTTGAGCCGGGCCAGCAGATCGGCGCCGAGCAGACGCTTGGTCGGGCCCATGGCATCGGTGTTCCATTCGGCGCCGTCGCGGTCATCCACCGAGACGAAGGTCGGCTCACCACCCATGGTCAGCCGGACATCATGCGCATCGAGGTCGGCGTCGATGCGACGGCCGAGCGATTCGATTTCCGCCCATTGTTGGTCGGTGTAGGGCTTGGTCACCCGCGGGGCTTCCCACACCCGCTCGATCTTCATGCAGTGCTCGAACTCGCATTCGCACTTTTCGGTGAGGCCGGTCACCGGCGAAGCGCTGCCCGGCTCCGGCGTGCATGCAAGCGGAATGTGCCCCTCGCCGGCGAACAGGCCCGAGGTCGGATCGAGGCCGATCCATCCGGCGCCCGGCAGATAGACCTCGCACCAGGCGTGCAGGTCGGTGAAGTCCACGTCGGTGCCCGAGGGACCGTCGAGCGACTTCACATCGGGCTTCAACTGGATCAGGTAGCCGGAAACGAAGCGCGCCGCGAGCCCGATGTGGCGCAGCATCTGCACCAGCAGCCAGCCCGAGTCGCGGCACGAGCCGCTGCTTTTTTCCAGCGTTTCCTCCGGCGTCTGCACGCCGGGCTCGAGCCGGATCAGGTACTGGATGTCGTGTTGCAGGCGCTGATTGAGTTCGACCAGGAAGTCCACGCTCGGCCTGGGTGCGCGCGGGATGGACTCGACGTAGCGGGCGAACCGTGGCGCGTTCTTCTCGTTGAGCGGCAGCTTGACCAGGTAAGGCGCGAGTTCATGCAACTGCCATGGCTCGTACTGGAACGGGAAGTTGTCGGCGTAAGGTTCGAGGAAGAAGTCGAACGGGTTGATGACCGACATTTCGGCGGTCAGATCGACTTCGATGCGGAATTCGCGGGTCTTTTCGGGAAACACCAGCCGCGCCAGGTAGTTCGCCTGGGGATCCTGCTGCCAGTTGATGAAGTGCTCGGCCGGCGTGATTGTCAGCGAATAGGAGAGGATCGGCGTGCGCGAATGCGGGGCCGGTCGCAGGCGGACGACCTGCGGCGACAGGGTAATCGGACGCTCGTAACGATAGTGCGTGACGTGATTCAGTGCGACATGGATGGACACGGGGGCTCCTGGTTGTTCTTCCCGGGTCGGATGCAAGGAACGTGCGCGCTGGTGAGAAGCGAGCACCGGATCGACCGGCGGGCGCTCAACGGGTCCGGCACGCTCAATCAGCGATCATTTGCGGAAGGTCGCTGCAGACGAGCCTTGAGGCGACCGCCGCACCACAACGGTGCGGCCGATCGAACGAAACATCGAAACAGCACCTTGGCGGCGCGACCTGACGGAAGCGAGGACTTACGATGCCGGCATCATGGAGGGGAAATCGCCACGTCACGCTGTGACGCCGGTGTCACCCAAAACCGTTTCGGTTGCGATTCAGTTGTTCTTGGCGCCCTGGTCTACCCAGGCCCGCAGCGTCTTGACCTTCGACTCGAAGATCTGCGTGCCTCCGTGCGGCATGCGTATCGATTTGTCGACCCGCCCCTCGAGCACCTGGTTGAACGGGCTGCCGAGTCCGTTGCCGGGCTTGACCACCGGGCCGAACTTGGTGCCCTTCATCAGGTTTTCGTAGCTGTCGAGCAGCAGTCCGGACTCCGTCGTACCCTTGCCGCCCGGCAGGTGGCACTCATGACAGGACGCCTGCAGGATCGGCATGACGTCCTTGGAGAAGCTCACTTGAACTTCGCGCTGACCGCAACCGGGCAGCATGATGGCGCCCCCGACCACGGCGACGGCCAAACCAAATAACCAACGGGATGCGCGCAGCGTGCGTGTCCGTTCTGGGCGACGATGCTCCACGGTGTTCATGGCAATGCCTCCTTGGATTCCGAATCTTCGCGGCGGCGCCCGACTTCCCGCCTTGCTGTCGGGAACATCGTCGCGACTGCCGCCATCACGCATCTCGATCAAACACACGCGATTCTTCCCCTTTTGATTCCGAGATGTCCTGTGAATATTAGTCGAAGCGGGTGGCTTGCGCGGCTCGGGAGCAACAGGCATTGACCTAGATCAACGGAAGTTTCCCGGCATGGCGCAGCATGCGATGGAGGGTACGGTAGATTCTCCGTACTTCGAGTCCCGGCTTGGTTCGGCCGGCCGCGTGCGCAATCGGTACGGCGGGCGATGTGTTCCGGCGTGCCTAAAGTGCATCGCGGCGACTCCTGGCAGGAAGCGGAAAGACACTGACGAAGCCCTGCAAACCACATTGACAAGATGACGGAATCATCTACATTTAAATCTAGAGTTTCTCTTCTTCTTCAAGGCATGCAGTTCGTAACTTCTTTCCCGGCTGCAGTTCCGTAACGAAGGAGATTCACATGGGCACTATGACAGAACCGTTCATTCTCGTCGCACCGAACCTCGAGAGCAAGAGGGACGTCGGCTCGGTCGCACCGCTTCTCGCATTGGTGGGGGAGTTCGCAGTCGCTGCCGCGATCTGCTATCTGCTTTTGCTCGTGGTCTTCAGCGCCTTCTCGGCCCTGGGCCTCGGCATTCACGTCTTGAGTCTGGTCGGTCTGACCTGATTCGTGAGACGGAAGATCGCGGGCGCTCTGGCAGGCTGTGATCGACGGAGTTCTAGCTTGCCGGTTGCGAGTGCTTCACTGCGCGGCCTCGTTGGGGCGCGTAGCGCCCGGGTGCGGGCAAGCCGCCGACCGAGAAGCCTGACCTAACCTCGGCGCATGGCGTCGAAGAACTCGCCGTTGCTCCGGGTGGCCTTGATTTTGTCGAGCAGGAATTCCATCGCCGAGAGGTGGCGGCGCAGCCTCGGTGGGGTGCGTAGCGCCCGGGTGCGGGCAAGCCGCCGACCGAGAAGCCTGACCTAACCTCGGCGCATGGCGTCGAAGAACTCGCCGTTGCTCTTGGTGGCCTTGATTTTGTCGAGCAGGAATTCCATCGCCGAGAGGTGGCGGCGCAGCCTCGGTGGGGCGCGTAGCGTCCGGGTGCGGGCAAGCCGCCGACCGAGAGGCCTGACCTAACCTCGGCGCATGGCGTCGAAGAACTCGCCGTTGCTCTTGGTGGCTTTGATTTTGTCGAGCAGGAATTCCATCGCCTCGAGGTCGTCCATGTTGTAGAGCAGCTTGCGCAGGATCCACACTTTCTGCAGCACCTCGGGCTTGAGCAGCAGTTCTTCGCGACGCGTGCCGGAGCGATTGACGTTGATCGCCGGATAGACGCGTTTCTCGGCCATGCGGCGGTCGAGGTGGATTTCCATGTTGCCGGTGCCCTTGAACTCCTCGTAGATCACGTCGTCCATGCGGCTGCCGGTGTCGATTAGTGCGGTGGCGATGATGGTGAGCGAGCCGCCTTCCTCGATATTGCGTGCGGCACCGAAGAAGCGCTTCGGTTTTTGCAGCGCGTTGGCATCGACGCCGCCGGTCAGCACCTTGCCCGAGGCGGGCACGACGGTGTTGTAAGCGCGCGCGAGGCGGGTGATCGAATCGAGCAGAATCACCACGTCCTTCTTGTGCTCGACCAGGCGCTTGGCTTTTTCCAGCACCATTTCCGCGACCTGGACGTGGCGCGTGGCCGGCTCGTCGAAGGTCGATGCAACGACCTCGCCCTTGACCGAGCGCGTCATTTCCGTCACTTCCTCGGGGCGCTCGTCGATCAGCAACACGATCATGATCACGTCGGGGTGGTTGGCCGTGACCGCGTGGGCAATGTGCTGCATCATCACCGTCTTGCCGCTTTTCGGGCTCGCCACCAGCAATCCGCGCTGGCCCTTGCCGATCGGCGCGATCATGTCGATGACGCGCGAAGTCGTGTTTTCCTCGCCGCGAATGTCGCGCTCGAGCCTCATCACGACGGTCGGGTGAAGCGGCGTCAGGTTCTCGAACAGGATCTTGTGCTTCGAGTTCTCCGGTGGCTCGCTATTGACCTTGTCGACTTTCACCAGCGCGAAGTAGCGCTCGCCGTCCTTCGGCGTCCGGATCTCGCCCTCGATCGAATCGCCGGTGTGCAGATTGAAGCGGCGGATCTGGGACGGGCTGACATAGATGTCGTCGGTGCCCGCGAGGTAGCTGGTGTCCGGCGAGCGCAGGAAGCCGAAGCCGTCCGGCAACACTTCCAGCGTGCCGTCGCCGAAGATCGATTCGCCTTTCTTGGCGCGGTTCTTCAGCAGGGCAAAGATCAGTTCCTGCTTGCGCAGGCGGTTGGCGCCTTCGATCTCGTTGGCATTTGCCATCTCGAGGAGCTGGCTGACGTGGAGGGATTTGAGCTCCGATAGATGCATGGCGACCTTGCGGTGTGGAGAGAGACGCGGGTGAGGGAAGAGGATGAGGGCCGCGAGGCCAGTCATCGCTGACTGGTCAGGCCCGGCGGCGCCCGGTAATGCGATTTGAGTTGTTCAGGAATGGCGCCGCGGCCAAGCTAATGCCTGCAATCTAGCCAGTTCAGAGGTTGCTGTCAATAAACGCAGTGAGCTGCGACTTGGACAGGGCGCCGACTTTGGTTGCGACAACATTGCCGCCTTTGAACAGCATCAGGGTCGGAATACCTCGAATGCCGAATTTCGCGGGGGTGCCTTGATTGTCGTCGATGTTCACCTTTGCGACCTTCAGCTTGACGCCGTAGTCCTTGGCGACATCCTCGAGAATCGGCGCGATCATCTTGCACGGACCACACCACTCTGCCCAGTAGTCGACCAGCACGGGTGTCTGGGATTGCAGCACTTCAGCTTCGAAACTGGCGTCGGTGATGTGGTGAATATGTTCGCTCATGTCTACTCACAGTGTGGTTACGGAATGCCCGAAGCGCTCGGCGCACGAGCCGAAAAATTCGACGAAGAGGAAAGCGGGGAGGATTCGATCCGGACTTTCGAGCCGGCGCGCGCCAGGCCAAGGGTCCAAAAAACAGGCTTGCTCAACTTCTCCTGATGCGCGCATCGTAGCGAAAAACCTGCTGCGTGGGAAGATGCCGGCAAATCGGGTGACGATCCCTGCAAATCCGCACCCTGCAAGGCTGCGGCCGGGGGCGCGGCCATCCGGCCGGCAAGCTGCAAATGCGCTATAGTTTCGTCCCTGATTTTCAATCCTGGCCGGGCTGGTCGGATCGTTCAGCCGCCGTCCCAAACTGCTCCCGCGCAACGGAGATTCTCCCCATGACTTACGTCGTCACCGAACCGTGCATCAAGTGCAAGTACACCGACTGCGTCGATGTATGCCCGGTCGACTGCTTTCGTGAAGGCCCGAACTTCCTGGTCATCGATCCTGACGAGTGCATCGACTGCACCCTGTGCGTTGCGGAATGCCCGGTCGAGGCGATCTTCGCCGAGGACGATGTGCCGGCCGATCAGCAGCATTTCACCCCACTGAATGCCGAACTCGCCAAGCTCTGGCAGCCGATCATCGAGCGCAAGGACGCGCCCGCCGACGCCGACGAGTGGTCCAAGGTCAGCGACAAGCTCGACAAGCTCGAGCGTTGAGCCTGCACGCTGAGCCGCTGTATGGCTGCGGCTGAACGCGGCCCTGTTTCCGGGTTGACGGCGCACCGCCTGCCTCCCGGTGCGGACTTTCTGGCGCGCTGCGCCAGGCAGATCCTCGACGAGTCCACATCGCGGCTGCCCGACCTGTCGGGAATCTTCGTCGTCGTGCCCAATCTCCTGCTGGCGCCCGATCTGCGCGCCGCGATTGCCGTGGCGGCGGGGCGGCCGCTGCTGTTGCCGAAGATCGTCACGCTCTCCGGCTGGGTCGATCCACTGCTCGATCCGACGCAATACGACACGCCCGCGCGGCGTCAACTGCGGCTGTTCGCTGTGCTGCGCGACTGGCGCATGCTCGACGGAAACAGCCGCTGGCAGATCGCCGACGCCCTGATCGCACTGTTCGATGAACTTGCCGCCACGCGGACCGCGCTGCCGGCGAGCGAGCAAGCACTGGCCGAAAAGCTTTCGGCCGGATACGGCATCGCCGTGGCGGAACCCTTATCGTTCGAAGCGCGCCTGGTCCATGGACTCTGGTTGGCGGATTCCGGCGGTGCCCCCTCGTTGCCGGCCGCGCGATCTTTGGCTCTGCGCAGGCTGGCGCAATCATCGAGTGCGCCGCTCTACGTGATCTGGGAGGGCGATCCGGCGCCCGAACACCTGGCGTTCTTCGAGGCCTATGCCCGTCGAGCGCCGGTTGAACTGTTCGTGCCTGATCGCCGGGGGCCGGTCGGCCGCGCGGACGCCGTGTGCGATGTACTCAATGCAGCCTGGCCGCCCGACCCGGTCGAAGCGCCGCTGGTCGAGCGTGCTGCCGCATTGCGCAGATCGGGGGCGAGTTCGCTTGCCGAACGCCTGGCGCTGGTTCCGGCGGGTTCCCTCGAAGCATTGGCTCGGCATACGGCGCTGCAGGTGCGCGCCTGGCTTGCCGAGGGACGCTCGCGCATTGCGCTGATCGCCGCCGACCGGGTCGCCGCGCGGCGGGCCCGCGCCGTACTCGAGCGCGATCAGATTCTGGTGGCCGACGAAACGGGCTGGAAACTCTCCACGACGCGCGCGGCCGCTCTGGTCGACGCCTGGCACGAAGTGATGGCTGGCGATGCTTACCATCGGTCCCTGCTGGATCTGCTCAAGTCCCCGTTTGTGGTCGCGGGACTCGATCCCGCGCAGCGCGCCGCGGCAATCGACGGTATCGAACGCCACCTCGCCCGGCGCAATATCATCGCGGGACTCGATCCACTGGTCGCCTCGCTCGATGCCGAGACGGGTCGGCCTGAGCTGTCGCCAGCGCGCGTGCTGGTGCGGCGCGTCGTCGCGGCGCGCGACGCTTTCCCGCGCACGGCCGCCGAGCCGGCGCGCTGGATCGGACGCCTGCTCTCGGTCTTCGACGCGCTGGATGCACGCGCCGCGCTGGCCAACGATGCGGCCGGGGCCGATGTGCTCGAACTGCTCCTTGCTCGGGCGGCTGAACTGGACGGACCCGCGCAGCGCCTGGGCTTTGCCGAATGGCGCGAATGGCTCGACCGGCAGTTCGAGGCTGCGACCTTCCGCGACAGTTCGATCGACAGTCCGATCGTCATGACCCACCTGGCTGCGGCACGGCTGCGTCGCTTCGATGCGGCGATCGTCATCGGCGCCGATCGCATGCACCTCGCCGCGGGCGAGCCGGCCGCGCTGCTCTCCCATGACGCCGTGCGCCGCGAACTCGGATTGCCGGGTCGCGAGCTTGCCGTGGCGCGCCTGCGCGATGACCTGTCGCTGCTGATCGCGAATTCGGATCGACTGTGCTTTGTCTGGCAGGCGATGCAGGCGGACGAAGAATGCCTGCCTGCGGTCGAGGTCGAATTGCTCGCTCTGGCCCACCGCGTCGCTTTCGATGACGATTTGCATCGCCCGGCTCTGTCCGATTGCACGCCCGAGGCCGCTGCTTCGCTCGCCGCACAGCGGCGGCCCGCGCCCCGGCTGGCGCCGAGCGAGGTGCCGCAGCGCGTTTCGGCAAGTGGCTACCAGAGTCTGGTCGATTGTCCATATCAGTTCTTCACCCGCCATGTGCTCGGGTTGGGCGAGCGCGAAGAGGTCAGCGAGGCGCTCGAGAAGCGGGATTTCGGCGAGCGGGTCCACGGGATTCTCGCGCGGTTTCACCAGCGCAATCCGCGCATCAGCGACGGCGATCCCGCGCAACTGCTTGCTGCCCTCGAGGCCGAAAGCCGGGCCGCGTTTGCGGTCGAGATCGAGCGCAATGCGCTGGAACAGGGCTGGCTGGAACGCTGGCTGCGCCGCCTGCCCGCCTATCTGGTCTGGCAGCGGGAGCGCGAGGCCGCGGGGTGGTATTTCTCGCGAGCCGAGCAGCATTGCGCAACACAGTTCGAGCTGGCGGACGGCACGCCGCTCAGGCTCGAAGGGCGAATCGACCGCATCGACGCGCGCGACGACGGAAAGCTGGCCGTCCTCGATTACAAGACGCAGTCGGCGGCTGCGCTCGCCGCCAGACTCAAGTCTGCGGGCGAAGACGTGCAACTGGCGGTCTACACCATCCTGCAGGGCGACGAGGTCGAGCAGGCGGCCTACGTTGCACTTGACGACGATGTCAAGGCGCGCCAGCTCGACCAGCCGCAGTCGGTGGCGGCCGACCAGTACCAGCGCCTGGTCGATGCCTTTTCCGGAATGCGGGCGGGCGTGCCTTTGCTGGCCCACGGCGCGGCCGGCATTTGCCGGCATTGCGCAGCCCGCGGCCTGTGCCGCCGCGACTGGTTCGAATGAACGCGCAAGCCGCCGATCGTGCTGCCGCAGGTTTCGACGCCACGGCCGCGCTCGACCCGCGGGCCAGCGTTGTCGTCGAGGCCTGCGCCGGCAGCGGAAAAACCTGGCTGCTGGTGTCGCGCATTGTCCGGCTGCTGCTCGACGGCGTGACTCCGGGGCGCATTCTCGCGATCACCTTTACACGCAAGGCGGCGCGCGAGATCGAGGCGCGGCTGGCGAGCTGGCTGCGTGAGCTGGCGACCGGCAGCGACCAGGCAGCGCTGAATTTCCTTGCCGACCGGGGAATGGACGAGGCTGCTGCCCGTGCCTGCCTGCCGCGTGCGCGCGGCTTGCTGGAGCTCGTGCTGGATGCGCAGCCGGCGATGACGATCACCACCTTCCACGGCTGGTTTGCCCGCATCGTCGGCGCCGCGCCCCTGACCAGCGGCTTGGCAGGGATGACGCTGGTCGAATCGGGACGGCAGATCGTCGATGAGGCCTGGCAGCAGTTCGCCCGCCACTGTGCGCGCGAGCCCGATTCGGCTGCCGCAGCCTCGCTGCGCTGGTTGCTGGGCGAGATCGGCATCGCCAGCACGCGATTACTGCTCGGGCGTTTTCTCGCTCGCCGGGCCGAGTGGCATGCCCTGTGCGAGGGCCGCGAGCTTCAATCTGTAATCGAGGATTTGCGAGAGTTCCAGGCTGCCCGCGATCCGGATGAATCCCGGGCGGCGTTCGTGGCCGAATTCTGTGCCGGGCTCGAGGCGTTCGCCGATTTGCTGGTGGCCAATCGAACCGCGACCGACGTCGTGCTCGGATCGGCCTTGCAGACCGCTCTGGCCGGTACGACGGAGGCGATCTTCGATGCTGCCAGCGAGGCCCTGCTGACGCAGAAGGGCGAAGCGCGCGTGCGCAAACCGAGCAAGGCAATGGAGCAGCGGCTCGGCCGGGCGGGGGCGGGGCAATACATCGCGTTGCATGGGCGCTTCGCCGAGGCAGTGATCGATGCGCGAGCCGAGATCGCCGAGGCAAAGGCTTTCGACCTCAACCGCCATGCCCTGACTGCCGGCAGCGCCTTGCTGGAACTGCTCGAGCGGCACAAGCGCGATCGGCGCCTAATGGATTTCGCGGATCTCGAATGGCATGCCGACCGCCTGTTGCGTGACGAGTCGGAAGCCGGGTTCATCCAGGTCCGGCTCGATGCACGCTACCGGCATATCCTGCTGGACGAGTTCCAGGACACGAATCCACTGCAATGGCGCATCCTGCGCGCATGGCTCGACGCCTACGACGCGACCCAGGACAAGCCGCGGGTGTTCATGGTCGGCGACCCGAAGCAGTCGATCTACCGGTTTCGCCGCGCCGATCCCCGTGTTTTCAGTGCGGCGACGGCGTTCTTCCAGCGCGATTTTGGCGCGACTGTGGTGCCCAACGATGTCACGTTCCGCAATGCGCCGGCGATCATCGACGTGGTCAATGAGCTGTTTTCGCACGAGCCCTTGTTTGCTTTCCGAACTCAAAGCGCGCGGCAAACGGCATTGCCGGGCCGCGTCGAGGTGCTGGCGCCGATTCCGCTTGCCGCTGCCGGTCGACCAGCGGATGAGCAACTGCGCGACCCGCTGGCGGTTCCACTGATCGGCGCGGAGGATCTGCGCTACGCTGAGGAAGCGGCATTGCTCGCGGCGCGCCTGGGCGAGATCGTGGGTCGATGGGAGGTGGTCGAGCAAGGCGTTCCGCGGCCCGCGCGCTACGACGACGTGTTGGTGCTCTGCCGACGGCGTGCGCGGCTGGCCGAGTACGAGCGCGCCTTGCGCAACGCCGGCATTCCCTA
The DNA here is from genome assembly GCA_016708905.1 of Candidatus Methylophosphatis roskildensis. Lineage (GTDB taxonomy): Bacteria > Pseudomonadota > Gammaproteobacteria > Burkholderiales > Rhodocyclaceae > Methylophosphatis > Methylophosphatis roskildensis. The sequence continues at coordinate 643,983 of JADJEV010000005.1, read as the reverse complement.
TGTGACTTCGAGCCGTGGCGGACTGTTGCGCACGCTGGAGGCGGAAGACCTCTGCGCGCTGCTGCGCTTTCTTGCGTCGCCGGCCGACGATCTCGCGCTGGCCCACGCACTGCGCACGCCGCTGTTCGCGCTGACCGATGACGATCTGCTGCAGATTGTCCGAACCGGCGACGCGGCGTCGAGTTGGTGGATGCGCCTCGGCCGGCTGGCGCAGGCCGACACTGCCGGCGCCGGTGTTTCGGAGGAAGCGGTGGCGATAGTCCGGGCTCACCGTCTGCTTGGGCGATGGCTGGACCTGTCCGCTCATCTGCCGGTTCATGACCTGCTCGACCGCATCTACTTCGAGGGCGAGATCACCGCGCGGACGCGCGCGATCGTGCCGCCGGCAGCCTGGCCGAGCGTGGCGGCCAACCTCGACGCCTTCATCGCCGCGTCCCTGCAGCTCGACGCCGCGCGCTACCCGAGCCTGCCACGATTCATCGACGAGCTGGCGCGCCTGGCTGACGCCGATGACGAGGCGCCGGACGAGGGCGTGATCGAGACGGATGATGGCGAGGCGGCACTCGGCCGGGTGCGCATCATGACCATCCACGGTGCCAAGGGACTCGAAGCGCCGATCGTCTGGCTGATCGACGCGAACGCGACACAGGCCCCGGCGGATACCTACCGGGTTCTGCTCGACTGGCCGCCGCAGGCCGATCGGCCGACTCATTTCTCGTTCGCCGGACGCAAGGATGCACTGGGTGTCAGCCGGGCCGGGATCCTGGCGGCGGAGGCCGAGGCGGCCGAGCGCGAAGATCTGAATCTGCTCTACGTCGCGCTGACCAGGGCGACGCAGTATGTGTTCGTCAGCGGTGTCGAGGAAGCGAAGGCCGGCCAGCGGACCAGTGCCTGGCAACGGGTAACGCAGGCGGTGGAGCGGCTGGCGCCCGGCTGCGCGGTGTTCGGCAGCCCGGCACGACGTATCACCGATGCTCCAAGGCCGGCCGTGCCGACGGCCCCGCGAGCGCTTGCCGCTGCGACGGCTGTCGGCGTGCGGCGGGAGCGATCGAGCGAGGGGCAGCGTTACGGCACGCGGCTGCACGCCCTGCTGGAAGCGCGCGCTTTCGCGACCGATGCGCTGCCGGTCCGCCTTGCCGGCTCGACGGATCAGGCAGATGCGGTAATCGCGCGACAGGCCCAGGCGATTCTGGAATCGGCGGAACTGCGGCAATTCTTCGATCCGGCCCAATTCCTGCGGGCGTTCAATGAAATCGAACTGGCGCTGGCCGACGGAAGTACCGGGCGGATCGACCGGCTGGTGGAATGCCCGGACGGGTGGTGGGTGATCGACTACAAGAGCGGCGCGCCCGCATCGGCCCCGCTCGATGAATACAGTCTGCAGGTCTCCCGCTATTGCGAGGCGGTGGGGCAGGTGTTTCCGGCGCGCCCGGTTCGCGGTGTGCTGGTCTTCGGAAATGCCCAGCGAATCGACCTGTGATCGAACGACGGGCTTTCGCGACGAAGAGCGATGGAATACCATGGCCTACGGGCGGCTGTGTTGTGGGCGGCCAAGTACTCTGGCCATAACAAGCATAGGGAGAAAGCCATGCTGATTCGGGAAATCCTGGCGACCAAGGGCAGCGGTACGGTGCTCTACACGGTCGCGCCAAGCAGGACGCTGGGCGAAGCGGTCGAGATCATGAACGACCTCGACGTGGGTTCGCTGGTGGTGTTCGATCACGGCCGCATGTCCGGCATGCTGACCTTCCGGGAAGTGCTGCGCGCCGTCGGCCGCGCCGGCAGCACCTGGGGTAGCGTACCGGTGTCGCAGGTGATGATGACGGATCCGATCCGCACGACGCCGGAGACCGTTATCGATGATCTGCGCCGCGAGATGATCGAGAAGCATCAGCGCTACATCCCGGTCATGGACGGCGATACGCTGATGGGTGTCGTTTCCTTCCACGACGTGGCCAAAGCGATTCTCGAGGAGCAGGGTTTCGAGAACAAGATGCTCAAGAGCTATATTCGCGACTGGCCGACCGATGCCGGCCCGCTAGCCTGAGAGGTTGTGAAGAAATCGTAGCGAGCGGGATGGGCTGCTAGGCGTGAGTGAGCGAACGACGAGACATATCTGTAGATAGGCGAGGAGTGAGCGAGTGAGCAACGACGCAGACCGCCCGCGCAGTAGATTTATTCACAACTTCTGAGGCGATCCCCGATGCGCAGACCGCCTTTTGGGGAAGGCGATACGTACCCGGCCTTGTCTGGCTCGACCAGGTCAGGTGAATAACAACAGACAATAAGATTGCATAGTGAGGAGACGATGGACAAGATCTGGCTGAAGAGCTATCCCCCCGGCGTGCCTGCCGATATCGACATCAGCGGGTTCAACTCGCTGGGCGACGTGTTCGCGCGCAGCGTCAGGCTGTATGGATCGCGCACTGCCTACGCCTGCATGGACAAGGGCATCACCTACGACGAACTCGATCGACTGACGGGTCAGTTCGCCGGATTCCTGCAGGGCGAGCTTGGTCTGCCCAAGGGCGCCCGGGTGGCGATCATGATGCCGAATGTCCTGCAATACCCGATTGCCGCCTTCGCCGTGCTGCGAGCCGGCTACACGGTAGTCAACGTCAATCCACTGTATACGCCGCGCGAACTCGAACACCAGCTCAAGGATTCCGGCGCAACGGCGATCGTCATCCTCGAGAACTTCTGCACCACGCTGCAGCAGGTGCTCAAGGACACGCCAATCAAGACCGTGGTCACGACCGGACTCGGCGACATGCTCGGATTTCCGAAAGGGACGATCGTCAACTTCGTCGTCAAGCACGTGAAGAAGATGGTGCCGGCATGGAGCATTCCGGATGCCATCGACTTTCGCGACGCACTGACCCGCGGTTCACGGCATGCCCTGAAACCGGTAACGGTCACCCTCGACGACGTGGCATTCCTTCAATACACGGGTGGTACCACGGGCGTGGCCAAGGGCGCCATATTGACTCATCGCAACATCGTTTCCAACCTCTCGCAGGCGTTCGAGTGGGTCAAACCCTTCGTGCGCGAGGGTGAGGAGACGATCTTCACCGCACTGCCGCTCTATCACATCTTCGCCCTCACGGCGAACTGTCTGACCTTCATGCGGCTGGGGGCGACCAATGTGTTGATCCCCAATCCGCGCGATATTCCGGGCTTTGTCAAGGAGTTGGGCAAGTACCGTTTTTCGATTCTTACCGGGGTCAATACGCTGTTCAATGCCCTGCTCAACGATCCGAACTTCGGGCGTCTGGACTTTTCCGCGCTGAAGATCACGCTGGGTGGCGGAATGGCCGTGCAGAAGGCGGTGGCCGATCGATGGGCCGAGGTGACCGGCAAGCCGCTGATCGAAGCCTACGGCCTGACCGAAACGTCACCGGCCGCGACGATGAATCCGCTCAACCTGAAGGAGTACAACGGTTCGATCGGACTGCCGGTTCCTGGTACCGATGTCACCATACGCGATGACGCCGGCAAGGATCTTGGCGTCGGCCAGGCCGGCGAGTTGTGCGTGCGCGGCCCACAGGTCATGAAGGGTTACTACAACCGGCCGGACGAAACCGCCAAGGTTCTGATGCCCGACGGATTCCTGCGGACTGGCGACGTGGCGGTGATCGACGAGCAGGGTTTCGTACGCATCGTGGACCGCAAGAAGGACATGATCCTGGTCTCGGGGTTCAACGTCTATCCGAACGAGATCGAAGCGGTGGTGGCGATGCATCCGGCCGTGCTCGAAGTGGCGGCCATCGGCGTACCGTACGAGAAGTCGGGCGAGGCGGTGAAGGTATTCATCGTGCGCAAGGATCCGTCGCTGACCGCGGAGGCCGTGCTCGCGCATTGCCGCGAGAACATGACCGGCTACAAGGTGCCGCGATTCGTCGAGTTCCGCGAGGAATTGCCGAAGACCAACGTCGGCAAGATCCTGCGCCGGGCCTTGCGCGACGAGCAGAAGGCTGCTGCCTGACGCAGCGCCCGAGCAGCCGAAGGCGGATCTGGCCGCCGCCGATTCATCTGCTGGTGCCGGCTTGAACCCTGCGGATCTCGGCCTCGAGACAGTTCGGGCAAAGACAGCCCGCCGTCGACCCCAGTGGCGGCGCAACCGGTGGGAGTCGGGCGCACCAGCAAGCGGCGAGGCCGGCCTGCATGCCGCATACGAATCCGGCGCCGCATTTCGCGCAGCACTGGCCGGGGTCCGGATCGGCTTCGGGGTTTTCGGTCATGGCGGCGTCCGAGGTTCAACCGGCCTCCATGGTAGACTTCTTCGCCACACGCTCCAACGAGTTTCCCATGTCCGGCAACACTCTCGGCACCCTGTTCTGCGTCACTTCGTTCGGCGAATCGCATGGTCCGGCGATTGGTTGCGTGGTGGACGGATGCCCGCCGGGGCTCGCGATCAGCGAGGCCGAGATCCAGGCCGAGCTCGACCGGCGCAAACCGGGAACCTCGCGTCATGTCACGCAGCGGCGCGAACCCGATACGGTGGAGATTCTCTCGGGTGTTTTCGAGGGTCGCACCACCGGCACGCCGATCGCGCTGCTGATTCGCAACCAGGATCAGCGCAGCAAGGACTACGGCAACATCGCCGAGACCTTCCGCCCGGGTCACGCCGACTATGCTTACTGGCAGAAGTATGGCATCCGCGATCATCGCGGTGGCGGCCGCTCGTCGGCACGGGAGACGGCCGTGCGGGTGGCTGCCGGCGCCATCGCGAAGAAGTGGTTGCGCGAGCGTCATGGCATCGTGGTGCGCGGCTGCATGTCGCAACTCGGCCCGATCGCGATACCGTTCCAATCGTGGGACATGGTGCCGACGAACGCCTTCTTCGCACCGAATGACGCCGTGGTGGCCGAACTCGAGGCGTTCATGGATGAACTTCGCAAATCGGGCGATTCCTGCGGTGCGCGCATCGACGTGACCGCAGAGAACGTGCCGGTTGGCTGGGGCGAGCCGGTCTACGATCGGCTGGATGCCGAAATTGCCTACGCGATGATGGGCATCAATGCCGTGAAAGGCGTGGAGATCGGCGCGGGCTTCGCGTGCGTGGCCCAGCGCGGCACCGGGCATTCCGACGAGATGACGCCCGCGGGCTTCCTGTCGAACAATGCCGGCGGCGTGGTGGGTGGCATTTCGACCGGGCAGGACATCCGTGTCAGCATCGCGATCAAGCCGACTTCGAGCATCCGGCTCGACCGTCGGTCGATCGACAAGCATGGCAATCCGGTCATCGTAAACACCCATGGTCGTCATGATCCCTGCGTCGGCATTCGCGCCACGCCGATCGCCGAGGCGATGCTGGCAATCGTCCTGATCGATCACGCGTTGCGCCATCGTGGCCAGAATGCGGACGTGGTGTGCACGACGCCGCGCGTTGCCGCCAGTGCGCCGTGTCAGGTGGCCGAACGGCCGGGGGCGTCGCACGTCGACGATCCCGAGCCGGACGAGGCCTGAGTTCGTGCTTGGTTCTTGCGGAAGGGAGGCCTGATCTGGATCAATCAAGAGCCATCTTGCGGGACGAGCCATGAGCAGAGGGTGGTCGGCGCGCACTGACCGCAAGTCATCCACATATCGAGGGGGAGGTTGCATATGCAACTGCAGCAACACGATCTGCATCACGAGTTTCCCGAACACAGGGAAGAGATCAACGCACTGAAGACGTCCGACGGACATTTCTCGAAGCTCTGCGACGAATACCACGAGGTCAATCGACACGTTCAGGAGATCGAAGAGCACGACGTGCCGATTACCGATTTCGAGTTCGAAATACTGAAGAAACAGCGCTTGCGCCTGAAGGACGAGTTGTACGCCATGATTCGCGCCTACTCGCCCCAGTAGCTGATGGCGTGGCAGGTCCGAAGGGTGCGGCCTCGCACCCTTTCTCACCTGCGATAGGGTGCAGCCAGCGGCTCGCCGATGAACAGGCCCTGGGTCGGCCATGCGACACTTTTCCAGTAGGCCTCGATCGCGCTTGCGCCCTGCGAGTAGTGCTTGATCAGCACCGCCGGGTTGGGGAACTTCTGCCAGTGATTGCAGGGCTCGGATACCGTTCCGTAGCTCGCCGTCGCCCCGGCTTCCAGCCAGCGCAAGCTGCTCATCTGATTCGTGCCAAGCAGGTCACCGCCGGCCGACGTCAGGTGATCGGCCAGCGCACCGGGCAGGAAGCGCAGGGTATCGAGCTTGTCTACCGTAACCCGGCCGGTCAGGTAGAACATGACGTCGCCCGCGCCCTCGATCGCCTCGCTACGCACATTGCGTAGCGCGAGCGGCGGCCTGACCAGTCGGGCATCCCTGGGGAAAAACGCCGTGCGCGAATTGCGCGCGCTGTCTGCCGTGGTCACCAGATAGGCGGTTCCCCGCGGCATCGTGCGATCGGCCGCCACGCCCCGGTCGATCAAGGCTTTCGCCGAGGCGACCGACTGCACCGGCAGTAGCATGGCGATTCTCATTGCATGGTCATCGTAGGGCCGCAGTGAGCCCGAGTCGAAGTACGGATTGTGCTTCGATGGCGAGCAAGTGTGGCTGCACAGCGCAGCGTCGAGGCCCAGAGCCAGCGCGCCGGTGATCGAATTGCAGTCGACCGCATAAGGCGTGGTCCACACCAGCAGGAGCGCCTGGATCTCGGCGCTCAGTCGTGCGTCGAGCGCGGTACGAAAGACCTCGAACTGCGCCGGGCTGATCTGGCGCTCTCCGGTCGGCAGCCGCAGCGTGATGATGTTTCGCGCCGGCACGCCCCGCGCCTTCGCGTAGTACAGGCCGACCTCGACGCTTGCGGGGTCGTTCTCGTTGATGACGACAGCAAGCTGCGGCGCCGTCAATCCATACGAAGCGCCACCGAACGCGCGCAGCGTGTTGCTGCTTTGCGCCGCCGATTCCGCCGAATGAATTGTCGCGATCAGGATCAGCAGGACGGCGGTGAAGCGCAGCATCGGCATTACGGAACGAGCGGGCATGGATGCCGCGACGAGGTGGCGAAAAGGCAACGGTAGAATAGCGCGAATGCTTCCCTACTGGCGCCTGTCCGCCTACTACTTCTTCTACTTTGCTTTCGTCGGCACCTTCGCGCCCTATTTCAGCCTGTACCTGAAGTCGCTGTCATTCTCCGCCTGGGACATCGGCGTGCTCAATTCCCTGATGCCGGTCATGCGCGTGGCGGCGCCCAACCTGTGGAGCTGGCTAGCCGAACGAATCGGCGCGCAGACACCGATCGTGCGGCTGGCGGGACTCATGAGCGTGGTCGGGTTTTCGCTGTTGTTCTTCACCCGTTCGTTTGCCGGCGTATTCTTCGCCATGGCGCTGATGTCCTTCTTCTGGAGCGCGGCCATTCCGCTGGTGGATACGCTGACGCTGTCGCACCTCGGCAGCCAGGCGCAGCGATATGGGCGAATACGCCTGTGGGGCTCGATCGGCTTCATTGTCGCGGTGCTGGCAGTCGGTGCGGCGCTCGACGCGATGCCGATCGCCGGTCTGCTGCCGATGACGATGACGACCCTGGTCGGCATCTTCGCCTGTGCGCTGCTGATGCCCGAGGCGCCGAAACCGCCGCATCAGGCGGATCATTCGCCGATCGCCGACATCCTGCGCCGGGCCGAAGTGCGCGCGCTTTTCGTTGCCTGCTTTTTCATGTCGGCGGCGCACGGTGCGCTCTACGTCTTCTATTCCCTGTTCCTGGTCGGCAATGGCTACAGCACGGCAGCGGTGGGCTGGCTATGGACCCTCGGGGTATTGGCCGAGATCGGGGTGTTCATCGCCATGCCGCACCTGCTGCGCCTGTTCACGATTCGTTCGATGCTGCTGTTCAGCTTCGCCTGCGCGGTGGCACGCTTCCTGATCATCGGTTGGTTCGTCGAATCCGCGCCGCTGCTGGTGCTGGCACAACTGCTCCACGGCGCGACTTTCGGCGCGTATCATGCAGCCGCAGTGGCCGCCGTCGGACACTGGTTCGGCACCCGCCACCAGTCGCGCGGCCAGGCGATCTATGGCAGCGTCTCGTTTGGCGCCGGCGGCATGACCGGCGGACTGGTGAGCGGACTCACCTGGGATTGGGTCGGCCCGGCGGCAACCTATTCGATCAGCTCGCTGTTTGCCCTGATCGGCCTGGCTGTGATCCTCGTCAGTTGGCGACCTTCGGCCCAGTCCGATGGCCGCTGAAGATTTTGATCTGGTGCGTGGAGGAATGCGATGAAATCCTGTTTTCCCGGTTTATTCAAGACGATCGCCCCGATGTTCATCTCGGCGATGCTGGCCGCGGGCTGCCAGACCGTGCAGACCACACAGGGCGGCACGGTAGGCGTCGATCGCAAGCAGTCGATGCTGGTGTCGAGCGAACAGGTCAACCAGGCGGCGGTGAGCAACTACCAGCAGGTACTGTCCGAGTCGCGCAAGAAGAGCGCGCTCAATTCCAGTGCGGCGCAGACCGAACGGGTTCGCAGCATCGCCCGGCGCCTGATTCCGCAGGTCGGCGTCTTCCGCGAGGACGCGACCAAGTGGAAGTGGGAAGTCAACGTCATCGAATCCGACGAACTCAACGCCTGGTGCATGCCTGGCGGCAAGATCGCGTTCTACTCCGGCATCATCGAAAAGCTCAAGCTGACCGACGAGGAGATAGCAGCAATCATGGGACATGAGATGGCACATGCATTGCGCGAGCACGCGCGCGAGCGCGCCTCGCAGGCGATGGCCGCCGGGCTCGGGGTGCAGGTCGTCGGCGCCGCGGCCGGGCTGGGGGACGCAGGCATGCAACTGACCTCGCTGCTGGCCGACTACACCTTCGTCAAGCCGAATTCCCGCCTGCATGAGACCGAGGCCGACCGCATGGGCGTCGAACTCGCTGCGCGCGGCGGCTACGATCCGCGCGCTGCGATCGGGCTGTGGAAGAAGATGGCGCAAGGTTCCGGCGGGCAGCCGCCGCAATGGATGTCGACCCACCCGTCGCACGAAACGCGCATCAAGGATCTGGAGAACTACTCGGCCAGGGTGATGCCGCTCTACGAAAAGGCGCGCACGCAGCACTGAGTTTGCCCCGGTCTGCAGCCCGCATGGGCTGGACCTCTCGCGATATGCAAGGCTGTGACGCGCATGGATACTGGACTTGCGGGCAGGTCATTCTGGGTGCGCCTGTCCATGCGCCTGGCGGGACACGCGTTCGGCTTCGTTGGTCAGCTAAACTGAAGTTCCCCCGAAAGACGGCGGTTGTTTGAGCGAATTAGCGCGTCAGATCACCGAGATACGGTCATTGTCCGCCAGCATAATGTAGGCATGTAGTGCGTGTTGCTATAAGTCATATAATCGTCTATTATTGTAGGCATGCATATTCATATCGTGCCGAACCGCGGATCAGCGCCGACCGTTTTGCTACGGGAGTCCTACCGTGACGGTGCAAGGGTCGGCAAGCGCACACTGGCCAACCTGTCCAGTCTTTCGCACGCGCAGGTCGAGGCGATCCGGGCAGTGCTGCGCGGCGAGCGGTTATGCCCGGTCGCGCAAGGTTTCGAGATTGCGCGCTCACGTGCCCATGGCCACGTGCAGGCGGTGGCCACTGCGATGCAGCGCCTGGGGCTGGCCTCGCTGATCGCCACCAAGCCGTGTCGCGAACGCGATCGGGTGCTAGCGATGGTGGCCTCGCGCATCGTGGCGCCCCAGACCAAGCTGGCCACCACGCGCTGGTGGCACACGACGACGCTGGCGCAAGACTTCGCGGTGACCGAGGCGAGCGAGGACGATCTGTACGCGGCGATGGACTGGTTGCTGCTGCGCCAGGAGGCCATTGAGAAGAAGCTCGCCGCGCGGCGTTTGGGCACGGACAGCTTGGTGCTCTACGATCTGTCGTCCAGTTACTTCGAGGGCACCACCTGTCCGCTGGCCAAGCGCGGCTACAGCCGCGATGGCAAGCACGGCATGCTGCAGGTCAATTACGGCTTGGTCACGGACGCACGAGGCTGTCCGGTCGCGGTTTCGGTGCATGCGGGCAACACCTCGGACAGCACCACATTCATGCCCGAGGTGCAGCGCTTGCGCACCGATTTTGGCATCGAGCGCATGGTGATGGTGGGCGACCGGGGAATGATCTCGCAAAAGGCCATCGCCCAGATGCGCGATAGCGATGGCATCGGCTGGATCACGGCGCTCAAGAGCGTTTCGATCCGCGCGCTGATCGAGCAGGGACAGTTGCAGCTCGGCTTGTTCGATGAGCGCAATCTGATCGAACTGAGCTCGCCGGACTACCCCGGGGAGCGCCTGGTGGCCTGCCGCAATCCGCAACTGGCCAGGCTGCGCGCGTACAAGCGCGAAGAGCTGCTGTGTGCGACGCAGAACAAGCTCGACAAGATCAAGGCCCGAGTCGAGGCCGCCAAGCTCGCCGGCAAGGATGAGATCGGCGTGCGCGTGGGCAAGATCGTCAATCAGTACAAGGTCGCCAAACACTTCGAACTGGCGATCGGCGAGACGAGCTTCTCCTTCACGCGCAAACCGGACAGCATCGCCGCTGAAGCGGCGCTGGATGGCCTGTACATCATTCGCACCTCGGTGTCCTCCGAGCACATGGAGGCGGCACAGTGCGTGCGCAGCTACAAATCGCTGGCCAACGTCGAGCGCGCCTTCCGCTCGCTCAAGACCATCGACCTGAAGGTGCGCCCGATTCATCACCGCCTGGCCGAGCGGGTGCGCTCGCACATCTTTGTGTGCATGCTCGCCTACTACGTCGAGTGGCACATGCGTGAAGCCTGGCGCGCACTGATGTTTGCCGATACCGACCAGCAAGCCAAAGCGACGCGCGACCCCGTGGCACCTGCCATGCGCTCTGAAGCCACGCTGAACAAGGTTGCCCGTCATAGCCTCGAGGACAATACGCCGGCACACAGTTTTTCCACCTTGATGGCTGAATTGGCCACCCTCGTGCGCAATACCTGCCGCACGCCAGCGGCTGCCCCTGACGCCCCAAGCTTCGAGGTCGTTACAACCCCAAACCCGGTGCACCAACGCGCGATGGCGCTGCTTGATCAGATCCGCGTGTAGGCAGAACACGCAACCACGATTTCGACATAACCCCTCGAAATACAATGAAAACTCGTCCCGCGGTCAAAGGAACTTCAGGCTAAATGCTTGCTGCGGACGTCCCGACCGGGGGACGGGAAAGCGGGCGAGAGCCAGGCCGGCGCCCGCGGTGCCAAAGAGGCTAACGTCCTCCTTGATTGCACGATGCCAATGTGATAGCTTCGTTGCGGTGATATGTGTAGTTGATCAACCCTCATGCGCAAAGACGGGGGAATCGGAATAGTTTGTTTTCAGAATAATGAGCGTGCCGCAGGCACGTGGTTGGGTCAGATTCGTGTGACCGATCGCGACGGCAATCAGACTTCGGTTGTATCCGGCGCGTTTTCGTTTCTGCTGTTTCCCAAGCCCGCGTAGCTGCGCAACTCGGCTGATCGAGCTGGATACGTGCGCGGCCACGGTCGAAGAATCGATGTGCCTTGCTCCAGCAGAGTCCGTATGTTCGCAAGTCGTTGCAACTCGTGCGGCGCAGGGCAAGCGTGGATGGTTTGGCGCGATCGATGAGCCATGAGCTGGCAGTCCGTCGACCCACGTCCGGGCCCTTGACTGGTAAGGACGGCAGCACGGGGATTCGTTGGCGACTGCAGCGCGGGGATCCATGTTCGTGGCTGCCGGCATAAGGGTCGTCCGGCTGGATATCGCGCTACTTGCGAGTCGGCAGTTGCGACGGTTTGCGCGCAAGCGCTCAATCGAATTGCGAATGGCATCGGAGATCAGCACTCATGAACTCGCAAAAGACCTGGCAGGCATCAGAGCCGGTTGGCGCATTCGATGCGCCGACGATCAGCAAACCGGCGTTCGACCTGATACATGGGGGACAGTCCGAGCTTCCGGCCCATTCCTTCGGCGGTGACATAGGCACGGGCGCGTTTTGCAGCAGCCCTGTTTTCGACAGAGCCCTGAAAGCCATAAACGAAGACATCCGTTCGCGTACCGGGCTCATCGTACTGACCGGCGAGACGGGCACCGGCAAATCCCTGCTCATCCGTCACGCGATCGAGAGCCTCGATGCGGATGTCACGCCGATCCTGCTGATCGATCCCCGTTTGTCCTTTCAGAATTTCCTGCGATTTGCCTGCCGCGAACTGAATCTTGCTCAACCGGACAGCGATGCCGAGACCTCGTCCGAAAAAGAAAGCGAGGTGCTGCTCGAGTATCTGCGTGCCGAACGCGAGGCGGGGCGATCGGTGGCGGTCTTTGTCGATGAGGCGCAGGAGATATTGGAAGATCTGCTGGCGGATCTGTTGCGGCTTTCCGACACGACAGCCACGGGCGACGAGCTCTTGCAGATCGTTCTCGTCGGACTGCCGACCCTTCGGGAGTCGCTGCGCAAGCCTGCGCTGCGCAAGCTCACGCTGCGCAAGCTGACGCAGCGGGGGCTCAAGTTGCACGACCTGCCGCCACTGAAGCGCGATCAGGTCGAGGCGTTCATCCGGCAGCGACTCGACGGTGCCTATGGCGAGAGCGGGGCGCTATTCACCGCCGAGGCAATCGAGAAGATCGGGATCTATTCGCGGGGCATTCCGCGTTCGATCAATACGATCTGCAGTCTCGCCATGTTTACAGCTCAGTTCGAGCAGCGCCGCTCGATCACCGGAGAACTCATCGATCACGTCGGTCAGCGATTCCTCCCGGCACCGGCCGGGCCTCGCGATGAAACCGCTGCCGCCGCTGCGCTGACCGACGACGCCACCCCGAAACCGAGTCCATCGAGTGCGAAGGCGAAACCATCGCGGACCCTCGATCTTCGTTTAAGGCTTGCCCAACCCGTGAATCCAGAAATCGAACAGGAGCGAATCATGTCCCGACTAGACAGCCTCAACAAGATCCTCAAGAAACTGCAGAACGAATCACCGGGCGTCGAGGCAAGTGCCCTGATTTCCGAGGACGGACTGATGATCGCCAGCGCCTTGCCGCAGGATTTCGACGAAACGCACATCGGCGGGATGACGGCGACGCTGCTCAATCTGGGTACCCGTGCCGCGACCGAGTTACGCCGCGGCGAGGTCCAGGAAGTCATCGTCCGCGGCGAGCACGGTTATGCCGTCATGATCAGTGCCGGCCGCGGCGCCCTGCTATTGGTGCTGGCCAACGAGCATTCGAAGCTGGGTCTGATTTTCTTCGATATGCGAGAGGCGATCAAGTCGGTCAAAACCATACTTTGATTCGCCAAGGTATCGACATGGCCCGCGGCGCGGGCTGATCAACTGATGTCTTGGAGATGAAGAATGCCGAACACCGTATTGTTTGACGATGGCACGCACAGGAACGTGCTGCTCGAGGATTTTGGCCTCGGCGGCCTGGCGATTCAGGCCAACCAGCATCTGATCATCCATGGTGGCGCCGCGATGATCCTGGATCCAGGCGGCCACAAGGTCTATAGCAAGGTTCTGACGCAAACCCTTGCGATTATCGGCAAGGCGAAGTTGCACTACATCTTCCTCTCACACCAGGATCCCGACATTGTCGCGGCGGTGAATGGCTGGTTGATGACCACCGACGCGGAAGCTTACGTGTCCCAACTCTGGATACGCTTTGTACCGCATTTCGGTATCGACCATCTGGTCGCCGACCGGCTCAAGCCCATTCCGGACGAAGGGATGTTCTTCAAACTCGACGGTGCGAGCCTGGTCGCGCTACCGGCGCACTTCCTCCATAGCGAGGGGAACTTTCAACTATACGATCCGGTGTCGAAGATCCTCTACAGCGGCGACCTGGGCGCCTCACTTGGCGCGAAGTACTCGGCGGTTTCCGATTTCGACGCCCACCTGCCCTACATGGAAGGCTTTCATCGGCGCTACATGGGCTCGAACAAGGTCATGAAGGCCTGGGCGGATATGGTCCGCGGACTGGACATCGAGATCATCGCACCCCAGCACGGTGCCTACTTCCAGGGCAAAGACATGGTCGGTCGCTTCATCGACTGGTGCGCCAACCTGCAATGCGGTGTCGATCTGATCTGTCCCAAGTTCAGGATCCCAACCGCCTGAGCGCAAGCGATTTCGATCGATCGGCCATGACCGAAACTGAAACACCGGGCAAGCTCCGAGCGTACGACCTCGCCGGTGAAGGGATGCCGAAGTGGTTGATTCTCGGTTTTTCCCTCGTCGGGCTGCTTACGGCCGTGGCCGCGGCCTGGGTGTTTCTGTCCGACCAACCGGCATCGCTGGAGCCGCCATCAAGTCAAATCGCGGTACCCAAAGACGGCAGTGCGCCAGCGTTCGTGCCGCCCGCCGTTAAATCGGCTGAGTCGTTACACGCATCCGGCAAGCCTGCGTCGACAGCCGCTGCAGAGAAGGACGGTCGCGGCACCTCGGTGCAGCCCGCTCCCGGCGCAACTGCGGTTGCGGACGGCAAACGCGTCGACGCACCGGCCGATCAGGCGACAGGTGCGCAGGCGACGTCGCCTGCTGTGATCGTCGACTGCCCCGAACGCGTTACGATCTTGTTCGACAGCAGTAGCGTATCTCCCCTGGGCGACGATCTGGCCGGCCGCCTTAGACCGCTGCGGACATGGCTGCTCGCCTACCCAGATGCCAGACTCCTGATCGAGGGTCACGCCGATTCGACCGGCCCAGAGAAAGGGAACCTGATCTTGAGCTATCGGCGAGCGAAAGGGCTGTCCGATTCCTTGCGCCGCTGGGGTGTGCCGTCAGAGCAGTTGATCGTTCGCGCCGCTGGACACCTTCAGCCGGTCGCCGGGCTCCCGGAAGACGCCGCACCCAACAGGCGGGTGACTTTGCAAAGCGATGGCAGCAAAAACTGCCGAGTTTCCTCAACCGGCAGCGAACCACGATGATCTTACTATCAGCAGTCATTGGCGTTGGAGCGGCAGTATTGCTGCTCACGGGTGGTTACCTCTTCGGGGCGAACCGCGGATACCAGGCAAGGGAGCAACTGCGGCGGCAGAATGTCGAGCAAGCGGAAGAAATCGGGACGCTGCGGCAACGAGTATCAGCGCCGGACGATGGGGATGAAAATCTGCGCGCTACGATCAAGAACGTGCTCGCACCGCTCATGCAGCGTGAGCAACTCTCCTTCGATCTCTCGCACCTGACCGGTGCGTCGGGCCGCCGCAGCGACCTCACAGCCCTGGTCGACCAGATCGCCGAACGAGGCAATTTCTCCGCCGTCCTGCTCAGTGACGAAGCCGGGTGGCCGCTTGGTTCGAGCAGCGGTGCCAGGGATCTTGAAAGGCTCGGCGCAACAGCTTCGCTGGTATTCCTGCTCGCCGACCGGATCGGCCGCGACAGTGCCCCGGCCCCTTTATCCCTGATGGTCCACGACGAGGCCAACACTGTCACCTTGTGCCGCATCTTCCGCGTAGCGGAGCAACGGCTTGCACTGACTGCCGTTTCCAGCGGTGCGCAGCTTACGCCGACAGCGCTCGATCCTGCCCTGGTAAAGATTGCGGCAGTGCTATCGAACTGACTGCACTGGCGTCTTCGCAAAGCTCAAGCTGACTAAACACGAAGCCGCCGCGATCATGGGGAAGACGCGCCGAACGCGTGCCGGCACGTGCGCGCGGTGCGGGCAATGCCTGTAACGCCAAGTTGCCTCGGCCCTGCAACCCGCATGGGCTGGACCTCTCGGGGTACACGAGCCCAGGAGGCCCATGGATGCTTGTTCTGCGGGCAGGGTGCCCGCGCGGCTTTTCTTGGCTGCCGAGTTCGGCCGGTCCAGTCCCTGACAGTCAGGGGCCGCTGTGGGATAATCCTCGGCTTTGCCGAAACCCGCTCCGGTAGCCGCCCGCCGTGCCGCAGACCCTTTACGCAAAGCTCTGGAACAGCCATGTCGTCCATCAGGAAGAGGACGGCACGGCGCTGGTCTACATCGACCGCCACCTGGTCCATGAAGTAACCAGCCCGCAGGCCTTCGAGGGGCTTAAGCTGGCCGGGCGCAAGCCGTGGCGCATCGGCTCGGTGGTGGCGACCGCCGATCACAACACGCCGACCGACCACTGGGACCAGGGCATCACCGATCCGGTATCGCGTCTGCAAGTGGAAACCCTGGATGCCAACATCGCGGCTTTCGGTGCCAAGGTCTATTTTCCGTTTCGCGATGCGCGCCAGGGCATCGTCCATGTGATCGGCCCCGAACAGGGCGCCACACTGCCCGGCATGACGGTGGTGTGCGGCGATTCGCACACCAGCACGCACGGGGCGTTCGCCTGTCTGGCGCAGGGCATCGGCACCTCGGAGGTCGAGCATGTGCTGGCCACCCAGTGCCTGCTGCAGAAGAAGTCCAAGACTATGCTGATCCGGGTCGACGGCGCGCTGCAAACCGGCGTGTCGGCCAAGGACGTGGTGCTCGCGATCATCGGCAGGATAGGCACGGCAGGCGGCACCGGCTACGCGATCGAGTTCGCCGGGTCGACCATCAGCGGGCTGTCCATGGAAGGCCGCATGACCCTCTGCAACATGGCGATCGAGGCCGGCGCCCGCGCCGGCATGGTCGCGGTGGACGCTACGACGGTCGAGTATGTGCGGGGTCGCCCGTTTGCTCCGATAGGGGCAGACTGGGACAAGGCGGTCGCCTGTTGGCGCACGCTGGTGTCCGACCCCGGCGCGCGCTTCGACCAGGTGATCGAGATCGATGCCGGCAAGCTCAAGCCGCAGGTGACCTGGGGTACCTCGCCCGAGATGGTCACCACGGTCGATGGCGAAGTGCCCGATCCCACGCTCGAATCGAATCCGGTCAAGCGCGAAGGCATGGAGCGCGCGCTGGCCTACATGGACCTGGCCCCCGGGACATCGATCAAGGCAATCCGGCTCGACCGCGTGTTCATCGGCTCATGCACCAACTCGCGGATCGAGGATCTGCGCGCCGCTGCCCAGGTGGTAGCGGGCCGAAAGGTCGCGCCGACGATCAGGCAGGCGCTGGTGGTGCCGGGCTCGGGGCTGGTCAAGGCGGAGGCCGAACGCGAAGGGCTGGACCGCACCTTCATCGACGCCGGATTCGAGTGGCGCGAACCGGGTTGCTCGATGTGCCTGGCGATGAATGACGACCGGCTGGAGCCGGGCGAGCGCTGCGCGTCGACCTCGAACCGCAACTTCGAAGGCCGCCAGGGCGCGGGCGGGCGCACCCATCTGGTAAGCCCGCAGATGGCGGCGGCAGCGGCCATCACAGGCTATTTTTCCGACGTGCGCGACTGGCTGCGCTGACCGGCCGCTCGTCCCGTTGCAGGAGTCATCGAGTCATGTACAACAGGATCGTTCTGATCGTTTCGACGCTGGCCGTGATGGCGCTGGCCGGCTGCAACACGGTCGCAGGTCTCGGCAAGGACATCCAGAAGGGTGGCGCGGCCATCCAGCGATGGGCCAGGTAAGGGTCACCATGCAGGCATTCACGCAGCTCGATGGACTGGTGGCAGCGATCGACAGGGCCAACGTCGACACCGACGCCATCATCCCCAAGCAGTTTCTCAAGTTGATCCAGCGCTCGGGTTTCGGGCCGAACCTGTTCGACGAATGGCGCTATCTCGATCACGGCGAACCGGGCATGGACAACTCGCAGCGCCCGCTTAACCCGCAATTCGTGCTCAATGCGCCGCGCTATCGCGGGGCGCAGATCCTGCTGACGCGCGAGAACTTCGGCTGTGGCTCGTCGCGCGAGCATGCGCCCTGGGCGCTGGAGGACTACGGTTTTCGTGCGCTGATCGGCACCAGTTATGCCGATATCTTTTTCAACAACTGCTTCAAGAACGGCCTGCTGCCAATACCGCTGCCGCAGGCTGAGATCGATGCGCTGTTTGCGCAGGTGTTCGCCACAGAAGGATATCGGCTGAAGATCGATCTCGATTCGCAGACCGTGACCCGCCCGGATGGCGAGGTGCTGCGCTTCGACATCGAGCCGTTTCGCAAGCACTGCCTGCTCAATGGGCTGGACGACATCGGCCTCACGCTGCGCCACGCCGACAAGATTCGTGCCTTCGAGGATGGTCGGCGTGCCGAGCAGCCCTGGCTTTTTTCGTGATGGATCCGGTTCGCCGGCGGTACCGGCGCCGGCCTCTTTGAAAGACTGACTGATGAAGATCTGCATTCTCCCTGGCGATGGCATCGGCCCCGAAATCATGGCGCAGGCGCTGCGCGTGCTCGACGCGCTCAGGGCCGACGGCCTCGCAATCGAGACAGAGCAGGCATTGATCGGCGGTGCGGCGGTCGATGCGACGGGCTCGCCGCTTCCGGACGCCACGTTGAAGATCGCCAGGGAATCCGACGCCGTGCTGCTGGCCGCGGTAGGCGGCCCGCAGTACGACGTGTTGCCGCGTGAGCAGCGACCGGAGCGCGGCCTGCTCGGCATACGCAAGGGGCTCGACGCCTTCGCCAATCTGCGGCCGGCGCTGCTCTACGAGGAACTGGCGAGCGCCTCGTCGCTCAAGCCGGAGATCGTCGCCGGGCTCGACATCCTGATCATCCGCGAGCTGACCGGCGACATCTATTTCGGCGAGCCGCGCGGCATCGCCATGCGCCACGGCGAGCGCGTCGGCATCAACACCATGGTGTATTCGGAGTCGGAGATCCGGCGCATCGCCCATGTTGCCTTCAAGGCGGCGATGAAACGCGGGCGCAAATTGTGCTCGGTCGACAAGATGAATGTGCTCGAGGCTACCCAACTCTGGCGCGACGTGGTCATCGAAGTCGGCGCGGAATACCCCGAGGTCGCGCTTTCTCACATGCTGGTCGACAACGCCGCCATGCAACTGGTGCGCAACCCCAAGCAGTTCGACGTGATGGTGACCGGCAACATGTTCGGCGACATCCTGTCGGACGAGGCGTCGATGCTGACGGGATCGATCGGCATGCTGCCGTCGGCTTCGCTGGACGAAAGCGGCAAGGGGCTGTACGAGCCGATCCACGGTTCGGCTCCCGATATCGCCGGCAAGGGACTGGCGAATCCGCTGGCGATGATACTGTCGGTCGCGATGATGCTGCGCTACAGTTTGAACCGGGAAGATGCTGCCTTGCGGATCGAGAGCGCGGTGAAGAAGGTGCTGGCGCAAGGCTATCGCACCGGTGACATCTGGACGGCCGGCACCAACAAGGTCGGAACGAAGGAAATGGGCGACGCCGTGCTGGCGGCGCTGTGATGGATCGCGCCTCGGGCGTGATGATGGCTCAACACGATTGCAGGTGATGTCATGAAGCGAGTGGGTCTGGTGGGTTGGCGCGGCATGGTCGGTTCGGTGCTCATGCAGCGCATGCAGGAGGAGCGCGATTTCGAGCTGATCGAACCGGCCTTCTTCACGACTTCCAACGTCGGCGGCAGCGGTCCTAAGATCGGTCGCGATGTGCCCGCACTCAGGGACGCCAAGAGTATCGACGACCTCAAGGCGATGGACATCGTGATCACCTGCCAGGGCGGCGACTACACCAACGAGATCTTCTCGAAGCTGCGCGCGGCCGGCTGGAACGGCCACTGGATCGACGCGGCATCCGCGCTGCGCATGGAAAAGGAGGCGGTGATCATTCTCGATCCGGTCAACGCCGACGTGATCAAGAACGCGCTGGCCAAGGGCGGCAAGAACTGGATCGGCGGCAACTGCACGGTCAGCCTGATGCTGATGGCCCTCGGTGGTCTGTTCCGCAACGACCTGATCGAGTGGATGACCGCGATGACCTATCAGGCGGCCTCCGGTGCCGGCGCCCAGAACATGCGCGAGTTGCTGGTCCAGATGGGCGAGGCGCACCGGATCGCCAAGCCCTTGCTCGATGATCCGGCTTCGGCCATTCTCGACATCGACCGCGAGGTCGCCGGCATCCTGCGCGATGAGCGTTTTCCGACGGCCAACTTCGGCGTGCCGCTGGCGGGATCGCTGATTCCCTGGATCGACAAGGACCTGGGCAACGGCCAATCCAAGGAAGAGTGGAAGGGCCAGGCCGAGACCAACAAGATTCTCGGCCGGGAGGCCAAGCCGATTCCGGTCGATGGCCTGTGCGTACGCATCGGCGCGATGCGCTGCCACTCGCAGGCGCTGACCATCAAGCTGAGGCGGGACGTCCCGCTGGCCGATATCGAAGGCATGCTGGGCGCGGCCAACGATTGGGTGGAGGTGGTGCCGAATCAGCGCGAAGTGACCATGAAGGAACTGACGCCAGCGGCAATCACGGGTACCCTGCGGGTGCCGGTCGGCCGGCTGCGCAAGCTGTCGATGGGATCGCACTACCTGGCCGCCTTCACCTGCGGCGACCAGCTTCTCTGGGGGGCTGCCGAGCCGTTGCGCCGCATGCTGCGCATCCTTCTCGACGGCTAGTCGCCCGATTGTCTGTCGCCGAGACAAGATGCTGTTTTGGCGGAGTTTTTGCGTTAGCGGCTCAAGAAACCGTGCCATGAAGACGTTCACGCCCCAGTAGTGGGCTTGGCGTGGAAATTGTCACGGCAAGATACTTGTGTTAATTAACTTAGCTTGTTAGCTTGCATCGCTAACTTCATGATGTTAATTTACTTATCCAGACCTCATCAGAGGGTTGCCTGGCACGGACGGGTTTATGAACATGACATTCAGGGCACGAATTCTCGCGGCGGCCATTGCAGCCCTGCCGCTAACGGTTAACGCGGCTGGCCTCGGTCGCCTCTCGGTGATGAGCGCGCTGGGGCAGCCGCTGCGAGCAGAAGTCGAGCTTTCGGCGAGCCGCGAGGAATTGTCCTCGCTGTCCGCGCGGCTTGCCTCGCCGGAGACCTTCAAGCAGGCGGGGATCGAGTACGCCCCCGCGCTGTCCAGCCTCAAGTTCAAGGTCGATCGACGGCCCAACGGCCAGGCGGTCTTGAAGATCAGCAGCGATCGACCGATCAATGATCCGTTTCTCGACGTGATGTTCGAACTCAACTGGGCGAATGGCCGCCTGGTGCGCGAGTATACGTTTCTCCTTGACCCCGCCGATGCAGGCAAGCCGCGAGAGGCGGTTGCACCCACTGCGCCGGCTGCGCCGGTCGCATCGACGCCAACCATGCCATCCGATGCCAAACCCGCATCGGCCCCGGCCTCGAGTACCGCTGCGCCAGCGGCTTCAGGTCCGAAATCCGGCGCTGCCGCGGGTGGTGCCTACACCGTCAGGCGCGGTGACACGCTGTCCAAGATTGCCGGAGAAAACCTCCATTACGGGGTGTCGGTCGAGCAGATGCTGGTCGCGCTCTACAACCGCAATCAGGACGCCTTCGAGGGCAACATGAACCGCCTGAAGGCCGGAAGGATCCTCAGCATTCCGGATCGGGAAGCGGCAACGGCTGTAGCGCAGCCCGAAGCCAGACGCATCGTCAGCGCTCAAGTCGCTGATTTCAATGTCTATCGCGGCAAGCTGGCCGCTGCAGCCAAGGCTGCGCCGGCAGCTCCGAGCGAGTCTCAGCAGGCTGCGGGCGGAAAGATCGCGCCAAAGGTCGACGAGAGAGCCCCGGCTGCCGCACCCGGCCAGGATCAGGTGAAGGTATCCAAGACCGAAGCCGGAAAAGACGGCAAGGCCGATCCAAAACTCACTCAGAAGATCGCCCAACTGGAAGAAGATGTCGTCGCCAAGGACCGTGCGCTGAAGGAGGCGAACTCCCGTGTTTCCGATCTGCAAAAGAACGTGGAGGAACTCAAGAAGCTCGTCGAGCTGAAGAACCAGGATCTGGCAGCGGTTCAGCAGCAGGCTGCGGCTGCGAAAAAGCCTGCAGTTCCCGAAAAACCCGCTGCGCCGGTCGAGCCGCCCAAGCCCGTCGAGGCGGCGAAGCCCGCCGAACCGGCCAAACCGGTCGAAGCGGCCAAGCCGGTCGAACCGCCGAAGCCCGTCGAGGCCAGCAAACCTGCAGAACCGGCCAAACCGGTCGAAGTGGCAAAGCCGGCGGAAACTGCAGCTCCACCAGCGGTTGCGGAAGCCAAGCCGGAGCCCAAACCTGAACCGCCGAAGCCTGCGGCGAAGCCGGCGCCCAAGCCGACCGAGCCCACCGAGCCACCGGGTTTCTTCAGCGAATTGCTCGATAACCCGGCTACCCTGATTGGCGGCGGCGGCCTGCTTGCGCTGCTGGTTGGCTGGGGTGTGGTGCGTGCGCGCAACCGAAGCGGCGGGGCGGAGCCTTCATTGCCGGCGCCCTCGATCGCACCGTCGACCCACTCGGGGAATTCGGTGTTCGGAACCGCCGGTGGGCAGAGCGTCGATACCAGCAGCCAGATCCAGACTGATTTCAGCCAGTCGGCGATGACCGCGATCGACGCGGACGAAGGTGTCGATCCGGTCGCCGAGGCCGACGTGTACATGGCCTATGGTCGTGACGCGCAGGCCGAAGAGATCCTGCTCGATGCGCTCAAGAACGAGCCGACCCGTCATGCGATCCATGTCAAGCTGCTCGAGATCTACGCGCAGCGCAAGAACGCCAAGCAGTTCGAGAATCTTGCGACCCAGCTCTATGGCCTGACGTCCGGCAGCGGCGCAGATTGGGAGAAGGCGGCGGCCATGGGCGCGGCGTTCGATCCGGACAATCCGCTCTATGGTGCAAGCAAGAACATGGTCCGGACCGAAGTGACGCATGATGCGGCCACGCAGGATCCGGTGACCATTTCGCTCGCCGGGCATACCGAAGACGAGCCCACCGTTGTCCTCTCGTCGGCCCAGAAGATGAAGGACACCTGGACCATGCCGGGTGAGCTTTCGCAGATCACCCGTGCCGTGGAGGGTGGGGACGAACAGACGACCGTGGTTCTGCCCGGAGAACCGGAAGCGCCGGCGCCGAAGATCGACGCACTCGACAAGCTCGATTTCGACCTCGACCTGGGCGGCGGCGAGGAACCGGCAGCCAACGAACAACTCGCAGTCGACGAGGCCAGTGCGCTTGCTGCGGCCGCCGCGGCTGCGCAGACGACCTACGTCGGCATGGATTCGCAGGCCGACCCGGGTGCTGGCATCGGTGCGCTGGACTTCGAGCTTACGACGCAGCCGCATGTCCCGCTGGCGGATGACGCTGCCGAGCAAGAGGACGTCAGCGTCATCGACCTGACCGCCACTCAGCCCAATGAAGTCGCAGCGCTCGACTTCAATCTCGATTCGATTTCGTCGAGTACGCGTTCTTCTGGATCGGCATTCGCCGATCCGAACGAGCCAATGGTGGACCTCGAGAAGACGGATGCGGGCGGAACTCTGGTGAATTTCGATTTCGAACTCGGCGATACGCGGGCACAGGCGCCGCTGGCCCCGCCTTCCGACATCGATCTATCTGAAGTCAGTGTCGACTTGCCGCCGGAACAGCAGGCTTCGGCCATGACGGACGATGACGCACTCCTCGGCGCGGAAGAAACCAACACCAAGCTCGAACTTGCCCGTGCCTACGAGGAAATGGGTGACCGAGAGGGCGCGCGAGAACTGCTGGGCGAGGTACTCAAGGAAGGAACCAGCGAGCAGCAGGCCAAGGCGCGCGATTTGCTGTCCAAGCTCGCCTGAGCACCGGGCCGGCGCTGTGCCGGCTCGAGTCGCCTTGTGACGTTCCCTGCATGACGCTTCATCCCGCTGTCCGCCTGCTGCTGTGGGCGGCCGGCGTCGTCGTCTTGCAGTCACTCAGCGGGAATCCGCTTCGCTTCACGGCAATTGCTGTTGCGCTGTCAGCGGCAATTGCCGCGTTTCGCCGCTCCCTCCGCCTGGTCACGCGCGCTCGCTGGCTTCTGTTGGCGCTGCTGGTGATCTTCGCCTGGTCGACGCCCGGTCGGCTGCTCTGGCCGGAAGCCGACTGGGCTTCCCCGACCGCGGAAGGGCTGATGCTGGCACTCGACCACTGCACGAGACTGCTCGGCCTTCTGATGCTGGTTGCGCTGTTGCTGGAGCATACGACACAGGAATCCCTGCTGAGCGGCTTGTACGCGTTGCTCAAGCCGCTGCCGGTGTTTGGCCTGGACCGGACGCGCGCCGCAATCCGCCTCGGGCTGGTGTTGCGCTATACCGACCAGACGCTTCCGCGAAACCGGTGGCGGGAATGGTTGCATGGTGGGCATGACGTCAGTGCTGGCGGGGCTGTTCGCCTGGTGCTCCATCCGTTACGGATTGCCGACATGGCGGTCGCAGCCCTGGCGGCGACACTCTGTCTGTGGGTCTGGCTGAGGTGACTGCCGTCGAGCGGATCGCTCTAGGCGTCGAGTATTGCGGCAGCGGCTTTTCCGGGTGGCAGACACAGCCGCATGGCAACACCGTCCAGGATGTACTCGAAACCGCGTTGCGACGGATTGCCGGGCATCCGCTGAGAACGCTGTGCGCGGGCCGTACCGACGCCGGGGTGCACGCGCTGATGCAGGT
Organism: Candidatus Methylophosphatis roskildensis; assembly: GCA_016708905.1. Lineage (GTDB taxonomy): Bacteria > Pseudomonadota > Gammaproteobacteria > Burkholderiales > Rhodocyclaceae > Methylophosphatis > Methylophosphatis roskildensis. The sequence continues at coordinate 619,669 of JADJEV010000005.1, read as the reverse complement.
CGTGCATTTCGACAGCCAGGTGGAACGGCCGATTTCGGCCTGGGTCAGAGGCGTCAATAGCTGGCTGCCCGATCGCGTCGCCGCACGCTGGGCGAAGCATGTCGACGGGGAGTTCCACGCCCGCTTTTCTGCCGAGGCCCGCCATTACCGGTATGTCCTGTTCAATCACGCGCTACGTCCGGCTCTCGCTTCCGGGCGCGCAGGCTGGTACCACCGTCCGCTCGAAGTGGCGCCGATGCGAAAGGCGGCGCAACTGCTTGTCGGCGAGCATGATTTCTCGTCGTTTCGGGCCGCCGAGTGTCAGGCGAAGACCCCGATCAAGCAACTGCAGCTTGCCGAGATCGAGCGACACGGCGACTACGTCGTGTTCGACTTCCGCGCCACGGCTTTCTTGCATCACATGGTACGCAACATGGTCGGCGCGCTGGTCGCCGTCGGCAATGGCGGCAAGCCGGCGGAATGGATGTCAGAGGTTCTCGCCAGCAAGGACCGTAGCGCCGCACCGCCGACTTTCCCGCCTGCGGGGCTTTATTTCGTCGGCGCGCATTACGCCGAGCGCTGGCATCTGCCCGAGGCAGCACGTATCATCGCGCGTCTTCCCCCGAGCTTTCCCTGAGCCGTGTTGCGAACCCGTATCAAGATTTGCGGCATAACCCGCGACGAGGATTTTCGTGCGGCTGTCCATTGCGGCGCCGACGCGATCGGCTTCGTGTTCTATGAAGCGAGCCCGCGTTACCTGTCGCCGCAACGGGCGGCGGAACTCGTGCGGTGCCTGCCGCCCTTCGTCACAGCGGTCGGCCTGTTCGTTAACGCCTCGCCGGAATCCATCGCCTCGACATTGAAGCTCGTCCCGGTGGACCTGCTGCAGTTCCACGGGGACGAAACCGCGGCCGACTGTCGCCGTCATGGCCGACCCTACCTCAAGGCGGCGCGGGTTCGACCGGGGCTCGATTTGCTAGAATACGCGGCTCGATACCCCGACGCTCGGGGCATGTTGCTCGATGCCTTCGCCGATGGCTACGGCGGCGCAGGCAAGAGTTTTGACTGGTCGCTGATTCCGCCTGTGCTGCCGCTTCCGGTCATCCTCTCCGGGGGGCTCGACGCGCAAAACGTAGGCCAGGCGATAGAACGGGTGCGACCGTGGGCCGTCGATGTCAGCAGCGGTGTCGAGGTATCCAGGGGAATCAAGGATGCCGAAAAGATTGCCGAGTTCGTGGCCGGAGTCAGACATGCAGATAACCGACGTCCCCCCGTATAGCCTGCCGGACGCCAATGGCCATTTCGGCCCATACGGCGGAACCTTCGTTTCCGAGACCCTAATCGCGGCTCTCGATGAACTGCGTGCCGCGTATGCCTGGTACCGCAACGATGCGTCCTTCCTCGCCGAGTTTGCTGACGAACTGGCGCACTATGTCGGGCGCCCGAGTCCCGTGTATCACGCCAAACGCTGGTCGGAAACCCTCGGCGGTGCCCAGATCTACTTGAAGCGCGAGGATCTCAACCATACCGGCGCGCACAAGATCAACAATGTCATCGGCCAGGCGCTGCTTGCCAAGCGCATGGGCAAACCCCGGGTGATCGCCGAAACCGGCGCCGGCCAGCATGGTGTCGCCAGCGCGACCATTGCAGCGCGTTACGGCATGGAATGCGTCGTCTACATGGGTTCCGAGGACATCAAGCGTCAGGCGCAGAACGTCTATCGAATGAAACTGCTGGGTGCCACGGTGGTCCCGGTCGAGTCGGGTTCGAAGACCCTGAAGGATGCGCTCAACGAAGCAATGCGCGACTGGGTGACCAATGTCGGGAATACCTTCTACATCATCGGAACCGTTGCGGGGCCGCACCCGTATCCGATGATGGTGCGCGATTTCCAGTCGGTGATCGGCAAGGAGTGCATCGAACAGATGCCGGGCCGTGCCGGCCGGCAACCCGACGCGGTGATCGCCTGTGTGGGCGGTGGATCCAATGCCATGGGTATCTTCTTTCCGTACATCGAACAGCGGGACGTGCGCCTGATCGGGGTGGAAGCCGCCGGCGATGGAATCGCCACCGGCCGGCATGCCGCATCGCTCACTGCTGGCCGGCCCGGTGTGCTGCACGGCAACCGCACCTACCTGCTGCAGGACGAGAACGGCCAGATCATCGAGACGCACTCGGTTTCGGCCGGACTCGACTATCCGGGCGTCGGTCCGGAACACGCTTGGCTCAAGGATTCCGGCCGCGCCGAGTACGTGACGATCACCGATGACGAGGCGCTCGCGGCCTTTCATACGTGTTGCCGCTGCGAGGGCATCATTCCGGCCCTGGAATCGTCGCATGCGCTCGCCTACGCGGCCAAGCTCGCTCCCTCGATGGCCACGCAGGAAATCCTGCTGGTCAATCTCTCGGGCCGTGGCGACAAGGACATGCACACGGTCGCCGAACGTTCCGGCCTGATATTCTGATGTCACGGATACGCGCGGTCTTCGACTCCCTTGGACAGCAGGGCCGCAAGGCGCTGATCCCCTTCATCACCGCTGGTGATCCGGACCCGCAGGCCACCGTCCCGCTGATGCACGGCTTGGTTGCTGGTGGTGCCGACATCATCGAACTCGGGGTGCCGTTCTCGGACCCGATGGCCGACGGCCCGACGATTCAGCGCGCATCCGAACGCGCCTTGAAATGGGGCATGAGCCTGCGGACAGTGCTGGCACTCGCGCACCAGTTCCGCAGGGATGATCCGGACACACCGCTGGTGCTGATGGGCTATGCCAATCCGATCGAGGCGTTCGGTGTCGACGCCTTCTGCAGCGCTGCGCTGGCGTCGGGCGTCGATGGTGTGCTGGTCGTCGATTACCCGCCCGAAGAGGCGCGCGAGTTCGCGCTCAGGCTGCGCGCGGTCGCGCTGGATCCGATATTCCTTCTGGCGCCGACCTCGGTCGAAAGCCGCTATCGCGACGTGGCGAAACTGGGCAGCGGCTACATCTATTACGTATCGCTCAAGGGGGTCACGGGTGCCGGCCATCTCGACATCGCGGATGTCGCGGCCCGGATCCCGAAGATCCGCGCGCAGGTCGGGATTCCTGTCGGCGTCGGCTTCGGCATTCGCGACGCTGCCACGGCGCAGAAGATCGGCGCGATCGCCGATGCGGTTGTCATCGGCAGCCGGATCGTCGAGGAGATCGAGAGCAGTCCGCGGGATCAGGTCGTGGCGCGCGTCACCGGGTTTGTGCGCGGGATTCGCACGGCGCTCGACGAGGTCGAGGCGACGGCTGGAGGCGTGCCATGAGCTGGCTGCAAAAACTGCTCCCGCCCAAGATCAAGCGCGAATCCAGCCGCAAGTCGATTCCCGAGGGGCTGTGGGTCAAGTGCCCCGCATGCGAGGCGGTGCTCTACAACACCGATCTCGAAGGCAATCTCAATGTTTGTCCGAAGTGCAACCACCACCAGCGATTGCGCGCACGCGCGCGGCTCGACATGTTGCTCGATCCGGAAGGGCGCTTCGAGATCGGCGCCGAGGTGGTGCCGCTCGATCCGCTGAAATTTAAGGACAGCAAGCGCTACAGCGATCGCCTGGCGTCGGCCCATGACGATACCGGTGAAGCGGACGCGATGGTGGTCATGCAGGGCTCGATCCACACCGTGCCCTGCGTGATCGCCTGCTTCGAGTTCGAGTTCATGGGCGGCTCGATGGGATCGGTGGTCGGCGAGCGCTTCGTGCGCGGCGTCAAGGCGGCGATCGAACAGAGCATGTCTTTCGTCTGCATCAGCGCCACCGGTGGCGCACGCATGCAGGAAGGGCTGTTCTCGCTGATGCAGATGGCCAAGACCACGGCGGCACTGACCCAACTCGCCGAGCGCCGGCTGCCTTTCATCAGCGTTCTCACCGATCCGACCATGGGCGGGGTGTCGGCCAGCTTCGCGTTCATGGGCGACGTGGTGCTGGCCGAACCGGGCGCGCTGATCGGGTTCGCCGGTCCGCGGGTGATCGAGCAGACCGTCCGCGAGAAGCTGCCCGAGGGGTTCCAGCGCTCCGAGTTCCTGCTCGAGAAGGGCGCCATCGACATGATCGTCGACCGCCGCGACATGCGCGCCAGGCTGGCGGCGCTGATCACCCTGCTGCTGCGGCAGCCTGCTGCCCAGTCTTGAGGGCTGCCAGTCACCCGCGACCTGATGCCGCTTCCGCAGACCCTCGACGCGTGGCTGGCGCATATCGATCGCGTCCATTCGCAATCGATCGCGCTCGGCCTCGATCGCGTGGCCCGGGTGCGCGATGCCATGGGCATCGAGAAACGGGCGCCGGTGATCACGGTCGGCGGTACCAACGGCAAGGGTTCGACCTGCGCGATGCTGGAGAGCATCCTGCGCTGTGCCGGATACCGTGTCGGCCTGTATACATCGCCCCACCTGCTCGACTACAACGAGCGCGTGCGGGTGACGGCGGTGCCGGCTTCCGATGTGCTGCTGTGCGAAGCTTTCGCGGCCGTGGAAGCGGCGCGCGGCGGCGTACCGCTGACCTACTTCGAGTTCGGTACGTTGGCCGCCTGGAAGATCTTCGCCGAGGCGAGGCTCGACGTGCTGATACTCGAGGTCGGCATGGGCGGGCGGCTGGACGCGGTGAATGCCTTCGAGCCGGACTGTTCGATCGTCACCAGCATCGACATCGATCACACGCAGTTTCTCGGCGATACGCGGGAGGAGATCGGTCGCGAGAAGGCCGGAATATTTCGCGCCGCCAGGCCGGCGATCGTCGGCGACCCGATGCCGCCGAATTCGCTCATCGAGTATGCCAGCCAGATAGGCGCGGTATTGCAGGTCAGCGGCCGCCACTTTGGCTTTGCCGGGGATCGACAGCAATGGGGATTCTGGCGTCATGACGGGGGGAAGCTCGTCAAGCGGGCCGGATTGGCCTATCCGGCGCTGCGTGGCGCCAATCAACTGCTCAACGCCTCGGCCGCGATCGCCGCGCTGGAGAGCCTGCGCGATCGCCTTCCGGTCTCCATGGGGGATCTGCGCCGGGGTCTGATCACGGTCGAACTGCCGGGGCGCTTTCAGGTGCTGCCGGGACGTCCGAGCATCGTGTTCGACGTGGCGCACAACCCGCAGGCGGCAGCCGTGCTGCGCGAGAACCTCTCGAACATGGGTTATTTCCCGGAGACCTGGGCGGTTTTCGGCATGCTGCGCGACAAGGACATCGCCGGCGTCGTGCGACACCTGCGTGACGGCGTCGATCACTGGCTGTGCGTGACGCTCGATGGGCCACGCGCAGCGACCGCTGACTCATTGGCCCGGATCGTGCGCGAGGAGAAGCCCGACGCCGATGTTCGCGCTTTCGATGGTGCAGCGCTGGCCTATGGTGCGGCGCGGGAGTGTGCGGCTGAAGATGATAGAATCCTCGTGTTCGGTTCCTTCCTCACCGTGGCTGACGCGATGCGCGTACAACAATCGAAGCAGCGCCCTCACTGAAACCGATCGATGGGCGAAAGCGAAAATCAGCTCGAACTGAAGAAACGCGCGAGACGTCGCCTAGTCGGCGCGGTTGCGCTTGCCCTGACTGCGGTGATTGTCTTGCCGATGGTCATGGACCACGAGCCCAAACCGCTGACCCAGGACATCCAGATCCGCATCCCGAGCCAGGATGCGAAAGATGTGTCGAAGCCGGTCGCCAACCCGGCGGCGGCGCCCGCCGACACTAAATCGAAACCCTCCCCTGAGCCCGCGCCTGCGCCAGACGCGCCGACAGCAACCCAGAAACCGGCCGAGCCGGAGACCGCCGGAGCAGCACCGCCGCCGCCCGCGAAGCCCGATGTCAAGCCGGTGCCGAAGCCCGAGCCGAAGCCGGACGTCAAACCCGAGCCGAAGGCCGAAGCAAAGGATGGCGGCAAGACCGAACGCCAGGCGATGGTCGAGGCCATCCTTTCCGGCAATGAACCGCCGCAGCCCACCGGGCAATTCATCGTGCAATTGGGAGCGTTCGGCGATCCCGCCAACGTAGGCAAGGTTCGCACACGGGTCAAGGCCGCCGGATTCAATTCCTATGCCGAGACAGTGAAAGGGCCGAAGGGCAAGCAGACCAGAGTGCGTGCCGGCCCGTTCGCCAGCAGAGAGGCGGCCCTGCAGGCTGCGGCCAAGCTCAAACACGCCGGTCTGCCCGGAGTGGTTGTGCCCAAGTAGAGTCAGCCAGAGCCCATGACGGGTTTCGACCTCTGCGTGATCGCGATCCTCGCCGCCTCGCTGTTGTTGGGGCTCTGGCGGGGGCTGGTCAGTGAAGTCCTGGCGCTGGCGGCGTGGGTGCTCGCCCTGCTGGCCGGAAAGATGTTTGCCGGCGAGGTAGCGCCGGCACTGGCGGGATTGATCAAGGATCCGACGCTGCAGATGTTTACTGCTTTCGCGTTGATTGCGGTCGGGGTAATCTTGCTGGTCGCGCTGCTACGGCTCTTGCTGCGCGAACTGCTCAAGGCCGCCGGCCTGGGCGTGACGGATCGGGTATTGGGGGCGTGTTTCGGTCTCGGGCGCGGGCTGCTGGTCGTGTTGCTGGGCGTGCTGGTCGCGGGACTGACGTCCCTGCCCCGGGCCGCCTGGTGGCAGGAGTCAATGCTGGCACCACCGCTGGAAACCGCGGTAATGGCGGCGAAACCCTGGATGCCGGCTGTAATGGCGAAGCGAATCAAGTATCGGTGAAGGTCAAGCATGTGCGGAATAATCGGCGTCGTCGCGGCGACGCCCGTTAACGAGTTGCTCTACGACGGCCTGCAGGTGCTCCAGCATCGCGGGCAGGATGCTGCCGGCATCGCCACGGCGGACGGCGCCAAGTTCAACATGCACAAGGGTCCGGGCTTGGTTCGCGACGTATTCCGCACGCGCAACATGCGCAGCCTGGTCGGCAACTGGGGCATTGGTCACTGCCGCTATCCAACCGCCGGTTCGGCCTACAACGGCAACGAGGCGCAGCCCTTCTACGTCAATTCGCCGTTCGGCATCATGCTGGCGCACAACGGCAACCTGACCAATGCCGACGAACTCAAGCGCGAGATGTACCTGCAGGATCTGCGACACATCAACACCAACTCGGATTCCGAAGTGCTGCTCAACGTGCTGGCGCACGAACTGCAGGCCGCCTCACCCGGATTCCGCCTCGACGACGACACCATCTTTCGCGCCGTGGTCGGCGTGCACCGCCGCGTGCGCGGCGCCTACGCCGTGGTTGCCATGATAGCCGGCTACGGGCTGCTGGCTTTTCGCGACCCGTTCGGCATTCGCCCGCTGATCATCGGCCGCAACGAAACCGCGGCCGGTACCGAGTATCTGGTGGCCTCGGAGAGTGTGGCGATCGACACGCTCGGCTTCGAAGTCCTGCGCGACGTGGCACCCGGCGAGGCCGTGCTGATCGACATCGACGGCAACTTCATGGCGCGCCAGTGTGCCGAGCGCAGTCTTCAGGCGCCCTGCATGTTCGAGTTCGTCTACCTGGCGCGGCCGGATTCGCTGATCGACGGCATCTCGGTCTATGCGACGCGGGTGAAGATGGGCGAGTACCTGGCCGAGCGGATTCGCCGGATGTCGCCGCGGATGGACATCGACACGGTGGTGCCGATTCCCGATTCGAGCCGCCCGTCGGCGATGGAACTGGCGAGCCGGCTCGGCCTGCCGTACCGGGAAGGTTTCGTGAAGAATCGCTACATCGGCCGCACCTTCATCATGCCGGGGCAGGCTTCGCGGCGAAAATCGGTGCGGCAAAAACTCAACGCGATCGCACAGGAGTTCCGCGGCAAGAGCGTGCTGCTGGTCGACGATTCGATTGTGCGCGGCACGACCAGCAGCGAGATCGTGCAGATGGCGCGCGATGCCGGCGCCCGCAAGGTGTATTTCGCTTCTGCCGCGCCGCCGGTCCGGTTTGCCAACGTCTATGGCATCGACATGCCGTCGCGCAACGAGCTGATCGCCGCACATCGCAGCGACGAGGAAATCTGCCGCGAAATCGGTGCCGACGGTCTGGTCTATCAGAGTCTCGAAGACCTCAAGGCTGCGGTGCGCGAGGTCAATCCGGCGATCGTTCATTTCGAGACCTCGTGCTTCGATGGCCATTACATCACCGGCGATGTCACCGCCGAGTACCTGTCGAACGTCGAAATGCAGCGCGACCATGTTGCCAGGGCAGGGATCGACGATGGCGAAGACGGCCAGCTCGACCTGAACCTGGTGATGAGCCATTGAGTTCAGCCTCGATCATTGACAGCGCGCCGGCCGGCGCGTAGATTTCTGTCCATCGCGCCGATTTGATTCAGCTTGCGGGCGCGCAATAAATCCAGCTAAAGCGAAACGAACCCGTTTCAGCTTTTCGCTGGGCGGGTTTTTTTTTGTCCGATTGGTTTTTTGTCCGGTTGCCGTCGTCTGGCGCGAGGACGCGGGAGTCAACACCATGTCCGATTTCGAGTTCGATACCCTCGCGGTGCGTGCCGGCCAGGTGCGCAGTCAGTTCGGCGAGCACGGCGAGGCGATGTATCTGACCTCGAGCTTCGTCTTCGAGAATGCCGCGCAGGCGGCGGCGCGATTTTCCGGCGAGGTGCCGGGCATGGTCTACGCGCGCTTCACCAATCCGACCGTGAACATGCTGCAGGAGCGGCTCGCCGCGCTCGAAGGCGGGCAGCGCTGCGTGGCCACCGCCTCGGGCATGTCGGCAATCCTCGCGACCGTCATGGCGCTGCTGCAGGCGGGCGATCACATCGTTTCGTCGCGCAGCATCTTCGGCGCCACCCAGCAGTTGTTTGCCAACATCATCGGCAAGTTCGCGGTGACGACGACTCTGGTGGAGGCGACGAATCTCGACGCCTATCGCGCCGCGCTGACGCCCCGGACCCGACTGATCTTCATCGAGACGCCGTCGAATCCGCTGACCGAGATCGTCGATATCGCCGGGCTGGCGCAAATCGCCCGCGAGGCGGGCGTGCTGCTGGTGGTCGACAATTGCTTCTGCACGCCAGCGCTGCAGAAGCCGTTCGAACTGGGTGCTGACATCGTCATCCACTCGGCCACCAAGTATCTCGACGGGCAGGGCCGGGTGCTCGGCGGCGCGGTCATCGGCAGCAACGAAACCATGGAGGAGGTGTTCAAGTATCTGCGTACCGCCGGGCCCACGCTGTCGCCGTTCAATGCCTGGGTGATCCTCAAGGGGCTGGAGACCCTGCGCATCCGCATGGAGGCGCAGTCGGCCGCGACCCTCGAACTCGCGCGCTGGCTCGAGGCGCAACCGCAAGTGTCGCGGGTGTTCTACCCCGGCCTCGAATCGCATCCGCAGCACGCGCTGGCGATGCGCCAGCAAAGACTCGGCGGCGCGATCGTCAGCTTCGAAGTCTGCGGGGGGCGTGAGGCTGCATGGCGGGTCGTGGATGGCACGCGGGTGATTTCGATTACCGCGAACCTCGGCGATACCAAGAGCACGATTACGCACCCAGCAACCACGACGCATGGGCGGATCACGCCCGAGGCGCGCGCCGCCTCGGGCATCACCGAGGGGCTGCTGCGGGTGGCGGTCGGGCTGGAGTCGATCGAGGATATCAAGGCCGATCTGGCGCGCGGCCTGGCGCGCTGAGGCTGCCAGGATAATTCGAGGCCGCCGGCCTGGAAGCCCCATGGAATGGCGGTCTACAAGGTATGTGTCCTGAGAGTCATATTCCATGCGTCTCTCAGGACAAATATTCTGAAGATCGCCTATCCATGCGGCCTCCAGCCTTATGCCAAACGCGGTATCAGGCGTGGATCGCGACCCGAAGGCAGCCGCCGCCGTCGCAGCGCAGATACTCGCCGCGTTCGTGGTGCCAGTCGGCCAGCACGATGCGGGTGCATGGCCTGCCGTCGATTTCGTAGCGGTGATCGGCCGGCCGGTGCGTGTGGCCGTGGATCAGGCGCGCCGCGCCGTGGCGGCGAAACGCCGCCACTACTGCGTCGCGATTGACGTCCATGATCTGTGCCGTCTTGGTCCCTTTGTCCGCTTCGCTGCGCGCGCGAATCGCGGCGATCTGCGCCTTGCGTGCCGCCAGCGGCTGGGAGAGGAACTGCGCGATGTAGGCCGGCGCGCGCACCGTGTCGCGGAGCTGCTGGTAGGCAAGGTCGTCGGTGCACAGCGTGTCGCCATGCATCAGCAGGGTCGGCATTGCGTCGAGGTCGATCACGGTCGCATCGTCGAGCAGCGCGAGTCCGCTGCGTTGCGCGAATCCGCCACCGATCAGGAAGTCGCGATTGCCGGCCATGAAGAATGTCTTCACGCGATGGTCGGCGAGCTCGCTCAGCGCGGCCGCGACGGCGCGGTTCAGCGGTTCGTCGAGATCGTCGTCGCCCGCCCAGTACTCGAACAGGTCGCCGACGATGTAGAGCGCGTCGGCGTTGCAAGCCGGGCCGCGCAGGAAATCCAGAAACAGCCGGGTGACGCCCGGTCGCGTGTCCGCCAGATGCAGGTCGGAGATGAACAGGGTCGTCACGGTGGCGGATCAGCGCGGACGCTGCCGCGCCCTGCGCGAGGAATCAGACTTCCTCGGCGCGCTCGATCACGACGTCTTCGGCCGGCACGTCCTGGTGAAAGCCCTTGGATCCGGTTTTCACGCCCTTGATCTTGTCGACCACGTCCATGCCATCGACCACCTTGCCGAACACGCAGTAGCCCCAGCCCTGGCTGGTCGGCGAGCGGAAATCGAGAAAGTCGTTGTCCGCCACGTTGATGAAAAACTGCGCCGAGGCGGAATGCGGATCCTGGGTGCGGGCCATCGCCAGTGTCCCGATGGCATTCTTGAGGCCATTGTCGGCTTCGTTCTTGACCGTGGCGCGTGTCCGCTTCTGTTTCATGCCGGGCTCGAAACCGCCACCCTGGACCATGAAGCCGTCGATCACGCGATGGAACACCGTGTTGTCGTAATGGCCGGCCTTTACATATTCGACGAAGTTGGCGACGGTCAGCGGCGCCTTGTCGGCAAACAGCTCGACCGTGATGGTGCCGTGGTTGGTATGGAGATTGATCATTCTGATTCTCCGTGGCTACGGCCTGGCCGGCAGAACGCGCGCCGACTCGATGACGATAGGCTTGGCCGGCACGTTCTGGTGCGGTCCGGCGCTGGTCGTTTCGACCTTGGCCATCTTCTGCACGATCTCGAAACCGCTGGTCACCTTGCCGAACACGGCGTATCCCCAGCCGTCGCGCGACGGGTGGTCGAGCATCTGGTTGTTGACCAGGTTGATGAAGAACTGCGCGGTCGCCGAGTGCGGGTCGCCGGTCCGTGCCATGGCCAGCGTGCCGGGTTCGTTCTTCAGACCGTTCTTGGCTTCGTTCTGGATCGGGGCGCGGGTCGGCTTCTGCTCCATCGTCTCGGTAAAGCCGCCGCCCTGGACCATGAAGCCATCGATCACGCGGTGAAAGATGGTGCCGTTGTAGAAGCCACCTTTGACATACTCGAGAAAGTTGTCGACCGATTTGGGCGCCTTGTCTTCATAGAGTTCGACGACGATCGGACCGAGGCTGGTTTTCAGTTCGACCATCGGATGCGCGGCCCAGGCCGAAACCGTGTTGAAGACGAGTGCTGCAGCGATCAGTAATTGCTTCATGCGGGTATTCCTGCAGGTGAGGGAAAACGGGAAAGGCGACGCCAGGCTCTTGGCACGCGCTGGGCCGCGCTTGGCACGTGCGTGAGCGACTCAGGCCACGCCTTCGTAGATGATCTTCCAGCGGCCTTCTTCGACGATCCAGTACTGGCGCTTCTTGACCGAGGCGGGACGGCCGTTGCCGTGCGTGTCCTGTTCGAAAGTGACCACGGCCATCGGTTCCTTGCCCGGATTGCGGAATATCGCCAGGTTGCGCGTTTCGGCCGGGGTCCGGTTGCGGACCATCGCCTCGCGTGTGCTGCGCGACCACTGGGCGAAGTTCATGCGCTCACTGGAAAAGCGCATCGAATAGTGCGACAGGTAGCGATCGGCCTCGCCGCTTCCCAGATCACGCTGCCACGACTCGACCTGCTGCGACAGTTGCCGGCGTTCCGCTTCCCATTGACCGGGATTCGCCCACTCGATGCCGTTGCCGATGATCACCGGCGTCACGCCGACCTGCAGGCGCTGGGCGACTTCGTCGAGGTCGGTATTGGCCAGCACCACGCAGCCGTCGGAAGCGCGCGGCGGCCGCGAGAAGGTGTCGCTCGGCGTGCCGTGCAGCCAGATGCCGTAGCCGTTGCGGCCCATCCGGCGATCCCACTCGTTCGGGTAGTTGATCGGGAATGCGCCGCTGCCGTAGAAATCGGTGAGCTTTTCGCGCGGCAGGCTGTCGGTGACGAAGTACACGCCAACCGGCGTCTTGCGATCGCCCTGCTGCATTTTGTCGGCGCCGGCCTTGCCCTGGGTGATGTAGTAATCGGCGACGTAATGCGGCCGTCCGCGGTCGTTCTCGAACACGTAAAGGCGCGAGCGCAAGGTGTCGATTACCAGCGCGTTCTTCTGCTCGGGCTGAAGCTGCAGCAGGGCGCGCGGCAGGGCATTGGCCGGCGGCTTGTCGCGGAAGGCCTTGACGCGGGCAATCGCCTCCTCGCGCAGTTCCGCGATGCGGTCGGGCGGGGCGTGTTCGACGTCGCCAAAGGTGGATAGTGGGCGTGCGCGGGCCAGCAGCAGATCGCCCTTGACCAGATGGGCGAGGCGAAAATTCGGGAACACCTGCAGCAGCGCCTCGAGCCGCTCGAGCGCCCGATCGGGGCGCAGCAGTTCGATGTCGCCGAAGACCTGCGACAGGATCGGTTCGGGGCGCGCCAGCGGGCTCAACGCACCGCTCAGCGTGAAACGGTCGGCGACCGAAACCGGACTGGCGATCAGCCCCAGCGCGCTGACCAGCAGCACGCGCAGAGCGGTAGATGACTTCGGGCGCGCGAACATCAGCGACCGATGCGTTCCTGCTGGATCTGCCACTTGTCCCCGTGCCGGGTCAGAACCAGCGTCTTGCCGGTCGACGAGTTCAGGTTGGCCGAGCGGTAATGCTGGCGGAATTGCGCGGTCGCCTTGTCGCCGTCGAGTTCGACAGCGAGATCCTCGATGTCCACGTCGATCTTGCCCGGCTTGGTGACGCGGGCGGTGCGCTCCTGCTCCCAGGCGCTGCGTGAAGCGCCGTCGGGCGGCCGGAAGTCGGCGCCATACTGCGCCAGGTAGGCCTTGATGTCCTTGGCGGACCAGGCTTTCGCCCACTGATCCACCGCTTTCGACACGCCGGCCGTCGCGGCGGCATCCACGGCAGGTTTGCTGTCGGCGGGCTTGGGCGTGGGTGCGGCCGCGGGCGCTGCTGCCGCAACCGGCGCCGGCGTGGCAGGTTTTGCCGCGGGCGCCGGCGTGGGCACGCTGACCGGTGCCGGGGCGGTGGCAACCGGCGCTGGCGCCGGCTTCGCCGCGGGAGCCGGTGCGGCTGCCGGCGCCGCAGGCGTCGCGGCGGCGACTACGGTGGCGGGCGGACGGGCACCGGCACGGCCGGCCAGGCTCGTCAGGTCGCGCATCATCGCCAGCTTGTTCTGTGCGGTGGCGTTGTTCGAATCGAGCTGCAGCGCCTTGTCATAGGCCTGGCTGGCCAGCCGCGCGTAGATGTCGCCGAGATTTTCGTGCGCGGTGGCGTAGCTCGGGTGGGTGCGAATCGCCATTTCGAGCGCTACCTTCGCCTTGTCGTACTGTTTCTGCTGGGCGTAGATCACCGCCAGGTTGTTGAATGGCTCCGGCAGCTCGGGGTAATCCTCGGTCAGCTTGGTGAATACGCCGATCGCCTCGGCCGGGCGGTTCAGTTCGGTCAGCACCAGCCCCTTGAGAAAGCGGCCCTGCGCGTCCTTGGGCTTGGTCGCCAGGTATTGATCGACGCGCTCAAGGGCCGGCTGCAGTTGCCCCTGTTTCAAAAGGGTTTGCGCCTCGCTCAGGGCGTCGGCATGGGCCGGCGCAGCGCCCAGCATGCCGAACGCAAACGTGATCGAGGCGGCCAGCGGAAGCAGGCGCGGCAAAAGGCGCTGGAAAGGGCGCTGAAAGAGGTGAGTTCTCATTCTGGTATGATCCGCGGTGGCAAGGCAGTGACGGACACAAAGGCGCATTCTAGCAAGAAGGCTGGCTATGCAACATACGCCGGCCGTGTGAAATGTGGTCAGTTGCCGCTCTTTTCCATGACGCTCACGTCTGCCCTGCCGCATCTTCCCCGCATCTTTCCGACCCTTGCTTTCCATTCGCTTCGCATGCTGAGAATCCACAATTCGCTGACCCGCGACAAGGAAGAGTTCCGTCCGATCGTTCCCGGCAAGGTCGGAATGTACGTCTGCGGCATGACCGTCTACGACTACTGCCATCTCGGGCACGCCCGTGTGCTGGTCGTTTTCGACATGGTCACCCGCTGGTTGCGCGCCAGCGGCTATCGAGTCACCTACGTGCGCAATATCACCGACATCGACGACAAGATCATTCGCCGCGCGCAGGAGAACGACGGCGAGTCGATTCACGCCCTGACCGAGCGCTATATCGGATTCATGAACGAGGACGCTGCGGCGCTTGGCGTGTTGCCGCCCGACCACGAACCGCGGGCGACTCAATTCGTTGCCGCCATGCAGGATCTGATCGGCCGGCTGGAGCGCAAGGGCCTTGCGTATGTCGCGGGCAATCGCGACGTCTGCTACGCGGTGCGCAAGTTTCCGGATTACGGCAAGCTCTCAGGCAAGTCGCTCGACGAATTGCGGGCCGGCGAGCGGGTCGAAGTTGTGACCGATAAGCAGGATCCACTCGATTTTGTGCTGTGGAAGCATGCCAAAGTCGAGGAACCGGCCGAGGCCAAGTGGGACTCGCGGTGGGGCGAGGGCCGCCCGGGCTGGCACATCGAATGTTCCGCCATGAGCTCGCAACTGCTCGGCGAACATTTCGACATCCATGGCGGCGGGCAGGATCTGCAGTTCCCTCACCACGAGAACGAAATCGCCCAGTCGGAAGGTGCCTGCGGCCACGACCACGGCCGCTTCGTCAATTACTGGATGCACAATGGCTTCGTGCGTGTTGAAAACGAGAAGATGTCGAAATCCCTCGGCAACTTCTTCACCATCCGCGACGTGCTCAAGCGATATGAAGCCGAGGTGGTGCGCTTCTTCATCCTGCGCGCGCATTACCGCAGTCCGCTCAACTACTCGGACGCCCACCTTGACGACGCGAAGCATGCGCTGACGCGGCTCTACACGGCACTCAAGAACGTGCCGCCGGCGAAGGTCGAGATCGACTGGAACGGGCCCGGTGCGAAGCGCTTCGCGACGGCGATGAACGACGATTTCAACACGCCGGAAGCGATTGCAGTCTTGTTCGATCTCGCAACAGAGGCAAATCGCAGCGGATCTGTTCAGTCTGCGGGAGTGCTTAAGGGCCTCGCCAATGTACTTGGATTGTTGGAATTCGAGCCGCAAGCGTTTCTACAAGGCAAACTCATGCGTGTAATCACGCCGCAAACGGGGCATATCGAGATACAAGGAAATGTTCCAACCGTTTCCGTTTCCGACGTGCCATCGGAAGAAGCGATCGAACAGCTGATTGCCGCACGAGCGACGGCAAAGAAACGCAAGGAGTTTGCCGAGTCCGATCGCATCCGCGACGAGCTCAAGGCATCCGGCATCGTCCTCGAGGACAAGCCTGGTGGCGTCACCGAGTGGCGCCGCAGCCGATCTTGAGGCAGGCCGGAAGGCCGCATGGAATGGCGCTCTGCGACGTGGCATGCCTGAGTGCCGTGTGGAATGGCGCTCTCTAGGTGGCCATGCCGGAGATCCGCATGGGTGCTTGATTGCAGGGCTGGTAGTCTGGGATTCGATCGCCTTTCGCCAACCGCAGCATAAAAAACGGGGGCGAGACCCCCGTTTTCGCGTCCCTGTCGGGCATAGGATCAGCCGGCGAAGAAGTCCTTCACCTTGTCCATCCACGACTTCGCCCGCGGGTTGTGCCGGCCGGCGTCGCTTTCGTTGATCGCCTCGAATTCCCGCAGCAGTTCCTTCTGCCGTTCGGTCAGGTTGACCGGGGTTTCGACGACCACGTGGCACATCAGGTCGCCCAGTCCGCTCGAGCGGATGCCGCGTATTCCCTTGCCACGCAAGCGGAACACCTTGCCGGATTGCGTTTCCGCGGGGATCTTGATCTTGGCTGCGCCGTCGAGGGTCGGAATCTCGATTTCGCCGCCGAGTGCGGCGGTGGAGAATCCGACCGGCATCTCGCAGTGCAGGTCGTTGTGGTCGCGCTGGAACACCGAGTGCGGCTTGATGTGAATCTGCACGAACAGGTCGCCGGCCGGACCGCCATTGACGCCGTGTTCGCCTTCGCCGGCTAGTCGAATGCGGTCGCCCTCGTCGACCCCGGCCGGGATCTTCACCTGCAGCGTCTTCTGCTGTTTGACTCTTCCGGCGCCATGGCAACCCGGACAGGGTTCAGGAATGATCCGGCCGGTGCCGTGGCATTTCGGGCAGGTCTGCTGGATCGAGAAAAAGCCCTGCTGCATGCGCACCTGGCCGGCGCCGCCGCAGGTCGGGCAGCTCTTGGGCTGGGTGCCGGGTTTGGCACCGCTGCCGTGGCAGGTCTCGCATTCCTCCATCGCCGGAATGCGGATTCGGGTATCGGTTCCGCGCGCCGCTTCCTCGAGCGAAACTTCGAGGTTGTAGCGCAGGTCGGCGCCGCGATACACGGTGGAACGCCCGCCACCTGCCCGGCCACCGCCGAAGATGTCACCGAAGATGTCGGAGAATGCATCGGCGAAACCGCCCATGCCGGCCCCGCCGGCACCCATGCCCGCCTGCGGGTCGACCCCGGCGTGGCCGAACTGGTCGTAGGCCTGGCGCTTCTGGCCATCCGAAAGGATCTCGTAGGCCTCCTTGACCTCCTTGAATTGCTCCTCGGCCTTCGGATGGTCCGGATTGCGGTCCGGATGGTGTTTCATGGCCAGCTTGCGGTAGGCCTTCTTGATCTCGTCGTCGGAAGCGTCGCGATTGACGCCGAGAACTTCGTAAAAATCGCGTTTAGCCATAAGAGCGGTGACCGGTTACGGGTTACAGGTGACGAATCGTCGGGCGCTGCAAGCGGAAACGGGGCAGGCGTCGCGCCTGCCCCATCACCCTTCACTCGTCACCCGTCACTTCTTGTCTCGTACCTCGGTAAATTCGGCGTCCACCACGTCGTCGTCCTTCTTGCTGCGACCGCCGGCCGCAGCTTCCGGGTCGGCCGAGGCGTGGGCGCCTTCGCCCGCCGCCGGCTGCTGCTGGGCGTAAATCTTTTCGCCCAGCTTCTGGCTGGCCGTCGCGAGCGCCTGGGTCTTGGACTCGATCGCATCCTTGTCCGAACACTTGATCGCTTCCTCGGCTTCCTTGAGCGAGGATTCGATTCTTGCCTTCTCGTCGGCGTCCAGCGATTCGCCGTGCTCGGCAAGCGCCTTCTTGACCGAATGGATCATCGCGTCGCACTGGTTGCGCGTGTTCACCAGTTCATGCAGCTTCTTGTCCTCCTCGGCATGGACTTCGGCGTCGGCGACCATGCGGCGGATTTCGTCTTCGTTGAGGCCGGAGTTGGCCTTGATGGTGATCTTGTTTTCCTTTCCGGTGCCCTTGTCCCTGGCCGATACGTGCAGGATGCCATTGGCGTCGATGTCGAAGGTGACCTCGATCTGCGGCATGCCACGCGGCGCCGGCGGGATGTCGGTCAGATTGAACTGCCCCAGGCTCTTGTTGCCCGAGGCCATTTCGCGCTCGCCTTGCAGGACGTGAATGGTCACCGCATTCTGGCTGTCGTCGGCGGTCGAAAACACCTGACTGGTCTTGGTCGGAATCGTCGTGTTCTTGGTGATCAGCTTGGTCATCACGCCGCCCAAGGTCTCGATACCCAGCGACAGCGGGGTCACGTCGAGCAGCAGCACGTCCTTCACCTCGCCCTGCAGCACGCCGCCCTGGATCGCCGCGCCGACCGCAACGGCTTCGTCCGGATTCACGTCCTTGCGCGGCTCCTGGCCGAAGAACGCCTTGACCTTGTCCTGCACCTTGGGCATGCGGGTCATGCCGCCGACCAGGATCACGTCGTCGATGTCGCCGACCTTGACGCCGGCATCCTTGATCGCGATGCGGCAGGGCTCGATGGTGCGCTCGATCAGCTCATCGACCAGGCTTTCAAACTTGGCGCGGGTGAGCTTCATCGTCAGGTGCTTCGGGCCCGAGGCATCCGCCGTGATGTAGGGCAGGTTGAGTTCGGTCTGCTGGCTCGAGGACAACTCGATCTTGGCCTTTTCGGCCGCTTCCTTGAGACGCTGCAGCGCCAGCACGTCGTTCTTCAGATCGACGCCCTGTTCCTTCTTGAACTCGGTGACGACGTAGTCGATCAGGCGCTGGTCGAAATCCTCGCCGCCGAGGAAGGTGTCGCCATTGGTCGATAGCACCTCGAACTGGTGTTCGCCCTCGACCTCGGCAATCTCGATGATCGAGATGTCGAAGGTGCCTCCGCCCAGGTCATAGACGGCGAGCTTCTTGTCGCCGGCCTTCTTGTCCATGCCGAAGGCCAGCGCGGCCGCGGTCGGCTCGTTGATGATGCGTTTGACGTCGAGGCCGGCGATGCGGCCGGCGTCCTTGGTGGCCTGGCGCTGGCTGTCGTTGAAGTAGGCCGGCACGGTGATCACCGCCTCGGTGACTTCCTCGCCGAGGTAGTCCTCGGCGGTCTTCTTCATCTTGCGCAGCACTTCGGCGGAGACCTGCGGTGGGGCGACCTTCTTGCCGCGAACCTCGACCCAGGCATCGCCGTTGTCGGCCTTGCTGATCTTGAAGGGCATCAGGGCGATGTCCTTCTGGACTTCCTTTTCCTCGAAGCGGCGGCCGATCAGGCGCTTGACCGCATACAGGGTGTTCCTGGCATTGGTCACCGCCTGACGCTTGGCCGAAGCGCCGCACAGCACTTCGTTGTCCTCGGTGTAGGCGACGATCGACGGCGTCGTGCGTGCGCCTTCCGAATTTTCGATGACCTTTGGTTTGCCGCCTTCCATTACGGCCACGCACGAGTTGGTGGTGCCGAGGTCGATACCGATGATCTTGCCCATTGTTTGATCCTTTCTGATCTGACTTTGAACCGGTCCGGCCGGTCAATCCTGCATCCGATATTGGGTTTTTGCGGGCGCTTTCAAGTTTTCTGCTGCTGCTTTCGAGCTTCCTACAGCCCTTTGGCCTTTGAAACGATGACCATTGCCGGGCGAATCACCCGGTCGTGCAGCAGATAACCCTTTTGCAGGAGCTGGACCACGGTGTTGGGCTCGGCTTCGGCTTCAACGACGGAAATCGCCTGATGGTGATTGGGGTCGAATCTTTCGCCCAAAGGGGAAATCTCCACCAGGCCGGCGCTCTGGAATGCCTGCTGGAGCTGCTTGAGCGTGAGTTCGACGCCGCTCCTGAGCGTTTCCAGTGTGGCGTTTTCGACACCGAGCGCCGCTTCCAGGCTGTCCGTGACCGGCAGCATGGCGGCGGCGAACTTCTCGGCAGCGAACTTGCGCTCCTTGAGCGCTTCCTCGGCTGCGCGGCGGCGTACGTTCTCGGTTTCCGCCTTGGCGCGCAACCAGGCATCGTAGTGCTCGGCGGCCTTGATCTCTGCGGTTCGCAGCGACTCTTCCAGGCTGGGCATCGACTCGACTGCGGCCGGCGGATTGCCCGGGGTAGCCGCCTCGCCTTGTGGCTCGACCGGATCCGGGCTGACGGGTTGATCTGACATTGCATGGGCTCCCTTAACAAACCCGTCGTAGCTTGGGGCGCCGGGATGGAATTCAAGTCCTGCAGGCGATCTGCCGTTTGGGTTCCCGCACCGGTTGGCGTGACAGCCGGCCGTCGTGCGACAATCGCCGCCAATCCGGCGGCTCGCGCGGTCGTTCAGCCGGGCATTCCTGTCGCCACCATGTCAATGACACCCGAAAAGATCGGCAAGTACCGTGTGGTCCGCGAGGTCGGCAAGGGCGCCACCGCTACGGTTTATCTCTGCGAGGGCGGCGATTACCCCGAGGGGGTGGCGGTCAAGCTGATTCAGTTCGGCGACAAGAACCGGGACGAGGGCAAGTGGTCGCGCCGGCAGATGAAGCTGCTGACTACCGAGTCAGCAGTGGCCAAGCGGCTCGATCACCCCAACATTATCAAGTTCCACGAAGTGGTGATCGAGGAAACCCAAGCCTACATCGTCATGGAATTCGTCGATGGTCAGCCGCTCGACCAGTTCTGCAGCTTCGACAAGATGCTGCCGATCCACCGCACCGTGAGCATCGTCTTCAAGTGTTGTCTGGCGCTTGACTATGCCTATCGGCAGGGCGTCGTGCACCGCGACATCAAGCCGGCCAATATCATGGTCGACCACCAGGACAACGTGAAGATCACGGATTTCGGCCTGGCGCTCAATGTCAACAAGAAATCCCACCATGACTCGACGTTCATCATGGGGGTAGGGTCGCCGGCGTACATGTCCCCCGAGCAGATCAAGAGCTATCCGCTCAATCAGAAGACCGATCTGTATTCGCTGGGCGTGGTGCTGTTTCACCTGCTGACCGGGCGCCTGCCGTTCCGCGCCAAGCACCCGGCGCAGCTCGTCTACAAGATCATCAATGCCGATCCGCCGTCGGTGAGCCAGCTCAACCCGGATATCCCGGAGCAGATGGATCTGATCATCAGGAAGGCGCTCGAAAAGGATCTCTATTCGCGCTACAAGAACGGCGCCGACATGGCCAAGGATCTGTCGGCGGTGCGCTACAAGATTCTCGACGAGAACTACGTGGCGCCCGACATGACGCGCTTCACCGCGCTGCGCAAGCTGCCGTTCTTTACCGAGTTCGAGGATGTCGAGGTTTGGGAGACCATGCGCATCTCGGCCTGGCTCGATATCGAGCCAGGCGCCACCCTGATGCGCGAAGGCGACATCGACAGCCGTTTCAGCATCGTGCTGGAGGGCGAGGTCGAAGTGTCCAGCGGGGGAAAGCGGCTCACGGTCATGGGGCCTGGCGATGTCGTCGGTGAAGCCGCGTATCTCGATGCCTTCGAGCACAAGCGCCATATTTCGGCGGTCGCACTGACCAAGCTCACCTGTCTCGAAGTCAATCCCGCCGCCCTTCAACTGGCGTCCGAGGAATGCCTCGAACACTTCCGCGAGCGGCTGGTCACGATCGCGTCGCGCCGGCTTGCCGCGGCGGAGAAGAAGCTCGCGGCGAGCGGCGAATCGGTTCAGTTCACACCCAAGGCAGACAAGATCTCTGCTCTAGACCTGCAACTGGTCGACGCACCACCCCGTCGTTAGCCAAGTCGCGGCGCATTGTTGCGCACCCAGCGCACGATGCTCGCCGCGTCCATCGCGCCGGACTGTCGCGCGACTTCTCGTCCGCCGACGAACATCACCATGGTCGGGATGCTGCGAATCCCGAATCTGGAGGCGATTCCCGGTTCAGCCTCGGTATTGAGCTTGGCCAGCCGCACCTGCGGCTCGAGCTCAACCGCTGCGCTGGCAAACGCGGGTGCCATCGATCGGCATGGCACGCACCACGGTGCCCAGAAATCCACCACCACCGGTTGATCGCTGCGGTCGATCATCCGTGAAAAGCTGTGTCCGGTCAGTTCGACCGGCGTGCCCGTGAATTGCCGCTGATGACAGCGGCCGCAATTCGGCCGCTCGCCCAGGCGCGCCCGTGGCACGCGATTGACGGCCTCGCAATGGGCACACACAAGCTGCAGGAACTCCGTCACGGCGCATCTCCGATTCAAGTCAATTCAAACTCTTCGCCCGACGGGGGCAGGAAATCCTTCACGGCACCCCCGGGGCCAAGCCTGCATTCTTCGCCTCACTGCATCGATAGATGCGTGTGGAGTTTGCGGGATCAAGAGGGTTGCATTTTTTTGGGCACCGGACGCGTTTTGGGGAAGGCGCAGTCGAAGCCGGCAGGATCACCGCTTTCGATTGTGTTGGGATCTATTGGAGGTTAGAGCGTGAGCCGCAGTTCAACCTATGGCATCAGCCGCGTCGACAACGAGTCGAGCCGGACGCATGGCTGGCTGGTGACCATTCAGCGCAGGGGCACCATTTACCGCAAGCATTTCAGTGACGGCGTCCATGGCGGAAAGACTAAGGCGTTTGCCGCGGCCAAGCAGTTCCGCGACAGCGTCATCGACAAGTTTCCGCCGTTCTCGATGCGCGAGTACTCGAGCATCGTCAAGAGCAGCAACCGTTCCGGCGTGGTTGGCGTATGCCGCTACTGTGCATCGGAAACCCGTGACCTGCCGGAAGATCAGCAGCGCTGGTTCTGGGTTGCCTCGTGGCCTTTGCCGGGCGGCAAGCGCAAGCGGGTGAAGTACTCGGTCAAGAAGTACGGCGAGGAAGGCGCGTTCAAGATGGCGCTCAGAGCGCGCAAGAGCGCGATGAAGGAAGTCGACGGCAGCTTCGACCCCGGCGCCGGACGGCGCAAGCCGGCGGCGCGTCGCAGCGGCGCGCCAGCCGGCCGGCCAGGCCCGGCTCAGCACGCCCGCTGATTCGGCGGCCGAGTCGACAAAACGGGGCCGCAGGCCCCGTTTCCTATTCCGCCGCACGGTCGCGCAAGACGGAGCTGATCGCCCAGGTCGCGACGCTGTAGACGATGGCGCCGAGCACCGCAGGCCAGAATCCGGTGACGGTGAAACCATTGATGAAGCTCGCGACGAACCAGAACAGCAGGCCGTTGATCGCAAAGGTGAGCAGGCCCAGCGTCAGGATGTTGATTGGCAGGGTGATGATGATCAGGATCGGCCGGATCAGCGCATTGACCAGTCCGATCCCCACGGCGGCCGCCAGCGCCGCGTAGAAACTGTCGATGTGAATCGCGTCGATGATCTGCGGCAACAGCATCAAGGCCATCGCCGACAGGGCCCAGCGCAGCAGCAGTCTCATGCGTTCGCGCCCAGCGCGAGCGCGCGTGTCCGGCTTTCAGCCAGCCGCCCGGCATCGGGCGTATCGGTCGTCAGCCAGTTGCCGAGATGGCCGACCACGATGTCCTGCAGCGCGGCGATCCATTCGTGGCGTTCGTTGAGACAGGGAATGTAGCGGAAGGTCTTGCCGCCGGCGGCGAGAAACGCGTCGCGGTTCTCCATCGCGATCTCCTCGAGGGTTTCCAGGCAGTCGGCGACGAAGCCCGGGCAAACCACATCGACACTTGCGGTTCCGCTGCGCCCCAGTTCCTCCAGCGTGGGCTGGGTATAAGGCTTGAGCCACTCGGCCTTGCCGAAGCGCGACTGGAAGCTGACCAGGTAACGGTCGTCGGCCAGGCCCAATTGCTCGGCGACCAGCCGCGCCGTCTTGCGGCACTGGCAGTGGTAGGGGTCGCCCTTGTCGAGCGTGTAGCGCGGCACGCCGTGAAAGCTCATCACCAGCTTGTCGGGCCGGCCGTGATGCATCCAGTGCTCGGCGATCGAGGCGGTGAGCGCCGTGATGTAGCCCGCATGGTCGTGGAAGCTGCGCACGAAACGCAGCGCCGGCAGGTTGCGGCTGCGCATGCCGACGGCGGCGACGGCATCGAAGACGCTGGCGGTGGTACTCGCCGCGTATTGTGGATAGAGAGGCACGACGAGAATGCGCTCGCAGTTCAGCGCCTTGAACTGCTCGAGCACCGACGCCACCGAGGGCCGGCCATAGCGCATCGCGTAGTCGACGAGGATCTGGCCATGCCCGGCCTGACCGAGATAGCCGCGCAGCAGCTTGGTCTGCCGCTCGGTATGCACTTTGAGCGGCGAGCCTTCCGGCGTCCAGATCGCCGCATATTTGGCAGCCGATTTTGCCGGCCGGGTATTGAGGATGATGCCGTTGAGGATCAGCCACCAGAGCGGGCGCGGGATTTCCACCACCCGCGGGTCGGACAGGAACTGCTTCAGATACGGACGCAGCGCCGCTTTGTCCGGTGCTTCGGGCGTGCCGAGATTGACTAGCAGGACGGCGGTGCGGCCAGTCGTGCCGTGGGAGTAAGCGGGTTCGCTGGCGTAAGCAGGCATGGCTGGGTTTGGGCTAAACAGTCCGCTGGCCTGCGGGCCAGACGGGACGGGTATCTTGCGGGCTATGGGCCGCGAAGGCGCATGAACAAACGATATCAGGCAAGTACATGCGTAGATCGCCATTCCATGCGGCTCGCAGGGCAGGGCCGACGGTCAATGCCGACTCAGCGCGCTGGACAGCAGCCTGGCCGTGATATCGACGATCGGAATCACCCGTTCATAGGCCATGCGGGTCGGGCCGATCACGCCGACCGAGCCGACCACCTGGCCATCGACCTCGTAGGGTGCGGTGATGACGCTGCATTCGTCGAGCGGCGCCAAGCCCGACTCGCCGCCGATGAAGATCTGCACGCCGTCGGCCCGATTTGAAATGTCGAGCAACTGCAGCAGTCCGGTGCGCTGTTCGAACAGCGCGAACAACTCACGCAAGCGGCGCATGTTCGACGACAGGTCTTCCACTTCGAGCAGGTTGCGCTCGCCCGACAGCACGTAGCTCGAGCGCACGTCGTTGAACGACTCGCTGCCGAACTCGACTGCCGCGGTCATCAGTTCGCTCATGTCGCTGCGCAACTGGTTGAGTTCGTCGCGCACGCGATTGCGGATCTCGGCGAATTCCAGTCCGGCGAAGTTCTGGCTCAGGTAATTGGCTGCGCTCACCAGTTCGGACGCGCTGTAATCGCGCTGAGTGAACAGGATACGGTTCTGCACGTCGCCGTCGGTGGTGACGATGATCAGCAGGATGCGTTTCTCGCCCAGGCTGAGGAACTCGATCTGGCGAATCTGGGTCGTCTTGCGCCGTGGTGTGACGACCACGCCAGCAAACTGCGTCAGCTCGGACAGCAACTGCGAGGCGGTACTGATCACGCGCTGCGGCTGATCGGGATGCAGATGGTGCTCGACCTCCTGAATCTGGTCGCGCCCCATCGGCCGCACGGTGAGCAGCGAGTCGACGAAAATGCGGTAGCCGCGCGCCGTCGGCACCCGCCCGGCCGAGGTGTGCGGGCTGGCGATATAGCCCTGCTCTTCGAGGTCCGACATGACGTTGCGGATGGTCGCCGGCGACAGATCAAGTCCGGAAAACCTTGCGAGGGCGCGCGAGCCGACCGGTTGACCGTCCACGATGTAGTGTTCGATCAGCGTCTTGAGCAGAATGCGGGCGCGTTCGTCGAGCATGGGAAAAGCCAAAACTGCAGCCGAAAGGACAGCCAGCAGAGTAACAGGTAGATGGCTGCATTCTAAGGAATTTTCACTGCCCGCGACAGGCGCCGCCGGGTCCGGCAATTGTGGTTTAATGCCGCGCATGACACGTCTCACCCTTTGGCCCGACAGCGCCGAACCGCGAGCGACCATGATCGTGCGCCCGCGGGTCCGCGCCGCACGATGAGTCCCGGCGGCTTTCGCACGATTGCCGTGATCGGCAAATACCAGGCGCCCGAAGTCACCGAGGCACTGCTGACCCTGATCGCCTATCTGCGTGGCCGCGATCTCGATGTCCTGGTCGAGCGCGATACGGCCGCCGCGGCGGATGCGCCGGGCTTCGAGGAAGCGAGCTACGAGGAGATCGCCGGGCGCGCCGACATGGCGATCGTCATCG
Source organism: Candidatus Methylophosphatis roskildensis (assembly GCA_016708905.1). Taxonomy (GTDB): domain Bacteria; phylum Pseudomonadota; class Gammaproteobacteria; order Burkholderiales; family Rhodocyclaceae; genus Methylophosphatis; species Methylophosphatis roskildensis. Next base: position 594,097 of record JADJEV010000005.1, on the reverse strand, counting down.
GCGGCGACGGCACGATGCTGGCAACCGCCCGCAGGCTGGCAGCCAGCGCGGTGCCGCTGGTCGGCATCAACCAGGGCAGGCTCGGCTTCATGACCGACATCGCGCGTGACGAAATGACCGAGCGCATCGGCGAACTGCTCGACGGCCGCTATCGGCGCGAGACACGCATCCTGCTCGAAGCCGCGGTGCGGCGGGACGGCCGGCTGATCGACCAGGCGCTGGCGCTCAACGACGTGGTACTCAACAAGGGTGATGCCGGCCGCATGATCGAGTTCGAGGTCACGATCGACGGCGAATTCATCTACAACCAGCGCTCGGACGGCTTCATCGTCGCCACGCCCACCGGCTCGACTGCCTACGCTCTGTCGGCCAACGGCCCGATCCTGCAGCCGGCAGTGGCCGGCATCGCGCTGGTGCCGCTGTGCCCGCATGCACTGACTGCGCGGCCGATCACCGTCAGCGAGACCAGCGTCATCGACATCCGGGTCACGCCGCAATACGACGCGCGGCTCTACTGCGACGGCCAGACGCACATCGACCTGGCCGGCGGCGACGAGATCCGCGTCGCCCGCTCGCGCCACGCGATCACCCTGCTGCATCCCGAAAGCTACAGCTACTTCGCCATGCTGCGCGAGAAGCTGCGCTGGTCCGAGGCGCCGCGTTACCCGTCGTAGGACTTCGTTTCGTCCCCTTCATGTTGCGCCGTCTCACCATCCGCGATTTCGTCATTGTCGACCGCCTCGAGCTCGAATTCGAATCAGGCTTCGGCGCCCTGACCGGTGAAACCGGTGCCGGCAAATCGATCCTGGTCGACGCGCTGGCGCTGGCGCTCGGCGATCGTGCCGAAGCCAGCGTCGTGCGCGTTGGCTGCAAGCAGGCCGATATCGCCGCGGAGTTCGAACTCGACGACCGATCCCCAGCAGTCGTCTGGCTTGCCGACAACGACCTCGCAAGCGATGGCCTCTGCCTGCTGCGCCGCGTAATCGAAGCCTCGGGCCGCTCGCGCGGCTACATCAATGGCTCACCCGCGACGGCCGCACAGTTGCGCGACATCGGCGATCTGCTCGCCGACATCCATGGCCAGAACGCGCATCACGCATTGTTGCGCAGCGATGCGCAACGCGCCCTGCTCGATGCCCACGGCGGGCAGTCCGAGCTGGCGCGCGAGGTGGCCGGGCTGCATCGCGAATGGCGGCGTCTGGCCGAGGCGCGTGAGCAGGCGGAGCACCAGTCGCAGAGTCTGGCGCGCGAACGCGAGCTGGCGGTGTGGCAACTGAAGGAGCTCGACGCCCTCGCATTCGTGCCCGAGGAGTGGCAGGCGACGCTGGCGGAACAGCGGCGTCTCGGCCACGCGGCCAGTCTGCTCGAGGGTGTGGCAGAGGCGCTGGCCGTGACCAGCGAAGGCGACGCGGCGGCCGCACCGGCGATTTCGCGAATTGCCGCGCGCATCGTCCAACTGGCCGAGGTCGATGCGGAACTGGTCGAGGCGCAGGCCTTGCTCGCCGGTGCGGCAATCCAGCTCGACGAAGCGGCGCATGCGCTGCGTCGCTACCGCGACCGGCTCGAGCTCGATCCGGCCCGGCTGGCGGAACTCGATGCACGCATCGACGCCGTGCAATCCGCTGCCCGCAAGCACCGCACGACCCCTGACGAAATGCCGGCGGTGCGCGCGCAACTGGCGGCGCGGCTGGATGAAATGCAGGCACTTTCCGATCCGGCGCTGCTGGCGCAGCGCGAGCAGGAAGCCGCCGCGGCCTTCCGCCAGGCGGCAGGCCGTCTGTCGCAGGCGCGCGCCAGGGTCGCTGGCGAGTTGTCGGCAGCAGTGACCGCGGCGATGCAGGAACTCGCACTGGCCGGAAGCAGGTTCGAGATCGCGCTGCCTGCGGTCGACAGCGGTGCGTCCTACGGACTCGAGAACGTCGAGTTCCTGGTGGCGGCCAACCTGAACCAGCCGCTGCGACCTCTGGCCAAGGTGGCCTCGGGCGGCGAGTTGTCGCGCATCGGTCTGGCCGTCCAGGTTATCACCAGCCGCAGCGCAGCAGTTCCGACGCTCATTTTCGACGAGGTCGATGTCGGCATCGGCGGCGGTGTGGCCGAGGTCGTCGGGCGGCTGTTGCGGGCGCTGGGCAAGGAGCGCCAGGTGCTGTGCGTGACGCACCTGCCGCAGGTGGCAGCGCAAGCCCATTGGCAGTGGTCGATCGCCAAGCAGCAAGACGGCACTGAGGTGTTGTCGCGCGTGACCCGACTCGACGAGCAGGGGCGAATCGAGGAGATCGCGCGCATGTTGGGTGGCGTGAAGATCACCAACACCACCCGCCGCCACGCCCAGGAAATGCTCGGATCGTCGGGCTGACCGCCGGCGAGGCCGTCGCGCTCACCTACGGCAGCGTTGCCGGTGCGGCGTGGAGGGTCACGAGGCCGGTGACGATGAACAGGCCGGCGGCGGCGAATCGCATGGCGCCGAGCGGGCATTTCCTGGCCAGCGTTTCACCGACCAGCACGGCCGGCACGTTGGCGATCATCATGCCGAGAGTCGTGCCGGTCACCACGGCGACGAGGGATTCGAAGCGCGCGCCCAGCGCCACGGTCGCCAGCTGGGTCTTGTCGCCCATCTCGGCCAGAAAGAAGGCGATGGTCGTGGTGACGAAGGCGCCGGCCGGGTGTACCGCCAGCTCCTGATCCAGCTTGTCGGGCCACAGCGCCCACAGACCGAAGCCGATGAAGGTCAGGCCGACGATCCACGCGAGCCAGCCGTCGGGCAGCAATCGGGCGAGCCACACACCGAGCGATCCGGCCAGCGCATGGTTGGCCAGGGTGGCGACCAGGATGCCCAGAATGATCGGCCAGGGTTTGCGCAACCGGGCAGCGAGTAGGAAAGACAGCAACTGCGTCTTGTCGCCGATCTCGGCGAGGGCGACCAGCAGGGTCGATGTCGCGAATGCTTCGAACATCCCGGCGTGGGGGCGTGAGGTTTCGATGAATCGGGGCGTTCGCAGGGGAGGCGCCCGCCCGCCTGGCCGGACTGATATGGCGCGACTTCACGCCTCAGGCGCTGTGCGGGCCGCCTCTCTTGTTTGGGCAGTCGGGCTTGACGCAGTCGACGTACAGATAAAGCGCGTGGTCGTGCACGGTATAACCGCGTTCGGTGGCGATGCGCTGCTGGCGCGCCTCGATTTCCGCGTCGTAGAACTCCTCCAGCCTGCCGCATTGCAGGCAGACCAGGTGGTCGTGATGCTTGCCTTCGTTGAGCTCGAAAACGGCCTTGCCGGACTCGAAGTAGTGGCGTACCAGCAGTCCGGCCTGCTCGAACTGGGTCAGCACGCGATAGACCGTCGCCAGCCCGATGTCCATGCCATCGGTGATCAGGTGTTTGTAGACGTCCTCGGCCGTCATGTGGCGCATGTCGGTCGTCTGGAACAGGTCAAGAATCTTCAGGCGCGGAAACGTCGCCTTGAGGCCGATGTTCTTGAGGTTCTGCGAGTTGGACATGGCTCACCAGAGCGGCAGAAGAAGGGACTGATTATGATATAGTTTTGCGCATTCCGCGAGCCGCTGCGTCAGTTCGGGCGGCCACTCCATTCATGCCTCGCCAGCCGGTTGCCAGCCCAGCCCGATGAAGTCATCCGCCGTCCTCGCAAGCCTCGTCTTATACAGCCTGGTGTTGCCGGCTTGCTCGGTTACCCAGTATCTCAATCCCTATCTGGTCGATATTCGCCAGGGAAACTACGTTACCCAGGACATGGTGGCGCAACTAAAGCCGGGCATGACCAAGGATCAGGTTCGTTTCGCCCTCGGAACGCCGCTGGTAACCGACATTTTCCATGGCGAGCGCTGGGATTATGTCTATCGTTTCAAGCCCGGCCGGGGTGACGTTCAGCAGCGGCACCTTTCCGTCTTCTTCGACCAGGGCAAGCTCGTGCGGGTCGGCGGCGATGTGGTGGCCAGCGGGGCCGCCGGTGCCGAAGCAGCGGATGGGCAACCGCAGGCTGCGCCGAAGGTGATCGAGATTGGCGCCGACGGCAAGCCGCCGGTCGAACCCAAACTCGAGCCAAAATCCGCACCGGCCGACGAGCCAGGCAGCTGAGCCGCAGTCCAGCGGCAATCTGCCGAACGGCGTCCGCCCGCTTTTTTTCGGCGGCACTTGTCAGATCAGGGAATCTCGTATGAACAGGATTGGCATCGCAATCGCAGGCGCGACCGGGCGCATGGGCCGTACCTTGGTCGAAGCGGTTCTCAATGCCGACGACATGCGGCTCGCGGCGGCCTTCGACCAGCCGGAAAATCCGTCGATCGACCGCGATGCCGGCGAACTGCTCGGGTTGGCGACTGGCGTGGCGATCGGCGGCGATGCAGCCTCGGCGATCGGTTCTGCGCAATGCCTGATCGACTTTACCCGACCAGCCGGTACGCTCGGGCATCTGGCGCTGTGTCGCGACAGGGGCGTGGCGCTGGTCATCGGCACCACCGGCTTCGATGCCGCGGGCAAGCGCGAGATCGAGACGGCTGCCCAGGACATCCCGATCGTCTTCGCGCCGAACATGAGTGTCGGCGTCAATCTGGTGTTTCGCCTGCTCGACGTCGCCGCCCGGGTGTTGAGCGACGGCTACGACGTCGAGATCATCGAGGCGCACCACCGCCACAAGATCGATGCGCCTTCCGGAACGGCGCTGCGAATGGGTGAGGTAGTCGCACAGGCGCTGGGCCGGAACCTCGCCGACTGTGCGGTCTATGGCCGGGAAGGCGTAACCGGCGAGCGCTGCCCGACCACCATCGGCTTTGCGACGGTTCGCGGCGGCGACATCGTCGGCGATCACACGGCGCTTTTTGCAGGAACCGGAGAGCGAATCGAAATCACCCACAGGTCCGCCAGTCGCATGACCTACGCAGTAGGTGGCCTGCGCGCGGCGCGTTTCCTCGCTTCTCGCAAGAGCGGACTGTTCGACATGCAGGACGTCCTCGGACTGCGTTGATCGGCGGGGATTCTGCGGCGCTTCGGCTGTTGGCTCAACACGCAGAACGATTTGTCGCGAAGGAAACAATGCGGGAATCCCGGCCGGACGTATTAGCGTAAACTCATCAACGTTTTTTCGTTTGTCGTGCGGTAATTCGTGCGGCATCAGCCCAGGACACGCTATGTCGGACGCCGAATCGAGAATCGGCCGCAAAAGCCAGCCGCCACCTGGCGACGCGAAGCAGAGCCGTCTGCTGTCGGGGCAGATCCGGCGGGCTTTTTCGCTGGCGGACGATGCTGCGGTGGATCGCTTCCTGGCCGATGCGGTGGCGGGGCGGATCGACCCGGCACGTCTCGGCGGGGGTCTCGTACGCCTGATCGGCTGGATCAATTCGGCATACGCGAGGTTCGAGAACGAATTCCTCGAGCGCAGTGGCGCCGAGGGGCCGTCGCGTCAGCGCGAGCAGGAGCTGTTGCGCGCCAAGGAGGCGGCCGAGGCGGCCAGCCGCGCCAAGAGCGAGTTTCTCGCCAACATGAGTCACGAAATCCGCACGCCGCTCAACGGCATGCTCGGAATGACCGAGTTGGCACTCGATACCCAACTCGACGACGAGCAGCGCGAGTACCTGAACACCGCCCGCAGTTCGGCGGAAGCCCTGCTGACGGTCATCAACGACATTCTGGATTTCTCCAAGATAGAGGCCGGACGCCTCGAGTTCGAGCAGGTTGATTTTGCGCTCGACCAGGTGCTCGGCGATACGCTCAAGACGATTTCTCTGGGGGCGCACAACAAGGGCGTCGAACTCGTGCTCTCCATTGCGCCGGACGTTCCAGGCACCTTGGTCGGCGACCCGAGCCGCCTGCGGCAGATCGTGATGAACCTGGTTGGAAACGCGATCAAGTTCACCCAGCGCGGCGAGATCGAGCTCGCCGTGACTTGCGAGTGGCGATCGCCCGATCAGTGTCTGCTGCGGGTGTCGGTTCGGGACACCGGCGTCGGCATCGAATCCGACAAACAGAAACGCGTGTTCGAAGCCTTTTCCCAGGCGGATAGTTCAACCACTCGCCGTTTCGGCGGCACCGGACTCGGCCTGGCGATTTGCCGCCGGCTGGTCGACGCATTGGGTGGGCATATCGGGGTTCGAAGCGAGCCCGGCAAAGGAAGCGTGTTCTCGTTCGATGCGCGCTTCGGCATTGCCAGGGAAGACGTATCCCGTCGTGATCTTTCGGCGCTGGCGGGACTCGCCGTGCTGATCGTCGATGACAACACCTGCGCCGCGAGCTCGCTGTCCCGCATGCTGTCGAGCTGGGGCCTGCGGCCGACGGTCGCGCCTGGCGGCGAAGCGGCGCTGGCCGCGTTGCGGGCGGCAAAGTCGGATGGGCAGACCTACGCGCTGCTGTTGCTCGACGCCGAAATGCCGGCACCCGACGGTCTCGCGGTTGCGGAAAGCCTGGCCAGTCGCCCGGGATACCGGGACCGGCTGATCGTGATGACGGATTCGTCGCACCAGCGTCGCGACGCATTTCGCTGCGAGCAGATCGGCGTGCGGACGCGACTGATCAAGCCTTGCGTGCCGGGCGATGTGCATGGTGCGCTGATCTCGGCGCTCAGTGCGCGCCAGCCAGAAAAATTCATGCTCGAGGCGTTCGACGTCGACGGCGCGCTCGAGCGCGAGCGGCCCGCGGGGTCGCGCCTGCATGTGCTGCTGGCAGAGGACAATCCAGTCAATCAGACGGTAGCAGTCAAGCTGCTCGAGCGCGCCGGGCACAAGGTGACACTGGCCAACGATGGCCGCGAAGCGGTCGAGCTATTCGAACGCGAGCGCTTCGACGCGATCCTGATGGACGTGCAGATGCCCGTGCTGGGCGGGTTCGAGGCGACCCGGGCGATCCGTGCGCGCGAGCAGCGACGCAGTTGGGCGTATGCCGACAGCTGGCACGCAACGCCGATCATCGCACTGACCGCGCACGCGATGTCTGGCGACCGCGAGCGCTGCCTCGAGGCGGGCATGGACGATTACCTGACCAAGCCGCTGCGTTCGGACAAACTGAACGCAGTTCTCGATCGGGTCGAGGCCGGCGAGTTCGACCCGATGCGCAGCGGCGCCATTTCGCGCAACGCGGACGGTGGCGAGGCCGACACGGAAACCGCCCGATTCGTCGAACTCGATCGCACGCTGGAGACCCTGGGCGGCGATACGCAGGTGCTGTGCCGGATGATCGACCTGTTCCTGCGCGACTATGATGCCCACAAGCGTGACTTGCGCTCTGCCGCCGCTGCCACCGATATCGAGCGCTTTGCCACGCGTGCCCATACGATGCGCGGTACCGTGATGATCTTTCATGCGGTAGCGGTCGCCGAGATCCTGGGGAAACTCGAAACCGCGGCCAAGGGCGGCCGCTGGGACCAGGTGAATGCCGAACTGCCCGAGGCCCTGCATCAGCTCGATTGCATCGCTGTGGATCTCGATGGGGCGTTCGCGGCGCTGAAAGCCGGCGGCCAGCCGGCCTGAGCGCCCGGCCGCGTTGCAGCGTGGGCCCGTATCGGGCTATAATGTCTCTGTCAAAAAATACAGGGCGGGATGGGTGCATAACCCGTCCCGCTTTGTATGTCCGGCATCCCGATCGCGAGGTGCAGGTCCGGACCAATCCCGCTTCGCCCCGCCGCCATCCAGGAGTCACGATTGACTGCCGCTTCGCCCGCACTGCTCGCGCTCGCCGACGGAACCGTGTTTCACGGTCAGTCCATCGGGGCGGACGGCGTGTCGGTCGGCGAGGTGGTGTTCAACACCGCGATGTCCGGCTACCAGGAAATCCTGACCGATCCGTCGTACTCGCGCCAGATCGTCACGCTGACTTATCCGCACATCGGCAATACCGGCGTCAATCTCGAGGACCGCGAAGACCCACGAATCCATGCCGCAGGGCTGGTCATTCGCGACCTGCCGATCTGTCCGTCGAGTTTCCGCATGCAACAGCCGCTCGATGCCTACCTCAAGTCGGAGAATGTGCTGGGCCTCGCTGGCATCGATACGCGAAAGCTCACGCGTCTGCTGCGCGAGAAAGGCGCACAGAACGGCTGCCTGATGGCCGGACAGGTCGATGTCGACGATGCGCTGCGCGAGGCGCGCGCCTTCCCCGGACTCGCCGGGATGGATCTGGCGAAAGTCGTGTCGACGCGCGAGCCCTACGAGTGGACCGAGGGCATCTGGCAGCTCGGCCGCGGCCATCGCCCGGTCGATGGCGCCAGATACCATGTCGTTGCCTACGATTACGGCGTCAAGCGAAACATCCTGCGCATGCTGGCTGCGCGCGCTTGCCGATTGACTGTAGTTCCGGCGCAGACTCCGGCAAAAGACGTGCTGGCGCTCGACCCGGACGGTGTCTTTCTGTCGAACGGGCCGGGCGATCCCGAGCCCTGCGACTATGCAATCGAAGCAATTCGCGAAATTCTCGCTGGCGGACTGCCGACTTTCGGCATCTGTCTGGGCCACCAGTTGATGGGCCTGGCGAGCGGTGCCAGGACAATCAAGATGAAGTTCGGCCATCATGGGGCGAACCATCCGGTCAAGGATCTCGACAGCGGCCAGGTGCTGATCACCAGCCAGAATCATGGCTTCGCCGTCGATCCGGCGACACTGCCGCCGACTCTTCGCCCGACGCATGTCTCGCTGTTCGACGGCAGTCTGCAAGGACTGGCCCGCACAGACCGGCCGGCATTCTGTTTCCAGGGGCACCCCGAGGCGAGTCCCGGGCCGCACGACGTGGCCCATCTGTTCGACCGTTTCGTCCAGATGATTGAGGTGAGGAGTAAGGGGTAAGGCGTAAGGGGTGAGGGGTGAGCCGAAGGGTGTTCCCCCTCACCCCTGACCCCTCGCCCCTCTCGCCCGCGCAACTATGCCAAAAAGAACCGATCTTCATTCGATCCTCATCATCGGTGCCGGTCCGATCATCATCGGCCAGGCCTGCGAGTTCGACTATTCCGGCGCGCAGGCGTGCAAGGCCTTGCGTGAAGAGGGCTACAGGGTGATCTTGGTCAACTCGAACCCGGCCACCATCATGACCGACCCCAGCACGGCGGACGTGACCTACATCGAGCCGATCACCTGGCAGATCGTCGAGAAGATCATCGAAAAGGAGCGTCCGGACGCGTTGCTGCCCACCATGGGCGGGCAGACGGCGCTGAACTGCGCGCTCGACTTGGCCAGGCACGGCGTACTCGAGAAGTATGGAGTCGAGATGATCGGCGCCAAGAAGGAAGCGATCGACAAGGCCGAGGACCGCGAGAAATTCAAGCAGGCGATGACCCGTATCGGCCTCGGCAGCGCGCGTTCCGGCATCGCCCACAGCACGGAAGAAGCGCTGCAGGTACAGGCCGGCCTGGGCTTCCCGACCATCATCCGGCCGAGTTTCACGCTCGGCGGCACCGGCGGCGGCATCGCCTACAACATGGAGGAATTCGCCGAGATCTGCAAGCGCGGACTCGAGGCCAGCCCGACCAAGGAACTGCTGATCGAGGAGTCGCTGATCGGCTGGAAAGAGTTCGAGATGGAGGTGGTCCGCGACAGCAAGGACAACTGCATCATCGTCTGCTCGATCGAAAACCTCGATCCGATGGGTGTGCATACCGGCGACTCGATCACCGTCGCGCCGGCGCAGACGCTGACCGACAAGGAATACCAGATCATGCGCAATGCCAGCATCGCGGTGCTGCGGGAGATCGGCGTCGATACCGGCGGGTCGAACGTGCAGTTCGCGATCGATCCCGACACCGGCCGCATGATCGTGATCGAAATGAACCCGCGGGTTTCGCGCTCCTCTGCCCTGGCGTCGAAAGCGACCGGTTTCCCGATAGCCAAGATTGCTGCCAAGCTGGCCGTCGGCTATACGCTGGATGAGTTGAAGAACGACATCACGGGTGGTGCGACGCCGGCCTCGTTCGAGCCGTCGATCGACTATGTCGTCACCAAGATTCCGCGTTTCGCGTTCGAAAAGTTTCCCGCCGCGAACGATCGCCTGACCACCCAGATGAAATCGGTCGGCGAGGTGATGGCCATGGGGCGCACGTTCCAGGAGTCGTTCCAGAAGGCGCTGCGCGGTCTCGAGGTCGGCGCCGACGGCATGAATCAGAAGACCACCGACCGCGAGGAGCTCGAAAAGGAACTCGGCGAGCCGGGGCCGGAGCGCATCTGGTACGTCGGCGACGCCTTCGAGAACGGCTTCAGCCTCGAAGAAGTGCACCAGCTCACGCGCATCGATCCCTGGTTCTTGGCACAGATCAAGGAGATCGTCGATATCGAAATGGAGCTCGACGATCGCGAACTGGCCGCCATCGACGCCGGCGAAATGCGGCGCTTGAAGCGCAAGGGATTCTCCGACCGCCGGCTGGCCAAGCTGCTGAAGTCGACCGAGGCCGAGGTGCGCGGCACGCGCTGGGCGCTTGGAGTGCGGCCGGTGTACAAGCGCGTCGATACCTGTGCCGCCGAGTTCGCCACGTCGACCGCCTACATGTACTCGACCTACGAGGACGAGTGCGAGGCGCATCCGACCGACAGGAAGAAGATCATGGTGCTGGGCGGCGGACCGAACCGCATCGGCCAGGGCATCGAATTCGACTACTGCTGCGTGCATGCCGCGCTCGCGCTGCGCGACGACGGCTTCGAGACCATCATGGTCAATTGCAATCCGGAGACCGTGTCGACCGACTACGATACGTCCGACCGCCTGTATTTCGAGCCGCTGACGCTCGAGGACGTGCTCGAGATCGTCGCGATCGAAAAGCCGGTCGGCGTGATCGTGCAGTTCGGCGGCCAGACGCCGCTCAAGCTGGCGCGCGATCTCGAGGCCAACGGCGTGCCGATCATCGGTACCAGCCCCGACATGATCGACTGCGCCGAAGATCGCGAGCGCTTCCAGCGGATGCTGAACGAACTGGGGCTCAAGCAGCCGCCCAACCGCACCGCACGCACGCCCGAGGCGGCGCTGCGGGCGGCCGGAGAAATCGGCTATCCGATGGTCGTGCGCCCGAGCTACGTGCTGGGCGGGCGGGCGATGGAAATCGTGCACGAACAGAAGGATCTCGAGCGCTACATGCGCGAGGCGGTGAAGGTCAGCAACGACAGTCCGGTGCTGCTCGACCGCTTCCTGAACGACGCGACCGAGGTCGATGTCGATGCGCTGTCCGATGGCTGGCAGGTGATCATCGGCGGCATCATGGAGCACATCGAGCAGGCCGGCGTGCATTCGGGAGATTCGGCCTGCTCGCTGCCGCCCTATACCCTCTCGCCGGCAGTCCAGGACGAGTTGCGCCGACAGACCGAGCTGATGGCCAGGGCGCTGAACGTTTGCGGCCTGATGAACGTGCAATTCGCCATCCAGAACAATGCCCAGGGCCAAGGTGAAAACGCAGTGGTCTACGTGCTCGAGGTGAATCCGCGCGCTTCGCGCACCGTGCCTTTCGTCTCCAAGGCCTGCGGTCTTCCGCTGGCAAAGATTGCGGCGCGCTGCATGGCGGGCCGTTCACTGGCCGATCAGGGTGTCACGCGCGAGGTCGTGCCGCCCTATTACTCGGTCAAGGAGGCGGTGTTTCCGTTCGTCAAGTTCCCGGGCGTCGATACCATTCTCGGCCCGGAGATGAAGTCGACCGGCGAGGTCATGGGTGTCGGCAGGACTTTCGCGGAAGCGTTCGTGAAATCCCAGATCGCCGCCGGCACGAAGCTGCCCAAGGACGGCAAGGCATTCATCAGCGTCAGGCAGGCCGACAAGGTCAAGGCCGTGCAGGCGGCGCGCGAACTGGCTGCACTCGGCTTCTCGCTGGTCGCCACGCGTGGCACCGCCAATGCGATTGCCGACGCCGGCCTGCCGGTCACGCCGGTCAATAAGGTGACCGAAGGCCGTCCACACGTCGTCGATATGATCAAGAACAACGAGATCAGCTTCATCGTCAATACGGTCGACGAACGGCGCACCGCGATCGCCGATTCGCGTTCGATCCGCACCAGCGCGCTGGCCGCACGGGTTACCTTCTACACGACGGTCGAGGGCGCCCTGGCCGCCTGCGCCGGCATGCGCCACCTCGAGGGGCTGGAAACCTACGCCCTGCAGAACCTTCACGCCCAACTCAACTGACAGCGCATGAACAAAGTCCCTCTGACCCTGGCTGGTGCCGAGCAATTACGCAGCGAACTGCAGCGTCTCAAGTCGGTCGATCGCCCGAGTGTGGTCGCCGCGATCACCGAGGCGCGTTCGCACGGCGATCTGTCCGAGAACGCCGAATACGATGCGGCCAAGGAGAGGCAGGGCTTCGTCGAAGGCCGCATCAAGGAGGTCGAGGGTAAGCTCGCCAACGCGCAGATCATCGACCCGCGTCTGCTCGATGCCGACGGGCGCTGCGTGTTCGGTGCCACCGTCGATCTCGAGGATGCCGAGAGCGGCGCGAACGTGACCTATCAGATCGTCGGCGACGACGAAGCCGACCTGAAGACCGGCAAGGTTTCGATCAGTTCGCCGATCGCCCGCGCAATGATCGGCAAATACGCCGGCGACGTGGCCGAGGTGCAGGCGCCCGGCGGCGTTCGCGAGTACGAGATCATCGACGTCCGCTACATCTGAGTTGCGCGCCGAGGTGCCAGGTTCCCGGCGCCCGGGCTTCGCGAACCCTGACCGTGCCTGACCCATGCGCAAACTGACCGACTTTCTCTACGCGTTCTCGATCACTCTTTGGGTTGGCGGGCTGTGGGCGATCGGCTATGTGGTCGCGCCGACGCTGTTTCACGAACTGCCCGCCAATCGCACGCTCGCCGGCAACCTGGCCGGGAACATGTTCGCCATGATCGCCTGGGTGGGCATCGGCTGCGCCGGCTACCTGGTGCTGTTCCTGTTTCTGCGCCGAGGCCTCGCGGCGTTCAGGTCGGGCGTGTTCTGGCTGGTGTTACTGATGCTGCTGCTGACGCTGGCGGGGCATTTCGGCGTGCAGCCGATCATGGCGCAGCTCAAGGCCGAGGCGTTGCCTCGCGAAGTGATGGAGAGCGTGCTGCGCGACCGGTTTGCGCGGTGGCACGGTGTTTCGAGCGTGCTGTACCTGATCCAGAGTCTGCTCGGCGCTGCTCTGGTTGCCCTACAGCAGCGCGGGAAATGAGAGCAGTTGCCGATTTCAGCGGCCGCGGGTGTTGTTGGCGCGGCGCGGCGGATTGGGTGTAGCGCGGCGGCGCGCTGCCGTGGGCGCGGCCGGCGGCTGGGCGGTACGTCTGCGCGGTAGGGGCCTGGCGGGAACGGCGCCCGCGGAAAGCTGCTTCTTGCTCGCCCCGCCTTTCGGTGCCTGCGATGGTTTCGGCAAATTTTCGGTTTCCGCGGGCCGTTCGCGAAATACCACCAGCAGGTTGCCAATTCGCTGCACAGGTGCGCAATCCAGTGTCGCGCAGATTTCGCCCATCAGCAGTTCGCGCTGGGTGCGTTCGATACCGTGGGTGCGGATCTTGATGAGTTCGTGTGCCTTGAGCGAGCGGTCGATCTCGTTCACGACGGCCGGCGTGAGGCCGTTGCCGCCGACCGACACGAACGGCTGCAGCGCCTGGGCACGGGCGCGCAGACTCAGGCGTTGAGTGGAAGTGAGTTCGATCATCATGTTGGTTCCCGACAAGGGGCGGGATTCTACGCCGTGAAGAAGCACAAGACCAGCAAGGCCTGGATCCACGCGCATATCAACGATCCTCACGTCCAGCGCGCGCAGGCCGAGGGCTATCGTGCCCGTGCTGCCTACAAGCTGATCGAGATCGACGAGCGCGACAAGCTGTTGCGCCCGGGCATGCTGGTGGTCGATCTGGGCAGCGCGCCGGGCTCGTGGTGCCAGGTCGCCGTCAAGCGCCTGAACGGGCACGGTCGTGTGCTGGCGCTCGACCTGCAAGAGATGGAGCCGTTGGCGGGAGTCGAATTCCTGCAGGGCGATTTCACGGAAGCTGGGGTTCTCGATCGGTTCGACCATTTGATCGGCAATACGCCGGTCGGGCTTGTGATGTCGGACATGGCCCCCAATATGTCGGGTATTGCGCTGACCGACCAGGCGCGGGTGATGTCCCTGGCGGAACTGGCACTGGATTTCGCAGCGGGCCGGCTTGCCGCCGGCGGCCGGTTCCTGGTCAAGGTGTTTCAGGGCAGCGGCTTCATGGCGTTTCGTGCCGCAATGGGCAGGGTGTTCAGCAGGGTCGAGGTGCGCAAGCCAAAAGCCTCGCGCGATCGCTCGGCCGAGGTCTATCTGCTGGGCAGCAAACCGATCAAGTGATGCTGCCCGGAGAGCCGCGCTGGTGCTTGGCTTCAGAGGTGGCACGCCGGAGATCGCCTGCTGATGCGGGTTGTGGGCATTGGTACCTGAAGAGCGCCTGTTCATGCGGCTCTGGGCGGTGCCAGGCTTGAGCAATTGTCGAAGGAACTCGGAAAAGCGTATCGAAGCCATTGATGTTCCGGATTGCCTGTCTGAACGATCGATCATAGAATCAGTCTATCCCTGCGTACCCGCGAATCCGCGGGGCGGGAGCAAGGAGTCGCTTTGAACAACCTATTCAAGAACCTCGCGATCTGGCTGGTCATCGGTATCGTGCTGATGACGGTGTTCAACCAGTTCAGCTCGCGCCAGGTCGCCCAGAACACGGTCGAATATTCCCAGTTCATGGATGACGCTCGCGACGGCAAGATCGCCCGCGTCGTGATCGATGGCCGCACCCTCAAGGCGACGACCCAGGACGGCAAGCCGGTCGTGGTGTATACCCCCGGCGTTCAGGACATCTGGATGGTCAGCGATCTGATGCGCTCCGGTGTCAAGGTGGTGGCCGCCAAGCCCGATGAAGAGCAGTCGATGCTGATGAACATCTTCGTCAGCTGGTTTCCGATGATCCTGCTGATTGGCGTCTGGGTCTTCTTCATGCGCCAGATGCAGGGCGGCGGTCGCGGCGGCGCGTTCTCGTTCGGCAAGTCGAAGGCGCGCATGATCGACGAGTCGGCCAACAACATCACCTTTGTCGACGTGGCCGGTTGCGACGAGGCAAAGGAGGAAGTCGCGGAACTGGTCGAGTTCCTGCGCGATCCCTCAAAGTTCCAGAAGCTCGGCGGCCGCATTCCCAAGGGCGTGCTGATGGTAGGCAGCCCCGGCACCGGCAAGACGCTGCTCGCCAAGGCGATCGCCGGCGAGGCCAAGGTGCCGTTCTTCTCGATCTCCGGTTCGGACTTCGTCGAAATGTTCGTCGGCGTCGGTGCGGCGCGCGTGCGCGACATGTTCGAACAGGCCAAGAAGCAGGCGCCGTGCATCATCTTCATCGACGAGATCGACGCGGTCGGCCGCCAGCGCGGTGCCGGACTCGGCGGCGGCAATGACGAACGCGAACAGACGCTCAACCAGTTGCTGGTCGAAATGGACGGCTTCGAGGGTACCGCTGGCGTGATCGTGATCGCCGCGACCAACCGGCCGGACGTGCTGGATCCGGCGCTGCTGCGCCCGGGCCGCTTCGACCGCCAGGTCGTCGTGCCGTTGCCGGATATCCGTGGCCGCGAGCAGATCCTGATGGTTCACATGCGCAAGGTGCCGATCGCGCCCGACGTCAAGGCCGATATCCTCGCGCGCGGCACGCCGGGCTTCGCCGGTGCTGACCTCGCCAATCTGGTCAACGAAGCAGCGCTGTTTGCCGCGCGCGGCAACAAGCGCCTGGTCGACATGGAAGACTTCGAGCGCGCCAAGGACAAGATCATGATGGGTGCGGAACGCCGCTCGGTGATCATGCCCGAGGAGGAGCGGCGCAATACCGCTTATCACGAGTCGGGACATACGGTGGTTGCCAAGCTGTGCACCAAGACCGACCCGGTGCACAAGGTCACCATCATCCCGCGCGGTCGCGCCCTCGGCGTGACCATGCAACTGCCGGAGATGGATCGCTACAGCATGGACCGCGAGCGCATCCTGCAGACAATCTCGGTGCTGTTCGGCGGCCGTATCGCGGAAGAGCTGTTCATGAACCAGATGACGACCGGTGCCTCGAACGACTTCGAGCGCGCCACCGCCATCGCGCGCGACATGGTCACCCGCTACGGCATGTCGGAGGCGCTCGGCCCGATGGTCTACGGCGAGAACGAAGGCGAGGTGTTCCTCGGCCGCTCCATCACCACCCACAAGAACGTGTCGGAAGCGACGATGCAGCAGGTCGATGCCGAGATACGCCGCATCATCGACCAGCAGTACGCATTCGCCCGCAAGCTGCTCGAAGACAACCGCGACAAAGTCGAAGCGATGACCGCGGCACTGCTCGAATGGGAAACCCTCGATGCCGACCAGATCAACGACGTCATGGAGGGCAAACCGCCGCGGCCACCGAAGCCGACTACGCCGCCGGTCAAGCTGACGGGCGACAGCCCCCCGACCGGCGCCGCGCCCGAGGCACCGCCGGCACCGGCCTGATTCGGACCCGGACAGGCCGCGTTCCGGGATAATCGGGGCCGCAGCGTTTTCGCTGCGGCCCTCGTCATTGCGACCCCCGAGTCTGGTCCATCATGCAAGCTGAGCTTCACTGCGGCCACCACCGCCTGCCGCTGGTTCGCCCGTTGATCATGGGCATCATCAATGCCACGCCGGACTCTTTTTCCGGTGACGGCGTTGCGCAGGATATCAAGCGCGCGGTCGCCCAAGCGCGCGGTTTCGTCGAAGACGGTGCCGACATCCTCGACATCGGGGGTGAATCGACGCGACCTGGCGCCACGCCGGTAGCGGCCGAGGAGGAGATACGCCGCGTCGTGCCAGTGATTGAAGCGCTGCGCGAATTCGATGTGCCGTTGTCGATCGACACCTTCAAGCCGCAGGTGATGCGTGCCGCGCTGGCCGCCGGCGCAACGCTGATCAACGACATCTATGCGCTGCGTGTGCCGGGCGCACTCGAGGTCGCAGCCGCCTCCGATGCCGGTGTCTGCCTGATGCATATGCAGGGCACCCCGCAGACCATGCAGGACAACCCGTCCTACGCCGACGTGGTGGCGGAGGTCAGGGCGTTTCTCGATGCGCGCGTCGACGCCTGTCGTGCCGCCGGCATCGAGGGCGAGCGGGTCGCAATCGATCCGGGTTTCGGCTTCGGCAAGACGGCCGAGCACAATCTGGAACTGCTGCAAGGGCTCGATCGTCTGGCTGACAGCGGCTACCCGGTACTGGTCGGCCTGTCGCGCAAGTCGGTGCTGGGCAAGCTCACCGGGCGCAAGGTGACCGAGCGCGTCGCTGCCAGCGTGGCAGCGGCGATTGCGGCGGTGGCGCGCAGCGCGTCGATCGTGCGCGTGCACGATGTCGCGGCAACCCGCGACGCACTTGCGGTATGGTGCGTGGCAGCGAAATCGAACAACCAGGGATAGGACATGAGCAGAAAATACTTCGGCACCGATGGCGTACGCGGGCGGGTCGGCCAGGCACCGATCACGCCGGATTTCATGCTGCGGCTCGGCTACGCCGCGGGCCTGACGCTGGTGGCGCGCGAGCAACTGCCGGCGGGTGAGCGCCCGGCAGTGTTGATCGGCAAGGACACCCGGGTCTCCGGATACATGCTGGAAGCGGCACTGGATGCCGGTCTCTCGGCAGCCGGCGTCGATGTCATGCTGGCCGGGCCGATGCCCACGCCGGCGGTTGCCTATCTGACGCGCGCCCTGCGTTTGCAGGCTGGTGTGGTGATCTCCGCTTCGCACAATCCCTATGACGACAATGGCATCAAGTTCTTCTCGGCCGGCGGAACCAAGCTGCCGGATGCAGTCGAACTCGAGATCGAGGCGCGCCTCGAGGAGCCGATGGGCTGCATGGAATCGAAGCGACTGGGCCGTGCGCGGCGTATCGACGATGCGGCGGGACGCTACATCGAGTTCTGCAAGAGCACCTTTCCCAATGAACTCGATCTGCGCGGCCTGAAGATCGCGGTCGATTGTGCCCACGGAGCGGCCTACGCCATCGCGCCCAAGGTCTTTCACGAGCTGGGCGCCGAGGTGGTGCCGGTCGGCGTCGAACCCAACGGTCTCAACATCAACGACAGGGTCGGCGCAACCAAGCCGGAGTCGCTGCGCCGGGCCGTTCTCGATTCGGGCGCGGCGATCGGAATCGCGCTCGACGGTGATGCCGATCGCCTGATAATGGCCGATGGGGACGGCCGCCTGTACGACGGCGACGAACTGCTCTATGTGATCGTCAGCGCATTGCTTTCGCAAGGACGTGTCGACGGCGTGGTCGGAACCCTGATGAGCAATCTGGCCTTCGAGCAGGCGCTGGAGCGTCTGGGCGTGCCGTTCGCACGTGCCAAGGTCGGCGATCGATATGTGCTCGAAGCCATGCACGAACGCGGCTGGAAGCTGGGCGGCGAGAACTCCGGCCACATCATCTGCCTCGACAAGCACACCACCGGTGATGGCATCGTCTCGGCTTTGCAGGTGCTGGCGGCGCTGCGTCGTCGCGGTGTGACCCTGCTGCAGGCCTGCGAAGACCTGGTTCTGTTCCCGCAGAAGCTCATCAACATCAAGCTCAAGCCGGGATTCGACTGGCGGACCCAGCCGGCCATCGAACAGGCCGCGCTCGAGGCCGAGCGTACGCTCGGTGATGCCGGCCGCGTATTGCTGCGGCCTTCGGGCACCGAGCCGCTGTTGCGCGTGATGGTCGAGGGCCGCGACGAACGGCTGGTCAACAAGCTCGCCGGCAGCATCGCTGCCGTGGTGGAGACTGCGGCCGGGTAGTTTGTTACGTGTAACAGGGTTGTCACATTTGCTGACTACACTCGCCTTTGATCCAATCACCGTTCAAAGGACAGAGTGACATGAGCTTCCCAAGTATCAAGTGGCTTGCCACTTCCTCGATTGCCCTCGGCCTTGCCGCTGCGGGCGTACAAGCCGCCGAGCTAACCGGCGCCGGCGCGTCGTTCCCGGCCCCGGTCTATGCCAAGTGGGCTGATGCCTACAACAAGGCGACCGGCACCAAGATGAATTACCAGTCGATCGGCTCGTCCGGTGGACTCAAGCAGATCCGCGCCAAGACCGTCGATTTTGGCGCGTCGGACGCGCCGCTCAAGCCGGAAGAACTGGAAAAGGACGGGCTGCAACAGTTCCCGACCGTGATCGGCGGCGTGGTGCCGGTGGTAAGCGTTGCCGGTATCAAGGCAGGGGATTTGCACCTGACCGGTGCGGTGCTGGCCGATATCTACCTGGGCAAGATCAGCAAGTGGAATGACAAGGCGATTGCCGCGCTGAACCCGAAGCTCGCTCTGCCGGATCAGCCGATCGCGGTGGTGCGTCGCGCGGACGGATCGGGTACGTCGTTCATTTTCACCAACTACCTGTCCAAAGTCAGTCCCGAGTGGAAGCAGAAGGTCAGCGAAGGCACGGCAGTGCAGTGGCCGACGGGCACGGGCGGCAAGGGTAACGAGGGTGTCTCGGCGTTCGTCCAGCAATTGCCTGGTGCGATCGGTTACGTCGAGTACGCTTACGCCAAGCAGAACAAGATGGCCTACGTGCTGATGCAGAATGCCGCGGGCAATTTCGTTGCACCCGACGATCAGGCGTTCAAGGCCGCGGCTGCTGGTGCGGAATGGACCAAATCCGGCTTCTACGAAATCCTCACCAACCAGCCTGGCAAGGAGGCGTGGCCGATCACCGGCGCCACCTTCATCCTGATGCACAAGGTTCAGGACAATTCCCAGCAGGCCGCGGAGGTGCTCAAGTTCTTCAGTTGGGCGTACAAGAACGGTGGCAAGCTGGCCGAAGAGCTGGACTACGTCGCATTGCCCGATAGCCTGGTCAAGGCAATCGAGGCGTCCTGGGTCACCATCAAGGACGGCTCGGGTAAACTCGTCGTCGCCAAGTAGTCCCCGACGGGGGAGCGATTGTTGCCGCCAGCCGGAACCACGGCTGGCGCAGCGTCGAAACGGTGGCCTCGCAGTAGCGGTTCTCCGCATACTCCGGCGCCGCAGTGATCCACCGAAGCCTGTGTCCATCGATCTCCATCGCAAGCTCAGTCCACATGGCCACGCTGCGCAAACCGAAAACCGATCTGGCCGATGTGGCCTTTTTCAATCTGACGCGTGCCACCGCGGTGCTGACGCTGCTGATGCTGGGCGGCATCATCGTGTCGCTGTTCTACGGATCCTGGCCGTCGATCAAGGAATTCGGTCTGTCGTTCTTGTGGACCTCGGACTGGAATCCGCCAATGGAAAAATTCGGCGCGTTGATTCCGATCTATGGCACGCTGGTCACCTCGCTGATCGCCTTGCTGATCGCGGTACCCGTTTCGTTCGGTATTGCGCTGTTCCTGACCGAGTTATCACCGATCTGGCTGCGCAGGCCGCTCGGTACCGCAATCGAGCTGCTGGCGGCGATTCCGAGCATCGTCTATGGCATGTGGGGTCTGCTGTTCTTTGCGCCCTTGTTCTCAAAATATGTCCAGCCGTTCCTCTCCGCCACGCTTGGCAACGTGCCGGTGATCGGCAACCTGTTTCAGGGTGCCCCGCTGGGTATCGGCATCTTGTCGGCCGGCATCATCCTGGCCGTGATGGTGATTCCGTTCATTGCCTCGGTCATGCGCGATGTGTTCGAAGTGACGCCGCCGATGCTCAAGGAGTCGGCCTACGGCCTGGGCGCGACCACCTACGAGGTCGTCTGGAGTGTGGTACTGCCCTACACCAAAGCCGGTGTGATCGGCGGCATCATGCTCGGCCTGGGTCGCGCGCTCGGCGAAACCATGGCGGTGACCTTCGTCATCGGCAACACCAATTTCCTCAACAGCGTGTCGTTGTTCGCCCCCGGCAACAGCATCGCTTCGGCATTGGCCAACGAATTCGCCGAGGCCGATGCCGGGCTGCATACCTCGGCCCTGATCGAACTCGGACTGATCCTTTTCCTCATCACTTTCCTGGTGCTCGCGGCTTCGAAGTTCCTGTTGCTCAGACTCGCGCGCCAGGAAGGTGCCAAGACCTGATTCGAGGCGATCGATGAGTGCTACCAGCCCAACCGCCCCAGGCATGCCGTCGGAGTCGGTCGATCGAAGCGGATTCAAGGCCACACCGGACGCCGGGCTGCGTCGGCGCCGCAAGATCGCCAACAAGGTGGCGCTTTCGCTGTCGCTGATCGCCATGTCCTTCGGCCTGTTCTGGCTGATGTGGATACTGCTGACCGTGCTGCAATATGGGGTCGGGGGGCTGTCGCTCACCCTGTTCACGCAGATGACCCCGCCGCCCGGAACCGCCGGCGGTCTGGCAAACGCGATTGCCGGCAGCGTCATCATGGTCGGGCTGGCGACCCTGATCGGCACTCCGATCGGCCTGCTTTCGGGCATCTACCTCGCCGAGTATGGCAAGCATACCTGGCTGGGCAGCGCGACCCGGTTCATCAACGACATTCTGCTGTCGGCGCCATCGATCGTGATCGGTCTGTTCGTCTATGCGATCTACGTGGCGCAGGTCGGAAGCTTTTCCGGCATGGCTGGCGTCATCGCGCTGGCCCTGATCGTGATTCCGGTCGTGGTGCGCACGACCGAGAACATGCTGCAACTGATTCCGAATACCTTGCGGGAAGCGGCATTCGCGCTCGGTGCGCCGCGCTGGAAAGTCATCTCCAAAGTCACCGTACGCGCTTCTTCGGCCGGCATCATCACCGGCGTGCTGCTGGCCGTTGCGCGCATCTCGGGGGAAACCGCGCCGCTCCTGTTTACCGCGCTGTCGAATCAGTTCTGGAGCCTCAGTCTGAACGATCCGATGGCGAACCTGCCGGTCACGATCTTCAAGTTCGCCATGAGCCCGTTCAAGGATTGGCAGGAACTCGCCTGGGCAGGCGTATTCCTGATCACGCTCGGCGTGCTGCTGCTGAACATCCTTGCCCGCGCGGTGTTCAAGCACAAGGTATCCGGCTGATAGCCACAATCGAGAAGAGATGATGCAAAACGATGCTGCTGTCCTGGAATCGCAGATGAGCTTCCGTAGCTTCAACTTCTACTACGGCAAGTTTCATGCGCTGAAGAACATCAATCTCGAGATTTACAAACGCAAGGTGACCGCGTTCATCGGCCCGTCGGGCTGCGGCAAGTCGACCCTGCTGCGAACGATGAACCGGATGTACGACCTCTACCCCGAGCAGCGTGCCGATGGCGAACTGACGCTCGGCGGGCAGAACATTCTCGATCCGGGCGTCGACGTCAATGATCTGCGCGCGCGCGTCGGCATGGTGTTCCAGAAGCCGACACCGTTCCCGATGTCGATCTACGAGAACATCGCGTTCGGGGTGCGCCTGCACGAGAACCTCTCGCAGTCGCAAATGGACGAGCGCGTCGAATGGGCGCTCAACAAGGCCGCGCTATGGGGGGAGGTGAAGGGCATCCTCAAGCAGAGCGGCAACAGCCTGTCGGGCGGGCAGCAGCAGAGGCTTTGCATCGCCCGCGGTATCGCGGTGAAACCCGAGGTGCTGCTGCTCGACGAACCGACCTCGGCGCTCGACCCGATTTCGACCTCGCGCATCGAGGAACTGGTCAGCGAACTGAAGAACGAGTTCACCATCGCCATCGTGACGCACAACATGCAGCAGGCGGCGCGGGTTTCCGATTACACCGCCTACATGTACCTCGGAGATCTGGTCGAGTTCGGCGTCACCGACCAGGTTTTCATCAAGCCGCAGAAGAAAGAGACCGAGGACTACATCACCGGCCGCTTTGGCTGACAGGCTCATCCAGCGGACGTCTGCAGGCAGCCGGGCTGGAAGCCAGACGGGACGGGCATTTCCGGCACACCATGCCGCAGACCGGCGTGTACTGGCGCTCACCGGATGGCATGGCTGCAGATGTCCATTCCATGCGGTTTCCAGGCCGGTGCCGCCCGGGATGTGTGCGATCCGGCGCGCGGCGGAATCGGATCTGCAGCGAGTATGACGAAGTCTTGGATCGAGATCGTACGCTACGCTCGAAGCAGGGCAACAAAGCCGGCCTGCTCGAAATGCTGGTCGTGAGCCAGGGCTTCACTGACACCGCGTTCCTTCATGAGGGCGAACGAAGCGCAGTCCGTCAAACTCCATTCCTTGTCCGTCATTCGCTGGTAGTCGTCGAAGGCTGCGCTGAACTGCAACGAAGTCTGCGGCACAACCTCGATATTTGGGTTGCCGCGAATCGCCTCCACGCCGCGGGTAACGAACGGACGAACGGGTAGCTTGGAGAGCGCCGCAAGCAGTTCGTCGAGCACCATCTCGGTCGTGACCAGGCGAACCTTTCCGAGTGAGCGCGAGGCCGAGATCGCGCGCGAGTTCCAATCGTCCTTTGGATTCAGGACAGCTACCCAATGCCCCGTATCGACAAAGACGACTTTCACGAGCGTGGCTCGCCGCTGCGGTAAACAACCTCATCGATTCGCACTGACAGATCCGTGGGCACGGAATCCCATGCCCCCTCGGGTGCTGATTGACCAATTGCAATCAGTTGATCCCAAATTGGCTGCGCGGAGTCGTCGTACTCGCCAGTGCCCCGGCCAACAAGATCGACGGCATCGACTCTCGCGAAGCGCTTCAACATCCGATCCAAGGTGCCGAACTCGCCGACACCTCTTACACGCAACCGCGCGGTCCGGTGCTCATGCAGCGCATCCAGGACTTGCGCCTCATCGTCAGCAGAGTACTTCCCCTCCACCAAGCACTGACAGCCGCTTGATTCGACCTGTAGCGCAAAACGACCCGGTCCCACATTGGCCATGCGGACTTCCCCGGCCACATCGACCACATCCTCGTAGGTGGAGTCGACCCAATCGGCGAGGCGCCTCCGCGCCTTCGCCGTGTAGGCTGCTTCGGCACTGGCTCCGCGAGCTCGGGTGAAAAGCACCTCGTCTTCGCGCAACGTCTTCCCGAAATCACGGAACAGCGGAATTACGTTGGCGGGAAAGCGGTTCGGCAGCAGGTCGTCGTCGTTGGCTGCCGCGATCGCTTGGTCGATGAGAGCCACTGCCTCGTCAAATTCGTCGGTGAGTTCGAGTTCGCCCTGCTCACCGTATGCGCGAATGCGCTGCAATGGTACGCGAGCAGAGCCATCCTCCAGCCGATCGAACTGGAGGCGAAATTCCTTCCCGAATCCCTTGGGCAGATTGACCCGGCTGGGGTACTTGGCCCGCCACAGTGACTTTGCGCATTCGAGGACGAGATCCCGGTAGGCGATGAGCTCAAGCGTGCATTCCACGTCCAGTGCATGCCCGGCAAACCGCTCGCCCTCAAAACGCAGTGTGGCCATCTCAAATTTGCTTTCCGTACTCATTGAGTCACCTCCAGTCGCCTATTGTCTCGCGGTAGCCCGCTTACCGAAAGCGGTTTGCAATTCCGATCGACGGCGCGGCTCTTCGATGAAGATTTCGAAGCTTTGCTCCCGCGTCTGCGCGCTCGCGCGCTTCCGCGAGCGGCTTGACAGCCCAACGCAAGGGGACGATCTGCGCGTGACACTGGAAAACAGGCCGTGCCGATTGCGTCCGCGCCGGCCGGTGTGCTACGGTTCAATGGTCAATTCTTCACGGATCCGTGAGGGTTTCCGATGAACACGCCATGCTGACGGCGCCGACCTACGCGAAGTGGTGCGATCGCAAGTTGTGGACGGTTCGCGAGTCCATCTGCCTGATGCTGGCGATCGAGCCGGGAACCGCCCGTGGCAAGGACGAGCACGACATCGGCGGTTTCGATCCGCTGAGCGAGGCGATCGAGCAGTATGCCGAGCTGGCCGACGAGGCGATGAAATCCGGCACCCTGAAGCCGTTCAGCGCCAGGGATCTGGCGCAGCCGCCGCTGGATCGGCGCGTCGAACCGAGCGCCTTCCTTGATTGGGCCCGGTCCTGGGGCGTGGCAATTCCCGACGAACTGGTTCCGGTCCTGGGCCGTGAGCCGATGCGCGCACCGGCACAGCCGACCACCGTCCTCGAGCTCATTGGGCGCGGCTACCGCGGCGCCGACCACATCGAGGAGGCGCACGAGCAGGTTCTTGGCGCCGCGCTCGCCGCGGTCAAGGCTTATCCGGAACGCTGCGGCGACGCAACCGGAATCCGCCGCACGATCGACGACAATGCCTCGCTGCTGTGGCCGGATACCCGCTGCGCACCGCTCACCGCGATCGAGATCGAGCGCTTGATCGACCGTTGGCTCGATCGCCTGGGCTGACCCCGGCTGGCCCGTTTGCTGCTTTTGCTGCGCCCAGATCCGCTTTTTCTCGTTCGTCTGTTCCGTTGTTGCAACACATCGGGAGATGTCATGACCACCATCGTCACGGACAACTGCAACGGTTGCCGATTCACCGACTGCGTGACCGTCTGCCCGGTCGCCTGTTTTCACGCAGACGAAACCATGCTCTACATCGACAACAACGTGTGCATCCAGTGCAGCGCCTGCATCCCGCTGTGCCCGGTGCACGCGATTTATGCCGATGACGACATACCGGAAGACCAGGCGCACTGGATCGAGATCAACGCCGAGCGTTCGCAAGCACTGCCAGTGGTCACCGAGAAGCAGGACGCGCTGCCCGGCGCCGAAGCTCGCAAAGCGGCGCTCGGCTACTGACGGCGATGGACGCCTTCCTCGGGACCGAGCGCAATCCGCTGCAGGTTGCCGTGGTGGGCAGCGGTCCGAGCGGGTTCTATGCCGCCGAGGCGCTGCTCAAGTCCGGTCAGGCGGTGCGGGTCGACATGATCGAGCGCCTGCCCGCGCCCTACGGCCTGGTCCGATACGGCGTGGCGCCCGACCATCCCAAGCTGAAGGAAGCGATCCTGGCCTACCAGGTGATCGCCCAACTGCCGCATTTCAGCCTGCTCGCCAATGTCAATGTCGGGCGCGACATCGAGGTGGACGAATTGCGCGCGCACTACCACGCGATCGTCTTCGCCTGCGGCGCGGAGGCCGACCGGCGTCTCGGCGTTCCCGGCGAGGATCTTGCGGGCAGTCACACGGCGACCGAATTCGTCGCCTGGTACAACGGGCATCCCGATTACCGGGAGCGCAGCTTCGACCTTTCCGCGGAGGTCGCCGTGGTCATCGGCCAGGGCAACGTGGCGGCCGACGTCTGCCGGATTCTCGCCAAGTCGGTCGATGAACTACGCGCAACGGATATCGCGCAACACGCACTGGACGCCCTGGCGGCGAGTCGGGTGCGCGAGATCCACCTGATCGGCCGGCGCGGCCCCGCCCAGGCGAAATTCACCAACAAGGAGCTGAAGGAACTGGGCGAGCTTGCATGCTGCGATACGCAGGTCGATCCCCGGGATCTGGCGCTCAACGCGGAGAGCCTCGCCGAACTGCAGTCCAAGGCGAACTACATCAGCGCCAAAAACGTCGAGATCCTGCGCGACCTGGCGGCCCGCGCGCTCGGCGGCAGGCCGCGGCGCCTGCTCTTCCGTTTCCTCGAGAGCCCGTTGGAACTCGTCGGCGCAGGTCGCCTCGAGGAGCTTGTGCTGGTGCGCAACCGGCTCGAAGGCTCTCCCTTCCAGCAATCGGCTCATAGCACCGGCGAGACGGCAAGACTGCGCTGCGGTCTGCTGTTCCGCAGCATTGGCTACGCCGGTGTGCCGATTCCCGGCTGTCCGTTCGACGCCCGACAGGGCATCTTCCCGACCCGTGACGGGCGCCTCGTCGACGCCACCGACGCCGTGATCCCGGGGCTCTATGCGGCGGGCTGGATCAAGCGCGGCCCGAGCGGGATCATTGGGACCAATCGAGCCGACAGCGTCGCCACGGTCAAGTCGTTGCTGGCCGATGTGCCGAGCCTGCCGTCCGGGGCAAAGGCGGGTTCGGCGGGACTGGCGCCGCTGCTCGCGCAGCGCGCCGTGCGCGCGGTGAGCCTCGACGACTGGCGTGTCATCGACGCCCACGAAGTCGCGCGCGGCGAGCCCCTGGGCAAGCCGCGGGAGAAGTTCACCCGGGTCGCGGAAATGCTCGGCTGCCTCGATGGCGGCGCGGTTTCGCAGCGATGACCTTCGGCACGGAGAAGGCGCATGGCTGAGACGATGACGCTGATCGGCGGGCGCTCGTCGCGGCAGGGTACCTCGTTGTGCGCCGGCAAGCTCGGCGCCGAGTACATCGAGGTCTCCTCGACGCTCGAGATGAATGCGGAGGACATGGCGCGCCTCGGCCTCAAGGACAGCGATTCGGTGCGCCTGCGCAGCGCCGACGGTGAAATCGTCGTGCGCTGCAAGGGAAAGCCCGCCAAGGATCTGCCGGCGGGGCTGTTGTTCATCGCCTACGGCCCGCTGTCGAGCGCCCTGATGGGCAGCGACACGGCGGGCAGCGGCATGCCCATGTCCAAGAACATCGAGGTCGAGGTCGAAGCGGTCGTCGGCTGACACGGAGGAGCGCCCATGAGCGAGCAGACCCTTACCATCCGGGACGCCACCTGCACCTTCTGCGGATGCGTGTGCGACGACATGCATCTGACGGTGGACGTGAATGCCCACAAGATCACCAAGGCCGAAAACGCCTGCGTGCTGGGCCGCGCCTGGTTCAAGGAGCACGGAATCGAGGAGCGCCCGTTCGCCCTGATCAACGGCCGCGAAGCCAGCACCGACGAGGCGATCGAGGCGGCGGCCCAGATCCTCGCGCAGGCGCGCTTCCCGATCATCTACGGCCTGTCCGACACAACCTGCGAGGCGCAACGCCAGGCGGTGGCAATCGCCGACATGATCGGCGGCAACATCGACACCACGACCTCAGTCTGCCACGGCCCGAGCGGCATGGCGTTCCAGGCGGTCGGCGAGAGCACCGCGACCCTGGGCGAGATCCGTAACCGTGCCGACCTGCTGGTCTTCTGGGGCGGCAATCCGGCGGAATCGCACCCGCGGTTGTTCACCCGCTACGCCGTCACGGCCAAGGGCATGTATGTGCCCAACGGCAAGAAGGACCGGACGGTCGTGCTGGTGGATGTGCGCCGCACGCAGAGCGCGGCGGTCGCCGACATTTTCATCCAGGTCAAGCCGCGCCGCGACTTCGAGGTGCTGTGGGCGCTGCGGGCGCTGGTCAAGGGCCACAGCGTCGATCCGTCGATCGAGGCGGTGACCGGCGTGTCGCTGGCGACGCTCGAGGATCTGGCGAACCGGATGAAAAGCTGCCGTTTCGGCGCGCTGATGTTCGGCATGGGGCTGACCATGACGCGCGGCCGGCACTTCAATTCCGGCGCGCTGCTGGCGCTCGCCTCCGATCTCAACGCGTATACCCACTTCGTCGCCAAGCCGGTGCGCGGCCACGGCAATGTCACCGGCGCCGACAACGTCGTTTCCTGGCAGACCGGCTTCCCGTTCGGCGTGAACCTCGGTCGCGGCTACCCGCGCTTCAATCCGGGCGAGTTCACCACCGTCGACGTGCTCGGCAGGCGCGAGGCCGATGCGGCGATGGTGATTGCCGCCGATCCGGGCGCCAACTTCCCGCAGGCCGCGATCGATCACCTGCGCAGTATCCCGGTGATCGTGCTCGATCCCAAGCCGACTCACACCAGCCAGCTCGCCAAGGTCGCCATAACGACGGCGACCTACGGCATCAGCGTCGGCGGCACGGTCTACCGGATGGACGACGTGCCGCTGACTCTACGCCCAGCCCTGCCTTCGCCCTACCCGAGCGACGAGCAGGTGCTGACGCGGATCAAGCAACGCGTGAGCGAGCTGCTCGGCGGCAACCGCGTCCCCGAACTGGCGCCTGACTCACTGGCCGCCTGATTTGGAGACCGGGTTTCGATGAGCATGCTGCGTATCGTGAATGGCCGGATCTACGATCCGGCGAATGGTGTGGATGGCGAAGTCCGCGACGTCTGCGTCGCGGGCGGCAAGATCGTCGCCGATGTGGCGCCAGAGGCGAGGCGCCTCGACGCCAGCGGTCTGGTGATCATGCCGGGCGGCGTCGACATCCACTGCCACATTGCCGGCGCCAAGGTGAATCTCGCGCGCAAACTCCAGCCCGAAGACCACCGGCACGACGTGCACCCGCGTACCGCCATCACCCGTTCCGGCGTTGGCGGCACGGTGCCCTCGACCTTCACGACCGGCTACCGCTATACCCTGCTCGGCTACACGACGGCGATGGAGGCCGCCGTGCCACCGATCAATGCGCGCCACACGCTGGAGGAGTTGCACGACACGCCGATCATCGACAAGGGCTTCTACGTCCTGATGGGCAACAATGTCCTGCTCTACAAGCTGCTCGAGCAGGGCCGGCGCGATGACTTCCGCAACGCCCTGGCGTGGTGGCTCTCGGCGTCGAAAGCCTACACGGCGAAGCTGGTGAATCCGGGTGGCGACGAGGCCTGGAAAGGCCGCCGCAACGCCAACATCACCAAGCTCGACGAAAAGATCGAGTCATTCTCGCTGACCCCGCAGCAGGTGATCGGCGCCCTGATCGAGGCGGTGGACGAACTCGGGCTGCCGCATCCCGCGCACATCCACTGCAACAACCTCGGCCATTCCGGCAACTTCGAGACGACTCTGGAGACGATGCGCATCGCGGACGGCCATCGCGCGCATCTCACCCACATCCAGTTCCACAGCTACGGCCAGGTCGCCGGCAAGTCGAGCAACAATCCGACTTCGCGAGCCAAGGAGATCTCCGAGTACGTCAACAGCCACCCGAACATCAGCGCAGACGTCGGACAGGTCATGTTCGGCAAATCGACCAGCATGACGGCCGATGCGCCACTTGCCTACATGCTGGCGCGTTTCGGCGGTGACAAATGGGTGAACGCCGACACCGAGCACGAGTCGGGTTGCGGCATCCTGCCCTTCACTTATCAGGACCGGATCTACACCCATGCGCTGCAGTGGGCGATCGGGCTCGAACTGTTCCTGCTTTCGAAGGATCCGTGGCGCATGGTTTTCTCGACGGATCATCCGAACGGCGGCTCCTTTATGAGCTACCCGCGGTTGATCCGCCTGCTCATGGACAGCGAGTTCCGCAAACAGGAGATGGCCAAGGTCAATCCCAGGGCGCTGCGCCAGACGGCGCTCGCCGACGGGCTCGACCGCGAGTACACGCTCAACGAGATCGCCATCATCACCCGGGCCGGGCCGGCGCGCCTGCTCGGCCTGGCGAGCAAGGGCCACCTCGGCATCGGCGCCGACGCGGACATCACGCTTTACGAGGAGCACGAGGACAAGGAGCGCATGTTCGGCGCGCCGCGCCACGTCATCAAGGACGGGCAGCTCGTCATCGAGGACCATGAGTTTCGCGCCCACCACGAGGGGCGCGTGCTGCATGTGGCGCCCGACTACGATCCGGCGATCACGGAGGTCATCCGCCCGTTCTTCGAGGACTACTACTCGATCCGCTTCAACAATTACGCGGTGGACGATTCCTATCTCGGCAGGCACGAGCGCGTACCCACGGCGAAGCAGCGCGCCACTGGAACCTGACATGCAGATCAACGGCGTCAGCATCGACGACACCTACGCCGAAGCCTTTGCGATGTGGGGCGCGCGGGTGCTGATCACGGCGGAGACCGCGAAGTGGGCGCTGGCCGCGGCCCGCGCGATCACCGGTTTCGCCACGTCGGTGATCGGCTGCAAGTGCGAAGCCGGCATCGAACGCGTGGTCGACGTCGCGCACACGCCCGATGGTCGCCCGGGCATCGCCGTACTGCTGTTCGCCATGGACGCCGAGGGCCTCGGCAAGCGTCTCGTCGAGCGCGTCGGGCAGTGCGTCATGACCTGCCCGACGACCGCGTGCTTCAACGCCCTGGAAGCCGAGAAGACCGTGGTGGTCGGTGGCGCGCTGCGCTACTTCGGCGACGGGTTCCAGGCGGCCAAGCTGCTGGACGGGCGGCGCTTCTGGCGCGTGCCGGTGATGGACGGCGAGTTTGTCGTCGAAGAGCGGTTCGGTGTCCAGGCGTCTGTCGGCGGCGGCAATCTGCTTATACTCGGCGAGGATACGGCTCCGACGCTGGCGGCGGCCGAAGCCGCCGTCGATGCGATGCGCGTGCCCGGCGTGATCCTGCCGTTCCCGGACGGCGTGGTGCGCAGCGGCAGCAAGGTCGGCTCGCGCTACAAGTCGGTCATGGCGTCGACCAACGACGCCTACTGTCCGACGCTGCGCGCCGTGACGAAGGCTACCCGCCTCGGCGCCGAGGTCGGCTGCGTGCTCGAGATCGTCATCGACGGCCTCGATCTCGCGGCGGTCGAGGAGGCGATGCGCCGCGGGCTGAGGGCCGCGGCGCAGCCGGGAATCTGCCGGATTTCGGCCGGCAACTACGGCGGCAATCTCGGTCAGTACAAGATCGACCTGCGCAGCCTGCTGGGGCCGACATGAGTCTGACGCTCACCCTGCACACCCAGCCGGAGGTGCCGCTCGAAGCCGAGGCGATCATTCCGGAACGGTTCGAGGGAATGAGCGCGGCCAGGATCGCTGCGACGCGTCTGCTGTACGGCAATCGCGGTGCCGCCCTCGGCGATTTCTTCCACGTCGAGGGGCAGGCCGACGGCGAGTTGCGCGTTGCCGGCGACTGCGCGCGCATCAAGCGCCTCGGCTCGGCGATGAGCCGAGGCCGTCTGGTCATCGAGGGCAATGTCGGCATGCACCTCGGCGCTGCAATGTCCGGCGGCGAAATCCTGGTCGAGGGCGACGCCGGCGACTGGGTCGGTGTCGAAATGCTCGGCGGCCGCATCGTCGTCAAAGGCAACGCCGGCCATCTGGTGGGCAGCGCCATTCGAGGCGGCCGCGTCGGCGTACGTGGCGGCGAGATCATCGTTCACGGCAGCGCCGGCAACGAGATCGGCAGCAGCATGCGCCGCGGACTCATCGCGGTGGGCGGCGACGCCGGCGATTTCACAGGCGTGAACATGCTAGCCGGCACCGTGGTCGTGCTCGGCCGACTCGGTTGGCGCACCGGCGCCGGCATGAAGCGCGGGTCGATCATCTCGACCAACCCGGCAGAGATGCTGCCGACCTTCAGCTTTGCCTGCGCCTATCGCCCGGTGGCGCTGCGGCTGGTGCTGACGCATCTGCGCGGGCTCGGACTGCCCGTCAGCGACGAGCAGATCGCAGGCCGCTACCGGCGCTGGAGCGGCGATGCGGTCGAGATGAACCGCGGAGAAGTGCTGCTGCCGGACCGCTAGCGCTCGCGCCGGACCGCGCCCGGATCACCCGGCGATTGCGCACCCCGCTCATCGAGTCGGGCGTTCGCGTCCACCAGTTCTCGGACAAAAATCAAACTCGGACTTGAAATCGAAGCCGTTGGCCTCTATTATTAGCACTCGCTGGTGCTGAGTGCTAACAATGACCTGAACGCACCGGAGCCGGTATCGATCATCGTCCGCGACACGGTGTCGTGGCATTCAATCGTTCAGAAGTCAGGAGAAAAGTTCATGAAAATCCGTCCTTTGCATGATCGCGTGATCGTCAAGCGCATCGAAGACGAGCGCAAGACGGCGTCGGGCATCGTCATCCCCGACACAGCCGCTGAAAAGCCAGACCAGGGTGAAGTGGTCGCCGTGGGCAAGGGCAAGATTCTTGAGAACGGCGACGTGCGCCAGATGGACATCAAGGTCGGCGACCGGGTTCTATTCGGCAAGTACTCCGGCCAGACCGTCAAGGTCGAAGGCCAGGAACTGCTGGTGATGCGCGAAGAAGACATCATGGGCGTGATCGAAGCCTGAGCCCCGACCTAGAGGAGAAACAGACATGGCAGCTAAGGAAGTACGTTTTGGTGATTCCGCCCGCCACCGCATGGTGGAAGGCGTCAATATCCTGGCCGACGCGGTCAAGGTGACCCTGGGCCCGAAAGGCCGCAATGTGGTGCTCGAGCGCAGCTTCGGCGCGCCGACCGTGACCAAGGACGGTGTGTCGGTCGCCAAGGAGATCGAACTCAAGGACAAGTTCCAGAACATGGGCGCGCAGATGGTCAAGGAAGTCGCTTCCAAGACCTCCGATGTCGCGGGTGACGGCACCACCACCGCCACCGTGCTGGCCCAGTCGATCGTGCGCGAAGGCATGAAGTACGTGGCCGCCGGCATGAACCCGATGGACTTGAAGCGCGGCATCGACAAGGCCGTCATAGCCGTGGTCGAACAGTTGAAGAAGATCTCGCGGCCCACCACCACTTCGAAGGAAATTGCCCAGGTCGGCGCAATCTCGGCCAACGCCGATGATGACATCGGCAAGATCATATCCGACGCGATGGACAAGGTCGGCAAGGAAGGCGTGATCACCGTCGAGGACGGCAAGTCGCTCGAGAACGAACTGGAAGTCGTCGAGGGTATGCAGTTCGACCGCGGCTATCTGTCGCCTTACTTCATCAACAATCCGGACAAGCAGGTCGTCGCGCTGGAAAACCCCTACGTGCTGTTGCACGACAAGAAGGTCTCGAACATCCGCGATCTGCTGCCGGTGCTCGAGCAGGTCGCCAAGGCGAGTCGTCCGCTGCTGATCGTCGCGGAAGATGTCGACGGTGAAGCGCTGGCCACCCTGGTGGTCAATAACATCCGCGGGATCCTCAAGACCTGCGCGGTCAAGGCGCCTGGCTTCGGCGATCGGCGCAAGGCCATGCTCGAAGACATCGCCATCCTGACCGGTGGCACCGTGATCGCGGAGGAAGTCGGCCTGTCGCTCGAGAAGGCTACCCTCAAGGATCTTGGCCAGGCGAAGCGTGTCGAGATCGGCAAGGAAAACACTACGCTGATCGACGGCGGCGGTGATTCCAGCAGCATCGAAGCGCGCGTCAAGCAGATCCGCGCCCAGATCGAAGAGGCGACCAGCGACTATGACCGCGAGAAGTTGCAGGAGCGGGTGGCCAAGCTGGCCGGCGGCGTGGCGCTGATCAAGGTGGGTGCCGCCACCGAAGTCGAGATGAAGGAAAAGAAGGCGCGTGTCGAAGACGCCCTGCATGCGACACGCGCGGCGGTAGAAGAAGGCATCGTCGCCGGCGGCGGCGTGGCGCTGCTGCGTGCCCGCGCGGCAGTCGGGTCCAACCTGAAAGGCGAAAACGTCGACCAGGAAGCAGGCATCAAGATCGTGCTGCGCGCGCTCGAGCAGCCGATGCGCGAGATCGTTGCCAACGCGGGTGCCGAGCCCTCCGTGGTGGTGAACAGGGTTGTCGAAGGCAAGGGCAACTTTGGTTACAACGCTGCGACCGGCGAGTATGGCGATCTGGTCGAGATGGGTGTTCTCGATCCGACCAAGGTGACCCGCACGGCGTTGCAGAACGCCGCTTCGATCGCCAGCCTGATGCTGACCACCGACGCGATGGTTGCCGAACTGGTCGAAGACAAGCCGGCAGGCGGCATGCCGGGCATGGGCGGCATGGGCGGCATGGGTGGCATGGGCGATATGGGCATGTAACCCTCGCCCGGGTTCTACCCGGCGGTTCCGAACCCTGTCCGCGCTTCGGCGCAGACTTGGTTCGGTCCGCAGTCCGAAGACAAGGCCTCGCGTGAGCGGGGCCTTGTGCATTGTGCGAGAGGTCTGCTCCCAACTGAAAGCCCGCCGCCCGAGGTCCATGCGCGGGCATCGATGGCCCTGTCATGACGGCATTTCGGAAACTGGCGGGCCGAGAATAGCCGCCCCCGGGGCGTCTGTCGGGTGTCTGGGCTGGTCGCAACTTTGACTGTCAGCAGGTCACGGACGTGCGTCCGCACTCTTGAGCTGCGTATCGCTCAGTATTCCGAGGCGCCTATTCCGGTTTCGGAGCGAACGAACTGCGCCGGGAAAGCGGCACGTTCCTTCGCTGCTTGTGCGCCGCGGTCAATCAGCGAGACCAGCCAGATGACAATGAACGCGGACGTCATCGAAAAGATCGCAGGAGAAGAGTAGGGGAACGGCGCGCTTCCTTTGGCGTTCATCAAAACTTCTTCCCATACGGTGGGCGACAAGACAGTCAGCGCTAGCGAACTGATCAGGCCGACCAGACCGCCCGCGACCGCACCCTTGGTGGTGCAATCCTTCCACAGTATCGACATGAACAGAACAGGGAAGTTGGCCGAACAGGCAACGGCGAAAGCCAGCATCACCATGAAGGCGACGTTTTGATGCTCGAACGTGATTCCCAGCACCACCGACAAAACGCCCAGGCAAACCGTGGTGATCTTGGAAACACGCAACTCGTGCATGGAATCCGCCTTGCCCTTCTTGAACACCGCAGCGTAAAGGTCATGTGACACGGCCGCGGCGCCGGCCAGCGTCAGACCCGAGACCACCGCGAGAATCGTCGCGAAGGCCACCGCGGAGATGAAACCGAGAAACACGTTGCCACCGACTGCGTTCGACAAGTGGATGGCCGCCATATTGCCGCCGCCCTTCAGGCCCTTGGTCAGATCCGCCGGATCGACATAGTAGGCTACCGGATCCTGGATCAGCATCACGATGGCGCCGAAGCCGATGATGAAGGTCAGAATGTAGAAGTAGCCGATCCAGGTGGTAGCCCAAGCAACCGACATGCGCGCTTCCCTGGCGTTCGGCACGGTGAAGAAGCGCATCAGGATGTGCGGCAGACCGGCGGTGCCGAACATCAGTGCCATGCCGACCGAGATCGCCGAGATCGGATCCTTGATCAGCCCACCAGGCGCCATGATTTTGTCATGGCTGTCATGGACCTCGACTGCCTTGGCAAACAGGGCCTCGGGGCTGAAGTTGAACTGCCACAGCACGGCGAGCGCCATGAAGCTCGCACCGACCAGCAGCAGGACTGCCTTGATGATCTGTACCCAGGTCGTCGCGGTCATGCCGCCGAACAGCACGTACATCATCATCAGCGCGCCGACCACCACAACCGCCACGGCGTAATCCAGGCCGAATAGCACCTTGATCAGCTGACCGGCGCCGACCATCTGCGCGATCATGTAGAAGGCCACGACAACCAGTGAGCCGAGGGCTACGAACGAACGGATCGGCACCGCATCGAAGCGATACCCGGCGACGTCGGCGACGGTAAACTTGCCCAGGTTGCGCAGGCGCTCTGCCAACAGGAAAGTGATGACCGGCCAGCCAACCAGCCAGCCAATCGAGAAGATCAACCCGTCGAAGCCGTTGGCAAATACCAGCCCGGAAATGCCCAGGAACGATGCGGCGGACATGTAGTCGCCGGCGATCGCCAGGCCGTTCTGAAAGCCGGTGATTCCGCTGCCCGCGGTGTAGAAGTCGGCCGCCGTCTTGGTCCTGGCCGCCGCCCATTTGGTGATCAATAGCGTGACGGCGACGAAACCGATGAAAATTGCAATCGCCGTCCAATTGGTTTCCTGCTTGGTCGTCTGGCCGAGGTCCGTGCCGGCGGCAATCACGGCCGCCGCCGCCAGCATTGCAACCAGACCGAAGAAGATCTGTCGGTTGTTCTTGATCATGGCTTGTTGGCCTCCTTGATCAAGTCTTCGTTCAGCGAGTCGAACTCGGTGTTCGACCGACGCACATAGAGGCCGGTGATGATGATTGCAAACAGCAGGACGCCCACACCGATCAGAAGGCCGACGCTCGTCACCAGTTCGGCGCCCAGCTTTTGCGCAAGGAAGTCCTTGTTGAATGCCACGAGAAGGATGTAGCCGAAGTACCCGACGATCATCGCAAGCGTCATCACGATCGAGTACGTGCTACGCGTGCTCACCAGCTTCTGGAATTTCGGGTTGTCTCGAAGTCTTGCATTCGTGTCTTCGTGCATGTTGTTCTCTAAACCAAACTACCAATTGGCGAGCCGCGTTTCCGCATGCAGCACTCGTTGGGATAGCTGCCACGTCTTGCTGGTAGCCTACCCCGACTGGCACGGATCTCCCTGGATTACCGGCCTCCAATGAGCCGCCCAGCCGTCTGGCCGCCGCGCATCCTTGCCCCGATGGGGGTGTATCAGCGATGCCCGGCTCTGTCCTGGTTGGCCCCTGCGGCCGATACTTCGAGCGGGACGTATAATTATCTCGCGGCTGTGATTTCCAGAGCAAATACTCCTCTTTCGCGGACAGGCATCGACGATGAATCAGCCCGGCGGAGACTTGCGAGAATCGGGAATCGAAACTCAAACGCTGATGATCGCTCGTGTCCGTGACCTTGCGTTGCGGGAACCGATCCGGATCCAGGCTGATGCAACGCTGCGCGAAGCAGCGAGCGCCATGCACGAGCAACGGGCTGTGTGCGCGCTGATCGAAGACGGCACAGAGAGTTGCATCATCACCGATTCCAACCTGCGCGATGCCTTGGCGCTCGATGGCATTCCACCGGACGGTGCGGTTGCTCGGGTGACCCGACGCCCTCCGGTGACGATCGATGCCGGCGCCATTGTGCTCGACGCGCTGATACAAATGCAGCGCCACGGCGTCGACCGACTGCTGGTTACCGATCAGGGCAGGATTTCAGCCATACTCGAGCAGGCCGATGTGCTCGGGCATCTGGCCATTCATTCGAATGCGATATTGCGGATTGCCGCTCAGGCGCACCAGTCGACTGACCTCGCGCCTGCGGCCGATGCGATGGTACGGATGGTCGGTGCGCTGTTGCGAAACGGTGTCAAGCCCGACCGCATCGGTCGCCTGGCGAGCGACGTCAACCGGGCGATCTTCCGCCGCCTGTTCGAGCTGCTGATGCCGAAGGAGCTCCAGCAGGACGTATGTTTCGTCGTCATGGGGAGCGAGGGACGCCGCGAGCAAATCCTGCCGACCGATCAGGACAACGCGCTGATCGTCCGTGACGGTCTCGACGCCGATTCCGTAATGCCGGCGTGCTGCGCGATCACGAGCGCGCTGATCGATCTGGGCTACCCGCGCTGTCCGGGCGACATCATGATCAGCAATCCCGCCTGGGTGCTTACCCAAACGCAGTTTCGCGCCCAGGTATCGCAATGGATCGCTTCGAGCGGCAATGACGAGGTAATGAATCTGGCGATCTTCTTCGATGCCGAGGCAGTGGCCGGCGACGAGCATCTGCTGGACGGTGTCAAGGCCGTGTTGTTCGAAACGACAGTGAGCAGCGACGCCTTCTATGCCCAGTTCGCCAGCGCCATCAACGCGTTTCGCGTGCCGGTCGGCGTGTTCTCCCGCCTGCAGATCGAGCGCTCCGGCGATCAGGCGGGCACGCTGGATATCAAGAAGGGCGGCGTGTTTCCGATCGTCCATGGAATACGCGCCCTGGCCTTGCAGAAGAAGCTGACAGTCACCCCAACACTCGATCGCATCGAAGCCTTGGTCGGGATGCGCGTGATCGACCAGCGCTTCGCGCGGGAAGTCGCCGCGGCCTTCAGCTTCCTATGCACCGTGCGGGCCGAATCGGGGCTGGCGTCGATCGAGTCCGGCGGATCAGCGACGAATCGGATTCGCCCTGATGAACTCACGCAAATCGATCAGCGCGCGCTCGCCGAGAGCCTGCGAGTCGTCGTCAAGTTGCGCCGACTGGTGGGGCAGAATTTCCGCCTCGACTTGCTTGGCTTCTGAATCGGGAAGGGATCAATCCGCGGTCCGGCAGCGGGCGGTTTCGCGGGAAGAATCCAACGCGCGGTCGTGGTTCGGCAGGTGTTTGAAGCGCGTGTCGTGCTTTACGCTGCCGGGCGGTCCCGCTATAATCCGCCGCTCTCCACCGTGGCCAGGTAGCTCAGTTGGTAGAGCAGCGGACTGAAAATCCGCGTGTCGGCAGTTCGATTCTGCCCCTGGCCACCACCATCGATTTTCCGCGTCTCGCCGAGTCTTGCGCTGGCCGTCTCGATCCGTTTGACCGGTGACCAGCCGGCGCGAGCTATAATCGCGCCGACACGTTGCCTGCCTGTTGCGGTCGACTACCTCGTTGGTTAGCGAGCACGCATGCGCCTTTTCGCCCTCGGCATCAACCACCACACGGCTCCGCTTGCGGTTCGCGAGCAGGTGGTGTTTCAGCCCGAGCGGGTCAACGACGCGCTGAATCACCTGGTCCATGGCCGCGGCGTCGGCGAGGCGGCGATTCTGTCCACCTGCAACCGCACTGAGCTGTATTGCGCGACCAATGATCCGCAGGCAGCCACCGACTGGTTGGCCGAGTATCATCGGCTGCCGCTGCAGATCATCTCGCCCTATCTGTACACCCTGCCGCAGCGCGACGCCGTGCGGCACATGTTTCGCGTGGCCAGCGGGCTCGATTCGATGGTGCTCGGCGAACCGCAGATACTCGGCCAGATGAAGCAGGCGGCGCGTGCCGCCGAAGAAGCGGGCACGCTGGGTGCGCTGCTGCACAAGCTGTTCCAGCGGACCTTCGCGGTCGCCAAGGAAGTCCGTTCGACCACAGCGATCGGCGCCAACATCGTGTCGATGGCCGCCGCCGCGGTGCATCTGTCAGAACGGATCTTCGGGCGGATCTCGGATCAGCGCGTGCTGTTCATCGGCGCCGGCGAAATGATCGAACTTTCGGCGGCGCACTTCGCCTCGGGCAGACCGAGGCAGATCACCATTGCCAATCGCACCATCGAGCGTGGCCTCGCGCTTGCCCGGCGATTCGGCGGCGACGCGGTCTCGCTCGACGAGGTGGCGGGACATCTGCCGCGCTACGATATCGTCATCTCCTGTACCGCGAGCCCGTTGCCGATCATCGGACTGGGTATGGTCGAGCGTGCGATCCGCGCGCGCCGGCATCGGCCGATCGTCATGGTGGACCTCGCGGTGCCACGCGACGTCGAGGCCGAGGTTGCCGAACTCGACGACGTGTTCCTCTACTCACTCGACGATCTGGCGCAGATCGTCGAGTCCGGTCTCGAATCGCGTCAGGCCGCGGTGGTCGAGGCCGAGCAGATCATCGACACGCGGGTCGATCATTTCCTGCACTGGATCGCGTCGCGCGATGCGGTGCCGACCATTCGCGCCCTGCGCGACAATGCGGAACGCGTGCGACGGCATGAAGTGGAGCGAGCCGTCAAGCTGCTGTCGCGCGGCGAGGATCCGCAGCGCGTGATCGAGGCGCTGTCGCATGGTATCACCAACAAGTT
Organism: Candidatus Methylophosphatis roskildensis; assembly: GCA_016708905.1. Lineage (GTDB taxonomy): Bacteria > Pseudomonadota > Gammaproteobacteria > Burkholderiales > Rhodocyclaceae > Methylophosphatis > Methylophosphatis roskildensis. Next base: position 554,285 of record JADJEV010000005.1, on the reverse strand, counting down.
CCTGCACGGGCCGACGCACGTGCTCAATTCCACCGAAGGCGCAGCGCGCAACGATCTCGCTTCGCTGCTCGGCCGTCTGTTTCACTTCAGCTCCCAGGACAACACGCACGAGTAGCGACCTGCCTCGCGCGCATCGGGCCGCCGGGCCTGGCGCGCGCACGGCTGGCTCGTGCTCGTCACATCCCGATGCAGCCTTCGATCAGTGACAAACTCGAACAACTCGCCCAGCGGCTGGATGAACTCGATGCGACCCTTGCGCACGAAGATTCGACGCGCGACATGGATTCCTACCGCAAGCTCACGCGCGAGCACGCCGAGATTGCGCCGGTCGTCGCGCTGTTCCATGCATGGCGCCATGCGCAGTGCGATCTCGCGGCGGCGCAGGGAATGCTCGGCGATCCGGAAATGCAGGAACTGGCTGCCGACGAGGTCGAATCCTGCAAACGCGAAATCGAGCGCCTGGAGGAAGAAATGCAGCATGCCCTACTGCCCAGGGATCCAGACGACGAGCGCAACCTGTTTCTCGAGATTCGCGCCGGAACCGGCGGTGACGAATCTGCACTATTCGCTGCCGACCTGCTGCGAATGTACAGCCGTTATGCCGAACGCCAGCGCTGGAAGGTGGAAATGATTTCCGCCAGCGAGTCGGATCTCGGCGGCTACAAGGAAGTGATCGTCAAGCTGAACGGGCAGGGCGCCTACTCGAGGCTCAAGTTCGAATCCGGCGGGCACCGTGTGCAGCGGGTGCCGACGACCGAAACGCAGGGGCGGATTCACACGTCGGCATGCACCGTCGCCGTCCTGCCCGAGGTCGATGACGTCGGCGACGTTTCGATCAATCCGGCCGACCTGCGCATCGACACCTTCCGCGCCAGCGGCGCCGGCGGGCAGCACATCAACAAGACCGATTCGGCGGTACGCATAACGCATGTCCCGAGCGGAATCGTCGTCGAATGTCAGGACGACCGCTCCCAGCATCGCAACAAGGCGCAGGCGATGAGCGTACTGGCCGCCCGCATCAAGGCGGCTCAGGTCGACGAGCAGGCGGCCAGGATCGCCTCGGAGCGCAAGTCCCTGATCGGTTCCGGCGATCGCTCCGAGCGCATTCGCACCTACAATTTCCCGCAGGGACGTGTCACCGACCATCGGATCAATCTGACGCTCTACAAGATCGATTCGATCATGGACGGCGAGATGGACGAGATCGTCGCAGCCCTCGCCGCCGAACACCAGGCCGAACTGCTCGCCGCCCTGGCCGGTGAGTCGGCCTGAGGCCGCAATGCTGTTCGCATCGGTCTCCTCATCCGTGTCCCCATCTGTCTCCTCATCTGTCTGCGTTCGCGATGCACTGTCGTTTGCCCGCGAGCGGATCGGGCCGGTCGATGCGCGCGCGCTGCTGCAGCACGTAACCGGATTCGGCCACGCCCGGTTCGCCTCGGCTCCCGAACGCCAGCTCGACCCGCGAGCGTGGCAAGACTTCGAAGCCTTGGTGGTGCGCCGCGCGGCGGGGGAGCCCGTCGCTTACCTGATCGGCTGGCGCGAGTTTTATGGACGGCGCTTTTCCGTCACGCCGGATGTGCTGATCCCGCGGCCCGAGACCGAACTGCTGGTCGATCTGGTATTGCGGGAACGGGATCGGGCGCAGCGGCTCCAGATCCTCGATCTCGGCACCGGCAGCGGGGTACTGGCGATTACCATGGCGCTCGAACTGCCGCGCGCCGATGTCACCGCCACCGATGTGTCGCCCGCTGCGCTGGCCGTGGCGCGCGGCAATGCCGACGCACTCGGCGCGCGCGTGCATTTCATCGAGAGCGACTGGTGGTCGGCGCTGGCCGACCGGCGTTTCGATCTGATCGTTTCGAACCCGCCGTACATTGCGCCGGCCGACCCGCACCTCGGCCAGGGCGATCTGCGATTCGAGCCCCGCGGCGCGCTGGTCGGCCGGGGGAGGGCGGGCGCAGGGGATCTGGCGGAGATCGTTCGCAGCGCGCGAGCGAATCTGCGTCCATTCGGCAGCTTGCTGGTCGAGCACGGCTGGGATCAGGGAGCTGCGGTGCGGGCAAGCCTGAGCGCCGCCGGGTTCGACGCCGTGACGACCACAAAGGATCTCGGCGGCAATGACCGGGCGACGAGCGGCATTTCCAACCCCGAGGCTGCCCCGGCCCCCAGACCTGCCGACCCGCGAGTGTGAGTTCGCCCGCTCGAACGCGGCGCGCTGGAATCAGTCGCGACCCATATCGCGGTCGACCACGTTCCCGTCTACTCGTCCTCCGATGACGTTGTCTTGTGCTGCGACGTCAACTGCTGCTGCAGCGACGGGGGCAACGGCGCGTAGTGACTGAACGCGATGTTGTAACCGCCGCGGCCGCCGGTCAGCGACTTCAGGCGTGACTGGTAGTCGTTGATTTCGGCCAGCGGCACCTTGGCGGAAATCGCCGCTGCGCTTTGTCCGCGCGCCTGCGTGCCGGTGACATGGCCGCGCCGCGCTGCCAGATCGCCGGTGAGATCGCCAATGGTCTCCTGCGGGGCGACAATCTCGATATCGACCAGGGGTTCGAGCAGAATCGGCCCGGCGTTGCGGACAGCCTCGATCGTGGCCTTGCGTCCGGCGGTATGGAAGGCGACCTCCTTGCCATCGACCGGATGGGTCTTCCCGTCGATCACCGTGACGCGCAGATCCTCGACCGGGAAGCCGGCGAGTATTCCGTCGGCCAGCGCCTGGCGCACGCCCTTTTCCACCGCCGGCATGAAGACGCCAGGAATCGCCCCGCCCTTCACCTGGTCGACGAACTCGAAGCCGGCACCGCGCTGGAGCGGCTCGACGCGCAGCGCCACTTCGCCGAACTGGCCGGCGCCGCCACTCTGCTTCTTGTGCCGATAGGTCGACTCGGCACCCGACGTGATCGTTTCGCGGTAAGGAATCTGCGGCGGCCGCGTATCGAGTTCGAGCTTGTACTGCTGCTCGAGTCTCGCCAGATGCGCCCGCAGATGCGTCTCGCCGAGGCCGCGGATGACCGTCTCATGGGTCGTCGGATGGCGCTCGACGCGAAAGCACGGATCTTCGAGTTCGAGCCTGTGCAAGACCTCGAACATCCGCTGCTCGTCGGACTTGCGCCGCGTCTCGACAGCCAGTCCCTGCATCGGCAGCGGAAACTGTAGGGGCTTGAGGAAGATGTGGTCTTCTTCGTGCGAGTCGTGCAGGACGCTGTCGAAAGTGATTTCATCGACCTTGGCGATGGCGCCGATCTCGCCCGGCACGAGAGTTTCGACCTCGATGTAATCCTTGCCCTGCACACGGTACAGGTGGGCAATGCGAAATGGCCGCCGGCCATCGCCGACAAACAATTGCGCGTCCCGGCGCAGAACACCCTGATGCACGCGAAACACCCCGAGCTTGCCGATGTACGGGTCGACCACCACCTTGAAGACGTGGGCGAGGGCGTGTTTCTCCGTGTCCGGCGTGGCCTGGAACGGCGAACCTTCGCCGCCCGGCTCGCCGCGCCAGAACGGCGGTGGATTGCTTTCTTGCGGACTCGGTGCAAACCGCGCAAGCACGTCGAGCAATTCGCGCAGGCCAGCGCCCGAGCGTGCCGAGACGAACATGACGGGAATCAGGTGCCCCTCGCGCATTGCCTTCTCGAACGGCGCGTGCAACTCGTCGAGCGACGGATCTGCGCCATCTTCGAGATAGCGTGCGAGCAGCGTTTCGTCCTCCTCGACGATCGTATCGATCAGCGCACGGTGTGCCGCCACCACCGACTCGAAGTCGGCTTCGCCGGAATCGTGCCCGAGCAATTCGACCACGTCGTGGCGATCATGCGCCGGCAGATCCAGCAGTTTGCAGGCGCTGCCGAAACGTTCCCGGATGTCGCCGATCAGGGCGGGCAGGTCGACATTGTCTGCGTCGATCTTGTTGATCACGATCATGCGGCACAGGCCGCGCTCGCCGGCGCGCCTCATCATGCGTTCCGTGGAAAGCTCGATCCCCGCCTGCGCGTTGATCACCACCAGCGCTGTATCAGCCCCGGCCAGTCCGGCAATGGCCTGGCCGGCAAAATCGGGATAGCCCGGCGTGTCAATCAGTTGCACCTGCCGGCCCTGCCAGGAAAAGCTTGCCACCGCGCTGGCAATCGAGTGGCCGAAGGTCTTCTCCAGCGGATCGAAGTCGCACACGGTGTTGCCCCGCTCGACGCTGCCACGGCTGGTGATGGCGCCCGCGGCGGCCAGCAGCGCTTCAGCAAGGGTCGTCTTGCCGGCTGCCCCGTGTCCAACGAGGACGACGCTGCGAAGGTCGGCGGTGGCAGTTCGATTCATGTTCGTTTCCCCTGATAGTTGGCCGGACCAAGGCGGCACGGCTCCAAGTGTTTGAGAACGTGGTGGCTGATCGCCGGTGAAACCCGGCAATTGTCGCAGATTGTCCAACGATCATCGGGACTTCAAGCGCACCTCGCGCCCTCGAAGCGATGCGCCTGCTCGATCCATATTGCATGGTCCATGGTATCGAGGGCAGGCCGATGGGCGACGCGCGGTCGTTCCCGTACCTCGCAATTGGAGGCCGACATGCTGTCCGCCCGGATATCGAACGTCGCTCGGATTTCGGCCGATTGGATCCGGCTCTCTCCTGGCTGATCGGTGCCGAACACCGCTTCGCGGCGTCGCGCAGGCAAGTCGCCCACCCGCCATCTGGCAAACTTTGCTCAACTCATGCGATCTGCGCAATCCTGAGCAGATTGGTGGTGCCAGAGGCGCCGAAGGGCATGCCGGCCACGATGACGATCGACTGGCCTAACTGGCCGAAACCTTCCTTGCGCACGGTATCGCAGGCAAGTTCGCTGATTTCCGGCACATCGACCACCTCATGGCACAGGACTGCATGCACGCCCCAGGTGAGGGCGAGCCGTCGCGCGGTCGCTACACGCGGCGTCATGCCGATAATCGGAGACTGCGGACGCTCGCGCGCCATGCGCAGCGCGGAGTAGCCGGAGGTAGTGTAGGCAACCGTGGCTGCGACCGGCAGCAAGCCGGCAACCCGGCGCATGGCTGCCCCGATGGCATCGGCCACGTCGGCTCGCGGAGGTGTCTGCGACGCATCGATCGCTTCGCGGTAGTAGGGGTCGGCCTCGGTGTGGGCGATGATGCTATCCATCATGCTCACGGCTTGGACCGGATACTTGCCCGAGGCCGATTCGGCCGACAGCATTACCGCATCGGCGCCGTCGTAAATCGCGGTGGCGACATCCGAGGCTTCGGCGCGCGTCGGCACTGGCGCGGCAACCATCGAGTCGAGCATCTGGGTGGCGACGATCACCGGCTTGCCTGCCCGACGGCAGGCGTGGAGGATGCGCTTCTGGATCGCCGGCACTTGTTCGTGCGGCATCTCCACGCCGAGGTCGCCTCGCGCGACCATCACCGCGTCGCTTTCGCTGACGATCGCGTCGAGACTGCCGATTGCCGCCGGCTTCTCCAGCTTGGCGACGATGCCGGCACGGCCCTTGACGATTTCCTTGATCTCGACAATGTCCCGGGCGCGCTGGACGAATGACAATGCGATCCAGTCGATTCCTACGGTTAGACCGTAATCGAGGTCGACCCGGTCCTTCTGTGTCAATGCGGACAGCGGTAACATGACGCCGGGGACGTTCACCCCTTTGCGATCGGACAGCGCGCCGCCCGTAACGACGCGGGTCTCGGCGAATTCCGGACTGCAGCGTTCGACTCGCAACCGAACGCGGCCATCATCGAGAAGCAGGTCGGTACCTTCCGTCAAAGCATTGAAAATCTCCGGATGTGGCAGCGGCGCACGAGTTTGATCGCCCGGCTTGTCGCGCTCCAGGTCGAGGCGGAATGCCGCTCCCTCTTCGAGTTGGATCGCGCCATCGGTGAAGGTGCCGATGCGAAGCTTCGGGCCCTGGAGGTCGATAAGCACGCCGATTGGCCGACCCACTTCGCGTTCGATCGCGCGGATCATATCCAAACGCTGCTTGTGGTCCTCGTGCGTGCCGTGGCTGAAATTCAGGCGGAAGACGTCCGCACCAGCCTCGAACAAGGCTCTGATGGTGTCGCGGTCGCCAGTGGCGGGACCGAGTGTGGCGACAATCTTGGCGTTGCGGGTACGACGCATTTCTGGGCTCCTTGACTGGTGTTGGTGTCGGCCAATGGCCGGTGTGCTTGGAACAAGCTCGAACGCCGCAAATGTCGAACGATTTGGCAGGCGCGTGGTCTTGGAACGGGCGCTACGGCGGCGGCCCTGTTATCGCCCCTTGAACTCTGGCGTGCGCTTGTCGCGAATTGCATTCAGCCCCTCTTGATAGTCGTGGCTGTCATAGACGATTCTGCGCAGGCCCTGAATACGTTCGAATAGCTCGGGAGTGATCGAATGCGCTCCGGCAAGCAGCCGCAGCTCCTCCTTCATTACCGCAATGCTCAACGGTGCGTTGGCCGCAATTTGCCGAGCCGTCCGATAGACGAAAGCCTCGATCTCGTCGGCCGGCTTGACATAGTTTATGACACCGAGGTTCAACGCCTGGGTCGACGGAATGGGCTGCGCGGTAAACAGCATCTCCCGTGCTATCGGAAGCGGGATGGCGTTCATCAAAGTTAGCACGCCACCTAGGTTATAGGGGATCCCGAGCTTCGCCGGTGTGATGGCGAAGGTTACGTCTGGGGTGGCTATCAGCATGTCGCATGACATCGCAACTTCGCAGCCACCACCCCAGACGCTGCCCTCGATCAGCGCGATTATCGGTGCCGGGAACTCGTGAATCGCGCGGACCAGCACGCGCAGCGAGTCGCTCCATCCCAGCGGATCGCGCCCGCGATCGGGAAGCTCACTTATATCGTGTCCTGCGCACCAGACTTTCGTACCGGGCGGTGCCCGCAGCACGACGGCTCGAACCTGCTGCTCTCGAAATCCATGCAACGCGTTGGTGACATCAGCGATAAGCGCTTCGCTGAGCGCGTTCCGCCTCTGCGGGTTGTTCATCACGATCGTCGCGATCGCTTCATCTGTTTCGGTGACAATCAGTGACATTCAATTCTCCCAGGGGACTTCGTCGATCTGGCCGATCGGCAATTCGAGGCCCCATTCTGCATTGAATCGGTTACCGAGGCCGCCTTCCGTCACGATATGTTCGGGCCGAGGTGGGTCGTATTCGATCAACTGGCGCCATAGCTCAACCCGGCAGCTTGTCTGGATTGATTCGCGTGCTCAAGAGTGAAACCCGACAGGCGGCTAGGTTTCGGAACGCATCGCGAGCTCGAGTTCGTGGCGACCGTAGGGTGTGGCCATGGCGATCACGACATGTCCCGGTTCGAGCTGGAAATCCGACGAGGGATTGAAGTGCCAGTGCTTGCCGGCGCGCACCGCGAGCAATACGTACTCGGGCGTGCGCGGCTCCAAACTGCCGAAGGTCCGCGATTTGAAGTTCTGTGGCAGGTCGACTTCCTCCAGCCGGAGCGTGCGGTCGGTGCGCAGCATCTCGTCGAAGAAGGAGACGACGTGGGGCCGGATCATCGTCGAAGCCAGGCGCATGCCGCCGGTGAAATCCGGCGACACCACCTGGTCCGCGCCGGCTTTGCGCAGCTTCTCCGCATTGCGCATTTCATGGCAGCGGGCAACCACACGCACCCGCGGATTGAGCTGCTTCGCCGTGAGCGTGACCATGATGTTCTTGCCGTCGTCGCCAGTCACCGCGAATACACCGCGCGCGCCGGCAATGTCGGCGGCGAGCATCAGATCGTCGTCACTAGCGTCGCCATGCAGGTAGAGTAGCCCCGGAAAGCGTTCGCGGTTGGTTTCGAAATTGGATTCGTCCGGATCGATGGCGACGATATGGTGAGCGGTCGAGTACAGCTCGTTGGCGATATTGCGGCCGACGCGGCCGAATCCGCAGATGATGTAATGCTGGTGCAGCTTCTTGATCTGCTTTTCCATACGGCGTCTCCGCAGCGTGTTGTCGAGGTCGGTTTCGAGAAAGAACACCGTCAGGCTGGTGAACAGAAAGGTCAGATTGCCGAATCCAGCGATGCTCAGGACGCCGGCAAAGACCTGCTCGCCGAACACGCGCAAAGGTACGACTTCGCCATACCCGACCGTCGAGATGGTGATCAGGGTCATGTGCAGTGAATCCGAAAGGCTCGGCCGGGGTTCGGCGCCAAGATAAAAGCCAGCAGTGCCGATGACGATCAGCAACAGCAGGGCGGCCCCCGACAGGTAGATGCGCGTCAGAATGCGCGGGAGCCGGGTGCGCTGAAACAGCAGTTTGCGCCGGCGGGTGTGCCGGAACCCGAACCCGAATCTCATTTGCGAGGCTCGCGATGTGCCCGGGCGCGCCAGCCCTGGACGGGACTGGGTCGCGTCTCGGTTCGCAGGAACTTCCGGGGCAAGGACGCTTGCATGGACACCAAAGCAACAAGGCGGCGTTGATTGGCGATTATGTCATGGTGGCAGTCCAGTGCGACGGTGGAGCGCTGCACCGATCTCGTGACCGCCTTGGGGCCTTTGGCACTGCCAGAACACGGGGCGCTCCGCGGCGGTCGGCCTCATGTCCGCTTGGACCCGGCTGTGTCCCGACCGCCGCCCTTGCTCGCCAAGAAGGGTGTGATTGACCTCTCGCGGGTGCGGCGATACAGTCAGTCAAGAGAAGAAAGGGAGACGTCTTGGGCTTTTTTCCACGTGCCGCATGCCGGCGGCTTGTCCGGCATGGCTTCCGTGCTTTGCGCGGGAGACATGCGACGCGCGACCCGGTTCGAGAACCTGACGAGGCGCAAGTTGGCTGCGGCTTGGGCGTGGGAGTTGCGCATGATCGCGCCGACGGGAGCGCAAGCTGGCCCTGATCTTCATCAGCTATCGCCGTGATGACGCCGGCAAGTCGGCGTGGCGACTTTTCGACTGGTTCGAGCGTCAGTTCGGCACGGCACGCGTCTTCTTCGACCGCGAAGGCATCGATCCGGGTGACAAATTCCCGCAAGTCCTCGAGCAGCGCCTCGCCGAGTGCGAGGTTCTGATCGCGCTCATCGGTCCCCGCTGGCTCGGCATATCCGATGCGCAAGGTCAATTGCGCCTGTGGGCAGCGCAGGACTATGTGGCGCACGAGGTAGCAACCGCACTCGATCGGAATATCCGCGTCGTTCCGGTGCTTACTGACGGCGCGCGCATGCCGACGCGCGAACAGTTGCCGCCGAGACTCGCCGCGCTGGCCGACTGCCAGGGTTTGACGATCGACGACGCGCATTTCCGCGAGGACTTCGATCGGCTGGTGGACGTCATCGAACAGCGTCCGCGCCGCTGGGGCGAGCGCGAGCGGGACCGGGCGCTGCGCCTGCTGCGCTACGTCAAACGGACCTCGGTCGTGGTGCCGCTGATCGTCCCTCTGGTCTTCTTCGCTGCCTGGGTGCGCTTGTTCAGCATGTGGGGAATCGACACCCAGATTGCCAGCTACACCTTGTGGCTGAGCAAGGGACTGAGTCCGGTAGCCGGGGAACACCGCGCCGCGATCGTCGCCCTCGACGAGCACACCGAGCGCGTGCTCGGTCGAGCCTACGACGGTGCGCCGTTCTGGCGGGGCGAGCATGCCCGGCTGGTCGAACGGCTGTCGCAGGCGGGTGCGGCGGTGATCGCTTTCGATTTCTTCTTCGAACGCGACACCGAGTTCGACGCGGCGCTCGCGGAGGCCGTCAGGCTTGCCGGCGAGCGCGGGACGCGCGTGGTATTCGGCGTGCGTGCCATCGACCACGGAATTCCGCGGCTCACGCCGGCGCTGCTGCAAACCGGTGCTCGGTGGGGCGTACTGTGCATCGGTCACAAGCGCGGCTACCTGTTCACCGCTCCGCTGGCGCGCGCGCTGCCCCAAGCTGACGAGGCGGCACAGGCCGCCGACTGTCGCCGCGCCGACAGCCCGGCGCTGGCGCTGGCAGCGGTCTTCGATGCAGAGCCGGCGGACGTGTGCGCAGCCCGGCGCAGTATCACGTTGGCTTCCGGCTCGAACCGCATCAGCCACCTGCAGTTCTCGGAGATGCAGCATATGCGCTCGACGCCGGCGCAATGCCCCGCGCTCGCGCGCGACGACGACGTGGCGACGGGCCTGTTGGTCCTGTCCCCGCTCGACTACTGGCGCCAGCCGCCGCAACGCCATTCGTATGCAGATCTGCTCGATCCACAGCGCGCTGTCCCGGAAGGTCTGACGGGCAGGACGCTGCTCGTCGGGGTCGAGACGGCGGCCGCGCGCGATGTGCATATCGTCGAGCGCGGCCTGTGGCGGGAGGAGCGCTTCGGGGTCGAACTCCACGCCGACGCCCTGCGCAATCTTCTCAGTGGCTTCACGGTGCGCCCGCTGCAAGCATCGACCCAGTTCGCCATCATGCTCGCTTTCGCGCTGCTCGGCGCCGGCGCGCGATTTCTCACCCTGCATGTTTCGCGCGGCGCCAGGATCGCGATTCTCGTTGCCCTGTTGCTGGCTTATTTCGCGCTGAGCGTCGTACTATCTTCGCTGGGCATTCTGCTCAACCCCATGTACGACATCGTGGCCTTCGCCCTTGCCTACCGGATTCTCGGCTGGCTCGAAAGTCGGGCAGATTCCGCGATCGTCGCGGAGCCGGTCCAATGAAAACCACACCGCGATTCGCGTTGGCGTGGCACGTGCGCGCGGCACTGTTGTTGCTCGCATGCCTTGCGCTGTCGGGCTGTACGCCGATGCTGGTGGATGTGCTGAAGCAGGATCCGCGCGACCCCGATCGGTACGTCCGTGTCCGGCCGGCGGAACTCGCCGGCGTGGCAATGGTGTACCGGAATGGGCGCGCGCTGCCTGTGAACCTGCCGCACCAACTGCGGCCCGGCGACGTAATCCAGACCGGTCCCGACGCGGTCGCCCGCATTCGTTTCCCGGAAGGGCACGAGGTCATCCTCGATGTCAACACGCGCGCCCGCCTCGGTTCCTTCTTCGTCGAGTTCGGCCGGATTCTCGCCAGGGCGCGCGGCTTCTTCGAAGCGGAAAGCGAGAACGTGGTTGCCGGCGTGGAGGGAACCGAGTTCGTCTTCCAGGTGCCGCGCGATCGTTCGGTGATGGTCACGGTCCTCGACGGCGTGGTGGTCTGCCGATCGAGGACGGGCGTTTATCCGCCAGTGCGCCTGCGTCGCGGAGAGACCTTCCTCGCCCAACCGAACGCCGCGCTGCCCGACACGCGTCTGGCCACCCCCGACGAACTCGAGGACATCCGCCGCTGGATCAGGCAGGTCGACGGCGTGGCGCCACCTCCACCGGCTCGGCCAGACGGCTTCTGCTGCGATGGCGGACGGGTTTTCGAAACCAGTCGCGGGCGATGCCGCGGCATGTTCTTCGCCGAGCGCGGCGCGGCCGAAGCGAGTTGCCAACCGCCGAGGCCCGAGTTCGGCTATTGCTGCAGCGACGGCGAAGTGTTCCGCACGGCGCGCGAGCGCTGCAGGGGGAGCTTTCACCTCGAGCAGCGCGACGCGGAGCGTGCGTGCCAGCGGGCGCCGCAGGGCTTCTGCTGCGCCGACGGACGGGTCTTCGAATCCGGTCGTGAGCAGTGCCGCGGCAGGTTTTTTCCCGATCGGGGCTCGGCGGCAAAGTACTGCCGGCCGCCACCCGAGTCCGGCTACTGTTGCAACGACGGCGAGGTATCCAAGTCCACGCGTGAGCAGTGTAGAGGTAGCTTCCATCGCGATGCGGCCGTGGCGAGAACGGCCTGCCGGCGGGCTATCGAACCGCCGCGGCGATTTCCGCCGGGGGGCGCTCGGCCCTACGAGATCGTTCCGCGCAGGGAGCCAGCCGCGCCGGACATAAAGTAGCAAGGCCTGACAGGCCGAGCCGCACCCCGCAGCCGGCTCAGCAGGAGCACACTCGTTTTCTCGGCGTCTGGCTGGAAGCCGCATGGATAGGCACTCTCGGGGCATGCCAGGCTGTGAGTCATTATCCATGCGGCTCCTGGGCATCAAATGTCGTAGAATGCCTGTGGATGCGGCTTCCGGCGCGGCCATCGTCGACTTGCGACCCCGCGGATCCTGCTGCTGGCGAGCCGCAATTGACATTGTTGCCGGCGCGGACCTAATATAGTCGACGTAATTGATCAACTATTTTCTTGAGGGCGAAATGAGCGTTGAAGATCGTATTCGTGAGACTGTGACCGGCAACCCGGTCGTGCTGTACATGAAGGGGACACCGCAGTTCCCCCAGTGTGGTTTCTCCGCCACTGCAGTCCAGATACTCAAGGCCTGCGGCGTCAGCAACTTCGCCTCGATCAACGTGCTCGAGGATCTGGAAGTGCGTGATGGCATCAAGCAGTACGCCAACTGGCCGACGATTCCGCAGCTCTATGTCAGTGGCGAGTTCGTCGGCGGCTGCGACATCATGCGCGAGATGTATCAGAGCGGCGAGTTGCAGAAGACGCTGAAGGGCGTGCCGATCAACTGAGGGTCAGAGCACTCTGCGCAACGGGCGGCCTGCGGGCCGCCCGTTTTCGTGTGCACCGTCTACAACTCGGCGAGCAGCGAATCGATCATCCGCTCGGCCTGGCGCAGGTAGCCGCCGCCGAACAGATTCAGGTGGTTAAGCACGTGATACAGGTTGTAGAGGGTCTTGCGCTGCTCGTAGCCGTGCGCCAGCGGCCACGCTTCGCGGTAGGCGAGATAGAAGCTCTCGGGAAAACCGCCGAACAGCTCGCTCATCGCCAGGTCGGCTTCGCGATCGCCGAAGTAGACTGCCGGATCGAACAGCGCCAGCTTTCCGTGTTCGTCGATCGCTGCATTGCCGCTCCAGAGGTCGCCGTGCAGCAGGCTGGCCGGCGGTCGGTAATCGACGAACAGCGCGGCCAGGCGCTCGGCGAGCGTCTCGCCGCGTTCGATCAGCCGCTTGCAATCGCTGCGCTGTCTGGTCATCGACAATTGCGGCAATAGTCGCCGCTGCGCGAAGAAGAACGGCCAGGTGACATGCACGGCATTGCTCTGCGGGTTGCTGCCGATATAGTTGTCGCTCGGCCAGCCGTACTGGGCGCCTTCGATGCGGTGTAGTTCGGCGAGTGCGCGCCCGGCTTCGCTGCCGGCCTGGCGATGGTGAAGTGGACGCAGAACCAGATGCTCGAGAACCAGAAAGCTGCGGCCGGCGGCGGTTCCCTGAGCGATCACCTGTGGAACGCGAATCGCCGGACAGCGCCGGAGCGCGGCCAGGCCGTCGGCTTCGCCGACGAACATGCCGTTCAGCGCTGTGCTGTTCAGCTTGACGAAGAAACGCCGCCGTCCATCCTCGATGACCAGTGATTGCGAGATCGAGCCACCGCCCTGGCCGGTCTGGCCGGTGCTGCGAAACGGCGATCCGGTCGAGCGCGAAATCGCCTCGTCCAGCTCGTCGCGCAGCGCATCGATCGGCGGCATCTCAGTGCCCGCCGGGCCATCCCAAGGGCACCGAGCGCCCGCCCGGGGAGCAGCAAACCAAGTGAGCGCGGGGACAGTTCACGTTACACCCGGGCCAACTGCATGTTTGCCGCGGAGAGCCGGTCGGCCAGAACCTCGAGGAACGCGCGATAGAAACGCATCTGGCAGCCCTCGGACGCACGCATCAGCGCATCGCCGCGGATCGAGATGATTCGCGCGTCGGTCAGCGCAATGACATCTGCCGCGCGACTTGCCGGCTTGGCATGAATGACCGCCATCTCGCCAAAACACTCGCCGGGGCGCAGGGTCACCAGCCTGCGGCCGTTCTTGCAGATCTCCACCGCACCGCTGGCGAGGAAGCAGAAGTTCCTGCCGGGGTCGCCGTCGTGCATGACGACGGCACCCGGCATCACCTGGTTCCAGTCGGAGAAGCGCACCACTTCCCACAACTGGACGTCGCTGAATTCGCCGAAGAACGACAGCGCGCGCAGGGTTTCGAACTTTTCGCTGTCGGCGAACGCCTGGTGCCGCCCACTTTGCTGCGCGCTGCGAAAAGCGCTCATCAGATCCTGCGAGAAGGCTTCCCAGTCGGGGTAACGTACGTCGAGTTCCTTGGCCATCGCGCGGGCGACGATGGCCTCCAGGGCTGGCGGCACGTCGGGCCGGTAGGTCGACGGCGGCAAGGCTTCGAGCGTCGTGATCTGGTAGATCATGCTGTAGTTGTTGCTGGCGTGAAACGGCAGCCGCCCGCTGAGCAGTTGATACATCACGACACCGAGCGAGTAGATGTCGGTGCGGTGATCCAGCGGCAGTTCGCGTACCTGCTGCGGCGACATGTAGGCGGGCGAGCCAACGCCCGAGACCTGGGTTCTGTCGGTCTCGGTGGCCAGCAGTGCGGCGCCGAAATCGGAAATCTTGATGTCGCCGCCGAGGTTGTCGCGATTGGCGAGCAGGATGTTTGCCGGCTTGATGTCGCGATGGGTGATGCCTTCGTGGTAGGCATAGTCGAGCGCCCGCGTACACTTGAAGATGATCTCCACCAGACGGTCGTAGGGCAGCAGGTTGTCGGGCTGGCAGAAGGGTTCCAGCGTGCCGCCGGCAACGTACTCCATGACGATGTAGGATTCGTCGTCGGCCAGCACGGCGTCGTAGATCTGCACGATATGCGGATGATTGAGCCGGCCCGCCAGCGAGGCCTCCGTGACCATCAGGCGGCGATAGATCTGGCCGCGCGTCGGATCGTTCAGGGCTTCGCTGTAGAGTTTCTTCAGCGCGACATCGCGGTTGGCGAAGCTGTCGTGGGCGAGGTAGACGATGCTGGTCATGCCTTCGCCCAGGCGTTCGCGTATCTCGTATTTGCCGATACGTTCCATCGACTCTCAGCGCGCAGCGCTCGTCTCGTTCCCGTTCCCTTCCCAAGGGGAAGGGAATGCGGTGGCGATCAGACAAGCAGTCATTCCCGCTTCTCCAGCACATCCCGGGCACGCGCGATTGCCGCGCGCACCTGCGCCGGCGCGGTGCCGCCGATGTGGTCGCGCGCCGCCAGCGAGCCTTCCACCGTCACAACGTCGAACACATCCTCGCCGATGAGCGCCGAGAACGCCTGCAGTTCGACCAGCGCGAGATCCGCCAGGTCGACGCCGCGTGTTTCCGCCACCCGCACGGCGCGTGCCACGGCCTCATGGGCATCGCGGAAGGGCAGGCCCTTCCTGACCAGGTAGTCGGCCAGGTCGGTCGCCGTCGCGTAACCCTTGGCCAGCGCTGCGCGCATCGCCTCGGGTTTGACGCGGATGCCGGTGATCATGTCGGCGTAGATCGTCAGGGTGTCGCGCAGGGTGTCGGCCGCGTCGAACAGCGGCTCCTTGTCTTCCTGGTTGTCCTTGTTGTAGGCCAGCGGCTGGCCCTTCATCAGGGTGAGCAGCGCCATCAGGCTGCCATTGACGCGACCGGTCTTGCCGCGCACGAGCTCGGGCACGTCGGGATTCTTCTTCTGCGGCATGATCGAACTGCCGGTGCAGAAGCGATCCGCCAGATCGATGAAGCCGACGGCCGGGTTCATCCACAGGATCAGCTCTTCCGACAGCCGCGACAGATGCGTCATGATGAGCGCACAGCAGGCGCAGAACTCGATCGCGAAATCGCGATCGCTGACCGCGTCGAGCGAGTTCTCGCAGACGCCGTCGAACCCCAGTTCGCGTGCGACGAACACGCGATCGATCGCGAACGAGGTGCCCGCCAGCGCCGCGGCGCCCAGCGGCAATTGGTTCAGGCGCCTGCGGCAGTCGGCAAAGCGCGAGGCATCGCGCCGGGTCATCTCGTAATAGGCCAGCAGGTGGTGGCCAAAGGTCACCGGCTGGGCGACCTGCAGATGCGTGAAGCCGGGCAGCGGCGTGGCGCAATGGGCTTCGGCGAGATCGAGCAGATTGCGCTGGAAGCCGGCGATCAGTTCGAGGATCTCGTCGATCGCATCGCGCAGCCACAGGCGGATATCGGTTGCCACCTGGTCGTTGCGCGAGCGTCCGGTGTGCAGGCGCTTGCCGGCATCGCCGATCAATGCGGTCAGGCGCTTCTCGATGTTCAGGTGCACATCCTCGTCGTCGACGCGCCAGACGAATTCGCCACGCTCGATCTCGCCGCGGATCTGCGCCATGCCGCGCTCGATGTCGGCCAGATCCTGCGCCGTGACGATACCCTGCCTGGCCAGCATGCTGGCGTGCGCCAGCGAGCCACGGATGTCCTGCAGCGCCATGCGCTGGTCGAACGAAACCGAGGCAGTGTAGCGCTTGACCAGTTCCGAAACCGGTTCGGAGAAACGGCCCGACCAGGCCTTCGAGCCGGAATCGTTCGGCGTGGGGGGATCTGTCATAATCGGCGCAAGCTTTGAGAATAAGAGACGGCATCCGTATTTGCAGCCCGCTCAGCTTCGCTTTCACTGTCACTGCGCACCGCCATGGCCAGTATAAGGCAAATACCCCTCTCTCATGCCCTGCCGGATTTTCGCAATCTCGGCGTGATGCTGCGCGCGCTGATACTGGCCAACCTGCTGGCCTTGCTCGCCGTGTTGCTGCGCAATGCCAGTGCGGCCGCGCTGCCGCTGGACATCGTGAACATGGCCGGCCGGGTCGAACCGCCGCTGCTCGCCTCGCTCGGCCTGCTGTCTGTCCTGCAACCGCAACTGATGCGGCTTTCCTATTTTCGCGGCTGGGTGGCCGTCGTGCTGCTTGGCGCCGCCGTGACAGGCGCGCTGGTGCTGCTGATGGGCGAGATGCTCGGCGGCGATTTGCCGCGGGCAATGTTTTGGGCGGCCGCGACGGCGGTCGCCGTGCTCCTGTACTTTCATCTGCGGGCAATTCTCGCCACGCCGGCGGTGGCCGAAGCACGCCTGCAGGCGCTGTCGGCGCGGATCCGTCCGCACTTCCTGTTCAACACGCTCAACGGGGTGCTCGGCATCATGCGCAGCGACCCGCGACGTGCCGAGCATGCGCTGGAGGAACTGTCGGATCTGTTCCGCGTGCTGATGAAGGAGAACCGCGATCTGGTCACACTCGAAGACGAGGTGCAGCTCGGCCGGCAATACCTCGACCTCGAAACCCTGCGTCTCGGCGAGCGCCTGCAGGTGACCTGGAAGAACAAGGATTGCCCGATGGACGCCCGGGTGCCGCCGCTGATGCTGCAGCCGCTGCTCGAAAACGCCGTCTATCACGGCATCGAACCGTCCTCCGAGCCGGGCGAGGTCAGCATCTTCATGGCACGCCAGCGCGGCGACATCATGATCGAGATCGCCAATCCGCTGCCCCGGGATGCGCGCCAGCAAGCCGGCAACGGCATGGCGATGGACAACATCCGCGAGCGCCTGATGCTGTTCTACGACCTCGAAGCGCGGCTCGACACGCTGGTCGGCGACGGCCTCTACCGCGTGCGCATCCGCCTGCCCTACCGCACCTTGCTCGCCAAAGAGGCGGCTAACGGATGAGCCTGCGCGTGTTCATCGTCGACGATGAAGCGCCAGCGCGCAGCCGGCTGCGTGTGCTGCTGACCGACATCCAGAACGAGTGTCCCAACCAGATCGTCGGCGAGGCATCCAACGGGATCGAAGCCCTCGATGAACTGGCCCGGCATCCGGCCGATGCGGTACTGGCCGACATCCGCATGCCGCGGATGGACGGCATCGAACTCGCACGGCATCTCGGCAAGCTCTCGCCTGCGCCGGCGGTGATCTTCACCACCGCCTATGATCAGTATGCAGTGCAGGCCTTCGAACTCAACGCGCTCGATTACCTGGTCAAGCCGGTGCGCGCACGGCGCCTGGTGGCGGCGCTGCAAAAGGCACACAAGGCTGGCCCGCCTGCGCAGGCCGCGCTGCAGCAGGCGAGCAGTGAGGAGCGGCGGCATTTCTCGGTCAGCGAACGCGGCCGCATCCTGCTCCTGCCGGTGGCCGATGTGCTTTACCTGCGAGCCGAGCTCAAATACGTCACCGCCCGCACCGTCGAGCGCGAATTCGTGCTCGACGAATCCCTGACCCGCCTCGAGAGCGAGTTCGCCCGGCTCTTCGTGCGCGTCCATCGCTCGTGCTTGATCGCGCGCAGCGCGATTGCCGGCTTCGAGCGCAACCAGGACGAGGCTGCCGAGGCGCAGTGGTCGGTCGTTGTGCATGGGCTCGCCGAGCGCCTGCCGGTCAGCCGCCGCCAGTGGAGCATCGTCAAGGCTGCGCTGGTCGATAAGACGACTGGCGCGTGAGCAGGTCGCGATAGCGTCGAGCGGAATTGTTCGCTCCGGTCAATCAGGTCGCGGCGACCGGCAGCTTGAGCAGCGCCGTCGCGTACTCGCTGGCCTTTCCGGTGAACGCGTAGGCGACGATTTCCAGGTTGGCGGTGCCGACGAACAGGTTGGCGAAGCCGCAGGCCTGCAGCGCCCGGGTCAAGGACTTCGCGGTGAAGCCGGTCTTGTGGGCGAAGAAGTCGTTGCCGCTGCGCTCGATCTCCACACCCCAGCCATAGATCACATCGCGCACCGTGATCGGGCCGGCCGGCGACTGGTAGAGCACGTCGTCGATGTCGAGGTTCTTCTGCACGGCGATCTGCATCACGGCGCCGATGTCGGGCACCCGCAGATGGACGAATCCGTCGGGTTTCAGCACGTGGCGAAAGCCTGACAGCACCTTGGGCACGTCGTGGCGGTGATAGTGCTCGAGGTTGTGCGAGCAATACACCGCATCGTAGGCGGCTGCTGGCAGGCTGGTCATCGCGCGTGCATCGCAGACCACGTCCGGTTTGCCCCTGGGGTCGATGTCGAGCAGCAGATGCTCCCAGCCGTCATAGATCGGCGGCAGCGGAATCGCCTTGCTGTTGCCGCCCACGTTGAGTACCCGTCTCGTGCTCATGAGTGTCGTTTCGGATGCTTGTCAGGCCAGCGGCAATTGTCGCACGGAGCGTCCGTGCCCGCCCCGCGCTACATCAGCCACTGCGGTCGCAGCAGCATCACTGCACCGAGCATGAGCATCAGCGCACCGCTGATCAGTTTGAGCAGGCGACCAGCTCGCTCGGTGAGCTTGCGGCTGCCCAGCGCGATCACCGCGGTGGCAACCATCAGCGTGTCGTCCGCGATGTAGCCGACGATGTACAGGCCGAGATACGCGTAGTGCGCGGCCGGACTCACCGCCTGCTGCGTCAGCACCGCGGTGTAGATGGCCGGCAGGCCCGCGGTGCACAGCAGCTCGATGAAGTTCACCAGCACCGCCAGCACGGCCACCGCAGCGAGCGAGGCCGGCAGGGCCTCGGCCTGCATCACCGCCCGCATGCGCGCATACAGACCGGGTTTGGCCGACTGCGGAATGGACAGCGAAACCCCGCTGCCCCAGGCGAAGAAATCCTTCACATTGACCGCGCCGATCAGTAGCGCGACAGCGGCCAGCGAGATGCGCACGAGATCCGACATACCGACGGCGCGAAACACGTTCAGCCAGGCCGCCATGAAGGCGTAATAAACCGCGCCGCTCACCAGCACGAAGGTGCCGGCCACCAGCGCCATGCGGCGGCGATCGTTCAGGCGCACCAGCAGGGAAAGCAGGAACAACAGCACCCACATCGCACACGGGTTGAATCCATCGAGTAGACCGACCGCCAGCGTGAACAGCGGCAAGCCGAGCCGCGAGGCACTGAGTGTGCCGAACAGCGCCGTTTCAACCTGCTCGTCAGGTGCTGCGGCGCCAGCGATCAGCGCGCGCACAGCCGGCCCGCTGCCGGCGGCATCGTCGAAGCCAACCATCAAGCGGCCATCGAAGACGAAGGTCGGCACACCCGGTGGCCAGGCACCCGCCGCGCGGGATACGCGAATCAGATCGTCGCGGGCGGCCGCATCCCGATCCACGTGGCGATAGACGATGCGCAGCGACGGCAGCTCGCGTCCGAGATCGGCCAGATACAGCTCGGCCTGCGCGCAATGCGGGCAGCCTTCGCGCACGAATACTTCGAGCGCCGGCGCCGCTGCAGTCCCGCGAGCGACCGGCGCCAGGTCGCTCCCGGGCGCCTCGGCCAACGCGGCGCCCGGCAGCAGAAGCAGCGCCAGCGCGAGCCAGGGCATCGCCAATCGGGCGAACCAGGCCCGCAGGCTTGCATGCCGTTGCGGGGGTCGGTAGCGGATGCGTTTCATCGGCTGTCTCGAACGCGGAATTGCCGTGTTGCC
This sequence comes from Candidatus Methylophosphatis roskildensis, assembly GCA_016708905.1. GTDB lineage: Bacteria > Pseudomonadota > Gammaproteobacteria > Burkholderiales > Rhodocyclaceae > Methylophosphatis > Methylophosphatis roskildensis. Next base: position 534,220 of record JADJEV010000005.1, on the reverse strand, counting down.
GGCTCGCTGCACAAGTGGGCGGATCGAATCGGTCGGAACTGCCGAATATACCAAGCGGCACGCGCCGGACCGGTTGCGCGTGAGTGCGTCGGTGCCGGCCGTCGCCTCGCCCGCGGGGCGACGCAGTCCGTGTGCCGCGGTTGTGCAAGTCGCTGCCGAATTGGTGCACCGGGTGCGGGCTGCCGCTTCAAGCCGGTGCGCGATGCGGCACAGCAATCGCCCCGATCACGGCATAATCCGAGGCGCGCTTGGGCGAGGTTGCGGGGGCTGTCGTCGAGGGCGGGGACGGCTCGGGGACGGCCGGACATCCATCCCTTGCGGAGGGCGCAGTGGGCAATTCGAAGCCACACCGCCAGGAGCCAATATCCATGAGCATCTCCGGCGATACACGCCGGAGAAGTCCATCCCGTAAGGTTCGCCGGCAATGCATGCCGGAGATGTCCATTCCATGCGGCTCGCAGGGGTGCGGGTTGGTTCGGTTGAAGGGGTAGCCACAGCGGGCACGGGTCTGCCGGCCGTGGCTTCAACGATGGTGTCCGTACACCGCTTGTGGCAGCGAATAGAACGCCCGGTCCCAACTGCCGTGCTCGGGCGGGCCGAGGCCGGAGGCCTTCCAGCCTCCAAAGGGCGCGTCGGGATGAATGGCGCATTCCAAGTCGTTGACGCGCAGGATTCCCGCTTCGGCCAACTCGAGAAACTGGCGATGCTCGTCCGCCTCGTTCGAATACAGCGATGCGACCAAGCCATGCGGGACGTCATTGCACGCTGCAATGGCAGCGGCGAAGTCGTCGGCACGCTGCAGCATGGCGACGGGACCGAAGGTTTCTTCACGCACGGCTGCGCAATTCCGATCGGTGACGTGCAGGACGGTCGGCTCGAACCAGCAGCCGTGCCCGAATCCCGGCGGCACCCGGCCGCCGCAGAGCAGTTTGCCGCCTTCTGCCACGCTGGCTTCGACCACGCTGCCGACCCGCGACTGCTGCGCCCGCGAGATCAGCGGCCCAACCTGAGTATCGTCGCGTGACGGCTCGCCAATGCGCAGCGCGACCACCTCGGCCAGCAGCGCCTCGGCGAACGCATCGAACACGTCGCGGGCGACGATGAGGCGCCGGGGCGCCGTGCATCGCTGTCCGGCATAGCTGAACGCGAGCACCGCGATTTTCGCGGCGACCGCTGCGGTGTCAGCGCTTCGGCCGACGATCACCGCGTTGTTGCCACCCATCTCGGCCTGCAGGCGTTTTCCTCCGGCGGCGCAGAGCAGCGCCACCTCGCGACCCGCCGCGATCGAACCGGTGAACGAGACTGCGGCGACCTCGGTGCGCGAAACCATGGCCTGCGCCGTCTGCGCATCGCCCAGCACCGTGCTCATGCAGTCGGGCGCGATGCCGGCCTCGAACAGCGATTCGATCAGCGATCTGGCAATCCCCGGCGCCTGTAGCGCCGGTTTCCAGACAACCGCGTTGCCCCACAGCAGGGCCGGCGCGATCTTCCCCGCCGGAATCGCCACCGGATTGTTCCACGGCGTCACCAGGGCGACCACACCGAGCGGGCGCGATCGGACCCATGCTCGCTGGCCTGTTGAAAGCGCGGCGGCGTCTGGATCGGCATGACCGAGGGTGGCGCGCAATAGCTCGATCGCATAGCGGACCTCGGCGCGTCCGTCGGTGGCCGGCTTGCCGACTTCTCGCACGAGCAGTTCGACCAGCGAATCCTCGCGCGCCAGCAGGGCGTCCGCCCACTGCGACAGCAGCGCCGCCCGATCGTCGATCGCCCGTCGAGACCACTGCCGCTGGCCGGCTGCCAGACCGGTCGCCGCCCGCTCGACGTCTGCACTGCGCCCGAGCGGCACCGCGGCCAGGCAGCGCCGCCAGTCGGCCGGATCATGCTGGATCCACAACTCATGTCCGCTGGCGGCCTGCCAGCGGCCGGCGACATGGCCGACCGGCGTCGTCTCGATTGGCGCATCCGCCGCGGCAGCCGGGCGCGTCAGTCCCAGCCGGTCCGCGATCGCGGCGCTGGGTAGCACTTCGCCCGCCCTGGCGTCGAGGTAGTCGAGCGTGAGCCGGGCGTGCAGCGGCGCATCGGAGGCGATGCAGTCGGCGGCGATCCACACCGCGAAACCCGCCTGGTAGGCATCGAGCGCCGTTGCACGGACGCAGGCGTGGGTATAGACACCGGCAATGATCAGCGTATCGACGCTGGCCGCGCGGAGCGTGCGTTCGAGCGCGGGATTTCCGAAGGCGCTGAAGAACGGCTTGGCCAGAACGGGTTCGGACTCCGCCTCGGTGAGCGCGGGCGGCGGTGCAGCGCCGGCGCTCCCCGCCACGCAGGACAGACGGCCGAGGCGAACCCAATGCGGCATCCGGCCGCGCCCATCGCTGCCGATCAGCGTGCGGCTGTGCAGGACTGGCAGGCGATTGCGGCGAAATGCGGCGATCAGGCCGGCCAGGCGCCGCTCGAGCTCCGTCGCATCGGGCACCAGCCCGGGGCGCGACAGAAAATCCTGCTGCACATCGACCAGCAGCAATGCCGCCTTCATGGGTGTTTCCCGCTCGCACGGCGATTCGCAGCTTGCGGCCAGACGCCGGGGCGCCGAACCGCTCGCCGCGCCGACTCAACGCCCATCCGCCGAACCCGGCGCGGGCGCTTCGTCTGTCGCGGCGGATTGTTCGATTGCGCGACAGATCCGTTGCGTGAGTTCGCGGGTGCCGACCACGCGACTCCCCGGGCCGGCGACGTCGGGCGTACGAAATCCCTCGGCGAAAACGCTCGCCACCGCGTCCTCGACCAGGCGGGCGCCCTGTTCCCAGTCGAAGCTCTCGCGAAGCATCATGGCGAGCGCATGGATCTGCCCGACCGGGTTGGCGACATCGGCCCCGCTGATGTCGTAAGCCGCGCCATGTCCGGTCTGGTAGATCGCCCGCCCGCCGTCGCCGAAGTTACCCGAAAACGACATGCCGCGAGAGCCGAGCAACAGCGCGCCGCAATCGGCGAGGATATCGCCGAACATGTTGGGCGAGGCCAGCACATCGAATTCGCCGGCATTGGCAATCAGCTGGTAGGCGGCGTTGTCGATCTCCAGCATTCGCAGGTCGACATCGAGTCGCCGGGCGGCCTCTTGCGCCCGATCTTCCCAGAGCTCGCTGATCGATGGAACGCCCGATGGCTTGACCGTCACACAGACCTTGCCGCGACGGGCCTGCGCAAGCCGACAGGCCACCTCGATGATGCGATCGACCTCGCCGGCACGGTAGGAAATTCGATGGTAGGCCGTCTCGGCCTCGCCATCCCGGCATTCGCGGCCCCACTCGCCGAAGTACAGGCCACCCGAGTTTTCGCGGACCGCGACCACGTCCACGCCGGCCAGCCGCTCGGGCCGGACGATGCCGGCGTCGGCCAATGCCGGCAGCGGCCGCAGCGGCGACAGCTTGCAGAACAGACCGAAACGGGCGCGCGTCTCGTATACGAAACGTCCGCCGCCCGGGCCGCACAATATCGCACCGCCGCCATCGAAAACCTCGCTGCAGAACCGGGCGACCTCTTCGCTCAGGCTGCGCCCGCCGGCTTGCTGTGCCAGGGTGCCGATCAGGCCGCCCGTGCGCACTTCGAAGCGACGCGAACTCTTCGTGGCAAGCGCCTGCAGCACCTGCAGCGCGGCCGGCACGACTTCGGCGCCGACGCCTTCGCCGATCAGCACGCCGATCAGATGGTTGCGCTGCGGATCGAACCCCGGCGGCCAGCCCGGGAGCGCCCGGCTTAGCCGCGTCCGGGTCGCCGACCGGATGCGGGCGTCAGACCGCGTTTTCAAGGAGGAGTCGATGTTCATTGGGGCGACCCTTGCCAGGTTTGGTCGCGTTCGAGTTGTTCGATCAGATCCTGCCGCAAGGCGATGTCGATTGCGCGGCGGATCACCGTGTCGACCCGGCATGCCGCAGCGCGGCTGGGCGGCAATTCGCGCCCGGCAAAGGCTCGCACCACGAGCCCCAGTTCGTCGAAGCCCATCACGCGGCGCGCTGCGGTCGCGCCCGAAATGCGGCCGTTGAACTCGTAGATCAGGATGTTGCCGTCCGGCGTCTGCTGGCACTGGATGTTCAGCGGCCCGCGCCAGCCGGCTTCCGAAAAGGCGTCGTGACAGCGATCGGCGATCGCCTGCGCGTCCGCCCCTTCGTAGCGATCGAGTCGCAGGCTGGTGCCGTTTCGATTGACGTTGCGCGAACAGAAGCTTCCGGCCGAGGTGCCGTCTGGTGCGATGACGATCTGGATCGAATGCTTGATGCCCTCGAAAGAGTGGAACAGTGGAATACCGGCCTGCTCGAGGTTCTGCAGGTAGTCGGTCACGCCACGCGCATCACCGAGAAACGCCTGAATGACATGGCCATCGTGCGACGACGCACGCAGAATTTGCGCGTGATTCACGAGGATACGAACGCCGCGCGAAGCGAATCCCCATCTGGGTTTAGCGATCAGGGGCAGGCCATGCTCGTCCGCAAAGGTGCGAGCTCCGCTCGGCGCCAGCGGGGTCGCTGCCGTAGGCGCAAACGGCAGTCCGCGGTCCCTGGCGAATTGCCAGCTCGCCCACTTGTCGACGCTGGCCAGGGCGGCGGCCGTGCTGCCGCAGAGGAACCGGCCGGCGATATCGGGACGGCGTTCGGCCAACTGCGCGAGAAACACCACGTCGTCATCACGACAGGGGATCACCAGATCGGGATCGTGCTCGTCGAGAATTTCGCTCAGACGCCGGGCGAAGACTGCGGGATCCTGCGCGGTCGGTGGCGTCAGAAACACCCTGTCGAACTCGAACAGCGACACATCCGTCGCCACGCTGTTGGTCGCCATCAGTTCGACCGCGTCGCGCCGATCCGCCAGCGAGTCGAGCACATTCTGGCCGACCAAGCTGCCGCCCGAGAGCAGGAGAATGCGGATCGGTTTCAAGGGAATCCCAATGCCGGTGTGCAACAGAGCAGGCAGAACTGCGGCACCGCCTTGTTCATCGGGTCGATGTCCGCGGCAAAGCTGATGCGCGAGGATGTCCGATCATACTACAGGGTCCGCGGCCGTCCCCTGACGTCCGCCCCCGGATGCCCGCAGACGCTCAGCCCAAGCGGCCCCGCGGGCCATCGCCATCTGGCGGGCGCCGGTTTGCCCGCTTGACGATGCAGCAGATCCTGAAGCCTGACAGTCCTTCGCGGTTGTTGCGGTTGCTCGAGGCACCGCTGGCGGCAGTGCGGCCGCATGCCGTGTGGGCGGTTTTTCGCGATGGCTATAGTCACATCGCATGGCATCGCAGATCGCAGCCTGCTGGCTGACGTGGCCGAATCAAGGATCGGCTCCACTCGCACGGCCGGCCGCGTTTGGCCGTGCGAGTGGACGCGATTTCGGCGGCCCGGTCTCAGTCCGGCATCGCCCGCGCGATAATGGCCGCGAAATCGGTTCCCGGGCCGAGCGTGCCGAAGGCCTGGCCCCAGTCGCCGCCCAGGCGCGAGGCGCAGAATGCATCGAACACGTACTGCGGCGCGTGCTGGCGCAGCAGCGCGGCCTGCACGGCCAGCGCGACGTCCTGCGCCAGACGGCGGGCGTTGGTCTCCTGCTTGGCGTCCTGGATACGCCGCGGCAGCGCGGCGGCAAAGCGGTCGAATGCGGCGTGGGCACCGTGCGCCGGGGCGAGTTCAGCCGCGAGCGCTTCGGCAAGCTCGCTGCCCTTCTTCAGCGCGCGCAGCAGGTCGAGCGCCATGATGTTGCCGGCGCCTTCCCAGATCGAATTGACCGGCATCTCGCGGTAGATGCGCGCCATCACGCCTTCGCCGCATTCCTCGACGTAGCCGTTGCCGCCCAGGCATTCCATCGCCTCCTGCGCCAGTGCGCTGCCGCGCTTGCAGATCCAGAACTTGGACACCGGCGTCAGCAGGCGCCGCATCAGCGCCTCGAACGGGTCGTTCTGCCGGTCGACCGTGCGCGCCAGGCGCAGTGCCAGCGCGGTGGCGGCCTCGGATTCGAGCGCCATGTCGGCCAGCACGTTCTGCATCAGCGGCTGAACGATCAGCGGCTTGCCGAAGGCGCTGCGTTGCGCGCAGTGATGCAGCGCGAGGCTCAGTGCCTGGCGCATCAGCCCGGCAGTGCCGAGCGCGCAGTCGAGCCGGGTCAGGCTGCCCATTTCGAGTATCTGCGCCACGCCGCGCCCCTCGTCGCCGACCTGCCAGGCGAGCGCGCCGGCGAACTCCACCTCGGAACTCGCGTTGGCGCAATTACCCAACTTGTCCTTCAGCCGCTCGATGCGGAGAGCATTGAGGTCACCGTCCGGCAGGACGCGCGGCATGAACAGGCAGCTCGGGCCCGCCGGTGTCTGTGCCAGCACCAGAAAGGCATCGCACATCGGCGCCGAGAGAAACCACTTGTGGCCGGTGACGCGATAGCAGCGGCCCCAGTGGGTGTCGTCGGCGAACTCGGCGCGCGTGGTGTTGGCGCGCACGTCCGAGCCACCCTGCTTTTCGGTCATGCCCATGCCCATGGTGAGACCGCTCTTCTCGCTGAATGGCACCAGCCGCGGGTCATACTCGGTGTTGCTCAACTTGCCGAACCATTGTGCAAACACCGCCGCATTGCCGCGCAGCGCCGGCGTGACGGCGTAGGTCATCGAGATCGGGCACAGCGTCGACGGTTCAAGTTCGGTGAACAGCATGAAGGCGGCGGCCCGCTCGAGGTGCGCGCCCGCCCCGCGTGCCCACGGCGTGCCGTGCAGGCCCGCGCCGACCGCCGCGCTCATCAGCGCGTGGTAGCTTGGGTGGAACTCGACGCGGTCGATGCGGTTGCCGCAGCGATCGTGGGTCAGCAGCCGCGGCGTATGCACATTGGCTAGCTTGGCGTGCGCCTGCATCGCGGCACTGCCCCACTGCGCGCCCAAAGCGCGGCGCCGCGCATCGTCCGCCGAGCCCAGGTGGAAGGCCAGCGCATCCTGCAACGGGCGGTTGCCGGCAAACAGATTGGTGTCGGCAAGCGGCGTGCTCTGGTTGCTGACCACGTGTGTCGCATGCAGGGGGAGGAGGGTAGCCATCGGTGTCTCCTGGCGAAGCATCCAGTCACGTATCCGCAGATGCCACCCGCGTTCGCTCGACGAGCCCGCGAGTGACGATCCGCTCGCCGGGATCCAGCACGCCGAGGATTGCCTCCGGTCGCGCACGGACCACGGCTGTCCTTTCCCGATTATGGCATCCGACAGATACCCGGGCATCGGACTTTCGAAACCACGCTCCGCAATCCCGCGGGCCCGCGGCGCTCACAAACATGAATCGACTTGACGTCGATCATGGCAGCTGCATCAAAGTGCGGGTAGGGTCGGGTGACATTACCTCGCAATGGAGCAATGCCATGACAGACGCTCAGCAGAGGATGGAACTCGGCGTTTTGCGGCGCCTGAAAGTACGGTGTATCTCCGAGACCGGCTGGTTCGACGACGCCACGCTGCTCGGCGACGTCAAGGCGGCCGGTGGCATGAGCGTCAGCCAATACCAGTTGCGCTGGCCGCCGTTTGGAGATCTGCACCCCGAGAACGCAGCCGGTTCTTCAGCCCTGATCGAAGCCGAGGAAGTCGATGGCAGGATCCACAAACTGCTCTTCGACACCGGCTGGGGAGCGGCGTGGATGAAGAAGCGATTCGCTGAGGAGGGCGTCGACAAGATGCTGGCGGACGGCGAGATCGAGTGCTTGATCATCAGCCACGAACACTTCGACCACTTCTGGGGAATCGGCGCGACACTCAGGCACCGGCCCGACATCACGATCTACCTGCCGGCGGGGTTTCACCAGGAGGGAATGGAACTCATCAAGGCCAACGGACACCGCGGGCAACTCATCACCGCCCGGCCCGACGAGCCGCTGCTGCTATTCCCCGGCTTCGCTCTGGTCAATTTCGAGATGAGCACCCTGCTGCAGGTGCAGGGGGAAAACGTCCTGTACTGTGGCATCCAGGACAAAGGCATCGCGATGCTGACCGGATGCGGGCATGGCGGCGTGATCCAGTTGCTCGAATACGCCGGTCGCACCTTCGAGAACGGCGAGCGCATCCATGCCGTTTATGGCGGCCTGCACATCTCGCCATTCGGCGAATGGGACGACGACCGGGAGCAACTCGTTGCGGCACTGGGTCGCTACCCGATCGAAAAGCTCGGGTGCAATCACTGCACCGGGCCCAAAGCAGTCCAGAAGATGATCGACATGGGTTTGCCGATCGTACGCGGCAGCGCCCGCAATGGCTCCAGGACGGATCTGTTCCTCGGCAACGGCGATACCCTGGAGCTCGGTTAGGCGTCGAGCAATAATAACTTGAACAATTAAGTTTAGACGTGCTGATTCCGTGGCGACAATCGGTAGTTCCATTCGCCATGGAATTCGTCGCGCTCGATGGCGAGAGTAGCGAGTTCCTCGTCGGTGACCTTGATCCCCTTCGCATAGGTGTTTTCATCAAGGCCGGCCTTGATGCGCAACCCTTCGCGCGTCGTCGTGCTGCCGATCAGATTCACGACAACCTGGCGGCTGATCAGCGGCCTGCCGCGCCAGTTGGCGGTGATGTGGCAGAACATGCGGTGCTCGATCTTGTTCCACTTGCTGGTGCCGGGTGGGAAGTGACAGATCTGGACCGTCAGCATCAATTCGTCGGCAAGTTTCTGGAGCTCTCTTCGCCACAAACGTACCCGGTGACCATTGCTGCCACCGCAGTCTGCGGTGATGAGCAGACGAGCGGCATGCGGATAGGTCGCCGCGCCCATTTCGCGCCACCAGCGGCGAATGCTCTCCACCGCAAACTCGGCCGTGTCGTGATCGATGCCGACATTGACCCAGCCAGCATTGGCGGTTAGATCGTAGACGCCGTACGGGGCAAGCTTGCCCAAGTCAGGATCGATGAAGTCATGGACCCGGACTTCCTCGGGGGTGCCCTTGGGTTGCCATTCCTTCCCTGCGTTCTTGAAGTCGCCGATCAATTCCTTTTTCTTGGTATCGACGGAAACCACGGGATCTCCTTGGGCTTGGTATTCGGCGACCGTTCGGGCGATGTGTGCAAACTGCGCATCCCGATCTTCATGCTGCCCACCCTCACGCGTCTTCCGGGTTGATTGCAGGCTGTATTCCATTTGCGTCAGCAGGTCGCAGACGGTCCGCTGACTGACCTCATGCCCCTGCCGCTGGAGTTCTTCCGCCAATCGGTAGGTGCTCTTGCAGGTCCAGCGCAGCGGTGACATCGGATCGCCACGCGTCGTGGGCTCAACCAGTGCATCCAGATCGCGCAACAGATCGGCATCCTTGGCCGTCAGTTTCTTGCGACCACCGCCCGCCGCTCGAATGCGGGGCCGAGTTTCGCGTTTGATCTCGGGTGTTGGCGCCGCCGCTGCCTTCAGTTCCGCAAGGCCCGCGTGAATGGTGGTTCGCGACATGCCAATCGCCTTGGCGACCGCACTCACTCCTCCACGACCGAGACTCCTTGCTTCGGTCGCAGCCCACATCCGCAAGGTCGCTTCATCCAATCGCCCGGATAGCGCCAGAAATTTCGCCTCGATCGCCGACAGATCACCCATGCCTTCATAATAGCGAATGGCACAGTTTGTTCAAGTTATATTTGCTTAACGCCTTAGCGTTGCGCAGCTTGCATCTCACTCGGATTTATCAGAGGACGACAGGCAGACTGAAAGGCTCCCGAAGATCCGCGGCAGTTCGTCGCCACGGCGCCGCAGGCGCAGGCCCTATTGCCCAATGTGATGCTCGACGGCCTCGGGGCGCTGAACGAGATCACCGGGCTCGTCGTCAGCGCCCGCAGCGCTGCCGGCAGGCCTGCAGTTTCGCCAGGTAGCATCGCTTATCCGGCTGTTCTCTGCGGCGGTGCCGCGGGCTCAGTGCCCGCGAGCAGATATTGTTCGGCCGCCTCGAGCTTTGGGTCGGCCCCGGCGAGGACGATCACGTCGCCGGCGGCGACGGTCGCTTCTTCGGCCGGATCGTCGCAGCGTATGCCGTGGCGCACGAAGCCGATCAACTTGACCGGAAAGCGGGTCAATTCGAGTGCCAGGTAGCGCTTGCCGATGGCGTGCGCGGCGGACGGCACCTCCAGCGCCCGCCGCGGCTGCAGGTGTGCCGTCCGCATATCGCGCAACTGGTCTTCCTCGCCGCGATAGAAGTGACGCAACACCTCGTAGCGCTGCCCGCGGATCTCGCGCACCCGCTCCATCGTGCGAGAGGCCGGCACGCCGAGCTGGCTCAGCGTCTGCATCGCGAGCTGCAGGCTCGCTTCGAGAATCTCCGGCACCACTTCGGTGGCACCCGCAGCTTTCAACTGATCCAGTTGGGCGTCGTCCTTGGCACGCACGATGACCGGCAAATGCGGCTGGATTTCGCGCACGACGCGCAGAACCTTGACCGCCGATTCGAGGTCGGCGTAGGCGAGCACCACGGCACGCGCACGCTCGAGCCCGGCAGCCAGCAAGACCTCGCGCCGGTCTGCATCGCCGAACAGAACACGCTCGCCGCCCGCGGTCGCCTGACGGACCCGTTGCGGATCGGTGTCCAGTGCGACGAAGGGGATGTTCTCGCGGTCGAGGAATCGCGCCAGGCTCTGTCCGGTGCGGCCGTAGCCGCAGATGATGACGTGGCTGGAGACCTGGCGCGTCTGCTCCTCGATGTCATGGTGCGCGAGCCTGCCGTGTCGTTGCGACAGACGTCGGCTCCAGCGGTTGCCGCGCTCGATCAGCAGCGGTGTCAACAGCATCGACAGCAGCATGGCGGCCAGCGTCACCTGTTGCGTGCCGGGGTCGAGCAGCCGGGCATTCACCGCTTCGGCCACCAGGACGAATCCGAACTCGCCCGCCTGCGCCAGATGCACGGCGGTGCTCAGCGCGGTGGGCACCTGGTTGCGGATGAGCAGCGACAGCATGAAGACGATGACGCCCTTGCCCACCAGCACCAGTGCCAGCATCGCCGCAATCCATTGCGGATTGGCCGCGACGTACTGCAGGTTGAGCTGCATGCCCACGATGACGAAGAACAGGCCGAGCAGGATGTCGCGGAACGGCCGGATCACCGACGCCACCTGGTGCCGGTACAGCGTCTCCGAAATCAGCACGCCGCCGAGAAACGCTCCCAGCGCCAGCGACAGCCCGGCAACGGAGGTCAGGAAGGCGAGGCCGACGATCAGCAGCAGCACGTTGAGCATGAACAGCTCGGTCGACTTCTGCCGCGCCACCAGGTCGAACCAGCCGCTCATCAGTTTCTGGCCGACGAACAGCAGGCCGGCCAGGATCAGCGCCGCCTTGCCCAGGGCCAGCCCGAGCGCGGGCAGGAGCTCGGCGCGCTCGCTGGCAAGCGCCGGTATGGCGATCATCAGCGGCACCACGGCCAGATCCTGGAACAACAGCACGCCCATCGTCTGGCGGCCAGGCGTCGAGTGCAGATCGGCACGCTCGGCTAGCAGCCGGGACACGATGGCGGTCGAAGACATCGCCAGCGCGCTGCCGAGCACCAGGCCGTATTGCCACGTCATGGAGAACAACTTGGCCAGGCCGACGGTGACCAGGATGGTCACGGCGACCTGCGCGCTGCCGAGGCCGAATACCAGCCGCCACATCGAGAACAGTCGCGGCCGGCTGAATTCCAGCCCGATCGAGAACATCAGGAACACCACGCCGAAATCGGCGAGCACGTCCGTGACATCGGTGCGCGGCAGCCAACTGAGTCCATGCGGGCCGACGGCGATGCCGATCAGCAGATAACCGAGCAAGGCCGGCAGATGCAGGTGGCGCACCACCCACACCGCGAGGACGGCAGCGATGAGCAGGATCAGTACGCCTTCCAGACCGCTGTGCATGGGTGTGAGGTGGACGAGTCGTTGGGCGTGATTCCTATTTCGCCATTGTATGCCGTCGGAACGGTCACGGCGGCGCAGGCCAGCGCGCCGGCCGCACACGGTCCCCCTCGCAGGGGGCGGGCGGATGGCGGTCAGACCGCGACGCTTCGAGCCGCGGATTGCCGTGATATCGTGTCCGACGATCGGATCTACTGCGGGATGATGCGCAGGTGGCGCTGTGCTCGGGCCTTGATCCGCACCTGAACGGAAAGGGACGCGCATGCAAATCCAGTATGTGAACATCGGCGGCCGCAGGATTCGCGTTGCGGTGTGGCCGGGCGATACGACATCGACGCCGCTGCTGCTCATGAACGGCATCGGCGGCAACATCGAGGTGCTCAGGCCGTTCGCCGAGCAGATGCAGGGGACCGAGGTGATCGCCTTCGATGTGCCGGGGGCCGGCGGTTCATCGACCAGCATCCTGCCCTACCGTCTGTCGGGCCTTGCCAGGCTGGTGTCGCGGGTGATCGTTCAATTGGGCTACCAGCAGGTGGATGTGCTCGGCGTATCCTGGGGCGGCCTGCTCGCCCAGCAGTTTGCGCACAGTTTCCCGCAACACTGCCGGCGCCTGATCCTGGCCGCGACTTCCAACGGCGCCTTTGCCGTGCCCGGCAATCCTTATGCAATGTTCATGCTGGCGCAGGCCGCCCGGCAGGCCGACCCGAACTACCTGGCAAGGCACGCCGGCACGATCTTCGGCGGCGTATTCAGGAACAACCCAGAGTACGCGCTCAGCCATGTCAGCGAGATGATGCCGCCGCGCACCCTGGGCTATCTGTGGCAGCTCTTTGCCGCGACCGGCTGGACCAGCCTGCACTGGCTGTTCGCGCTGCGCCAGCCGACGCTGATCATGGCCGGCGCCGACGACCCGCTGGTGCCCGCGATCAACGCGCGAATCATGAGGTTCCTGATTCCCGACGCGCGGCTGGCGATCCTGGACTGCGGCCATCTGTTCCTGCTGACGCAGGGAGAACTCGTCACGCCGGTAGTGCGGCGCTTTCTGGCCGGCGAGTTGCACCACGACATCGACGCAGCGCGCGATCCGGTTTCGGCCGAGCGATTCCTGCAAAACCAGCCGCCCGCGCAAGTCGCGCAAACGGGGTCCAGGACATAGATATCGGTAGGTTGGGCTGACGCAGGAAGCCCAACGCGCCTCCCTATGCTGTCGGGCCTGGCATGGCTCGGCTCGCCCAGCCCAGCCAGGTTCAGCCCTTGCCGGTTCCGGGTATCAGCGTGGCGTCCAGGCTTGCCAATTGGCATCGGCCAGTTCGAACTGGCGGCGCAATTCGCGCTGCATGGAAGTGCCTGCATGATCGTCCTCCCAAACAAAACCCGCAGTTGCGATCCGCCTCATTCGTAACATGCAAATGGCAATACCTCGGTCAGAGCAGCCGCATCCCTGACGCCGATCAATGATGCTTTCAGGCTGATCGATCGGCACCCGGTGCCGGCAAGCCAGAAGCCCACATGGGTGGTGCCTTCGGCGCTAACCGGACCGAGGCCTGACGTACTGTCCAGCATCACGCGGCTGCTCGCCTTGCCGCGATTCGCGGCAAACGGCATGGAACCGCTTTCGGTTGCCAGCAGACGAATCCGCGCCTTGTCGGGAATGGGCGCGTCCTTTGCCAGCATGTCGCCGGACAAGGCGCCGGTCCTGCTGTTGAACAGGTATGCCTGAAAGCCGGCGCTCCGTACCGGACCCCGGCGGCCACTTGAAATTCCTCCACCTGTGGCCAGGTCAAAATCCCCCAGGGGCGAGGACAGGAGTGTGGGGATTGTTACTCGGGATGGGTAGCTTTGGCAAGTCGGCTGGCGGCCTCTTTGAGGCGATAGCTTTTGCCGCGGAACTCGAGCAGGACGCTGCGGTGCAGGAGGCGGTCGAGGATGGCGGTGGTGAGGGCGGCGTCGCCGAGAAACTTGTGCCAATCCTCGATGATGCGGTTTGAGGTGATGAGCGAGCTGCGTCGCAGCTTGTAGCGCTTGTGCAGGATCGATTGCAGGGCGTCGGCGGCCTCGGCCGGGAGGTGGCGGGCCAGGAACAAGTCGTCGAGCACCAGCAGGTCGGCGTCGATGACGGGCTTGAGCAGCTTGCGCTTGTCGGCGCTCGCGCCCTGAGCGAGATTGGCGAGCAGCTCATCGGCTTCGCCGTAGAGCACGCGCAGCCCCGAGCGCAGCGCCGAATAGGCGATCGCCTTGGCGATGTGGCTCTTCCCGGTGCCGGGCTGACCGATCAGCAGTGCGCTGTCGCCCTCGGCGATGAACTTCAGGGTATGCAGCTCGAAGCAGGTGCGCTTGGGGATCTTGGGGTTGTAGCCCCAGTCGAATTCCGCCAGCGAAGCGCGCTCCTCGAGCCCGGAGAGCTGGTAGCGGCGCTCCAGTAGGCGAGACTGGCGCCGGTCCAGCTCATCCTGGAGCAGGGCCGAGAAGGTCTCGAGAAACGACAGGCTGGAAGCCTGGGACCCGATCAGGCGCGTCTCCAGGGTGGCACGCACGCCCGACAGGCGCAGCTGTTTGAGGGTTTTTCGATTTCCATCATGCTCATGCTCATGGCTTGGGGTCTCCTGGACGGTGGGTAATGGGTGGTATCGGTGCTGGGCGTGCGCGGGCGTTGAGCTTGGACGCCGCGGGTTTGTCGGCGTTGAGCCCGGCGTGGCGGCGGTTCCGTCAAGGGCGGGCGAGGGGTTTTCTCGCCCGGCGCAGCGCACCCTTGACGGCGACCGGAGAAATACGCTCCTGGCGGGTTGGCAGGCAGTTCTTTCGCCTGCCGGCCTGCCTTACGGCGAGTGCAGGGGTTTGGGGGCGGCGCCCCCAGGTGTTGCGAGTGCACCGCGTACTCATGCGCAGTCCTGCGCTTGTGGTTCGCCCAGCGGTGGCTGCACGCGCTCGGTTGCCTGTGAGGGTGCGGGCGTATCGGGCGCCAACGGCTCCGTGCCGACACTGCGGTTGAAGAACGCGGCATACTCGGCGGGATCACGGATGAGCTCGTGCTGCTGGGTGAGCGGCGAGCCAGCGTCACCCAGGGGCAATTCCGGCTGGGTTCCATCGAGCCGGGCGATGGCCTGAGCGAGCAGTTGCTCAGCGATCGCGCGCACGGCCTTGTAGGCGTGGATGTGGCGGGCGAGCGCGCTGGCGGCTGCCTGCTCCAGGATGCAGGCCGGATAGCGCGGGTGCAGCCCCACGATACCCCACATGCTCTTCTGCGCCTCGCGCCCACGTTGCTCGAACAACGCGCGACACAGCGCGTGGGTGTGGGGGCCGATGTGCTCGGCGCGCTTGAGGATCTGGTGTGTCTGGCGGGAGGGGTTGAACAGGCGCTCGGCATCGGGCAGTTCGACTGCGCCCTTGCGCCTCGCGCGCGTATGGCGGCGGATCAGCGCCAGCGTGTGCAGGTCGCGGATCTCGATCTCGTGCTCATAGAGGCGGACCAACACCTCGGCGCCGATCGGGGCCGGGCGCGCGGCATACCAGGCGCTGTCAACCTGAACGGTGGTGTCGTCCTGCACCGTGCGCGTGCCCTCCTCGAAGTAGCGGAAGCCCTCGATAGGCAACGCCTTGAGGTGGGCGCGCTCCTCCTGGAACATCTCCTCGACCTGGCGCTTGGCCCGGCCGTGAATGCGCTGGGCGGCCCACTTCTCTTCCCAATGCATGAGAAAGGCGTTTTGCGCCTCGATCGATTCGAAGCGCCGCCCCGCCAGAGCCGTGGCCTGGGTGTGCTGGATCGCGTTTTCCACGGACCCTTTTCGGTTCGGATCACGAACGCGGGCCGGATCGGCCACGACCGCGTAATGGGCGAGCATCGCCGCGTACAGGCGGTTCAGTTGCGGCTCGTAGATGTCCGGGCGGATGACGCCCTCTTTCAGGTTATCGAGCACCACGTACTGGCAGCAACCGCCGAAGTAGCGGAAGGCCTGCTCGTGAAGCCACGCCCACACCTGGCTGCTCGACTTCCACACCACCTGCCGATACGAGCGGCGCGAGTAGCGAAGCGTCATCACGAACAGCCGCGGTTTGCGATACCGGCCGCTCGGATGAAGCGTGGGCGCGCCCTCGCCGTAGTCGACCTGTGCCTCTTCCCCGGGCAGGAACTCCAGCCGGTCGAATTGCTCCGGCGCCTGGGTGCGCAGCGCCCGGCAGAAGCGCTTGACGCTGTTGTAGCGGCCCTCGAAGCCAAAGCGATCCACCAGATCCTGGTAGATCGCCATGGCGTTGCGACCCAAACGCACCTGCGCCTCGATCCATGCCCGGTGCGGCTCGCAGGCTGAACGGGCGGCGCAGGTAGCCGCAGCGGGGATGGATCGGGCGCCAGCGCCGGTGGCCAGGGTGGAGGAATTTGAACGGCCAGCCCGGGCGAGCCGGTGGCCATGGGGGAATTTGCCTCGGCTTCGGTCTCCTGGGCAAGCTTGCGGATCGTCTTACGATCGATCCCCGTCTTGCGCCAGATCTCGCGCTGCGAGACCCCGTTCTGCAGCAGCGTTACGACCGTGCTCTTCTGATGCGGCTTCAAGACATTCACCTCCTCTACCCCCCGTTGGAATCGAGGGGCGATGATGTCCTGTCCGCGCCACCACCAACATTGCCGACAATTAGGTCATCGGCATGCACCTGGGTGGGGGATTTTCAAGTGGCCACAAGTGGAGGAGTTTGGGTGGCCGCCGGGGCGGATGCTGCGCGAATGCCGACGCAGGCAGTCCGAGTGCGAGCGCGAGCAGAACAAGAATCGATGTGATGCGCACTGAAAACCCTTTCGCTTCGTCACGATGCGGTGCGGTTCAACCCGCCCCGGCGATGCAAACGGGCCGCAGTGAAACAAACGCGGCATCAGCCCTGCCGCCGATCGGTTCGCACCCCGTTCACTCCTTGATCGACGACAGGATCGGCCTCGCATCCAGGCTCATGACCTGGTCTCCCGCAGCAGCGCCGTTCTCCGCCATCCAGGCGTTCATCTGCTTGCCGAGTTGCGTGCCGTAAATGCGGTGCGAATAGATGACGCTTGCCCCGCGGCCCTCCTGCAACAGGAATCGCGCGGCGACGAACTCCAGAAGGGTCTGGTTGCCGAGCACAGCCGCAACGAAATGCTCGGCCGGTTTCCTGTCCGTCTTCGGCACGGAACGCGTATGGACAATGACGCCATTCGATTCGCGGTATCTGCCGAGTGTCCGATTCGCCACTTGCGCCAGGGACTCTCCGTCATTGACGTCGCGTTAGTCCCAGATGGTCAACATGTCGGTCCAGGCGTCCAGGTTCTCCTGACCGGACGGCGTGAATTCGAACTGACCACCTTGCGACCAGCGAAAATGATACTCGGTGCCGTTGAAAACGATGGGCGCGATGCGTTTGGCAAGCTTCGCGGGTTTCTCCTGTGCCAACGAAGCCGATGCCGACAGCGTTGCGACGAGTATCACGAGCATGAGTTTCAGCGTTTTCATGGCGAGCCCAGTCATCCTTGTTTCTTCGCGCGATTGATGAACACCCACAGTTTGCGACCACCCCAGGCAAACGCCAGAAGCACCAGGGACCATGGAACAAGGTATGCAACGCCGGTAATCGCGGACGACAGCGCATCGGACAGGCTCGATCCAAATCCCGACAACGCGTGCGAAGCCGGGATCCAGAACGATCGTGAGCTTGCCCCCGAAAAACGGACGCCATGACGGGCAGGCAGCCCCGGTGCGCCATCTCTGCCCTGCGTGCCCTCGATCCGGCCCGATTGAACGGCGGAACGAGCGTTGCCGCTGTGACACTACCGATGTTCGTTCTTCGCGACGGCATCGGCTATGCGTTCCAGCAGTTGTTCTACCCGCTTGCGATGGTCTCGCTGTTCAAAGGCGCCGACCCTGCGAAGAAACAATACCGCGCCAGCAAGCATGATCAACATCGGCAAGGAGGAAATCAGGAATTCAGTGGTTGTCATTCCGGCAAGCGACTCGAGGAGAAAAGTGTTCAAGGTCCCGCGGGAGCGGCCAAAACAGACGGTGCAGTCAGCCTACCGGAATCGCCGGAATTCATGTCGATCGGGTGGCGAACCGCGTGATCCACCTTGCGTCTCGACGCGCGGTGGAAGGCAAGCCCGTGTGATGGGCGGCGGGGTGCCCTGCCAGAGGCCGCACCAGTTGGCGCTCTGCGGCATGCCATCGCCAGGAGCTTCACCGAATGGCGCTGCTGGCGATGGCATGCCGCAGAGCGCCATTCCATGCGGCTCGCCGAGGTGCTGAATATCCGGCGGTTCGGCCAGCGGCGCTGGCGGTGCCGGTTCTACGCGCGGCGATCGACGATCCGGGGTTCGGGAAGGCAGGCCCCAGGCTGCGCGAAACGGAGCTCGCGCATCGCCGAAAAGCGAGCCGACATCATGCCCCGAAGCATTGCCATCCTGCGCAGCGCTGTTATCGTAACGCCCACATCACCAGGAATCGGGTGCGGAGGCCCGCTGCGATGACCGTTACCGTGCGCAAATTGCTCGATGATCCGATGCTGGGTTTGCAGGTTGCCGCAGGCGCCCTCGGTCTGGACCGGCCCATCGTCACGGGGGAACTCAACCGCCCCTCGCTGGAGCTTACCGGCTACTTCAAGGAGTTTCGCTCCGAACGCATTCAGATCCTCGGAGTGGGCGAGCTGACCTATCTGGAGGAACACGGCGAATCGGCCGAGGTCGCGGCGCACCTGCGCCGGATTCTCTCCGGCGACGTGCCCTGCGCGATAATCACCAATGGCCACCAGCCCAGCGAATCGATGCGCCAGCGGGCGGAACAGGTGTCGATACCGATCCTGACCTGTGCGCACGGCACGACCAAGCTGTACAAGCGCCTGTGGGAAAACCTCGAGCACGATTTCGCGCCGGAGACGACCCTGCACGGCGTGCTGATGGAGATTCACGATGTCGGTGTGCTGATCCAGGGCAAGAGCAGCGTCGGCAAGAGCGAGTGCGGCCTCGATCTGGTGCGCCGCGGTTTCCAGTTGGTCGCCGACGACTATGTCTCCATCAAGTGCCTGAACGATTCCATCCTGATCGGACGCGGCTCCAACATGTTGCCGTTTCACATCGAGGCGCGCGGGCTGGGCATCATCGACGTCAGCCGGCTGTTCGGCGCGATGGCGATCCGCCGCGACGAGCGGGTGGCCATGGTGATCACCCTGGTCGAATGGGAGGATACGGTGGAGTACGACCGCACCGGGCTGAGCGAGGAAACCGTGACCATCCTCGACGTGCCGGTTCCCCATGTGAAGATTCCGGTCAAGCCGGGACGCAGCGTCGGCACCCTGGTGGAAGTCGCCGCGCTCAATCAGAAGCTCAAGAGCATGGGCGTCAACACCGCCCGCCTCATGGAGCAGAGAATTGCCCAGGAACTGGCGCGGGAAAACCCCGACTGCTGAACGGTGCCGACAGGCTTCGTTGCTGTGCGTAGGTTGGGCAGAGCGAAGCGAAGCCCAACACTGGAGGACGATTTTGTTGGGCTTCCTTCGTCAGCCCAACCTACGCGGCCTTGCAGCTTGTCGTGGCCGGCGCGCGCTGGCCCCGAGAAAAGTGGATCAGGCGCCGGTCGACCGGCGGGCGCGACGCAGCGAGAGCATGCCGGAGAGAATACCGAGACCCCCGAGCATGAGCGCCCAGGTGGAAGGCTCCGGCACGGGTGACGAAACGACCAGTCCGCCGGAGATTGCCTCACCCGTGCTGCCGCTAACTTCCCCGACATAGGCATACAGGCCGCCGGCGGTGGACACCGGTGACTTGAGATTGAAGGCGATGCTGCCGCCATCGCCGAGGGAAACGAAGCCCGAGACGAACCACTTCGCATCGAACGTGTTGAGCGTGGCCGAATCCGGGTTGACGTTGAGGCCGGAAGCGTCGGTGCCGAAAAGCTTCGGGGCGGCGGGTGGCCGCTGGGTGCCGGGCGTGAAACTGGTCCCGGCAGGGGTGAAGTCGAAGGCATGTTCGATCGCCGCCGCCTTGCTTGCCTCGTCCGCGGTGGTGGCCGGTGTGGTCGACAGCTTGATCGCGTCCACGTCGAAGCCGGAGAAGGCGCCAGGCGAACCACCGACCCCCGAGTTGCTGTCGAACAGCGTGATCTTGTCGATTTCGGTAAAGCCGAGCTTGGACAAGTCGGCGACGAAGACGGCAGTAGACGCCTTGTCGAAGCCGGAAAAGCCGGTCAGTCGCTTAAAGGGAACCGTCACGGTATCCGCGCTGACGTTCGGAGCGAGCGCGGCCAGGCCGAGTGCGACGACGACTGCCTTGGTATTCGGAAAATGCATGTTGCCTCCTCGCGGATGACGTTTAACGTGCGGCACAAAGGTTGTCGCAAGACACCGACAGTTCCTGCTGCCAGCAAGATTATCGGCGCCCATCATGCCACGCCTTTCCGAATTCATGCAAGCCGGCTGCGAATATCCCTGCTGCATCTCGAATCGGCAGATCCGGCCTTCCTCCGCAAGGTCGACGGCGATGGCTTCGCCTTGCTCCGCCGAGCCTCCGCCGGCTGCACATGGTTCATCCGATCCGCGCGTTGCGGTGCCGGTCTCACCACCGGTATTCGGGATAGACCAGTCCGATGACAAACCAGATGCCGTTGGCAATCCAGCAGAGCAATGCATACAGCTTGATCTGTTCCGCCGACCAGACAGCCGCAAACCAGTCGACGATCAGAAAGGTCTTCCAACCCGCGAACCACTCCGCGCCGCCCCAGCTCAGGATCCACTTCCAGAACAGACTGGTTGCCGCAAACCAGCCGATCCATGCGATCAGAGTCATGCAACTGATGCCCCGAAAACGATGCTACGCCGGCCACTCGTGCACCGGCATGCCGCTGCGCTGGTGTTCGAGATAGTCCGCGGTGAGTCGGAACAGATCGTGGTGCCTGGAGTAATGCTCGAGCTGCCAGGCGGCACCGTTGCGCCGCGTGCGCAGCCGCAGCGCGATCACGTCGAGATAGCGATCGATATCGTCGCCCGCGATGTCGAGGTCGGCGAGGCCGGCGCGGGCCAGCGGCAGCAGATCCTGTTCGAGCAGATCGGCGATCGCGCCGTGGCGGCCGCCCTGCCAGACGATGCGCGCATTCAATCCGTCGCGCGCGGCCTGGTAGAAATTCTCCCGCGCACTGGCGAACGGCAGGGTCGATTCGGGCGGCTCGGCCTGGCTGGCGAGGCGGCGCACGACGCCGTAGTAGAACGCCGCGTTGGCGATCATGTCGACGATGCTCGGCCCGGCCGGCATGACGCGCTGCTCGATACGCAGGTGGGGCGCGCCGCCGCCATCGAATCCGATCAGCATGCGGTTCCAGCGCCAGATGGTGCCGTTGTGCAGCCGCAGGTGGGCGTAGGCGTGCGGCGGGGTGTCCGATTCCATCGGCAGCAGCACCGGGTAGCGCGCGAGGTTCTCGGCGAAGCACTGGGTCGGGTCGGCGCCGGCGTAGCCCGAGCCGAAGGTGACACGGCGATGCTCGGGATGCGCCGCGTCGCCGCAATCGACCGACTGCTCGAACAGCGGAATGCGCGTCTCGTGCCACAGCGCGCGCCCGAACACGAATGGCGAGTTTGCGGTCAGCGCGACCAGCGGCGCCGACAGCAGCATCGAGGCATTGAGATGGCGCGCCACTTCGCTCGCCGGCACCTGCAGATGGACCTGAAACGATGTCGTCGCCGCCTCGAGCATGACGTCGGCGTGGGTGGTGCGCAGCGGCTCGCTGCCGGCGATGTCGAGCGTCAGTGGGCGGCCGCCGCGCGCCGCGAGCACTTGCCGGTTGAGCGCCGCGTAGCGTTTGAGCGGCGTCATGCTGGCCAGCGTCAGGTCGGATTCGCGCAGCGTCGGCAGGGTGCCGATGGCGATCACCGTGGCTTGTTCCTCGTGCGCAGTGTGCCGGCAGCGGCTCCAGGTGGCGGCCAGTTCGTCCTCGAGTCGTGACAGCGCGCGGCCGCACAGCGTCTGCGGCGTCGCGTTGAATTCGATGTTGAAGCGCGACAGCTCGGGCACCACCAGCGGGTCGGCGAGCCGCGCCAGGAAGGCCTGGTTGCAGGGTGCTGGGTAGAAGTTGCGGTCGATCAGCCAGGCCTCGAGTTCGAAACCGGCGACACGCTGTTGATCGGCGAACTCGCCGTCGGCGTAAGCCTGGCGCGCGCGCTGCGTCTCCTCGGCGAGCCGCCGGCCGAAGCGGGCGAAATCATCCTGGCTGAAGCGGGTATCGGCGATTTCCTGGCCCATAGCGTCGCGAGTGCAACTCCTGCACGCCTCCTCGTGTCGATATGACAGTCTAGACTCTACGCCGGCAAATGAATTTTGCGGCGGATCAATTGTCTGCCACTTCAGAACCAAGCCGACCCATACGCGAAAAGGAACCTCAAATGAACGATTCGACGGCGAACCGCGAGACTGCGACTGAAGTGGCGACCCTCGGCGGTGGCTGTTTCTGGTGCATCGAGGGGGTGTACAGCCGCATGCGCGGGGTGATTGCGGCCGAATCCGGCTATTCGGGCGGGCACACGGCGAATCCGACCTACCGGCAGATCTGTGGCGGCGACACCGGGCATGCCGAGGTGGTGCGCATCACTTTCGATCCGGCCGTGGTCAGCTATCGTGACGTTCTCGAGGTGTTCTTCACCGTCCACGATCCGACCACGCCCAATCGGCAGGGCAACGACGTCGGCACCCAATACCGCTCGGTGATCTTCCACCACTCGCCGCAACAACTCGCCATCGCCCAGGCGCTGATCGCCGAACTGGAGGCCGACAAGGTGTTCCCGGCGCCCATCGTCACGGCACTGCTGCCGGCGACGAGCTTCTACATGGCCGAGGTTTACCACCAGCTCTACTACTCGTCGAACGCCGACCAGCCCTATTGCCAGTACGTGGTGGCGCCCAAGCTGGAGAAATTCCGCCGCAAGTTCGCCGAACTGGCGAAGGAATAGGTGCCGGCGGGATCGCGTATCATCACTCGTTTTTTCCAACGGGAGATGGCGATGAGCGAAGTCACCACGGCCAGCGGGCTGATATTTGAAGACGTCAGTGTCGGCAGTGGCGAAACCGCCAGCGCCGGGATGCAGGTTACAGTCCATTACACCGGCTGGCTGACCGACGGCGCCAAGTTCGATTCCAGCAAGGACCGTGACGATCCGTTCAGCTTTCCGCTCGGTGCCGGCCACGTGATCCGCGGCTGGGACGAGGGCGTGCAGGGCATGCAGGTCGGCGGCGTGCGCAAGCTGACCATTCCGTCGGATCTCGGCTACGGCACGCGCGGCGCCGGTGGCGTGATTCCGCCCAACGCCACGCTGGTGTTCGAGGTCGAGCTGCTCGGCGTGCGCTGACATACCGCGACGTCAGCGCCAGCGGGCCTCGCCATTCCGGCCCGAAAGGCCCGTTCCGCGCGCCGGCGCGCGAAACGTTACAATCCGGTTGCAAAAATATTACAGCCGGACGATTCAGCGTTGAATTCCGGCGCCGGCCTTCGTCCTGGAGCGGAGGCGCTCTCACATTCGAGTCCGCCATGTTCGGTCGCCTGATGCCCCGCGAGGGCCGCTTCTTCGACAACTTCGTCGCCATCTCCGAATGCGTGCTGCAAGGCAGCCGCGAACTGCAGGATCTGCTGGTCTCGTTCGACGACCTCGAACGCCGCGTCTATCGGATCGAATCGATCGAGAAAGAGGGCGACAAGATCACCCATGCGACGGTCGAACTGCTGCACAAGACCTTCATCACGCCGATCGATCGCGACGACGTGCACCAGCTCATCACCAAGCTCGACGACATCCTCGATCTGATCGAGGACGCCGCGCAGACCGTGCAGCTCTACGATATCCGCAGCGTGACCCCCGAAGCGGTGGCGCTGGCGGAGCTGTGCGTCAAGTGCGTCGAGCGCACCAAGGCGGCGGTCGAAATGCTGCACAGCATGAAAAACGCCAAGGCGATCCTCGATGTCTGCAAGGAGATCGACCGCCTCGAGTCCGACGCCGATCGCGTCTATCGCAAGGCGATGGCGCAGCTGTTCCGCGACGAGCCGGACGTCAGGCAGGTGATGAAGCTGCGTGCCGTCTACGACCTGCTCGAGGAAATCACCGATCGCTGCGACCAGGTGGCGAACATACTCGAAGGCATCGTGCTCGAGAACGCCTGAGCGCCCGCCCATCATGAGCTTCGAAGTCCTGGTGTTTCTCGTCGTGCTGGCGCTCGCCTTCGATTTCATGAACGGCTTTCACGATGCGGCCAACTCGATCGCCACCATCGTTTCGACCGGCGTGCTGCGGCCGCAATTTGCCGTCGCGTGGGCGGCGTTCTTCAACTTCATCGCCTTCCTGTTCTTCGGCCTGCATGTCGCCGGCACCATCGGCAAGGGTGTGATCGAGCCCGCCATCGTCGACCACTTGGTGGTGTTCGGCGCCCTGGTCGGCGCGATCGCCTGGAATGTCATCACCTGGTACTACGGCATTCCGTCGTCGTCGTCGCATGCGCTGATCGGCGCGCTGGCCGGTGCGGCGGTGGCCAAGGGCGGTGTCGATGCGCTGATCTCGACCGGCTTCGGCAAGATCGTCGCCGCCATCGTGCTCTCGCCCCTGCTCGGTTTCGTGCTCGGCATCGTGCTGATGATCGCGGTTTCGTGGATCGGCCGGCGCGCCACCCCGAGCAAGGTGGACCGCTGGTTCCGCCGCCTGCAGCTGGTTTCGGCCTCGCTCTATAGCCTCGGCCACGGCGGCAACGACGCGCAAAAGACCATGGGCATCATCTGGATGCTGCTGCTCGCCGCTGGCACGCTCCAGGAGGGCCAGGCGCTGCCTTTCTGGGTGGTGATCTCCTGCCAGGCGGCGATGGGCCTGGGCACCCTGTTCGGCGGCTGGCGGATCGTCAAGACCATGGGCCAGAAGATCACCAAGTTGAAGCCGGTCGGCGGCTTCTGTGCCGAGACCGGCGGGGCGATCACGCTGTTCCTCGCCACCGGCCTGGGTGTGCCGGTATCCACCACCCACACCATCACCGGCTCGATCGTCGGTGTCGGTTCGGCGCAAAAGATCTCGGCGGTGCGCTGGGGCGTGGCCGGCGGCATCGTCTGGGCATGGGTGCTGACCATTCCCTGCTCGGCCTTCATCGCCGCCTGCGCCTGGTATGTCGGGGAGCAGTTCTTTCGCTGAGTCGTGCCTCGGAATCTGCCAGGGGCGGTTCTGACGGCGCTGATTCGATTGCTTCAGTCGACGTCCAGTGACTTTCGATCCAACTACGACAAGTGAAAGCCCTGCTTGGCCGTGCGCGTGGCCAGGAGTACGATTGCTTGCCGGAACTCGGGGAGCGGATCGTGAGCAGACTTTCTGTCGCTGCGTTGGGAGTGCGGCGAGCATGCGTTGGCAGCCTATTGGTCGGCGCGGCATTGGGATTCCCGAGCGGAACCGCAAGTGCGCAAACTCATGGCGCAACGGTGGCAGAGATCGCGGAAAAGCTGAAGGTGATCGACCGGTTCCGCGGCACCTGGAACGTGACGATAAGCACGCACCGGCCGAAGCATTCGGTGGTCACCTCGGTCAACACGAATTCCTGGGTGCTTGGCAACCGCTTTCTGCAGGGTGACAGCGGACCGAAGTCCGACGGTACGCACGACTTCAGCATGATGACCTACGATCCGGCAATCGGTGGCTACCCGTTGTGGATATTCTTCTCGACCGGCGTCGCGTTCTTCCTGCCTTCCGGCCAGTGGGACGAGGCGACGCAAACGATGGTCTGGAAGAGTCCGCCGAACCTGACTGGCTCGTACCAATACTGTTGCGTGGTGAGCGACGAGCGCACTCACCGCTGTACGTCGATCGCCAAGGACTGGAAGGGCAAAGTGCTGCTCGAGCAGGACGTGATACTCGTACGGCGTAGCCCGTGACGCGCCTGTCGTCCGTGCTTGGAGCATCCCTTCATCTTTACGACATCACATGATCGAAGCGCTGACGCCACAGGTCTTGTTCGTCAGCATGTTGCCGATCATCGCCGGGTCGTCGTTGCTCGGTCTGTTGATTTCCATTCTGTTGCTGGCGGCTTATCGACGCAGCGTGCTGCGCACGATGTTGCAGCGTTCTGGCGGCGCCCTGGCGCCTGACGGCGCAACTGCAGTCGATTGCGCCGCGCGAATCGACGAAGCGCCAGTCGGTCCCGCCGGTGCGGCACTTTACGAACGTGCCCTGCAGATGGTACGCCTGAACGCGTGGCGTACTTGCGCGGCAGGGTTCGCATTCGCGCTGGTCATCGCGCTCGCCGGCAGCATGGCGTTTACTGAACTGCGAACGCCTGCCCGCTTCGCTCTATTGCTTTGGCTTTGCAGCTGGCCGCTATTGCTGGCCTTGTGGCTAACGGCACCGGCCGGACGACGAACGCGCATGATCGTTGTCGCCGCGTATTTCGCGCTGCTCGTGCTCGCCGCCCTCGTCAGTATCGTCGTGGCTGAGGCGTCGATCCGGTGGCTTGGTGCCAGCGTCCTCGATTCCCTTTACGTCGTTAATCCGCCGCAGATGCTCGCGGGGTGGATCTTGGCGAACGGTCCGCCGACCGCGCTGCTGCTTCTGTTTACGAATCGCCGGGTGCGTGCGGTTGGACCCCTGGTGCTGGGTTTCGCAACCGCACTGACGAGCGGTCTGATGGCGGCACTTCTGTTCCTGATGACGCCGGGCGGGCTGGGTCTGGTCAAATATGTCGAGCAGGCCGGCGGGATTTCGGAGCGCCGCGTGCTGGTCGGCTGCGCGATCCTGGTGCTTACGGGCAGCGGCGCGGCCGGCTGGGCGTTCGTGCGCTGGATCAAGGACGTCTACGTGCGCAAGCAGGCAAGCGATCGATCGCTTACCCTTGACGCCCTGTGGCTGCTGTTCGCAAGTTGGTACGCCATGACCCTCGCGATCGCCGGTCTGGCATGGGTGCTGATCGGCGCGCTGGGCTTCGCGGTCTACAAGGCCGCAGCGGCATGGGTTCGAGGACTGCATGGCGCGGCGGATCGCCCGTCGCAGACGCGCGGTCTGGTGTTCCTGCGGGTGTTCTCGCTGGGGCCGCGCAGCGACCGGCTGTTCGACGCGATTGCGCGCTATTGGCGGCATCTCGGCTGCATCGATCTGATCACCGGCCCGGATGTGGCCCACAGTACCGTGCAACCGCACCAGTTGCTCGATTTCCTGGCCGGTCGCCTCGCGACGCATTTCATCACTGGCGCGGAGGCGCTCGATGCGCGCATGCAGCACCGTGATACTGCGCCTGATCTGGACGGTTGCTTTCGCGTGAACAACTTCTTCTGCCACGCGGACACTTGGGAACAGGCGCTGCCGCGGCTCGTGCAAGGAGGCGACGTGGTGTTGATGGACCTGCGCAATTTCTCCGAGCGCAACGCCGGCTGCGTGCATGAGTTGCGCCATCTGGCAGGCTTCGTGCCGCTGCGCCGTTGCGTGCTGGTGATCGATGACAGCACCGATCAGGCTTTCCTGCGGCAGACGCTGACGCGAGCCTGGAGGGCGATGCCGGCGCATTCGCCGAATTGGTCGGCGAGTCCGGCCGATTTCTGCCAGTTTCACCTCGCTTCCACCGCTAAGTCGTTGCGCGAGTTGGTCCGGTGCCTGTGCGACGCAGCCTGAAACCAGACGCGCGAAGATCGATCCATCTCGCTTTTCGGCACACCTTGCGCGTCTAGCATCGTAGGATTGACCCGGCGCCCCCGGAGGCGACCGATGCCCGCGCCAACCCCACATCTTTCGCACGCTTGCCGCTGTTCGCCTATTCCGACTCGTTGCGCGATGGGGCGCGCGTGCTGCGCGCGCCGCCGCGCGTCAGCCTGGGATTCGTCGCGCTGTTCGCCGCGATGCTTCTCGGCCGTGCCGGCATGACGGCGCTGGTGGTGACCGCCGTCGGTATTCTCTACAGCTTCATGTTCGGCGCGGTAAGCCGCTTCCTCGGCTGGAGTGCGACGATGGGCGCGCTGCTCGACTTCATCGCCTACGCGATCTCCGCGTTCTCGGTGTCGCCGTTGTGCGAGGCGCGGGCCAAGCTGGCCCAGGCCGTGGCGGCCAGCGCGCGCGGTCCAGGTTGACTACGTCTTGCGCCAGACGCTGGCCAGCCAAGGCTGCTGCTCGCGCGGCAGGCCGGGCGGACGGTAGTAGTGCTCGAGTTCGACAAAGCCGGCGTCATCGAGGTAGCGGCGCCATGTCTCGAGATCGTGGTAGGCGCCGTAGCGCGCGTCGCGCCAGCCTTCCTGGTTTTCGCCGCGCGGATTGGAGCTGAACAGCACACCGCCCGCCTTGAGCGTGGCATGCAGCGCACGCAAGACGCCGGGCAGGGTCTGCCCCGGCACATGGAACAGCGATGCATTGGCGAACACGCCGTCGAAATGCGCAGCCGGCAGTTCGAGCCGCAGGAAGTCCTGCTGCCAGACTTCGCAGCCGCTATTGCTGCGGGCGAGCGCGGCCGCATTGGCCGCGCCTTCGAGGCCGATCGCGACATGGCCCAGCGCAGCGAAGGTGCGCAGGTCGCGCCCCGGTCCGCAGCCGAAGTCGAGCACGGTGAACGGTGGTGCGCCGCCGATGTGGCGCAGCAGTGCGTCGATGTTCTGGCTGACATCGTGCTCGCGCGTGCCGGCCCAGTAGTCGGCCGCATGCTGCGCGTAGTGGCCGAGGGTGGAAGCCGAAATAGCGGCGAGATCCGCCTCGCTCAGTCGGTCGGGCATCGTCGGCGAGGCGGAAAGCCCTGGCCGCGGACGGCTCAGGGCGCGTCGAGGCTGCCCACCGACTTCGGGTAAGTGACGATGCCCCACGGCAGGTTCTTGCCGGTGATGCGCTTGAGCGGCGCGTAGGTCCGTGCGTCGAACACGTGGATGTCGTTCGAGCGGCCGCAAGCGAGCAGAATGCGGCTGTCATCGGGCGTGAAGCTGAAGTGCCAGCAGCGATCGCCGGCCGGCATCTCGGCCAGCTTCTCGTAGGTCTGCGCGTCGAACACCTGCAGCAGCTTGTCCTTCGAGGCGGCGACGAACAGGCGCTTGCCCTCGCGATCGAAGGAAACGCCGTAGGGCGTCTTGCCGGTCGGCACCGCCTTCAACGGCTTGAGGTTCTTGTCCAGCACCAGGAAGCTGTCGCCGTACTCGAGCGTCACGACGTAACGCGAGCCGTCCGGCGATACCTTGATGCCGCGCGGCCGGTTGCCGTATTTCTCGGTCGATACGGTCTTCACCAGCTTGCCGGTCGCGATGCTGTGCGCGGTGACGGTGTTGTCGGCCTCGTTGGTGACCAGGATCAGCTTGCCGTCGGGCGAGAACTCGATGCCCTCGGTCTCCGGCCCGCCGGTGATCTGACTGATCATCGCGAGTTTCTTCAGGTCGACCACCGCGATCTTTGCCGGCTCGCGATCGTCATCGTCATCCTTGGCGCCGGCGCCGGGCACTTCCTTCGGCGGCGGACCGCCCTTGGCGCTCGGTTCAAACGAGATGAACGCGCGGTCGCCGCGCACGCGGACGAACTCGGGATTCTTGCCAATCTTGATGTGCTTGATCAGCTTGCCGCTGGTCCGCTCGATCACCGATATGTCGCCGCCATCGCGGTTGGCGGTAATCAGCAGGCGGCCGTCGGCGGTGACGCCGATGCCGCGCGGCGACTTGTCCTCGACGTCGATGTTGCCGGTGACTTCGAGGCTGTCGAGATCGATGACGCTGACTTCGCCGTCCTGGTTCGAGACGTAGGCCAGGCCCTTGGGGGCGTCGGCTCGGGCCGGCATGGCAAGCGCCAGGGTGCTCGCCAGCAGGCAGGCGGTGATCGGTGCGAGGCGGAAAAAGTTCATCAGGCGGTCTCCTTGACGTTGTGGTGATTGGTTGACCTGCGTGCATGCCGGCAGCAAGCGGCCGTGACCCGGTTCGACCCGCTGGCCGGCACGGAGTTCGCGGCCGGCCGGCTCAATGCGCGGTGATGCGGTAGCGGACCACGCGCAGCGTTTCGGCGTCCGCTGGCCGGTATTCGAAGCGCAGCTCGTCCTGTCCGGCGCGCACGGCGACAAAGCGCCAGGTCTCGCTGCCGGGCGCGCCGGAGGCGTTGCCCGATTCCCGCATGGTGGTCGGCTCGCCGTCGAGGGCGAGCGCTTCCAGCGTCCGCTGCGCCAGTTGCCAGCCGTGACCGCTCGCGTGATCGGCCGGCAGGGTGATGGCGATCGACTGTCCGACCCGCAGCGCGAGTTCGCGATCGGCATCGAGGTCGGATACGATCAGCGGCGCCCGCGAACCCGCGCAGGCCGCAAGCAGCAAGGCGGCCAGCAGGCAGAGCAGGCGCGCGGTCGATGGCTGGAGCATGGGGGACCGGAGAGTTTCAGAGTTTGACAAAAAGCACCGGTCTGCAAGCCGCATGGAATGGCGATCTTCAGATATGCACTGCCACGATACGCATGGAATGGCGATCTTCAGGCATGCACTGCCACGATACCCATGGATGCTGGCTGTCAGGCCGATGTAGCGTTGAAGGTGGAAACCGGGCGCGCGAGCGCGCCCGCTTCGGCTACTTCTTCTCCAGCATCGCCTTCAGATTGCCCAGGCCGAACTGATAGATGCCGGTGATCGCCTTGACCGCGGCCTCGTCGTTCTGTTCGGGCGGCGGATCGTTGTTCATGTACTTGCGATAGAACGCGCCGCGCCACTCGACGACCGAGCCGCCGCCGTCGGCCGGTTTGACCGACAGCGTGGAGCTGTAGTTGTTCACCGGCACCGGGCCGGGATCGGTCATCCGGTAGCTGAACTTGCGATCGGCATCCGAATAGGATTCGAGCTCCTCGACGATGGTGCCGCCGCCCTTGAGTGTCAGCGTGCGAATCGATCCGACGCCGCTGCCCTGGTCGGCTGCAGTGTTCTCGATCGCCGGATGCCAGCCCTGCATCGCGCCGAAATCCTTGACCTTCGCCCACACCGCGTCGGGTGCGGCCTTGATGGTGACCGATTCGGTCACCTTCTGCCGAGTCGGCCCGTGGGCCCACGCGACCGAGCATGCCAGCAGCAGGGCTGCCATCAGCGAAACACGCATTCGTTTGTCTCCTATGGATGTGATTGGCTGGTGAATCGGTCAAGCCGCAACGGTACCGGCAAGCTACGCGGCTGGCAATATGCGCGTCTTCACGGCGTGGTGACGAAGCGGCCGAAACCGCGCGGATTGCGCCCGGTGTCGATGGTGGCCAGTCGCTTGCCGTTTTTCGCATCGAGCAGATGCACGCAATCATCCATCCAGCTCACTACCACGACTCGCCCGCCTGCCACCGCGATGCCTTCCGGATAGGCGCCGCCGGCCACCGTGTCCACAACGCGTAAGGTCGCCGTGTCGATGACCGACACCGTCTCGGCATGCTGGTTGGTGACCCAGGCGCGCGCACCGTCGGCGCTGAAGGCCACGCCGTAGGGCGACTTGCCGACCGCGATGGTGCTGATCACCTGCCGCGTGCCCGTGTCGATCACGCTGACGTCATTGCTGAGCACATTGAGCGCGAAAAGTTTCGCACCGTCGGGCGTCAGGCCGAGCGCGAACGGGTGCGAGCCGACCTCGACGCTCGCCACCTGGCGCAGGGCGGCCGCATCGACTATGCCGATCGAATCATCGTCGCGGTTCGCCACGTAGATCAGCGTGCCGTCCGGCGCCACCGCCACGCCGGCCGGGGCCTTGCCCACCGGCACTTCGCCGATTCGGCGGTGGGTCGCCGCGTCGAACACCAGCAGCGCGTTGGCGTACCAGTCGGCGACATACAGGCGCCGGCCGTCGGGCGCGGCATCGATGCCGACCGGTCCGCGGCCGGCATCGATGCTGTCGATCACACGGTTGCTCGCCAGATCGATGACGGAAATCGACTTGCTCTCGGGATTGCTGACGAACACCTTGCCCGCCCTGTCGCTGACCACCACGCCGGCCGGCGACTTGCCGACCGGAATCGTCGCGATCACCCGGTCGCGGGCGAGGTCGATCACGCTGACATCGTTGGACGCCTGATTGGTGATGTAGGCGAAAGGTGCAGCGGATGCGCCCGCGGAATATACAAGCCAAAGGGCGACCGCGAGAAGGCGGAAATGTCGACTCATTGCAGGCGATTATGCCCGCACCCGGCGGGTACCGGCGAATCAGTGCGGCGCAGGTTCCGCTGTCGTTGCCGCTATGGCCTGCCGCGCGCCAGCCCGAGCGCGCGTTCCTTGGCCCGGATGACGGCTTCGGCTTCGTCGAGCCGCTTGTCCTCGATCAGCAACTGCACTTGCTGCAGCCATTCGTTGCTCGCCCCGACCAGGCTGCGGGTGGCGATCTTGCGTTCGTTCCAGTTGCGCACGCTGGCGAGCCGGGCCCGCAGTTGCTGCGCGCGGCGGACGTCTTCGGCGCCGACTTGGTCGGGGTCGAGGCGCGGAAAGGTCTCGACCGCCAGCGCGCGTATGCGCCCGTCGTCCTCGCTGACGGCTGCGGCGGTCGAAGCGCCGTGCTGCAGGGCTGCATAGGCGGCGGCGGTCGGCGCCACCGTGATGCCCATTGCATTGAGCTGGTCGGCGGCATTGCCGGCGGCCCCGGGCCGGAACATCTGCGCCGGAGAGGACGCTGCGCGGGCAACCACGGGCGCACCAACACTTGCGACGGGCGCCGGTGCCGCATTCGCAATCGGCCTGCTCGAGCGCGCGACCGGTTGCGGCGCCGGCGCGGCGGGCGCGTTGTCGGCCTCCAGCACGGCCAGGCGCTCCTGCGCCAGTTCGGCGAACTCGCCCTCGGGGTAGCGCTTGAGGTAGATCTCGAACTCGCGCGGGTTCTGGGAATCCTTGATGCTGTTCCAGAACACGGTTTCGGCCTGCGGGCCGCTGTCCACCGCGCTCGCCGCGGCGCTCCGAGCCTCGCCCGGATGGAAGTAGAAATCGCCCTCGATCGAGCTGTTGTCCCAGGTGATCTGGCGCCCGCGGGTGTCTTCGCGCACCTGCGAGCGCACGCGCTTGAGCACGTCCTCGATGCGCAGCCCCGGTTCGCGCATGGCGGCCGCGAGGCGGCGGCTGTAGGGGCTGTTGGCGCTGTCGCCGTCCTCGGCGACGCTGCCCGGCGCGGTGGCGAACGAGATCAGGGTGCCCAGCGCGGCATCCATCTTGGCCAGCCCCGGCGCGGCGCCGCGCGAGGCGCGCGGGAATGGATCGTTGCGGCAGGCGTCGAGGAACACCAGGTTGAGCCCGTTCTTCGCTGCCCCCATGCGATCGAGAATCTCCTGCGCATTGACGCTGCGGGTGCGGATTTCCTCCTCGCGATCGATCTTGGCGTCGACCGGCACCAGGTAGTTTTCGCCGCGCACCTGGACGCCGTGGCCGGCGTAGTAGAAGACGCCCACCCCGCCCAGGTCTATCTCGTCGCCGAACTCGGTGATCGCCTTGAGCATGGTCTCGCGGCTGGCGTTTTCGAGCCGGATCACGCGGAAGCGCGCGGCGAGCAGTGCCTCGGCAATCAGGCGGGCGTCCTGCACGGGGTTGGCGAGCGGGGCCACCTTGTAGGCCCCGTTGCCGATGACAAGTGCCGTGCGCCGGCCGTTCTCCGAGACCGACGATGTCGGCCTCGCCGCATCGCCGCGCGTTACCCGCTGTGACTGGGCCGACAGCGGGGCAGCCAGCAGCATGGCAAGGCAGAAGATCAGCAGTCGTTTCATCGGCAGCGTCCGGAGAGTCGGAACAAGCTTTCCGCTTGAATGGCGCTATTTTATTCGCTCCGTGGCGGGGCACAATCAGCCGCAAGGCATAGTGCGAAGGTAGTCCTGGTAGGGAACGGTGCATGACATGAGCAGGCGCGACATCGATCTGGCACTGCGGCTGATCGCCGAGTGGCTGCCGCATCTGCGGCAGCCGCGCAGGCTGAATCCGCGCGCCTTTGCCCCCGGTCGGCGGGTGCTCGGGCAATATCGCCTGCTCACCGACAGTCTGCGCCTGAACGCGCGCTACCTCGATGATCTCGACGACATGCAGGCGCTCGACCTGCTCGACACTCTGCTGCACGAACTGCTGCACGGCAACTCCCGCCTGCTGCGCCAGGTCCGCGACAGCTTCCGTCCACACCCCGATATCTGGCACCAGGCCGGCCGTTTGCGCGACTTGCTAGCCGACGAGTTTCTCGCCCGACGCGGCGCCGGAGACGGCGATTCGTAGTGCGTCAGAGGTCGCTTTTTTGCCGACTTGCCGCTGGCATCGGGCTGGAAGCAACAATTCACGCGGGTTTACGCGATTTTTCTCTCTGAAACCATTGACAGAACGCGGGTAATCTCGCCATGCTTGCATCGGCCTTGCCAATGAGCCTGGTGCGAGCATTTCGCCAGGGGGTAAACAGCCGTCAATCAAAAAGGAGAGTTGAGTATGGCGACAGCAAAGAAGCCCGCAACCAAGCCCGCGGCCAAGAAACCGGCTGCCAAGAAGCCTGCAGCAGCAAAGGCGCCAGTCAAGAAGGCTGCGCCGGCCAAGAAGCCTGCTGCCAAGGCCCCGGCTGCAAAGAAGGCCGCGCCCGCGGCGAAGAAGCCCGCGGCCAAGAAACCGGCCGCCAAGAAGCCCGCCGCAGCCAAGAAGCCCGCTGCCAAGCGCGCACCCAATCCCGCGTTCATGAAGGCGATGACGCCGTCCGAGGTACTGGCAAGGGTCGTCGGCGCCATGCCGCTGCCGCGTACCGAAGTCGTCAAGAAGATCTGGGACTACATCAAGAAGAACAAGCTGCAGGATGAAATCAACCGCCGCCTGATCAATGCCGACGAGAAGCTGAGGGAGATTTTCGGTGGCAAGAAGCAGGTCTCGATGTTCGAGATGACCAAGCTCGTCAATACCCACCTGAAGTAAGCCCGGACAGGTTCCAAACGGAAAGGGCCGCTGCATCCGCAGCGGCCCTTTTGTTTCGCCGCGCGCCCGGTGCGCGCGTGCTCAGCCGCGGTTGCCCTGCAGCGCGCGGATGCGCTCCTCGACCGGCGGGTGGGTGGAGAACAGCGCCGCCCAGCCCGGACGGTCGGTGATGCCCGAGGCGGCCATTGACTTCGGCAGCGCGCCGGGTTCCAGGCCGCCCAGGCGGGCCAGCGCGCGGGTCATCGGCTGCGGGCTGCCGAGCAGTCTGGCTGAACCGGCATCCGCGCGGAATTCGCGCTGGCGCGAAAACCAGGCCACGACCATCATGGCCAGGACTCCGAAGACAATCTGGGCCACCATGCTCGCCACGTAATAGCCGATGCCCACGCCGTCGCGCTCGTTCTTCAGCACCACCTTGTCGACGAAATAACCGACGAGGCGCGAGAAGAACACCACGAAGGTATTCACCACGCCCTGGATCAGCGTCAGCGTGACCATGTCGCCGTTGGCGACGTGCGCCACTTCATGGCCGAGCACTGCCTCCACTTCGTCCTTGTTCATCGACTGCAACAGGCCGGTGGACACCGCGACCAGCGAGGAATTCTTGAACGCGCCGGTGGCGAATGCGTTCGGCTCGCCCTCGTACATCGCGACCTCGGGCATGCCGATGCCAGCCTTCTGCGCGAGCTGCTGCACGGTGGAAACCAGCCATCGTTCGGTCGGACCCTCGTCGCCGGTGATGATCTGCGCGCCGGTCGACCATTTGGCCATCGGCTTGCTCATCAGCAGGGACATGAACGAACCGACGAAACCGACCACCGCTGAAAAGACCAGCAAGGTGCCGATGTCCAGCCCGTTGGCGGTCAGAAAGCGGTTGGCGCCGAGCAGGTTGAGCACCACCGACAGCACCGCCAGTACGGCGACGTTGGTGACGAGGAACAGCACGATGCGTTTCATGAGCTTTCGATCTCCGTAGGTTTGAATGCCGGGGCGATGCTATCGGGCACCCGGTTGCCCGTCAAATGGGGACGGCGAGTCCGGATTCAAGCCGTATCGCGCCGTGCAATCGCAATGCCATAGACCATCGCGGCGGTGCGGCGTTCCATCCGTGGAGTACGGCGACCGCGCTGCCTGCCGCTCCGAAGGGAGGGCTGTGAATGGTGAGTGAAGCGATAAATGTCTTCGCGAGATTGCGGGGTGGATGGGCCGCGCCGGGGGTTGCCCGGCGGCAAGTTACTTTCTTTTGCTTCGCCAAAAGAAAGTAACCAAAGAAAAGGCGACCCGGGTTCGCCGGTTGTCCGGCGATGAAACTGCCGGACAACTGCCCTGCGCTGCTCGATCTGTCGGGCGGCTGCGCAACTCGCCCTTCGGGCTCAGACAGTGCTCGCCGACTTCCCCCGACAGCTCTGCGCTGCTCGGCGGCTCTCACGGGAGGGGTCGGGGCACAACGGCCACAGAGAATCTCCGCAAGCGGTCGGGCTGCGACGCTTTTCTTTCCCGTGAGAGCCGCCGAGCAGCGCAGCGGCGGCGGGGGCCGTCGGGCTTCGCTGTCTGAGCGAAGCGCAGCGCAGCGAGTTTGCGAAGCCCGCCCGCCGACGTGAGCAGCGCAGGGGAGTTGGCCGGAAGTTTCATCGCCGGGCAACCGGCGAACCCGGGTCGCCTTCTTTTGGTTACTTTTCTTGGCGAGACAAGAAAAGTGACTGGCTGCCGGGCCACCCCGGCGCGGCGCATCCCCAACGCAAAAACTTGAGGACATCCGCCGCTTCACCCCCATCCCGGCCTTTCCCCTTGAGAGGAAGAAGCAGCGAGCACGTGTTGGGCGTTGCTCCACTCTGCCCAACCTGGCCCGCTGGAAGCCGCGCGGGATGGCGCTCCGCGGGTTGGCTGCCCGGGAAAGCGCATCCGGGGGTGCTTTCAGACCAATGCCATGCGGAAGTGCCGACCCATGCGGCCGCCAGGTCGATGCGGTGGCGGATAGAATGCAAGGCTTTGCCAGCGCATCGAACACATCTGTTGCCGCCATGACCGTCGATCACCAGCGCCGCTTCGGCGGCATCGCGCGCCTCTATGGCACGGAACAGGCCGAGCGCGTTCGCGCGGCCTCGGTCTGCATCATCGGCATCGGCGGCGTCGGCTCCTGGTCGGCCGAGGCGCTGGCGCGCAGCGGGATCGGGCGCATCACGCTGATCGATCTCGATCACATCGCCGAATCCAACGTCAATCGGCAGATCCACGCGATAGAGGCGGATTTCGGCCGCGCCAAGGTCGACGCCATGGCGAGCCGCATCGCGGCGATCAACCCGCAATGCGTGGTCGACTCGATCGAGCAGTTCATCGACGAGTCGAACGTCGAAGAACTGCTCGCCACGCCCCATGACGTGGTGATCGACGCGATCGACAAAGTGCGGGCCAAGGCGGCACTCGCCGCGTACTGCTGGCGCAACAAGCAGCGGCTCGTGATGTGCGGCGGGGCGGGCGGGCGCAGCGATCCGACGCGGGTGCAGGTCGACGATCTGGCGCGCAGCGCGGGCGATGCGCTGCTGTCGAAAGTCCGCTCCCGGTTGCGCCGCGACCATGGCTTCACCCGCGAGGCGAAGAAGAAGTTCGGCATCGAGGCGGTGTTCTCGGCCGAGCCTGTCGTCATGCCGCGCCAGGCGGCCTGCGACATGGATTCCGGGCAAGACCCGTCGCGCGCATTGCAGGGCCTCAACTGCGCCGGCTACGGCTCCTCGGTCTGCGTGACAGCGGCATTCGGCATGACGGCGGCTGCGCGCGCCCTGCGCTCGATCGCTGCGCGCTGATCCGCGGCGCAGATTCAGCGGCTGTCGCGCTCGCTGTCGAGTCTTCGGCGCGGGTTGTTCGGCGGCTGCTGGTCGCCTTGCGCCTTCGATCCCTGCATTCCTTGCGCGGCATCGTGGCGCGGATTGCGCGGCTGTTCGGCCCGTTCCGGTCTGGCTTCGCGTGCCGGCATCGGCTGGCTGCGCTGAACCGCCGGCTGCGCCGGCGGCGGGGCAGGCATGGCCTGGTTGCGCGGAGCCGGCCGCGCTGCCGGCAACTCACGTTCGATCTGGCGGCGCTGCGCTGGCATTGGTGCAGACGGGCTTGCTGCCGGCGCGCTCTGGCGGTTGACGCGCGGATCGGCATTGGGCGGAGTGTCCGGCCGGCGTGGCGACTCCATCGGTCGCGGCTCCATGCGCGGCGGCCGGATTGCCGGCACCGGCGGCGCAGCGGCTTCCGGTGCGGCTTGCGGCTGGACGCGGTTGAAGCGCGGATTGGCATCCGCCGGTGTGTCCGGCCGGCGCGGCCGTTCGCTGCGCGGCGGCTGGGGCGCCGGCGCCTGCGGTACGGCAGCGGGAGCCGGCGCAACATTGAGCGGGGCAGGCTGCGGGGCCGGGGCCGGCAGTGCACCGCGCCGCTCGCCGGGCTGGCGATCGGAATCGGGGCGACGCTCGCGCGCGTTGTCACTGTTTCGGTCACGTTCGCGCCGGCCCGGGTCGAAGCGCGGCGGTAGCGCCGGCGCGGTGGTCGCCGGTTTCGGCTGTGCGGCGGCGTCCGGCGTGGCTGGCGGCTGGCCGCGGTTGAAACGCGGATTGGTGTCGGACGGTGCATCCGGGCGGCGAGGCGGCTCGCCGCGCGGCGGCTGGGGTGCCGGCGCCTGCGGCGTGACAGCGGGCGCGGGCATGGGCGTGGCATTGAGCGGGGCAGGCTGCGGTGCGGCGGGCGGCGGCGTGCCGCGCCGGTCGCCGGGCTGACGGTCGGAATTGGGGCGAGGCTCGGGCGGCTTGCCGTCGCGCCGGTCGCGTTCGCGCCGGTCCGGGTCGAAGCGCGGCGGCAGCGCCGGCCCGGCGGTCGGCGGGTTCGACTGTACGGCGGCTTCCGGCGCGGCTGGCGGCTGGCCGCGGTTGAAGCGCGGATTGGCGTTGGGCGGTCCTTCCGGCCGGCGAGGCGGCTCGCCACGCGGCGACTGAGGCGCAGGTGGCTGCGGCGTGACGGCGGGCGCGGCATTGAGTGGTGCCGGCAGCGGTGCGGCGGCCGCCGGCGTGCCACGCCGGTCGCCGGGCTGACGATCGGAATCGGGGCGACGCTCGCGCGAGTTGGCACCGCGTCCCTCGCGTTCGCGACGGTCGCGTTCGCGCCGGTCCGGGTCGACGCGCGGCGGCAGTGGCGGCGCGGCGACCGGCGCCTGGGCGAGCGGGGCCTGGCGGTTGATCGTTTCGAGGAAACGCGGATTGCGATTGCGTTCGACGGCCGGTCCGACCGGTCGCCGTTGCGTCACCACCTCGGCCGGCACGATGGTCACCGCCTGCGGCAGGCGGCGATTGACGAACTTCGTCCGCTCCATCACCCGATTCGGTTCGTTTATGATCTGCGTCACGTTGTCGATGCGCGTGACATGGGTGATGTTGACCTGGCGCACGTAGGTCGGACTGCAGCGGTAGCTCGGCACATAGACTTCGCGCGGCGCGAGCGGAAACCAGCCGACCGTGGGCGCACTGGAAATGCCGATTGAGAGCTTCGGCGTGCCGACCCAGGCGACTAGCGCCGGCGCATAGACCGGCCGGGCAACGATGCGCCCGGGTGCCCAGCCCCAGCGGTCGCGATGCCAGACCCAGCGGCCATAGTGGAAGGGCGCGAAGCCCCACGGCGCATCGTCGATCCAGGTCCAGCCCCACGGCGCCACCCAGGCCCAGTGACCGGCGCGATAGGGCGCCCAGCCGGCGGCTACGACACTCGGATACCAGACCGGGCCGTAATCGACGCTGTCGTACCAGTCGCCGTGGCCGGCCAGATCCTCGTAGCCGGTCATCTCCTGCGACACATAGCGGCGGGTGTCGCGCGTGTCCAGCCGCCGGTCGCGTGCGACGCTCCATTCGCTGAAATCGTCGCGCGGTGGACTCGACAACGAATAGGCCGTGCGTCCGGCATACCAGAACTGCGCGCGCTGGCCGTTGGGAATTTCGAGTTCGCTGTCCTCGGCCTCGAAATGCAGGGTGCCCAGGTAGGGTGTGGCGCTGCTCACGTTGTTCTCGTGATCGAAGCGGAAGGCGCCGACATCCTGCGTGGTGAAACTGCCGTCGCGCGTCGCCAGTTCGAATTCCCGGGCCGATTCGCGCGAACGCAGGCGCACGCTCGCGCTGCCGGAAACCAGAAAGAGGCGGACGCGCTGATCGTCGATCTGGTCGATCGACAGCTCGCTGCTCGAATCGAGGCGCACGATGGTGCTGCCGATGCCGATCTCCAGGCGGGCACCGGGGCCGGTCGACAAGGCATCGCCATTGGTCAGCGGCCAGTTGAGCACCGCAGTGTTCCACTCGCCGGTGTCGCTGTTGCGCAATTGCACGGTGCCCGACATCCAGGCGATGCGGCCAACCCGTCCGGGCGGATCGGCGGCCGCCTGCGCGGACAGCGCGAGCGCGAACAAGGCGGCGAGCAGGATCTGCAGCAGGGGACGAAACATTCGGGTGATCATGATTCCAATGCCTTTCCGGAGCGCGGCAAGATGCCCTACGAGGTGCGCCTGAAAGTCTAACGCCTGCCTGATGGGCGGGCTGACGATGGAAATATCTGCTTACACAAACAGGGGTACTTGGCAGCGCCGCCCGGCTGCGCACAGCCATGGCGAAATGACGTCAGCTGATGCCCAGGCGTTTGGCGAGCGCCCTGATCTCGCCGACGATGCCGCGGCGGAAGGCGAGTACGCAGACGATGAAGATGATACCCATGATGACCGAGACCCACGACCCGACCTTGTCCGCCAGCTCGTTCTGCAGGGTGACGATGATGCCGGCACCGACCACCGGCCCCATCGCGGTGCCGAGGCCGCCGAGCAGTGTCATCAGCACGACTTCGCCCGAGGTGTGCCAGTGCACGTCGGTCAGCGAGGCGAGCTGAAACACCAGCGTCTTGGTCGCACCGGCCATGCCGGCGAGCCCGGCGGAAATGACGAACGCCAGCAGCTTGTAGCGATCGACGTCGTAGCCCAGCGACAGGGTGCGCGGCTCGTTCTCGCGAATCGCCTTGAGCACCTGTCCGAACGGCGAATGGATGGTGCGCAGGATCAGCGCGAAGCCGGCGACGAACAGGGCGAACACGAAGTAGTACATCGCCAGATTGTCCGACAGGTCGATCAGGCCGAACAGGTGGCCGCGCGGCACCCCTTGCAGGCCGTCCTCACCGCCGGTAAACGGCAACTGCAGGGCGAGGAAGTAGACCATCTGCGCCAGGGCCAGGGTGATCATCGCGAAATAGATGCCCGAGCGGCGGATCGCCAGGGCACCGAACGCGAAACCGAGCAGGGCCGCGACCGCGGTGCCTGCCAGCACGCCGAGTTCCGGCGTCACACCCCAGTGCTTGACCACGTAACCGCAGACATAGCCGGCACCGCCGAAAAACGCCGCATGGCCGAACGACAGCAGGCCGGTAAAACCCAGCAGCAGGTTGAAGGCGCAAGCGAACAGCGCGAAGCACAGCAGCTTCATCAGGAAGGTCGGGTAGGCGACGAAAGGTGCCACGATACCGGCCACCAGCAGCAAGCCGAAGCCGACCCATCGCAGTCTCTGGGAACGATCCGCGGGTCGCGCCAATTCAGTTCTCCCGTCCGAACAGGCCGGCCGGGCGGACCAGCAGCACGATCACCATGATGACGAAGATCACCACCGCCGAGGCCTCGGGGTAGACGACACGGGTCAGCGCTTCGACCAGACCGAGGCCCAGCCCGGTGACGATCGAACCGAGAATCGAACCCATGCCGCCGATCACCACCACTGCGAACACGACGATGATCAGGTTCGAGCCCATCAGCGGATTCACCTGCAATATCGGCGCGGCCAGCACGCCGGCAAATCCGGCCAGCGCGACGCCGAAGCCGTATGTCAGGGTGATCATCAGCGGCACGTTGATGCCGAGCGCCTGGACCAGTTTCGGGTTCTCGGTGCCGGCGCGCAGGTAGGCGCCGAGCTTGGTGCGCTCGATGATGAACCAGGTCGCCAGGCAGACCACCAGCGAGGCCACCACCACCCAGCCGCGATAGAGCGGCAGGAACATGAAGCCGAGATCGACGCCGCCCCGCAGGGCTTCGGGCGCCTCGTAGGATTCGCCGGATATGCCGAAGTAGTAGCGGAAGAGACCTTCGATGATCAGCGCCAGGCCGAACGTCAGCAGCAGTCCGTAGAGATGATCGAGCTGGTAGAGCCAGCGCAGCAAGGCGCGCTCGATCACGATGCCGAGCAGCCCGATCAGCAGCGGGACGAGCAACAGGGCCGCCCAGTAGTTGATGCCGAAGTGGGTCAGCCCGATCCAGGCGAGAAACGCGCCCATCATGTAAAGCGCGCCGTGAGCGAAGTTGATGATGTTGAGCTGGCCGAAGATCACCGCCAGCCCGAGGCTGAGCACAGCGTAGAACGAGCCGTTGATCAGGCCGATCAGCAACTGGCCGGCCAGTCCTTGCAGCGAAACGCCGAAGATCTCCATGCCTGCTCCGCCTCGGCGGCTACTTCCTGATCAGCGGGCAGCGGCTGGCCGACAGTGGCTGGAACGCTTCGTTGCCAGGAATCGTCGCCCGCACGTTGTAGTAATCCCACGGGTACTTCGACTCGGCCGGTTTCTTCACCTGCAGCAGATACATGTCATGGACCATGCGGCCGTCGTCGCGGATCTGGCCTTTGGTGGCGAAGAAGTCGTTGATCGGCGTCTTCTTCATCCGCGCCATCACCACGGCGGTGTCGTCGCTGCCGGTCGCCTTGACCGCCTTCAGGTAGTGCATCGTCGACGAGTATTGTCCGGCCTGCACCATGGTCGGCATGCGCTTGTGGCGGTCGAAGAAGCGCTTCGACCAGGCCCGCGTCTGCTCGTTGAGATCCCAGTAGAAACCCTCGGTCAGATACATGTTCTGCGCCGTCTTCAGGCCCAGGCTGTGGATGTCGGTAATGAACATCAGCAATCCGGCCAGAGTCTGCTTGGGCGTTATGCCGAATTCCGCCGCTTGCTTGATCGAGTTGATCGTGTCGTTGCCGGCATTGGCCAGCCCGATCACCTGCGCACCGGATGACTGCGCATTGAGCAGGAACGAAGAGAAATCGTTGCCGGGAAACGGATGGCGAACGCTGCCGAGCACGCTGCCACCGGCAGCCTTGACGACATCCGACGTATCCTTCTCGAGCGAGTGGCCGAACGCGTAATCGGCGGTGATGAAGAACCAGCTCTTGCCGCCCTGTTTGACTACCGCCCTGCCGGTGCCATTGGCCAGCGCATAGGTGTCGTAGGTGTAGTGCACGCTGACGTCGTTGCAGTCCTCGTTGGTGATGCGTGTCGATGCGGCACCGTTGACGATGGCGATGCGGTTTTTCTCCTTGGCGATCTTCATCACTGCGAGCGCGGTCGAGGTGGTGACAAGGTCGGTCACCATGTCGACGCCGTCCTTCTCGAACCATTCGCGCGCCTTGTTCGAGGCGATATCACCCTTGTTCTGATGATCGGCCGACAGCACTTCGATCTTGAAGGCGGGCTTGTCCGCGGCGATGAAGTCCTCGACCGCCATCTTCGTGGCCACCACCGACCCCTGGCCGGAGAGATCGGAATACGTGCCGGAAAGATCGGTCAGCACGCCGATGCGGACCACCCCGTCGGACACCCTGGCCTGGGCCAGCGCCGGCGCAGCCGGCAGGGCGCCGA
The DNA here is from genome assembly GCA_016708905.1 of Candidatus Methylophosphatis roskildensis. GTDB lineage: Bacteria > Pseudomonadota > Gammaproteobacteria > Burkholderiales > Rhodocyclaceae > Methylophosphatis > Methylophosphatis roskildensis. The sequence continues at coordinate 490,915 of JADJEV010000005.1, read as the reverse complement.
GCGAAGCGGCCACGGACAATGCGATCAGTCTTTGTTTCATGTCGAATCTCCTCCATATGATTGTCATACACCCAGCAGTTCATGCAGGGTGCTCATGCGCGACGACAGCTCGTTCTTGTCGACCCGTTCGACGATGCGTCCGTGCTCGACGACATAGTGCCGGTCGGCCAGCGGCGCGGCGAAGCGAAAATTCTGTTCGACCAGCACGATGGTCAGACCCTTCTCGCGCAGCGCGCGAATCACCTGGCCGAGTGCCTGCTTGATCACCGGCGCCAGACCCTCGGTGATCTCGTCGAGCAGCAGCAGGCGTGCGCCGGTGCGCAGAATGCGCGCCATTGCCAGCATCTGCTGCTCGCCGCCCGACAGGCGCGTGCCCTGGCTCGCCCGCCGTTCGGCCAGGTTGGGGAACATCGCGTAGATCGCGTCGAGCGACATGCCGCCGCTGCCCACCGCAGGCGGCAGCAGCAGGTTTTCCTCGGCGGTCAGGCTGGCAAAGATGCCGCGCTCTTCCGGGCAGTAGCCGATGCCCAGCCGCGCGATACGATGCGGCGGCATCGCGATGGTCTCACGCCCGTTCATCATCACCGAGCCGGTCCGCCGTCCTGTCAGGCCGAGAATGGCCTTGAGGGTGGTCGTCCGGCCGGCCCCGTTGCGCCCGAGCAGGGTGACGACCTCGCCGCGATTCACGCTCAGGTCGATGCCGTGAAGAATATGCGATTCGCCATAGAACGCGTGCAGATCCGTGATGCGCAGCATCTCGACATTCGGCGAGTAGGCGTCAGTCATGGGCGGTCCCGACATAGGCCTCGAGCACCGCCGGATTGTTCGACACCTCGGCGTAGGCGCCCTCGGCGAGAATCGCGCCATGCTGCAAGACGGTGATCGTGTGGCACAGATCGGCCACCACCGACATGTTGTGCTCGACCATCAGGATGGTTCGATTCGCCGCAACCTTGCGGATCAGTTCGACCGCCCGTCCGACGTCCTCGTGGCCCATGCCCTGGGTCGGTTCGTCGAGCAGCATCAGTTCGGGATCGAGCGCCAGCGTGGTCGTCAGTTCGAGCGCGCGCTTGCGTCCGTAGGGCATCTCGACCGTCAGGGTATCGGCGAACGGCGCAAGGTCGACCGCCTCGAGCAACTGCATCGCGCGCTGATTCAGGCCATCGAGCATGCGGTCCGATCGCCAAAAGCGGAACGAGTCGCCGCGCTCGCGCTGCAGCGCCACCCGCACGTTCTCGAGCACCGTCAGATGCGGAAAGGTCGCCGAGATCTGGAACGATCGCACCATGCCGCGTCGCGCGGTCTGGGCCGGCCTGTCGCGCGTGATGTCCGCGCCATTGAACAGAATGGCGCCTGCGGTCGGTTGCAGGAAGCCGGTCAACAGGTTGAAAACCGTCGTCTTGCCCGCGCCGTTGGGGCCGATCAGCGCATGGATTGCGCCGCGCCGGACTCTGAGGTCGACGCCGGACACGGCCATGAAGCCGCGAAACTCCTTGGTGAGTCCGCGCGTCTCCAGGATCGTCTCGTCTGCCATGCGCTGCCTCGGTGCCGGGTTCGGTGGCGGATTTTCGGCGATTGTAGATGAGTTTCTCTGTCGCGGCGCCGATGCTGCGCGGGTCGTCGCAGTGTCGGCAGCATCAGTTGCGCAGCATGAGTTCCGGATTCACCGGATTGCCGTTCAGATATACCGACCAGTGCAGATGGGGGCCCGTCGCGCGGCCGCTCGCGCCCGACAGGCCGATCCGGTCGCCTCGCCGCAGGGCCTGGCCCTGCGTCACATCGATCTGCTGCAGATGGCAATAGATGCTGATCAGACCCTGACCGTGATCGAGGATCACTGACTGGCCGCAGTAGTAGAAGTCCGATGCCTCGATGACCACCCCGGCGGCCGGCGCGCCCAGCGGCGTGCCGGCCGCGATCGCCAGGTCGAGGCCGCTGTGCGGGCTGCGCGGTTCGCCGTTGAGAATCCGCCGCAGGCCGAAGCGGCTCGACAGCCGCCCCTTTGCCGGCAGGACGAAGTCGGTGTCGACCGCGGCCAGATCGCGGAAGTGCGTGCGCAGACTCGCCATCTTGAGCGCCTCCTGCTCGATTCGCGCCAGCGCCTCGGGTGGCGGCGTGACCTTGCTGGCATCCTTGATGGTGAGCCGCTGTATCGCATAGGTATGCGGCGCAACGCGAAACCCGGCATCGCGTTCCTGCACGCCGCCTGCACTCACCGAGACCACCTTGATCGTGTGCTCGCCCGGCTGGGCGGACAAGGGCAGGCCGACCAGCGCCTGCCAGTCGCCGCTGCGGCGTTCGACCAGCACCGGCCGGCCGTCGTAGAAGGCCTGCGGCGCGGCGTCGGTGGCGGGTGCCAGGCGAACGATCGCGATGCCACCCGGAATCGGCGCTGCCCGGGGCGCGGCGCGGGCTGCGGCATTCGGGCACAAGGACGCGGCGACGCAGGCCACAGCCAGCGCAAGCATCGGGCCGATTCGGTGCGGCTGTCCTGCGGCGCCGCGTATGTAGTCCATTGGAAAACGAGTCATAGGGCGCCGATGATAAATGCCATTGCCGATGCGATGGGCGAACTGAACTCGGACCGACCGGAGGGTTAATCCAGATCAAGTCCGACCGGCCGCGGCGGATGCAGAATCGGCAGCATTCGAAAATCCTTCCCAGGAGTCACCATGTCTGCACTCGTCTGGTCGAACGAATACCAGCTCGGCCTCGCCCCGATGGACGAAACCCACCGTGAATTTGTCGATCTCGTCAATCGCATCACCGCGGCGGGCAACGCCGGCCTGCTTGGTGGTCTCGACGAACTGATCCTTCACACCGACGAGCACTTCGCCCAGGAAGACCGCTGGATGCGCGAATCGGGCTTTCCGCCGGTGCATTGCCACCAGACCGAACACCAGCGCGTGCTCGAGGTGATGCGCGACGTGCGCGGCCATGTCGCAGCCGGCGACCTGGCGCTCGGGCGCAACCTGCTGGCCGAACTGCCGGCCTGGTTCGACAACCATGCCGCCACCATGGATACCGCGCTGGCCTGGCATGTGCAGACCACCGGCTATCGCGCGACGGGCGGTGCGGCGTCGGCCATGACGCCGGAAATCGCCGCCGGCTGTGGCTGCGCCGGCCCCGCCGGCCGGACCGGTTGCGGCTGAGCGTTCACTGCATTGCGGCGCGCTTGCCTTCCGCTCGCCATCGGCCTACAGTGGCGACTCCCGTCCCTGAGCGGACATTTGAAAGGAGGTGATCCCGTGATGAAACGAATCGCCGCGCTGCTTGCGTTTGCTCTGATGTTTGCATCGACCTCGGTTTTCGCCTGTCCCGGCGACAAGATGAAGGACGACGGGAAGGCCGACAGCGGCCAGATGTCTCCGAAGCCCAAGACCTGAGCAGAGCGGGGCAGAAAGAAAAAGGGCGTCACGTAGTGACGCCCTTTTTCCATGGGTGGACGCCGATTCAGTCGCGCGACACCGGGTTGGCGAGCGGCGTCCGCTTGCCGACCGCATCGTCGCTCGGGAACGCCGTCAGGCAGAGCGTGCCCGCGTTGTTGCGCGCCGCGAGCTGGCCCTCGCCGTGCGCCATCCTGGGTTCCGAGTAATCTCCGGTTTCGATGCGCCCGATCATTTCGCGATAGACCTTCAGCAGCTTCGCTTCACCCTCGCCCTTGCCGCTCAGCTGCTCGCCGATGTAGACCTTCATCTGGGCGAAGGTGTCGCGCGCGCCGTTGTCCCATACGTTGTGCATGAAGCGCACGTTCTTTTGCACCGAAGAGCACAGTTGCAGGGGCGGTTCGCTCGCATCGAGGGTGAACTTGTCGGCCTGCGCCGGCACGGCGGGAAGGGCCAGCAGGGCGATTCCCGCGAAGCGGGCGATCAGGGCAGCAGCATGCATCGTTTGTCTCCGGGTTTCGTGTCATCGGTTCGGGATCGCGGATTGTAGCCGAGTCGGATCACCTGGTTTGCCGCCGCAGCGCAGAGCGCGACAAGACTCGGCACGATTCCCGGTGCGAAACCGTCCTTGTTCATGCGATGATTCCGACCCCCATATCGGTACGACGGTGATGACAAACAGCGATTCGCGACACGCCGGAAATCGGCCCACGCTGCTGGCGTGGGGCGGGCTGATCCTGGCCCTGGCGGCGCTGCTGCTCGGTGGCGCAGCCGGTCTCGGACATCGCGCCGGCCTGTGGAGTTACACGAGCGGCTTCGCCCTGATGGGTGTCGCCGCGCTGGCTGGCCTTGCGGCGCTGGTTGCCAACGTCATCGCTGGTCTGCGCATCCGGCGCCTGCAGCCCCGCCCGCCGCTGCGTGTCGCGGTGCTCGGCGGCGTGCTCGGCGCGATCGTGGTGAGCCTACCGGCCAACCAGTTGCGCCTTGGGATGTCGCTGCCGCGCATCCACGACATCACTACCGACACCGCCAATCCACCGCCCTTTGTCGCGATTGCGCCGCTGCGCGCCGATTCGCCCAATCCTTCCAGCTACGCCGGCGAATCGGTCGCCCGCCAGCAGCTTGCCAGCTATCCGCAGGTCGTGCCGCACTTTTACAATGCCAACCGGCACGTCGTCTTCAACGAAGCGGTGGAAATCGTTCGCGGGCGCGGCTGGATGGCGGTAGCCACCGATGACGATGGCGGCCGCATCGAGGCCAGCGTCATGAGCCGGTGGTTCGGCTTCGTGGACGACGTGGTGATCCGCGTTGCCGAAACGCCGCAAGGCACACGCGTCGATATGCGTTCCAAGTCGCGCGTCGGCCAGAGCGATCTCGGTGCCAATGCAGAGCGGGTCCGGACATTTCTCGCCGAACTCGATCAGCAACTGAGCTACTGAGCACCATTGGGCGCCTCCAGCGACGGATTCCCGGACTATCCTGCGCCATGGACCTGACGACCCCTGTCGCGGATGGCGACTCCGCCTGGAATCCCGGCCTCGGCACGGGGATTCCGGTCGAGTTCCAGTCGCTCGAAACCATCTTTCGCGCCGAGTGCGTGTTCGGCCGCCGCGAAGAGATCGAGGAGCTGGCAAACCTGACCGGCCTTTCCCGCGAAGAATTGACGGTTTTCCGGCCCGCCCGTCTGGCATTGCACGAATTGATTGTCCGGGTTACCGCCGAGATCGCTGTGCCCGAGGGCGAGACCGAGGAAGTCTTCGGCCGAAACGTCCGCCGGATCGCCGGAAAAATTCGCAGTGACTATGTCGCCCCCCGCATGGTGGCGATCGAAGAGGCTTATGCCGATCTGCGCCGACGCGCCGAACACCTGGTCCGCCGGATCCTCGGGGAAACACTCTATCGACCGCCTGCGCCGCCCGCGGCGCACCCGTTTCCGCTCAATCTGCTGCGCAGGCCGGCAGCTACACCGATATCGCCCGAGTCGATCGCGGAGCGTGAGTACAGGGTCATTTCGAGCTACAAGGCGGCAGGACTGGCTGCCGACGATCCGGTGACCAGGGCGGTGTTCAAGAGCCTGTACCGCGTTCTCGGCGCCATCGCGGGCAGCCAGGGCCGCATCGGCTCGGACCAGGACCTGCTCGCGACGCTGGTCAGCCGGCACGTCTGCAACAGCTATGGCAGCCAGGTGATCGGGCAGATGATCGCCCCGCTTGTCGAAGCAGCGATCGAGCAGGAGGGTTACACGCGTATTGCCAACAGCGCGAGCCCGATCCTGATCAGCCTCAAGGGCGCATCTGCCGCAGGCAAGAGCTCGCTTCGACCGATGGTCAAGCAGATCATGCGCGAGCAGGGCATCGATCCGGACAGCTACGCGACCATCAGTCCCGACATCTGGCGCCGCATGCTGCTCGACTACGGGGCACTGGGGGCAGCCTACAAGTACGCCGGCCACCTGACCAGCCGCGAACTGATGGTCGTCGATGCCAAGCTCGATCGCTACATCCGGAACAAGGCCAACCGGACTCAGGCGATCCCGCACATTCTGGTGGATCGGTTTCGCTTCGATACCTTCTCGACCGATCAGGTCGCGCGGGTGCTCAACGAGACCTACGCGAAGTACGTGGACACCATGTACATGTATTTCATTGTCACGCCGCCGGAGGAGACCGTCGTGCGCGGCTGGCAGCGGGCACTGGAGCGCGGTCGCTACAAGGCGGTGGAAGACTTCCTCGGGCACAGTGTCGAGGCCTACACCGGCATGCCGAGGATTCTTTTCAAATGGCTCGCCTACCGGCGCCCCGATTACCGCTACTTCTTTCTCGACAACGGGGTGCCGAAGGGAACGATTCCGAAGACCATCGCCTTCGGCAGTCACGCAGAGATCACGATCTACGAACCGGCAGGCCTGATCAATATCGAGCGCTACCAGAAGATCGACATACACGCCAGATCGCGCGAGGAGGTCTATGCGCCCGCACAGATCATGGATGTCGCTAGCAACTGCGGGTTTCTGCGGGAATGCATCCGGCGCATCAGGGTGGTGAACTTCGTCGACCGTGTCAGCGGCACGACCTACCTCCAGGCGCGGGACGGGGTTCTCGATGTGCTCGATCGGGATACCCTGGCCCGGATGCTGGATCAGGCGGAGACAGTGGCCGCGATTCGCGAAATCGCGCCCCACCTGATCGGCAGTTGAAGCCGGTGCAGTAGATCCATTCACAAGCGCTCAGTGGCCTTGCGCCGCCGCGTCCTTGCCGCGAAGCGAGCGCAGGATTTTGGCGCCGGCCGTCACGCCAAGCAGTACCAGGGCACCGGCGACGATGCCGGCGATCGCATCGAGCAGCGCCGGGGTGACGAATTCCAGCGCCGCGCCGACGCCGGGCACGCTCCCCGCCCGATGGGCGATCGCTTCGATCAGATGATGTGCGGCGGGAATACCGTGGGTCAGTATGCCGCCGCCGACCAGGAACATCGCGGCCGTGCCGGCGATCGACAGGCCCTTCATCAGGTAGGGTGCGGCGCGCAGCACCCATTCGCCGATCGCCCGCTGCATGCGCACGCCGGGGCTCTCGCCGGACTTGCGGCTCAGGTACAGCCCGGCGTCGTCGAGCTTGACGATGCCGGCGACGATGCCATAGACGCCGACCGTCATGATCAGCGCGATGCCGGTCAGCACCGCAACCTGGGTGGCGAATGGTGCGCTCGCCACCGTGCCCAGGGTGATCGCGATGATCTCGGCCGACAGCACGAAGTCGGTGCGCACCGCACCGCGGATCTTGTCCTTCTCGAACGCCACCAGATCGACCGCCGGGTTCGTCAGAGCTTCGGCCAGCTCCGCGCGATGGGCCGCTTCCTCCTGCCCGCCGTGCATGAATCGGTGGGCGATCTTCTCGAAACCCTCGAAGCACAGGAACGCGCCGCCGACCATCAGGAGGGGGGTCACCGCCCAGGGTATGAAGGCGCTGATCGCCAGCGCCGCCGGCACCAGGATCGCCTTGTTCTTCAGCGAGCCCTTGGCCACCGCCCACACCACCGGCAACTCGCGCTCGGCCCTGACGCCGGCAACCTGCTGCGCATTGAGCGCCAGATCGTCACCGAGCACGCCGGCCGTCTTCTTGGTGGCGAGCTTGGTCAGCACCGCCACGTCGTCCAGCACGGTGGCGATATCGTCGATCAGTGCGAGCAGGCTCGATCCGGCCATCGGGGGTGCCTCGTTCAGTGCAGCGCGCCAGGGTGACGCGAGCGAGGCGACATTCTAAGTAGTCGGTTCCGCAAATGCACCCACGTGTTCCCAACTCCTTGATCACTTGCACACCGTCCGGCGCCTGCGCGGAGGCGATGCGGACTATTCGACGAGAAGTGTTGGGGCGGTGCTCAGCCCGACGGGCTGCTTGAGCGTCAGGCAAGAGCGGGGGTTCGCTGTCACGGCATCGGGACTTCGAGGTCTTTACAGATCTTCCGGGCGAGGAAGTCGTTGATCTCTCGATGGCGCGGAACGGAAGAGGATTTCTGCGTGTCTCGGTTCACGTAAACGGAATGCCTGCCACCTTCGCGAAGAAGCACACAACCGTTGGATTGGGTGTAGGTCTACCGTTGATAATAAAATCAATGGCTTATGAGTATGCTGATAGTGTGTCCAGACGAAATTGGTCTGGCATGGGTGGGGGTGGGCCAACCTCGTGATAGAAGGCGGTTGGATTTGCGAGAAACAACCACCGGAGGCTGGCCCATGGAAAGTGTAGCGAAAGTTGGCGCGCTCAAGGAAAAGGCGCGTGTCGGCGGCAAGGCGCTGGAGAGCCTATTGTGTTTTATCGAGGGGCGCAGGCGCTGCGCAAGTGACCATGGAGAAGGGTTCGAAGCGTTCGAGCGCGAAGTGCGCCGGCGCTTTGCCGAAGCCGAGCGCGAGTTTGTCGGCGAAGAGCTGGCGCGGCTGGACGTGACGCTCCCGGTGCTGAGGATCGTGGGGGTGCTCTACCGACGGGTAGTCAGCGGCTACGGCGAATACATGACGGCGGCCGGACCGGTGAAGGTGCTGCGCCACCGTTACCGTGCGGCGGGCACCAACGGGCAGAGCGAATGCCCGCTGGAGTTGCGTGCTGGGATCGTCGAGGGGTTCTTCACCCCGCTGGCCGCGCGGATGGGCTTGTGGGTAGTCACCCATCTGACGCCGGCCGAAGGCGAGCAGTTGTTTGGCGAGTTGGGCGGCATGCACCCCTCACGCAGCAGCCTGGACCGACTGCCCAAGGCGATTGACGCGAAGTGGGAACAACATCGTATGCAGTGGGAGAGCCAGTTGCGCGAGCAGGCGCCGCCCCTCGCCCAGGCCGCCGTGCTTGCGGTCTCGCTGGACGGGGTGATGGCGCCGATGAAAGACGGGCAGCGCGAGGACAAACGCGAACAAAGCCGACAGCAGGGCAAGCCCACCAAGGGGCCAGCGGGATTTCGCGAAGTGGGCTGCGGCACGCTGAGCCACTATGACGGGGCCGGCGAGCGGCTGCGCACGGTGCGTCATGCGCGCATGCCCGAGCCGAAGAAGTGCACACTCAAGGGCCAATTGGTGGCAGAAGTCGAACATGCGCTCAAGCACCAACCGCAACTACGACTGGTCAAGGTGGCCGATGGGGCGCGCGACAACTGGGAGTTCCTCGCCAAGGAACTGCCCCCAGGCGAGGAAGTGGTGGACTTCTACCACGCCGCGGAACATCTGCGGCGGGCCTTCGGTCATGTCTATGGTGAAACGTCCCCTAAGGCGCAGGCCCGCTTCAAGGAATACCGCCATCTGCTGCTCAAGGCCGAGGACGGCGTGGGCAGGGTGATCCGCACGCTCGCCTACCATCACAGCCGCAAGCGCCGTTGCAAGGCGCTCAAGCAGGAACTCACGTACTTCCGGCGCAACCGCGCACGCATGGACTATGCGCGACTGCGTGCCGAGAATCTGCCGATCGGCTCGGGCGTGGTGGAGGCGGCCTGCAAGACGCTGGTGACCCAGCGCATGAAACGCTCGGGGCAACGCTGGAGCATCGACGGCGGGCAGGCGATCCTCACCTTCCGTGCGCTGGCGCAGAGCGAGCGCTTCGATGCCGCGTGGCAGCTCGTCTCGGCTCAATACCGGCGCGAGATTCACTTCCCCGAAAACGTCGTGCCGCTTCCAACTCGCCGGGCATCAGTATGAGAGTTACACCCGTTGGATTCAAGGTGGCGAATCAGATCAAGCCGCTTCATCCCGCCGCAACAACCAGAGCCTCGCGAATGACCTCCTGACCTCCGATGGCTTCTTCGGCAAGCACTCGATTCGCCTCAAGAACCAACTCCAGAGCTTCGGCAAGATTCTCCCGAGTTTCATCGAGCGTTTCGCCCTGGGTGTTCGCTCCTGGAACCTCTTCCACGAACCCGATATACCCTTCGGGTACCTTCTGAAATACCGCGGTGAGCCGCACTGCATACCTCCGGGCAACAACCAGAAGCGCCCAGTATACTGCTGCGCGTTCCGTGCCGCCGAACGTCGAAGCTCAGGGGCACGCGCCACAACCAACAGCCGACCTTGCGACGAGACACCAACGTGACGAGGCGATCTTCTTCGCGCGAATGGTCTGGGTCGTGGCCAGTCAAGCTACGGGTTACGTTCGCCTAGTGTCGTATAGGCGACGCGTGAGCGTGGCAACACGGCGGCCAAGCATTTCCCCGGTGCGTTTATCCTCCGCGGATGGCGCTTCCGATGGCGGTTCAAACAAGGCTTGACCCGCCGCACCGAAAAAGAAACCGAGACGATTGTATCCGTCGCCCGTTACGGGCGATTCGGCCACGCCGACCCATATCATGCCGTGTTGCATTTCAAAGGTTGCGCATGTGAGCAGCATGTTGTGTTTATCGCCGCTGGGCAAGCCGGACACAGTGAAAGCCGCTGCAATCTTATCGACCCATTTTCGCTGCAAATACCGTGAGCTGGTCGAATCCATGAAGGATTTCAGTTGTGCAGAGACGCCGCCCATGTAGGTTGGCGATCCGAAAATGATGGCGTCGGATGCATCGAGTCGTGAAAGAACGTCGTCGTTTTGCCAGCGACCGCCCTTGAAGTCGGCGTCACTGATCTGGTGTTCAACGACGGATACATTGCCAGCGGCCGACGCTCCTCTGGCGACGGCGCGTGACATCTCGGTAGTGTGACCGTTGCCCGAGTGGAACACGATCGAGATGAGTGGGGAGTCGGTTGGCGATGTTGATTCAGTCAATGGATCCTCCGTGCAGTTGGTTAACGGTGTGAACATCAGGTGGGCCTGCAACCCCCATGGGATGGCGGTCTCCGGGCAGGCGTGGCTGCAGGCCAGAGTCGGCACGCCTCGCAGGGCATGCCCTGCCATCAGCGCCTGTCCATACGGCTCGCAGGCCGTCGGCCCGGATCAACCCTTGGGCGGGCCGTGGTCGCGCACCAATGCGGCCATGGCGGCGGCGCCGGCCGCGCTGCTCTCCCCGAGACCGGCGATGACGCCGGCACGATTGGCTGCCGGCTGGTTCTGGCTCAGCTTCCATTTGCCGGCGATGCGCGTCACCGGCATCTCGATGCCGACGATCGCGCGCAGCAGGGCGCTGATGTAATCGGGGGGCGCGTCGTCGACCGACCACGGCACGGGCCGGGGCGATTCGTGCCGCGCGGTCAGTTCATCGAGCAGCGCGCGAAGCCACGCCGGATCGTCGATCGCCCGCAGCGGGCCGTGTGCCTGCACCACCACGTAATTCCAGGTTGGCACCACCTTGCCGCTCTCGCGCTTGCTCGCGTACCAGGACGGCGTGATGTAGGCGTTCGGGCCCTGGAACACGGCCAGCGCCTCGACCGATGGGTCGAACTCGCGCCACAGCGGATTGGCCCGCGCCACATGGCCGACCAGGGTTCCCAGCGGCGAGCCATCGTGGCGCAACAGCAGCGGAAGCGGATTCGCCTCGAGGCCATGGCCGGTCAGCGTGACCAGTGTCGCCAGCGGATGCGCGCCGATCAACGCGTGCAGGAATTCGGTGCGGGTTTCCTCGAAGTGCGGTGGGTTGTACATGCGGCGGGTCCGGCTCGATCGGGGTTCGGCAGCGCGGGCGTCAGAAGGGCCAGGTCCACTCGGCGAGCGCGGGATCGTCGATGCCGTACTGGTGGGCGTAGCGGCGGCAGTCGATCTGCATATCGCGCAGCTTCTCCTTGACGTGCGCGCCGGCCACCTGCAGGCGCGGGATCCGGTTGATCACGTCGATGGCGAGGCTGAAGCGGTCGATCTCGTTGCTGATGGCCAGATCGAGCGGCGTGTTGATGTTGCCCTTCTCCTTGTAACCGCGCACATGCAGGTTGGCGTGGTTGGTGCGCCGGTAGGCCAGGCGATGGATCAGCCAGGGGTAGCCGTGGAAGTTGAAGATGATCGGCTTGTCGCGGGTGAACAGGCTGTCGAAGTCGCGGTCGGAGAGCCCGTGCGGATGTTCGCCCGCGGGCTGCATGCGAAACAGATCGACCACGTTGATGAAGCGCAGCCTGAGATCGGGGAAGTGCGCACGCAGCAGGGCGGTGGCGGCCAGCGCTTCCTTGGTCGGGATGTCGCCGCAGCCGACCATCACCACCTCGGGCTCGGCGCCCTGGTCGTTGCTCGCCCAATCCCAGATGCCGAGCCCCTTGGTGCAGTGGCGGATCGCGGCATCCATGTCCAGGTACTGCAGGTGCTCCTGCTTGTCGCAGACGATGACATTGATGTCGTTGTGGCTGCGCAGGCAGTGGTCGGCCACCGAGAGCAGGCAATTGACATCGGGCGGCAGGTAGATGCGGGTGACCTGCGGGTTCTTGTTCACCACCACGTCGAGGAAACCCGGATCCTGGTGGGTGAAACCGTTGTGGTCCTGGCGCCAGACCGTCGAGGTGATCAGCAGGTTGAGCGACGCAATCGGCGCGCGCCACGGAATCTCGTCGCTGATCGCCAGCCACTTGGCATGCTGGTTGTACATCGAGTCGATGACATGCACGAAGGCCTCGTAGGTCGCGAAGAAGCCGTGCCGTCCGCTCAGCACGTAGCCCTCGTACCAGCCCTCGAGCGTGTGCTCGGAGAGCATCTCGAGCACCCGACCGTCGGGCGAGAGCTCGCCGCCGTCGGCATCCTCGGGGAGGTAGTCGGCCAGCCAGAGTTTCTTCGATGTCTCGTAGATCGCGTCGAGCTTGTTAGAGCTGTTCTCGTCCGGCCCGAAGACGCGGAAGTTGTCCATGTTGCGGGCCATGATGTCGCGCAGGAACGCACCGAGTGGCCGGGTGTTCATGGCGCTGCTGCGGGCCGGCGCGGGGATGGCAGCGGCATGGTCGCGGAAGTCGGGCATGCGCAGGTCTCGCCGCAGCAGCCCGCCGTTGGCGTGCGGGCTGGCGCTCATGCGCATCGTCCCGGTGGGGGCCAGCGCCTTGAGTTCGGCGATCAGCCGGCCGCGCTCGTCGAACAGTTGATCGGGCCGATAGCTCTTCAGCCACTCCGCCAGTTGTTCGAGGTGCGCCGGGTTGTCGTGCATGCCGGCCAGCGGCACCTGGTGGGCGCGCCAGAAGCCCTCGACCTTGTGGCCGTCCACCGTCTTCGGGCCGGTCCAGCCCTTGGGCGAGCGCAGCACGATCATCGGCCAGCGGGCGCGCGTCGCCGTGCCCGAGGCGCGCGCCGCGCGCTGGATCGCCTGGATCTCGGCCAGGCAGCGGTCGAGCGTCGCGGCCATGCTCTGGTGCATCGCAGCCGGCTCGTCGCCCTCGACGAAGTGGGGCTTCCAGCCGTAGCCGGTCAGCAGGCTCGCCAGTTCCTCGGCGGGGATGCGCGAGAGCAGCGTCGGGTTGTTGATCTTGTAGCCGTTCAGATGCAGGATCGGCAGCACCGCCCCGTCGCGAATCGGGTTGAGGAACTTGTTCGAGTGCCAGGACGTGGCGAGCGGCCCGGTCTCGGCCTCGCCGTCGCCGACGGCGACCGCCACCAGCAACTCCGGATTGTCGAAGGCGGCACCGAAAGCGTGCGAGATCGAGTAGCCGAGTTCGCCACCCTCGTGAATCGAGCCGGGCGTCTCGGGCGTGCAGTGGCTGCCGATGCCGCCGGGAAACGAGAACTGCTTGAAGAAGCGGCGCATCCCCTCCTCGTCCTCGCCCTTGTCAGGGTAGATCTCCGAGTAGGTGCCCTCGAGATACACCGGGGCCAGCACGCCGGGCGCGCCGTGGCCGGGGCCGGCGAGAAAGATCGCCCGTTGATCGTGCACCACGATGATCCGGTTCAGGTGCACATACATGAAGGCCAGCCCCGGGCTCGCACCCCAGTGGCCGAGCAGCCGGTTCTTGATGTGCGCAGGCGCCAGCGGCTCGCGCAGCAGCGGATTGTCCTGCAGGTAGATCATGCCGGCAGCAAGGTAGTTGCAGGCGCGCCAGTAGGCATCCATGCGGGCCAGCAGATCGGCGGAGAGCGGTGCTGTGGAGGACGGGGCATCGGTCATGGTTGGTATCCTCGTGTGGGTCTGTCGGATCAGTCTAACGGAACATCACCCCGGCCGAGACGCATGCGCCGGGGCTTCGCGGGGTGCGCGGGTCCGCGCCACCACAGTTTCGCGCATGCGGTACCGCTGGAGGCCGCATGGACAGGCGCTCTACGGACAGGCCAGCCGGCGAGCGGCATGGGGCGCGCCTCTCCGGGCCTGCCCGGCTAGGAGCGCCATTCCATGCGGCTTCCAGGCCTGTCAATTCGCAGCACTCGCCGGCGCCGGCCGCTGCGGATCAGAAGCAGTTGCCGGGCAGGCCCAGGCGACAACTCCATTCGAACACCTCGTTGCTCTGCTTGGCCGAGCGCTGGAAGCTCGCCGCCGGTTCGGCCAGGATCGCGTCGGCCAGCGGCAGCGCGACCGGCGCGCCCGTCGAGTTGGTGAAAAAGCGCACGAAGCAGGTGGCATCCGGCGGGCAGCGCGCCGCAATCACCTCGTCATAGAACTCGCGCTGCCGGATGCGCTCGCCCGACACCACCACAAACTGCAGCAGACCGAGACTCCCCGCGACCTGCCAGCCGGGCCCGGACGACGGCTGCGCCTGTGCCTGCGCAAAGCCGGGCAGGGCGACGATCAAGCAGGTGAGCAGCAGCTTGCCGGTCATCATGAGTCGCCCGGACGTGGAACGAGAGGATCGGAAATGCTTTGAGGCGAACCCGCTGAATCGGTTCATCGATCTCGCGAAAATCGCCGGTTGGGTGGCGCCACCCCGCATGCGGTTCGCCACCAATCAGCGCACCGGCACATCATCGCAGGGTGCAATAGGCGCAGCGCATTGCACCAAGCACCTCATCCGGCGCAATGACGATTGCGCCCTACGGTCCTGCAGTCGAAAAGGATTCGAGCCTGGAACCTTTAACTCGGTGTCGGCCGTCATCCGACAGTTATTCGAGCCTGGAACCTTTAATCTTTGCCCGAAACCGTTCCATTGTTGCTTCACGACACTGAAGCCAAGGCTTTACAAGGCGTGGGTTCTTGGCGTCAAAATCGACATCGCATCTATCAAGTGCCGCTTTGGTTTCATCTTTACGTTTCTTTTCCTCAGTAGCAATCTCTACGCTAGCTTCCGCAGGAATGTCTAAAGCGGACGCGATTGCCGATTTCGCGCTGGCCAAGTCAAACGATGTCTCTCGGTAACCGCCATCGAATAGCCAATAGCGGAACACAATTCTTGTTCCGTCCATGATTTCGCGAAGAGCCCCACTGTTTGCGTTCCCCTCTCCATGAAATAGCAGGAAATTGACCCATCTGGGTCTGCTGTCGGACAAAGTAGGACCGCCGACTTTGGCTATCGTCCGTGACACAGAGTTGCTTCGATCGAGGTCGACTGGCGGAAGCTTGTCTATTCGATACGTTGGCAAGCGAGTATCGAGCACCTCAAGGCTATCATTTGAAAGGGAAAAATTCGCGTAAACGGTGCCGCTTGGAGTTCGATAGATCGAGAAGGAATGTCCTGACTCATTTCGAGTCTCTGCCTTCCTGAGTTCCTTGTCTGTCATCGAATCGGTGGATACTATTACCCGCCAGTCAGCGAACGCGATCGGTGGTGCGAGCAGCATGAGCAGACTCAATAGGAGGGCATTACTTCGAGAGGTCATCACCTATTCCAATTGCTGTTTGGCATACCGAAAAGCCGATAACGATTTTGGTCCGCAGCGAGTCGCGCCATTGCCGCTGCTTCCGATTCCAGATAAGCATAAGCATAGTAGAAAAATACCAAATAACGCATTGGTCAGCAGAAGTGTGAGCGTCAAATCGACTCCAACACCCGCTCCGGCGGCCGCCCCACCACCGCCGTGTCGCCCGCCACGAAGATCGGTCGCTCGATCAGGATCGGGTGTTCGACCATCGCGGCGATCCATTCGGCATCGCTGAGCGCCTTGCCGGCGTACCGCTCCTTGTAGATCGCCTCGCCTTTTCGCACGAGTTCTTGCGGCTTCATGCCGAGCATTTTCAGGAGGTTCTCGAGCTGCGCGGCGGAGGGCGGGGTTTTCAGGTACTCGATCACCTCGACGGCACAGCCGGCGTCCTGCAGCAGCTTGAGCGCGTCGCGGCTCTTGCTGCAGCGCGGGTTGTGGTAGATGACGGGCGTATTGGTCGCCATTTCAGTGTCCGTGGCGCTTGCGGATCTTGCGCACCGGCTTCTGCGACAGTCCGGTCGCACGGGCCAACTCGATCAGTCCGCGCAGGGCGTCGTTGACCGCCTGGCTGTTCGGGAAGCGTTCCTGCACCTCCGGGTCGAGCACGATCAGGCTCGATGCGTTCATGAGACGTTCGGCGAACTTGCCGCGAACCATTCTGCCGCGAATGTCGCGTTTGCTTTCCGTGAGACTTGCGTTGCGCTTCACTTTCGGATTCTCCATCGCCGATGAAATCGTGCGAAGTTTATCGAACTCCGCGCTCGGCGAGAAATGCGGCCATCACCTTGGCGGTGTGCGAGTCGTCCGGCCGGGCGGCGAAGTCCTCCGGCGTTCCCTGCATCACGATGTCCCCGCCGGCGTCGCCGCCTTCGGGGCCGAGGTCGATGATCCAGTCGGCCTCGGCGATGACGTCGAGATTGTGCTCGATCAGCAGCACCGAGTTGCCGGCGTCGACCAGGCGGTGCAGCACGCGGATCAGCTTTTCGACATCGGCCATGTGCAGGCCGACTGTGGGTTCGTCGAGCACGTAGAAGGTGTGCTGCTTGGCGCCCGCGCGGCCGGGGCGGTTGGCGGCATCCGCGCCTTCGGCGCGCACCTTGGATAGCTCGGTCACCAGCTTGATGCGCTGCGCTTCGCCGCCCGAGAGCGTGGGGCTCTGCTGGCCGAGCGTCAGGTAGCCGAGGCCGACGTCCTGCAGCAATCTCAAGGCGTGGTGGATGGCGCGATGGGCGCTGAAGAATTCCACCGCCTCATCCACGCTCATCGTCAACACCTCGCCGATGCTCCGGCCCTTCCAGTGCACTGCCAGGGTCTCGGGATTGAAGCGCTTCCCGCCGCACTGGTCGCAATGCACCTTGACGTCGGGCAGAAAGCTCATCTCGATCTTGCGGATGCCCTGGCCCTCGCAGGCTTCGCAGCGCCCGCCCGCGGTGTTGAACGAGAAGCGCGACGCCGTGAAGCCGCGGATGCGCGCTTCTTCGGCCCCGGCGTAGAGCTTGCGAATGGCATCCCAGAAGCCGACGTAGGTGGCGGGGCAGGAGCGCGGCGTCTTGCCAATCGGCGTCTGGTCGACTTCGAGCACGCGGCCGATCGCCTCCCAGCCGCGAATCTCGCGACAGCCGGCCAGCGGCACGTCCTGGTGCCTGCGCTCGGCGCCGACCAGGCGCCACAGGTTGTCGTGGATCACTTCGCGGCCGAGCGTGGATTTGCCCGAGCCCGAGACACCGGTGATCACGCTGAGCCGGCCGAGCGCGATGCGCGTGGTGATGCGCTTGAGGTTATGCAGATCGGCATCGACGATGTCGACCGCCGGCGTGGACTCGGTGACGGCGCGGCGCGGCTGCAGCGGGTGGCGCAGCGGGTTGCGCAGGAAGCGGCCGGTGATCGATTCCTCGCAGGCCATCAGCTCCCCGGCGGTGCCGGCCGCCACCACATGGCCGCCCTGTGAGCCGGCGCCGGGGCCGAGGTCGACCACGTGATGCGCGCGTCGTATGGTGTCTTCGTCATGCTCGACGACGAGCAGGGTGTTGCCCTTGGCTTCGAGCTTTTCCAGCGTGTCGAGCAGGATGCGGTTGTCGCGCGGGTGCAGGCCGATGGTCGGCTCGTCTAGGATGTAGCAGACGCCGCGCAGGTTCGAGCCGAGCTGCGCCGCGAGCCGGATGCGCTGCGCCTCGCCGCCCGACAGCGTCGGCGCGGCGCGGTCGAGCGAGAGGTAGCCGAGGCCGACTTCGCCGAGGAACGACAGGCGCGAACGCAGCTCGGCCACCAGGTCGCGCGCGATCTCGGCCTCGCGGCCATCGAGCGTCAGGGCATCGAAGAACTGGCCGGTTTCGCCGACCGACAGGGCGGTGAGCTGCGAGATCGAGCGTTCGCGGTAGCGCACATTGCGCGCCACCGGGTTCAGGCGTTCGCCATGGCAGGTCGGACACGGCTCGGCCTCGCCGTCGAACCAGTCGTTCCACCAGATTTCCTCGCCAGTCTGCTCCTCATTGAAGCCTTCGATCTTCTGGCCGGTGCCGTAGCAGTCTTCGCACCAGCCATGTTTGGAGTTGTAGGAGAACAGCCGCGGGTCGAGTTCCGGGTAGCTCTCGCCGCAGGTCGGGCAGGCACGTTTGGTGGAGAACACGGTTTCGGTCAGTTCGACCCTTACGAAACCCCGTTCGTCCTGAGCGTAGCGCAGCGAAGTCGAAGGACTGTCTGCGTTCGGGTCACTGCCCTTCGACTTCGCGCCGGCTGTGCCGGCGCTACGCTCAGCGCGAACGGCCGCGGGGGAGGATGCGGGCTGCGCGGCGGTGTAGGCGGTGGCCAGTGGGTCGAGCGGGTCGAGTTCCGGGTGGCGCTGGCCGCAGGTCGGGCAGGTGCGCTCAGTGGAGGACACGGTCTTGGTGAGTTCGACACCCCCGAAACCCCGTTCGTCCTGAGCGTAGCGCAGCGGAGTCGAAGGACTGTCTGCGTTTGGGTCACTGCCCTTCGACTTCGCGCCGGCTTTGCCGTCGCTACGCTCAGGGCGAACGGCCCCAGGGGAAGATGCGGGCTGCGCGGCGTCGAAGGCGGCGGCCAGTGGGGCGCGCGTGTCGAGTTCCGGGTAGCTCTGGCCGCAGGTCGGGCAGGTGCGCTTGGTGGAGAACTCGGTTGCGGTGAGTTCGACACCCCCGAAACCCCGTTCGTCCTGAGCATCGCGCAGCGAAGTCGAAGGACTGTCCGCGTTTGGGTCACTGCCCTTCGACTTCGCGCCGGCTGTGCCGTCGCTACGCTCAGGGCGAACGGCTGCGGGGGAGGATGCGGGCTGCGCGGCAGCGTAGGCGGCGGCCGGTCCATTGAGCGGGCCGAGTTCCGGGTAGCTCTGGCCGCAGGTCGGGCAGGCGGGCTTGGCGGAGAACGCGGTCTTGGTGAGTTCGACACCCCCGATACCCCGTTCGTCCTGAGCGTAGCGTAGCGGAGTCGAAGGACTGTCTGCGTTTGGGTCACTGCCCTTCGACTTCGCGCCGGCTGTGCCGTCGCTACGCTCAGGGCGAACGGCCGCGGGGGAGGATGCGGGCTGCGCGGCGGTGTAGGCGGCGGCCAGTGGGTCGAGCGGGTCGAGTTCTGGGTGGCTTTGGCCGCAGGTCGGGCAGGCACGTTTGGTGGAGAACACGGTTTCGGTGAGTTCGACCCCCACGAAACCCCGTTCGTCCTGAGCATCGCGCAGCGAAGTCGAAGGGCTGTCCGCGTTTGGGTCACTGCCCTTCGACTTCGCGCCGGCTGTGCCGTCGCTACGCTTAGGGCGAACGGCCCCAGGGGAAGATGCGGGCTGCGCGGCGGCGTAGGCGGCGGCGTAGGCGGCGGCGAGTTTGTCGAGCGGGCCGATGAGTCTGGCTACGCCCTTGCCATATTGCAGCGCCTGGGCGAGCGCGGATCGCAGGTCGGCCTCGTTCTCCGGCGCAATGACGAGGTCGGCCACCGGCAGGTCGATCGAGTGCTCCTTGAAGCGGTCGAGCCGCGGCCACTTCTGCGTCGGCAGGAACTCGCCATCGACGCGCAGGTGGCTGTAGCCCTTGCCCCGGGCCCACTTGGCGAGGTCGGTGTACAGGCCCTTGCGGCCCACCACCAGCGGCGCCAGCAAGCCGACGCGCTGGCCGCGCCAGTCGCGAAGGATGCGCGCGGCGATGGCGTCGGGCGATTGCGGCGCGATCGGCGTGCCGTCGTTCGGGCAGTGTTGCACGCCGAGCTTGACGTAGAGCAGGCGCAGGAAATGGTAGATCTCGGTCAGCGTGGCGACCGTGCTCTTGCGCCCGCCGCGGCTGGTGCGCTGCTCGATCGCCACCGTCGGCGGGATGCCCCAGATCGCATCGACATCGGGCTTTGAGGCCGGCTGCACGAACTGGCGCGCATAGGCATTCAGCGATTCGAGATAGCGTCGCTGCCCCTCGCCGAACACGATGTCGAAGGCCAGGGTGGACTTGCCCGACCCCGACACGCCGGTGATCACGGTGAATCGGTCGCGTGGTAGCGAGATGTCGATGTTCTTGAGATTGTGCTCGCGCGCGTTGTGAATGCGGATGGAATTGTCGGCGTGGGACACGGCGCGGTAGGTGGCCCGGGGCTCGGCCGCCAGCAGCAGTGGGCGATGTTCGGTGAAAGACGCTAGGTACTCGCGCAGCGCGGTGCCGGTATGCGAGGCGGCGCAGGCCATCACGGTATCCGGCGTGCCGGCGCACAGCAGTTCGCCGCCGGCCTCGCCGCCTTCCGGGCCGAGATCGATGATCCAGTCGGCGGCGCGGATGACGTCGAGATTGTGCTCGATGACGATCAGCGAATGCCCGGCGTCGATCAACTGGCGGAAGGCGCGCAGCAGCCTGGCGGTGTCGTCGAAATGCAGGCCGGTGGTCGGCTCGTCGAACAGGAACAGCTTGCCGCGCTTCAACAGGCCCTTCGGCGGTGCGCCCGAGTCGACCAGGTGGCCGGCGAGCTTGAGGCGCTGCGCCTCGCCGCCGGACAGCGTGGGCACCGGCTGGCCCAGCCGCAGGTATTCGAGGCCGACATCGGCCAGCGGCTGCAGCGCGCGCCTGACCTCGGGATGCGCGGCGAAAAAGGCCACCGCTTCGCTGACCGTCATGTCGAGCGCATCGGCAATCGACCTGCCGTCGAGCTTGACCTCGCGCACTTCGGCGCGGTAGCGGGTGCCGTCGCAATCGGGGCAGCGCAGATAGACGTCGGAGAGGAACTGCATCTCGACGTGCTCGAAGCCCGAGCCCGAGCAGGTCGGGCAGCGGCCGTTGCCGGCATTGAACGAGAAGGTGCCGGCGGTGTAGCCGCGTTCCTTCGCCTGCGGGGCGTCGGCGAACAGTTTGCGGATGGCATCGAAGGCGCCGACGTAGCTGGCCGGGTTGGAGCGCGAGCTCTTGCCGATCGGCGTCTGGTCGACCATCACGACTTCGGCCAGCCAGTCGTCGCCGAGCAGGCGCGCGTGGGCGCCCGGTGCTTCGGTCGGCTTGCCCTTCTTCTTCAGCAGCGCCGGGTAGAGCACGTCCTGGATCAGCGTCGACTTGCCCGAACCGGAGACGCCGGTCACGCAGACCAGATGGCCGAGCGGAATATCGACGTCGACCCCCTTCAGGTTGTGCTCGCTCGCGCCTTCGAGGACCAGTCTGGGCGTGGAGGGTTTGGGCACGCGCGATTTCACGCCGGCATCGGCACGTTTGCGCCCCGACAGGTATTCGGCGGTCAGCGTGTGCGCAGCGCGCAGTTCAATCGGCGTGCCGTTGAACACCACGTTGCCGCCACGCTCGCCGGGGCCCGGGCCGATGTCGAGTAGGCGATCGGCCTCGCACATGATCTGCGGATCGTGTTCGACTACGACGATCGAGTTGCCGGCATCGCGCAGGCGGTGCATCACGGCGATGACCTGGCCCATGTCGCGCGGGTGGAGGCCGATCGACGGTTCATCCAGGACGAAGAGCGTGTTCACCAGCGAGGTACCGAGCGCGGTGGTGAGATTGATGCGCTGGACTTCGCCGCCTGAGAGGGTGCGCGACTGGCGGTCGAGCGTCAGGTAGCCGAGGCCGACTTCGCACAGGTAGCGCACTCGCGCGCGGATCTCGGCCAGTAGCAGGTCGGTCGCCTCGTCGAGCGGCGCCGGCAGGTGCAGATCGTCGAAGAAGGTTCTGACGCGCTCGACCGGCAGCAGCATCAGGTCGTGGATCGACAGACCGGCCAGGCGCTGCAGCGTGGCGTGGTCGAAGCGCGCACCGGGCGGGCGATAGCGGGTGAACGGACCGAGCGCGGTGTTCGCATCGGCCAGCGTGCCGACGCGCCACAGCAGCGCATCGGGCTTGAGGCGCGCGCCGCCGCATGCGGTGCACGGCGTGTAGGCGCGATACCTGGAGAGCAGCACGCGGATATGCATCTTGTAGGCCTTGGTTTCCAGCCAGGCGAAAAAGCGCCGCACGCCATACCACTTGCCGGGCCAGGATTTCTCCCAGCTCCGGAAATCCGGATCGCCTTCGAGCACCCAGTTGCGATGTTCCTCGGGCAGGTCGCGCCACGGGATGTCCATCGCCACGCCGCGCTTGCCGGCATGCAGTGCCAGATCGCGCTGCGATTCGTTGTAGCTCTCGGTCTGCCAGGGTTTGATCGCGCCGCCTGCGAGCGACTTCGCGGTGTCCGGGATCACCAGTCCGAAGTCGATGCCGATCACGCGGCCGAAGCCGCGGCAGGTTTCGCAGGCGCCGATCGGCGAGTTGAAGGAAAACAGCGACGGCGACGGGTCGCTGTAGTGCAGGTCGTCATCGGCGCAGTGCAGGTCGGTGGAGTAGTGCCAGGTCGCTTGTCGTTCGAGCGCCGCATCCTCACCCGCCTCCACCACCACCACCACCACATTCACCCGCCCCGCACCCACGCGCAGCGCGGCTTCGATCGCCTCGACGATGCGCGCGCGCTCGGCACCCGCGGCGCGAAAGCGGTCCTGCACTACATGAAGCACGTTGCCCTCGCGCGCATGGATGCGCGTGTAGCCCTGCGCATTGAGCAGTTGCTCGACCTCGGCCTCGGAAAAATTTTTCGGCACGCTGATCGGGAACGTCACGATCAGCCGCGGGTCGCCGGCGGTGGCGGCGCGCGCGAGCAGGTCGTCGCAGATCGATTCCGGCGTGTCGCGCCGCACCGGCTTGCCGCAGGCGCGGCAGTGCAGATGGCCGGCGCGCGCGTAGAGCAGCTTGATGTGATCGTTCAACTCGGTCATGGTGCCGACCGTCGAGCGCGAGGTGCGCACCGGGTTGGTCTGGTCGATTGCGATGGCGGGCGGAATTCCCTCAATCCGGTCGACTGCCGGCTTGTCCATGCGGTCGAGAAACTGCCGCGCATAGGGCGAGAAGGTCTCGACATAGCGGCGCTGGCCTTCGGCGTACAGCGTGTCGAACACCAGCGAGGACTTGCCCGAGCCGGACACGCCGGTGACGACGATCAACTCGTTGAGGGGGAGGTCGAGATTGAGGTTCTTGAGGTTGTTCTGGCGCGCGCCATGGATGCGGATGGCGTCGTTCTTGTCAGTCGACATGCGGGTGAGTGCGGCGGGGTGGCGAAGCGAATGTGAGCGGTAGAGCGCGGCGAAGACTCACCGTGACCGGAAGCGCACATTCTACCGCCGTGGCCCCACGCCGCCGGTGCCAGAGCAGCCTGCTCCGGGTGAAGACCGCGACCGAAAGGCCTCCGCGGCATTCGCGACGGGATGGGAATCGATGAGATCCGTCTCGACTTCGGGCAGTTCGCCGGCGACGTGGCGCCGGTGACACCCGGCGGATCGAACCGGCGCGGCAAGACGACGATCATGGACAACAAGTCACGCTTCCAGAGGGTTTGAGGTCTCGACACGGGGCGTCTGTCTCCCTGACGGTCGTGCGCCCCGGGCGGAGATTCTTGGCCGCTGCTTGCGGGCCGACCAAACGCTGACCGATTGCATCGTTGCATCGCGAGTCATACGGTGAGCCGGGTGAACCTGGCTCTTGGCAGCAGGCGCCTGAAGTCGGCGTCGAAGCTGACCAGATGCTCGGCCTGTTGCATGACCGCAGCGGCCAGCCATGCATCGGGCACGTCATTGGCGGCGAGCGCCTTGTCGGCGCACAGCCTGCGCAGGTCTGGCCACTCGGCACCCAGCGCCGGTTGCTCTACGCCCGGTGCGCTCAGCAGCGCGTCGACGAAGCGCAAGGCTTCGGACATGGGTGTCGGCTGGATGAATATTCGTGGATGCGTGACGAGCCGCAGAAAACTTGCAATGACCATGGGTTGCAACTTCAGGGGTGTTCCCTGACTCGCATCGGCGATCGCTCGTTCCAGCCAAGTGCGGGCCACAGCGTGGTGCGGATGATCGCTGCGCGAGGCCGCGACCAACACGTTGACGTCAGGCGTCACGATCCGCGGCGTCCAGCAGAGCCTTGTTGCTCAGTCCGTCGAGCCCCGGAGCCAGCCCGCCTTTGCCACGATAGACGGGAAGGCGCGAGGATCGAGCCGGTGCCCGCTGTGCGCGCAGACGCAGTTGCAGCCCTTCTTCGATCAAGCGGGTGAGGCTCGTGCGCTGCTGAGCAGCCAAGGCTTTAGCCTCGGTTAGCAACGCGTCGTTGAGATCGAGTGTGGTCTTCATGGCATGGCATCGAGAAAGGAATTGTGCGTACAGATTTCTGTATTCTATCGGCGGGCCGTCTGAGCTGCAATTCGGCGCATGCGGCGTGGCGGACGTTGCGTACTGAGGCTTCCGGGGGGAACCTGGAAGCGCTGGCGCGCGAGTGAAACCTGTGTGGTCTTGTTCATCGGGGCGGGTCACGCAAGTCCTCGCATTCATACTCGAAGGCTTGCGCTGCATCTACAACCAACCGCGACTCGAAGGGATTTCGACCGTCATCAGGGCTTCGCAGAATCGGGGGGAGAGCCGCTAGCGGATCTTACAAATCCACGAAATGTTCGTGGATTTGTAAGATCTCGGCGGGCTCTTGGCAAAGCACTTTTGCGTATCCCGCCGTCGATCACGGGCTGGTGTCCGGCGGAAACCGCCGTGAATCGTCTAGAACAGCCTGAGGCTATCGACCAGGATACCGCCGTCGGCGTGTCGCTCGCGCTTGCTGCGGCGGCGGAAGATTTTTTCCTGCGCGGCTGCCGGAAGGTCGGTAAAGGTGATGACGTTGCGTTCGATCAGCACATCGACGAGATCTTCGAGCACGCGAATCAGGTCGAGGTCGAGCGAGAGAAACTCGCCGTTCGGGCCGACCACTTCGCGGCCGAGGAATTCCGCCACGCGCGGGTCGCCGGCGGCCACCGGCTCGGCCGCGTCGCCACTCGGGTCGCGGTGCAGCGAGATGACGTTGCCGGAGTTGTCGGTGCGGATGTAGGGCATGCTCGAGTCCTGAAAAGGGTGGCGTGCGCTGAAGCTACGCACGTCGTCGAACGGGTAACGACTGTCGCCGAGGAAACTTTAGCCGGCGAATGTTTCGCCGATACCGCCGGTTCGTTTGCTAGACCAGTCCGCGCGATGACAGTTCGTTCTTCAGGTAGGCGTAATAGATCGGTGCGGCGACCACGCCGGGCAGGCCGAAGGCGGCATCCATCGCCAGCATCGCCAGCAGGAGCTCCCAGGCGCGCGCCTGGATCTGCGAACCGACGATCCGCGCGTTGAGGAAATACTCGAGCTTGTGGATGACGATCAGGAACACCAGCGAGGCGATCGCGGTCTGCGGCGAATGGGCCAGACTCACCACCACGATCACGGTGTTCGAGATCAGGTTGCCGATCACCGGCAGCAGGCCGGCGATGAAGGTGACGGCGATCAGCGTCTTGGTCAGCGGCAGGTGCACCCCGAACAGCGGCAGCAAGACGGCGAGATAAAGCGCAGTGAAGGCGGTGTTGATGGCGCTGATCCGCATCTGCGCAAACACGATGCGGCGAAATGCCTCGGCCAGCCGCGCCGCGCGCTCGATCAGCGCGCGGGCGAGCGGCCGGTAGGCGGCAATCGGCTGAACTTCGTAGAGCGCCAGCATTGCGCCGATCACCAGCCCGACCAGGATGTGGGCGAATCCGCGGGCGGCCTCCTTGCCGAAAATCTGCAGCTCGCCGGTGTGCGAGCGCAACCAGCCGACCATGCCCTTCTGCAGCGCGTCGGTGTTCTCCGGCATGTGCTCGACCACCCAATGCGGCAGCGAGGCGCGCGAACTTTCCAGGATCTCCGCCATCTTGCCGAGCAGCGTCGACAGGCTGCCCGCGTCGCTGCGAAAGAACGCGATCAACCCGAAGATTCCGCCGACGACCGCGCCGACGATCAATGCGGACAACAGGCCGACGCTGACCAGCTTGGCGCGATCGTCGGTGATTCGGCGGCGGATCAGCGGCACCAGCAGGTGCGTCAGTTGATGAACCAGCAGGCCGGCCAGCAGCGCGCCGAGCAGGTGCAGCGGCAGCAGCAGCAGAAGCACCGCGCCGGTGATGATCCAGGCGGCGATTTCGTACCGGGTCGGCGGGTGTAAAGGCTGGTATTGATTGGTCATGGGTCTGCACGAACGATGTCGCAGACCCAAGGATACGTCATTGGGCCGGTCTGTTGCCCTCGGGTGGCGCGGCGCGCGGAGCGAAAGGCGCCGGCGTCATCGGGTAGAGCGACAGGCTTTGCGGCTGCGCGGGAAGGGTGCTGGCCGATGGCGTGCCCCACACCTGGGCCACCCGGGCATCGCGCCCGCAGCCGGCGCGGTAGTAGGTATAGCGGACCGGATTCTTCTTGTAGTAGTCCTGGTGATATTCCTCGGCGCGATAGAAGGTGGTGGCCGGCGCGATCTCGGTGTAGATGGCGGGAAATCTGCCGCTCTTCAGCAAGGCCTCGCGGCTCGATTCGGCGGCCTCGCGTTCGGCCTCGTTCTGCCAGTAGATGCCGCTGCGATACTGATCCCCCTGGTCGCAGAATTGCCGGTCCTTCACCGTCGGATCGATGTGGTGCCAGAAGTAGACCAGCAACTGGGTATAGGTCAGCCTGGCCGGATCGTAGTACACGCGCACTGCCTCGGTATGGCCGGTGCCGCCGAAGGCGACCTGGTAGTAGGTCGGGTTGGCGGTATGGCCGGCGGTGTAGCCGGACTCCACCTCGTACACGCCGGGCAGATTCTCGAAATCGAACTCCAGGCACCAGAAGCAGCCACCGGCAAAGACCGCGTTGGCGGCGCCAGCCGGAATCGGCTTTATCGCGTCGGCGCCCGAGACGCAGCCGGCCAGCGTCAATGCGACGGCGCACAGCAGCACAGCGGTTGGTCGATGCGGCCTCATGTGCGCAGCGCCGGTAGCTGCTCGCCGCGCGGCACGAAGGCGAGGGCGACGCCGTTGTTGCAATAGCGCTTGCCGGTCGGCGGCGGGCCGTCGCCGAACACGTGGCCCTGATGGCCGCCGCAGCGCGCGCAGTGGTACTCGGTGCGTGGGTAGATCAGCTTGTAGTCGGTGCGGGTGCCGATCGCATCCGGCAAGGGCTGCCAGAAGCTCGGCCAGCCGGTGCCGCTTTCGTACTTGTGCTTGCTGTCGAACAGCGGCAGCCTGCACGCGGCGCAGACGTAGGTGCCGTCACGCTTCTCGGAATTGAGCGGGCTGCTGCCCGCCCGCTCGGTGTCTTCCTCGAACAGCACCTTGTAGGCGGCCGGGGCGAGCAGCGCCTGCCACTCGGCCTTGGTCTTGGTCAGCGCGGGCTTCGCACCGTCGCCGGCAAACGCGGCGCGCAGGCCGTAAGCCGCTAGTGCCGACGCTGCGGCGAGCCATGTCAGTGATTCTCTGCGGTTCATTGCACTCTCCGGGTTCGCCTGTTTTCGAGCAGGCGGGGGCGCGAAAGTTCGCGCGCCATTGCAGAATCAGACCGGCCGACCCGGCTGCTCCTTACATTCGGGCTGTCTCGACGAATCGGCCGGAGGCCGCATGGACAGGCGCTTTACAAAGGCGTATCGCCGAGAGCCGCGTGGACAGAAGATAAGCGGGGTGCATGCCGGTAGACTGCCTATCCATGCGGCTTCCAGCCATGCTCAGCGCCAGAGGTTTATCGCGTCGCGGGTTTCCAGCGCGGCGCGGCGCGACGCGGCGGCGAAATCCTCGCCCGAGCCCGCATAGAGGATCGCGCGCGACGAGCTGATCATCAGCCCGCTGCCGGCGTTGCTGCGGCCGGCTGTGACCGTCGCCTCGATGTCGCCGCCTTGTGCGCCGATGCCGGGCACCAGCAGCGGCAGGTCGCCGGTGAGTTCGCGCACCCGCGCGAGTTCGTGCGGGAAAGTCGCGCCCACCACCAGTGCGCAATTGCCGTTGCGGTTCCAACTGGTGGCGACCAGCCGCGCGACACGTTCGTAGAGCCGTTCGGTGCCGCCGGATTCGCGCGCGACTTCGCAGGCCTGCAGGTCGCTGCCGCCGGGGTTGGAGGTCCGGCAGAGCAGGACGACGCCCTTGTCGGCATGCGCGAGGTAGGGCTCGACCGAGTCGCGCCCGAGGTAGGGATTGACCGTCAGCGCGTCGGCCTGGTAGCGCTCGAAGGCTTCCCTGGCGTACTGCTCGGCGGTGCTGCCGATGTCGCCGCGCTTGGCGTCGAGGATCACCGGCGTGCCGGGGTGATGCGCGTGAATGTGGGCGATCAGCCGTTCCAGCGCGTCCTCCGCGCGATTGGCGGCAAAATGGGCAATCTGCGGCTTGAAGCAGCACACCAGATCGGCGGTGGCATCGGCGATCTCGCGGCAGAAGCGGAAAATCGCATCCGGCTCGTCCTTCAGGTGGGCGGGGAATTTCGCCGGCTCGGGATCGAGCCCGACGCACAGCAGGCTGTTGCGCGTTTGCCAGGCGGTGGCCAGGGCGGTGGTGAAGTTCATCGATGGTCCTGATTCCCGGAAGTGCAGCCGGGCATTTGCTGCGCGGCACGCATGATACGGACTTGCTCGTCCGGCGTCATCGGCGGTTCGATTGCCGCCACAGCGGCGCCAGTGCGATCAGGCCGAGCAGCGGGCCGGGGGCCAGCCACCAGGCGACCCTGGCGCCGATGTCGCCGACCAGATGGCTTGCCAGCGCGATCGAGCCGACCGTGATGGCGAAGCCGATCGAATTCTGGATCGCCAGCGCCGAGCCGACGATCTCCGGCGGGCAGGCGCGCGCCGATATCGCCGAGTACTGCGGCG
Organism: Candidatus Methylophosphatis roskildensis; assembly: GCA_016708905.1. Classification (GTDB taxonomy): domain Bacteria; phylum Pseudomonadota; class Gammaproteobacteria; order Burkholderiales; family Rhodocyclaceae; genus Methylophosphatis; species Methylophosphatis roskildensis. The sequence continues at coordinate 462,244 of JADJEV010000005.1, read as the reverse complement.
AATCGGCCACCACCGCCGCGCCCCACAGCAGCATCAGCGCAAGCAGCGCCCACGCCGGCAGCAGCGGAGCGAGCAGCGGGAACGCAACGCAGCAGGCGCCCGACAGCGCGAGCGCCACGGACGCCACGCGCGCGCTGCCGACGCGCTGCGAAATCTCCCCGCCGAGCAGGCAGCCGGCGGCGCCGATCCCGATGATCGCGAATGCCAATGCCGACAGGTTCCAGCCGGTGCGCGCCGGCAGCGCCGACTGGCTGGCGAGTATCGGCACGATGGTCCAGAACGCGTAGAGCTCCCATTGATGGCCGAAATAGCCGAGAGCCGAGGCGCGGAAATCACGATTGGTGAACGCCAGGAAAACGCGCCCCAGTTTGAGGTGCGGTTGGCCATCCCGGCGCTTCAGGTGCGGCCCGTCGCCGAGTGCGGCGATCGCTGCCGCGGCGGCGAGTGCCAGGATCGATGAGGTCAGTATCACCGCCTGCCACGGCCAGCCGGCGCCGACGAGCCGCGTCAGGTGCGGCAAGGCGGTGCCCAGGGTGAGCATGCCGACCAGTTGGGCCAGCGCGTGACCGGCGCGCTCGGGTGCCCAGCTCACCACCAGCTTCATGCCCAAAGGATAGACACCGGCGAGCGCGAGCCCGACCGCGAAGCGGAACGCCAGCCCGCTCTGCAAGCCCTGCGCGAGCAGGGCGAAGCCGGCATTGCAGGCCGCGCCCGCCACCGCGCAGACCGCGAAAATGCGGCTCGCGGCGTAGCGGTCGGCCAGACCGCTGACCGCGAATCCCAGCGTGCCGCTGATGAAGCCGAGTTGAACCGCATTGGTCAGCCAGCCGATGTCGGAGGCCGTGGTGCCCCAGGTGCGGGCGAGATCGTCGGAGGCGGCATTGGCGGAAAACCACAGTGACGTGCCGAAGAGCTGCGCGATGACAATGACGGGTATCGGGTATCGCTGCACGCCTCGAGCCGGGCCGGAGAAGTCGGTCGCCTAGCTTAGCAGAGCTTCACCAGCGGCCGTTCCGCAGCCCGATCAGCGACAAGTCCTTGTTCGCTCGCGGCGCGGCCGATCTGTCCGCAAATGCGGGGTAGTACGGCCCCCCGTTACTTGCTGGCCGGTTCCGCCGCGCCGGGTTCGGCCGGACGGACGGCCTCGGGTGGCGGCGGTTCCGCCGGGGTCTCCACTGGCACGGTGTCGAGCGGCTCGCTGACTTGTTCGGGTTGTTTCGGCTTTTCAGCAACCGGCTTCGTCTTGCGCGGTTCGCGCGGCTTGGCGACCGGCGCTGCCTTCGAGGATGCCTCGGGCTTGACCTCGATCGGCTGTACCTCGTCGGGCGCAATCTGGGGCGCTGGCGCGGCCGGTGGTGGCCGCAGCGGGGCATCCGCTGCGCAACTGGTACCGACCCGCGGTGCGCGATTGATCTCGTCGTGAAGTTGTGGTGCCAGCGTCTTGAGAATCTGCGTCGGCAGGGCGCTGGTGAACTGGTATTTCGCGGCGTCCGGCCCCTTGACGTAAGCGGTCAGGGTGCCGAAGTGACGGTCGCCGACATAGAACACGAAGGTGCCCGAGCGGCTCACCACGCGCGAGGAGAGCAGCACGCCGCCCTTGCCATAGGTTTCGAAGCGGTGATCGCCGGTGCCGGTCTTGCCGCCCATGACCAGCGGTGTGCCGTCCGCCGCGGTGAACGCGCCTTTCAGGCGCTTGGCCGTGCCCGCTTCGACCACCAGCGCCAGCGCGTGTCGTACCGCTCGCGCGACCTCGGCCGGCACCACCCGCTCGCCACTGAGCGGGCGGGCGACGAAATGCGTCTCGTACGGGGTGCCGGCGGCGAGCTTCAGCGTGTTCAGCCGCAGTGTGGGCATGCGTATGCCATCGTTGATCAGAATGCCCATCAGTTCGGCCAGGGCGGCGGGGCGATCGGCGGAACTGCCGAGCGCCGTGGCATAGGAGGGAACCAGTGAGTCGAACGGGTAGCCGACGCGCTTCCACATCTTGTGGATCTCGAGGAAGGCCTCGAGCTCGACCAGGGTGCGGATGCGGCTGTCCTGGGCGCCCTTGCGCCGCGTCTTGAACAGCCAGCCGTAGACGTTCTGCCGTTCGCTGCGGCTGGCTTCGAGCACTTGTTGCAGAGCCGCGCCCTGGTGGTCGCGCAGGTAGCCGACCAGCCACAGTTCGAGCGGATGCACGGTGGCGATGTAGCCGCGATCGGCCAGGTCGTAGCGGTCGATCGCGTAGTCCTCGTAGAGGCGCGCGATGGCGGAATCGGCGATCTCGGCCTCGGGCAGATTGCGTTGCAGGAACTCGGCGAACTGACCCATGCTGGCCTGCGGATCGAGCGAGCGGAAAACCGTTGCCATCCGCCGTGGCGTCGGACGGATGCCCTGCAGCAACAGCGCCTCGGCCTCGGCTGCGCTCTTGCCCTGATACTTGCGGTAGAAGCGCAGCAGGTAGGCACTGCCCTCGCGGTCGGCAAAGCGCGCCAGATATTCCTGGCGCTTGGGGTCGTCGTCATCGTCGAGCAGCGTCGCGCTAGAACTCGGCATGTTGAACATCGTGTGGTAGACGATGTCGCGCATCAGCCGGATGAACAGCAGGTTGACCGAACGCTGCAACCCCTCGCGCACCGTGACGATTCGGCCGTTGTCGGCGGTATCGAAGTTCTCGAACCTGAGCAGACCGCCACCGGTGAAGAACGCCTCGCCGGGACTGGCCGAGTACTTGCGTTCGAGCGCCGCCTCGAGCATCGCCTCGAGCCGGTGCGCCTCGTTCTTCGCGCCCTTCAGGTAATCGACCGCCCAGCGCGTCAGGTGGTCGCGGCGGGCCACCGGCACGGCTGTCAGTTCCTGGCTGGTGAGCGGCGCCAGCCGCGCGTGCAGTCTGGCGATGATCTCCAGATAGGTGACCAGGGTGCGCAGCTTGGCGGTCGATCCCAGGTCGAGCTTTGTGCCCTCGTTGATGTCGAACGGCTGGTCGAAGTTGTCGGTCTGCACGCGTACCACGTTGGCATCGGGCAGGCTCTCGAACAGGGTGAAACTGTAGATCACCTTGGCCGGGTCGGAACCGGCCAGCAGGCGCTTTTCGGTCAGGCCGGCGGCGGCGGCGACCTCCGGCTGCGAGATTTCCCGCAGCCTCGCCGTGACCGTCTGCTGCAGGCCCGCGTCGAGTGTGCTGGCGGCGGACAGGTCGAGACGGTCGAGTTCATAGAGCTGGCGCATGCCGAGCAGGCCGGCCAGATGGGTGCGCGCGGCGTTGGCCGCCTTGCGGCTGACGAAGGATGCGCGCGGCGCGCCGAGGCTGCCCTGGTGCTGGGCGAGCGGTACTGCGAGGGCGGCGTTGCGCAAGGCCGGCGTGATGATGCCGGCATTGCTGGTCAGGCGCAGGTAGGTGTTGGTGAGTTGTTCGAGATCGCCGGGATCGCCGGACAGATAGCCCGAGGGACGGCGCTGCGAAATCATCAGCGACAGCGCCTGCTTGTAGGCCGCGCCGCGCTCGGCCGCGGGTGCATTGTCGTCGCGCAGCAAACGATTGAGCGCGTCGAAGTCGCGCCCATACCAGGCCCACATGCCATCGCCCATGCCGATCACCTCGCCGTAGCCGGCACGTGCAGCCAGCGGCACGGTGTTGAGGTAATCGACGACCAGTTGCCGGCGCACCGGGCCGGTGTCCTCGCCGCCCAGATAGGCGCGCAGCGAGGCCGACGCCATCTGCCGCAGCTTTTCCTCGCCGGATATCGTGCGCCCGTCCGGCGAGTGGCGGTATTTCTCGATCTGGGTCGCCAGCGTGCTGCCGCCGGGCGCCTCGTGATCCGGGTTCAGCTTGTGGATCACCTGGTCGATCGCTGCCTTGGCGAAACGATCCCACTCGATTGCCGGGTTCTTGCCCGCGTATTCGTTCGACAGCAGCTCGCGGTTCTCGATGAACAGCAGGCTGTCGACCAGCAGCCGCGGTACTTGTTCGAAGCTGGCGTAGATCCGCTCCGGGTAGCGCACCCGAAACAGGTCATTGCCCGCGCAGTCGAGTACCGACAGTCCGGCCTGGGTCTTCTCGCGATAGGGCGGGAACAGGCCATAGTCGACGATTTCCGCCATGCGCGGTGCGATGCGCGCCTGCGCCGCAACGCCGAAGCCACGGCCGGCGAGCCGCTGCTGCAGCGATCCGATCGACGCATAGCCGAGGCGCTCGTCGAACGGGCCGTGTTCAGGAAAGCGGATCGAGTCGCTGATGCCGGGTTCGAGCCGGTACTGCATGTCCTGCCCGAGTTCGGTCAGGAAGTGCGCCTGGATCGGCGAGGCGTTGATCTCGTACCACGCCAGCAGGCCCACTGCGACGAGCGTGAACATCGAGAACAGCCAGAGGGTGATCTTGATCCGGCGCCAGTAGATGCGCCAGCGCCCTCCCGGGGCGGGAGCGGCGTCGGTCATGCTTCGCGGGTCATCGTTCGAATTGGGTGATCTGGCGCTGGCTCAGCCGACATTATGCCGCTGCCGGCAAGCAAGTTGTCACTTCGCCTGCGCCATCATGGAAAAATACGCGGCTGCTGTGGTGCGTCAAGGCTGTCGGGGTGCGGCGACGGCTGCCCGCCGGGGTGGCAAGAAGCTGAGTGGCACCTATACTGGGATATCCCCATCCAGGAGATGCTGCCATGACGCCGCACGAACCCCTGAAGATGATGTGGTCTTATACCGACGGCTGGCTCGATCTGGTTCGCCTGCATCCGACCGTGGCGCGAATGTTCCTGTTCTACGTCGTGCCGATGTCGCTGATACCGGCGGCGATGATCTTCTATGCCGGCATCAGCAATCACGAACTGCTCGTGCCGCGCGTGAGCTCGGGCGAAGCGCTGATGGTCGCCGTGGCGTTCCTGCTTGCCGAACTGGCCATGGTGCCGCTGATGGCGATGGTGATCCAGCAGATGGGCGAACTGGTCGACATTCGCCCCGATTTCCATGATTCGTTCATGCTCGCGGCGGTCGCGCCGACACCGCTGTGGCTCGGGTCGCTGGCCTTGTTCCTGCCGAGCACGCCCGCGCTGGTGCTGCTGATGGCACTGGCCTGGGTTGCCTGCGCCGCGCTGATCTATCACGGCACACCACCGCTGTTCGGCCTGCAGGATCACCGGAAGTCGCGGCTGCTGTCGCACTTCGTCATCGGTGCCGGCGTGATGGCCTGGGTGTCGCTGATGGTCGTGCTGGCGATCGTGCTGAGCCTGATCGTCGGCTACCGCTGAGCACCGGCCGGCCGGGTACTGAGCCGCAGCACGGCATAGCCGGCGAGCGCCGAGAGCAGCGAGCCGAGCATGATGCCGATACGTTCGTCGACCGACGGGGCGCCGTCGGGAAAGGCGAGCGAGGCGACGAACAGGCTCATGGTGAAACCGATGCCGCAGAGTAGCGATGCGCCGTAGAGCGCTCCCCAGCCAACTCCCTCCGGCAGCCTGGCCAGACCGCTGCGGATCAGCAGTGCGCTCGCCAGAAACACGCCGGCCTGTTTGCCGACGAACAGCCCGGCGGCGATGCCCAGGGGTATCGGGTGGGTGATCATCTGCATGCTCATGCCGCCAAGATCGATGCCCGAGTTGGCGAACGCGAACAGCGGCAATATGGCGAAGGCAACCGGGGTGTGCAGATCTTGTTCGAGTCGACGCAGCGGGGAGTTGGCCGCATCGACACGCCCGAGAGTCAAGAATGGTCAGCCATGCTTGCTACTGGTTGCGGGTTTCCCATGCACGGGGCATGGCCGTATAGATAGGGAGCGCGGTCTCAAGGGAACGACAAGTAATGTAGGCCCTTTTGAACGGGTTTTGGCGTCTGCCATGCCGACGGGATGGTTTGTGGGCGTATGACACCCTGACGCACTGTGCCGAGCATGGAAAGCGCGTTGGTAGTGAATCAGCCTTGGCAGAAGTGCCGCAGGCTGATCATCGTATAGGCTAGCAGCCTGTCGGACTTGATTCGTGGGATGCGTTTTCGCCAAACCGGGATGGATGCAAGGCGCACCGCGCAGGCAATGGTCGTTCCATTGCCAAGCGGTGCAACGCCGCAGACGCCCGGTTTGGCGACAACCCTCCGGGACGGGGTCGATTTGGGCGCATCGCGGTGTTGCGCCTCCTCGCTTGGGGGACACCCAAGCTTCGTCGGCGCGCCTTGCGCTGCATCCCAAATCGACCCCGTCGCACCCACGAAGCAAGTCCGACAGGCTGCTAGGGTCTTGAATGCGTCGTGCAGTTGGCTGAGTCGTTCGAATCGATGCAGCAAGCGACGGAACTTGTCTTCCCAACCGAACACCCGCTCGATGGTATTGAACCGTTCTTTGAAAATGGCTGCATTGAACAGTGGCTTGCCGCCTCGCTTGGTGGATCTTCTGCCGCGGCGGTTGGCATCGATGTTGGGGACCATCTGGCGATTGAAGATGGCTTTTCGATTAAGCCGACAATCATAGACGCCATCCTGGCTGACGGTGGTTCCTTCCAGAGCAAGGCCCACGGTTCGGGCAATGCGCCTGACCTGCGGCAGAGCCTCTCGCAACAGAGGCGACTCATTACGATTACCCGGGGCCGAAACAAACGGCGCGATCACATTGCAATTTCGATCACAGACAGCGACGACCTTGTCGCTCAGCTGATATGACCAAACCCCATGCCAGCTGTGGCTTCCAGACACATTCACCAGGAGGTTGGGAAAACCCCCAACCAGTAGTATGATCCGCGCGCCGGCATCTCGCGCCAGTGCTTGATCTCAGCAGAGCAGTCGTGGTGCAACTTACCGACTTCAGAGTAAGTGAGTCTGCCTATCTTTTGAAGACACGGCCGCATGCACGATCGCAACTCCAATGCATGAGCCTGCCCGACGGCGTTCAGGCGAGCGTGGATGCCTGTCAGAAGCGCTTGACCAGAGCTGAAGCTGAGGGGAATACTGCGTCCAAGGCGCGAGCGTTGTTTTTCGTAAGCCGGGGTTTCGTGCTCTATGCTGTCGATGGCGACACTTCGCTGAGCGCCGCTCCAGTGAGGTGCGCAAATCCGTGGGAAATGCTGTCCTGCCGCGTGGCCCTTCTACAATAGGCCCGTCCTATCCAGCGGAGCCGGCGATGCGCATTGTTCTCAAAATGATATTCAAATCCGATGACGTTCATGTAGAGCGCCAGCTTCTACGGGAGCTTGTGAAGTACCTCTATCGCAACGAACGATTCCTGGGTGACTATGCGAGCCGATATCGCGCCGGACTGCCGATATCGTCGGCGAACGCAGAGCCGGTGGTGAATTGCGTGATCAGTAAGCGCTTCGTCAAGAAGCAGCAGATGCGCTGGTCGCTGACCAGCGCCAACGCCCTGCTACAGATCCGCTGCGCCGTGTTGAACGGACGGTATTGGGCCGAATTCTCCAAACGTGACCCGATGCCGACCGCTGCGAATGCCCCCGCCCTTTTGTTCGCCGCGTAGTCCCACGCTTTTGCGCACTTTCCTGCGGACTCTTGATGCCGGGGAGGTCGGGAGCCAATGAGCCTCGCCCTCGCCGTGCTCACTCCTTTCATCTGCGCTCCTCTGGTCGCCTGGATTTCCCGGTACGGACGTGCGCTGGCTGCATGGAGCGCCAGCGGAGTGGCCGCCTTGGCTGGTCTCTGGCTGGCGCCACTGCTGCTGTCAGCCTTTGAGGGAATGACCACGATCCAGTGCCTGAGCTGGATTCCTTCGGTCGGAGTCAACCTTGCCTTCCGCCTGGATGGCCTCGGCCTGCTCTTTGCGTTCCTGATCCTCGGCATCGGCCTGTTGGTGATTCTTTACGCCCACTATTATTTGGCGGCGCAGGACAGCCTTGGGCGGCTCTACGCCTACCTGCTGCTGTTCATGGGTTCGATGCTGGGCTTAGTGCTGTCGGAAAACTTGATTCAGTTGCTGGTCTTCTGGGAACTGACCAGCTTGTCGTCCTTCCTGCTGATTGGCTACTGGCGGAAGAGAGCGTCCGCTCGACGTGGTGCCCGCATGGCCTTGGCCATCACCGGCGCCGGCGGACTGGCGCTGCTGGCCGGCTTCGTGCTGCTCGGCGAAATGGCCGGCAGCTACGAGCTAACAGTTGTACTGGCAAGCGGCGACACGGTGCGCGCGCACCCGCTCTACCTGCCGATGCTGCTGCTGATCCTGCTTGGTGCCTTCACCAAGTCGGCGCAGTTCCCGTTCCACTTCTGGCTACCGCACGCGATGGCCGCACCGACGCCCGTCTCGGCCTACCTGCATTCGGCGACCATGGTGAAAGCCGGCGTATTTCTGCTGGCGCGCCTGTTTCCCGTGCTCTCAGGCACACCGGAATGGACGCTGTGGGTCGGTGGCATCGGTGTCGTGACGCTCATCGTCGGCGCCGTCATTGCATTGTTCAAGCACGATCTCAAAGGACTGCTGGCGTATTCGACGATCAGCCACCTGGGACTGATCACGGCGCTGTTCGGCATCGGCACGCCGCTCGCCGCCGTGGCCGGCGTATTCCACATCATCAATCACGCAATTTTCAAGGCGGGCTTGTTCATGGCCGCCGGCATCATCGACCACGAGTGCGGCACGCGCGACATGCGACGCATCAACGGCCTGTGGAAAGTCATGCCCTACACGGCGACGCTGGCCATGGTTGCGGCAGCCGCCATGGCCGGCGTGCCGCTGGCGAACGGTTTCCTGTCGAAGGAGATGTTCTTCGCCGAGGCGGTCACGGCGGGTGGGCAGATGCGCCTGGGCTGGCTGCTGCCGGTGGCCGTTACCGTCGCTGGAATCTTCGCTGTGGCCTATTCGCTGCGCTTCATCCACGACGTGTTTTTTAACGGCGAGCCGGTCGATCTGCCCAGAACGCCACATGCGCCACCGCGCTGGATGAGGGTTCCGATCGAGATCCTCGTCGCGCTGTGCCTGCTGGTCGGCATCTTTCCGGCACAGACCGTAGAACCGATTCTCGCCCTTGCGGCGACTGCCGTGCTGCAAGGGCCGCTGCCTCCGCACGACTTGGCGATCTGGCATGGCGTCAGCCCGGCGCTGTGGATGAGTGTCATCGCGCTGGCCGGCGGCGCACTGCTGTATCTCGGGCGCAAGTTCTTGTTCCGCCTGCATGACCGTTTCGAGGGAAGACTCGACGCGCGCGCCCTCTACGAGCGCTTGCTCGAAGGGGGTCTCCTGAAGTTTTCCCGATACTTCATTGCCACGCTCGATACCGGCTCCCTGCAACGCCAGGTGCTGATCTTCAATCTCGCCGTGCTCGTACTGGGCGCCGTGGGCATGCTCGGCGCGCCCGCAGCGCTGACCGGATCGCGCACGCTGTTGCCGGTTGATGGCGTCAGCCTGCTGGCCGCGCTGGCGCTGACCGCCGCAACGCTCGGCGCCACCGTGCTGCATCAACGTCGCCTGACCGCGCTAATCGTCATTGGCGCCGTCGGTTTGCTGGTGGCGCTCGCCTTCGTCAAGTTCTCGGCGCCGGATCTGGCGCTGACGCAACTCGCCGTCGAAGTCGTCACCATCGTGCTGCTGCTGCTCGCGCTCTACTTCCTGCCGAACGCCACCCCGGCGGAGTCCTCCCCAAGTCGGCGCTGGCGGGACGGCGGCATTGCGTTGCTCGCGGGTGGGGGTGCGGCCTTGCTTTCCTGGGCGGTGCTGACGCGGCCGGCCGATTCCATCGCCAGCTGGTTTCTCGACAACAGCGTATCGGGCGGCGGCGGCAGCAATGTCGTGAACGTCATCCTGGTCGACTTCCGCGGCTTCGACACTTTCGGCGAGATCACCGTACTGGCGATCGCCGCGCTAGGCATCTACGCCCTGCTCGAAAACCTCCGCCTGCCGGGGCCGGTGAGCGACAACGCCGGACGGCCGTGGGATGCCGACAGCCACCCGATCATCATGGCCACTTTTGCCCGCCTTCTGCTGCCGCTGGCGCTGCTGGTCTCCGCCTTCATCTTCCTGCGCGGCCACAATCTTCCGGGTGGCGGCTTCATCGCCGGCCTCGTCACCGCCATCGCGCTGATCATGCAATACCTCGCCAATGGCGTGACCTGGACCCACGCGCGCTTGCCCGCCCGCACCCATCCCTGGATTGCTGCCGGCCTGATTGTCGCCCTGCTCACGGGCCTTGCGAGCTGGCTGTTCGGCCGCCCTTTCCTGACCTCGGCCTTTGGCCATTTCGAGCTGCCGCTGATTGGCGGATTCGAGCTCGCGTCGGCCATGACCTTCGATCTTGGCGTCTATTTCGTGGTGGTCGGCGCAACGCTGCTGATCCTCATCAACCTCGGCCTCGCCCACCACGCGAGCCACGATGTGCAAGGCGAGGAGGCGCGCTGATGGAGGCCCTGATCGCGCTCGCCATCGGCACGCTGACCGGCTGTGGCGTCTACCTCGTGCTGCGTGCGCGCAGCTTCCCTGTGGTGCTGGGGCTGACGCTCCTTTCCTATGCCGTGAATCTGTTCCTGCTTGCCAGCGGCAGGCTAGTCATCGGTCAGCCGCCGGTGATCGGCATGGCGGCCAGTCATGCCGATGCGCTGCCGCAGGCCCTGGTGCTTACCGCCATCGTCATCGGCTTCGCAATGACGGCCTTCGTCATCATGCTTTCGCTGCGCGCGCGCGCCGAACTGGGCAACGATCACGTGGATGGCAAGGACGAAGGGGGCGCGCCTCGATGAACTTACACCTCCCCATCCTCCCCATCCTTGCGCCCTTCCTCGCCGGCGTACTGCTGCTGGCCCTGCCCGATCTGCCGATGCCGCTGCGGCGGCGCATCGCCGTTCTTTCCGCCTCGATCCAGATCGCGATCGCGGCCGCGCTGCTGGCCGCCGTCGGCGGCGGCGAGATCCTCGTTTACCGTCTTGGCGACTGGCCGGCACCCTGGGGCATCGTGCTGGTGGCCGACCGGCTCGCCGCCTGGATGGTGCTGATCACGACGCTGCTCGCGCTCTTCGCCGTGATCTACGCCGGCGATGGACTGGATCGGCGTGGCCGGCACTTCCACGTCTTGTTCCAGATGCAAATGTTCGGGCTAGCCGGTGCCTTCCTCACCGGCGATCTGTTCAACCTCTTCGTCTTCTTCGAGACCCTGTTGATTGCCTCCTACGGCCTGCTGCTGCATGGCGGCGGCCGCGATCGTGTTCGCGCCGGGCTGCACTATGTGGTGCTTAACCTGATCGGCTCGACCGTCTTCCTGTTCGCGGCGGGACTCATCTATGCCTCGCTCGGCAGCCTCAATCTGGCGGACATCGCGACTCGCGCCGCCCAAGTCGCGCCGGAAAACCTCGGCCTCGCCCGCGCCGGCGGTCTGCTGCTGCTCGCGGTGTTTGCCCTCAAGGCTGCGCTGTTGCCGCTGTCCCTCTGGTTGCCAGCGGCCTATGCGCATACCTCGGCACCGGTGGCCGCATTGTTCGCGATCATGACCAAGGTCGGCGCCTACGCCATCCTGCGCGTCGATACGCTGGTCTTCGCGGGCGCCGCTGGTGCGCTGGCCGATCTGTTTACGCCCTGGCTGCTGCCACTGGCGCTGGCGACACTGAGCTTCGGCATGCTGGGCGCGCTCGCCGCGCAAAATCTCCGCCGCCTCGCTGCCTGGCTGGTCGTGGCGTCGGTCGGCACGCTATTGACGGCCTTTTCGCTCGGTACCGAGGGCATCGCCGCCGGACTCTATTACCTGCCTCATGGCAGCATCGCTGCGGCGCTGCTGTTCCTGCTCGCCGAAAGCTTTGCCCGCCGCCGCCCCGTCAGCGCCGACTTCTTCACGCCGGACCGCGACATGCCGCACCATGCGCTATGGGGCGGGTTGTTCTTCGCCAGCGCCGTCGCCATCGCCGGCCTGCCCCCCCTGCCGGGCTTCGTCGGCAAGTTCCTGCTGCTGCGCGCGACGCACGAACACCCGGCGCAGATGTGGATCTGGGGCGTGATCCTGCTCGCCGCGCTGGTTGGCGTGATCGCGCTCGCGCGCGCGGGCAGCCGACTGTTATTCAGCGTGACGACGGTTGATCCGGGTGCTCCGTCCCCGCGAGCCACGGCCATCGACACGCGGCCGGAAGATCCCCCCGATCCGCCCAGCGGCGCGCGCGAACTGGTCGCCATTCTCGGCCTGTTCGGCCTGCTCGTTGCGCTCGCTGTGGCCGCCGGGCCAGCCGTCGACTTCGCGCGTGCCACCGCAGCGCAGCTGGGTGCCCGCGCCCCCTACATCCACGCCGTGCTGGGAGACCAACCGTGAAACCAGCGAAGAAATGGCTGCCGCACCCTCTGCTCACGCCTGTGTTGGCGGCCGTCTGGCTGCTGCTCAACAACAGCATCGCACCGGGACAGATCCTGCTCGGCCTCCTGCTCGGCTGGGCAGTTCCGCGCTTCACACTGGCATTTTGGCCGGAGCGCGTGCGCTTTCGCGCACCCGGGCGTCTGCTGCGCTTCGCGGGGGTCTTCCTGCATGACGTGTTGATCGCCAACCTGTCGGTCGCACGCCTGATCCTCGCCGGGCCGCGCGTGTTGCGCCCGGCCTTCGTCGTCGTTCCGCTCGAACTGACCAACGACCTCGCCATCAGCCTGCTCGCCAACACCATCTGCCTCACCCCCGGCACCGTGTCGGCACGGCTGTCGGCCGATCGCCGCCACCTGCTGGTGCATGTCCTCACCACCGAATCGCCGGCGGAACTGGTCGGGATGATCAAGACGCGCTTCGAAGCACCACTCAAGGAGATTTTCGAATGCTGAATCTTGCGCTCACGCTTGCCTTTGCGCTGGTCGGCGGAGCCTTCGCGCTGAGCTTTCTGCGCCTGCTCAAGGGACCGGACGCGGCCGACCGCATCCTCGCGCTCGATACCCTGTACATCAACGCCATCGCCCTGCTGGTGCTGCTTGGCATCCACCTCGCGAGTCCGCTCTATTTCGAAGCGGCGCTGCTGATCGCCCTGATGGGGTTCGTCGGCACGGTGGCGCTGGCGAAGTTCCTGCTGCGCGGCGACATCATCGAGTGAGCCGGCCATGAGCCACGTCACCGAAATCCTGCTTTCCTTCCTCGTCCTCGCCGGCGCCGCCTTCACCTTCATCGGTTCGCTCGGACTCTTCCGCCTGCGTGACTTCTACACCCGCCTGCACGGCCCGACCAAGGCGACCACGCTCGGCGTCGGCTGCCTACTGGTCGCCTCGTCGATTTTTTTCAGTGTCACCGGCGAGGGGCTGAGCCTGCATGAGATCCTGGTCAGCTTGTTCCTGTTCATCACGGCACCGATTTCGGCGCACCTGCTGGCGAAGGCAGCCCTGCACCGCAAGTTGCCATCCCTCACGCCGCCAGCCGAGACATTCGACACGCCCGAGAGTCAGGAATAGTCAGCCATGCTTGCTACTGGTTGCGGGTTTCCCATGCACGGGGCATGGCCGTATAGATAGGGAGCGCGGTCTCAAGGGAACGACAAGTAATGTAGGCCCTTTTGAACGGGTTTTGGCGTCTGCCATGCCGACGGGATGGTTTGTGGGCGTATGACACCCTGACGCACTGTGCCGAGCATGGAAAGCGCGTTGGTAGTGAATCAGCCTTGGCAGAAGTGCCGCAGGCTGATCATCGTATAGGCTAGCAGCCTGTCGGACTTGATTCGTGGGATGCGTTTTCGCCAAACCGGGATGGATGCAAGGCGCATCGCGCAGGCAATGGTCGTTCCATTGCCAAGCGGTGCAACGCCGCAGACGCCCGGTTTGGCGACAACCCTTCGGGACGGGGTCGATTTGGGCGCATCGCGGTGTTGCGCCTCCTCGCTTGGGGGACACCCAAGCTTCGTCGGCGCGCCTTGCGCTGCATCCCAAATCGACCCCGTCGCACCCACGAAGCAAGTCCGACAGGCTGCTAGTCTCTTACGACTTCAAAGTTTTGCGTCCTGGCACAGAAGTGCGAGGCCGAAACGATGCATTGCGGCTATGCGGCCATTGCAGGAACGATTGCGAAGTTGGTGAGGCGCTCGAACGCGGCGATGGCCATGCGGCCTGCTCGAGTCAGGTAGTAGCGGTAGGTGTTGGCGGCGCGCTTGATCAAGCCGAGGACGCGCAGGCGGCGGAGCTGGCGGGACAGTCGCGAGGGCGTTTGGTCAGGGAGTCGGCGCATCAAGTCACAGCGGGCCAAGCCATGGATGTTGAATTCGGGTCGTTGCACGGCGCGTAGGAGGGCTTGGTCGTTGGAATCGAAGAAGTTCAAGCCCTTGAAGGACCGGTCGCCGTCAGGTTTGGATTGCGTCACGCGTTCAAGCAGGCGTTGTCCGCTGCTGTGATCGTCCAGGCTGGAGAGGAACTCGAGATAGCGATGATTGCAGCCCAGCAGAATTTCGCGCAGGTCGATGAGACTGTAGATGGATTTCTTCAGTGGCGCGACTTCTCGCGTGGTGCGGCCGGTGCGGTGTTCCACCTTGCGGTGGTGCTTGAAGAACGAAACGTCATTGGTTGTGGTCTCGATGCGCAGGATGCGAGCGAACTTGTCGTAGATCTTGATAGAGACCGATCCGAATTTGTGCTTGATGCAGGTTCCCTCAATGCGCGTGCTCAGGCGCGAGCCAATCTCGGCGGCCAGTTGCGGGGTGATCTTCTTGCCCAGGAATGTGGCGATTTGCTCGGCCTTCACCGAGAGCACTGCCTCGCGGGCGAGCTGCTGGTACAGCGAGCCGAGGATCTTCTCGCTCTTGAACACCAAGTCGGTCGAGTATTCGGCCTGCATGATGCTCCAGTGGTAGGTCTGCCCAAAGACATCCAGGACGGGGCAGCACAGCTGGGCGTAGCGGTCCAGGTGGCGATGCAGCAACTCAGGCTTGAAGGTGTCGGCGAGTTCTTGCGCACGAGCGAAGTCGGTTATGCGAGCAAAAGCGTTGTCGGCTGCGGCGAAGTCGATGCCCTCGCGCCGCATTCGTTGCGCCAGCCAACTGTGTCCGTTGCAGTAAACCTGCAGCCGGAACGGACAGTAGGTGGGCACGCGCACGTAGATGAGCCCCAGCTCTCGGTCCATCCAGTAGAAGTAGTAGTGCAGGCACTTGGTGGTGTCCGGGCGCAGGAAAGTGCGTCCGCTGGCCTTGTCGTGCCAGGGTTGATAGGTCGCGCAGGTCTCCATCGCCGATATCACGTGCACCAGGCCGGGCGCATCGCCACGCGCCGCGAGCACCTTGGCCACGACGTCTTCTTTGCGAACGTGGGCCTTGGCGATATGTTCGATCCTGGCGCCGTGCTCCGTTGCCAGCGCCTGAGCGGCATGGCGAACGCGCTCCCGCAGAGGCAGCGCGAACTGCGGGTAGTCGAAGATACGGATCCCACGGGAGACCAAGAAGCTGGTCATGCCCTCTGCGAAACACGCGCCGGGCAACGTGCCGGTGATGACGATCCGGTCGTAGCAAGACAGCACGCCTGCCAGATTCTCCGCGTACCGGGTCGTAAGCAGCTCCATGGCGGCCTCCGCATCGACAAGCTCCACGCAAGCGCTAGGGTACCGCTATTCCCCTGTTTGGTTC
The DNA here is from genome assembly GCA_016708905.1 of Candidatus Methylophosphatis roskildensis. GTDB lineage: Bacteria > Pseudomonadota > Gammaproteobacteria > Burkholderiales > Rhodocyclaceae > Methylophosphatis > Methylophosphatis roskildensis. The sequence continues at coordinate 446,806 of JADJEV010000005.1, read as the reverse complement.
CGGCTCGTCCGGCTTAGGGTCTTGAATGCGTCGTGCAGTTGGCTGAGTCGTTCGAATCGATGCAGCAAGCGACGGAACTTGTCTTCCCAACCGAACACCCGCTCGATGGTATTGAACCGTTCTTTGAAAATGGCTGCATTGAACAGTGGCTTGCCGCCTCGCTTGGTGGATCTTCTGCCGCGGCGGTTGGCATCGATGTTGGGGACCATCTGGCGATTGAAGATGGCTTTTCGATTAAGCCGACAATCATAGACGCCATCCTGGCTGACGGTGGTTCCTTCCAGAGCAAGGCCCACGGTTCGGGCAATGCGCCTGACCTGCGGCAGAGCCTCTCGCAACAGAGGCGACTCATTACGAATACCCGGGGCCGAAACAAACGGCGCGATCACATTGCAATTTCGATCACAGACAGCGACGACCTTGTCGCTCAGCTGATATGACCAAACCCCATGCCAGCTGTGGCTTCCAGACACATTCACCAGGAGGTTGGGAAAACCCGAAACCAGCAGTTGTCGATCAGGAAATCGCCCGCGGAAAACGAGACCGGCAAATGCAGGAAGCCCTGGTAGGCTGCCGCGATGGCGTTGTTGGCCGTATGGCGAGTCCGGCGGCGACCAGCAGGACTCCAGCCGCCGCTTCGAGCGCGAGGAACTCCTGGATTGCGGAAACGAGAGTGGGCGCGTTGCCTGTTGCGACATGTCGAGTGGCCGGATTTCGGAATCGGGATCGCATCGTACCGCCGCCAGGCGAACGCATCGTGCGGGCGAGGTCTATCGCCGCGACGCAATGCGCGGCATACTCGGCCTCGTTTCCCATTCGCGGAGTCCAGCACCATGAGTTATGCATTCGAGCCGGCGCCGATTCCGTCGGTCCGGGTAACGAGCGGAAGCCTTTTTCCGGTGCGCAGAATCTATTGCGTCGGCCGCAATTACGCCGAACACGCGCGCGAAATGGGGTCCGACCCGGTGCGCGAGCAACCGTTCTTCTTCAGCAAGCCGGCTGACGCCGTCGTAGCGAGCGGTGCGGTGCTGCCCTATCCGGCGCGCACCGCCAACCTGCATCACGAGGTCGAACTGGTCGTGGCGATCGGGCGGGGCGGCCGCGACATCCCGGCGAGCGAAGTCGACGGCGGCCATGTCTTCGGCTATGCGGTCGGTGTCGATCTGACGCGACGCGATCTGCAGGCGGCGGCCAAGGCAAAGGGACAGCCGTGGGATATGGCCAAGGGTTTCGACCGCTCGGCGCCGGTTTCCGCCATCATGCCGGTGTCGCAGAGCGGCACCATGTCGAAAGGGAAGATCGAACTCAGAGTCAACGGCGAACTGCGTCAGACCGGCGACATTGCCGACATGATCTGGCGTATCCCGGAGATCGTGCATGAGTTGTCGACCCTGGTCAAACTGGCACCCGGCGATCTGATCTTCACCGGCACGCCGGCGGGCGTGGGGCCGGTCGTCAGCGGAGACCGGCTGGAAGCGAGCGTCGAAGGACTCGATCCGCTGGTCGTGACCATCGGCTGAAACCGCGGCGCATCTCAAGCGCCCGATTTACCCCAGGAGTCCTGAGCGTCACCGCGCGGTTGAATACCGGCGCGTCGGGCCGCGAGTCGATGCGGTCGGCGACAAAATAGCCGTGTCGCTCGAACTGGAAGCGATCCTCCGGCTGCGCATTCCTGAGTGCTGGTTCGAGCTGGGCGGTGATGGATTGCTTGGCCTGCGGGTTGAGGTCGTCGAGCCAGTCGTGTTCGATCTTCTCGTCATGGTGGTGGAGTTTGCCACTGTCATCGGTTTCGGTGCTGTGGTGGTCCGGCGCGTGACCGGCCGCCGCGTGTTCCTGCTGGCGTTTGCCCGGATTGGGCACGCGGAACAACCGGTCGTAGAGGCGCACCTCGCGTTGGCAAGCATGCTTCGCGCTGAGCCAGTGGATGTTGCCCTTGACCTTGTAGCTGTTTGCACCCGGCGTGCCCGACTTCGAATCCGGCAGATACTTGCAATGCACGGCAGCGATGTTGCCGGCGGCATCCTTGTCGGCGCCAATGCACTTGACGACGAAGCCGTAGCGCAGCCGCACCATGTTGCCCGGATGGAGCCGGAAATAGCCCTTGGGCGGGGATTCGACGAAATCTTCCGCCTCGATCCAGAGTTCGCGCGTCAGCGGCATTTCGCGCTGGCCGAGTTCCGGCCTTTGCGGGTGATTGGGCGCGTGGCAGATCTCTTCGTGCCCGTCCGGGAAGTTGTCGATGATCAGCTTCAATGGCCGGAGCACCGCGATTCGCCGCTCGGCCCGGCCGTTGAGGTCATCGCGCATGCATTGCTCGAGCACGCTCATGTCGATCCAGGAGTCGGACTTGGAAACGCCGATGCGATCGGCGAACAGGCGGAATCCCTCGGGCGTGAACCCGCGCCGGCGCGCGCCGACGAGAGTCGGCATGCGCGGGTCGTCCCAGCCGTCGACGTGCCGTTCCTCCACCAGCTGGATCAGCTTGCGCTTGGACAGCACGACGTAGGTCAGGTTGAGGCGGGCGAATTCGTACTGCTTCGGCAGTGGCTGCGACAGCAGGCCACCTTCGGCCAGCCGCTCCAGCAGCCAGTCGTAGAACGGCCGCTGGTCTTCGAACTCGAGCGTGCAGATCGAGTGGGTGATCTGTTCCAGCGCATCCTCGATCGGGTGCGCGTAGGTGTCGGAACAGCCGCAGCGATTCGTCGGCCGGGCGGTTGCGCCAGGGTGAGTCGCGCCCTGGCTCGGTCAGGGTGCCACGGCTGGCGCGCATGTCTTCGGCACTTAGCTGGTCGACGTAGGCGTTGCCAGAGGTGATCAGATACTCGGCGGCGCGATACATGAAGCCGAAATAATCGCTGGCATGGAACAGGTGCGACTGGCCGAAGGCCTCCCAGCCGAAGCCCAGCCACTTGACCCCGTCGAGGATCGAATCGACGTACTCCTGCTCCTCCTTTTCCGGATTGGTGTCGTCGAAACGCATGTGGCAGACGCCGCCGTAATCGCGCGCCAGGCCGAAATTGAGGCAGATCGACTTGGCGTGGCCGAAGTGCAGGTAGCCATTGGGCTCGGGCGGAAAGCGCGTGCGAATCCTCGCCGGATCGGCCGCGCCTGCGGCATGGTGGGCGGCGTCTCCCGGCCTACCGCCCCAACGGCGGGTGGCATAGCGGTTCGCCGCCAGGTCGGCATCGATGATGTTGCGGATGAAGTTGCTTATGTGCGCGGAATCGGTCGCGTTGCGGTCACTCACGGGGTGGTCCTGTATCCGCTCGCGCGGGGGCGAGGCCTGACTGATCGAAGTCCTATTCTACCGTGGCGCGCCAGCGCCTCGCGACGCGGCAAGTACCCGTCTCTCCGCCGGTTTCGCTTCAAGAAATTCTGGCGTCCGCCGTTGACTGCTCAGGAATCCGCTGGCGCCAAAAAATGCGCATCAAATCAACCAACAATACCAACGGTTCACCCATGGAACAGACTCGCCTACCCGTCATAGCGCGGCGTGTACTTCAAGTCACGGTTGCATTCGCGACCACCGATTCCCCCAGATTCAAATGAAAGGCGTTTGGCGATGAAGCACCAGAGCAAGCGAAACCCTAATCGGGCTGTCACCGGCGGGGCGCCGCGGCTGCGCCTGTTCGGCTGCCTTTGCCTGATGGCATTGGCTACCTCCGCCGCGGCGCAGGATGTCGCCGGCCTGAGCCTGGAGGATCTGCTGAATACCGAGGTGTCGACCGTTTCGCGCAAATCGCAGCGACTGTCGCAGACTGCCGCCGCGGTATTCGTACTGACTGGCGAAGACATCCAGCGTTCCGGTGCGACGAGCATACCCGAGGCCCTGCGCATGGTGCCGGGTGTCCAGGTTGCGCGCATGGGCAATGCCCGGTGGGCGGTGTCGGCGCGCGGATTCAATGGCCGATTCGCCAACAAGCTGCTGGTGCAGATGGATGGCCGCTCGATCTACTCGCAGGTGTTCTCCGGCGTGATCTGGGAGCAGGAGGATACGCTTATCGAGGACATCGACCGCATCGAGGTGATTCGCGGTCCTGGTGCCGCGCTGTGGGGCGCCAACGCGGTCAATGGCGTCATCAACATCATCACCAAGAAAGCACGCGCAACCCAGGGCGGGCAGGCGACGGTTTCGGCAGGCAACGAGGAGCGAGTCGGCGGCAGCCTGCGCTGGGGCGGAGATGACGGCGGAAGCGGCAATTACCGCGTCTGGACCAAGGGCGTGCGACGCGAAGCGTCCGACGACGCGTCGAATATCGATCCGAATCACTCGGCCCGTGCCGGCTTCCGCTATGACAATGCGCTTGGCGAAGGCTCACGCGTCTCGGTGGTTGGCGAGGCATACCGCGTGCGTGCCGGCGACATGTGGGACCGGCCCGACGTCCGCGCCGAAACACTGGCGAGCGGTTTCGTGACGCCGACCTTCGTGACCGCCAGGCACTCCGGGGCGAATATCGTCGGGCGCTACGACACCGTGCTCGGTGACGGCTCGGAGCTCGGTTTGCAGAGCTATCTGGAGCATTCGGAAATCGATGTGCCGTGGGCAGTGCAGGACAAGCGTGATACTGCCGATTTCGATCTGCAGCACCGGATCCACGGCAGCGCGCACGACTTCATCTGGGGGCTCGGATACCGCATATCCCATGATCACCTGCAGCCGCGCACCTCCAACTTCTCATTTCTGCGCGAGCGTCGAACGCTGCGGCTGTTCAGTGCCTTCGCCCATGACGAGTGGACGCTGATACCCGATCGGCTGCGCCTGATCGCGGGCAGCAAGGTCGAACACAATGACTTCACCGGCTGGGAATGGCAGCCTAACGTCCGCCTGGCTTGGACGCCCAGCGACACCCAGACCATCTGGGGCGCGCTGTCGCGTGCCGTGCGCGCCCGCGCAGGCGGAGGAGGATGCATCGCTGGATCTGGAGGTCATTGCGCCGTCCGCGTCGGTTCCCCTGTCCAATCTGATCGTGGTGCGTGCGCCGGGCAAGCTGAGCCGGGCCGAAAAGGTGACATCGTTCGATCTCGGTTACCGCCAGCAGTTGACCAGCACGCTGTCGCTCGACGCTGCGGCGTTCGCGGCCCGCTATACCGATCTGCGGAGCGGGGAGCTTCCCGAGGTCAGCATGGAGTTCGTCATGACGCCGATGGGCGCCATTCCCTACCTGCGGACGGCCACCGAAACCGCCATGGAACTCGAGGCGCGCACCCACGGGGCAGAACTGGCAGTCGATTGGCATCCGCTTCAATCCTGGCGGCTGCAGGCGGCTTACACTTACTTTCGCGACCGCATAAGCGACCCGCTCGGCGCGATGCGCGAGGACGGGTACCGGGGCAAGGCGCCGCGCCATACTGCGTCGCTGCGCTCATCCTACAATCTTGGCCGCGACTGGCAGCTGGACGGTTGGCTGCGCCACACCGATCGCCTTGCCGAGCCTGCGGTTCCCGGCTATACCGAACTCGATCTGCGCCTGGCCTGGCGCGTTACGCGTGATCTGGAACTCTCGCTGGTCGGCCAGAACCTGCTTCATCGTCAGCATCTGGAGTGGGTGGGCGACTATGTGCCGACACGCCGACTCGAAGTCGAACGCAGCGGGTACCTCAAGGCGAAACTCGCGTTCTGAGCGACTCGGCGATGATCCACTTGCGGATTCCACCCGTGCTGCGCATGGTCTGCGGCCTGCTGCTGGCGCTGCTCGGCAGCGCTCCGCCAGTGCAGGCGCAGGCGCTGAGCGAGGCGCAGATCAAGGCGGGCTTCATTTACAACTTCGCCAGGTACATCGAGTGGCCGGCCGAGGCGTTCTTCGGCAAGGACGCCAACTTCGTGATGTGTCTGGTGGGCCGCGATACGCTGGGCACCCCGCTCGATTCCTTCGACGGCAGGACGATTCACGGGCACCCGGTCGTCGTCAGGCGGATGGGTGGGGCCAGCGAAGACTTCCGCGGCTGCCATGTCCTGTTCGTCAGCGAGTCCGAGCAACGGCGGGCCGCGTCGATCGTACGGGCGTCCCAAGCGGCGCTGCTGACGGTGAGCGACATCGACGGCTTCATCGACATGGGTGGCGGTATCGGACTGGTGAATGCCGACGAGCGGATTCAGTTCGAAATCAACCTCGGCGCGCTGCGGCGGGCCAGCCTGAAGGCCAGCTCGCAGTTGCTCAAGCTGGCGCGCAACAGCAGCAGCTTGCGGGGGAAGAACTGATGTTCTCGATCGGCAAACTCTCGCTGCAGAAGAAGCTGACCGCCATCGTCGTGGCAGCGACACTGGTCGGCTTGTCGGTCAGCTACCTGATCGCGTCGATCAGCCAGCTCGATGTCCAGCGCAAGCTGACCCTGTCGCAACTCGAAGGCTATGCCGAAATCATCGGCGCCAACAGCGCGGCAGCGATAAGCTTCAATGATCGGCCGGCCGGGGAGAAGACGCTGTCGTCCTTGCGCAACCGCTCGGATATCGTCGCAGCGTGGATTTCGCTGCCCGACGGCAGGCTGTTCGCTGCCTATCCCAACGCCGATCCTGCCGCGCAGACACTTCGCCCGCCGGCTGCCGACCACCTGCAACTGCAAGATATCGGTTTCGCGCGCGAGATCACGGTCAGCCATCCGATATTCGAGGATCACGAAACCGTCGGCTACCTGACCCTGCGCGTCGACCTGTCGGCGATGTGGGGCAATCTGCTGCGCCAGTTCGCGATGTCCGGCGCCGGAACCCTGTTCGCATTCTGTCTGGCTTATCTGTTCTCGCGTCGGCTGCGCAGTGAAGTGGCAACGCCTATCATCGAGCTGGCCACCGCTGCACGCATTGTGGCGAGCGAAAAGCGCTACGACATGCGGGTGACGCATCGCTCGCAGGACGAAGTCGGCGAACTGGTTTCCGGTTTCAACGAAATGCTGGCGCAGATCGAGGCGCGAGACCGCGAGCTGGCGGAGCATCGCAGCCATCTCGAGGAGCAGGTTGTCCAGCGAACCGTGGAACTGCAGTCGGCCAAGGATCAGGCAGAGAGCGCGAACCGCGCCAAGACCCAGTTCCTCGCCAACATGAGCCACGAGATCCGCACGCCGATGAACGGCGTGTTGGGCATGACCGACCTGTTGCTGGAAACCGAACTGGCGGAAAAGCAGCGCCGCTTCGCCAAGACGCTGCGGGTTTCCGCCGAGTCGCTGCTGTACATCATCAACGACCTGCTCGACTTCTCCAAGATCGAGGCGGGCAAGTTGGAACTCGAGCAGGTCGAGTTCCGTCCCTTGCTTCTGGTCGAGGAGGTTGCCGTCCTGTTTGCCGAACGCGCGCAGGCCAAGGGGCTGGAACTGGTTCTTTCGGTCGATCCGGCTGTGCCCGCTTCGGCGATCGGCGATCCGTACCGGATCAAGCAGATCCTGTCGAACCTGATCTCCAACTCGATCAAATTCACCCAGACGGGGGAAATCGAAATCTTCCTCGATCTCGAATCGTCCGGGGTGGCAGAGCGGCTTCGCTTCCGGGTGCGCGATACCGGAGTCGGCGTATCCGAGTCTGGCCGCGATCGCCTGTTCAAGGCCTTTTCGCAGGCCGACAGTTCAACGACCCGCAAGTACGGCGGCACCGGGCTTGGTCTGATGATTGCCAAGCAACTCGCCGAGATGATGGGCGGCGAGATCGGCTTCGAAAGCACAGACGGCGCCGGCTCGACGTTCTGGTGCACGGTTGCCCTGCAGCCCGGGTGTTCGCGCCCCGAGTGCGAACAACTTGTGCCGCAACTGCGCGGTCTGCGCGCGATGGTGGTCGACACCAATCCGACCGCGCGTCGGGCGATGGTCGTGCGCCTGCAGCGTCTCGGCTTCGTCGTCGAGTCCGCCCCGTCGGGTAATACGGCACTAGAAACCATGCGCCATGCGCGTGACACGGACCGCAAGTTCGATCTGTGCTTCGTCTCGGCGCGTCTGGCCAACAGCACCGGGCTGCCGACCGTCGAGGCGATCCGCCGCGAGGAATTGATCGAGCCCGCCCATCTCGTTGTCATGGTCCCGCTGGCGGCGCGCGTCGAGGCGAGCAACTGGCAGGCGGTGGCTGACTTGCAGTTCATTTCCAAACCCGTGCTGTCGGCCGAATTGTGCGGAGTGATCTCCTCGGCGCTGGCCGGCCGTCTGCATCAGGACGAGCCGGTCCACCGCCAGGCGGCCCAGGCCGGAAACCCGCTCGGCCTGTCGATTCTGCTGGCCGAGGATCATCCGGTCAATGCCGGCATCGCCGGCGCAATGCTCAGCAACATCGGCTGCGACCACGTCTGGGTGCAGAACGGGGCGCAGGCCATCGACGCATTGCAGATGCAGCACTTCGACATCGTGTTGATGGATTGTCAGATGCCCGAGGTGGACGGTTTCACCGCGACCGCAAGGATTCGCGAGCAGGAGCGTTCGCGCGGTGTTGCACGCAGGATCCCGATCATCGCGCTGACCGCCAACGCCATGCAGGGGGACCGCGAACGCTGCATCGCAGCCGGCATGTCGGACTACCTGGCCAAGCCGTTTACCAAGGCGCAGCTGCGCACGGTTCTCGAGCGTCAGTTGGGTGAGCAGGAGCGGCCGATCGAGTCGGCCGGCCTCGATACCCTGTTCGACACACCGGTCGGCGCCGCGGTCTTCGATCGTGGGATTCTGCGCGACGTACCGGGCGTCGAGTCTGGCGACAGCGCGCTCGGTCAGCGAATCGTGGCCTTGTTCAACCGGGAGACCGACAAGCTGCTCGAACAGATCGAGGCTGCGCTCGTCGCCGACGATTCGGCGGCGATATCGGCGATTGCGCACAAGATCAAGTCATCGAGTGCCGCGGTTGGCGCGATCCGGCTCGCTCAACTGGCTGAGAGGCTCGAGGTGGCCGGACGCGAACAGCGTGCGATCGGCAACGGCCCGGGCCTTGTCCGGGAACTCGCCTCTGCCTACCGGGAGGCGCTCGCGGCGCTCAACCAGTTCCTGACTGGCGCCGTCTCGCACGAGACCGCATGTTGACGCCGCGGGGTCTGCCTAGCCCGTCTGTCTAACCCAATTGCGAAGTCGTGCGCAGCGCAGTCCAGTTGATGCGCTGCTTGAGCAGCCGGTCGGTCGATTCGACCTTGGCGCGCGTTTCCGCGACGATCACGTAGCAGCCCTGGCCGGCGGCGCGCACCAGCGCACTCATGCCGTCCTTCTCCTCAAAAAGGTTGCGGCCGCGCGGCCGCTGACCAGGAATCAGCATCAGCGTCACCAGACCGTCTTCGGTTTCGAACACGATATGCCAGGCGGTACCTCCAGGCACCGGGCATAGCTTGACGTAGCGTACCTTGCCGATCGGCGCGCGCATGTCGGCGCCGAAGCTGGTGAGAATGGTGGCGAAGCGTTGCGGGTCGGCGTCCTTGATCAGGGTGAACGACTCTGGTTCGTGCTTGACGTGGGCAATAGCCGATGCGGCAAAGTTGTACTGCGGCTCGGCCGGCGGGCGCTTGAGCCAGGCGAAGCCGATTCCCGTGGTCAGCAGGACGGTCGCGGCGAGCGCCCACAGGCGATAGGGCGAACTCGGCCTGCGTCCGGTGGCGCCGAGCACGATGCGATCGGACAGCCCATCGGGAACCGGCACCGCCAGCGCGCGCGCAAGGCGTTTCTCGTTGGCGTCGATGCGCCGGGCGAAGGCCTGGCACGACGGGCAGCCGGTCAGGTGCGCCAGTGCCTGGCCGCTAAGACGATTCGGGTCGGCCAGTTTGGCGCGGCGAAAGGCAAGGCAATGCATTTCCGGGCCGCCAGCAAGGATCGGGGTATCGGCACTCATTTCGCCCCCTTGGCGGACTGGGTAGGTGAGCCGGCGAGCGCGCCGCGCAAGGCCTGGCGCGCGCGTGTCAGGCGCGTCATCACCGCGCCTTCCGTGGTTTCGAGCATCTGCGCGATCTCGGCGCAGGAATACCCGCCCAGCGCCTGCATGACGAACGGTTCGCGCAGGGTGAGCGGCAATTCCTCGAGCAGATTCTCGAGATGGAACAGTTCGACGGAGTCATGGTCGGCGGCAATCTGCAGGTCTTCGAGTTCGGTGTCCACGTAATCGAACTGCTTGCGTTCGAAAAGGCGCGCATGTTCGCGCCGCAGGATGGTTATCAGCCAGGACTTGACGGCGCCGGCGTCCTTCAGGCTCTCCCAGTTGTTCCAGGCGCGAGTGAAGCTTTCCTGCACCAGATCCTCGGCCACGAAGCGATCCCGACACAGCCAGTACGCATAGCGGTAGAGGTCCGCGCTGTAGGCGCGAACCGTCTGTTCGAAGCGTCGCTGGGCGGAGTTGAACATGGGTTGTTGGGTCGCAGGGTGTCGGCCTTACACGAGCAGACCGAATGCTGCGTTCAAAGCTTACATGCAGCGCCGGATCATAACTGGTTGACCGTATAATTATGCGCGCGTATAGTAATTTCCATGGCGCGTCCTTCACAGAATATCGATCAACGCCTGCTGGAAGCCGGGCGGCGCTTGCTACCCGATTTGGGTTGTGCGGCCTTGTCGGTGCGGCGCCTGGCCGCCGAAGCCGGCGTCAATGCCGGCATGTTCCATTACCACTTCCGCACCAAGGACGTCTTCCTGCAAGCGCTGCTGCAGTCCACCTACGATGACATGTTTGCGCGTCTGCAGCCGGCGGCCTCGGCCGAATCCTCGTCCGTCACGCAGAACCTGCGCCGGGCGCTGAACATCATCGCGCGATTCGTGCGTGACAATCGGCGGCTGATGCTGCGCCTGCTGACCGATGCCGTATCGGGCGAGAAGCTGGCGGCCGATTTCCTGCGCGCCAACATGCCTCGTCATATCGCGGTGGTGGCCGGATTGATGGATACAGCGCGGCATCAGGGCCGACTTGCTGCCATCGCACCGGAGCAGATGATCGGCTTTACCATCGGCGCCATCGGCATGCCGATCATCGTTGGTGCCGCTTTCGAAACGGGCCAGCTACCACCGATGCCTGCCTTGGCGCACTTCGCAAGCGAAACCCTGTCGGACGACGCCATCGCGCAACGCATCGATCTTGCCCTGGCCGCGCTCAGCGTCGCAATTCACGATGACAGCGCGGCGGCGTCTCGCGGCTCAGCGAGTGCCGGCGAATGAGGCGCTGGATTCTCTGCTTCGCTTGCGCACTTGCCCTGCTCGGCTGCCGGGACGCGCCGCGCGAAATGCTTTCCGGCTATGCCGAGGCGGAGTATGTGCGGGTCGCGGCGCCGGTCGGCGGCACCGTGCTGCAGTTGTCGGTGGCGCGCGGCGACACGGTCAAGGTCGGCGCGCCGCTGTTCGTGCTCGAACAGGAGAGCGAACGCGCCGCGCGCGAGGAGGCGCAGGCACGCGTCGCGACCGCGCAGGCGCAGCTCGACAACCTCAGGAAGGGGCGTCGCCCCGAGGAAATCGCCGCCGTGCGCGCCCAGTTGGCGCAGGCGCAGGCCGCGCTGTCGCTGTCGCAGGCCAATCTCGAGCGCCAAGAGCAATTGGTGGCGCGGCAGTTCGCGTCGCCCGCGGTGCTCGACGAGGCGAGCAGTGCTGCGCGTCGCGACCGCGCGCGCGTCGCCGAGCTTGCCGCGCAGCTCGACGTCGCCCGTCTCGCGGCGCGGCCCGACGAATTGCGTGCCGCCGAACAAGCCGTGACCGCAGCGCGTCAGGCGCTGGCTCAGGTGCAGTGGCGGCTCGACCAGAAGTCGCAGCGAGCGCCGGTCGACGCGCTGGTGCAGGACACGCTGTACCGGCCAGGCGAATGGGTCGCCGCCGGCGTGCCCGTCGTGTCCCTGCTGCCGCCCGCCAACATCAAACTGCGCTTCTTCGTGTCCGAGCCGATGCTGGGCCGCATCAGCATCGGGCAGAGTATCGGTGCGACCTGCGACGGCTGCGCAGCACCGATCGAAGCGGCCATCTCCTACATCGCGCCGCAGGCCGAGTACACGCCGCCGGTCATCTACAGCCGGGAGAACCGGGCCAAGCTGGTTTTCATGGTCGAGGCCCGGCCGAACCCGGCCGACGCCATGCGCCTGCATCCCGGTCAGCCGGTCGACGTGCGCCTGGAAGGGGTGGCCGGAAAGTCGCCATGAATCACGCCGGTGAAGACGGCGCCGCCGTGATCGACGTGCGCGGGCTCACCAAGTCGTTCGCCGGCCGCAAGGTCGTCGATGACTTCGCGATACGTGTCGAGCGCGGCCAGATATACGGATTTCTCGGTCCGAACGGCAGCGGCAAGACCACGACGATACGCATGCTGTGCGGCTTGCTGACGCCCGATGCCGGCGCCGGGCATTGCCTGGGCTTCGACATCATCCGTGAGGCCCCCGCCATCAAGCGCGAGGTCGGCTACATGACCCAGCGATTTTCCCTGTACGAAGACCTGTCGATCGCCGAGAACCTCGAGTTCATCGCCCGCATGTACGGTGTGCCGCAGCGTCGCAGTGCGGTCGACGGCACGCTCGAGCGTCTCGGCCTGACCGCGCGCCGTGAGCAACTGGCCGGCACGCTGTCCGGCGGCTGGAAGCAGCGTCTGGCGTTGGCCGCCTGCATGCTGCATACGCCGCGGCTGCTCCTGCTCGACGAGCCGACTGCCGGCGTCGACCCGAAAGCGCGGCGCGAGTTCTGGGACCAGATTCACCAGCTCGCCGCGGACGGGTTGACCGTGCTGGTCAGCACCCACTACATGGACGAGGCCGAGCGCTGTCACGCGCTCGCCTATCTCGCCTATGGACGGTTGATGGTCAATGGAAGCGCGGCCGACGTGGTGGCGCATTCCGGTTTGTCGACCTGGGCGGTCAGCGGTCCGGATGGCGCGCTGGCCATGCATCAGCTTGCCCAGGCGCTGCGCGGTGCGCCCGGGGTGCAGATGGTGGTTCCGTTCGGCACCACGCTGCACGTCAGCGGCGACGATGCCGAGGCGCTGGAAGCCGCCCTGGCGCCATATCGCGCGCGCGACGGGCTGACTTGGACGCGCACCGAACCTTCGCTGGAAGACGTGTTCATCGGCCTGATGAATCGCGCGCAGGATAACTACTCGTGAGCCTCTCGTGAGCACGCGCGATACGCAAGCCTTGCCGCACCGCGCGCAATGGTTCTCCTGGCCGCGCTTCATGGCGGTGCTGATCAAGGAATTCATCCAGATGCGGCGCGACCGCCTGACCTTCGCGATGATAGTCGGCGTGCCGATCCTGCAGTTGATCCTGTTCGGCTTCGCCATCAATACCGATCCCAAGTCCCTGCCGACTGCGGTGGTGGTATCGGACCCAAGCATGTTCGCCCGCAGCCTGGTGCGCGGCATCGAGAACACCGCTTATTTTCGCGTGATGCGCGAGACGACCGACGAGGCCGAGGCAGACCTTCTGCTCAAGCATGGCGAGGTGCAGTTCGTGGTCGTGGTGCCGGTCGACTTCTCGCGCAAGCTGTTGCGCGGCGACCAGCCGGTCGTCATGGTCGCCGCGGATGCCTCGGACCCGTCGGCCACCGGCAACGCGATCGCCGCGCTCAATCAGCTCGCGGGCCAGGTGCTCGCGCGCGACCTGCAGGGCAGCAGCGCAGTCCTGCAGCCGCGGGCCGCGCCATTCGAGCTGCGCATCCAGCGCCGTTACAACCCGGAGGGCGTGACCTCGTACAACATCGTGCCGGGACTGCTCGGTACGATTCTGACCATGACGATGATCATGATGACGGCGTTCGCGATGACGCGCGAACGCGAACGCGGCACCATGGAAAACCTGCTCGCCACGCCGGTGCGCCCGCTCGAAGTGATGGCCGGCAAGATCGTGCCCTACGTGATCGTCGGCTATCTGCAGGTTGCGCTGATACTGCTCGCGGCGCGTTTTCTGTTCAAGGTGCCGATGGTCGGCTCGGTGGTGCTGCTGTCGCTTGCGCTGGTGGTCTACATCGCGGCGAACCTGGCGGTCGGCTTCACCTTCTCGACGCTTGCGCGCAATCAGTTGCAGGCGATGCAGATGACGTTCTTTTTCTTTCTGCCGTCGATCCTGCTCTCGGGTTTCATGTTTCCGTTCGCCGGCATGCCGCAATGGGCGCAGTACGTCGGTTCGGTCTTTCCTTTGACGCATTTCCTGCGCATCGTGCGCGGCATCCTGCTCAAGGGCAACGGCGCGCTCGAGATACTGCCGCACCTGTGGCCGATCGGCGTGTTCCTGCTGGTGGCAGCGGCAATTGCGCTGGTGCGCTACCGTGAAACGCTGGATTGAGTGCGGGCCGGCGACGCGCGATCGGATCTACAGCGATGCCGTGCCCGGCCGCATTGCCGGCTCGCCGACCCAGAATCTCAGCAGCAGCACCGCCGCCAGCGCGCAGGCGGCCGAAAACCCGAACGCGTATGCCGGCCCGAGGTTCTGCCAGAGCACGCCGAAGATCAACGACGCCGGCATCAGCATCAGGCCGGTGGTCAGATTGAACCAGCCGTAGGCCGTGCCGAGCAGTGCGCGCGGCGCCAGATCGGCGACCAGTGCCTTCTCGGCCCCTTCGGTCGCGGCGAGGAACACGCCGTAAAAAGGCGAACAGGGGCCACAACAGCCAGTTGGCGCCGTCGATCAACCCGAGCAGCAGGTAGAACGAGCCATAGACGGCCCAGCCGCCGACGATCAGCCGCTTGCGGCCGAGCCGGTCGGACAGGGCCGACAGCGGCGTCGACAGCAGCATCGCGACCGCCGACACCAGCGCCCACAGCAGCGGCACCTGGGCCGCCGGCAAGCCCATCTCGCGTGCCCGCAGCAGCAGGAACATGTTCGACGAATTGCCGAGCGTAAACATCGCCAGGGTCAGCAGATAGCGCCGGTAGGCCGGCGGGAAACCCTGCAGCCGCCAGTCGAATGCCAGGCGACTGGGCGGCTCCGCTTGCGGATCCCGCAGCATCAGGGCGAGGGCGACCGCCGCGGCCCCCGGCAGCGCGGCCCACAAAAAGATGTCGCGCAGCGCGACCTCGCGCGCCAGCAGCCAGGCGGCCAGCAGCGGGCCGATCACCGCGCCGGCGTTGTCCATCGCACGATGCAGGCCGAATGCCAGCCCGCGCTGTTTTTCCTCGGTGGCCCGCGCCAGCAGCGCATCGCGTGGCGAGGTGCGCAAGCCCTTGCCGACGCGGTCGGCAAAGCGCAGGGCGAGCACCGCCGGCCAGCTCGCGGCCAATGCCATCAGCGGGCGCGAAACCGCGGCCAGCGCGTAGCCGCCGACCACCCATGACTTGGCGCCGCGCGTGCGGTCGGTCAGCACGCCGGAGAACAGCTTGAGCAGGCTGCTGGTCGCCTCGGCGATGCCTTCGATGATGCCCAGCGCCTTGGGGCCTGCCATCAGCACCGACGACAAATACAGCGGCACCAGCGGGTAGAGTAGCTCGCTCGCCGAATCGTTGAACAGGCTGACCAGCCCGAGCAGCCAGACGGTGCGCGGCAGCCGGAGCAGCGCTGTCAGCATACGGTGCAGGGTCGGAGCATCTAGTACTGCGCCCCGGAGGTATCGAAACATGAAAGCGCGTCTTCGACCCGACGGCGTCGTTGCAAATCCTCGCGATACCACTTGGTATCGCTGCGGTTTGCGCCTAGCCCTCGGGCCGAATCCATCGCTTTCATTTTGTTCCGATTCCCCCGTGGCGCAGTACTAGCCCTTGCGCTCGGCGGTGAAGCCGGAATCGACCGGGTGCCGCACGTAGAACAGCGAGACCTTTTCGGCGGCAAGCAGCGCGAGCAGTCGATCGGCTTCTGCATCGGTCACCACGAAACCGACCTCGACTGGCAACTGACCGGCCAGTTCGAAGAAGTGATCCTGGTGCATGACACCGTGGCGGCCGTAGCCGGCGATCGCCCGGAAGGCCAGGCCGCCGGGCAGGCCCGCGGCACGGGCCTGTTCCAGCAGCCACTCGTAGCCAAGGATCCCGTGCAACCGCATGCCTTCGTCGACAAAGAACTTGAGATAGGTGCCTTTCATTGGACTCTCCTTGGACCCGGTCCTAGCCCGGCAGGCCGGTCAACAGCTTGACGGTCAGGATGCCGACAACGGTCAGCATGAGCGATCCGCCGAGGTGGAGGCCGGCCGTGCTCATGGCCCACAGGTATTCCTCACGGCCGATCATCGCGACGACCTCGGCCGAGAAGGTGGAAAAGGTGGTCAGCCCGCCCATGAAGCCGGTGATCACCAGCAGCCGCAACTCCGGTGGCAGCCCAGGGTGCTGGTTGAAGAAAGCAACGGCCACCCCGACCAGGTAGCCGCCAATCAGGTTGGCGGCGAGTGTTCCCAGAGGCAGCGTCGGAAACACCGCGTTGAGTCTGATTCCGAGCCACCAGCGCAGCCATGCACCGAGCGCCGCGCCAAAACCGACCGACAGGAAAGCGTATGGAGACATGACGGATTGGCCATCGTTGTGCCGGGCGCCGGTTCCGCGGCAGGCACTTGTCAGCGCAAGGGTGGAGGAGTGGGCGATAATTCTCGCCGTTTTGTCCGCCAGCGCCAAGCGCCTGTCGTTGCGCTCCTCGTTCCGCTTATCGTCAAGTTCGTCCGCCGAGTTGTCTGCGCCGCTTTCGAAAACCGCGATTTCCGATCTGCTCGACGCCTGCATGGGCGTCGACCGGCCGGTGCTCGCGCGGGCGCTGTCGCGGTTGCGTGCCAGCGTCATTCCGGATGACTTGCGCGCGCGGATCGAGCGCTCCGTCGCGCGCCGCGCCCAGCGCCACGCGGCACGGCCCCGCCCGCGCTTTCCCGAAGAGCTGCCGGTCAACCAGAAGCGCGAAGAGATCGCCCGCGCCATCGAGGCCAGCCAGGTCGTCATCGTCTGCGGCGAGACCGGCTCGGGCAAGACCACCCAGTTGCCCAAGATCTGTCTCGAGCTCGGCCGCGGCTGCGCCGGTCTGATCGGCCACACCCAGCCCAGACGCATCGCCGCGCGCGCCACCGCGACGCGCATCGCGCAGGAACTCGATTCGCCGCTGGGCGAGGCGGTCGGCTACAAGATCCGCTTCACCGATCGGGTGTCGGAGTCGAGCTACCTCAAGCTGATGACCGACGGCATGCTGCTCGCCGAGACCCAGGGCGATCCGCTGCTCTCGGCCTATGACACGCTGATCATCGACGAGGCGCACGAGCGCAGCCTGAACATCGATTTCCTCCTCGGCTATCTGAGGCAATTGCTTGTCAAGCGGCCTGAGCTGAAGCTGATAGTCACCTCGGCAACCCTCGACGCCGATCGCTTCGCGCAGCACTTCGCGGCCGGGGCCGAGCCGGCGCCGGTGATCGAGGTGTCCGGCCGGCTCTATCCGATCGACATGCGCTGGCGGCCGCTCGACAAGGACGGCGGCCGAAGCGCGAAGGATCGCGACATCACCGAGGCGATCGTCGACGCAGTGGACGAAGCCTTCGCCATCGGACCGGGCGACGCGCTGGTGTTCCTGCCCGGCGAGCGCGAGATCCGCGAGGCCGCCGAGGCGCTGCGCAAGCACCACTTCGCGCGCGGCGCGGTCGAGATCCTGCCGCTGTTCGCGCGCCAGTCGGTCCAGGAACAGGGCCGCGTGTTCGCGCCGCATCAGGGCCGCCGCGTGGTGCTGGCGACCAATGTGGCCGAGACCTCGCTGACCGTGCCGGGCATCCGCTACGTGATCGACAGCGGGCTGGCGCGGGTCAAGCGCTATTCGCATCGCAACAAGGTCGAGCAATTGCAGATCGAGCCAATCGCCCAGTCGGCGGCCAGACAGCGCGCCGGGCGCTGCGGCAGGGTGGCGAGCGGCGTGTGCTTGCGGCTCTATGCGGAAGACGACTACGCCCGGCGGCCGGCCCACACTGATCCCGAGATTTTGCGCTCGTCGCTGGCCGGGGTGATCCTGCGCATGGGCTCGCTCGGGCTGGGGGAAGTCGGGGATTTTCCGTTCCTCGACCGGCCGCCGCCGCGCATGGTGGCCGACGGCTATCAACTGCTCAACGAGCTCGGTGCGGTCGACGAAGATCGCGCGCTGACGCCGCTCGGCCGCGAACTGGCGAAACTGCCGCTCGACCCGAAGATCGGCCGCATGATCCTTGCCGCGCGCGAGCAGGGTGCCTTGCGCGAATTGCTGATCATCGCTGCCGCGCTGTCGGTGCAGGATCCGCGCGAGCGCCCGCAGGAGGCGGCGGGCTCGGCCGATCAGGCGCATGCGAAGTTTCGCGGCCCAGAGGCGGAGCAGCGCTCGGAGTTCCTCTGGTTCCTGCGCGCCTGGGCGGCCTTCGACGAGCAATGGACGCACCAGACGCAGCGCAAACAGCGCGACTGGTGCCGCCAGCACTTCCTTAATTACCTGCGCATGCGCGAGTGGCGCGACGTGCACGCGCAACTGCACGTGCTGGCCGCCGAGCACGGCTGGCGCGAGAACGAAGAGCCCGCCACCTACGAGGCAATCCACAAGGCGCTGCTGGCCGGGCTGCTCGGCAACATCGGTGTCAAGGCGGACGAGGATCAGCACTATCTGGGCGCACGCGGCATCAAGTGGTATCCGCATCCAGGTTCCGCGCTGGCGAAGAAGGCCGGCAAGTGGGTGATGGCGGCCGAGCTGGTCGAGACCACGCGGCTCTATGCGCGCTGCCTCGCCAAGGTCGAGCCCGAATGGGTCGAGCAGGTCGGCGCGCACCTGGTGAAACGGCATGTGTTCGAGCCGCACTGGTCGAAGGGCAGCGGGCATGTCGTGGCCTTCGAGCGCGCCACGCTGTACGGGATCGTGCTCCACGCGCGGCGGCCGGTCGCGTATTCGCGCATCGATCCGGCGCAGTGCCGCGAGATCTTCATCCGCGAGGGGCTGGCGCGCGGCGAGCTGCCCGACGACGTGGCACGGCGGGCACCATTCTTCCAGCACAACCGGAAGTTGGTTGCCGAGATCGAGCGCCTCGAACACAAGACGCGGCGGCCCGACGTGCTGGTGGACGAAGAACTGATCCACGCCTTCTACGACGCCATCCTGCCGGCCGGGATCATCGATGTGCGCGCCTTCGAGGCGTGGCGGCGTGAGGCGGAGGCAAAGCAGCCCAAACTGCTGTTTCTCGAACGCGATCAGTTGATGCGCCATGAGGCGGCCGGTGTGACGACCGATCGCTTTCCAGCGGGTTTCGAGCTGCACGGCCAGCAACTCAAGCTGAGCTACCAGCACGATCCGGGTGCGGCTGATGACGGCGTCACGCTGAGCGTGCCGCTGGCGCTGGTGAACCAGGTGCCGGCCGCGCGCTGCGAATGGCTGGTGCCGGGCATGCTGGAAGACAAGATCAATCAGCTCGCGCGCAGCGTGCCACAGAAGATCCGCCATCGCCTGCAGCCGATCAGGGAGTTCGCACAGGATTTCTGCGCGCGTGCCGAGGCGGGCGAGTTCGACCTCGAACAGCCGCTGTTGCGCGTGCTGGCGCGCGACATCGAGGAGCGCGTCTCGCTGAAGCTGCCGCTCGAATCGATACGCGGTGAAAATCTGCCTGCGCATTTGGCGATGAACTTCCGCGTCATCGACGAGCATGGCCGCATCCTCGGTCAGTCGCGCAATCTGGCGGAGTTGCGCGCGCGTTACGCGCGCGACGTGCAGCAGCGCTTCGAGCAGGCCAGCGTCGCGCTGCCCGCCCGGCCGATGTCCGGAGAGCCAATATCCACGCGGGTTTCCGGGCAGGTATCGGGCGCAGCGGCGGTCGCTGCCGGCGCGCCGGCCGATGCCATCGCGGGAACGCTGAGCGGGCTCACCACTTGGTCGTTCGGCGCGCTGCCCGAGATCATGGCAGTGACGATTGCCGGGCGCGAGGTGATCGGCTTTCCCGCGCTGGTCGATGAAGGCGCGAGTGTCGGCCTGCGCGTATTCGATACGCCGGACAAGGCGCGCGCCGCGCACCATGCGGGTCTGCGCCGGCTGTTCGCGCTCGAACTCAGGGAGCAGGTGAAATTCATCGAAAAAAGTCTGCCCGGCCTGCGTGACATGGGCATGCTGTTCATGCAGCTGGGCATCGAGGCGGAACTCAAGGCGCAACTGGTCGATGCCACGCTCGATCGCACCTGCATGCTCGAGCCGCTGCCGCAGGATGCGGCGAGTTTCGCCCGGCGTGTGCAGGAGGCGCGGCCGCGCATCACCCTGGTGGCGCAGGAGCTTGCGCGTCTCGCAATGAGCACCCTCACCGAGCACGCGGCGCTGCTGAAGAAGCTCGCCACCATCAAGGCGCTGCCGCAGGTGGTCGAGGACATCAGGGCGCAGTGCGCGGGGCTGGTCGGCAGGCGGTTCGTCGCCGAACTGCCGTTCGAGCGGCTGCAGCAGTTGCCGCGTTACCTGAAGGCGGCCAGCCTGCGCATCGACAAGCTGCGCGCCGATCCGGCGCGCGATGGCCGGCTGTTGGCGGAATGGAAGTCGCTCGCCGCGCCCTTCGAGCGCGAACGCAGCCAGCGTGCACGAAGCGGCGTGGCCGATCCGCAGCTCGACGAATTCCGCTGGCTGCTGGAAGAATTGCGGGTGGCGCTGTTCGCGCAGGAACTCAGGACGCCGATGCCGATCTCGGTCAAGCGCCTGCAGAAGATCTGGGAGTCGCGCACGCACGGCTGATCGAAAATGCATGGCCGGCCCGAGAGCCGCACCAGTTGGACCTCTCGGGTATGGCATGCCGCGGGCCCTCTATCCATGCGGTCTGTGGCATTGCCTACCCGAAGAACGCCATTCCATGCGGGTCGCAGGCCGGTATCGCGACAAGGGCCGAGGGCGAAGTTCGACCAGGCTTCGCACTGCGGTCGGCCGAGCCTGCGACACACACTGCAACGCTTGCGCCGCGACCATATCCACGGTCGGAGAAATCCTGCGCAGCCTGCGCTACCCATACCGGGTAGCATTCCCGTCCCGTACAACCCGTCTGCATCGACCGTCGCCGCCCCGGCGGTGGCCGCAACCCCGCAGCGCAACCCGTCAGTCAGGAAGGTATTCGAATGCCACGCATCATGGACATCGTCACCCCGCTGGGTGCCGACACGCTGCTGTTCCACAGCATGCGCGCCACCGAATCCCTGGGCCGGCTGTTCGACTACCGGCTCAGCCTGCTCAGCACCCGCAACGACCTCGCCCCCGCCGCCCTGCTCGGCAAGAACGCCACCGTCAAAGTGCAACTGCCCAAAGGCGGCCCGCGCCACTTCGACGGCTGCGTCACCCGCTTCGCCCTGATCGGCTCGCACGGCCGCTATGCCCGCTACGAAATGATCCTGCGCCCCTGGCTGTGGTTTCTCACCCGTGCGGCCGACTGCCGCATCTTCCAGAAGCAGACCGTCCCCGAGATCATCCAGGCCATCTTCGCCAAATACCCCAACGCCGCCTTCGAACTCAAACTCTCCGGCAGCTACCAGCCGTAGGACTACTGTGTGCAGTACCGCGAGACCGACCACAACTTCATCAGCCGGCTGATGGAACAGGAAGGCATCTACACCTACTACCGCCACAGCGAAGGCAAACACACCCTGGTCCTGGCCGACTCCCCAGCCGCCCACGACCCCTACCCCGGTTATGCCAGCATCGGCTTCGTCGCCGACAACCGCAGCAGCACCACCGAGAAAGAACGCATCACCGACTGGGCCTGGGGCGCCGAAGTGCAGAGCGGCAAATACGTGATTGACGAGTATGACTTCACCAAGCCCAGCACCGAGTTGCAGCAACAGACCCGGCACCCGCGCGAACACGAGCAGGCCGGCCACGAGATCTACGACTGGCCCGGCGAATTCGATGCCGCCTCGGAGGGCGACACCTACGTGCGCCTGCGCATGGAAGAGCTGCAAGCCCGGCATGAACGCATTCACGCCGTCTCCAACGCCCGCGGCATCAGTACCGGCCACAGCTTCAAACTCAAAGGCCACCCGCGGGCCGACCAGAACAGGCAGTACCTGGTCATCGCCACCCACCTGGAACTGGCCAGCAACGAACACGAAGCCGCCGCCAGCAGCGGCGCCACCTTCACCGTGAGCTTCGAAGCTCTCCCCGCCGATACCCAGTACCGTAGCGAAGGACAGACGCCGAAGCCCTTGATCCAGGGCCTGCAGACCGCCAAGGTTGTCGGCCCCAAGGGCGAGGAGATCTATACGGATGAATATGGAAGAGTGAAGGTGCACTTCCACTGGGACCGCCACGGCAAGGAAGACCAGAACGCCTCCTGCTGGATCCGAGTCAGCCAGCCCTGGGCCGGCAAGCGCTTCGGCATGATCGCGATCCCGTGGATCGGCCAGGAAGTGGTGGTCGAGTTCATCGACGGGGATCCCGACCGGCCGCTGATCACCGGGCGGGTCTATAACGCCGAGCAGATGCAGCCGTGGGATCTACCCGCCAACAAGACGCAGTCCGGCATCCTCACCCGTTCGAGCATGGACGGGGCCTACTCCAACGCCAACGCCCTGCGCTTCGAAGACAAGAAAGGCGAAGAACAGCTCTGGCTGCACGCCGAGAAGGATTATCTGACCGAAACGGAGCACGACGAAGACAAGTGGGTCGGCAACGACCGGCGCAAGACCATCGACGGCCACGAGACCAATGTCATCCACAAGAACCGCACCGAGCGGGTCGATCAGAACGAACACATCTCGATCGGGCTGAACCGCAGTGAAGACGTCGAACTCAACGAACACATCGAGATCGGTGCCAACCGCACCGAGTTCGTCGGGGCCAACGAGACGCTGACGGTCGGGCGCAACCGCACCGAGGAGATCGGTGCCAGCCAGACCGAATCGATTGCCCGCACCTGCACGCAAAACGTCGGCCTGGCCAAGCTGACCAATGTCGGGCTCGGTTACAGCTTGAACGTCGGGGCGGCAATGAACACCCTCGTCGGGGCGTTTCAGGCCGAGCAGGTGGGCCTGTTCAAGTCGGTCACCGTGGGCACCAGCTTCAGCCTCACTGCCGGGGCCAGCCCGTTCGGCGGGCTGGGCGGCGGCGGGGCGCCGGGTGGCGTTTCCCCCATCGAGCATATCGTCGCCCCCGCGGGCGCGGAGAACGCCGAAACCGTCCCGGCCAACGGCTCGAACATCACCATGGACGGCGAGAGCATCACCCTGGCCGTTGGCGATTCCAAACTGGTGATGAAGAAGGACGGCACCATCATATGGAACGGCAAGACCCTCGACATCGTCGGCACCGAGCACATCCAGCTTGATTCCAAGCGCATCGATCTGAACTGAACCATGAACGGCCCCGACAACCTGATCGATGCACCGGTGCGCGCCGCCGCGCTGCCCGAGGTGCGCAACCACACCGGCTTTCCCAGCCAGTACTACCAGATGATGGACGTGGCCGACCAGCTCTTCCACGTCATGGTGAGCCGGCTCACCTACGACATGCGCCAGGCCGACGATGAAGGCCTGCTGCTGCTGGCCGACGAGCAGACCCCGCTTGCGGAATCGGACCGCTACATCGGTGCGATCAACCAGAGCAGCCTGATCGAAGAGAGCGACTACGCCACGTTCAAGCCCCGCTGCGACATCCTGTTCGCCCATGCCGTGGCGCACGCACCGGGCGGCAAGCCAAGCGCGCGCTGGCCGGTCGGGGTGAGAATCGGCGACTGGCAAAAGCGCCTGACCGTCTGCGGCCCGCGGCGGCTGGCGCGCACCCGCCTGGGCTGGAAGCTTGCCGAGCCCGAAGCGGTCAGCGAAGTGCCGATCCGCTACGAACATGCCTGGGGTGGCACCTGCCGCTGGCCGCTGCAGGCGGCCGACGACGAGGCGCAATTGCTCGCCCGGGAAGAACACAACCCGATCGGCTGCGGCTTTGCCGACAGCGGCTGGCTCGACAAGAGCAGGATCGCCGAGGTCGCTGCGCCGCAGATCGAAGTGCTCGGCCGCCCTTTCGACCTCAGCGCCGCCGGTGCTCAGCGCTATCCGGTGGTGGGACTGGGGGCGATCGGCCGCTGGTGGCGCCCGCGCGCCGAATTGGCCGGCACCTATGACGAGGCCTGGCAGCAGAGCCGCTGGCCGCGCCTGCCACTGGACTTCGATTTCGGCTACTGGAACTGCGCCCCGCGTGATCAGCAGATCGCCTATCCGGGCGGGGGCGAGCAGGTGGTAATTAGTGCTTGACCGAAAACCTCTTCCTCCCAGCATCCGCAAAGGATTCCGAGGATCTTGCTGAGACGAAGAACGGATGGCCGACGCGGCCAACTGCGGTGAAAGGACCGAACTACGGGCCGGGTAGCACATTGGGATGGAAATCTTCGCGCCAGAAGAAGTGCGGAAGCGGTTGGCAAGAAAATCTTCGCTTCGTTCCGGAATGCCTGGCACCTGTAGCCCATCGGCATTATAATTGTAGGTATTGAAAACCCCGATCAAGCAATTCCCCCGGAGGCAGGCGATGCGCGTTGTCCAGAATACCCAGATGCACATCGGCGAAGTCGATGTATCGCGAATCCTCCTCGACCCCAAGTCACGCGACGACATCCCGCAGGTTCTGAGAGGTCTGCAGCAGCTGTACAAAGACCCGGCCACGCGCGCAAAGCTCTTCCAATTGCTCGACTCGGAAATAGCTCCGCAGATCGACAAGCGAACGGGGCGCCCCGGAATGACGCTCTGGTCGATCTTCGTCTGCGGCGTGATCCGGCTTGACCTGAACATCGACTACGACCGTCTGCATGAGTTGGTCAATCAGCACAACAGCATCCGGCAAATGCTCGGACACGGGTTGTTCGATCCGACCTCGTACCACTACCAGACGCTCAAGGACAATGTCACGCTATTCACGCCGGAACTGCTCGACAAGATCAACCAGATTGTCGTCGAGGCCGGTCACGAACTGGTAAAAAAAGGACGGCGAAGTCCTGCGTGGGCGTTGCGACTCTTTCGTAGTTGAGACCGACGTGCATTACCCGACCGATATCAACCTGCTCTTTGACGCCACGCGCAAGGTGATCGAACTGACGGCGCGTCTGGGCTCCGATCAAGGGCTCCCCGACTGGCGGCAGCACGCCTACAACGTCAGGCACCTCAAGCGGCACCTGCGCGCCGCGCAGAACGCGAAGCACAGCAAGGCCCGCAACGAGGCGCAGAAAGCGACGAACGACACGCGCATGATCGAGGCGCACAAGACCTACCTGGAGGTCGCCCAAGGCTATCTGGACAAGGCCCGGGAAACCCTGGCCAAGACTGAATCTTACGGCGGTGCCGGCGGTGTCGAATACCTGGTCGCCAAAATCCAGATCGAAACGTTCATGAAACATGCCGACCGGCAAATCGACCAGACCCGGCGGCGGGTCATTCTCGGAGAAACGATCCCCCATGCCGAGAAAGTGTTTTCGGTATTCGAGACGCACACCGAATGGATCAGCAAGGGCAAGGCCGGCGTGCCGGTCGAACTGGGCTTGCGGGTCTGCATCCTGGAAGACCAGCATCGCTTCGTCCTGCATCATCGGGTGATGGAAAAACAGACGGACGACCAGGTGACGGTGGCCATGGTCAAGGAAACGAAGGAGCGCTTCGCCGACCTGGAGGCCTGTAGCTTTGACAAGGGATTCCATTCCCCGACCAACCAACAGGAACTGCAGGCCCATCTGAAACTGGTGGCGCTGCCGAGGAAGGGCAAACTGTCGCAACAGGCGCAAGCGGTAGAGAGTTCAGAACACTTCGTCAAGGCACGACGTCGGCACTCGGCGGTCGAGTCGGCAATCAACGCGCTCGAGGTGCATGGCCTTGATCGCTGTCCGGATCAGGGCATTCGCGGCTTCAAGCGCTACGTCGCGCTAGCGGTGGTGGCGAGGAACGTCCATCGCATCGGCGCGATCCTGAAAGAACGGGAAAACCGGCGGGCGAAGCGCGCAACCCGGTATGCACAACGTGACTCGCCCCACAAACTGGCGGCATAACCGCCGCCAAGCCCGCAGATCATCGAGTGATTCTGGAAGTCACCGGACAAGCTCGCCATAACAATATGCCAATTGGCATTAAAGAGTATAAATGCATAGCAATTGGCGGGCGGGACATGGGCAAACCGCAAAGACCATGACGCGGGAGAGCGAAGAGCGGGTGCGATCTTCGAAAAAACAGGGTTTTCGGTCAAGCACTAATTATCGGCCTGCACCCGGGCGGGGAGATACGGTTTCGGCTGCCGCGGCCGGGTCTGAAACTGCTGCTCAGCCTCGAATCGGGCGTGCCGCTGTTCAAGCCGCTTGTCACCGACACACTGATCTTCGACCTGCAGTCGCTGCAACTGATCGTCGTGCAGCGCGCCCTGGTCGCAGCCGCCGCCGGGGTACAAAAGATCGAACTGGGCACCTGGGATATCGCCGCGGCGCGCCGGTCCAATGCGGCAAAGCTGGCACGAATCAAGGGCGGCGCCCATGGCTGACGAAGCGGCAACGGCCAAGGGCAAGCGCTTCAAGCTGGTGAGCCTGCTACCCGACGTCTGCAAGACGCCCGGCAAGAAGGGCAAGCCGATCCCCTATCCGATCGTGCATACGATGGATCAGTCGGCACACTGCTCGCCGAACGTGTTCTTCCGCGGCCAGCCGGCTTACCTGCACAACGAGAGCTACGTCGACAAGGTCAAGGGCGACGAAGCGGGTGGCGGCAAGGGTATCGTCTCCAGAACCCATGTCGAAATCAGCCACAATATCGACAAGAGCGGCAGTGTCTTCGTCAATGGCAAACCCATCGTGCGCACCGGCGACATGATGTGGATGAACTGGAAGAAGCCCGACGGGGGCGATGACGAGGCCGCCGCCGAGGCCAAGAAGGCGCAGACCAAGGCCGAGCGCTGGCAGTGCCGCCAGCAGCAGATCGCTGCGGCCAAGGCCAAACTCGGCGACATGCCGCCCGGGGCCGAGCGCGACAAGCTCGCCGCGGCCACCGAGCGCTTCGAGCGCAACAATCGTGCGGTCGAGCAGGCGCGCCTGGCGCAGAACGTCTATCACCCGGAAAAGGGCGCGCCGGAGGGCTGGAAGAACGTTAGCAACGATCCGGAGAAGCTAACGCAGTATGGTTTGAACCCGGACGATCTCGAAAAGGCGGGTTCCGAATTCCGTGCACAGGTCTATGAACCCGACCCGGCCGTATTCGGCAACGACATGAAGCCGCAGGTGGTGTTCAAAGGCACAGTGCCGAGCATCATGGAGGACTGGAAGAACAACGTGGCGCAGGGCGCGGATATGAATTCAACGTACTACGACAACGCAGTTGGAATAGGACGGTCTCTCAAACGGAACGGCGCCAACGTCGAAATCGTCGGCCATTCGCTCGGCGGCGGCATGGCCTCGGCCGCCTCGCGCGTCAGCGGCCTGCCGGCGACGACCTTCAACAGTTCGGGACTTCACCCGAACACGGTGACACATTACGGCGGCACGCCGATCATTCCGAACCCGGAGAACATCCAGGCCTTCCGCGTCGAGAACGAAATCCTCGACGGCGTGCAGACCCAGGGGGTCAAGAGTACGCTGGGCGCCGCAGGCGTGGGCGCGCTGATCGGCGGCCTGCCCGGTGCGCTGATCGGCGCGCTGGGCAAGATCGCGCTGGCGGCCAAGATGCCCGATGCGGTCGGTATCGTGCGGGAACTGCCCGGCAAGGGACTGGATCCGATCGACCGGCACGACATGCGCCAGGTGATCGAGGGCATCGAAGGGCAGAAGACCGAGGACCAGGCGGTGCTGGCCAAACAAACGGGTGTGCAATGCGGATGAGGCGGATATGGACATACTTCGAAGGCGCTGGCTGCGCGCTGCGTGCGCAGGGATGCTCGGCTGGGTGCTGGCCGGCTGCGCGAACGGGGAGGGCAAGACCATGAAGAAGTACTATCCGCCGACCGACTTCTTTGCCGGACGCGAACTGGAACTGGCGCGCGCGATCGAGCGGGAAGACCTGCCGGAGATTCGTGCCCTTGCTCCCGGAGTTGACCTCAACGCCAAGGCGCGCCAAGACATGACTCTGCTGATCTACGCGATGATGAACGACAAGTTCGCGTCGGTTTCGGAACTCGTGCGCCTGGGTGCGAAACCGGATGAGAACATCATTCAGGGGGTAGGGAGCGTGATCGACCATGCGATCTATAACAAAAACCTGCGGTATCTGACGGCGCTGCTCGATGGCGGGCTGTCGGTTGACTTCCAGCGCAAGTACGGCACAACACTCTTGCAGCGAGCCGCCGGCCCTGGCGGCTCGCTTGACCATGTCACGCTGCTAGTGAATCGTCGCGCTAACCTAAAGATCAGGGACCGCATAGGCGGAACTGCCTTGGACGCGGCGGTGAACGTGTTGAAGGCTGATATTGCTATTTTTCTGGTTGAGATGGGGGCGCCCGTCGATACGTTCACTACCACCGGATCGTCGACGGCATGGGCCGTCCATCTCACCATCCAAGACCAACAACCCGGCCCCCTGCGCAGCAAGTTCGAGCAACTGCGCGACCTGATGATCCAGAAAGGCGCCAAATTCCCGCCCGATCCGCCCGAAGTCGTGCGCGACCGCATGCGCGCGCAAGGGCTCAAACCGGCGGTGCCGCCGGGACATCCGAAATGAATGCTCATAGCGCTGCCGCTGCGGCATCCACCCGGCGCTCTCGTCGCCTGAGCGACGCAGGAGTGGCCCGATGCTGATCGGCGACAATGCGGGTGCGATCAGGCTCGGGCGCGTCAAGCCCAACAACCGGCCCAGCCCCGGGCCACTGGGCAACACGCAGGGGCCGATCCTGCCCGAGACCAGCCCGAACGCCAGTGGTGCGGGCAACAGTGCCCCGCCGCCCCGGCCACCAGAAGCAGAGACAGGCTGGTGGCAGCGTTGGGGCTCGGACGCCGTGCGTACCGGTCTGGACATCGTCGGCCTGATCCCGGTGGTCGGCGAAGTGGCCGACGGGGCCAATGCGATGATCTACCTGGCCGAGGGTGACAAGGTCAATGCGGCCTCGATCGCGGCCTCGATGCTGCCGCTGGGTGGCCAGGCGGCCAAGTGGGGCAAAAAAGGTGTCGACGCGGCGCAGGCCGCCAGGACGGCGGGCAAGGCCGGTGTCGAAATCGCCGCCACGAGCGGACGCGAAGCAGCCGAGGCTGTAACGTCGAAGCTCGGCAACGAAGTCGCCGAAACCGCGGGCGGGCAGGCGCGAAAGTCCGCCGACAATGCGGCCAGTGGCGGACATGTCAAGAAATCGCCGGAAGAACTCGCGGCAAAAATGCCAAGAAGGAGCAGATCAAGAAAAACACTTGGAGGCAACTAACCCAACTTCCACAGTAGTCGTCCCGGAGGAAGAAAACGCCTTCGTTGTGGCGCGGGAACCACACTCGGTTTTCACTCTGAAACGTCGGCATTGTCGTGCGCGGTTGGTCGTCGGTACGGACGTTTTTGGCGAGAAAGCGCATGTAGTGCCGACCTACTGGGTTGCCGGGCTGGCGGACGATGTCGAAAATGCAGGGCATGTACCTGCGCTATACGACGCGACACAAGGACGGCAAGACGCACGTCTGGCGCCTGGTGCGTTCGGTGCGGCGCGGACGCAAGGTGATTCAGGAGACGGTGGCGCAGCTCGGAGAACTCGATGCCGAGGGGCGAGCGCGCGCGACGTCGCTTGCACGAGAGATTTGCGGGCGAGCAGCGGAGCGCTCACAAGGCGCGCTGTTCGATGACGGGAGCACGGCCGAAGCGATCAAGGTCAGACTCGACGCAGTGCGGCTGGAGCGCTCGAGAAGCTTCGGCTCGGTGTGGTTGGGACGGCAGCTGTGGCAGGCGCTCAGACTCGACGAACTGTTCGAGGCCCTGCTGCCCCGAGGTCGGGAGTCGGTCGCTTGGGCCGATGTGATATCGATACTGGTGATTGGCCGGCTGTGCGAGCCCAGCAGCGAACTGCATGTGGCCGAGCAGTGGTACCGCACGAGCGCCCTGGAGGACTTGCTCGGTGTGGCCCCGCAGCAGTTGTACGAGGAGCGGCTGTACCGGGCGCTGGACCGATTGCTGCCGCACAAGGAGGCGATCGAGGCGCATCTGGTCAAGCGCTTCGGAGAGTTGTTCGATCTGGACTACGACCTGCTGCTCTACGACGTGACGAGCACGTACTTCGAGGGCGTGGCCGATCCGGCGATTGCCAAGCGCGGCTACAGCCGGGATCACCGGCCGGACTGCGTGCAGGTGAACATTGCACTGGTGGTGACCCGGGATGGAATGCCGCTGGGCTACGAGATATTCCCGGGCAACACCACCGACGTCACCACGGTCGAGCAGATCGTCTCGGGGATGGAGGCCCGCTTTGGCAAAGCCAACCGGGTGTGGGTGATGGACCGGGGGATGGTGAGCCGGGAGAACGTGGCGTGGCTCAAGGAGACGGGACGCCGCTACGTGATCGGCACCCCGAAGGCAGAGCTCAAGCGCTGGGCCAAACAGATCGAAGAGCGCACCGACTGGCGCCACATCCGCGATGACGTTGAAGTGAAGTTGTGCCGCAGCCCCGACGGGGACGAGACGTTTGTGCTCTGTCGCTCGGCCAGTCGGGTCGAGAAAGAGCGGGCGATGCACGATCGGTTCAAGGCGCGCATCGATACGGCGCTCGCGAGCCTGGAGCGGCGCATCGAGAAGAGCAAGAAGCCGCTCGATCGGGGCCTCATCGAACGCCAGATCGGACGCTTGCTCGAACGCAACAGCCGGGCTGCCGGCGGATTCACGATCTCGATTACCGACGACGCGGCGCATGCCTCGGGAATCCGCATGAGCCGAGCGTACCGCGCCGATTGGACCGACTGGGCGCGGCTGAGCGAAGGCCTCTACATCCTGCGCACCAACGTCACCCAGTGGAGCGACGAGGAACTGTGGACGACCTACATCCAGCTGACCGAGGCCGAAGCGGCGTTCCGCGTGCAAAAGTCCGACCTGGCGATCCGCCCGATCTGGCACCACAAGGAAGGCCGCATCAAAGCGCACATCCTCGTGTGCTTCCTCGCCTACGCGTTATGGAAGACCTTGCAGCAGTGGCAATCGCGCGCAGGGCTCGGCCACTGCCCGCGAACCATCCTCACGGAGTTCGCGCGCATTCACGCCGCCGACATCGTGTTGCCGCTGGCGCATTCGAGCAAGCGCGAACTGCGCATACGTTGCGTCGTACGTCCGGAGCGCGCGCAGACCATCCTGCTCGAACGCCTTGGCCTGAGCCTGCCGCAACGCTTGAAGGCGCCACCAACGACTCAAATGTAGTGCCGACCTTGAACATTAACCCATTGATAATCCGCAAAACCGCCCCGCCAACTGTGGAAGTTGGGCTAACGTGTGTTCACCTGGCTTAACAAACAAGGCGTTCAAAGCGACAGTGGCTTCATCGTCCAGTTTACCGGGCGATTCACGGCCGAATACAGGGAGGGAGGTAAGATCATGACCGTTGCGTTGAAATTGGCTTCAGCGCTGGGAAGCCCTGTGTCATTAGTGGTCCTGATGCTTTTCAATGCTGGGATTCTGAAAATTCCCGTCTGTCCGATTCGCAGCGGGAAAGGCTGTTTCGCAATTTCCGAGAGGCGTGTGAGTTTCAGGGGCTGAAGCTGCTAGTTGAAAAAGGCGAGTAGTCTTCAACCGGAAACTGGAGTTCGCAGGGCGTTTGGGATCGCGCACTGCTGTAGAGTGATGGCGTAACCAGCGACGCCTTGCAGTTCGATGCGTCTGGGGTTTCGCTACGGCATCGGGTCGGTAGTTGCCACCGATTCGTGACGAATCCTGGAGAATCTGCTCGAACGCGCCTGGAGCGTGGGGCATCGCAAGTTGGAAGTGCGGGCGCGCAAGGGCGCCGGCAATGGTTGTTCCGTTGCCAAGCGGTACAACGCCGCAGACGCCCGGTTGGCGGCAACCCGTCGCGCCCACGAATCAAGTCCGACACGCTGCCAGGCTGCCGAACCGAACGCTCGGGCGACCGGAGGGTTTATTCTCACTCCTTTGGCGGCGAGCGACGCCCGCATGGATAGGCGCTCACAGAGTTTGCATGCCAGGAAGCCGCATGAACAGGCGCTCACAGGGTAGGATGGCTGCGGAGGTCCAATCCACGGGGGTTGCAGGGCAGACGTTTTTGGAGAACATGACAGCGTGACACCGATTGCCACCAGCTTTTCCCGAGCGCTGCGCAGCCTCTCACAGCGCGGCATACTCTGGCACCTGATCTGGCCGACCCTTGCCGCGATCGCGCTGTGGGGCGTGCTGGCGTGGCTGTTCGGCGGCACGCTGAGCGCGTGGCTGGCCGGCGCCGTGGGCAACTTCTCCTGGCTGGGCGGGTTGTTCGGCGACCAGGGGGCGGCCAGCGCGGCCAGCGTCACCGCGGGCATCGTCGTGATCCTGCTGTTGCTGCCGTTGATCTATGTCACCGCCGCCATGATCGTCGCGGTGTTCGCCCTGCCGCTGATACTCGAACGCGTTGCCGCGCACGACTACGCGGATCTCGAATTGCGCCGCTTCGGCTCGCAGGCCGGCAGTGTCGGCAATGCGCTGGTTGCGCTGTGCTGGTATCTGGCCGGGTTCGTGCTGACGCTGCCGCTGTGGCTGATTCCCGGGCTCGGAGTGGTGCTGCCATTGCTGCTCTCCGCCTACCTCAACCAGCGCGCCTATCGCTATGACGCCCTGATGCAGCACGCCGATCGCGACGAATATCGGCGGGTGGTGTCCGGCCAGCGCAGCCAGCTCATGCTGGTCGGACTCGGCGCCGGCGCGCTCAACTACGTACCGCTGGTCAACCTGCTGGCGCCGGCCTTTGCCGGCCTGGCATTCGTGCACTTCTGCCTCGAGACCCTGCGCCGGATGCGCGCGGGGAAGTAAGGAGTATGTCGTGGGCATTGGCGCCTACATCATCGGTGACGAAATCCTCTCCGGGCGCCGGCCGGACAAGCACTTCGCCCGGCTGATCGATCTGCTCGCCGCGCGCGGCCTGCAACTGGCCTGGGTCAGCTACATCGGCGATGAGCGGCCGCGGCTGATCGGGGCGCTGCGGCGCAGCTTCGCCGCGGACGACATCGTGCTGTGCTTCGGCGGCATCGGCGCCACACCCGACGATCACACCCGGCAGGCTGCGGCGGCGGCGCTCGGTGTCCAACTCGAACTCCATCCCGAGGCCGAGCGCGAGATCCGCGCGCGCTTCGCCGACGATCCGAAGTGCACCGGCGAGATGCTGCAGCGCCGCCTCCGGCTGGGTGAATTCCCGGCCGGGGCCCGCATCATCCCGAACCCGTTCAACCGGATTCCGGGTTTTTCGGTGAGGGAGCACTGGTTCATGCCGGGCTTTCCCGAGATGGCCTGGCCGATGATCGAATGGGTGCTCGACACGCACTATCGCGAGCTGCAGCACGCGCGCGAAACGGCGCGCGAGTCGGTCGTGCTCTACGAAACCGGAGAAGGCGATCTGCTCGACCTGATGCAGGCGATCGCCGAAAAGTACACCGATGCTACCCTGTCGTGTCTGCCTTCGTTCGGCGGCAAGGGCGTGCGCCGGCACATCGAACTCGGAATGAGCGGCGATCCGCGTGAGGTGCGCGAGGCGATGGAGGAAATCCGCACCGAACTGTCACGGCGCGGCATCGAGTGGCAGCCCTTCGGGCGATGAACCCTACAGCGGCGGAGAGGAGAAGCAAATGCGCAGACTGTCGTGGGTGATGTTGTTGGGATTGTGGACTGCAGCAGCCCTGGCCAACCCGCTGACTGGCGAGAAATCGGTGTGGCTTGCGAATGCGGCGGGCGAGAAGCTGCGTATCGGCAGCGTGATGTTCGAGCCACTCGCAAACGCACGTGCGCGCTTCGCGTTCCGGCTCGACGAGAGCCGCTTCGGCGAGTATTTTCTCGCCATGCGGCCGTTCCGCTGTCTCGTCGGCAGCACGCAGTATCTTTGCCATTTCCCGTACGGTGGCGAGCGCGAGGTGTCGGCGGACGACCTGGCGCCGCTCGAGTACCAGTTGATGTTTCTGCACAAGAAGCCGGCGTCGGTGAACCTCGACCCGCGCGACGGCCTGTACTGGAAACTGCGTGCGGACGGCGACCGGCTGGTCGGCACGCTTTACGACGCAGACATGGAACCGATCATCGTGCCGCAGGGTGAGCGGCGACGGCCATTGACCGACGAATTCCTGCAGCGCGCCGATCAGGGCTCGCACTGGCTGCCTCGACTGACGATCGAGTAGCGCTCGCTCGGGTCGACGAGAGAAACCCCGCCGAGCTTCGGCGGGGTTTCTCTGGAGGATGCTACCGAATCGATGGTCAGGCCGATTTCTTGGACTTCGGCGTCGTCGCGGCGGCGGAGCCGACGGCCTTGACGGTCGCACTGGTCGCGGCAGCCACATTGGCCTCGGCCATTTCGGCGACTTGCCGGGCGGCCTTGTTCATGCTGTCGTAGGCGCTGTTGGCGGCGGCAATGGCCGACTTGACCGCGGCGACGGCACCTTCGGAGCCGCCCGGAGCGGACTGGGCAACCTTCTCGAGAGCGCTTGCGATGCGCTTATTGACTTCGGACATCTGGGCTTCGGTAACCTTGGACAGTTCTTCCTGCGTCTGGGTCATGATTTCCCACACGTTGCGCGAGTAGGCAACCGCCTTCTCGACGATCGGCTGGGCCAAGGATGCCTGCAGGCCCATCAACTCCTGCGGATCCTTCGAGGACATCATGACTTTGGCATTGGCCACGCTGTCTTCGAGCACGGCACGGGCAGTATTCAGATTGAGGGCAGCAAGGCGCTCGGCGGAGGCGAACGTGGTATTCGCGATGGTCAGCATGGCGTCGACGTAGGCCTTGTTGGCGACGGCAAATTGTTCGGGGGTGGTGAACATGGTCTTCTCTCCTGGCGAAACTGTTTGAATGGGGCTGTATCCACTGATACACCGCAGCGGCGAGAATTGTTGTGCCGCATTGTTGCACTGCATCATCGATCTCATTATAGGCACGATAGTGCTGATGTCAAGTGCAATTGCTGCATCGCAACAATTTTGTATGGATTCATAACTCACTGATAATAAGATAATACGTTTCGACCGCGCCTTGCATATCCGGGAAATCCCGGATGGCGATGCTGCGGTGCAAGATTTGATTTCACCTTACGTTCCGTTCCGTCATGACTGCCACGTTTCGATCCGCTGCATTGCAACTGGCGCCG
The DNA here is from genome assembly GCA_016708905.1 of Candidatus Methylophosphatis roskildensis. Classification (GTDB taxonomy): domain Bacteria; phylum Pseudomonadota; class Gammaproteobacteria; order Burkholderiales; family Rhodocyclaceae; genus Methylophosphatis; species Methylophosphatis roskildensis. Next base: position 411,832 of record JADJEV010000005.1, on the reverse strand, counting down.
GCCACCTTCGTGGTGCTGTGGAGCACCGGCTTCATCGGCGCGAAGCTGGGGCTTCCCTATGCCGAGCCGCTGACCTTCCTGGCGCTGCGTTTCGTTTGCGTGGCGAGCCTGTTGGGTCTGCTGGCGCTGGTGCTGCGCCGACCCTGGCCGGCGGACTGGCGAACCTGCGCCCACCTCGCCGTGGCCGGCATCATCCTCCATGCGGGTTATCTATCGGGAGTGTTCAGCGCGATTCACAGCGGTTTGTCGGCCGGGCAGGTCGCGCTGATCGTCGGGCTGCAGCCGCTGCTCACCGCATTGCTCAGTTCGCTTTTCCTGGGCGAGCGTGTCGGCCGAATCCAGTGGCTCGGACTGGTGCTGGGCTTCGTCGGTGTGGTGCTGGTGGTGGGCACGCGGCTCGGTGCCGGCGGCTCGCATGCCGCGTTGGCGCTCGCCCTGATGGCATTGGCCAGCATTACGCTCGGTACGCTTTATCAGAAGCGTTTCGTGCCGAGCTTCGACTTGTGGACCGGTTCGGTGCTGCAGTTCGCTGCGGCGCTGCTGGTGGTGGGTCCGCTCTCGCTATTGATCGAGACCGGGCGCATCGAGTGGACACCGAGTTTCCTCTTTGCCCTGGCGTGGCTGACCCTGGTCCTGTCGATCGGCGCGATCTCGCTGCTGCACCTGCTGATTCGCCGCGGCGCGGCGACTCGGATCTCGGCGCTGTTCTACCTGACGCCGCCGACCACCGCTTTCATTGCCTGGCTGGTTTTCGATGAGCGGCTCGATGCCGGTGCCATGGCCGGCATGGTGTTATGCGGGGTCGGTGTGTGGCTGGTGATCGGGCGGCGTTGATTCGCCGCTCAGCGCTTAGCCCGCGACCGCGGCGATGATCGGCTTGCGGCAGGCCCGCACGCGCTCCCAGTTGCGCGTGATGAAGTCACCCTTGCTCTCGCTACTTCGCTACTTCGCTACTTCGCTACTTCGTCTTGCGCGTGGGCGTCGCGGGCGCCGCTTCCGGCTGCGACTCTGGCGCGGCAGCAGGCGACGTGCCGCTCTTCGGCATGATCACCGCCCGCACCCGACCGCCGCCTTGTTGCCCCGGCACGACCGTGGCGTTGGGCCCATTGGTGACCAGGTAGTTCTCGGTCACGCCGTTGTACTGGATGTACTCGCCGCGCACTTCGTCCTGACCGCTGCGTACCCACGCCTTGTTGAAGAACTGGGTGATCTCGGTCTTTGCATCCTGCTCTATGCGCTCGGCCTCGCCATCGACGTAGTCATTGCGGCCTTCGCGCTTCTGGCGGAATTTCGCCAGACCGCCGGGCGGGGCGTAGGCGACCCCGCGCTGGTAGCCCGCGAGATCCTGCGTAACCACGATCTTGGCGGCGCGAATGACCAGCGTTCCCTGGGTCAGAACGACATTGCCTTCGTAGACGTGCACCTTGTTGCGGTCGTCGACGGTGACCTTGTCGGCCTCGAGATTGATCGGTTTGCCGCGATCGGCCTTTTCGGCGATCGCGCTCGCAGCGGCGAGGGTCAGGCACAGCGCTGTCAGGATTCGAAGCAGGGTCATTGCGGGGCTTTCACGGCGGTATCAGCCGCCCTTGGGTTGCAGGACACCGCGTACATTGGCTTTGAGCACGGCCACCGCGGTGATGTTGTTGTACTCGAAGCCGGTCCCACGCACGACCGAGTTGCCGTGGGTGATGGTGACCGGCGCCTCGGTCGTTGCGAACTCGTCGTCGGGAAGCACGGTCAGCGTGGTGGTGGTGAGTGTCATCTGCGGCTTGTCCGCTGTGGGCTCTCGCACCAGCCGGACGTTTTCTTTCAGCGTCACCACCTTGCCATCCTTGCTTACATCTGCGCGCGAGGCCGAGATCCGCAGCGGCGTGCCGCGGCCCAGATGCAGCACCCGCGGGTTGGTCAGTTCGGTCGACTCGTCGTCCGCGAAATGGACCATGTGGTCGGCCACCAGCGAGTATTGCAGTTTGCCCTGGTCGTCGAAGCGCTTGCCGTTGAGCTTGTCCACGAAGTAGTCGGGGTCATGACGCAGCTTGCCATCCTGGCGCACCGGTTCGAAATTCATCGCGCGACTGAGCCACAGGGTCAACGCGGCCAGCAGTCCGATCATCACCACGGGATAGAGTGCATGCCAGCGGCCGACGAACCTCATCGCCGGTTCAGGCCAGGTAGCGCGCCAGCAGCGCGTCGAGCCTGCCTTGGGCGGCAAGAATGTACTCGCACACCTCGCGCACGGCACCGCGGCCTGCCGGTCGCGATGCGACGTACTGCACATGTCGCTTCACCAGCGGCTCGGCCTCCGGCACCGTCGCGGAAAAGCCACAGGCGCGCAGGACGGGCAGGTCGACCACGTCGTCGCCCATGTAGCCGCACTGCGCCGGGGCGATGCCCAGTCGCGAGGCAAGTTCCAGCAGTACCGCCCGCTTGTCCTCGACCCCCTGGTGCACATGCCCAATGCCGATGTTCTGAGCCCGCAACTCCACGGCGCGCGAGCTGCGTCCGGTGATGATCGCCAGTTCCACGCCGCCTTCACGCAGCATTTTCAGTCCGTGTCCGTCGGCGCTGGAGAAACCCTTCGTTTCATCGCCGGCAGAGGTGAACCACAGCGTGCCGTCGGTCAGCACGCCATCTACGTCGAACGCCATCAGCTTCAACTGTGCGGCGCACACCCGCGCCAGATCGACCGTCTGGCTCATCAGATCACCCTGGCCTGCATCAGATCGTGTGTGTTGAGCGCGCCGAGCAGCATCCCCGCCGCGTCCACCACCAGCAACTGGCTGATGCGATGCGAGTCCATCCGCTCGACTGCCTCCATCGCCAGCGCGTCCGGGCCGATGGTGCGCGGATTTCGCGTCATGAAGTCGCGCACGTGGTCGACCCGGAAATTGCAGCCGCGTTCGATGGCGCGTCGCAAATCGCCATCGGTGAAGATGCCTGCCACCATCTGATCGTCCTCGAGGATCGCGGTCATGCCCATGCCGCCGCGGGTCATCGACAGCAGCGCCTCGGCCATGACGCTGTCCTCGCCGACGCGCGGTACGGCCGGCAATTCACGCATCACGTCGCGGACATGAGTGAGCAGGCGACGACCCAGCGTGCCACCGGGATGCGAGTGGGCGAAATCCGAAGCCGAGAAGCCGCGCGCGTCGAGCAGGGCCACCGCCAGCGCGTCGCCGAGGGCCAGCGCGGCAGTCGTGCTGGCGGTGGGGGCGAGGTTGAGCGGGCAGGCTTCCTCGGCGACGCGACCGTCCAGATGCACGTCGGCCTCGCGCGCCAGCGACGAGTAGGCATTGCCGGTGATCGCGATCAGCTTGCCGCCGCGGCGTTTGATCAGCGGAACGATGCTGAGCAGATCCTCGGCCTCGCCGGAGTTCGACAGCGCGATCAACACGTCGTCGCGGGCGATCATCCCCAGGTCGCCGTGGTTGGCTTCGGCGGCATGCACGAAGTAGGCGGGCGTGCCGGTGGAGGACAGCGTGGCGGCGATCTTGCGCGCGATATGACCCGACTTGCCGATGCCGCTGACGATGACACGGCCGCCCGCCGCGAGGATCAGTTCGACCGCCGCGGTGAAGCTTCCGTCGATGCGGTCGATCAGCGCAAGGATGGCTTCGGCTTCGATGCGCAACACGCGACGGCCGAGTTCCAGCGTCGCAGCCCGGTTCAGTGAGGCCGACTGGGTTTGGCTCATCTGCGTGAACTGGTTATCATTCGTGGAAATTATAACAGACGGGTTGTGCGACCTTTTGAGCCCGTCACTGCGCTTGGGCTGCGCGACCGCAAGCGTCCTTACGGGGAAAATCAGGCCTGATGACCACCGCGCTCGAGCTGGTGCTGCTCCTACTCACCGCCGCCGTCATGGTGGTGGTCTTGTTCCGTTATCTGAATCTGCCGCCGATCCTCGGCTACCTGCTGGTCGGCGCCGTAATCGGCCCCCATGCGCTCGATCTGCTGCCAGCCCAGTCGAACGCGAGCCACCTGGCCGAGTTTGGTGTGGTGTTCCTGATGTTCTCGATCGGGCTCGAGTTTTCGCTGCCCAAGCTCTACAGCATGAAGCGCATCGTGTTCGGCCTCGGCCACGCCCAGGTGCTGCTGACGGCCGTGCTGATCATGGTCGGCAGCATGCTGTTCTTCGACCTCTCCTGGCAGGGCGCGGTGGCGATCGGCGCGGTGATGGCCATGTCTTCCACCGCCGTCCTGTCCAAGCTGCTGGTGGAGCGCATGCAGCTCGATTCGCCGCACGGGCGCGAGGTGATGGGCGTGCTGCTGTTCCAGGATCTGGCGGTGGTGCCGTCGCTGATCCTGATTCCGGCGCTCGGTGGCAGTGCCGAACAGTTGTGGTCCTCGCTCGCCGTCGCTGCCTTGAAGGCAATGCTCGTTCTGTCGGTGATCCTCTACTTCGGCCAGCGCCTGATGCGCAACTGGTTCCACGTGGTCGCCAGGCGCAAGAGCAACGAACTCTTCATGCTCAATATCCTGTTGGTGACGCTCGGCCTGGCGTGGGTGACCGAGCTGGCCGGCCTCTCGCTGGCCCTCGGGGCGTTCGTCGCCGGCATGCTGATCTCGGAAACCGAATACCGCTATCAGGTCGAAGAGGACATCAAACCCTTCCGCGACGTGCTGATGGGACTGTTCTTCGTCACCATAGGCATGCTGCTCGACCTCGGCGTGGTCGCGCAGCAGGGGCTGTGGGTGCTGCTCGCACTTGTACTGCTGCTGGCGATCAAATTCGTGGTGGCGGCCGGCATGTCGCGCGCGTTCGGCGCCTCGCCCGGTACCAGCCTGCGCACCGGACTGTGGCTATGTGCCGGCGGCGAGTTCGGCTTCGTGCTGCTGGCCCAGACCGGACATGCCGGGCTGGTGCCCGAAACCAATCTGCAGATCGTCCTGGCCGCGCTGGTTCTGTCACTGGTGCTCGCGCCGCTGCTCTCGCAATATGCCGACAAGATCGTGCTGCGGCTGGTGCCGTCGGAATGGCTGATGCGTTCGATGCAACTGACCCAGATCGCCTCGCAATCGATGTCCGTCGATAGCCACGCGATCATCTGCGGCTATGGCCGCAATGGCCAGTACCTGGCGCGGTTCCTCGATCAGGAGGAGATCAAGTACATCGCGCTCGATCTCGACCCGGAGCGCGTCAAGGAAGCCGCCGCCGCCGGCGACACCGTGGTGTTTGGCGACGCGGCGCGGCGCGAAACGCTGGTTGCCGCCGGCATATCGCGCGCGGCGGTGGTCGTCGTCACCTACGCCGATACGGCCTCGGCGCTGCGGGTCATCGCGATGGTGCGGAGCTTGCGCCCCGAAGTGCCGGTGGTGGTGCGTACTGTCGACGAGCGCGACTACGACACCTTGTCGAAGGCCGGCGCCGCCGAAGTCGTGCCCGAGTCGTTCGAGTCGTCGATCATGCTGGCCTCGCACGCGCTGGTGCTGATCGGTGTGCCGGTGGGGCGCGTGCTCAATCGCATTCGCGAGATACGCGGCAAACGCTACCAGTTGCTGCGCGGCATCTATCGCGGCGCCGACCACCTGACCGAGGAAGGCATCGCCGACCTGCACAAGGCGCGCCTGCACTCGGTGATCCTGCCGGCCGGCGCCTGGTGCGTCGGCCGGCAGATTCGCGATATGGATTTCGAGCAGATCGAGGTGCAGGTCACGGCGATCCGCCGGCGCGGCATCCGGGCGATGGAACCGGATGCCGACACGGTTTTCCATGCCGAGGATGTCGTCGTGCTGCTGGGCGAGCCGGAAAGGCTCGCAGCGGCGGAGGAGCGGTTGTTGAAGGGCGGGTTCTGACACCTCGGCCCATGCGAGAGGCCGAATCGAATTGAGCGATCCCGCCGCAAAACGCCTTTGTCAGAAGCCGAGGCACACAACGTAAGGCTGACCGTCGTCGATTATGGTGCCGGTACCCGACTCGGCAACTGTCGTCAGGGCATTGCTTGCCCACGTGCCAACCCGCATCGAGCCGGTCGTGGTATGGCCATCGTCCATGGTGATGTCGAGCTGTTTGGCGAATTTGCCTTGGATCGCGCCGGAGCAGACGTAGTATGAACCGGTCATGTCACTGACCGGCTTGGCCGACTGAACGCCAATTCTTCCGCCGTCTGCGTTGGTGGGCAAGTCAGCGTTCTTTGCTATCGGGTACGGGCCGGACGCCAGATTGGCTCTTCGGACATGGTCCCAGAAGATGACGGTTTCTGTTGGGGTCGCACTGAAGTCGTCGTTCCAATAGCCGTCGATCGCGCCGTTTCCTGCAGTAGTGCCAGTGGCTACCGGCGCAGTGGAACCAAGATGCTCTGCCGCTTTCAAGTCGTCGCCCGGCAACGCCTTGAACTTGTCCTGATACCCGTAGATAAACAGCGGCACCGATCGGAAGTCCTGGGCGAAGTTCTTCACCTTGGCGCTGTTGATCAGTTCCTGGCCCTTGAGCACGCCGCCGAGCAGCAGTCCGATGATGACCAGCACGATGGCGATTTCGACGAGGGTGAAGCCGGCTTGACGATTGGGCATGATGATTGTCCTGGATTGGTGGGCTTTGCCCCGCAAGCGCTGTGCCAGGCCAGATCGGCGCTTCCGATGGGATAATCGGCGGATCACCCGGCCGGAATCGTCAAATTTTTGACATATGTGTCGGCGAATTGCCGGCCCGCACCACGCGCTGTCCGCGCCACCTGACGTTTCGTTCCGCCGAATAACCGGAGTTCATTTCCGACCGATGGACGCCCCGCTGTCGCCTGCCCGGAAAGAGCATTCGCGAACGATGGCCATCGTGGCGCTGGTGGCGCGTCACCGCCGCTATGTCCTGCTCGCGCTGCTGGTGCTGCTGCATCTGGCGATCATGCAGGGCGTGCCGTCGGCGATCGCACGCACCGTGCTGGTCGGGCATTTCGGGCTGTTTCTGCTGTGGCAGCCGATCGTGCGCGGCGAGCGCCGTCTGCGGCCGGTGGAACTGGCCCTACTGGCCGCTGCGGTGGCGGGCTTTCTGGTGTTCCTGAACGGCTGGCTGCTGATCGCGTGGACCATGGTGCTGACGGCGGTGGTCGGCGGCAAGGTGTTCTTTTTCGGCTCGCGCTGGTCGCGGCTCTTCTATCTGCTGGCCCTCGGTTATCTGATGGTGGTGCTGCTGGTGCTGCTGCTGCCGCCGGTGATTCCGCTGTACACCGCGCTGCCGCCCGGATTCGATCTGATCGCCCGCTACATACTGCCGCTGGTCTTTCCGCTGATGGCGCTGCTGCCGGTCGAGGAAACCGAGCGCGAGGAAGTCGAGGTGATCGACCTGTTCTCGAGCATCATCCTGTTCCTGCTGTTGGCGGTGCTGATGCTGGGATGCCTGGCCTTCATGCTGGTTCGCCAGGCGGGTTATGTCGAGGCGCTGCTGCTGACCCTGCTCTCGCTGGCTGCGCTGCTGCTGTTGCTCGGCTGGGCGTGGAATCCGCGTGCCGGTTTCTCCGGCATGGGTGTGCTGTTCACCCGCCATGTGCTGTCGGTCGGGCTGCCGTTCGAGCAATGGCTGCACCATCTTGCCGAGCATTCGATGCGCGAGGACGATCCGGCGTGCTTTCTCGACGATGCCTTTTCCGGCATGGCCCGGCTGCCCTGGGTGGCCGGCGGAGAATGGCGTGCGGGCGGTCGGGCCGATGATCGCAGCGGGCGCTTCGGTGCGCTCGACGGCGAGAAGATCGAATTCCAGCACGGCCCGCTGCAGGTGGCGCTGTATACGCGGCAGAAGCTGTCGCCGGCGCTGACCTGGCATCTGGCCCTGCTGGCCCGCCTGCTCGGCGAGTTCTATCTGGCCAAGGTGCATGCCACGCAATTGCAGCGCATGAGCTATGTGCAGGCGGTGCATGAGACCGGCGCGCGGGTGACCCACGACGTGAAGAACCTGCTGCAGTCGCTCAATGCGCTGTGCTTCGCCGCGGAACGCCCGGGATCGGAGTCGTCGCCGGAATTCCAGCACCTGCTGCGCCGGCAACTGCCGGTGATATCGAAGCGCCTGCAGCAGACCCTGGACAAACTGCGCCGGCCAGACGAGCAGCCGCTCACCCATCAGCGCGCGGTCGGATGGTGGAGCGAACTGAAGCGCCGCTTTGCCGGTCAGGGCATCGACTTCGCCGAGATCGGCCTCACCGGGGAACTGGAAGTGCCGGCCGGGCTGTTCGACACGGTGGCCGAAAACCTGCTGCAGAACGCGCTCGAAAAACGCACGACTCAGCCCGGCCTGCGCATCGCCGTGGGATTGTCGGGCGACGCGCCGGTCGAGCTGTCGGTGACGGATAGCGGAAGCGCAATGCCGCCGGAACTCGCGCGGCGCCTGCTGCGCGGACCGGTGGAGTCGGCGCGCGGTTTCGGCATCGGCTTGTATCAGGCCGCGCGGCAGGCCGAAGCCGCTAGCTACCGGCTCGAATTGGCGAACAACGAGGACGGCGAGGTCTGCCTGCGGCTGCGCGAAGTGCAGAAGACATAGACGGCGAGGATCTGCCGTGAACGACCGCTGGCCGAGACCGGCCAGGACTAACCGGCCAGGTTGCGCGCCAGGACTGGCTGTTGCGCGAGCCGGGCGCGCTCGATCAGCCGATAGACCGACATGTTGCCCTTGCCCTTGAGGTAGAGCACCTGTGGCTCCTCGAACACGAACTGGTCCTTCAGGCGCCGCCAGGTGGCGACGTCGCATTGGACCATGCCCGGCGTGCCTTCGCTGGTGATGCGGCTGGCCAGATTGACGGTGTCGCCCCACAGGTCGTAGATGAACTTCTTCTTGCCAACCACGCCGGCGACGACCGGCCCAGTGCCGATGCCGATGCGCACGTCGAGATGGCGATCGTTGACGTTGAAATCCCGGTGCAGCAGATCGCGCATTTCCAGCGCCAGATCGGCGATCGCCGCCGAATAGTCGGCGCGCGAGTCGTTGAGGCCGCCGGCCACCATGTAGGCATCGCCGATGGTCTTGATCTTCTCGATGCCGTGCTTCTCGGCCAGTTCGTCCCACAGCGAGAAGATGCGGTTGAGCATCGCGAACACCTGCGAGGGCGTCATGCCGCTGGCGATCTGGGTGAAGTTCACGATGTCGGCGAACATCACTGTCACGTCGGCGAAGCCGTCGGCGATGGTCTGGCTGCTGTTCTTCAGCCGCTCGGCGATCGGCCCCGGCAGGATGTTCAGCAACAGGCGCTCCGAGCGATCCTGCTCGATCTGCAGCAGCCGATGCGCCTCGGCCAGCCGGGCCTCGATCTTCTGCTTCTCCTGGATCGAAAAGCGCAGCAGCAGATAGACCATCGACGAGATGGCGACGAAGTTCAGCGCGAAGAAGAACACCGAGGTGCGGATCGGAATGGGCGTCACGCCGGCCGGCACCGCGTCGGCCAGGTAGTAGTCGAAAAAGCCGGTCAGCGCCACCAGGAACACGTAGGCGAAGAACCAGGCGAAGGACTCGCGCACGCCGAAGCACAGGATCGCGCCGATCGGCGCCAGCAGCCCCCACAGGATCAGGCCGGAGGCGGTGATGAAGTTGCCGATGCTCCACTGGGCGACGAAGGGGAAGAACAGGAACAATCCGAGTTGCCCGACGCGAAAGAAATCGAAATTGCCGCTCTTCAGGTAGAGCAGCAGATTGCCGGCCAGCAGGATCTGGAAGGCGAACGGCAGAGTGGCCGAGAGCTGCGGGCCGAGGCTCCAGTAGATCGCCAGCCACAGTGTCGAGGCCACGCTGACCAGGCCGGTGGCGAACACCAGCAGCGCCTTGTTCAGGCGCAACTCGTCGCTGTCGCCCGGCTCGACACCGGCGTTGCGCAGGCGATCCATGAAACGCGACGGTGCGGCCCCGGCGGCCTTCATGTTGGAAACTCCGTGGAACTCATAGGATGGTTGTCGGCAGGCTGCGACGGAACTCCAGTTTCGCCGCAAGCGCGATCGGCGGTCAATCCGCCGATGGAAAACTTGTGCTCCAGCACATGCGCATTTGCGGTCGGGGATCGTTCGACACGACTGCCCTGAGAGCCAGTATCCATGGGCAACACGAGATGGCCATGCCTGGAATGCCCGTGGATAGGCGATCGTGGCCTCATGTCTCTGCAGATCGCCATTCCATGCGGGTTGCAGGTCGATCTGCCGCTGGCGATCAAGGCAGCCGCCCAGCGGCGATCATGCGTCCGAACAGGATGCTCGCTGGCAGCCATGCCACCTCGTCATCGAACTCGCCGCTGGCACTCCCCGCGGCGGTGAGCGCGTGGCTGACGAAATCGTTGTTCGCGTCGGTGTTCGCCAACTCGTCCGTCCGCGACGTTCCGGGAGCGGGATTCGCGCCGCCAGAGCTGTTGGTGGCGCCGGCTCCGTTCTTGCCGTGCGACAGAAACACTGCCGGCACTGAACTGGCGAGAATCGAACCTGCCACGCATCCGGCCACGCTGCATACCCGGAGGTTCGATGTTGTCGCGAGAGCGAAGCCTACGTCGCTGTGCGAGAAGGCCGCGTCCACCCGATAGCGGAACCGGTTGTTCCAGGCGTCCGACTCGCCGACCCCGAGCGTTGCCCACGGAACGTTTCCTTCCTGGGCGGTACACGCGACGCCCGAACGGTTCTCCATGCCGTCGTTATCGGTGTCGGGGCAGGGCAGGTAGGGTCGTCCGTCGTTGGCAGGGTGACTCGCGGCGAAGCCGAACAGGGCCTCCCGTATCTCGGACAGGTTTCTCCTGACTTCACTCGCGTTGCGCTGATCGATCTGCGCGGTGAGCGGGACGAGCATTGCCCCGGCCAGCAGCGCGACGATGAGAAGCACGATCGCCAGTTCAGCGAGAGTGAAGCCGTTCTGCAAGCCGTGTCCGGGGAACTGAGGGCGAAGGTGGTCCGTGTTCATCTTCAATACGGGTACAGTCGGTCGTTGCTGGCCGAGGTGGGGTTGACGAGGCGGTCTGCGTCGGGCGCCGATCCGGTCCAGCCATCTCGATTTTCGGCGTCTTCAAGGTAATCCGAAAGATTGATGCTCGGACGCACCCCTGTCCCTGACAGCGGCCCCGCCATAGCCAGAACGGCATCGTGCTGTGTGCCGCTTACCGACTGCTTCGCGCTGCAATTGGCGGGGGCCGACGCGAGCTTGGCCGATCCGACCGCGTAATAGATGGAATCGCCCCAAAGGTTGTACGAGAACCAGTCCGGGCGCTCCAGCACTGCCCAGTCTGGAGTCAGCACGGTTGTCGCACTATCGGGAAATCTTCCGCGGCATACGGACATGTCGCTGGAGCAATTCGTCAGATAGCTCGCGTCGCGGCATCCCGGATCGACATAGTTCGCAGGGAAAGGCAAATATCCGTTTGCCGAGTCATATTTCTTCAGGAGCGCTTTGGCCTCGAGCGCCACGCGGTGCTCCATTCTCCCGATAAAACTGTCGGTGGTGACGAAACGCAGTTGGTCGTTGAATGTGTCTGAACGCATCCCGGCAATGAAGGGGCCGTTGTTCGTGGCATTGTCGATGCTGTCGGCGACTTCGAGATAATTCGCGGCACAGTTACTTCTGGCGATTGTTGTCCCGGTGGTTGCGCAGGTCACAGTCGAGGCTTCTCTGCGCTGTGCAGCAAGCGGCGGGCCTGGCGCAAAAAGCACGAACACGACGTCGTTCCGCAATATGCTCACACCGCCAGCCACATAAACGACGATGTTCCCGCGCGAGTTGCTGTTGAGCGGGCTGGCGTTCGAATTGCGCTTGCGCATTGCACCGGCGGGCGCGTACCAGAGGGTTTCCCCGCTGCTGTCGCGAGGCTCCGGGATGCCGAGGGTACGCCATGGCACCCGACCCAGACGTCCGGCAGTACAGCTTCCTTCTTCGAATCCATCGTTGTTTGTATCGGGGCACGGCAACTCGCCGGGGCGCTCTGGTCCGGTATCCCGACCGCGCTGCATCGACCATGCCACGATTGCATCCTGAACCTCCGCCAAACTGGTCTGGTTTGCGCGGGCATGCTGGTTGGCGAAGTCCGACGAATTGAGTCGGCCGACAAGCATTGCGATAGCGCCGAGTCCGATCAACGCGAGAAGGATCAGCAGCGCTGCTCCGCGATGCCGTACTGGCGAGGGCTTGCGTGACAACGCTCGCATTGCGTGATGACTGTCAGCGACCCGGCACACTGCGCCTCGATGAGATTCGGCCGTTGCTGATCAGATCGTTCTTGTCCCGCGTCCCCCGATTGATCGACTCGCCGACTCGCAGGCGCGATGGCGGCTCGTCGCCGACCGAGATGCTTGCCCCGGCGGCGCCGGGTTGCAGGCCGATCGCCACGCCGTTGCGGGGGTCGGCCACGTAGTGTGGCCTGCCATTGATCCACGCGGTGCCGCTGCCGTCGCTGCGCCTGACGATGCCGTCGAGCGACAGCGTCTCGCCTTCCATCTGCTGCGCCTGGCGCAGGTTGAGCCGGCGGCTGCGCTCGAGCGCGGCGCGCTTTTCCGGCGTGAAGAAGAGCCGGCCGAGCGCTTGCTCGGCCACCGCCGGCAGCGGCAGCAGAACGGCGGCACACAGCATGAAGAGCAGCCGGCGCTTCACGATTCGGCTCCGCTGGCAGGTGCGGCCTTATGTATGGTGATCCAGTCGAGTTCGCACTCGGCCCGCAACTGCGGCGCAGCGCCCGCCGGCGGCTCGGCCGGCTGGGGCAGGCGATCGACCGCACAGCGGCGCGTGCGCAGATAGGCGGGTGCCTGGGCCGCGAGATCATCGAGAAAACCGGTCAGGTCTTCTTCGTGCAGAAGCTGCATCGTCAGGCGCATCGGGCTCTGCATGAAGCGATAGGGGCTGCCCGCGGTGCCCGCATCCAGCGGCTGCTGCGGGGCGATCTCGTACTGCAACTCGTAGAGCTTGCGCGCTTCGCGAATGCGGCGGATCAGATCGACCCAGTCGAGCCGCGCCTCGTCGCCGATCACACCACGCTGCGCCAGCTCGTTGAAGCGGGCAGTGGTGGCGCGCAGTTCCTGCTCCTCGTCGCGGGCGCGGGCGAGCTTGTTCTGCGCCTCGACCTGCGCCGCTCTGGCGCTGGCCTGGGTGGCGAGCGTCCGGGCATGGAACTGGTCGGCGTAATAAACGGCGCCGGCGCCGGCGGCGACCATCAGCAGCATGGCCAGCAGCGCCCAGCGGATGTGGCGGAAAACAAGGTCCGCGCTCATCCTATCTTCCTCGCCAAGCGCAGGCTGAAGCGCGGCACGTCGCTGCGCGTCCCGCTGTCGCTGCGCAGGGCGCGCTGCGATTCGATGTCGACCGGCATGCGCAATACGCTGACGACGAGCTCGCCGTTCTTGCGCAGTTCCGCAGCGAAGCCATTGACGGCTTCGAGCTGGGCGCGTGGATCGGCGTCAGCCGGCAGCTCGAGATGCCCGGCGATGACCGCCACGGCGAACCGTGATGCATTGGTGCCCGCGGCCTGGGCGGAGGTCTGCCGGGCGCCCGATTCGATCGCGGCATCCGCATTGTCGGCGAGCGACCAGTCGATGCGGTCGAGTTGGACCTGCGGCGCGACTTCGAGCCCCCGGCTGATGTCGCGGTACAGCGCGAGCGGCGAGGCGCTCGATGCTTCCAGCGTGCGATAGCGGCCGATCACGCCACGCAGCGCGTCGGCGCGAGCAGGCAGCGGCGGCAGGGCAGCCAGCAGGCCTTGGTAGCGGGCCAGATCGGACTGGGTCTGGAAGACCGTCAGTTCGGTCTGGTTGCGCACCGTCATGGCCTCGAGTGTCTGGCGTGCCGCGACCGCCAGGCAGCCGATCATCGCGGCCGCGCCGAGCGCCAGCAGCGCCATCCGCGCGCGGCCCAGGCGATGGAAGCGCAGATCCTCGGCGGGGGCGAACTGCGCCCGGGGCGGATTGCGCAGCAGGGTGTGCGCGAACAGCGCGGCCGCGCCAGAGTCTGCCGGGGCATCGCGCAGGCCGATTGCGCGGGCCGCCTGCGCGAGGTCGGTCGCCACGAACTCGAGTTCGTCGGTGCTGCGCAGGTGTTGCCCGACAGCTTGCAGGTGCTCCGGCGGAACCAGCACCAGCGCCGGCAGCACGCCGCCGCGCGGGATGATGCGCTGGCCGATCAGGTACTGGTGGATCTTCGCCGACTCGGCTTCGCAGGCGGCCGCCAGGTCGCTCGCCGACGAACCGGCCTGCGGCGCCAGGCGCGAGAAGCGCAGCTTGCCGGCTTCGACCAGCGTCTGCCGGATGCCGCCGCGGCCAACGCTGACCAGCAGGGCGCGCTTGAGTTGCGGCGCGATGCGCTCGAGCACAGCAGGGGCGAGCAGGGGTGCCGACCACAGGCCGGCGATCTGGGCCTCGGCCTCGCGCAGGATCGCCAGCCAGGGCTCGAACAGGGCCGGGCGCGTCAGCGCGGCGAACAGCATTCGTTCGTCGCGCCGGCCGGTGGTCTCGCGACCGAGTGACAGCGCGGCGGTCAGCGGCGAGCCGTAGAAGTACTGCGCCAGCCGGCGCGAGATCAGCGCCTGCCTATCGCCGCCGGAGACCGCGGGCATGCTTTCGTACTGGAAGCCCTCCTCGACCACGTCGGCCAGCAGATAGAACCGGCTTGCGCGGTTCGCCGCGACGTAGCGCCCGAACGCCGCATGCCCCTCGTCGTTGGCGGGGAAGTGGCCTTCGCCGGTCAGCCGGCCGGCGTGCGCGTGCCAGGCCTCGATCTGCGCCGAATCGATCAGGAGTATGCGCTGCTGGGCCATGTCAGGTCTTCATCGTGGTGATGATGTCGTAAACCGGGCCAAGTACAGACAGCATCACGAATAGCAGCAGGCCGCCGAGCACGACTGTCAGCGCCGATGGTGCGACGGCGTAAGCCTGTTCGATCGATTCGCGCACATCGCGATTGTAGAAGTAGGTAACGTTCATCATCGCCTTGTCGAGCGCACCGGTATTTTCGCCGACACGCAGCATGCGCACGACCAGCGGCGGGAACAGGCCGGTGTTCTGGAATGCGGTGGACACGTTCTGCCCCTCGGAGATCAGGTTGCCGACGCGGTGCAGGCCTTCGCGCAGCACGGCATTGCCGGCGATGTCCTCCGAGGCGCGGATGGCGTCGATGATCCCGATGCCGGACGAGTACATCATGGCAAAAGTGCTGGCGAAACGGGCGAGGATGATCTTGCGCAGGATCGAACCGAACAGCGGAAGTTTGAGCTTGAGTTCATCGAACTTGTAGCTGGCCGCCGGTTGGGTGCTGACGGCCGCAACGATCAGGATGACGGCAGATGCAAGGGTCAGAAGTATCCACGGCCAGAAGCGGATGACGAAGTTCGATATCGCGATCAGGATGCGCGTATGCAGCGGCAACTGGCGGCCGAAACTCTGGAACAGCTTGGCCAGCTCGGGCACCACGAACACCATCGACACGCCGAGCGCCGCGAGGATCAGCACCGTCACGATGGCCGGATAGATGACCAGCTTCTTGGTGTGGGCCGACAGCTCGTCTTCGCGCTTGAGCGATTCGCTGATGTTGAGCAGCACGTCGGGCAGGTTGCCGGTGCTCTCGCCGGCGCGGATCAGGCTGCAGAACACGGTATCGAAGACCTTCGGATGTTCGCTCATGGCCTGCGACAGGGTGCGCCCGCCCTCGATGCTCTCGATCACGCTGGCGATGATCCCGCGCAGGCGCGGCTGCTCGGTGCTGTCGCGCAGATCCGACAGGGCGTCGAGTATCGGCACGCCGGAGCGGGTGAGCTGCTCCATGTGGAAGCACAAGTTGATCAGGTCGCGCCGCCCGATCGGCGCGCCCTGGAACACGCCGCCCCGCTTGATGGTTCGGCCATTGATGAAGTCGAGATCCATGCGCTTCAAGCGCATTTCGAGATCGACCAGATTGATGGCGTCCAGTTCGCCGCGCACGGTACGCCCGCCGGCGTTCATCGCCTTGTAGGCAAAGACCGGCATCAGGCCATCCGCTCGGTGAGGTCGATCACGCGCCCGATTTCGTCGAGCGAAGTGACGCCCTCGACGACGCGGCGCATGCCGTCCTCGGCGAGCGCGCGAAAGCCCTTGGCGCGGGCGGCGTTGCGGATCTCGCGGAAGGTCGCACGGCGCGCGATCAGCTCGTCGAGGTCGGCGTCCATGCGCATCAGTTCCATCACCGCCAGCCGGCCGCGATAGCCCTGATAGTCGCAACGATCGCAGCCGACGGCGCGATAGAGGGTCTGCTCCGGGCGCTCGGTCGAGATCCCGATCAGGCGCGTCTCGACGGTGTCGGCGACATAGGGCTCGCGACAGTGCGGACAAAGCCGGCGCAACAGCCGCTGCGCCACTACCCCGATGATGTTGCCAGCCATGATGTCGGGCAGGATGCCGATGTCGAGCAGGCGCGGAATGACGCCGATCGCCGAGTTGGTGTGCAAGGTGGTGTACACCTGATGCCCGGTCATGGCGGCGCGAAAGGCCATCTCGGCAGTGTCGGAATCGCGGATCTCGCCGACCAGGATGACGTCGGGATCCTGCCGCATCATCGAGCGCACGCCGTTGGCGAAGTCGAGCTTCGATGCGTCGGCCACCGAGGTCTGGCGAATCATCGCCATCGGATACTCGACCGGATCCTCGAGGGTCATGATGTTGATGCCCTCGTGACTGATGTGATTGAGGATCGAGTACAGCGTGGTGGTCTTGCCGCTGCCGGTCGGGCCGGTGACCAGGATGATGCCTTCCGGTCGCGCGATCATCAGTTTCAGTATGTCGAGCTGGTGCTCCGACAGGCCGAGATCGTCGAGCGCGACGATGCCCTTCTGCCGGTCGAGGATGCGCAGCACGATGTTCTCGCCGTGTATCGTCGGTTGCGCGGCGACCCGGAAATCCACCGCCCGCCCGCTGATGTTGAGCGATATGCGGCCGTCCTGGGGTGCGCGGGTTTCGGCGATGTTGAGATTGGCCATCACCTTGATGCGCACCGCCATCGCCGGCCAGTAGCTCTTGTGCAGGGCGCGAATCTGGCGCAGCAAGCCGTCGATGCGGTAGCGGATGCGCAGGAAACTGCCTTCCGGCTCGAAGTGGATGTCCGAGGCGTCGCGCCTGACCGCGTCGCCGAGCAGGGCGTCGATCAGGCGCACCACCGGCTGCGAGTATTCGTCGGTCAGCGCGGCCAGGCCGCGGTAGTCGACTTCGCCGGTCTCGATCTCGGTCAGGATGCCGTCGATCGACAGCTCGTGGCCGTAATGCTGGTCGATTGCCCGCGCGATCTCCGACTCGCCGGCGAACACGGTATCGACCTCGATGTCCTCGGGCAGCGCGCCGCGCAGCTTGTCCAGCGCGACGATGTCGCTCACGTCGACCAGCGCGACCTGCAGGCGCCGCATGCCGGCATCGAAGTTCAGCGGCAGCAGGCGCAGGCGCTTGGCCAGATCGCGCGGCACCAGTTGCAGTGCCTGCGGGTCGGGAATCACGTTCGCGATATCGACGCTCTGCTTGCCCAGGGTCTGCGACAACGCTTCGCGCAGTGTCGCTTCGGAAACGAAACCCAGAACCACCAGCAGGCGGCCGATCGGCAGGCTCGACTTGCCCTGTTCGAGCAGCGCGATGCGCAACTGGTCTTCGCTGATCACCCCCTGGGCGATCAGCACCTGTCCGAGGGGCTTGCGATTCGGCGTCGAGCGGGCGTTCATGCGCGGAGACGGAAACCGGGCCAGGTCACTGAACCTGCTGCAGGTCACGGACGCGGATGGCCGCTCGTTCGCGGTCGAAGGCCCCCGGGCGGGCCGCGGCAAGGGCGCTCTGGTAATACTGCAGGGCCAGCCTGGACTGGCGAATGTGGTCGAGGCTGACCGCCAGATTGAACTGATAGTCGGGATTCTCCGGCTCGGCCGCAAACGCGCGGAAGTAGGCCTGCTGCGCTTCGCCCCAGCGGCCATCGCGCGCATACAGATTGCCCAGGCTGAAGTTCGCGGCCGGCGAATCGGGTGTGGCCGCGATCAGGCCGCGCAGCCGCCGCTCGGCGGTCTGCGGGTCGCTCCGGCCCTTGAACGCGGCGAGCGAGGACAGCGCGTAGGGATCATGCGGGTCGACTTCGAGCGCGCGCGCCAGATAGGTCTCGGCCAGATCGCCGCGTCCGGCGCGCAATGCGATCGCCGTCATGCCGTTGAGCGCGTCGAGCGAGCGCGGGTCGGCGCGCAGCGCTTCTTCGTAGTACCGCTTGGCACTTTCCAGATCGCCGGCCGAGTAGGCGGCGTAGCCTCGGGCGACCGCCGGAACGATCTGCTCGCGCGGCGGGGCCGCGCGGCGCACCCGTGGCCCGGTCGGCGCTTGCACCTCGGGCGCTGGCGGCGGGGTGGCAAAGCTTCCGGCGCGCGCCGGATCGGCGGCCCGCATCGCGGGCGGTCGAGGCCGGGAGACGACGCGTCGCTGACTGTCCGGCGCACGCGTGGCCGCTGCCGGTTCGGCGTCGACAATTGGGGCGGATGGGGCGGCATCGGCGACCGGCGCCTGCTGCGCGCCCGTCTGCGGGGTCAGCGCCGACATGGCGGCGGGTGCCGGGGTCGCCGACAGTTGCGCCAGCGCCGGGCCGGCCTGCAGCGCGCCGGCCGGCGGCTTGAGCTGCCACCAGAACCAGAAGCCGATCGCGGCCACAGCCGCCATGGTCGATGTAGTGAGGCCGATCCAGAAGGGCGCGCGTGACGCGCTGCGCTTGGCCGCGAACAGGTTGTGCGCGGCTGCGCGATCGCGCTGCGCGTCGCTGACGCCGGCTGCAGGGCTGGTGCCGCCGCGGGCGACGGCAGCGCCAGGGGATGCGGCGAACTGATCATCGAGCAGCGACAGCTCATGCGGCAGTTCGGGCAGCGCATTGGCGGGCTCGTTGGCCTGATCCGGCGGGCTGTCCGAAGCAGCGGCGCGCTCGGCTTGCGCCGCCTGGCGCTTGGCGGCTTCCGCCTTCTTCAGGGCGTCCATCAGGAGGCTCATCGCGTCGCCCCCGTGTTCGGTCGCCTCGGCCAGCCGATCATCTCGTGCCGAGTTCCCACTGCGGCAACGGCGGATTGGGATTGTCGCGGAAGTAGTCGGCGGTGGGCAGCCGGTCGCGATAGCTGCGGTAGTCGCCTTCGAGGCTGGCATCGCGGATCACGATCGGGCGCAGGAAGATGACCAGTTCGGTCTTCTGCACGGCGTTGTCGCGCGACGTCAATGCCTCGCCCAGCAGGGGCACCGCGCCGAGTATCGGCACGCGGCCCGTCTTGTAGTCGACGCGGTCCTCCATCAGGCCGCCGAGCACCGCGATGTCGCCGTTGGACACCCGCAGCACCGATTCGAGTTCGCGGGTCTGGATCTGCGGCACGTTGTTCGGAATATTGGCCGGAATGCTCGGATTGGGATCGCGCGCCAGCGCGGTCACCCGCGAGATCGTCGGCCGCACGTTGAGCACGATGTTGTCGTTCTCGCTGATCTGCGGGGTGACACTCATCACCAGGCCGACCGAAACCGATCGCGGTGTGGTGGTGAATGCCGTTGTGGTGCCGACGTTGGCCGTGGTGGTGGTGTCGGCCTTGACCTCGAAATAGACGATGTTGTCGACCACCTTGAGCAACGCGGTCTGGTTGTTGAGGACCGACAGCTTGGGGCTCGATAGAACCTTGACCGTGCCGAAGCGCTCGAGCAGATTGATCGTCGACAGGACGTTGAGCGTCTTGCCGGCGGTCGAGTAGTTGAGCACGAAGGGCGTGATGTTGGAGGTCGGATTGGCGCCCAGTTGCGCCGGCGAGACACCGAAGCCGCTGCCGTCTGGGCGCAGCCGCGACCAGTCGATGCCCTGCTGATAACCGGTGCCGAGAGTCACTTCGGCGATGGTCGCTTCGATCAGTACCTGCCGCTTCGCGCTGGTCATCACCAGGTCGATGAACTCCTGCACCTTCTCGTGCTGGCGCGCGGTGGCGCGCACGGTGACGATGCCGGATTCCGGATTGACGATGACCGAGGCGGCTTCGCGAAAGGTGGTCCTTCTGACGATCTGCGTGCCGGTGGTCTGCAGGGTCGCCGCGCTTGGACTGCCGGCGAGCGATGCCGGCGCGCTTTGCCGGCGTGTCGTCTTGCTACCCGTCTGCGCGCCGGAGCCGGTGGTGGTTTGCAGATCCTCGTTCTCGATCACCGTCTCGCTCGATCCTTCGGGCAGGATCTTGTCGGTCTCGCGCAGGATGTCCTTGATGTTCTTCTCGAGTGATTCCCAGAAGCGGTTCTTGCCGGTATTGCGCACTTCGGTGGTGGAATTGTTCGAGCCGCCGAGTGCCGAAATCCCGACATTGCCGCTGCCGGACGAGGAAGAACCGCTGCCCCCCGAGGTGATCTGGGTGTTGATCGAGACCGACCCGGTGGTGTCGCGCGACAGATTGACGTAGTCCACCCGATAGGTCCGCAGGAACGGCGAATCGGGCATGACGATCAGATTGGGGCCGTCGATCTCATAGCGCATGTCGACCTGCCGGGCAATTCGCGACAGCAGTTGCGGCAGGGTCTGATCGATCGCGTTCAGGGTGATCGTGCCGTCCAGGCCGGGATGGACATCGACGTTGATCTTCGCGTCGCGCGCGAGCGCGAACAGCAGTTCCTGCACCTTGACGTTGTTGACCACCACCGAATAGGTATCCAGGCGGGGAACCGCCTTGGGCCTTGGCAGGGCGGCCGGGATATCGACCGGCTGGGGAATCGTTGCGACCGGCGCCGCAGGCTTCGCGGGTTCGGTGCCGATGTGCTTGTTCGATGGGCCGAGTGTCGGCGCGGTGGTGCATCCGGCCAGCAATACGAGCAAGCCAATCAGGTGGCCGGGCGAAACGCGTATCGACTGATTCGTCATGAAGGTCGAACCGGATGATTCATTTTTTCATCATATCACATCAAATTTAGCTGACAAGAAATTGATTTGATTGAGGTATACGGCGTCCGCTGGCGCTCAGTCCAATGAGCCGAGCTGCCTCGCGTAGGCGCCCTGGGCGAGCAGCGATGGCGGCATCGATCGCATGGCGGTGCGCGCTGCCGCTGCCGTCGGATAGTCGCCGTAAATGATGCCGATGCGAAGACCCGAACTGCGCCGGTCGACGAACACGCGCAGGCTCGCGTCGTCCACCTGCCTGGCCGCGCGCGACAGGTATCGCCCGACCCCGCTCGGGTCGCCGATTTCGGCAGTGGCGAGCTGGATGAACCAGTGTTGCGCCGGGGTCTGCCGGCGCCATCGTTCCGAGGCGGCGAGCCGATCGGCGAAAGCGTTGCCCAGGGGTGCCAGTAGCGGGTCGAGCGGCTCCGCCTCGGCTGCCGCGGCATTGGCGGCGGCTTCGACTGCGGGAACCGTCGGTGCCGGATTGGTGGCGGCGGCGAGTTCACGCGCCGGCGCGAGCGGGACGCTCGGCGCGGCGGCGAGTTGGGTCGGCTTTTCCGCATTGGCCGCCGGCTCGGGCGTGGCCGTTGCCGGCGGCGGCGTTGCCGGGGGTGCATCCGCGGTGGCCAGCACGGCGTCGGTCCGGCTCACCACGGCGCCCGGATGGGCCAGCCACCACCATTGCCCGGCGCCGGCGATGGCCGCCAGCAGCGCCGCCAGACCGAGCGCCCAGCGCCAGCGACCTATCCCGGCGCGGCCGGCCGACGGAGTGTCGGTGTCGCGAACCGCCGCCTTGACGTGCCGGGCGGCGACCTGATGGCTGTTCGAGGCGAAGGCCGCCAGCAGCGACTTGTCGGCCAGGACGTTGATTCGGCGGGTCAGGCCGTGGGAGGCCCTGGCCAGGCGGCGTATCGCGGCGGGCGCGAAGACCGTCGGGCCGCGATAACCGGCCGCGCGCATGCGGAAATCCAGGTACTCGGCCACATCGTCACGCACCAGCGGCTCGAGGCGGAAGCTGTGGGTGATGCGATCGCGCAGTTGGCGCATGTCCGGGCGGGACAGCATGGTGTCGAGTTCCGGCTGGCCGAACAGGACGATCTGCAGCAGTTTGTCGCGGCTGGTCTCGAGGTTCGACAGCAGCCGGATCTGCTCGAGCGTGTCGGGCGGCATGGCGTGGGCTTCGTCGATCAGGGCGACCACGTGCCGGCCGGCACCGTGGCGTTCGATCAGGTGGTTCTGCAGCGCGCCGAGCAGCGCGCCGGGGCGTTCGGCCTCCAGCCTCACCTGCAGTTCGTCGGCCAGGGCGTGGAGAATCTCGTCGCGCGACAGCAGCGGATTGGCCAGGTAGATCGTATCGACATGCTCGGGCAGCGACTCGGCCAGCATGCGACAGAGCATGGTTTTGCCGCTGCCCACTTCGCCGATCACCCGCACGATGCCCTGGTCGTTGAGAATCGCGTAGATCAGCGCGTCCAGCGTCGCGCCGCGATTGGCGCCGGCGAAAAAAAAATCGGTGTGCGGGGTGATGCGAAAGGGCGCTTCGTTGAGTCCGAAATACTCGAAATACATGGCCGATTGTCGTCCTCGCCGGTACGCAGGATTCAGTTTGCGGCCGCCGGGCCCGGTGTCCGGTCGAACGATCTGTCACGCGACAGCAGTTCCATGCGGTTGTACAGCGTGGTGCGGTTGATGCCGAGCAGACGCGCCGCCTGGCTGACATTGCCGTGGGTCAGCCCGAGGGCCGCCTCGATGTAGCTGCCCTCCCAGCGGCGCAGCGTTTCGTCGAGCGAAAAATTCGCCTGCCCCTGCAGGTGACGCAGGGCGGCGGCGTCGATATCCTCGGCTTCGCGGGCAAGTTCCGCCGCAGCCGGCAGATCGAGCTCGGCCTCGAGATCCTTCAGGCCGACCACCTTGCCCGCGAACTTCGCCGACAGGCGTATCGCGATGTTGCGCAATTCGCGCACATTGCCGGGGAACCGATAGTCCGCCAGGCGCGCGCGCGCCGCGGCATCGAGAACGAACGGCGCCTGTCCCGACTGCCGGGCCAACTGATCGCGGAAGTGATCGAGCAGGCGCAGCCTGTCCTGCTCCATGTCGCGTAGCGGCGGCACGCTGATCGTGAATACGGACAGCCGGTGGTACAGATCGGCGCGAAAACGACCCGCGCGGACTTCGGCACGCAGGTCGCGGTTGGTCGCCGCGATGATGCGTGCGCGCGAAACCCGCGTCTGGGTTTCACCGACCCGCTGGTACTCGCCGTTTTCCAGAACGCGCAGCAGCTTGGGCTGCAGATCGAGCGGCAGCTCGCCGATCTCGTCGAGAAACAGCGTGCCGTCCTGGGCATCCTCGAAGTAGCCGGCCTTGGCGGCGACGGCGCCGGTGAAGGCGCCTCTGGCGTAGCCGAACAGGGTGGGTTCGACCAGCGAAGGCGAGATCGCAGCGCAGTTGAGGGCAAGCAGCGGTCGCCCGCGGCGGCTGGTCTGCTGATGCAGACAGCATGAGGCGACGACATCCTTGCCGCTGCCGGATTCGCCTTCGATGAGCACCGGGAAGCGCGATTCGGCAAACTGCTCGATCTGGGTTCGCAGCTTCTGCATCGCCACCGACTGGCCGATCAGCCCGCCCGGCGGCCGGTCGGCATCGGCCACGGATTCGGCATTGCGCAACTGCAGCGCGCGGGCCAGGGCGGCACGCAACACCTGCGGTAGCGCCGGCTTGGGAACGAAATCGATGGCACCCAGCGCGCGCGCGTGACGCGCGTTCGACTCGTCGTTCTGGCCCGAGAGCACGATGATCCGCATGCGCGCATCGTGCGCCAGCAGTTCGCCGATCAGCGCGAATCCTTCGTCGGGCCGGTGTTCGGCCGGCGGCAGCCCGAGGTCGACCAGCGCGAGTTCCGGTGGCGCGGGCAGGCGGCGCAAAGTTTCCACGCCCTCCTGGCGCGTGTGCGCGGTGACGATGTCGAACGCATCGCCGAGCACGAAGCCGAGGGTTTCGGTGATCAGCGGGTCGTCATCGACGATCAGCAGCCGGGGATTGCGCGATGGATATTCGTTCATGAGCGGTGGGTGCCGCAGCGTGCTCCGCAGTGTAGCGCAAAGTGGGCCGGGCAAGCTCCGGACGAGTCCCGCCGGACCGAGAGGCGATGGTGCCGCGGCTGCCCGATCGAGTATTGCCGACCCTCTGCTAGAATGCTCGGCCTTTGATATGGAGAGCGGTTGCGTGGCCACACCCAACCTGGTCGAACTGCGGAACGTCGTTTTCGCCTATGACGCGGCGAGGCCGGTGCTCAAGGGCATCGACATGGCGATTCCGCGCGGCCGGGTGGTCGCCATCATGGGTGGCAGCGGCTGCGGCAAGACGACCACCATCCGCCTGATCGGCGGCCAGCTCAAGGCGAGTGCGGGCGAGGTGATCGTCGACGGTGAATCGGTCAGCCGGCTCGACGACGGCGCGCTCTATGCGCTACGCCGGCGCATGGGCATGCTGTTCCAGTTTGGCGCGCTGTTTACCGACATGACGGTGTTCGACAACGTGGCTTTCCAGATACGCGAACACACCGACCTGACCGAAGAACTGATCAATGATCTGGTCATGATGAAACTCAATGCAGTCGGATTGCGCGGCGCCGCCGACCTGATGCCTTCGGAGCTTTCCGGCGGCATGGCGCGGCGTGTCGCACTGGCCCGCGCGATCTCGCTCGATCCGCTGCTGATGATGTACGACGAGCCGTTCGCCGGACTCGACCCGATCTCGCTGGGCGTGATCGGGCAACTGATCCGCAAGCTCAACGATGCCCTTGGCGCGACCTCGATCATCGTCACCCACGACGTGCAGGAGTCGCTGCAGATCGTCGACTACATCTATTTCGTATCCGAGGGTCGCGTCGTCGCCGAGGGCAGCCCGGCCGAGATTCGCGCCTCGAAGGATCCGTGGGTCCATCAGTTCGTCTGGGCCGAGGCCGACGGGCCGGTGCCGTTCCAGTACCCGTCGCCGCCTTATGCGCAGGACTTGCTGGAGGCGGGGCGTGCTTGATCGTCCGTTGAACGTGCTGCGATCGATCGGTGGCGGTCTGGTGGATGCCGTGTGGCGCCTCGGCTATGCCAGCCGGTTTTTCGTCGGCGTGCTGATGCTGTCGGGCACCGCGATGAGGCGCTTTCAGCTGACCATCCGCGAAGTCTATTTCACCGGTGTGCTGTCGCTGATCATCATCGTCGTGTCCGGCCTGTTCGTCGGCATGGTGCTGGGCCTGCAGGGCTACGATACGCTGCAGCGCTTCGGCTCCGCTTCGGCGCTTGGCACGCTGGTGGCGCTGTCGCTGGTGCGCGAACTCGGGCCGGTGGTGGCCGGGCTGCTGTTCGCCAGTCGGGCCGGGTCGGCGATAACGGCCGAGATCGGCCTGATGAAGACCACCGAACAGCTCTCGGCGATGGAAATGATGGCCATCAACCCGATCGCCCGGGTCGTCGCACCGCGCTTCTGGGCGGGTGTAATCTCCATGCCCTTGCTGGCCGCGCTGTTCTCGGCCATGGGAATCCTGGGAGGCTGGATGGTCGGAGTCCGCTTGTTGGGCGTGGATGACGGAACCTTCTGGTCGCAGATGCAGGCGGCGGTCGATTTCCGCGAAGACATCCTGAACGGGGTGATCAAGAGCCTGGTGTTCGGCCTGGCGGTGTCGTGGATCGCGGTGTTCGAGGGCTATGATGCCGTGCCGACCGCGGAGGGCGTGTCGAGCGCGACGACCCGTACCGTCGTGACCTCCTCTCTGGCAATTCTGGCGCTCGACGTGCTATTGACTGCTTTCATGTTCAGGGGTGTCGTATGAACCGCGCGGTGATCGATCTTTGGGTGGGCTTGTTCGTGGCCGTGGGGTTCGCCGCGCTGGTGTTTCTCGCCATGAAGGTAGGCAACCTGTCGGCGGCCAACGGCGGCGAGACCTACGAGCTCAAGGCAAGTTTTGATAATATCGGTGGGCTGAAGGTGCGCGCGCCGCTGAAGAGTTCCGGGGTGCTGATTGGGCGGGTCTCGGATATCCAGTTCGATTCGGAGCACTATCAGGCTGTGGTGACGTTCACTGTCGACCGCCGGTTCGAATTTCCGCGCGACACCTTCGCGACCATCCTGACCGCGGGTCTGCTGGGCGAGCAGTATGTCGGTTTCGATGCGGGCGGCGACGCGGAGATGCTGAAACCCGGCGAAACTATCCGGAAGACGCAGTCGGCGGTGGTGCTCGAGAAGCTGATCGGCCAGTTCATGTTCGGCAAGGCGTCGGAGGCTCCGCAACCCGCGCCGACCAAATGAAGGCTATATTGCGAATAGTTGCTCTGCGGCACGCCGCCAACAAACACCAACAAGGCCAGATCATGATCGGCTCGACCACCCACCCCAAGTCCGGAACCTGCCGCATTCTGGCGGCCGCGGGCCTCGCGCTCGTCCTGGCCGGATGCGCCGGCAGCAACCCGAAGGATCCGCTGGAGGGTTACAACCGGGCGATATTCTCGTTCAACGAAGGCGTCGACAAGGTCGCGCTGAAGCCGCTGGCCCAGGGTTACGAGGCCGCGGTGCCATTGCCTGGCCGCGTCGGCATAGCCAATTTCTTCGGCAATGTCGGCGACCTGTGGATTGGCGTAAACAACCTCCTGCAGGGCAAGCCGACCAACGCCGCTGTGGACCTGGGCCGGGTGCTGATCAATTCCACGGCCGGCATCGGCGGGCTGTTCGATATCGCGAGCGAAGTCGGCCTCGAAAAGCATGAAGAGGACTTCGGCCAGACGATGGGCCGCTGGGGAGTCGGAAATGGCGCCTACATCGTGTGGCCGATCATCGGCCCGCGCACAGCGCGCGATACGCTGGGTTTCGGGGTCGACATGTTTGCCGATCCGGTCGGTTACCTGGACCGGGTTCGGCTTCGCAATTCGCTCTACGGTACCCGTTTCGTCGACACGCGCGCCTCACTGCTGCCGACCGACAAGGCGATCGACGAAGCCTCGCTCGACAAGTACGCTTACGTTCGTGATGCCTATCTGCAGCGGCGCCGCAGCCTGATCTACGACGGACGCCCGCCGCGGGGCGACGACGATGCCGCAATTCCGGGCGGCGTCCTGTCGCGCGCGCCGATGGAGCCGATCGATGCGGTCAGCCATCTCGTCCTCACACGCGTTAATGGCGGGAGCGGGTCGCTGCTGCCAATGGCAGAACGCCAATAGCGCATAGAGCCGGCTCCGCGGAGCGCTCGGCGGCACCCGGCGACGGGCAGCCGCTATGCACGGCCGCGTTGTGGCCGACCAACCGATAGAGAGACCACCATGAATAGACTGTTCACAAGCCTGCTTTTTGCCGTGTCCCTGCTTCCCGGGCTCGCGGTCGCGCAAAACGCCGCACCCGATGCGCTGGTCAAGACCGTGACCGACGAGGTGCTGCAGATCGTGCGCACCGACAAGGCCATCCAGTCCGGCAGCACCAGCCGGGCGATTGATCTGGTCGAGCAGAAGGTGCTGCCACATTTCGATTTCATGCACATGACACGCCTGGCGGTCGGCAAGGACTGGCGCAGCGCCTCACCCGATCAGCAAAAGGCGCTGGCCGGCGAATTCAAGACGCTGCTGGTTCGCACCTATTCGAACGCGCTGACCTCGTACAAGGATCAGGCGGTCGATTTCAAGCCGTTCAAGATGCAGTCGAGCGACACCGACGTGCTGGTCCGCAGCGAAATCCGGCAGCCCACCGGCAGGCCGGTGCAGCTCGACTACAACCTGGCCAAGGAGGCCGGCGGCTGGAAGGTCTATGACGTGATCGTCGCCGGTGTAAGCCTGGTTACCAATTACCGCGAGCAATTCGCGCAGGAGGTGCGGGCCGGCGGCATCGACGGCCTGGTCAAGTCGCTGAAGAAGCGCAATGCGGAACTCTCCGCAAGCAACAGCGCGGCCAAATGAGCCAGCCGGGGATCCAGGAGGACGGAGACAGCCTGGCGGTTTCCGGCAGTTTGACGATTCCCCAGGCGGCGCGCCTGCTCGAAGCCGGCGCGCAGTTCGCCCGCTCGCGTGACACCCTGTTCGACCTCGCCGCCGTCGAGCAGGTCGATTCCTCGGGGATTGCCGTGATCCTCGGCTGGCTGCGCGCCGCGCGAGCTGCCGGCCACACGTTGCAGGTGGCCAATGCTCCGGCGTCCCTGCGCAGTATCGCCGGACTGTACGGCGTCGAGGAAATACTGCCGCTGGTCTGATCCTGCGTTCCCGTCGCGACGGCAGCGTTGCCCTACATGACTCCCGCCATTCGCGTGCAACAGGTGACCAAGCGCTATGGCGCCTTGCAGGCGCTGGGCGGTGTCGATCTCGAAGTCGCGCGCGGCGAGTTCTTCGGCCTGCTCGGTCCGAACGGCGCTGGCAAGACCACCCTGATCTCGGCGCTCGCCGGTCTGGTGCGGGCGAGCAGCGGGCGGCTCGAGGTGATGGGTCATGACGTCGTCGCCGACTACCGCGCGGCGCGCCGCGGCCTCGGCGTGGTGCCGCAGGAACTGGTGTTCGATCCCTTCTTCACGGTCCGCGAAACCCTCGATCTGCAATCGGGCTATTTCGGTATCCGCGACAATGGCGGCTGGATCGACGAGATCCTGGACGAGCTCGATCTGACAGCCAAGGCAAACGTCAACATGCGCGCGCTGTCCGGCGGCATGAAGCGCAGGGTACTGGTGGCGCAGGCACTCGTGCATCGGCCACCGGTGATCGTGCTCGACGAGCCGACCGCCGGGGTCGATGTCGAGCTGCGCCAGGGTCTCTGGCAGTTCGTGCGCCGGCTCAATCGCGACGGCCATACCATCGTGCTGACCACCCACTACCTTGAGGAGGCCGAGAGTCTTTGCGGCCGCATCGCGATGCTCAAGGCCGGGCGCGTGGTCGCCCTCGACACCACCGCGAACCTGCTCGCGCGTTCGTCGGCTCACGCGCTGCGGCTCAGGCTGGGCGCCGGGTCCGTCCTGCCCGACGAACTGGCGCCACGGGTTCTGTCGAGCGAGGGCGGATCGCTCAGCCTGCGCTTCGACCGCTTCGACGAAATCGGCGCGATGCTCGATCGGCTGCGCGCTGCCGGGGTGGCCATCGACGACATGGAAATCGGCAAGCCGGATCTCGAGCAGGTCTTTGTCGACGTCATGCGGACTGCCTGATATGCCGACCGGTGCCTTCGCCACGCTGCTGTACAAGGAGGCGCTGCGCTTCTGGAAGGTCGGTTTCCAGACCGTCGCCGCGCCGGTGCTGACTTCGCTGCTCTATCTGCTGATCTTCTCGCATGCGCTCGCGGCGCATGTTCGAGTCTACGATTCGGTCAGCTACACCTCGTTCCTGGTGCCCGGGCTGATCATGATGAGCCTGCTGCAGAATGCCTTCGCCAATACCTCATCGTCGCTGATCCAGTCCAAGGTCACCGGCAACATCATTTTCGTCCTGCTGCCGCCGCTTTCCTATCGCGAGTTCTTCGCCGCCTACGTGCTCGCCGCCATGCTGCGCGGCCTGATGGTCGGCCTGGGCGTCTGGCTGGGGACACTGTGGTTCGTCGAACTCAACTACGCTCATCCACTGTGGATCGTCAGCTTCGCCCTGCTGGGAGGGGCGATACTCGCGGCGCTGGGTGTCATCGCCGGGATCTGGGCCGACAAATTCGATCAACTGGCGGGATTCCAGAACTTCATCATCATGCCGCTCACCTTTCTGTCTGGCGTGTTTTACTCGATACATTCACTGCCGGCGTTCTGGCAGGGGGTGTCGCACGTCAATCCCGTCTTCTACATGATCGACGGATTCCGCTTCGGGTTTTTCGGCCTGTCGGATGTCTCGCCATGGATCAGCCTGGCGATCGTCGGATCTTGCTTCATCCTGCTGTCCACGCTCACCCTGTTGATGCTTGCGCGTGGCTACAAGCTGCGCGGCTGACCGAATTTCAGGAACCCGACATGCTTCGTCCCGAGGATATCCAGGGCTATATCGCGCAGGGCCTGGCCTGCGAGAAATTGCAGGTCGCCGGCGACGGCCAGCATTTCGAGGCATTGATCGTCAGTTCGGCGTTTGCCGGCAAGTCACGCGTGCAGCGCCACCAGATCGTGTACGCGGTGCTCGGCGAACGCATGCGCGAAGAGATTCACGCGCTGTCGATGAAGACCCTGACACCGGAAGAATTCGCGGCCCAGGGCTGAAAATTTCTGTTGCAGCCCTGAAGCTTCGCCGCGAAGCCCGGCCGATGCCATTTTTGCGCCAGATTTTCCTGTTCTGATCGACCCATGGACAAACTGCTGATCGAAGGCGGCTCCCCGCTCAAGGGCGAAGTCGCGATATCCGGCGCCAAGAACGCGGCGCTGCCCATCCTATGCGCCGCGTTGCTCACCAAAGGGCCGCTGCGTCTGACCAACCTGCCCGATCTCAAGGACGTGCGCACCATGCTCGGCCTGCTCGGACAGATGGGTGTGAGGATCGAGCGCGAATCGGCCAACGCCGTCACCCTCGATGCCGCCAGCATCGACAACCCGGTGGCGCCCTACGAAATGGTCAAGACCATGCGGGCGGCCATCCTGGTGCTGGGCCCGCTGGTGGCCCGGGTCGGCGATGCGCGCGTTTCGCTGCCCGGCGGCTGTGCCATCGGCGCGCGCCCGGTCGACCAGCACATCAAGGGCCTGCAGTCGATGGGGGCCGAAGTCACGGTCGAGCACGGCTATGTGCATGCCAGGGTGCCGCGGCTCTCCGGCGCCAAGCTGTTCACCGACATGGTCACCGTCACCGGCACCGAGAACCTGATGATGGCCGCCTGCCTAGCCGATGGCGAAACGGTCATCGAGAACGCCGCGCGCGAGCCCGAGGTGGTCGATCTGGCCAACTGCCTGGTTGCCATGGGCGCGCAGATCTCCGGTGCCGGCACCGATGTCATCCGCATCCGCGGTGTGGAGAGACTTCACGGCGCGACCCACCGCGTGATGCCGGACCGCATCGAAACCGGTACCTACCTGTGCGCGGCGGCCGCCACCGGCGGACAGGTGCGGCTGACCGGCACCTCGTCGTGCTACCTGGATTCGGTGATCGACAAGCTGATGGACGCCGGCTGCGAGATCACGCCCGAGCGCGACGCGATCCGCCTGCAGGCGCCGCGCCGGCTGCAGGCGGTGAGCCTGCGCACCGCGCCCTATCCGGCCTTTCCGACCGACATGCAGGCGCAGTTCATGGCGATCAACTGCGTGGCCGAGGGCACCGCGGTGATTCGCGAGACGATATTCGAGAATCGCTACATGCACGCCGTCGAGCTGGCGCGGCTCGG
The DNA here is from genome assembly GCA_016708905.1 of Candidatus Methylophosphatis roskildensis. GTDB lineage: Bacteria > Pseudomonadota > Gammaproteobacteria > Burkholderiales > Rhodocyclaceae > Methylophosphatis > Methylophosphatis roskildensis. The sequence continues at coordinate 380,754 of JADJEV010000005.1, read as the reverse complement.
CGCCGACGTCAGGATCGACGGCAACACCGCGGTGGTGCGCGGCGTCGACCGGCTCGAGGGTGCCACCGTCATGGCCACCGACCTGCGCGCCTCGGCCAGCCTGGTCATCGCCGGTCTGGTGGCGCAGGGCGAAACCCTGGTCGACCGCATCTATCACCTCGACCGCGGTTACGAACACCTCGACGAGAAGCTCTCGCGGCTCGGCGCCCGCGTGCGCCGGGTCGGCTGAGCATCGAGCCGGCTGCGCTACTGCATCCGCCTCCCCCGATCGCCCGCCTCGAGATGTGCTGGCGGTGCTCGGGGCAGGCTTGTCATAGAGTGCCATCTCGAGCGGGCCGCGCGGCAAGCTCAGGTCGATCCGCGGTTTCGCTGCGTGTCACGCAGGCTGCGGAATCTGGCCCGCTTGATGCAAATTCGATTCGATCCTGGTCCGTTTGATGTCTCGGGCCGGCGCTTCGCGGCGTCGGCGGGCTCGCCAAGTAAAGTCGGCGAAGAAACGGCCGTTGTAGCGTTGTCCGCGAGCTGCGACAGGCGGGCATACGGGGACCGCGAATGCTGGAAATCATTGCTGCTCACGATGTCAAGCTGGGGATGTTCGTTGCCGAACTCGATCGACCCTGGCTCGGCACGCCGTTCGCGCTGCAGGGCTTCCTGGTTTCCACTCTGCGCCAGATCGAAGCGCTGCGCGAGTCTTGCAGTTTCGTCTCGGTAGACCGGGCGAAGTCGGTGTTCACCGAATTCAGCGGTTTACCTGAGTCCGATTGGAGCCTGGCGTCCATTCACGGCGCGGCTGCAGGAGACTGGGTCAGGTCCATCTCGACTCCCGAAGAAACCGTCGATGCGCCGTCCAGGCGCCCTCTGCCACCCCTGATTTCGGTAGACAACGATCAGGCGCCGCGGCCGGCACGTCGCGCGGCACCGAGGGGCGCACAGACATCGAATCCGGAAACGCCGTCGCGGACATTGCGTCCGTGGAGGGCGGCTGGAAGCGTCGAAGTCGTGGCTGGGCCGAAGAGACGTCGCAGCCTGCAACTGAACACCCAAGCGTATGCCGACCTGGAGCGGGTGGTCAGCGAGCCAACTGCTCACCACTTCGATATCTCGCACCACACCGTGTATATCGACAGGACGACCGTCGACGAGGAGATGCTGGCTTCCGGCGCCGCTTTCGGACGGGCCCAAGAGTTGATGATCGATGTAGGGCTCGAGTTGTCCAAGGACAAGCTGCCCCAGCCGGAGCGAATCCGCGAGGCCGTCGATGATCTGGTGCAAAGCATGATGCGCAATCCCGACGCCTTGATCTGGCTTTCCAAGCTCAAGCGTAGCGACAACTACAGCTACGATCACTCGCTGGACGTATCGATTCACATGATGGCCTTTGGCCGGCATCTGGGGTTCCCGCCGGATCAGCTCAATGTCCTCGGTCTGGCCGGACTGCTTCAAGACGTGGGCAAGACCCGGGTGCCCCTGGGTTTGCTGCAGCAGACGAACCCGCTGACGCCGGCGGAGCGTGTGGTGCTGCGACGGCATGTCGAGTACGGCACACGGATCCTGGCCGCCCATCCCGGGATTCCCGAGCGTGTGATCGAGGTGGCCGCCCGACATCACGAACGCCACGACGGCAGCGGCTACCCACGACGCCTGGCCGGCCAGGAGATCGGCATGTTTGGCGAAATGGCTGGCCTTGTGGATGCTTATTGCGCCATGTCCTACGATCGCCCTTATCGCCAGGGCCTGGATAACCAGAGGGTGCTGCGCAAGCTGTACGCGGCCCGCGGGAAGAGCTTTTCCGAGCCCCTGATCATCGAGTTCATCCAGTGCGTCGGGCTGTACCCGTTGGGAACGCTGGTGGAACTGCGCAGCGGAGAGGTCGGCGTCGTGGTGGAGCAGAACCGGATACGACGACTCAAGCCGCGCGTACTCGTTCTCCTCGACAAGGAAAAGACCGCACTGGCCAGCCCATTCACGCTCGACCTCAAGGACGAGCCACAGTCCGAGGACGGCTCGCCCCACCGGATTTGGCGTGCGCTCCCAGCGGGCTCCCACGGGATCGATCCACGGGAGTTCTATTTGTGATGGACTGTGGCGCTATCGATTCGGACGGGGCGGTTGCGCAAGCGGCGCACGGCGCCATCTCGCCGCGGCGCCACACGCGCGACGAAGAGCGGTCGGCGCAAATGGCGCTCTACGGTATCGACGCGCGAGCCCGCTCGGCTTTGCGCGCCTTGGCGCGCTTTCGCGGCCTGGAAGCGGCCAGCCGGGGCTGGGCGAATGCTTTCGCCGAGCTTCTTGTCGGCGAAAGCGGATCGCAGGCGGAAGCTGCGCAGGCTTTGTCCCGCTTTGTCCGCCTGTTCTTCGAGTTGCCAGCGCGGGACTTCGATCCGGAGTGGCTGGAAGAGCTTGGCGGCGTATGGCGGTCGTTGCGTCACGTCGGCTGCAACGCCGATCTACCATTGCGTGCGGCCCACGAATTCACCAAGGGCTGCATCGAGCTTCTGAAGCGCGAACGGGATACCTATTCGCGTCTGGACGCGGAAATCGCCCTGTCGGTGGGTTCGGCAAGCCTGTACCTGTGCTCGGTCCTGGCGGACGCTACGGAGAACCAGGCGACTCGTGTCGCGGCGGCAGCCGGGCCCGCGGATTCGAACGAAAGCGGACCGCGAAGCCTCGGAACCGACCTCGAGACGGCGTTGGCGCTGGGCGATGGCTGTGTGACCGGATTGCTGAGCGCGCAGGTCGATGCGGGCTCCAGCACCATGCTCGCGATCGATGAGGACGGCTGGACCCGCGTCAATGACCTGTCATTGTCTCGCGTGCAACAGGTATTGCGGGAAACGGATGTGCTGCATCGCATCGGCCGTTCGCGCTTCGGCGTCATTCTGCCGGGGCTGCGAAGCCAGGCACAGGTGATGCTCGCCGCCGACAAGCTTGCGCGCTTATTCGAGTCCCCCGTTTCCACGGCGGGACGCGAGTGCCGTCTACTGCTTCGAATGGGCGTCGCCTGGGCGCCCGACCACGGCACGGGTGCGACAGAGCTGATGCGCAATGCGCAACTCGCGCTACACGAAGCATCTCGTCTCGGGCGACCATTCGCGATGTTCGAGGCACCCTTGCTGGAGAAACACGAGCGGGACTTGCAGATGGAAGAGGAGTTTCTGCGGGCTCTCGATTGCGGCGGTCTCGAACTGCACTTCCAACCGCAGATTGACTTGAAGACAGGCCGGTGCGTCGGGGCGGAGGCCCTGCTGCGCTGGCCGAGCGCGCGCGGCGGGCCGGTACCGCCGCCGGTCACGATTGAAGTTGCGCAACGGCTCGGGGTCGCGCCCCAACTTACGCGATGGATATTGCACAGAGCCTGTCGTTCCTTGGCCGAATTCACCCGGCTCGGCCTGGAACTCGAGATCAGTATCAACCTGACTGCCGCCGATATCGGTGATCCGGAACTACCGCTCGCGGTGCGCAACGTGCTCGATCTGTGGCACGTCGAAGCGCGGCGTCTGAAGTTCGAGTTGACCGAGAGCGCGATGCTCGCCAATGAGGTCGTGGGTCAGAAGGTCATGGCCGCTTTGCAGCAGGTCGGGGCCGCCACGTCGATCGACGATTTCGGCACCGGTTATTCGTCGGTGATACTCCTGAAGAAGCTGCCCCTCAACGAACTCAAGCTCGACCGCTGTTTCGTCGCCAGCGCGGTGCGCTCGGGACAGGACCGGGAGATCGTTCGGTCCCTGATCCTGCTTGCCCACGGGCTCAAGCTCGAGGTGGTCGCCGAAGGGGTCGAGGACGCCGCAACACTCGACTTGCTGCGCGAGTTCGGCTGCGACCGGGCGCAAGGGTATTTGTTCAGCAAGCCGCTACCGGCCGAGGAGTTCACGACTTGGCTGCGAAGTTTCGTGGCCAGACCGCATTCCAGATCGCGCTGATCTCTTGCGCCCGGCCCGGTCGGGCCGATCTCGAACACCATCTGCAACGCTGTCGAGAGAGAATGGGCGAAGAAGGAGGCGTAGTCGATGAACCATCGGCACTCGAGGGCGCAGGAACGCAAGCAGATCTATCGGCTTGGCGCATCGATCGAGCCTGCGGGCGGCCACACTGAGCAGGCCTGGAGGCCGCATGGAATGGCGATCTACAGCCATGCTGCCATGGGAGGCGCATGGATACTTGGCCGTGTCCATACATGCCTGAAGAGCCAATACCCATGCGGCTTGCAGGGCAGGCGCATTCTGTGTTTGCGCCCGCGCGGCGGATCCGGGCGATGAGCGCCGGCGCGGCGTCCAGGGATTCCGCAATTGCGCCCGGGCAGTCGATCGAACTGCTCAAGGCGCTGCACATCCTGACGCCGGAGGGCCGGCTCAACCAAGACAGCCGGCGCAAGCTCAAGCAGGTCCATCACCTCTACCATTTGATCGAGCCGCTGCTCGACGAAGTGTTCGCGCGCTCGGCCGCGCCGACGCTGGTCGACCTCGGCGCCGGTAAATCCTACCTGGGGTTCATGCTCTACGACCTGTACTTCAAGTCGCGCGCGGCGGGCCGCATCATTGGCATCGAGACGCGGAGCGAACTGGTCGTCGGGGCGCGCGAACTCGCAAAGCGCGCAGGCTTCGAGCGGATCGACTTCCTCGACCTGACGGTCGAAGCGTCGATCGGCTCGCCGGCGCTGCCCGGACAGGTCGACATCGTGACCGCCCTGCATGCCTGTGACACCGCGACCGACGATGCGATCTGCTTCGGACTCGCCAAACGCGCGCGCCACATGGTGCTGGTGCCCTGCTGCCAGGCCGAGGTGGCGGCCGTGCTGCGGCGGAACAAGAACGCATCCTTCGGCAAGACGCCGCTGGCAGAGATCTGGCGCCATCCGATCCACACGCGCGAATTCGGCAGCCAGCTGACCAATGTGCTGCGCTGCCTGCAGCTCGAAGCGCACGGCTACCAGGTCACCGTGACCGAACTGGTCGGCTGGGAGCATTCGCTGAAGAACGAACTGATCATCGCGACACAATGCGGCCAGCCGCGCGGCAATGCGCGCGACCGAATCGCGCAGATACTCGATGAATTGAACCTCGGCGAGCTGAGAGGGCGCTTTCTGGGCTGAAAGCGATTGCTGCGGCGGCTGCGGCACGGCGCCCCCTGCGGTAGAATTCCGTTTTAAGTTCAAACACTCACCGTGAGCGGCATCACCATCGCCCTGTCCAAGGGCCGCATTTTCGACGAGACCCTGCCCCTGCTGGCCGCAGCGGGCATCGTGCCGGCGGACAATCCCGAAACCTCGCGCAAGCTCATTCTCGGTACCAACCGGCCGGATGTGCGCATCGTCATCGTGCGCGCCAGCGACACGCCGACCTATGTTCAATACGGCGCGGCCGATCTGGGCATCGCCGGCAAGGACGTGCTGCTCGAACACGGCGGCGCCGGGCTCTACCAGCCGCTCGACCTCGAGATCGCCAAATGCCGCATGAGCGTGGCGGTGCAGCGCGGTTTCGACTACGAGCAGGCGGTCAGGCGCGGCGCGCGCCTGCGGGTTGCCACCAAGTACATCGACACCGCGCGCCAGCACTTCGCCGGCAAGGGTGTACACGTCGATCTGATCAAGCTCTACGGCTCGATGGAACTGGCGCCGCTGGCCGGTCTGGCCGAGGCGATCGTCGATCTGGTGTCGAGTGGCGGCACGCTCAAGGCCAACGACCTGGTCGAAGTCGAGCACATCATGCCGATCAGCTCGCGCCTGATCGTCAACCAGGCCGCGCTCAAGGTCAAGCGTGAACGGCTGCAGCCGGTGATCGACGCTTTCGCGGCTGCGGTTGCCGCTCGCGCGGGGGTGCCCGCGTGAGCCGGATTCGCAGGTTGTCGACGCGCGAGCCGGAGTTTCTGCGCATCCTCGACGAACTGCTGGCCTTCGATGCGTCCCAGGATGAAAGCATCGAACGGGCGGTGGCCGAAATCCTGGCCGGCGTGCGGGCCACCGGGGATGCGGCGGTGCTCGAATACACGCGCCGCTTCGATCATCTGAACGTGAGCCACATGGCCGAACTCGAGCTGCCGCGGCGCGAGTGGGAGGCGGCCGAGGCCGCGCTGCCCGCGGTGCAGCGCGAGGCGCTCGAGCAGGCTGCAGCGCGGGTGGCGATGTATCACCAGCGCCAGCTCGCCGGCTCGTGGGATTACACCGAAGCCGATGGTTCGCGGCTCGGTCAGAAGGTCACGCCGCTGGATCGCGTCGGGATCTACGTGCCCGGCGGCAAGGCGGCCTATCCGAGTTCGGTGCTGATGAACGCGATTCCCGCCAAGGTGGCCGGTGTCGGCGAACTCGTCATGGTGGTGCCGACACCGCGCGGCGAGAAGAATGCGCTGGTGTTGGCCGCCGCACGAATTACCGGTGTCGACCGCGTTTTCACGATCGGCGGCGCCCAGGCCATCGGTGCGCTGGCCTACGGCACGCAGACGATCGCCCAGGTGGACAAGATCACCGGTCCGGGAAATGCCTATGTCGCGGCGGCCAAGCGCAGGGTGTTCGGCACGGTCGGCATCGACATGGTGGCCGGGCCTTCCGAGGTGTTGATAATCTCGGACGGCCACGGTAATCCGGACTGGGTGGCGATGGACCTGTTCGCCCAGTCCGAACATGACGAACTGGCGCAGGCCATCCTGCTATGCACTTCAGCGGCGTTCATCGTCGCCGTCTCCGCCAGCATCGAAAGACTTCTGCCGGAAATGCCGCGGCGCGAGACCATCGCCGCCTCGCTTGCCAATCGTGGCGCACTGATCCATGTCGGCGATCTCGACGAAGCCTGTGCGATCGCCAACCGCATCGCCCCCGAGCACCTCGAGTTGTGCGTGGAGGATGCCGAGCGCTGGATCGACCACATCCGTCATGCGGGTGCCATCTTCGTCGGCGATTATTCGGTCGAGGCGCTGGGCGACTATTGCGCCGGGCCGAACCACGTGCTGCCGACCATGCGCAGCGCACGCTTCTCGAGCCCGCTCGGCGTCTATGACTTCCAGAAACGCACCAGCATCATCGAGATATCCGCCGACGGCGCCGACCGGCTCGGCCGCATCGCGTCGACACTCGCCCATGGCGAGGGTCTGCAGGCCCATGCGCGCTCGGCCGAAATGCGCCTCAAGAGCTGAACCGGACCACATGGCGTTCGATCCCCGCGACCTGATTCGCCCCGAGATTCTCCGCCTGAAGGCTTACCAGGTCGCCGACGCCCGCGATATGGTGAAGCTCGATGCCATGGAGAATCCCTATCCGCTGCCCGAGGATCTGCGCAAGGCCGCAGCAGGTCTCGTGAGCGATGCGGCGCTCAACCGCTACCCGGATTCGCAAGCGGCGGAATTGCGCCACGCGATCCGCAAGCGCTTGGGGGTGCCCGAAGGTGCCCAGATCCTGTTCGGCAACGGCTCGGACGAGTTGATCCAGTTGATCGCGCTGGCGCTCGCGAAACCGGGTGCCACGATTCTCGCGCCCGAGCCCTCGTTCGTCATGTACCGGATGATCGCCACCTTCTGCGGCATGCATTACGTCGGTGTGCCGCTGACCGAGCAATTCTCGCTCGATCCGGACGAGATGGTGCTGCGGATCGAGCAGCATCAGCCGGCCGTGGTGTTCATTGCCTACCCGAACAATCCGACCGGCACGCTGTTCGACGCCGACGCCATGGCGCGCGTGCTGCATGCCGCGCCGGGCCTGGTGGTGATCGACGAGGCCTATCATGCGTTTGCCGGTTCGAGTTTCATGGAGGAACTGCGCCGTCATCCCAATCTGCTGGTCATGCGCACGCTGTCCAAGCTCGGGCTGGCGGCGCTGCGGCTGGGATTCGTCGCCGGCGCGCCGCAATGGCTGGCCGAGATCGACAAGCTGCGACTGCCCTACAACATCAACAGCCTGACGCAGGCGATCGCCACGCACCTGGTCGAGAACGTCGGGCGGCTCAACGCGCAGGCCGCGGCGATCGTGACCTCGCGCACCCAGCTCGCCCACGCGCTCGCCGACATGCCGGACCTGCGGATCTGGCAGTCCCATGCAAATTTCATCCTGTTTCGGGTGCCGAACGCGCCGCGCACCTTCGATCTGCTGAAGCGGCAGCGCGTGCTGATCAAGAATTTGCATGGCACCCACCCGATGCTGGACAATTGCCTGCGCGTGACCGTGGGAACCCCCGGCGAGAACGCGATCTTTCTCAATGCACTGCGAGCGAGTCTCGCCTGATACAGTCCCGATAAGGTCAAATCGTCATGCGCAGCGCCGAGATCACACGCAATACGCTGGAGACCCAGGTTCGCATTCGGCTCGACCTCGATGGCACCGGGGTCGGCAGGCTCGCCAGCGGTGTGCCCTTCCTCGATCACATGCTCGACCAGATCGTGCGCCACGGGCTCATCGACCTCGAGGTCGAGGCCACGGGCGACCTGCATATCGACGCCCACCACACGGTCGAGGACATCGGCATCACGCTGGGCCAGGCGCTGGCGGCGACGGTCGGCGACCGCAAGGGCATCCGCCGCTACGGCCACGCCTATGTGCCGCTGGACGAGGCGCTGTCTCGCGCGGTGATCGACTTCTCCGGCCGGCCGGGGCTCCAGTTTCATGTCGATTTCACGCGTGCGATGATCGGCGAGTTCGACGTCGATCTGGTGCATGAGTTCTTCCAGGGTTTCGTCAATCATGCGCTGGTCACGCTGCATATCGACAATCTGCGCGGCGACAACGCCCATCACCAGTGCGAAACCGTGTTCAAGGCCTTCGCGCGGGCATTGCGCATGGCGGCCGAGCCCGATCCGCGGGCGGTCGGCAGCGTGCCATCCACCAAGGGATCGCTCTGAGAACATCCGCGCTGCGGCGGACCCGCGGCCAGTCAAATCCATGAACACGGTGGCGATCGTCGATTACGGAATGGGCAATCTGCGCTCGGTCGCCAAGGCGATCGAGCATGTCGCGCCCGAGGCGCGCGTGCTCGTGACGCACCAGCCCGCGCTGGTCGCGTCGGCGGATCGCGTGGTGGTGCCCGGACAGGGGGCGATGCCCGATTGCATGCGCGAACTGGCGGCCCGCGGCCTGCTCCAGAGCGTGATCGACGCGACGCGGCGCAAACCCTTCCTCGGCATCTGCATCGGTCTGCAGATGCTGTTCGATTCGAGCGAGGAGGGTGGTGTGTCAGGACTGAGTGTGTTTGGCGGCCGGGTGCGCCGCTTTCCCGCCGAGCGCATGATCGGTCCGAACGGAGTGCGGCTGAAGGTGCCGCACATGGGCTGGAATCGCGTCACTCAGGCCAGGCCCCACGCGTTGTGGCAAGACATCGCCGACGGCGAGCGCTTCTACTTCGTCCACAGCTACTTCGTCGTGCCGGACGACGCGGCGCTGACCGCCGGGCGCACCGAATACGGTGTCGACTTTACCGCCGCAGTGGCGCAGGATAATATTTTCGCGGTGCAGTTCCACCCGGAGAAGAGCGCGCAGGCCGGACTTGCGCTTCTTGGCAATTTCATGCGCTGGAAACCCTGATTGGGATCGAATCGTATCGCGCGCGCCGGCCGCTCTGACCCCGCTCCGACCTAACTCGACTTTCTGGCCCACTACAACGCACCATGCTGCTGATTCCTGCGATCGATCTGAAAGACGGACACTGCGTGCGCCTGAAGCAGGGCGACATGTCCGATGCCACCGTTTTTTCCGAAGACCCGGAGGCGATGGCGCGTCATTGGCTGGATCAGGGCGCCCGCCGCCTGCATCTCGTCGATCTCAACGGCGCAGTGGCCGGCAAGCCGAAGAACGAGGCGGTGATCAAGAGGATCGTCGCCGCGGTGGGCGAGGACGTGCCGATCCAACTGGGCGGCGGGCTGCGCGATCTCGACACCATCGAGCGCTATCTCGACGACGGCGTCAGTTACGTCATCATCGGCACCGCTGCGGTGAAGAACCCCGGCTTCCTGCACGACGCCTGCGTGGCCTTTCCCGGACACATCATCGTTGCGCTGGACGCCAGGGACGGCAAGGTCGCCACCGACGGCTGGTCGAAGATGACCGGGCACGACGTGGTCGACCTGGCGAAGAAGTTCGAGGATTACGGCGTCGAAGCGGTGGTCTACACCGACATCGGCCGCGACGGCATGTTGAACGGCGTCAATATCGAAGCGACCGTCAAGCTCGCGCAGGCACTGCGCATGCCGGTGATCGCCAGCGGCGGCATTACCGATCTCGCGGATATCGATCGCCTGTGCGCGGTCGAGGACGAAGGAATAATCGGTGCGATCACCGGTCGGGCGATCTACGAAGGTACCCTCGATTTCCAGGCCGCGCAGGCGCGCGCCGATGAACTGAACGCCGACGCGCCCGACTAAGCCGGAACAACCCCCGGAATCCACTTTGCGGCCGAGTTCCGGCCAGTCTGCCCCCACTTCATGCTGGCCAAACGCATCATTCCCTGTCTCGACGTCAACGCCGGCCGCGTGGTCAAGGGCGTCAACTTTGTCGGGCTGCGCGACGCGGGCGATCCGGTCGAGATCGCCCGCCGCTATGATGCGCAGGGTGCCGACGAGTTGACCTTTCTCGACATCACCGCCAGCTCCGATGACCGCGACATCATCCTGCACGTGGTCGAGCAGGTCGCCGAGCAGGTCTTCATCCCTCTCACGGTGGGCGGTGGCATCCGCGCGGTCGAAGACGTGCGCCGGCTGCTCAATGCCGGCGCCGACAAGGTCAGCATGAATACTGCGGCGGTGCAGAGTCCGCAACTGGTGGCCGAGGCCAGCGGCAAGGTCGGCGCCCAGTGCATCGTCGTGGCGATCGATGCCAAGTGCGTTTCGGCCGAGGGCGAGCCCGCGCGCTGGCAGGTGTTCACCCACGGCGGGCGCAAGCCGACCGGGCTCGACGCCATCGAATGGGCGCGCCGTGTGCAGGCGCTCGGGGCCGGCGAGATCCTGCTGACCAGCATGGACCGCGATGGCACCAGGATCGGTTTCGACCTCCCGCTCACGCGGGCAATTGCCGACGCGGTGGACATTCCCGTGATCGCCAGCGGCGGTGTCGGCAACCTCGCGCACCTGGCCGATGGCGTCACCGAAGGCCACGCCGACGCGGTGCTGGCAGCGAGCATCTTCCACTATGGCGAGTTTACCGTTGGCCAGGCGAAGGACTTCATGCGCGCCCGCGGGATCGAAGTGAGGTGAGCATGACCGGCAAGGAATGGCTCAAGCAGGTGGTCTGGGACGACCAGGGCCTGGTGCCGGTCGTCGCGCAGGAGGCCGCCACCGGCGACGTGCTGATGTTCGCCTGGATGAACCGCGAAGCCCTCGAACGCACGGTCGCCACTGGCGAGGCGGTCTATTGGTCGCGTTCGCGACGCAAGCTCTGGCACAAGGGCGAAGAGTCCGGCCACATCCAGCGAGTGGTCGAACTGCGCATGGATTGCGACAACGACGTGCTGCTGATCAAGGTCGAGCAGGTCGGCGACATCGCCTGCCATACCGGGCGCCACAGTTGCTTCTTTCACCGGCTCGCCGACGGCAAGTGGGAATCGGTCGAACCCGTATTGAAGAACCCTGATGAAATCTACCAACCCGGCCGAAACGAGGGAGGGTCCTGATGATCGATCTTGCAGTGATTCAACGTGTTCAGGCCGCCCTGGCGGAGCGCAAGCATGCCGACCCGAATTCCAGTTACGTGGCCGGCCTCTATGCCAAGGGAACCGACGCAATCTGCAAGAAGATCGCCGAGGAAGCGGCCGAGACCATCATGGCGGCCAAGGACGGCGATCGGCTGCACCTGGTGTGGGAAGTCACCGATCTGTGGTTCCACAGCATGATCCTGCTGTCGCAGTTCGGGCTGTCGGTCGAAGACGTGGTGTCGGAACTCCGCCGCCGCGAGGGGATCTCGGGCATCGACGAGAAGAATAGCCGCAGCGCCGGTTGAGGAGGAAATCCGATGGACAACTGCATCTTCTGCAAGATCGCGCGCGGCGAGATTCCCGCCAGGAAGATCCTTGAGGACGACGACATGGTGGCCTTCAGCGACATCCACCCGCATGCGCCGGTGCACTTCCTGATCATCCCGAAACGCCATATCGAATCGCTCGCCAACTGCGACGAAAGCGACGCCGCGCTGCTCGGGAGGATGCTGGCGGTTGCCCCGCGCCTGGCGCGCGAACAGGGCAGCCCGGACGGCTTCCGTACCATCATCAACACCGGGCGGGTCGGTCGGCAGGAGGTGTATCATCTTCACATCCACGTTCTCGGCGGCCCGGAGCCCATTCCGGGGCCGATGGTCGGACGCTAGGAGGTCACCATGGGTTCATTCAGCATCTGGCACTGGCTGATCGTACTGGTCATCGTGATGCTGGTGTTCGGTACAAAAAAGCTGCGCAACATCGGCGCGGATCTCGGCGGCGCGGTGCGCGGGTTCAAGGACGGCATGAAGGATGGCGACAAGGCCGCCCAGGTGCCGCCGCAGGTCGGCAATACGATCGATGTCGAGGTCAAGGAAAAGACCAGATCTTAGCCGGCATACGCGATCCCTGCGGGACCAGGGATCGCGAGCGTGCTGCGGGGATGGCCTGCGGCACGGCATTCAGTCTCTTTCTCACCAGACCATTTCTGGCCAATGTTTGACTTCGGCTTCTCCGAGTTGATGCTCATCGCCGTCGTGGCGCTGGTGGTGCTCGGCCCGGAGCGCCTGCCGAAGGTCGCGCGCACCGCTGGGCATCTGCTCGGACGCCTGCAACGCTATGTCAACGACGTCAAGACTGACATCAACCGCGAGATGCAACTCGACGAGCTGCGCAAGATGCAGCAGCAGATCGAAACTTCGGCGCGTGACTTCGAGACCTCGGTGCACAAGGAACTGACGACGGTCGAGACTGACCTGAATCGGGCGATCGCTTCGGCCGATGCCCCACCCTTGGCCGGGGCGTCCGCCGAGCTGCCTTCACCACAACCGCAGGCTGAGCCGCCGACCCCGGTTGCCGAAGTCTCGCCGCACCTCGAGCTCGGGGCCGGCGCAACGCCGGCGGCGAACTCCGGCAAGTCCTGAGATGGCCGCGACGGGAGACGGAGAGACCTTCATTTCGCATCTGGTCGAACTGCGCGGCCGACTGCTGCGCGCGATCGGTGCGGTGATCGTGGTGTTCGTCTGCCTGATGCCCTTTGCCGGGCAGATCTACGACCTGCTCGCCCAACCGATGATCCATACCCTGCCGGAAGGCACCAGGATGATCGCCACCGGCGTGGTGACGCCGTTCCTCGTGCCGGTCAAGGTGACCCTGATGGTGGCGTTCGTGATTGCCCTGCCGGTCGTTCTCTACCAGGCCTGGGCTTTCGTGGCGCCGGGGCTTTACGTCCACGAGAAGAAGCTCGTATTGCCGCTGGTGGTCGCCAGCACGCTGCTGTTCATACTCGGCATCGCGTTCAGTTATTTTTTAGTGTTCAACACGGTGTTCAAATTCATCGCGGAGTTTGCGCCCAAGAGCATCACCCCTGCGCCGGACATCGAGCAGTACCTCTCGTTCGTGATGACCATGTTCGTCGCCTTCGGCGTGACTTTCGAGGTGCCGGTAATCGTGATCGTGCTGGCCCGCTTCGGCATCGTCCCGCTGGAGAAGATGCGCGCTGCCCGGCCCTATGTGATCGTCGGCGCTTTCGTCGTCGCCGCGGTGGTCACGCCGCCCGACGTGATCTCGCAGGTGATGCTTGCCGTGCCGCTGTGCCTGCTCTTCGAAGTCGGGTTACTGGTTGCCCGCTTCGTCAAACCGAAACCGGAGGCCGATGCCGCCGAGGAAACTGCCGGACGCCTGACCGAACGCTGATTCTCGTCCATGCCTGGAAGCCGCATGGATAGGCCTTCTGCGGGATGGCTTGCCTGCGAGCCGCGTATTGCCTGCCTTTCACGGGGTATGCTCTGAAGAACGCCATTCCATGCGGCTTCCAGGCCACCACTCGCGGCAGGCCGAACGAGTCAGCCTTCCTTCTTCAGCGGCGGACGCTTGCCGATCTGCACTTCGATGTCCGCGGCCTGTTTGTCGCGCAGGATGCGGAACCGCGCGCCGCTGCCCGGCGGCAGCGCAGCGACCAGATCGAGCATGCTGTGGTTGTCGTGAATCGCCTTGCCGTCGACGGCGGTCAATACGTCGCCGGGACGGATGCCGGCCTTGTCGGCCGGGCCGCCGCGCATCACGCCGGCGACCAATGTGCCTTCGCGCGAGGCCAGGCCGAAAGATTCGGCCAGCTCCGGGGTGATTTCCTGCACTTCGACGCCGATCCAGCCGCGCGTTACCGTGCCGGTGCGAATGATCTGCTCCATCACGTTGCTCGCCAGGGTGACCGGAATCGCGAAGCCGATTCCCATCGAGCCGCTCGAGTCCGAAGCGATCGCCGTATTGATGCCGATCAGGTTGCCGTTCGAATCGACCAGCGCGCCGCCCGAGTTGCCCGGGTTGATTGCCGCGTCGGTCTGGATGAAATCCTCGAAGGTATTGATGCCGAGCGCGGTGCGGCCCATCGCGCTGACGATGCCCATGGTCACTGTCTGTCCGACGCCGAACGGGTTGCCGATGGCCAGCGCGACGTCGCCGACGTGCACCGAGCCGGCCGGCGCGAAGGACACCGCGGCCAGCTTGTCGTCCGACTGTATCTTGAGCACCGCCAGGTCGGACTCCGGGTCCATGCCGACCGTGCGTGCGCGCAGCTTGCGTCCGTCTTGAAGCGCGACCTCGATCTCGTCGGCCGCGTCGATCACATGGTTGTTGGTGAGCACGTAGCCATCGGGACTGACGATCACGCCGCTACCCAGCCCCGAACGGCGTTGCGGCATCGACTCGAAGCGATCGCCGAAGAAATGACGAAAGATCGGGTCGTTGGCGAACGGGTGCCGTGGCGACTTGATCTCCTTGCTGGTGAAGATGTGAACGACCGACGGCAGTGCCTTGCTGGCAGCACTGGCGTACGAGAGCGAGTTGACATCGGCCGCCGCTACAGAGCTTGTGATTTGCGCAACGGGATTCGGCTTGGCCGCCGCCGGCGCCGGTGCCGGCTGGGTCACAAACTGCGGCGCGCGACCGAGCCACTCGGGTTTCAGCGTCGACACGACGAACAGCAGAGCAAGCGCAACGGTGACGGCCTGCGCGAACATCAGCCACAAGCGGCGCATAATTCGGATCGATTGAATGAGTGTATGGTCGGGAGAGGCGATGCAGCGATCGGAGCTTCAACACTATCTGGATGAACTGCTGGAAGCCGCACGCTTTCACGATTATTGCCCAAACGGCCTGCAAGTGGAAGGGCGCGCCGAGATCGGAGTGGTTCTATTCGGCGTGACCGCCAGTCTCGCGCTGATGGAACGCGCAATCGAATGCGGGGCCGATGCCATCGTGGTGCATCACGGCTGGTTCTGGCGCGGGGCGGATGGGCGCGTCACCGGCACGCGCAAGGCGCGCCTGGCGCGACTGCTGGGTCACGACATCAACCTGTTCGCCTACCACCTGCCGCTCGATGCGCACCCGCAACTCGGCAACAACGCGCAACTGGCCCGGCTCATGGAATGGCGAACGGACGGCCGGTTTGCCGAGCAGGACATCGGCTTCCTTGGCGGGGCGATCGAACGTCGCGCAATACCTGCAGCCGACCTTGCCGATCAGATCGGCAGGCGTCTGCAGCGCGCGCCGCTTCTGGTCGGTGATGGCGGCCGCATGGTGTCACGCATTGCCTGGTGTACCGGCGCAGCGCAAGGGATGTTCGAGCAGGCGATTGCGGCAGGCGCGGACGTGTTCGTCAGCGGCGAGATTTCCGAGCCGACCGTGCATCTGGCGCGGGAGGCCGGCGTGCCCTACATCGCAGCCGGACACCATGCGACCGAGCGCTATGGCGTGCAGGCCCTGGCCAGCCATCTCGCGGAACACTGCGGGCTGGGCTGCGAATTCGTGGATATCGACAATCCGGTGTGAGCGCGCGACGAGACTCGAGGCTCGTCGCGCCGTAGACGCCATGGAGGTTGGGCAGAGGGCGGCGGGGAACCGCTCAGGCGGCTGCTTGCGCGGGTGTGGCAGGCCGCGGTTCGAGCCGGGCCTCGAGCAGCGCGACCAGCGTGGCGATGTCATCGACCACGCCGAGCGGAAAGCCCATTCGGGTGCCTTCGCGGTTGTCGTTCAGGTGGCCCTGCAACAGGTTCAGACAAGCCGGCAAGCCCCACGACGAGACCACTTCCTGCACCAGATGCGGCAGATCTTCGAGCGAGGCGCGTGCCAGATCCTGCGCGTAGTCGCCCCAGGTGATCTTCTGCACGTTGAAGTTGCGGTGGAACTGCTCGACCAGCGCTTCGAATTCGGCACGCATGCCGGCGCCGTGGTAGACCTCGAGCAGCTTGAGCCAGGGGCGAATCGCCTGGCGCGGATTGGCATGGATATAGTCGGAAAGCGTCTGCGCGGCCCCTTGCACGCGGCCGAATGACAACATGATTTCGGCCAGTTCGAGCGCGGAATCGTGCTCGGCAACGCCGATCCGGTTGTCCTGCTCGTGGTGATCTTCGAGATCGAGCGACAGGGGTTCGGCGGCCGGAGTCTGCTGCATCGACGGGGCCATGATCACCGTGTGTTCGGGCGCGGCAGGCGGCTCCGGAGTCGGCTCCTCTATCGCAGCAACGCCATCCGAATAGTGTGAATAGGTATCTTCGACCGGCCGCCGGCGGCGCCACCAGAGCCAGCCGGCCAGCCCGACCGCGGCTGCGAGCAGCGGGTATTGCCAGGGAATCGAGTCGTCTTCGGGCGTGCGCGCGGCAGGTGCCTTGGCCGCAACGGCCGGCGCGGCGGACGGAACAGCCTGGGCAGCCGGTGGCGGCGTAACTTGTGCCGGCTCGGTCTTCGAGCTCTGGATCTTCTGATCGAGCTGGAGCATGTCGCCCTGCAGCTTGTCGAGATAGCCCTCCATGTTGCGAATCTTTTCGGCCAGGGCCAGAGAGGCAATGATCTTCTCGTCGAGTTCAGCGATCAGCCGCTGTTCCTGGCGCAGGCGCTCGCGTTGTTCTTCCGTCAGACCGCGGGAACGGCTGTCATTGAGCAAGGTGGAGAATTTCAGGCCGGATTCGCTGTCTGTGCCGGAGGCCACCGACAGAATGTCCTCGCTGCGGCGGGGTGTCGGTGTGCTCTTGCGGACCACAGGCGCTGGCGAGTCCGCATCGCGAGTCGGCCGCGCCGCGCGGGCTGGGCGGGGCTTGGCGACTTTCGGGCGCGCCTTTACGCGCTCCGCCTTGCGGGCGCCGGTGCCCGGCAGAGCCAGGCTCTCGCCTGCCGGCAAAGGATGCTGGGCCGGGTCGGCAACACCACGGAACAGGCGCGGATTGACCCGCGCCGCGTCGCGGATGAAAGACTTCTGGCGCGCCGGATCGTTGGGGAAAAGTGCGCTCGCGATGCCGGAAAGGGTTTCGCCCTCCAGCGTCATCCAGCCACTGGTGCCCGCTTCCCCGGCAGGCGTCGCGATTGCTGCACGGGAGGCATCCGGGGCGCCGCTGAGCGGTGTCGGCGACGATGCGACCGGCAACTCGACGGGTGGCTGGGGCATCAGGGTGAACTCGCGCTTCACTTCTGCACCGCAACTCACCCGCAGACCGAGCAGGTAAATCGGATGATTGACCGCTTCGTTCGACTCGATGACCAGAGTCGGCCGGGCCCCGCCCTGGAGCCGTACTCGTGCTCCGCGCACCCATGGTAGATCGTCGGCATTGTCGCCGGGAGCCAGTCGGATGCACCCTGGTTCGAGCGCCGACTCACCGTCAGTCAGCAGTCGAACCTCGATACGCAGGCGTTCGCCCAGGCGTGGCTGGCTGACGATCTCGCCGATGCCCAGTGCTTGCGCGTCGAGCGAGAGCAGGGCGAGCACAAGGAGGGGCAGGAAGCGGCTAGGCGGCATGCGGTCACTTTCTCGGGATTCGCCCGGATGCTATGCGTTTGTAATCGGCTATCCCAGGCAACAGCGCGCATTATAGACCCAGCGGGATCGCATTCGGCGCGGAATATTACCGAAAATCACACGTCCGGGCAGGGGTTTGCAGCGAAATGCCACAGTCTTTTCTAGATCGACGGCATGGCACCAGATCTGTGGAAAGATGTGCCGTGCTTTCTGCATCGGTCAAACGAATCGGATGCGACGGCCTACCTTGGAAGCTACCGTGCGCCTGCAATCCTGTCGGGCTCGCATGATCGAGGACTGAACAGGCCATGCGATCATCCAAGCGTGAAGTAAAAGCCTGCGCCCCGGCCTACCTGCCCTTCTGCCCAGATGCGCCCGCCGTGCCGCTGGACGATGCGTGCCACGGTGGCCAGGCCAATGCCGGTGCCGGGGAATTCCGTCGGACGGTGCAAGCGGCTGAAGGGCCGGAACAAAAGCTGGGAATTGGTCATGTCGAAGCCGGCGCCGTTGTCCCGCACGAAGAACTGCTGCTCGCCATTCACGGTGCGGGAGCCGAGTTCGATGCGGGGTCGAGCCGTTGCCCCGGTGAATTTCCAGGCGTTCCCGAGCAGGTTGGACAGTGCGATTTGGATCAGGCCGGGATCGGCGCGTGTCGGCAGTGTTGGCGCGATGACGACCTCGATCTCGCGCATCGGTTCGGTGTTGCGAAATTCGTTGACGATTGATCGGCCGACGGTAGCCAGGTCGAGTTTTGTCTTGCGCATCGGCACGCGAGCGATGCGCGCGAGATCAAGCAATTCATCGATCAGATTTCCCATGCGAACTGTCGCGGACGAGATGCGGTTCAGATATTCGCGGGCGTTTTCGTCGAGGCGCTCGCCATAGTCTTCCGCGAGCAGGTTGGCAAAGCCGTTGATGCCGCGCAACGGGGAGCGCAGATCGTGCGACACGGAATAGCTGAAGCTCTCGAGTTCGCGCAGAGAAGTCTCGAGTTCCGCAGTGCGGCTTCTGACGCGGGCTTCGAGTTGCAGATTCAGCTCACGCAGGGCGGATTCTGCGGTGCGCAGCGCCTGTTCCGCGGCCTTGGCAGAGGTGACGTCGCGCATCACGGTACACAAATAGGGCTTGCCGCGAAGCTCGATTCTTACCGCCGAAAGGAGCAGGTTCACCGCGCCGCCGGTTGTGCGCCTTATCACCAGTTCGCGATTGCGGACCACGCCATGGCGCAGGACGTCGTCGACCAGGCGCTGGTGCTCTTCAATGCTACCCCAGAATCCAAGCTCGAAAACCGAGCGGCCGATAGCCTCCGACAGCGGCAAACCCAGCCCGGTTTCAAAGGCAGGATTGGCCTCGATGATCCTTCCGCTGTCGATTTCCGTGATGGCGACCGCGTCGGGCATCGCGAGAAAGGTCCGCGAGAATTTCTCGTCAGATTCGCGCAACGCCTGTTCTATGCGTAATCGCTGTATGGTGGTGATGATGATGTCGGCACAGGCCCGCAGCAGGGCGATTTGCTGCTCATCCCAGCTCTGGCCCGGCGCACTGCGCCCGATGACGATGCCGCCGACCACTTCGGATCCCAGAACCAGCGGCACCGCCAACGCCGATCCGATGCCGAACAACTCGAGGATGCGCCGCGTCTCTACTGCAAAGCCCGGCAGCGCATGCGGATCCGGGATGATAGCGGCATCAGCGGGGTTCAGTCTTCGCGCGCGTGGCAGGAAGCTGTCGACGGGCAGATCCTGCACGGTTTCGCGCGCCGGCACCGATGTTGACAGGCACACTTCATGCGCGATGCCGAAACGCTGCCCGTCGGCTGAAAGCAGTACCACCGCTGCGCGATCGGCGCGCAGATATTCGGCGATTTGCTGCAACGCCTGCTCGATGCCGGGGTCGAGAAGATTGGCCGGTGTGCGCAACAGGCCGCTGGCAATACTGCCGACCAGCGATTCGAACTGGAGGCGCCCGCTCATCTCGATCTGCATACGCTGTCGCTCGATCGAGGTGGCGAAAAGATCGGCGACCGAACGCACGAGCGCCACGTCGCCATCACTCCATGGCGTTTGCGAGCGGGTTCTCCCCAGCACGACGCAACCGAGGATTTGGCCACCGTGGACGAGGGGAGCAAAGACTGCCGAGGCGAAACCCGCTGCTTCGAGCATCTGGCGATCGGCCGCTGCGTCCGCAGGCAAACCATCGACTCTTCGGACCATTATCGCGTCCAGTTGAAGCAGTTGACGCCATACCCAGCCCAACTGCCCGATCGGAACCGGCCCCTCGGCGGGGGGAAAGCGAAGCTGAGGCGTTGCCGACCAATGGTGCGAGTAAGTCCACGCCGAGTTGGCTGCGTTCAACAACAGCAAATCACCGCAGTCCGCAGAAAGCGTCTGACACAATTGCGCTAGCGATACGCGGATCGGTGCATCAAGATCGTCATTATTTGCCTGAACCAGGCGACTGGAGATCGCAGCAAGCGCCGTTTCGCCGGCAAGGTCTTGCGAGAGTACGGTTTCGGCCGCGAATCTGATTGCTGCCTGGTCTTGGCGCTCGTTTGCTAGAACAAGAATCGCGATTTCCCCATCACACACGATCTTTCGCGCCTGCAGGATCACCGGCCAGCGGGATCCGTCGGCGCGAACAAACTCGCCTTCAAGCGGCTTGGACGACGGTTCGTTTGAGCAGACGAGTTGCTTCGCCAGGGCTTCGTTTCCGAACCCGTGGGCAAGATTCCCGATGGGCAATGAAAGCAAGTCGTCGCGAGTGCGGCCGAGTCGCGCGCAGGCCACCGGATTGGCCCACAGCAGCGCCCCATTGGGTTGAATCAGCAGCATCGGGTCGCCTGCCTGATCGACCAACCCTGCAAGCAAAGGCCGGCGAGCAGGCGGCAATACCGTCTCGCCAGAACCCGCGATGCCTGGCGGCGGAGCGACGAGACGAGGCTTGTTCTTTGCCATAGAGTGCTGGATCGATTGAGCGAATCCGATGTCTTGCCCGGGAAACCGGCTGGGATACGACAGTATTCTTGGCGAAGCCGACGCGCTGGGCAAGCGGGGATCGCATTGCTCCATCTTCCCTTTGGCGCGGTTAAGCTTGATGCTTCCTGGCTGGTTTGGTGCCTAAATCGGCCCTCATCATCGCATTTTCGGACGCAAAGGGAAGAACTTGAGGCCCGAATCGGCCATCGGTCACACGTTGCGGCGATGGCTGCTGAATCTGCTGCGGGCAGCGCACGTTGTCGGTCTGATCGGGTCCGGTTCGGTGTTGTTCGGCGGGAATCCGGGGCCGGTATTTCCATTCCTGCTTGTTGGCTCAGGTTGTGCGATGGTCGGGCTCGACCTTTGGTCCAACCCGGCCTACCTCAGGCAGGTGGCGGGTTTATGGATGGCGATCAAGTTGGCCCTGGTTGCCTGGCTGGCGTTCGACGCGGCGCGGGCGGCCTGGCTGTTTTGGCTGGTGCTCGTGCTATCCGTACTTGCCGCTCATGCGCCGGCCCGGTTTCGTCATCGAGATCTCTGGCGGGCACTTTGAGCTTGTTTGCCGCGCCGCACAATGGCCGGCCGATATGCTAAGATTTGTCA
Source organism: Candidatus Methylophosphatis roskildensis (assembly GCA_016708905.1). Classification (GTDB taxonomy): domain Bacteria; phylum Pseudomonadota; class Gammaproteobacteria; order Burkholderiales; family Rhodocyclaceae; genus Methylophosphatis; species Methylophosphatis roskildensis. The sequence continues at coordinate 359,296 of JADJEV010000005.1, read as the reverse complement.
CTTGATATGAGGTCGCGGCTTGACTGCTGCGTCCCCTTCGAAAGGTTTCGACCTGATCCCCGATACCGCTCATGCCACAGCCGTTCGTGACGCGTTCTTATCCCCGTAGGCGAAGCGTTTCGCATTTGGCGAGGCGAGGTGACGAAAGCCTGAATGCTGTCGAACGGCGCACGGCGTGCTGTTCGCGTTATGGCTGCCCGCCGGCATGTGGAGTCGCTGATCGAGACACGGGGGTTGCGGTAGCTGCCTCTGCTGTCTTCCAGCGGGATGAACGCGCCCGTTCGAGGGAATTGCTCTTGTCGCTGTCGTCAGCGGCAATTCGACCTTGTGTTGCGGGCATCGACGAAACGGCGGTTCCTGACATGCTCCCGTTTCATCCCGATTGTTCTGCGACAATTGAATCCACGGCGGAAACAACCCGGTGCGTTTGCCCTGGTTGGGATCGCGGAGGGGAGGGCGTCCAGTGCTTCAAATATTGAACCTGACGAACTCGAAGACTGGCGCGGAATCCGTGGGAACGGACCGCCGCCGGCATCTATCAACGAAGCTTTGATCAGCAAGGAATCCGCATGAAAATCCATGAGTATCAGGCGAAGGAAATTCTGCGCAAATTCGGCGTTGCCACGCCGAAGGGCATTGCGTGCTTCTCCGTCGACGAGGCGGTGAGCGCAGCGCAGAAATTGGGGGGCAAGGTATGGGTCGTCAAGGCCCAGATCCACGCCGGGGGACGCGGCAAAGGCGGTGGGGTCAAGGTGGCCAAGTCGATGGACGAGGTGAAAAGCTTCGCCACAGCAATCCTTGGTATGCAGTTGGTGACGCATCAGACCGGGCCGGGAGGTCAGAAGGTGCGCCGACTTCTGATCGAAGAGGGCGCCGACATCAAGAAAGAATATTACGTCGCGGCGCTGACCGACCGCACCACGCAGAAGGTCGCCATGATGGCCTCCTCGGAGGGAGGTATGGACATCGAGGAGGTTGCGCACAAGAGTCCCGAGAAGATCATCAAGGTCTTCGTGGACCCGCTGGTCGGGCTGACCGACGCGCAGGCGCTCGAACTGGCCAACGGTATCGGCGTTCCGGCGGGCTCGCAGGCTCAGGCGGTCGATACGTTCAAGAAGCTCTATACCTGCTACATGGAAACCGATGCCACACTGGCGGAGATCAATCCGATGATCCTCGAGGGCAACGGTAACATCAAGGCGCTCGATGCCAAGTTCAACTTCGACTCGAACTCGCTTTATCGCCACGAGGACATCGTAGCCTTTCGCGATCTGGACGAAGAGGATCCGGCGGAAGTCGAGGCCTCGAAATTCGATTTGTCCTACATCTCGCTCGACGGCAACATCGGTTGCATGGTCAACGGCGCCGGCTTGGCGATGGCGACCATGGACACGATCAAGCTCTACGGCGCCGAACCGGCCAACTTCCTCGACGTCGGCGGTGGCGCGACCACCGAAAAGGTGACCGAGGCCTTCAGGATCATGCTCGAGAACCCCCAAGTCAAGGGCATCCTGGTCAACATCTTCGGCGGCATCATGCGCTGCGACACCATCGCTACCGGCGTGGTTGCTGCGGCCAACGAGGTCCATCTATCCGTGCCGCTGGTGGTGCGCATGAAGGGCACCAACGAGGAGATGGGCAAGAAGATCCTTGCCGATTCCGGTCTGCCGATCATCTCGGCCGACACCATGGCCGAGGCCGCCGAGAAAATCGTCGCGGCCGTCAAGTAACCGGGGGGATACGAACAATGTCGATTCTGATCAACAAGGACACCAAGGTCATCACCCAGGGCATCACCGGCAAGACCGGCCAGTTCCACACCGAGAAGTGCCAGGAGTACGCCAATGGCAAGAACTGCTTCGTTGCCGGCGTCAACCCGAAGAAAGCAGGCGAAAAGATCTTCGATATTCCCATTTTCGCCTCGGTAAAGGACGCCAAGGCGCAGACCGGCGCTACGGTCTCGGTAATATACGTGCCGCCACCAGGGGCCGCGGCCGCGGTCTGGGAGGCCTGCGAGGCCGATCTCGATCTGGTGATTTGCATTACCGAAGGGATCCCGGTGCGCGACATGCTCATCGTACGCAACAAGATGAGGGCCAAGGAGGCCGCAGGTGGCAAGAAGACTCTGCTGCTCGGGCCAAACTGCCCCGGAACCATCACGCCCGATGAAATCAAGATTGGCATCATGCCGGGACACATCCATCGCAAGGGCCGCATCGGCGTGGTGTCGCGCTCCGGCACGCTCACCTACGAGGCGGTCGCCCAGTTGACCGAAATTGGGCTCGGGCAGTCTTCGGCCGTGGGCCTCGGTGGCGATCCAATCAACGGGCTCAAGCATGTCGACTTGATGAAGGCCTTCAACGACGATCCGGATACCGATGCGGTCATCATGATCGGCGAAATCGGCGGCCCCGATGAGGCCGACGCCGCGCGCTGGTGCAAGTCCAACATGAAGAAGCCCATCGTGGGTTTCATCGCCGGGGTTACCGCTCCGGCTGGCAAGCGTATGGGGCATGCTGGCGCACTTATCTCGGGCGGTGCCGATACTGCCGACGCGAAGCTTGCCATCATGGAGGAGTGCGGCTTCCACGTAACGCGCAATCCGTCGGAAATGGGACGCTTGCTGAAGAGCCTGCTCTAGCCGACTTTGCGGTCTCGCTCCCGAAACGCCGACGGTGGACCGTCGGCGTTTCTTCTTGTTGGACTGGACGTTTACCGAATTCTTGGCTTGCCGGGCTGCGGTGTAAAATCGACGACTGACTTCCTCAGCGCCGCAACCCATGCCCGACCTTTCGTCCGCCGCATTCTGGATTGCGGTGATGCAGATCATCGCGATTGACCTGATTCTGTCCGGAGATAATGCCGTCGTGATCGCCTTGGCGTGTCGCAATTTGCCGCCCGAACAACGAAAGAAGGGCATCTTCTGGGGCGTCTTCGGTGCGGTCGGGTTGCGGGTATTGCTTACGGCCTTTGCCGCGAAGCTGTTGGGCATGCCGTACCTGAAGCTCGCCGGCGGGCTGCTGCTTCTCTGGATAGGTGTCAGATTGCTGGTTGCCGACGATCAAGGAGGCCACGAAATCGCAGCGGCGAGCGGTCTTTGGAGCGCAGTCAAGACCATCGTCATTGCGGATTTCGTGATGAGCATCGACAATGTGATTGCGGTTGCTGCCGCATCGCGTGACAGTCTATTCCTGCTGTTGTTCGGACTTGCAGTCAGTATTCCGCTGATCGTCTGGTCGAGTCAAATCGTGTTGAAATTGATGGAGAGATATCCAGTCATGGTGACATTCGGCGCCGGCTTGCTCGGATGGGTTGCTGGAGGCATGCTGGTCGGCGATGTGGCCGTCAAGGAGCAGGTAGAGGCGATGGTTCCGGCGGCGCAGTATGTTGCTGCCGTGCTCGGTGCGGCGTTTGTGGTTGCAGCCGGAACTTGGATTGCACGGCGGCGCACGACAGCCGACTACCCGGTGGTGTGACACTTCCATGAGTCTATTTCTGAGCGAGGTCGAAGTTGAAGGGGTCGTAACGATGCCATTGGCGCTCGAGGCGGTTGAAGCCGCCCACAAGGCCCATGGCGACGGGACGGCAATCGATTTCCCGCGTCAACGCGCAAGGTTGCCCGCTACGACCATGCACATCCTGCAAGGTGCGCTACCGTCCGAGGGGGTGCTGGGTTACAAGGTCTACACGTCCAGCCGCGAAGGTACCCGGTTCAAAGTCAACCTTTACGATGCTGCCAACGGGCGGCAACTGGCGGTTGTCGAGGCGAACTACCTGGGGATGATGCGTACCGGGGCAATGGGCGGCCTGGCGGCGAAGTGGCTCGCGCGCGAAGAGGCTCGAGTGCTCGGCGTCTTTGGTGCCGGTTGGCAGGCGCGTAGTCAGATTGAAGCGGCGTGCGCGGTGCGGCCGATCGAACTGGTCAAGGTGTTCTCCAGGACACGTGAAAAACTCGACGCATTCTGCAGGGCAATGTCGCAGCTTGTCGAGCGAACCGTCGTGGCGGCCAAGACCGCAGAAGAGCTTGTTCGAGGTTCGGATATTGTCGTCACGATTACGACCTCCTCGACGCCGCTGTTTTCCGCCGACTGGCTCGAAGACGGTACCCACATAACCGCGGCCGGTTCGAATTCGCTGATTCGTCGCGAGATCGACGAAGCGACAGTGCGGCGGGCGGCGCGGATCGTTGTCGACGCGAGGCAGACAGCATTGCGTGAGGCGGGCGACCTGTTGCCATTGCTTGAAAAAGGCCGGCTTCATGATGGGCAACTGGTCGAGATCGGCGAGGTGATGGTTGGCTCGCGCCGCGGCCGGTGCGCTCCGGCCGAGATTACATTGTTCGAGTCGCAGGGCATGGCGATACAGGATCTTGCTTTGGCGGTACGCGTATTCCGCATTGCCCGGGATCGTGGTGTCGGGACCGAGCTTCCATTTTGATCGGTCGAGAGTCTAATTGACGGGGTGGCGCGATTCGCACAACAATGAACGACTACTATTGGGACTCGGCACAAAGTCAAAACAATTCGGGCTTCCAGCCACGGCCGCTCACTATTCAGGCGGAAGCGGGTTTCGGGCCCATCTCGAATTAGGGACGGCAGGGTGTCCACCAGACTCATCCCACGCGGGGATCATGCGAGAGCGCCGGTATGTGCGGTCGGGCGAAATCCCTTTGTGCAGCGGATTCGGCCGGCATCAGGCTCATGACCGAAATGGACCTGTCGGCCTGCCTGATGATCATTGCTCGCAGCGACGCGGGCATGGTCCGAACCCATAACGAGGATGCGGTGTTCGTCAGTGCTGCGAGCGGCCTGGCGATTTTGGCGGACGGAATGGGCGGTTACAATGCGGGCGAGGTGGCGGCCGGCATGGCAGCCAGCCTCTTGAGCGCCGATCTCGAGAAGGTTTTTTCCACGCGGCTGCCGCAGGACGCGGGCGGCCGGTCCGACGCGCATGGCATTCTCGAAGCGAGCGTCGCCCGTGCCAACACGGCCATCTACGAAGCCGCGCAGAGCCAGCCCCAGTACGCCGGGATGGGTACGACGTTGGTAATGGCCCGGTTCTACGACAACTCGGTAACGCTCGTACATATCGGTGACTCGCGCGCCTATCGTATTCGCGACGGCCGGCTCGAGCAACTGACGAAAGACCATTCGTTGTTGCAGGAGCAGATCGACAGCGGCATGATTACCCTGGATGAGGCACGGCTGTCGCAAAACCGGAATCTGGTTACCCGCGCGCTGGGCGTCGACCCGATGGTCCAGGCGGAGATCCGCGACTACGATACCTTGCCGGGAGATATCTATCTGTTGTGTTCGGATGGCCTCAATGACATGGTCGATGATGTCGAGATCACAGAGACCCTGAGTTCACTCGCGCACGATCCCGAGCAGGCGGCGACGACACTCATCCAGAAGGCCAATGACCATGGCGGGCGCGACAACGTGTCGGTGGTACTGGTCAAGATCGTGCAGGAATTTGCTGCGCCGCGTGGCTTGATTTCCAGGCTGCTGGCGTGGTTCAGATAATCGGAAAATCGAGATGGCCAAGTTGATTCTGAGTATGGACGGGCTGGTGCTGAAGGAAATCGCGCTGACCAAGGAGCGTACGACCATCGGACGCAAGCCACACAACGACATACAGATTGACAATCTTGCGATCAGTGGTGAGCACGCCGCGATTGTGACGATCCTCACTGATTCGTTCCTCGAAGACCTCAACAGCACCAACGGAACGTATGTCAATGGGCAACCCGTCAAGAAGCACTTCCTCAAGGACAATGACGTCGTCGAATTGGGTAAGTACCGCCTCAAGTTCGTCAGCGACGTGGTCGGTGCGGCGGCAACCGATTATGAAAAGGCGCCGCCGATCGATGTCTCCCAGGGTCTGCCCGCCACTGGCGGTGCTCCGCTACCGCGATCGCCAACCGATACCCAGGTCGGGATGCGGCCGTCGACTCAGTACACCACGACTGCTGCCGATGGACCCCTTCAGTCCGTCGGAGTAGTGAAGATTCTTTCCGGTGGCAATGCCGGCAAGTCGCTCGACCTGTCCAAGACGCTGACCACGCTTGGCAAGCCGGGCGTCCAAGTGGCTGTCATTACCCGGCGCCCGCAAGGCTATTTCCTGACGCATGTCGAAGGCGCGCAGTTCCCGATCGTCAATGGCAGGATGATAGACGCACAGGCACACCCCTTGGCCGACCATGACTTGATCGAACTCGCCGGCGTCAAGATGGAATTCTTCCTCAAGCCGTGATCCGCGGTCGCAGTGTCCGCCAGCCGCCCGTCCTCCCGGCGGCCGTCCGGCAACGGTCGTCGTGAAGCGGTTTCGCGTCGGTAGCCGCGCACAGCAACTGCTGACCTTCGCGCTTGCGGCGATTGTTCTTCTTCTGCTGCTGGCGCACGTCACGGGCTTGTCCGAACTGCGCTTCGTCCGTCAGGCCGACGCCATCCTTTACGATATCAAGGCACGCTTGTTTGCACCGCTGACCGGCGATGAGCGCATTGTCATCGTGGACGTCGATGACCGGTCGCTGGCCGAACTGGGTCGCTGGCCTTGGCGGCGCGACCTGATGGCGGAGATCGTGGACAAGTTGTTTCGCCAGTACGATGTTCGCGCCCTTGGGTTCGACATGGTTTTCGCCGAATCGGATCAGGGTGCCGCCCTGACGGTACTCGACGAACTCGAGCGCGGTACCTCGGCGAACAACCCCGCCGTGGTCGAGGAGATCGGCCGTCTGAGGCCCCAACTCGACCGGGACGGCCGCCTTGCCAAGGCGATTCAAGGCCGTCCGGTAGCACTCGGCTACTTTTTTTCGCAGGAACCGAACGGCAGCCAGAGTGGCCGGTTGCCAAGACCCGCGATGAAGGTAACCGAGTTTCCCGGCCGCTTCGTGGCCCGGAGCAGCTATGGAGCCAATCTTCCGCGTATTCAGGAGGCCGCGGCGGCGGTTGGCCACTTCAATGTCGACGTCGATCCAGACGGTGTATCGCGCCGAGTCCCCTTGCTGCTGGCCTATGGCGATGGACTCTATGAGTCATTGGCGCTGGCGATGCTGCGGCTGATCGACGGCAGCGACGTGGTCGAACTGGAAAGGTCCCGCAGCGGCTGGCTCGCCGGCCTGAAACATCGGCGGGTGGAGGCGCTGAGGATTCCGTCGGCTGAGCGGGTTCGTCGAATTCCCGTCGATGACCAGAGCAATGCCCTGATTCCCTACCGTGGCCCTCCGGGCACCTTTCGGTACGTGTCGATCGCGGACGTCGTGAAGGATCGCGCCGCCGGAGATGCGCTGCGCGGCAAGATCGCGCTGATCGGAACTTCTGCAGGCGGATTGCTCGACCTTCGAGTCACGCCCGTCAGCAATACGTTCATCGGCGTCGAAATGCACGCGAGCCTGCTCTCGGGCATGCTCGACGGGAACATTCGCCGTCAGCCAAGCTGGATTCCTGCGTACGAAGTCGCTCTGCTCGCCGTGGTAGGCGCGCTGGTTCGTCGCACCCTGCCTCGCCTGAACCCGCTGCGCGCGGTCTTCAACGCCCTGGGCATGGCGGCGCTGCTGATCCTCGGAAACTTCGCGGCATGGCGGCTCGGCTATTCCCTGCCGGTGGCGGCCAGCCTGTTTCTGGTTTCGGCTTTGCTCGTTCTGCAGATGTTCTGGGGCTACACGGTCGAGGCGCGATCGAAGCGCCAGTTCACCCGATTGTTCGGGCAATACGTGCCGCCCGAACTGGTCGCGGAGATGAGCCGCAACCCGGAGCACTACAGCATGGAGGGTCAGAACTGCGAGCTGACGGTGCTGTTCTGCGATCTGCGCGGCTTCACCTCGATCGCCGAACGTCTCGAACCGCGCCAGGTTACGCAGTTGCTGGGCGAATTCCTGACGGCGATGACTGCTGTCATAGGCCGTCACCGCGGAACGGTCGATAAGTACATCGGTGACGCCGTCATGGCATTCTGGGGCGCGCCCGTGGCAAATCCCGACCACGCCAAGGCGGCGGTCGAAACCGCGCTCGAGATGCAGCGCGAGATGATACGTCTGTCCGAGTCCCTGGCAGTCAGAGGCTTTCCGGTTCTTGAGATGGGGGTTGGCATCAACTCCGGGCAAGTGACGGTCGGCGATTTCGGTTCCTCGGTGCGCAAGGCTTATACGGCGATAGGTGACGCGGTCAATCTCGCGTCCCGGCTCCAGGGACTGACACGCCGCTACGGCGTGGGAATCGTGGTGGGCGAGGCGACTCGCCTGGCTGTGCCTGGTTTCGCCTGGCGGGAACTCGACCGAGTGCGGGTCAAGGGGAAAGGCGCCGCCGTCACGATCTACGAACCGCTGGGTCTGGAATCGGAGCTCGATGCCGGGCAAAAGACCCGCCTGTTGGCATGGCAGGATACGCTGGAGCACTTTCGGGCCCGCCGATGGTCAGCTGCGGAGTCCGGACTGAGAAACTTGGCACAGCGCGAACCCGGTCGACCGTTGTATGCTTTATACCTTGAGCGCATCGCGCAGTTGAGGGCGGCACCTCCGGCCGCAGACTGGGACGGCGTGGTTGCCTTCGAATTCAAATGACGTCGACTCCTCTATGATTGTCAGGATACTCGGGTGTAGCGGCGGCATTGGCGGGGCAAACCTGCGGACCACGTCCATGCTGGTCGACCACGACGTCCTCATCGATGCCGGCACCGGCGTCGGCGACCTCTCGTTGGCCGAACTGACCCGCATCGATCACATCTTCCTGACCCATTCCCACCTCGACCACGTTGCCTCCATACCCTTTTTGGTCGATACCGTGGGCGATCTGCGCGAGGCGCCGCTCACTGTCTGGGCATTGCCCGAGACCATCGACGCTTTGCGCAAACATGTCTTTAACTGGGTGATCTGGCCTGATTTCAGCGAAATCCCAACGCTGGAGGCGCCGCGCCTGGTCTTTCGACCGCTCGCTGTAGGCCAGGTTGTCGAAGTGGGTGCGCGCAAGTTGACGGTCCTGCCGGCCAACCATACCGTGCCCGCGGTCGGTTATGCGCTCGAAGCCGGCAGCGGGAGCTTCGTCTTCACCGGCGATACGACAGCGCATCCCCCGCTCTGGGAAGCGATCAACCGACTAAAAAACCTGCGCTATCTGGTGATCGAGACCGCGTTTTCCGATTCCGAGGCGGATCTTGCCGAGCGCTCCCGACACATCAACCCCAGCATGTTGGCCCGGGAACTTGCAAACCTCCGTTCCCGACCGGAAGTGTTCGTCACACATCTGAAGCCCAGCCAGATCGACCTGATCATGGCCGAGGTCACCCTGCGGGCAGCCGACTTCAAGCCGCAGATGCTGCGTGGTGACAAGGTTTTCGTCCTGTAATTCCAGTTTGGTAAGCGCGCCCAGCCGCGCTAAACTGCTGTCTCTATTGACTGTTGGCTGCCGGGTCGCTTCTGCCCGACAGCTTCCTTTGGATGCCTTCGAGGGGCACAGCTGACCAATGAGCGAGCCAAAACGCGTCGAAGCGATCAACGACAGTGCCAAAACGGGGGCATCCGCCGCCGACATGGGCAGCCGCCTGGCATTCTTTCGGGCGCTGCAGGGCGTAACCAACAAGATCCACGCCACCCAGAATCTCGACGAGATCGTGTTGGAACTCGGCGAGGAGATCACGTCCCTGTTCAACGCCGACCGGCTGACCATCTACGTCATCTCGGACGACCGCAAGGCCATCGTCTCCAAGGTCAAAACCGGGCTCAAGTCCTTCAGGGACATCCGGCTCCCGCTTAACGACCAGAGCGTCGCCGGCTACAGCGGCACGCACAGAGCGCTGCTCAACATCCGCGATGTCTATGATGCCGCCGAATTGAAGGCGATATCGCAATCCTTGCGATTCCTGCAGGAGGTTGACAAGCGCACCGGATACCGTACGCAGCAGATGCTGGTTGCACCGATCATCGACGAAAGATCGAGCGATCTGCTGGGCGTCATTCAGCTCATCAACCATCGCGCCGGCACACCGTTTTCGCTGATGGCCGAAGAAGGCGTGCAGGGGCTTGCCCAGACGCTCGCCATTGCGTTCACCCAACGGGCCCGTCTGCCGTCCCTGATCCGCTCGAAATACGATGCGCTGCTCACCGATGCAGTGATTTCGCTGCCGGAGTTCGAAACCGCGACCGCCACGGCGCGACGCAAGGGCATCAGCATCGAGGATGTTCTGGTTGGGGATATCGGCGTCGAGCCGGCAGTCATCGGCAAGGCGCTGTCAGCGTTTTTCCGGGTGCCTTACGAGCCGTTCCGGTCCGACCGCATGAAGCCGCTCGATCTGCTGCGCAACATCAAGCGCGAGTACGTCGAAGAGTATCTTTGGCTGCCGCTGGAAGAAACACAGGAGGGCATCGTCGTTCTCGCGCTCGATCCCGAGCGGGTCCGCACCTCGAACGTCGCGCAAAACGTCTACCCGAAGAGCAAGCTGGCGTTCCGCGTGACAACGCAACGAGAATTCCTGCAGACCATGGACCTGTTCTTCGGCCCGGGCGGCGACGTGCGTTCGGTCGGCGAAATGCTGCTGGGGCTCGACAGCGGCGAAGAGGATCTCGATGAACGCGCCGACGTTTCCGCGGCTGCTGAGAACGAACTGGTCAAACTGGTCAACAAGATCATTCTGGATGCCTATCATCAGGGCGCCTCGGACATCCACGTCGAGCCGCGCCCCGGCAAGGAGAAAACGCAGATCCGCATTCGCAAGGACGGCAGCCTGGTTCCGTACATCGAGATCCCGGCCAGCTACCGCAATGCGCTGGTCACCCGCATCAAGATCATGTGCGATCTCGACATCTCCGAGCGGCGCAAGCCGCAGGACGGCAAGATCAAGTTCAAGCGCTTCGGCCCGGCCGACATCGAGCTGCGCGTTGCCACGCTGCCCTCGTCCGGCGGCATGGAAGACGTTGTCATGCGTATCCTGCAGTCCGGCGAGCCGATCCCGATGGACAAGCTCGGCCTGCTGCCCGACAACATCGAGCGCCTGAAGGCAACTATCTCCAAACCCTACGGCATATTCTTTGTGTGCGGCCCGACCGGTTCCGGCAAGACCACCACGCTGCATTCGATCCTCAGCCACCTCAACACGCCGGACACCAAGATCTGGACGGCCGAAGACCCGGTCGAAATCACCCAGAAGGGCCTGCGCCAGGTGCAGGTCAACCGCAAGGCCGGGCTCGACTTCGCCACCGCGATGCGCGCCTTCCTGCGCGCCGACCCCGACATCATCATGGTTGGCGAAATGCGCGACAAGGAAACCGTCTCGATCGGCCTCGAAGCTTCGCTCACAGGCCATCTGGTGTTCGCCACCCTGCACACCAACAGCGCGCCCGAATCGATCATCCGCCTGCTCGACATGGGCATGGACCCGTTCAACTTCGCCGATGCGCTGCTCGGCGTGCTCGCCCAGCGGCTTGCCAAGCGATTGTGCAGCAAGTGCCGCAAAGTCCATACGCCGAAACAGGAAGAAATCGATCTGATGCTCGAAGAGTACTGCAGCGAATTCCGCGACATCGAGGAATTCAAAGCCGATCCGGCCGGCGCGCGGGCGCAGATCCTCGATGGCTGGAAGCAGGCCTATGGCAACGACAAGGGCAAGTTCACGCTGTACGAGCCGGTCGGCTGCGGCGAGTGCGCCGACACCGGCTATCGCGGCCGCATCGGACTGCACGAACTCCTGATCGGCAGCGACACCATCAAACGGCTGATCCAGGAACACGCGCGTGTGGCCATCATGCTGCAGACCGCGCTGTCCGAAGGCATGCGCACCCTCAAGATGGACGGCATCGAAAAAGTCCTCGCCGGCTTCACCGACATGAAGCAGGTGCGCAAGGTCTGCATCAAATAGCTCGCCGATGCGCTGCACTGGGCGTGCAGCCGATCCTGCGAGCGCCTGGTCAGCTTCGATGACCGGCGATTCGTGCGCCGCGCCCGCCGGTTGGGGGTGGTTCCCGAGGTCGCGCTGGCGCGCTGAGTAGGTTCGTCGGGGTCGCGGCGGCAATTCGGCAAGCATCCGTGGGCCGCACGCGAACGGGATTGCATCTGCTTTCCATCCCCTGCAGCCGTGTCGGGAGTACGCGGAAGAATCGCGGCGACCTCGTTCGTCATTACTCGCGCTCGCGTTGGTGGTGCACGGCCAGAATCACGGCTGTTTGTCCATCGTAGCGGTAGAGCACCACGTAGCCGCTTTCGCCGAACTCGATCAACCATTCGCGATATTCGGGTTCCATATCCTCGACCGGGCGCCCGACGCCTGGCCGTCGCGCGACGGTTTTCAGTCCATCCCGAATCGCCCTCACGGCCCGCTTCGCGGCGTTCGCATTCTTATCCGCGAGGAAGCGGTGAAGTCGCTGCACATCGCGCAGCGCGGGCGGCGACCAGATCAGGCGTGGCACTCGGGAGGCTCCGCGTCCTCCCCGGCTTCCAGCTCGGCAAGCCAGGCGTCGGCTTCTTCCTGCGTCACATGCAGGCCGGTGGCCCGGTATTCGTTCCACGCGCTGATCGCTTCCTGCCGCAACGCCTCGCGCTTTTCCTCACGCTCGACATACTGCTGGATCGCTTCACGCATCAGCCAGTGCGGCGTGCGTTGGCGCGCGTCCGCAAGGCGCTTAACTCGCTCCTTGATTTCGGGGTCGATCTTGATCGCCACCGGGCGAACGGTCTCGGTGCTCATGCTTTCTCCACTGGGTATCGACAGGTAATACCTTAACGCAATCAAGGAGCAACTGTACACGTACACCCTCGTTTTTGATGCCGGCGCGTGCTCGGCGATGCCGGCAACGCGCCGGCCACCGACATGAAGCAAGTCCGCAAGGTCTGCATCGAGCAGATTCAAGTAGATCGCACGGCGACGCGAAGGCGGGCGTTTGCGCCAGACGGGGCGCGGCTTTGTTGGCCGCGCAGCCGCCCGCCGCCTGGATTGGCCGGCTAATATCGTTTGCAGTCAGTGTTCCGGCAAATTGCCGTACAATTGGCGAAAGGAGGACTACCTTATGGCATCTGTTGTTTCTACCGCCCGGCTCGAAGCCCGGATAAGTACGGATCTCCACGCCCTGCTCAAACGCGCTGCCGAGATACAGGGGCGCACGGTCACCGATTTCGTGGTGGCGGCCGTACAGGACGCCGCCCAGCGGGCAGTCGAACAGGCTGAAGTCATCCGTTTGTCGCGCGCGGATCAGGAGTGTTTTGCGCAGGCATTGCTGTCGGCACCGAAACCTGCGCCGGCCTTGAAACGCGCCTTCGCCCGTCACCGTAAACTGTTGCGTACCGGGCCTGAATGAGCGGCGCGCCGTTGCGCGTTGCGCTACTCGATGCAGCGCACGAACGCACGGCCTTCGACAGCGGCACCGAAGTTCTGGACCGCTATCTGCACCATCAGGCCATGCAAGATGTTCGCCGAAGGGTAACCGCGTGTTTTGTCGCCGTCACCGACGAGCAGCGCATTGTTGGCTACTACACGCTGGCTTCGGCAAGCCTGCTGCTGAACGATCTGCCGCCCGCCATCGGCAAGAAGCTGCCGCGCTACCCCACGGTGCCGGCGGTGCGCATGGGGCGTCTGGCGGTCGATCGAAGCTTCAGGGGCCAGGGCCTTGGCGGCGCGCTGCTCGCTGATGCCCTTACCCGTGCCGCCAGTTCGGAAATCGCGGCCTTTGCCATGGCGGTCGACGCGAAGGGCGTGAACGCTGCGGCCTTCTACCAACACCACGGATTCATCGCATTGCCCGACTCGCCACTGACGCTGTTTCTGCCGCTGGCGACGGTGCGCAGAATGCCGCTTGCCTGATGGACCATGTCCGGGCGAGGCACATCTGAACTGGGCGACTGCCGTCATGTCGCATGCCCTCGAATAGATGGCATCGAGAGGATCCACCGACATGAAGCAAATGCGCAAAGTCTGCATCGAGTAGATTCGAGTAGTTCGTACGGCGGCGCGAGGGCGCGCGTTTGCGCTAGATCGGGCGCGGCTTTGTCGGCCCGGCAGCCGCCCACTGCCCGTCTCACTCGTGAAGCGCTGACCGATGTGGACGCCGGCCGGGTCATTGACGACCAGGCCGTTCGAGCATGGGCCGATGGACTCGACACCGCTGAACCGCTGCCGTTGCCGCGCTGATGGAGTTGAAATGGACCAGCAAGGCACTCGCCGACCCGGTTCGTTTGCATGATTTCCTCGCCCCCCGAGAGCAAGGCAGCGGCTGCGCGCGCAGTGCCAGCGCTGACCAGGGCGCCGAACGTTTTGCTGTTCAACCCGCCCATTGGCGAACAGTTGTTCCAGTTCGAGCAGCGCGAGGTGCGCCGGATTCTTCGTCGGGCAGTACGAAATGCGCTACTAGTTTCAGGACGACGTCATCTACGTGCTGCGGCTGTGGCATACGCGCGAGAGCCGGTAGAGTTCGCAGGCAGCGACGATCCGCTGCAGGGTTTTCAGACAGGCACGACGGCCAGGACCGGTCGGCGCCGCCTGCGTGAACTCGCTCACGCCGGTATGAACAAGGCAGGGCTGACACCGAAGAACCTGCCCAGTTTGCCGGCCAGCGCCGCGCTGATCTTCCGTTTCCCCGCAAGGATCGCGGACAGATTACCCTGCGCGACAACGCTCGCCAGGTCTTCCTGTCTCAGGTTTCGCGCGTCCATCAGGAAACGTAGTGCATCCTTGGGTGCTACCGGTTCGATGGCGTGATGCGCGTGTTCAAATCGCCAAACGAAATCACCGACCAGATCGAGCAGGCCGGCCATGGTGTGCTCTTCGTCGTCTCCAACGACTTCCAGCAGGGAATTCATCAGAACCAGCATACGCTGGTACTCCACGTCGTTGCCGATCGGGCGAAGATGCGCCATGGCATCGAACGCCTGCCAGGAGGCTTGAAGTGCCTCGATGTCGAACGGAGAATCAGAGACGCCCATGATCAAACCTTGCCCTTTCGATAGAGCTTGTTCCAGTCATCGTATTCCCGGTGCGTCAGTACATGGCGCACGAAGACCTTCTTGAACCGATACCTGACGACAACCACCACGCGGTAGTCGTTTCCGCCGACGTCGAAGACCGTAAAGGGCGGCACGTAGTCAGCAGAATTGAATACCTTCCGAACGTGGTTGAAGTCCTTGAATTCGGCGTGTTCAACCACGCTATGCCACTCACGCAGCACGCCTTCCGCTTCCGGATGTTTCTGCCAGAATTCCCGGAGCATCTTGATCGAAATCACGTGCATGAATGAAGTATATCAGAATGATATTCTGGCGCAAATGGTTTTCTGCCCGGTCTTGCGCTGTCGGCGTGGGCCGCGGTTTCCTGCCGCACCAACGGCCGAGCCGAAACATGCGAAACCGGCCCACGCGGATTCGTGCAGGCAGGCACGGCAAACCTGACTGTCATCGGATGAAGAGCCGATTCGCCGATTCCAATCCTCATGTCGCCTGGACAACCGCCGATAATTGCGGGGTCACCATAGCCTGCAAGGCAGGTAGAATGCCGCGACGCTTGGGCGAATGGGGCTCCGTTCCGCATATTGCTTTGGCATTTCTGCTGCACACTGCGTCGGCCGCGCAGGGTGCGGGACCATTCCGGGCATGGGGGTGACGAAAATCGTCAGTCGGATGCCTCGGGTGGCCGTGAAGTGCATCACGCGCTATTGTGCAAGTCACTGAAACACAGGAAGAAAGCCGGTTTTTTTCGCAAGCTGGCACAGCCTCTGCATAAGAGAAACCCGAGCGCCACCGCGCCTCATTCAACTCAAAAGGAGAAGCACAAATGAAACAGATTCAAAAGGGCTTTACGCTGATCGAACTGATGATCGTCGTCGCGATCATCGGTATTCTGGCTGCGGTTGCGCTTCCGGCGTATCAGGACTACACCGTTCGCGCGAAGATTACTGAAGGCTTGAACCTAGCTGCCGCTGTCAAGCAGGACTTGACGTCGATGTACTCGTCCGACGGCATGAATGGCGTTACTGCCTATGTGGCTCAAGTCGTAGCCAATCCTCCTGCGTCAAAGTATGTGACTGGGATCACCGTTGCGGATCCGTCCGGCGTCATCACGATTACTTATGACCAAAACAACGTCGGTACAATTGCTGCCGGTGCCAATCAGATTACGCTGACGCCGTCCGTTATGGTTGGCAGCCCGCCCGTTCCGACGACTCTGGCTTTGGCAGCGGCTGCAGGCCAGACGGGAGCGATCGATTGGGGATGCTCGTCTGCTTCTGCCGCGACTGCAGCAGCTAGAGTCCCGGCAATGCCGACTACTGCACCTGCTGCAGCGTTGCTTGCGCGATTTGCTCCGGCGGAATGCAAGTAACTGATTCCGGAAAGCTAGCGAAGTTGCGTACCCCGTCAATTTGGTAACCAAGTAACGAGTTGGCAGTCCAGATTCGAGAAATACAGTGCCCCTATCGGGAAACCGAAGAGGGGCACTTCTCCTTGTGGAGGGGCCATATGACCAACGATCAGCCGCAATAAAATCGTTCCGCCCGATCAGGCGGCTTGCCGAAAGCGTTAGAATCCGGCCGCATGCTGTGTGGGGGGATTTGCCGCGCAGCAAAGCTCGTCGCTGTTTCCCGTGTGGCCTGTACCAGGCCGGAGCCCGAAGTGATGCCTTTCAGAGCCAAAGCGTTCTCCCTGCATCTCCTTGTGAGCTTGTGTGTTCTGACGCTCGTTCTCGCTGCGCTTCATATCGGCTGGTACCACTGGCCTGGCTGGTACCTGGTTGGTGCGCTCAAAGTTGCGGCGGTCATGGCGGTGGTCGACGTGGGACTCGGGCCGCTGGCAACTCTGGTCATCGCCAATCCGAAAAAGCCGCGCACGGAATTTCGTCATGACTTAAGCGTCATCGCCGTCATTCAGATCGCCGCGCTTGTCTATGGCACGTTGACTCTTTGGAACGGCCGGCCGCTCTTCTACACGTTCTCGGCGGATCGACTGGAAGTCGTTCAGGCTTCCGCTATCGACGATGGTGAGATCGATCTCGCACGGAAGGACAACCCTGCATTCGTGCCTTCCTGGCGCAGCCTGCCGGAATGGGTCTGGGCCCCCCTTCCGACGGATCAAGGCGAGCGAGCACGAATCGTCGAGTCGGCGCTGCAGACCGGAAAAGACGTTATCGCCATGCCCCGCTATTTCAGGCCGTGGGAACAAGGCGCCTCAGACTTGCGGGCGCAATTGAAGCCGATAAATGAAGTATCTGGCATCTCGATGAAGAAGAAGGTGCAGCTCGAGCAGGAGATGGCCGAACTCGGCGATCCGCCAGATCGGAACGGTGCGATCCTCTTCGATGGGAGGGGCGTGCAAGCTATCGCTGTCTTTGATCGTTCGTCGCTTGCCTTGCGGGCGATACTCAAGGTCGACTATTGAGTCGACACGAAGCCCCGCGAAAGCTACCAGGCCGAAAAGGAGCCAGGATTGATTGAATTTCCCTCCCGTCTGCGAGCCGCATGGAGCGTTCCCCACAGGCAGGGTGCGCCCACGATCGCTTGTTCGCGGTTCCCGGCATCCCTTGCCCGTAGAAGCCCTGTCCATGCGCCTCGCCGGATATACCGAAGGGTTCGATGGCCGGTATTCCTTGCGCGGCTCTCGTACGGCGAAATCGATATTTCGTCGAACGGGGCCGGTTTTCCAGATTGCCTACGTCAACTCGTCGCCGAGCGAGTGCGCCAGGCGATGAAGGTTCGGCAAGTCACTGTGGATGGTCTTCCCGACAATCTCCAGATCAACCTTGAAATAACCATGCGCGAGCGCATTGCGCATTTCGCAGGCGATGCCACGCGGCAGCTCCGGACGGGCGGCGGCGTAGTCGGGATGATCGCGCTCGATGTCGCGACTTGCTTCGCCGATGACCTCCAGATTGCGGATCACGGCATCCTGCACCAGTTCGCTCTGAAGAAACGTGGCCTCGTCCATGTTGTCGCAGTAGCGCCGGATGCGCTCTATGGCTTGTGCGATGTGGCCGAGATAGTCGGCCAGGCGTTTCGGATCGCGGCTCATAGCGGGCGCGACTCGGCGAGCACCGCAGCGCGGAACTCGTCGGGCAGGGCGTTGGGCGTCAGCACGTCCACCGACACGCCGAGCAGCTTGCGTAGTTCGTGCCGAATCGCGCCGATGTCGAACAGCGTGGTCTCGGGCGTCGGATCGATCAGAATGTCCAGATCGCTTTGCTCTGTGTCGCGGCCATGAACGACTGATCCGAATACCCGCGCATTGCGGGCGTTGTGGGATTCGACCACGGCGCGAATCGCGGCGCGGTGGGATGTCAGGACTTCGGAGGGTTTCATGGTCTTGTGGTCCAACTTTGGGCGAGCGTATCGTCGCATGGTTCCGCGGTCGCAGCTACTGCTTGCCGCAAGCCATTCAAGGGTAAGGGCGCGAGGCGCGCGTTTGTCGCACCCAAGCGGATCCGACCGACAGCGGTATGACGCGCGCGTTCTCTTCAGGCAATCACCGATCTGGTCGGGTTCGGCGTCAGGTTCCGCTTACAGCAAGTAGCCGGGGTTACAATGATCAAGTATGAGCCCGACGGTATTTCGTGACGGGGAGTTCCGTTTCTACTTCTTCTCCCGTGAGGAGGCGCGTTGTCATGTGCACGTCTTCTGCCCCGATGGCGAGGCGAAATTCTGGCTTGAGCCAGAGATCGAGTTTGCCCACAATTTCGGGTTGAACGAGCGGCAATTGAGAGCCGCGCAAAGGCTGATCGAGGAACATCAAGATGTTATCCGGGACGCTTGGTACAAACACTTTGGAAGTTGAAGTCACCAACGTCTCGAAGCACGGCTTGTGGCTGCTGCTTGGGGACGAAGAACTGTTCATGCCATTCGCCGAGTTTCCGTGGTTCAGAGATGCGCCCATTGGGAAGGTTCTGAACGTCGAGCGCCCGAAAGCCCACCACCTCTATTGGCCTGACCTCGACGTGGATCTTGCGGTGGAGTCCATTCGCCACCCCGAGCGGTTTCCCCTCATTGCGAAACCCAGTCGCTCGACATGAAGGTCGGCACCTGCGGCCACGAGCCGCGCGGGCCGGGCCTCGCAGGCCGGGTGCCCTCGTGATCGCCCATCCACGAGCCTTCCAGCCATGGCTGCCCGAAGAGGCTCTGTCCATGCGCCTTGCTGGATACCGCAGTGTTCGATGGTCGGGGCACACATCGCCGGGGCCGGCCTGAGTCAGTCGCAGGCCGCGCGCGTGAGCACGATCGGACGATCTGCCGCGGATCCGGCAAGCCGACTCGGCGTGATAGACTTAGTCATCGAACTAGACTAACAGGGGTTCTAATGAGCGTCATCGTCAACGTCCATGAAGCGAAGACCCATCTTTCCCGCCTGCTTGAGCAGGCGCATGCGGGAGAGGAGATCATTGTCGCCAAGGCCGGCAAGCCCTATGCGCGTCTGATGCCCCTCGAGAGCAAGCCGCCTCAGCGGCAGCCGGGTCGGCTGAAGGGGCGGCTCGATGACTCGTTTTTCGAGCCGCTGGCCGAGGACGAGCTTGGCGCGTGGGAGGGCCAGTGACGTTTCTTCTCGACACCCACGCCTTGCTCTGGTGGTTCACCGACGATCCGCGCCTTTCATCCGGGGCGCGTTTGCGGATCGCCGATAGTGCCAACGAGATTTTGGTAAGCGCGGCTTGCGCCTGGGAGATTGCGACCAAGCAGCGTCTTGGCAAGCTCGAAGGCGTGCCGGGCGCAACGCGGCGCTTTGCCGAACTGCTTGCGGCCGACGGCTTTTTGCCTCTATCGATCAACCACGCGCATGCTTTGCGGGCGGGCAGCTTTGCCGCGGATCATCGCGATCCCTTCGATCGCATGCTTGCCGCACAGTCGGAGATCGAAGAGGTGCCGCTGGTGACCTGCGACCCGGCGTTCGGGGATTTCGGCATCGAGACGGTGTGGTGACGCCGTTTGGCGTCGCTTCACGTTCTGGCGACCCTCCGCCGTGATTCCCCCGGGAAGAGCGGGAAAAAGGGGCTCGATTTGACTTTCCCTCCCGTCTGCGAGCCGCATGGGGCGGCCCTCTCAGGCGAGGGATGCCAAAGAGCGTCTGTTCACGGGGCTTCCGGCATCCATTGCCCGTAGAAGCCCTATCCATGCGCCTCCCAGCCACGCATGCCCGCACAGGCCCTATTGGTGAGGCTTGCGGCGTACCATTGCCGCGAGATTCTGACGTCCGGCCTCCCGCCCGCCTGATCGCGCGTCGGTCGACGTGCAAGGATCCGGCAAGCGAGCGCTCACGCCGTATCCGACTCGATCCAGTTTTCGAAATGCAAGCCGGCGACGCGGGAAAACTCGCTGACGTTATCGGTGACCAGCGTCGCGCCGATAGACAGCGCCTGAGCTGCGATCCACAGATCATTCGCGCCGATCGGCGTGCCCTTGCGCTCCAGGTCGGCACGGATTCGGGCATACACGCCGCTGACCGCTCCGTCGATCGGAACGATCTCGATCCGCTCGACTATCGCGGCGAGACGCGACCGGTTATGTTCGGCGCGGGTGCTTTTTTCGATACCTGTTTCAAGTTCGCCCAGGACCACTGGAGAGAGAACCAGCGCCGAGGCGGCGGTCGCTTCGAGGCGGGCGCGAAGCGCAGCGTGAGCCTTGAGCGCCGCGATGAAGATATTGGTATCCAGTAGATAGCGCAAAGAGGTCAATCCCAGGCGCTTGCCGGATCTGGCGCTTGGTCGGGCTGCTCGCGCAGGTCGATATCGCCCTCTGACCAGAACGCCCGGAAGATGTCCGCCGCAGTTCGCGACGCATCGGGCACCAGCCTGGCGATGACCTGGCCGCGCCGGGTGATCGCGATTTCCTCGCCCGCTTCAACCGCAGCCAGCAGCGCGGAAAAACGGGCCTTGGCTTCGACAACTGGAACGATACGCATGCGACCCGTCCTTCAATGACCATATGGTCAGATTCTAGCATCCCGGGTTTCGAAGCGCTGGTCGATTGCCGGCGAATTTCAGGAATGCGTCGAAAGAAGCCTGCAGAATCGACTTGATTTCTGTCTGTGATGTTCGTCGTTCAATGCGTGCTTCGCCGACTCGCGCCGACCGAGTCGAACTCCACGTGAGTGAGCCTACATCGCAGAGGGCCCACGTTCGCACCACATTCGGCGCAACCCGGTTGCGGTGATCCTATTGCGATTTCCAGGGGTTGAAAAGGGCGACCCCTGTCGCCTCGAAGTCGAGCGCGTTCCCGGTTACGACCGTCATGCCATGTACGAGGGCGGTCGCCGCAATCAGCGCATCGCGCTCTGCGCGAGGATCTGGCACATGCAGCCGTGCGCAACGACGCGCAACCGCAGTATCGATGGCGAGGATGCGTCCTTCGAACCGGGGCAGCACCTGGTCGTCGATCCAGGTTCGCAAGACTGCCCCTTGAGTTGCGTCTCTGCGCTCGAGCAACAGCACGCCGAGTTCGAGTTCCAGCACCGTGACGGACGACAGAAAGAAGCTGGCAAGCGGCGTCGCGGACGCCCACGCCAGCACCCCGGGGTCGGCTCTGTCCGGCCGGCGTAGCTCGGACACGACATTGGTGTCCAGGAGGAACATCAGGACAAATCAGCAGGACGATACAGGACACCGGCCCGAGGTGCTTCGAAATCGAAATCCGCTACGCCACGCTGCGCCAACGCCTCGACGAGCGTCGTTTGCCCACCCGTCAGCCGGCGATAGTCCTCGATGCTCAACAGGACATGTGCCGGTCGGCCGCGGTCGGTAATGAATACCGGCCCCTTGTTGGCTGCCTTCTTGGCATCGCTGGCGCGCTGATTGAATTCCCTGCTCGACAAGGTGGTGATGGTCATGGTGTACCTCTGGCGGGGGATTGGGGTAGAAATGTTACTACTTGAACTCCCGCCACTCGAGCGGACCTGACCTGGCCGGCGTGACCGCGGACCGATCTACCCGGATACTCTTGTCAACCGATCGCCGAGCCCATCGAACTCGGGATCGGTGGAGACGAGTGTGGCGCTGCTGTCGATGGCGAGCGCAGCGGCAAACGCATCCGCATAGGAGATCGGGAAATCTGACTTGAGCCTGACGGCCGCCCAGAACAGCCGGTCGTCGAAGGGAACGATCCGAATCGGGAGCAGTGCGATTTCACCGCGCTTTCGCTCGGCGATCTCCCACCCGCGTGCCTTGCCGATGCGATACACGACTTCGCCGAGATTGATCTGGTGCATCATCAACCCGACTTCGCCACGCGTTGCCGCGTAGAGCAAGTCTCGCACGACCTCGCTGCCACGCTCGGCCTGGGCGAGCCGCAGGAGCGCACAGGCGTCGAGGACGTATATCGGTTCAACGGCTTGCATCGCCTTCCACTTCGTGGCGATGCTCGTCCTCGAGGCCCTGCGCGAGGCTCTCGCCGCCTCGCAGCGATCCGGCAAATGCGGCGATCGGGTCGGCTGGCAGCGGGCGCAGTTCGATGTGGCCATCGACGACGGCGATCTCCAGCAGATCCCCAACCCCGATGGACAAAAGCTTGCGCAGTTGCATGGGAATGACGACCTGGCCTTTTGCCAGAGTTCGAACGGTCTGCATGGTGACGTCTCGATGTTTTACTGAATGGCTATAGTTTAACTACGGGTGTGCAGGCGGTCAATTTGTTGTGCAGTTCAACCGATTCGCCGCACTGAAAGGCAGACCGCCTTCATGGTGGCGCGAGGATCCGGCACGAATGCCGGGCTTGAGCCGGGTTGCAGCGTTTCTTGCTCAGCGGTGCTCATTCCAACTCGGCTATCATGCAACCGGGTCGTTTAGCGAGGCGCCAGAATGAAACAGGTAGGGGCAAGAAGTGAACCGGCAATCGAGATGCAGGCGAGCGGCCGCTTGCTCGCCCAAGGTGCCCGCTTCAACGAGACCGTTGCGCGGCTGTCGCCGACCACCTTCATTCCCAAGGGCGTTTACCGCTTCCGCTCGCACCAAGAGGCCAACCGGCACGAGCAGGAATGCCTCGCGCGCGGCATGGGACGCCTTGCGGCCAAGCGCGCGTAATGGACGAGTTCAGCCGCCCGGCGACGGTCGAAGACCTCAAGCTGCTGCTGCGATCATTGAACCAGCATGGCGTTGACTACCTGCTGATCGGGGGTTACGCGCTTTCGGCTCATGGATACCAGCGCGCGACGACGGATATTGACCTGCTGGTTCCTGCCACCGCGCAGGCTGGTCAGCGCGTCAAGGATGCCTTGATGGTGTTGCCGGACCGGGCGGCCGTGGACATCGAGCCGGCGTGGTTCGAGGAAGGCGAGAACATCCGGGTTGCCGATGCCTTCGTGGTTGACATCATGCTCAACGCCAACGGCCAGACCTACGATTCGCTGCGCCGTTATGCGGAAACGATCGATCTCGACGGCATTCCGGTGCGGACAGTCGGGCTCGAAGGCTTGCTGCTGACGAAGCAAACCATGCGCGACAAGGATGTCGCCGATCGAATGGTCATCGAGCGCGCACTCGAGGTGTTCAGGACGCAGTCGAAGCACGATGACCAGGACTGAAAGGCCGCAGATGCGTGCGCCGTGCCTGGGTCACACCGGTGGTGCGGCGACCCAGTGCCCCGACTTGCCCCCGTCCTTCTCCAGCAGCCGCACGTTCTCGATCCGCATGGCGCGGTCGACGGCCTTGCACATGTCGTAGATCGTCAGCAGCGCGACCGCTGTGGCGGTCAGCGCTTCCATCTCGACGCCGGTCGGGCCGACAGTATGTGCGATGACTTCGCAGTCGATGGCATTCGCCGCGTCGTCGATGGAAAATTCGCAGGCTACGCGGGTCAGCCCGATCGGGTGGCAGAGCGGGATCAGGTCCGAGGTGCGCTTGCTCGCCTGGATGGCCGCTATGCGCGCCACCCCCAGCACGTCGCCTTTCTTCGCGTCGCCTTGGCGGATCATCGCCAGGGTGGCCGGCTGCATGACGATGCGCCCGGCGGCGCGGGCGCTGCGCTGGGTGTGCGCCTTGCCGCCGACGTCGACCATGTGGGCCTGGCCGTGGGCGTCGAAATGGGTGAATTCGCTCATCTGCTTGCTGCCTCGTGACTGGGGGCGGGTGGCTATATGTTAAGCCCGACAGGCTGCTAGCCAGGGTATATCGTCGCCCTTGGGCTTATCATGGCGGGCCGGGGCGCCGAATGCGCGCCGCGTCCGGCAGGCCCGGTGAGCGCGCAGGAACTCGATTCATTCTTATCACAACACCGTGAAACACCGCCTGATTGCTCTGCTGGTTTGCATCGCCATGTTGCCGCGGGTCGGCGCCGAGGGCCTGCCGGATCTCGGCGAGTCGGCGCAGGCCGAGATCTCGCCGGCGGCCGAACGGCGGGTCGGCGAATCGTTCATGCGCGAGATGCGCTGGCGCGATCCGGCCTATCTCGACGATCCGGAGATCGAGGATTACCTGAACCTGATCGGCGGCAAGCTCGTGGCCGCCAGCCCGGACGTGCGGCAGGCCTTCGATTTCTTCGCGGTGCGCGACAACACCCTGAATGCCTTCGCCTGGCCGGGCGGCTTCATCGGCGTGCATAGCGGGCTGATCCTCGCGGCGCGCAGCGAATCGGAAGTTGCCTCGGTGCTGGCGCACGAGATTTCGCACGTCACCCAGCGCCACATCGTGCGCATGGTCAGCAAGCAGGGGCAGAACGCGCTGGTCGCACTGGCTGGCCTGGTGGTGGCAATACTGGCCTCGCGCGGCAATTCCCAGGTCGGCGAGGCCGCGGTGGTGGCGGCCCAGGCGGCGGCGGTCCAGTCGCAGATCAACTACACGCGCGATTTCGAGCGCGAAGCCGACCGTGTCGGCTTGCAGACGCTCGAAGCCGCCGGCTACGATGCGCGCGCGATGGCGAGCTTTTTCGAGCGGCTGCAGCAGTCGGGCCGGCTTTACGAGAATGATGCGCCGGCCTACCTGCGCACCCACCCGCTGACCACCGAGCGCATCAGCGATGTGGAAAACCGGGTGCGCAGCCTGCCCTATCGGCAGGTGCCCGACTCGCTCGATTTCCAGTTGGTGCGCGCCAAGCTGCGTTCGCAACGGGGCACGCCCGACGAGGCAGTTGCCGAGGCGCGCGACCGGCAGCGCGACAAGGCGGTCGATCCCGGCGTGGCGCATTTTGGGCTGGCGCGCGCGCTGGCCCGCGCGAAGGACTATCCGGGGGCCGAGCGTGAACTGGCCGAGGCGCGGCGTGCCGGACTCGCTACGCCGATGCTCGAAACCCTGGCCGGCGAGATCCGAGCTGCGCAGGCCGACGCCGCGGGCGCGATCAAGCTGGTTGGCGAAGCGCGCAAGCGCTACCCGCTCAATCGGGCTCTGCTCTACCAGCAGATCGAGCTCCTGCTCGGCAACGGGCGGGCGCCGGAGGCGCTCGACATCATCGGCCGCGAACTGGCGGTGCGAACGCAGGATCCGCAGCTCTACAAGCTGCAGGCGCGCGGGCTGGCCGCCGTCGGCCGCCAGTCGGCGCAGCATCGCGCGCTGGGCGAGCTGTACGCCTTGCAGGGCAATCTGATCGCCGCGGTGGAGCAGTTGCAGATCGCGCAGAAAGCCGGCGACGGCGATTTCTACGAGCAGTCGGCGATCGATGCCCGTCTGCGGGAATTCAAGACGCGCCAGGCCGAAGAGGCGAAACAGCAACGCGCAGGCAGTTGAAGCACCGGTAAAATGACCGTTCGTTACTCAGACCAGCAGAGGCAAGCATGCAAACCGACAAAGAACTCGACGCACGTGGCCTGAATTGCCCGCTGCCGATCTTGCGCGCCAAGAAGGCGCTGGCGACCATGACCTCGGGGCAGATCCTGCGCATCGTGGCGACCGACCCCGGCTCGATCAAGGACTTCCAGCATTTCGCCCGACAGACCGGCAACGAGCTGCTGTCGGAGAACACCATCGGCGACGAGTTCGAATTCTTCCTGCGGCGAAAATAGCGCCTGCCCCGAGAGCCGCATGGATAGGCGATCTCCGGGGTGACATCCCGTAGATCGCCTATCCATGCGGTTGCCAGGCCGGTGCCTCGCAAGATCGCAATTGCCTCAGTCGGGGCGGAAAACGCTGTTCCACTTCGGGTTTGCGCTGCCGCTGCCGCTGCCGCTGCCGGTTTCGTCGAGCGACGAGGAGTCGATCAGCGCCGTCAATTGCGGCAGCAGATTGGCGTGCAGATGGGACAGCGTGCTCGCCGTGATGCGACGGGTCAGGCTGTCGACCTCGCGCGAAACGATTTGCGGCAACTCTGCTTCGACCCAGCTCTCGATCGATTGCATCAGCGTGGGTTGCAGGGCTGTCAGGTGTTTTTGCAGTTCGCGGCCGAAGCGTTCGCGTACGGCCTGGTCGAGCCGCTCGGCCAATGCCGCTTCGATGCGCTCCGGCAACACCTGCTCCAGGCGTTGCGGCAGCACTTCCTTGAGGCGCGCCGGCAGCGCGGCTTCCACTTCAGCCGGCAGCACCTCGGCCAGGCGCTTCGGCAGGGCTTCTTCGACCGCCCGCGGCAGGGCTTCGGCCAGCCGCGCCGGCAGCGCTTGCTCGACGCGCTGCGGCAAGGTTTCGGCGATGCGCCGTTCGATGCGGATCGGCAGCGCCGCTTCGATCTCGAGCGGCAGCCGCTCGGCCAGTTCGCGCGTCAGCGCCTCTTCGACGCGCCGCGGCAGCAATTCATTGACGCGGCGTTCCACTCGTTCGGGCAAAACGGCCTCGAGCTCATCGGTCAGGGCCTCGGCCAGGCGCTCGGGCAGCGCATCCTCGATACGCTGCGGCAGCTCTTCGGCGAGCCGCGCGGCGAGCGCCGTTTCGAGGCGCTGCGGCAGCAGCTCGGCAAGCCGTTGTTCGACGCGCGAGGGCAGCAGTTCCTCGACCCGCTGCGCAATCTGCGCCTCGACGAGCGCCGGATCGGTCTGGCCGGGCGGTGGCGCGAAATCGACGACCTCGGTCAGCACCGGCAGATCCTCGGCCGGCTGGCGGGCCGTGGCGCTCGCCACGAAACTGCGGTGGCGCCGGATCAGTGCGTCGGCTTGTCCGAGGATGTCGCTCATGGTGTCACCCTGGTGTTTCAGTTGATGGACAGATCGTTCGTCGTCAGCGGGTAGCCGCGATCACGATAGAAGCGAAAGCGGCTGCGCGCCGGCAGCCGATCGGCGTCGTCGCTGCCGACGATCTCGATCAGCCGTTCGAAGCGCGCGAACGCAGGCGGCAGTTCGCCGTCGAGATTGACCAGCACCTGGTCGTGACCGGCCGCCGCCGGGTGTTCGAGGCTGCCGGCGATCAACACCGGCGTCTCCTGGGCGAGCGGCGAATCGGCGGCGACATGCGGCACGAAGGACAGCGCCGCGTAGGTCCACAACACCTGGTCGATGCGCTGGGCGACATCGCGTTGGGGCGCGAAGACCAGCACGCGCGCACCGTTGGCGACTGCGGCGCCAATCAGGCGTGCCGCCGCCGCGAACTTGTCGGGCGCGTTGTGGTGAAACTCGACCTTGGTCATGCGAGCCTGGCGCGTGCCAGCAGGAACTGGGTGAGCAGTGGCACCGGGCGGCCGGTGGCGCCTTTCTCGCTGCCGGATTTCCACGCCGTGCCGGCGATGTCGAGGTGTGCCCATTTGTACTTCTTGGTGAAACGCGCGAGGAAACAGGCGGCGGTGATGGTGCCGGCACCCTTGCTGCCGATGTTCGGGATGTCGGCGAAATTGCTCTTGAGCATTTCCTGGTAGTCGTCCCACAGCGGCAGTTGCCAGGCGCGGTCGCCCGAGTCCTGCCCGCGCGCCAGCAGTTCGGCGGCCAGATCGTCGTCGTTGGCCAGCAGGCCCGAGGGGATCGCGCCGAGCGCGATGATGCACGCACCGGTCAGCGTGGCGATGTCGATCACGCAGTCCGGATCGAAGCGCTCGGCATAGGTCAGCGCGTCGCACAGGATCAGCCGGCCCTCGGCATCGGTGTTGAGGATCTCGATGGTCTGGCCGGACATCGAGGTGACGATGTCGCCGGGTTTGGTGGCGCGTCCTCCCGGCATGTTCTCGGTGCTCGGCACGATGCCGATCACATCGAGCGGCAGGCCCAGGGTGGCGACTGCCTTCAGGGTGCCGAAGACGCTGGCCGCGCCGCACATGTCGTACTTCATTTCGTCCATCTCGGCGGCCGGCTTGATCGAGATGCCGCCGGTGTCGAAGGTGATGCCCTTGCCGACCAGCACGACCGGCCTGGCGCCCTTCTTGGTGGTGCCCTGGTACTTCATGACGATGAACTTGGGCGGCTCGGCCGAGCCGGCGGCCACCGAGAGCAGCGAACCCATGCCGAGTTTTTCCATCTGGGCGCGCTCGAGCACCTCGACCTTGAACTTGTGGGCCTTGCCCAGGGCCCTGGCCTGCTGCGCCAGGTAGGTCGGCGTGCAGATGTTGGCCGGCAGATTGCCGAGTTCCTTGGCCAGCGCCATGCCGCTGGCGATCGCGCTACCCTGGTCAGCGCCGCTGCGCACATCGGAGACATCCGACTTGTCGGCGACCAGCAGGGTGATCTTCGACGGACCGCGCGGCCTGTCGTGCTCATCTTGCTTCCTCGACTTGGTGGCCTCGAAGCGATAACTCGAGTCGGCCAGCAGCATCGCGGCCTGCCGTCCGTGCCAGCGCGCATCGCGCGCGGCGACCAAGCGGTCGAGCAGACATACCACGGCATCCTTGCTGCCGCAGGTGGCGAGTGCCTTCGCGGCGGCGCCGACGGCCGAGCGGAACTTCTTGTCGGAGAACTCGGCTTGCTTGCCCAGCGAGACCAGAAGCACGCGCTCGCAGGCGGTGCCGGGCACGTTGTGCAGCAATAACGTGGCCCCGGCCTTGGCCTCGAGATCGCCGCGGCGCAGGATCTCGGACAGGTAGCCGCTGGAAGCCTTGTCGAGCGCGGCAGCGGGTGGCGTGAGCTGTTTCGCATCGAACACGCCGACCGCGATACATCCGCTCCTGAGCTTATCCGGCGTGCCGGCTTTTATGCTAAATTCCACTCGCTGCTCCTTGAGAATCCGCGTGGTTGCTGGACTGCGGCGATTATCGCCATTCTCCCGTGCCCCGTCAAAAAACAACGTCGTCGGCCTCCTCGACAATCCGGCGACTCGCGCGCCGACAATTCGTGCGGCCTCAACAGTAACGGTCAATGATCTTCAAGCGTTCGGTCCAGCGCGAGTTTTCCAATACGGCTGCGGGCGTCTTCGTTGCGCTGTTCGCGATCCTGATCACCACCCAGCTGATTCGCCTGCTCGGCCAGGCGGCGGGCGGCAAGCTCGCCTCGGAAGGCGTGCTGGCGCTGCTCGGCTTCGGTGCGCTCAACTACATGCCGGTGGTGCTGTCGTTGACGGTGTTCGTGTCGATCCTGCTGACGCTGTCGCGCAGCTACCGCGATTCCGAGATGATGGTGTGGTTCTCCTCCGGACTGCCGCTGACGGCGTGGATTTCTCCAGTTCTGCGCTTCGCGCTGCCGATCGTCCTGGTGGTGGCCTTGCTGTCGCTGTTCCTGTCGCCGTGGGCGCTGCAGAAAAGCGCCGAGCTGCGCGAGAGACTTGCCACGCGCGACGATGTCTCGCAGGTGTCGCCGGGCAACTTCCGCGAATCGTCCAACGCCGAGCGGGTGTTTTTCGTCGAGGCGATCGCCGAGGACATCTCCCGCGTGAAGAACGTGTTCGTCAGTTCGGTGCAGCACGGCCGGCTCGGCGTGATGGTCGCGGCCGAGGGCTTCACCGAGATCATGCCCAATGGCGACCGCTTTCTGGTGCTGCTCGACGGCCGCCGCTACGAGGGCGTCGCCGGTACCCCGGATTACCGCGAGAGCGAGTTTTCCCGCTATGCGATTCGGATTGAGCAGAAGGAGGCGGCGGGTGTCGCCGCTTCGCCCAAGACCGCCCGCTTCAACCGGCTGCTGCGCGAGCCGACGCGGGCCAATCTTGGTGAATTCGTGTGGCGCGTTGGCCTGCCGCTGTCGGCCCTGATGCTCGCTCTGCTGGCGATTCCGCTGTCCTTCGTCAACCCGCGGGCGGGTCGCAGCATGAACCTCATCCTTGCCCTGCTGATCTACGTCACCTACTCGAACCTGATCAACATCGCCCAGGCCATGGTGGCACAGGGCAGGGTTTCGTTTTACGTCGGCCTCGGCGCGGTGCACCTGGTGATGGTGCTGCTGCTGCTGGTGCTGTTCTGGCGCCGCATCGCGGTGTACGCCTGGTTCAGGATGCGGTGATGAAGGTCTATCAGCGCTACCTCGCGAAAGAGATCTACCTGTCGGTGTTGTTCGTGCTGGTCGCCTTTCTGGCGCTGTTCGCCTTCTTCGACATGATGGCGGAGATCGACGACATCGGACGCGGCGACTATAAGATTCACCATGCGCTGCTGTTCGTCCTGCTGAGCCTGCCGGGCCGGGTGTACGAGCTTTTTCCGATCGCCGTGCTGATCGGCACGCTCTACGCGCTGACCTTGCTGGCGCGGCATTCCGAGATCACCGTGCTGCGGGCGTCGGGGCTGGCCACCGGCTCGCTGCTCGGCACGCTCGGCCTGATTGGCGTCGCATTCGTGGTGCTGACCTTCCTGTTCGGCGAGGTCGTGCTGCCGCCGGCCGAGCGGGCGGCACAGCAACTGCGGCTGGCCGCCACCAGTTCGGTGGTGGCGCAGGAATTCCGCTCCGGCCTGTGGGTGCGCGACGAAAAGGTCTTTCTCAACGTGCGGACGGTGTTGCCCGACACCACGCTGCGCGGCATTCGCATGTACGAGTTCGACGACAAGTGGGTGCTCAGGGCGATCAGCGAAGCGCAGGAAGGACGTTACATGCGGCCGGACAGCTGGCGGCTGACCGACGTGGTGCAGACATCCTTTCTCGGTGACCGCACCGCGGTGACCCGTCTGCCCGAGAGGCTGTGGAAGTCGACCCTGTCGCCCGAGGTGCTGTCGGTGCTGCTGGTGGCGCCGGAGCGGATGTCCCTGCCCAACCTGAACACCTACATTCATCACCTGTCGGAAAACCAGCAGCGTACCGAGCGCTATCAGATCGCGGTGTGGAAGAAGCTGATCTACCCGCTGGCCTCGCTGGTGATGATGGCGCTGGCGGTGCCGTTCGCCTACATGCACGATCGCATGGGCGCGGTCAGCCTGAAGGTGTTCGCCGGCATCATGATCGGCATCGGCTTTCACGCGCTCAACGGCTTGTTCGGCAATCTCGGTGTGATCAACAGCTGGCCGCCGGCTGTGGCGGCGCTGACACCCAGCCTGGCCTTCCTGGCGACTGCGGCGGCAATGCTGTGGTGGGTCGAGCGGCGCTAGCAGCCTGTCGGACTTGCTTCGTGGGTGCGACGGGGTCGATTTGGGATGCAGCGCAAGGCGCGCCGACGAAGCTTGGGTGTCCCCCAAGCGAGGAGGCGCAACACAGCGATGCGCCCAAATCGACCCCGTCCCGAAGGGTTGCCGCCAAACCGGGCGTCTGCGGCGTTGCACCGCTTGGCAATGGAACGACCATTGCCTGCGCGGTGCGCCTTGCATCCATCCCGGTTTGGCGACAACGCATCCCACGAATCAAGTCCGACAGGCTGCTAGACGTCGATCTACCCGCGAGGAAGCTGCACGATGCGTGTGCCGGCCAGGCGGTCGTGCAGGAACTGGCGTTCGCGGTCGAACACGCTCCACAGCACGCCAGCACCGAAAAATAGCAGCGACGGCCAGCTCAGTGCATAGCGCGCGATGGCGCGCGGCAACGTGAGCGTGGCGCCGGTGGAGGCGTCGATCAGCTTGAGCCGCCAGGTCTGCATCGCGAGCGTTTGACCTGCCCGGTGCCAGAACCAGACGAAATACAGGCCGAACGCAAGGATGAGGTGGACAGCGAGCACCGCGGGCGGCGCGACTAGATGCCAGACCACGCCGATGACCAGATGCGGTACGAAGAACAGGGCCGCCCACACGCCGACCAGCAGCAGACTTTCATAGAGCATGGCTGCCAACCGCCGCAGCACCGTGGCATTGGGCAGGGTCGCCGCCGCGACCGGAATTGCCGGGGCGCCCACCCGCACTTACGGGCGGGCAGCGCCTGTCGCCGGCTTGCCCGGCAGGCGGTTGGCTGGCTGCGCAGCCTTGTCGGTCATGTGCTGGCGTTCCTCGGGGGACAGGTTCTCGTACTCCTGCCACCTCTGCTTCAATGCTTCGCGCTCTTCGGGGGGGCTCTTGCGCATCGAGCGGTATTGATCGCGCGCCTTGTTACGCTGCTCGGGCGTGAGCTTGGCCCAATCGGTCATCCGGGCCTGCACGCGCTCCTGCTCTTGCGGCGTCATCGACGGGAATCGTCGGGCCAGGCCCAGCCACTTGGTTTTGCGCGTGCCGTCGAGGGTGTCCCATTCGGCGGCGAGCGGCGCCAGCGCGCGCTGTTCCTGGGCCGACATCGCGGACCAACTGGGTGCGGTGTCGAGCGGACCAGCGGCGTGGGCGGGCCCGAGCAGGGCCAGAACGAGGATCAGCCCTGAGAATCGCGCTTTAGCCATGCGACGAACCCGCGGTCGAGATAGGCGTCGATCGGCAGATCGTCGGACAACAGAGCGCTATCGATTTCTTCGTTTTCCACGGCACGCTGCGTCGCGGTCAGGTGCGAACCGGCAACCATCATCAGCGACAGCGCGACCGCGCTCACTACCGGCGCCAGCCACTCGCGCGCGTGCTCTTCGACCAGCCGACCGATGCCGGCGAGACTCAAAACTCCGACCCTTGCCGGCTTCCGATCGAGTGCCTGGAGCCGCGCCGCCTGCAGCCGAGACTGCACGGACGCCGGCAGGCGGTGGCTGCCGAGGTCGAGTTCCTGCTTGATCCGAAGGGCAAATTCCTGCTCGTTCATAGCGTTATACCTTTTGAATTGAGAGCGGCCGCCAGCGTATGCGTGGCTCGCGAGCAATGCGTCTTGACACTGCCCTCCGAGCAGCCCATGGCGGCCGCCGTCTCTGCTATGTCCATTTCTTCCCAGTAACGCATCAGAAATGCCTCCCGTTGACGCGCCGGCAGGCGTCCGATTTCGGCCTCGATGATGGCCATCACTTGCGACTGCTCGACTTGCGACTGGGGCGAAGCGGCCAAATTCGAACCGTCCCGGGCCTCCAGGGTTTCCAGCGGGTCGGAGTCGTCGTTGTCGTCGCTGCCGAAGGCCGACAGCAGTGTGGTCCATATCGAACGGACCTTGAGCCGGCGGAAACAGTCCCGAATGACGTTCTGCAGGATGCGCTGGAACAGCATCGGAAACTCTGCCGGCGGCTTGTCGCCGTATTTCTCGGTCAGCTTCAGCATGGCGTCCTGGACGGCGTCGAGGGCAAGTTCCTGGTCCCGCAACGCGAAAAGCGCCTGCTTGAAGGCGCGTTTCTCGACGCTGGCGAGAAAATCCGAGAGCTCGACGCGGGAGGCCAGAGGAAGTCCTTAAAGACCCGTTTTTTAGAGGTTTTTGCCCTGCAACATAAACTTGACCAAACTGGGGCGAGTCAGTAAGGTTACAAGTCTTCCCTTTCAGCTTAGCGGGTGTGGCCATGGTCTTGACGGGTGCGGAAATTGTAATCAGGTGTCTCCAGGAAGAAAAGGTCGAGTATCTGTTCGGCTACCCGGGGGGTGCAGTCCTGCATATCTATGACGAGCTCTTCAAGCAGGAGAAGGTTCGTCACGTTCTGGTGCGCCACGAACAGGCGGCCGTCCACGCCGCTGATGCCTATGCCCGTTCTACCGAAAAGGTCGGTTGCGCGCTGGTGACCTCCGGCCCTGGTGTGACCAATGCCGTGACCGGCATCGCCACCGCCTACATGGATTCGATTCCGGTCGTGATCATCTCCGGGCAGGTTCCGACCGGTGCGATCGGCCAGGATGCCTTTCAGGAGGTCGATTCGGTCGGCATCACGCGTCCCTGTGTCAAGCACAACATGCTGATCAAGGACGTCAGAGACATCGCGGCGGCGATCAAGAAAGCCTTCCACATCGCCGCGACCGGTCGTCCCGGCCCGGTGCTGGTCGATATTCCCAAGGACGTCACGGCCCAGAAGTGCGATTTCAGCTATCCGAAATCGGTGGCGATGCGCTCCTACAACCCGGTGATCAAGGGCCACACCGGCCAGATCAAGAAGGCCGTCCAACTGATGCTTGATGCCAAGCGGCCGATGGTCTACGCCGGTGGCGGCGTGATCCTGTCGGACGCGGCCGACAGGCTGACCAAGCTGGTCAAGGCGCTCGGCTTCCCGATCACCAACACGCTGATGGGCCTCGGCGGCTTTCCCGGCACCGACCCGCAGTCGCTCGGCATGCCGGGCATGCACGGCACCTACGAAGCCAACATGTCGATGCAGTACTGTGACGTGCTGATCGCGGTCGGAGCGCGCTTCGACGACCGGGTGATCGGCGACCCGGCGCACTTCGCCCAGGTGGCGCGCAAGATCATCCACATCGACATCGATCCGTCGTCGATCTCCAAGCGCGTCAAGGTCGATGTGCCGATCGTAGGGAACGTCGGAGACGTGCTCGACGAGATGATCAGGCAACTCGAAGCTACCGGCGAACGCCCGGATGCCGAGGCGCTGGGGACCTGGTGGAAGCAGATCGACGAATGGCGCGCGCGCGACTGCATGAAGTACAAGAACAGCGACGAGATCATCAAGCCGCAGTTCGTCATCCAGAAGTTGTGGGAAGTGACCAAGGGCGATGCCTTTGTCACTTCCGATGTCGGCCAGCATCAGATGTGGGCGGCGCAATACTACAAGTTCGACAAGCCGCGCCGCTGGCTCAATTCGGGTGGTCTGGGCACGATGGGTGTGGGCATGCCCTATGCAATGGGTTGCCAGTTCGCACATCCCGGCTCGCCGGTCGCCTGCGTGACGGGCGAGGCCTCGATCCAGATGTGCATTCAGGAGCTGTCGACCTGCAAGCAGTACCGCCTGCCGATCAAGATCGTGAACCTGAACAACCGCTACCTCGGCATGGTGCGGCAATGGCAGGAGTTCTTCCACGGCAACCGCTACTCCGAGTCGTACATGGATTCACTGCCCAACTTCGCCAAACTGGCCGAAGCCTATGGACACGTCGGACTGGAGATCGACAAACCGGGCGACGTCGAAGGTGCGCTGCGCGAGGCGTTCAAGCGCAAGACCGATCTGGTGTTTCTCGATTTCAAGATCGATCAGACGGAAAACGTTTACCCGATGGTCCAGGGCGGCAAGGGTCTTACCGAGATGATCCTGTCCTCCGAGGATCTGTAGCAACCCATCCGCAGCAAGCGCGGGGCGCGCGGGCGAGTGGCCCGCACGTCGCGCGGCGGCAGCTTACCGGTTGCCGGCCGCCACGGGTGCCGATCTATGGCAGCCCGCTATCGCGTGAGGCGCGGTTCATCGCAACTTTCTGCACGAGGTTCTCGCAATGAGACATGTCATTTCGCTGCTGCTGGAGAACGAGGCGGGCGCCCTGTCGCGCGTGTCGAACATGTTCTCCGCTCGCGGGTACAACATCGAATCGCTGACCGTGGCACCGACCGAAGACCCGTCGATGTCGCGCATGACCATCGTCAGCATCGGCTCGGACGACGTCGTCGAGCAGATCACCAAGCAATTGAATAAGCTGGTCGAGGTGGTCAAGGTGGTGGATCTGTCCGAGGCGGCGCACATCGAACGCGAGCTGATGCTCATCAAGGTTCGCGCTACCGGCAAGGATCGCGAGGAGATGAAGCGCATGGCCGACATCTTCCGCGGCCGCATCGTCGACGTCACGGAGTCCACCTATGTCATGGAACTCACCGGTTCCGCGACCAAGCTCGACTCCTTCATCGAGGCGATAGACCGGTCGCTGATCCTCGAGACGGTGCGCACCGGCGTCAGCGGCATCGGCCGCGGCGACCGCATTCTCAGAATATAGTGGGAGGTGAGGGGTGAGGAGTGAAGGGTGAGGCGAGCCGTCATCCCCGCCCCTCAATCCTCACTCCTTACCCCTTACCCCTCACGGCGAAGCAGCAGAAAGGAATACGCATGAAAGTCTATTACGACAAGGACGCCGATCTATCGCTGATCAAGGGCAAGCAGGTCACCATCGTCGGCTACGGCTCGCAGGGCCACGCCCACGCGCAGAACCTCAAGGAGTCCGGCGTGAACGTGACCGTCGGCCTGCGCAAGGGCGGTGCGTCATGGAGCAAGGCTACCAACGCCGGCCTCAGCGTGAAGGAAGTCGCCGAAGCGGTGACAGGCGCCGATGTCGTCATGATCCTCCTGCCGGACGAGAATATTCCCGCGGTCTACTACAACGACGTCGAGCCTAACATCCGCCAGGGAGGGACACTGGCCTTTGCCCATGGCTTCAACATCCACTACAACCAGGTGGTGCCGCGCGCCGACCTCGACGTGATCATGGTCGCGCCCAAGGGCCCCGGCCACACCGTGCGCTCGGAGTACCTGCGCGGTGGCGGCGTGCCCTCCCTGATCGCCGTGCATCAGGACAAGTCGGGCAAGGCGCGTGATCTCGCGCTGTCCTACGCGGCGGCCAACGGCGGCACCAAGGGCGGCGTGATCGAGACCAATTTCCGCGAAGAAACCGAGACCGACTTGTTCGGCGAGCAGGCGGTGCTGTGCGGCGGCCTGGTCGAGCTGATGAAGGCAGGGTACGAGACGCTGACCGAAGCCGGCTATGCACCCGAGATGGCTTACTTCGAGTGCCTGCATGAGGTCAAGCTGATCGTCGACCTGATCTTCGAAGGCGGCATTGCCAACATGAACTACTCGATCTCGAACAACGCCGAGTACGGCGAGTACGTCACCGGCGAAAAGGTGATCGGTCCTGCCTCGCGCGCAGCGATGAAGGAGTGCCTGGCCAACATCCAGAACGGCAGCTATGCCAAGCGATTCATTCTCGAAGGCCGCACCAACTATCCCGAGATGACCGCGCGCCGCCGACTCACCGCAGCGCACGAGGTCGAGAAGGTCGGTGCGCAACTGCGCGCGATGATGCCGTGGATCAGCAAGAACAAGCTGGTCGATCAGTCGAAAAACTGAGAATCGGTGACGGGTGACAGGTGACGCGTGACGAATCGAATCCGCACGCTGCTCTCACCCGTCACCCGTCACCCGTCACCATGACTTACCCCCACCCCATACTCGCCAAGGAGGGCTGGCCCTTCATCGGCACGTCGATCGCTGTTGCGCTGGCGGTCATGGTTTTCGCCGGAGGCTGGTGGTCGGTTCCGCTCTGGCTGATCGCGCTTTTCGTGGTCCAGTTCTTCCGTGATCCTGCGCGGCCCGTGCCGCAGGGCGCCAGGGACGTGCTGTCGCCGGCGGACGGGCGCGTCGTCGTCGTCGAACCTGTCGAGGATCCCTACCTCAAGCGCCCTTCGCTGAAGATCAGCGTGTTCATGAACGTCTTCAACGTGCATTCGAATCGCTCGCCGGTCGATGGCGACGTTCAGCAGCGCTGGTACGACCCGGGTGCCTTCGTCAATGCTGCGCTCGACAAGGCGTCGACCGAAAACGAGCGCAACGCGCTTTGGATAAAGACGCGCGATGGCCAGGACGTGACCTGCGTGCAGGTGGCCGGCCTGATCGCCAGACGAATCCTGTGCTACGTCGATAAGGGAACCAAGCTCGCGCGTGGCGAGCGCTACGGCTTCATCCGTTTCGGCTCGCGGGTCGACGTCTATCTGCCGCCCGCTTCGCGGGCGCGGGTCACGGTCGGCGAAAGGGTGTCGGCAACTTCCACCGTGCTCGCCGAGCTGCCCTGAGCCGCGGCGTACCGATCCGGGTCAGGGCAATCGCTTACGCAGGCGTCGTAAACTCTTGTAAATATTCGTTTACGATCAACATATTATGACATGGGCTTGGCATTGCGGGATGAATGGCGTCTACTCTGACCTTTTCGGAGGGTTTCGAGATGACGTTGATGGAGACATTTTCCGGTCTGCCGGACCAGCGCAAAGGTGCGGCGCTGCGCTTCTCGCTGGCACAGATTCTGGTGATGGCAATCTGCGCGGTCCTGTGCGGAGCGGACAACTGGGTCGAAGTGGCCGACTGGTGCAAGGATCGTCGGCAGTGGCTCAAGGAACGATTTGGTTTGCGCTTGGACAGGGGCACACCGTCGCATGACACTTTTGGCGACGTGTTTGGCGTACTGGACGCAAGCGTATTCGAGGCGCGCTTTCGGCAGTGGATCAACGCACTGGCGGGGGTGGTCGAAGGCGTGGTGGCGATCGATGGGAAGACCTTGCGAGGCTCGGGCAACAAAGGCAGCAATGCGCTGCTGCACATGGTGACGGCCTACGCGGTGCAAAGCGGCCTGTGCCTGGCGCAGGAAGGCACCTGCGGCAAGGGG
This sequence comes from Candidatus Methylophosphatis roskildensis, assembly GCA_016708905.1. GTDB lineage: Bacteria > Pseudomonadota > Gammaproteobacteria > Burkholderiales > Rhodocyclaceae > Methylophosphatis > Methylophosphatis roskildensis. The sequence goes on along the minus strand of JADJEV010000005.1, from coordinate 321,057 downwards.
CACGAGTTGACGGGGGTCAAGTCGCTGCTCGATATTCTGATCTTGAAAGGATGCATCGTAACGATGGACGCACTTGGTTGCCAGACCGAGCTGGCCGAGCGCATCGTCGCCCGTGGAGGCGATTACCTCTTGCAGGTCAAGGACAACCAGAAGAATCTTGCCGAGGCGATTCGCGAGTTCTTTGAGCAAGGCGGCAAGGCCGGCTTTGGTAAGCTCACGGTCGGACGCATCGAGGACATCGAGAAGGATCACGGCCGGATCTGGACACGCCGTTACACGTGGATCAACGATGTGTCCTGGATGGACAAGTCGATGTGCCAAGCGTGGAAGAAACTGGGCGGGGTGGGCATGATCGAGTCGGTGCGGCAAATCGGCGATGAAATTAGCGTCGAGCATCGCTACGCCATCGGTTCGTCGGGCGTGCAAACGGTAGAGATGTTCGCCAAGGCCTCGCGCAGCCACTGGGGCATTGAAAACCGGCTGCACTGGACGCTCGATGTGGTCTTCCGTGAGGATCAGTGCCGCACCAGAACCGGGCACTCGGCGCGCAACTTCTCGACGCTGCGCAAGTTTGTCCTGGCTACCTTACGCAAGGAAGAAGGTTCCAAGATGGGCTTGCGCCGCCGCCGTACCCATGCCGACCGCAATCAAGATTACCGTGAGTCCCTGATCGACACAGCATTCTCCGCATCGTCGAGCAAAGAATCCATGATAACTACGTAAGCGATTGCCCTGCGATCCGGGTGACCCGAGCAGGCGTTCCGGTACAATTCTCTCCATCGCGGCGCGCGCCGCATTCCGCCGAGCATCGATGCCGATCACCCGGAACCGCAAGGCGCTGATGAATCCAGAAATCCGTCGGCGCGGCATCTACATTCTCCCCAACCTGTTCACCACCGCCGCGCTGTTCGCCGGCTTCTACGCCATCGTGCAGGCGATGAACATGCGTTTCGAGCATGCAGCGGTGGCGATCTTTGTCGCCATGGTGCTCGACGGGCTCGACGGCCGCGTGGCGCGGCTCACCCACACGCAAAGCGAGTTCGGCGCCGAATACGATTCCTTGTCCGACATGGTCAGCTTCGGCGCCGCGCCGGCACTGGTGATCTACGAATGGGCGCTGCGCGGTCTGGGCCGCTGGGGCTGGATTGCGGCGTTCGTCTATTGCGTCGGTGCGGCGCTGCGGCTGGCGCGCTTCAACACCAACATCGATGTGGTCGACAAGCGCTACTTTCAGGGTATGCCCAGCCCTGCCGCTGCGGCGCTGGTGGCGGGCTTCGTCTGGGTGATGATCGACATGGGCTACACCGGCGAAGAAGTGCGCTGGCCGGCATCGCTGCTGACGGTGTTCGCCGGCATCACGATGGTGAGCAACTTCCCTTACTGGAGCGGCAAGGACATCAACCTGAGGAAGACCGTGCCTTTCATGTTCATCCTCGCGCTGGTGTTTGGGTTCGTGTTCGTATCGGCCTATCCGCAGGGCAATCTGTTTCTGCTGTTTCTCGTATACGCGATCTCGGGCTATGCGCTTTGGGCATGGCGCTGGTTCAAGCGCCGCAAGAGCCGCGGGCTATCCCCACCATAGCTTGCGCGGCAAATCGAAAGTCTTTATATTCCGCGTCATGGATGCCATGACGTTCATCGCTACGCCCTACCTCTCGCTGCGCCGCCTGCTGCTGGCCCGGCCGCTGCTGCGCCTCGCGCGCTAAAACTCCCACCCACAATTCGAGATTTGCCCGCCGGCTGTGCCAGGAGCGCAGGCCGACGCTGACACCTATTCCAGCAGGAGACGGAAATGACAGACCAGTTGATCGTATTCGACACGACCTTGCGCGACGGCGAGCAGAGCCCCGGCGCGGCGATGAGCAAAGACGAGAAGTTGCGCATCGCGCGTGCGCTCGAGCGCATGCGGGTCGATGTGATCGAGGCCGGCTTTGCCTCGGCCTCGGTCGGCGATTTCGAATCGGTGCGTGCCGTGGCGGCGGCGGTGAAGGACTCGACGGTGTGCACACTGGCGCGCGCCAGCGAGAACGATGTCCGCCGCGCCGGTGAGGCGATCAAGCCGGCGGCACGCGGGCGCATCCACACCTTCATTGCGACCAGCCCGATCCACATGGAAAAAAAGCTGCAGATGAGCCCGGATCGCGTGGTCGAAGCCGCGGTGGCGGCGGTGACGCTGGCGCGGCAATTCACCGACGACGTCGAGTTTTCGGCCGAAGACGCGGTACGCTCGGACATTGACTTCCTCTGTCGCATCTTCGAGGCGGTGATCAAGGCCGGCGCGACCACACTCAATGTGCCGGACACCGTCGGCTACAGCATTCCCGCGCAATGGGGCGGGCGCATGCGGACGCTGATCGAGCGTGTGCCCGCTTCCGACAGGGTGATCTGGTCCACCCATTGCCACAATGACCTCGGCATGGCGGTCGCCAACTCGTTGGCCGCGGTGGCAGCCGGCGCACGGCAGGTCGAATGCACGATCAATGGCCTCGGCGAGCGCGCCGGCAACGCCGCGCTCGAGGAAATCGTCATGGCGGTGCGCACGCGCAAGGATCTGTTCGACTGCGAAACGCGCATAGATGCCACGCAGATCGTGCCGACCTCCAGGCTGGTCTCCCAGATCACCGGCTATCCGGTGCAACCGAACAAGGCGGTGGTCGGCGCCAATGCTTTCGCCCATGAATCCGGCATTCATCAGGACGGCGTGTTGAAGCACCGCGAGACCTACGAGATCATGCGGGCCGAAGACGTCGGCTGGTCAACCAACCGGCTCTCTCTCGGCAAGCTGTCGGGCCGCAGCGCCTTTCGTGCCAAGCTGCAGGAACTCGGCATCCCGGTGCATAGCGAAGAGGTACTCAACACGGCCTTCGTGCGCTTCAAGGCGCTCGCCGACAAGAAGCGCGAGATCTTCGACGAGGACTTGCAGGCGCTGATGAGCGACGAGAGTGTCACGCCGGAAACCGAGTACTACCGGCTGCTTTTCGCGAAGGTGCTGTCGCAGACCGGCGAGACGCCGAACGCACAGCTCACGCTGGCGGTCGGCGGCGCCGAGCATCAGGCCGCCGCCGAGGGCAGTGGGCCGGTCGACGCGATCTTTCGCGCCATCGAGAGCATCGTTGCAAGCGGTGCCGACCTCATGCTGTATTCGGTCAACGCCATCACCACGGGCACCGACGCACAGGGCGAAGTCACCGTCCGGCTGGCGCGCGACGGGCGCATCGTCAACGGCCAGGGCGCCGATACCGACATCATCGTTGCGTCGGCCAAGGCCTACTTGAACGCGCTCAACAAGCTGCACGGCAGTGTCGAGCGGATGAATCCGCAGACCGAAACCGTCTAACGGCCTGCGAGCCGCATCGAATGGCGCTCTGCGGTATGCTATGCCGCAGAGCGCCGATCCACGCGGCTCGCAGCCGTGTTGCCCTCGAAATGCCCGTGCCTGCTGGCTTGCAGGCCGACTCTTTGCGGGCGGTTTCGATTACCCCCGCTGTAACGTCGCGTTGCAATTCGACAGTCAACCCGCGGTTACAGTGGACGTTGTCCGACACATCTGCCACAGCGTGCGAAGAACCATCGACGTGTCTGGGGGTTCTGACGCACCGATGTGTCTGGATCAATTTGTGCTCGCCGCGACCTGCCGGGGCGGGCGGCCAGCAAGCAAGCAAGGAGGCCACGAGCCCATGAAAGCCAGTTTTCTGATGTGTCCGCCGCGCCACTTCGGCGTCTCCTACGTGATCAATCCGTGGATGCAGGGCAATGCCGGGCAGGTCGACACGGCGCTCGCTGCGCGTCAGTGGGACGCGCTCTACGCCGCCATGCGCCAGATTGCCAATGTTCACCTGGTGGAGCCGGTGCCAGGTCTGCCCGACATGGTGTTCACTTCCAACGCAGCCGTCGTGCTGGACGGGCGGGTGATACCGGCGCAGTTCCACCATGCCGAGCGCGAAGGCGAAGAGACCCATTTCGAAAGCTGGTTTCGCGCCGAGGGCTTCGAGGTCGTCGGCCTGCCGGGCGGCATCGCATTCGAGGGCGCTGGCGACGCGCTGTACGATCAGACCCGCGGCTGCCTGTGGGTGGCCTATGGCAGGCGCACCCGCGCGGCGACCAGCGTGCTGCTGCATGAAGCGCTGTCGGTCGAAACCGTGCCGCTGCGGCTGGTCGATCCCTACTACTTCCACCTCGACACTTGCTTCTGCCCGCTCGATGACGGCTGGCTGCTCTGGTATCCGCCGGCTTTCGACGCAGCGGCGCGCAGCGAGATCGAGCTTCGCGTGCCGGCCGCGCGGCGGATCGTCGTGGGTGACGAGGATGCGCGCGACTTCGCCTGCAATGCCATCTGCCTGGCCGGCAACCTGCTGGTCAATCGCGCTTCGCCGCAGTTGCAGCGTGCCCTGCGGTCGGCGGGCTATCGCGTAATCGAGCTGCCGCTCGGCGAGTTCGTCAAAGCCGGCGGTGCGGCCAGGTGCCTGACGCTGCGGCTCGACGAATCGCGCGCAGGCTCCCCGGCGTTCGCCCGGGCGGCCTAGCCCAACTTCCACAGTTGGCGGGGCGGTTTTGCGGATTATCAATGGGTTAATGTTCAAGGTCGGCACTACATTTGAGTCATTGGTGGCGCCTTCAAGCGTTGCGGCAGGCTCAGGCCAAGGCGTTCGAGCAGGATGGTCTGCGCGCGCTCCGGACGTACGACGCAACGTATGCGCAGTTCGCGCTTGCTCGAATGCGCCAGCGGCAACACGATGTCGGCGGCGTGAATGCGCGCGAACTCCGTGAGGATGGTTCGCGGGCAGTGGCCGAGCCCTGCGCGCGATTGCCACTGCTGCAAGGTCTTCCATAACGCGTAGGCGAGGAAGCACACGAGGATGTGCGCTTTGATGCGGCCTTCCTTGTGGTGCCAGATCGGGCGGATCGCCAGGTCGGACTTTTGCACGCGGAACGCCGCTTCGGCCTCGGTCAGCTGGATGTAGGTCGTCCACAGTTCCTCGTCGCTCCACTGGGTGACGTTGGTGCGCAGGATGTAGAGGCCTTCGCTCAGCCGCGCCCAGTCGGTCCAATCGGCGCGGTACGCTCGGCTCATGCGGATTCCCGAGGCATGCGCCGCGTCGTCGGTAATCGAGATCGTGAATCCGCCGGCAGCCCGGCTGTTGCGTTCGAGCAAGCGTCCGATCTGGCGTTCGATGAGGCCCCGATCGAGCGGCTTCTTGCTCTTCTCGATGCGCCGCTCCAGGCTCGCGAGCGCCGTATCGATGCGCGCCTTGAACCGATCGTGCATCGCCCGCTCTTTCTCGACCCGACTGGCCGAGCGACACAGCACAAACGTCTCGTCCCCCTCGGGGCTGCGGCACAACTTCACTTCAACGTCATCGCGGATGTGGCGCCAGTCGGTGCGCTCTTCGATCTGTTTGGCCCAGCGCTTGAGCTCTGCCTTCGGGGTGCCGATCACGTAGCGGCGTCCCGTCTCCTTGAGCCACGCCACGTTCTCCCGGCTCACCATCCCCCGGTCCATCACCCACACCCGGTTGGCTTTGCCAAAGCGGGCCTCCATCCCCGAGACGATCTGCTCGACCGTGGTGACGTCGGTGGTGTTGCCCGGGAATATCTCGTAGCCCAGCGGCATTCCATCCCGGGTCACCACCAGTGCAATGTTCACCTGCACGCAGTCCGGCCGGTGATCCCGGCTGTAGCCGCGCTTGGCAATCGCCGGATCGGCCACGCCCTCGAAGTACGTGCTCGTCACGTCGTAGAGCAGCAGGTCGTAGTCCAGATCGAACAACTCTCCGAAGCGCTTGACCAGATGCGCCTCGATCGCCTCCTTGTGCGGCAGCAATCGGTCCAGCGCCCGGTACAGCCGCTCCTCGTACAACTGCTGCGGGGCCACACCGAGCAAGTCCTCCAGGGCGCTCGTGCGGTACCACTGCTCGGCCACATGCAGTTCGCTGCTGGGCTCGCACAGCCGGCCAATCACCAGTATCGATATCACATCGGCCCAAGCGACCGACTCCCGACCTCGGGGCAGCAGGGCCTCGAACAGTTCGTCGAGTCTGAGCGCCTGCCACAGCTGCCGTCCCAACCACACCGAGCCGAAGCTTCTCGAGCGCTCCAGCCGCACTGCGTCGAGTCTGACCTTGATCGCTTCGGCCGTGCTCCCGTCATCGAACAGCGCGCCTTGTGAGCGCTCCGCTGCTCGCCCGCAAATCTCTCGTGCAAGCGACGTCGCGCGCGCTCGCCCCTCGGCATCGAGTTCTCCGAGCTGCGCCACCATCTCCTGAATCACCTTGCGTCCGCGCCGCACCGAACGCACCAGGCGCCAGGAGACGTGCGTCTTGCCGTCCTTGTGTCGCGTCGTATAGCGCAGGTACATGCCCTGCATTTTCGACATCGTCCGCCAGCCCGGCAACCCAGTAGGTCGGCACTACATGCGCTTTCTCGCCAAAAACGTCCGTACCGACGACCAACCGCGCACGACAATGCCGACGTTTCAGAGTGAAAACCGAGTGTGGTTCCCGCGCCACAACGAAGGCGTTTTCTTCCTCCGGGACGACTACTGTGGAAGTTGGGCTAGTCCGAATGGCACTTACTTTGGCCCTCGCGGATGACCGAAACGTGTGATGTTGTCGCGAGCGATCCTGCGGGAAGTCTTGAGCCATTGGAACGGTTTCGGCCTTCGTTTGTGCTGCCGCGGCTCGATTCGGTTAGGTCGTTTTCCGACCTTTACCTGGGCGATCAGAGCAAACAGTGCGGGGCTCGCGCTCTGCCCACGGGCGGTCCATTCAGTCCACAACTGTGAGGTGTCCTTGAAGCTCAGCGTTCTCGGGTCGATTCCGGCATTGCTGGCGGCCTGCGCCATCAATAGGCGGATCAGGTTGTAGGCCAGCAGATGGACCCACAGTTCCTTCTCGTTCATCTCGGGCGTGAGGCAGTGAAGCGCCTCCATGCCCATCGTGGTCTTGATGTTGCGCAACAACTGGGCGACATACTGCCCGTCAACATCTCTCCCGTGAAGTCGTAGTTCGGTATCGCTTTCATCCGCTCGTGGGTGAGCGCCTTGCGGTGGTCAGGCTGCACCAGGTCCATGACGAGCCATGTTACGTCGTGCGACGGCCTGATGGATCGACCGTATCAATTCCCGCCTGGATGACTGACCTCGCAGCCGGCGAGGTGCAACTCACCAGTGAACCGTGCCTGCCCGTTGCCGTGTTGGTTGCGCTTCGTCGTGTGGTATCGACGTTCTTATCTTTGTCGGCCTGCACAGGCCCTACAGGAGAGCGCGATGCCGCCACGCCAAATAGCTCAGAGAGTTCTGTTCGAAGACGCCGAATCTGCGCCCCTGCCGCAACTACCGCGGGATCTTCAGGCACAGTTGCTGCAGCAAATGGTGCAGTGGATGCAAGCGGTGGCCGTGACGATCAACGAGGAGGCGCGTGATGAGCAAGATTACTGCTGAGCATCTGTCGCGTCGGGCGTGCGTCCAGTCCGTCAATCAACCGCCGATCAAGTACAGAACAACCTGGAGAGCCAGCGCCGGCAATACGCATTGGTCGAGAGGGCTCGGGAATTGGGATGGGGGCAGGTCGATGTCATTGACGATGATCTTGGGCGCTCGGGTTCAGGCACGGTGCGCCCCGGTTTCGAACGGCTGCTGGGCTTGCTGTGCGACGGCCATGTCGGCGCGGTCCTGAGCATCGAAGCATCGCGCCTGGCACGCAACGGTCGAGACTGGCATACGCTTTTGGAATTTTGCAGCGTCGTTGGAGCATTGCTCATCGACGCCGAGGGGATTTATGATCCGGCGCAAATGAACGACCGGCTGCTACTGGGTATGAAGGGCACGATCAGCGAGATGGAACTGGCCAGCTTCAGACAGCGCGCGCAAGAGGCCATTAAGCAAAAGGCCAAGCGCGGCGAACTGTTCATGCGTGTTCCGATCGGTTACGTACGATCCTGTGACGACCGTATCGAGAAGGATCCCGACGTCCGCGTGCGCTCCGCCATCGAGCGGGTGTTTCGCAAGTTCGCTGAGCTCGGCAGTGCGCGGCGCCTTTACTTCTGGCTCTGTGAGCAGTGCATCGATATGCCGGCAGTGGGCAGCGCCAGCAGCAGCGAACGCGTCGCCTGGAAGACGCCGCGTTACCACAGCTTGTTGAGCCTGCTCCAGAACCCGATGTATGCCGGGGTCTACGCGTACGGCCGCAGCAAATCCAAATTGCGGATCGAGCAGGGGCGCAAGCGCGTCGTGCGTACTCATCATCGCAAGCCCGAGGACTGGTCGGTTATGATCGCCGATAACCACGAGGGTTACATCGACTGGGACCTGTATTGCCACAACCAGGAGCTGATGGCGCACAACACCAACGGCCGGGGCAGTGCGGTGCGCGGATCGGTCAGGAGCGGCGGTGCATTGCTGTCAGGGCTGTTACGCTGCGGCCATTGCGGGGCCAAGCTCATCGTGCAGTACCCTGGGCCCACAAGCATTCGCTATCAATGCCCGACGCGCATCCTCTCCCGCGAGCATTCGAGCTGCGTCATGTTCGGTGGCCTCGGCGCCGATCAAATGGTGGCCGAGCAAGTGCTCCGTTGCCTCGAACCCTTGGGACTCCATGCCGCCCTGAAAGCCATCGAGAATCTGCAAGGCGCCGAGGACGAACGGCTTGCCCAGAAACGGCTGGCGTTGCAACGGGCTGGCTACGAGGTGAGCCGCGCACAACGCCAATATGACGCCGTCGATCCCTCGAACCGTCTTGTGGCCGGCACGCTCGAAAAGCGCTGGAATGATGCGATGGCGGTGCAGTCTCGGCTGGAAGAGGAAATCGAAGTGTTGATGCAGCAACATCCCTGTGCGCCGAGCGAGGAAACGAAGCAGAGTCTGCTTTCGCTGGCCAATGATCTGCCGCGGCTGTGGGATCACCCGGCGAGTTCGCATGACATCAGGAAACGCATCCTGCGTACCGTGCTGAAGGAGATCGTCGTGTATTCCGAGGGCGACTCAGTGCGCTTCATCGTGCACTGGCAAGGCGGCGATCACACGGAGTTGAGTCTCAAGAAGACGCCCGTAGGTCGGCATCGCCACATCACGAGTACCGAGACCATCGAACTGATCACATCGTTGGCCCGTCAGCAGCCGGACGAGCGCATCGCGGCGACGATCAATCGATTGGGCCACCGCACGGCGCACGGGAAGACCTGGACTGCTGCGAGGGTGTGTTCAATCCGCCAGGGCCACGGCGTTGCCGCCTATCGAGAGGGCGAGCGCCAGACACGCGGCGAATTGACTATCGACGAAGTCGCCGCCGTACTGAAGGTTGCGCCAACGACCGTCCTGCGTCTGGTCCGGCGGAAGGAGTTGGCGGCTGTGCAAGCTTGTCACAACGCGCCGTGGGCCATTCGCCAGGACGACCTCGACGATTACTTGGCAGCAAGGGCGCGGCAAAGCCCGTCGGCATGTAACTCAGACCAGATGGCTCTGGATATTCAATGACATACGAAGGAGTGCGGAATGAAAGGTAGTCGAAGTCCAGTTCGACGTTCCAGCGGCGAGCATAAAGATCGGCCAGCTCGGCCTTGGTGGTCCGGCGATGATCGAGCATCGTCGTGACCAGCACTTGATGGTCAGTCTTGGTCTCGCGCATCTGCAATTGTTTGGGGAATTCCCGGTACTGCTCGAGCGTCATCCATTCGGGGCGAGCAGGTCTGGGCCAATGGACAATGTGATCGCGAGTACCGAGCGATTGCCCTCGACGAAAGTCCGTGGTGCGGCTGCCATTTTGCTCAAAGAGCACATCAACGCCCGCTCGAACATGGCTGGCAATCAAGAAGTAGTTGCAGTAAAGGGCATCGGCCAACATCACATCACCCGCCCGCAAAGCCGCACCCAGCCTGCGAATGAGCCCCAGCTCACCGGTGCCCTTGCCGCTGTGGGCACCGATCGCTGCGTCCAGCGCCGCACCCGTGGCCAGACAAATCACCACGACGATACGCGCCAGCGGAAAGCCCACGCCCGCAGCCTGGCTGCTCGGTTGCGGATAACGCGCCTGATTCTCATCGGTGTCCGGCATCGAGATGCCGCTGCCGTCGACCAGCTTCACCGCTCGGCCTCGCCAACGCCACCTCGGCAGTGCCCTTGCATGCAGCTGCCGACCCGTCTCGCGCGCCAGGCCGCTGACCATCGACACCGGCAGTCGAGAACGCGCCCGGCAATAGCCACCGGTGCGAGTGCTGCCAGGCTTCAGAGCACAGGCCACGCACTGCGCCGCCCAGCCGTTGACCGCCTTCTGGCAAGAACTGTCTGCATCGAGCGTCTGGCGCATGAACATCGACAACGTCACCGTCGGCGGATACATCCGTTCGCGGTGCTCGGGCGTCAACGCTTCGGTCGCTTCAAGCAACTCCGGGCTCGTCAACACGTTGAAGAAATCTATCGCCTCGGCCGACTTCGCTCGACCCTCAATTGCCTTGCGACGTTGATGCTGGCCGCTTCGCGCATTACGATCCATGGTGGCTGTCCTCGGGGAGATGGTTTGGATGCTTGAGAACACCATCCTATCAATCCTTGGTCAGCCGCCATCATCATTCCCGGTCAGAGACTTGCGACCGCGCCTTCAGGCGACTGCGGCTAAACTTACTTTCCGCAGGTCGCGAGTCAAATATCCGCGTAATTTCCCCGCGGTCGTTTTTTTCACGCCTTGCGAGGCACTTCGGCGTCGATCAGCCGTTCTGTCTCGACCTCCCAATCGCGTAGCAGCTGCTTGACGTTGCGATAATTGTCGATGGCAAGCCGCAGGATTGCGGCCTGCTCGGGCGAGACCGCGCGATGGACGAGCTTACCCCCTTGCATGTGCCCCCACTCGAAGTAAGGTCCGTGACGTGCGTTCGGGTCTTGAGCGCAGCGGCAGCCGGCTTTGCCGCAGACCTTTGTCCGCTGGAGAAGGGTCCCGGAGCACAGGTAGTCCACGTCGCCCAAGGTCTCGCGGATGCGGACGATCCGCTGCCTGGCCTGTTTGATGATCGTTTCCGGTTTTCTCGGCATGGCGACTTGACTTTCGTGGATCTGTCGCTAAGATTAACGCCAGAATGAGCGACACGCAAGCCCATTTCCAAGACGAAACTCGATTCAACCTGCAAATCGAGCGGCTGGGCCCCTTACCCCTGATCAATCACTTCATCGAACGCGTCGGCGTCCAGCAGGCACTTGCGCGGCATATCCCCTCGGACACCCGCTGTACGGTCACGCACGCCACCGCGCTGGGCGTCCTGCTCCGATCGATCATCGTCGAGCGCGAGCCGATCTACCGCCAGCAGGAAACGGTGCCCGGGTTTGCCAGCGGAATGTTCGGGGTCAGCGCCGAGGAGATGGGGCACTTGTCCGACGATCGGCTCGGGCGGGCGCTGGACCGCCTGTTCGACGCCGACCGGGCGGCATTGCTCACCGAGGTCGTGCTGGCCGTTGGTGAGCGCTTTGGCGTGCGCTTCGACGAGTTGCACAACGACAGCACGTCGATCAGCTTTTGCGGCAAGTATCCCGTGGCCTCGGGGCGAAAGATCCGTGGCCGCCGCGCTTTGGCGATCACCTTCGGTCATTCGAAGGCGCACCGCCCGGATTTGAAGCAGTTGCTCTTCATTCTGACGATGACTGCCGACGGCAACATTCCCGTCGCCTTCCGTTGCGCCGATGGCCAGACGAGCGACTCCCGGACCCACATTGACACCTGGAATGCGCTGCGGGCGGTGGCCGGGCGCGCGGACTTCCTCTATGTCGCCGATTCGAAACTGTGCTCGCGCGAGAACATGGAGGCGATCGATCGCGCCGGCGGACGCTTCGTCACCGTGATGCCGCGCAATCGCCTTGAGGACCAGGAATTCCGGCTCTGGATTCAGACCCACTCCCCGGCATGGGAAAGCGTCTGGGACCGACCCAATCCACGCTACCAGGACGGACCGCGCGACTGCTGGTGGGTCTATCGGGCGCCCTTGCCTTCAACGGAAGCCTGGTCCGTCGTCTGGGTCTGGAGCACCTTGCTCACCCTGCGTCAGGCAGCACGACGGCGCCGCAATATCGCCGCGGCAAGCGAAGAACTCCAGTCGTTGCGCGACCGGCTTGCCGGGGCGAAGACCCGGCTGCGCGGTGCAGCCGACATCGACTACCAAGTCAAGACGATCCTCGAGAAGCACTACGTTACCCGCTATCTCACCGTCCGTCGTACGGTACGCGAAGAGCATTTGTTCAAGCAGACCCGGCGCGGTCGCCCGGGACCGGAAACAGCCTACCGGAAGATCACCAAGCGCCGCTTCGATATCGAGTGGAGCACGGATGAAGAGGCCATCGCCTACGACCACCAGAGCGATGGCATGTATCCGCTGATGACCAATGATCGCAGCCTGTCACCGGCCCAGGTTCTCGAAGCGCACAAGGGCCAGCCGATGATCGAGAAACGCTTCGAGCAGATCAAGACCGTGCATGAGATCGCGCCCGTGTTTCTCAAGGACGAGGGGCGCATCGAGGCGCTATGCACTTTGTATTTCCTCGCGCTCCTCGTCCAGGCACTGATCGAGCGCGAACTGCGTCTGGCCATGAAGCGCGAGCGCATCGAGGAGCTTCCCATCTACCCCGAGCAGCGCCAGTGCGCTCGCCCGACCACGGAACAGGTCTTGCGACTGTTCAGCCTCTCCGAACGGCATAAGCTGATGCAGGGCACGACCACCGTACAGGTCTTCGACGCCCAGCTCACCCCACTACAGAACCAGGTGCTCGACCTGCTCGGTGTCTCACCGTCGGCGTTTCGGCAAAAAAATTGAGCGGGAAATTCACGCGATATTGCGTCCGCGACCTGCGGAAAGTAAGGCTAAAGTAAGTGCCATTCGCCTTCGGGCGGCTTCTTCATTGTGCGCCCAGCATCAGCGCGCTCCTCCGGGTGCAAGTCCCGCCGTAAGTTGATCACAGCGAACGAAGCGAAGCGCAACCAGACGAGGGTGACCGAGCGTGGAGCGAAGCTGGGAGCCGTTGGACAAGAACCGGATAGAACGCGCTGGCGAGCAGGGCGAGCGGGCAGTGAGCCGCGAAGCTCTCGTGATCAAGGCTAAGTCCGCGCCCACCACCACAATGGCGCGGACTCTTGACCCCGCCAACACCGACGGATGGTGACGAACCCGATCGATGATCGGGTGCATCGGCCGAGCACCGCATTCACGCAGTGCTGGGAGTTCGAGTGCCTGAAGCGGCCTTGCCATAGCGCCGGAACACAGGGGCATCTCAAGATCCATAGGCGGCTGCCGATATACCCGGGGATGACGTTTGGCCCTGGGAGGCACGTTGCCTGGTCGCGCTGCACCAAGCGGGGCCAACGGTTGATCTAGCCCGGAGTCGCAAGCGTCCAGTTTCATGAATCCCGGAGGAAACCATGAAGATGGGCCCACACCGCTCGCGCAGGGCACGAGCGATCGCTTTCGGTCTTGCATCAGCGGCCGTGACGCAGGTCGCCTTGGCCGTTGGTGACGATCCGTTCTTTGATCTCGATCTCAAGGAAGTTCTCAATCTGGAGATCACCTCGGTATCCAAAAAGCCGCAGACCGTCTCCCAAGCCGCTGCCGCAGTTTTCGTTATCACCGCCGATGACATCCGGCGTTCCGGTGCAACCACCATTCCGGATGCGCTGCGCATGGCGCCAGGCATTCAGGTCGGTCAAATCAGTTCCAGCGTTTGGGCGGTCAGCGCGCGGGGTATCGACGGCCGCTTCACCAACAAGTTGCTCGTGCTGATGGATGGCCGCAGCGTCTACACGCCTACCTTCTCCGGTGTCTACTGGGACGTTCAGGATACGGTCCTGACGGATATCGAACGGATCGAGGTCATCCGCGGGCCGGGCGCTTCCCTCTGGGGGGCCAATGCGGTCAATGGTGTGATCAACATCATCACCAAGTCGGCGGCGGCAACCCAGGACGGTAGGGTGACAGTGGGGGCCGGCGGTGAAGAACGGGGGTTCGCCTCGGTACGCTACGGCGGCAAGTTAGGTGACATTGGCCACTGGCGTGCCTACGCTAAGGGCTTCGATCGCGACGAAGCCGTGATCGCGGCCAACGGCGACTCCGGCCACGACGATTGGCGCCAGCACCGCATGGGTTTTCGTACCGACTTCGCCCCGGGCGGACGCGACTCGGTCACGCTGCAGGGTGACTACTACCGGGGACGCTCGGGGGAGTCTTCAACGATCAATTTCCTGAGTCGACCCTTCAATGCTCTGGCCGGAACCACCCAGGACGTATCCGGCTGGAATCTTCTCGGGCGTTGGCAACGCGAGATTTCGTCTACCGACTCGTTCACCATTCAGGGCTACGTAGATCACACCTTTCGTGATTGGCCGGCCCACCTGAAGGAGGAGCGCGACACCTACGACGCGGAATTTCAGTATCGGACGCGGCGCTTAGCCGGGCACGACCTGGTGTTGGGCACCGGCTATCGCCTGAGCCGCGACAGGATGGGGCCATCGTACGCCGGCGTTCCCGCAAATACCCTCCAGTTCGCGACATTCTCGCCCGACTCAGCCTCCCGGAAGTTGTTCAGCGCTTTCATCCAGGACGACATTACCCTTGTGCCGCAGAGGCTGATCCTGACGGTAGGTTCCAAGCTGGAACGGAACGATTACACGGGTGTTGAGCACCAACCGAATGCCCGACTGCTGTGGACGCCGACTGAGGCCGCCACGGTCTGGGGATCGGTCGCCCGGGCAGTACGTACACCCAGTCGAATCGATGACAGCGGCTTGGTGAACCAAACCGTACTGCCACCGTTCTCCACGCGCAATCCACTGCCGCTCCCGACCCTGCTTCAGGGCGCCGGCGTCGTGGTCTCCGAGTCGCTGGTCGCTTATGAGGCAGGTTGGAAGCAGCGCCTCACGCCGACGACAAGTGTCGATCTGGCCCTATATCGCAATGACTATGACAATTTGCGGACGGGCCGATTCGTCTCCCCGGTGTGTCAACCATCGGGCTTGCCGGTTGCTCAGTACTGTTTCCTCCTGCCAGGGCAAACCCAAGTGTTGCAGGTACTCCAGGCGGAAAACCTGGCCAAAGGCCGCAGCCATGGATTCGAAATCGCAGCCGACTGGCGCGCACTTCCGAACCTGAAGTTTCAACTGGCTCTGTCGCAGTTTGCCATGGTAGTGCGGGAAGAGGGCAATGCGTTCAGCACGGATCGGGAAGGCAGTGCACCGGAACAGCAGCTTGCCCTGCGGATGGCCTGGAATCCGCGCCCGGACACCGACATCGATTTGTTGCTGCGCCACGTCGGCGAACTGCCAATGATATCAGAGGGAGTGGCGGTGGTTCCTGCGTACAGCCAACTTGACCTGCGGCTCGCCTGGCGGCCGCTCAAGGATCTGGAGCTGGCCTTGGTGGGACGCAATCTTCTGGACAAGCGACATCCCGAGTTCGTTTCGGAGCTCCTCGATGTTGCACCCATGCTGATCGAGCGTTCGGTGTTCGGGCAGGTCAACTGGAAGTTCTGACCGTCTAGCTGCCGATGTCCCGAAGATCTGCGCCGTTGATTCCGCGAGCGCGGCAGTCAATCGCCGTGGCGTTGGCGGCTTGCCTGGCACTTCTTGCCGCAGAGACGAGTGCTGACACCCCGCAGCAGCGCGAAGACCGTATCAAGGCGGCCTTGGTGTTCAAGCTCGTCAAGTTCGTCGAGTGGCCGGTTACAGCGTTGGCCGTCAATGACCCGCTCCTGCTTTGCTCTCTCGGGGACTCGCCGGTCGGCGTTGCGCTTGCCGCGGTCGATGGCAAGCCTGCGCGGGACCATCTCGCGCAGTTTCGCAGAATCGGCGGCCTTTCGTTGGCCGACGTCAAGGGCTGCCATGTCCTCTACATCCCCGGCGGGGCGCGTGAGATCGGCGGCGGGGTGCCCGTTGTGCTGCGTGGCCGCAGCGTGTTGACTGTTAGCGACGCGCCGGATTTCGCCCGGAGAGGCGGAATGGTCGGGCTGATCCAGGGCGAGAACAAGATTGCCTTCGAGATCAATCTGCGCAATGCCCGCGAGAGCGATCTCGAGCCGGGGGCGTCCTTGCTTGAATTGGCGACTGTCGTGGAGTAAGGGCAAATGCGTCAGGAAACTGCATCACGCGGCACCAGCATTTCGATCCGCGTAAAGCTGCGAAACCTCGTGTGGCGAACGGTCGCGAGCGCCCTGGCCGCGGTCGCGGTCGCGATAGTCGTGTTTCAGGTATGGGCGTTCGCGGATACGATGGTCGAACGCCTCTCGGTGGTTGCTCAGGTTGTAGCCGCCAACGTCACCGCAGCGCTTGAGTTTGAAGAGCCGCGCCAGGCGACCAAGCTGCTCTCGTCCGTGCGGGCCGAGAAGGACATTGTCACAGTCACCGTGTTCTCGGGCGCGGGTGAGTTCTTCGCCGGCTTCGGACACCCGGCCGAAGCCCGGCCATCGGCCGCCGATGGTGGACCCTGGCTGGTGCGAAGCATCGAACAAGGCGTGGCGGTCAACCGCTTCCGGTTGGATGCGATCGAATACCTGGCGCCTGTGGTGCTCCATACCGAGACCATCGGCTTCGTCTATCTGCGTGCCAGCCCTACGCGCTTTTACGCCCAACTCGCGGGCAGCGTGACGCTCATCCTCTGCGTCACGCTGGTATCGGGTTGGCTGGCCTTCCGCTGGGCGATGCGCTTGCAGAGGCGAATTGTCGAACCGATCTTCCTTCTGTCAGATTCGATGCGACAGGTCACCGAAGAGCAGAACTTTAGCATTCGGGTGCCGAGTACGGAGCACGACGAGGTCGGCCAACTGACCGCAGGCTTCAACCAGATGCTGGCGCAACTCGAGCAATGGGATCGCAACCTGGCTGAACGCGGCCAGGAGCTGGTTGAAATCAACCGTGATCTGGAAGCCGCGGTGTCGGAGGCAAACGAGGCCAAGGTCCGCGCGGAGGACGCGACGCGATCGAAATCGATGTTCCTGGCGAACATGAGTCACGAGATCCGCACCCCGTTGAATGGTGTGCTGGGAATGACCGAACTGCTGCTCGATTCGCCGCTGGGCGACGAACAGCGACGGCTGGCACAAACCGCACTTCGATCCGGGCAGGCCCTGATGGGCGTGATCAACGACATTCTCGATTTCTCGAAGATCGAGGCGGGCAAGCTGGAGCTCGATCAGACCGACTTCCAACTGCGCGACATGATCGAAGACGTGGTCGGTCTGTTTGCCGAGCGCGCACAAGGCAAGGGACTGGAAATCCACTGTCTGTTGGCGCCGGACGTTCCGCTCTGGGCCTGCGCGGACTCTGGGCGCTTGCGGCAGATTCTCTCCAACCTGCTGAGCAACGCGATCAAATTTACCGAGCGTGGAGAGATCAACGTTCATGCAACTGTCGTCGAGCATTGCGCAGCCGATGTGATGTTGCGCATCGAAGTACAGGACAGCGGTTGCGGTATCCCGGCAGACAAGCAGGCATCGGTCTTCGAGGAGTTCGACCAAGGCGATGCGGGCACGGCCCGCCGCTATGGGGGAACGGGACTCGGGCTATCCATTGTGCGTCGCCTCTGCCAGTTGATGGGCGGAGCGATCGGCCTCAGCAGCCAAGTTGGCGTCGGAAGCACGTTCTGGTTTACGGTGCGTCTCGACCTTTCCGCGACGCAGTTGGCCGGCGAGTCTGACCAGGATGGCGACGGCCTGCGGGGGCGCAAGGTGCTGGTGGTCGACGACAATTCAACCAACCGCGCGATCCTTCTCGGGCACGTAGTTGGTTGGGGCATGTCGGCCGAAGTTGCCGCAGATGGGACCGAAGCGCTGGAAAAACTGCGATTGGCCGCGAAGTGCGGCCATGCCTACGACATTGTTCTGATCGATATGCTGATGCCTGGCCTCGACGGCATCGAAACGACCAGCCAGGTACGCGCCGATCCGCGATTGACGGGGCTGCGCATCGTGATGCTGACGTCCATGAATCAAGTGGCTGCGACGCGTGCCGCACGCGACGCAGGCGTTGACCGCTACGTCGTCAAGCCGGTGCGCAAGGCGCAGTTGTTCAGTGCCATGCGCATATCGCTCGGCTTGGCGCCCGAAGATGCGGACCCCCGCGCTGAAGCCGGCGAGCACCTCACTGCGCTGGCCCGTCTGAACGTATTGCTCGTCGAGGACAACCCGGTGAATCAGGAGGTCGCCGGCACCATCCTGCGTCGCTTTGGCTGCCGGGTGTCGGTGGCCGGAGGCGGCAACGACGGCGCCTCAATGGCGACTTCGAGTCATTTCGACGTCGTCCTGATGGACTGCCAGATGCCCGAAGTCGACGGCTACGAGGCGACTCGCCGTATTCGCGCCTGGGAGGCAACACAGGTATCGGCGGGCCAGCCAGCGCGGCGGATTCCGATCATCGCCCTGACGGCAAACGCGATGCGCGGCAGCCGTGAAATCTGTCTGGCCGCCGGGATGACCGACTTCATTTCGAAGCCCTTCAATCGGTCTGCCCTCCAGGCGATGCTCGAACGCTGGACGCTGCCAAATCAGCCCGGTGAGCTTGCGGAATCAGATGCATCGATTGCCCCGACGGCCGCGATGGCCGAGGACGGGGCAGGTTTCGACGGAACGGTCATCGAATCGCTGCGCGAAATCGGCGGTGATTCGCTTGTCGAAACAGTCGTGAAGCTGTTCGTCGACGGCACACCGGGAAGCATTGCCCAGATGCATCGGGATCTCGACGCCGGAGATGGCGCTGCAATGGCAGCGCAGGCGCATTCTTTGAAGTCGGCCAGTGCCAATCTTGGTCTGCTTGATTTCTCGGCCCGGGCGCGTTCCCTCGAAATGCTAGGTAAAGCGGGAACTCTCGAAACGGCGGGTGCCGAGCTCGAAAATCTGAAGGCGGAATACGCCCTGGGAATCGCGGCTCTCCACGCGGCTAGCGGACTCCCTGCATAGGCCCTCGCCCGATCCATGCGGATGACGGGGCGAAACGACAAGACGTTCCAAGCACATAGCCTGGAAACCGCATGGACAGGCGATCCCAGGCATGTCACCGCCAGGGCGCGCGTGGAATGGCGCTGCCGGCATTGGCGGCCCGCAGAGCGCCATTCCATGCGCCCTTCCGGCAAGCGTACGCTTTGTTTCTGGGGTTTTGCGCACGTTGCCAATCGTGCCAAGGGGGTGGACCATGCGGACAGCACACTCGATACGACGGCACTTGACGTGGCAGGGGTGCTCGCCAACGAGCGTCGTTGAATCCGCCGCGCTCGGCCGGGCATGTATCCGATGGCCGGCGAACCTCCAAGTAAGCGCTTCTGGTGAGTTCGGCGTTTTTTTCCAGCTTTGGCGACACTGGCAAGTCCGTTGACCCTGACTCAAGCAACGTCTGCGGCAGCCGTTGACCTTTAAGGCAGGCGTGAATTCCTTCATATTCTGCAATTTACTTGAGAGATACTCTGTATCTCGTTATTTTTCTTGTGTATTGTTTCGTCTCTGATACACTTCACCAGAATCGGCGCCGGTAGATAGAAATAATGAAGATTCTCAATAAGATGTTCGGGGTGGCTGTCCTGCTGTGGGTCGCGCTCGGTCTCGGTGCTCAGCCCGCGGAGGCAGGGTCGCGGAACCATGGCCCATCGCGACTGGCAGCGAAATCCAAAGCCAAAGCCAAGGTGCCCTCGGTGCGCAAACACGTCCGCTATGTCAAGGGCAAGCGGGCTACCCTGGTCAAACAGCATGCTGCTCCCGCCGCGCCCGAGCCCGAGTTCGACTCTGACGGCGATCCGATCCTGCGCTCACAGGCATTTCTCGTGCAGGACCAAACGACCGGCACCGTGTTGCTGGAGAGGAATTCCGATGCTGTTCTGCCGATCGCGTCAATCACCAAGCTGATGACCGCGATGGTCGTGCTCGATGCGAAACAGGGCATGGGCGACTTGCTGGAAGTGAGCGACGCCGATGTCGATTACCTGCGCGGCAGCAGTTCCCGCCTGGCTGTCGGCTCGGTCCTCAGTCGCGAAGACATGCTGCGCCTCGCGTTGATGTCGTCGGAGAATCGCGCATCGTCCGCCCTGGCGCGCCATTACCCGGGCGGCATGACGGCCTTCATCGATGCGATGAACCGCAAGGCGGCAACGCTCAGCCTGCACGAAACGCGCTTCTACGACAGCACCGGACTCAACGCCGGCAATGTTTCCAGCGCACGCGACCTGGTTCTGATGGTCGGGGCGGCCGCGCACTATCCGTTGATCAGGGAATTTTCGACTACGGCGGAGTATCTGGTCGAAGTCGGCGGGCGCCTGCGTCCGTTTCACAACACCAACCCGCTGGTTGCCAACGCAGACTGGCAGATCGGCGTGTCGAAGACGGGTTACATTCGTGAATCGGGCAAGTGCCTGGTGATGCAGGCGTGGCTGAAGTCCAAGCCTCTGATCATCGTGTTGCTCGATTCGGCAGGCCGCTACACTCGGGTGGCTGATGCCGCACGCATCAAGAAATGGCTCGAAGGCGCGCTGCTCACTCACGGGGCGCCGCCGACTCTGCGCGTGTCGGCACGGCAACCGTCGTAGGCGTCGGGCCTGATATCAGGCCCGCCCTTGCGGCTTGACGTAACCCATCGCAGCGGAAATCTCCTCGGCAGTCTGGCGGACCTGGGTCGCCCGATCCGCATCGAAGCGTTCGGCAGGGGTCGACAGCGACAAGCCTGCCACCAGCACCCCGTTGTCGTCGCGTATGCCGGCTGCAATGCAGCGGACACCGGTTTCCATCTCATCCATGTCGAAGGCCGCGCCGTGGCGCCGCACCTTGTCCAGCTCGCGCTCGAGCAGCGGCAGGCTGACGATCGAGTTCGGCGTTGCCGCGGGGAGGCCCGTGCGCTTGGCGTATTCGCGCACCTTTTGCAGTGAATCCTCGGCCAGGAACAATTTGCCGCTTGCAGTCGTATGCAGTGGCGCGCGCGCGCCGACGATATGCACGACGCGTACCGCGGAGCGGCCGCTCGATGTGCGTTCGACATAGACGATCTCGTCGCCCTGGCGAATGCCGAGGTTCACACTTTCGCCGGTGGCTTGGTGCAACTGCTGCATCTGCGCCATGGCGCGGTCGCGGATGCTGATGCGCGACTTGACGATGTTGCCGAGTTCCAGAAGGCGGATACCCAGTCGATAGGAACCGGCGTCGCCTTTCTCGACGAAGCCGCTCGCTGTCATCGCGCCCAGAATGCGATGCGCAGTCGACGGATGCAATTCGCTTTCATGGGCCAGTAGCTTGAGGCTCACACTGCCCGGATAGCGCGACAGCACGTCGAGCAGCGTCATCATGCGCTCGATTACCTGAATGGGAGTTTTGGCTTCGTTGGCGGGCAATCAGTCACTCCCGCAGCGCGAGGTTGGCAATGTGCCGAGTCCCGGACGCAGTGTACTTGTTCGAGGGGCAGGGCCCGACACCGCGCTGAATCCCTGCAAAGACCTTGCGGAAGCTTCACGGAAAACCCTGATCGGAGCCAAGCATACCAGATGGTCCAGCAAGCCAAGTGGCCGGCCAGGCGCATGTTCCACGTAGTGCCGTCGAATACGCCAGACGGGTGAATGACAGGGCTGGCAAGAGCATGCGGTTCCATGTCCTTCCCGCCGACTCGGTGGTTGGGGTGCTGCGGATGCTGGGCACCGTCGAGGTGGCAGGCTCGTGATCCGCATGGATATTGGCTCTCCCTGGCATGTGCTCTGGAAGCGCCATTCCATGCGGGTTCCGGCCGCACCTGCTGGCAGATGTCCATTCCATGCGGCCTGCAGGCCGGCGTCTTCCGCGCCGCCAGTGGCAGGTACCGGCGGCACCGGCTTGATCCTGCTCCCCGTATATCCAACGGCCTAGGTCTTTCCGCCTAGGCTGCCGCCTCGCTCTCCCGGCCGATTCGCGCTTCTCTTTTTGTCGATATCGTTGCAGGGTGCGGCCCGCTGACCGCGCTCGGCAGTGCCTGGCCCGCACATGCTAGATTCGCGGCTGGTGGCGTTTCCGGGAACACGCGTATGACTACGACACACGATTCTGCTTCGCGGCGTGACGCTGCACGCTGGTCCCTGGCGATGCTCGGCGGCCTGCTAGCCGGCCCCGTTTGGGCCGTCCAGAGCGACAGCGAAAGAGGATTCTTCGAGGAACTGCCGGTGGTATTGTCCGCGTCACGCCTGCCGCAACCCTTGTCCGAGGCGCCCGCCGCGGTGACCGTGCTCGACCGCGATTTCATCCGCTCGACCGGATATCGCGACATCGGCCGGCTGTTCCGCCTGGTGCCCGGCTTTACGGTGATCCAGGACCGCGGCCACACCACAGCGCTGAGTTACCACGGTCTGGCCTCCTCGTTCGCCTCGAACAAGATGCAGGTGCTGATCGATGGGCGGTCGGTCTATTCGAACTACCTCGCCGGCGGCGTCGACTGGGGTGGTCTGCCGATCACCATCGACGAGATCGATCGAATCGAGATCGTGCGCGGTTCCAGTTCGGCGACCTACGGCGCCAACGCCTTTCTCGGCGTGGTGAACATCATCACCCGCCATAGCGCCGAAGACGGCGGTGCCATGCTCTCGCTGCTCGGCGGCAACCTCGGCCAGTTCGATGCCGCGGCGCGGGTCGGCGCGCGCTACGGCGACATGTCGCTGCGCGTGTCGGCCACACACATGCAGGACGATGGCTTCAAGGCGCTCGTCGACGATCGGCGCAATACGGTGGCGACGCTGCGTGCCGACTACCGGCTGTCGAGCCGCGCCGAAGTCACCTTCAGTGCCGGCGTCAACAGCTCGCTGCGCGGCCTGGGCTACACGAACGATCCGGACAACGGCACCCGCGATCTCGATTCGCTGCACGAGTTTGTCCAGCTGCGCTGGCGCTACGCGCCCGATCTCGACGAGGAGTGGACCGCCGGTTACTACCACAATACCGAGCGCGGGCGCGAGCTGCAGTTCGTGCCGATTCTGCCGGCGCCGTTCACGACCGTCGACAATAGCCGGGTCGCCCATCGCGACAATATCGACTTCCAGCATTACTTCCGGCCCTACGCCAGCCTGCGCCTGCTGTGGGGCGGCGAAGCCCGGCGCGAAGAAGTGTCGGGCGCCAGCTTCTTTGCCGGTGAGCCCGGTCGTTCGACCTCGGTCGGCCGGGTATTCGCCAACGCCGAGTGGCGCGCGGTCGATCCGCTGCTGATCAATCTGGGCGGGCTCTACGAGAAGTTCCAGGGCGAAACCGGCCGCCTTGCGCCGCGGTTGTTCGCCAACTGGCAGGTCGCCCCCGGCCACACCTTGCGCGCAGGCATATTGCGCGCCTATCGCGAGCCCTCGCTGTGGGAACAGAAGGGCACCGTTGAGTTCGGACCGTTCGTCGCCATCGAGTCGCAGGGCCGGCTCGAGCCGGAACGGGTGACCACGCAGGAAATCGGCTACCTCGGCATGCTGCCGTTCTTGTCGTCGGTGGTCGACGTTCGCATCTACCGGGAACGCATCAGGAATCTGGTGACGTTCGAAAGCCGCGGTGCCTTGCCGCGCCTGATCGTGAACCAGCGGGACGATGTCAGGATTCGCGGCATCGAATGGCAATGGAAGGCGCGTCCGTCCGAGTCCACCGACCTGATCTGGAGCCACGCGCTGACGCGCATCGAATCGGCGGCGCCCAACGGCCGCAGCAGCACGCCGCCGTATTCATCGAGCCTCACCTGGCAGCAGCGTTACGGGCGGGGAATCAGCTCGACCGTATCGCTGATCAATGTCGGCACGACCGAATGGCTCGACAGCCAGTCGATTCCTTCCTACACCACGTGGGACGGACGCATCGCCTGGCGTTTTCGCAGCGGCCTCAGCAATAACGAGCTTGCGGTCGGACTGATCAACGGCGGCCCGCGCCACGAGGAATGGCGCCTGCCCGGCCGCTCGCCCAATCCGGTCGATCCGTTCTGGTATCTCAGCCTGCGAACGGAGTTCTAGCGCAGCCCATGCCGCCAATCGTCCATCTGCACCTGCGATTGCTTGACCGCCCCTTCGGGCGCGGCGCCTGGTTGCGTCCCACGCTGCGGGCCCTGCGGGCGCTGGTAGGGCTGTGGCTGCTTTGTCTCCTTTCTACACCGGCCCTTGCGGCGATCGACATCGAGGTGGTGCTGTCCGAAAGCAGTGGCCTGTACACCGATGCAGCGAAGGAACTCAAGCAGGGACTGGGCGCCGATGTGAACCTGATTACCACCATGGCCGATGCGGTCGAACGCCGGGACAAGGCGGCCAGCGTGGCAGTCGTGGTGACGCTGGGCACCCGGGCGCTCAGTGCAGTCCTGGCGCGCGAACCGGCGACCCCGGTAATTGCGGCGCTGGTCCCGCGCAAGGCATTCGACGCGGCAATGTCCGCCTCGCGCACGCCCTCGCGCCCGGTTTCGGCGGTGTTTCTCGACCAGCCCTATGCGCGGCAGCTCAATCTGATAAGGCTGATGCTGCCGAGTCGTTCGAAAGTCGGCGTGTTGGCCGGTCCCGACTGGGAGTCGCAACTCACGATGCTGGCAAACAGTGCGCGCGAACAGAAGATCACGCTGGTGCGCGAGACGGTCAGCGCGCCGAGAGACCTTCATCCAGCGCTGCAGCGCGTCCTCGGCGAATCCGACTCGATACTTGCGTTGCCCGACTCGAGCCTGTTCAATGCGTCGACGCTGCCCAATGTTCTGCTCACCAGCTATCGCAAGCAGCAGCCGGTATTCGGCTTTTCGCCGGCATATGTGCGTGCCGGGGCGCTGGCTGCCGTATTCTCGACGCCCCAGCAGAACGCCCGCCAGGCGGCCGAGATGGTGCAACTTGCGCTGGCGTCCGGCAGCCTGCCGCAGCCCCAGTATCCGCGCGCCTTCTGGGTCAATGTCAATGACACCGTGGCGCGCTCGCTCGACATCAAGGTACCGGCCGAGGCCTTTCTGGTCGCCGAACTGCAGAAACTGGAAAAGGAGTAACTTGCGCCGGTGCCGGTGCCGACGCGTTCAGCATGAATAACTGGGACATCCGCACCCGGGTGCTGCTTGCTGCCATCATACCCGCCACCCTGATCGCGGTACTGCTGGCCTGGTACTTCACCCGCAATCGCATCGAGGATCTGGAAACTTCGCTGTTCAGTCGCGGCAACCTGCTGATCCGTCAGTTGGCGGTCGCCTCGGAATACGGCGTGTTCTCCGGCAACCGCGAACGTCTGCGCCAGCTTGCCGACTCGACCATGCGCGAAACCGATCTGTCGGGCGTGGCGATTCTCGATGCCGCGGGCGAGGTGCTGGCGGCCAGTGGGCGCATGGTGGGCGACCTGGCCAATGCGCGTCCGCTGCCGGTTTCCGCCGGCCTGGTCAGTGCCGATCGGCGCAGCCTGGTTTTCAGTTCGCCGGTCGGGCAGTTCTCGATTTCGCGGGACGACGCGTTCGACAAGGAAGTCGCGGCATCGCCGGACAGTCCGGCTCCCGCACCCGTGCTGGGCAGCGTGCTGGTCGAGATGTCGCGCGCCGAGGTCGACGCGCGCAAGCGCGACCTGGTACTGGGCGCAGCGGCGATCACCATGATGGGACTGCTGCTCTCCGGCCTGCTTGCGCGTTGGCTCGCCCAGGGTGTCACCAATCCGGTACTCGATCTGGCCGATACGGTGGCCGAGATCGAGCGCGGCAACCTTTCCGCGCGCGCCAACGTACGAGCCGGCGGCGTGCTCAAGGTGCTCGAATCCGGCATCAATGAGATGGCCGAATCGCTGGCCGAGGCGCGTGACAACATGGAGGCGCGGGTTGCCGTCGCAACCGCCGAATTGCATCGACAGAAGGATCGCGCCGAACTGGCCAATCGAACGAAGACGCAATTTCTCGCGGCTGCCAGCCATGACCTGCGCCAGCCGCTCCAGGCGCTCGGCATGTTTTCCCATGCTCTGCGGCGACGGGTTACCGATCCTGCGGCCATCGAACTGGTCGAGGGCGTGGGGCGCGGCGTCGATTCGCTGGAGGCGGTGATCGAGGCGCTGCTCGACATCTCCAAGCTCGACGCCGGTGCGGTGACCCCCCGGTTCGAGGAAATGCCGCTCGGCCCGCTGCTCGAGAACCTGCGCGAAACCTTTCGCCCGACCGCGGACGTCAACGGCCTGGACCTTGCCATCGTGCCGACTGGAGCATGGGTGCGCAGCGATCCTCTGCTGCTGATGCGCATACTCTCCAACCTGGTATCGAATGCCCTGCGCTACACCGCGCGTGGTGGCGTGGTCGTCGGCTGCCGGCGCCACGGGCTGCTGTTGGGCATCGAAGTGTGGGATTCCGGGCGTGGCATCGAGCCGGAGAAGCAGAAGGAGATCTTCCGCGAGTTCATTCAGATCGGGCGACCCGAGCGCGCGCGCGACAAGGGCCTGGGGCTGGGGCTGGCGATCGTCGAT
Organism: Candidatus Methylophosphatis roskildensis; assembly: GCA_016708905.1. Classification (GTDB taxonomy): domain Bacteria; phylum Pseudomonadota; class Gammaproteobacteria; order Burkholderiales; family Rhodocyclaceae; genus Methylophosphatis; species Methylophosphatis roskildensis. The sequence goes on along the minus strand of JADJEV010000005.1, from coordinate 294,707 downwards.
CGGCTCTGCCGCTTGCTCGAACACCCGATCCGCGTGCGATCGTCGTTGGGCAAGGGCACGGTGTTCGAGCTACTCGTGCCGCGCGTCGCGCCGGTCGCGGCGCATCCCGAAACGGCCGCAACAGAAGACGATCCGGCGCCGCTGGCGGGTCGCCGCCTGCTGCTGGTCGACGACGAACGCGATGTATTGATGGCGCTGGCGGGCTATCTCGAGCTGCGCGGCGCCGAGGTGATTCTCGCCTCGTCCAGCCGCGAGGCCGAGGCTGCGCTACGCCACGAAAGTGTGCAGCCGGACTTGATCGTGACCGACTATCGGCTGGGCTCCGACGACGATGGGGTGTCACTGCTCAATCTGCTGCGCGCGCTCTATGGCCCGACTCTGCCCGGGATCATCCTGACCGGAGAGTCAAGCCCCGAAACGCTGCGCATCCTGGCCGGCAGCGGCTATCCGATGCTCTCCAAGCCGGTGCATCCGCAGGATCTGGAAACCCTGATCGCCGAGGTCTTGGGCGCAGCGGTGGAACCCGGCGTCTGAAAGGCGTCCGGGGCGCAGTACTAGTTTCCTGCGGGGCGGCCGACGCGCGCCGGCAGTTGCACGCCGAGCCTGGACAGCGCGAACAGAACCTGCGTGCGGTTACCGACGTTCAGCGCACGCAGGATCGCGGATACGTGGGTCTTCACCGTGCCTTCCGAGACATTGAGCTCGCGGCAGATGATCTTGTTCGGCTTGCCTTCGACCAGCAGCGCGAGCACTTCCGCCTGTCGATCGGTCAGGCCCAGGTCGCTCGGCGTGACGCGCCGGCCGGCCGGCACCGCGGTCTGGGTAGAGCCCGAAAACAGCGCGCCAGGCCTGGGTGTCGGCATGGCTGCCAATACCTGCGGCGGGATGTAGACGCCCCCGGAGAGCACCAGTTGCAGAGCGCTCACTAGCACTGGCGTCGCCGAGCGTTTGGAGATGAAACCCATCGCGCCGGCATCGAGCGAACCGAGCACGGTTTCTCGCTCGTCGTTGGCCGACAGCACGACAACCGGTACTTCCGGCCGTTGCTCGCGCACGCGGATCAGCAGATCGAGCCCTTCGGCGCCCGGCAGGCCGAGGTCGAGCAGAATCAGCGCGAGCGGCTGATTGCGGTCGAGCACGGCCAGCGCCTGCTCGGCGCTGCCAGCGCTTTCCGACACGACGCTCGGGTCGATGTCGTGCAGCGCAACCGTCAGGCCCTGCACGATCAGCGGATGATCGTCGACGATCAGTATGTTCATGGTTTTCCCCGTCCGGCCGAGATGTCTTGCGATTGTATCGTGCCAGCGCCGAGCGCGGGGCTGCTAGGGTAAGCTGGCGGTCCGGCGGCGCAATGCACGGGGGTGAGCAGTGAAACAACATGACGTAGAGATGTCCGGGCCGCGATGAAGACGACCGGCCTGATCCTTTTCGGCCATGGTGCGCGCGACCCGCAGTGGGCCGAACCAATGCGCCGGGTGGCCACGCTGATCGGGCAGACCTATCCCGCGTTGCCGCTCGAACTCGCGTTCCTCGAGTTTCTGACCCCGACCTTGCCACAAGCCATCGACAGTCTTGCCCGCTCCTGCGGCAGGATTGCCGTGGTACCGATGTTCATCGCCCAGGCCGGGCACCTCAAGCGCGATGTCCCGCTGCTGCTCGAGCAGGCGCGTTCGCACCACCCTGGCCTGTCGATCGAACTGGCCGCACCGGTCGGAGAGTCGAACTCGGTGCTGGCGGCGATCGCCGCCTACGCGGCGGGGTTCGCCGGCGCATAGCCGCCGCTGAAAACGCGCTGTTGGCTCTCGGCTTCCCGTGGTGCGCCCGAGTAGTGCGCGACGTGTGGATATTGCACTGCAGTAGTGCGACCTGCTTTCCGCCTTGGCTCTCGGGCGAAAGTAGTCACTGCCCTGAGGCCGAGAATCGACGCGGCTTTCCCGGCCATTCGCGAGATTGGCACAGCGTTTGCGAGGCACTCGGCAAGCGCAGCCATGCGGCGGCTGGCGTTGATCGGGTTATTTGGCCGGCAGGGGCGTCCATCGCCAAGGTACCTCCTCCCCTTTGTGGATGGACGCCCTCCTTTTTGGAGGCGAATCGCTGAATGTGTTGCGTGATGTTGCACCCGACGTGGCGGCCGCCGGTTCGAGGTGACCAGGGATGAACAGAATGAAACTGGTGATGATCGGCAACGGCATGGCGGGCGTGCGCACGCTCGAGGAACTGCGCAAGTACGCCCCCGATCTGTACGACATCACGGTGTTCGGTGCCGAGCCCCACGGCAACTACAACCGCATCCTGCTCTCGCCGGTGCTGTCGGGCGAGATGACACTGCCCGAGATCATGCTCAATGATCTCGACTGGTATCGCGACAACCGGATCACATTGCATGCCGGTAAGACGGTGGTCAGGATCGATCGCATCCATCGCGTGGTGATCGCCGAAGACGGCACCGAGGCCGAATACGATCGTCTGCTGATCGCCACCGGTTCATCGCCCTTCATCCTGCCGGTGCCGGGCAAGGAATTGCCGGGCGTCATCAGCTATCGCGACATCGCCGACACCGAGATGATGATCGAGGCGGCCAAGACGCACCAGCACGCGGTGGTGATCGGCGCCGGCCTGCTCGGCCTGGAAGCGGCCAACGGCCTCGCGTTACGCGGAATGAACGTGACCGTGGTGCACCTGATGCCGTGGATAATGGAACGTCAGCTCGACCGCGAGGCCGCCGACATGCTGCAGGCTTCGCTGGAGAAGAAGGGCCTCAGGTTTCTGCTCGAGAAGCAGACCGCCGAACTGGTTCAAGGGGAGTCCGGGCGTGTCTGCGCGATCAAGTTCAAGGACGGCGACTCGATTCCGGCGGACGTCGTGGTGATGGCAGCCGGTATCCGTCCCAACATCGATCTTGCCAAGGCCGCGGGCCTTCATTGCAACCGCGGCGTCGTCGTCAATGACACCATGCAGACTTTCGACCCGCGGGTCTATGCCGTGGGAGAATGCGTCGAACACCGCGGCATCGCCTATGGTCTGGTGGCACCGCTGTTCGAGCAGGCCAAGGTGTGCGCCAACCACCTCGCCAACTTCGGCATCGCACGCTACGAGGGCTCGGTGGTGTCGACCAAGCTCAAGGTCACCGGCATCGATGTCTTCTCGGCTGGCGATTTCAGCGACAAGGACGCCGAAGAGATCGTGCTGCACGACCGTCAGGGCGGCGTGTACAAGCGCATCCTGGTCAAGGACGACCGCATCGTCGGTTCCGTGCTGTACGGCGACACCGTCGATGGTTCATGGTATTTCCAGTTGATGAAGGACCGACAGGACGTGCATGAGGTGCGCGATCACCTGATGTTCGGACAGAATCATCTCGGTGATGCCGGCCACAAGGGCGAGACCCATGCAGCGGCAATGCCCGACAGCGCACAGGTGTGCGGCTGCAACGGCGTGTGCAAGGGCGACATCGTCAAGGCGATCAAGAGCCACGGACTGTTTTCCCTCGATGACGTGCGCAAGCACACCAAGGCTTCCAGTTCCTGCGGCTCGTGTACCGGGCTGGTCGAACAGATTCTCGCCTCCTGCGTCGGCGGCGCCTACCAGCCGGCGGACTCGAAGAGCAAGCCGATGTGCGGCTGCACCGATCACACCCACGAGGAAGTGCGCGAGGCGATCCGCAAGAACAAGTGGCTGTCGATTCCCGAGGTCCAGCAGGGCATGGCCTGGCGCGCGCCCAACGGTTGCGCCTCCTGCCGCCCCGCCCTCAACTACTATCTGATCAGCACCTGGCCGCATCAGGCGAAGGACGATCCGCAAAGCCGCTTCATCAACGAGCGCGCCCATGCCAACATCCAGAAGGACGGCAGCTATTCGGTCGTGCCGCGCATGTGGGGCGGGCTGACAACCCCGCAGGAATTGCGTGCGATCGCCGACGCCGCCGAGAAATACGAGGTGCCCACGATCAAGGTCACCGGGGGCCAGCGCATCGACCTGCTCGGCGTGAAGAAGGAAGATCTGCCCAGGGTGTGGGCCGATTTCGCCGCCGCCGGCATGGTGTCGGGTCATGCCTACGGCAAGAGCCTGCGCACCGTGAAGACCTGCGTCGGCGCCGAGCATTGCCGCTTCGGCACCCAGCTCTCGATGAGCATGGGCGTCAAGCTCGAGAAAATGCTGTTCGGCATGTGGAGCCCGCACAAGGTCAAGCTGGCGGTTTCGGGTTGCCCGCGCAACTGTGCCGAGGCCGGCATCAAGGATGTCGGCGTGATCGGTGTCGACGGCGGCTACGAGCTTTACGTGGCCGGCAATGGCGGCATAAAGACCGATGTCGCGCAGTTCCTGTGCAAGGTGTCGAGCGACGACGAGGTGCTCGAGTATTCGGCCGCCTTCCTCCAGCTATATCGCGAAGAGGCGCGCTACCTCGATCGGACGGTACATTACGTGCATCGCGTGGGGCTCGACTACATAAAGGGCCGGGTGGTGGACGATGCAGTCAACCGCAAGGCGCTGTATGAACGCCTGCTATATGCCGTGCAGGACTACAAGGATCCTTGGGCCGAACGTGCCGAAGGCGCCGACAAGCACGAGTTCACACCGATTCGTTTCCATCGCAAGGGCGCCATGACGAACGAACAGGCGCAGCCGGCTTGAGCATGGCGGGGGACGACATCATCGAAATGCAGGTCATGAGCGAGTGGCTGAGAGTCTGCCGGCTCGACGAGATACCGCGCCAGGGAGCGCGGGTGGTCGAGCTGGACGGCACCAGGGTCGCAGTGTTCCGCACCGCGGAGGACGAGATCCATGCACTCGAGGACCGCTGTCCGCACAAGGGCGGACCCCTGTCCCAGGGTATCGTGTTCGACCGGCGCGTCGCCTGCCCACTGCACGGCTGGTTGATCCGGCTCGATACCGGCCACGCCTGTTCGCCGGATGAAGGCTGCGCCCGACGCTATCGGACCAAGCTGGATAATGCCGAGGTGTACGTCGCCCCGGACGCGTAAGCGGGTTAGTACAGCGTGCTAACTCAGGGCGGCGGGTTAGCCAATCAGCGAGCGCACTGAGGTGCTTTCCACGAACTGACGTACTTGCTCTGAAAGGTCTTGAGTTTCCCTCGACCACCCAAGAACATGGGCATCAGCGTACCACTGCGCGAGCTCAGCCGCGAAGCACAGCGAGACTGGCACACGCCGCCGGCGCTGAAAGACGCGAACCGGCAGGCGCGAAGTGGAAGAACGATAACCCGTGCGCTGGCAATGGGACTGCGCGCCTGAGTACGCGAAAACGCGCACCACCGTGACCACGGCTGCAACCCAATAGGGACGGGCAGATTGAGGCAGGCAATGCCACGAAGCCCATGCAATGGCGCTCCCCGGCATGCCACAGCTGAGAGCAAGCAGCCATGCGGCTCGCAGACCGGTCCACTGAGGGCGATGTCCGAGGAATCGCCTTCATCCGTCTCCATGACCCGGCGTTCACCTGACCCGCTTCGACTTCGGCGGACAAACGCACTCGCTAGCGCAAACGCGAGGCCCTGACGAACAACAGCAGGGCGGCGAACAGTCCGATGATGGCAAACCAGATCAGCGCCCATTCCGCCATCGACAGACCGATGAAAGTCCAGTCGACCTTGGAGCAGTCGCCGGCGCCGCGAAATATCATCGGCAATGCGTCGGAGAGCGGAAAACTGTCGAGCATGAAATCGAGATCGGCGCCGCATTCGGTCACCTTGGGCGGATTGTGCTGCAGCCACGACTGGCGTACCGCGACGCTCGCGCCGCCCACGGCCGAAAGCAGGATCAGCAGCGCGTAGATCCGTCGTCCCCATCCGCCCGGTCCATGCAGGGCGCCGATCAGCGCAAGCAGGCCCGCCACCACGAAGGCATAGCGCTGCATGATGCACATCGGGCAGGGCTCCAGGCCCCGCGCCTGCTGAAGCCAGAGGCCATAGCCGATCAGTCCGGCACAGATCGCGAAGATGGCGGTAAAGCCGATTCGGGGGGATTCGAAAAGTGCTTTCATGACAGCAGTCGTCAGACCCGGGAATGGAACGCTTGGCGCATTCTACCGCGGGTCACCGGCGCCTCCGCCGGCCGAGACCGGTAGACCGGTGCCGGGCGCGTTTGTTCCAGGGCATCGGCCCGCAACCCGCATGGAATGGCGATCTACGCGCAGCGATAGCCGGAGAAGTCCATTCCATGCGCCTCTCCAGCTTGGCGCCTGTTCGGGGCAGCCTTTCCGAATTCGAGAGCAAGAGCCGGAGTGCGGTGCGTCGCGCCTGCGGGTACAGTTCGTCCATCGACCCGCGGAATCATGAAAGGATGCCGAACATGTGCTCGGAAACCCAAGCTCGTGCAGCAGCCTCGGTCAGTGACCCGCGCTGGGTGGCGGTGGTCGCACGGGACGCCGGGGCCGACGGCCAGTTCTTCTACTCGGTCGAGACGACCGGCGTGTATTGCCGCCCATCGTGCAACTCGCGTCTGGCGCGGCCGGAGAATGTAGGGTTCCACGCGAGCGCTGCAGACGCGGAGCGCGCCGGCTTTCGCCCGTGCAGGCGCTGCAAGCCGGATCAGCCGCCGCAGGCAGGGCAGCACGCCGCGCTCGTGGCGCAACTGTGTCGTCTTATCGGCGACGCCGAACAGATACCGAGCCTCGCACAACTGGCGCGGTACGCCGGGCTGAGCACCTTTCACCTGCATCGCGTATTCAAGGCCGTCACCGGGCTGACGCCGAAGGCCTACGCCGCGGCGCATCGCGCGACGCGCGTGCGGGCCGAACTCGATCGCAGCGGCACGGTGACCGAGGCTATCTACGGTGCCGGCTTCAACTCGAACGGGCGCTTCTACGAGAACGCGCATCAGGTGCTGGGCATGACGCCGACCCGCTATCGCAGCGGCGGCGCGAACACTGCGATTCGCTTCGCCATCGGCGAATGCTCGCTCGGCGCAATCCTGGTCGCCGCCAGCGAACGCGGCGTCTGTGCCATCCTGATGGGCGATGATCCGCAAGCACTGGTGCGCGATCTGCAGGACCGGTTTCCGCGGGCCGAGCTGATCGGCGGCGATGCCGCCTTCGAGCAAGTCGTCGCCAAGGTGGTGGGCTTGGTCGAAGCGCCCGGGCTGGGACTCGACCTGCCGCTCGATCTGCGCGGCACCGTGTTCCAGCATCGCGTCTGGCAGGCATTGCGCGCGATCCCGGCCGGCGCGACGGTGAGCTACGGCGAGATTGCCCGGCGCATCGGCGCGCCGACTGCGGTGCGGGCGGTGGCCGGCGCCTGCGCCGCCAACGCGCTGGCCGTGGCGATTCCCTGCCATCGCGTGGTGCGCAACGACGGCGGCCTGTCGGGTTATCGCTGGGGCGTCGAACGCAAGCGCGCGTTGCTCGAGCGCGAGGCGAAGAGGTGAGTGCGTCATGATGACAATGGATCTGTTCGACGACCTTGATGCCCCTGCATGGGCGATCGAATCGCGGCTCGAACAACTCGCGCCGGGTGCCGTGGTTCTGCGCGGCTTCGCCACCGCGAATGCCATAACGCTGCTGGCCGATCTGAACAGGGTGATCGCTGACGCGCCGTTTCGGCACATGGTCACGCCGGGCGGTTTTCGCATGTCGGCCGCCATGACCAACTGCGGCGCGCTGGGCTGGGTCACCGATCGCACCGGCTATCGTTACGACGCGATCGACCCGGAGACCGGTCGCGACTGGCCGCCGATGCCCGAATCGTTCTTGCGGGTTGCGCAGGATGCGGCGGTGCGAGCCGGCTTCGAAGATTTCGAGCCCGACGCCTGCCTGATCAACCGCTACGAACCGGCAACTCGTCTGTCATTGCACCAGGACCGCAACGAGCGCGATTTCACGGCGCCGATCGTCTCGGTGTCGCTCGGCATTCCGGCAGTATTCCTGTTCGGGGGACTGAATCGCGCCGACAAGTCACGGCGCGTGCCACTCGCGCACGGCGACGTCGTGGTCTGGGGCGGGCCGGCTCGACTGCGCTATCACGGCGTGCTGCCGCTGAAGGAGGCCAGCCATGCCATGCTGGGCAGGCAGCGCATCAACCTGACCTTGCGCCGTGCGGGCTGATCGACGAGTTTGCGTCAGGCTGCTATCACGCCGGCGGCCACCATGCGCTTGAGTTCCGGTAGGCAGGAGCCGCAGGAGGTGCCGCAGGCGAGACCGTTCTGCAGTGCCTCGAGGCTGGCGCCGGCGGCGATCGCGGTGGCAATGTCCTGCTCGGCGACGTCGAGGCAGTTGCAGATGATCCGGCCGCGCGCTCTGGCCGTAGCCGGGGCGGCGGCGATCGGTGCGAAGATCCAGCGGCGCAGTTCGTCTGCCGGGGCGCCCCCGACCATGGTGTCGCGCAGCCAGTTGCCGGCCGCAACTTCGCCGGTCAATCGCACGCCGGCCAGCTTGCCATCGACGATCAGCGCCTTCTTGTCGACGTTGCGGCGCAGGTCGCGAAAGGCGAGGCACTGATCGGCCGGAAGATCGAGCAGGGCATCGATCTCGGCCAGCCACGCTGCCGGCAGCGCCTCGAGGTGGGCGATGCGCAGCACGACCGCCGGCTGATTGCGGCCGGCCAGCGAGAGCGAGGCATAGGCAAAACGACCGAGCAGCGGCTGCAGGCTCTCCAGCCAGCGCAAGACGACTTCCTGCGGTTCCCGATCGCCGACCGCGGTGCGCATGGCCAGTGCCTGGAAGGGCAGCGTCGCCTTTTCGACCTGAATCGCAGCGTGCTTGAGCTCCGGCTGCTTCGAGTAAGGGTCGACCGCCGGCGGCATCAGTTCATTGACGCCGGCATGCGACAGGTGGCGACGGCCGAAGTGCATCGGCAGGAAGCATTGGCCCGGCCGCATTTCATTGGATGTCCCGACGCGTACCACGATCTCGCCGCGGCGCGAGCGAACGCGCGCCAGGTCGCCGTCGGCCAGGCCGCGCCGCGCCATGTCGTCGGCGTGCATGACGAGGCAGGCCTCCGCGCCGTGATTGAACGACTGCGCGGCCTTGCCGGTGCGACTCATGCCGTGCCACTGATCGCGCAGGCGTCCGCTGTTCAGGTGCAGCGGGTGGCGCGCGTCGGTGTTCTCTGCGCTGATTCCGGTGTCGAGGTTGATGAAGCGTGCCTTGCCGTCCGGCGTCGCGAAACGACCATCGGCATACAGGCGTGCCGTGCCGCCGGCTTCCCGCGACCAGGGCCACTGCTGCGGGCCGGCCGAGTCGAGCACCGCGTAGTCGAGGCCACCGATGTCGAGGTCACGGCCGCGCGTGGTCTCGCCATGCTCCAGAAATATCTGTTGCGGGTGGACATAGGGAAACAGGTGGCTGGCGCGCGGGTCGTCGAGCGCGTGACCGAGACCCAAGGCGAAGTCGCGCGCGATCTGCCAGTCCGGCCGCGCTTCGCCGGGCGGGGCGACGGCGCGCCGCACATGGCTGATGCGCCGCTCCGAGTTGGTGACCGTGCCTTCCTTTTCGCCCCAGGTCGCGGCAGGGACAATGAGATCGGCATAGTCGGCGGTTTCGGTGTTGCCGAAGGCGTCCTGCAGCACCACGAATTCGGCGGCGCCGAGCGCCTCGCGGATCATCGCCTGCTGCGGCATCGACTGGGCAGGGTTGGTGCAGGCGATCCACAGCGCCTTGATCTGCCCGGCCCTGAGCGCCTCGAACATCTCGACCGCTGTCTTGCCTGGATTTGAGGGCACAGCGTCGATACCCCACAGGCGGGCGACCTCGGCGCGATGTTCGGGATTGGCGAGGTCGCGATGGGCGGACATCAGGTTGGCCATGCCGCCGACTTCGCGGCCACCCATCGCGTTGGGCTGGCCGGTCAGCGAGAACGGTCCGGCGCCCAGTTTGCCGATGTGGCCGGTGGCCAGATGCAGATGGATAATCGCGGCCGTGTTGTGGGTGCCGTGGGTCGACTGGTTGAGGCCCTGGCACCACATCGACAGTGCCGCATGCGCGCTGCCGAACCAGCGTGCGGCCAGTACAATGTCTTCGGCCGGCACGCCGCACACCTGGCTGGCGAAGGCCGGGGTGACTTCGCGCACTGCATCGCGCAGCGCCTCGAATCCTGCGGTGTGCTCGCGAATGAAACGCGTGTCGGTCAGTCCTTCCCACAGCAGCACATGCAACATCGCGTTGAACAACATGAGGTCGGTGCCGGGCAGGATGGGGAGGTGCAGATCGGCCATGGCCGCGGTGTCGGTGCGGCGCGGATCGACCACGATGACTTTCAGATCCGGGTTTTTCGCCCGCGCGTCCTCGATGCGGCGGAACACGATCGGGTGCGCGTAGGCGGTATTGCTGCCGGCGATCAGCAGGCAATCGGTGTCGTCGATGTCCGCGTAGCAGGCCGGCGGCGCGTCGGCGCCCAGCGTCTGTTTGTAGCCGGCGACGGCGGACGACATGCACAGCCGCGAGTTGCTGTCCACGTTGTTGGTGCCGATCAGCCCCTTGGCCAGCTTGTTGAACACGTAATAGTCTTCGGTCAGCAATTGGCCCGAGATGTAGAAGGCGACCGAATCCGGGCCGTGCGCGCGGATGGTTCGCGCGAAGCGCTCGGCGGCGAACCCGAGCGCCGTCTCCCAAGAGACGCGCTTGCGCGCTTCATTGCGGGTGGTTCGCAATTCCGGATACAGGGCGCGGGTTTCGCGTACCGCGGTCAGATGCAGCGTCGCGCCCTTGCTGCACAGCCGGCCGAAGTTGGCCGGATGGTCGGGATCGCCGCGTACGCCGGTGATGCGCTCTTCGTCGTGCTCGATGATGACGCCACAGCCGACGCCGCAGTAGCAGCAGGTGGACCTGGTTTCAGCCATGGTCTGGGGCCTCTTGCGCGCGTCCAGGCAAACCTCTCTGATTCGTCGTCATGCTGCGCTGGCTGCCGCTCAACGCGCGATCAGCAGATAGAGCAGCAGCAGGTTGGCGATCAGCGATCCTGCCGCGATCAGCTTGAGCAGAAATTGCGGATCGCGCTGCGCGAGCGGCATCCTGCGCGGTGCCGCGAGTGGCCGCGCGGCGCCACGTTCGAGTGCGAGCAGAAATTCTTCAGCGGTTTCGAAGCGATCCTTCGCGTCGCGCGCGCAGGCTTTGAGCAGGACGGCTTCGAGCCAGCCGGGTATGTCGGGCCGATAGCGCGTCGGAGGCAGTGGATCGCCGAACTTCGGATGCTGGAAAGGTTCGACTTCGCCGTACGGGTACTTGCGCGTCAGCAAGTGGTGGAGCGTGACGCCACAGGCATAGAGGTCGGTCGATTCCGAAGCTCCTTCGCCGGCCAGAAGTTCCGGTGCCATGTACGACGGCGTGCCCGGATTGTTGATCTCGCTGAAGTCGTTGCCGTCGGAGGCGGCCACGCCGAGGTCGAGCACGCGCAAGCGTCCGTCGCTGCCGGTGTGCAGGTTCTCCGGCTTGATGTCGCGATGAATGATCGACAAGCGATGCAGCGCGGCGACCGCCTTGAGCAGGCGAATGCCCGTCTGTACGGTTTCGGCTGGCGAAAAGCGGTGGCCGCGCGCGAGCTGCGCGGCCAGGGTGGCGCCTTCATGCCAGCTCATCAGGTAATACAGATGGGCGCGGGCATCGTGCGTCACCACTTGCGGAAAGTAGTGGGCGGTGACCCGTCGCGCAATCCATTCCTCGTGTATCAATGCGGCGCAGGCCTCGCCGTCGGCGCCGTTGTGCAGCGTCTTCATGACCAGTTGCTCGCCGCTTGCCAGCCGGGTCACGCGGTAGAGCAGGGTGACGCGCGATTCGTGCAGCAGCGCGTCGACGCGTAGCCCGTCGAGATCGTCGCCGACGCGCAGCCGCGGCGGCAGCGGCAACTGGCTCTCGCCAGCGAGCGAATCGCGCAGGTTGGCTGCGGGAACACCCAAGACCTTGAGCACCATCGCCGTGCAGTTGTCCTGCGCGCCGTTGCCGATCGCGACAAGCGTCAGCGCCTCGGCGGCTGCTTGCGGGTCGGGTGTCCCCAGCAGCACGTCGGCGATCCGGCTGTCCTTCAGCGCGTTCCACACGCCGTCGGACATCAGGGCGAACGTGTCACCGGCGCGCAGTTCGCCATCGGAATAATCGACCGCGAGATTGTCATCGAGCCCGATCGCGCGCTTGAGCACGTTGGCGAGCTCGGGATGGTCCCAGACATGGTCGGTCGTCAGCCGCCGGAGTTCGCCATCGCGCAGCAGGTAGATGCGCGAGTCGCCGACATGCACCGTAACGTAGCGCGCGCCGCGCAGCGAAACGGCGGACAGCGTCGTCGCCATGCCGGCGTTTTCGCGGCTGTGGCGGGCACTGGCGATGAGCCAGCGGTTTAGCGCTTCCAGCACCTTGTCGAGTGCGGTCGCGACACTCCAGGTATCCGGTGTCGCATAGTAGTCGGCCAGCAGGCCGCGCACCACGTATTCGGCGGCCTCGCGTCCATTGGCGTGGCCGCCGACACCGTCGGCCACCGCGGCCAGCAGGCCCTTGGACTGCAGTTCGGCGCCCTCCGGCGTAACGGCGCCGCAGAAGTCCTCGTTGCGCGGACGCGGCCCGGTCAGCGACGAGTGGCCGAGCTCGACCGTCAGGGTCGCGCGAGCCGAGTCGGGCACGGCGACGGCCGCGGGGTCGCGGTTCGACACGACCCGCAACCGGGCGGCAGCCACAGTCATATCTTCGCCGCGGTCAGATGCGCCGCGCCCCAGGTGGTGCGCCAGCGCGCCTTGACGCCGGACAGGCCAGCCAGCGCCAGCAGGGCGAGGCAGGCAAAGATCATCAGGCCGGCGGAATAACTGCCGGTCAACTGCTTCGAGTAGCCGAGGCTGGAGGCCAGGTAGAAACCGCCGACGCCGCCGGCCATGCCGACGAAGCCCGTCATCACGCCGATCTCCTTGCGAAAGCGCTGCGGCACCAACTGGAACACGGCGCCATTTCCCATGCCCAGGCACAGCATTGCGAGTGCGAACATGAGCAACGCCAGATATTGCGATGACAGGTCGAGCGACACGATGCCGATGAAGCTGGCGGCGCCAATGTACATCGCCGACAGCGACTTGATGCCGCCGATGCGGTCGGCCACCGCGCCGCCGATCGGCCGCACCAGACTGCCGACGAACACGCAGGCGGCGGTGAAGTAGCCGGCCACCTGCGGCGTCAGGCCGTAGACGTCGTTGAAGTAGATGGTGAGCGACGAGGCCAGGCCGACGAAACCGCCGAAGGTCACCGAATAGAAGAACATGAACCACCAGGCGTCGCGGTCGTGCAGCACGCGCAGATAGTCGGCCAGTGATTTGGCGGGCGGGCACTCGGGGCTGTCCTTCGCCATCAGGGCGTAGATCACGAGAGTCAGGCAGAGCGGAATCAGCGCCAGGCCGAAAACGTTGTTCCAGCCATAGGCCGCAGCCAGTCCCGGTGCGAATAGCGCCGCGAAGGCGGTGCCGGAATTGCCGGCGCCAGCGATCCCCATCGCCTTGCCCTGATGTTCCGCCGGATACCAGCGCGATGCCAGCGGCAAGGCGGCGGCGAACGAGGCACCGGCTATTCCGAGGAACAGGCCGAGGATCAGCGATTGTTCGAACGAATGGATGCCGTGAAACCACGCATAGGCCAGCGCGGCGATCACCATCACCTGGCCGATCAGGCCCGCCTTCTTGGGCTTCAGGTGATCGACCAACAAGCCCATGAGAATGCGCAACAGCGCGCCGGCCAGCACCGGGGTCGCCACCATCAGGCCCTTTTGCGCCGACGTGAGCGAGAGATCCCTGGAGATCTGCACGCCGAGCGGGCCGAGCAGCACCCACACCATGAACGACAGGTCGAAATAGAGAAAGGCGGCAAACAGGGTCGGCGTGTGGCCGGCCTGCAGAAAGGATTTCTTGTCCATCTTGGTGACCCCGCTGTTGTCGGATCCTGAGCAAATCACGCACGATCCAAATGTCGTCGTGCAAGCATTTCTTCGCTTGGGATCGAAGTTGATCCACAGGCGGCTGACCACCATTGGTCAGTGCATCGCCATCGACCAATCAACCGCGCGAGAGCGCGATGCCTGTCGGGGGCGCTGCCACGCGTCGTATCGAAGAGGGCTTAGCAATCGGCATGCCACAATGCGGCGGTGCGTCATTCAACGGCGCATGACGACCCGCATCTCGCCAGGCTCCGTCCGCTCTCAGGGGGGAAGGCCGGGATGGGGGTCGGGACGGCGAACGCGCGCATTCGGTTCTCCCAGCGCCACAGCCCCATCCCAACCCTCACCCTCGAAGGGGGAGGGCGGGCGCGCGGGGTACCACCGGGCGCGAGTGCCGCTCGACTGCGCGGCGTTGCCCGCGAGCACGATCGTCGATGCTGCCGGTGTATTGCGAATGAAATCGCGCGCCGTGCTGGTGCGCTCGCCCCCGACTTGGTGCGCGGGCCGGAGCGAGGCAAGTGGGGCTATTGCGAAATGCGCTGCCTGGCTTCCTCGGCCGAGGTGCAGGCACCACTCAGCCAGTGCAGGGCGATGGCCTGATCGATGATCGGGCCGGGAATCGGCAGATGGCCGTCGAGCATGTCGCGGATCAACCCGGCATTGGCCGATGCATCGGGCAGGTCGGGCAGCGAGGCCAGCGGCGGCGCACCGCCTTCCTCGGCTTCCGCCAGCAGCAAGGGCCCGCCGTCGCGAAAGCCCAGCAGGCGCGGGCGTCGCCGCGGGTTGGCGTAGGCCTCGCCTTCAGTGCCGCGCAGGAGCATCGCGCTTGCATGCTCGGCCTGCAGCAGTTCGTTCATCCGGACCAGATATTCCGGGTGGGTGACTGCGACCACGCGCAGCGAGTGGCCGCGACACGGGTCGAGCAGCTTGGCGACAGTGTGGCCGCTGTTGCGCAGGCCGAGTCGCGGCCGCAGTGCCAGCAGATCCGCCAGTCCGGGGCAAAGCGTTTCGAGCCGCAGGCACGCAAGCCCGTGCCCGGCGAGTTGTTGCGCCGCCACCGCGATGTCTGCTGCCGGCTCGATGCCGAGCTCGGCCAGCAGCTCGAACGGACTGACCCGGCTGTCGAAATCATGCCGTCCCTGGATCAGTACCGGCACCCCGTGGCGCGCCAGCAGCAGCGCCAGCAGCGGCATCAGGTTGGGCTGACGTCGGGCGCCGTTGTAGGTCGGCAACACGACGACGCGCGGTGCGCCGGGCGGAGGGATGATCTGTACGGTGCGAGCATCGAGCGCCGCCTTGAATCCGAGCAGTTCGTCGAGCGATTCGCCCTTCATGCGCAGCGCAAGCAGGATCGCGCCGAGTTCGAGCGGTGGCACGCTGCCGTCGAGAATTCGGCCGAACAGCCATTCGGCCTGCTCGCGGGTCAGTGGGTGCGAGCCCTTGGCGCCGCGGCCGATTTCCTTGATCAGCGCCGCGTAGGTGGTCGAGCGGGATTCGACGGCGCTGGTGACCGGCGTTGTTTTGTTCATGCGGCGATTATGCAGCAGGCCATTGCCGCAACGGACTCAGTTGCGCTCATCGAGCCCGCAGCCGATCAATGCAGCGCGCAGGTTGCCGTTCAGTTCGCCGACGCCCACCGACTTGCCGACGAAACCGTTGGCGCCTGCCCGCATGGCGCGCGCGTGCCATGCCGGATCGTCGAGTCCGGTGAACATCAGGATGGCCAGCCTCCCGGGCGGGAACTCGGTGCGCAGCGCGCGACAGGTGGCGATGCCGTCCATGCCCGGCATCACGCCATCGAGCAGCACGACATCCGGACGACGATCGCGGCAGTAGGCGATGGCGGTCTGCCCGCTATCGCATTCGTCGACGCGGTAACCGGCCTGTTCCAGCATGCGACGCACCAGGAAACGTTCGTTCTCGTCGTCATCGACCACCAGCACCCGCGGCGCCGATTGCGCGGCTGGCGCAGTGACATGCTCTTCGCGTGGCGCTTCGACAGGTCCGACGCGCACGGACGGATCGAGCGCCGCATAGGCATCGAGTACGGCGGCGACCGCCGGCCCCAGATCGCCCGGCTGCCCGTCACCGGCCGCAGCCTCGAGTTGTGCACAGACTCCGTTTAGCCGGTCGGCCGGCACGCGGGCGCTGATCGACTTCAGGGTATGCGCGGCACGCATGACGCCGTCACGGTCAGCGGCAGCATGGGCGCGTCGCAGATCGCCGATCAATCGCGCGGCAGATTCACGGAATAATGCAGCCAGCCGTTCAGCCGAGTGGATTTCCGGCGCGCGCCGTCCGGCCTGCCCACGGTCGGCCAGCCAGCGCGAAGCCAGCCGGGCGAGCAGTTCGCTGGTCAGCGGCTTTTCCTCGAAGCCGTCGATGCCGGCCTCACTACAGCGCCGAGGCGTGTCCGGGCCGATCGTGCCCGACATTGCGACAATCGGCGTGCGGCGGCCGGGTGTTTCGCCGGCGCGAATCTGTCGCGCCGCTTCGAAGCCGTCGAAGTCGGGCAATTGCAGATCCATGAGGATCAGGTCGAAGCGCTCGGCAATGCTTGCGGCGACGGCTTCGCTGCCACTCATCGCGACGCTGACGGTCAGTCCGGACGGTTCGAGAACGGCCCTGGCAACTTCGACATTCACATGATCGTCCTCGACCAGCAGAATCCGCGCCACGAGCCAGGGCAAATCCGATTCGGTGGCGGTGGGGGGAGGTTCGGTCATGGTTTGGCAGAGGAAGGCAGTGGCGCGTCTGCAAAGCGTTGCCGGGATCAATTGCCGGCCGGATATCCTACATGATGTGGCCAGTCCCAAGCTTCGATTGATTACAATGTCGCACCAACTCGGAGAGCTGCGATGGAAGTCGGATTTGTCGGTCTGGGCATCATGGGTCGGCCGATGGCGCTGAATCTGCTCAAGGCCGGACATCGCCTGCATGTCTGGTCGCGCCGGCGGGAGTCGATGCAGGCCGTGATCGACGCCGGCGCGATTGCCTGCGACAGCGCCGCCGAGGTGGCGCGCGGTGTCGAAGTCAGCTTCAGCATGGTGGCCGACGCGCCGGATGTCGAGCAGGTGGCGCTGGGTGAGCAGGGCATCGCGGCCGGTGCGGCACCCGGCAGCGTGTTCGTGGACATGAGCACGATCGCGCCGAGCGCGGCGCGCAGCATCGCGTCGCGATTGGCCGCGGGCGGCATCGACATGCTCGATGCGCCGGTCTCGGGCGGCGAACCGGGGGCGATCGGCGGATCGCTGACCATCATGGTCGGCGGCAGGCCCGAGGCTTTCGCGCGGGTGCGTCCGCTGTTCGAATGTCTCGGCGGTTCGATCACGCTGATCGGCGAGTCCGGCGCGGGCCAGGTGGCGAAAGCCTGCAATCAGGTGGTGACCGGCATATCGGTGGCGGTGATTGCCGAGGCATTCAACTTCGCGCGCATCAATGACGTCGATGTCGAACGGGTGCGCGAAGCCCTGCTCGGCGGCTTCGCTGCCAGCCGGATTCTCGAGAACCATGGCGCTCGCATGCTGGCGCGCAACTTCAAGCCGGGTTTCAAGGCCTGGATGCACCAGAAGGATCTGCGCATCGTGCTCGACGAAGCACACCGGCTCGGCATCGCGCTGCCCGCCGCGGCGGCAACCGCGCAGATGTTCAACGCAATGTCCGGCAGCGGTCTGGGCGAGGACGATTCGGTCGGCATGGTCAAGCTCTACGAGCGCTTGTCCGGCGGGGTGGCGCAATGAGACTCGGATTCATCGGACTGGGGGCGATGGGCCGCCCGATGGCCGGCCACCTGCTGCGCGGCGGGCATGAACTGTCGGTCTTCGCGCGCCGGGCCGAGGCGGCTGCGCCGCTGGTGGATGCCGGTGCCTGCGCATGTGCTTCGCCGGCGGCGGTCGCACGCAATGCCGATGTCGTGTTCACGATCGTTACCTCGAATGCCGATGTCGAACAGCTGACCCTGGGCGACGACGGCATCGCGCAGGGCGCGGCGCCGGGCAGCGTGGTGATCGACATGAGCACGATCGCGCCTTCGGTCGCGCGGCGCATCGCGCAGGGGTTGGCGGCGCGCGGCGTCGACATGCTCGACGCGCCGGTCTCCGGCGGCACGGCGGGGGCCGCGGCCGCGACGCTGTCCATCATGGTCGGCGGCAAGGCCACGGTTCTCGATCGCATGCGTCCGTTGTTTGATCTGCTCGGCAAGACCGTCGTTCATGTCGGCGACAACGGCGCCGGTCAGGTCGCCAAGGCGTGTAATCAGATGATCATGGTGAGCGTGATCGAGGCAGTGGCCGAGGCCATCCACCTGGCCAATGCAGCGGGCGTCGACGCCCGCAGGGTGCGCGAGGCCCTGCTCGGCGGCTCGGCGCAGTCGCGCGTGCTGGACCTGTTCGGCGGCCGCATGGTGGCGCGCGATTTTCGTCCCGGCGTCGAAGCCAGGCTGCATCACAAGGATTTCGGGCTGGTGCTGCGCGAGGCGGTCGATCTCGGCGCGCCGCTGCCGATCAGCGCGCAGGTGTGGCAGCAGTTGAACGCCTTGATGGGGCGCGAGATGGCGCACGACGATACCGCCAGCCTGCTGCGCGTGCTGGAACTCACCGATGCCGGCGGGTCGCAGAATTAGACGATTTCGGCGTCAGGGCGTGCAATCAGTGACTGGATCGCGGCCAGCAACGCGTCGACGCCCGCCGGCTTGTGCAGAATGGCAAAGCCGGTGGCGAGCACCTGTTGAATCCGCTCGGGTCTCGTGTCGCCGGTCAGGATCACGGCGGGGACAGGTGTTGCCCATCGGTCGCAAATCGACTGCGCCACTTCCACCCCGGTACGGCCGGGGCCGAGGCGGTAATCGGCAATGATGAGGTGTGGCGGCGAGCCTTGCCGGTCGAGCAGTTCGATGGCCCGCGTTTCGTCTTCCGCCGCGAGCACAGCATAGCCGTAGCACTCGAGGGCCATCTCGATTCCCTTGCGAACGCATGGATCGTCGTCGATCACGAGCAAGGTCAGTCCGCTTCCCAGGTTGGATCCGGTTAACCCCGATTTGACATCGCGGTTCTCGGCCAGCGGCAGGATCACCGAAAAGCGTGATCCCTTGCCCGGTCGTGACCGCACTTCGATCTGCGCGCCGATCAGTCGGGCAATCCGACGCACGATTGCCAGACCGAGTCCGAGCCCCTGACTGCGGTCACGCGCAATGTTGCCGACCTGGAACAACTCCTCGAAGATCGCGTCCAGATGCAGGGATTCGATGCCGATGCCTGAATCGACGATCTCGATCCGCAGCAGCGCGCCGTGCCGCCGGCAGCCGATGACGATTCCGCCGGATTTGGTGTAGCGCAGTGCGTTCTCCAGAAGGTTGCGCAGAATGCGTTCCAGCAGCGTCGAATCCGTGAGGACCGAGCGTTTTCTGCCGGTCGCTAGGCGCAGGCGCAGGCCGACGGCATCCGCGCACAATGCGTATTCACTGGCGAGATTTCGCAGCATGTCGGCCACATTGACAGTCGCCAATTTCGGTTCGACCACGCCGGCATCGAGGCGCGACAGATCGAGCATGCCGGCCAGCATGCCGGTCAGCGCGCCGACGGCCGATTCCATCTGGGTGATGGCGGTCGCCAGCGGCCCGCCGCTCAGCTTGTTCTTGAGCAGGGCGACGAACATCACGAGCGACTGGGCGGGCTGGCGCAGGTCGTGGCTCGCCGCCGCGAGAAAGCGGGTCTTGGCTGCATCGGCACGGTGGGCCTCCGCCAAGGCCTCACCCAGTTGCTGCTCGATGTGCTTGCGCCGCCGTATGTCCTCGACGACTGCAATCAGATAGTCCGTCCTGGCGTCGTCATGGCGTGCCACCGACAAGGTGACGTTGCACCAGATCGACGTGCCGTTGGCATGAAGGCAGCGCAATTCCTGCGAGAAATGGTCGATCTGCCCGACGATCAAGCGGCGGTATAGCCGGCGGCCGAGGCCCCGGTCCTCTGGGTCGATCAGCTTGCGTCCATCCGTGTCGCGAATTTCGTCGAAGAAGTAGCCGAGCAGGCTGCAC
Source organism: Candidatus Methylophosphatis roskildensis (assembly GCA_016708905.1). Lineage (GTDB taxonomy): Bacteria > Pseudomonadota > Gammaproteobacteria > Burkholderiales > Rhodocyclaceae > Methylophosphatis > Methylophosphatis roskildensis. The sequence goes on along the minus strand of JADJEV010000005.1, from coordinate 274,827 downwards.
AACCTCTCGTTGGCCCACAGCAAGCTGCTATCGGTCGCAAGGTGTGCGATGCCGACCGCGACCTGTTCGAAGGTTGCACGAAAGCGAGCCTCGCTCTCGCGCAGTGCGGCTTCCGCGATTTGTCGTGAGCGGCGCGCGTCGACTTCACGAAGACAGCGTGCCAACACATCGCCGAGCCGCGACAGCCTGTCCTTCAGCACATAGTCGGAGACGCCGCGTTTCAGCCACTCGACCGCGGCTTCCTCGCCGATTCCACCGGAGACGAGGATCAGCGGCACTTCCGGCAAACGGCCGCGGACGAACGACAAACAGTCGGCGAACGACAGGCCGGGCAAGTAGTAGTCGGACAGCACGGCGTCCCAATGGCCATGCTCGAGGGCATCGATCAGCGCCGCGCGGCTGTCGACGCGTACGCAGCGCACCGGCCGGTCGCCGCGTGTCAGTTCGCGGGAAATCAGGTGATAGTCGGATTCGTCGTCCTCGATCACCAGAACGTCGAGCGGCTCAGTCAACGCTGCGTCCTTGAACCGCAGTTGTTGCGAAACGCGCATGCCAGGTGCAGCGCGCAACGGCCGTGCCGACGTAGCCTGCGATCAGGCGCATGCCGGTGCGAACTTCACCGCGTTGATTCCGTGCAGAGGAATTGCGATCCATCGTGCCAGCGCCTCTCGGCTGCCGGACTTTCGTCCATTCCACACTATGCCATAGCGCGTGCGCTTCTGCCTCGAAATCCGGCACTTGCGCCGGCTCGACGCGCCGATCCGTTGGGCGCGGCGCGCCCGCGCTTGAAGGCGAACCCGGCAAGGACCACAATGTCCTGCCCGGTCATCCTGGCGAGTGCGAATCCCGACGCAATGCCCCGAAGTCCTGCCCTGTCTCTGACCCTGCCGCGGAAGGCGATCCTCCTGACGGTGATTGCGGTGCTTCTCGGCGGTGCGGCGCAATGGATTGCCCAGGAACGCGACCTGCGCCGAAAAGCGCTTGCCAGTCTGCAGCGGGATCTCGTCGGGGTCGTCAAACGCAACAGTCTATTGCTGACCGAAATCTTCGACAGTACGCGGCGGGATCTGCAGTTTCTCGCCATCGCTCCGGCAACACGCAAGTTCGTCGCGATGCGCAGCGGCGCGCCCCGTTCCGCCGACGCCATCCGGGAGGCGGCACTGGCCGACCTGTTCCGCGCCTTCATCGCGAGCCGGCCCGACTACGACCAGATCCGCCTGATCGGCCTCCGCAACGAGGGACGCGAGTTGGTGCGCGTCGAAAAAGGCGCGCAGGGCCCACGGATCGTCCCGGCTGAGAAGCTGCAATCCAAAGGTGATCGCGACTACTTCGTCGCGACGATCAAGCTCAAACCGGGGGAGCTCTACGTATCGGACATCAACCTCAACCGAGAACGCGGGGTGGTCGAGCTGCCGCACAAGCCGACACTGCGCGTTGCCATACCGATCTACGCCGACGACGGCAGCATGTTCGGCATACTGGCCATCAACCGCAACCTCAAGCCTGCCCTGGATTTGCTGTCGCGCGAGACACTCGAAGTCTACGACGACAAGGATCCGGAAAGACTCCACTTCTATCTGGCCAACGAAGAGGGTGACTTCATAGCGCATCCCGATGTGGCGCACACTTTCGGCTTCGATCTCGGGCAACGCCACCGCTGGCAGGACGAACTCAATCCCGGTTCACTCGACACCCTGCCGGAGGCGATAGGCAGTACGGGTATTCCGCTTCGCACGGTCGACGGAACGTTCGGCGTGCAGCATCTGGCGCCGGCACGACTGGCATTCGACTCGGGTAATCCGCAGCGTTTTCTGGTGCTCGCCTACGCCGCGTCCAACGCGCGCGTCGATGATCTGGTGGCAATCTCTCGCCGCAGCCTGATTGTCGGGAATGGCGGAATTCTGATCATGTTGCTGCTTGTCATCGGGCTCGGCATGCGCCGAATTACCGAACCCATTCAACGTCTGACCATCGTGGCCGACCGGGTTGCCAAGGGGAATTTCGATCCGGATGCGCTGGCGCGCCTGAATGTCTCGGGCGGTGAAGTCGGCAGCCTGCAGGCAGCCCTGGACCGCATGCTGCGGGAGGTGCATCAGCGCGAGCAGCGCGTGCTCCAGCTCAACGCCGAACTGGCCGAGCGCGCAGCCGAAGCGCGGCTGATCTTCGACGCCTCGCCCGAAGGGGCGCTGCTGGTCGATGACTCGGGGCGCATCGTGCAGGTCAACCGCAGGGCAAGCGAGATGTTTGGCTATCCGCCTGACGCGTTGGTCGGGCGGGCCGTCGAGGATTTGATGCCCGAACGGCTGCGTGGCCAGCACGTCGCCCACCGCGACGGTTACGTTCGTGCGCCGGAGGTGCGCTACATGGGCAGAGGCCGCGATCTGCGCGGACGACGGCACGACGGCAGCGAGTTCCCGATCGAATTGAGCCTAGCGCCGATTCGTCACGGCAACGCCGATCATGTCATTGTCGGCGCGACCGACATCACCGCGCGCAAGCAGGCCGAAGAGGCGTTGGCCCGCAGCGAGCACCAACTGCGCCGCCTGATCGAGCAGGCTCCGATCGGTATCGCGATGTTCGACCGCACTATGCGTTACATCGTTGCCAGCCGTCGCTGGGTACGCGATCACGGACTCGGCGACCGGGATCTGACGGGTCTTCTGCACTACGATGTCAATCCGGATCTTCCGGTCTACTGGCACGAGGTGCATCGCCGGGGACTGGCGGGCGAAATCATCGAAAACGACGATGACGAATGGCGGCGGAACGACGGCACCCGCCAATGGCTGCGCTGGGCCGTCCATCCGTGGCGCAATGCCGCGGGCGAGATCGGGGGCATCATCATCTTTGCCGAGGACATCACTGAACGTCGACGCGCTGACGAGGAAATTCGCCGTCTCAATGCGGGCCTGGAGCAGCGGGTGGCCGAGCGCACCAATGAACTCCGCGCTGCCAACCGGGAACTCGAAGCTTTCAGCTACGCGGTGGCGCATGATCTGCGTGCGCCGTTGCGGGCGATCAATGGCTTTTCGGTCGCGCTCAAGGAGGACCACGCCGGGCACATCACGGGTGAGGCCACTGACTGCCTCGACGAGATCATCGAGGGCTGCCGGCGCATGTCCGAGCTCATCGACGGCCTGCTCGTACTGTCCCGTGCCACCCAGGGCAAGGTGGACCGACAAGAGGTGGACCTGACGGCGATCGCGCGGCGTATCTGCAGCGAGCTGGCGCGCAGCGAACCGGAACGCAAGGTTCACTGGGAGATCGAGGACGGCCTGACGACCCGCGGCGACCGGCGCATGCTCGAGGCCGTGCTCTACAACCTGCTCGGCAACGCCTGGAAGTATTCGTCGCGAACCGCCGACGCGCGGATCCAGCTCAACGCCAGCTTGGAGAAGGGGGAGCGTCGCTTCTGCGTCGTCGACAATGGTGCTGGCTTCGACATGCGTCACGCGGGAAAGCTGTTTGCACCGTTCCAGCGCCTGCACCGGCGCGATGAGTTCCCGGGCATCGGCATTGGATTGGCGACAGTACAGCGAATCATTCATCGCCACGGCGGTCACATAGAGGCGAACAGCGCCCCGGGCGCCGGGGCGCGTTTCTGCTTCACTGTCGAAAGTTCGGGCAGCAGTTCAGCCGGAGGCACCGATGAATGAATGAGTACGTACTGCTGGTCGAGGACAACGACCAGGACGAGAAACTGACCGTGCGATCTCTGCGCAAGGCCGGTGTCGTCAATCCCATCGAGGTGGTTCGGGACGGCCAGCAGGCGCTGGACTACCTGTTCGGCACCGGCGAGTTCGCTCGCGTGGGCCAGCCCGATGTGCCGATCGTGATGATTCTGGATCTCGGTCTTCCCCGTGTTTCCGGCCTGGATGTGTTGAAGCGCGTGCGTCAGCACCACGCCACCCGGCTCATGCCCGTCGTCATGCTCACTTCGTCGGACGAGGAGCAGGACCGCCTGAAGAGCTACCAGAACGGCGCCAACGCGTTTGTGCGCAAGCCCGTGGATTTCGCCGAGTTCGCGATCACGGTGACCCGCGTCGGCGTCTTCTGGGCGCTGACCAACCAACCACCGCCACCCGTCTGAGCGAAACAATGCCTACAACACCCCTCGACATTCTTTGCATTGAGGATTCACCAGCGGATTTTCACCTGATCCAGCGCGAACTGCGAAAGGCCGGCCTGCTCGGCTTCTGTCAACGGGTCGACGGCAGCGAGGCGCTCCGTGCGGCACTGGCACAGCATCGCTGGGATCTGGTGCTCTCCGACTACTCGGTGCCGGGCATGTATTTCACCGATACCTTGAAGGTCTTCCTGCGTGGCTACCGCGACCTGCCGCTGATCCTGGTTTCGGGCACCATAGGTGAGGCAAAGGCCGGCATCATGGTCGAACTGGGTGCGTCGGGTTTTGTGCCGAAGAACCGGCTTTCCGAGCTCGTGCCGACGATCGAGCAGGTTCTGCAACGACGGGCGGAGAGTCGAGATGAAACTTGAGTTGTCATGGCTGCCGTGGACACCTGGTTCCAAGGCCGGATATTCCGAGGGCCGGGGAGCGCTCAATTCACGGCTTGCGGCGCTGTTCGTGCTGAACGTGGTCGTGGTCTTGCTTGCCGGTTGTGCGTCGCTGTCCATGAAATCGCCCGAGGTGTCGCTCTCCGACGTGACGATCGAGGAGTTCGGACTGCTCGAACAGCGCCTCGGCATCACCTTGCGGGTGATGAACCCGAATGACGCCGATCTGCGGATCGACGGGGTGAGCTTCGCGGTCGATGTGAACGGCCAGAGCTTCGCCAAGGGCGTGTCGAACAAGGCGGTCACCGTTCCGCGCTTCGGCGAAGCGCTGCTCGACCTGTCGGCAGTCAGCACGCTGGGTGACCTGCTCAGGCAGCTCGCCGAGTTTGCCAAGAGCGGGCGCGACAGCGTGCAGTACCGTGTGCATGGACAGTTCTATGGCGGCGGATTGAACGGCGTGCCGTTCGATTCGAAACGCGAGCTCAAACTGCCGACTCTGCCGCTGGTGCCGGTACCGCCGCGGCGGCCGCCGGTGGGTTCGGTATAGCGTCGTCAGGCTGCGAGGCAGGCCGTCGGTCGACGCCTGCGTGGCGGGTCAGCGTGTCTGCTGGCCGTAGGTCGCGAATTTTTCCAGGATCAGCTGCATTTCGGCCGCGTCGAGAATCTGCGGCGGGCCGATCTGCAGGGTGCGCCAAAACTGCTCGCACAGGGTTTCGAATTCGATGGCCAGCGCCAGCGCCCGCGGCAGGTCACGGCCGAACACCAGCATGCCGTGATTGGCCAGCAGGCAGGCGCTGCGGCCTTGCAGCGCATCGAGCGCGGCGTCCGACAGCGCCTGGGTGCCGAAGGTGGCATAGCGCGCGCAGCGGATGTCGCTGCCGCCGAAGCGCGCGATCATGTAATGAAAGGCCGGAATCGGCTTGCCCTGGCAGGCCAGCGCGGTGGCGAAGGGCGAGTGCGCGTGCAGGATCGCGCCGGCCTCGGCGCGCTGGACGTAGATGTCGCGATGAAAACGCCATTCCGACGACGGCAGCATGGGGCCTGCATGGCGGCCGTCGAGCGTCATCTCGACCATGTCGTCGGCGCTTGCGGCGTCGTTGTCGATGCCGCTGGGCGTGATCAGGAAGCCCGCGTGAGCGCCATCCGCGCAGCGGACACTGAGGTTGCCCGCGGTGCCGCGACTGAGCCCCCGCGCCTGCATCGCGCGCGCGGTGTCGAGCAGCGCGCGGCGCAGGTCAGCCTGTGGGCTCACGGAATGACTCTGCTTCAGGCTGCCGGCGGAATGCGCAGTACCTGGCCCGGGTAGATCTTGTCCGGGTGCGAGAGCATCGGTTTGTTGGCTTCGAAAATCACCGGGTACTTCGAGGCATTGCCGTAGTAGTGCGCGGCAATCTTCGACAGGTTGTCGCCCTTGACGACGGTGTGGTACTGCGACTCGGGTTCGGACGCGGTGACGCTCAAGTCGTCATAGACGCCGAGCACGCCGTCCACGTTGCCGGCCGACAGGATGATCTTCTCCTTGGTCGCCTGGTCGGCGGCGCAGCCGGATACCGTCACGTAATTGCCGTCGAACTTCACCGCGAGATCATCGCACTTGAGGCCCATGGTCTCGATGTAGGTCTTGATTGCGCCGGCTGCTGCGGCGTTGGCGGCATCCACGTTGACGGGCGTCGGCGCGGCAGCAGCGCTCTCCTGGGCGGCCTTGGCTTCGCCGCGTCCGAACAGTTTCTCTCCGGCTTCCTTCATGAAGGCGATAAGTCCCATTGTCGTTCTCCTTGGTTGCGGGTCGGGCTGCGACCCCGATTGATGAAAAGATCAAGCTAACACACGGCCATGAAAACCGGCAACGCGCCGCCATTTCGCCACAGTTGCTTACATCGATGGTGTGAGCCTGCCGAGTTGTTCCGGCGTGAAGCAGCCGCGCTCGGTGATGAAGCCCTGTATCAGCCGCGCCGGCGTCACGTCGAAGGCCGGGTTGCCGACGGCGGCGCTCTCCGGCAGCAGCCTGACCTCGACCACGCGGCCCTGTTCATCGCTGCCGGTAATGCGGCGCACTTCCGCGGCGTCGCGCTGCTCGATCGGAATCGCGCGGCCGTCGGCCGCCCTCCAGTCGATCGTCGACAGCGGTGCCGCGACGTGGAATGCGACGCCGCAGTCGAAAGCCGCCAATGCCTTGAGGTAGGTGCCGATCTTGTTTGCGGTGTCGCCGTTGGCCGCGATGCGATCGGCACCGACGATCAGAAGATCGACGTCGCCCTGCATCAGCAGATGGCCGGCGCCGTTGTCGGCGATCACCTTGTGCGGCACGCCGGCCCGGGCGAGTTCCCAAGCGGTCAGCAAGCCCTGGTTGCGTGGCCGTGTTTCGCTGACCCAGACCTCGATCTCGATGCCCGCGGCATGGGCCGCATAGATCGGCGCCAGCGCCGTGCCGTGCGCCGTGGTGGCAAGCCAGCCGGCATTGCAGTGGGTCATCACGCGCACCCGGCCGCCCGTGGCGGCGAGTCGTTCGAGAAGTGCGAGGCCGTGGCGGCCGATCTCGGCATTGGTCCGCGCGTCCTCATCGGCGATTGCCTGCGCCTCGCGCCAGGCCAGTTCGCGACGGGCCTCTGGGTTGCAGGGGCGTAGCACGGCCGCCATGCTATCGAGCGCCCAGTGCAGATTTACCGCGGTGGGGCGGGTTGCGCGCAGCGTCGCCAGGGCGTGCGCCAGCATCGCATCGTCGGCGCTCGCCTCCAGCGCCAGCGCGATGCCGAAGGCGGCGGTGACGCCGATCAGCGGCGCGCCGCGCACCTGCATGCTGCGGATCGCATGCGCGGCCTCATCGAGTGAGGCCAGCTCGCGGTAGACGGCCTGCCAGGGCAGCAGCGTCTGGTCGAGAATGCTGATCCGGCGGGCATTTGCATCGCCGGCGATCGTATGAAACGCGTTTTGCATCGGCGCCTGGAGTTGGTGCAGGGCGATCATTCTGCCAGAATCGAGCGGTCCTTCCTTACGCCAAGCTGCCGCCATGCCGACATTTCCCGGCCGCATCGAATCCCGCCTGCCACGCGTGGGCACCACCATCTTCACCGTCATGTCGCGGCTGGCCGCCGAATGCGGCGCGCTCAACCTGTCGCAGGGCTTCCCCGATTTCTCGGCGCCGCCGCAGTTGTTCGACCTGGTCGCCAGGCACATGCACGCCGGCGCCAACCAGTACGCGCCGATGGCCGGCGTAATGCCGCTGCGCGAAGCGATCGCCGCGAAAATCGAAACCCTCTACGGCGCGCACTACGACCCCGAGCACGAAATTACCGTCACCGCCGGCGGCACCCAGGCGATCTTTACCGCCGTTGCATGCGTGGTACGGCCGGGCGACGAAGTGATCGTGTTCGAGCCGGTCTATGATTCCTACGTGCCGTCGATCGAACTCAACGGCGGCATCGTCGTGCGCACCCAGTTGCGCTTTCCCGACTACCGGCCGGACTGGGCGCAGGTGCGCGCGCTGGTCACCCCGCGCACCCGCATGATCATGATCAACACGCCGCACAATCCGAGCGGCAGTGTTTGGAGCGCGCAGGACATGGCGCAGCTCGCCGACATCGTGCGCGGCACCGACATCGTGATCGCTGCCGACGAGGTGTACGAGCACATCCTGTTCGACGGGGCGCGGCACGAGAGTTGCGCACGCCATGCCGAACTCGCGCAGCGCAGCTTCGTCATCAGCTCCTTCGGCAAGACCTATCACGTCACCGGCTGGAAGGTCGGCTACGTCGCCGCGCCGCGCGCGCTGATGGAGGAGTTCCGCAAGGCGCACCAGTTCATCGTATTCACGGTGAATACGCCGGTGCAGCTCGCGCTCGCCGAATGGCTGCGAGATGCCAGCCGCTACCTCGAACTCGCGGCCTTCTATCAGACCAAGCGCGACGCCTTTCGCGCCGGGCTCGCCGCCTCACGCTTCGCATTGCTGCCGTGCGCCGGCACCTATTTCCAGCTCGCTTCGTATGCCGCGATCAGCGACGAGCCCGATACGCAACTCGCCGAGCGGCTGACGCGCCAGATCGGCGTCGCCTCGATTCCGGTATCGGTGTTCTACGACCCGCCGCAACAGAACCGCGTGCTGCGCTTCTGCTTCGCCAAGAACGACGATACCTTGCTGCGCGCATGCGAGCGGCTGGCGCGACTGTAGCTTTCCCGCGAATCGGGTCGACAACGGCGATTCGGCGTTGCGCCACGAACGCTACGCGAAGACCTCTGCCACCGCCAGCCGCACCGATGGAAGAGCCTGCGCCGATACCGGCCTCCGCGAGCCGAACATCGAACTCGACTCCCGCCGAACCGCGCAGCCTGCGAGACGAAATCCCGCCGCCTTACTGATCCGCAGGGCCACCAGCGTGGAAAGCCGCACCGGTATTGGCCTGCAGCATACCCATCCCCAGGATCCGCACCGAATATGGCTTGCAGCGACGCCGGCCCGTAGACAGCCTATCCATACGGCCTGCGGACGATCCACGCCAACACGCGCATCAGGAGAGCGAGGACGCGCCGTGCGCTTACGGACAATCAGCTGGAATGTCAGCTTCCGAAATAGAGCGGCCACCGGTCCCGATTGATGGTCGACGGTCGCGATCCACCGGGGAAATCTGCGGGACAGCGGCTCGAATCGTCCGATCCCGACATTCCTGAGCATGCGCCGTCTTTCTCACGAGCCTGGATGAGTCAATCACGAGCTTCTAGTTCGGAGTTTTGGAACCCGCGTGCGCAGAGCCCGATGGCTACGCACTGTGCAAACGCCTGATGGCGCGGTGCGCCGCGGATGTGCGGATCGTCCGATTCCAGTATTTCACACGCATTGGCGGCCGATCTTGATATCTTGGGGTGAACGTTTCAAGCTCGATTACCCCTCCCCTGGTGCCGGGTCGGGACCGTCAGCAAGCGCCTTCTGGCCTTTCGCCGCTTTCCCTCCTATTCTCTTGCGCGCGCGCGTGGGACGTTTGTCCGCCAGCACCTGCAGGTCTTTTGTCAACTTGCCTTGATCGAGGACGATGACCCGGTCTGCGGAGGATATGGTATCGGGTCGATGGGCAACAATGATGCGGGTCACTCGTGTTGCGACAACAGCCTCATTGACCAACTTTTCCCGGCTCACATCCAAGTGGCTCGTTGCCTCGTCCAGCAACAGGATGCCGGGCCGGTGGTAGAGTGCGCGGGCGATCAGAACACGTTGCTTCTGGCCGCCGGAGAGCACGGTGCCCATATCACCGATGAGCGTGTTGTAGCCCATGGGCATGGCAAGGATGTCGTCGTGCACCGCCGCCAGCTTGGCGCACTCCTCAATGCGCAAGGGGTCGGGGCGTTCGGAGAAAAAGCTGATGTTGTCAGCGATGGAGCCGGCGAAAAGCTGGTCGTCCTGCATGACCACACCAATCAGGGAGCGGTAGCGTTCCACGCCGATACGAGGAAGCGGCTGACCGTCCACCAGGATCTCGCCCTCGGTTGGTTGCAGCAAGCTCGCCAGCAACTTGAGTAGCGTGGTCTTGCCGCAGCCCGAAGCACCCGCGATAGCCACCGACTCGCCAGCCTCGACGCGAAAGTTCAGGCTGTCCAGCACCCATGGGTCGTTCTCGCTATAGCGAAAACGCAGGTTTCGCACCTCGATCGAGACCGGCACGCGCTCTTCCCCCGGGTCGGCCGATAAATCCCGCGGCTCGGGTTGGGTGAGCGCGATGTCCGCCAGCCGCTCGGCATGTAGCCCCAGCATTTTCAGGTCCAATGCCTTGTTGATGAGATTGCTCACGCGGTCGAGGAATTGGTCCTTGTAAAGGATGAAGGCAAGCAGCATACCGACCGAGAATGTGTTCTCCAGCACCCGCTGCGCGCCCAGCCAGACGACCAGGATCGCCAGAGCACCGATCAGCAGCGAATTGCCGGTACGAAAGAGAAGCTGCAGCTTCTGAGTGGTGAGTTGTCGGTTTATCGTCTCGATCAGCAGGTTGAGCCAATGGCTGCGGCGGCCTTCCTGGCCATTGAGCAGCTTGATGGTCTTGATGCCGCGCATGGTCTCCAGGAAGTGGCTGTCCCGCCGCGCCGCCCATACGATGGCTTCGGCCGAGGCTTGCCGCAGCGGCGTGTAAGAGACCCAGCGAAGAACGCCGTATAGCGACGCGCCGGCCAGCACCACCATCGCCAAGGAAGGCGCGAAGACGAACATGACAAGCAAGGTGATGCTGGCCATCAGCCCGTCCAGGATTGCCTCCACTACGTCGGTCGTGATCGCCTGCAGGATCGTCTCCTGCGAGCCGAAACGTGACATGACGTCGCCCAGGTAGCGCGTCTCGAAATAGGCCGCCGGCAGGCTGATCAAGTGGGAGAAGAGGTTGGCGCGGCCCTGCACCTTGAGCGAGGCCCCTAATGCGATCAGCATCCACCCTCGCATCGCCGAGACCGAGGTCCTGATCAGCAGTAGCAGCGAAAAGCCGAGCGCCAAGGTCAGCAACAGGTCGCGGTCCGCCGTAACGAGCGCGTGGTCCACCACCCACTGCATGAAGAACGGGCTCACCACCGTGAACACCTCGATCGCCAACGCCAGCAGGAAGAGCTGTCCGAGGGAACCCTTGAGGCCAACCATGCGCCCGAGCAGGGCGCGCACTCGAACCCGCGGCGCCGCTTGCGCGGGCTCGAAACCGCCGATGGGAGTGAGCTCCAGCGCAACACCCGTGAAATGCTTGGACACCTCTGAAGGCGGCACGCGGCGAACGCCGACGCCTGGATCGTGGATGACCATGCCACTGCGACCGACGCTCTTGAGCACCACGAAGTGGTTCAGATCCCAATGCAGAATGCATGGCATGTTGAGCAGAGTCAGCTCTTCCAGCTCGAGGCGCACCGGCCGCGAGGCGAGACCGAGCTGGTCTGCTATTCGCACGATGTCTTTCAGTGCGGCACCCTTTAGCGACAGTCCAAAGCGGCGACGCAACTGCGCCAAGTCGGAGTGATAGCCGTTGTAACCGGCGACCATGGCCAGGCAGGCGAGACCGCACTCCGCTGCCTCGGTTTGGAGAACCATCGGGAGCCGCGTACCCCAGCCGAGGTTGAGTTCTTCCAGCAGATTCATCCGTGCCACTTGCCAGTGATCGTGAACAATGGGTCGAGCACCCATTCAATCAGCTTGCGGGTCTCGATGACCACGTCTGCTTCAAGCTGCATGCCTGGCTGCAGCGGCACAGGCTTCCCATAGGCGGTGACCGTCTGGCTCGCGAGGCTTACCGTGATACGGTAGACCGGTTCGTTGGTCCCGTAGAGGCTGGTCAGACCGGCAAGCTGTGGTGGCAGCTCGCCGGGGCTCACCGCCGAACGGGAGATGTTGTCAACAAACCCCTCGTAATGACCGAACTTCTGATATGGGTAGGCCTGGTAGCGCACCAGTACGCGCTGACCAGGCCGCACGAATCCAATGGCCCGGCTGGGGCCGAACATGTGCCCCTCCAAATGGGAGCCGGCCGGCACTATGCTGAGCAGTGGCACGTTGGGGTTCGCGCGGCCACCGCGTTCGGCCTGGATGGCAGTGACCGTACCGTCCTGGGGCGCGGGGATGACGATCTCCCGACGCGACTCGGCCTCTGCCAACGCCTGCTCTACTTGCGCGGTGTTGCGCTCGATGTTGGCGATCTGCGCCCGGGCCTTGAGCGGCAAATCCCTCAACTCGCTCTCGAGCCTGAGACTATCACGCAGGGTGACGATTCGATCGCGCTCGAGGGCATGCAGCCTGGATGCCTGCTCGAGCTTGGTGTCCTCGGCTCGCAGCAGTTGCTGATCTGAAATGAAGCCGCGCTCGCGCAGCTCGATCTGACGGCGCTCGGACTTTTCAGCCAACCCCACCCGGGATTTTTGCAGGCTGATTTCCGACTTGAGTTGCAGTTGTTCCGATTGGAGCGTCCCCAGGCGCTCGGAGAGCGCTCGCGCCTGTTGCGCGAGCAGGCGCTCGTGCTGGCGCCGCTCGTCGGCCAGACTGTCGCGCTGGGCCGCGAGCTGACGGGCGATCTCCGCCTGGGTGGCACCGCGCGAGGCGCTTTGCAGCTCGGCGGAAAGCACCACCAAGGAGTCCCCCGTGTGAACTTCCGCACCCTCTTTCACGTAGATCTGCGTGACCACGCCGGCTTGGGGCGAATGGACTCGCATGAGCCCCTGCTGCGGCACCAGCCAGCCAGCAATTCGCGCCTTGCGAGTATAGTCGGCGAAGAACAGCAGCCCCAGAATGGCCGCAGCCGCAAGCGCGGCGAAGACAGTGAACAAGCGGTGCGAAAGTCGGGGCGTGACCAGCACCGTGCCGAGCCATTTCGTTTGGCGCTCGGCGAGCACCGCCTGACGAAAGAGGGGTTGGTTCATGGTACAAGCTGAATCAGATCTGCCCTCGGTTCATTCTGGCACCAGGTAATCCCGCACCTCGTAACTCAGTTCGATCATTCGCACCAGCTTGTGAACTTGCAGGACTTTGCCGATCTTCGGGTCGAAGAAGTCCCTCAGCAGCGGCGGTCGAGCAGTGTGGAAATAGAATTCGGGGTCTTCGGCGACGCGGCGTTTGGCAACAATGTCCAACTCGTCCGGGTGTGCGATTGTCTGAATGATGCACGGCGCGTGGGTGACGCCCAACTTGCGCAGTGCGCAAGCCCGGTGATAACCGTCGTGGAGGAGCAGCCGTTTGCCGACGCGTATGGCATTGAGAAAGTTCGAGCCGAAGCCGACCACCAGACCGACAACGCCCGCTATCGGTCCGAACGAGTTGTAGTCCCGGACCTGATCAGGGCGCAGCAACACCGACTCGTGAAATCGAACGTCCTGGGAGTCGGAACGAAAGACGAACCGTCTGGAACCGACGCGCCGTATGTGAACATGCGCGTCCGGGTGCCCGAGAGGCAGGCAGAAATGGAACAGGGTCGCCAGGTCGGGCGACGGGCCTAACTGACGCTCGAGGTTCTCGACGAGATTGCGCGTGACCTGTTTTTGCGACACGACGAGCCGATCCAGTTCAACCATGCCGAAGCTGGTCGGCACGAGATCGAAGGTGAGGCGATAACGCGGGTCCGCTGCTACCTTCGCGGCCAACGGTGCCAAGGCCGGATCCAGATCCCGGCACTCCACCTTGTCGGCGATGCCCACTTCGCGTTGCTCCAGTTCGTGATAGTAATCGTTCGCGCTGCGCCACTCGTCGGCGAGCGCGGCGGGATCGGCGGACGCACCGCCAACGACAGTATCCTTCACGAAATCGAGATACTCCCGCAGCGTCGGCTGGCCGAGCAGCCAAAGCTCCTCCTCGCAGCCGGCTTTCTTTTCTTCCAGCGCGATCCGCGGTTGCTCTTGCTGCATCATCCACCATGAATGTCAAACGACCTGTCGATTCGCATCACCCGTGGACAGAATGGGCACGCGCGGATCGGATCTACGATGTCAAACAGGTATCGGCTCAGATGGTCGACCAAAAAACGCCCCGGCTTACTGCCGAGGCGTCTGAGCTTGGCTGCTTCAGTCGTCGGCAGACGACCGAGTCTCGCGAATCGGAATCTGCCGTACCGACGTCGATCCCTTACCCGATGCGATTCAGTGCCCTATCAGGGGTAACAGCCGCAGCCGCCGCCGCCCCCACCCCCACCGCTTCCCTTGTTCGAGCCCTTCTTGGAGCCCTTTTTGGAGCCCTTCTTGGAACCCTTCTTGGAACCCTTGTTCGAGCCGCCACCGCCACCACCGCATCCCCCGCCGCCGCTGCTGCCCCCGCCGCCGTACACCTGCTTGAGCTCTTCGGTGGTCAATTTACGCATGACTATCTCCTACGTGTTGATTACTGTGTCCGGTCGACCTGAAACCGGTCCTCATCCGCTGCAAGTGCGCCGACGCAGACAGCACCCAACAACTCCGGCGCGTCTGTCGCTGTCGGCGGACAATGAATCGCCCGCGCAACAGTACAGCTAGCTGTTGGGTTTGTTGCAAAGATCTCCGCGAGGTTTTTTTTTGGTCTGACCTGGAAGCCGTGGATTGTTATCCTTCTTGGCAGTCCGCTGAATTATTCTTATCGTCAATCTAGATCGCCATTCTGTGTATGTCAACACAAAGACAATCGAACGAAGATTCATTCGAAGACTGTGTCTCGTGCTGAAAAAAAACCAATCGGCGAATCTGCCTCGTTCCTTTTCGGATCGTGGAAATTGAATGACGCGACAATAGGCACGAAGAAGTGGAGCGTGGCCGCTTCCACAAGATCCGCACTGGCGCTCTCGACCGGACGCGGGATTCCGAATCGCCCCCGCATCAGCGGGCAGTTTCGAGCCGGTTCATACATTGCCGTTCAAACTGAGCCGAAGAACGACCACCATCAGCCGGATTTCCGCGGCTCTCAAGTCGTTGGGAGCTCGCTCGCCTCCTTTCAAGCTTTCATCAGAACTGCTTTCGTCATGCTTAGAATGGCTTCTGCATTGGTCGACACGTCGGCCCGCGACCGAGCCGCTTCTGGGAGAAAACGTCACGAACAATCTGAAAGAACAGGCCATCGACGCCGACCAGCACCGGATTCCCTTGTCGGAACTGGCGCAACGCCTGAACTGTAGCGGCGAAGGACTCGACAGCGCTGAAGCGACCCGGCGTCTCGCTGAATACGGCAGCAACGAACTCCGTGCACGCAAAGAGGCGCCTGAACTCATCAAGTTTCTCCGCCAGTTCAGCAATTTCTTCGCCCTTCTGCTCATTGCAGGTGCTGCGTTGGCGTTCCTGGCGGACTATCTGAGACCGGGCGAAGGCAATGCCTACATCGGCTTCGCCTTGCTGGTGGTGGTGTTCCTCAACGCGCTGTTTACATACGTCCAGGAGCATCAAAGCGAACGGATTCTGGAGAGCTTCCGCAATATGCTGCCGCAAACCATCTTCGTGTTGCGGGATGGACAGGTGTCACGCATCGAAAGCAGGCGCCTGGTGCCGGGCGATGTGATCCTGCTCGAAGAAGGCGATCGCATTCCGGCCGACGGGCGACTCATCGAGGTCAACCAGCTCAAGGTCGACCATTCCTCTCTGACCGGCGAAAGCGAGCCGCAGCTGCGCAAACTGACCTGCACGCACGACAAGCTGCTGGAAAGCCGCAACGTCGTGTTTTCCGGCACGCTGGTGCAAAGCGGAAACGGCAGGGCATTGGTCTACGCCACGGGAATGAACACGCAAATCGGCCGGATCGTCCAGCTCACCAAGGAAGCCGCGACGGTCGAAACGCCGATACGCAAGGAGTTGCGGCATTTCATCAAGATCATTTCGGGGATTGCCATCGCCTTGGGGCTTGTCTTCTTCGTTCTCAGCGTATTGCTTGGCAGCCCATTCCTCGGCAGTCTGATCTTTGCAATTGGCATCATCGTGGCAAATGTGCCTGAAGGGCTGTTGCCCACCGTGACACTGGCCTTGACCATGGCTTCCCGTCGCATGGCTCGAAAGAACGCACTGATCAAGAACCTGGAAGCCGTCGAGACGCTGGGCTCGACCACGGTGATTTGCACCGACAAGACGGGAACGATCACCCAGAACCAGATGAGAGTCTCCACACTGGTTCTCGGCGAGCGCGAATGGTCGGCCTACCAGAGCGGGCTGGCGCAGGCTGACGGTTTTGAACAGGCGTGGGCCGCGATGGCCCTTTGCAATAACGCGCGCCTGGCCAAGCATGGCTTTCTCGGCGATCCGACCGAGGGGGCCCTGCTCGTATTCGCTGACCGACTGAAACCTCTGGCGGATTTGCAGACCAGGCTTCCCCGCATCCACGAGAGTCCTTTCGATTCGGCCACCAGGTGCATGATCACCACGCACAGCGGAGAGCGCGGTCAACCGAAGCTCGCCTACATGAAGGGCGCGCCGGAAGTCGTATTCGACCAGTGCAGTCATCTCCTGCGGCAGGGCGGGCCCGTAGCGTTCGATTCTGCCGCGCGACAGAAGGCGCTGGAAACTTATGAACGTCTCGCTGCGCGGGGGGAGCGTGTGCTTGCACTGGCATACAAGGCGACCGAAGACGCCGAAGCCGACCCGGGCGATTTTGTATTTCTGGGATTGGTCGGCATGCTGGATCCGCCGCGCCCGGAGATTGCAGAGGCGATCGACAAGTGCCGAACCGCCGGCATCCGGGTGTTCATGATCACCGGTGACTATCACGTTACCGCCGAATCCATCGCCCGACAGGTCGGCCTGTTCAACGGCGATGGCCAGATCGTCCTTGGTGAACGACTGCAGGACATGAGCGAGGAAGATCTTTCGGCTCTGCTCGATTCTCGCGAACTCGTCTTTGCGCGTTCGACCCCCATGCAGAAACTGCGGATCGTCAAGGCATTGCAGAAGAAAGGCGAAGTCGTCACGGTCACCGGCGATGGCGTCAACGATGCGCCGGCTCTGAAAAACGCGGATATGGGTGTCGCGATGGGTCTGTCGGGAACCGAGGTGGCAAAGGAAGCAGCGGACATGGTGCTGATGGACGACAACTTCGCCACCATCGTCAACGCCATCGAGGAAGGTCGCACCATATTTTCCAATATCAAGAAATTCATCGCCTACATACTGACCAGCAATATTCCGGAAATCCTTCCCTTCATCGCCTTCGTGGTGATCAACGCGCCGCTGGCGCTCACGGTCGTCCTGATTCTGGCCATCGATCTGGGCACGGATCTTCTGCCCGCCCTGGGTTTGGGGCAGGAGCCGCCCGAGCACGACGTGATGAAACAACCGCCACGCAGGCGCGACGAAAGATTGCTCACTTGGCCACTGCTCGGCATGAGTTACGGCATTTTCGGCATGCTGCAGGCCGCCGCCGGGTTTTTCGCGTTCTTCGTGGTGCTGGATCGGGGTGGATGGACCTGGGGCTCGCCCTTGCCGGCGTCGGGCACGCTCTACAAGACCGCCGTGACCTCGTTCTTTGCCGCGGTCGTCATATGTCAGGTTGCCGATGTACTGATCTGCCGCACCCGGCGTCAGAGCATCCTGTCGGCCGGGATTCTCTCCAACAAATTGATCCTCGCTGGAATAGTCGTGGAACTCGGTCTGCTAGCTGTCATTTCTCACGTTCCGCTCGTGCAGCCGTTTTTCGGGACTGCGCCCATAGGCTGGTTCGAAGTGTCCCTCGCCCTGCCGTTTGCCGCCACGATCATTCTGGGTGATGAATTCAGGCGCTGGCTGATCAGGCGCAACAACCGTTTCGTCCAACGCTGGCTCTCTTGGTAGCGGGAGCACTTCGTTGACTCTTGAGGAACTGCGTCTGCACATCGGCAAGACGATGCGCTGATTAGGGGCGGGTAACGGCCAGTTGCAGACGTTGACGGTGGTGCAATTTGGCGCGTCCGAACGGCAGCTTCAGACGCCATAGCGGTTATGCGCCGGCTCGCGGCCCACCGCCGAGGGAGATACCTGCGGGCGGCGGCTTCGATCCCCAACCCAACCGGCACCAGATTACGAATTTGATCGGCGCATCGCGTGGGAAGAACAGCTTGACGAGGATCCGCGGCTCGAGGCGGAAACGCTGCGGCTGATCCGCGCGGGCATTACCAGCGACGCACCCCTGCCCGAGATATTGCCGCCGGTGTTGCAGCTAGCTGTATAACAGCCCGCGCGCCGCAACGCGCCAAGCGAACGCGGTGGCGCAGGGTGGATCGGCGCTATCTGAATTAGTTTGTTAGTGCAATGGGTTAGCACGCAAGGCTGGACAAGCCCGGGATTTCTCGGTATAACCCATGGGATGGAATCGATGAAACCCATGGCGCAAGTCCTATCGGAGCTTCAGGTACGGCCGGTAGAGCGCAGCGAGGAACAACGCTATCGAGAGCAGATGGCGCGGCATCATTATCTGGGAGATCTCGCGAAGATCGGCGAGGCGATCTGGTATGTCGCAACCTGGCGCGGTCAGTGGGTCGCGCAACTCAACGTCTCGGCGGCGGCCCTGAAATGCGGCGTGCGTGATCGATGGATCGGCTGGGACTTTCGCACGCAGTATGACCGACTCAAACTCATCGCCAACAACAGTCGCTTCCTGATCCTGCCCGAGTGGCACCGGCCGAATATTGGCTCACGGGTGCTCTCGCTCACTGAACGGCGCATCGCCCGCGACTGGCAGGCGCGCTTTGGTCATCCCTTGTTCCTGCTGGAAACCTTTGTCGATCCGCGGCGATTTCATGGCGGCGTCTATCGCGCGGCCAACTGGACGGAACTGGGGCTCACTCAAGGCTACCGGCGCACGCGGCAAGGCTACAGCGGCGAGATTGACGCGCCCAAGCGCGTGTTTGTGCGTGCCTTGCACCGGGCCGCCCGAGCGCAATTGACGCATCCTGAGCGCAATCACCTCCAACTCACGGGAGCCCCAAAATTGATGCTGAGCGCTGAGCAGATGCGCGCGCTGCCGCTGTGCTTCACCACCGTCACCGACCCGCGCCGCCGGCAAGGGCGCCGCCACCGCCTGCCCGTGGTGCTGGGCATTGCCGCGGGCGCCATCCTGTGCGGCATGCGCGGCTACAAGGCCGCCCATGACTGGGCCGAAAGCCTGGGGCAAAAGGCACGTGAGCGCTTTGGCTGTCGGCGCGAGAAGGGGCGTTATGTCGTCCCCAGCGAATTCGTCATCCGCGATTGCCTGGTGCGCATTGAACCGGACACGCTGGATCGCGCGCTCAATGTCTGGAACCAGGCGTGGGCAAAAGACGACCGGGCGCTGGCGATGGATGGTAAAGTCATGAAGAACGCGATCGACGCGCAGGGCTATCAAACGCACATCCTGAGCGTGATCGGCCATGAGTCGAACACCTGCCACACCCAAAAAAGTCGGGACATTGCCCGTAGCCGGCAGCGATGAGCAAAAGCGTACCAACGAGATCGGCATGGCCATCCCCGTGCTCGATGGCTGCGCGCTCGCCGGCAAGGTGGTCACGGCCGATGCGCTGCTGACCCAGCGCACACTGGCAGCGTATCTGATCGGGCGCAAGGCCCACTATAGCTTTACCGTCAAAGGCAACCAGCCCGGTCTCGAACGCGAAATCGCCCTGCTGTTTGAAAAGCGGGGCGATCCTGACTTCGTCGACGTGACCCCGCCTGACCATGGCCGCATCGAGACCCGACGCATCTGGTGCAGTACGGCGCTCAATGCCTACCTCGATTTCCCTCACGTCGGCCAGGTGTTCATGATCGAGCGCGAATCAATCAAGAAGAAAACCGGCGAGTCATCGCGTGAGATCGCGCTGGGCATCACGAGCCAGTCGCCGCACGAGGCCTCGGCGCAAGAGGTCTTGGCGATCAATCGCGGCCACTGGACCATCGAGAGCACCCATTACATCATCGACTGGAACTACGACGAGGATCGCTCTCGCATCCGTACCGGCCACGGCCCGGAAAACATCACCCGTCTGCGTCGCTTCGCCGTCGGCATCCTCAAGTCCTTTCAGAGCACCGAGTCTATCGCCGAGATGATGCGCAAACTTTGCTTCAATACCCGCCTCGTCTTCGACTACTTGCGTATGACCAATAACTCAGCTTCCGGACCACGGGTTACTTGAGAACAAATTTACCGTGCGCGGTGGCGCATCAATTCACCAGCACATAGGCCTTACGGACGCTGGCCGGATTGCCGATCTGCTTCACGCAAAAATCGGCGACGTCGGCGCGCGCAACAATGCCGTTGCGCCACTGTGACGGCTGATCAAGCGCCTGGTATCGCCCCGTGCGCGAGCCGCCGGTCAACACGCCGGGGCGCACGATCGTCCAGTCCAGCGGAGTTTCCTTGATCAATTGCTCCTGGATACTCTTGTCCGCGTAGGCGCGGCCAAACACCGCGTGAAACGGCAGTCGCTGCAGCACGCTGATGCTGTCCTGGCTGTCGCCGGCGCCGAATCCCGTCACACAAATCAGGCGCTTGACGCCTCGCTCCGCCATCGCGGCCACCAACACCCGGGTCGCACCGGAGAACAGATGCACGGGTCCGAACAATTCCGCGAAACTTACACCCAGCGTCTGGATCACGACATCCACGCCTTGCAGCGCCGCCTCGACATCCTCGCGGACGAGCGCGTTGCCACGCACTTTCTCGAGCTGCGGATGCGTGAGGCTCATGCTGGTGGCCGAGCGCGCGAGCGCGCGCACCTGATGGCCGGCCTCGAGTGCGCTGCGGACGGTCTCCAGCCCGATGCCCTTACTGGCCCCGATGATTAATACACGCGCCATGATCAACCTCCATTTGCTATCAAGACAGGCAGCCTGCTCGGCATATTGTGACGCAAGTCCGCTCTTTTCTGCGGTGCGTAGCCGCAAGCAGCGGCCTCGCTGGCGCGTGAAAACCGCGCCAGAATTACAGTGTCTTTCCGGCAAGCCTGCATGAATTCCGCCGAGGTTGTTGATATCGTCAGCTGTCGCTTCAACCATCCCAGGAGGACAGCTGATAAGACTCGCCAAGATTCCCACCCGTATACGCGTGCCTACCGAGCGCATCGAAGAAGTTCATCGGCGCTTCGAGCAATGGCGTAGTACTCGCCAGCACCGCTCGCCGATCCCCGAGAATCTGTGGGATGCGGCGGTCGGCGTGGCGTGTGAGCACTGTTGCCGGCGGTGTAGATGCGTCACTACTTGGCGACGACAGGCCGGCGGTAGTGGTCGACGACAAGGGGCCTGTAATGGCCCCTTGTCGTTTGGTGCGATGTCGAACGGCAATCAGAACGGGGGATCGGCGGGTTCGGTGGTTGAAGATTGGTCGTGGGCAGGCGGCATGTACTGTTCGCGCAGTAGCTCGTGCAGCGGGATCTGGTAGTGGGCCCAGATGATCTCGCGCAGATCATCGAGCAACTCGACGACGGCCAGAGCCTGTTCGGGTGTCCAGTCCTCGGGGAGGATGAAGGGGATGCCGCGCTGGCGGCCGGAAGGCAGGAGCCAGGGCTTCATGACTTCCCTTTGCGCCGTTGCTTTGCCCGTTGATCCGAACGTTCCTTCGCCTCCTTCAGGCGGTAGGAATCGCCCTCGATCGAAATGACCTCGGCGTTGTGCACCAGGCGATCGACGAGCGAGACGACACAGGCGGCATTCGGAAACACCTCGGACCATTCGGCGAACGGGCGGTTGGTCGTCACCAGCGAGCTCTTGACCTCGTAACGGCGGCTGATCAACTCGAAGAGCAGATCGGCGTGGCGGTTCGAGTAGGACAGGTAGCCGACCTCATCGATGACGAGCAGATCGGGCGCGGCATAGTGGCGCAGCCGCCGGCGTAAGGCCGAATCGCTATCGATCGCCGCCAGGTCGCCGAGCAACTGGCCTGCCGTGGTGAACAACACCGTGCGTCCGCACAGCAGCGCCTGATAGGCGCTATTCTTGGCCAGCGTCGATTTGCCCACCCCGTTGGGACCGAGCAACACGATGTTGGCCGATTCCTTGAGGAAGTCGAGCGAGATCAGTTCCTCGACGGCGGCGCGGTCGCAACGCTTCGGCCAGTCCCAGTCGAAGTCGCACAGGGCTTTGAAGCGGCCGATGTGTGCGTCCGTGATACGGCGCTCCAGGCTGCGCCGGGAACGTTCTTGCTCCTCCCAACACAGGAGTGTCTCGACCCACTCGGCCGCCTCCGGCCAGTGTGCCAGCAGGCCATGCAGGCGCAACGCCTGAGCACGGCTGCGCAAGGCTTCAGGATTGCTCATCGTTGTTCTCCTCGGCAAGCGCATCGTAGGCATCAAGCCGGTGCGGCTGCACCGGCGCATCTTTGTCTTTCACGTGTTGGGGCAGACAGGTGGCGAGCGGTGGTTGGTCGTGGCGTGCCTCGCGCCGACGCTCCAGCGCAAGACGCACCGCGTTCGGATGCGGCACGCCGCTTTGCAGAGCATCGACGATGGCCACCTGCAGCGCGGCAGCCCCATAGCGATCGAGCAGACGCAGCAAAGCGGCCGTCAGGGTGCCCAGATTGCTGCCGCGCTCGGCGGCCCGGGCCAGCAGATCGAGGCTAGCCGGTGCCGCCTTGCCGAGCTGATTGGCGCCGCGGTGATGCCGGGCTTGGCGTTTATGCTCAACCAGCGTCCGAACATGCGCGGGATCCTCGACCTGTTGATCGCGGTCATAGCTGCGCGGGTGATCGGCGAGGAGCTGGGCGCCGTCGGTGACGCGCACGCGACGCGGATCGGCGCGCACGGTCAGCAGGCTCATTACGTGCGTGTGCGGGATCGTGTAGTCGTTGAGGTCGAAGCGTACGTACGGTGTCTTGCCGACCTTCACGGTCAGGACCTCGTCGGTCGGAAAGGGATTCTCCGGCAGCCCCAGCAGGCGCGGCTGCTCGGCTGCAAAGGCCTCGCGGACACTGAGCTTGAGATCCTCCGGGCACGGCCGGTCGGCGGCCTGACCGGCACACCACGCGTCGGCCTGGGCGTTGAGATCCTCGAGGTCGGTGAAGGTACGGGCGGCGAAGAAGGCTTCGCGGACATAGCGAATTGCCCGCTCGACCCGACCCTTCTCGTTGCCCTTGGCCACCGCGCAGGCGACGATCTGGAAACCGTAGTGGCGGGCGAAGTCGAGATAGCGCGGATTGAACTCGGCGTGCTCGCCACGGGGATGGCGGAGCACGGCACAGCGCAGGTTGTCGACCATCACCTTTTTGGGGACGCCCAAGACATTGAAGGCGTTGACGTGCGCCGCCAGGAACTGCTCCATGGTTTGCGAGAGCGTGAATTCGACGTACATCTGCCGGCTCCAGGCCAGGACCATGACGAAGAACGACAGGCGACGCCGAGTGTCGCCGACGGCAATGGTTCCGAACTCCCCCCACAACGCCGAGTCCCGGATCATGCCGAGCCAACGTCTGGCCGAAGGCCAACGTCCCCTCCGGTGCCGGTTGCTGGTCGTTTCCGGCCGTGGTGGCTCGGCATAGTCTTGCTGCCTACAAGTTCTGCAAAAAGACTAGCAAGGCGTCGTCGGGGCGGTAAATCGTTGGCGCTCCGCCGGGTGGTGCCGTCTTTGCCAGCATCTGCCGTTTCAACTCCAGGTCCGCTTCGAGATAGACGCGGGTCGTTTCGACCGACTCGTGACCGAGCCACATGGCGATGACGGTCGTATCAACGCCGGCTTGCAACAGCATCATGGCTGCCGTGTGCCGCAGCACATGCGGCGATACCCGCTTGTGTCGCAACGACGCGCAGGCGTCGCCTGCCGTTTCGACGTGCCGGGCGAGCAGGTATTGCAGTCCGTCGCTGCTCAGGCGACCGCCGTACCGGTTCGGAAACACGACTTGCCCGTCACCACGCGTAGGCTCCGCAAGCCACGCCTGCAACACCGCTGCGGTCTGTTTCGTCAGCGGGGTGCACCGTTCTTTGCGACCCTTGCCGATCACATGGACGTAGGCGCCGGTGCCCAACTGCACCTCTTGGCGAGTGAGTCCCGTCAGTTCCGACAAGCGCAGCCCCGTCTGCACGGCAAGTAGGAGCCAAGCGTGATCGCGTCGGCCGGACCAGATGCTTTGATCCGGTGCGGCCAGCAAGGCATCCACTTCCGAGCGAATCAGATAGCCGATTTGCGGGTGTGCGGAGCGTTTGCACGGAATTGCCAAGACCCGCTGGATCTGATCGGCATGCTCGGGTAGTTCGAATGCGGCATATCGAAACAGGGAGCGGATCGCGGTCAGTCGCAGATTCTGGCTCCGTGCCGTGATGCCGCGATGTTCCTGCTGGTCATCGAGGAAAGCGCTGATCAGCGGGGCATCGATGTCCTCCCAGACGAGACGCGACGGGTCTTTGCCGGTTCGGGTCTTGGCGAACCGGAGCAGTAAGCGGAACGTATCACGATAAGAGCCCACTGTATGGGGGCTGGCGTGCCGCTGCTGAATCAGGCGCTGGGTGAAGAAGCGGGTGAGCACGCTCGCAAAGCTGACCGTCGGCATCATGACATTTGCTCCCAGCGCCGTTCAAGCCGCTCTTGAGCAAGTTTCAGTAGTTCCGGGCGCGCCGAGAGATACCAATACGTGTCGCGTACTTCCGTGTGGCCCAGATACGCGGACAGTACCGGCAGTCGTCGCTCTACCTCCTGGCCGTCGCGGTACCACGCCAACAGCGTTTCCAGGGCAAAGCGATGCCTGAGATCGTGCAAGTGGGGTCGACGCCGTTCCGCCTGAGCGAGCAATCCAATGACTTTCGTCAGGTGTTTGAACGTGTC
The DNA here is from genome assembly GCA_016708905.1 of Candidatus Methylophosphatis roskildensis. Classification (GTDB taxonomy): domain Bacteria; phylum Pseudomonadota; class Gammaproteobacteria; order Burkholderiales; family Rhodocyclaceae; genus Methylophosphatis; species Methylophosphatis roskildensis. The sequence continues at coordinate 250,185 of JADJEV010000005.1, read as the reverse complement.
GAGCGCCTGGTCGTGGCTAAGGGGCGTGCCGTGATCGTTCACAAACACCTGATCGACGACGCGTCCGGTGAAGAAGCCTTGGCGGCGTTGCAGATAGTCGGTAAGCACGCGGACCGTGCTGGCGTGGAGAGGCACCAAGCGGGACTTGCCGAACTTGGATGAACGAATCGTCAGGACGCCCGCGTCAAGATCGATGTCGTCGAGGGTGAGCCCGCGGGCCTCGCAGGTGCGCAGGCCGGTCACGCTCAACAGTCCAAGCAGGCAGTGAAAAGTCCAGCGCCGCAAGCCGTCATCGGGCGGCAAGTTCAGCGCGGCTTTCAACAGGCCCGTGATATCGCCGTCAGCGAAGAAATAGGGTTGCGGCCGAAGGTATCGACCGGCGATCAGGTTGGGCGGCGGCACCTCGGTTCGCAGGTCGACTGCGCTGCAATAGCGGGCGAAGCCGCGCACGAAACTCAGCCGTCGAGCCCACTGGGTGACCTGAACCGACGTCGGCTGCTGTGCCCAGGCCAGGGCCAGCGCAGTGGTGATGTGATCGGCCTGCCGCTGCTCCATGAACGTGACGAACGTCGTCAGACCCGTTCCCTCGCTATGCAACTTGAACCCCAGGGCGCGGCGCGTCGTGAGGTAGTCATCCAGCAATGCGCGCAGGGTGATCATCGTGCATCTCCCGGCCAAGGCAGACTGAGCGGGCGCAATGCCCCGAAGTCGACCTTCGCGTAAATGCCGGTCGTCTTTGAGTGGCGATGTCGCAACAGGCTACCGATCTCGGTCAGGGTGGCCCCCTGCCGCAGCATCTCGCAGGCCAGCGCATGCCGAAACTGATGCGACCCCTTATGCGTGGTCGCGATACCGGCCCGCGTCATGGCCGCATTGACGATCGAACCGATGCTGGTCTGCGAGCCGAGGCCACGGATCGGCGCATTGGCGCGCAAGAACAGGGTCCGGCAGGCGCTGCCGGGACGCCCCCGTTGTAGATAGATGGCAATCGCTTCGCCGACTTCGCAGGGCAGCGGTAGCTGCGATTCCTGACCGCCTTTGCCGATCACCGTCAGGCAGCCGGATTCCCAATCGATGCTCTCCAGTGTCAGCGCCACGATTTCGCCTGCGCGCAAACCCAATCGGGCCAGCAGCAACAGAATTGCGTAATCGCGGCAACCCACCGGGGTGTCGCGTCGGCAGTTTGCCAAGACAGCCCGCACGTGCTCGGCGGCGATAGCCCGCGGGATTCCCGTCATCGACCAGTTGGGAACGCTCGGAACGGCCGCCGCCAGATCCAGTCGGATCTCGCCGCGATAACGCAAGTACCGCAGAAACGAGCGCAGGGCGATCGTTGCGCATCTGGCGCGGACCTGACTCAGCCGGACGGCCTGTCGCCTGACAAATCCGACGACATCGGCGGCGCACAAGTCGGAGAGATCGATGACGCCGTTGCCAAACCGTTCAGCCAGGAACTGTTCGATGAACGGGACGTATTGAACAAAGGTCGCATGCGATAGGGCCCGGTCCTGACGCAAGTGCTGCGCGAATGCGCCGACCACCATCTGAATCGGCGTCGCTTCAGCGAGCGGCGCCTGTTCATCGATGACGTCCAATTGCTGCAGAAACACAATGAGCCGGTGGAGCGCAGCATCAAAGCCCAGCTGACTCGATCGCCGGGGTTTCAGCCTGCGCAGAAATCGCTGAACGTGTTCCTCCGTCACCCTCTCGACGCCAATGTGATTCGCCTTCAGCCAACGACTGAATTTGGCAACCAGCCGAATCTGCGGAGCGATCGAATAGCGCTTGAATCCATGTTCGTTCAGCTGCCTCGCAAACGCATCGATGTACGGCACCAGTGGGCCTTCGGGTGCGCGCAACAGGGACCACAACCTATCGTCGGTCTGTTCCATCTCATCCTCCAAAAAGCGACCTTGGGGGAAGAAATGCTATGCCGAGCACACCCGCCCGCAGGGCCTTGGCTACTGCACCATGGAGCGACTTCTCGGCATGATCCGGGACTCGGCGTTGTGGGGCCTATGCCGATCTCGGCATAGGCCCCAGTCGACCTGGCCCTGTTCGCCTAATGAGAAGGAAGCCGTAATCGAAAGGACGCTGGCAATTCCCTGGCCGGCCGGCATTCTTTTGCGATTCTGCTTCGCATTATGGGCACGTGGGATCCTCAGGTTTCGTCTTGTCCGAGGAGGTTCCCATGTCTGCTCAGCTATCTACTGCCGAGGTATTGATCGAGAAGCTGCTGGCCCATCTGAAGGCTGAAGGATATTCCCCGCGAATCCAGCGGTGGTATCCCGCTCGCGTACGTCAGTTACTGGATTACTGCAACCGAAATAGCCTGTCGATCGAAACCGTTCGCTCGGGGCACGTAACGCGCTTCTTGCGCCAGCAATACCGGCGCACGCGGAAGCGATACAGCCAGTTGCCACCATTTCAGAAATGGCGACATCGCTACACCGGTGCCGTCAATATGATGCTGCGTCTTGTGCGGGGAGCATGGCCGGTTTCGGATCCACCACGCACTGCGCTCGAAGTCTTGCATCACGACATCGTGCAGGACTACGACATGTGGTTGCGCGACCTGCGTGGACTGCACGCGCTGACTCGTGCCAAGCGGACGAAGCATGCGTTGGGGTTCCTGACTTCACTCGGGCCCCGCGCAGATCAGCTGGGCCTTGCGGAGCTGAGCGTTCGCGACCTCGATGTGTACTTGAAGCGATGTTGTGACGGACTTCGGCGCGCATCCATCGAAGACCGCACCGTCTGCCTTCGGGATTTCCTGCGCCACTTGTGGCGTACCGGCCGAACTGCCATCGATCTCACCGGTACCGTCATCGGGCCGCGCATCTATGAGCACGAAGGCATTCCGGCGGCCCTCAGGCCAGAAGACGTGCAGCGAGTGTTGGAAGTGACTCGCGAGGATCTTTCACCGGTCGGTCTGCGCGACTACGCCATCTTGATCCTGTTGGCGACCTATGGCCTGCGGGCTGCGGAAGTCGTCAGTTTGCGTCTGGACGACATCGACTGGCGGCGGGACGTTCTTCAGGTGCGCCACTCGAAGACCGGAACCTGCTCCGAGCTTCCATTGCTGCGCGAACCAGGCGAAGCCGTGCTTCGATACGTGGAGAAGGTGCGCCCGTCGAGCCCCCACCGAGAAATATTCCTGCGTATCCAGGCGCCGCACCGTCCATTCAAGAACGGATCGATCCTCAACTGCGTCACGAGCGCTCGTCTGCGAGCGGCGGGAATCACTCCACAAGGAAGGAAAGGACCCCATGCCTTTCGCCACGCGCACGCCGTGAGTCTGCTGCGAGCCGGTGTGCCGCTCAAGATTATCGGCGACATGTTGGGACACACGTCCGCCGCGGCGACGGCAGAGTATCTGAAGCTGGCGACCGAGGATCTGCGAAACATCGGACTCGACCTTCCAGGGGGAATGCTGCCATGACTCGTTTGCCGTTTATCGAATCAACCCTCATCGAGCAGTTCTTGTGGGCGCAACACTTTCGCCATCCGGCCACGCGCAAGAACTATGCGGCCATTCTGCGCAACTTCAGCTGCTTCCTCGCGAACCATGATGTGGTCGCTTCACCGAGCATCGCGATCGTGCAGCAATGGCTGAAGGAGCACAGTCTCAAGTGGCCGGCGCACATCCTCTATCACCGAAGCTTCCTGATCGAGCGATATCTCCAGTGGCTGCGCGACCAGGGCCTGATCGCGTCAAACCCATTTGCCGAATTGCATCGGCAGCATGGTCCCCGCACCACGCCGATCGTGCGCGCCCTCGTCAGTGAAGATAGCACCGCGGCACTTCACGAGCAGCGCCGGCTGCCTCGCTTCGGAAGCTTTCTTGGACCAGTGATGGATGAGCATATCGCGCACATGCGTGTCCTCGGCTATCGCTATCGCACCGAAGAGCAGACGCTGCTGCGCTTCGATCGCTTTTACAATGCCATTCCGAACTCGCCGGGCATCCGCTGGCCGAACTCGTTGAGCATTGGAGCCAAGAGGCGCCGTCGCCGTACCACCTGTACGACGCTCAGAGAGCAGGCCGCATCGCGTCAAAAGCGATGCACCGAATCGATCCGCGGGTGCCGATCTTGCCCATCGGCGATGGCGTCGCGCGTGCGGCCCGGCAACACCAGCGATCTCCCCATCTCTACTCGGACGAGGAGATTCGTCGGGTTCTGCAGGCGGCCCTGTTGTATCCCCTCCCCGAAGGCACCGTGGCGTCCCATCATCCTCTTCACGATGCTCATGCTTGCCTACTGCGCCGGGCTTCGGGGAGGCGAGATCGCACGTCTGAGGCTCGGCGATGTCGATCTCCGCGAGCAGACCATCGACATTCGAGAGACGAAGTTCTTCAAGAATCGTCGCTTGCCTTTGGCGTCCGGCGTCATGGCCGCGCTCAAGCGCTATCTCGAGCTGCGCGAGCGAGCCGGCGCGCCGACGAATCCGGATAGCCCGCTGTTCTGGAGTCCCCAGCGCAACCGCGGCTACACCGTAGGCGGAATCCGTCTCGTTCTGACGGATGTGCTGCGACGCGCGGACGTCAAACCAGCACGCGGAGCAGTCGGAGCGCGAATTCATGACCTGCGCCACACAATGGTCAGTCATCGAATGCGCGACTGGTACAAGTCAGGAATAAACCCGCAATCCAAGCTTCCGTACCTCGCAACATACCTCGGCCACAAGGATATCCGCTCGACGCTGGTCTATCTGGGCATCACCCCCGAATTGCTGCAGGAAGCCGGCGAGCGCTTCCGCATGAACGGCGCAACAGCGCTCCGGACGACGGAGGACGCGCCATGAAACCGAGTTCCCTCGCCTCTCTGCTGCACGCCTTCTTCCATGAATGGATGGGCCAGCAGAGAAATCTCTCGTCATACGGTGTGCTCGTATCGCGACACTTGGAAGATGTTCCTTCAATTTACCGCCAGCCGTGGGCGACGGGGGATCACACAGCTATCGCTGGCGGACCTGCAGCCCAGCGAGGTGCTCGCCTTCCTCGATTATCTGGAGAAGGACAGGAAGGTGTCCATCGGCACGCGCAACTGTCGACTTGCCGCCATCCATAGCTTCTTTGCCTTCGTGGCTCATCGCGAGCCGCTGGCGATCGCTCAATGCGCAGAGATCGCGCACATCCCGGTCAAGAAGACGTCCCGGCCCGCCATGTGCTACATGGATGCCGAGGAAATCGCGGCGGTCCTTCGCGAACCCGACCGATCGAGCCTGGAAGGGCAAAGGGATCACGCATTGCTCGCGTTCCTGTACAACACGGGAGCGCGAATCCAGGAAGCGCTGGATGTATGCCCGCGGGCCATCCGCTTTGAATCCCCCGCGCAGGTAGAGCTGTTCGGCAAGGGACGCAAGAGTCGCATCTGCCCCTTATGGCCGGAAACGGTGGCGCTGATCAAAGCACTGCTGAGGCGACTACCGCGCTCGGATGACGAGCCAATCTTTGTCAACCGATACGGCCAGCCGCTCGGGGCAGCCGGAGTCCGCTTCAAGCTCAAGCAGTACGTTCAGGCAGCTGCCCGGCACATGCCGTCGCTCGCAACCAAGCGAATCACGCCGCATACGTGGCGTCACAGCGTCGGCGTCCAGCTCGTCGCCGCCGGTGTCGATGTGACGGTGATCCGTAACTGGCTCGGCCATGCGCGGCTCGATACGACCAATCACTACGCACGCGCCAATTTGGAGACCAAGCGAAAAGCGCTCGAACAGGTCGACCCATCGACCAAGCCCGGTCGCCCCCGCGATGGCGACAGGATCCGGAACTGCTCGCCTGGCTTGCGTCGCTGTGAAAAGCATCCATCCATAATGACAAGGTCGCGTGGCCCGCCAGCCCGCAGATTCCGCGGCGCGGGCCATCTCCTTCGCATTACGGCTTCCTTCTCATTAGTCTCTTACGACTTCAAAGTTTTGCGTCCTGGCACAGAAGTGCGAGGCCGAAACGATGCATTGCGGCTATGCGGCCATTGCAGGAACGATTGCGAAGTTGGTGAGGCGCTCGAACGCGGCGATGGCCATGCGGCCTGCTCGAGTCAGGTAGTAGCGGTAGGTGTTGGCGGCGCGCTTGATCAAGCCGAGGACGCGCAGGCGGCGGAGCTGGCGGGACAGTCGCGAGGGCGTTTGGTCAGGGAGTCGGCGCATCAAGTCACAGCGGGCCAAGCCATGGATGTTGAATTCGGGTCGTTGCACGGCGCGTAGGAGGGCTTGGTCGTTGGAATCGAAGAAGTTCAAGCCCTTGAAGGACCGGTCGCCGTCAGGTTTGGATTGCGTCACGCGTTCAAGCAGGCGTTGTCCGCTGCTGTGATCGTCCAGGCTGGAGAGGAACTCGAGATAGCGATGATTGCAGCCCAGCAGAATTTCGCGCAGGTCGATGAGACTGTAGATGGATTTCTTCAGTGGCGCGACTTCTCGCGTGGTGCGGCCGGTGCGGTGTTCCACCTTGCGGTGGTGCTTGAAGAACGAAACGTCATTGGTTGTGGTCTCGATGCGCAGGATGCGAGCGAACTTGTCGTAGATCTTGATAGAGACCGATCCGAATTTGTGCTTGATGCAGGTTCCCTCAATGCGCGTGCTCAGGCGCGAGCCAATCTCGGCGGCCAGTTGCGGGGTGATCTTCTTGCCCAGGAATGTGGCGATTTGCTCGGCCTTCACCGAGAGCACTGCCTCGCGGGCGAGCTGCTGGTACAGCGAGCCGAGGATCTTCTCGCTCTTGAACACCAAGTCGGTCGAGTATTCGGCCTGCATGATGCTCCAGTGGTAGGTCTGCCCAAAGACATCCAGGACGGGGCAGCACAGCTGGGCGTAGCGGTCCAGGTGGCGATGCAGCAACTCAGGCTTGAAGGTGTCGGCGAGTTCTTGCGCACGAGCGAAGTCGGTTATGCGAGCAAAAGCGTTGTCGGCTGCGGCGAAGTCGATGCCCTCGCGCCGCATTCGTTGCGCCAGCCAACTGTGTCCGTTGCAGTAAACCTGCAGCCGGAACGGACAGTAGGTGGGCACGCGCACGTAGATGAGCCCCAGCTCTCGGTCCATCCAGTAGAAGTAGTAGTGCAGGCACTTGGTGGTGTCCGGGCGCAGGAAAGTGCGTCCGCTGGCCTTGTCGTGCCAGGGTTGATAGGTCGCGCAGGTCTCCATCGCCGATATCACGTGCACCAGGCCGGGCGCATCGCCACGCGCCGCGAGCACCTTGGCCACGACGTCTTCTTTGCGAACGTGGGCCTTGGCGATATGTTCGATCCTGGCGCCGTGCTCCGTTGCCAGCGCCTGAGCGGCATGGCGAACGCGCTCCCGCAGAGGCAGCGCGAACTGCGGGTAGTCGAAGATACGGATCCCACGGGAGACCAAGAAGCTGGTCATGCCCTCTGCGAAACACGCGCCGGGCAACGTGCCGGTGATGACGATCCGGTCGTAGCAAGACAGCACGCCTGCCAGATTCTCCGCGTACCGGGTCGTAAGCAGCTCCATGGCGGCCTCCGCATCGACAAGCTCCACGCAAGCGCTAGGGTACCGCTATTCCCCTGTTTGGTTCCGGCTCGTCCGGCTTAGGGGAATAATGGGAAGCTTCCCATTATTCCCCGGGAAGCGTGCTCAGGCGCAGGTAGGCTTCGGCCTTGGGCCGCGGCCGGTGCAGCGAGATCAGATGGCGGAAGTGATCGGGGCCCCCCAAGTAGCCGCGCTCGCGAACCATCACGTACAAACGGCTGGCGGTCAGCGTCGGAAACTTCTCCAGCGTCTGCGCGATGAACGGCAGGTAGGCGTCGAGCTGCGAGGAGCGTTGCACCGGCCCGATCCTGGGCAGTCCGGCTTGCGCCAGGACGCGGCGGACCGTGCCGCCGTGCACGCGCAGCTGGCGGGCGATGGTCCCGATCCGCCATCTCTCGACGTGGTAGTAGCGCAGGATATGCGCTTCGAGTTCAGGGGCTATGCTCACCGTCAGTTCCTCTTCGATCGGCTCGACAGACGTTGCGAGCAACTCGACGGCGCATGGGGCCGGTTCGGACAAACTGCGCACACGGACGGCGGCAGAAATGGCATTGCCACGTCACCAGCGCCGTCGCAGGCCTCTCCGATGACGCTTGCACCGAGGTCGTCGAGCTCACGGCCAGTAGATCATCGGCCGGCGGCGCGAGTGAAGCCTGATGCGTCACTTCCTCCTGTCGGGCACGGTAACGACGGTTGCGTTCGGCGTGTTTGAAGCGGCCGCGGCGACTGCTCTGGTAGCGTCGGCCCGCCTGGCGTAGCGAGTGACACCGGGCCGCTTTCGCGCAGTCACCGGCGCAGTAGATCTGGCCCCGGTCGCAAGGGCTGCAGACGAGTACCTGGGCCCGACAACGGGCGCAGAGAAAGAATCGGCCCGACAATTCCATCGGCGGCGGTCCATGTCACGCCAACGAAATATCGACAGGGCCGTCCGACTCGTGGAATACTTCCCCTGCACCCGTGCCCAGCACGGCGTGGGGCACGGCATCGGGGTGAACTTGGCGGTTTGAGCCGATGTCGTGCCGGTTTCTTTGGCGGCGTATTTCTACCGCATCTCGATCCCACCTGCCATCCCCACTCGCTTGCCTTGCTACCGAGTCCTCGATCGCGGCCGCGCGGCAGAGGGCGCGTTTCCAGTCACCCTACGGGCTCCTTCCAACGCACCCTCTGCCGCCGTTGTGCCCACCACCTGAAACACGGGTTCGCCGGGGCGAAAACACAGCGACCTTCACAACGCCGCTTTCTTCTCGTCGCCAGATTCAGGCGCGTTTCGACCGCCATTCACAGAGCACGGTCTGAACCGGACCACTCGGGCACTGCGTCTGAACTACTAAGGGCTGAAGCAGCGCCTGGAGTGTGCTGGGGGCCAAGCGTGCGGTGCGCAAAGCCCAGCGACGTTTGTCGAGCTGGTAGCGCCAAGGCTGGCCAGCGGCGGCGAATGCATTGTCGAACTGGACAATGGGCGGGGGGGCGAAGATGCGCATCCAGCTCAAGGGCACCGGCATGCCGGATCTTGCGGGTCTGTGCAGTGCCTTCCGGAGCAGCGCATCATGATCCAGATCACCCCGCAGATGCGTATCCTGGTAGCGGTCGAGGCGGTTGATTTCAGCGCGGGCATTAATGGGCTTGCCCGAATATGCCGGGAGCAGCTCAAGGCCGATCCATTCAGCGGTTGGCTATTCGTGTTTGCCAACCGCAAACGCACGGCCATCAATACTCGTCTATGACTCGCAGGGGTTCTGGCGGTGCCAGAACCAACTGTCTTCATACTGCACCTCCTGCAGTTGTTTGCGAGCACGTTGGCTCATTCGTTGTCTTGCTGGTCGCTGCCCGGTCGGCGAGTCGATCCCATCGACTGCAATGCTTGATCGGCGAATTCGGCGCTGGTTCCTCGTACAGGTACGCGTGGGCGTTATAGGCGTGTCTCCTGACAAGGCTGTGCTGCGCCCAGCGCACGAGCGTGAGTTCGTGGATACCAAGGCGGGCTGCCGCCTCCTGTTTCGTCAACATTCCTCGCGCCCGAAGGCGATCGTAGCGAGAGCGCAGCGCGTACCTGTGAACGAGATAGCCAACCCGCAAGGCAGTGAATCGGGTTTCGTTGCGTCCAGGTCGCACCGAGCCGCCGGGACGCAGTCCTTGCTCGTTCAGTAGATCGGCAATCTCGGGATGGGTGTAGTCGTCGAGGAGCTTGTCGACGAGTTCCACGATCTTCGGCTGAGTCTTCACTTGCTGCGCCGAGGATTTGGGGTTCTGCGTCGTCATCGTCTCCGTCTTGCCACCCTTGAAGCGCACGTGGACATTCGTGACACCTTGCGCGGGCAGCTTGATCAGTGTCACGTCCTCAATGATGTGGGCGAGCATTCGTTTGCGCTCGCGGTTTGGTGTGGCCGGATCAGCCCAGAGCCGCTTAAAGTCCGTCGTCATCGTGACGAGCCGTTCGCGGATCGCGTCGTTGAGCAGGCGCTCATCCTCCTGCCTGGCTTGGACTCTATCCTCTCGCGCCTTGGCCAATGCGCGCAGCTTGTCGTTCCACTGGGCCTCTAGCGTATCGGCGACGAGGCGGTTGCCTGGATCGACCAGCATGAACCGGCGCTGCGCGAGATCCGCTTCGATCTGTGCTCTGTCGATCGCGCGACACCGTAGCTGATCGGCCTCCTCGTGCCGAGCTTCGACTTCGGCGCGGATCTGCAGCGCCAGTTCGACGGCAGCAGGCGTCATCTTCTCGACGACCAGCGCCTCGATCGCCGCGTCGATAGGTGGCCCTGCAATCGACTGGCAGTTCGGCTCGGCGCTGAAGCCATGGGCGCGATCGCAGACGTACCATGCCTCCAGAGTTGCGCGTCGGGCCGCGTATCGTACGCGCAAGTGCCTGCCGCAGCGCCCGCACACGGCAAGTCCCTGCAGCAAAGCCGCCCCCTCTCGCGGCGGCGAAGCGCGCGCCAATTCGTATCCTCGGCCGTTTGCCTCGAGAAGCTTGAGATTGTCCTGATATTGATCCCAGGTGATGTAACCCGGATGCGCATTGGGGATGCACGCGAGCCAGTCATTGATTGCGCGCTTGCGCTGGACCTTCTTGCCGTCGGCAGCCCGGCGATAGCTGCGCTGTCCATAGGCGTAGGCGCCGGCATAACGGGGGTTGTGCAGCGTGCGCATCGCTGTGGAGGCGGTGAGTGGCCGGAAGATCGTCGCCTCGCTGTTGCGCAAGCGCGATGGAAAGCACAGGCCCTCGTTGCGGAACACCTTCACCGTTTGACATGCGGAGCCCACGCGCGCGAAGGTCTCGAAGAAGTAAGCGATCGTCTCCCGGATCTGGGAGTCGGGGTCGAGGACCACGTTGCCGGCCGCGTCGTACACGAAGCCGGTGGGTAGTGAACAACGATACTCGCCGCGGCGCACCTTGTTGAGGATCCCGCCGCGCAACCTGGCCTTCAGGACATGCAACTCGGCTTCGCTCATGGCTCCTTTGAGACCAAGCACAAGGCGATCGTTGAAGTTCGTCGGGTCGTACACCCCATCCTCGTCGAGGATCAACGTGTCGGCGAGCGCGCAGATCTCCAGCAAGCGGTGCCAGTCGGCATTGTTCCTCGCCAAGCGGGAGACTTCGAGACCCATCACGATGCCGGCGCGGCCCATGCCGACATCGCTGACCAGACCTTGAAAGCCCTTGCGCCAAGCCGCTGACGCACCCGACTCGCCCTGATCGGTGTCGATCACGATGATCCGATCGTCGGACCAGCCCAGTGCCGTCGCCCGCGCGCGCAGCGCGTACTGACGCTTCGTGCTCTCAATGTTCTCGATGACCTGTCGCATCGACGACTGCCGAATGTACAGATAGGCGCTGCGTTCGAGATGATGAGGTTGAACCTTGAGGGACTCGTTCATCGTACTCTCCGGTCGTGGGAGCTCATTGCCATAGCTGCGAAGACGTGAATGACACTTTGCAGCCCATCTGCGCGTATGCGGTGAATGATATCTGGATTGCTTGCCCACGCCCTTCCCTGATCCGATCCGCGCGCAGCCCGCAAAGAGAAGGTCGCACTGACGGCCCGAACGTCGCATTCGGCGCGGCAGAGCCCATTGGTCGGGGCCTCCTTGCCGCGGGACAAAAGGCTCTCGCCGAATCCCTTGCACCTGCACCGGAATTTCGAACGCGCGGTCCGCTACCCGGGTCTTTGAGCAAGCGTCTTCATCGCGACCAGCTCATGCCTCGCGCTCAAGGCTATCAGACCGGAGATCGATCCTGTTGTCGCAAGCCGGAGTCGCCCCGTGACAGCTACGGACGGCTGGTCCCGCCTGCGCGGTCTCAAGGCTTATGCATTCTGGCAAGCAGACCGCAGGCTTGCGTTTGCAACGCTCGCCGCGACGTATGGTCCATTTCCCGAAGTTGCCGGTAGACCAACGCCAGGCGCGATTGGCCGCCAGCCTCTCGTTGTTGCGGGCGAAGAAGTCCCAGTAGAGCGCGTTGAACGCGCAGGCACGATCCTCGCTGTCCGCCTTGCGGTCGAAGTGGCAGGACGTGGCGGTTCTCCGGGTCGTCGATCGCCAGGTTGCGCACGCGCTGCCCGGCCTCGCTCAGATGACGGGCGAAGCGTCGTCATCGCGGTGTCAGGCCGGGATGCCGGCGGTCGGTGCTATGCCCCGAGGCGGGCGGGTGCAGACAGGCATTGCCTGGGTGTTCCTTCGGCCGGCGCATGCGGTTGGCCGCGTCAGTCGCGCGCCTGGCGGCCGACCGTTGCGGCACCGTGGTTGCGAAAATGCGCCGCTGCGCGTTCTCCCAGTTGCCGGCCGCTCAGTTAGGCGCCTTCGACCTTGCCGCCATTCAGCCAGTCGCCGCAGAGGCCAATCCGGCTGCCGGCATGCCAGAGGCAGCCGTGGTCCAGGGCGGTGACGGTGCCGGCGTAGCGCCAGCGGTGCGTCGCCCACGCCCGCGCTTCCGGGAGTCCGCCGGCGACCGAAGCCGAATCGGCGAAGGCCTGTTGCAGCGTCGTGCGGACGCGCTCGGCGTCCTCTTCCAGATGCGCCTCGCTCCACTCGGCGGTAGCGTGCAGCAGCCAGGTTTCCGCTGCGCCACGACCAGGCTTGCTGTTGTCTCGAGCAATCCAGCGCAGCGGTCCGGCATTAACGAAGGCAGCATCGAAAGGCAACTCGAGTGGCGCGGCGAAGCGCAGCATCAACGCCCAGGCGCTGCGCATGACGACATTACCGGCGAGCGCCGCCAGACCGGGAGCCGCTTCGCGCAGCAGGGGCGCGGCCTGGGGGGCGGGCAGTGCGAGCAGCGCGACGTCGAAGCTGCGGTCCAGCCAGCCACGTTCGGCCGAGAGCAGATGCCAGCCATCCAGGCGGCGCTGCAGTTGTTCGATGCTCGTGTCGACTTCGAGGTCCAGCCCGTCGGCGAGGAAGCGGCATGGTGCCGACATGCGCGGGAGGCCGACGAAACGTTCCAATGCGGGATCCGGGACATGCGCCGACGGGTCGCCGAGGACGTGCAGCCTGGGGCGCCAGGACGCGGCGACGCCGGCATGCTGCCAGCGGGCAACTTCGGCACGAAAGTCAGGGTCCCGGGCGGTGAAGTACTGGGCGCCGTGGTCGCACTGCCAGTCGTCGCCGCGCCGGGTGCTCATGCGGCCGGACGGGCCGCGGCTCTTGTCGAAGACGCCCACTTCGAAGCCCGCCGACCGCAGCAGCGTGGCGCAGGAGAGGCCGGCGATGCCGGCGCCAACCACGGCAGCGCGGGGCGGCGAATTGTTGTTTGCTTGCTTTGCCACAGCCGACATCGCTCAGCGCCAGCCCTGCAGCCAGCGGTGGCAGTCGGTCAAGTCCCGCCAAGGCAGGGTGAAGCTGCGCCGTGAAATCACGGCCTCGATTTCGACGACCTCGATCCGGTTGGCGGGCGGCTCGGGCTGGATGACCCGGGTGACGATGAAGTGCTTTTCCCGGTTGCGGGGAGCCTGCGCCGTCCACTTGCTCAGCAGTAGCTTCCTCGGGTTCAGACGCGGGGCGGCCGGACGTCGTTGGGCAGCGGCTTGCGCCCCAGTCGTCACCAAGATCTTTTCGGTCTTCATGGGGGCTTACTTGTCCTAGACAAAATGGATACTTCAGTGTATCATCACGCTGTTCAGAATAATAGACGATGCCACTTGTCCACGACACCGGTTGGCATCTCCCAGCCTGCCGGTCGATTCGCGCCGGCTTAGCGATGTTCAGTAATGACGCTTGCGCACGTACGAACCGCCCGGGCCCCAGGAGGCAATTTGGCAAGAACGGCACTGATCACCGGCGCGGCAGGAGGGCTCGGCCAAGCGGTCGCCGGAAAGCTCGACGCTACCGGCTTGCAACTGGTCCTCACCAGCCGAGACGACGGCCGCCTTGCCGCCTGCTATGGAGGGCGCCACCTGCAGGTCGAAGCCGACTGCTCTGGCGTTGCCGGCGCCCGACACATCCTCCAAGTGGCCCGGGCTCACGGCTCGGCACCGACGGCACTTGCCCATTGCGCTGGCAACATACGCCTCGGCGCCCTGCACCGCATGTCCGAGACTGACTTCAGCGACTGCCTGCGTGCCAACCTGCTGAGTGCCTTCCACACCCTCGCCGCCTTCGTCGGCGCGCTGCGGGACACCAAGTCCGCGGGATCGGCGGTGCTGGTTTCGGCGGCGGCGGCGCGCATCGGCACACCCAATCATGAAGCGATGGCCGCGGCTAAGGCCGGCGTCGAAGGACTGGTGCGCGGCGCCGTGGCAACTTGCGCCGCGGCCGGCATCCCCATCAGCGCGGTCGCGCCCGGCATCATGGATACGCCGGCCGCGGCCGGCTTTCCCGGCGGCACGCCAGCGCGCGAAGCGGCAGCCCGGCAGTACCCGCTACCGGGCATTGGCTCGGCCGACGAACTGGCCGAACTGATCGTCCGGCTGCTCTCAGATCACGCCGCCCGGGTCACGGGGCAGGTCTGGTCGATGGACGCCGGATTCTCCACCATCCGGCCTTTGATCAAGTGAGGGCGTCATGGAGCGCGCATCCGGCGATCCCGTCCCGAGGGCCGTTGCCTGGCTCGGTTACGGCGGGCTCGTGCCCTTCGTCGTCCTCGCCGTGGCAACCTTGGCCGACCGGCAGCGCGCGCCTTTCTGGAGCGATGCCTTGTTCGCCTAAGGTGCCGTCATCTTGAGCTTTGTCGGCGCTCTGCGTTGGGGATTCGCCATGACGCTGGGCGGACTCAGTGCCGGCCAGCGTGACGCCCGCTTCGCCTGGAGCGTCGTACCGCCTCTGCTGGCGTCGCCGGCGCTGCCGGCGCTGCCGGCGAGCCTGTTGCTGGTTGCCGGGTTCTCGGCCCACTACTGGCAGGATCGTCGCCTGGCAGCCATGGCCGCCGGCGGCCTTGCCGGGCGCGCCTGAGCCTTTTCCCCGAGGATTGCCGATGACAGCCTTCAACAAGCTTCCGGGTTTCACCCCCATCCCACCCGGTCTGGAGCGTCTGGTGCTGCGCCGTCTCCCAGATGGCCTGCTGCTGGGCACGCTCCTGATCGGCCTGCCTGCGCTGCTTGCTCGCCTCTTTCCGTGGACCGGGAGAGAGGCGGATGTCACCGTGCGCATCATGACCATCGACATCTATGCCATCGCCGTGGTCGTGCTGCACTGGACCATCGTCTTCACCATCGCCATCGCAGCCTTCATCGTCATGGTGATGAAGGGGCCGGCCTACGTCGCCGACGCCTACCCGCTCGAGGATGCCGAAGAGCCGGACGGCGCCGGCCGGGTGAGGCGGTCGTGAATACGCCTGCGATGACAACCTCGGCGGTGCCGAGCGGCCGCTGGGAGCGCCTGGCCAAGCTCGGCAGCCTCGCCGGCAGTGTCGCGGGCGGCATGCTCGCGGAAGGGGCGCGGCAGTTTGCGCGGGGACAGCGCCCGCGCCTCGGCGATCTGCTGCTGACCCCGTCCAATGTCCGGCGTGTCGCCGACCAGCTGGCCCGGATGCGCGGCGCGGCGATGAAGCTCGGCCAACTCCTTTCCATGGATGCCGGCGACCTCCTGCCGCCGGAGCTTGCGGAGATCTTCGCGCGATTGCGCGCCGAAGCCACGGCCATGCCGATGAGTCAGGTGGTCGCCGTGCTCGGCGCGAACTGGGGCGAGGGCTGGGACCGGCACTTTCAGCGCTTCTCCTTCACACCGGTGGCGGCGGCCTCGATCGGCCAGGTTCATCTGGCGCAAACCCGAGACGGTCAGGATCTTGCAATCAAGATCCAGTACCCGGGCGTGCGCCGCAGCATCGACAGCGACGTCGACAACGTCGCCACCCTGCTGCGCATTTCAGGCCTGCTGCCCGGCAGCCTGAACATCGAACCGTTGTTGCGGGAAGCCAAGAGCCAGTTGCATGCCGAGGCCGATTACCTGCGCGAGGCTGAATACCTGCGCCGCTACGGGGCGCTGCTTGCCGACGCCGGCGAATTCCTCCTGCCAGAAGTGCACGCCGAGCTGACGACCGGCAGCGTCCTCGCCATGTCCCGCGTCGACGGAGTGCCGGTCGAATCCCTGAGCGATGCTCCGCAAGCCAAACGGGATCATGTCGCGCGCCTGCTGATGGCCCTGCTGTTGCGCGAACTCTTCGAGTTCCGTCGGATCCAGACCGATCCGAACTTCGCCAATTACCGCTACGACAGCGCGACCGGGCGCCTGATCCTGCTCGACTTCGGCGCCACCCGGCCGTACCCGGAGGTCATGGTCGAAGCCTATCGCCGTCTCATGACCGCCGCCATCGCGTTCGATCGGCCGGCGATGAGCGTAGCCGCCATGGCGATCGGCTACTTCCAGGCGGGCATTCTCGATCATCAGCGCGAGGCCGTCCTCAAGCTCTTCGCGCTCGCCTGCGAACCCCTGCGTCATGCCGGAGCACACGACTTCGGCCGGTCTGATCTGGCCGCGCGCATTCGCGATGCCGCGATGGCCTTGAGCGCCGACCGGGATCTGTGGCACACCCCGCCGGCCGACGCCATCTTCCTACACCGCAAGATCGGCGGGCTTTATCTACTCGCGGCCCGGCTCAAGGCAATGGTGAATCTGCGGGAGCTGGGACAGGCGGTCGGCCTGGTTCCCGCCGTCGGGCCGCAGCGAGCCGCGGGTCCGATTGCTGCCTGAACTGGGCGGCATCCGATGCTTTGGCCACCGGGCTCAGCGCCGCTGAGACTTCGCTGGCAGCAACCTCTCCTCGCGATACCCGATACCGGACGTCTACAGACATGGGCCTCGAATTGAAAAACGTTGGAATGAAATCCAAGTTGGCGGTCTTGACTTTGGCGATCCTGCTTGGTGCTTGCGCTGCAACGGTGCCCACACCTTATGCGAGGGGTGGACCTGATTCCGGCAATCCGGATTTGGCGTGTCTGCTCCCCAGTAACTGCGTGAATTCGCGTGGCAATAGCGGCCTGGTGCCGCTGCTGTACGCTGGCACGCCCGAGCAGGCCATGGCCATGCTGCAGGCCACCTTGCTGAGCTTCCCAGAGGCTACCGTCGTGCGCAGCGAGCCCCTGGCGATGGAGGTGATCTTCACCACGCCTGTCGGCTTCAGGGACCAGGTCGACTTCCGGATCGACCCCCAGGCGCAGCGCGTCGACTTTCGATCCCGCTCGTTGTTCGGCTTGTTCGACTGGGGTAAGAACCGCTCTCGGATGCAGGAATTCAAGATCCGCTTCGAACAGCAAGGCCGCCCGTGATCGCGCGAAGTTCGAAACGGATGTCGAACCTGATGCCCAGATCCAACGCGGTCTGCGCATTGCCGAACTGATGTCCGCGCTTCCCGACTGGATCCGCGCGGCGCGCCAGCACTGGCGCTGGCAAGGCCACGTGCGCCCGCCTTTCGCCGCGACACCGGGGCCGGGCCAGACATCGGTCTGGGACTTCTCGCGTCCGCCGCGTCTGGCGCAGGACATGCGCGAGGTTGTGGTGCGCTGGGGTGATGTCGAAGTGGCGCGCACGCGGCGCGCCGTGCTCGTGCTGGAGACCGCCCACCCGCCCAGCGTGTACCTGCCGTGGCATGACGTGGTCCGGCATCTCTTGCAGCCGGCGGCCAGCAGCTCGTTCTGTGAATGGAAGGGGCCCGTGCAGTACTGGACCTTGATGCATGGTGATCGCCGCCTGCCCGGCGTAGCATGGAGCGACCCGCAGCCGCTGGCCGGAGCCGAAGCGCTGGCCGACTGCGTGGCGTTCTATCCGGCGGCGCTCGATTGCCGTGTAAACGGCGCAGCCGTCACGCCGCAGCCCGGCGGCTTCTACGGCGGCTGGATCACACCCGAGCTGGTCGGCCCGTTCAAGGGCGAGCCCGGCAGCGAGGACTGGTAGCGATTGCATCGAGGCCAGGCGGCCGCTTGAATGCCTGGGCTCATGAGCAAATGTCGCTTGGCCACTTTGCTCATCCGCGTCGGTCGGGGGCGGGCCGATTGCAGCCCGCGCCGAAGGGGTACTCAGTTGCGCTTGCGAAACACCACGAGGTGCTGCCATGGCAAGGTGCCCACTGTGCGATCCCACACCAACGCGTGCACGGCGGCTTCGCGCTTGATCTGGGCTTCGCTCATCTTGTGCAGCGCCTTGATCGGCACCTGCGGGTCTTCGGCCCGGTACTCGACGAACACGAGCAGACCCCCCGGCTTGAGGGAGCGGACGATGCTGCCCAGCACTTCGTACGGAAACGCCAACTCGTGATAGACGTCGACCATGATGGCCAGGTCCACCGGCGACGCCGGCAGCTTGACGTCGTCCTCGGCACCGAGCAAGGGCCAGATCTGTGTCAGTCCGGTTTGCCGCACCGTGCCTTGCAGCAGGGCCACCATCTCGGGCTGGACGTCGACCGCGAGCACCTTGCCGCCGGGCGCGACGGCTGGCGTCTGCGCACACTTCCTTGGCGGCTCAGGCGTCGAGGGGGCTTGGATGTCTGCTCAATCGCTGTCCGCGGCGCTGCTGCAGCGTGCGTCCCGTGCGGCGGAGGCTTCCACTGAATTCGCCGCCCATGAAGCGGCACATCGAACGGCTAAGCACCTCGTTGCTTGACCGGTCTTTTCTTTCACTTCACCAACCACCAAGGAGTTCCAAATGAACCGTCCCGTCACCCGCCGCGTGTTCCTGATGACGCTGGCCGCCACCGGTGCGGCGCTCGCCACCAGCGCACAGGCTCAGACACTCGTCGACGAGAAAGATGCCCAGGCCGCTGCGCTTGGCTACGTTGCGGACGCCAAGCGCGTCGACGTCAAGAAGTACCCCAAGTTCGCCGCCAGCCAGAACTGCACCAATTGCGCGCTCTACCAGGGCAAGGCAACCGACAAGGCGGGCGGCTGCCCGCTCTTCGCAGGCAAACAGGTGGCGGGCGCGGGCTGGTGCAGCGCCTGGGCGAAGAAGGGGTGAACCCGCACGTCGGCCGCACCACGTCGCCATGACAGAGCGCAACGCCAGCTTTCGCGGCAACAAAGCCGCCCTGCCCAGCAAGCCCTGCGTGGCTTGCGGATTGACGATGAACTGGCGGCATCGCTGGGCGAAGAACTGGGCCGACGTGAAGTACTGCAGCGCCGCTTGCCGACGCAAAGGGGCTGCGCGTGGCTGAGCTGCGTTCCCTGATCATCGTGCTGGGCGACCAGCTCGATCTCGATGCGGCGGCCTTCGATGGTTTCGATGCCGGCGTCGATGCCGTGTGGATGGCCGAAGTGGCCGAGGAGTCGACCCACGTGTGGTCGAGCAAGCCGCGCACGGTGATGTTCCTGGCGGCAATGCGTCACTTCGCGCTCGCCCTGCAAGACAGCGGCCGCCCGCTGCACTACACGCGTTTGGAGGCGCCGGGCAACGGCGTCAGTCTGGGTGCGCAGTTGCAGGCTGACCTTCTGCGCCTGAAGCCGGCCTTACTCGTCATGACCGCCCCGGGCGACTGGCGCGTGCTGCAGGCGATCAAGGGCGTCGCCGAGGCCAACGGCGTTGCGCTGGACATTCGCGAGGACCGCCACTTCTTCTCCAGCATTCGTGACTTCGCGGCGCATGCCAAAGGCCGCAAGTCGCTGCGCATGGAGTATTTCTACCGCGAGCAACGCCAACGCCATGACGTCTTGATGCAGGACGGCGAGCCCGTCGGCGGCCAGTGGAACTTCGACGCCGACAACCGCGAGGCCTTCGGCGCCGCCGGTCCGGGCGCCGTGCCGCCGCGCACGTCGTTCGAGCCCGATGCCGTGACGCGCGAGGCGATTGCACTGGTCAACACGCGCTTCGCCCAACACCCTGGCCAGCTGGACAGCTTCGCCTGGCCCGTCACGCGCGTGCAGGCGCTGCAGTCCCTGCAGGCTTTCATCCAGCACCGCCTGCCGCTGTTTGGCCGCTACCAGGATGCGATGTGGCCCGGCGACCCGTGGCTGTACCACGCCCACCTGTCGGCCGCGCTGAACCTGAAGCTGCTGAACCCACGCGAGGTCGTGGCCGCGGCCGAAGCGGCGCACCACGATGGGCATGCGCCCTTGGCCAGCGTCGAGGGTTTCATCCGCCAGATCTTGGGCTGGCGCGAGTACGTGCGCGGCATCTACTGGACCCAGATGCCCGAGTACCTGGAACGCAACGCACTCGACGCCCAGCACGACCTGCCGGCTTGGTTCTGGACCGGCGCCACTGACATGGCCTGCCTGCGCGATGCGCTCGCGCAGACGCTCACGCACGGTTACGCCAACCACATTCAGCGTCTGATGGTCACCGGCCTGTACGCGCTGATGCTGGGCGTGCAGCCGAAGCAGGTGCACGTCTGGTACCTGGCGGTGTATGTCGATGCGGTGGAATGGGTCGAGTTGCCCAACACCCTGGGCATGAGCCAGTACGCCGATGGCGGCGTGATGGGCAGCAAGCCCTACATCGCCACCGGCAAGTACATCCAGCGCATGAGCCCGCACTGCAAGGGCTGCCGTTACGACCCCGCGCAGCGCAGCGGCGATAGCGCGTGCCCGTTCACCACCCTGTACTGGGATTTCCTGATGCGCCATCAAGCGGCGCTGGCCAGGAACCCGCGCATGGCGCTGCAGGTGAAGAACGTGGCGCGCCTGAACGATGCGCAAAAGCAGGCTGTCAACGAACGCGCGGCGGCCATCCGCCGTGGCGAGGTCGGGGTCGAACCAGGGTTTAAGCAGCATGCATGAGACTTTCGCGCCCACGCTGGCCGCGGCGCGGGCCCGCATCGCCGCCGTGCGGCCGGCCGCCTACGCACGCACGCGCAATGCGCTCAATGGCGCCGTCAGCGCCCTGTCGCCGTACATCACGCATGGCTTCGTCACGCTCGCCGAGGTGCTGGCCGGCGTGGCCGCGCGGCATGCGCTCGACGTGCAGCATAAGTTTGTCTTCGAGCTCGGCTGGCGCGCCTACTTCCGCCATGTCTGGCAGCACCGCGGCGAGGGCATCCTCCACTCGCTGCGGGAAGGCCTGCTGCCCGACGATGCCTACGACCGCGAGTTGCCGGCCGACATCCGCCACGCTTGCACCGGCGTGCCGGTGGTGGACGAAGCCGTGCGTGCGCTCTACGCTACCGGCACGCTGCACAACCACGCGCGCATGTGGCTCGCCAGCTACGTGGTGCATGTGCGCAAGGTGCATTGGCGCGTCGCCGCCGATTGGCTGTACGGCCACCTGCTCGACGGCGACCTCGCCAGCAACCACCTCAGCTGGCAATGGGTGGCCGGCACCGGCAGCAGCAAGCCGTACCTCTTCAACGCCGACAACGTGGCCCGCTACGCACCCGCGCCATGGCACAGCCCCGGCAGCGTCATCGACACGTCCTATGAGGCGCTGGACCGCATGGCGCGCCAGCCAGCGCAGCCGGGCCGAGGCGAACACCGCGTACTGCTCGACAGCGCATCGTTGATCGAACCCCGCTTGACCGCCGAGCCGCCCGATGAAATCGGCTTGACGACTCCCGACGCCGCTGCCGTTGCCGGACAGGACGTCTGGCTGGTGCACCCCTGGAGCTTGGGCGAACTGCCGGGCGCGCTGCCGGCCGACGCGCTGGTGGTCGGTGTCTTCGTGGCCGACTTTCATCGCGTCTGGCCGTGGAGGGAACGGCGCTGGCACTTCGTCGGCAACCGGATGGCCGAACTTGCCGCTGAGCGCTGGCACGGTGACGCAGCGGTCATCGGCGCCGCGTTGAAAGGCGCCCGCAGGGTGCGCAGCATCGATGAACCCCACCTCGCGCCGTGGCTGGCGCGCTGGGCCGAATGTGGCGCCGCGCCGGCGCTGTTCCCGCTCGTCGATCGGCGCTGCGACTCTTTTTCGCAATGGTGGGCGCGCGCCTCACGCGGCCTCAACTCGGCCGCAGACCTGCTGGCCGTCATCGAGGTGCCTGCATGGTGATCGAGCCTGTGACCGAACCCGTCAAGGGGTCGCCGCCGCTGACCGTGCTGTACGACGGCGCGTGCCCGCTGTGCCGCCGCGAGATCGGCATCTACCGCGGCCTGCCGCCACTGCGGTCGGATTCGCCGGTGTGTTTTGCCGATGTCAGCGGCGCGCAGGCGTTCCTGGCGCTATGGGCCGCGCTGCCCGGCTGGCGCTGGCTGGCCCTGCTCGGCCGCCTGCCGGGCGCGGCCTGGGTGATGGAGCGCGCCTACCAACTCTTCCTGCGCTGGCGGCCGCTGCTGCAGCGCTGGGCGTTTCGTCTGGACCAGCCCGGCCTGGACCAGCCCGGCCTGGACCGGCCTGCGCCGGAACGGCCGAACCATCGCGACGCCGACTCGTGACAACAACCCCCGTTGATCTCGACCCCCCTTACAGATTTGGAACACACCATGACCGCAATCGCCCTCATCACCGGTGCCAGCGGCGGCATCGGCCGCGCCCTGGCGCGCCAATTGCGCGCCCAAGGCCCGCAGACCCGTGCGCTGACCGATTCGATTCTGTGCAAGGCACGTGCCTGGAATACGCAGAATGACATCACGGGCGTTCTCTGCGAGGGGCAAGGAATGTTTCTGCAGGCGCTTGAAGGCGAGCGCGGCAAGGTCACGCGCCTGTATGCGCGATCTTTGCCGACCCGCGCCACAAGGCCCTGGAGTTGATCCACTGCGAGAGCATCACCGAGCGGCGCTACGGTGAATGGTCCATGGCGCGCGTCCAACTCGTCGGGCCGAACGAACTGCGCCCACCGGTGTGTACCCCGGGGCAACACGCGGAAGATGGTCTCAGCAGCGACGATGGCGGTCAAGAAGCTGAACGGCGTGCGGTTGATCGTCGAGACCAGCAGCAGGCCACCGGGTTTCAGATGGCGGGCGGCCTGGCGCACGAAAGCCTGCAGGTTGTCGACATGCTCCACCACTTCCAGCAGCAGCAGCACGTCGAGGGCATCACCGTCGCGCAGCGCGGCGTCGGGCTCGCCGACCCGGTAGTCGATCTTCAGGCGGCCATCGTCTGCATGCAGCCTTGCAGCGGCGATGTTCTTCGCCGAGGCATCCACGCCCACCACGTGCGCGCCGCGCTCGGCCAGGGGCTCGCACATCAGGCCAGCGCCGCAACCGATGTCGGCGGTGCGCAGCCCCGTCAATTCACCGGGCGGGCGAGCGAACCGACAAGCAAAGTGGCGGGCGATCTGTTCGAGCACGTAGCTCAGGCGAAGGCCGTTGATGACGTGCAGCGGGCGCATCGGCCCGGCAGCGTTCCACCAGGTCGCTGACAGGCGGTTGAAGCGATCGACTTCGTCGCTGCGGATGGTGCTGGGCAGCACAGCTGAAGGCTTATCGGTCGTCATGGTTCAAATCCCGCGGCAGATTTTCACGGCCACGCGCGAACCGGCGCCGACCGACCAGACCCAGCAACGCAAGGCCAGCGAAGCCGGACGCCCACCCGCAGCAAAGAGCGCAGGGGCTTCGTCGCGGTGCGCGATTTCATCACTGCGGCAGGCTTGCAACAGCGCCCGCACCGACTGCAGGGGCGGGTGGGAGGAGTGCGGGTCGTGCGGGTCGATCGACTCGATCTGCTCGGCGTAGTGTTGGTCGAAAAAGGTCTCGACGGCCTCGATGGTGGCGTACACCATCCGCGGCCCCACCCTCGCGGGCAGCGCGCCCGTCAGCCAGCCGGCGACGTGCCACAGCGGCAACAGCCGGCTGGGCTGCTGTGGCGCCAGCAGCGGTTCGATCTGGCTCAGGTGGCGCGCCTCGGCGGCGAGGTGCTGTTGCGCAAAGTGGCGCACGCCAGCGTCGCGTGTGATGGCGAGGATGCCTCGGTAGATCATCACCGCGCCGCTTTCGCCGGCGTGATCGCTGCGCAGGTCGGCTACCAGGGTTGGCAGTGGCAGATACCGGGTGCCGCCGACGGCGCCGGCCAGGGTCTGCAAGGGCGCCGGCTTTTCAGGCTCGACGGTGTGGCGGTCGGTGGCAGGGGTGTACGAATTCATATGGGATGGGTCTCGTTCAGGAAACGCGGGCTTTCACGGGCGCATGCTCAGCCGTGAACAGCTTGCGCTTCGGCAGTGTTGCGGAGGTCGCGTTCCAGGCCTTGAATGAACCTGTGCGCGCGCGGTGACATCAAACCCTTGGACATCCGTGCCGCCAGGGCGACTCCGCTGTGGTGGACCTGATCGACCTGGCTGGCCACGCCGCTGTCGCCGCACACGCCAAGCCGCACTTCGTCATCCCAGAGGCCGCAGGCTTGCCCGGGCAGGGTGGCTGGCGTTTCGACATTGGCATTCCGCCACTGGTGGGCGGCAAGATAGTTGGGCGTCACCGAGCGGCCTGCATGCGCGCAGAAGATGTCGCGCACCGCCGCAGCTCCAATGCGCGCCATGAGCGCACGTACCGCTCGACACCCACAGTCAACGTCGGCTCCTCGTCGCGCAGAGTCGAAAGGAGACGTTTTGCCCTACTTCATGAAAACGTCGTCTGTTGCTTGCATCGTGACCCAACAGTCTCGCGATTCTGCCTCGCAACTTGATATCGAAGCGGTCTTGCCGCTGCGTAGGCACCTAGGAAAGCCACTCATCTGCCGAGTCCAAATCCTTGAATCCCCATAGACGGGATAGGCTGCGCTCACCACCGCGGGGCATTCCACGGTTTCCTCGCTTCTGGATTGTCCGACGCCTGCCCACAGGCGTGGGCGAATCATTGACAGGCCGTCCGTGAGGGCGGGCATCGAACAATCCTCACGACCAGGAGTCCGACGTCAGTTCCCTGTGAGCGGCAGCTTTACGATCAGTGAACCGCCATTGACCATGAATACGTCATCTGGCCGGTGAGGGTCGTATGCCGAAGCTCACAAGAAACCCAATCGGGAACAGTTGGTGGCGACAGCCACCGTCTGGCTCGAAATCAACTAGTCGATAGTCGCCCGAAGTGGGCCATCGCTTGATTGTTGGTGAAGCCTTCGTTCCCGGATCTTTCGTGGGATTGCACCGCAGGTGATGGACTAAAGCGCAAAACCTGTGGATAGTTGTCGCGAGCCGGACAACCGACGATGCCGTTTGGGGCCGCCCTGATCGCGTCTCTGAATCAACCCAGGCCAATTGCATGATGCCGACGCACGATTTCCCTGATATCCGCGATGCGGTGCGCGCCCTGTGCGCCGCGTTTCCGGATCAGTACTTCAGAACCATCGACGCACAGCGCGGCTATCCCGAGGCGTTTGTCGACGCCTTGATGCGGGCCGGCTGGCTCTCTGCCATGATCCCCGAGGAATACGGCGGCGCCGGCCTGGGACTTGCCGCGGCCAGCGTCATCATGGAAGAAATCAACCGCTGCGGCGGCAACGCCGGCGCGGTGCACGGCCAGATGTACAACATGGGCACCCTGCTGCGCAACGGCAGCGAGGCGCAGAAGCAGAAGTACCTGCCGAAGATCGCTGCCGGCGAGCTGCGCATCCAGTCGATGGCGGTGACCGAGCCCACCACCGGCAGCGACACCACGCGGCTCAGGACCACCGCCGTGAGGAAGGGCGACCGCTACCTGGTGAATGGCCAGAAGGTGTGGATCTCGCGCGTCCAGCATTCCGACCTGATGATCCTGCTCGCGCGCACCACGCCGCTGGCGGAGGTGAGAAAGAAGTCCGAGGGCATGTCGGTGTTCATCGTCGATCTGCGCGAGGCGATCGGCCATGGTCTGACCGTGCGCCCGATCGCCAACATGGTGAACCACGAGACCAACGAGTTGTTCTTCGACAATCTGGAGATACCGGCGGAGAACCTGATCGGCGAGCAAGGCATGGGCTTCAGGTACATCCTCGATGGCCTGAACGCCGAGCGCACCCTGATCGCCGCCGAGTGCATCGGCGACGGCCACTGGTTCATCGGGCGGGCCACCCGGTACGCCAATGAGCGCGTCGTCTTCGACCGCCCGATCGGCCAGAATCAGGGCGTGCAGTTCCCGATTGCCGAGGCCTACATGGAGGTCGAGGCCGCAAACCTGATGCGCGTTCGCGCCGCCGACCTGTTCGACGCGCGCCAGCCCTGCGGCGCGCAGGCGAACATGGCCAAGCACCTGGCGGCCAAGGCTTCGTGGGAGGCCGCCAATGTCTGCCTGCAGACCCACGGCGGCTTCGGTTTCGCCTGCGATTACGACGTCGAGCGCAAGTTTCGCGAGACGCGGCTCTACCAGGTGGCGCCGATCTCCACCAACCTGATCTACGCTTACGTGGCGGAACACATGCTCGGCCTGCCGCGCTCCTATTGACACGAGGCAGGCATGAGACCGCTGGATGGAATCACCGTCGTCACGCTCGAACAGGCCATCGCGGCGCCGTTGTGCACCCGGCATCTGGCCGATCTGGGCGCCCGGGTCATCAAGATCGAGCGCCCCGGTGTCGGCGACTTCGCCCGCGGCTATGACGAAAGGGTCAGGGGGCTGGCCTCCCACTTCGTATGGACCAACCGCTCCAAGGAGAGCCTGACGCTGGACGTCAAGCACGCGGAAGCGGCGGGCGTGCTGGCCCGCCTGCTGGCCCAGGCTGACGTGCTGGTGCAGAACCTGGCGCCAGGCGCTGCGGCGCGCCTGGGTCTGTCCTGGGAGGCCATGCGGGAGGCGCATCCGCGGCTGATCGTCTGCGACATCTCGGGCTATGGCGACAGCGGACCCTACCGGGACAAGAAGGCCTATGACCTGCTGATCCAGAGCGAATCCGGCTTTCTCTCGGTCACCGGCACGCCCGATGATCCGGCCAAGGCGGGCTGCTCCGTCGCCGACATCGCCGCCGGCATGTACGCCTATTCGAGCATTCTGGCCGCGCTGCTCCAGCGTGCAATGAGCGGTCAGGGCTGCCGCATCGAGGTGTCGATGCTGGAGGCAATGGTCGAGTGGATGAGCTATCCGCTCTACTATTCCCACGATGGCGCAGCGCCGCCGCCGCGCAGTGGGTCGTCCCACGCGACGATCTACCCCTACGGGCCGTTCGCTGCCGGCGACGGCAAGATCGTGATGCTGGCAATCCAGAACGAGCGCGAATGGGCGCGCTTCTGCGACACCGTGATGCAGCGGCCCGAGCTGGCCGCCGATTCGCGCTACGCGTCCGCCGCGCGGCGCAACTCGGCGCGGGCCGAACTGGCAAGCCTGATCGCCGGGGCCTTCTCGACGTTAAACGCGGAACAGGTGGTGGTTCGGCTCGATGCGGCGCAGATCGCCAGCGCGCGCGTCAACGACATGCACGAGGTGTGGGAGCACCCACAGTTGCGCGCGCGCCACCGCTGGACCGAGGTTGACAGCCCCGTCGGCAGGCTGCCAGCACTGCTGCCGCCGGGCCTGCCAGAAGGCATGGCCGTATGCATGGACGCCGTCCCCGCTCTCGGCCAGCATACCGAAGCCATACTCGGCGAGCTGGGCTACAGCCGCGATGCCATTGACCGTCTGCGCAGCGAAGATGCAATCTGATTTGTTCGGGGTGTGGCTGGCTTGCAGCCGGTCGCCGTACGAAGCGGCTTCCCGCCTGGCGAACGCGCGCGGCGATCAGTTCTTGCGCGCCAGCAGTTGCGATAGCTCCACGGCCGAGCGCACGCCCATCTTCTCGAACACCCGCGAGCGGTGAACTTCGACGGTGCGCATGGCGATGTCGAGCTGGTCGGCGATGACCTTGTTGTATTTGCCGGCGAGGATCAGTTCCATCACTTCGCGTTCGCGTGCCGTCAGGTTGGCCAGGCGGGATGCGACGGTGGCCTGACTGGCCTCGAGTTCGCGGGCCGCGGCATCGTGGCGCAGGGCTTCGATCACCACGTTGACCAGTTCGTTGTCGTTGAATGGCTTCTCGATGAAGTGGTAGGCGCCCTTGCGCAGCGTGGCGACGGCCAGCGGCACGTCGCCGTGGCCAGTGAGGAAGATCACCGGCATGCGACAACCCAGATCATGCAGCCGGTCGAAGCACTCGAGGCCACTCATTCCGTCCATGCGGATGTCGAGCACGATGCACCCGTGCATTCCATCGCGATAGTCGGCGAGAAACGCTTCGGCCGAACCCCAGGTGCGCGAGGCCACACCGCGCGTTTCGAACAGCCATGCCAGTGCATCGCGAATCGCTTCGTCATCGTCGACGATGTGGGCGAGGGCGATATCGTTCATGTGACCTCCGCATGGGCCAGCGGCAGGGTGAAGTGAAAGATCGTGCCGCCCTTCGGGTTGGGTTCGAACCACAGCCGTCCCTTGTGCAACTCGACGATCGAGCGGCAGATGTTGAGGCCCATGCCCATGCCTTCGGCCTTGGTGGTGAAGAAGGGGGAGAACAGCTTCCGCTCGGTGTCGCCGGAGATGCCGCAGCCGCGGTCGGCGATCGAAACGCGCAGCGTGTCGTCGTCGTTGCGTGCGGTGCTGAGGCTCAGCACACGCTCGTCGAGCGGAAGATCGGTCATCGCATCGAGGCCGTTGCGGGCGAGATTCAGGATGACTTGTTCGACCATCACGCGATCGGCCAGCACCTCGGGCAGGTTCTCGCCATAACTGACGTCGATGCGCGCGCCGCGTTTGCGCGCTGCCGGATCGAGCAATTCGACGGAATCCTCGACGATGGCATCGACGCTTGCCGGCACGCGGTTGGGTTCGCTGCGGCGGACGAATTCATGCACGCGGCGGACGATCTGCCCGGCCCGCTGCGCCTGCTGGCCGAGTTTTCTGAGCACGGCCAGGATCTGCTCGCGATCGATCTGGCCTTCCTCGAGCCTGTTTATGCAGCCGGTGTTGTAGCTGGCGATCGCCGACAGCGGCTGGTTGAGTTCATGCGCCAGCGTCGATGCCAGCTCGCCCATGGTTACCAGCCGCGCGGTGGCTTGCAGCTTGTCCTGCTGCTGGCGCTCGAACTCCAGTGCCCGCTTGCGTTCGGTGATGTCGAGCACCGATCCCATCCAGCCGCGCTGCTTGCCCTGGGCGTCGATCAGCGGCGCTTCGATGATCAGGGCCTCGAACAGCTCGCCGTTCTTGCGCTTCAGCCGCACCTCGACGCCTTCGGGCGGCGCGCGGCCGGCCAGCACGAGGTCATGGATCGCGCGGGTCTGCTCGTACTCCTCGGGCGACCAGTAGGGCATCGGCGGTTTCATCCCGGTGAGCTCCTCGGCGCTCCAGCCGACCATCCGGCAGAAGGCCGGGTTTACGTAGATGATCCGGCCGTCGAGGTCGCGCGCGCGCAAGCCGGTGAGCAGCGAGTCCTCCATCGCCTTGCGAAACCCATGTTCGTCCCGCAGCGCAGCCTCGGCCGCATAGCGGCCCTGCACATGGCGGCGCAGACTGGACAGACTGAACACCACTGCGCCCAGCAGGGCGACGATGGCGAGCACCAGCAGCGCCGGCAGCACGCGCGTTTCCAGCCGATAGGCGATGACTTCGATCGCCAGGCCGTTGCCCGGCGGGTCGAACGGTACCTGGTACGACAGGGTCGTGCTCAGCGCGTCGACGCTGGACTTGGAGGCGAGCACGCTGCCGTTGCCGTCGATGATGTTGAGCCGGTACTTCTGGGTGAACCACCAGGGCACCGATTCGGCAAGCAGGGTGCGCAGCGAGTAAACGCCGACCATCGATCCGGAATCGTTGGTGTCCGCGAACACCGGTACGGCAACCGCGAAAGTCGAATCCGCCGCGCCATCATCGTGGGCCGGCCCGTAGACCGGGCGCGCCAGCCGCCGCGCGATGCCGAGCGTTCCGGCGATACCGTCGATCATCGCGCCGAGGTCGGCCCCGGATAGCGGCGGCGAATGCGCCAGCGGGCGGGCCTGCGCGTCGAGTCGAACGATGCGCACCAGTCCCTGGCTGTTGCGTATCAGCGCCTGTGCGCGTGCTTCGTAGGTCGCCGCCGCGAGCGTCCCGCTTGCGGCCTCGCGGCCAAGCTGTCCGAGCTGCTCGGCGTTTCGCTCCATCTGGAAGCGGATGTTCTGCTCGACCCACAGCACGTCGCTGATCAGGGTTGCCCGCTGCTCCTCGATATCGCTGCGGTGCAGCGACCAGAGCAGGGCGAGGGTCGCCGCCAGCGCGAGCAGGGGTGCCACGCGCGGCAGATGCCAGAGCCAGCGCGGAAACGAGGGCGCGAGCGGAGAGACTTTCGACGCGGAGAAAAAAGCCATGTATCCTCGGTCCTCGGAAAATCCCGACTATCCTACGCTGGGCGGATTGCCGCCGGAATACGGTGATGATTGCGGGTTTCCACAATCGCTCGGGAGACTGCGGACATCCACAATTTCGCCGCGGTCTTGCGAGCGCAACAATGACGATACTTTCGCAGGACCGTTTGCAGTCGTTAAAAACGTCGAACTTCAAGTTCGGCAAACAACATAGGAGGAGTGGAGATGAAAACGAGGTCATTTGTTCTCGCAGCATTCGCAACCGCAGGGCTGGCGATGGCCAGTGTGCCCGCGCTGGCCCAGCCGATCGTCATCAAGTTCAGTCACGTCGTGGCGGAGAACACGCCGAAAGGCCAGGGCGCAATCAAGTTCAAGGAGCTGGCCGAGAAGAAGCTGCCCGGCAAGGTCGACGTGCAGTTGTTCCCGAGCTCGCAACTGTTCGGTGACGCCAAGGAACTGGAGGCGCTGCTGCTCGGCGACGTGCAGCTCATCGCACCCTCGCTCTCCAAGTTCGACCGGTACACGAAGAAGATCCAGGTCTTCGACCTTCCCTTCCTGTTCCCGAATCCCGAGGCGCTGGACTGTTTCCAGGACGGCCCCGCTGGCCTGGCACTCCTTGACGCGATGACGAGGCAGGGCATCAAGGGCCTCGGCTACTGGCACAACGGCATGAAGCAGTTGTCGTCAAACAAGGACCAGCTCAAGCGCCCGGAGGACGTGAACGGGCTGAAGTTCCGCATTCAGGCCTCGGACGTGCTCGAGGCGCAGTTCCGCGCCGTCGGCGCCAACCCGCAGAAGATGGCCTTCAGCGAGGTCTATCAGGCGCTGCAGACCGGCGTGGTGGACGGTCAGGAAAACACCTGGTCCAACATCTTTTCGCAGAAGTTCTTCGAAGTGCAGAAGACCATCGCCGAGACCAACCATGGCGTGCTCGACTACATGGTGATCACCAATGCCAAATGGTGGGACGGGCTGCCCGCGGACATCCGCAAAGGGCTGACGGAAGCCATGAACGAGGCGACCAAGTTTTCGAACAACATGGCGAGCGAATTCGACAAGCGTGATCGCAAGCTGATCGCCGATGCCGGCAAGGCCAAGATCCAGGCGCTTTCGGCGGAGGATCTGGCGGCCTGGCGCAAGACGATGGAGCCGGTCTGGAAGAAGTTCGAGTCCGGTATCGGCATCGACCTGATCAAGGCCGCACAAAAAGGTTGTAGCAAGTAAAGCGTCGCCGCGCGACCAAAG
Organism: Candidatus Methylophosphatis roskildensis; assembly: GCA_016708905.1. Classification (GTDB taxonomy): domain Bacteria; phylum Pseudomonadota; class Gammaproteobacteria; order Burkholderiales; family Rhodocyclaceae; genus Methylophosphatis; species Methylophosphatis roskildensis. Next base: position 218,966 of record JADJEV010000005.1, on the reverse strand, counting down.
GAGACGCTCGTGATACGGTCCATATTCGAGCGGCTGGAGGAGGGCTTGATTGCCCTCATCCTCGCCGTCATGACGGTGATCACCTTCTCTCAGGTGGTCGCGCGCTACGTGTTCAATTACAGTTTCGTCTGGGCTCTCGAACTGGTCACCTACCTGTTCGCGTGGCTCATCTTTCTCGGCATGGCGTACGGCGTTCGCGTCCGCTCCCACATCGGCGTCGATGCGCTGGTCAAGACGCTGGGCGAGCGCCCGGCGCGGATAGCCGGCGGCTTGGCGGCCGCGCTGTGCATGGTGTATGCGGCGATCGTATTCTACGGCAGCTGGATATACGTCGGCAAGATGCATGAGATTGGCATCCTCGCCCAGGATTTGCCGATACCCCAGTGGGTACCGCGGCTGGTGTTGCCAATCGGCTTTGGGCTGCTGTTCATACGCTTCGCGGAGTCGCTCTACCGGATCGTCAGTGGCAAGGAATCGCGGCTCCAGCTCGCCGACGAGGCCGCCGACGCCCTCAAGCTCAAACAGACCGACAACTCGGACCAAGCGACGGGGAGCGACCAGAAATGACCACGGCCATCCTGTTCATCCTGCTGTTCACCTTCATGCTGCTCGGCATGCCGATCGCCATCGCGCTCGGCCTGTCGTCGGTGCTGACGATCCTGTTCTTCGGTCAGGATTCGCTGCCCTCGCTGGCACTGAAGCTGTTCGAGACTTCCGAGCATTTCACACTGCTGGCGATCCCGTTCTTCATACTCTCCGGCGCCTTCATGACCACCGGCGGCGTGGCCAAACGCATGATCCGCTTCGCCATCGCCTGCATCGGCCACCTGCGCGGCGGTCTCGCGATGGCCTCGGTGCTGGCCTGCATGCTGTTCGCGGCGGTCTCGGGTTCCTCGCCGGCCACGGTGGTGGCGGTGGGCTCGATCGTGATCGCCGGCATGGTCAAGTCCGGCTATTCGCAACCCTTCGCCGCGGGCGTGATCTGCAACGCCGGGACGCTCGGCATTCTGATTCCGCCATCGATCGTGATGGTGGTCTATGGCGCGGCCACCGAGACCTCGGTGGGCAAGCTGTTCATGGCCGGGGTCATCCCCGGCATCACGCTCGGCCTGATGTTGATGGCGGCGATCTATGTGCGGGCGCGCATGTTGAATCTGCCGCGACAGCCGCGCGCGTCGGTCGGCGAGGTTCTGAAGGCCGGGCGCGATTCGATCTGGGGCCTGCTGCTGCTGGTCATCATCCTGGGCGGAATCTATGGCGGCGTGTTCACGCCGACCGAAGCGGCCGCCGTCGCGGCGGTATACGCCTTCTTCGTCGCCGTCTTCGTCTATCGGGACATCGGCCTGCCCAAGGTTCCGCATGTCCTGGTCGATGCCGCGCGGGTGACGGTGATGCTGATGTTCATCGTCGCCAATGCCCTGCTGTTCGCGCACGTGCTGACGACCGAGCGCATCCCGCAGGCGATCGCCGAGACCATCGTGTCCTGGGGCATGGCGCCGTGGCAGTTCCTGATCGTGGTGAACGTCCTTCTGCTGATGGCGGGCAACTTCATGGAGCCGACCGGGATCATCCTGATTCTGGCGCCGATCCTGTTTCCGATCGCGACCCAGCTTGGCATCGATCCGGTGCACCTGGGCATCATCATGGTGGTGAACCTCGAGATCGGCATGGTGACCCCACCGGTCGGCTTGAACCTGTTCGTGACTGCCGGCATCACCAACATGTCGATCGTGCAGGTGGTGCGCGCCGCGCTGCCCTGGCTCAGCGTGCTGCTGGTCTTCCTCGTGATCGTAACCTACGTCCCGGCCTTGTCGCTGTGGCTGCCCGAGTTGCTGTTCTGACCGGTCTCTGACCGGCCCCCTCTCCCGCGCGCAGCGCGGGGGAGGGTGGGCCTCTCCTGCAAGCTCGCTGGCTCAGGACTTGCCGACATCGCATCGATCGACGGATGCCCGATAGCCGCGGAGCGGATAGTGAGTTCGCATTCCACCCATGAGTCCGTGCGCCGCGTTTGTTCAGGATGTCGCCTTCTGGCTTTCCTGCTCGCGGTCAGTTTGCTGGCGGCCTGCGATTCGGGACGCGGTACGTCGACTGCGCCGCCGGTGATCAGATTCAGCCACGTCGTCGCCAACGATACGCCGAAGGGCAAGGCGGCCGAGTTCTTCAAGAAACGGGCCGAGGAGCTTACCAAGGGCAGAGTCAAGGTCGAGGTCTATCCCAACAGCACGCTCTACAAGGACAAGGAAGAGCTGGAGGCCCTGCAGCTCGGGGCGGTGCAGATGCTGGCGCCCTCACTCGCCAAGTTCGGTCCGCTTGGCGTGCGGGAATTCGAGGTCTTCGACCTGCCTTACCTTTTCGACAGCTACGGGGAACTGCACAAGGTCACCCAGGGCCCGGTGGGCAGGCAATTGTTGGCGAAACTGGAACCCAAGGGCATCAAGGGCCTGGCCTACTGGGACAACGGCTTCAAGGTGTTCAGTTCCAATCAGCCGATCCGGACGGTCGAGGACTTCGCGGGCCAGAGAATGCGTATCCAGCCGTCCAAGGTGCTCGAGGCCCAAATGCGTGCGCTTGGCGTGCTGCCCCAGGTGATGGCCTTCTCCGAGGTCTACCAGGCGCTGCAGGCGGGCGTGGTCGACGGTACGGAGAACCCGCCGTCCAATCTCTACACGCAGAACATGCATGAAGTGCAGAAGTACGTGCGGGTGTCCAATCACGGCTACCTCGGCTATGCAGTGATCACCAACGACAAGTTCTGGGACGCACTGCCGGCAGAAGTGCGCGGCCAGCTCGAGCAGGCGATGCGGGAATCCACCGACTATGCCAACCAGATCGCCAAGGAGGAGAATGATGCGGCGCTCGAAGGTGTAAGGAAATCCGGCAAGAGCACGGTCTACGTGCCGACCGGCGAAGAGCGCCTGGCCTTCAAGAAGGTTCTGGTGCCGGTGCACAAGACGATGGAAAGCCGCATCGGCAAGGAGACTATCGAGAAGGTCTACAAGGAGACAGGCTTCGATCCGTCAAAGCTTTAGTAGGCGGTTCTACAAATGCACGCACGTTCTCCCCCACCCCGACTTGCGCGGGGAGGCGGAAATGCGGCTGCCGATCGCGCCCTGTGGCGCGGCTTCCGCCCGCGCCGGTCATACCCCTTCCCCCAGGAAGAGGGAGGGAGAAGAACGGCCAGGGGTGATTCGCCACCGAATACGTTGCCGGACTTGTGAAACGAGGCAAAAGGACCGTCTGGAATCAGCGGCGGCGAGCCCAGATGTCGATGCCCGTATCGGCAGGAGCCGAAAGCACTTCGGCGTACCATTCAACAAATGGTTTCGCGCCGTCAGTGAAGGCGAGGCGAGCATTGCGAGGCTGGCGCAGCCTGCGCCGGCGGGCACGGTCAATAGCGGTTCCCTTGTTTATGCCGGTGACAGGGTCGGAGAAGCCTCCAATGACCATGCGATAACTTCCCACGGGTGCCGCGGCGGCTCGATGTCCATGGGAGCGTTCACCGCTGGATGGCAGCCGCCGGCGTGTGGGTCAGCTATGGGTCGGCATGCTGAACTGGGCGCCCTCGTGCATCAACCAGCGCTGGGTGACGGCCTTCTGTCTGGTGTAGAAGCGCACCGCCTCGGGGCCGTGGGCGTGATGATCGCCGAAGAGGCTGGCTTTCCAGCCGCCGAAGCTGTGAAAGGCCATCGGTACCGGGATCGGTACATTGATGCCGACCATGCCGACCTGCACGCGATGGGCGAACTCGCGCGCGGCCAGTCCGTCGGCGGTGAAGATCGTGGTGCCGTTGCCAAACTCGTGATCGTTGACCAGCTTCAGTGCTGTTTCGAAATCCGCCGCGCGCACCACGCACAGCACCGGGCCGAATATCTCCTCGCGATAGATCTTCATCGCCGGCGTGACATGATCGAACAGCGTGCCGCCGAGGAAGAACCCGTTCTCGTGGCCGGGCACGACCAGGCCGCGGCCGTCGACCACCAGCGTCGCGCCTTCGCGCAAGCCGTCTTCGATGTAGCCGATGATCCTGTCCTTGTGCGCCTGGGTGACCACCGGGCCCATTTCGGATTCGAGGTTCATGCCCTGATCGATGCGCAGGCTGCGCACTCGCGCGGCGAGCCGTTCGACCAGCGCGTCGGCAATGTCGCCGACCGCCACCGCAACCGAGATCGCCATGCAGCGCTCGCCGGCCGAGCCGTAGGCCGCGCCCATCAGCGCATCGACGGTGGCCTCGAGCGGCGCGTCGGGCATGACGACCATGTGGTTCTTGGCGCCGCCAAGGGCCTGCACGCGCTTGCCGCCGGCGCAGCCGGTGGCGTAGATGTAGCGGGCGATCGGCGTCGAGCCGACGAAGCTCACGGCCTTGACGTCGCGGTGATGCAGCAGCGCATCCACCGCCTCCTTGTCACCATGCACGACGTTGAAGACGCCGTCGGGCAGGCCGGCCTGTCTGAACAGTTCGGCCAACAGCAGGCTCGCCGAGGGATCGCGTTCGGAGGGCTTGAGCACGAAGCTGTTGCCGCAAGCAATGGCCATCGGGAACATCCACATCGGCACCATGGTCGGGAAGTTGAACGGAGTGATGCCGGCACATACGCCAATCGGCTGGCGGGTGGTCCAGGCGTCGATGCCGCTGGCGATCTGCTCGGTGTATTGGCCCTTCAGCACCTCGGGGATTCCGCATGCATACTCGACGACCTCCAGGCCGCGTAGCACTTCGCCCCTGGCATCGGTGAATACCTTGCCGTGCTCGTGCGTGATGCATTCGGCGAGCCGGTCATGGTTGTCCTCGATCAACTGCTTGTAGCGGAACATCACGCGCGCGCGGTGCAGCGGGCTGGTGGCGGCCCATGGGGCGAAGGCGCGCTGCGCCGAGGCAACGGCCCGATCGACGACCTCGCGGGTGGCGAGCGCTACCGAACCGGTGATTTCGCCGGTGGCGGGGTCGTACACCGGCGAGCGGCGGGCCTCGGGTTGATCGCAGATCCGGCCGTCGATCCAGTGATTGATATGCATTGCGGTTCTCCGGGGTGGGCGTTTCAGGTGCGCAGCCCGCGCATCCAGCGCGTGTAAATGTGCTCCGCCGTCACGAGACTGGCAGCGATGCGGCTCTGGGTCAGCGCGCGGATCCGCACCGGCGTCTGGACGCTGTCGACGGCGTGCGCTGCGATCTCGGCGCGGCCGGTTTGGCTGTCGAGCCATGCGTCGATCTTGTCGACGGTGATTTCGCAGTGGAACTGCATCGCCAGACGCAGATCGCCACAGGCGAACGCCTGGTTCTCGCACCAGGCGCTGGCCGCCAGATGCCGCGCGCCCGGCGGCACCGAGAAGGTCTCGGCGTGCCAGTGGAAAATGCTCAAGGCATCGGCGCCGAACCACTCCGCGGCTCCGGTGCCCGGCCGCGCGGCGATGTCGATCCAGCCGATTTCCGGCTGGGCCGCGCGCGTCACCCTGCCGCCCAGCGCGCGGGCCATCAACTGGCCGCCCAGGCAATGGCCGAGTACCGGTACGTCGTCGCGCATCGCCGCGCGGATCAGCGCCTCGGTCTGGCGCAGTAAGGGCAGATCGTCGTTGGCGCTCATCGGCCCGCCGAGCACGGCGAGGCCGCTGAAATCGTCGAGCATGCGCGGCAGATCCTCGCCGTTCGATGCGTGGAATACGCGCAGCGGCATGGACTGCGCTGCCATGAAGGCGCCGAAATGGCCGGGGCCGTCGTCGTGCGCGTTCTGGACCACGGCGATCGGCCTCATATTGCGGGTTCGCCGAGGCCGAGATCGCCGCGCGGATGGTTGGCAACGAAGCGCATGGCGTCGGAAGGGCGGACGGCGGATATCCAGTCGAGGGCGATTTCTGGCATGGGAGCGGCTCCGGTCGCTGCCGTGATCCATGCAGCGTTACCGGTCGAAGGGTAGCATTGGCTTCGACAAGAGGCTGCAACTGTAACAGCCAAACCAGTTGCCGCGAATGCGCGCGCTTCTTCCCATCTTTGCCGCGAATCAGACGTCATGAGCCAGCACGCCTTCCCCTACCTGAACGCCGGTAGCTTTCTGCGGGAACCGGCGCGTGCGCAGGCGCGCGGTCGGCGCTACTGTGTCGCCGGTATCGCCTGGGACGGTGCGGTGACCAACCGGCCGGGCGCGCGCTTCGGGCCGTCGGCGATACGGCGCGCCAGCCAGATGCTGTGCGATGCCGAACATCCGTTCTTCGACGTCTCGCCGCTCGGGCAGATCTGCGACGTCGGCGATCTGCTGCTTCCGAACAGCTCGATCGAGACCATGCGCGCGGCGCTGCAGCCACAGGCCGAGGCTCTGATCGCCGCCCACCACATGGTCTGGCTGGGCGGAGACCACTCGATCACCCTGCCGCTGCTGCGCGCCTATCGCAAAGCGCTTGGGCGCCCGCTGGCGCTGGTGCATTTCGACGCCCACTGCGACACCTGGCGGGACCACTTCGGCGAACCCTCCGGCCATGGCACGTGGGCCCGGGAGGCGCTCCAGCAAGGCCTCGTGCTGCCCCAGGCGACGGTGCAGATCGGCATCCGCTCATCCGGCGGGAAAGCGGCGCGCGAATACGTCAACAGCGTCGGCGGGCGCGTATTCAGCGCGCGCGAGTTGCGCGGGGCCGAGAGTTCGGCCCAGCTTGCATTCGTCATCGACGAGATCCGCCGCCGGGTGCGTGCCGCGGCAGCGCCGGTGTACCTGACCATCGACATCGACTGTCTCGACCCGGCCTTCGCGCCCGGCACCGGCACGCCGGAGCCCGGCGGGCTGACGACGGCGCAGGTGCTGACCCTGCTCGAGGAACTGGCCGACCTCGACTTCGTCGGCATGGATTGCGTCGAGGTCGCACCGGCCTACGACCATGCCGAACTCACCGCAAACGCTGCGTCGACCCTGGTGTGGACCTACCTGGCCGGCCGAGTCGCGCGTACCGGCTGAACGGGAAAGACGCGCTGGGTGGTGCCGGGCGGGAGCCTTCAGCGCGCCACGGAACGGCTGAAAGGGGCAGCGCGCGCCGCTTCGCGTCGAGCGCACAGCGACTGCGCGAGCCGGCACAGGTTGATGGGAAGCAAAACGGCGTGAAGCAGGAGCACCGGTGTAAGGTTGGTCAGGTAAGCATAGGTGACGAAGGCTACGTTGCTGGCGATCGCCAATACGCGCAGGGCGTTCATTGAGTTCACGCAGAAGGTTGCGAGCACGAGGCCGGCGGCGAGATAACCGACGAAGTCGTTGGGAGATGCTTGCACCGCCTGGCCGATCCAGTCGCCCATCGCCGCCGACACCGGCTTCACGCAGATCAACGCGCCAAAGAGGGCGGTGGACAATACGCGAGCACAGTGCATCGCCATCGTGCCTCTCCTGCCTCGAATTGCGAGTGGCGGATTCCAGATCAATATCGTCGCGAGCAGTATCGCGACTCGCGTTGCTATCGCCGTTTTCTGACGCTCAGACCGCGAGTCAAGTCGAGCGGCCCTGATCGGAAAAATATCAATATCGAAAGCGCTTGTCGATCGTGGTGATGGCCTACCTCCATCGGCCGATCCGGCGAGCGGCGAACACCCCTAGCGACCGTTCCATCGCACGGAGCGCCAGTCCTTGCGCCAGTCGGAAGCGGTCGGGGTCTGCGCATGGATAAGGTATGCTGCGCGCTCATCCAATCGGACGAGTCGAGGAAAAACCATGAAACACGTCGTCGCCGCGCTGTTCGTTGCGCTCGTGAACGCATCGGCCGTCGCAGCCGAAATGAGCGAGGAACAGAAGACCTTCTATGCGCTGGGCCAGATAATGGCGCGGCAGACGAACGTCTTCTCCATGACGCCCACCGAGCTGGAGTTCGTCAAACAAGGCATGACGGATGCCGTGGACAGCAAGAAACCAGCGATAGACATGGACGTGTATGGTCCAAAGGTGCAGGCGTTGGCGCAGACCCGACGTGCAGCGAACGCCGAGAAACTCGCCAAGGCCGGCGCCGAATTCACCGACAAGGCCGCCAAGGAAAAGGGCGCAGTGAAGACATCGTCCGGTCTTGTGTACATCCCGCTGTCCGAAGGATCGGGCGGCACGCCCACGGCCGACGACAAGGTCAAGGTGCACTACACGGGCACGCTGGTCGACGGCACGGAATTCGACAGTTCGAACAAACGCGGCTCGCCCGCCGAGTTCCCGCTCGGTCAGGTCATCAAATGCTGGACCGAGGGCCTGCAGAAGATGAAGGTCGGGGGCAAGGCTCGCCTGGTTTGCCCGCCGGCGATCGCTTACGGAGACAATGGCACCGGCCCGATTCCGCCCAAAGCGACGCTGAACTTCGAGGTCGAACTACTCGACATCGTGAAGAACACGTCTGCTGCACCCGCTGGGGCCGCTGCTCCCGAATCTGGCTCCGCACGGCCGGCGCCGCGCTGATCACCTGCGCGACCGAGACGGCAAGACCTGAAACCGGGCATCGGCCCGAGAGCCAGTAAACACGGGCATTTCCGGCTGTCGATTGGCGTAGATCGCCATTCCATGCGGGTTGCAGGCCGATGCATTTGGGAAACCGGACTCCGGCCGTGTGCATCCGGCATACAGACATTCACTGCACGCGTCGATGAGCCTTGTTTTCATACATTCTCATGTCCGCCCGCTTGATCAGGCTCTCGGGAGTTTCGCCATCCTCGGGGAACATGGCGATCCCGATGCTGATTCGCACGCGAATCGGTTGTCCTTCTATCGTGAAGCCATCGGACAGCTTTTCCTGGATGCTCCGGTGCACACGTTCCAGGTCTTCCCGGACTTCCAGGCTTTCGATCAGCACAACGAATTCGTCGCCGCTCATTCTTGCAACCGTATCTTCTGCGCGCACCGCCGTGCGCAGGCTCTCGGCCACGAGCTTGATCAACTGGTCGCCGACATCATGTCCGTATGTGTCATTGACCTGCTTGAAATCATCGATATCCAGAAACATGACGGCCAGGCGCTTTCCATGACGCATCATCCTTGACAGCAATTGCTCCATCCGATCCCTCAGCAACATGCGGTTGGGAAGCCCCGTCAAGCCATCGTGGTTGGCGAGCTGCCAAAGCCGCTGCCGATTTTCTATCTGCACGATGCGGCCCTGTTGCTGCGAGCGCAAGTACGCCACGAGTATCAGAGAAGAGATGATCGTCAGCGCAGCCAACAGCGCCAGCATTTCCAGATGCAGATCGGACCAGCCAAGTTGCCGCTTGACGATGAAGGAAAACGGCTCCCCCAAGGTTGCCAGTGGCTTTTCGTATACGAAGGAGGGAAAGATCGCGGTTTCGACAGGACTTCGCGCTTGTCCCATGACGTGCAGCAAGTGGCCTTTGGTGTCGTCGGGCCTGAAATCATTGTGGAATACCACCAGCGTCCCGCCGTCGAACATCGGAGATCTGGCGGCATCGGTCAGTTTGGCGGCGTCGATCACCATGTCCACCACCAGCTCGTCCCTGGTGTTGGATGCCGGGGGCGAGCCGTCGCGCCCGGGGGGCTGGGTGATCGGGGAAAAGACGACATATGCCAGGTTGCCCTCCACCAGCCTGAAAGGATGGCTGGCAACAGGCGTGCGGCGCCGGAGGGACTCGGTCATGGCCCGCTGCAGAAACGACACGCTGTCCACATCCAGCCCAAGCACTTCCTCGGCGCCTGCCTGCATGGGTTCCATGAACACGATCGGATAGTAGTGGGCCTTGTCGGTCACTGGCCGCCATTTTCGGTCGGACTCGTAGGAAAACGACTTGACGGTGAAATGCGGGATGCCATCGCGTCGCATCCCGGCAACGAACTCGTCGAGCCGGGTTCTTTCGACCACTTGCACGATTTCGAGCAGGAAGATCTGCGGATTGGCCGCGACCACCTGCCTGGCGTAGCGCGAGGCAATTTCGGGATCGCTGCGGCCAATGGCGCCGAACAGGGCCGAGAATCCTCTCAGGATGGTTTCATTGCTGACCATCTGCTTGTCGAGGTGATCCGAATACGCAGCGCCGTATTGCGTCAGAGCGTCTTGCGCATCACGAATATTGCGCTCGACCACAATGCCAGCCAAACCAGCGCACAGGCACAGCCACGGTGCAAGACCAATGGCGCAAGTCCAGGTCGAGAGTGGTTTCTCCATCCGAGGTATTTGGCAAAATCCGCTCAACTGTGAGTTTCCCTGGGAGCAATCGGATTATCTGAATCGCGTCGAATTTTCGCGGCCCGGATCTGGCCCGATATCGACGATTGACGGGTGGCTGTTTGCTGGTGGTGGAACACCGATCCTCCTGATGGACGCGGTCGCCGGAGCGGTTCGCCAGATGCCATGGTTTTGACGACTCGTAAACCTCGGATTCCCTTCGTCTCTGCCGCACGACGGATCTAACATGACTCTCGATTCGATCGGCATTGTAGATTCATCCGAAAATCATCGCAACATGACAAATCGCCAAGCCTGCGAGCGCGGTGTTCAGGCCGGACTGGGTACGCCGCGAGCCGGCCACGACGGTCGCTGTTCGTCACTCCAGCCGGAAGACGACGGGAAGGATGAGTTCCCGCGCGCCTGCACCCGGCAGGCGCTGCATGGCATAGGCAGCGCTGAGTGCAGCCCGGTCGAGAACGGGATGGCCGCTGCCGCTGGCGATCACCGCCTCGACCACGTTGCCCGCGGAATCGAGGGTCAGCAGCAAGCGGACCTCTCCTTCGATGCCAGCCGCGACCGCTTCCGGCGGGTAGAAGACATGCCTGGCAAGCCTGCGCTGGGCGCTGCGCGCGCGAGCGGCGTCGCTGGCTCGCGCACGCGCTGCACCGGACAGAGAAACGCTCGGCGGCATCGCACTTGTTGTGGGCGGCGCAGGCGAATCGCTCAACGTATCCTTCATCAGGCGGTCGGCGGGCGCCGCCGCGGTGGCCACCGGCGGCAATTGCCGGAGGCGGGCCTCGATCGTCGGCGCGAGTGCCGGCTGCGGCATTGTTCCCGGCCATTCTGCCGCAAGCAGTGCAATCGAGCCCGCGTGCAGGAGCACGGATCCGGCAAGGCATGCCATCAGGCGCGGCGACGATGCCGGGGTCCAGCGCTGCAGGGCTTTGGCCATGGGGGCGATGTCGAGCCGGGTTCCGGCGAGCGGCGCTCCGATCCGGTCTGCGTCGAAGCCTCGGGCGATAATGTGTCGCGATGCGCAGGGCGCATGCGCTCAGTTTAGCGGGATGTTCATCAGAAGGGAGGGTCGCTGTGGGAAGCATGCATGTTCGCCTGGGCCACGTCATTGCCTCCGGGGCGGCGCTGTTCCTTTGTGTCGCCTTGGCGCATGCCGCAGGGCCGGACGCGACGCGCTTCGGCCATGCGGTGGAAGTCGGTGATATCCGGGCTGCGACGAAGTGGCTGGACGAAGGACTCGATCCCGACTTCGAGGCCGACAGCCTGGGAACCGGTCTGATGATCGGGGCCTGGGAAGGCAGCATCCCGGTGATGGAGCTGTTTCTCAGCCGTGGCGCGGACATCAACCACGTGAGCCGCATCGGCGAGCAGGCGCTGCTGCTGGCGGCATGGAAAGGCCACGACGACGCAGTGCGCTGGCTGGTCGAGCATGGCGCACAGGTGAATCGGTCCGGCAAGCAATGGTCGGCGCTGCACTACGCGACCTTCGGCGGCCACCGGGGAATCGTCCGCTTTCTGCTCGAGTGGGGTGCCGACGTCGATGCCCGCACCACCAACGACTCCACCGCGCTGATGCTGACCGCCCGTCAGGGGCACGAGGATCTCGCGCGGCTGCTCCTGCAAGCCGGCGCCGATCCCAAGCCGGCCAACGACTGGGGCGACACGGCCCTGACCTGGGCGATGAGCAATCGCAATCTGAGGATTGCCCGATTGGTCGGGGCGGCGCTGGACGCCGTGCCGGACGACGCCACATCCCCGTCTTTTGCCCAGGCAGTACAACAGCCACCCGGGACATTCGCGCCACCCGCCGGCTCGGTTCCGGCGCCGGCCGAGATCGATGAGCGCCTGCAGCGGCTGCGTCTGGCCGAGGCGCGGGGTCAGCCGACGAAGGATCTGCGCCGCGAACTGTTCGAAGCGATCGCGCACTTCAAGGCGGACAGCACACCCGCCGCAACCGCGGCCAGGCAGGCGCGGAACGCGGCGCCGCCAAAGGCACTGGCGGTGACAGCCAAGCGAGCGAGGGCCGGCAGCGAGCGTGCCGAGCTGGTCTATGACGAAAGCAATGCCGCGGAAGCGCCCGAATCCGCCGGTGTGTCCGCGATACTCGCCGGGATCCGCCAGGCGCAGGCCAAGGGAAAACCGGTGGGCGAATTGCGCCGCGCCCTGCGCGAAGCGGTCGAGCGCTACAAGCGGGAAGGCCCCGCGCCCGGCGGGCCGGCAGAGTGACACCCTGACGCGCGGGCCGCCGGCAGGCAATTCGCTTGTACTGCTCAGCGAAGCCGACGGACTGCAATCCGGATGTCGAATGACGGTTCCGGGCCGGCGACGGCCGTTCGTCAGCGAGCGCGGCCGCGCGCAGTCCGGTGGTTACGCGCAGACGGCCGCCAAACTTCCTTGGGCCGCCGAACCTCCCCATCCCGATGTACTGGCGGGCCACGGTGATAACCGCTGCCTCGCCGGGGTCAAGCCCACCGATGCTCAAGACGAGGTGGCCACTGCCGTTATCGGGGGTGGAGCGCGCAAGGCGCGACTCGATCGCGTGAGGTCGCCTGGCGAGATCGACGCAAACAGAAGCAATCATCGGGGAATCGAAAAATGAAGAACGTGTTTGACGGCTTTACGATCAGGGCGCGGCTGACCGGCGCATTTCTGATCGTCGCGATCATCTGCGGCTTGGTCGGCACGATGGGTGTGCTCGCGGTGGTCCGGATCAACGCCATGTTGCACGAGGTGTACGACGAGCAACTGGTGCCGATCTCGGATGTGGCGAACGCAAACATGCAGGCCATCCACTTCGGTCGCACTCTCTATGAATACATCATCGAGAACAACAAGCCGGACAGGGAGAAACTCGCCGAGGAGATGCGCGGCAACGAGAAGGCGATGCAGGCCCTCCTGGACGACTATCGCAAGACCCAACTGAGGCCCGACGAAACCGCGCTGCTGTCGCGTTTCGATGCCGAGTGGCCGCTGTTCAAGACTGCCGCCCGGAAGGTCACCCAGGCCGCGGATGCCGGCGACAATGCTGCGGCAGGCAACATCATGCGCGAGCTCGCCGCCCCAGCATTCGACAAAGTCGACGGGCATTTGAGCAAGCTGGTCGAGATCAACCGGCAGCTTGCCACCAAGGCGAACGCCGACAGCGACGCGCTGGAAGACAAGATCCGCCTGGCGCTGATCGCCGCGACGGCCATGGCGCTGATCGCAGCAGTGGTGTTCGGATTTGCGATCACGCGCAGCATCACCCGCCCGCTGAACGTCGCCGCCGCTGCCCTGGACGACCTCGCCCAGGGCAACCTGAGCGGGCGCGTCGATGTCGGCGGCAAGGACGAGATCGCCGGGATGATGCGATCGCTCGCGAACGCCCAGGAAAAGCTGACCGCGGCGATTCGCCAGATCATGGCCGATGCCGAGCAGGTCGCCGGTTCGGCCAACGAGCTGTCGGCCTCGGCCGAGCAGGTGTCGGTCAGCACCCAGACTCAATCGGAATCCACGTCCTCCGCGGCAGCGGCGGTCGAGGAACTGTCGGTCAGCATCGATCAGGTATCGCAGCACGCCAACGACGCGAGTACGCGGGCAACGCGTGCCGGCGAAACGGCCAACGGCGGCGGTCGCGAGGTATCCGAGGCGACGCGTCAGATCAATCAGGTCAGCGAGCGCGTATCCGAGACCTCTCAGCAGATTCTCGACCTGTCGGCCAAGGTGCAGCGCATCGGCTCGATCACGGTCGTCATCAAGGAAGTGGCCGACCAGACCAATCTGCTTGCGCTGAACGCGGCAATCGAAGCGGCACGCGCTGGCGAACAAGGGCGCGGCTTCGCGGTCGTCGCCGACGAAGTGAGAAAACTCGCCGAACGGACCACCAAGTCGGTGCAGGAAATCACCGACATGATCCAGACCGTTCAATCCGGGGCCGAGACCGCCGAATCGAGCATGAAGGAAAGCACCGACCTGGTCAGGCTGGTTGCGGAAACCGCCCAGCGCGCGAGCGGCTCGATGCGGGAAATCGAAGCCAATGCCGAGACGGTGACCCGATCGGTGTCCGACATCAGCAGCGCGCTGGGCGAGCAGCGGCACGCGACCAACGAGCTTGCCAAACGGGTCGAGAGCATCGCCCAGATGTCGGAGGAAAACAGCGCAGCGGTCGAGGAAGTCGCCCGCGCCGCGCTGGCACTCGTCAAGGTTTCCTCCAGCCTCGAGAAGGTGGTCGGCCAGTTTCGCATCGCGTAGAGCGCCAGCGTTACGGTATGCAGCGTTTCCGCGTTCGCTTCACCGTGGCAGCGGAAGGGGTTCTGCTGCGCCTGTTCGATTTTCTGCTCGATCAGGATATGTTCGCGGCCGAGCGTGCCGAGACGGCGATTACAAGGGCGATCGACGCGCTGGAGATCTTCCGTTCACCTGGCGCAAGGTCATCGGCGGGTCACGCAGCCCGTTTCTGCGCGAACTGATCATTTCGTTCGGCAGCCCCGGCTACGGGGCGCTGGTCGGGATCGACGATCCACGGAAGGTGCCTATTCTCGCTGTGCGTCGCCAGCGCGAGGAGGACTACCATCAAGGCCGTTCAATGCGCGTTTGAGCCGATCAGGATCGGCAGTTGATCGACCCGCCGCAAACCACGCGGGATGCGTATCCGCACTGGGCGGTTGATTGGCTCCTGGCGAGCGAATTGATTGCGATCGGGTTGGCGGTGCTCCGGACGACCGCGCAGTTGGCTACACGCGGCTGACTACATATTCCTTCGGTATTTCCCGCCGACCTCGTAGAGCGTGTTGCTGATCTGTCCGAGGGAGCAATAGCGCACCGCATCGACCAACACCGCGAACACGTTGCCGTTGTCGATCACGGTCTGGCGCAGCTTGGCCAGCCACTTCGGCGCTTCGGCCTGGTTGCGCGCATGAAAGTCGGCCAGGCGTCTGAGCTGGCTCTGCTTCTCGTCTTCGGACGAGCGCGCCAGCTCGATCTCCCTGGATGCCGAATCGCTGTGCGGATTGCGGAAGGTGTTGACGCCGACGATCGGATAGCTGCCATCGTGCTTGCGGTGTTCGTAATAGAGGCTCTCTTCCTGGATCTTGCCGCGCTGGTAGCCGGTCTCCATTGCACCGAGCACGCCGCCGCGGCTGGCGATCGCCTCGAACTCCTTGAGCACCGCCTCTTCGACCAGGTCGGTCAGCTCGTCGATGATGAACGCGCCCTGGTTCGGGTTCTCGTTCTTCGCCAGACCCCATTCGCGGTTGATGATCAACTGGATCGCCATCGCGCGGCGCACCGATTCGTCGGTCGGCGTGGTGATCGCCTCGTCGTAGGCATTGGTGTGCAGGCTGTTGCAGTTGTCGTAGATGGCGATCAGCGCCTGCAAGGTGGTGCGGATGTCGTTGAACGACATCTCCTGCGCATGCAGGCTGCGACCCGAGGTCTGCACGTGGTATTTGAGCTTCTGGCTGCGTTCGTTGGCACCATACCTGTTCTTCATCGCCACCGCCCAGATGCGGCGGGCGACACGGCCGATCACCGCATACTCCGGGTCCATGCCATTGCTGAAGAAGAAGGACAGGTTCGGCGCGAAGTCATCGATGTGCATGCCGCGTGCGAGGTAACTCTCGACATAGGTGAAACCGTTGGCCAGGGTGAAGGCGAGCTGGCTGATCGGGTTGGCGCCGGCTTCGGCGATGTGGTAGCCGGAGATCGACACCGAGTAGAAGTTGCGCACGTCGTGGTGGACGAAGTACGCCTGGATGTCGCCCATCAGCTTGAGCGCGAACTCGGTCGAGAAGATGCAGGTGTTCTGGCCCTGGTCTTCCTTGAGGATGTCGGCCTGCACCGTGCCGCGCACCGTAGCCAGCGTCCACTCCTTGATCTTCTCGGCTTCGTCCTCGGTTGGCTCGCGGCCGTTGTCGGCCTTGAACTTCGCCACCTGCTGATCGATCGCGGTATTGAAGAACATCGCCAGGATCATCGGCGCCGGGCCGTTGATGGTCATCGATACGCTGGTCGTCGGTGCGCACAGGTCGAAGCCGTCGTAGAGCACCTTGAGGTCGTCGAGCGTGGCGATCGACACGCCCGAGTTGCCCACCTTGCCGTAGATGTCGGGGCGCGGATCGGGGTCGCAGCCATAGAGCGTGACCGAGTCGAAGGCGGTGGACAGCCGATGCGCCGGCATGCCTTCGGATACCTTCTTGAAACGCCGGTTGGTGCGGAAGGCATCGCCCTCGCCAGCGAACATGCGGGTCGGGTCTTCGTTCTCGCGCTTGAAGGCGAACACGCCAGCGGTGAAGGGGAAAGAGCCGGGCACGTTCTCCTTCATCAGGAAGCGGAGTGTCTCGCCCTCGTCCTCGAAATCCGGCAATGCCACCTTGCGGATCTTGCTGCCGGAGAGTGATTCGCTGGTGAGCTTGGTGCGGATCTCCCTGTCGCGGATTTTCACCACATACTCGTCCGCGGCATAGAGCGCCCTGGTGGTCGGCCACTGGTCGAGCAGCTTGCGCGCGGTCGGCGTGAGTTCACCGTCCTTCCACTGGATCACGTCGGCGAAACTGCCGGCGTCCTTGCCCCACTGCTCGAACAGCGTCCGGGCAGTCCGCAGCGACTGGCGCTCGCGGGCAAAGCGGGCCTGTTGGGCGATGTGCTTGTGATAGTCGCGCACTGCCTCGGCGACCTCGGCCAGATAACGGATGCGTTCGGCCGGCACGATGGCCCGGCCCATCGAGGAGGCCTTGACGCTGACTTTGGGCAGCTTGCCGGGAACTCTGACCGGCGCCTTGGCCCCCCCCGACTTGAGGCCCTTTTCCAGCAGCCGGGGCAGGATGGCCTGATACAGCGCCGTCACGCCGTCGTCATTGAATCGGCTGGCCTGGGTGCCGAACACCGGCATCTCGTCGACCGGCCGCGCGAACAGTTCGCGGTTGCGCTGGACCTGCTTGCGCACGTCGCGCAGCGCGTCCTCAGCACCCTTGCGGTCGTACTTGTTGATCGCCACGAAGTCGGCGAAGTCGAGCATGTCGATCTTCTCGAGCTGGCTCGCCGCGCCGAATTCGGGCGTCATGACGTAGAGCGACAGGTCCACGAAGGGCACGATCGCCGCGTCGCCCTGGCCGATGCCCGAGGTCTCGACGATGATCAGGTCGAAACCGGCCACCTTGCAGGCGGCGATGACTTCGGGCAACGCCGCGGAGATCTCGGAGCCGCCGCTGCCGGCGCCATTGCCGAAATTCCGCGTGGCGAGCGAGCGCATGTAGATGTGCGGGTGGTCGATCGCGTTCATGCGGATGCGATCGCCCAGCAGGGCACCGCCGGTGCGCTTGCGCGACGGGTCGATCGAGATGATGGCGAGCTTCAACCGATCCTCCTGATCGAGGCGCAGGCGCAGCACCAGCTCGTCGGTCAGCGAACTCTTGCCGGCACCGCCGGTGCCGGTGATGCCGAGAGTCGGGGTCTTGTGCTCGGCCGCGGCCTCGTGCAGCGCAGCCTTGGCGACGTTGCCATAGGCGCCGTTCTCCAGCGCGGTGATGATGCGGGCGAGCTGGCGCCGGTCGCCGGAGCGCAGTGACTTGAGCAGGCACTCCTCGGCGGGCGCGTGGGCGATCAGATCGACATCGGATCTCTCGATCACGTCGTTGATCATGCCCTGCAGGCCGAGCAATGCGCCGTCTTCCGGTGAGTACAGGCGGGTGACGCCGTACTGTTGCAGTTCGTCGATTTCTGTCGGCACGATCACGCCGCCGCCGCCGCCGAAGACCTTGATGTTCTCGCCGCCGTGCTGGCGCAGCAGATCCATCATGTACTTGAAGTACTCGACATGCCCACCCTGGTAGCTGGTGACGGCGATGCCCTGCACATCCTCCTGCAGGGCGGCATCGACGATCTCGCCGACCGAGCGGTTGTGGCCGAGGTGGATCACCTCGACACCGCTGGCTTGCAGGATTCGCCGCATGATGTTGATCGATGCATCATGGCCATCGAACAGCGCTGCGGCAGTGACGAAGCGCACCTTGTGGCGAGGCTTGTAGATCGTAGGCTTTTTCATCTCGGAAAGATCAGTCATGGCTTTTCCTCGCTTGCAGTGTCAAACGATCTCGAGTGAGATCTCGCCGGCCTCACGGCGGCCGATCGGCGTGGGTCTTGCCCCAACGCTGCCGGCAGAATCAGCGGCGCAAGACACGGGATTATTCTCTCTTTCGGGCGGCCCGTCATCGATCACCTGGGCGCCATGCGGATGGCGCCGTCGAGACGGATCACCTCGCCGTTGAGGTAGGTGTTCTCGGCGATGTGCCGCACCAGTGCCGCGAATTCGGCCGGCCGCCCCAGGCGCGGCGGAAAAGGTACCGTCCGGCCGAGAGATTCATGCATCTCCTGCGGCATGGCCTGCAGCATCGGCGTCTCGAAGATGCCCGGCGCGATGGTGACGACGCGGATGCCGAAACGTGCCAGTTCGCGGGCGATCGGCAAGGTCATGCCGGCGACGCCGGCCTTCGATCCGGCGTACGCAGCCTGCCCGATCTGGCCGTCGAAGGCGGCAGCCGACGCGGTATTGACGATCACGCCGCGCTCGCCATCGGCATTGGGGGGCTGCCGGCTCATCGCGTCGGCCGCGAGGCGGATCATGTTGAAGCTGCCGGTCAGGTTGATCGAAACGACGCGAGCGAAACTTTCGAGCCCGTGCGGGCCGTTCTTGCCGAGCACCTTTTCGGCCGGCGCAACGCCGGCGCAGTTGACCAGCCCGTGCAGGCTGCCGAAGCGCGTCAGCGCCATGTCGATCGCCGCGCGGGCGCTGGCTTCGTCGGCGACATCCGTTCGGGCGAAGCATGCCGCCGTGCCGAATTCGGCAGCCAGCGCCGCGCAGCTCTCCTCGTTCATATCCGCCAGAGCCACGCGGCCGCCTCCGGCCACGATCATCCGCGCCGTGGCGGCGCCGAGACCCGAGGCGGCGCCGGTTACCAGGAATACTCGATGCTCGATCTGCATCTGCGGCCCCCAAGCTGACCCAAGACGATGGTGTAGTCTAAGCGCGCCACGCCCGCAGGGCGATGCCGGGATCGCTCAAAATCATTGGCGGATTTTGCAACTGCAACCGATTGTCGCCCGGCGCCCGGGCCCGCATCCATGGCTGAGCAGGAAAGAGGCACCATTTCGATCGGCTTCGTGCATGAAGCGCTGGCGGTGGTCCGCCAGCGCGGACTCGACACCGCGGCGTTGCTGCGCCAGGCCGGCATTTCGCCCGCATTGCTCGAATCGGAACAGGCCAGAGTCTCGCCCGAACGGTACGGCGCGCTGTGGCTGCTGATCGCCCGGACCCTCGATGACGAGTTCTTCGGCCTCGACTCGCGCCCGATGAAATGCGGCAGCTTCACCTTGTTGTGCCACAGCGTACTGCACAGCGACACGCTGACCACGGCGCTGCGGCGCGCGCTGCGATTCCTGCGCCTGGTGCTCGACGATCTGAGCGGCACCCTGTCGATCGAGAACGGCATCGCGCAGATCCGGCTGGACGAGCGCAATGGTCCGCATCGCATGTTCGCCTACGCCACCTACCTGGTCATGCTGCATGGCCTGGCGTGCTGGCTGATCGGCCGCCGCATCCCGATACTCGGCGCCGAGTTTCGCTGCGATGAGCCGCCGGGACTCGCCGAATACCGGGTTTTATTCTGCGCCGACGCGCGATTCGACCGGCCGGAAACCCGCATCGCGATCGACGCCGCCTGCCTCGATCTGCCGGTCATCCAGAGTGAGCGCTCGATCAAGGCATTCCTGCGCGGTGCGCCGGCCAACTTCCTGGTCAAGTACCACAACAGCGCCGGCCTCACCGCCCGCATCCGCCGCCGCCTGCGCCAGAGCGCGCCGGCCGACTGGCCGGACTTCGAGACCCTGGCCAGGCAGTTGCAGATGACCGCCTCGACCCTGCGCCGGCGGCTCGACGAAGAGGGCCAGCCCTACCGGTCGATCAAGGACGATCTGCGGCGCGACCTGGCGATCACCTACCTCGGCCAGCCCGGCGGGACGCTGGTCGATGTCGCGCACGCGCTGGGCTTCGCCGAGCCGAGCGCGTTTCACCGGGCCTTCAAGAAATGGACCGGAACCAATCCCGGTGAATACCGGCAGGGCAGTCAGCGCGCAGCTTAACCCGACGCCTCGCGCAAGCCTGGCGATGCCGACCCGCCGGTGAGTGGGCGCAATCTGAACCTGCCACCGGCCTGCGAGCAAGCAAACACGGGCATCTCGGCCGGTGGTTGGCGGTAGACCGCCATTTCATGCGGGTTGCAGGCCGATGCACGCTCGCAGATCGAAACTTTGGTTTGCAAATCCGCACGATACCGTGCATAGTGCGGTGCAGCGATCTTCAAGTAGTGCTGTTGTTGTCTGGTTCAGTACCCGCAGTCCTTCGGTATTTCTCCCTTCACCACCCTGCCGTCTTGAGCTTCGCCCCACCCTCGGGGGCAGTCCCCCTATTATGTTTTCTTAGGAAACTCAAGACATGGCAACAGGCACGGTCAAGTGGTTCAACGATTCCAAGGGCTTCGGCTTCATCACACCCGAGGCCGGTGGAGACGATCTTTTCGCTCACTTTTCGGCAATCCAGGGACAGGGTTTCAAGACCCTGAAGGAAGGCCAGCGCGTGAGTTTCGACGTTACCGCCGGCCCCAAGGGCCAGCAGGCGTCCAACATTCGCGCGGCTGACTAGTCAGGCGGCCGCAGCGGCATGGCAGCACTGCCATGCCGTTCGCCCTGCCTTGGGTCGCCGCCGCGGTTTCCGGCCGCAGCGCATCTCTGGAGGGTTCCTTTTTCGACTTTCCCATCGAGGCTCAGCTATGGCAAAAGAAGAACTGATTGAAATGAACGGCGTGGTGATGGAAGTGCTGCCCGACTCGCGTTTTCGCGTCACGCTCGACAATGGCCACGCTCTGGTCGCCTACACGGCGGGCAAGATGCGCAAGCACCACATTCGCATCATCGCCGGCGACAAGGTTTCGCTGGAGATCTCCCCCTACGATCTGAGCAAGGGGCGCATCCGATTCCGCCACATCGAGGGACGCGGCCCAGTCGCCGCGCCGCGGCGCAGGCACTGATCCGGCGGCCGTTCCCGGCTGCCGAGCCGCTTGCTGCATAAGGGGGTTTGTGGATATATAGTGCAGCCATGAAGCCCGTCGTGCTGATCCCGGCATGCAGCAAGGATCTCGGACGCCACCCGTTTTTCGTCGTCGGCGGGAAATACGTCGATGCGGTGGTTCATGGCGCCGGCTGCCAGCCGCTGCTGGTGCCGCCGCTGGGCGATGCGCTGGACATCGACGGTCTGCTCGATCAGGCCGACGGCCTCCTGCTGACCGGGTCGGTTTCCAATGTCCATCCCGCGCATTTCGCCCAAACCGTAGCCGATCCCGAACTTCCGCTGGATCCGGCGCGCGACGCCACGACCCTGCCGCTGGTGCGCCGTGCGCTCGCGCTCGGCGTTCCGCTGTTCGCGATCTGTCGCGGCTTCCAGGAGGTCAATGTGGCGCTCGGCGGCAGCCTGCATCAGGCGGTTCATGCGGTAGCGGGTATCCGCGATCATCGCGAAGACCCCAAGGCCCCGATCGACGTGCAGTACGGTCCCGCCCATCCACTTCACGTGAAGCCGGGCGGCGTGCTGGCGCGCGCGCTGGGCAGCGCAGCCGACATCATCGTCAACTCCCTGCATGGTCAGGGTGTCGACCGTCTCGGCGCCGGGCTGGAGGTCGAGGCGAGCGCCGAAGACGGGCTGGTCGAGGCATTCAGCGTGGCCGGTTCGCGGGCGTTTGCCCTGGGCGTGCAGTGGCATCCCGAATGGAAGATGCGCGACAACGCGGTGTCGATCAAGCTGTTCGAGGCATTCGGGCGCGCCTGTCGCGAGCGAGTGAACAACGACGCAGACCGCCCGCGCAGTAGAGCTGTTCACAACCTCTGACCAGACTAGTTCTACACGATGTCATTACGCGAGAACTTCTCCCACAACGACATGGAGCGCTGGCTCGACGAGAATCAGGTCACCGAGATCGAATGCCTGGTGCCCGACCTGACCGGCGTGCCGCGCGGCAAGATCCTGCCGCGCGAAAAGTTTACCGAGGATCGCGGCATGCGTCTGCCGGAAGCCGTGGTCGGCATGACGGTGACCGGCGATTGCCCGGAGAACAGCGCGGACTACGACAGCGTGATCTCGGTCAATGACCGCGACATGCTGCTGCTGCCCGATCCGGCGACCGTGCGGCTGGTGCCGTGGACTGTCGATCCCACCGCACAGGTGATTCACGACTGCTACTTTTCCGATGGCCGTCTGGTCGACTTCGCGCCGCGTTCGGTGTTGCGGCGTGTCTGCGAGCTGTACAAGGAAAAGGGCTGGAAGCCGGTGGTGGCGCCCGAGCTCGAGTTCTACCTTGTCGCCAAGAATATCGATCCCGACCTGCCGCTCAAGCCGCCCAAAGGCCGCAGCGGCCGCGCCGAGACCAGCCGCCAGGCCTACAGCATCGACGCGGTGAACGAGTTCGATCCGCTGTTCGAGCAGATCTACGACTACTGTGAGGCGCAGGAACTCGACCTCGACACGCTGATCCACGAAATGGGCGCCGGCCAGATGGAGATCAACTTTCTCCACGGCTCTCCGCTCGGCCTGGCCGACAAATGCTTCTTCTTCAAGCGCACCCTGCGCGAGACGGCGCTGCGTCACGACATGTACGCCACCTTCATGGCCAAGCCGATGGCCGGCGAGCCCGGTTCGGCGATGCATATCCATCAGAGCATCGTCGATCTGAAGACCGGGAGGAACATCTTCAGCAATCCCGACGGCACGCCATCGAAGTGCTTCTACTGGTACATCGGCGGGCTGCAGAAGTACATGCCGGCGGCGATGGCCCTGGTGGCGCCCTACGTGAATTCCTACCGGCGGATCGTGCGGCACACCGCGGCGCCGATCAACATCCAGTGGGGCAAGGACAACCGGACGGTCGGTTTTCGCATACCGCATTCCGACAGCGACAACCGGCGCGTCGAGAATCGCGTGGTCGGGGCCGATGCCAATCCGTACCTGGCGTTCGCCGCAACCCTGGCCTGCGGCTACCTCGGCATCGAGGAAAAGATCGAACCGGGGCCGGAGATTCTCGACAGCGCCTACGACCGCGACTACGAGCTGCCGACCAGCCTTTCGGAGGCGCTGTCCTGGCTGCGCGAGACGTCGGCGCTGCACGCGGTGCTGGGCGAGCGCTTCATCAAGGTCTACGCATCGGTGAAGGAACTCGAGTACGCGGAATTCATGAAGGTGATCAGCCCGTGGGAGCGCGAGCACCTGCTGCTGCATGTCTGAGCGCTGCCCAATGAAGGACACGACATGATGACGAATCAATTCGAGATCCGGACCGCCGAGGAGCGGCCGGCCCTGATGCGCGCGTCCGCGGCAGTGGATACGCGGGCGATCCAGGCGCTCGATTCGGCGCACTACCTGCACCCATTCACCGACCACAAGCTGCTCGCCGAGAAGGGCGTCCGCGTGATGGTGAAGGGCGAGGGCATCTACCTGTGGGACTCCGAGGGCAAACGGGTGCTGGACGGCATGTCCGGCCTGTGGTGCGTGAACGTCGGCTACGGCCGCAAGGAACTCGCCGATGCCGCCTGTCGGCAAATGATGGAGATGCCCTACTACAACAGCTTTTTCAACACCACCAATGTTCCGGCGGTCAAGCTGGCGGCGCTGCTCGCCGAGGTCTCGCCGCCGCAGTTCCAGCATGTGTTCTTCACCAACTCGGGTTCCGAGGGCAACGATACCGTGGTGCGCCTGGTGCGCCGCTACTGGGATCTGCTCGAACAGCCCCGGCGCAAGCTGATCATCGGGCGCATCAACGGCTATCACGGCAGCACGATGGCCGGCGCCTCGCTCGGCGGCATGGCTTACATGCACGCGCAGGGCGACCTGCCGATTCCCGGCATCGCCCACATCCAGCAACCCTACTGGTTCGAGCACGGCCGGGGGATGTCGCAGGACGCGTTCGGTCTCAAGGCGGCCGGCTGGCTCGAAGAGAAGATCCTCGAGGTCGGCCCGGACCGGGTGGCGGCCTTCATCGGCGAGCCGCTGCAGGGTGCCGGCGGCGTGATCATTCCGCCCGATAGCTACTGGCCGGAGATCCAGCGGATTTGCGACAGGTACGGCATCCTGCTGGTGTCCGACGAAGTGATCTGCGGCTTCGGCCGGCTCGGCGAATGGTTCGGCTGCCAGAAGTTCGGCTACCGGCCCGATCTGATGACTTTCGCCAAGGGCGTTACCTCGGGCTATATCCCTCTCGGTGGCGTGATGGTTGGCAAGCGGGTTGCCGACGTGCTGATCGACAAGGGCGGGGAGTTCGAGCACGGCTTCACCTACTCGGGGCATCCGGTGGCGTGCGCGGTCGCGCTCGAGAACATCGACATCATCCGGCGCGAGAGTCTGGTCGAAAAGGTGCGGGACGACAGCAGCCCCTACCTCAGGCACAAGTTCGAGGCGCTGGCCGTTCACCCGCTGGTCGGCATGGCGGAAACCTGCGGGCTTGTCGCCGGTCTGGTATTGGTCAGGGACAAGCGAACCCTCGAATGCTTTGCGCCCGAACTCGGGGTCGGCATGCTTTGCCGCGGTCATATGTTCGGCAATGGCATGATCATGCGCGCGGTCGGCGACCGGATGATCATCGCCCCGCCGCTGGTGATCACGCGAACCCAGATCGACGAGATGATCGACCTGATACGCTGCTGTCTGGACGCCACGCTGGACGAACTGCGGCAGCGCAACTGGATCTGACCCCGGGCGGCCGGGCGAGGGAAGGACACGTCATGCAACTCGCAAGACCCGATCTGCTGCGCACCCAGGCTTATCTCGACGGCGTATGGTGCGACGCCGACAGCGGCGAGACCGCGCCCGTAAGCAACCCGGCGACACGCGAACAACTCGGCACGGTGCCGATGATGGGCGCGGCGGAAACCCGCCGGGCGATCGACGGCGCGCGTGCGGCGCAGAAAGCCTGGGCGGCGAAAACCGCCAGGGAGCGCGGCGTCGTTCTGCGCCGCTGGTTCGACCTGATGATGGCCAACCAGGAGGATCTGGCGCAGATCCTGACCGCCGAGCAGGGCAAGCCGCTGGCCGAGGCGCGCGGCGAGATCGCCTATGGCGCGTCCTTCATCGAGTGGTTCGCCGAGGAAGCCAAGCGCATCTACGGCGAAACCATTCCGCAGCATGCGGCCGACAAGCGCATCATCGTCATCAAGCAGCCGATCGGCGTGACCGCAGCGATCACGCCGTGGAATTTCCCGAATGCGATGATCACGCGCAAGGCTGGTCCGGCGCTGGCTGCCGGCTGCGCGATGGTGGTGAAGCCGGCGCTGGAGACGCCCTTTTCGGCGCTGGCCCTGGCGGTGCTGGCCGAGGAAGCGGGCGTTCCGAAGGGCGTGTTCTCGGTGCTGACCGGCCATCCGGCTGCGATCGGCGGCGAGCTCACCAGCAGCCCGATCGTTGCAAAGCTCTCGTTCACCGGCTCGACCGAAGTCGGCCGACTGCTGATGCGCCAGTGCTCGGACACGATCAAGAAACTGTCGCTGGAACTCGGCGGCAACGCACCCTTCATCGTGTTCGACGATGCCGATCTCGAATCGGCGGTCGAAGGCGCGATGATCTCCAAGTTCCGCAACACCGGGCAGACCTGCGTCTGCGCCAACCGGCTGTTCGTGCAGGCCGGCGCGTATGACGCGTTCGCGGAACAGCTCGCGCTGCGCGTGCGCCAGCTCAAGGTCGGCAGCGGCATCGAGGCCGGCGTGCAGCAGGGCCCGCTGATCACACTGGATGCACTGGCCAAGGTCGAGGAGCACGTCGGCGACGTCCTTGCGGGCGGCGGCAAGGTGATCGCCGGAGGCAGGCGGCATGCACTCGGCGGCACCTTCTACGAACCGACGGTATTGACCGGGGTCACGGCCGACATGAAGGTGTTCCGCGAAGAAACCTTCGGCCCGGTGGCGCCGCTGATCCGATTCAAGGACGAAGCCGAAGTCATCGAACTCGCCAACCGTACCGAATTCGGCCTGGCCTCGTATTTCTACAGTCGCGACATCGGCCGCATCTGGCGCGTGGCCGAGGCGCTCGAGTACGGCATGGTCGGCATCAACACCGGACTGATCTCGACCGAGGTGGCGCCGTTCGGCGGCGTCAAGCAGTCGGGCCTCGGGCGCGAGGGCTCGCGCCACGGCATCGAGGAATATCTCGAGATCAAGTATCTGTGTCTCGGCGACATCGACAAATGACAGGCGGTGTGGCCGGAAAGCCGGATGGATAGGAGACCTTCAACATGGCATGCCGGAGAATCTCATGGAATGGCGATCTCCAGATAGCATGCCGCAAGGCCCTTTATCCATGAGGCTTCCAGGCCATGCCGCTCGCGGTAACGGAGCGCGATGATGAACGAGTCGAACAGGTCGTGGCACGAACGGGCCGCGCAACTGAAGATCGACGGGCGGGCGCTGATCGGCGGCAAGCGCGTCGATGCGATCGACGGCGCGCACTTCGACTGCATTTCGCCGGTCGACGGCCGCAAGCTGGCCGACGTCGCCCGCTGCGCCGAAAAGGATATCGACGCCGCCGTGGCTTCGGCGCGTGGCGCTTTCGAGGATCGCCGCTGGGCCGGCACAGCGCCGGCGGCGCGCAAGCGCATCCTGATCCGCTTTGCCGAGCTGCTGCTGGAAAACCGGGACGAACTCGCGCTCACCGAGACGCTCGACATGGGCAAGCCGATCGCCGCGTCGCGCGCGACCGACGTGAATGCCGCCGCCAACACCCTGCGCTGGTACGGAGAGGCGATCGACAAGGTCTACGACGAAATCGCGCCGACGGCGGAGAACTCGCTGGCGCTGATCACGCGCGAGCCGGTCGGCGTGGTCGGCGCGATCGTGCCGTGGAATTACCCGATGCTGATGGCTGCGTGGAAGATCGCTCCGGCGCTGGCGACCGGCAACAGCGTGGTGCTCAAGCCCTCGGAAAAATCGCCACTCACCGCCTTGCGCCTCGGTGAGCTCGCGCTCGCAGCAGGCCTGCCGGAAGGCGTGCTCAATGTGGTGCCGGGATACGGCCATGAGGCGGGGCAGGCACTGGCCCTGCACAACGATGTCGATTGCATCGCGTTCACGGGTTCGACCCGCGTCGGCAAACAGATCATGCAGTATTCCGGCCAGACGAACCTCAAGCGGGCATGGACCGAACTCGGCGGTAAGTCGCCGCTGATCGTCTGTGCCGACGTCGCCTACCTCGACCGGGCGGTAGACGCGGCGATTGGCTCGATCTTCTACAATCAGGGCGAGAGCTGCAACGCACCCTCGCGCCTGCTCATCGAGCGCCCGATCAAGGACATGTTTCTCGAACGCGCGCTGGCCAGGGTGGCCGATTACGCGCCCGGCGATCCGCTCGAGGCCAGGACCACGATGGGTGCGCTGGTAGACGATGTCCAGTTGCAGACCGTCATGCGCTATATCGATGCCGGTGTTTCGGAGGGCGCGAGGCTGCTTGTCGGTGGCGACCGTGCGCGTGTCGACAGCGGCGGCTTCTACGTGCAGCCGACGATTTTCGACGAGGTGCGCAACGACATGAGCATCGCCCGCGAGGAGATCTTCGGCCCGGTGCTGTCGGTGCTGGCCTTCGACGACGTGGCCGAGGCGGTGCGCACCGCCAACGCAACGCCCTACGGTCTGCAGGCCTCGATATGGACGCGTGACATCAGCAAGGCGCACAAGGTGGCCCGCGCCCTGCGCGCCGGCACGGTGCACGTGAACCAGTACGACGAAGACGACATCACCGTGCCCTTCGGCGGCTACAAGCAGTCGGGCAATGGGCGCGACAAGTCGCTCCACGCGCTCGACAAATACACCGAACTCAAGACGACCTGGATTCGTCTCGACTGAAACCCGGGAAGCCATCATGGCAAACTTCAAGCGTATCGTGCGTCCTGAAGCGATCGCGCGTTACGCCGATTTCTTCTGATCCGAACCCCACTGTCCATCCTCCGAGAACACCATGACCACTCAAGACCTCGACCTCTCGAACTTCTGGATGCCGTTTACCGCCAACCGCCAGTACAAGTCCGCGCCGCGGCTCCTGGTGTCGGCCAAGGGCATGTACTACACGAGCCACGACGGTCGGCAAATCCTCGACGGCAGCGGCGGTTTGTGGTGTGTCAATGCCGGCCATTGCCGCGACGAGATTGTCGGCGCGATCCAGCAGGCCGCGGCCAATCTCGATTTCGCGCCAACCTTTCAGATGGGACATCCGCTGGTGTTCGAGGCGGCCTCGAAGCTGGCCGAGATCACCCCGGCCGGGCTCGACCGGATCTTTTTCACCAACTCGGGTTCCGAATCGGTCGATACCGCGCTGAAGATCGCGCTGGCCTACCACCGCGCGCGAGGCGAGGGGCAGCGCAACCGCTTCATCGGGCGCGAACGCGGCTATCACGGCGTGGGCTTCGGCGGCATATCGGTCGGCGGCATACTGCCCAACCGCAAGATGTTCTCTGGCGCACTGCTGCCGAGTGTCGATCACCTGCAGCATACCCACAACCTAGAACACAACGCCTTTTCGCGCGGCCAGCCGGCCTGGGGTGCGCATCTGGCCGACGAACTCGAACGCCTGGTCACGCTGCACGATGCCTCCACGATCGCCGCGGTGATCGTCGAACCGATGGCCGGTTCGACCGGCGTGCTGATCCCGCCGCAGGGCTACCTCGAGCGCCTGCGCGCGATCTGCGACAAGCATGGTCTGTTGCTGATCTTCGACGAGGTGATCAGCGGCTTCGGACGGCTCGGCACCGCATTTGCGGCGCAGAAGTTCAAGGTGACACCGGACATCCTGACCATGGCCAAGGCGGTAAACAATGCCTCGGTGCCGATGGGCGCAGTGGCGGTCAAGCGTGCCATTCATGACGCGGTGGTCAACGCTGGCGCGGAGGGTGCGGTCGAGTTCTTCCACGGCTACACCTACTCGGGCCATCCGCTCGCCGCGGCTGCCGCCTGCGCAACCCTCGATCTGTACCAGCGCGAAGGCACCTTCGAACAGGCGGCCGCGATGTCGCCGGCCTTCGAGGACGCGGCCCACAGCCTCAAAGGGAAACGTCACGTGATCGACGTGCGCAATCTCGGCCTGGTTGCCGGCGTCGAATTCGCCCCGCGCGAAGGCAAGCCCGGCGCACGCGCCTACGAGGCTTTCGTCAAGTGCCTCGAGCGAGGCGTGCTGGTGCGCGCCACCGGCGACATCCTCGCAATCTCGCCGCCGCTGATCGTCGACGCAGCGCAGATCGCGCGGATCTTCGACACCATTGCCGAGGTGCTGAGCGGGGTGGAGTAGGGTTCGAACATGCCGGTCTCGAGCCAGATTTTCCTTTCCTTCCCCGCAACGGCGGCGCGGCGGGTGGCGGCGGTAGCCGGGGAATCGGTCGGACGCGGAGTTCCGCACGGTCGAATCGATTCGTTCGAGGAGGAACTCGCATGAATCGCGAACAGGTGTTGTCCCTCCTGGCGAGCAGCAAGCCAATCCTGGCGGCGCGATTCGGCGTGACCCGATTGGCCTTGTTCGGTTCCACGGCGCGTGATGTTGCGCGGCCAGACAGCGACGTGGATGTGCTCGTCGCCTTCGAGGGCTGCGCCAGTTCCGCACGTTATTTCGGCGTACAGTTCTACCTTGAGGATCTGCTGGGTCGCCCGGTCGATCTGGTCACGGAGAAGGCCCTGCGCAAGGAACTGCGTCCCTTCATCGAGCGAGAGGCGCTGGATGTCTGATACAGCCGGCCGCGAGTGGCGGTTCTATCTGGATGACATGATCGGTTTCGCTGAAAGGGTGCTTGCCTACACCCGCGGCCTCGACGCAGCCAGCTTTGCAGCCGGCGGCTTGAACTACGATGCGACGCTTCGCAACCTCGAACTGATCGGCGAAGCGGCGACGCATATTCCCGATACGCTACGGCAAGCCCACACGGAGATTCCGTGGCGCATGGTCGTTGCCACGCGCAATCGCCTGATTCACGGCTATCTCGGCATCGACAACGACACACTGTGGAGCATTGTCCGGGACGATGTGCCGAACCTGCTGCGCGACCTGAGAGCAATGCGCGAACAGTCGGCGTGAATCTCCGGCGGTGCGCGGGTAGGCGTTTTCGACCGGGCTCAGAATTGGCCAGAGACCGCATGGACTGGCGGTCTACCAGGGCTCTGGCCGGAAGCCCGCATGGATGAACGATCCTGGCCGGTCGCGTTGGCGCACTCGCGGCGCTCGGCTGTCCGTCCCACGCTGGCGGAGCCTGATGCTGATACAATCTCAAGTTAGCCGTCGGACGTACTAATCGTTTTCAATTCTTGCATTTAGGAGCATCAAATGGCCGTCGAACGTACCCTCTCGATCATCAAACCGGATGCCGTGGCGAAGAACGTGATCGGCAAGATCTACCAGCGCTTCGAAGACGCTGGTCTGAAGATCATCGCCTCCAGGCTGGTGCACCTGTCGCGCAATGAGGCCGAAGGTTTCTATGCGGTGCACCGCGAGCGCCCGTTCTTCAAGGATCTGGTCGACTTCATGGTCTCCGGCCCGGTGATGATCCAGGCGCTTGAAGGCGACAACGCGATCGCCAAGAACCGTGACCTGATGGGCGCGACCGATCCGAAGAAGGCTGCCCCAGGCACGATACGGGCCGATTTCGCGACCAGCATTGATGCCAACGCGGTGCACGGTTCCGACGGTCCGGATACCGCCAAGGTCGAGATCGCCTATTTCTTCCCGGCTTGTCAGGTCTACTCGCGCTGATCGCCGGGGATGGTCGCGCCGCATGACGGTCAACCTGCTGGACTTCGACGCTGACGGACTCGCCCGGTTCCTTGCCGAACTGGGCGAGAAGCCCGAACGCACGAGGATGCGCGCGCTGCAGGTGATGCACTGGGTGCACCAGCGCGGCGTAGCCGATTTCGCCGGGATGACCGACGTGGCCAAATCGCTGCGTGGGTGTCTGGCCGAAGTCGCCTGCGTGCTTGCGCCGCAGGTGGTGCGCGATACCACTTCCGACGACGGCACACGCAAATGGCTGCTCGACGTCGGCGGCGCGAATGCGATCGAGACGGTATTCATTCCGGAAACCAGTCGCGGCACGCTGTGCGTCTCTTCGCAGGCCGGTTGTGCGCTCGACTGTTCGTTCTGTTCGACCGGCCGGCAGGGCTTCAACCGCAATCTGAGCGTGGCCGAAATCATCGGCCAGCTCTGGTTCGCCAAGCGGGCGCTGGGTGATTTCGGCAGCGGCGATTCGGACGAACGCACCATCAGCAACGTCGTGATGATGGGCATGGGCGAGCCGCTGGCCAACTTCGACAATGTCGTCGTCGCGCTCAGACTGATGCTCGATGACAATGCCTACGGGCTGTCGCGCCGGCGCGTTACGGTGTCCACCTCGGGCATCGTGCCGGCGATCGACCGCCTGCGCGACGCCTGCCCGGTGGCATTGGCGGTTTCGCTGCATGCGCCGAACGACGCGCTGCGCGACCAGTTGATGCCGATCAACCGGAAGTATCCGCTGGCCGGGCTGATGGACGCATGTCGCCGCTATCTCGAACGCGCGCCCCGCGATTTCATCACCTTCGAGTACGTGATGATCGACGGCATCAACGACAGCGATGCGCATGCGCGCGAGCTCCTCGGCATGGTCGGCGACCTGCCGTGCAAGTTCAACCTGATACCGTTCAATCCGTTCCCGGGTTCGTCCTATCGGCGTTCGAGCAACACCCGCATCCGTGCCTTTCAGCAGCGCCTGCTCGACGCGGAAGTCGTCACCACCGTTCGCAAGACGCGCGGCGATGACGTCGATGCCGCTTGTGGCCAGTTGGCCGGCCAGGTGCAGGACAAGACGCGGCGCACCCGGCGCGCCGTGCAGATCGCCCAGGTGCATTGATGAAACGTTCGCTTCCCACTCTCGCCCTCGTATTGTCCGTCGCGCTCGCGGCCTGTGCGCCGCAGGTGGTGCGTCAGCAGCCTGTGCCCGAGCCGACAGTCGAACCGCTGCCCAAACCGGCTGCACCGAAAGTGCGGGCCAAGGCGCGGACCGATCTCGCCTTCGCCTATTTCGCCGATGCCCAGTTCAAGATCGCGATCGAGGAAGGGCGCAAGGCCCTCGAGGCCGATCCGGAATACGGACCGGCCCATCACCTGCTGGCGCTGGTGCATGTCTATCTGCGGGAGTTCTCGACGGCGCAGATGCATTTCGAGCAGGCGATTCGCCTGGAGCCAAAGGATCCGGCGATCAACAACGCCTACGGCCTGTTTCTGTGCACCCAGGGGCGTGGAAAGGAAGGGATCGAAAAGTTGATGGTCGCCGCACGCGACCCACTGTACCCGAATCCGACCTATCCCTACACCAATGCCGGCATGTGCTCGCTGTGGATCGATGAGCCGAAGGCAGCCGAGGACTATTTGCGCCGAGCCGTCATCGCCGATAGCCAGAACACCCAGGCGGTCTATCTGCTGGCACTAGTCAGCTATCAGCAAAAGAAACTCGACGAAGCCAAGCGCCTGGTCGACGAGGTCATCAGTCGCGGCGAGCCCAATGCCGAGTCGATCTGGCTGGCCCTGCGCATCGAGCGCAAACTCGGCAATCGCGAATCCGAGGCCAGTTATGCGAGCCAGCTGCGCCGCAATTTCAAGAATTCGCCCGAGTACAAGTCGCTGGCCCAGGGGCAGTTCGAGTGAACGATTCGGTCGGTACGCAGATGATCGGATCCCGATCGGAAGAGGGGTTCAGTCCGGGCGGGATTCTCGGCAACGCACGGCGTCTGCGCGGGCTGTCGATCGCCGATGTCTCGCATGCACTCAAGCTGGCACCGCGCCAGGTCGAGGCGATCGAGGCCGACGCATTCGATCAGCTGCGCGGGCTGACGTTTGCGCGTGGTTTCGTGCGCAACTACGCGCGCTACCTGGGCATCGACCCGGAGCCGCTGCTCGATGCGATCGTGGCTGACTCCGACTCGCTGCAGGTCGATCTGTCTCCCATTTCGAATGCGCGCGGTGACATGCCGACAGCCGGATCCTCGCTGGGTTCGCTGCTTCCGGCCGGGATTACGCTGGTCGTTCTGATCGCGCTCGCGCTGGCCGGCTGGTATTTCGACTGGTTTCGTGTGCCGGTGCCGGCCGCACCCGTGGAGAAGATCGCCGCCGTGTCGCCGCCCATTCGTGACGAGGCGGTCACGCCGGTTCCGGCGAAGGCTGTCGAGCCGGTTCAGCTTCCAGCTGCGCCCCCTGCGCCGGCTGCGCTCCCCGAGCCCGCCGTGGCGCCGCCCAGTGCTGCCGCACCGGAGCCACCTGCGCCGGAACCGGCCAGCACTGCGACGCAGCCGCCGGCGCCCGGCAGGCAACGTCTCGCGTTCGCCTTCGAACAGGATTCCTGGGTGGAGATCAAGGACGCACGGGGCAGAACCCTGCATTCCCAACTGCACAAGGCAGGTTCGGCCGATGACGTGGATATCGGCGGCACGCCGCCCTATGCGCTGGTCGTCGGAAATGCGGCACAGGTCAAGCTGCGCTACAAGGACAAGTCGGTCGACCTGTCGCCATTCATCAAGATTTCGGTCGCACGCTTTTCACTGCAATGAACGCGCCCTCGGAACCGCTTCAGGGGGACTGCGCGACGCCTCGTCGCGTGACGCGCCCGGTGGTCGTCGGTGGCGTGACAGTTGGTTCGTCGGCACCGATCGTCGTGCAATCGATGACCAACACCGATACCGCCGACCACATCGCCACTGCGATCCAGGTCGCCCAGCTCGCGCGTGCCGGATCCGAACTGGTTCGTATCACGGTCAACAACGACGACGCTGCCAGGGCCGTACCGCGGATCGTCGAGCAACTGGCGAAGATGAACATCAATGTGCCCTTGATCGGCGATTTCCACTACAACGGTCACAAGCTCCTGGCCGACCATCCGGCATGTGCCGAACTGCTGGCCAAGCTGCGCATCAATCCGGGCAACGTCGGACAGGGCGCCAAGCGGGACACGCAGTTCGCCCAGATCATCGAGATCGCCTGCCGCCATGACAAGCCGGTGCGCATCGGCGTCAATTGGGGCAGCCTCGACCAGTCGATACTCGCCCGCATCATGGACGAGAATGCGCGGCGCGCCGAGCCACGCGATGCCGGATGCGTGATGCGCGAGGCGATGGTTTCTTCGGCGCTGGAGAGCGCGACCAAGGCTGAGGAGTACGGACTGCCGGAAGACCGGATCGTTCTCTCGTGCAAGGTGTCCAGTGTGCAGGATCTAATCGCAATTTATCGCGACCTGGCGCGCCGCTGCGATTACCCGCTGCATCTCGGTCTTACCGAAGCCGGCATGGGCAGCAAGGGCATCGTCGCCTCCAGCGCAGCGCTCGCGGTGCTGTTGCAGGAAGGCATCGGCGACACCATTCGCGTTTCCCTGACGCCCGAGCCGAACGGACCGCGGACGCAGGAAGTCGTGGTGGCGCAGGAAATCCTTCAGACCATGGGTTTGCGGGCATTCGCGCCGATGGTGACGGCATGTCCGGGATGCGGTCGCACCACCAGCACCTTGTTCCAGGAACTCGCGCAGCGCATCCAGAACCACGTTCGCGAACAGATGCCGGTCTGGCGCGAACGCCATGACGGCGTAGAGAACCTGACGCTCGCCGTGATGGGCTGCGTCGTCAATGGCCCGGGCGAGAGCAAGCAGGCGAACATCGGGATCAGCCTGCCCGGCACCGGCGAGAGCCCCGCTGCGCCGGTCTTCGTCGACGGGCAGAAGACCGTTACCCTGCGCGGCGACAACATTGCCGCGGAATTCGAGGCGATCGTCGACGACTACGTTGCCAACAGATATCGAAGAAAGAACTGAAGCGCCGGGACGCCGAGAGGAACGCGGAGATGCCTCCGTCACCTCGGCGCGAAGGCGTCTCGACCTTGCGAACATGACCCAAGCGATCAAAGCCGTTCGCGGGATGAACGACATCCTGCCCGACGAAGCCGACCTGTGGGAGCAGTTCGAGGATGCTGCACGAGACTGGCTGCGCGCCTATGGCTACCGGCCCATCCGCATGCCGCTGGTCGAACCGACGCCGCTGTTCTCCCGCGCGATCGGCGAGGTCACCGATATCGTCGAAAAGGAGATGTATTCGTTCGAGGACGCGCTGAACGGCGAGAACCTGACGCTGCGTCCCGAAGGAACCGCCTCCTGCGTGCGAGCCGTGCTCGAACACAATCTTCTTTACAATGCGCCGCAACGCCTCTACTACAGCGGCCCGATGTTCCGCCACGAGCGCCCGCAAAAGGGCCGCTACCGGCAGTTTCACCAGATCGGTGTCGAAGCGCTCGGCTTTGCCGGACCGGATATCGACGCCGAGCACATCATGATGTGCCAGCGCTTGTGGGACGATCTCGGCATCGAGGACGTGCGGCTGGAACTCAACTCGCTCGGTTCCCCGGATGAACGGGGTCGGCACCGCGCAGCGTTGATCGCCTATCTGGAAGGGCATGCAGACCAGCTCGACGACGACGCCAGGCGCCGACTTCACAGCAACCCACTGCGCATACTCGATACCAAGAACCCACTGATGCAGTCGCTGATCGAAGCAGCGCCGCGGCTGGACGAATACCTCGGCGAGCAAACGCTTGCCCATTTCGACGGGGTGAAGGCTTATCTCAAGGATGCCGGCATCCCGTTCAGGCTCAATCATCGACTGGTACGCGGCCTCGACTACTACAATCTCACCGTTTTCGAGTGGACCACCGACCGGCTGGGTGCCCAGGGGACGATCTGTGCCGGTGGGCGATACGACGGGCTGGTGGCCCAGCTCGGCGGCAAACCGTCGCCGGCCTGCGGTTTCGCGATCGGCATGGAGCGCCTGCTGCTACTCTGGCAGGAATGCGGCGGACAGACGGAACGCCCGGCGCCTGATCTTTACGTCGTCCATCAGGGCGAAGCCGCGCAGCGGCTGGCGTTCAGGGTGGCCGAGAGTCTGCGCGGGAACGGATTCGCGCTGACCCTGCATTGCGGCGGCGGCAGTTTCAAGTCTCAAATGAAGAAGGCCGACGCATCCGGCGCCCAGGCGGCGCTGATCATCGGTGATGACGAGGTACAGGCCAACGCAGTGACACTCAAGCTGCTTCGCACGGCAGACGGACAGCCCGGCGAGCAGCGACGGGTCGGCATCGACCTGCTCGGCGAGGAAATCGCACGTACACTTTACGATCTGGAAGACGACGATGGCGGTCTATGACCTAGAAGAGCAGGAACAGATATCCGAACTCAAGGCCTGGTGGGCGCGCTACGGCAACGCCGTGACGGCCGGCCTGCTGGTCGCGGCGGTCGCCGTCTTCGGCTGGCAGGGGTGGAACTGGTACCAGCGCAACCAGGCGGCGCAGGCATCGGGCATTCTGGCGGAAGTCCAGAAGGCCGCCAGCGGACACGACGCAAAGACGGCCGCAGCGAAGGCCGGCGTGCTGATCGAGAAATTTCCGGGTACCACGCACGCGGTGCTCGCCGTATTGATGTCGGCCAGGTTGCAGGCGGAAGGCGGCGACGTCAAGACTGCCAAGGCGCAGTTGGGCTGGGCGGCCGAAAATGCCGGCGAGCTTGAACTGCGCGACATCGCGCGCTTGCGTCTGGCCAACCTGCTGCTCGACGAGAAGGCCTATGACGAGGCCTTGAAGCTGCTCGAACGCGAACCGGCGCCGACTTTTTCTGGGCGCTTCCATGAAATGCGCGGCGATATCCATGCCGTGCAGGGCAAGGGCGCCGAAGCGAAGAAATCCTATGAAGCGGCGATCGCGCAATTCGATGAGGTCGCGAAGGCGGCCCCAGCCGGGGCTGTCGACGAGCGGCAGAAAGCGATACTGCAGTTGAAGCTCGAGTCGCTCGGAGTCGGGGCATGAGATCCTACCTGTTGGCCGGCGTGCTGGCGTTGCTGGCCGGGGTGGGCGCCGGCTGCTCGACGATCGACAAGCTCAACCCGTTTTCCTCGAGCGTCAAACTGCCGGAACTGGCGCCGGTCAAGGCTACTGCACAGGTCACGACGGTCTGGCGCGGCAGCGTACCCAAGAGTGGCGATTATGTTCTGCTGCCGGCGCGCGTGGACGACACCGTTTATGCGGCGGGGCGCGATGGGACCATCGTGCGGCTCGATGGCGGCAGGCAGATCTGGAAGCTCGACGCGGGGGTGAAGATTTCAGGAGGCGTTGGCGCCAGTGACAAGCTTGTCGTGGTCGGTTCACCCAAGGGAGAGGTTCGCGCCTTCGGCGTCGATGGCAAGCCGCTCTGGGAGTCTCGCGTCTCCTCGGAAGTCCTTGCTCCGCCGGCGGTCGGTGACGACGTGGTCCTGGTGCGCTCCTCGGACAGCCGCATCCACGCGCTGGACCCCTCCGACGGCAAGCGCAAGTGGATCTATCAGCGCGCCACGCCGTCGCTGGCCCTGCGCAGTATCGCCGGGCCGGTGATTCTCGACAAGGCTGCCCTGGCGGGGTTCTCGGGCGGCAAGTTGCTCGCGCTGAGTCTTGCCAATGGCGGTCCGCTGTGGGAAGCGACCGTGGCGCTGCCGCGCGGCGCGACCGAACTCGAACGCATCGCCGATGTGACCAGCGCGCCGGTGCTCGGCCCCAGGCAGGTCTGTGCTGCCGCTTATCAGGGACGCCTGGGCTGCTTCGATCCGGCCTCGGGCAATGCGTTGTGGACGCGGGAGATTTCGAGCATCGCCGGCATGGACAGCGACGGACAGGCGATCTATGTAACGGACGACAAGGGCGCGGTGCACGCGCTTGACATCAACACCGGCGCGAGCATCTGGAAGCAGGACAAGCTCCAGTTGCGCGGCGTGACGCGACCGCTGGTAGTCGGCGCGCATGTCGCGGTTGCCGATTCCAAGGGGCTGGTGCACCTGCTGCGCCGCGCCGACGGCGAGTTTGCCGCGCGCCTGGTCGCCGATTCGTCGGGTGTTCGTGCCGACCTCGTGCGGCTTTCGGAATCCAGTTTCCTCGTGCAGTGCGTCAGCGGCGATTTATTCGCACTGAGCGTCCAGTAGATCGCCCCTGTCCATGAAACGGCCATTTTGAAGCACACGCTGGTTCTCGTCGGTCGCCCCAATGTCGGTAAGTCGACCCTGTTCAACCGCCTTACCAGGAGCCGCGATGCACTGGTCGCCGATCTGCCCGGACTGACCCGAGACCGGCAGTACGGCGTCGGCCGTCTCGGCAACCGGCCGTTCATCGTGGTCGATACCGCCGGTTTCGATCCTGCTGCCAAGGACGGGATCATGCACGAGATGGCCAGGCAGGCCGAACAGGCGATTGCCGAGGCCGATGCGGTGCTGTTCATCGTCGACGGCCGGGCGGGGCTGACGCCCCATGACAGGGCGATCGCCGAACGACTGCGACGGATCGGGCGGCCGCTGCACCTCGTCGTGAACAAGGCCGAGGGCATGAGGCGGGAGATCGTCTCCGCCGAGTTTCACGAACTCGCTTGTGGCGAGCCGATGCCGGTATCGGCGGCGCACGGTGATGGCGTGCGCGAGCTGATCGAGATCGCGCTGGCCGATTCTCCCGAGCATGAGGCCGACGAAGCTCAGGGCGATGGACCGCGGGTGGCGATTGTCGGACGCCCGAACGTCGGCAAGTCGACGCTGGTCAACGCGCTGCTTGGCGAGGAGCGCGTCATCGCGTTCGACATGCCCGGTACCACCCGCGACGCGATCAGCGTGCCGTTCGAGCGCAACGGCCGGCATTACACCTTGATCGACACCGCGGGATTGCGCCGGCGCGGCAAGGTCTTCGAGGCGGTCGAGAAGTTTTCCGTCATCAAGACACTTCAGGCCATCGAGCAGGCCAACGTGGTGGTTCTGCTGGTCGATGCGGCAGCCGAGGTCTCCGACCAGGATGCCCATATCGCCGGTTTCGTCCTCGAGGCCGGCCGGGCACTGGTCGTGGCGGTCAACAAGTGGGACGGTCTGAACGACTACGTGCGCGAAAGAATCAGGGCCGATCTGGCGCGCAAGCTGCATTTCCTCTCGTTCGCCAAGGTGCACTACGTGTCCGCGTTACATGGCGAGGGAATCAATGCGCTGATGAAATCGGTGGATGGGGCTTATGCGGCGGCGATGATCAAGCTGCCGACGCCCAAGCTGACCCGCGCACTGATGGCCGCGGTAGCCAAGCAATCGCCGCCGCGGCACGGGATCTTTCGCCCCAAGCCCCGCTATGCGCATCAGGGCGGCTCCAATCCGCCGGTCATCGTGATTCACGGCAACGCCCTGGATCATTTGCCGGGAGCCTACCTGCGTTACCTCGAGCGCAGTTTCATGGAGGCCTTCAGGCTGCAGGGCACGCCGCTGAGACTGGAGCTGAAGAGCACGCGCAATCCCTACGCCAGCGAAAAGTAGGCGCATAATCGGCGTGTCCGTGACGCGCAGCCTCGCTTGCTGCGGGAACGTTTTTCGCGCCGACGGTCAAACAAAGCCGTACTCATCGAGAGCAAAGGCCTCCGTGTGGCAGCACTACTGAAAATACATTACATTACCAACTCGAACAGAACGAGGGGCAACCATGAGCAACAAGGGGCAATTGCTACAAGACCCGTTCCTCAATACGCTTCGCCGGGAACATGTGCCGGTCTCCATCTATCTGGTCAATGGCATCAAGCTGCAGGGACAGATCGAATCCTTTGACCAGTATGTCGTCCTCCTCAAGAACACTGTCACCCAGATGGTGTACAAGCACGCCATTTCGACCGTCGTGCCTGCGCGTCCGGTCACCATTCCACACGATCACGCCAGCGAAGCTTCCTGATTCCGAGGGTCGCGCGCCCTTGTCGGCACGCGATGAGCCGAGACATGTTTGAGCGTCCTTCGGCAGGGGACGCGGCGGTTCTCGTGCATCTCGATTTCGGGGTCGAGGCACAGGACGAGCGGCTCGCGGAACTCGAATTGCTCTCCGCCAGTGCTGGCGCGCGGGTGGTCGGAGTTGTCCGCGGACGTCGTCAAAGACCGGATCCGGCGCTGTTCGCAGGCAAGGGGAAGGTTGCCGAGATTGCCGAGTCGATTTCGGCCGGGGAGGCTGAGCTCGTCATTTTTGATCATGTGCTTTCGCCGGCGCAGCAGCGAAACCTCGAACGGGAACTGAACTGCCGCGTCGTCGACCGGAATACCCTGATCCTCGACATCTTTGCGTTGCGTGCGAGCAGCCACGAGGGCAAGCTGCAGGTCGAGCTGGCTCAGCTGGAACATTTGTCGACGCGTCTGGTTCGCGGCTGGACCCACCTTGAGCGCCAAAAGGGCGGCATCGGTCTGCGCGGACCGGGCGAGAAGCAGCTCGAAACCGACCGGCGACTGCTCGGAGTAAGGGTCAAGCTCTTGAAGGAGCGCCTCGCGCGTCTGGAACGGCAGCGCGCGGTGCGCCGGCGCGCCCGGGGGCGCAACGAGATGCCGTCGGTCTCGCTGGTCGGCTATACCAATGCCGGCAAGTCGACGCTGTTCAATGCTCTGACGCGTGCCGGGGCGTATGCGGCGGATCAGTTGTTCGCCACGCTCGACACGACATCGCGCCGGAGCTACCTTGGCAACGGGACGCAGGGCGGCGACGGGCGGGGCGGCACGGTGGTGGTGTCAGACACCGTCGGATTCATTCGGGATCTGCCGCACTCGCTGGTGGATGCTTTTCACGCCACGCTTGAAGAGACTGCCAATGCCGATCTCTTGTTGCACGTCGTGGACGCGGCCAGTGCCGATCGCGATCAACAGACCGAAGCAGTCAACATCGTGTTGGCCGAAATTGGTGCCGACGCGGTCCCGCAGATCGTGGTCTGGAACAAGATGGACGCGACCAACGGTTCGCCGGGGGTCGATCGTGATGCCTATGGTAAAATCACTCGGGTTCGACTGAGCGCCCGAACGGGTTCGGGGGTCGACCTCTTGCGCGGGGCGATTGCGGAAACCCTGCTGATTCGCCCAATGCCGGAACAGATCGAAGGAATCGTCAGAACCGCAGCCTGATTCGGGTCGGCAGCCGACAGATCCGCCACAACTCTCCCGTTTTTCTCCAGGAACAAAGTGATCATTCGAAGACTTCTCATGTCCCTGAACGACCCGCAGTGGGGCCGCGGCAACGGCAACAAGGGTGGCTCGAATCAAGGGCCGCCCGACCTCGAAGAACTCTGGCGCGATGTCAACCGCCGCATTACCGGCATCTTCGGCAGGAAGGGCGGAGGTTCCGATGGAGGCGGCAATTCCGGCAACCGGCCGCCGTTCTCGTTCCGCAACATGGGTGGCGGCATCGGGGTGCTGCTCATCGTCATACTCCTGATCTGGCTTGCCAGCGGGTTTTATACTGTGGATGCCAGCCAGCGCGGCGTGGTGCTTCAGTTCGGTCGCTACAATGAAACGACTGACCCCGGCCTGCGCTGGCGCCTGCCCTATCCGATCCAGTCGCATGAACTGGTCAATCTGACAGGGGTGCGCACGGTCGAGATCGGCTATCGCGGCGGCAACAAGGTGCTCAAGGAAGCGCTGATGCTGACCGACGACGAAAACATCATCAATATCCAGTTCGCGGTGCAGTACATCCTCAACGACCCGAAGAACTACCTGTTCACCAACCGCAGTCCCGACGAGGCCGTGGTCCAGGCTGCCGAGACGGCGGTGCGCGAAATCGTCGGCAAGAGCAAGATGGATTTCGTGCTCTACGAAGGGCGAGAACAGGTCGCCGCTCGCGCCGCGCAAGCGATGCAACTTATCCTCGACCGCTATCAGACCGGCATCCAGATCAGCAAGGTGACGATGCAGAATGCCCAGCCGCCCGATCAGGTGCAGGCCGCATTCGACGATGCGGTCAAGGCCGGTCAGGATCGCGAGCGGCAGAAGAGCGAGGGCCAGGCCTATGCCAACGACGTGATACCCAAGGCCAAGGGAACGTCGGCACGGCTGATCGAGGAAGCCAACGGGTAT
The DNA here is from genome assembly GCA_016708905.1 of Candidatus Methylophosphatis roskildensis. Lineage (GTDB taxonomy): Bacteria > Pseudomonadota > Gammaproteobacteria > Burkholderiales > Rhodocyclaceae > Methylophosphatis > Methylophosphatis roskildensis. Next base: position 176,894 of record JADJEV010000005.1, on the reverse strand, counting down.
TCGCAGCGGGTCGTGGCGACCGCCGACGGCGATGCCAGCCGCTTCAAGCAAGTCCTGACCGAATACAGCAGGGCCCCGGAAGTCACGCGGCAGCGGATGTATATCGAGACGATGCAGCAGGTCATGTCCAACTCGAGCAAGATCATGATCGATGCACGTTCCAGCGGAAACCTCCTCTACCTGCCTCTGGACAAGCTGATGATGTCGGCCGGCGCGGCCGCCGCGCAGAACTCGCAGTCGATCGCCCCGTCGGAGGTTCCGCTGGGCCAGCGCGCCCAGGTTCAGTTGCCCGAGCCGCAGGTTGCGCCGCCGAAGGCCGACGTCCCGCCCAGCGGCTCGCGCGAGGACTACCGTTCCCGCGAAGCCATGCGCCAGCGCGATCGCTGACCGGAGAGATGACATGCAAGAAAAACTAGCTCTGTTTGCCGGCCTCGGGCTGACCACGCTGATCGTCGCATCGATGTCGCTGTTTACGGTCGATCAGCGGCAAGTTGCCATGGTGTTCCAGTTGGGCGAGATCAAGGAAGTCGTGAGCGAGCCCGGTCTGCACGTGAAGTGGCCGCTGATCCAGAACGTGCGCGTGTTCGACAAACGCATCCTGACCTTCGAGTCGCCCGAACCGGAACGTTTTCTGACCAGCGAGAAGAAGAACGTGCTGGTCGATTCCTTCGTCAAGTGGCGGATCATCGATGTCACCCAGTACTACCTCTCGGTCGGCGACGAGGCGCGGGCACAGATCCGCCTGACCCAGGCCGTCAATGCCAGCCTGCGCGAAGAGTTCGGCAAACGGACCGTGCATGATGTGGTTTCGGGCGAGCGCGATCAGATCATGGAGCAGATGCGCAGCAAGGCCGATGCCGATGCCCGCAAGATCGGCGCGGAGGTCATCGATGTCAGGCTCAAGCGCGTCGATCTTCCGCTCGAGGTGTCCGAGTCGGTCTATCGGCGGATGGAGGCCGAGCGCAAGCGCGTGGCCAATGAACTGCGCTCGCAGGGCGCAGCGGAAGCCGAAAAGATTCGCGCCGATGCCGACAAGCAGCGCGAAATCATCGTCGCCGAAGCCTACCGCGATGGGCAGCGCATCAAGGGCGAGGGCGACGCCAAGGCGACCGCCATCTATGCCAATGCTTTCGGACAGAACGCCGAGTTCTATGCCTTCTACCGCAGCCTCGACGCCTATCGGAACAGTTTTCGCAGCAAGTCCGACTTGCTGGTGCTCGAGCCGAGCAGCGATTTCTTCAAGTATCTGAAAGGTTCGGGCGCGCCGTTCGGCAAGCCGAAGTGACCAGTCTGCTGGCCGCGTTCGCGCTGATGCTGGTGCTCGAAGGGCTGCTGCCCTTCGTCGCGCCGAAGGTATGGCGCGAGACGTTTCGCCGGATTACCGAGATGGCCGATGGCCAGTTGCGTTTCTTCGGACTGACGTCCATGCTGATCGGACTCGGCCTGCTGTTCCTTGTCAAATGAATAGTTGAGCCGTCGACATGCAGCGCTGGGTACTGCCCGAATCGATCGAGGATGTGTTGCCTGCCGAGGCTCGTCGCATAGAAGCCCTGCGCCGCGCGCTGCTCGATGCCTTCGAACTGCATGGTTATCAGCTTGTCGCACCGCCTCTGCTCGAGTATCTCGATTCGCTGCTCACTGGCAGCGGCCGGGATCTCGACCTGTCCACGTTCAAGCTGATCGATCAGGCGTCCGGGCGGATGATGGGTGTCCGCGCCGACATCACGCCCCAGGTGGCACGCATCGATGCGCATCTGTTAAACCGTCGCGGCGTCGCGCGGCTGTGCTATTGCGGCAGCGTGCTGCATACCTTGCCCCGCATGCTGCTTGGCACGCGCGAACCCTTGCAGCTCGGCGCCGAGATCTACGGTCACGCCGGGCTGGAGGCGGATACCGAGATCGTTCGGCTGCTTGCTCGCTCGCTCGAGATCGCCGGCGTGGCTGCGTCGCGAATCGATGTATCGCATGTCGGCTTGTTCCGAGCCCTGCTGGCGCAGGCCGGCCTCGCGCCCGATCTGGAGGAGGAGCTGTTCGCGTTGCTCCAGGCCAAGGACATGCCGGGCCTGCGGCTGCGCGTGGACAGCGTGGCCGAGCCGGTACGCTCGGCGCTACTGGCTCTGCCCGAACTTTACGGCGGGACGGAGGTGCTCGATCGTGCCGCTGGGCGGTTGCCGCAGACGGCGGAGGTGGTCGCGGCCCTGGCCGATCTGCGCGGACTCGCCGACTCGCTGGCCGGCCTGCCGATTTCCTTCGATCTTGCGGATCTGCGCGGCTTCAACTACCACAGCGGCGTGGTGTTCGCTGCATATTGTGACGCGCATCCGGCCGCGCTTGCGCTCGGCGGTCGCTACGATCGAGTCGGGAAAGCCTTCGGCCGCGGTCGGGCGGCCACCGGCTTCAGCCTGGATCTGCGGGAACTGGCGCGGCTGGTCGACTGGCCGGCCGAGCGCAAGGCCATCCTGGCGCCGGCCGACACATCCGGTGCGCTGAAGGACGCAGTTGCCGATCTGCGCGCGAACGGAGAGATCGTGGTGCTTGCCCTGTCGGGCCACGAGGGAACGTGGGCCGAAGCCGGATGCGATCGTCAGCTTGTGTTGCGCGGCGGGCGCTGGTGCGTCGAACCGCTCGAGGGAGAGTAGAACATGGCACGCAACGTGGTCGTCGTCGGCACGCAATGGGGTGACGAGGGCAAGGGCAAAGTGGTCGACTGGTTGACCGATCATGCGCAGGGTGTGGTGCGCTTCCAGGGCGGTCACAATGCCGGCCACACGCTGGTGATCAAGGGGCAGAAGCATGCGCTCAACCTGATTCCATCCGGCATCATGCGCGACGGCGTAGCCTGCTACATCGGCAATGGCGTGGTGCTCAACGCCTCGCATCTGCTGAGCGAGATCGACCGACTGGAGTCCGGCGGAATCGAGGTGCGCTCGCGCCTCAAGGTCAGCCAGGGCTGTCCCTTGATCCTGCCGCATCATCAGGCGCTCGACCTTGCGCGCGAGGCGGCACGTGGCGGCGCGAAGATTGGTACCACCGGCAAGGGTATCGGACCGGCATACGAGGACAAGGTCGCACGACGCGCGCTGCGTGTGCTGGATCTGTTCTACCCGGAGCGGTTTGCCGAGCGCCTGCGCGAGCTACTCGATTACCATAACTTCGTCCTGACCAACTACCTGAAGGCCGAGTCTGTCGATTTCCGCAAGACGTTCGACGACGTGATGGCGATTGCGCCACGGATCAGGCCGATGGTCGGTGACGTCTCGGCCGCGCTCTACGCCGCAAACCAGGCCGGGCAGAATCTGCTGTTCGAAGGCGCGCAGGGCACCTTGCTCGACATCGACCATGGCACCTATCCGTTCGTCACCTCGAGCAACTGCGTGGCGGGGCAGGCTGCCGCGGGGTCTGGCGTCGGGCCGGGCATGCTCCATTATGTATTGGGCATCGTCAAGGCGTACACCACGCGCGTCGGCTCGGGGCCGTTCCCCTCGGAACTGCCGATCGATGACGTAGGTACGGTCGGTCACCACTTGTCGACGGTCGGCCACGAACGCGGCACGGTGACCGGGCGGGCGCGACGCTGCGGCTGGTTCGATGCGGCGGCGTTGCGCCGCTCGAATCAGATCAATGGCGTCACCGGCATGTGCATCACCAAGCTCGACGTGCTCGACGGCATAGACGAACTGAACCTATGTGTCGGCTACGAGCTGGATGGTCAGCGGACTGATCTTTTGCCGCTGGGCGCCGATGAAGTGGCGCGTTGCGAACCGGTGTATGAAACCATGCCGGGCTGGACGGGCAGCACGGTGGGCATCAAGCGCTACGCGGATCTGCCGGCTGAAGCGCGCGCCTACCTGACGCGGATCGAGGCCTTGTGTGGCGTACCGGTCGCCATGATCTCGACCGGACCGGACCGGGTGGAAACGATCGTCTTGCGCCATCCGTTCGAGTCGTGAGAAGCGCAGGACGCGAGCACCGAAATCAAAAAGGCGGTCACGAATGACCGCCTTTGCCTTGTCCTGGTGCCCAGAAGAGGACTCGAACCTCCACAGTGTTGCCACCGCTAGGACCTGAACCTAGTGCGTCTACCAATTCCGCCATCTGGGCAGCGAAGGCGCGCATTCTAAAGGAAACACGGATTTTGTCAATGAAACTGGGGCCAGGGAACGGCCCGAAACCGGACGCCAGGATGGCCAAGAACTTGTCCAAGGTTCGCCAGCGTGATCCGCAGTACGAGCGGGAATGCGCGAAGTACGCGCATCCGCTGCCGTCGCGCGAGTACGTGCTGCAATTGTTCGAAGAGCAGGGCGTGCCGCTGGCATTCGAGCGCATCGTCAGTGAACTCGACGTGCAGCCGGACGAACACGAAGAGTTCATGCGCCGGCTGGGTGCCATGACGCGGGATGGCCAGATCATCCGCAATCGCAAGGGCGACTGGCTGATCCCCGACAAGGCCGATCTGATACGTGGCCGCATCGAAGGGCATCCGGATGGCTATGGCTTTCTCGTGCCGGACGAAGGTGGCGGCGACCTGTTCATCGGCGAGCACGAGATGGCCAAGGTGCTGCACGGCGACCGCGCGCTTGCGCGCGTCGTCGGCATCGACCGGCGCGGACGGCGCGAGGGCAAGATCGTCGAAGTCATCGAGCGCGGCAACCTCCGCGTGGTCGGCCGCGTGTTCGTCGAGCACGGCGTATCCTTCGTCGTCGCCGAGAACCGCCGCATCACCCAGGACATCCTGGTTGCGCCGGCCGAGAAGGGATCTCGCGCCGAGCGGCCGAAGGCCGGCCAGGTCGTCGTCATCGAGCTGATCGAGCAGCCCTCGAAGCATGCCAAACCGATCGGCCGCATCGCCGAAGTGCTGGGAAACTATGCCGACCCCGGCATGGAAATCGAGATCGCGCTGCGCAAGCACGAACTGCCGTTCGAATTCTCCAGGCAGGCGCTGGCCGAAACCCGGAAGTTGCCCGACGAAGTGCGTGCCTCGGATCGCAAGGGTCGCGAGGACATTCGCGATCTGCCGCTGGTCACCATCGACGGCGAAACCGCGAGAGACTTCGACGATGCGGTGTTCTGCGCCAGACAGGGGCGCGGCTACCGGCTGATGGTGGCGATTGCAGACGTCAGCCACTACGTGAAGGCGGGCACCGCGCTCGACAATGAATCGCAGGAACGCGGCAACTCGGTGTATTTTCCGCGCCGCGTGATTCCCATGCTGCCGGAGAAGCTGTCCAACGGGCTGTGCTCGATCAACCCGCAGGTCGACCGCTTGTGCATGGTCTGCGACATGGATATCTCAGCCGCCGGCAAGATTCAGCACTATCGCTTCTACCCGGCGGTGATGCACTCGAAGGCGCGGCTGACCTACAGTGAGGTGGCAGCCGCGCTGTTCGACCACGACGCAGCGGCGCTCGACAAGATTGGCCCGCTGCTGGCGCAACTGCAGACGCTCGATGCCCTCTACCGGGCACTCGCGAAAGCGCGTACGACGCGTGGCGCGATCGACTTCGAGACTGTCGAGACGGTCATGGAGTTCGACGACAATGGCAAGATCGCGCGCATCGTGCCGTACGCGCGCAATGATGCACATCGCATCATAGAGGAATGCATGCTGGCGGCCAATGTCTGCGCATCGGATTTTCTTGCCGAGCGCGAGCACCCGGCGCTGTACCGGGTGCACGAGGGCCCGACCGAAGAGAAGCTCACGCGCCTGCGCGAGTTCCTCAAGGAGTTCGGCCTGGATCTTTCGGGCGGCAACGACCCGAAGGCAGGCGATTACGCCAAGCTGCTGACCAGAATCAAGGGTCGTCCCGACATGCAGTTGCTGCAGACGGTCATGCTGCGTTCGCTGCGCCAGGCAGTGTATAGTCCGGACAACGTGGGCCATTTCGGACTGGCCTACGAGTCATACACCCACTTCACCTCGCCGATCCGCCGCTATCCGGATCTGCTGATCCACCGCGCGATCAAGGCGGCGCTGGCCAGCGAACGCTATTCACCGGGTGACGGAGACGAGGGCTGGGAAGCCATTGGCATGCACTGCTCGCAGACCGAGCGGCGTGCCGACGAGGCCACCCGCGACGTGACGAACTGGCTCAAGTGCTACTACATGCAGGACCGCATCGGCGAGGCGTTCGCGGGCAGCGTATCCGCAGTCGTTCCGTTCGGCATCTTCGTTGCGCTCGACGATGTCTATGTCGAGGGGCTGGTGCATATCTCGGAACTCGGCAGTGACTACTTCCACTATGACGATGCGCGTCATGAGCTGCAAGGCGAGCGTACCGGCAAGCGGTATCGGCTCGCCGATCGTGTGCAGGTCCAACTGGTGCGGGTCGACCTCGAAACCACCAAGATCGACTTCCGGCTGCTGACCGATGAGCGGCCCTCCGGCGCCGGCAACAGCCCGTCGCGCGTGGGAAGGCGCAAGTCCCGATGAGCGAGACCCGGTTCATCCACGGCTTTCATGTCGTCACCGCCAAGCTGCGGCAGGATGCGGATTCGGTGCTCGAAGTATTCGTCGATGCCAAGCGCCAGGATGCGCGTGTGCGTGATCTGCTCAAGCTGGCGCAGGCCCTGGGCGTGCGCGTGATGCCGGTCGACGCGACCCGGCTCGACGGCATGTGCGGCAGCGCGCGACATCAGGGTGTGGTGGCGCGCGTCAGCGGCATGCACAAGGTGCTCAAGCTCGACGACGTACTCGACGGCTTGACCGAACCCGCGCTGCTGCTGGTGCTCGACGGCGTGCAGGATCCGCACAACCTCGGCGCCTGCCTGCGGGTGGCCGACGGCGCCGGCGCGCATGCAGTGATCGCGCCGAAGGACCGCGCGGTCGGCCTCAACGCCACCGCGATCAAGGTGGCCAGCGGCGCGGCGGACAGCGTGCCCTACATCACCGTCACCAATCTCGCGCGCAGCCTGCGCGAATTGCGCGAGCGCGACATCTGGTGCGTCGGTATGGCCGACGACGCCGAGAAGGAAATCTACACGGTCGATCTGTGCATGCCATTGGCGCTGGTGCTGGGCGCGGAGGGAGACGGCATGCGGCGGCTCACGCGCGAGACCTGCGATGTGCTGGCCAGCATTCCGATGCACGGGTCGGTGGAAAGCCTCAACGTATCGGTGGCCAGCGGCATTTGCCTGTACGAGGCGCGGCGACAGCGCGTGGCTTCGGGGTCCGGCAAGGCGATGCCCGGAAAGCCTCATGAATAGGCGATCTTCAGCGTGTCTCGGCTGGAATCCGCGCCCCTGCTGGCTCGCAGCGTGGGTGGTGCGGCGGTTTCGTGCGCTGACGGGCACCGCCGGCTTCGGCCCGATGCGCGAGTCACATCCTGGCGCGTCGGCGCCGGGTTGCTCGAGCTGAACCGGCCTTCCGATGTGCGGCCGTGTCGATCTGCATACGCCAGCGCAGGAGATCGCGATGCGCTTCGAGGCGGTGTGGAGTCAATCGGCGTCTCAGTTCGTTCCAGGATGGAACATCGCGCCGACCAGGCCCCTGCTGGTGGTGACGCAGGCGGGCGGCGCGCGTCTGCTGCAATCGGCGACCTGGGGTCTGCTCCCGCACTGGGCGAAAGACCCGGCGATGGTGCGGCCGATCAACGCGCGCGCCGAAACGGTGGCCGCCAAGCCGATGTTCCGCGATGCGTTTCGCAAGGCCCGCTGTCTGCTGCCGATCGACGGCTTCTACGAGTGGCAGCGGGATGGGGCTGTCAGACAGCCCTGGTATTTCCACATGCGGGATCGCGGGCCTTTCGCCCTGGCCGGGCTGCTTTCCCAGTGGTGCCCCGCAACCGGGCAGCCACTGGATAGCTGCGCGGTGATCACCACCTCGGCCAATGCAGTCATGGCGCCGGTGCATGACCGCATGCCGGTGATCGTTGCCCGGGTCGACTGGGGAGCCTGGTTGAGCGGCGAGACCACCCTTGCCGAGGATCTTCTGCGACCTTTTGGCGGCGACGGCCTGGTGGCCGATCGTGTCTCGAAACGGGTCAACAAGGCCAGCAACGACGGCCCCGATCTGATCGAACCGGAATGCTGATGCGCTCCGAGTCATGGTTTTGAGGATTGCGGCCGTTCGGGCTATACTCCCAAGCTTTTCACCCTTGCTCCACCGGAAACGCATGCCGGGGGGCTGTTCGAAATCCACAAGGAGATTGCATGCGACATTACGAAATCGTATTCATCGTCCACCCGGACCAGTCGGAACAGGTTCCGGCGATGATCGAGCGGTACAAGACGCTCGTTACCGGCCGTTCCGGCCAGATTCACCGTCTCGAGGACTGGGGTCGTCGCCAGCTCGCCTACCCGATCCAGAAGGTGCACAAGGCGCACTACGTGCTGATGAACATCGAGTGCGACAGCGAGACCCTCGGCGAACTCGACCACGCCTTCAAGTTCAGCGATGCCGTGCTGCGTCATCTGACTATCAAGATGGACAAGGCAGTGACCACGCCGTCGCCGATGATGAAGGAAGAGAAATCCCGGTCGCTGACGCCGGCGCCGAGCGAAGAGAAGCCCGCCACCGCAGAAGCGCCTCCCCCAGCCAGCGAGGCGCAGCCCGCCGCCTGAATGCGGCGCTGCGCGTGAGCGATCGGGACAACCTGCTGCGGCTCTCCGGCCGCCTGGTCGAGTTCGCGGCACCGCGGACGACGCCCGCCGGCGTGATGGTGCGGACCTGCAAGCTGCATCACCATTCACGCCAGATCGAAGCCGGACTTCCGCGTGAAGTCGAGTGCGAGATCGAGGCCGTCGCACTGGGGCAGCAGGCGCATCTGGTAGCGCAGGCAGCACTGGGAACCGAACTCCTGCTCACCGGCTTTCTCGCCAGGAAAAGCCTGCGCAGCGCAAGACTGGTGATGCATGTAACCCAAATCGAATTTGTCGAAGGAACCGAAAATGGCATTCAGATCGAGCAAGACGGCCACCAAGCGCAAGGATGACCGCGGTGGCCGCAGCATGTTCAAGCGGCGCAAGTTCTGCCGCTTCTCCGCCGAGAAGATCACCTGGATCGACTACAAAGATGTCGATCTGCTGAAGGATTTCATCACCGAGAACGCGAAGATCATGCCGGCGCGCATCACCGGTACCCGTACCGGCTACCAGCGCCAGTTGTCGACGGCGATCAAGCGCGCGCGTTTCCTCGCGCTGCTGCCGTTCACCGACCTGCACCTGTAAGGAGACCGACATGCAGATCATCCTGATGGAAAAGGTCGCCCACCTCGGCAACCTCGGTGATGTGGTCAAGGTCAAGGACGGCTACGCGCGAAATTTCCTGATCCCGCAAGGTGTGGCCAAGCGCGTCACGCCGGCCAACCTGGCGGTGTTCGAGACCAAGCGCGCGGAACTGGAAAAGGCGCAGGCCGAAAAGCTCGCGGGCGCCAGGGCGCTGGCCGAGAAGATCGAAGGCACGACGGTTCAGCTCACCCGCAAGGCCAGCGTCGACGGCCGGCTTTTCGGCTCGGTATCGACCGCCGATATCGCAGAGGCACTGCACGCACAGGGGCATGCTGCCGTCGATAAATCCATGGTGCGCCTGCCGCAGGGCCCGCTCAAGCTGGTTGCCGACGAGCACATCCAGATCGCCTTGCACGGCGATGTCGTCGTCATGGTGACCGTCTCGGTGCTGGGCGAACAGTAGGCGACTGCGCCGCGATTCGCGTTCAGGATTCGCGTTCAAGGAAGGGCCGCATTCGCGGCCCTTTGTTGTTTTTTGCGTCATCGGCCCGGAATCAACAGGCTATCCACAGGATACACACAGCTTGTGCTTTCGGCGGTCGGCGCAACGGCGTGTAGACTGTGCGCTTTCAGGATCCGCAAGAGATCATCCCGCCATGGCCCAGACCCGCTCCTTTCAAACCATTCCGATCGACCCACAGGTCGCGGCATTGCGCCTGCCGCCGAATTCGATCGAGGCCGAGCAGTCGCTGATCGGTGGCCTGTTGCTCGACAACATGGCATGGGACAAGATCGCCGACATCGTCGCCGAGTTCGACTTCTACCGTGATGACCACCGGCGGATCTTCCGGCATATCGCCAGGCTGATCGAAGTCGGCCGCCCGGCCGATGTGGTCACGGTGTTCGAATCGCTCGAGAAGAGCAACGAATCCGAGCAGGCCGGCGGACTTGCCTACCTCGGCGAGATCGCCAACAACACGCCGTCGGCGGCGAACATCAAGCGCTACGCGGAGATCGTGCGCGAGCGTGCGATCCTGCGAAAACTGGTGACGGCGGGCGACGAGATCGCGTCGAGTGCGCTGAACCCGGCCGGCAGGGATGCAACGCAGATACTCGACGAAGCCGAAGCCAAGGTGTTCGAGATTGCCGAGCAGGGCGCGCGCCAGAACACCGGCTTTGTCGGCATCCAGCCGTTGCTGGCAAAGGTGGTCGAACGGATTCAGGAGTTGTGCGAGCGCGACGGCAGCGACGTGACAGGCATGCCGACCGGCTACACCGATCTGGATCAGAAAACTTCGGGCATGCAGCCGGGCGACATGATCATCGTCGCCGGGCGTCCGTCGATGGGCAAGACGGCGTTTGCGCTGAACATTGCCGAGCATGTCGCGGTGGAGATGGGCCAGCCGGTCGCGATCTTTTCGATGGAAATGCCGGGCACGCAACTGGCGATGCGCTTCCTGTCTTCGATCGGCAAGCTCGACCAGCACCGCGTGCGCACCGGTCGGCTCAACGACGATGAATGGCAACGCCTGACCTACTCGCTCGGAAAGCTCCACGAGGCGCCGATCCATATCGATGAAACGCCAGCGCTCAATGCGACCGAATTGCGGGCGCGCGCGCGACGCTTGTTCCGCCAGTATGGCAAGCTCGGCCTGATCGTGATCGACTATCTGCAGCTGATGAGTTCGGTGCGGGATAACGAGAACCGCGCCACCGAACTGTCGGAGATTTCGCGTTCGGTGAAGGCGCTGGCGAAGGAACTCAATGTGCCGGTTGTCGCGCTGTCGCAGTTGTCGCGCAACGTCGAACAGCGAACGAACAGGCGACCGATCATGTCGGATCTGCGCGAGTCCGGCGCCATCGAGCAGGACGCCGATCTGATTCAGTTCATCTACCGCGACGAAGTGTACAACCCGGACAGTCCCGACAAGGGAACCGCCGAGATCATCATCGCCAAGCAGCGCAACGGGCCGATCGGTACGGTCCGGCTGACCTTCCTGGGCGAGTACACCAAATTCGAGAACTTCGCGTCGCCAGGATCCTACTGACCCGGTAGCCTGTGACGGGGGCGCCGACCAGCTGGGCGCCTACAGGACTTCAGCAGCGTAATCCGCCAGACGCGAGCGCTCGCCGCGCTGTAGGGTGACATGACCCGAGTGCGGCCAGCCCTTGAACCGATCGACGACATAGGTCAGGCCGGAACTGCCCTCGGTCAGGTAGGGCGTGTCGATCTGCGCGATGTTGCCCAGGCAAACGACCTTGGTTCCGGGACCGGCGCGGGTGATCAGGGTCTTCATCTGCTTCGGCGTCAGGTTCTGCGCCTCGTCGATGATCAGGATCTTGTTGATGAAGGTACGGCCGCGCATGAAGTTGAGCGACTTGATCTTAATCCGGCTGCGGATCAGGTCCATGGTCGCGGCACGCCCCCAGTCGCCGCCGACGTCTTCGGTCTTGTTCAAGACGTCGAGGTTATCCTCCAGCGCACCCATCCACGGTGCCATCTTTTCCTCCTCCGTGCCCGGCAGAAAGCCGATGTCGTCGCCGACCGGGACGGTGACACGTGTCATGATGATCTCCGAATAGAGCTTGGATTCGAGCACCTGGGTGAGTCCGGCTGCCAGCGTCAGCAGCGTTTTGCCCGTGCCGGCCTGGCCCAGCAGGGTGATGAAATCGATGCCCGGATTCATCAGCAGATTGAGGGCAAAATTCTGCTCGCGGTTGCGCGCCGTGATGCCCCAGACACTGTTCTTCTGGTGGGTAAAGTCCCTCAGCGTCTCGAGCACGGCCGACTTGCCGTTTCGCTCCCGCACAATGGTCTGGAGTTCGCGGCCGTTCTTCGCGTTTTCCGGCTGAAAGAGGAACTCGTTGATCAGCAAGTCCGGGCACAACGGCCCATTGACGCGGTATAGCGTGCGGCCCTCGCTGTTCCACGACTCCATGTCCTTGCCATGGGTCTCCCAGAAATCGCCCGGGAGTTCGCGGGTTCCGGTGTACAGCAGATCGGTGTCCTCGAGCACCTTGTCGTTGAAGTAGTCCTGCGCTTCCAGACCCAGCGCGCGGGCCTTGATGCGCATGTTGATGTCCTTGGACACCAGGATGACTTCGCGCCTCGGATAGCGCTGCCTGAGGTGCATGACCACCGCGATGATCTGGTTGTCGCTTTTCGCGGTGGGCAGAGCCGGCGGCAGGCTGATGTCGATCGCCTCGGTCTGCAATATCAGCCGCCCCGTCGCGAGCTCGTGGGATGGCCCGTACAGCCCGATGCCGGATGCAATGCCGTCCTCGGCGCCACTGACGATCTCGTCGAGCAGCCGGCTGGCCTGGCGCGCATTGCGCGCGACTTCCGACATGCCCTTCTTGTTGTTGTCCAGTTCCTCGAGCGTCATGATCGGCACGAAAATGTCGTGCTCCTGGAAGCGGAACAGGCTGGTCGGGTCGTGCATCAGCACGTTGGTGTCGAGGACGAACAGCTTGGGTTCCGGTTTGCGTTTTGCGCTCATGTCGCCTACTGAAAATCGGGTCTGAAAGAAGGGGGTCGCAAGGATCAGAGTGATCGGACGAAGGACAGCACCTCGTCGACATGGCCGGGCACTTTCACACCGCGCCATTCGGCGCGCAGCACGCCCTTTCCATCGACCACGAAGGTGCTGCGCTCGATGCCGCGTACCTGCCTGCCATACATGTTCTTCATCCTGATCACGCCGAACTGCTTGCAGACCTTCTCATCGGCGTCCGAGAGCAAATCGAACGGGAAGCCCTGTCGGGCCTTGAAGTTCTCGTGCGACTTGATGCCGTCTCGCGATATGCCGAAGATTTCGCAGTTCGCCTCGCGGAACTCCTCGTAGGCGTCGCGGAAGTTCTGGCCCTGGGTCGTGCAGCCAGGCGTGCTGTCCTTCGGGTAGAAATAGATCACCAGGTGGGATCCGGCATGCTCATCGAGGCGGAAGCTCTTGTCGCCGGTCGAGGGCAGGGAAAAATTGGCGACTGTCTTGTCGAGCATAGTGATTTCCGTCGGATCACGCCGCTTCATCGAGCGGCATCTCGGGCAGCGGCACGTCGCCGAGAAATGCCGGGCCTTGCACCATCAAACTGCCGCTGCGCCCGGCTATCTCGGACCGCAGTATCTCGCATCGCGGCAAGGCAGTAAGGTCGAGCGCATCGAATATCGAGCGGGTTGCAACCAGTTCATATGCTTGCGCCTTCCAGCCTTCGAGCAGCCGCTCGAAGACGGTGGCGAGCCGCATGCCTTCGAGTTCGGCGTGCAGCGTGTAGACCTGCGTTGCGCGATCGCAATGAGCTGTCAGTGCGAGCAGGTGATCGGCGACATTCACCGAATCCAGGCCGTCTACGCCGATCAGCTCATCGAGCGTCGGCAGGGTGGTCGGCAGTTGCGGGCAACCGATGATCTCGCCGTTCTGCACCGGATAGAACGGAAATTCGCCTCGGCCGTCGGAGCAGTAGTCGAAGCCCAGACGCTGGGTCAGACGCATCGCATGGCGGTTCATCTGCCAGCCCGCTGCCCCGTGGGTCAACGCAGGCGTGCCGAAGACCTCGGCGTAGCGATCGATGGCGAGCCGCATCTGGCGGCGGGTCCAGGCCTCGTCGGCGTGCTCGACGCCATCCTGCCATTTGATGTGATCCCAGGTGTGGATGCCGGTCTCGAAGCCGTCCGCGGCGACCGAACGTAACAGGTCGGCGCAGCGCCGGCCGATATCCGGCCCGGGAAGCAGCGTCCCGTAGAGCAGGGTGCGAATGCCGTAGTGCTCGACGACGGACGTGCGCTTGACCTTGCCGACAAAGCCCGGACGAAAAACGCGCCGGATCGCGCGGCCGGTGTGATCCGGGCCGAGCGAAAACAGAAACGTAGCCTGTGCGCCATATTTCTTCAGCAGTTCGACCAGGCGAGGCACGCCTTCGCAGGTGCCACGGTAGGTGTCGACGTCGACCTTGAGCGCGAGTTGACGAGGAGCTTCGGACATCCGCGATCAATCCACCAGACTGCGTGCCTCGGCGACATGGTCGCGATAGGCTTCGAATATTCTGCGCAGCGCGTCTTCCATCCTGATTTGTGGTGCCCAGTCGAGGTCGGCCATGGTGTTGTCGATCCTGGGGACGCGGTTCTGCACGTCCTGATAGCCCTTGCCGTAGTAGGCGCCCGAAGTGGTTTCGACGATCTCGACCCTGGCGGCGCTGTCGCGGTATTCGGGGTATTCCCGCGCCATGGCAAGCATCATCGTGGCGAGTTCGCGCACCGAGTAGTTGTTGGTCGGGTTGCCGATGTTGTAGATGTTGCCGCTGGCGATGCCGTCCTTGTTGGCGATGATCTTCATCAGCGCCGAGATCCCGTCGTCGACGTACGTGAAGGCGCGCTTCTGCTGGCCGCCGTCGACCAGCTTGATCGGCTCGCCGCGCACGATGTGTCCGAGGAACTGGGTGATCACGCGCGAACTGCCTTCCTTGGGCGTGTGTATCGAGTCGAGGCCGGGGCCGATCCAGTTGAACGGACGGAACAGCGTGTAGTCCAGCCCTTCCTGCTGGCCATAGGCTGCAATGACGCGGTCCATCAGTTGCTTGGCGCAGGCATAGATCCAGCGTGGCTTGTTGATCGGCCCATAGACCAGCTCCGAGTTCTCCGGGTCGAATTCGCCGTCCTTGCACATGCCATAGACTTCGGAAGTGGATGGAAAGATCACGCGCTTGCCGTATTTCACGCAGTCGCGCACGATCGGCAGGTTAGCCTCGAAATCGAGTTCGAAGACCCGCAGCGGTTCCCGCACATAGGTGGCCGGTGTGGCGATCGCCACCAGCGGCAGCACGGTATCGCATTTCTTGACGTGGTAGGCGATCCACTCCTTGTTGATCGTGATGTCGCCTTCGAAAAAATTGAAGCGCCTATTGTCGAGCAGATCCGACACCCGCTCGCTTTGCATGTCCATGCCATGGACGTGCCAGTCGGTGTCGTCGAGTATGCGTTTGGACAGGTGATGGCCGATGAATCCATTGACACCGAGAATCAGGATCTTCTTCATGAACTTTCCAGTCGGGTTGAGTCGCGAATCGAGTCAGCCCAGGGCATGCGGGCCGCGCCCGAATCGCTGGGTGAAGGAAACGGCATCCAGCGCTATGCCGTCGCATTCGAATTCGAGCACACGCAAGCTGCTGCCGTCCGCGCAGTGGACCAGCAGCCGTTCGCCCTCGCGCAGCATCTGCGCCTTCGCGAGGGCCTGTCCGGTGGCGGCGGAGACCTGGGTCCGAAGCAGCCGCGAGCGCAGGCCCATGAACTCGAACCAGGCGCCCGGGTAGGGCGGCGCCACGGCGCGAACGAGGTTATGGATCGTGCGGGCAGATCCGGTCCAGTCGATGCGGCCGTCCTCGGGTTTGCGGCCGCCGAAATAGCTGCCGCGTGTCAGATCCTGCGCAACGTGCGGTGCGCTGCCGGCAAGCAGCGCCGGCAGGCTGCTATCGAGCGCCATCTCGGCGGCCACGGTGACCTTGTCGAATACCTGCCGCGCGGTGTCGTCGGGCAGTATCGGCACGGCCTGCTGGGCGACAATTTCCCCGGCATCCGGTTTCTCCACCATGCGGTGGAGCGTGGCGCCGGTCTCCCGCTCGCCATTGATGATCGCCCAATTCACGGGAACCCGGCCGCGATACTTGGGCAGCAGCGAGCCGTGCATGTTGTAGCCGCCGCGCGGCGCCAGGTTCAACAGCGCGATGCTGATCATGTGCCGATAGTAAAAGGAAAAGATGAAGTCGGGCCTCGCCGCTTCGATCTCGGCCATGACAGCCGGGGTATTCGGATCGTCCGGCGTGAGCACGGTCAGGTCGTTGAGTCGTGCCAGCTGGGCGACGCTGTCGAACCAGATCGCTTCAGCCGGATTGTCACGATGGGTGACGACCCGTGTGACCTCGACCCCATGGGCCAGCAGTACGGACAGGCAGCGGACGCCTACGTTGTGATACGCGAACACGACCGCCCGCGTCATGAAGCGTGCCGCGTCGACTGAGACGCAGGAAAGGCCGCAGCTGCTGGCAGGGTCGCCGCAGGCGATCGGTCGGCGCGATTTCCGCTCTCCAGCAATGCTTCGACGATGTAGCGCGGACGAGGGCGAACCTGCTGATAGATCCGGCCGACATACTCGCCGATCAGGCCGAGCGAAAACAGCATGACGCCGGTCAGGAAGAACTGCAGGATGTCGCGGTCCCAGACGACATAGATGCCATCGCTCAGGCCCCGTGTGACCAGCCGCTGCAGGATGACGATGATGTAGGTGGCGACCGACAGCACGGAAAGCAGCATGCCGGTCAGCGAGACGAGTTGCAGCGGGACCAGCGAAAACGCCGTCATCAGATCGAAATTGAGTCGGATCAGGCTGTAGAACGAGTATTTCGATTCACCGGCCGCGCGCTCTTCGTGGCCGATCTCGATTTCGACCGGGCGCTTGGCGAAGGTGTAGGCCAGCGCCGGCACGAAGGTGCTGACTTCCTTGCAGGCGTTGACCATTTCCACCACGTTGCGCGCGTAACCGCGGAACATGCAGCCCTGGTCGGTAATGCGGATGCGCGTGGTCTTTTCGCGGATCCGGTTGATCATGCGCGAGGCGTAGCGGCGAAACAGCGAATCCTGGCGCTGCCGGCGGATGGTGCCGACATAGTCGTAGCCCTCGCGCAACTTGTCCACCAGGCGGCCGATTTCTTCGGGTGGGTTCTGCAGGTCGGCGTCGAGCGTGATGACCTTGTCGCCTCGGCTGTGCTCGAAGGCAGCCATAATCGCCATGTGCTGGCCGAAGTTCGCCGCGAACAGCACGACTCGTGTCACGTCAGGCCGCAGGCGGAACTGATCGGCCAGAATTGCCGCCGAACGGTCGCGGCTGCCATCGTTTACGAAGATGATTTCGTAGGAGATGCTGAGTGCGTCGAGCGCCGGGTAGAGACGGTCGAACAGGCGTTGCAGCCCGGCCTCCTCGTTGTAGACGGGTATGACGACCGAGAGTTCGGGCTGGCTCATCTTGCTGCCTCCCGCACGACCATGGCAAGGGATTCGCAGACGCGTTTGACGTCAGCATCGGTCATCGCGGGGAACAGCGGCAGGGTGACGGTGCGTGCGCCGATGCGTTCGGCGTGAGGGCAATCGCCATCCTTCCAGCCCAATCTGCGGTACGCTGCGAACAGGTGCGTCACGGGGTAATGAACACCGATGCCGATCCCAAGTGCAAGCATGCGGCGGATGAACTCGCCGCGCGAGATCATCAGTTTCTCAAGCGGTAGCAAGACCTGGAACATGTGCCAGTTGGATTGCTCGAAATCGGCGACCGGCATTTCCAGGCCCAGCGAAGGCTCCAACGTGGTGAAATAGCGCCGTGCGAGTTCGTGGCGCCGGGCGTTGAAGCCGTCGAGCGCCGAAAGTTGCCCGAGCCCGATGCGCGCGGCGATGTCGGTCATGTTGAACTTGCCGCTGATCTCCTCGATTTCCATGTTCATGTCGGCGTCGCGCGTCATGCCTTGCAGCCGCAGGCGCTCACAGCGTGCGGCTTCGGCCTCGTTGCTGACAACCAGGCAGCCGCCTTCGCCGCAGGTCATGTTCTTGTTGGCATGAAAACTGAACGAGACCAGATCGCCGGCGCTGCCGATGCGCCGGCCGTTCGAGTTGGCGCCCATCGACTGGGCGGCGTCTTCGATCACGCGCAGGTTGTAACTGCTGGCGAAGTCGTAGAGTGCTTCGCGCCCGACCGGCAGTCCGGCCAGGTCGACCGGCATGATGGCGCGCGTGCTGGGGCTGATCGCGTCCTCGGCCCGCGCGAGATCGATGTTGCGGGTTCGCCGGTCGACGTCGACGAAGACCGGGCGCGCGCCGCGGCGGGCGATGACGTTGCCGGTGGCGGCCCAGGTCAGCGGCGTGGTGATCACCTCGTCGCCGGGACCGATGTCGCACAGTGCAAGACCCAGTTCGAGCGCAGCGGTACCGGAGTTGGTGACACGCACGGGCCGCCCGCCAAAGTAGGCCGAGAGCGCCGCCTCGAACGCGCGGCAATGGGTGCCGGTGGTGAGCCAGCCTGAGCGCAGCACCTCGGCAACGCCGGAGACGGTCGCTTCGTCGATGGAGGGGCGGGTAAAGGGCAGAAACGGCGTAGCGGACATTGAGGCGAGTCGGTTTCAGGAGGAACGAGCAACGATGAACACCCCGACCACGATGACGCCGATTCCCAGCATGCGCTGAAAATTGATGACTTCGCCGAGCCAGTAGTGTGCTACGGCGGCATTGACGACGTAGCCGATCGACAGCATCGGGTAGGCGATCGAGACTGGAGCCCGGGACAGCGCCATGATCCACACTACCAGACTGACCACATAACAGGCGACGCCGCTCATGATGTGCGGTTCGGTAGCGAGTTTCCATCCGACAGGGATGGCGTTGTCGATATGAAAATCGAAGTGCCCGACGGCATTGGTGCCCGCCTTGAGCAGCAGTTGTGCCGCGGCATTGAGCAGCACGCCGGTGAGTATCAGGACGAAGGAAAGACTTGTCATCGTGGTGTTTTCAGGGTCGAGGTTTCCTGATGATCACGCGTCGCGTGTCGCGGGCGACGATCTGCATCGGCAGGCCGCGGGATTCGAGTTGCTGGCGCATGTCTTCGGTCATCACGGCGAACGCATCGGCATCGGCACGCCAGCGAAGTTCGAATTGTGCCACCGTCGGCACCCCGAGGTGCGGTTCCTGATTCAGGCCGAAGTCCATCTCGTCGCGGTAGTCCACCAGCGTGAGGGTGTGCTGCAGGTAGTACGGCAGCGTATGCTCGAAGTAGCGCACGGCATAAAAGGGAGTGTCTGGCGCGAGCATCGGCTTCACCTGTCGGGCGATGTGCCAGGCGGAGTTCGACGGACTCAGATTCTCGTGCCCGAGCATCGCCAGCATGCCCATGGCGAAGCTTCCGATCGCGAGCGACAACGCAGCTTCGCGAATCCGCTTGCGACGGGCGAGCCAGACGGCGATCAGGCCGCTCAGCAGCCAGATCGACGCGGCGCCCACCAGTATCCTCTCGTAGGCTTGCAGTAGCGCGAGCGGCGTTTCGGCATCGGCACGGCCGCTGACGCGGGGCGCGAGCGCGAGTGCCGCTGCTGCGAGCAGAACAGTCGGGGTTGCGTGGATCGCCATTGCCATCGCCGTTACCCGGGTCAGAAACCCACCGACAATCAGGGCGAAGGCCGGCAGGATCGGCAGGATGTAGGACGGTAGCTTGGAACCGGAGGCACTGAAGAACAGCAGCGTGAAACCGCACCAGATGGCGAGAAAGCGCAATGCGCGGCCCCGGTCACCCGGATCGTTCCACTGTGCGACCGTAGCGTGGCAAGCCAGGGTGCTCCACGGCAGGGCCGCCGCGAACAACACTGGAACGAAATACCACCAGGGTTCGACCCGGCCGTGAACCTTGGTCAGAAAGCGTTCGAAGTGCTCATGAATGAAGTAGAAGTGGGCGAACTCCGGGTTGTGCAGCGAGGCGAGCACATGCCATGGCGCCGCGATTGCGAGAAACAGGGCGAGTCCCGACAGCGGATGAAGTTTCCGCCAAGCCGAGAAATCGCGTGTCAGCAGGCTGTAGAGCACCAGCGTCGCGCCAGGCAGGACAAGCGATATCAGGCCCTTGGAAAGCACGGCAAATGCCGCCCCGGCCCATGCGAGCAGCATCCATTTGCGACACTCCTCGACCGATGCGCCGCCGCGCTGGGCAAGCAGGAAGCTCGAGAACGCGAACTGGAGAAAGAAGCACAGCCCCATGTCCAGGGTATTGAAGTGACCGATCACGAGGTAGAAGAAGCTGCTTGCCAGCGCCGCGGCGGCGAACCATCCGGCGGTGGGGCCGAACAGGCGGCGGGCGGTGAATCCGGCCAGCAGTATTCCGAGGAAGCTGGTGATGGCCGGCCAGATTCGGGCCGTCCAGTCGTGCTCGCCGAACGCCTTGAACGCGGCTGCGGTCGCCCAGTACTGCAGCGGGGGTTTTTCGAAGTACTTGATGCCGTTCAGGCGGGGCGTGATCCAGTCGCCACTGGCAGCCATCTCGCGGGCGATCTCGGCGTAGCGCCCTTCGTCGGGCTTGATCAGCCGGCGATGGTCGAGCGATCCGAACCAGCCAACGGTCAGGCTCGCCAGGAGGATCAACAGCCAGCGCCGGGAAAGGGCGAGATCGGACATTCGGGTCTTCGGGTCGCCGCCGGAGTGGCGGCCAGGGTCTTTTGTCAGGGCCCGTCGAACAACAAGGCCGCAGCGACCTTGCGGCCTTCGCCGGCAAGCAGGTTGTAGGTTCGACAGGCAGCGGCGAGATCCATCACTTCGTAGCCGATTTGCGCCTCGATCAATGGACGCAACTGGGCGGGCGAGGGAAAGCGCTGCCGACTTCCCGTGCCCAGCAGCACGATTCCAGGGGCCAGTGCGACCAACTGGCTGATGTGGTCGGCGCAAAGGCCCGATACGCCCCCCTGGCCCCAGTCCTCGATGATGCGATCGGCCAGGACGATGACGCCGCGGTCATAGCGCATTGTCCTGTTGATCTCCACAAAGCCATCGCCGCAGGCGGTGAATACGTTCTGGGCGCCACTGGAGTCGAGATGAAGTTTCAAGTTGGGGCTTATCCCTTTGATTGCGAGGGAAATCGAGGTCGGGTAGGATTATACCTTTTCGCGCAGCAGGTTCTGTCGCGAGACCGCCGTGGCGCAATGATCGGGAACCTCCATCCGGTCGCTGCGTCGTCAGACCCTTCCGCAAGTGCGGCCGACGGCACTCGCCAGGGCATGCGCTGCATTGAAGCCCCAACCAGAAAGGACGGCCCGTCTTGACCGCCAGCCAACTGCGTGCCGCGGCAACCGCGGAGAAGCCGATCGAACCTGATTCGCTGTCGCCGCCGATACTCAAGTCCGCCAAACTTGCCAACGTTTGCTACGACATCCGTGGTCCGGTGTTGCAGCGCGCCAAGGAAATGGAGGAAGACGGCCACCACATCATCAAGCTGAACATCGGCAACCCCGCCGCCTTTGGTTTCGAGGCGCCGGACGAGATCGTCCAGGACGTCATCCACAACCTGCCGCAGGCTTCCGGCTATTGCGATTCGAAGGGTCTGTTCGCCGCGCGCAAGGCGATCATGCACGAGACGCAACGCAAGAAAATCAAGGGCGTGACGATCGAAGACATCATCATCGGCAACGGGGTGTCCGAGCTGATCGTCATGACGCAGCAGGCCCTGCTCGACAACGGCGACGAAGTGCTGGTGCCCGCGCCCGATTACCCGCTGTGGACGGCGGCGGTCAGCCTTGCCGGTGGCAATGCCCGCCACTATCTGTGTGACGAAGGTGCCGGCTGGCTGCCCGATCTCGACGACATTCGCCGCAAGATCTCGCCGCGCACGCGCGCCATCGTGGTCATCAATCCAAACAACCCGACCGGCGCGCTCTATCCGCCGGAGTTCCTGCGGGAAATGCTGGAGATCGCGCGGCAGAATCGCCTGATCGTCTTCGTCGACGAAATCTACGACAAGGTGCTGTACGACGGAGCCCAGCATACATCGCTCGCTTCGCTGGCCGACGACGTGCTGTGCATCACCATGAACGGGTTGTCCAAGAATTACCGGGCCTGCGGCTACCGTGCCGGCTGGCTGGTGATTTCAGGCGAGAAAGCCCATGCGAACGACTATATCGAAGGCTTGAACATGCTGGCCTCGATGCGTTTGTGCGCCAATGTTCCGGCCCAGTACGCAATCCAGACGGCGCTCGGTGGCTACCAGAGCATCGGGGATCTGGTGCTGCCGACCGGCCGGCTCGGCAAGCAGCGCGACCTCGCCTGGATGCTTCTGACCGACCTGCCCGGGGTGACCTGCGTCAAGCCCGATGCCGCGATGTACCTGTTCCCGAGACTCGATTCCAAGATGTATCCGATCGTCGATGACCAGCAATTCATCCTCGATCTGCTGCTCGATCAGAAGGTTCTGCTGGTGCAGGGCTCGGGGTTCAACTGGCCGCGCGCGGACCACTTTCGCTTGGTGTTCCTGCCCAACGCCGACGACCTGACGGAGGCTGTCTGCCGCATCGGCCGGTTTCTCGAGCATTGGCGCAAGCGTCACGGAACCTGACTTGGAATTTATCGAGGTTACCGATAACGCCGGATGCATCGTCGGGATGCAGTGGCTATCCAGGGCTGAGCCGGTTCATCGGCAGTTGCGCGACCGGCTGCCCGGAGAGTATGTCGAGCGGTTGGCGCAGCTCTTCGCGGGAGGCGCCCGCATGACCCTCGCCGTCGACGGGGATGCGGTATGCGCGGTGGCGCTGTGGCGCGTCATCGAGAACACCGCGGAGGGCCGCCGCTTCTACATCGACGATCTGGTGAGTGACGCTTCGCGCGGTTCGCACGGGTTCGGGGGCGCCCTGCTTACCGCACTCGAATCCAGGGCCCGCGAACTTGGCTGCGACGTGGTGGCGCTCGATTCCGGCACCCAGCGCAGCCGGGCGCATGCCTTTTACTTTCGCGCGGGCTATTCGATTCCCGCCTTCAGTTTCCGGAAGACAATGAAATGAAACCCATCAATGTTGGCCTGCTCGGCATTGGCACCGTCGGCGGCGGCACGTTTACCGTTCTCGCGCGCAATGAAGAAGAAATCACCCGACGTGCCGGCCGCCCGATTCGCATCACGCGCGTGGCCGACAAGAACCTCGATCTGGCAAATCGGGTAGCAGCGGGGAAGGCAAGCGTCACCGACGATGCGTTCGCGGTGGTGGCCGATCCGGACATCGACATCGTGGTCGAACTGATCGGCGGCTGCGGCGTGGCCAAGGAGTTGGTACTCAAGGCCATCGAAAACGGCAAGCACGTGGTTACGGCCAACAAGGCATTGCTCGCCAACCACGGCAACGAGATTTTCGCAGCGGCGCAAAACAAGGGCGTCATGGTTGCCTTCGAGGCGGCGGTGGCGGGCGGCGTTCCGATCATCAAGGCGCTGCGCGAGGGCCTCACCGCCAACCGCATTCAGTGGATCGCCGGCATCATCAACGGAACGACCAACTTCATCCTGTCCGAAATGCGCGACAAGGGGTTGAGCTTCGACGCGGTGCTGGCCGAGGCGCAAGAGCTGGGCTACGCCGAGGCCGATCCCACTTTCGATATCGAGGGCATCGATGCCGCGCACAAGCTCACCATCATGAGCGCGATCGCTTTCGGCATCCCGATGCAGTTCGCCAAGTGCTACACCGAGGGTATCTCCAGGCTGACACGCGAGGACATCGTCTATGCCGAACAGCTGGGCTATCGCATCAAGCTGCTGGGCATCACCAAACGCAAGCCGAATGGCGTCGAGCTGCGCGTACACCCGACGCTGATTCCCGCCAAGCGCCTGATCGCCAATGTCGAAGGCGTGATGAACGCGGTTCTCGTGCAGGGCGATGCGGTTGGCTCGACCCTCTACTACGGCCGCGGTGCCGGCGCCGAACCGACCGCCAGCGCCGTGGTGGCTGATCTAGTCGATGTCACGCGCATGCATACGGCCGACCCGGAGCATCGTGTACCACACCTCGCGTTTCAGCCCGACCGTCTTTCCGATCTGCCGGTTCTGCCGATGGAGGCGGTCGAGACCGCCTACTATCTGCGCATGCGGGTGGAAGACAGGCCGGGCGTACTGGCCGACGTGACGCGCATCCTTGCAGATTCGAGCATCTCGATCGACGCGATGATCCAGAAGGAGCCGCCGGAAGGCGAACTGCAGACCGACATCATTCTGCTGACGCATCTGACGATCGAGAAGCAGGTCAATGCCGCGATCGCACGAATCGAAGCGCTCGGCTCCGTTTCCGGCAAGGTAACCCGCATCCGGCTCGAGCAGCTCGCCGCGCGTTAGGCATGGGGCAGCGTTATCGGCGGATGCAATGAGAGGCAACTTGGACCGAATGTCTGACGATCAAGTCGCCGGGAATGCGGATTCGCCCGACGGCCGCCCGCCACATCTGCGGGCGGAGCGGACGCTGGGCGAGATCAAGCTGTTTCTCGACGCGGTCGACGGTCTTGCCTATGTCTTTCTGTTGTCGGAGTCGCACACGGCGGCGATTGAACTGCGCGAGCGATTGCGCGAATCCCTTGCGCTGCGCGCAAAGCCGCTCCAGGTGCTTGCCCCTTCCGAGCCCGACGATCTCGCCGACCAGTTCGATGTCATGGTGCGTCGTGAGCCTGGCTATTCGGACTCGGGATCGCCGATCTGGCTCGATCTGAGCGCAGTCGTTGGCGACGTCGCACCGGTCGAGGAGGCGCGCATCGGGCTGCTGCGCCGACTCGTCAATGAGCGTGAGCGGCTGTCGCGCGAAGTCGGGCGTCCGCTGCTGGTCGTGTTGCCGGGGGATTTACGCAATGCGCTGACCGAAATGATCCCGCTGCAGTTCGAATATCTGGTACTCCGAATCGTTGGCGAGCAGGGGGAAATGGCGGCACCGGACATCCAGCCCAATGGCGGCGAGGTCGCGGAATCGCCTCTGCCGCCATTGCCCGTACTCGATATCGAACCCGAGGCACAGGCGGTTGCCCATTTGCTGCCTTCGGTCGACCGCTGGCAGGAGCGACGCGATTCCCGGCCGGACGACGAATTGTCGATCGGCGATGGATTCGCCGCCGTCGATGCTGCGATCGCTCAGGGCGCCTACCCGCTTGCGCAGAGGATTGCCGATCAGGTTCTCGCGGTGGCCAGGGGGCGCGAGCCCAATACCGAGCGAGGCTGGCACGAGCTTGGCGGGTCGTATGACAGGGTCGGTGACATCGCGATGCATTTCGGCAACTACGAGGCAGCCGGTGAGGCCTATCGCGAGGCTCTGCGCGTTCGCCAGCGCTGGATGCGCCGAATGCCGGGGCACGACGCGTCGCGCGAGTTGTCGCTGTCATGGAATCACATCGGCGATCTGGCGCTGGAAGAAGGCCATCTGGACGAGGCGGACCGGGCGTTTCGCGAGGCGCTGGCGATTCGCCAGGATCTGGACTGGGAACTGCACACCCCGCAGACTGCGCGCGACCTGTCGGTTTCCTTCAACCGCGTCGGGGATACCGCGCGCAAGCTGGGCAATTTCGATTACGCTTGGCGGGCCTACATGGACAGCCTCAAGCTGAGGCATGAACTGCACGAGGTGCATCCGAGCGTCGCCTCGGCACGCGATCTCGCGCTGTCCTGGGAAAAGGTCGGCGATGCCGCGCTCGATCTCGGGCAGCTCGACAAGGCGGCGACCGCCTATCGCGAATGCCAATGGCTGCGCGAGCAGGTGTTCGGTGCCTTGCCGACCCTGGCCGGTCGTCGTGATCTGGCCTTGGCCTGGGAGAAGATCGGCAATGTCGCGCGTCATGCCAATCGCCTGGAAGAGGCGGAGACTGCCTATCGCGAATGTCTGGCGCGGCGCAAGCGTCTGCACGAGGAGGCGCCGTGCATCGAGAGCGCACGCGATCTGGCGATGGCCTGGGACCGCATCGGCAACATCGCGCGCATGGCGCGGCGGATGGATGCGGCGGAAATGGCTTACCGCGAGAGCCTCCATCTGCGAAAAAAACTCCACGACGAATCGCCGGTGCCGCGTTCGGCCCAGGATCTCGCGGTTTCCTGGGACAAGCTCGGCGGCCTCGCCCGCAAGGCCGGCGATCTCGCCGTCGCCGAAAAGGCGTTTCGCAGCGCGCTGCAGTTGCGCATGGATGCGCACGCGCAGTCGCCGACGCCCGAACTCGCGCGGGCCCTGGCGGTTTCCTGGGAGAAGATCGGCGACATCGAGCGCAGCAACCAGCGCAACGAGCAGGCCGGCTGGGCCTATCGCGAGAGTCTGGCGATACGCCAGCAACTGCATCGCAACAGCGGCTCGCTGCAAACGCGGCGGGATCTGGCGAGCGCGTGGGACAAGGTCGGCGATGCGTCACGGCTGTCGAGCCGGCTATCCGATGCGCGGCATGCTTACCGGGAAAGCCTCGGACTGAGGCGCTGGCTGGCCCGCGAGGCGCCGGGCCCGATCGCCCAGCGCCATCTGGCCGTATCGATGGAGCGCATCGGCGACGTCGCGTTCGAGATGATGCAGGATGCCGAAGCCGAGGCAGCGTTCCAGGAAGGCATCGACATCCTCGAAAAACTGGCTGCCGAGGTCGGAGAAAGCATCGAGATACTCAGCGGGCTGTCGGCGCTCTACGAGCGCATGGCGCATGTCGCGCACCGGACCGGACGCAAGGACAGCAAGGCCTGGCTCGATGGCGCCGAGCGCATTCTCGAGCGACTGCGTCAGGCTGCGCCCGACTACCCGGAGTTCGAGAAACGACTTAACGCCGTGCGCTGGCTGCGCGAACTGCGCGATTCGCAGGATCCGGACAAAGGCAAGAAGGCCTGATGGAGTACATCAGTACGCGCGGCCACGTCAAGGACGCCGGATCGGCCAGCCGCTTTACCGACATCCTGCTCGCTGGCTTGATGCCCGATGGCGGCCTCGCGATGCCGATGGACTATCCGCGGCTGGCCGCATCCGACCTGGCGGCGATGCGCCGGATGAACTACCGGGAGCTTGCCCTGTCGCTCCTTTCCCTGTTTGCCGACGACATCCCGCTGGCCGACCTCAAGGCCATCATTGACCGCACCTACACCGCCGATATCTACTGCAACGCGCGTGCCGACGAAGACCCGCAGGACATCACACCGCTCAGAACGCTCGAGCCGGGGCTGCATCTGCTGGCGCTTTCGAACGGACCGACGCTGGCGTTCAAGGACATCGCCATGCAGTTGCTCGGCAATCTGTTCGAGTACGTGCTGACGCGCAATGGCCAGTCGCTCAACATCCTCGGCGCGACAAGTGGCGACACCGGCTCGTCGGCCGAATATGCGATGCGCGGCAAGCGCGGCATCCGGGTCTTCATGCTGTCGCCGCTTGGCAAGATGAGCGCCTTCCAGACCGCGCAGATGTTCAGCCTGCAGGATCCGAACATCCACAACCTGGCGGTGCGCGGCGTATTCGACGACTGCCAGGACATCGTCAAGGCGGTCTCCAACGACCATGCCTTCAAGGCAAAATACCGCATCGGCACCGTCAACTCGATCAACTGGGCGCGGGTATCGGCGCAGATCGTCTATTACTTCAAGGCCTATTTCGCGGCCACCCGGCACGACGGCGAAGCGGTCAGCTTTTCCGTCCCCTCGGGCAACTTCGGCAACATTTGCGCCGGCCACATTGCGCGCATGATGGGCTTGCCGATCCGCCGGCTGATCCTGGCGACCAACGAGAACGACGTGCTCGACGAGTTCTTCCGCACCGGTGTCTATCGTCCGCGCGCCACCGCGGAGACCCGCCAGACATCGAGCCCGTCGATGGACATCTCCAAGGCTTCGAACTTCGAGCGCTTCGTCTTCGATCTGGTTGGGCGCGACGCGAGCAAGGTACGCGAACTGTGGACGTCGGTCGATCGCGGCGGCGCATTCGACCTGTCCGGCACGCCGTGGTTTGCCGGGATCGCCGACCATGGTTTCGTCTCCGGGCGCAGCACTCACGCCGACCGGCTGGCGACGATTCGCCGGGTCTTCGAACGCCACGAACTGATGATCGACACCCACACCGCCGACGGCATCAAGGTCGGGCTCGAGCATCGCGAGGCGGGCGTTCCCCTGATCTGCCTGGAAACCGCATTGCCGGCCAAGTTCGCCGAAACCATTGGCGAAGCGCTCGGCCGCGCGCCGCTGCGCCCGCCCGGCTTCGAGAATATCGAAGATCTGCCGCAGCGTTCGGTGGTGATCGAGCCCGACGTGCAGGCGGTCAAGGATTTCATCGCCCGCCACGTCGCGGCATGAGCTTCGCGGACGCCGCGAAAACCTGGAACCAGCGCTATTCGCGCGAGGACTTCCTGTTCGGCGAAGCGCCAAACGCCTTTCTTGCTGCCAGCATGGCGTGGCTCGTGCCGGGTCAGCGCGCACTCTCGATCGCCGATGGCGAGGGGCGCAACAGCGTCTGGCTTGCCCGGCAAGGGCTCGAAGTCGATGCCTTCGACATCTCGACGGTGGCGGTCGACAAGGCAAGTCGCTTCGCCGCGCGCCACGGCGTTCCGGTTCGTCACGTCGTCGCCGATATTCTGCAGATCGAGTGGCCGACAGCCTGCTACGACCTGATCGCGGCAATCTTCATCCAGTTTGCCGCGCCCGACGAGCGGGCGTTCGTTTTTCGCGGAATCGTTCGCGCCTTGCGGCCCGGCGGCGTTCTGATCCTGCAGGGCTATCGGCCCGAGCAACTCGCCTACCGGACTGGCGGACCGCCGCTTGCCGAGAACCTGTACACCGAGCCCTTGCTGCGCGAGGCGTTTGCCGAGCTGGATATCCGCCACCTGGCGAGTCACGACGATGTGGTTCGCGAGGGCGCCGGACATGACGGCATGTCGGCCTTGATCGACCTGGTCGCGGTCAAGCCCTGATCGCCGATCGAACCCGGCCTGTCAGGCGGGTGCGTCAACAGGGCAGGTTTCAGAGATACAGGACAGCGGGAAACACGGTGGCCGCCAGCAGGTACACGATCCATTCCAGGTTGCGTCGCGCCAGGTAACCGGTGAAGTGCAGGATCAGGACCACGACTGCGATCAAGTAGTAGAGGATGAACAGCATCCAGCGTTTTCCCTGCGAATGAAGTCGTTCGAAGTCAACCCGTTTGTCATGGGGGCAAGCGGATATGACGATGTGGCGAGCGCCGCCGCCTCTTGTGTTTATAACCCGCGTTGCACGGATGGCACAAGCCGGCGAGTCAAATTCTCACACCTCGACATGGCGCAGCGAGAGATCGATCGCCCGCGGATCCTTGGTCAGTGTGCCGATCGAAATTCGGTCCACACCGGTTTCGGCGATCGCCCGCACCCGCTCGAACTTGACCCCGCCCGATGCCTCGAGCGCTGCCCGCCCCGAGTTGATCGCGACAGCCTCGCGCATCTGTTCGAGCGTCATGTTGTCGAGCAATACCATGGTGGCACCGGCATCGAGTGCCTCGCCCAACTGCGCCAGGGTCTCGACTTCGATCTGGATGAACACGTTGGACGGCGCGATCGCACGCGCCTGTTCGAGTGCCGGCCTGATGCCGCCCGCCGCGAGGATATGGTTCTCCTTGATCAGAATGCCATCGTAGAGGCCCATCCGGTGATTGGTGCCGCCGCCGATTCGCACTGCATGCTTCTGCGCCAATCGCAGACTCGGCAGCGTTTTGCGGGTATCGACGATCTGCGCGCCGGTTCCCGCCACCGCGTCGACGAAGCGTCGCGTGACGGTGGCGGTGCCGGAAAGCAGCTGCAGGAAGTTCAGCGCGGCGCGCTCGGCGGTGAGCAGTGCACGCGTTTCCGCGGTGATGTCGCACAGCGTCTGCCCGGCCTCGATACGCTCGCCTTCCTGGGCACGCCAGGTGATGCTTGCCGTGGCGTCGAGCGCGTGGAAACATGCGTCGAACCATCTGCAGCCGCATAAAATGGCCGCTTCTCGCGAAATGACGCGTCCTTGCGCCGGACGGCCGTGCGGGATCAGGCTGGCCGTCAGGTCGCCGGTGCCGACATCTTCCGCCAGGGCGAGCGCGGCATCGCGCTGGATTGCCACTGCGAGCTGATCTGTCGATTGCATGGGGAATCCCCTATGATTCGCTACGCGTCGCGAGCACCGCGTCTGCAGTGCTGCAATTGAGCTCGGTCGATTCTATCATCGGCGGCGAGCGCGTTCTTCGCTCGCGCGGTGTCGAGGAACCCCTCCATGGACGAAATGATGTCGGTATTGAAGGCCAGCCTCGGCGTGCTGATCACCTTGCTGCTGCTCGGCGGGCTCATTTATTGGTACGTGCAGGACATCACCCAGAAGAAGCACGCCATCCTGCGCAACTACCCGATCGTCGGTCACCTGCGCTATTTCTTCGAGCAGCTCGGCGAGAACTTTCGTCAATACTTCTTTCTCGGCGACCGCGAGGAGATGCCGTTCAACCGGGCGACCCGTGGCTGGATCTACCGGCTGGCCAAGGACGAGGGCGGGGTGATCGGTTTCGGCTCGACCTACGACATGCACCAAGCCGGCGCGCTGATTTTCGTCAACGCGCCGTTTCCCGTGCTCGAGGACGAGCGCCTTGCGACGCCGCCGCTGGCCATCGGCGAGGGCTTTTGCGAGCAGCCGTTCGTCGCGCGCTCGATCATCAACATCAGCGGCATGAGCTACGGGGCGATCTCGAAGCCGGCGGTACAGTCGCTGTCGCGCGGTGCGGCGCTGGCGGGATGCTGGATGGACACCGGCGAAGGCGGCCTGTCGCCGTATCACCTCGAAGGCGGCTGCGACATCATGATGCAGATCGGCACCGCCAAGTACGGCGTGCGCGACGCCGCCGGCAAAATGTCGGAGCCACGGCTGCGCGAGCTGGCGGCGATCGAGCAGGTCCGCGCCTTCGAGATCAAGCTGTCGCAGGGCGCCAAGCCCGGCAAGGGCGGCGTCCTGCCGGGGGCCAAGGTCACCGCCGAGATCGCCGGAATTCGCGGCATTCCGGTCGGCCATGATTCGATCAGCCCGAACCGGCATCTCGACATCGCCAACGTCGATCAGTTGCTGGACAAGATCGTCTTCGTGCGTGACCTGACCGGCAAACCGGTCGGCGTGAAGACCGCGATTGGCGGCTGGCAGTTCATGAACGAGCTGTGCGAAGCCGTGCTGCGGCGTGGCGTGGCCAGCGCGCCGGATTTCCTGGCGATCGACGGCGGCGAGGGTGGATCGGGTGCCGCACCGCAGGCGCTGGCCGACCATGTGTCGCTGTCGATCGACGAGGCGCTGCCGCGCGTGGTCGATGCGCTGCTCGAAGCCGGTCTCAAGCAACGAGTCAGAGTCATCGCGGCCGGCAAGCTGGTCACTTCGGCGCGCGCCGCGTGGGCGCTGTCGGCGGGGGCCGATTTCGTCAATTCCGCGCGCGGATTCATGTTCGCGCTCGGTTGCGTGCAGGCGCTGCGCTGCCACTTGAACACCTGTCCGGCCGGCGTGACGACGCACGACCCGCGACTGCAGCGCGGCCTGGTGGTCGAGGAGAAATCCCAACGGGTCGCCAACTACTGCCTCAACATGAATCGCGAGATCGACATGATCGCCCATTCTTGCGGGCTGCATCATGCGCGCGAGTTCCGCCGCGACCATGTGCGCATCGTCCAGCCGAACGGGCAGAGCCAGGCACTCAACATGCTGTATCCGTATCCGCAGCCGGGCTAGTACTAGTCGCCTTGGGCGGCGGGCGAAGCGGCCCCTGGCGCGAGCATCCGCGAGCGTTGGGCCAGGGCGAGCGACAGCCCGGCAGCGGCGATGCAGCCGATACCGATCGAGGTCAGCCCGTCCGGCAGATGCGAGAAGACTAGCCAGCCGAGCAGGCTGGCCCAGACCATCTGAAAGTACAGGAACGGCGAAAGCGTCGACGCCGGCGCGTGCGAAAACGCGCTGATCAGCAGAAAGTGCCCGAGCATGCCCCAGACGCCGAGCGAGGCGATCAGCAGCAGATGCAGCGGAGGCGGCGTCAAGCTGGTCCAGAACAAGGGCAGGCCCAGCGTCATCGCGACGGCGCCGACCGTCATCGTGTAGAACAGGGTGACCAGCGAGCGATCCGTGCCAGCCAATCGACGGGTCAGCAACTGGTATCCGGCGAAGCTGACCGCGGCGAGCAGCATCAGCGCGAAGCCGGCAGGATCGAAGCCGGCGCCCGGTCGCGCGATCAGCAATACGCCACCGAAGCCGACCAGGGTGGCGATCCACGCGATCCGCGGCACGCGTTCGCCGAGCAGCGGGCCGGCCGCAATCGTCACCAGCAGCGGGGCGACGAACAGGATAGCGGTCGCCTCGGCGAGCGGAATCGTGCGTACCGCCGTCATCCCGGCCGCGGTGCACACCAGCAGCAAGCTCGCCCGCGTGACCTGCAATGCAGGGTGCCGCGTCGCGACCAGACCGCGCCCCTGGCGCGGACCGAACCACAACGCGAGCAGCAGACAGGGCAGGGTATATCGCGCCCACACCAGCATGGGCACCGGGTAGCGCGTCGACAAGAACTTGGCCGTCGCATCGAAACTGGCGAAGGCGAGCAGGGCGATCAACAGCAGAACGATGCCGCGCAGGGGATGGTGGGTCGGGGTCATCGGGTCGCCGTGGCGCGTCGAAGCCGCATGATACCCGTCTCGTCGTGCCCAAACGGATGCCAGCGCGACTCGCTCGCGACACTCGCGAAATATCCGGGCTAGAATGAATCCATGACGAGTCGAAAGCCCGAGGAGGAGATTTGACATGAGCCCTGCCATTCGCGCGTCCGACACGCCGTTTGCCGTCGACGTGGAAGCCGGCAAGACCTATTGGTGGTGCGCCTGCGGGCGCAGCAAGAGCCAGCCGTTCTGCGACGGTTCGCACAAGGGCAGCGAGTTCGAACCGATCGCCTGGCAGGCCGCGGAGAGCAAACAGATGTGGTTCTGCGGCTGCAAGGGCACGGCCAACGCGCCGTTCTGCGACGGCAGCCACAAGAAGAGCTGACCCTGCGCGGCCATGGCCTTCGAATTCGAGGTACTGCTGGGCGCGGGTGAGCCGCTGCGCCGTTACGGCTTCCCTGAAGGCCATCCCTTCTCGGTCGATCGCCAGCAGGCGTTTCTCGACGAGGCGCTGCGGCGCGGCTTGCTGTCCTCGGTGCAACGGCTCGAACCGCGTATTGCGAGCGCGGAGGAGTTGATGGGTTTTCACACCCGGGCCTACGTGGACCGGATCATACGCGGCTCGCAAACCGGAGAAGGCTTGCTCGATTACGGCGACACGCCGTGTTTTCCCGGCGTCTTCGAAGCGGCCGGCGCGGTCGGCGGCACGGCGCTGGATGCGCTGTCGTGCGTCATCGGCAGCAAGGTTCCGCGCAGCTTCCAGCCGATCGGCGGGCTGCATCACGCGCGCCGCAATTCGGCGGCCGGATTCTGCGTGATCAACGATATCGGGATGGTCATCGACCGCCTGCGCGACACCTACGGGGTGCGCCGCGTTGCCTATGTGGATATCGACGTGCATCACGGCGACGGCGTGTTCTACACCTACGAGCAGGATCCGGATCTGATCGTCGTCGACATTCACGAGGACGGACGCTACCTCTATCCGGGCACCGGCCATGCGCACGAACGCGGCGCCGGCAAGGCCGAAGGCAGCAAGCTCAATCTGCCGCTGCTGCCCGGCGCGACCGACGCCGACTTTCTCGACGCCTGGGAAATCGCCGAGGAATTCCTGCGCGATCAGCGGCCGGACTTCGTCCTGCTCCAGTGCGGTGCCGACAGTCTCAAGGGCGACCCGCTCGCCCATCTCGCCCTGTCGCCCGCATCGCACGCCCACGCCACCCAGCGCCTGTGCCGCCTGGCCAACGAGTTGTGCAAGGGCCGGCTGATGGCCTTCGGCGGCGGCGGTTACAACCTCGGCAACATCGCCCAGGGCTGGAGCGCGGTACTCGAGGAGCTGCTGCGCGGTTCGTGGCGTTAGCCTGGCCTGCGGGCCGTATCCACAGGGCGTCTACGGGCTGCCATGTCTGAGAAGTCCATTTCATGCGCTTGGTGGCATTGCCTGTCCGTAGACCGCCATTCCATGCAGGTCGCAGGCCATGCCCCTGGCCGGGTCAGGCGGAATGCGGGTCGATCGCGTGATTGAGCGCCGCGCGCGCCTCATCGATCAGTCCGCCGGCGGCGAGCCCGATCGGGCCGCTGCCGCTGGCGACCAGTCGATCGGCCGCCTCGCCATGCAGCCAGACGGCACCCGCCAGCGCGGGCCAGGCTTCCCAGCCCTGGGCCAGCAGAGCGGCGACGATGCCGGTCAGCACGTCGCCCATGCCGGCGCTGGCCATGCCCGGGTTGCCGGTCGGATTGATCGACCAGTCCCCCTCGGGTGAGGCCAGCACGCTGCCGCAACCCTTGAGCACCACGCAGGCATTGAAGCGCTGGGCGAGTTCGAGTGCGCTGGCGACGCGCTCGTGCTGCACCGCTTCGACGTCGCTGCCGAGCAGGCGCGCCGCTTCGGCCGGATGCGGCGTCAGCAGCGAGGGCAGCGCTCGCCGGCGCAGGCGGCCGGCCAGCACCGGATGCAGCGCCAGCAGGTTCAGCGCATCGGCGTCGAGCACCAGCGGCAGCGCGGTGTCGATCGATGTGCGCAGCAGCTCGCGCGCCGCGTCCGACCGGCCGAGGCCCGGCCCGACGGCCAGCACGCTGGCCAGACCGATCGCCTCGGTCACCGGCCGCAACATCAGTTCGGGTTGCAGGGGATCGACGCCGAGCAGCCTGTCGTCGAGCAGGCCGACGTACACCCGCCCCGCGCCGAGACGCAGCGCGGCGCGGCCGGCGAGCAGCGCGGCGCCGACCATGCCGGGCGCGCCGCCGACGATGACGGCATTGCCGTTGCTGCCCTTGTGGCTGTTGCGCGGCCGCCGGCGAAGGTGGGTGGCGAACAGGCCCGGGCCGTTGAGCACGCCGGGAGAGGTGAACGTGGCGCCGTAATCGAGATCCAGATCGCACAGCGTGACTCGGCCGGCATGATCGGGTCCGTCGAGTGTCAGCAGACCGGGCTTGAGCGCGATGAAGGTGGCGGTGTGGCTGGCGCGCACGCACGGGCCGAGCACCCGCCCGCTGTCGACATCGAGCCCGCTCGGCGTGTCGATCGCCAGCAGCGGGCAGTCGAGCCCGTCGAGGCCATTCAAGCGGTTCAGCCGTTCGACCCATTCGGCATAGCGGCCGTCGATCGGCCGGGTCAGGCCGATGCCGAACAGGGCGTCCACCGCGAGCGCGAATTCGCCGTCGGGAATCGCCGGCACGCAATCACCGCCGGCATCGAGCCATGCGCCCCAGGCTTCGTGCGCGTCGGCCGGCATCTGCGCGGCGTCGGTGGCACAGGCGACGATCACCTCGCGGCCGGCGTGCAGCAGGTGGCGCGCCAGCACGAAACCGTCGCCGCCGTTGTTGCCCGGCCCGCAAGCCACCAGCACCGGCCCGTCGTGATCGCCGAGCAACTGCAGGGCGAGCCGTGCGGCGGCTGCGCCGGCGCGTTCCATCAGCTGTGGTCTGGCCTCCGGCAGGAAGCGCGCCTCGATGGCGCGTATGCCATCGACACGGAAGATCGGGGCCGGGGTCTCGAAGTGCGCCATGGCGGTCGGGTAGTTGTCGGTTGACGATTGCCTGATGACCGATTGTAGCCCCGGTCGGCCCCTCCCGCGCGGCGGTCAGGCCGCAGGCCGTGCCACGCGACCGTGCAACTCGACCTCGAAACAGGCACCGCCGCCCTCGCGCGGCCGATAACGCGCCTCGCCGCCGTGGTGTTGGGCGATCCGCCTGACCAGGGCGAGGCCGAGTCCGATGCCGCTGCCGCTTTCGGCCGTGCCGCGCGGTCGGTAGAACGGCTCGAAGATACGCGCCTGCTCGGCGAGCGGCACGCCCGGACCGGCATCTTCGACGCGCACGCGCAGGCCATCGGGCAAGGGATCGAGCGAGACCGAGATCGGGGTGCCGGCGGCGTAGCGGCGCGCGTTCTCCAGCAGGTTGCGCAACAGCCGGCGCAGCATCCGCGCATCACCGGCCACCTGGGCTGCCTGCTGGCCGCCCGTCCACAGCACCTCGGCGCCGACCCGCGCTGCTTCTTCCGCGGCCAGCGCCAGCATGTCGACCGGCTCGCGCGTGCGCTTGTCGCCCGGCAGGTCGGCGTCGAGCCGCGAGGCAAGCAGCAGTTCGTCGATCAGCTCGTCGAGTTCGCCGATGTCGGTGCGGGCGCGCGCGGCGATTTCCGGCCGTGGTTCGCGCCCCAGCAGTTCGATCGCCATCGACAGCCGCGCCAGCGGCGAGCGCAACTCGTGCGAGGCGAACGCCAGGGTGTCGCGCTGCGCGCCGACCAGCCGCTCGATCTGCG
The DNA here is from genome assembly GCA_016708905.1 of Candidatus Methylophosphatis roskildensis. GTDB lineage: Bacteria > Pseudomonadota > Gammaproteobacteria > Burkholderiales > Rhodocyclaceae > Methylophosphatis > Methylophosphatis roskildensis. Next base: position 140,841 of record JADJEV010000005.1, on the reverse strand, counting down.
CCGCGCTGCGGTTGAAACTCTCGGCCAGCTTGGCGACCTCGTCCCTGCCCTCGACGGTGACGCGCGCCGAGAGGTCGCCGCCGCCGAGCGCCTCGACCCGCGATTGCAGCAATTCCAGCCGCCGCGTTATTCGGCGCGACAGCAGCAAGGCGCCCAGCGCCAGGGCGATGGCGGCAGCGCCGAGCGCGGCCAGCGCAGTCGGGCCGGGCGCCCCGCGGCGCGGGCGCAGCGGCTGGATCGCGACATGGCGCCCGTCGCTCAGATGCTGGGCGAATTGCGCCGGCTCGTCGGCGCGGAACTGCAGGCGTTCTTCCGCGTCGCCGGCCGGTGGCGGCAGCGGCGCACCGCTCGACGCGATCAGCGAGCCGTCGGCGGCGCGCAGTGTGATGCGGGCGCGGAATGCCTCGCCGTAGCGGTCGATTGCATCCTGCAGTTCCTGCGGCGGCACGTCGGCCGGCGGCAGCAGCCGCACCAGCAGGTTGAGCACGCCGCCGCGTGCGCGGTGCGGCTGATCCGGCGTGTCGCGCAGCAGCCACCAGGCGAGCGAGAAGACGACGATGCACAGCATGAGCATCGCCAGAAAACCGACGTAGATCTGCAGGGAGAGGCGGCGCATTCGACGATGTCAGTCGTCTTGCAGGCGGGCGAATACATAGCCCGCGCCGCGCACCGTGATGATCCGCCGCGGTGCCCTCGGGTCATCCTCGATCGCCGCACGGATGCGCGAGATATGCACGTCGATACTGCGGTCGAAGGCTTCGAGCGCCTCGCCCTTCAGCCGCTCCATCAGTGCGTCGCGCGACATGACACGCCCGGCGTGGTTGGCCAGCTCCCACAACAGGTCGAACTGGTGTGAGGTCATCTCGCGCGCTTCGCCGTCCACGCGCACGCTGCGCGCATCGCGGTCGATCTCCAGGCGGCCGAAACGCAGCGGCGCCGAACGTCCGGCGCCGGGCGTGCGCCGCCGCAGGATGGCGCGCAGCCGGGCCAGCAGCTCGCGCGGGTTGAAGGGCTTGGGCAGATAGTCGTCGGTTCCCAGTTCGAGCCCGACGATGCGGTCGGTCTCGTCGCCGCGCGCGGTCAGCATGAGTATCGGTATGTCGCGTGCGCCGGACTGTCCGCCGCGAATCCGCCGCGCGACCTCGAAGCCATCGATGTCGGGCAGCATCACGTCGAGTATCAGCGCGTCGTAGGCGTCCTGTTCCAGCATGCCGAGCCCGGCCGTCGCGTTGTCGGCGGCGCTGAGCTTGAGACCGAGCGGCGCCAGGTATTCGATCAACATGGCGGCCAGCGCTCGATCGTCATCGATGATCAGGATCTTCTCGGTCATGGCACCGGGTGAGCGGTTGGTGGTCACTGATTCCTCATTCTATCCGCGCGCCGTCTCGCCAAGAAAAAGGGCCGCACGCTCCGGAAAGAGCGTGCGGCAACCCGGACAAGGAGGATCTGTCGTCGCGGAGATGAGCGCTCGATCAGCTCTGCGGCCCCATGCCGCGCATGCCGCGGCGGCCCATGCGCTCGGCCATCGCCTTGCGCTGCTCGGGCGTCAGAATCTCGGCGGCGGCGATCATCGCTTCCTGCATGCGCGCCGAGGTCTTGTCGAACAACTGGGTCTGCTGCGTGTGCAGTTCGGCAAGCTTGGCCTTGTCGATGGTGGCCGCCGTCAACGCATCGCGCATCTGTTTGCGCAGTTCCCACTGCTGCTTGCGCAGGGGTGCGAGATCGGTGATCGCGCTCTTGGCGATCGCCTTGATGCTGGTCTTCTGATCGTCCGAGGCACCGACCTTCGCCAGCATGTGGTCGATGCGAAGCAGCATGTGATCGGTCATTTCCGCCGGGTCGCCGGCGAAGCCGTGGCCGCGATGTTGGCCGCCCATGTGGGCGCGCATCAGGGAACCCGGTTCGGCATGCGCGGCCAGGGCGCCGATACCGAGCAGCGATGCTGCTGCGCCACCGATCAAGACCTTGCGGACCCGCGTATTGCGGCGGCAGGAATCGAAGAAACTCGTGAACGTCATGGTGTTGCTCCTTGGTTGATATCGCCGATTGCGATGGGATGGATCATGCGCGCCAGATGCAACCGGCGTTTGTACGCAATGTAAAGATTCTTGAAGCCGCCCGACGCGGTTCTACGCGTGGCCGACGCCACCGCGGCCGTGGTGTGCATCGACCATCGCGGCGAGCGCCTGCTCGAGCAGTTGCCGCGCCAGGCCGTGTTTCATTTCATGGGCGGCCGGCAGCATCTCGGCGCGCAAGGCGAGCGCCATCGCCAATGCCTGCAGCACATCGCCGTTGGCGACCTGCTGGCGCGGGCTGATCTCATGGTCGAGCACCGACATCACGGCGCTGAGCATCAGCGCGACATGTCTGGCATCGCCCGTATGTTCATGCAATTCAAATGTCGCGTCGATGATCGCGCCCGAATTGCTGATGGTCCGGTAGGGCAGGGTGGCCATGGGTGTCTCCAGTGGAATCCTCCGGTTAGTCAGTGCCTACGGTGCATGGTTCGCGCAAGGCGTGGCGGGTCTGGCGTGGGCTGCGTTCGGGGCAGAAATGGGCCGGGCTGGAGGGCGCATGGATTGGACTTCCCGGGCATGCATGCGCCGGGACGCCCGAGGCTATTGGTGCGCAGCTTGGCATGGCGTGAGAGCGCCTATCCATGCGGGTTTCAGGGAATCGACGATCCGATTGTCACTGGGGTAGCTCCTCTTCCCATGGTGGGAGGGTGCGGACTCTGGATCTTCCAGTGTGGGTTGCGTTGCAGCCGCCGCGCCGGTTTCGCTGGGCAGACGCGTTCCTATTCCTGTTTCGCCAAGAAGAATCACCACGCCGACCCGCGAATCTACCCCAACCCGGCCGGATGTCCGGGTACGAAGCCGCCGGAGAATTCCCCAGCGCTGCTCGCGCGGCGGGCGGGCTTTGCAACCTCGCTTCGCTGCGCTGCGGTCAGACTGCGAAGATGGAGTGCCCGCCGCAGTCGCGGGGCTGTTAAACAGCTTTAGGCGATCGAGTGGGATGCACAATCGTATGACGAGCCACTTAGAGAAGGCCTCGACGAGGGATACGGCTACGCGATAGACTTACGCTCATCAATCCCGTCTCGCCAGATTTCAATGCCGATTCCCGACTACCAGACGCTTATGCTTCCGCTACTTCGTTTCGCATCGGATGGCAATGATCATGCCACACGCGAAGCTGTCGAAGTCCTTGCCACTGAGTTTCGATTGACTCCCGCTGAACGCAACGAGCTGTTGCCCAGCGGACAACAGGCAACATTCAACAATCGCGTAGGGTGGGCGAACTCCTATCTCAAGAAGGCGGGACTCTTGGGATCGCCCCGCAGAGGTGCGTTGCGAATCACAGAGCGAGGCAGGCAAGTCATTGCTGACGATCCTGCGAGAATCGGCGTCAGGTTTCTCGAGCGCTTCCCCGAGTTCATCGAATTTCGTGATGGTTCGCGCAATAACAAAGAGACCGAAAGAACCGAATCCATTGCTGTCGCAGCGGAACAAACGCCCGAGGAAGCACTTGAACTCGCGCACCAGCGGATTCGGCTCAGTCTCGCTCAGGACATTTTGGGTCGAGTCCTTTCATGCTCCCCGACCTTTTTCGAACGACTCGTCGTAGAGCTTCTTGTCAAGATGGGCTACGGTGGCTCACGCTGAGACGCTGGCGAACGAATCGGCCAAAGTGGTGACGGTGGCATCGATGGCATTATCAAGGAGGATCGTCTCGGCTTGGACACTATCTACCTCCAGGCAAAGCGGTGGCAAGGGTCTGTCGGTCGGCCCGAGATTCAGAAGTTCGTTGGTGCGCTTCAGGGTCAGCGAGCAAAGAAGGGAGTATTCATTACTTCGTCATCGTTTACAGCCGAGGCAATAGACTACGCGTCGCGCATAGATACGAAGGTCGTTCTTATCGATGGGCCGTTACTTGCGAGCTTAATGATGGACTTTGATGTTGGTGTTTCGGTTTCCGCGTCATATATCGTCAAACGCATCGACTCCGATTACTTCGAAGAGGGCGAAGTCGGCCTCTGACGATGTTCCGAACCGAGTCGGCGGTGTCCCGCGCGTAGCTTGTGTAGATACAAGGTTGGGCTGACGAAAGAAGCCCAACGTCATGGATGGTCAGATGTTGGGCTTCCTTTGTCAGCCCAACCTACCCTCGTTGAGCCATGCCAAGCCCAAAGTCATGGGCAGGCAGGCGTCGGGCGACCTGCGCCAGCCCAGGCTGCGCTCTGCACGGGCCGAGGTGAGATTGACGCCGATGCTGCGCGGCCGGCTCAGGCGCCGAACATCGATCGCGCGGCGAGGATGGTGGTGGCGTGGATATCGACCGTGTCGTCGATGTTGCGCGCATAGCCGCCGGCCATCGCGAGGGCGAGCGGAATCCCTCGTGCCTTGCAGGCATTCAGCACCAGCGCGTCGCGTGCGGCGAGGCCGGCCCTGCTGAGCTTGAGCCGGCCGAGCCGGTCGTCTTCAAAGGGGTCGGCGCCGGCCAGGTAGATCACGAGCTCAGCGTCGAACCGCGCGAAGACCCGATCCAGCGCGGCTTTCAGCGCGGCCAGATAGTCGCGGTCGCCGGTGCCGTCGGCCAGTTCGATATCGAGATCGCTGGTTTCCTTGTGGAACGGAAAATTCTTCGCGCCATGGATCGACAAGGTATAGATGTCGTCGTCCCCGGCGAGGATGGCGGCGGTACCGTTGCCCTGGTGCACGTCGCAATCGATGATCGCCACGCGCGCTACCCGCTGCTCGAACAGCATGGCGCGGGCGGCGACCGCGGCATCGTTGAACACGCAGAAGCCCTCGCCGCGATCGCGAAACGCGTGGTGGGTGCCGCCTGCGAGATTGGCGGCGATGCCGTCGGCGAGCGCGGCGCGACAGGCTTCGAGCGTGGCGCCGGCCGAGCGGCGCGAGCGCTCGACCATCTGGGCAGACCACGGAAAACCGATGCGACGGACCTCCTGCGCAGAGAGCGCGCCGCGCGCTACGCGCGCGACATAATCGGGGCAGTGGGCGAGGGCCAGCGTGGCGTCGTCCGCCGCTAGCGGCACGCGGAAGTCGTCGTCGACGAATTTGCCACTGGCGGCCAGCCGCATGCGCAGGCGCTGGTACTTTTCCATCGGAAAGCGATGCCCGGGCGGCAGCGGCAACACGAAATGATCGGCGTAGAAGAGCTTCATTCGGGGTCGGGCATGGCTCTGGGCGAGGCGCCAGTACTGCGCCCCGGAGGTATCGAAACATGAAAGCGCGTCTTCGACCCGATGGCGTCGTTGCAAATCGTCGCGATACCACTTGGATTTGCTGCGGTTTGCGCCTAGCCATCGGGCCGAATCCATCGCTTTCATTTTGTTCCGGTACCCCCGGGGCGCAGTACTAGAATAGCCTCTGGAGGCAACGCGATCATGAAGATAATCGAAGCCATCCGGGATCGCCAGAGCGGACTGGCTGAAATCCGGCGTGACATCCACGCCCATCCCGAGACGGCATTCGCCGAACTGCGCACGGCCGAGGTGATTGCACGGCATCTCGAGCGCATCGGTATCGAGGTGCATCGCGGAGTTGCGAAGACCGGCGTGGTCGGCGTGCTGCGCGTGGGTTCCAGCAGGCGGGCGATCGGCCTGCGCGCCGACATGGACGCTCTGCCGATCCAGGAGCGCAACAGCTTCGATCACTGCTCGCGCAATCCCGGCCGCATGCATGCCTGCGGCCACGACGGGCACACCACGATGCTGCTCGGCGCGGCCGAGTATCTCGCCGCCACGCGGCAGTTCGACGGTGCGGTGGTGTTCATCTTCCAGCCCGCCGAGGAAGGCGAGGGCGGTGGAAGGGCGATGGTCGAGGAGGGTCTGTTCGAGCGCTTCCCGGTCGAATCGGTCTATGGCATGCACAACTGGCCGGGCCTCGGCGTCGGACAGTTCGCGGTGAGGGCCGGGCCGATGATGGCCGGCTCCGACGAATTCGAGATCACGGTGACAGGACATGGCGCACACGCCGCGATGCCCCACCAGGGCGTGGACCCGGTACTGGCCGGCAGTGCGCTGGTGCAGGCGCTGCAGAGCATCGTCTCGCGCAATGTCCATCCGGTGGACAGTGTGGTGATCAGCGTCACCCAGTTTCATGCCGGTGAGGCCTACAACGTGATCCCCGATCTGGCGCTGCTGCGCGGCACGGTGCGCGCGTTCAAGCCCGAGGTGCAGGACTTGTGCGAGGCGGCGATGCAACGCGTCTGCGACGGCATTGCGGCGGGCTTCGGGGCGCGTGTCGTGCTCGACTACCGGCGCGGTTATCCGCCGACCATCAACGCGGCGGCCGAGGCCGAAGTGTGCCGCGAAGTCGCCGGCCGACTGGTCGGCGAGGCCAATGTGCGCGGCGACATGCAGCCGAGCATGGGCGCGGAGGATTTTTCCTTCATGCTGAACGTTAAGCCGGGATGCTATGTGTGGATCGGCAACGGCGCTGCTGAGAACCCGGCCGGGTCGAGCTGCATGCTGCACAACCCGCACTACGACTTCAATGACGAGATCATCGCGCTCGGTGCGACCTACTGGGTGCGGCTGGTCGAGCGCGTGCTGGCCGACGCATAGCCGCGCCTAGAGAAACAGCCCCAAGGCCAGGCACACGGTTGCGCCGCTGGTCAGGATCAGGCGCAGCGGCAGATACCAGTCCGGCACGCCGTGGCGTGTTGCCAGCCCACGGTCCATCACGAAGTGCACCCAGAAGGTCACGATCAGCACGGCGAAGGCCGGGTGCGGCGGTAGCGGCAGGGTGGACCAGCCGATGAGGGCTGGCACCGTGCTCCAGGTCATCAGCTTCCAGCGGTCGGCGTCGCTGTCGCGGGTCAGCATCATCGCCACGCCCCAGTGCAGCGCGCCGACAAAACTCAGGATGATCGCCCCGTAGCCGGCCAGATAGAACAGCCGCACCGTGCGTTGCGGGCCCTCGATACCCGCCGCCAGCGAGAGCATGCCGAAGAACGGAATCAGCCCGGCGAGGCCCAGCCAGAGCGGCGCTTTGGGAATCGAGATGCGTTTGGAGTGGGCCGAGCTGTCCAATTCGATTTACCGGGTGGCTGACCGCAATTCGACAGGCCGGCCTCGGGATCGTTTCCGGATTCTGTCCAAACCAGCGGATTTCCTCGCTTTTCCTGGCTTCAGCGAGCCTTCGGAAGCGGCTTAGGCCGTCGGTCCTACGACCGGTGAGGGACCGCTTTGCCCCATCGCGGAACGCCGAATCGGCCGGGCAAACCGCATCTCGACGTGACCGAATGCCATCGCTCGGGCGCCGACATTTCACTCGGCAGAGGCGCCCGATCGCGCCGTCCGTTCCGCCTCGTTTGCGCGGTCCTGTCGGGCGAGCACGTCAGTCGAGGGTCTAACCCAAGCGTTCAATTGTCCCGATCCGTGGAATCCGGAGAATTCACTTCACGGCAACACGCAACAAAGCAGAACGGTTCCCGACAAGAAAACGATACGAAGCGGATACCGAAACAGACAGCAAGGCCGGCAACAAGAGGTCAGCAACAAGAGGTCAGAAAAGAGAACTGGAAAAGGCGGCAACGCGAAACAAGACCGTCGCAATCCGGAAGCAGAAACAAGCAAAGCAGACAGATACGCAGTTCCAAACTTTGGTGAGGTCGATCATGAACAACCTGAAAACACTCCGTCCGACGATGCTGCTGCTGGCGCTGCTCGCCGCCGCGGGCACGGCGCTGGCAGGTGATGTGATGCTCTACCGCCAGGGCGAGCGGCCCTCGCCCGAAGACGTTGCCCGCATGCTGCTGGGCGAGCCGGTCGACGAGCCGGCGGTACCGATCCGCACCCGCGGCATCAGGCTGCTGCCCGACGCACCGGAAAGCGCGGCGCTGCCGCCGAAGAAGGAGATCGAGCGCATCGCCCGTGATCCGGCGCCGACCCACCACGCGGCATCTTCCTTCGCACTGCAGGTGCAGTTTCCGTTCGACTCGGCCGAGATCCAGCCCGACATGCTCGAGGCGCTCGATGCGGTGGCGGAAGGCATCCGGCTGGCCGGCCGGCAGATCGGCATCGTGATCGAAGGGCATACCGATGCATCCGGCTCCGCCGATTACAACCTGATCCTGTCGCGGCGTCGCGCCGAGTCGGTCAAGAACTATCTGGTGCTGCGTCACGGACTGCCAGCGAGCAGCTTCCGCGTCGTCGGCAAAGGCAAATACGATCCGCTGGTTCGGGACAACCCGTTCGCTCCGGAGAACCGCCGCGTGCAGTTTCGCGCCGGCGCGTAAGGAATCCGCTCCACACGCATGGAATGGATGGCTGTCGCAAGCCAAAAAGCAGCAAAACAAGAAGTCACTCAACCTACTATCAAGGAGTACACCATGAAAGCAATCATCAAGACCGCCGCTGTTTCCCTCATCGCCTTCGCCTCGGCCGCTGCCTTCGCAGCGTCGACCACCGATGTCACGGTTGATGGCGCGACGCAAAACCAGTCGGGCAACCGCAACGAGCAGAATCTGGATGTCGGCAACGCCAAGGCGAGCACCTTCGCCGGCGCCCACACCCATGTCAAGGCGAAGAACATCAGCCAGCGCCAGAGCGGTAACGACAACAAGCAAAGCGCGGAAATCGGCAACGCCCAAGCCGGCACCTTCTCGGGCGCCACCTCCAACGTCAAGGCGGAGAACGTCTCCCAGCGCCAGAGCGGCAACAACAACACCCAGAAGCTGCGCATCGGCAACGCCAAGGGCAGCACCTTCCAGAGCGCAACCTCCAATGTCGTGGCGAAGAACATCAGCCAGACGCAGAGCGGATCGCGCAACAACCAAGGCATGAACCTGGGCAACGCCGAGTAATCATCCAACCGGACCCGTCCGCGTGCCAGCACCATCGACGGCACGCGGACCCGGGGAGAAAATCATGAACACAAGGCTGATTGCAGTAGCGACAATATTCGCGATGGGCTGCATCGCTTCGCCCGTTTTCGCGGCGGCCGACGCCGAGCCAACCGATCTGCCGGAGTCGTCGCTCGCCAAGCTGGCGAAGGCCCGCGCCAAGTCGAGCACCATGGGTTCGTCGCAGCAGGGTTCGGGAGATGGCTCGTCGGTTGCGGACCAGAACTCCGGCATCAGCGACTGCGGCATCAACATCGGCAACAGCATCAATCCGCCGCGCGGCTTTGCCCCGCGGGAAATCATCGTCGTCGTCAAGGGCGACGTGGTCAATGCCAACAACCGCTGCAAGTGAGCACCTGGGGACAGAAATGGCGAGGGGATCGGAAATGAGAGTACAGAGTGCCGGGGCCGGACGTGCACTGATCGCCGCTGCCGCCGCGGTTTTCACGCTGGCCGGCTGCGCGGCCGCGGTCAAGGAAGAGACCATGAAGGCCGCCGAAGAAGTTCGCGTAGGCCCCGAAGCGCCGCCGTTTCGCACCATCACCAATTTCTCCCATGCGCTGCGCTGCATGGACAACTACATGATCACCTTCGGCGTGCGCGACCTGTCGGTACTGGTCGAGGATCTCACCGATCAGACCAAGAAGGTCAGCGCCGGTACGCGCGACATGCTGATTTCGGCGGTCTCCGACATGACCAAGCGCAGCCGGGCCGTGCGGCTGGTGGCCTACGGCCAGGACTCGAGCAACGCGATCGGCTTTCTCCAGCAAGCGGAAAGCAAGTCAGCCTACTCGCTGATCCCGCAGTTCGACATCAAGGGCTCGATCTCCCAGTTCGACGAGAGTGTGGCGAAAAAGGAGACCTCATTCGGCGTCTCGCTCGGCGAAATCCTGAACTACGGCCGGGCCAATACCGGTGCGGCCAACGTAATCGGCGTCGACCTCACGGTGCTCGACACCGCGGACCTGTCGGTAGTGCCAGGTGTGACCTCGCGCAATGGGGTGCTCATATTCAAGCAGGGCAAGGGCGTCGACGCCGATGCCCAGTACCGCAAGTTCGGCATCAACTTCAGTGCGTCACTGGCCAAGTCGGAAGGAAACGGCCAGGCGCTGCGAAACCTGATCGAACTCTCGGTCGTCGAACTGTTCGGCAAGCTGACCAACACGCCATACTGGAGCTGCCTCGGCGCCGACCCGACGAGCGAGGCAGTCAAGACCGAGATCTCCGACTGGTATTACACGATGTCGCGCGACGCCGAATTCATGATCGGCTACTTCCAGTATCAGTTTTCGCTGCGCGGCATCTACAACGGCCCGGTCGACGGCAAGAGCAACCCGAAACTGGCCGAGGCCATCGAACTGTATCGCGGCACGGTCGGTCTGCCGGTCAATGCCAAGATCGATCTGGAGCTGTTCTCCAACTACCTGAACGCGGAACATGCCAAGCTCCAGGCAACGTTTGCGGCGACCAAAGCAGCCGCGAAGCCGGTCGCCGAGGCGCCCACCGAGCCGATCAAGCTCGCGATCAATGCCACGGCAAAGTCGGGTGCCAAGTTCGGCCGTGGTGAATCGATCGGACTGATCGTCCAGCCCGACCGCGACGCGTTCGTCTATTGCTACCTGCGCGACGAGAAGAACAAGCTGCAGCGTTTCTTCCCGAATCGCTTCTCGCGCAACGCGATGGTCAGTGCCAAGGATCCGCTGCTGCTACCCGGAAACATGCGCTTCGAGATCGCCGCCAGCGCGAAGGGCGTGGCCGAAACTGTGATGTGTTTTGCTACCCCGGACGAAGCGCTCAACGCACTGCCGGAACAGTTCAAGGCGCCGGATTTCGAGCCGCTCGCGAATGCCTCGTTCGACCAGATTCGCACGGCGTTCGCCACGGTGGCCGGCAAGGAAATGGGCGAGGCGCAGTTCAAGATCGATGTTCAGTGATGGCAAGCGAGGAAACACAAAAATGAAAGCCCCAATTGCAATCGGTCTATCGCTGCTGGCCCTGGTGGCGGTGGCCGGTGTCAGTAGCGATCGTCTCGGCGACGCCGAGGAAAGCGTCGCATCCGCCAAGGCCCCCAAGACCGTCAAGGCCTCCGGAACAGGCAAGACCGAAGTGGTTCCGCCCGACGACCGAATCCACGTGCCACCGCCGAAGCGCCCGATGCTGAGCAGGGGCCCCAGTCTTCGCTGCTGGCAGTATGGCCGGCTGATTCTCGATGAGCCGGTCAGCGAGGTGCCGGCGTCGCTGGCCGGTTCCGGTCATCGCTTTGTCGGGCGGGGGGGCAGCTTGCAGTTGCTCGACATGCACAACTCGTCCTGCCTGATCAAATAGGTGCAGACCATGAATCGCCGCCGACTGCTGCAGGTTTGTCTCGGGCTGACCGCCGCCCGGTTCGTCTCGCGCGAGGCCGATGCCGCCGACGTGGTGCGCCAGGAGCGTCCCGTCGCGGCATTCGACCGCTTGATCGTGCACGGCGTTTTCGATGTCGCGATCACCCAGGGTGCGCGCGAGCAGTTGTCCGTGACCGCCGAGCCCCGCCTGATGCCGAACATCGTGACGCGCGTCGAACGGCGCACGCTGATCATCGAGACTTCTGGAAGCCTCAAGACCGACAAGACGCTGCGCATCGATCTGACCGTGCGTGAGCTGCAGCATCTCGAGGCCGACGGCAGCAGCAGCATCAGGATCGACCGGCTGCGGGCCGGCGCGCTGGATCTCGAACTGTCCGGAAGTGCCGACCTCAAGGCCGCCCGGCTCACCCTCGACACGCTCAAGCTGCGGCTCGCCGGCTCCGCTACGGTCGAAGTCGGCGGCAGCACGGGCAGCCAGACGGTGCAGATCAACGGCTCAGCCGACTACCGCGGCGAAAGGCTCGACAGCGCATCTGCGCGGGTCGCAGCCTCGGGATCGGCCAATGCGACCGTGCGAGTACGCGAGAACCTCGACGCGGACGTGAGCGGCAGCGCCGATCTGACCTATTTCGGTAATCCCAAGGTGCGCAAATCGGTCAGCGATGCGGCCTCGCTCGAGCGCGGGTAGAAACCTTCCATCAGTGCAGCGTCGGCGGCGGCTCGACCGGCGGGAACAGCGCGGCGATTTCCGCCTCGTCGAAGCGGTAGTCGTGATTGCAGACTTCGTCGTGAATGAGAACCTCGCCGTTCTCGCGCAGGATCGAATCGACTTCCTTGCGCCCGAGTGATTGCAGCAGCTTGCGCACCTTGTCCCAGTCCAGCGGGCAATGAAAGCGCACCGGCCGCGCGACGAACAATCGCAGCGTCTCCTCGGGGAACAGCCGCGGCAGCAGACGCAGCGGCGGCAGGCTGGCGAGCTCGCGCATCGTGACCGTGGCGGCAAGCCGGGATATCCGCGCCCAGCCATCCGGGTCGCGCTCGTCGGCCTCGGGGAGCTTGTGCAGCAGCAATCCCACCGCATGCGTTTCGTCAGCGGCCAGCATCAGACTGGCGGGCTGCTGCACCGACTGCGACAGATAGTGCTCGAACACTTCCGATATGGTTTCGCCATCGAGCGGAACCAGGCTCTGGTAGGCGCCGGGCGCGTGATCGTCCTGCAGGGTGAGTGCGAGTTGTCCGTCGCCGAAGAGTTCGATCAGCCGGTGCGCAGTCGTCCGCTCGTCCGCGCGCGCCATGCCGCGCAGGCGCAGCGATTCGGTGCATTCGACCAGCAGCAGGGAGAGCGGTCCGTCGCCGCGCAGTTGCACCGATATCCGGCCGGGCCGCTTGAGGTTGCTGCCGATCAGCGTCGTCACCGCCGCGAGCTCGCCGAGCAACATGCGGATGTGCGGCGGGTAGTCGCGCCGGGCGTGCATGCGCTGCCACGATTCGCGAAGGCAGACCACGACGCCGCTGATGTCGAGGTCTGCGAACAGGAAGCGCTGGACGAAACTGCCCGCTTCGACATCCGCCATGGTCAACCGATGAAGCTCGACCAGGTCGCGGATTCGAAGCCGACCAGCAGATGCCCGCCGCCGGTTTCGACCACCGGCCGGCGGATCAGGCTGGGATAGGTCTGCATCAGTTGCACGGCCTTGCTCTGGGTGGTGACGTCCTGCTCCTCGGCGGAGAGCTTGCGCCAGGTCGTGCCGCGCGTGTTCAGCAGCGTCTTCCAGCCGAGCACTTTCGACCACGCGTGCAGTAGCGCCGAATCGATGCCCGATTTCCTGTAGTCGTGAAACGTCCAGGCGATGCCGTGGTCATCGAGCCAGGCGAACGCCTGCTTCATGGTGTCGCAATTCCGGATGCCGTAGATCGTGATCATTCGCGGCCATTCGTAGCCATTCGCAAGTAACCGGAACATTGTAGCCGAGGGCGAATCGGCGCTTCAGCGCGCGGACGGATCGCACCATCGCAAGCCTGCGCAACCGACCCATGGCGATGACACCGGCTGGTGTAAAATTCGCGCCCTCCCCGCGCATCCGCGGCAAGCGCGGCTGCAATCCGACGATGAACCGGGTTCGAGCATGAAAATCAGGTGGTTGCCCGTTGTGCTGGCCGTGATGTTCGCGCTGCCATCGTTCGACGTGGCAGCGCGCGGCAAATCATCGGGCAAGACCAGCGCCAGCGCCAAGGGCAAGTCGACAGCCAAGGCAAAGGGCGCTCGCTCGGGTCGCGGCAAGCATAGCCGCGTCCGCCGTGCGCCGCCCCCGCCGATGGTGCAGGGCGAGGGCGCGGCCACGCCCGCGAAAGCGGATCCGGTGATTTCGAGAAACATCCCGGCGCGTGCCTACGCGGCCGACGGCCAGTCGTTCTACCTAAACGGCGAACGGATCCGCGTGCGTGGCGTACCGTTCATCGGCCCCGACGGATCCGAGCTCGCCAAACAGCGACTGCAAAAGGCGCTCGATTCCGGCGACGTGACGCTCGCCGAGACGGGGGTCGATAAGGACGGCAACACGATCGCGATCGTGCAAGTGAACGGCCGCGATGTCGCCGATCTGCTGCTGCTCGACGAGATCCGCAGCGGCAATCTGCCCTGATTCACTGCAGATCGCCACGCATTTCAATTCAGTGCTGCGGCGAGTTCCCGCCGGTACTGGCGCACCAGATCATGGTCGGAACCCAGCAGGTCGAAGATCTGGATCATCGTGCGCCGCCCGGCGTCGTCGGCGAAACTGCGGTCGCGGTGCACCAGTTGCAGCAACTGGGCGAGGGCGCCGGCGTAGTCCTGCCGTGCGGCGAGCAGCTTGGCCAGCGCCAGGCAGGCTTCGTGGTCGTCGGCATCGGCCGCGAGCCGTGCTTCGAACTGCGTCGCATCGGCGGCAGGCGGCGCATTCTGCAGCAGCGCGAGCCGTGCCCGCAGCGCGCTGACCCGCGCGCCGTCGCGCGCACGGTCGCCGACTTCGTCGAGCAGCCGGTGCGACTGATCGAACTCGCCCGCGTCGGCCAGCAGTTCCACCAGGTCGAGCCGCGCCGCTTCGTGCCGGGGGTCGAGCGCGATAGCTTCGAGCAGCAGCCTGCGGCTGGCATCGAGGTCGCCGCGGCCGCGTGCCGCCTCGGCCTGGCTGCGCAGGGGCTCGGCTCGCGACGGCACCAGCGAATCGATGAATTCGCGCACCCGGCCCTCCGGCAGCGCGCCCATGAACTCGTCGACCAGCTCGCCGCCGGCGAAGGCTTTCACCGCGGGAATGCTGCGCACGTTGTAGCGCGCCGCGATCTCCTGATTCTCGTCCGAGTTCACCTTGGCGAGCATGAATCGGCCCTGATACTCCTTTGCCAGTTTTTCCAGCACCGGCTTGAGCGCGCGGCAAGGCGCGCACCACGGCGCCCAGAAGTCGACCAACACGGGCACGCGGCGCGACAGCTCGACGACCTTCTGATCGAAATCCGCGACGCTGGCATCAAACGAGAAAGCGGGCATGGGATTCTCCGTAGCTGACTGACACTTGCAACACCATGATATGCGGGGCCGCCGTCAACGATTCAAGTGCCGGCGTCGGCGCGGGCGGGCGAACCGCGGCGAGTCGAGCGGACACCCGACACATCCCGGCGGCCGCCAGCCGGTGTCGCCGGGCTGCGGGTGGCGATCCGTGGGCTTGACAGCTCGGCATTTACCCAATAGTTTGCAATTTTATTGGGTAAGTCATGCCGCTGTCGCGCCCCGCGCCGGCGAGCCGGTCTATCGATGAAAGCACCCGCAGTTCTCTTTCGCGCGCAGGAACTCGCCTTCCGCACCCAGTATGCCGAACTCAAGGAGCGCGTGCGGGCGGCAGGCGGCCTGCTGCCCGGCACGCCTGGCACGCTGGCGCTGCGCGCCGGCTCCGGCCATGGCTACTGGTATCGCGTGTACTACCCGGTACCCGGCAAGCAGTCGGAACAACTGATCGGCCGGCAGGACGACGAGGTGGCCGCTCAAGACATGCGTGAGCGCATGGCCTTTGCCGAGTGGGTCGCCGCGCAGGTCGCGAGTCTGCGCAAGCTCGGCTTCCAGGTGGCGGACAAAGCGGTCGCCCGCGTGCTGGTCGAGCTGCACAACCGGCAGGCCTTCGCGGCTGGACTGGTGCTGGTCGGCACGCTCGGCTACATGGCCTGGCTCAACGAACTCGGTGCCATCGCGGTCAGCGCGCGCACGCTCGACATCGACCTCGCGCGCCGCCAGCCGCTCAAGCTCGCCGCGCCGCTCCCGTTTCTCGAAACCATGCTCGCCACGCAACTGCCCTTCGTCGAAGTGCCGGCTCTGCCGTCGGCGGGGCCGGCCACTTCAGTCAAACTGCCCGGCGTGCAGGGATTGCGGGTCGATGTGCTGGCGCCGGGCAGTAAACTCGGTGCGCTGGTGCGGGTGCCCGAGTTGCAGTGGTTCGCTCAGGCCATTCCGTTCTACGACTATCTGCTGGATCAGCCCGAGCCGGCCGCCATGCTGGCTGGCGGTCATTGCGTGCCGGTGCGTCTGCCGCAGGCGGCGCGCCTGGTCTGGCACAAGCTGTATTCGAGCACCCGGCGCAAGGGCTTCCCGGAGAAAGCCGAGAAGGACCGCCGACAGGCGCTGGTGCTCGCAGCGGTGCTGGCCGAAGTCGATGCCGATGCCATTGCCCGCGCCTTCGGCGAAGCACCCGCCGCCATGCACCGGGGGCTGCCGCCTTTGCGCGCCGACCTGCTGGCACGTAGCGCCGGGCACACCGAGTTGCAGGCAGTGCTGGCGCAATGCCTGGGGTAGCACGGTCCCTGCAATGCATATAGTCTGGAACCCTTATGGACAGGCGATCTGCGGCATGCCATGCTGGAGAGGCGCATGGAATGGCGCTCGCAGCAGTACAAGGTCGCAGATCGCCATCCGGTGGGGCTTGCAGCCCGACTGGTCGTGAACGCTTGGGTGCTGATCGGGCGGGGCGACGGCGCCCCCGGGGTATAATCCGCCTTTGCCCGATCGGGCTTTTCCCGCTCGCTTCACGATGGTCGAAATCCTCAAGCTGCGCGGCGCCGCCGCCATGTCAGCGACACGTCTTGCGCGGCTGACCGGGAGCGTCAGGTCGGCACTCCCGAAGCTCAAATCGCTGACCGCCGAGTTTCGCTATTTCGTCGAACTGCACGCCGCGCTGGCCGATGACGAGCGTGCGCGACTGGTCGATCTGCTCGGCGCCAGGCCGTCGGCTGCCGCATCGGGCGGCACGCTGTTGCTGGTGACACCGCGGCTGGGCACGATTTCCCCGTGGTCATCCAAGGCCACCGACATCGCGCACAACTGCGGTTTCGACAAGGTGCTGCGCATCGAGCGTGGGCTGGCCTATCACTTCGATCTGCGCGGAGGGCTCGATGCCAGATCGCGCGCCGCCGTGCTGCCGCTGATCCACGACCGCATGACCGAGTCGGTGCTCGAGACGGCAAGTGATGCCGATGCGCTGTTCCAGCACTATGAACCGCAGCCGCTCGCCACCGTCGATGTGCTGGGCAATGGGCGCGCGGCGCTGGTGGCGGCCAATCGCGAACTCGGCCTCGCCCTGTCGGACGACGAGATCGACTACCTGGCCGACAACTTCGGCCGGCTCGGGCGCAACCCGACCGATGTCGAGCTGATGATGTTCGCCCAGGCCAACTCCGAACACTGCCGCCACAAGATCTTCAACGCCTCCTGGGTCATCGACGGCGTGGCGCAGCCGCACACCCTGTTCGGCATGATCCGCGAGACCCATCAGGCCAACCCGCAGGGCACCGTGGTGGCCTATTCGGACAATGCCGCCATCATCGAAGGCGCGAGCGCGCCGCGCTTCTATCCGGGGCCGGACGGCGCCTACGCCTTTCACGAAGAAGCCACCCACGTGATTGCCAAAGTCGAGACCCACAACCACCCGACGGCGATTTCGCCGTTTCCCGGTGCGGCCACCGGCTCGGGCGGCGAGATCCGCGACGAGGGCGCGACCGGGCGTGGCTCGAAGCCCAAGGCGGGGCTGGCCGGATTCTCGGTTTCCAACCTCAGGATTCCCGGCTTCGAGCAGCCGTGGGAGCGCGACTACGGCAAGCCCGAGCGCATCGCCTCGGCGCTCGACATCATGCTCGACGGGCCGATCGGCGCGGCCGCCTTCAACAACGAATTCGGCCGGCCGAATCTTGCCGGCTATTTCCGTACCTTCGAGCAAGCGGTGCAGGGCGAGATGCGCGGCTATCACAAGCCGATCATGATCGCCGGCGGCCTCGGCAGCATTCAGGCCCAGCAGTCGCACAAGATTCCATTCGGCCGCGGCACCCTGCTGATCGCCCTCGGCGGCCCGGGCATGCTGATCGGCCTCGGCGGTGGCGCGGCCTCGTCGATGACAACTGGCAGCAACACCGCCGATCTCGATTTCGCCTCGGTCCAGCGCGGCAATCCGGAGATCCAGCGGCGGGCGCAGGAGGTCATCGACCGCTGCTGGCAACGCGGAGCGAACAATCCGATACTCGCCGTGCATGACGTCGGCGCCGGCGGGCTGTCCAACGCCCTGCCGGAACTCGCGCATGGCGCCGGCTGCGGCGCCAGATTCGACCTGCGCGCGGTGCCGATCGAGGAGCGCGGCATGAGCCCGCGCGAGATCTGGTGCAACGAGGCGCAGGAGCGCTACGTGCTGGCGATCGCACCCGAGTCGCTGGCCGAATTCCGCGCGATCTGCGAGCGCGAGCGTTGCCCGTTCGCCGTCGTCGGCACCGCGACAAACGACGGCCGACTGGTGGTCGGCGACCCGCACTTCGGCAATGACGCGGTCGATATGCCGATGGAAGTGCTGCTCGGCAAGCCGCCGCGCATGGAGCGCAACGTGTCCTCGCGCGCGACACACCTGCCGCCGTTCGACGTGACCGACATCGACCTCGCCGAGGCCTGCCAGCGGGTGCTGCGCATGCCCAGCGTGGCTTCGAAGAGCTTCCTGATCACCATCGGTGACCGCTCGGTCGGCGGCCTTACCGCGCGCGACCAGATGGTCGGTCCGTGGCAGGTGCCGGTGGCCGACGTGGCGGTCACCTGCAGGAGCTTCGAGGGCCATCGCGGCGAAGCCTTCGCGATCGGCGAGCGCACGCCGCTCGCGTGTCTGTCCGGTCCCGCGTCGGGACGCATGGCAATCGGCGAGGCGCTGACCAATCTCGCGGCGGCCGATGTGGAAAGCCTCGACCGCGTCAAGCTCTCCGCCAACTGGATGGCCGCGGCCGGCCATCGCGGCGAGGATGCGCAGCTCTACGAGACCGTCAGGGCGGTCGGCCTCGAGTTCTGCCCGGCGCTCGGCGTGGCGATTCCGGTCGGCAAGGATTCGCTGAGCATGAAAACTTCCTGGGACAACGGCGGCGCCAAAAAGCAGGTCGTCGCTCCCTTGTCGCTGATCGTCACTGCATTCGCGACTGTCGACGATGTGCGGCGCACGCTGACACCGCAACTGGTGCTGGAGGATGGCGTCGAGAGCGAACTGATGCTGATCGACCTCGGCGAAGGCGAGCAGCGGCTCGGCGGTTCGGCGCTCGCCCAGGCTTACGATTCGGTCGGCGAGTTCTCCCCTGACATCGCGCCCGATCTGCTCAAGCGTTTCTTCGCCGCGATCGGCCAGCTTCGCCGTGACGGCCTGCTGCTGGCCTACCATGACCGCGGCGACGGCGGCCTGTTCGCGACGATCTGCGAGATGGCATTCGCGTCGCATTGCGGCATCTCACTAATGATCGACACCGTCTGCTACGACCCGCAGATGAACGATGTCGATGGCCTCGACCGCAGGCCGGATTCGCTCAAGGGCCGTTTCACCGATCGCATCTTCGGCAGCCTGTTCAACGAGGAACTCGGCGCGGTGATCCAGATCCGCCGCGACGAGCGCGAGAAGGTGTCGGCGGCGCTGCGTGCCGCCGGACTCGGCCACTGCATGCACTCGGTCGGCCATCCGAATTCACACGACGAAATCCGCATCTGGCGCAACGCCAAGCTGATCTACGGCGCCGCGCGAACCCTGCTGTGGCAGACCTGGAGCGAAACCAGTCATCGCATCGCACGGCTGCGCGACGATGCCGCCTCGTGCGACCAAGCGTTCGCGGCGCTGGTGCGCGCGGACGATCCGGGCCTCTCGCCGCATCTGAGCTTCGATCCAGCGCAGGACGTCGTGGCACCCTTCATCAACATCGGCGCCTGGCCGAGAATCGCGATCCTGCGCGAGCAGGGCGTCAATGGCCAGGTCGAAATGGCGGCGGCGTTCGCCCGCGCGGGCTTTGCGCCCCATGACGTACACATGAGCGATCTGCAGTGCGGCCGTCGCGCGCTGCGCGACTTCCAAGGCTTTGCCGCCTGCGGCGGTTTTTCCTACGGCGACGTGCTGGGTGCCGGGCAGGGCTGGGCCAAGTCGATCCTGTTCGGCGCCGCGCTGCGCGAGCAGTTCGAGCAGTTCTTCGCGCGCGGCGACAGCTTTGCGCTCGGTGTCTGCAATGGCTGCCAGATGATGGCCCATCTGGCGTCCATCATTCCGGGCGCCGAGGGCTGGCCGACCTTCCAGCGCAACCGCAGCGAGCAGTTCGAGGCGCGTTTCGTGACGGTCGAAATCCAGCCCGGTCCGTCGCTGTTCCTGACCGACATGGCGGGCAGCCGCATTCCGGTGGTGGTGTCGCACGGTGAAGGCCGGGCCGAATTCGCCGGCGCCGCCGGGCAGGATGACGTGCGGGTCGCGCTGCGCTATGTCGACAATTCAGGCGCCGTGGCCGACACCTACCCGGCCAACCCGAACGGCTCGCCCCGGGGCCTCGCCGGCGTCACCACCCCGGACGGCCGCTTCACGATCATGATGCCGCACCCGGAACGCGTGTTCCGCTCCGTGCAGATGTCATGGTCGCCGCGGGAGTGGCGCGAGCACGACGCCTCGCCGTGGCTGAGGATATTCGCCAACGCGCGCCGGCACGTCGGCTGAGCACCTCGATTCACGAATTCGGCAACGTGTTCGGTGACGTGTTGCCCTCTCCCCGTTCAGTGAGAAACGTGCCGCGCCCGTTCTTCTCAATCCCCATTTCAGGCGGAGGGCCGGGGTGGGGGTATGGCGACTGGGCGAACCGGATAGTCGTTCGCCCGCGCGAGCCCTATTCCGGCCTTTCCCCTGGAAGGGGGAAGGAGCAAGCAAGCGTACTCGGGCCGAGCACGGCGAAGCCCGGGGATCGGCGATTCGCCGCCAAAAAAAACCGATTGGATCGCGCGCGGACATCGTCGCCAGGACTCACATGTATAGGCGCTCCCGCCGATGGCAGCGCCAGCATCGCCAATTCGCGCACCTCGCGAAAGGACTTTTGGTCGGGCGTGCCTGGCGGCGACGCTTTGGTTCCCGGGCTTCGCTGTGCTCAGCCCAGGCTACGCTGACTACCCGCTCACGGCCCGAACTGCTCGACCTCCAATCCTGCGATGGGGGCGAAGTGCTTGACGTTGGCACTGGCGAGCGCGAGCCGGTGCTCGATGGCGGTGGCGGCGATCAATGCATCTGCCATTCGCAAGCCGCCGCCAAGGAAGTGGGTTTCAACCAGCGCCACTGCCCGGCCCGAGATGGCCTCGGTTATCGGCAGCATATCGACACCGCGGGCCGCAAAGTCCTTCTTCAGCCGCGACAACTCCTCGCCTTTGCGGCAGCCCTGCACCAGTTCCATGTAGCTCACCGCCGAGACGGTAAACCCGGGGAGGGCATCCAGGAACTGCGCGGCCTTGGCGTGGCCGCGCAGATACCAGATCAGCACATCGGAATCGATCAGCATCCGTGGCGCGGCGTACGCAGTTGGCGCACGTAGGTCTGCACGTCGGCCATGTCCGCGCGCTCGGCCCACATTCCGAAGGCCGATTCGCCCTCCGGCGGCCCGGCTTGGTTCATCGCCGTCTCCTGCTCGATGTGTACCGTCACACGGACATCCCCGGCGCCGCCGAGTTTCGCCCGCCATGCCGCGGGCAATTCGCTCACCTTGACATGTTCGATCACAATGGCATTCATGTTTCTTCCTTCAGTACCTCGTTTCACAAATCTCGCGCTGTATTCGGTGACTGGTATCGCCCCGCCGCTCTCCCCCCTTCGAGGGGGAGGGTGGGGGTGTGGCGCCTGGGCGAACCGGATATGAGCGTTTCCCTACCCAACCCCCATCCCGGCCTTCCCCCTGGGAGGGGGAAGGAGGGAGAGAGTGCGTGCATTTGCTGAACCATCTGCTTGGCGGCTCGTGCGAGTATGCCTTCCAACTGGTTCTCACAATCTCGCAAACATGGCGTCGATCAGCCGCTTCGTTCTGAATAAGCTCGGCCCTGCTGCTCGCGAGTATTGAACGGACTCCAGTTTAGCCGAAACCGCCGCGATCCTCGCTCGCCAGTCCGGCGGCGCACTCCGCGAAGCCGATCGACCACTACGCCGGGCAAGACTGCCCTGGACACCGCGTGGACAGGGCATCTTCAGCATGGCAATCGGCGAAGCCGCATGCACTGGCGCTGCTGGAGGGGTGCTGCTGCAGAGCGCCATCCGGTGCGGCTCTCAGGCCAGCCGTGTTGCGAAGTAAGATATTCAAGGACGACGTCATCGGCGGGATGGGGCCCGCTCAGCAGAGCCGTGCACATTCGATGATCGTCTGCTGCAGCTTGCCGGCCAGATCGGCGTCGACCGCGGCCAGCGTGGTTTGCACCGATTCGGCGCGCCCGCCCTGGCCGCTACGGGCCAGCACCACGCCCAGTTGATAGAGTCCGCGCGGATCGTCCGGCGAGAGCTCGACGGTCCTTTCCAGTGCCGCCTGCGCCTCGCGGTTGCGCGAGAGCATCGACAGCGCGGTGCCCAGCGCGAGCCAGGCGCCCGGATTGGCGACTTCCGCACGGGCCCAGGAGGCGCCGAGCGAGGCGGCCTCGTCCCAGCGCTTCTGCTCGAGCAGACGGCCGACCCGCAGGAAGTACGGCTGCTCCGATTCGGGTTTGTCCCACAGCGGACTGCCCGACAGCGGGCCGATCTCGTGCGATTGGTGGGTGCGCAGGCGCTCGAGCCAGTCGGCGGGCATGGCGTAGTACGCGCCCTTGTGGCCGGCAGCCAGGAAGGTCGTGATGCCGAGGAGCCGACCCTGTTCGTCGAACAGACCACCGCCGCTCGCGCCCAGCGAGAAGCCCGAGGTGGTCTCGATCACCGAACTGCCGTCCAGGCCGTGCAACGCGGTCACCTTGCCCTGGGCGAAGAACGACTCGATGCCGCCAGTGAAGCCGAAGTAGAACGAGCGTTCGCCGGGCTTCACGGAAGTCAGGCTGCGCACTGCGACGGGCCTTAGCGGCATGGGATCGGTGCGCAGCAGGCAAAGATCATGCTCCACGTCCGCCTTCTGCGAATAGACGTTGAAATTCAGCGCGCTCTTGACGATCGCCACGCTGCGCGCATCGCGGGTCACATGGCAGTTGGTCAGCACTTCATCGGGGCCGACCACAACGCCCGAGCCGAGCAGGGTCTTACCGTTCGTCGCCAGCGCGCGCACCTTGACCACGCTCATGGACAGGCGGGTGATGAAGGCTGAATCGACATCGGCAGCAGTTGGCGTGGCAACCAGGGCCAACAGAAGCAGGAGTGATCCGCGCATGGTGTTCCCCGTCACTGGAGGCAATACCGACTCCGACCTCGCAGCCCAACAGGCTGCCTGACGGCGGGAGCACCCGAACGAGAGTTAGGAAACCCTGCCGCGGGAAAGTTCAGTGCTCGCGGTCCTGCATCCGATGGACGCGCGCCGGCTGATCGTAGAGTTCGGGAAAGCGTTCGAGCCAGGTCCACGAGGTCAACAACAGCAGGGCCACGATGAATGTCCAACTGCCGGTCATGAAGCAGCACGCTGCCGGGATCACCCAGTCGGCGAACTGGTCGAACAGCCCGCCGATCGCGAACCACAAGGCCGTCAGCGCCACCCACTTGAGCACGAATCCTGGGAGGAACACCCGCATCGCACGATTGTGCCGGTAGTTCATCTGGCGCTCGAGCAGGGATCCGCGCGTGACGTCGCGAAAATAGCGGAAGGGCCAGATGAAACGAAACAACAGATGCCCCAGCGACTCCCGTGGCGGTTGATCATCGGTCCGTTCGGCTGGCGTCATGCTCGCTCCGTTTCTCGTCGATTCGGCTCATCGGCCATGTTACGCAATCGTCAGTTGCCGTGCATCACTCGCAGCCGACGTCCCTGCCTGGCGCGGCCACATCGTTCGACAACGGGCAACCGGTTTTCGATCCTCGCAGCGTTCTACGGCGCCTGGCCCGCCGGGTTGAATGTCCCGCGCGAGCCCCGCAAACAAAAACGGCAGAGCCTCGGCTCTGCCGTTGTTCGTTCCCTGCCGCTCGGTGGATCAGTCGACCACTTTGGCCGACTTGCGCAGGCTCAGGATGTGCTCTTCAACCATCTTCTGTTGCAGGCGTTGCGAGATCTGCGGCTTCGCGTCCTCGAAGGACGGAACCTTGAGGTCGCGCACGTCCTCGAGTTTGATGACGTGGTAGCCGAAGTCGCTCTTGACCGGGATTGCGGTGAACGCACCTTTTTCGAGCTTGGTCAGGGCATCGGAAAACGGCTTCACGTAAGCAGACGGCGCACTCCAGCCGAGGTCGCCGCCCTTGTCCTTCGAACCAGGATCCTTCGACTGCTTGGCCAGCTCGTCGAACTTCTCGCCCTTCTGCAGCTTGGCGATGATCGCCTTGGCGTCGTCTTCCTTCTCGACCAGGATATGGCGCGACTTGTACTCCTTGCTGCCGAGTTGCGCCTTGATCGAGTCGTACTCCTTTTGCGCATCCGCGTCGGAAACCGGATGGGTGCGAACGAAGTCCTGCATGTAGGCGCGGATCAGTACGGCCTGCTGCGCCAGTTCCATCTGGGCCTTGAGCATCGGGTTCTTTTCCAGCCCTTTCTTGCGCGCCTCGCCGGCCAGGATTTCGCGGCGAATCACTTCCTCCTTGATCGCGTTGCGCAGCTCGGGCGAGTCGGGTGTGCCCTGCGCCAACTGCTCGGTGAACAACGCGTCGCCGCGATCCTTCGGGATGACGGTGCCATTGACCGTGATCGGCTTCGAATCGCCGCTGGCGGCAGCAGCGGTCGCCGCCTTGCTCGCCGCAGGCTTGGCGTTCTGGGCCAACGCGGTGCCCGAAAGGGCGCCGGCCAGCAGAACGAGGGAAATGCGGCTCAGGGTGCTTTTCATGAGTTGTCCTTCTGTGGAAAAAACGGGTGAGACGACAAGGTCGAAGAGAATGATTACGCTTCGCCGGGTGCCGTGGCGGCAATCGACAAGGCGTGGATTTCGCGCTTCATCATGTCGCCGAGCGCGTCATAGACGATGCGGTGCCGCGCCAGCGTGCCCACGCCACTGAAGGCCGCGGAAACGATGCGCATCCGGTAATGGCCGCCGCCGCTGGCTGCGCCGGCATGGCCCGCATGGGCGGCCGACTGGTCCTCGATCAGCAGATCGAGCGGCGCGAGTCGGGCCAGCCGCTCGCGCATCTTCGATTCGACCGGATTCATGGCATCGTCTGTTTGAAGGGCCTGACCGTCGTGCGCGCGAATACGCCTTGGGTAACGTAAGGGTCGTCGGCCATCCAGGCTTGCGCATCGCTCTGGCTGGCGAAGTCGGCGACGATCAGGCTGCCGCTGAACCCGGCCGGCCCGGGGTCGGGCGAATCGATTGCCGGAAACGGCCCCGCGAGTATCAGGCGACCTTCCGACTGCAGGGCTTTGAGGCGCGCCACGTGGTTGGGGCGAGCGGCCAGGCGTTTGTCGAGCGAGTTGGGTACGTCTTCGCCGATCAGGGCATACAGCATTATTGCTTGTCCTCCTCGATGTACTTGCCGAGAAACATGCTCTGCGCAATCACGAACAGGAACATCAATCCCATGCCCCCGAACAGTTTGAACTTCACCCAGGTCGCTTCCGTGTACTGGAAGGCCACGTAAAGATTGAGAAAACCCATGCACGCGAAAAAGCCGATCCAGGCGACGTTCAACCGGCTCCATACGTCGTCGGGAAGCTTTAGCTGGGCCTCCATAAACGAGCGGATCAGGTTCTTGTTGAACACCACCGCCGAAACCAGCAGGCTGGTGGAGAACAGCCAGTAGAGGATCGTCGGCTTCCACTTGATGAAGGTCGCGTCGTGAAAAAAGAGCGTCGCGCCGCCGAATACCACGATCAGCGCAAGACTCGCCCACAGCATGGTGTCGACCTTGCGGCCGCGCAGCAGCAGCCAGCCGATCTGGCCGAAGCTCGCGACGATCGCGACCGAAGTGGCGATCAGAATCGGCGCCTGCCCGGATGTGATGCCGCCGCCCAGCCAGGCGTTGGCGAACCCGGCTGCCGATTCCGGTTGCCCGCCGGCGACCTGGTAGGCGATGAAGAAAAGGATGACCGGAAAGAGGTCGAACAGGAATTTCATGCGCGCGGATTATACGCCGATGCCCAAAGCCTCGCCCGCGCCACTGTCGGGCCCGGCAGACGAACCGGTGATCGGCGGAAATCAGTGCCGATGCGAAGCCTATTCACCCCGACTGGCTGATGGCGGTCTCACTCGTCCTGATCGAAACGCAGCGAGGCCGAGTTGATGCAATAGCGCAAGCCGGTCGGCTGCGGACCGTCCTCGAAGACGTGGCCCAAATGGGCGCCGCACTGACTGCAATGGACCTCGGTGCGGCGCATGAACCAACTGCGATCCTCCTCGGTTCCGACATTGGCCTCGACCGCCGGTTGCCAGAAGCTGGGCCAGCCGGTTCCCGAATCGAACTTGTGGGCCGAACCGAACAGATCCGCGCCGCAACAAACACATTTGTACATGCCCTTCTGGTGATTGTCCCAATGGACGCCCGAGAATGCGCGCTCGGTGCCCTTCTCGCGCGCTACCCGGAACTGCTCGGGCGTCAGTTGTTCGCGCCATTCGGCGTCGGGTTTGTCGATTTTTCGCGTCATGATCAGGATCTCCTTGACGCTTTTCGACTTCCCGATCCCGAGTTGGTTCTCGCTCAGGGCGGCAGCCCCAGATGGCTGGCGGCTTTGGCCGGGTCGCCAGCGGGCATGTGCGGGACAACGCCAAGCAGTGGCGCGGCGATTCTGGCCTCGAGCGTCGCGAGATTGGCCTCGAAACGCAGCATCTGCGGGTCGATCCGGTTGGCGACCCAGCCGGCCAGCGTCAGGCCGCGGCGCGCGATGGCTTCCTCGGTGAGCAGTGCATGATTGAGACAACCCAGCCGCATGCCGACCACCAAAATGACCGGCAGGTCGAGACAAAGCGCGAGGTCGGCGGTGTCATGCGATTCGTCGAGCGGCACGACGAAGCCGCCGCAACCTTCGACGATCACCGCGTCGGCCAGATCCGTCAACGCATCGAAGGCTTCGCGGATGGTCGGCAACGCCAGCTTGATGCCCTCTTCGGCCGCCGCCAGATGGGGTGCGATCGGCTCGCGCAACAGATAGGGATTGACCAGCGATCGCTCGACCCGGACGCTGCTCGCGGCGCGCAGCCGTTCGACATCCTCGTTGCTGCCGTCGGCTTCGATACCTGCGGCGATCGGCTTCATGCCTGTGGTTCGCAACCCGCGCGCGCACAGGGCGTGCAGCAGGGCGCACGAGACGAAGGTCTTGCCGATCCCGGTGTCGGTGCCGGTGACGAACCAGGCGATCTTGCTGCGGGAATTCATGGACGCGTGGCGATCAGGTAGAGCGCGGCGTAGGTGACCGGCAATCCAGCCGCGCCGCGCAGCGATTCATAGCGTTGTTCGACGGCCTGCCAGCCGGCGCGGCTCAGCATGCCGCGCCGCCGACGCGGGCCGACCGTGTTGGCACCGATCGCCTTCAGTTCGCGAACTATGCTGTGCAGATTGGGCCGATGGAGCGTCAGGGGTTCCTCGAGGGCTTGCGTCAGACGCAGCCCGGCCGCCGACACCCGCGCTTCGAGGCTGGCAAGATCGCTGAACTCGATCACGTGGTCGTGGCCATCGATTCCGGCGAAGGCATGCTCGAGTTCCCCGAGCGTGCCGGGTCCGACCGAGGCGATCGCCAGCACGCCGCCGGGGCGCAGGATGCGCGCGGCTTCGGCAAAGGCTTGCGCCGGGTCGCACCATTGCAGCGCGAGACTCGAGCAGGCCAGATCGACCGTGTTCGCGCGCAAAGGCAAGTGCTGGAGATCGGCGCCGATCCAGTGTTCGGCA
This sequence comes from Candidatus Methylophosphatis roskildensis, assembly GCA_016708905.1. Classification (GTDB taxonomy): domain Bacteria; phylum Pseudomonadota; class Gammaproteobacteria; order Burkholderiales; family Rhodocyclaceae; genus Methylophosphatis; species Methylophosphatis roskildensis. The sequence continues at coordinate 113,390 of JADJEV010000005.1, read as the reverse complement.
TCGGCGCGGCTGCGAGCCAGATCGAGCATCGACGGCGCGAAGTCGATCGCCAGGATTTCGGCGCGCAAGTAGCGACTTGCCAGTACTCGACTGGTATAGCCGGTGCCGCACCCGAGATCGGCGATGAGCGCCGGCTCGATTTCATGCGGCAGCAGTCCGACCAGTCGATCGCAGATCAGGCACTGGAACTCGGCTGCGGCGTCATAGCTGGTCGCCGCCCGGTCGAATGCCGAGCGTGCCAGCGCGACGACCGAAGCTTCACTTGAACGACTCGATTTCACTCGCGAATTGTCGCACGAGCGCCGCGCAATCTTCGGCGCGCGACAGGAACGGCAAATGGGTGCACTCGTCGATCAGATGCAGGCGTGCTCGATCGATCCGCTGCGCCAGCCAAACTGCCGCGCCGGCCGGGACGACGGTGTCGCGACCGCCATGAATCACCAGCACCGGCGAGGCGATTCGCTTCGTGTCGTCACGCAGATCGGTATTCTGCAGGACGTCCAGGCCTTCCCTGAACGCCGTCAGATCGGCGGGCGCTGGCGGAAGTGAGCTCATCAGGCGGCGCAGTTTCCGCTCCTGAGGGTCGGAGCGACACATCGACGCGCGAAAACGCGCCAGCAGTGTCTGCGGGTCGGCATCCAGTTCGGCGGCGAACGAAGCCAGTGCATCTGCCGGCGTGCCATGCGGCCAGTCGTGGCCGGACGAGAAGCGGGGCGTCGTTCCGATCAGCACCAGGCCACGCGGCAGGGCCGGTTGCACCGCGGCGAGGTGCATGGACACCATGCCGCCGAGCGACCAGCCGCAGAGCAGGCTGCGCGGCGGGACGATACTGGCTACCGCCGTGGCCATAGAATCGATCGACAGCGGCGCGACTCGCGGGCTGCGGCCGTGCCCCGATAGGTCCACCAGGTGCAGCCGGAAGTGCGGGCAGAGCGCCTCGGCGAACTCGCCCCAGATCGCGCTGTCCATGCTCCAGCCATGCAGCAGCACGAGGTCCGGTCCGTCGCCACGCGTGACGACATGCAGCTTCATGTCAGGGCGAGGATGGCGGCAACAAGTCGGTCGACCTGCTGCGGCGAATGCGCGGCCGAGAGCGAGACGCGAAGCCGCGCTTCGCCAGTGGGCACCGTCGGTGGGCGGATGGCCGGCACCCTGATGCCCTGTGCGTCGAGCGCTGCACAGACGCGTAGGGTCTCGTGGTTGTCGCCGATGACTAGCGGCTGGATTGCTGTGGAGGAGGCACGCAGCGGCCAGCATGCAGCGTCCAACCCTGCACGCAGGCGGCCGATCAGCGCCATGAGATGTGCGCGTCGAGCGTCGCCCTGTTCGATCAGATCGATTGCGATCAGCAGTGCATGGGCGAGCAGCGGCGGGGCGGCCGTGGTGAAGATGTAGGGCCGCGCACGCTGCAGCAACCACTCGATCATCGTCGCATGTCCGGCGACAAAGGCCCCGGCCACGCCGGCGGCCTTGCCGAGCGTGCCCATCAGGATCAGCCGGGGCGAGTCGAGACCGAAATGGGCCGCGCTGCCGCGCCCCTGCGGACCGAGCACGCCGAAGCCATGTGCGTCGTCCGCCAGGAGCCAGGCGTCGTAGGTTTCGGCGAGCCGCAACAGCTCGGGCAGCGGCGCGATGTCGCCGTCCATGCTGAACACCGCGTCGGTCGCGATCAGCTTGCGCCGCGCTGTGGATTGCGCGAGCTGGCGCTCGAGGGCGGCGAGATCGAGGTGCGGATAACGATGATGATCGGCGCGCGACAGAATGGCGGCGTCCACCAGGCAGGCGTGGTTCAGACGATCGGCGAACACCGCGTCGTGGCGGCCGAGTAGCGCCGGAATCACCGCCAGGTTGGCCATGTAGCCGGTGGAGAAGGTCAAAACGCGCGGCAGGCCGAGAAAGGCCGCGAGCCTCGTCTCCAGCATCTGGTGGGCGCGGCTGTGGCCGCTGACCAGATGCGAGGCGCCGCTGCCGACGCCGTAGCGCGCGGCGCCTTCTTGCGCGGCCGCGATCAGATCCGGATGATTGGCCAGCCCGAGGTAGTCGTTCGAGGCGAACGCGAGATATCGCTTGCCGTCGATTTCCAGCTCGGGCGAGCAGGGGCCGTCTACCACGCGCCGCGTTCGTCGCAACCCGTCGCGAGTCAGCGCGGAAAGTTCGGCCTCGAGGGCGGCGAGTGCGGGCGGCGACTCAGCGGAGGACGACATCGAGCGCCTCCCGGGTGCGCGTCACCAGAAGCGCGCATTCCTGGTCGGAGATGACGTAGGGCGGCATGAAATAGACCGTGTTGCCGATCGGCCGCAGCAGCAGTTCGCGTTCGAGGCCGGCAGCGAACAGGGCTCGCGCGAAGCCGGGGTCGTCGGTCAACACATCGAAGGCCACGATCATGCCGCGCTGGCGCAGGTGCACGATTCGCGGGTCGGCCGCGAGCGGCGCGCAGAGACCGGCCAGCAGCCCGGCGCGCGCGCGGTTGCGGGCGATCACGTCGTCTTGCTCGAAGATGTCGAGCGTCGCGAGCGCGGCGCGACAGGCCAGCGCGTTGCCGGTGTAGGAGTGCGAGTGCAGGAAGCCGCGCCTGACGCTGTCATCGTAAAAGGCACGGTAGACGGCGTCGGTCGTGAGAGTGATCGACAAGGGCAGATAGCCGCCGCTGATGCCCTTGGACAGGCAGAGAAAATCCGGCCGGATGCCGGCCTGTTGGTGCGCGAAAAAGCTGCCGGTGCGGCCGCAGCCGACGGCGATCTCGTCGGCGATCAGATGCACGTCGTATCTGTCGCACAGCGCACGGGCGAGCCGCAGATATTCGGGGTCGTACATGACCATGCCACTGGCACATTGGACCAGCGGTTCGACGATCAGGGCCGCCGTAACGTCGGCATGTCGCTCGAGGTGCTGTTCGAGCGCGCTGGCGGCATCCAGGGCGACGTCGGCCGCCGATTGGCCAGGCAGGGCGCGACGCGCATCGGGGCTCGGCACGATCTGGCCGGCGTGCAGCAGAGCTTGATAGGCGTCGCGAAAGATCGCCACGTCGGTTACGCCCAGCGCGCCGATGGTTTCGCCGTGGTAACTGCCCGCCAGGCTGACGAAGCGATCCTTTTGCGGCCGCCCGCTGTTGCGCCAGAAATGGTGGCTCATCTTCAGCGCGATTTCGGTGGCGGACGCGCCGTCGGATGCGTAGAAGCAATGGCCGAGCGCGCCGCCGGTGAGGGCGGAAAGCCGCTCAGAAAGCTCGATCACCGGGCTGTGCGTGAATCCCGCGAGCATCACATGTTCGAGGCGGCCCAGTTGATCGATCAGCGCCGCATTGATCCGTGGATTGCAGTGGCCGAACAGATTCACCCACCAGGAGCTGACTGCGTCGAGGTAGCGGCGCCCGTCGAAATCGTGGAGCCAGCAGCCTTTGCCGCGCGCGATCGGTACCAGCGGCAGGCTTTCGTGCTGCTTCATCTGCGTGCACGGATGCCAGACGGCGTTCAGGCTGCGCGCCAGGAGCTCAGTGTTGGTTATTGGCATGGAACGGAAGGGCATTTCGAAGCGGACCCGGAGGTAACCCTTCAAAACTCCGGGATGGCGCCAGTCGGCCAATGGCGACCGAAATGCCCATCGATTTCGAGCCGCTCAGCGAGTGTCAACCAAGCGCGAAGCCGGTGGTCGCGACCACGACGGTTTCGCGATCCTGGAAATCCCCGCCCAGCCAGTCGTGGATGTCGGGCATGGGCCCATCGCCGTTGCGGCCCAGAACCAGAAAGTCGAACAGGCTGCGATCGGCGAGGTGCGAGGCGCTCACATTGCCAATCGCACGTGCGATGTTCTCGACCCGCCCCGGGAATCTCTCGTCCCACTCCTTCAGCATCGCCTTCACCTGCCGGCGCTGCAGGTTTTCCTGCGACCCACACAGATTGCAGGGAATGATGGGGAACCCGCGTCCCCGCGCGTACTCGGCGATGTCGCGTTCGCGTACGTACACCAGGGGCCTGATCAGCACATGCTTTCCGTCGTCGCTGAGGAGCTTCGGCGGCATCGAACTGATCCTGGCCTGGAAGAACAGATTGAGAAACAGCGTCTCGACAAGGTCATCGCAATGATGACCCAGCGCGATCTTGGTGAATCCTCTTCGCGCCGCATGGGCGTACAAGGCGCCGCGCCGCAATCGCGAGCACAGCGAGCACATCGTCTTGCCTTCAGGGACGACCCGTTTGACGACTGAATGGGTGTCCTGCTCGATGATGGTAAAGGGCGCGCCGATTGCACGCAGGTAGTCCGGCAGCACCTGCTCGGGGAAATCGGGCTGCTTCTGGTCGAGATTGACCACCTCCAATTCGAAGCGCACCGGGGCCTTCTTCTGCAACTGGAGAAGCACGTCGAGCATCGTGTAGCTGTCTTTTCCGCCGGATAGACAAGCCATCACGCGATCTCCGTCTTCGATCATTCCAAAGTCGGCAATGGCTTGCCCAACTTGGCGACGGAGTCGCTTCGCCAGCTTGTTCTGCTCAAAGGACTGTTTGCGGACGCTCAAACTCATTGCAGCCAACGCGGTACGGTGTGGGGCAACATTCTACTTTGGAATCCGATTGGCTGCGGATCGGATACCCCGTCGGCGGACGTTCAGATATGCAAACTGCGAACGACTCGCCCCCGACCGACGCGATGCACCGCGACCTCATACTGGAAGCGCAGATCCTGGCCGTGAAAGGTCCCGCGAAACTCTCCGGCTTCGGCTTGCGGGCCTCGCGAACGCGAAGCCGCGGAAACCGGATTCGCAGCCAATGGATGAACGGCCGTCGCGTAAAGATCGTCCCCTTGCGCCAGAGGGCGATGTCGCTGGAGCGGGGGCAGGATCAGGTGACCCGACTCCCCGGGTCGAACATCCTGCCGTTCAGCGATTCGACAGCAACTGTTTGGTGATCTCGACGAGTTCCTTAACCGCCTCGACTGAGTGGTCGAACATCGCCTGCTCGTCCGCGGTCAATTCGATCTCGACGATTTTCTCGACTCCTCCCGCGCCAAGGATTACGGGAACACCGACATAGATGCCGTTGACGCCGTACTCGCCACTCAGATGGGCGGCGCACGGCAGCAGACGTTTCTTGTCCTTCAGGTAGGCATCGGCCATTTCGATCGCGGCGGACGCCGGAGCGTAAAACGCCGAGCCGGTCTTCAGCAAGGCCACGATCTCGCCGCCGCCGTTTCGCGTGCGTTTGACGATCTCGTCCAGCTTCCCCTGAGTTGTCCAGCCCAGCTTGACCAGGTCGGGCAGCGGGATGCCGGCAACCGTCGAATAGCGCACCAGCGGCACCATGGTGTCTCCATGGCCGCCAAGCACGAAAGCCGACACGTCTTCCACCGAGACCTTGAACTCGGTTGCGAGGAAATGGCGAAAGCGTGCCGCGTCGAGCACGCCGGCCATACCGACCACCTTGGCTGGGGGCAGGCCGGAAACCTGCTGCAGCACGCCGACCATGGCGTCCAGCGGGTTGGTGATGCAAATGACGAATGCGTTCGGGCAATGGCGCTTTATGCTCTCACCGACCTCGACCATCACCTTCGTATTGATGCCGACCAGATCGTCGCGGCTCATTCCCGGCTTGCGCGGAACGCCGGCGGTGACGATCACCACGTCCGCTCCTTCAATGACTTTGTAATCGCTGCTCCCGGCATAGACGCCGTCAAACCTCTCGACCGGCGCCGCCTGGGCGATGTCCAGAGCCTTGCCTTGGGGTACTCCGTCGACAATGTCGAACAGGGCAATGTCGCCCAGTTCCTTGATCCCGGCCAGCAGGGCGAGTGTGCCTCCGATCTGTCCGGCTCCGACGAGTGCGATTTTCTTGCGTGTCATGATGGTGTCTCCTCAACTCAGTGATGTCTTTCTCCGGGCCTCGGAGGTGGGGCGTTTGACGCCACCCCCGAGGTCTCGTCTAGGCGTAACGGCCTGGTTGCCCGATCATTCCTCGTGAGCCAGTTCCCAGCGATCAGGCGAGCGCCACAGCCGCGAGCGCAGCAATTCGCGCTCGAACGTGAACTCCTTCGGAAGGCGGTCGAAGAACCGGTCGAACAACTCCTCGTGCGCATGCGCCTCCATGGTGCCCGCCTCGCGCCCCACTGCCATCAAGTCGTAGAAGGTGTCCTCGTTGTAGTCGAGTCCCTTCCACTCGAGATCGTCGTGGCGCGGCATCCAGCCGATCGGGCTCTCGACGGCGAAACCACGGCCGTGCACCCGATCGACGATCCACTTCAGCACCCGCATGTTCTCGCCGAAGCCCGGCCACAGGAACTTGCCGTCCTCGCCTTTGCGGAACCAGTTGACGCGGAAGATGCGCGGTGGGTTGGAAACCCGACGGCCGACGTTGAGCCAGTGTGTGAAGTAATCGGCCATGTTGTAGCCGCAGAACGGCAGCATCGCCATCGGGTCGCGGCGCATTGCCGCCTGACCGATGGCGGCGGCGGTCGCCTCGGAGCCCATTGTTGCGGCCAGATACACGCCGTGCGCCCAGTTGAAGGCCTGGAACACCAGGGGCATGTCCTTGCTCATGCGGCCGCCGAAGACGAAGGCGCTGATCGGCACGCCTGCCGGGTTCTCCCATTCCGGGTCGATACAGGGGCACTGGCTTGCCGGCGCGGTGAAGCGGGCGTTAGCGTGCGCCGCCGGACGGCCGCAGCCGGGCGTCCAGTCTTCGCCCTTCCAGTCGATCAGGTGTGCAGGCGGATTGTTGTTCATGCCCTCCCACCAGACGTCGCCGTCGTCTGTGAGTCCGACGTTGGTGAAGATCGCGTTCTTCTGGATCGAGAGCATGGCGTTCGGGTTCGACTCCATGTTGGTCCCGGGCGCCACGCCGAAGAAGCCCGACTCGGGGTTGATCGCGCGCAGCCGCCCATCGGGTGCCTTCTTGATCCAGGCGATATCATCGCCCACCGTGAGTACCTTCCAGCCCTCGAGTGCCTTGGGCGGCACCAGCATCGCCAGATTGGTCTTGCCGCAGGCGCTGGGGAAAGCGGCACCGATATAGGTCTTTTCCCCATCCGGCGCCTGCAGGCCCATGATCAGCATGTGCTCCGCGAGCCAGCCCTCGTCGCGCGCCATCACCGAGGCGATGCGCAGCGCCAGGCATTTCTTGCCCAGCAGGGCGTTGCCGCCGTAGCCGGAACCGTAGGACCAGATTTCGTAGGTCTCGGGGAAATGCACGATGTACTTGCGGCTGATGTCGCCCTCGCAGGGCCAGGACACGTCTTTCTGTCCCGGTGCCAGCGGTGCCCCCACTGAGTGCATGCAGGGAATGAAGAAGCCGTCGTCGCCGAGCGCTTCCAACACCTTGGTGCCGGTGCGGGTCATGATGGCCATATTCACTACGACATAGGGGCTGTCGCTGATCTCGACGCCGATCTTGGCAATCGGCGAGCCGATAGGCCCCATGCTGAAGGGGATGACGTACATGGTGCGACCGCGCATGCAGCCTTCGAACACGCCCTTCAGGGTGGTGCGCATTTCTGCGGGTGCTGCCCAGTTGTTGGTCGGACCGGCGTCCTCCTTGTTGGCCGAGCAGATGTAGGTACGCTCTTCGACCCGCGCAACATCGGAGGGGTGGGAGCGGGCGAGGTAGCAATTGGGACGCTTCTCAGGATTGAGACGGATGAACGTCCCGCCCTTTACGAGCAAGTCGCACATCTCGTCGTACTCTTTCTTCGATCCGTCGCACCACACGACCTGTTCCGGCTTGCATATGGCGGCCATTTCGGCGACCCATGCGACGAGTTTCGGGTTGCGGGTCGGTGCATCAGGAGCGTTCGATTTGTTGCTCATGCCTTGTTTCCTCTCTCGGTTGGTGTGGACTGACATACGGCCGTGTAGCACCCGCCCGAAGCTTCTTTCAAGAGAGATCGGCCCCACGCTGCGGTGCTAACGCGCTGTACGATATGCCTTGCTGCTGCTGTCAAGCTTGAGGTATATCAAACATATTGTAAGTTTGCTTACTATACTCTTGCACGCAATGTTTTGGTGCGCCAATAGACGGCTTTACCTTCGCAGTCCGACGGAGTAGGGCAATCTCACAAGGAACGGCCGACATGCTTATCAACGACACGGATCGCGGCATAGGTTTTCTCCTAACCGAAACAGCGCGGCTGTTTCGCCAACTCATTGACCGGCGATTGCACCCGCTGGGTCTGACACGCGCGCAATGGTCGGTGCTGGCAATCCTGTCCAACCGAGATGGCCTGTCGCAGTCGCAATTGGCCGAGGCGCTCGAAGTGGAGAAGACCACTGCCGGGCGTCTGATCGACCATGTGGAGAAGAGCGGGTGGGTCGAGCGGCGCCCGATTCCAGGCGACCGGCGCGTGTGGGGCGTTTATTTGACCGATCGGGCAAGGCCGCTGATAGCCGACGTCGAACGGGTCGTTCTAAGTGTCCGTGCCGAGATCCTGAGCGACCTCTCGCCGACACAGCAGCATGAACTTGCCGGGGTGCTGCAATTGGTGAAGTCTCGAATCTCCCTGGCTTTGAGCGTCGATCAGTCGGGGTCCGCGACCCACCAGACGGACGACGGCAAGGTTTGAAGTGACGCGATGGAACGGAATACCCGAGCTCCAACGGGGCCGTGCGCGGGAGGCATTCGACGGCGATGGCTACCCAGCTATTCCGACCGCTCGATCAATTCGTCCAGCGACAACCACTGAGATTCTCCCGAACCATGTCTGGCGTCGCCGGCAAGGGTGTCGTTTGCACAGCGTTTTCCCCTGAAGACTGCAATTCCCCCGCGCAAGCTTGTCGCGATCCGTCGTATGGCGTTGTGCTATGCTGCGAAATGCCCAACCAGCAGCAGATCCCGATCGGTTTCCTGAAGGACGTGCTTGGTGACACTGCCGAGCAGTACCTCATTGAGTTCGGTGCGCCCACGCTTTCCCATGACGATCAGGTCGCCGTGCAGCGCTTGCGCCTGATCGAGGATCGTGAGCGCAGGCGCGCCGCGCTTTATGATCGGCGACACCCGGTCGCGTAGATCCTTGCCTGCAAGAAACGCATCCATCATACGTCGGGCTTCCCGGGCGGCAGCGTCGCGGTAGCGCTGGATCACACCGTCCTCGACTCCCGCGAAGCGCATCTTTTCCTCGAATTCGACCTCATAGACATGCAGCACGCGAATCGATCCCTGCGACCCGATCCTCAGTGCAGCTTCGACGGCCGCCCGCGAAACGTCCGAGAAGTCAACCGCGACCAGCACGTTCCCGTATGCCCCGGTTGCCTCGGTGTCGACGATCAGCGCCGGACTGGTCCCCATTCGCACGAACTTCAGTGCTGTGGTGCCGATGAACGGGTCGAGCACGAAGTTCTCCCCGTGGCTGCCAAGTACCGTGAGGTCCACGACATGGGACCGGGCGTATTCCGCGATCTTCTCGTGAGGGCGCCCAATGCTGACATGGTGCTGCAGCGCGATGGCGTAGGAACCGGCAAGAGCCTCGGCAAGGTTCTTCAGGCGCGCCCTCGCCGACTCATACAGGCGCCCTTCCGTGACGAGCGGATGATCGACAAGGGCCCGCCCGAACATCTGCCACTGCAGTTTGAGCATGACTTGCAGCAGGTGCAGGGTCGCCTCGTGCTGTTGCGCCAGGGTAGCCGCGCGCTTCACCGCCAACTCAGCGCGCGGCGAGAAATCGGTTGCCGCGACGATGTGTGCTATTCGGGACATGCTCACTCCTTTCGATCAAAAGGCGGCGCTACGTCATTGACGCCGGCGAGAGCGTCCGCGATTTCGCGGGCGGCAAAATCAGCCGCGTCGTCGTACGGCCGGAACACTCGGGTGACCCCACGTCGCCCCAGCGCATCTCCATCATCGCCGCAGGTCCGCCTGATCGTGCGGCGACACCCAGGCCAGCGCGGACGGCCCGAGCAGGATGCCGACGGCGATTTAGGCGACGATCAGCGGCTGGCGCAGCAGGCGCACGGCGATGACGCCGACGAGAGCCGCGAGCGACAGCAGAGTGGCGAATTCGGAATATGCGTTTCCCATCGTCATCGGTCGGCCACGGGGTCGGCGGGGGCGCTCCACTTCAGAAAACCTCGGCCCGGATACCGTCCTTGCCGCTCTGTTTGACCGCGTACATCAGCGCGTCGGCGCGCGACACGAGATGGCAGAAGTCGTCAGGTAGTGTCCGGAACGCCGCGACGCCGATGCTGAAGGTGGCGGGCCAGCCATGCAGCCGCATGGCCTCCAACAGCCGTTGCCGTAGCGAGGTGGCATAAGCAAATGCCGCCTCGGGACCGGTTTCCGGGAGAAGAAGGGCGAATTCGTCACCGCCCAACCGTCCGCCGATATCATTCACGCGCGACTGGGCGCACAACACCTGTGCCACGGTGCGCAGCAATGCGTCACCCACCTCGTGTCCCATCGTGTCGTTGACCGCTTTGAAGGCGTCCAGGTCGAGGAACAATACGGTCACCGGATGGTGGTAACGGCGCGCACGTGACAGTTCGGCGGCACCGCGATCAAAGAACGCGCGATGATTGGCCAGCCCCGTCAGCGGGTCCGTTTGTGCAAGCGAGCTTTCCCGGTCCAGCGCCGCCTTCCAGCGCGACACCAGAAACGCTACGACGAGAAGAACACTGAGACGCAAGAGTTCATTTAATAGCAACACGCCTGGCGCCGCTGCGCCGGTTAGCCGCCAGTCCACCGCGAACCAGACTCCGGCGCTCACTAGCGCCGCCACGAGGCCCCCGGCGGTGCCTGCGTACCAGGTCGCGGCAATGACGGGAAGGAGAAACACGGGATGGAATTCGTAATCCTCTCCGGTCAGGTAATGAAGGTACCCGATGACCGGGATTGTGGCGATAGTTGTGGCGATCCGCACATACCTTTGCTGGCGGCTCAGAGGTCTTCCGCGGGAATTCGATCCCGGCTCGCCTCGCGACCGCGGCGCCATGCGACTCCTCCTCTCCATACGATCCGTTCCATTGCGGCGACTCGTAGTATCGATGACGTTAGTATGAAACGTAGCCGCGCCGTCGCCTTACGCCCCGGCGTTGCCGAACATGCGTCGGAAAATGCGGTTCGCGAGCTTGCGCGCCTCTTCCAGTAGCAGCACCGATGAAGCGACCGCCGTCGCGACGCCCCAGTCGGCCAAACCGAGAGCCGTGGTGCCGAATATCGCCTGCGCGGGCTCCCAATGAACCACCACGATTTGCAGCGCCAGTACGGCGGCCAGCGCAAGCCAAAGCATTCGGTTGCCAAATAAATGCTGGGCGAAGGCCGAACCGGTTTCGGCGCGAGCGTTGAATACGTTAAAGAACTGGAACAGGACGAAGGTGGTGAATGCCAGCGTAATGGCCCGTGCTTGATTGCCGGATTGCAGGCCATGCCAGAAAACCGCCAGCGTGCCCAACGTCATCGTGGAGCCAAATGCCGCCAGCGTGGCGAGGCGCCGCCAGGTGAGGATCTCCGCCTTGGGCTGCCGCGGTGGCTCGTCCATGATGCCGTGACGCGCGGGATCGACGCCGAGTGCCATGGCGGGCGGGCCATCCATGATCATGTTCACCCAAAGGATCTGGATCGGGTTGAACGGCACCGGCCAGCCCAACAGCGAGGCCCCCAACACCGTGCCCAGGGCGCCCATGTTGGTGCCGAGTTGGAAGCGCACGAACTTGACGATATTGTCATAGATGGTGCGGCCTTCCTTCACCGCCCGCACGATGCTGGCGAAGTTGTCGTCGGTGAGCACCATGGCCGCGGCCTCCTTGCTCACCTCGGTGCCGGTGATGCCCATCGCCACGCCGATGTCGGCACTCTTCAGCGCTGGCGCGTCATTCACGCCGTCGCCGGTCATGGCGACCACGTGGCCTTCGCGTTTGAGCGCCTGCACGAGTCTGACCTTGTGTTCCGGCGCGACCCGTGCGAACACCACAACGCCCTCGATGCGCCGGGCAAGTTCAGCCTCATCCAAACCATCCAGCTCCCGGCCTTCGAGCGCCTCGCCGGCGAGGCCCAACTCCCTGGCGATGGCCGCGGCCGTCGCCTTGTGGTCGCCGGTGATCATTCTGACCTCGATGCCGGCGCTCCTGCACAGTGCGATTGCCTCGCGCGCCTCGGGGCGCGGCGGATCCATGATGCCCACCAGGCCTTGCAGAGTCAGATCCGTGACCTGCGGCATCTGCTCGCTGGCCGGGTCGAAGTTGCCGGCGGGAAGGGTACGCGAGGCCATTGCCAGCACCCGCAGACCGCGCGAGGCCATCGCCTCATTTCTCCGTATCAGATCCTCGCGCGCGCCATCGTCCAGCGGCTGCTCGCCGGCCTCGCCCGACACTGCTGCGCAGCGAGCCAGCAGTACGTCGGGCGCGCCTTTGACGAACATGCGTATGTGATCGCCGTCCTGGTGGAAGGTGGCCATGAATTTGTTGGCCGAATCGAACGGGATCTCGGCGATGCGAGGCAGGTGGTCGGCGGCGGCCCGCGCGTCAACGCCCCCTTTTGCTGCCAGTGCCGCGAGTGCACCTTCGGTCGGGTCGCCGATCAGTTGCCCATCACTGATGCGGCTGTCGTTGCACAGCGCCGCCGGCAGCAGGAGCGCAGAAAGATCCGGCACGACCCCGCCGTCTTCGGCACGAACCTCGCCCTCGGCGGCGTAACCCTCGCCGCTCACCGCGTAGCGTCGGCCACCGTGCAGAAAGGCGCGTGCCGTCATTTGATTGAGCGTCAGGGTTCCGGTCTTGTCCGAACAAATCACGGTGGTGCAGCCCAGGGTTTCCACCGCCGCCAATCGCTTGACGATGGCGCGCTGCCCAGCCATCCGCCGCATGCCCAGGGCCAGCGTCACCGTCACCACTGCGGGCAGGCCTTCCGGAATCGCGGCCACCGCCAGGGTGATCGCGGTCAGCGCCGCATGCGCCAGCGGCTCGCCCTGATAGAGCGCCAGCAGGAAGATCAGCCCCACCACGATGCCGGCAATCAGGGCCAGGCGCTTGCCCAAGCGGTCCAACTGGCGTTGAAGCGGCGTGGCGGACTCCGGCGCTTCCTGCATCATTCCGGCGATGCGGCCCATTTCGGTGTCCATGCCGGTGGCAGTTACCAGCATCGAGGCGCGGCCACGGGTGACGACGGTGTTCATGAACGCCATATCGGTGCGCTCTGCCAAGGGCGCAGCGAGGTCGGATACTGCATCGACGTGCTTTCCCACGGCACCCGACTCCCCGGTGAGTGCCGACTCATCGATCGCCAGGCTGTGCGCTTCGATCAGCCGGCCATCGGCAGGTACCTTGTCACCGGCTTCGAGGAGCACGAGGTCGCCCGGAACCAGATCCTCTGCGGGGATCTCCAGCTTGTGCCCGTCGCGCCGTACCCGCGCCTTCAGTGCGAGCATCTGCTTCAGCGCCGCCAGGCTCTGCTCCGCGCGCTGCTCCTGGTAGAAGCCGAGCACGGCATTGAATACCACGACGATCAGGATCACCGTCATGTCCTTGACATCGCCAATGAGAAACGCCAGCCCCGCCGCGACGACGAGAATGCCGATCAGCACAGTCCTGAACTGGTCGACGAACTTGCGCCAGGCCGGTCGCGGCGGTTTCTCAGCCAGACGGTTGGGTCCGTGGGCGGCGAGGCGCGACTGGGCTTCGTCCACGGGCAGGCCGCGGGCGGGATCGACGGTGAGCTCGCTGGCCACCTTGTCGGGAGCCAGCGAATGCCACGGTTTGACTGGGTTCCGTGAGGACATGGCAGAGACCGGACGACCTTTCCGTTTGTGGATTACGCAGTTATCGCGCCACTCGCAGCGGCGGATCGGCGAGATGTATCACATTGCAGCCTGCCGAACCCGGCAGCAGCACATGCGCGGTATCGTGGCTGGGATGTCCCGATGATGCCACGGCTGCGGAACTTGCCGCGCAATCAGCGCAAGCTCCGGTTGGCTTCAATCTCGGGTCGGTGGTCGGCGAAGACCAGCCCGTTTGACCGCAGCCACGGCATGCGACAAGAAAACGGAACCACCTGGCGACCAGCGCCGGCATGGCAAGGACGAAGCCGACGAGGATTCAGTTGAGGCCGGTATCGGCGGTTTCGATGCACTTCAAATTGCCGCTCCGGGCGCCGCCGGTTCGAACGCGTTGCGAGCGGGTTCGTAATGCATCAGGGCGCCAGCCGCGATGTCGAAATACCAGCCGTGCAAGTGGATCGCCCCCGCCTCGACGCGTTGGGCGATCCACGGATAGGTCATCAGGTTCTCAAGCGAAACGAGAATGCCCGCCTGCTCACAGGCACGCTCCTGAAGCGCCAATGGCTTGGACGGCAGTTCGGCGAGTACCCGCTCGCGGGCGCGCCGCGCGATGCCAACCCATTTGCCGATGAACTCGGTCTGGGAATCCGTGCCACCCATCAGGGCGCGGATACCGCCGCACTGTCCGTGGCCAAGCACGATTATGTGCTCGATTCCAAGGGAGAGGACGGCGAACTCGAGCGCCGCCGGTACGCTGGCGAAACTGCCGCCGGGCTCATAGGGCGGCACCAGGTTGGCGACGTTGCGCACGACAAATACGTCTCCGGGTTCTGCTCCGGTCAGCAGCGCCGGATCGACACGGGAATCGGCGCAAGCGACGATAAGCGCCTTCGGGTTCTGGCCATGCTTGAGTTGCTCGAACAGCGCTCGGTCTTCGCTGAAGTACTTCTCATGGAATCGTTCGAATCCGGCGATGAATCGGGCGACGTCTTTCAAAGGCTGCTCCTGTCGGGTTGCTTCTTGGACGAGGGAAGGAGAGGAATTCAGCGACCCCTTCCCAGGGCCGCGATGCGCTGTTCGATTGGCATGCAGGTGGAGAACAGTGCCCTCGATCAAGTTGTATGTGGATTGCAGAAGTTCAGTGCCTCTTGTAAGGCCAAGCGTTTCAAGATCGCGTCCCGGGTTCCGGCATATCAGTAACCGTCCAGTACGTCCTCCAGCGCGCGGCGCGCAGTAGGCGGGGGCTCGAATCCGTACCCCATGCGCAGCAGCACCTGCGGGAATGCTGCGTTGTGGAACAGCGGCCCGAGCCTCGATCGCAACGCCTGGCGCTGTATCGGGCCGTTGAGGTAGGAGGCCCAAATGCCGGCGTTGCGGGCGATCAGGACGATGTGCTTGAGGGCTTCGCCCGCCGCCAGCCATGGCTCACGCCCGTCCTGGCAACTGGATAGCAAGGCCAGTACTGGTGAGGCGCGGACCAGGCTGCGCAGGCGCTCCACCTGGTACGTCCCGGTTTCCGCGGCGCCGATCTCCTGCGCCCACTCCGGCGCCCCGAAGTCCGGCAATTCGCGCAGGTTCAACAGATAACTGCGGGGAACACCGTCTGGGCGGTCCGACTGCTCGGGCCGTATCCATCGCTCCCGCTCCGCGACGAAGCCCGGGTCGGCCAGATCCCGCCGCTCGGCTTCGGCGACGATGTCGGCGACGGCTGTCTTCGCTGCATCGTCCGCTGCGAACGACAATTGAATGGCATGGGCGTCGGCGGCTTGCTTCAGGCGATCAAGCAGCGCAGGGGTGGGCGGTGGGGCGTCCCGGGCGAAAGACTTGTGATGCGTGCGGCGCATCGGGATTGCGCGCAGCAGGGCCGTCTCGTCGACGCGCTTCGCCACTTCGCCTGCGACGGCGCAGCGCGCAATCCAATCTGGATCGCGAGGATCAGGACACACATCGACACGCAGCGCCACTCCATGGCAGCCGGCCGCCGTGCGCAGATTGAACAGCGCGGCCCCGCAGGCGACGATCATTTGGCGTGCCTGCGGGTCGGCCAGCGGCAACCAGCGCGACCGGTCGGCGAACAGATCGAGGCCGGCATCGGTGATCCGAAACCGCCACGGCTGGGTGTTGTACAAGGACGAGGCCAGGATCGCATAGCGCAGCAGATAGCCCAGTTGCTCCGGCACCGTCGCATCGCGCGGGAATTCCGATTCCTCGACGCGCCAGGCATCGGCGGGCGGGGGTCTCGAAGTCGAAGCCCCGTTCATGACATCTCCATCTGAAGCTGGATAGACCGCTCGGCTGCTCACCCGCTCAATCACTGCTGTTCATGAAACCCAACAGATGCAGGAGGCTGGTGAATAGGTTGAAGATGGACACGAACAGCGTGACCGTGGCCATGATGTAATTGGTCTCACCGCCCTGAATGATGGCGCTGGTCTGGTACAGGATCAGTCCCGACATGAGCAGCACGAAGGCTGCCGAAACCGTCAACGAGAGCGCCGGAATCTCAAAAAAGATCGCGCCCAATCCGGCCAGGAAGGCCACCAGGATGCCGACCATGAGAAATCCGCCCATGAAACTGAAGTCCTTCCGGCTTACCAGCGCATAGCCTGAAAGCCCGAGGAAGATCGCTCCGGTCGCGCCCATGGCGGTCATCACCAGTTGCGCTCCGTTGGGCAATTGCAGGTAGGCGCTGACGATCGGTCCCAGCGTATAGCCCATGAAACCAGTGAGGGCGAATACAAACGCCAGCCCGAGCGCGCTGTCACGGAATTTGGTGGTCAGAAACAGCAGGCCGAAATAGCCGACCAGCGTGATGACCAAGCCTGGGTGAGGCAGTTTCAGACTGGCCGAGATGCCGGCAGCGAGTGCACTGAACAGCAGCGTCATCGACAGCAGCAGATAGGTGTTGCGCAGAACTTTGTTGGTGGCGAAAGCTGTCGCCGCCGAATGCCCTGCGCCCGAGCGCGGTACGGCGATTGCGCGGTTGGTAAGGGGGTTCATGTGGTTGCCTCCGTAAGAAATTGTTGGATCGATTGAGGATGCGGGATCAAGCGTAATTGGGGCTACTGCAGTTGCGGGGCCGCTGCAGTTGCGCTAGGTTGCGCGGCGCACCGCAGCGTCGTTCCCGTGGCCGTTCCAGACGACGCTTTACTGCACGACCTGCGCGAATCAGGGCGCGGTCGATGGCGAGCCGGAAGTTTTCGTGCGTCTCCTCGGTGGTTACCTCCGGCAGGCGATTCAGTTTCACCTGGTCCACGCAGCGCTTGTCCTGGCCGCCATTCGGTCGATTGACGTCGAACAATCGAACAGTCACTTTGCGGACGTGATCGCGGACGTGGGCGAGCAGACGTTGCGCCCGCTGCGCCACGCGCTCCAAGAGCAAACCGGTTATCTGGTCGCTGCGTAACTGGATGTCGATGTCCATGATATAGCCTCCAAGGACAGGGAAACACTCCCAGTCTGGCACACGTTGAGTCGCTTGGAAATTCGAATATACTTGCTTCATCATTCGGAAGTTTGGATCTATTTGCTGGCGTGGGCAAGCTCAACTACAAGCATCTGCAATACTTTTGGGCGGTCGCCAAGGCGGGCGGCGTGGCGCGCGCCGGCGAACAACTGCACCTGACGCCCCAGTCGATCAGCGGGCAGTTGCGGGTGCTGGAAAATGCGCTGGGCGAGGCGCTCTTTCGCCGTGCCGGCCGCAACCTGGAATTGACCGATACGGGGCGCCTGGTGCTGAGCTATGCCGACGAGATTTTCTCTTTGGGCGCGGAGCTGGAGGCAGCGCTGGGCCAGCGTCCGGCCGAGCGCACACTGCAGTTCCGGGTGGGGATCACCGATACGGTGCCAAAAACCGTAGCCTATCGCTTGCTGGAACCGGCTCTTTATCTGCCCCAAAAAGTGCGTCTGGTTTGTCGCGAAGGTCGGCTGACCGACCTGGTGGTGGAACTGGCGGTGCATCGACTCGACCTGGTGATTGCCGACCGTCCCATGCCGCCGGCGATAAACGTGCGCGGCTACAGCCACCAGCTCGGCGAGTGCGGGGTGACATTCTTCGCGGCTCCCGCGTTGCTGCCGATCTGTGGCACGGCGTTTCCGCAGTGCCTGGACGGCGCGCCGCTGCTTCTGCCGGGCGAGGACGCGGCGGTGCGGCACGGCCTCCAGCGCTGGTTCGAAGTCCAGCGCATTCGGCCACGCATTGCCGGCGAGTTCGACGACAGTGCCTTGCTAAAGGCCTTCGGTCAGGCGGGCGCGGGCATTTTCGCCGCGCCCTCGGTGATTGCCGAGCAGATCGTGCGCCAGTATGACGTCGTGGTGGTGGGGACGACCGAGGCCGTGACCGAGCAGTTCTACGCGATTTCGGTCGAACGCCGCCTCAGCCATCCGGCAGTGGTCGCCGTTAGCCGCGCGGCAAGGCAGGAGCTGTTCGGCGGGCGCAAGATGGAACCCGATGTTGGGCCGCTGCGGTGACCCCGCGCGGCGCCATGCATGCGGTGCCGCGTTGCTACTGACTCAGTCCAGGCGGCGTCTGCGTCGGCGGGCCGGGCGTGAAATCAGGTAACGGCAACCCCTGGCGCCCATCGCCGGGGCCGGTACTGTTCTGAATCGGCCGGCTCGGCGGCAACTCGACTTGAGCCGCCCCCGGCGGCAGCGTTGTACCAGCGGCAGGCAGGTTGGCGAAGAATGCCTCGCGCGCCTTGGCGGCAACCTCAGGGTCCATTATCGGCATGCCGGAGGAAGAGTCGGGGGCCTCGGCGGATTGCGGTTCAGCCGGGCGGGGTTGCGCGCTGTCGTTGCCTGGCGATTCAGTGGGAGGTGGTGTTTCTTCCGGATAACGCGACCGGGTTGGCTCCGTTCCCGGCGCCGGCGCGTCCGTCGGCGGATTGCGCTTGTCTTGTACCGCCGCTTTGCGCAATCCGTACACCACGACCTTGGTGCCGCCGGCGCGCCCACCTGCGATCACTGGAATCCCGTCCAGGCTGTAGTTGTAGTTTGCGAGCATCTGATCGAGCGCGGCCTGCAAGGTTGCCTCTTCCAGGACGACGGAAACCGGCGTTGCAGCCAGTTCGGCGGATAGGTCGGAGGCCATGCCGATTTGCTCGCGCAGCACGGTGAGCAAATCGCCGAGCCGTCCTTTCGGACAATTGACAGTCAGCAGATTCGTTTTCACGACTGCGACACTACAGGTCCGGAGCTTCGGCGATTGGGCAGCGGCAAATGTGCTGAACGTCGAGATCCAAAAGCCGCAGATGCCCGCCGCGAGCATCGTCAGCATGCTGTTTCGCGCTGAGGGGCGAGTTCGTATCGCGGGCTGAACAGTTGGCTGGTTCATGGTTTCTCCAGGCGATGCATCGTGCGAACCGGAATGCCGGTGTCGGCCAGGGCGCATCGTCAATACAATCGGACGTCCTTCTTGTATGGGCACTCGGGGACGCGATCCCACATGCCGGCACATCGACGTTGACGTGCCTGTTGCTTGCAGGATTCCCGGGTAAAGATGTTTTGCCCGTCGCAGGCCCGCAATTCATCACGTAGCAGCGCCAGCGGCGTGGGCTCCTGTTTCACCGGTTCCGCAATTGGGGCGAAAGCCGGACGCGGTTCCCCAGCATGGCGAGCGGATTCCGCCGTCGCAGTCGGCGCAGCCGCCGGCTTCTTCGGTCTTTCCTTCTTCGCAGCTTCCAGCCGCGCCTGCTCCTTCTTCAATCGTTCGGCCTTGGCTCTCTCGGTCTTGCTCGTGTCCGGGTTGACTGGCTCGGCAGACTGCACTGCCGGCAACGGCACGGGTGCGGTGTCGATTTTCGATGCCGCGTTCGTCGCAGGCGAGGGTGCCGCGATCGCCTCGGGTGGCGTTGGCGGAGTGGGTGAAGACGGTGTAGCGGATGGAGCCGCGGACACCGTGGGCGGCGCGGGCTCGCTTGGTGCTGGCGCCTTTGCCGGGGCCGGCTGAACGGACTCCGCAACTGGCGGTGCAACGGCGACCTTCTCGATGGGTGCGGCTACCTTGTTCTTCTTGAGGATCAGCCACCCCAGGTAGCCGGCAGACCCGCCGGCTATCACGAGCAAGGCAAGTACCATCGCAATCGGCGTCTTGGGTTTTCTCGCGGCGGGGAGAACTGACGACTTCCCCGCGCCGGTGTTCGACCTGAAGGACTTGCCGTGCGGAATCGGTTCGGTCAGCGGCCCGGTGACCGTTGGTGGTGCCGGTTCGTACTTCGGGGGACGCGCCGACTTCTTCGGCAGGATCACCGTCATTTCATCGTCCGGTGGCGTCGGTGGCGGGCGATCACCGGGTTTGCGCGCCTCGGGCGACATGCGCATGGCCTGCTCGATGGTCCCAGGCGCGCGCTTCGCCCGGCCCTCCGTTTGCGGAGACAGCAGCACCGTACGCTCGTTGGCGACCGACGCTTCGGCGGGAAGCGTTGCGCCGCACTCGTGGCAGAATTTCGTTGCCAGTTTGTTTTCGGTGCCGCAGTCGGGACAGCGAATCATGCAAGTTTCCTCATCGTAAGACACACTCAGCGGATGGGGGTGTGCGCGTGACGGCGGACCGTCCAAGTCACTTGGCGGCGCCGACATCCTTCATGGATTCCAGGCGAGCGAGATTCATGCTAGCCACGCTTGCCTTGAGAGTTCCGAGATCGACCTGGTCGCCTTCGGCTTCGACCAGGAATCGCTGGGCGACGACCAGATCGAACTCGCCGGACTGGCTCTTCTGGTTGAAGCGCTCGTGGAACGGCCGGCCATCGACCTTGCCCGTGCGTTCGCGACCGTCCTCGGTCTCCTTGTCCATTTCGATCATCGACCATGCGGCAAGCCCGGACATCGCGAGGCCGGCGCCTCCCATGTCGGTCAGTTTCAGGCGGATGCGGCGCCCGCCGCCGTCGCCGTATGAACTCTCAGCATGGGATATCGATACCGGACCCATGGCGGTCTTTTCGCCACTCACCGAAGTGCGCGCCAGTCCGGCAACCGTCTCGGGCAACAAGGCCTTGAGCTGCTGGAAATCCACCGGGTCCACCTTTCGGCCGCCGGCCAGGACGTTGCCGAGCATTTCGCCAGCAGCGGCCGCGGCAGCGTTCGGATCGCCGGATTTCTGCGCGGCCTCCATTTTCTTGCTGGCTTGTTCCATCTTTTGCGTCATTGCCTCGAGGCCCTTAGCGGCATCGCCGTTCTTGCCTGCGATGCCATCGAGAATGCTGCCAGCGGGGCTCGACGGATCGAGGGTCGCGCCACTGCCGATGCCGTGGCTCGGCATAAACATCGTCGTGGCCATTGACACGATGAACCCGACGATGATGCCGATGATGATCAGCACGATCGTATACCCCAACGCCTTGTCGCGCGGGCATTTCATCATGACCGGCAAGCCGAGATAGAGCAGGTAGAGCGAGTAGAGCGCGGCCAGGATTGCGAGGATGCCGAGCGCCGGTATGATGCCGAGAACGCCCGCCACCCAGGCCGGCGTGTAGGCGTATGCCACCAGCTTCAGCGCCTGCTGCATGCTCTGCTCGCCCTTGAACGAGGGAGCGAGCGCGTTGGCGATCAGCGCGATCACGTACACTGCCACCATTCCAAGGATGTAACTGGTGAGCATCATGCCGATCCCGGCGACGATACCGATGCGCACGGTGCCCAAGAACGGCATGCTGATCCCGATCAATACCATGCCGATAAAGCTGGCAATCGGGCCGATCGCAGCCAGCGGCACGATGTAGCTCTTGTAGAGCGCCGCTGGCTGCGTGTTTTCGGGATCGATGGTTTGCCATTCGTCGGATGGCTTGAGAATGATGCCCTTCACTCGCGCGAGCAGCCATGCGAACCAACGGCCGCGGTCGGCTATCGGATCGGGCAGCGAATCCGCTTGATCCGACCCGGAAACCGCTCGGGCGCCCGGCGGGGGTGGGGGCGGTACAGCGCCGTAGCCGCCTCCCGAGGCTGAAGGTGAATTTGGCTGGCGCGGTGGCGGAGGCGGTGGCTCCGGTGGTGGAGGCGGCGGCGCTTCCATGGCTGCGCTGGCGGAAGCATCGGCAGGCGCCGCGGGCCGCGACCTGGAGATGAGAATGGTCTTCTCCGGATCGTCGTCGTCGTCGGCCGCAGGCGGAGGCAACGGTGCGGTAGAGCGCGGCGCCGCAGCCGGTTGTGCCGGAGCAGCGGGCGGGGCGGGGGGCGGGGTGGCGCTGCGGCCGGCGAGTTTCGATCCGCAACCACCGCAGAACTTGTCCGTCGGTTCGACAGCCGCGCCGCAAGTCGGGCAGAACTTCATGGTGCGCTCCCTTGCTCGATGAATATTCTTGGGAATTCGTGTCGACACGCTCGTGCCGATGAGGGCCGGATTATAGCAACGGCCTGCCTCGCCAGGCCCTCGGCGAAGCGGCGAAATTGGCTGTGCATGGTAGCATTCGCTGCTCCCGATTCACTCTCGATGACAGACCTCTCAAGCATCTTTGGCGAGGCCGGGCCGCTCTCGGTGGCGATTCCTGGATTTCGTCCGCGCGCCCAGCAACTCGAGATGGCGCAATGCGTCGCCCGGACGATCGCCGAAAACGGTGTGCTGGTCGCCGAGGCGGGTACGGGTACCGGCAAGACCTTCGCCTACCTCGTGCCGGCCTTGCTGTCGGGCGCCAAGATCATCGTCTCCACCGGTACCAAGACATTGCAGGACCAGCTTTTCCTGCGCGACCTGCCGACGGTCAGAGACGCGCTCAAGCTGCCTGTATCGACTGCATTGCTTAAGGGGCGGGCAAACTACGTTTGCCACTACCACCTCGATCGCGCGCAGGTCGATGGGCGTTTCGCGAGCCGGGAGGAGGTTGCCCACGTCCGCACGATCGCGCGCTTTGCCCGGCAGACCAGCAGCGGCGACAAATCCGAGTGCGTCGCGGTGCCCGAGGATTCTGCTGCCTGGAGTGCGGTCACTTCGACGCGGGACAACTGCCTGGGACAGGATTGTCCGCACTACAAGGCGTGCTTCGTGCTTTCTGCGCGGCGGGCCGCGATGGACGCTGACGTGGTGGTGGTCAATCATCATCTGTTTTTCGCCGACGTGATGTTGCGCGACGACGGCGTCGGGGAACTGCTGCCAGCCTGCAACGCGGTGATTTTCGACGAGGCACATCAGTTGCCGGAAACCGCCAGCCTGTTCTTCGGCGAGAGCGTATCCACCTCGCAGTTGATCGAGCTTGCGCGGGACACGCGCGACGAAGCGCTGACGGCCGCGAAGGACTTCGCGCCCCTGCCGGAAGCTGCCCGGGCGATGGAAAAAGCTGCACGGGACTTGCGGCTGGCCTTCCGTGAGGACAGCGCGCGCCTGACGATTGCACAGGCCGAGCAGTCGCCCGACTTTCGCAAGGCGCTCGACGGACTCGGCGAAAGACTCGATGCGTTGCGTCTGTCGATCGAATCGCAGGCGGAACGGTCCGAAGGTCTGGCCAACTGCGCGCGTCGCACCCAGGGACTGTCGGCCTGCCTCGCGCTATGGCGCGAACCGGAGGCCGGCGAACTCGTGCGCTGGATCGAGGTGTTTTCTCAATCCTGCGCGATGAACGCCACGCCGTTGGAGATTGCCGGCATTTTCGCGCGGCAGATGCAGGGACATCCGAGAGCCTGGATCTTCACATCGGCTACGCTCGCGGTCGGGCACGACTTCGGCCACTATTGCGGCGAACTTGGCCTCGGTAGGGCCGCAACCGGCTTGTGGGGCAGTCCGTTCGACTACGGCGTGCAGGCGCTTCTCTACGCGCCGCAGGGCATGCCCGATCCTAATTCCCTCGGGTACAACGAGGCTGTCTCGGATGCGGCCTATCCGGTCATTCGTGCCGCCGGAGGGCGGGCATTCGTGTTGTGTACCAGCCTGCGGGCGATGCGCCGGGTACATGAACTGCTGGCCGAGCGGTATTCGCGCGACGGCTTCGAATCGCCGCTTCTGTTGCAGGGCGAGGGTTCACGCAGCGAACTGCTCGAACGATTTCGCCTTCTCGGAAACGCCACGCTGGTCGCCAGTCAAAGTTTCTGGGAGGGTGTGGACGTTCCCGGCGAGGCGCTGTCGGTGGTGGTCATTGACAAGTTGCCGTTCGCGCCGCCCGACGATCCCGTGCTGGCAGCGCGGATCGAACACATGCGGCGGGCCGGACGCAATCCATTCATGGAATACCAGTTACCGCGAGCCGTGATCAGCATGAAGCAGGGTGCCGGCCGGCTCATCCGCAGCGAGACGGATCGCGGTGTGCTGATGATCTGCGACCCTCGATTGATCAGTAGGCAATACGGGAAGCGAGTCTGGCGCTCGTTGCCGCCGATGCGTCGCACGCGGGAGCGGAACGAGGCGGTGGCCTTTTTCCAGGGTGTCACTGGCACGGTTGCTTTCGATGGCTAGGTGGCCACCGGCAATCCGGTCGGTTCGCGCGAAACTGCTGCTGGTGTTGCTGCCCCTGGCGATCTTGTTGCCTGCGTTGATCGCGCTGATCGTCTATTGGGGCAACGCCGCTTACGACCGGCTGCTGATCTACAAGATCAACGCCGAACTGGTGATCGCGCACCAGTACCTCGAACGGGTGATCGAGAGCCGGCTACAAACCCTTACTGGCCTCGCGCGGTCGGCAGGGCTGGCGGCGGCGATCGCCGACCGCGGGTCGGCCTCGCGCTACCTGGCCACGGCGGCGAGTCGGGAAGGATTCGATTTTCTCGGCCTGGTCGACCTTGGCGGCAATTTGCGTGCGACCAGTACGGCCCAGCCGGTCGGCAAGCCGCTTGGTTACTGGCCCGTTGTAGCGGGGGCGCTTGAGGGGAAGGCAGCGGCCGGCCTCGACATCCTGCAGCCCGACGTGCTTGAGGAAATGTCGCCCGAGCTTGCGGCGCGGGCAAGGCTGCGGGTTATCCAGACACCGTCTGCCGCGTTCGACGACAAACTCCTCGAGGCGCGTGGAATGATCGTGCATGCGGCGGCTCCCGTGATCGATGGCGGTGGCAAGATCGTCGGTGCGCTTGAAGCGGGGGTGCTGCTCAACCGGAATCTGGATTTCGTCGACAACATCAACAGCATCATCTACACGGAGGCGGCTTTGCCGCTGGGGTCGCGTGGGACGGTGACGCTGTTTCTCGACGATGTAAGGATTGCCACCAATGTGCGGATGTTTGGTGCCGCAGAGGACGACGCGAACCAGCTTTCCGGCCCGGCAATGCGCGGTTCCTCGTCGGAACAGATCGTGCTCCGTGACCCGACGGATCGCTCGTCACACGGCGATCGTGCTTTGGGAACGCGTGTGTCACTGGCGGTTCGCGACAAGGTTTTGGGCGAGGGCAAGGTGTGGCTTGATCGCGCTTTCGTCGTCAACGACTGGTATGTATCGGGTTACGAGCCGTTGCGCGACAGCTTCAGCAGGCGAATCGGCATGCTGTATGTCGGCTATCTCGAGGCCCCGTTCTCGCAAATCAAGCGCAACATCCTGGCTTCGATCATTGCCCTGTTTGCGGTGATCGCAGCGGTAGTCGCGGTGCTCAGTCTGCGTCGTGCACGAGCAGTATTCCGCCCGCTGGAGAGGATGGACGCGACGATGGGCGCAGTGGTCGCTGGCGACGCGTCGGCGCGCGTCGGGAGCGTTGGCAGCGAGGATGAAATTGGTCGGCTTTCATTGCATCTGGATCGTCTTCTCGATACGCTCGATGCGCGTTCGCGTGAGCTGCGCGAGCTCAATGCCGAGCTTGATCAGAAAGTGGTAGGCCGAACCCGGGAACTGGCACAGGCCAACGAGGAATTGAAGGCGGCGCAACAGAAGCTAGTTCGGTCGGAGAAGCTCGCGGCGATCGGACAGCTAACCGCCGGCGTGGCGCACGAGATCAACAATCCGATCGCGGTGATGCAGGGCAACCTCGATGTGATGCGTGAAGCGCTCGGCTCTCGGGGCGAGATCGTCGGTACTGAGATCAGGTTGCTGGACGAGCAGATCAACCGGATCCGCCTGATCGTGACCAAGCTACTTCAGTTCGCCCGCCCCGACGAGTTCGCCGGCTACGTCGAAGAGGTGGATGTGAATGCAGTTGTGTCCGACAGCCTGGTGCTCGTGCGGCCTGAACTGCGCAAGGCGAATATCAACGTTCGGCAGGAACTGCAAGGCAAGGCACGGGTGCGGATCAATCGCATTGAGTTGCAGCAGGTGTTGATCAATCTGATGGTCAATGCTCTTTATGCGATGGAGAGCGGTGGCACGATCACTTTGTCGACCGCAGACTGGCGCGAGGGTGTGCACTTGCGGGGTGTTAGAATCGATATTCAGGATACCGGTTGCGGAATTGGGGAGGAAGCAATCGGGCGAGTATTCGACCCGTTCTTCACGACCAAGAAGCAACACGGCACAGGTCTCGGTCTATCGATATCGCTTTCACTCGTCGATCGTTACGGCGGCACGATCACCGTAGATAGCCACATCGGCGAGGGAAGTTGCTTCTCGGTGTGGCTGTTGGCCGAGCCACTCTTCAACACGTCACCGGACGCATGAGAACAGGATGAAGGTGTTCGGCTTCGCCGGCTATTCCGGTTCCGGCAAGACTACACTGATCGAGCAAATCATTCCGCGGATTGTCGTCCAGGGACTGAGGGTGTCCCTGATAAAGCATGCGCACCACGGCTTCGACATCGATCGCCCTGGCAAGGACTCGTTTCGGCACCGCGAAGCGGGGTGTTCCGAGGTGTTGCTGACATCCGATAGTCGCTGGGTGCTGATGCATGAATTGCGCGGCGCGCCGGAACCCGATCTATTCACGCAACTCCAAGTGTTATCTCCGTGCGACGTCGTGCTGGTCGAGGGGTTCAAGTCGGTGCCGATTCCGAAGCTGGAGGTGTATCGGCCGTCGCATGGACGCCCCCTGATTTTCCCGGAGAATCCGCACGTTGTTGCTATAGCGACCGACACGATGCCGGCGAAAGCCTTTCCGCCACACCTGACGCACCTCGATGTGAATGATCCGGATCGTGTGACAAATTTCATTTTGGGCTTTCTGGAGCTTGCATGAACGAGGCGATGCTCACGCTCGACCACGCCCTGGCAAAGCTACTTGCCGTGGCTCGACCGATAGCCGAGGTGGATGAAGTCGATACCCTCGAATGCGTCGGGCGTGTGCTTGCCGCGCCGATCCGCTCCGGGATCGACGTACCTCCAAGCGACAACAGCATGATGGATGGCTATGCTGTATCGTGTGCCGATGTCAGAACGTCCGGAGTGAAGCTCCGAATTGCGCAGCGAATTCCGGCTGGCAGTATGGGACACGCGCTGGAGCGCGGAACCGCAGCACGCATCTTCACCGGGGCCCCGATACCTGCGGGCGTCGACGCGATCGTCATGCAGGAGCTGTGCGAGGCCGAGGGAGATGAGCTGATCATCAATCACGTTCCGCGCGACGGAGAGTGGATTACTCGCCGCGGCAGCGATATCCACAGTGGAGCCCAAGTGCTTTCTGGCGGAACGCGTCTGAGACCGCAGGAGGCAGGGCTGGCAGCTTCGGTGGGAACCGCAACCGTTTCGGTGTTTCGGCGCTTGCGGGTGGCCTTGTTTTCGACTGGTAGCGAGCTCGTCATGCCGGGCGAACGACTGCCGCCCGGCTCGATTTTCAATTCCAATCGATTTCTTCTGCGCGGACTGATTCAATCACTCGGATGCAGCTTGACCGACTTCGGTATCGTGCGCGATGACCTCGAGGACACGCGGAGATTGCTGCGTGAGGCTGCGCAGCGACACGACCTGATTGTTACCTGCGGGGGCGTTTCCGCCGGCGAGGAGGACCACGTGAGGCCGGCGGTTCAGGCCGAGGGAGAGCTGGACCTTTGGAAGATTGCACTCAAGCCGGGCAAGCCGCTCGCATATGGTAGGGTTCGCAATGCTGCGGATGGGACATCGTTCGTCGGTCTCCCGGGAAATCCGGTTTCGGCCTTCGTCACGTTCGTCATTGTGGTCCGGCCGTTAATTCTGAAGCTGCAGGGGGCGGCGCATCTCGGACCATTCGTCGAGCAGCGGCGAGCGGAATTTGATCTGCCCAAGCCAGACTCGCGGCGTGAATTCCTGCGCGCGCGGGTCGGTGTTTCCGGCGGGCTGGAGTTGTTTCCGAACCAGAGTTCCGCGGTGCTGACGTCGATCGCCTGGGCAGATGGACTGGTCGACAATCCTCCTTGCAACAAGATCCGCTATGGCGATCTGGTGAGGTTTCTACCGTTCGCGGGGTTGTTATACTGAATCGTGATGGTTATCAGGATTCTCTACTTTGCTAGCCTGCGGGAGAGTGTCGGGCAAGAGGCTGAGGAATTGGTCTTGCCGGAGGGGATCGATACCGTTGGCAAGTTGCGGTCACATATTGCTGCACGCGGTGCGCAATGGGACGCGTTTGCCGTCGGGAAGACCCTTCGCGCCGCTGTCAATCAGCGCATGGCACCAGCCGATACGGCGTTGGGCGAAGGTGACGAAGTCGCTTTTTTTCCGCCCGTTACTGGCGGTTGATGGGGGTGCCGTGACCGTCAGGGTACAGCAGGACAACTTCGATGTCGGCCGCGAGATTGCGGCGATTACGCGAGGCAATCTCGCCATCGGCGCAGTCGCGAGCTTCGTGGGGACGGTTCGCGCGTCGAACGATGGATCTGGTGTCTCGGCGATGACGCTTGAGCATTACCCGGGAATGACCGAAAGAGCGCTCGAAGCTATCGTTGCCCAGGCGCGAGACCGCTGGGACGTTTTTGATGCCTTGGTCGTCCACCGCTACGGGCGTCTGGAACCGGGCGACCAGATCGTTATGGTTGTCGTGGCGAGCGCACACCGTGGCGAGGCATTTGCGGCATGCGAGTTCATCATGGATTTCCTCAAGACCGAGGCGCCGTTCTGGAAAAAAGAGGAAACCCCGCAGGGCTTACGTTGGGTGGATGCGCGTGAGACCGATAATTGCGCCGCCGAGCGGTGGAAAACCACCTGAACGCTGACTGTCGGGGCAGGAGGTAGAAACAAGGGCACGAAACCACCGTGCCCTTGCTCGCTTCGTGTTTGAGGCAATGCCTATTTCTTCGGTTTAGGAACTGCTGCGCTACTCGCGCGCTCCGCCATGTTGCTGAAGGTCGAGAATGCCTCCTGCGACGCCCGAGTCACTTGCTCGAACGCAGCCCGTGCGGTATCCATCGCGGTCTGCATCGCTCCGAGCGCACCGGAATCAGCAATCGGCATTCCCTGAAAGACCTTCTGGAATGCCTCCATCATGTCCTTGCCGCCCAGTGACAATTGCTGGGTAACCATTCGGCCGACTTCCGCCTGAGTGCTGGAGGTGATCTCAGCAATCTGACGAGCACATCCCAGCATCTTTTCCGTGGAGCTTTGGGCGAACTGTGTGCGCAACGCCATCGCCTCCCGAGGATCAGTGGAACTTGCCAACGCCTTTGAATTGGCGACTCCCTCCTCGAATAGGGAACGCGCCGTATCGATCTGCAATCCCATGATTTTCTGAGAGTTTTCTATCGAGAGCTGCGCCAGCTTCATGGCCGCGTCCATATTCTTCGCCTGAAGCTCTGTGAATTGCTCTTGCTGCTTGCTTGTCATCTCGTCTCCCCCATCGAAAATTGCGGCACCTAGCCGGCGGTGTCCCTCAAATCACCACATTGCTACGTTAGCACAAGCAGAATGTGCGTGCATGGATGCGCTGGAACACAGTCGTCCGCTTCGCAGTGATGCCCGGAAGGCGGTGCCACTTAGCAACGTTCCCGAGTTCGAGACGAATCAAATTTTCATCCACGAACTATTGCTATTTCTGCTTCGGAATAGATAGCATACAACGAAACCTTAAAGTGCGATGTTACCTTGACATTGCGGTAGGCTGTTGCGCCGCGGCAGTGCGCAGCTGGCCCATATCGAGGCAATTCGAATCTGATGGAGTTAAGGAAACATGTCGGCATTGCCGCTCCTGCTTCACTATCCCGGCGTTGGGCCTGAGCCGGTACGTCCGTCAATCCGTCTGGTCGAAGGTTCTGGATCGGCTAAGCCCACGTTGGTGAGGACAGCTTGCGTCACCAGCGAGTATGTCGAGTCGCAGCGGGCGGTGTGGATGTACATGAATCACGTTGGCCGTCCTTGCTTCACTCTCGATCTGATCGGAGATATGCGGCGCCAGCAAGATGCGATTGCTCGGCGTCCGGAAGAGGTCGACTTTCTCGTCACGGCCTCGATGACGCCAGGAGTGTTCAATCTCGGTGGCGACCTGGATTTGTTCCGCAAGCTGTCGGTCGCTGGAGACTACGACGGCCTTCTCCACTACGCGACACAATGTGTAGACGGCGTCTACAATTATCTCGTTGGTCTCGGAACCGAGACTATGACGATCGCTCTGGTTGAGGGCGATGCATTGGGCGGGGGACTGGAACTGGCCTTGTCGAACAACCTCGTAATAGCGCAACGGGGAATCAAAATGGGTTTTCCGGAAATGCTATTCAACTTGTTTCCCGGGATGGGGGCCTATAGCATCTTGGCCAGAAAGGTTGGCCCGCGCATATCGGAAGATCTGATTACGTCGGGCCGGGTCTTAACCGCAGAGCAGATGCACGAACTGGGTCTTGTGGACTATCTTGCGGAACCTGGTGAGGGTGAGGCCATCGTTCGGAAAGTTATTGCGAGCCGTCGTACGAACCTGCACGGTTACTGGGCCTACCAGCGAGCGAAGCAGCACGGACCGCTAAAGATTTCGCATGCCGAGTTGTTGGAAATCACCAGAGAGTGGGTGGAAGCTGCCTGCAGTATCGGATCCAGGGATATCAAGGTCATGGAGCGCTTAGTTCGCGCCCAAGACAAGCGTTCAGAAACTGGTTGAATCGGTCTTCCGTTGCCGTGCTCGGCTATGCGGGCCACGAGTTGAAGTCAGGGGCTCAGGTATTTCCAGCGAGCAGTAGAGGCGTCCGGACGTCCTCGTTGTTCAATGCGAATGTGAGCGCCTCTCGAACTGCCTCGTACTGCGTGGTTAGGTCGATCTCCAGTAGCTTCCCAGATTCGAGCGACCCGTTCGCGGCGCCGTCTTCAATCTGTTGGAGAAGTTGCGCGAGTTGTGCCGCGCCAACGATAGACGAACTGGATTTCCACTTGTGCGCGGTTGCGATTGCGGCGGCTGTGTCCTGCGTACGCAAGGCGTCGATAATCGTATCCAGCATACGTGGCGAGTGCTTCAGGTACAATTCGATCACACCACCGGCGATGTCTTTGCGACCACGCTGACCCATATTCCGCAAGTTCGCAATGACACCCAGATCGACGATAGAACCCTCCGTGTTACAGAGGGTTGGGCGATCAATCGCCTCGGAATGGTCGGTTGAAACGAAGGCAGCGAGGTATCGGGAAAGCATGTGTTCGAGCTCCCGCATTCGGAACGGCTTAGACAGATAGGCGTTCATGCCTACTTCCTTGCAGCGTTGTCGGCAGTTCGAGGTCGCATTGGCTGTAAGTGCGACGATCGGGCATGCCGGCCCCCGGCGCTCGAGCTCGGTGTGGCGAATGATCTGCGTCGCTTCGAAGCCATCGACGCCCGGCATGTGACAATCCATTAGAATCAAGTCGAATCCGCCTTCAGATGCGGTACGGACGGCAGCTTCTCCGGACTCAACCGCCACAACGGTGACGCCCAGCATTTCGAGCAAGGCGACGCCAACTTCGAGGTTGACCGGATTGTCGTCGACCAGTAGTACTCTGCCCGAGAAGCGCTTCGAGTCCATCCCCTCGTGCAAATGCTCGGAAGTAGCACAGGAATCGGCTAATGGGACGCGGATGGTAAACCAGAATGTGGAACCCCTGCCTGGCGTGCTGTCAACGCCGATTTGGCCGCCCATCAGGCCGGCGAGTTGTTTTGCGATCGCCAACCCGAGCCCCGTTCCGCCGTAGCGGCGCGTGGTAGTCTCGTCTGCCTGAGTGAAAGCATCGAATATCGCACGGACTCGATCCGCTGGTATCCCGCAGCCCGAATCGGCTACCTGAATGCGCAACGTGCGAAAGCCGTCTGCATCCGGCGCCGAAGCGGCGCCAACGAGACTGACGTGAATCTCGCCAGCATCAGTGAACTTGATCGCGTTGGAGACGAGATTGTTGAGAATCTGTGAGACACGTGATGGATCGCCGACAACCATTTGGTTCGCTACAGCCGAAAGGTCAACATGCAGATCCAGCCCCTTCTGACGTGCCGTGTCGGCAAAAAGGGAGGCCGTATCACGCACGACCTCAGCCGGACAGAAAGGCGTGGACTCGAGTTCCATGCGTCCGGCCTCGATCTTGGAAAAATCGAGGATCTCGTTGATCAACCCAAGCAAAGTTTCGCACGAACGGCGCAGCGTCATTGCATTGCGAGCCAAGGGACCTTTGAGTCCTGACCTCAGAAGAAGTTCGGACATGCCGAGAATGCCATTCATTGGCGTGCGAATCTCGTGTGACATATTGGCAAGGAAGCGAGATTTTGCCTCGCTCGATGCTTCGGCGACCCGGCGGGCTTCCTCGTTCTCGACGGCCAGTGCTTGCACGGTCAATTTGAGTTCTAGCGAACGCCGACTCCCCTTTGCATGGCGTCGTGCTGCCCCGAGTGCCACTAAGAGAAAAACTGCCAGCGTGAACGCAGTGAAGTGATCAGCTCGATTGGCGGAAAGGAAGTGCGTTGTGATTACCGGCCCGAGGGCGGGCAACGCCAGTGCCGCGTAGGCGCCGAGGAATGAAGACAGCGAAAACATGCCTGTTGCAATGATGGCGACCAACGCAGTTACGACCACCAGTTGGAACGGGCTGCCGTCGGGAGGGAGGAGCACGGTTCCCACCATCCCCCACATCGTCCCTGCAAGCGCTGTCAGTGCGATAAACCACCTCAACCAAAATGATGGACAGACGGCATTTCTATGGTTTCGCACATAGGCGCGAAAAAGAAAGAAGCGTGTTGCGGTGACGGCAAAGATCCCTGCAATCCAGTATCCGATATGTGCGATCGGGATTTCCCCATACAGTGTGGAGGCGACGACACCCGCAGCAACGAGTGTCGCAGCAAGAATCATAGGATTCGCACGAAATAGCGCGTCCACCTGCTCCGCATACGCGCGGCGCCTGATTTCGGGCCTGATGTCGTTGATCATGCGTTTCTCCTACCCAAACAGGCCCGGATCTGCTGGAGACATCTTGGGCTTGCCATCGCAATCTGCGGTAGAACCATCGCGGATGTTTGCCAGATTGCCATCCCACAGAACTTCGATCTCGCGAATCTGACGTAGCTGCGACACGGCACAGCCGCGGAGTACCAGTGCTGACGTCGGATTATTGCCTTGGTCGAGGACAATACCATCGATTTCGGCACCACGTAGATCTGCCATTGTGTCGGAGATTGTCCGAGGATCGTTGGCGGACTCCCCGCCCAAGAGCAGTCTCAGCACGTCTTCTCTCGCCGCGAAACGGCCCGCTATTCGTGAAGAATAGACTTGAAGACGGAAGGAAAGATAAACCGCCTCTGACGTAGAACAGAAATTGGCAAAGCGCTGTTGAGCGGCAGACGTGGCGTCTTCTTCACGCAAATGGCAATGCCAGCCGTTTAGAATTTCTTGGTTCAGGTCGTCTCGCCGGTTGCGAATGCTTAGTGCTTCGAGTACAGTGGACGAGTACGGGCCCACCGGCCGATTCCTCGGATTTCCCGACAGCAGCGCATTCCGGTCGTGGGCGCGCGTGCTCTTGAGCCCTTCAATCTCGCGTAGCAAACTGCTGTCGGTGTCGGGCGAGATATTTTCGAGCGCATCCGACGCGTACTCGAAATCTGCCGCGACTACGCTGAAACAACGACCCCAGACGAGTGGGGTCAACTGTAGCTTGTCGATCAGGCGGCCAGTTGACATTCCAGATATCCTCGTATCTCGTTCAGATTGCGTCCGTCGAGGATCGTTTCGATTGGGGAAAACCCTGCGAACGGAGGTGCATTATTGCGGGCGCGCAGCCACTGCAAGAGCACGGCTTCCCGATGCCTGAACAAGGCAGTCGCTGCCCGATAGATTCCCAGTATGTGAGATACGCGTTCCAAGCAATCGGACACAGTCGACACGGTTCCCTTGTTGCCGCTTACGAGCCTGGTTCTCGAGACGTCCGGGAGATCCCACCGCTCTGCAATTAGCGCAAGGGCTGCCAGACCTGATTTCAGCAGGACGGCCTGCCGATTCCCTGGTTGGTGGGTGAGGCTGACCGCCGGTTGCGTCGAGTTCATCGAGTCCAATCCTTTGACTAAGGGGCGTGAGGTGTAACGGTCCGATTCTCATCGGTTTCGCGGGAACCCGGGCGTGCCGAACAACACGTTTGCGGGAGGCGAAGATCTGCAGTGCATCGCATTGTGACATTCATCACAAGAATCGCGAAGATCGCCAGATTGCGAAGGCTGTTTGTACGACTCGCAGTCGGATGGACAGGAAAGAAGGCGCTCGACTTGGGGTCGAGGAAAGAAACAACAATCAGGGAGATATGGCTATCTTGTTCGAGATTGCCGAAAGATCGGGCATCTTGCCCGGGCTCTCGTCAATGACGAGTAGGGCGTACGGGTGTAGCGTCCAAAAGCAAACCAGAGATGGCACCTATGACAGGCCCGGGGTCGGGAGTCTTTTGGAGATAGACCGAAGCGCCCGCGCTCTTGGCCATTTCACGAACGCCTGGATCCCTACTTCCGGTGAGCAGCACAATTGGCAGGTGCGTCGTAGCGGGATCGCCACGCAATGCGAGACAGAGCTCGATGCCGGACCGCCCAGGTAGAAAGATGTCCGCGACCATAGCATCCGGGTAGACAACATGACAGCAGAGTAAGGCGTCGTCGGCCGTTTCGGCTTCTTCAACGGCATAGCCTTCGGCCTCCAGCGCCCGTCGCAGGAGAAAGCGTTCCACTTCGTCATCGTCAACGACCAGAACTAGTTTCGAGCCCGTACGCGCCACTCTGCAGATCCTTCTGTTGTTGTTGATCGGCGGGTTCCTGCCGCGATTACCATCGTCGCACCGTATGGTGGGATGACATCTGTATGGATGCGCGGGAGCACTTGCCTCTTAACGCGAGCGCTTCCTCCGACACCGCAATGTTCAGCCGACGGAGATCGTTTTGCAACTGGCCGACCATAACTTCTGTGATGCACTGCACGGGAAAGGTCAGAGCCCCCGTGTCCTGCCGACTCGATTATGGGTAGCGATTAGGACACTGCCGTGGGACATTTACCAGGAGGGGCCGTCGGGCTGCGCCTCGGCCAATGGAGGCGGGTACTGAATTCGAACATGCGCCGTCGGAACAAATGCAGCCTCTGGTTCTAACGGTGGTCTGAGCCGGTTGTAGATTGCCAGCACCTTCGGCACATAGTCGCGCGTTTCCGGAAACGGGGGAATCTGCCGCCCGTAGCGAAGTACCGCGTTTTCCCCGGCGTTGTATGCGGCAAGCACAAGTGCGAGATCCTGCTCGAATAATTCAAGCAGACTGCTTAGGTAGGCGACACCGGCGCGGATGTTGCGCTCCGGCTTCCATAGCAGATCGGTGGTTGCGACACCAAACCGCTTTGCGGTTTCCGGAAGCAACTGCATCAGTCCCTGCGCGCCTTTTGGAGAACGGGCGCTGGCGTTGTAGCCGGACTCGACCTGTATGACTGCATGCACCAGTGCTGGATCGACCTTGAATTCGTCGGCCGCCTCGGCAATTTCCCGCTGAAACGGATGGCGGCTTAGTTCCGGCTCAGGCGTCATCTGGAACGAAGGTCGAGAAGTGTCAGCTTGTGGCATGGTCAGCTTATACTGCTCCGGAGACGGCAGGTTCAGCGTGTAAGGGTCTCTCCATCCGTCGTGCATAGCCTGCTGCGAACCCGCGTTAGCCGGTCCGAAGAATCCTTCGCTGAAGACCCAGACAAGAGCTAAGAAAACCCAGTTTCTAGTGACCATTTAGATCGTCATTGGGCCATATCGCCCATGAATTCGTTACGCCGGTCATTGCGGCCAAGGCATCGGCACCGAGATCGCACCAGTTGGCATGTTGCCGCGGAACGAACGGCTGATGCGCCTCATCCGCCGCGCCTGCTAACCGGACCATGGCGAAGCTCGGAAAAAGGCGCACACCGCAAGAACCGTAGCCCATCACAAGTGCAAGGCCACCGAGCACCGCAATGAGGGAAATTCTTCCACTGCGGAACAAGTAAAAGGCCGGCGCCTAGCGCGCGCCCGAACTACGACCGGATCAATAGGGGCCTAACAATCGAGTCGATGTTCCACGCGTAGATTAGTATGCGTTGCGGTCTTTCAGCACGATAAGCAGCGTGCGCATGATGATCATGAGGTCGAGCTTTAGCGACCAATTCCGGAGGTATTCAAGATCAAAGTCGATCCGTCGCTTCATCTTGTCCAAGGTTTCAGTTTCGCCACGCAGACCATTCACTTGCGCCCAGCCAGTGATGCCCGGTTTGACCTTGTGGCGAACCATGTAACCCTTGATTAGTTTCCTGTACATCTCGTTGTGCGATACTGCATGCGGCCGCGGCCCGACGATGCTCATGCGCCCCTGAAGCACATTGATAAACTGCGGCAATTCGTCGAGGGAGGTTCGTCGCAGGAAGGAGCCGAACGGTGTAACCCGCTGGTCGTTGCGGGTTGCCTGAAGTACATCGAGCCCATCCTCCATGACGGTCATCGAGCGGAATTTATAGACCAAAATTTCCTTGCCGTCGAGGCCGTATCGCCGTTGTCTGAATAGTACTGGGCCCGGCGAGCTGCGTCGTACGCCAATTGCGATCGCCAGCATCAGCGGCGAGGCCACTACGAGAATGAGCAACGCAAGAAGGAAATCGCTTGAGCGCTTTATCACGCCGTTCAAGCCGGTGAAAGGCGTGTCGCACACTGCGACTACCGGCATTCCGTTGATATCGTCCATTCGCGCCTGAATCAGGTCGGTTACGAAGATATCGGGCACGAAATAAACCGAGGCGGTTGTGTCCGCAAGCTCATCCAGCAGACTGAGAATTCTCGGCTGGGTCGTCATCGGTAACGACAAGTAGAGGAGGTCGACCTGGTGCTGACGAACGTAGGCCGCGACCTTGCGCATGGGACCGAGTAGGGTGAGGTCGCC
The DNA here is from genome assembly GCA_016708905.1 of Candidatus Methylophosphatis roskildensis. Taxonomy (GTDB): domain Bacteria; phylum Pseudomonadota; class Gammaproteobacteria; order Burkholderiales; family Rhodocyclaceae; genus Methylophosphatis; species Methylophosphatis roskildensis. The sequence continues at coordinate 76,622 of JADJEV010000005.1, read as the reverse complement.
GATGTCGCCAAGACGCTCCCGCGAACGGTCGTCGAAGAAGCCCTGAAAACTGGTGCCGAGATAGGGGGTGTCTCGAATTTCTCGCGAGAGCTGCAGCCCGAGTTCATTTGCTCCGACGATAACCGCTCGACGCAGATTGGCCCGCATTGAGGCAACGCGCGGCACGATCGTTCGCAACAGTAAATGAAGGCCGATCTGCGCTACCGGCGCAAAGACAGCCCAATTACGCAGCACTTCGCGTGGGAAGACATCAAGATAGCCACTAGCATATCCAAAGAAGACTAGAACAAGTGCAAGAAGCAACCAGCCGAGGGTCACATCACGCAGCATCGCGCCGAACTTGGCAGTCATGTAGGAACGACCGGGAAAGCTGAGTGAGAACACGATCAACGCGAGGATCACATACGGTGCTTCGATCGTTTCCCCCGAGTACCACGCTACGACCAGAAGAGACGCAACCAAGGCTAGCGGATCGAGGAAGGTCGTGACCAGCCGGGTCAGGCTGAGTCTTGACTTGAGGAAAGGGTGTTGTTGGTTGAGCACTGCGTCCATTGCATCCTTGGATACCGACTTCGGTTCGTCGGCCCCGCAGCTCATAACTAGCGAGGCAAATTTAACGGCTGTTTCTCAGTTTCGCCCGTACAGTCAGGAACGAAAATCTGTCGTGAATCTGCAACAGTCAGTCGATAGTCTCCATGACTTAGTACCCCGTTTCATAAATGCGGCCACGTATTTCGGCGTCTCTTCTCCTTTAGCGCGCGCCGAATAGGGTTGGCGTAGGAGCATACGTGTCTGTATTTGTGAAATCGACCACTTAGCCATTCCTGCTGCGGACGCCCAAAAGGCCCGATTCTACGCTCTCCGAATTTCAATAGGAACGCAAATCCGCCAATGCCATTGCATCTGTCCGCGTCACTGCCTGCTCGATCGAACGAACTGGCGAAAGTGGCCACGCGCCAGGTGACCCCGTCAATTGAAACGCTGTTTGATGTCATTCAAGTTTGCGAGATCTCATTGGGTGTCGTGTCTGGACATCAATTCGAAGCTTGGGTCCGGGGGCCGTTGAATTCCCTCATTCCGCATTTTGGCCTCTTGGTTTGGACGCGCGGCCCTCATCGTGCATCTGCAGATCCGGAGGTGCTTGAGGTGGAATCCAACTGGCCAGGACTCGCGCAACTCGCCAGAATTGACATTGTCCGGTTCGCCTCGAAGGCGAGTCGCCTTTGGCTTGAGGCGGACCGAACCCCGCTGTTGCTGAACGGAAGCTGCGAGGGGTTCAATTTGTGCTCTCGATTCCCCGACGGCGGAAAGATCTTGATCCACGGCGTCGATCTCCTTTTTGGTCGCGAGGGGAGCCTGTTCGCGTTGATGTGCGATAGCACGCAGGACTTCGCAAATGTTCTCTCCATAGTCCAGTTGATTTCGCCGTATCTGCAGCTCGCAGTCCATCGGATTCGCGAAAGCGCGAACAGGCCCAAATTTGGCGCGCCTGTTGCATCAAGTCGGGCCTCTGCGCTGTCGCTCAGTTCGCGCGAGATTCAGATCTTGGAGTCTGTCCGGGACGGCAAGTCAAATGCCGAGATTGGCCATGCTCTGAATATCAGCCCCTACACTGTGAAAAATCATTTGCAGCGGACGTTCCGCAAGTTGGAGGTTTCGACGCGTACGCAAGCTGTCGCAATGGCTCTGTCCCTTAAGCTGCTGGACCAAGCTCGCCATTGCATTGCTGTCACCTGAAAGAAGTCTTCACGACCCGCGCCGACGCTAGAATCCCGAATGACCAGAAAACTCTTGGTCTGAGAGGTTGTGAAAAATTCTCCGTCTTTTCAGCGAAGCGCTAGTGAGGGGCAGGGTATAATGCCTTAGTCATTTCACTGAGTGTGCGCGACGATGGCGATCGAGACCCCCGGATTGTTTGAGGACCTGGCTGAAGGCGCTGCGCTGGCACCCCGGGATGGCGCCGTCAAAGCCCCGGCGCGGGTGCTGCTGCCCAACCGGTTGCAGATGGAGTTGCACCCGAGCAATCTGGAATCGTTGCTGGCGCCAGGGCACCGGGCGCGTATTGTCTGGGGTTTTGTCGAGCGCCAGGACTTAAGCGGCATGTATGGCGCGATCAAGGCGCGCGAAGGCAGCTCGGGGCGCCCTGCCATCGCGCCGGAGATTTTGTTTGCGCTGTGGCTGTACGCCACGCTGGAAGGGGTAGGCGGTGCGCGGGCGCTGGCGCGCCTGACGCAGCAGCACGACGCCTACCGCTGGATCTGTGGCGGGGTGCAGGTGAATTACCACACCCTGGCGGATTTTCGGGTCGATCACGCGGAGGCGCTGGACGCATTGCTCACCGACAGCGTGGCGAGCCTGATGGCCGCGGGGGTGGTCAAGCTCGAGCGCGTGGCGCAGGACGGCATGCGGGTCAGAGCCAGTGCCGGTGCGGCATCGTTTCGGTGCAAGGACAAGCTGGAGCAGTATCTGGAAGCGGCACGCAAGCGCGTCGAGACGCTCGCCCGCCAGATCGAGGAAGACCCGGGGGCGCTGACGCGCAAAGAGCAAGCGGGGCAGCAACGCGCCGTGCGGGAGCGTCAGGCGCGTATCGAGCGTGCGCTCGAACACATGCCCGAGTTGGAGCGCATCAAGAAGAAGCAAGGCAAAGAAGCGCACACGGCACGCGCCTCCACGACCGACCCTGAGGCCACGGTGATGAAGATGGGCGATGGTGGGTTTCGGCCCGCCTACAACGTGCAATTCGGCACCGACACCGAAAGCCAGGTGATCGTCGGTTTGAATGTGCTCAGATCGGGGAGCGACCAGGGGCAGATGGTGCCGATGGTGAATCAAGTTGAACAGCGCTGCGAACGCAGCCCGCAAGCATGGCTGGTCGATGGGGGTTATCCGGCGCACGAGCAGATCGACGCGGTAGCCGAACGCACCGTGGTGTATGCCCCGGTGCCCAAGCCGAAGCTCAAGGACACGGACAAGCCCAAGGACATGTCAGAGGGCGAGGAACAGGAAGCGCCCCCGGACAAGCCCGACACCGATCCTTATGCACCCAAGCCAGGCGACAGTGAAGCCGTGGCGGCGTGGCGCGTGCGCATGGGCACCGAGCAAGCCAAGACCATCTACAAGGATCGGGCGGCCAGCGCCGAATGCGTCAATGCCCAAGCGCGCAATCGCGGACTGATCCGCCTGCCGGTGCGCGGCACGGCCAAGGTGAAATGTGTGGTGCTGCTGCACGCCTTGGCCCACAACCTGATGCGCATGGCCACGCTCGCACCGCAATTGTTGGGGATAGGGACAGGCACGTCCACCGCAGGAAATCCGCGGCTCTCAAGCGGGCAATTTGCATGAAACAGGGCGAAAAGCGGCAATAGCGTGGCGACATATGATGCCGATGTAATCTTCCGGCCTCAACATCATCCTGGGTGTTCCGATTGTCCCAGCCACCCAGGTAGGCGTCTCATACCGCCAAAACCGATAATTTCACAACCTCTAAGTGCCTTCCAGCCCGCATTCGTCGACACGATTTCACTATCTCGGCGCAAGCAAACGGTCAGGGCAGATCCAGGCATTAGCGAGGCAACAACTTGAAGCAATGATGAGGCTCTTGAACAAGCCGGAAGTTGCGCGCATCGCGCCGTTTGCAGCCTACATCGCGTTCCTGCCGATTGGCCAGGCCATGACGTCGGTTTTGCCCGACATCGATTTGCGGTGGCTTTATGGCTTTCAGATCGCGCTCACCGGCCTTGCTCTTGCAGCTTTCTGGCGACGCTATGGAGAACTGCAAGTGCGCGCAGCCGTGCGAGCCTGCGACTTATTGACTGCGGTCATTGCAGGATTGTTGGTATTTTGTCTGTGGATCAATCTGGATCATCCCGCGCTGCGTTTTGGCGATACGGGCCGCGGCTTTGACCCCAGGAACACCGACGGAAGTGTAAATCCGCTTCTCGTCATTGTCCGAGTGGGGGGCGCCGCAGTCGTTGTTCCGTTGATGGAGGAGCTCTTTTGGCGTTCGTTTCTTGCGCGCTGGATCGATCGTCCGAGTTTTCTTGAGCATCCGCCACAGCGCATCAGCATCAAGGCCATCGCGATGTCGTCGGCACTCTTCGCCGTCGAGCATACACTCTGGCTTGCCGGCCTGTTGGCGGGGGTCATTTATGCTGCCCTCTATCGACGGAGCGGCAATCTTTGGGTGCCAGTGCTGTCCCATGCCGTTACGAACGGCGTACTCGCATGGTGGGTGCTTCACACTGGCAACTGGAAGTTCTGGTAGGCGAGCGCAGGCCTGGCAAGGGATTTGCTATACTTCGCGCATGATAATGACACTACCTTTTTCGCGCGTTTTGCTCGCTCCGGCAGTCGCTGCCGTAGTATTCGCAAGCTGCGTGGCTTTCGCCGATGAAGGCGATGCATTCAATTTCTTCGTCGGCCAGACAATCACTTACGACGATAATTTGTTTCGCATTTCCGATTCGGTCGATGACAAGGGCTTGCAGGATCAAATCGGCGGTACCAGGCGCAGCGACACGGTGTCCACCGCCTATGCAGGTGTCACGTTCGACAAGCTCCTCAGCCGGCAGAAGCTGCACGCCGATCTCTCCTACAATATCAACCGCTACTCGCGTTTCTCCGCCCTCGACTACAATGGACTGCGGGCCAATGCCAACTGGGGCTGGCAGCTCGGCAACTACCTGAAGGGTATCCTGAGCTACGAGCGCAACCGTAAGCTGATCGACTTCGGCAGCCTTATTCCTAACGAGCGTGGCAGTGTGCGTGACATCAATACCTATGATCGACTGTACGCCAGCGCGGACTGGTGGTTTCACCCGGCGTACTCAGTCGGGGCTGGCTACTCGCACGTCAACAGCAGCTACAGTTCTGTTCGACGGCAGGCGAGCGAGTATGACGCCGATGCCGTCGAGCTCAATGCCAAGTTTCAGCCCAAGACGGGCAACCTGATCGGTCTGAGCCTGCGGCAGACCAAAGGCAATTATCCGAACCGTCAGCCTGATCCGCTCACCGGCGCTGTGCTCGCAACTGTGGACAACAGTTTCGACCAGACGGATTCCGAGGTGAACGGCGACTGGCGCCTTACCGGTCAGAGTCGGGTGCTCGGGCGTCTCGGCTACACGACGCGTAAGCACGACCAAGTGCAGCAGCGCGATTTTTCCGGCATCACGGGCCGCCTGACTTACAACTGGGCGCTCGAGGGGAAAACCAACATCAACCTCACGTTGAGACGCGAAATCGGTGCTGTAGATGATATCGACGCCGCCTACGTTCTTACCAACGGAATTACGCTGAACCCGGTCTGGTATCCCACATCCAAGGTCAGCCTTTCCGCCAAATATGACTGGAGCAAGCGCCGCTACGAGGGCGACCCTTTCGGCTTGCTCGGCAGCAATCTGGTCGGGCTCTCCGTTCGCAAGGACAACGTCAATACGGTCAGCGTTTCGGGCACCTACCTGCCCCTGCGCAACCTGCAGCTCAGCCTGACCCTCCAACGCGAGCGCCGCACGTCATCGCGCGAACTGGCGGACTACAACGACAGTCTCGCCTCGCTTTCGGCGCAGTTCTCCTTTTGATCGTCGCGACCCTTTGTGCCCGCTTGGAGGGCACATATGCACAAGCCTTGGGCGTCGTCACCGTATACCAACAGGCGTTTTACGGCTACACTTTCGACATAATGTCGTTCGATGGAGACGGCAGGGTTCTGTTGGACTAAGCTGCGAGATCGAATCATTGTTGAAATATCAACTGGATAACGTCCCTCGTGCTGTATGTGAACCTGGTTCGTGAAATATGGCACAGTGATTGCATGGATTTCGTCGAGGGTACCTCTACTGCACCTCGTACTTACCTTGTAACAATAGTTGGCAAAGCAATTCAGCAATTCATCTTGTTGAGCTAAAAGGAGCGTCAAATGAAACAAATTCTCTCTCGTTGGTTGTTGCCGGTGGTGCTGGTTTTTGGGCTTGTGGGAACCGCGGCTGCGCATGGAGATTCCTCCGATGACGGCTTCACCAAGACTTTCACCAAGACTTTCACCAAGTTCTTCCTGGACGATGCTGGCCAAACCTTCGGCAAGATGTTTGACTTCAAGATCGGGGGTGTCTCGATGGACGATGCTGGCCAGACCTTCGGCAAGATGTGTGACTTCAAGATCGGGGGTGTCTCGAACCTCATTACATTGAAAGTTGCCTCGTTCGACCTGTCGAATCTGGCGATTTCGATCTTCGATAAGAAGTCGGATCTTTCTGTGTATCAAACGACCTTCGCGGACAAGCTGAACGAAACCTTCGCGCTCAGTCCGGGCAAGTATTCGCTGTTTTTCACCGGGACCGTTTCGTCCAATTTGGCCGGCTACGCCGGTGCGATGAGTGCTGCCCCGGTTCCTGAGCCTGCTGAGTGGATGATGATCCTCGCCGGTGTCGCCATGATGGGTGTCGTGGTTTCGCGCCGACGCAACAACGGCTAACTCACGAGTAGCACCAAGGGAACGGCGGGTTTTCCCGCCGTTTTCGTTTTGGAGATAGTGTCGCCGGGCGGTCTGCGCAACGCGTCCAATTGGACCGACTGGACCGACGTTCTGCTGACAACAACCACTCGTCCGAAAATCGCCCGAGGGGTAGTTCAAGCGCATTTGTCTCTTATTGGAGACGGTCGAGTATTGACTGCACCTATGTTGCCCGTCCCGTTCCGCACTGACCGCTCGTCGCAATGCAATGTAATGGTTACAAACGTCCAGTAAAATCTGCTTATCTTCCCCCAACCTGTCGGGCAACCCCGTCCAGCCAAACACAAGGTCAGATTGCATGTTACGTTCATTGCTTGTAGCCGTTTCCGCCGTGATCGCCGTGATCGCCGTGATCGCCTGCGGAAACAAGGGTTCCGACGAGAAGAAGGTCGCCACGCAGGTAGCCGCGAGGGTGAACAAAGAGGAAATCTCGATTCACCAGGTTAACAACGTTCTTGCCCGTGCTGGCAACGTCAAGCCCGAGCAGGCGAAACAAGTAGGCAGGCAGGTTCTCGACAAATTGATCGAGCAGGAGTTGCTCGTGCAGCAGGCAACGGAGAAAAAACTCGACCGCGACCCTCGAGTGATGCAGGCCATTGAAGCGGCAAAGCGCGAAATTCTGTCCCGCGCCTACGTCGAGCAGACAGCCGGAAGCGTCGCCAAACCCGACGACACGGCCGTGAAGGACTTCTACGACAAGAACCCGGCCCTGTTCCGGGAACGCCGCGTCTTCAGTCTGCAGGAACTGGTGATCAACGCGAGTCCAGAGCAGGTGTCGGCAGTTCAGGAGCAGGTAAAACAGGCCAAGTCGATGGACGATCTGGTCAATTACCTACGGAACCAGAAGATTCAGTTCAATGCCAATGCGGGCGTCAAGGCGGCCGAGCAATTGCCGCTCGAAATTCTGCCAAAGTTTCAGGATCTGAAGGACGGTGAAACCGCGCTGATTCCCACGCCGGCTGGTCTGACGCTGGTTCATGTGGCTGCGTCGCAAGTCCGCCCACTCGACGAGGCTGCTGCCAGGCCGTTTATCGAACAGTACTTGAGCAATCAGAAGCGCAACGAAGTCGCTGCGGCGCAGATCAAGCAGCTTCGTCAAACGGCAAAGATCGAATATATGGGCGATTTCGCTCAGTCCGAAACGCCGGCCGCGGCAACCCCAGCCTCGGCAATGCAAACCGAGTCGGCCGCTGGATCCGCTGCGGCCACCAATGCGAGCAAGCCGCCCGATAAGGCGCTGGAAAAAGGCATTTCCGGGCTCAAGTAGGCGTTTCGCGACTCGCGCACGTCCGCTCGGCTGATTGATTGAGCCATGGGCCGGGCCAGCAATTCGCTAAATCGATAAAGGGCGCCGCCGCCGGTGGCATCGTCGACCGGACGTTCCGGCCCACAAGAAGGAAGAACCCGAATGAGAAAGTGCATCAAGTCATTGGCGGCCATCCTCGTGTGGCTGCAGTGGATTGCTGTCGGCGCCGCGTTTGCCGCGGACAACAAGGCCGAGTATGTGCTCGGGCCCGGCGACGTGATTCGCATCACCGTGTTTCAGAATCCGGATCTCACCCTCGAAACCCGGGTTTCCGAAAACGGCGCCATCAGCTTCCCGCTAATCGGCCAAGTGCCGGTGGGCGGGCTCAATGTTTCTGAGGCCGAGAAGAAGATCAGCAAGGCGCTGCGGGACGGCGGCTTCGTGCTGCAGCCGCAGGTCAACATCCTGCCGCTCACGATTCGCGGGAACCAGGTCTCGGTGCTCGGCCAGGTCAATCGCCCGGGTCGCTACCCGCTGGATGTGCTCAACGCGAAGGTCACCGATATTCTCGCCATGGCAGGCGGCATCACGCAGGGGGGAGCGGATACCCTGATCCTGACCGGCACCCGCAATGGCAAGCTGATACGTCAGGTAATCGACCTGCCCTCGATCTTCCTCGGCAACCGGCCGGATCTCGATCTGCCCATCGCTGGCGGCGACACGATCTACGTGCACCGAGCCCCAGTGTTCTATATCTATGGCGAAGTGCAACGTCCGGGCGCCTACCGTGTCGAACGCGACATGACGCTCATGCAGGCTCTGGCCCAAGGCGGTGGCCTGACGATACGCGGCACCCAGCGCGGCATTCAGGTCCATCGACGCGACGACAAGGGTGCCGTGCAGCAGATTGCCCCAGACATGGCGGCTCCGGTGAAGGCAGACGACGTGATCTTCGTCAAGGAATCGATTTTCTGAGGGCGGCGCGATGACTTTTCAACAGTTCTTGCTAATTTTCCGCGCCCGCTGGCCGGTGATCCTGCTCACCTTTCTTGGACTAGTAGGGACTACCGTTGCCGTCAGCCTGCTTTTGCCGAAAAAGTACACTGCTTCGGCTGCGATACTCGTCGATGTCAAGGCGCCAGATCCAATATTTGGCGCGTTGATGCCCGGCATGATGGCGCCGGGGTACATGGCAACGCAGATCGACATCATCCAGAGCGAGCGGGTTGCCCGCCGCGTAGTGCGAATGCTCAAGATCGACGAAAACCCGAGTGCTCGACAGCAATGGCAGGAGGACACTGAAGGCAAGGGCTCCATAGAAGCCTACTATGCCGAATTGCTGGGCAAACAACTCGACGTTAAGCCTTCCCGCGAAAGCAATGTAATAAACATCTCTTACAAATCGGCTGAGCCCCAATTTGCTTCGACTATTGCCAATGCGTTTGCTCAGGCCTGCATCGACACCAACGTGGAGCTTCGCGCCGATCCAGCCAAACAGTATGCCGGCTGGTTCGACGCCCGAACTAAAGGATTGCGCGAGCAACTTCAAGGTGCTCAGAGTAAGCTTTCACGTTTTCAGCGGGACAACGGGATAGTCAATGCCGACGAAAGACTTGACGTTGAGAGCGCCCGCCTGCAGGAAATATCGTCTCAATTGGTCGCGATGCAGGCGCTGCGAGCCGAATCGAATTCGCGTCAGGCACAATCAGGCAATACCGATACTTTGCCGGAAGTGCTGCAGAGCGGCTTGGTGCAAAGCCTTAAGGCTGACGTAGCGCGTCAGGAAGCAAAGTTCAAGGATCTGAGTTCGCAATACGGCCCGAATCACCCGCAGGTACTGCGCGCTGTGGCCGAAGGCAAAGCACTTCGTATCAAACTCGATGCGGAGGTCAAGCGTGTCGCTGGTGGTGTTGGTACCAACGCCCGTGTAAACGTGCAGCGAGAAAGTGAGATTCGCGCTGCGCTCGACGCTCAAAAGAAGAAGGTTCTGGCCCTCAAACAGCAGCGCGACGAAATCGCTGTACTTCAGCGTGAGGTTGAGAACGCTCAGAAGGCCTACGATCTGACTGCACAGAGACTTGTGCAGACTAGTTTGGAGAGCCAAACGCAGCAAACAAACGTCGTGCTTTTGAATCCTGCGGTTGAACCGGTAGAAGAGTCGTTTCCCAAGTTCTGGCTTAACGTCGCAGTGTCGATGTTTCTGGGTCTTGCATTTGGGGTTGGACTTGCTCTACTTCTCGAAACGCTCAATCGTCGTGTTCGCGCTGCCGAAGACATCGTCGAGGCATTGGGTGTGCCCGTTATCGGTTACCTCAATGCGGCGGGAATAAAGGCCGGCAGGGCACGTCGTTCCCAGCGGCTCCTCTTTCCGCGCTTCAATCCCGACCGTGCTCTTCCGTCGCCACGCTGATGTCTGAAGAAAGAACGATGCCCCCCGTTGAGCCCTTGGTCATTCGCTCCTTGGTTCGTGTCGAAAAGACCACCGCTAACGATCGTTCCATCGGTGCCATTCTTATCGATGCCGGTCGCCTAACGCTAGAAGACGCCGAGCGAATCCTGCGAAAGCAGAAGGAAGACGGATTGCGTTTCGGCGAGGCGGCCATCAAGCTCGGCCTACTTGCGGAAGTGGACATCCAGTTCGCCTTGGCGCGCCAATTCGACTACCCCTACCTCGTGCCAGGTGAGTCGAACGTCAGCGGCGAACTCGTTGCGGCCTACCAGCCCTTTAGTCGCCAGGTCGAGGCTCTGCGAGCGTTGCGCAGCCAACTAATGCTGCGATGGTTCAACGGAAACCTAGACCGCAGGGCGATCTCGATTGTCAGCACGAGCCGCAACGAGGGGCGCAGCTACCTTGCAGCTAATTTGGCAATCGTCTTCTCTCAACTTGGGGAGCGTACTCTTCTGATTGACGCAGATCTTCGCAACCCTCGTCAGCACGAACTATTCGGACTACCCAATCGGGCGGGGTTATCTCAGCTTGTTACTGCGAGGGCTGACGAAACGGCAATAGAGCGAGTTCCCACCTTCATGGATTTCTCTGTTCTGACAGCGGGTTCGGTGCCACCAAATCCACAGGAGCTTCTTTCACGATCATCCTTTTCTAACCTGTTGGGAAGCCTTGTCGAGCGATACGACGTGATCATTCTCGATACCCCAGCAGCGGACCAAGGCGCCGATGCGCAAATCGTCGCCGATCGTGCGGGAGCCGCATTGGTTGTTGCACGGCAAAACCACTCCTATGTCGGCGACTTGCAGGATCTTTCCGAGAGCTTGCACCATGCGGCGACTGCAATCGTCGGCGTGGTTATGAACAACTTCTAGTCACCGCTACGAGCCCCAACGAATCCCGCGCATACCTGCGTCGATGCAAGCGTCTGCTGACCTAAAGGCCCGAGCAACGGGCACGCCGCTTCCATGGCTCATCGTCCTGGCAGGGCTTTGTTTCCTCTATGCACCGTCGTTCTTTGGACTCTTCCAAGGTCTCTGGAGCACGGAAGAGAGTGCTCACGGTCCGATGATATTTGCCATTTCGATGTGGCTGATCTACCGCAAGTGGGAGGAATTGCCTGGTGATGGCGCAGAACCCGGTACCTCGGTGGCGGGTTGGCCAATTCTTTTGCTGGGTCTGCTGTTCTTCATGCTCGGGCGCTCACAGCAAATTCTCATCCTGGAGATCGGGTCGCTGATTTGGGTTTTGACCGGAACGATCCTTCTCATGCAAGGACGGCGTGCATTGAAGGTACTCTGGTTTCCGTTGTTCTTCATGTTGTTCATGATTCCGCTTCCAGGGCAGTTTGTCGACACGGTGACCATGCCGATGAAGACGGCGGTTTCCCATGTTGCAGAAGACGTCCTGTTCAGGCTTGGGTATCCAATCGCGCGAAGCGGCGTTGTGCTTCAGATCGGCCAATACAAACTGCTCGTCGCGGACGCGTGCGCCGGGCTCCATACCCTTTTCACACTCGAAGCGCTCGGCCTGCTGTACTTGAATCTCATGAGGCACGAATCAATTGCCCGGAACGTGATGCTCGCAATCCTGATTGTTCCCATTTCGTTTGCAGCGAACGTGATAAGGGTCATGGTGCTTACGTTGATCACCTACCACTTTGGCGACGAAGCAGGGCAGGGATTCCTGCATGGTTTTGCAGGCATGGTTTTGTTTGTCAGCGCGCTTATGCTGATTATTCTGGTCGATTCCCTGCTGAGGGTTGGTATTCGCAACTCATTGCGTATCAACGATGGCGCGAGCTAATTGCGCACTAGCTACCAAAGGAGGCCCCCGGCTCTTCTGGGGAGGCAGTAGAAGTTTGACGTATTCGGTGGTGTCCATTGTAGAAACCTGTAGTCGTGAGCCGCCAAGCACACGAAAGGAAGAATCCCGATGGACAAGTTCGAAAGTTTGAGCCACACGGCATGGGACGGCAAATATCACGTGATCTTTATCCCGAAATGTGGGCGCAGGACGCCGTACGGGCAGTTGCGCCAGCACCTTGGCGAGGTGTTCCGTAGGCTTGCAGTGCAGAAGGAGAGCCAGATTGTGGAAGGGCATCTGATGGCCGATCACGTGCACATGATGATTGCGATCCCGCCGAAGTACGCAGTGTCGCAGGTGATTGGTTTCATCAAGGGCAAAAGCGCGATTCATTTGGCACGGGTGTACGAAGAGCGCAAGCGCAACTTCGTGGGGCAGCACTTTTGGGCCCGCGGGTATTTCGTCTCGACGGTAGGGCGCGACGAGGTGGTGATACATGAGTACATCAAGAAGCAGGAGCAGGAGGACGAACGATTGGCGCAACTCGGCCTGTGGAGATGAGCCGCCACCGAACAGGTGGCCCCAGCAATGCGGGGCCGCGTTAGCGACCCCGACCAGCCGCTTTGAGCGGCTCACAATCTAATGCCCCCGGCTCTGCCGTGGGATATTTACTTCGATCAAGCGCCCTGATGGTGTTGTGAGGCATACAGTGTGAGTGCTAGGTTCGTTCGATCGATCACCATTGCAACGCTGATGCTTTCCGCCAGCATCGGTGCGGTCATGTTCGAGCCCGATTTGCGCCAGGTTTCGCAACGCGAGCCTCTGGGACTCGATGCCCTGGTGCCGAAATCTTTTTCGGACTGGCACGTGGACGAATCGGTGATTCCGGTCTTGCCATCACCGGAATTGGAAGAAAAGATGAATCGAACATATGACGAAACGCTTGCGAGAACGTACATCAATCGGGCCGGCTCACGTGTCATGTTGTCCATTGCTTATGGTGGGGATCAGACGGGGCGTCTGCGCGTTCATCGCCCGGAGTCCTGTTACTCCGCTCAGGGTTTTTTAGTGACCAAGATTGCCGAAACGCGAATCCCGGTCGGCAAGACTATGGTGCCGGCCAAGCGACTAGTCGCACAGGCGGGGGCGCGACAGGAACCCATCACCTATTGGATTCGAATTGGAGACGAAGCCGTTACTAGCTTGTTTGGCCAACGCATTGCCCAACTGAAACGTGGCTTGACCGGAGAGGTACCCGAGGGCCTCATATTTCGTGTGTCGTCCCTGGGCGTCCAACGAGACGTCGAATACGCGCTTCACGATCGCTTCATAGCCGAGTTACTGAACGCACTTCCGATCGACCAGCAAAGCAAGCTGATCGGACGCGCTGCCACGCCATAACGCAGCTAGAAGGCCGAATTGCGTGGACAATAGATATTCTGAGGCGGCCGTCAAGCGCAGTATCGTCCGATATTCGGGCGGGCGTTTGCTGAACGCGGCAGTTGCATTCCTCATCTTCGTGTGGATTGCGCGTGAGCTGCCCGAGCGGCAGTACGCAATCTACATTGCTGCGTTCGCCCTGCTCGAGCTGGGATTAGTTCTCTCTGGGTTCGGAATGGAGTGGGTCACAGCCGTATTCATTCCGCAGGCACGCCTGAAGATGTCTGGGCAGTCGTTCGAGAAATTCGTTTGGCACTCTGCAGCCATTCAGGCTGGCATGTTCTTGCTCGGCGGATGCATTCTTTACCTGCTTGCGCCATTCACCAGCGAATGGTTTCGTCTGGGTGAGGGGGGCGCTGCATTCAAGATATATGCGATGGTGATGTTCATCGAGGGCATGAGTCGAGTGTTCCGGGATCAGTTGCTCTCCTGCTTGTTTCTGCAAGGCGCGGCGCAGATCAGCCAGATGGTTCGGAATTTTGCCATGCTCGGATTCGCTTTCTGGATATTCCGCCTTGACGAAGGGCGCACTGCGCAAGGCCTCGCGTTTGCGGAAATGCTGGCGAGTGCCGGGAGCCTTGCCGTCGCCGGCTGGTTTCTTTATCGCCACCTTGTCGGCCAGCGAGCCGCCGCCGCGCGAGAGCCGGGTTGGCAGTTACCGCCCTGGTTTCATATGTTGCGCGCTGGCCGCAATGCTTGGTTGAGCAATATTGCAAATTTGAGCTGGGGTGGCCAGGCCGTCGTCTTGATGGCTAGCCGGGTAGTCGGCGCCGAAGCAACCGCGGCTCTCGGATTTGCCCGCAATCTGTCGGAGCAGGTACGCAAGTACATGCCAATGGAGTTCCTGTTGGCCATTGTCCGCACGGTGTTGGTTGCCCGTTTTGCAGTAGATGGCGACAGGCAGCGCCTTTCCGTTCGCGCCGGGCTGATGTACAAGGCCAATCTGCTGTTTCTGTTGCCGGTCGTCGCGCTGAGCGTCGCCCGTGGCGACGAGTTGTGCGCGCTTATCAGCGGCGGGCGCTACGCGTCCGCGCACTGGCTTCTGGTGGGATGGCTGGGCGTGCTCGTGCTGTGGTCCCATCATCGCGTTACCGATTTGGTTGCCCACACGCTGGGCCGATCATCCCATACCGTTTATGCGAGCGGCTGGCTGGTGGTAACACCCGCTGCATTGTTGCTGGTCATCCCGTTTCGAGAATGGGGCATGGTTTTCGGTTTACTCGCCATTGCGGAGGCAAGCTACTCGGTCATCGTCCTGCGCCGAATGGCGAGCCCCGAATGGTCTTATCGACCTCACTGGTCGGGTTTGTCGTGGCTCGCTGGGCTTGCCTCGATATCCGTTCTCATTTTGGAGACTCTTCCGCTTCCTCCGGGGCTGCCAGGGCTGGCGCTCGCCGCCTGCGTCGCAGTACTTACCCTATGGGGTGGGGCGTTCATCGTCCGCATCTGGTCAGACAGTGAAATCGTCTTGATGCCGCCGCGTTGCGGCAAGCTGATGCGCATGGGGGGAGGAACATGATCGGACTAAGGTGGCATATTCGGGCCTTCATGTCGTGCCTGACGATGCTGGGCTTGGCATCCGGTGCGGGGCTTGCCCAGGTTGACCGGGCGCGCGGTGGTGTCGCAAGCGGCAGCGCCTTTGCGAGTCGGTATGCTCTCAATAGTGCCGACCCTGCAAATCTCACGTGGGTGCCGGACCCCGCCGGTAGCGCCCGGCCTGTCATGCGCGTCCGCGTTCGCGATACGGACGATAAGGTGTTCGGCGGATTACGTACCGAGATTTCCCCACTGAACGAATACATACGGGACGGCGTGCGCTGGTACGCGCTGAGTATGTATTTTCCGGCCGATTGGGAGTTTCATCCTTATCCGGTCGTGGTGGGGCAGCTCCATACCAGTCAAAAGGCAACGATCGTCTCGCCTCCGGTTTCATTCGTCGCGCATGGCCGAAGTCTTGACCTCGAATTGCACCATAACCATCGCAGCGTCGGCGGGAGCGATCCGGTAACCAAGGCGAACTCGGCCTCCCAGACAATTCGTCTGGACAAGCTGCGGACGCAGACCTGGTATTGCTTCGTCGTTCGTGCGGACTGGTCGTTTACGCCGGGGCAGGGGTCGCTCAGGATATGGATGAACGGCGACAAAGTCTATGAAGCGCTCAACTCGTACAATGCCTACGAGACCTGGCTCGGAAACTGGCCCAAGGTCGGGCTCTATCATCCGGGTGCAATGGGCGTGCATGAGCGGACTCTCTATGTCGATTATGTCTACGTTGGTGGGCAGAAATCTGGTTTTGACGAGATGTCGGCGTTGACGCCATGCAGCGGACATGGCGCCGCGCCGGAGACGAAATGATTGCACCGAGCTATCGTGCGGGGCGCCAACCGACGCCCTTCTTGCTGATCGCGTTGATCGTGTTCGCGCTCCTCACGGTTCTGCTGGCCGGCCTGTTGATTGGCAGCGCGCAATGGGTATGGCTCGGCGGACTGCTGCTTCTGGGCGTCGTACTACCCGGGCTGATCTATGTCGGAACCCTCCACGTCGAGGACCGGCGCGGTCGGTTGCTGCTATTCGGCTGGATCGTCATGCTCACGGCACACGGCCTGCACAGCCGGATTGGCCTGCCGGTAGGCTATGTGCTCGAACTTGTACTGTTCCCGCTGGCGTGGGCTTCGACCCGTAGCGTGCTTTCCCGTGCGGCAACCGATCGTACGTTGCGACTTTTCGTTGCCCTCGTTACGCTGTATTTTGCAATCGCACTGCTCAGCAGTGCGCTAGGACGGTCTCATGCAATCGCGGCTCTCTGGCAGCTTCAATATAACCTGAAATGGCCGCTGATGTTCGGCCTCGGCACGCTGGTCGCGTGGAGCGAACGCTCCGATGATTTGCTGCGCAAACTGATTGCGTGGAGTTGGTTGGCGATCGTGCCGTTCCTCGTGCTCGAAGTCGTCTCACTCTCGCTTCACACGCGCATCTTCGAATTGAATCCGGATATGTCGGGTAATCCTCTCTTAGGAGTCGGCAGGCGATATCGCGGCCCATTCTTCCACGCGGGCTATATGGCGATAGTTTGCGGTTTGCTTGCGGCGGGTGCCTTTTCGCAGTGGTTGGCTGGGCGGGGCGTGCGCTGGGCACTGCTGACTTTCCTTTACTTGGTGTTTGTGCTGGCTTCGGGGCAGCGGCAGGAGTTCGCCGCGCTGATCCTGGTACTGGTGCTATTGCTGGCAATCATGTGGCGGCGCTATTGGGCGATATTCGCGCTAAGCGGGTTGGTATTCGGGGTTTTGACGGTAGCTGGCTTGGTGTATGTCGAACACGTGCCGATGCGTGACACGCTTGCGCAATGGGGCCTGTTCGACGATTACAGACCGCTTTCGGAACGGGCGATTCTCTCGCGTGCGGGTATCGTCATTGCGGAACAGTATTTTCCGTTGGGCTCCGGTCTCGGCACGTACGGCGGTGCCGGCGCGCAGAAATTCGATCTCAGCCTGTTCTGGGATCTTGGTTTTGGGCGCAATTGGTGGTTTCGGCAGGGTTTGTTCATCGTCGACACCTATTGGCCTTGCGTGATTGCCGAGTCTGGCTTCATTGGCGCGCTGTCAGTTGCAGTGGCTCTCGTGACCATGTGGTTTGCGCTTCTGCGGCGCGCTTGGTTTGCCGTGGCGACCCCATCCTTTTTTGTCGCTTTTGTGGGCCTTGCTGCGCTTACGTTGCTGGTGGCTAACACGCCATCGTCCGCTGTGATCACCGACCCGCGTGGATCTTTCGTTTTCTGGCTATTGATCGGCGCTGCATGGCGCGCCAATGGTCCGCCCGATTTGACCAACCGTATTCGCACGGTGCGCCGCGATTACGCGAGCAATGTTCCACAGAGGCGAAGTGCCGATTAACTTGTATCGAATTGCACGATGGTTGTATCTGCGACGGGTGCCATTCTTTCCGTGGCTGATACGCGCGCTGAACAGCATCATCTTTGGCGTTGTGTTGCCACCTTCGGCACAATTGGGCAAAGGAGTGCTCCTTAGCTACCAGGGTCTTGGGACGGCAATTCATCGTCGTGCCGTCATTGGTGACAAGGCGGTTATCGGGACCGGTGTGACAATCGGCGGGCGCGCCGGCTATGAGGATGTTCCCGTGATCGGCGAGGGGACGATGATCGGCTCGGGGGCCAAGGTTCTGGGGCCAATTCGCATAGGTTGCCACGCCTCGATTGGCGCCAATGCCGTGGTCCTGAGCGACATACCGGATTATGCCGTGGCGGTGGGGATCCCGGCCCGCGTAGTGCGTACTCAGCGTCCGGAGGATGTGCCGGACTACTTCGCTTTCAAACAGTAGTCGTGCGAACCAACGCGCAGTCGCAAATCTTCATGCTCGGAACCAGCCTGGATTCGCCCGGCGGAATGACCTCAGTTGTGCGCACGCTGCGCGACGGCGGGTTATTCGACGCATGGTGTGTCGAATATATCGAAACGTACAAGGTTCGCCGCGCGATCACCCAGCTTCGGGTCATGTCGGTCGCGCTTTGGCGCCTCGTTACTGCACTCGCCGCGAACCGGGTTTCGCTCGTTCATGCGCACAGCGCGTCGCGCGGTAGCTTCTGGCGCAAGTCTTTGTTGTGCGCTCTGGCGCGCCTTTTTGGTGTGCCCTATCTGTTTCATTTGCATAGCGGGGAGTTCCCCGTTTTCTACCAGGAAGAATGCAATCCGGTCGCTAAGTGGTGGGTACGCCTGACCCTGCGCAAGGCGAGCCTGGTCATCTCTTTGACCGAAAGCTGGCGCGCGCTGCTTTGCGCAATCGAGCCGACCATCAGGGTTGTCGTGGTTGGCAATCCGGTGGAGGTTCCGATCAAGTTGCCGACCATGCGGGATCCGGCTATCAACGTGTTGTTTCTCGGACGGTTGCGGGAGAAGAAGGGGGTGTTTGATTTGGTCCGAGCATTGCCGGCGGTTTTGCGCCAGTGTCCCCAACTTCGATTCGTGCTTGCTGGCGATGAAGGCGAGAAGGAAGTGCTTTCGCTTGCCACGGCGCTCGGGGTGGAATCCGCCATTCATCTGCCCGGCTGGGTCGACGGCGAGCCAAAGGCTGCCTTGCTGCGCGAGGCCGATCTGTTTGTGCTTCCTTCATATTTCGAGGGGCTTCCTGTCGGGTTGCTCGAAGCCATGGCGTTGGGAATCCCGATTGTGTCATGTGTCGTCGGCGGAATTCCCGATCTCATTGAGGACGGAAAGCATGGGTTGCTGGTTCAACCCGGCGATACGACCGCCTTGGCGGCGGCAATTGTTCATCTCGCCCGCCATGCTCCACTGCGGCAGTCACTTCGTGTCGCGGCACATGAGCGTGTGCGCTCGACTTATGCGTTGCCGACGTTGATTGCGGCGCTAGGCGACCTCTACGCTCAGCTCGGCTGCCCAAAGCGAGCCGAATCGAATTTCGGCGGCGATATTCGGAGGTAATGGTCGTAAAAGCCAAACGCATACTTGCCGTTGCCTCTGGCGGTGGTCATTGGGTTCAGCTACTGCGTCTGCGTCCTGCCTTCGAGGGGCACGACGTTGCGTATGTTACGGTGCAAGCGAGCTACCGGGTGTCGGTGCCACATCAGCGCTTCTATGCTGTCACGGACGCAACGCGATGGAGCCGACTAGCGCTACTCAAGATGGTAATTCAGGTCGGCTGGATCGTCGTTCGAGAGCGGCCCGACGTAGTCATATCCACCGGGGCTGCGCCGGGCGTCGTCGCGTTGCGTATGGGTAAATGGATTGGTGCCAGGACCGTTTGGCTAGACAGCATTGCGAACGTCGAGCAAATGTCGATGTCCGGCCGGCGAGTGAGGGGTTTTTGTGACCTTTGGCTGACACAGTGGGAGCACCTCGCCGAAGATGGCGGGCCCCTTTTCAGAGGAGGTGTGATTTGATCTTCGTCACCGTAGGTTCTCAGATGCCGTTCGATCGTCTTATCGCCGCGATGGATACATGGGCGGCGGAACAACTTGGTGTCATTGAGGTATTTGCGCAAGTTGGTTGTACAAAATACAAACCCCGATCGATGGCGTTTGCAGAATCGATTTCGCCGGCAGAGTTTGCGGACAAAGTGCACGGTTCGAGCGTGATGGTTGCCCATGCCGGCATGGGTTCTGTGTTGACGGCGCTGGAAGTTGGACGGCCGCTTGTAATCATGCCTCGCAGGGGTGATCTGCTGGAAACCCGTAACGACCATCAGATCGCGACTGCGAAATGGCTGGCGGACCGATCGGGCATCTACGTTGCCATGAGTGAAGGCGACCTTCCGCAAGCGTTGTCTCGTGCGATGCTTTCCGGAGCGGAGAACAGGGAGATCTCTCCAAACGCGAGCCCGCAATTGGTAGGAGCGCTTCGACTTTTTTTGACCAATGACCAGGATTGGGCCAGCGGGCATCAAAATCAATTCTAGATCGCTCACGGCGCCATAGCTTCGCGTGATCTTGCCCATAGCGATCAATCGGTCGACGTTGCAACTCGGGAGGCAGATTCTCGCGTTCCGCAAATTCGGTCAAGACGTAATTTTGGCCAACGTATGGGAGTTGATTCACTGCAAATCGTGCGGACTTGCGCCTGTCCGGAAAATCGAGGTTTTGCTCGATTTGATGAGCGCGCTTCGCAAGACGTTTGGCACATTGGCAAAGGAAAGTTTCACGATGATCCGGATTCGTTACCCAGAAGTCGCTTGATTGGTCGACATTTCAACCAGTGTTCATGCGGGTTTCGAGCCAGTTCTTGTGGCCTTACTTGGCGACGCCTGCGTAAGTGTTTGCCTCAAGAGCCAGCAGGCTGCAGCTCCAATCAATCGGGGCGTTCTGGTGGGTGCTGTTTATTCGGGCCCGCCGAGTCATAGCTTCGGGACTATTGGGTGATTTGGGGTAGTGACGCGCCTTGCGCGTGACATGCCCTCTGCGCTGCAATTCGTTGTTTGGTTGGGGTTGTACATGATCTTCGTAACCGGCGGCGCCGGCTTCATCGGCGCAAATTTCGTTCTGAACTGGCTGCGCGAGAGTCGCGAGCCGGTAGTCAATCTCGATGCGCTGACCTACGCCGGCAATCGGGAGAACCTGAGCTCGCTGGAAGGCGATGCACGGCATGTCTTCGAGCTGGGCGATATTTGCGATCGTGATCTGGCGGATCGGCTGCTCGCCGAGCATCGGCCGCGCGCGATCGTCCATTTCGCCGCCGAGAGCCACGTCGACCGCTCGATCCACGGCCCGGGTAGGTTTGTGCAGACCAATGTGATCGGCACCTTCACGCTTCTCGAAGCTGCTCGCGCCTACTGGTCGGTGCTAGCCGAGGCAGACAAAGCGGCATTTCGCTTTCTGCATGTGTCGACCGACGAAGTCTATGGCTCACTGGGACCGGGCGATCCGCCATTCGCCGAGACCCAGGCTTACGAACCGAACAGCCCCTATTCGGCGAGCAAGGCAGCCTCGGACCATCTGGTGCGAGCCTGGCACCATACCTACGGCCTGCCCGTGCTCACGACCAACTGCTCGAACAACTACGGCCCCTACCAGTTTCCGGAGAAACTGATCCCGCTGATGATCAGTAACGCGCTGGCCGGCACGCCACTACCGATCTACGGCGACGGCAAGAACGTACGGGACTGGCTGTACGTCGGCGACCACTGTGCGGCGATTCGCGAAGTGCTGGCGCACGGCAGCGTCGGCGAGACCTACAATATCGGCGGTTGGAACGAGAAGACCAACATCGAAATCGTGAAAGCGATCTGCGCACTGCTCGACGAACTGGCGCCGGCACCCGAAGGCAGCTACGCGCGGCTGTTGACCTACGTCGATGATCGCCCCGGTCACGACAGGCGCTACGCCATCGATGCGCGCAAGATCGAGCGTGAACTCGGCTGGCGCCCGGCCGAGACCTTCGAGACCGGTATTCGCAAGACGGTGCATTGGTATCTGGCCAACCGCGATTGGACGACGCGGGTGCAGAGCGGGGCCTATCGCGACTGGATTGCCGCGCAGTATGCGGAGCGGATGGAATGATCATGCCTCGCGAGAGTCGCCCGCGCTGCCTCGTGCGGGAATTGACGCCACTGGCGGTCGGGGAGTGCTAGATTCCCCGCTGAGCGGATCGGCAAATGGCCATCCGACGGTGAGAACTCCAACTCTTAGGACATCGCAATGAACGAAACGGTAGCGGTTATCGGCCTGGGCTATGTGGGCCTTCCCCTGGTTGTCGAATTCGGCAAACGTTCCCGAACCATCGGCTTCGACATAAACGTCGCGAAGGTGACATCCTGCCTCAAAGGAGTCGATCCTTCGCGCGAACTGGCTGACGAGGAAATGCGCGCGGCGGTTCATGCCGAGTATACCGCCGACCCAAAGATGCTAAGCGAAGCGGACGCGATAATCGTTGCCGTGCCCACGCCGGTCGATATCGCTCACAACCCGGATTTCGGCCCGCTGATCGGTGCCAGCAGAAGCGTCGGTCAGAACTTGAAGAAGGGTGCAGTGGTGGTGTATGAATCGACGGTCTATCCGGGCGCGACCGAGGAAGTCTGTATTCCGGTACTCGAGCACGAATCAGGCCTGAAGTGGAAGCGCGATTTCTTTGTCGGCTATTCGCCCGAACGCATCAACCCGGGCGACACCAACCACACGTTGACCAAGATTCTCAAGGTTGTCTCGGGCGATACGCCGGAAACGCTTGACCGGGTTGCCGCCCTCTACGAGAGCATCGTCGAGCCCGGCGTGCATCGCGCCAGCTCTATCAAGGTCGCCGAAGCGGCCAAGGTCATCGAGAACACGCAGCGGGATCTGAATATCGCGCTGATGAACGAGTTGGCGATTCTTTTCGAACGGGTGGGCATCGACACCACCGAAGTCATCGAGGCGGCCGGCACGAAGTGGAATTTCGTCAAGTACAGGCCGGGTCTGGTCGGCGGGCACTGCATCGGCGTCGATCCCTATTACCTCACGCACATGGCTGACAGAATCGGCTATCACCCGCAGGTGATTCTCGCCGGCCGGCGCATCAACGACGGCATGGGCAAGTTCGTCGCCGAGCAGACCATCAAGCAGATGATTGCCTCCGGCAGCTACGTCAAGGGGACCAAGGTCAACCTGCTCGGCCTGACCTTCAAGGAGGACTGCGGCGATTTGCGCAACTCGAAAGCCATCGACATCGTTCGCGAATTGCAGGCCTACGGGGTCGATGTGTTCGTACACGACCCGCAGGCGGACGCCGACGAAGCCATGCACGAATACGGTGTGCGTCCGGTTTCCTGGGACGATCTGCCGCGCGCCGACGCGATCGTGGCCGCGGTTGCGCACCGGGAGTTCAAGAGCCTATCGATCGAGGATTTCTGCCGCAAGGTGGTCAAGGGCGGCTGCTTCATCGACGTCAAGTCGGCGTTCGACCGGGCCGCGCTCGGTGATGCGGGCTTGCGGGTCTGGCGGCTATAGTGGATGCCGAGGGCCGGCGGAGAACATGACGAATCGAAAAGGCATCATCCTGGCTGGCGGCTCCGGCACGCGGCTCTACCCGATCACCCAGGCAGTGTCCAAGCAACTGCTGCCGATCTACGACAAGCCGATGATCTACTACCCGCTGTCGGTGCTGCTGCTGGCGGGCATTCGGGACATTCTCGTCATCTCGACGCCACAGGACACCCCCCGCTTCACGCAGTTGCTAGGCAATGGCCGCCAGTGGGGGATCAACATCCAGTACGCCGTGCAGCCCTCGCCGGATGGCCTGGCGCAGGCGTTCATCATCGGTGCCGGATTCATCGCTGGCGACCCGTCGGCGCTGGTGTTGGGCGACAACATCTTTTATGGCCACGAACTGGCGGAAGACCTGCGGGATGCCGCACAGCGCAAGATCGGGGCCACGGTTTTCGCCTACCCGGTGCAGGATCCCGAGCGCTACGGCGTGGTGGAATTCGACGCGAATCGCCGTGCCATCAGCCTGGAGGAAAAGCCGGCCGAACCGAAGAGCCGCTACGCGGTCACCGGTCTGTATTTTTACGACCACCAGGTTGTTGAAATTGCGCGTTCACTCAAGCCGTCGGCTCGCGGCGAGCTGGAGATCACCGACGTCAATCGGCGCTATCTCGAGATGGGCTCGCTCGAGGTCCAGGTCATGGGCCGTGGCCACGCCTGGCTGGATACCGGCACCCACGAATCGCTGATCGAAGCGTCGATGTACATCCAGACCATCGAGAAGCGACAGGGCCTGAAGGTGGCCTGCCCCGAGGAGATCGCCTTCCGCATGGGTCACATCGACGCCGAGCAGTTGCGCAGGCTCGCCGTGCCGCTTGCGAAGAACGGCTATGGCCAGTACCTGCTGCAGATTCTCGAAGAAACGGTCTATTGATCCGCCATGAATCGCGTTGATCTGGCGATACCCGATCTGGCGATCATCGAGCCGCGCGTTTTCGGCGACGATCGCGGATTCTTCTTCGAGAGCTTCAATGCCCGGACGCTGGCCCCGCTGATCGGTCAGTGGGACTTCGTGCAGGACAACCACTCGCGCTCCGCGCAGGGCGTGTTGCGCGGCCTGCACTACCAGATCCGCCAGCCGCAGGGAAAGCTGGTCCGGGTCGTGGCGGGCCGGGCGCTCGATGTGGCGGTCGACATCCGGCGTTCGTCGTCGACATTCGGGCAGCATGTTGCGGTCGAACTCAGCGCCGAAAACAAGCACATGTTCTGGATACCGCCCGGATTCGCTCATGGATTCTTGGTTCTCAGCAAATACGCGGAACTTCTCTACAAGACCACCGACTACTGGGCACCCGAGCATGAGCGCTGTATCCGCTGGGACGATGCGCTGCTCGCCATCGACTGGCGGCTCGATCGGGCGCCCACACTGTCACCCAAGGACGCACAAGGCGTGTCGTTGAATCAGGCCGAGGTATTCGATTGACCGCCTCGCCGCCCGGATGGCGCCAACGCGGCGTGTCCAACTGAGGATCGACCGATGAAGTGGCTGGTAACCGGCCGCGACGGGCAGGTGGGTTGGGAGCTCTCTCGGGCGCTGCAGCCGCTTGGTGAGGTCGTCCCACTCGGTCGCGTCGAGGCCGACCTGGCCGTGCCGGATTCTTTGCGCGATCGAGTGCTGCAAGAACGGCCCGCGGTGATCGTCAATGCCGCTGCCTACACGGCTGTGGACAAGGCCGAGAGTGAGCCCGATCTGGCAATGCGCATCAATGGCGAAGCGCCGGCCGAGCTGGCCCGTGCGGCGCGCGACACCGGTGCCTTGCTGATTCACTACTCGACAGACTATGTATTCGATGGTGCCAAGGAAGGATCGTACCTGGAGGACGACTTGCCGAATCCGATCAGCCAGTATGGTCGTAGCAAGCTCTGCGGCGAGCGGGCGATCGCTGAAAGCGGTTGCCGATACGCGATTCTGCGTACGCAATGGGTTTTCGGTTCTCACGGGGGCAATTTCCTGCGCACCATACTTCGACTGGCCGGAGGGCGTGAATGCCTGCGCATCGTCTCGGATCAGTTCGGCGCGCCGACCTCGGCCCGATTGATCGCCGACGTCACCGCGCAGATGCTGGGCCGGATGGCCGGAGGCGAACTCGCGCCCGATGGCGTGTATCACCTGGCTGCGGCCGGGCGCGCGAGTTGGTACGATTACGCGAGTTTCGTCGTCGCGACGGCGCGTACGCTGCCAGGACTGGCCGAAAGGTTGAAGGTGAAATCGATCGAGCCGATCGCAACAGCAGACTACCCGCTGCCGGCGACCCGTCCGGTCAACGCCTGCTTCGACTGCGGCAAGCTGGAACGCGCCTTCGGTCTGACGCTTCCGCCGTGGCAGCGCGGCGTGGAGCTTTGCCTGGCGGAGCTTGCGGCTCGCTGAAAACAGCATTTCGGGTCCGACGCAATCAATCGACTTCAGCATTCTGGATAAATTGATGACTACTCAGATTCTTCCGGTGATTCTCTCGGGTGGTTCGGGCGCCCGGCTGTGGCCGCTCTCGCGTGAACAATACCCGAAGCAATTGCTGCCGCTTTTCGACCAGGAGACGCTGCTTCAATCCACGGCAACGAGACTGACTGGATTCAAGGGGGTGCCCGAGGTCGCTGCCCAGCCGCTGGTGGTGTGCAACGAGGAATATCGCTTCATCACCGCCGAGCAATTGCGCGCCGCCGGCAAACCGGCATCGACCCTGATACTCGAACCAATGGGACGCAACACCGCGCCGGCGCTGACGCTGGCTGCCTTGGCGAGCGCCGAGGCCGATCCGGTGCTGCTGGTGATGCCGGCCGATCATGTGGTGACCGACAAGGCGTCGTTTCGTCGAGCGATTGAAGACGGTGCGCAACTCGCGGTGGCAGGTGCCGTCGTCACCTTTGGCATCGTGCCCGATCGCCCTGAAACCGGTTACGGTTACACATCCAGGCCGGCGAATCCGGCAAGCACGACGCGCGGCGCATCGCCCGCTTCGTCGAGAAACCCGACCTGGCGACCGCCGAGCGGTATTTCGCGAGCGGCGAGTACCTCTGGAACAGCGGACTGCTCATGCTGCGTGCATCGATCTGGCTGAAGGCGATCGGCCTTTTCCGTCCCGACATCCTGGCAGCCTGCAAGTCGGCAATGGAGAAGGGATCGCGCGATGCCGACTTCCTGCGCGTCGACAAGGCGGTGTTCGCGGCCTGCCCGTCGGACTCGATCGACTACGCGGTGATGGAAGGGCTGCCCGGCGACACCGCGTTGGGTATCGCTGCGCATGTGGTGCCGCTGTCCTGCGGCTGGTCGGATGTGGGCGCCTGGGACGCGTTGTGGCAGGTCGCCGAGAAGGACGGAGCCGGCAATGCGACGCGCGGCGATGTGATGTTGCATGAGACCAGCGGCAGCCTGGTTATGGCCGACGGGCGGATGGTGGCATGCATCGGCATCGACGATATGGTGGTGATCGAGACGCCGGATGCCGTCCTGGTTGCCCGCAAGGACCGCACGCAGGAAGTCAAGCAGATCGTCGCCCGGCCGAAGACCCAGAGTCGTAGCGAGGCGGCCACACATCGCAAGGTGTATCGTCCATGGGGCTGGTACGACAGCATCGACAGCGGCGCCCGTTTCCAGGTCAAACGGATCGTCGTCAAACCGGGCGCGTCGCTGTCGATGCAGATGCATCACCATCGTGCCGAGCACTGGATCGTGGTTACCGGAACGGCGCGCGTCACCCGCGGCGACGAGGTGCTTCCAGTTTCAGAGAACCAGTCGACCTACATCCTGCTCGGCA
Source organism: Candidatus Methylophosphatis roskildensis (assembly GCA_016708905.1). Classification (GTDB taxonomy): domain Bacteria; phylum Pseudomonadota; class Gammaproteobacteria; order Burkholderiales; family Rhodocyclaceae; genus Methylophosphatis; species Methylophosphatis roskildensis. The sequence goes on along the minus strand of JADJEV010000005.1, from coordinate 49,943 downwards.
CCAAACATCAACTGGAAAATCCCGGCAAGGTGCCCCTCGAAATGATCGAGGTGCAGTCAGGCACCTATCTGGGAGAAGACGACATCGTGCGATTCCACGACACCTACGGGCGCGGCTGAGCGAAATGGCGATACTGGTCACCGGCGGCGCGGGCTACATCGGCTCGCACACCTGCGTCGAGCTGATGGAAGCCGGCGAGCGCGTGGTAGTGCTCGACAACTACAGCAACAGCAGCCCCGAGTCGTTGCGGCGCGTCGCCGCGATTGCCGGTGTGACGCCGTTCTGCGTCGAGGGCGATCTGCGCGATGCGGACTGCCTGCGCCGCGTGTTTGCGCGGAACGAGATCGAGGCGGTGATCCATTTTGCCGGGCTCAAGGCGGTCGGCGAGTCGGTGGCCAAACCGCTGCTCTACTACGACAACAACGTGGCCGGCACGATCCGTCTGCTCGAAGCGATGCGCGAGGCCGGCGTGCGCAACCTCGTATTCAGCAGTTCGGCCACCGTCTATGGTGATCCGCAGCGCCTGCCGCTGACCGAGGATCATCCGCTCTCGGCGACCAATGCCTATGGCCGCTCGAAACTGATGATCGAGGAAATCCTGCGCGACGTCTCGCGCAGCGAAGCGGGCTGGCGGGTCGCGCTACTGCGCTACTTCAACCCGGTCGGCGCGCACAGGAGTGGGACCATCGGCGAAGACCCGCAGGGCATGCCCAACAACCTGATGCCGTTCGTCGCCCAGGTGGCGGTCGGCGCGCGCGAGCGGCTTTCGGTGTTCGGCGGCGACTATGCGACCCCCGACGGCACCGGCGTGCGCGACTACATTCACGTGGTCGATCTCGCCCAGGGGCATTTGCGCGCGCTCGAGCGCCTGCGCCGCGACGAGGGGCTGTTCGCCGTCAATCTGGGCACCGGCACCGGCTACAGCGTGCTCGACATGGTGCGCGCCTTCGAGGCCGCCTCCGGCCGCAAGGTCGCCTACCAGATCATCGAGCGGCGGCCGGGCGACATCGCGAGCTGCTATGCCGATCCGTCGCTGGCCTTCGAACTGCTCGGCTGGCGTGCCACGCGCGGCATCGACGAGATGTGCGCCGACGCCTGGCGCTGGCAGAGCCGCAATCCGGCCGGGTTTCGCAGCGACGGCGGCTGATCTCCTACGGTCTTGGCTTGGGCATCGCGGACTCCTCTTTCCATCAGGTTGAGCGTGCACGGAAATGGGTCAAATTCAGTCGGTCATTACTGGCGCGCTATACGTGCTCACTGGGTACTTGATGGTTCAAGCGCCTGCGATATCGCGACGACGAATCCGATAACAACTAGACCGAGATAGAGTATGTTCGCTGCGCCTGTGAATCCATTGAAGAAGCCAACGGTCTCCTTGGGTGCGTTTGATTGACCGATCATCGACGGAAGAAACGAACTCGGTGGCATCATCGTAAGAATAGCGACAGACAGAGTGATCGGGAGTGCGCCTGGCAGAAACGGAGAAAGAAGCACCGTGGCGCATATGCCGGTAAATAGTCGGGCCGAGAAGAATGCCAGCAGATCCGGAAAAAAATTCCTCAACACGCCATGCTCAAAACGGAGGGTGATCGCTAGAAAGACAAGGACGCAGAAAAAGAACTTTCGAGCGTGAATTGTTTCAGAAAGCAGTAACTCTATGGACGGCCAGAAGTGCCGCAAGGAAAAATACAAAGCAACGACGAACACGGTGACAACAGCGTAATTGTCAAAGACCCGCGAAAGGACGCCATAGTTTTTGCCGGGAGGTATTCCATATTGCCTAGCGAGCAGGGTGGAAATCACGAGCAGCAGACATGCAAAGTTGCCAAGATCGACCAGGGAGAACCACTGGAGATAGCTGCTAAAGTTGTGGGAATTTGCGAAGAGCAGGACAAACAGAACAGTCCCTCTATTGCCGCCGCCATATGTAGAAGCCAAGAAGCGTAAATCGTCATAGTGAGGGGTGAAGAAGCGCCGTTTAGACGCTAGCATCTTGTATAGCCACATTCCGACCAATGCTAGCAATGGCAATAAGAACCCAATCAGGAAGGCAAGTGCAAGATCATATGAGGGCGTCGATTTCGAAATCGACTCGATTACAAAAAAGGGCAGGAAGAGCTTTAGGGCTCCGTCTTCGAAAATCTTGGCCATTCGTCTTTCGGTGGTTCGAGCAAACTTGCCTCGAATAGCAATGCCCAGCCCTGCTCCGATGAATATCGGCAGAAAGATCGATGCGATTGGCGATAGTCTTGTAAGGAAGTCTATCAACATATTCAGATATCACTCCGGACTAACAGAAAGGTCAGACATTCATGACGAATGCGGCGGCGAAATTCGTGATGACAAGAACGACCATCAGAGTTTTCAGGAGGGTTGATCCCTTGACCAACATGCGGTTCGGCTGGGGGAGAACCTCGATGTCATGTTCCCGATGAACTCGGTCCAGCTTTTTAGCCACGTAGTCGCGGATCTCCCAATCTCGCTGCATTAGCAGATATAGAAGTGCTGCTACAACCAATCCGACTATCAGCAAGCCGAACGAGGCGGGCTTCAGAGCGTCGATATCGTGCAGCTGATAGGCTCCGGCCAATGTAGACGCTTGAAGCGCGAGGAGCACGTACAATTTGCTCCAAGCGAGTTGATTGTGATGATGCCAGTGTGCAGTAAGAAACTTGTAAATCTCGTTTTCCGAAATTCTGTCATCGTTAGAGGATTTATCGCTAGCCATGTTTGCTCCGTGCGAATGGGATTTATGAGGTCAACGCAAATCAAAGGGCAATACGGTGAACAAAATGTGACGGGGCACCGGCTACAGCGTGCTCGACATAGTGCCCCGGCGGCCACTTGAAATTCCTCCACCTGTGGCCAGGTCAAAATCCCCCAGGGGCGAGGACAGGAGTGTGGGGATTGTTACTCGGGATGGGTAGCTTTGGCAAGTCGGCTGGCGGCCTCTTTGAGGCGATAGCTTTTGCCGCGGAACTCGAGCAGGACGCTGCGGTGCAGGAGGCGGTCGAGGATGGCGGTGGTGAGGGCGGCGTCGCCGAGAAACTTGTGCCAATCCTCGATGATGCGGTTTGAGGTGATGAGCGAGCTGCGTCGCAGCTTGTAGCGCTTGTGCAGGATCGATTGCAGGGCGTCGGCGGCCTCGGCCGGGAGGTGGCGGGCCAGGAACAAGTCGTCGAGCACCAGCAGGTCGGCGTCGATGACGGGCTTGAGCAGCTTGCGCTTGTCGGCGCTCGCGCCCTGAGCGAGATTGGCGAGCAGCTCATCGGCTTCGCCGTAGAGCACGCGCAGCCCCGAGCGCAGCGCCGAATAGGCGATCGCCTTGGCGATGTGGCTCTTCCCGGTGCCGGGCTGACCGATCAGCAGTGCGCTGTCGCCCTCGGCGATGAACTTCAGGGTATGCAGCTCGAAGCAGGTGCGCTTGGGGATCTTGGGGTTGTAGCCCCAGTCGAATTCCGCCAGCGAAGCGCGCTCCTCGAGCCCGGAGAGCTGGTAGCGGCGCTCCAGTAGGCGAGACTGGCGCCGGTCCAGCTCATCCTGGAGCAGGGCCGAGAAGGTCTCGAGAAACGACAGGCTGGAAGCCTGGGACTCGATCAGGCGCGTCTCCAGGGTGGCACGCACGCCCGACAGGCGCAGCTGTTTGAGGGTTTTTTCGATTTCCATCATGCTCATGCTCATGGCTTGGGGTCTCCTGGACGGTGGGTAATGGGTGGTATCGGTGCTGGGCGTGCGCGGGCGTTGAGCTTGGACGCCGCGGGTTTGTCGGCGTTGAGCCCGGCGTGGCGGCGGTTCCGTCAAGGGCGGGCGAGGGGTTTTCTCGCCCGGCGCAGCGCACCCTTGACGGCGACCGGAGAAATACGCTCCTGGCGGGTTGGCAGGCAGTTCTTTCGCCTGCCGGCCTGCCTTACGGCGAGTGCAGGGGTTTGGGGCGGCGCCCCAAGGTGTTGCGAGTGCACCGCGTGCTCATGCGCAGTCCTGCGCTTGTGGTTCGCCCAGCGGTGGCTGCACGCGCTCGGTTGCCTGTGAGGGTGCGGGCGTATCGGGCGCCAACGGCTCCGTGCCGACACTGCGGTTGAAGAACGCGGCATACTCGGCGGGATCACGGATGAGCTCGTGCTGCTGGGTGAGCGGCGAGCCAGCGTCACCCAGGGGCAATTCCGGCTGGGTTCCATCGAGCCGGGCGATGGCCTGAGCGAGCAGTTGCTCAGCGATCGCGCGCACGGCCTTGTAGGCGTGGATGTGGCGGGCGAGCGCGCTGGCGGCTGCCTGCTCCAGGATGCAGGCCGGATAGCGCGGGTGCAGCCCCACGATACCCCACATGCTCTTCTGCGCCTCGCGCCCACGTTGCTCGAACAACGCGCGACACAGCGCGTGGGTGTGGGGGCCGATGTGCTCGGCGCGCTTGAGGATCTGGTGTGTCTGGCGGGAGGGGTTGAACAGGCGCTCGGCATCGGGCAGTTCGACTGCGCCCTTGCGCCTCGCGCGCGTATGGCGGCGGATCAGCGCCAGCGTGTGCAGGTCGCGGATCTCGATCTCGTGCTCATAGAGGCGGACCAACACCTCGGCGCCGATCGGGGCCGGGCGCGCGGCATACCAGGCGCTGTCAACCTGAGCGGTGGTGTCGTCCTGCACCGTGCGCGTGCCCTCCTCGAAGTAGCGGAAGCCCTCGATAGGCAACGCCTTGAGGTGGGCGCGCTCCTCCTGGAACATCTCCTCGACCTGGCGCTTGGCCCGGCCGTGAATGCGCTGGGCGGCCCACTTCTCTTCCCAATGCATGAGAAAGGCGTTTTGCGCCTCGATCGATTCGAAGCGCCGCCCCGCCAGAGCCGTGGCCTGGGTGTGCTGGATCGCGTTTTCCACGGACCCTTTTCGGTTCGGATCACGAACGCGGGCCGGATCGGCCACGACCGCGTAATGGGCGAGCATCGCCGCGTACAGGCGGTTCAGTTGCGGCTCGTAGATGTCCGGGCGGATGACGCCCTCTTTCAGGTTATCGAGCACCACGTACTGGCAGCAACCGCCGAAGTAGCGGAAGGCCTGCTCGTGAAGCCACGCCCACACCTGGCTGCTCGACTTCCACACCACCTGCCGATACGAGCGGCGCGAGTAGCGAAGCGTCATCACAAACAGCCGCGGTTTGCGATACCGGCCGCTCGGATGAAGCGTGGGCGCGCCCTCGCCGTAGTCGACCTGTGCCTCTTCCCCTAAGCCGGACGAGCCGGAACCAAACAGGGGAATAGCGGTACCCTAGCGCTTGCGTGGAGCTTGTCGATGCGGAGGCCGCCATGGAGCTGCTTACGACCCGGTACGCGGAGAATCTGGCAGGCGTGCTGTCTTGCTACGACCGGATCGTCATCACCGGCACGTTGCCCGGCGCGTGTTTCGCAGAGGGCATGACCAGCTTCTTGGTCTCCCGTGGGATCCGTATCTTCGACTACCCGCAGTTCGCGCTGCCTCTGCGGGAGCGCGTTCGCCATGCCGCTCAGGCGCTGGCAACGGAGCACGGCGCCAGGATCGAACATATCGCCAAGGCCCACGTTCGCAAAGAAGACGTCGTGGCCAAGGTGCTCGCGGCGCGTGGCGATGCGCCCGGCCTGGTGCACGTGATATCGGCGATGGAGACCTGCGCGACCTATCAACCCTGGCACGACAAGGCCAGCGGACGCACTTTCCTGCGCCCGGACACCACCAAGTGCCTGCACTACTACTTCTACTGGATGGACCGAGAGCTGGGGCTCATCTACGTGCGCGTGCCCACCTACTGTCCGTTCCGGCTGCAGGTTTACTGCAACGGACACAGTTGGCTGGCGCAACGAATGCGGCGCGAGGGCATCGACTTCGCCGCAGCCGACAACGCTTTTGCTCGCATAACCGACTTCGCTCGTGCGCAAGAACTCGCCGACACCTTCAAGCCTGAGTTGCTGCATCGCCACCTGGACCGCTACGCCCAGCTGTGCTGCCCCGTCCTGGATGTCTTTGGGCAGACCTACCACTGGAGCATCATGCAGGCCGAATACTCGACCGACTTGGTGTTCAAGAGCGAGAAGATCCTCGGCTCGCTGTACCAGCAGCTCGCCCGCGAGGCAGTGCTCTCGGTGAAGGCCGAGCAAATCGCCACATTCCTGGGCAAGAAGATCACCCCGCAACTGGCCGCCGAGATTGGCTCGCGCCTGAGCACGCGCATTGAGGGAACCTGCATCAAGCACAAATTCGGATCGGTCTCTATCAAGATCTACGACAAGTTCGCTCGCATCCTGCGCATCGAGACCACAACCAATGACGTTTCGTTCTTCAAGCACCACCGCAAGGTGGAACACCGCACCGGCCGCACCACGCGAGAAGTCGCGCCACTGAAGAAATCCATCTACAGTCTCATCGACCTGCGCGAAATTCTGCTGGGCTGCAATCATCGCTATCTCGAGTTCCTCTCCAGCCTGGACGATCACAGCAGCGGACAACGCCTGCTTGAACGCGTGACGCAATCCAAACCTGACGGCGACCGGTCCTTCAAGGGCTTGAACTTCTTCGATTCCAACGACCAAGCCCTCCTACGCGCCGTGCAACGACCCGAATTCAACATCCATGGCTTGGCCCGCTGTGACTTGATGCGCCGACTCCCTGACCAAACGCCCTCGCGACTGTCCCGCCAGCTCCGCCGCCTGCGCGTCCTCGGCTTGATCAAGCGCGCCGCCAACACCTACCGCTACTACCTGACTCGAGCAGGCCGCATGGCCATCGCCGCGTTCGAGCGCCTCACCAACTTCGCAATCGTTCCTGCAATGGCCGCATAGCCGCAATGCATCGTTTCGGCCTCGCACTTCTGTGCCAGGACGCAAAACTTTGAAGTCGTAAGAGACTAATGAGAAGGAAGCCGTAATGCGAAGGAGATGGCCCGCGCCGCGGAATCTGCGGGCTGGCGGGCCACGCGACCTTGTCATTATGGATGGATGCTTTTCACAGCGACGCAAGCCAGGCGAGCAGTTCCGGATCCTGTCGCCATCGCGGGGGGCGACCGGGCTTGGTCGATGGGTCGACCTGTTCGAGCGCTTTTCGCTTGGTCTCCAAATTGGCGCGTGCGTAGTGATTGGTCGTATCGAGCCGCGCATGGCCGAGCCAGTTACGGATCACCGTCACATCGACACCGGCGGCGACGAGCTGGACGCCGACGCTGTGACGCCACGTATGCGGCGTGATTCGCTTGGTTGCGAGCGACGGCATGTGCCGGGCAGCTGCCTGAACGTACTGCTTGAGCTTGAAGCGGACTCCGGCTGCCCCGAGCGGCTGGCCGTATCGGTTGACAAAGATTGGCTCGTCATCCGAGCGCGGTAGTCGCCTCAGCAGTGCTTTGATCAGCGCCACCGTTTCCGGCCATAAGGGGCAGATGCGACTCTTGCGTCCCTTGCCGAACAGCTCTACCTGCGCGGGGGATTCAAAGCGGATGGCCCGCGGGCATACATCCAGCGCTTCCTGGATTCGCGCTCCCGTGTTGTACAGGAACGCGAGCAATGCGTGATCCCTTTGCCCTTCCAGGCTCGATCGGTCGGGTTCGCGAAGGACCGCCGCGATTTCCTCGGCATCCATGTAGCACATGGCGGGCCGGGACGTCTTCTTGACCGGGATGTGCGCGATCTCTGCGCATTGAGCGATCGCCAGCGGCTCGCGATGAGCCACGAAGGCAAAGAAGCTATGGATGGCGGCAAGTCGACAGTTGCGCGTGCCGATGGACACCTTCCTGTCCTTCTCCAGATAATCGAGGAAGGCGAGCACCTCGCTGGGCTGCAGGTCCGCCAGCGATAGCTGTGTGATCCCCCGTCGCCCACGGCTGGCGGTAAATTGAAGGAACATCTTCCAAGTGTCGCGATACGAGCACACCGTATGACGAGAGAGATTTCTCTGCTGGCCCATCCATTCATGGAAGAAGGCGTGCAGCAGAGAGGCGAGGGAACTCGGTTTCATGGCGCGTCCTCCGTCGTCCGGAGCGCTGTTGCGCCGTTCATGCGGAAGCGCTCGCCGGCTTCCTGCAGCAATTCGGGGGTGATGCCCAGATAGACCAGCGTCGAGCGGATATCCTTGTGGCCGAGGTATGTTGCGAGGTACGGAAGCTTGGATTGCGGGTTTATTCCTGACTTGTACCAGTCGCGCATTCGATGACTGACCATTGTGTGGCGCAGGTCATGAATTCGCGCTCCGACTGCTCCGCGTGCTGGTTTGACGTCCGCGCGTCGCAGCACATCCGTCAGAACGAGACGGATTCCGCCTACGGTGTAGCCGCGGTTGCGCTGGGGACTCCAGAACAGCGGGCTATCCGGATTCGTCGGCGCGCCGGCTCGCTCGCGCAGCTCGAGATAGCGCTTGAGCGCGGCCATGACGCCGGACGCCAAAGGCAAGCGACGATTCTTGAAGAACTTCGTCTCTCGAATGTCGATGGTCTGCTCGCGGAGATCGACATCGCCGAGCCTCAGACGTGCGATCTCGCCTCCCCGAAGCCCGGCGCAGTAGGCAAGCATGAGCATCGTGAAGAGGATGATGGGACGCCACGGTGCCTTCGGGGAGGGATACAACAGGGCCGCCTGCAGAACCCGACGAATCTCCTCGTCCGAGTAGAGATGGGGAGATCGCTGGTGTTGCCGGGCCGCACGCGCGACGCCATCGCCGATGGGCAAGATCGGCACCCGCGGATCGATTCGGTGCATCGCTTTTGACGCGATGCGGCCTGCTCTCTGAGCGTCGTACAGGTGGTACGGCGACGGCGCCTCTTGGCTCCAATGCTCAACGAGTTCGGCCAGCGGATGCCCGGCGAGTTCGGAATGGCATTGTAAAAGCGATCGAAGCGCAGCAGCGTCTGCTCTTCGGTGCGATAGCGATAGCCGAGGACACGCATGTGCGCGATATGCTCATCCATCACTGGTCCAGGAAAGCTTCCGAAGCGAGGCAGCCGGCGCTGCTCGTGAAGTGCCGCGGTGCTATCTTCACTGACGAGAGCGCGCACGATCGGCGTGGTGCGGGGACCATGCTGCCGATGCAATTCGGCAAATGGATTTGACGCGATCAGGCCCTGGTCGCGCAGCCACTGGAGATATCGCTCGATCAGGAAGCTTCGGTGATAGAGGATGTGCGCCGGCCACTTGAGACTGTGCTCCTTCAGCCATTGCTGCACGATCGCGATGCTCGGTGAAGCGACCACATCATGGTTCGCGAGGAAGCAGCTGAAGTTGCGCAGAATGGCCGCATAGTTCTTGCGCGTGGCCGGATGGCGAAAGTGTTGCGCCCACAAGAACTGCTCGATGAGGGTTGATTCGATAAACGGCAAACGAGTCATGGCAGCATTCCCCCTGGAAGGTCGAGTCCGATGCTTCGCAGATCCTCGGTCGCCAGCTTCAGATACTCTGCCGTCGCCGCGGCGGACGTGTGTCCCAACATGTCGCCGATAATCTTGAGCGGCACACCGGCTCGCAGCAGACTCACGGCGTGCGCGTGGCGAAAGGCATGGGGTCCTTTCCTTCCTTGTGGAGTGATTCCCGCCGCTCGCAGACGAGCGCTCGTGACGCAGTTGAGGATCGATCCGTTCTTGAATGGACGGTGCGGCGCCTGGATACGCAGGAATATTTCTCGGTGGGGGCTCGACGGGCGCACCTTCTCCACGTATCGAAGCACGGCTTCGCCTGGTTCGCGCAGCAATGGAAGCTCGGAGCAGGTTCCGGTCTTCGAGTGGCGCACCTGAAGAACGTCCCGCCGCCAGTCGATGTCGTCCAGACGCAAACTGACGACTTCCGCAGCCCGCAGGCCATAGGTCGCCAACAGGATCAAGATGGCGTAGTCGCGCAGACCGACCGGTGAAAGATCCTCGCGAGTCACTTCCAACACTCGCTGCACGTCTTCTGGCCTGAGGGCCGCCGGAATGCCTTCGTGCTCATAGATGCGCGGCCCGATGACGGTACCGGTGAGATCGATGGCAGTTCGGCCGGTACGCCACAAGTGGCGCAGGAAATCCCGAAGGCAGACGGTGCGGTCTTCGATGGATGCGCGCCGAAGTCCGTCACAACATCGCTTCAAGTACATCGAGGTCGCGAACGCTCAGCTCCGCAAGGCCCAGCTGATCTGCGCGGGGCCCGAGTGAAGTCAGGAACCCCAACGCATGCTTCGTCCGCTTGGCACGAGTCAGCGCGTGCAGTCCACGCAGGTCGCGCAACCACATGTCGTAGTCCTGCACGATGTCGTGATGCAAGACTTCGAGCGCAGTGCGTGGTGGATCCGAAACCGGCCATGCTCCCCGCACAAGACGCAGCATCATATTGACGGCACCGGTGTAGCGATGTCGCCATTTCTGAAATGGTGGCAACTGGCTGTATCGCTTCCGCGTGCGCCGGTATTGCTGGCGCAAGAAGCGCGTTACGTGCCCCGAGCGAACGGTTTCGATCGACAGGCTATTTCGGTTGCAGTAATCCAGTAACTGACGTACGCGAGCGGGATACCACCGCTGGATTCGCGGGGAATATCCTTCAGCCTTCAGATGGGCCAGCAGCTTCTCGATCAATACCTCGGCAGTAGATAGCTGAGCAGACATGGGAACCTCCTCGGACAAGACGAAACCTGAGGATCCCACGTGCCCATAATGCGAAGCAGAATCGCAAAAGAATGCCGGCCGGCCAGGGAATTGCCAGCGTCCTTTCGATTACGGCTTCCTTCTCATTAGGGGAATAATGGGAAGCTTCCCATTACTCGCCGGGCAGGAACTCCAGCCGGTCGAATTGCTCCGGCGCCTGGGTGCGCAGCGCCCGGCAGAAGCGCTTGACGCTGTTGTAGCGGCCCTCGAAGCCAAAGCGATCCACCAGATCCTGGTAGGTCGCCATGGCGTTGCGACCCAAACGCACCTGCGCCTCGATCCATGCCCGGTGCGGCTCGCAGGCTGAACGGGCGTGCGCAGGTAGCCGCAGCGGGGATGGATCGGGCGCCGGCGCCGGTGGCCAGGGTGGAGGAATTTGAACGGCCAGCCCGGGCGAGCCGGTGGCCATGGGGGAATTTGCCTCGGCTTCGGTCTCCTGGGCAAGCTTGCGGATCGTCTTACGATCGATCCCCGTCTTGCGCCAGATCTCGCGCTGCGAGACCCCGTTCTGCAGCAGCGTTACGACCGTGCTCTTCTGATGCGGCTTCAAGACATTCACCTCCTCTACCCCCCCGTTGGAATCGAGGGGCGATGATGTCCTGTCCGCGCCACCACCAACATTGCCGACAATTAGGTCATCGGCATGCACCTGGGTGGGGGATTTTCAAGTGGCCACAAGTGGAGGAGTTTGGGTGGCCGCCGGGGAGTGCGCGCCTTCGAGGCCGCCTCCGGTCGCAAGGTCGCCTACCAGATCGTCGAGGGGCGGCCAGGCGACATCGCGAACTGCTATGCCGATCCGTCGCTGGCTTTCGAACTGCTCGACTGGCGTGCCACGCGCGGCATCGACGAGATGTGTGAGGTGGCTCCGGTAGTTTGGACACGGCGGATCGGTTTTAATCTCTAATCGGATAGGTTTTGACAGATCGTGCAAAGAGTTCAGTGCGTAGATGCCATGGCCGGAACGATGTTGAATCGGGTGAGCGAGCATGCCGCTGCGATAGCTGCACGTCCCAGTCGAGTGAGGTAGTAGCGATAGGTATGCGTGACCTTCTTGATCAAGCCGAGCATGCGCAGCCGCTTGAGTTGGCGCGACATCGCCCAAGGCGAGATGTCCAGTCGCGCGAGCAGATCGGCGCGGCGCCAGCCATGAATGTTGCGTTCACCGCGCTGCAAGGTTCGCAGCAGGGTGTAGTCTGTCGCGTTGAAAAAGTTCAAGCCCTTAACCGATGGTTCGGTGCCCACGCGCGGCTGGCCCAGTCGCTGCAGATCACGCTCACCGGCATTGGGGTCGTCCAGGCTGGACAGAAATGCCAGGTAGCGCTGGTTGCAGCCCAGCAAGATCTCGCGCAGGTCGACCAGGCTGTAGATCGATTTCTTCAGCGGCGCGAGCTCGCGCGTGGCCGCTGCGCCCTTGTGTTCCACCCTGCGATGGTGCTTGAAAATGCTCACGTCGTTGACGGTGGTCTCCACGAGCGGCACACGGGAGAACTTGTCGTGGACCTTCACGCCGCCGGCGCCCATGGTGTGCTTGATGCAGCGGCCCTCGATACGCGTAGACAGGCGCGAGCCGATTTCCTGCGCCAGCGCCGGGGTGATCTTCTTGCCCAGAAATGCCGCCACGCGCGGTGCGTCGGCGGCCAGCACCGCCTGGCGCGACAGCGCATCGTACAGCGGCACCAGGATGTCGCGACTGCGAAACATCAGGTCGGTCGAGTACTCGGCCTGGCGGATGCTCCAGTGCCATTTTTTCTGGGCGAATACGTCGGCCACCGGGCACAACCAGTGCGCGTAGCGACTGAGGCGCCGGTGCAATCGCTCCAGGTTGAAGCTGTCGGCCAGCGCCTGCGCGCGATCGAGGTCGGCCACGCGCAGGAAGGCGTTGTCCTCCTTCACGAACTCGATGCCTTCGCGCTGCAGCGAGCGCGCCAGGGCGCTGTGGCCGTTGAAGTAGAACTGCAGCCCGAACGGTGCCCAGGTCGGTACGCGCAGGTAGCACAGGCCGAACTGCTCATCGATGAAATAGAAGTAGTAGTGCAGGCACTTGCCCTGATCCGGGCGGAGGAAGACGTGGCCGTTGCTCTTGTCGAGCCACGGCTTGTAGCTCGGGCAGCTCTCCATCGCCGAGATCACGTGCACCAGCCCAGGCGTGTCGCCGCGCGCAGCCAGCACGCGTGCCACCAAGTCTTCCGTCCGGATGTGGCTCTTGTTGACGTGCTCGATGCGCTCGCCGGCGGCCTGCGTGACTTCTTGCGCGCGCTGGCGAATGCACTCTCGCAGCGGCTCGGCGAAACGCGGATAGTCAAAGATGCGGATCCCACGCGAGTACAGCAAGCTCGTCATCCCGCCCGCGTAGCACGCTCCGGGCAACGTGCCAGTAACGATGATGCGGTCGTAACACGACAACACGCCGTGAAGGTTCGCCCCGTATCGATCCGCCAGTGCCGTCGCTGCCATGGTCGCTTAGGTCGCCATCAGTGGGTCAGCCATCGTATTACTTTTTGGTTCCGGCTCCGCCGGGTTAGTCTCTTACGACTTCAAAGTTTTGCGTCCTGGCACAGAAGTGCGAGGCCGAAACGATGCATTGCGGCTATGCGGCCATTGCAGGAACGATTGCGAAGTTGGTGAGGCGCTCGAACGCGGCGATGGCCATGCGGCCTGCTCGAGTCAGGTAGTAGCGGTAGGTGTTGGCGGCGCGCTTGATCAAGCCGAGGACGCGCAGGCGGCGGAGCTGGCGGGACAGTCGCGAGGGCGTTTGGTCAGGGAGTCGGCGCATCAAGTCACAGCGGGCCAAGCCATGGATGTTGAATTCGGGTCGTTGCACGGCGCGTAGGAGGGCTTGGTCGTTGGAATCGAAGAAGTTCAAGCCCTTGAAGGACCGGTCGCCGTCAGGTTTGGATTGCGTCACGCGTTCAAGCAGGCGTTGTCCGCTGCTGTGATCGTCCAGGCTGGAGAGGAACTCGAGATAGCGATGATTGCAGCCCAGCAGAATTTCGCGCAGGTCGATGAGACTGTAGATGGATTTCTTCAGTGGCGCGACTTCTCGCGTGGTGCGGCCGGTGCGGTGTTCCACCTTGCGGTGGTGCTTGAAGAACGAAACGTCATTGGTTGTGGTCTCGATGCGCAGGATGCGAGCGAACTTGTCGTAGATCTTGATAGAGACCGATCCGAATTTGTGCTTGATGCAGGTTCCCTCAATGCGCGTGCTCAGGCGCGAGCCAATCTCGGCGGCCAGTTGCGGGGTGATCTTCTTGCCCAGGAATGTGGCGATTTGCTCGGCCTTCACCGAGAGCACTGCCTCGCGGGCGAGCTGCTGGTACAGCGAGCCGAGGATCTTCTCGCTCTTGAACACCAAGTCGGTCGAGTATTCGGCCTGCATGATGCTCCAGTGGTAGGTCTGCCCAAAGACATCCAGGACGGGGCAGCACAGCTGGGCGTAGCGGTCCAGGTGGCGATGCAGCAACTCAGGCTTGAAGGTGTCGGCGAGTTCTTGCGCACGAGCGAAGTCGGTTATGCGAGCAAAAGCGTTGTCGGCTGCGGCGAAGTCGATGCCCTCGCGCCGCATTCGTTGCGCCAGCCAACTGTGTCCGTTGCAGTAAACCTGCAGCCGGAACGGACAGTAGGTGGGCACGCGCACGTAGATGAGCCCCAGCTCTCGGTCCATCCAGTAGAAGTAGTAGTGCAGGCACTTGGTGGTGTCCGGGCGCAGGAAAGTGCGTCCGCTGGCCTTGTCGTGCCAGGGTTGATAGGTCGCGCAGGTCTCCATCGCCGATATCACGTGCACCAGGCCGGGCGCATCGCCACGCGCCGCGAGCACCTTGGCCACGACGTCTTCTTTGCGAACGTGGGCCTTGGCGATATGTTCGATCCTGGCGCCGTGCTCCGTTGCCAGCGCCTGAGCGGCATGGCGAACGCGCTCCCGCAGAGGCAGCGCGAACTGCGGGTAGTCGAAGATACGGATCCCACGGGAGACCAAGAAGCTGGTCATGCCCTCTGCGAAACACGCGCCGGGCAACGTGCCGGTGATGACGATCCGGTCGTAGCAAGACAGCACGCCTGCCAGATTCTCCGCGTACCGGGTCGTAAGCAGCTCCATGGCGGCCTCCGCATCGACAAGCTCCACGCAAGCGCTAGGGTACCGCTATTCCCCTGTTTGGTTCCGGCTCGTCCGGCTTAGTCTCTTACAACTTCAAAGTTTTGCGTCCTGGCACAGAAGTGCGAGGCCGAAACGATGCATTGCGGCTATGCGGCCATTGCAGGAACGATTGCGAAGTTGGTGAGGCGCTCGAACGCGGCGATGGCCATGCGGCCTGCTCGAGTCAGGTAGTAGCGGTAGGTGTTGGCGGCGCGCTTGATCAAGCCGAGGACGCGCAGGCGGCGGAGCTGGCGGGACAGTCGCGAGGGCGTTTGGTCAGGGAGTCGGCGCATCAAGTCACAGCGGGCCAAGCCATGGATGTTGAATTCGGGTCGTTGCACGGCGCGTAGGAGGGCTTGGTCGTTGGAATCGAAGAAGTTCAAGCCCTTGAAGGACCGGTCGCCGTCAGGTTTGGATTGCGTCACGCGTTCAAGCAGGCGTTGTCCGCTGCTGTGATCGTCCAGGCTGGAGAGGAACTCGAGATAGCGATGATTGCAGCCCAGCAGAATTTCGCGCAGGTCGATGAGACTGTAGATGGATTTCTTCAGTGGCGCGACTTCTCGCGTGGTGCGGCCGGTGCGGTGTTCCACCTTGCGGTGGTGCTTGAAGAACGAAACGTCATTGGTTGTGGTCTCGATGCGCAGGATGCGAGCGAACTTGTCGTAGATCTTGATAGAGACCGATCCGAATTTGTGCTTGATGCAGGTTCCCTCAATGCGCGTGCTCAGGCGCGAGCCAATCTCGGCGGCCAGTTGCGGGGTGATCTTCTTGCCCAGGAATGTGGCGATTTGCTCGGCCTTCACCGAGAGCACTGCCTCGCGGGCGAGCTGCTGGTACAGCGAGCCGAGGATCTTCTCGCTCTTGAACACCAAGTCGGTCGAGTATTCGGCCTGCATGATGCTCCAGTGGTAGGTCTGCCCAAAGACATCCAGGACGGGGCAGCACAGCTGGGCGTAGCGGTCCAGGTGGCGATGCAGCAACTCAGGCTTGAAGGTGTCGGCGAGTTCTTGCGCACGAGCGAAGTCGGTTATGCGAGCAAAAGCGTTGTCGGCTGCGGCGAAGTCGATGCCCTCGCGCCGCATTCGTTGCGCCAGCCAACTGTGTCCGTTGCAGTAAACCTGCAGCCGGAACGGACAGTAGGTGGGCACGCGCACGTAGATGAGCCCCAGCTCTCGGTCCATCCAGTAGAAGTAGTAGTGCAGGCACTTGGTGGTGTCCGGGCGCAGGAAAGTGCGTCCGCTGGCCTTGTCGTGCCAGGGTTGATAGGTCGCGCAGGTCTCCATCGCCGATATCACGTGCACCAGGCCGGGCGCATCGCCACGCGCCGCGAGCACCTTGGCCACGACGTCTTCTTTGCGAACGTGGGCCTTGGCGATATGTTCGATCCTGGCGCCGTGCTCCGTTGCCAGCGCCTGAGCGGCATGGCGAACGCGCTCCCGCAGAGGCAGCGCGAACTGCGGGTAGTCGAAGATACGGATCCCACGGGAGACCAAGAAGCTGGTCATGCCCTCTGCGAAACACGCGCCGGGCAACGTGCCGGTGATGACGATCCGGTCGTAGCAAGACAGCACGCCTGCCAGATTCTCCGCGTACCGGGTCGTAAGCAGCTCCATGGCGGCCTCCGCATCGACAAGCTCCACGCAAGCGCTAGGGTACCGCTATTCCCCTGTTTGGTTCCGGCTCGTCCGGCTTAGGGTAGTGGACCGCCGCCGCGGAGTTTTCCACGGCGCCGCCGCCCGCTCTGTATAGCGGAAGGCGAGCGGCGCGGTGGAAAACTCGTGTTCAGGCCGCAAGCGCTGACTCCTGTTCAGCATAATACAGCGCATCCGGCGTCTGGTTGCCGATCCCCTGGTGGCGCCGGCACTGGTTGAAGAATGCGAAGTACTGGCCGAGCGCCTGCTTGGCTTCGGCCATCGACGGGTAGGCTTTCAAATACGCTTCGTCAGTAGAATCTGTGGGAAAGCTCCGGCTCCGGCAGCTTGCCAAGTGCATGATACAAAGCGAGTTCCGCGATGCGGAATGTGCGAAAGCCGTAGGATTTTCTCATGGTCACTTTGGCCTTGTTGTTGAGGCCCTCGACGACACCGCTGGAGAACTGCTTTCGGGCCCGAAAATAGTTGAGGATGAGCTCGCGATGGTTGCGTAGCGTCGCAGCGATTTTCTTCATTGGCTCGATGCGCGAGCACATCACGTCGTGACACCATTGATCAAGGAATTCCCCGCCCAGGTGGGCGAGTTGTACTTCCAGAACTGCTGGAAATCTTCCTTGAGCAGATAGGCGCGCACGGTCTTCAGGTTGTAGCGCAGCACATCGCGTAATCGGGGGCGTTGTTTGGCCGTCAGGTTGGTCTTGCGTTTGAGCAGGCACCAGCGGCGCTTCTTCAGCACCGGCTCGTAGCCGTCCTGGGCCAGCCGGCGGGCCTCGCCCGCGCGCACCTCATCGAGCGCCTTGTTCATCTTGGCCACGATGTGAAAGCGATCCAGGATGTTCAGCGCATTGACGCAGCGCGTGCGGATCACCTTCAGGTAGGGCTGCCACATGTCGGAGCAGACGAACTCGATCTTCTCGGCCAGCTCCTTGCCGATGAGGGTGAAGAACTGCTCGAAGCTCGCCACCGTGCGCTCCTTGCCGATCCACAGCAGGCGCGTGCAGCCTGCCTCGATCTGGTGACGAGCGTCAAATACTTGTGGCCCTTGGCATAGGCGATCTCATCGACGCCGATGGCAACAATGGGCCCCAGGGTGCGCTGCTCCAGCCCCCAGGCCACCACGAACTCGACCGCCTGGCAGACCTTCTCCCACGAGGTATGGAAAGACAGCGCGGTCTCCTTCCAGGAGAGCTTCCTTGCCCAGTGGGCCAGAAACAGCATGTAGGCGCTGGTCAGCTGATGTTTGCCGCAACCCCATGGCACTTGCTCGATCTTGACCCCGCAGGCCCGGCAATCGACGCGGCGCATGCGGTACAGTAACAGCACCATGAAGCCCCAGAAGGGAACGAATTCGAAGCGCCGCTGGCTCTGGTGATCGTAGATCGGCCCGCGCCGCTGGCAGCCCGAACACACCGGCTTGGAGCCGCGCCGAGGCCGCACCTCGATCTCGATGCTCTTGGTTTGTGCGCACAGGCGCGCCTTGTCATAGACGAACCCTGGAAAGTGCTGGCAGTGGTTCAGAAGGGTGATCAGTTGCATGGGAAAAGGAGCCGTCAAAGAACCGGGCGCCATCGTAGCCGAGCAGGCCTTGGCGGCATATTGCCCGGATCTGGCTGACTGGCCCGCGAGCTGGCGCATCGAGGAACGTGACGTGGCGCCCGGCCAGCAAATCCTCGAATGCTTCAAGCCTTTCCTGCTGCATTTGCTGAGCCTAGGGCTATCGAAGAAGACGCTGCACAAGCATCGGGACAACCTCTGGCTTCTGGGCGGCGAGATCATCGGCGAGATCTCGAACGCGCCCAAGCTCCGAAAGCGGCCCATTGAAGCGCTGCTGTTCTCGGTGCTCGATGAAGAAGGCGGACCCCTGTTGTCCCATCACGAATCTGAGCAAGAGCAACGCGCGTTCGACTCGACCTGTCGCAAATTCTTTCGCTTCCTGCACAGAGGCAAAGACCAAATCGCGTAGTGTGAATGCTCACCCGAAGCAAGCCGGCAAGTGCCCAGGGGTGGATAGCCGACGGGATCTGCCAGCACACCCGGGCCAAGACAAGGGCAGATGGTTGCGCGTGGCCCTGGCAGAGGTGTTCGGAGATTCGAGGCGAATGCGGGTCGACGCCAAACCGCCGGCGCCGATTCCGTCAAGGGTCACTTGTCCGGGGCACGGCTTTGGTACGACGGCAACCTCAATTCGGCCAAGGATCGTGGAATTGCCCCGGCGTTGAGCGGACAGGTGCGCCCTTGACGGCGCCCCAATCGCTACGCTGTTGGTTGGGCATGGCGGAAGGCCTCTCCTCCGCCATGTCCTACCAGCCAGCGCAGCAGTTCTTCTATCGAAAGCGCATCCGCGTCATTTAGCAAATGCACACCGCCAAGCGCCGATCATGCTGCCGCCGGTCCTTCGAAGACTCCGAAAACCACCCACAGATTCCCCCGACGAACCTCAAATACACCTCCTCGCACTTCACGCTGCGCCACAGCCGTTCGACAAACACGATGTCGATCCAGCGTTCGCGCCCGTCCATGCTGATCTGGATGCCCTGCGCCAGGAGCGTGTCGGTGAACTGGGTACTGGTGAATTGGCTGCCCTGATCGGTGTTGAAGATCTCGGGCTTGCCGTAGCGGGCCAGCGCCTCTTCCAAGGCATCGACGCAGAATGCGCTGTCCATGCAATTGGACAGCCGCCAAGCCAGCACCTTGCGCGAGTACCAGTTGATGATCGCCACCAGGTAGGCAAAACCTCGGGCCAGAGGAATGTAGGTGATGTCGGTTGCCCGCACCTGATCAACTCTATCGATCTTGAGATTGCGCAACAGGTACGGCCAGATCTTGTGCCCCGGGGCGGGATCGGACAGCCGCAGTTTGCGGTACAGCGCCTCGATGCCCATCTGCTCCATGAGCGTGCGCACGTGCCGACGCCCCACCTCGAAGCCCCTTTCGCGTAACGCATCGCAGATGCGCCGGCTGCCGACGAACGGATGCGCCAAGTGTTCCTCGTCAATGTAGCGCATTAGAATCAGATCGCGCTCGGCTGTCGGCGCCGGCTGGTAGTATTGGCTCGAGAGCGTGGCCACGATCGACCGTCATTTGGCGCTCGCATCGTTGATGCGACCGAGCGCGACAAATAAGAAATCGTTCTCCAGCGCAAGCTGGCCGATCTTGGCCTGCATGTCCTCGAGCGTCGGGCCTGCCTCTTTCTTCCCCCCGCCCGCAAACACCTCGTCAGCATGCTCGGCCAGTTGCTGCTTCCAGGCCACAATCTGGCTCTGATGCACTTGGTACTGTGCCGAAAGCTCCGCCAGCGTCTTGTCGCCCTTGAGCGCGGCCAACGCTACCTTGGCCTTGAACGGCGCCCAATGGTTCCTTCTCTTGCCTTTCATCGATCGCTCGCTTTAGCCTGAATGGCACTTACTTTGGCCCTCGCGGATGACCGAAACGTGTGATGTTGTCGCGAGCGATCTTGCGGGAAGTCTTGAGCCATTGGAACGGTTTCGGCCTTCGTTTTTGCTGCCGCGGCTCGATTCGGTTAGGTCGTTTTCCGACCTTTACCTGGGCGATCAGAGCAAACAGTGCGGGGCTCGCGCTCTGCCCACGGGCGGTCCATTCAGTCCACAACTGTGAGGTGTCCTTGAAGCTCAGCGTTCTCGGGTCGATTCCGGCATTGCTGGCGGCCTGCGCCATCAACAGGCGGATCAGGTTGTAGGCCAGCAGATGGACCCACAGTTCCTTCTCGTTCATCTCGGGCGTGAGGCAGTGAAGCGCCTCCATGCCCATGGTGGTCTTGATGTTGCGCAAGTCCAGTTCGACGTTCCAGCGGCGAGCATAAAGATCGGCCAGCTCGGCCTTGGTGGTCCGGCGATGATCGAGCATCGTCGTGACCAGCACTTGATGGTCAGTCTTGGTCTCGCGCATCTGCAATTGTTTGGGGAATTCCCGGTACTGCTCGAGCGTTATCCATTCGGGGCGAGCAGGTCTGGGCCAATGGACAATGTGATCGCGAGTACCGAGCGATTGCCCTCGACGAAAGTCCGTGGTGCGGCTGCCATTTTGCTCAAAGAGCACATCAACGCCCGCTCGAACATGGCTGGCAATCAAGAAGTAGTTGCAGTAAAGGGCATCGGCCAACATCACATCACCCGCCCGCAAAGCCGCACCCAGCCTGCGAATGAGCCCCAGCTCACCGGTGCCCTTGCCGCTGTGGGCACCGATCGCTGCGTCCAGCGCCGCACCCGTGGCCAGACAAATCACCACGACGATACGCGCCAGCGGAAAGCCCACGCCCGCAGCCTGGCTGCTCGGTTGCGGATAACGCGCCTGATTCTCATCGGTGTCCGGCATCGAGATGCCGCTGCCGTCGACCAGCTTCACCGCTCGGCCTCGCCAACGCCACCTCGGCAGTGCCCTTGCATGCAGCTGCCGGCCCGTCTCGCGCGCCAGGCCGCTGACCATCGACACCGGCAGTCGAGAACGCGCCCGGCAATAGCCACCGGTGCGAGTGCTGCCAGGCTTCAGAGCACAGGCCACGCACTGCGCCGCCCAGCCGTTGACCGCCTTCTGGCAAGAACTGTCTGCATCGAGCGTCTGGCGAATGAACATCGACAACGTCACCGTCGGCGGATACATCCGTTCGCGGTGCTCGGGCGTCAACGCTTCGGTCGCTTCAAGCAACTCCGGGCTCGTCAACACGTTGAAGAAATCTATCGCTTCGGCCGACTTCGCTCGACCCTCAAGTGCCTTGCGACGTTGATGCTGGCCGCTTCGCGCATTACGATCCATGGTGGCTGTCCTCGGGGAGATGGTTTGGATGCTTGAGAACACCATCCTATCAATCCTTGGTCAGCCGAGCCTCTTGCAAAACGCCGTGGATGCGGAGGATTTTTTCGCATCGAGAGGCGAAATGGAGGGGTGCAGGCGGCCATTTCTGGCATGATGCGGTTATCGATGCCAACACCATAACGCCTGCGAAATGAATGCTACCCGACCCGAACTGATCATGCAACGCTGGAAGGTGATTCAACACGAACTGTTGCCCGAATTGCGGGACCAAGTGGGAACGCTAACGCCAAAGCTGGAACGGGTCGTCCATACCCTGGAATGGGTACGGATCGAGGAATTCACGGCCGCGTCGTGGTGCGGTGTCGGGCGCCCGCCGCATGAGCGGGCGTGGCTGGCCAATGCCTTCCTCGCCAAGTCGGTGCTGGGACTGACCAGCACGACGGCGCTGATCGAACGCCTGAGCGCCGACCGCGCACTGCGCCGCATCTGTGGATTTGCGCTGTGCAAGAAACTGCCATCGGAGTCCACCTTCTCGCGCGCCTTCGAGCAATTCGCCGAAGAATGCTTGGCCGAGCGCGTGCATGAAGCGCTGATCCGGGAGCATCTCGGCGATCGACTGATCGGGCACATCAGCCGAGACGGCACCGCCATTGAAGCGCGCGAGCGTCCGCTTCGGACAAAGCCGCAACCGGATGCGGCCCCGGCAGTGAGGCGCAAACGAGGCCGCCCTCGCAAAGGCGAGCTTCGCCTCCCGGCCAAGGCCTCGCCGCTCTCTTGCCAACGCCAACAGAGCTTGGCACAGATGATCCAGGACATCCCCAGCGCATGTGATCGCGGAACCAAGTGCAATGCTCAAGGCTACAAGGTCAGTTGGAACGGCTACAAGCTGCACCTGGACACCGCCGACTGCGGCGTGCCGATTACTGCACTGCTGTCCTCTGCTTCGATGCACGACAGCCGTGCCGCCATTCTCCTGTCGTTGATCAGCGCGCAGCGCGTGACCAACCTCTACGATCTCATGGATGCGGCCTACTGCAGCGTCGAGTTGCGCGAACACAGCCGCAGCCTGGGGCATGTCCCTCTGATCGATCACAACCCTCGCAAAGGCGAGAAGATCGAATTCGCGCCGGCCGAGGCAATCAGGTACAACGAACGCACTACCGCCGAGCGCAGCAACGCGCGACTCAAGGATGAGTTCGGCGGCAAAACCATCCTGGTCAAGGGCGGCACCAAGGTCATGGGACACTTGATGTTCGGTGCCCTGGCGTTGTCTGCCGATCAATTGATGCGATTGCGACAATGATTCTCTGCCCCTGTCCGGCACGGATGCATTCGATGATGCAGGGCAGCTTTCGCGCTGAAGCATGACAAATATGCGAACCGGCTAGAAACGTAGTCAGCACGAACCCGCCGCCGCTAAAAATCGCTTCTGGAAAGCGAATGCGGCAGCTCAGAGTCATCGAATTTCGAGTTTTGCAAGAGGCTCTACCATCATACAGTGCCGACGCACGTATAGCGTCGATTCAGGTTGTAGCACGATTATTCGGAAGACTCGGGCGGATTTGGGTCAAACAGGTGGCCGAGAAGGCGCTTTTGCGAGTGCGCCTGAGCGCTGGCCCGGTCGGATTCGACAGCCCGGTGACGTTCGGGCAATAGCGGGGCGCCCCGCGGCGAATGCAGGGATGGGACAGCGCGGTTTGCAGGCCTGTCAGGTGAAGCGAAGCTGGAACGGACGTTCCATGCGCTGTTTGACCGTTGGCGGATCGAGCCATGGGCCGCTATAGGTGCTGCGCACGAATTGTATGAAGGCGCGCACACCGATCGCCAGATGCTGCGCGACCAGCGCGCTCGAGAAGCGTGCCAGGGTGTTGAGCAGGTGCGCGAGACGCATCAGGTAATGATAGCCGCGCATCGCGTTCCAATTCTTGGCGAAGAGATGCTCGTAGCGGTAACCGTGGTGCTTTTCGACCAGGTTGCAGCTCTCGATCCCCCAACGGTGACGCGCCGCCAGATTGCAGCGTTGGTGGACGTTCTCGCGCCGCAGCTTTTGGCTTGAGATCCAGGCATGTTTGGCGGTCTTTGTCACGATCTCGCCGTCCTCGTCGAGCGCTTGCCAGTTTTCGCGGCAGAGCACGACGTGCACGTCGCGGTGATGGCGGTGGTTGGGTCCGTATTCGTAACGAATGTCATTGACCCAACGAAAGTGCTGCGCTCGCTCGCCCCAGCTCTGGCGGTGTTCATTGTCGGGTTTGAACTTCAGCAGAGCGCCGTATTCCGTCCACACCGTGGGCAGCGAATCGTCTTTGAGCACGATCATGAACTGCCAGTGATAATCGCGGCAACGCTCCAGCACGGGCCCGTTGGGATACAGTCCGTCAAGCAGCAGCATCACCGCCAGGCGGGGAAAGGCCTTTTTGATGCGCTCGGCCAGGCGGTGAAAGGCCCGCAGCTCGCAGTCCTGCTTGTTCTGCTCGGTGTCACCGTGCTGATAGTCGAGAAACTCGCTCATCAGCGGAATCACCATGCCGTTGTGAAAGCACAGGTTCGCTTCCAGGACATAGACGTGGTACTGATAGCGGGCGTGCTCGGGCGCGTCCTGATCGGACCCTGACAGACGCTTTTCCTGTAGCGACTCGCTCCACAAAGTGGCGCCGCCCACCTTCTGCGTGCCATCGATGGCGATGGGATAGCAGTTATTGATCCGGTAGTTTGCAAACTTCTTCTTGCGGATGAGCCGCTCGACCAAATCGATATGTGCGTGCTCGATTTGGCCCACATCGATCTTGCTCAGCAGACGAAACAACGTATCGGCATGGGGCAAACTGTCCAACTCGGGGAACAGCAGCCGCAGGTTGTGCTCGAACATGGGCCGCGTGATATCGGTGTTGGCTTCCCGCCGTGAGCTGTAGTGCAGGACAAACACCAGGATGCCATACAGCATCAGGCTCACCAGCGCGTGCTTGAGCTTTTTCGGGTTGCGCGTGTCCTGGATCTGACGCAGTCGTTTAAGCAGCGTCGGCAGCTGCGCTCTGAACACGCGCGCCTGCTCGGTAACGGCCTCGGTGCGCGCGTGACATTCTTCTTCAACGCTTTGGTAAGGGCTTAAGCGGCTGGCTGGGCTCGGCGGCGCAGGAACAATGAGTCCGGCGGCTTGTTGTTGCTGGCGCAACTCACGGTACTGGTGTTTTTTTTGAAGCGCTTGCTTGGCCGCCTCTCGTGCCGGACGCCGGCTCACTTTGCCCATGGTTCGTGCCTTTCCTGGAGTTGATCGCAGCACAGCAGGCGACGGCACTGCGCCTGCAGCGCTTTGACGAAGATCAGCTTGGCAGAGCTGTGATAGTGCTTGCCGGGGCGCGCCAAACCGCGACCGCTGGTGTGCCCCAGCAACTGCCAGCCGGCGCCGCGGTAGCAGGTGCCGCGATAGTGCGCCGGATCGACAAAGCTCTCCAGCAGCAGCGGCCGGTATCCCCAGCACGCCTGCCAGTCATCGGCCAACTGGCGTGCCAGCTGGCCCAGCACATGGCTGGCCAAGTGCTCGATCCGCACCCAGGGAAACACCAGGAAACGATTATTGTTGACCACCCAGGGCAGGTTCGCCAGGCGCTGGCGCGCACTCCAGCCGATCCAGCGATCACGCGGCTCGATTGCCCTGGCCGCGCCACACAGCAGCAGATAGCCCAGGCTTCGATCGGCGGCCTCAATGCGGTAGCGCGCCCAATAGCCAAACGGCTTGTGGTAGCCCAGCGGATGAAAGCGCTCGACATAGGCATTGCACTGCGCCACATCGTGCGCCTGCCCAAGCAGGCGCAAGCGCACCGGCCCAAGCTGCGCCAACGTGCACTGCACCGACTCACCCGAGACAATCGGCACGCTGGGCGTTGCTGCCCTGTCCCGCCCGCTCGTCTGGTCGCCGCCCTGTGTGCGCCGCGCCGGCAGACGAATCTCGCCGCCCGCTTCCAGGCGCGCCAGCAACTTCCTGCAAGCCTCTTTCTTGGGCGCACCCGCCGGCGTGAGCCACCCCAGATGTTCGCACAGCGTGTCAGCCAATTCCGAGCGCGCCAACCTGGGAAAGCGCTCTATCAGAGTGCGGATGTAGGCAATATCTTCTGCGCCAATCTCGCGATTGCCTTGCCACAGGTTCAACCCATCAGATTGGAACATCGCGTGAAAGCCCTTAAGGCGTGTTGGCTCACGCTCGATTATCCAAGACCGAAATCCGGCTGTCTAGCCCTTTCGCGAAGAAAATATTCTTGCCCGCGCTCCCACCCCTTGTAGCATCAGGGTTTCAGCACATGTGCGTCGGCACTGACCATCATAGAGCAATCCACCTCCTTACCACTTATCCCCGAGTCCAGTATTCCGGAACCAGCTCTGTGCGCCGACGCCTGGCGCTGGCAGAGCCGCAATCCAGCCGGGTTTCGCAACGGCGGCGGCTGATTTGCCGAGTCAGGTGGTTCGTAATTGAACGAATCCTTGTACATAGTTCCATCTTGAACTATTCTTCGGGATAGAAGTCCCACCGTCTTGGGCAGGCAAGCGGAGTCGGTCATGAGCGCAGTCCTCGAAGCACCCCGGAAAGCCGTCGACCTCGATTCGGCGGAGGCGGCCGGCGCGGCTTTGCGCAGCTTCTGGCGTCTGGCGGAGGCCTGGAAGCTCAGTGTCGCCGAGCAACTGACCCTGCTCGGCGTCGGCCGCACCACGCTCTATCACTGGAAACAGGGCAAGGTCGGCCCGCTCGACCGTCACGTGCTCGAGCGCCTGTCCTACCTATTCGGCATTTACGCGGCGCTGCAGATCCTGCTGCCGGTCGCCGAGCGGGCCGACGAATGGGTCCGCAAACCCAACGACGCGCCGCTGTTTTCCGGCCAGTCCGCGCTCGACCGCATGCTCGGCGGGCAGGTGGCCGATCTCTATGTGGTGCGCCAATACCTCGACGCCCAGCGCGGGGGCAAGGCTTGATCGATTCGGCGTCGATCCCGGTCACACTGACGCACTGGACCCCGAGCTACCGCCTGATCCCTTCCCGCTACCCGACGGTCGGCCTGTACGACGCGATCGCCGACCCGGCCGATGTGGATGTGGTGTTCGCGGTCGAAGCCCTGACCAACACGCGCATTCGCAATGAACTCGGGCAACTGCGGCTGGTGCCGCCGGCCGAGCGGATCGCCGGGCCGGGCAGCAGCATGGTGATGGCCGCCTTCACCCATCTGAATCCCGAAGGCTCGCGCTTCTCCGACGGCAGCTACGGCGTCTATTACGCGGCGCAGTCGATGGAAACCGCGCTGGCCGAGGTCAGCCACCATCGCGCGGTGTTCATGGCGCGAACCAGGGAGCCGGCAATCGACATCGACATGCGCCTGGTCGCCGCGGACGTCGAAGCGCCGCTGCACGATCTGCGCGGCCTGCGCGAGACCGAACCGGCGCTCTATGATCCGGGTCACTACGGCACCGCGCAGGCGCTCGGCGGCCGGTTGCGTGAGGGCGGCAGTTGGGGCGTCGTCTATTACAGCGTGCGCCATGCCGGTGGGCTGTGCGTCGGCCTGCTGCGGCCCAGAGCCCTGCGCAATCCGCGCGCCGCGGCACACATCGCGCTGCACTGGGACGGCCGGGCGATCACTCAATGGTACGAAAAGCGCGACCCGGTTGCACTGCGGTAAGGCGCGAATACGGATGGTCTGGGAGCCGCATGGAATGGACATTCTGGCGGTGGCACCGCTGCGAGCAAGCATCCATGCGCCTCCTGGCGGTGCATACCTGTGACCGCCATTCCACGCCGCTTCCAGGCCGGTCGTTCAGGAGCGATTCGCGCTGATCGGTGCGCTCGGGTGGCGCACGAAACCGAATTCGGTCTCCAGCGAATCGGCGCTCAGGCGCTCGACCGGCATCCCGGCCGGGCCGAAGCGCAGCGCTTCGGCCGGGTTGCCCACGCAGTCCTCGAGCGCCCGGCCGCTCGAAGCATGGATCATCGGCAGCATCGCGGCGAGATCGCGGTCGTCGAGCACGCCGGGACCGAGTTCGGTGACCAGGATCAGCGAGCCGTCCTGGTCGATCGCCATGCGTTCGATGCTTCGGGCTGGCGTGCCGGTGTGCGCGGTGAGTTGCGTTGGTTCGTCGTGACCGGACCGATAGACCAGCGGCATGTAATCGAGCGACACCCAGACGCGCTGCGGCCCGTTCTGGAAAAACCACGCGCCGCGTTCGCCGGCGAGATAATTGCGGTTGATGAATTCGCTCAAGCCGCGGTGGGCGATACGCTCGCGCCGCTCGCCGATGCGCCATTCGCCGCGACGCGTCAGCGTAAGCCAGCCATAGCAATCGGGCACATTCGGCCAGCGTGCCATTGCGCGAACGACGGTTTCATCCATGTGGTCGAATGCCCGTATGCTTGATCCGGGTTCGAGTATAGCAATCGGCCGGGGGTGGCCCTCGCGCCACCCGAATGGCGCGAAGCGGGCGGCCCGGCTAACATTTCTGGCGGATTGTGGAGGTGACGATGTACAGGAAGATTCTCGCTGCGTTCGACGGTTCGCCGAGCGGGCGATCGGGCCTGCTCGAGTGCGCGACCATCCAGCAGTTGCTGGTCGGATCGGAGCTGCACCTGCTCGCGGTCGCGCCGATCGCGGCCGGGATTTATCTGACCGAAGGTTTCGTCCCCGATACGTTACAGGACGAGCAGAACCGCGCCTATCGCGAGGTGCTCGACGAGGGGCTGGCGCTGCTGACCGGGCGTGGCGTCAGTGCCGAAGGCCACCTGGTGACGGGCGAGCCGATCGATGAGATCTGCCGCCTGGCACGCGAACTGGATGTCGACCTGATCGTGGTCGGCCACGGCCATCGCGCCTCGCGGCTGGAGCGCTGGTGGCGCGGCTCGGTGGGCGCGTCGCTGGTCGAAGATGCGCCGTGCAGCGTGCTGGTGGCGATCGCCAAACAGCCGGCGGCGCCATGAGTGGCAGGCGATGAGCAAGCCGCTGCTCGATCCGCTGGCCGGCAATCCGGCGGCGGATCGAGCCGAAGCGCTCGTGCCGCAGGCCAATCACCGCTGGCAGCACCATTCGGTGCTGGTGGTGGACGACGAAGAGGGCATGCGCAGCTTCCTCACGCGTATGCTGGCCAGCCGCTGCGCAATGGTGGAGACGGCGGCCAGCGCGGAGGCGGCGCAACTGCTGTTCAACCGCATCCACTTCGACCTGATCATTCTCGACATCACCCTGCCCGGCAAGTCCGGTGTGGCCTGGCTGGCCGAGCTGCGCGAGGCCGGCTACCAGGGCGAGGTGATCCTGATCACTGCATTCGCCGACATCGACACCGCGATCAACGCGCTGCGTGCCGGCGCATCGGACTTCATCCTCAAGCCGTTTCGCGTCGACCAGATCCTCAACTCGATGCAGCGCTGCTTCGATCGCGCGCGGCTGGTGCGGGAGAACTTCATCCTGCGCCGCACCGTCGAGGAAATGGCCGGCGGGGTCGACAGCATCATCGGCAACTCGAAGGCGGTGGCGCAACTGCGCCAGACCATCCTGCGGGTGGCGGCGATGCCGAGCACGGTGCTGTTGCAGGGTGAATCCGGTGTCGGCAAGGAAGTGGCGGCACGCGCACTGCATCGCTGCAGTCCGCGCGCCCAGCGTCCGTTCGCGCCGGTCAATTGCGCGGCGATCAGCGCCGAGCTGATCGAGTCGGAGCTGTTCGGCCACGTCAAGGGGGCATTCACCGGGGCAGTGCCGACGCACGTATAGCGTCGATTCAGGTTGTAGCACGATTATTCGGAAGACTCGGGCGGATTTGGGTCAAACAGGTGGCCGAGAAGGCGCTTTTGCGAGTGCGCCTGAGCGCTGGCCCGGTCGGATTCGACAGCCCGGTGACGTTCGGGCAATAGCGGGGCGCCCCGCGGCGAATGCAGGGATGGGACAGCGCGGTTTGCAGGCCTGTCAGGTGAAGCGAAGCTGGAACGGACGTTCCATGCGCTGTTTGACCGTTGGCGGATCGAGCCATGGGCCGCTATAGGTGCTGCGCACGAATGTATGAAGGCGCGCACACCGATCGCCAGATGCTGCGCGACCAGCGCGCTCGAGAAGCGTGCCAGGGTGTTGAGCAGGTGCGCGAGACGCATCAGGTAATGATAGCCGCGCATCGCGTTCCAATTCTTGGCGAAGAGATGCTCGTAGCGGTAACCGTGGTGCTTTTCGACCAGGTTGCAGCTCTCGATCCCCCAACGGTGACGCGCCGCCAGATTGCAGCGTTGGTGGACGTTCTCGCGCCGCAGCTTTTGGCTTGAGATCCAGGCATGTTTGGCGGTCTTTGTCACGATCTCGCCGTCCTCGTCGAGCGCTTGCCAGTTTTCGCGGCAGAGCACGACGTGCACGTCGCGGTGATGGCGGTGGTTGGGTCCGTATTCGTAACGAATGTCATTGACCCAACGAAAGTGCTGCGCTCGCTCGCCCCAGCTCTGGCGGTGTTCATTGTCGGGTTTGAACTTCAGCAGAGCGCCGTATTCCGTCCACACCGTGGGCAGCGAATCGTCTTTGAGCACGATCATGAACTGCCAGTGATAATCGCGGCAACGCTCCAGCACGGGCCCGTTGGGATACAGTCCGTCAAGCAGCAGCATCACCGCCAGGCGGGGAAAGGCCTTTTTGATGCGCTCGGCCAGGCGGTGAAAGGCCCGCAGCTCGCAGTCCTGCTTGTTCTGCTCGGTGTCACCGTGCTGATAGTCGAGAAACTCGCTCATCAGCGGAATCACCATGCCGTTGTGAAAGCACAGGTTCGCTTCCAGGACATAGACGTGGTACTGATAGCGGGCGTGCTCGGGCGCGTCCTGATCGGACCCTGACAGACGCTTTTCCTGTAGCGACTCGCTCCACAAAGTGGCGCCGCCCACCTTCTGCGTGCCATCGATGGCGATGGGATAGCAGTTATTGATCCGGTAGTTTGCAAACTTCTTCTTGCGGATGAGCCGCTCGACCAAATCGATATGTGCGTGCTCGATTTGGCCCACATCGATCTTGCTCAGCAGACGAAACAACGTATCGGCATGGGGCAAACTGTCCAACTCGGGGAACAGCAGCCGCAGGTTGTTGCTCGAACATGGGCCGCGTGATATCGGTGTTGGCTTCCCGCCGTGAGCTGTAGTGCAGGACAAACACCAGGATGCCATACAGCATCAGGCTCACCAGCGCGTGCTTGAGCTTTTTCGGGTTGCGCGTGTCCTGGATCTGACGCAGTCGTTTAAGCAGCGTCGGCAGCTGCGCTCTGAACACGCGCGCCTGCTCGGTAACGGCCTCGGTGCGCGCGTGACATTCTTCTTCAACGCTTTGGTAAGGGCTTAAGCGGCTGGCTGGGCTCGGCGGCGCAGGAACAATGAGTCCGGCGGCTTGTTGTTGCTGGCGCAACTCACGGTACTGGTGTTTTTTTTGAAGCGCTTGCTTGGCCGCCTCTCGTGCCGGACGCCGGCTCACTTTGCCCATGGTTCGTGCCTTTCCTGGAGTTGATCGCAGCACAGCAGGCGACGGCACTGCGCCTGCAGCGCTTTGACGAAGATCAGCTTGGCAGAGCTGTGATAGTGCTTGCCGGGGCGCGCCAAACCGCGACCGCTGGTGTGCCCCAGCAACTGCCAGCCGGCGCCGCGGTAGCAGGTGCCGCGATAGTGCGCCGGATCGACAAAGCTCTCCAGCAGCAGCGGCCGGTATCCCCAGCACGCCTGCCAGTCATCGGCCAACTGGCGTGCCAGCTGGCCCAGCACATGGCTGGCCAAGTGCTCGATCCGCACCCAGGGAAACACCAGGAAACGATTATTGTTGACCACCCAGGGCAGGTTCGCCAGGCGCTGGCGCGCACTCCAGCCGATCCAGCGATCACGCGGCTCGATTGCCCTGGCCGCGCCACACAGCAGCAGATAGCCCAGGCTTCGATCGGCGGCCTCAATGCGGTAGCGCGCCCAATAGCCAAACGGCTTGTGGTAGCCCAGCGGATGAAAGCGCTCGACATAGGCATTGCACTGCGCCACATCGTGCGCCTGCCCAAGCAGGCGCAAGCGCACCGGCCCAAGCTGCGCCAACGTGCACTGCACCGACTCACCCGAGACAATCGGCACGCTGGGCGTTGCTGCCCTGTCCCGCCCGCTCGTCTGGTCGCCGCCCTGTGTGCGCCGCGCCGGCAGACGAATCTCGCCGCCCGCTTCCAGGCGCGCCAGCAACTTCCTGCAAGCCTCTTTCTTGGGCGCACCCGCCGGCGTGAGCCACCCCAGATGTTCGCACAGCGTGTCAGCCAATTCCGAGCGCGCCAACCTGGGAAAGCGCTCTATCAGAGTGCGGATGTAGGCAATATCTTCTGCGCCAATCTCGCGATTGCCTTGCCACAGGTTCAACCCATCAGATTGGAACATCGCGTGAAAGCCCTTAAGGCGTGTTGGCTCACGCTCGATTATCCAAGACCGAAATCCGGCTGTCCAGCCCTTTCGCGAAGAAAATATTTTTGCCCGCGCTCCCACCCCTTGTAGCATCAGGGTTTCAGCACATGTGCGTCGGCACTGTCACCGGGGCGGCCGATGCACACAATGGCCTGTTCTACTACGCCCAGGGCGGCACGCTGTTTCTCGACGAAATCGCCGAGTTGCCGCTGGCCATGCAGACCAAGCTGCTGCGGGTGATCGAGGAGCGGATGATCCGCCCGGTCGGCTCGTCGCGCGAGATCCCGGTCGATATCCGCATCATCGCTTCGACCAACCGCAATCTGTCGGATGAAGTGAAGGCCGGTCGATTTCGCGCCGATCTCTTTTACCGGCTCGACGTGGTGAACATCCGCATTCCGGCGCTGGCCGAACGGCGCGAGGACGTGCTGCCGCTGACCCGGCACTTCCTCGCCCAGTTGCAGGTGCAACTGGGCGTGCCGCCGATCCACCTCGATTCGGAGACCGTCGGCCAGTTGCAACGCTACGACTGGCCGGGCAACGTGCGCGAGCTGAGAAACCTGGTCGAGCGTTCCCTGATTCTCGGCTACTTTCCGCTCGATCTGCTGCCGCCGGCTTCGCTGCTGCCCGATGCCGTGCCGGCTGGCGGTGAGCTTGCGCTGGACGAGGTGGAGAAGCGCCACATTCTCGATGTGCTCACGGCCTGCGCCGGCAACAAGTCGGAAGCGGCACGGCGCCTGGGAATCTCGCGCAAGACGATGGAACGCAAATGCGCCGCGTGGGGCGTCGGCTAGGCCCGGCTCAAGCGGTTCAATACGCCTGCCACAATCTCCACCAGGGTTCCGGTTTGTCCAGACCCCTGACGTAGTATTCGCTGTTCGGGAAGTTCGTCTTCATTACGCGCTCGGCATCATCGCGCAGATCGTTCAGGCCGAGAGCGTCGTAGCCCTTGACCATGATGAACATCGCTTCCTCGATGATCGGCGCCTGCGGGTAGTCCTGGATCGCCGATTGCGCCCGGCCGACGGCCGCCACGTAGGCGCCGCGCTTGTAGTAGTAGCGGGCGACGTGAACCTCGTTGCGCGCCAGATTGTTGACCAGAAATGCCATGCGCCGTTCGGCGTCTGCCGCATAGCCGCTCTCGGGAAAGCGGGTGGTCAGTTCCTTGAAACTGTCGAACGACTCGCGCGCCGCGCGCGGATCGCGTTCCGAGACGTCCTGCCGCGAAACGGAACTCAGGAATCCCTCGCCGTCGTTGAAGTTGATCAGCCCGCGCAAGTAGTAGGCGTAATCGACGTTCTGATGATTCGGGTGCAGCTTGATGAAGCGATCGGCAGCCGCCAGTGCCTGGGCGGTGTCGGCGTTCTTGTAATAGGCGTAAGCCGATTCGAGCTGCGCCTGCTGGGCGTAGCGGCCATACGGATACTTGGCCTCGAGCTTCTCGTAGTACTTGATGGCCTGTTCGTAGGAGCCGTCCGACAGCGACGACTTGGCCTCCGAATACAGCTTCTGTGCGTTCCAGTCGGCGGTCTCGTCGACCTTGTCGAAGAAGCCGGCGCAACCGGTGAGCAGCCCGAAGGCGACAACCGCTAAACTACGCTTGATGAAAACCACGGCGCGTATTCCAGTCACGAATCGAGGTGCTGATTATAGCCCAAGCCCCGATGCGGCCCCGGCTTCGTCTGCCGCGCAGGAACTGCTTGTTCCCGCCGAACACGCCGGGCTGCGGCTCGACCAGTCGGTCGCGCGTCTGCTGCCGGCGCACTCGCGCAACCGATTGCAGGGCTGGTTGCGCGAGGGACGCATCCGGGTCGATGGCGCGGCGCGCGATCCCAAGGACAAGGTGTGGGGCGGCGAGCGTCTGCAGGTGCATGAGGCCGAGGCCGCTGTGCCGAGGCCGGACCGCGCCGAGCCGATCGGCCTGTCGATCCTCTTCGAGGATGCCCACGTCATCGTGCTCGACAAGCCGCCGGGGCTGGTCGTGCATCCGGGCAGCGGTGTGCCCTCGGGCACTCTGCTCAACGCCTTGCTGCATCACGCGCCGTGCGTTGCCGGGCTGCCGCGGGCGGGCATCGTGCACCGGCTCGACAAGGACACCAGCGGCCTGCTGGTGGTGGCCAAGACCCTCGAGGCGCAAACCGACCTGGTGCGGCAGCTCCAGGCGCGCAGCGTCAGGCGGCAGTACGCCGCGCTGGTTCATGGCGTGGTCGAGCGCGGTGGCAGCGTCGAGGCGGCGCTCGGCCGCCACCCGACCCAGCGCACCAGGATGGCGGTTCTCGGCGCCGGGCGTCACGCCGTTACCCACTATGCGCCGCTGGAACGCTTCGCACGCGCCACCCTGGTTCAATGCGATCTGGAAACCGGGCGCACCCACCAGATCCGCGTGCATGACCCATCTCGGCCATCCGCTGGTCGGCGATCCGACCTACGGCAGGCGCAAATCGGGTTCGGCATTGCTCGATGCTTTCGCCAGACAGGCGCTCCATGCCATGCGTCTGGGATTGATCCATCCGGCGAGTGGCGCAGCGATGGAATGGCAGGCGTCGCTGCCGGCCGACTTCGCCGCGCTGCTCGACGGCCTGCGCGCCGAGTCGGCAGCGGCGCGCCATGACTGACTGGATACACCCGGACTGGCCGGCACCGCCGAACGTGCGGGCGCTGGTCACCACGCGGCGCGGCGGTGCCAGCAGCGGACCCTACTCGAGCATGAACCTCGCCACGCACGTCGGTGACGATCCCGCGGCCGTCGCGCGGAACCGGGCGCTGTTGCGCCACGAACTGCCAGCCGAGCCGCGCTGGCTCGAGCAGGTGCACGGCAGCGACGTGGTCGAGGGGGAAGCCGTGCGCGGCGCGCCGCAGGCAGATGCCGGCGTCGCGCGCACACCCGGCGTGGTGCTGGCGGTGATGACGGCCGACTGTCTGCCGATTCTGCTGACCGATTCCGCCGGCTCGGTGATCGGGATCGCCCACGCTGGCTGGCGCGGGCTGGTCGGTGGGGTCATCGAAGCGACGATTGCGGCGATGCAGGTTGCTCCGCGAGACATGCTCGCGTGGCTCGGGCCAGCGATCGGGCCCGCCGGCTTCGAAGTCGGTGGTGAGGTGCGCGATGCGGCAATCGCCGCGCAAGCGGCTGCCGCGCAGGCTTTCGTCGCCTGCGGGGCGGGCAAATGGCGGGCCGACATCTATCGGCTCGCGCGGCTGCGGCTCGCGCACGCCGGTGTCGGCAGCGTGTCGGGCGGCGAGTTCTGCACGGTGCGGGACGCAGAACGCTTCTACTCGTATCGGCGCGACCGGGTCACCGGCCGAATGGCCGCGCTGATCTGGCTGGCCTGACGGCCGGATTCATTCTGCGTTAAGCTTTCGCTTTTAGACTTAATCTCAACTCGGCTCCGGCCGCGCTCCCCGCCGCATCCATGCTCAGGCAACGACTGACACTACTTCTGCTCGCCTTCCTCGCGCTTCTGCAAGGGCTGACGCCTCTGCTGCATGCGCATGCGGGCGAGTCGTCCGCCGGCATGCCCCATTTCCATCTGTCGGTGGGCGCGGCGGGCGCTCCCGCGATCGGTGGTGACGGCATGCGCCTGCAATTGTACGCAGCCGGCGACGCCGTCATCGACGCTGTCAACGGGCACTCACGCAACGAGTCGCTGCGGCTGGTCGATGCGCCGGCCGACCAGATCCCGCGGGTCGACCGCCTTGCTCTGGCTTCGACGCTCGTTTCGCCGCGCGCCGGCGCGACGGTGCCGAAGTTGCCGGCCATCGGGTTTTCCCGCCCGCCTGCCCGGGCCTCGCCCATACTCGCCTGATCCGGCGCCAGCCGCCACGGCGGTCCCGGCCCATTCCCGCAGCGCACTGACCAATCGGCGATCCGCCGGCGGTCGCGCCAATCCACCTTTTGCATTGCCCGAGACCGAGCCGGCCGCATCCAGCGGCGGGCGAGAGGAAAGAGATATGGCATCGATCGGATTTTCGCCTACCCGTCCCGTGTACCGTGCCGCACGCGGCATCGGCATCTGCCTGTGGCTCGCCATCGGCGCGCCCGCGCTGGCCGCGGATCACGTCGACATCAATGCCGCCCAGATCAAGGCGCTCGGCATCGAAGTGGCGCCGCTCGGCGCGCGACGGGCGGCCGAACTGGGCGGCCTGGCCGCCCAGGTGGTGGTGCCGAATCGGCAGATGTACGTGGTTTCGGCGCCGCTGGCGGCGCTGATCGGGCGCATCGAGGTGGCGGCCAACGCGTCGGTCCGGGCGGGCCAGGTGCTGGCCCGCCTGCAAAGTCCGATGCTCGCCGAGCTGCAGCGCGGCTACCTGCAGTCGTCGGTGCAGGCACGACTGGCGGCTGACAAGCTGCAGCGTGACGAGGCGCTGTTTCGCGACGGGATCATCGCCGAGAGCCGGCTGCGTACCAGCCGCGGCCAGCAGGCAGAGGCGGGCGCCGCGCTCGCCGAGCGCCGCCAGGCACTGCGCATGGCCGGCGTACCCGAGTCTGCGCTGGGCAGGCTCGATGCCGGCAAGGGCGTTGGCGCCTCGATCGACGTGCTCGCGCCGGCCGATGGCGTGATCCTCGAACAGATGGTCAGCGTGGGGAGCCGCGTCGAGGCCGCCGCACCGCTCTTTCGGCTGGCGAA
The DNA here is from genome assembly GCA_016708905.1 of Candidatus Methylophosphatis roskildensis. Taxonomy (GTDB): domain Bacteria; phylum Pseudomonadota; class Gammaproteobacteria; order Burkholderiales; family Rhodocyclaceae; genus Methylophosphatis; species Methylophosphatis roskildensis. Next base: position 13,753 of record JADJEV010000005.1, on the reverse strand, counting down.
ACTCGATCCGCTGTGGCTCGAGATTCAGGTCCCGGCGGCGAAACTGGCGCGCATTTCGGCCGGCGCGGCGGTCAGCGTCCCGGCCGCCAAATCCGGCGGCCGCGTGGTCTCGATCGGCCGCAGCGTGGGGGCCAACCAGACCGCCCTGGTGCGGGCCGAGATCACCGCGGGCAGCGCGGCGCTCAATCCCGGGCAGATGGTCGAGGCCAGCATCGGCGTCGCCGATGCGACCAACGGCGCCGTGTTTTCGGTCCCGACCACTGCGCTCGTGCGTCACGAAGGCAGCCTGCTGCTGTTCGTGCAGACCGCGACCGGCTTCGCCGCGACACCGGTCACGCTTGCCGGCGAGGGCAGTGTCAGCAGCAGCGTGAGCGGCAGCTTCAAGGGTGACGAGCGGATCGCCGTCAAGGGCATCGCCGCCCTCAAGGCGCGGCTCGGCGGAATCGGGGCCGAATGATGATCGCCCGACTGGTCCAGTTCGCCCTGACCCAGCGGTTGCTGATTCTCGGCCTCTGCGTGCTGCTGATCGCGGCCGGCAGCATGGCCTTCCGCCAGTTGCCGATCGACGCATTTCCGGATGTCTCGACGACCCAGGTCAAGATCATCATGAAGGCGCCCGGCATGACGCCCGAAGAGGTCGAGAGCCGCATCGTCACGCCGATCGAACTCGAGATGCTGGGTATACCGCACAAGCGGATCCTGCGCTCGGTGTCCAAGTACGCGATCGCCGACATCACGATCGATTTCGACGATGCCACCGACATCTACTGGGCGCGCCAGCAGGTGACCGAGCGCCTGACCGCCATCGCGCGCGATCTGCCGCCGAGCGCCAGCGGCGGTCTGGCGCCGATCACCACGCCGCTGGGCGAGATGTTCATGTTCACGGTCGAGGGACCGCTGTCGCTCGCCGAGCGGCGCAGTCTGCTCGACTGGGTGATCCGGCCGCTGCTGCGTACGCTGCCGGGTGTGGCCGATGTGAACGCGCTCGGCGGCCTGGTGCGCAGCTTCGAAGTGGTGCCCGACCCGGCCGCGCTGGCCGCGCGCAGTGTTTCGATGGCGCAGTTGCAGGCCGCGCTGGAGGCCAACAATCGCAACGATGGCGCGGGGCGGCTGGGCGCCGGCGAAGAGGCGCTGGTGGTGCGGATCGAAGGCAGCGTGCGTACGCTGGACGATCTGCGCCAGATCGTGATCGAGCGCCGCGACGGCGGGCCGGTGCGCGTCGGCGACGTGGCCCAGGTACGCATCGGCAGTCTGACGCGCTACGGAACGGTGACCCAGGACGGGCGCGAAGAGGCGGTGCAGGGCCTGGTGCTCGGACTGCGCGGCGCCAACGCGCAACAGGTGGTCGACGGTGTGCGCGCCAAGCTGGCGGAACTCGCGCCGACCCTGCCGCCCGGTGTCACCACCCAGGTGTTCTACGATCGCGGCAGCCTGGTCGAACGGGCGGTGGGCACGGTTTCCAAGGCCCTGGCCGAAGCGATCGTGCTGGTGCTGATACTGCTGGTGCTGTTTCTCGGCAACCTGCGCGCGGCACTGGTGGTGGCGCTGATCCTGCCGCTGGCGGCACTGGCCACCTTCGTCCTGATGCGCCAGTTCGGCATGAGTGCCAACCTGATGAGTCTGGGCGGCCTGGCGATCGCCATCGGCATGCTGGTCGATGCGGCGGTGGTGGTGGTCGAGAACATCGTCACCCATCTGGCGCACGCGCAGTCCGACAGCGGCACCCGGCTGCCCCGGCTGCATATCGTGTATCGCGCGGTGCGCGAGGTCACCCTGCCGGTGGTCTCGGGCATCGTCATCATCATCCTGGTGTTCCTGCCCCTGCTCACGCTGCAGGGGCTCGAGGGCAAGCTGTTCATTCCGGTCGCGCTGTCGATCGTGTTCGCGCTGGCGGCTTCGCTGGTACTGTCACTTACCGTGATTCCGGTGCTGGCTTCCTACCTGCTCGGCAAGGTCGGACACGAGGATCCGTGGCTGGTACGCCTGGCGATACGGCTCTATACGCCGCTGCTCGAATGGTCGCTCGCCCACGGCCGCAGCGTAGTGGTCGGCGCGCTGGTCGCGCTGGCCGCCACGGCGGGCGTTCACCCCTGATCGGCAAGACCTTCATGCCGGGCATGGACGAGGGCGACCTGATCATGCAGCTCGAGAAGCTGCCCTCGATCAGTCTCGAGCAGAGCGCGATCATCGACATGCAGGTTCAGCGCGCGGTGCTCGAACGGGTGCCTGAGATCAGGCGCATCGTCGCGCGCGCCGGCTCGGACGAACTGGGCCTCGATCCGATGGGGCTCAATCAGACCGACACCTTCATGGTGCTCAAGCCGCGCAGCGAGTGGCGCAATCCCGACAAGGACTGGCTGCTCGACGAACTGCGCGCAGTGATGGCCGATTTTCCCGGTGTGGCCTACGGCTTCACCCAGCCGATCGACATGCGGGTGTCCGAGATGCTCACCGGCGCCCGTGGCGACGTCGCGATCAAGATCTTCGGCAGCGAGCTGGCCACGCTCAACGCGCTGGCCGAGCAGATGGCCGCCAGCATTCGCGCGGTGCGCGGCGCGCAGGACGTGCTGACCCTGAAGAACGAGGGCGTGCAGTATTACCGCGTCGTCATCGACCGGCTGGCTGCGGGCCGGCTGGGCTTCAGCGTCGAGGACATCGGCCGCGCCCTGCGCGCCCAGATCGAGGGCGAGACCGTCGGGGTGGTGGTCGAGCAGGGGCGGCGCACGCCGCTGCTCTTGCGCGGCGACGCGGGCATCCGCAACTCGCCGTCGCGCTTCGCCGCGCTCAATCTGACGCTTCCCGATGTGCACAGCGTCGCGCTCGCCAGCGTGGCCAGGCTCGAGCGTGTCGATGGCCCGGTCAAGATTGACCGCGAGAATGCCGAGCGCATGGTGCTGGTGCAGGCCAATGTGCGCGGCCGCGACCTGGTCGGTTTCGTCGAGGAGGCCAAAGCGCGCGTCGCGACTGATCTCAAGCTGCCCGACGGCTATCGCACGGCCTGGGGCGGCCAGTTCGAGAACCAGCAGCGGGCCGCGGCGCGGCTGGCGATGGTGGTGCCGATTTCCCTGCTGCTGATTTTCGGCCTGCTGTTCGCCACCTTCGGCTCGGTTCGCCAGGCGGTGCTGGTGTTCGCCAACATTCCGTTCGCCCTGATCGGCGGCGTTTTCGCCCTGTGGATCTCTGGCGAATATCTGTCGGTGCCGGCCTCGGTCGGCTTCATCGCGCTGCTCGGCATCGCGGTGCTCAATGGCGTGGTCATGCTGTCCTACTTCAACCAGTTGCGCGACCAGGGCATGCCGTTGGCGCAGGTCGTCGTGGAGGGTGCGAAGCGCCGCCTGCGCCCGGTGCTGATGACCGCGAGCATCGCCGCCTGGGGCCTGGTGCCGCTGCTGTTCGCGACCGGCCCGGGCTCGGAGATCCAGCGTCCGTTGGCGATCGTGGTGATCGGCGGGCTGTTCCACGTCCACCGTGCTGACGCTGTTCCTGCTGCCCTTGCTGTATCGCCGCTACGGTGTCGATGCCGCGGTCGCTGCAATCGGGGAGACGAAAATTGAAAGCGTTTGACTGTGTATTGACGTTGGTATTGCCCCAGTCGCTCGAAGAGGAGGTGGTCGACGACCTGCTGCGTCACCCCGAGTGGGCGAGCGGTTTCACCATCACCCAGGTCGAGGGCAAGGGCAGTGGGGTGCGCCTGCGCGGTGCGAGCGAGGAAGTGCGCGGCCGCGCCCGGCGCGTGCGGTTGCAGGCGGTGATGAACGCGGAAGATGCCCGCGCGCTGGTCGCACATCTGAGGACTGGTCTGGCCAAGTCGCAGATCGCCTACTGGATCGTGCCGATGATCGAGTTCGGGAGGTTCGTATGAGATCGATGGATGCCGCGATGGCGCTCTGCCTGGCGCTCGGTGCGCTTGCGGCGCATGGCGACGTGCCGGTCGAGGCGCCCGACCTGCCGCCCCCCGCGATGGTCGAGCGTGTGCTGCTGTCGCAGCCTTCGGTGCTTGCCGCGCGCGCCGAGCTCGGTGCCGACGAGGCCGGCCGCATGCGCCTGCGCGCCGGCAATTACGAATCCACGCTGCGGGTCGCCGCGCAGCAGCGCCGGGTGGACGAGACGGCTGCGCGCTATGGCGAGTGGGATGTCGGCGTCGAACGCACGCTGCGCCTGCCGGGCAAGGCGCAGATCGACGCGCAACTCGGCGACCGGCTGGTCGAGCGCGGTCGTTCAGCCTATGGCGACGCGTTGCACGAGGCCGGCCGTGGACTGCTGCGCGGCTGGTTCGCCTGGCTGCGCGAAAGCGCCCAGGCGCAACACTGGCAGGCGCAGGTGGATGTGCTGCGCGAGCAGCTCCGGGTGGTGGAGAAGCGGGTGCGCGCCGGCGATGCGGCCAGGCTGGACGAGTCGCTGGCTGCCGCCGCACTCGATCAGGCCGACGCACAGCGCGCACTGGCAGCGGCGCGTGAGCGCGCGGCGGCGGCCGAACTCGAACACCGCTACAGCGGTATTGAATTGCCACAGGCACCGGTCACGGTGGGGCCGCCCGCAGTCAAGCAGCCGTTCGAGTTCTGGCGCGAGCGCAGCCTGCAGGAGAGCCACGAGCTGATGCTGGCGCGGCACGAATCGGCGCGGGCGCAATTGACCGCGCGGCGGGCCGACGCCGATCTGCGGCCGGACCCGACGGTGGGTGTGCGCTATGCCTCGAGCGCAGCGGCAGCGAGCGCGTGGTCGGGCTGAGCCTGGCGATTCCGCTTCCGGGCCAGGGTCGCAATGCGCTGGCCGATGCGGCCGGCGCGATGACCCAGGCGGCCGCCCAACGCGAGGCCGCGGTGCTGCGCAAGCTCGAGGCGGAGATCGCCACGCAGCATGCGCAGGCGCTGGCGATGCACGAAAGCTGGCAGCGCATGCAGCAGGTGGCCGACCGGATCGAGCGCAACGCCCGCCTGCAGTCGCGCGCCTACGCGCTGGGCGAAACCCCGCTGGGCGAGCTGCTGACGGCCCGCCGCCAGGCGATCGAGGCGCGGCTGGCGGCGACCATCGCCCGCTTCGATGCCGCCGAGGCGCGCTACCGGCTGATGCTCGACGCCCATCTGATCTGGGACTTCGACACGATGAGCGATAGCAGCGACAGCCACTGAACACCGCGGGCTGCGAGTTCGGAATGGCTGGCGGATCGAGGCTGTATACTCGGCCGTCTGCGAACCGAAACCGCCCGTCATGCCGCTGCCCGTCGCCGAACTCAACTTCGTTCTTCTCCTGCTCGCCCTGGTCGTGCTGGCCGGCATCGTCTGGTTGTTGATCCGCACGCTGTCGCGGGTGGCCGAGCTGCCGGCGCAGATCGAGAGTGCGCTGGCGGCCAGGCACAACGAGATGCTGCGCGACCTGCACAGCGGGCTCGCGCACCAGGGCGATCGCACGATCGGCGCCGCAACCGACTCGGCCGAGCGCCTGCGCAGCGTGGTGGGCGACGAACTCAAGACCACCCGCGAGGCGATGTCGGCCCTGCATGTCGGACTGCAGGGACTGCTCGGCAACCAGCGCGCGGAGTCGGCGCTGCGCCTGGCCGAACTGTCGAGCGGCATGCAGGCACGGCAGGATCAGCTCAAGGCCGATCTGCTCGGCCAGACCTTCGAGCGGCTGTCCGAGCAGTCGCGCGCCGAGCGCGAGCTGATGCAAAGCGGCTTGCAGCAGGCGTCGGCCCAATTGTCATCGAGTATCGAGGTGCTGACGCGAACCATCAATGAGCGGCTGGAATCGATCAGCGGCAGGGTCGGCGAGCGCCTCGACGAGGGCTTCAAGAAGACCAACGAGACCTTTGCCAGCGTCATGGCGCGGCTGGCCACCATCGACGAGGCGCAGAAAAAGATCGACGGCCTCACCACCAATGTCGTCAGTCTGCAGGAACTGCTCGGCGACAAGAGTCGCGCGACGCCTTCGGCGAGGTTCAGCTCGAGGCGCTGGTGCGCAACGTGCTGCCGCCGGGCGGCTACGAGTTCCAGGCCAGTCTGCCCAACGGCTCGCGCGTCGATTGCATGCTGATCCTGCCCGAGCCGACCGGGCGCGTCGCGGTGGACTCCAAGTTTCCGCTCGAGAACTACCACCGCATGTTCGACGACTCGCTGTCGGAACTGGAGCGCCGCGCGGCCCAGTCAATGTTCCGCAGCGACGTGAAGAAGCACGTCGACGCCATCGCCTCGAAGTACATCGTACCCGACCACGTCCGATGGCGCCGTGATGTTCGTGCCGGCCGAAGCTGTATTCGCCGAGATCCATGCCTACCACCCCGAGGTGGTGGCCTACGCCCAGGCCAAGCGGGTATGGATCGTCAGCCCGACCACCTTGATGGCGGTGCTCAACACCGCGCGCGCGGTGTTGAAGGACGTCGAAACGCGCAAGCAGATCCATGTCATCAAGGACGCGCTGGGCAAGCTGGCGAAGGACTTCGGCCGCTTCGACGAGCGCATGGCCAGGCTCGCGACGCACATCCGCCAGGCCCACGAAGACGCGCAGGAGGTGCAGACCTCCGGCCGCAAGATCAGCGCGCACTTCACCAGGGATCGAGCACGCGCAACTGGACGAGTCGAAGCACCGATCCCGCTCGAGCGCGCGTCGGACTGAAAGAACGCATCGCCGGAACCCGCATGGAATGGCGTTCTTCAGGCAGGACAAGCCGCGAGCAAGCCTGGATGCGGCTTCCAGACAACCACAGCCCGAATCGCCCATCCTGTACGGCTCGCCGCTTGCCTCATGGCGGCTTGGAAGTCGCATGAATGGCGCCGGTAGGTTGGGCTGACGAAGGAAGCCCAACGACAATGTCCTTCAGTGTTAGGCTTCTTCGCTCAGCCCAACCTACGGGCTACAGGCGCCATCCCTGCTTCAGTCCTCCGCAGCAAAGATCGCGGCGACGTCCTGCTGGTCGTCCAGCAAGAGTAGGGCACAATCGATATGGCGCCGAATGCAATCGTCCGGTGCAATACGCTGCGCTATTGCACCCTAAGCTCTCACATTGTGACGGACCTATGCGAAGAACGTTTCGTCCAGATCCTGCAGTTTGAAAGGGTTGATGATTCTGACGCCTTCGATGTCCTGCCCATGCTGGAAATCCTCCGAGAGCAAGGTGGCGACGCCCCCTTCGCGAACCGTTGCCCACAACATCGCATCCCAAAAGAGAGCCTGTAGCGCTGGAGGGCACGCGTGGCGCGCCAGCGTAACGCCCTTCGCTGCCACCACGGGGGACAATTGTTGCCAATCCCTCGAGTTGGGCCAAAGCATCTTCGACAGGCTAAGGTTTCTTTCGCGTAACGGCGGAAAAGAACTCACACAACGCCTGCAAGCTCAGCACGCAGTTGGCCGGAGCGAGGCGCAGGAATATTTCGGATCGCCTTGTCGGCGGACACCGGCATCCAGATCGACCGAATGCACGAGGATATTCCGTGTCGAGCGAGATCAGTTCAGCGCTCATGCAGGAGTTCGCGCGCAGGCACACGCCCTTCCAAGCGATAGCCCTTGTTCATTCGCGCCAACATGCGTTCGCGCGCGTTTTTGCGGCGCCGGTCAACCTCAGCCCGCTCGACACGCGGACGATCTTGGCCACGGGCTTGCCGCGGCGCGTGATGATGACTTCTTCCCCACGCTCGACCGCCTCGATGTAGCGCGACAAATGCTGGTTCGCTTCCGCAGACTGACTTGTTGTCTTGATCGGGCTCCTCTGGCAAGATTGCAGGACGTCCTACAATCGCGGTCAATGCTCGGCAGCCAAAGCGTGGCGGAACCACGGCGGCGCCAGAGCTGGGAGCAGCCCGCAAGGGATTTACAGAAGCCATGTTGCACCAACTGCCGCAAAAAGGCGACGGCACGACGATCTGCGATCTCACGTATGCCTACGACGGGCAAGCGTAGGGCGCAATCGATATTGCGCCGAATGTAATCGTCCGGTGCAATGCGCTGGGCTGATTGCACCCTACCGCGCTGCGTTGCGCAAGCTCGGCAGCCCGCCGGGGATATACGGAGGGCATGGAACACGAGGATCGTCGTCCTGAGGCACAGGATCACGCCTTTGCCGACACTCGACGTGAGAAGCGCGTTGGGCAAAAGCGATTCGAACCCCGGCCCCTCGGATTGCGGGAGAGGCGTTGGGCTTCCTTCTTGTCAGCCCAACCTACGCTCACTACATCGCCAGAACTCCGCATGGACTGGCGTTCTATAGCAGAGACCAAGCCGGGAGCAAGCGCGGATGCGGCTTCCAGGCCGCCCCGGCCCGAACCGCCCGTCCTGTGCGGCTCGCAGCTGCCTCAGTCGCCGACGATGCGCCTGGTGCCGAGCGGCGCGAGATCGTAGCCGCCGAGCAAGCTGGCGAGCTTGCGGGATTCGGGGGCTGCCGAGGGCACGGATCAGACGCTGGAACAGGGTGCGGAAATACACCGGGCGCGGCAGCAATCTTCAGATCGAAGGCTCTGTCCGAGCGGCAGGAAGTCGAGGCCGAATTCCGGCGGCGGCCGCGCGTATGCCCGTGCGCAATCGGCTGCGCCCATGGCGATCAGCGGGCAGCCTGGTTCGCTGGTCGCCTCGCCGACAGGTTCTACGGTCAGGCCGGCATCGCGCAGCACGCTGTCGAGAACATCTGCGAACCGGCGCCGGCCTGGCGGCGCAGCCAGCGCTGTCCGCGCGAGACCTGCGCGATCGATTCGCCGGCCAGGCCGCGGCGCGCAGAATCACGCCCTGGTCACGCAGGGCGATCTGCATCGATGACCCACTCCTCGTGACCGGCGCAGCCCTCGATCAGGCAAGCGAGGGCGCGCGGCGCATCGGCCGCCCGGCCCCAGTGGATCGCCGCCGCCTGGGCGTAGTCGCTTCGACAACTGCGCCAGGCCGAGCCGGGTGCCGCCAGGGCAGTAGGCGACGATCGCCTCGGCGCCGAGTTCCCGGCGAGCAGGCCGATGGCCAGGGCGAGCAGCGGGTCGTCGCTGCGCCGATCACCAGCCGGTCGGACAGTGCGCCGCCGTGCGCGGTCTCGATCAGCCAGTCGTCCACCAGTTGCTTCGGGAACAGCCACTTGCCGGTGGCACGGGTGGCCGGAATGCGGCCCTCCTGCACCAGCGCGCGTAGATCTTCTTCTCGTTGAGTTGAAGGTACTCGGCGACCTGTTGACGGTCAGATAGGTTTGCCCGGCCGCTGCCGCTTCGCCTGCGGTAATTCCAGGCCAGGCCTTCCATCAGTTGCACCGCACTGTCGCCCGGCCTGATGCTGCCGCGCTCGTGTTCGAGGACGATGAAAACGTTGGCCCGGCATCGAACGCAGGACGCCCTGACCTGGGGAGCCGGTCAGGCGCACATGCCACGAGCCGTCCTGCTGGAACAGCACGCCGCGCTGGAATTCCGGTACGCCCCGGCGCCTTCTTCGACCCGACACAGGTGGCGGCAGGCAGCGGCAACCGGCAACAGCGGTGTGACGCCGGCCATGATGCAGAGCGTCACGCACGAACTGGTAGAAGGTCACCATCACGGCGACCGGATGCCCGGTAGGCCGAACAGGACAGCCGACCGGTCGCCGCTGACGATGCGGCCGGAGGCGAGCGGCCGGCCGGGCTTCATGGCGATCTTCCAGAACAGCACTTCACCGAGTTCTCCCCGCATCAGTTGCCGGATGAAATCGCCTCGCCGACCGACACACCGCCGCTGGTGATGATCGCGTCGGCCTGTCCGATCGCTTCGCGAAACGCCGCTTCGAGTCGAGAAGGATCGTCCGGCACGACACCCATGTCGATGATGTCGACGCCGAACTGGGGCGAGCATCGCGGATCGTGTAGCGATTGCTGTCGAAGATCTGCCCTTCGGCCGGCTTGCTTACCGAGAACGACACCAGCTCGTCGCCGGTGGAGAAGAACGCGACGCGCACCCGTAGGCGTACCGCTACTTCGGCGATGCCGAGCGAGGCGATCAGGCCGATGTCGGCCGGCACCAGGCGGCGTCCCGCTGCCAGTGCGCGCTTTGCCGGCCCGCAGATCCTCAGCCGGCGGCGCGTGTTCTGAAACCGGCCTTCTGGCCCGGTGGAACGACCAGGTGCCGTTCTCGACGCGACTGACTTCCTGGATCACCACCGTATCGACGGACGGCGCAGCACCGCGCCGGTCATGATGCGCACCGCCTGGCCAGGGCCGATGCGCCCGTACGGACGGCAGGCGAACGCGGTGCCGACGAGCTTCAGGGCGGTCTCGGCATCGGCCGCGAGATCGGCCGCGCGGTTGCCGTAGCCGTCCATCGCCGAGTTGTTGTGGGCCGGCACGTCGATCGGCGATATCGTCTTCGGCCAGCACGCGGCCGAGTGCGTTGCCGACGAACAGGCGTTCGGTGCCGATCACCGGCTTGACCAGTCCGCTCACGATCTGCTGCGCCATGGCGACCGGCAGCGCGTTGGGGTCGTAGTCGTCGAGGATGGGACGGCCGAGGTGTATCGATGTCACTTGCTGGCTGCTCCCGGTAACCGCCGGTGAGTTCCTCCACGGGTGACAAGTGTTGGAAAAGGCCTCGGCCTTGTCGTCGAAGGACACTCCACCACCGCGAGCAGGCGTACCACGCGTCCATCTTGCGGCCGCCGGTGTCGAGAAAGGCGGTGAGGTGCCCCAGGAGCGACGGACCAGCGGCGAACACCGGTGCGGCTGGTCGTGGGTCTAGGCGACCGCAATGTTGGCGTCGTGTTCGACGGCGAGTATTGGCGCAGCCGCCCCACCAGGTCGAGCGGCAGGAAGGGCGAATCGCAGGGCACGCTCACCACCACGGTGCGCGGCTGCAAGAAAGCCCGGCGTGCAGCCCGCGAGCGGGCCGGCGAATCCGGACCAGGTCGGGCACCTCCGGGTGGCCGAAGCGCTCCGTAGCTCCCGGCTTCTGGATTGGCATTCACCAGAGGCATCCACTTGCGGCAACAGGCGCTCCATCACGCAAGCCACCATCTGCGGCCGTCGCATCTGCGACCAGGCCCTTGTCCCACGCCAGCCCATGCGCCGGCCGAGACCGCCAACAGGAACAGACCGGTGATCGGCGCCTAAGCAAGCTCCGTGGAAGCGCAGATGCGTTTCACGAAGCGCTGACGTTGCGTCCGGTGAAGAACAGGTGGCTTTGCGGCCGGCAGCGGGCCGATCATCGTGATGCCGACGCGCGCGGCGATGTCGTAGCCCATCTTGGTGAGCCGGAGCGCGAGACCAGGGAACGGAATGCCCATCTGCGTGGCCTTGATGACCATTTCCGAGGTCAGCCGGCCGGTGGTGTAGAAGAAGATCTTGTCGCCGCCGCCCACCTCGTCGAGCCACATCAGGCCGGCGATCGCGTCGACCGCGTTGTGACGGCCGACGTCCTCGACGGGCAAATCAAGGCTCGGCCAAAGGCGGACCCAGCCCGCAGCCAGCTACCGCGCCGCCGGCTTGTACATCGCCTCGTGTCGGCGTACCACGTCGAGCAGTCCATGTGAGCTCGCTTCGTCGAGTCGGCCGATCGTCGTCGGCAGTGGATCGCGTCGATCTCGTCCATCGGTCGCCGAACACTGCCCCGCCGCAGCCGGTTGTCACCGGTGCTTTGGACGGCGCCCGTCGATGTCCTGCAGTGGGCGACGCATTGGTCACCGCGGAGGAATCGGTGTCCCAATCGACCTGCACCGCCTCGATGTCCTCGATGCGCGGCACCAGCCGCTGGTTGCGCAGATAGCCGATGACCAGCGCCTCGGGCGCCAGCCGGAGGGTCATCGGGGTGACAGTTCGCGTTCGTCGACGTAGATCGTCAGCGGTGTTCGCCGCATCGGGGTGCTGGCTCGCTTCGCCCCGTTCGGTTGGATCGCCTCCACCTCGAAGGTGGCGGGGCGCCGGCTCAGTGGTCAGGACAGCTGAGTTCGGCGGATGAATTCCAGGTTAGTCATCGGCTCGCCGGGTCAGCGATGTACGACATCTCGACCTTGCGCGCCTGCGCGGTCTGGCGTTGCGGATCTCCGGGTAGCGGTCGTTGCGCCCCGCCAGATCCCGGCGATTGCTCCGGCGATCTCGTCATCGCTCGATGCGGTGCCGAGCGCAGTTGCCGCGCAGGTTAGCCCCGGGTTGCGGACGGCAGGTGTAAACATGCCGTCGGTGGTTGAAGCGCGCCCGCGTGCAGGTCGCGGCAGAAGGCCGGTCACCGACGAGATCCGCCGATTTCGCCACGCCTCAGCGCAGCGCCAGCGCTCGGCCACTTCGCCTGTAGTCGGGTCGGGCCTGGAGCGGCATCGGCGGATCTTCGCCCAACGATCTCTGCCGAGGGCACCACATCGTCCATGCGCCAGCCGTTGCTCGAGCCGGAACGTCCATGTATTCGAGAAACGCACGGATCTGCGCGGTGCCTTGAGCGGCGCGGCCATCGCGACCACGTCATGATCGTTGAGCCAGCGACCACCAAGCCCACCTGAGCGCCCGGAGTCCGGCACGCGCAGCGTCAATGCCCTCCAGCACCCGCTCGACCGGGAACGCACGTCGTTCATCGCGCGGAAGGTGGCGTCGTCGAGCGGATCGAGGCTGACGGTCACGCGGTGCAGCCGGCATCCTGAGCGCGCGGGCCTTTCTGCCAGCAGCGCGCCATCTGTCGTCAGGGTGAGTTCGACGCCGAGCGAGCCAGCATTTCGATCAGCCGCTCGATGTTCCGCCGCAACAGCGGCTCGCCCTCGGTAATGTGATTTTCTCGACGCCAGCGATCGATGAACAGTCGCGCTGCACGCGCGATCTCTTCGAAGCTGGCAGATGCATCGCGCATGGCAGAAATCGAATAATCGCGGTCGAACACCGACTTCGGCATGCAATAGGTGCAACGAAAGTTGCAATCAGATCTGACGCTGAAATGCGCAGATCGCGAACACGTCTGCCGCGCGCACGGCGACCGAGCCAATCGCGGAACCGGCGTCGGTGAATGTTGGGCGCGGCGAGCACGCGCGCCGATCGAGAAGCGGGATGATGTTTCGTTGCATCTTGCGGGGCGATGCCGGCTACACTGGATTAGAGCACGCTACATAAGCAGCGTTCCACGGCCTTGTTCCTGGAGCTTGAAGATCCTCGCAAATTATGACCAAAACGACACTCTGATGTCTCGATCGTGCTTGAGCACCGCGTGCCGGGTCATAATCGCTGGGAACTGAGCAGTGGAGGCTATCGGCGTGCTGCCGCGTCGTCGGAATCCGCGGAAGCGGCGCCGCGCAGGCTGCACGAACTGGCAAAGCGGGAGCAATGGCTGTATGGCGGCCGGCGCATCGAGTTGTTCACCGACGAGGCGGAGAATTATCTGCTCAACGACCATGCCGAGCCGCGCGTATTCGTGATGTGGCGCCGCGAGGGGAAGGCGACCCGCAGCCGCGCATCGGCGCCGTGACGGTGAGTTTCGGCGAGTGGGCAGCGCGGATGCTCGATTCCGGCGAACAGGATGGTGTGGCGATGCCGGCTGATATCCGTGACTGGGTCGAAGGTTTACCGCGCTTCTATCGACCCGAGGTGCGCAAGAAAGGGCGCTTCGCCCGCGCGAGACGGGGGCGGCACCGTGGCTGACGAGGAAAGCTCTGTCGCGCTGGGCGCGATTGAAACACGAGGCGGTTGTTGAGCCCGCGTCGGCTGCCGACGCTGCTTCGCAGCCGTGCCGGTCGAACTGCCGCCGGTCGATTCGCCTGGTTTCGATTCCGACTTCACCGGTTTCCTGCGGGCGAAAGTGGACAGGGCGCCCAGGCAGGCGGCACTGGAAAGCTCTTCCATTCGCCTCAATTCAATGTG
>JADJEV010000004.1 GCA_016708905.1 Candidatus Methylophosphatis roskildensis | reverse complement strand
GCCATCGCGGTGAACGCATCATCTTGCTGGTACCCGATATCACACTATCTCGGCGGCGATTCTGCCGCCGCCCAGCGGCGTAGCACTACTCGCCACCGGCGGTTGTCCTCACCAAAGCCGCGAGCAGCGATACGATTCGACTCGATGCCACGGTCCATCAGTGCGTTCTTCACGGCATTCCGCCCCGTCGCTCGAGAGTGTCTGGGTTCATCTGCTCGATCCACCGAGTCGGTGTAGCCCGATCTCGATAGTACGCGCGGGGTTCTCCTCGAGGAATGTGGCGAGTTGATCGATCGCCTGGCGTGCGGCGCCCCGGACGCTTCGCCCGTCCGGTGTCGAACAGCACGTCGCCGAGTGTCGCACCATGCCACGTTCGGTCTGCTTGGCCTTGAGTTCGTCGAGCTGCTAAGGTTCCAGGTTTTTGCGCGTACGGGCGGACTCTGCTGCCTGGGCCCTGGATGCCTGTGCTGCTGCCTGCCGCTCTTCAGCGAGCTTGCGTGCCGCCTCCGCCTGACCGCGCTGCGCCTCGGGTCGCGCGTCCGCGCATCGATGAGAATGCGTTCGCAATGCGCATGCGCCGATTGCCTGTTCGGCCCGGAGCGAGTTTCTCGGTTTGAATCGCTACCTCGGTGCGCTGCCTGGCAAGATAGGCATAATGCTCGGTCGATGGCATCATCGCCGGCACGTAGCGCCGCCTCGGCCTTTCCAATGCCTGCTGCGCCTTGGGCCAGTTCCACCGGCGCGGTGCGAACCACCTGTGCGTCGGCGGCGGCCCGGCTGTAGTCGCCCTGGCTTCGTCGAGAGACTTGCTCGTCGGCGCGAGGCGCACGCCGCCAGCGTGGCGACGAGGCTGATTCCCACACACTGCGACTGGTAAGGTGCCGGGTTGTCTTCATGGGTCTTGCTCCTTTGCGATCTTTGAGTTTTCGGCCTGCGAAACGAAGGAGGCGCGGGCAGGAATCAAGGCCGGCCCTTGCGATCCTGGCTTCCTTTCGTAACATTCTCGTTGGTCTGCGCCAGCTCGCGGCTGCAGCTTCACCTTGAGCGTGCGCCTTGTGCTCTGCGAGCTCGGCATCGGCTTCTGCCTGTTCCGCGAGCCGTCGCGCACGCACGAATCGCTCTTCCCGTAACAGGCTTAGCCTCTGCCAAGCTTGTCGCGGGCGGAGAGAAGTTCAAGCGGCGCAGAATCGAGGGGCGCGCACTTTCGGCCTGTGCGATCGAAGCGCGTGCGGTGGCCAACTGGCTTGTCCGCGCAGTGCCCGTGCTGAAAGCACGCGCCAAGCAGAACGGCCAATCCGGCGACGCCAGCAATCCCCAAGCGGCGATACCGCGAGACAATGCGATCCATGTTCGTTCTCCTGGAAGTTTGTGAGGCGGTTAAGCCCGCAACGACGACCAGGCGCAACACGCGTGCCGGCCAGCCTGTGCAGCGGTTTGCCGGTCCGGTTGGCCTGCATCCTGAGCTCTTCCAGAATGGCTGAGAAAGTCTGCTCATTGTCGGAAGCGTTGCGCATGGGCTTTGGTCCAGGCGGCGCGCTCAATGAGGCGACCTTGTTCTCATCAGCGCACTATGTAGAGTTGACCCATCTTTTCGGCTTCCGCGCGATAGTTGTTGTCGATGTCCTGAACGCGCTTCGTCAGTTCTCCGACCACGCCCCTCACGAGATTGGCGAGGTCGGCGCCAGTTCGGTCTTCTTCGGTCATTTTCTGTTCCTCCTTCCGGTGGTTGTGCTCGCCTGGGCGCGACCAGGAACTCCGGCTCGCGCTAGCGAATCAGGATGTCGTTCTTGACCTGCTTTACGCCGCCGACCTTCCGGGCCAGTTCGACGGCTCGATCGCGCTCGGCGGGTCATCGACGAAGCCGCTGAGTTGCACGGCCGCTTCTGAAATCGATTCGGACATTGACCGCTAGCCCGCTGACCGTTGGGTCGTCAAGTAGAAACCGCCTTGACCTTGGTCGTCAGCGTGGTGTCGTCGATGCTCGCCGGTGCTCTCTTCTGGCGGGTGCCGGCACATGCGGCCAGCGCGACCGCAACGATCAGGCCGGTGATGAGTTTTCCAACTCGTCTCGTCTTCATGGCTACCCTGCTTGGTTCTCGTACAAAGTGAGGATGGGATTCTCGCGAGGGCTCACCGCGGGTCACCAGTTCGGTCAGCGAGAGCGGAATGCCCTCTCCCTCTGGATCTTCGTTGGCCGTCCCAGACATCGGTCCAGCCACCGCAACGATCGCGCCCAGTCGGTCGTTGAGCAAGCGAAAACTCGGTCGAGATCAACCGATGCAGGTTCTCGATACGCGACTCCTCGGCTTGGTCCGTGGAAGGCAGATCGTGGGCACGCTGAACCTCCTTGAGCAGCTTGCGGGTTTCGAGCAGCGAACCGATCTGGTTGCGCAGGTAGGCAACGAAAAACAGCGCGACTAGCACGGCGGCCAAGCCCAGCATGACCACCCCAGCGGCGCCTGCCCTGGGCAACGACCAAGTCCAGCGGTGCCGGAGCCATCAGTGTCGGCCAGTTGAGCGCCGACAGGTGTAACCACGGCTACCGCGCCCCAGGCCAACAGAGTTGCTCACTCGGTTCATATCGTCTCCTCCTCGCCCACGTCGCCGTGAAACCACGCGCCCGGTCGCGGCGACCAACATGAGTATCGAACTTCGCATGTTTAGCAATCTACATTTCGAAGAACGCGAAGTAAAATCAATTTTCAAAACCGTGCTTTGCAAATATGCAAACTCAGCGTGAATCAAAGGAAACCACCGCGGACGCCGCATCTCTGTCACCGCCGCGATCTCGGCTCGCCTGGACGGATTTCCACACCGTGCTCACCATTGCCCGCCACGGCAGCGTCGCCAAGGCCTGCGTGGCGCTGGGAATGACCCACTCAACTTTGCTGCGCAGGCTGGATCTCGTCGAATCGCGCCTCAAGACGAGGCTGTTCGACCGGGTCCGCGGCCGCTATACGCTGACCCAGGCCGGGGAGCAGATCGTGGATGCGGCCAGCGCATTCGAACCGGTCGCACTGGCAGCCGAGACTCGCGTGCGCGGGCAGGATCTTCGACCCAGGGGAAACGTGCGGGTCGCCGCCGCATCGATCGTGATCGAACACCTGCTGCCGGGTGTGCTGGTGCAGTTCGCATCGTCATTTCCCGAAGTCAGGATCGAACTGACCGCCTCGCGTGAGCATGTAAGCCTGTCGCGTCGCGAGGCGGATGTTGCGATACGCGTGGCCGACCGGATTCCGATTGGCTGGTCGGACGGAAACTTGCCGACCTGCGGTTCAAGATCTACGGCCGGCGGCAAGGTCGAGCGAAGACGACGCTGCACAGCATCGCGGATCTGGTCGCACAGCAGCGCTGGATCAGCTTCGAGCGAGATGCCCGGGAGCTCAAGTTCGACCGCTGGCTTGCCGCACGCGTACCTGATGCTTGCGTGGCACTGCGGGTCGACAACTTCGGCCATGCGCTCACCATGGTCCAGGCCGGTCTCGGCATCGCCTTGCTGCCCGCCTTCCTGGAGTCCCGTCTGCCCGAACTCCGGGCCCTGACGGCACCAATAGACGAACTGCAGACGCCGCTGTGGCTGATCACCCACCCGGGATCGAAGGACACGATGCGCATCAGGGTGCTGCTGCGTGCCTTCGGGCCTGCGCTGGCACACGCGGCCCAGGCGGCCCAGGCCGCCCAGGACGCCAGCGGCACGGACTGAGGGGCAGACGGATCGGTGCCGGCGCCCGCGCGAGGCCATGCAGCCGGGCCCAACGAAAGCCTCACGCCGAAGGCTGCATCCTCGCCGCGCTCGACGTGGCTGCGGCTGAAGGACCGACTCTCGACAAGGCACGGCCCGTTATCCTGTCCGGGCGGGATTCTCAGAGCAGCGCCGAGAGAAGCGTCGCGATACCGAGGAAGGAGAAGAAGCCGACGACATCGGTGACGGTGGTGAGAATGATCGATGAGGACTGTGCCGGATCCTGGCCGAAGCGCTGCAGGGTGATCGGCACCAGCGCACCGGCAAAACCGGCGGCGACCATCGAGATCACCATCGCGGCGGAGATCACCAGGACCAGACCGACCGAGCGGCTCCAGAGGTAGACGCCGATCGCAGTCGTGGCCGCGACCGCCAGTCCGTTGAGCAGGCCGACGTTGAGCTCCTTAAATACCACCTTGGGCCAGTGCCGCAAGCTGATCTCGCGCAGCACCAGCCCACGCATCGTCACTGCCAGCGCCTGCGCGCCGGCATTGCCCGACTGGCCGGCGACCACCGGCAGCAGCACCGCGAGCGCCGTGTATTTGGCGATCGTGCTCTCGAACAGCCCGACCACAGCCGCAGCCAGAAAAGCGGTGAGCAGGTTGATCTGCAACCACGGCAGGCGCTTGGCGACCGCGAAGATGGCGGGCGAAAGCGCGCGCTCATCGCGGCTGGCACCGACCATGGTCTGGATGTCCAGCGTGGTTTCCTGCTGCACGGCCGAAGCAAGCTTGGCCTGGCGGATAGCGCCGACCAGGCGCCCGTCGAAGTCGATCACCGGCAGGTCGGCTATCGCGTCCTGCTGCATCTTCTCCACCACCTCCTCGCGCGGCGCGGTGTCCTGCACGGCATCCGCGATCTTGCGCGCGATACGCGCGAGCACCTCGTCCGGTTCGGCCAGCGCGAGATCCTGGATGTCGACGCGTCCGTCCAGCCGGCCGTCATCATCGACCAGATAGAGATCGCGCAGTCCGCGCCGCTTCGCCTGGCGCAGGCGCGCCAGCGCTTCATGCGCGGTCAGATCGCCACGGAAGGCAAGCACACGCGGATCCATGAGTTGGCCGGCGGAGTCGGCCCGGTACTGCATCAGCGCGCGTATCTCGGCCGCCACCTGCGCGTCGAGCAAGCCGATGTAGCGCGCGCGCTCATCCTCGTCGAGCCGGCTGAGCAGCGCCGCGCCGCGCGCCGGCTCAACTTCGGCGAGTAGCTCGGCCGCGCGCTGCTCGGGCAACTCCGTGAACACCGCCTGCTCGACGTCGGTGGCGAGGCTTTGCCACACTGGCACCACCGCGTGCACCGGCTGCGCGGCCAGCATCGCGCCCACCTCTTGGGCGGGCATTGTCTCGATGCGCCGCGCGGCCTCGCGCGGGTAGTCGAGCAGGAAGCGCAGATTGAGCGCGGCGACCGCCGCTTCGGCGCCAGCGCTCATGTGTCGCCCTCGCGGCGTTCGACCGGCAGCAGGCCGACGACCGCCTCGATCATCGAGGAGACACCGAACCAGTAAGCTCCGGCAACGCCGGCGAGCGTGTCTTCGGTGCGCCGCGGCGCCGGCGTGCGCTGTTGCGTCGACAGCGCACGCAGCAGCGCGCCATGCGTGAGCGCACCCACCAGTCGATCGCCACGCTCGACTACCGGCAGCGCCGATGCATCGCGCCATCCCGGATGCTCGCGACATCCCGCCAGCAGCGCCTGTGCCGGCAGCCGATGCGGGCTTGGCCGCACCAGGCGGGCGAGCGAAGTTGCGGCCGGCGCGCGCAGCAGTTCGGCGAGATCCACGTAACCGAGCAGGCGCTGGTCGCGGTCGATGACATGCGGATCGGAGGCGAAAGTTTCGTCCGCCGAGCGCACGCGCGCCAGCGACTCGCCGGCTGTCATGTCGGCGGGCAGCGCCAAGGCCCGTGGATCCATCGAGGCGCCGACCGTGCCCTCCGGATAACCGAGCAGCAACTCGTAGGCGAGGGTGAGCGCAGTCGGCAATTGCGCCAGCAATCGGACCCGCCGCTCGGCGCCGACGTAGCGCAGCAGCGCGACCCCGGCCTGTGCGCCGACGCCGCGCAAGAGTCCGGCTGTGTCGGCATCGTCGAGGCGCTCGAGGCAGCGCGCGCCGGCGAGCGGCAGCATCTGGCGCAAGACGGGGCAGGCAAGGCGCAGCGGCGCCGACTGCAAGAGCGCCGCCGCCGAGGCTGGGGCGAGCCGCTCGAGCACGCGCGCCGCATCGGCCGGGTGCGCTTCGAGATAGGCGTAGCTGAGCGCTTCGCTGCTAGCCATTACGCCCGCCACCGACGACCAGGACGATGACTTCCTCGTTGAACACCTTGGCCGGCAGACTCGCGCGGCCCTCGGTGGTTTCGAGCACGACCTCGGTATGCGTCAGTTCCAGAATCCGGCCTTCATAGCCGGCGACACGCAAGTATTGGCCGACAGCGTAGCGTTGGCGCAGATAATGCCCGCCGATCAGGTTGGCGACATACTCGCGCGCGCCCAGGCTGAGGGCAAGCGCCACCGCGCCCACCAGCGCGACGCCTGCCGCCGCCACGAGGATGACGAGAAAAGTGACTTTGATGCCGATCTGCTCGGCGCCGACGAGGATTGCCGTGACGAGGATCGACGCCTGCACCACGCGCCCGATCAGCTCGCGCTGGCGCGGACCCACGCTCGCGGCTGCCGCCTCCACCACCTCGCGCGCGAGCCGGCTGACGAGGAACCCGGCAACCACGATGAGCGCGCCAGCGAATACCGTCGGCAGGTAGTCGACGACACGGGCGAGCCAGGCGGTGAAGGTATCCAAGCCCAGCACCTGCGTCGCGGAGGTGAGGAAGAACAGCACCACCACCCAGAACACGACGCTGCCGAGAATCTTCGCCGATGCACGCGGCAGACCCACCGGTGTGGCGCGCTTGCCGGCGGAAACGCGTGCCAGCGCGCGCTCGCCGAGCAGCGCGAGGCGCACCGCCGCAGCGCGCAGCACGCGCGCGACGATCAAGCCGGCCATCAACAGCAGGAAGGCGCCGAGCACGTTGGGCAGGTAGTGCGCGAGCCGCTCTACCGTCTGGTCAAGAACACCGGTCAGCGCGTCACGCCATTGCGCAAGGATTTCCATCCACCATCTCCACGACATACATCGGGTTTGCGGCACGCGCGTTTGGCGGTTTCAACAATCGCGCAATCGCGCCGAGGATATCGCTTGTCATTTACTGCCCGCGGGCTGTCGGGCCGCTGGCCAGTGCCGCGTGCTGCCGAGCCATGCGGAGTCGCAGAACCGCCGAACCAAATTACCCCGATCGACCCTCATGGAGGAGTCTATACCGAATGCCGATCGAACGGCCTCGCGATCGGCCGAGCCCGGAAGGTGCCCGTGGATAGGCGCTTTCGAGATGGTGTGCCAGGAGAGCGCCTGTTCATGAGCCTTGCGGGCATTGCGGCCTGAAGAAGTCCAGCCCATGCGGCCCGCAGGGCAGGTGGGAAAAGTGCCACAAACGAGCGCGTAGGATCCTTGAATGACCGCGCCGGGCCAGTCATTTCAGTTGAATTCCGCCCAGGGACGAACAACGGCCAGGGCAGTCGGCGTAGAGCTGGACAACGAACTTCATCAGCTCTGGCTGTCTGACCTTTCGCTCGCAGACGGCCCCTCGGTCGCCAAGTCGCAATGGTTCGCCGCGCTGTTGCAGGAGGCCGGGCCCTCGGGTGACTCGGCCAACTGCTTGACGGTGAGGCCGCGGACTGCCTCGTCCGCGGCGTGCTCCATTTGCACGAGCACACCCTGCACCTCGGCGGGGACGCGCAGGGCATCCGGTCCGAGAAAGCGGCTCTCCCCGGCGGCTCGCACCTCGGCGAGCAGATCCGCGACCCCGACCATCCCCAGATCGCGTGCCGGCAAATAGGCGGGCGGATCATCGGCGGTCTCGGCCAACATGCCGGCCTGTTTCAGTGCGGCGAGTATGGCCTCCACGGCATGCATCGGCATACCCAGCGTCTGCACGAGTTGGGACAGTGTCCATGCCGGCTTCCCCTGCAAGTGGTGCTGCGCCACCAGGCGCATGACCATCAGCGCCAAACGCTCGCGCATCCGGTTGCTGAGGCGCGGCTCCCCGGCCTCCGCGACCAGATACTCGGGCCGTTGCCAGTAGAAGGCGATGCTTGCCCCGAGCAGCAGAATCAGCCAACTGACATAGAGCCAGATCATGAACAGGATGAGTATGGCGAAGCTCGAGTAGATCGCCGCGTATTGCGTCGAGGCCCCCGCGAAGAGCGCGAACCCCCAGCCGGCCGACTGCCAGAGGAAACCGGCGACGATGCCACCGACGAGCGCCGGACCCAGACGAACCTTGGTGTTCGGCATGGACAGGTACGCGAAAGCGAACGCGATGGTGACCAGCAAGTACGGAAGCAGTTGGCCAAATGCGTAGGCCATCCTGCCGAAGGGTTCGATGGCCAGGATCTGGCGTACCAGCGACGTGCTCATCACTGCGGCGGTGATGCCGAGCGCCGAGAACACCAGCACCGGGCCGACCACCAGCACGCTCAGATAGTTGCTGAAGCGCAGGCCCAAGCGGCGCAACTGGGTGACGTGCCAGATGTAGTTGAAGGTTTCCTCGAGCTTCTGCATCAATGACACCGCCGTATAAATAAGCAGTGCCAGCCCGACCGAGCCAAGCACACCGACGTTGATATTCTCGACGAACTGGATGATGCGCCGCGTGAGATCCTCGCCCTGTTCGCCCAGGGGTGCGAGTAAATTGAGGAGCATTGGCTGTATCTGGTTGTACACGCCAAACCCTTTGAGCACCGAGAAACTCAGCGCAAGAAGCGGGACCAGAGACAGCAGGGTCGTGTAGACGAGGCTCATCGCCCGCAGGGTGAGCTGGCCATACGCGACGTCGCGCGCGAGCACCAGCACGAGGCGCACGAGACGCAGCACGCATGCCCTCCACGGCGGCATGGTTTCCAATCGGCCGCCCCAGATCGCTTGTTGGATGCTTGCCACTATGTCCGTATGACACCTCCCGTGTTCATGAAGCCATGGTCTTTCCGCTCGGAACCCGACGCGGCATGCGGACCAAGGACGTCGGCATGGGTCGCAACCTCGTCCGGCGAGTCACTCGGTGAATGGCAGGGGCTGCTTGCCGAATTCCTTGTCCAGCGAACGGACATTGGAGAACAGATGATCGAGTTCCCTGGCCAATCGCGCCAGACTTGCCGCATCGAGATTGCGCAATGCCTCGGGCAGGATACCGCGTGCCGGGCTCGGCGCCGCGGCAAGCAGCGCACTGCCCTGGTCCGTGGAAAAGACGAGCACCACACGCTGGTCGCTGTCGGAGCGATTTCGCCGTACCAGCCCCGCAGTTTCAAGGCGTTCGAGGAGATTGCTGGCGGTCGACTGATGCAA
This sequence comes from Candidatus Methylophosphatis roskildensis, assembly GCA_016708905.1. Lineage (GTDB taxonomy): Bacteria > Pseudomonadota > Gammaproteobacteria > Burkholderiales > Rhodocyclaceae > Methylophosphatis > Methylophosphatis roskildensis. The sequence goes on along the minus strand of JADJEV010000004.1, from coordinate 1,166,612 downwards.
GGCCATGCGTTGCGCAAGTTCTCCGACGCGAAGGCCGGGTGATTCAACCAGCTCTTGAAGTGCCCACAACTGCGCGCCGGTGATCCCGCTTTGGCGCTCGATCCACTGCGAATGCCGTTGAGCCGCGCGAATCAAGACTCGAAAACGCTGCAACACCGCCATCGCCGGGGCAGGTGGGATGTCGTCTTCCCGACCCTCCGCAGAGGATCGTGCCTTCGCCGATTTCCTCGCGTGAACCCTTCCCGATGAGCGCGTCGTCATGATCTACCCTTCCGACTTGCGTTTCACTCGACGGCGCAAAAAGCCACCAAAGGTTTACAGGCAATTATATTTGTGCCAATATTATTAGCGGTAAGCTACTCGTGTCAAGCTGGCGCTCGATCGGGAGGGAGTAGCTGATTTCACGCCCGCCCGTATGGTGGCCGCTGCCCAAGCAGTCAAACACGCCCTGCTTCGCCCCTCGATGCTGGGGTGTTGTCCAGTCTAGCGGCATGGCGATATCGATGGTTCGGAGCGCCGGGTTGCGCCTTTGGGGAACGGTTCGCGAACACTGCGACTACTCGAATCAGGCAAGGAGAACACACGGGGGAACCGCGAGCGCACATGAATCGGAATACCCGTCTGAGTGATCTCGATCTGCATCGATTCCGCGTGGCTGCCCGCGCAGCCGTGCTCCGGAGCTGACCGGTTCGCCATCTCTTGTGGCACACTAGCCTGCGTTTCTCACGTCGGCAAATCGCGCGTCCAGCCAGTCGACTCCAGGTCGCGGATCATCGGCAAGGTCGGGCGCAAAGGTACCGAGCTGATTGCGTTCACCACAACACTCGCGCTACCCATAATGCGTGCGCAGAGCACCGGCGCATGATCTACCAACACGACTTCGACGATACCGCGGGAGACAAACAATGCGCAACAATGCTCTGTCGACCCTGAACGCCGACCCCCTCTGGTACAAGGACGCAATCATCTACCAGTTGAACGTCAAGGCGTTCCTGGACAGCAATGGCGACGGCATCGGCGATTTCAGCGGCCTCACCGAAAAGCTCGACTACGTGCAGGATCTTGGCGTGAATACGCTGTGGTTGCTGCCCTTCTACCCTTCGCCGATGCGCGACGACGGCTATGACATCGCCGACTACCGCAATGTCGCAAAGGAGTACGGCACCCTGGCCGATTTCCGCGGCCTCATCCGCGAAGCGCACCAGCGCGGCTTGCGCGTGATCACCGAGCTAGTCATCAACCATACTTCGGACGAGCACCCCTGGTTCCAGGCCGCGCGCCGCGCCCGGCCGGCTCGAACAAGCGCGACTATTACGTCTGGTCGGACAGCGACAAGAAGTGGCCGGAGACGCGCATCATCTTCACCGACACGGAGAAGTCGAACTGGGCCTGGGACGAGGTTGCCGGAGCCTACTACTGGCACCGCTTCTTCTCCCACCAGCCGGACCTGAACTTCAACAACCCGCAGGTGGTCAAGGCAGTCATCCGTACCATGCGCTATTGGTTCGACATGGGCGTCGACGGCCTGCGCCTGGACGCCATTCCGTACCTGTGCGAGCGCGACGGCACGAGCAACGAGAACCTGCCGGAAACACACGCCGTGATTCAGCAGATGCGCGCGGTGGTGGACGCTCACTACCCGGACCGGTTGTTTCTGGCCGAGGCCAATCAGTGGCCGGAAGACGTGCGCGAGTACTTCGGCAACGGCGACGAATGTCATATGGCCTACCATTTCCCCCTGATGCCGCGCATGTACATGGCGCTCGCTCAGGAGGACCGGTACCCGATCGTCGAGATATTGAGGCAGACTCCGGAGATTCCGGCCAACTGCCAGTGGGCGATCTTCCTGCGCAATCACGACGAGCTGACGCTCGAGATGGTCACCCACCGCGAACGTGACTACATGTACAACATGTACGCCGCCGACCCGCGCACGCGTATCAATGTCGGAATCCGGCGCCGGCTGGCGCCGCTTCTGGACAACAACCGCGCCAAGATCCAGCTCATGACCGCGCTGATTCTGACCATGCCCGGCTCGCCGATACTCTATTACGGCGACGAAATCGGCATGGGCGACAACATCTATCTCGGCGACCGCAACGGCGTGCGGACACCGATGCAATGGACGCCCGACCGCAACGCCGGCTTTTCGCGCGCCGACCCGCAGAAGCTGTACCTGCCACCGATCATGGACCCGATCTACGGCTATCAGGCGGTAAATGTCGAGGCGCAGTCGCGCAACCCTTCTTCGCTGCTGAACTGGGTCAAGCGTTTGATCGCGACCCGGAAGAGCCACACCGCCTTCGGCCGCGGCGACTGCGAGCTGCTCAACCCCGGCAATCGCAAGGTGCTCGCCTATCTCCGCAGCCACGGCGAGGAATCGATACTCTGCGTAGCGAATCTGTCGCACTCGCCGCAGCCCGTGGAACTGGACCTTTCGCACAAGCGCGGCCGCGTCCCGGTCGAATTGTCGGCGCAGACCCCCTTCCCGCCGATCGGGGATCTGCCCTATCTGCTGACCCTTCCAGCTTACGGCTTCTATTCGTTCCGCCTGGCGGCCGACGCCGAGGTGCCGTCCTGGCACGAGGACCGGCTGCCGCGAGCCGCGCTGCCGGTGCTGGTACTGGTCGAGGGCTGGCAGGCCATGGGCAGGATGAAGGGGGACGCCAACCAGGTGCGGCGCTTGATCGCCAGCCGCACCCACGATCAATTGCAAAAGGACGTGCTCGCGCCCTATATCGAAAGCAAGCGCTGGTACGCAGCAAAGGGTCGCCCCATCGAGAGTATCGATCTGCAAACCGAGGGCGAGTGGCTGACGCCCTACGGCAGCTGGCTGCTTACCCTGCTTTCCGTGAAGCCGGAGGGCGAGGCGCCGCAACTCTATTCGCTGCCTCTCGGACTCGCCTGGGAACGTGGGGGGAGGACCAGAAGCTTCTGGCCCTGGGCGCCTGGACACTGGCCAAGGTGCGCCAGCGCGAACGCGAGGGCATCCTCTACGGCGCGCTCGGCGACGGCGATTTCTGCCATGCGCTGCTCGCCGCCATCGGCGAAAACGCCGAGCTCGAGTTCGGCGGCGGCAAACTGAAGTTTCGCTCCACCTCGGCCTTCGCGCGCCTGACCGAAGGCGTGATGGAAGAGCCGGTGCTCCACCCGTCGCTGGAACAGAGCAACACATCGGTGCTGTTCGGCAACAAGCTGTTCCTCAAAGCCTATCGGCGCGTGCACGAAGGGATGAACCCGGAGCTCGAGATGGGGCAGTTCCTGACCGAGACATCGCCCTTCCCCCATATCGTCCCGGTCGCCGGCGGCGTGCACTACGAGCGCAACGACGGCACGGTCCTCAGCCTGGCCCTGCTGCAAGGGTTCGTGGAAAACCAGGGCGATGCCTGGCGTTACACCCTCGACTACGTGGAGCGCTTCCTTTCTCCGACGGCAGGCGATTCGTTACCAATTTCGCCGGAGGAGGCGCTGAATCGGCACGCGCACTACGACGCCCTGATCGAGACCCTGGGCCGGCGCGTCGGCGAAATGCACAAGGCGCTGGCAGCCACCACCGGCGATCCGGTCTTCGACCCCGAGCCGGTTTCCGCCGAGGATCTCAAGGCCTGGACGGAGGCAGTCCGACAGGATCTGACGTCCACCCTTTGGCTGCTGCGCGACCGCCTGCATTCGCTGCCGGAGTCATTGCACGAGACCACACAGCGACTGCTCGACTGCAAGGGTCGCCTGCTTCGCGAGATCCACGCGATCTCGGACTTTCAGCCGACCTTCGCCAAGACGCGCTACCACGGTGACCTGCATCTGGGTCAGGTTCTGCTGGTGCAGAATGACTTCATCATCATCGATTTCGAGGGCGAACCGGCGCGGCCAGTGGCAGAGCGCCGCACCAAGAGCACTCCGCTGCGCGACGTCGCGGGCATGCTGCGCTCCTTCAACTACGCTGCCCACGCAACCCTGAAGAAGCTTACTGTCGAGCGGCCCGGCGACCGCGAGTTGCTCGAACCGCTGGCAAGCGCATGGGAGCGTGGCGCGCGCAAGGCCTTCATGGCCGGTTACCGGAATGGCATAGACGGGGCAGCGTCCTGGCCGGAGCAGTACGGTCGCGCACTTGGCCTGATCGCCCTGTTCAGCCTGGAGAAGGCCTTGTACGAGGTTCGGTACGAGTTGAACAATCGGCCGGCGTGGATCGACATTCCGATCGGCGGATTGCTCGAACTGGCTACCGGGGACATGAACGCCTCCGCGTGAGGCAGACGATTTCAAATGGGAGAACGACTATGAATGGGAGATCGATGATGAAAGACCCGAGGATATTGGCGATGGTGCTGGCCGGCGGCGAAGGCTCGCGTTTGCATCCGCTTACCCGAGAGCGCTCAAAACCCTCCGTGCCCTTCGGCGGGCGCTACCGGATTGTGGATTTCGTGCTCGCCAACCTGGTCAACTCCAAGATCTTTTCGATCTATGTGCTGGTTCAGTACAAATCGCAGTCCCTGATCGAACACATACGCCGCTCCTGGGTACTTTCCCCGATACTCCACGAGCATTTCGTCACGGTGGTGCCGCCGCAGATGCGCGAGGGCCCGGAATGGTTCGAGGGCACATCCGACGCGGTGTATCAAAACCTGCGACTGATCGAACATCACGTTCCGGACCTGGTCGTCGTATTCGGGGCCGATCACATCTATCGCATGGATATCCGCCAGATGATCGATTTTCACCTGGAGAACCAGGCCGACGTGACGGTGGCCGCCCTGCCGGTGCCGCTCGAGACAGCTTCCGCCTTCGGAGTCATCGACGCCGATAAGGATGGCCGCGTGCGTGGATTTCTCGAGAAGCCCGCCGAACCACCCGCGATGCCGAACGACCCGACCCGCGCCTATGCGTCGATGGGAAACTACGTTTTCAATGCGAAGGCGCTGACCGCTGCTCTGATCGAGGCGAATCGTCTGGGCGAAAAGGACTTCGGCCGACACATCCTGCCGCGCCTGATCAACTCCGACCGGATCTACGCCTATGATTTTTCGACCAACCGGGTGCCCGGGGTTCGCGACTACGAGGAGCAAGCCTACTGGCGCGATGTCGGCACGCTCGACGCCTATTACGCGGCCCACCAGGATCTGCTCGGTCGCGAGCCGAGGTTCAACCTGTTCAATCCCGAGTGGCGCATCGGATCGAGCAACTACCAGGGCCCCTCGCCCCGAATCATGGAAGCGCAGATATCCAACAGCGTGATCGGCTCGGGCAGTCTGATCAACGGCGGCAAGATCCGGAATTCGATTCTCCGGCGTGAGGTGACCGTCGAGGAGGGCGTCGAGATCGACGACTGCATCATCATGGATTATACGACGATCCGCCGCGGTGCACACCTGCGGCGTGTCATCGTGGATCGGTACAACATCATCGCGCGGGACGAACGGATCGGCTTCGACCCGACGATCGACGTCGGCCGCTTCACCATTACCGAATCCGGCATCGTGGTGGTACCCAGGGCACCCGCCAGGGCAGTCAGCGCCACCGGTGCAATCACGCGCTACATGTGAGGGGACTGTCGAGAATATGAAAACAACGAACGTTCCGATCTCGGCCGTCTGGCCGGGGGAACCCTATCCACGCGGTGCCTGCTGGGACGGCGAGGGTGTCAACTTCGCCTTGTTCTCGGAGCATGCGGCCAAGGTCGAACTGTGCATCTTCGACCCCAGCGGCAAGCGCGAACTCCAGCGCATCGAGGTCAGGGAACAGACCGACCTGATCTGGCACTGCTATCTGCCGGAGGCCCGGCCCGGGCTGCTCTATGGCTATCGCGTGCATGGGCCCTACAAGCCCGAGCAGGGGATGCGCTTCAACCCGAACAAGCTGCTGATCGAACCCTACGCCAAGTCGATCGTCGGGGATGTGCGCTGGAGCGACGCCCACTTCGGCTACCGCATCGGGTCGTCGTCGCAGGATCTTTCCTTCGATCGCCGGGACAACGCGAACGGCATGCCGAAATGCCGCGTCGTCGACCCCGCTTTCACCTGGGGCGACGACCGGCCGCCGCGCGTGCCCTGGAACGACACCGTCATCTACGAAATGCACGTGCGCGGGTTCACCATCGGCCATCCCGAGGTGCCACCGCAACTGCGCGGGACGTACGCAGCCCTGGCCACCGCGCCGGTGATCGACCACCTGAAACGACTGGGAATCACCGCGGTGGAGTTGATGCCGGTTCACGCGTTCATCGACGATCGGCACCTGCTGGAAAAGGGTCTGCGCAACTATTGGGGCTACAACTCGATCGGTTTTTTCGCGCCGGATCCCCGCTATCTCGCGGTCGGCAGCATCAGCGAGTTCAAGACCATGGTCAAGTCGCTCCACTCGGCTGGCATCGAGGTGATCCTGGACGTCGTCTACAATCACACCGCCGAAGGCAACCAGCTCGGTCCCACGCTGTCGCTGCGCGGCATCGACAACGTCGCCTACTACCGTCTGGTGGCCGACGACAGGCGCTACTACATGGACTACACCGGCTGTGGCAACACCCTGAACCTGCGCCATCCGCGAGTGCTGCAATTGCTCATGGACAGCCTGCGCTATTGGGTGCTCGACATGCACGTCGATGGCTTCCGCTTCGATCTGGCCTCGGCCCTGGCGCGCGAACTGCACGCGGTCGACCGGCTCGGTGCGTTCTTCGACATCATCCGGCAGGATCCGGTGATTTCGCAGGTGAAGCTGATCGCCGAGCCCTGGGATCTGGGCGAAGGCGGCTACCAGGTGGGCAACTTCCCGGTCGGCTGGACCGAGTGGAACGACCGTTACCGCGACAGCATGCGCGAGTTCTGGAAGGGGCACGGCGGGCTGATCGGCGAGACCGCCACCCGCATCACCGGCTCCAGCGATCTTTACGAAACCGGCGGGCGCAAGCCGCACGCCAGTATCAACTTCATAACCTCCCACGACGGTTTCACGCTGACCGATCTCGTTAGCTACGACCACAAGCACAACGAAGCGAATCTCGAAGACAACCGCGATGGCAACGACAACAACCAATCCTGGAACTGCGGCGTCGAAGGCCCGACCGACGATCCGGAAATCAATGCGCTGCGTGCGCGCCAATGCCGCAATTTTATTGCCACCCTGCTCCTGTCGCAGGGCGTGCCGATGCTGCTCGCCGGCGACGAGATGGGACGCACCCAACGCGGCAGCAACAACGCCTACTGCCAGGACAACGAGATCTCGTGGATCGATTGGTCGATGACGCCTGAGCGAAGCGACCTGCTCGCCTTCGTCCAGCGCATGCTGCGCATCCGCCAAGAGCATCAGGTATTTCGCCGCCGCAACTTCTTCCAGGGGCGCCAGATTCGCGGCCGTGAAGTCAAGGATGTGGTCTGGCTGAGCCCGGAGGGCCGTGAAATGAACGACGAGGAATGGAGCCAGCACTTCGCCCGCTGCTTCGGCATATATCTGGCCGGCGATTCGCTCGATGAAACCGACAAGCGGGGACACCCGATTACGGACGAAAGCTTTCTGATCCTGATCAACGCGCACCACGAGGAAATCGAGTTCCGCCTGCCCGCCTTTCAAGGCACCTCAGGCTGGCTGGTCGAGGTCGACACCGCCCATGAAAATGGACTGCGCGCGAACGGTACGTTTCCGGGCGATTCCGGCTATCTGATGGCCGGCCGGACACTGGTCCTACTGCAGGAGGGTCATCAAAGACCATGAGACGCGCTCACGCGATGCCTTTTGGCGCCGAGCTCCATTCGGCCGGCGCACGATTCAGGCTATGGGCCCCGTCCGCGCGGGAGGTGGGTCTGCATCTTGCAACCGGGCAGGACGAGGTCGTCCTGCCGATGCAGGCGCGGCACGCAGGATGGTTCGAACTCGATACGCCGCTCGGTCGTGCTGGCGGCCTCTACCGCTACCAGGTAGATGGCGGATTGATGGTCCCCGACGCCGCTTCGCGTTACAACCCGGGCGATGTTCATGGTGCGAGCGAGCTGGTCGACCCGCTTGCGTTCGACTGGCAGGACGATGACTGGACCGGACGGCCCTGGAACGAGGCGGTGATCTACGAGCTGCACGTTGGCAGCTTCAGCCCCGAAGGCAACTATGCCGGTGTCGAACGCCGACTGGACGATCTGGCCGAGCTCGGCATCACAGCAATTGAACTGATGCCGATCGCCGACTTTCCGGGAACGCGCAACTGGGGCTACGACGGCGTGCTCGAATTCGCGCCTGACGCGGCCTACGGCCGGCCGGAAGACCTCAAGCGGCTGGTGCAGAGCGCGCACCGGCGGGGCCTGATGGTTTTCCTCGACGTGGTTTACAACCATTTCGGGCCGGACGGCAACTATCTGCATGTGTATGCCAAGGATTTCTTCACCGAGCGCCATCACACGCCTTGGGGCGCGGCAATCAATTTCGACGGCGACAATAGCCGCACCGTACGCGATTTCTATATTCACAATGCGCTGTACTGGCTTGAGGAGTATCACCTGGACGGACTGCGCCTGGATGCGGTGCATGCGATCTGCGACGACTACGAGCCGGACATCCTGGAGGAGATTGCGCAGGCGGTCCGTGATGGCCCTGGCTCCCAGCGCCTGGTTCATCTGGTGCTGGAGAACGACGACAATGCGGCCCGCTACCTTGGGCAGGGCCGTGGAAAGTACACCGCGCAGTGGAACGACGACATTCACCACTGCTTCCACGTTCTGCTCACCGGCGAGACCGACGGCTACTACGCCGATTATGCCCAGAACACGATTGGCCTGCTCGGCCGCTGCCTGACCGAGGGTTTCGCCTATCAAGGTGACGCCTCGCAGTACCGAAACGGCGAATGCCGCGGCGAGCCGAGCGCGCACCTGTCGCCTGCCTGCTTTGTCTCCTTCATGCAGAATCACGATCAGATCGGCAACCGCGCGTTCGGCGATCGACTCACCGAACTCGCGCGTCCCGAGGCGCTGCGTGCCGCGGTGGAGATCCTGTTGCTCGCGCCGTCGCCACCGCTGATTTTCATGGGCGAGGAATGGGGCACGCGTGCTCGTTTCCCGTTCTTCTGCGACTTTGGCGGCGAACTCGCCGCCGCAGTCACCGAGGGCCGGCGGCGCGAGTTCGCCCGCTTCGAGCGCTTTCACGATCCGCAGGCCCGCGCGGCGATCCCCGACCCATGTGCCGAGACGACATTCTCCAGCGCCAGACTCGACTGGGCACAGCGCGAGGCGCCGCAATATCGTGAGTGGCTCGAGCTCTACCGGTGCCTGCTGGATCTGCGCCGGCGCGTGCTCATGCCCAGGCTGGCGGTGGCGCCCGGCGGCTCGGGACGCTTCAGCCTGCCGCAGCCGAACCTGCTCCAGGCCGACTGGACGCTCGGCGGCGGTGCAGCGTACCGGCTGCTTGCGAACCTCGGCGATAGAGTTGCCGAAGCGCCAGCGGATTCGATCGGTCGCATCGTGTATGCGTCGCCGGGCGTGTCCGATGCACCGCTTCGTCTGCCGGCCTGGTCCGTGATCTGGCGCATCGAGGATGGCAATGACTGACCAGCCAGGCTTGTTTGCGCTGGCCGCGCGCATGGGTATCGCGGCCGAGTACCAGGATGTCCGCGACCACACGCGCCATGCCGAGGCGGCCGTGGTGGGCGAACTGCTCGATGCCCTTGGCATTACGGCCGATATGCAGCGTGATCCGCAAGGTGCGCTGGATGCCCTCGATGACGCCGACTGGACTCAGCCGCTGCCGCCGGTGACCGTGCTGCAGCACCCGGTGCCCTCGGTTCGCGTTCGGTTTCGACTACCGGCATCCCGCCTTGCCCATCGACCGCGCTGGCGGCTGTTGGAGGAGTTCGGCCGAGAGCACAGTGGGAGTCTGCGGCTGCACCCTCCCGAGGACGCGCAGCGACGTACCGTAAATGGCGTCCCCCACGTCGCCGTCGACCTCGAAATCGCGGAGGCGCTGCCGCCGGGTTACCACCGGCTAGAGCTGCTTCAGGGACAAAAGCTGCTCGGCAGCATGTCGCTGATACTCGCCCCGCGCACTTGCTATCAGTCCGACGCGGTGCTCGAAGAGCGCCGCGTCTGGGGCCCCTCGTTGCAGCTCTATGCCGTGCGTTCCGAGCACAACTGGGGTATCGGCGATTTCGGGGATCTGCGACGCATTCTCGAACAGTTTGCCGACCTGGGGGCCGATGTCGTTGGTATCAGCCCGTTGCACGCGCTGTTCCTGGGCAACCCGGATCACTGCAGCCCATACAGCCCGTCGAGCCGCATCTTCCTGAACCCGCTGTACATCGACGTCGGCGCAGTGCCGGAGTATGCCGATTGCGCCGCGTTGCAAAGCCTGGTGGGCAGCGTCGACTTCCAGGTGCGCCTGGAATCACTGCGTGCCACCGACCTGGTCGACTACGTCGGCGTCAGCGCCGTCAAGCGCGAGGCATTCGAGCTGCTATACCGCGACTTTCGCGACCGGCATGTCGAGCCGGGGAGCGAGCGCGCCGAGTCGTTTCGCACCTTCCAGCGCAACGGCGACAGGGCGCTGCGTCGTTTCGCTCTTTTCGAGACACTGTGGGAGCACTTCCACGCCGCCGACCCCGACGCCTGGGGCTGGCCACAATGGCCGGCTGACTTCCGCGATCCGGAGAGCGCAGCGGTGCGTGCATTCGAGCGCACCCATCTGGAGCGAGTTGAGTTCTTCGAGTATCTGCAATGGCTCGCGGATCAGCAGGCGTTCTCGGTCGGCGAGCGCTCCGCCGAGCTTGGCCTGGGCGTGGGCATGTACTTCGACTTCGCCGTTTCGGTCGACCGTAATGGGGCTGACGCGTGGGCGGATCAGAACTGCTATGCGCGAAACTTGAGCATCGGCGCCCCGCCGGACGAGTTCAACCCGCGGGGTCAGAAGTGGGGACTGTTGCCGCCGATCCCGCAGCGATTGCGCAACCGAGGGTACGCCCCGTTCATTGCGGCGCTGCGAGCGGTAATGCGTGATGCCGGCGCACTGCGAATCGACCACATCATGGGCTTGATGCGGCTGTTCTGTATTCCGCCCGGCCGACAGGCGAGCGACGGAACTTACGTCGCCTACGACTTCGACGAGTTGCTCGGAATCGTCACGCTGGAGAGCGTGCGCGCCCGCTGTATGGTGATCGGCGAGGATCTGGGCACTGTGCCCGATTCGGTGCGTGCCGCCATGTTGCGGCTCGGCATCCTCGCGTACCGGCCGCTGCTTTTCGCCAAGACGGCTTCGGGCGAATTTGTGCCTGCGCCGCAATTTCCGCACGACGCCCTCGTCACCGTCGCAACCCACGACATGCCGACGCTCGCCGGTTTCTGGCAGGGCCAGGATCTGTTGCTGCGTACCAGCCTCGGGCTCTTCGATTCGAATGCCCTGCGCGAGGAGCAGATCGTGGAACGCTCGCGCGAACGCGCGCGGCTGCTGCTCGCCTTGGAGCGTGAAGCGCTGCTGCCGCCGACCATGACGGTCAATCCGATATCGGCGCCGGCAATGACACCGGAGTTCGCCCGCGCGGTCCACGTTTTCCTGGCGCGCAGCCCGGCCAAGGTGATGACGGTCCAGCTAGAAGACGCATTCGGACTGGGCGACCAGGCCAATCTCCCGGGCAGCAGCCAGGATGTCCATCCGAACTGGCGACGCAAGCTGCCGCAAGCGCTCGAGCTCTGGCCAAAGAACCAGCCGATGGCCGAACTCGCCTCCGCAGTATGCGGCGCACGCGGAGTCCTGCCGCGTGCGCTGCGGGCGCGCGCCAGCCTGGGGCATTTGTCGGTTCCGCGCGCCACTTACCGTCTTCAACTCAACAGTGGATTCACCTTCAACCACGCCACCACCATCGTGCCCTATCTGGCGCGTCTCGGCATCAGCCACGTGTACTGCTCGCCCTACTTGAGGGCACGACCCGGCAGTCAGCATGGGTACGATATCATCGACCACAACGCGTTCAACCCGGAGATCGGCAGCTCAGCGGACTTCGAGCGCTTCGCCGCAGCGCTCGCAAGCCACAATCTGGGGCAGATGATCGATGTGGTGCCCAACCACATGGGGGTCATGGGGAGCGACAACGCCTGGTGGCTCGACGTGCTGGAGAATGGCGAGGCGGCAGAGCGCGGGTATTTTTTTGACATCGACTGGGAGCCGATCAAGCCGGAACTGCGAGGCAAGGTTCTGCTTCCGGTGCTCGGCGATCACTACGGAACGGTCCTCGAGCGGGGGGAACTCAAGCTCGCGTTCGATCCGGAATGCGGCGAGTTCAGCGTCTGGTACTACGAGCACCGCTTTCCGGTAGATCCTCTCGAATATCCGACCATCCTCGGTCGGCGCAGCGCAAGTCTGGCGGCGCGATTGGGGGCCGAGGCCGACATCGAGCCTTCCTTCCGAAGTCTGACTACCGCCTTCGGCCATCTGCCGGCGCGAACCGAAACCTCCGCAGAAAAGGTTGCCGAGCGCAGCCGCGACAAGGAGATTCACAAGCGCAGTCTCGCCGACATGTGCCGGCGCTGCCCGCCGCTTGCAGCATTCATCGCGGAAAACACCGCGGAGATCAACGGCATTGCCGGCAATGCCGCGAGTTTCAATCCCCTGCACGAGCTGATCAACACTCAGGCATGGCGCCTCGCCTACTGGCGCGTCGCCTCGGACGAGATTAACTATCGGCGCTTTTTCGACATCAACGACCTTGCCGCGCTGCGCATGGAGAACAAGGAAGTCTTCGACAGCACCCACAAGCTGGTGCTCGACCTGGTCGCGCAGGGGAAGGTCGACTGCCTGCGCATCGACCATCCGGACGGCCTGTACGACCCGGCCCAATACTTCAACCGCCTGCAGGAGCCGTTCCTGGCCTGCGCGCAGTCTTCCGAGCGCGAGTCCGGCGCCTCGGAACAGCGGCCACCGCGACCGCTGTACGTGGTCGTCGAAAAGATTGTCGCCGGTTACGAACGGCTGCCCGAGAGCTGGTCGGTCCACGGCACGACCGGCTACCGCTTCATGAATGTCGTCAATGGACTGTTCGTCGACTCGACGGCCGAAGCCCGAATCGAACGCATCTATCGAGGATTCGTGGGCGAGATGCCCAGCTTCGACGATCTGCTGTACCGATCCAAGCGGCTGATCGTCCGCACGGCGCTTGCCGGAGAACTGACCGTGCTGGCCAACCAGCTCGGCCGAATCGCGGAAGCAAGCCGCAGCACCTGCGACTTCACCCTCAACAGCCTGCGCGACGCTCTGACCGAGATCGTCGCCTGCTTCCCCGTGTATCGCACCTACGTCACTGGAACTCTTGTATCGGAAGAGGACAAGCGCTACATCGACTGGGCGGTCGGGGCAGCAAAGAAGCGGAGCCGCGCGGCGGACATCAGCGTTTTCGATTTCGTGCGCAACGTCTTGACGACACAGGTCGCCGAAGGACGCAGTGACAGTTTCCGCGCGATGGTGCTGACGTTTGCCGTCAAGTTCCAGCAGTTCAGCTCGCCGGTCATGGCCAAGGGTAGCGAAGACACCAGCTTCTACATCTACAACCGTCTGGTTTCGCTGAACGAGGTGGGAGGCGACCCCAAGGCCTTCGGGACGACGGTTTCGTCCTTCCACGGCGCAAGCCAGGATCGCTGCCGCTACTGGCCGCACACGATGCTTGCCAGTTCCACCCACGACAACAAGCGTTCCGAGGACGTGCGTGCACGAATCAACGTGCTGTCCGAAATGCCCGCGCTATGGCGTCTGATGCTGCGTCGTTGGAGCCGCATCAACCGTAGCCGCCGGCTCAACATAGACGGTCGCGCGGCGCCGTCGCCGAATGACGAGTACTTGATCTATCAGACCCTGCTCGGGATCTGGCCTCTTGACGATCCTGACGAGGCGCAGCGCGCCAACTACTGTGCCCGAACTCAGGAATATATGCTGAAGGCCGTACGCGAGGCCAAGGTCCATACCAGTTGGATCAATCCGGACCAGGCCTACGAGAGCGCACTCAGCGATTTCATAGCTGCCCTTCTGACGCCGTCGGGGCGCAACCGCTTTCTGGCCGACTTCGCGCCTGTTGCCCGACGGGTGGCCCGTTTCGGCATGTTCAACAGCCTGTCGCAAACACTGGTGAAGCTAGCCTCGCCCGGTGTGCCCGACATCTATCAGGGCAATGAACTCTTTGATCTCAGTCTGGTCGATCCCGACAATCGGCGTCCAGTCGATTACGGCATGCGAGATGCGCTGCTGCGCGACCTCGAGGTCCGGATGCAACGCGGTGCCGGCGACTGCGCCGCCGAGGCACGCGTGCTTCTGGATTCGATCGCGGACGGCCGCGCCAAGCTGTACGTGACCTGGCGAGCGCTCGAGGTGCGGCGGCGGCATGAACGCCTGTTTCGAGACGGCGACTATCTGGCGCTGGCACCCGCCGGGCAATTCTCCGACCATTTGTGCGCGTTTGCCCGGCGCCTGGGCGACGAAGCGGTGGTGGTAGTGGCTCCCCGGCTGTATTCGCGCCTGCTCGGCGAGCGCGACGTGCCGCCGATCGGCGAGCAGGTGTGGGGCGACACGGAGATCGGACTGGGGCCGCTGGGATTGGTCGCCGGATCTCTGTACAACGAATTCAGCGGAGAAGAAGTGCGTCTGCACCAAAGCAACGGAACGCCCAGCCTGTCTGCGCGCCAGGCGCTGAGCAACTTTCCGGTCGCCCTGCTAACGCTCCTTACGCCGGTTTCGAATCGCGCGCCGGCGCAAACCCGGCCGACAGACGAGGGGCCGTGCGAGTGAGGCCGAGGAGACTACCGCTGGAAATGGCGATCGTGGCTGTACCGGGCGGGAATGCACTCACGAACCGGGACATGATTTCGGTGCCCACCACGATCAATGTCCAGATTGGACAATTCCGGGCGCCGCTGGGCATTGCGTGTTCATGACGCGAGCGGTGGTGATGCTCGCCCAACGGATCACTCGAATCGTCGCGCAGGAGGATGACACTCCCCCAGGCGAGCGCCCGGTCGAATCGATGCTGCTGCTGTACCGTCTCCTGTCCTAGCCCCGAAACGAGGTCTCACATGGAAACGATCCGAGAATTCCTTGATCCAGCCGCCGTGAACGCGTGGATGCCGATGCTGCGCACGGGCGTCCGCGTCCTGGTGATCCTTTTGATGGCATGGGTGCTGATTCGGGTCAGCCATCGCATGATCAAGAGCTTCCGGCTCTTTATCAGCGCGCGAGCTGCAACTGCCGACGACGCGAACCGGTTCGCCACACTCGGCCGCGTCTTCCGTTACATCGCATCGGTGGTCATCACGCTCATCGCAGGCATGCTCATCCTGAGCGAGTTCGGAATATCGATTGCGCCGATCCTCG
Source organism: Candidatus Methylophosphatis roskildensis (assembly GCA_016708905.1). Lineage (GTDB taxonomy): Bacteria > Pseudomonadota > Gammaproteobacteria > Burkholderiales > Rhodocyclaceae > Methylophosphatis > Methylophosphatis roskildensis. The sequence continues at coordinate 1,151,303 of JADJEV010000004.1, read as the reverse complement.
GGGCCGCGGGCGTTGTCGGACTCGCAGTCGGATTCGGCGCCCAGAGCCTGATCAAGGACTACTTCAATGGCTTCTTCCTTCTGCTGGAGGATCAGATTCATCAGGGCGACGTGGTCGACGCAGGCGGCAAGGCGGGCTTCGTCGAGGACGTGACGCTGCGCTACATCCGCATGCGGGATTACGAAGGCAATGTTCATTTCGTGCCCAACGGTCAGGTGACTACCGTGACCAACATGAGCCGCGAATTCGCGCAATCGCTCATCGATGTCGGCGTCGCCTACCGAGAGAATGTGGATGAGGCGCTGGCTATCATGCGTCGGGTAGGCGGCGAGATGCGCACTTGCGAGAACTACGGGCCGCGCATACTCGATGACATCGAGATCGTCGGCGTGGAGAACTGGGCAGATTCGGCTGTGACCTTGCGCTGCCGCATCAAGGTTCTGCCGCTCGAACAATGGAGCGTGCGTCGCGAATACCTGCGGCGACTCAAGTTTGCGTTCGATGCGGAGGGAATCGAGATTCCTTATCCACACCTGACTCTTTACGCGGGCGAGGCCAAGGATGGCAGTGCGCCGCCGTTCCGGGTGGTTCATTCGCCGCGTGAGGAACCGCAGTCGGCGTAGCCTGGCCGCTACGACCAATGGCAGAATCAACTCGCACAGGGAGATTGCGGGAGCGCTACCGACGAGCATTGCGCTCCGGCTATACCTGGGTGTCCCCGCGCCGGTGGCTGCGGCGACTGGTGTTCTGGGGCGGCGCAATTGCAGTGGGCTTCGCCGCGACGGTGTTCGCCATTCTCGGCTTCTATGCCGATGAAGCGTTCCACGACGCGATTGCGACCAACCGGTGGCTTTCGCTGGCTATCCTGCCGGCTGGCGTCGCGCTGATTGCGTTCGTCACCCAAAGACTCTTTCCCGGCAGCCAGGGAAGCGGCATTCCGCAGACAATCGCCGCGTTACAACTCGACGATGGTCCGGCGCGGGGCAAGCTGCTGTCGATGCGCATCGCCATGGGCAAGATGCTGCTCACCACACTCGGATTGCTGTCGGGTGCTTCGGTCGGCCGCGAAGGGCCGACGGTGCAGATCGGCGCGTCGATCATGCATTCGCTGGGTCGCTTCGCGCGCTTTCCCTCCCACGAAATCAGTCGGGGATTGATTCTCGCCGGCGCCGCTGCCGGCGTGGCAGCGGCTTTCAATACACCGCTGGCAGGAATCGTCTTCGCCATCGAGGAACTGTCGCGCTCATTCGAACACCGCACAACGGGCACAGTAATCACCGCGGTGATCTTCGCCGGCGTGACGTCGCTTGCCGTGCTCGGCAACTACACCTACTTTGGGGAGACCACGGCCGCGCTCTCCATCGAGCAAGGCTGGCTCGCAATACTCGTTTGCGGTGCGGCCGGCGGACTGCTTGGTGGCGCATTCGCGCGCATGCTGCTCGCAATGAGTGCCGGTTTGCCCGGCCGCATCGGCAGATGGATTGGCGATCGACCGGTCGCCTTCGCCGCCGCCTGCGGCATGGTCCTCGCACTGATCGGCATCGCGTCCGGCGATACGACCTATGGCACAGGCTACCAGCAGGCCAAACTGCTGCTCGAGGGCTCGAGCGACGTGCCACAGAGCTTCGGCATCCTCAAGCTGCTCGCAACCCTGGTTTCCTTCGTCAGTGGCATACCGGGCGGGATATTCGCACCATCGCTGGCGATCGGCGCTGGCCTCGGTGCCAATCTGGCTCATATCCTCCCTGACACACCCGCAGGCGCGCTGGTACTGCTTGGGGTTGTTGCCTACTTCACCGGCGTCGTTCAGGCTCCGTTGACAGCCTTCATTATCGTTATGGAGATGACGGCCAACCACGGGATGGTGTTCCCGCTCATGGCCACGGCGCTAATCGCGCAAGGGGCCTCGCGCCTGGTATGCAAAGAGCCCCTATACAAAGGCCTGGCGGAAGGCTTCCTGAAACGCACGACGGGCAGCGTCGGATCCCACCCGAGTGATGCCCGGAACCGCGATGCCCGCAATCACGCCGAGTAACGTGACGAATCGGTCGGACGGGCGCGGTATTTGGGATCTCTGCACGTCAAGAGCTGGATGACGGGTATGTGGTAGGGAAGTGCAGTAGTGTGTAGATGCGGCGGCCCCGGTTTTTCGGACAGTCGGATAAGCTAAAGCCGAGCGACTGAAAGGGACGAGAAGCATGGGCGTGAAACGCAAGCAGCACAGTGCGCAGTTCAAGGCACAAGTGCCGATGGCGGCGCTGTCAGGGGATAAGAGCTGTCGGAGTTGTCGTCGGAGTATGGGGTGCATCCGACGATGATCAGCACCTGGAAGCAAGAGTTGGCAAAGCGTGCGGGCGAACTGTTCGAGCGCGGCAACAAGCAGGCGGCTGATCCGCAGAAGACCATCGACCATCTGCACCGCAAGATCGGCCAGTTGCAAGTTGAACGGGATTTCTTGGCCGGACAGCCCACCATTGCCCGCCTGCTGAAAGGCGCGCGATGATCAAGCCGAACGCGGACCTGTCCATAGCCCGGCAAAGCAGGCTGCTCTCGGTTTCCCGCAGCAGCGTGTATTACCGACCCAAGCCCGACTCGACCGAGGAACTTGACCTGCTCAAGCGGATGGATGAAATCTTTACCGAGAACCCGATGTACGGCAGCCGGCGGATGCAGGTGGTACTCAAGCGACAAGGCATTCTGGTCGGTCGTCGGCGCATTAGCCGACTGATGCGGAAGCTGGGCCTGTGGGCAGTCACGCCGAGACCCGACACCAGCCGAGCGCACCCTGGGCACAAGATCTATCCTTACCTGCTCCGCGGCCTGAACATCGACCGGCCCAACCAGGTCTGGGCGACCGACATCACGTACATCCCGATGCAGAGGGGCTTTCTGTATTTGACGGCGATTCTCGACTGGGCAACCCGGCGCGTCCTGTCGTGGCGGCTGTCCAACACGCTGACGGCGGATTTCTGCGTGGCGGCGCTGGAGGAGGCGATTACCCAATATGGCTGTCCGGCAATCTTCAACACCGACCAGGGCAGCCAATTCACGAGCGAGGAATTCACCGCCGTGCTCAAGCGTCACGAAATCCGAATCAGCATGGACGGCCGCGGGCGCTGCCACGACAACATCTTCGTCGAGCGCCTGTGGTGGGCGGTGAAACACGAGTGGGTCTATCTGCGCCCTGCGGCAAACGGCATCGAACAAAAGCGCAGCCTGATGGCGTTCTTCGACTGGTACAACCGTCGGCGACCGCATCAGTCGTTGGACTGGCAAACGCCGGATGAAGCGTACTTCGGCCAGCTCGCGGCCAGTGCGGCCAAGGCGGCCTGAGCCATGCACTGTGGATTTGTGGACAGTCGGCTGCGCCGATCCCCGCCTTTGCGCTGCGCGCAATCCTATGGACGGCCCGTGGAAAACGCGCTGCGTTTCCCACCGCCCGCCCACAGGCCGGCGGCTGCCCACAAGCTCCACAACGCTCGATTCAATCCATATAAAATCCGGGAAAGTCAAAACCATCACCCAACCACCGGCATTAGCTTATTCCACCCCGGTGACTGTCCAAACGACCAGAACCACCGCAAACACCGCCTGGCAGGATGCGCGCCGGCATGCTGACAAAGAGGACCCGTACCTTGCCGACCTGCACGTGCACGATCTTCGCCATACCGTGGGCACGCGGCTGCGGGAAGCCAATGTGCGCGAGAACACGATCGCGGACATCCTGTGGCATGAGCATGCCGGCATGACCGACCACTACTCGGTGGTGCAGATCACCGAGTTGGTGGACGGGCTGGAACTCTTCGCCGACGAGCACGGCAGGGCCAACAAGACGCTGCAGATGTTGCAGTTGGACCGAAGGAAGCGGGTGGTGGCATGAAGCCGAGTCCCTGCGAAGTACCTGCCAGAAAGAGAAAAGAGTCAGGCGAAAAAGCAAGCTGACCCTTTGATTTCTTGGCGCGCCCGGCAGGATTCGAACCCACGACCCCTTGGTTCGTAGGCTGTAGCGCGATAGCGGTATTGTTATTTACTATCAACCAGTTAGACGTCCGTGTGTGTACTACTGTTGGCCGAATCTGGCCGCTCTAACTCATTGATTTCGCTGGGGTGCACGCGACTGAATGGTACAGCCGTCGCGACCGATATTGAGCGGCCCGCCAGTACGCTACTCGTCCAACTGCTGGCGTAGCAACCGCCCAGAGCGGGCCTGAATACAGACTGCAAGCGGTTCGCACACCAGCGAGATTCCGGGTACGATTCTCGTTGGAAGATGTTCTCCATTTCTGTTTGGCGGCTGACATGAATTCGACTCTGTACGAGGAAATCGTCAAGCTAGACGCCGCCGCGCGATTCCAACTGGCGCAGGATCTGCTGGACAGCGTCGCCAGCGAGGCTTTCGCGACCCCGGTAACCGCGGAGCAACAGGAGGATTTGCAGGTTCGACAAGCGCATCACCGCGCCCACCCGGACGAGCCCACGGTCACGCTGGCTGAGGTCAAGACCAGAGCTGCCATCAAGTAGTGCCGTATTCGGTTGGCTACAATTCGGCGGCGGCGGCCGAGGTTGAGACTGCAATCGCCTGGCACAACCGGCCTGAAATTCAACAAGGCGCGGCTCTCGTCCATGAACTCGAACGGACCGAGGCGCATCTCTGCTCTCACCCCGATTTGTACCAGCGCGTCGAAGGCGAAATCCGGCGCGCAGCCGTCGCACGATCCGGCCTTCTCACCGCGATAATGACGAAACGTTCATGCCAAACATCCCTGCAATCGATTTGCTCGTCCTCGCATGGTTCGTCTCGTGCTGGGCTGGCTACGCCTTGTTCGCCAAGCGCAGGGCGCGCCGGACCGCGAGCCTGGTGGTGGCGATGCGGATATACCGACGCCAATGGTTCAGGAACATGCTCGCCCACGAAAACCGGATCGGTGACATCGGCGGAATGAACGCGCTGCTTTCCGCGGCGACCTTCTTTGCGTCGAGTTCAATGCTCATTCTGGGTGGTCTCGTTGCCCTGCTAGGCGCTCCAGAGCGTGCGATCGATATCGTCGCCGACCTGCCGTTCACCCACCGCGACTCGGAAGCCATCTGGCGAATCAAGATCATCACGCTAATCGTTGTCTTCGTTTACGCCTTCTTCAAATTCTCGTGGTCGATTCGACAGTTCAACTTTTGCGCGATTCTCATCGGTGCCGCTCCACGCACCGACAACCCAGATGAGCATGATGACTTCGTCGGCACAATGACGAGCGTGGCGAGTTTCGCATCGGAGCATTTTAATCAGGGCTTGCGAGCCTTCTACTTTGCTCTCGCGGCGCTTGCGTGGTTCCTGAATCCATGGCTGTTCGTACTCGCCTCCGCGCTGGTCGTCTTTGTTCTCTACAGACGCGAGTTCCACTCCCCCACGCTGTATGCCCTCACGCGTCCCAGTTCCATTACTCAGGCCCTCCACCTGCCAGAACACGTCCTCGACGAACTGCGCAGAGGCGCACGCAAAGTCGATGAGGGGTAAGTCGGAGACCAGTGGCTCACACAGAGATGCGCCCGCTCCCGATCCCGGAGCCGCTTAGAAGCGTATCGAGCGCTCTCGCGCGTGACGCCGCGTCGCCAGGGGCGACCATACGAATCCTCTTGTCGGAGTAGATCGATGCAAGGCGACGAACGCTATCAGAGGCTGCAACTGAGCCGGCCCCAACCCGGCGTGCTGGAAATCGCGACGGGTGGCGATGGCAGGCTCGCGGATGCGCAGATGCGTCGCGATTTGGCGGACATCTGGCGCGACGTGAACGCCAACGTGATACCGCGGTGGCGATCCTGCGTCGCGTAGGTAAGGGCTTATCCGACTGTCACCCGCAACAACTCGATCGGTGACGTTGAACTTGACTGACCCCCGCTTGGCTGGGGCATGATCAAGAGGTGATCGCCCTCGACCTCGTTGTCATCCAAGTCCTTGCCGACGTCGTCGGTTTGGTCGCGCTGTCGGACAGGCCGCGACGGTCGATCGAAGCGGAAAAGCTCTTCCTGCGGCGTCAGCCGGCTCTGGACGAAGAGCGGGGCGTCAAACGCCGACGCATCGATGCCGCGACTCGAATCAGTTTGGCTCTACTTTCCAGATTGCTCGATTGGCGCTCAGCGCTGATCGTGGCGCGACTCGAAACTTTGATTCGTTGGCATCGAGCGGGGTGGCGCCTGGCACGCATAAAAGTCACGGCACACCCGACAGTGGCCTGGACCCTTCAAGGGGCGGGGCAGGCAATCGGCTTCGAGCAGGACTATCGCTATTTGTTCCACGGTCGGGACAGCATCTTCGCGAAAGACCTCGACGAATTTCTCGTATTGCCCAGAAGTAGTCAAGTCAATCTGCATCCCCTTATCCGCCGTCCACTGTTCCGTGGTGTACTGCGACGGCGCCAGTGCCTCGGCGGAATGCGCAGTCAAGATTGTCGCAAGGCTGCCTGAAATCACCTTTGCATTATTCTGACAATATGGGCTCTCGCAATTGTCTGTTTTCCGACTCACAGCAAAAGTCCTCACTTAATGAGTTTCGAAGGCCGACGCACGGTAATTCATACCGGCGTCCGGATTCAACGGCCCCCGGCATGGCGAGTAAGATCCTCGCCGGTAGTACAGCGTCTTCAAAAGGAGTCGGCATGGAGAAGAAAGCGGCGAAGGAATATGAGTATCTAGTTCAAGTATTGCGGCCCGTCTTTGAATTGGCGACGATTCGCGTTAGAGCTGGTTGCGAAGAAGAAGCGCAATTGCTTGCCGTTGAGCAGGCTGCCGAAATACCGGCAGGCGACTGGTTACACAAATTCTCATCGGAGGACTACGCGTACGACTGCGTTACCGTGCTGGAAGTCGAAGGCGATCGAGAGAACGCCAACGAGGATGCGGAGTTCATGACCGATGACACGAAGTACGTTCTGTTGAAGGCCAGCCTGGCAACGGGCGAAGGGGAGCTTCGTCTCCAGCCATGGCTGTACCAGACGTCGGGGCTAATGCTCGCAGACATATGTGACGACTGGGCGGGTGCCCTATCCGACCTAAGCAAACTCTCCGAAGAGGGATGGGAACAACTCATCGAGGAGGCATCTACGCATACGACGATGAGCCGAACAATTCAGGTTCTCGCTTCAATAGCGAGGCGTAAGCCGATCGCATAGCAGGTTCGCTGTTTTAATCCAGAGAACTTAGGCCCAACTCGGCTCGAGCTCCACGATGCCGCTCCCGCTCAGACCGTGCTCCCGCACCACGCCTATCGCCGCATCCGACAAACTCCCGGGAATCGCTAAGCGATGCCAGTGAAATCACCCACCCGCGCGGGAGGCCCCATCCAAGCGATCTGGTTCGCGAATCCGAACCCATTGGCGGAGCCGTCGAGCTTGGTTGGGGACGGATAGCGCCGCCGGCGTAGCCGGCATTGCACGAGCGTGTATGCGGAGCGTGTCAATGGGTTTGAGACACCGTTTGCATTAATTTAGTGTCGAACGGTCGGCAGTTGGGGTGGGTGGGCGCACCTGTTTGGGTGGGTTAATCCAGGCGGCGCGCAACATCCTCGCGGCGGGACGTCTCCGTCTGGCAGCAGGAATCCCCACCCTTACTTGTTAGGACGGGGAGGACGTCAATACGCCAGTGCTAGAACCGCCGATTAACTTCATCGAAGGGTCGGGAATTTTGGCGAGTTTCATCCGGTATCCTCCTGGCACAGTTCAAGTGAAAGATGACGATACCGACAACCTCGGCGGAGTTCGTCCAGGCTTGCCGGAAGGACGCAACCATCTTCGCAAGTGCGCATTCAGGCCCCCGGAGCTTTCACATATGCCGAAAGACTTTCGGGGGACTCTGTCAATCGCTCATTCCTTCTGGAGGGTTCCGACTGACTTTCTTGTTTCCGATCAATCGGCTTGAATCACCTCCTCGCTCGTCGCCTGAACCGACCTCTCGGTACGCCCCGCCGCTTGCTCTGCAGCCTGCCTGGCGACTTCGTTCATGCGCACACGTAGTCCGGTTGCCAGGAATCGCGCCGATTTCGGGGGCTTGCTGGCCACGCGCTTGAACAGCGCCCGTCGCCGATCGGTCTCCGTGGGCGTGATCACTTCGAGAATCTCGAGCGTTCTGAGCATCGGCATCAGTTGATCGAGCTGCTGCAGGCACTCCAGGTACCTTCGACCAAACGACGAGATGACACCCACCTCGATTTCAAGCGGCTTCGTGTCGTACGTGGCCTCTGAAGTTATGCCTTCGTTCCTGAACACGAGCTGGGCCCCCTCGATTGCCTTGCCCAGTTCGTCTTTCAGCTCCACCAGGCCCGATCTGAGTGCATCCTCGACCTTCTCGACGTCCTCGGTCGACAGCCGGATTCGTGCGATCTCCGAGATGAAATGGGTATTGATCTGAAGCGAATGGAAGTAACGCGCGAAGATGCGTTTTGCCTCCGGGCTCTTGAGGGTGGCGTTCTGCTTGAGACTGGCCTGCTCGATGCGCCGGTAATCGCCAACAACTTCGCGTGCAAGGATTCGTCGGTTGGCGGCGCCGTCATCGAGTCTCACGTTGGTGGGTCCGTTCATTTCCCTCTCCCTTCCCAGTTGGCTGCGCAAGCCCTGATGATCGGGGCGATCAGAGCAACTAAGATAGGGCGAATACCCCCTAAAAAACGGCCCTTTCGGCGTTAGCCCAACGCGAACTGCATGGAGCCGTTGACACGCGCAATCGCCGGTATTAAGTTCCCGTCATCGCAGCAGCTAGCCCTGCGTCATCATCAGGCCAGCCCTTACGTCATCAGCGCGCACGCGCGCTTTTCCTCCGCGATACGGGTCCGTTTCGGGCCTCTACTCGCTGTCGCTACCGTCGAGAGACCTTTCAAGGCGTGGTCTTGTCGCGCGCTGCAAGGTTTATGTCGATCGGTAGCTGGCACACCGATCAGGCGGCTCTCGCTGCCCTTCCCAGCCAGCCCAACAGCCTGACCCTTCGGTCGGGTCTCATTTCACCCTGCGGGGGCAATTGCGCCCGTGTGGGTGCGTTGCCTTCGTCTTTTCCAGGAGGCAACCATGTCAAGTGCTCTTCACGCTCGAACCACATCGCCACCAGACTCGCAGGTGGCGCGTCGTGTCCGGGCGGGCGCATGCAGTCCGCTTCTCTTGTATGGGGATCTCGACGCCAGGATTGCGAGAGAGATCGAACGGGACAGCGATGGCAACGGCGATCCGCCGCCGTCTTGGTCCGAGGAGGACGTCGTCCTGCTGCACTGGTTTCTGCTCAAAGAGGTGCAGCGCCTCGAGGATCCGGAAGCGCCCTTGGCCGAGAAGATCTGGACGCTGAACTGGATCTTCACCGATCCGGACAAGGATGGACTTCCTTTCTCCTTCGCGAACTGCGTAAGAGTCGTGAGCTGCAGTCCGCTGTCGCCCTTGCCCTTCATCGGGGCCTTCGATGTGAGTGACCTGCGGGAGCGGATCGCCCACGCGGCACGTCGCTGGATGCGGGAATCGGTCGAGCGGTTTCCGGCTTGGGTTTCCGAGGCGCTCCGGAGCAATCCCGAGTGGTTGTTGGCGAAGCTCGAGAGCAATCCGCAATACATCAACTAGCAGATACGGGATCGCGTGCGCAACGGCGATCTCTTCGCAATGCGTGAAGGACGTTCACCATGATCAAGACCGTCGGGCTTCTTGCGATGTTGTTGTTGCTCTATGGGCTGGCAGGCCGCGCCGACTTCGACATTGCCAAAGCGACGGCGAAGGAACGCGGCACCTGCCTGTCGTGCCCTTGTGAGAACGATGGAATGCGGTCGATGATCCATTCGCCAGCGCCGCGCAGGCTCAAGCGCGTTGCCCGGCACCCCGGTTCGTCGCACTGCGCAGCGCACGCGCCTCTCGTTCTGCCGGTGGTCTAGCCATGTACGGCGCCATCATCGACGGCCGTGCAAGTGCATGCGGCCTGGTCCGTGCTCGGCAGGCAGCTGACATCGCGTTCCTCGTGAAGGAAGCGGAGATCCTGACCGGCCTGCCAGGACGTCAGTTCGTCGTCGCGGGCTCGGATCGTCTGGTTTATCGCGTTGCGGTCGGGTCCTTCTTCTTCGAAGTGACCCGGCTCGACGAACCGTTCGGCACCGATGTGGTGAGGGTGGAGGATCTAGGTCAGCACCGGATCGGTGTGGCCCTTCATTCCGGCCACTTGTTCACACCGGTAACGAACTAAAGGAAAGGGGAAGGAAGGCTTCGACCTTCTTTCCACAGCCCGCTCTGCGTAGCGCGCTGCGGAAAGGTTTTCCCCAAGGTCGCTGACAGACCTTCGGCCGGTTCCACCGGTCCTCAAGTCAGCCCAGGAGAAGTGTCGGTGTGCGGAGCGGCGCGGGGATCCATCGCGATCCTATTGCGTTGCCAGCCCACACCAACTCATCGAAGTCATCGCAGGTGTCCGCGCTGGCTTCTTCGGTTTTTCCCGTCGTGAGCCGACACCGTCGCCTCACATTCCGCCTTCGTTCGGCATTCGAGCCTGTCACCCACAGGTGGCGAGGCCTTGCCACGTGGGTAACCCGGTTTGGAGAATCCTCATGAACCTCAATGATCTTGCGTCTCATCAGCCCGATGCAGTCGGCGTGCTTCCGGAACAGGAGATTTCGCGTGAAGTGCTGCGCGAGAAGTATGCAAAGGGCCGTGAAGTCACCGTCGACGACGTACGTCGTCGCGTCGCAACGGCGCTGGCATCCGTCGAGCCCGTCAACCCGCATTCATGGGCGGACGTGTTTCTCGACGCACAACAGCGCCTCGGCGTCGTACCCGCGGGCCGGATTTGCTCGGCCGCCGGTACCGCGCTTTCGGCAACCCTGATCAACTGCTTCGTGCAGCCGGTCGGTGACTCGATACGCGATGCGGTCGATGGTCGTCCCGGTATCTATACGGCGCTTGCCGAAGCGGCCGAGACGATGCGCCGCGGCGGCGGTGTCGGTTACGACTTCTCGGCGATTCGTCCGAGTGGTGCGCGCGTCAGGAGTACCCAGTCCAGGGCATCCGGACCGGTGTCCTACATGCGGGTGTTCGATCGCTCGTGTGAAACCGTGGAGTCGGCGGGTGCGCGCCGCGGTGCTCAGATGGGCGTGCTGCGTTGCGACCATCCGGACATCGAGACCTTCATCCATGCGAAGGACAGCGGTGACCTGGCCAACTTTAATATCTCGGTGGCCGTCACCGATGCTTTCATGGAAGCCGTCGAAGCGGTGCATGCGTTTGCTCTGGTGCACGCGGCCGAGCCGACCGATGAACTCAAGGCGGGCGGTGCGTATCAGCGCGATGACGGGCTCTGGGTGTATCGGGTCGTGCAAGCTGTGGACCTCTGGAGCCAGATCATGCGGTCGACCTATGACCACGCGGAGCCGGGGATCCTGTTTCTCGATCGCATCAATCGCGACAACAACCTGCACTACTGCGAGGTGATCGAGGCGACCAACCCGTGCGCTGAGGAGCCGCTGCCACCTTATGGCTGCTGCGACCTGGGGTCGATCGATCTGACGCGGCATGTTTGCCATCCGTTCACGGCGCGCGCCGAGTTCGATTTCGCTAGCTTCCGTGACGCCGTTTCGGTGGCAGTGCGGATGCTCGACAACGTGTTGGACCTGACGGTCTGGCCGCTCGAACAGCAGCGGCTCGAAGCGACGTCCAAGCGGCGAATCGGGCTGGGGTTTCTCGGGCTCGGCGACGCACTGATCATGCTGCGGCTGAGGTACGACGAGCCGGCGGCCCGCTCGATGGCCGCCCGGATCGGCGAGGTGATGCGCGACACGGCGTATCTGGCCTCGGTGGAACTGGCCAGGCAGAAGGGGGCCTTCCCCTGTTCGATGCCGAGCGGTTCCTCGAGGGCAAGCACTTTGCCGCGCGCTTGCCGGCAAGCATCAAGCAAGGGATCCGGCTGCACGGAGTACGCAACAGCCATCTGTTGTCGATCGCCCCGACCGGGACGATCACACTGGCCTTCGCCGACAACGCGTCCAACGGCATCGAACCGCCGTTCGCGTGGACTTACACGCGCAGGAAGCGGATGGCCGATGGCAGCACCAAGGCGTTTGCAGTGGAAGATCACGCCTGGCGCCTGTATCGGCATCTGGTGGCCTCAGGCGCGGTTTCGCAGGAAGCAGAAGGAAAGCTGCCGCCTTACTTCGTGACTGCGCTGGAGCTGTCGGCGCAGGCACACAAGGACATGGTGGCGGCGGTGGCGCCATTCGTCGATACGTCGATCTCGAAGACGGTCAATGTGCCCGAGGATTATCCCTTCGGGGCATTCGAAGACCTGTACTTGTCGGCGTGGAAAGCGGGTCTCAAAGGCATCGCGACGTACCGGCCCAATGCGGTGCTGGGTGCGGTGCTCAGTGTCCCCTCTGCGGTGGCAGTGCCGGTTGCGGCCGATCTGCGCGAGCAGGACGACCCGGACCGGCGTGTGCGCCTTGATGCGGTGCCCAATGTGGTGGCCACACTGCAGTACCCGTCGCGCCCGGTGTTCGAAGGCGGCAACATGGCCTGGACCTACATGATGAATGTGCCGGGCGTGATCGATGCCGGCTTGTTTGTCGGGCAGAACGATCAGGGCGTTCCGTTCGAGGCCTGGGTCAACGGGGTGGATCAACCGCGGGGCCTGGGTGCGGTGGCCAAGACACTGTCGATGGACATGCGCTCGAACGACTGTTCGTGGCTCAGGTTCAAGCTGGAGAAGTTGCTCAAGGCTGCGGATCCGCGGTCGTTTGAAGCGGCGTTTCCCGCGGAAGGTGTCCGGTTCTTCGACGGCATCGTCCCCTACTTTGCCAAGCTGGTGGAGTATCGCTGCGAAGCGATGGGTGCGTTCGGTGCGCTCGAGGGCACACCGACCCCGCTGATGGACTCGCTGCTGTTTTTGAAGGAACCGAAGTCGAAAGGCGAAGGAACCTTGTCGTGGACGTGGGACGTACTCAACCCGCGCGCCGGCGATGATTTCGTGGTCGGCCTGAAGGAGCTCGAGTTACCCGATGGCACGGTACGGCCTTACAGCGTGTGGTTGTCCGGGGTCTATCCGCGGGCGCTCGACGGGCTGTGCAAGTTGTTGAGTGTCGATATGTGGGTGCATGACCCGGCGTGGATCGGTCTCAAGCTGCGCAAGCTGCTGAACTACGCCGAGGCCGAGCTGGACTTCATGCACTGGATGCCCGGCAACGGCAAGCAGGCCCACTATCCGTCGACGATCGCCTACATCGCCCATCTGCTCCTGCATCGGTACAAGGTGCTGGGGCTGCTCGATGGTGAAGGGCGGGCGCTGGGTGGCGGTTCGATGGTTCGCCCAGAGCATCGGGCAGCCAACGAGACGATAAGCGGCAAGCGCTGCGCCGAGTGCGGTGAGTGTGCCGTATTCAAGGTGGATGGCTGCGAGCGGTGTTCTGCCTGCGGCGCTACCGGTGCCTGCGGCTGAGCGAAGGCGCGTGACCATCATGGAAAATCGCGAATTCGAGCAGCGTCTGAGCGACGTCAAGGGCCGGGCGGAAGGTAGCTGGACAGCGATCCTTGAAGCAATCGGGGTCGATGCGAAGTTGCTCAACAGGCGCAATCAGCCTTGTCCGGGTTGCGGCGGTACCGATCGGTTTCAGTACACCGACAAGTACCGGCACGGCGACTTTCACTGCCGGGGTTGTGGTCCTGGAGACGGGTTCAGGCTGGCGGAGATGGCACTGGGCCTGGGGTTCATCGACGTCTTCAAGAAGGTGGAGACGGTCGTCGGGAAACCGGTGGCGGCGGCTGGTGCGGTTTCGCCGGCCCCACCCGCTGACAGGATGCGCAAACTGGCCCGGAAGATTTGGGATGAGGCGTGTCCGGTCACGGCGGGCGATGAAGTCGATGCGTACCTCACAAATCGCGGCCTGAAGATGGACCGCTACCCCAGTGTCCTGCGCTTTCACCCGTGTCTCGGGTATTTTGTGAAGGAAGGCGGCAAGTCGAAAAAGGTCGGGGCGTATCCGGCCATGCTGGCATGTGTGCAGGGGCAGGACGGGGTCGCGGTCACGCTGCACCGGACCTACCTGCAGGCGGGCCGCAAGGCCGATCTGCCGGATGTGAAGAAGCTGCTGAGCTCCGGGATCAACGGGGCGGCGGTTCGCATGTTCCCGGTGCTCGATGAGCTGGCAGTGGCCGAAGGCATCGAGAAGTCGCTGGCGGTTCATCTGGCCACCGGGAAACCGGTTTGGCCGGCATTGAACTGCGGCAACATGGAGAAACTGTGGATCCCTGAGTCGGTGAAACGGCTCAGCATCTACGGCGACAACGATGCCGACAAGGCCTATGACGGTCAGGCGGCCGCCTATGCCCTGGCTCGCAGGGTGAAGAAGGAAGAGCGTCGGCGCGGGTTTCCGATCCGGGTCGACGTGTATATCCCGAAGCAGGCCGGAGACGATTGGGAGGATGTCTGGGTCAGACGTCTTGCCAGGACGCTCAAGGCGGCATAGGGCTCACGGGGTGCAGCTGACGCTGCACCCCGGCTTTTCCAGTGTCTCTTGGTGTTGTCGCGATTCTTGGCGATTGCGAGTGGACAGTGCAAAGGTTTTGGTCTGGTAGCTGCCATACCAGGGTCGAGTGATCGGCCAAGAGGCAGCCCTCAAGTGATCGCGCGGAATAGCCCGCGCTTCGTTCGGACCGACGCTGTCGGTCTTCATTCGTACCCGCGGGGACGTGTTTCGTACCCCGGCCGGGGTATGCGCGTCCCCGCTTTTTTGGAGATTCCCATGAAAAGCGGACGTACTCTCGACCTCGCCGTCGAACTCAAGCGGCAACTGAAGTCCAAGAAGGATCTCGTCGTTCCTTCGTCGCACATGACGTGCAGTACCGGTGAGTCGAAGCTCTGCAGCTTGCTGATCCACGAGGCGGATGGCCTGCGCGCTTACGAGACCACGGAGCTTGCGCGTCGCCAGCTGGCGGACAAGCTCAAAATTCCTTTCGCGTACTTCGAGCGGATGCGCCAGGAGCAGCCCGCCCTCCTCGATCGCAACGTCAACACCTGGTTTGGCGTCGAGGACGAGAACCGGATGATCCGGACCCTGGACGGCAAGGTCCGGGCGGTCCTGTCGTCGCGCTATCGCCGGCTCGATAACTTCGACCTGGCCGAACAGGTCCTGCCGGTGCTGCAACGGCTGCCCGGTGCCCGTTTCGAGTCGGTGGAACTCACCGATACGAAGATGTACCTGAAGGTCGTGACGCCGGCAGTCGAGTATGAAGTCGCGCCCGGCGATGTCATTCAGGCCGGCGTCGTGGTGTCGAACTCCGAGGTCGGTTGCGGGACGCTGTCGGTCCAGCCGCTGATCTATCGGCTCGTCTGCAGTAATGGACTCATTGCATCGGATCGATCGCTGCGCAAGACCCATATCGGGAAGATGATCGAAACCGGCGACGAGGCGGTGACCGTGTTCCAGGACGATACACTGCGGGCCGACGACAAGGCGTTCTTTCTGAAGGTCCGGGATGTTGTTCAGGCGGCTGTCTCTGAAGCAACGTTTCGCCAGATCGGCGACAAGTTGCAGAAGACGATGGGCATCCGTCTGACCGCTGACCTTGTCAAAACTGTCGCGGTCCTGGCCAATCGTTATGGGCTCAACGAGCCGGAGCGGACCGGTGTGCTTCAGCACCTGATCGAAGGACACGATCTGTCGGCGTATGGCCTTGTCAATGCCGTAACGCACTTCTCGCAGGAGGTCGGCGACTACGATCGGGCAACGGAATTCGAGTCGCTCGGCGGCAAGCTGATCGATCTGTCGCAGAACGAGTGGAAGGAACTCGTGGCAGCTTGAGGCGATCTGCAGGATCGGCCCTGCGTGGCCGATCCTCTCCGACTTGTAGCAGGTTGACATGGCCACCATCGCGTTCGATGGTGGCCATTTCTATTGGTCACGAACTATCGATACGCAGTCCTGCCGTCGTCCTGTCGGACGGCCGACTACGACATTGATCCGACCCAGCTCCCTCGCAGAAGGTACGGGCCTTGCGGCAGCACCTCCGAGTGCTGAGTCGCCCAAATGGCCGCAAACGGGAAGACCCTATAGCCAGCCCCTCTCCATCTGTGGCTATCGGCCGGTCGCCAGAAACTCGAATTGAACGTGAACATTACCCCACCTCCGAGTAGGCGGAGCAGGTCGCGGCCCTACTCCTACTCTGCGCTGACCTTCGCACAAACTGGCCGGTATTCCGCAAGTTGGTCATTGGTGCCGGCAGGTCTTTGTTCGCGCCAGCCGTTCACCAACCGGACCTTTCGACCCGTTGCTGCGGTTGGAGGATGAAGGAGGTCTGCCTGTACCGCCTGTTCAACCGATTTCATTGCTCAAGCTTCCATATTGGGTCAGGCGAACAGTCTGACGAGCCAGGCAACTGCGACCAACAGGACGACCATGCCAAAGCCGGTTTGCAGCCATCGGCCAGGAATCCATATCGCGAGTGCACGACCGATCAGCATGCCGACCCCTGTCGTGACGATGAATGCCCATCCGACCCGACTGATCTGCCCGCCATGCAGCAGGGTGCCGATCACGGTGCTCGTGGAGACAAGGGCAATCACGGCAAGCGAGGTGGCTGATGCGGCCTGCATCGTCAGGTCGCTGAACTGCCGAAAGGCCGGCACAATGAGAAACCCCCCACCGACACCGAGCATGCCGGTGAACAGGCCTGCCACGCCACCAATTCCTGCAAGCGTCACCGAGCATCGGGTGTTCCAGCGGAAGCGACCGGTCTCCGGGTTGAGCATGCAGTTGACCGCTTCTTGTCGCGGGCCGCCGTCGCTGCTTCGGTGGGGGAGTACCTGCTGCAACATGCGCACCGCGATCAGCAGCATCAGCGCACAGAAGATCACAACCAGCAGTGTCTGGGGCAGATGATGAGCCAGCCATACGCCGATTGGAGCAGTGAGTATGCCCAAGCCCGACATCAGCAATGCCGCCCGATAGCGCACCTGGCGATTGCGCAAGCCGACAGCTGCCCCAAGGCTTGCTGCGGCACCCACCGCGACCAGCGATACCGGGGTGGCATCGGTCAGGCTCATGCCGAGGCCCAGCATTAGCGCGGGTACTGCCAGCACACCACCACCGGCGCCGGTCAGGCCCAACACCAAGCCAACCAGTGTACCGAGCAGTGCTGCAAGCCCGCTGAGTTCGGTCATCGTTCGCTATCAGTCACAGCAGGTTGAGGGGAATTTTGAGGTAGCTGACTCCATTGTCTTCGGGTGGTGGCAACCGACCTGCGCGGACGTTGACCTGCACCGCAGGCAGGATGAGCGTGGGCATGCCAAGTGTCTTGTCGCGTGCGGTACGCAGGGCGACGAATTCGGCTTCGGATACGCCGTCCCGGACGTGGATGTTATTTGCGCGCGTTGCCGCAACGGTAGTCACCCAGTGCGGGGGGCGATCGTCGGGGGGGTAGTCGTGGCACAGGTGCAGGCGCGTATCCGGCGAAAGCGCGAGAACTTTGCGTATCGAGCGGTAAAGCGTTGCCGAATCGCCGCCTGGAAAGTCGCAGCGTGCGGTACCGTAGTCCGGCATGAACAGAGTGTCGCCGACGAAGGCGTCCCGGCCGATGACGTAAGTCAGGCAGGCGGGCGTGTGTCCGGGGGTGTGAAGCACGCGCACTTCGAGTTCGCCGATCCGGAACAACTCATCGTCGTCGAAAAGTTTGTCGAACTCGACGCCTTCCGTGTTCATGTCCTTGGCGTTGAACACCTTCTTGAATACCGATTGAACTTCGCGAATGTGGATCCCGATGCCGGTGTTGCCGCCGAGCTTCTCCTTCAAATAGGGCGCTGCGGATAGATGATCTGCGTGGGCATGGGTTTCAAGCAGCCATTCAATCTTCATTCCCCCCTGGCGGACGTACCCGATGATCCGATCTGCACTCGCGTATGAGGTGCGTCCGGCCTTCGGATCGAAATCGAGCACGCTGTCGATGATGGCGGCCTGGCGGGTGGTGGGATCGGACACGACGTGGCTGACGGTAAAGGTGCCCGGGTCGAAGAAGGACTGTATGACAGGGTTTTGCATGGTTTTCCTCGCGTGGCAGGCGGGTTGTCTATCTTGCCGGAATGGGACGGGACGATGGTTGGCGGCCGGGTGTTCGAAGCGAGTTGTCAGACGGTAAAATAAGACCGCGCTAATGTTTAAACAAGTATTTTCTGAAGTTGATTGATCGGCGTGTTCGATTGGGGCGGGCTTGTTTTCGGGTGGCCCGAACCGCTAGCAGATCGGCATGGCGCGTAGCCAGGGACTCACTCTGCATTCGCGTGAATTTCCTCGCAACGACGCACGTGCCCTTGGCGATGTCGTTGGGTCTGACGCTGTGCCGGTAGTCAAGCATGGTGTGCTCGAGATGGAGCGCTCTCCGGATTTTCCCCGCCAGTGCAACCGCTTCAAGCTTGCCGTCCTCGCCGGCTACGCCGCGGCAACTGGCGCGGGAGGTAATCAAACGGCTGGGGTCGCACTTGCGCACCGGGGGATCATTGGCGCTCGCATGGTTGATGCGACCGAGCGCGACGAACAAGAAGTCCTTGTCCAGCGCAAGCTGGCCGATCTTGGCCGGCACGTCCTGGAACGTCGGGCCTGCCGCTTTCTTCCCCGCCCCAAACACCGCGTCGGCATGCTCGGCCAGATGCTGATTCCAGGCCACGATCCGGCTCCGATGCCCTTGGTACTGCGCGGAAAGCGCCGCCAGCGACTTGTCGCCTTTGAGCGCGGCCAACGCAACCTTGGCCTTGAACGGCGCCCCATGGTTGCTTCTCTTGCCTTGTATCGATCGTTCCTTTTCAGTCTGACTGCCGTCGTAGAGCGATCCACCTCTTTACCGCGTCTCTCCGTGTCCCGTTTTCCGGAGCCGGCTCTGTCCGACGCGGTGTGGCAAACTCGTGGATCGTCACAACGTATCTGCCGATGGCTTCAAGCGCCACATTCCGGTTCGACAATTCTTTCGCTCGCGAACTCCAGGGGTTCTACGTGCCTTGGCGACCGGACGCCGTTCCTGCTCCGCGGCTGCTGTTTCTCAATGATTCCTTGGCGGCAGAACTCGACCTCGACGTCACGGCGCTGGACGGCCATGCAGGGGCAGCGACGTTCGCCGGAAATGCATTACCCGATGGCGCCGAACCGCTGGCACAGGCCTATGCAGGCCACCAGTTCGGCGGATTCTCACCTCAACTCGGCGACGGTCGCGCGCTGCTACTCGGCGAAGTGATCGACCGACATGGCCGCCGGCGCGACATCGCCTTCAAGGGATCTGGCCGGACACCCTTCGCCCGCGGGGGAGACGGCAAGGCCGCCGTCGGGCCTATGCTTCGCGAGGTGCTGCTCGGCGAAGCCATGCACGCGTTGGGCATCCCTACCACCCGCGCTCTGGCGGTCGCCGCGACGGGCGAGCCGGTCAACCGCGAGCAAACGCTGCCTGGCGCCGTGCTGACACGTGTAGCGGCGAGCCACATCCGAGTCGGGACCTTCGAGTATTTTGCCGCGCGGGGTGATGTGCAACGCGTGCGCAGACTGGCCGAGTACTCGATTGCGCGGCACGACCCCGCACTTGGAAGCGCAGCGCAGCCCTTCCTGGCGCTGTTGCAGAGCGTGGCCGAACGTCAGGCTGCCCTGATCGCGAATTGGATGAACGTGGGTTTTATCCATGGCGTGATGAACACCGACAACATGGCGATATCGGGTGAGACGATCGATTACGGGCCGTGCGCATTCATGGAGGCCTACGACCCCGCCACTGTGTTCAGTTCCATCGACCACGGCGGACGCTACGCCTTCGGACAGCAACCCGAGATCGCCTGCTGGAACCTGGCACGCCTGGCCGAAGCGCTGCTGCCCCTGCTCGCCGACGATGTCGAGCAGGCCGTGGCGATGGCCACCGAGGTCGTCGCCACTTTCCCGGTGCAGTACCGCGGGCACCTGCTGCGCGGACAGTGCGCCAAGCTTGGGCTACGTCACGGCGAAGCGGTTGACGATAGCGGCGATGCCGCACTGGCCGAGGACTGGTTGGCCTTGCTCCAAGCCGAGCGAGTGGATTTCACCCTCGGGTGGCGGCGGCTGGCCGACGTCGCAGCCGGTGACGAATCGCCGCTGCGTGCGCTGTTCGCCGACGCGCGCGCACCCGATGAATGGCTAGCGCGCTGGCGCGTACGCTGCGCGAGCGAAGACGGCAGTGCACCGGCAGGCGCGGCGACGGCAGGCATGGCACGTGCCGAGGCGATGCGCAGCGTCAATCCCAGTGTGATCCCACGCAACCACCGCGTGGAGGAGGCGCTGGCTGCCGCGTCGGACGAAGACGACCTGGTCCCGTTCCGACGGTTGCTCGACGCCCTCACGCGGCCGTTCGAGGAACTTCCCGAACTAGCACAGTATGCCGAGCCGGCGCCCTCCGAGGTGACAGCGTGCTACCGCACGTTCTGTGGAACGTGATAGACGGGATGGGCTTCCGGGCGCAGTAGGGGAACGCTTTCCGCTCCGCCCTCCCGGGCCACTCTATCTTGTTCGATCGCTCCGGGATTGGGCTTGCGTTGGCGCGACACGAAGTCCGGGAGCCCACCGGCTGCGGCCGTTTCTTCGGGGCGACGACGCCGGCAAACGTTGCAAGCGCGTTGACCAAACGGCCCCTGCCGGCCACAAGCTGTCGTGCGTGGATTGACCACCAAGCGGCCATCCCAGGCTGACCCGGGCGCAGCGCCAGGCGTCGCCAACCGTTCGACCGCGCGGTCACCCGGCAGCACCGTCGGATCAGTCGTCCTTGGGCGACCAGCGTGGCAGCGTGAAACCCGTCAGCAGCGCCAGCGCGCGCAGCGCGGCGGCCACCACCGCGGCGCAGACCAGGCCCACCGCGTCGGATGCGCCCAGCGCCTGCGCGCCGACGAGCACCCAGCCACCCGCGAAGGCGCAGATGGCATAGGGCCGGTGGTCACTGAAGGCGCGCGGAATCTCGTTGCAGACGATGTCGCGCAGCACGCCGCCGAACACGGCCGTGACCACGCCCATCAAGACCGCAACGATGGCGGGCGAGCCGGCATGCAGCGCGATCTGCGTGCCGCTGGCAGTGAACAAGCCGAGGCCTGCGGCATCCGGCCACTGCATCGCCCGTGCGGTGGGCGCGAAGTGGCGGGCGCGCATGAACAGCATGGCGAGCGCGCACAGGCCCAGCAGCACCCATAGCCAGCCCGCGTGCTCGACCCAGAAGAAGGGCCGGCGGTCGAGCAGCACGTCGCGCAGCGTGCCGCCCCCGAACGCAGCCAGCCCGGCCACGATGCAGACGCCGACGGCATCGAGCCGCTTGCGAGCCGCCTCCAGCAGGCCGGAGAGCGCGAACGCGATCGTCGCCGCGGCCTCGATGGCCGTCAGGACGTGGGTCAGGTTCGCGGGTGATGCTGGGTTCATGGCATACACGAGACCGGGACCGTGAGCGCGAGCAGTCTTTCCGATGGTGAAACGCTGCTTCTTGATCGCATTGGTTGATCGATGCAGGGTGTGGTGCCCTCGAGGATCTTGCAAATCCCCGAGGGCGTGCCCGTCGCAATCGACCAAGCTCAAGAAAGGCGCATCGAGTGTGCCATAACGTTCTGCAATACCCCAAGTTCTTCGAATTGCTGCTGCGCTTCGATGAGGAGCGAGCGGCCGATGTTCGCGTTGCCGGATGCTCGTGCGGTGGCGTGCTTCACAGCGCGAGGTCGATCACACGCGGCTGAGTTTTTGCTGCGATCAGTGCCGGCGCCGGCTCACGCCGCGCTCGGTGTTCTATCTCGGGCGGCGGGTCTACGTCGGTGCGATGGTGCTGCTGGCCTCGGCGCTGCGCGGAGGCGTCTCGGGTGCGGGGCGCGCGCAGTCGTGCGCGACGCTGCGCGTGCCGTGGGCGACGCTGGATCGCTGGCGCGACTGGTGGAACGAGGTCTTCCCCACGACGGCGCTGTGGCAGTCGCTGCGCGGCCGGTTCGTGGCGCCGATCACGGGGTTGCTGCCGGCTGGATTGCTGGCCCGATTCTCGGCGGCGGATGCGGCCACGCGAGCGTTGCAGGCGCTGGTGCTGATCGCCCCGTTGAGCACGCACAGCGAGGTTCGGTAGACGATCGTAAGGCGCCCGCAGAACTTGGGTGTCGCCAACGGCGCGGCCGGTTTGTAGGCTGGGTCCTCTCGGGCGGCGAGCGCCTTGCCGCCCGCACTGGGAGCCTGCATGACGAGACGATACGATCCGCTCGAGCGGGATCGCTGGGCGCGGCTGCGCTTTGCGATCATCGGGCCACTGCTGGCGGCCCCGCCCGAGCCGGGCCAGTTGCGGGTCAGGCTGCGCGAGCTGTCAGTGCGCGCCTGGCAGCATCCGCGCACGGGGCTGGCGGTGCACTTCGGGTGCTCGACGATCGAGCGCTGGTTTTCAGTTGAGCCCGGTTTTATGTGGAGTCGACGTCGCCAACGCAGACATCAAGCCGCCTGTCGCGCTTCGTCGCTCCACATAATATTGGTGCTCCTATTGGCGTTGTCGGCTTTCGACACGTCACTTAGGGGAGGGACACGCCGCGAGGCGTGTTCCTTACCCGACTGTGGACGTAGGCCCGAATGACTGTCCGCTGAAGGGCGCATTGCAGCCCGTCAAGATTACTCCGCGAATGCCCGAAGTGGGTCGTGCACTGCCGGTGGCCTGAAAAGCCAGGACGACAGCTTTCAGACTGATCCGGGCATTGGTGATCGATTTTCGGCGCCTCTTGGCCTGGTTGGCCGCTCCAGTTCTCAAGGGGCCATTGAGTTGTCACGGTCGGCGGACGGCAGCCGACCCATTGCGGGTATTCGTGCCAAATCGTGATGAATGACCACTTACCGATAGCGAAGCTGACGCTCGGGAAGACCACTTGGCCGACGGCACCTTGGCCGAAGCTGCCCTTTGCGTAAGATTGGGTGTAACTCTCATACTGATGCCCGGCGAGTCGGAAGCGGCACGACGTTTTCGGGGAAGTGAATCTCGCGCCGGTATTGAGCCGAGACGAGCTGCCACGCGGCATCGAAGCGCTCGCTCTGCGCCAGCGCACGGAAGGTGAGGATCGCCTGCCCGCCGTCGATGCTCCAGCGTTGCCCCGAGCGTTTCATGCGCTGGGTCACCAGCGTCTTGCAGGCCGCCTCCACCACGCCCGAGCCGATCGGCAGATTCTCGGCACGCAGTCGCGCATAGTCCATGCGTGCGCGGTTGCGCCGGAAGTACGTGAGTTCCTGCTTGAGCGCCTTGCAACGGCGCTTGCGGCTGTGATGGTAGGCGAGCGTGCGGATCACCCTGCCCACGCCGTCCTCGGCCTTGAGCAGCAGATGGCGGTATTCCTTGAAGCGGGCCTGCGCCTTAGGGGACGTTTCACCATAGACATGACCGAAGGCCCGCCGCAGATGTTCCGCGGCGTGGTAGAAGTCCACCACTTCCTCGCCTGGGGGCAGTTCCTTGGCGAGGAACTCCCAGTTGTCGCGCGCCCCATCGGCCACCTTGACCAGTCGTAGTTGCGGTTGGTTCTGGAGCGCATGTTCGACTTCGGCCACCAGTTGGCGCTTGAGTGTGCACTTCTTCGGCTCGGGCATGCGCGCATGACGCACCGTGCGCAGCCGCTCGCCGGCCCCGTCATAGTGGCTCAGCGTGCCGCAGCCCACTTCGCGAAATCCCGCTGGCCCCTTGGTGGGCTTGCCCTGCTGTCGGCTTTGTTCGCGTTTGTCCTCGCGCTGCCCGTCTTTCATCGGCGCCATCACCCCGTCCAGCGAGACCGCAAGCACGGCGGCCTGGGCGAGGGGCGGCGCCTGCTCGCGCAACTGGCTCTCCCACTGCATACGATGTTGTTCCCACTTCGCGTCAATCGCCTTGGGCAGTCGGTCCAGGCTGCTGCGTGAGGGGTGCATGCCGCCCAACTCGCCAAACAACTGCTCGCCTTCGGCCGGCGTCAGATGGGTGACCACCCACAAGCCCATCCGCGCGGCCAGCGGGGTGAAGAACCCCTCGACGATCCCAGCACGCAACTCCAGCGGGCATTCGCTCTGCCCGTTGGTGCCCGCCGCACGGTAACGGTGGCGCAGCACCTTCACCGGTCCGGCCGCCGTCATGTATTCGCCGTAGCCGCTGACCACCCGTCGGTAGAGCACCCCCTCGATCCTCAGCACCGGGAGCGTCACGTCCAGCCGCGCCAGCTCTTCGCCGACAAACTCGCGCTCGGCTTCGGCAAAGCGCCGGCGCACTTCGCGCTCGAACGCTTCGAACCCTTCTCCATGGTCACTTGCGCAGCGCCTGCGCCCCTCGATAAAACACAATAGGCTCTCCAGCGCCTTGCCGCCGACACGCGCCTTTTCCTTGAGCGCGCCAACTTTCGCTACACTTTCCATGGGCCAGCCTCCGGTGGTTGTTTCTCGCAAATCCAACCGCCTTCTATCACGAGGTTGGCCCACCCCCACCCATGCCAGACCAATTTCGTCTGGACACACTATCAGCATACTCATAAGCCATTGATTTTATTATCAACGGTAGACCTACACCCGTAAGATTGCATTATCGCAACGTCGGCCGCAATCCAGGCGGCGCCTGTCGCAACGGGGAGCCGGGGGACCCACGCTCGTGGGCGCTCCCCCGGTGTGCGTCAGCGAAACCGCCGCGCGCGTTCTCCACACGGCCTTGATCTCGTTCACCTCGACCGGACAATCCAATGTCCGGTTGAGGCTGCGCTTTGACAGTGCTCGAAGGAAGACCGTTTAGCCGAGATCACGCCAGGTCGAAGCGATCAGCATTCATCACCTTGTTCCAAGCCGCCACGAAGTCTTGCACGAACTTCTCGTTCGCGTCCGCGCTGGCATAGACCTCGGCGATAGCCCGCAGCTGCGAGTTGGAGCCGAAGACGAGATCGACGCGCGTGCCGGTCCACTTTACCTCGCCGGTCTTGCGGTCGCGCCCTTCGAACACGTCGTTCGCGTCAGAGACCGGCGTCCACGTCGTGCCCATGTCGAGCAGGTTCACGAAGAAGTCGTTGGTCAGCGCCTCGGGCTTGGAGGTGAAGACGCCGTGCTTGGAGGCGCTGACGTTGGTTCCCAGCATACGCATGCCACCGACGAGGACCGTCATCTCGGGCGCCGTGAGCGTCAGAAGCTGCGCCTTGTCGATGAGCATGGCCTCGGCGGTGACGGTGTACCTGCCGTTCAGATAGTTGCGGAAGCCGTCGGCGATCGGCTCGAGTACGCCAAAGGACTCGACGTCCGTCTGTGCCTGCGAGGCGTCCATGCGCCCGGGCGTGAAGGGAACCTTCACCTCGACGCCGCCCTTCTTCGCGGCCTGCTCGACGCCCGCACAGCCGGCCAGCACGATTAGGTCGGCGAGCGAGACCTTCTTGCCGCCGGTGATCGCCCCGTTGAACTCTTTCTGGATGCCCTCCAGCGTCTTCAGCACTTTCGTCAGATCGGCCGGGTGGTTGACCTCCCAGTCCTTCTGTGGCGCGAGGCGGATGCGCGCGCCGTTGGCGCCGCCACGCTTGTCGGAGCCGCGAAAGGTGGACGCCGACGCCCAGGCGGTCGAGACGAGCTGCGAGACCGACAGCCCCGAAGCCAGCACCTTGCTCTTGAGCGCGGCGATGTCCTTCTCATCGATCAGCGTGTGGTCGACGGCCGGGATGGGGTCTTGCCAAATGAGTTCTTCGGCAGGAACCTCCGGTCCGAGGTAGCGTGCTCGCGGGCCCATGTCGCGGTGCGTCAGCTTGAACCAAGCGCGCGCGAAGGCATCGGCGAAGGCCTGCGGGTCGTCCAGGAACCCGCGCGAGATCTTCCCGAATTCCGGATCGAAGCGCATCGTCAGGTCGGTGGTCAGCATCGTCGGCTTGTGCTTCTTCAACGGGTCGTGCGCGTCGGGGATGATCTCCGGCGCGTTCTTGGCCACCCATTGCTTGGCGCCGGCCGGTGACTTGGTCAGCTCCCACTCGTACTTGAACAAGTTCTCGAGGTAGTTGTTGCTCCACAGCGCCGGCGTCTTGGTCCAGGTCACTTCAATGCCGCTGGAAATCGTGTCGCCGCCGTGCCCCGTGCCGTACTCGCTCATCCAGCCCAGGCCCTGCGCTTCCAGCGGTGCCCCTTCCGGCTCGGGACCCTTGTGCGATTCCGGGGCGGCGCCATGGCACTTGCCGAAGGTATGGCCGCCCGCGATGAGGGCGACGGTCTCCTCGTCGTTCATCGCCATGCGGCCGAAGGTGGCACGGATGTCCTTGGCGGCGGCCATGTAGTCGCCGCTGGCGTTCGGGCCTTCCGGGTTGACGTAGATCAGGCCCATGTGGGTGGCGCCGAACGGCTGGTCCAGCTCGCGGTCGCCGCTGAAGCGCTTGTCGACACCCAGCCATGCGATCTCGGCACCCCAGTTCACGTCCTCGTCCGGCTCCCACACGTCCGGACGGCCGCCGCCGAAGCCGAAGGTCCTGAAGCCCATCGACTCCAGCGCGACGTTGCCGGCCAGGATGAGCAGGTCGGCCCAAGAGATCTTGTTACCGTACTTCTGCTTGATCGGCCACAGCAGACGGCGC
The DNA here is from genome assembly GCA_016708905.1 of Candidatus Methylophosphatis roskildensis. Taxonomy (GTDB): domain Bacteria; phylum Pseudomonadota; class Gammaproteobacteria; order Burkholderiales; family Rhodocyclaceae; genus Methylophosphatis; species Methylophosphatis roskildensis. The sequence goes on along the minus strand of JADJEV010000004.1, from coordinate 1,124,795 downwards.
GACTTGTCGATGTTGACGTTGTCGGGCCAGCTGTCGAGCGGGGCGAAGCGCTGCTGGCCCCGGCCGCCGCCGCCGCGGCCGTCGGTGACTCGGTAGGTCCCGGCGGCGTGCCAGGACATGCGGATGAACTGCGGCCCATAGTGGCCGAAGTCCGCCGGCCACCACTCCTGCGAGTCGGTCATCAGCTTGACCAGGTCCTTCTTCAGCGCCTTGTAGTCGAGGCTCTTGAACGCCTTGGCGTAGTCGAAGTTCTCGCCCATCGGGTCGGACTTGACGGAATGCTGGTGCAGCAGTTCCAGCCGCAGCTGGTTCGGCCACCAGTCGCGGTTCGTCCTGCCGACGCCCGCAATGTGGTTGAACGGGCACTTGCCGGCCTTCATATCAATCTTGGTGTCCATATTTCCCTCCTATGTGCGGCGCAGAACCTCGCATTAATGATAGGAGGGACCGGCGGCGAGTGCTAATTGATTGTCGGCATGGAGTCGATAGCCAATTCCTATCGGCGCAACCCCAGCCGGTGGGACAAAATCAGCCGGCAGGGCCAACCAGATAAGTCAGCAGCACCAGCACCAGCCGCGCTGAATGTCTGCTGCGGTATAACATACCGGGCGTTCGACAATGCAAGTTCTGCGCTTGGTGAATGTCTCTTGATGGCCGGTGGCTGACCGGCGCTGTCCTTCGCTCACTGGCCGGTCCAACTTCAAACCTGCCGCTCAGGCGCCCACAGGGCCTCGGCGTAACGAACGGCAGCTTCCGTCCCGTCGGTTGTTGCTGCGAACGGCCGCTTTGAAATACTCGACCGGCAGGTTTGGGTCGCCTCCCGCCAGGGCTGAACCGTGCGTCATGAGGCGGCTTCACGAACCTGAACGGACGCTTGCGACGAAGGACTGATATGCACCGCATTGCCGCCGTTGACGGTGGCCTCCGGCCCGCACTCTGACGGGCCGGACCCGGCCAATAGCTGCCGTTGGCGGTTGGCGCCGCAAAGCGGACGCTGTCGACCGGCTCACTTGACTTACCGACCAGCCGCATGTGCCTAAACTGCCCAGTGGCCAACAACCGCAGCCAGCGGCGTGGCTCACCTCCATCGAGAATTGCGGCATCAACGCAATGAAGGGCCACTCGCGTCGTGAGTGCGCTTCGCACAAGCACCAGGAGGTTTCTCCCAGGCTTGCGATTCAGTCGGTACTCCTGCACTATTGTGCATTACAAATGTAATTCGCGAGGACAAATCATGAAGACTGCCGCTATTCCCGCCGTACGCGTTTCACCGGAACTGCGCCAAGCCGCCGAGGATTTGCTCCAAGCTGGCGAGACGCTGTCTGGCTTCGTCGAAGAAGCCGTGCGGCGCAATGTTGAGTTCCGTCAAGCGCAGAAGGCCTTCCTCGAGCGCGGGCTGGCCTCGGGCGAGGCGTCGAGGAAGTCCGGCAAGTACGTGTCCTCGGCGGCGATGCTGGGCAAGCTCGCCCGGCGCCTCGAGAGGGCCCGCAAGGGGCTTGGCGTCACGGGATGAGCCGTTTCCGAGTCCGCTTCACTCCGGAAGCTGAGGAAGACCTACTACGGTTGTTCGATTTCTTGATAGAGCAGGATCTTGCCGCAGCGGAGCGCGCCGAGGCTGCGATTGCCAAGGCGATCGAGCTGCTGGAAGTCTTTCCGTTCTCATGCCGCAAAGCCATCTGCGGTTCCGGCAGTCCCTTTCTTCGCGAACTGATCATTCCCTTCGGGGGTTCTGGGTACGTGGCGCTGTTCGAGATCGAGGATCCGCGGACCGTAACCATTCTCGCTGTGCGCCACCATCGGGAGGAGGACTACCACTAACCGAAGAAGTCAGGCACCCACAATTCCCGACGAGGTCGCCAGAAATGGCGTGCATACCTCGGCCCCGTTGCGGTGATTGCGGACGCGACTGGAGGGCGTCTGTGATGGGCAGGGCGCGGCCAGGAGCCGACGTTAACCCAACTTCCACAGTTGGCGGGGCGGTTTTGCGGATTATCAATGGGTTAATGTTCAAGGTCGGCACTACATTTGAGTCATTGGTGGCGCCTTCAAGCGTTGCGGCAGGCTCAGGCCAAGGCGTTCGAGCAGGATGGTCTGCGCGCGCTCCGGACGTACGACGCAACGTATGCGCAGTTCGCGCTTGCTCGAATGCGCCAGCGGCAACACGATGTCGGCGGCGTGAATGCGCGCGAACTCCGTGAGGATGGTTCGCGGGCAGTGGCCGAGCCCTGCGCGCGATTGCCACTGCTGCAAGGTCTTCCATAACGCGTAGGCGAGGAAGCACACGAGGATGTGCGCTTTGATGCGGCCTTCCTTGTGGTGCCAGATCGGGCGGATCGCCAGGTCGGACTTTTGCACGCGGAACGCCGCTTCGGCCTCGGTCAGCTGGATGTAGGTCGTCCACAGTTCCTCGTCGCTCCACTGGGTGACGTTGGTGCGCAGGATGTAGAGGCCTTCGCTCAGCCGCGCCCAGTCGGTCCAATCGGCGCGGTACGCTCGGCTCATGCGGATTCCCGAGGCATGCGCCGCGTCGTCGGTAATCGAGATCGTGAATCCGCCGGCAGCCCGGCTGTTGCGTTCGAGCAAGCGTCCGATCTGGCGTTCGATGAGGCCCCGATCGAGCGGCTTCTTGCTCTTCTCGATGCGCCGCTCCAGGCTCGCGAGCGCCGTATCGATGCGCGCCTTGAACCGATCGTGCATCGCCCGCTCTTTCTCGACCCGACTGGCCGAGCGACAGAGCACAAACGTCTCGTCCCCCTCGGGGCTGCGGCACAACTTCACTTCAACGTCATCGCGGATGTGGCGCCAGTCGGTGCGCTCTTCGATCTGTTTGGCCCAGCGCTTGAGCTCTGCCTTCGGGGTGCCGATCACGTAGCGGCGTCCCGTCTCCTTGAGCCACGCCCCGTTCTCCCGGCTCACCATCCCCGGTCCATCACCCACACCCGGTTGGCTTTGCCAAAGCGGGCCTCCATCCCCGAGACGATCTGCTCGACCGTGGTGACGTCGGTGGTGTTGCCCGGGAATATCTCGTAGCCCAGCGGCATTCCATCCCGGGTCACCACCAGTGCAATGTTCACCTGCACGCAGTCCGGCCGGTGATCCCGGCTGTAGCCGCGCTTGGCAATCGCCGGATCGGCCACGCCCTCGAAGTACGTGCTCGTCACGTCGTAGAGCAGCAGGTCGTAGTCCAGATCGAACAACTCTCCGAAGCGCTTGACCAGATGCGCCTCGATCGCCTCCTTGTGCGGCAGCAATCGGTCCAGCGCCCGGTACAGCCGCTCCTCGTACAACTGCTGCGGGGCCACACCGAGCAAGTCCTCCAGGGCGCTCGTGCGGTACCACTGCTCGGCCACATGCAGTTCGCTGCTGGGCTCGCACAGCCGGCCAATCACCAGTATCGATATCACATCGGCCCAAGCGACCGACTCCCGACCTCGGGGCAGCAGGGCCTCGAACAGTTCGTCGAGTCTGAGCGCCTGCCACAGCTGCCGTCCCAACCACACCGAGCCGAAGCTTCTCGAGCGCTCCAGCCGCACTGCGTCGAGTCTGACCTTGATCGCTTCGGCCGTGCTCCCGTCATCGAACAGCGCGCCTTGTGAGCGCTCCGCTGCTCGCCCGCAAATCTCTCGTGCAAGCGACGTCGCGCGCGCTCGCCCCTCGGCATCGAGTTCTCCGAGCTGCGCCACCGTCTCCTGAATCACCTTGCGTCCGCGCCGCACCGAACGCACCAGGCGCCAGGAGACGTGCGTCTTGCCGTCCTTGTGTCGCGTCGTATAGCGCAGGTACATGCCCTGCATTTTCGACATCGTCCGCCAGCCCGGCAACCCAGTAGGTCGGCACTACATGCGCTTTCTCGCCAAAAACGTCCGTACCGACGACCAACCGCGCACGACAATGCCGACGTTTCAGAGTGAAAACCGAGTGTGGTTCCCGCGCCACAACGAAGGCGTTTTCTTCCTCCGGGACGACTACTGTGGAAGTTGGGTTAGTCGGGTGTTGAAATTGCCTAATCGAACGTCTGGAGTACCTCAGACAGCCGACGTTCGCGAGAAGCAACGCGATTCCCGCAGGTCGGCCCGAACGGCCAGTCGCAATCCGAAGATTTTCGTCCTTCGAAATGTCGTTCGAGCGTCCCCTCAGTAAATCGCGGTCCAGATGGCGTTTGCAGCCGATGTAGCGAAAGGCCAGCGAGTCGTAGGTCGACCGTTCAATGTTGCAGCTGGAAAAGCTGCCCGTGGCGTAGCCGTAGATCAGCAGCGCCAAGCGGGTCGCTGGGTGATAGGCGTCGCGGCCACGATCCGCATAGGCACTCTTCAGCACCGACAGGTCCAGGCCTTCGATGACATCAAAGACCTATCGCACCAAATGCGCTTGCGGTAACCGCTCCTGCACCGAGGGCCGTAGCAGGTAGTCCGTGTCTCGATCAATCGGGCGAAAAGCCATCGCAACATCCAGCACAAGCAATTGTCATGCGCTTAACATATCTCATCGAAAGTCCGACAGGCTGCCAAACGGCACCCAAAACGCTGTCGCCTGCAATGTCCAAGAATCTTTGCGCAATCTCAATGTTCATGACAGCAACAAGATCGCGGTTTGTCTCAGAGTCCCTGATTGCGCAATCGTCACTTCGGCACACATTGGCAATCGCCTCTGGCTGTTCGGCGAGCAAAACGGACATGCCTTCCGGTCTGCAGAACAACCGCGCAATTGCCGCCCATTTCCGTGGATTGCGCGCGCACGCGAACGTGCACGATACGGTCTAAAGAGAGCAGCACGCGCCCCCTCAGCGCTCAAATTCGCTGACCCGCTCCTGGAGGCCACAGCATGAACTGGCAAATATTGTTCGGCCAGGGGACAAAGATGCCAAGAGTTGGCGAACCGGCGCGGCCCGATGCTGACGAGATTCTCTGAGTCGGTGATCGCAGTCAGCGAAGTCGATGAACTACCGGCCCTCACGATCCAATGCCCGCGACGCTTCTGGGCAGCGTTACGGCGTGTGCAAGACCAACTCCAGAAGGAAAGCCGGTCCATGGGAGTGCTGTCTGAATGCATCGCGCAAGTGCTTTCAGGATGTGCAGCGATGGCTCACACGCAAGAACGCCGAATCTACTCAGAAGGCGGGCCAAGCTTGAACAAGGGCAACGCCTGCTTCGCGGAGGAAACCCACAATGAATGGCTATGAACACTGCAGCGCTGAGGTGCCGCACAATCCATCGACCGAGATCGCGGCACTTAAGGGTGAAAACCAGTTGCTGCGGTGCATAAACAATGCCCTGGTGCAAGAACTGGAAGCAACGCGGAACCAGATCGGTCCGGCGGATCAATCGTTTGGCGCCGCCCGGCAAGCAGCCAGTGATCGCCTGTCTGCCATCCAGCACCTGATCATGGCGGCCGAGTTCAAGGACCACGATACGGGCGCCCATCTCGTAAGAACCGGGTACTTTGCCGCCCGGCTCTCACCAATGTGCGGCTGCGACGCAGAGTACGCCGGCCAGATCTTTGTCGCCAGCACGATGCACGACGTGGGCAAGATTTGGATTCCCGCCTGCATCCTCAAGAAACGTGGCGCCCTCGACCGAGAGGAACGCCAAATTATGCAGAGACATGCCGAGTACGGCGCAATGCTCCTGTCAGGCCTCGACATACCCGTCCTCGAGGTCGCGGCGCAGATTGCCCACTGCCATCACGAGCACTTCGACGGCACAGGCTATCCGCGTGGTCTGAAGGGCGATCAGATCCCACTTTCGGGGCGTATCGTCGCGGTGATCGATGTGTTCGACGCATTGGTGATGGATCGTGCCTATCGGCGGGCCATGCCGGTGGAAAACGCGCTGCAGATAAATAGAACGGGCCGCGGAAAAAAGTTCGACCCGGATGTGGTGGACGCTTTTCTCAGCGTAGCGGATGAAATCCTGGTCCTATGCGACCACATCAACGACGACAAATCGCTTGCTGGGTTGCAATGGCCCGGCTGTGAGACGACGTTGCAGCCGTTCGCATTCTATGACCGACCGTTACGTTCACTGCCGTACACAGATACCGCTTTGGCCAGCTGGACCGAGGGTGCACCGCCGGCAACCCTGCATGACGTGAACTGATCTGGGCTCGTAGGCACGACCATCGCAGAGTGCTCGCCCCAGCGTGTTCTGTGTCCATCGCGATGATGCGCCACGATTGACCTGCTGCGCCGGAGAACTCAAACAGCTGACCAGACGTCTTTTGCGCTTGCTGCGAGCCGAGGATGGAGCTTGTCTCAGGACCGTCGGCCGAGCAAATTCGGCCACGCGCCGCGCGCCTTCGGCCATACAGAGCGGGCGGCGGCGCCGTGGAAAATTCGGGGCGCGATAGCCGCGCTCGTACAGTTCCTGGGCCGGATTGACCAGTGTGGTCACCCTTACCCGCGTTCAGACTCATACCGTGTTGGAAGAAGTCCGGCTTTGCAAGTTCTCCCTCGGCTCGTGGACCAAGGTCAACAAAAGAATCACCAACCAATGACATGGTCTCCGGCCAGTTCCGATAACGGATGTAAAAAAAGGGAAACGGGCGACGCAGAATGCGCTGCCCGTTTCATTCTTCTCGCTGCACCTGTCATGCAAATGTCGTTCAAACACTACGTTCCCGGACAGCCACTAAGCCGCAGTGACACAAGGAGACTCAAGTCTTGTATAACTGGCGCCAATATCACCTGCGCGGTCGCAGCCACCATACCTCATGACCCACTCAACCACTAGCGAGCAGCCGGCATTCCTAGAGCGCAACCTGCGCACGCTCTGGCTGGTTGTTGCCTCGGCCTTGCTGGTTGTTGCTGGCGTCATCGCTCATGGCCTGTACCGCGAGTATCGTGCGATCGACGCTCAGGAGCGGGAACGGCTGGCGAACCAAGCCAGGATCGTCGACGAAAACCTGAGCCTGCGACTGACCACGACGGATTCCGCGCTCGACTCGATCCGCAACGAGTTGCCTTGGCTTCTGGCGCAACAGAACGGCGAGCTCCTGGCCAACAAGCGCCTGCAGTCATTGGCCAGCGCGATGATCGGTATACGGGCCTTCGTCTTGACGAATGCCGACGGAGACGCAATCGCCAGCAACCGACAGGAGTTGATCGGCCGCAACTTCCACGACAGCGAACGATTTCTTGCCGTTCGCCGGGACGACAACCCGAATGTGCTCCATGTCTCGGCGCCGTTTGCAACCCCGATCGGCGTCTATGCCATAAGTCTTGGCAAGGCGGTGCCCGATCGGGACGGCAAGTTCGGCGGCGTTATCCTGGCGATTCTCGGTCCGGAGTTCTTCAGGACTCTGCTGTACTCGGTGCGATACACGCAAGATGTGGCGGCCTCGGTGGCGCACGGCGATGGCAAGCTGGTATTCAGCAGCGAGGCTGCCGAGGACCTCGCCAGTATCGATCTGAGCGCGCAGGCCGACTCGCTCTTCAATCAGCACCTGAAGAGCGGCGCGGTGACCGATGTGTTTGCCGGCGTGACCACCTCCGCTGGCGATCAGCGGCTGACGGCACTGCGCACGATCCGGCCAGCAGCGATCTCGATCGACAAGCCACTGATAATGGCCATCAGCCGGGCGATACCAGCCATCTATGCACAGTGGCGTCAGCAGGCGCTGGCAACGGCCTGCTTGTTCGGTCTGCTGGGTCTAGTGGCTGCGCTCGGAATGTCCTTCTATCAACGTCGGCAGCATGCCTATGTTCGCCTGCTCGCTGACCGGGTTGCCGAGCGCAACGCGGCGGAGCAGGCATTTCAAGCAAGCGAGGCGCAGTTCAGAACCCTGTTTGACATGATGAGCGAGGGGTTCTGTCTGCTGGAAATCGTCTGCGACGCTGCCGGCAAACCCGATGATGTGCGCTATTTGTTGGCAAACGCGACGTATGCGCGGCACACCGGCGTAAAGAGCCGGGACTTGATCGGCCGGACTGCGCGCGAGATATACCCGGCTATCGAGCGGTCGTGGATCGAGCGGTTCGCTGCGGTCGCGTTCACCGGCGAGCCGGCGCACTTTCGGGAGCGCTTTGGTCCGCTCGATCGCTGGTTGAGGGTCAGCGCATACCAGACGCAGCCAGGACGCTTAGCGGTGGTGTTCGCCGACGTCACTGAGAATCATCGTATGCTCGAGCGGGTGCGGCAGCAGGCGATGGTCTTCAACAACACTGAGGAAGGTATCGTCATCACCGATACCAAAGGCGATGTGGTCGATGCGAATCCTGCGTTCGCGCGGATCACGGAGTACTCGCTGGATGAGCTGCGCGGGAGAAACATGCGCATCCTCCAATCGGGCCGGCATGACCGCGGGTTCTATCTGAATATCTGGAAAGCATTGTCGGAGGGTGGCAACTGGCAAGGCGAGATCTGGAATCGGCGCAAGAGTGGCGACATTTACCTCGAGTGGATCAGCATCAGTGCCGTCCGTGATGACGATGGCGACATCGTCAACTACGTTGGCTCGTCGATCGATATCAGCCGGATGAAACACGCGCAGAGCGAGCTGGAGCGGCTTGCACACCACGATGGGCTGACCGACCTACCCAACCGGCTGCTGCTGGTATCGAGGCTGGACCATGCGATCGCCGGTGCGAGACGTCATGCAGGGATGGGCGCCGTGCTGTTCATCGATCTCGATGGGTTCAAGCGAGTCAACGATACGCTCGGTCATAAGGCCGGCGACGAGTTGCTGATTGCGGTTGGCACGCGCATAAGGCGGCGCCTGCGGGATTTCGATACGCTGGGACGTCTTGGCGGCGACGAATTCGTTATCGTGCTCGACGAAATCGCCGACCCTCATGCCGCGGCGAAAGTGGCCGACGATGTCATTCGGCAGCTCCGCCAGCCTTTCCCGCTATCGGACGGGGCGCTGGCGAGTGTCGGTGCCAGCGTCGGCATTGCCATCTTTCCGCAGGACGGCAGCCGCAGCGCCGAGCTGATCGAGAGGGCCGATCGGGCACTCTACGAGGCGAAGAGCGGTGGGCGGGGCGGCTATCGATTCGTCGCCCGATCCGAGGCTGCGTAGCGGGTGAATGGCTTCTGCCGGTGGCGGCCGGCGAAAGCGAGAAGCAGAAGAAAACCGGCAGGGGGCTGATCTACCGCGCCCTGGTGGAATTCGATGCGCAGCAGCTCGCCCATGATGGCATCTCGCTTCCGCTCACACCCGGCATGCAGGTGACGGCGGGGATCAACCTCGGCACCCGCAGTGTGCGCATACCTGCTCTCGCCGGTGCAGAAGGCGTTTCACGAGGCGGGAAGGGAGCGGTGAGTCGGCTCCTAGCGTCTCCTTGATCAGGCGTTCCAGACGTGATCTGGAAATAAGGTCCGACTCACGGCGGTCGGCTTGTGGCGAACGTTGGCAACGGACGAGGCGCCAACGAAGGAAGCGTTTCCCCGGATGGCCGCTTCGAAATCAGTAAGCGGACAAAAAACTCACATATGTCATCAGGCTGAATTGGGTCGGCGGCTGCCGGCCAGAATTTTCGTCTATTACCGTGTCCGCGGAGAAGTGCTTCAAGTCGTCGCCTTCTGGCATTCCAGCCGCGAGATCGGTCCGTTGCTCTGAAACGATGACATTCAACTGCGTCGAGGGGATCTGTTCGGCAGTACAATTTGCCGAACAATGAACGCTTACGATCAAGCTGCGGCGGCCGAACTCCTGAAGTCCGGTACGCTGGTCGAGTTCCTGGTTCTTGGTTCGAAAATCCAACCGGCGCCGGACGAGGCCGAATTTGGCGTTCAGATCGAGCTGCAGCTTGGGACCGAGGAGGATGGCGACCTCTCCAACGATGTCGAGTGGGGATCTCTCGGATTCCTCTTCGTGCTCAGTGTGCTCTCCTTTGCCGATGCACGGCCGCGTGGAATGTCCGAGGCGGAGTTTCGGGAGAACGACGGTTTCGGCGTGGCCGATTTCATCAATTGCATGGGATTCGTTCGTGGCGAATTGCACTTCCGGGCCGACTACGTGCGCGGGCGGCGCATGAAAACCGATATCGTCGTTCGTCCAAACGGAGTGGTTACGGTCAAGACGTTGGGACGCGGGGAAGTCGGCGCTGCGCTGGTTAGACCGGATGAAGGGGAAGAAGATCATGCGGGTTGTCGATGGTGGTACCGAAAAATGATCTCGGCGAGTCGCGCTGGCGTACCTGATACCGATTCGGCCAGGCATTCGTGTATTCCGCTCGTGCCCATTTGACTCGCCCGCCATCCCAGCCAATTGAAGTAGCATTTGAACAAGCTGACGAGTCGCGCAAATCGCCCCGATGACTGACCGATCTACATCCCGCAGCAGTCGCGCGTGATCGACGGCTCAGTGACTCTTGGTCGGCCAAAGCGGTCGGCCGGGACATCAGGGTCGAACGGCCGGAATGTGATTCTCAGCGGTCGCCCGCCGCGACAGTATCCCGAATAGCTACTTTTCTTTCCGGTACCGGCAGTGCTCAACCCAAAGCAGCCACGGTCGACCAAACGGAGCCGACGTTCAACGTTCGATATATGCGGGTAGCGTAGGCCGAGGGCCGTAGCGAACTAGGCTGAGCAGCTTGCGGGCGGAGCGGCTGACGGGGACAGGTTGGGCATTGGTCAATAGTCGTCGGCGTCCTCGTATTGGGGAGGGGGCTCGCCTTTAGAGGCCGCGATCACGCAAGGATAGGTCCAATCGGGTCGTGGATCCTGTATCTCCTCCAGTGTGATTTCGTGCCACCACTCGTCGCCATAGTCGAAGAGATATTCAAACTGTGCCTTTAGCGGCAGACGCAAGCTGTCAATACTTGTGCTTTCCGCTTCGTCGTCGTCCTCGGAATAGGGGCAGCCATATCGGCGCGCCCCCTGCAAGCGGTCGCGACTGGTGGATCTCGGTTTGCTGGAGAAGTAAAAAGAATACAAGTGCTCATCGTATCGATTGAACGCTTTGAATATAGCGTCGTGGAAAACAGCGAGACTTTGATCGCCTCGAATCGCTATCTTCCGCCAGACTCGTTTCTGGTATTTGAGAGCGACCTTGAAGACGAAAATGCGATTCGCAATGTGTTTCACAGGTCAGTCCTGAAAAGCCCGACGTCAGACATGAGCGGCGAGCGTACGCAAGCGAAGCTTGCCGAAGCGCGGCCGCTCGATGGAATGGTCAGTGCCCGGCTGCCTCATTGCACAAGATCGCCACTCCAGCGCTCACGGTTGGCCCAGAATGAACACTGGGCACATTGTTCTCCTTCTGGGTAGTCGATGCCCTCCTCATGCGGGCAGCCGATGATGCGATCGAGGGCCACGACTGACTTGGCGCCATGCTGCTCGATGAAGCTAATAATTGCTTCAGCGATTTCAGGATCGGCTCTGGCGTCTATGGTGTCGGAGAACCACCTTTCAAGAGGGTCAGCCTCAGCACCTTCGTACGCGATGATGCCGATCGAGACTTTCGTTGCGCGCTTGTCGTCTGGACCGTAGAAAGCGACCGTTGCGACCGGGTAGCCCCGGAAGCCCCTCTCGCGCTTTTTCGCGAATTTGTCTCTGTACCACTGGGCTTTGAACGACATGACCTCTCCTCGCGCGCCTACTTTGTTATCGGCGGACCTTTCTTGCGTCCCAAATCCGGAGCGTGCAGCAAAACTGCGACGAGTAAGTCCGTTGAAGAATGGCTATCTGGCTGGGTTTTCGGGTCATGCGCGGTGCCCTCGCTCACCCCCGGCGGCCACTTGAAATTCCTCCACCTGTGGCCAGGTCAAAATCCCCCAGGGGCGAGGACAGGAGTGTGGGGATTGTTACTCGGGATGGGTAGCTTTGGCAAGTCGGCTGGCGGCCTCTTTGAGGCGATAGCTTTTGCCGCGGAACTCGAGCAGGACGCTGCGGTGCAGGAGGCGGTCGAGGATGGCGGTGGTGAGGGCGGCGTCGCCGAGAAACTTGTGCCAATCCTCGATGATGCGGTTTGAGGTGATGAGCGAGCTGCGTCGCAGCTTGTAGCGCTTGTGCAGGATCGATTGCAGGGCGTCGGCGGCCTCGGCCGGGAGGTGGCGGGCCAGGAACAAGTCGTCGAGCACCAGCAGGTCGGCGTCGATGACGGGCTTGAGCAGCTTGCGCTTGTCGGCGCTCGCGCCCTGAGCGAGATTGGCGAGCAGCTCATCGGCTTCGCCGTAGAGCACGCGCAGCCCCGAGCGCAGCGCCGAATAGGCGATCGCCTTGGCGATGTGGCTCTTCCCGGTGCCGGGCTGACCGATCAGCAGTGCGCTGTCGCCCTCGGCGATGAACTTCAGGGTATGCAGCTCGAAGCAGGTGCGCTTGGGGATCTTGGGGTTGTAGCCCCAGTCGAATTCCGCCAGCGAAGCGCGCTCCTCGAGCCCGGAGAGCTGGTAGCGGCGCTCCAGTAGGCGAGACTGGCGCCGGTCCAGCTCATCCTGGAGCAGGGCCGAGAAGGTCTCGAGAAACGACAGGCTGGAAGCCTGGGACTCGATCAGGCGCGTCTCCAGGGTGGCACGCACGCCCGACAGGCGCAGCTGTTTGAGGGTTTTTTCGATTTCCATCATGCTCATGCTCATGGCTTGGGGTCTCCTGGACGGTGGGTAATGGGTGGTATCGGTGCTGGGCGTGCGCGGGCGTTGAGCTTGGACGCCGCGGGTTTGTCGGCGTTGAGCCCGGCGTGGCGGCGGTTCCGTCAAGGGCGGGCGAGGGGTTTTCTCGCCCGGCGCAGCGCACCCTTGACGGCGACCGGAGAAATACGCTCCTGGCGGGTTGGCAGGCAGTTCTTTCGCCTGCCGGCCTGCCTTACGGCGAGTGCAGGGGTTTGGGGCGGCGCCCCCAGGTGTTGCGAGTGCACCGCGTACTCATGCGCAGTCCTGCGCTTGTGGTTCGCCCAGCGGTGGCTGCACGCGCTCGGTTGCCTGTGAGGGTGCGGGCGTATCGGGCGCCAACGGCTCCGTGCCGACACTGCGGTTGAAGAACGCGGCATACTCGGCGGGATCACGGATGAGCTCGTGCTGCTGGGTGAGCGGCGAGCCAGCGTCACCCAGGGGCAATTCCGGCTGGGTTCCATCGAGCCGGGCGATGGCCTGAGCGAGCAGTTGCTCAGCGATCGCGCGCACGGCCTTGTAGGCGTGGATGTGGCGGGCGAGCGCGCTGGCGGCTGCCTGCTCCAGGATGCAGGCCGGATAGCGCGGGTGCAGCCCCACGATACCCCACATGCTCTTCTGCGCCTCGCGCCCACGTTGCTCGAACAACGCGCGACACAGCGCGTGGGTGTGGGGGCCGATGTGCTCGGCGCGCTTGAGGATCTGGTGTGTCTGGCGGGAGGGGTTGAACAGGCGCTCGGCATCGGGCAGTTCGACTGCGCCCTTGCGCCTCGCGCGCGTATGGCGGCGGATCAGCGCCAGCGTGTGCAGGTCGCGGATCTCGATCTCGTGCTCATAGAGGCGGACCAACACCTCGGCGCCGATCGGGGCCGGGCGCGCGGCATACCAGGCGCTGTCAACCTGAACGGTGGTGTCGTCCTGCACCGTGCGCGTGCCCTCCTCGAAGTAGCGGAAGCCCTCGATAGGCAACGCCTTGAGGTGGGCGCGCTCCTCCTGGAACATCTCCTCGACCTGGCGCTTGGCCCGGCCGTGAATGCGCTGGGCCGCCCACTTCTCTTCCCAATGCATGAGAAAGGCGTTTTGCGCCTCGATCGATTCGAAGCGCCGCCCCGCCAGAGCCGTGGCCTGGGTGTGCTGGATCGCGTTTTCCACGGACCCTTTTCGGTTCGGATCACGAACGCGGGCCGGATCGGCCACGACCGCGTAATGGGCGAGCATCGCCGCGTACAGGCGGTTCAGTTGCGGCTCGTAGATGTCCGGGCGGATGACGCCCTCTTTCAGGTTATCGAGCACCACGTACTGGCAGCAACCGCCGAAGTAGCGGAAGGCCTGCTCGTGAAGCCACGCCCACACCTGGCTGCTCGACTTCCACACCACCTGCCGATACGAGCGGCGCGAGTAGCGAAGCGTCATCACGAACAGCCGCGGTTTGCGATACCGGCCGCTCGGATGAAGCGTGGGCGCGCCCTCGCCGTAGTCGACCTGTGCCTCTTCCCCGGGCAGGAACTCCAGCCGGTCGAATTGCTCCGGCGCCTGGGTGCGCAGCGCCCGGCAGAAGCGCTTGACGCTGTTGTAGCGGCCCTCGAAGCCAAAGCGATCCACCAGATCCTGGTAGATCGCCATGGCGTTGCGACCCAAACGCACCTGCGCCTCGATCCATGCCCGGTGCGGCTCGCAGGCTGAACGGGCGTGCGCAGGTAGCCGCAGCGGGGATGGATCGGGCGCCAGCGCCGGTGGCCAGGGTGGAGGAATTTGAACGGCCAGCCCGGGCGAGCCGGTGGCCATGGGGGAATTTGCCTCGGCTTCGGTCTCCTGGGCAAGCTTGCGGATCGTCTTACGATCGATCCCCGTCTTGCGCCAGATCTCGCGCTGCGAGACCCCGTTCTGCAGCAGCGTTACGACCGTGCTCTTCTGATGCGGCTTCAAGACATTCACCTCCTCTACCCCCCCGTTGGAATCGAGGGGCGATGATGTCCTGTCCGCGCCACCACCAACATTGCCGACAATTAGGTCATCGGCATGCACCTGGGTGGGGGATTTTCAAGTGGCCACAAGTGGAGGAGTTTGGGTGGCCGCCGGGGCGCTCACTACTAACAATCCGTGACAAGCGGCCGTTCGCGTAGGGCATAGGGACGAACATGGGTCATGTCCATCGGGAACGGCGGATGCGTCCAGTGCGTCGTAATAATGCCCATAACAGGTAGACCAACGGCAAACGAGCGATGCCGACGGTCATCATCAACGCGATCAAGCGTTCGTTTCATCGCAGAGAATCGCATGCGCCCGTCCATCAATTAACTTGCCGACGCCACCATCAAACACGGACCGTACGTTCAACGCCGGTGCCCAACGTCCGCGCGAATGGACCCTTGGCTTTTCTTGAGAGTGACGCGAAACATATCCTCGCCGCAACTCTGGTGGACACGCACCCGCACCATATACTCACATCCGCAGATCTGAATGATCTGGCCTTTCTTCGGGATGGCGTACAGCTCCTCGCGCAGCGTACGCGCCTCTGCGCTATTCGCATGCAAACGGGCGATCCCCACACCGATGCCGGCGCCAACCGCATAGACTTCCTCCCACCCATCCTGGTACTCGACTTCCATCTCGCTAGCACCCGCCTGGATGCTTCTTTCCAGCAGTGCAATCAACATGGCTATGACTTCAATACTTTCGCAGGCCCACCGATCCCATCGAGCTACGATCGCGTTTAGCGCCGACGATTCGTGTTGGCGGGTGCCGGCCGCCGTAACCCGCTACGGGATCCCCTCTTTCGACTGCTTGTGGCCTTGACGCCGCCCGCGGCTATCTGGTCCATTACCTCATCCACCGTATTCTGGGACACGAGGTTGAGGCCAAAGTGGCTGGCGAGATAGCACAGCGCAAAGGCAACACGTGGGTCATCGCGCAGACCCTTTCCTTCTGAAGCAACATACGTACATAGCGCCGCTTCGACCGCCGCTTGCCTTCTCGACTCGGGGAGGGCGCGAAACTTGATCGCCACATGAGGCGCCAAGTGGAACAGCTTGCGGTCTCGCGGCAGCACGCCCACCAAGGGCATAAAGGGCTGCGCTTCACGAGCATCCTCGTATGCCAAGGCGATCTCCTCGACCCACTCGGCAGCTGTCTGCGGTACAGGTTTCATTCCGGCCCCTCTTTCCCGTCAAGGTATCTTCACGTGTGCTCGACACGAACGGTCATCAAAAACCTGTTGTCGGATTCTGTGTATGGCTGCGCCCAATAGGCCGGTCATCACCGTATTCTTGCGCTGTTGTGGGGGGAATGCGGTCGGCTATTGGGGACGTCGGGCAAGCCGGCCAGGAAGATTGCCTCGGTCCGGTGGTTCACATAGCCCTCGAACACGAAGTCATTCCAGTAGTGGCGCGTCGGGCCGTACTTCATGTGGCGCTCGTAGGCGTCGATAAGCGACAGCGCCGCCGCTTGAGGCAGCACACGGCCGAAGTACGCCGTCCACTCCGCCAGTCCTGGTTGCAGGAGGATATACGGCGTGGTGAAAACGACGTGCTCAGCGCCTCCCGGGAACGGCGGCGGCAGGACCCTGGCGAACCACAGTTCGCCCTTGCGGCCGCGGTAACCGGCTGGGACGATGGCTCGGCATACCGCACCGCTGACAGGCTCACGTAGAACGACCAGACTGCCCTCAGTGCCGTCGTGGACGAACACGCCCATCCTCGAGTGCTGCATTAAGCGGACAAGGCGCAACAGATCAAGGGGCATGCCAAACGCGGCGCCCACCTCCAAGATGGTGGTGCCGATGGTCTCGTTGGCCGGCTCAACGCAAGCGTCGAAGAACGCCCAACAGGTAAAGTAGGACATGGTGAGCGGGCTCATCGGTGGCGCGCTCGGCAGGTACAGATCTTCGGCCTCGGAAACGATGTCCGCAAATGGCGCCATGTCATCCAGGGCGGTGATCTGCTCCGACATCACCGACACCTGGTTCTGGGCATAGACATAGGCAGCGTGTGCCGGATGGAAGCCGGCGAGGTCCTCCCTGGTTACCACCGTCTTTTGCAGCTCCTCGGCGGCGGCTCGGCCAGCCATGGCGTCCTTGAGGTTGGCAACCTTGCCGCGCACCTGCCGCTTCATCTTGGCGACCAACTTCTCGGCGATGGGCATGCCGCTCACCACTCTGGCAACCGTGTTGAGGAAAAGCACTGTGCCGACCGGGGCTGTGAGCAGGCTGTCTTCCTGTCCGCAGCGCACCAGGACGTTGCCTTCCGGCCCCGAAAGCAAATACTTGTTCGGCAATGGACGTTCATGAATCGAATTATCCTGAAATCTTGTCGACGTGCCCATCGACGCTCAGACCTGGCCGCGGCATGTCGATCGCCGGCGACAGGCATGGTCGCGGTAAGTGGTGGCTATTTCACGATTGGTCAGTACAAAGCATTGCGGTCATATGCCCTGTTAAGAGACCGTCAAGGCCCGTGTGAGGTGTCCTCTTGGAACCGTTACGGGTACTATCGTCGAAATTTATTCGGAAACCGTGATCGCGGCCGACGCGGCAACTCGATTCTGCACGATGAACTTGGAAGCGCGCTTGATCGCGCGGCGCAAGCAGCAAGGGTTGTCACAGCAGGCCATGGCCGATGTCGTGGGCGTTTATGTGAATCAGATCAAGCGCTACGAGGCGGGCAACTCACAGCCTTCGCTCAATGGGTTGAAGAAGTTGGCCAAGGCGCTGCATGTGAGCAGCGGCCACCTACTGTTCGCAGAGTCCGCACGCAGATCGGCTGAGGATCTGCGCTCGCAGTTCGAGGCAGTTGGCCAATTCGACGAGGATGAGAAGAACACACTGCGCGCGCTGATCGATGGAATGATCCTGAAGCATCAGGCCAAGCGCCTGCTGCATCCGGAACCGTTGGCAGGCCCAGCGTCGACGCCCACGCGCCAAGGATTGCGGCGATGAGCCCGGCCAAGGGCGCGATGGTACCGCTGGAGCGCATCGAGGCGCGCATCCTCGTGATCCGCGGAAAGAAGGTAATGATCGACGCCGATCTGGCGGAGCTCTACGCGGTGCCGACCAAGGCGCTCAACCAGGCGGTCAAGCGAAATGCGGAGCGCTTCCCGGAGGATTTCATGTTCCGGCTCACCGCCGTCGAGAAACAGGAGGTGGTCACAAACTGTGACCACCTCACCCGACTCAAATTCTCGTCGGCGCTGCCCTTCGCCTTCACCGAGCATGGCGCGATCCAGGCAGCCAATGTGCTGGCTTCGCCGCAGGCGGTGGAGATGAGCGTCTACGTGGTACGCGCCTTCGTGCGTCTGCGCGAGTTGATCGCCTCGAACACGGAATTGGCGCAGCGCCTTGATGAGTTGGAGCGGCGCGTGGAGCAGAAGCTCCACACCCACGACCAGGCCATTGCAGACCTCATCAATACCATCCGGGAATTGATGCGGCCACCGGAGACCAAAAAACGGTCCATCGGGTTCGTGACGCCAGAAGAGGCGTAGCGGGCAGCCAACGACTGTCCTCGCTTCCGACGACTCGTAACAGTCCACCCAACGAATCCAAAACACCTGTTGCCAAGTTCGCGGCGCCCAAGGCGCAAAAGCTGTCCGCGTCTATCAAGCGTATTCTGATGCCACCGCCAACCGGGCGCGTTAGCGCATGAAACATTCGTTTCCCCACCGTTCAAGATATGCCGTCTCCATCTATCACCACCTCGCTCCCGCAGCTTTATCGGCTCTTTGGCCGGTCCGTCGTGACAACCTCGACCGACGGTCACTAATGTCTGCTCTTGTGGAGGAACATAGACGTCGGCTTCTGGCCGGGGGCTGTTCTTTCAAGTAGGTTTCGGAAAGCCGACCCTCGCCGATCCCAATTTTCCAGCGTCCGCTTTCGGCAGGCATAGTGAACCGCTGTTCCCGGCCATGACCGGTCGGTCGCGATTTTTCTCCAAAGCCGACGTTGAGCGGGACCGCCCACCCGCAAGCAGCCATTGGCTTGGCATTCTCAAATTTCGCGCGCGGCGGGCGGCTTTGTGGGGGTACCGGTCATTGACGTGTCGTTCGCCGAGGTCGGTACCCGGCCACAACCCGCCGTTCAAGGTTGCAACACAATTCCGGCTTGGGACGCACCACCCGTCCAGATTGAATGTCCGGATTACGGCGAGCAAATTGAAACCCACACTGCCTCGACTCGGCCACAAGCAGCCACTGACTATGCCATCGACCTGCGCTTTTGAGCGTCCGGTACTCCCCGAATACGAGACGCGTGCCGATGCTGCCTCGGTTACGTACTCTCAAGTAACAGAATCTCTAACCCTTTGTTATTTCACCAACACCGTTCCCGCGAATAAGCGGGATTGGGAAGCTCAGAAGTCGCTTGATCGGGCGACAACGCCTCCTGTGTCTATCGGAGTGTAGAGGTGATTTCTGTCGCCTTACTTGGCGACTCTTCAGTAAGTGCGCTCTCGACTCATCCGGTCAGTCGTGTAAAGCCCACAGAGTCAGTACCCGGTTTGGCGCAATAGCCCGGCGGCGATTCATTGCTCTGTCCTACAGCAATTCGCGGAGCTGTATGTGGGCTTTGGGACCGCCGGGCGTATGTTAGCCGAACGGCTGGGCGAGCAGTTACCTGAAACCGGCCTCCCTTTAATCCTCACCGCCGGATCGAGTGCCCCTGTAGCCGTGCTCGAACAATGTTGGATCCTGTTCGATATTGTTACCGAATGGGGCCCAAAAAAGCCGATGTAATAGGGTCCTGCGATTGATGTTCTCGGGCCACTATATGATAGTGGTGAGCGTAGGCGGGGCAACGGCATGACACGCGTATTAGAGTCGGCTCAGCAGCTCCGTCTTTTTGGTGGCGAACTCCTCGTCGCTGAGAATCCCCTTATCGCGCAGGCCGGCGAGCTTCTCGATCGTAGCCAACACGTCCTCCTCGCGAGCGATCGGCTTTTCGCTAAGGGAGCGCCCTTCCTGTGCCGGCGCGGGCGCCGAGCCAGCGGGTGCCGGGGCCTGCTGCGGCACGCCGTCGATCGACATGACCGGCAGAGTGGCCACGTCGATCAATCCGTACTGGCTGGAAAAGGTCAGCGAGCCGCCGGAGGACTGTTGCTGCGAGAAGCCGCTGATCTGGTGATCGAGTGTGTCGTAAACCGTGACCCGGCCATTGACCTCAATCGCCAAGCGGCGTGGCGGCGCGAAGTAGGCATAGCGCACGTTGTTCTGCGCGCCTGTGCCGGCCGGCGAGCCCAGATCGGCCGGCCACCAGTGACCCGAGGTGCCCGGGGCGGGCGGCACGAACAGGCTCACCGGTCCGGTCGGACCGGCGCTGTTCTGTTGTTGCTGGGTGCCGCCGTAACCATGGACACCCCCCGGCTGTTGCTGCTGGCCACCCCCGACGTTGAACTGATGCCGGTCGCCCTGGCTCTGGGATTGGAAGTTGCCGCTACGGATCAGATCGGGCTGATTCGCCACCACGCCGGAGAGTTCGAAACAAAGCCCATCGATCCGGCCTTTCAGGTAGTTGTTGAACATGTCGGACACCATGATCATGCCGCCCTTCATCCACTGGCCGGAGCCACCGAATTCGGGGTGATTGAACTGGGCCATGCTGCCGTTGCCGTTGATTACGGATTCCAGCATGCTCATCACGGCATCGGGGCTGAAACCGTGTCGTCGAGCGATATCGTTGGTTACTTGGTGGCCGGCCGGGGAGAGTTGTCGCATGGTGATATTCGCGCGTTATCTGGCACCGGATGAACCCAGCGTCGCAATGCCACCTGTTCGGTGCCGGGCAGGGCAAGATCGTGACGATGGTGATTAGTGTACATCCAATGCGAGAACCCTTCCAGAAACGCGCCGGCAGCTCCGCCGATCTCGGATCACATTCTCCTTACGGCCTGCGTTATCCCCCAGCCCGTGATCCCCTGTGTCATGAATGACAAAGTCCTTTATCATGCGCTTGTACATTGAAGGGACGAGGGAACCCCGAATCATTCATCGAGTTCCAAATCAGGAATGTGCCTGAATGCGATGCGCATGGGAGCCGACTCGATCGCCGACTGCGCACCCACGAAATAGAGGATGTAGCCGCCGAAGCGGGAGTTGAGCCGATCCCGCCGGATGGGTTGCATCGCAGTCGGTTTTCGACGCTCCGTTCAGCAAGTTTGTGCCTACGGTTAGGTGTGGTCTGTACGGGCAGCAAACCCAGCGAGCGAGGGGGCCAGCAGACACTGTTCTCAACCCGTGACACTAACCGTTACCGTCATGTCCAGCAGCGCCTGATTCAATCCGACGAAACTGCCCGTAACCGGTACCAGCTGGGCGATATCGCGACCGACACCAACAGGGATCAGGTTGAATCCGCCTATGCTGCGATTGGTTGGATCGAAGGTGATCCAACCCGCGCCCGGCACGTAGACCTCTGCCCACGCATGAGTCGAGCCGGAATCGGAGGATCCCAAGACGCCTGCTGACGTGACAAGATAGCCGGACACAATTCGCGCGCCGAACCCGAGGCTACGCGCCGCTTCCGCGAAGAGGACTGCTAGATCGCGGCAGGATCCCCAACCCCGGTCCAGGCTCTGGAGCGGCGTCTGTACTCTCCCTCGTCGTCACGGCTCTGATAGGAGATCGATGCGAAGATGCCCGCGCTAAGGTCCTTCAACAGCGAAAGCGTGTCCGTCGGGTTGCTGCGCACGAACCCCTGTGCCCAGAGGTGCAGGCGCCCGGTCGGGTCCGGATATTGGTTCGTTGCTAGCGCCCCAAGGTCGGTCCACTCATCATCGGCGTACCGGAAAGGGTAGGAGATCGCCCTGGCGGCGACATCGAACACCGGCCAGGCGAGCGCGTGCAGTTCGAGCGTCACCGTGCTGTCGACGATCAGCGTATCGGTCATGGTCCGGAAGCCAGCGTTTGCCACGGCGTTGCCGAAGACGTCCTGCGCCCAGGTAACAGCCGCCTCGGGCGTCACAAGGAGTTCGCTCGTGATGACGCGCAAGTCCCGACTCTCCCGGGGTCGAAGCATTAGACGGTGCGGGCCGAGGGCGACCGCATGGCGATATCGATACGTGGTGATGTGACGGATGCGGAGCATGACCATAAAGACCTCTGTTCTTCCGGTGCCTTCACCCGAATCTAGCCGGTCCCTGAAGGCGCCAACTCGTCGGAGTATTCATGTCGTCGGGCGCGAGACGTACGTTTTCCAGGGGCTGCCGTAGGAGAGTGGCCAAAACCGGAGGCTGCTCTCGCATCTTGAGCGCGCCGTTCAACGCGGCCACGCGAACCTGCACGAGTAGGTGCGCCCCTTTATCGGTCCAGCGCACTTGACCTTTCTTCGCACAGCGCAACCTGACCACGTCGTTGAGCGTCGTCGAGTGGCGGAAGCATCATGGTGCAAAAGCTTGTTCTACCCCATCAGAGCCGCCGCAGATCGAGACACCAGGGCGTCAATGCATGCGCGGGAGCCGGCGGCGGCGCCGGATCGGGGGGCGGCACGTTCTCGGCCACGATGCGTGCTCGGCGGCGGGCACGCGCTGCCATGGCGTCCTCGGGCAATCCGTCGTAAGCCTTCTGATCCGGGCGCCATTCGTGCAGCGTGATTCGGCACGCGTTGCGCCGCCGCGGATGCCACAGCAGCAGTGTGATCGGTCCGTGGGCCGGCAGTGTGGGATGCAGTCCGATCGACGGCACAAAGCGCCGGTAGCGCAGGCCGAATAGCCGCGCCGGTCTTGTCTCGTCGCTGGTGCAACGAAGTGGTAGCTCGCCGCCTTCGGTTGCGATAGCCCAGCCGTCAAAATCCCTGTCGGCGTGGCCGGGCAGCGGCTGCACGCACAGCTCGACACGGGCCGTACTGGCATCCACCAGACGGGATGTGCCCTGGTCCTGTGTGGCGGCATCACCCACTAGGGGCCAAAATTCCAAGGCGCGTTTGACGGTGAGTTCCACCGTGTCGAAGGCGACACGGCCAAGCACACGGTATTCATCGTCCAGCAGGACGTTGCGCAAGGCCGCTGCCAAGCCGACACCGGCCTGTTCCAAATCCTCGAATATGGCCCGCAGATCCTGACGCAGGCAGAAGGGTAAGGCGAAGCGGTCGTGCAATTGCGCCCCCCAGTGCGTGAGTTCCTCGTCGAAGGGGACTACGGCAAGCCTTGCCGTGACGGCCCGCAACAGCGCCGCGACGGAGACCAGCCGTTCGGGACTGTCGGCCATGCGTAGCCCGCGAAACTCCAGCAGCCCGAGCTGTCCGCGGTTCGGCAAATACGGGTTCCAGAGCTTCTCGATGTTCAGGTCGGCGCGATGCGTGTTGCCGGAGATGTCCGCAAGAAAGGGTGAAAGGGCGCGCCAGATCAGTTCGGGTTCGGGACGGTCCTCGGCGGCCAGCAGATGCAGTGCCAATCCGAGCTCGTCGAAGTGCTCGCGGTCGCGTTCGTCAATGCGTACCGACTGGCCAAAGGCACCGATGTAATCATGGGCGAAGAAGTAGGACAAGGCCGGGTGGTGGTTCACGTAGCGTATCCAACCCGGCAGGGTGTTGGGATACACAAAGAACGGGCTGCCGAGGGGCGCAGGCCCACCCAGGGTGATCTGCCCGGCACCGCCCGAGTCGCCCACTTCTCCGTTGAAATGCAGTCGATACGGCGCCAGCCGTTCGATCGCCGCCGCCGCGAACAAGCCGCGGCTGAAGCGCAGCAGCCGAGCGCAATCCGGAAACGGTGCAGAATTGATTTCGATGACCGCCGGGTCGGGGGTGATCGTGGTCCAGGCGATATCGGCATCCACAGGCGGAGGGTACCCAGCCAGAATCAGTGTCGGAAGTTGGGCGCTCTGCGCTGCGGCCGCGATCAGCGCCAGCACGCGCCGCAAACGTGACACATCTCCCAGGGCCGGCAGTTCGAGACGTAGCACCTCGCCCACCGGCGTGACTTGGCCGCGCAAGACAAACAGATACAACCCCTCATCTGAAAGCTCGTCATGCCGCCCACTCTCGGCGGCCAACTCGTCGTGGACGCCCGGAGCCGGGGTTTGCCGCTCGTGCAGCAGCAGTCGCAGGTCGTCATCACCCGTCGATTCGACGGGTTCAGCCTCGAATCCATGGGCCTTAGCCGCAGTCAATATTCCGGCCTGAAATTGGGCCAGATCGGGCGGTGGCAGATTGCTCGTCACGAGCAGGGGGTCGGGCGGACCGTTCCAGATGGCCGAGCCGTCGCGGCAGGCCAGAAGGCCGAGGCTCCAGCGCGGCATGTCTTCGCCAGGGTAGCGGCGGCCGACGCTACGCATCAGGGCCGCACCGGGGGTCTCGCTGGCCAGGCGCAGCAGCAGTCGCTCGGCCCGGACCAACTTGTCGTCGCCGAGCGCAGCGCTGATCCATTGAACGTGATCGGAGAAGCGATCGGTAAAGGTCGGCTCGGCACCAACCCAGATATCGAACCCCCCCTTCGCAAGGGCCTGGTCGTGGGCGCGTACGGCCGCATCGAAATCGGCCTCTTCACAGGGTGGTGCGCTCACGTTGCCCTCTCCGCGGTTACCCCGTTGGTCGCAAACTCCCAATCAGAGGACAATCGAGTTCTGACTCTGAGCGCGTCATGTTTCGGGATCCGACCGTGGCTCATCAACAGCGTGGCGACGCCGAGCAGGTAGTGTGGAAGCGACGGGCTTCGCATCAATATACGGCACCGATGTGATTGCAGGCGGCGCGGGACGGAATTCGCTTGCATAACATCGGAACGACTAGCACCGTTTGAGGATCCTCAGGACATTAGAGGATATCCTGTGGCGGGGCAATAATTCTTCAGGCGGCGATCGGCGTCGCAAACGGGCCGCCGCCCCAGCGGCGAACGGGCGAAGACAGCGAATTGTTCAACTCCCGGACCGAGGTTGACCGACCGCTTCGGACAGATAGTGCGCCCGACGTCTTCGAGGCCGCGGTGGGGTTGCGACGTGATGCAGCCATCGTACGTCAGCCCTCGGCCACCTTGGCCCGCCGGGGAGGGGGCAAACCTCGTACACTGGCGCGTATAGCGCAACTGGTCGGCACTGGGCCTACAAGGAGGCGCAACGAAACAAGGTCGTGGGCGAGCATCGCGCGGTCACCGCCACGGCGATCGAGGCAGTGCCCGCACTACGAGTGCCACCGTACGGAACCAATTCTGGGTTTGGTGGATCATCGACCCTCGCACCCGGAGCGACCTGCGGTGTCGAAATCACGCGCGGCGTGCAAGAGGCACAGAACGTCGGCAATGAGCCGAGCATCAAGAACGCAACCGTCTTCAAGTGACGCAGAGACTTATCATGAAAGCGATGAACGCAGAGGTTCAGCCATGACGTATTGTGTCGGCATCATGCTCGACACCGGGCTGATTTTTGCGTCGGACTCGCGCACCCATGCCGAGGTCGACAATATTGCGCGTTTCTGCAAGATGACCACGTTCGAACGCGCGGGTGACCGGGTCATCGTTCTATTGAGTTCAGGCAACCTGGCCGGGACACAGGCCGTCATCAACGTGCTGAAGCAGCGGGCAAACGCCAAGGACGAGGTGCCCAATCTATGGACGGCGCAGTCCATGTTCGATGCTGTGATGCTGGTGTCGGACGCAATGCGCCACGTCGATCGCCGCGACGGTGAGTACCTGGCAGGCAGTGATATCAGCTTCAATGCCTCGTTCATACTCGGCGGGCAGATTAGGGGCGAGCCGCCACGCCTCTTCCGGATCTATGCGGAGGGCAACTTCATCGAGGCAAGTCTGGACACGCCTTATCTTCAGACCGGTGAAACCAAGTACGGGAAGCCGATCATCGATCGGGTGATTACCCGTTCGACCTCGTTGAACGATGCCGTAAAATGTGTCCTTGTCTCGTTTGATTCAACGCTGCGCAGCAATCTGTCCGTCGGCATGCCGATCGATCTGATCTGCTACAAACGGGACAGTCTTGAAGTGCGAATGCGCCGCCGCTTCGACGAGGGGGATGGGTATTTCAGCGCGCTCGGCAAGCAATGGAGCGAAGGCACCCGACAGGTGTTCAGCCAACTGCCCAACCTGGACTGGCGAGGTCAGTGAACATGCTGTCGGAGCTCACGGCAAACGAGGGACGCGCAACGAATTGTCGCGCTCTGGCAAACGATGGCTTTGTCATTACCTGCGAGCACGGGGGCAACCGCATTCCCGCGCTGTATCGCGACCTGTTTCAAGCCCAGCAGCCGCTACTGGACACCCACCAGGGCTACGATCCCGGCGCGCTCGTCATGGCCAGAGCACTGGCCAAGGCAATGGCAGCACCGCTGGTGGCCTCAACCGTAAGCCGTTTGCTCGTTGACCTGAATCGATCGGTCGGCCATCCTCGCCTGCACTGCGAGGCAACCCGCAAAGCGCCTGCCGAGGTTCGTCAGCGGATCTTGAAGCACTATTTCCAGCCTTATCGAGCGCAAGCCGAGCGTATTGTCAGGCAGGCGATCGCGGAGCACGGCCGGGTGATCCACCTTTCATCTCACAGCTTTACACCGGAACTGGACGGCAAGGTACGAGAGGCCGATATCGGGCTGCTCTATGACCCGGCTCGACCCGGCGAGGCGGACTTGTGCGAGCGCTGGAAGGCGAGCCTCAAGGCTTGTGCGCCCGATCTCACCGTTCGCCGCAATTACCCGTATGCGGGCAAAGGCGATGGCCTGGCCGCTTGGTTTCGTCGGCATCTTCCGCCCAGCGCCTACGTCGGTATCGAGCTTGAGGTTAACCAGAAGCACGTGGTCAGGGCAGGTCGGCATTGGACTGCTCTGCGCGAGGTGATCGTCGAATCGCTGTGCCGGGCGCTCGCAAGCCGCTGTGCCAGGATTTCCGCGTAGCCGACCCTAAACCCCAAACCGCCAGACCCTGCCCTCGGGCTGCGCTGGCGTCCGGCAGGAGCCACCATGAAAATCCGCATAGGCTACGAACTGATTTACGAGTGCCCGCACCCGACCCCGATGATTCTGACCTTGAGCGTGCACCACACGCGTGTGTCCGACATCATCCGTCCTGACCACCTGATCACCGATCCGCCGGTCCCGCTCACGGCCTATCGCGACAGCTATGGCAACTGGTGCAGCCGTATCGTCGCGCCACAGGGACTGCTCAGGCTGTCGGCCGATGCGCTGGTGAGGGATACGGGTCAGCCAGATGTGGTCGTCCCGCAGGCGCGACAAACGCCTGTGGAAGAGTTGCCCGACGAGACGCTGCTGTTCCTGTTGGGGAGCCGATATTGCGAGACCGATGGCCTGTCCGAGACCGCTTGGCAACTGTTCGGTAAGGCACCGACCGGATGGGGCCGTGTCCAGGCGATCTGCGACTACGTCCATCGGCATATCACATTCGGCTACGAACATGCGCGCCACACCAAGACGGCTTGGGAGACTTTCCAGGAGGGGACCGGCGTTTGCCGTGATTACGCACACCTTGCCATCGCCTTCTGCCGCTGCATGAACATCCCCGCACGCTATTGCACCGGCTACTTGGGCGAGATCGGCATGCCGCCGCCCTATGGCCCGATGGATTTCGCCGGCTGGTTCGAAGCCTACCTTGACGGCCATTGGTACACGTTTGACGCCCGCAACAATATCCCACGCATCGGACGCGTATTGATCGCCCGCGGCCGCGATGCCGCCGACGTCGCCATCAGCAGCACTTTCGGTCCCAATACCCTGAAGAGCTTCAAGGTTTGGACCGACGAGGTGAGCGAGGGCAATGCGGCTGACGGTCTAAAGGGCGGTTGAATGATGACTGTGCCAGTCGTGCCTCGTTGGCGTCGGACAGGGTCAAGCGTTTGACCATCTGCCGAAATCCCATGAAGTAGCGCTTCGCCGATCGAATCAAGAGGCAAGCCTCCCAATCGCGCAGACTGACTAGGTCTTTCAGGTGGACAAACCCTTCAAGGATTGCAGGTGTAGGTGATGAGAAAGTCGCGGACGCACTGCCCGCACCGGGCAAGGGCAAATTCATCGGCAAGGATGCCACATTCGATGTGGCGGCGGAGCTCTCGTTTGACATCGGCCTGTGCTGCGCCGCCTCGTCTTCCAAGCGGAAACACTTGCTCGTCTGCCCGGTTTCGCGTGGGGCTGCAATTAGCGCAACACCGGTCAATCGATTCTTGTTTTGCATGTGACCGTTGCGGGTCGGAAGATCCCGGTGACGAGTGGCCGCTTTCCGGAAGCGAAATTTCACTGACCGCTTTCCGGCGATGAACCTAAAGAGAAGCCCGTCGCATCCCGACCCTCAGCCGTCAAATGATGGATGGAAGCCGACTGGCCACTCTGCGATGTGGAGGAGACGGTCGCGAAGATCAAACGACGGGCAACTGGTTGGGCCACAGCGGGCATTCGCGAAACCCAAGTCTTTGACCAGACCAACCGATTCGAATGTCTGCCAACGGTAGTTGTCCGGGTCGGCTTAAAGGGAGGTGCAGCGGATCGCCCCACACCCATTACGGCATGCAGCATTTCTTGTACTTCTTGCCACTTCCGCAAGGGCAGGGGTCGTTGCGGCCTACTTTTCTTGGTGCCAGATGGGCGTGGCCGGTGATGAATCCGGGATGTAGCGCCGGAAGATACGTACGACCGGTTTCTTGCCTGAGGTCGTTGTACAGCTCGGCGAAGTCGATGCACTCCTGCTCGACTAAGATTAACTGGGACGTCCATTCGTCGATGCGTTGCAGCGCGCTGTTCAGCAGGTCCAGCGCTTCCTGCGCCTGCCCCGCTTCCTGCAACCGGGCGGCCGCGTTGTAAATGATCTCGAGCAGGAGGGGATTGAGCGCGTACGCCTGGCGCGCGCACGTCAGAGCCGCCCTGGGGCGGTTGATGGAAACGTTGACGTTGGACAGTCGATGCCACGACAGCCAGTCCCGCGGGTTTTCTCGCACTTTCTGGCGCAGTTGACGGAAGGCGGAGTTGATGGATTGCACAGACCCATCCGAGGCCACCACTTTGAGTTGGGCAATGTGCGGAGAGTCCGGCTTGATGCCTGCTGCGGCGGCACCCAGCAGTCGAAGCGACTCGCCCATCAATGCCATCCGGGCGCTCGCTTCGAGTTCGAAATCGGCGGTTTGGCCGCAGGCTCTGCACGGGAACTCGTCGGCGATCAGATAGGCCATGCTTCCTGGGGTCGGGTCATACATGATCTGCCGGACGTCATAGAGGTTGACTTCGTTGCAGGCGGCACAACGCAGTTCGAGTTCAAGCTCGTCGTTCGGGGAAGCATCGCCGCCAAACGGGGCATTGCGCCGCTGCTGCTGGCGTGCCCGGCGCAGCATGATTTTTTCGCGCAAGCCGGGAAGTGCCGGGTCGTTGCTATCCAGCAGACGAAACAGGCAATACGCCGCTTCGTTGATGGTGGGGTGGTCGAGGGGCAATTTCGCGCGGACCATTTCGACCAGGCGGGGATCCGGTGCAGCCAGCACGAAGCGGCACCATTCTTCTGCGCCTTCCTGCATCAACTCGTCGCTTCGACCCAGTACGAAGTCGGTGACCGGTGTGCCGCCGACCCGAATGATCACAGAGCCGCCGTAAATCCGCTGGGTGCGGTCCAATTCGTCCCAGCGGGCCATCAACTCATCGCGGGCCGGTTCGCCGATTTTCAGCAGGGCATCCGCAGCGGCTTCGCACAGAAAGTCGCCGCTGCTCTCGTCGATACACGCCACCAGCGGCGGCACGAACTCGCTCCAGCCCAAATCGCCCATCAATCGAACGAGCGTGATACCGCCGCTGCTGTCTCGGGAGATTTCCAGATGGCGGATCGCTGAGGCCATGACCTCGGGTTTCGGCAAGCCGCGCACGACGTTAAACAAGGCAGCGTAGTGGATGTTGGTGTCCACGTCCATGGCCAAGAGACGGAGCGCGTCGTCGACGGACATCGCGCTGACATCAATGCTTGAGCGCTCGAAGGCGGCCGCCATGGCTGCCAGGGCTAAACCCGCGAGCGCCACGGAGGCTTCCGGGTCGCGGACCGCCTGGCTGTGCTGCACTATTTCCAACGCCATACCTGAAGCGGGCAATCGCTGGTGGTGGGTTTCCAATAGCGCCAGGGCCAAGGGCAGCGGCGTTGCCGCTTCCACTGCAGCGTCGATATCGGCCAAAGGCGCGTCGTTTTGGAACAGGGGCGCGAGGCTGGCAAACGAAGGGGCACGACCGACGCTGCGGCGCCAGAAATAGACTCGGACGTAACTGACGTGACCAAAAAGCGCCTTGGTTGCCAGTTCAACCTCGAACTGCTGCCGGTGTCTGGAATCGGTGAAGAAATCGTCGAAAAGGCGAGGCAGTGCCTCTGGCCGGTTCAGCTTGACCGCCGCCGCGAATAGCGTCTGTTGCAGCAAAGGGAGATCGGTCTCCCGATGGATGTAGGCCAATGGCAACAGTTGTTCGAAGAGCGAGTGGGCCGGTGCGTCAGGCAGCTTGTCCAGATGCGCTGCAATGGCCCAGACGCGTTCGATTGCCAAGGGCGACGGCTGTTTAAGGTACGCCGCAAAGGTTTGCGCCGCACGATCCGGATCAATGGTTGCGAGCACGCGCGTATTCGGGTCCGCTGCGTCGGCGGGCCAAGTGCTCCAACGGTCTGCGAACATTGAAGCGAAGTGGATGAAGGCCGTTTCGGGAAGGCTGCGAATCAACTGATTGCGTGCTTCAACGGTATCCGCATCGCCCGCATCGGCGCCGCTTTCACCAAGCCAGCGGCCAAGGTTGATGTCATGAAACCAAGTTGCGGCGAGTTCCTCTCTGAGAAGAGCGTTGGCCGGGAGATCCCTGTAGTAGCTGAGCGCCCAATCCAAAATGAGCGGGTCATCGAGCAGCGTTGCGGCAAGGGAGTGCCAGTCGGGTTCAGTTTGCATCGTCATCCTGCGGGTTCAAGGATTGTTTGGAGTGCTCGGTCAGCCCGAATGTTACCTGCCCAGGCACGCGAGTCGAGGACGGCGGGCGAATCGAACCGCTGCTTCTTCGCGCGTGGAGCGTCGCGATACTGGCGTGGCTGACATCCCGTGAAGGAACTGTCGCGAACGACGACGCTGCGGTTCAGCCGGAATATGCGGATCGGCGGGTCGTCCTGCACGTAGTCATCTTGGCGGGGGACAGTGCCTTCGGATGGCTTGCCCGGGCGTGGTCAAATGACGGTCTGGCCGCCCGAAACGGCCAACCAACTACGGGGCTAACCTTTCCGAATGTCTCTTAAGTCGCTGAAACCGCACGCTCAGCGGTGTGGTCGCGCCACTCCGTCAATGATGGATCGTGGCCGGGAGCGCCGACTGTCGAGCGCACCGATTCCGATGAATGACGGCTGAGGGGTGGGGAGCAGTCGTTCCTTGATGCCTTTCTCGCGCTCAGCGAGCGTCTCTTGTTGGCCGGTAGGGTGAGGTTTCCAACGACCGCTTTGTAGACTCCCAGTTCATACAAGGCAGGCGTTGGCGAACGGCCGCTACGGAGAATGCTGGATGGCGGCAAAGGGTCGGCTGCCGTCCGCCGACCGTGACAACTCAATGGCCCCTTGAGAACTGGAGCGGCCAACCAGGCCAAGAGGCGCCGAAAATCGATCACCAATGCCCGGATCAGTCTGAAAGCTGTCGTCCTGGCTTTTCAGGCCACCGGCAGTGCACGACCCAAACCGGCCTGATGTCATATGCAAGTTGTCTGCCCGCTTACTGAACACGAAGCGGGCAATTGGGGGAATCCTACATTCGTCGGCGGTTCGCCCAAACTGGTCCGATGCGCCCGACCGACACGGGAGGTTTAGCAACGTCAGCTTATCGCCATCCTGGATGAACGCCACCTCCGATATTCCGGCGTCCAGCCACCGGCCTGCCCCTTCTGTCCTCAGCGCTGGATTCTCCACTGCCGTTTACGAGGCCAATTATGGGCTCACCTGCGTTACGGCCTACTCTCTTGCCGTTCCGAAACTCGCGGCACTGTGTAATTGCGACGCCGCTCCCTCATCCTATCGGGCCCTCCAGAAAACTTCCCGGGCAGGGCTTCAATCCCTTGACTCATTGATGTGACTGCGAACGGACAAACCAGCGGCCACGACACGGCGTTCGGCAAAGCAGTGCTCAACGCTGCAGTCGGCAAGATCTCAACGAACCCGTCCTCGACCATTCTGAAGGCAAAGATTTCCGGGATTCGACTTGAGCAGCTTGCCGACATTCGTCTCGATCTGGCGCATTACTACTGCGTGCGCAGATGCAGCGCCCAGGCGATTTTCCCAGCAAAATACCCGGCCGAGGGGCAAGACCGCGGATCCATGTCACCATCAAACGTTGGGCACAATACTGAAGCGCTCCTCGCGCTGCGTTCGCGGGCGCCAAGCGATGAGGCGTTTCTGTTCCTGGTCTATTCGTCGACGCGCGAGGACGAGCTGGCGGCGGCCGGCTGGGACGCGAGCGAGAAACTAGCGTTTCTTGCCATGCAGTTTCGCGCCCAGGACACCCACTATCGGACGCACTATCGCGACGCCACCTGCCACATCGTCGAACTGGCCGGCCAGCCGGTGGGCAGAATCTACGTGTATCGGGGGCAGGACGAGTTCCGCATCCTCGACGTCTCCCTGCTGCCGGCACACCGAGGGCGCGGCCTCGGCGCGACGCTGCTGCGGACGCTGCAGGCCGAATCGGCCCTTGCGGGGGTGCCCATCGTCATCCACGTCCAGGGTTCGAATCGGGCGCTCAATCTGTACATGCGCCTCGGTTTCGCGCCGATCGATGGCGAAGGCATATACGTGAGAATGGTATGGCCGCCACCGGCTTGAAGCGGCATCGGCGGACATGAAATCTCGGCCCGCCGATGCCCTAGCCTCAGTTGAAAATCGCTCGGACGCGTTAGCCGATCATATGGGTGCCGACCGGCACGACGGAGATTTCCAGCGTTCTCAGCGCGTCGTGCGCCAGGGAATGGATGCGCTGCGCGAGGATTGGTTACACTGGTCCACAAAGAATGATCGAGACGGGCCGCGGTCCACCGCCCTCGTTCGATTGGGGACCGGCAACCTCGACCTGGACCCATTTCCACTGGGCACACACGTCACCGGAAGTTCGGGTGCACAAATCCCGAGAACTGCTCCGCGGCAAGACCTGCCCGCATGCGCCTGTGCTAGTTGCGGCTCGGGAATATTCCCTGCAACGCGATGCAGTAATTCACGACGACGTATGGCTGCACGTTCGGATGCGGCTGACCACCGCCCGCGTTCCCAATTGCCGTCGACGCCATCCCAGCGTTGCCCGTGCTGTTGAACACGACGTTGCCGTCGGAGTCCTGTGCCCAGAACTTCCCGAATGGGCTGGCCTGCGTCGCTGGGACGTTGCTGCAGTTCGCGGGATGACTATGCGGCGGAATTTGAGCGATCGTCAGGGTGATGGATTCGGCACCACCCGATTCGCCCTGCGGGTGGGGCGCGCTGACATGCATCGACGCACGGCCGCGCAGATCCGGCAGGGCGAATGTGGTGCGCCCGTCGCCGCCATATGTCGTCCCCAACAGCGCAAACAGCGCTTGGTTCTGGCTGATAGGCAGCAATGTTCCGTCGCAGTGTGCCCATCCCTTCGGCGCGAAGCCGAAGGAAAACGGTCGGATCTCGCCAAGGAAAGGTTCACTCATCGGTCAGTCTCCTGTCTCTGCGGGTGGGGTCTAGCTTCTCGGGGGGTAGATACCCTGCAAGGCAATGCAGTAGTTCACTGCCAAATAGGGCTGGAGGTTCGAATGGGCCTGACCGCCCCCAACGACGCCGACCGCTCCAGCAGCCATCTGGGCGGGGCCGATGTCGCCGTATTCCTTGCTGCCCCCGACATCCTGCGCCCAAAAGTTCCCCGCCGGTGCTTGCTGGTTCCCGTTCCCGGCATTGGCGTTGGCTGGATGGTTGTGCGGAGGAATCTGGCCGACGGTCAAGCTAACGCTCTCCACGCCGCCAGACTCGCCGAGTTGTCGCTGGCTCAGATTGCTGCCCCGACTCGCACCCATAGGCAGGCGACCCATTAGGTTCGGTAGCCCGAAAGTCGACTTGCCGTCGCCACCGTAGTACGTGCCGAGGATCGAAAACAACGCCGTGTTCTGCGCAATGGGAAGCAACTGCCCGTTGCACTGGGCCCATCCGATAGGAGCGAAATTGAATCCGAACGACCGGATCTCTCCTATAAACGGCTCGCTCATGCGGGAATCTCCTGTGTGTCGATGGCTGCAGTCGGCGCCTCGATTGGCCTTTTACCCTTGGGAGGGGAAAATGCCTTGGAGCGCGATGATGAAATTGATGACCAGGAACGGTTGCACATTGTCATGCGGTTGCCCTCCGCCAGCGGCGCCGATGGCCGTCGCGGCCATTTGGCTTCCAGCGGTGTTACTGTATGCTCCCGTATTGCCGCCTGGGTCGGTCGACCAGAAGTTGCCGCTCGGGCTCAACTGGTTGGCGCCCGTGCCGGATCCGACCGCGGCGTGGTTGTGGACCGGCAGGTGCTGCGAACTCAGCGTAACGTTTTCGGCGCCGCCGCTCTCGCCGATGGTGCGGGGCATCAGACTTGGTCCGGTTCCCTGGTGCAGTCCGACGCGACCGGAAAGACTCGGCAAGGCGAAGGTGGTCTGGCCATCGCCCCCGTAGGTGGTTCCGATGAGTGCAAACAGAGCGTCATTCTCGGCGATCGGCAGCAACTGCCCCTGACACAACTCCCAGCCCTGCGGAGCAAAGTTCCCAGCGAAAATCCGGATCTCTCCTAGAAACGGATCGGCCATGAAATACCTCCTTGTTCTATGCCCGACTTCTGCTAGTCGGGGTTGGCGTCGCGCTTCCACAGGCTCCGCGGACGGGGGACTGCTAGAAAGAGTGGGTGGCCCGCAGGCTAATGTCAAGAAGAAAATACGACAACTCCACGCCGGCTGCCGCTTGCCCCGGCGGCAGATCGTGACCATCGCCTTTCCGCCGGCATAACTTCGTGCCGGCGAAAGACATCGCGCACTGCCTCGACGAACCTTGCCGTTTCGCATCGGAACCGACGCGTGACGAACGCAGGACCACGAACGAACGGGGGACGATATACTCTTGTGCAGTTGCTGGGTTCTTGGGATAGACTGGAATTTGCTGCGTGTGTCCCCGAATGCGATGAGCTATCGCAGCGCCCAACGCAAGGAGAGACCAATGAAGATGCGACGAATCTTTGGTGTAGCGCTGTTCGCAGGCGTGCTTGGCATGACGGAGGCTGCCTCGGCCCAGACCACGGTCACATTGGGGAGTCAGGACTTCGCTGACGGCACCACCCTGACGACCGCTACCTTTCTGACGGCAGGCGCGGGCGAACCCGCTCCGTTCAACGGTGTTTTTGTTGGCTCGGACGTCACCGGTCCGAATTTCTCGGCCAGCTGGACCTTCACCTACGCGCCGCTCGCCACGGTCACGGCTGGTCGCCTGACACTGGGCATCTATGATCACGAGTCTTCGGCTTCAGGCAACCAAGTGGCATCATTCACGCTGAACGGGATAGAGCTGGCAGCTCCGCTCAATGCCTTGTTCGAAGCCCGCGGGGGCGGGTCGAGGGTGGATAATGTCTATACACTGGCGCTGCCGGGCTCGACTTTCGCGGCGCTGCAAACAGGCGCGGTGACATTTGCTCTGTCCCTCCAGGGTCCGGGGCTCGGGGTGCTCGGCGAGACCACCTTCAACGGCGCCGCGCTCGACTTTTCCACCCTGGCCGTGACCTCCGTGCCGGAACCGGAAACCTATGCGATGCTGCTGGCAGGCCTCGCGATGCTCGGCCTGATCCTGAAGCGGCGCGCGTCCTGAACAACGCCGAGCGTTTGGCCGCTGGCCGGTCGATCGCTCGACCGGGTTTCTCCTCCGTAAGGTTCTTGCCGCGTACGGCCGCGGCTGTCGATGCGCTGCTGTTCGTCGCCATACATGCGCCCATCCTGCACGCCGGATCGATTGGATATCGGTATTCCAGCAATCTGTGCCAGAGGCGTGCGGAACGATTGGTCCCCGCCCTTGTTAAAGATCACCGCGACAATTTGACGGGCCCTGCAGGGTCGTCCTCTCTGCCTGCGCTCGGGCCCTTGCGCAGCAATTCTCGTTTGAGTGCCCTGCTCATGAAACCCCGGGTGCAGACCATATCGTCGCCCGTATAGTTGTGATCGGCCGAGTTGACATTCGTATGGTCATCGCGCTAGCTTCTTGACTACAGGGGACGACGGCCTTCGGGGCACCCCGAGGTCGTCGAAATCAGTTTCCCACCGTTTCCTGGGCGCTGAACGTCGGCCGGCTTGTTCTCTAGGTCGGACCACAGTAGCGGTTTTTGTCGCATTAGCCACTGCGAGCGGAGTGCGAGTATGCAGATGGCAGTCCCGTTCAGGCGCCTAAAAGATGATCGACTTCAAGCGAATGCGTTTCCCGATAGACGTCATTTGGGATCCATTCGTTTGCAAGCGCCAGTTCCGTTGAGTTTCCGGCATCTTGAAGAGATGATCGAAGAGCGTCGGGTGATTGTCGACCATTCGTCGATTAGCTGCTGGTCGATCCGGTTTCTCCCGTTAGTTGGAAAGGTGTTTCGCAATCACAAGCACATGCGACCAGTGGGTCGAAGTCGGCGCATAGACAGACGTCCATCAACATCAGCG
Organism: Candidatus Methylophosphatis roskildensis; assembly: GCA_016708905.1. Classification (GTDB taxonomy): domain Bacteria; phylum Pseudomonadota; class Gammaproteobacteria; order Burkholderiales; family Rhodocyclaceae; genus Methylophosphatis; species Methylophosphatis roskildensis. The sequence continues at coordinate 1,088,682 of JADJEV010000004.1, read as the reverse complement.
GGGACTGGCATTATCTCTATCTCTCTATCGCGCTGGGGACAAGTAACGCGCGACGGTCGACATACTGCTGACGGCGCAGAGCGACAGGGCTGCGGCAATGGGCTTCTTCGAGACAGCGACGCAGGGCATTGGTAGCCTTGAGAAGGTGACGATGGACAAGCGTGGTGCCCACAAAGGGGCTATCGACGGCATCCGTGCCGGCCAGGACATTCCGGTGGTGGTTCGGAAGGTCAAGCACCTCAGCGACATCGTCGAGCAAGACCATCGATCGATACGCATCACCCGACCGATGCTCGGGTTCAAGTGATTTCGCGCTGCCAGAACCGACTTGGCGGGCATCGAAATCATGCACAGGATTCGCAAAGGCCAATCGGTGATCGTCGGGGCCAGTGCGCTGCGGTTTGCCGATCAGTTCTGTGCGTTGGCCAGCGCGATCCGTACAGCATACGAGCGGAAGACTCTCTCCGACAAACGTTACACCTGTCATAAGTTGATGCGACAGAATCGTCCAATCGCGCCTCCGTTTTTCTATTGGACGCCGCTTGCTCAATCAGCGACACATTTGAAATGTATCGCTGACTCTTCTACCCGTTATCCTTTGGGACTGGATCTCACCATGTCGATAGCATCTCCGCTATTTTCTTCCACGTGCGGTGCGGACAAGGAGGTCGATTCGGCCCCGGTTGTCCGTTTAGGGAGGATCCCTAACTCCTCGTTCACCAAACCATCCTTCATCCGCCTTAGGGGGTCGCTTCGAGGACTGCGGAATTGTGAACCGAACTCATGGCTGACCAAAGCTCTCGCCGCAACTGTGCTCATTGGGTCCGCGGCGATGTTCCCCACCGATTCTGTGTTTGCAGCCGCCAAGAACGAGCCCTTTCGACTATCGAGCGCATTGCCCTTTGACGTGAACGTCAATGAAGTCCAAGCACTCGTTAGCCAAGGCAAAGTGCTCGACGCTCAGCGGGCGTTCGACCTTTTGTCTTGGCAGGCGTTTATTGCCTTGAACTGGCCCGCCAACGTCAAAGGCGAGCCCGACAAATCCAAGACGATTGCCGATACTCTCGCGCCTCGTGTGTGGAGTTTCTGGCGGCCGGCCGAAACGGTCTTTCTGCCCGACGGCAGGAAGCCGGCGGCGTGGAGTCTCGCGAACAACCGGGCCCTGAATACGCCGGTCTTCCGAGCCAAAGCAGCATGGCGTCAGCATAGTTCCGGGGCGGACGAGAATTTTCAGGCCTTCTCGGGCCCGCTGGTTGATCAAAACGGCAAATGGGTCCGCTATGAGGTCTACATCAACAAGTCCGAGTTTGACTATATTTTCGCGAACGAGCTCTATAGTCAGGATGGGCAAGTGGCGTTTAGCAAGCGCCCCAAGAACAACCAGGTCGATTTCCCCGCGAACCTAGGCAGAACCAAGCATGGCGCGATCGAGATCAAGCTTGCGTGGAAGGAGCTCAAGGAAGGTGTGGATGACTTCAACCGGTTCTACCATACCAAAGTCAAAGTGACGTTGTCGGAGCCTTGGAAGCCTGGACAGACGGAGCCGGAGACCAAAGTGATCGACGCCGGGCTGGTCGGCATGCATATCGCCATGCGCACAGAATCCTCGCCGGAGTGGATTTGGTCGACGTTCGAGCAGGTGGACAATGTCAGGGTCAATCTGAACAGCCACGGGAAATCCGTGCGCCCGAACTTCTTCAATCCGGATCTCAGCGAGCCGGTTAACGTTCTGCCCGCGAAGAATGCGACGATCGATCCGAAGACCGGCCATCCCGTGATCGTCTCCGGGCCCACCGCGACGACCTGGGTGGAAAGTCTCACGACCAAGCCCGTACAGACCACACGCGTCGAAGTCCCCACTCAAGGCCAGCTCAATCCTCTCGATGCCAAGCTGCGGGAAGTGGCTCAAGCCTTGAACAAGGAGGTCCAGGATCAGCTGAGACGTCAGAATTCCGTCTTCCAATATTACGAGCTCATCGACACCCAATGGCCCGTCCACCCCAATGCCCCTGCGTTTGCCGGTGGGGCCGATAGCGCTCCCGAGAGCATCAGCAACAAGACGCCCGGTGACGTGATTCCGGTGTTCCTGGTGAATACCACGATGGAAACCTATTTCCAGAAAGGTCGGCAGGAAGCCGGCGCATTGGAGCAGGATGACCGGCTGGCGCCGGGAGCCCCGTCGATCGATTCAACTATCGTCATTGGGACCGAGAGCTGCGTTGGCTGCCACTATTCGGCAGGTATCGCCATCGGGTTCAAACGCAACGCTGCGGGCGAGGAAATTCTCCAGAACGGATATCCAATCGCGATTTACGGAGAAAACGGTCACTTCGGGAAAACCGGCAACGCGCACTTCAGCTGGCTCTTGCAGTTGGAAGCCAAAGCGAAGCCGCGGAATGGCGCCATGCCGCATGCTCCGGCCCCATACAACCGACCGGCATCGTTGCTCGACATCAAGAAACACGTCGAAGGGTATCTGACCCCTGCTTCCCCAAAATAAGTGCGCATTCCGCGATAAAGGGCAATCGATCATGGATTCCTCCAACTCTTCTTACCGGTTTGTTCCCGTCGATGGCTTTACGCCCAACGTCGGGTCGCCCTGGACTTCTTTCGGCAGCGTCTCGAACGTGACGCGGGATTCCGCCACCGGAAGCATCTTCACATTCACGGGAGAGAGTCCCGGCCCGGGGTTATCGGCGCCGATTGCCAAGATCTATGTTTTGGGCCCGGCCGCGTTTCGGGTTCGGTTCAATCCCCGCGGGGACTATTCCCGAGACGGTTCCTATGCCGTTGTGAACTATGATCTTGGCAGCGCCAAGGTCACGGTTCTTTCCCAGGACACAGCCAAAATTTCCATTGGACTGGGCGGCGACATCCGGCTCGATGTGCTGCTTCAACCGTTTACCGTGCAAGTGTTCCTCAAGGGCGCGCTCATCAGCACCGATTCGGCGCAGGGGCTCGTCTATCTTCCGGGAGTTCCCGGGGCTCAGGCCATCGCGAACTTCAAGAACTATCCGGCCAACGCCCACTATTTTGGTTTCGGTGAGAAGGCGGGCAATAGTTTGGCAATGAATCAATCGTCGATGACGTTCTTCAACTACGACAACTTCAAGTACTCCGGATCGAACTCCCCATCTGGCGGATTTGGCGCGGTCGTGCCCGACTTTAGCTCCCCGGGGCCGCTCAACTCCGCAGAGCCGCTCTATAACTCGATACCGTTCATGATCGAGGACAATCCGAATCCGCTGGATGAAAGCGGCAATCCCACCGGAATTCCCTACGCCTACGGATTGCTCCTGGACAACGAGTCGCAGACCTATTTCAACATGGGCCAGAGTTCATCCTATGCCGGAAACATGTATGGCAAGTACTATTTCGGCGCGCTCTACGGTGAGCTGGACTATTGCTTTCTGGCTGGGAACAACACGGCGGAGGTGCTCCGACAGTACAGTACGCTCACCGGACCGGCCGCCCTCGTGCCCATGTGGGTGTTGGGCTATCACCAGGGTTGTTACGGCTACTTCAGTCAGGAAAAGGTATTGGCGGCCGCCCAGTCTTACCGGCAAGCCAACATTCCACTGGACGGCATGCACATTGACGTCGATTTCCAGAACAACTACCGGACTTTTACCGCGAGTCCCGAGAAGTTCCCCAACGGCGGTGCCCCGACTTTTCAAGCGCTGGCCAAGTTGGGCATCAAAGCAAGCACGAACATCACCGGGATCATCAGCATCGTTCCGGAAGATGAGACCGGAAAGGTCGTCCCGTATCCGGTGCTTCTGCAAGGCACCGCGCTGGACGTATTTTACAAGGACATTCGAGTTGACGCTCCGCCACCGGGGAGTCCAGGCTACTTCGTGACCAACGAAAGCTACGGCGTGGATACCGGAATCAATCCGTTTCAGCCAACCGGATCGAGTCTGGGCACGTATGGCTATTACGCCGATCTCGGTCGACCGGAAGTACGGGAATGGTGGGGTACGCTCTACAAGCCCTTGCTCGATGCTGGTCTGGAAATGGTCTGGCAGGATATGACCGATCCGGCAACCCAGCCCAGCGTCTCGGATTCGATGCCGTGGAAGACGCTCGCCCTCGATCTCGCGGTTTACGATTCCACCACCAACAGCATGGTCCCCCATGCTCAGGTCCATAACGTATTTGCATTGAATTTGGTGAGCGCAACCTACGAAGGCTTGGTCAAACTCCGCAAAGCGAGTGGCGTCGACAAGCGCCCGTTCATCATCGCTCGTGGCGGCTACGCTGGAATACAGCGCTATGCGGCCAGTTGGACCGGCGACTCGGCCTCGGACTGGAATTTTCTCTCCATCCTGATCCCCGAAGTCCTTAATTTCGGACTCTCTGGACAACCGCTGGCGGGCGCTGACGTGGGTGGATTTGCCACCTCCGCTGCCGGCGGCTCCTTGAATGGCACGGGTCCCCACGGGGTGACGACCGCCGAACTGCTCACCCGGTGGACGACCTTGAGCGCTTTCCTGGGCTGGTTCCGTAATCATTACGACGGATACAACAAAGCGTTTCAAGAACCTTACGCCTACGGAGAACCGGTCTGCTCGGATTGTCGCAACTACATCGAGATTCGCTACAAACTGCTGCAGTACTTCTACGATGCGCTGTATGAGTGCACCACCACAGGACTCCCGATTTGTCGACCGCTGTTCCTCAACGACCGCGCTGATCCGCTTGTCTATCAGCATCTCAATGACCAATTCTTTGTCGGGCACGACATCCTGGTTGCGCCTGTGGTCAATCCCGGCCAGACCTCGCGGGGAGTCTATGTGCCAGCCGGAAGTAGCTGGTTTGCCTACACCGATAACAAGGCACCCCTCCAGGGACCATCGCCGGGCGGACAACTGATCAATTGGTATGTGCCGGTGAACCTCGTCCCGATCTATATTCGGTCTGGCGCCATCATTCCGCACCGGGAGTTGGAGCAATATGTTGGACAGTTAGCGGTTAACCCGCTCACCTTTGACATCTACCCGGGTCCTGACAGTGTTCATCAGCTCTATCTGGATGACAAAGTCAGCACTCAGGCCCAGGCGAGCGGGGCGTTCCGGCTGACCGAGGTCTCCCAGTCTCAGAGCATCGGCTGGTCGCGGGTGCAGACCGTGCGGCTTCTGCGGACCTACGATCATTTCACGCCCAACGAGCCTTACTACTTTGTCGCTCTGCTGAGCACGCCGGCGCCGGTTTCGGTAACGGTCAATGGCCTCGCGGTTCCCATCCTGCATGGTGGCAGCGATACGGCTTCGGCTGCCCAACTCGCGGCATCGACCGTGAACGCGTGCTATTACAACGCCAGCCTGGCAACGACCTTCGTCAAGGTCTTCGACACGCAGCCGGATGCCCAGGTCGTGGGGACATTTCCGACGGTGTGAATCCTGGGTTCCGGGGACAGGGTGCTTTCGTTCCAAACAGGGCATTCAAGAGTTGGACGGGATTTGAGTGTCGCAGTCCCTGACAGGATTCGACCCATAGCAAGTGGGTCGGCTCTTGAATGCAAGTATCCGGGGGGACTGTTGTTAATGGTGGTCGAAATCCGCGCGAATCTGGTGGCGTGCGTTTTGCGGGAACAAGAAATGCTTTGCGGTTGTGACGCAGGCCAGCCCTGTAGCCGGGTCAATGGCAGGCTGCGGCCTCATGCAGCCTGGCGAAGCGAACCATTGACACGGTGGAGGGGCGATACGCTTCGTCATGGCAGTAAGCGCGGCAGTCGGGCGCTTACTGCCATGCAGGCAAGCGCTTCTCATCCCCAAAAAGAGGCGGATTTCCACCCCCGGCAACAACTGTTGTCAGCGGCGCCGCGAATTTCGATCAAACCTGGCGGTTTGGAAATCACGGCTTCCGACGCCAGTAGTTGGGCATCCCGCATCCGCTCACCTCGCCGCGGACCGTATAACCGCTTGAAGAATCACCGAAGAAGATCCAGAACGGCATCTGTAAAGATGGGGATCGAAGAAAATCGACGAAGAAAACCCATGACTTTCAAACCGCCGAGTTTGAACGACTATCAGAACGCCGCTGACAACTGTTGCCGGAAAGCCGACGCAGGCACAAAAAGGAGGTTGCTCACGACGACTGTCTGCTGTGTCCAAGGGGTAGCTCCCGCGTCAGCCGCGATGAAGGTCAGCTTCGGTAAGGGCTACCGGCCATTCGGCAGTGCAGTTCTTGCGTGTCGCGAGCGTCTGTTGATGGCCGGTGGCTGACCGGCGCTGTCCTTCGCTCACTGGCCGGTCCAACTTCAAACCTGCCGCTCAGGCGCCCACAGGGCCTCGGCGTAACGAACGGCAGCTTCCGTCCCGTCGGTTGTTGCTGCGAACGGCCGCTTTGAAATACTCGACCGGCAGGTCTGGGTCGCGTCCGGCCCCAGAGAACGTAGAAACCAGCCGTTCGGCATGGATCTTCTGACCAGCGTCAGGTAACCGTCGCATTGCGGACCGAGTTGGCGTTGAACGCCACCGTCCGCTCCGGCCGACCACCCGACAGTGACGACCTTCACGTCAGTGGCGGCCCAACCCTATGAAGCTGCCACTCATAGCCCCGATGACTAGACGACCTTCGCGGATCGATGAACCGGCCGATCAGGAAAGAGCGCGGGCACCGCTCAGGCAGGGCAGTCCCGGAAAATGCCAAGATGCGTATCCATGCCGAACGGGCTACGATGCCGTCGCGCGACAAGCGCTATCGGTGTTCGACCGAAGTGGGCCGCGACGTCCCTACTCCTACTTCTTGCACTCGACCCTGTACGCGCAGCCCTTGCATAGTCCGGGCGCACTGGCATCTCGTGGCGGCACCCGTCCGCCGAGAATCATCTCCCGACGATCCCGGAGTCTGAGCAGCGTATCCTCGGGTAACAGTCGAACTTGGTGCAGCAGCCGGCTTCCGTCCCGTTCGTTCTCCGTTAGGACGTAACCGTCATCCGCCACCCGCCGACCGTCGACATCCTGCACCGCAACGCGTTGCGCAGACAGCTCGATGATGTCGGCCGGATAGATCCGATGCCGGCGGCGGGTCTTGAACTCGAGCAGGTGAATCAACCCTTCGGCAAGATAGCCGCGGTCGATCTTCGCAACGATGCCGGTTCGGCGCGACCGGAATTGCTGTTCCGAGAAGATCAGCCGCTTCCCTCGCAAGGCCTCGCCGCCCCAATTCTCCTCGCCCCTCTTCAGGCGATGACGTTGACGGTAGGCCAGGATCGCGAGGACCAGGAACCCGACCAGAAGAGCAAAGGTGGTGCTCATTCCGAATCCGCCCGGTTCATTCGGGCTGCCAGGTCCTTTTCCACCTTGCGCACCAGCGGCCGCAAAAGGATTCGCACGATTCCCTGGCGTCTCCGGCCAGCCGCGAGGAACGCGGCGATGGTCGGCCCCCGACCGCGTAATAGACGGCGATGACGGCTCGTCCGGTCCAATGGCGTCGCAATACCGTGTCCCGGAATTCTCGCAGCGTCCGGGTCTCGGGCGATTCGCCGAAGACCACCGTGGCCACGAAGCATCGGCTCGGCTGGGGCTCGGACGTTTGCACGCCAGGGCCCTGTCGCACGGCGTCCCGATGGAATCGCCCGTGCCGTGTGATTCCGCGTGATGAGTCCTGCTCCTGTGTCGCGGTTCGGCGCTTTCCGAGTGTTGTCTCGAAGAGCATGCGCTTTTCGCATACTCCCATCTGCGCCAGTTCGGAGGCCGAAACGCTCGATCGGGTTTGACGATCTTCCTTTGTCCGGCGCAAGTCTATCTTCCTCCGTCGGAGGTTGAGTCCAGCCGTTTGCCCTCTTCCGTCTTTCCGTCGAGCAGGTCGTCCATGAAGCTGCGTCCAAGCTGTGGTTGGCAGGGCGTCCCGATCGCCGACTCGTCGCTTGGCTCTGCGATCTTCTGTTCAGCAGAGAATCCCTGCGTTATGAGGGTTTTCAGACGGGCCGCCCTGGCATAACCCTTCGGGATCGCTGCGAGGTTGGCGAAGAGTTGCGGAAATTCGTCGCGGCGAAGCCGGTAGTAAATGACAAGTTCTTCGTCGCCTTCGCTCATACCGCCCCCACGTGGACAGGCTGGGCAGGCGCCGAGTGCGATCGCCGTCTTGCCAGCAATTCGTCGGCGATCACCTGAAAACCGCGGACGTTGGCAAAGACCGGCTCATCGATATCCGTGATCCGGTGTTTGCGGAAGGCCTCCTTGACGGCTGGCTTGAACACTTTGGCGGCGCCGCCGACCAGCAGGATGTTCTGAATTGAGGCGACGTCGCGGACATTCTCCAGTAGACGCGCTACCGCCTCCCGGGTGACTTGCTCGACGATCGGTTTGAAGCGCTTGATGTCGTACGGCTGCTGAGACAGCGTCATCGGTTTTCCAGAACGGATCGCTCTGTCGATCGCCTCGAAGTCCTGGTAGTCCTCCCCAAGATCGGTTGAGATCATCTCGGCGATCGTGCGGACGATGTCGAACATTCCCCGGTCGGTCGAGGAGCTCTGCTGCTGGATCAAGGTCATGCCACGGCTCACCAGCCAGTCGAATGTTCTTTGCCCCGGATCGATCACGAGGTTCAGATCGCCCCGTGTGACGGACTTGTTTCCCGTGGTGGCGCTGAAGCAGGCGAGCGCGCCTTGCGGTTGAGCGAAGACGCGCACCTTGTCGACGATCACCGTCTTGCCGTTGGCCAGTTCGTGTTCCCCTTCCCAGGCGCGTTCGAGCGATGCGCGTTTGGCAATCAAATGGCGAACGGGAAGGCCAAGCACCAGAACGTCGAGCCGGTCCTCACCGATGTAGTGCAGGGCGCCTTTGACCAGCGCCTGGTATTCCGGCGTCTCGACATAGCCGTCGTGCATGTTCGAGGCGCGGTACCGGCCACGTGCGGCCGCGATGTCCGGTCCCACCTCGTGATACATCCTGCCGACACGTAGGACGACGGTCTCCCTCCGGTCTCCGATCACCGCCTTGGATTGGTCCGCCGCGCTCCAATTGGTGATCGACGGGAAGATCCCGCATCTCACGTTGCCCTGGGCGTCGCGGAAGGTGTACTTGGTGTTGCCATACCCGACATCGATCGCGCCGGCGATTGCGTCGCTTGTGCCGTTGTGCGCCATTTGTCCTCTCCTTCACATGCGTTGAGGACAACGTAACCCCCCTTTGGGGCCTCGCGCCAGGCGAAATACCCCCTAAAAAACGCGGTTTTCGAGGTTAGTCCTCGACGCGCACCCAACGCGCACCCAACGACGCATCGTGGCAAACGATGAAATGGGGGCCCCCGTTGGGTGCGCGTTGGGTGCGCGTCCAACGGGAAAATGCGGGAGATGCGATCAGCATCTACCCCTTCAGCATTGTCGAAACCAGAGGTACCGGAACCCCGCGTCTTGTCAAGCGTTCCGAGCGATTTGCAATAAACGGGAGAACAATCCGGAAAGTTAGATTGCGTCTAACGAGTTGACACGCGCCCCCAAGCCGGCGTAAAGTCAAATCGCTTATTCGGCCGTCGTGGCCGAAGCCCTCCGTCAAAGGAGGTTCTGGTCCTTGCGGACTGGACGTAGCTGGCGTTACCAGCCCTGAAGAGTTGCGCCAGGCAGCACATTGCCCCCGGCGCTGTGCAGTGAGTTCGAATCGCCGTCATCGGCTAGACCGATGGGTGCGGAGTTGTCTTGACGACTGCGGCCATAGCGGCTATTTGGTGTCACGTGTCCCGTTGAGGACACTACGTCTTGGCGACGTTGATCGCCGCCATCATCGGCTCGACCGATGAGTAGGTTCTTTGCGTTGTACGCACCACGAGTGCGGCGACGCGTAGCCACGACGTCGGCTTGACCGACGCTCAGCATCACCATCCCTTAGCGATCCATTTCTTCGTGCGTTGCCCGACGGCAGCTTGCGTGTTGCGCACTGCGCACCGCTTGCGAGCACGAACCCAATTGAGAGCCTGGTGGCAGGGCTCTGAATGCATTCGGGGAAATGGACGGAAACGAATTGAAAGCCGAGGTAACTCGGGTCCGAGCGATCGGATGCCGCTGCGGGGCAAGACGCCGCAGCGCCCGCGTGATGCGGGGACACAACCGTTGGCGAAATCCATCGGCGTGCTCGCCAGGACATTTTAACGACCGCCAGTCGCCTTTGCTGCGACGAACCCCATTCACAGTACATACGCCTTTAGGGCTGGCGTATGGAAAGCACTGATGAGCCCTCGTGGGCAGACCGCATTGGTCCGCGGTCTGCCGGCGTGACTGTATGGACCCTGCTGTTTTCGCGTCCCCGTGGGGACGCCACCAGCCGCGCATCGCCCGCGTAGAACGCGCCGCCGACGTTTCGCAGAACTGCCGCTTTGGAGGACACATGAGTAACAACCCCGATTGGACCACGAAACTGCAACGGATACTCGACCAACACAATCACCGACATGCCCGGCTACCGAAGGACGTCAGCTACCGCACGCGCGAGGCACGGGCCGAGAGTTTGCGCCTCAGTCTCAACCTGCTGCGCTACTTGGGGTTCGAGCCAGACCCGAACAACCTCGGCGGCACCCACGTCGAAAACTTGATCTGGTACTGGACGTGCGACCCGCGCGTTGCCGAGCGCTGCAACACAGTCGGTGTGCCGATGCGCGACGAGCCCGTATCGCCTGCCTACCTCCAGTTTCTGGCGAGTACCTTGCGAACTTTCTCAATCTGGATCGGCAAGCCAGGCATGGTGCTGCCACTCAACCGCTATTTGCCCGACCCGAGCCGCTACCAGCGCAGCGCGATCGCCACGCAGGACAAGAGCTGGACCGCCAAGGGTCTGGACATCCCCCGCCTGCTCGAGCTTGTGTATCTGCAGGACATCTACGTCGGTACGCAACTCGAGCTGATCTTCGCGTTGGGACTCAGACGCAAGGAAGCGATCATGCTGCGCCCTCACCTGCAGGTCATACCGGCATCACTGGTTCCGGGCTATGACCTGACCGCCGATCACTACCTCATGGTCGTGGAGTTGCGCGACGGAACCAAGGGGGGACGATTGCGTTTCGTGCCGCTCGACTCGGACGTCCGGCGGCTCGCCATCGAGCATGCACAACGGCTCGCGCCTCACACGAACGATCACATGGGCCGGCCCGGGCACACGCTCAAGCAGTCGCTGCGCCGATTCGACTACGTGATGGAAAAGGTCGGCCTCACGCGGGCCGAGCTGGACATTACCGCGCACGGCGGACGTCACCAGTTCGCCAACGATATGTATATCGAGCTGACCGGTGTTCACTCGCCGGTTCGCGGTGGTGTGCCAAGCGATCTGTTGTTGCACTACGACGCGTGCATGAAGATCGTGCAACAGCTCGGGCACGGCAGGCTGCAGATTGCCAGCGCCTACTTGGGACCAATTTTGAACAGCCTACGGCACGCCCGGCCGGCTCCGGGCAATTCGGAAGTTCAACCAGCAACGCTAGCAGGAGATCACGAATGACTGAGCTCAACCCAGCACAACAAGCCGCCTGCGATTTTGCATTCGGCTGCGTAAAGAAACATCCGAGGGCAAGTGCGGAAATCGCCTCCTATCACTACACGAAGGGCAAAGACGGGGCGGTCACCTGGCGCGACTACTGCTATGTCCCGATCAACTTCGCGACCTCGGTCACCAATCGAATCCCTGCCATAGCGGAGATCGATTCGATCCAACTGGCGCGCAAACTGTGCTGCTCGCTCGCCTGGCTTCAGGCGAAGGCGGTGGTCGAGTTCGTGGGCGACGCGCCGATCGAGAGAAACGGAGGGGGCAATCGGATTGCGCGGCGAGAACTGCTCAGCCTGCCGGAATATGCGCTCTACCTTCCAGCGCGCGGTGCGGATCTGAGCTTAGCCGGCTCTCCGGTCATCGGCACTTTCGCCTTTATCGATGATCGCGACAGCGTGCCCGGACGTCGCTTTGCCGAACTCAACGTGATCGCGTTGGTTGACCTGCGTCGGGCGGGCATTCCGGTGTTCCCGGTGCACTACTTCTGCGCGCTGATTGACGGCCAGAGCTATGAGCGCGGTGTGCGCTTGGCCAGCGCCACCCCGCGCGATCCGGCCATGGCGAATTCCCCGGCGGCACAGCAGTATCAACGCGAGGCGGCACGATTTATCGCGCGCATCGCCGGCGATCTCGAATTTTTGGGGCGCAGCGCCTGGGCGAACGGCTGGAATGCGCCAGGGACACGCAGTCTGCGGCCAGCCGCGGCCGACGGTTGTATCGATCTGTCTGGCGACTTGGACATTGTGAGGATGCGATGGACGACGGGCGCGTCAGCGGCGTTGCACTGAGGCGTGCGCCCTAAGCTCGCAGCGATCTTTCGCGCACCCTGCCCCACGAAGCGTTCACCGTGATTCCCTCTCATTTTGGCCGTGCCGGTGACCTGCTCGACTGGCTCGAAGGCGAGTTCCTGCCGCGGATGTTACGGCTGCTGCACTCGCTCGCGTCGAGGCGCGTGCATGAGATCGAACCGAGGACGCTCACGCAATGAGCAACTATCCCAATCGGAAGGGCGAGGTGCAGACGTTCACAGTCCCACAATTGGGGGCAATGGCCCCCGTCATGACTTTTCCGCAACGATGCGCATGCGCACCCGTATGGCGTCGGCAACCTGCAGTGCACCGCCGAGAATGCTAAGAGGTGAAATGCCGAAATCCGTTTGCTTGACCTCGAATACAGTGATGGCTTCCAACCTGTTGTTTGCGTACTGGATTGCAACCGGAACCGTCATGTCACGCTCCACCCCTTTGAGTCGGATGCGTAGGGTGACGTCCGGGGCCCAGGATGGACCAATCACGTCAACAGTGCGAATCTCGATCTCAGGAAACGGCGCGGCGTCGAGCACTTTGCTGCCCATCATGTTTCGCGTCGTGCCCTCAATGAATTCCGGGGCCGGCAGTTTGGCAAACCGAGAAAGCGTACATCGGACAGATCTGAACGGATTGTGTAGCGCGTCGCCTGTGCTGGCGCTGCAGGAAGCACAGGCTTTGTCGGTGCGGTCGGAACGCGCGATTCCGACGGTATTTGGCACGCTGCCAGGATCGCAACGCAGGCGTAAAGAACTGCGGAAATCCGCACTTGGCTGGTGGACACTCTGGCCGGTTCGAAGTGTTCTGTGCGCATATTGCCCCCTCGATGAGTCGGATGAACCAAAAGGCCGTCGCGAATCCAGAGCCGCACACTGCCCGCCCGCGTACTGTCTATTGTTGCCCAGACGCCGATTATCGAATGTGCCGTGACCTCTCCCCGTTCTCGTGGGTCAGTAGGGATCTCGATCGCATCGCTCCATGGGTGGGTTCAAGCGACGGGGGAATCCAACTCACCTTACTGCTCGGCGAGCTTCCATTGATCCAACTCAGCGAGGGTTCACCTCAGCTCGCGCGGCGTCCCCTTACCGAGGGGCGGGCGACGGCCGATCGGGACACGTAGTCGAGCCATGTCATTTCGGCATTGCGCGATCGCGGACCCAGACACAGTGTCGGCCCCCCAACTGTCGCAGCTTCTCGTGTTGTTCGGGCAACCAGGCGATTTTTGGCGGATGCGATGTGCGGGCTGAGATTTCTCCCGCGCGCTCCGCCGGCAAACGCGCTTTGCGAACGTGTGGGGGAGTAATTCGACGCGAGCGCGTGGACCATAGCCCGGAGAATCTATTTCACACGCGACGTCGCCGGGCCGGTACGAGCATTCACCTTGCCCAGCGTGGAGCTTGCCCGGCAGCGCGGTCAGTGGAATTGCCGTCGTCCTAAGGAAAGTGGTAGAACTGATCGTTCAGGAATTTGACGACGTTTTGCATCTGGGCTGGCGAGAACTGTGCCTTCGCCATATGGCTGCAGTCTTGCAACTGCTGCTTCAGCGCATCCAGAGAAAGAACCAGCGGATCCTTACGTGTGTAGACGCCGGTGTCGTGGCACTGTGTGCAGTGGGCGTCATGCAGGCGTTTGCCGTCTGCGCTGTCCCCTGGCAGTGCCGCACGGGCGCTTGTCATCACGCAGAGCAATACCAATGCGCCGAGCGGGAATTGCAAGGGTAGCGTCCAATGTTCAACGAACGTGGCGTGGTTCTTGAGGCCTGGGGTTGGCATGGCGACACCTCGCGTGTTGACGGGTGGGCCGCTGCGGGCCCGAACCCGCAGCATACCGGAACGCACCGTAGCGCAGATTGCTCGATGGCGAGCGGCCCAAAAGAAGGCGTCGCGGAAAGAACCCCGTCCGCACACGCGTCCTCGCACGTCGGGGTGGAGAAGCTACGGACGCTGCGGCAGAGAGGCGCCTCCATTGACTGCGGCTAGCCTCGAACCCCCCCCAAAAAAGGCCCAATTTCACGTAGACCACCGAGCGCGGGCCGGCCAGACTGCTCGCATGCAGACGGAAGACCGCATTGCCGGGCGCGAGACGCAGCCCAACCCGCGACCACGCAACATGTCCGTCCACCGCGCCCTCGGAATGGCCGGCATCGAGATGGCGGAAAGACCGCTGGCGCCTGCACCTGTCGAGAGCGAACCCGTCTGCTCATCAGCGAGTCGCTCGCGCACGGGCTCGTGAATCGCCTCGCCGCCGAATGCCGCGAGTCCGACCTGGCAGCGTTCCAGTCGGCTGGCATGCCGGTTCTCCCACTGAAACCCGCAGCAGCCTTTCGAGCCGCGTGCCGCTGGCTGGACAGCACCATCCCGGAAGAACTCTGGATCGGGAGCGCCCATCTGGGCGACGAACGGGGCAAGTCCAAGGACGCGCAGTACGCGGTCATCCACTGGGCGCCGCGGGACGACACGCGATCGCTGGTGGCTTCGTGCCTGTGCTCAGCGCACGCAAGCTCAAGATCGCCCGCACCGACCTGTTGGACGTGACCGGCCATGCACTCATGCGGCTGTTCTATCGACTCAAGACCACCAGCGCGACCGCGGTGTTGGCCGAGCTCTCGGCCGGCGTGCTCAGCTTCGACCAATGGGCCACGTTCCTGTATCGATTGCCCGAGTCCTGCGACATCCTCGTGCCGACCTCCGCGGGAGCGCTGGCCGTTGCCCGCAATTGCATCCCGGGCAGCACCAAGGCCGATTTCGTCGCGCGCACCTGGATGTCGCACGCGCGGATCGCCGACAACCCGGCGCGTCTGGACGCCGTCGACCGGGCGTTCACCGAGCAAGGGGTCGTGCTGAACGTCCGGCCGTACCCTCTGCTCACCCGGTCGAGGATCGTCGCGACCTACGAGGTCACCCAGGCCGGCGGCATCGATCTGCTTAATCGCGTTCTGGATTCGCAGATCCCAGCCGGCCGCCGGCTTTCAGCCGAATGGCGTTTCCGATAACCCGCATCAGGAGAAACCTATGGCACTGTTCGAGCGAATCCGGCGCCGCTTCCGCGCCATTGGGCGCAGCGACAGCGATGACGAACGATCCGCCGACTCAAGGTCGGATGATCGGCGGGAAGAAGAATCCCAGCGCGGGCCTTGATCGGTCCGTGCGATTGCGATCTCTCAAGGCATTGCCAATGGGCTACGCCGTGATCGCAGCGACAGAACGCCAGCTCCCGAGCAGCGACAGCGCTCACGCATCGCTGAACCCGCGGATTGGGCCGGTCGGACCACAGCGGCGGAAAGAACGATTGAGTTGTCCGGGGGCTCGATCCTGGGCGATCCCAGCCCTGCCGACGGCGCGGGCCGCGGATCTTCCCTATTCGACCCGCCTGTGGAAAGTCACCGCGGCGGCCTGTTCGGCAATGACGGCCGGCAGACGAACGCCGATCGCGGTCTCACGGGAAGCGACCTGTTCGGCTCGGGAAGCGAGGGCAACTCCGGCCGCCTGTTCTGAGACAATGCCGTGCTCAATCCGCTCTCCAACGTTCCAGTCGATCGCCGGCGCCCTCAGCCCACGGGCGATCGACGCTTTAAGTGCCGACAACCATCTCGGCAGGCGTTATCGACACATCGGCAAGACGCGATCCTCGCAGCACCGTTAACTGACACGAAACACCGATCGTCTCGCCGTCAAGCATGCGAGCAAGGGCGGCAATGCCGGGGACGGTCTTTCCGTCGATCGCAAGGATCACGTCGCCCGCCTGGACGCCGGCGCCGGCGGCCGGGCTCTTCGGCTCCACCTTGATGACATGGATCGCGCGATCCTCCACCAGTTCGAGTCGGCTCAATGCACGCTTGGGCAAGCGTATGTCGGCACCGGCAATGCCGATGAACCCCCGACGCACATGACCGAAGCGCAGCAAATCGCTTATCACCACTCGCACCAGATCGATGGCGACCGCAAAGCATAGTCCTTGTGCGCCGGGAATGATCGCGGTGTTGACGCCGATCACCTGGCCCAACGAATCGAGAAGAGGTCCGCCGGAGTTGCCCGGATTGAGCGCGGCATCGGTCTGAATGACGTCGTCAATCAGGCGTCCACTTGCCGATGGCAGGGCTCGTCCCAGCGCGCTCACGACCCCCGCAGTGACAGTGGTCTGGAACCCCAGTGGATTGCCAATCGCAATGGCGATTTGCCCAACGCGCAGTCCAGATGACTGGCCCAGCCGTGCATAGGCGACGTCGCCTGCTTCGGCACGCAGCAGTGCAACATCAGTCGCTGGATCTTCACCCACCAGCGTGCAAGGAAACTCGCGTCCGTCGGCAAAGCGCGCCGTAATCCGTGACGCACGATGCACGACATGGCTATTGGTGATGACCAGGCCGTCCGGCGCAATGGCGAAGCCCGACCCATGTCCTTCGCCTCGTCCCTTTCGTATTTCGATCAGACAGACCGCCGGTCCAACCCGCTCGGCAGCCGTGGACACCACCCGGGAATAGGTGTCCAGCGCTGCGCCATCCGTTTCGTTGGCTGAATCGGTATCGCGCCCCAACTCCCGCCCAGGTGGTGAGACATCGGACTCTCCGAGCAGAAACCTTGGAATCGCGAAAGCTGAGAAGTCGCCCATCGGGTTGATTTCATGTTTCGGCGAACAATGTCCCCAAGAAGTGCGGGCATTCGTGCGACTTTCAAGGGACGTGATGGCCCGCACAACGACGGCGATACAGGTGTTCGCGAAGGTTCTAATTCGCGCGGCATCGTGCGTGGGCTGCGAATGCGCCAGGTACCGCTCGAATATCTGAACCCTCCCCTACGTGTCCGCAATCATCTTGACCCGCACGTGTCGCTTCTTGCGGATCAAATCCGACACAGTTTGACTCCAAGCGCCCGTCCCGCGCGCATACCGACTGTTACGACGATCCGGTTGAGTCCGCAGATAGCGTCTGGGCATCGGAGGGCCGGTCGGAAGTACCGAGGTGAGTAGTCGAAGCCGGCTATCATCGAACAATCCGGCGAGGAAGAACCCGGGGCGGCGCGAACGGCTGGTAACGGGCCCACGAACCGTCGCTCGCCCTCGACTGCCTGTCGGCCAGGTCTTCGGCCTCACCGGCCGATCGCCACTTACGTGGGCATTTCTGTTGGACGGCCGTATTGAATGTCCGCCTGCAGCGTTGGCAGGAATCCGTGGTCTGCCCGCGACTACTGACCGAATACTGCAAGAGTATTCCGCACTAACAGCGTCACCGCATTTGCAGCCGGGACTTGGTGCGCCCGCATGGAAGTGGCCCGGTATCGACCAGCCCCGGCGAAATCGTCCCGCGTGCACAGCCGACACCTGGATTTCTTGAGTGCAAAAGCTCCGATCAGTGGGCAGAATGATGCTCGTACAGCGGGTGTCCGCCCACGTCCGCTTCATACGAAACACCAAGAAACCCGAAAGGAGTCGAATAATGAGCCAACCCATCGTCTACGGCGATGCCATCAGCACCTACGTTCGTTCCGTCCGCCTGGCCCTGGAGGAAAAGGGGGTGCCGCACACGCTCGCGGCCGTGGATCTGGTCAAGGGTCAGCATAAGGAGGATGGCCATCTGGTCCGGCATCCCTGGGGAAAGATGCCCGCCTTTGAGCACGACGGCATCTTGTTCTACGAGGCGTCGGCGATTCTGCGCTACATCGACGAGGCGTTCCCGGGACCGGCGTTGATGCCGTCCACGCCAGTTGAGCGCGTTCGGGTGAATCAGGTGATGAGCATCGTTGACAGTTATGGCTACCCAGCGTCGATCACCAACATTTTCATTCCCCGCGTACTGGTGCCCTCACTCGGTGGCCAGACCGACGAAGCCCAAGTCGAGGCGGCCAAGCCACAGGCCGCGTTGTTCCTCAAGGAGATCGATCGGCTGCTGGGCGAGGCAAGCTACTTCGGCGGTGCGACCGTGAGTCTCGCCGACTTGCACCTGCTGCCCGTGTTGACCTATCTGCAGGCCACCCCGGAAGGCCAAGCCTTGGTCGCGGCGACGCCGAACATCGCGGCCTGGATGGGCCGCATGAACGAGCGCAGCAGCGCTCAAGCGGTGATGCCGGCCGCTTGAGCCTGGTAGGGTGCCCGTCGCGCAATCACGATACTTACCCAGGATAGATCCTCGGATCGGCCGAAGCCGTTCAGTGACGGTGCAAGATGCCATCGAGGAACGACGGCTTCGGGATCTGGCGAATGACGACAACACCACCTAAAGCTGTCGCTCGCGGTGCCGCAGATCCTGACCGACTGCTGGGTTGGCGTCACGAGACGCTCACAAAAAACAGGCGGCAGGCAAGTTCTCGGCCTGAGCGGTCGCTGGCGTTCAACGCCAGCTCGGTCGGCAATTCGGCGGTTACCTGACATCCACCAGAAGACATTCAGTCGAGCGGCAGCTTACAAATCCGGCGAATGCTTACTGCCGACCCCAAGCGGTGCTACAGTCGCCTAGCACATTGCCTGATAGCGGTCGTTCGCTGGGGATAGGGATTTCAAACGCCGTTTTACCGACCTATGGCCCGGGCGCCACCGCGGGCACGGGCACGCAGGCACATGCAGCAAGCAGCCTAATTGCGCCTGAACCGATCCCCGTCACAGCGGCCGGGCGCCCCGAGTTGCGGTGAGGCACCGCGCCAGGCGTGGCCGGGCGATTTGGGTCGTGGTCCAGCGGTCAGCGTTCATTCATAGATTGCCAAACGCGCTTTCGCCCTGGCGGTCAGCCCGACTCAGGTTGCATCCGGCGACCACGACATGCCCGTGACGCGCACACCAAGGAGGGCGGACCGTTGCCGCAAAGCGCGAGAAGATGGCGTTTGAAGTCCTATGCCCATATCGGTGACAACTGGCGCGACAGCTCGAACAGCGTTGTGGCAAGCCCGCCAGGTGGCCGGACGAGGAGCGCGAGGCAGAGGGCGTGTCGCCTACCGAACCGCAGTTCCTGGCGCCGGCGCTGAAGGCCTGGCGGGCCACGGATAGCGGCGGGCGCAGAGCGTTTCGTTCGCATCTGAAGCAAGCGGCCGGTTGAGCGCGCCGCCACCTGCGGCTATGATAGCTGTCGGTCTGACGCAGGAGCGAAGCGATGACGAACGGCGAACGGCGGGCGTTTACTCGCGACGATCTATCAGGGCTCTTCAGCGCGCTCGACGACCGCGAGCCGGTCGTCTCCGTCGCCGCTCTGCGCGCCCTGGTCCGGCTGCCCCTCGCACCCTCAGCCGATCGCGACCTGCGCCCGTACCGCACCGCGGTCGAGCAGTACGTCTACACCTGGTCGACGTGGCTGCCCGACGCGGCGGCACGCAAGCGTATCGAAGCGATCGTCCCGCATTCGCTCGAAGCCGAGCGCGGGCTCGCCCGCTCCATCGGGGACAACACGCGATCATCGATCGTCCAGCGCTTTGCAAGCCTCGCCTTGCGAGAGACGCCTGGTCCGTCGGATTCGATGCTGGCCGACGCCCAGGAGCTCAGCGCCGAGGTGGAGCGCCGCGGTGCCGATGCCGTACCCGATATCGGCGAGATCTTCGCCCTGTACAAGGTCTTCTTGCCTCGCGCGTCCGCATTCTGGTTTCGCTGGGTCGACAAGATGCGAGCCGAATACGACCCGGCACACGGGCTTCCGTCGTGGTTCTCGACGTACGAGGGCCCATTGGCCGTGACACGACAGCTTGAGTGGCTGGCCTCGCGGGCCGGGCTCGAGACTCTGCTCCGCGGCTTGAACGATTCGCTGCAGCACGGCAGCGCCGGCGACCGGTTCGCGGCAGCGCAACTCATCGAATGGGCGCGGCGCGCCGAGGGTGAGTCGTCGTTTCCGCGCTTCGGCGGCGGCGCCGGGCCGGCGGACGTGCTGGCGCCGATCGACCCCGATGTCCAGTACAAGAAGTTTTCGCCGCACGACCTGCCCGTGGCGCAGGTCGGTGCTCCGAAGGCGCGGCCCCGGGCCACCACTGCGTCGGGCGCCGAGGGTGAGCGCAGGATAAACGTCTGGATCAGCGACCGGGCCGACCCGGGCTACCGGCCGGAGCCCGGGACCGATTGCGTCGTGAGCTTTCGCGTCGGCGCGCAGGTCGAGGCGAGCCTCGCAGCGGGCGACAAGACCAAGGTCGACGACGCCGACATTCCCGAAGCGGGCCTGGCGACGCGCTGGACCATCGCGCCGCACCATGCCAGCCTCGGATCGATCGAAGGTACGTCGATCGTCGCGCCGAACGGCCTCGCGGTCTTCGAACTCCAGATTCCGCGTCGCGGCGAGAGCGCGACCGTCTCGCTCTGGGTGACGCCGGCCGATACCGACGCGTCGCTCACGATCCTGATCGAGGTCGGCGAAAAGCGCTGGCGCGAGCTCGAGGTCCCGCTCGACGGCAGCGGCAAGGCCAGGCGCGACATCGCCGCGGCGCCACTCGCCGACGCGCGGCTCGCCACCAGCCACGAATGGACGACGCCCTGGGGCGAGGTCTGGCTGAGCGTCATCCAACCGGCGCTCGCTCTCGTCACCGGCAACGTCAACGGGGAGCGGGTCAACCCCGGCGGCAGCGTCGACATCGTCACCGACAAGGCCCTGCTCAACGGCCCCGTCGACGATCTCCGCAAGGCCGTCGACGACTTCCGCAAGGCGGCGAAGTGGACGACGTATCTCAACGACATCGACGAGATCAAGCTGCTCGACAAGCTCGCCGCGTTCAAGCCGCAATACGACTGGTCCCACCTCGACGACCTGGCCGACGACCCGCAACGCGAAGCGTGGCTGGCAGCGAGTACGAGTTGCGAGCTGCACGACCTCGCGTTCTACGGGCGCCGCCTCTACGACACGCTGTTCCCGCCCGGCAAGCCGGGCCGCGCGCTGCTCGACAGCCTGATGCCGGGGCATCGCATTAACATCGTCTGGCTGCCGAACAGCCTTGCCGGCTGGGTGCGCGTGCCTTGGGACTTGCTCTACTGCGGCGACGTATCGCCGGGCGTTCCGGTCGATGCGACCTTGTTCTGGGGCCTGCGCCATCGCATCGAGTACACAAGCTACGAGCCGACCGGCGAGGCGTCTTCGCGCCTCGGCTCGCCGCTCGAGGCGAGTTGCACCAACCTGCTCTTCTTCGGCAACTCGGCCAAGGAGCCGGCCACGGCAGAAGCAGCCTGGCAACGCACGGTGTGGCAATCGCTGGGCGCCGTGGCCAGGCCGGTCGTCGTGCCGCAATCGACCGGCGCAGCCGCCAAGCAGGAGCTGGTGCGGGCGCTGATCGAGCCCGAGCGCGTGCCCGGGCCACAGGCCGACCCGGTGGCGGTGCTCTACCTGTTCTGCCACTACGGCAACGATACCGACGGCAAGGCGATCCTGCGCTTCGGCCTCAGCTCGGCCGACTCGAACGACGTGATCCGCGAACCCGAGCTCGGCACCGCCGCGATCGCCTCGCGCCCGCTCGTGTTCGCCAACGCCTGCGCGACTTCCGGCACCGGCGTGTACTCGGCAAGCAAGATCGCCAAGTCGTTCTTCGACCGCGGCTGCCGTGCCTACATCGGCAGCGAATGCATGGTCCCGGTGGCGATGGCGAGCCGCTTCGCGATGGTCTTCTTCCACTTTCTGCTGCGGGAGGTCGACCCGAGCCGCGCGCCGATCTCCGCCGGCGAGGCACTCGCGCAGGCACGACTCTTTCTCTGGTGCCACTACCGTAACATCGGCGGATTGCTGTATTCGTATCTCAACAAATACGACCTCTACCTGGCGAGCCCGCAAGAGCTCAAGAACCTTCGCCCGGGATGATACGACATGAGCGACCTGACCCACGCCTTTCTCGCTGCCGACACGGCACGCCGCGCCGAGCTGCTCGGCGATGCCGACACCACGAGCGCGCTTCGCCGCTACCTCGGCGACGCGGCCTTCGCCGACCTGCAACGCGTCGGCGCGCGGGCCGCTGCCAGCGAGCACCTCGGCATCAAGTCGCCGCCCAACCTGGTCTTCGTTCCCGGCGTGATGGGCAGCCTGCTCTACAGCAAGACCCGAGGCGGCGTGCGCTGGCTCAACTTCGACACGCTCAAGATGATGAACGGCCTGGCCCTCGACGACGCCGGCACCGACGATGCGGATGCCGCCAACCGGATCGAGCCCTTCACGGTCGACGTGAGCTACGAGCCCTTCGCTTCCGCCGTGCTCGCGCGCGAAGACTTCGGGCACGAGATGTTCGCCTACGACTGGCGCAAGATGTACAGCGAGAGCACGCGCGCGCTGCGCGACCTGATCTTCGCCATGCACAAGAAGAACGGCGGCCTGAAGGTGCACATCGTCGCGCACAGCATGGGCGGGCTGATGACCCGCGCGACGCTGAAGGAATACGGCGAGCTCTGGGACGTGGTCGGCCGGATCGCCTTCATCGGCACGCCGCACTACGGATCGGCCTCGATCGCCGGCTACCTGAAGAACCACCTCAGCGGCTTCGAGAAGCTCACCTTGCTCGCCAAGTTCCTGTCGCGCGAGACCTTTCGCTCGCTCTGGGGCGTGCTCAGCCTGCTGCCGGCGCCGGCGGGCGTGTATCCCGGATCGCGGCCGGGCGAGCCTTTCGCGACTCCGGCCAAAGGCGCAGGCCACAAGCTCGGCTACGCGCACCCTTGCGCCAACTTCAACCTGTACGACGCCGAGGCCTGGGACCTCGGCCTCGACGCCACGGCGACGACCCGGCTGCAGACGGTCCTCGACGCGGTCAAGGCCTTCCATCTCGATCTCTATCGCTGGCACAACGACCCGGCCGAGTTGCTGCAGGATCATTGCGACAAGATGCTGATGGTCGCCGGCGTCGGCTACAAGAGCCTGTTCCGGATGGAGTACGTCGACAAGCTCGGCGGCCTGTGGACTTCGATGGAGAAGACGACCTCGCGCGTCGATGGCGACCCGCACCGCGACAGCGACGGGCGGGTTCCGATCGCCTCGGCCCGGCTCGAGCGCGTTCGTCTCAAGTACGTCAAAGGCGTGCATGGCGGGCTGACCAACATCCCGGCCGTGTGCACCGATGTCTTCCGCTGGCTCAAGGGTGAGCGGATGACGCTGCTCGCCGATACGCCCGAAGACGCGCTCGGTGGACACCTCTCGGCCGCCACGGCCGAGAGCGAGGCTCCGAATCTCGACGGCAGCGCCGGCGCCCACGACGACGATCCCGGCTACCTGGACCTGGATGCCTCGTCGACCCTGGACCTCGACCAGGCAGAGCAGCGGATCGCCTCGGGCGCCGTGCCCGGCTTCAACCTGCTGAAGATCCTCTAGTGCCCCGGGACCGCTCGCCGTGAGCGATCTCGTTCCCGCCGACGCCGTCGTCGTCTGCCGGCCTGAGCAGATGCGCGAGGCGGCCACCGTGCTCTCGTGTTTTGCGCAAGGCGTGCTGCCGCCGCTGTTCGTGCTAGAGCATGCACCCTGCAGCGAGACGCGGTACCGTACGCTCCACGAGCGCTACCGCGCGATGCGCGACCGGCGCGACGAGGACGTTGGCACCCTCGCGGCGCGCCTCGCGCTGGACGGCAAGCGCAAGGCGCCCGGGTGGCGGCCCAAGTGGTCGAACGAGGAGATCGACCGGCGCGTCGAAGCGCTCACGCCGTACCGGCGCTGGGTAAAACGCCATCGCCTGCTTGCGGCCGTTTACCACAAACTGCCGCTGCGCCGCGCGATCTTCCTGGTCGCGGCCACGGCCGACGACATGAGCGTAATCGAGCCGCAGCCCAAGGGCGTGCTCGGCACGGCGCGTGAGCCGCTCCTCGCCGAGGGGCTGCAATGGATCGTCGTCGCGAGCGAAGGCGACGAGCCGTTCTGGCACCGCGCCTGGCGCGCGGTGCGACCAGGCGAGCCGCTGCCGGCCGAAGCGATCGATGTCGGCGGCGACGGCGTCGCGCTGATCGCCGGGCTGCATCGTGCGCGCCGCAAAGGCCTGCCGCTGCGCGTTCGCGACGGCGCGACGGCGAGCGGCTTCGCGATCGAGCCGGCGTCGGGCGATGCGGCGAGCGAAGCTGTCGTCGTCGAGGCGAGCGACAAGGCCGATGCCCTGGCCGCGGTCTTCTACGCGTTGCGCCAGGACGCCCTGCTGTGCGTCTATCCGCAGCCTTCGACGCGCTCGATCGAGCGCGCACGCCAGGCCATCGAGGTCTGGCAGGAAGGCCCGCATGCAGCGGGCGACGTGGCGCCGATTGCCGAGCTCGAAGCCGCGGTGGCACGCGCCGTTCCGGATGCGGTGGCGGGCGCGGTCGGCACCCTGCCCTTGACCGCATGGACCGGCGGCGTTCCGTATCACCTGCTCAGGAGGCCGGGCTGCGACTGGAGCGACAAGCCGATCGGCCTGATGACCGGCGACGCCTTGCTGCTCGCGGCCCTCGCGCTGTTCGACGCGAGCGACACGAGCGACGCGAGCGAGACACGTGATCCGATCGGCGCGAGCGGCGGCCGCGTCGAGGCGACCCCATCGCCCCTGGCGCGATTGCACGTCGTGTTCGACCCGGGCGATTTCCCGACCGGCGAAACCGAGGGCGTGCTGCGCGCGCTCGCGGCCGACCCCGGCTTCGCGCTGCTTCTGCAAGGCCCGGCGGCCTCGAACACGGCGCTGATCGCTGCCGGCGGCGCGCCGCTCGAGCTCGTGTACTTCAACACCCACGGCTCCGACGACTCGATCGCGCTCAAGGACATGCCGCTGCCGGGCTACAAGCTGCTGCAGCGGGTGACGATGCGCAGCCGCCCGCTCGTCTTCAACAACTCCTGCCTGTCGTGGACCGGCGTCGGCCGGGAGTTCCTGGTCGCCGGAGCACGCGGCTACGTCGGCACGCTCTGGAGCGTCGACGCCCGGAACGCCGCTGCGTTCGCGATCGCCGCGATGGACCAGCTCGTCGCCGGTGGCCGGACGATCGCGGCGAGCCTGCGCGGCAGCCGGGTCGACCCTGCGACGGAGAAGGCCTACGTCTTCGTCGGGGCCGTGTCGGCCCGGCTGCGCGCCGCCGGAGCTTCGGCCCTTCATGAGCGCGAACGGATGAACGCGAACGCGACGCTCCTAGTCGAGATGGGCCTGTCCCTCTGCCACGAAGGACCTTCCGATTCGCCGCTGATCGCCGCGGAGGTGCAGACCCTGCTCGCGCAGGCCGAAGCGATCGCCGCGGCGATCGACGAGCGCTGGCCCGAGCCCGACCGCGCGACGCTGCCCCTGCTCACGCGCCGCCTCGATCTCGCAAGGCAGCTCGATTTCGGGAACGAGCAGAACGTCCGCCGCTGCGTCGACATGGGCAAGCGCGGCCTCAAGCTCGCCGGCGACCCGAACGACGAGACGACTTCCGACCTCGAGGGGAAGGCCGCCTTCTGGCTCGCCTGCTCGCGCGTGAGCCGCAAGCTCGAACGCTGGGCCGACATGGTCACCCTGCTGAGCTTCAGCATCCAGAACCAGGAGAAGGCGGGACGAACGGTCAGCGACGAGTACCTGGATCGAAGCGATGCCTACCTGAAGCTCGGCGAGAGGGACCTTGCGACCAGCGACGCGGAGCACGCGCAAAGCGCGTTCACCGCCGCGGCCGACGCGGGCGATGCCGACGCCAGGCGCGGCGCGATGCTGGCGGCCGGCCGGCTGGCCGGGCTGTATCGCAAGACCGGTCGGCTCGACGCAGCCCTGGCTGCGGCCCTCGATGGCCACCGCGCGGCCGTCGTCGCGGAAGATCTGCTCGAGCAGGCCTCTTTCAAGATGGACGAGAGCTCGATCCGTCGAACCACCGGCGACAGCGCCGCCGCCGTCGCCGCGGCCGACGAAGCGCTGGCCACGGTGCGCCGGGCGCGCAACGAAGACAAGGAAATCGAGGCCTTCGGGACGCTGACCCTGGCGCTCCTCGCAGCGCGCGAATCGGAACGCGCACTACTGGTCGCGCAGGACGGGCTTGCGGCGGCGCGGCGGCGCGGGCAAGCAGCCCCGGCGATCTGTTTTCTGTGCGATCTCTCGGCCGTGGCGAAGGCCGGAAACGACGTGGCCGGCGCGTATGCGCGGCTGCACGAAGCTGCCGCGATCGTCGCCAGGACGGGAGGCGCTCCGATGGCCAGGCGCTTGCTCATCGAGTCGGACGCGCTGCTCACGAGCGCGCGCACCTGGGAAGCGCAGCGCGGGGCCCTGAAGGTCACGGCCACGGTGACTTTCGCGCTGCCGCGCGAAGAGCGGTCGGCAGAGTGCACGCAGACGATGAGTCGCCTGCTATGGCGAATCGCGAGCAGAGGATGGGCCGCGTCACGCGATCCGCTGTGGCGGGCGCGTCGCGAGCTGAGCCAGGTGCGCGAGGCGCAGGGTGAGCAGTTCTCGGAACAGGGACGCTTCATCCTCGACGCGGTCGATGCCTGCTACGCGCGAGCGAAGGGTCTGGCGGAAGCAGCGCAGGCGGAGGCCGCTCGGCTCGACGCGTTGTCGCAAGGGGGGTTTCAGCTCGCTTCGTTCGTTGCCGCGGGGGATGCGTCGGAGCACCCGGCCTGGCGGAAGGCGCGCGCAGACGAATCCCCTGCGTCCTCAGGCAGCGCCGGGTAACGATGCCATCTTCCAACGCAGATCGAAATGGTGGAATTCAAGCCTTGACAGGCCACTTTGAACACCGAGGGCGATAGGGGATAGGAACTTCAAACGCTGTTTTCCCGGCCTCGCTTCGACGAGGAATCTCACCCGTGCACACGATTTCCGCCGCGGGTGTGTGCCGGGATCGGTCGGTCGTGGGTGCCCGCTCTTGGCCGGTTGCACGCATATAGCATTAACACCTTAAGCGGCCGCTCGCCGTCCCTCGACAATTTTGGCGCGCGGCCTCCGTTTCCGACTAGATTTCAGTCTGCTCCGAAATCTCCAACGCGTCATCGACCTCGATGCCGAGGTACCGAACTGTACTCTCCAACTTCGTATGGCCGAGCAGTTGAACCGCCCGCAAGTTCTTCGTGCGCCTATAGATCAACGTCGCCTTGGTCCGGGCATCGTGTGCGTGCCATAGACGTCGAATCGAACCCAATCGCGCCAACCCAGTGATGCACGATTCGGGCGTACTGCCGAGTCGAAACATGCGGCGAACTTCCGATGCGACTGGGGAATAGGTAATCCTCAGGTTTGAGATGCGTCTTCTCGATCCATGCCGAGACCGCAGACCGGGTAGGCTCGGTCAGTTCGAACTGAACCGGCCGTTGCGTCTTCCGTTGCACGACCATGGCCCGAGGCCGAATCTGGTCGCCGTGCGTGATGTCGCGAACACGTAGGTTCACGAGGTCGCAGCAACGCAGCTTGCTGTCGATCGGCAGATTGAACAGGGCAGCGAGGTCCCGAACGTGATGTTCGTTCTGGAGGTGTCTCCGGATCGCCCAGATGTCCTTGGGCTTCAGGGGTGGCTTCTGGCCAACCAGCTTGCCTTTGTTCCAAGGTTCCCGGTGTTGGGTGGCTTCCATGACAGACTCCTTCGTTGTTGATCGGAGTCTGATTGTTCCGCGGGTTGGCGAAGGACTGCTTTCGGATCTCATGCTGGGTGAGTGCAATCGGCCAGCTTCGGCCGTTGGCTCGCGATGTTACGGGGACATTCGAACGTCGCCTCCCCCTGGGTAACGGACTTTCGCACGCCGATCATGCCCGTCGAGTCGTCGGCCTCAGCGGACGGTGGGCTTTTTGCTCAGCACGTCCGCAATGCGGCGGTTACCGGCCAGACGCCGGGTAATTTCGCCGAACGGCAGCTATCCGATTTCCGCTACTTCGAGATTCGACCCAAAGCGGCTGGTGGACTTCCATTCGATACAACCCAATGCAGACGTTCATGGACCTGAGAGCTCTCGCCAAAGCTTCAGGTTCTGCAAACGCCCTTGAAGAGGGTGACGGTGAGTGACGCGACCCCGTTCGCCCGGGTGAAGTCTGGAGTTTTGGCGATGGACGAAACAACATTGTTCAGTATTCGTTGTATTATTCATTTATGGAAGAATTTGAAGTTGTTCGCTCGTTGGCCGCATTGGCTCAGGAGGTGCGCCTGAGGGTGTTTCGCGCCTTGGTGGTGGCAGGCAATGAAGGGCTCACCCCCGGCGAGCTGGCCGAGCGGCTTGAAGTGGCCTCAAACACCCTGTCGTTTCACCTGAAAGAGCTTGCGCATGCGGGCCTGATCAGCCAAGAGCGCCAAGGGCGAAACTTGATCTACCGCGCATCGTTCGCGACCATGAACGAACTGCTGAGCTACCTCACCGAAAACTGCTGCCAAGGGGCAGAGTGTCTTTCGCCAGATGCGGTCTCCTGCGACTGCTAAACCGAAAGGAAAGCACCGTGAAAAGATTCCACGTTCATATCCATGTTGACGATCTGACCCAGAGTGTCGCCTTCTATTCACGGCTCTTTGCGGCCGAGCCCGCGCGCGTCGAAGCCGACTACGCGAAGTGGATGCTTGACGATCCTCGCGTTAACTTCGCGATCTCGACCCGTGGCCACAAGCCCGGTGTTGATCATTTGGGGTTCCAGGTGGACGAGGCAGCTGAGCTGGCCGACCTGAAGGCTCGCGCTGAATCCGCCGACATGGCCTTGCTCGACGAAGGGGCCACCACCTGTTGCTATGCCCGAAGCGAGAAGCATTGGGTCACCGATCCGCAGGGCATCGCCTGGGAGCACTTCCACACGTTGGGCAGTATCCCGGTCTTCAACGACCCTGGACAAGCGGCTGAAGCGGGAGCTTGCTGTGGACCGACGCCCAACGACGGTGAAATTGCGGCGTCGGCCTGTTGCGCACCAAAGGCCACCGAGACATCGACGACTTGCTGCACCCCCGCCCCTACCGCCGTCTCATCCAAAACTGACCTTCATGTTGCGGTGCCACCGCAACCAAACCCTCCTGCTGTTGACTCCTTCAAATCATGACCGCCACAGCACCCTTGAACGTTTTGTTCCTCTGCACGCACAACTCCGCTCGCAGCATCCTGGCCGAGGCGCTGTTGAATTCCATGGCAGATGATCGCTTCAAGGCCTATTCCGCCGGCAGCAGCCCTCGCGAAAACCAGCATCCCCATCCAATGGGTCTACAGGTGCTCCAAACGGCGGGCTTCAGCACCGAGGGACTGCGCAGCAAGAGTTGGGACGAGTTCGCTGCACCCGGCGCCCCTCAAATGGACCTGATCATCACGGTCTGCGAAAACGCCGCTGGTGAGGTGTGCCCGGTATGGCCGGGGCATCCTGCGACGGCCCATTGGGGCTATCCCGATCCGTCAGAAGGCAACGCTTCTGATGAGCAAAAGCTGGAAGCCTTCCGCAAGACGCTGCACATGATCAAACGCCGCCTGGAGCTTCTGATCAACCTGCCTGCCAGCAAGCTCGGCAAGTCGGTCCTGCAAGGGTCCGCTCGCGACCTGGCATCGCAATGAGAGGGTGGTATGAGCGTTCAATGTGAAGCCGCTGCCAAGCAAATGGCGGGTACGCCCTTGAGCGTATTCGAGCGCGACCTCACCGGGAGGGGGCCTTCTCGTTTTCAATCAGGCGGTACGCATGGGTTTGTTTGAGCGGTATCTGACGGTATGGGTAGCTTTGGGCATTGCCGCCGGGGTGGGTCTGGGGCTGGTGATGCCTGGTGTTTTCCAGACCGTGGCGTCACTTGAAATTGCGCAGGTCAACCTGGTCGTCGCCGTCCTCATCT
Organism: Candidatus Methylophosphatis roskildensis; assembly: GCA_016708905.1. Taxonomy (GTDB): domain Bacteria; phylum Pseudomonadota; class Gammaproteobacteria; order Burkholderiales; family Rhodocyclaceae; genus Methylophosphatis; species Methylophosphatis roskildensis. Next base: position 1,058,804 of record JADJEV010000004.1, on the reverse strand, counting down.
GGGTGATGATTTATCCGATGATGATCCAGATCGACTGGCACGCGGTGAAGGATGTGGGCCAGAAGCCGCAAGGCCTGATGCTCACGCTGGTCATCAACTGGCTGATCAAACCCTTCACCATGGCAGCGCTTGGCATACTGTTTTTTCAGCATGTGTTCGCTGCCTGGGTAGATCCCCAAATGGCCAGCGAGTACATCGCCGGCATGATCCTGCTGGGCGTGGCACCTTGCACGGCCATGGTCTTCGTGTGGAGCCAACTCGTCAAAGGAGACGCCAACTACACGCTGGTCCAGGTCTCGGTGAACGACCTCATCATGGTGGTCGCCTTTGCCCCGATCGCAGCCTTTTTGCTGGGCGTGACGGATGTCACCGTGCCCTGGGAAACGCTGGTGCTCTCGACCGTTCTCTACGTGGTGCTGCCCCTGCTGGCGGGCATGGTCACCCGCCAGATACTGGTCAAACAATCTCCCGGTGCGCTGGGCAACTTCGTCGCACGCTTCAAACCTTGGTCGGTGGTGGGCCTGATTGCCACCGTCGTATTGCTGTTTGGCTTTCAGGCCCGCACCATCGTCGATCAGCCCTTCGTGATTGCGCTTATCGCCGTCCCGCTGATCCTTCAGACATATGGCATCTTCTTCATCGGATGGCGGGGCGCCAAGCTGCTCAAGCTGCCGCACGACATTGCCGGCCCTGCCTGCTTGATCGGCACGTCCAATTTCTTCGAACTGGCCGTGGCGGTGGCCATTTCGTTGTTTGGTCTGAACTCTGGTGCTGCATTGGCCACCGTGGTGGGCGTGCTGGTCGAGGTGCCGGTCATGCTCTCGCTGGTGGCCATCGTAAACGCCTGGCGCCCCCAAGCTGCATGAGCATGTCGTCATATCCATCTCCCATGTCGAACATCACCATCTTCCACAACCCTGCCTGTGGCACCTCGCGCAACACGCTGGCCATGATCCGGAACAGCGGGGTTGAACCCACCGTCGTGGAATACCTCAAGACCCCACTCCGAACCGAACAGATTCGGCAACTGCTGAGCGCCATGGGTGCATCCGTGCGAGACGTGCTGCGCAAGAAAGGTACGCCCTACGCCGAGCTCGACCTGGACAACCCCCAGTGGTCCGACGAACAGTTGTTGGCCTTCATTGAACAGCACCCGATTTTGCTGAACCGCCCCATCGTGGTGACGCCCATGGGTGTGCGCCTGTGTCGTCCGTCCGAGGTGGTTCTGGACATTCTGCCCCTCCCCCAACAAGGCCCGCTCATCAAGGAAGATGGCGAGATCGTTATCGACGCATCGGGGCGGCGAATCAGATCCCCATCGCTATAGTGAGTGCTTGTTATGAACTGCCTGGACACCGCATGGAAGCAGCACGCCGCCGAGCTGCGATCTTGGCTGCGCCATCGGATAAGCCAGCCCCAGGACGTGGACGACATAATGCAGGACTTGTACATGAAGGCCTTGCGTCAGGGAAGCAAGTTCTGCAGCGTTCAAAATGCCAGGGCCTGGCTTTTTGAGGTTTCCCGCAACGCACTGGCCGACCGCTTGAAGCTCAAGCGCGAGATGGTGGAATTGCCTGACGATTTGCCTGCAATTTCTTCAGGGGAGGCGCCCTTGGACAGACTCACGGCCTGCCTGCCGCGGGTTCTGTCAGAGCTCAAGGATTCAGACCGGGAAGCCATCGTGCTGTGCGACCTGAGCGGCATGTCACAGGCAGACTATGCGACCCAAGTCGGCCTCAAGCTCAGTGCCGCGAAATCTCGCCTCCAACGTGCGCGCCAACGCCTTCATGAGCGCATGACCGTCGCCTGTCAGGTCAAAGTCGATGAGGCCGGCCATGTTGAGGGTTTTGTTCCGCGTCCGCCCATTGATCAGCAGGGTGAGCGCTGAGACACCCGACCAATAGATAGAATCCCTGCCGGTAGTGCGTTCTTCAGGTAGCTGCAGGAAAGTTTCTCGCAAAGTGCGTCTTTTTGATGTGGCAGTCGTCTTCACTGTCATGAACGCACAAACTCTTTCCCTCAAAGCGTGGCCCGGTCGCCAGCCTGCGGCCTTCCTCGTGATCGCAGCCCTGGTGTGGTTCGCCATCTACCAGACCTTGAACCCGGCTTCAGAAGCCTTGGTGGCCTGGTTGCCGGTGGAGCGTGACAGCCATCTGGGCGGAGCACTCCAGTTTTTCTTCTACGACACCCCAAAAGTGTTGTTGCTGCTCACAGGTGTCGTCTTCGTCATGGGCATGGTCAACAGCTACTTCACGCCCGAGCGCACCCGGGCCTTGCTGGCTGGTCGAACCGAGGGCGTGGCCAATGTGATGGCGGCCAGCCTGGGCATCGTGACGCCGTTTTGCTCCTGCTCGGCGGTGCCGCTGTTCATCGGGTTCGTTCAGGCAGGCGTGCCGCTGGGCGTGACCTTCTCTTTCCTGATTGCCGCCCCCATGGTCAATGAAGTGGCGCTGACGCTGCTGTTTGGCATGTTCGGCTGGAAGGTGGCGATGCTCTATCTGGGGCTGGGCCTGGCGGTGGCCATTGTGGCCGGCTGGGTGATTGGCCGCATGAAGATGGACGCACACTTGGAAGACTGGGTGCGCGACATGCCCAAGATGTCCGCAGGCTTTGAAGCCGCCGACACCACCTTGGCCGACCGCGTGCAGGCGGGTTTTGCTTCGGTGCGCGAGATCGTGGGCAAGGTCTGGCCATACATCCTGGCGGGCATAGCCATTGGCGCCGGCATTCACGGTTATGTACCGCAGGACTTCATGGCCAGTTTCATGGGCAAGGACGCCTGGTGGTCAGTGCCCCTGGCCGTTGTGATCGGCGTGCCGATGTACACCAACGCGGCGGGGATCATCCCCATCGTGCAAGCCTTGTTGGCCAAGGGTGCTGCTCTGGGCACTGTGCTGGCCTTCATGATGAGCGTCATTGCGCTCTCGCTGCCCGAGATGATCATCTTGCGCAAGGTGCTCAAGGTCCGATTGATTGCGACCTTCGCAGCGGTGGTGGCGACAGGGATCTTGTTGGTGGGCTTCGTTTTCAACGCGGTGCTGTGACCTTCGTTCGCGTCGAAACAAGGGAGACCGAAACAATGACAAAGAATTGATGGCGCTGGCTTGGACCGCTGCCGCACTGGTCAGCAACCCTGCGCGAGCGATGGAGGTGAGCGTCCAGCCCATCGCTCCAAGTGTGTACGCCCAAATTGGTGATACCGATGGCCGCACGTATGAAAACGAGGAACTGAATGCCAATATCGGTCTGGTGGTGACCAAAGACGGCGCGTTGTTGATTGACCCGGGCGCCACCTTCCAGAGCGTGCGCCAGATCGCCGAAGCGGCCAAGAAGGTCACGCCACAACCCATCAAATGGGTTATCAATACCGGTGGACAGGACCACCGCTGGCTGGGAAACGGCTACTTCAATGCTCATGGGGCCGAGATCATTGCGCATGCGGATGCCGAGGCTGATATGAAGACGCGGGCACAGGAGCACCTGGGCGGCTTGAAGACGGTCTTGAAGGAGAAACTGGATGGCACCGAACCGGTCTACGCCACGCGCTGGTTGCAAGGTCCTGACAATGTGCTCGAATTCGGCGGCGTCACCATAGAGGTGAAACACCGCCATGGCGGTCACACACCGGGCGACAGCATGGTCGGGCTGCCGCGGAGCGGCGTCATATTTACCGGCGGCGTGGTCTATGTGGACCGGATTCTCGGCTTGCATCCGGTGAGCAGGACCAAGGCCTGGCGGGAAACTCTCGCTGTGATTGATCAGATTCAGCCCAGGGTCATTGTCCCTGGCCACGGCACGGTGACCGATCTGGCCACCGCGCGCAAAGACACCCGTGATCTCTTGTTGGCGCTACGCCAGCAGATGGGCAAAGCCGTCGAGCATGGCACAGACCTCAGCGCGGCGGTCAAAGGGTTTGACGGTGCGCCGTTCAAGCACCTGCAACATGCAGACGTGTGGCTGCCCCAGTTGGCCAGCCTCACCTATCTCGAAATGGAGCGCGAGTGAGCGCCCAACGCCCAGTCATCTCGATTCATCTCAAATCAAGGAATTCATCATGGACATCAAGGTACTCGGCACCGGTTGCACCAATTGCAAAAACACCATCGCACTGATCGACCAAGTGGCGAAGGCCAAGGGCGTGACGGTCAAGCTGGAAAAGGTCGAAGAACTGCGCGACATCATGGGCTATGGCGTCATGAGCACCCCCGGCGTCGTGATCGACGGCAAAGTGGTTCACGCCGGCGGCGTGCCCAGCCGAGACAAGGTAGAAAGCTGGCTCGGCGCCTGATTCGAATGTCGCAAGGAGTCAGCATGCTTGAAGAAGCCAAAGAAGTCTGTCCGACCACCACCCGCCGCCTTCTGGGCGAGGGTGCCATCTTGATGGACGTGCGCGACCGCTCAGAAGTCACTGCTTTTGCGTTCGATGTCCCAGACGTGGTCAACATTCCACTGTCGGAGCTGGAACAGCGGTGTAGCGAGGTGCCTCGCGACCGGCCGGTTGTGTTCGTGTGCGACACCGGTGTGCGCAGCCTCAAGGCAACCTATTTTCTGCAATTTCACGGCTATACCAACGTAAGCAACATGGGCGGCGGTGTCGTGAAATGGAGTGCCAAAGGCTTTCCCGTGAAAGGACAGCGTGCAGCCGACAGCTGCTCCACAGGATGTTGCTCGCCAACCGAGGGCACCACCACGACATCCTGCTGCTGATCCTGCTGCGCTATCGTTGCCGGTGATTCACGGCCAGTTTTCTACAAGTTCAACGAGAGCAGCGGGATGCTTGACGATAAGAAAATGAGATTCCGTGTCGAATCTGACCGGCTGGGCGCCCACGCCAGCCAGTCCACTTGCAAACAGGCGGTGATTGCTTTGGACACGGATTTGTCGGGAAACGTCCAGGCATTCAATCCAGCAGAGCTGCTGTTGGCGGCCCTCTCGGCCTGCATGATCAAGGGCATCGAGCGGGTCACGCCCATCCTCAAGTTTGAATTGCGCGGCGTTGAGGTGACGATCGATGGCGTCAGGCAGGATGTTCCGCCCAAAATGGAATCCATACGCTACACGATTGTGGTGGATACAGACGAGACCGATCAGCGCCTGAAGCTGCTGCATGAGAACGTCAAGAAATACGGAACCGTCTTCAATACCGTCGCCCTCGGGACGGATCTGCAAGGTGTTCTGATTCGAAAAGCTGCGCATGTCTGATCATGGCCACGACCATGCGTATACCCCGGCAAATTTCAATCGGGCTTTCGCGTGGGGCATCGCGCTCAATGTTGCTTTTGTGGTCGTCGAGGTTCTGTACGGATTGAAAGTCGACTCACTCGCACTGCTGGCTGATGCGGGTCACAACCTGAGCGATGTGGCGGGGCTGGTTCTGGCATGGGGCGGGGCGCTGGCAGGACGGCTAAAGCCGAATCCTCGCCATACCTACGGATGGAAGCGCGGATCGGTTCTCGCCGCCTTTGCCAATTCGCTGATACTTCTCGTCGCCATCGGTGCCTTGGTTTGGGAAGCCATAGGACGACTGGCCTCGCCGGTTGCGCAAGTGGCCGCGCAAGGTGAAACGATCATGATCGTCGCAGGTATCGGTATTGTTATCAACACTGCGACAGCCCTGCTCTTCATGCGTGGGCTGGAAAAAGACCTCAACATCCGGGGCGCGTTCCTGCACATGGCCGCAGACGCCCTTGTGTCCGCCGGGGTCGTGGTTGCTGGAGCACTCACGCTATGGATGCAGTGGACCTGGCTTGACCCGGTGGTGAGTCTGACCATCGGCGCGGTGATTCTGGTCAGCACCTGGGGCCTGTTCAAACAATCCCTGCATTTGCTGTTTGACGGTGTCCCGGACAGCGTCGATCCCGTTGCTGTGAAGCGTTTCCTTGAATCCTTGCCTGGTGTCAAGAAGGCCCATGACCTGCATATCTGGGCAACGGGAGCGTCGCAAATAGCCCTGACCGCTCACCTGGTCATGCCGGATGGGCATTCGGGAGACGAATTTCTCGAAACGGTCTCAGACAAGTTGCGCGACTTGTTCGACGTCACCCACGTGACGCTCCAAGTCACTCGAAAGCCACTTGCTACGGCTTGCACCAACAGGTGATCCGATTTCGGAGGAACTGATTGAAACCGCCGTTCAGACAGTAAAGCGTGCGGTAAGGGGTGTGCCCGGTCCTGCCCGAAATCGGCTGCCTGTGAAGGTCGCCTCTCGGCCGAGGCTGTGTGAAAACTGGTCACCTGGCTCGCGTTATTCAGCGTCGACCTCGTAGAACGTCGCAGGAGCCATTTATCCGGCCCGGCCAATGTTGTAAGCACCCCCGAAATTGCTCGTCGGCTGAGTTTTTACACAACCTCGGCCAGGAGCGGTCATAGACGACGGGCTGCAATTGGCCGGAAGCCCGTATTCACAAGGCGTCGCCGTAACCTGCCCGTCGAAATCCCGGCCAGCAACCCAAGGGCCATTTTATGGAAACATACCCCAGCTCACCCTATCGGCCATCAAGAGACAGACCAACAAGGAAAACCGCTTCGTCAGTAGAACCTGTGGGAAAGCTCCGGCTCCGGCAGCTTGCCAAGTGCATGATACAAAGCGAGTTCCGCGATGCGGAATGTGCGAAAGCCGTAGGATTTTCTCATGGTCACTTTGGCCTTGTTGTTGAGGCCCTCGACGACACCGCTGGAGAACTGCTTTCGGGCCCGAAAATAGTTGAGGATGAGCTCGCGATGGTTGCGTAGCGTCGCAGCGATTTTCTTCATTGGCTCGATGCGCGAGCACATCACGTCGTGACACCATTGATCAAGGAATTTCCCCGCCCAGGTGGGCGAGTTGTACTTCCAGAACTGCTGGAAATCTTCCTTGAGCAGATAGGCGCGCACGGTCTTCAGGTTGTAGCGCAGCACATCGCGTAATCGGGGGCGTTGTTTGGCCGTCAGGTTGGTCTTGCGTTTGAGCAGGCACCAGCGGCTCTTCTTCAGCACCGGCTCGTAGCCGTCCTGGGCAAGCCGGCGCGCCTCGCCCGCGCGCACCTCATCGAGCGCCTTGTTCATCTTGGCCACGATGTGAAAGCGATCCAGGATGTTCAGCGCATTGACGCAGCGCGTGCGGATCACCTTCAGGTAGGGCTGCCACATGTCGGAGCAGACGAACTCGATCTTCTCGGCCAGCTCCTTGCCGATGAGGGTGAAGAACTGCTCGAAGCTCGCCACCGTGCGCTCCTTGCCGATCCACAGCAGGCGCGTGCAGCCTGCCTCGATCTGGTAGACGAGCGTCAAATACTTGTGGCCCTTGGCATAGGCGATCTCATCGACGCCGATGGCAACAATGGGCCCCAGGGTGCGCTGCTCCAGCCCCCAGGCCACCACGAACTCGACCGCCTGGCAGACCTTCTCCCACGAGGTATGGAAAGACAGCGCGGTCTCCTTCCAGGAGAGCTTCCTTGCCCAGTGGGCCAGAAACAGCATGTAGGCGCTGGTCAGCTGATGTTTGCCGCAACCCCATGGCACTTGCTCGATCTTGACCCCGCAGGCCCGGCAATCGACGCGGCGCATGCGGTACAGTAACAGCACCATGAAGCCCCAGAAGGGAACGAATTCGAAGCGCCGCTGGCTCTGGTGATCGTAGATCGGCCCGCGCCGCTGGCAGCCCGAACACACCGGCTTGGAGCCGCGCCGAGGCCGCACCTCGATCTCGATGCTCTTGGTTTGTGCGCACAGGCGCGCCTTGTCATAGACGAACCCTGGAAAGTGCTGGCAGTGGTTCAGAAGGGTGATCAGTTGCATGGGAAAAGGAGCCGTCAAAGAACCGGGCGCCATCGTAGCCGAGCAGGCCTTGGCGGCATATTGCCCGGATCTGGCTGACTGGCCCGCGAGCTGGCGCATCGAGGAACGTGACGTGGCGCCCGGCCAGCAAATCCTCGAATGCTTCAAGCCTTTCCTGCTGCATTTGCTGAGCCTAGGGCTATCGAAGAAGACGCTGCACAAGCATCGGGACAACCTCTGGCTTCTGGGCGGCGAGATCATCGGCGAGATCTCGAACGCGCCCAAGCTCCGAAAGCGGCCCATTGAAGCGCTGCTGTTCTCGGTGCTCGATGAAGAAGGCGGACCCCTGTTGTCCCATCACGAATCTGAGCAAGAGCAACGCGCGTTCGACTCGACCTGTCGCAAATTCTTTCGCTTCCTGCACAGAGGCAAAGACCAAATCGCGTAGTGTGAATGCTCACCCGAAGCAAGCCGGCAAGTGCCCAGGGGTGGATAGCCGACGGGAGCTGCCAGCACACCCGGGCCAAGACAAGGGCAGATGGTTGCGCGTGGCCCTGGCAGAGGTGTTCGGAGATTCGAGGCGAATGCGGGTCGACGCCAAACCGCCGGCGCCGATTCCGTCAAGGGTCACTTGTCCGGGGCACGGCTTTGGTACGACGGCAACCTCAATTCGGCCAAGGATCGTGGAATTGCCCCGGCGTTGAGCGGACAGGTGCGCCCTTGACGGCGCGTCCATCGATACGCTGTTGGTTGGGCATGGCGGAAGGCCTTTCCTCCGCCATGTCCTACCAGCCAGCGCAGCAGTTCTTCTATCAAAAGCGCATCCACGTCATTCAGCACATGCATACCGCCAAGCGCCGATCATGCTGCCGCCGATCCTTCAAGGACTCCGAAAACCACCCACAGATTCCCCCGACGAACCGGAAAACCTGGTCGGGCGAACGACAAGTGACTGATCCAGAACCGGCCTTCGGGGTGTCCGGGCAAATCGCAAAAAGTCAGCACTGGCGAAACGGCGGCAAGCCCTTCACCCCGCAGGATCGCGCTCGGAGTAGCCGGCCTCGCGTTGGCTGCGGATCGCCAGCACGAACACCGTGTCTATCTTGGGCACATAGCGATACAACGCCACATAACCATGGGAACGACGACCGATCACGAGTTCGCGCTTGGCATTTGCCACCGGGCGACCAATCAACGGGTTCTGCACCAGAACATCCAAGGCAGCAATGATTTCGCCGATGCGCTGCCCGAGATCCTCAACCTCATGGCTCGCCAGATGATCTAGGATGCGATCAAAATCCTCGGTGACCTCCGGCGCCAACTCGACGCGGGACACGTTCAGCGTGCCAGCTTGCGCGCAACGGGCCGTTTCGTAGCCTTGCCTGCCACTCGCGCTTCAAGATAACCGCGCATTTCCTGCCACGGAATGGTTTTGCCGGTGGCCACAATGCTGGCATAGCGACCTTCCGCCACGGCATCGAAATTGGCGCGACATTCGGCTTGTTCTGTTTTCTCGGCAATCGCTTCGAGAATGAAGCCATGAGCGGTTGTTCCAGAGTGTTTCGCCGCAGCTGCAATGCGGGCTTTCAGGTCATCCGGAAGCCGAATGGTAGTTGTGGACATGTCGGACTCCAAGCAAAGCACGATTGGCCAATGTAGCACAATCGTGCTACACGGCGCAAATTCAGGTGTTTGTGAAGGTCGGCTCTGGCGAATTAGCGTATCGAAGAAGTCGTGGTCTCCAGATACTTCCGCCACCCATCGCGACGCAATTACGCCAGCGGCCTATCGAAACTCTGAAGCGATTTCTAGGACCCCATCCGGCCCTTTCCTCTCATCGACCATCAGAAAGAAGATTGTCGTCGGGCGCCTGGTTATTGATCCCAAATGGGATCATGAGCCTGGAACGACGGCAGGTGGGCCATCGCCTGCGGGCTAATTCAATTCAGCGCCTCGTGCGCCCTGAGCTTTTCCACCGCCAGATCAACAAAACTTCTGACCTTTGCCGACCCGTGCCGGCCCTCGTGATGAATCACATGGATGGGCAGCGCTGCCTCTTCGTATTCTGACAAAACCGTCTTGAGTTTCCCGGTGGCCAGTTCATTCGCCACCTGATACGAGATCAGCCGCGTAAGCCCAAACCCGTCCATCGCGGCTTCAAGCGCCCCGTCATTTGTATTCACCAGGATGCGCGGGTTGAGCTTGATGGCGGTTCTTTCCTTTCCCCTGGTGAAGCTCCATTCTGAACCGGCAGACACAGCGGTGGCGGCAATGATCGGGTGTGCGGCAAGATCCGTAGGGGTCTTCGGGATGCCGTGCTTCTTGAGATAAGCTGGCGTTGCGCAGACAACGCGTCGCACCTGGCCGACGCGAATCGCCCGTAGGGATGAGTCGGGAAGCGGACCGATGCGAATGCCGACATCCAGTCCCTCATCCATCAGATTGACCACGCGATCGACGAACAGCGCGGACACCGTGGTTTCCTTGAACGTTCGCTGGTAGGCAGTAATGATCGGCATCACGTACAGCCTTCCGAACAGAACGGGGGCCGTGACCGCCAAATGTCCGCGTGGCGTGCCATTGATACCCGCCGCCGCTTCGTCGGCCTCGTCCGCCTCGAGAAGGATGCGCCGTGCATCCTCGAGATAGCGCGCCCCGGCGTCAGTTGTGCGCACAAGGCGCGTCGTGCGCGTCAGAAGTCGCACTCCCAGGCGTTCCTCCAGGAAGGCAATGGCTCGGGTCACCGCCGGCGGCGACAGGCGCAAGCGTCGTGCCGCCGCCGCGAAGCTTTCCTGCTCAGCTACCGCGACAAACACCGCCATCAGATGAAAGCGATCCATGCAGTATTGCTCTGAGGGGAATAGTTTATTCCATTCTACGGCTATTCTTCTTTGATGAGGAATTCGGCAAAGTGGCAACTGTCGTCAACACGACGACGCCCCCAACCCAGGAGACACACCATGGCACGCATCAACATTGTCACTCCCGAAGCCGCCAAATCCGAGCAGAAGGACCTCTATGACGCCATCCAGGCCAAGCTTGGCATGGTGCCGAACTTCCTCAAGGTCTTTGCCAATTCACCGGCCGCCCTGAAGGCATTCCTCGGTCTGCACGGCATCGCCGGTGAAGGTTCGCTCGAACCGCAGACACGCGAGCGCATCGCCCTGGCCTTGGCCCAGCAGAACAGCTGCGAATATTGCCTGTCGGCCCACACCGCGATCGGTCGCAAGGCCGGACTGAACGGCGCCGAGATCGAGGCCAACCGATCCGGAACCAGCCAGGATGCGAAAGCGGCTGTTGCCGTCAAGTTTGCCCGATCCCTGGTCGCCCACATGGGCGAAGTCACCACGGCCGAATTGCTGGAAATGCGCGATGCCGGCTACAGTGAGTCCGACATCGTGGAGGTCATCACCCATGTCGGCATGAACATCCTGACCAACCTGTTGGGCAAGGCCGGTCGTGTCGACATCGATTTCCCGAAAGTCGAACTGAAGCTCGCCGCCTGATCCATCCAACCGGCGCCGGGGGCTATGAGGCTCCCGGTGAACAGGAGGTCCCTACATGGCCCGCGCCTTCGCCAAGATTGCCTTCACACCAAACGTCCAGGCCGCCCAGGCTCGGATGGGGAGTCGTGACGCCTACCGCTCGACCGAACTGGGCGAGCCCGAAATTGTAGAACTGGGTCCCTACGAAGTCGCGTTCATCGGCGATCGCGATAGCTTCTATCAGGGCACCGTCGGCGAAAGCGGCTGGCCGTATGTGCAGCATCGTGGTGGTCCAACAGGATTCCTGAAAGTATTGGATGCCAGAACGATCGGCTATGCGGATTTCTCCGGCAATCGTCAATACATCTCGGTGGGGAATCTCGATGGTGATGATCGGGTAAGCTTGTTTCTGATGGACTACCCGGGGCAGCGTCGCCTCAAGATCTGGGGACGGGCTCGGCTGATTGATGAGGACACGCAACCGGCACTCATTGCCCGACTGGAGTCGCCGGATTATCGGGCTCGTGTCGAACGCGGCGTCCTCATCACCGTCGAGGCATTCGACTGGAATTGTCCGAAATACATCACGCCACGGTTCACCGAGAGCGAGGTCAGGCATCTGGTGAGTGGCCGGCACCAGGAGGACAGCAAGAGCGAACCGCGTTCCCCGGACCAGGACGAAATTGGTGTTGGCCCGCTGAAGCTCGACGTCACCGGCATGCGCCAGATGACGCCAACGGTTCGTGCCTATGAGTTGCGCGCCCAGGACTGGAGCGACTTGCCGCCCGTAACGGCCGGAACACATCTCTCAGTGCCGGTTCGATTGCCCGACGGTTCGATCGTGACGCGCCAGTATTCGCTGGCGACACATCCTCATCGGCGCGACATGTACGAGATTGCCGTTCTTCGCGAGGACGACGGGCGCGGCGGGTCGGCTGCCATCCATGCCTCTTGGCAGATTGGCACACGACTGGCACTCGATCATCCTGTCAACCAGTTTCCCCTGCACGAGGATGAGCGTCATAGTGTGCTGATTGCCGGCGGCATCGGCATCACACCCATCAAGGCGATGGCACAGGAACTTAAGGTCCGGGGCGGCACGTTCGAACTCCACTACAGCGGCCGGACTCCTGCCGACATGGCCTATCGGGATCGATTGGCAATTGAGTTTCCCCTGCAACTCCATCTTTACTTCACACGCGCCACTGGCGGAAAACGCATCGATCTTCCGTCGATCATGCGCGCTGCACCCCCTGACGCACTGTTCTATGTCTGCGGGCCAGGCCCGCTGATCGAGGCGACCAAGGCCACAGCACGCGAACTTGGTATTTCAGCCGAGCGCGTTCAGTACGAAAGCTTCGAGTAATGCCGACTAAACCGGATTGCGGCCACAGCCTCGCCATTCCGAACCACTTGTTGCCCCACTCGTCGAGGGAATTCATGGAAACCAAGCCTCCCGTACCGCCCTTTACCGAAGACGCTGCCCGGCAGAAGGTCCGCATGGCCGAGAATGCTGGAACACCCGCGATCCCGATCGCGTCGTGCTCGTCTATACGCAGGACACCCGCTGGCGCAATCGCGCTGAGTTTCCTGTCGGACGGGAAGCGGTCCGTCAGTTTCTGGCGCGGAAATGGGCGAGGGAACTCGACTACCGCCTGATCAAGGAGCTTTGGGCCTTCTCCGGCAATCGCATCGCGGTGCGCTTTGCCTATGAGTGGCATGACGATTCCGGCCAATGGTTCCGTTCCTACGGCAACGAGAACTGGGAATTCAATGACCAGGGTTTCATGCAGCGGCGTTTCGCCAGCATCAATGACCTGCCCATCAAGGCTTCCGAGCGCACGTTCTTCTGGCCATTGGGGCGTCGCCCGGATGATCACCCGGGTCTCAGCGACCTGGACTTGTGACCGGGAGCCGATTCATTCCTACAGTGAGTTCCCGTCATGACCACGATCAATGCCGAATCCCTCCGAGTCGCCTTGCAACAACATCGCAGGGTATCCTCGCCAGTTTGCTGGTGTCGGGAACAGCCTGAAAATCACCGGGCCGCTTATTGATCACAAAGCTGCCAACGCCATCTCGAACGTCATACGGTTCGTGTGGGCCGAAAGGGTGAGTAGCCTTTTTTCGGTAAGCGCTCGCCCGGACTCGTCGGCCCAGGCCTTTTCGGTGGACAAATTCGAACGGCGGCAAAGCGAAGTTCAGCGGTCGCTCAGGCAACTCGCACTCAATGACCGCTGAGGCCGAGCACCAGGCATTGACGAGCTTCGCGTGAATGGCAGCTCAACCTCGGGAAGCGACCGTTCATGGCCCGCAGGTGCGAATTCTTGTTTCCGGTCGAGTGCGGCCAGAGTACAGGATCGAAAACGAGCAACGATCAGATAGGGCAGGCCCGGACCGTCCATGGTCGTGGTCTTGCCGCACCTGCTCCGGAAGTACATCGCTGCGACAGTGGCAACGCCACGGTTCACGGAACACCGTCCCGTAGGCACTACCCGTCGAACGCGCCGTGCGCTCCGCTGGTTGGTCACTTGATGCGCTCGCCAAAGCGCAATACACGACCCAGCAATACGTCGGAGTCAGTATCCCCAGCCGGTAGCTTCGCAAATCCGATCGCCTCCAGGTCGATATCGCGCCCCGTCCTTTCCCCGATCAGCATTCTGGTGAATCCGCATTGGCGGGCGATCGTCGTCACACCGGCGAGCAGTAGCCTGCACCGGCCGACGTCGCGATGCAGAATCGACCTCACCTCGATCGTCACACCATCGTCGAGTGCTCCACATCGCGGACGGGCAGCGATGACAGCGCCGCATAGATGGCCGGATGGATGGAACTCGCCGAAGGCCATCGGCTGGAGGCCGAACCAACCGACCGAGACGCCTTGTTCGGCAGCGAGCCGGCCGGCCTCATCGAGGCTGATCTCCTCGAATACCGGACGCGGTGGCCGGAATCGAAGGCGGAAACGGGACGGCCGCTCCACTTCAACGCTGGTCTGGGCTTGGGTTGTGTCTTCACCGCATGCGCATTCCGCCGGTCGAAGTGAAATCCCGACTGCAGTATTGCCCACAAATAGCAATGCGAGCACACCGAGCGGGTATAGGGGAAGAATCGGTTCCATGTTTCATTTCCTCAGGCGGCCGCCTGCTCCGAACTTCCCCTCGCGCTGGGCCATCATGTCCACGTATCGACCGGTCAGTTCTTCGGGCGTGGTGTTGTTGATATCCAGGGCAAATGCAGTCGCCACCTCGTGTCGCGCGCCCTCCGATAGGGCTTCTTGCGCCGTCGGCACGGTGACCGGCCAGCCTTTCTGGTACAGCAGATGAGGCGGAATCGTCGCTTCGGCCCGTCGCCGCAGCGTGTAGGTTGCCGACGGGAGCCAGGATGCGGAACGAGCACGGCACTCGAGTGGAGCATTCCACGCGATAGCCCTCGTGCAACCCATCGTCCTGCTCCATCACGTAGCGAGTCACGTCGTCCCGCCTCAACCCGAGAATGGAAAACCGTGCGCAGCCGAGTCTGCAACTACGCGAGAGCGTCTCGTCGATTGCCACGACCACGAAACCCAAACGCAATCAGGGCGCCTGCGCCCAGCGATGCGCGACGGAAAGGGTGTGGCAAACCGTGAATTTGAGTAGGAGTTGGCGATGCCGTTCGGGCTTATGCTGCTAGCATTGCCTTGCCCACTTCTGATTTGGCATATTTGCAGCCGATGGTTCATGGAAAACGACTACGAGTCAACGCATTCCATCGAGCTGCATTGCTTACTCTACGTGTCTTCGGCAATTCGCCTTCTCTCCGAGAAGGAAATGGAGCATCTATTGTCGAGGGCGCGGGCGCGCAACGAGGAGGCGGGTGTTACCGGAATATTGCTTCACCGGGAGGGCTCGTTCATGCAGTACCTCGAGGGACCGAAAGATGGCCTGGCGCCGATCTACCGAATCATCGAGCAGGATCCGCTGCACACCGGAATTATTGAACTCATCAACGAGCCCGTATCGGTTCGAGAGTTTCCAACCTGGTCGATGGCCTTCGGAACAAAAGACGTGCGGGCATTTGCCTATATGGATCGGCATGCATCGCCGCTTCATCCGGCGCTGAAACCAAACCAGTCGGTGGCATCGCCAGCCGTCTGCGTGCTGAATGGATTCTGGAATTGCTAGCCCGAGCGCCGTCGCCCGTCGCTCCAGACCCGCCTGTCGCGCAGCGACAATAAGGCGTTAGCCGCTGGATTGGGTAGGAAGAGTTCGACCGCATGTCACTGCCGACTCCGAGGGTCGATTGCATAATCCGGGATGTCCAGAATCGCGATTTCGCCGACCTCGACCCGTTCAACTTGAGGCGAATCGGTGAGGCGAGGCGAAACACACCCGAAATCGCCAGCAATTCGTCCCGCCGGCGATTTGGGCATGCAAATCAGTCTTGAAACGGCCAACGCCGTATGCAATACTTCTATCGCTTTCTCGTAGGTACTCGTACCTACTCGGCCTTCGTGGCGGCTGCTCACGCAGTCAACATGAAGTCCGGATCGAGTCTCTCGATCTGGCGCAGCTGGCGTTAACAGCCCTGGAGTCGGATCGCCATGGCGCGATCCCGTTGCGCAAGCAACAGTGAGTTTCAGCGTCGCAAGACGCAGTGTCGGTAGTCTGAGGTTTGCGACCTTCGTGTCGCGCGTCATCACGCCGGGATTTCACGATCCCGGCTGTGGTTCATTGGAAGCTCAACATTTCCAGTCGTTGCGAAGGCCCTGCGGCTTTGCCACAGGGCTTTTGCATTTTTTGCGACGTCATCCGGCGTTGCTTGTCACCCGAGCGGGGAACATCGGTTCCCCGTCCGGGGGCTTGGTGTTCCCCTTCTTCATTGAAGGAGAACATCCATGCTGGATAAGCGTTTTGTGCGATCATTCTTCAATTGGCTTGAAGCAGCCCCGCTGCCGGAGCTGCTCGCGAAGCGGACGGAACTGGAAGCGGCGCTCGAAGGGTTTCGCGAACCAGAGGCTCGCCGCGATGCGCGCTTCCTGCTCAAGCACCTAATCCGCGAAATCCTCGAACAGCAGCTATTCGGTCGTTCGAATGAGACTTAGCGGATGGGTGTTGAGTCGATCGAGAATCGCTTTCAGGCGTGTCTTTTGTTCCGTGTCGCCTAGCGCAATCGCCACGACATAGGCTCGTTCGATGCCTTCGCGATGGGAGCGCGGCTTCTTCGCCGCAATCCTGGCAACTTCTCTTTCCCAGTAGGCGGGGAAGCTGGCCTCAAGCGCTCGCATGAGCTGCTCGCCACTCGTGACGTTGCGGATGTCGATTCCGGCGCGCCCGAAGCGCTCCCGGAAGCGCGCCAGCCCGACCTGGGTGAAGTGCAGCCTGTCGCCGTCCAGGACGATGCACTGTTCAATTGCGGGCAGGTCGTCATCGTCAGACTGCTCAAGGTCGTTCATGACTGCCCCAGCCCGGTAACGTGCACATGATGGCCTCGAGTGCCGGTTGTTTGCCGCGCACTTCCTGTGCTGACCGTCGTAGCTCAAAGGCAAGACGCGCATCGGATGCGGCTTCAAACTGCGCTTGCGTCGTGATCTTCGTGATGTCGAAGCCGACTTCAGCGAAGTTTCGGCCGAAGGCCTCGACACCCTTGCGGGTGAAGTGGATCTTCCCGGTGGCGACGTCCTTCACGAACAGCCGTTGCAGTTCTTCATCGCTCATCATGGGCGGTTTCCTTGGCAGGCATCTGAACGCCTAGTCTAGGCGCCCGGCCAGCGAATGCAAGAACGGTAGCTGCAGCACCGCACGCGTGAACGCGCGTGCTTTCAATCTTCCTCGATCCGCAAGGTGAGAGGCAACCCGAGCGGGGAACACTGTTTCTCCGACCTCGGGGGACTGGTGTTCCCCTTTTCCTTTTCTGGAGAGGAGAACACCATGCAAGAAGTCAAATGTGTGTTGGTTGGCGGTACGGGAAGTTGCACCAAACCGCCGGTCGTTGTCGCCGCCCTGCTCAGGTCTTGGGGGCTATCCGCGACTCAGTATCAGTCCGCACCATGCACTCGGGGCGGACAATGAAGAACCCGAGAACCAATCGCTCCGACACGGCCGACAGCAAGGCCAAGAAGGAGTTTGTTCGCGACCGCGCGCAGAACGATGCCGTATTTGCGCTACGGCTCGCGAGAGCCATCCAAAAGGATCCATCGCTGCTGGATGGCAGCGCGAAAGTGGTAGCCGCTCTCGCACAACACGAGCAGGCCGCCAGCGTAATCGAGTCGGTTTTCGCCACGTATGGGAGACGCTACCCAGCGTCGCATCGGGCGTTCATCGAAGCCCGATTCCGATTACTGCGAGGTAATTAGGAGTGGCGACGAAGATCGAGGACGCTCAGTCCTCGATCTTCATGCCTTCGAGCGCGCGCTTGTACAGACGCTCCTCGGGATCGTCCTCCGAGAAGTCGGCGATGCTGTAGTCGATCCAGGCGTTGTAGTCCTCGACGGTACGTGGATTTACTGCCTCCTGCGCCAGCCCTTCGAGAAAATCTTTCTCGCGTGGGCTAAGGCGAATCTGATTGCCGCTTCTCACCACGTCTCTTGTCCTTGATCTATCGGTACTGCGTCGTTGAGCGGCGCGCTACCGCCTGTGCCAGATCTTCGACGAACTTGTCGAGGATATCCGGCCGCACTTCGGCCAGGCACAAAGCCCAGACTTCCACGGCTCGCGCGTACTGATCACGGCTGCGGACGTGTTCGACGTTCAGCCCGACGCCGCGATGTTGTTCGATCTCCTCGGGCGCCAAGCGCAAACTGTGTCCTGAAATCAGCATCTCAGATTCCTTTCCAGAATCACCAGTGTAATCTGGCTTGCATCGTCGTCAAACCCCGTGGGGACCGCTTTTTTGCCCCTGGGGCAGAGCCGTCTCCACATCTTCTTGGAGACTGCACCATGAATCTTGTGATTCCCTGGCAGCACAAAGCCCGCCAGGCGCGGACGAGCGAAGAACACGCCTGGGATACGCTCTATCGCACCAAGCACGATCCCACCGCCGCCACAGAAGTGGTCGAGTACCTGGACAGCGAGCCGGAAGTGCGAAAGGCCCATCTGGGTCTGTATCTGTGCTGTCGGCAGACGGTACGTGCCCATGAGGCGCGCAGAGTGCGCACGCAACGCATCGCGGCATTCCTGCAACTGGCCCTGCATCTGGTTCTCGTCGTTCCGCTCCGCGTTGTCATGCGTGCCCTCCGGGGTAGTGGTGACGTGGCGGTGGAGCTGATGCCCCAGGTTCAGGCAACGCGCACGGTTGTCGCGGCCAAGTCGGAACCCGCCGTGAAGCGCCTTCGCAAGGTGGTGAAGAGCGGTAACTTCGCACAAGCGAAAGCGACCGTCCCTGACCTTGCAGGCGCGCCGTCAGTCGCTGTTGGGGCGGCACCCGCGACAACGTCGGCAGCAGCCCCAGACGGCAAGGGCGCAGAGGCGTTTTCCACGATCCGCTAACGCAGGGCCGCCTGCAGTTCCGTGTCGATGAGGTAGTGCAAGAACTTCGTCTCGTTCGACACTCCCCAGTAGTACTTCTTGCACTCGGCGACATACGCGTCCAGGTCCTCGCGCGTCTTCACGTCCACGGGCACAAAGCCCGTGAGTTCGGTGAAGCGCTCGACTTCCCGGCGCGTGAGTCGAACCTGGGTTTCACACTTGAGCATTTCGTCCGTCCTCCTTTCCACGTTTCGGCCAAAGGGCTTCCTGCCCCTCAGCGCTCATTGGAACTGACCCGTCTTCTGCTCACAGGATTGACCCAGTAACCTGATTTTGGCGGCTGCAAATTGGTCCGTAGCGGCTGATTGGTTGAAGCTCGCTGGATGGTTCCCTCCGATGAGGTCCGTCCATGGAGAGCAAACAGTGCGCTGGCTGCGGCAAGTCATTCCATCCCCGCCCGCAAAGACCCGATCAGCGCTTCTGTCCGCAACCGGCCTGCCAACGCGCGCGTAAGCGCCAGTGGCAGCAACAACGCCGCCAGCGCGACCCCGACTACCGGGAGAACGAAGCGCGCGGCGGGCGGTTATGGCGGCAGTGCCATCCTGACTACTGGCGGGCGTACCGCCAGGCGCACCCCGACTACCAGGAACGCAATCGGGCGCAGCAGTCCGAGCGTGACCTTAGGCGGGCCACACGTCTTCTTACAAATGGGGACGTGTCAGTGCGGGATCCGCTTGTTCCTTCAGGTACTTACGTACTGAGTCCGGTGGTACCGGGCAATCTTGCAAATGGGGACGTGTGGACGGTAGAAATCCGCGTGGTTTCAATGGAGTAACCTCCAAGAGCGGGTTCTTGCAAATGAGGACCTCATAGGTTTCCGAGCTCCGGGCGAGTAAGTTCGCGCCCATGGACACCGCGACGGGTACGACCCGGGAAGTCGATCTGCATCGTCTGGATCTGCGTTTTGCCGAAGCGCGGCTACTGGAGCCGCGGGCGGTGGAGGCGCTGGCCCGCTCCATCGAGCAGAACGGTCAACGCATTGCGTGCATCGCGGTGCCCGAGGACGGTAACCGGCTGATTCTGGTCGACGGCTATCGTCGCATCCTGGCATTGCGCCGGCTCGGGCGCGATACCGCGAGCGTGGAGGCCTGGGCGTGTGATCTCGCCCAGGCCTTGCTGACGGTCCTGGCGCGCGCCAACGCGCGGCCTTTTGCGGCCCTGGAAGAAGCGCTCCTGCTGCGCGAACTGGTCCACGGCCAGGGGCTCTCCGAGCGCGAGGTCGCTCGGCGCAGTGGCCGCGATGTCAGTTGGGTCAGCCGGCGCCTGCAACTCATCTGCGCGCTGCCCGAGGTGCTGCTCACAGCGGTGCGCAAGGGCGATCTCTCCACCTGGGCTGCGACGCGCGTGCTGGCCCCGTTGGCGCGCGCCAACGCCGAGCATGCTGCACAACTACTCGGTGCGCTGGCATCGACACCGCTGAGCACGCGCGAACTTCATACCTGGTTCCGGCACTACCAGGGCGCCTCGCGTGCGGCCCGGGCGCGCATGGTCGAGCACCCACGATTGTTCATCGAGGCGGTGCAAGCGCGTGATGAGCAGCGCGCCGATGCGCGCCTGCGCGAGGGCCCCGAAGGGCAGTGCGCGGCCGATGTCCGGCAACTGCTCGCACTGATCAAACGGCTGCGCCAGTGTTTGCCGACGCTCAGTACGCTGGCACAACCCGAACCCGTGCTGAGCGCGCTGACACGCCTGCGCACGGCACTCGATGCTCTGCAGTCCGACCTTGCGAGGAGCTTTGACCATGACCCCCAGCCCGATCCGAGATGCGGCCCGCACCCTGCAAACTCAAGGCCTGAGCCTGCGCGAAATCAGCCGAGCACTGAAGCTCTCGCGTAACACCGTTCGCCGGATACTGCGCGCACCGTTGCAGGCGGGCGACGAACCGGCCGAGCACGGCCTCACCTTGAGCTATCTGCAATCGGCCTTCGAGCGCGCTCAGGGCAACGTGGTGCGGGTTCAGCAACTGCTTGCCGCCGAGTACGATCTGATCCTCTCCTACAGCACGCTGACGCGCTGGGTCCGCGAGGCGGGGCTGCGCGCACCGCCTGCGCGTGCCGGCGAATACAACTTTGGTCCGGGCGAGGAGATGCAGCACGACACCTCGGCGCACCGCGTGCGCCTGGCCGAGAAGAACGTCACCGCCCAGTGTGCCGGTCTCGTGCTGGCTTACTCGCGCCGGCTCTTCATTCAGTATTACCCGCGCTACAGCCGCTTCGAGGCCAAGCAGTTCCTGCTCGAGGCCGCGTGCTTCATGCAGGGGAGCTGCCCGATCTGCCTGATCGACAACACCAGCGTGATGCTCGCCTGCGGTGCCGGTGAGAACGCCGTCATGGCTCCCGAGATGGCGGCTTTCGCCCGCACGCTGGGCTTCGAATTCCGTGCCCACCGGGTGGGCAATCCGGATCGCAAGGGACGCATCGAGAGAAACTTCTTTTTCGTCCAGACCAACTTCCTGCCCGGGCGCAGTTTCACCGACTTCGACGATCTGAACCGCCAAGCGCTCGCCTGGTGCAAGGAGGTGGCCAATGCCAACCCCAAGCGCGTTCTCGGGATGTCGCCCGAGGCGGCCTACGTGATCGAGAAGCCGTACCTGCAATCGCTGCCCAGCGCGCTGCCACCGATCTATGAGGTCCTCGATCGGGTGGTGGACCTGAACGGCTATGTCTCGCTCGAATCGAATCGCTACTCCGTCCCGGAGCGTCTGCTCGGCCAGCGCGTGGCGGTCTCCAAACATCCGGCCCAGGTTCATATCCACCATCGCGGTCGCGCGGTGGCGACCCATCCGCGGTTGATCGGCCAACGCGATGCGCGCAGTACCGATCCGACGCACCATCCCACGCCCACCCGGGCGCGCCGCACACCCGCGATCGAAGCACAGCTGCTGACCGACAGTCCCGAGCTGCAAGCGTACGCCCGGGCCCTCAAGCAACGCGGCCGCGGCCGCGCCGGGCGCGCATTGCGACGGTTGCTGGATCTTCAGCGCACCTACCCGAGAGCGCCTTTCCTGGCCGCCGTGGGTCAGGCCGCGCATTTCGGCCTGTACGATCTGGGACGGCTGGAGAAACTCATCCTGCAACAGGTCGCCGGCAACTTCTTTGCGCTCAACGACGATGCGTGATCAACTCCACGAACAACTCGCCCAACTGCGCCTGCGCGGCATCAAGGCCGCACTGGAGGCCGAACTCGATCGGGCCGAACGCGAAGGCTCACCACCTGCAGAAGTCCTCTGGCGATTGTTGGCCGCCGAACAGGCCCATCGCCGTGAGCAGAGCCTGGCTTACCGCCTGACGCAGGCCAAACTCCCCTGGCGCTGGACGCTCGACTCGTTCCCCTTCGAGCGCCAGCCCGGGGTCGATCGTGGCCAGATCCGCGCCTTGGCCGGACTGGACTTCCTGCGCCGTAACGAGAACATCCTGCTCATCGGTCCGCCCGGTACCGGCAAGACCGGAATTGCCATCGCCCTGCTGCGCGAGGCTTGCCTCAACGGTCACCCCGGCCGCTTCTACAATGCCCAGTTGCTGCTCGACGAGCTCTATGCCTCGCTCGCCGATCGCTCGACACCGAAGCTGCTCGCGCAGCTCGCCCGCTTCCAACCCTTGCTGATCGATGAACTGGGTTACCTCAGCCTCAAACCCGAGCAGTCCAATGCCTTCTTCCGCCTGATGGACCAGCGCTACGGTCGGGTTTCCACCGTCATCACGACGAATCTGGAACCCACCGCCTGGTACGAGTTGGTCGCCAACAAACCCCTCGTCGACGCCTTGCTCGACCGTCTTCAGCATCGCTGCATCACCATCCGCATCGACGGCCCGTCCCTGCGCACACCTGAGCCGCCCTCATCCCCGCCTACCAAGAGTCCGTCCAAATCTGCGCGACGCTCGCCCAACTCCTCAAACTAGTCCGCAGCACTATCCGTTTGGCAAACCCTGGGGCCTCGCCCCAGACCCCACCCTCCCCGGGAGGCAGGCGCCGGGGATGATAAAAACCCATCCCCGGCGCTGCCCCGAGCGTATCTGCCATCCGCGGCGTCAAGGGGCTTTCGCGGCATAAACGCGGCGATAAAACCGCCGCATTTATTCCACGGTCCCCTTGACCCCTCTCCTGGCATAACACCGCGCACTTCCTGGGTCCGTTCTGATGAGCACAAGTGGGTCCGTTTCCGTGAGCGTCGAGGTCCTGCCCTTTGGCTTTCGGGGAAAGTGTAAGTCGGATGGCATTGCCAAGACCTGGTCGGGAGTATTTCCGACCGTCACATCACTGGAGATGGATTATGAATATTGGTAAGAGTGAGCCGGCGCAGATGAAGCGCGCCGCAGCGTCTGCGATCGCTGAGGCAGTCCGCCTGGCCAGCAGATCATCGAGGACCACCTTCCCTCGCTCGAGGGCGAGGACAAGGCGTATTCGGAGGAAATCCTGCTCAGTCTCGATCGTCCGTTCGAGCCGGCGCAAGTCAGTCCCGTACGCGACAACGTGTTCCCGTTCCCACCGCTGCGGTCGATCCAATCCGAGAATCCGACGGAATCGGAGCCGGACGCCGCGTAGCCTCAGGCTGCGACGGCATGTAGAAGGTCTCGCCCTTGGCGGGACTGTGTGCAACACCCGGGCGGTGAGGCGCGCTGTTTCCCCGATTCGATCATCCTGTCGATCGAAGAGCAATCCGCACCCGCTGATTGATCAATCCTGCGACCCTCTGGCACATGCCAGAGGGTTTTGCCTTTTTGGCATGCCGGATCGTTGTTAGCCCTCTATTTCGACCTGCATTGTCCGAAGAAGACGGCTTCGTCGCGAACGTCGCAAAACACCATGCCTCCACCGACAACACAGACCGCGACCTGGCGCGGACGCAAGGACGCTGCGCCAACTCACTCGGTGTCGGAAAAACATGGAGGACATGCGCAGGCAGCGTCGAACGTAGGCAACTATTGAATCCACGGCGGCTTCCAACAATTTCACCAATTCGCTCCGAGATGGAAGGAAAGCTAGCGAGCCTTCGCCGCCGCGAGCCCATCGCGGATCAGTTTTTCCAGAACCGCGCCCTGATTCGGCATTCCCAGGAGCAACTTCAGGCGATTGAGGCCGGCCCGCGTCGTCTTCTTGACCTCGACGTTCAAAACCACACGTTCCGGTTGTGCTGCGACGACAGCTTTCTTTGTGCTCGCCGCCGTCGGTTTCTTCCCTTTGTTACCGTTGTTGTTGGAGGCGCCCGCGACATTTGTCTTAGCCATTGGTAATTTCCCTCTGAGGTCTGATGGTTTTGCTGAACTGGGATAATAACATCGGCATTTGCATCGGGTCATTTAGACTGCAAGAATCCCCCTTATTCGGGTGCGCGAAAGAGCCGGTTGTATTCGAACAGCCGAATGACCTTTGCTTTGACGCTTGCGGCGTCCGGATGCCGTGGATTGATCAGTGCGGCGTGTTCCTCGGGCACGATGACCGAAGGCACCAGAAGAATCGGGGATCTAAGAGAAGTTAACCAGTCGGATCCGATTGCAACGCTGGCAGCGCCCGCGGGGATTGCTGACCATGTGGGTGGCAATGTGGCCCGATCGAGCACCTCGCGCTGCGTCCAGACGGTATCCGGAACGTCGATCTCTATCAGATAGCGATTGAGCGGAAATCCGGCGTCATTGACGTGGGCGGCGGTCTCCAGCACCGCCATTGCGATCGTTGGCGCGCAATAGACAACCGGTTCCTTTTCGTCATTCCATCGACCTGGGTGGGCGGCGGCTGCGGCTCCGCTCAGATCAGTTGCACGGTATTTGCGGGTTTCTGTGGCAATTCGCCAC
This sequence comes from Candidatus Methylophosphatis roskildensis, assembly GCA_016708905.1. Classification (GTDB taxonomy): domain Bacteria; phylum Pseudomonadota; class Gammaproteobacteria; order Burkholderiales; family Rhodocyclaceae; genus Methylophosphatis; species Methylophosphatis roskildensis. The sequence continues at coordinate 1,034,273 of JADJEV010000004.1, read as the reverse complement.
AACTTCACTGATACGCCCCGCTTTCAATGGCACCCAACACGCGCGCCACGATCTGGACACCGCTCGGTGTATCGACGAACTCGGCTGGCTTTCTGCCGCCGAGCGCCGGCTGCGGGTGTTCGAGCCACTGTCCGAGCCAGCGCGCGGCATCGAACCCCTTGGCTGCCTCGGACGTACTGTTGGCCGCCATTTCTTGCGCGATTCCGAGTAGGCGCAGCATGCCGATCGCCGCGTAGCCGCCTTGCCCTGTGACCCGTTCATTGGCCGCCGCCTTCTTCTCTGCTGTGGCCTTGGGGATGCCGAGTATGCTGAACATGCGGGCCATCGGCAGATCCAACCGCGTCGAGAGTTCCTTGATCATCGGACCTGGGATGCCGGACCGCTCGATCTCCACGATCTCAATCGGCGTGGCGGCGTTCACGCGATCGATGATTACTGCGATCTCGTCGCTCAAGGGCGTTACACGCACCTTCCTTTGCTGCTCAGTGACCATCTTTCCCCGAACCGATCCGGGTAACTGTGTCTTTTTTGCAGCCAATCTTGGCAGCGGCGTCTTTGCCGCGCGTCTTTTGGGGGCCTGGGACGGTTTCGCAGCGGCTGGCATGGAAATTCCTCTCGTCTAGTTATATGCGGACTATAGCATCATTCTGGACATGTCACAGGTCGCAATGCGCCTTTCAGGACCGGCAGCGCCGATCAGATCACGCCGCAATCCTCTCCTCCGCAGGCCCGGCATAGCCGATACAACCCCACACGACCGGATCGATCGGAATCGGACTCATGCGCAGGCTCTCCAGATTCAGGAACGCGCCGTGATAGCCGATCCGCCCCTTCGTGAAGAGCTTGTAGAGAATCTGCATGCTGCAGCGTGCAACGAAGTCGTTGACGAACAGTCCCTGCGACTGAAGCGATATCCGCAGTGAGCAAGAATGGGTGTTGTCCTCCTTCGCCTTGCTGCTGAGCGCCGGAAAGAGTTCCGTTGCCAGCGGAAGCCGTGGCGCACTGGCCGCCCTCCGCGCATACGCCCTCGTCACTTCCCCAAGGCAGCATTGGCCGATGGATTCCTCGTTGCCCATGTCCAGCCAGTAGTAGCGAGGGCCCAAGCCACGCTGGATGGCCTTGGCGAAGGATTGCCGCGCGCCTCGCGTATCAACGCAGGAGATCAGGATGTCGCAGGCCTCGCCCGTGTAGAGCGCGGGTTCCGCGTCCCAATCGAGGCCATAGAACAGGTTGGTGCGCTCGATGGCGACGATGGCCTTGTTCTCGCCTACGTCGCTGGGTGACCAAAGCTGCCGGCCGACGTTGGCCTCGCTCACCGTGTCCGGATCGTAGGCGAGCACGTACAGGCCGTGCGGGTGGCCGAGGGCCAGCAGCGCGAGATTGAGTCGGGCCAGCAGCGCGACGACCTGCGCCCCGTTGCCGCCGACGCCCGCCACCGCGACATGCACGCGCTTGGCCAAGAGTTCACTGTTGATCGAGTCCGACTTCGATTCGTCCATTGGTATCCTCGTCTCCACAGTCTGACGTTTCCTTGCATTCGTTCCAGGGTAACGGCATGCACATGCCGTGCAAGTACAGGTAGGCCTTCACGTCTGGCGTGTCTCGGTCGAGCTGGCCGACCACGATCACGACGGCGGTGGCGCCTGCCGTGTCCTTTCGGTCCTTCTCGCTGACGAATGCGGCCGACTCACCGTGGGAATGGATGTCCACGACCCGGCGCTCGGCTCTGCCGAGCGGGACAATCTCATAGCTCAGTGCGGAAGCCGTTGCCGACACCGACCGGTTCATACGCAGTGCCCATTCGCTGCTTTCGAAGTCGTAGGTCACCACAGCACCGATTTCCAGCGGACTGACGAACCGCGCTTCGGCGATGAACGCCTCGATCAGATCGCGCGGAACGGTCCGGCCGGCAAGCTCGATGGTTTCGAGAATCCGTCCATATGGAACCTGCAGGCCTTCCCGGAACGTGGCGCAGCGGCGAACCGCGTAGAGCCAGTCGCGTCGGACTTCGAGGTAGGTGCCGTCCCTTGCCATCAGCAGTCGCTGTCCGTTCTTGTCCAGCCTCGGGAGTACAGAGGTCGGCGGCACCATCACGGCCGGCAACTGGTCGAGGACCAGTTGATCCTCGCGACTGAGTGTTTGCATCGTTATGCCTTTCGCAATGTTTCGAGATATTGGCCCACGGTCCGGTCGTAGGGCTTGAGAACGTGATCGGGGAAGCGCTCACCGAAACGCCCGTCGCGTGCGTCCTGCCAGAGCGTGGCCGCATCCCCTTGGTAGTCGACCACCCCGTCGTAGTTGGCATGGGTGAAGTTGCTGCGCCAGAAAGCGTCGCTCCACGCCTGAATGCGCTCGGCGGCGGTGCTCGCCGGCGTCTTGACGTTGCCCGCGCAGATCGACCCGTCCTCGTAGGTGTTGAGGGTCGGCGCGTCCGGTGTCGGGCGCCCGTCGCCCCGGTAGGCCATCACGAGCCACCGTGCACCATCGACCAGAAAGATGACGCCGGGTGTCGGCACGCGCGCCGCGAACGTCCCCGCAGAACGTGCCGGGGCATGGGTCGACTGCTTGAACCCCAGGTGGCGCATCATCGGCGGCTCGTACCACATGAGGGCGTCTCCGCTCGCCATGAGCACGCACGCGGGCAGGAAGCTGCCGCCCGTCCCGTTGCGACTCAGTGCCCGGAGAATCCTGCGGCTCATGCCGAGAGTGAGCGGCTTGCCGGCGAGGATCGTCGGCGTCGACTTGTCATCGCAGCGAACCCGGTGAAGCGTGGCGATCGCCCGGTCCGCCCCTTCGTAGAGAATCACCGCATGGGTCGGCGTGAGCGGCTGCGGGCGGGATTCGCCGATGCAAAATGGAATGGTCATGGTTGCTCCAATGTCTCTATGGACCATTCTGGATCGGAAGCGAGCCAGAGCAACTCGTCCAGAATCCGGATCAGTCGAAGCATCGGCCGCAGTTCATCGAGGGTCCGTGCAAAGTCTTCGCTATCCTCGATATCGACGCCGACCGATCCGGCATCCCAATAGTCCGTACCGCTTTCGCAGGCCGCGCCGCCGTACCGCTCGGCGACTTCGCCGGTCAGATCGGAATCGGACCACTGCACGATCGCACCGAATCCCACGAACTCGCCACCTTGGTCCCTGTGATGGTCGTGAAACCCCTCGGCAATGCCGACGGTCCCGATCCTGCCGACATCGAGCAGCAGTTCGGCGATGCGCCTGACCGCATAGAGCAGACTACCGTCCGCAATCTCCCGAAGTGATTCGTCGGGAATGGCCGGGCCGCGCATCTGCCGAAACACGTCCTCGGGCGTCTCCCGCAAAACGTCCTCGCGCGACAGGACCTCGGACAGATAGCCCTCGGCCTCGTCCTCGTCGAGGCCGAACGCCTCCAGGTATTCCCGCTCGCTGGTACAGCCGCCCCAGAAGTAGCACTCGCAGATGTCGAGCTGGTAGTCGAACGAGAAGATCGGGATCGAGTTGAATCCGCCCCGATGAAGCGCGTGCATGACCGTTCGCCCGAGGCCCGGATGCAGGGCTTCGAGTACGCGGATGCACGGACCGATGGTGATCCACGCCGTCTTGTCCGAGGCCCACCCGAGCGTCAGCGAGTGCTCCGGCCCGCCCGAACCCATGTGGACCCGGATTTGGGCACCGAACCTCGGCTGCAACACCTGCAACGGGCCGGTCTGCGTCCCGATCCACTCCGAGAAGCTCTCGGCACACGCTTGCTTGAGCCGACGCTCCGAGCGCACCCATCGTTTCGGCGGCAGGATGCCGGTATCGAGCAGCAGCAGCGCAAACCGGGCGACGCCCGCGCCGTCGTGCCGGCAGGTCAGTTGCGCCGGCACGCCATCGGCGAGCACGCAGCGGCTTAGGGCAGTGGCGCGAGACTGCGCCAGTCGGCCGCGATGCGCGGCGCGCTGTGCTCCCGTCCGGACCGGGTGTCGCTGCAGATGGTCTTCCATGTGTTGGCTACCTTGTTCGCTGATCGGCTTCCGGCCCGTTCGTAGAGACGCTGTTGCGCTCCGTCCGTGCCACCTTCCGCGAGGGACACGAGCCACGCGCGGAAGGCGGCACGCTTGCGTTCAACCTTTGTCGCCGACCTTTTTCTGGAACTCGAAGGTTTGCTTGCCGTTTTCAATGCCATGACTGATGACTTCCGCTGTGGTGAGTTCGGCGTATGCCGCCGAGTACAGATCCCGGACCTGTTCCGGGCTCGGGTGGAGTCCTGGGTCGTCCAGTTCGATCCCCTGAAATGTGAATTTCCGCTCGACGCTCTGTGCAACCAGTGCCATGTCGTGTTCCTTGTCTTGAAGTGAGGCTGTCTCAGCCGAAGAGGTTGTCGTCAGAAGCCGGCTCGTCGCCCTTGACGACGGCATCACCATCGTCATCTGCCGAGACTGCGGCCGTCGCCGCCGGTGCCGCCGACTGCGCCGCGCTCTTGGGGGCGGCAGCGCCTTGCGCCCCTTGGCGGTCGCCTCGGCGGCCTTGGCTACCTGCGCCTGCTTGGCCGCCGCGAGCACTTCGGCGGTCGCCTCGGCCTGCTCGATGAGCGTGCGCCGTGCTTCGCGGTACTGGCCCAACAAGGGAATGAAGTCGGCATCGAATTCGGCCGGCGTGCCGGTCAGCGTCAGCGGTTTGCGCAAGGCCGCGTCCGCAGCGTCCTTGCCGGCAACCGGCGTGACATTTACGGTCATCCGGCCCGAGGCCGCGTCGGCGCTGAGGGCCAGCACCATCGGCCCCTGGCGGGTCAATTCAAACAGTTTCGCAAAGAACATCGGTATTCCCTTCTATCTAGTGGGCGGGTTGGCCCCGTAACCTCATGCTACGGGGCGTCGGGCTGCCTTCAACTGCCTACGCGGTGGCCGGTTCGGTGGGGGTCATTTGCTCCGAAGCGGACGGGTCTGCATCCCGAGCGGCGTAGGGGAATTTCTTCCGCTTGTAGCGCATGACCTTCGGTACCAGTCCGGCGTACTCAAAGCCTGGAACCGACAGCAGCGCCTTGATGAAGTCGTCCTTCTTCCCGTCGCGGCGTTTGGCAAAGCCTTCGCCCATCGCCTTCCTGAGCTTCAATTCGTCGGCAAGGGAATCGAGTTCCGACTTCGTGTAGAGCGCCAGAAATCCCTCGTTCAGCTTGAAGTGCGCGGCTTCTTCGACTTCGAGATAGTTGAGCAGCGTTTCCAGATTGGATTCATCTATCCCGAGCGCGGCCGCTGCGCTCACGCACTGGACCAGCGTCGGCAGGTGCTCCGCGTCGAAGCCGTCGGTATCCTTGAGGGCACCCTCGAACAGGTTGGTGCCGACGTTTGTCCCCGTGATCTTCGCCACCGCATCGCGGTACTCCGCGCTCGCCAGCCGGGATTGATTCACCGAGAGCAATACCGCCACCAGCACGCGCTGGTTGCGCTCCGGCTGCGACATGAGCGCATTGGCCGCCCATTTGCGCCACTGCTCGACCCGGTACTCCAGCACGCGCTGCGGCGGCTTGTTGCTCGGCGTGTCCTTCTTCTGCGGGCCGGGTGCAGCGGTCCCTTTCGCAGCACCGGCGTTCGGTGCGACGTTCGGCACGGCGGGCGTCGCGGCTTCCTTCGCCTGGCGCAGCGCCTTCTTGTGCGCCGCGATCTTCTTGCTGTTGCACTCGGCGTTAAAGCACAGCGACTCGGCGACCTGCCCGTAGCTGCCCGGCATGGCCGAGATCGAACAACCGAAGTTCGCGCACCCCTTGCAGGCCTGATACTGCTCGTAGCCCACGCCAAGTTCGCCGTCCGCGCCGACCGGCAGCGGCACGAAGCCATCCTTGGGCTTGACGATCCGCACGACCGGACAGGAGTCCTTGTAGTCCGCCGCGATCCCGGCCACATGCCGGTCGACCAGTTCGTCGAAATGCGTCGGATGGGTGCAGAAGCCCTCCCCCAAAGCCTCGGAGAACAGTTGGCTCTGCCGGTTCGAGTTGTGCGGGCAGGCGGCGCATTCGCGGGTGTCGAAGGGCGCATCGTTCAATTTGCGCGCGAACTGGCCCAGCCGTTCCTTGAGCATCTGCACGGTGATGCTTTGCGCGACCACCTTGTCCAGCGTGCTGTCCTGGGTGGCAGGCGGGATCGCGGCCAGCAATTCGGCATGGCCGAGCAGGATTCGCTTCTCGACCAGCGCATCGCGGACCTTCTGCGTGCACGCCATCAGAGCCAGACGGCGTTCCAGCGTTTCGACCGACCAGCCCATCTGGCGCGCGGCTTCCTCCTTGTCGCCGTCCAGATTGAGCACGATCGTCTGGCACGCTTCGGCTTCCCGCGCCGGGTTCATCCGCTCGCGCTGCAGGTTCTCGATCGTGGCCAGCACCAGCGCATCGGCATCGGAGAGGACTCGCGACACATACGGAATCTCGTAGTCGCCGTCGAAGGCCTCGCAGGCGGCCCGGTAACGCCGCTCGCCGGCGACGATCTCCATGGCGTCCTCGCCATCGAGCGGTCGCACGAGAATCGGCTGGATCACGCCATGTTCTCGGACCGAAGGCACGAGGTCGGCCCAATCGGCGGCAACCAGCTTCCCTCTCGGGTTGTGCCGGGCCGGGCGCAGGCGCGATAAGTGGATCAGGGTGCCCTGCCCACCCTCGGGGCGGACAGGGGCTTCGATGCTTTGCATGTTTCCTCCGTTCTGTGACCGGCCGCCCGTGCGGCCATGGATTCATCGTCTCGCTGTTCGCGGGCGGTTCAAGTCGGACCGCGATCAGGCGGCGTGCCAGTGTCCGAACAGCAGTTGCCAGTCGCGTGCCGGATCGCCGATGCGCCGGACCGGCGCCGGCTCGTCGGCCTCGGGCGCACGCTCGACCCGGCAGGCAAAGCCCTTTTGCTCGAGCACGCGAATCCGCTTGCTGCGCTTCTCGTACTCGAGGTCGGTCATGAGGATCACGTGTTCCTCGCGCCGCGCGCTATGCAGGAGCCGCCCGAAGCGTTGCAGGCTCTGCGCCCTCGATCCGCCAAGAAACGACAGGTCCACCACGACCTCGAGGTCGGGCACATCGATCCCCGCATCCCCGACCCGGCTCATGGCCACCCGCCGATGGGCCGCGATGACGGCGAGCGGCTCGCGCGTCGCCGAGTAGATGAAGGGCATCCCATACCGGCGTTCCAGTTCGGCGCCGTCCGCGATGGCCTCGCAAAACACGATGGCCCGCCTACCCTCGGTCAGCCGGTTGGCAAGGCGATACTTGTGTTCGAGATCGCGCACCAGCAGCACGCGGACGGGCACGGTTTGCAGCGTGCCGTTGGCCACATGGGGCGCCCAGTCGGCGCCCACCGCCTCCCCGGTCAGCTTGCGAATCCAGTCGGCCCGGTGGTCCTCGCGGATCGCCGATGCCGATTGGCCCATACGGAACTCGCACGGCACGAACGCATGCCGGTGCGCCCGGTTCGACGGCAGGTGGTGGCTCTCGTCGTAGAGGCAGATCACGTAGCGCGCATCGGCGAAGCTGTGGCGCGTCGCGTAGCTGTAGAGGTCGATCACCGCGCGCAGGCTGCCGTCGGCCTCGCGAACCGTCGCTTCGGCGTGGAACGGCTTGTACACCCACCGGATCGTCGCGTTCGGCGCGAAGGATCTGAAGTGCTCGATCCACTGGTCGCGCACCGCCCGCGTGCTCACCATCAGCAGGTGCCGGCCCGGTATGCGGGTGAGGGCCATCGCGCCGAGGTAGCGCTTGCCGTAGCCGGGCCAGCGTTCGCTGCTGATCGCCCCTGTGTCAAGGAAGGTCTCGAAATCCGCCGCCTGCATCGGTGTGAGTTCGTAGCGCAGGACATTGGGCCGCAGGCGATCTCGTGCGACGGGTGCAGCCTTGGCCACGCTCAGGCCGCCATCGATCAGCGTGCCGAAGATTCGGGCCGCGCGGCCCGGATTGCGCGACGTGCCAAAGGCGTAGCGCATCAGTGCGATGTTGTCGATCGCCGCGCCATCGGCACCGAGGAACGTGCCGTTCTCGAACCGCAGTCCGAGTTTTGCGGCGAGCATCGCAAAGGTCTGCGTCTCGTCCGGCTCGTCCATGTACACGCCGTCGGGTGCAAAGCGGCTGACGATGCACCCGCAGCGCGGACACCTGGGCGAACTCTCGTAGATCGGGGCGAAGAACCGGTAGCCGCCGAGCGCCGCGCACGAGGGCATCGTGAACTGGTGCGCGATCTCGCGCAGTTCGACCTGCTCGGCGTGTGCCCGAAGTCCGTTCGGTGTCGGCTTCACACAGTCGGTGAAGCTGCGCGAGTCGCAGCGCAGCTGCTTGTGGCGCGGTGGGTCGGGCAGCTTCGCCAGTTCGAGGATTCCGCTGGCGTAGGTACCCGCGTGCCGATAGTCGATGACCTCGGGGTGCGCCCGCAGGAAGGCATGCAGGCTCTCGATGCTCACGCGGGTAATCGGGCTGACCTTGCCCTGGCGCTTGCGCTGCCACGCACGAAGCCAGCCTTTCCTGATGAAGTCCTGCCAGAGCCGGTGATCCACGCCCAGGACGCGTTCCAGGTCTCGGATCGTCAGGTCCGGACCGTCGTAGCGTCCGATCCTGATGCGCTTCTTGCGCAAGAGAACACTCACGACGCTGCGGCCCAGTCTATGCGCGACTTCTTCCGGCGAGTGGGTATGCCAGTTCTCGCGCATCCACGCGTCCTCCTTGGGCGTCCAGTCCTTGCGAACGCTTTTCGACACATAGCCGCCGCGCTTTGCGGCGTGGGCGATGTGGTGGCGCCTGACGCCGCGCTCGTGAAACGCACCCAGCAACGCATCGATGACTTTGCTCGAGCCGTCGTAGCGTGCGGCAATCGCCTTGCACTCGGCATCGGAGAAACGCGGCGGCTTCCCGCTGCGTGTTGAATTGGACATGGCATACCCTCCGGTCTATCCCGTCAGGCTATGCCCGAGTCGGCCGGCTTCAAGTGCCGGTCGGCCGATGACACACGCTCATCAGATCGGATATCCGGAGTTCGTTGACCGCGTCCTTTGATCGCGATACATTGGTACTCAATGAGTGCTATTGAATGAGGGGTAACGCATGGGCATGCCGCTTCCAAGAATGACTTTCGCCGAGTTCATGGCGTGGGAGAGCGAACAATCAGAGCGCCACGAGTTCTATCAAGGCGAGACGTTTGCAATGGTGGGGGGCACGCGAGGGCATAACCGCGTGATCGCCAACCTGACACGGCACCTGGGCAACCATCTGGACAACGGCCCTTGCCAGGTCTTCAGCGAAGCCATGAAGGTGCAGATTGCCAATGACGCCATCCTCTACCCGGACGTGCTGGTGACGTGCGACAAGCGTTTCAAGGCCGACGAACAGGTGGTGACGGCACCGACCCTCATCATCGAGGTTCTGTCGCCGAGCACGCAGGGTTATGACCGCGGCAAGAAGTTCGCCATTTACCGCAAGCTGACCTCGCTGCGCGAGTACGTGTTGATCGACCCAGAGACGCGCCGAGCCGAGGTGTTCCGGCCGCAGATTGACGGAAGTTGTCTCTATCTCGACATGACCGATAGCGGTGCGCTGACGCTGGCCAGCATCGAATGCGAATTGCCGCTGGAGTGGGTTTTCAAGGGCATGGACAGCGAAGCCGCATGAGCATCGAGCAACAGCAGGGGCAAAGCCAGCAGGACTTCCTGCGCCAGGCCAAGGTCACGCTGGGCCTGACCTGGGATGCACTGGCCGTGGCCGCCGGCATCGAGCCCCGCGCCCTCAAGAACTACCGGATGCCGGACGAATCGCAGAACCATCGCCGCATGCCCAAGCTGGCCCAGCGCGCTATCGAACAGTTGCTCGAGGCCCACGCGAGAAGGAATCGCAAAAAGGCCGCCTGACGAATCGTTTTTTTCTGGATGTGCATGGTGCTCTCCGGGAGAAAGCCGTATTGACGGCGGCAATCCGAAATGGGAAACTTTCTTTCGTTACGCGGGCGCTCTTCCACGCCTGCAAGTCTGGCTGTCTGGTCCCGCTCGCCTGAGAGCGGCGTAGCTGGCGTTACCAGCCCTGGAGTTGTGCCACCGAACTCGGTGGCGTATCGGAATCGGGCGGCCTCTCGGCTCGCCCTGCTTTAGCCGCCAAATCGTTTCTGGTTTGGCCAAATCCCATGCCGGCGCTCGTCGCCGGATCTCGTTTTCTATCGCCCCTGCGGGATGCGCCCGCTCGGGCCGAATTCCGTTTGGGGCTGGCATAGGAGAACTGCAATGCCAGCAGTCCAAGAAGCACAGACCGAGTTCGCTCGGTTCTTCTCAATGAAATTTCGCGCCCTGGTTTCCAATCGGCGCGATGGGCGCATCCTGATCCAGCGTATCGGTGATTCCGGCTTCCGGCCGTTCTTGAGGAAGAAATCCGACGTGCCGCTCGAACAGTGGATCGCAAACAAGCGGACCGAGATCAGCGCCGTGCCGGCGTGGTGTTTCGAAGTCCATGAGGTGCCCAGCCTGGAGGAACTCGAGGACTGGAACGCCGACGGCATCTGCGAAACGCCGACCGGATATGTCGTCGAGCCGGACGGGCAGGGCCCGGACGACTCGCCGAGCTGGCTTCGCTGCCTCGGCCTCATCTGACCGAGGCATCGCCACTGCACCAACCCAACCACCCGATCGGGGCGCCTCCCCGTTCGGGGCCGGTGTCGCCTGTCGGGCAACCGAAAGGAGCATCGATATGAGTAGTCGCAAGGACGAAGCTGGCGAATGGACGCGAAGTGTCATCGGCAATCACCTGTCCAGGACGGCACGGCGTTATTCGCTGGCGATGTATGTTGGCGAGGCATCGGTGAGCACCACGCTGGGCATTCGGTTCGACTTGCGCCCCGTCGAGGGCAAGGTCGTCGCGCAGTCCGACGAGTGGATCCTGGTCAAGATCGGCCGTGCCGCGGAGTTCTTCGTGGCCGCGCGGGACTTCGTCGACGTGGTGCCGGAACTGGGCGCCGTGGTGCGCATCACGCCGTACGCACGGCGCGGATTCGACGGGCGCCGGCTCGACGCGCCGCGCGAAGAACTGTGCGGCAACGGGGTCCGGATCTCGTCGTTCACCCTGGGCGAGAACCGCTCGGTGTTGCCGATCGACAAGGACGCGCTCAAGTCGAAGCATCTGCGCGACATGATCGTCCAGGTCGAGGAGCTCTCCGCGCACGATGGCATGCGCTGCCTGTCTCAGGTGCTGGTCGACGCCGGCGCTTGCCTGGCCCCGGTCGAGTACGTCGATCCGGACGATTCGCACATCATCGCGACACCGCCGGCACTGAAGTTCCGGGTCCATACGGCCAAGCACGACGGCTGGATCGAGATCCGCTACGACCGCGCGACCGATACCTACACCGTCGTGCTGACCGGCCCGGACGGTGGCCTCGTGGTCGACGAAGAAGGCGTCTATTTCGACAGTCTCGCCGAGGTGGTGGTCGATCTCATCGACGATGGCCGCTGGCGGATCGCGACGGTCGAGATTCTCAAGCCGGCACCCCGCAGAGCCTTGGCGGCCTAGCCGCCGTTTCCCGAGGGAGCCTGGCTCCCCGACATTCCGCCCGGTCGTACGCCGGGCGGAATCCATTTCACTTGCCGGCCGCGCCGTTTGCGGCGCGCGGCCGATCATTGGAGGTAGATCATGAGCAAAGGTGTATCACTCAACATCAATACTGAGCGCTTCATGCAGCGCATCTTGGGCAAGCTGTTCGAGCATGCCGGACGGGCGCTATCCGAGGCGATGCAGAACAGTCGCCGGGCAGGCGCGACCGAAGTCCGGTTTCTGGTCACGAGCGACCCCGAGGATCGCACGAACAGTGTCGTTCACATTGCCGACGATGGCATGGGCATTGTCGAGTGGCAAGCACTGCTCACCGTGGCCGAATCCGGTTGGGACGAATCCTTGATCGACAAGGAGGATGCTTTCGGTATCGGCTTTGCAGCAATACTCTTTGGCTGCCGCGAGCTGGTTGTTCGCTCCCGTGGACACGAGCTGCGGCTGAATTGGACCGATGCAACCAATCAGAAGCGTTTCGCTGTCGTGGAATCGACGCTCGCGCCGGAGAAGGGAACCTTGATTCGGCTGGAGGGCTTCGCGCGGGACGCCATTAACGTCGAAGCGCGCATCCGCGAGTGCGCCGCCGGGTTTGCGCTACCGGTCTTTCTCGACGACGAGGAATTGCCTGCACCCTATCGCCTGAAGGAACAGTTTGTCGCCACGGCCGTGGGACAAGTCTGGTTCCGCGAATTCGGTACCGATGGCGCGTATCCATTCGGAAAGGTGCAGGCCTACTATCAGGGCCTGCCGATCCGCGTCCAGGTCGAAAATGGGTATCGCTGCGGCGAGCCGTCGATCGTGATCCATGTCGATGACGCGGCCTTTCCGGCGACTGCCCCGGATCGCGCCGGTTTGTGCGATCCGGACAAGTTCCAGCGGACGTTTGAGGAGGCGGTGCAAAAGCATTGGGAAGGCGTGCTGCGCCAACTGTTTACCGAGCTGTCGAACGAGGACTTCGTCGACTCCTACTGGAACAAGGCAAGGCGGTTCGGTTGTTCTGATCTCCTCGACCGATGCCCAGTGTTGCCGGCGCATATCCTTGCCTCAGTCGACGGCTTCTCGTTCCTGCGGACCGACGGCGACAGCAATCTCGGCCCCTGCGAGACCCGGGTCTCGCGCGCCGATGTCGAATCGGGCCGGATCGTTCTGGCCGAGTTGCCATCGGATGACGAATCCGACGACGGCTTCGCGTTCCTGACGCTGGCCCGACTGCGGGGCTGGGTATTCGTGTCGGACTTGCCGGCCGAGCACTGGGCGCACCCGTACGTGATTTCGCTGGATAAGTGCCAGGCGGTGGGCAACGAGCAAGTACCCGCCTTTACCGTAGAGGTCTGCTATGTGCCGAGCCGGTCGGTGAGGTTCTGCGGCCGATGGGTCGAAGCGCCGATCGATCTGGTGGAGCGCTACGCGATCGTTCTGAAGAATGCCACGGGGGAAGTCGTGCACAGTGCGGAAGTCGAGGACTGCGGACTCTACCGTGACGGCGCGTTGATCGTGCCGGCCAAAGAGTCGGGCTATCTGTTGTGCCGCCAGATCTCGCGCTACCTGGACGAGAACGAGTCGTTCCACGAGGACGCATTCGAAGACGACGAGGCCGCCTTGCACGACCTGATTTCGGAACTGCGCGGCCTCTCGGTCGGTGCCATCGTTGGCAAGGCGTTGGCCGACAGGGGTGTCGCCGCCAAGCCGGGCGTGGCAGGCAAAGCCGCGATCGTGATTTTCGGGCGACCCGAGGATCGCTGGTGCACCGCCTCGCACACGCACGTGATCGAACTGTCCGAGGCGGCGATCGCCGAGTGGACCGCGCGGCATCCCGAAGCCGGGGCCTTGAATCCAGTGGTTCCGGCGATCGCGCCGCTGGTACACGCATTGACCGCCGCGGCGGACAAGCCAGTCTGATCGGCTGCCTGGCCGGTTCGTTTTTCGCACCCTCTCCGTTTTTCACCCAACGGAGGGGGTGTTTTGCCTTCGGTCTCGACAACGCACAAAACTTCCCCGATTTTCCTCTTGGCAAGCAAAAATGGCTCTGCCATACTGGATTCAAATGCCCCTGGGGTTTCTGCCCCGTCTTCGTCTGGGGATACTGCTCGACCTCGAGCGGCGTAGCTGGCGTTACCAGCCCTGGAGTTCGATGACCGCGCCACGCGGTCGTGTCCGTACCGATAGCGGGAACGTCTCCGCTATGGGTCTATCTCCCCGTCTTTCGGCAAGCGCACCGATGACCGTGCGCTGTCCCAGCAGTCGATATCCCTGGCCGAGATTCCCGAGGCCTTTCGCGCGAGCGAGCCGCCCCGAATCGGGCCGGTGAGCGAACCGCCTTTTCCGACGGCCCCATGCGCCGTCTGATTCCTGCATCCACATGAGCGTTTTGCGCCTGCCCGCCAGTCGGGCCGGTGTGCGGGCGCTCCATTTTCTGGAGATCATCATGACCCTTGCGAATCCGGCCGATCGAATCGGCAGGTTCGAGACACCCTTCGGCGTTGCGTTCGCCGAGCGCTGTCAGTATTCCAACGGCGACATTGCCGTGCAGCTCATCATGCTCGACGGACAAGCGCTCGGCATGCTCTCGATCAACGTGAGCGAATGCACCGATCAGTTGGGCGACGACGAGTTCTTCGCCAAGACCTACTCGGAGAACGAAGCGCTGGTCGGCCCCGCGCTGGCCAGCGGATTGTTCGAGGACACCGGTCGCACCGTGCGCTCCGGCTACCTCAGCTTCCCGATCTGGCGCCTGCGGCAGGCTGTCCGTGCTGTTTTCGACGTTACGGTCGAGGTGGCCCATGGCTACCAAGCACAAGCCTCCTCCCGAACGCGATCTCGTCCTCTGGGACGGCCTGTTCGACAAGGGCCGTCCGCGTGGGCCCGGGGTGTTCCTCTTGTCCCCGGATCACTTCGTGATCGGACTGCCGGCCAGCACCGATAGCCGGCCTCACGGCAACATCGTGCGCGTCAGTGATCTGGACGATGAGCCCTATACGTTGGGGCAAATCCACGAGCATTTCGACATCGCCCGCCTCTACGGCTGGATCATCGACCTCAACGAACGTGGCAGTTTCTGGGCTCACGTCGAGGATGCCGGCGGCACCATCGTGTTCTCCTGCAACAACGAGGAGGACGATGGCGAGGGCAACATCACGCTGGGCGAACTCTGGCTCACGGCCGACGGCTTCATGCGTCATAGCGAGGACATGTCCGGTCTGACCGGCTACCTCGCGAGTGTCGGCGTGATCGGTCCGCTGGACCGCGTCATGTCGGAGGCCGCGTTTCATCGTCGCATCGACCAGCTCGAGCGTCGTTATCTGGATCGCGGGCGCCCTATCGGCGCTGTCGGCGAACCATTGGCCGCCTGAGGGTAACGCTGATGGCCCGGCCTCGCCGAAATGAGGCGGCCGTGCAAGTTCCGCTCGATGCCGACCTCATCCAGTTGATCGAGGTGATCGTGCCCCACCGGCAAAGCAGATGGACCGGCTACATGGTTCACAGCCAGTCCTTCCGGCTTGCCAGGGGTTGCGGCATTCCCAAGGTGTTTGTCTCGGATCGGTTCGATGAGATGTCCGTGCTGGCCGGCTCTGCCGGCCTGCGACTGGAAATCGCCCGAACCATTCGGCACTAGCCTCGCGCGCATTCCTCGATCGAATGCCCACCGCGCATTTGCGCTTCATCAACCGACGGGCAGCCTGAACTGGGCTGCCCGATTTACCCAAGACTGGAGGATCTCATGTCAGAGAGTGAACAGCAGGCCGACGGCCGGATCATCTATTTCCTGACGATCCAGATCGTCGAGGAAGTCTATGTCCGGCCACTCGGCTTCACGCGCATGTTCTACAAGTTCGCCTTCGCCGAAAGCGAAGCGATTGCATCCGCGCTGGCGCGACGCTATTGCCAGGCGCACAAGCTGACCCCGAAGCGCATCACGATGTCGCGCAGCGTGCAGCAGGCGCTCGATCTGTACTGCTATCCGGAACAGATCCTGCGCGACAGGCCGCTGGCCAGACTGTGGCGCGGCGAGGTCGTCGTCGAGCGCTCCGACATCCCGAAGTTGCTGGACATCGGCGCCACCTGCGAGACGCACCTGCGCGACGACGTCTACCTGTTCGTTGCGCCGGAACCGGTGGCAGCGCAACTCAATGGCGAGGGCAGCCCGGACTGCATCGGGATGCTCAAGCCATGGATGGCCGCATCGGCGCGAAGCGGGCGGCAATGCGGGCTCGCCACTGAGTAGTGATGCGCGCATTGCACCGAAGTGGGCCGAAACCGGCCTTTCACAATTCCCCGAGGGCGCTGATCCCTTGGGGGTCGGTGCCCTCGGTATTCAGGAGATCATCATGTTTTCTGATCGCATCGAGTATCTGACCCAGCGGGCCGATCACGTCGCTTCCGATCCGCAGAAATCGGCATTCGCGGCACACCTGACGGCCGAGCGGACGCGCCTCGACGATCTGCGCCGGCTGTCCGAGCAGATCATCGCATCGAATGGCGGCACGGCGGTTGGCGTGGAACTCGCCTATCAGGCGCCCAATGGAACGCGCTACTGCGCGATCCTCGAGGAACCCGATTCATCGGGCCAGGGCCGCATCGTGTACTTCGATGCCGACGCGCTTCATCGTCATCAAGTCCATCGCTCGCCTGCCGAGGCGCTCGAACAAGCCCTGACTCAAGGGTACGTCGAGCGTGCCAATGGGACCATGGATCGCCTTGCCGCAACCGAGGCCTGGCGGCGCGGTCTAGCGTACAGCGAACTGGTCGGCCGTTATGCAAGCGGCGAGATCGACGCACAGCAATTCGCGGCCGAGGTTCGCAAGCTCGGCTGATCCCGCCTTGTAGTTCTGCGCCCTGTCCGGTTGATTCCGGCAGGGCGTCTTGTTTTGTCGGGCCATGACCTGACGGCGAGGCGCGATCGTCACGACTCTCGATCCAGGAACAGGTTGCGGGGACGAAACAGGAGTCATAACGGGGGTATTTCGTCGCCCGCGACAATGCCTCTTGCATCGACGATGTTCTGGTGCGAAACTTCCGGTGCATTGGGTTCTGTCGAACCCTCGGTGGTATCTGTCCATCGAGCAATCCGGTCCATCCGGCGTAGCTGGCGTTACCAGCCCTCAAGCAGCGCCTTTGGCGCATCCCGTCGGGAGCACTTTTCCCGGACGGGATCGGTGTTCCCGATTTTCTTTTCGGAGAACACCCACGATGAATTTCGAACACTTGCCGCTCGACGCGTTGCGGGCGGAACTGCTTCGCGAACCGGAGCCGTTGCCAGCCCCGTTGCCGTCCGTCTGTTCCGATTGCGCGCCGCTGCCGTACGCGCCGCCGGGTTTCGCACGCATGACCCTGGTCGACTACCGGCTTGCTGTCGCACGCCAGATCCTGCTGCGTGCGGCATACGAGGATGCGCTCGGAAAGAGCGTCCTCACCAGCCCGAGCGCGGCCCGTGAGTACTTTGCGCTTCACGTCGCCACGCTGCCGTACGAAGTGTTCCTGGTCGCCTACCTCGATACGCAGCATCGTGTGATCGTGGTCGAAGAGGCGTTTCGCGGAACGCTAACCGCCACCAGCGTCTATCCACGGGAAATCGTCCGGCAGGCGCTGGCTTACAACGCGGCGGCGATCGTGGCGTGCCATCAGCATCCAAGCGGATCGGCAGCCATCAGCAGGGCCGACGAGGTGCTCACCACCGCCCTGAAGTCCGCCCTTGCGCTCGTCGACGTCCGCGTCATCGATCACCTGGTCTTCGCAGCGGGCAAGTTCGTTTCGTTCGCTGAAGCCGGCCTGCTGTAGGCAGCGCCGCCCGATTCAGTTGTCTGTTGCCGCCCTACTGCGGCATCGCCTTTTCCTTTAGCCAACGCGCAGTGCGGCGGGCTCGCAATCGCGACCCGTCCACTGTCGTTCTCCGCAATGGTCCGGCATCGGTGATGACGCAGACCACATGAGCCAACGCGTCAACTTATCTGCCTGTGGGTGTGCATTCGCGGCCTCGCTGGTCGATGTCTCTTCTTTGCGGCTGGACCCACACGCGGTTGCTGTGTTGTCCCTCTGGGATTGCCGGGGAAAGACAGGTCCGGGAATGGGTTGCAGCCAACAAGACAGATCTTCTGGAACGAGTCTATGACAGGCCAAAGGTGATCACCGTGGTCACGATTTCCAAACTCACCGTCACAAACGCGAAACCGATAGATGCCAGCAATTGGCTAACCGTGAGAGACGTATTCGGTCCGCGGGAGATTCCCGATTCGTCGCCGCGGGGGATTGTATTTTGCAGGCCGACACCTCACCGAGGAACATCGCGACCGAGTGGTCGCAGATTGCCTGGAGCGGTGGTGAACCGATTGCCGGCAAACCCAATCAACGGCAGGTCAAGCGTCAAGCAACCGGTACGACAACCATCACCGCATCGATCGGAACCAGTAGCCAGAAGCTGGTTCTAGTGGACCATGTGGGCCGATGTCTCTGTGCTCACGAAATGACCTCGACCTGCGCAAGCAAAGCCCTGGAGTTCGACCGGCGCGGAAACTGTTCCCCCATGGAATAGTGCCGCCGCGACGCCCGAACTTGGCATCTCAACCCGAGAAAGCGATTTAACGCCAGGAATCCTGATTCTTCGGCAGCGCCTCTGTCGGGTCGTAGACCTGCAGCGTGTCATCCGCGGTCAACAGGTCATTGTAGATCACCAAATTCAGACCATCCGGGGCGAGTCTTGAAGGGAAGACGATGCCCTTCGCGCCAGCGGCAAGCGCTTCATCCGCCAACACCCAGCTCGGCGGCTCCACTCGCCGGTTGAACCACAGCTCTCGCCAGTCGCAATGGAACTCTTCCCACAGGTCGGACCAGTGCTCGGTGTCGTATCCAGCCCTGAAATCCGCGACCGGGTCGATGCGAACGGTGTAGCTCACCAACGTGCCCGGCGGCATCAACGGCGACAGCTGCTGGTACTCGCGGACGGCAGTTTCGGGCTCCAGGGCAACGTACAGCGCCAGCGTACCGGGTCGGTTGGCCCGCCCTCCCTGTGCAGCGGCGCCGGCGCCGCTCGTCGGCGCCGTGGCCCACCTCGGCGTGTGCATTCGGTACGCCGTGAGTGGGCCAAGTTCGGTCAGAATCATCCCGCTGCGCCGACCTCGATCGAGGCGATGTACCGCAACAGATCATCTGTCCGCCCTTCGGATACCAGCCGCTCGGCCGTCTTGTAGCCAAACACGGACAGCGGCTCATTGCGATACCAGAACAGCGCCTTGTTCAGATCGCCGTTCAGGTCTGTCGCGGCCTTGATGACGCGCAGTGCCTCGCGCAGGAAATCCTGAACTCCTCGTGATCCCGGCGCGCGGCTGATGGTGTTGCGATGGACATGCGCCTGCTCGGCGAGCGTCTGCAGGTCGATGTGCATGGCCTGGCTGAATCGCTTGGGAGACAAGACTGGGGCCGGCGCGCCGCCTTCCCTCAGGTACTCCAAGAAGTGCTGGAACGTCCCGTCCAGAGCGGACTGGGGGATGACTGTGGTTTCTTCCACTGCGGATCTCCGCTCTAAATATGCACTATTGTCGCACACTTCCCGCACCTACTTCAAGACCAAATGGGTCGGAATCGAGGAGTGGCCATGGAACCGTCGTCGCCCGCATCGCATCGAGGTCGATCACCGCATCCGCCATTTCGGTCAGCGCCGGCGTCTGCGAGATGAAGAACTCCCGCCCGTACCCGCCGAGACGCAGCACTTCCCGCTTCATCGCCATGAACATGCGCTTGCGATCGGCATCGAGCGGCCCATCGGCCTCGTCGGAGAACAGGGTCTCGTAGCGTTGTCCGCTGTTCTGCGCGAGGTACAACGCGATCGCCCGCGTCAGGCATTCGTTGATCCACTATGCCGCGAATCGGGTTATGCCGAGTGGTCCTCAACGGCGAGGTATCCGCGCCAGTGGACGCATACCAAGACCATGCAATGATGGTCGGCATAGAAGTCGCATGAGCGCCGTGATCTGTCGGTAGCACACCATGCGCACTCAATAGCCCCCTCGCATGATCTCGCTGGCCATTGACGATGCCGGCCCGGCGATGTCAACCTTGGCCAACGATCTGCTGCTCGCTTGCTACGGACCGCGATTCACAGTGTCGATCCACACCCTGCTTGAGACCGGCAAGTGAGCAGAAGGAAGGCTTCGACGGGACGCTTGACCCGGAGCGCAAGCGCATGTTCATGGCGATGAAGCGGGAGGTGCTGCGCCTGGGCGGTTATGAGCAGGAGTACTTCATCTCGCAGACCGCGGCACTCACGGCGATGGCGGATGTAATGATCGATGTGGGCCGTCAGTGCTGGGAGTCTCCTGACCAGGCCAATGAAGTTGCTGCGCTGGCCGAAGCATGAGGCGTGTCACTTCGTGAGCCACCATCGTGGCGTGGATGTTCGCTGCCGAGGAATCTGGCGGCGGACATCCAACTGGCCCCTACAAAGCGGCAAGAAACGTCAGCAGTTGATCGTCTGGCCGGTACCGGCCAGACTTTCCAACATGCGGCGCTGTCTTCTCCAGGACTTGCTCCTTTAACGTCATGTCGGCCTCCAAGTAGATCTGCGTCGTCTCGACCGACTCGTGCCCCAGCCATAGCGCAATGACGGAACGATCGACACCGGCCAAGAGCAGATCCATGGCTGTGGTATGACGCAGCACGTGGGGCGTCACGCGCTTGTCCTGCAACGAAGGGCAGGCCGTACTCGCGGTCGCGACATGTTTGGCCAGAAGGTACTGGACACCGTCAGCACTGAGCCGGGTGCCCCTCGCACTCGGAAACAACACCGTACACTCGGGAGGCAAGTCGATTCGCATCCATGCCTGCAGGACGCGGCGGGTCTGCTTCGCCAACGGCGTGCACCGCTCCTTGCGCCCCTTTCCGACGACATGAACGTTAGCACCGGTGTCGAGTCTGACATTCTCGCGGCACAGGCCGGTCAGTTCGGAGAGCCGCAACCCGGTCTGCACCGCCAGCAGGAGGAGCGCATGATCGCGCCGACCGCCCCACGTGCACAGGTCGGGCGCGGCGAGCAGCGCCTCAACCTCCTGGCGCGTCAGATGGCACACCTGATTGCGTGGGCCACGCTTGCTGGGGATGGCGAGGATGCGCTGGATCTGGGCGGAATGTGTTGGCGCCTCGAATGCGGCGTAGTGGAAGAATGAACGAATGGCGCTCAGGCGCAGATTCCGACTGCGCGTCGAGACACCTCGTTCGCGCTCCAGGTCACCGAGAAAGTCTGTGATCAACACCGCGTCGAGTTGCTCGAGGGCCAGTTTGCTGGGTGAGGTGCCAAGCTGCTTGTGCATGTATTTAAGCAGCAAGCGGAAGGTGTCTCGATAGGAGGCGATCGTGTGTGGGCTGGCCCGCTGTTGCTGCATGAGCCGGCGCGTGAAGAATCCCTCGAGTAAGGCGGCAAAGGTATCGGTGGTGGCGGTGGTCATGACTTCATCTCCCAGCGGTGCTCAAGCCGATTCACGGCGTGTCCCATCAACTCCGGATAGGCGCTGAGGTACCAATAGGTGTTCTCGATGCAGGTGTGGCCGAGATAGGTCGACAACTCCGGCAGACGCCGCTCGACATCGTCGCCGTTGCGATACCACTGCAGCAAGGTCCGGACGGCGAACCGATGCCGCAGATCATGCAGTCGAGGGCGTTGCGCGTCCCCCACGACGAAAAGCCCGGTCTGCTCCAGCAGCACGTAGAAAGTGCGGTGGACGCAACTCGGGATCAGCGGCGTTCCCCGTCCGGATACGAAAAAGCGTCGCTGTACGCGGCCCTGTAGCAACCGATCGCGTCGATCCCTGTATTGCAAGAGCACGGCTCGCGTGGATGCCTGTATCGGAATCAGCCTGGACTTGCCGAACTTCGAATCGCGAACTGTTAGCACGTCCTGGTCGAGGTCGACGTCCGTCACGTCGAGCCGGAGTGCTTCACCGAGCCGCATGCCCGTGACGCTGAACAGTCCAAGCAGACAGTAGTACATCCACGGCCGCAGACCGTCTTGTGGAGGTAGGCACAAGGCCCGCGCCAAGAGACGTTCGACTTCGTCGTCGGTATCTAGATAGGGCTGCCGTCGATGCACGCGATGCGGCAACAACTTGGCGGGCGGCACCTCGGTGGCGGGATCGATTCCGATATGGTGACGCGCGAAGGCGCGAACGGCGCGCAGTCGTTCGGCCGCGCGCTCGGGCCTTGCGGAGGGCTTGCTCAGGGCCCAATCCAGTGCCACGCGCGTGGTAATCCTGGTAACTCCCCGTTCTTCGGCGAATGCCACAAAGTCCTTCAGACAGTCTTCGGCGTCGCGAAGTTTAAAACCGAGGGCTCGGCGCAAAGCCAGGTACTCAAGCACGGCTTGACGTAGCGACTTCATAGCACACCTCCCGGCCAAGGCTGTGCCAGGGTGCGCAGCGATGTGAGATCGACCTTGGCATAAATCATCGTGGTGGACTGTTGGCGATGCCTCAACACCTGCCCGATCTCGGCCAGCGACGCTCCCCGACGTAGCATCTGGGTTGCCAGCGAGTGCCTCAATACATGCGCGCCCTTACTTGGTGGGTCCATGTCTGCGCGAAGAAACGCGCGGCGTGTGATGCTGGCGATCGCCGTCCCAGATGAGAATGGCGTTCGTGGCGCCTGCGCACGCACGAATACATGGCGCGTTGAGCATGACGGACGCCCTTGGCTAAGATACGCGGCCAGCGCGGCGCCGACGTCGTGAGGCAAAGGCATGCAATCCTGCCTGGTCTCACCGTTGCGCACGCTCAGTTTGCCAGCCCTCCAATCAATGTCATCCAGCCGCATTGCGGCAACCTCACCGGCACGCAGTCCGAGGCGTGCCAACAGAAGAATGATGGCGTAGTCGCGGCACCCATTGGCCGTGGTCGGATCACAGTGAGCAAGCACGCGGCGGACTTGGTCTTCGCCCAACGCTTTGGGTATCGAACTCAGGGACCAGTTCGCTGGCGAAGGGATGCAACCCGACAGGTCGATGCGGGTCAGTCCCCGATGGTGGGCGGAGCGCAAAAACGTTCGCACGTCCGAGACGACTCGATTGGCGCTTCTGGGGCTGCAGCGGCTTGCCAGCCTCCGGACAAACTCGATGACATCTGCTGCGGCCATCTGTTCGAGTATGACTTCGGCATCTCCGAACAGGCTCGTCAATAACATCCTGACGGTCTTCACGCCGCCGTGGATCGTACTTGGCGCCAAGTTGCGTACGTCGCGCAAATAGACGCCATGGGCATCGGCAGTGCGCTGCGCCGACGATTGTGAAACGGCCACGCTGGCTGGCCCGACGAGGATTCCTTGCTGGACGAGGTGCGAAATCAACCGATGAAGGGTCGGGCGGTCCTCCCACCGGGGTGTTCTGCGGCGCTTGCGACAACGCAGGAACGCGTCGATGTAAGCCTCAGAGAGGTGGCCGGTCGAAATGCCGCGCCGCAGCATCCACCGGCTGAAGTCGCCAACGATCCAAATCGCCCGGCGGATTGACGCTCGTGCATACCCATGCGCAGCCAGGTTCTGCGTGAATGCGTCGATGTGATTACCCAGCGGACCCTCATGCATCCGCGCCAGCGCCCAAGGGCGCTCCATGAACTGTTCCATTGTGTTCTCCTTCCGCGGTTTAACGGCCGCGGTGTGGAGAACGTTATGCCGAGTTCTGATCGGCGGTCCACGGTGCCGTTCTTGAGATTCAGTACCAGACTCGGCATAACCCGGTTCGCGGCATAGTGGCTCTCATGCCGAGCTCGGCATGAGAGCCACAACTTCTCGCCGCCGCTCATGTTGTCCAGTTCCTTGCTCTGGCCGGACTGCGCGTCATGCACGACGATCGAGAATCCCTCGCGACACTCACCCTTGGCGGTCTCGACCTGGGTCTTCAGCGAGACCGTGAAGCGCGGCCCGTAGCAGCCAAGCAGCAGATCATTCGCCAGTGCCGAGAGTGTCGGTCCCGCATCGTCGATCGACAGCGCGACGATCCCGTCGTTGCCCAGCGCCTTGGCAAGCATCGACCAGAGCGCGATCTGCGCCTCGATGTGCGCGACCTTGCCACGTGCCTCGACGATCCGGATTTCGACAGAGGCCAGTCGGCCTGCGGAATCGGCGACCGTCTGCTGTGCCTGTTGTCTCTGGGTCAGCAGCCGGTCGGCCGCATCGAGTGCGCCCTTCGTCGCTTCGACGTCTTCGCTTGCCTGCACGAGCAGCGTGGCATCGAACGGCGCGGTCAACTGGGCGAGCAGCCGGTTGAGCGAAGCCGTCTCCCCTGCCCGCTTCCGGTTCTCCGTCAGGCGCGCCGCCTCGATCCCCGCGATGCTGCTCTGGATCGCTTGCCGCTCGGCCAGTTCGTCGCGGGTCGGTTGCGCATCCACCGCGCCGCTTGCCGCGAGTTGGGCATGCACGGCCTGCCATTCGACCCGTGCCCGCTCGATTTCCGGGAGCCGCGTCCGCAGGCGGTCGCGTTCCTGCAATCGCCGCGCGGTCCGCGCCCTTTTGCTCTCGGCGATGTCGTAGCGCGCGGCGGCGTCCTTCAAGGCTTTCGTTTCCTCCTCGATCCTCTTCAGTTGTGCCATCGCGGCGGAACGTTCTTCGCCCAGTTCGCCGAGTTTGCGTTGTGCCGAGGGCATCAGTGTCCTGGCCTGCACCGCATCGCCGAGCAGTTTGCACTGCCCCTGCAGGTCGGTCCCCACGCACGGCACCTCGTTGGTGAGACCGAAGCGGCGTTTCAGATCTTCGGCGGCGAGCGAGGCTTGCCCGGCCTCGCGTTCGATGCCCTGAATCCGGGCTTGGGCCGCTTTTGCGTCGGCGAGCAGATCGCGTGCGTGCTGCGCCTGTTCCTGGCCGATCCTTTCGCGTTCGACCCGCTGCGCCAACACGCGGGCGATCCGCTCGTATCGCGAGCCGGCCCGCCGGACCCTGGTCTCGTCTTGCAGGACCGCCGCCAGATTGGTTTGGCGCGCTTCCAGCGCAGACCGGTCGCGCCGGGCTTTGCCGACACGTTCCGCAATGCGCCGGTCGAGGGCCACCTTGCGTTTGGTCTCGGCCTCAATCTGCTGATTCAGACGTTCGACGGCACGTTGCCACGCCGCGTCGGCCTCGTTCATCCGAGCGCGGATTTCCGCCCGCTGGTGCGTGTTGCCCTCGTCCGCCGCCGCCTGTTGTTTCAGGGTCGTCAACCGTTCATGCGCCTTGAGTACCGCCAGCTGCGCCAACTCGCGTGCCCGGCGCGCGGTGTCGGTCGCGGCCTGCGCCGCCGGCAAACTCTGCTTCGCCTGTCGTACGGAGAGCATATCGCCTTCCAGGGTCGTGAGCGTCCCCCGCACGGCAGCGAGCCCCGTCCTGAGCAGCTTCGCCACCTCGGCCGCCTCGCTCGCGCGTTCGCGGATGGCCGCATGGCCGAGCAGTTCGGCGAGCAGGGTCTTGATCTCCGAACTCGTGTAGGCGGACAACGGCCGGCGCCCCTGTGCGGAGAAGACCGAGGTGAAGAACGTCTCGGGGGTGCCGAGCAGGGCCACGATGCAGCGCCAGTAGGTGTCGACCTTCCCGTCCGAGACGGTGCCATCGGCGATCGATACGGGCGCCCAGCCGGTTTCCCGCCACTCGAGCAGGAAGGCCTCGGTCTTCTTCTTGCCGTTCATCCGGAACACCAGGTGACTGCGAAAGCGCCGCCCTTCATGACGCCAGATCAGTTCCTTCTCGGCCTCCGGCAGGCTCAGGTGCGCGTAGTAGGAGAAGCGCCCCATGCCATCCTGCCCGGCCCTTGACGGCATGACTGGGAATGGGTGGCAATTGTCCATGATGCTGGTCTTGCCGCGCCCGTTCGGCCCGGCCAGCGCCACCAGCGATGCGTCGCCAGCCAGTTGCTCAAAATCGAGCCGGATTTCGTCGAGTCTCAGTCCGTCGCGGATGCCGCGGAAGCCCTTCAGTCGCAAGGATTCAATCCACATCGAGTAGCCCCTTCCCAAATCGATCGTTGATGTCCGTACGAGGCCACTGTTGGTTTGCCTCGCTTGTCGATACGTCTACAGTGTGTCCGGTGCGCGCGGCGTATCAACCGAACAGATCGCACAATTCCGGCTCAGGCTCTGGTGCCGGCACGGCTCGCAACGGCACGGTCGCCACGCTGGATTGCGCCACCGCGCGGGCTTCCGGCAAGAGTGCTGCCGCGGCGAGGATCTCGGCCGCGATGGCTTCCGGCGTACTCGATTCGAGTGTGGCCAACGCAACCGACAGGGGTGCAGGATCGGCGCCGACGACCGATGCCCACTGCAGCAACTTGTCATCCAGCGTACCCGCCTTGGAGATGCCCGCCGCCCGCGATCGCACTACCGGGACGATCCGCCCTTCGAGCTTCACTTCGGCGGCACCGGACAGCGCCGCTTCGATCGCGGCACGATCCACGCTCGCCCGTTCCTCCTCGCCGATCTCCCAGCGCACCTTGACGAATGCGCCCTGGGCATCAGTTGCGATAGCGCGCAATTCATCGACATCCGGTGCGCCGGCGAAGGCCACCTCGATCGTCCTTCGCGTCGGGGTAGGATCGAGAACGGCGGACGCGCCGTCCGGCCCGACCTCCCACACCAGCATCCCCTTGTCACCTTCCTCGCCGTAGTGGAAGCGTCCGATCGAGCCGGCATAGGCAATCAGGTGGTCACCGCTCTCCCATATCTGGTGACGGTGGATGTGCCCGAGCATCACCGCCGAGGCCTCGGCTGCGAACAGCGAACCGGTGGTGAATTCATGATCGAGGCCAGCCATCGGCACGCCGTGTTCCGTGGTGCAGCCACTGACCGTGCCGTGCGATACGACGGCGGTCGGGATACCGCTTGCGCGCGCGTCGCCGTGCCCCGGTGCCAGGGCGCGCAACAGATTCGCCATTTCCGCCCCGAGCGCTTCGGCCGCCTGGGTAGCTCCGACCACGGCAGCAACGGCGCCCTTGTTGACCGTGGGAATGCACGAGACGAGCAGTCGTGTGCCGTCGGGAATTCCGTCGAATCGCCATCCGTCTGATTCGGCCCAAGTGCCGCCAGGGAGCAAGGCCACCTGCTTGATCCGATCGGCCACCATGACCGGGTAACGACCGCCGAGCAGCCCGAACACCGCGAGGGTGCCGGGCGGCTCGTGGCTGAACGTCCCCTGCAGCATGAGGACCGGGCAATGATCGGCCAGGCGCCGGAGGTTGCGCGCCAGGGCCGCGAAGGCCGGCGCGTGCGCATCGAGCGAATGGTCGGTCGAGTCCCCGCTGATGACCACGCAGTCCGGGCCGGCCGCGATCGCCCGATCGACCGCGAAGGCAAAGCAGCGCTCCGACTCGGCGAGGTTCTTTCCCGAGTAGTGCAGGTCGCTCATCTGGCAGACCCGCACGGTTGTTTGAATCCGCATGGCTGTCCCTCTTACGAGAACACGTTAAGTTCGGCGTCGATTCGCTCGGTCAGCGCCGCCGGATCGCCCCGATAGGATTCCAGCTCCTCACAGGCCCGCTTCAACCCGTTGGGATTCTTCGACCAGCCGGGACCCCAGCGCTTGCCCGCGAACTGGATGTACTTCCCGGCGTCGACGCCGATGCCCTGCGCCTGGGCGGTTACCGCCGCCACGCCGTCGGTAGCTTGGGTCGCGGTGCCGTTGGGCGGCCGTGGGGATGCCGTGCTTGCCGGTCTGGTTGGCGCGGCCTGCTGGGGCGTCCTGACGGGTGCCTGCTGCGTGTAGGGGGCCGGAACATCCCGCTCGATCGGCGCACCGACGTCGCCGTCGCCATCGTCGCCGTCAGGGGGCACGGGAGCGGTCGCGTCACGCCCCTCCGACAACACGGCATCGTCATCGGTCACTAACGCAGCCGTTTTCTCAGCGACAAACGAAGGGTCCGTGCGGTCATCGATTCGCTCGGCGTTCCCGGTCAGGATGCTTGCCGCGCGCTCGCCATCGGCCAGGATCTGTTCCTGCGGCGCGCCGAGC
The DNA here is from genome assembly GCA_016708905.1 of Candidatus Methylophosphatis roskildensis. Taxonomy (GTDB): domain Bacteria; phylum Pseudomonadota; class Gammaproteobacteria; order Burkholderiales; family Rhodocyclaceae; genus Methylophosphatis; species Methylophosphatis roskildensis. The sequence continues at coordinate 1,006,826 of JADJEV010000004.1, read as the reverse complement.
AGTCGCGTGGGATCGATCATCACTTCGAGACCGATGATCCACTGCTCGACCCGCACCGCCCGTCCTTCCTCGTCGATGTGGGGCACCTCGGCCAGCTTCTTGGTGAGCCAGAAGGCCTCCTGCCCCTGCAGAAATCCGGAGAAGCGCCCGCCCCGCATTGCCGCGATCTGTCGCAGCGTCTCCCGCACCGCGTCGAGGCCATACAGGCTATTGGTCGGCAGTTCGAGGGGGGCGACACGTGTGATGCCGGGGATGTAGAAGATGATCCGGCCTTTGACGTTGCATTGGCGGTTCTGGTACTCGGGACAGTTCTCCGGATCGCAGCGGCCTTCGTTGGCCTCGCGCAGCTGGTGTTTGCGCCCGCCGAATACCCGGATGGCCCGGCCGGAACTGGCCTTGCGCACCGGCGCGAAGGTCATGCAGTAGCGCTCGCTCCCGTCGGCCGAGAAGTCGGACCAGAACTTGATCGACCCCGAGCCGTAGGCTTCGAGCTTGTGCGGCATTACGTCGAGCAGGCTGTCGGATGCGAAGACAACCGGGAAGCGGTAGAGCCGCAGGATGCCGTCGCCCCGGTCTTCGGCGTACTTCGACATGATCTGTCTGGCGATCTCGGGCATGGCGAAGTCGCTCCCGCGTACCGTGAAGTACGGGACGTTGCGCGGTGTCAGCGGTGACCGGTCGAGGTTGGGCACCGCCGCCCGGATCCGGGCCTCGATGTCGTCGAACGATTGCCCGGCCTCGACACCTTCGTCATAGAGCCGGCGGGCGGCCTCGATCTTCTGTGCGGCCTTGGTCAGCACCTTGATGCCCGGCCGGACCTTGCCGCCGGTTTGACACGAATACCGTTTGTCGCCCAGTACGCTGGGCAGTGCCGGCAGGCCTGCCGGGTCGATCTTCATCAGCGCTGATGTCATGAGCTTTGCTCCCGTGAATTGCGAAGAGTCGCAAAGTCATGATCCCGTAGGAATGCGCGGCTTCAAGTGGCGGGTTTTGGCGAACGGCGAGAGATTCAGACGGACGCGAGCGAATGCGGGCGAGGCAGGCCTGCGTCAAGCAGCCCAAATGTCTTGGCAGCCCGGCAAAGCCATGTCAGTGCGGCGAGTCGTGCCGGCAGTTCGCTGCGGACAGCGGGCATCGGCGTAAAGTGCGAGGGCGGCAGCGCCCTCTTACATCGAACGGCAACTGTCTGGCATCGACCGGACTCCTTGGATCACCGGCCCTGTCTGGCAGTTCGCGACCCAAAGCGGTCGCAGAGAGCCACAACTTTCTAAGGTCTGCTCACCGATTCATTGCGAACGCTCGCTACCTTTCGTAAGATAGCTGATCGCTGGGGATTAGCGTCGATATAATGCCACGCACGATGCAGCAAAGCTAAAGCCTCCTACACAACTCGACATGCCCGATACCGCCCCAACATTCAGCTTCCATCTGGAAGGCGCACCGGCCTCCGGCCACGCCATTCCGGCTTCGGTGCTGGTGCAGGTAGTTGAGAACGCCCAGAACGCTGTCGAGCTGATCGGCTATTTCGTCGAAGGCAAGGAAATCAAGCGGCGGCTGCGCATCCCCGCCCGCATGAGTCGCAAATATCAGCTTGTGTGCCATGTGCCCGTCGCCGGTAGTTACGCACTGCCGTTGTCCTTGGGCGACCCCTTGTCTGATCTGTTCGCGCTCGACGATATTCAAAAGGTTTGGGGGCTGTTTTCCGGCCTGTTGCGCGGGGTCAGTGCCTGCGACGAGCGTCTGGTTCGCGACGCGCTGCCAGACGGCACGGTGCGGCGACGAGTGCTGGAGTGTTTCAAAGCGATGGCACCGGGGGCTGGCGCGAACTGGCATCTCGACATTCGCGGTGACGACGACCAATCCTTTGCTTTGTTCGACGACAAAACTCAACCCTTTGTTCAAGGCACTCTGGTGCCGGCCGAGCAGCGCGAAGCCGAGCGAACCATCACCGGTGAACTGAAAACAATCAACTTCACCCAACGGCAATTCAGCATCGTCTATCCGCCGACAGAACGCGAACTGGTTTGCTCCTACGACGAAGCGATCGAAGACCTGCTGTACGAGAACCGCCGTTCCCTGATTCAGGTCACCGGGCGTGTCGTGCTCAACGACGAGGATCAGCCGAAAGAGATTCACGAGGTTTCGGATATTTGCGACCTCGATCTCAGTCCGTTTTCGGTCGAGCACCTTCGCGCCGATGGTCGCACATTGACTGCCCGGGTGCCGGTCGTCATCGAGCCGACGCTCGACGACAGCAAGCAGTACCTTTGCCTTGCCAACGAAGCGCTGGGTATCGACGTGTTTGCGCACACGCGGGAAAAGCTTGCCGTCGAACTGGCCGAGCAGGTGCTGATGCTTTGGGACGAATACGCGCTGGCGTCCGACGATTCACTGGAAGAATCTGCGCAGGCCCTGAAGCAAGCACTGCTCAATACGTTCACGGAGGTGGCCGATGCCGCGTAAGCAGGCGGACGTTGAGCGCGCCTTGACGCGCAAAGGCTTCGAGCAATCCGAGTCGCATCATCGGTTTTTTATCTACCACTCCAAGGCGGGCCGCAAGACCCTCGTCAAAACGAAGACCAGCCACGGGCAGCGTGAGATTTCCGACGGCCTGCTTTCCAAAATGGCCCAGCAGGTAAAGCTGGGGCGTGGCGAATTTCTCGACTTGGTTGATTGCCCATTGAGCCGCGACGAATACGAAGAAAAACTGGTTGCGCTCAATCTGGTGGACGCCGCCGCCTGACCTTATCGGCACGCTGTTTTTCAAGCCGCGATTGTCGATCCTGCCGCAAGCCAACTCTTCTGCTTGCGCTGCGAAAACTCCCCCGATAAGCTCAACCTCTTTGCATTTCTGAGCGCGCATGGCCGCGCGCTGGAGTAATCTCGGTCTGCGTGCATCAACGCGCCGAGCATTGGTTATTGGGGAGCGGCATGGCGAAACTGACAGAACTGGAACAACAAGAAATCATTCGCTTTCTGGAGGCGGGCAAGCCGCTGCCGGACAAGTATCGGTTCTTGCTCTTCGATGACAAGCGGGAAGTGGAGCTGGTCTGGAACGGCAAGACTGGCGACGTGTGCAATGTCGTGCTGCCGTTTCAGGTGATCGAGCAGGTCGATGAACCGCGCTCGGAAAAAGAACTCAAGCTGCAATCCGATTTGTTTAATCCCACCTCTGGCCGGCAGCAAAAGGGCTGGACCAACAAGCTGATCTGGGGCGACAACAAGCTCATTCTGTCCAGCCTGAAAAGCGGCCCGCTGCGTGAGGAAATCGAGAAGCAGGGTGGGCTCAAGCTGATCTACATCGATCCGCCGTTCGACGTGGGGGCGGATTTTTCGATGGACATCGAAATCGGCGACAACACCTTTACCAAGCGACCGAACGTGCTGGAAGAACTGGCATACAGAGACACTTGGGGAAGGGAGCCGACTCCTTTATCAGCATGATTTACGAGCGACTGGTGCTGATGCGGGATTTGCTTGCTACTGACGGGAGCATTTACGTACATTGTGACTGGCGGGTCAATGCATTCATGCGACTTGTGCTTGATGAGATTTTCCGCACCGAGAAGTTCTTGAATGAAATTTTATGGCGCAGACGGACGAACCCCGGCGGCCACCCAAACTCCTCCACTTGTGGCCACTTGAAAATCCCCCACCCAGGTGCATGCCGATGACCTAATTGTCGGCAATGTTGGTGGTGGCGCGGACAGGACATCATCGCCCCTCGATTCCAACGGGGGGGTAGAGGAGGTGAATGTCTTGAAGCCGCATCAGAAGAGCACGGTCGTAACGCTGCTGCAGAACGGGGTCTCGCAGCGCGAGATCTGGCGCAAGACGGGGATCGATCGTAAGACGATCCGCAAGCTTGCCCAGGAGACCGAAGCCGAGGCAAATTCCCCCATGGCCACCGGCTCGCCCGGGCTGGCCGTTCAAATTCCTCCACCCTGGCCACCGGCGCTGGCGCCCGATCCATCCCCGCTGCGGCTACCTGCGCACGCCCGTTCAGCCTGCGAGCCGCACCGGGCATGGATCGAGGCGCAGGTGCGTTTGGGTCGCAACGCCATGGCGATCTACCAGGATCTGGTGGATCGCTTTGGCTTCGAGGGCCGCTACAACAGCGTCAAGCGCTTCTGCCGGGCGCTGCGCACCCAGGCGCCGGAGCAATTCGACCGGCTGGAGTTCCTGCCCGGGGAAGAGGCACAGGTCGACTACGGCGAGGGCGCGCCCACGCTTCATCCGAGCGGCCGGTATCGCAAACCGCGGCTGTTCGTGATGACGCTTCGCTACTCGCGCCGCTCGTATCGGCAGGTGGTGTGGAAGTCGAGCAGCCAGGTGTGGGCGTGGCTTCACGAGCAGGCCTTCCGCTACTTCGGCGGTTGCTGCCAGTACGTGGTGCTCGATAACCTGAAAGAGGGCGTCATCCGCCCGGACATCTACGAGCCGCAACTGAACCGCCTGTACGCGGCGATGCTCGCCCATTACGCGGTCGTGGCCGATCCGGCCCGCGTTCGTGATCCGAACCGAAAAGGGTCCGTGGAAAACGCGATCCAGCACACCCAGGCCACGGCTCTGGCGGGGCGGCGCTTCGAATCGATCGAGGCGCAAAACGCCTTTCTCATGCATTGGGAAGAGAAGTGGGCGGCCCAGCGCATTCACGGCCGGGCCAAGCGCCAGGTCGAGGAGATGTTCCAGGAGGAGCGCGCCCACCTCAAGGCGTTGCCTATCGAGGGCTTCCGCTACTTCGAGGAGGGCACGCGCACGGTGCAGGACGACACCACCGTTCAGGTTGACAGCGCCTGGTATGCCGCGCGCCCGGCCCCGATCGGCGCCGAGGTGTTGGTCCGCCTCTATGAGCACGAGATCGAGATCCGCGACCTGCACACGCTGGCGCTGATCCGCCGCCATACGCGCGCGAGGCGCAAGGGCGCAGTCGAACTGCCCGATGCCGAGCGCCTGTTCAACCCCTCCCGCCAGACACACCAGATCCTCAAGCGCGCCGAGCACATCGGCCCCCACACCCACGCGCTGTGTCGCGCGTTGTTCGAGCAACGTGGGCGCGAGGCGCAGAAGAGCATGTGGGGTATCGTGGGGCTGCACCCGCGCTATCCGGCCTGCATCCTGGAGCAGGCAGCCGCCAGCGCGCTCGCCCGCCACATCCACGCCTACAAGGCCGTGCGCGCGATCGCTGAGCAACTGCTCGCTCAGGCCATCGCCCGGCTCGATGGAACCCAGCCGGAATTGCCCCTGGGTGACGCTGGCTCGCCGCTCACCCAGCAGCACGAGCTCATCCGTGATCCCGCCGAGTATGCCGCGTTCTTCAACCGCAGTGTCGGCACGGAGCCGTTGGCGCCCGATACGCCCGCACCCTCACAGGCAACCGAGCGCGTGCAGCCACCGCTGGGCGAACCACAAGCGCAGGACTGCGCATGAGTACGCGGTGCACTCGCAACACCCTGGGGGCGCCGCCCCCAAACCCCTGCACTCGCCGTAAGGCAGGCCGGCAGGCGAAAGAACTGCCTGCCAACCCGCCAGGAGCGTATTTCTCCGGTCGCCGTCAAGGGTGCGCTGCGCCGGGCGAGAAAACCCCTCGCCCGCCCTTGACGGAACCGCCGCCACGCCGGGCTCAACGCCGACAAACCCGCGGCGTCCAAGCTCAACGCCCGCGCACGCCCAGCACCGATACCACCCATTACCCACCGTCCAGGAGACCCCAAGCCATGAGCATGAGCATGATGGAAATCGAAAAAACCCTCAAACAGCTGCGCCTGTCGGGCGTGCGTGCCACCCTGGAGACGCGCCTGATCGAGTCCCAGGCTTCCAGCCTGTCGTTTCTCGAGACCTTCTCGGCCCTGCTCCAGGATGAGCTGGACCGGCGCCAGTCTCGCCTACTGGAGCGCCGCTACCAGCTCTCCGGGCTCGAGGAGCGCGCTTCGCTGGCGGAATTCGACTGGGGCTACAACCCCAAGATCCCCAAGCGCACCTGCTTCGAGCTGCATACCCTGAAGTTCATCGCCGAGGGCGACAGCGCACTGCTGATCGGTCAGCCCGGCACCGGGAAGAGCCACATCGCCAAGGCGATCGCCTATTCGGCGCTGCGCTCGGGGCTGCGCGTGCTCTACGGCGAAGCCGATGAGCTGCTCGCCAATCTCGCTCAGGGCGCGAGCGCCGACAAGCGCAAGCTGCTCAAGCCCGTCATCGACGCCGACCTGCTGGTGCTCGACGACTTGTTCCTGGCCCGCCACCTCCCGGCCGAGGCCGCCGACGCCCTGCAATCGATCCTGCACAAGCGCTACAAGCTGCGACGCAGCTCGCTCATCACCTCAAACCGCATCATCGAGGATTGGCACAAGTTTCTCGGCGACGCCGCCCTCACCACCGCCATCCTCGACCGCCTCCTGCACCGCAGCGTCCTGCTCGAGTTCCGCGGCAAAAGCTATCGCCTCAAAGAGGCCGCCAGCCGACTTGCCAAAGCTACCCATCCCGAGTAACAATCCCCACACTCCTGTCCTCGCCCCTGGGGGATTTTGACCTGGCCACAGGTGGAGGAATTTCAAGTGGCCGCCGGGGGACGAATACAGTTAAAGCGGTTTCAAAAAAGTTCTCCATAAATACGGACACTATTTTTATCTACACCAAGTCGGCTGACGACTATCTATTCAACATTCAGTATGGCGAATACCCCCCGGAGTATTACGAGCGATTTAACCAAGAAGATGAGCACGGGAAATACTATTGGAATGTGATGGCGACGTATTCTCAAGAGCGCCTCAAGAAGCTTGAAGCTGAAGGGAAAGTCAAATTTTCGGAGGGAGCCAAATATCCACGCTTCAAACAATATCGTCACGAACTGAAAGGCAAACCCATAGAGAATATCTGGGACGACATTGATATGATCAACGCGATGGGTACTGAGCGTCTCGGTTATTCGACACAAAAACCCGAAGCCCTGCTCGAACGTATCATCAAAGCTTCGTCAAATGAAGGTGATCTCATCGCCGATTTTTTCTGTGGTTCGGGCACCACGGCGGCAGTCGCCGAAAAACTCGGCCGCAAGTGGATTGCCAGCGACCTCGGCAAATTCGGGATTCACACAACCCGCAAACGCATGATTGGCGTGCAGCGGGCCTTGAAGCAGGAAAACAAGCCCTACCGCGCCTTTGAAATCCTCAACCTCGGCAGATACGAACGCCAGCATTACATCGGCGTCAATCCCAACCTGCGCGAGGAAGAGCAGCGCCGGCAACTGGAGCAGAAGGAGGCCGCGTTTCTCGACCTGGTATTGCGCGCCTATCGCGCCGAGAAGACCGACGGTTTTGGCACCTTCCACGGCAAGAAGGCGGGCCGGCTGGTGGCGATCGGGCCGGTCAATATGCCGGTGACGCGCCTCTTCGTTGAGGAAGTGATTCTCGAATGCCGCAAGAAGCACATCACGCGCGTCGAAATTCTCGGCTTCGAGTTCGAGATGGGGTTGTTTCCGAACGTACTAGACGATGCTCGGGCCAAGGGTATCGACATTGCGCCGAAGTACATCCCGGCCGACGTGTTCGACAAGCGCGCGGTGGAAAAGAATCAGGTGGTGTTCCACGACGTCTCGTTCATCGAGGTCAAGCCGCATGTCAAGGGATATAGCATTGCCATCGAGCTGACCGACTTCTCGGTGTTCTATTCGCAGGATTCCATCGCTGCGGCTGAAGCATCGCTCAAGGACAAGCAGAGCAAGATCGTGGTCGAGAAGGGCCAGATCGTGAAGGTGAGCAAGGACAAGAGCGGCGTGGTGAGCCGCGAAACGCTGACCCGACATTGGGCCGACTGGATCGATTACTGGTCGGTCGATTTCGACTTCGAGAGCAAGCGCGAAATTATCCGGGTGCGCAAGATGGCCGAGGGGCAAAGCGCACTGGCAGGGCTTGAGCCACCACAGATGACGCTGGAAGAATACGAAGAGGTCTGGACCGGTGACTATGTGTTTGAAAACGAGTGGCAGTCGTTCCGTACCCGCAAGGATCGCACGCTGGAAATGACCAGCGTGTTTCAGGAAGTCCCGCCGGGACGGCGCAAGGTCGCGGTGAAGGTGGTGGATATTTTCGGCAACGACACGATGACCATCATCGAGGTGAGCGTGGGAGGGAAGAAGTAATGGCGCTGCACAAGAATTTTCCTTCCGACCCGCACGCAATTCTTGATCCGGCGATTCGCTGGTTTCCCGCCGACGAGGCCTTGCGTGAAAACATGGGCAAGTTGCTGCCGCCGCTGGTGCCCGAGTTGCGCAAGCAGGTCAAAGCCTGGCGCGACAGCGGCTACGCGGGCGCCACGGCAACGAGCCGCAGCTTGCTGAACTGGTGGTTCAAGACCCCGCACCTGCTGCCGCAGGCCGATGGCACGATGGCAGAGTTTGAGTACTACTTCGCGCAGCGGGAATCGCTGGAAACGATCATCTACCTCTACGATGTCGTTCAGGCCAAGGATAAATATGACCTGATGCGCTTCGCGGGTGATGCGCCGGTGACGGCCGCCATGTTCGATGAAAGCTGGCGGCGGTATGTCGTGAAGATGGCGACCGGCGCGGGTAAGACCAAGGTGATGAGCCTGGTGCTCGCCTGGAGCTTCTTTCACAAGGTTTATGAGCCGGGCTCGCAACTGTCGCGCAATTTCCTGGTGATCGCGCCGAACATCATCGTGCTCGACCGTATCTACAAGGATTTTGACGGGCTGCATTTTTTTTACGAAGACCCGGTGTTGCCGGACAACGGCGTCGATGGCCGCAACTGGCGTGATGACTTTCAACTGACCCTGCATGTGCAGGACGAGGTTCGCGTGACGCGCCCGGTGGGGAATATCTTCCTGACCAATATCCATCGCGTGTATTCAGGCGAAGACATTCCCGCGTCGCCGGACGACGAGGACACGATGGATTACTTCCTCGGCAAGCGACCGACCGGGGCGACGACCGATTCAAAGGTCGATCTCGGCATGATCGTGCGCGACATTGAGGAACTGGCCGTCCTCAACGACGAAGCGCATCACATCCACGACAGCAAACTGGCGTGGTTCAAGTCGATTGAGGATATTCACAATCGCCTCAAGCAGAAGGATGCGGCGCTGTCGCTGCAAGTGGATGTAACGGCAACGCCGAAGCACAACAACGGCGCGATCTTCGTACAAACGGTGGCGGACTACCCGCTGGTCGAGGCAATTTCGCAGAACGTGGTCAAGCATCCTGTGCTGCCCGACGCCGCCAGCCGCGCCAAGCTCGCCGAACGGCAAAGCGCGAAATACACGGAGAAATACGCCGACTACCTGCATTTGGGCGTTCTCGAATGGCGCAAGGCATATGCTGAACACGAAAAGTTGAACAAGAAGGCAATTCTGTTCGTGATGACAGACGACACCAAGAATTGCGACGATGTCTACGAATTTCTTGAGAGTACCTATCCTGACCTGAAGGATGCCGTACTGGTGATTCATACCAAGGACAACGGCGAGATTTCCGAGGCGGCATCGGGTAAGAACAAGGACGAGTTGGAAAAGTTGCGGCGGCAAGCCAACAACATCGACAGTCTTGAAAGCCCGTTCAAGGCCATCGTGTCGGTGCTGATGCTGAAAGAGGGCTGGGACGTGCGCAACGTCACGACCATCGTGGGCCTTCGGGCCTATACATCGAAGAGCAACATCCTGCCCGAACAGACACTGGGGCGCGGTTTGCGCAAGATGTACCCTGGTGGCGTCGAGAAGTATGTCAGCGTTGTCGGCACCGATGCCTTCATGGAGTTTGTCGAATCGATTCAGGCTGAGGGTGTGGTGCTGGAACGTAAGCCAATGGGCGAAGGCACCCAGCCCAAGACGCCGCTGGTGGTAGAGATCGATAAGGACAACAATAAGAAGGACATCGACGCGCTGGACATTGAAATTCCCGTGATGACGCCGCGCGTTTATCGGGAATACAAGAACCTCAGCGATCTCGACGCCGCGAAGTTGTTGGGCACCAAGGTTCCGTATCAGACGTTCAGCGAGGAAGAGCAGCGCGAGATTGTCTTCAAGGACATCACTACCGGCGAAGTGACGCACACCACCATTCTCGACACTGCCGGTGTGGCCGATTACCACAGCGTGATCGGCTATTTCACGCACGCCATCATGCGCGACTTGCGCCTTATCAGCGGCTACGACGTGCTTTACGGCAAGGTGAAGTCGTTTGTGCAGAACGATCTTTTCGTGAAGGTAGTTGATCTCGAAGCACCGAATACCTTGCGCAACCTGTCCGAACTCGAAGCCACCAAGACATTGACGGAGACGTTCAAGAAAGCGATCAACGCGCTGACGGTTCAGGACAAGGGCGATGCCGAGATTCGAGACAGCATCAAGCTCCGGCAGACCCGGCCGTTTGTTGCTAAGGACCAGGGCTATCTCATTCCGAAGAAGAGCGTCTTCAACAAGATCATCGGCGACAGTCACTTCGAGTTGCTGTTTGCCCGCTTTCTTGAGGATTGCGATGACGTGATTTCCTACGCCAAGAACTACATGGCGGTGCATTTCAAGCTGGATTACGTGAATGCCGATGGCGACATCTCGAACTACTACCCGGATTTCATGGTGAAGCTTTCACCGAAAGCACTTTGCATCGTCGAAACGAAGGGGCTCGAAGACCTAGATGTACCGCTCAAAATGGCCCGTCTAAAGCAGTGGTGCGAAGACATCAACCGGGTGCAGGCCGTCGTGACGTACAGCTTTGTTTTTGTCGATCAGGCCAGCTTCGAGAAGTATCGGCCGACCAGCTTCAAGACTCTGTCGGGAAGCTTCACTGACTATCAGTAGACGACATCACCGGCCATCTTTCTGCCCGCTCCGCGTACTGGACCACGCCAGCACACGGGTGAATCGGTGACCGCTTTATATTATGATCCGGTCGTTCGGCAGAGTAACTTTGTGGCTCTCTGACCGGCTCTTGATGGCCGTGAGCCGCCCGCCCAATCATCGGCATCGCATTACCCTCCGTGGCCGCTGTCGCGATCACACCGGACGTTCGCTCACGCGCAAATCCCTGGCGCACACGCCCGCGAAATTGCGTCGTTCGCCGCCTTGCCGACGAGAATGGTGAAATCCGGCAGGCCCTTCATGAGTGCCACGCCCCACCGCTTGGTGATAATCCGTCGGTCAAGAATTGTCACCGTGCCGTGGTCGTTGACCGTGCGCAGCAGGCGTCCCACCGCCTGCTGCAGTCGGATGCTCGCCGCCGGCAGAACGAGCTCGACGAACGGCGACCTTCCCAGCGACGTGATCCATTCGCTGCGCGCTTCCTCGAGCGGCGAATCGGGTACAGAAAAGGGCCATTTCGCAACGATCACGTGCGTACAGGCCTCCCCAGGCAGATCGACCCCTTCGGCCAGCGAACTCAAGCCAAAAAGGATCGAACGCCCTCCCCCGTCGATTGCGCTCTTGTGCCGGGTGAGCATCGCCATCTTCGGCATCGATCCCTGCATGAGCGTGGCCTCTTGCAGTTCAGGCGGCAGCCGGGCGTGGACTTCCCGCATCTGCTTTCCGCTCGCGAACAGGACCAGCGTTCCCCGGCTATGAATGATGCGCGGCAACAGCTCGACGATCTCGTCGGTATGGGCCTTGGCCTCTTTCGGATCGCTTCGCATCGGCGGAATGATCAGTTTCGCCTTGTTGCGATAGTCGAAGGGAGAGTCGACCGTCAGCGTGCGTACCTCGGGAAACACGGACAGCCCCGCCTGTCTCATATAGGGTCCGAAAGAGCCGCATGACTCGAGCGTGGCCGACGTGACGATGGCCGCACTCGCCCGGTTCCACAACAGCCGTCTCAGCTTGTCCGCGCCGCTGATCGGCGAGGCGCACACCAGATAGTCGTGACCCGTACCATCTCCGGTGCGCTCGATCCACCTTGCGTTGGGTGACTCCTGTTCCGCGTCGTCGGCGAGCATCAGGGTCCAGGTATCGACGAGGTTCTCCAGCTTCGAGGCGAAGAAGCCCAACTCGGAGACCAGTCGGGACACCATGGTCGGTTCCGAGCCGCCCTTCTCGAACATCTGCTCGCGCACGAGGGCGACGGTGCTCTGGAGCCGCTGACCGCGCGACAGAATGTTGATGCCGGGCGTCCGCGTCCAATCCGGGATGATGCCGTGCTTGAACCGGCGGACGGGCTTTTCGTCGAATGCGCCGGTGCGGTCGAGCGCCTTGGACAGATCGTCGAGGTCGGCCGACAGATCCTTGCACGACGTGCGGGCGTCGCGGTAGAGGTCGTGATCGAGATGAAGGCCCAGCACGATGTCCCGGACGCAATCGGCCAGACCGCGCAGCCACACGATCCCGCCCTGCAGCGCGTGTTTGGCGGCAAACTGCTCCACCACCTTGGCAACCAGGGAATGGCCTTCGTCGAAGATGTAGAAGGTCTCTGCGGCGTCCGGCAAGACCCCTCTTCCGTCCATCTGCAATGAAGCGAGGACGAGGTCGTGGTTGGCGATGATCAGATCGACTTCCTTCAGGCGCTGGCGTGCCGCGTAGAACGGGCAGCGTGCGAATTGCGGGCACCGGTTGCCCGAGCACCCTTGCCGGTCCGTGGTGAGCTGCTCCCACGTCTCGTCGCTGACCGGGCGCTTCAGTTCGTCCCGGTCGCCATTCCAATCATTGCCCTCGAACGCCTGCGCCAATTCGATGAGTTCGCGCAGCGTCCGCTCGACCGGCTCGGCCTCGTCGCAATCGACAGGTGAATCTCCATGCTCGCCATCGAGACCCAGCGTCGTCTGCCGGGCATCCTCCAGTACCGCAAAGAGTTTGGCCGTGCAGGCATACCGTCGCCGGCCTTTGGCCACCGCGAACGTGAAGTCGATCGGCAGCAGCCGCTGCAGGGTGGGAATATCCTTGGCGCTGTACTGATGCTGCAGGGCGATCGTCGAACTCGATATGACCAGGCGCTTGCCGCGTGACTTGGCCATGACCAGCGCAGGCACCGACGCTGCGATCGTCTTGCCGGTTCCGGTGCCGGCCTCACACAGCGCGAAGTTTCGTCCCCGGGTGCCGCCGTCGTCTTCGCTGCGGCCACAGGCCAGCGCATTGGCCACTGCACCGATCATTGCCAACTGAGCGCGGCGTGTTTGAAACCCAGGCAGCCCTGCTCGGAGGGCGTCCATGCAGTGGCGGATCAGGGCGCGTTCGTCGTTGGAGACCATACGAACACCCTACCCCACGACCGCCACGTGGCAAGGTGTTGGCGAAGCCGCGGCTCACAGTGAATCCCGATTCGGGTTGGCTGTCGACTCACCCGGCGACAATCAGCGGTCCGCCGACGGATCGCAGTCGCGACGACAGGTCGCGCGCGATCTCGTCGACACGACGGCCCCGGCAGGCCCTCAAGGCGGGTCCGTGGTGAGTAGGCGCTCTTTCAGCTTCGACCAGCGCCGATGGACCTGCTTGCCCTTGACCGCGATGGCGAGTGCCTTTTTCTGGCCCACGAGTACCACAAGTGTCTTGCCCCGCGTGATGCCCGTATAGATCAGATTGCGCCTGAGCATCATGTAGTGCTGGGTCGAGATCGGAATGACCACCACCGGGTATTCCGAGCCCTGCGACTTGTGAATCGTCGTGGCGTAAGAGAGGACCAATTCATCGAGCTCCCCGAACGGATAGCTGACCGTCCGGCCATCGAAGTCCGCCGCAAGTTCCTCTTCGTCCAGATCGATTCCGGTCACCCGGCCGATGTCGCCGTTAAAGACGTCCCGGTCGTAGTTGTTCTCGATCTGCATCACCTTGTCGCCAATGCTGAAGCGGTAGCCGAACCTGTCGACGCTGTACGCGTTGGGCGGGTTCAGCGCGGCCTGCAAGTCCTGGTTGAGGCCGCGGGCGCCGGTGAGCCCCCGATTCATCGGGCAGAGAACCTGGATGTCGCGTACCGGATCGACACCGAACTTCCTGGGCAGGCGCGTCTGCACCAGATCGACCACCGTTTGCGCAATCACCTCCGGCTCCTCGGCCCCGACAAAGTAGAAATCCGATGGCTCGCCCTTCTCCGGCAGGCGTGGATAGATCCCCTGGTTGATCTGGTGGGCGCTGCGCACGATGTTCGACAGGGCCGCCTGGCGGAACACTTCGGTCAGCCGGACCACGGGCACCGCGCCCGAGTCGATCAGATCGGCAAGAAACTGGCCGGGGCCCACCGAGGGGAGTTGGTCGACGTCGCCGACCAGGATCATCGCGCTGGACGTAGCCACGGCCTTCAGCAATTGGTTCGCCAGCGGCACATCGATCATCGAACATTCATCGGCGACCAGCAGATCGCAGTCGAGCGGATTGTCGGCGTTGCGCTTGAACTGGCCATTCAGCGGATTGACCTCGAGCAAGCGATGGATGGTCTTGGCTTCCAGGCCGGTCGACTCTGAGAGCCGCTTGGCCGCCCGTCCGGTCGGCGCACACAGCAAGGGCTTGACTCCCTTGGCGGTCATGATGGTCAGGATGGAGTTCACCAGCGTGGTCTTGCCGACCCCGGGTCCGCCGGTGATCACCAGGAGTTTCGCGGACAGCGCGAGACGGATCGCTGCTTTCTGGCTGTCAGCGAGGTGGATGGCAAGCTTCTCCTCGACCCAGGGAATCGCCCGGTCGGCATCGAAAGAAGGCCGGGCGCTAGCCCCGCTCTTGAGCCGTCGGATCTGGGCGGCAATCGATTGTTCGGCGGCGTACAGGGGCGCCAGAAACACGCAGGGCTGGCCATCGACGGTATCCGGGAACAACACTTCGTCGGCAATTTCCTGGGCGATGGCCGTTTCGATGACCGATTCCGGGATATCGAGCAGTTTCGCGGCCAGTGGCACCAGTTCGGCATAGGGCAAACCGCAGTGGCCCTGGGCCGAGGCTTCTGTCAGGGCATACGAAATGCCGGCCTGGGCCCGCAGGGGGGAATCCTTGGCGACACCAATTCGTTGGGCGATCGTATCGGCCGACAGGAAGCCGATGCCCCGGATGTCCCGCGCCAGGCAATACGGGTTCGCCCGGACGGTTGCGATGGCCTCCACTCCGTAGGTCTTGAAGATGCGCACCGCACGGGACGTCGAGACGCCGTGGCCGTGGAGGAACACCATGATGCTGCGGATGACTTTCTGGTCCGCCCAGCCCGACGTGATCTTCCTCGCGCGGACTTCGCCGATGCCCGGGATGTCACGCAGACGTTGCGGTGACTGCTCGATGACGTCGAAGACGGCCACACCGAAGGCCTTGACCAGTTTCCCGGCGTAGACGGGGCCGATCCCCTTGACCATGCCCGAACCGAGGTAGCGCTCGATGCCGGTCAGGGTGCTCGGCGGCGCGGTCTTGACGAACACTGCCTGAAACTGCCGTCCATGCTCCCGATCGGTGACCCAATGGCCGGACGCGTCGGCATATTCGCCGGGCGACACCGCGGGCGTATGGCCGACCAGGGTGATCAGCTCGCGCTCACCCTTCACCTTCAGGCGCAGCACACAGAAGCCGTTTTGCGGGTTGTGGAAGGTGACCCGTTCGACCAGGCCGGCCAGACGCTCGAGTCCGGCTGCCTGGCCATCGGTCATGGCCCGCGATGTTTCAGGGGGCAATGCCGAGTGCTTCCCACAGCAACGCATAGGAATTCGCGCGCCGTCCCTGCTGTTGCGCGTGCTGCTGTTCGCTGGCTGTGTACCCGCGCAACAAAGTCTTCACCCGTCAGTTATCTGCCTTCGATCCTGCGCGGCCCACCGCGCAGGTCTATGACCGTCTGCCATTTGGCTTCGAGCGTCGTGATGCGACGATCATGGTCGCGCAACTCGATCCGCACTTCCTTGGAGAGCTCCTTGAGCGTGTCACCGGTTCGCTTCACGTCGTCGGCCATCTTCAGCGCCTCGCGGATCGCGCCAAGCGCTTCGCTGACCACGCTCATGCGTTCGCAGCGCCAGCCGTTTTGCGACGCTTGCGCGCGGGCGTCTTGCGGGCGTCAGCGACCGGGGCCGCTTGGCGCCGGGCCCGCAACTCCGCCATCACCGACTCCGCTTCCGCCAGGCCAGACTTCAAGGAGACATTTGCCTCGCGCACTGCGGCACGCAACTCGGTGGCCAACGATGTAAAAATGGCTGCGTCCGCGTCCGGCTTTCTCTCGCAACGGCTACGCACGAGTTCCGCCACACTGACACACTCGCGGGCGGCTGCCTCCACGAGAAAGGTCTTGAATTCAGGGGTGGTCAACAAGGTTACACGCTCGGTCTTCATAAGTCGTTCCGGTTTCGGCTGTGGTATGTGCATGCGTATGGTAAGGCACAGCCCTAGGCGCGTCAAGTCGTTCCAAATAGATGGTTACGGTTCCTGGCACACTACGCGCGTGGGCAGGCCAAGGGCATACGGATGCCTAGTGTCAAACCCGCCTGTTTCGTGTCCCTGTGAAACGGGGCCCAAGCCCGCTGTCATTGCTGGTCGCGCTGCAGTGGCATGGTCACGAGCCGCCATTGCTATCGGGGTTCGATTCGACGCGGGCGATAGCAGCGCTGAGTACGAGCCCATCACGGGTTCTCCGAATACATACAGAGAGGCCGCTCAGTCGCCAAAGCGGGTGATCTTCTCCATGCTTCGGCGTGCCTCTGCTATTGCCGCGTGCGCTGAGGCTGACGCGTTCTTCGTCAGCGCTGGCAGCCATGTTCGAGAACTTGCAGCGCTGTGGCCGGTACAAACATGTGCGGCCCTCTGATGGCTTGGAGCTCTGAAGCGAGAGCGGCGTCATTATCCGGGTTCAGGGCCATGAGGATCGTATTCCAGTTCGCTCCGGCGGTCTGCAACTCCTGAACGGCCTTGAGAACTGTCTGCGCACTAGACATCTCAATCGTTCGGGATGCTGGGGTCTCAAGGCGCCACGGCTTGGGCGAGCTCGCGTGCCCGCGACTCCGCTGGCGTCTTGCCAGGAGGTACGAGCCGACCATCAGAGCCGCGACAATCAGAAGGCCCAGGACTACGTCGGGATTGAGGGTGCTTGTCATTGGATGTCGTTCGAAATGGCGATGCGCTTCGTTTCATGCGGTCTAACGAGGGTGTAGCATAATCCGCCTGTCGGCCATTCCGTACCCTTTTGGACATCGCCGCTGCGATCGTTTGGTCATGCTGGTCGCGCCCTCAGTCGTTCATGCCTTCGTTCTGGCCTCAGTAGGGGCTGCTTGGCGCCGTCGTGCCGCCGGTGTCTTGTACCCGACCCCGTCGATTCTCACTGCGCATAGCCATGATGCGCGAGTTTCTCGATGTTATGCACCAGCGTGCCCTGGCAGCGCTGCCAGTTCCATCTGCAGCAGAACGCCCAGTCCTACATTGCCCGCCTCGATCAGCGGAAAACGATTGGCATCCGCATCCGCTCGATCTGTCGTCTGGGCCGAATAATCTGACAATGCGTTGCAGCCGTCGGTGAAGGCCGCGGGATCTGAACAGGAATTCGAAGACCTGCAGTCCCTCGACTGTGAGAGCGCGGCAAGCCACGAAATCGTCGAACTCGGCCGCCGATGGTGGCTCCAATTGTCAGCTATTTCGTTCCTATTGCCATCTATTAAGATCTTCGACAACGGCCGCTGTGACCAGGTTGGGGAAGCCATTTGCAGGCATTCCGGCCATGCCAACCGTCTGACGCACGATAGTCTCCGAATGCCGAAACGCTCCCAGGAGGCGCGAATGGACGACCGTAAGGTTTCATCGGACGAACCGCACAAGCCCTTGCCGGAAGCGCCCGCCGGAGCGGCCGGGACGGTGCGTGAGCAGCTGGAGGTGATCTATCGGACCGAGTCGCGCCGGATGTTCGCGACGCTGGTTCGCCTGCTCGGCGACTTCGACCTCGCCGAGGAAGCACTGCACGATGCCTTTCGCGTCGCGCTCGAGCAATGGCCGCGTGAGGGCGTGCCGGCCAACCCGCGCGCCTGGCTGGTGTCGACCGGCCGCTTCAAGGCGATCGACGGCCTGCGGCGGCGGGCCCGGTTCGATTTCGTCGAGGATCTCGATGACCAGCCCGACCCGGCGAACGAGGAGGCGGTGGACGACGACAGCGTCGAAGACGACCGCCTGCGGCTGATCTTCACCTGCTGCCATCCGGTACTGTCGCCCGAGGCGCAGGTGGCGCTGACGCTACGCGAGGTGTGCGGCCTCACCACCGAGGAGATCGCGCGCGCCTTCCTCGTCGCACCGCCCGCGCTTGCGCAGCGCATCGTGCGCGCCAAATGCAAGATCCGCGACGCGCGTGTGCCCTATGAAGTGCCGCCGCCGCTTGAGCTGCCGGCCCGGCTCGAGAGCGTGCTGCGGGTGATCTATCTGGTGTTCAACGAGGGCTACTCGGCATCGGCCGGCGAGTCGCTGACGCGCGCCGAGCTGTCGGGCGAGGCAATCCGGCTTGGCCGGCTGCTCGCCCAACTGCTCCCCGAGCCGGAGTGGATCGGGCTGCTCGCGCTGATGCTGCTGCAGGAATCGCGCCGTGAGACGCGTACGACTGCAGAGGGCGATCTGGTGCTGCTCGACGAGCAGGACCGCTTGCGGTGGAACCGGGCGCTTATTACCGAAGGCACGGCGTTGGTCGAGCGCGCACTGGTTTCGGGCCGTGCCGGCCCCTATGCGCTGCAGGCGGCGATCGCTGCGGTCCATGCGGAGGCGCCCACCGCCGCCGCGACCGACTGGGCCCAGATCGTCGCCCTCTACGACGTGTTGCTGCGGCTCGACCCGTCGCCGGTGGTGGAGCTGAACCGCGCCGTTGCGGTGGCGATGCAGGACGGACCCGCGGCCGGGCTGGTAGCGGTCGATGCGATCCTCGCCCGCGGCGAGCTTGCCGACTACCACCTTGCACATGCCGCCCGCGCCGATCTGTGCCGGCGCGCGGGCAGAACCGAGGAGTCGCGGGCGGCCTACCGACGCGCGCTTGCACTGGCCCGGCAGGCGCCCGAGCGTCGCTTGCTCGAGCGGCGGCTCGCGGAACTGGGGGCGTGATGTCGATCTTGCGGCGTGCCATTCGACTAGGGGTACGGAAGCCGCACTTAATCACCACGCTCGATGGAGCAAAGCAATGAAATACGTGTGCCTCGTCTACCTCGATGAACAACGCCTCGACGAACTGCCCGACGAGGACTGCGTCGCCTACGACACGGCGATCCGGTCAAGCGGCCACTGTCTCGCCTCGGAAGCACTGCAGTCGGTCCATACCGCCACCACCGTGCGCGTGCGTAGCGGCAAGGTGTCGGTCACCGATCGTCCGTTCGCCGAGACCAAGGAGCAGCTTGCCGGCTTCTACATGATCGAGGCGAGGAACCTCGACGAGGCGATCCGTCTCGCGGCGGGAATCCCGCCTGCGCGTGTCGGCAGCATCGAAGTGCGGCCGATCCGGCCGATCCGCGAGACCGTGGCCAGGGTCGGCGCACTGCAGCCCGCGAACCGTGAAGACTGTTGAACGTCGCGGGGGCCGAGATCGGCCGCCATCCACCATTCACCAGGAGAATTGGTCATGAAATACCTGTGCCTGATCTGTGCCGAGAAGGTGATGGAGCAGATGCCCCGTGCCGATGCGGACAAGCACTTCGAGGAGTACCGCGAGTTTACCGACGCCATCCGGCAAAGCGGCCATTACGTCGGCTGCAACCGCCTGCTGCCGCCAGATGCCGCCACTACCGTCCGGGTGCGCAACGGGCGGGTTTCGGTCACCGACGGGCCGTGGATCGAGACCAAGGACCAGCTCGGCGGCTACTACCTCATCGAGGCCCGGGACCTGAACGAGGCGATCCAGGTGGCATCCCACATCCCGGGGGCGAAGTTTGGCTGCGTCGAGGTGCGGCCGGTCGCGGAGGATCTGCAGACGCTGCAGGCGCTAGGTTTCGTCCCGCCGGAGTCCGCCCGCTGAACCGGCGAACCGGTGTCGATCTGGCCACCCGCCAATCGAGTAGCAGGTACACGCACCCGTTCCACCCACACCAAGGAGACCCATCATGGACACCCCATCCACCCTCGCACGCACTGAAACCGAGCTGCGCAGCCAACTGGAAGACTGGGCGCGCGCGGTTCGCGCCAAGGACATCGACCGCATCTTCGCCCATTACGCGCCGGACATCGTCGCCTTCGACGCCATCGCGCAACTGCAGTTCAAGGGCGCCGACGCCTATCGCAAGCACTGGGAAACCTGCATGGCGATGTGCACCGGACCGATGATCTTCGAGCTCCACGACCTTCAGATCACGGCAGGCGACAATCTCGCCTTCGTCCACGGCCTCAACCGCTGTGGCGGCTCCGGACCGGATGGCAAGGAGATGTCCGGCTGGATGCGCATGACCGCCTGTTTGCGAAAGCAGCACGGCGAATGGCGGGTCGTGCATGAGCACTTCTCCGCCCCGTTCGACCCACAGAGCGACAAGGCTCTGTGGCTCCAACCCTGACACCGTCCAATCCGAGGAGCACTGCCGTGAGCGACACACCGCACCCCACCGAGCCCGCCGCGATGAACGGCGTGATTCCCTACCTGACCATGGCTGGCCGTGCAGCCGACGCCTGTGATTTCTACGCCCGCGCCTTCGGTGCGAAGGACCTGGGCCGCATGCCCTTCCCCGACGGGAAGCCCGGACTGATACACGCCCAGGTCGAGATCAATCGCGGCGCGCTGATGATGACCGACCACTCGGGATGCGGAGACGGTAGCGACCAGGCGGCGCAACGAGGCGACTTCGGACACCTGCAATTGGTTGTGGCCGACGGCCATGCCTGGTGGGATCGCGCGGTCGCCGCTGGCTGCCGGGTACTCGCGCCTTACGAGCGCCAGTTCTGGGGCGACGACTGGGGGCTGCTGGAAGACCCGTTCGGCCTCAAGTGGGCGGTGTTGCAGCCCGCAGTGTAGGCGTGACCGGCAGTCCAGCACAAACGGTTCAGATACGAAAGGAGAGACCATGCACAAGAACACGATCTGCCTCTGGTTCGATAAGGACGCCGAGGATGCTGCCCGCTTCTACGCCGCGACCTTCCCCGACAGCCGGGTGACTGCCGTCCATCGAGCGCCCGCTGATTACCCATCCGGCAAAGCCGGCGACGTACTGACGGTGGAGTTCGCGGTCGCGGGCATCCCTTGCCTCGGCCTCAACGGTGGCCCGGCGTTCCCGCAGACCGCGGCCTTTTCGTTCCAGATTGCGACTGACGACCAGGAAGAGACCGACCGCTACTGGAACGCCATCGTCGGCAACGGCGGGGCAGAGAACGCCTGCGGCTGGTGCCAGGACCGGTGGGGCGTTTCCTGGCAGATCACCCCCCGCGTGCTGACCGATGCCATGGCCGCGGGCGGCGACAAGGCCAGGCGGGCGTTCGACGCGATGATGCAGATGGGCAAGATCGACGTGGCGGCGATCGAGGCCGCGATCCGGGGCTGACATATTGGTGGACATCCATGAGCAAACTCAGAGTCTGCAGTTTCACGTTGTCCCTCGACGGATACGGCGCTGGCGCCAAGCAAAGCGTCGCAGAACCGCTGGGCATCGGCGGGGAAGCCCTACACGAATGGCTCGTGTCGACACAAACCTTCCACCGCATGCATGGAGGCAAAGAAGGCAACAGCGGTGTCGACGACGAGTTTGCCGCGCGAGGTTTCGCCAACGTCGGCGCGTGGATCATGGGTCGCAACATGTTCGGCCCGGTGCGCGGACCCTGGCCAGACGAAAAGTGGCGAGGCTGGTGGGGCGACGATCCGCCGTACCACTGCCCTGTCTTCGTGCTCACGCACCACGCGCGCACTCCGTTGACGATGGCAGGTGGCACGACCTTCCACTTCGTCACCGACGGCATCGAGGCCGCGCTCGAACGGGCGCGAGAGGCGGCCCAAGGCAAGGACATCCGTCTGGGCGGCGGGGCCGCGACGATCCGGCAGTACCTGCAGGCGCGTCTGGTGGACGAGCTACACCTCGCCGTTGCGCCGAAACTACTGGGTTCAGGCGAGCCCCTGTGGGCCGGCATCGACCTGCCAGCGCTCGGCTATCAACTGCTCGAGCATGTACCGACGCCTGCCGCCACGCATGTGGTGTTGGGCAGAACCCAGTAAACGAGAGCGTGCAAAACCAGGGGAGGCTTATTGGGGATCGTGGGACGTTCGCATGCATCCATAATGCGTACAATTGTCCGTCAGGCGGCGAGTGCTTGAGTGGCGCCGCTCGGCATCTTGCGGGGCGAACGCGCGTTCGATGTTCTTCCCAATCTGACGAGACGGCTTGGCGACAATTTACCGTTGAGTACGGCCACCCTGATCTGCACGAGACGGTGCGCCCCTGCATCGGTCCAGCGCATCTGGCGCTTCTTGGCCATGCGCAGGCTGACCACTTGATTGACCGCCGACTCGGCGATGCTGCTGCTGATGGGTAGTCCCTTGCGATGCCGGGCGCCGTAGTTCACTAGGTCGGGCGTGTTGTTGCGCAGGTAGCACGTGATGCCGTGAAGATTCCACCAAAGTGTTGAGAATTCGTAGTGCTGTCTTGGCAGCAACAGGGCATCGAGCGCCTTGATCCGTGCGATCGCCTTGCCGCCCTTGCCGTGCCAGACCAACCACTTGGCGCTGCGAATCTCGGCCTTGAGCGCCTCGCGCTCGAGCGGCTCGATTTGCTTGCAGCCGAAGAGCGCGTTCTCAGCGGCCTTGAACTTCATCGCGATGTGAAACCAATCCAGGATCCTGCCCCGGGCGAGCTGACTGCCTTCGACCGCCTTTCTGAACTCCCCCGCGTCATCACTGATCACGCTCACCCGCTCTTGTGGAGTGACGCCGTTGCAGCGAAGGAACTGGTCGAGCCTGGCGGCAGCCGAGCCCACCTCCTTGTGCACGTAGGCATAGACGCGCGGAGCACGGTTGTCAAACGTTGCCCGTCCAGCAACGATGTTCACATGACGCGCTTGAGTTTCGCTCTTCTCGCAACAGCGCAGCCACGCCGAATCGACACTGACGCAGCTGACGTTGTCGGCCTGCCGCAGCGCCTCGCCGGCGATGGCCTGCGGCTGCTGGGCGATGTCGCGCTCGATTTCCGCGTCGATTTGCGCGCCGACGCCGCGCGACACCAACGCCGACTGTACTTCGGCCAGAAGGGATCGACCTTCTGCTAGGGTGAGCCCCAGTTGGGAGAGATCCTTGTCGCGCCGATCTACAATCGCGACAATCGTGTTGCCGTCACGCTTCGCATCGCATTCTCCGTCATCGATACGGGCCTCGATGATCAAACGCATGGTGTGCTCCGGTCGTTGATAGGCCTGCCAGAATAGCCGATCGGCATTGATTATCAACCGGTTGCGTAACACTCCCTCCGCCTCGAAGCCTCCCACGGTTTTGCACGCTCTCCTCTACGTTTCGCGGACAGTACCCGATCGGCGCCGGCTCTCCTTGTGTGGCTACCCGGCCGCATGGGCCGATAAATCACAAGCTCTGAGCAATCGTCCCGCAATCAGCCGGAACTGCACAGGGCGTCTAGTCGGTTCCAGGGAGCGCGGAGTCACTGAGGAAGCCACTAAAGCCGAAGCCACTAAAGCCGTTGACAAGATCACAAAACTAACCATATTTGTATTGTGCGTTGCAGCATTTTTGCGGATAATGGCGTTGTTTGGTGACGATCGTCAATGCTTTGAGAATTTCGAACCGAGCATTTGGTTCGGATGAGGGTTGGTGTTTTTGTTCTCAATTTAGGCATGCAGCCCGGAAATCCATTCCCGGCTAGACGTCGTAGTGATGGAGGTTATCATGCGCAATCTGGCAAAACCGTTCTTCCCGGTCGCCCTGTACCCCGACATCAAGATGGACGGCGTCCTTCTTGCTCCGCTTTTCGCGTTCCTAGGCGAACTCGCGGTAGTCGCCGCAATATGCTGTGTCCTTTTTCTCGCGGTTTTCGGCGCCTTCTCCGCGCTGGGCTTCGGCATTCATGCCTTGAGCCTCGTTGGTCTGGGTTAATTTGTGAGAATAAACATCTCGGTGTGCTGCGCAAGTACTGGCGCATGCCGACTTCCCACCTGACCTCTGCAGACGATCACGCGCTCGCAGGAGCCACTGCGAGCGAATACTCGTGATGCAAACTGCCCAGCACCGATTTCGCGAGCACGAGCGCACCCGCGGCCAATCGATGTGGCGATTGGGACTTCGGAGCTACCGCTGCGATTTGCGGCGGATGCGGCACACCAAGCCCCCCCAGTGCGCTATGCGGACGTCCGCCGTTGTAATGGGTAACCCACTCGTCGAGGATTGCACGAATGTGCGCCTCGGGCATCGGGATCATCCAATCCAGGCATTCCCGCCGTATCGTCCCAACAACCCGCTTCCTCGGGTCTGGTGTCGGTCCCGGCTCGGCCGAAGCATCGCGCGCTTGATCGTGTCGTAATCCCCTCTTCATCGGGTCTGGTTTCGGTCCGGAAGCCGTCGGAAAGCTCGATCAGACAGACGACGTAATGTCGAAGATCTCAATAACTGACAATAGGGCCGCAATTCATGACAATGGCGAATCGCGCGCAATTCCAGCATTCACGCGCCTTTCGACGTAATTGCGCTGGCTCTTTGACGTGTTGCGTTGAAGCCACATTTCGCCAATCTGGGCCGAATAATCTGACAATGCGTTGCAGCCGTCGTTGAAGACCGCGGGATCTGAACAGGAATTCGAAGGCCTGCAATCCCTCGACTGTGAGAGTGCGGCAAGCCACCAAATTGCCGAACTCGGCCGCCGACGATGGCTTCCATTGTCAGTAATTGCGGCCCTATTGTCAGTTATTTAGATCTTCGACACTGTGCGTTGTATTTGAAAGTCGCGTACCGCAAACCGAGTTCGTCGGTGATGCCGGTGAGCAGTTGCGTGTACGTCGTGCCCGCAGCGACATTTGCGGCTTCGTCGTAGTGATACTGGCGAATGCCGCCGTCGGCGTAGGTCACCGTGTCCAGCCGATTGCCTGACGACTGTCCGAATCCGTAGAGCGTCGGGGCGCCTGCCGGATCAGTCATCACGGCAAGCCGGCCTTGCGCGTCATAGGACAGTTGCAGTAGGCGTCCAAACCGGTCGGCAACTTCGATGAGGTAGCCCGGACCAGGCGCAACCTCGACTGGGGGTAGCGGTGCCGCTGTAGCCGAACGTCGTGGTCGAGCCGCGGGACATCATCGTCTTTTGCTGCGCGACCCACCCGACTCCCCCGCGTCCGCCCCCTATTCCGAAACCGCCCGTCTCCACTCCTCCGCCTTCCCCCAGAAGGCTTCCATCTTCCTGAGTCGGTCCCGTGTCTCGGTCTTCAAATAGACCGTGGTTGTCGAATACGGAAATAAACCTAAAAACCTGAGTTGCCGGTATGCCAAACCGTGCGAAGGTCGGCAAACTGTGGGTTGGCGACGAAATTGAGGAGCCACCCGATGGGTGAGGCGAAACTGAAGCTGGCGAAACGAGAGGAAATGCTGTTGTCGTGCGCTGGGGTGCAGACGATGGCAGGTCGGGTGCAGGTGCGATGGGAGTCGGAGAGCGCCGCCACGCCGATGGGGCAATTGGCCTACTTCATCGAGTTTCTCAACCTGACTGGACTGTGGAGTCGTTGGCTGGAAAGCGCCCCGCTGAGCTACGCCAGTCCCAATGCACCCTCGAAGGCGGAGGTGCTGGGCACTTGGCTGCTCTCGGTGTTGTCGGGCCACCGACGCTACGCCCACGTGACCGGGATCCGCTGCGACGGGGTCGATCCCGGCCTGTTGGGCATGGACAAGGTCATCTCCGAAGACGCTCTGCGCAATGCCCTGAAGCGCATCCCGCAAGGCCCGGGGTGCGCCTGGCTGGACGGGCATCTGTCGGACAGTGTCAGCGCGCTGCTCAACGCCGCCTGGATTCTGGACATCGACACCACGATCAAGCCGTTGTATGGCCATCAGGAAGGCGCGCTCATCGGCTATAACCCGAAGAAACCGGGACGCCCGTCCCATGCCTATCACACGTACCTGATGGCGGGTTTGCGGCTGGTCCTGGGTGTCGAAGTGTGTGCCGGCAACGAACACACGGCCAAGCATGCTCAGCCCGGTCTGCTCAAGGTTCTCGATGAACTGCCCGCAGAAAACAAGCCGAAGCTGGTGCGCGGGGACAACGCCTTCGGGTGCGACGCGATGATGACGGCTCTGGAGCAACGGGGGCAGCCTTACCTGTTCAAGCTCAAGCTCTCGAAGAACGTCAAGCGTCACATTGTCAGTGTGTTCCGCCAATCGGGCTGGACGGATGCCGGCCAGGGTTGGGAGGGCAAGGATGGGGCGCTTGCCCTCAAGGGCTGGGAGAAGAATCGTCGCGTCGTCGTGCTGCGCCGGCCGCTGACGGGCGAGATCGCGGTGGCCGGTGAGGCTGACGGTCAGCAACTGCTGGCCTTCGTGGAAGCCGACCGCAAGGCAGGCAAGGGCATCACGGGCTATGAGTACGCGGTGCTGGTGACCAACACCGACTACGAGATTGTCAGTCTGGGTCAGCTCTACCGGGATCGGGCGGATGCCGAGAACGCCTTCGACGAACTCAAGAACCAGTGGGGATGGGGTGGCTTTACCACGCACGACCTGCATCGCTGCCAGTTGGCCGCCCGGGCCGTGGCACTCATCTACAACTGGTGGAGCCTGTTCGTTCGCTTGGCCAATCCTGAAGCCCGCCGCGAGGCCATCACCAGTCGGCCGTGGCTGATGTCCTCGGTGGGGCGCCGGACCGAACATGCCGGGCAGACGACGATCACACTGACCGGTTTGCACGCTCATTTCGAGAAGGCGCGGGCAGCGCTAATGCGTGTCTCCGCCATGCTTCAGGGCTGGTTAGCTCGTGCTGCGGAGCAGTTGCATCCAACCACCGTCTGGAACCTCGTCTGCGAGCATCTCAAATGCCTCCTCGCCGGGGTCGGACCGCCTCGCGCCCAGCGGCTTCTCGAAAATCATGCAAACGGAATCGGCTAACTGAGGTTTTTAGTCTCTTACGACTTCAAAGTTTTGCGTCCTGGCACAGAAGTGCGAGGCCGAAACGATGCATTGCGGCTATGCGGCCATTGCAGGAACGATTGCGAAGTTGGTGAGGCGCTCGAACGCGGCGATGGCCATGCGGCCTGCTCGAGTCAGGTAGTAGCGGTAGGTGTTGGCGGCGCGCTTGATCAAGCCGAGGACGCGCAGGCGGCGGAGCTGGCGGGACAGTCGCGAGGGCGTTTGGTCAGGGAGTCGGCGCATCAAGTCACAGCGGGCCAAGCCATGGATGTTGAATTCGGGTCGTTGCACGGCGCGTAGGAGGGCTTGGTCGTTGGAATCGAAGAAGTTCAAGCCCTTGAAGGACCGGTCGCCGTCAGGTTTGGATTGCGTCACGCGTTCAAGCAGGCGTTGTCCGCTGCTGTGATCGTCCAGGCTGGAGAGGAACTCGAGATAGCGATGATTGCAGCCCAGCAGAATTTCGCGCAGGTCGATGAGACTGTAGATGGATTTCTTCAGTGGCGCGACTTCTCGCGTGGTGCGGCCGGTGCGGTGTTCCACCTTGCGGTGGTGCTTGAAGAACGAAACGTCATTGGTTGTGGTCTCGATGCGCAGGATGCGAGCGAACTTGTCGTAGATCTTGATAGAGACCGATCCGAATTTGTGCTTGATGCAGGTTCCCTCAATGCGCGTGCTCAGGCGCGAGCCAATCTCGGCGGCCAGTTGCGGGGTGATCTTCTTGCCCAGGAATGTGGCGATTTGCTCGGCCTTCACCGAGAGCACTGCCTCGCGGGCGAGCTGCTGGTACAGCGAGCCGAGGATCTTCTCGCTCTTGAACACCAAGTCGGTCGAGTATTCGGCCTGCATGATGCTCCAGTGGTAGGTCTGCCCAAAGACATCCAGGACGGGGCAGCACAGCTGGGCGTAGCGGTCCAGGTGGCGATGCAGCAACTCAGGCTTGAAGGTGTCGGCGAGTTCTTGCGCACGAGCGAAGTCGGTTATGCGAGCAAAAGCGTTGTCGGCTGCGGCGAAGTCGATGCCCTCGCGCCGCATTCGTTGCGCCAGCCAACTGTGTCCGTTGCAGTAAAACCTGCAGCCGGAACGGACAGTAGGTGGGCACGCGCACGTAGATGAGCCCCAGCTCTCGGTCCATCCAGTAGAAGTAGTAGTGCAGGCACTTGGTGGTGTCCGGGCGCAGGAAAGTGCGTCCGCTGGCCTTGTCGTGCCAGGGTTGATAGGTCGCGCAGGTCTCCATCGCCGATATCACGTGCACCAGGCCGGGCGCATCGCCACGCGCCGCGAGCACCTTGGCCACGACGTCTTCTTTGCGAACGTGGGCCTTGGCGATATGTTCGATCCTGGCGCCGTGCTCCGTTGCCAGCGCCTGAGCGGCATGGCGAACGCGCTCCCGCAGAGGCAGCGCGAACTGCGGGTAGTCGAAGATACGGATCCCACGGGAGACCAAGAAGCTGGTCATGCCCTCTGCGAAACACGCGCCGGGCAACGTGCCGGTGATGACGATCCGGTCGTAGCAAGACAGCACGCCTGCCAGATTCTCCGCGTACCGGGTCGTAAGCAGCTCCATGGCGGCCTCCGCATCGACAAGCTCCACGCAAGCGCTAGGGTACCGCTATTCCCCTGTTTGGTTCCGGCTCGTCCGGCTTAGGATAAATGACAATTTGCCGGCAATAACTGACAATGCCCAATCCGGCTCGTCTCCAGCAATGGCGCGCACTTCGGGATAGTTGGAGCGCTTTTCTTGGATGTTGCGGCCGAACAACGCTGACCAAGATTTGACGGCAATTTCTGGCAATGTGTCGCTGTTTGCCGGAACTCGGTGACAACGACTAAGAGTGGTTGCCGCCTCTGTCAAGCATCAGGTATTGGCACCCAAAGTCGGCTTCGTTGTCAGATTATTTCGTCAAATTGTCATTTATTTCCGTATTCGACAGCGAGAGTCGCTCTCATGTCAGCGCGGTGACTCGAACACGTCGGCAACGGCCAACTCCTCGCGCCGAGCCTCCGAATCCGCATCCTCGCCCCAACCGGGCTCGTCGGTTTGCGAATCGGGCAGGATCGAGAGCACGTCGATCTGGCGCCAGAAAGGCAACGACGCCGCAACACCCGCGGCAAGCCCGCTTATGCGCAGTGCCCACCAGACGACGCCGACCGTCAGGGTAAGCGCGGTCACTCTCACGGCATCGACCTGAATATCCAGTCCGCCATCGTTCCCCACTTGTTCTGTTTCGTGCTCGATGGCCAACTCGAGGTTATCAAGCGCCTGGGGCGATGCGCCCGTCTTCTGATTCGTCTGCATGAGAGAGAGCAGGCGCAAGATGCCGTCGTCTTGCTTGTCCAGTTCGACCATTTCGATGCGCGTACCGTGATCGGGAGTCGGTGCGGCGACAACCGGCGCGTGCCCGCCCGACACTTCGGGCAACTCCGGCTGCCGGTCGGCAACGAGGATCCAGCCGTCGCTCTGCCGTTCGCTCGCCGCAGACTGCTCCGGTGGGAAAGCAGCCGACGAAGCGCCTTTTGAATCGCCGCTGGGCCGGGCAATCTCTGCGCGTGCCACGCTGCCATCTGAAGCACCACTCGAACCACCAACGCCTGCGCCCGGCATGTCTCCACCACCCGCGGGGATCTTGTCGGTACCGATCACATTCCGGCTGGCCCGCGAAATCTCGACGGCCATGGTCAGCGTGCTAAAACTGCCGTCGGCGCTGGTCGCCCGCACGGTGATCGTAGCCGACAGCACCGACGCGTCGCTCAGGCTGCTTCCCTGCGCGAGGGTGATGATGCCGCTGGCCGGGTGAATGGCGAATACGCCGCCATCGTCGTCCAGGCTGTAGGTGACCGCATGATTGCTGCCGTCGGCATCGCTTGCGAAGGCAGTGACGCCGATCAGCGTACCTGCCGGGGACAGTTCATCGACCGCATTCGACGCCACATTGACGTCGGTGACCCCACCGATCGCGAATTCATTTGCGTCATTGAGCGCGATGGTGAATTCCTGAGTGGAAACACTTCCATCGGTCGACGTAGCGCGTACGAGAATGGTGTGGGTATTCATCGACTCGAAGTCGAGCAGCGATCCGTCGGCAACCTGGACCACGCCGGACTCAGGGTCGATCGAAAAACGCCCCCCCGCGCTGTCATCGAGGCTGTAGCTGACCTTTGCCGATCCATCAGGATCGACGGCAACAGCCGTGATGCCGACGGCCGTTCCACTTGGAGCATTCTCGACGACAGCGTTCGGCGCACCATCGCGATCCTGCACCGGCCCGATATCGCTCTCGTCGATGTCGGTCACCGTCACCGCGATCGCCTGGGTGTCGCTGAGCGTGCCGTCGCTGACCCGCACGATTACGTCGTAGGTGTTGTCGAGGTTGGCGTCGCTCGGGTTCTCGTAATCGGGGGAAGCGATAAAGGTGAGCACACCGGTATTCGGATCGATCGTGAAGCGGGTTGCGTCGGCACCGCCGGCAATGCCATAAACCGGTGCGTCGCCATCGAGATCGAAACTGGTGACGGTAACCACCGTCCTGGTGTTCTCGGTGACCGTGACTTGGCTGCTGCTGGTGATGACCGGCGAATTGTCGCTGACCGGGCTGATCGTGATGCTGACCGTGGCGGTGCTGGTCTGCCCGTCGTTGTCGGTGAGCCGGTAGCTGAAGCTGTCGCTGAAGTTCTCCGAGCCGTCGTGGGTGTAGCTGAAGCTGCCGTCGGCGTTGAGCGTCAGCATGCCGTGGCTGACGTCGCTGACCAGGCTGACATTGACCGGGCTGTCGGCCAGACCCGTGTCGTTGGTCTTGACGCTGGCCGCCCCGCCGACCAGGCTGGTGGCGGTGCCGCCTTCGGCAACGGCGATGGCATCGGCGTTGGCCACCGGGGTGGCATCGCTGACCGGGCTGATGGTGATGCTGACCGTGGCGGTGCTGGTCTGGCCGTCGTTGTCGGTCAGCTGGTAGCTGAAGCTGTCGCTGAAGTTCTCCGAGCCGTCGTGGGTGTAGCTGAAGCTGCCGTCGGCGTTCAGGGTGAAGGCGCTGGCGTGGGCCGGACCACTCACCACACTGACATTGACCGGCGTGTCGCTCAGGCCGCCGTCGTTGGCCATCACGCTGGCCGCCCCGCCGACCAGGGCGGTGGCGGTGCCGCCCTCGGCCACGCTGATGGCATCGGCGTTGGCCACCGGCGTCGTATCGCTGACCGGGCTGATCGTGATGCTGACCGTGGCGGTGCTGGTCTGGCCGTCGTTGTCGGTCAGCTGGTAGCTGAAGCTGTCGCTGAAGTTCTCCGAGCCGTCGTGGGTGTAGCTGAAGCTGCCGTCGGCGTTGAGCGTCAGCGTGCCGTGCGACACGTCGGTCACCAGGCTGACGTTGACCGGGGTGTCGGTCAGACCCGTGTCGTTGGTCTTGACGTTCGTGGCCCCGCCGACCAGGCTGGTGGCGGTGCCGCCTTCGGCAACACTGATGGCATCATCAGAGGCCACTGGCGTGGTGTCGCTGACCGGGCTGATCGTGATGCTGACCGTGGCGGTGCTGGTCTGGCCGTCGTTGTCGGTCAGCCGGTAGCTGAAGCTGTCGCTGAAGTTCTCCGAGCCGTCGTGGGTGTAGCTGAAGCTGCCGTCGGCGTTGAGCGTCAGCGTGCCGTGCGACACGTCGGTCACCAGGCTGACGTTGACCGGGGTGTCGGTCAGACCCGTGTCGTTGGTCTTGACGTTCGTGGCCCCGCCGACCAGGCTGGTGGCGGTGCCGCCTTCGGCAACACTGATGGCATCATCAGAGGCCACTGGCGTGGTGTCGCTGACCGGGCTGATCGTGATGCTGACCGTGGCGGTGCTGGTCTGGCCGTCGTTGTCGGTCAGCCGGTAGCTGAAGCTGTCGCTGAAGTTCTCCGAGCCGTCGTGGGTGTAGCTGAAGCTGCCGTCGGCGTTCAGGGTGAAGGCGCTGGCGTGGGCCGGACCACTCACCACACTGACATTGACCGGCGTGTCGCTCAGGCCGCCGTCGTTGGCCATCACGCTGGCCGCCCCGCCGACCAGGGCGGTGGCGGTGCCGCCCTCGGCCACGCTGATGGCATCGGCGTTGGCCACCGGCGTCGTATCGCTGACCGGGCTGATCGTGATGCTGACCGTGGCGGTGCTGGTCTGGCCGTCGTTGTCGGTCAGCCGGTAGCTGAAGCTGTCGCTGAAGTTCTCCGAGCCGTCGTGGAGGTAGCTGAACGTGCCGTCGGCGTTGAGCGTCAGCGTGCCGTGGATGACGTCGCTGACTAGGCTGACATTGACCGGGCTGTCGGCCAGACCCGTGTCGTTGGTCTTGACGTTGGCCGCCCCGCCGACCAGGCTGGTGGCGGTGCCGCCCTCGGCCACGCTGATGGCATCGGCGTTGGCCACCGGGGTGGCATCGCTGACCGGGCTGATCGTGATGCTGACCGTGGCGGTGCTGGTCTGCCCGTCGTTGTCGGTGAGCCGGTAGCTGAAGCTGTCGCTGAAGTTCTCCGAGCCGTTGTGGGTGTAGCTGAAGCTGCCGTCGGCGTTGAGCGTCAGCATGCCGTGGCTGACGTCGCTGACCAGGCTGACATTGACCGGGCTGTCGGCCAGACCCGTGTCGTTGGTCTTGACGCTGGCCGCCCCGCCGACCAGGCTGGTGGCGGTGCCGCCTTCGGCAACGGCGATGGCATCGGCGTTGGCCACCGGGGTGGCATCGCTGACCGGGCTGATGGTGATGCTGACCGTGGCGGTGCTGGTCTGGCCGTCGTTGTCGGTCAGCTGGTAGCTGAAGCTGTCGCTGAAGTTCTCCGAGCCGTCGTGGGTGTAGCTGAAGCTGCCGTCGGCGTTCAGGGTGAAGGCGCTGGCGTGGGCCGGACCACTCACCACACTGACATTGACCGGCGTGTCGCTCAGGCCGCCGTCGTTGGCCATCACGCTGGCCGCCCCGCCGACCAGGGCGGTGGCGGTGCCGCCCTCGGCCACGCTGATGGCATCGGCGTTGGCCACCGGCGTCGTATCGCTGACCGGGCTGATCGTGATGCTGACCGTGGCGGTGCTGGTCTGGCCGTCGTTGTCGGTCAGCCGGTAGCTGAAGCTGTCGCTGAAGTTCTCCGAGCCGTCGTGGGTGTAGCTGAAGCTGCCGTCGGCGTTGAGCGTCAGCGTGCCGTGGGCCACGTCGGTCACCAGGCTGACGTTGACCGGGGTGTCGGTCAGACCCGTGTCGTTGGTCTTGACGTTCGTGGCCCCGCCGACCAGGCTGGTGGCGGTGCCGCCTTCGGCAACACTGATGGCATCATCAGAGGCCACTGGCGTGGTGTCGCTGACCGGGCTGATCGTGATGCTGACCGTGGCGGTGCTGGTCTGGCCGTCGTTGTCGGTCAGCCGGTAGCTGAAGCTGTCGCTGAAGTTCTCCGAGCCGTCGTGGGTGTAGCTGAAGCTGCCGTCGGCGTTGAGCGTCAGCGTGCCGTGCGACACGTCGGTCACCAGGCTGACGTTGACCGGGGTGTCGGTCAGACCCGTGTCGTTGGTCTTGACGTTCGTGGCCCCGCCGACCAGGCTGGTGGCGGTGCCGCCTTCGGCAACACTGATGGCATCATCAGAGGCCACTGGCGTGGTGTCGCTGACCGGGCTGATCGTGATGCTGACCGTGGCGGTGCTGGTCTGGCCGTCGTTGTCGGTCAGCCGGTAGCTGAAGCTGTCGCTGAAGTTCTCCGAGCCGTCGTGGGTGTAGCTGAAGCTGCCGTCGGCGTTCAGGGTGAAGGCGCTGGCGTGGGCCGGACCACTCACCACACTGACATTGACCGGCGTGTCGCTCAGGCCGCCGTCGTTGGCCATCACGCTGGCCGCCCCGCCGACCAGGGCGGTGGCGGTGCCGCCCTCGGCCACGCTGATGGCATCGGCGTTGGCCACCGGCGTCGTATCGCTGACCGGGCTGATCGTGATGCTGACCGTGGCGGTGCTGGTCTGGCCGTCGTTGTCGGTCAGCCGGTAGCTGAAGCTGTCGCTGAAGTTCTCCGAGCCGTCGTGGGTGTAGCTGAAGCTGCCGTCGGCGTTGAGCGTCAGCGTGCCGTGGGCCACGTCGGTCACCAGGCTGACGTTGACCGGGGTGTCGGTCAGACCCGTGTCGTTGGTCTTGACGTTCGTGGCCCCGCCGACCAGGCTGGTGGCGGTGCCGCCTTCGGCAACACTGATGGCATCATCAGAGGCCACTGGCGTGGTGTCGCTGACCGGGCTGATCGTGATGCTGACCGTGGCGGTGCTGGTCTGGCCGTCGTTGTCGGTCAGCCGGTAGCTGAAGCTGTCGCTGAAGTTCTCCGAGCCGTCGTGGAGGTAGCTGAACGTGCCGTCGGCGTTGAGCGTCAGCGTGCCGTGGATGACGTCGCTGACTAGGCTGACATTGACCGGGCTGTCGGCCAGACCCGTGTCGTTGGTCTTGACGTTGGCCGCCCCGCCGACCAGGCTGGTGGCGGTGCCGCCCTCGGCCACGCTGATGGCATCGGCGTTGGCCACCGGGGTGGCATCGCTGACCGGGCTGATCGTGATGCTGACCGTGGCGGTGCTGGTCTGGCCGTCGTTGTCGGTCAGCCGGTAGCTGAAGCTGTCGCTGAAGTTCTCCGAGCCGTCGTGGGTGTAGCTGAAGCTGCCGTCGGCGTTCAGGGTGAAGGCGCTGGCGTGGGCCGGACCACTCACCACACTGACATTGACCGGCGTATCGCTCAGGCCGCTGTCGTTGGCCATCACGCTGGCCGCCCCGCCGACCAGGCTGGTGGCGGTGCCGCCCTCGGCCACGCTGATGGCATCGGCGTTGGCCACCGGCGTGGTGTCGCTGACCGGGCTGATCGTGATGCTGACCGTGGCGGTGCTGGTCTGGCCGTCGTTGTCGGTCAGCTGGTAGCTGAAGCTGTCGCTGAAGTTCTCCGAGCCGTCGTGGGTGTAGCTGAAGCTGCCGTCGGCGTTCAGGGTGAAGGCGCTGGCGTGGGCCGGACCACTCACCACACTGACATTGACCGGCGTATCGCTCAGGCCGCTGTCGTTGGCCATCACGCTGGCCGCCCCGCCGACCAGGCTGGTGGCAGTGCCGCCTTCGGCAACGGCGATGGCATCATCAGAGGCCACTGGCGTGGTGTCGCTGACCGGGCTGATCGCGATGCTGACCGTGGCGGTGCTGGTCTGGCCGTCGTTGTCGGTCAGCTGGTAGCTGAAGCTGTCGCTGAAGTTCTCCGAGCCGTCGTGGGTGTAGCTGAAGCTGCCGTCGGCATTCAGCGTCAGCGTGCCGTGACTGACGTCGGTCACCAGGCTGACGGTGACCGGGGTGTCGCTCAGGCCGCTGTCGTTGGCCATCACGCTGGCCGCCCCGCCTACCAGGCTGGTGGCGGTGCCGCCCTCGGCAACGCTGATGGCATCGTCGGAGGCCACTGGCGTGGCATCGCTGACCGGGCTGATCGTGATGCTGACCGTGGCGGTGCTGGTCTGGCCGTCGTTGTCGGTCAGCCGGTAGCTGAAGCTGTCGCTGAAGTTCTCCGAGCCGTCGTGGGTGTAGCTGAAGCTGCCGTCGGCGTTCAGGGTTAGCGTGCCGTGGGCCACGCTGCTGACCAGGCTGACATTGACCGGGGTGTCGCTCAGGCCAGTGTCGTTGGCCATCACGCTGCTCGCCCCACCGACCAGGCTGGTGGCGGTACCGCCCTCGGCAACACTGATGGCATCGTCAGAGGCCGCTGGCGTGGTGTCGCTGACCGGGCTGATCGTGATGCTGACCGTGGCGGTGCTGCTCTGGCCGTCGTTGTCGGTCAGCCGGTAGCTGAAGCTGTCACTGAAGTTCTCGGAACCATCGTGCACGTAGCTGAACGTGCCGTCGGCGTTGAGGGTCAGGCTGCCGTGAGACACGTCGGTCACCACGCTGACGTTGACCGGCGTGTCACTGAGACCCGTGTCGTTGGCCATCACGCTGGCCGCCCCGCCGACCAGGCTGGTGGCGGTGCCGCCTTCGGCAACGGCGATGGCATCGTCAGAGGCCACCGGCGTCGTATCGCTGACCGGGCTGATCGTGATGCTGACCGTGGCGGTGCTGGTCTCGCCGTCGTTGTCGGTCAGCTGGTAGCTGAAGCTGTCGCTGAAGTTCTCCGAGCCGTCGTGGCTGTAGCTGAAGCTGCCGTCGGCATTGAGCGTCAGGCTGCCGTGGGCCACGTCGGTCACCAGGCTGACGTTGACCGGCGTGTCACTGAGACCCGTGTCGTTGGCCATCACGCTGGCCGCCCCGCCGACCAGGCTGGTGGCGGTGCCGCCTTCGGCAACGGCGATGGCATCATCAGAGGCCACTGGCGTCGTGTCGCTGACCGGCGTCATCGTGATATTGACGGTGGCGTCACTGACCTGGCCGTCGTTGTCGGTCAGCCGGTAGCTGAAGCTGTCACTGAAGTTCTCGGAACCATCGTGCACGTAGCTGAACGTGCCGTCGGCGTTGAGGGTCAGGCTGCCGTGAGCCACGTCGGTCACCAGGCTGACGTTGACCGGCGTGTCACTGAGACCCGTGTCGTTGGCCATCACGCTGGCCGCCCCGCCGACCAGGCTGGTGGCGGTGCCGCCCTCGGCAACGGCGATGGCATCGTCGAGGGCCGCCGGGGTGGTGTCGCTGACCGGGGTGATGCTGATGCTCACCGTGGCATTGCTGGTCTGGCCGTCGTTGTCGGTCAGCCGGTAGCTGAAGCTGTCGCTGAAGTTCTCCGAGCCGTCGTGGGTGTAGCTGAACGTGCCGTCGGCATTGAGCGTCAGGCTGCCGTGAGCCACGCCGCCGCTCACTAGGCTGACATTGACCGGCGTGTCACTGAGACCCGTGTCGTTGGCCATCACGCTGGCCGCCCCGCCGACCAGGCTGGTGGCGGTGCCGCCTTCGGCAACGGCGATGGCATCGTCAGAGGCCACTGGCGTCGTGTCGCTGACCGGGCTGATCGTGATGCTGACCGTGGCGGTGCTGGTCTGGCCGTCGTTGTCGGTCAGCCGGTAGCTGAAGCTGTCGCTGAAGTTCTCCGAGCCGTCGTGGGTGTAGCTGAAGCTGCCGTCGGCGTTGAGCGTCAGGCTGCCGTGGGCCACGCCGCTGACCAGGCTGACATTGACCGGGGTGTCGCTCAGGCCAGTGTCGTTGGCCATCACGCTGCTCGCCCCACCGACCAGGCTGGTGGCGGTACCGCCCTCGGCAACACTGATGGCATCGTCAGAGGCCGCTGGCGTGGTGTCGCTGACCGGGCTGATCGTGATGCTGACCGTGGCGGTGCTGCTCTGGCCGTCGTTGTCGGTCAGCCGGTAGCTGAAGCTGTCACTGAAGTTCTCGGAACCATCGTGCACGTAGCTGAACGTGCCGTCGGCGTTGAGGGTCAGGCTGCCGTGAGACACGTCGGTCACCAGGCTGACGTTGACCGGCGTGTCACTGAGACCCGTGTCGTTGGCCATCACGCTGGCCGCCCCGCCGACCAGGCTGGTGGCGGTGCCGCCTTCGGCAACGGCGATGGCATCGTCAGAGGCCACCGGCGTCGTATCGCTGACCGGGCTGATCGTGATGCTGACCGTGGCGGTGCTGGTCTCGCCGTCGTTGTCGGTCAGCTGGTAGCTGAAGCTGTCGCTGAAGTTCTCCGAGCCGTCGTGGCTGTAGCTGAAGCTGCCGTCGGCATTGAGCGTCAGGCTGCCGTGGGCCACGTCGGTCACCAGGCTGACGTTGACCGGCGTGTCACTGAGACCCGTGTCGTTGGCCATCACGCTGGCCGCCCCGCCGACCAGGCTGGTGGCGGTGCCGCCTTCGGCAACGGCGATGGCATCATCAGAGGCCACTGGCGTCGTGTCGCTGACCGGCGTCATCGTGATATTGACGGTGGCGTCACTGACCTGGCCGTCGTTGTCGGTCAGCCGGTAGGTGAAGCTGTCGCTGAAGTTCTCCGAGCCGTCGTGGGTGTAGCTGAACGTGCCGTCGGCATTGAGCGTCAGGCTGCCGTGAGCCACGTCGGTCACCAGGCTGACGTTGACCGGCGTGTCACTGAGACCCGTGTCGTTGGCCATCACGCTGGCCGCCCCGCCGACCAGGCTGGTGGCGGTGCCGCCTTCGGCAACGCTGATGGCGTCGGCGTTGGCTGCCGGTGTCGTGTCGCTGACCGGGCTGATCGTGATGCTGACCGTGGCGGTGCTGGTCTGGCCGTCGTTGTCGGTCAGCCGGTAGCTGAAGCTGTCGCTGAAGTTCTCGGAACCATCGTGCACGTAGCTGAACGTGCCGTCGGCGTTGAGGGTCAGGCTGCCGTGAGACACGTCGGTCACCAGGCTGACGTTGACCGGCGTGTCACTGAGACCCGTGTCGTTGGTCTTGACGTTCGTCGCCCCGCCGACCAGGCTGGTGGCGGTGCCGCCTTCGGCAACGGCGATGGCATCATCAGAGGCCACTGGCGTGGCATCGCTGACCGGGCTGATCGTGATGCTCACCGTGGCGGTGCTGGTCTGGCCGTCGTTGTCGGTCAGCTGGTAGCTGAAGCTGTCGCTGAAGTTCTCCGAGCCGTCGTGGGTGTAGCTGAAGCTGCCGTCGGCATTGAGCGTCAGGCTGCCGTGGGCCACGTCGGTCACCAGGCTGACGTTGACCGGCGTGTCACTGAGACCCGTGTCGTTGGCCATCACGCTGGCCGCCCCGCCGACCAGGCTGGTGGCGGTGCCGCCTTCGGCAACGCTGATGGCGTCGGCGTTGGCTGCCGGTGTCGTGTCGCTGACCGGGCTGATCGTGATGCTGACCGTGGCGGTGCTGGTCTGGCCGTCGTTGTCGGTCAGCCGGTAGCTGAAGCTGTCGCTGAAGTTCTCGGAACCATCGTGCACGTAGCTGAACGTGCCGTCGGCGTTGAGGGTCAGGCTGCCGTGAGACACGTCGCTCACCAGGCTGACATTGACCGGTGTATCGCTCAGGCCGCTGTCGTTGGCCATCACGCTGGCCGCCCCGCCGACCAGGCTGGTAGCGGTGCCGCCTTCGGCAACACTGATGGCATCGGCAACCGCAGCCGGGGTCGTGTCGCTGACCGGGCTGATCGTGATGCTGACCGTGGCATCACTGCTCTGGCCGTCGTTGTCGGTCAGCCGGTAGCTGAAGCTGTCGCTGAAGTTCTCCGAGCCGTCGTGGGTGTAGCTGAACGTGCCGTCGGCGTTGAGGGTCAGGCTGCCGTGGCTGACGTCGGTGACCAGGCTGACATTGACCGGGGAGTCGCTCAGGCCAGTGTCGTTGGCCATCACGCTGCTCGCCCCACCGACCAGGGTGGTGGCGGTGCCGCCCTCGGCGACACTGATGGCATCGGCGTTGGCTGCCGGCGTCGTGTCGCTGACCGGGGTGATGCTGATGCTCACCGTCGCGTCACTGACCTGTCCGTCGTTGTCGGTCAGCTGGTAGCTGAAGCTGTCGCTGAAGTTCTCCGAGCCGTCGTGGGTGTAGCTGAAGCTGCCGTCGGCGTTGAGGGTCAGCGTGCCGTGGCTGACGTCGCTGACCAGGCTGACATTGACCGGGCTGTCGGCCAGACCCGTGTCGTTGGTCTTGACGTTGGCCGCCCCGCCGACCAGGGTCGTGGCGGTACCGCCTTCGGCAACGCTGATGGCATCGTCAGAGGCCGCTGGCGTCGTGTCGCTGACCGGCGTGATGCTGATGCTCACCGTCGCGTCACTGACCTGTCCGTCGTTGTCGGTGAGCCGGTAGGTGAAGCTGTCGCTGAAGTTCTCCGAGCCGTCGTGGGTGTAGCTGAAGCTGCCGTCGGCGTTCAGGGTTAGCGTGCCGTGGGCCACGCTGCTGACCAGGCTGACATTGACCGGGGTGTCGCTCAGGCCGCTGTCGTTGGCCATCACGCTGCTCGCCCCACCGACCAGGGTGGTGGCGGTGCCGCCTTCGGCAACGGCGATGGCATCGTCGGAGGCCACTGGCGTCGTGTCGCTGACCGGCGTGATCGTGATATTGACGGTGGCCTCACTGACCTGGCCGTCGTTGTCGGTCAGCTGGTAACTGAAGCTGTCGCTGAAGTTCTCCGTGCCGTCGTGGGTGTAGCTGAAGCTGCCGTCGGCGTTCAGGGTTAGCGTGCCGTGGGCCACGCTGCTGACCAGGCTGACATTGACCGGGGTGTCGCTCAGGCCAGTGTCGTTGGCCATCACGCTGCTCGCCCCACCGACCAGGCTGGTGGCGGTGCCGCCTTCGGCCACGGCGATGGCATCATCAGAGGCCACTGGCGTGGTGTCGCTGACCGGGCTGATCGTGATGCTGACCGTGGCGGTGCTGGTCTCGCCGTCGTTGTCGCTCAGCTGGTAGCTGAAGCTGTCGCTGAAGTTCTCCGAGCCGTCGTGGGTGTAGCTGAAGCTGCCGTCGGCGTTGAGCGTCAGGCTGCCGTGGGCCACGCCGCTGACCAGGCTGACATTGACCGGGGTGTCGGCGAGGCCCCCGTCGTTGGCCATCACGCTGGCCGCCCCGCCGACCAGGCTGGTGGCGGTGCCGCCTTCGGCAACGGCGATGGCATCGTCAGAGGCCACTGGCGTCGTGTCGCTCACCGGGGTGATCGTGATATTGATGGTGGCGTCACTGACCTGGCCGTCGTTGTCGGTCAGCCGGTAGCTGAAGCTGTCGCTGAAGTTCTCCGAGCCGTCGTGGGTGTAGCTGAAGCTGCCGTCGGCGTTCAGGGTGAAGGCGCTGGCGTGGGCCGGACCACTCACCACACTGACATTGACCGGCGTATCGCTCAGGCCGCTGTCGTTGGCCATCACGCTGCTCGCCCCGCCGACCAGGCTGGTGGCGGTGCCGCCTTCGGCCACGGCGATGGCATCATCAGAGGCCACTGGCGTGGCATCGCTGACCGGGCTGATCGTGATGCTGACCGTGGCGGTGCTGCTCTGGCCGTCGTTGTCGGTCAGCCGGTAGCTGAAGCTGTCGCTGAAGTTCTCCGAGCCGTCGTGGGTGTAGCTGAAGCTGCCGTCGGCGTTCAGGGTTAGCGTGCCGTGGGCCACGCTGCTGACCAGGCTGACATTGACCGGGGTGTCGGCGAGGCCCCCGTCGTTGGCCATCACGCTGCTCGCCCCACCGACCAGGCTGGTGGCGGTGCCGCCCTCGGCCACGCTGATGGCATCGTCGGAGGCCACTGGCGTCGTGTCGCTGACCGGGCTGATCGTGATATTGACGGTGGCCTCACTGACCTGGCCGTCGTTGTCGGTCAGCCGGTAGCTGAAGCTGTCGGCGAAGTTCTCCGAGCCGTCGTGGGTGTAGCTGAAGCTGCCGTCGGCGTTCAGGGTGAAGGCGCTGGCGTGGGCCGGACCACTCACCACACTGACATTGACCGGCGTATCGCTCAGGCCGCTGTCGTTGGCCATCACGCTGCTCGCCCCGCCGACCAGGCTGGTGGCGGTGCCGCCTTCGGCAACGGCGATGGCATCATCAGAGGCCACTGGCGTGGCATCGCTGACCGGGCTGATCGTGATGCTCACCGTGGCGGTGCTGGTCTGGCCGTCGTTGTCGGTCAGCTGGTAGCTGAAGCTGTCGCTGAAGTTCTCCGAGCCGTCGTGGGTGTAGCTGAAGCTGCCGTCGGCATTGAGCGTCAGGCTGCCGTGGGCCACGTCGGTCACCAGGCTGACGTTGACCGGCGTGTCACTGAGACCCGTGTCGTTGGCCATCACGCTGGCCGCCCCGCCGACCAGGCTGGTGGCGGTGCCGCCTTCGGCAACGCTGATGGCGTCGGCGTTGGCTGCCGGTGTCGTGTCGCTGACCGGGCTGATCGTGATGCTGACCGTGGCGGTGCTGGTCTGGCCGTCGTTGTCGGTCAGCCGGTAGCTGAAGCTGTCGCTGAAGTTCTCGGAACCATCGTGCACGTAGCTGAACGTGCCGTCGGCGTTGAGGGTCAGGCTGCCGTGAGACACGTCGCTCACCAGGCTGACATTGACCGGTGTATCGCTCAGGCCGCTGTCGTTGGCCATCACGCTGGCCGCCCCGCCGACCAGGCTGGTGGCGGTGCCGCCTTCGGCAACACTGATGGCATCGGCAACCGCAGCCGGGGTCGTGTCGCTGACCGGGCTGATCGTGATGCTGACCGTGGCATCACTGCTCTGGCCGTCGTTGTCGGTCAGCCGGTAGCTGAAGCTGTCGCTGAAGTTCTCCGAGCCGTCGTGGGTGTAGCTGAAGCTGCCGTCGGCGTTCAACGTCAGCGTGCCGTGGGTGACGTCAGTCACCACACTGACGTTGAC
The DNA here is from genome assembly GCA_016708905.1 of Candidatus Methylophosphatis roskildensis. Classification (GTDB taxonomy): domain Bacteria; phylum Pseudomonadota; class Gammaproteobacteria; order Burkholderiales; family Rhodocyclaceae; genus Methylophosphatis; species Methylophosphatis roskildensis. The sequence goes on along the minus strand of JADJEV010000004.1, from coordinate 964,725 downwards.
CGGCGTATCGCTCAGGCCGCTGTCGTTGGCCATCACGCTGGTCGCCCCGCCGACCAGGCTGGTGGCGGTGCCGCCCTCGGCCACGCTGATGGCATCGGCGTTGGCCACCGGCGTCGTATCGCTGACCGGCGTGATCGTGATATTGACGGTGGCGTCACTGACCTGGCCGTCGTTGTCGGTCAGCTGGTAGCTGAAGCTGTCGCTGAAGTTCTCCGAGCCGTCGTGGGTGTAGCTGAAGCTGCCGTCGGCGTTCAGGGTGAAGGCGCTGGCGTGGGCCGGACCACTCACCACACTGACATTGACCGGCGTATCGCTCAGGCCGCTGTCGTTGGCCATCACGCTGGTCGCCCCGCCGACCAGGGCGGTGGCGGTGCCGCCTTCGGCAACGGCGATGGCATCATCAGAGGCCACTGGCGTGGCATCGCTGACCGGGCTGATCGTGATGCTGACCGTGGCGGTGCTGGTCTGGCCGTCGTTGTCGGTCAGCTGGTAGCTGAAGCTGTCGCTGAAGTTCTCCGAGCCGTCGTGCGTGTAGCTGAAGCTGCCGTCGGCGTTCAGGGTGAAGGCACTGGCGTGGGCCGGACCACTCACCACACTGACATTGACCGGCGTATCGCTCAGGCCGCTGTCGTTGGCCATCACGCTGGTCGCCCCGCCGACCAGAGCCGTTGCGGTGCCGCCTTCGGCAACGGCGATGGCATCGTCAGAGGCCACTGGCGTGGTGTCGCTGACCGGGCTGATGGTGATGCTCACCGTGGCGGTGCTGGTCTGGCCGTCGTTGTCGGTCAGCTGGTAGCTGAAGCTGTCGCTGAAGTTCTCCGAGCCGTCGTGGGTGTAGCTGAAGCTGCCGTCGGCGTTCAGGGTGAAGGCGCTGGCGTGGGCCGGACCACTCACCACACTGACATTGACCGGCGTATCGCTCAGGCCGCTGTCGTTGGCCATCACGCTGGTGGCCCCGCCGACCAGGCTGGTGGCGGTGCCGCCCTCGGCAACACTGATGGCATCATCAGAGGCCACTGGCGTGGTGTCGCTGACCGGGCTGATGGTGATGCTCACCGTGGCGGTGCTGGTCTGGCCGTCGTTGTCGGTCAGCTGGTAGCTGAAGCTGTCGCTGAAGTTCTCCGAGCCGTCGTGGGTGTAGCTGAAGCTGCCGTCGGCGTTCAGGGTGAAGGCGCTGGCGTGGGCCGGACCACTCACCACACTGACATTGACCGGCGTATCGCTCAGGCCGCTGTCGTTGGTCTTGACGTTGGTCGCCCCGCCGACCAGGCTGGTGGCGGTGCCGCCTTCGGCCACGGTGATGGCATCGGCGTTGGCCACCGGGGTGGCATCGCTGACCGGGCTGATCGTGATGCTGACCGTGGCGGTGCTGGTCTGGCCGTCGTTGTCGGTCAGCCGGTAGCTGAAGCTGTCGCTGAAGTTCTCCGAGCCGTCGTGGGTGTAGCTGAAGCTGCCGTCGGCGTTCAGGGTCAGCGTGCCGTGGGTGACGTTAGTCACCAGGCTGACATTGACCGGGGTGTCGCTCAGGCCGCCGTCGTTGGCCATCACGCTGGCCGCCCCGCCGACCAGGCTGGTGGCGGTGCCGCCTTCGGCCACCACGATGGCGTCGGCGTTGGCCACCGGAGCGGTGTCGTCCACTGGGGTGACGTTCAACGTCACGTTCGTCACGCCGGAAGACAGGGGTCCACCGCTGCCGGTGTTGCCTGCATCGTTCAGCGACACACCGAGTGTCACCGCCGAGGTGTCATCGAGCGCCGTGGTGAAGCTGAGGCTGTTGGCTCCGAGGAAGGCATTCAGATTACTGATGCTGCCGGTCAACGTCAGGGCGATCGCACTGCCGCCTACAACCACACCGCCCCCCGAGCTGGCGGAAAGTGTCCCGGAGGACACGGTGAACGTGGCGGTCACGCTGCCGCCGCCGGCATCGACGTCGTGCACCACGATTCCAGCGATCGCCGAGGGCAAATCCTCGATCACGGCGATGGCGGCTGGGGCGAACACCGCGGGCGGATCATTGACCGCACTCACCGCGATGTCACGCGTCGCGACCGAACTGGGCAGACCACCATCGCTTACGACGACGGAAATCGTGCGGGTGAGCACGCTGGGATCGTCACTCGTGTTGGCGTAGGTCACGCTGCGCAGCGCCGTCTGATAATTGGCCACCGTCGTCGTGCCGCTCAGCGTCAGGATGCCGGTGCCGGCAGTCCAGCTGCCGGTAATCCCCAGTTGATTGGTGAAGGCCAGCACGTCCTGGCCGTTGGCGTAGTTGGCGCTGATCGTCACCGTCGCACCGGCGAGATTGGTGCTGTCGACGTCACTGACCGTGAGCGCGGCGTCGACGGCCGTGGCGGCCTGGTTCTCGGTGTAGGTTAGGGTGCTGCCACTGGTGGTGAGCACGGGCGCATCGTTGACCGGCGTGATCGAGGTCGACAGGCTGGCGGTGGCCGCGGCGATCGCGGTGCTGCCGCCGTTGACCGAGCTGTTGACATTGACGCGCGTCTCGCTGCCCGCGGTGCTCGAGTAGCCACCGACGTGGGTGTTGTCCAGCCCGCGCACCGTGAGTGCCGGCGGCGCACCGTTGTAGTCAGCCACCGGCACGAAGCGGATCAGGCTCGTGCTGCTGATCGCCAGCGCGCTGGCGTTGTCGGCGACGGTGCCGATGGCAAACCAGTTGGTGCCGCCGTTGGTGGAATACTGCCAGCTGCCCTGCGTGCCGGCGTTGGCGGTGTTGCCGACCACGGCGATGCCGCCGAAACTTGCACCGGCATCAATGTCGGTGAACTGGCCGCTGAAGATCGTGCCCACGCTCTGGCCGACCGGGCTGGCGCTGTCTTCGTTGACCGCGGCCAGCGCACCGTTGCCCAGCGTGGGTGCGTCGTTGACGGCCGTGACCGTCACGTCGATCGCGTCGGTGGCCGCGGAAAACGCAGTGATGCCTCCCGTGCTCGCCGTGCTGACCTTGGTTGCGACCGTGCCGCTGGTCGTGTCCCAGGCGCGGATGGTCAGCGCGCCGGCGCTGACGCCGTTGTAGTTCGCGCCCGGCGCGAAATACAGCCGCGTGCTCGCGTTGTCGGCGAGCAGCAGCGAGCTGCCTGAGTTGACCGTGCCCACCACCGTCCAGGTGCTGCCGCCGTTGGTGCTGTAGTACCAGGTGCCGTTGCTCTCGTTGCTGGCCACGATGGCAATGCCCTTAGCCACCCCGCCATCCGGGTCGCTGATGCCGCCGGTGAAGGCGCTGACGAGCGAACCGACCACACCCGACGGTGCACCGGCGTCTTCGGCCACGGTCAGGCCCAGTGCGGCGTCGGCCAGCACCGGCGCGTCGTTGACTGCCGTGACCGTCAGCGCGGCGGTGTCGGTGGCGCTCGAGAAGGCCGTCGTACCGCCGTTCGTCGAGGTGTCGGCCGTGGCGCCGGCGGTGCCGCTGGTCTGGTCCCACGCGCGGAAGGTGATCGCGCTGGACAAGGTGCCGTTGAAATCGGCGTTCGGCCGGAAGTACAGCCGCGTGTTCGCGTCGGCGGCGAGCAGGCGCGCGGAAGCGTTGGTCACCGCGCCCAAGACGTTCCAGTTGCTGCCGTTGTTGGTGGAGTAGTACCAACTGCCGTTGCCGGTGTCGGCAGCGGTGACCGCGATGCCGAGCAACGCGCCGGCGTCGACATCGGTGACGTTGTCGACCTGGCCCGAGGGTGTCGCGAAATCGACCAGTGCCGAGACCAGCGTGCCGACCGCGCCCACCGGAGCCGCGGCGTCTTCGCCGATCGCAGACAGCACCGGGCTCTTGCCCGCGTCGAGGCTCGGCGCCGCATTGGCCGGCAGCGTGTAGATGACGCGCAGCACCGGCGGCACCGTGCCTTCGCGGCTGTCGTAGGTGACTGTGCGGTTGCCGCCCCCGTCCGGGCTGCCCACCAGCACACCGTAGTTCTGCTGCGTGCCGGCGGACCACGCCTGCACCAATCCCGTGAGGTTAAAGGCTTGCACCCCGAGGGCCGTTGCGGTGATCGAATCCGTTGCGGTGGCATTGTAGGTGCCGCCTGCGCTGGACCAGTTCGACCCGGAGGAGCGCTGGTTCCAGGTGGTGCTGGCCTCGGCCCAGGACTGCAGCACCTGGTATGCGCCGATACCGATCGAGCCGCCCACTTGCGTGGCATTTAGATTCATCGTCGCGCTGGAGATGGTCGCGCCGGTCGGGATCGAACTCAAGTCGAACTGCACGAGAGCGCGCTGCAGATCGTTCGTTTCGCGATCGATCACCATCGACGTGGCGCTACCCGAATTCGTAGTCGGGTTGCTGGCCTGGAGGTAGCTGTCCTGCACGGGCGTCAGCAAAGCGATCTGGGCCGAGTTGGTGTCCGCCTGCACCGCGACCGCCGCCACCGACCAGAGATCGTTCCTGACGGTCCAAGAGCTCGTCACCGAAGCGGCACCAGCCTTGATCGTTCCGCCGCCATTGGCATTGTTCGCGCTGATATCCCAGTATTCCGTCTGCCCCCGCCCTGGGCAACCGAGGTGCCCTTGTACGAATGCACGACGCCGAAGACCAGATCGTTGGTCGCGGAAGCCAAGGTCGTCGACGCCGCGGTCGAGTTGCCCGAAGCGGACGAGAAGTCCAGGGTCGGATTGATCTGATTGACCCCGGTGAAGGTTGTTACGCCGACAATCACGCCCTTGTTCGATCCGGCGGTAAGGTTTACCACCACATCGTGGGTTCCAGTGGCCGGGGCGACCAATTGCCAAATCTCGACCCGCGACTTGCCGGCGGGGTTGTCCTCTCTGCCGACCAGAGTCAGGTTGACCCCGTTGTAGGTCACGGAGGTCACGCTCTCATTCTCGGGCTCCAGCGAGATGCCGACCAGCATCAGCCGGTTCGATCCAGAGGTCGTGTGCGACACGGTCACGCTCGTCGCATTGGGGGTCGACCCGCTCGAGCTCGCGTCGACAGCGAGCGCAAGCACGTTCGTCAAGTCTGCCTTCGCCGATTCGCTGATTGCTGATTGCGCTTCGATCTTTGCGGTTTGGTACTCCAGATTCCAGTCGCCGCCGAGGTCGGCGTTTCCGGTCAGGTTCGTGCTCGCCGCAACATCCGCCCCGGTCAGGCGCGCCAGCGCATCGACCAGCGCCTTGCCATCGGCATGCTCGGCCACATCGCAGCCATAGATCAGCAGATCGGCGTCGTCGGTCAGCGCATCACCCCAGGCCTTGATCTGCGCGGCCTGCTTGATCAGCGTATCGAAGTTCAGCTTCCCGCTGCCCAACTCGACATTGCCGTCCGCGCCATGCGAGATCAGGTGTACCGCGCTGATGTCGTGGCGCTGCGCCAGCACCTGGCCGATCTGCACCAAGCCGTCGCGGTTCGGATCGAGCAGGAAGATCTCGACCTGGCGCGAGCCATCGTTCCCGCTCAGCAGGTCATCGACGAGAAGTTGATAATCGTCGACCCGCTTGTCGATGAAGACAAGCTCGTGGCTGCGCTGCTCGGCGGCCTCGAACTGAACCGACGTGTTCGCGCTCGGCGGGGCGGCCGGTTCCAGCGTACGCACCTCGGCCTGGTGGAAGAAGTCGTCCGCCCCGAGCAGCGCAGTCTGCGCATCCGCCGAATACAGAATGCGCGGCTCGAGTTCTTCGAGTATCGGCTTGCGGCGGAAGAAGGCAGGCTTGCGCATTGGAATGGCTGGCAGGGTGCGCGGGGCTCAGTAGGTGCGAGTGTGGCCGCTGCGGCCATCAGGGCCAGTGGCCCCGAGGTTGGATTCGAGCTTGAGTACCGCCGGCCGCACGACGGCAGTGGCCTCGATCGGCGCCGCCCGCTGGGCGATCGCTTCGATCCCGAAATCGGCCTTGCAACGCAGGCCGGCTGGCAGCGCCAGATCGGGATTGGGCAGTTCGAGGCGCACGCGGAAGGTGTTGCTGGCGGCATCGACGACTTTATCGACCAGCGTCACCCGGCCAGTGGCCGGTGCGGCATTGGGCAGTTCGGGCAGCACCAGCGCGCTGCTGCCCGGCTCGATGCGGCCATACAAGGAAGTCGGCACGATCACCTGGACGCGCAGCGGATTGACTTTGGCCACCCGCAGCAGCGGCTTTTCTTCGACGCGCTCGCCCGGCGACAGGTAACGGTCGGCAACCACGCCATCGATCGGGCTGCGGATGACGCGCTGGGCGACCTGGGCGGCCGCCAGGCCGAGTTCGCGCTGCGACAGGCGCTTCTGGTCGCGTGCCTGCACCAGCTTCTGCTCGGCCACGTCGGCTTCGGTGCGCGCCTGATCGAGCGCCTGGCGCGAGATGAATTTCTTGTTGAACAGATCCTCGGCGCGGGTGCGCTGCTGCACTGCGAAGTCGAAACTGGCCTGAGCAGCCCGCACCTCGCCGCCGGCCTCGACGCGCGTCTGCGCAACCTCGACCGCCGCGCGTTCGAGGTCGGCGCGCAAGACGGCGAGAATCTGCCCCTTCTGCACCGGGTCGCCGCGTTCGACGCGGATCGATTCGATGACGCCGACGACCGGACTGCCGACTTCGGCAACCTGCTCGGGCTCGATCAGGCAGGCCAGTGGTTGGGCCGCGAACGCGGGCGCTGCGGCCAGCATGGCGGCAAGGGTTATTGCATTGCGTAGGTCCATGGTCGTTCGCTCCTGGGTCATCCTAAGCCGGACGAGCCGGAACCAAACAGGGGAATAGCGGTACCCTAGCGCTTGCGTGGAGCTTGTCGATGCGGAGGCCGCCATGGAGCTGCTTACGACCCGGTACGCGGAGAATCTGGCAGGCGTGCTGTCTTGCTACGACCGGATCGTCATCACCGGCACGTTGCCCGGCGCGTGTTTCGCAGAGGGCATGACCAGCTTCTTGGTCTCCCGTGGGATCCGTATCTTCGACTACCCGCAGTTCGCGCTGCCTCTGCGGGAGCGCGTTCGCCATGCCGCTCAGGCGCTGGCAACGGAGCACGGCGCCAGGATCGAACATATCGCCAAGGCCCACGTTCGCAAAGAAGACGTCGTGGCCAAGGTGCTCGCGGCGCGTGGCGATGCGCCCGGCCTGGTGCACGTGATATCGGCGATGGAGACCTGCGCGACCTATCAACCCTGGCACGACAAGGCCAGCGGACGCACTTTCCTGCGCCCGGACACCACCAAGTGCCTGCACTACTACTTCTACTGGATGGACCGAGAGCTGGGGCTCATCTACGTGCGCGTGCCCACCTACTGTCCGTTCCGGCTGCAGGTTTACTGCAACGGACACAGTTGGCTGGCGCAACGAATGCGGCGCGAGGGCATCGACTTCGCCGCAGCCGACCAACGCTTTTGCTCGCATAACCGACTTCGCTCGTGCGCAAGAACTCGCCGACACCTTCAAGCCTGAGTTGCTGCATCGCCACCTGGACCGCTACGCCCAGCTGTGCTGCCCCGTCCTGGATGTCTTTGGGCAGACCTACCACTGGAGCATCATGCAGGCCGAATACTCGACCGACTTGGTGTTCAAGAGCGAGAAGATCCTCGGCTCGCTGTACCAGCAGCTCGCCCGCGAGGCAGTGCTCTCGGTGAAGGCCGAGCAAATCGCCACATTCCTGGGCAAGAAGATCACCCCGCAACTGGCCGCCGAGATTGGCTCGCGCCTGAGCACGCGCATTGAGGGAACCTGCATCAAGCACAAATTCGGATCGGTCTCTATCAAGATCTACGACAAGTTCGCTCGCATCCTGCGCATCGAGACCACAACCAATGACGTTTCGTTCTTCAAGCACCACCGCAAGGTGGAACACCGCACCGGCCGCACCACGCGAGAAGTCGCGCCACTGAAGAAATCCATCTACAGTCTCATCGACCTGCGCGAAATTCTGCTGGGCTGCAATCATCGCTATCTCGAGTTCCTCTCCAGCCTGGACGATCACAGCAGCGGACAACGCCTGCTTGAACGCGTGACGCAATCCAAACCTGACGGCGACCGGTCCTTCAAGGGCTTGAACTTCTTCGATTCCAACGACCAAGCCCTCCTACGCGCCGTGCAACGACCCGAATTCAACATCCATGGCTTGGCCCGCTGTGACTTGATGCGCCGACTCCCTGACCAAACGCCCTCGCGACTGTCCCGCCAGCTCCGCCGCCTGCGCGTCCTCGGCTTGATCAAGCGCGCCGCCAACACCTACCGCTACTACCTGACTCGAGCAGGCCGCATGGCCATCGCCGCGTTCGAGCGCCTCACCAACTTCGCAATCGTTCCTGCAATGGCCGCATAGCCGCAATGCATCGTTTCGGCCTCGCACTTCTGTGCCAGGACGCAAAACTTTGAAGTCGTAAGAGACTAGAAACCGCAGTTGACATTAACGGCAAGACAAAACTCTTCTGTAATAGTCGGTTAGGCGATTCTCCGACAACTGCGGAGCAGTTGAATGTCATCAACCGATTCAACGGCTTAGCTTTCAACTGCGGTTTTTTGGGGTCATTGAGCCAGCGTTGAACGGGGGTGATCATCGGCATTCATGGAGTTCGGGCCCATCTCGGACTACAACTACGTGTCGGCTCGATTCATCCAAGCTTTAGCGATCAAACGAGGCGGCTATCGGCTTACCGTGAAGCGACACACATTACGGTGCATGAAGCCCAACAGGCCGCTAGCCCGAACTTTGACAGCCCCCTGAACGTAACACCGCGTCCGCATTAATCTTTATCGATCTGCGGGGTTTGCCTACTGGGTACAGGCGGGATTGAGCCCGAGCAGTTTGAAGGCTTTGGCCTGTATCGGCGTGGGGCGAGTCGTGAGGGTGATCTTGGCCTCGGGGTTGAGCGCGGTGTGGGTGATGTTGTAGGTCAAGGTGCCCAGGTCCTTGAGCAGTGTCCTGAAGCTGTGCAAAGGCAGTCCATCTTCGGCGAGTTTGCTCGCGTCCTTGGCCTTGGCCTGCTTGGATCGAACGGCCTTGATCACGGGTGAGGCGCGGCTGGCGCTGGCCTCGTCGAGGTATTCGTCGTCGAACAGCATGGGCTTCAGGCGCGCGCGCATGTGCCACTCGACGTAGTACGCCAGCATGCACAGGAACACATGCGCGCGTACGCGCTGCTCGCTGTAGTGGAAGACCGGGCGCACGTTCAGGTCCACCGTCTTCATCGAACGGAAGGCCCGCTCCACCTGGGCCAGACTCTTGTAGGCGGCCACTGCATCGGGCGCATCGAGCTTGTCCTTGGGCAGGCTGGTGCGAATCACGTACAGCCCGTCCAGCGCGGCCTCGGCGGCGATGGCCTCGTGCCTGCGGGCCCAGGCCAGGGTCGTGTCGGTGATCGTCAGCGCCAAATGCTTGGCCATGTGGAAGCGCCCGATGACGCGCCCCACGCGCAGCGCAATGGCCTGCTCGCCACGCAGCGGGTTGCGCGCGCGCTGCGTGGCCGCGGCAATCTTGGCCAGATCGGCCTCGGTGGCTGCCAGCAGTTCCAGGCGCTTGCGCGCACGCTCCTCGGCCAGCAAGGGGTTGCGGCACACCACCAGCCGCTCATCGGGGAAGTGCTGGCTCGTGAGTTCCAGCAGATTGCGCTCGTCAAACAGCGAGGGCTGAAACGGCCCATGCTCGGCGGCAAGCTGCGCGATCTGCGGCGCGCGCAAGCTGCTGACCCAGTCCATGCCCTGGGGCTTGAGCACCTGCTCGATGCGAGCCGAAGTCAGCATGCCCCGGTCCCCCACCCAGGCGATGCGCTCGATGCCGAAGCGCTCCTTGAGCTTGGTCACCTGAGCCGCCACCGTGGCCGGGTCGGCCGTGTTGCCCTTGAACACCTCCACCGAGATCGGACAACCTTCGGCCGTACACCAGCCCGAAGACGATCTGTGGATCGTCGCGCTTGCCATCGCGCGAATGCCCACGCGCGGCCAGCTCGCAACAACGCCCAGTCAGCCAGGTCGAGGTGAGGTCGTACAGCACCAGGGTGCTGCCCCGCAGATGCTGGCGCGCCAGCCGCCGCTCAATGTCCCCTTGAGCGTCGTGCAACCAGTCCAGCGCCCGGTACAAGTCATCGGCGCTGCATTGGCCCACCCCCAGCACCCGCCCCAGCGACGAGGTGGCCGTGTCCTCCTGCAGCATGCGGTGCGTGGCCAGCTTGGAGGCCGGCTCGAGCACACGCGCCACCAACATGGCCTGCAACACCGGCTGCAGGTCCTGCGGGGCCGAAGCGAACCACACGCTCGAACCCGAGCCACGGGCGGCGCCGAGCACCGCCGCGACATGGCCGTGGGGCAGGCTGCGCTCGACGCTGAAGACCGACTCGGCACTGGGCACGGCGACACCGCCGCGCAGCAAAACCTTCAGGCCCTCGATCACATCGGCGGACAGGCAGGACAGGTTGGCCAGGGTGCGCTTGCGCACCTTGCCGTCGTCTCGGTACGACTCGCGAAGCAGGACCGCGGGGGGCGAGTTGCGGTTGGGGACTGACTCGATATACATGGACATCGAATATAACCGATTCAGTGGCAAAAATCAACACAATCTGCCTATATTACATGGGTACATATCGAGGCCATAAAAAGGCCGAAACCCGCATCAATACTGGGCTACGGCCGGATCAGGGGGTCAAAGTTCGGGCTAGCCAATCAGCAGCGCCGGCAGTTCGTCCTGTAGAAGATCTTAACAACTGACAATAGGGTTCTGCCGCGCACGGTGGCTCGGCTTCCCCGCGTCGATCGTATCGCCGTTTCAGCCCCCCACCCGCCTGCGCTCTTCCGCCTTCCCCCAGAAGGCTTCAACCTTCCTGAGCCGGTCCCGCGTCTCGGTCTTCACGTAGACCGTGGTGGTCGCGAGCGACGCATGGCCGAGATTCTGCTGCGCCACCTGCACTGGCATGCCGCCGGCAATCGCGTGGCTGGCATGCGTATGACGCATCCAGTGCGTGCTCGCCTGCCGGAATCGGCGTTCCGCCCGCTCGTTGCCCTGTGCCTTGAGGCTCTCCGCGCAGTCCGTGAAGAACGCCTTGATCTGATCGTAGAGCGTCGAGGCCGAGATCCCGTCGGCCGCGCGGACCGTGAGGCCGGGCCGGGGTGGCCGGCGGGTCGCCGTCGGCCCGGCCGCTTCGAAGGGCGCCTTCCCCAACAGGTGCGCCGCCTTGTTCTCGGCATCTTCGAGATCGGTGTCCAGTCCGCGGCGATCGAAATAGGCGGAGAGTTCGCTGGTGATCTCGTAGGGGATCGGCACCTCGCGCCGTCTGCCGCCCTTGCCGATGACGTGCAGCAGCCAGCCATCGATGGCCTGGCCATCTGCCTCGTCGGCCGGAAAGCTCACCCATTCGAGATCACCCGCCTTGGCCGCCACCGCTTCGGAGATGCGCAAGCCGCTCGCGTACAACAGATGCAGGGCCACGGTCAGCCGATGGGTCATCGGGGATTCGGGCAAGGCCGCCAGACAGCGTTCGGCGAACAGCCACTGTGCGGCCGAGAAGCTGCGCCTGGCGTCGAGCCGCGGCGCCGACGAGACGGGCGAAGCCAGGTCGGTCCAGGGGTTGCCGATCAGGTAGTTCTTGTCGACCAGGAAGCGATAGAGACTGCCCAGGATGACGACCGCCTGGCGCTGGGCGGGGGCCGACAGTCCCTTCTCGAACGGGCGCCACAGCGGCGACCAGCGTTCGCGGGCGCGCGGGCCGCACCAGGCGGGGGCGGGTCGGCCAGAAACGCCTGATAGGCCTGGGCGTCCTCGTGGGTCAGCGAGGAGAGCGGCTTGCCCCGCTCGAGAATGGCCCACAGCAGCAGCCGCTCGGCTTCCTTGCGGTAGGCGCGCTGGGTGTGCGAGAGCGCATTCAGCCATTCGAGATCCGGAGTACCTGGTGCGGCCGGGATAGCCGGGAAGCTGCGCAGCGCCGATGCCGCGGCCGGCTGCCCTGCCCCCCGGGCGCCCAACCGGCGCTCGGTCTTTGCTTTGCGCTGGGCAGGCGTCAGACCGGTCTTCGCGCGCAGCCAGACCAGCACGGCCGCGTAGTCGTTGTCGGCGTCCAGCAGGCAATCCTGCCGGGGCCGTCGAAACTGGCCGTGGCGTCCATCGAGGTCGGCCGGCACACGGAACTTTTCCAGGGGACGCAGGGCGGTGGCTGGGCGGACCACCGCGTCGAGTTCGGCGGGGGCGAGCGCGCTGCGCGGGCGCCCGACGTGGCTGCCGATCGCCAGCCCGATCGAGGCCTCGTGGTCGGCCAGCCAGTCGAGGATGCGCTCGGCCTTGGCCCGGCCGATCGCCTTGATCGCGCCCATCCAGCGGAAGCCCACGCCGTTGATGCGCTCGATGAGCTGGGCCACGGTCACGATGCCGGCTTTTTCGAGGTGCCCGGCCAGGGCCGGATTGAGCCAGGCGCCGAGCGCATCGCCGGCCAGCGGCGGCTGGGCGATCAGCGCTTCGAGCCAGTGCAGCGCGTCGAGCTGTTTGGTGAGCAGACGGGCATGGCGCTGCAGCCGCACGTCCGGTTTGCCGTGCTTGGCCTCGAAGGCCTCCCACTGCTCGGCCTGGCTGGAATCGCGCCACTCGGGGTGCGCATCGAGAAACGCCTCGAGGGTCGGCAATGCCGACGGGGCGTCCTTGAGGGCGGTCAGGTCGACCTGGACCAGGCGCGCCAGACCGTGGCGGCGCTCGCGCCGGGCGGCGGCGGCGAATTCGTCGCGGACCCACGCGATGGTCGCGCGCACCGCGCGCCGGTCGCCGTGTTCGCCCTCGATGCGCATATAGCGCGCCCAACTCTGCCGTGTGTCGAGCCCCTGCACCACCGCGCGCATGAAGGCGAAGTGGCCCAGATGGAGCTTGCGCCGGCCCCTGGGGGACGCGCCCTCGCCTGCCGACGCGCCCGCCTGCGCGCTGCCTGCCGGATCGGGCAACACAGTGGTCAAAGCGTCGGTGTAGTCATGCATCGCCGGACGCTTTCAAACCCCAGCTCGCGATGACGGCGCGCAGGACGTTGCAGTCGTTCCAGCGTTTGCGGCCAAGGGCTGAGCCGCTCATGGTTCGGGGCCGGATTCGAAGCGCGCCTGCGCTGCCTCGATTGCGGCTTGCAGGCGCTGGTGCAGAACCTCGCGTGGCGGTAGCACCGTCAGGTATTCGGCGACGTGAATACCGGAGGCGTCCATCTCGAGCAATTCCACCTGCTCGCGGTTCTTCTCTGCGCAAAGAATGATGCCAAGTGGCGAGAGTTCGCCGGGCTCGCGTGCGTATTGGTCGAGCCAGCGCAGGTACAACTCCATCTGGCTCTTGTAAGCGTGCTTGAAGCGGCCGAGCTTCAATTCGACCGCCACCAAGCGCTGCAGGCGCCGGTTGTAGAACAACAAGTCGATGTAAAAGTCCTCGCCGTCGAGCTGGATGCGCTTTTTGCCGCGCGATGAACGAGAATCCCGCACCCAACTCCAACAAGAACGTTTCGAGCTCCCGAAGGATCGCGTCCTCCAGATCCTTTTCGAGGTAGCGGTCGGCAAGCCCGATGAAGTCGAGCATATACGGGTCTTTGAGCACCATGGCCGGGGTCATCTCACCCTTGTTGCGCAGTGCCTCGAGTTCCTGTCGAATCAGCTTCTCGGGTTTGCGCGACAGCGCCGTACGTTCATACAACATGGCGTCGATGCGCTCGCTCAAGGTCCTTACGCCCCAGCCCTCGATACGGCACATTTGCGCGTAGAACTCGCGTTGCAGCGGCTGTTTGAGCGGCAGCAGCTCGCGGAAATGCGACCAGCTCAATTGTCGCCACAGCGTGGCGACAATCGTTTCGTCGGGGAAGGCCTCCGCGAACTGCACCATGCGGTGCACGTTCTTCTGCGCAAAGCCGCGCCCGTACTCGGCGGACAATTGTCTCGACAGTGTGGCGACAATCTGCTCGCCATACTCGGCACGCTCCTGGCGCAGCACTTCTTCGCGTATTCGCCTGCCCACGCGCCAGTAGAGCATCGTCAGGGTCACGTTGACCGCCGCGACTGCCGTGCGCTGCGCCTCACCGATGAGCTGGCGCAGCTCGTCGAGGACGGTGGTGCTCTGCGGCGGCGCGGTGGCGAGCGCGGCATTGCTCGGACTTTTCTTGCGCGCGGACATGGATCAGCCCATCAAGGTCAAGGCATGAAGCGCAGGCCGCAAGCCGTCAGCCAGCGGGCGTTGTCGCTTCGTGCCGTTTGTACCGGCCAGGCGAAAGCGACCAGGCTTCGATCTGCCAGCCCGAAGATGCGCTTTGGAGTGTGAGGTTGCAGTCGTTGGCCCAATCCGGCCGGAAAAATACGAAACCTGGCGACTGGCAACGGCCTGGCACGTAGGCTGTGCGACGTTCATAAGCCCTCGAACGGATTGCGATTCTGCGTGCCCTGGTTGCGATCGGCCTCGCTCAGGAAGTCGCTCGGCACCTCGGTCGGCGCATCGAGCGCAAACAGCGCGGCCCAGGAATCCGGCCGAGGCGAGCGCACGACGTCCACCGTGGCGGGGTCGCCTCGGACAAAGACTTCGCGGCCTTCGCAGCCGTGCGCAAGCGGCTGCCGCACGGCCTGGTCAGTCGTAGATCGTCTCGCCTTGTCGGTCATGATGCCCTCGCAATGCAACAGGAATGGGGTCCGTCAACACAGTACATCGACGGCGGGTCGCGCGTCATGGCGGGGCCAGATCCGCGCCGCCGCCCAGCAGCGGGACGCCGAGCGCATCCGCCGCAGCGCGCAATTCCTGGTCGAGCGTGGCCAGGGGCAAGCGCAGGCGCTGCGCCAATTCGAGATAGGCCGCGTCATACAGCGTGAGACGAAAGCGCGCCGATAGCTGCGCCGTCAGCGTCCACGCCTGGGTCGCCGTCTCATTGTCGAGGGCAACCGGAAGCTCACGCAGGAAACCGGCCAGGCGTTCTCGCCGTTCGGCATCGAGCCGACCGCGACGTTCGGCCATCGCCAGGCCATTGAGGATTTCCAGCGGCCACAGCGCCGGCGCGATCGCCCCGGTCTCGGTGACCTGATCCAACAGTGCCATGGTCGCGGGCGTGCGTTCGTCCTCGAAACACCAGGTCAGCGCCACCGAGCTATCGACGACGAGGCTCACGGGCGGCCCTCGTTGACGAGATCCTTGATCTTGAGCCCGCCCAAGGTGACCCCGCGACTGGCTTCGAGGAGGCCACGCGCCGCCTGGCGAGCCCTCGCGCGGTCCAAGCCGGGCACCGCAGGCACCAGCCGCGCCACCGCCTTGCCGCGCCGGGTGATGAGGACTTCCTCGCCGCGCTCGACCCAGTCAAGCAAGGTGCCGAGCTTGTTCTTGGCCTCGAAGGCGCCAATCTCACGCATGATGCTTCTCCTATCAAACAGCCTAGACCACAGTCTAGCTTGACGCACGCCACCTCGCAATGCTCAACGCCGAACCCACTGCAAACGGACGATGCCCACGGCCGGATCGGTCATCGAACGCGCCTCGCAGGGTCGGCCTCGGGCTCTCCGGGGTGGCGGATCTCCTCGCGCCCCACCCGCCAGCGGGCGCGGCTGGACAGATCCCCTTCTGAACAAAACGCGCGAAACCGCCCGCCCCGCCCCATAAAAATCGATTTTTTTCTGAAATCGCGTTTTCGACCGTCCTTATTACCATCCATGATAAGCGTAATTATCATGCTGGCATGGGCAGGAAACGGCCACGCTGCAAGAGCTGCTCGACATGCGCACCCAACTGCAAGGTGCTCTGGCCGTGCTTGGCGAACCGGATGAGCCTGCCTTGTTTGGGCGCCCGGAGTCGTTCCTGCGCTGCAATCATCACCAGCCCAGTATCGGAATTCAGTTCGCGCGCATCGCTCGTCGTCCTGCAATGGAGCTCGCAGTGCGCGATTTTTTGCGCACCGGCTTCAGCCCGGCGGCCAGGGAGGCGCTCTTGACAGAGCCAAGCCTGCACGCAGACTTGGGATGCTGCGTCGGCAGAACCTCTGCCCTAGATGCTGCCGCGGCTCTGCGCATCGCGGCGGGATTCCAGTGTGAAAGCGCCTGAGCGCCATGCTCGTCTCACCCAGAATACCTGCAGCATACGTCGATTGACGACGAACCACCGACTGACGCGTCCGGGATCTGCGTCGGTTTGGACGAAGTAAGTGATCCCGCCGGACTGGTGCAGTTGCCGCGCCAAATCCGTTCAGTGATGGAATATGCGATGGACCCGAACCCGCATCGACCAAACCTTCTCACCGGCGACGCATGTCGCGACCAGGCTGTGCCACCTCGATGGCGTTGCAGCGGGACCACTTCGCAATTCCTGTCCAATTGGCGGATTGAAGTTCTCCCTCACAAACCTATCCTCCCGATTTCGGCCGGGACGTGTGGCATTGCTGTGTCACTCTGGCAGACCGCGCCGGCGCAACACGAAGCGCCAGATTGCGTAGCCTTTGCGATGACAAGCTTCCGGGTCGGCGAACCGCATTACCTTGATTGGCCCGATTGGCCCACGAGCTTCATTCGCCCCCTCAGCGAACTGCGCCTTGACCAAGCAATCGACACCGCGAGCCATCGGCCGATCGGCCCCTCGCGCAAGGTGTAGATCACGCATGTTTCTGACCGACGACGAACTGCGTTCGCTAACCAAGCGCTCACACCGAGATGCGCAGGCGCGCGTCTTGACGTTCATGGGCATTGAGCACAAGGTTCGCCCGGACGGCAGTCTGGCCGTCTTGAGTGCGCACGTCGAGCGGATGTTTGGAGGCCCCCCAGCTTCAATTCGGGGTCCGAAGAAAGCGGAACCGAATTGGGATGCGGTCAGATAGTCATCCCGTTAACATAATGGTCGTGCCGGACAACCTAGGGTCCGAGACGCCGTCACCTCACCTCAATTCCAATGCCCCGACCACGCAAGACTGAAAACAAGGGCCTCCCGGCCCGCTGGCGCCACCTGCATGGCGCCTACTATTACGCCGTACCTCCGGGACTCGAGTCCCGGTGGGGTGGCAAGAAGCTGTTTCGCCTGGGCACAACCCTATCTGCGGCGTACAAGGGATGGGCAGCCCGTCTCGAGACGCCCCCGCACAAGCTTGAGACGATCGACCAACTTCTCGACCGCTACGCCCGGGAAGTTGTGCCAACCAAGGCGCCCAGAACGCAGACCGAGAACATCCGTTACATCGCAGGGCTACGCCAAGTCTTTGGCAATTTGCCGATCGCCGATATGAAGCCACAACTGGTCTATCGATACGTGGACAAACGAAGCGCCAAGATCGCCGCGCACCGCGAGATTGAGGTGCTCAGCCATGCGTTCACCAAAGCGGTCGAGTGGGGGAACATCGACCGGCATCCGTTCAAGGGCGAAGTTCGCCTGCAGGGCGAAAAACCGCGCGATCGCTACGTCGAGGACTGGGAAGTGCTCGAATGCTTGGCACTTGACTCACGGCGAAAGAAGGGCAGCGTGCTGGCCATCCAGGCCTATATCCGGATCAAGCTGATGACCGGCATGGCGCGCTCGGACCTGCTGCGCCTGCAACCTGCCCAGCACTTCAAAGAAGATGGCATCCACATTCAGCGCCACAAGACGGCCGGCACCTCCGGCAAGCGCACGATCTATGATTGGACGCCCGAACTGCACGCTGCGGTCCAAATGGCGCTCGCCGCCCGGCCCGTGGACACGGCCCCGTTCCTGTTTTGCACGCGCGCGGGCAAGGGCTACGTGAATGAGGCGAGCGGCGAGTCGCATGGCTGGAACTCGATGTGGCAGCGATTCATGGACCGCGTGCTCGATGACACCAAGGTAACCCAGCGCTTTACCGAGCACGATCTGCGCGCGAAATGTGCATCTGATGCGCCCACCCTGGAACATGCCCGCGCGCTGCTGTCGCACGCCGATGGACGGATGACCGAGCGTGCCTACCGGCGCAAGCCCGAGCGGGTCAAACCGCTCATCGGACTATGATCGTTTGAAACGAGTGCGCGGTGACATTTGAATGGTACACGCACCTTCGAATGGTACAAAGCCCCAAGAAGGAGCTTTGTAAGTATTTGATTTTTGGCGCGCCCGGCAGGATTCGAACCCACGACCCCCTGGTTCGTAGCCAGGTACTCTATCCAACTGAGCTACGGGCGCACCGGAGAAGAGGCCGGATTATATCCGATCTCCTGGGTCTCTTGGCGGAGAGGGAGGGATTCGAACCCTCGATACAGGTTTTGGCCCGTATGCTCCCTTAGCAGGGGAGTGCCTTCGACCTCTCGGCCACCTCTCCAAGAGAGGCGCGGATCATAACTCAGCAACACTCGGCGGTCAATTCGGCCATGGCTCCGCGTCGCGTTATGCGGGCACCTGATCGAGTTCGAACGCCTTGTGCAGCACACGTACGGCAAGCTCCAGGTACTTCTCGTCTATGACGACCGAGATCTTGATTTCCGATGTCGAGATCATCTTGATATTGATGCTCTCCTCCGCCAGGGTACGAAACATCTTGCTCGCAATACCGACGTGCGAACGCATGCCGACACCGACCACCGAAACCTTGGCAATCGTCTTGTCGCCAGCGATCTCGCGCGCGCCAACTCGGGATTGGACCTGATCGAGAATTGCTTTCGCACGATCGTAGTCACCACGTCCGACGGTGAACGAGAAGTCCGTCATGCCGTCATGGCCGACGTTCTGAATGATCATGTCGATGTCGATGTTGGCCTCCGCCACCGGGCCGAGGATCTGGTAGGCGATGCCGGGGCGATCGGGCACGCCATGCACGGTCAGCTTGGCTTCGTCCCGGTTGAACGCGATACCTGAGATGATGGGTTGTTCCATGTGTCTGTCGTCCTCGAACGTAATCAAGGTGCCGTCGCCTTCGTCCAGGAAGCTCGACAGCACGCGCAACTTGACTTTGTACTTTCCGGCAAATTCGACCGAACGGATTTGTAGAACCTTCGACCCGAGGCTGGCCATTTCGAGCATTTCTTCGAAGGTAACCGTCGTCAGCCGCCGCGCCTCGGGAACGATCCTGGGATCGGTCGTATAGACGCCGTCGACATCCGTATAGATCTGGCACTCGTCAGCCTTGAGCGCAGCCGCAATCGCAACCGCAGACGTATCCGACCCGCCCCGGCCGAGGGTAGTAATGCTTCCCGCCTCGTCCACGCCCTGAAAGCCCGCGACCACGACGATATTGCCGTCCGCGAGGTCGCGGCGGATATTGTGATCATCGATACTCAGGATGCGTGCCTTGGAGAACGCGCTGTCCGTGAGAACCCTCACTTGCCCGCCGGTATAGCTGACCGCTTTCCGGCCGATCGCCTTGAGTGCCAACGACAGCAGGCCGATGGTTACCTGCTCCCCCGTCGAAGCGATGACATCCAGTTCGCGGGCATCAGGACTGGACTGTATCTCCTTGGCCAAGCCAATCAGTCGATTGGTCTCGCCACTCATCGCAGAGACCACCACCACCACCTGATGACCCTGTGCTTGCCATTTGGCTACCCGCGTCGCGACGCATTTGATGCGCTCGGTCGTTCCAACCGAGGTGCCACCGTATTTCTGAACTATCAATGCCATTTTGCAGTGAATGCGGCCTAAAAGCGGCGGAGTCTACCGGAATCGACCGTAGCTGTCTGTTCGTCGAAACCGACCGGAAGGTGTTTCGAAAGGCC
Source organism: Candidatus Methylophosphatis roskildensis (assembly GCA_016708905.1). Classification (GTDB taxonomy): domain Bacteria; phylum Pseudomonadota; class Gammaproteobacteria; order Burkholderiales; family Rhodocyclaceae; genus Methylophosphatis; species Methylophosphatis roskildensis. The sequence goes on along the minus strand of JADJEV010000004.1, from coordinate 945,216 downwards.
AGGTTGCGCGGATCCGAGCTTTACCAGCAATAGCGTTTTGTGTAGTTGTATCCAAACCGAATAATGCTTTATACTGTCGCCACTATAACTAAAGTTATAGGGCCGTTTAGGGCAGTTAAGCTGGCGTTTTCCGCGGGGGGAGATTCGCCATTGTCAAACCTGATAGAGGTGTTGAAAACATGAAATCCATTGACAAGATTGACGTGCGGGAAGTCCGGCGAAAGCTCGGGATGAATCAATCGCAGTTCTGGTCCAAGATCGGCGTGACGCAAAGCGGTGGTTCACGCTATGAAAGTGGCCGCAACATTCCGAAGCCAGTGCAGGCTTTGCTGCGTCTGGTTCATGTCGAGCAAATCGACGTCAATCGCATTCGTCGCGAAGATGTGGAAGTCATTGAGTACCTCCGAGCAAAGGATCCTGCTCAGCTCAAGGAACTCAAAAAGGCCGCCAAGGCCTACGGAAAAAAATAGGCCCCTGGAAGTCAAGGTCGCAAGCCTTACGGGCTGACGCGTACGGTCAGCCCGCCTTTCCTGATCGCCGAGGCAATCTCCTCTATCTGGCTCAATGACAACCGCGACAGTCTGTTCGCCTCAGGCTGCATCGACTGCCTCGCCAAGCCGTAAAGTAGAACACCCTTGAGTCTTGCCGGACCGGCCGCGTCGAGTATCGCGAGATAATCCCGAAGCCATACTTCGTCTGGAATAACCCCGTCAATCGAAAAGACGCAAGTCTGTACCCAGGTTGGCACCAACTCCGCGCAGATGGCGAGCCGCCGGGAAACACCGTGCGGGGACAACTCCACGTCATTCGTTCGCAGGATGGCCTCCCGCGATCCACCGTCGACCTTGAACCAGGCCTCCCCCTGCGCCGCCGCTATACACCGCAATCCTTCCTGAACGTCCGGATGCAGCACGCGGCTGCCATTGGTGATAAGGCGAATTTTGATGCTTCCAGACATTTGCATGTCGCGGAACACATTGCTCACTACCTCGACTGCGGGCGCAAACATCGGCGATAACGTGGGCTCCCCATTGCCGGAAAAGGCAATGTCCTCGACCTGGCTCGATTGCGAAGCGGCAGGCCGCGCCGCGATCAACTCGATCATGGATCTAAGCTCTCTACCGAGCCTGGGAAGATCGACGGCTGGTGGGGCCCCCCGCGTGAGCTCCGGCACCTGACAATAGATGCAACGCCAGTTACAGGCGTTGTTCGGATTGAGATTGACTCCGATCGATATCCCGCCAGCCCGCCGCGACACAACAGCATAGACGTAGGTCATACAGGCGGCATCGCGTCGATGATCCGATCCGGAAACGAGTTCCATAGTTAGTGCTTGACCGAAAACCCTGTTTTTTCGAAGATCGCCCCCGCTCTTCGCTCTCCCGCGTCATGGTCTTTGCGGTTTGCCCATGTTCCGCCCGCCAATTGCTATGCATTTATACTCTTTAATGCCAATTGGCATATTGTTATGGCGAGCTTGTCCGGTGACCTCCAGAATCACTCGATGATCTGCGGGCTTGGCGGCGGTTATGCCGCCAGTTTGTGGGGCGAGTCACGTTGTGCATACCGGGTTGCGCGCTTCGCCCGCCGGTTTTCCCGTTCTTTCAGGATCGCGCCGATGCGATGGACGTTCCTCGCCACCACCGCTAGCGCGACGTAGCGCTTGAAGCCGCGAATGCCCTGATCCGGACAGCGATCAAGGCCATGCACCTCGAGCGCGTTGATTGCCGACTCGACCGCCGAGTGCCGACGTCGTGCCTTGACGAAGTGTTCTGAACTCTCTACCGCTTGCGCCTGTTGCGACAGTTTGCCCTTCCTCGGCAGCGCCACCAGTTTCAGATGGGCCTGCAGTTCCTGTTGGTTGGTCGGGGAATGGAATCCCTTGTCAAAGCTACAGGCCTCCAGGTCGGCGAAGCGCTCCTTCGTTTCCTTGACCATGGCCACCGTCACCTGGTCGTCCGTCTGTTTTTCCATCACCCGATGATGCAGGACGAAGCGATGCTGGTCTTCCAGGATGCAGACCCGCAAGCCCAGTTCGACCGGCACGCCGGCCTTGCCCTTGCTGATCCATTCGGTGTGCGTCTCGAATACCGAAAACACTTTCTCGGCATGGGGGATCGTTTCTCCGAGAATGACCCGCCGCCGGGTCTGGTCGATTTGCCGGTCGGCATGTTTCATGAACGTTTCGATCTGGATTTTGGCGACCAGGTATTCGACACCGCCGGCACCGCCGTAAGATTCAGTCTTGGCCAGGGTTTCCCGGGCCTTGTCCAGATAGCCTTGGGCGACCTCCAGGTAGGTCTTGTGCGCCTCGATCATGCGCGTGTCGTTCGTCGCTTTCTGCGCCTCGTTGCGGGCCTTGCTGTGCTTCGCGTTCTGCGCGGCGCGCAGGTGCCGCTTGAGGTGCCTGACGTTGTAGGCGTGCTGCCGCCAGTCGGGGAGCCCTTGATCGGAGCCCAGACGCGCCGTCAGTTCGATCACCTTGCGCGTGGCGTCAAAGAGCAGGTTGATATCGGTCGGGTAATGCACGTCGGTCTCAACTACGAAAGAGTCGCAACGCCCACGCAGGACTTCGCCGTCCTTTTTTTACCAGTTCGTGACCGGCCTCGACGACAATCTGGTTGATCTTGTCGAGCAGTTCCGGCGTGAATAGCGTGACATTGTCCTTGAGCGTCTGGTGGTGGTACGAGGTCGGATCGAACAACCCGTGTCCGAGCATTTGCCGGATGCTGTTGTGCTGATTGACCAACTCATGCAGACGGTCGTAGTCGATGTTCAGGTCAAGCCGGATCACGCCGCAGACGAAGATCGACCAGAGCGTCATTCCGGGGCGCCCCGTTCGCTTGTCGATCTGCGGAGCTATTTCCGAGTCGAGCAATTGGAAGAGCTTTGCGCGCGTGGCCGGGTCTTTGTACAGCTGCTGCAGACCTCTCAGAACCTGCGGGATGTCGTCGCGTGACTTGGGGTCGAGGAGGATTCGCGATACATCGACTTCGCCGATGTGCATCTGGGTATTCTGGACAACGCGCATCGCCTGCCTCCGGGGAAATTGCTTGATCGGGGTTTTCAATACCTACAATTATAATGCCGATGGGCTACAAGTGCCAGGCATTCCGGAACGAAGCGAAGATTTTCTTGCCAACCGCTTCCGCACTTCTTCTGGCGCGAAGATTTCCATCCCCATGTGCTACCCGGCCCGTAGTTCGGTCCTTTCACCGCAGTTGGCCGCGTCGGCCATCCGTTCTTCGTCTCAGCAAGATCCTCGGAATCCTTTGCGGATGCTGGGAGGAAGGGGTTTTCGGTCAAGCACTAGTTAAGCGGCAGTCCGGCCAAGAAGAGGGGAATCTCATGCGATGCTATAATCTGCCCCTGATCTAGTCCACCCTGCGTAGCATGCGCATCACTCGACGGCTCGAATTCGATGCCGGTCACCGCATCCCGGATCACCAGAGCCAGTGCAGACACCTGCATGGACACCGGTACGCGCTGGAGATCACGCTGGCAGGGGAAGTTATCGAGGCCGCCGGCTCCCCGATCAATGGGATGGTCATGGACTTCTCCGAAGTGAAGGCGATCGCCAAGGAGAACCTCGTCGATGTGTGGGATCACGCGTTTCTGGCCTGGCGACGGGATGCTTCGGTAGTCGGGTTTCTCGCGTCGCTCCCGGGCCACAAAACCGTTTTGCTCGACGACGTGCCGACAGCCGAGAATCTGGCAATCGTAGCTTTCAGAATTCTCGATCCACTGTATGGAGACCGCTACGGGAACCACTTGGAACTCGAGCGGGTGCGGCTGTACGAGACGCCCAACTGCTGGGCGGATGCCATCAGAAGCGAGCTTCGGACAGACTGAAGCCCCGTCAAAACTGAACGCCCTGCGGGTTTGCCGCAGGGCGTTCGGTCTTTTGAAGCGCAAGAATCAGCGGTTGGATTCGCGCTCGATCAACCACCTGCCATTGACTTTGATCCACTCGAGCGACTTGGCCGAAGTGTCACTGAAGTTGGCCGAGCGATATGTTTGTCTGAACGTTGTGACTGCACGATCTGCACCCTTGGTCAAGGCCCGTATGTCCTCGACCTGAACCGAGATATCTCCCGGCTTGGTCACCCGCGCCCTTCTCTGGGCAATCCAGGCCTGTTTGGACATCTTGCCGGTCTGGAAGCCCGGCGCATAGAACGCGCTGTATGCGTCGAAGTTCTTGGACGACCAAGCAGACGCCCAATCGCGAACCGCCTGCACTACGCCGGCATCGGGACCGGGCGCTGACGCTACACTCGCGGCGGGCGCCACCGCTGACGGCTCGACGACCGGCACCAATCCTGCTGCGCGAGAATTCAACGCCGCCTTGTTCGTTATAACGGGCGCCGGCGCTTCCGGCGGGCAACGTTCAGGCGCGTCGGACCCAGCCTCCCAGTTCTGCAGTTCCGGTTGATTGCCCGTGTCGAGGCGTGTCAGACCCAGAGTTGCGAGCAAATCGCCGACACCGGCCTTGGTACGCACATAGGCGATCCCGAGGTCATGCTCGCCGTTGACGTACGCCCGCTTGGCCTGAAACAGCTCGTTTTCCGTATCCAGCAGATCCAGAAGCGTGCGTTGACCGATGTCGAACTGCTTGCGGTACGCATCACGCGCCTTCTCGATCGAAGTTTGGTGCTGATCGAGATAGTTGAGTTGCTCCGAAAGCTTTCGGGTGTCGTTGTACGCGATCGCAACTGTCTGCCGCACATCTCGGCAGGCCTTGTCGCGCAGATCCTTGGCATTGTTCAACCGCTCGGCAAACTGGCGCGTGCGCGCCACATCCGACCCACCATTGAACAGGTTGTAGTTCAATACGACCTCCGCAACCCCGTCGTTGCGCGTCCCCGAAATGCCGTCGCGGTTCTTGTCCCAATCCTGCCGCAACCGGAAATCAACCTTGGGCTGGAACGGCGCCTTGCGTCCATCGGCGTCCGCCTGAGCCGCACGGATGTTCTCGATCGCGGCGGCAATCGCCGGGTTCTTCGCCTGGCCGACGCGTTGCAACTCGTTGGCCTGAGCGGGAACGTCCTTGAACATGCCGGCCGGCGGCAACGAACCAGGCGGTGTTTCTCCAACGATCCGCTGATACCGCGCGGAAACGTCGTGCAGGTTCGCAGTCTCGGTCAGCAAATTGGACTCCGCCAATGCGAGTCGGCCAGACGCTTGTTCGAAATCGACTCGGCGCCCCGCACCGGCCTGCACTTTGCGTTGGATTTGTTCAAACACCGAGCGATGCTGAACATAATTCTCCTCAGCCAGCGCAACCAGTTGGCGGTAGCGAAGCACATCGTAATAGGCCCGCGACGCTTCCAACGCAGCGTTCTCGGACGCATCGAGGAGTTCGTAGTAGCGCGTCAACTTGGCATGGCCGAGTCGGCGGACTTCATTTCGCGTAGCAAGTCCGTCCCACAGCATCTGGTTGAGATTGATCGATGCACCGCGACGCGTGAAGCTTTGCGAATCGAAGCCCGGCTCGCGCAATCGTTCCCGACCCACGCCGGCCGTCAGGTCGACGCGCGGAAAATATCCACCCCGCGCAACATCAATCTCCTCACGCGCCGCATTGAACGCATGCAGGCGAGCCTGAACCTCAGGATTGTTCGACACGGCCTTTTGTGCCGCATCGGTCAGTGCCGTGGGGGCTTGAGTCTGCTGCGCCCACACGACGGCGGGAGACATCAGAGCGATCAAAAGAGCCAGCCTTTTTTGTTTTCTCATTTGGTCCTCAAGTTCTGGAATCCGGGCCCGAAGTTACAGATATTCGGCTGGGATCGCCGCAATCATATCGATGAATCTGTCAAAAGTCCTGAGTAGTCCGATCAACGACGTGTATCTGCATGAAAACAATTGGGTATTGTAGCCGCGAAACCCTCCCTGTGCTCCACGCGAAAGAGCGGGCGGTTCACTTACGCACCAAAACGTAACATCTGCGCTCGGCCCGCCGAATAGAACCGGGTCGCGCCGATGCGCAATTCGAACTCAAATCACTCAAGACCACTACCCTGGATACGGGCCATTCTGGTCTTGCTCGCACTGGTTGCGGGAGTCCTCTCCCTCGCGGAAATCTCAAGTGCGGTCGATCTCGGGCTGATTCAACGAATCGCCGCTACGAACTCCCGCGGTGAAAACCAGAATACGGTCGCGGCATGGATTCGACTGTTGGCCGACGCGCGAAACCTCCCTGAAAGCGAAAAGCTGAAGGCTGTCAACGATTTTGTGAACCGCAATATCCGCTTCGAAGACGACCAGATGCTCTGGGGGCAATCCGATTACTGGGCAACCCCACTCGAGACACTGTCCGCCGGAGCAGGCGATTGCGAGGATTTTAGCATTGCCAAGTATTTTACGCTCAAGGCGATTGGCATACCCACTTCGCGGCTGCGGCTGATCTACGTCAGGGCCCAATCGGGCGGGCCGACCAGCGGGATGAGCCAGGCGCACATGGTACTGGCGTATTACCCCTCTCCCGACAGCCAACCGCTGGTTCTCGACAATCTGATCTCTGAGATTCGTCCGGCGTCAAGGCGAGCTGACTTATCGCCAATCTTCAGCTTCAACAGCGACGGAATCTGGGCTGGCACCGGCGCAGGAGAAACCTCCCATGAGACCAGCAGGCTTTCGCGCTGGCGGGATTTACTTACACGCGCCCGAAGCGAGGGCTTCGACTGATGCCCACCAATCACGCTATGATCATCCAACAAAGAGGATAAACGCATGTCGCTCTATCGACAGCTCTGGCTTGCGGTCATCGCGACCACCCTGATCGCCTTCAGCGGAAGTTTCGTTCTGGGAATGCTCTCGGCCCGCGGCTACCTCGAAGAACAGCTCGCCATCAAAAATGCAGACAATGCTGCTGCGCTCGCACTGTCCATATCCCAGCAGCCCAACAAGGACCCCGTGACGCAGGAACTGCTGGTCGCGGCGCAGTTCGACAGCGGTCACTATCAAGCAATTCGCTTCGCCGACCCGTATGGCAAGATCGTCGTCGAGCGCAGTGGCGCGTCGACAGTGGACGACGTGCCGCAGTGGTTCACGCATCTGTTTCCGATCGAGTCAACACCCGGAACTGCTCAGATCACCAGCGGCTGGCAGCAGATCGGCACCATCACGCTAGTCAGCCATGCCAGTTTTGCCTATCGCGAACTGTGGCGCAGTTCGACACAGATGTTCGTCTGGTTTGCCCTTGCCGGTATCGTCACTGGCCTGATTGCAACTTGGGTTTTGCGCCGACTACAAAGGCCGCTTGCCGCAGTGGTCGCCCAGGCCGATGCCATAGGCGAACGTCGCTTCGTTACCATTCCGTCGCCCGGCGTTCCGGAACTCGACAGCCTGGCCGGCGCGATGAACGGCATGGTTACGCGGCTCAAGTCGATGTTCGACGAGCAGGCTTCCCGCATCGAGGATCTGCGCCGCAAGGCCAATCACGACGCGCTGACCGGGCTCGCTAACCGCTCCTACTTCCAGAATCGCCTGCAGGCGACCCTCGATAGCGACGAATCCGCCGAACAAGGCTGCCTGCTCCTCATTCGCGTGCCGGACCTTCCCGAACTCAATCGCCGGCTGGGCCGCAATGCGGTCGACATCCTGCTCGGCAACATCGGCCAGTCAATTGAGCGGACCGCGAAAGCTCACGACGAGTCGTTCGCCGCCCGCCTGAACGGTGCCGATTTCGCCCTGTTGCTCCCTGGAGTCTCGGACGGACGCCTGGTCGCCGAGAAGGTTCTAGCCGGCTTGCGCTCGCTCGCGCCATTGGATGCAGGAATTCAGACTGTCGCTCAGATCGGCATCGGTCGCTTCGATCGCGGTATGAGTGTCGGCGCCGTGCTCGCACGCACCGACCGCGCGCTGGCAGCCGCCGAGTCCAGCGGCGGCAACAACTGGCAAACCGCGCGCGATGAGGACAGCCCGTTCCAGCCGGTGAATACGGCCGAATGGGTGCGCCAGATCCGCGACGTGATCAGCGCCCGGCGAATCCGGCTCGCAGCCTATCCGGTGCGATCGACCGACGGTCGGCTCCTGCACGACGAACTGATGCTCCGCGTTCAGATCGACCCGGCCGGCGACTGGCTTGCTGCCGGACAGATCATGCCGATGGCCTCGCGCGTCGGGTTAACCGGAGAGCTCGATCTTGCTGCGGTCGACCTCGCGCTTGAGCGGGTCCGCGCGGGCGACTCCGCCGTTGCAGTCAATCTGGCCGCCGAGTCCGCCGAGAGCGACGCCTTCCGGCGCGAGTTATTGCGTCGACTGCAGTCGGGGACCTTGGCGGGACGATTGGCATTGGAGGTCTCGGAACATGGTCTGCTCCGCCATTTCGCGGCGGTACGCAGCCTGCGCGAAGCCATGGCGGGCAGCGGATGCGCTTTCGGCGTAGAGCATGTCGGCCGCCGCTTCGGCGAGATCACCCGCCTTCAGGAGCTTGGGCTCGATTACATCAAGGTTGACGCCAGTTTCATACGCGGGATCGATGCCAATCGAGAAAACCGGGAATTTCTGGAAGGTCTAGCCTCGATCGCTCACGGCATGGGCGCCAAGGTCATAGCGGAGGGCGTGCAAAGCAGCGCGGAACTAGCCGCGCTGCCGACCCTCGGCTTCGACGGCGCAACCGGCCCGGCTGTAACCAGCCAGCCCTGATAGTGCCCCCAAAGCAAAGGGGCAGCGTGCGCTGCCCCTTTGCTTTCGCGAGACGGCGCGAGTGCGCCGAACAACTTAGTCGACGATCAGCTTCTGCCGGTTCAGCAGCTCCTGAATCACCGCATTGTCATTAGCGGCGCCGAAGGCGGTGAAGAGATTCACACCCTGCAAGGTTATGGTCTGATCGTGCGCCCCAGCCGAGTAGTTGCCCGACGAGTTGTAACCGCCCGTCGAACTGATCCGCAACACCGTGTCGGCGCCCGTCTGGACGATATCGATGTAGCGGTTCAGGTTGCCGATCCCGGAATTGTGGTTTTCTCCCTGTAACAGGTCGCGCAGATCCAGTATGTCGCCGGCACCAGCGGCTGCCGGCGAGCCACTTACGTTGAAATCGGTTATCCGATCGTTCGGCGCGGAATTCCCGGTGCCCGGGCCACTGTCCCCGAGCGCCCAGCGGAAAACGTCGCTTCCCGCACCACCTGTCAGCGTGTCACTGCCGGCACGGCCCAAAAGCGTATCGTTGCCAGCGCCACCGTTCAGCGTGTCCACGCCGCTGCCTCCTTCGAGCCTGTCGTTGTCTGCGCCACCATTGAGCGTGCCGGATCCCGTGAGGGTCAGACCCGGATCGAGGATGCTCAGCCCCGACGCAAGCACCTTAAGATGCAAGGTAGTCGCAGAAGTCGCCGTGCTGCCGTTGGCGTCGGTCGCGGTCGCCGTGACGTTGTAATTCACATCCCCGGTAATCGAGTCCGAGAAGCGCAACTCGGCAGAAGCCAGATCCCCCCCCGAGATTGTGATCGATCCACCGGACTCGGTGACTCCTGTTGGGTTGCTGGCAGTAACGATGCGTGCGCCCGACGGCAACCCGGAAAGAGTCAGGCCGAGAGTCTCGGAGCCGTCCGTATCGACCAACGACGCCGAGACATAGCTGGCCAGTGAGACTCGGGTCAACCCCCCGCCCGCGTTTCCTGCGATGACACCCTGATAGCTGGTCATCGACAGCTCGTCGACGAAGGCGCCTCGGCCACCCGACGTGAATTGGGTTGCATCGGTCCGGATACTGATGGCGTGGGTGCCCCCGTCGCCAACGATGCTGTAGTGCAACTGCTTCCAGTCGATGTAATCCTGCGGGCTAGTGGCCGAATACTGCGCGGCGAGCACGCCATCCACATAGATTCCGATCTGTGTGTAGGTCGTTCCGAATCCCTCACGCCCTGCATACTCGAACGAGAAATCGTACACCGATCCCGCCACCGTACTGATGCTGCGCGAGATACCCAGCGTCTGGGGCAGGGTACCCCCGCCCGATACATTGTTCAGTTCGAGGTACTGAGATCCCGTTCCCGGATTCGGCAATACCGCGGCAAAACCCCCGTCCTGACGCTGCTGGAAATCGCCCTGGGCCCAGACTTCGAACGCGTTCACTCCGCCAGACTGGGAATCCGGAGCCGTGATCAACGTCCAGCCCTCGAAGGTTGCACCGGAAACCGGCTCCGAAGTCGTGTCGCTGTTCGGCGCAGACTCCCAGCTGTTCGCGAAGAGCGTCGTTGCTCCAGCATTCGCGACTGTCAAATTCGGCTGATCAGCTACCGGGTTGATGTCAATCCTCAAGGTCGCGGTAGAGCTGTTGTTTGCGCCATCGGACACCTGGTAGTTGAACGATGCGTAGTCCTGCCGCAAATTGCCCGTGCCAGCAGTGGGGAAACCGTTGTAGCCTGATTCATTGGCGTCCGGCGAAAACACCAGCTGGCCTGCATCGATGTTCGCCTTGCTAATCAACTGCCCGGTCGTCACTGCCACACCGTTCAGGCGCAAGATTCCGTCCAACGGCAGCGATGTAATCCGAACACTGAGATTTGCTGCCGGCGTGTCTGCGTCGGCAGCGCCGAACGCAGCCCAGTTCAACGACAACGGTGTGTCTTCCGTCCCGGTTTGCGGGACCGGGCTCGCAGTCGGTGCGGCATCGTTGTCCAGAATGGTGCCCGTGCCAGTGGCCGACGGATTGGTGGTGCTGCCGGCCGTGCGCGTGGCTGTCAGCGTGAAGGTCTCGGTCGGCTCGTTGATGGCGTCATCGACGATCGGGGCGCGCACCAGCACGCTGGTGGCCCCCGGAGCGAAGGTCGCGCTCGCCGCGCCCGCCGCACTCCAGGTGGCACCATTGTCGGTCGACACTTGCAGCGCCGTGCCGTAGTCGGCCGGGCTGGTAGCCGTGCCGTTGGCCGTGGCCAGACTGACCGTGGTGGCCGCCGTACTGGGGTTGGACAGACTCACGGTAAACACCGCGAAGCCCGCGCTCTCCTGTACCGTCGTACTCGACACGCTGAGCGTCGGCGTGTCGTTGTCCGGGGTTACCCCAGGCGGCACAAAGCCCGTGCCGTCGTCCCGGATGGTGCCCACACCAAGGTTGTCGGCGATGGTGGCGTTGGTCGGGGTGACCAGGTTGACGTTGAAGGTCTCCGCGCCTTCGAACACGTTGTCGTTGGTGATCGGCACCGTGATGGTCTGCGTCGTCACACCCGGGGCGAAGCTCAGCGTGCCGCTGGTGCTGGTGTAGTCGGCTCCCGCAGTGGCCGTGCCGTTGCTGGTGTTGTAGCCCACCGTCACCGCTTGCCCGCTCACGCCACTCAGGCTCACCGTGAAGGTGGCCGTGCCGGCCGCTTCGTTGACCGTCACGTCGTTGATCGACAGGCTCGGTAGCGCGTCGTTGTCGGTGATGGTGCCCGTGCCAGTGGCCGACGGATTGGTGGTGCTGCCGGCCGTGCGCGTGGCTGTCAGCGTGAAGGTCTCGGTCGGCTCGTTGATGGCGTCATCGACGATCGGGGCGCGCACCAGCACGCTGGTGGCCCCCGGAGCGAAGGTCGCGCTCGCCGCGCCCGCCGCACTCCAGGTGGCACCATTGTCGGTCGACACTTGCAGCGCCGTGCCGTAGTCGGCCGGGCTGGTAGCCGTGCCGTTGGCCGTGGCCAGACTGACCGTGGTGGCCGCCGTACTGGGGTTGGACAGACTCACGGTAAACACCGCGAAGCCCGCGCTCTCCTGTACCGTCGTACTCGACACGCTGAGCGTCGGCGTGTCGTTGTCCGGGGTTACCCCAGGCGGCACAAAGCCCGTGCCGTCGTCCCGGATGGTGCCCACACCAAGGTTGTCGGCGATGGTGGCGTTGGTCGGGGTGACCAGGTTGACGTTGAAGGTCTCCGCGCCTTCGAACACGTTGTCGTTGGTGATCGGCACCGTGATGGTCTGCGTCGTCACACCCGGGGCGAAGCTCAGCGTGCCGCTGGTGCTGGTGTAGTCGGCTCCCGCAGTGGCCGTGCCGTTGCTGGTGTTGTAGCCCACCGTCACCGCTTGCCCGCTCACGCCACTCAGGCTCACCGTGAAGGTGGCCGTGCCGGCCGCTTCGTTGACCGTCACGTCGTTGATCGACAGGCTCGGTAGCGCGTCGTTGTCGGTGATGGTGCCCGTGCCAGTGGCCGACGGATTGGTGGTGCTGCCGGCCGTGCGCGTGGCTGTCAGCGTGAAGGTCTCGGTCGGCTCGTTGATGGCGTCATCGACGATCGGGGCGCGCACCAGCACGCTGGTGGCCCCCGGAGCGAAGGTCGCGCTCGCCGCGCCCGCCGCACTCCAGGTGGCACCATTGTCGGTCGACACTTGCAGCGCCGTGCCGTAGTCGGCCGGGCTGGTAGCCGTGCCGTTGGCCGTGGCCAGACTGACCGTGGTGGCCGCCGTACTGGGGTTGGACAGACTCACGGTAAACACCGCGAAGCCCGCGCTCTCCTGTACCGTCGTACTCGACACGCTGAGCGTCGGCGTGTCGTTGTCCGGGGTTACCCCAGGCGGCACAAAGCCCGTGCCGTCGTCCCGGATGGTGCCCACACCAAGGTTGTCGGCGATGGTGGCGTTGGTCGGGGTGACCAGGTTGACGTTGAAGGTCTCCGCGCCTTCGAACACGTTGTCGTTGGTGATCGGCACCGTGATGGTCTGCGTCGTCACACCCGGGGCGAAGCTCAGCGTGCCGCTGGTGCTGGTGTAGTCGGCTCCCGCAGTGGCCGTGCCGTTGCTGGTGTTGTAGCCCACCGTCACCGCTTGCCCGCTCACGCCACTCAGGCTCACCGTGAAGGTGGCCGTGCCGGCCGCTTCGTTGACCGTCACGTCGTTGATCGACAGGCTCGGTAGCGCGTCGTTGTCGGTGATGGTGCCCGTGCCAGTGGCCGACGGATTGGTGGTGCTGCCGGCCGTGCGCGTGGCTGTCAGCGTGAAGGTCTCGGTCGGCTCGTTGATGGCGTCATCGACGATCGGGGCGCGCACCAGCACGCTGGTGGCCCCCGGAGCGAAGGTCGCGCTCGCCGCGCCCGCCGCACTCCAGGTGGCACCATTGTCGGTCGACACTTGCAGCGCCGTGCCGTAGTCGGCCGGGCTGGTAGCCGTGCCGTTGGCCGTGGCCAGACTGACCGTGGTGGCCGCCGTACTGGGGTTGGACAGACTCACGGTAAACACCGCGAAGCCCGCGCTCTCCTGTACCGTCGTACTCGACACGCTGAGCGTCGGCGTGTCGTTGTCCGGGGTTACCCCAGGCGGCACAAAGCCCGTGCCGTCGTCCCGGATGGTGCCCACACCAAGGTTGTCGGCGATGGTGGCGTTGGTCGGGGTGACCAGGTTGACGTTGAAGGTCTCCGCGCCTTCGAACACGTTGTCGTTGGTGATCGGCACCGTGATGGTCTGCGTCGTCACACCCGGGGCGAAGCTCAGCGTGCCGCTGGTGCTGGTGTAGTCGGCTCCCGCAGTGGCCGTGCCGTTGCTGGTGTTGTAGCCCACCGTCACCGCTTGCCCGCTCACGCCACTCAGGCTCACCGTGAAGGTGGCCGTGCCGGCCGCTTCGTTGACCGTCACGTCGTTGATCGACAGGCTCGGTAGCGCGTCGTTGTCGGTGATGGTGCCCGTGCCAGTGGCCGACGGATTGGTGGTGCTGCCGGCCGTGCGCGTGGCTGTCAGCGTGAAGGTCTCGGTCGGCTCGTTGATGGCGTCATCGACGATCGGGGCGCGCACCAGCACGCTGGTGGCCCCCGGAGCGAAGGTCGCGCTCGCCGCGCCCGCCGCACTCCAGGTGGCACCATTGTCGGTCGACACTTGCAGCGCCGTGCCGTAGTCGGCCGGGCTGGTAGCCGTGCCGTTGGCCGTGGCCAGACTGACCGTGGTGGCCGCCGTACTGGGGTTGGACAGACTCACGGTAAACACCGCGAAGCCCGCGCTCTCCTGTACCGTCGTACTCGACACGCTGAGCGTCGGCGTGTCGTTGTCCGGGGTTACCCCAGGCGGCACAAAGCCCGTGCCGTCGTCATGGATGGTGGTGGTGACACTGCCGGTGGCGATGGTCGCACCGGTCGGCGCGGACAGACCCACGCTGTAGGTCTCCGCCCCTTCGTAGGTGGCATCGTTGGTGATCGGTACCGTGATGGTCTTGCTGGTCTCACCCGGGGCAAAGGTCAGGGTGCCCGTGCTGGCGGTGTAGTCGGCCCCCGCCGTGGCGGTGCCGTCGGCCGTGGCGTAGTTGACTGTCACCGGGCTGGCCGAGGCGTTGGTCAGGCTTACCGTGTAGCTGATGGTGCCGGCCGCTTCGTTCACATCGGCCGGGCCGCTGATCGAGAGCTGCGGCGCACCGTCGTTGTCGTTGATGGTGCCCGTGCCACTGACCGGGCTGGCGTTCTGCGCGGTGGCCGCGCCCAGGGTCATGGTCTCGTTGGGCTCGGATATCGCGTCATCGACCGTCGGGAAGCGCACGATGAAGTCGGTGACCCCTGCCGGTACCGTGACCGTGCTGCCCACCACCGGGACGAAGCTCGCCCCGCCGTCGAAGCTGACTTGCGCCGGGTCGGTGTCGGTGCCCAGGGTGGCCGTGCCGCTGGCCGGGCTCAGTGTGACCGCAGTCGGCGTGGTGCTCGGATGGGTCAGGCTGACCGTGAAGTCCAGCGGTGCCCCTTCGGTCACCGTCGGGCTGCTGACGCTGGCTACCGCCGGACGGTCGTCGTCCGGGGTCACCCCAGGCGGCACAAAGCCCGTGCCGTCGTCATGGATGGTGGTGGTGACACTGCCGGTGGCGATGGTCGCACCGGTCGGCGCGGACAGACCCACGCTGTAGGTCTCCGCCCCTTCGTAGGTGGCATCGTTGGTGATCGGTACCGTGATGGTCTTGCTGGTCTCACCCGGGGCAAAGGTCAGGGTGCCCGTGCTGGCGGTGTAGTCGGCCCCCGCCGTGGCGGTGCCGTCGGCCGTGGCGTAGTTGACTGTCACCGGGCTGGCCGAGGCGTTGGTCAGGCTTACCGTGTAGCTGATGGTGCCGGCCGCTTCGTTCACATCGGCCGGGCCGCTGATCGAGAGCTGCGGCGCACCGTCGTTGTCGTTGATGGTGCCCGTGCCACTGACCGGGCTGGCGTTTTGCGCGGTGGCCGCGCCCAGGGTCATGGTCTCGTTGGGCTCGGATATCGCGTCATCGACCGTCGGGAAGCGCACGATGAAGTCGGTGACCCCTGCCGGTACCGTGACCGTGCTGCCCACCACCGGGACGAAGCTCGCCCCGCCGTCGAAGCTGACTTGCGCCGGGTCGGTGTCGGTGCCCAGGGTGGCCGTGCCGCTGGCCGGGCTCAGTGTGACCGCAGTCGGCGTGGTGCTCGGATGGGTCAGGCTGACCGTGAAGTCCAGCGGTGCCCCTTCGGTCACCGTCGGGCTGCTGACGCTGGCTACCGCCGGACGGTCGTCGTCCGGGGTGACGCCGGGCGGCACAAAGCCCGTGCCGTCGTCATGGATGGTGGTGGTGACACTGCCGGTGGCGATGGTCGCACCGATCGGCGCGGACAGACCCACGCTGTAGGTCTCCGCCCCTTCGTAGGTGGCATCGTTGGTGATCGGTACCGTGATGGTCTTGCTGGTCTCACCCGGGGCAAAGGTCAGGGTGCCCGTGCTGGCGGTGTAGTCGGCCCCCGCCGTGGCGGTGCCGTCGGCCGTGGCGTAGTTGACTGTCACCGGGCTGGCCGAGGCGTTGGTCAGGCTTACCGTGTAGCTGATGGTGCCGGCCGCTTCGTTCACATCGACCGGGCCGCTGATCGAGAGCTGCGGCGCACCGTCGTTGTCGGTGATGGTGCCCGTGCCGCTGACCGGGCTGGCGTTTTGCGCGGTGGCCGCGCCCAGGGTCATGGTCTCGTTGGGCTCGGATATCGCGTCATCGACCGTCGGGAAGCGCACGATGAAGTCGGTGACCCCTGCCGGTACCGTGACCGTGCTGCCCACCACCGGGACGAAGCTCGCCCCGCCGTCGAAGCTGACTTGCGCCGGGTCGGTGTCGGTGCCCAGGGTGGCCGTGCCGCTGGCCGGGCTCAGTGTGACCGCAGTCGGCGTGGTGCTCGGATGGGTCAGGCTGACCGTGAAGTCCAGCGGTGCCCCTTCGGTCACCGTCGGGCTGCTGACGCTGGCTACCGCCGGCCGGTCGTCGTCCGGGGTGACGCCGGGCGGCACAAAGCCGGTGCCGTCGTCATGGATGGTGGTGGTGACACTGCCGGTGGCGATGGTCGCACCGGTCGGTGCGGACAGGCCGATGGTGTAGGTTTCCGGGCCTTCGTAGGTGGCATCGTTGACGATGTTCACCGTGACGGTCTTGCTGGTCTCACCCGGGGCAAAGGTCAGCGTGCCGCTGGCCGCCGTGTAGTCGGCTCCGGCCGTGGCGGTGCCGTCGGCCGTGGCGTAGTTGACCGTCACCGGGCTGGCCGAGGCGTTGGTCAAGCTCACCGTGTAGGTCAGCGTGCCGGCCGCTTCATTGACGTCGACCGGGCCGCTGATCGAGAGCTGCGGCGCACCGTCGTTGTCGTTGATGGTGCCCGTGCCACTGACCGGGCTGGCGTTTTGCGCGGTGGCCGCGCCCAGGGTCATGGTCTCGTTGGGCTCGGATATCGCGTCATCGACCGTCGGGAAGCGCACGATGAAGTCGGTGACCCCTGCCGGTACCGTGACCGTGCTGCCCACCACCGGGACGAAGCTCGCCCCGCCGTCGAAGCTGACTTGCGCCGGGTCGGTGTCGGTGCCCAGGGTGGCCGTCACTCCAGCCGGGGTCAGCGTGACCGCAGTCGGCGTGGTGCTCGGATGGGTCAGGCTGACCGTGAAGTCCAGCGGTGCCCCTTCGGTCACCGTCGGGCTGCTGACGCTGGCTACCGCCGGCCGGTCGTCGTCCGGGGTGACGCCGGGCGGCACAAAGCCGGTGCCGTCGTCATGGATGGTGGTGCTCACACTGCCGCTGGCGATGCTCGCACCGGTCGGTGCGGACAGGCCGATGGTGTAGGTTTCCGGGCCTTCGTAGGTGGCATCGTTGACGATGTTCACCGTGACGGTCTTGCTGGTCTCGCCCGGGGCAAAGCTCAGCGTGCCGCTGGCCGCCGTGTAGTCGGCTCCGGCCGTGGCGGTGCCGTCGGCCGTGGCGTAGTTGACCGTCACCGGGCTGGCCGAGGCGTTGGTCAAGCTCACCGTGTAGGTCAGCGTGCCGGCCGCTTCATTGACGTCGACCGGGCCGCTGATCGAGAGCTGCGGCGCACCGTCGTTGTCGGTGATGGTGCCCGTGCCGCTGACCGGGCTGGCGTTTTGCGCGGTGGCCGCGCCCAGGGTCATGGTCTCGTTGGGCTCGGATATCGCGTCATCGACCGTCGGGAAGCGCACGATGAAGTCGGTGACCCCTGCCGGTACCGTGACCGTGCTGCCCACCACCGGGACGAAGCTCGCCCCGCCGTCGAAGCTGACTTGCGCCGGGTCGGTGTCAGTGCCCAGGGTGGCCGTCACTCCAGCCGGGGTCAGCGTGACCGCAGTCGGCGTGGTGCTCGGATGGGTCAGGCTGACCGTGAAGTCCAGCGGTGCCCCTTCGGTCACCGTCGGGCTGCTGACGCTGGCTACCGCCGGACGGTCGTCGTCCGGGGTGACGCCGGGCGGCACAAAGCCGGTGCCGTCGTCATGGATGGTGGTGGTGACACTGCCGGTGGCGATGGTCGCACCGGTCGGTGCGGACAGGCCGATGGTGTAGGTTTCCGGGCCTTCGTAGGTGGCATCGTTGACGATGTTCACCGTGACGGTCTTGCTGGTCTCACCCGGGGCAAAGGTCAGGGTGCCCGTGCTGGCGGTGTAGTCGGCCCCCGCCGTGGCGGTGCCGTCGGCCGTGGCGTAGTTGACCGTCACCGGGCTGGCCGAGGCGTTGGTCAGGCTTACCGTGTAGCTGATGGTGCCGGCCGCTTCATTGACGTCGACCGGGCCGCTGATCGAGAGCTGCGGCGCACCGTCGTTGTCGTTGATGGTGCCCGTGCCACTGACCGGGCTGGCGTTCTGCGCGGTGGCCGCGCCCAGGGTCATGGTCTCGTTGGGCTCGGATATCGCGTCATCGACCGTCGGGAAGCGCACGATGAAGTCGGTGACCCCTGCCGGTACCGTGACCGTGCTGCCCACCACCGGGACGAAGCTCGCCCCGCCGTCGAAGCTGACTTGCGCCGGGTCGGTGTCGGTGCCCAGGGTGGCCGTGCCGCTGGCCGGGCTCAGTGTGACCGCAGTCGGCGTGGTGCTCGGATGGGTCAGGCTGACCGTGAAGTCCAGCGGTGCCCCTTCGGTCACCGTCGGGCTGCTGACGCTGGCTACCGCCGGACGGTCGTCGTCCGGGGTGACGCCGGGCGGCACAAAGCCCGTGCCGTCGTCATGGATGGTGGTGGTGACACTGCCGGTGGCGATGGTCGCACCGATCGGCGCGGACAGACCCACGCTGTAGGTCTCCGCCCCTTCGTAGGTGGCATCGTTGGTGATCGGTACCGTGATGGTCTTGCTGGTCTCACCCGGGGCAAAGGTCAGGGTGCCCGTGCTGGCGGTGTAGTCGGCCCCCGCCGTGGCGGTGCCGTCGGCCGTGGCGTAGTTGACTGTCACCGGGCTGGCCGAGGCGTTGGTCAGGCTTACCGTGTAGCTGATGGTGCCGGCCGCTTCGTTCACATCGGCCGGGCCGCTGATCGAGAGCTGCGGCGCACCGTCGTTGTCGTTGATGGTGCCCGTGCCACTGACCGGGCTGGCGTTTTGCGCGGTGGCCGCGCCCAGGGTCATGGTCTCGTTGGGCTCGGATATCGCGTCATCGACCGTCGGGAAGCGCACGATGAAGTCGGTGACCCCTGCCGGTACCGTGACCGTGCTGCCCACCACCGGGACGAAGCTCGCCCCGCCGTCGAAGCTGACTTGCGCCGGGTCGGTGTCGGTGCCCAGGGTGGCCGTGCCGCTGGCCGGGCTCAGTGTGACCGCAGTCGGCGTGGTGCTCGGATGGGTCAGGCTGACCGTGAAGTCCAGCGGTGCCCCTTCGGTCACCGTCGGGCTGCTGACGCTGGCTACCGCCGGCCGGTCGTCGTCCGGGGTGACGCCGGGCGGCACAAAGCCCGTGCCGTCGTCATGGATGGTGGTGGTGACACTGCCGGTGGCGATGGTCGCACCGATCGGCGCGGACAGACCCACGCTGTAGGTCTCCGCCCCTTCGTAGGTGGCATCGTTGGTGATCGGTACCGTGATGGTCTTGCTGGTCTCACCCGGGGCAAAGGTCAGGGTGCCCGTGCTGGCGGTGTAGTCGGCCCCCGCCGTGGCGGTGCCGTCGGCCGTGGCGTAGTTGACTGTCACCGGGCTGGCCGAGGCGTTGGTCAGGCTTACCGTGTAGCTGATGGTGCCGGCCGCTTCGTTCACATCGGCCGGGCCGCTGATCGAGAGCTGCGGCGCACCGTCGTTGTCGTTGATGGTGCCCGTGCCACTGACCGGGCTGGCGTTCTGCGCGGTGGCCGCGCCCAGGGTCATGGTCTCGTTGGGCTCGGATATCGCGTCATCGACCGTCGGGAAGCGCACGATGAAGTCGGTGACCCCTGCCGGTACCGTGACCGTGCTGCCCACCACCGGGACGAAGCTCGCCCCGCCGTCGAAGCTGACTTGCGCCGGGTCGGTGTCGGTGCCCAGGGTGGCCGTGCCGCTGGCCGGGCTCAGTGTGACCGCAGTCGGCGTGGTGCTCGGATGGGTCAGGCTGACCGTGAAGTCCAGCGGTGCCCCTTCGGTCACCGTCGGGCTGCTGACGCTGGCTACCGCCGGACGGTCGTCGTCCGGGGTCACCCCGGGCGGCACAAAGCCCGTGCCGTCGTCATGGATGGTGGTGGTGACACTGCCGGTGGCGATGGTCGCACCGGTCGGCGCGGACAGACCCACGCTGTAGGTCTCCGCCCCTTCGTAGGTGGCATCGTTGGTGATCGGTACCGTGATGGTCTTGCTGGTCTCACCCGGGGCAAAGGTCAGGGTGCCCGTGCTGGCGGTGTAGTCGGCCCCCGCCGTGGCGGTGCCGTCGGCCGTGGCGTAGTTGACTGTCACCGGGCTGGCCGAGGCGTTGGTCAGGCTTACCGTGTAGCTGATGGTGCCGGCCGCTTCGTTCACATCGGCCGGGCCGCTGATCGAGAGCTGCGGCGCACCGTCGTTGTCGTTGATGGTGCCCGTGCCACTGACCGGGCTGGCGTTCTGCGCGGTGGCCGCGCCCAGGGTCATGGTCTCGTTGGGCTCGGATATCGCGTCATCGACCGTCGGGAAGCGCACGATGAAGTCGGTGACCCCTGCCGGTACCGTGACCGTGCTGCCCACCACCGGGACGAAGCTCGCCCCGCCGTCGAAGCTGACTTGCGCCGGGTCGGTGTCGGTGCCCAGGGTGGCCGTGCCGCTGGCCGGGCTCAGTGTGACCGCAGTCGGCGTGGTGCTCGGATGGGTCAGGCTGACCGTGAAGTCCAGCGGTGCCCCTTCGGTCACCGTCGGGCTGCTGACGCTGGCTACCGCCGGACGGTCGTCGTCCGGGGTGACGCCGGGCGGCACAAAGCCCGTGCCGTCGTCATGGATGGTGGTGGTGACACTGCCGGTGGCGATGGTCGCACCGATCGGCGCGGACAGACCCACGCTGTAGGTCTCCGCCCCTTCGTAGGTGGCATCGTTGGTGATCGGTACCGTGATGGTCTTGCTGGTCTCACCCGGGGCAAAGGTCAGGGTGCCCGTGCTGGCGGTGTAGTCGGCCCCCGCCGTGGCGGTGCCGTCGGCCGTGGCGTAGTTGACTGTCACCGGGCTGGCCGAGGCGTTGGTCAGGCTTACCGTGTAGCTGATGGTGCCGGCCGCTTCGTTCACATCGGCCGGGCCGCTGATCGAGAGCTGCGGCGCACCGTCGTTGTCGTTGATGGTGCCCGTGCCACTGACCGGGCTGGCGTTTTGCGCGGTGGCCGCGCCCAGGGTCATGGTCTCGTTGGGCTCGGATATCGCGTCATCGACCGTCGGGAAGCGCACGATGAAGTCGGTGACCCCTGCCGGTACCGTGACCGTGCTGCCCACCACCGGGACGAAGCTCGCCCCGCCGTCGAAGCTGACTTGCGCCGGGTCGGTGTCGGTGCCCAGGGTGGCCGTGCCGCTGGCCGGGCTCAGTGTGACCGCAGTCGGCGTGGTGCTCGGATGGGTCAGGCTGACCGTGAAGTCCAGCGGTGCCCCTTCGGTCACCGTCGGGCTGCTGACGCTGGCTACCGCCGGACGGTCGTCGTCCGGGGTGACGCCGGGCGGCACAAAGCCCGTGCCGTCGTCATGGATGGTGGTGGTGACACTGCCGCTGGCGATGGTCGCACCGATCGGCGCGGACAGACCCACGCTGTAGGTCTCCGCCCCTTCGTAGGTGGCATCGTTGGTGATCGGTACCGTGATGGTCTTGCTGGTCTCACCCGGGGCAAAGGTCAGGGTGCCCGTGCTGGCGGTGTAGTCGGCCCCCGCCGTGGCGGTGCCGTCGGCCGTGGCGTAGTTGACTGTCACCGGGCTGGCCGAGGCGTTGGTCAGGCTTACCGTGTAGCTGATGGTGCCGGCCGCTTCGTTCACATCGGCCGGGCCGCTGATCGAGAGCTGCGGCGCACCGTCGTTGTCGTTGATGGTGCCCGTGCCACTGACCGGGCTGGCGTTTTGCGCGGTGGCCGCGCCCAGGGTCATGGTCTCGTTGGGCTCGGATATCGCGTCATCGACCGTCGGGAAGCGCACGATGAAGTCGGTGACCCCTGCCGGTACCGTGACCGTGCTGCCCACCACCGGGACGAAGCTCGCCCCGCCGTCGAAGCTGACTTGCGCCGGGTCGGTGTCGGTGCCCAGGGTGGCCGTGCCGCTGGCCGGGCTCAGTGTGACCGCAGTCGGCGTGGTGCTCGGATGCGTCAGGCTGACCGTGAAGTCCAGCGGTGCCCCTTCGGTCACCGTCGGGCTGCTGACGCTGGCTACCGCCGGCCGGTCGTCGTCCGGGGTCACCCCGGGCGGCACAAAGCCGGTGCCGTCGTCATGGATGGTGGTGGTGACACTGCCGGTGGCGATGGTCGCACCGGTCGGTGCGGACAGGCCGATGGTGTAGGTTTCCGGGCCTTCGTAGGTGGCATCGTTGACGATGTTCACCGTGACGGTCTTGCTGGTCTCACCCGGGGCAAAGGTCAGGGTGCCCGTGCTGGCGGTGTAGTCGGCCCCCGCCGTGGCGGTGCCGTCGGCCGTGGCGTAGTTGACCGTCACCGGGCTGGCCGAGGCGTTGGTCAAGCTCACCGTGTAGGTCAGCGTGCCGGCCGCTTCATTGACGTCGACCGGGCCGCTGATCGAGAGCTGCGGCGCACCGTCGTTGTCGTTGATGGTGCCCGTGCCACTGACCGGGCTGGCGTTCTGCGCGGTGGCCGCGCCCAGGGTCATGGTCTCGTTGGGCTCGGATATCGCGTCATCGACCGTCGGGAAGCGCACGATGAAGTCGGTGACCCCTGCCGGTACCGTGACCGTGCTGCCCACCACCGGGACGAAGCTCGCCCCGCCGTCGAAGCTGACTTGCGCCGGGTCGGTGTCGGTGCCCAGGGTGGCCGTGCCGCTGGCCGGGCTCAGTGTGACCGCAGTCGGCGTGGTGCTCGGATGGGTCAGGCTGACCGTGAAGTCCAGCGGTGCCCCTTCGGTCACCGTCGGGCTGCTGACGCTGGCTACCGCCGGCCGGTCGTCGTCCGGGGTGACGCCGGGCGGCACAAAGCCGGTGCCGTCGTCATGGATGGTGGTGCTCACACTGCCGCTGGCGATGCTCGCACCGGTCGGTGCGGACAGGCCGATGGTGTAGGTTTCCGGGCCTTCGTAGGTGGCATCGTTGACGATGTTCACCGTGACGGTCTTGCTGGTCTCACCCGGGGCAAAGGTCAGGGTGCCCGTGCTGGCGGTGTAGTCGGCCCCCGCCGTGGCGGTGCCGTCGGCCGTGGCGTAGTTGACTGTCACCGGGCTGGCCGAGGCGTTGGTCAGGCTTACCGTGTAGCTGATGGTGCCGGCCGCTTCGTTCACATCGGCCGGGCCGCTGATCGAGAGCTGCGGCGCACCGTCGTTGTCGTTGATGGTGCCCGTGCCACTGACCGGGCTGGCGTTTTGCGCGGTGGCCGCGCCCAGGGTCATGGTCTCGTTGGGCTCGGATATCGCGTCATCGACCGTCGGGAAGCGCACGATGAAGTCGGTGACCCCTGCCGGTACCGTGACCGTGCTGCCCACCACCGGGACGAAGCTCGCCCCGCCGTCGAAGCTGACTTGCGCCGGGTCGGTGTCGGTGCCCAGGGTGGCCGTGCCGCTGGCCGGGCTCAGTGTGACCGCAGTCGGCGTGGTGCTCGGATGGGTCAGGCTGACCGTGAAGTCCAGCGGTGCCCCTTCGGTCACCGTCGGGCTGCTGACGCTGGCTACCGCCGGACGGTCGTCGTCCGGGGTCACCCCGGGCGGCACAAAGCCGGTGCCGTCGTCATGGATGGTGGTGGTGACACTGCCGGTGGCGATGGTCGCACCGGTCGGCGCGGACAGACCCACGCTGTAGGTCTCCGCCCCTTCGTAGGTGGCATCGTTGGTGATCGGTACCGTGATGGTCTTGCTGGTCTCACCCGGGGCAAAGGTCAGGGTGCCCGTGCTGGCGGTGTAGTCGGCCCCCGCCGTGGCGGTGCCGTCGGCCGTGGCGTAGTTGACTGTCACCGGGCTGGCCGAGGCGTTGGTCAGGCTTACCGTGTAGCTGATGGTGCCGGCCGCTTCGTTCACATCGGCCGGGCCGCTGATCGAGAGCTGCGGCGCACCGTCGTTGTCGTTGATGGTGCCCGTGCCACTGACCGGGCTGGCGTTCTGCGCGGTGGCCGCGCCCAGGGTCATGGTCTCGTTGGGCTCCGGATATCGCGTCATCGACCGTCGGGAAGCGCACGATGAAGTCGGTGACCCCTGCCGGTACCGTGACCGTGCTGCCCACCACCGGGACGAAGCTCGCCCCGCCGTCGAAGCTGACTTGCGCCGGGTCGGTGTCGGTGCCCAGGGTGGCCGTGCCGCTGGCCGGGCTCAGTGTGACCGCAGTCGGCGTGGTGCTCGGATGGGTCAGGCTGACCGTGAAGTCCAGCGGTGCCCCTTCGGTCACCGTCGGGCTGCTGACGCTGGCTACCGCCGGACGGTCGTCGTCCGGGGTGACGCCGGGCGGCACAAAGCCCGTGCCGTCGTCATGGATGGTGGTGGTGACACTGCCGCTGGCGATGGTCGCACCGATCGGCGCGGACAGACCCACGCTGTAGGTCTCCGCCCCTTCGTAGGTGGCATCGTTGGTGATCGGTACCGTGATGGTCTTGCTGGTCTCACCCGGGGCAAAGGTCAGGGTGCCCGTGCTGGCGGTGTAGTCGGCCCCCGCCGTGGCGGTGCCGTCGGCCGTGGCGTAGTTGACTGTCACCGGGCTGGCCGAGGCGTTGGTCAGGCTTACCGTGTAGCTGATGGTGCCGGCCGCTTCGTTCACATCGGCCGGGCCGCTGATCGAGAGCTGCGGCGCACCGTCGTTGTCGTTGATGGTGCCCGTGCCACTGACCGGGCTGGCGTTTTGCGCGGTGGCCGCGCCCAGGGTCATGGTCTCGTTGGGCTCGGATATCGCGTCATCGACCGTCGGGAAGCGCACGATGAAGTCGGTGACCCCTGCCGGTACCGTGACCGTGCTGCCCACCACCGGGACGAAGCTCGCCCCGCCGTCGAAGCTGACTTGCGCCGGGTCGGTGTCGGTGCCCAGGGGTGGCCGTGCCGCTGGCCGGGCTCAGTGTGACCGCAGTCGGCGTGGTGCTCGGATGGGTCAGGCTGACCGTGAAGTCCAGCGGTGCCCCTTCGGTCACCGTCGGGCTGCTGACGCTGGCTACCGCCGGCCGGTCGTCGTCCGGGGTCAACCCGGGCGGCACGAAGCCCGTGCCGTCGTCGACAATCGTGCCCAAACCGACATCGTCGAGAATGCCGGCATTCACCGGCGCAACAAGAATGACGTTGAAAGTCTCGGCGCCTTCGTAGGTGGCATCGTTGAGGATCGGTACCGTGATGGTCTTGCTGGTCTCGCCCGGGGCGAAGCTCAGGGTGCCGCTGGCCGCCGTGTAGTCGGCCCCCTCGGTGGCCGTGCCATTGCTCGTGTCATAGCCCACGGTCACCGTCTGACCACTGGTCGCGCTCAGGGTCACCGTAAAGGTCGCCGTGCCCGCGCCTTCGTTGACCGTTACGTCGTCGATCGACAGCGTCGGCTGTCCGCTGTTGTCGAGAATACTGCCCGTCCCAACTACCGGAACCGTATTAGCGGGGGTCGACGCGCTGAGCGTCAGAGTCTCCGTCGGTTCATTGATCGCGTCTGCTGCGGTCGGTACCCGCACGATCAGTGAAGTTGCACCGGCCGGCAGGGTGACATCCGGCGTGGTCAGGGGAGCGAACGTGACTCCACCGTCAAACGAGACCTGCGGCGGGTCGGTGTCGGTGCCCAGGGTGGCCGTACCGCCCGCTAACGCAAGGGTCGCTGTGGTCGGAGACGCGGACGGATTGGCAATGGTGACGACGAAATCCAGATTGCCGCCTTCGGTCACTGTCGGGCTCGACACATTGCCGACTTGCGGCGGCAGGGGAACTGCGCTTATACCGAGAGTCAGGGTGGAACTGGCTGACCCCGAACCATCGGTGACACTGTAGTTGGCCACCGGTACGGGCCCGGAGTAGTCAGGCGCAGGCGAAAACGTGAAGGCGCCCGTCGATCCGATGGTCAGTGTGCCGATGCCGGCGATCGTCGCGGTCTGCCCCGGTGCGAAGGATTCACGGACGCCATCGCCGTCGGTATCGACCGCGAATCCGGTCACCGTCAGTGGGTTGTTCTCCGGGTCGGAATCGTTGGTCAGCACGTTACCACTGACAGGGGTGTTTGCCGACGTGGTTGCCGAGTCTGGCTGGGCGACCGGCGGCAGATTGACTGGTGGCGCTACGTTGACCGTAACCGTAGCCGTGCTGGTCGCGCCGCCGGGGTCGGTAACCGTGTAGGTGAATGTTTCTGTGCCCGAGAATCCAGGATTTGGCCGATAGGTCAGCGTGCCATCCGGATTGACGGTCACAGTACCATTCGGCGCGGTTGGCGTTCCAACGATTGCCAGGGGATCGCCATCTGGATCGCTGTCATTGCCAAGCACGTTGATGGTCACCGGTTGCCCGTTCGGCGTGCTGGCCGAGTCATTGTTCGCCACCGGCGCGTCATTCACCGGCGTCACGGTGATCTGCTGAACAGCGCCAGGTGAGGGCGCGCCCTGGTCGTCAGTCACGATGAACGGAACATTGACCGTGCCGTTGAAATTTGGGGCAGGCACAAAGGTGAGTTGCGCAGTTCCATCCGAGCCGACCGGGATCGGCTCGCCAGGTACCACCGGCGTACCGTCCGGCTTGACCAGCGCACCCTGGGAGGCAGGTGGTAAGGCGGTGACGGTAACCGACTGCAGCGGGCTGTCGGGGTCGGTGCCGCGCAGCGGCACAACGACTCCCGGCGAGTCCTCTGGAATGACGATCGGCGCTCCGACAATGGCCGTCGGGCTGTCGTTGGCCCCGTTGATCGTGATCGTCAACGTCGTCGTCGCGGTGCCACCGTTTCCATCGCTGACGGTGTAGGTCACGACTTCGGTCAGGATGCCGCCGACATTGAGTGCGTTGACAGTCGGATTCGCATTGTCCACCGAGTAGGTGTAGGTGCCGTCGGAATTGAGGGTCAACGTTCCATAGGCCAACGTCATCGGCGTGCCGGCAACGACAGCGGGACCGGTTCCGAACTGGGCCTGGGTGACGGTCAGGGCATCCCCTTCCGGGTCGGAGTCGGCCTGATCCGTGAATCCGGCGCCGTGTGGTGCCGTGGTCAGGACGTTGCCGCTGGTCGTCGAGGGTACTGCCGAGTCGACACGCTCGGTGACGGCGTTGGTGTCGGGAATCGCATCCGGGGCCGAGTTGCGGTCCACCAACAGGGCGGTCGCAAGGCCGCCGACCGGGAATTCCGCGGCGCGCTCGAATGTACCGAACTCGAACGACAGCGGCGTAACGGGTTCGACGATTCGATCGATCCGCACGAAGGCGTGACCACCATCGGAGCGGCCCCCGCCGGTACGCAATCCGGCTGCCGGATCTTCCAGCAGATCGTCGAGATTTCGACCTTGCGCCAGTGCGTCGATCACTCGTTGGCTATCGCCGCCGGCAAGCTCCGCGGGTCTTTGGTCGCCGTCGTTCGGCGCGGTTGCGAAGGAGTCCGGGTGAACCGGTTCGTTGACTCGCGCCAGCCGGATCGTGCCGTCGTCGAAAGCGAGTTCGACCCGACCGCCCTGCGAGGTGACGATCTGTTCGCCTTCGCGAATCACATCGCCCACCGCGAGCTTGCGCATCGAGCCATCGGAGGACTTTGCGTAAGCCTGTCCGACGACGAGCGCAACCTTGGCAACCACGTTAGCTTGAGCCATTTTATTCAACCTTTTGTCGATTTCCGCTGCTGATGACGCACCCGAGAATTCTCAGGCCCCATCTCCCCACCGGGAGAATAAATCAATCCGAATCACACACCTGCGGCCAATGCAAAGATCTGTGACAATGGTCCACAGTACCCGCAAAGCAGTGCCAACTGCATCACGCGCCCTACCCTGCCGCCCTTACCGCTCCGTCAGCGCCACCGCTCTGGCACGCAAGACCGGCTTCAGCAAGTAGGTCAGAACGCTCTTCTTGCCGGTCTTGACATCCACCTCCGCCACCATCCCGGGGATGATCGGCAGATTGGCGGCCAGACGCGGCTTGTCGGTTCGCACCCTGATTACATAAAACGCATTGCCCTTGTCGTCGGTCACCGTGTCCGACGCGATATGTTCGACCTTGGCATCGAGGCCACCGTAGATCGAGAAATCGTAGGCCGTGAACTTGACCAGCGCCGGCTGGCCGGCCGCGAGGAAACCGATATCTTTCGGGGCGACCCGCGCCTCCAGCAAAAGCGCATCCTCCAGCGGCACGATCTCAATCACTTCCTTGCCCGGTTGCACGACGCCGCCGACCGTATTGACCAGGATGCGATTGACCGTACCCTTGACCGGCGATCGAACCAGCGCCTTGTCGACCTTGTCGGCCAGCGCGACGCCGCCTTCGGACAGGCTGTTGAGCCGCGACATTGTCTCCGACAGCTCCTTGCTCGCTTCATTGCGGAAGTTCAGCTCCACCTCCTGGATCTTGCGCTCCGCCTCGCCGATCGCCGAACCGATGCGGGCGATTTGCGCCGCCGACTGGTCGCGCTCGCCGCGGTAGCGGCTCACATCGCGTTCGAGCCGCAGAATGTCCACCTCGGACACCGCGCCCGAGGAGATCAGCGGTTTGGTCACCGCGAGTTCGCGCGAGGTGAGTTCGAATCCTTGTTGCGCAGAATCGCGTCGCGCCTTGACTTCGACCAGTTCCTGCTGGCGCTGCGCCAGTTGCTGGCGCGAAATCGCGATCGACGTTTCCAGTTCTGAACGCCTGGATTCGTAAAGGCGGCGTTCGGCGGCGACGGTGACCGGATCTTCCGCCACGACATCGGCGGGCGGCGCGAACGGTTTGCCTTCGGCGATCGCACGCAGTCGGGCAGCCTTGGCCTGCAGGGACAAGTACTGAGAACGCGATTCGCGCATCGACGAGACGAATCGGGTCGGATCGATGCGCAGCAGCAGTTGTCCCTCGTCGACGATCTGGCCTTCCTTGACCAGCACCTCGGATACCACGCCGCCGTCGACGCTCTGGATCACCTGTAGCTGCCGCGACGGGATCACTCTGCCCTCGCCTCGCGTCACCTCGTCGATCCGCGCCAGGGCCGCCCAGATCAGCAGGATCACGGCTGCCAGCATCGCCGCCCGCAGGACGAACCGGGCTCGCAGCGGCTCCTGCAGCGCGATCGCGTGGTCCGCATCGGCGATGAAGGACAAGGCGCGATCCTCCGGCCCTGGCCAGCGGCCGAGAACCGGCTCGAACAGTGGGGCAATCCTGACCCGGAGCTTCTCCATGATGCCGACGGTCGACCGTCCGGCATCGATCAATCCGGGCCTCATGCCGCCCTCGCAATTCTGCCGCTCTGCAGCGCCTCAATGACCTTGTCGCGCGGCCCGTCGGCCAGCACTCGGCCCGCATCCATCACGATGATGCGGTCGACCATGTCGAGCAGGCTGGTACGGTGAGTAACCAGTACCACCGTCTTGCCGGTTGCGTAGCTCTTGATGTTCTGCTTGATCCGTTCTTCGGTCGAGAAGTCCATGGCGCTGGTCGGCTCGTCCAGCAACAGGATCGGCGCGTTGCCGAGCACCGACCGGGCGATCGCGACGCTCTGGCGCTGGCCGCCCGAGAGCGATTCGCCGCGCTCGCCGATCAGCATGTCGAAACCCTGCGGATGCGCATTGACGAACTCGCCGAGCCCGGCCACTTCCGCCGCCGCCACTACCGCCGAGTCGTCGAATTGGGGCTGGCCGAGGGCGATGTTGTCGCGCAGCGTACCGAAAAACAAAGTCGCATCCTGGCCGACGTAGCCAACATTGCGACGCAGGTCGGCCGGATCGAGCTGACGCGCATCGATGCCGTCCAGGCTGACGGAGCCGCTGGTCGGCCGGTACAGACCGAGTATCAGTTTTTCGACCGTCGTTTTGCCCGAGCCGACGCGTCCGATCAACGCGACTCTCTCTCCCGCGGAGATCTTGAACGAGACATTGCGCAAGGCCGAATCCTCGCGGTTCGGGTAGCTGAAGCTCACTTCGCGGAATTCGATATCGCCACGGAATTCCCGACGCTGGATGAAATTCGCTCCGGGTGGGCGCTCGACCGGATTGCTCATCGTCTTGTCCAGTGAGTGTAGCGAGGTGCGCGCCGTCTGGTACTGCATCATCAGGCCGACCAACTGGCCGAGCGGCGCCATCGCCCGCGACGCGAGCATCGAGCACGCGATCAAGCCGCCCATCGAGAGTTTGTTTTCGGCGATCAGGTACACGCCGATCATGACAACCGACACCGCGACGACCTGCTGTACGGTGCTCGCACCGTTTACCGCCGAGGCCGACAGCAGGCGCGACTGCTTCGACACTCGGGAGAGGAATGCGGCGGAGGTCTCCCAGCGCGACTGCATCTGCGCTTCCGCACCATGCGCCTTGATGGTCTCCAGGCCGGTCAGGCTTTCCACCAGCGTCGCATTGCGCTGCGCGGCCGCCCGATAGGTGGTCTCCGACAACTCGTGCATCCGGTGCTGGATAACAAACGCATAGATCGACACAATCGCGATGCCGAGTATCGGCGGCACCAGCATCGGCAACGCGATCCACGCGGTGACGACCAGAAAGATCAGCGCGAACGGCAGGTCGATCAGCGCGGTCACGGTGGCCGAGGTGATGAAATCGCGCACCGTCTCGAACGAACGAAGATTGGCGGCAAACGAGCCGACCGACGCCGGCCGCTCCTCCATGCGCATGCCGAGCACGCGTTCCATGATCACGGCCGAAAGCTGCAGGTCGATGCGTGCACTTGCCAGGTCGATGAAATACCCGCGCAGTATGCGCAGCGTGATGTCTGCCAGCAGCACCAGCAGGACGCCGACCGCCAACACCCAGAGCGTTTCGATCGCGCGGTTGGGCACGACCCGGTCATAGACGTTCATCGTGAACAGCGGAATGGCCAGCGCGAACAGGTTGATCAGCAGCGCGGCGCCCAGAACATCGCGATAGACCGGCCACTGCAGGCCCAGTGCGCTCCAGAACCAGTGTCGCTGGCGCAGGTCGGCAACTTCGGGCGTGCGCGAATCGAACTGGAACAGCGGTCGGGCAAACGCGGCGATCCCGCTGTAACGCGCGGTCAGTTCCTCGCGGCCGATCCGCACCTCGCCCTGGCCGGTTTCCGGGAACAGCACCCGCGCGATCGATCCGGCCTCGTCCCAGCCGAGCAGAACGCAGGCGTCATCGTCGTTGAGCAGCAAGGTGGCGGGCAGCAAGGCAGCGTCGATCTTGTCCAAATGCCGACGCAGCAGCTTGCAGGACAGGCCGGCGCGCGCAGCGGCACGCGGCATCAGCGAGGGCGTCAGCGCCCCGCGTTCGAGCGGCAGACCAGCCGAGAGCGCGGCCCGCGTCGTCGGACGACCGTGCAGGCGCGACACCTCGACCAGGCAATCGAGCAGCGGATCGTGGTGCAGAAGATCCTCGCGCAATGCGGGCTTCGCGCTCGCCGATAGGCGATCGTCTGCAAGCTCTGCCTGCGGTTTCCGGAGTGCTTCAGTCATCGGCCTTTTCGCTTTCTCGACGTACAGGCAACGGCAGCCTCGCTGGAAACTTTAATCGACCTCGCGCATCAGCGTGAGCCACGCGACAGTGAACGGCAGACCGTTCGCGATTATCCTTGAAAAATAAGCGGATATCCGGAAATCATGTGAAATGACCGGCGCCAGCCGCGGCCTGTCGGCAGTGGCGGAGCGGTCAACGAACGTTCTTGGGAGTGGCTAGGCTGCGGGCCAGTAAACACGGCCGTTTACGGCATGCCATGCCTGGAGGCCGCATCCACAGCCGCTCCCAGCGGTGCATGGCTGAAGATTGAGCGCACATGCGGCATCCAGCCATGCCGGCCGCGCGAGGCGGAAGGCCGCCAGTTTGACTGGCGGAGGCGGTGAGATTCGAACTCACGGAGGGCTTGCACCCTCGCCGGTTTTCAAGACCGGTGCATTCAACCGCTCTGCCACACCTCCGAGGCGCGCATTTTAGCCTGAAGCGCACGCCATCGCCTTGGCCGGCGGCCGGTCGCGTTTGGCCTACAATGGGCCACGCAGCCGTGGGTAACGGAGGTGCGAACTTCACGGCGCCCGCCCTGTCCTACCGGCGATAGCACGTCTTTACGGAGGAAACAGATGCAACCCCAATTTCAGACCATCGGCAGTTCCTCGCGCGTCCTGGTTTCACAGAACCGGGTACTACGCAATACCTACCTGCTGCTCGCCCTTTCGCTGATCCCGACGGTGATCGGCGCCGCGCTCGGCGTGCAGATGAAGTTCTCCTTGTTCGCCGGCAGCCCGATGATCTCGCTGCTGGTATTTCTCGGCGTGGCCTTCGCGTTCATGTGGGGCATCGAGCGCAACAAGGACAGCGGTCTGGGGGTGGCGTTGCTGCTCGGCTTCACCTTCTTCATGGGCCTGATGCTGTCGCGCATTCTTCAGGTGGCGCTCGGCCTCTCGAATGGCAGCACGCTGATCGCCATGGCGGGAGTCGGAACCAGCGCGATCTTCTTCACACTGGCCGGCATCGCGACGGTGACGAAGAAGGATTTCAGCTTCATGGGCAAGTTCCTCTTCGTCGGTCTGATCGTGGTGCTGCTGGCCATGGTGGGCAACATCTTCTTCCAGATTCCAGCTTTGGCACTGACCATCTCGGCGGTCGCGGTGGTGCTGTTCTCGGCCTACATCCTGTACGACGTCAGCCGTATCGTCACCGGGGGCGAAACCAACTATGTTTCGGCAACGCTGGCGCTGTACCTGGACATCTACAACGTCTTCGTCAGCCTGCTTCACCTGCTGATGGCATTCGGCGGCGAACGCGACTGAGCAGGTTGCGACAGCGGCAAAGGGCGGCATAGGCCGCCCTTTTTCGTGCACCACTCACCGCTCGAACTGCGCGATCGATTCGACGTGCGAGGTCTGCGGGAACATGTTGGCGATGCCCGCGCCACGCAGACGGTAGCCCTTCTCATGCACCAGGATGGCGGCATCACGGGCGAGGGTGGCTGGACTGCAGGAAACGTAGACGATGCGCGATGGCGCATCCTCGCCCAGCGACTTGACCAGCTCGGCTGCGCCTTCGCGCGGCGGATCGATCAGCATCTTGTCGAAGCTGCCGAGCGCGCCGAGCGTCTCGGGCGTGGTCTCGAAGAGGTTGGCGACGCGAAACTCGGTTCGATGCGCCAGATCGTTGGCCCGCGCATTCTGTTCGGCGCGCAGCGTCAGGGCCCGGCTCCCCTCGACTCCCACCGCATGCGCGCCGAGATTGGCGATCGGCAGCGTGAAATTGCCCAGCCCGCAGAACATGTCGGCGATGCGCTCGCCCGGCTGGGGATCGAGCAGACGCATGGCGCGGCGAACCAGCATGCGATTGATGCCGAAGTTGACCTGGGTAAACTCGGTCGGGCGGAAGTCCATCCTGATGCCATATTCCGGCAGTGCGTACCACAGCCGTTCGGCCGACGCGCCGTCGAGCGGCGCCACGCTGTCCGGCCCAGCCGGTTGCAGCCACCAGTCGATCGAATGCTCGCCGGCGAATTCGTGCAGGAGGCCAAAATCCGCATCGGTCAGCGGCTCGAGGTGGCGCAGCACCAGCGCGGTGGTCGCATCGCCGACCGCGACCTCGATCTGCGGCAGGCGGTCGGGGCGCGACATGTCGGCGATCAACCCGCGCAGCCGCGACAGCAGTGCCGAGACGTGCGGCGGCAGCACCTCGCAACTCGTCATGTCGGCGACATAGCTGCTGCGCCGCTCGTGAAACCCGACCAGCACCCCACCCTTCTTCGGCACCAGCCGCGCCGATATCCGGGCGCGATGGCGATAGCCCCAGGGCGTACCGTGAATGGCCGGAAACAGGGATTCGGCGCGCAGTCGAGCCAGGTGCCAGAGGGCGTCTTCCAGCACGCGCTGCTTGGCCGCAGCCTGTCCTGGCGCGTCGAGATGCTGCATGCTGCAGCCCCCACAAGTTCCGAACCACCTGCAGCGAGGCTGTACGCGCTGCGAACTCGCCTCGATAATTTGCACGGTCTGCGCCAGTTCGTAGCTCGGCTTCCTGCGGTAACTGGCGTACTCCACCGTCTCGCCGGCCAGCGCCCCATCGACGAATACGGTCTTGCCATCGACATGGGTAACACCGCGCCCTTCATGGTCGAGCGATTCGATGCGGGCGATTCGAGCTTCTGCCATTCGAGGGTTTGGCGAAAAAGGCTCGATTGTAGCCGCAGCCTGCCTACGTATAATTCATGCATGAGCAGACAACTACTCGGCGGCATCTCGGCGCAGCGCTTTCTGCGCGAATACTGGCAGAAGAAGCCCCTACTGGTGCGGCGCGCCATTCCGGGCTTTCAGGGCGTGGTGTCGCGCGACCAAGTGCTGGAGCTGGCCTGCGACTACGAGGCGGAATCGCGCCTTGTCTGGCACGGCACGACCACCGGCTGGCACATGAAACATGGCCCGCTGCGGCCGAAGGATTTGCGCCGTCGCGGTTCGTGGACGGTGCTGGTGCAGGGCCTGAATCTGCTGAACGATGATGCCGATGCGCTGCTGCACCGTTTCGATTTCGTGCCCTGGGCGCGGCTCGACGATCTGATGGTGAGTTACGCCTCCGATGGCGGCGGTGTCGGTCCGCACTTCGATTCCTACGACGTATTCCTAATCCAGGGCACCGGTCGGCGTCGCTGGCAGATCAGCGCCCAACAGGATCTGGAGATCATCGAAGGCGCACCGCTGCGCATCCTCAGGCATTTCCAGGCCGAGCAGGAGTGGCTGCTGGAGCCGGGTGACATGCTCTACCTGCCCCCCTCCTGCGCCCACAACGGGATCGGCGAAGGCGGGTGCATGACCTATTCGGTCGGCTTTCGCGCCCCGGCCGCACAGGAAGTGGCCACGCAGTTCCTCGTCCACCTGCAGGACTATTTACAACTCGACGGCCGTTACGCCGACCCCGGCCTCGCGCTGCCCGCGCACCCGGGCGAACTCAGCAGCAAGATGATCGACAGGATTGGCGACATCATCGGCCGCATCGCCTGGAACCGGCATTCGATCCGCGACTTTCTCGGCTGCTACCTGACCGAGCCGAAGTCACACGTGTTCTTCGACCCGCCCGAGCGGCCGCTCGGTCTCAAGGCATTCGCAGCGCGAATCGCGAAGCGCGGAATCCGGCTTCATCGCAAGAGCCAGTTGCTGTTCGCCGGAAAATCGTTCTATCTGAATGGCGAGATGGTCGAGGTACCGCAGGCGGACCGCGCTGCGGTACGCGAGCTTTCCGATCGACGTGCCCTGCCGGCTCTCGCCAATCCTGGCGCAACCGCGTTGGCGATGTTCTACGATTGGTACTGTGATGGGTTCATAGAGGCGGACGGTCGCTGACCATGGACGGAACAAGCTTCGAGCAGAGATTCGACACCTACCGCGAATACTCGAACGCGATTCGTCAGACGCTCGAAGCGGCGCAAGGCGAGTTGTGCGTGTTCGATCCCGACCTCGCCCGGACCGGAATCGAATCGAGCGAAAGCGTCGCGCAGATCGAGCGCCTTCTGCTGGCAAGGCCCGAGGCGCGGCTGCGTATCGTTGTGCACGACACCACGCATCTCGAATCGCGCAGCCCGCGGCTCTTGGATCTGATGCGGCATTTCTCCCACTGCACCGAGGTAAGGCAGAGTCCGGACGACTTGCGCAATCTGACCGAGTGCTATCTGCTGACCCACAACGATACCGGCGTCGTCCGGTTTCATCGCGACTGGCCACGCGGAAAATGGTTTGTCGCCAACCCGGACGAAGCGGGAAGCTGGCTCAGCCGATTCAAGCAACTTTGGGAATGCTCGATGCCTGCAGTCCCGCCCACCCTGCTGGGCCTCTGAACCGAGCATCAATCGGCGAGGTCAAGGGGTGTTGCGCAGGCGCAACATCGCTGTAGAATCAAGGATCAGATGAATGTATACTCTACGGCTGGCTGAAGTGCACTCCAGCCTGAATGAAGATTCTGGCTTGTCCTAACTTATCGATAAGGGAATTCGACAATGAACCGTTCGCTCCTCGTTGCTGCTCTGGTTGCCCTGGCCGTCACGGCCTGCGCCAAGAAGGAAGAACCGAAGCCTGCCGCTGCGCCGGCTGCTCCGGCCGCTGCTGCGCCGGCTGCCCCGACCGCCGCTCCTGCCGCTCCCGCGGCCCCGGCTCCCGCCGCCGAAGCCCCGAAGCCGGCTGATGCTGCAAAGCCCGCTGATGCGGCCGCTATGCCGGCCACAGACGCTGCAAAGAGCGCTGCCGACGCTGCCGTCGAGAAGGCCAAGGAAGTCGGTGCTGCTGCCGGCACCGCGGCTGCCGACGCTGCCAAGGATGCGATGAAGAAGTAATCGCTTCTGCGCGGGAAACGAAGCCGGCCCACGGGCCGGCTTTTTTCTTGCCTTGTTGTTCCTGCCAAGGTAGACGCGTGCTCCGGCGCTACCTGATCTCGCGCCAGTCGAACCCTGCGTCCTGGTCGGCGATGCTGATCCACTCGGCCTCGCAACCCGCTGCCTGGGCCAGCGCTTCTCGGGCCTTCTCCGCAGTATTGTTCTGCTGGGAAAGATGTGCCGCCACCAGATGCTGCAACCTGCTGCGGTCCAGCGCCGAGAGCAGCCGGGCCGCCGCGCCATTGTCCAGGTGACCGTAGGCACCGGAGATCCGCCGCCTGAGCGGCACCGGGTAGTTGCCTGACGCGAGCATCTCCAGATCGTGATTGCACTCGAGGATCAACGCGTCTACGCCGCTCAACATGCGTTCGACGTGCGCAGTGGCGTGACCGGTATCGGTCAATAGCCCAAGTCGCCGCGCGCCGTCGGAAAAGACGAACTGCACGGGCTCTCGCGCATCGTGTGGAACCGCGAACGGGTGAACTTCGATCCCGCCTATCTGGAGCGACTGGTGACTGTCGATGATCTCGACGCTCGCAAGCCGCCGCGCGCCAGCCTCGACGCAGGACAGGGTGCCGTGAGTCAGGAATACGCGAACATCGTGGCGGGCCGCGAAGCGGAATACGCCCCCGAGGTGGTCGCTGTGTTCGTGGGTGACGAGCACGGCGGATATGTCCCGCGGAGTCAGGCCGAGTCGGGCCAGGCGAGCCGCCGTTTCACGCGAAGCAAAGCCGCAATCGACCAGCACACGTGTCGTATGCGGCCCTTCGGCGACCTCGACGACCAGCGCATTGCCCCGGCTGCCACTGCCAAGGCAGCCGAAGCGGATCACCTCAGCTGTTCGTAGAGCAGCGAGAGCAGTCTCTTCGCGGGTTCCGACGAATCGGCAGCACCATCGCGCGAAAGAACCTGAACGTTGCTCGACTCGCCGTCTCCCTTGACCTGCACACGATACTGAGTGCCTACTTTGGCGGCTGGCTTCTTCTTGTCGTCGCTGCGCCAGAACATCAGTTTCGACAGCACGCCCGATTCGTCAGCCTTGCTCTTGTTGTCCGCCTGTGGATCGATGTAGCGAACGAAGTACTGCCCCTGTGAGCGGTCCCGATCCTCGACCGCGAACCCCACGCGATCGAGCGCAAGCCCGACGCGTCGCCACGCGCGATCGAATTGCTCCTGCAGTTCCAGCGACCCGGCGCCGGGACCGCCGCGATCCAGACGCGCCCGATCGACCGACTTCCCAGCCGCTACTGCAACCTTCGCGCGCTCTTCCTCGGCACCGAGCCGCACCATCAGACGACGCAGCATCTCGGCTTCGAGTTCCGGATCGGCCGGACGGGGCTGCCATATGGTCCGATCACGGGCTTCGTTCGGATAGATCTCGATCATGCCGCGATGGCTGATATAGACCTCTGTGGTTCCCGGTTGCAGCCCGATCTCGAGCCGGGTGCGAAACTTGTCCCGCTCCGGTGTCGAGTAGAGCAGGTCGATCGCCTTGCCGATGGTGTTGCGGATTGGATCCTGCGGAATGCGCGCACGATTCTCTGCCCAGTCGGTTTCCATCACGCCGGCATCGGGCAAATCAAGATTGATCACGAAACCGGTTTCCTGCCAGAAATCCTTGACCACCGGCCACAGTTTGTCGGGTGCACCCTTGACCACCAGCCAGCGCTGTGTGCCCGCGCGCTCGACGCGGATCGCCTCGGATTCAGGCAGCACTTCCACCGCCGTCGAAGCGCGCCCGGTGCCCGCCCGCTCGGCGTTATACACGGAATAGGTTGCCGAACCCCTCGGGTTGACGTCGGGTACCGCATAGCGATCGTCGCGTCGCGGCTGCGTCAGATCGGGGGGAATTTCCAGCGTCGGCAGCTTCGCCGAGCTGCGGTAATCGATCTTGTCTGACTGTATGATGCCGCACCCGGCCAGCAGCGCGGCTGAAAACAGGCAGGTCGCGAAATGCAATACGGTTGAACGGCGCAGAATCATGCCGAGATCGACCTCGTAGAAAGTGATGTTCAGCGCAAGGCGCCGGCCGAAACCAGCGCAGCGCGCACGCGTTCGTGACAGTCGCCAGACAAAGGCGTCAGGGGCAGGCGGATACCGCCTTCAATGAGCCCCATCTGTTGCAGCGCCCATTTGACGGGAATCGGGTTGGCTTCGCAGAAGAGCTGCTTGTGCAGCCCGAGCAGACGATCATTGATATCGCGAGCCTGCGCCGATTGTCCCCTGAACGCCGCCATGCACATGTCGTGCATCGCGCGCGGCGCAACGTTTGCCGTGACCGAAATGCAGCCATTGCCGCCGACCAGCAGGAACGCCAGCGTGGTTGCATCGTCGCCCGTATAGAGCGCAAAGCCCTTCGGCGCGCGACGCACCAGATCGGTCGCACGATGCAGATCGCCGGTCGCCTCCTTGACGCCGACGATGCCAGGCAGCTGTGCCAGGCGAATGATCGTGTCGTTCGACATGTCGACCGCAGTTCGGCCAGGCACGTTGTACAGGATCAACGGCAGATCGACCGACTCGGCGATCGCCTTGAAATGGCGATACAGCCCGTCCTGGGTCGGCTTGTTGTAGTAGGGCACGACAGACAGGCAGTAATGGGCGCCGGCCTTCTTCGCGAATTCCGTCAGCTCGATCGCCTCGCGCGTGGAATTGGCGCCAGTGCCGGCGATGATCGGAATCCGGCCAGCGGCATGCTCGACGGCAACTTCAATCAACTGGGTGTGCTCGTTCCAATCGACTGTCGGCGACTCGCCGGTGGTTCCGACGACGACGATTCCATCCGTCCCTTCCGCGACATGCCAGTCGATCAATGACCTGAAGCGCGGCAGATCGAGGCTGCCATCCTCGTGCATCGGCGTGACGATGGCGACTATGGATCCTTGAATCATGAGTTCCACGGCTTTGGCAAAACCATGATTGTACTCGATCGTCAGCAGACGGGAGTCCCTGCCAACGGCCTAAAGGTCTGCCAGCACCTTGATGTGCGCCACCACGCTGCGACCCAGTGCCGACAAGGCATAGCCCCCCTCCAGGATGGAAACGATCCGCCCGTTCGCGTGATGACGCGCAACCGCCTTGAGCTGTTGGGTGACCCACGCATAGTCGGCCTCGAGCAGACCAAGCGAACCCATGTCGTCCTCGTAATGGGCATCGAAGCCGGCGGAAATGAAGATCGCCTGCGGTTTGAATTCCTCGAGCGCAGGCAGCCACTTCGACTCGACGACTTCGCGGAACCCCTCTCCGCGCGTTCCGGCCGGCAAGGGAACATTGACCATGTTCGCCGCCGGGTTGTCGGTGCCGCAGTAAGGATAGAAGGGATGCTGGAAGGTGCTGACCATGAGCACCTGCGGGTCGCCGGAGAAAATATCCTCGGTGCCGTTACCGTGATGCACGTCGAAATCGACGATCGCCACGCGTTCCAGTCCGTGCGCGTCCAGCGCGTGGCGCGCCGCGATGGCAACATTGTTGAAGAAACAGAATCCCATCGCGCGTGCGCGCTCCGCATGGTGTCCAGGCGGCCGAACTGCGCAGAAGCCGCTCTCGACTTCACCCTTCATGACCAAGTCGGTCGCCAGAACGCCGGCACCTGCTGCGCGCAGAGCTGCCTTAATGGTGCCGGGGCACATCGCGGTGTCCGGATCGAGATGGTGCACGCCACTCACTGGTACAGACGACAGGATCTCCTCGACGTACTCGCGCGGATGGGCCCGCGACAACTGCTCGACTTCCGCCTGGGGCGCATCGTGAAATGCCAGGTAGAGATCGAGTCCGCAGGCAATCAGCCGATCGCTGATTGCCGAAAGCCGATCCGGGCACTCTGGATGGTGCGAACCCATGTCGTGCAGCATGCAGTCGCTATGGGTGATGAATGCGGTACTCATCTGTCTCTTTTTCCCGTTGGCCGGTTGCCTCTGAGGGGACGTGCGCCCTTGTGATGTTTGTACTGCCGTTGGCCGGACGCTCTCTTGTATTATGGACCGATCCTGCGAAACCGCTCAAGCCATGACCCTTCCAGCCATATCGCGCACCATCGAGCAGGCCAGCCGAATCATCCTGGGCAAGCAATCGCAGATCCGCCTTTGCCTGGCCTGCCTGCTGGCGCAGGGACATCTACTGATCGAGGATCTGCCCGGGGTAGGTAAGACGACCCTGGCCCACTTGCTGGCAAAACTGCTCGGGCTGCAGTTTCAGCGAATCCAGTTCACCAGCGACATGCTGCCTGCCGACATCATCGGTGTATCGGTGTTCGATCGCGAGAGCGGCAGCTTCCGCTTTCACCCGGGGCCGGTGTTTGCCCAGCTGGTCCTCGCCGACGAGGTCAATCGGGCGACGCCGAAGGCCCAGAGCGCCCTGCTCGAGGCGATGGAGGAACAACAGGTCACGGCGGAGGGCGCAACCCACGCGCTGCCGGATCCGTTTTTCGTCATTGCCACGCAGAACCCCTCTTACCAGGTCGGCACCTTTCCGTTGCCCGAGTCGCAACTCGACCGCTTCCTGATGCGCATCGAACTCGGTTACCCAGATCGCAATGCCGAGCGCGCGCTCCTGCAGGGGGAATCACGACGCGACATGATCGCCGCGCTCGAGCCAACGCTAACGGTCGGCGACCTGCGGGACTTGCAGCGGGCCGCGAGCGCCGTCCACGCGGCTGACGCGCTGCTCGACTACATCCAGGCGCTGGTCGAGCACACGCGAACCAGTGGGCTCTTCGCGTCCGGCCTCAGCCCGCGGGCGGCGCTGGCGCTGCTTGCCGCTTCGCGGGCCTGGGCCCTGATCGCGGGGCGCGATGCGGTGTTGCCGGAAGACGTTCAGGCGGTCCTGCCCAGCGTGGCCGGCCATCGCCTCAAGCCGGCCGGCGAGAGCGGGGGCGGGACGCGCCTGGCGCGGACCCTGATCGAAGCAGTCGCGTTGCCGTGACGAGATAGCGGGCGCCGGCTTGCTCCTCAACGACCTACCGACGCCGATTCCGGCCAAAACGGCCGCAATTGCCCAGCGACGGATCGGCGGACGTTTCAACGCCTGGCTGTTCCGCGATCGTGGTCCGGAGTCGACGCCGATCGTGCTGACGCAAAGGCGCGTC
This sequence comes from Candidatus Methylophosphatis roskildensis, assembly GCA_016708905.1. GTDB lineage: Bacteria > Pseudomonadota > Gammaproteobacteria > Burkholderiales > Rhodocyclaceae > Methylophosphatis > Methylophosphatis roskildensis. The sequence goes on along the minus strand of JADJEV010000004.1, from coordinate 904,004 downwards.
TTCGTCCTGCCGACGCGACCGGGCCTGGTATTCGGCGCCGTCCTGGCGGCAATGCTCATAGGCGCGATCAACTACCAGCTGTCGCTCGGCTTTGCCTTGACCTTCCTGCTGGCCGGGCTTGGCCACTCGGCGATCCTGCACACCTTTCGCAATCTCGCGCAACTCCAGATCGAGGCCGGCGCGGCAGCGGCGGTTTTCTGCGGAGACCCGGCGCGATTCACCTTGCGGCTGATCAACCGCCGCGGCAACGCGCGTTACGCGCTGAAGCTGCGCACAGGCAGCGCACTGACGACGATCGATCGAGTCGACGCCGAAGGAACCAGCAATGCCGAACTCGTCCTTCCGACGCAATGGCGCGGCTGGCTCAGGCTCCCCCGGGTAACACTGGAGACGCGTTATCCGCTGGGGCTCATCCGCGCCTGGAGTTACCTTCAGCCGGACATGTCGATACTGGTCTGGCCGAGACCGGAACCCGACCCGCCGCCACTGCCGCTAGGGCACGGCAATGCCGGTGGCATCGCCGCGAGCGCGGCTGGACGAGACGATTTTGCTGGATTGCGCCTCTATCAACCGGGCGACTCGCCGCGCCATATCGCGTGGAAGGCCGCTGCCGGTGGCGGCCCGCTGCTGACCAAGCATTTTTCCGGCATGCAGGCCGGCAACGTGGTCTTGCGCTGGGACGATCTGCCGCCGCAAATGGACAACGAGTCCAGGCTCAGCCGGCTGGCCGCCTGGATCGAGCGCGCCAATTCGGGCGGCATGGGGTGGCGGCTCGAGCTGCCGGGCGCGAGCCTGGGTCCGGCCGAGGGAAGCGCACACCGCAATGCCTGCCTAAAGGCGCTGGCGCTGTTCGGTCAGCCGCAGGAGCCGGCGTGAGACTGGTCGGCATCGAGCGCGCGCGCGCCGTCTGGCTCACCGGCAGCGTGGCCGTTACGCTGGCGCCGCATGCGGCCAGCCTGCCGTCGTGGCTGAGCGCCATCGCCGCTTTGATGCTGCTGTGGCAATGCTGGATCGTGCTGCACGGCCTGCGGCTGCCGTCAAGATGGCTGCTACTGATCGCGGTGGCCGGCGTGATGGCAGCGGTCGTCACGACCTACCGCATTCCGGTCGGCAAGGATCCCGGCGTTGCCCTGCTCGCCGCCTTTCTCTGCCTCAAGCTGCTCGAAGCACGCAGTCCGCGCGACGGCTATGTGGTGGTGTTCCTCTGCTACTTCATGCAGCTCGCCCAGTTCTTCGCCAACCAGACCATCTCAACGGCCGGCGTCACGCTGCTCGGCACGCTGGTCACCACCGCGGCATTGACCACCCTCAACAGCAACCTGCTGGGCACCGCCGAGCGCCTGCGGATGTCGGCATTGATGCTGGCGCAGGCGGTGCCGTTCATGTTGATCCTGTTCGTGCTTTTTCCGCGCGTCGATGCGCCCGTCTGGGGCCTGCCGGCCAACGCGTTCGGCGGATCGACGGGTCTGTCGGATACGATGACGCCGGGATCGATCAGCGACCTCACCCTGTCCGGTGCGATCGCCTTTCGGGTGCGATTCGACGGCTTTACCCCACCGCCGGCGCAACGCTACTGGCGCGGGCCGGTCATGAACGATTTCGACGGCCGCACCTGGCGCGTGGGAACCGCCCGCATGCTGTCCAGCGTGCCCTACCGCGTCGCCGGTCCGAGAACCTTCTACGAATTGACACTCGAGCCGCACAACCGGCTCTGGCTGTTTGCCCTGGAACTGCCGGGCGCGCCGCCCGAAAATGCCGTGTTGATGAGCGACTATCAGTTGATTTCAAAGGCCCCGGTGCGCAATCGCCTGCGCTACTCCCTGTCGGCCTACCCGGCGCTGCGCGGAGGCCTTGGCGAGGACCGGTACGTACTGCAGGCTGCGCAGCATCTACCGCCCGACTTCAATCCCCGAACCCGCCAGCTCGCGCAGGAACTGCGCAGCGCCAACCCGGACGCCAGCGCGCTGGTCGCCGCCGCGCTGCGCCACTTTTTGCAGAGCAAATTCAGCTACACGCTCGAGCCACCCTTGCTCGGCCAGCACAGTGTCGACGAGTTTCTGTTCGATACCCGGCGCGGATTCTGCGAGCACTTCGCTTCCAGCTTCGTGTTCCTGATGCGCGCGGCCGGAGTTCCGGCGCGCGTCGTCACCGGCTACCAGGGCGGCGAGATCAACCCGGTCGACGGCTACCTCGAGGTACGCCAATCGGACGCTCATGCCTGGGCCGAAGTGTGGGTCGAGGATGAGGGCTGGCTGCGCGTCGACCCGACCGCCACAGTGGCGCCATCGCGGGTGGAAAGCGGGCTCGCGATGGCCGTGCCCGACCGCCAGTTGCTGCCGTTCGCGCTGCGATCGGCGTTCTCCTGGGTGCGCGAAGTCAGGTACCGGCTCGACGCGGCCAACAATACCTGGAACCAGTGGGTTCTCGGCTACAATCCGCAACGCCAGAAAGAGTTCCTCCAGCGCCTCGGCATGCAAGCGCCCGACTGGCACTCGATGACAGTGGCGATGAGCGTGCTGTGCGGGTTGCTGATGCTCGGCCTCGCCGGATGGGCTCTTGCTCAGCGCGGCCGGCTCGACCCGCTGCAGCGCGCGTGGGACCGGCTTTCGCAGAAGCTTGCGCCGGCGGGTCTCGAACGCAAGGCCTGGGAAGGCCCGCTCGATTATGCCCAACGGGTCGGCGTGGCCGTGCCGCGACTGGCGAGCGCGATGTTCGAAATCGCGCGCGACTATTCCGGCCTGCGCTATGGGGCGAATGCGCCAGCGACCCGTGACAATGCAGCGCGCCGTCTTATCGACAAGATCAACCGCCTGCATCCATGAATCCAATTGCCCGACTATTACTTTTGTTCGTTCTCGCCATCCCTTGCGCGACCGGGGCCGCCAGCGACTATGCCGCGCGCGAGGAAGTGCAGGCGTTCATCACCGAAATGCAGGACCGGCACGGCTTCGACGCAGACGAATTGCGCCGGCTGTTCGGCCAGGCGCAGATGCTGCCGACGGTGATCAAGTACGTGCTGCCGCCGAGTTCCCCGCGCCAGCGCTCGTGGCGCGCCTACCGGCCGCGCTACATCGACAGCGCGCGCGTCGCCGGCGGACTGGCGTTCTGGCAGCGCAACGAGCCGGCGATCAAGGCGGCGAGCGAGCAGTACGGCGTGCCGCCCGAGATCATCGTCGCGATCATCGGCGTCGAGACCGTCTACGGCCGCAACATCGGCGATTTCGAGACCTTCTCGGCACTGACCACTCTGGCCTTCGACTACCCGCCGCGCGCCGAGTTGTTTCGACGTGAACTGGGCGAACTGCTGCTGCTGGCACGCGAGCAGCAGCGCGACGTGCGCGAATTTCGCGGCTCCTACGCCGGCGCCCTCGGGCTGCCGCAGTTTCTCCCCTCGAGCTGGCGCAGCTATGCGGTCGATTTCGATGGCGACGACCACGTCGACCTGTTCGGCAGTCCGGCCGACGCCATCGGCAGCGTCGCCCGGTTTCTCGGCGAGCACGGCTGGGAGCGCGACAAGCCGGTTAGCTTGCGCGTCACGTCGATCGATGGCGAACCCAAGCCGCTGCTCGATTCGGGCATCGAACCCCTGCTCAATACCGACGATCTCGAGCAGTTCGGCGTGAAGACACGCTCACCCGCGCCCCCGGCCACCCGGTTCGCGCTGATCGATCTGATCACTCCCGACGAACCGACCGAATACTGGCTAGGTTTCCACAATTTCTACGTCATCACGCGTTACAACCGCAGCAGCTTCTACGCGATGTCGGTCTATCAGCTGGGGGAAGCCTTGCGCGCGTCCTGGCAATCGAGCGAGCAGGCAGCGCGTTAGTCCCGCGAAGATGGCACAGCTGGGAGCCGCGTAAACCGGACATCTCCGGCAATGCATGCCCGACAGGCCGATGCGGTGGCCCTCTACAGCCTGCCACCCCGCAGAACGCCATTCCGCGCGGTCTGCAGGCCACCCTCAGAAGAGAACGTCTTTCGAGACGCCACTGCGTTTGAGGATACGACGTAGCTGGGCGAGACCTTCGAGCTGGATCTGCCGCACCCGTTCGCGTGTCAGGCCCAGGCGGTCGGCCAGTTCTTCGAGCGTCTGCGCCTCGCTGCCGTTGAGCCCGTAGCGATGCTCGATGACCGTGCGCTGCTTGTCGCCGAGCATGCCGATCCACTCGCCGATCAGGTCTTCGATCTCGGCGTTCTGGATCTGCGTCTCGGGCGTTTCGGCACCGTCGTCGGCGAGCGACTCGCCGATGGACAGATTGGGGTCGATGTCGAGGGGTGCGTCGAGCGATGCGGTATGTTCGTTGAGCGCCAGGATCTGCCGCACTTCGTCGACCGATTTGTCGAGACGGCGCGCGATGTCTTCGGCACTGGTTTCGCCGCTGCCGCTGGCCTCGAGCTGGCGCTGCGCGCGCAACACCTGGTTGAGCTCCTTGACGACATGGACCGGCAGGCGAATGGTGCGCGACTGATTCATGATCGAGCGTTCGATGTTCTGACGGATCCACCAGGTTGCGTAGGTGGAAAAGCGGAATCCGCGCTCCGGATCGAACTTCTCGAGCGCATGGATCAGGCCGAGATTGCCCTCCTCGACCAGGTCGAGCAATGGAATGCCACGATTCAGATAGTGCTTGGCGATGTTCACGACCAGCCGCAAGTTGTGCTCGATCATCTTCTGTCGCGCCTCGAAGTCGCCATCCCGCGCTGCGCGCGAGAGCGTGCGCTCCTGCTCGGGCGTGAGCAGCGGATTGGCGCCGATCTCGTTGAGGTAGAGCTGGGTGACGTCGTTGAGGAATTCGGTGTCCGGCGTGCCAACCTCGGCGACCGGCTCGGCCTCGGGGACCGCGGCGCTCTCTTGCGGTTCGGCGTCGTCGGAATTGGGCAAATCCTTCGACATCGGCAGAACTCAACGCGCAGGCAGATACTGCAGCGGATCGACGGGTTTGCCCTGCCGGCGGATTTCGAAGTGCAGCTTGGGCTCCTGCGCATCACTCTTGCCGAGTTCCGCGATCTTCTGTCCCTTGGTCACAGCCTGCCCCTCCTTGACGAGAATCTCGCTGTTGTGGGCATAGACGGACAGGTACTGGTTGCTGTGCTTGACCACCACCAACTTGCCGTAGCCGCGCAGATCCTGCCCAGCGTAGAGCACTTTCCCGGGCGCGGCCGCGAGCACCGGATCGCCGAGCCTGCCGTTGATGTCGATGCCTTTGCTGTTGGGATCGCCGAACCCCGCGACGATCTTGCCGTTGGTCGGCCAGGACCAGTCGAGCCCGCCATCGGTAGGCCGCGGCCTGGGCTTGGAATCGTTCGCACCGGCTGGCGGCACGACAGCGGTCCCTGCCGGCGGTGCGCCGGTCGTGCCAGCGGGTTTGTCGTCACCCGAACGGGCGTTGGCCCATGCCTGCTCGCTGTAGGGCTGTTTGCCGCCCCGTGGTTCCCGCTTGACCGAGTCGGACAGCGTGCCGGGCGGCGTTACGGCCGCGCCCGGCCCCGACGGGGTCGGCCCTGAGACGGTGCCGGTGACTGGATCCAGCGGTCGCGATTCGACCCCGCCCGGCTGGACGATCGGTCTGACTTCCGCAACCGCCCCACCGGCATTGTCCGGTCCCACGGAAGCCGCCGCACCGGGTGGGCTGACACGAACCCGTTGACCGGGGGCAATCGTGTTGGGGTTCTCGATCTGGTTCCAGGCAATGATGTTCTTCGGATCCTGCCCAAACTGGCGAGCGATGCTGTAGAGCGTGTCGCCCGGCTGCACCAGGTGAAAGCCCGGCTCCAGTGGCGCAGCCGCGCCGGCGGCCGGTGACGACTCGCGCGACCCGTTGCGTTCGACAATGGGGGCAGACCCCGGTGCGCTGGTTGCGCATCCGGTCACAACTGCAACGCAAATCGACAGCAGCACCAGCCCGCCTGCGGACGGGATCGTTTTTCTCATTCCACTCCTGCGACCAGCGGCACGAACCGCACGGGATCGAGCCGGGTTTCCGAAAACCCTTTTGCGCGCCTTTCGACCATCAGCAGTTGTTGATCGCCCGGTCGTCCGACCGGCATCATCAGGCGGCCTGCCGGCGCTAGCTGGACCAGCAGCGCCGGCGGAATCACTGCCGCCGCCGCGGCAACGATGATTGTATCGAATGGCGCCGCTTCGGGAAGGCCGAAATTTCCGTCTGCCAGCTTCAACCTTACGTTTGGCAGGCGCAGGTGGCGAAGGTTGCGCTTTGCGCGCTCCAACAGCGGGGCAATCCGCTCGACCGTGTAGACGTCGGTCGCCAGATGCGACAGCACTGCGGCCTGGTAGCCACATCCAGTGCCGACTTCGAGGGTCTTGCCGAGGTTGCGGCCGGCCGCGACTGCCTCGATCATGCGTGCAACGACGTAGGGTTGGCTAATCGACTGCTGAAAGCCCAGCGGCAGCGCGGTGTCGTCGTAGGCACGATGAGCCAGCGCTTCTTCGACGAACATGTGGCGCGGAACTGCGGCCATCGCCGCGAGCACCCGCTCGTCGCGGATTCCCTGCTCGCGCAGGCGCTCGACCATACGAAGGCGTGCCCGCTGCGTGGATTGCACTGCGTTAAACAGCCTATCGTTCATCCATCCAGGTGGCGATGGTAGTCATCTGCGCATTATGCGTCAGATCGATCTGCAGCGGCGTGATCGACACATAGCCTTGTGCAACGGCATTGAAGTCGGTGCCCTCGCCTTCGTCGCGCGCCTCGCCGGCCGCGCCGACCCAGTAGATCACCTCGTTGCGAGGATTGGTGGACTTGACCACCGGTTCCGCCTTGTGGCGCTTGCCCAGACGGGTAACTTTCATTCCGCGCAGTGCGCCCGGCGCGACGTTCGGAATATTGACGTTGAGCAGAACCGGTTCACCGACCGGACGTCGCTGGTATCGGCAGACCAGTTCGCGCGCGACACCCGCGGCGGTTTCGAGATGCTCGGCGTTGCGGCTGCACAGGGACAACGCGATGGATGGGATGCCGAGCAGATAGCCTTCGGTGGCTGCGGCGACGGTTCCCGAGTAGATCGTGTCGTCGCCCATGTTGGCGCCATGATTGATTCCCGAGACCACCATGTCCGGCAACTGATCGAGCATGCCGGTAACCGCCAGGTGGACGCAATCGGTTGGCGTGCCATTGACATGGTAGAAGCCATTGGGTGCCCGCCGCAGCGACAGCGGGCGATCGAGCGTCAGCGAATTCGAGGCTCCGCTGCGGTCGCGTTCGGGCGCCACGACGGTCACCTCACCCAGATCGGAGAGGGCAGCAGCAAGCGCCTCGATCCCCGGCGAGAAATAGCCGTCGTCGTTGGAAAGCAGAATTCGCATGGGAGTCCCGGAACGAGGAGATGCCAAATTGAGTCTGGCTGTCCGGCCAGGTTCCCGCCGCAAGTCGATCGACTGGCTGGAAATCACGAACCGGACGGAATAAACTGGTCGGGGCGGCGGGATTCGAACTCGCGACCCCTTGCACCCCATGCAAGTGCGCTACCAGGCTGCGCTACGCCCCGACACGAGCGGCGGAGTATAGCAGCTTTGTTCGCCGCTGCCCGCGACGGGCAGCAGTTCAACTGCGCAGAATTTCCAGAATGCCGGCCAGTTCGCTGCGTAACGACGCGGCGTCCACGGTGGCGGATTGGGCGGAGGCGTCGGCCGTTTCGTCGGAAATGCGGGCGCCGAATTCCTCGAGCCGGTTGCGCGCGCCGCTGATGGTGAAGCCTTCCTGATAGAGCAGCTCGCGAATGCGGCGTACCAGCAGGACTTCGTGGTGCTGGTAATAGCGCCGGTTGCCGCGCCGCTTGACCGGCTTCAACTGGGTGAATTCCTGCTCCCAGTAGCGCAAGACATGCGGCTTTACGCCGCACAACTCGCTGACCTCACCGATGGTGAAGTAACGCTTGGCCGGAATCGGCGGCAGATCGTCCTTAGAGTTGCTGCTGCTTGCTGGCATTGCTCAGTTGCTCGACGGCGGTCTTCAGCTTCTGGCTGGCGTGGAAGGTGACGACCCGACGCGCCGTGATCGGAATTTCTTCGCCGGTCTTGGGGTTGCGCCCTGGCCGCTGCGGCTTGTCGCGCAACTGGAAATTTCCGAACCCGGACAGTTTCACGCTGTTGCCGGCTTCGAGGGCGTTGCGGATTTCCTCGAAGAACGCCTCGACCATGTCTTTCGCTTCGCGCTTGTTGAGGCCGACGCGTTCGAACAGCAGATCGGCCAGTTCAGCTTTGGTTAGAGTCATTGTCGCTACCTGTCATGTCCGCAGCCTGGCCGAGTATTCCTGTTCAGCGAAACGGATCAGCCGTGACCTCGCGGCCTCCACTTCATCATCTGCGAGAGTACGCTGAGTATCTTGCATAACTACCCGAATAGCAAGACTTTTTCTATCCGGCTCGATGCCTTTGCCTTGATAGACATCAAACACTTCCAGCCCCCGAACTATCCCGGGCGCGGCCTTGCGCAGGCCATCGAGAAGTGTCTGAACCGGCAGATTACCGGCCACCACCAGCGCGATGTCGCGGACTACCGCGGGGAAGCGCGACGGCTCGACGTAGTCGGGCAAACCGACCTCCAAGGCGGCATCGAGGTCCACTTCGAACAGGACCGGCGAGGCGTCCAGCTCGTATTTCTGGGTCCAGCGCGGATGCAATTCGCCCGCCACGCCGACCCGCTTGCTGCCAACCATGACCGCGGCACAGCGGCCAGGATGCAGCGCCGGATGCGTTGCCGCTTCGAAACGCGCAGCGCGCGGCGCGAGCAGCCCTTCGAGATCGGCCTTGAGGTCGTAGAAGTCGACGTTTCTGGTCGCCGCACCCCATTGCTCGGGCGAGGCGGGCCCGGCAGCCAGCGCGGCGATGCGCAGGGGTTGAGCGAATCCCTCGACGGCATGGTGGCCGGCCGCAGCCTGCGCGTCGTGCGCAAAGCAGCGACCGACTTCGAAGACCCTGACCCGCTCGATCTGTCGTTTGAGGTTGGTCGCCAGATTGGCGACCAGTCCGCCGATCAGGCTCGAACGCATCACCCCCATCTGGCTGGCGATCGGGTTGGCCAGCACGATCGGCGCGTCGTTGCCGCAGAAGTCGTGTTCCCAGCCCGCCTCGACAAAGGAGAAGTTCACCACCTCCTGATAGTCGCACGCGGCAAGCCTGCGGCGCACTTGCCAGGGCGTGCGGCGGGCCTCGCCGAGCGGCAGCATGGTCAGGGGTCCGCGCGGTGGCGGCGCGGGCACCTTATCGTAACCGTGAACCCGGACGATTTCCTCGATCAGATCCTCCTCGATCTGGATGTCGAAGCGAAACGATGGCGCCGTGACGATGAAATCATCCTGCGCGAGCTCGAAGTTGAAACCGAGGGCGGAAAAGATGCGTGCGATTTCCGCGCTGCCGACATCGATCCCCAGCACGTGCGCAGCACGTGCGCTGCGCAGTCGCACGGGTGCCCGCTGCGGCATGTCCGCAGCCGAAATCGCGTCGACCACCGGCCCGGCGCTGCCGCCACAGATCGCCAGCAGCAGTTCGGTCGCCCGCGCCATCGCGTTGCGGGTGTTGCCGAAGTCCACCCCGCGCTCGAATCGATGCGAGGCGTCGCTGGAAAACCCGAGGCCGCGCGCCTTGCCGGCGATGACATCGGGCGCGAAGAACGCCGCCTCGAGGAAGATGTCGGTCGTAGCATCCTGCACGCCGCTGCCTTCGCCGCCCATGATGCCGGCCAGGCCGAGAACCCGCGCATCGTCGGCGATCACCAGTGCCTCGCCATCGAGCATCAGGGTTTCCCCGTTGAGCAGTGTCAGCGATTCGCCGCCGCGCGCGTATCGCGCATGCATCGCACCGCTGAGCTTCGTGTCGTCGTAGGCATGCATGGGCTGCCCGAGTTCCAGCATGACGTAGTTGGTGATATCGACGACTGCGTTGATGCAACGCAATCCGGCGCGCTCGATACGCTGGCGCATCCAGCCCGGAATTGGCGCATCGGCCCTGACACCAGCGATGATCCGTCCGCAAAAACGCGGACAGGCGGCTGGCGCATCGAGCACGATCTCGCGCGTGCGCTCATTTGCGGCGGGCGGTTCGGCAATCGCCGGCAGCCGCAGCGCGGCGCCGGTCAGCGCCGCGACTTCGCGCGCGATGCCGGCCACACTCAGGCAGTCGGCGCGGTTGGGTGTGAGCTTGAGCAGGAGGACGTGATCGTCGAGGTCGAGATGGTCGCGGATGTCGGTGCCGACCGGCGCGTCATCGGGCAGCGCGAGCAGGCCGGCATGATCGTCGGACAGCCCGAGTTCGCGCGCCGAGCACAACATGCCGGAGGATTCGACGCCGCGCACCCTTGCAGTCTTGATCGAAAGTCCTCCGGGCAGCTCGGCGCCAACCAGTGCGCACGGCACCTTCATGCCCGGCGCGACATTCGGCGCGCCGCAGACGATCGGCAGCGGCACCGCGCCGCCTGTATCGACCATGCAGAGCCGGAGCTTGTCGGCGTCCGGGTGCCGATCGACGCTCAGCACGTGGGCGACCACGACCTTTGAAAACGGCGGCGCGACCGCATCGCATTGCTCGACTTCGAGGCCTGCCATGGTCAGCAGCTCGCCCAGTTGCGCGGTATCCAGCCCGATGTCGACCAGCGTTCGCAGCCAGTGTTCATTGAATTTCATAGGCCTAACGGAACTGCGAGAGAAAACGCAAATCGCCCTCGAAGAACAGGCGCAGATCATTCACGCCGTAGCGCAGCATCGCCAGCCGATCCGGCCCGAAGCCGAAGGCGAAACCGGTGTAGCGCTCCGGATCGACCCCGCCGTGCCGCAACACATTGGGGTGCACCATGCCGCAACCGGCAATCTCGAGCCAGCGGCCCTTCAACGCGCCGCTGATGAAGCCGACATCGATCTCGGCGGAAGGCTCGGTGAACGGGAAGAACGACGGACGAAAGCGCACCGACAGCTCGTCGGTTTCGAAAAAGCTGCGCAGGAAATCGGCCACCACGCCCTTGAGATCCGCGAAGCTCACGCCCTCGCCCACCCACAGGCCTTCGACCTGGTGGAACATCGGCGAGTGGGTGGCGTCGGAATCGACGCGATAGACGCGCCCCGGCGCGATGATGCGAATCGGCGGCATGACCGCCGCGCCACGATGCCGCTCCACGTGCGCCTGCATGTAGCGAATCTGCACCGGGCTGGTATGGGTGCGCAGCAGCACCTCGGGTGCATTCTCGATGTAGAAGGTGTCATGCATCGAACGCGCCGGATGCTTCTCCGGCGTGTTGAGCGCGGTGAAATTATGCCAGTCGGTTTCGATTTCCGGACCATCGGCGACATCGAAACCGATCGAGCGGAACAGCGCCTCGATGCGCTCGAGCGTGCGGGTCACCGGATGCAGGCCACCCTGCGGATTACCACGCCCGGGCAGCGTGACGTCGAGCGCTTCGGCCGCCAACTGGGCTTCGAGCTGGGCCGCCTTGAGCGCCTCGCGGCGAGCCTCCAGGGCAGCTTCCACCGTCTGTTTGGCCTGGTTGATCGGCGCGCCGGCGGACTTCTTGTCTTCTGCCGACAGCTTGCCCAGCGCCTTGAACAGTTCGCTGATGCAGCCGCTCTTGCCGAGGTAGCGAGCCTTCGCCTGTTCCAGTTGCGCGGCATCGGCGGCTGCGAGGAATTCCGCTTGCGCCCGGGCGACGATCTGATCGAGATTTTCCATGGATGATTCACACAAAAAAGGGAGGCCAGGCCTCCCCTTTTTCCGCGTTACGCCGAATTACGCGACGAGCTTGGCCTTGGCCTGGTTCGCCAGCGCGGCAAACGCCGCCTTGTCGAACACGGCCAGATCGGCCAGCACCTTGCGATCGACTTCGATCTCGGCCTTCTTCAGGCCATTCATGAAATTGCTGTAATTCATGCCGAGCTCGCGCGCCGCGGCATTGATGCGCGCGATCCACAGGGCACGGAACTGGCGCTTGCGCTGCCGGCGATCACGATAGGCATATTGCCCCGCCTTCATCACCGCTTCCTTGGCGATGCGATAGACGGTCGAGCGACGGCCGCGATAGCCCTTCGCTGCGTCGAGAACCTTCTTGTGACGGGCGTGCGCCGTTACGCCGCGTTTGACTCTGGGCATGCTCCGTCCTCCTTACGCGTAGGGAAGCATGGCGCGAACCGACTTGACGTCGGCGGCCACGACCGCCGTCGTGCCGCGCAGCTGACGCTTCGACTTGGTGGTCTTCTTGGTCAGGATATGGCGCTTGAACGCCTGCGAGCGCTTGACGCTGCCGGAGGCGCGCACCTTGAAGCGCTTGGCGGCACCGCTCTTGGTTTTCATCTTGGGCATGATTGCTCCGATTGCTGTGTAGCGCGAGGTGGCGGCCGACTTTCGGCACACGCTTGATGACCTGCAACCACTTGTTGTCGGCGCGCGGCTTTCGCTGCGCACCGTTCCGGCCCCGCTCGCGCGAATCCGGGAATCCTTCCAGTTCTTCCGGCCGAACCTACTTCGGCTGCTTCTTGTGCGGCGCGATCACCATGACCAATTGCCGGCCCTCCATCTTCGGAAACTGCTCGACCGTACCGTGCTCCTCGAGATCGGCCTTGACCCGCTCCAGCAGGCGTATGCCGAACTCCTGGTGGGCCATTTCACGGCCACGGAAACGCAGCGTGACCTTGGTCTTGTCGCCTTCCTGCAGGAACTTGATCAGGTTGCGCAGCTTGATCTGGTAATCGCCCTCGTCGGTGCCCGGGCGAAATTTGATCTCCTTGACCTGGATCTGCTTCTGTTTGAGCTTGGCTTCGTGGGCCTTCTTCGATTCCGCGTACTTGAACTTGCCGAAGTCCATGATCCGGCAAACCGGCGGCTCGGCCAAAGGTGCGATTTCCACCAGATCCACCCCGGCCTCCTCGGCCATGTCGAGCGCCCTGCGGATTGCGACGACGCCGACCTGCTCGCCTTCTTCCCCGATCAATCTCACCTCGGGGGCCGTGATTTCATGATTCAGGCGCTGCGACTTCTGCTGTGGCTGTACGATGGTTCAAGTCTCCCCGGAAAAACAAAAACAGCCCTGCGCAATCAACCGAATGCCACTCGTTCGTCGCGCTCCTTGCAGAGCCGCTCGAGCAATGCTTCGAGGGACATTTGGCCGAGGTCTTGACCACCCCGGATACGCACGGCCACCACACCCGCTGCCTTTTCCTTGTCGCCGACGACGATCTGATACGGCAGCTTGGACAAGCTATGTTCGCGGATTTTATAGTTAATTTTCTCGTTGCGCAAATCGGCCTCGACTCGCAGTCCGCGCTCGCCGAGGCTGCGCGCGATCCCGGCAGCGTAGTCGGCCTGCGCCTCGGAGATGTTGAGCACCACCGCCTGCACCGGTGCCAGCCAGAGCGGGAAATTGCCGGCGTAATTCTCGATCAGGATGCCGATGAAGCGCTCGAGCGAGCCCAGTACGGCGCGGTGCAGCATGACGGGGCGCTTGCGCGTGTTGTCCTCGTCGACAAACTCGGCGTCGAGCCGCTCGGGCAGCACGAAGTCGAGCTGAATCGTGCCGCACTGCCACGAGCGGCCGATCGCGTCCTTGATCTGGTACTCGATCTTCGGGCCATAGAAGGCGCCCTCGCCGGCCAGTTCCTCCCACTCCATGCCGGAGGCGGCGAGCGCCACGCGCAGTGCGGCCTCGGCGCGGTCCCACACATCGTCGGCGCCGGCGCGCTTGTCCGGACGCAGCGAGAGCTTGACCGCCACGTCGCTGAAGCCGAAGTCGGCATAGACCTCGAGCAGCAGCGAATTGAAGGCCTGCACCTCGCTGGTGATCTGGGCCTCGGTGCAGAATATGTGTGCGTCATCCTGGACGAAGCCCCGCACCCGCATCAGCCCGTGCAGGGCGCCGGAGGGCTCGTTGCGATGGCAGGAGCCGAATTCGGCCAGGCGCAGCGGCAGGTCGCGGTAGGAATGCAGGCCGGTGTTGAAGATCTGCACGTGGCCAGGGCAGTTCATCGGCTTCACCGCGTAGTCGCGCTTTTCCGACTCGGTGGTGAACATGTGCTCGCGGTAGTTCTCCCAGTGGCCGGATTTTTCCCACAGCACGCGATCCATCATGAACGGCGTCCTGACTTCGCGATAGCCGTGCGCGTCGAGTTTGCGGCGCATGTACTGCTCGATCTGCTGCCAGATCGTCCAGCCCTTGGGATGCCAGAACACCATGCCAGGCGCCTCGTCCTGCATGTGGAACAGATCGAGCTGCTTGGCGAGCCGGCGATGGTCGCGCTTGTCGGCCTCTTCGAGCTGATGCAGATGGGCTTCCTGCTCTTCCTTCTTCGCCCAGGCGGTGCCGTAGATGCGCTGGAGCATCTCGTTCTTCGCATCGCCGCGCCAATAGGCGCCGGCAAGCTTCATCAGCTTGAACACCCGCAGCTTGCCGGTCGAGGGCACGTGCGGGCCGCGGCACAGGTCGATGAAATCGCCCTCGCGATAGAGCGAGACATCCTCGCCCGCCGGAATCGAGGCGATGATTTCGGCCTTGTAGTGCTCGCCGATCGACTCGAAGAATTCGACCGCCTTGTCGCGCGGCCAGACTTCGCGCACCACCGGGATGTCCCTTTTCGCCAGCTCGGCCATGCGCTGTTCGATCTTCGCCAGGTCTTCCGGCGTGAACGGCCGCTTGTAGGAAAAGTCGTAGTAGAAACCGTTTTCGATCACCGGCCCGATGGTCACCTGCGCGTCGGGAAACAGCTCCTTCACCGCGTAGGCGAGCAGGTGCGCGGTCGAGTGGCGAATCACTTCGATGCCCTCGGGATCCTTGTCGGTGACGATGGCAAGCCGGCTGTCCTGCTCGATCAGATGCGAGGTATCGACCAGGCGGCCGTCCACCCGCCCGGCCAGTGCGGCCTTGGCCAGACCGATGCCGATCGACGCCGCCACCTGCTGCACCGTGACCGGCGCCTCGAAGCTGCGTTGCGAACCATCGGGAAGCGTGATGTTGATCATCCTGGATCTCCCGCGCCGACATCTCGAATGCGGCGCCAGTCAACGAAAAAAGTGCGGTCGCGCCGCACTTTTTCTCGTGGAAAGGCAAAGGCGAGGCCGACTAGCGTCCGGTCATGATTTCCGTGCGAGTTCGCGGTGTCATAACGCAGGCCCTTCCTCTGGATACTTTCCGGTTGCCGCATCTCGAAGTGTTGGTAGGCGCGATTGGACTCGAACCAACGACCCCCACCATGTCAAGGTGGTGCTCTAACCAGCTGAGCTACGCGCCTTCAAGAGCGCCGGATCATAGCAGAACTCGGCCTGCACGCAAAACGCCGGCAGGCATTCGGCACTGACAAGGCCGTCAAGGCTGATTGCTCTTGCCCTTGACCATACCGTAGATGACCAGCAGCACGATCGCGCCGATTACTGCGGCGATAAACTGTCCGACGCCTCCTGATGGATAGAGGTTGAGCGCTCCGCCGACATAGCTCGCGACGACCGATCCGGCAATGCCGAGCAGAGTGGTCACGATGAAGCCCATGTTCTCCTTGCCCGGATGAAAGAACTTGGCGAGCACGCCGACGATGAATCCAATGACGATGGTGCCGATGATGCCCATGCTGGTTCTCCTTGAGTTGCGAGTCGATTGGTCGTGATTGTAAGGTCGATAACGATACCCCGTGGCGGGCGCCGGCGCACCGCGGCGAGACCGGCTTGCACACCCTGACACGCCGCTTGCCTGCCACCCGCATGGAATGGCGATCTGCAATGCATACGGCCTGCAAGCGCCTATCCATGCGACTCTCCGGCATGGCGTTCCGTAGATCGCCTATCCATGCGGCCTCCAGCCCAGTGTGTGGCGGTCCGATCAAGCAACGGGCAGCTTCCACGCGGCGAGGAATTCCTGCCAGTGCGGCGCACCGATCGCGCCGAGACTGTCGCGCACCTGGCGGCACTCGGCGGCGAACTCCTCTTGCGACAGCAGGCCGCGCATCTGCTGGAAGCGGCAATAGACCAGATAGGTGTTCACCACGTCGGTCTCGCAGTAGTCGCGGATCTCGGCCAGCCGGCCGTCCTGGTAGGCCTGCCACACCGCGCTGCCATCCATGCCCAGCTTGCCCGGGAAACCGATCAGCCTGGCCAGTTGATCGAGCGGCGCGGCCCCGCGCGGCTGGTACATCGCCAGCAGGTCCATCAGATCGACATGGCGCATGTGGTAGCGGCTGATGTAGTTGTTCCACTTGAAATCGCGCGAATCGGCGTAGTCGCCCTCGCCCATGTCCCAGTAGCGCGGCGCGGTCACGCCGTGGATCAGCCCGCGATAGTGCAACACCGGCAGATCGAATCCGCCGCCGTTCCACGACACCAGCCGCGGGGTGAACTTCTCCACCCCGTCGAAGAAGCGCTGGATGATCTCGCCTTCACTCGATGCCGGCTCGGCCAGCGACCAGACGCGAAACTGCTTGTCGTCGCGCATGACGCAGGAGATCACCACCACCCGCTGCAGATGCAGGGGCAGGAAGTCGCTGCCGCTCTGCGCGCGGCGCTTCTGGAAAGCGAATTCCGCGACCTCGTAGGGCGACAGATCCGGCCCCAGGTCGTGCAGATCGCGTATGCCCTCGACATCGGGAATCGTCTCGATGTCGAACACCAGTGTCGCCATTACTTCCTGGCCCACTGACCCGATGCGCCCTGCACGAACCAGCCGCCCTGCGCCTTGTCGGCCCAGCGCTGGGCGAAGGTGTTGCGCACCTCGGCCTCCCATTCCGGGTGACCATTGGCGCGCGCGATCTCGCGATACAGCGCGCCACGGTCGCCGTTCTCGGCCGCGACCAGCCCACTCACCGCCTGGCGCTGGGCGAGCGGCACGGCATTGGCATCGCGCAGCGCGATCGAACCGTCGCGCGCCACGCCGACCGCGCCCGAGGCATAGTACGGCGCGAGCTGCCCGTGGCGCGCCTGCATGGCGTTCTTGAGTGCCGTGATCGCCGGCGTATTGATCTCCAGGTTGCCCTGTGCCAGAGCCGGAAGTGGTGACAACAGCGGGGCCAACAGCAGCGCGATCAGCGCGAAGATCCGGTGCAAGTTAATCATTTCGTCTCCTTCGGCTGAGCGTCCGGGCCTGGCTTGGCGCCGTCCTTGAGTTGCCATACCTCGTCGATGATCTTGTCGGCCGCCTTCTCGGCAGCCGCCGCCGGAAAATAGATGTTGATCGTCACGCACGCCGACACGCCGAGCACGGCGGCCAACACGGTCAATCGCTGAATTCGCATGCCACTCCTCCGTCGCCGGTCACTTGACCACCGGCTTCATGTTGCCCTCGGTCACGCGCTTGAGCCGCGCGAGCAGTTCGTCCCAATCGACGCGGCGATTGTAGCCGATGACACTGATCGCCGGGATGCCGGCACCCTTGACGATGACATAGCCGTTGTCGGCCGGCTCGACACCACCCATCGTGCATACGCCGTCGCGCAGCACGCAGCGCAGGCCGAGCTTGCCGTAGGAGAACTCCTCGAACACCCGCAGCACGCTGCGCTGAATCGCGGCCGCCGCCCCCGCCCCGCCCAGTGCGCTGATGTTCTGCACCGCACGCTGGCTGATGCGTTTGCGATAGCCGCCAGGACTGCTCTCGATCCCTGCATCGAAGCGCAGCGGCCGCAGGCCGGCCAGTTCGAGGCCATCGAGGTCGCCATCGATGCGACCGCTGATGCTTCCGAAGGAAAAGGTTCTGGTCAGCATTTCGAGGTCGAGGTTGCGCAATTCCACGTCGGCGAACAGGCGCGGCACGCGCCCGAACGGTTCGATCAGCTTCAGATCGGTGACCGAGGCGAATCCGTCGAACACCTGAACCACCAACGCGCCATCGAGCGCAATGGTTGATCCGTCCTGCCGGATGCCGGGGATCGAGGCGGAGAATATGCCGCTCATCCTCGGCCAGTCGAGCGCCTCGGTCAGCCGCTCCATCGACACCGGGGTCACCGCGATCGCCGCGCGCCAACTCATGCGTTCGGCACCGCGTGTGTAGCGCACATCGTCGAGCACGATCTCGCCATCGAGCAGCGGAATCTTCGCCTGGAACAGGCGCGCCGCCTGCCCGCGCAGCTTGAGCGGCAGCGCGATCGGCCCGATCGGCAGCTTTCCCCAGGTGGCGCGGGCGATGTCGATCCGGGCGTCGGTGCTCGCGTCGCTGCGCCACGGAATGTCCGCCTCGATGCCTTCCAGCGCATAGCGCCCGCTGGTCTCGCGCAGCCCGACTCCATGCAACGCGAGATTGGCCGACTCGAGCGCGTTGTCGCGAATCTCGCCTGCCAAACTGGCCTGGCCCGACCAGGCCAACTTCGGCCCGGCGACGGATTCCAGCAGCGGCGCAATGAAGCTCGGCGCCAGTTGCGCGAGATCGAGCATGCCGGTTGAAAAGCTCGCCGATTCAATCCGCTTAGACCGCAGATCGAGGCTTCCCCTGCCCTCGATCTGCCCGAGCGACGCCCCTTCGATCCGCAGGGCTTCGACCGCCACTTGCGCCCTGTCGAAGCTCCCGCTGGCGCTCGCCGCGACGCCCGGCGAAGCGAGGTAGAACGGCGCCCAATACATCTCGCCCTTGGGCCACGTCAGTTCACCCTGCCAGGACCAGCGCGACCCTTGCTGCCGCGCATCCACGGTCAGCGTGCCGGCGATCTTCTCACCGGCGTGGGCGCCGCTGGCGCCGGCGAAGCGGACCGCGTCGAACATCAGCTTCGCTCGCACGCTCGTCTCGCGCGGCCCGCGTTCGATGCTGGTCTCGCCGCTGACCGTGCCGCCGAATTGCCAGGCCTTCAGGGCCGGAAGCAGCGGCTGCAGGCGCCCGACATCAGCTCGATCGAGCAACAGCCGCACGGTGTCGACCCCGCCCGATCGCACGCGACTCACCCGCCATGTTTCCCCGGCAGCCGGTTCGATCGCCGCGTCGAAAGTGCCGGTCGCGCTGCGCCAGTTGAACCGCAGGGGAATGAGCAGCGGCTTGCGTCGGGAATCCGCGGCGGGGACTGCGATCTCGCCTTTGTCGCAACGGATGCCATCGCGCGTCAGATCGATGCGTTCGCAACGTGCTGTCACCTTGCGCCACTCTCGCTCCGCGACCACCAGCCTGGCAATCGAGAGATCGGCGGGGCCGCCGCGCAGGTCGGCCAGATCGAGCCTGAGATCGTCGATCCGCAGCACGCCCGCATCGATCGAACCGAGCGAGAGCGTGATCGACTGCGCCGCGCCGGAACCCGGCAGCGTCAGCGACGCCGCCAGCACGAGACCGGCAAACAGACGAACGAACGACGGAACTCCCTCGAATCGTCGCACGGCGCGTGACGCCGGCGCCGGCTATGCCGGAAAGACGCCGGTGGAAAGGTAGCGGTCGCCGCGGTCGCAGACGATGCTGACGATCACCGCATCGGCCTCCTGGCCGGCCAGGCGCAATGCCACGTGCATTGCGCCGCCAGAGGAGATGCCGGCGAAGATGCCCTCCTCGCGGGCCAGACGCCGCGTCATGTCCTCGGCCTCGGCCTGGCTCACGTATTCGATCTGATCGACATGCCTGGCGTCGTAGATCTTCGGCAGATACGCCTCGGGCCACTTGCGTATGCCGGGGATCTGGGAGCCCTCGGACGGCTGGCAGCCGATGATGCAGACTGCCGGCTTCTTTTCCTTCAAGTAGCGCGAGACGCCCATGATGGTGCCCGTCGTTCCCATCGAGCTGACGAAATGGGTGATCGTTCCCTTGGTATCTTTCCAGATCTCGGGCCCGGTGCCCTCGAAATGCGCGAGCGGGTTGTCCGGGTTGGCGAACTGGTCGAGGATCACGCCTCTGCCCTCGGCGCGCATCGCCTCGGCCACGTCGCGCGCCATCTCCATGCCGCCGCTCCGCGGCACCAGCACGAGTTCGGCGCCGAACGCCCGCATGGTCTGACGCCGTTCCATGCTTTGATTCTCCGGCATCACGAGAATCAGGCGATAGCCGCGCATCGCCGCCGCCATCGCCAGCGCGATGCCGGTGTTGCCGCTGGTCGCCTCGATCAGTGTATCGCCGGGCCTGATGTCGCCGCGCGCCTCGGCCCCGACGATCATCGAAAGCGCGGGCCTGTCCTTCACCGAACCCGCCGGATTGTTGCCCTCCAGTTTGGCGAGAATGACGTTCCCACGCGCATCGATATCGTTACCGGGGAGTCGCTTGAGTCGCACCAGCGGCGTGTGGCCGACGAAGTCCTCGAGGGTGGCGTACTCCATGACCAATCGAACCCGAAATCAAGACGGGCCCATGATACAGAAGAACCGCTTGTCGCCCGTCGGCGAGGCGGAGGTTCGATGCTGTCGGGATCGACAGCGGAACGAGCGGGCGGATGATCGACCGACTAAGCGTCCTTGCGTTTCGGTCCTGCCGGCGCGGGAGGCGGCGCACTTGCTGCCGCAGGCGCGGGCTGGCCGGTCGGCGTGGGGCCGGCCGGAACGGGCGGCGCGGACGCGCTACCCGCCACTGTTTTCCCTGCGACGCCCGCCTGACTCGGGCCGGCAGGCCGCGGCGCAGGACCGGAGGGCGCCGGGCCCGGACGCGCCGTTGGGACGACTGGCGCAGGCGCGCTGGCCGATGGCTCACGCGCCGCAGGCGCGGCCGGCGCCGGCGCAAAGCGACCGCCGGCGCAGCACGAACCACCCAATTGCGCCGGCCGCCACCACGCCGAGCACGATCAGGCCCCAGGGAAGCCCGCCCGCTGGCGGCGCAGACCCTGGCTTCACGCCAGTCGCGGCGGGCGCGGCGGGCGCGGCAGGCGCAGCGGGCGACGAACCCACACTCGCCTGCGCGCGCAGCTCGGCGATCGTCTTGTCACCGATACCTTTGACCCGCCGCAGGTCGTCCACCGATTTGAACGGGCCGTTGGCCTGCCGCTCGACAACGATCGCCTTCGCCTTGCCGGGACCGATGCCGGGCAGGGATTCGAGCTGCGCTTCGTTCGCGGTGTTGATGTCCACCGCCGCCAGCGCCATTCCCGGCACCGATAGCGCGAGAAACCCAATCAACGCCGCCAGCACGAATCGCCTCATTGCATGCTCCCGCTCAGATTCCGGACTTCATCAGGGTGGCGCAATAGCGCGCCACACCCTCGCCGACATCGGCAAACGGCGCGTCGTATCCGGCGCTGCGTAAATTGCTGAGGTCCGCCTGGGTGAAGCTCTGGTATTTCCCGAGCAGATCATCGGGAAACGGCACGTACTCGACCAGTCCGCGCGACACCATATCGGCCAGCGACAGCGCCGGCTCACCCAGGGCGGCGCGGCAGGCATTGACCGTCGCCTGCGCCACGTCGTTGAACGGCTGCGCGCGCCCTGTGCCGAGATTGAAAATGCCCGAGCACTCGGGATGGTCGAGGAACCACAGATTTACCTTGACCACGTCATCGACAAAAACGAAATCCCGGCTTTGCGCGCCATTTGCATAGCCGTCGCAGCCTTCGAACAGCTTGACCCTGCCGGTTGCCGCGAACTGGTTGAAATGGTGAAAAGCCACCGACGCCATGCGCCCTTTGTGCTGCTCCCGCGGACCGTAAACATTGAAGTAGCGAAAGCCCACCAGCTGCGAGCCACCCTCCCCGAGCCGCCGCCGGACAACCTGATCGAAAAGAAACTTCGAATAGCCGTAGACATTGAGCGGCGCCTCGAACTGGCGCGACTCGGAGAAGACAGGCCCGCCGCCATACACCGCGGCCGACGAGGCATAGAGCAGCGGGATCTCCTGCTCGAGACAAAATTCCAGCAGCGCCGTCGAATAGCGGTAGTTGTTGGCCATCATGTACTGGCCGTTGTGCTCCATGGTGTCCGAGCACGCGCCTTCATGGAACACGGCATCGACCGCGCCATCGAATTCGCCGCTCGTAACCAGATCGAGGAAATCGTTCTTGTCGATATAGTCGGTGATCTCGCAGTCGACCAGGTTGCGGAACTTGTGGCCGCGCGTGAGGTTATCCACCGCGATGACGTCCTTGATGCCGCGCGCATTGAGCCCGGCGACGATGTTCGAACCGATGAAACCGGCTGCGCCGGTAACCACGTAATACATGTCTGGCTCCTAGCTCGCGAGTTCGTCCAGTTCGACCAGTTCGACCACCGCCGTACCGAGCTTGCCGACGACGATACCCGCCGCGTGGTTGGCGATCCGCATTGCGTCGACCATATCGACACCGCTCGCCAGCATCACCGCCAGCGTGGCAATTACCGTGTCGCCTGCCCCGCTGACGTCGAACACCTCGCGGGCCGCTGCGGGCTGATGCGTCGAGCCTTCTTCGCGGAACAGGGTCATTCCCTCTTCCGAACGGGTGACCAGCAAAGCCTCGATGCACAACTCGCGGCGCAGGCGCTCGACGCGCTGCGCTAGATCGACATCGTCGCGCCACTTGCCGACGACTTCGCGCAACTCCGCGCGGTTTGGCGTGAGCAGCGTAGCACCCGCGTAGCGTGCGTAGTCGTCACCCTTGGGATCGACCAGCACCCGCTTGCCGGCCGCACGCGCCAGCCGGATCATCTCGGTAATGTGAGTGAGTCCACCCTTGCCATAGTCGGAAAGGATCACGACATCGGTGTCTGTCATCCGGGTCTCGAACTCGGCCAGCTTGCTCCGCAGCACCTCGTGGTTCGGCCAGGTTTCGAAGTCCACGCGCAATAGCTGCTGCTGTCTGCCGATCACGCGCAGCTTTACCGTCGTATCGAGTCCCGGATCTTCGTGCAGCGAGGCATCGATTCCGGAATCCGCCAGCAGTCGCTCGAGTGCGCGCCCTGCCTCGTCGTTTCCAACCACCGAGAGCAGCGCAACCTGTGCGCCAAGCGCCTTCGCATTGCGCGCAACGTTTGCGGCACCCCCGGGCCGTTCTTCGCTGCGATCGACTTTCACCACCGGGACGGGGGCCTCGGGGGAGATCCGGCTGACCTCGCCGAACCAGTAGCGGTCGAGCATCACGTCGCCGACCACCAGCAAGCGGGCACGCGAGGTGTCCGGCACCGACGGAAGTCCCGGCGCGGATCTCATGCGATCACTTGCGCCCGATGGCACTGTACTCGATGCCGTAACGACGCACGGTGGCCGGCTCGAACAGATTGCGCCCATCGAATATCAGCGGCTGCTTGAGCTTGGCCTTGATCGCTTCGAAATCCGGGCTGCGGAACTCCTTCCATTCGGTCATGATCAGCAGTGCATCCGCACCGTCGAGCGCCGCCATCGGGCTGTCCGCGTAGGAGAGCTTCGGCTGGGCGCCGAACACACGCTGCGCCTCGGGCATCGCGACCGGATCGTAGGCAGTGACCGTCGCGCCACGCCGGACGAGTTCGTCCACCAGAACCACGCTCGGTGCTTCGCGCATGTCGTCCGTGTTGGGTTTGAAGGCGAGACCCCACAGCGCGAAATGACGACCCGCCAGAGACTCGCCGAAACGCGCCACCAGCTTGCGACCGAGTATGCTCTTCTGCTGTTCGTTGGCCGACTCGACGGCGCCGAGAATCTCGAGTTCCTGCCCGGCCGAACGCGCGGTACGAATCAGCGCCTTGACGTCCTTGGGAAAGCACGAGCCGCCGTAGCCAGCCCCGGCATAGAGGAAATGGTAGCCGATGCGCGGATCGGACCCGATACCCTGTCTTACCAGCTCGATGTCGGCACCCAGTCTCTCTGCGAGGTTCGCCAATTCGTTCATGAACGAAATGCGCGTCGCCAGCATGGCGTTGGCGGCGTACTTCGTGAGTTCCGCGGAACGGACATCCATCACCAGCAGGCGTTCATGGTTGCGCTGGAAAGGCGCGTAGAGTTCGCGCATCAACTCGATGGCACGCTCGTCATCGGCCCCGACGACGATCCGGTCCGGCTTCATGAAGTCGTCGATCGCCGCGCCTTCCTTCAGGAATTCGGGGTTGGACACGACACTGTAGTCGTGACCCGCGCCCCGGCTGGCGAGTTCGTCACCAATCGCGGCGCGTACCCGGTCCGCCGTACCGACCGGAACGGTCGACTTGTCCACCACGACACGATGGCCGTCCATGTGCTTGCCGATGTTGCGGGCCGCCGCCACCACGTACTGCAGGTCGGCCGACCCATCCTCGCCGGGAGGTGTACCGACGGCGATGAACTGAACCGTGCCATGGCGAGCCGCCATGGCCACATCGGTGGTGAATCGAATGCGCCCGGCAGCCCGATTGCGCGCGATCATCGCTTCCAGTCCCGGCTCGTGAATCGGAATGCCGCCGGAATTGAGGATGTCGATCTTGTTCGGATCGACATCGACGCACAGTACGTCGTTGCCGACCTCCGCCAGACACGCGCCGCTTACCAGACCAACGTAGCCACTGCCGACGACCGTTACCTTCACCGTGCTCTCCTTGAATGGATTCGATTGCTGGCAATTCTAGCGCCGAGTCGTTGAGAAGCTGTAACACAATGAATCGCGCCCGCGTTGCCCCGAGAAGGCCGCGATTGCAAGGCGCGCGTCGCAGCGAATGGCCGCCCCCTTCGCAAGACGCGCAACACGGCAAGCGCGGCCTTCTCGGGGCAACCCTGTGCGCCGGGGTGGCTGCGGGTGCAGATCTAGGCGCGAACCCGCCGCAATCCTCGCTGGCTTGCAAGGGGCCGCAACGACGAGATGCGCCCGCAGGTACCCCGGCGCGGGTGCGATTCATTGTGTTACAGCTTCTAAGGCGTAAGGTCGTATTCCTCGGTACGCTTCGGCGGATAGGTTTCCCAGCCGCCACAGGCCGGGCAACGCCAGTAGAACTGCCGCGCCTTGAAGCCGCAGTCGTCGCAGCGATATCGTGCAACCCGGCGGGTATGGGAATGCACGAGTCCTTTCACCAGTTCGATGTCCTTGCGTTGTTCCGGCGTGACGGTCAGCAGTGCGGCTTCGAGCAGTTTGTCGAGGCCGAGGAGGGTCGGATTGCGGCCCAGTTCATCGCGCACCAGTTGATACGCAGCCTGCGGTCCTTCCTTTTCCATTTCCCACTGGAACACTGTGTCGAGCAGATCGAGGGACGGGTGCTGGGCGAGATAGGATCTCAATAGCTGTATCCCGTGCTCGATCTGCCCCAGACGCCGATAGCCGTCCATCAAGCGCACGGCGACCAGTGCCAGATAGACCGGATTCTGCTGCTCGATCCTCTTCCAGTCTTCGAGCGCCGTCGCGAGGTCGCCCTCCGAGGCGGCGAGGTCACCGAGCAGGATGTTGGCCCTGACGCACTTGCGACTGACATCGAGCGCCTTGTCGAGGTATTCGCGAGCCGACTGGTTGCGCGAATGTGCCATCTCGCCGGCCGCCAACTCGCAGTAGAAATTGGCGATCTCCTTCCGCCAGAGGTGGCCCGACGCATCGGGCAGCTGTTGCGCGATCTCGATCGCTTTCAGCCACTCCTTCTCTTGCTGATAAATCTCGAGCAGGAACTTCTGCGCAGTCTCCTTCAGCGTCGTATCGCGCAGCTTCAGAAAGATATCTTCGGCGCGATCCAGGAGACCGGCCTTCAGGTAGTCGTGTCCGAGTTCGGCCATCGCCTGCACCCGCTGTTCCGCCCCAAGATCACTGCGGTCGACCAGATTCTGATGCATCCGGATCGCACGATCCGTTTCGCCCCTGCGGCGAAACAAATTGCCTAAAGCGAAATGCAGTTCTATGGTTTGCGGGTCGACCTTGACCGCTTCGAGGAAGGCATCGATCGCCTTGTCCGGCTGCTCGTTGACCAGAAAGTTGAGCCCCGCGAAGTACGATCGCGGCAGCGCTCGCGATTCACGAACCAGATGTTTGATGTCGATCCGGGCGGCAATCCACCCCAAGGCGAAGAACAGGGGAAAGGCGACCAGCCACCAGAGCTCGAATTCCATGGACTCGCCTACACGGAACGCGCGCTCGCGGACGAACCCGGTTCAGGTTCCCTGCCCGCCTTGTCGACTCGAGCGTGCAGGCGGGCGAGTTCACGACGCTGGCGCAGCATCGTCGCAGTCGTCGCGGTCACGCCGAGAAGCACGCCGGCAACAAGAAAGATCAGCATCAACAGGGAAAGCGGCAAGGTCCACAGCGAGTCAAAAAAGAGCTGAACGCCGACCGTCCCGCTGTTGCGACTCAGAAACGCAAGCAGAAGCAGGAAGAAGACGATTCGCACACTCCAGATCAACAGCCGCATGATTCACCCGAGTCATTCTGGACGGAAACGATGAGGGCGACGCGCGCGTCGCCCTCGATACCTTCGCAATCTTCCACCGGAGGCGTTCAGGGATTCTGGTCTACGCGCTCGCGCAGTTCCTTGCCCGCCTTGAAATGCGGGACGTATTTCTCTGGAACCTGTACGCGCTCACCAGACTTGGGGTTGCGTCCGGTTCGCGGCGGCCGGTAATTCAACGCGAAGCTGCCGAACCCTCGTATCTCGATCCGGTCGCCGCGCCCCAGGGACGCGGTCATCTGGTCGAGAATCATCTTGACAGCGAAATCTGCGTCTTTCGCCACCAACTGCGGAAACCGCGCAGCCAGCCGCGCAATCAGCTCGGATTTGGTCATGATGAAAACGCCGCTCCGGTCCGGGGATGATCAGCTCTGCGAACTGTTGAGCTTGGCTTTCAGCAGCGCACCGAGGTTGGTCGTCCCGCTCTGGGCGTTGCCGCCTTCACTCGCCAGCTTCTGCATCGCGTCACTCTGCTCGGCCTGGTCCTTGGCCTTGACAGAAAGGTTGATGCCGCGCGACTTGCGGTCGACGTTGATGATCATGGCTTCGACGGCGTCGCCTTCCTTGAGCAGCACGCGCAAGTCTTCGACACGATCCCGAGCGGCTTCCGACGCGCGCAAATAGCCCTCGACCTCGCCATCCAGCACGATGACAGCGCCCTTGGCGTCGACCGACTTCACCGTTCCCTTGACGACGCTGTTCTTGTCGTGGGTGGCGATGTAGTTGGTGAAGGGGTCACCTTCCATCTGCTTGACGCCGAGCGAAATGCGTTCGCGTTCGACATCGATCGACAATACCACTGCCTCGATTTCGTCGCCCTTCTTGTAGTTGCGCACGGCTTCTTCGCCGGGCAACGACCACGACAGGTCGGACAGATGCACCAGGCCATCGATGCCGCCCGGCAGGCCGATGAACACGCCGAAATCGGTGATCGACTTGATCTGGCCGCGCACCTTGTCGCCCTTCTTCTGGTTGAGCGCGAAATCGTCCCACGGGTTGCTCATGCATTGCTTCATGCCGAGCGAAATGCGGCGCCGATCTTCGTCGATCTCGAGAATCATCACTTCGACTTCATCGCCGAGCTGGACGACCTTGGTCGGGTGGATGTTCTTGTTGGTCCAGTCCATTTCGGAAACGTGAACCAGACCCTCGATACCCTGTTCGACTTCGACGAACGCGCCGTAGTCGGTGATATTGGTGACCTTGCCGAACAGGCGCGTGCCCTGCGGGTAGCGGCGCGAAATGCCGACCCACGGATCCTCGCCGAGTTGCTTGAGGCCGAGCGAGACGCGGTTCTTTTCCTGGTCGAACTTGAGCACCTTGGCCTGCACTTCGTCGCCGACGTTGAGCACTTCGCTCGGGTGACGCACGCGACGCCATGCGAGATCGGTGATGTGCAGCAGGCCGTCGATGCCACCGAGGTCTACGAAAGCACCATAGTCGGTGATGTTCTTGACGATGCCCTTGACGACCGTGCCTTCCTTCAGGTTGGCCAGCAGCGCCTCGCGCTCTTCACCAGCGGTCGCTTCGAGCACGGCGCGACGCGATACGACGACGTTATTGCGCTTGCGGTCGAGCTTGATGACCTTGAACTCGAACTCCTTGTTCTCGTAAGGCGTGGTGTCCTTGACCGGCCTGGTGTCGACCAGCGAGCCGGGCAGGAAAGCGCGAATGCCATTGGTCATCACGGTCAGGCCGCCCTTGACGCGGCCGCTGATCAAGCCGGTGACCAGCAAACCCTCGTTGAGCGCCTTTTCCAGATCGTTCCAGGCGGCGATGCGCTTGGCCTTGTCGCGCGACAGACGGGTTTCGCCGTAGCCGTCTTCCAGCGCCTCGATTGCGACCATGACGTAGTCGCCGGCCTTGACCTCGACTTCACCATGATCATTGCGGAATTCTTCGACCGCGATGTAGCTTTCCGACTTCAGGCCGGCATTGACCACAACGTGGTTCTGATCGACCCGCACCACTTCGGCGGTAATCACCTCGCCGGCGCGCATTTCCTGACGCGCAAGGCTTTCTTCGAAGAGGGCGGCAAAACTTTCCATGGAATCTGCCGGAGCAGCGGAGCTTGCGGTGGTTGCAGTGGACATTGGAAGAGTACCCTTGCGCCGTATTGCGACGGCATCGGTTGAATTGCGTTGAAACCCGTCGCGACTCGGGCGCTGCGTTTCCCGGTTTCTTCAGTACAGAAACCTACCGACGCAGCGTACTTCCCGAACCGCGACACCCTAAACTGCGAATCGCTCCCCGGCCCACATGACAATGCGACCGACTGCCTGGTCGATCGTCATCGCCGTGGTATCCAGAAGCAAGGCATCCGCACACTGTTGCAAGGGAGCGACCGCTCTGCCCGCATCGCGCGCGTCGCGCTCTCGCAGATCCTGCAAAAGGTCGTCGAGTGTAACAGGCAAACCCTTTTCGATCAACTGCTTATAGCGACGCTGCGCGCGCGATTCGACACTCGCCGTAAGAAAAACCTTGAGCGCCGCGTCCGGAAAAACCACTGACCCCATGTCGCGCCCTTCGGCGACCAGACCCGGTACCTGACGATACGCGCGCTGGAGCTCGAGCAGGGCGGTCCGCACACCCTCCAGCGCGGCAACCCGGGAGGCCCCGGCCGAGCATGCCTCGCTGCGAATCGCATCGGTCACATCGTCGCCGTCGAGCAACACCTGCCCCTGACGAAAACGGGCAGGCAACCGTTGTGCGAGCGCCGCCAGCTCAGTCTCGGCGTCGAGCGCGACGCCGCCGCGGCTTGCTGCCAGCGCGACGATGCGGTACAGCGACCCGCTGTCAAGGTAGTTCCACCCCAGGCGCGCGGCCACGAGCGCCGCCACCGTTCCCTTGCCGGACGCGGATGGCCCATCGATCGCTATGACCGGAATCTCAATCTGCATGGGTCACGCGACGAAGGCAGTCGAAGTACTCCGGGAAGGTCTTGTTCACGCATTGCGGATCACTGATGCGCACGCGCACCCCGCCGAGTGCCGCCAGCGAAAAGCACATCGCCATGCGGTGGTCGTCGAAGGTGTCGATCACCGCACCGTCGACCAGTTGGACAGGAGGCTGGACGGCAAGCTTGTCGGCGCCCATCTCGATCGTCGCGCCGAGCTTGCGCAGTTCGGTCGCCATCGCGGCGATCCGGTCGGTTTCCTTCACCCGCCAGCTTCCGATGTTGGTCAACCGGCACGGGCCATCGGCAAACAGGGCGCAAACGGCAAGCGTCATGGCTGCGTCCGGAATGTGATTGAGATCGAGGTCGAAGGCTTTCAGGCGGCCGCTTGCCGGACCGCGCGCCTCGATCCAGTTCGGACCCATCTCGATGCGCGCGCCCAGCTTGGCGAGTTCGTCGGCAAATCGCACATCGCCTTGAATGCTGTCGCGACCGACGCCGTCGACTCTCACCGGTCCGCCACCGATTGCGCCGGCGGCCAGAAAATACGAGGCGGACGAAGCATCGCCCTCGACGTGGATCGTGCCCGGGCTGGTGTAGCGCGCCCCCGCTGGAATCGTGAACCGGGCCCAGTCTTGGCGTTCGGCCGCCACGCCGAAACGCCGCATCAGGTCGAGGGTGAGTGCGACATAGGGCCTGGAGATCAGTTCGCTGATCACCTCTATCGTTGCCCCGCCGCCAAGCTGGGGTAGCGCCATCAACAAGGCGGTCAGAAACTGGCTGGATACATCGCCGCGCAGCCTGATCGCGCCGCGTACCCGGATCGCCGCCGGCCGAATCTCAATCGGCGGGAAGCCCTCGTTGCCCAGGTAAAGGATGTCGGCGCCAACCTGGCGCAGCCCGTCCACCAGATCGCCGATCGGCCGCTCGTGCATGCGCGGCACGCCGGACAGCGTGTAGCGTCCCTGTGCGAGCGCCAGCGCGGCGGCGAGCGGGCGGATTGCCGTGCCGGCATTGCCCAGGAACAGACTTGCATCCTTGACTGGAAAGCCGCCGACCCCGCTCACCCGGTAGGAGTTGGTCTCGGCGCCTGCCACCACCCGGACACCGAGACGATCGAGCGAATCGAGCATGCGCTCGACATCGTCCGAGGCAAGCAGGTCACGAATCTCCGTGACGCCGTGCGACAAGGCCGCGAGCAACAGCGTACGATTCGAAATGCTCTTCGAGCCGGGGAGCGCCACGTTGCCCCGTGCCGATCTGAGCGGGCCGATATCGAGGTAATCCAAGGTATGCGTCTCGCTGCTTCGCCGCTCACTGCGCGCCAGGCAGCTTGCCGGCGAGCCAGTCATTGCGCGTGTTTCGGGCACGATCGAAGGTCGCCTCGAGAGCCGTGCCGTTACCGTCGACGAGGAGCGCGCGCAGTCGCGCGAGTTCGGTGGTGTAGGCATCCAGTTCGCCGATCAGGGCCTGCCGATTGGCGACGCAGATGTCGCGCCACATCTCCGGGTGACTGCTGGCGATTCGCGTGAAATCGCGAAAACCACCGGCGGCAAAACCGAACAGGCGGTCGGCATCGTCGCGCGCCGCGAATTCATGGACCAGCGCGAATGCCAGCAGATGCGGCAGGTGGCTGACCGCAGCGAATACCCGGTCATGCTCCTCGGGTGACATGCTGCTCACCAGCGCACCGCAGGCGCGCCATAGCTCGAATACGCGCGCAATGGCAGCCGGTGAGCTCTCCGGGAGCGGCGTCACGACCACCCTGCGATCACGGTAAAGCGTGGCCAGCGCTGCATCGACACCGCTGTTTTCGGCGCCGGCTATCGGGTGTGCCGGCACCACGCTCGCCAGGTGCGGCGCGAGATTGCACCGCAGGGTCGCCACGACGTCGCGTTTGGTGCTGCCGGCGTCCGTGACGATGGTGTCAGGATCGAGGAACGGCGCCATTGCCGCGCTGATGGCCTCCATCTGGCCGACCGGCGCGGCAATCAACACGACCTCCGCGCCCGGCAGGGCCCGCGACCAATCCACTGCAATCTCGTCGATCACACCGAGGCGCTGGGCAGCATCCAGCGTCGCACGTGATCGACCGATGCCGACCACGCGATCAACCGCGCCCGCGGCACGCAGCGCAAGCGCAGCCGAACCGCCGATCAAGCCGACGCCACAAACGACGAGCTTGGAGATCGGCCGCATCAGGACTCGAGCGCCTGTTCAAGAGCCGCCAGGAAGCGGACGTTTTCGTCTGCCAGGCCGATCGAGACGCGCAAATGCTGCGGCATGCCATAACCCGCGATCGGTCGCACGATCACGCCCTGACCCAACAGCCGCTGATTGACCGCCGCCGCATCGCCGACGCGGAAGCTGACGAAGTTGCCGTGCGACGGAATATGCTCGAGTTCGAGCATCGCGAGACCGGTGACGACCTGCTCCATGCCGAAGCGATTGAGCTCATAGCTCTGCCGCACGAACTCGTCGTCGTCGAGCGCCGCCTCGGCGGCAGCCAGCCCGAGGCTGCCGACGTTGAACGGCTGACGCACCCGATTCATCAGGTCGGCGACCTCGGGGTGCGCCAGCACATAGCCGACGCGCAGGCCCGCGAGGCCGTAGATCTTCGAGAATGTTCGGCTGATCACGAGATTGGGAAACCGTGCCAGCCAGGCCACGCTGTCATATCGCGCTGACGGATCGAGGTATTCGTTGTAGGCCTCGTCCAGCACCACCAGCACCTCCCGCGGCACCGTGCCAAGAAAGCGCTCCAGCGCCGCGCCGGTCACGAATGTGCCGGTTGGGTTATTCGGATTCGCAATGAATACCACGCGGGTATCCGGCTCGATTGCCGCGCTCATGGCATCGAGATCGTGGCCGTAGTCGCGCGCCGCCACCTCGATGCCACGGGCACCGACAGCCAGCGTGGCAATCGGGTACACGGCAAACGCGTGCTGGGCGTAGACTGCCGAGTTGCCGCGAGCCAGGAAGGCACGCGCCGCAATGTCGAGCACGTCGTTCGAACCGTTGCCGAGCACGATCTGGCTCATCTGCACGCCATGACGGCGGCTCAGTGCCGCCTTGAGTGCGAAACCACCTCCATCGGGGTAGCGCGCAATTTCGCCCACCGCATCGAGCATGGCCTGCCTGCCACGCGGCGACATACCCAGCGGGTTTTCATTCGACGCCAGTTTGATGATGCTCCGCTCGGCCAGCCCCATCTCGCGCGCGAGCTCGGCAATCGGCTTGCCAGGCTGATAGGGAGAAATGGCGCGAACGTAGTCGGGCGCTATGTCGGCAATACGCATGGCAAGAGTCCGATGAGAGCGTTCAGGCCGCAGCGCGCGGATATGATCCGAGCACCTTGAGGAATCCAGCGATGGCGCGCATCTCGGCCAGAGCCGCCGCGACTTGCCGGTCGGACCTGTGGCCCTCGACGTCGACGAAGAACACGTACTTCCAGTCGCTGGCACCGAGGCCGCGCGCCGGGCGCGATTCGAAGCGGCTCATCGAAACGCCGTGGCGCGACAAGGGCTCCAGCAGCGCCAGCACGGCGCCCGCCTGGTTCGGCACGGAAAACACGATCGAGGTCTTGTCGAGATCCGACGGACCCGCGTCGTGCTCCCCAATGACGACAAAGCGCGTCGTGTTGTTCGGATCATCCTCGATGTTCGCCGCGAGTACTTTGAGGCCGTAGAGCATGGCGGCGGCCTCGCCGGCAATTGCGCACGACTCGGCGTCTTCGGCGGCCAGTCGTGCGGCCTCGGCATTGCTCGATACCGGCACGCGCGGCAAATGCGCGGCGTTGCGATTGAGCCATTCGTGGCACTGCGCCAGCGACTGGGCGTGTGAATACAGGCGCTTCAGCTCCGCGAGACCGGTAGCCCTGGACAGCAGGTTCTGGTGGACGCGCAACTGCACTTCGCCACAGATCTCCAGAGAGCCCGCGAGCAACAGGTCGAGCGTCCGACCGATGGCGCCCTCGGTCGAGTTTTCGACCGGCACCACCCCGTAATGGGCATTGCCAGCCTCGACCGCGCGAAACACGTCGTCGATCGCCGCCTGCGGTGACAACACCGGCGCGGAGCCGAAATGCTTGCGCGCCGCAGACTCGGAAAAGGTGCCCGCCGGGCCCAGATAGGCGATGTTCAGTGGCTGTTCGAGCGCCAGGCAGGCCGACATCACTTCGCGGAAGATCCGGTAGACGGCGCCTTCCGGCAGCGGCCCCGGGTTCGACTCGGCGAGCCGCCGCAAGACCTGTGCTTCACGCTCTGGCCGGTAGATGTTGCCCTGTTTGATGTTCCCGATGCGCCGCGCAAGCTGAGCCCGGCGACTCACCATCGCGAGCATTTCGGTGTCAAGGTTGTCGATTTCAGCGCGCAGACGCTGCAGTTCGTCGCTCATGCCGCCCCCCAAAACCGAGCGTGATATTGCTCGGAATCGCGCAGGTACTCCACCAGCACAGCCCAGCAATCAGTCGGCGGACCTGGCAGCCTGTCGGGCTTCATGGCAGTTCGACCGCTTCCGGCATCGCCGTCGGCGCCCCGACGCGCGACATCAGCTCGGCTGCCCGTCACCGTCCGGTCCGCCGTTGGCTTCGCCGGGCTCGTCACTCTCGATCACCTTCTCCAGGCCGGCCAGCTTGGTGCCGTCGTCGAGCGAAATCAGGGTGACGCCCTGGGTGGAACGGCCCATCTCACGGATTTGCGAGACCTGGGTACGAATCAGCACACCGCCGGTGGAGATCAGCATCACCTGGTCACCCTCGTTGACCAGCTCCGCACCGATCAGCTTGCCGTTGCGGTCGGAGGTCTGGATCGCGATCATGCCTTTGCTGCCGCGACCGTGCTGGGTGTATTCGGCGATCGGCGTGCGCTTGCCGAAGCCCTTCTCGGTGGCGGTCAGCACGCTCTGTGATTCGTCGGCCGCCGCGAGCATCGAGATGACGCGCTGCCCCTCGTCGAGCCACATGCCGCGCACGCCGCGCGCGGTACGCGACAGCGGCCGCACGTCCTCCTCGTGAAAACGCACCGCCTTGCCGGCATCGGAGAACAGCATGACGCTGTGATTGCCGTCGGTAATCGACACACCGATCAGATGGTCCCCCTCGTCGAGATCCGCCGCGATGATGCCAGCCTTGCGCGGGTTGGAGAAATCGCTCAGCGGGGTCTTCTTGACCGTGCCCATGGCCGTCGCCATGAAGACGAAGTGGCTCTCGTCGAACTCCTTCACCGGCAGCACGATGGTGATCTTCTCGCCATCGAACAGCGGGAACAGGTTGACCACCGGCTTGCCGCGGCTGCCGCGGCTGCCCTGCGGCACCTGATAAACCTTCATCCAATAGACCCGGCCGCGGTTCGAGAAACACAGGATGTAGTCGTGGGTATTGGCGACGAACAGCCGGTCGACGAAGTCGTCTTCCTTCATCGCGGTGGCCTGTCTGCCGCGCCCGCCGCGGTTCTGCGAGCTGTAGTCGGCAAGCGGCTGGCTCTTGATGTAGCCGCCGTGGGTCATCATGACGACCATGTCCTGCGGCGTGATCAGATCCTCATCCATCAAGTCCTCGGTGTGGATGATGATCTCGGAGCGACGCTTGTCGCCACGCTTCTCGACGTACTCGGCGCGGATATCGCTCAGATCCCCGCGAATGATCTGGGTGATGCGCGCGGGCTTGGAAAGCATATCGAGCAGATCGGCGATCAGTTCCATGACCTCGCGGTACTCGGCGAGAATCTTGTCCTGCTCGAGACCCGTCAGCTTCTGCAATTGCATCTCGAGAACGCGCTGGGCCTGGATCTCGGTCAGACGATAGCCCTGGTCGGACAGGCCGACGTCGGGCGGAAGCCCATCCGGGCGGTATTCGCCGACCATGGCCCGCGACAGCATGTCCTCGACGAGTTGCGAGCGCCAGGCGCGCGCCAACAACCCCCGCTTGGCCTCGGCCGGTGTGGCGGCCGCCTTGATCAGCGCGATGATTTCGTCGACATTCGACAGCGCCACCGCGAGGCCTTCGAGGATGTGGCCGCGGTCGCGCGCCTTCTTCAGCTCGAAAACGGTGCGCCGGGTGACCACCTCGCGACGATGCGCGAGGAAAGCATCGAGCATCTGTTTGAGGTTGAGCAGGCGCGGCTTGCCGTCGACCAGCGCCACCATGTTCATGCCGAAGGTGTCCTGCAGCTGGGTCTGCTTGTACAGGTTGTTGAGCACGATTTCCGGCACTTCGCCGCGCTTGAGTTCGATCACGACACGCATGCCCTGCTTGTCGGATTCGTCGCGGATGTCCGAGATGCCTTCGATCTTCTTTTCGCCCACCAGCTCGGCGATACGCTCGAGCTGGGTGCGCTTGTTCACCTGGTAGGGCAGTTCGTCGACGATGATCGCCTGGCGATTGCCCTTGTCGATGTCCTCGAAGTGCGTTCTTGCGCGCATCACGCAGCGGCCACGGCCGGTGCGATAGCCCTCGCGCACGCCGACCGTGCCGTAGATCAGCGCCGCCGTCGGAAAATCCGGCGCGGGCACGATGTCGATCAGCTCGTCGATACCGATATCCGGGTTGTCGAGCACTGTCAGGCAAGCCTGCAGTACTTCGCCCAGATTGTGCGGAGGAATGTTGGTCGCCATGCCGACCGCGATACCCGAACTTCCGTTGATCAACAGGTTCGGGATCTTCGCCGGCAGGATCAATGGCTCCTGCTCGGAACCATCGTAGTTCGGCCCGAAGTCGACGGTTTCCTTGTCGATGTCGGCCAGCAGTTCGTGCGCGATCTTCGACAAGCGAATTTCGGTGTAGCGCATCGCCGCCGCGTTGTCGCCGTCGACCGAACCGAAGTTGCCCTGGCCGTCGACCAGCATGTAGCGCAACGAGAAATCCTGCGCCATTCGCACGATCGTGTCATAGACCGCGGTGTCGCCGTGGGGGTGGTACTTGCCGATCACGTCACCGACGATACGGGCGGACTTCTTGTAGGCCTTGTTCCAGTCGTTGCCCAGCTCATGCATGGCAAAAAGCACGCGCCGATGCACCGGCTTGAGGCCATCGCGCACGTCAGGCAGCGCCCGTCCCACGATCACGCTCATGGCGTAATCGAGATAGGAATGACGCATCTCGTCTTCGAGGCTGATCGGCAGGGTTTCTTTGGCGAATGTGTTCATGTTTTTCGAGGCGATTCGGCCGGAAAGAGGGGCCGCGCCGGCCATTCCGCAGGAGACTGCCGAAGCAACCCGAGTACCTGCTCACAAGAGGCAAGATTCTATCATGCGCGACTTCCGCCCCGACGGCCTTTCGGCGCGCCGGCCGCTGACGCGGCCCGGTTGGATGCGAGGATGCGCTTGTGCTTAAATGAGCTGGCGATCCGCAACTGCCCGATCCAGCCAAGGAGCCGATGTGTCCCTCCCAGCCAGCTTCAAGTGCCGCATCGTGGCGACGGAAACGTCACGATGAATGAAGCCGTCGACCTGCTGATCGAGCCGCGCTGGATCATCCCGATCGAACCGCCGGGTAGTGTCCTCGAATCGCACTCTGTCGCGGTACGCAACGGACGCATCGTCGCAGTATTGCCGACCGATTCAGCGCGTTCCCGGTTTGTGGCCGACACGGCAGTCACGCTGCCCGACCATGTGCTCTTGCCGGGACTGGTAAACGCCCACACGCATGCCGCGATGGCGCTGCTGCGTGGACTCGGAGACGACCTGCCGCTGATGCGCTGGCTGCAGGAGGCGGTCTGGCCGGCCGAAGGGCGGCTTGTCTGCGCGGACTTCGTCCATGACGGAACACTGCTCGCCTGCGCGGAAATGCTGCGCGGCGGCGTCACCTGCTTTTCCGACATGTACTTCTTCCCGGACGCCGCGGCTCGGGCCGCGGCACTGGCCGGGGTGCGATGCGTCCTCGGCATCATCGCGATCGAGTTTGCCTCGGGCTACGCGTCCGACGCCGACGATTATCTGGCCAAGGGCCTCGCTACGCGCGACGCATGGCGCGGTGACCCGCTGGTGAGTTTCTGCATGGCGCCGCACGCGCCCTACACGGTATCAGATCGAACCTTTGGCCGAATCCTGATGCTGGCCGAACAGCTCGACCTGCCGATTCACCTGCACGTCCACGAGACCGTGCATGAAATCGAAGAGAGTGTCAGCCAGCATGGCATGCGGCCGATCGAACGACTCCAGCGGCTGGGGCTCGTCGGACCATCGCTGATCGGCGTGCATGCCGTCCACCTGTCGCACGAGGAGATCGATCTGCTCGCCCGCAATGCCTGCAGCGTCGTTCACTGTCCGACTTCCAATATGAAGCTGGCCAGCGGAATCGCGCCGATCCGGCAGTTGAAGGATGCCGGTGTACGCGTTGCACTGGGCAGCGACGGCGCCGCAAGCAACAACCGCCTGGACATCCTTCAGGAAATGCGGCAAGCCGCCCTCTTGAGCAAGGTGGCCACGGGCGACGCCAGCTCGCTCCCGGCGCACCAGAGCCTGCGCATGGCGACGCTCGACGGCGCGGCCGCGCTGGGGCTCGGCGAGCGGATCGGATCGATCGAGGCCGGCAAACTGGCGGACCTGATTGCCATCGATCTGGGCGACTGGATTGCCGCGCCCTGCTTCGACCCGGCCTCGCATATCGTGTATGTTGCTGGGCGCGAACAGGTTTCGCATGTGTGGGTGGGCGGCCAGCCGCGCATGCTCGACAAGGCACTGTTGCAATTTAGCAACACTGAATTGCGACGGATTTCCAACTTATGGCACAATAAATTAGTGACTTGAACGGCGATGCCGTCTGGTTTTCCGGAAGTCGCCGTTATCGGACTGCGTTTCGACTTTGCGTAGTATCCTGTCCGGCAGCGTCATTTTGTCAGAGCTACTCCGATTTTTTCCTTGCGATGAGGACGACATGATCAAACAACTTAATACATCTCTGCTCGTTGCCGGTACCCTGGCCGCCCTGACCGCAGGTTCCAGCGCATTCGCGCAGACAGCGCTCAAGGAAGTCGTGCTGGATACCAAGACGCCCGCTCACAAGCCGTACGTGATCGACAACCGTGGTGTCGTGGTGCGCAGTGGCTTCGGGCTGTGCTGGCGCACCGGCTACTGGACGCCGCAGCTGGCCGCAACCACGCCGGTCGTCGGCAGCGCATTCCCCGCCGGCTGCGAATGCGACAAGGATCTGATGCCGAAGGAAGCCTGCGAGCCGAAGGCAGCGCCGGCAGCCGCACCGGCCGCGCCCGCCGCGCCCGCCGCTGCACCGGCACCGAAGCCAGCCGCCGAGAAGATCACCCTGGCCGCCGACGCACTGTTCGATTTCGACAAGGCTGTGCTGCGCCCCGAAGGCAAGGCCAAGCTCGACGATGTCGTCAGCAAGCTCAACCAGATCGCGCTGGAAGTCATCATCGCGGTCGGCCACACTGACCGTATCGGCTCCGACAGGTACAACCAGAAGCTGTCCGAGCGCCGTGCCCAATCGGTCAAGGATTACCTGATCGGCAAGGGCGTCGAGCCGAACCGCATCTACACCGAAGGCAAGGGCGAAGCCCAGCCGAAGACCACCGGCTGCAACATGAGGCCCGAGTCCGGCAAGAACCGGAAACTCGTCGATTGCCTGCAACCCGATCGTCGCGTCGAGATCGAGATCATCGGCACCAAGAAGTAATCGCTCGGAACCGAGCAAGAAAGCCCTGCGTTCGCGCAGGGCTTTTTTTCGTCCGGCTGCAGCCGCCATTCGCTTGAACGAAGCGCCCCGCTCCGGGTCTGACCCGGGCAAACGATCCGAGGAGCATGCCATGACCGCCAACGCCGACCCGCTCGAACTGCGCAAGTTCAGCGACCTCGCACACCGCTGGTGGGATCCCGAATCCGAATTCAAGCCGCTGCACGATATCAACCCCCTGCGCCTCGACTACATCGATCGCAATGTCGGCCTGCGCGGCAAGCGCGTGCTCGACGTCGGCTGCGGTGGCGGCATACTCTCGGAGAGCATGGCGGCACGCGGTGCGAACGTGACCGGCATCGACCTCTCCGACAAGGCGCTCGGTGTGGCGCGACTGCACCTTTACGAAAGCGGGCAGCAGGTTGAGTACGTCCACGCCGCCGCCGAGGATTTCGCCGCTGCGCACCCCGGCACGTTCGACGTTGTGACCTGCCTCGAACTGCTCGAACACGTACCCGACCCGGCCAGCACGGTCAAAGCCTGCGCTGACCTGCTCAAGCCGGGCGGCACTGCTTTTTTCTCGACCATCAATCGCAATCCCAAGGCCTACCTGTTGGCCGTCATCGGTGCAGAGTACCTGTTGAGGCTGCTGCCGATGGGCACGCACGACTATTCGAAGTTCATCCGACCTTCTGAACTCGCACGCTTCTGCCGCGACGCCGGTCTCGACACGCACGACCTGGTCGGCATGCGCTACAACCCGCTCGCCCGAACGTACTCGCTGGGTCGCGACACCGACGTCAATTTTCTGGCTCGCGCGGTGCGCGCTTGACCGAACGGGCGAGCGCCTGGGAGGCCGTGTTCTTCGACCTCGACGGCACGCTCGCCGATACGGCCCCCGATCTCGGCGGCGCACTCAACCGCGTGCGTGCCGAAGAAAGCCAAGCCCCGCTCGACCTCGACGCGCTGCGGCGCGTTACCTCGCATGGCGTACGCGGACTGCTGCGTGTTGGCTTCGACCTGAATCCCGGCGACGCCAACTATGCCGAACTCGGCGCACGCGTACTTGCGCACTATGGCCAGTCCTTGTGCGTCGGCACTCGGCTGTTCGATGGCATCCACGAGCTTCTGGAACTGATCGAATCCGCCGGCATCCGCTGGGGCGTGGTCACCAACAAGGCCGCGCGTTTTACTGTCCCGGTCATGCGTGGTCTCGGCTTACTGCATCGCGCGGCGAGCATAGTCAGCGGCGACAGCGCCCCCAGAGCCAAGCCGGCAGCCGCCCCGCTTCTGCTCGCCAGTGCCGTCGCCGGCGTGCAGGCTTCACGTTGCCTCTACATCGGCGACGACCTGCGCGACATCCAGGCCGGCCGAGCCTGCGGCATGACAACCGTCGCCGTGCGCTACGGCTATCTCGGCGAGGGACCGCCGATCGAAGACTGGGGCGCCGACCACCTGGTGGACCACCCACGGCAGATAGCGCAGTTACTCGGCATCGACGATGCTAGAATGAGCACTTGAGTTCGGCGGCACTGCATCCGCATTCGATGCAGTGGCAGTAACCACGGGGGCGACCTGGCTTCGACGTGGGTCAAGAAGCAGTGCAGTGCATACCGAGGACCAGTCACCTCGTAAATCCATCTGGAATGCAATAACTGCCAACGACGAGCGTTTCGCTCTAGCCGCTTAATTGCGGCTGGCCTCTGCACCGGTTTGCTCACGGGCCGGGTAGCGCAAGCTACAGCAGAGTCATTTACATGAGATAAGGGCCGCCTTCGCCGCGCGGGCAGCCACGAAAACCCAGCGGATCGCCTGTAACCAGCCTGCCCGGCGGCGGGTTGCGGGTCAAATCAAACGACGAGGCTAAGTATGTAGGGCTGCCTGTGGAAGTCTTGCGGACGCGGGTTCAATTCCCGCCGCCTCCACCATTATTGAAGCCCCAACTGTTCTCAGTTGGGGCTTTTTCTTATCCGATGGCGACAGTTGCCGCGTGCTGTTGGGGGTTCCTGCGGAAGCCTGCGGACTTCGCCGGTCAGCGTCTCGGCCCGTCCCGGGTCACATTTCACTCTCTCCTGGCCATTCCTCGCTCCGACCTCGCTCCCTTGAACTGGCCCGAAGTCCGCAAAGGCCACAAATCTGGCCCATACAGATCAAAGAGTTACGCGCGGACGAATCAAGCGGTTGGATTGCGGCATCGGTAGGCAAAGGAAACCATGTACGTTGCGTTTTGTCGGTAGTTATTGACAACTACCGACGTAATGCAACATCATGCTGGCATGGAAAGTTCGCATCAGACCATTCTGGATCTTGCCGCCCAGCGCGGCCTCATTCGCCCGCGTGACCTCGATGCACTGGGTCTGCCCAGTGTCGCCCTCACGCGGCTGGTTCGGCAGGGCCTACTCATCCGCGTGGGTCGAGGTCTGTATGCCCGTCCGGATCGCAGCATGTCCGAGCATGGCACGCTGGCCGAGGTGGCACGCAAACACCCGCAAGCCATCGTCTGCCTGCTGTCGGCACTGCGCGTGCACGACATCACCACGCAGTCGCCATTCGAGGTCTGGCTGGCTATTCCCAACAAGGCGCGTGCGCCGAAGATGGAGTACCCGCCACTGCGCATCGTGCGCTTTTCTGGCGCCGCGCTGACCGACGGCATTGAGGAACATCACATTGATGGCGTGACCGTGCGCGTGACCAACGTCGCTCGCACCGTGGCTGACTGCTTCAAGTTCCGCAACAAGATCGGCCTCGATGTGGCGATGGAAGCGCTGCAGGAGGCTTGGCGGGCGAAGCGCGTGAGCATGGACGAACTCTGGCGCTATGCCACGCTGTGCCGCGTGGCCAATGTGATGCGCCCCTACATGGAAAGCCTGTCATGACCGAACGAAACGTGGCGGCATCGGTACGTGCGCGTCTGCTCAACCGCGCCCGCGAGACCAAGCAGGATTTCAATCTGCTCCTCACGCGCTATGCGCTTGAGCGGCTGCTGTACCGGATCAGCATCTCGCAGCATGCAGATCAATTTCTTCTGAAAGGCGCACTGCTTTTTGACCTGTGGTTCGACATCCCGCACCGCCCGACAAGAGATGCTGATTTTCTCGGATTCGGTTCGGCGGAGCTGCCGCACATCGAAGGCGTCTTCAGAGAAATCTGCGCGATCGAAACGCATGACGGCGTGACCTTTCAGGCTGACACCGTGCACGCCGCCGAGATTCGCAAGGAGGCAAACTATGCCGGTGTGCGCGTCATATTGCTCGGCGTGATCGACGGCGCACGCTGCCAGATTCAGATCGATATCGGGTTTGGCGATGCGGTGACGCCAGGGCCAGAGGATGTCGAGTACCCCGTCATGCTGACAGAGTTCGCGGCACCGAAGCTGCGGGTTTACCCGCGCTACACCGTAGTCGCCGAGAAGTTCGAGGCGCTGTCATCTCTTGGCATCGCCAACAGCCGCATGAAGGATTACTTCGATCTCTGGATACTGGCGCGGCATACCGACTTTGATGGCGACATCCTTCGCCAAGCCGTTCAAGCCACCTTCGACCGCCGCAAGACCGCCCTGACAGGACGGGCTCCATTCGGGCTGACAGATGCGTTTGCGCAAGATGAGCAGAAGCAGATGCAGTGGCAGGCCTTCCTGCGAAAGAACCGACTGGAAGCGCTGGCGCTGAACGACGTCACTGCTGCATTGGCCACGTTCATGGTGCCGGTCACTGAAGCGGCCAGTGCCAACACGGCGTTTCCCGCCCGGTGGCCAGCGGGTGGACCTTGGTCGCCCGCAGGTGCTGGCTGAGATTCAGCGCGAAAGTTTGACCCGCTCCCGCTGCTCATCCCACAGTGCTGGCGGATCAACCGCCAGATCGAACAGCGTGATGTGGTTCGGCAGCGTGTCGTCCAGGATGGCGGCGGCGATGTCCGGCGCCAGCGTGGTCAGGTTGACCATCCGGCTCACGTAGCTATTGTCGATCCCTTCCCGCGTGGCGATCTCCTTCAACGACTTCGCTTCCCCTGATTCCAACATGGCCAGCCAGCGATGGCCCCTGGCCAGCGCCAGTTGGAGTGACGTCGGTGCCACGTCCCACGGCCTGACCGGGGCGGTTTCACCGTTCGGCAGGGTGACCAGCTTGCGGCCGCTGCGGCGCTTGATCTGGATCGGCACGGACAGGGTCAGCCTGCCGTCGCTGGTCTGCAGGATGTCCGGCTCACCGGTTTTCTGGATGCGGATGTCACTCATGCCAGTGCCTCCTCTGGTTGGTCGACCGGCTCGGGACGCAGCTCCAGCACCAAACGCTCGATGCCGTTGGCGCGCAGCCTGACTTCGAGATCGTTGGGCGACACGATGACCTTCTCGACCAGCAGCTTCACGATCCGGGTCTGCTCAGCCGGGAACAGTTGATCCCAAATCGCGTCGAGCCGGGTCATGGCCACGCTGATCTTGGCTTCGTCCAGGGTCGGGTCGAGCTTGATCGCGTGCGGCAGCATCTCACCGAGGAGATTCGGAGCGCGCAGGATCGCGCGCAGTTGATCGAGCACCGCCGACTCGAGCTCTGCGGCCGGCAGTCGTGGCAGGCCCGAGGCGCCCGCGTGTTCCTTGCAGTCTCGTTGTGGCACGTAGTAACGATAGCGGCGCCCATTCTTCTTGGTGGTGTGCCACGGCGACAGTGCTCGGCCGTCATTGCCGAAGACGACGCCCTTCAGCAGATACGCCACCGTTGCCCGCGTCGCGTTGCCGCGTACCCGACCATTGGTATCCAGGATCGCGTGGGCAGCGTCCCACAGCTCGCGGCTGATGATGGGTGGATGCTCCGCCTGGTACCACTGTTCCTTGTGGCGCAACTCGCCAAGGTAGGTGCGGTTACTGAGCAGCTTGTAGATGTGGCCCTTGTCGATCGGTTTGCCGTCGCGGGTCTTGCCGTCTTGCGTGGTCCACGCCTTTGATGTCACGCCGTCCAACTTCAGTTCCTTGACCAGCGCGGTGCTGGAGCCGAGTTCAACGAAGCGCTGGAAAATGTGTCGGATCAGTTTGGCCTCGCGCTCGTTGGGCACCAGCCGGCGGTTCGCGACGTCGTAGCCGAGCGGCGGCACACCACCCATCCACATGCCCTTGCGCTTGCTGGCGGCGATCTTGTCGCGGATGCGCTCACCGGTGACTTCACGTTCGAACTGCGCGAAGGACAACAGGATGTTCAGCATCAACCGGCCCATCGAGGTCGTCGTGTTGAACTGCTGGGTGACCGAGACGAACGACACGCCGTAGCGCTCGAATACCTCGACCATCTTGGAGAAGTCGGCGAGGCTTCTCGTCAGGCGGTCGATCTTGTAAATCACGACCACATCGATCTTGCCGGCCTCGATGTCGACCATCATGCGACGCAGCGCTGGCCGTTCCATGTTGCCACCCGAGAACGCTGGATCGTCGTAGTCGTCCGCCACCGGAATCCAGCCTTCGGCGCGTTGGCTGGCGATGTAGGCATGGCCGGCATCGCGATGGGCGTCGATCGAGTTGTATTTTTTTTGGTTGCCATGCAGCGCGTTCCTTATTTCGTGAGCTCGACGAAGGGCGACAGCACCTCGAGCAATGAGAGACCGCCGTGCGTCAACGTCGGGTAGCCGCCTTGGCTCTTCCATTTCCAGCGGCCGACGGCCAGGAGGTGAGCGCCGTGCGGGCTGTTCATCTGGAGGGCCACCGGCGGCACGAACGGGCCGGTTTCACCGGTACCCTTGGTGCTGCGCCCGCTGGCGAAGGTTTTCTTGAGGAACTGGCCGACCTCGCCATCAGCGTCCGGGAACTAGCCGGTGGCGGCGTAGCCGTGGTCGGAGGTGATGACCAGACGCCGTCCGGTCGCCAAGCGTTCGACGAAGGCCCAGAAGTCGTCGCTGCTCAGTTGATCGGCTGCGTCGCGGGTCA
This sequence comes from Candidatus Methylophosphatis roskildensis, assembly GCA_016708905.1. Classification (GTDB taxonomy): domain Bacteria; phylum Pseudomonadota; class Gammaproteobacteria; order Burkholderiales; family Rhodocyclaceae; genus Methylophosphatis; species Methylophosphatis roskildensis. The sequence goes on along the minus strand of JADJEV010000004.1, from coordinate 859,444 downwards.
ATGTGTCGAGGCCTTGCCCCGCACCAGCACCGTCGTGCAGCTTGCTATCGGGCCATTGGTGCCAGAACACCCAGTTCGGCGCACCGTTGATCAGACCCTCGCAGTCCTTCCAGGGCATGTCGACGCACTCGGTGGTGGCCGGTTGGAGCTTGTGCGCCAAGCCGCCACCGTTGTTCTGCAGTTGGCTGCGGCTCCCGAAGCCCAAGGCCCGCGCGAACTCATTGGTTTCGCCGGGCAGTTCGGAAGCGTTGGCTGTGACCTCGTGTAGGGTGAATCCGCGCTCCTTGGCACCTTGCAGCAGCCAGGGCAGTTCGCGCAGCGACAGGCCGTCGAGAATCAGCACCGCCTTGGCGCTCGAACTTCCGTAACCCGGCTCGGCCCACCAGCGAGCGAGGCGATCCGAGGGGTTTTTCGAGCAGGCGCAACAGGTGCGGCGCGTAGGGCCACGATTCGGTGAACTCGCGGCGCTTGCGCTCCTGCTCGGCGGGCGGCACGTCGAGCAGGCGGAAGGATTCGGCGACGTGCTGCGCAACCAGCGATTCGATGGTGCCGCTGGCGATCTGCAAGCGGTTGTCGAACAGGCGGTGCAGCAGCATCCGGCGGCGATCCTGCTGGATGCGCTCGGCGCTGCCGCCCGCCTTGAAGTCGATGGCGACCGGGTTGACGCGATGCACCTGCTGGTAGGCGTCGCTGCCGCAGTTGCGCACCGAGATGACCAGCACCAACAGGTCGGGGCGTTCTTTGGCGATCTCCGAAAGAATCTGGATGAAGTTGAACGCCCAGTTCTTCCACGGGTACTGCTTGGTGTTGGTGAGGCCGTCGTACCACGTCTGGAATTCGTCCAGCAGCAGCATCGTCGGCTTGTTCTGCAGCAACTCGATGATGAGCTTGTCGGACGGGATTTCCGTCTTGGACGCGCCTTGCCCCTCCCACTTGCCCTTGATGTAGGTGCCGTGCGGATGGTTCTCAAACAGCACGTCCCACAGGAACTTGTAGCGGTGGCGGTGCAGGCTTTCGCCGACGACGTGCATCCCATCGCGCAGCGCGATCTTGCCGAGGTTGGGTTCGGCCAGCGTCGTCGCCCACGCATTGAGCCACGCGCCAGTCGAGGTGGGATCGGTGACCGCGTGGTAGAGCGCAGCCTGTCAGCGGCGCCGCGAATTTCGATCAAACCTGGCGGTTTGGAAATCACGGCTTCCGACGCCAGTAGTTGGGCATCCCGCATCCGCTCACCTCGCCGCGGACCGTATAACCGCTTGAAGAATCACCGAAGAAGATCCAGAACGGCATCTGTAAAGATGGGGATCGAAGAAAATCGACGAAGAAAACCCATGACTTTCAAACCGCCGAGTTTGAACGACTATCAGAACGCCGCTGACACGCAGCCATCAAGTGCGATTTACCGAGGCCGCGTTCGCCGATCACGACCACGGGGCGTCCCTGGTTGGGGCCGACGGCCCCCTTGGCGTCGAGGCCCTGCGCCACTTCAGCCGTTTCCGGCTTGGTCTCCCGTTTGATGCCGAGCAGCGTCATCAGATGCTGTGAGCTTCGGTGCTCGAACTCGAGGACGTCGGCTTCGTGGTACCGAACGTGGCGGAACAGCTTGTGCCAGACCGGCCCCTCGTTATCGAGCCGCCAGCGGCGCAGCGTCTTAAGGCTGACCTGCCAACGGTCGGCCAAGTGCTTTTCGGTCATCACGGGGTAATGCATCTTTTTCTCCTGAACAGATGACCCCATGACAACGCTGTTCGCCGTAGAAGCCAAGCTCTGCGCTTAGCGCGCGCCAGCATCGTTGGTTTCGGGCGGCAGCTGCTGATCGAGGTCGACTTCGACGCCACCGACCAGTGATCGAATGCGGTAGACAAGCTCGGCTGGTACGGGTCGCAGGATTTCGGGGTGGCGACCTATGTCATCCGCGAGCGCGTCGAGCATTGCCTTTACTTTCTCCTGTTGGCGGGTGCAATATTTCGGCTTCATGACTTGACCGTATTCAGCCGCAGCATCAGCGTCATCGGATGGAGCAGCGATGCCTGAAAACCGTAGTGCTCGTAGAACTCCTTGGCGCGGTCGTGCAGCGCGTGTACCAGCAGGGCCCGAACACCGGCGTTTTGCGAAACCGTCACAGCCCGATTGACTGCATCCTGCAACAGCGCCCCGCCCAACTTGAGACCCTGGGCTCGGTGATCGACGGCCAGTCGGGCGAGAACCATCACCGGCACCGGATCAGGCATGTTGCGGCGCACAGCGCTTGTGGCGGCCTGGTGCGAGACAGCGCCCGCTGCCATCGCGTAGTAGCCATAGACGCGATCATCCTGATCACTGACGACGAAGGTACGGCTCGCACCGCTCAATTGATTGGTCAGTGCCCGGCGCTTGAGCCATTCGTCGAGACTGGCTTCCCCACAGGAAAAATCGTCAAGGATGTGGGTGGCGGCGAGCGGAAGCGGTGCGCTCAGTTGCAAGCTCATGCCGCGCCGGTGCTCCAGGGCGCCTTGACGGCCATCAGGCGTTCAAGCCCTACATTCGGGCCCGGGGGCGCATCGAGCATGGCCGTGAACTGCTTGAACTTGTCAGCATCCAGGTTGAAAAAAACCTGATCCAGCACAACGGACTGAGCGCGGTCGCAGGCCGCTTCGAGCATGAAGTCCGAGCGGTTCTTTCCGAGCAGGCTGGCGGCGTGATCGATCAGGTCACGCTGTTCGGGCAGGGCCCGAAGATTGATGGCGGCGTCACGCATTGGCTTCTCCTATTCGCGCATACACAACAGATACACGGATTGTCTCGCAGCGTGTAGCCGTTGTCAACACACGATCAAGGCCAGTGACGCAGGTGCGGGTGCCGACTGGTAGCCAGTTTCGGGCTCCAAACCTGTTCTACGGGGTTGTTCCAGTTCGGACGAATGTCCACGGAAACGGCCAAATGATCCAAATCCGGGACTGGAGACTTGCGGACGCCCTCCTGTTCAGATGACGGACGCGGGTTCGGTTCCGTGTTCCACCACCATTTGCGGAGCCCCAACCGTACTCGGTTGGGGCTTTTTCTTGCCTTCTTGCCCCCGGTTCCTGCGGCTTCGCGCGGATCTTTGCGGAAGCCTGTGAATTTCGCCGGCCCGCCGGTGAGCCCGATTCGGGCCACATTCCGCTCACTCCTGGCCATTCCTCGCTCGCTCACCGAAACGGGGCCGAAGTCCGCAAACGCCACACGTCGTGACCCGTTGAGCCGGCACGCCAATCACCGCATGGATTGCGCAAATCTGGCCCGCCTGCGCGGCAATCCAAACTGCACCAGATTGGGTACGAACGGGCGTATTGACGGAGGCTGCGCAACATTGGGTGTAATTGGGTGTACTATTGGCTCATGCTGCGAACAAACACCATCCAGATCACTCTGGAGATCTTGAGCCTCATCGCCAGGGTCGACGAGTTCAAAGGCGCCTGGCGCGCCTTGAGCACTCTCGCGCCTGACCGCCTGTCGGCCCTGCGACGCGTGGCCACCATCGAGAGCATCGGCTCCTCAACCCGCATCGAGGGCAGCAAGCTGTCCGATCGGGAGGTGGAGCAACTGCTGTCGAATCTGGAGATCACGTCCTTCGCCACCCGAGATGAGCAGGAGGTGGCCGGCTACGCCGAGCTGATGGATCTCGTGTTTTCGTCCTGGCAGGATATCCCGTTCACCGAGAACCACATCAAGCAGTTGCACCAGATCCTGCTGCGCCACGGCGAGAAGGACGCTTGGCATCACGGCAACTACAAGACCAACTCGAACAGCGTCGCCGCCTTCGACGAGAACGGCGCGCAGATCGGCATCGTCTTCCAGACAGCCACGCCTTTCGACACGCCACGCCTGATGACGGAACTGGTGGCATGGGTGAACGAGGAAAGGGAAATGGCACGTCTGCATCCACTGCTGATCATCGCCTTGGGCGTCGTGGTGTTTATGGAAATCCATCCGTTCCAGGACGGCAACGGACGACTGAGCCGTGTGCTGACAACCTTGCTGCTGATGCAGGCCGGATATGCCTATGTGCCTTACAGCTCGCTGGAAAGCGTGGTCGAGCAGAGCAAGGAGGCTTACTACCTGGCGCTGCGACAGACGCAAGGGACGATCCGCACGGATGCGCCGAACTGGCAGCCGTGGCTGGTGTTCTTCCTCAGCTCACTTGCCGAGCAGGTTCGCCGGCTGGAGAAGAAGGTCGAGCGCGAGAAGATCGTGCTCGCAGCCATGCCCGAGCTGTCGCTTCAGATCGTCGAGCTCGCTCGCGGGCATGGTCGCGTGACCATCGGCGAGGCCATCAAACTGACCGGGGCCAGCCGCAACACGCTCAAGCAACATTTCCGTACGCTAGTCGAACGCGGCTCGCTGAACCAGCATGGGAGTGGTCGTGGGGTTTGGTACGACCTGCGCTGACGGGCTGTGGGACGCGGGTTCGATCCCGCATTCGGGGAGATGAACTGGCGGCGGAAGGCATACGGGGAAGCGCCCCAAGCAATCGTACCGAAGCGGCCGCCTTGCACCAAGCGTCCTGGACGGCTATCGAGTCCGCGCTGTTCACACATCGAAGGGAGAAGCACCGTGACCCTTGACTTCGCCACTGTCGACGCACTGCGCACCCACCACCCCGCGTGGCGACTGTTGCGTTCGGACCATGCGGCGCTGGTGGCAAGCTTTCTGCACCGGGTATTCGTGGCGCCCAATGTACGGGTGACTGCGGCGGCGGACTTGGCCGAGGCGCTGGAGGACGAGCTGTATGCGCTGCGCCAGTACTTGGGTGATGCCGCCTTTCCCAAGCCGGCACTGGAATACCTGAACGACTGGGCCGCGCCAGACAAGGGCTGGCTGCGCAAGTTCTACCGCCCGGGCACAGACGAGGCGCAGTTCGACCTGACGCCCGCCACCGAAAAGGCCATCGCATGGCTGGCGCAACTGTCCGAGCGGCAGTTCGTCGGCACCGAGTCGCGCTTGCTAACGCTGTTCGACTTGCTCAAGCAGATGCGCGAGGGCAGCGAGGCCGACCCTGCCAAGCGCATTGCCGAGCTGCACAAGAAGCGCGACGAGATCGATGCGGAGATCGCGCGCGTGCTGTCGGGCGACGTGCCGCTGCTGGACGACACCGCGCTTAAGGACCGATTTCAGCAGTTCATCCAGGGCGCGCGTGAGTTGCTCACCGACTTCCGCGAGGTGGAACACAACTTCCGCCAGCTCGACCGCCGCGTGCGCGAACGCATCGCCTTGTGGGAAGGGGCCAAGGGCGCGCTGCTGGAGGAGATCATGGGCGAGCGCGATGCGATTGCCGACTCCGACCAGGGCAAGAGCTTCCGGGCATTCTGGGATTTCCTGCTGTCCAGCCGACGGCAAGAAGAGTTGACCGAGCTGCTGGATCGTGTTCTGGCGCTGCCGGCCGTGGCCGACCTGAAACCCGACACCCGCACGCGCCGCGTGCACTATGACTGGATGGAAGCCGGCGAGCACACCCAGCGCACGGTGGCCGCTTTGTCGCAGCAGTTGCGGCGTTTTCTCGATGACCAGGCCTGGCTGGAGAACCGCCGGATCATGGACATCCTGCACGGTATCGAGAGCAAGGCGCTCGCCCTGCGCGAGTCGCCCCCCTCGGGCACAGTAATGGAGATGGCCGAGTCCAACGTCGGCGTGGAACTGGCAATGGAGCGCCCCTTGTTCACGCCCGCCATCAAACCGGTGATTGCCGACCTCGCCTTGCAGGTGGGGGATGAGGACATCGACCCTTCGGCGCTATTCGACCAAGTGGTCGTAGACAAGACTCGCTTGACACGCCACATCCGCCACGCCTTGCAAGTCCGCACGCAAATCACCTTGAGCGAACTGGTATCTGCTCAACCTTTGCAACAGGGGCTGGCCGAATTGGTGGCCTACCTGCAACTGGGCACCGAGACCTTCAGCACCGTTGTGGATGAGGACACGATCGAGCCCATCCGCTGGCAGGCCGTCGCGCCGGACGGATCAGAGCTGACCAGAAGCGCGCGTCTGTCGCGTGTGATCTTTATGCACGGATGAGGAACAAACCGGAGCAAGGGATGGAACAACACCTGTCGACAATCGAGATCACGCCGGCTCCCGTTGCGGATTTGTCGGTGCTGCTCATCAGTTTGCTCAAGGGCGTGCTGTACCGTGAGGCCGATGAGCGCCTGTGGGCGGCGCTGCTGAATCTGCAAGCGCGGGTACGCGACTACTCGGCGGTGCTGAACCTCGATCTGGTATTGGATGAGTCGGAAGGCTATGCCTTCCTCAAGAGCCGCCCCGAACCCGCGGATGACGATCCGGCACCACGCCTGCCTCGCTTGGTGGCGCGTAGGCCTTTGTCGTTCCCGGTCAGCTTGCTATTGGCCCTGTTACGCAAGAAGCTCGCCGAGTTCGACGCAGGCGGCGGCGATACCCGGCTGGTGCTCAGCCGCGATGACATCGTCGAATTGGTGCGGGTCTTTCTGCCCGATGGCCCCAACGAGGCCAGGCTGATCGACCAGATCGAAACCACGATCAACAAGGTGGTCGAGCTGGGTTTTCTGCATAAGCTCAAGCCCTCCGGCGGCGCTTCGGCGGGCTTGGCCAGCTACGAGGTGCGGCGCATCCTGAAGGCCTTTGTCGACGCGCAGTGGCTGGCCGAGTTCGATGCCCGTCTTGCCAACTACCAGACGCTACTGGCGGGTGTGGCGAACTCCAAGGAGGGCCCAGGCAATGAATGACCCGCAATCGCTGGGCCTGGACTTTGTCGCCGACGACACGCTGTCTGGCTTTCGCCTGACGCGACTGGAGGTATTCAACTGGGGAACCTTCGATAGCCGGGTGTGGACGCTGCAACTGGATGGCAAGAACGGCCTGCTGACCGGCGATATCGGCTCGGGCAAGTCCACCCTGGTCGATGCCATCACCACTTTGCTGGTGCCGGCAAACCGCGTTGCCTACAACAAGGCGGCGGGTGCGGACAGCAAGGAACGGACGCTGCGCTCCTACGTGCTGGGGCACTACAAATCCGAGCGCAACGAGGTCACGGGCGCGGCCAAGCCGGTGTCGCTGCGCGACCAGAACAGCTACTCGGTCATCCTCGGTGTGTTCCACAATGCTGGCTATGACCAGACGGTGAGCCTGGCTCAGGTGTTCTGGATGAAGGAAGCCCAGGGACAGCCGGCGCGCTTCTTCCTCGGCATGGAACGGGCGCTGTCGATTGCATCCGACTTCGCCAACTTCGGATCGGACATCGCCCAACTGCGCAAGAAGCTGCGTGGGCTGGGGGCCGAACTGCACGACAGCTTTCCGCCCTATGCGGCCTGGTTCCGCCGCCGCTTCGGCATCGAGAACGACCAGGCGCTGGAGCTGTTCCACCAGACGGTGTCGATGAAGTCGGTGGGCAACCTGACCGATTTCGTGCGCAGCCACATGCTGGAGCCCTTCGAGGTGGCGCCGCGCATCCAGGCTCTGATCGGACACTTCGACGACCTCAATCGCGCCCATCAGGCGGTACTCAAGGCGCAGCAGCAAGTGGAGTGGTTGACGCCCCTGGTGGCCGATTGCAGCCGACACGGTGCGCTGGTGGCCGAGGTCGAAGCTTTGCGCCGTTGCCGTGAAAGCCTGCGAACCCACTTTGCGGGCCTGAAGCTGGGTCTGCTCGACAAGCGATTGGCCTTGCTGGCGGAGGAATGGGAGCGCGTAGATGTCCACGTGCGGCGGCTCGAGTCCGTCCACGAGGAGCAGGTCCGCCAGGTCGATGAACTGAAGCTGGCGATCAACGACAACGGCGGGGACCGTCTGGAGCGTCTCGCCGCCGACATTCGCAAGAAAGAGCAGTTGCGCGATATGCGCAAGGCCAAGGCCGGGCGTTACGGCGAGTTGGCCGCCGTATTGGGCGAGCCGGTGGCAGCGGAGGCATCGATCTTCGCCGCCCAACGCGGCCAGTTCAAAGCCTGGCGTGAAGAAGTATGCAACCGCGATGCCGATCTGCAAAACGCACTCACCGAGCATGGCGTGACGCTGCGCCAGGGCAAGCAGGAACACGAGCAGCTATCAGCCGAGATCGACAGCCTCAAGCGCCGCCGCAGCAACATCGATGACCAGCAGATCCAGATCCGCGCGGCGATGTGCGCGGCATTGGGCCTGAACGTCGACGATATGCCCTTCGCTGGCGAGCTGATCCAGGTGCGCGACGACGAGCGCGACTGGGAAGGTGCTGCCGAACGCATGTTGCGGGGCTTCGGCCTGGCACTGCTGGTGCCCGATGCGCATTACCGGAACGTGGCGGAGTGGGTGGATCGCAGCCATCTGCGTGGCCGCCTGGTGTACTTTCATGTGCGCTCGCGCAAGGCCGGCGAACTGCCGGATCTGCACCGCGATTCACTTGTGCGCAAGCTGGCCATCAAGCCCGATTCGCCCCATTACGACTGGTTGGAGCGCGAGCTCGCCCACCGTTTCGACGTGGCCTGCTGTGCCACGCAAGAACAGTTCCGCCTGGAAGCGCGCGCCATCACACGCGCGGGCCAGATCAAGGATCCGACCGGGCGGCACGAGAAGGATGACCGCCACCGCATCGACGACCGTAGCCGCTACGTGCTGGGTTGGAGCAACAGCGCCAAGATCGCCACGCTGGAGAACAAGCGCCACCAACTCGAACTACAGCTGGGTGAGGTGGGGAGCCGGATCGGCGAGATCCAGAAGGAACGTCAAGGCCTCACGAGCCGACTCGATGCACTCACCCGCCTTGAAGAGTTCACTTCTTTCGATGAACTGGACTGGGGCAGCGTCGCCACGGAGATCGCCCGACTGACGGAAGAGCGCAGCCGGCTGGAATCGGCGTCAGATGTTCTCAAGCAGTTGAACGAGAACCTGCGCGCGTTGCAAAGAGCGCAGAGGGAAACGGACACCGAGTTGCAAAGCATACGCGACAAGCGGGCGAGGCTTGAGCAACGCCGCTCGGACGCTCAGGAATTGCGCCAGCAAACGGAGGCGCTGCGGCAGGGTGCTGTCGCGGATGAGGCGCTTGCGTCGACGCTGGAGGTGATGCGTGCCGAGGCGTTGGGCGAGCACCAACTCACTGTCGAGTCCTGCGACAACCGCGAGCAGGACGTGCGTACCTGGCTGCAGGCACGGATCGATGCGGAAGACCACAAGCTCAAGCGCCTGGCCGAGAAGATCATCAAGGCCATGGCTTCCTTCAAGGAGGCGTTCAAGCTCGAAACGGCCGAAATGGATGCCAGTCTTGAAGCGGCATTCGAGTACGAAAACCTGCTGACGCAATTGAACCGCGATGACCTTCCGCGCTTCGTCGCCCGCTTCAAGGAGCTGCTCAACGTCAACACGATCAACGAGATCGCCAACTTCAACGCCCAACTGGCCCGCGAGCGCGAGACCATCAAGGAGCGCATCGCCCACATCAACAAATCGCTGGGCGAGATCGACTACAACCCCGGGCGCTACATCGTGCTGGAGTCGCAGGCCAGTCCAGACGCCGAGATCCGGGACTTCCAGCAGGAGTTGCGTGCTTGCACCGAGGGCGCGGTCACGGGTTCGGACGACGCCCAGTATTCCGAAGCCAAGTTCCTGCAGGTCAAGGCCGTCATCGACCGCTTCCGGGGCAGAGAGGGCTTGTCCGAGCAGGACCGCCGCTGGACGACGAAGGTGACGGATGTGCGCAACTGGTTTCTGTTCGCCGCCAGTGAGCGTTGGCGTGAGGACAACAGCGAGCACGAGCACTACTCCGACTCAGGTGGCAAGTCGGGCGGCCAGAAGGAGAAGCTGGCTTACACCATCCTGGCCGCCAGCCTGGCGTATCAGTTCGGGCTCGAATGGGGTGCGGTGCGCTCACGCTCCTTCCGCTTCGTGGTGATCGACGAAGCCTTTAGTCGTGGCTCCGATGAGTCCGCGCAGTACGGAATGAAGCTGTTCCGGCAACTCAACCTGCAGTTGTTGATCGTAACGCCGCTGCAGAAGATCCACATCATCGAACCCTTCGTGTCCGGTGTAGGCTTTGTGCACAACGAGGGCGGTCGGGCCTCGAAGCTGCGCAACCTGTCCATCGAGGAATACCGGGCACAGAAGGCGATGCTGGCGCCGCCTTCCCTGGAGATAGTGCAGTGAGTTGGACTGGTCCGAAGGATTTACAGGCGCAACTTGCGCGGCTGTGGGAACGCGGGGAGTTTCTGCGGGACGCCGTGACAGGCCACGCGCGCTTTCCAATGCGCCTAACGCTCAAGGTTCCGGCTTCGGCAGACATCACGGATCGCTTCGATTCGGTGCGTGCTTGGGCGGCCGGCCTGTCGTCTGTCGCGGTGCTGCATATGGAATGGCAGGAAATCCGCCACCGGGTTCAAGGGGTACAACGGCTGCCTGCAAGTGCCTGGGTCAATTCGATCGATGACGCCCTCAGCTGGCTTGGCAAGCGTCGAGAGTGGGATCGCTTCTCCGCGCTGATTTCTGCAACTCGGCAGGCCAACCCCGCCTTGCTGCCGTGGCTGGAAAAGCGCCCCCTGCAAGCCTTGGAGCTGGCCGAGGATTGGCGCCGATTGCTGGAGGTCGTGAGCTGGATCATGGACCGACCGCGCCCTGGCATCTACTTGCGTCAGGTGGATTTGCCCGGCTTACATACCAAGTTCATCGAAGCGCATCGCAGCGTCCTCGCGGAACTGCTCGATCTGGCGCTTCCTGCCGACGCAATTGATGCCACGAAGACCGGCCTCAACCAGTTTGCCTTCCGCTACGGCTTCTTGGATAAGCCGACACGCATTCGCTTGCGGGTGCTCGATCCGGAAATTCAGTCGGTACCCGGTCCGGATTGCCCTGACATCGCGCTGGACGCCGACAGCTTCAGCCGCCTTCGGCTTCCCGTTCGGCGAGTATTCATTACCGAGAACGAGACCAACTTTCTGGCCTTCCCGCGTGCGAAGGAGGCCATCGTGATCTTTGGTGCCGGCTACGGCTGGGACGCACTGGCGCGCAGTCGTTGGCTGAACGATTGCATGATGTACTACTGGGGCGATATCGACACTCACGGTTTCGCCATCCTGGATAAATTGCGCAGCCACTTCGCCCACGTGGATTCATTCCTGATGGACCGGGCAACACTGGCTGCGCACACGGCAGTCTGGGGCGTCGAGGACAAGCCCTTGCTGGTGGACCTGCAGAAGCTGACGCCAGACGAGCGCGCGCTGTACGACGATTTGCGCGACAACCGCATCCGCCAGCGCCTGCGCTTGGAGCAAGAGCACGTTGGCTTCGGCTGGGTGACCCATCGCCTTCAAGAGCTCCTCGCTGACTATGACAATCGGTAGCCTGTTGCGAAGAGTCCGTAAAAGGACTAAATTCAGTCCTTATTGAAAGTCAGGGGCTCAGTCGTGCGCTACTCATCTCAAGTCAAGCCGATCAGCTATCTCAAGGCCAATGCAGCCGAGGTTCTGACGCGCCTCGCAGAGCGGCGTGAGCCCTTGGTCATCACGCAAAACGGTGAGGCCAAGGCCGTCCTGCAGGACGTGGCCACATACGAGGAAACCCAGGAGACATTGGCGCTGCTGAAAATCCTGGCGCTGGGCAATCAGGACGTGGCCGCTGGCAAGCTCAAGCCTGTGGCGGATGTCGTTGACCGTCTGCGGGCCAAGCGACCTGCCTCGTGATGGCAGGAACGCCTGCCAGGTTCGAAGTCCTGATCACCGAGGGTGCGGAGCAGGATCTGGAGGCACTCCACGATTACATCGCCGAGTTCGACTGCGTGGCCAACGCCAACTACGTGCTCGACCAGTTGATGAAGGTCGCTCTCGGCTTGTCGAGGTTTCCGGAGCGCGGCAGCTACCCGAAGGCACTCGCCGCGCTGGGCATCAAGGAATACCGGCAGACCTCGTTCAAGCCCTACCGGGTGATCTACCGGGTCGCGGGCAGCCTCGTCATCATCTACCTGATTGCCGATGGCCGACGGGATATGCAGTCGGTGCTGGCACGCAGGCTGCTCGGCGCGTAGCCCGCACCTGGATCAGCATCAGCAAATCTCCGGAAGTCCGACATCCTTTGCCGTCAGCGCAGTTCATCCGCGGCATCCGCCCCGGTCTGCAGTTTCGCTCTTCCACAGCGCACCACCCCGAGAGCCGCACCGGGCGGTCGTTTCAGGCAATAGTGCCCGCAGAGCCCCTCTCCATGCGGCCTCCAGCCATGCCGCCTCGCAGATCGCCAGCTGGCGCGGCTTCTAGCGACGCTGCGTGAGCCCGGCCTGCAGGCGTTCGGTCAGGCGGTCGATCAGGCCGGTGGCCAGACCGGCGCGCGGATGATTGATGAGTATCGCGAACAGCACCGTGCTGCCGCCGGCCGACTGCAGGCGGCCGGCCAGGCCGCGCGCATCCGATACGGTGCCGGTCTTGACGCGCGCATTGCCAGCGACCGGCGTGTCGCGCATGCGTGCATACCCCAAGGGTGGGAATTGGGTTCCGACCCTTCGTGGCGGCTCGGTCGGCCGATGCGGTACACCGTCTCGCCGCCGGCGACCTTGGCCGCCACCACGTTGATGCCCAGCTTCTTGCGCACCTGCGCCGAGATCGCGCCACGCACCGTGTGCTGCTGCCAGCCAGTGGCCAGCATCAGTTGCAGGGTGGTCGCGCCCTGCGGGCGGCACAGAGCCACCACCAACGCGGCGAGCTTGGTGCCGGAGCGGACCGGGATGCCCTCCAGAAGTTGGAGATCATCGACGGCGTTCGCCGGTTCGGCATCAATCGGTGGCGCCGGCCGCTTCCGCCCGGAAAGAGGCAATCGCCGCTTCCAAAGGGGTAATCGGGCCACTCGTTACCCATTCCCGCCTGTTGCCGAAGGCCCCGTTCTTGCGTTTCGCCCCTTGGGCTACCGCAAGCCCGGCAACGATGGCCGCTGAAGTGACCTCCTGTTAGACTGATGACGATTTAAGACGACTCTGAGGCGCGCGCGAGTACCAATGCCATGAATGCCGAACCGTGGGTCACCGCAAGCGAAGTTGCCCAGCATCTGGGCGTCGTGAAAGACACCGTCTACCGCTGGCGGGAGCGCAAAGGCCTGCCCGCACACAAGATCGGCCGGCTGTGGAAATTCCAGCTGTCCGAGGTCGATGAATGGGTGCGCGCGGGCGGGGCCGACGACGAGCCGGAGAGAAGGGGCGAAACGAAATGAAGCACCGCGGGGAAAGAATCGCGTGAGCCTGGAAGGGCAACTCCTCGACCAGAAGTCCTTGCGGGCAGTGACCGGCAAGACGGCAGACTGGAACGAAATCGCCAAGGATTGCATCGCCTTTGCCAATGCAACGGGCGGTCGTTTGCTGCTGGGTGTGGAGGAGGGGCAGGATGCGCCGCCAGCCAGTCAACGGGTTCCCGCCGACCTGCCCGACACCGTTCGGCGAAAGCTGGCCGAGCGCACCGTCAACGTTGCCGTGCTGCCTGATGTCGTCACCGCCCCCAATGGCGGCCAGTACATCGAGTTGCGCATTCCCCGTGCCCTCGCTGTGGCATCCACCACCGACGGCCGCTACTTTCTGCGCGTCGCTGATCAGAGCAAGCCCGTCACGGGCGACGACGTGATGCGGCTGGCCAGCGAGCGTTCCGCGCTGCCGTGGGAGACGCAGACCACCCTGCATATCCCTCGCGTGGAGGCGGATGCCACCCAGCGTGTCAAGCTGCTGCAGGCATTGCGCGCATCCGACCGCGTCAAGGCCTCGGTCAAGGAAAAATCCGACGACGAGCTACTCGACCACTATCAGCTCGCGCAGGGGCGCGATCTCACCAACTTGGGCGTGCTCTGCCTTGGTCGCCAGCATCACCGCGCCCAACTAACCACTTCACCGGTCATCCAGTTCATCAAGTACGACGAGCACGGCCAGAAGGTGAACAAGCTGGTGTGGGACGACCACACGCAAAGCCCGATGGAGCTGATCGAGGCGGTCTGGCTGGAGGTGCCCGACTTCCGCGAGCGCTACGAACTGCCCGATGGCCTGTACCGCCAGAACGTGCCCGCCTTCGACGAAATCGTGGTGCGTGAGCTCCTGGTCAACGCACTGGTGCACCGCCCCTACACCCAGCGCGGCGACATCTTCCTGAATCTTCACCCGGACCGACTGGAGGTGGTCAACCCCGGCCCGCTGCCACTGGGTGTCACGCCGCAGAACGTGCTGCACACCACCGTGCGCCGCAACGAGCACCTGGCCCGCCTGTTCCACGACCTGAAGCTGATGGAACGCGAAGGCAGTGGCTTCGACAAGATCTTCGAGGTGCTGCTGTCTCAAGGCCGCCCTGCGCCGGAGCTTATCGAAACCCACGACCGCGTGCAGGTGACGGTGCGCCGTCGCATCCTCAAGCCCGAGGTCATCGACTTCATCGCCAAGGCAGATCAGACCTACCAGCTCACCCAGCGCGAGCGCATTGCTCTCGGCCTCCTGACCCAGCACGACGCCCTGACCGCCCGCGAGCTGGCAACCACCCTTGAACTGCCATCGGTCGAAGCACTCCAGCCCTGGATCAAGCGCCTGCTGGACTGGCATCTGGTGCAGAGCGCCGGCCGCACCCAGGCCACGCGCTATTTTGTTGACCCGGGCCTGCTGCGCAGCCTCAAGTTCACTGGCGAGACGACTCTCAAGCGCATCGAGCCGCATCGCTTGGCGGCGCTGGTGCTTGAAGACCTGCAGCGCTACCCCGAATCCGCGATAAGCGACATCCACCGGCGCATTGGTGGCGAGATTCACCCCAAGCAAGTCAAGCGAGCGCTGGAAGAGTTGATCGAGCGCGGCGCGGTGCGCTTTGAAGGCAACTACCGCTGGCGGCGGTACTGGGCAGTGTCATGAACCGGCTATCGGACAACTTGCGCCATATGGGCGATAGCTGGGCAATAGCGAATGGGCGATACGCCGGCGCCGGCCCCATGAATCAAAGCGTTCTATCGCCACCGACGGTGCGCCGTGGGCGATAGCAGCGCAACCGAACCTCTCGTATATCAGGACGCACCCATGAGCGCCAACTTCCAACAACTCGCCAACTTCATCTGGTCCGTCGCCGACCTGCTGCGTGGCCCTTACCGTCCACCGCAGTACGAGCGCGTCATGCTGCCGCTGACCGTGCTGCGCCGTTTCGATGCCGTGCTCGCGTCCAGCAAGGATGCCGTGCTCAAGCGCCATGCCGAACTGAGCAGCAAGGGCATCCCCAACATTGACGCCATCCTCAACAACCTGGCCAAGGATGAGGACGGCGTCCCGCTCGGCTTCCACAACCACAGCCAGCTCGACTTCTACAAGCTCAAAGGCGACCCGGACAACATCGGTCGCCACCTGGCCGACTACATCAACGGCTTCTCCGAGAACATTCGCAAGATCTTCGAGCGCTTCGAGTTCGACAAGGAGATCGAGAAGCTCGAAGAATCCAATCGTCTCTACCAGGTGGTTGCCCAGTTCGCCGAGATCGACCTGCATCCGCGCAAGGTCGACAACATCACCATGGGCCTGGTGTTCGAAGACCTGATCCGGCGCTTCAACGAAGCCGCCAATGAAACGGCTGGCGATCACTTCACCCCGCGTGAAGTGATCCAGCTCATGGTCAACCTGCTGCTGGAGCCCGACACCGGGGTGCTCACCCAGGCCGGGGTGATCGTCACCATCTGCGACCCGGCCTGCGGCACTGACGAGCCAAATCTGTTACTTCCTGACCTCATTTACAGACTTCGGGTACAAGAGGAGAAAATTCTTCCCGAATATCTGACTTCTTTCCTAACGACAGCAGCAGCTCGCGTTCAGATTCGTCGCGATGCAAGGGGCTCAAGTGGATCGATGGTCAAGGTTTCGCAAGGCCACGTCTTGGATTGGCTGACGCCATTACCTCCGCTCTCCGAGCAGACTGAGATAGTGAATTGCCTTCAACGCGCAGAGGAGCGATTTCAGTCAATGACGAGGCAAGTGTCTGCTTCTTTGGCTTTGCTATCCGAACGCCGCGCCGCCCTGATCACCGCCGCCGTCACCGGGCAGATCCCGCTGGAAGTCATGGCCTCATGACGCCCACCTGCTGGATCATCGCCGGCCCCAATGGCGCGGGCAAAACGACCTTCGCGCTGGAATACCTGCCGAGGGTGGCAGGCACTGCCCGGTTCATTAACGCCGACCTCATCGCCGCCGGGCTGTCGCCGCTCGCACCGGAACGCGAACTGCTGGCGGCCAGCCGCATCTTTCTTCGCGAACTCGCAGCTTGCGTCGTGGCCCGCGAGAACTTCGCGTTCGAAACCACGCTGGCAGGACGCAGCTATCTACGCCTGACTGAACGATTGCACTTCGACGGCTGGCGTGTGGAGCTGATCTATCTGGCGCTGCCCAACGCGGAGATGTCGAAGCTGCGTGTCGCCGAGCGAGTCGCACACGGCGGCCACGACATTCCGCTGAGCGATATCGAGCGTCGCTTTCCGCGCAGCCTGCACCAACTGCTGGACGCGTTCGGCCACCGTGTGGATCGGTGCACCTGTTTCATGAACGACGGCGACAGCCCGGAGCTGGTGTTCGAGCAGCAGGGCGACGAGCGCAACGTGTTCCACGAAGGCTATTATCGACAACTGCTGAAGGAGAAAAAGCCTTGAACACGAACCGCAACACGGTGCCCTCCGCCGATGGCCAGCGCATGCTGGAAAGCCTGCGGCAGGCCGTCGGCAAGGCGCTGGAGCGCAAGCGCCGGCTTGGCCAATACGCTGTGGTCTGGCAAAACGGCAAGCCGGTGACGATCTACGCCGAGGCGCCTTCGGCTACGCAAGGCGCCTCGATGTACGCCCGTAGCGATTGATATCGCCGTACTCGCCTGTTTGCGATAGGCAAAGGATGCTGCAGTGAAATCGACCAGCGAAGCCGCATTCGAGACCGCCATCGAGGCGGTCTTGCTGGGTGACGGGTACGCACGGACCGACGCCAAGGGCTTCGACCGCGAGCGGGCGATCTTCCCCGATGAGGCGCTGGACTTCATCCGCGCCACGCAAGGCAAGGTGTGGGAGAAGCTGGAGGCACTGCACGGGGAGCAGACCGGCGCGCGGGTGTTGGAATCACTGTGCAAGTGGCTGGACACCCATGGCACGCTGGCCACGCTGCGTCACGGCTTCAAGTGTTTCGGCAAGACGCTGCGGATCGCCTTCTTTCGCCCGGCCCACGGCTTGAACCCCGAGCTGGAGGCACGCTATCAGGCCAATCGGCTGGGGCTTACCCGCCAATTGCACTTCAGCCCGAAGTCGGAAAAGTCGCTGGATGTGGTGCTGTCGGTCAACGGCATCCCGGTAGTGACGCTGGAGCTGAAGAACCCCTTGAGTGAGCAGACGGCGGCCAATGCCATCCACCAGTACCGCCACGACCGCGACCCGCGCGAACCGATCTTCGTGTTCACCAAGCGCGCGCTGGTGCATTTCGCGGTGGACACCGAAGAGGCGCACATGGCCACGCGCCTGGCCGGATCGCACCCACTTTCTGCCCTTCAACCGGGGCACGGACGGCGGCGCCGGGAACCCGCCCGACCGAGAGGGGCGCAACTACAAGACAGCGTACGTGTGGGAAGAGGTCCTGCAACGCGACAGCTTGCTCGATCTGCTCGCCCGCTTTCTGCATCTCGATGTGGAAGAAAAAACGACGGACGACGGCAAGAAGCTACGCAAGGAAAGCCTGATCTTTCCGCGCTATCACCAGCTGCAGGCAGTGCGCCAGATGGTGGCGGCCGCCGCCAGCGAAGGCGTGGGGCACAACTATCTGGTGGAGCACTCGGCCGGCAGCGGCAAGAGCAACACCATTGCCTGGCTGGCGCATCGCCTGTCGAGCCTGCACAACGAATGCGACGAGCGGCTGTTCGACAGCGTGGTGGTCATCACCGACCGCGTGGTGCTGGACCGCCAGTTGCAGAACACGATCTACCAGTTCGACCACCGCCAGGGCGTGGTGCAAAAGATCGACGAGGATTCGCGCCAGCTCGCCGAGGCGCTGGAAGCCGGCGTGCCGATCGTCATCACCACGCTGCAGAAATTCCCGTTCGTTTCCGGCCAGTTGGCCAAGCTGAGCGAGGAGCGCGGCCAAGGCGGCAAGAGTCATCTGCCCGCGCGCAAGTATGCGGTGATCATCGACGAGGCGCACAGCTCGCAATCGGGCGAGACGGCGACCGAGCTCAAGGGCGTGCTCGGCGGCGCGGAGCTGCGCCGCAAGGCGCAGGAGATGGCCGGGGAGGATGGCGAAGTCGAGCTGGAACGCCTGTTCCATTCCATGGCCAAGCGTGGCCAGCAGCCGAACATGAGTTTCTTTGCCTTCACCGCCACGCCCAAGCACAAGACCCTGGCGATCTTCGGTCGCAACGGCGAACCCTTCCACCGCTACACAATGCGCCAGGCGATTGAGGAGGGCTTCATCGAGGACGTGCTGAAAAGCTACGTCACCTACAAGACCTACTACAAGCTGATCAAGAAGGCCGAGGACGACCCCAATGTCGAGCGCAAGAAAGCCGCCAGGGCGCTGGCCCGCTTCATGCGCCTGCACCCGCACAACATCGGCCAGAAGACCGAGGTGATGGTCGAACATTTCCAGCAGTTCACGCGCCACAGGATCGGCGGCCATGCCAAGGCGATGGTGGTCACCGGATCGCGGCTGGAGGCCGTACGCTACAAGCAGGAGTTCGACCGCTACATCGAGGAGAAGGGCTACCCGATCAAGAGCCTGGTGGCGTTCTCGGGCAGCGTTGAAGACGACAAGATTCCAGAGAAAAGTTACACCGAAGTGGGGATGAACGGCGGAGTGAAAGAGAAGGAACTGCCCGCCACCTTCGCCAAGCCGGATTTCCGTGTACTGCTGGTGGCCGAGAAATTCCAGACCGGCTTCGATCAGCCGCTGCTGCACACGATGTACGTGGATAAGCGCCTTGCTGGTATTCAGGCCGTGCAGACGCTATCGCGCTTGAACCGCACCCATCCGCTCAAGGACGACACCTTCGTGCTCGACTTCGTCAATGATCCTGGTGAAATCCAGGAGGCCTTCCGCCAATACTACGAAGGCTCAGTGATGGGCGAGCAGGTCGATCCCGACAAGCTCTACGAGGTCAAGGCCGAGCTCGATGCCTCGGGCATCTACCTCCAGACCGAAGTGGCCGAATTTGCGCGGGTGTTCTTTGCGCCGAAGCGCCGCCAGAGCGCCGGCGACCACAAGACGATGAACGCGATTCTCGATCAGGCGGTCGCGCGCTTCGTGCAGTTGCAGAACACGGAAGAGGAGGAGGCCGAACTGTGGCGTGGCAAGCTACAGGCCTTCCGCAATCTCTACAGCTTCCTGAGCCAGGTGATCCCCTACCAGGACAGCGATCTGGAAAAGCTGTTCACGTACTTGCGGCACCTCGCGTTGAAGCTGCCCAAGCGTAAGAGCGGGCCGGGCTACCAGTTCGACGAGGGGATCGAACTCGACTACTACCGGTTGCAGAAGATCAGTGAAGGCTCGATCAGCCTCAACGACGGCTATGCCAAACCGCTGGACGGCCCGCGCGAGGTGGGGTCGGGCATGGTGCGCGAAGAGCACGTTTCGCTGTCTCGCCTGATCGACATCATCAACCAGCGCTTCGGCGGCGAGTTGAACGAGGCGGACCAGCTGTTCTTCGATCAGATCGCTGAAGCGGCGAGCCTGAACGAGTCGCTGCAGAAAGCAGCCGAGGTCAACTCCCTCGACAAGTTCCAACTGGTGTTCCGGCAGGTGCTCGAGTCCCTGTTCATCGAGCGAATGGAACTGAACGAGGAATTGTTCACCGACTACATGGGCAAACCGGAGATGCAGGAGCTGGTGTCAAAGTGGCTCGGAAGCCAAGTCTACGATCGCCTTTCGGTGGCAAAGACGAGCGGCCCGTAGTGTGATCTGGTCTTTTGCGTTGGGGCCAGCTTTCCGGAATTTCCGGGGAGTAGGCCAGGCGCCCGCAGCACCCCACACCAGTGCTCATAAGCTCGGGAGGCCAGTCGGCATGTGGTCAACCACCCGCCACCATTTTCGAAGACCCCAACCCTTATCGGGTGGGGGTCTTTTTCCCGGAACGCCAGTGTTGGCGCGGTTTCGCACCTTGGCCTCTTGAGCACACGGCTCCGGAAGTCAACGTTCCAGGCGCGCACTCGGCCGTTCCTCTCCCTGTGCTCTGCTTGTCCGTGCCGATCCAAGTTTGAGCCGCCCTGCCGACCGAACTTTGAGCCGGAATGCCGACATCCTTAGCCTTCAACGCAGTTCATGCGCGGCATCCGCCCCCGTAGGCAGTTTCGCTCTTCCACAGCGTACCACCCCGAGAGCCCCACCGGGCGGTCGTTCCGGGCAATCGTGCTCGTAGGGCGTCTATCCATGCGGATTCCAGCCATACCACCTCGCAGATCGCCAGCTGGTGCGGGTTCTAGCGATGCTGCGTGAGCCCGGCCTGCAGGCGTTCGGTCAGGCGGTCGATCAGGCCGGTGGCCAGGCCGGCGCGCGGATGGTTGATGAGTATCGCGAACAGCACCGTGCTGCCGCCGGCCGACTGCAGGCGGCCGGCCAGGCCGCGCGCATCGGATACGGTGCCGGTCTTGACGCGCGCATTGCCCGCGACCGGCGTGTCGCGCATGCGCGCGGCGGCAGTGCCGTCGACGCCGACGATCGACAGACTGTCGAAGAACACCTCCGCATACTTCGCCCGCGCCGCGTGATCGAGCAGTTCGACCAGTCCACGCGCGCTGATGCGCTCGTTGGCGGAGAGTCCCGCTCCGGTCTCCATCGTGACCGGCAGGGCCTGCGGCAGGTTTTCGCGCATCCAGGTATCGACCGAGGTTGATGCCACCGTCGATTCGACGGGCTTGTGGGCGAGCTGGGTGCCGACGCGCAGGAACAACTGCTGCGCCCAGAGGTTGTTGCTCTGCTTGTTGACCTCGCGCACGATGTCGGGCAGCGGGCTCGATGCGATGGTTTCGAAGGGGCGCATGCGCGCGCTGACTCTGCGTCTGGGGTCGCTGCGCACGCTGCCGGACACGAATCCGCCGGCCTTCTCGTAGGCCAGCAGGAAGGCATCGGCGAAGTAGCGTTCGGCACTCAGCACCGAGATGCTTCGCCGGTATTCGCCGCAAGCCAGCGGATAGATGCCCGAGACGCGCACCGTCGCCTGCTCGGCGCTGCCCTGCACATCGAGTGTGATCGCCTCCCTGGCACTGCCGCACTCGCGCCTGCTGAAACCGAGCGAACTTTCGAGCTTGACGCTGGGCAGGTCCGGCTCGAGCGTCACCGAAATGCCCTCGCCTCTTGCCGCCGGCTTCACCACCAGGGTGACGGCCTTGCCATTGACGGTAAACGGCGAGGGCGGCGCGCTGAATGGCGCCTCGATCTCGGCGAAGAAGCGCGGATCATCGTTGGGCGCGGCCGCTTGATTGCTGGTGTCGAGCACGATGTCGCCATCGATCACCCGCACCCCGCGTTTGACCAGGCGCCGCGCCACGGCTTCGAGCTTGGCGCTGTCGAGCGTGGGATCGCCCGCGCCGCGCACCAGCAGATCACCGTCGAGCTGGCCGTTACGCAGCGCGCGCCTGCCGCGGCCGAGCAGGTGGAAGTCGGTACGAAATACCGGTTCGTCAGCGAGGACTTCGAGCGCCAGCAGGGTCGTCACCAGCTTGATGGTCGAGGCCGGGCGCAGCGCCGTCTGCGCGTTGTGGCTGAGGATTTCCGCACCGCTCGGCAGATCGCGCGCGTAGAGCGAGACCGCGTCGGCCGGGATCTGCAATCGGCCGAGTTCGCGGGCGAACCAGTCGGGCATCGGCATCGAGTCCTGCGCGCACGCGGGCATCGCGCCCAAGCCGGACAGCAGCGCGGCCACGACAAACAACAAGGCCCGCTTGCGCGGGCCCGCTGTCGGACTCATTGGACGTCAGACCGCGTAACGGCGCAGCCGCAGCGAGAACTCCTGCAACTGGGCGATGCCGCTGGCTTCGGCGCGATGGCACCAGTCCTGCAAATCCCTGACCAACTGCTCGCGCGTGGCATTCGATCTTTCCCACACCGCGGTCAAATCGCGCCGCATGGCATAGATGGTTTGCAGCCGCTTGCTCTGGGTCAATGCCGCTTCGATACTCGCCCGGTCCTGGGCTCGCACCTCGCCGTCGCGCGCGAACCAGCGCTTGAGCGCCGAGACCTGCTGGGTGTCGAGAGAGCCGCGCAGTTTGGCCAGTTCTTCGCGGTAGATCGATTGCAGCGAACCCATGTAGCGGCGGGCGACATCGTAGCGATGGGTGATCACCGCGTGCAGCATGTCGAGATCGACCACCGGCTTGGCCTCGGCGAAGCGCGGCTTCGGCAGCACCTTCTTGACCCTGGCCAGGCCGATCGCGGCGAGCATGCAGATGTAGGCCCAGCCGATGTCGAATTCATACCACCTGGCGGACAGCTTGGCCGAGGTGGCGAACGCGTGGTGGTTGTTGTGCAGTTCTTCGCCGCCGATCAGGATGCCCCAGGGCACGATGTTTCTGCTGGCATCGGCACATTCGAAGTTGCGATAGCCCCAGAAATGGCCGATGCCGTTGATCACCCCGGCCGCCCAGAACGGAATCCAGATCATCTGCACGCCCCAGATCAGCACACCCGGCCAGATGCCGAAGCACAGGATGTCGACGGCCAGCATGACGACAATGCCGAGCTTCTGGCCCGGCGTGTAGATGTGCCGCTCGATCCAGTCGTCCGGCGTGCCGTGGCCATAGCGCTCCATGGTTTCCGCATTGCGCGACTCCTTGACGTAGAGCAGCACTCCGCCCCACAGCACGCGATTGATCCCCAGTTGCTGGGGGCTGTGGGGGTCTTCCGGCGTCTCGCACTTGGCGTGGTGCTTGCGGTGGATCGCTGCCCACTCCTTGGTCACCATGCCGGTGGTCAGCCACAGCCAGAGGCGGAAGAAATGGCTCGGAATCACGTGCAGATCGAGCGCCCGATGCGCCTGATGGCGGTGCAGGTAAATGGTGACCGACGCGATGGTGATGTGCGTCATGACGAGCGTGGCGACCACATAGCCCCACCAGGGCAGGTCGAACAATCCGGAAAACATGCGGGGGAAACTCCAGCGAGGATGGAATCGGGCCGATTCTACGCGAACCGCTCGAATGGTCAATCGAGCCCCGGGCAAAGCACTGAAATAATGGGACTTACAAGATCGCCATGCTATGCCGATGCGATCAGCCCTGGGGCGACGCCGGGGCCGCGCCGGGCGCGCCCAGCAGCCTGACTTCGCGCTGCGGATAGGGAATCTCGACGCCCTGGCGTTTGAACTCGCGCCAGATCCGCAGGTTGATCGCCGAGCGCACGCCGAGCGTGCCTTCCTGCGGATCGCCGATCCACAGGCCGAGTTCCAGGTTGATGCCGCTGTCGGCGAAGCCGCCGACGAAGGCCTGTGGCGGCGGCTCCGCCAGCACCCGCGGCTGCGCGCGCGCGCTCTCGGTCATGATCTGCATCGCCAGATCGAGATCGCTCTGGTAGCTGATCTGGACCGGCATGGATATGCGTACCCGCGGATTGGTGTAGGTCTCGTTCTCGACCACCGATGCGATCAGCATCTCGTTGGGCACGATCGATTCGACGCCGGTCAGGCTGCGCAGCACTGAGTAGCGCGTATTGATCTGCAGCACCTCGCCGCGGAAGCGATCGACGGTGATCATGTTGCCGATCTGGATCGAGCGGTCGAGCAGGATGATGAAGCCCGAGACGTAGTTGCTGGCAATCTTCTGCATGCCGAACCCGAGGCCCACACCGAGCGCGCCGCCGAACACCGACAGCGTCGTCAGGTCGAGGCCGACCATCGGCAGTGCGATCAGCACCGCCAGCAACAGCAGCAGCGCCTTGGCGAGCCGCGAAAACACCGCCTTGAGACTGGCGTTCAGTTCCTTCGAAGCCATCAGGCGCGTCTCGAGCAGGCCCGACAGCCATAGCGCCGCCAGCACGGTGATCAGCACCGTTACCGCGCCCTGCAGAACCAGCCACACCGAGAGATTCTGTGCGCCGACCGAGAACTCGACCGATTCCATCCACGCGACCACGTCGGGCAGGACGCCCAGCACATGCAGTGCGAACAGCACCCAGACGATGGCCGCAAATCCGCGCTCGAAGCTCGCCAGCCAGCCCGACGGCGCGAATACCGTGCGCAGCGCGAACACCGCCATGCGGATCAGCGCCATCGCGGCAAGCAGCGCGATCGCGTTGGCAAACAACTGGGTTGGCAGACCGGCCAGGTGCGCAAGGCCGCGGCCGAACAGCAGCAGCACGATGCCCGCCAGCGGGAAGGTCAGCCGTCGCACGCTGCGCCGCCCGAGTTCCGCCACCCGGCCGGCCGCGTGCGCATCGGCGATGCGCCGGCTGCGCACGTAGCGGGCGATCAGAAACGCCACCGCCACACACAGCGCGATGATCGACAGTTCGCCGATGACCCCCGGCTCGCCGAGCGAAGCCATCAGATCATCGAGCAGTTGACCCGGATTCGTCGCCGGGTTCATGGCCGTTCCTTGCGGAACTGATCAAAGGGCATCGCCCGCGCGCGGTGGCGTTTCCAGTTGTCCAGATAGGCGGCCGCGAGCTGCCGGTTGCCGCGCAGGATCAGCAGGTTTTCCGCATTGCGATTGCGCGCCGACCAGGTGAAGTTGTACGAGCCGGTGACCACCGCGCAGTGCTCGGATTGCGGGTCGATCAGGATCACCTTGTTATGCGCATTGGCGTATTCGGTCTCGATCGCCACTGTAATGCCGCTCGATGCGAGCAGCGGAATCTGCGAGCCATTGTCGCTGCGCCGGTTCATGCCGGCATCGGCCAGCACCTCGACCCGCACCCCGCGCTGCCTGGCCTGCTGCAGCGAGAATGCCAGCGCGCGACTGGTGAACAGAAAGGACTGCACGTAGATTTCGCGCCTGGCGTCGTCGATCGCCCGCAGCAGGGCGGCTTGCGCGTCGTCCCAGGGAGAGAAGGCGACCTCGATGCTGCCGGTCGCGGCGATCGGTTCGCGCGCCACCGGTTCGAATGCGCCGGCCACGCTCGCGACCGACATCGAGGCGGCGACGAACAGCGCCCCCCAAGCCAGCGTCATTTACTCCGCTCCAGCACGACAGCATAGAAGGCGTCGGTGTCGTGATCGAAGGGGGTCAGGCGCAAGGCATCGCCGGTGTCCAGCGGAATCTGCTGCTGCTGCATGACGTGGGCGGCAGAAATCGGCAGGAAATCCTCGTGCGCGGCGAGGAACGCGGCGATGACATCCTCGTTCTCCTGCGGCAGGATGCTGCAGGTGGCATAGACCAGCCGCCCGCCGGCCTTCACCAGCCGCGCCGCGCCGGACAGGATCTCCTGCTGCTTGCGCACCAGGTCCGCCACGCCCTCCGGCGTCTGCCGCCACTTGAGATCGGGATTGCGACGCAGGGTGCCGAGCCCGCTGCACGGCGCGTCGACCAGCACGCGATCGATCTTGCCGGCCAGCCGCTTGACCCGCGTGTCATTCTCGCTCGAAATGCATACCGGATGAACGTTCGAGAGCCCGGCCCGCGCCACCCGCGGCCGCAGCCGGGCGAGCCGCTTCTCCGCGACGTCGAACGCATAGAGCCGGCCGGTCGAGCGCATCAGCGCGCCCAGCAGCAGGGTCTTGCCGCCGGCCCCGGCGCAGAAGTCGACCACCATCTCGCCTCGCTTGGGCGCCACCAGATAGGCGAGCAACTGCGAGCCTTCGTCCTGCACTTCGATCTGGCCCTGCTGATAGAGCGGATAGCGGGTCAGCGCCGGCTTGGTCCTGAGCCGTATCGCCAGCGGCGACAGCTTGCCGGCCTGGCTCTCGAAGCCATCGGTCTGGAGTTGTTCGAGCACCGCTTCGCGTGAGGCCTTGAGCGGATTGACGCGCAGATCGAGCGGCGCGCCGGTATTGAGGCTGCGCGCGAGCTTCAGCAGATCCTCGTCGCTCATGCGCGACTTCAGCATGTCGGCCAGCCAGTCCGGCAGATCGGCCTGCTCGGCCAGGGTGAGCGGCGGACCGGCGTCGGCCTTGAGGCCAGCCAGCCACTCGGCCTCGCCGACTTCGAGCAGCCCATCGAGCGCGCGCTGCGACAGACCGGCGTGGCGAACCAGTTGCGCCAGCACCAACCGGCGCGGTGTGGCCGGCTCGCCGATCAGGCGCGTCAGCGAGCGCTTGTGGCGCAGTACCGCGAACACCGTCTCGGTGACAAACCTGCGGTCGCGCGCGCCGAGCAGCTTCTGCTCGCGGAAGTAGGCCGACAGCACGCCGTCGGCCGGGTGCTCGAAACGCAGCGCATCGGTCAGCGCAGCACAGGCGCCGGAGAGTTGTCTCGGTGTTACCCGCATGGAGAAACCGTCATTTCCTTTCAGTGATGTCGGTGCGGCGCAGCAGCGCAGTGCCGTCCGCCTCGACATCGTGCGCGATCAACTGGGTCGCCGTGCCCTTGCGATCGGTGAACATGATGCGCACCGGCAGGTTGTGCATTCGCGGCGCCAGCCAGAATTCGGTGGTCTGGTCGCTGCCGACCGTGCGCACATGCATCGCGCGGACCTCGCCGGCGGGCGTCGCAACCGTCTCCTCGCCGACCCATTCCAGATCGTGCCGGTTGTAGTTCTTGCCGCTCGCCACCGACACCGTGGTCTGCCGGGCCTCCTGCGCCAGACCGAGCTGGTAGGGCAGGCTCAGCAGATCCTGGGCGCCGGGGTCGAGCGGAAATTCCTTGCGGTTCTCGCCCTGTTCCAGGATGAGTTTCATCTGTGCCCAGTCGAAGGTCGAATTCGCCGTGTTGCGTCCGGTCTGTTCGTAGACGAACGACTGCGGCTTGAGTCCGCCGGCATCGAGCTCGCCGGCGCTGGTCTGGGTAATCGTCAGCGCCTTGAACAAGCGCGCCGCACCGGTGGTTTCCATGACGATGCGCAAGCGGTAGCCGCGCTCATCGCGCTGCCAAGTTTGCAGCGCCTCGCCGACCTGCAGGTTGGCAAGTATAAGGGAGAACGCGATCCGGGCAGCGCGCGGCAGGGCGGCCTCGGCCGGCGCGCCGGCCTCCTGCAGAGCGCCGGCCGGCGCCGCCCGCGACCCGGTTTCTTCCGCCGGATCAGTCACTTCTCCTCCCGTCGGGGCAGCACCCGCGGGCTCTTCCGGGGTGTTTTCGCCGCCGCTTTCGCTGTCGGGGATCCTCGCCGCCGGCTCGGCCGCGGGCGCCTCGACTGGCGCCGTAGCGGCCTCGGCGACCTGCGGCTCGGCTGCCGGCAACTCGCCCAGGCTCGCCACCGGGGTCTGCGGCGCGGCCGGTGGCGCCGGCTTGCGCCGCGGCCGGGGCCGGGGCTTGGGCGCCGGTTTCGACGCTGGCTTGACTGCCGGCGCGGGCGCCGCGGCTGCCTGCAGACCGGCCTGCGCCAGCGCAGCCGGCGCCGTCACGAGGCGCGCCTCGACCCGCGTCCGCGTGTCGTCGTTGTCCTCGGGCAGTTGCCAGGCGGGGCCGACGATTACCGCCACATGACCGAGTGCCGACACCACCAGGGCGCCCAGCAAGGCGCGATCAGCCCGCCGCGCCATCAGCGTCGGACGAGCCGATGGCGGCGCTCGCCCGGTCGAGCGGCGGGGCCAGCAGGCACTGTGCCGGCGCAGCGACGTCCGACAGGCGGGTTCGGCCGTCGTCACCCAGGGTCAGGCGCCCGTCGAGGAACCAGCGAATTGCCTGCGGGTAGAGGCGGTGCTCTTGCGCCAGCACGCGGGCGGCCAGCGCCGTCTCGTCGTCGTCCGGCAGCACCGAGACCGCCGCCTGGGCGATGATCGGCCCGCCGTCCAGGTCGGCCGTCACGAAATGCACGGTGCAGCCATGAATGCGCACCCCGGCCTCGAGCGCCCGGCGGTGAGTCGCCAGCCCGCCAAACGCCGGCAGCAGCGACGGGTGGATGTTGATCAGCCGGCCGCGATAGCGCTCGACGAATCCGTCAGTGAGTACACGCATGAAGCCGGCCAGTACCAGCAGATCCGGCGCGTGTCGGTCGATGTGCGCGGCCAGCGCGGCGTCGAACTCCTCGCGCGAGCCGAAATCGCGATTGTCGAGCACCGCGGTCGCGATGCCGGCCTCGCGCGCCAGCGCCAGCCCGGCGGCGTCGGCCCGATTGCTGATCACCGCCGCGATGCGCGCCGGCAGACCGGCGCGCATGATCGCGGCCAGATTGCTGCCTCTACCGGAAATGACGATGACGATGGATTTCAAGATGTCGAGGCCGTCGATGGGCAACGGCGCGGTTCCCGCGCGACCACGACGCGCCAGCGCCCCCCGGCCGAAGCCGGATTCTACCGCGCCGGCGGGCGCGGCCCCGCCGCCCGGTTCTCAGGAGGTCTTCTGGGCGGCGACCGCGGCGGCCGCGCTGCGGTGCTTCCACCAGCCGATCGCCAGCGGCAGTAGCGACAGGCCGATGATGCCGAAGATGACCGCAGTCAGATTGTTCTTGACGAAGGGCACGTTGCCGAACAGGTAGCCGGCACCGCACAGTGAGATCACCCAGGTCAGGCCGCCGGCCACGTCGACCAGAACGAACCGCGGATAGGTCATCTTCGCCACGCCGGCGACGAAGGGCGCGAAGGTGCGCGCCAACGGCATGTAGCGCGCGATCAGCAGCGCCTTGCCGCCGTGCTTTTCGTAGAAGGCGTGGGTCTTGTCGAACGCGGCGCGGTTGAAGAAACGCGACTGCTCCCAGCGGAACACGCGCGGGCCGAAGTATCGGCCGATCCAGTAATTGACGTTGTCGCCCATCACGGCCGCCGCGCTCAGGGTGGCGCACAGCGGCACGATTTCGAGCCCGCCGCCCTTGGCCGCCAGGGCGCCGGCGACGAACAGCAGGGAGTCACCAGGCAGGAACGGCGTCACCACCAGCCCGGTCTCGCAGAAGATGATCAGGAACAGGATCGCGTAGATCCAGGTTCCGTATTGGGCGAGCAGCAGCTCGAGATGGCGGTCGAGGTGCAGGACGATATCGATGAACTGGCCGAGCAATTCCATGGCGGCACCGGAGCGCAAACCCGCGATTCTACCGGAGCCGGCCGCCGCACCCCGGCCGGTATAATCGAGCGCGCTCATGTCCGCCATCCACCCGCTGCCCGAACTGCTGATCAGCCAGATCGCCGCCGGCGAGGTGGTCGAACGGCCGGCCTCGGTGCTGAAGGAGTTGCTGGAGAACAGTCTGGACGCTGGCAGCCGCGAGATCGACGTGCAACTGGCCGAGGGCGGCGTGCGGCAGATCCGCGTGGCCGACGACGGCGTTGGCATCGCGAAGGACGACCTGCCGCTGGCACTCGCCCGCCATGCGACCAGCAAGATCGCCACCCTGGACGACCTCGAACGGGTCGGCACGCTCGGATTTCGCGGCGAGGCGCTGGCGGCCATCGCGGCCGTCGCGCGCGTGCAGATCACCAGCCGCGAGGCGGGCAGCAGCCACGCCTGGCGCATACACGGCGGCGAGCGCGAGCCGGCACCCGCCGCGCTGTCGGCCGGAAGCGTGCTCGAGGTGGCCGACCTCTATTTCAATACCCCGGCGCGGCGCAAGTTCCTCAAGTCGGAGGCCACCGAGTTCGCCCACTGCGACGACGTGTTCCGCCGCATCGCGCTGGCGCGGCCCGATGTCGCGCTGCAGCTCAGCCACAATGCCCGTGTCACGCAACGCCTGCCGGCGGCCGACCTGGCGCGGCGCCTGCGCGAGTTGCTGGGCGAAGAATTCATGCAGCATGGGCGTGCCGTCGATGTCGAGGCCGGGCCGCTGCGACTTTTTGGTCATGCCGCCCTGCCCGCCTATTCGCGCGGCACCCGCGATGCGCAGTTCTTCTATGTCAACCGGCGCTTCGTGCGCGACAAGCTGCTCGCCCACGCGCTGCGCCAGGCTTATGCCGACATCCTGCACGGCAGCCGCCATCCGGCCTTCGTGCTGTTCCTCGACATCGATCCGGCGCTGGTCGACGTGAATGTGCATCCGGCCAAGACCGAGGTGCGCTTTCGCGACGGGCGGGCCGTGCATCAACTGGTGTTCCACGCGCTGACGCGCGCCCTCGGCGCGCCGGTTGCCTCGGCCGGTGCCGGCCAGTCGAGCGCCGACCACGCAGCGCGAACTTCGGCACCGGCTTGGCCGCAGCATCAGGCAGGGCTCGCCGTCGAGCAGCCGACCCCCGCCTATTTCGACATGATCCGCGGCGCCACGAGCGCCACCGGCCTGCAAGCCAATATCCATGCGCCTCTCCAGCCATCACCGGCCGGCGACGTCCAATCCATGCGGCTCTCCGGCGAGGCACCTGCGCAACCTCTGGGCTACGCGATCGCCCAACTGCATGGCATCTACGTGCTGGCGCAGAACCAGGCCGGGCTGGTGCTGGTCGACATGCATGCCGCGCATGAACGCATCCTCTACGAAAAACTCAAGCACGTGCTCGACGGCGCACCGGCCACCCAGGCGCTGCTGATCCCGGCGGTATTCTCGCTCGGCGCACAGGACATGGCGGCCGCTGCCGACCATGCCGACGTGCTGGCGCGGCTGGGCTTCGACGTCGCCGCCGCCGGCCCGCACGAACTGGTGGTGCGCAGCGTGCCGGCGCTTCTCGCGCGCGCGCCGGTGGCGGACCTGGTGCGCGCGCTGCTGGCCGAACTGCGCGAGTTTCCGGCCAGCAACGTGATCGAGGCGCGGCGCAACGAGCTGCTGGCGACCATGGCCTGCCACGGCGCGGTGCGCGCCAACCGCATGCTGAGCCTGCCCGAGATGAACGCGCTGCTGCGCGAGATGGAAGCCACCGAGCGCGCCGACCAGTGCAACCACGGCCGCCCGACGTGGACCCAGTTGTCGATCGCCGAACTCGACCGGCTGTTCATGCGCGGGCAATGAGCGGCGCCACGCCGCTGCCGCCGGCCATCCTGCTGATCGGCCCGACCGCCAGCGGCAAGAGCGCGGTGGCGTTCGAACTGGCGAGCCGCCTGCCGGTCGAGATCGTCAGCGTCGATTCGGCGCAGGTCTATGTCGACATGGACATCGGCACCGCCAAGGCGACGCGGGCGGAGCGCGCGCGTGTGCCGCATCACCTGATCAACTTGGTCACGCCCGAGCAAAGCTATTCGGCTGCGCGCTTTCGCGACGACGCCCTGGCTGCCATGCGGGACATCAGCGCCCGCGGCCGCCTCCCGCTGCTGGTCGGCGGCACCATGCTCTACGTGAAGGCGCTGCGCGAAGGACTATCGAAGCTGCCGCCGGCCGACCCCGGCATCCGCGCGCAGATCGACGAAGCCGCGATGCGTCACGGCTGGCCGGTGCTGCATGCGCAACTGGCTACGCTCGACCCGCAAACCGCCGGCCGGCTCAAGCCGACCGACGCCCAGCGCATCCAGCGCGCGCTGGAAGTGGTGCGCCTGACCGGGCGACCACTCGGCGAAAGCTATGCGAAACGCGAAGGGGCCGAGCTACCGTATCGACTGCACGCGATCGGCCTCGCCCCATCGGACCGCAACGTACTGCATGCGCGCATCGCGCAACGCTTCGATGCCATGCTCGCCGCGGGACTGATCGACGAGGTACGCGCGCTGCGCGAGAAATATGCGCTCGACGCCGCCCTGCCCTCGATGCGTTGCGTCGGCTACCGGCAGGTGTGGGCGTTTCTGGACGGCACGCTTCCGCCGAAAGAACTTCGCGAGCGCGGCATCTACGCGACGCGCCAGCTCGCGAAACGCCAACTCACCTGGCTGCGCGCGATGCCCGATCTCGAAGTGTTCGACTGTTGCGATCCGGCTGCCGCCTCGTCGGTTGCATGTCGTGTAGCGGAGTGGCTTCCGCGCGGTACGGCGCGATAGCTTCCGTCGGGAAGGTGATTCCGTTCTGGGTTTGCTGTTGCCAAAGAATCGTGATCCGCCTCCTATTGTTTTGCCTTCAAGATGTGCGGCACGGAACGCGCCAACCTTGCCTGTTATCGGCAGAACCCCTAGAATAACTGGACCAACTTGGTCATATTCATGGAGGCGATTGTGCGTCGAGTTCAGATTGCGGAAGCGAAGGCGCACCTGTCCGCCTTGATCGAGCAGGTCGAAGCCGGCGAAGAGATCATCATCGCGCGGCGCGGCAAACCCGTTGCGCGTCTGATTCCGGAACCCAGGACGCCGAAGAGCGCCGCGGAGGTGTTCCGCGAGGCTTGGTCACTGGGTGGGCTGGACCTCGAACAGCCGGTCGACCTGCCGTTGGAGGCGGTCGATCTAGAGTGAGGGTCATGCGCTACCTGCTCGACACCAACATCTTGATCGCACTGAGCAAAGAGCGCCCCGGCGTAACGGCGCGCCTTGCAAACATCCCTGCGAACGACATTCTGCTGTCTGCGGTCGTCGTCGCTGAGATCGAATACGGCATCGCCAAAAGCACACGCAGGGAGCACAACCGCCGTGTCTTCGACACGCTGCTCGCTGGCATTCAGATCATCCCTTTCGATGAAGCTGCCGCCCGGCTGTACGGCCCGATCCGTGCGGAACTGGAACGGCTCGGTGAAGTGATCGGCCCCTACGACCTGATGATTGCGGCTCAAGCGCTTTCGCACGATGCGGTCCTGGTCACCGATAATCTTGGCGAGTTCGGTCGGGTCGCGGGATTGGCGGTGGAGAACTGGCTGAATTGAGGTAGGAAAGCAATGCATGGACCTGTCGCCCCGCTGCAGGCCGCGACCGACGCGGGACAATTCGCATGTAGTTACTCAAGGTTGTGGAATTTGGGGCTATGAGTCTGGCATGATAAGAATCTTCGACCCTTTAGTCGCTTTAGCCGTAGTCGAACGATGCAGACGAACTGGCCGCGCTGATTTTCGAAATAGCTGTTCTCGAGCACTCGTGCGGCATTTGGCGCAAACCAGCGGCGAAGATCTTCGACGAGCAGTGACACCCCATGAAGGCCAAACGACGGGACGTTTCCACTAGCCCAACTTCCACAGTTGGCGGGGCGGTTTTGCGGATTATCAATGGGTTAATGTTCAAGGTCGGCACTACATTTGAGTCATTGGTGGCGCCTTCAAGCGTTGCGGCAGGCTCAGGCCAAGGCGTTCGAGCAGGATGGTCTGCGCGCGCTCCGGACGTACGACGCAACGTATGCGCAGTTCGCGCTTGCTCGAATGCGCCAGCGGCAACACGATGTCGGCGGCGTGAATGCGCGCGAACTCCGTGAGGATGGTTCGCGGGCAGTGGCCGAGCCCTGCGCGCGATTGCCACTGCTGCAAGGTCTTCCATAACGCGTAGGCGAGGAAGCACACGAGGATGTGCGCTTTGATGCGGCCTTCCTTGTGGTGCCAGATCGGGCGGATCGCCAGGTCGGACTTTTGCACGCGGAACGCCGCTTCGGCCTCGGTCAGCTGGATGTAGGTCGTCCACAGTTCCTCGTCGCTCCACTGGGTGACGTTGGTGCGCAGGATGTAGAGGCCTTCGCTCAGCCGCGCCCAGTCGGTCCAATCGGCGCGGTACGCTCGGCTCATGCGGATTCCCGAGGCATGCGCCGCGTCGTCGGTAATCGAGATCGTGAATCCGCCGGCAGCCCGGCTGTTGCGTTCGAGCAAGCGTCCGATCTGGCGTTCGATGAGGCCCCGATCGAGCGGCTTCTTGCTCTTCTCGATGCGCCGCTCCAGGCTCGCGAGCGCCGTATCGATGCGCGCCTTGAACCGATCGTGCATCGCCCGCTCTTTCTCGACCCGACTGGCCGAGCGACAGAGCACAAACGTCTCGTCCCCCTCGGGGCTGGGGCACAACTTCACTTCAACGTCATCGCGGATGTGGCGCCAGTCGGTGCGCTCTTCGATCTGTTTGGCCCAGCGCTTGAGCTCTGCCTTCGGGGTGCCGATCACGTAGCGGCGTCCCGTCTCCTTGAGCCACGCCCCGTTCTCCCGGCTCACCATCCCCCGGTCCATCACCCACACCCGGTTGGCTTTGCCAAAGCGGGCCTCCATCCCCGAGACGATCTGCTCGACCGTGGTGACGTCGGTGGTGTTGCCCGGGAATATCTCGTAGCCCAGCGGCATTCCATCCCGGGTCACCACCAGTGCAATGTTCACCTGCACGCAGTCCGGCCGGTGATCCCGGCTGTAGCCGCGCTTGGCAATCGCCGGATCGGCCACGCCCTCGAAGTACGTGCTCGTCACGTCGTAGAGCAGCAGGTCGTAGTCCAGATCGAACAACTCTCCGAAGCGCTTGACCAGATGCGCCTCGATCGCCTCCTTGTGCGGCAGCAATCGGTCCAGCGCCCGGTACAGCCGCTCCTCGTACAACTGCTGCGGGGCCACACCGAGCAAGTCCTCCAGGGCGCTCGTGCGGTACCACTGCTCGGCCACATGCAGTTCGCTGCTGGGCTCGCACAGCCGGCCAATCACCAGTATCGATATCACATCGGCCCAAGCGACCGACTCCCGACCTCGGGGCAGCAGGGCCTCGAACAGTTCGTCGAGTCTGAGCGCCTGCCACAGCTGCCGTCCCAACCACACCGAGCCGAAGCTTCTCGAGCGCTCCAGCCGCACTGCGTCGAGTCTGACCTTGATCGCTTCGGCCGTGCTCCCGTCATCGAACAGCGCGCCTTGTGAGCGCTCCGCTGCTCGCCCGCAAATCTCTCGTGCAAGCGACGTCGCGCGCGCTCGCCCCTCGGCATCGAGTTCTCCGAGCTGCGCCACCGTCTCCTGAATCACCTTGCGTCCGCGCCGCACCGAACGCACCAGGCGCCAGTAGACGTGCGTCTTGCCGTCCTTGTGTCGCGTCGTATAGCGCAGGTACATGCCCTGCATTTTCGACATCGTCCGCCAGCCCGGCAACCCAGTAGGTCGGCACTACATGCGCTTTCTCGCCAAAAACGTCCGTACCGACGACCAACCGCGCACGACAATGCCGACGTTTCAGAGTGAAAACCGAGTGTGGTTCCCGCGCCACAACGAAGGCGTTTTCTTCCTCCGGGACGACTACTGTGGAAGTTGGGCTAGCGGGTCCGACGAAGGTCTTTGTCCCGTGACGGCCTAGATTTCCTGTCGGATGCGTGGCACCACTGATTGGGCATAAGGGGAGAGCATGCATACACTGATTGCGTTTGCCACTCAATGGGGCAGCAAGCACGGGGGGATCGACAGCTTCAATGCGGATTTCCTCAGCGCTTTTGCGGCTGCTTATTCCAGCGATGCTCAGGTCATTTGTATCGTGGCCAGCGCTATTCCAGAGGAAATAGTGCTTGCAGACGGGTTGGGCGTAAAGCTGGTGCCGCTACCTTATGCACCGATCAATGCCGTTTTGGACGGGGCTCACGCCAGAGCCGGCATCGCCGAACTCCGAGCCAAGGGAATTGCCTTTGACTCCGATATTACTGTTTGGCTGGGGCATGACCGCTTTACAGGTGAACCAGCTATTGAAGCGGCTAGGGCGACCGGTGGGCGCTCGGCGTTGATCCACCACATGAGCTATGCAGCCTATGAGTCCTACGCCGAGAGTTCCCGTGCGGCACATGACAAAGAGCAAACGCAAAGAACGCTCTTCGAGCAGGCCGACATTGCTCTAGCCGTTGGCCCGCTCTTGCGAAACGCGCTGGGTGACCTGCTTGGAGCCCGGAAACCGGTCTGCATGCTCATTCCTGGGCTGGCAGAAATCGAGGTGCGTGAGGCGCCGCATACCTTCACCGCATTCCTCAGTGGCCGCCTCAGCGATGACGCGGCGCGCATCAAGCAAGGCCACCTCGGTATCGCGGCGTTCGCCCAGGCCCAGCGGGAGGCGTGCGAGGCCGGTATGCCGCAGGGCTTGCACCAACAACCAAAGCTCGTGTTGCGGGGCGTCGATCTCGAACGCCGTGCCGACGCGATTCAAATTCCCTTTCGGGCCGATCCTGAAACGGAGTTGAAACGATTCGCCGAGGGATATGCTGGCCGCGTCATCAACCTTCACGCACTCCCGTATACGCAAGATCGTCAGGAACTCAACGCCGAACTTAGTTCGGCAAGCGTTGCCTTGATGCCCTCCTGGCACGACGGCTTCGGGCTGGTCGCGTGGGAAGCCATTGCAGCAGGTGTTCCGCTCATTGTCAGCCGGCATAGTGGGGTTTATCGCTTGCTAGAAGACGACCACCCTGGCGTCGGACCGGGGTGCGTATACGCGATCGACGTGCGCGGTACTGTCGACTTCCCTTTCTTTCACGAAGATGATTTGGAGGCCGTCGTAGGCGCGCTGAAGGATGTTGCCAAAGACCCGGATCAGGCGCGCCGCAAAGCAGCCAGGCTGCGCGAAGAGGTTGGTCGACACACGTGGGCGGCATGTGCCGAACAGGCGATCGAGCCCTTTCAATGGATGTTGCAGAAAGGCAGCATCGTTGCAACGGCGCGGAGCGAACCATCCGTCGTCGCGCCCCCGTCACCAGTCGCTTTCCCGCAGCGTCAGGATTCGCCGTTACGAATGCCCCCGCCACTGTGGCAGGCCGGCGGCGGCATGGCCGACAGCCAGTTGCTACGCGCCGAGGAGGCGGTGGTGCCGTTTGATCTGGCGCGCCAGCCCGAGCTGGACGCACTGGATGCCTGGGTGGATGACGCACAGTGGCCACAAGCCGTTCGGCTACTCGCTGGTGCCGGAGGGCTCGGCAAGACCCGCCTGGCGCTTGAGCTCTGTCAGCAGCGGCTGAAGCAGGGCTGGGAGCCAGGCTTTCTTGATGCCAGCATCGAACCGAAAGACATCCCAGGCACTTGGCAGAGCCTTTGCGGGTCGCCCAAGCCGCTGCTCATCGTCCTCGACTATGCGGAAACCAGGCAAGCCGTTCTGCTCGCGCTGGTCAAGGCGATGTTGCAATCGCCGCTGCCCGCCGGGCGGCGCGCAAGGCTTCTGCTGCTCGCGCGGGATGCCGGAGAATGGTGGGACCGCTTGCCGAGCAAAGACATCCGATGCGAAGCGTTTCTCAATGGCTATTCGACATCTGGCCCTGTCCGCCTACCCCTGCTGCATCAGGCTGTGCTCGATCGTCGCACTGCGTATGAGAGGGCGCTGAAGGCCTTTGCAGAAAGACTCGGCGTTCATGTGCCCACTGTCGTTCCGGAGCTGGAAGCGGCGCATTTCGGCCGTCCCTTGTATTTGCAGATGGCCGCCTTGCTGGCGCTGCACGGCGAGCGACCCGGCTCGGCCGAAGGCCTGACCAAGGCTCTGCTGAATCATGAAGTGCGCTACTGGCGTGGTTTGTTGGCCGATTTCGGAGGGGTAGAACCGGAACGTCTAGCAGCGCAATTGCTTGCACTCACCACGCTGGCCGGTGGATTCGCAACGCCCAAGGACGCGTGGCCTTACTGGGAGGTAATCGCCGGCGGGGCTTTGTCGGCGCAAGACTTTGCGTCGCTGTTTCATGCGCTGTCACCGCTATACCCGGGCACGCAGGGCTTGCAACCGGTGCGCCCCGATCTGCTCGGCGAAGCCCTCGTAGCCCAGGTGCTGCTCAGGTCCGATGCGAACGTCTTGTTCGACGCGGTATTGGCCCGGAATGGCAGCCAAGCTAACCCGAACCCCCCCCCCCCCCCCCCCCCCCGGGGCGGCCCCCCCCCCCCCGGGGCGGGCCCGGGGGGGCGGGGGGGCCCCCCGCGCGGGGGGGGGGGGGGGGGGGGGGGGGGGGGGGGGGGGGGGGGGGGGGCCGGGGGGGGGGCGCGGGGGGGGTTGGGGGGGGGGGGGGGGGGGGGGCGGGGGGCCCCCCCTCCCGGGGGGGGGGGGCGGGCGCCCCGCCGCGGGGGGGCCCCCCCCCGCGGCGCGGGCGGGGGCCCCCCCGGGCCCCCCCCCGGGGCCCCCCCCCCCCCCCCCCGGGGGGCCCCCCCCCCCCCCCCCCCCCCCCCCCCCCCCGCCCCCCCCCCCCCCCCCCCCCCCCCCCCCCCCCCCCCCCCCCCCCCGCCGCAATGCCTTGACGGTGCTGGCACGGTTGTCTTCCCATCGCCTCGACCTGCGCGAGATCATCGTTGAAGCGTTGGTCGACCATTTTCCCCAATGCGCCCACGATGTCGTGGCCGTCGCCACGGAGACCACCGAACACTTGTCCAGGCTGGCGGAAACAGCATTCTTGCGCTTGGAAAGCGCAGTCAAGGGCCAAGTGGCGGGCCTGCTTCGTTCGCAATTGCAGGAAGAATCAGTACGACTTGCCGAGTTGCATGTTCTTGTCACCGGCTTCCTGGTCGAAAAGTGGCGTCAGAGGAAGGAAAAGAAGCCACTCAATTCATCCGACCTGGCTGAATACGCTAAAGTCCTCGGAAACCATGCGGTTGCGCTTGGGCGCAGCGGCCGCACCGATCAAGCGCTTGTCTGCGAACGCGAAGTTCGCAATTCCTTTGAAGGGTTGGTACGGAAGGATCGCCGGCGCCACGAGCCCGACTACGCGACCTCACTGAGCAACTACGCGGCCTACTTGAGCGAGGTGGGCCAGAGCGATGAGGCGCTGGAGCATGCGAAGCAGGCGCTGGAGATTCGACGACGATTGGCGCAGACGCGCCCGGACCGCTACGAGCCCGACTATGCGGGCTCACTGAGCAATTACGCGAACGGCTTGAGCGCGGTGGGCCAGAGCGATGAGGCGCTGGAGCATGCGAAGCAGGCGCTGGAGCATGCGAAGCAGGCGCTGGAGATCTATCGGCGATTGGCGCAGGCGCGCCCGGACCGCTACGAGCCCGACTACGCGACCTCACTGAACAACTACGCGGCCTGCTTGAGCGCGGTGGGCCAGAGCGATGAGGCGCTCGAGCATGCGAAGCAGGCGCTGGAGATCTATCGGCGATTGGCGCAGGCGCGCCCGGACCGCTACGAGCCCGACTACGCGACCTCACTGAACAACTACGCGAACCGCTTGAGCGAGGTGGGCCAAAGCGATGAGGCGCTCGAGCATGCGAAGCAGGCGCTGGAAATTTATCGGCGATTGGCGCAGGCGCGTCCGGACCGCTACGAGCCCGACTACGCGACCTCACTGAGCAACTACGCGGCCTACTTGAGCGCGGTGGGCCAAAGCGATGAGGCGCTGGAGCATGCGAAGCAGGCGCTGGAGATTCGACGGCGATTGGCGCAGGCGCGTCCGGACCGCTACGAGCCCGACTATGCGGGCTCACTGAGCAATTACGCGAACGGCTTGAGCGCGGTGGGCCAGAGCGATGAGGCGCTCGAGCATGCGAAGCAGGCGCTGGAGATTCGTCGGCGATTGGCGCAGGCGCGCCCGGACCGCTTTGAAGACACTCGATTGAGCGCATCCTGTTTGATGCACTTCCTGAGTTGGTTGTGTGACAGGCACGCTACAGATTCGCCACTGCCAGACCCGAACGCCATCCCGGAAACGATTCGGCCGCGCCGCCGCCCGGTCTTGGTGCTGTACACCGCTTTCGTGCAGGGTTGTCTGGCTGCAGACGAGGCCTCACGCGCCAAGGCCTTCGAGCAGGTCCATTTGGCGTGGGACATCCTTCCTTTGGCAGACCGTTCGGCGGTGCGCGATTGTTGGCTATGTGCCGCCGCCTGGTGCGAGACGTTGGTACCGGAAATGCTAGCGCAAGTTGATTGGCAAGCTGAGTGGCGGTCCTTCAAGACCCAGCGACACGGCCGCGTGCCGCACTGGATGGTCGAAGTGGCGCGACGCTTGTCGTTCCGATGGCCGAGCTGAATAGGCACCTGGTAGGAGAGGCTTACGTACCAAGATCGAATTGCTGTAATCGATTCAAGGTTCAACCTCCGCATACAGTCTTGGTTCAGCCGAACTTACTCAGAAGTCGGTAAGTTGCACGACAACCGATCCGCTAAGAGCAAGCAGTGGCGCGGTTTTCCATAAAACCATGTGTCGCCCTAATTGCCGACCTCTGAGTAAGGTGGGGCTTGCCCCTTCGCACCGCGCGCGGCCGCCGTTGCCGTTGAAGGGTAAAAGGGGCTCGAATATTTCTGCCGGAGGGTTCTTACCATGCCCCGGCGCCCACGTATCCCACCTTGATTTCAAGTTAGCCAAGCAAGCCTAGGGCGCAATCAATTGCGCCGAATGGAATCGTCCGGTGCAATGCGCTGCGCCTATTGCACCCTACAGCAAGCGTCTCCTGGGCTGAGCACAGCGAAGCCTGGGGATCGACGATTTACCGCCGCCCAAACGCAAACCCGATCGAATCTGCCGCGAAGGCGCCCTGGACGCCGCATCCACAGAGCATCTTCAGCATGCCGATCCGCGAAGGCCCGTGGAATGGCGCTGCTGGCCGGGTGCCGCTGCAAAACGCCATCCGGTGCGGCTCTGCGGCCGACGTTCCTTCTTGCGGAATGTTCCTACTTGAAGCAGAACCTGCCCTTCATGAAGGGCAAGCCGTGGGTTCGCCACGACGAGCACTATCACGGTGACTTCGCCGTCCCGTGCAAGCCAAATGCAGGCCGACCCTTCGCTGAACCTGACGCCGGAACCTGTCGCGCGCTCCCCTATTGCTCGCTGCTGTTCCGCAACTCGTCGTCGCAACCGATCAGGCCAATTCGGGTGCGGCGGAGATCGGGCAGGTGCTTCGTGGCGGTGCTGATGGCATTCACGTCGTCGATGCCGTATCAGTCGGCACTGGCGGATTGGTGTCGCCGGATGAACGGAGCAACATGGGTCGATGCCGGCAGAGACGCGCTGTGTTCCGTTCGTGTCCGCTACGCAATTTGGAGCTCGCCATGACGCTGCCAGCAACGACCAATCTTTCCAACGCCTCCCCTGATCAGGAAATGATCCAGAGCCTGCGCAAGAACGGGCTCTTGAATGATGTGGAGGGCGCGAAATTCGAAGCGCTGACCGGCGGCGTTTCTTCCGACATCTGGCGCGTCGAGGCCGACGGGCGCGTCTATTGCGTGAAACGGGCGCTGGCCAAGCTGAAGGTGAAAGCCGACTGGTTTGCCCCGATCGAGCGCAATCGCCATGAAGTAGCCTGGTATCGGATCGCCAACCAGATCGTTCCAGGCGCGGCACCGAGAATTCTCGCCGACGACGAGACCACCATGCTGTGCGCGATGGAGTTTCTCGACCCGGACACGCACAAGCTCTGGAAGAGCGAGTTGCGCGATGGCCGGGCGGATGCGGCACAGGCTGCCCGGGCAGGGGCAATGCTCGGAAGAATCCATTCGGGCAGCGCGGGCCGCGATGACATCCGAGACCGTTTTCCGCTGGTCGACATCTTCCATGCCATTCGCCTGGAGCCGTATCTGGAAGCAACCGCGGCGAAGCACCCTGATCTCGAGGAACGACTGTTCGCGCTGAGCCGGCGTACCGCCGCGACGCGATTGGTGATGATCCATGGCGATGTCAGCCCGAAGAACATCCTGCTTGGCCCGAACGGCCCGGTGTTTCTCGATGCGGAGTGCGCCTGCATCGGCGACCCGGCTTTCGATATCGCCTTCTGCCTCAACCACTTTTTGCTCAAGTGCTTGTGGACGCCCAGCGCTAGGGACGACTTGATCGCCTGTTTCCAGGCCATGGCCGCCAGCTATCTGGCACAGGTCGATTGGGAAGCGATCGAGAAGCTCGAAGCGCGCGCCGCGAGCCTGCTGCCCGGACTCTTTCTGGCGCGCGTCGATGGCAAGTCGCCCGTCGAATACGTCACCGAAGAAAGCGACAAGGCGCACATCCGCCGTTGCGCGCGTGCCTTGCTGTTCACGCCACCTGCCCGCCTGGCCGAGGTGGCCGACGCATGGACCAGGGAACTATCCGTATGAGCACCGAAATCGCAAGCGTGAGCGGTCGTCGCGTCTGGGATTCACGCGGGCGCCCCACCGTGGAAACCGAAGTGCGCTTGGCCGGCGGCGCCGTCGGACGAGCCATTGCGCCGGCCGGTGCATCGACCGGCAGCGCCGAGGCGGTCGACAAACGCGATGGCGGCACGGCCTTTGGCGGCCTCGATGTCATGCAGGCCGTTGCGGCGGTGAATGCTGAGATTGCGAATACCTTGCGCGACCGCGATGCCTGCGACCAGGCCGGCGCCGACCAGGCGATGATCGAACTGGACGGTACGCCGAACAAGAGCCGCCTCGGCGGCAATGCGCTGGTCGCCACCTCCATGGCCATTGCCCATGCAGCCGCCAATCAGCAGGGCGTACCGCTTTGGCGTCACCTCGGCGGCAAGCGCGACGATTTCAAACTGCCGTTGCCTGAGATTCAGATCTTTGGCGGCGGTGCGCACGCCGGGCGCCGGGTTGATGTCCAGGACTTCATGGTGATCGCCGTCGGCGCCGGCAGCTATGAACAATCCCTGGAGTGGACCGCCGAGGTTTACCGCGCTGCCGGCAGGATCATGCAGGATGCCGGATTGATGCGAGGTGTTGCCGACGAGGGCGGGTTCTGGCCTGCATTCGACTCCAACGAACAGGCACTCGATTTTCTCGTACGCGCCATCGAGAAGGCCGGCTATGCACCGGGCTCGGAGATCGCGATCTCGCTCGATATCGCGGCAACCGATTTCGGCCGGAACGGGCAATACAGGCTTTCGGCCGACCGCAAGACGGTGGACGCCGACGGCCTCTCGGAATTGCTGCTCGGCTGGCTCGACCGCTATCCGATCGTCGCCATCGAAGACCCGCTCGGCGAAGACGATGGCGAGGCGTTGGCAAGATTCACCGCCGCCGCAGGCAGCAAGGTGGAGGTGATCGGCGATGACTTCCTCTGCACCACTGCCAGCCGCATAGAGGCTGCCGCCGATATCGGCGCCTGCAATGCCGCATTGATCAAACCCAATCAGGCGGGCACGCTCAGCGAAACCAAAGCGGCGCTGGATGCCGCCCGTGCCGCAGGCTGGGCATCGATCGTGTCGGCACGATCCGGCGAAACCGAGGATGTGACGATCGTCCATCTGGCGGTCGGCTGGGGCGTAAAGCAACTCAAGGTCGGCTCAT
Organism: Candidatus Methylophosphatis roskildensis; assembly: GCA_016708905.1. Classification (GTDB taxonomy): domain Bacteria; phylum Pseudomonadota; class Gammaproteobacteria; order Burkholderiales; family Rhodocyclaceae; genus Methylophosphatis; species Methylophosphatis roskildensis. The sequence goes on along the minus strand of JADJEV010000004.1, from coordinate 816,643 downwards.
TCGCCCGCTCTGAACGTATGGCAAAGTGGAACGAGGGGCTCAGGATTGCAGAACGGCTGAGCCACAGCGGCGGGAATCTGCCAGCGCGTGACAGTTTTCCCTGGGGAAGGAAGTAGAGCGGCGCCGGGCGTTTCGACCAGGATCGCGCGGAGGTTCTGGGAGAGCCGTGGCAATTTGATCCAACTTAGTTGATTTAGCCTCGCATTGTAAACTCCGTAATTTCGATACAAGGATCCGATCGGGAACCCCTACGCGCCAGGTGCCGGCACACCGCCGCCGCAACTGGCAGGATGCAATGAGTTGCGCGAAATCGTCAGCATCGCGCTTCAGCGGGTGCAGGCCGGCCGACCCACCAAGAGCATCCTGATGGTGGGGCTGCGTGGCGTCGGAACGACGGTGTTGCTGGACCGCCTGCGCGACGACGCCGACTCTGACAACGACGGCAGCGCTGTTTTCCACGCTGTTATCCGTATCGGGAGCCGAGCTTGCGGCATGGAAACGAGTGGTGTTCGATTTCGCGGGTGTCGATGTCTCACAAGCACAGCGCCGCGGGCAGATCGCGGATCGAGTCTAGGGTCACGTCCGGCCGGATCGCCGACGCCTCCGCGTATGCCTGCCGGTACTTGCCGGTTTTCACCAGTATGCCCGTGAGCCCGGCTAGCTGTCCGCCGCCGACATCGGTATCGATGTCGTCGCCGATGATGGCAGCCTCGGAAGCCATCAACCCCATGGCGTCCAGGGCGACCCGAAAGAACTCGGCGGAAGGCTTGCCGATCAACATCGCCCCGACACCGCTGGCATATTCCAGGGCGTCGATGAAACCACCGATGTCCATCTGCAATCCGGCTTCTGTCTGCCAGAAACGGTTCTTGTGAACGGCGATGAGTTTCGCACCGTCGATCAGGCAGTTGAAGACTTCGTTCATCAGGCGGTACGTCCAGGCATCACCGATATCGCCGACCACGATATGATCTGCGGCCGTATCGGATTGGCGAAACTCTCGAAAGTCCTGCTTCACGTCGTCCGCCAGCAGCAAACGGCAAACCGGATCTGGCCGGGATTTCAGATAGAGCAAGGCGGCTTGCGGCGCACTGATGATTTCCTCCGCCGCAACGCGAAAACCCAGGGCATCGACTTTTCGTTGCAGCGAGACCACCGAGAGGGTGCTGGTGTTGGTGATGAACCGGCATGCGAAGCCGGCACTCCGGATACGCTCGATGGCGGCGTTGGCGCCGTCGATGGCGCGGGAACCGACGTAGAGCACGCCGTCCAGATCAAACAGAATGCCTTTGATGCCCTCGAGCGGGTTCGTGCCGATCATATCTTTCGCCTCGGTATGGAATGACCGGGTGGCCTGCTGCCTCTCTATGCGGCCAGTCGAGGCAAGCCACCGGGAATGCAAGGTTTCCATCCCTGGCTCACACAAGGACGTCTGTCCCGACGCGATCTTGCCCGGTTCCGCTTCCAGTATAGGCACCAGCGCACAAGCTGCCGAACCAGCACAGTTCCCTCGGTCTGACGCGCGGTCGCACCGGTCAATGTCTGCGGCATGCTTGTTTGCGGTGGCCGTTGCCCTTAAGATTCCGTCGTCACCGCGCCTCACCGGATCGATTCGACTCGACGTTCGGGCGCCACCACGATGGCGCCGCGATGACATCCCATTTGACCTGGAGTAGCGAAATGAAGAAAGCCGCCGCACGAAGTGTCTCGGTCGCGGAGCGTCCCAAGCCACAATCGACCGAATCACTGCCATACGGCCTGCGCGAGCTTGCTCCGTTGTCCTCGCCCCAGGTCTTCTGCGGAATTCTGGCGATGGCAGGCGAGCGGGTTCGCCTTCAAGCGGCGGAGCAGACTTACGTCCTCGATGTTCATTCTCCGTTCGTGTTGGATCGCCGGTTTAATGACCAATGGGTATCCGTACTCGGCTACGCGAGCGAGCGCACTTCGGCGGCAGAGGTTCACGGGGAATCGATCGTCGCGATGAACATCGTGTCGCAGCAGGCGATTGCGCGACGGGCGTATGAGATACACGAGTCGTGCCGGGACGGCGACGCAGTCGACAACTGGCTGCGCGCCCAGCGGGAACTGCTGGAGCCCTGATCAACCAGGCGATGCGCAAGGTACGGCACCTGTGCGACGATCACGTCATCCGGGTGATTCGCCAGTTCGGGCCGGACCTGCCGGACCGCATGGCGGCAAGCCCTTCACCGGCAGAACGGGGTCTATCGGGGAGCGCCCATGACAGCCGATATCGATTCGGAGCTTCAATTCCTGCTCGATCAGATTCGCGACGAGATGCGCGCGACGAGTTACCTGACCGGGTGCCCGACCCTGGAACAGCGGGTCGTGCTGGCGCTGCAACAGGTGCCGCGCCACGCCTTCGTGCCGGACGAGTTGCAGCACAGCGCCTATGCCAACCGGCCGCTGCCGATCGGCCATGGGCAAACCGTTTCCCAACCCTACATCGTCGCCCTGATGACCGAACTGGTCCGCCCCCGCGCCAATGACGTGGTGCTGGAAATCGGCACCGGTTCGGGCTATCAGGCCGCCGTCCTGGCCAATCTGGTGAAACGGGTCTACTCGCTGGAGATCGTGGAAGAACTCGCCGAGCAGGCGCGCGAACGCCTGCGCCGACTCGGTTACGGCAACGTCGAGGTGCGCGCCGACAATGGCCGTTTCGGCTGGCCCGAGCACGCACCCTACGACGCGATCATGGTCACCGCTGCCGCGCCCTTGATCCCCCCGGCGCTGATCGAACAGCTCAAGCCCGGCGGCACGTTGGTCATGCCGGTCGGCGATCGCTACAACGGCCAGGACTTGCGCGTTCTCACCAAGGACGAGCAAGGCGAGGTCGAAGAACGGAGCGTTCTGCCGGTGATCTTCGTACCGCTGACCGGATCGCCCGACGAAACGTCTGCACAATGAAGTCAGTCGAATCGACCGGCTCGATCAGCGCCGCAGTACGCCTTCGCAACCGCACGCAACCGACGCCGCGGCCAATCTCGAACCCGCGGTGACCGTCGGCCTCGGCCGACAAGCTTGACCTACACGCCTGCCTGGTGATCGCCAGATCGATCACTGCATAGGGTTTCCGGCGGTCACGCGACCCCTTAGCGGGGCACGCCGCGCCGTACCGGTGCGCATATGTGAGCGGAAGGCAGTGCGTCCCACGCTGTGCCAGCTGCCGGGCGAGTATCGACCCGATCAGGCACGCAATTCGCTTGGAAAGATTTGCGGTACATCGTAGCGTTGCTGAAATGTTGGTCGTGTACCGTTCTACTGGCTTCGCGTGTGACCCACGCAGATGCTGCACCGTAACCTGACCGGTCGGCCGTTCAAGTGGTCCCCATCCCGGATCGCGACATCGCCCGACAAACGCCGCAAGACGGCGGAAGGAGCAATGCAATGAGAACAGCACATAGTCCAACCTGCCGCTCGCCACTCGCGCCGATATCACGGCGGCGCGCCCGGGCAGAGCCGGCTTCGCGCACGGGACGCTGCTGAGGCGGCTCGGGCGCGGATCACGCGGCACGCGACTGCGGATCTCGTCGGGCGATCGGCCCGGTGCGATGAAGCAATGCCTGACGACAGATCGCTCGTCGGCGCCTCCCCCGCGCACAAGCCGTCGCGCCGTCAGCACATGCCAGACCACTTGCACGTGACCGTTTGAACGGATTCCGGTCGCGCCGCTCTCTACGCGGCCTTGGTCTGCGGCGCCGAATCGGCACTCACCATCGAATATGAATACCCGTCTCTGGAAAGGAAATCACCATGACTCACAATTCCTCGAACACGATCGAGATCGACGAAATCGAATTCACGGCAGCGTACGGTACGGCCATTGCCACGACGCGACCGCGCCAGACCGACATCCGCAGTCATCAACAGGAGCCGCACCCGGAAGCCGGCGGCAACCTCACCAGCGACGTCGATGACGCCACTTCGGCCGACTAGAGCGGGATTCGTCCATCATTAAGACGAAGCGCTCGGCCGCGCCGCGAGCCGGTCGCGCCACGCCTGCAGGTTCGCCATTCCCTCCTTGCCGGGCACGAACTTCATCAGGCCGCGCGCGAACTCGATGGCGCAGAACGCGGTGATGTCGGCGATGGTGAAACGGCCGCCCGCCACGAACGGCTGGGCGGCCAGTTCGCCATCGAGCCAGCGTGCGACCTCGCGCACCTTCTCGCCCTGGGAACGGCCGAAGTCCGCAAACTGCGGCTGCTCGAGCGGCGCCAGCCCGGGGTGGGTGTGGCGTATCCAATTTGTGATGCCGAGAAACAGGTACCACTCCATGCGCCGATCGGCCATCTCGATGAAGGCGCGCTCGTCGAAGCCCTCGCCCATCAGGTTGGGCTCGGGATGCAAGCCCTCCAGATAGCTGCAGATGGCGCGCGTCTCGCACAGCATGCGGCCGTCGTCGAGTTCGAGCACCGGCAGGCGCGCGAGGGGATTCAGAGCACGAAAGGCCGCGCTCTTGTGTTCATCGGCGCCGATGGCGACCCGCACTTGTTCGAGCCCCGCGATGCCCTTCTCGGCCACGAACATCTGCACTCGGCGCGGATTGGGCGCCCTTTCCGATACGTAGAGTTTCATCCGTCGCTCCTCAAACGCCCTGGTTCTTCGACTGGCCGACCTCGACCATCTTGCGCGCGTCCTCGGCGAAGCGGCGCGCCTTGTCCTCGTCGCCGGCGCCGCTGTCCATCGACGAGGGTGGTCGCTCGATGCCGCGCTGCACCGCCGGGCGGGCGCGCAGCGCGTCGATCCAGCGCCGCAAATGCGGCAGGTCGTCCACCTCCACCCCAGACCAGCGATGGGTGCGGACCCAGGCCCAGTTGGCAATGTCGGCGATCGAGTAGTCGCCGGCAAGGTATTCGTGGCCCGCGAGCCGCCCGTCCAGCACGCGGAACAGGCGCCGGACCTCGCCCTGGTAGCGGTCGATTGCCGGCTGGATCTTCTCCGGGAAGTAGCGAAAGAACACATTGGCCTGCCCCATCATCGGGCCGATGCCGCCCATCTGGAACATCAGCCACTGCAGCACGCGCGAGCGCCCCTTCGAGTCCGGCGGCATCAGCCTGCCGGTCTTCTCGGCCAAATAGATCAGGATCGCACCCGACTCGAACACGGCGAAATCGTCCGCGTCGCGATCGATGATGGCCGGGATGCGGCCGTTGGGATTGATCTGCAGGAACCAGGGCGCCTTCTGCTGTTTCTCCGCCAGATCCAGCACGTGCATCTCGTAGGGCAGCGCGAGTTCTTCGAGCGCGATGGAAATCTTGTGGCCGTTCGGTGTGGCAGCCGTGTAGAGGTCGATCATTCATTTTCTCCTTGTGTCCGGTCGTGTGTGGACACCCGGTCAAAAACACCACGCATGGGTTGCCGCCATTGCGAAGTCGACATTGCGCCGCGGCTACCCGCCCGCCTTCCGGATCATCCTTGCCGGCAGCATGCCGCGCCTGCCGTTTTCGAGCAGTACTTCATACACGACTTCGGGGCCTTGCGCGTTTCTCGACTGACGAATGCTGGCAACGCGGCCGCGCACCCAGTCACGGCCATAGCGTGCTTCGACCGCTTCGCCGACTGCGAATCGCGCGGCGACGACAGGCTGCGCAGCCTTTGACGCGGGCGGGCCGCTCGACGCGCGACCGAACTTGAGCGGACCGGGACACAGCACCTCCCATTGTTGCGAAATCCCGAGCCCGCCGCTGGCATTGTCGCGGCCGACGATCTTGCCCGAGGCATCACGCCAACGCGTGCGGCCGCCGCCGATATCGCTGTTGTCCCATACGCCGGCGAAGGCATAAGTGTTGCCATCGATAGGCGTAATGCGACCGGCGAGGCAATCGGCGGAAGCACGATAGGATTTCCTGGCGTCGGGATTCGACAGTTCCCGCGTGACACAACCCTTGTCGTCCGGCGACCAGTTCGCGCACCAGCCCTCGATTTCTCGACGCGCTACACGCCCTTCGGCCACGGCGTTGGCCGTGCCGATGCCCGATCTGGAAACCACCGTAGGTGCCCAGTCCTTGCTGCCGCGCGACAGCGAGTCTTGGGCGACAGCCAGCATCGCACTCGTTGAAATCACCGTTGCGCCTGCGGTACTCAAACATAGCTTCATCAGTCGTCGGGACATGATCGCCTCCACGGAAAGTCAAGCATCACCGGCCATCACCACAGTCTCAAGACACATCCACCTTCGCACAGATCCGAACAATGGCAGACTGCATTATCGGGTCGCCAAGCATCTTCGTGGGCGGACCACAAGGGCGACCGCAGGCAGCCAGCCGATTATCCCGAATGTCTGCTCCATGGCTGATGGCGGTTGTTGGCCAGCCAGAAGCGTCAACAGCCGCAACCGACAGCCTTGTCGGTTGCTTCATATTCTCCGGTTTCGAGATTTTGAGCCAGCAGTGCCGAGCAAACTGGTCGCGCGTTGCCCGCGCCAGTTTCGGAGCTGCCAGATGTTCCATGACAGTCCATGGCGATCCATTCGGCACGCCATCATCGGTGTGGCGACGCAGTGCAGCAAAAAAAGTGCTTGCGAAATGTTTGAGCGTGTGCGATTATGTGCTGACTATGAACACACCCGAACGTACTCAATCAACCGTTTTGGCCGGTTAGCGAAAGAAGGATTCTCCGTGACCTACCATCTTCACAAGGTTCTGTTCGGCCTTCCCTGCGACGGGGCATATGGAATCACGCGCAGAGCTCGCCTTCGCTGCACGCCGAATGGCCGTGTCGATACCTCTCAGCATGCGGGGGATCTGCTCTCGCGCGCCTTGTCGGTGCGCGGTGCGCCTGCGACGGCAACATTCCTTCAAGGAGGGGACGTGATCATGGCTGACCACTTGGTAGACCATCGGCTTCAATTAATCCTGTCGGAGTTGGCCGCGCGCGGCGAGTGCCGCACGCGGCAGCTTGCCGAGCAGTTCCATCTGTCTGAAATGACGGTCAGGCGCGATCTGCAGGAACTGGAGTCACGCGGCCAGTTGCGTCGGGTGCATGGCGGGGCGGTGCTGCTCAACCGCGATATCAACTATTCCTTGCGACTGGAACATGACCAGGCACAGAAGCAACTTATCGGCTACGCCGCGACACGACTGCTGAAGAGCGGCCAAACGGTGTACATCGACGCCGGCACCACCGCATTGGCTTTGGCGCGCGCCATTCGCCAGGGACTGAATCACATTACCCATCTGCACATCGTCACGCATGGCATCACCATCGCCACCGAGCTGGCCGGCCAGACGCCTTACAGCGTGCAACTGATCGGCGGAGACGTCTACCAGAACGCGCTCAGCACGGTAGGTCCGACCGCGCTGGCGCAGATCTCCGGTCTCGCTATCGATGTGTTTTTCATGGGTGCCGGCGGCGTCGATACCGCCATGGGTTGGAGCAATTCCAATCACGTCGAGGCGGTGGTCAAGCGCGCGGTCATCGACCGCAGCAAGACCGTATGCGCCATCGCCGATAGCGCCAAGTGGGGCCAGCAGTCCTATGCACCTATCGTGCCGTTGGGGAAAGTCTCGCGTTGGATTGTCAATCGCGGACTGATCGAGGAGGGCGCCGATGCAGCCCGGGCCGCCGGAATCGCGATCACCTTTGCCGATGCGATGTGAGCAGCTGGATCGAAAGTGGTCGATAGCAGCGCGTGCCGAGCGATTCCAGTCGCCGCGACCAGCCGGCGGGCACATGGGCATCGGCGCGTTTTGAAGTGTTGAACACCAGGAGGAATGACATGATCAAGCTCGGCAAGGAAAGCATCAGACTGCACGCTCAGGCCCGAGACAAGACCGAGGCCATCCGCCTCGTGGGTAGCCTGCTGGTCGACAGCGGCAACATGAAGCCCGGCTACATCGACAGCATGCTGCTGCGCGAGAAGGTGGCCAATACCTATCTTGGCAACGGTATTGCCATTCCCCACGGACTGCCCAAGGACCGGGATCTGATTGTGCATACCGGCATTGCCGTGGCGCAAATTCCGGCCGGCGTGCAGTGGAATTCGGGCGAAACGGTCTACCTGGTGGTGGGCATTGCCGCGCGCTCCGACGAGCATATCGAGTTGCTGGCCAACCTGACCGACGTGCTCGATGATGCGGAGACGGTCCGCCGCCTAGCCAATACCGACGATCCCATGGACATCATCGCGCGGCTTACCCAGCCGCGGGAGGCGCAACCCGGTATCGCCGCTGCGGCGGCGCAGGCGGATGATTTCGCCAAATGGGTGGATGTTGCCTTGCCCAGCGGTGCGGGACTTCACGCCCGGCCAGCCACAGCCTTCGTCGAGATCGCCAAACAGTTCCAGTCGGAAATTCGCGTGCGTCATGTGAGCAAGGTGGCCAACGGCAAGAGTCTGGTGTCTCTGCTGAAACTGGGCGCAGACGAGCGCGCCTCGATTCGCATCATGGCGCGAGGCGCCGACGAGGATGCCGCGCTCCAGGCGCTGGAAGCAGCCGTGAAACACGGACTTGAGGAGGAGGGTGAGACCGGTCACGCCGCGCCACAGCCCGCAGCCGGTCCCGCTCTCGCGCTGGAGGCCAAGGCGATCGCCGGTATCGCTGCCTCGCCGGGACTTGCCATCGGACCCTTGCGACATTTCCGGCGCGAGAAGATCGTCGTCGCCGTCACCGCCAACGATGCAGCACGCGAGGCGATTCGCCTGCACCAGTCGATCGAGGCGGCCAAGGCACAGTTGCAGGAGCTTCATGACGAGGTCAAGGAGCGCAGCGGCGCCGCCCGGGCGGCCATCTTTCGTGCCCATGAGGAATTCCTCGACGACCCGGATCTGATCGATACCGCGCATCAGCGCATCAAGGCCGGCCACAGCGCCGGATGGTCGTGGCGTCAGACGGTCGACGAGCGGGCACAGGACGTGGCAAGCCTGGGCGATGCGCTGCTGAAGGAGCGTGCGGTCGATCTGCAGGACGTGGGACGGCGTGTATTGCGCCTGCTGGCGGACACGCTGGAGGAAGAACCGAGTCTGCCTGACTCGCCGGTTATTCTGGTGGCCGAGGATCTGTCGCCATCGGACACGGCCAAGCTCGATCCCACAAAGGTTCTTGGCATCTGCACCGCTGCCGGCGGGCCCACGTCTCACACGGCCATCATCGCCCGCTCCCTCGATATCCCGGCTATCGTCGGGGCAGGCCCGGCGATCCTCCACCAGCCTGAGGATGCGCTTTGCATCCTGGATGGCGATTCCGGCAACCTCTATCTCGAACCGACCGAGGCGGATCTGACGCTGGCACGGAGCGCGCAACAGGACTGGCAGGCGCGTCGCGAGGCCGAGCGCCTTGCTTGCTACCAACCGGCAATCACCAGCGACGGCCGGCGCGTCGAAGTGGTCGCCAACATCGGATCTGCGGCGGAAGCCGAACAGGCCGTCAATGCCGGTGCGGAAGGGGTCGGTCTGCTGCGCACCGAATTCCTGTTCCTGGGTCGATCCGAGCCGCCCACCGAGGAGGAGCAGTTCGAAACCTACCGGGCGATGACCAAGGCCCTCAATGGCCTGCCGCTGATCATACGCACGCTAGATATCGGCGGCGACAAGGAAGTGCCCTATCTGTCGCTACCAGCCGAGCAGAACCCCTTCCTCGGCGTGCGCGGCATCCGACTGTGTCTGGCACGGCTCGATCTGTTTAAGCCGCAATTGCGCGCCATCTTCCGCGCGGCCGAAACCGGTCCGGTGAAGATCATGTTTCCCATGATCGCAACAGTGGAAGAGCTGATCACCGCCCGCGCGATCGCCGAGGAAGTGCGCGGAGAGCTGCATGCCAAGCCGGTCGAGATCGGCATCATGATCGAGGTGCCCTCGGCCGTCCTGATGGCCGCCGAGTTGGCCCGCCATGCGGACTTCTTTTCGATCGGCACCAATGATCTGACCCAGTACACGCTGGCCATGGACCGACTGCATCCGAGCCTGGCGCGGCAGGCCGACGCCTTGCACCCGGCGGTGCTGCGCATGATCGACATGAGCGTCAAGGCGGCGAAATCGGCCGGCAGGTGGGTGGGGGTGTGCGGCGGCATCGCCGGCGACCCCAAGGGTGCGGCGATCCTGGCCGGCCTGGGTGTCGCCGAACTGAGCATGAGCATCCCCAGCGTCGCCGCCGTCAAGGCCAGGATTCGCAAGCTCGCCTTCGCCGACATCGAGGCCCTGGCCCAGCGCGCGCTGGCATGCCAAACGGCGGCTGAAGTGCGCGCCCTTTAGCGTTGGGAGAGATCATGATGACTCAATCAATCGGCATCGTCACCGTCACGATGAATCCCGCCATCGACCAAAGCGTCGCGATAGCCAACTTCGCTGCGGGCGAAGTCAACCGCGTCGACTGGGACCAGTCCGACCCGGGCGGCAAGGGGGTGAATGTCGCCTCCTTCCTGGCGGATCTGGGCTTCCGCGTTGCCGTCACCGGCTTTCTCGGGAGCGAGAACGCCATTGCTTTCGACCGGCTGTTCGCCCAGAAGGGTATGACCGACGGCTTTGTTCGCATTCCGGGGAAGACGCGGGTCAACGTCAAGATCATCGACGAGGCGCAACAGCGCATCACCGATATCAACTTTCCAGGGCAATCGGCGAGCGCCGATGATGTCGCGGCGCTGCGCAACAGACTTGCAGCCTTGATCCCCGATCACGAGTGGTTCGTATTGTCGGGCAGCGTGCCCGCCGGGATCCCGGTCGGTCTCTACGGCGAATGGGTGAGCATGCTTAAGAGTGCTGGCAAGCGCGTGGTGCTCGATACCAGTGGCGAGCCGCTGCGCGATGCAATTGGCGAGGCGCCGTTTGCCATAAAACCCAACATCGCCGAGCTGGAGGAACTGCTTGGCGAAAGCCTGCCCACCCAGGCGGCGGTGGTCGATGCAGCGCGCGGCTTGGTGCGGGACGGTATCCAGTGCGTCGTCATTTCCATGGGCAAGCAGGGCGCATTGTTCGTCGATGTCGACGACTGTCTGCTCGCCGTCCCGCCCGCGGTCGTGGTGAAGAGCACGGTCGGCGCCGGCGATGCCATGGTCGCAGGGTTCGTCGCCGGAAAGGCGCGCGGATGGTCACTGGCGGACTGTGCCCGTCTCGCCACGGCAACCGCCGTCGGTGCACTCACGCAGCTCGGTCCGCGGCTGCCGACGGTGCAGACCATTGAGTCGCTCATGCAGCAGGTCACCGTGCGGGCCGTGGCGCAGTGAGCGCCTGCCCGCGCCAAGCAAATTCCAAAGGAGACACCGAAATGGCAAACATCGTCGCCGTAACCGCATGTCCGACCGGCATCGCCCACACTTACATGGCCGCCGAAGCGTTGAAGAAGACCGCCGCATTGATGGGCCACACCATCAGTGTCGAAACCCAGGGCGCGGCAGGTGCCAAGGACACGCTCGGCGACGAGGCCGTGGCGGCCGCCGACCTTGTCATCCTCGCCGCCGACACCCATGTCGAACTGACGCGCTTCGCCGGCAAGCAAGTCTATGAAACCAGCACCAGCGCGGCCATCCGGGATACGCAGGGCGTCCTCGATGCAGCGCTGGCACTGATCGGCATCGCGCCCGCCGCCAAGCCGTCATCGACGACGGCTGCGGCGCCGACGCCACAGGCGCCGCAGAAGAAAAGGATCGTTGCGATCACCGCCTGCCCCACCGGCATCGCCCATACCTTCATGGCGGCGGAGGCCCTGAAGAAAGCGGCCGCTTCCCATGGCTACGACATCAAGGTGGAAACCCAGGGCTCGGTCGGCGCAAAGAATCAACTCTCGGCCGAGGACATCGCCGCAGCCGACGTGGTGATCATCGGTGCCGACACGCACGTCGATAAATCGCGCTTCGGCGGCAAGGCCGTCTATGAAACTTCGGTCGGCAGGGCGCTGAAGGAGACCGAAAAGGTCATGCAAGAGGCGTTCGCCGTAAAGCCCGAGTCCGGCGGCGACTTGCTGCAGGCGGTGCAGAAGGCCAAAGCGAGCCAAGCCGAGAAGCGGGCTGGTCCCTACAAGCATCTGCTCACCGGTGTCTCCTACATGCTGCCCATCGTCGTCGCCGGGGGTCTGACGATTGCACTGTCATTCATTTTCGGCATCGAGGCCTTCAAGGAAAAGGGGACGCTGGCGGCCTCGCTGATGGACATCGGCGGCGGTGCGGCATTCGCCCTGATGGTTCCCGTACTCGCCGGGTTCATCGCGTTTTCCATCGCCGACCGGCCAGGGCTCGCGCCCGGACTGATCGGCGGCATGCTCGCCAGTCAACTGCAGGCCGGATTTCTGGGCGGCATCGTGGCTGGATTCCTGGCAGGTTACGTCGCCCTCGGCATGCGCAAGTACATCAAGGTGCCGACCCATTTCGAGGGTCTGATGCCGGTACTGGTCATCCCGCTGCTATCGACCCTGGTCGTCGGACTCCTGATGGTCTATGTCGTGGGCGGACCGGCCAAGGCCATCATGGACGGCCTCACCCACTTCCTGCAAAGCATGGGCTCCACCAATGCCGTCATCCTCGGCCTGTTGCTGGGCGGAATGATGGCGGTGGATATGGGCGGGCCGATCAACAAGGCGGCCTATACATTCGCGGTCGGGCTCCTGGCAAGCAGCACCTTCCTTCCCATGGCCGCGGTGATGGCGGCCGGCATGGTGCCGCCGCTGGGTATTGCCGTCGCCACTTTCATTGCCAGAAACCGCTTCTCGGCCGATGAGCGGGAAGCCGGCAAGGCTGCCGCCGTGCTGGGTATCTCGTTCATCACCGAAGGAGCCATACCCTTTGCGGCGAAGGATCCGTTGCGCGTGATTCCGTCCTGTGTCGCAGGAGCAGCGGTGACTGGGGCGCTGTCGATGCTGTTCGGATGCACGCTGCGGGCGCCTCACGGCGGCGTATTCGTGCTCGCGATCCCCAATGCCGTCGGCAATCTGATGCCCTACATTGCCGCCATTGTTGCCGGCACCATCGTGACGGCGGCCATGCTAATGCTGCTGAAGAAGCCGATCGTCGATGGTCCAGTAGCCGCCCGATAACGTCACCAGGTCGGACCACGTCCAAACCGATCGCATCAACCCCTTACCGCATCGGGCAAGGCAGGGGGATTTGTTGCCCGAACTCGCAGCAATGCCGATATGGAGGATCCGAGAATGTGCAATCAAAATGCAGTGAAGCTTGGGGTGGCCCTGGCCGCACTCACCTTCTGGCAGCAGGCTGCTGCCCTTGACGTCAATCCCTATATTCGCGCGCTTGGCGGCGTGAACTCCGAATCGGGCCGGGCTGCTTGCTTCAAACTGGCGGGCGCCGGCGCCAAATACCGGCTCGGCAACGAGTGCGAGATCTACGGCGAATTGCTCCTGGGCCAGGAGCTGACGAAATTGCAGGACGGTACGACGCTCAAGGCAAACGTCATGCTCAGCGTTTTTTCACCGACCTCTGCCAGCAAGATGCTGACGGACAACAGCACCTACGGCCGCTTGGCGCAAGCCTACCTGTCGGCGGAAAAGTTGTCGGCACTGAATGGCGGCAGTCTCTGGTTCGGCCGCAGATACTACAAGCGCGAGGACATTCACATCACCGACTATTTCTACTGGAACCCGCAGGGAACCGGTGCCGGCATCGAGGATGTCGGCGTCGGCAGCGTCAAGCTCAGCTATGCCCTGTTTCGCGAGGATAACCAAGACCAGAAACAATATGCAACGCGTCACGATTTCCAGGTGCGCGGCATTCATGTCAATCCCAATGGTGATCTGGAACTAGGCTTGAGCGCTATTCCCACCAGTGGAAATTCGGGCGGCGGAGACAACGGCTGGGCGGTCACGGTGCAGCACCGCCAAACGCAAATCCTCGGCGACGGCTGGAACAAGCTGGCGCTGCAATATGGCGTCGGGCCCGGCATCGGGCTCGGCGGCACCGGGGATCTCGCCGCGAAGTCGGACGTCAAGCGTTTGCGCATCGTCGAGGGCGTTTATGCGCAAGTGACGCCACAGCTCGGCGGTATGCTGACCGCGGTGTATCAGAAGGACAAGTCGAATACGGGTGATCAGACATGGTCATCGCTGGGCGGGCGCCTCACCTACGGCATTTCGCAACACATCAAGCTGCAGGGCGAACTCGGCTACGACCGCGTCAAGCCTTCCGGCGGCGAGGCGCGCAATCTCACCAAGCTGACGATCGCGCCGAGCTACGCGTGGAAAGGCACGAACTTCTGGTCCAGACCCGAAGTGCGGCTGTTCTATACCTATGCCAAGTGGAACGATGCGGCGCGCCTGGCGGCCAATGGATCGACCGATTCAGCCGTGGCCTCCCTATCCTCGAGCGGCGTCTTCGCCGGGCAGAATCACGGCTCGACCGTCGGCGTGCAATTCGAGGGGTGGTGGTAATCTGCGGTTGCCAGCAAAGAGCGGTCCTTTCCCAAGAGCCGTCTTTTCGGCGTGAGCCCGACGGCCGCTAGTGGCGCACGAAGAGCGGCGAGTGCAGCAGACTTCCGGCTCGGATTGCGGCCGAGCATCGGAGTCATGCCATAGGCGGACAACCTCTTCCCACTGGTCGCGCCCGGGTCACTCGCAAGGGTCATCCATGCAGCGAGGAATTGCCCCTCGGGCCGTCGCGGGTTTCGTTCGGGTCTGGCGCTCACGGATGCTGCAGTTGCCGACGATGCACTGCAATCGCGGTCACAGCCGGTGACAGACTGGATCCGGGCGCATGTGCGCTGGATCGCCGGCATCAAGCTGGATCAACCGGTACGGCAGATCGTCTTTCAGGAATACGTCGACGCGGTGACTGCGGCGAGCGAGCGTCTTGAACGCGTCGAAGGCAACCTGCGCGATGCCGTGCTCGAATGGCGCCTCAAGCCCGTGGCCGAGGCCTTGCAGACGCTGCGCGGCGTCCAACTGGTCGTCGGCACCACGCTCGCCGCGGAGATCGGCCAGATCGACCGCTTCGACAATCCGCGCCAACTCATGGCCTACCTCGGCCTGATTCCGAGCGAATACTCCAGCGGCCCATCGACCCGCCGTGGCTCGATCACCAAACGCTAGGACAAACTCGCCCGGAACATCCGCAACATCGCCTGGAAGGCGCAGTTGCGGCTATGCAAGCGTTATCGCGTTCTGCGGGCCAAGGGCAAGAAGCAGAACAAGATCATGACTGCGATTGCCCGCGAGCTCGCCGGCTTCGTCTGGGCGATCGCCCGTGAGGTATCCGCCGTCGCGTCCAAAGACGGCTATCCACAGGCGCTACGCTCCATGCGTGCGGGGCACCTGCGCTGAGCGCCTGTGGATAAGCCTGCGATGCTGGCCGCGGCGCGAACAAGACAACCAATGGCACGGACTCGCCTATGCATCGATGAAGCAGACTGCGTACAGGAGGCGGGGTGCGGTCGCGGTATTCGGAGAACCCTCGCAAACGTTATGAGCCGGGCATTGCGTCCCGACGCTCGCGCCTAGGGCGAGGCAGATCCACGACGAATAGATGTCAGGCGATAACCAACCCGCGCATATCCGCATGATCAACCGTCGCTACCACCCGGACCCCGCACCGTCCCCTGCGCGCGGATTGCGACTCCGGATTGCGACTCAACATTACTGCGTCATCATGCAGTTGGTTCTTGTCGTTTCTATTGCCAGCGTTAAGCCATATCAGAGTTACAAGCTGGCCATGATGCGCTGCAGACGCGCTCAGCCTTTGGGCCACAGGATCATCTGGGTGCAGCGGAACAGTGCGATCTTGCGGCCGTCGGCCTCATCGGACACCACCGCGTCCCACACCTGCGTGGTGCGGCCGAGGTGCTGGGCGGAGGCGACACAGGCGATGCTGCCGTCGCGCAAGGTGCCGAGGTGGTTGCTCTTGAGCTCGATGGTAGTGAAGGACTGCGCGCCTTCGGGCAGGTGGGCGATGGTGGCGTAGCCGCAGGTGGTGTCGGCCAACGCGACGACGCTCGCCGCGTGCAGGAATTCGATTGGGGCAACATGCAGTTTCATGACCGGCATGCGGCTCGTCAACATACGTTCGCCGAGCTCGAGCATCTCGATGCCGAGATAGCCGGGTAGATACTCGCCGCCACGCTGGTTCAGCAGGTTGACGTCGATGTCTGAACGAAGCTTGCTCATATTGCTTTCTCCTGTTGGGAATGACGATGTCCAGGCCCGGCCAGGCTTAGGCCGCAACCGCGGCGGGCGCGACCAGCGCCTCGCGGATAGGCAGATTCACCACTGCTGCGGCGGCCGCTAGCGCGATGTCGGCATACCACATCCAGCCGTAGTCCCCAGTCATCGTGATGCTCAACCCGCCGAGCCAGGCGCCGAGGAAGCCACCGATCTGGTGCGAAAGCAGGGTCAGCCCGAACAGCGTCGCCAGGTAGCGCACGCCGAAGAGCTTGCCGACCAGCGCGGCCGTAGGCGGAACGGTCGCGAGCCAGGTGAAGCCGAGGCCGGCGGCGAACAGGTAGAAGGTCAATTCCGTCTTTGGCGCCATCAGGTAGACCGCGATCAGCAGCGCACGTGAGCCGTACATCGCAGCGAGCACGTGCTTGCTGCGATAGCGCGCCACGCAGGCACCCGCATACAGGCTGCCGAAGATGTTGGCGAGGCCGATGATTGCGAGCGACCAGCTCGCCACCGAGGGCGGCAGGCCGCACAGATCGACCTCGCCGGGCAGGTGGGTGACGAGAAAGGCGATATGGAAACCGCAGGTGAAGAAGCCCGCGTGCAGCAGAAGGTAGCTACGGTCGCCGAGGGCATTGCGGATCGCGCGGAGGGCGCCGGTGTCCTCCTCCACGTAGTGCGCCGGCGTCTGGCCGCGGCGTGCGACCGTGCCGATCAGCGGCAAAGCCATCAGCGTCATCGCCGCCATCGACCACATCGCACCTATCCAGCCAAAAGACTGGATCAGCTTCTGCAGCACCGGGGCGAACACGAACTGACCGAACGAGCCGCCGGCATTGATGACGCCCGAGGCCGCGCCGCGCGCCTCCGGCGTCAGGCGTTGGGCGGCCGCGCCGATCAATACCGAGAAGCTGCTGGCGCCCGAGCCGATTGCCGACAGCAGGCCGAGCGACACGATCAAGCCGAAGGTCGAGTCCATGAAGGGGGTGATCGCGCTGCCGAGCGCGAGCAACAGAATGCCGCCGATCAGCACCGCGCGGGGGCCGTAGCGGTCGGCAGCGGCGCCGGCGATCGGCTGGATTGCGCCCCAGGTGAACTGGGCGATCGCCAGGGCCACGCTGATCGACGCGATGCCAAGGCCGGTCGCTGAATTGAGCGGACTCACGAATAGACCGAGCGACTGGCGTGCACCCATGGTGATGGCGAGGATGCCGGCTGCGGCGAGGGTGACGACTAGCACTTCGGGCCGGCGCAGGGTATGGAACATGTTGACCACCTGAGGGAGCAGAAAGGCCGCGAAGCGGTTGGAGAAAGAAACGAGCGGCGCGACGATGCCAGGATAGTTTCCCGATCGGGTGCGAAAAAGCCCATAATTCGACGCACCGCGTCAACGATTCATTGACAGATGTTTCGAGCAGCACGCTTCGCCTGCCGGCGCAGGCCACCGCCTCGGCGGCGGAGTACCGGATGAGCTGGCTTCCGGCATGGGAGAGTTTCGTGCGCGTGGTCGATGGCGGCAGCATGGCCGCCGCGGCGTGTGCGCTGGGCTGCACGCGCGCACAGATCAGCAAGCAGGTTGCCGAGCTCGAGCGCGCGTTTGGCCTGCGCCTGTTCGAGCGCTCCACCCGTCGGCTGGCGCTAACGTCGGCCGGCGAGGTCTTCCACCAGCACGCACTGCGGGCGCTCGAGGCGGTTGCGGGCACCGAACTCGCGGTGCGCAATCTCGGCGAGGCGCCGCGCGGCACGCTGCGGGTGAGTGCCACGGTGACCTTCGGCCGGCACTGGATCGCACCGCTCGTTCCGGAACTCACCGCAGCCCATCCCGACCTGGAATGCGAGCTACTCCTCACCGACAACGTCGTCGACCTGGTGGGCGACAACATCGACCTCGCGCTGCGCATGACCCGGCTGCCGCCCGAGGAAGCGGTGGCACGCAAGATCGTGAGCCTGCGCCGGGTGATCTGCGCCGCGCCGGCCTATCTAGCGCGCCACGGCACACCGCGCTCGCCCCAAGAACTGCTGCGGCACCAGTGCCTGAGCTACGTGCTTCGGGACGACAAGATCTGGTCGCTGCTCGACGATCACGAGACCGAGGTGCGCGTGCCGGTACGCAGCCGCTTCCATTTCAACAGCGCCGACTGCATGCTCGATGCGGTACTCGCTGGCCACGGCATCGCGATCCTCCCCACCTACCTGTGCCATCGCGAGCTAACGAGCGGGGCGCTGCGTACCGTGCTCGACGATTACGAGCCCAACATCGTGTTCGGCCGCGAGCTCTACGCCTGCTTTACACCCAGCCGGGTACGCGTGCCTAAGGTCAAGGTGCTGCTGGAAACGCTTCTCGAGCGCTTTCAGCCGGTTCCACCCTGGGAGCGTGCGGCGGGTCCGGCCACGGGGCGGGCCCGGCCATAAAGCCGGGCCCGCGCCTTGCCTACCCCGCCGAGTTGGTCGCGTGAGTGCAGGCGCTGATCGCCGACAGGCGCAAGGGCGAGCGCTTGCGCGGCAAGCACTCCAAGGCCCACGCGATACGGACGGATATGGCGCTCTACGACGTCGGGCAACGATATCGCGGCGCGAGCTCAGTCTTGTAAGCCAACGTTAGCGCTTTCCGCCGCTCGTTCGCTCGGGCCGAGCAGTTGTCGGCCGATTCGCGTGAACAGCTACACGGCTCAACACGGAATACTGCCGTCGGCGCTGCGCATGGCCGAACGGCCGGAGTGGGTCGGCTGTTGAAGAACTTCGCGCAGATTCGGGCGTCGTTTTGGAATTCCGCGCCTTTCGATCGAATCTGTACCAGCGTATGGTGATTGCAGAAACGACCGTTTCTTGAGATGACCCCCAGGTCGTGGAATGCCGCCGCCTTGCCACAAGAGGATTCAGGCGCGCAACAGCTCACCGAGCCACTCTCGGACGGCACGGTCGTCGTCGAGCCGGAAACGGGCATGTGAGGGCCCGGCTCCCACCTTGACGGAAATGCCACCCAGGGCATTGATCGCGGCAAACGCCCGTTCATCGCTCACATCGTCGCCGACATAGACCGGTGTCCGCCCGGCAAACGGAGTGTGGCCCATGAAGCGCGTTACGGCGACGCCCTTGTCGACGTCGGCGGACTTTATCTCCACCATGCCCCGCGCATGGAGCAGCGCCATTCCGGTATCGGGCAGGCAAAGCTGCCCGACCGCTTGGGCAAGTTCATCGCGCAGCGCCGGCTGACCGTGAAAATGAAGGACGAGGGAATGCGGCTTTACCTCGAGCCGGACGCCCGGGAAACGAGCCAGCAGCGCTTGGCAGGCGGCCGGCATCGTACGCAGGCTGGCGGACACGTCAATCGACTGTCGCGGCGCATTGGGTGCCATTCTCCACTGCGACCCGTGTTCTCCGGCAGCGGCAAGGCGTAGCGGGGCGAGCAGCCCTTCGAGCGTGTCTAGCGCCCTGCCGCTGACGACGGCGAGCGCGCCGTCCAAGGCGCCGAGAAGCTCGACCAGCAGCGACTTGAGCCGCGCATCCACGACGGGTAGCGACTGGTCGGGACGATCGAAACGCACGAGCGTGCCGTCGAAGTCCAGGAACAGGGCGATGCCCTGCGGATTCAGTTGCGCAGGTGGGCGATCGATCATCTCGTCCTCGGAATATAGCCGGTGATGCCGCTCCCGATGCCACCCGATCGGGGGAATGCGCCGGGCTGCCCGCCAACGCTCACCGTCGTCCATCCGGTCCAGTGCCTGGAGCCGTAGGGCAGCGACCGTCCGCGCCGCAGCGATTGTGACCCAAAATTGCCGAACTCGAAATGCTCCAATCCATGCTACTGTATTCCACATACATCAGTCAGCAGCAATCGTTCATTGACTTTCCGAACAACGCGCCGGGGCACCAGCAGATTGGTGGTTGCGGCGCAGCAGCGGCGCGCTAGTGGCGTCGCCGTTCGCGGTAGCGCCATTGGAGAACCCCCACGCGGAGCAATGATCAAATGAACAAAGCCGCCGACCGCGATCCGACATCCCGCCGGATCCTCTTGACCGCACCGTTGTCCGGTCCGCTGGTGCCGATCGAACGAATCCCCGACCCGGTTTTCGCCCAAAAGATGGTCGGTGACGGCATCTCGATCGATCCGCTCGACCAGTGCCTGCGCGCGCCCTGCGATGGCAAGGTCGTGCAATTGCACGCGGCCGGCCATGCCGTCACCCTCGCCACCGCGCACGGCATCGAAGTGCTGATGCATATCGGTCTCGATACCGTCGGGCTGAAGGGCAGCGGGTTCACCCCGCGCGTCAAGGCCGGCGATGCGGTGAAGACCGGCGACGCCCTGATCGATTTCGACGCCGATTACGTCGCCACCCACGCCAAGAGCCTGTTGACCCAGATCGTCATCACCAACAGCGAGCGCGTCGCGAGCTTCGTTCCGCGCTCCGGCAACGTCACCGCCGGGCAGGACGTGATTCTGGAGCTGAATTTGGCAGGTGATGCCGAGGCTGAAGCAGTGGCCGAGGCAGCTCGGTCGGTGACCTCCGAGGCGATATTGATCCCCAACCCGACTGGCCTGCACGCCCGCCCGGCGGCGGTGCTGGCCAATGTCGCCAAGAAATTCAAGTCCGACGTGCGCATGCAGAAGGGCGATAGCCAAGCCAACGCGAAGAGCGTGGTCGCCATCATGGGTCTGGAAATCGGTTATGGCGACAAGGTGACGGTGGTGGCCACGGGCGACGATGCCGACACGGCTATCCAGACCCTGACGCCTCTGCTCCGCAATGGCTTGGGCGATGAGGGCTGCAAGCCCGCGCCGGCCCCGGCCAGCGTCGAGGTGTCGGCCAACGCCGCTCCGCCACCGCGGCCGCGCTCGGAGGATCCGAACCTGCTGATCGGCGTTGCCGCTTCGCCGGGTCTGGGGATCGGCGAAGTGTTCCAGGTCCGGCATGAGGAGATTCCGATTGTCGAAACCGCCGAGGGCACGCCGCAGCGGGAGCGCCGGCGCCTCGACGATGCCATCGCCACCGCGCAGAACCAGTTGGAAGCCCTGCAGGCGCGGCTGCAGGAAGATCGGGCGCAAGACAAGGCCGCCATCTTCGCCGCCCATCAGGAGTTGCTCGACGATCCTGATCTGCTGGACATCGCCCAATCGGCGCTGGCCAAGGGCAAGAGCGCCGAGTACGCCTGGCACGCGGCATACACCACCCATTCCGACCGGCTGGCCGCTCTGCGCACTGAGCTGCTGGCGGCTCGTGCGAACGATCTGCGAGACGTGGGACGGCGCGTGCTCACTCTGCTGACGGGGGGTGAGCCAGAGCGCCCGGAACCTCCGGTCGACGCCATTCTGGTGGCGGAGGAACTGACGCCGAGCGATACGGCCAGCCTCGACCGGAACCGGGTTCGCGGTTTTTGCACCACGCTGGGGGGCGCGACTTCGCACGTCGCCATACTGGCACGCTCGCTGGACATCCCGGCGGTGGCGGGCATCGAGCCGCGAGCCCTGGAACTGCCCAACGGCACGCCGGTCATTGTCGACGGCGGCAAGGGGACGCTGCGACTGAACCCGTCGCCGGAGGAAGTCGCCCGCATCCGCGCGACTCAGGAACGGCTGACTGTTCGCCGGCAGGCAGACATGGCAGTGGCGCAAGAGCCGGCAGTCACTCTGGACGGCCACCGCATGGAGGTGGTCGGCAACATCGGCGGTCTGAAGGAAGCCGTACAGGTTTCGGGTCTGGGCGGCGAGGGCGTCGGGCTGCTGCGCTCCGAGTTCCTGTTCCTGGAGCGCGCCACGGCGCCCAGCGAGGACGAGCAGTTCGAGACCTACAAGGCCATCGCCGAGGCGCTGGGGCCGGAGCGGCCGCTGATCATACGCACGCTCGACGTGGGTGGGGACAAGCCGCTGCGATACCTGCCCATTCCGAAGGAGGAAAACCCTTTCCTCGGCGAGCGCGGCCTGCGCATCTGCCTGGACCGACCGGAAATCCTGCGTACCCAACTACGGGCGATTTTGCGTGCAGCGGCTTTCGGCAAGATCCTAATCATGTTCCCGATGGTCGGACTGCTGTCAGAGCTGCGCGACGCCAAGGCCATGCTGGAAGAAGAGCGGCAGCGCCTCGGGGCCGCGCCGATCGCGACCGGCATCATGGTGGAGGTTCCGGCAGCGGCGATCATGGCGGCCCAATTCGCCCGCGAAGCGGATTTCTTTTCCATCGGCACCAACGACTTGACCCAGTACACCCTGGCGATGGATCGCGGTCATCCGAAGCTGGCGCCCAAGGTCGATGGCCTCAATCCCAGCGTCTTGCGGCTGATCGCCTGGACGGTCGAGGCCGCCCACGCGCAGGGCAGATGGGTCGGCGTGTGCGGCGGCATCGCCAGCGACCCGCAGGCGGTGCCGCTTCTGCTCGGCCTAGGCGTGGACGAACTCAGCGTCAGCCTGCCGACCATCCCCAGCATCAAGGCGCAGATTCGCACCTTGTGGCTGCACGAATGCGAGGATCTGGCGCAGCGGGCGCTGGCACTGGAGACCGCCGCCGAGGTGCGCGCGTTCTGTCCCGATCCGTCCACCACGACCTGACCAACCGGAGGCGCCGTCATGTGGCAACAGGCATTCGCTGTATTGCAGAAGATCGGCAAGGCGCTGATGCTGCCGGTATCGGTGCTGCCGGTGGCCGGTATCCTGCTCGGCATAGGAAGTGCCCATTTCGCCGTGATGCCGGACTTGGTTTCCAACGTCATGGCCCAGTCTGGTGGGGCCATTTTCGGCATCATGGCCATCATGTTCGCCATCGGCGTGGCCCTGGGGCTGACCAACAACGACGGTGTGTCGGCGCTCGCCGCGGTGGTCGGCTACGTGGTGCTGCTGGCGACGCTGGGCGTGATGGCCAAGGTACTGAATGTGGAAAGCAAGGAGGTGATGGGTATCGTGACCGTCGATACCGGCGTGTTCGGCGGCATTCTCATGGGCGGCATTGCCGCCACCTTGTTCAACCGCTATTACCGCATCCAGTTGCCGGACTACCTGGGCTTTTTCGCCGGCAAACGCTTCGTGCCGATCGCCACCGCCTTCGCCGCCATCGCCGCCGGGATCGTCCTGAGTTTCGTCTGGCCACCGATCGGCGCCGGCATCAAGGGCTTCTCCCACTGGGCGGCGGAAAGCAATCCGGCGGTGGCCTTCACCATCTACGGCATCGTCGAACGGCTGCTGATTCCCTTCGGCCTACATCACATCTGGAACGTGCCGTTCTTCTTCGAGGTCGGCAGCTACATGGATCCGACCACCGGCAAGGTCATAACCGGCGAGATCCAGCGCTACATCGCGGGCGATCCGACGGCGGGCAACATGGCCGGCGGTTATCTGTTCAAGATGTGGGGTCTGCCGGCGGCGGCGATCGCCATCTGGCGCTGCGCCCGCCCCGAAAACCGCGCCAAGATCGGCGGCATCATGCTCTCGAGCGCCCTGACCGCTTGGCTGACCGGCATCACTGAGCCGATCGAATTCGCCTTCATGTTCGTCGCCCCCGTCTTGTACGCTATCCACGCGCTGCTGGCCGGCGTTGCCTATTTCCTCTGCATCGAACTCGGAATCAAACACGGCATGACCTTCTCACACGGGGCGATCGACTACGTCGTGCTGTTCGCCAAGTCCACCCGTGGCTGGTGGCTGCTGGTGATCGGCCCGCTGTGGGCGCTGCTCTATTTCACGATCTTTCGAGTCCTCATCGTCAAATTCGATCTCAAGACCCCCGGACGTGAAATCGAGGAAGTCTCGCGCGCCGATGCGATGGCGGACGCCGCCTTCGGTTTCTCCCAGCAACTGGTGCTGGCCTTCGGCGGCCGCAGCAATATCAAGAGCCTGGACGCGTGCATCACCAGGCTGCGGGTGGAACTGAACGACGTGACAAAGGCCAGCCCGGACAAGCTCAAGGCGCTGGGGGCGGCCGGGGTCGTAGTTGCCGGAAAGGGTATGCAGGCGATCTTCGGGACTCGTTCCGAGAATCTGAAGACCGATATCGAAGAGTACCTGAAGACCGCCGGACCCGAGGCAGACATCGTCGAAGGGCCCTCTCCCGTGGTTGCGCCTGCCCCCGCCGGCATCGTTTCCAGGCTGCGCGATCCCGAGGCCGCCGGCAAGGCGCGGGCCATCATTGCCGCGCTGGGTGGCGTCGGCAATATTCGCCGCGTTGACGCCTGCGCCGAGACCCGGCTGCGGCTGGAGGTCGACGACGAAGCTCCGGTGGATGAGGCGGCGCTGCAAGCGGCGGGTGTCACCGGCATCATGCGCTTGGCCAACCAGACCTTACATCTGGTGGTCGGCCTCAATGCCGATCAGTACGCGGCGGAACTGCGCGGGCAGGTGGCCGCACCATGACTGCCCGTAGCATGTCGACAGCAAGTTTGTAGTACGAGAGGCGGGGAAGAAATTGTAGGGTGATATGCGAAGCTAAGGCTCAGGCTCGCAAACCATCCTTTTCGGGCGCCTCGCGTGTTTCCACTTCGGCGCGCAGGCGCGGCAGGAACTGCGGGTATTCGCGCTGGATGAAGTCAATCACGCCTGCGCGGATGTGACAGCGCAAATCCCAACTGTCCGGCGAATTACGCGCCGTGACAAGGGCGCGCAATTGCATGGACTGGGTGCCGGAATCGGTGACCTGCAACAGGGCGAGTTCGCCATCCCACAAATGCGGGACTTCCTCGCACAGGCGGCGGATCTCACCACGTATCGGATCGAGCGGCAGGCGATAGTCGACCCACCAGAACACCGAACCGATGATGTCGGCACGCTTGCGCGTCCAGTTCTGGAAGGGGTGCTCGATGAACCATTGTAAAGGCACCACAAGGTGTCGCCGGTCCCAGATGCGCAGGACGACATAGGCTCCGGTAATTTCCTCCACCCAACCCCATTCGCCATCGACAATGAGTACATCTTCCAGCCGGATCGGCTGAGTCAGCCCGATCTGCAATCCGGCGATCAGGTTGCCGAGCACCGGGCGCGCGGCCATGCCGGCCACCAAGCCAGCGACTCCCGCCGAGGCAATCAAGCTGGCGCCAAGGGTACGCACGGCCGGAAAAGTCATGAGGACTGCGGATAGGCCGATGAGCACAATGACAGCCATAATCGAGCGCATCAGCACCCTGGTCTGGGTATGGATGCGCCGGGCATTCAGGTTGTCCTCGACGTCCAGCGGATTCTCCGCGATGATGCCTTCCGCAAAACCGCGCACCGTACGCAGCAAGAGCCAGGTCATGGTGAGAATCAATATTACGGAAGCAAAATGACGCAGCGGGACGATTCCACGCAGGTCGTCAGGGGCTGACCGCAGAACGAACTGCATGAAGAGCAAGGGCAGCACATAGCTCGCCGCACGATCGATATTGCGCAATACGCTATGAAACCTAGGTATGGGCTGACTCAGGCGGAACAGAATGGCCCGGCCAAAGCGCTGGAGAATGAATCCGGCGGCACCGGCGAGAACCATCACCAACGCCAGCAGCATGTGTGGATCCTTCGTTCTTTCCAGTAACTGATGTGCATAATCCATCAAATTCATCTCAGACCCTGACCGTCATATAGTGATATCTCAAGCGAACGCAGCGCGCTCCGCGTCGGTCAGGGGCAAGGGCAGCATCTGCCCGCTGCCCGCGGCCTGCACCACGGTTTCGAGCACCGCCATCGTCGCCACCGCCTGTGCCGGCGCGACTGGATTGGTTCCCAGGCCGAGAATCGCATCCCTTACCGCGCTGTAGTACTGGCGGTAGTCGCCCGCGGGAACCGGCTCGCACACATCGGAGCCGTCACCTGGATAGTAGCGCGCCGGCAGCGGATCGGTGCCCCAGTCCGGGGCGCCTGGCAGGAGGCCGGCCTTGAGCTGATCCTCCTGGACGTCGAGACCATGCTTCACCCAGCTACCGGCCGTGCCATGCACGGCAAAGCGCGGCATGCCGCCGCCGACCAGGACCGAAGCCGACAGCGTGACCTTCATGCCAACGTAGTCGAGCTGCACCTGGCACCAGTCGTCGGCCAGCGCACAGTCGCGCAGTTGCGCCAACTGCCCGCCGACGCGAGTCGGCAGGCCGAAAAGCTGCAGCGCCTGATCGACCAGGTGGGGCCCGAGATCGAGCCAGATACCGCCGCCCGACTCGGGGCGCTCGCGCCAGCGATCTCGAACAAGGGGCCGAAAGCGGTCGAAGCGGGACTCGAAATGCGCCACCCACCCGACCCGCCCGGCCTCCAGCACCGCCTTCAAGGCGAGAAAATCGCTGTCCCAGCGCCGGTTCTGAAACACGGAAAGCACGTGCCCAGTCTGGGCCGCGAGCGCGGCCAGGGCGCGCGCGTCGGCCAGCGTCAGCACGAAGGGCTTGTCGACTACCACATGCTTGCCTGCGCGAAGGGCCGCGTCGGCCAGCGGTGCGTGGCTGTCATTCGGACTGGCGATCACCACCAGGTCGATGTCGCGGCGGGCGATGGCGGTCAGAGGAGCAGACACCGGGACGGCAGCGGAAAGGTCGCGCGCGACCTCTTCCGCACGGCGTGTCGCAACGACCGCAAGCTCGAGCCCGGGTGTGGATCGTATCAACGGTGCGTGGAACGTCTTGCCTGCGCTTCCATATCCGATCAGGGCAACACGCAGCGGAGCGACATCGGTCATGCAGACCTCGGTGGTGGCTGGTAAAAGGGGCTGTGGTGTTCAGACCAGGCCGTTGGCCTCGATCAGCCGCCGGTACCAGAAGAAGCTGTCCTTCTTGCTGCGGCCGAGCGTGCGCAGGTCGTGTTCGCCGCGGTCGACGTAGACGAACCCGTAGCGCTTGCTGATCCCGTGGTGGGTGGAGACCAGGTCGATCGCCGACCACGGGCAGTAGCCCATGACCTCGACGCCGTCCGCGATCGCCCACTGCATCTGCTCGATGTGCGCCCGCAGGTATTCGATCCGGTAGTCGTCGTGGATGCTGCCGTCCGGCGCCACCTCGTCGAATGCACCGAGCCCGTTCTCGGTGACGAGCAGCGGCAGGTGGTAGCGTTCATAGATCTCCCGCAACGTGATGCGAAAACCCACCGGGTCGATCTCCCAGCCGAAGGCGTTCTTCTTCAGGTGGGGGTTGGCGATTGCCCGGAAGATACCCGGCTCACCCATGAAGATCTGCGGGTCCCCACCCTCGATGGCTGCCTCGTCCCCCGCACCGCACGGTGCCGCAGCGGTATGCGTCGCGTAGTAGTTGAAGCCGATGAAGTCCGGCTTGGCCGCGGCGAGGATCTGCGCGTCGCCGGGCTCTATCGTCGGCGTCAGGCCCCTGGCCTCGAGGTAGGCCCAGGCGATCGGGTGGTAGCGACCGTGCACCGCCACATCGAGGTAGAGCCAGTTGCGGATCGCGTTGAAGTCCGACGCCGCGACGACATCATCCGGCTTGCAGGACTCCGGGTAGACGTAGGCGATGTTCGGCGCGGGGCCGATCTTGGCCCCCGGCACCATCTCGCGCAGCCGGGACATCGCCCGCGCCTGGGCCAGTAGCATGTGGTGGTTCTTCTGGTAGGCGCTCACCTCCCGGTTCAGGGGGCCGTCGAGGATGTCGAGCGCGCTGCCGTAGAGCACCATCATGTTCTGCTCGTTGATGGTCAGCCAGTAGGCGACCTTCGGGCCGAACTCGCGGTACAGCTCCTCGGCGTAGCGGACGAAGGCGTCGACCGTCGCGCGGCTGCCCCACCCGCCCTTCTCGGCCAAGGCCTGCGGCAGATCGAAGTGGTACATCGTGACGATCGGCTCGATGCCCTGCGCGATCAGGCCGTCGATGAGACGGTGGTAGAACGCCACCCCCTTGGCGCTGAGCTCGCCGTCGCCGTCCGGCACGATCCGGGTCCACTGGATCGAGAACCGGTACGCCTTTAGACAGAGCTCCCCGAACAGGGCGACATCCTCATCGACGTGGTGGTAGTGGTCGGCGGCGACCGTATAGTCGGTGGTGCCATGCGGGAAGTCGGTGCGCACGTCCACGATGGACTTGC
This sequence comes from Candidatus Methylophosphatis roskildensis, assembly GCA_016708905.1. Taxonomy (GTDB): domain Bacteria; phylum Pseudomonadota; class Gammaproteobacteria; order Burkholderiales; family Rhodocyclaceae; genus Methylophosphatis; species Methylophosphatis roskildensis. The sequence goes on along the minus strand of JADJEV010000004.1, from coordinate 788,638 downwards.
CCTTGCCGTCCTCGTCCCACGCGCCCTCGACCTGGTAGCCCGAGGTGGATGCGCCCCAGAGAAATCCCTCGGGGAAGGGCTTGCGCGCGGCGTATTTCATGATGGTTCTTTCCGTTCGATGGGACGTGCGGGGCGAGTGCAACGATCGGGCGCAAAGATTGCAATTCCCACGGTACATCTTCGACAAACCCGGCCCTCACCAAAGGATAGGAAATCTACCGACGGCGTCAAACAGCAACTTCATGTCGAAGGGTGGTGACGAGACTGCCAGAATGGCCTAAGAATCGCGACGGGACCTCTGCCGAGGGCCACAAGAGCGGCAACTTTGCCGTATTCGCGCTGGCGATTCCTGATGCCGTCGGCAATCCAATGGGTGTAGGTCTACCGTTGATAATAAAATCAATGGCTTATGAGTATGCTGATAGTGTGTCCAGACGAAATTGGTCTGGCATGGGTGGGGGTGGGCCAACCTCGTGATAGAAGGCGGTTGGATTTGCGAGAAACAACCACCGGAGGCTGGCCCATGGAAAGTGTAGCGAAAGTTGGCGCGCTCAAGGAAAAGGCGCGGGTGTAGGTCTACCGTTGATAATAAAATCAATGGCTTATGAGTATGCTGATAGTGTGTCCAGACGAAATTGGTCTGGCATGGGTGGGGGTGGGCCAACCTCGTGATAGAAGGCGGTTGGATTTGCGAGAAACAACCACCGGAGGCTGGCCCATGGAAAGTGTAGCGAAAGTTGGCGCGCTCAAGGAAAAGGCGCGTGTCGGCGGCAAGGCGCTGGAGAGCCTATTGTGTTTTATCGAGGGGCGCAGGCGCTGCGCAAGTGACCATGGAGAAGGGTTCGAAGCGTTCGAGCGCGAAGTGCGCCGGCGCTTTGCCGAAGCCGAGCGCGAGTTTGTCGGCGAAGAGCTGGCGCGGCTGGACGTGACGCTCCCGGTGCTGAGGATCGAGGGGGTGCTATACCGACGGGTAGTCAGCGGCTGCGGCGAATACATGACGGCGGCCGGACCGGTGAAGGTGCTGCGCCACCGTTACCGTGCGGCGGGCACCAACGGGCAGAGCGAATGCCCGCTGGAGTTGCGTGCTGGGATCGTCGAGGGGTTCTTCACCCCGCTGGCCGCGCGGATGGGCTTGTGGGTAGTCACCCATCTGACGCCGGCCGAAGGCGAGCAGTTGTTTGGCGAGTTGGGCGGCATGCACCCCTCACGCAGCAGCCTGGACCGACTGCCCAAGGCGATTGACGCGAAGTGGGAACAACATCGTATGCAGTGGGAGAGCCAGTTGCGCGAGCAGGCGCCGCCCCTCGCCCAGGCCGCCGTGCTTGCGGTCTCGCTGGACGGGGTGATGGCGCCGATGAAAGACGGGCAGCGCGAGGACAAACGCGAACAAAGCCGGCAGCAGGGCAAGCCCACCAAGGGGCCAGCGGGATTTCGCGAAGTGGGCTGCGGCACGCTGAGCCACTATGACGGGGCCGGCGAGCGGCTGCGCACGGTGCGTCATGCGCGCATGTCCGAGCCGAAGAAGTGCACACTCAAGGGCCAATTGGTGGCGGAAGTCGAACATGCGCTCAAGCACCAACCGCAACTACGACTGGTCAAGGTGGCCGATGGGGCGCGCGACAACTGGGAGTTCCTCGCCAAGGAACTGCCCCCAGGCGAGGAAGTGGTGGACTTCTACCACGCCGCGGAACATCTGCGGCGGGCCTTCGGTCATGTCTATGGTGAAACGTCCCCTAAGGCGCAGGCCCGCTTCAAGGAATACCGCCATCTGCTGCTCAAGGCCGAGGACGGCGTGGGCAGGGTGATCCGCACGCTCGCCTACCATCACAGCCGCAAGCGCCGTTGCAAGGCGCTCAAGCAGGAACTCACGTACTTCCGGCGCAACCGCGCACGCATGGACTATGCGCGACTGCGTGCCGAGAATCTGCCGATCGGCTCGGGCGTGGTGGAGGCGGCCTGCAAGACGCTGGTGACCCAGCGCATGAAACGCTCGGGGCAACGCTGGAGCATCGACGGCGGGCAGGCGATCCTCACCTTCCGTGCGCTGGCGCAGAGCGAGCGCTTCGATGCCGCGTGGCAGCTCGTCTCGGCTCAATACCGGCGCGAGATTCACTTCCCCGAAAACGTCGTGCCGCTTCCGACTCGCCGGGCATCAGTATGAGAGTTACACCCAATCCAAAATCCAATCTAATGCTCGATGTCGCCGCCACCGCTGCCGGAATGATCGCGGCGGCGGCCATGATGATTCTGGTAAAGAAGCCGATCGTCGATGGTCCAGAGGTGCGGCCAGTAGGTTCACAGCGTCAGGCTAAGAGCGGGTCATCGCACGGAGGGCGCCTCATCTACGACACTACGCAACGCATCAAGCTGCAGGGCGAACTCGGTTGCGATCGCGTCAAGCCGTCCGGCGACGCAGCACGCAGCCTGATCAAGCTGACGATTGCGCCGACCCACGCCTGGGCCGGCCCCGGCTTCTGGTCACGCCCCGAAGTCCGCAATCGCCGGCATGCCGATCCTCAAGGCGTACAAGGCGCGCCAGTTGATCGCCAACAAACGTTGGATGGCACCCGGTTACCCAGGGCCGGACCACGGGCTCTGTTATGTGGGCAAGACGATGACCGGGGTCGGCGACGCGAAGAAGGTCATCGGGGAAATGTGCAACGCAGTTTAGCCGGCCTATAACCGGGCGCGCGTCTTAGTGCGAAGGTGAGTAAGCTTATCCATGGGCGATCGACGAACGCGTAGCGAGTGGCACGCCAATGTCCAAAACCGCGCGCGTACCTCGTGTCCACGCCACCAACCAGAGGAGAGGTTCATGAAACCCCACAAAATCCTGTTGCTGTCAGCATTGCTCGCCGTCGCAGGTGCCGCCTTTGCCGCCAGTGCGGCGTACACCGATACGATGAAGAAGATCGATACGGCTATGGCGTCCGGCCAACATACGCCAACAACGACCGATGAAGTGCGGAAACTGGTTGCCGACAGCCGGCGCATGATGGAAGAGGGCAAGGAAGCCGAGGCGATGAAGTTGCTCGAAAAAGCGATGCAGCTGCTCGACGTCAAGTAGTCGCGAGCGACGGTGCAATCGCGGCAAGTCCGCGATTGCACCCGGACGTGCTGCGCCATGCGTTGACTTCGGCGCGTGCCCTGCTGGCCAGCGCGGCATCGCGCCTGCGCGGAGTTCGGCAAGCGCTATGCGAAGGCGCTGAAGCGCCTGGTGAATCGCACAGATTGACGAAGCGCCGGCCGACGGCGAATGGATTGCCATCGGCGCGTTGTTCTATGAGCCGGTGCGGATCGTCCATTGCACGGACGCGATACAGCGCGACAAAGGCAGTGCGGCCAATGCAACCAGGCGTCCAACGCATCGCGCCGATCTGACTCTGCTGCAAGGGGCTAGGCGTAAACGTCGGGCCACCTGGAAGCGGCGCCACCAATCCTTTTTCGCGAAGCTCGTCCATGCCAAAGACATCGACCTGGATGACCTGAATACCAGCCCGTTCGCCCCGACGCCAACGGTCGTCGCGCCGCCCGCCGGAGAAATCGAAGCGCCGAAGCGTCCGACCGGCGCGATCGCAAGCGATGGTCCGGTGTCAGAGCCGGCAAGTGACGGAACTCGTCCGCCGGTTGGAACGCAAAACAATCCCGGCGCCGAATCGACTGCGGATCGATCCGGCCAAACTCGCTGCGCGCAGTCAAGGCTCGCCGATGTCGGTCTGACTTTCCCGCGGGAAACCACGCAGGCGCAACCGCGCGTCTTGCTCGGAGATCAGGCGACTGCAATCGGCCACCCCCATTGCATCGAGACAGCTCGCCTCGATCTTGTACTTGAGCATCAGCAGCGCGCGCAACTCCGCGAGCCGTGATTTGCTCAGCGCGTCGGTGTGGGCACAACTTTCGAAATGGCCCTTGATCAGTCCGACCACCACCTCTTGCCGTGACAGATCCGCGCCGCAGGTAAGCGCCAGCCGCCCGATGCGCTGATCGAGTTCGTAGATCTCCCGGTCATAATGTTCGAGTTCGCTCATGTTGGCCTCCGTCATCTCCCAGGCTCTCTGCCTTTGCGCGTCCTGCGATGATGATCGAGCTTATCTCGACCGCGCATGCGACATCGATCTGCCGCAGGGTCGCACCCGCTCGGGTGTGGCAGTGGTGTAGAGGTCGATCGTCAAAAAAAACACCGCGGTTGGGGTCTGAAAACGTTGGCTGCCCTTCGACAGGCTCAGGGCGAACGGCTCGCAGAAAACCTCACCTACCGGGTGACCCAAAGAAATTCCGTTCGTGCTGAGCCCTTCGACATTACTCAGGACAGGCCTGTCGAAGCATGAACCGAATGTCGCTAGCGCAACTGCGGTTTATGGGATCAGTCATCTTCTCGTTGGGTCCGGTCGTGCGGCGGCACCCGGTCTATTGCACAGCGCATGAATTGTCGCCTTCGTGAAGTCGAATGCAACATTGCCCCGCGATTGCGCGTCCGCCGTGCGGATCATCCTCGCAGGCAGTCGTGGTCTTGAACACCAAGTGCAACACCTTCGGTGCAGAACGGACCAGAGGAGGAAGTGTAGAGGATCGACCATTAGCGGTCGAGTGGGGCGAAACGCGAGCCGATCAGTCGAGATCTGGCGCAGGGATCGAAACCGCCGGCGCCACAGCCGGCGGAAAACGATCTACCGGCTGGCCGTGGTGACGACCGGCACGAACAGGAAGTCGCCCGATTCGTGGCCGGCGAACTTGAGCGGCGCGTACTCGGGCCGCTGATCGAGGCGGTAGCGGCTCGCCACGTCGAGCACGCGCGCGGCGACTTCGCGGTACAGCCGCTGCGCCTCGAGTGCATCGCTGTTGGCGGCGAGCACATCGAGAAAGAACTTGGCGAACACCGAATGCTTGCCGCCGCCGCCATCGAGCACCGGCTGCAGCCCGCCCGATGTCATCACGGTGCGCGCCCGCGCCTTGACCATCGCACGCAGCCATTTCTCCCGTGCATCGTCCGAGATGCCCGACTCGAGCTGGCCGATCGACGAGCGAGTCAGGGTGCCCGAGTAGCAGGAGTCGGCCACCACCAGCGCATGCTTGACCGACAGGGCGCTCAGCAGGTCGGTGATCGAGACGTTGGAAATCCAGTTGGCATCGCTGCTCGGTTCGGCGTCGACCGGCAGCCAGTAACCGCGCTGGTTGGCCTTGTCGATCTCGCCGTGGCCGGCGTAGTAGATCAGCAGGTTGTCCTTCTCGGTCAGCGTGGCGCGCAGCTTGTTGAGCGCCGAGAGTATCTCGTAGCGCGTGGCGTTCTGCAGCAGGGTCACCTTGAAACCGTATTTGCTGGTCAGCAGATCGGACACCGCCTTGGCGTCCTCGATGGCCGTCTCCAGCCGCGGTAACTGCTTGTAGGCCTGGTTGCCAATCACCAGTGCGTAATAGCCGCCGAACTCGACGCGCGACAGATAGGGCGCCAGGGTCGCGGTGACCGCTCCGTCCTGCTTGTCTTCGGACTGCAGGATGAAATCCAGCGCGGCGCGCTTGCCCTGCCGATCGACCGCCACCAGATTCACCGGCGTCTGCGCGCCCTGCAGGGTGACCTGCACCCGGAACAGCCCGTTCTTGTCGGTATCGATGCCGAGATCATTGACGGTGAAGGCCAGCAGGCCGGCCGGTGCGCTGACCTTGCCAACCAGTTCGCGCTGCTTGAGGTTGCCGCGAACCTTGACCGTCATCTGGCTGCGCGTGAGCACCATCGGCGGGTCGATCAGTTCGATGGTCGGCGGCGCGATCGCCACCACGTCCGCGGCGCGTGACTTCCCGGCGTCCTTGCTCTTGTCCCTGGCTTCGAGCGCGATCAGGCGTTCCTTGTACTGCTTGGCCTCGGCCTCGACGCGGGCGATCTCCGCCTTCTGGCGCGCGAGTTCCTCCTCGCGCAGCTTGAGCTGGGCTTCCAGCCGGCGCTGGTTGTCGGCCGCCGTCGCATCGCTGTCCGTGCGCTTGCCAGTGAGTTCCGCCTTCAGGCTCTCGATCTTGCGCTGATCCTCCTCGGCGCGCATGCGGCGCACCGCCAGTTCGTCTTCATGCGACTGCACGCCCTGGCGCGCCTGCTGCAGTTGATCGCGCAGCGAGGCGGTTTCGGACTGAAGCGACTGGAGCTGCTTGCGCGTCGAACCGAGCGAGGCGCTGAGATCGGCGACCTCGCGGCCGCGCGCATCGAGTTCCGAGTCGCGCTGGCGCAGTGCCTCCTTGAGCTTCGCGACCGAGGCGTTGTCGCCGGAAGTCTGGGCCTCGCGAATCCGCCGATCGAGCTGGCTGCGTTCGGCGCCCGACTCCTTGCGCAGGCGTTCGAGATCCTTTTGCGCCCTGTCGAGCTGCTGGCGCGTCGATTCGAGTTCGCCCTGCAGCTTGCGCACCTGCTCGTCGCGCGCCGCATCGCCGCCTTCGAGGGCAATGGCACCTTCCAGGCCGGCGGCCTTGCGATAGAGATTGAGCGCCTGGGTCGGGTTGCGTTCGACGCCGAGGCCCTTCTCGTAGAGGAAGCCGAGGTTGATCTGGGCGCGCGAATAGCCCTGGTCGGCCGCCTTGCGATACCAGGTGGCCGAATCGGCGTAGCTCGGCGAAACGCCGCCGATGCCGCGCTCGTAGATCTCGCCGACATAGGTCTGCGCCGCCGGATCGCCCTGGTTGGCCGCCGGCAGCCAGGCGGCGAGCACATTGTCGAGTTTGGCGCGGTCATAGACGACATATTCGCCGCCGCGCAGGCTGCATTCGTCGGCCGTGATCTTGGCCGGCCGTCGGGCCGACAGGTAGGTCATGTTGGCACCCAGCCTGCGCACCTGGCCGGGCAGCAGGCAGTCGACGACCAGCAGCTTGTCGGCCTCACGCAACGCGGGCGTGAGGGCCGCGAGCTGCTGCGCCATCGACGCCTGAGGAATCAGGAGCGCGAGGACGAACAGGATCAGCGGGATTCCGCGCACCATCCGCCACGCCCGACCCACCATGTCGAACCTCGCCCGGTGCACCTGCAGCATTGAAGTTTGCACGTTCATGCAGCATTTATAGCACTCATCGCAGGCAAATGACCCGATTGCCGGCGACCTAGCCCGTGAGTAGGAGCCGATCGCCAGCGCGGCAGGGCGCCTATAAGACCTTCGACAGAGTTCACACATTCCTGCGATCATCGTTACAATGAGCCCGCCGTCGAATCAGGCCCGGAAAGCCGGACTCGCGGCGCGTTGGCCGCGCCCAGGGGCCGGTCGCCGGCGGGCGGATGCCTGGCCCGGGGCCGGCGGATCGGATTGCGTTTCTTGCCAAAGGTTTTGCGACGGATGTGGTTGGTCATTGCCGCGCCTCGATCAATCCGGCAGCCGCGCAGACGCCGAACAACAGTCAGCGACAAGGGAGAGTCTCGATGAATCAATTCACGCACCGTTCGCCGTTGCAGGTGAAACTGCTGGCCACCGCGATCGGCAGCCTGTCGATGGCGAGCGCATACGCCGACCTCAACCTGGTACCAGCCCTGAACCCGGTACAGGCCTCGGCTGCTAACGTGACGCAGACCGTCTGCCCGCAGATGGCCGGCGCCCAAGAGAGGCTGACCGCCGCTCAGCAGGTGCTGCTCAGTTCCTGTACCAAGCTGATCGTCACCAGCAACGCGCAGCAAACGGCGCCGGGCCAGGGCACGCCGGGGTCGGGATCGTTCGACCTGGGGCTGACCACGGGCGGCCTGCGCGACGCGCTGCAGGCGGTGGCACCCGAAGAAATGAACGGATTGTCGCGCGCCCGCACCACCAATTTCGCCAAGCCGCTCAACGCGCGCCTTCTCGCCCTGCGCAAGGGCCGTGCCGGCGGGGTGGCAGGATCGAGCTTCGACATCAACGGCCAGGCGGTTTCGCTGGCGAGCCTGCTGCCGCCCGGCTCGACCGGCGGCGGGGCCAGCGCCGATGGCCTGGGCGGGCGCCTGGGCGGCTTCGTCAATGGCCATTACAACTGGGGCAATCGCGACGCCTCCTCGCTCGAGGATTCGTTCGACTTCAGCGACTACGGCCTCACCGGCGGCGTCGACTACCGCTTCACCGATGCGCTGGTTGCAGGCGTGGCCCTCAGCTACTCGAAGACCAAGGCGGATTTCGACAACAGCCTGGGCGACGTCAAGTCCGACGACCGCGGCATCAGCCTCTACGGCAGCTACAACCAGGGCGGCTATTACGTCGATGGCCATCTCGGATTCGCCAAGATCGACTTCGACACCGCGCGGCGCATCGTGGTGGTCAGCACCACCACGGTTGCAGGCTTCGATACGGTCGCACGCGGCTCGCCCAGTGCCGATCAACTGACCGGCTCGATCGGCGGCGGCTACGACATGGTGAATGGCGACCTGACCATCTCGCCCTTCGCCCGCCTGAACTACCTGCGCCTGAAGACCGACGCCTTCACCGAGGAGGAATCGAAGAGCGGCCTCGGTCTCGATGTCGCGGGCCGCAAGGTCACGTCGCTGATCTCGGCACTCGGTGTGAGCCTGACCAAGGCGATCAGCACCGGCTCCGGCGTGATCTCGCCCTACGCCGGCCTGGAATGGAATCACGAATTCCGCAACAATGCCGACGGCATCGTCGCCAAGTACGCCAACGATCCGTTCAATACCTCGTTCACGATTCCGACCGCCTCGCCCGATCGCAACTACTTCACCCTGCGCGCTGGCCTGACCGGCACCTTCGCCAACGGCATCGCCGCATTCGTCAATCTCGAATCGGTGCTCGGGCTCGCCGACACCAAGAGCCACTCGCTCACCGGCGGTGTACGCGTCGAGTTCTGACCGGCGCCGCTCCTGATCGAATGCCGCCACCGCCGCCGATGAGCGCGCGGTGGTGGCTGATTCTGGCGGCGGCTGTGCTTGCACTGGATGGCTGCGCCGCAACTCGCGACACCGCCGAGCGCATCGCGGCTGCTTCGCAGATGCAGTCGCGCGTGCTGCGCGGCGATCCCTTCGTCCACCAGGCCTACTTTCGCGACGGGCGCGATGACCGTTCGCGCGAACTGCACGTCTACATCGATCACGATGGCACGCCGTGGCTCGAACGCGACCTGGTCGCCGCCGACCCGACGCCGCGCAACCCGCTCGCCCTGCGGCTGATGGCGCAGGACCAGGCGCCGAGCCTGTATCTCGGACGGCCGTGCCATTTCCGCCTGCAGAGCGGCGGCGCATGCAACCCGCTGGTGTGGACTCATGCCCGCTACGGCGCAGCGGTCGTCGACAGCATGGCGCGCGCACTGGGGGGCTTTCTGCGCGACCAGCGATTCGACCGCGTCGTGCTGATCGGCTACAGCGGCGGCGGCACGCTGGCCGTGCTGTTGGCCGATCGGCTGCCGCAGGCGGCGAGTGTCGTCACCCTTGCCGGCAACCTCGACCTCGCCGGCTGGACCGCGCTGCACGGCTATTCGCCGCTGGCAGGCTCGCTCGATCCGCTCGAGCGCGTGCGGCGCGAACAACCGGCGCGCGAGTTCCACCTGATCGGTTCGCGCGATGCCAATGTCACGCCGGCACTGGCTACACGCTATGCCGCGCGCTTCCCCGATGCGAGCCTGATCGAACTGGAAGGTTTCGACCACCGCTGTTGCTGGGAGTCGCAATGGCGGAGCCTGCTCGCCGGCCCGGCGCTGCGCGAGGCATTCGCCGCGCCCGGTCCGGCGCGATAGCACCGGCTCATGACCGGCCTGGAAGCCGCGCCGATTGGCACTCTCCGGCATGGCATGGCTGCGAGCGAGGATTCATGCGCCTTCCAGGCATGGCCCCTCTGGGAACCTGCACCGATGCGGCCTTCAGGCCGGCGATACCTGATAGTCAGGCGAAGGGGGCGAAGGCCGGCGGATCGCAGTCGGGCAAGCCGGCCTCGCGCAGGATCCGGCTCCACAACTCGGCCAGCGTCAGATCGAGATCCTCACAGGCCTCATCCAGGCTGACATAGCGGTTCTGCAGCAGAAACCGGCAGGCGGCCCGTTCGGCGTCGTGGCGGGTGTCCAGTTGAAGATCCTCGAAACGCGTGGGCATGTGTTCTTTGCTCCGGAGGGTTCTGTTCGAGGCAGTCGAAACGCCGATCGGCTCTGGGCCTGTGAGCGAATAGCTGCAAGGATATCAGGCCGGCGAGCGGCACCAGGCCGCCCGGCTGGGCTGGCGCGCGATCTCCTGTGCGCTTCGTTGGGAAGCCCTTGGCATTGCGCCCGGTGTCCGTTGTCGGGATGATGGCGTTCAGATCTGTTTCGTGAGGTGGTGACGTCAATGGAAAAGCTATTGCAGGGACTGAGGGTGGTGGAGGGAACCGCGTTCGTGGCCGCGCCCTCGGCAGGCATGACGCTGGCGCAAATGGGCGCGGATGTGATTCGATTCGATCGAATCCAGGGTGGTCTGGATCACTATCGCTGGCCGGTCACCAAGGACAACAGGAGCCTGTTCTGGGCGGGCTTGAACAAGGGCAAGCGATCGATCGCCGTGGACGTCAGTACGCCTCGCGGACAGGAGCTGATGACGCGCCTGATCTGCGCGCCCGGACCGAACGCGGGGATCTTTCTGACCAACCTTCGGGTGCGCGGCTGGATGGATTACGAGCATCTGAAGCAGCATCGGGAAGACCTGATCATGTTGACCGTGCTCGGCAATCGGCAGGGCGGGCCGGCGGTCGATTACACGGTCAATCCGTCAGTGGGGTTCCCGACTGTCACGGGGCCGGAGGATTCCAGCGAACCGGTCTGCCACGTATTGCCGGCGTGGGATTGCATCACCGGACAAACGGCCGCCCTGGGCCTGCTCGCGGCCGAGCGGCACCGGCGATTGACGGGTCAGGGTCAGTCGGTCGAAATCGCCTTGAAGGACGTCGCCCTCGCCATGCTCGGGAATCTGGGCATCATCGGCGAAGTGATGGTCAACGATTTCGATCGCCCCAGGTACGGGAACTATCTGTACGGCGCTTATGGCAACGAATTCGTGACCGCCGACGGGCGGAGAGTGATGGTGGTGGGGCTGACCCGGCGGCAGTGGGATGGGCTGCGCACATCGACCGGGCTGGCGCTGGAGTTCGACGCCTTGGGCCAGCGGCTGGGCCTGAATCTCAATCAGGAGGGCGACCGGTTCAAGGCGCGCAAGGAAATCACCGCCCTGCTCGAGCCGTGGTTTCGCGCCCGAACGGTGGAGGATTTCGCCCAGTCTTTCGACGACAACGGCATGACCTGGTCGGTGTTCCGCACCTTCAAGCAGGCAGTGCAGGAAGACCCCGATATCTCGACGCAAAACCCGATGTTCAGCATGGTCGACCAGCCGGGGATCGGGCCATATCTGGTGCCGGGTTCTCCGCTCGCATTCAGCGAATGCGAGCGTTCCGCGCCCCGGCCAGCGCCCGTGTTGGGCGAGCACACCGATGAAATCCTGTCGGAAGCGCTCGGCCTGAGCGAGTCGGAAATTTCCCGGCTGTACGAGGACAAGATCGTCGCCGGGCCGCGCCGCTGAGCTCCCGCACAGACGGCTTGCAAGCCGGCAATGCCCAGTCCATCACCGCTGGAACCCGCATGGATATTCGATATACGGGTTGCATCCCGGGAGATCGCCTGTTCATGCGGATCGCAGGGCAGCCACCTTTTTTGCCGCAGAGATCGTAGGTTGGGCAGAGCGCAGCGAAGCCCAACGTCAGAGGACGATATCGTTGGGCTTCGCTTCGCTCTGCCCAACCTACCGCGCTGCTGGAACGTGTGGGGATCCATGAATACCATGAGTCACAAGGGGTACACCGCCCGCATCGAGTTCGATGAACGCGACAACATCTTTTTCGGGCGCGTTCTTGGGCTGCACACCATGATCAGCTTTCATGGTGAAACGGTGAAAGAGCTGCGCGCTACGTTCGTCACCGCCATTGAAGAGTTCCTGCGCGACTGCAAGGAACAGGGCGTGCGCCCCGAGAAGCCTGCGTCTGGCAAGCTCATGTTGCGCGTTCCCCCGGAAGTTCATGGCGCGGCATTGGTCGCAGCTCAGGCAGCTGGCAAGAGCCTCAATCAATGGGCAACCGAGGTGCTGGAAGAAGCCGCACATGGTTGAATGATATCCGCATTGACCCGCGATTCGCACAAGGTAGCTTCATGCCAGACAAACCGACACCAGTCGCAGTCATCGCGGCCGAAATTCCGACTCGAAGCAGGCCCTCCGCTTATCCTGAGCCCTTTGCATCTCGCATGGCAGGACGCGAGAAGCGTGTGCTGGGTGACCTGTTCGGCCTGACCAATTTCGGCGTCAACCTCACGCGACTCGCGCCCGATTCCGTTTCAGCCCTTCGTCATGCTCACACCAGACAGGATGAGTTCATTTACGTTCTGCAGGGATATCCGACTCTGCATACCGATGAAGGTCGAACCCGGCTATCTCCCGGCATGTGCGCGGGCTTCAAGGCCGGCACCGGCAACGGTCACTGCTTGCGCAATGACACGCAGGAGGATGTCGTCTATCTGGAAATCGGCGACAGAACAGCGGGTGATGAGGCCACTTATCCCGACGACGATCTCAAGGCATCGCTGGCAGACGGCAAGTGGGAATTCACTCGCAAGGACGGCACGCCATATTCTTGAGACGAGCCGAACTTCATGCGACGCAGCCGATCGACAGGCCATGGAAATTGAAGCGACCGCATCTACCCGACCACGGCCGCCCGACCCGGACCGCGCCGGCAACGCGACGCGGGGCAATCAAACGACGACGGTCTGCGCCTGCCCGCCGAGCCGATTGGCGATCAGGCCGATCTTGAAGACGGTCTCGCCGGCCTTGCGCAGTGCTTCCATCGCCTGCTCGGCGTTGTCTTCGGCGACGATCACCACCATACCGATGCCGCAGTTGAAGACGCGGTGCATCTCGGCGTCATCGACGCTACCTTCGCGCTGCAGCCAGTCGAACAGCGCTGGGCGCGACCATTGGCTCGTGTCGAGCAGCGCGGTGCAGGCCTCGGGCAGCACGCGCGGCACGTTCCCGGTGAGCCCGCCACCGGTGATGTGGGCCATGCCCTTGACCAGCCCCGGCTGCTCGCGCAGCAGGCCGAGCAGCGGCTTGACGTAGATGCGCGTCGGCGCCATGACCGCGTCGGCAAGCGTGCGCGTTTTCGTGCCGTCGCCGTCGAACGGCGCATTCAGATCCGGTTTGGCGCGCTCGATGATCTTGCGCACCAGCGAGTAGCCGTTGGAGTGAGCGCCGTGGGAGGCCAGCCCCAGCACCACGTCACCGGGTGCGATCGCCTTGCCGTCGATGATGCGCGATTTGTCGACCACGCCGACCGCGAAGCCCGCCAGATCGTATTCGCCGTCGACGTACATGCCCGGCATCTCGGCGGTTTCGCCGCCGATCAGCGCGCAGCCGGCCAGCTCGCAGCCCTCGGCAATGCCCTGGATCACCGTGGCGGCTGTGTCGACATCGAGCCGGCCGCAGGCGAAGTAGTCGAGGAAGAACAGCGGCTCGGCGCCCTGTACCAGAATGTCATTGACGCTCATTGCCACCAGATCCTGGCCGACCGTGTCGTGCCGGCCGAGCTGGAAGGCGAGCTTGAGCTTGGTGCCGACGCCGTCGGTGCCCGAGACCAGCACCGGCTCGCGATAGCGCTTCGAGACTTCGAACAGCGCGCCGAAGCCGCCGATGCCGGCCAGCACTTCGGGGCGCATGGTGCGCCTGGCAAACGGCTTGATCCGCTCGACCAGCGCATCGCCGGCATCGATGTCCACGCCGGCGGCAGCGTAGGTGAGGGAGTCCGGATTGGGTCGATGTGCAGACATGGAAACAGGGGCGTTCGAGCGCGGAACCGGGATGACCCGCGAATCTTGCTAAACTCGCGCTTCGAGACCCTGAATACCCGGCCCCACCACGCGACGCGGCGCAATCTTACCGGAATCCCGTGCCCGGCGCGCCCTGGATCTGCTTCTCCCGATGCAGCAACTGATACTCGACATACGACCGCACACGCCCAAGCGCTTCGACAATTTCGTCGTCGGCGATAACGCCGAAGTCGTGGCGCGGCTGCAGGCGGCGGGGCGGGCCGAGGCGGCGGATCTTCTCTATCTGTACGGGCCGCCCGGCAGCGGCCGCAGCCACCTGCTCGAGGCCACGCAGCGCGACGCGGCGCGGCCGACACTGCGTTTATCGGCTAACGCGGCCGGCGATTTCTCTGCGGAAGCCGGCACCCTGCTGCTGATCGACGATATCGAGCAACTCGACGAGCTCGCGCAGATCGCCCTGTTCCGCTGCTTCAACGCGGCACAGCGCGACCGACTTGCGCTGGTGCTGGCCGGTAGCGAAGCGCCGTTGCGCCTGCCGCTACGCGAGGATTTGCGCACGCGCGTGGGCACGACGCTGATGTTCGAGATCAAGCCGCTGTCGGACGCCGACAAGGCGCGCACCCTGCTCGAGCAGGCGCGGGCGCGCGGCATGGTAGTCGATGCGCAACTCGTCGATTACCTGCTGCGCCATGGCCGGCGCGACCTGCCCTCGCTGCTGGCGCTGCTCGACGCGCTCGACGCCGCCTCGCTGGAACGCAAACGCCCGGTCACCCTGTCGCTGCTGCGCGAGCTGATGCAGGATTCGCTGCCGATCTGACGCCGATTGCCGAACCATGGAACTCGTGCTCTTCGATCTCGACAACACCCTGCTCGACGGCGACTCCGACTTCGAGTGGGCGCAGTTCCTGATTTTCAAGGGCGCGCTCGACCGCGAGGTCTATGAGGCGCGCAACGAGGATTTCTACGCGCAGTACAAGGCCGGCACGCTGGACATTTGCGAATTCCTCGATTTCCAGTTGAAGCCGCTGTCGCGCCATCCGCGCGCCCAGCTCGACGATTGGCACGACGAGTTCATGGCCACGCGCATTCGGCCGCTGATCTTCGCGCCGGCCCGCGCGCTGGTGTATCGGCATCTGGATGCGGGATCGCTGGTCGCCATCGTCACCGCGACCAACAGCTTCCTGACTGCGCCGATCGCGCGCGAGTTCGGCGTCGACCATCTGGTCGCGACCGAGGCCGAGGCGATCGACGGCGAATTCACCGGCAGGCCGCATGGCGAGCCGTGTTTCCGCGAAGGCAAGATCGTGCGTGTCGAGCAGTGGCTGGCTTCGCTCGGCCACCGGCTTGACGACTTTGCCGTCAGCCGCTTCTACAGCGATTCGCTGAACGACCTGCCGCTGCTCGAGACAGTCACCCACCCGGTGGCGGTCGATCCCGACGCCACGCTCGCAGCCCATGCCCGCGAGCACGGCTGGCCGCGCATCAGCCTGCGCCCGGCTGCCTCTGCAACATGTTGATCTGCTGTATGATCCGGCCTCCTCGCGCGCTACACAGCGGCGCGCCGGACGAAACAATGCGACTGTCGTGATCCGAAAACTGCTGCGCAGGGTGTTCCGTCGCGATGCGGCCAAGCCGCAGGCCGCGGCACGGTCCGAACCGGCCGTCATCGCGCAGATCCGGCATGGCATTGCCCGCAGCCGCATCCTGCCCGCTGCCGGCAAGGTGTGCGACACCCTGCAAGGCGCCGGTCACAAGGCCTACGTGGTCGGCGGCGCGGTGCGCGACCTGATCGCCGGCATCGAGCCCAAGGACTACGACGTCGCCACCAGCGCCACGCCGGAACAGGTGCGCGAACTGTTCCGCCGCTCGCGCATCATCGGCCGGCGCTTTCGCATCGTGCACGTGATGATCGGCGGCGAAACGCTCGAGGTATCCACCTTCCGCGCCGCGCACGACCCCGCCGGCGAGACCGATGTGCACGGCCGCGTGCTGCGCGACAATGTTTTTGGCTCGCAACTCGAAGATGCCGCGCGGCGCGACTTCACCGTCAATGCGCTGTACTACGATCCGTCGAATGAAACCGTGATCGACTATCACCACGGCGTGGCCGATCTCAAGCAGAAGACCCTGCGCATGATCGGCGACCCGGCGCAGCGTTACCGCGAGGATCCGGTGCGCATGCTGCGTGCCGTGCGGCTGGCAGCCAAACTCGGCCTGACGATCGATCCGCTGGCGCGCGCGCCGATCCGCGAAATGGCCAGCCTGCTCGAGAACGTGCCCGCCGCGCGTCTGTTCGACGAGATGCTCAAGCTGCTGCTCTCGGGCCATGCGGTCGAGTGCCTGACGCAGTTACGCGAAGACGGCCTGCACCACGGCCTGCTGCCCCTGCTCGACGTCATCCTCGAACAGCCGCTGGGCCAGCGCTTCGTCTGGCTGTCGCTGGAAAAGACCGACGCCCGGGTGCGCGATGACAAGCCGGTGTCGCCGGGCTTCCTGTTCGCCACCCTGCTCTGGCACGAAGTGCTCGCCGCCTGGGACAAGCGCAAGGCGGCCGGCGAAACGCCGCAGAACGCGCTGTTCGCGGCGATGGACGAGGTGCTCGACGCCCAGGCCGACAAGCTCGCGATCACCCGCCGCATCGCCGGCGACATCAAGGACATCTGGGCCCTGCAACCGCGGTTCGCCCAGCGCAGCGGCAAGCGCCCGCTGCGGGTGATCGAGCAGCCGCGTTTTCGCGCCGGCTACGACTTCCTGCGCCTGCGCGCCGAGAGCGGCGAAATCGAGCACGACGAAGCCGACTGGTGGGAACGCTTCGCCAACGGCAGCCAAGAAGAACGTCAAGCCATGCTGGTGCCGGAGAAGGGGCCGGCACGCAAACGCCGGCGCCGCCGGCGCAAGCCGGCGGAAGATGGTGCGGATAGCGGCGGCGCAGCGTCGCAATCCGATTCCGACCCCGAAACCGAATCCGAATCCAACTGACCGGCGAGCCGGCTGCGCTGTCGGTGTTTCACCGCCGTGCTCGACCTGAATCGGCCCGTCGAGATTGACCATCCGCCGGCATCCTTGTATATCCTAGTCGCCGTTTACCTCGTGTTCCGCCAACAGGACTGACGAACTTGCTCGACAAGGCCAGATACATCGTGGTCGACGGACCGATAGGCGCCGGCAAGACCAGCCTCGCCAAACGGCTGGCAGAGCGCCTGGGCACCGCCATGCTGCTGGAAAAGCCGCAGGACAACCCCTTCCTGGCGCGCTTCTATCAGGACATGGAGCGTCACGCGCTGGCGACCCAATTGGCGTTCCTGTTCCAGCGCATCGACCAGTTGCGCGAACTGGCGCAGAACGACCTGTTCGCCAACCGCGTGGTCTCGGATTTCCTGCTCGACAAGGATCCGCTGTTCGCCGCGTTGAACCTGTCCGACGACGAGTACGCCTTGTACCAGAAGGTCTACGAGCACCTGAAGCCGCAGGCACCGACGCCCGATCTGGTAATCTACCTGCAGGCCGAACCCGATACTCTGGTGGAACGCGTTCGCAGGCGAGGCATGGATGCCGAGAAGAGGATTACCGAGGCTTATCTCGCCCGTGTGGCCGAACGCTATGCGCGCTTCTTCTATACCTTTGATGCCGCGCCGCTGTTCATCGTCAACGCCGAGGCGCTCAACCCGGTCGAAAGCGACGACGATTTCGAGCTCGTTTTCCAGCGGCTGCAGGCCATGCGCAGTTATCGCGAGTTTTTCGGATACGCTGAATAACAAGAAGCAGCCAGAAATCCATGTCAACCCGCGCCGCGAACCCGCGCGTTAAGCCGTCCGCTGCACCCCGACCGAAGGAAAGCGCATGAACTACCTGGCGGACGCCCGGCCGACCACCCTGACCGAACTCGGCCGCATGCGCGCCGACGGCGAGAAGATCGTCATGCTGACCGCCTACGACGCGAGCTTCGCCTCTGTCGAGGAGCGCTGCGGCGTCGACGTCATCCTGGTCGGCGATTCGCTCGGCAACGTGATCCAGGGCCACGGCTCGACCTTGCCGGTGACCATGGAGCACATGGTCTATCACACCGAATGCACGGCGCGCGGCATGCAACGCGCGTTCCTGATCGCCGACCTGCCCTTCGGCAGCTTTCAGAAATCGCCCGAGCAGGCATTGCACAACGCCGCGCGCCTGCTCGCCGCCGGCGCGCAGATGGTCAAGCTCGAAGGCGGCGAGGTGATGGCCGAGACCGTGCGCTTTCTGGTCGAGCGCGGCGTGCCGGTCTGTGCGCACATCGGACTCACGCCGCAGTCGGTGCACCAGCTCGGCGGCTACAAGGTGCAGGGCCGCACCGAAGACAGCGTCGAGCGCCTGAAGCGCGAGGCACGCGCGCTCGAACAGGCCGGCGCTGCCCTGCTGGTGCTCGAAATGGTCACCCGTGGCGTGGCCACCGACATCACGGCGGCCACCATCGACATGGCCACCATCGGCATCGGCGCCGGGCCGGAGACCCACGGCCAGGTGCTGGTGCTGCATGATCTGATCGGTGTCTTTCCCGGCAAGCGCCCGCGCTTCGCCAAGGACTTCGTTGGCGGCACACGCACCGTCGAACAGGCGATTCGCGCCTATGTCGACGATGTCAAGGCGGCACGCTTTCCTGCTCCCGAGCACTGCTACTGAAAGACGCCGTCATGCAGACACATCTGACCATCGCCAGCCTGCGCGCTGCGCTCGACGCCGAGCGCGATGCCGGCAAGCGCATCGCCTTCGTGCCCACCATGGGCAACCTGCACGAAGGCCACATCACACTGATGCACCGCGCGATCAACCATGGCGCAAGCATCGTCAGCAGCATCTTCGTCAACCGCCTGCAGTTCGGCCCCACAGACGACTTCGAGCGCTACCCGCGCACCTTCGAAGCCGACTGCGCCAAGCTCGTCGAAGCCGGCGTACACCACCTGTTCGCGCCCGACGAACAGCAACTCTACCCGAGCCCGCAGAAGTTCGTGGTCGAGCCCGACCCCTTCCTGCAGACCACCCTGGAAGGCGAGTTCCGCCCCGGCCATTTTCACGGTGTCGCCACCGTGGTACTCAAGCTCTTCAACATCGTGCAGCCGCACGCCGCACTGTTCGGCAAGAAGGACTACCAGCAGTTCCTGGTGCTCTCGGCGATGGTGCGCGAACTCAACCTGCGCATCGAGGTGTTGCCCGGCGACACCGTGCGCGACCCGGACGGGCTGGCCCTCTCTTCGCGCAACGGCTATCTGTCGGACAGCGAGCGCGCCGAGGCGCCGCGGCTCTATCGACTGCTGAGCGCGCTGCGCGAACAGATCCTCGCCGGCAACCGCGACTTCGACGCCCTGCAGGCCGAAGCGATGGCAGAGCTCGCATCGCACGGCTGGGCTCCGCAATATGTTGCAGTGCGCCGCCGCTCTGACCTACAATCCCCTTCCGCTCAGGAAGGCGGGCTGGTAATTCTGGCTGCCGCCTTTCTGGGCAAGACGCGCCTGATCGACAACCTGGAAGTCTAGTCCGAGGAGGAGCTAAACATGCAACGCACCATGCTGCAGGCCAAGATCCATCGCGTCACCACCACCCATGCCGAGCTCAACTACGAAGGCTCGTGCGCGATCGACCAGAACCTGCTCGACGCAGCCGACATCCGGGAATACCAGGCGATCGATATCTACAACGTCACCAACGGCGAGCGCTTCTCCACCTACGCCATCAGTGCCGAGCGCGCCAGCGGCATCATCTCGGTCAACGGTGCGGCCGCCCGCCGCGCCGCCGTCGGCGACATCCTGATCATCGCCTGCTACGCGGCCTACAGCGAACTCGAACTGCAGAAGTACGAACCGAAGCTGGTCTACGTCGACGGCCGCAACCGCATCCAGCGCAAGGGCAGCGCGATCCCGGTGCAGATGGCCGGCTGAGGCGCCGCCGCTTCAGCAGCCAGGGCCGCCGCGTGCGGCCCTTTTTGTTGTGCATGGCTGGAAGCCGCATGGATAGGCTGTCTTGCGGCATGCCCTGCCAGCAGCCAATATTCATGAGGGTCGCAGACTGGCATGCCCGGAAACCGCCATTCCATGCGGCCCGCAGGCCGGTCCTGCTAGCCCGCCCGCCGCACGGTTGCTGGTGATGCATGCAGCCGAAGACCAAGCGCATGGACTACCTTGAGTATTGTCGAGAACTCCGGGTTGCCCGTGGAAGACAGTGCCTTGTACAGGCTTTCGCGACCCAGGCCCGCCTCGCGGGCGACCTGTGTCATGCCCTTTGCGCGAGCGATGTCGCCGAGTGCGGCTGCGACAAGCGCGGAATCGCCTTCTTCCAGGGCCGCCTCGAGATACGCGACCATATCTTCCTCGGTGTCGAGGTGTTCGGCTGGATCCCAGACGGTAGTCACGGTTTTCGGCATGATTGGCCTCCTAGAGTTCACGGGCAAGATCCTTGGCCTCGCGGATATCTTGCTCTTGAGTTGACTTGTCGCCGCCGGCGAGGAGGACAACAAACTCTTCGCCTCTTTGAACGTAGTAGATGCGATAGCCAGGGCCGCAGTTGACCCGCAACTCCGAGACACCCTCACCAACGGGCTTGACGTCGCCAGGATTGCCCAAAGACAGGCGGCGAATGCGAATATCGATGCGGACCTTCGCCGCCCGGTCTCGCAGCCTGTCGAACCACGCGGAATAGGTGGCGGTCTGGCGAACTTCCAGCATTGCGGGACTGTATCACATAGGATACGACTCGCACAACCGGAGCGGTCTTGTGCTGGCGCGTGAAGAGAGGCCGTGAATCGATCGAGACGTGGATGTTGCATCAAGCGACGGCAGGGTGGATCGGCGCTATCTGAATTAGTTTGTTAGTGCAATGGGTTAGCACGCAAGGCTGGACAAGCCCGGGATTTCTCGGTATAACCCATGGGATGGAATCGATGAAACCCATGGCGCAAGTCCTATCGGAGCTTCAGGTACGGCCGGTAGAGCGCAGCGAGGAACAACGCTATCGAGAGCAGATGGCGCGGCATCATTATCTGGGAGATCTCGCGAAGATCGGCGAGGCGATCTGGTATGTCGCAACCTGGCGCGGTCAGTGGGTCGCGCAACTCAACGTCTCGGCGGCGGCCCTGAAATGCGGCGTGCGTGATCGATGGATCGGCTGGGACTTTCGCACGCAGTATGACCGACTCAAACTCATCGCCAACAACAGTCGCTTCCTGATCCTGCCCGAGTGGCACCGGCCGAATATTGGCTCACGGGTGCTCTCGCTCACTGAACGGCGCATCGCACGCGACTGGCAGGGGCGCTTTGGTCATCCCTTGCTCCTGCTGGAAACCTTTGTCGATCCGCGGCGATTTCATGGCGGCGTCTATCGCGCGGCCAACTGGACGGAACTGGGGCTCACTCAAGGCTACCGGCGCACGCGGCAAGGCTACAGCGGCGAGATTGACGCGCCCAAGCGCGTGTTTGTGCGTGCCTTGCACCGGGCCGCCCGAGCGCAATTGACGCATCCTGAGCGCAATCACCTCCAACTCACGGGAGCCCCAAAATTGATGCTGAGCGCTGAGCAGATGCGCGCGCTGCCGCTGTGCTTCACCACCGTCACCGACCCGCGCCGCCGGCAAGGGCGCCGCCACCGCCTGCCCGTGGTGCTGGGCATTGCCGCGGGCGCCATCCTGTGCGGCATGCGCGGCTACAAGGCCGCCCATGACTGGGCCGAAAGCCTGGGGCAAAAGGCACGTGAGCGCTTTGGCTGTCGGCGCGAGAAGGGGCGTTATGTCGTCCCCAGCGAATTCGTCATCCGCGATTGCCTGGTGCGCATTGAACCGGACACGCTGGATCGCGCGCTCAATGTCTGGAACCAGGCGTGGGCAAAAGACGACCGGGCGCTGGCGATGGATGGTAAAGTCATGAAGAACGCGATCGACGCGCAGGGCTATCAAACGCACATCCTGAGCGTGATCGGCCATGAGTCGAACACCTGCCACACCCAAAAAAGTCGGGACATTGCCCGTAGCCGGCAGCGATGAGCAAAAGCGTACCAACGAGATCGGCATGGCCATCCCTGTGCTCGATGGCTGCGCGCTCGCCGGCAAGGTGGTCACGGCCGATGCGCTGCTGACCCAGCGCACACTGGCAGCGTATCTGATCGGGCGCAAGGCCCACTATAGCTTTACCGTCAAAGGCAACCAGCCCGGTCTCGAACGCGAAATCGCCTTGCTGTTTGAAAAGCGGGGCGATCCTGACTTCGTCGACGTGACCCCGCCTGACCATGGCCGCATCGAGACCCGACGCATCTGGTGCAGTACGGCGCTCAATGCCTACCTCGATTTCCCTCACGTCGGCCAGGTGTTCATGATCGAGCGCGAATCAATCAAGAAGAAAACCGGCGAGTCATCGCGTGAGATCGCGCTGGGCATCACGAGCCAGTCGCCGCACGAGGCCTCGGCGCAAGAGGTCTTGGCGATCAATCGCGGCCACTGGACCATCGAGAGCACCCATTACATCATCGACTGGAACTACGACGAGGATCGCTCTCGCATCCGTACCGGCCACGGCCCGGAAAACATCACCCGCCTGCGTCGCTTCGCCGTCGGCATCCTCAAGTCCTTTCAGAGCACCGAGTCTATCGCCGAGATGATGCGCAAACTTTGCTTCAATACCCGCCTCGTCTTCGACTACTTGCGCATGACCAATAACTCAGCTTCCAGACCACGGGTTACTTGAGAACAAATTTACCGTGCAAGCGACGGGGTCAGGTCTTGCAAAACCACATCTTTTGCGATGAAAGCGATCGCGGAATACTTCGGCGTGCACTACGCCACCGTGAGCCGGGCAGTGAAGGATCAGGAGCGAAGAGATGCAGGATAATGCCGCTTTGCAAGACCTGAACCCGGTGCGGGTGCGGTTACCGCCAGTCTCGACTTTGCCCTTGTTCTTGCACCGCAGCAAGGAACCCTTGGCGCCGGGGTTAGGCGCCCATTTACTCGGAGGATCAGTTCAATGAAGCGCATCTACATTTCTGGGGTAGCCCTAGTGGCATCAGCTGTACTCGTCGGACTTGGCGGCACTGCTTCAGCGGGCCAAGGCGAGCGAAACCGCTGTTCCATTGCGACATTGAAGGGCAGCTTCGGTTACACGGTTTCGGGCGCGCTCACGGGCGGCCCTACTCCCGGGCCCTTTGCCGCTGTGGGTCAGCTGGCTTTTGACGGTGCTGGAAACTTCGAGAATGTCAGAACCATCAGTCAGAATGGGGGCATCAGTCGTCGCATCCAGGGCGTTGGAACATACACTGTAGAACATGACTGCAGCGGTACCCTAACGTTCACCGACGGCGGTGTGGTCACTTTGAGCACAGACCTCGTCATCGACGCAGATGGCGACGAGTTCAGGATGATTGCGACAACTCCGGGAACTGTTCTTACCGTCGAAGGGCGTAAGCAGTTCAGCTTCCCTGGCAAGCGGTAGCGCAATTCCCTACCTGGGCAGCAAGTAGGTTGGGCTGACGCAGGAAGCCCAACGGACCTATGTCCGAAGGAAGTTGGGCTTCGCGAAGCTCAGCCCAACCTACCGCATGTGGTGTTTGAGCGCACGGCAGAAAATCCGCGAGCCATGGAAAAAGGGGCCATGCACGGATAGTTCTCACGCTTCTATGCCAGTATCGAGGCGATAATAGGGGCAGAGGCGAGAGGCGCGGCAGGCCGCGAACGCACCCGGACTCTGCCGCACACGAAGTAGGGTGAAGAGAATTGGCGTTATGACGTTCAAGATGCAGAATAATGCGTGCGCGCCCCTTTGATCCCACGATCAGTGTCGAGCGCGCCAGCGGCATCATCTCGGTCAACGGTGCGGCCGCCCGCCGCGCCGCCGTCGGCGACATCCTGATCATCGCCTGCTACGCGGCCTACAGCGAACTCGAACTGCAGAAGTACGAACCCAAGCTGGTCTACGTCGACGGCCGCAACCGCATCCAGCGCAAGGGCAGCGCGATTCCGGTGCAGATGGCGGGCTGAGGTGCCGCTGCTTCAGCAGCCAAGGCCGCCGCGTGCGGCCCTTTTTGTTGTGCATGGCTGGAAGCCGCATGGATAGGCGGCTTCCTGGCATGCCATGCTGCGAGCCAATATTCATGCGGGTCGCAGACTGGCATGCCCCGAGAGCCCCATTCCATGCGGCCTGCAGGCTGGACGTGCTAGCCCGCCCGCCGCACGGTTGCTGGTGATGCATGCAGCCGAAGACCAAGCGCATGGACTACCTTGAGTATTGTCGAGAACTCCGGGTTGCCCGTGGAAGACAGTGCCTTGTACAGGCTTTCGCGACCCAGGCCCGCCTCGCGGGCGACCTGTGTCATGCCCTTTGCGCGAGCGATGTCGCCGAGTGCGGCTGCGACAAGCGCGGAATCGCCTTCTTCCAGGGCCGCCTCGAGATACGCGACCATATCTTCCTCGGTGTCGAGGTGTTCGGCTGGATCCCAGACGGTAGTCACGGTTTTCGGCATGATTGGCCTCCTAGAGTTCACGGGCAAGATCCTTGGCCTCGCGGATATCTTGCTCTTGAGTTGACTTGTCGCCGCCGGCGAGGAGGACAACAAACTCTTCGCCTCTTTGAACGTAGTAGATGCGATAGCCAGGGCCGCAGTTGACCCGCAACTCCGAGACACCCTCACCAACGGGCTTGACGTCGCCAGGATTGCCCAAAGACAGGCGGCGAATGCGAATATCGATGCGGACCTTCGCCGCCCAGTCTCGCAGCCTGTCGAACCACGCGGAATAGGTGGCGGTCTGGCGAACTTCCAGCATTGCGGGACTGTATCACATAGGATACGACTCGCACAACCGGAGCGGTCTTGCGCTGGCACGTCCGAATTCGCGAGGTCCAGTGCGCGGCGTCATAGCGGCGGAATAAGCCTGGTTGGACGGGGCCGCCGCAACCACATTGGGTATCGGGATTGCAAAGCGGGCGCTCGCGAAGAAAATCATACGGTATGGCGCGACCAGCCGCACCGCGCCGGTCGATGCGCATACCGACAGCGTGTCTTCGCCAGCGAAGAATCAGGCGGCAATTCGGAGCGAGGCGCGCAAGAACTCAGGCGCAAAATCAGCGCCATTCGGCCAGACGACAGTGCGCAGCTCCGGGTCAAGCCGGAAAGTACGAAAGTACTCAGGGTCTCGCAGCGGTTCGAACATTTCGCCGTACAACTCGGGGGTCAGATCCAGCTCCCCCTCGGTTCCATCGTTGAACCGTAGCCAGAGCGTATGTCCGGTGACATACCGAACTGCAGTTACGTGCGTAAGCATGGTGGCTACTCCAAAGGGTCAATTCGAGGTAGCGGCCGGCTTGCTCGCGCCAGCGCCCACGCATCGATCAACTCCTGACGATGCAGCGTACCCCACTCGATAACATGTGCCAAGGCTCAGCCTTGTCCAATGGGGTTTGAGTCTGAGCGAGGGGTGTGAATCCAACGGGGTTTGAGTCTGAACAGGTGGCCGGGATCGATCAATATGCGGCGCATGGTGATCGATATGAACGACGAGCAATTGAAGACCTTGGCGGATTTGCAAGGATTTTTGGAAGGCACCGTGATGATGGATTTCGCGGTGGCGGGAGACGAGCGCTACGGGTTCCCCGGCGGGGGGTTCATTGCGCGCACCGTGAAACGCTTCGGCTATGGCCGGCTGAAGCGATCCGACAAGGCCATTGTGCTGCGCTTTCTGGAACGGGTCAGCGGCTATTCGCGCCAGCAGATCGCGCGCCTGGTCAAACGCGGCAGCGAACGACGAGCGATGGTCAAGCGTTACTGCGGCTCCCGTACCAGCTTTGCGCGCACCTACACGGAGGCGGACATACTCTTGCTGGCCCAGACCGACACGCTACACGGCACACTGTCCGGCTTGGCGACCAAGAAGCTCATGGAGCGGGCCTACGGCCTGTTCGGCGATATCCGCTATCAGCGACTGGCGATCATCTCGGTGGCGCACCTCTACAACCTGCGGCAGCGGCCAAGCTATCTGCAAAAGCGACAGGTCTGGACCAAGACCCGCCCCACCGGTGTCTCCATCGGCGAGCGTCGCGCTCCGGCGCCCAACAACCGTCCCGGCTACTTGCGTGTGGATAGCGTCCATCAGGGCGATCAGGATGGCGTCAAAGGCGTCTATCACATCAACGCCGTCGACTGCGTGACCCAGTACGAGGGCGTTGCCACCTGCGAGCGCATCAGCGAAGCGTTCCTCATCCCGGTGCTGGAAGCCCTGTTGGCGAGCTTCCCTTTCGACATTCTGGGCTTTCACTCCGACAACGGCTCCGAGTACATCAACCGCGATGTCGCGAAGTTGCTCAACAAGCTGTTGATCGAAGAGCAGACCAAGTCGCGATCACGCCATAGCAACGACAACGCCCAGGCCGAATCCAAGAACGGCGCCATCGTGCGCAAGCATTTGGGATACGCCCACATCCCGCAACGCTTTGCCGCACCGGTCAATGAGTTTTGCCGCGATTACCTCAACCCCTACGTCAATTTCCACCGCCCCTGCCTGTTCGCCGAAACCATCACCGATGCCAAGGGCAAACAGCGCAAACGCTACCCGTACAAGCTGATGATGACGCCCTATGAGAAGCTCAAGTCCTTGCCCAAGCCCGAGACATTCCTGAAGCTCGGCGTCGATTTCAAACAACTCGATGCGCAGGCCAAGGCGATGAGCGACAATGAGGCGGCGGAGCGAATGAACGCGGCGCGTTCAGTCCTCTTCAAGACCATTTTTAACCGATCGAAAACGGCGGCCTGACCCGACAAAAAGCGCAAAGCGAAGGGGCAGTGGATATGTGGATAGCTCGCCTGACGGCGACCTTTCCACATATCCACTGCCCCGCCAAAAGCTAAACCTTTTTTGATTTCCGATTCAAAGTCAAAACCGATCGCTCAGACTCAAACCTGGATTGGAATCTACTGGCTCGCTTCGGGAATTCACCGTTGACTTTGCTGGACTCGATTTCGATCGTAACCTCGAAGTCGCCGTAGATTGCATGAAAGTGCGGTGGCGCATGATCGCGGTAGTACATCGCGATCACGATACCAAGGAAGCGGCTCAGCTCGGGCATGCGGCAGTGTAACGCGTACGGTGACGACCGATTGATCGTATTCCTGCGCAATCGATTGCCCGGCAGACGGTTTGCGCGCGCACCGGAAACAGCAGACAAGCGCGTCGCGGGTGCCGTTCACGAACCGGCGCCGGCTCCTTGCGGGGCGAGTGACCTGACTTTTGCGCACGCTGGACTCGGTGTATTTTTCGCCCAAGCGGCATCGCCCTGACGTTTTCGCGAGAGATTCCGAATGGATGGTCGAACAGACCCCTGCCAGACGGGCGAGTCGTGTCTTGAGGCACGTACGGCCGTGCCGATTGGAGCGGCGGCGGCGAGAATCGAGCGCTTGTGATCAACCGCTCGCGGGGCCAGTGCTTGGCGTGCGAAGTGGTATTGGTGAGCACTGACGGGCAGCTAATCGAGCACCTCTTGGTCTGCCGTTCGATTGGCAGCACAGTTGTGGTTCATGGGCCACTGGCCATCACGCGCCAGACATCCGTCATGAGATCCAGGTGTTGTAAGCCACGCCAAAGAGTCTCTGTGCCGGGTTCACCATCGGACTTACGCCCCAGGAAACCGCCTATCTTGGCCACCATGCGGATGGCTTCGCGCAGGCTGAGCGCCTGTTCAGGCGGCACGGGATTCTTCGTGCTGTAGGCAACCAGCGCTTTCCACTCGGCTTCTTCAAAATAGACATCGCAGGGCAACTCGGGAACCTCACGCCCGAGCTTGACCATATGATAGATGCGCCAAGCTACGACCATGTCGATGGCCAAGCAGGCCTCCAACCGGTCACCGTGACCGAGCCGGCGATCTTCGATGCGGCAGCCGCTTTTGAGCGTGCGATGAAACACCTCGATACCCCAGCGCTGGGTATACCAGGCCACTTTCTCGCACGCCTGCTCGAAGCTCTGCACGGCGAGCGTGGTGAGCAGCCGCCATTCGATGGGTTCGACGCCCTCGGGCGTGTCCTCTTCTTTGGCCAGCACCGTCCAGATCTCGAGCGCGCTCAGGTGCGCCTTGTCCTGTGGCGCACACAAAGTCAGCGCGGCAAAGCGGATCGCCAGTTTGGCCTCGCGCGCTGGACGATTCTTCTGCCGAGGCAGTTTGACGATTTGATAGCCGGCGATCGGCTGCCTCTGGATCGCCTCGAACAGGCGCGCCTGTTCGTCTTGCACTTGGCGATCGTGCTGAGCACGAATGAGTAACTTCGGTCCCGCCGGCTCGAGCGCCGCTTGGGCAAACAGCTCATAGATGTCCGCTTCCCGATCGCCCATACTGACCACAGTGAGCTGTGGATTGCGCTTTGCACCGCCGCCACCGCCTGATAGCTCTTGAGCCAGCGATAGCTCTCCTTCTGTTCAATTGCCAAGGCATGGCGCTGCGCCTTCTTGCCGAACGTCTGCGGATCACGGGCCCAACATTGCGCATCGACAAAGCCCAGCGGCACCCCTTGCACCGTCATCGCCAGGCTGCTGTGCAAATGCAAGCCCTGCGCACCGTCGGCCGTGGTGCCGATCGGACCCAGGCCCTCGATGCTCAGTTGGGTGTAGTTCACACTGGTGGTGTCTTGCGGTACCAGCACGACTGAACCCTCACCCAACTCGCTGATGCGCTGCTCGGTGGCCGCATAGTGCGGCTGCAACAAGGTCTCGAACAGCACGTCGTCGTTGGCCAGAAAACGATAGGCCGCTTGCATCTTGGTCGCGCTCCCACACGCTTCGGGTAGGTTGGCCATGGGTCGGGCCCAGAAATCACGCGCCATGCTCATCAAGCGCTGGGTGAGCCGCTCACTGAGCCGGCAGCGTCCGAATTCTTCTTCCGCCCAGTCAAGCGGGGGCTTGGCTCGGACCGAGGGCATCAGGCGCGCCAACTCGGGCGGCGCGGTCAATAGTTTGCGCCAGTTGCGTTGCAGCGGATAGACGAATACCTGTTTGCGCCCCACTTGCCCCTGGCGCGCCCGATCCTGACGGCCCCGCCCCTGGGTCATCCCCAGATCGGTCCAGTTGGCCGCCCGGTAACAAGCGCCCGGGTAGCGGCTGCTATCCACAAAACTCTCGATCAGCACCGGTTTGTAGCCATAGTGCCGCTGCCAATCGCCGGCGAGCTGGCGGCTGGCCAAGCCCAGCACGTGCGAGGCCAGATTCTTCACCTGGACCGAGGGCACAATCAGAAATCGACTGTTGCCCACGATCAGCGCCAAGCGCGCCGCGCGGGTGCCCTCGCTCCAACCGATCCACTCATCGCGTACACCCAGCCGCCATGCCGCCGCGCTAAAACTCAAGCCGCCCAGAATCCCTTGCTCGCTTCTGATCAAATAGCGCAGCTGCGCCCGCACAGCGGCCCGTCGCCCAACGGGTGGTGCGCTTGCATCATCGCTCGCCACTGGCGCGACAAGGCTTTGTCGCCGTTGACCACCACCAGTTCAATGCGGCCCAGCTTCGACAGCCCCGCCTCGATCTGCGGCCACTGCATGGGCTCGGCTGGCCGCGGCCTGCGCGCGAGGAAACTCACCTCGCGCGCCGCTGGCAACTCGATCAGCCCACGCCGTTCAAGCTTGTTGAGCACAATCCGGCAGCTGGTCTCCTTCGGCCGCCCGTCAGCGTGCCGCCAGTCGAACCAGCCGCACACCACCCGTGCCAGCGCACCGCGGGTCAGATCAACGCCGCTGCGCACCGTCGCGCGAATGCGCGCTATGACTTCATCGTTAAAGTCTCTGCCGGCGATGACCATGTCGCGCAGAGTAGCGCAATAAATCTTCCTTGTCCAGCATGCCTAATGGTCAGGCGAGTGACGAGGGCAGGAAGGCGTCGGTGAAGCAGGCGTCATCCCCAAGTCCCTGGGCGATGAAGGCCGGCACGGCCGCTTCCACCATCTTCACCGAGCCGCAGACGTAGACCTCGAAGCCGGTGAGATCGGCGAAGTCGGCGAGCATGGCCTCGTGCACGAGGCCGGTGCGCCCGCTCCAGGCGTCTTCGGGTAGCGCCGCCGACAGTACCGGCACCACGCGGAAGTTGGCATGCTCGCTTTGCCAGCGCTGCGCCAGATCGAGCATGTAGAGATCTTGCTTCTGGCGCACGCCCCAATAGAGCACCATCGGGCGTTGCACGCCGCGCTGGAAAGCGTCCTCGACGATGCTCTTGATCGGCGCGAAGCCGGTTGCACCGGCCACGAACAGGATCGGGCTCGCGCTTTCGCGCAGCGTGAAGTCGCCCAGCGGGCCCTCGAAGCGCAGGCTGTCACCGACCTTCATCTGGGTGAATACCTGGCCGGTAAAGCGCCCGCCAGGAATCTGCCGTACGTGCAGCTCGATATGATCCCGCGCCTGCGGCGGGTTGGCGAACGAGAACGCGCGGCGCTGCCCGTCGTCGAGCAGGATGTTGATGTACTGGCCCGCCTTGAAGGGAATCGCCTCCCCGCCGGGCAGGGACAGCGTCAGGCGCATCAGGTCGGGCGCGAGTCGTTCGAGGCGATCAACCTGTGCGACATACTCGCCCAGCGGCAGCCGCTGTTGCGCCTCGCCGGTCTCGACCTCGATGTCCACATCCGACAGCGCGGTCGCGCAGCACATCAGCGCCTTGCCTTGCGCGCGCAGGGCGTCGGGCAGCACACTGTGCTGGTAGATGCCGGGATCAACGCTGCCGTGCAGCACAGTGCACATGCAGACGCCGCAACCGCCGTTGCGGCATTCGTAGGGCAGCGTCAGACCCTGGCGCAAACCGGCCTCGAGCAGCGTCTCGCCGCTGCGCAGCGCGATCGGCTGGGTCGAGGGATGCAGGGTCATGTGGAACTCGCCCTTGCGGCCGCGCCCGAATTTCGGCGGCAGCCAGGGAGCCGCGACGAACAGCGCGGTAACACCCGCCACCAGCGCCCACACATGGCCGAGCGGCCACAGGTAGAAGAGCGGGAAGAGCCCCAGCAGGAACCAGTCGAACTCCAGTTGCGCAACCGCCACGCTGAGATCCGCCGCACCGCCCTGGCTCAGCGCGGGCCGCAGCAGCGAGAGCGCCAGCAGGGTCAGCAGCAGGCTCGCCATGATGGGCCGCGGCGGATTGGTCTTGGCCTTGGGCACCCGCTGTACATGGATGAACATCAGCAGCAGCACCACCAGCGGCAGGCCGATGTGCATGAAGGCCAGCAGCGAGAAGAAGCGGTCACTGATGCTCGACGGGTAGATGACGTTGCGCATCAAGGTGCCGCCGAAGCCGGGCAGCCAGTCGATCCACTCGAAGCTGGCGACGATGACGAACTGCGCCATGCGGTCCCACGGCAGCATGTAGCCGTTGATGCCCGAGACATAGACGCCCCAGATCAGCGCGACGCCGCTGAGCCACGAGAACCAGCGAAATCCGCGGTAGCGGTCGAAGGCGAAATGGCGCAGCAGGTGCAGCAGCATGGTGAGCACCATCGCGTCCGAGGCGTAGCGGTGCGCGCTGCGCATGATGCCGCCGGCGAACCACTGGCCATGGGTCAGCGCCTCGACCGAGCCATAGGCATCGGCCACGCCGGTCTCGAAGAACGCGTACAGGTACAGGCCGCTGACCGTGACGACCCAGAACAGGAAGAAGCTGATCGCGCCGAGATGGTAGAGCGGGTTGAGGCGGTCGCCGAAGGCGCTGTTGAACAGCGCCTCGACGCGCATGAACAGCCATTGCAGCAGGGCCTGCAGCTTCCTGATCATGCGGGCCCCGCGAGTACGGGCCGCGGGTGGCGCAGCGCGCCGATCACCAGCACGACGAACAGCAAGCCGCCGACGATCGCGATCAGCCCGCCCAGCCCCATCAAGCCCATGCCGGCAATCTCGGCCCCGCTGCGCAGCACTTGGTCGGCGCCGGCCACCTTGCGTTGCACGCCGTAACCGCCCGACCAGACCAGGCCGAGGATGTGCATCAACTGGCCGGCGCCGTAGATTGCAGGTTGCAGCGTCGCCAGCCGCCCTTCCGGCGCGCGGTAGCCGAGCTGCGGCAGCAACCGATAGACCAGCCCCATCAGCGCCAGCGTCACACCGACAATGCAACCGTGATAGTGCGCCGGGATGCGCACATTGCTGCCGGCGATGAAAACGCCGATCAGTCCGCCGGCAGCGAACAGGGCCATCGACGCGATCAGCGCAGCGCGCAGCGGGCGCTGCGCCGGCTGTGCAAGCGCCGCGCCGCGCAAGCCGAGTGCCACCGCCAGCCCGATCGGCAGGATCGCCAGTCCGCCGCCCATGCGCATCACCCAAGTGTGCAGGGTGCGGTGCTCGACCGTGCTGATGTCGTGCGCCAAATATGCGTAAGGGGTGATGAACACGCTGGCCAGGGCGAGCGCAAACAGGCCGAGCGTCACGCGCGGAGTGAGCGGCACACGTGCGCCGCAGGCGCTGGCCAGCCACAGCCAGGCCACCAGCATCAGCAGCGTCCAGGTGAACTGCAGCGCATGGCCGCCGCCCCAGAACAGGATCTCGTAGTAAGCCTTGCCGGCCAGCGTGGGCGGCAACACGGCGAACGACCAGCCGAAGGCCAGCAGCGCCACCGCAGTGGCCACCACGCTGGCGCTGAGCCCGAATCGAAGCGCCCCGCTGTCGTCGAACGCCAGTCCGATCTTCGGTGCAGTCAGCAGACTGCGCAGCACCAGCACGCCGACGCCGGCGGCGAATACCAGCAGCCCGGCGATGAACGGCGCGCCGTCAAGCACCGGAATGTAGTTGGCCATGATGGCCTCGCCGCTGCCGAGAAACGGCGCCAGCGACATCAGTGCAGCGCCCGCGCCGCACAGACCGAGTGCCGCCCAGCCCCAGCCGGGCCGGCGCGGCGAACCGTTGATGCTCCAGAGCAGGCCGGCCAGCGCGATGAACCACACCAGCACCGACAGGTCGACATGGACCACCAGCGCCACCCGGAAGAAGTCCGCCACCGGCAACAGGCGATTGAGGCCCGGCGTGCGCGAGAGCACCAGCAGCACCGAGAACAGCCCCGAGCCGATCAGCGCCGCGAGGCCCAGCCATAGCCAGGCGCGCGCCAGCGCGCGGCGCGAATCGACCGGCACCGAAAGCGCGTAGTCGCTCGCGGTAGCGGGCCCGGCAGCGATCGCCGGCCGCGGGCGAATCGGCGAGAGAGGGGCGAATGTATCGTTGAGTATGTCGTTCATTGCAGGGTGATCTTCTGGGTCGCGGTGTCGAAGTCGATGACCAGGATTTGCGCGGGTTTCAAGCTCACCGTCTCTTCGCGCACATGGGCGAAGCCGGTGCTGCGCACGTCGTCCTTCATGCGCACGGCCACGCGGTGGGAGCCAGCGGCGACCTGCAGCCGCTGGTACACGGACGAGGCGCCGTCCTTGGACAGGCCCGAGGGCCGCGCCGTGTGCCGCACGGTCGGCGCGCCATCGATGTCGAGTTCGACGACGATCGGCGAGCGTTCGCGCGGACAGCGCACCGGCGCGCGCATGTTGGGCGGCAACTTGGCCAGCTCTTCCGGTGTCTGCGCCTTGCAGTCGGACACCGGCTGGCCGGTGTGGCTGAAGCTGAGCTTGATCAGCGACTGGTCGCTTCCCAGGGCCCGGTACGGCGGCCAGCTCGAGAACACGCCGATGACCAGCGCGAACAGCGCGTACAGCAGGGCCTGGCCGATCCACGCGGCAGCGCCGTGGGGGCGATTGTGGTCATCCATGCGATGCACCAGTGCCGAGCGCGTCGGTCGATGACGCATCCTGCAATCGGGTTCGCAGCCGCCGCAGCGCGTCATTCAGCGTGTCTTCATCGCCGGCATCCGCCCAGGCGGTCGCCAGCCGCTCGCGCGGCACCGAGGCGCGCAGGTGCGGTTCGCGTGTCGCGGCCAGCCGTTGCTCGGTCCACTGCTGGCCAAGCCGGAACTCGCAGCCGCTGGCCCGGCAGCCGCTGACCAGCACCGCCGCAGCACCGTCGCGCAGCGCGTACTCGACGAACGAGGGTGGCAGCAGGCCGATGCACATCAGGCTGAACGGCGCCACATCCCGAGCGGCAAGCGCGTCGACCCGCGCCCCGCGGTCGCAGCCGAAAACCACGATCTTGTGCGGCCCGCTCAGTTTCGCCAGCTCTTGCTGCAACTGCCGGCGCAGCGCGCCGATCGGCGCTTGCGGCATGTCGATGCCGGTCACCAGATCCGCCATGCTGCGAAACGGCGTCGACGACGGGCAGGCGCCGACACAGATGCCGCAACTGGCGCACAGATCGGCGTTGACCTGCGCCATCTGGCGGCCGACGCGGGCGTTCGGGTGCGGCACCATGGTGACGGCCGCAAACGGACAATCGTCGAAGCAACGCCGGCAGCCGTTGCAATTGTCCGGGTCGACAACGGCAACCGGCAGCGTCACGGCGCGGCGCGGCAGGAAGGGCAAGGCGAACAGCAGCACGAGCGCAGCAGTGAGCAGCGCCCAGACCACACCGGCCGAAGTCGCATAGGTCAGCGGATGAATCGCCAGCAGCAGCCAGTCATAGGCGAGCGCCTGCGGCATGAGAGCCAGATCGGCCGGCGCGTGGCTCATGACCGGACGGGCCAGCGCGAGCAGGAAAAGCACGAGCAGGGTGCCGAGCGCCAGCGCACGCGGCGGGAACACTTCGGCGAGGCTGATGTGCTGGATGTGGAACCACAGCCCGAACACCAGCAGTAGCGGCACGCCAAGATGCACGAACACGAACAGCGAAAACAGACGGTCGCTGACCGCTGCGCTGCTGATGAAGTTGCGCGTCAGCGGCGAGCCGAACAACGGTAACCAGTCCAGCAATTCGGCGCTGGCCTCGGCCGAGAACCGGCCGAGCTGGTCCCAATTGAGCCAGAAGCCGCCGATCGCACAGACGAAGACGAACACCAGCAGCGGCACACCGGTGAGCCAGGAGAAGCGACGGAAACCGTGGTAGCGGCCGAACAGCCATTCACGCGCCAGGTGCGCCAGCATCACGACCACCAAGGCATCGGCCGAATAGCGGTGCAGGCTGCGCAGTACGCCGCCGAGATACCACTGCTCGCGCGACAGCCGGTCGATCGACGGGTAGGCCCCCGCTGCCGAAGTGTCGAGCACCACGTACAGGTAGATGCCGCTGATCGCGAGCAGCCAGAACAGCAGGAAGCCGATGGCGCCAAGGTGGCGCAAAGGATTGAGCGCCGAGCCGAAGGCTGCGTCGAAGCCGTGTTCGAGTCGCCGGTAGGCCGACAGCGCCGTCTCGCGAACGCCGTGCGCGCGCTGCAGGATCGGGGCGGAAAGCGTCTGCTGCATGGCTGCCCTCAGCGGGGCACCCCGGCGACCGGCAGTAGCGACCGCCGGGTGTCGCGGCGCGCGCGCCAGCGCGTGCGCGCCTCGAGGCCGAAAAACACCAGTACCGCCAGCAGGAAGGTCACGCCGCCGGCGATCTCGATGATCAGCCCGTAGTTGTAGCGATAGGTGCCGGTGTCCGGGTCGTACACCAGTACACCCAGGCGCACCCGGTCGATCAGTTCGCTCAGAGCCGGGCGCGGCGGCATCGGCGCGCCGCGCAGCAGCAGGCGCAGCGGTTCGCCGAGGCGGTCGGGCGTCATGCGTTCGCCATAGACCTGGGCGTAGATGCGTCCCTCGGCGTCGACCACGGTGACACCGAGCAGATGGTCGAATCCCGCCGGCGTCGCGAGGTAGCTGAAGCCGAAATCGCGGGTCAGCGCGTCCACCGCGGCCAGCGGCGGACTGAGGAATTCCCAGTTCGGTTCGTCGATGCCGTGCTGCGCGGCGAATGCGCGCATCGCCTCCGGCGAATCGGCCGGCTGGTTGAAACCGATGCTGACGACATTGAAGTTGCCGGCCCCGAAGACCTGGTACAGCGACTGCAGTGACTCGCGCAGCGAACGGGTGCTGGTCGGGCAGACCTGGAAGCAGCCAGTGTAGATGAAGCTGACCAGCAGCGGCTTGCCGCGGAAGCTGGCCAGGCGCACCGGCCTGCCCTGGCGGTCGAGCAACGGGTGGTCTGCCAGTTGCCGTCCGATCGCGGCCTGGCTGGTTCGCCAGGCTTCGTCGCGGTCGAGTGTCGGCGGCGGGGGCAGCGCGGGTGCCGGTTGGGTGAAAACGGGTGCTTGCCCGGGCGGGGTGCCGATCGGCGCGACGACGGCGGCGGCCGTTACGGCCCACAGTGCGCACAGCGCCGGCAGCGTCCGCCGCGCCATCATGCGGATCGCATCAATCCGGCCAGGCTGCGTCATGATTCGGATCGCGCTAACGGATCAGCCCGTCGATGCTCGCCGCGCCGAGCAGCAGGCTGAGCTGGAGCAGCGAAGCGAAAAACGAAGCCATTGCCGTCTTGCGGCTCGGCGCGCGCGCCAGCGCGCGAGCCTTGTACAGGAAATACCCGCCGCCAACCAGCGCGCCGGCCAGGTAGATCGGTCCGGCGCCGAACAGCCCTGGCAGCAGCGAGGCCAGCAGCAGCGCCGCGGTGCTGGCGTAGACCACGCGCGCGGCACGCTCCGGCCCAACCACGACCGGCAGCATCGGCACGCCGGCGGCTGCATAGTCGGCGTGGTTGGCGATGGCCAGGCTCCAGAAGTGCGGTGGCGTCCACAGGAACAACACCAGCGCGAGCAGCAATGGCAACGGCCCGAGCGTCGGGTCGACCGCAGCCCCACCGGCCAGCACCGCGAAGCTGCCGGCCAAGCCGCCGATCACGATGTTCGTCCAACTGCGCCGCTTGAGCCATACCGTGTAAACGACGCCATAGAAAAACGCGCCGAGGAATACGAACAGCGCCGCTACCGCATTGCTCGCCAGCCATGCCGCCCCGACCGACAGGATCAGCAGCGCCGCGATCAGCACCAGCCAGACCGGCTTGTGCGGCAGCGCGCCGGTGACGAAGGCACGCGTGCGGGTGCGCACCATCAGGCGATCGGTCTCGTACTCGAAGTACTGGTTGAAAGCGCCTGCGCTCGCCGAGGCGAGCAGAACCGACAGCGCGAGCGCGACGACCTGCGCCGGCCCGGGGGCCGAGCCCGGCGTGACGATCAGTCCGACCAGGGCGGTGATCATGATCATCACACCGATGCGCAGCTTGAACAGACCCAGCACGAGCCGCATCCACTGGGCCGGGCTGCGCTGAGCGCCTTGGGCGAGTGTGGTCGAACTCACTGCCGTCGTCCTTCGCGCCGGGACGGGAGCGAAACGGCCAGGCCGGCGGCCGATCAACTCAGGCCCCACAACTGCGACAAATACTTCCAGTTGATGAAGTAGTAGAGGATGAAGGACACCAGGAACACCATCGCCAGCATGAAGGTACCGGGCGCCGCGAAGCCGGCCGAACCATAGGTCTGCGCCGTGACCGTCGGGGCGGTCAGCGGGATCGGCGTGAACTTCGCGCTCGGTGCGCCGGCGTCGAGCTTGCGGCCCCACAGCAGCGAGCCGACCGTGACGTAGATGTAGATCGCGCCACCGACGATCGCTGCGATTCCGGCAATGCCGACCAGGCCCATCATCAGGTAGGCCGCGCCGGGCCACTCGTAGGCCAGTGCCGCGCCATTGAAGGCCATGTCCCAGTGGCGCCGCGAAACGCCCAGCGTACCCGCGCCCATCATCACCAGGCAGAAGAAGTACATCGACAGGCCGAACAGGTAGGGCTGCAGCTTGGCCAGGCTCGGGCTGATCATTTCGCGCCGGAACAGCACCGGGATCAGGAAGTAGGTCAGCGACATGAATGACAACGTAGTGCCGATCACCACCGTGGCGTGGAAGTGCCCCGGCACGTAGATGGTGTTGTGGATGATCATGTTGAGCTGCTCGGTACCCATCATGACGCCCGAGATCCCGCCGAGGAAGCCGAAGCCGATGATCGAAATGAACACGCCCGAAAACACCGGGTTACCCCAGGGGGCCTTGCGCAGCCACTCGAACAGGCCCTTGTTGAAACCCTTCGCGCGTTGAGCCACTTCCATCGCACCGGGGATGGTCAGGCCGTGGATCATCGAAGCAAGCACCGCGAAGTACATGAAGTAGCTGGTATTGACGACCTTCCAGTTGGTCGACAGGCCCGGGTCGGCCAGCAGGTGGTGGGCGCTGGCCAGTTGCAGGAACAGGATGTAGAGCAGGAAGGCGCCGCGGCTGACCCGCTCGGACATCGGCTTGGCGCCGAAGGCGATCGCGGCCACCGCATACCAGATCGAGATATGCGCGGCAACGTTGATCTGCTGAGACGAGTGGCCGAATGCCCACCAGATCGTGCGGTAGACCAGCGGGTCGACCTCCTTGACCAGCCCGATCGACATCAGATAGGTCGGGATCAGGGATGATCGCGCCCGAGGCGATCAGTGGACTGGCGATGATGCAGGCGGTGATCGCGCCGAAGGTGACCAGCGGCACCGAGCCCTGGTAGGTCTTGTCCCGCTTGGCGACGACCAGTGTGCCGAGGAACACGAAACAGCCAATCAGCGCGCCAACCGCGAACAGGATCAGGCCGAGGTAGAAGGACGGTGCCGCCATCATCGGCACGTAGGACGTCATCATCACGCTCGAACCGCCCTGGTAGACGGCGATGTTGTTGGTCACCGCACCGATCACCATCAGGGCGAAGGCCAGCCAGGCGATCTTGGGTGTCGCCAGGCGACAGCGCAGCAGGGTGGACGAGCAGAAATAGAGCACTGCGATCTCGAAGAAGATGATCCAGAAGATCAGCATGTCGATGCCGTGCGCGGTGAGCACCTGGTAAAAGGTGTCCGCCTCGAGCCAGTGAATCGTCGGCCAGCGGGTCAGCACCACGCCGACCGCCAGGATGCCGCCGATCAGCAGGAACACCACCGCCGCCACGGCGTTGGCCAGAATCAGCTTCTCGGCATTCGCTTCCAGTTGCAGCCCGGAGCGCGGGCAGGTCCGGTAGGTTGTTGCGATGGACATCTGCGCCTCCCCCATCACTTGACGTAGATGCGGCCGACCATCGTGTGATGGTTGATGCCGCAGTATTCATTGCAAACCACCGAGTAGGTGCCGGACTGATTGGGCGTCATGGTCACCACATGCTCGTAGCCGGGCACGATCTGGATATTGATATTGGCCGGCTGTAGCGAAAATCCGTGGTTGTAGTCCATCGACGTCAGGTGCAGCCGGTAGGTCTTATCCTTTTCCAGCTCGATGATCGGCCAGAAGTTCCACAGCCGTGCGATCAGGTAGACATCGCCGCCTGGGGGTGGCGCCACGACCGGTATGTTATCGGCCGTCTCCGTGCGAACCGGCCTCTTGTCCACCACCGCCTGCGCCTTGGCCGAGAACTTGTCTGGCGTGGTCCGGTAGGTTTCGGTAGACAGGTTCTGCTTGCCGTAGATGTGCCAGCCGACCATCATGAAGAACATGGTCAGACACCAGATCAGGGCGATTACGATCCAGGTACCCTCGACGCGGTCGAGCGGGTGTTTCCACCACAAGCGTTCCGCGGGTGGAAGAATGGCGCTCATGTCGGGGCTCCTTTACTTGGCCAACGGGATGGTCAGGATGTCGATGACGCCCCACAGCGTATAGACCAACATGGGTATCATCACGCCCAGAAACAGCAGCAGGAAGGGGTTGTCGAGCAGTCGCTGCATCAGGGGAACCGGTTCGGTTCCGGTTTCGTCGCTCATGATCTCTCCTTGTCACCAGCACAAGAATCCAATCTTTGTCTCTCCGAAGCTGCAAAAAATTGATGTAGCTCAAAAACGCCGATATTCAGCGAATTTCGTGCCGTGATCGCCCATGGAACCCATCGCCGCCAGCGCTTCCGACTTGACCCACCTCGATCGGCGCATTGCATTGCTGCATCGCATGGCGCTGCTTTGCGCTGCGCTGGTGCTGACGATCACCAGCCTGAGCGCCTTCATGCGGCTGTCCAAGGCCGGACTCGGCTGCCAACCGTGGCCGCAGTGCTACGGGCAGAGCCTGCGTGAACTTCAGCAGGGCGGCATCGCGCCGAAGACGGACGCCGCGACAGCGACCGCGGCAGCGCGCGGTGGTACACCGCATCGCCGCGGTGGCCGCGCTGATCGTCGTCATCATGATGGTGATGACGACGATGACGACACGGCCCGTGCTGTGGCGCGAGGGTCGTATCGCTTTGGCATTGCTCGGCCTGACGCTGTTCCTCGCCATGCTTGGCCTATGGACGGCGAATTCACGCGTGCCCGCGGTCGCCCTGGGCAACCTGTTGGCCGGCTTCGCCATGTTCGCACTGAGTTGTCGGCTCGCACAGGCGAGCCGCCCGCGGACACAGGCCGGGACGACGGCTTCGCCTCGCCTCGCCCACTGGGCCTGGCTGGGCGCGGCTTTGCTCGCCGCCCAAATTGCATTGGGTGGCCTGGTCAGCGCGAGCTATGCTGGCCTGAGTTGCCCCATGCTTGCCAGTTGCGACCTCGGCGGCGCCTCCTGGCAGACCGTGAATCCGTGGCACGAACCGCTGCTCGACTCGGCGGCACCCACCAACCCGGCCGCTGCGCTGGCGAATGTCATACATCGCGCGGGGGCCCTGGTCGTTGCCGCCGTTCTGTTACCGCTGGGTATGGCGGCGTGGCGCAGCGGCCGTCGCGCCGGCGGGGCGATCGTAATGCTGCTGCTAATCCAGGGGGCGTTCGGCGTCGTCCTCGTGATCGGCGCCCTGCCCTTGGCCGCAGCGCTCGCGCACAACGTGGTCGCCGCGCTGCTGCTGGCTGCGGTATTGGGCTTGGCGAGCGACAGTGGACGTTCGTGATGAGTCGTTGATGTTGGGCTTCGCTGCGCTCAGCCCAACCTACCGGACTGCGGTGATCCTGTCCCCGTTTGGTGGACGCCATGATCCTCTGGCGAAGAGTTATCTCCGGGCGGGCGCGTGCGTCGCTTGCGACGAACGCAAAGCGCCTGACGGGGGATAACTCGGATCGCACCCTGATGGGCGCTGTTGCGGCGCGTGCCAGCGTCGCTCGAATTCGGCTGGACTCAGGTAGCCCAGCGCACTGTGGCGCCGCTCGGTATTGTACAAATCATCAATCGAACACCCATAGTACCGAATCCCGAGAAGTTCTCTATCCCTGGCATCCGTGGTTCAGTGCCGACGCACGTATAGCGTCGATTCAGGTTGTAGCACGATTATTCGGAAGACTCGGGCGGATTTGGGTCAAACAGGTGGCCGAGAAGGCGCTTTTGCGAGTGCGCCTGAGCGCTGGCCCGGTCGGATTCGACAGCCCGGTGACGTTCGGGCAATAGCGGGGCCCCGCGGCGAATGCAGGGATGGGACAGCGCGGTTTGCAGGCCTGTCAGGTGAAGCGAAGCTGGAACGGACGTTCCATGCGCTGTTTGACCGTTGGCGGATCGAGCCATGGGCCGCTATAGGTGCTGCGCACGAATTGTATGAAGGCGCGCACACCGATCGCCAGATGCTGCGCGACCAGCGCGCTCGAGAAGCGTGCCAGGGTGTTGAGCAGGTGCGCGAGACGCATCAGGTAATGATAGCCGCGCATCGCGTTCCAATTCTTGGCGAAGAGATGCTCGTAGCGGTAACCGTGGTGCTTTTCGACCAGGTTGCAGCTCTCGATCCCCAACGGTGACGCGCCGCCAGATTGCAGCGTTGGTGGACGTTCTCGCGCCGCAGCTTTTGGCTTGAGATCCAGGCATGTTTGGCGGTCTTTGTCACGATCTCGCCGTCCTCGTCGAGCGCTTGCCAGTTTTCGCGGCAGAGCACGACGTGCACGTCGCGGTGATGGCGGTGGTTGGGTCCGTATTCGTAACGAATGTCATTGACCCAACGAAAGTGCTGCGCTCGCTCGCCCCAGCTCTGGCGGTGTTCATTGTCGGGTTTGAACTTCAGCAGAGCGCCGTATTCCGTCCACACCGTGGGCAGCGAATCGTCTTTGAGCACGATCATGAACTGCCAGTGATAATCGCGGCAACGCTCCAGCACGGGCCCGTTGGGATACAGTCCGTCAAGCAGCAGCATCACCGCCAGGCGGGGAAAGGCCTTTTTGATGCGCTCGGCCAGGCGGTGAAAGGCCCGCAGCTCGCAGTCCTGCTTGTTCTGCTCGGTGTCACCGTGCTGATAGTCGAGAAACTCGCTCATCAGCGGAATCACCATGCCGTTGTGAAAGCACAGGTTCGCTTCCAGGACATAGACGTGGTACTGATAGCGGGCGTGCTCGGGCGCGTCCTGATCGGACCCTGACAGACGCTTTTCCTGTAGCGACTCGCTCCACAAAGTGGCGCCGCCCACCTTCTGCGTGCCATCGATGGCGATGGGATAGCAGTTATTGATCCGGTAGTTTGCAAACTTCTTCTTGCGGATGAGCCGCTCGACCAAATCGATATGTGCGTGCTCGATTTGGCCCACATCGATCTTGCTCAGCAGACGAAACAACGTATCGGCATGGGGCAAACTGTCCAACTCGGGGAACAGCAGCCGCAGGTTGTGCTCGAACATGGGCCGCGTGATATCGGTGTTGGCTTCCCGCCGTGAGCTGTAGTGCAGGACAAACACCAGGATGCCATACAGCATCAGGCTCACCAGCGCGTGCTTGAGCTTTTTCGGGTTGCGCGTGTCCTGGATCTGACGCAGTCGTTTAAGCAGCGTCGGCAGCTGCGCTCTGAACACGCGCGCCTGCTCGGTAACGGCCTCGGTGCGCGCGTGACATTCTTCTTCAACGCTTTGGTAAGGGCTTAAGCGGCTGGCTGGGCTCGGCGGCGCAGGAACAATGAGTCCGGCGGCTTGTTGTTGCTGGCGCAACTCACGGTACTGGTGTTTTTTTTGAAGCGCTTGCTTGGCCGCCTCTCGTGCCGGACGCCGGCTCACTTTGCCCATGGTTCGTGCCTTTCCTGGAGTTGATCGCAGCACAGCAGGCGACGGCACTGCGCCTGCAGCGCTTTGACGAAGATCAGCTTGGCAGAGCTGTGATAGTGCTTGCCGGGGCGCGCCAAACCGCGACCGCTGGTGTGCCCCAGCAACTGCCAGCCGGCGCCGCGGTAGCAGGTGCCGCGATAGTGCGCCGGATCGACAAAGCTCTCCAGCAGCAGCGGCCGGTATCCCCAGCACGCCTGCCAGTCATCGGCCAACTGGCGTGCCAGCTGGCCCAGCACATGGCTGGCCAAGTGCTCGATCCGCACCCAGGGAAACACCAGGAAACGATTATTGTTGACCACCCAGGGCAGGTTCGCCAGGCGCTGGCGCGCACTCCAGCCGATCCAGCGATCACGCGGCTCGATTGCCCTGGCCGCGCCACACAGCAGCAGATAGCCCAGGCTTCGATCGGCGGCCTCAATGCGGTAGCGCGCCCAATAGCCAAACGGCTTGTGGTAGCCCAGCGGATGAAAGCGCTCGACATAGGCATTGCACTGCGCCACATCGTGCGCCTGCCCAAGCAGGCGCAAGCGCACCGGCCCAAGCTGCGCCAACGTGCACTGCACCGACTCACCCGAGACAATCGGCACGCTGGGCGTTGCTGCCCTGTCCCGCCCGCTCGTCTGGTCGCCGCCCTGTGTGCGCCGCGCCGGCAGACGAATCTCGCCGCCCGCTTCCAGGCGCGCCAGCAACTTCCTGCAAGCCTCTTTCTTGGGCGCACCCGCCGGCGTGAGCCACCCCAGATGTTCGCACAGCGTGTCAGCCAATTCCGAGCGCGCCAACCTGGGAAAGCGCTCTATCAGAGTGCGGATGTAGGCAATATCTTCTGCGCCAATCTCGCGATTGCCTTGCCACAGGTTCAACCCATCAGATTGGAACATCGCGTGAAAGCCCTTAAGGCGTGTTGGCTCACGCTCGATTATCCAAGACCGAAATCCGGCTGTCTAGCCCTTTCGCGAAGAAAATATTCTTGCCCGCGCTCCCACCCCTTGTAGCATCAGGGTTTCAGCACATGTGCGTCGGCACTGTCCGTGGTTCGGCCGCGTCGTGTGGATCTACGCGAAGCGGGACCGTCATGGGCGGATGGTGGCCCAGTGCGGATTGGAGCCGCAGCGAGAGCGTCGCGGCGTCGAAGTGCCGATGTGGATGTTCGACACGGCCGTGTGCTGTCAGATGCGCCTGGCGCAAGAGGCGGTGGCGAGCATCGATGCGCTACGCGAGCTGAAGGCTCTGTATGCGGCGAGGCCGCGGGCTGCTCCTGC
The DNA here is from genome assembly GCA_016708905.1 of Candidatus Methylophosphatis roskildensis. Taxonomy (GTDB): domain Bacteria; phylum Pseudomonadota; class Gammaproteobacteria; order Burkholderiales; family Rhodocyclaceae; genus Methylophosphatis; species Methylophosphatis roskildensis. The sequence goes on along the minus strand of JADJEV010000004.1, from coordinate 744,782 downwards.
CCCCATGCTACAAATTCAGCACGATTCCCTTTTACCCGAAGGAGCGGCTGATGCGAATCCCACCGAGGCCCCAAGGGGCGACCCAACTGCCCTTGTTTCAATCGAGCCCTGAAAGGGCCGCGCTGGGAACAGCTGCCCTCGGAGGTGCAGCAGCAGACAACGCGATTGTTGGCGCGGATGTTGAACGAACAAGCCGAACGCAAAGCGGAACACCCGTCACTGCAGGAGGCCGGCGATGAGTGAGAAGATCAGGACGCAGCATCTATCGCGCAAGGCCATTCTGTACGTTCGTCAGTCCTCGGCCTACCAGGTCAGCCACAACCTGGAGAGCCAGAAGCTGCAGTATGCGATGCGGGAACGTCTGATGCAGTTGGGCTGGCGCGAAATCGAAGTCGTTGATGAGGATCTGGGCCGTTCGGCAGCGGGTCTGGTGACGCGCAGCGGGTTCGAGCGCATGGTGGCCGAGGTATGCCTGGGCAAGGTCGGTGCGGTGGCCGCGCGTGAAGTCTCGCGTTTTGCACGCAATAGTCGTGAGTGGCAACAGTTGGTCGAGGTCTGTCGTGTCGTCGACACCGTTTTGATCGATCAGGAGATGGTCTATGCACCGCGGCAAAGCAATGATCGCTTGCTGCTCGGGCTCAAGGGCAGCCTCAACGAGTATGAACTGGACCTGTTGCGTCAGCGTTCGGTCGAGGCGCGCCGGGAGAAGGCGCGACGCGGGGAGTTGTTGGTCGTCAGCCCGGTGGGCTATCGCAAGGGCCAACAGCGTCTGGAGAAAGACCCCGATCGACGCGTCCAGGAAGCCATACGGCTGGTGTTCCAGAAGCTCGGCGAGTTGGGGAGCGTGCGGCAGACCTTGTTGTGGTTCCTGGAGCACGGCTTGGAACTGCCGGCGACCAACGCCCATGAGGAAGTGCGTTGGAAGCGACCCTCCTACGGCATGCTCTACAGCATGCTGACCAATCCCGCGTATGGCGGCGCGTACGCCTACGGCAAGACCGAACAGCTCACCCAATACGAGGATGGCAAGGCACGCCAGACAGTGCGCCGCAAACCGCGGGAACAGTGGCTGTCGTTGATCCCGGGGACACACGAGGGCTACGTCAGTTGGGAGTCCTTCGAGCGCCTGCAGGCGAGCATCTCCGAGAATGTGATTCGCTGTGCCCACAGCGGTGCCGCCCAGCGGGGTCCGGCGCTGGTGGCCGGCTTGTTGCGCTGTCGGCGCTGCGGCCATAATCTGGTGGTCCACTACACGGGCAGCCGTCACGACGTGTTGCGCTACCAATGCAGTCGCGGATGGCTCGATAATGGCGAGCCGCGCTGCATCGGTTTTGCCGGTTTGCTCGTTGATCAGGCGATTACGAGGGAGATTTTGCGCGTGGTAGAGCCGGCAGCCATCGAGGCGGCAGTCATGGCCCATCAGGAGCAAGCACGCAAAACCGACGAAGTCTTGGCGGCACTGCAACGCGACCTGGAAGCGGCCCAGTACAGTGCCCGGCGCGCGCACAAGCAATACGACGCGGCCGATCCGGAGAATCGGCTGGTGACCGATGAACTCGAACGACGCTGGAATCAGTCGCTGCAGCGTGTGCGCGAGGTCGAAGCACAGATCGAGCAACATCGGGATCGCCAAGGCCCGTCAGCGGCGCCCAGGCTCGAGGAATTCGCCGATTTGGCTGCCGATCTGCAATCGCTGTGGCATGACGGCGAGACCGATCCGCGACTAAAGAAACGTGTCATTCGCACTTTGATTCGCGACATCATCGTTGACGTCGATGCGCAAGCCGGCGAAGTGATCCTGGTCATTCACTGGAAAGGCGGCGTCCACACCGAGCTGCGTCTGCCGCGACGTCGGCGCGGTCAGAACCGGACCCAGACCTCCACCGAGGTGCTTGAAGCCGTGCGCGTGCTTGCGCACACCTGTTCGGATCAGGTGATTGCCGGTGCTCTCAATCGCAACGGGCTACTGACCGGGCGCGGCAACCGGTGGACCAAGAACGGGTGACGGCACTGCGCAGCCATCACCACATTTCGTGCTATCGGGCCGAGCAAGCTGACAGCGCAACCTGGATGAATCTGACCGAGGCCGCCCAACAATTGGGAATAAGCCCGAGAACCCTGCGCCTTGCCGTCGAGCGCGGCGAAATCCAGGCGCAGCATCCCTTGGCCGATGGGCCATGGGTATTCCATCGCGATACGCTTCAGACGGCTGCCGCCGCGACACTAATCGAGCGGGTCACCAGCAGAAACCGTCAACCCGCAGTACCAAACACCGAACAGGCAACCTTCGAGTTCTCAAGCACATAGCGAGGTGGGGCACCATGAAGCGTGGTTGTAGTAGCCAAAGTAAGCGGTCAGGCCGTCGATCGCCTGCCGGCGCGTGGCGTAATGCTGATCATGCACGCGCTCGAGCTTCAACGTGCCGTTGGCCGATTCCATCGGTGCGTTGTCGTAGCAGTTGGCCCGCCGACTCATCGATACCGTGATGCCCGCATCGGCAAGCTGCCGGCGGTAGTCGCTCGCGCAATACTGCGAGCCGCGGTCGCTGTGATGGACCAGATCCTTGCCCGGCTGACGTCGGCCCAGTGCCAGTGACAGTGCCGAGCGCGTGAGCGCGGTATCGATGTGCGCGCTCATCGCCCAGCCGACGAACTTGCGACTGAACAGGTCCATCACGATCGCCACGTACAGCCAGCCTTCGTCGGTGCCCACATAGGTGATGTCGGCCAGCCACAGCCGATCCGGGGCCGGTGCCTCGAAGCGCTGCGCCAGCAGATTGGGCGCCACGGCGAAACCATGACGCGAGTCGGTGGTGCGCACGAAGCGGCGCCGCACACGGGCATGCAGGCCGGCATGGCGCATCAGCCGATACACCCGCTTGTGATTGATGCGAGTGCCCGCCTCGCGCAGGTCGGCAGTCAGCCGCGGGCGGCCGTACTTGCCGCGACGGCGGGCGTGGCGGGCCCGCAGCTCTTGCACCAGGCGCGCATCGTCCCGGCTGCGTTGGGACGGCGGCCGGCTTCGCCAGGCATGCAGGCCACTGCTGGATACCCCCAGCAGCCGGCACATCGAACTGACGCTGAACTGGTCGCGGTGTGATTCAATCCAGGCGTATTTCACAGCGACTCCTTCGCGAAATACGATCGCGGTAGGGATGCTCGTTACCGAGCACCCCCCGCACAGATCCCAGCGTGCGCAATTAACGCACTGGGCTCCTACCTCGGGTATTTGACGGCAAAACGCTGGTTTGGCCATGGGTGAAGGATTCGGGGTTTCGGTAGCCACGCTGTGGCGATTCGAGTCATGCGTTCCCGAGTCATGCCGTCCTTCTGGCTGCGCCGCCGAAGCGTTCGCATCCATAGATTGATGACGTGGTCTCGGAAGGCTGCAAGCGCCCTGAAGTTCGTTGGTACCGCGTGGTACGCAAAGAAGCCCGTCACCACTGCCTTTAGCCAACGCCCTTGTTCGGGAACGGTTGCATGCATGTGTCGATGAAGCTGCTCCTTGATCTCCGCGAGCTTGACCCTCATCCGGTCGCCCCGTGTCAGGCGCTTAAGCTGATACGCCCCGCGCCGGGATTTACCGCAGATGAAGATGAAGCCCAGAAAGGTGAAGGTTTCGGGCTTACCCAAACCGCGCCGCTGGCGTTCCGCCACCGCGAGGCGGCCAAACTCGAGCAGGCGCGTCTTTTCCCCGTGCAGTTCGAGCCCAAACTGCTCGAATCGCACTCGCATCGCATCCCAGAAGCGCTTTGCATCGGCCTCATGCTCGAAGCCCACGACGATGTCGTCTGCATACCGCACGACGATTACGTTCCCGGTTGCTTCTCGCTTTCGCCACTGCGCGGCCCAGAGGTCAAAGACATAGTGAAGGTGACGTTCGCCAGTAATGGCGAGGCCACTGCCCCTTGAGGCGTTCCCTTCTCACTGACGCTCCATTGCCCCTCTTCCAGAACGCCCGCCTTGAGCCACTTGCGCACAAGACGGATGACGCGCTCGTCGCCGATCCGATGCCCCAGGAACCGGACCAGCCATTCCTGGCTGACCGAGTCGAAGGAAACCCCGACACACTACCCATCACGAGGATCTTCCTCCAAGCGTCACCATCACTCGATCGCGTCATGCCTTCGAAGGTCAGCGCCTCGCCGTACCCGGGCTCGTTCATCGGCAGGGTCGTGCGCAGTTGCTCTTGGTCTTGCCCGACGGCAGTCGATCGCTCATTCCGACCGAATGGACGGATCTTCACGGATCGCAGTGCAGCGCACCAGCTGACCTGACCAGTCACAGCCTCGCTCTTCTTTCGGATTTGCTGCATGCACGCACCATCGTGGATGCTCTGCTGCGTCGCCTTCCCGCACCAGGGCAGGAGACGGACCAGCGTCCCAGAAAGGAGCGCCAGCATGATGCAACTGAGTCTGAGCATTGTGGAGGATCCAATCCCCGACAGCAGCGCGTGGAAGCAAATAGGCGAGGAACAGCAGAAGGTCGTCATCGAGGTATTGGCTCGGCTGATCGTGCAGGCAGCACTGCCCCAACCAAGCGAGGTGCAAGCTCATGACTGACGACAGCAAGATCAAGCCGGCCCACAGACAACGCGGCGCCTTCAGTATACGTACGGCAATCCACGCCGGCGCAAGTCGAGCATAACCGGGAGTCGACCGAACGGCAGTATGCGTTGGCCGATCGCGCCATGGAATTAGGCTGGTCCCGCGAACAGGTGACCGTCGTCGACGAGGACCTTGGCCTCTCGGGTTCAAGCACGGACAAGCGTTCGGGCTTCGCCCGGCTCATCGCTGCGGTGGCGATGCGGCTCGTCGGCATCGTGCTCGGTCTGGAAGTGTCACGTCTTGCACGCAACAATGCCGACTGGTACCACTTGCTCGACCTGTGTGCGATGACCGATACACTGATCGGCGATGCCGACGGTCTATACCATCCGGCGTGGTTCAATGACCGGCTGCTGCTCGGGCTCAAGGGCACCATGAGTGAGGCCGAGCTGCATATCATCCGCGCACGTCTGGAAGGCGGTATTCGCAACAAGGCCGCCCGGGGCGAACTGCGCCGCGGATTGCCCACAGGTTTCATCTGGGGGAGGAAGACGGCGAGGTATTGCTGCATCCCGACGAGGCCGTCAGGCAGGCGATACGCTGTGTCTTCGAGCGCTTCGCCGAACTCGGCTCGGCGCGCCGTGTCTGGTTGTGGTTGCGCGGCGAAGGCCTGTCGTTTCCAGCGCAATACAACAACTATGGCAACGAAATCCGTTGGGGGACTCCGACCTATACGGCTATTCACGGCATACTCACCAATCCCGTCTATGCCGGCGCGTACGTCTATGGCAAGAGCCGCCACGAACGCGTCCTCGACGAGGCGGGTAAGATCAAGAAGCGCAGCCGCAAGTTGCCCCAATCGCAATGGGCCGTTCTGATCCACGAGCATCACGAAGGTTATATCGACCGAGCCACCTATGAAGCCAACCAGGCACGCCTGGGGACCAATATACGGCCCCGAGCGCATCAGCCCGGAGGGGCCGTGAGAGAGGGTGCGGCCCTGTTGCAAGGCATTGCCACTTGCGGTCACTGTGGCCGCAAACTGCGCACCCAATATCCCGGGCGAAATGCGCGTCCCGGCTATTACTGCGCTGGCGAGAACGTCGTCAACGGCCGCGGTGTCCACTGCCTGAACATCGGCGGCATGCAAATCGACCAGGCCGTCGCCGATAGCCTTCTTGAAGCTCTCAAGCCAGCTGCCTTGGAGGCGGCGCTACAGGCTACGCAACAACTCGAATCTGACCACCATGCGGCGCTGGCACAGTGGCGTATGACAGTGGAAAGGGTGCGCTACGAAGCGCAACGTGCCGAGCGTCGGTATCGTGCTGTCGATGCCGAGAACCGGCTTGTCGCGCGCGGGCTGGAAGCCGAATGGGAACTGCGCTTGAGTGAGCTCGAGCAGGCGCAAACCGAACTCGCCCGCAAGCGCCAGTTGCGGCCCCATACATTGAGTCCCGAAGAGCGTCAGCGCATCGGCGCACTCGGCGCCGATCTCAAGCGCGTCTGGGCCGCGCCGACGACCACCGATCGCGACAAGAAGGAGTTGCTGCGCACGCTGCTCGAAGAAGTGATTATTACCGTGCAACGCGACGAATGGCGCGCCCATCTGACGCTGCGTTGGAGAGGCGGCATGATCAGCGAAATCGATGTCCATTTGCCACGCCTCAATCCCGCTCGCATACACACCGACGAAGACACCGTCGAGCTCGTTCGACGGCTCGCCGCTCACTACCCGGATGGCCTCATCGCGGGCATCCTCAATCGTCAAGGCCGCAAGACGGTCCGCGGTGAGCGCTTCAGCGCAAACCAGGTGGGCAGCCTGCGGCGGTATCGCGACATTGCGCGCTTCGAGCCGCCCGCAGAGCCCCCAAAAGGCGAACTGGTAACGATCGCCGGCGCGGCCGACATTCTGCAGGTTGCCCCTTCCACAATTCACCGCTGGCTCGCCGAGGGATTGATCGCTGGCGAACAACTTCAGGACTCCTGACATAGGTGGATTAACGGCCCGATTTCATTGGACTTCTTGAGCGAGGTGCGTAATAATTACTGCGCCACGTTGAGGAGGTTTTCGATGCCGACCCAGACGCATCTGCCGGTGCAGCCCACGGGAGCTGAAGAGATCAACGCGGTGCTCGCGATTGTGCGCAACAACGGTCAGGTAGCCTACGTCGCCTACGGCATACCGGTGTTCACGCACGCCGAGAGCGACGCCGTGGGTCAGCGCCTGGCCGCGGTGCAGATGATGGAGCTTGGCCTGGCACGGCGCGAAGATCTCAGCGCCGCCTTGCACCTGGATCGCAGCACGCTGACTCGCCACAGCCGCAAAGTCAGGACCGAGGGCGTGCTGGGGGTCGTGCAGAACAAGCGAGGACCCAAGGGTGCGCATCGCTTTACGGCGGAGAAGCGCGCGCGTGCGGCCCAGCTGCTCGATCAGGGCAGCTCGATCCGGCAGGCCGCCGGGCAGGTGGGGGTTACCGAAGGCACGATCCGCCGGACGCTGCGCCGCGGCGAACTCGGCAGGGCGGCGCGCAGGCAAGCGAGCCTGCCAAGCGGGCCCAGCGAGCGCAGCCAGCGTGCGGCGCGCGGTGCCGGTGGCGTGGCGGTGCAGCGGCACACCGAACGCGCACTGGCGCGCATGGGACAGCTCCAGGAAGCCGCCCCCCAGTTTGTGGCGGCCGAGGCGGTGCGCTACGGGGGTGCTTTACTGGCGCTGCCGGCGATGCTGGCGCTGGGGCTGCTGGAGGCGGGCGAGCAGGCCTATGGTTCGCTGAAGAATGGCTTCTACGGCTTGCGCGCCACGCTGTTGATGCTGACCTTCATGGCGCTGCTGCGGCTTCGTACCCCCGAGCAGTTGCAGGGCCATCCGCCGGGGGAACTGGGCGTGTTGCTGGGACTGGACCGCGCCCCCGAGGTCAAGACCCTGCGACGCAAGCTCTGGGAGTTGACGGCACGCCAACAGGCCGCCCGGTTCAGCCGGCAGCTCACGCAGCGCTGGGTGAGCGAGAACGCGCAAGCCGTGGGGCTGCTCTATGTCGATGGGCATGTGCGGCCCTATCATGGCACCACACACAAGCTGCCCAAGGCGTGGGTGGCACGGCGGCGCTTGTGCATGCCGGCCACCACCGACATCTGGGTGAACCAGCAAGATGCCCAGCCGCTGTTTGTGGTGAGTGCCGAGGCCAATGACAATCTTCTGGCAATGCTGCGTCGGGAGATTCTGCCGCAGGTGCGCGAGCTGGTGGGCGAGCGGCGCGTGACACTGGCCTTCGACCGTGAGGGCTGGAGCCCGAAGTTCTTCCAGGAAGTCTTCGCCCAGGGCTTCGATGTGCTCACCTACCGCAAGGGGGCCTACGCGCAGTGGCCCAAGCGAGTGTTTCGCACGGTGGAGGCGATCATCGATGGGCGCAAGGTGAGCTACCAGTTGGCCGAGCGCTCGATCCGGGTGCTACCGGGGTTTCGCATGCGTGAGGTGCGCCGCTTGTGCGACAACGGTCATCAGACTTCCATTGTGACGACCCGCACGGATTGGCCCATCGAGGTGGTGGCCTGGCGCATGTTCGAGCGCTGGACGCAGGAGAACTTCTTCCGCTACATGCGCCAGCACTTCGCCTTGGATGCGCTGGTGAACTACCAAGTGGAGCCCGCCGACCCCGAGCGCACCATCCCCAACCCCGAGCGCAAGGCACTGGCCAAAGAGCTTCGCGCCAGCCGCGCCGCCCTCCAGGAGCTCGAACAAGCCTACGGCCAGAAGGCGCGCGCCAACCCGGAAGCGCAGCGGCCCACCATGCGCGGGTTCAAGATCGCGCAGGCCAAATTGAACCGGCAACTGCGCGAAGCCGAAGCCAAGTGCGAGCAGCTGCGAGTACGCTTCGCACAATTGCCCAAGCGGGTGCCGCTCAACGCGTTGCTCGACGACGCTCAGATCGTCAGGCTCGCCCCCGAGGCCAAGCACCTCACCGATACCATCAAGATGCTCGCGTTCCGCGCCGAAACCGCGCTGGTGCGCTGTCTGACGCTCAATGGGGTGCGCACCGAGGACGACGGACGGGCGCTGGTGCGCGAGATGCTGCTGAGCAGTGCGGACATCGTGCCCCAAGCCGCACAGCAGCGTCTGCTAGTCCGGATTCATTCACTGGCCAATCCGCGACACAACCGCGCCCTCGCCAAGCTCTGTGAAACCCTCAACGCGCTCGAATTTCGCTACCCGGGTTCGGACCTGACGCTTGCCTACGAGCCGCCTCCAGTTGCATAAATTCTTCCGCCCATGTCAGGAGTCCTGAACTTACCCCGGGTGCGCCGTGGCGTATTCGCATCACGGACGAGTTGCGCGCACGATTCGTCGAAGAGCCGCCCGAAGGCTACGTGGCAATGCTCGAAGCCACTCTGCTACTCGGCGTTTCGCGCCAGACCGTGTTGCAGCGTGTAAAGCGCGGCGAACTTGACGCCGTTCACGTCATCCGAGGAAGAAGAAAAGGCATACGAATCAAAATTATAGACGACCAGCCTGACCTATTCACTCAAAAATCATGACAACGGGTGCAGTATGAAGCCACGTCCAAGAAGCCCCGAATATCTGCGTCGAGAATCCAGTTCACCGGGGTTTGGCAGATCGCCACCGACAGTGCGTCAAGCGCATCGTGCTGGCCTCGTCCGGGTCGAAACCCATAGGAGAACCCGAGGAAGTCTTCCTCGTAAATGGCGTTGAGCACCACGACGAGCGCACGCTGAACGATCTTGTCTTCCAGCGCGGCTATCCCGAGCGGGCGCTGCTTGTCGCTGCCCGGCTTCGGTATGAACCGTCGCCGAACAGGCAGCGCCCGATATCCACCACTATGGACCCGCGCGTGCAGGTTCTGAAGGTTGCCCTCCAGTCCCGCCTCGTAGTCCTCCCACGTCATACCGTCCACCCCGGGAGCGGCACGGCGCTTGAGCGCCAGGAACGCGTCCCTCAACAGATCGACCGTGACGTGGTGTAGCAATGCGGTGAACTTCTCCTTCTTCCGCTGCCTCGCAGCGTGCCGTACACGGTCCAGCCCCTGTGACACGCTACCGCGGCCCTGTGTCCGTCGCGTGTGTGGTTGCCCCGTGTTTCCCTTGGTCCCCGCCCTTGGCTCCACCCACTCCGCAGCCGGTTGCCCGGCCTTGTTCGCAGGCTTCGTCGCTACTATGGCGGAGTCTGACTTCTCGGATCCGTTCATCATCGGCTACGGCTCCTCGCCTTCCCGATGCGGGCCGGCCCAATACGGCGGCTGGTCAGACCCGAGATCTCCCGGTTCCCGTACAAAGAGTTTGCACACATGCCAGGTTCTACGACCCCGCCGGGCCGAACGTGCGCTTGCGATGACGCGCCCGCCCATGTTGCCTTCCGCTTCGCGGACCGCGTCGGCGCCCGGGACAATAAAACTTACGTGGCTCAATGGCTGGCCTGTGTGTTCCCCTACCGACGCTTCGCCGACACCCTCGCGGTTGCCTGCGCACGGCTCGGGGCCGATGTGGTTCGCTACGCCTTCATCGTGGCGGACTTGCACCACCTACTCCTTGCCGGTCTCCCGGCGCACCCGCCGCTTTTTTTAGGATTTCGTTGTCCATCCGTAGCCGTGAATTCTCGGCGCGCAGCCGCGACAACTCCAGCGCCGCAGGGTCGGCTGCGATCGCCGGCTCGCGCTTGATCAGCGGCTTCTGTGAGCGTGCCAAGCGCACCCAGTTGGCCAAGGTCTTGTGCGAGATCTCCAGGCTGCGCGCCACTTCCGTCAGCGCTCGCCCTGCATCAATGACTTGCCGAACCGCCGCTTCGCGATACTCGGCCGTGTAGCTGCGTTTCACAATCGTCGGTTTCATACGTTCCTCCATGAAGTCCAATTCTTACACTTCATGGCATCCGTTTTTCGGGGGCAAGGTCACTTCCGCGAAGACGACTGCCGCGTGCGCAAAGGACACGCCGCCCGCAACCTCTCGGCCATCCGCAAGTTCGCTCTGTCGGCTTTGCGCGCCGACACGCTTTTGCCCGACCCGCAGCTTGCGCCGCCGCCGAAGACTCGCCGACCATCGCCCAGACTATCGGGCGGCTCTCCTCGGAATCCAGTTTCCCCAATGAACCTGGGTGCCAACTCATGACGTTTATGTGTGCGATTGCCGTGGATGCCGACCCTTCAGCCACCGCCGGCCGGTCGCGATGCCGCATAATCACGCCATGTCACCGAAGAAGACCCGCGAACTGTTCGCCCGCTTTGCCGCGGCCGACCCCGAACCGAAAAGCGAACTCGAATACGACACGCCGTACCAGTTGCTGATCGCCGTGATCCTCTCGGCGCAGGCCACCGACAAGAGCGTCAATCAATGCACGCGCGAGCTGTTTCGCCTGGCGCCCGATGCCGTTCGCATGGTCGAGCTGGGCGAGGACGGCGTCGCCGACTGCATTCGCACCATCGGCCTCTATCGCAACAAGGCGAAGAACGTCGTCGCCGCGTCGCGCCTGATGCTGGAGCAACACGGCGGCCAGGTGCCGCGCGAGCGCGCCGCGCTCGAAGCCCTGCCCGGCGTCGGCCGCAAGACGGCCAGTGTGGTGCTCAACGTCGCCTTCGGCGAGCCGACGATCGCGGTCGACACCCACATCTTCCGCGTCGGCAACCGCACCGGGCTGGCACCCGGCAAGGACGTGCTGGAAGTCGAGCGCAAACTGATGCGGGCGGTGCCGGCCGAATACCGGCTGCACGGACATCACTGGCTGATCCTGCACGGCCGCTATGTCTGCAAGGCACGCAAGCCCGACTGCGCGGCCTGCCTGATCCGCGATCTGTGCCAATACCCGGCGAAGGACCGACCACCAGCATGCCCGTCGCCGTCGCAACCGCGCTGATCCGGGGCATCGACCCGCTGCCCGAACTGGCCGCCACCGCGGTCAGCCTGGCGCTCGAGCGGGCGCGGCTCGCCCATCCGCACAGCGTGTTGCTGTTTCTGACCGGCGAGTTCGCCCGCAACGCGCATGCCGCGCTGGCCGCCGCATCGCGCGCGGCCAACTGCCTCAACGTGTGGGGCTGCACCGCGCCCGGCGTGCTGACCGAGGAGGACTGGTCGATCGACCAGCCGGCTGCCTGCGCGATGGTGATCGGCGCCGGCATCGCGCTCGGCCCCCCCGGCGACGGGCCGGCGGCCCAGCTCTCACTGGCCGTGCCGAATGCCGCGAGCGGTGCCTGGCTCGATGGGCCGGGTCAGCGCTACGGCCTGATCTCCACCGATGCCGGCGCCCAGCAGCCGGGGCGCATCTGGGCACACGGCAAGACGCTGGCCGAAGGCCACGCCGGCGCGAGTTTCGCCGGTGCCACAACCGCGGTCGGTGTCGCACGCGGCATTCGCGCGCTGACCCAGGCGCAGGTGGTGGACGCCGCCGACGGTTACGACGTCCAGCGCATCGGCAATCAGCCGGCACTCAACAGCCTGCTGCGCGCGCTGCCGCCCGATCTGCGTGAAGAGGCACGGCTTCCGTTCAACCAGTTGTTCGTCGGCGAGGTGACCGAAGCCGGTGACGATGCCATCGCGCGCGGACGGTTTCGCGTGCTGCCCCTGATCTCGGCCAATCACGACGACCGCTCGGTGACGCTGGGCCAGCGCCTGCAGGCCGGCGCCCGGCTGTTTTGGTGCATGCGTTCGCCGCTCGGCGCCGAGGAGGACATGCGTCGCATGCTCGACCTGCTTTCGGCCGATCTGGCGGCACCGCCGGATCTCGGGGTGATGTTCTCCTGCATGGGGCGCGGGCCGTATTTCTATGGCGGCGAAGACCGCGACCTCGACATCGTGCGCCATAGCTACCCTGAAATGCCGCTGATCGGCGCCTACGGTGCGGGCCAGATCGCGCCCCTGTACGAGGGCAATGCGCTGATCCAGAACAGCGCGCTGCTCGCCCTGATCAAGGCCGACTGATGTACAACCCAACACGCGAGCAGGCCCGCCAGTTCTTCATCGATGCCTGGCGCAAGCAGCGCGAGCGCCTGCCGCTGACCCAGCTCGAAGTGATCGCCGCCGATCTGGTCCAACACCATCCCGAATACCAGGCCGTGATCGAAGACCCGGATTCGGCGCTGGACCGCGACTGGACGCCCGAGATGGGGCAGACCAACCCGTTCCTGCATCTGTCGCTGCATCTGGCGATCGAGGAGCACTTGTCGATCGATCAGCCGCATGGCCTGCGCGCCGCCTTCGAGGCGCACTTCGCGCGGCTCGGCGACCGCCACCAGGCGCTGCACATCGTGCTCGACGCGCTGGCCGAAACGCTGTGGCGCTCGCAGCGCGACGGCACACCGCTGGATGGGCCAGCCTATGTCGAACGGGTACGCCGCGGCAAACCCTGAATCGATTCAGGCGACCGCTTGAGCTACGCTTGCCGCGTATCCGCGAAACGCGTACAGTAGGCCGATGGTTTTCGTGGAACTCAGCCCGTTCGTCGCCTTCCGACGGGAATACTGGACCGACGAAGATCTCCGTTCGTTGCAGAGCTTTCTTCTCGTTTCGCCCGACGCCGGCGACCTGATAAGGAGCGGCTCGGGGCTGCGCAAGCTGCGTTGGTCGGCGCAAGGGCGCGGCAAACGGGGTGGTTCCCGGGTGATCTACTACTGGCATGTTCCAAAGCAGCGCGTCTATCTGATCTTTGGCTACGTCAAGAGCAAACGCGAAGACCTGACTGCAGAACAACTCAAGCTACTCGCCGAAATGATGAAGGACATGAAAGATGGATAAGGAGCACTTCGAGCAGTTGATCAAAGGGGTGCGGGAAATGAAACGCCACATGGCCGGCAAACCCGTGCAGGGCGCGCGGATTACAGAACTCGCCGAACCAGATGTTCGGGCGATTCGCGAGTCAGCGAAAATCAGCCAGTCGCAGTTCGCCAGGCTTATCGGCGTCAGCGTCCGTACATTGCAGAACTGGGAGCAACAGCGAACCCGGCCAACCGGTCCGGCGCGCGCTTTGTTGAAGATCGTAGCATCCGATCCCAAATCTGCGATCGAGGCACTGCACGCCTAGCCCGGACATCGCATGAGGCGCCAGCTTGCATGCGTCCTGGTGGTCGGCGTGCTCGCGACGCTGCCGGCCACGGCAGCGGCCGAAATGGAACTGCCGGCGCCGCCGACCGCGGCCCAGGCCTTCACCGCCAGACAATTGCTCAAGTGGATCGCCTCGCTCACCCGGCACTCACCGCTGACGCGTGAAGTACTGGCTGCCAAACTTCCCGCGACGTTTTCGCCACGCCAGGAAACCCGCACCCGCATCTCGTGGCAGGCCGATCTGTCGCGGGTGAGCAACTGGTTCACCGAGGTCGAGTTCATCGATGCCGGCAACGACACCATCTGCCGCTTGCGCTTCGTGCCGGACAATCCGATCACCCGGGTGCAGGCGCAGGAGGTGCTGGGCAATTTCGAGCCGCTGCCGCCGCCCTCGCCGCCGCCGCTGGGTCCGAACCAGGGGCCAGTCAGCAACCCGGTGTTCGATCGCATCTACCTGCGCAGCCGGCTTGCCGACGGCCAAACCCTGCAGCTGAGCTTCGAGCCGCTGGAGCGCGGCGGCCGGATACACGAAATCACCCTGACCACGCCGGCCCCACGCTGAGAGGCCGACGCAGGTGCGGCGCGCGAATGCGCCGGCAAGCTCGACAAGCAGAAAGGCCGGCAACGCCGGCCTTTCTGCTTCCGCAATTGTCAGCCCGCTCAGCGCACGGCCCGCAGCCCGGCGGCCTGACTGGAATAGTAGGCCGCGAGATCCTGCATGTCGGCCTTGCTCAGATTGGCCACCTGGCCAGCCATGATGGCGTTCTTGCGTTTGCCGGCCTTGTAGCCCCGCAGCGAGTGCAGGATGTAATCCTCGTGCTGACCACCGATGCGCGGAAACGCGTCGGACTGGCTGTTGCCGTCGGCGCCGTGGCAGGCCGCGCAGGGCGCGGATTTTCCTTGCCCTTCGCAACATCGCCGGCGAGGGCGGGCGCCGCGATCAGCGCGGCGATCGTCAGCATCGCAAGTTTGCTCTTCATCGTCATCCCCTCACTTCTTCTCGCCGTAGTAGGCTGCCAGATCGGCCATGTCCTTCTCGGACAGCGATTCGGCGATGCCGCGCATACTCGGATGATCGCGCTCGCCGCTCTTGTACTGCTTGAGCGCGGCAACAATGTAGGCGGCGTGCTGGCCGCCGATCTTGGGCACGTGATAGACCTCGGGGAAAGTCGTGCGGTAGCCGGGAATGCCATGGCAGCCGATGCACATCGAGATCTTGCTCTTGGCCGCGTCGGCGCTGCCTTCGGCCGCCAGCGCGGGCATACCGACCGCGCCCAGCACCGCCAGCGACAGGAGTTTCACAGGGTTCATCGATCGTCTCGCTCCATGGGTATGTTGGTATGGTGGTAAGGCCATTGGCAACGCCGGACCACCGGGCTTCGTCAGAGCGGGCTGATTCTAGCCGAGCGAGGTAGGCGCGTCAAAACGCCGCAGTAGCGCCAGATCTGCATCGGTATCGACGTCGAAAAGAATGCCGGGGTCGTCGACCTCGACGCAGGCCACCTGGTCGGCATGCGCGTCGAGCAGCTTGCGCGCCCCGCTGTCGCCCGCCAGGCAGGTCAGCGCGGCAAGCCATTGTGCGGCAAACCCCACCGGATGGCCGCGCCGGCCACGGTACGAGGGCGCGGCAATCGACGCGCCGCGGCGCAGGGCCTGTACCACAGCGGCTACGCTGGCCGGCCGGATCGCCGGCATGTCGGCCAGCGCGACCACCCAGCCGCTAGCCTGCGACGCCGCGTTCACCCCGGCGGCGAGCGTGGCGCCCATGCCGTCTTGGGCGCGGTGCGCCAAGACGACCTCGAGCCCGGCCAGGCGCAAGCGCTCGACCAGTTGCTCACTGCTGCGGGGCCCGACCACGGCCAGGGCGTGATCGCAGGCGGCGAGCAGCTTGCCGGCGGCGGCTTCGGCAATCGACCTGCCGCCGCTTGCCGGCTGCAGCAGCTTGTCGCTGCCGAAGCGCAGACTGCTGCCGGCCGCCAGTAGAACGCCGACGACGCGGCCGGCGCGCGCAGGATCGGGTCGGTTCAATCGGGTCGGTTCAGATTGGGCTCACGACGTGGCAAAGTCGCCGGCCAGCGCGACCGGCTGCGGGCGAGCCTGCGCTACGACGCCGTTCTTGACCGCCGTCATCTCGGCAAGGATGGACACCGCGATCTCGCCCGGCGTGCGGCTGCCGATGAAGAGCCCGACCGGGCCGTGCAGCCGCTCGACCTCGTCTCGGGACAGATCGAAATGTTCCAGGAGCCGCGCCTTGCGCGCGGCGTTGTTGCGCTGCGAACCGAGCGCGCCGACATAGAAGGCGGCCGACTTGAGCGCCTCGAGCAGCGCCATGTCGTCGAGCTTGGGATCGTGGGTCAGGGCCACGATCGCGCTATGCGGATCGGGTTGCAGCGCCAGCACCGCGTCGTCGGGCATTGTGGTGACGAAGCGGGTGCCCGGCAGGTTCCACTCGGCGCCGTATTCCGCGCGCGGATCACACACGGTCACCTCGTAGTCGAGCGCCAGGGCCATCTGCGCCAGCAGCATCGACAACTGGCCGGCGCCGATGATCAGCAGCCGCCAGCGCGGGCCGTGGATGGTGGTCAGCCGGGTGCCGTTCCACTGCAGGGCGTCGCCGCGCCGGGCGTCGGCCACGGTCGCAGTACCGGTGGCCAGATCGACACTGCGTGCCGCGAGCTGGTGTGCGGCGATGCGGCCGGCGAGCAACTCGAGCAGTTGCACATCGGGCGCGGGTTCAACCACCAGCTCGAGCGTGCCGCCGCAAGGCAGGCCGAAGCGCGTGGCATCCTCCCGGGGTGACGCCATAGATCAGCGGGAACGGCAGCTTGCCGGCGATGCGCCCGTCGGCCATGCGCTCGATCAGGTCGTCCTCGATGCAGCCGCCGGAAACCGAGCCGACGATGACGCCGTCTTCGCGCAGCGCCAGCCATGCCCCCGGCGGCCGCGGCGCCGAGCCCCAGGTGCGGGCCACGGTCACCAGTGCGAAGCGCTGGCCGGCCGCGGTCCACCGCCGGGCCGCGTCGAGTACCTGGAGATCGACGCTGTCCATCGCTCAGACCTTGAGCAGATCAGGCGCGATCGGCAGGCTGCGCAGCCGCTTGCCGGTGGCCGCGGCAATCGCATTGGCCACCGCCGGCGCCAGTGGCGGCACCGCCGGCTCGCCGATGCCGGTAGGATTGGCGGCCGAGGGCACGATGTGCACCTCGACCCGCGGCATCTCGGCCATGCGGATCTGCGGGTAGTCGTGAAAGTTCGACTGCTCGACCGCACCGTCCTTGAGCGTGATCTGGTTGTACAAGACCGCCGACAGCGCGAAGCCGACCGAGCCTTCGGCCTGGGCTCTGATCACGTCGGGATTCACCGCCACGCCGCAATCGACTGCAACCACCACCCGATCGACCGTGAGACTGCCGTCGGCTCTGACCGTTACTTCGGCGACCTCGGCGACGAAGGTGTTGAACGACTCATGCACCGCCACGCCGCGGCCGCGCCGCTCGCCCGCCTTGCCCGGCGCCAGCGGCTTGCCCCATCCAGCCTGCTCTGCCGCCAGCTTCAGCACGCCGGCATGGCGTGGATGCTTGCCCAGCAGGGCGAGGCGAAAGTGGACCGGATCCTTGTTTGCCGCGACCGCAAGCTCATCGATGAAGATCTCGGTCGAAAACGCGGTGTGCGTGGAACCGACCGAACGCCACCACAGCACCGGCACGCCGATATCCGTCGGCGTATGCAGATCGACCAGCAGGTTGGGTATCTGGTAGGGCAGATTCGCGGCGCCCTCGACCGATACCGCGTCCACACCATCCTTGACGGTCATCTTTTCGAAGGGCGAACCCGCCATGATCGACTGCCCGACCAACCGGTGCTTCCAGCCTATCGGGTTGCCCTGCTCGTCGAGCGCGGCCTGCAGCGTGTGATAGAACATTGGCCGGTAGTAGCCGGCGCGCATGTCGTCCTCGCGCAGCCAGACCAGCTTGACCGGCGCGCGCCCGCTGATGGCCTTGACGATCTGCGCGGTCTCCAGCACGTAATCCGAATCCTTGTTGGCGCGCCTGCCGAAGCCGCCGCCGGCATACAGCGAATGGATACTGACCTTCTCCGGCGCCAGGCCGAACAGGCCGGCCACCCGTGCCTGATCGAGCGTATGCATCTGCTCGCCGTTCCACATCTCGCAGGTGCCGTCCTTGTTCAGGCGCACCACGCAGTTCATCGGCTCCATCGCCGCATGGGCGAGGTAGGGGAATTCGAAACTCGCTTCGAACTTGCGCGTGGCGGCCGTCAGAGCCTGGTCTGCATCGCCCTCCTTGCGTGCCACGACGCCGGGGGCCTTTGCCGCTTCCCGGTATCTGGCCATGATCTCCGCGCTGCCGAGCTTGAAGGCGGCGGATTCGTCCCACTCGACGACCAGTTCATCGCGACCCTTCTTGGCGCTCCAGGTGTCGTGGCCGAGCACCGCCACACCGGACGGAATCTGCACCACATCAACCACGCCTTTGACGGCCCTGGCCTTGCCCGCGTCGAAGGATTTCACCTTCGCGCCGAACAGCGGCGGGTGGGCCACCGCCGCGGTCAACATGCCGGGCAGATGAATGTCCTGGGTGAACACCGCCTTGCCGGTGGTCTTGTCGGGACTGTCCTTGCGCGGGATGCGCTTGCCGATCAGCTTGAAATCCTTCGGATCCTTGAGGGTGACCTCGGCCGGCACCGGCTGTTCTCCCGCCGCTTTGGCCAACTGGCCGAAGGTGCTCTTCTTGCCGGAGCCCTTGTGCATGACCACGCCATCGGCAACGCTGATCTCGCCCGCCGGCACATTCCACCGCCTGGCGGCGGCGCCGACCAGCATGGCGCGAGCGGAGGCGCCCGCCTTGCGCAGTTGCTCCCACGAGTTGGCGATCGCCGTGCTGCCGCCGGTGCCCTGGGTCGGGCCCCAGAACAGGTTGTTGTAGCGCTTGGCATCGGCCGGCGCGCCCTCCACCCGCACCTGCGGCCAGGCCGCGTCGAGTTCTTCGGCGAGGATAGTCGCCAGGCCGGTGTAGCTGCCCTGCCCCATCTCGAGATGCTTGGCGAATACGGTCACCGAGTCATCGGCGCCGATATGCACGAAGGCATTGGCCTCGAATTTCGCTCCGCCGGCGATCTTGCCGCCCGCCAGGCCGCGACCGGCCGCCGCTCCGGCCGCCGGCAGATAGACCGCCAGCGTCAGCCCCGCCGCGCGCTGCAGAAAGTGACGGCGGCTCTCATTCTCGATGCGGACTTCGCCGGTTTCGATCGAATATGCGCGCCTCATGACAGTGCCCCCGCCGCTTCGTGAATCGCCGCGCGGATCCGCACATAGGTCGCGCAGCGGCAGATGTTGCCGGCCAACGCGGCATCGATGTCGGCGTCGGTCGGCTTGCGGTTTTGCGCCAGCAGCGCCACCGCGCTCATGATCTGGCCCGACTGGCAGTAGCCGCACTGCACGACATCGAGCTTCTGCCAGGCTGCCTGCACCGCCTTGCCGACACGGCCGGCATGGACGCCTTCGATCGTCGTGACCTTCTTGCCCGCGGCCGCCGAGAGCGGCGTGGTGCAGGCGCGCACGGGCTGCCCATCCAGATGTACGACGCAGGCGCCGCACAGCGCAATGCCACAGCCATATTTGGTGCCGGTCAGCTGCATGGTGTCGCGCAGCACCCACAGCAGCGGCGTATCGGGATCGGCATCGACGCGCGTCGATTTGCCGTTGAGATTGATGGTCGTCATGGGTTCTCCGGAAAAAGTGCTGCCGCTTGAATCGCTTGGTCCGCCCGCAAGCAGGATGGTTCAGCCAAGCCGCTCAGCCGCAATGTGAAGGTTTCGTTTCGGCGTTCGCGTCAACGATTGACGTCGACGACCAGCCGCCCGCGCACATGCCCGGCGACGATCTGATGCGCGGCCGGAATGGCCTCGGCCAGGGTGATTTCGTGTGTCATCGCATCCAGTTTCGCCACATCGAGATCGCGCGCCAGGCGCTGCCAGGCGATCTCGCGCCGCGGGCGCGGTACGGTCACGCTGTTGATACCATACAGACAAACCGCACGCAGAATGAATGGCGCAACACTGGCCGGAAAATCCATGCCCTGGGCGAGGCCGCAGGCCGCCACCGCGCCTTCGGTCATCGTCGTGGCGCAGGCGTTGGCCAGGGTATGGCTGCCGACCGAATCCACCACGCCGGCCCAGCGTTCCTTGCCGAGCGGCTTGCCGGGCGCCGATAGCTCGGCACGATCGATCACGCTGGCCGCACCCAGAGACTTCAGGTAGTCCGCCTCCCCCAGTCGACCGGTCGAGGCAACCACCGTGAAGCCGAGCTTGGCCAGCAGGGCGATGGCAACCGAGCCCACGCCACCGGCCGCGCCGGTGACCAGAATCTCGCCGTCGCCCGGCTCGAGTCCATGGCGCTCCAGCGCCAGCACACAGAGCATGGCGGTATAGCCGGCGGTACCGATCGCCGCGGCCTGCCGGGTGGTAAATGCCGGCGGCAACGAGACCAGCCAGTCGCCCTTGAGCCGCGCCCGCTGGGCCAGCCCGCCCCAGTGCGATTCGCCGACGCCCCAGCCGTTGAGCACCACCTTGTCGCCGGCTTTCCAGGCGGTGTGCGAACTGGTCTCGACGATTCCCGCGAAGTCGATGCCGGGCACCATCGGCCACGTACGGACGATCGGAGACTTGCCGGTGATCGCCAGGCCGTCCTTGAAGTTGATCGTCGAATAGTCGACGCGCACGGTGACATCGCCGTCCGGCAGTTGCGCGTCATCGATCTCGGTGACGCGGGCATCGGTACCGGCTTCGCCCTTGCTGAGCAGGATTGCCTTGAACATTGTCGTCTCCTTGTCGATCAGGTCGGGCGCAACTGCGCCAGATAGAATTCCATGAAAATATCGAGTGGCCGGCTGCTGCGCTCGAGTCGGGCGCGCATGACCGCACCCTCCCAGCCGATCCAGAACAGCTTCGCGAGTTTGTCGACGTCTGCCGTGGCAGCAAGTTCACCGGCGGCCTGCGCCTCGCGCAGGCATGCGCCGACCACCCGCTGCCAGCCCTTGAGCACGGCGGCGAGCCGCTTCGCGAACATTTCGTGAGCACAGCCGAACTCCTGGCCGAGATTGCCGACCAGGCACCCCTTGCGAAAACCATGCTTGCGCATCCCGCGCCTGGCCTCGACAAGAAAGCCGCCGAAGCGATCGAGCGGCGCGATCCTGGCATCGCCAAACTGCCGCGCGAGCTTGTCGTCATAGTGCCGCGCGTAGCCATCGATCACCGCCAAGCCGAATTCCTCCTTGCTGGCGAAGTAATGATAGAACGACCCCTTGGGCACGCCGACCTCGCGCAACACCGCATCGATGCCGGTACTGGCAAACCCCTGCTCGGTGAAAATACCGATTCCGGCCTGCACCAGATCATCGCGGGTGGCACAGCGCCCGGCCGGCCGGCCACGCGGGCGCCTGCCCTCACACTCGCCAACGGCAGCGGCTGCGAACGGGAGGGTTCCCGGCGGCACCTTGACAGCGGGCCTGACGGCAGACTTGACAGAATCGCCCATGCGACTAATTATTAGACCGTTCGTCTAGGAATGCAAGCTCGCACGATTCTGTGTTTTCCCGCGACGCCGCACCTGTTCGCCAGTTCATCCGGAGACCATCAATCATGCACCATGACAGCGCCCTGTTCCAGCCCTTCGACCTCGGTCCGACCCGCCTGACCAGCCGGATTGTCATGGCACCGCTGACGCGCAACCGCGCGCGCGATGGCAATGTCCCGTCGCCGTTCGCGCCGACCTACTATGGACAACGCGCGGGCGCCGGGCTCCTGATCACCGAAGCGACCCAGGTCTGCCCTGAAGGCCAAGGTTACCCGCGCACGCCGGGCATCCACTCGGCCGAGCAGGTCGCCGGCTGGAAGAAGGTGACCGAGTCGGTGCACGACCATGGCGGCCGCATCTTCCTGCAGCTGTGGCACGTCGGCCGCATCTCGCATTCGTCCCTGCAGCCGGGCGGCAAGCTGCCGGTCGCGCCGTCGGCGATCCGCCCGGCCGGCAAAGCCGTCACGCTGTCCGGTCTGGTGCCGTTCGAGACACCGCGCGCCCTCGCCAGCGACGAGCTGCCAGGCATCGTCGAAAGCTATCGCGCCGGCGCGCGCAACGCGCTCGAAGCCGGCTTCGACGGCGTCGAGGTGCATGGCGCCAACGGCTACCTGCTCGACCAGTTCCTGCGCAGTTCGACCAATCGGCGCACCGACCAATACGGCGGTACGGTCGACCGCCGCGCGCGACTGTTGTTCGAGGTGATCGAGGCAGTGATTTCGGTATGGGGCGCGAACCGGGTCGGGCTGCGGCTTTCCCCGGTCAGCCGCTTCAACGACATCCGCGACGACGACCCGCAGGCCACCTACGATCACGTCGCCCGGCGCGCCGCGGCGCTCGGCCTCGCCTACCTTCACGTGATCGAGGGCGAAGCGGGTGCCGATGCCGCGCTGTTGCAGCCGTTCGACTACGGCCGCCTGCGCTTGGCCTTCGCCGGGCCGTACATGGCCAACTGCGGTTACGACCGGGCACGTGCGATCGCGGCGATCGACAGCGGTGCGGCCGATCTGATCTCGTTCGGCAAGGACTTCATTTCGAATCCCGACCTGGTGGAGCGCCTGAAGCGCAACGCACCGCTCAACGCCTGGAATGCCGACACCTTCTATGCCGGAGAAGAAAAGGGCTATACCGACTACCCGGCGCTCGCCACCGCGTGAGCGCCTCTATAATCGACCGACTGAAACCTGTTACGGAAACCCCATGCGATTCGAAGGCACCCAGGAATACGTCGCCACCCCCGACCTGATGCTGGCCGTCAATGCGGCGATCACGCTGCAGCGTCCGCTGCTGATCAAGGGGGAGCCGGGCACCGGCAAGACGATGCTCGCCGAACAGGTCGCCACGGCGCTCGGCCTGCCGCTGTTGCAATGGCATATCAAGTCGACCACCAAGGCGCAGCACGGACTCTACGAATACGACGCGGTGAATCGACTGCGCGATTCGCAGCTCGGCGACGAGAAGGTGCGCAACATCGCCAACTACATCGTCAAGGGCCCGCTCTGGGAAGCCTTCGAATCCGAGCAGCCGACGGTGGTGCTGATCGACGAGATCGACAAGGCCGATATCGAGTTCCCCAACGATCTGCTGCGCGAACTCGACCGCATGGAGTTCTACTGCTACGAGACCCACACCCTGGTGCAGGCGAGACAGCGCCCGCTGGTATTCATCACGTCCAACAACGAGAAGGAGTTGCCGGATGCATTTCTGCGCCGCTGTTTCTTCCACTACATCAAGTTCCCCGACCGCGAGACCATGCAGAAGATCGTGGACGTGCACTACCCCGGTCTCAAACAGGCGCTGCTGCGCGAGGCCTTCGAAGTGTTTTTCGCCTTGCGCGATATCCCCGGCTTGAAGAAGAAGCCTTCGACCTCGGAACTCATCGACTGGCTGAAGCTGCTGATGGCCGAGGATATTCCGCCGGAGGCCCTGCACAGCAACGAAAAGAAGAAGGTGCTGCCGCCCCTGCATGGCGCGCTGCTGAAGAACGAGCAGGATGTGCATCTGTTCGAACGGCTGATATTCATGGCCCGGCAGGGGCGCTGAGAGCCTGTGAGCAAATCTGCTGCGCGGCCCGCTCTCTTGACGAGCTCCAAGCCCGCGCGACGCCGATGCTGATCGAATTCTTCCTGCACCTCAAGACGCACGAGCTGCCGGTATCGACGCGCGAGTATCTCGACCTGCTGGCGGCGATGCAGGCGCGCGTTGCCTCGCACAGCATCGATGACTTCTACTTCCTGTCGCGCGCCCTGCTGGTCAAGGACGAGGCGAACTACGACCGGTTCGACCGGGCGTTCGGCGAGTACTTCAAGGGCGTGCAGCAGATTCCCGGCATGGATGCCGAGATTCCCGAGGACTGGCTCAAACTGCTGGCGAAAAAGCACCTGTCGCCGGAGGAGAAGGCGCGGTTGGAAAAGCTCGGCTGGGACAAACTGATGGAAGAGTTCCGCAAGCGCCTCGAAGAGCAGAAAGCGCGCCATTCCGGCGGCAGCAAGTGGATCGGCACCGGCGGCAGTTCTCCGTTCGGCAACAGCGGCTACCATCCGGAAGGCATCCGCGTCGGCGGGGAGTCGGCCGGTAATCGCACCGCCATTAAGGTGTGGGAGCAACGCGAGTTCCGCAACCTCGACGACACCCTCGAACTGGGCACCCGCAATATCAAGGTCGCGCTGCGCCGGCTGCGGCAGTTTGCGCGCGAAGGTGCGGCCGACGAACTCGATCTCGACGGCACCATCGACGCCACCGCGAGGAATGCCGGCTGGCTCGACCTGATGATGCGCCCGGAGCGCCACAATGCCGTCAAGGTGCTGCTGTTCTTCGACGTCGGCGGTTCGATGGAGGACCACGTCAGGATCTGCGAGGAGTTGTTCTCGGCTTGTCGTGCCGAGTTCAAGCACCTCGAGTATTTCTATTTTCACAACTGCCTCTACGAAGGGGTGTGGCAGGACAGTCGCCGCCGCTGGCACGAGCGCATCCCGACTGCAGACGTGATGCACAAGTACGGCCCCGATTACCGCCTGATCTTCGTCGGCGATGCGACGATGAGCCCCTACGAGATCATCCAGCCCGGCGGCAGCGTCGAATCCATGAACCCGGAACCCGGCGCGCTGTGGATGCGCCGCGTGCTGGCGACCTGGCCATCGGCCTGCTGGCTCAATCCGGAACCGGAGCAACTGTGGAACTACCGCCAGTCGATCTCGCTGATCCGGGAGATCATGGGCGAACGCATGTTTCCGCTGACGCTCGACGGACTCACCCGTGCGATGACGCACCTGACGAAGAAACACTGAACGACCGTGGGGCCGCGGCCCTGCCGCTCCCCGGAAATGCGGCTACGGCTGCGTTTCCACCGCATGGGCCATCAGGCGCATGTAGCGCTCATAGTAGCCGGCGCGCTCGCGAGTGGTGCGCAACAGGTTGCACTCGTAATTCTTGCAGTACCAGCCATCGGTCAGGTAGTTGAAGACGATCGACGGCACGTCGAAGTGATGCAGATTCCGATAGCGCCTGGGCTTGCCGTCTTCGACGACCAGGATGCGGTTGTAAAACGTGCTGTCCTCGATGTTGGCCAGATAACCGAGCCTCTTGTAGCTGCCGGTACCGTCCTCGAGCGGCGGCAGGTGATCGCTTATCAGAACGATCAGGCTCTTCGGATCGAGTTCGCTCAGTTTCCTGACGTAGGCGGCGATCGCTTCGGTGCGGTAGTAGTGCTGGTTGGCCGCCAGCAACAACTGCTCGTCCCTGTACTTCGCCTTCATGCTCAACACCCGCGGCCGCAGTTGCGGATCCATGGTGTGCGGGAAATGGCCGTACATCGACAGCACGTAATTGAGGATCGGCCGACCGGGGTTCTCCTGAACGGCCTTGCCGATGAAATCGAGGTTCTGCGCGAACAGCTCGCCGTCGAAGAGGTATTGCTCGCCCGGCGGAACCTCGGCTGCCGAAATGTAGGAATTGCGCTGGCTCGCATACTCGATCGGAAAATACGCTTCCGAGAAACCGATCCCGGTGTAGGCCTTGATGGCGTTGAAGAAGTTTGGCTTGTAGGCATTGCTGGCCAGGGTACGGTAGCCGGCCTCCTTGAGCAGGCCCGGCATGCAATAGGCCGGCGCGCCGGTGAAGGCGTTGAATTCGATGCTCGAAAGCGCATGAAAGGCTGGCACGCCGCACAAGACCTCGAACTCGGCCTGCGCCGTGCCTCCGCCGAACACCGGCGACAGCGAATAGCCGACGTTCTTTCCGAACAGGGCGACGTAAGCGGGATGACGCGGATCGCGCGAATACTGCACGCCCTTGAACAGCGTCGGGTCGATAAAGCTCTCGAGCACCACCAGGTGCACGTGACGACCCGCGCCATGCTCGCGCAGCGCAGTCGCCAGCTCTTCCGCCCGCTTTGCGTATTCGGCACGATCGCGGTAGGTGGCCGACTGGGCGAGCGCCACGCGCCGCTGCGCCTCGAAGTAGAACAGCATCACAAAGCGGCCGTTGTTCTCGACGCTCAGTTCATCGGACCACACCACCACATCGGTGCCGATCGCATCGAACGCGCTGACGAACTGCTGCGCACCGAACTGGGTATTCGCACCGAGCAGCAGGGCCGGCACGCTGCCCACCAGCGCATGGCGATAGCGGCGCAGATCGACCCGCAGCAGTACCAGCAACAGCGGCACGAACAGGGTGCCGATCAGCAGGGTCTTGTGCGGCAGCGGCAGAACCTGCATCAGCTCCGGCAGTTCGTTGAAATTGACGACACGGAAAACCTCGCCGTAACCGAGGAAAAACCCGTCGTAGAGGCCATACAGGCAGACGATCGGCAGCCCCGCCAGCCACGGCGTCCAACGGTCCTGGCGTTGAATCGCATTGAGCAGCCAGTACAGATAGAGCAGCAGCGGGCCCTCGAACGGAATGTGATAGACGAACGAAGACAGACCGCCCAGCAATTGTTCGATCGTCGTGAAGACGGCGATGAACAGCAGGAAGGCCGTATAGCGATTGAATAGCCAGCGACGCAGTCGCGGAGAGAGCTTGGGCACGCGGAGAGGAAGACGCAGGCGTGTGTAACAAAGGCGCAATTATGGCCCAACGGCCGAACACCCGGCTTGCGGCGAACCGCCGGCTGCAATCGCGAGCATCGCTTACATCCGCGCAATCGCAGCGGTCGGCAGCCACAGCGTCAGAGGGGCGTCGGGCAGACGCTCGAACTCATAGCGCTCGTACCAGCCTCGTGCCTGCGCATCCTTGGCATCGACGATCACCCCGAGCATGCCGATCGACTCGGAAATGTGCAGGCACCGCTGCAGCGCGTCGGCCAGGAGCAGTTCGCCGAGGCCTTGCCCTTGATGCTTCACGTCCACGGCCAGGCGAGCCAGGCGGGCGACCGGTAGGGGAAAGTTCGGAAAGCGGGTCAGGTACTTCTCCGGGAGATTCTCTCGACGGATTCCCGACATGGCGAGGCTATAGAACCCCACAACCGTCGAACCGCTGAGAGCCACGTAAGTCCGGCTGATGTTCGTCTCTGCGTGCTGGCGGGCGAAGCGCCTGAGGTAGATATCAAGCGCCTCGATGCCGCAGGAGAACGTGCGGCGGTCATGGCCTTTCGCCAGGGGCTCGATGCCGACCGCAGCCGTACCACTCACCGCTTCTGCCAGTCACGGTGACGCTTCATGGCGGCAGCGAGCTTGGGGCGCGGTTTCTCGGAGTTGTCCAGCGCCCTGGCAAAAGCGCCCCAGTCGCGAGACGTGAGCGTCACCATCTCCTTCTCTGCAAGGATCTCCTTCGCTCGTTCCTGGGCGGTTCCCAACAGGAAGGCGCTGACAGTCATCCCGACCGAAGACGCAGCTCGGACAATCAGGTTCTTGATCTCTGGCGAGGTGCGAAGATCGATGCGTTCGTGCGCCTGCGTGTCTGCCGACATGACTATGATTCCTGTACGTAAATGTTGCGGATGATTCTATCCCCGAACCGGGAGCAGGACAATCGCCTCCGTACATATTCCGTAACATCGCCACACCTGTCAGGATGCGTTTTCCGTCGTCATTTTGGCGGGCAACCCAATTTCAGCTTGCAGGGTGTCGTTCATCGCATGCTTGAACGACGGCTCAATGGAAGCGTGGCCCCGGGATCGTTTGTGATCACCGCTCGGCCGCTGGCACACGACTGCGCGACGGTCGCACTCCTTCCCCCTTCCAGGGGGAAGGCCGGGATGGGGGTTGGGCGGGCGGCGAAACAGCCCGTTCTGTCAGCAGGAGTGCCGCACCTCCACCCCAGCCCTCCCCCTCGAAGGCGGAGGGAGAGAGACGGGGCGATATGCCCACGTATTCGTTGCTGAGTTCGTGACCCGAGGTACTTCGACACGCCTCATTGCTGAATCGCTGGCGGGGCCACCTTGAGCACTTCTTCGATCGTGGTCAGGCCGGTCGCCACTTTCATGGCGCCGGAAATGCGCAATGCACGCATGCCCTCGCGATAGGCGAGATCGCGTACCGCGGCCACATCGGTGCGTTCGGTGACCAGCTTTTTCAGTTCCGGAGAAAGCAGCATGATCTCGTAGATGCCGATCCGCCCGAGGTAGCCGGTCATGCGGCATTCGAGGCAACCGACCGGGTGAAAGATCTGTGTCGGCTTGCTCGACTTCCACGGCGCGACAAGCTGGCTCCAGAGTTCCTCGTCCTCGGCCCGCATGCCGCCGGGCTGCTTGCAGTGCGGGCACAGGGTGCGCACCAGGCGCTGCGCCATGACACCGAGCACGGTGGCGGTCATCAAATAGGGCGGTACGCCCAGATCGAGCATGCGCGTCAGCGCGGTCGGCGAGTCGTTGGTGTGCAGCGTGGACAACACGAGGTGGCCGGTGAGAGCGGCCTGGATCGCCATCTCGGCGGTTTGCAGATCGCGGACTTCACCGACCATGATGATGTCGGGATCCTGCCGCATCAGCGCGCGCACGCCCTGCGCGAAGCCCATTTCGATCGCGTGATGGACCTGCACCTGGTTGAACGACGGTTCGATCATCTCGATCGGATCCTCGATCGTGCACACGTTGACCTCGGGCACCGCGAGTTGCTTGAGCGTCGAGTAGAGGGTGGTCGTCTTGCCCGAGCCGGTCGGGCCGGTGACCAGGACGATGCCGTTGGCCGCGCTGGTCATCTTGTTCCAGCGCGCTATGTCCTCGTCGGAAAAGCCGAGCTCCTGGAAGTCGCGCACCAGCACCTCGGGGTCGAAGATGCGCATGACGAGTTTCTCGCCGAAGGCGGTCGGCAGGGTCGACAGCCGCAGCTCGACCTCCTGCCCGCCCGGGGTGCGCGTCTTGATGCGGCCGTCCTGAGGACGGCGCTTTTCCACCACATCCATGCGGCCGAGTATCTTGATGCGCGAGGTCATCGCATTGAGCACCGGCATCGGAATCTGGTAGACCTGATGCAGCACGCCGTCGATGCGAAAGCGCACGATGCCCAGTTCGCGCCGCGGCTCGACGTGGATGTCGCTGGCGCGCTGCTCGAACGCGTATTGCCACAGCCAGTCGACGATATTGACGATGTGCTGGTCGTTGGCGTCGTACTGGCGGTTGGCGCGCCCGAGTTCGACCAGTTGCTCGAAGTTGGAGATGCCGGAACTCGCCTCGCCGCTCTTCATCGCGCGCTTGACGGACTTGGCGAGGTTGTAGAACTCGACGATGTAGCGCTCGATGATCTGCGGATTGGCGATCACCCGCCGGATGTCCTTGCGCAGGATCGGCTTGAGTTCCTTCTCCCATTCGCGCACGAAGGGTTCGGCGGTTGCCACCACCACATCGCGCGCCGTCACCTCGACAGGCAGGATGCGGAATCGCGTCGCGTAGGCGTTCGACACCACGTCGGTCACCGCCGAGAAATCCACCTTGAGCGGGTCGATGTGGTAGTAGGGCAGACCACAACGACCGGCCAGCCACTCGGTCAGCTCGTCGAGCGTCAGCAGCCGGTGCGGCGGCTTGGCGGATTTCCACTTCTGCTCGGCCAGGCTGACCAGTGGATGGGTGTCGCCGCGGAAATAGCGCCGCTCGTGCTTGAGCTGGGCGCCGTCCTCGGCGGTGACCAGGCCGTCGGTCATCAGCAGATCGAGCACCTCGGGCAGGGCGAGCTTGCGCTCGAGGTCGTCCGCAGTTTGTTGCACCTGATTCATGTCTCGCTCTGCCGTAAGCAATGCCCGCACTATAGCGCGAGCGCAGCGGCATGCTCAACGCGGTGCAATGCGAAGCGCCGGAAGCAGGGCTTCGCGCCAGTGCCCGAGCTTGCTGCCGTAAGTCAAGGTATAGGCCGGACTCGATGAGGGCAGCACGCAGGTGTCGAAACCCTGTGTGGCAAGCTGGCGGGCGAAGCGGGCGGCGGTCTTGCCGTTGAAGCAGATGCGGCGAAGCCGCGTGGCAAGGCGGGTCACGCGGGAGAAATCGTTCGGCCGCGCCTCGCGGATCGAGGCGTCGAGGCTGCCCTCGCGCTGGCAAAGGCCGTACACATCCCAGACACCGATGCCGGCCGCGAGCAGCGCGCGCTGCTTCGTCGGGTAGTCGAGCTCGACCAGCGGAACCTCGAGCACCTCGGCCAGCAGCCGCCAGAACTGGTTCTGCGGATGGGCGTAGTAGTGGCCGGCCGCGAGCGAAGCCTCGGACGGGAAACTGCCGAGGACGAGCACCCGCACGCCGCCATCGACGATCGGGGGCAGGCCGACCAGGGGCGCGAACCGGTCGGCCCGCACTGCGTCAACCCGGCAGGATGATGCGCGATGCCTCGCCTGCCATTTCCAGCATCAGCTGGTTGATGCGCCTGACGAATCCGGCCGGGTCGTCGAGCTGGCCGCCCTCGGCGAGCAGGGCCTGGTCGAACAGCACGGCGGCCCAGTCGTCGAAATGCGCCTGCTCGTCGTTCAGGCGCAACACCACCGGATGCTCCGGGTTGATTTCGAGTATCGGCTTGGACGCTGGTGCCTTTTGCCCGACCGACTTGAGCATGCGCTGGAGGTTGCCGCTCATGTCGAACTCGTCGGCCACCAAACAGGCCGGCGAACCGGTCAGGCGATGGGTGACGCGCACATCCTTGACGCGCTCGCCGAGCGAGGTCTTGATGCGCTCGACCAGCGGCTTGAGTTCACCGGCTTTCTCTTCCTGGGCCTTCTTCTCGTCCTCGTCCTCGAGCTTGCCCAGGTCGAGCCCGCCCTTGGCCACCGAGACGAGGGATTTGCCGTCGAACTCGGTCAGATGGCCGACCACCCACTCGTCGACCCGGTCGGACAGCAGCAGCACCTCGACGTCCTTCTTGCGGAAGATTTCCAGATGCGGGCTGCTCTTGGCGGCGTTGAAGGTCTCGGCCGTGACGTAGTAGATCTTGTCCTGGCCCTCCTTCATGCGCGAAACGTAGTCGGCCAGCGAGACGGTTTCGTCGGCGGTGTCGGCCAGGGTCGATGCGAAGCGCAGCAGGCCGGCAATCTTGTCCTTGTTGGCACGATCCTCGCCGACGCCTTCCTTGAGCACCTTGCCGAACTCGCCCCAGAACTTGGCGTAGTCTTCCTTGCGGTTCTCGGCGATGTCCTCCAGCAGGCCCAGCACCTTCTTGGTGCAGCCGTTGCGGATCGCCTCGATGTCCTTGGACTCCTGCAGGATCTCGCGCGAGACGTTGAGCGGCAGGTCGTTCGAATCGACCACCCCGCGCACGAAGCGCAGGTACAGCGGCATCAGTTGCTCGGCGTCGTCCATGATGAACACGCGCCGGACATAGAGCTTGATGCCATGGCGCGGAAGGCTGCCCGATGAGCGATCCCACAGGTCGAACGGCGCATGGCCCGGAACGTAGAGCAGTTGGGTGTATTCCTGGCGGCCCTCGACTTTTGCGTGGGTCCACGCCAGCGGCTCGTCGAAATCGTGGCCGACATGCTTGTAGAAGGCCTTGTACTGCTCCTCGGTGATTTCGCTCTTGGGCCGGGCCCACAATGCGCTGGCCTGATTGACCGTCTCCAGCACGTCGGTCATCTTCTGCGCCTTGGCCTCCTCGTCCCACTCCTCCTTGTGCATGAGGATCGGCTGGACGATGTGGTCCGAGTATTTGCGGATGATGTCGCGCAGCTTCCAGCCGGAGAGCAGATCGGACTGATCCGCGTTTTCGTCGGCGCGCAGATGCAGCGTGAGCTCGGTGCCGCGGACCGGTCTGTCGATGGCTTCGATACTGAATTCGCCACCGCCATCCGACACCCACTTGACACCCTCGCTCGCTGCCAGACCGGCCCGGCGGGTCAGCACCGTGACCTTGTCCGCGACGATGAAGGACGAGTAGAAACCGACGCCGAACTGGCCGATCAGGTTGGCGTCCTTCTGCTGGTCGCCCGAGAGGCTGCCGAAAAACTCCCGTGTGCCGCTCTTGGCGATGGTGCCGAGGTTGCTGATCACCTCGTCGCGGCTCATCCCGATGCCGTTGTCGGTGACGGTGATCGTCCGCGCGTCCTTGTCGAAGGCGATGCGGATCTTCAGTTCCGAGTCGGTCTCGAACAGATCGGGCTTGTCGAGCGCTTCGAAGCGCAGCTTGTCGCAGGCGTCCGAGGCGTTCGAGATCAGCTCGCGCAGGAAAATCTCGCGGTTGCTGTACAGCGAGTGGATCATGAGGCTGAGCAACTGCTTCACCTCGGCCTGAAAGGCCATCGTCTGGCCGGGCGGCGTCTGAGTGGTCGTGTCCATGGGAGAAGTCCGTTATCTGGTCGTGGGGGAGTCCGGCCTGGCGGCCCGGACGACAATCTTGAGTGGGGTCGAACCGGTGGATTTCAAGAGGGGCGGATAGCCTGCCATGCGACCCGCCATCCACGCCACTCTTGGAGCACCGTGGCCGGAGAGCCCCATGGATAGGCGGCCTCAGCCATGCATACCTGTAGACCGCCTATCCATGCGGCCTCCAGCCCTGTGCTAGTCGTAGCGAATGCCGACGATCTCGATCTCGCGCAGCCCGGCTGGGCTGTGGAAGCGAACACTGTCGCCGGCGTGCGCCTTGAGCAGCGCGCGCGCCAGCGGGGAAATCCAGCTGATGCGTCCGGCGGACGCATCAGCCTCGTCGACGCCGACGATCTGGTAGGTCTCGTCGGCGCTGCCTGCATCGCCGGCGACCTGGCTGATCGTTACCGTCGCACCGAAAAACACCTGGTCGACGTTCTCCTGCTCTCCGGGATCGACCACCGTGGCGGCCTCGAGGCGCTTGATCAGGAAGCGGATGCGCCGATCCATTTCGCGCAGTCGCTTCTTGCCGTAGATGTAGTCGCCGTTCTCCGAGCGATCACCGTTGGACGCCGCCCATGACACGACCTGCACCAGCGCCGGGCGGTCGGTCTTGACGAGTTGGTCGAGCTCAACCTTGAGGGCCGCCCATCCGCTGCGGGTCATGTAGTTCTTCGAGCCCGCCGGCAACGCCGGCGCCTGTTCGAACGCGTCGTCGTCCTCGTCGGACTCCTTGATGAATGCCTTGCTCAAGCCACTCTCCGTCTCTGGTGTGATTCGAGCTATTCATCGTAGATCGCATCACCTCACACCGCAAGGGCGCGCGCGGGCGATCGAAAACGGAAGGATTCGTCGCGCAGCGACAGCTCAGTGATAGACCGCCGGCTGTGTCATCAGAGCTTCATACTGGTCGATGAAACTGTCGAACTCCTCGCCTTCCGCCTCTGCTTCGACGATATGGGTGAGCTCGCGCCGGAAACGCTGGGCAGTCTCGTCGCGCATCAGCATGCCGAAGCCCTTACGCTTGTCGATCACCTCGACCGCATCGAGCTGCGGGTAGTCGACCACGTACAGAACCGGATTGTTGAATACAATGCGCATAGCAGACTCCTCGTCCGGAGACCAGTGCGGCGGGTTGCCGTGCTCCATGATCAGCAGATTGGGGCGCGACAGGCAGGTTCAAGTGGCCGGCGGATGGGGAGCGGCTGTTGTCTTTCCGGAGTCTGGCGCATACCATAATCTTTGGGACTTGCCGATCCGCCGGCCAGAGGGCTTATCGGACATATCGCGACGGAACTTTAATCAATTGCCAATCGATGCCGCCCCGCTACGGGGGTGGCGGGCCACAACGTCCGGACCGATGGAAGATTCTCAAGAAAACACCGAACTGCGCGCCAGACTGCACGCGCTGCAGGTTGAGCATCGCGATCTCGATCAGGTCATCACGCAGTTGCAGGCCGCGCCGCCCCCTGACGTGCTGATGCTGCGCCGGCTGAAGAAACGCAAGCTGTTGCTCAAGGACAAGATCTTCGCGCTGGAACGTATGCTGGAACCCGACGAGTCGGCCTAGCAGCGTGTGGGCCCGTGCCAGGCGCGCGCCTGGGGCTGGCTGGGAAGCTTCGACCATCCATTGAGGGGGAAAACAATTGAACAATCGGTGCGGTGAAGCAGTCGGCGTGCTGGGTCTCCCGGATGTCGGCGGCGCGGCGGCGGCAAGCGCGGCGTTGCGCACGCGTCGCCCTGAACTGCGAGTCGGGTAGAGCGGCCGTGAGCGAACCGGCCGACACCCGCCAGTCCGAAGATGGCAGCGGCCTGCCGTTCCCGCGGGTTCGCGATATCGGCTTCGGCGCGCCGTTCCACTGGCTGGCGCGCGGACTCGACGACCTCAAGGCCTCGCCGGGCCCGAGCCTGTTCTATGGCGCCGGCTTCGCGCTGATGGGCTTTCTGATCAGCGTGGTGTTCCGCCATGCCTACGCCTACGTGTCGGCGCTGGTTTCGGGCTTCCTTCTGGTCGGCCCGTTCGTCGCGCTCGGCCTGTACGAGCTTTCGCGCCGACACGAGGTGGGCGAAGCTCTGCATCTTGGTCCATCGCTGACAGCCTGGCACCGCAACGCCGGCAGCATCGGCGTCTACTCGGTGATCATCATCGTCGTCTTTCTGGTCTGGGCACGCGCCTCGCTGGTCGTCTTTGCGCTGTTCTACACGTCCGAGATGCCGACCGTCACCGGCTTCATGCAGCAAGTCGTGTCGCTCGAGAACATCGAGTTCGTCGCCGTCTATTGTGTCGTCGGTCTGCTGTTCGCGGCGATCGTCTTCGCCGTCAGCGTGGTGTCGATCCCGCTGATGCTCGACCGTGGTCAGGATGCGGTCACCGCGATGATTGCCAGCACCAACGCGCTGTTCCGCAACTTCCCCCAGCTATTGATGTGGGCAGTGCTGATCGTCGCGCTGACCGCGGTGGGATTCGCCACCTTCTTTCTCGGCCTGATCGTGCTGATGCCGATCATTGGCCATGCCACCTGGCACGCCTACCGTGACCTGGTGGAGCCAATGCCGGTGAGCAGTGCCTGATCAGGCGTCGAGTTCCAGCAGCACGGGCTGATGGTCCGATGCGTCCGACTGCTGATTGACGCGCACCTCGGATACCCGTTCGGCGAGATCCTCGCTGACGCAAATGTAGTCGCAGCAGAACGGGTGGTCAGGCCAGTCCGCACCGTGCAGCCCGACGGTATCGGCATGTGCCACGCCAGGGCAGGCGATCTGCCAGGCATCGCGCCAGGCGGGTGTGCCATCGCCGAACGCTGCGAGCAACTGGAGGTGCTCGGGCGCCTCCGGCGGGTAGTTGAAATCGCCGCACAGCACGGCACTGGCCGGTCGCGGCAGAACAGCAAAGGCCGGATCGCTGGCGCCACCCTCCCCCGCGCGGCGCGGGCGCCGCGCATGCTCGCAGGCCGCCCAGTGCAGCGCACGAAGTGCGGCCACCTGCTCGGCGCGCTGGTGCGCCGAGTAGTATTCCAGATGTGTCGTCATGACGCGCAACGGACCGCGCGCCGCGGCGACCACCGCCTCGACGCAGACTCGCTGCATGCTCGGCACTGCCGGATCGGCCGGCCACGGCAGCAGATGTCGCCATACCTGCAGCACCGGCAGCCGCGACAGAACCAGATTGCCGAACCGGCTGCGTCCGCCGCGACCATCCGGCAGGTCGGTGCCGGCGCCGAAGTGCGCGGAATAGCCGGCGAACGCCGACGATAACAGCGCCACCTGGTCCTCGCCGCTCGAACCCGCCAGGTCGGGGAAATTGACCGCCACTTCCTGCAGGCACAGCACGTCGGCATCGGCGGTTTCGCGCAGCACGCGGCCAATGCGCGCGAGATCCACGCGCCGGTCGCAGCCCCTGCCCCACTGGATATTCCAGGTGATCAGTTTCATTCGCTCGTTCTCCGCGCTCTGCAGCCGCCTCTCAGCCTTGCGGATCGGGCACGAAACGCCCCGGAAACGGGTCGGGGTGCGGTGCCGAGTACCGCGGTTCGCGCGGCACGATGCCCCGCGCAAGCAGATTCTGATACGAATCGTAGTAGATCGCGATGGTTTCGGCCGGCCCAGCGCTGGCGCGGCGAAATTCTGTGTACCGGGTCGGATCGTGTTCGCGCGCGCCGTGGCCGGTGCCCAGCCGCTCGGATTCGGCGGGCGCCCGCGCGACCTCGTCCCGCGCCTGCGGTGCGGCCGCGCCAGCCGCTTCGTTGGCCGAGGCGGCGCTCTTGCTGCGTCCGACGGCCGGCGCATCCTGGCGCCAGACGCCCGGCATGGGCGCCTCGCGGAATAGCGCCACACCGATGACACCAACATTGTCCGGCCGCCCGGTGCGCGCCGCGTAGCTGTCGGAAAGCCGGGTGAAGGTAAACTGGGCGACTTCGTCGAGGCTTTTGCGCCAGCCGCGCACTTCGGCCGAGCGGCCGGCGCTCAGGACGTAGCCGGACTGCAGGGCGGCCGCCGTTTCGCCGCTCACGGCATTGACGCCGTCCACCGAAAGCACCGCCAGCACACGGCCCGGGCTGCGGTTGACGAGCCGCACGGCATAGGCCTCGCCGGGATTGCCTGCCACCCACAGGCGGCCCTGATGGCGCCATGAAGGCAATACGCGGCCATCGCTGCGCGCGACGATCTCGACGTCGAGCAATGCCGAGGCGGAAACAGTGTGTGCCACGGCGCACGCAGCCACAGCCAAAGCCAGACGCGCGAGGTACTTGTGCATGGTTTTCTCCGGAAGATCGGGCAAGATTGCAGCGGTAGAAACGATATTCGGGCTGGATTGGGGTTAAATTGCGCTGTCCGTCGCGACGGCCAGTCAGACAAAGGCGCCGCCGGAAGCTGGCCGCCACCCGGACTCGCCCCCTGACATAACAAACACCAGCCGGGAATTGCACCCGGCATCACCGCAATGCCGATGCGTTTGCTGCGCCAATACCTGATGCCCGAGTCAGCCCAGGCCGATGACCCTGAGCTGAGACCCGATGCCATGCGGGCCTGGCTTGCCAGATTGCCGCTGACCAAGCCACTGGCCGCTGCCACTGCGATTGCCGATCGGGCTGCGCTCGTGCGTTCGCGCGAGCCCGCCGTTCGCAAGCGCATCCGGCTCTACGATCTGCTCTACGAAACCGCGGCCGAGGTGCTGCCGCAGATCGAGGAAAAGCTCGGTCGGGCCAGCCTGCCGCTGTCGGCGCAAGCCGATGCGCTGATCGAGCAGGCCAATCGCCTGCTCAAGGAATTCGGATACGGCTATTCGAAGATCGCGGTCGAGGTCTCCGGCAAATGGCTCGGCCTGGGCTTTGCCAAGCCCTTGCGCAGCGCCACGCTGCGCGGCATGGCCTCACACGCCCGGCGGCTGATGCTGTCCTACCGCGTCTATTCAGGCGGGTCGCGCTCGGCGTGGACCGCGATGCACCGGCTCTACCGCATCGCGCGCGATGGCGGTTTCGCCGGAGAGACCATCATCAACGGCTTCACCATCGAACTGTTATACCGGCGCGCCCTGCTGATGGCGTTCGCCGATCCGGCACGACACAAGCCGGGCGAACTCGACCGGGTCCGCTTCTACATCGAACGCCACGGCGAACTGGCCGTGCTCGGTGATGCCGGCAGCATGCTGACCGGCAAGGCCGGCAGCGGCGGCGTGTTCCTGGTCGACCACGACGACCGTGTGGCCGGCCGCTCGCTCGCCAAGTGGCACGCCGTGCAGCCGACACCGCAGGATCTGATCCTCGATTGCACCGCGCTGATCCGCAAGCTCGGTGAACACGTCCGCGGACTCGAAGCGAACATCGTTCCGGCGCAGCTCGGCCTGCCGCTGGTGGCGCGCCAGCCGCAATACCTGGCGATGCTCAGAGCCATGATGGGCTGCTGGGGCGCACCGGCCATGCGCAAGTACCACCGTGCGCGCTTTCACCCGCGCGTCGACCTGGTCGCCGGATTCGAATCGGTGCGGGGCTTTCTCGACGGTGCGGCCTATCGCCGGTGGCAGACCGAGCGCGGCGAGCCCGAAACACCGGCCGAAGACGTCTCCGAATGGGTGATCCTCAACGAAAGCCCGAGCGGCTTCGCGCTGCGCCTGGTCGCTGGTGGGGCAACCGAAGTCCGGGTCGGCGAACTGGTGGCCCTGCGCCCGCACGATCGTGGCACCGTGCAGGCCTGTTTGGCCCGCCGTGCGCTTTCCGCCAAGGGCCGCAGGCTGGTGATGGGGCTCGAAGCCCTCGCCGGGCGGCCGCTGGCCATCAGCTTCTCCGTTCCCGAGACCCAGGTCGACCGCCGCGGAGCGATGCGCGAAGTCCGTGCCATCCTGCTGCTCAAGCTGCCGAGCCAGAAGAATGCCCCGGCGCTGCTCGCCGCCCATGACACGGTATGGCCGGGCATCGAGTTCACCGTCACCAATCGCGGCCGCAAGACCCGGTTGCGCGTCGCCCGGCGGCTCGAAAAGACCGCCAGCGCCGATCTCTACCTGCTCGAACGCGGCGGCGTCTAGCCGGATATTGCACGAGTCACGCGAGTAGGGCCGGAATACGGGACGTCGATTTTCTCGCCACCAGCGCGGCCCCGTGGCGCAGACTGGCGACGAACGCGTCGGGCCATTGAATCGAACCGCTGGCGGGCTTTGCCCGCGCGGAAAGGAAAGAAACAGTCATGAATTCTGACAGCGAAGCGCAGCACCCCGTTTGTGTTGTCGTCGGCGTCGGCCCCGGCAATGGCGAGGCTTTCGCCAGACGCTTCGCGCTCGAGGGCTACGCCGTAGCGCTGTTGGCCCGCCGACCCGCGCGGATCGAGGCGCTGGCGGCCGAGCTTCCGCTGGCTCGCGCCTACCCGTGCGACGCGGCCGACGCAGCGTCGGTCGAGACGGTGTTCGCGAAGATCGAGGCCGAACAGGGCCCCGTCGACACCCTGATCTACAACGCCGGCAGCGGGGTCTGGGGCGATGTCGAAAGCGTCTCCGCCGAGGCGTTCGAAGCAGCCTGGCGGATCAATACGTTCGGCCTGTTTGTGGCGGCGCGCCAGGTGATTCCCGCGATGACGGCGCGCGGTCGCGGCAGCATCATTGTGGTGGGCGCCACCGCGTCACTGCGTGGCGTCGCCGGAACCGCTGCGTTCGCTCAGGCCAAGGCCGCCCAGCGCGCACTCGCCCAATCGCTGGCGCGACACCTGTGGCCGAAAGGAGTGCACGTCTCGCTGATCATCATCGACGGCGTGGTCGGCGGACCACAGACACGCGCGAGCTTCCCCGACCGCAGCGAGGATTTTTTCGTCAGGCCGGAGGCTGTCGCCGACATCGCGCTGTCGCTGACCCGGCACGACCGCTCGGCGTGGAGTTTCGAGGTCGAAGCGCGGCCCTTTGGCGAGAAGTGGTGAGCCGCGGCGGCCGAAACTGACTCCGACCGAGCCGTCGATCGCCTGCCCTCAAGGGCCGCATGGAATGGCGGTCTGCAAGCACCCTATCCTGGAAGGCGCATGGTTGCTTGATTAGCGGGCCGGCATGCCGCAGATGACCATCCTATGCGGCTCGCAGGCCAGCCACTCGGTATCAGCGTAGATCCGCGGGCAATGGAACGTCCGGATAGCGGGCCGCCTTCTGTTCGAGCCACGGTGTCGGCCCGCTCGCGCGTTCCGCTGCATCCCGACAAAGCGCAAGCCGGGCGGGGCGAGACCAGGCGAACGCCGCGACAGCCCGCGTCCGGACGCCAATCCGGATTCACGACTTCTACCCGGAGACGACCGCATACTGGTTCTTGTCGGTCGTG
The DNA here is from genome assembly GCA_016708905.1 of Candidatus Methylophosphatis roskildensis. Taxonomy (GTDB): domain Bacteria; phylum Pseudomonadota; class Gammaproteobacteria; order Burkholderiales; family Rhodocyclaceae; genus Methylophosphatis; species Methylophosphatis roskildensis. The sequence goes on along the minus strand of JADJEV010000004.1, from coordinate 705,609 downwards.
TCGGGCGGCTCGATCGCCCGCCCGTCATGGCCGGGGCGGTCTGGCTCGTCGCAGAAGCGCGGGTGGCCGGCTCCCACCCGACCGACCGTCACTCGTGGCGCAACGCCTCGATCGGGTCGAGTTGCGCCGCGCGGCGTGCCGGAAAGTAGCCGAAGATCACGCCGATCGCGGCGGAAAAGGCGAAGGACAGCAGATTGATCCCCGGATTGAACAGGTAGGGCACCTGCATCGCCTGCGCCAATACGATCGAGGCGGCGGTGGCGATCGCGATGCCGACCAGGCCGCCGAGCGCGGCCAGCACGACCGCCTCGATCAGGAACTGCAGCAGCACCTCGCGCTCGAGCGCGCCGATGGCGAGCCGGATGCCGATCTCGCGCGTGCGCTCGGTGACCGACACCAGCATGATGTTCATGATGCCGATGCCGCCCACCAGCAGGCTCACCGCCGCGACGGCGCCGAGCAGGGCGGTCATTACCGTGGTGGTGCTGGTGAGGGCGTCGGCGATCTGCCGCGTGTCCATGACCATGAAATTGTCGTTCTCGTTGTCGCCGATCTTGCGCCGCTCGCGCATGAGCAGCGCGACTTGCTCCTTCGCCGTGTCGGTGGACATCCCGTCCTTCACCGACACCATCACGGAGTTCACGTCCTGGGTGCCGGTGAGGCGGCGCTGCAGCGTGCGCAGCGGCATGACGATGGTGTCGTCCTGGTCGCGCCCGAAGGCCGACTGCCCCTTTCCCGCCAGGAGGCCGATTACCTCACAGGCGAACTGCTTGATGCGGATCTGGTCGCCGACCGGATTCTGGCTGCCGAAGAGCTCCCGGCGCACCGTCTCGCCGATCACGCAGACCGCCTTGCCGGCGCGCTCCTCGGCCTCGCTGAAGTTGCGGCCGTCGGCCAGCCGCCAGTTGCCCGCCCGGAAGTAGGCATTGCTGGTTCCCGTCACGCTGGTGGTCCAGTTCTTCGCCATGCGCACCGCGGTCACGCTCTTGCTGCTCACGGGTGCCACGGCGCTGGCGGCGCTCACCTGCGTCTGGATCGCCTCGACATCGAGGAGCTTGAAGTTCGGCGCGCCTTCGGGCGGCCCCATGCGCTGGCCGGGGCGCACAATCAGCAGGTTGCTGCCCATGCTCGCGATCTGATCCTGCACCGAACGCGTGGCGCCGTTGCCCAAAGTCACCATGGTGATGACCGCGGAGACACCGATCACGATGCCCAGCGTGGTGAGGAAGGAGCGCATCAGGTTGCGCCGGATCTCCCGCAGCGACAGCAGCAGCGCATTCCACAACATCAGTCGCGCCCTCCATTCGGCGCGGATTGCGCCAGCGATGCGGGCAGCTGACCTCTCTCCGGCGGCGCAAGCGCTTGCGCGTGGGCGTTGCGGACGTCCGACTCCACGCGCCCGTCGACGAACCGGATGATGCGCTTGGCGTAGGCGGCCATGTCCGGCTCGTGCGTCACCATCAGGATCGTGATGCCCTTGTCGCGGTTGAGCGCGCCAAGCAGCTCCATGATCTCGCGGCTGGTCCTGCTGTCCAGGTTGCCGGTCGGCTCGTCGGCCAGCAGGATCGCGGGATCGGTGACGAGCGCACGGGCGATGGCGACTCGCTGCTGCTGGCCGCCGGAGAGCTCGGACGGCCCGTGGGTCTCCCATCCCTTCAGTCCCACGGATTCGAGCGCGGCGCGCGCCGCCGCATGGCGCGCGCTGGCCGTCTCGCCGCGGTAGAGCAGGGGCAGCTCCACGTTTTCCAGAGCCGTGGTGCGTCCCAGCAGATTGAAGCCTTGAAACACGAAGCCGAGATAGTTCCGGCGCAGCAGCGCGCGCTGGTTGCGTGACAGCCGCTCAACGTGCACGCCGCGAAACAGGTATGCGCCGGCGGTCGGGATGTCCAGACAGCCGAGGATGTTCATCACCGTCGACTTGCCCGATCCGCTCGGCCCCATGATGGCAACGAACTCGCCCTCATCGATGGCGAAATCCACGCCGCGCAGCGCCTGAAAGGCCGCCTGGCCCTGCCCGAAGGTCTTGATCACCCCGGCAAGCTGAATCAACGCGGTGCCGGAATCGCCCCCAGCGCTCGCATCCGTCATTGCCGCGCACCCACGCTTTCGGTGATCACTTGCATTCCCGGCTCCAGCCCGCCGCCGGTCACCTCGCTCATGCGCCCGTCGCTGGCGCCGACGCTGACCGGGACTGCGGCCGGCTGTCCGTCGCGCACAACCCATACTTGATGCGCGCCGTTCTTGCCGCCGGCGCCGCTTGCGGGATTGCGCGGTGCGCTGCGCGGCGGGCGCGGCATGAGCTTCGCGACCAGCCCGCCGCCGCTCGCGCTGCTGGGCTTCTCCGGGGCGGGAGGAGAGAAGCGCAGCGCAGCGTTGGGCACCAGCAGCGCATTGTCGCGCTTCACGGTGGTGATCTCGGCGGTGGCGGTCATCCCCGGGCGCAGGCTCAGGTCGTCGTTGTTCACCGCCAGCACCGTCAGGTAGGAGACGACGCCCTCCTTAGTCTGGGAGCCGAAGCCCACCCGCGTGATGCGGGATGGATACTTGCGACCAGGATAGGCATCCACGCTGAAGCTGGCGCTCTGGCCCTCGCGCACCTGCCCCACGTCCGCCTCGTCCACATCCACCTCCAGCTTCATCTGCGACAAATCCTCGGCCAAGGTGAACAGGGTCGCCACTTGCAGCGAGGCGGCCACGGTCTGGCCCGGTTCCACCTTGCGCGTCAGCACCACGCCGTCGATGGGCGAGCGAATCGAGGCCTTGGACAGATTGGTCTGGTCCGACCTGAGGGTTGCACGGGCCTGGCCCACCGCGGCGCGGGCGTTGGTCGCGTTCGCCAGCGCGCGCTTGAGCGTCGCCTCGCCGGTCTCGAGCTCGGCCTTGGACGGCACCTTGCCGCCGGAGAGCTCGGCCACCTGCTTGAGCCGCGTGAGATTCGCCCGCGCCTCGTCGACGGTGGCCTGCGTCTGCAGCACCTGGGCTTCAGCCGCTTCGAGCGCTCCGCGGGACTTGGCCACCTGGTCCTGAAGCTTGGAAACGTCGAGGCGCGCCAGCACCTGCCACTTCTTCACGCGATCGTTGTCGTCGACCAGCACGGTTTCGACGGTTCCGGAGAGCTCGCTGCCGACGTCCACCTGGTTGGTGGGCTGCAGGTTGCCGGTGGCCGACACGGTGACGACCAGATCGCCCCGCGACAGCTCCTCGGTCTGGTAGCGCGGCGCTTGCGCGTCTTGTCCCGACTTGTAGAACCAATAGCCGAGGGCAACCGCGGCGAGCAAGGCCACCGCGGCCAGCCAGCGTCCGTATTTGCCCAATAGCCCGCCGTGGCGACCCGAGCCGAGGATCTTGGTGAGTTCGTCTGTCTGTGTGGTAGTTTCGTTCATCGCGTGGTTGAGTCTCTATTCGTCGCTCAAAGTTCTTCGCAGGTTGGGGTGAGCGCGGCGAACTCCAACATCCACCCGCCCGTCAGCGGGATTCGTCGGGGTTTCTTGGCCATCCCAACCTACTCGAATATCATTCGGCGCTCCGTGCCGACCATCCTCCGCCCAGCGCCTTGTAGAGCTGGACCAGCGCCGTTGCGCCTTCGGCTTGTGAACTCGCCTGGCTGTCTTCGATCGTCAGCACGGTGCGCTCGGTGTCGAGCACGGTCTGAAAGTCGATCAGACCGCTCTCGTAGCGCTGGCGCGCCAGCAATGCCGCGTTGCGCGCGGCCTCCGCGGCGCTGCGCAGCGCGGCCTCGCGCTGACGGCTGTTTGCCAGCGCCACCAGCGCGTTCTCGACCTCTTCCAGGGCAGAGAGGACGGCCGCCTCGTAGGCGACCAGCGCCTGCTCCTGGACTGCGCTCTGGATTTCCACTTTCTGGCGCAGCCGCCCGCCGTCGAAGATGGTCGCGGCGACGCTTGCCAAAAGCGAGCGGGCAATCGCATCGCTGCTGCCGAGTGCGCCGAGGGTGAGCGCCTCGAGGCCGATGGAACCGCTCAGGTTGAAGCTCGGGTAGCGCGCCGCCACCGCCTGGCCGACGCGCGCGGTTTCCGCAGCGAGCTGTCGCTCTGCCGCACGCACGTCGGGCCGCTGGTGCAAGGTGTCGGCCGGAATGCCCACCGCCACTCGATCGGGCACCACGGGAATCGGCGCCGCTGCGGCGAGCTGATCATGCACGGCGCCGGGCGCCTGCCCCAGGAGGATGGCGAGGCGGTGTTCGGCCTCGGCCAGACTGGTCTCCAGGCTCGGGATCTGCGCGCGCGTCTGCTCGCGGTTGGCGCGCGACTGCTCCACGTCGAGCGAGCTGACGAGCCCGGCCTGGGCGCGCCAGTCGGTGAGCTGCAAGGTTTCCGACTGGCTGGCGAGATTGCTCCGGGCGATGGCAAGCCGCGCCTGGAATGCGCGCACTTCGACGTAGTTGAGCGCCACTTCGGCCGCGACCGATACCTGGGTCGCATACATGCGCGCGGCGGAGGATTCGAGATCGGCCTGCGCCGCTTCGACGCCGCGGCGGTTGCCGCCGAAGACGTCGGGTTCCCAAGCCGCATCGAAGCCGGCGCGGTAGAGTTCGCTGGTCGAGCCGCTGCCGGCTTCGGCGCCACTCTTCGCGCGGCTACCCGATGCCGATGCGCTCAGCGTCGGAAACAGATTCGCGCTGGCCAACGCGCGGCGGGCGCGTGCCTCGCGCAGCTTGGCTTGGGCGGTGCGCAAGTCGGTGCTGCTCGCGAGCGCCCTGTCGATCAGCGCGGACAGGGTCGGATCGTTCAGCCGCTGCCACCAGCGTGACAGGTTCCCGGCCGACTCCGCGCTCGCCGCCTCCCCGGAGCTGACGGAACGGTGCCAGGTGGCGGGCAGCGTCAGCGCCGGCTCGCGGTAATCCGGCCCGACCGCCGCACAGCCGGCCAGCCCCGCCAGCAGCAGGCTCGCCGCCGCACCAAGCCGGGCATCCTTTCGCGACGAGCAAGGCGCCGGCCGCTGCGATCTTATGTGCATGGATCCCACCCAGGATCGCCCTCACCTCGCCCCCTCGCCCGGAAAGAGAGGGGCTTTCTTCCTTCTCTCTCCAGGATAAGGTCCGGGGATGAGGGATCGCAGCACTTGGTCATGACTTTCGCATGCGAAACCGCCGGCTCTCGGTTCATGTCGGACGCTGAGTTCCCAGGCGAAGACGCTGGTGCGCAGAGTACCATCGACGTTCAACTGCGCGGAGGCTTGTCGCCGTCCACGCGCCGCGACTTGAAGCTCTCCATCCTTTGCTTGAGCTGCGTCTGCTGCTCGGGCGTCAGCACTTGGTAGATCTGGCTGCCGCTGCGCGCGCGCATCAGCGCGATCTCCGCCATGGCCTTGGTACCGCCGTCGGCAAGCGACTTGGCCTTCGCCTCGTCGTATTGCCCGGACGTGGAAAGAGACCACAATTCCATGCGCGCGTTGCGCGCCTCCTTGGCCTTCTCCTGCATCGCGGGCGCCTGAGCCTGGACGATGGTCTTGACCTTCTCGCGCTGGGCGTCGGTAAGGTTCAGACCGCGCAGAAATCGCGGGAAATCATCGGCGCCGAACATGCCGTGTGCGCCATGCCGGTGCATCCGTCCGCCCCACCCATCCATCATCGGATCGGCGTGAGCGGCCAGCGGCACCGCGAGGGCGATGCTGCTGGCGATCAGCAAACGGGTAACGGTGTGCTTGTTCATTCGAGGCTCCTGGTCGATATGGCAGTCGGGTTAGTACGGGCGGCCTTGCGAGCGCGGCCTGTGGGGACAAAGTGTGGGCGCACCGCGCGTAAAGGGGCGTCGGCGCCATGTAAAGGCAGGTAAAGCGAAGTAAAGAGTGTTTCCCGGTGCCGCCGCGCCGCTATCATCCCGCAAGGGACACGGAAACCGGAAGCTGCGATGACCAAGGTACTGCTCGTCGATGACGACGTCGAACTCGCCGCGATGCTCAAGGAGTATCTCGAGCAGGAGGGCTTCGAGGCGGCTGCCGTGCATGACGGCGAAGCGGGCGTGCGCGCGGCGCTGTCCGGAGACTATGCCATCGCCGTGGTCGACGTGATGATGCCGCGCGTGAACGGCGTCGAGGCGCTGCGGCGCATCCGTGCGGCGAGCCGGATGCCGGTGTTGATGCTGACCGCCAGGGGCGACGACGTGGACCGCATCGTCGGGCTCGAACTCGGCGCGGACGACTACGTGCCCAAGCCCTGCACGCCGCGGGAACTGGTCGCCCGGCTGCGGGCGATCCTCCGCCGCACGCAGCCGGGCGGCGCCGACGCGCCGCCAGCGGAGCCGCTTGCGGTGGGCGCGCTGGAAATGTGGCCGGAGAAGCGCAGCGCGAACTGGAACGGACAGCTGGTCGAATTCACCAGCACCGAGTTCAACCTGCTCGAGGTGCTGGCGCGCAATGCCGGCCGCGTGGTGAGCAAGCAGGAGCTTTCCGAGCAGGGCCTGGGGCGCCCGCTGGCGCGCTTCGACCGCAGCGTGGATGTGCACATGAGCAGCATCCGCCACAAGCTCGGCGAGCTTGCCGACGGCCGCTCGACGATACAGACGGTGCGCGGCATGGGCTATCAGTTCATCAAGGAGTAACCGAGGTGGGGAGGTTGTTCTGGAAATTCTTCTTCGCCTTCTGGGTGGCCCTGCTGGTCGCCGGCATCGGTGTGGGAACCGCGGTCTGGCTGCACAAGCAGACCGAGCCCGAAGACAGTACCGCACTCGCCGGCGGACCACGTGCCGCGTTTCTGGTGAACGCCGCCGCCGCGACGCTGCGGCACGGTGGGCCGGAGGCGTTGCGCGACTTGATGACGGAGTGGAATCGCGACGCTCATGCGACGCTTTTCGTGGTGGATGCCGCCGGGCGCGAGATGTTGGGCCGGCCGGTACCGCCCGAATCGCTGGTACGCGCGGACCGCATCGCCGGATCGGAGCAGGAGCCGCGCATCGCCCGCCGCGTCGGCACGTCGGCGGGCGCTACCTATCTCCTGTTCGTCCCCGCCGATGCGAACCCGCATGGCGGGCGCCTCGCGTCGCGCCGCGACCCGCCTTCGCTGGCGATCCCGATCGTCATCGGCATCCTCGCCAGCCTGGGTTTCAGCGCTCTGCTCGCCTGGTATCTGTCCAAGCCGATCAGGCACCTGCGCTGGGCCTTCGCGGCGTTCTCCGGAGGGCGGCTGGATACTCGCGTGGCCCCACTGATGGGAGAGCGGCGCGACGAGATCGCCGATCTCGGCCGCGACTTCGACCGCATGGCGCAGCAACTCCAGGCCCTGATCGACGCCCAGCGGCGGCTGCTGCACGACGTCTCGCACGAATTGCGCTCGCCCTTGGCGCGCCTCGAGGCCGCCATCGGCCTGGCGCGCCAGAACCCGCACAAGATGGAAGCGACTCTGGATCGCGTCGAGCGCGAATCGGCGCGGCTCGACGAACTGGTCGGCGAGCTGCTGACCCTTTCGCGGCTGCAGGCGGGCACAGGCGGCGGCATGCTGGAAAGCGTGGACCTGGTGGAACTGGTGGCTGCGATCGCCGATGACGCGCGGTTCGAAGCTCAGGCGAGCGGTCGCGCGGTAAGCTTCTCCGGCGCGTCGGAGGTGACGGCGGAAGTACGCGCGGAGCTGCTGCACCGCGCCTTCGAGAATGTGATCCGCAACGCCGTCAAGTTCACTGGGCCAGGCACGAGTGTCGAGGTCGAGGCCGGCGCGACGCAGGCTGGCGATAGCTTCGTCGTGACGGTGGCCGACCGCGGTCCCGGCGTGCCGGACGCCGATCTCGATGCCATATTCGAGCCGTTCTACCGCAGCCGCAACGGCAACTTTGCCGGCGGCTTCGGACTCGGGCTGGCAATCGCTCGCCGCGCCGTGGAGGCGCACGGCGGACGAATCCGCGCCGCCAACCGTCAGGACGGCGGGTTGCGGGTCGAGATCAGTGTGCCGCTTTGACAAGCGGCACCCGCCGGGCGCTGAATTCCGATCGACCCCAGCATGGATGGGACTGGCGACGCTGCGTACGCTGGCGACAGCTCATCAATCCGCCGGGTTCTGTTGCCGGGCCCAGCCACCGGAGAATTTCAGCGTCGATTTCGCCGGACGCTTCACGCTCGAGGGGTACACGTCTCGCTGATCATCATCGACGGCGTGGTCGGCGGACCACAGACACGCGCGAGGTTCCCCGAGCACAGCGAGGATTTCTTCGTCAGGCCGGAGGCCGTCGTCGACATCGCGCGGTCGCTGACCCCGCAAGACCGCTCGGCGTGGAGTTTCGAGGTCGAAGCGCGGCCCTTTGGCGAGAAGTGGTGAGCCGCGCCGGCCGAAACAGACTCCGACCGAGCCGTCGATCGCCTGCCATCAAGGGCCCCATGGAATGGCGGTCTACAAGCACCCTATCCTGGAAGGCGCATGGTTGCTTGATAAGCAGGCCGGCATGCTGCAGATGACCGGCCCATGCGGCTCGCAGGCCAGCTACTCCGATATCAGCGCAAATCCTCGGGCAATGGGTAGTCTGGATAGCGGGCACGGAAGCGTTCCAGCGCCTCGCGCCACTCAGGGTCGCGGCCGGCGCGCTTGAGTTCGCGGATTTCCTCGAGCCAGGCTTCCGGCGAGCGGGCCGCCTTCTGTTCGAGCCGCGGTTTCTGCTCGCTCTCCCGTTCCGCTGCGTCCCGACTGCGCATTGCCGGCTCGGGTGCCACCCCGCTCGGCGGCGGCGTCGCGACCGCCGGCGCCGGTGTGAGCGTCCTGCCGACCGCCGCGCCGGGCGCCGCTGCGGCACCACTTGCGGCGTCGGTCGCGGGTGCAGCCGCCGGCCTGGCAGGAGAGGCCGGCGCCTCGGCCGGGAAGGCATCCGGCGCCGGCCCCGGCACAGCCTGGCCGGCCGGCGCGGGCTTTGCCGCGGCCTTGTCGGCGGCCGGCACGCCCTCTAACCTGCGCAATTCCCGGGTCGATTCGTCGGCGCGCTTGGCCGCCCTGGCTTTGGGTTGCGGCGCAATCGCCGCGGGAGTCTGGTTCGACGATCCCGAGGCCGCTGGCGCGTCGCGTACGGCAGGGGTCGACCGGGACTGATCCCGTTCCGCGGATTCCTGCCGCAGCACCGGCGCCGGCGCCTTAAGCTTCTGCTGCTCGTCGTGCACCATCAGCGTCAGGGTGGCGCTGACCAGCAGCACCGCCGCCAGGGAGACCGGCACCATCAGCCGGCGCCACCACGGCAGCGGCGCACGCGCGGGTCGGCGAGGTGCGGCAACCGCCTCGCGCGCCGCCGCGAGCAAGCGGGCGTCCAGCGCAGCGGGCGGACCCGCGCGGTCGCCGTCGGCCTGCTCACGATAGACGCGCGACAGCGCCTCGTCGCGCGGCAAGGCGTGGGCCTCGCCGTTGCGCCGTGGGTCACGCGTCGTCATGTCGAACCTTCATTGCCAATCCCTGAGTCCGTCGCGCAGCTTGGCCAGCGCGTAGCGCATGCGGCTCTTCGCCGTCTCGCGATTCACGCCGGTGATGCTGGCGATCTCTTCCAGCGTCATGTCGGTCTCCTGCGCCAGCAGAAAGGTCTCGCGCTGCACCGCCGGCAGGGCCTCGATCTGGCGGATCAGCGCGGCACCGAGCCGCTTGCGCTCGAACTCGTTGTGCGGCTCGTCCAGCGGGCTGCCGGCAACCAGATCGAGCGGATCGTCGGCATCGTCATCGTCCGGCGGCCCGACCGCCGATGGCGCCCGCCCGCTGGCGCGCCAGTGATCGACCAGCCGGTTGTGGGCGATCCTGAACAGCCAGGTGGTGAACCTCGCGCTGACCTGGTATCCGTCACGGGCATTGATCACCTTGAGCCAGATGTCCTGATACAGTTCTTCGGCAATGCCGGCCGAGCCGCACTGATGGGTAAGCCAGCGGTAGAGCCGGCTGCGGTGGCGCTGGTAGAGAAACTCGAACGCTCGCGCATCGCCATCGCGATAGGCCAGCATCAGGGCTTCATCACTGCGCTCGACATCCATGACGGCGAAGTGTAGCCGAAGCACTCGCGGACGATTTAACGCTCGCCGCGGCCGATCGGGGTCAGCCGGGCGCAAGCCGGGCCGGTGCAACCAACTCGCGGTTCGGCCGTCTGAATCGCAAGCAATGCCGGAGATGACCATGAAACGACTGCTCGCCGCCCTACTTGTCTGTGCCTGCACGGCCACCCCGGCGCAGAACCCGCCGGTCGAACACCTGAAGCTGCCGCCAGGCTTCGCGATCGAATTGTGGGCAAGCGTTCCCGAGCCGCGCCAAATGGCGCTCGGCGCAAACAATACGCTGTTCGTCGGCACGCGCGGCGCGGGCTCGGTGCACGCCATCAAGTACGACGGCACCTATCGTGCCGGTGCGGTCAGCCGGATCGCCGCGGGGCTCGAGATGCCGGTCGGTGTGGCCTTCCGCGACGGCGCACTCTACGTGTCGGCGGTCAGCCGCATCCTGCGCTTCGACGACATCGAAGCCCGGCTCGCTTCGCCGCCGAAGCCCGTTGTCGTGACCGACCGCCTGCCCAGGGAAACCCACCACGGCTGGAAGTTCATCGCCTTCGGGCCCGACGGCAAGCTCTACGTGCCGGTCGGCGCGCCTTGCAACGTGTGCGACCGCGACGCCGACGGCTACGCCAACATCATGCGCATGAACGCCGATGGCAGCGCGCCAGAGATCTTTGCGCGCGGCGTGCGCAACAGCGTCGGTTTCGACTGGCACCCGCAGACCCGCGAGCTGTGGTTCACCGACAACGGCCGCGACTGGATGGGTGACGATACCCCGTCATGCGAGCTCAACCACGCGCCGAGGCCCGCCATGCATTTCGGCTTTCCGTTCTGCCATGCCGGCACGGTGGCCGATCCGGAATTCGGCAAACGGCGTGCCTGCAGCGAGTTCACGCCGCCGGCGCAGAACCTCGGTCCGCATGTCGCCCCGCTGGGGATGCGCTTCTACACCGGCAGCCAGTTTCCGGCCGCCTATCGCAATGCGATCTTCATCGCGCTGCACGGTTCGTGGAATCGATCGAGGAAGAGCGGCTACACGGTAATGGCCGCCACCCTCGACGGCGACAAGGTGGTGAGTTACGAACCCTTCGTCAGCGGCTGGCTGGAGGGCGAATCGAACTGGGGCCGCCCGGCCGACGTGCTGGTGCTGCCCGATGGCTCGCTGCTGATCGCCGACGACCAGGCGGGTGCGATCTATCGCGTGACCTATCGCGGCTAAGCCGCGTAGGTTGGGCAGAGCGAAGCGAAGCCCAACGCCAGAGGACGATGTCGTTGGGCTTCGCTTCGCTCTGCCCAACCTACGCGCTGAGCCGACGGCGGCGGGCGCGCGCTATCATTGGCGCATGCACGACCACCCCCATCACGGCCACGACCACGGCCGCAAGCACGTGCATCGCGCGGCCGGTCAGGACGCCGCGTCCTCGCAGCGCGCCCTGATCGCGGCGCTGACCCTCACCCTGGTTTTCGCCGTCGTCGAGGCGATCGCCGGCTGGCTGGCCGGCTCGCTGGCGCTGATGTCCGACGCCGGTCACATGGTCACCGACTCGCTGTCGCTGGGGGTCGCGCTGATCGCCGCGAGCATCGCGCTGCGCCCGCCGTCGGCGCGCATGTCTTACGGCTATTCGCGGGTCGAAGTTCTGGCCGCGCTATTCAATGCCGGTTTCATGGTCGCGGTAATCCTGCTGATCGGCTGGAACGCCATCGAACGCCTGCGCACGCCGCAACGGGTCGATGGCGACACGGTGATCTGGATCGGCGCGCTCGGGCTGGCGGTGAATCTGCTGGTGGCGTGGATTCTCTCGCGCAGCGGCGACCATGAACACAACCTCAACACGCGCGGCGCGCTGCTGCACGTGATGGGCGATGCACTGGGCTCGGTCGCGGCGCTGGCTTCCGGCCTGGTGATCCGCTACACGGGCTGGACGCCGATCGATCCGCTGTTGTCGATCGGCATCTGCACGCTGATCGCCGGCTCGACCTGGCGGCTGGCCCGCGAGGCCATCCACACCCTGATGGAAGGGGTGCCGCACGGCTTGTCCACGCCCGACATCGGGAACCGCATGGCCAGCGTCGCCGGGGTCAGCGAAGTGCATGATCTGCACATCTGGTCGATGGATGCGCGTCACGCCGCGCTCTCGGCGCACATCCGGGTCGCCGACCTGACCGACTGGCCGGCGGTCATGAGCGCACTGCGCGAGCTGCTGGCGCACGAGTTCGGCATCCAGCACACCACCCTGCAAGCCGAACCGATACCAGTCGCCACGGTGGCCCTGAGCGAGGTCCAGCGCAACCATCGCACGGGCTAGCCCGGCGGAAACACATCGGGTTTTCCAACCATCAGCCACAACGCCAGCAGCATCGCCAGGAAGGCCGGGTAGCCGAGCCACGCCCAGATTCGCGCGAAGCGCCAGTAGTTCGGCGGCAGGCCGCGGCCCGAAGCTGCGCAATCCCCGGCGATGTCGCGCATCCGCAGTTGCAGCCACAGCACCGGCAGCCAGCAGGCACCCGCCAACGCGAACAAGGCCAGGGCTGCGGCGATCCACCCCGTATGCAGTGGCCATCCGGCCTGATCGGCCAGCCACAGGCCCGACAAGGGCTGGAAGATCACCGCTGGCGTGGTGAACCAGGTGTCGGCGCGCACCACCAGTCGCGCGACCACGGCGATCGCGCGCACATCGCCACTGCGATTGGCGAAGTACAGATAAAACGCCGTGCCGAATCCGGTGCCCACCAGCAGCACCGACGAAACGATGTGCAGCCACTTGACCAGCAGGTAGGCGTTCATGCGCTGCGCGCCTGCGCCCACAGCAGCACGAGCATCGCGACGATCGGCAGGTTCTTGAGAACCGGCCCGAACGGGTGCACGAGCAGTGCCGGCAGGCGCCAGGCGATCAGCGCGCTGTAGAGCGCGACAATGGCGATCTGCGCCAGCCACAGGCGGCGGCCCGGGCGCAGCAGGGTCGCCGCGCCGAGCGAGATGTCAAGGACCGATGCGCCGACAAGAACCACCCATGCCGCGGCGCCGGAGAGGCCGAAGGCGCCCAGCAGATCGAGGCCGGTTTGCGGCACCGCCAGCGACACCAGGCCCGAGCCGATCCACACCATGGCGAGCGCCGCGCGCATCAGACGATCGCGCCAGCGCGCCAGCAGGCGAACGCGCAAGCGCTCGGCCTGCACGCCGGACATGAACCGATCCGGCGCACGCGGCAGGCGGCCGAGCAGGCGCGCGGTGTCGCCCACGGCCGCCGTGTTGCCGGCGCGGAGCATCTGCCAGGTTTCGGGCGTCAGCAGCGAGCCCGGTATGCGCCCCGCCAACTTCGCGCCCGCGGACATCAGTGCTTCCGGCAGCCGAAAGCTGATTGCCGGCGCGAAACCCAGCGTGCGCCGATAGGCCGCCAGCATCTGCGCGAAGCTGAGTTCCTCGCCGCCGACCGCTTCGATGATGCGGTGCTCACCCGTTTGCCGCTGCAGCAGCGCCAGCACTAGGGCGCACAGGTCGTCGATGTGGATCGGCCGCAGGCGCTGCGAGCCGCCACCGGGCAGGCCGATCAGCGGCAGGCTCGCCAGCGTCAGGAACAGCTGCGACGACGCGCCGTCGACGCCAAATACCAGTCCCGGCCGCAGCACCACGCCGCCGGGCAGCGCGCCGAGCAGCGCGCGATCGGCTGCGGCCTTGCTCGCGAGATAGGCGGTGCTGGCGGTCTGCGCACCGAGGGCCGAAATCTGGATCACGCGCGCCACCGCCTCGTCGGCGCAGGCCGCCCAGAGGGCGCCCGGCGCGCGATGGTGGATGCGCTCGAAATCGCCGCGTCGGCGTTCGCGCACGATGCCGACCGCATTGATCACGGCGTCGCAGCCGCGCACGCGATCGCGCCAGCATGCAGGATCGAGATCGCGACGGTAGTCGACCACGATGTCGCCGGGCAGCCGCGGCGTGCGCACGGCGCGGCGCACCGTGTGGCCGGCTCGCGCGAGCGCCGCGGCGAGCGCGCGGCCGATGAAGCCGTCGGCGCCGCACAGCAGGATGTTCATGATTGCCCCCTGTGCGCGCCGGGCGACGACAGGGCTTGCGGCGCGACGCTGCGCGCGAAGCCATTGCGCCGCCCCCAGCGGCGAGCGTCGAGATCCGCCGCGGCGATATCGACGAAGCGCAGCCGGCCACGGTGGTCGCGTCGCTTCAGCCATGCAATCTCGAATCGGCAAATCGCGCAGTCGCCGTCGTACAACAGGGTCAGCGGGTAGATGTCACTCATGGTTGGCTCCTGGTCGTTGATCGTCGATTCTGTAATTTCTGTCTTGACAGAACTTCATGCGCAAAATTTTTTTGGGCCAACCTTTGTACCTATCGCACCGACGCCCTCTCCCCCGAAACGGAGAGAAGCGGGACACGCCACGACACGTCGGCCTGTGAGCCCCGCCGGCCGGCGCTCTCGCGGGTGCCATCGCCACGATCGAGCATCCATGCGGCCCGCAGCCATAGCTGCCGGTAGACCGCCAATCCATGCGGCTCTCAGGCCATCGAGCGTAGGTTGGGCTGACGAAGGAAGCCCAACAAAATCGTCCTCCAGTGTTGGGCTTCGCTTCGCTCTGCCCAACCTACCTCTCAGCCGCCCGTCGCGCCGGCGCTGTCGTTCCCGCTCACGGCGGGCGTCGTCGCGTCCTCGCGAATCAGCTTGCTGATGCGTCCGCCGAGCTTGAGCACCTTGGCCAGGGTCTCGGGTTTCAGGCGCAGCATCTCGTCACTCCAACTGGTCAGCACCTCGATGAACTGCAGCGTCTCGCCGATGCGCTGGCGGCTCTCGGCCGATTCCCGCGCGAAATCGGGGCTGGCCAGGCATTCGCGCAGGGTTGCGATGGTCGGCGCCAGTTCGCGCTGCCGGCGCCCCTCGACGATCAGCCTGAAGAGTTCCCAGACGTCCTTCGAGGTCATGAAATGATCGCGGCGATCGCCCAGCACGTGGGTGATTCGCGCCAGTTGCCAGGCCTGCAATTCCTTCAGGCTATTGCTGACGTTCGAACGCGCCACCCCGAGCGTGTCGGCAATTTCCTCGGCATTGAGCGGGCGCTCCGACAAGTAGAGCAGCGCATGAATCTGCGCCACGCTGCGATTGACGCCCCAGCGCGTGCCCATCTCGCCCCAATGCACGACGAAGCGCTCCGACACCGGGGTGAGCTTTGCTGCAATCAGCGGGTTCTGTGCATCCATGACGGGAGTGTACCCTGTCCGTTGTTTCTGTCAATACAGAAACAACGGACAGCCGTGGATTCCCGCACGCCTTGCGTGGAGCGAGTGGCCGATTTCTTCCACAGCCCGCGCCAGGAGCCCGGTCGCCGCGTCCAGCCTTGCTCTGCGGACATCTGCCAGTGAAGTCGTGCAGCGGTTTTCCAGCCGATATCCACAGGTCATTGGAGCCGCGAGGCAAGTTTATCCCCCGCTTATCCACAGGAAGAAAACCTTAGCCGAAACAGTGTCTTGGCTCCGATGCTTCGAACTTTCCCAGTCAACTCAAAGACCTACTATATGTAGTGGTACCAGCCCATTGAATCCACAATGTTTTTTAATAACATACTGATTTCTAAATATATTAAATTTCGCCATGGGACTTCCATCACGCCGCGCCCGGGGGTATGCTTTGACCCTCTCCGGCCGTTCCGGCCTACAACAAACGATTCGACCATCGAGGAGTCCAAAGAACATGGCGACCGACATCATCAGGCAATCGACCACTACCGAGGCACCGAGCGCCGCCAACCTTCCCGAGCAGGAAATTTCGGGCGAGGTACTGGTCGAGAAATATGCCAAAGGCAACGAGCGGACGGTGACCGAAGTGCGTGCGCGCGTGGCCCGCGCGCTCGCCGCTGTCGAAGCCGAGGATCGGCGCGCGCAATGGGAAGCCAGGTTTCTCGATGCGCAGGAAGCCGGCTTCGTACCGGCCGGGCGCATCAACAGCGCCGCCGGCACCAAGCTCACGGCCACACTGATCAACTGCTTCGTGCAGCCGGTCGGCGATTCGATCACCGAATCGGTGGACGACCGCCCGGGCATCTACACCGCGCTGGCGCAGGCCGCCGAGACCATGCGCCGCGGCGGCGGTGTCGGTTACGACTTCTCGTCGATCCGCCCCAAGGGCGCCCATGTCAGGGGCACGCAGTCGAACGCCTCCGGCCCAGTGTCCTACATGCGGGTTTTCGACCGCTCGTGCGAGACCGTGGAATCCGCCGGCAGCCGCCGCGGCGCGCAGATGGGCGTGCTGCGCTGCGACCATCCGGACATCGAGGATTTCATCCATGCCAAGGACCAGGGCGACCTGACCAACTTCAACATCTCGGTCGGCGTGACCGACGCGTTCATGAAGGCGGTCGAAGCCGACAGCGATGTCGAACTCGTGCACAAGTCCGAACCGAGCACCGACTTCAAGGAACGCGGTACCTACCAGCGCGACGACGGCCTGTGGGTCTATCGCAAGCTGCGCGCGCGCGAGCTGTGGGACCAGATAATGCGCTCGACCTACGACCACGCCGAGCCGGGCATCCTGTTCCTCGATCGCATGAACCGCGACAACAACCTCTACTACTGCGAGAGCATCGAGGCGACCAATCCATGCGTCACCGCCGACGCCTGGGTGATGACCAGTGGCGGTGCGCGCCAGGTGCGCGACCTGGTGGGCAAGCCATTCGCCGCCCTGGTCGATGGCAAGACCTACCCGAGCGCCTCGGCCGGATTCTTTCGCACCGGCACCAAGCCGGTGTTGCGCCTGACCACCCGCGAAGGCCACGCCCTGCGCCTGACGGCCAACCACCGCGTGCTGCGCGTTGCGCACATGACGCGGCACGTGCGCGAAACCGAATGGGTCGAGGCCGGCGATTTGCGCCCGGGCGATGCCATCGTGCTGCACGATCATCGCGCCGGGGCGGCCTGGAACGGCGCCCACAGCGAGGCGGAAGGCTATCTGCTCGGGCTGCTGATCGGTGACGGCACGCTCAAGGACGACAAGGCGGTGCTCAGCGTATGGGACGCGGCGGCGCGACTGCAGAGCAACGGTGGCGTGATCGTCGGCGACGGGGCGCGCGGTGTCATGGAAGCGGCCGAAGAGGCCGCCCGCAGCCTGCCGCATCGTGCCGATTTCCGCGGCTGGCAACGCGCCATCGAGGGGCGCGGCGAGTTCCGCATGGTGCTCGGCAGCCTGCGTTCGCTGGCCCTGTCGCTGGGACTGGCGCCGGGCAACAAGCGCATCACCGCGGCAGTCGAGGCGGATTCGTCGGATTTCTATCGCGGCCTGCTGCGCGGGTTTTTCGACGCCGACGGTTCGGTGCAGGGCTCGCAGGACAAGGGCCTCAGCGTGCGCCTGACGCAGACCGACCTGCCCAACCTGCAGGCGGTGCAGCGCATGCTGGCGCGCCTCGGCATCGCATCGGCGATCTACCGCGAACGCCGCCCGGCCGGCCTGCGCGCGCTGCCCGATGGCAAGGGAGGCCAGCGCGACTACCCGACCGCCGCGCTGCATGAGCTCATCATCAGCGGCGAGAACATCGCGCGCTACGCCGAAGTGATCGGATTTGCCGACCGCGACAAGTCCGCCCGCCTCGCCGACGGCATCGGCGCCTACCGGCGCAGCCTGAATCGCGAGCGCTTCACCGCCACCCTCGAAGCCATCGAGCAGGACGGGGTCGAGGATGTGTTCGATGTCACCGTGACCGAGGTGCACGCCTTCGATGCCAACGGGCTATACGTGCACAACTGCGCCGAGCAGCCGCTGCCGCCCTACGGCTGCTGCGATCTGGGTTCGATCAACCTGACGCGCTATGTCAGGGGCGCGTTCACCGAGCAGGCCGAGTTCGACTTCACCGGTTTCGCCAAAACGGTGGAAGTGTCGATCCGCATGCTCGACAACGTGCTCGACGCCACCCACTGGCCGCTCGAACTGCAGCATGACGAAGCAATGAACAAGCGGCGCGTCGGCCTCGGCTTCACCGGCCTCGGCGATGCGCTGATGATGCTGCGGCTCAAGTACGACACGCCGGATGCGCGGGCGATGGCTGCGCGCATCAGCGAGTTCATGCGCGACACCGCCTACCGCTACTCGGTCGAGCTGGCCAAGGAGCGCGGCGCGTTTCCGCTGTTCAATGCCGACATGTACCTGTCGGGCGGCAACTTCGCCTCGCGCCTGCCGGCCGAGATCAAGGATCTGATCCGCAGGAACGGCATCCGCAATTCGCATCTGCTGTCGATCGCACCCACCGGCACGATTTCGCTGGCCTTCGCCGACAATGCCAGCAACGGCATCGAGCCGCCGTTCTCCTACACCTACACGCGCAAGAAGCGCATGGCCGACGGCACCTTCAAGGAATACGCAGTCGAGGATTACGCCTGGCGCCTGTACCGCCACCTCGGCGGCGACGTGACCAAGCTGCCCGAGTACTTCGTCACCGCGCTGGAAATATCCGCCCAGGCCCACAAGGACATGGTCGCCGCCGTGGCGCCCTACGTCGACACTTCGATCTCCAAGACGGTGAACGTGCCGGCCGACTACCCCTATCACGATTTCGAAGATCTCTACATGACCGCCTGGAAGGCCGGGCTCAAGGGGCTGGCCACCTACCGGCCCAACAGCGTGCTGGGCAGCGTGCTGTCGGTCGAGCCGAAGAGCGAGGAAAGGAAGCAGCCCCAGGACGTGGTCATCGCCGATGCCGCCAACACCCGGCTGTCGATCAAGAGCCTGCCGGCGCCGGTGCTCTCCAGCCTGCGCTGGCCCGGCCGCCCCGAACTGCCCGACGGCAACACCTCATGGACCTACATGATGCAGGTGCCGGGCGGCGAGTTCGCCATCTTCGTCGGCCAGCTCGAGAACAACGGTCATGCGCCGCACCCGTTCGAAGTGTGGGTCAACGGTGCCGACCAGCCGCGCGGCCTCGGCGCCGTCGCCAAGACGCTGTCGATGGACATGCGCAGCCAGGATCACGCCTGGCTCAAGCTCAAGCTCGACACCCTGGCGATGACGGTCGGCGAGCGCAGCTATGACATGCCGCTGCCCCCGCACGGCGAACGCAAGCTGGTACCGGGAATCGTCGCTGGCTTCGCGCAGATCGTCCGCTACCGCTGCGAAAAACTCGGCGCGCTGGCCGAGAGCGGTGCCACGCCGGTGCTCGACACCCTGTTCAGCCTGCAGGAACCGAAGACCGGCACCGACGGCACCCTCTCCTGGACGGTCGACATCAGCAACCCGGCCACCGGTGAGGACTTCGTGCTCGGCCTCAAGGAAATCACCCTGCCCGCGATGGACGGGTTCTCGGTCGGCGTCACCCGTCCCTACTCGATGTGGCTGTCGGGCAACTACCCGCGCGCACTCGACGGCCTGTCGCGCATCCTCTCGCTCGACATGCGCGTGATGGACCCGGCCTGGATCGGCATGAAACTGCGCAAGCTGCTCCACTACCCCGAGCCGCTGGGCGACTTCATGGCCTTCGTGCCCGGTACGCGGCGCCAGCAGAACTACCCATCCACCGTCGCCTACATCGCCGCGTTGATGATCCACCGCTACGCGATGCTCGGCGTGCTCGACGACAAGGGCTACCCGCGGCGCGAGATGGGCATTCTCGAAGCCCCGCGCGGCGACAGCGAACCGCGGCTGATGCAGGGCGGCCTGTGCAACGAATGCGGCAATTACAGCGTCATCCGCAAGGACGGCTGCGACTTCTGCACGGCCTGCGGCGCGGTGGGAAGCTGCGGTTGAAGGGGATCGTGCTTGACCGGGATGGCGAAACAGCCGAATTGCCGCGGTGAAGTTCACCCAATACTTCCTCGCGACCCGCGCCCGGCCCGACCGGGCGCAGATACGCGAGGAGTGGATAGCGCGCGCAATCAGATCGCCGATTCGGCAGCATATCAGGCGGACGGACGAATCCGTCGCTGGGCGGCATTTGCCGAGGCGGACGGCAGAATACTCCGCGTGGTGCTTCTCGACGACGGGGAGACGGTGCACAATGCATTTTTCGATCGCGGGTTCCAACCATGAAGATCAAGTATTTCTCCGACACCGACACGCTGTACATCGAATTTCGCCCCGGCGACATCGTGCAGACCAAAGACCTGGACGAGGACACGCAACTTGATCTCGACGGTGACGGCAAACTCTGCGCAATGACGGTCGAGCATGCGTCGAGGCGCACCGGCATTCCGGAGTTTTCCTATGAGCAGCTACCAGCCTGAGCTGCACGAACAGCAACCAGCCAAGGAGAACAAGAATGAAGGCACCGGCGATTGAAGACACCCGCGAGGTCGAGGTCACCCGGGTGTCGAAAAACGGATTCTGGGTGTCGCTACCCGAGGAGGAAGTGTATCTGCCCTTCCAGCACTTCCCGTGGTTCAGGGATGCGCCGCTGCGCCAGGTGCTCAACGTGCAGCACCCCTCGACCCACAAGCTCTACTGGCCCGATCTGGGCATCGACATCGAACTCCAGTCGATCACCTACCCCGAACCCATCGCCATCGTCCGCCCCGAAGAAGGCTGGACCCGGCGCAGCCGGATCGCATAACCGACCGCAGCGCGTAGCCAAGCACGATTGACAGGAAGCAGCACCCGCAGCAGGAAAGCGCCCCGCCACGAGCGGGGCTTTTTCTTCCTTGCCATTTCACCGATCATTAGTCTCTTACGACTTCAAAGTTTTGCGTCCTGGCACAGAAGTGCGAGGCCGAAACGATGCATTGCGGCTATGCGGCCATTGCAGGAACGATTGCGAAGTTGGTGAGGCGCTCGAACGCGGCGATGGCCATGCGGCCTGCTCGAGTCAGGTAGTAGCGGTAGGTGTTGGCGGCGCGCTTGATCAAGCCGAGGACGCGCAGGCGGCGGAGCTGGCGGGACAGTCGCGAGGGCGTTTGGTCAGGGAGTCGGCGCATCAAGTCACAGCGGGCCAAGCCATGGATGTTGAATTCGGGTCGTTGCACGGCGCGTAGGAGGGCTTGGTCGTTGGAATCGAAGAAGTTCAAGCCCTTGAAGGACCGGTCGCCGTCAGGTTTGGATTGCGTCACGCGTTCAAGCAGGCGTTGTCCGCTGCTGTGATCGTCCAGGCTGGAGAGGAACTCGAGATAGCGATGATTGCAGCCCAGCAGAATTTCGCGCAGGTCGATGAGACTGTAGATGGATTTCTTCAGTGGCGCGACTTCTCGCGTGGTGCGGCCGGTGCGGTGTTCCACCTTGCGGTGGTGCTTGAAGAACGAAACGTCATTGGTTGTGGTCTCGATGCGCAGGATGCGAGCGAACTTGTCGTAGATCTTGATAGAGACCGATCCGAATTTGTGCTTGATGCAGGTTCCCTCAATGCGCGTGCTCAGGCGCGAGCCAATCTCGGCGGCCAGTTGCGGGGTGATCTTCTTGCCCAGGAATGTGGCGATTTGCTCGGCCTTCACCGAGAGCACTGCCTCGCGGGCGAGCTGCTGGTACAGCGAGCCGAGGATCTTCTCGCTCTTGAACACCAAGTCGGTCGAGTATTCGGCCTGCATGATGCTCCAGTGGTAGGTCTGCCCAAAGACATCCAGGACGGGGCAGCACAGCTGGGCGTAGCGGTCCAGGTGGCGATGCAGCAACTCAGGCTTGAAGGTGTCGGCGAGTTCTTGCGCACGAGCGAAGTCGGTTATGCGAGCAAAAGCGTTGTCGGCTGCGGCGAAGTCGATGCCCTCGCGCCGCATTCGTTGCGCCAGCCAACTGTGTCCGTTGCAGTAAACCTGCAGCCGGAACGGACAGTAGGTGGGCACGCGCACGTAGATGAGCCCCAGCTCTCGGTCCATCCAGTAGAAGTAGTAGTGCAGGCACTTGGTGGTGTCCGGGCGCAGGAAAGTGCGTCCGCTGGCCTTGTCGTGCCAGGGTTGATAGGTCGCGCAGGTCTCCATCGCCGATATCACGTGCACCAGGCCGGGCGCATCGCCACGCGCCGCGAGCACCTTGGCCACGACGTCTTCTTTGCGAACGTGGGCCTTGGCGATATGTTCGATCCTGGCGCCGTGCTCCGTTGCCAGCGCCTGAGCGGCATGGCGAACGCGCTCCCGCAGAGGCAGCGCGAACTGCGGGTAGTCGAAGATACGGATCCCACGGGAGACCAAGAAGCTGGTCATGCCCTCTGCGAAACACGCGCCGGGCAACGTGCCGGTGATGACGATCCGGTCGTAGCAAGACAGCACGCCTGCCAGATTCTCCGCGTACCGGGTCGTAAGCAGCTCCATGGCGGCCTCCGCATCGACAAGCTCCACGCAAGCGCTAGGGTACCGCTATTCCCCTGTTTGGTTCCGGCTCGTCCGGCTTAGGACTAGAGACTGTGACAGCGCTTCTGGGGTTCGAACCCCACTGAATCCGCGAACTCCAGCCATCGAGGTAGATCTGGGGACTAGCCTTCTCACCTTCCCTCATTGAAACTTTTTTTTGATTCGGATATGGCTGATTCCCCGAAAACAAAACCAGATTTGGTAGCTGCCGCACACTCAGTCGGGAACGCACTCCTACGGTACAGTCGGATGACGCATGCCGGCGTTGTAATCGCGAGCGCGGCAATTCTCGACGTAAAGCTGGAATTGTGCCTCAAGCGCGCAATGCGCCCGATGTCAAAGAAAATGTACGGTGATCTGTTTGAGCTTCGCACCCAAGATCGCAATGGCCTACGCACTTAGCGTAATCGATCTCGACACTTATCGCGAACTCGAGAAGATTCGGAAGATTCGCAACATCTTTGCTCACACCGACGAACTACTGAATCTTCATAGCGAGAAGATCGCTCCACTTTACGGACAATTGAAACGGCCAGCACACGTTACATATTTCGAGACCCATCGCGACCGAGCCTTTCTCGAATGCGTTGGGAGTGTCGACAAGGTGCTTGACGCTTACCTCGTCAAAACAGGAGAGCGATCAACCTAGCCGGCGCGGAGCGCATTCGAAATTGCGCCAGACTGTGAACGACGACGGTGCAATGAACCCAGCTTTTCGACACACTGCCTTCCGCAGGCCATCGCGCCCCATCCATTCCCGTGAGAGCCGCCGAGCGGCGCAGCGGCGGCGGGGGCAATCCCCGAGTTTGACACTTCCAAGGCACATTTTTCACCCCCCCCCCCCCCCCCCCGGCGGCCACTTGAAATTCCTCCACCTGTGGCCAGGTCAAAATCCCCCAGGGGCGAGGACAGGAGTGTGGGGATTGTTACTCGGGATGGGTAGCTTTGGCAAGTCGGCCGGCGGCGACTGGCGCCTGATCTGCGCCTGGCCCTATGGCGACATCTACGTCCTCGAAGCCATCTGGAAGCAACTCGGCATCGACGCTATCGTGCGCCAGCAGGCCGGCACGCGGCATCTCGGGTTCGATGTCGAACGCGCCCTGTTCGCTCTGGTTGCCAACCGTGCCTGTGCCCCGGCCTCGAAGCTCTACTGTCATGAACAGTGGCTCAAGGAAGACGCGCATATCGCAGGGACGCAGGCGCTGAAGCTGCACCAGATCTACCGGGCCATGGATTTCCTGGAAGCGAACAAGGAAGCCATCGAGCAAGCCATCTTCCACCGGGTGGCCGATCTGCTCAATCTGGACGTGGACGTGATCTTCTACGACACCACCTCACTGCACTTTGAAATCGACGACGAGGATGTTGGCGACAAAGAAGGCAACGTTCAGGGCAGCCAGACGGCCGGCAAGAAGTCCTACGCGGCGCCCCGCAAGCGCGGACACAGCAAGAACGGCCGTAGCGACGCGCCGCAGATCGTCGTCGGCATGGCCGTCACGCGGGACGGATTTCCGGTGCGTCACTGGGTGTTCCCCGGCAACACGGTCGACGTCACCACGGTCGCCAAGGTCAAGGAAGACCTGCGTGGCTGGCAGCTCACCCGCTGCCTCTTCGTCGGCGATGCCGGGATGGTCTCGCAGGCCAACTTGCAGGCGTTGGCCAAGGGCGGCGGCAAGTACCTGCTGGCCATGCCGATGCGGCGGGGCGACGAAGTCACCGAAGAGGTTCTGTCGCGTCCTGGACGCTACCGCACCGTCGCCGAGAATCTCGAAGTCAAGGAAGTCATCGTCGGCGAGGGTGAGCGACGGCGACGTTATGCGGTTTGCTTCAATCCGCTTGAAGCCAAACGCCAGAAGTCGCATCGGGAGGATCTGCTCAACGAACTGGAGGCGGAACTGTCCAGTCTTTCCGATCTGGCCAAAGTGAGCCACACGAAACGGGTCTGCGCTTTACGGACCAGCGCCCGCTACGGGCGCCTGCTGAAGGAAACGAAACAGGGGCTGGCGATCGACCGAGCGGCGGTGAAGGAA
This sequence comes from Candidatus Methylophosphatis roskildensis, assembly GCA_016708905.1. Lineage (GTDB taxonomy): Bacteria > Pseudomonadota > Gammaproteobacteria > Burkholderiales > Rhodocyclaceae > Methylophosphatis > Methylophosphatis roskildensis. The sequence goes on along the minus strand of JADJEV010000004.1, from coordinate 681,381 downwards.
CTGGAACGCTTCGACGGCAAGTTCGTAGTGCATAGCAACGATGACGCGCTCACGGCGGAAGACATGGCGCTGGGCTACAAACAGCAGCAGCGCGTGGAAGAAGCCTGGCGGACGATGAAGAGCGGGTTGAAGATGCGCCCCGTGTTCCACTGGGCACCCCACCGCATTCATGCCCACATCGCCATCACGGTCCTGTCCCTGTTGCTTGAGCGCACCATCGAGCATGCCTGTCAGGATACGTGGCGCAATATCCGGGACGATCTGAAACACATCCAGTTGGCGCAATTGTCCAGCCCCAACGGCCGCGTCTGGCAGGTCACCGAGCCGTCGTCGGATGCCGCTAACCGATTGAAGGTGTTGAAAATAAAGCCGCCGAAGCCAATCCTGAATCTGGATTGAGCACCTTCTTTGCCTAGATACACACCGATTTCGGCGTCGTCGCCGAATGCCTTGTGCCATGCGGCTTTCCGAGGGGCGTGTTACTTGGCAGTGTCAAAGTCGGGCAATCGGGCTTCGCTGTTTGAGCGAAGCGAGTTTGCAAAGCCCGCCCGCCGACGTGGGCAGCGCAGGGAAGTCCGGCGTTCTTTGCCGGACCGGCAGGGCTTGCCAAACTCGCGGGCCGCCTTCTCTTGGTTACTTCTCTTGGCGAAGCAAGAGAAGTGACTCGCCGGCCGGGCAAGACCGGCGCGGCGGTGGCGAATCGACCAGACTAGAAGCAGGAATACTGCCCCGCCACCCTGCCCTGCAACCCGCATGGATAGGCGCTCTCCAGCCTCCCTGTGCCACGCGAATCATAGGGGTCAGCGAATCACAGGGGTCAGGGTTGAATTGTTTCTAGCGGCGGATCGCGCAAAGTCGATGTCCGCAATAGCCGCCGAGCAGCGCACAGCGGGCTGGGGTAGATTTGCGGGCCGCCGTGGTCACTCGTCTTGACGGCACTAGAGAAGCAACGCGCCCTCCGGGCGAGATCGGCGCAGCGGTTGTGGCGTGGCCTGCGCGCGTATATTCCGAAGCCGCACCCCCTCCCTGACTCTCCCCCTCGAAGGGGGAGGGAAGGTGCAGCGATTCGCACGATGCGCGATGTGGTCCCGCTGCGGGCCGCATGGATACTCACTCTCCAGCCTGGCATGCCTGCGGGCGCCATTCCATGCGGCTGACGGGCGTGCCTTGCCGGCAAGATCCGTCCCGCGCGATCCGCAGGCCCGCGTCACGCGAACCCTCGCAGCGCTGACCCGGTATGCGTCGCGCATCGTCCCGGTGGCACGGCACGATGCTGTTGGCGGCGCTGCTCGTTTTGTTCCCGCTCACGGCGTGCACGGTGGGCCGCAGCCTGTGCGCGCCCCGCCGCCGCGGCACGCATATCGTCTGGCATCCCCTCGATGCTTGGGTGCACCAAGCCCCTTGTGGCGCAACGATTGCGGCGCGGCGCCCTCCAAGCGACCGCGACGGCATGTGCCACACCAGACGACAAGCCGACACTTCGTGGAAACGTCAGAACGCCAGAGCACCCGGCGGCGGCGTCACAAACTTCGATTCGCAGGCCGCGCTACGACTTTCGTCGCATGCCTTGTAGCCGGAACCCCCGTGCAATCCTGTCGCAAGGAGGAGCTGATCAGAGCTTCGCTAGGTCTTCCGGCGGATTCCATTTCGCGACCCGGATGCTTAGGCTTCATGCACGTCCGATGCAGATGCAGGATATCGGCACCCGGCGCGGCCAGGCTGCGTCGCTCGACGCACTTGAACCGGCGCTGGCCGGCAGGAGGCAAACCATGATCTTCACGCGCGCGGCGGACTTTCCCAAGTCCGACCAGTACCTGCGGCAGGCACTGCCCGAGGTGCTCAACGTGCCGCGCATCGTCAACGCCATGCGCGAATTCGCCGGACTGAGCCGCACTGCCTTTGCCGATGCACTGAGACCCGGCAAGCCGCCGTCCTTGGTTCCGAGCTGGATTCCGATAGCCTCGGCGCCGCCGGCGCTGTTCTGGATCGTTCCGCCGGACGCCACCAACCGGATCTTCCTCAAGGAAAGTCTGTTCGTCGACTTCGAGAAGCGAAGCGGCGCCGACTTTCTGACGATCGGCCACGTCTCGGCCGCCAAGGGCACGCCGGGTGCGCGCGAATTCAGCGGAACATTCGACAAGCGCGGCATGCTCGATACGCTCAGTGGGGGCCCGCCACAACCGGGAACGAACATGCGGAGCCTGGGCTTCCATCGGGAGAAGGACATGTTCATGCTCGGTGCCGCCGTGCTCGGCGCATTGGTCATTTGGAGCCTGTGGCACAACCAGGGTAAGAAGGACTCGGGCGCTGCCGCCACCCGGTTCGCCGTCCATGCCTACCGCAGCATCCCGTTTTGAACCACGGGCGGCGCGAATCGGCGCGAGCAATCAATGTCGGGTCGCCGCGCGAAGGAATCGGAAAGGGCGCGAATCGTGTCCTCAAGTGTGCATCCCATCCTGCGACGCGGCTTTCGCGCGCATCTGACTCTCTCCTTCCCCCTCTCAGGGGGCAGGCCGGGATGGGGATTGGGCGGGCGAACCTGCATATTCGTTAGTCGAGGCGCCGCACCCTCTCCCTGATCCTCCCCCTCGAACGGGGAGGGAAGGCGTGGTTGCGCGGCATTCGCGATGTGGCTGACCTGCAAGCCTTATGGATACTCGCTCTCCAGCCTGCCATGCCGGTTAGCCCCAATCCGTGCGGCACGCGGGCATGCCCTGCCCGAGACGTCGATCCGGTGCGGTTTCCAGGCCCATGCCATCGGAGGCGCCGTGGCCCGACTGCGGGTGCCTGCGACGAGCGGAGTCGCCGCCGCAGGGCTCCGGGACATGTCTTCCGGGCTACACTGGAAGCCTGCCGCGGCTTGCGGTCACTGGTTGAGCATTTTCCTGGCGCATGGATGAAGCATTGCTGTTGCGTGTGTGGCACGAGTTCTGGCAGCAGGACGTGCCCTACGTCCTCACTCTGGCGGTACTGGTCACCCTGATCCTGCTGCGCGTGCTGCCGGCGGAGCGGCGGCGCATCACCAACACCTTCGGCTTTTTCGCGCTGTCGGTGCTCGGCCAGTTGGGCGCGGCCTTCGTTGGCGCGCTGGGCTTCACGCGCAGCGGTAACGTCGCCTTCGAGTTCATGCTGTTCGGCGCCGGGCTGGCGCTGATCAACCTGCTCGGCCTGTTGCTGTTCCGCATGCTGCTGCCGCGCCTGCGCATCGACGTGCCGCGCATCCTCGAAGACGTGCTGGTGATCCTGGCCTACGTCGCCTGGGGCATGGTGCGGCTGCGCTATTCGGGCGTGGAACTCGGCAGCCTGGTGACCACCTCGGCCATCATCACCGCGGTGCTGGCCTTTGCGATGCAGGACACGCTGGGCAATATCCTCGGCGGCCTCGCCCTGCAGCTCGACGACTCGATCAGCCTCGGCGACTGGATCCGTATCGACGAGCTGAGCGGCAAGGTGGTCGAGATACGCTGGCGCTATACGGCGATCGAAACGCGCAACGGCGAACTCGCGGTGATCCCCAACAGCGTGATGATGAAGAACAAGTTCTTCGTGCAGGGCCGAGCCGAGAATCTGCGAACACCGTCGCGGGCGAGCACGCGCCGCTGGATCTGGTTCGCGGTGGACTACGCGGTGCCGCCGTCGCGCGTGATCGAAACCGTCGAGGCCGCGTTCGCCGCAGCGCAGATCGCCAACGTGGCGCGAACGCCGGCGCCCTCGTGCGTGCTGATGGAGTTCGGCAACGGCTACGGCAAGTACGCGTTGCGCTTCTGGCTGCTCGACCCGCAACCCGACGACCCGACCGATTCCGCGGTGCGCGTGCATATTCTGGCGACCTTGCAGCGCGCCGGCATGCGCATCGCGGTGCCGGAAAACGCACTGCATATCACCAAGGAGAACGAGCGTTACCGCAAGGCAGTGCGCAGCCGCAGTTTCGATCGCCAGTTGGCCGCACTGCAGGAGGTGGAGCTGTTCGCCAGCCTGGAGCCGAACGAACTCGCGCAACTCGCCGAGCGTCTGGTCTATGCGCCGTTCGCGCGCGGCGACGTATTGATCCGCCAGGGCGAAACCGCCAACTGGCTGTATCTGCTGATCAAGGGCGACGTCGACGTCTGGTACGAGCCGGAAGGCGAGCCGCGGCGCTTCTTGAAGACCCTGTACGGCGGCAGCGTGGTCGGCGAGATGGGCCTGCTGACCGGCGAGGCGCGCCGCGCCACCGTCAGCGCGCGCACCGATGTCGAATGCTATCGGCTCGACAAGTCTGTATTCGAGCAGGTGATTCGGGCGCGGCCCGAAGTGGTGGAGAGCATCGCCGTCACCCTGACCGCGCGCGAGCAGGAACTCGAGAGCTTGAAGCGCGAGGTCGCCAAGGCACCGGCTGCGGCGCGCTCCCGCGCTAATGACGACAGCCTGCTCAGACGCATCCGTCGGTTCTTCAACGTCGATTGAAGCGGCAGCGTGACGATGACGCGGGCAACGAATGGGTTGATGGTCTGCAGCGCAGGCCCGCAACCGTCACAATGTGAAGCACGACACCCGCTGCCGCACAAGCTGCCGGTGAGCTAACCGTCCGGCATCGCTCGCCTTCTCTCCGGCGTGTCGACAAGGCATTGAACCAGGTGAATTTTATGCACTTGCCCGGCTCCGGCCAGCGCATCACCCTCGAAACCCGGCGCCATATGCGGTATACTTCGCGGTTCGCTGCACCATCTCGCAGTTCGGGATGGTGGCTCCGGCGCACCGGGTTGGTTCTTCCCGGTCGGGCAGCGGCGCCGTCGCGTCGCTGTTGCCTGCGCTGTTGCCTGGTTTCCCGGGCGCGCTTCGAGCCATTGCTGCAGCTCCCAGCCTCGTCAACATGGTGTTCAGAATGTCCGCAGCCGCCATCCTCCAATACCTGAAAATCAACGGCCAGAAGCTCGACTCGGAGATCGCGGCAGACACGGGAATCTCACTGCCAACGGTTCGCGCCGTACTGTCCCACCTCTCAGCGCAGGGCGAAATATCGAGTTGCGCGGTGACCCGTTACACCGACGGCCACCCTATCGAAGGGCGGCTGTGCCGGATTGCCGGGTCGATTCCGCCCAAGGCCCCGGGGCGCAAGCCCGGCGCGAAGACCTGATCTGCGCGCGCCAAGGCGACCGCGGCAGGCGCGGTGGCCTCCCGTCGCGCCTGCCTTGACCGGTCGGTTCGCCACACGGATCGTGCCGGCGGCATTCTCCTCTGCTTGAATTTCGCGATCGCGGCGCACGCCCCGCCGATGCAGGTCTGGGTTATCGTCTACGGTGTCACCACGCGAGAGGCCAATATGGCGAAACCAAATTACCAGTTCGAAAAGCGTCAGAGAGAGTTGGAGAAGGAGCGCAAGAAGCAAGCCAAAGCGTTGAAAAAGGCGCCGCCTGCGCAACCGGCTCCCGTCAATCCGGGCACCGTGGTTCCACCGGAGAAATAGCCCCCGGGCCCCGAGGCGGACGAGCGAGACCATTCGTCTGCCGCCCCACACGCGCACTGAGAACAGCGGGGCGGAATAACGCGAAGCGCTACCATCGCTTGGCCCTGCGATGCCACCCCCTGTACGGGCATCGCTCCAGTCCTCTCGCCGCTGATCGCGCCACTCAAAACCCGGCGCATTTCCTCTGCTCGGCCATCGCGCCCTCGAACAGGGCGAAGGCTTTGTCGGCCACCGCGCGCAGATCCTTGCGCGTATCGGTGCCCTTGGTCAGCCGCATCTCGCTTGCCGCTGCCTCGAATCCGCTCTGCGCTGCCGCGCATCCGCAGCGGCGCGCCTGCGCGGCAAGCTGATCGAGACCACGCCAAGTGCGCTCGGCGTAGTCCCGGGCGGTGACGAAATCGCCCTCCTTCGCCACGCGCTGAAAATTCCCCTGGACCAGGTGCGCCTGGGTCGGCGGGCTTTCGCAGGTCTGGGCGCCAGCGGGCAGCGCTGCGGCGAGCGCGATGCCCAGCGTCACGCCGGCGATTCGCCGACGAAAAAACAGTAAGGTGGTGGATTTTGCAGGCACGGCCTGCGCGGGTGGGGTGGCATGGATGAATGGGGGCATGAACGCGATGATCTCACGCCGCTCGCGGGGGCGGCGCGGCGCCTGCCACGAACCCGCTGGATCGGCCGGCGTGCGCCCGCTTCCGCACGCCTTCTAGCAAACCTGCTACGCCCGCGCCTTGACGTAGCGGCCGGGCGCCGGCTCGATCTCGGTGTAGGTCGCGCTGCCGGGATTCTTCGGGGGAGCGACCTTCTTGCCACTGCGCTGGCCGAGCCATTCGGTCCAGTGCGACCACCAGCTTCCCTTCTTTTCGGTGGCACCGGCCACCCACTCGTCGGAGGTCAGAACCTTGTCGCTATCGTTCACCCAGTAGTTGCGGCGATTCTTCGACACCGGATTGATCGAACCCGCGATGTGGCCGCTCGCGGCCAGCACGAAGGTAGTCGGGCCGCCGAGAACCTTGCGCGACAGGTAGGCCCCGTGCCAGGGCACGATGTGGTCTTCGCGCGCCGCCATCAGGTAGCTCGGCACCTTGATCTTGTGCAGATCGACCTTGACGCCCAGCATCTCGAGCTTGCCCGGTACGCGCAGGCTGTTGCCCAGGTACAGATTGCGCAGGTACCAGGTGAAGCACGGCCCCGGCAGATTGGTGCTGTCGGAATTCCAGTAGAGCAGATCGAAGGGTTCCGGCTTCTTGCCCTTGAGGTAATTGCCGACGACATACTGCCAGATCAGATCGTTGGCCCGCAGCGAGGAGAACACGCTGGCCAGATCGCGCCCGTGCAGCACGCCGCCCTTGCCGATCGAGGCCTCGTAAGCGGAGACCGTTCCCTCGGTCACCAGGGCGCCGATCTCGCCCGGTTCCGAATAATCGAGCAGCGATGTCATCAGGGTCAGGCTCTCGACCGGATCTTCGCCACGGGCATTCAACACCCCCAGCGACGAGCACAGGATCGGGCCGCCGATGCAGAAGCCCAGCACGTTGGGTTTGGGCGTGCCGGTGATCTCCCGCACCAGCGTCAGCGCCTTGATCGGCCCCATCTCGAGGTAGTCGTCCCAGGTGCGGTGGCCCTGCTCCTCGGTGGCACTGCGCCAGGAGATCAGGAAGACCGTGAATCCCTGCTCGACGATGTAGCGGACGAAGGAGTTCTCGGGCTGCAGATCCATCAGGTAGTACTTGTTGATGCACGGCGGCACCAGCAGGATCGGCCGCTCGAAAACCTGGTCGGTGCTGGGCGTGTATTGGATCAATTGCATCAGGTCGTTCTCGAACACCACGGCGCCGGGTGTGGTCGCGATATTGCGGCCGATCTCGAACGCCCCTTCGTCGGTCATCGAGATGCGGCCCTTGTCCAGATCGGCCAGCATGTTCTTGATGCCCTCGGTGATGCTCTCGCCATTGGTCTCGAGGGCGGTCTTGACGAACTCCGGATTGGTGGCGGCGAAGTTGGATGGCGCCATGGCATCGACGAACTGGCGGGTCAGAAACTGCATGCGCGTCTTGACCGGTCCATCGGAAATCGGCATCGCCTCGGCGACCTTCTTCAGGTAGTCGGCATTGAGCAGATAGGCCTGACGCAGATAATCATAGATCGGCGACTCGGCCCACTCCGGCGCATGAAAGCGACGATCGCCGGCTTCCGGCTTGACCATCGGCTCGCCCGCCTCGCCCGGCTTGCGCTGCAGTATCGTGTGCCACAATTGGGCCTGCTGGGCCGCTAGATCGCGCTGCAGCGCCATGAACGGCTCGAGGTCGGGCATCGGCACCTGCATCGCGCCCCCCACCGGCCCGGCCGCGGGCAAGGAGAAGGCCGATTGCTGGTTGGCGACGAACTCCAGGTATGCCTTAGTCATGGCCTGGCCGGCCTCGAAGAAACTCTGCATCGCTGCGGCGGACTGCTCCGGAGTCATGAATGAACGCCTTTCATGGCAGGTTGAAGCAGCGTGTGAACGGATTCGCTGCAGATGTCATGTTTCGTCTGTCGAACCTCGCAACGGTAAACTGCGACGAGGCAGCCACACCGCGGGAGCGGCCGACAGGCGAAGTAGTGTAGTGGATGGCAATCGAGATTTCCAATCGGGCAAATCCAGCCTTGATGATTCCCTAGCCGCCCGCGTGACGCGACCGACAGACGTCGGAATGCTCGCAACCACCTGCAGAAAGGACTGGAAGATGAAGCGAATCCTCGTCAGCACCGCGCTCGCAGTTGCGGCCGTCCCGGCCCTCGCCGCGGATGTCGGCGTTTCCATCAGCATCGGGCAACCCGGCTTCTACGGCCGCATCGACATCGGCGATTTCCCGCCACCGGTAGTGATTTACCGTCAACCCGTCGTCATCGAGCGCGTGCCGGTCGGCGTGGTGCGCCAGCCGGTCTACCTCCACGTGCCGCCGGGCCACGCCAGGAACTGGCGCAAGCACTGCCGGCGCTACAACGCCTGCGGCCGGCCGGTCTACTTCGTGCAGGATCGCTGGTACAACGATGTCTATGTACCCGCCTACCGCGAACGCCACGAGCATCACCGCGACGACGATCGCCGCCCGGGCAAGCAGAAGGACAAGCACAAGGAAAAATACAAGGACCGCAAAGACAGATAGACGGCGCGCGACAACACACGCCGCGAACTGCGCCCGGCAGGCTGCCAGGTGAATCGATCGCACCGGAGGGGGTGAGCGATGTGGGATGGCAAGGTCGCGTTCGCACTGATCTTCGCGGTTCTCGCCGGCGCGGTGGTCGGCCGCATTGTCGCCGCCTGGTACCGCAAGCGCGTGCTGGCACTGATGTCGCAGGGCGCCCCGCCGAGCGATGCGGGCGCCCCGGCGGCGGCACTGCCGCAGCAGTCGCGCCGCGCGCGTACCTCGAGCATCACGCAGAACCGCAGAGCCCGGGGCAGGCTCGCGCTGACCATCGTCGCCATCTCGCTGGCGATCGGACTCACCCAGTCATGGTGGAGCCTGCAGTTCGTCTATAACGAAACCGGCTACGGGCCGATCAAGCTCACGCTGCTCGGCCTGGCCTTTGCCTGGGTGATGGTGCCGGCGCTCGGCCAGCTTTGGCGCTGGAGCTGGCTGCGTATCGCACTGGCCAGCACTGCCTACGTCGCCTGCGTCGGCGCACTCGTATGGCTGCGCTCGACCGGCGAACAGTCGCCAGCGACGGTGGCGTTTTGGCTGCTCGGCACCATCGCCACGCCGCTGATCGCCTTCGGCCTGGCGGCGAGCGGGCGCGCACGCGCGATCGGACCATACCTGCTGCCACTGTTCCTGATAATGGCCGGTGCCTCGGTCGTCGGCACCGATTTGCTGCAGGGTCTGATGGCCAGCGAGACAGCCACGCAGCGTCTGGCACCCGTCGTCGGCGCATTCGGCGCTTGGACGACCATCGGCGTGTTCGCCCTCGCACCCTGGCTGCTGCTGGCCTGGCCGTCCTGGCGCCTGGCGCGCGCGCTGGCGCGTGGCTACGAGGCCAAGCGCTTCTCCGAACCGCTCTATCTGATGGGCAGCTACTGGCTGGTCGCGCTGCTGGTCGATGCGCTGGCCGCCAGCCACGGCATCGGCGCCTGGTCGCTCACGGTGATCGGCTGCTGGCTGTGGATACCGCTGGGCATGCGGCTGGCGCGCGGCTGGCTCGCGCCGCCCGCCGAGGCGCCCAATCTGCTGGTGCTGCGCGTATTCCGCCGCGATGCCCAGGTGCAGGCGCTGTTCGATTCGGTCGTCGAGCGCTGGCGTTACAGCGGCACGGCGAGCCTGATCGCCGGCACCGATCTGGCGCTCAACACGCTGGAACCCGACGAACTGTTCGCCTTTCTCAATGGCCGGCTGCGCAACCGCTTCATCGCGGGCGGCGACGATCTCGCGCGCCAGTTGGCCGCGATCGACGTGGCGCCCGATCCCGATGGACGCTTTCGCGTCGCCGATTTCTACTGCTTCGATTCGACCTGGAAGCTCGCGCTGGCTGCGCTGGTGGCGCGCGCCGACGTGGTGCTGATGGACCTGCGCGGACTAGTCGCCGGCAACGCCGGCTGCCTGCACGAGCTCGGCGTGCTGGCGCAGGCTGGCCACCTGCAGCGCGTGGTGCTGCTGTTCGATACGCAGACCGACCGCGCCGCGGCAAACGCCGCCATCGGCGCCGGCTCGCCGCGCTTCGACTGGTTCGACGCCGGCGCGCTCGACAGCGCCGCGGCCGAGGCCGTGCTGGCCCGGCTGCTCGAGGCGCGCTGAGAGCTTGTGAACAAATCTGCTGCGCGCCGCGATTTCGGCCCTGCGGTGCTCGATGTAGCACTGAGTACATCTGCGCTCCTCGGACCGAACTCGGGCCGCTCGCGATGATTTCTTCACAAGCTCCGAGCCCGCGAGGCGCAGGCCCGGGCCGGCTGAGCCGAGCGGGTCATCGGGTCGCCGCGGCGGGCTTGGCGAAGTTGTCCGGCACCAGGTTCTGCAAGCCCTGCACCTTTTCGCCGGAGAGCTTTGGGTACTGGCACCAGTTGCGGTTCCTTATGCGTTTGCCATCGATCTCAGGGAAGTACCATAGCTCCTGGCGGAACCCCCAGACGCGGGCATCGAAGGTATCCGCGAGCGCCTGGATCAGCGACGTATCCTGCGAGCCACCCTTGCAGCCATAGAGGTAGATGAAGGCGTTGCCCGGTGCCAGGCGCTTCAAGGCGTCCTGGAAGGTGAAGCCCTTCGTCTGCTTCTGGCTGCCGGGGCGAAACGGCATGTCGGGCTTGCCGCAGTCGACCGAATTGCACGCGCGCAGCTTGCTCAGTTCCGTGGCGTCGATGAAGGTGACGTCGTCGGCCGGATCGTCGTCGCGGCCGAGTTCCACGTCGCCGACGATGACCTTGCCGGCCAGCGCGAAGCCGTACCCGGTCGCGTGCGTGATGATGTTCAGGCGCCCGATGCTGCCTTCCGGCAGCGCGATCATCGCGTTGAGCAAGCCGCCGAGCGAAGCGATCTTTCTGACGCGATGGTTTGCGAACTTGAAGTACTGCGCGAGCGACTTGAAGTCTTTGTCGCCCGGATGCCATTGACCGGTGTTGATGGCCTCGATTTCCTGCGCCACCGACTTCCACGGATCGGAGAATTCGGCATAGACGGTCAGCACCTTCTGCCCCCCACCCGGCTGCCAGACCGGTTCTGGCTCCAGCGCCGCGACAGCGTCTTCGACCGTCTCACCGGGATTGAAGGTCACATAGTGCCGGACGCTGGCGAACAGCCGGTTCGCCGCGAGTCCGCCGAAACGGCTGCCGAGCGGCCCCATCAGGCGAAAGCGTCGTGATTGCAAAGGTGACATGGTGTCGGCCTCCCGGTGCGCGGATAGGGTTTGCTTCGCGGCAGCACCGCTTGCCAATCGAAGTCTGCGCGTATCGGCCAGCCGCGAACACCCGACTGATGTCGTAGGTCGACCGTACGCCCGCTGCGAACAGGGGATCGCGTATAACAGCCTTGCATTGCGCAGTCGTGCGCAGCGTGATGCCCTGAAAGCAGCGCCAACTGGCGCTCTGCGGCATGCCGCCCCCAGCAGCGCCATTCCACGCGCTTTCTGGGGGTGCCACCCTGCAGACGGCCGTCCCATGCGGCCTGCAGGCCGGCCCGCATTGGGGGATTCACGCGAAGCCGCACACCCGATCCAAGCACAGGCAATTTTTCAGACAAGCGCCTTGTGTATATGCAATGGAATTTACAATACGGTAGTCTTGGGGGCCTTGGAGGGAAGCTGATGAAGGGATTGATGGAGTTCCTGGCGAAAGCCAAGTTGGTCGATCTGTCGGAGGACGAACGCACATTGTCGCCATCTGCCAGGGAGGCAATCACAGATTCGCCTGAGGGAGCCGCGGCTGAAGCCCCTGTTGCACCGTTGCCGGTCCTCGAAGGCGGCATCGACGAAGCGGTTGTACTGGAAGACATCTTCGCCCTGGCCGCAGTGTCGCCGTCGCCTTTCCCGGCGGAAAAGCTCCTGCGCCTGCTGGATGGATTGCGCGCCATGGACGCTGCCACGCGCAAAACGGCCGTACTGGCGATGGACGCAGCGGAGGATAGTTGGCAGATCTCCGACCCTTTGCTCGACGCCCAGCGCAAGATCGCGGCCCTAGAGGCCTACAAAAAGCGTTTGGCGGCGCAAGTGGCGGCCACCGAAGAGCAGGTCAGCGCCAGGATCGTGGAAGGGAAAGCGTCCCTCGAGCGTGCCATCGCGGAGATCCGGGCGCAGATCTCGGAGCTCGAGCAACTGCTGGAGCGCGAGGTAGCCAGGGCCGCTCAGGAGACGACCAACCTCGAAGGGGGTCTGCGAGCCACGCGCGAAGCGGCGGCACGCGAGCTGCGGCGAATGGACAAGGAAATCGAGCGCTTTGCCGAGATCCCGGCGAGCTTCTCTCAACCGGTCTGACTCAGGAGGTAAACCGCATGGCCCAACTGACCCCCCTCGCGAAGGGACTGATCACAGTCATCGTGCTCGCCGCCGCGGGTTCGGTGGCGTGGAATTTCGGACTCAAAGACCGCTTCGGCCCGAGGAGCGGTGGATCGGAGGCAACTTCCACGCCGGCACAAGCCACGGACTCCGCTGCGAAGGCGCCGGCAAGCCCGGCGGCGGCATCGCCCGGCTCGCAAGGGGCGGCGGTAGCAATGCCGGGTAAGGCTCTGAAAGTCAGCCTGGTCAGCTTCCATGGCTATGCGCCGGCGCTGGTGGCCAACGGCAACAGCCTCACCACGCAGCCGGGCTCGATCTATGCAAAGAAGGGAGCCAACATCCAGTTTGTCATCCAGGATGACATCCCGACGCTCGCGACCATCTTCGAATCCGGCGCCGCGCAATGCGCCTGGCGAACCTCCGACTTCTGGGCGCAGGAGCAGCCTAACCTGCGCAACGCAAAGATGGATGCCCGCGCGGTGATGATCGTGGACAACACTCAGGGCGGCGATGCGGTGATCGCCCGCGATGCGCAGATCCGCTCGATCGAGGACCTTGCGGGGCGTTCGGTTGCGCTGCTTCAGTTCACACCGTCACACGGCATGTTGATCGATGCGATCGAGAACTCTTCGCTGACCGCCCGCAAGAAGGAGAGCATCAAGACGGTATTCATCAACGTGGAGGAAGGCACAGCGGGCGTGCGCGCGGCATTCGAATCCAACAACGTGGACGCGGCGGTGTTGTGGGATCCGGACCTGTCGCTCGCCTTGCGCAACGCCAAGGGCGCCCATGTCGTGTATTCGACGAAGACGGCGACCAACCTGATCTTCGACGTCATGGTTTGCGATTCGCGCATCCTGGACTCCGCCGAAGGCCAGGCGATGGTCCAGAAGTTCGTCGAGGGCTGGATGGACGGCGTGGAGGCGGCCAAGGCCGATCCGGACGGTGCCGTGGAGGCCTTGGTTAAGACCCAGGAGTTCTTCAAGCTGCTTGCCGACAAGGAGGGTAGGCCGTTCATCAAGAGCCTGTTCGGCAATCTGGTATGGACCGGCGTCGAGGACAATGCACGCATCCTCGGTCTTGCCGGCGGGCCCAATCACTACGAACGGGTATACCGCCGCTTCGACGAAATCTACCGCAAGGCCGGGGCGCTCGCCAATCCCAATTCGCCTGTCATCACGCCGCAAGACAGCTTCGACTACCGCTTCATCAAGGCCATTCTCGCCAGAAACAGCGCTGCTTCGGCGGCAGCGGCGAAGCCCAAGGAGACCTTCTCCCAGACGGCGCTTCAGGAAGCCGCCAAGACCGATGCCATCGTCACCAAGCCGGTCATGGTCGGCTTTGCCTCCGGCTCGTCCGAACTCACCAAACGCGCGCAAAAGACCGTCGATACCGAAATGGTCCCATTCATCGAGAACAACGGGAAGGCGTACTTCGAAGTGAGCGGCAACTCGGACTCCACCGGCGCGCGGGAAGTCAACATGCGCTTGTCCGAGGCGCGCGCGCGCGCCGTGGTGGGGTATCTGGCGAGTCAGTGGGAGTTTCCGAGTGAGCGATTCAAGATCGTCGGCAACGGCCCGGACCGCCCCTTGTGCAACGAGGCCAATGCGGCGGCCGAAGGGCTCTCCATGGAGGATTGCCGGGCGATGAACCGCACCACCCGGGTGGCGGTGTACGGCGGTCGGTAGGACGGCGATGGCCGATTTCTGGAATCCCTACGCCGCCCTGAGTCCGGGACAGCGCAAGGCGCTCGGCATAGGCGCGGTTGCCGCCCTGTTGTTGCTCTGGGCGGGACTTGCCGCTTCCGGGTGGGTAAGCTCCAACCGCCTGCCGGCGCCCTGGGATGTCGCCGCCGCGTTGTCGTATCTCACCTGGCACGAAGGGGAAAGCCTGCTCGCTACCGCCACCTTGTGGTCGCTGGGACGGTTGGTGGTGGCCGGGGTACTGGTGGTCGCCATCGGAATTCCCATCGGCATTGCCATGGGTGCGGCACCCCGGATCAATGCGGCACTCTCGCCGCTGTTGGATCCGTTCCGCTCCGCCCCGGTGGTTGCGCTGCTGCCGATCCTCGTGATGTGGCTGGGGATCGGCGAGGCGATGAAGATCGCCTTTCTGTTCATCGGCGCGGTGGTCTATCTGATCCCGATGGTACGCGATGCCATCCGGGCGGTGCCCCAGAGCTACTGGATCGGTGCGCGCGACCTAGGCGCAACGCCGTGGGAGTGCGTGCGCAAGGCAGTGCTGCCGATGGCGATGCCGCGTATCGCCGATGCGCTCATCGTGGCCGTGTCCGTGATGTGGACCTACATAACCGTGGCGGAGTATGTCAACGCCAAGGTCGGCCTGGGCCAACTGATCCAGAACGCGCGGCGCTTCAGTGCGTGGGATCAGGTGTTCGCCGGCATCATCGTGATCATCGCGCTGGCGCTTGCCACCTACCAATTGATGCTGTTCGCAAAGCGCAAGCTCTATCCATGGGAGACCCACCAGTGAGTGCGTCCGCGGCACCTCTCGTCCAGCACGCCGAAGCGGAACGGCGGAACTCGATCAGCATCGTGCTCAAGGACATCGTGCAGGAGTACCCGGCGCCGGGCGGCGGGGCAACCCGTGTGGTCGGCGGCATCGACTTGGCGCTGGAGCGCCCCGGCATCAACATGCTGCTGGGACCGTCCGGCTGCGGCAAGAGCACCATTCTTCACATGATGGGCGGTGTGCGTCCAATCGGAGTCAAGACCCCGACATCCGGATCCGTCCTGATCGACGGCGAGCCCTGTGACGGCGCCCACGACGACTCGGTCATGGTGTTCCAGCGCTACGCCAATCGCCCTGATCTGAGCGTGTTCGAGAACGTCGCCTTTCCGTTTCGGCTGAAGCTGTGGCGCCAACGTTTGCCGGAAGGCGAATGGCGCGATCGGGTCACGCAAATACTGGCTGCGGTGGGTCTCGCGGACAAGAAGGATCTGCGTCCGGCGCAGCTCTCGGGCGGCCAGAACCAGCGCGTGGCGCTCGCACGAGCCCTGGTGCTTCGACCGCGCATCCTGCTCATGGATGAGCCGTTCGGCGCCCTGGACGCGCAGACGCGGGAGGAGATGCAGCACCTTCTCGTCAAGTTGTACAACGATCGGCCTTGCCTGGTGGTATTCGTCACCCACGATGTCACCGAAGCGCTCATGCTCGGCGACCGCGTGATCGTGCTGTCCGCGCAACCCGCCAGGATCGCCGACGATTTCGTGATCGGGGAGCCGCGACCGCGTTCTGGGACGTGGCAGCGCTCCAGCGAGGCAGTGAAGCTCGAGGAACGAATCCTGAATCAACTTCACAAGGTGAGCCCGGGCAAGGGTTCTCTGCGCGTGACGGTCTGAGGGCCGCGCCGGTGGACGAGAACAAGCCACCTTACCTCAGGGAGTTGCTGACAAGCCAGGGCAACGTCTATGCTGTGTTGGGGGCGGCTGCGGCCGCCGCCGTTTTGTCGATTCCCTTCGGTTTCGGCGTTGGCGCAATTCCGCTGATCGCGCTGGCGGCCGGCGAGGCGATCGCGGCGATGTACGTTCCCTCGTCGGCCACGTTTCGCGACAAGGTCGATCGCAAGTATCGAGAGGCCGCGCGGCGCTCGGCGCGGGCGCATCTGAGCGAAGAAATCCAGCGCCGCGCGCAAAGCCGAAACCGAACGGACCGAACCATCGAAACCTATGGCCGGATGCAGCAGCGGATCGAGTCCTTGTACCGGCTTGCTACCGACCGGGGCACGCAGTTGTCCGTGCATGATGTCGAAAAGCTCGATGACGCAAGCACGGATTACCTCTATGCGCGGCTCGCGCTGCTGGTCATCGAAGACCGCGCCGCATCGATCGAGCTGGGTGACATCGAAGCGCGGGTCCGCAACATCGAGCGCGAACTCGCGACCCTGCACCCCGGCATGGATATGAAGCAACTCCACAAGGCGCGCGATGACTACGCGGCGCTGGCGCTGCGCCACCGCCGCATGTTGAGCCGCAAGACGGCACTGGAGGCAGCGCTGATCTCGATCCCCGACCAGATGGAGGAGATCTACCAGACGATCATCGCCGCGCCGACCTCGCACGAGATCGGCGCCAAACTGACCGAGGCCGTGGCCAACCTGCGCCTTCGCGAGGACATCGAGGTCGAGCTGGCAGGCGACATGGAGGGTGTCCTCCCGGGGCTCGTGGTGCCGCTGCATGGCGCCGGGGCGAACAGCCGGCGTGCGGCCGCATCGCGGCAAATGACATCCTAACCGGCGTGGCCGTGCATGAGCCATCGACCATCCGTTCGGCGCGTTTGACATGGTGCGACACCTCGTAGGTCCGGCGTACGTGAACGACCCTTCAACCGTGGTAACCGAGAAAGGACTGAACCTCATGGCTGACATCAATCTGCTGTCGCGGCTGGCCAATCTATGGCAAGGCTTTGTGTCGCTGTGGCTGACCGACGTGGAAAAGCGCCACCCCGAGATTGCTTATCAGAACGCGATCGACTCCATGATCACAAAGTACGACAAGCTCAAGACGGCAACTGCCGCGATTTTGCGTCGGCGCGAGGACATCAACGCCAGGCTGAGCGAGGCCGAGAAAGAGCTCGAGGCGGTTAATGCAGACCTCAACACGGCGCTTGCGACCAACCAAGATAACCTCGCCGTGGTTTTGATTCAGAAGAAGAATGCGCTCGATGCGAGCATCAAAGAACTCTCCGGCGAAATGGAGCAGGCCAGGACCGACGCGGAGGACGCGAAGGGCTCGCTGCTGCAGGTCAAGAACGAGATCCAGAAACTCAAGGACGAGAAGGACCGGATGCTGGCCCAGATGGCGAGCGCCCAAGCGCGAGTGAAGATCCAGAACCAGTTGGAGGGCCTCTCCGTGGATGCAGAGGTACGAGCGCTGGACAACGTGCGCGAACACATCAAGAACACGGTCGCACAGGCGAAGATGGGCCAGGAACTGCGCGAATCGGACCTCGACGTTCAACTCGCGAAGCTGCGCCAGGGCAGCGGCACCGTAACGGCACGCCAACAGCTCGAGGAAATCAAGCGAGCGCGTGCCGCACAGGCCAACCCTGCCGGCAAGTCGATGTAATCGGCATCCATGCCATCACACGCCAACCACT
This sequence comes from Candidatus Methylophosphatis roskildensis, assembly GCA_016708905.1. GTDB lineage: Bacteria > Pseudomonadota > Gammaproteobacteria > Burkholderiales > Rhodocyclaceae > Methylophosphatis > Methylophosphatis roskildensis. The sequence continues at coordinate 663,869 of JADJEV010000004.1, read as the reverse complement.
CCGCACCGGTGCCTGCCTGGGCCGATACGATCCGCCACAAGTACATGGCGGGTGAAGCCTCTGTGTTCGTGCTCTACCGCAATGTCTTCGACCGCTACCTGTCGAACGGCAAGGCCTATTCGCTGATGGAGTTCCTGTCGGCGGTCCTGCTCAAGGACAACAAGCAGCGCATCATCGAGTTCAGTGTCGACCGCGGAGTTCGCTACGTCCAGGGCGGTGCGGACGACGAGCGACAGGCGCTGTATTCGCACCTGGAAGGCAAGGGACTCGGCGGGATCTTCGATGCGCTGGAGCGGCGGATGCGGGAAAACGGTTCGACCGCGGTGTTGATCACCTATGCCGGTACCATCTTCCCGGCCGCCGAGCCGCATTTCCTGTCGATGGACGAGCGTGCGGCGATGACGGCGCTGCACCGCTGGTCGCTCGACGACTCGCTTTCGGCGGCGGACAACGTGGTGGTGCTGGTGACGGAGTCATTGGCCGAGATCAACCCCGCGCTCCTCACCAATCCCCGTGTTGCCGCCGTGGAGCTGCCGATGCCCGACCGCGGCACGCGTGAGGCGGCGATCCGCCACTACGCGCCGAAGATGTCCGCAACGCAGGTCGCCCGCCTGGCCGATCATACCGCCGGACTTCGAGCCATTCAGATCGCGAGTATCGTGTCCGGCGAGGGGCCCGGGCTGAGCGAGCGCGAACGCAGCGCCCTCATTGCCGAGCTGATCGCCGGCTCGCCGAATGCTACAGAGCGTGCCGCGAAGCTCGCCACGATCACCGCCGGCATGACGCCGGACGAGATTCGGCGCCTGATCGACCCGGCGAGGCCGATTCCGGACGATGCGGACCCGGACCAGGAGATGCTGGAGGCGGTGCGCAAGCGCAAGCGTGAATTGATCGAGAAGGAATGCGCAGGGCTGATCGAGTTCGTCGAGACCCGGCATGGGCTCGACGCCGTGGGCGGAAACGACCACATCAAGACGGAGCTGATGGCGATTGCGCGCTCGATCAAAGCCGGAGACCGCGCGCGCGCGCCGATGGGATTGCTTGCCGTGGGCGCGATGGGCGCGGGCAAGACTTTCGTGATCAAGGCTTTCCTGAAGGAGGCCGGCCTGTCGGGTGTGGCGCTGAAGAACTTCCGCTCGAAATGGGTGGGCGCAACGGAATCGAACCTGGAACGTGTGCTGGCGACCGTGAAGGCGATGGGGCCGATTGCGCTGGTCATCGACGAGGGCGACCGCAGCTTTGGCAGCGCAAGCGAAGACTCGGACGGCGGCACCAGCTCGCGGGTGATCGCACGTTTGAAAGAGTTCATGTCCGACCCGGACAACCGTGGCCAGGTGCTCTTCATACTCATGACCAACCGCCCGGACAAGCTCGATACGGACATCAAGCGCCCGGGTCGCCTGGACCGCAAGATTCCCTTTTTCTACCCCAACTCGGCTGCCGAGCGATCCGCGATCGTGCAGGCGATCCTGCGGCGCTACGGCGCGACTACGGATCTGGATGTCGGAACCCTGGAAGCGTCGTGCGAGGGAATGGACGGATATTCGAATGCCGACCTGGAAGCCGTCGCCCTGCTTGGGCTCGAATTGGCCGAGCGCGAAGGCACGACGCTTACCGGCGAGATCTTCGGCCGAGCGGTTGTCGATTTCATCCCGCCGCAGGCGCGCGACATGATCCGCTTCATGGAGTTGCTGGCGGTTGCGGAGACCTCGCGCCGCTCGCTGATGCCCCCCCGATTCAAAAACCTGTCAGCCGCGGATCTGCAGGACGAATTGTCCGCACTGCGGCTGAAAATAGCTCGATAGGAGACCGCCATGATGCCCTTCGACAGCAGCGCCCGACTCAACGCCATGCAACAGGCCCTCGCCACCCGGGCGATGCTCGCAATCGCACACGTAGACCCCGCCAACATCGAAGAAGAGGTCGCGCTGATCCGCGCATTTTTCGAGGATGTCACGCAAGGCGAGGCGAAGGCCTCGTTCGACGAGTTGCTGGCAGACGCAAGAAAGCCCGTCTCCCTATCCGCCGAGATGTTCCCGGATCCCGTGCAGAAGGATCTGGTCGTCGGCTCCTGCTTGATGCTGGGGTATGCCGACGGCACGCTGACGCAGGCCGAGCGGGCGGCCGTCGAATCTGTGGCGCAGCAGATCGGCATGTCGGGCGAGCGCCTTTCCCAGCTCGTGGAGATCGTCCAGGATCACCTGCTAGCGCAGTTGTCCGGGCTTCCGGACGCGCAGTCCGTAGTCAAGGTTGGTCAGGAACTGTAGACGTCCGTGCGGATCGACTGGGCGCGGCTCAGCGAACATCTCTACATCCTGCGCACCATCGTCACCCGGTGGAGCGACGAGCGACTGTGGAAAACCTACATCCAATTGACCGAGGCCGAAGGGGCGTTCCGCGTGCAAGAATCCGACCTGGCGATCCACCCGATCTGACACCACAAGGAAGGCCGCATCAAGCCGCACATCTTCGTGTGCTTCCTCGCCTACGCCTTATGGCAATGGCCCTCGCGCGCAGGGCTCGGTCACTGCCCGCGAACCATCCTCACGGAGTTCGCGCGCATTCGCACCGCCGACATCGTGTTGCCGCTGGCGCATATGAGCAAGCGCGGACTGCGAATACGTTGCGTGGTACGTCCGGAGCGCGCGCAGACCATCCTGCTCGAACGCCTTGGCCTGCGCGTGCCGCAACACTTGAAGGCGCCGCCACGGCGTCAGATGTAGTGCGGTAGTGCCGACCTCGAACGTCCAACTTATTGATACCCCACAATCCGCCCCGCCATTCGTGAACTCGGGCTAGCCCTGGAAGCCGCGCCGGCTGGCGCTCTTCAGCATGCCATCGCCAGCAGCGCCATTCCACGAGCCTGCTGGCGGTGCCACCCTGCAGACGACCATCCGGTGCGGCCTGCAGGCCGGCCAGAATTGGGGAGTCGCAGATCTCGCGCGAGGCGGCACGCCCCACCACGCTGTGCGGATGCTATGGTGCGCGCTGCCGCAAAGCACATGAGCGCCGCACGATGATTCGCCCGATTCCACTCCGTCTCACCGCAATCCATGCCGGGCAGGCATAGGCCGCTGCCGGTCGCGCTGCGCGCCGATCTGTTCGCTCATCTGGCGGCGATGGAGCAGGCCGGGCTGCCGCCCGACCAGGCCTTCGCCCTGCTACGCCTGACGGGCGCGGCGAATGCGCGGCTGAATGCCGCGCGCAGGCTGCTGGCGCGCGGCAACGATCCCGCCCGGGCCGGCCGACACAGCGGCCTGTTCGACGAACTCGAAACGAGTTGCGTGCATGCCGCGCTGCAGGCTGGCAGCCCGGCCGGCACCTACCGCCGGCTGGCCGGGCTGTACGCTGAAAAGTGCCGGCTTGCCGCAGCGATGCGCTCGGGCATGCTGGTGCCGCTGACGACCTTGGTCATCGCACTGTTCGTACGTCCGCTGCCGGCACTGGTGGCCGGCTCGCTCACGCCGGGCGGCTATCTGCTGCAGGTGCTGCTGCCGCTCCTGGTGGCGGCCGGGCTGTTCCAGTTGTTGCGCCGGCTGCCCCGATGGCTGGCGAGCGAGGCACCGGCGGCAATCCGCTCACCAGTCGAACAATTGCTGCTGCGCCTTCCGCTGTTCGGTCCGCTGGCCGTACGCGGCGGCGTGCGCGACTTTCTCGTCCATCTGGCCATCATGCTCGAGGCTGGCCTGCCGACGTTCGACGCGTTACCGATCGCCACCGCGACGGTCGGCAACCTCACGTTGCGCGCGGAACTCGCGCGCATCGAACCGGCGATGATCCGCGGCGCGACCCTGACGCAGGCGCTGTCGGCGCTGCATCTCGAAGGCAGCGAGCGACTGGTCGGCCAGGTTCTCACCGGCGAACAAGCCGGGCGCCTGCCGGAAATGCTGTTTCGCCATGTCGAGGCCGAGACGGCCGCGCTCGCCCTCGCCTGGCAGCAGATCGTCACCTGGCTGCCGCGCCTGTTCTACGTCCTGCTGCTGATGTGGATCGGCTACGGCATGATTTCCGGCGGCGCGTTCATGCCGCCGGGCGGCGAGGCGCGCTGAGGTCGCGCCTCGGGGGCACCCACTACCTTTGTCCGAGGGCAAATCAGCCTTTCGGCGAATGGCGCGGCCGCGGTTCGCGGGAATACCATGGGTCCGCCCGATCGCAGGCCGGCGTTGGTATCGCGCCCGATCAGGCAATCGGCACGGCGATGTTGCCAAGGTGGGAGGATCGACAATGTCACTGGCGTTTTCCGAAGTTTGGCGCGATGCCGGCGTCGATGGGGGGAGCAAGACGCACCCGACCGCGATGATGGTGCCGGTCAAAGGGGCGAACCTGGTGATGCTTACGGGCGCGAGCGCACAGTTGCAGTTCAAACCCGACCCGCACTTCACGGTCACCGAAATCACCCGTGGCAACAAGGGCGCGATGCAGACCGCGAAACGCGAGGTGCCGGAGCTTGCGATGCGTTCCAAGTCGGAGGATGCAGCCGGCCCTTTCGTCCTTATGCCGCTTTTTGGCGAGATGATGGGCGAGCTGTTCGCACGCGAAATGCCCGGCCGCAAACTCGACGACGCGCTGGCTCGCGCGACATCGACTTCCACCCGGCTGCTGCTCGTCGAAGGCAAACGACGCGGCCTGGGCAGGCTGACGGTGAAGTCCGGCGGCAGCGAGGCCACCATGCAGGTCTGGGTGCGCGACAGCAGATCGATACAGACAAGCTTCCATTTCGTGCAGGACATCGGGCCGGACGGCAAGGCCCGCCCGCGCAGCATCTGGCAAGCAGCGGCCGCCAGCCAATGGATCGCCCGCCTCAACGACATCTACACGCCGCAGACCAACATCAACTTCAACCTGCATGCGGCTGCACCCTTGCCGATCCCGCAGACGCTGCCGGACCGGCTCGCCCTCGATCAGTGGCTCCCGCTGGCGATCAAGGCACGGGGCGGCGCGGCGGTGAACGTCTTTCTGGTCGGCAACTGGATCGGCGACGGCAACGATCCGCTGGGAAGCTTCATCAAGGCGACCAAGGACATCGTGGTGGACGACCACAAGACCCACGACGACATCATCACGACGATTGCACACGAGATCGGCCACCTGCTGGGCGCGAGCGTGAGCTTCGGTCACCCGGACCCGGCAGAAAAGGGCTTCCTGATGACGACCCTGAACTGGCGGCGCGGCGCGCACATTCCCCAGGCCTACGCGCAGCACTTCAATCCGATTTAGCCAGGAAATTCGACGAATAGCGCGACTGATCTCACCCGGCCGCGGTCGTGCGCGCCGCGATGAGCCCGGGTCGAAGATTCGGGTGCAAAATGGAGCCCGGCCCGAGCCCATCCATGAATCTGCCGATGCCCCGATTTCTCCATACTCCCGCCACCCGTCTGGCACGACTCGTGATCGCCCTCGGGCTGATCGGCGGATTGGCCGGCGCGCCGCTCGCCGCCACGGATCTGCATGCCTATTGGGATCAACGCTGCGCGGGCTGCCACGGTCATGCCGGCGATTTCTCCCGCCGCTTCCTCAGGGTCGAGGGCGACCGGCTGCTTGGCTGGCACCAGAAGGAACGACTGCCGCAGTTCCTGCGCAATCACTACGCCGCCGACGAATATGCCGATGCGATCCATGCGATGCTGCTCGCGCAGCGCCAGCAGCAGCCGATCTATCGCGAGAAATGCGCGGGCTGTCACCAGAGCGCGGCCGAGCTGGTCCGCGCGTCGATCATCGTGCGCGACGGCCGCCTGACGACGCGCCGGGGCCAGCGCGATCTAGCGGAGTTTCTCGGCAGTCACGGCGGGTTGGCGGCCGGGCAATTGCCCGAACTGCTCGAATCGCTCGAACGGGTGATGCGCGAGACCGGCACCGGCGCGCCGTAGCACCTGGTGTTACAAACTCGGCAACGTAATCGCTGACCTATCGCCCCTTCCCTCTCCCTCCGCGTCGAGGGGGAGGGTCGGAGTGGGGGTGCGGCATTCGTCCCGTTGACCGGATGCGCGTTCGCCCACCCGACCCCCATCCCGGCGTTCCCTCTTGGAGGGGGAAGGCGTGCGTCGGCATCCCGTGTACGTGTTCACACGAGTTCCCAAAACCATCGGCAAGCCTTAATGTAGCGAAGCGAGTTCGTGTCACAGGGACCGGAGGTCATATGCTTCGCTTCATCATTCCATGCGCCTTGTTCGCGCTTCCTTTGCTCGCCCAGGCGGAGAACCTGCACCTGAGCGACCTCAAGTCACAGAACGCGGTTCAACTGACCGCGGACGAACTGAAGCAATTGATGCCGGGCGCCAAGGTTGCCCATCACAGCGATGCGGGCAGTCTGCGTCGGTGGACCAACGAAGCCGATGGCAAATTCGTGGCGTCGAGCGATGTCCATCGTGACCCGGGATGGGTCGGCAAGACGAAGTCGTCCGGCGGCAGAGGCACCTGGCATATTGGCGATAACGCCACCTACTGCGTCGCGATCGAATGGCCCGGAAGGTCGGAAAACTGGTGCCGGTACATCTTCAAGGCCGGCGACAAGTATTACGGTGTGAAGTCCCTGGTCGACGGCGCGGGAATAGCCTCGGAAATCCAGATTTCCCGGTAGTCGCCGATCGCCTGCGGCTTGCTCGCATCGCGATGCAATCCGCTCGCTCGACAATGTGAGCAACGAGCAAGCGCCGGGCCGCTATCACGAATACCGCGATCTCGCAGTGTTCGCGTATCCTCTCGAACTGTCCCGAGACGATCGATGTACGCACCGGAGACCGCGTTGGCCTGCGAGAATCAGGATCCCGAATCTCTATTCCAGGAACGCCTGGTGCGCGGCCTGCGTGGTGCCGGGGCGTATCCCCATGCGGTCGGTCGGGTGGAACTGATCGAGACGCATATCTCCTACGTTCTGCTGGCCGGCGAGTACGCCTACAAGATCAAGAAGGCGGTCGATCTCGGCTTCCTGGATTTTCGCAGCCTGCAGTCGCGACTGTTCTACTGCAACGAGGAACTGCGCCTGAACCGGCGCACGGCGCCTGATCTCTATCTGCGCGTGGTACCGATTGGCGGAAGCGTCGAGCGCCCGCTGGTCGGCGGCGACAGCCGTGCGATCGAACATGCATTGGTAATGCGCCGCTTCGAGCAGGCGGCAAGGCTCGATTGCATGCTCGCGAACGAACGTCTGACCGCCGTGATCATCGACGAACTGGCGGCGCGCATCGTCGACTTTCACCGCTCGATCGCGACCGCCCGGCCCGAGCAGGGTTTCGGCACGCTGCCGACCATCGCGGAACCGGCGCGCCAGAACATCGTGCAACTGATGCCACTGCTCGAACGTGACGACGATCGCGCCGCGCTCGCCGAATACGGCGACTGGCTGGAAGCGCAGCACGACAGCCTGCGCGACCTGTTTGAGCGACGGCTGGACGCCGGTTTCGTCAGGGAATGCCATGGTGATCTTCACCTGGCCAACATCGTGCTGATCGACGGTCGCGTCGTGCTGTTCGACTGCATCGAATTCAACGAGCAGTTTCGCTGGATCGACGTGTTCAATGAAGTCGCGTTTCTCGCGATGGATTTGCGCTCGCGCGGCAAGCCGGGCTGGTCATGGCGCCTGATCGATCGCTATCTCGAAGCAACCGGCGACTTCGAAGGCCTGTCGCTGTTGCGCTACTACGTCGCCTACCGCGCCATGGTTCGGGCCAAGGTCGACCTGATTCGCGCGCGTCAATTGGCGCACGGCGATCGGGCAGCGATTGTCGATCCGCTTCTGCTCGAAAAAGGTCACGCCCACTTGCGGCTTGCCCTGTCCTGCTGCGCAGCCGCCCGGCCCGCGGTCCTGATCACCCACGGACTCTCCGGCAGCGGCAAATCCCGCGGATCGCTGGCGCTGCTCGAGCGCCTGGGCGCGATTCGCCTGCGCTCCGACATCGAACGCAAGCGCCTGCACGGCATAGCCGTGCTCGAACATGGCGGCGACGAGCCGGCGCGCGGCCTGTACGCCGCCGATGCGACCCGCGCGACCTACGCGCGGTTGCGCGAATTCGCCGGCGACATCGTGCGTGCCGGCTACACGGTGATCGTCGACGCCGCCTTCCTGCAGCGCTCGCAACGCGAGTCCATGCGCTCACTGGCGGCCGAGCTCGGCGTGCCGTTTGCGATCATCGATTTCGCCGCGCCGCCCGACTGCCTGCGAAGCCGCGTCGCGCGCCGCCACGCCAGAGGCAGCGATGCGTCGGACGCCGACCTGGCGGTTCTCGAACACCAGTTATCGACCGAGGAAGCGCTGCAAGCCGACGAAGCAGATCTGATTCTGTCCCTCGACACGGGACGATCGCCGGACGCGACCCTGCACGACGCCACCTGGCAACCGCTGGACGAGTTTCTGGCGCGATCGTCCGCGGGATCGACTCGATAGTCACGCGCGGCGCCGCGACGCGCCCGGGGCATCCTGGATGCTCACCCCGCCCACCCACGCCTTGGCGAAAACCTCGACGAAGACGTTCGAGTGCGCACTGACTTCGAATGCCAACGTCACGGTCTTGCCGGCGAATGCAGACAGGTCGATGTCGCCGCGGTCGGTCCACTCCGGCTCGTCGTAGTCCATGCCGACGTTGGACACCTCGTCGACAACGATGCCATCGACCAGAACACGGAAGTTGGCGGTCGTGAGGATGTTGGCTGCGGCATGCAGACTGAGTCGGCGTGTGTAAGCGAGCGTCGGTCGTTGCCCGAGCGAGAACTGGCGTGAAATCGACTTGACGGCGCGACCGACCGTCCCACCCGTACCCGAGGACGCGCATCCGTGAAGCACCGGACGATCGCCGTCGCCGTGCCCGGCGTCGCGGGTGAGTTGCCAGCCGTCGCCGTCCCAGCCGGATCCCGCGAGGCCGCCCTGCTCGTCCGGCGGCGTATCGGCCGCATTCCCCGACCCGCCCATGAGCCCCGCCGCCTCGAAGGACTTCGCGAGGATGGCCGCGATATCGATGCCACCGCCCGCCCCACTCTGCGCGTCTGCCTCGCGCCCGGCGGTACTGGCTGGCCGGCCCTGGCCCCGCTTGAGCAGTCCGGCTGCCTCGAACGAGGTGGTGAGGATCTTCTGGATGTCCACGATCGGCATGGCATTGCTCGCCCTGCCTGCGCCACCGCCCGGGTCACGCAGCCCTCTGAGGCGTCCGGCCGACTCGAGCGCCTTGCTGATGATGCCCTGCAGGTCGATCCCGGAGGTCGTGCCGCCGCCAGGGCGCTTGGCATTCTCTTGCCGATACTCTCGACCGGACTGCGGCTCGTCCGCGGTGGCACTGTCGATCCGGATCACGCTGTCGGATTGGGCAGCGGCCGCGTCGGCGTTCGTTTCCGGCGCCGGACTTCCGGACGGGGAATCAGACGGGGAATCGGACGGGAAATCGGACGGGAAATCGGCCGCCCGTTCCGCCTGCGGCGTGGTCAGGCCCCAGAATCTGGCGATGTGGTGCGAAGACGAAATGCCCGCGTCGAGGATCCATGGCGCGGGATTGCCGCAGCCGCCCTCGCCGTCCGGATCGATCGGCACGCCGTGCCCCATGCCCGTGACGCTGTAGTGCTCGACCAGGTCTTCGCCGTCGGCACCCTGCCAAACCCGGTAGGTGTGGCCGTGGATGCTCGTTTCGATCGTCGGCGCGCTCTCGAGCCCGTGCAGGTCGGTCCATTGCTTGATGACCTCCTCGGCGTTCAGCGGCTTGACCGTCGAGTCATCAGCACCGTGCCAGACCGAGACTTTCGGCCACGGCCCATCATGCCGCGACGCGGCGCGGACCAGGGTTCCCCATTCCCGCGCCGAGCGGCTCTTGCCTTGGAAGATGCATTCGAAGCCTTCCTGCAGACCGTTGGCGCAGCGGTAGGGTAGGCCGGCGATGATCGCGCCGCCAGCAAACACGTCCGGGTAGGTCGCAAGCATTACGGAAGTCATCGCGGCGCCGGCCGACACGCCGGTGACGTAGACACGGCGCGGATCGAGCCGCTGTTCCGCGACCATGTTGTCCACCATCTGCCGGATCGACAGTGCCTCGCCACTGTCACGCTCGAAGTCTTCGCTACGGAACCAGTTGAAGCATCGCAGCGGATTGTTGGTCCGCCGCTGCTCGGGGTAGAGCACGGCGAAACCGTGTCGATCGGCCAGCGTGGACCAGCCCGTGCCGAAGTCGTACGCGCCGGCAGTCTGGGTACAGCCGTGCAGCACGACGACCAGCGGCGCCGACTCGGGCAGATCCTTCGGAACATAGTTCAGCATCCGCAGGCCGCCCGGATTCGAGCCGAAATCCTCGACCTCCGCCAGACGGCTTCCGCGTGCTTCGACCTTTGCCGACCAGGCCCGTGCGGCGCGGGCGGCCTCGAGGAACTTTTCCCAGCGCGGGCGGTAGCGCCGGTTCCGGGCGAGATCCGCCAGCTTGGTGATCGTCTGGTCGAGCTTTTCGATGGTGATCATTGGAGGTTTCCTTTCGTCGGAACTGGAGGTGAGCCGGCCGATCTCGAGCAGTTTGCTGGCCGGCAGGAACACGCTGTGGAAAAGCCCGGGATCGGCGGCACCGCCCCGCTCCGGGTCGAGCCAGGCGGGCGGGCGCCCGCCATCCGGCAGTTCGTACCGTTGAGTCAGTACGCTGCGGCACCCCTCGGACCACGCGGCAAGCTGGACTGCCGCAACCGGGAAACCACGACTGACCCAGATGCCGAACAGCTCGCGCGCGAGCACGGCGCGGGACTGTCGGTCCCTCGCCCGATCCAGCAGCCTGGCCAGCGCGTCGCCGAAGCACAGCCGCCCGACCGTGAGCGGCAGTTCCGGGGGATCGCCGGATCCCTCTCGGCGTTCGGGCGCGCCAAGGCTCACCCCGGGGGCGCCGGCTTCAACCAGCGTGGTCGGCCGCAACTCGCGATAGCAGCGGATCGCGTCGACCATGTTGACCTGCTGCGGCGCGGCCATCGCGCCGATCAGAAAGTCGGCCGCGTACTGCGGAGTAGCGGGTGGGGATCCGGGCCCCCGCGGCCCGGGCAGTGCCAGCCCGCCACTTATCAGCATCGTGACGCGGGCGCGGAAGTCGCGGCGCGACGCGCCAAGAATCTCCGCCAGGCGCTCGCTGAACTCATATCGTCGTAGGCCACTCATGATGGGCTTCAGCTTAGCTAGTTTTTCAGTAAGTGACAACTACTTTTTTGATTTACTTTCTTGATTGACCGAAAAAGCGCTTCCCAAAACTGGGGCCCGGGCGATGCCGCGCCCGGGCCGCCGAGCACCGGGGATTGCTAGAATCGACGCTTCTTCGGATTCGGGGCAGCCATGCCAGCCAGAGCGGCGGTAGCCTGCGGCCACCCGGTCACGGCGGCGGCGGCAGCGGAAGTACTGGAGGACGGGGGCAACGCGTTCGACGCGGTGCTGGCAGCCTTGTTCGCCGCTTGCGTGGCCGAGCCGGTACTCGCATCCTTGGGCGGCGGCGGCTATCTGCTGGCGCAATCGCAGGCTGGCAAACCGCTCGTCTATGACTTCTTCGTTCAGACGCCTCTTCGCAAACCCGATCTGGCTCGACTCGACTTCCATGCGATCCATGCCGACTTCGGCACGACCCGGCAGGAGTTCCACATCGGCCTGGGCGCGGTGGCCACACCCGGCGCGGTGAGAGGCGCGTTCGCGATTCACCGCGACCTGTGCACGCTGCCGATGACCCGTCTGGTCGAACCCGCGGTGCGCGCAGCACGAGAGGGGGTATGCGTCAATCGACTGCAGTCCTTCATCTTCGACATCATCCGGCCGATCTACCTGGCCACCCCCGAGGCGAGGCAAACTTACGCGAGCAGGTCGCGCCCCGACAGCTTGAGTACGGAAGGCGAGACGCTGATCCAGAAGGCGCTGGCGGACACGCTGGAGGCGCTGGCGCGCGACGGCGACTCGCTGTTCTACGATGGCGAGATCGGGCGACGCATCGTCAAGCTCTGCGGTGACGGCGGCGGACTGCTCGGCGTCGAGGATCTTGAATGCTACCGCGTGGAGTGCAGGCAGGCGCTATCCGTCGACTACCGGGGCGCGCGGCTATCCACCAATCCGCCGCCATCCTCGGGCGGCATCCTGATCGCATTCGCCCTGCGACTGCTTGAGAGCCGCGACGTCCAGGCGCTCGCCTTCGGCAGCGCAGCGCACCTCGGCCTGCTTGCCGATGTCATGGAGCTGACCAACAAGGCGCGAGTCGATTCGCAGGCCGGCGCGGGAACCCTGGCTGGTGGCGGAATTCTCGATCCGTCGTATCTGCAACGCTACCGCAAGGAGATCCTCGGGCGCAGCGCCTGCCCGCGCGGAACGACCCATATCAGCGTCATCGACGCCGCGGAAAACGTGGCCGCCATGACATTGAGCAACGGTGAAGGTTGTGGCCATCTGATTCCCGACACCGGCGTCATGCTCAACAACATGCTCGGCGAGGAGGATGTCAATCCCCAGGGCTTCCACCGCTGGCAGCCGGGTCAACGCATGAGCTCGATGATGGCGCCGAGCCTGCTCCGGCTGGCGGACGGCCAACGGATAGCCCTGGGCTCCGGCGGTTCGAACCGCATCCGCAGCGCGATGCTGCAGGTCATCTCCAACCTGGTGGACTTCGCCATGCCGCTGCAGCAGGCGGTGGACAGTCCGCGCATACATAGCGAGCGCGGACACCTGAATGTCGAGCCGGGATACCTCGAGCCGGACCTGCGAGCGCTGCTGGCGGCCAACCCCGATCACACCACCTGGGATTCCCTCAACCTGTTCTTCGGCGGCGTGCATGCGGTCGCGCTGAACGACCGATCTTTCACCGCGGCAGGCGATCCCAGGCGTGGGGGGCTGGGGATGGTTCTCAAGCAAGCCTAGCAGCCTGTCCGGCTGCAAGAGGCAAAGGCGCGCAGCCGGCGCAACGTCCTCAGCGAGGACCGTGCAGGCGGCTAAAACAGCACCTTCACCTCTTTCTGACCCAGCTCGAAGTATTCCTTTTGCAGACTGCTATCGCCCAGGGCAACCGTCATGCTCTTCAGATTGTGGGGCCTGAGCACGTGAATCGGCTTGTAGTGGTAGGTTCTGCCGTCGATTTCCATCGAGCTTCGACCGGCGGCCTGGATAAATCGATTGATGAACCTTGCCTGATGCAGGATGCCGATCCCCGCCAGGTTCATCTGGATATCCGTGACCAGAAGATTCATGTCGATGCTGTTCGGCACCAACATCAGCGGGTTCCTGCCGTAGATCTTCTCGATATCCGAGTGATAATCGCGATCGGTGAAATCGACCGCGATTATTTCCTCGACGTTCGGATCTTCGAACAGCGTGCGCAGCGGGACGTTGTCGATATATCCGCCTTCGACGAAGTAGGCGTCGTTCATGTTGATCGCCGCGAAGTAGGGAATCGTGGTGATGCCGGCAAGGAACACATCCATGAATCGGTCGAGCGACGATTCGTCGGCCTTGGCCAATATCTCGTTCGCATCAAAATACTCGGCCCGTCGCATGGTCAGGTTGGAGGCGACGATGTCCCATCGTGCGCTGGCCAATCGGTGGAGCAGCGTTGTTCTGCGATTCGCGTCGTCGAGCAGCAGCGATTTCCTGCATCGTTTCTTGTCGACCTTGAGCAAGTAGGCGCCGTTGGGCAACAGCGACGGCCTGAGCCCGAGGAAATTCGCCAGTACGTCGAACGCATCCTTGAAGCTCAGCCGCAAGGTCTTGGTCAGCACCGGCGGCAGATCTTCCTTGGCCGCATCCCACATCAGGTAGTCGAGAACGATGTTGCAGCCGGAACTCGTCGAGGTCAGATGGACCACGGGAATATCGTTCTTGTGCAACCAGACCAGCGCACCTTCGGTGTAAAAGCTCCGGTAACCGCCCCCGGACGCGACGAATCCATATTTCTTCATGGCAATCCCCATTCTCCAAAGCTGTGCCCGCACCGCGCCAGCAGCAATAGCTTACGCTTTCCGCCCTTGCCCCGTCGCCGTTGAGGACGATGTTCCGCGATCTCCCGCGGGAGTGGTCGCGCGACCGCGAATCGGCGCAACCCGCTGGATTTCGTCGTCTCGCGATCCATGAACGACTCGCCACGCAGTTCGTCGGAATCGTGCGGACCCGCACAATCGCATGCGGTGCATTCCTGGCGTCCGGCACGCGCCGAATCCGGCGGAGGATTGCTCAAGCCTTGAAAGCGGCGATTAGCGGCGTATACTGGCGAGGTTGTGAGTGGCGGGCGCTGGTCGACGAGTCAGATTCCTTCGTCACGACACTTCCGCTGCGGTCGGTGAGCGCAACAAGGGATTCGCCGACAGGCGTTGCGGTGGTGGGCTGCTCGACGACCCTGTCCTTCGCAACGGCACCGTGTGTTCGTGGCCGCTCGGCAAGGGCCGCGGACAGCCATTGGGGTACATGCCTCGCCGGGCGGGTCTACGATCCACGGGTATCCACCGCCCGTGGTGCGCCGGCCGATGGCAACACGTGGTAACTGAAACCGTACAGCTTGGCCGGTACACCTATCAACAATTCAATCGATTCAATCCATTGCGCGCGGATTCTCGCCGCGTAGCTGTTCTGACACTGTTCGAAAGGGAGAGAAGTCATGCAAGTCAAGGGTAGCGTAGTCGTCATCACGGGTGGTGGGAGCGGCATTGGCGAGGTCGTGGCGAAGGACATGGCCAAGGATGGCGCGAAGGTCGTCCTTTGCGACATGAATCAAGCCGGGCTCGATCGCGTCGTGGGCGAAATCCAGGCCGCCGGCGGCGAGGCGATTGCGGTTGCCGGCAACATCAGCAAGGAAGAAGATGTCGCCGGCTTGATGGACGCCGCCATGACCAAGTACGGCGCCATCAACGTCGTCTTCGCCAATGCTGGAATCATCTCCGACGGGCTGGTCGTCAACACGGACAAGACCGGAAAGGTGAAGAGTGTTTTGAGCCTCGAGGCCTTCAAGTCAGTGGTTGAAGTCAACCTCGTCGGTACTTTCCTGACGGTGCGCGAAGCCGCCAGACGGATGGTCGACAATGGCTGCAAGGGCGTCCTCGTGCTGACCACGTCGATCAACCAGACCGGCCAGGTCGGTCAGATCAACTACTCTTCGACCAAGGCATCGCTGGCACTTTGGCCGAAGATTCTGGTTGGCGAATTCCTGATGAAGGGCATTCAGGGCATCCGGGTGGCTGGCATCGCGCCGGGATACACTGCCACGCCCATCCTGCTGGGAATGAATCAGGAGGCCCTGAACACCATCCTGAAGGACGTGCATATCGGACGGCTGGTGGAACCCGCGGAGATCGCCGCGGCGTTCAGGCACATCGTCGAGAACGATGCGATCGACGCGACCATCATCGAGGTGACCGGCGGTGTTACCTACGGTCCGCGCCAGCGGGCCAAGTAACGGCCTCGCGGAGCGTTTGACGAGATCCTGGGAACGACGTCAAGGCTCGTCTCGATAGTCATCGACGTTCGAGCAAGCCACCGGCGTATTTGGCGAGTGAAGGACGCCGTTCCCAGCCGAGCCTTCGAGAGAGGGTTGATCATGGAAGAGGGGGTGGATTCATGGATGTCAAGAAACTGAAGAGAGGCGTGTCGCTGGTGGGAGCGGGGATGACCCCGTTCGGCACTTTCCCCGGCCTAAACACGCGCGACCTCTTCGTCCAGGCGTTTCGCGACCTGCAGGGCTCGGTCGACAAGGGATTCGATCCCAAGGACATCGACGCGCTTGTCATAGGCAACTACAGCAGCACGATGTTCGAGGGCCAGAATTTCATGGCCCCCTATGTCGCCGATGCGGTCGGCCTCACGCCGATTCCGGCGAGCCGGGTCGAACTGGCCTGCGCCAGCAGCGGCCTGGCGATACGGCAGGCGATTCTGACCATCGCCTCGGGCCTGGCAGATGTCGTGCTGGTCGGCGGTCTCGAGAAAGAAAGCGATTTGCCGATCGCGCGGGTGACCGACGTGCTGGCGACCGCCAGCGACAGCGTCTACGAAAACCCGTCGGGTTTCACGTTTCCGGGCCTCTACGCGACCTTGGCGACCGCCTACATGCATCAGTATGGCGCCACGCCGGAAACGTTCATGCAAATCGCGATCAAGAATCACGAAAATGGCGTGCTCAATCCGAATGCGCAGTTCGGGGCGCGCATCTCCGACATCATGGCCAGCAAGCAGAAGTCGGCCGAGAAGCGTGGCAAGCCGATACCGTCGTGGGCTGACGAAATGGCGTTCTTGAAAGATGAGAAGGCGAACCCGACGATCGCCTGGCCAATGCGGCTGTTCGACTGCTCGCCGGTTTCCGACGGCGCGGTCGCTTTGTTGCTGGTGGCAGACGAAATCGCCTCGTCATTTACCGACAAGCCGCTGCATATTATCGGCTACGGTCAGGGCAGCGATGTGCCGACTTACGAGCGCGAGACGCTGACGAGCATCAAGGCAGCGCGGGTCGCCGCCAAGCAGGCCTATGCCACCGCGGGAGTGACGCCCAAGGACATCAAGGTCTGCGAGGTGCATGACTGCTTTACCGTCGCCGAACTGATTGCCATCGAGGATCTCGGTTTCTTCAAGCCGGGTGAAGGCCACAAGGCTGTCGCAGAGGGTCTGACCACGCGCCTGGGTCCCCGCCCGATCAATTCCTCGGGCGGCCTGAAGTCCAAGGGGCACCCGGTCGGCGCTACCGGCGCCGGTCAGGTCGTCGAGGTATTCAAGCAGATGCGCGGCGAAGCGGGGCCGCGGCAAGTACCCGGCGATCTGAATTTGGGATTGACCCACAATCTCGGCGGCAGCGGGATGGCTGCCATCGTGCATATCTTCGAGCGGAGGCACTAAGGCGATGAGCGAACAACTGCCATTCAACAGCGCCAGCTATTTCAAATGGCTATCGCAGCAGAAGATCATGGGATGCCGCAACCGTACCAGCGGCAAGTTCTATTTCCCGCCTCGACCGATGTGTACCTCCAGCTACACCGACGACATGGAGTGGGAGGAGGTTTCCGGCGAAGGTGTGATCATTGCCTTCACTGTCATCACAGTCGCGCCGACCCTCATGATCGAAGCCGGCTATGGCCGCGACAAGCCCTATTGCGCGGGCATCGTGCGGCTGACGGAAGGCCCGGCGATCAGCGCGCAGATATTCGGGCTCGATATGGCGAATCCTGCCTCGATCAAGATCGGCACGCACGTAAAGGCAGTCTTCATTGACCGCG
Source organism: Candidatus Methylophosphatis roskildensis (assembly GCA_016708905.1). Classification (GTDB taxonomy): domain Bacteria; phylum Pseudomonadota; class Gammaproteobacteria; order Burkholderiales; family Rhodocyclaceae; genus Methylophosphatis; species Methylophosphatis roskildensis. The sequence continues at coordinate 646,715 of JADJEV010000004.1, read as the reverse complement.
GCGAGGACGAAGCGAAGCGTACCTACCTGGGATTCGAGGTCGCGAAGTAGCCGTTCGCGATCGGCGCCTGTCGTCGCTTCGATCGCGCGAAATAGCGGCGGACCCGACTCCCAAACAAACCGGCGCCCGGAAATTCCGGGCGCCGGTTTTCTTATTGCAGTTTGCGGGCGAACCGGCCCGCTTTCCTCTCGGGCCGGAATGCCGTCATCAGTCCTACCCGCTCAGGCGCCGTGTTCGCGCAGCCATTTCCCGACCGCGGGCGCCAGGATTTTCTGCGACGCACCGCCGGTGTAAATGCCGATGTGGCCGGTCTTGATGGCGAGTTCCGAGTACTCCTTGTTGTCGACGTAGTTCTTCATGGCGACCGTGCAGGCGGGGGGCACGAGGTGATCCCGCTCCGCATAGATGCTCAGAATCGGCATCTTCAGTTGCTTCATGTCGACTTTGCGCCCGCCGAGCTCGAGTTCGCCGCGAACCAGCTTGTTGCCATGCAGGAACTCCTTGATGAACTGCCGGTAGGCCGCGCCCGCGGCCGCGGGTCCGCCGAACAGCCACTTCTCCATCCGCAAGAAATTCAGCAGTGCGGTCTTGTCATCGAGCGAGTCGATCAGATCCGCGTACTTTCCAACCGCCAGGTTGAAAGGCGCGGCCATGAGGAAGGAGACGTTCAACTGGTCGGCCGGTACGTTGCCCACCGCATCGACCATGGTATCCACGTTCACGCCGGAGGCCATGTTGAACATCAGGCCGACGTGGGGCTGCTCTTTGGTCCACTGATAGGCGTGAAAGTCGATCGGCGACACCGTCAACACCAGATTGGCGATCTTGTCCGGGTGCAGGCATGAATAGCAGGTACTCATCGTGCCGCCCTGGCAGATGCCCAGCATGGTGAGTTTGTCCGCTCCGTGGTGATCGAGCACGACATCGACGCATTCGTCGAGGTAGCCCTCGACATAGTCGTCGATCGTCAGGTGCTTGTCCGCCGGCTTGGGATAGCCCCAATTGATGAGGTATACGTCGATCCCCTCATTCAGAAGATTTCGCACCAGCGAGCGATCGGGCTGCAGATCGGCGACTTCGTAGCCGTTGATCAGCGGCGGCGTGATCAGCAGGGGGGTCTTCATTATCTTGCTCGCCTCGACCAGCGGCTTGTAGTGGTAAACCTGGAGGCGATCCAGCTTGAAGATCACGTCCTTCGGCGTGCTGCCGATATCGACATCCGCGTCCTTCAAGCGATTGAGGTTCTCGATCCCCTCGGTCAGCTTGCGGTTGATCTCGTTGACTTCGTGGGCGACGTCACTCGCTTTGATTTGAATCGGGAATGACATGGGGAATCTCTCCTAGAAGCGAATTGTGGGTTCTCGATGGCGATACGATCTTGGCGAAGCCTGTAGATCAGGTCTTCTTGGACTTGCCGGATCCGCTTCGCGCACTGCTTTTCGCGGGAGTCGCGGCAGCCGTGCTTCCGCCCGAGTTGATGGCCTTCTTCAAGGCTCGCACTTCCATCTTCAGATCGTGGATGATCTTGTACGCATCGTCGATCTCCGAGCGCGTGGGAATGTCGAGCGACTGGAAAACGTCTTCGAGCAGGGCGCGCTGCCTGATCCGATACTCGTTGTTCGCCGTCGTCATTTCGTTCTGGATGGCCAGGAACTCGGGCGAGTTGAACACGTGCATCAACGTGCCGTCCGCCGAGGTGAACCAGAGCTTCATCAGCCCTCGGACCGAGTTGATCTGTTCACCCTTGGCCTTGAGTTCACCCAGCCGGTCGATGGTCGCCTCCACCGCCTTGGCCATGCCCTGCGCCATGGCGGTTTGAAATTTCAGATTCGTCCGCCGCGTATCGACGATGGCGTCCATGAGCGCCAGCAGCTTGGCATTCTTCTCCCGGGTCAGGCCGGCGCGCGGCATCTGGGCCAGACCGGACATGAAGGGAAACAGCTCCGACTCCATGGCGAGCAAGCGGGAAAGATTGGCTGTACCGCCGAGGGTCGCTTCGCCGACGTGCCCCGCCGCGCCGGCCTTCTCCATGAACGCCAGCCAGGGAAGTATGGCCGGCGGCCAATCCTTGCCGAGAGAGCGTGAAAACTCGGAGATGTCATTCGCCATGCCCGAACCACGCTCGAGCGCGGTGCTCATCTGTTCGCTCCACTGCTTCGAGAAATCCTGCAGGTCGACACGCCAATCCTTGCCCGCCTCGAAACTCGGCGACACCACCTTCCATGCCTTGAGGAAGAAGTCCGTTGCCTGCGTCATCGAGCTTTGGCTGCTGAGCATCTTGTCCAGCAGGTCACGCGCGGCCTCGCTGGATCCCTTTCCCATCGCCTCGGTGGTCTCCCTCAACCAGCCGGCCGATTCGGGGCCCGCGGAACCGAGCTCCGTGGCCTTGTTGAACATGCCCATCCACCCCTCCCAAAGACGCTTCTGCGCGTCGGTCCAACTGCCCACTGCTGCCCCGATCTGATCGGTAGGGTTCATATTGTTCGCCTCTCCATGAGTTAGTCCTGCGCCAGGTTCGCGGGATCCCGGCCAACAAGTGCGTATCGATCGGCTTCCGTCCGGGCACGGATCCAGCGTTGCGCAACATACGCTTTCCAACGCGGTTCCGGCGCACGGCCGTAGTCGGTTTCGATCAACACTGCTCTCGATGAGCACCAAGGAAACGCGGCGCCATCGTCCTTCACCTCTTCATGCTCGCGAGGGCGTCCCGAATCGAGGAACGGCTACCCCTCCCCATGCTGTTCACCGTCGTCCCGACCGCCTGTCCGGTGATCTGGCCTGGCTCAAAGCCGACACATGACCATCAGATGATCCACAACATCGCCCAGCGGGGCCATACAGCCTTGAACCAGCGGTTTCCGGCAAGGCGGTGGCGCATGATACACCCGAGCAAAGAGGCGTTCCAGCCTGAGCCGGCGGGCCCTGCCACTGAGCCTACGCGGGGTGTCCCGGCCAGAACGGATCGCGCATCTCGCGCTTCAGCGTCTTTCCGGCCGCGTTGCGCGGGAACTCGCCCATGATGTGCACCGCGTGGACCCGCTGGTAACGCGCGTCCACGCGCTCGTTGATCCAGTCGCGCAATTCCTCGGCGGTCACGGCATCGGGCTCGCACAGCACGACCGCCGCAACCGGGGTTTCGCCCCATTTTTCATGGGGCACGCCGAATACCGCGACTTCACGCACGGCGGGATGCCGAACCACGACCTCTTCGATATCCTTCGGGTACACCTTGACCCCACCGCTGTCAATCATGTCCTTCTTGCGATCTACAAGATAGAGGTAGCCCTCTGCGTCGACATACCCCATGTCTCCGGTAAACAGCCAGCCGTCCCGGACTGCCTGCTCGCTGAGGTCGGGGCGGTTGTAGTAGCCGCTCATCAATGAAGGTCCGCGACCGGCGATCTCTCCGACCTCCTCCGGCAACGCATCGGTTCCGTCCTCGCGCACGATGCGCATCTCGTAATATGCCGGCGGCACGCCCACGGAGCCTGCCTTGCGCATCGACTGCGTGCGGTCGAGGATGGTCCAGAATCCCTCCGTGAGACCATAGAGTTCGTAGAAGCGGTTCGGAAGAACACGGTTGAGGATGTCCTTTTGTTCCTTGTACAGGGGCGCGCCGAGCGAAAGGATCATCTGCAGGGAGGCCAGCTTTTCCGGGGAGAACTTCGGCGAGCTGAGCAGCGCGATGATCTGGGCAGGCACCATCATCGTATGCGTTACACGCTCCCGCTCGATGATGTCGATCGCCTGGTCGGCGTCGAACTGGCGCTGCAGCACATAGCGCGCGCCGAGATAGAAACAGGGCATCAGCGTGACGAAGGCGCCGTTGAACACGATGGCGCCGGTGTGCAGCACCACCGATTCAGGCGTCATGCGCCATGCCGAGGCGAACAGCGTGCAGTACATGGAACGTACGAAGTGCGTGTGCATGATGCCCTTTGGCAGTCCTGTCGTGCCACTGGTGTACATGATGTTGAACAAGTCGTTCTGGCTGACCGCGACCGCGGGACTCTCAGCGTCGCCGACCGACGGACCATAGCCGCGGTAATCGCCGAAATCGCCGTCGATCAGCAGCACGCGCTCCGGCGCCAGCCCTGGCACTTCCGCGCGTATCTGATCGAGCAACGGTGTCATCGACCGCTGGGTGAACAAGCAGCAGGCACCCGAATCGCGGATCAGACTGGCCAGTCCAGCTGGCATCAACAAGGGACTCAAGGGCACCAGCACGGCGCCGATCGACGGAACCGCCCAGTAGATTTCCAGCAGTTCACGGCAATTCGGCAGCAAGGTGGCGACACGGTCGTCCTTGCGCACCCCGATCGCATGGAGCAGTCTCGCGCATCGATCGACGCGGTCGAAGAACGCCTGCCAGGTCAACCGTTCGTCCTCGAAGACAACCGCGACCTCCTGCGGACGAAATCTCGCATGGTGTTCGATCAGCGTCGCCAGTTGCAGCATGGTCGGTCCTCCCTGATTGAGTATCCGCTTGGGTATAGAATCGTGGCGAGTAGTGCTTCAACGACGGTTCATGGGCACCGGGCAGTATCTTATCCAATCATTTTCTTGTCTGATCATTTCGCCGCCGCGTCGCCTGCCGGCCCGGGGGTGCTGTGCGTCTCGACGGTCGGCTCTTCCCGCGGCCAAATCGATCAGAACCGTACGCTATTGCGATGGAAGGAGATTCGAATGACCGCCATGCGTCAACGCGAAGTGCAATGCCTGAGCCAGGCCGGGTTCCACAAGATGGCTTACACGGAATGGGGGGATCCGGCGAATTCAAAGGTTCTGGTGTGCGTCCACGGGCTGACACGCTCAGGCCGGGACTACGATTTCCTTGCCCAGACCATGTCCGGCGAGTACCGGGTGGTCTGCCCGGACGTGGTCGGACGCGGCATCAGCGACTGGCTTCCCAACAAGGCATTGTACGGCGTACCGCAGTACATGGCCGATATGGTGACCTTGCTGGCACGCCTCGACGCAACCTCGGTCGATTGGGTGGGCACGTCGATGGGCGGCCTGATCGGCATGACGCTCGCGGCGCTCGCCAAATCGCCGATCCGCCGCTTGTTGCTGGTGGACGTCGGACCGGTGGTGACGGCGGCTTCCATCGCGCGAATCGGCGAGTTCCTCGGCCTGGCGCCGCGCTTCGATTCCATCGAGCAGGCGGAGGCTTACCTGCGCCTGGTTGCGGCGCCATTCGGTCCCCTCAGCGATGCCCAGTGGCGTCATTTGACCGAGAACACGGTGAAGGCCCACGCCGATGGAAAATACGACGTGCGTTATGACCCAGGCATTGCAGAGCCGTTCCGGGCGGTGATGGGCGAAGGCAAGGACCATGAGCTATGGCCGGTTTATGACGCTATCCGCTGCCCGACCCGCGTGCTGCGAGGCGAGACGTCGGATGTGCTGACGCGCGAAACCGCGCAGGAAATGACCCGGCGCGGACCCCATGCCGAGTTGGTGGAAATCCCCGGCGTCGGCCACGCGCCGATGTTGCTCGACGAAGCGCAGATCCGCCACGTCCGCGAGTTTCTGCTGGCTTCGTGAACGCAGCCGGCGTTCAACCATCTGGATCCGTCGACAATCCGGCGCGACGCCCCGGATCGGTGCGCGCCCTGCGTAGTTCATAAGTGCTCATAAGGCATTGAGCACAATACGGAAAGCATTGCGCTCCGCAGCAACCCAATGCTGGCAAGTCGCTTGTCGCGGCGCAGCATCTTGCTCCCGACGGAGCATGAGGGTATTCTGAAAAGCTGGCGTGATGAAGAAGGCGAACTGCCTTGTTGCGCCGCAGGATTCGTTCCTGGCACGCACCGGCCATCCTTCGGTTCTGGCAATTCCGGGAAAAGCCGGGCGGCTTGCCAAAAACGAGCGAATGGGGATTTTTGTAGCAACTTCTCGCATCATCAACCATCGCAGTCGCACGCCATTCACGCACGACGAATGCGACAATGGCATTGCAGGTTGCGCAGCTAGCAATGGAGGAATAGGCATATGTTGGCACTTCTGAAGGAAACACCCGATATCACGAATAGCTGGTTCCGTTACCTCCTGGCGATGATGCGCGCGACCAACCGTGAGGTGAGCGAATTCAACGACAACCTGTACATCGCTGCCCACATCGCGCTTCAGGCGGCCAAGGAAAATCCCCTGAGTGTGATGGATACGTTCGAGATGATGGGCCACAACGTTTCCATGGCAAAGAAGGGAATGGACGGGGCGCGCGAGAAGCTCACCGACTTCGCTTTCGATCAAATGGAAGAAGGTATGCGTGCCTTGATCAATACCTTAGGCAAAGCCGAAGGGGAAACGCTGGCCGGCTTCATGCGCCGCGAAGCGGAGATCATGGAATCGGTGGCCAATTTCAACGAGCAGATCGAAAAGATCAAGGACGAGTTCGGGTTCCAGTTTCAGTCCGCGAATTACCCGCTCGTGCATGAGACAGATTCCTTTCTCATGTATCAGGTGCTGCCCACCAAGAAGGACGTCAAGGTGCGCAAGGATCTGAAGCCGGTGCTCCTCGTGCCTCCGTACATGCTGGGGGTTCACATCCTGTCCTTCCTGCCGGGCGAGAACAAGAGCTACGCGCACTCCTTTGCCAACGAGGGTATCCCGACCTACGTTCGGGTGGTCAAGGACATCCTGACCGACCCGAAAGTCCAGGCCATGACGCCAGAGGACGATTGCGATCAGACCATCGAACTCTGCGACAAGATCAAGAAGCTGAACGGCAAGAAGGTGACACTGAACGGGACTTGTCAGGGCGGATATATCTCCTTGATGAACATCCTTTCCGGGAAGATGCAGGGCGTCTGCGATGCATTGATCACCAACGTGACGCCGGTGGACGGCACCTACAGTGACGCCATCAGCGGCATGCCGAATATGCATCACGACTTCATCACGACCACCCTGCCAAGCGGCAACAAGGTCGCCAATGGCTACCTGTTGAGCCTCGGCATGCGCATGGTCGCGATCGATCGCGAGACGCCGCTGGTGAAGGTGCTGGATCAGGCCTCGCTGCATCGGGCCACGGATCTTAATCCCGGCAAGACCCCGGCCGCGCTGTTCCGCTGGCTGTTGAAGGAACGCGTGCACCTGCCGCTCGAGATCGCCAAGATGAGTTCATCCACCTTCCAGGAACCGATTGGCGATGACGGAACCCTTCCCGTGCAGCTCTACGGCAAGCCGCTGAACCTGAAAGGGCTGGCCGACCTGAAGGTCCACTGGTACCAGAACTACGCCATCAAGGATGATCTGGTGACGCCGGCCTGCGCCACTGCGGGCAACAAGTACCTCGAAGGATCGGACATCGTCGAGTCGGTCGCGTTCTTCGGCGGCCACGTCGCGATTCTCACCAGCCCGTACGGGAAGAAGGCGCCCGTCAATGGCGAGTTCGTCGATGCCATCGGCAAGCAGTCGCGGGGACCGGTGAAGTACCAGCTCGACATTTCTGCCGCCTAACGCTCAGTCCGCGCGGATCAGTTCACCCGGATCGGCCGGCAGGCGCGCCACCCTCACGGCGCGCCTGCCGGCCGATCCGACCTTCAGTCCTCCCGCGACGCCGATTGTCCGCGTCGAGCGTCGACCGAGCAATTTTCCCCGACACATTTGTCCTTCCCGCCCGTAACGCTCTCCGCGGGGTGACGATCGATTCCGAACGTGGCGTTCGAGGGCGCGCAGGTAGCGCCTCCGTCTCCAGCAATCGCACCGGCGGCAAGCCCTCATGAGCTTGCGACTGCCGAACCGGGCGTCGATAGACCGAGTGGTCCGGGAAGAACCGGCGCTCATGGAGCCTATCGATCCAACATCGGACTATCGGACTATCATTTGGTGCCGGGAGGGGGACTCGAACCCCCACACCCTCACGGGCGGCGGATTTTGAGTCCGCTGCGTCTACCGATTCCGCCATCCCGGCCGGATGGGCTGCCGACGACGTCGGCTCAGAGAGAGCGCGCATTATCGCCGAAGCCATGCGGTCCGACAAGAATATGCAATACACGCTGGACGATTTCGACTATCCGCTGCCGCCCGAACTGATCGCCCAACAGCCGCTGCCCGAACGCGCGGCCAGCCGCCTGCTGCTGGTGCGCGGCGGCGCCTTCGATGAGCGGCGCTTCAGTGATCTCGCCGACCTGCTCGAACCGGGCGACCTGCTGATCGTCAACGACAGCCGCGTGCTGCATGCGCGCCTGCGCGGGGTCAAGCCCTCGGGCGGGCTGGTCGAAGTGCTGATCGAACGGCCACTCGGTGCGCACGAAGCGCTGGCGCAGGTGCGCGCCAGCAAACCGCCGCGGCCCGGCAGCCGGCTGCGGCTGGCCGACGCCTTCGAGGTCGAAGTGCTCGGTCGCCAGGGCGAGTTCTACCGGCTCGGCTTTCCACCTCACGACGATCTGCTCGAACTCATCGAGCGGCACGGCGAACTGCCGCTGCCGCCCTACATCCGCCGGCCGGCCGACGCCGCCGACGAAGCGCGCTACCAGACGGTATTCGCGCGCCAGCGAGGCTCGGTCGCCGCGCCGACCGCCGGGCTGCATGTCGACGCGCCGCTGCTGGCCCGACTGCGCGAGCGCGGTGTCGATCTCGCCCATGTCACGCTGCACGTCGGCGCCGGCACCTTCCAGCCGGTGCGCGTGAGCGATCTCGCGCGCCACCGCATGCACGGCGAACGCTACCGGATTGCGCAGGCGACGGTCGATGCCCTCGCCGCCACCCGCGCGCGCGGCGGACGCGTGATCGCGCTCGGCACCACCACGCTGCGCGCGCTGGAAGGCGCGGCGCTCGCGCACGGCGGCGTGCTGACTGCCGGCGAGGGCGAGACCGAACTGTTCATCCTGCCCGGCTTCGCGTTTCGCGTGGCGGACCGCCTGATCACCAACTTCCACCTGCCGAAGTCGACCCTGCTGATGCTGGTGTCGGCCTTCGCCGGCTTCGACAGCGTGCGCGCCGCCTATGCGCATGCGATAGCGCGGCGTTACCGCTTTTTCAGCTATGGCGACGCGATGTTGCTGACCCGGAGCGACACTTGAGGTTCGATCTGTTCGCGACAGCGGGAACAGCACGCCGCGGGCGGCTGACGCTGGCCCACGGCGCGGTAGACACGCCGGCCTTCATGCCCGTCGGCACCTACGGAACGGTGAAGGCCATGACCCCGCGCGATATCCGCGAAACCGGCGCGCAGATCGTGCTCGGCAACACCTTCCACCTATGGCTGCGGCCGGGGCCGCGGGTGATCGGGAAATTCGGCGGCCTGCACCGCTTCATGGGCTGGAACGGGCCGATCCTCACCGATTCGGGCGGCTTCCAGGTGTTCTCGCTCGGCGCGCTGCGCAGGATCAGCGAGGACGGTGTGGCGTTCGCCTCGCCGGTCAATGGCGACCGGCTGTTTCTCACGCCCGAGGAGTCGATGCGCATCCAGACGGTGCTCGATTCAGACATCGCGATGATCTTCGACGACTGCACGCCGTTCCCGGCCAGCCACGCCGAGGCGGCGGATTCGATGCGCTTGTCCTTGCGCTGGGCGCGCCGCTCGCGTGACGAGTTCGACCGGCTTGGCAATGACAATGCGTTGTTCGGCATCGTGCAGGGCGGCATGTACGAGGATCTGCGCGACGAATCGCTGGCCGGGCTCGCCGACATCGGCTTCGATGGCTACGCGATCGGCGGCCTCTCGGTCGGCGAGCCGAAAGCGGACATGGCGCGCATTCTCGCCCACACCGCGCCGCGCCTGCCTGCCGACAAGCCGCGCTACCTGATGGGCGTGGGCACGCCGGAAGACATCGTGCAGGCGGTGGCCGCCGGCATCGACATGTTCGACTGCGTGATGCCGACGCGCAATGCGCGCAACGGCTGGCTGTTCACGCGCTTCGGCGACCTCAAGATCCGCAATGCGAAGCACAAGGACGACCCCAGCCCGCTCGACGAAACCTGTGCCTGCTACACCTGCCGCAATTTCTCGCGCGCCTACTTGCATCACCTGTCGCGGGTGAAGGAAATACTCGGCGCCCAGCTCGCCACCATTCACAACCTGCACTACTACCAGCAGTTGATGCGCGAACTGCGCGAGGCGATCGAGTCGGGCGCTCTTGCCGACCTGATCGCGCGCTTTGCGGGCGAACGCGCTGGCGAGACCCGCGGCCAGCAGCCACCGTGAATGGGCGCCTTGCTCGACGATGCCATTTGGGTGGCGGACGCGCTGGGCTATCGTATATCATGCGCTGCCCAGCCCGCGCTTCGCGCCGCAAGGAGATTCGACATGTTCCACCCGACGCTCCGCCGCCTGCGCCTTGCGCCACTGCTGCTCGCCTGCGCCGGCACGGTCGCGCTGGCCGACTCGCAGATGTTGCCCGGCGCCTGGGAGTTCAAGATGACGCGGGACAGCGAGAGCGCCACGGTCAAGGTATCGACCAGTGCTGCTCACATCGGTGAGTGCACCAGCGAGATGCCGGTCCAATGAGGCCCGCGACTCTCGTCCATGCACTGATGGCCGCGGCGGCACTCGGGCTCGCCGCCTGCGCACCGATGCAGCCGGACGCCGGCCCGGCATCGCCTGCGCGCCCCGCAGAAGCGGAGGCGGCGCCCGCCGGCTTCGTCGCGCCCGAACGGGCCAACTACACGCCGTTCGGCATGGTGCTCATCACCGCGAGTGATCGCGACGGCGAGTACTTTTCGCTCAGCACCAAGATCGCCTTCGATTTCGATGCGCAGGGTCGTTTGACGTTGGCGACGCGGCAGGAAGCGCTGATCGACCAGAACGACGATCCTGCGCTCGATCACGAATGCACTGACAAGGGCGGGGGCATGAATCAGCGCACTGCCTGGTTTCCGGATACCGCGCTGTTCGTGCGCGAGGGCGCGCTGCAGTCGGTGCGGCTCGCCGCCGGCAAAACGGCCGGGCTGGTGCCGCTGGCGCGCGACGAGCGCGGATTCATGATGGTGATGGGGCCGCGCGCGCGCCAGACCGAATATGCGTTCGTGCCCTGCGTCGGCGGGCATCGGGTCGCCCACGGCGACCGGCTCAATGGTTTCCTGCCGCGCGAGGCGACGCTGATCATCAGGCCGGCCAGCGGGGGTCGGCTGCAGCTTTCCCTGCCGCGGGATCTCGAGCCGTTCCTGCTGTTGCGCTACCGGGAGGGCGCCATGATTCCGGTGCCCCTGCGCCCGGTGCTGGCCAGCGTGGATATGGCGGAACGTCGGCTGGTGATGCAGTATCAGAGCACGTTCCCGCTCGCGCCGCCGATTCGCAAGATCGAGTTGCGGGCGATCAAACCCGACGGCCGGCCGGGGCCGGATGAAACCGCCGAGCGGTATCGCGAACGCACCGAGGCCACGCTGGGCGATCTGCGGCAGTGTCCGCCGCCGGTCAAGCCGATGGAACCCTGCGCCTCACCGCGCCGCGCGGTCGACCGCCGCATATTTTCGCCCTGAACCGATATTGCGCAGAATGCTGCGGAACACATGGCCTGCAACCCGCATGGATAGGCGCTCCCAGGAATGCCAATTCCACGAGCGCCTATCCATGCGGGTCACAGCCATGGCAGGCCGCAGATCGCCAGCCGGTGCAGCTTGCAGGGCGCCGGGCGGTAGGGTGGGTTGAGCGCAGCGAAGCCCAACAAGCCGCGGTCAGTGCATGGCCGTAGCGAGTAGTTCGGGCTGACGCAGGAAGCCCACCAAGCTCCCTCCGCCGCATATCGTTGGGCTTCGCAACGCTCAGCCCAACCTACCCGACTGCCGGGATCGCTATTGCACCGGTTTCGCGCGACACGCCCTCCCGATGTCGCCCATTCATACGGCTTGCGGTGATCTCGGCCGCGCGACCGCGCGGTGTGCTGCTGTGCGGGCACGTTGTCCGGCGCGGCGGCAGCGGTCGAACTGGTACAACTGGTACAATCCGCGGTTACGAAAAACCCGCTGGAGTATTCATGCTGATATCGAATGCCTGGGCGCAAGCCTCTTCCGCCTCCGACCCGACCGGTGGCCTGATGGGCATGCTGCCCATCCTGCTGATGTTCGTCGTGCTGTACTTCCTGATGATCCGCCCGCAGATGAAGCGTTCCAAGGAACACAAGACCATGGTCGAGGCGCTGGCCAAGGGCGACGAGGTAATAACCCAGGGCGGAATGGCCGGCAGGATCGTCAAGGTCGGCGACGCCTACCTGCAGGTCGAAATCGCGCCCAACGTCGAGATCGCCGTGCAGAAGCAGGCGGTCTCCACCCTCTTGCCCAAGGGCACCCTGAAAACGCTGTGAAGGGTGAAGGGTGAGGCGTGAGGCGTGAGGAGTGAGGCGTGAGGGGTGCGAGGCGCCCCGTCCCGCCATATCTCCTCCCCCTCACCCCTTCCCCCTCACTCCTTACCCCTTCCCCCTCACTCGCTTCCCCCTCACCCCCTCATGAACCGCTATCCGATCTGGGTCTATGTCACGGTCGCCGTCGCGCTGCTGCTCGGCGTGATCTACACCTTGCCGAATTTTTACGGCGAGCTGCCGGCGGTCCAGGTGTCGAGTGCCAAGGCCACCATCAAGGTGGACAGCAAGCTGATGGAGCGCGTGGAAGCGGCGCTCAAGGCCGGCAATCTCTCCGCCGGCGGGGTTACGCTCGATGCGACCAGCGTTCGTGCGCGCCTGGCGACGACCGACGAGCAGTTGAAGGCGCGCGACACCATCGAGCGGGCGCTCAACCCCGACCCGGCCGATCCGACCTACGTGGTCGCCCTCAACCTGTTGCCGGCCACGCCGGCTTGGTTGCAGTCGATGCACGCGAAGCCGATGTACCTCGGTCTCGATCTGCGCGGCGGCGTGCACTTTCTGCTGCAGGTGGACATGAAGGGCGCGCTGACCAAGCGTCTCGATTCGATGTCGGCCGACCTGCGCAGCCTGCTGCGAGACAAAGGCGTTCGCCACGGCGGCGTCGCGCGCGAAGGCAACAGCGTGCTGGTGAAGTTTCGCGACGCCGAGACGCGCGACAAGGGCAGGAATGCGATTACTGATTCGACCGCCGACCTGCAACTGAGCGAGCGTCAGGACGGTGCGGATTTCACTCTGGTCGGCACGCTGAGCCCGCAGTCGCAGAACCGGATCCAGGAATTCGCCGTCAAGCAGAACATCACCACGCTGCACAACCGCATCAACGAGCTCGGCGTGGCCGAGCCGGTGATTCAGCAGCAGGGCTCGGACCGCATCGTCGTGCAGTTGCCGGGCGTGCAGGACACCGCCAAGGCGAAGGACATACTCGGCCGCACCGCGACCCTCGAGATTCGCATGGTCGACGACACCGCGGGCGCGCTCGAAGGCGCACTGCAGGGCCAGGTGCCATTCGGCACCGAGCTGTACACCGAACGCGGCGGCCAGCCGCTGCTGGTGAAGAAGCAGGTGGTGCTGACCGGCGACCGGCTGACCGACGCGCAGCCTGGCTTCGCTTCGGATACCAACGAGCCGGCGGTGCACCTGACGCTCGACTCGGCCGGCTCGCGCATCTTCAAGGACGTGACACGCGACAACGTCAACAAGCGCATGGCGATCCTGCTGATTGAAAAAGGCAAGGGCGAGGTCGTCACTGCGCCGGTGATCCGTACCGAGATCGCCGGCGGCCGGGTGCAGATTTCCGGCCGCATGACGACCACCGAAGCCTATGACATTGCGCTGCTGCTGCGCGCCGGCAGCCTGGCCGCCCCAATGGAAATCGTCGAGGAACGGACAATCGGCCCGTCGCTGGGCGCCGAAAACATCGAAAAGGGCTTCAAGTCCACGCTGTGGGGCTTCGCCGCGATCGCCGCCTTCATGGTCGCCTATTACCTGATCTTCGGTCTGGTCTCGGTGCTGGCGCTGGCCTCCAACCTGATGCTGCTGATCGCCCTGCTGTCGCTGCTGCAGGCAACCCTGACGCTGCCCGGCATCGCCGCCATCGCACTGGCGCTCGGCATGGCGATCGACTCCAACGTGCTGATCAACGAGCGGGTGCGCGAGGAACTGCGCAATGGCGCCAGCCCGCAGGCGGCAATCTCGGCCGGCTACGAACGGGCCTGGGCCACCATCGTCGACTCCAACATCACCACCCTGATCGCCGGCCTGGCGCTGCTGATCTTCGGCTCGGGCGCGGTGCGCGGCTTCGCGGTCGTGCATTGCCTGGGCATCCTGACCTCGATGTTCAGCGCAGTCGTGATCTCGCGCGCGCTGGTCAATCTGCTCTACGGCCGCCAGCGCAAGCTCGACAAGATCTCGATCGGCCAGGTGTGGAAGCCCCAAGGAAATCAGGGGTGAAGGGTGAGGGGTGAGGCGGAAAACCGTCGAACCCCGCCCTCCTCGCTCCTCTCCCCTCACCCCTCACGGAACAACCATGGAATTCTTCCGGATCCAAAAAGACATCCCGTTCATGAAGCATGCGCTGGTCTTCAACGTGATTTCGTTGGTGACCTTCCTGCTAGCGGTGCTCTTTCTCGCCACCCGCGGGTTGCATTTCTCGGTGGAGTTCACCGGTGGCACGCTGGTCGAAGTCGGCTACGCAGAAGCGCCCGACGTGGCCAAGGTGCGCGAGACGCTGACCAATGACGGATTCGCCGATGTCCAGGTGCAGAACTTCGGCAATTCGCGCGAACTGCTGATTCGCCTGCCGCTACAGAAGGATCTCGATTCGGCGCGGGTCAGCGAAAAGGTCATGGGCTCGCTCAAGACGGTGGCCGGGGCCGAGCCGCAGCTGCGGCGGGTCGAATTCGTCGGCCCGCAGGTCGGCAAGGAACTGGCCACCGACGGCGCGATGGCGCTGTTGATGGTGGTGGTGGGCATCATGATCTACCTCGCATTTCGCTTCGAGTGGCGTTTCGCGGTCAGCGCGATCATCGCCAATCTCCACGACGTCATCATCATTCTCGGCTTCTTCGCATTCTTCCAGTGGGAGTTCTCGCTGGCGGTGCTGGCGGCGGTGCTGGCGGTGCTGGGCTACTCGGTCAACGAATCGGTGATCGTGTTCGACCGGGTGCGCGAGACCTTCAAGAAGAAGCGCGGCATGGGCACGCCGGAAGTCATCAATCACGCCATCACCAGCACGATCTCGCGCACCATCATCACCCACGGTTCGACCGAGATGATGGTGCTGTCGATGCTGATCTTCGGCGGCGAAACGCTGTTCTACTTCGCGCTGGCCCTGACCATCGGCATCCTGTTCGGCATCTACTCGTCGGTGCTGGTGGCCAGCCCGCTGGTAATGTGGCTCGGCGTCTCGCGCGAACAGTTCATCAAGCCGCAGGCCAAGAAGGAAGAAGCGGTGGTCTGATCGGCAAGTCCGCGCGACATTGCGAGTCGGGTCGATGGCTGGCATAATTTGCGCCCGTCGCTGCTGTAGCTCAGTCGGTAGAGCAACTGATTCGTAATCAGTAGGTCACCAGTTCGATTCCGGTCAGCAGCACCACGAAAACCATCACTTGGGCCAACTCTCGCGGGTTGGCCTTTTTCGCGTGTCTCGCTCCCCGGTCGGGCGCCCGATTCCGGCTACGATGCTCGAGCCCGGCTCGCTATGGTTTGCCTGTCCCGGCTCCAACCGTGACGTCGACCGGGCTCGCAGGCTGGAACAACTCGGGCCCCGCGGACAGATCGACCGCAACGGTCATTTCACTCATCACAGGCTGGCCATCGATCTCGCCCGGTCTGTAACGTGCGTGGAAGAACGACTTGACCACGAGGCCCTCGATCTGAATTGGCAGCGAAGACTCCATTACCCGAACCTTGTCCGCCTTGCCGGTCTGGTCGATGAACAGCCGGATCACGACATGGCCCCGGAAGCCGGCTTCGAGGGATTCCTGAAGGGAATCGCCCATCTCGTCCGCAAGTTCGGGCTGGCGAGTTAGTTTCTCCGCGGGGAAGTACTGCGGCAGCGGCAGGGTGCGTCCCTCGGCATCACCCGCGGCAGCATCATCCGGCTCGGGCTGCTCAGGCGCTGCCGGCAACTGCGGCTCCGGCTCGGGTGCGGACTTCGGGGCGACCTCCGGAATCGACCGCGGCAGGGCAAGTGCCGGGCGCGCGACTTCGTCCTTTGGTGGCTCGACGACAAGCGGTAGCCTGGGAACAGCCAAGTCCACGCGCAACCTCGTCGGCGTTCGATCGACGATCGACCGCGACGCAGGGCCAGCGCGACGTTCAGCCGCCGGGCCCGACATACTGAACGGGCCGAGCGTCGACCACGGCACGACGAGCACCAACCCATGCAGCAAACCGGAAGCCATGAGACAGAGCGCGAGCGTGCAGAATTTCGCGGCCGGCGAATCATCATCAACCGCGTGTCGGCAGAAACCGGCCACTCATCGTTCCGTCATTGAGTTGAAGTCGGCACCGATTATAGGATGAGACCATCGTGAAAAAGCCCTCAATTCGACCTGCATCGCCCGTGACTGCCGTCCTGCGGAGCCAGCGCATCGCAAAGCGTGTGGCGACGCGCGGCTTCACGCTCATCGAACTGCTGGTCACCATCGCCGTTCTCGCGATCATCCTGAGTCTTGCCGCCCCGAATTTTCGCGATTTCATCATCAACAGCCGGCTCACTTCGCAGATCAACGAACTTGTCGGCGATATCTCGCTGGCGCGCAGCGAGGCGGCCAGCCGCGGTGTGCGCGTCACGCTGTGCGCGAGTGCCGATCTCAACACCTGCGCCAATTCTGGCGATGCCTGGCAGACCGGGCGCATCGTATTCGTCGACACCAATGCCAATGGAACGCGCGAAGCGACCGAGCAGATCCTGAAGAAAACCGAATCGCTGGGCGGCACAACGACGTTGATCGCCGCGGGTTTTCCGAGTACGAGCCATCTATCGTTTCGGCCCTACGGCGGCCTGCTGCCGGCCACCGGCGGCTCGTTCCTGCTGTGTGATCCGGCACTCGGGACGGGACGTTCGGTTGTAGTGTCTGCCACCGGCCGTCCGGCGGCGAGCAAGGTAACCTGCCCGTGAAGACGACTCGAATGAAATCCACGCTCTCACCCAATGCCGGTCGGTCGAGACAGACCGGCGTTTCGCTGCTCGAAGTGCTGATCGCGATTCTGATCCTCTCGTTCGGCATGCTCGGCATGCTCGGCCTGATCATCAACAGCTACAAGCTGACCAGCTCGTCGAACTATCGAACCATCGCCGCACAACAGGCCTACAGCATGGCCGACACACTGCGCAGCAACGTGCTGATACTCGCCAAATTCCAGACCCCGAGCGGAACAGCACAGGCGGACTGCCTCAAGTCGGCTGGATGCACCGCGGACGAGATGTACGTCACCGATTTCGCGATGTGGTCGGCCCGCCTGGCTGCCATGCTGCCGGCCGGCGCGGGCACAGTTTGCAGCGACGCGACACCCAACGACGGCGTCCCCGGCGCATGGGCTTGCGATGCGGTGGCGGCCAACCCCACCGGGCCCTTCGTCGTCAAGGTCTGCTGGATAGAAGGCCAGTCCTGGCAGGTCACGACAGCGGGCGACGGCACGAAGACATCGGACTGGGAATGCGTCAGGACGAATCTGTGAAACACGACACCATGACGAGCAGATCTTTCTTGCAGCGGGGCGTGACCCTGATTGAGTTGATGATCGCCCTCGCGATCGGACTCCTGATCGTGCTGGTCATCACCAGCGCCTACATGAGCGGCATCGGTGCGCAGCGCGCTCAGACGGACCTGACCCGACTCGAGGAATCGGCGCGATTCGGATTCGATCTCGTATCCCGGTCAGTTCGTCGGGCCGGCTTCCGCGACACACTGTCGACGTACAGCGACCTCTATGCCGGCCCTATCGCGCAGGAGATCTGTGGCGCCGATCCCGCCGTCGGCCCATCCATTCGGGCGACCAACGACCTCTCCACGGTCGACCTTGGTGGTGGCGTTGTCGCCAATATCCACAACAAGAGCGACTCGCTAACTGTTCGCTACTATGGACAGGACAACCCGGACAACACCGGACCGGATGGCGTGGTACTGGACTGTCTCGGCAACGCTGTCCGCCGTGGCACCCTTGTTCAGGACACGATCTACGTGGCCGCCGACCCAGCCAACAACAATGAACCCTCTCTGTTCTGCAGCACAGACAATCCGGCGGTGGTAAATCCGGCAGATAGAAACCTGGCGCTGATTCCGGGGGTAGAGAGCCTACAACTGCTCTACGCTGAAGACACCGACGGTGACACCGTCACCAACCGCTACGCGCCTGCAAACAAGGTCTCCGTCTGGGATGACGTGCGCGGCGTACTGGTCTCCCTGATCGTTCGTACCACCCAAGCCACCGGTAGCGACCGCTTGGCAAAGACGTTCAAGCACTTTGGCGATGACTACGACGCTGCGGCAAACGCGGATGCCGAGGGCGGCACCTACTCTGGCGCCGCCGACGGTCGGGTTCGATTGCAATTCGCCAACTTCATGTCGCTGCGCAATTTCCCGGTCTGCAAGTGAGCGCCATGCAAATACGTACAAGCCTCTCGTTCTCGACCCCAGCGGCCCACGTTCAGCGCGGAGCCGCCCTGCTGGCAGCGCTGATATTTCTCATCGTATTCACAATCATCGGCGTGGGCGTCGTCGGCACAACGACCACCGAAGAAAAGCTGGCGCGCAATTTCCGGGATGTCGACATTGCTTTTGCAGCTGCCGAGGCGGCATTGCGCGATGCCGAGATTCGCATCACGGGCGACTGGAGCAAGCCGGCACTGCCGGTCGATCCTCTAGCGTTCGGCCCTGCTTGCCCAGACGGATTGTGCGACTGCCTCTTCAAGGTCAATCAAGCCTTGTGCAAAACGCCGATTCCAGAACGATATTCGATGGCCAGTTCGCCCAGCGTCGAGATCGGTACCGGGACGACGGGCACGCCACAGATCGCTCTCGTGTCGGCGCAGCCACGCTATTTCATCGAAAAGAAGTGCGCGAACCTGTCCGGCGAATCTTCCTCGAGCAGCGGCGGCTGCCCGACAAAGTACTACCAGATCACGACCGTGGGTTCCGGACGACTGTCGGCCCAAACGACGCTCCAGGAAACCTTTATCTACTGAACGAATCACCCCGCTCGACGCAATAGCTCAGTACCGGAGAAGCAAAATGAAATTCGCCAAGCACCTCGTCGCCCTGCTCACGTTTTGCTCGCTCTGGCCCGGCGTCGCGTTCAGCGGCACGCTCGCCGAGATTCCGCTGAATCTGCGCGGGAACGTTCCCTCGAACGTGCTGTTCGATATGTCGGTCGAGTGGCCGACGGCGATCACCGCCGCGTACAACGGCATTCCATATGTTCGCACCGACCAATTCGAAGGTTTATTCGATCCGAACCTCTGCTACGACTATTCGGCCAATCACTTCGTGCCGGTCGGAATCGCGGCCGCAACTACCCATGCCTGCAGTTCAGGGCAGTGGAGCGGCAACTTCCTCAACTGGGCGACGATGACCGGCCTCGATGCATTCCGCTACGCGACCACCGGCGGCAACCGCTCGACCGATACGGCGGCCCTGACGAT
The DNA here is from genome assembly GCA_016708905.1 of Candidatus Methylophosphatis roskildensis. Taxonomy (GTDB): domain Bacteria; phylum Pseudomonadota; class Gammaproteobacteria; order Burkholderiales; family Rhodocyclaceae; genus Methylophosphatis; species Methylophosphatis roskildensis. The sequence continues at coordinate 627,263 of JADJEV010000004.1, read as the reverse complement.
CCTCGAACGCACCTACATCAGCAACCAAGGCAACCTGTTTCCTAGCAAGACCTTCAATCCAACGACTGCCGAATTCGTCGGCGCGACGCCCTTTAGCGTCAACACGACCTACACGATGGTCAATGCCGGCATGGGGATCCAGATGTCCCTGAGCGGAACGGAAACGGTTACAAACACGACCACCGGCACAAGCGAAATCACCTGCAATCCGCGAAATTCCAGTCCCTATTGCAATTCGATCACACTATCGGCCGACAACTCGTCTGGCACATGCACGGCTACAACCGGAAACGGCACCGCGCTCAATCCGTATCGTTGCACCACGTTCGGAACGTTCTCGGGCGGAGCGACGACAATCACGGGAATAAACTCCTGCCTAGGTACGGGCACGAACGGAAACGGCAAAACCGTCTGCAACAAGTACAGTGCCAACTTCTCGTCGACGGCAACGAACACGAACAACGTCAACAACACCTACAACGTTCGAGTCGAGGCCTGCAACAAGACTTACCCTTTGCGCGAGAATTGCCAGCAGTACGGCAACGTCTTCAAGCCGGTTGGCGAACTGCAGCGCAACGGAGAGAAAATGCGCTTCGGCGTGTTCGCGTACTACAACAACCGCCCCGATCCGGCCGATCCACTGAACAAAATTCTGCCGGATATCGACAACGCAGTGATGCGCTCAAAACTCAAGTACGTGGCTCCACGCAAGTATTCAGGTTCGCTGGGTTTCATCGCGAACGCCAACACTGAGTGGAGCCAGGCTGACGGCACATTTGTCACCAACCCCGATCCGACCGAAGCGACCAGCTCGTGGGGTGGCGCAGTCACCAATTCGGGCGTAGTCAACTACTTGAACAAATTCGGAAGGCAGTCCGGCCGGTACAAGACCTATGACAATTTCGGCAAGATGTATTACGAGTCCCTGCGTTATTTGCGCAAGCTGCCGCCTACGCAGGAGTTCTACCAGTTCTCGTCGCCTGCCAACAATGACGATTTTCCGGTCATCACGGACTGGTACCGGAACAACGACGATCCGATCCAGTACACCTGCCAGAAGAACTACATCATCGCGATGGGCGATCAGTTCACTCACTGCGACAAACGCCTGCCCAGAGGCAGCTTCGAAGCGTTTGGCCCCAGCCAGTGCAGGGCAAGTGGTGGTCAGGCCGCTGACCAGGGAAGCCTCGATAACGGTGATCCGATCGACGTCACAGCCCTGACCAACGCACTCGGCAATCTCGAAATCCCGACCCTGCCTGCGCTTGCGACAACCGGTACCGGCGCAGGCGTCGCAGCCAGCTTCTACATGGCGGGGCTCGCCCACTGGGCCGCAATCAACGACATTCGCCCCGACCTGGCCAACAATGTTCCCTACATCGATCCGGTGACCAGCCAGAAAACTCTTAAGGGTCAGACGGTCAAGACCTTCGTCATCAATGTCGAAGAGAACGCTGCACTGGGCGTCAATTCCCAATTCTGGTACATGGCCAAGTACGGGGGTGCCGAAAAGTACACGCAGACCGGGGCCCGTGCCGGCGAGCCGCTGGACTGGTCCAAGAACGTCAATTACACGTCGTTCAAACCCGATGGAACTGTCAATCAGTCCTTCAACGGCCAGTGGCCAAAGACACTGCTGCGTGCCGGCAACCCGGCGAGCATGATCGCCTCGATCAAGGAAGCGCTGGCCAGCGTCGAGGGCGAGATCGGCTCGAACTCCGGACTCTCGCAATCGAGCGGTGATTTGCGTACCGGTGACGGTGCCTACATTTATCGCGCCATCTACGATTCGGACCGTTGGTCCGGCAACGTCCAGGCCTACGAGATCACCAGCGACGGCACCATCGCTTCGACCCCGGTATGGGAAGCAGCGTCGCTGCTACCGACGCCGACCAACCGCGTCATCATGAGCTTCAATGACGGCTTGTTGGTAAGCGGCAACGACGAGACCAACCCGAACGCCCGGCGCGGTATCCGTTTCGACCCAGCCGGTTTCGCTACCGCGCCGTCAATCGTGTCCGAACGCCAGCGCAAGTTCCTCGATAGCGACGAGTTCGGTACGGTCGACAACCAGGGTGAGAACCGCATGCGCTACTTGCGCGGGGACGCCACTAACGAAGCACCGACCGGCCTGCAGTGGCGCGCCAGATCATGGACCGCGAATGGTGCGACCGTGACCAACCGTCTCGGCGATATCGTGAATTCGAATCCGATATATGTCGGCCCTCCGGCTTCGGAAATGCCCGGGGCCGGTTACAACGACTTCGCCAAGTTGGTACGCGACCGCAGGCCGGTTGTATATGTCGGCGCAAACGACGGCATGCTGCACGCCTTCGATGCCAGCAAGCCCGGCACGGTCGGCGCGACGCCAGGCGAGGAACTGTTCGCCTACGTGCCCAGTGCCGTCTATTCGCGGCTCAGCCAGCTTACTTCGCCGGGCTACAGCCACAAGTACTTCGTCGACGGCAGCCCTGTCGTCAGCGAGGCGTGTTCCGGCACCTGCGCGGGTTCGAGCGACTGGAAAACGGTGCTCGTCGGCGGGCTGAATGCCGGCGGTCAGGGCGTCTATGCTCTGAACGTAACGCGCCCCGAGCAGTTCTCTTCACTACCACCGACAGACATCGTGATGTGGGAGTTCACCGATCGCGACGACGCCGATCTCGGCTACACGTTCAGCGCGCCCGTCATCAGGCTGATGAACAACGGTAAATGGGCGGTGATTTTCGGCAATGGTTTCAACAATACGATTAACGACGGAAAGATCGGTACGGGCCGCGCGTACCTCTACGTTTTGATGCTCGACGGCCCGGGTGCCGGCAACAAGTGGGTAAAGGATACCAACTACTTCAAGATCGAGCTCAAGTCGCCGAGCGAACCGCTGTCCGCGACTTTGCCCCTGGGAGATCCGAACAAGAACGGCCTTGCTTCCGCGGCGGCGGTAGACCGCGACCTCGACGGTGCGGCAGATACGATCTACGCGGGTGATCTTCAGGGCAATATGTGGAAGATCGACGTATCGGACACCGACCCGACCAAGTGGACACCGGCATTCGGTTCGGCAAGTTCGCCACTGCCCCTTTTCGCCTCGCAGTACACTGACAATAACGGTACGGATATCACGCAACCGATCACGACCGGTGTAGAGGTTTCGCCCCACCCGAATCGCGGATACATGGTCATGTTCGGCACAGGTTCATTTATTAATTCCTCTGACAACCTGGGGCCGTTCAAGATCGATTCGGTTTACGGCATCTGGGACAAGGAGGATGTGGCGAAGACTCGCGTCACCAGCCGCTCGCAGCTACAGCGCCAGAAGATCATCGACACGACGACACAGAACGGCAACGAGTATCTCTTCATGTCGGCGTGCAGACCGAACTTCACGGACGCGAACGCCGTTTCCAACGAGACCCCTGGCCTCTGCCCCGCCGATATCGCCAACACCGTTCCGCAACTTGGCTGGCTATTCGACCTGCCCGACAGCGGCGAACGCACCGCTTCTGAAGCACCGTTCGTGCAGGGGGGGATCCTCACCTTCACGACCCTCACCCCAGCAGATGATCCGTGCTCGGGCAACATCGTCGGCCGCCTGTATTATCTGAATTACCTGACAGGCGGCGCGGCACCGTCCGGTGTATTCGACCTCAACAGCGACGCCAGGATCGACCAGTCAGACAAGTTCGACATTGGATCGCTCGGCTACATTGCACCGTCCGGTGTCAAGACCGACGGGAGCATGGGTAACCCGGTCCGCTTCTTCAAGCGACATCCGGCTGCGGACGGCAGCGGCAGCGGCAGCGGCAGCGGCAGCAATTCGAGCACTCATGCGTGCGCGGATTTCGTGCCCGGCTGGGGGTGTCTGTCGACGCTGGCGGCACAACGCAATTGCGGACGCTGGGGAACGGATGTGAAGTCAAACAATCCGCTTCGTGACGCCCTCTCGGCTGGCGGCGCTGGCCTCACCGCAACCGACATCTGTCTCTTCGGCAACGCCGGCCGCCTGACCTGGCGCCAGCTGGTCCAGTAACCGGTAGGATCACATGAACATTCGTACCCGTGGATTCACCCTGATCGAGCTGATGATCGTCGTGGCGGTCGTCGGCATCCTCGCCGCGATCGCCTATCCGTCGTATCAGGAATACGTGCGCCGCGGCAATCGCGCGGAGGCACGGGCGACGATGATGGACATGGCGCAGATGCAGGAGCGGTTCTTTTCGTCGAACAACGCTTACCTGGCCATTCCCGCTCCGCCGGCTGCGCCCCCGGCCGGCTGGAAGAACTGGTCGGGCTCGTCCGGGGCGGTCAAGTACAACATCTCGGTTGTCGTGGTTGCGGCGGCAGCCGGCGTGCCCGCCAGTTTCACGATTAGCGCAGCACCGGCGGCCGGCTATGCCGATCCCAAATGTGCAAGCATGACGCTCGACAACCTCAACACCAAAACCAGTTCGCCCCACGCCATCGACTACTGCTGGAAGTAGCACCGCTGCGCTCGGAGCGTCGGGTCGAACAGGCGGGGTCGAAGCAAGGCCGGCCCTGAAACTCTGCTGGCCTGGAAGCCGCATGGATAGGCGCTCTCAGACATGCCATCCCTGAGAGCGGCTATCCATGCGGCTTCTGGACGTGCCACATCCAGGACGGCCGCCCCGCCTGGCCGACAGGGCAGCACGATTTTTCCGCCGCCCGCCGCCTTACGCGGACCCGCGTTCGTGCGGCAGCCCCTGAGACAGCCCTCTTGGCAGCGGAAACACCACGTGTTCCGCCGCGCCATCGAGTGTGCGTACTGCCGTTGCGCCGAGCGACTTCAGGCGCTCGATTACCGCATCGACCAACAGTTCCGGCGCCGAGGCGCCTGCCGTGACACCGACCCGGCGGCGATTGGCGAGCCATGCCGGATCGATCTGTTCGGCGTTGTCGACCAGGTAGGCCGGCACGTCCAGCAGTTGCGCGACTTCTCGCAGGCGGTTGGAGTTTGAACTGTTCGGCGAGCCGACCACGATCACCACATCGCATTGGGGCGCCATGAACTTCACGGCGTCCTGGCGGTTCTGCGTGGCGTAGCAGATGTCGTCCTTTTTCGGCCCGACGATGGCCGGGAAGCGCGTCTTGAGCGCCGAGACGATCGCGGCGGCATCGTCGACCGACAGCGTGGTCTGCGTCACGTAGGCCAGCATCCGCGGGTCGCGCACCGTCAGACCCGCCACGTCGTCGACGTTCTCGACCAAATACATGCCGTCTCGCACCTGGCCCATGGTGCCTTCGACTTCGGGGTGGCCCTTGTGGCCGATCATCACGATCTCGCGCCCGGCCTCGCGCATGCGCTGGACTTCGACGTGCACCTTGGTCACCAGCGGGCAGGTGGCGTCGAACACCCGCAGGCCGCGCGCCTCGGCATCCGCGCGCACGCGCTGTGGCACGCCGTGAGCGCTGAAGATCAGTGTGCTGCCTGCCGGAACGTCGTTCAGATCCTCGATGAACACCGCACCCTTGGCGCGCAGATCATCGACGACGAACCTGTTGTGCACGACTTCGTGACGAACGTAGATCGGCGCGCCGTGAATCTGTAACGCGCGCTCGACGATCTCGATCGCGCGCTCGACGCCGGCACAGAAACCGCGCGGGTTGGCAAGCAGTACTTCCATCCTTCGATCCTATACGATACCGACGATCTCGACTTCGAAGCGAATCGCCTTGCCGGCGAGCGGGTGATTGAAGTCGACCGTCGCCGCACCATCGCGCACCTGGCGCACCAGACCGGCGTACTTGGCGCCATCGGGACCGGTGAACTCGATCATCGACATTTCCTCGGGCGGCGCGTCGGCCGGAAATGCCGTCAGCGGCACGCGCTCGAGCAACTGCGGATTGTGGGCACCGAACGCCTGCTCGGCTTCGAGCACGAACACGCGCCGCTGGCCAACCGGCAGACCAGCGAGGCAGTGTTCGAGCGTGGGTGCGAGCTCGCCGTTGCCCAGCTTGAGCGTCGCGGGGCTGCCGCCGAAGGTGGTGATGAGATCTTCATCGTCGGCCAGCGCCATGCGGTAATGCAGGGTCACCAGGCTGTCGGCTTGAACGGTCTGCGTCATTGCGTGGTCTCCCTTGCCCGCTTGTCGTCCGCGTCAGATCGGCTCGCGACGATCTGTTCAAACAGCATCAGCGCCACGCCGATGCTGATCGCCGAGTCCGCCACGTTGAATGCGGGGAATCCGTGGCGGCCCAGGTGAAAGTAGAGAAAGTCGATCACCGCGCCGAACAGCATGCGGTCGATCACGTTGCCGAGCGCCCCGCCGATGATCAGCGCGAAGGCCAGCGGCAGCAGCCGCTCGTCGGAATGCTTGCGCAACAGCAGCGCGAGCCAAGCCGAAACCGCGAGCGCCAGCAGGGTAAACAGCCAGCGCTGCCATCCGTCATGATGGGCGAGAAAGCTGAATGCCGCGCCCGGGTTGTACACCAGCACCAGGTCGAAGAACGGCGTAATCTCGATCGACTGACCGAAGCTCATGCTGTGCGTGATCGCGAACTTGCTGATCTGGTCGAACACGATCACCAGAAGCGATACGCCCAGCCAGCCGAAGTACCTACGCATGGACACGCGGCTCGCCTTCGCCATACAGATTGGACACGCAGCGACCGCAAAGTTCGGAATGCGCCGCATCGGCGCCGACGTCGTCGCGGTAGTGCCAGCAGCGCGCACACTTGACATGCGTGCTCGGGCGAGCGACCACCGTTGGCTGGAGATCGTCTGCGGCGCGCACCAGCGTAGCCTTCGAGGCGATCAACACGAAGCGCAGATCGTCGCCGAGGGCTGCCAGCAGGTCATGGACTTCGCCGCCAGCGTGCACTTCGGCTTCCGCCTGCAACGAAGAACCGACCGTGCCTTCCCCGCGTCGCGCCTCGATCACCCGCATCGCCTCGGCGCGCACGGCACGGATTTGCGCCCAGTCTTCGACGAGCCCCGTCTCACCCTCGCATGCCGGCAGCAGGTGGAAGGTCTGCAGCATCACGCTGTCATTGGCGTCGCGGGTCTGCAGCGCCCAGATTTCCTCGGCGGTAAACGACAGGATCGGCGCCATCAGCCGGGTGAAGCTCTGCAGGATGTGCCACAACGCGCTCTGCGCCGCGCGCCGCGGCAGGGAATCGGCCGCGGTCGTGTACAACCGGTCCTTGAGGATGTCGAGGTAGAACGCCCCGAGGTCTTCCGTGCAAAAACCCTGCAGCGCCTGTACCACCTTGTGGAACTCGTAGCGCGCGTAGTCGGCCTCGCACTGCGCCTGCAACTGGCGCGTCAGCGCCAGTGCGTAGCGGTCGATGGTGAGCCACTGTGCCGGCGGCAACAATTGCGTGGCCGCATCGAAATCGGCGGTGTTGGCGAGCAGGAAACGCAGAGTGTTGCGGATGCGCCGATAGGCCTCGACCACGCGCTTGAGGATCTCGTCCGATATCGACAGCTCGCCCGAGTAGTCGGTGGCTGCCACCCACAGGCGCAGGATCTCGGCACCCAGGGTGTCCGACACCTTTTGCGGCGCGATGACGTTGCCACGCGACTTCGACATCTTGTGGCCCGAGCCATCGACGACGAAGCCGTGGGTGAGCAGCGCATCGTAAGGCGCGCGGCCGTCGATCGCGCAGCCGGTGAGCAGGCTGGAATGAAACCAGCCGCGGTGCTGGTCCGAGCCTTCGAGGTAGAGGTCGGCGGGCCACTTCAGTTGCTCCCTGCCTTCGGGCGAGCGCAGCACGCTCAGATGCGTGGTACCCGAGTCGAACCAGACGTCGAGCGTGTCGCGAATCTTCTCGTACTGTGCGGCTTCGTCGCCGAGCAGTTCGGCCACGTCGAGCTTGAACCAGGCTTCGATGCCGGCCTGCCCGACGCGTTGCGCCACCTGCTCCAGCAGTTCCGCCGTGCGCGGATGCAGATCGCCGGTTTCCTTGTGCAGGAAGAACGGAATCGGCACGCCCCAGTTGCGCTGGCGCGAGATGCACCAGTCGGGCCGGTTGGCGATCATCGCCTGTAGCCTTGCCTGACCCCAGGCCGGGAAAAAGCGCGTCGCCTCGACGGCGGCAAGTGCGCTGTCTCGCAGCGTGCCGCCACGAGTAAGGATATCCATGCCCACGAACCATTGCGAAGTGGCGCGATAGATCAGCGGCGTCTTGTGGCGCCAGCAATGCATGTAGCTGTGGGTGATTTCCGAGTGCGAAAACAGGCAGCCGACCTCGCGCAGCTTGTCGACGACGGCCGGATTGGCCTTCCACACGTTCATGCCGCTAAACAAGGGCAGCGATTCGGCGAACACGCCGTTGCCCATGACCGGGTTGAGTATCTCCTCGGTCTTCATGCCATAGCGATGGGCGGAGACGAAGTCATCGACGCCGTAGGCAGGCGCGCAATGGACGATGCCGGTGCCGGCATCGAGCCCGACGTACTCGGCCAGATAGACCGGCGATGCACGCTCGTAGAACGGGTGGCGGAACGCGATGCCCTCGAGAGCCGCACCAGTGCTGGCTCCCAGGGCAGTGCCCTGGAGGCCGCAGCGGGCCAGCGTGGATTCGCACAGGTCGGAGGCGACGACGATCAGCCCGCGCCCGGTATCGACCAGCGAGTACTCGAACGCCGGATGCAGATTCACCGCCTGGTTGGACGGAATCGTCCATGGCGTGGTCGTCCAGATCACCGCATACACCGGCTTGTCCGGCAACGCCGACAGGCCGAAGGCGGCGGCCAGCCGATCGCGCTCGGCATCGGCGAGCGGAAAGCCGACGTCGATCGCCGGCGACTTCTTGTCCTGGTATTCGACCTCGGCTTCTGCCAACGCGGAGCCGCAATCGAAGCACCAGTTCACGGGCTTCAGCCCCTTGAAGACGAAACCGGCTTCGAACATGTGGCCGAGCGCGCGGATCTCGTCGGCCTCGGTCCGGTGGTTCATCGTCAGGTAGGGCCGGTCCCAGTCGCCGAGCACCCCGAGGCGAATGAAATCCTTCTTCTGACGCTCGACCTGTTCCGCTGCGTAGGCCCGGCACAGTGCGCGCGCCTTGTCTGCCGGCAGGCCCTTGCCGTGGGTCTTCTCGATCTGGTGCTCGATCGGCAGACCGTGGCAATCCCAGCCCGGCAGGTAGGGCGCGTCAAATCCGGCCAGCGTTTTCGAGCGAACGATGATGTCCTTGAGAATCTTGTTGACCGCGTGGCCGATGTGGATGTCGCCATTGGCATAGGGCGGGCCGTCGTGCAGCACGAAGCGCGGGCGCCCTGTCGATGCGGCGCGGATCTTCTGGTAGAGGCCGCGCTGCTGCCATTGCTGCACCCAGGCCGGTTCGCGCCTGGCCAGGTCGCCGCGCATCGGGAACGGCGTGTCGGGAAGATTCAGGGTCTTTCGGTAGTCGGTCATGACATTCGGTTCAGATGATGTCTCGCATCCTGGCAGTCGCGCGCGATCTGCGCGGTCAATGCATCGAGCGAGTCGTATTTCACCTCGTCGCGCAGCTTGTGCAGGAAGTTGACGCGCAGGTGCGCGTCGTACAACTCGCGGTCGAAGTCGAACAGGTGCACTTCAAGGTGATAGCGGCCGTCCCCCGCCACGGTTGGCCGCAGGCCGAGGCTCGCCACTCCGGGCAGCGGTTCCGCGTCGATGCATTCGACCGTGACGGCGAAGATACCGGCCAATGCGAGCCGGATGCGTTTCAACTGGATGTTGGCGGTCGGAAAGCCGAGTTTGCGGCCGAGCTTGCTGCCATGTACGACGCGCCCGGCAATCGAGTACGGTCGTCCTAGCAGGCGCGCGGCATGCGCCATGTCGCCCTGCGCCAGCAGGGTACGGATCGCCGAACTCGATGCGCGCTCGCCACCGACCACGACGGTCTGCATGGCTTCGACGACGAAGCGATGCGCGGCGCCCGCGCGTTGCAGGTGGGCGAAATCCCCGCCCCGGCCTTTGCCGAAGCGAAAGTCGTCGCCGATGATCAGGTGTCGCGTCGACAGGCCTTGCACCAGCACGCGCTCGACGAAATCCTCGGCGCTATGACTTGCGAATCTGGCGTTGAAGCGGCAGATGTAGAGGTGATCGACACCTTGGGCATCGAGCAGAAGCATCTTTTCGCGCAGGCTGGTCAGCCGTGCCGGCGCGGTATCGGGAGCAAAGAACTCGCGCGGATGCGGCTCGAACGTCAGCACCGCGGCCGGCAGCGCGACCCGCCGCGCCTGCGCCTGCAACTCGGCGAGCAACGCCCGATGGCCAAGGTGCACGCCGTCGAAATTGCCGATGGTGAGCACACACGACTGCGCTGCGCGTTGGGGAATGCCGCGAAAGACCTGCATGATTGGGCTGGAGAAGGCGAAGCGCCGGAAAACCGCTGCGAAAACCGCGGATTATACCGGGCCGGGCGAAGCAGCCGCGGTCAATCGAGCGCAGCGAGCTTGGATTTGGCGAGCGGCGGGTTCTTCGCCAGATAGCGCTTGATGCCACGCAATATGGCGTTGGCCATCTTGTCCTGATAGGCGTCGTCGTTCAGGCGCTTCTCTTCTTCCGGGTTGCTGATGAACGCGGTCTCGACCAGGATCGATGGAATGTCCGGCGCCTTGAGCACCGCGAAACCGGCCTGTTCGACATCGGCCTTGTGCAGGGTATTGATCTGTCCGAGTTCGGTGAGCACGGCCTTGCCGAGTTTGAGGCTGTCGTTGATCGTCGCGGTCTGCGACAGGTCGAGCAACGTGCGCGCGAGCACCGGATCGCGATTGTCGAAATTGACGCCGCCGATCAGATCGGCATCGTTCTCCTTTTGCGCCAACCACCGGGCAGCCGAACTCGATGCGCCGCGCTCGGACAGCACGAACACCGACGAGCCGCGCGCCGTCGGCTTGACGAACGCGTCGGCATGGATCGAGACGAACAGGTCGGCTTGCAAGCGCCGCGCCTTGTTCACCCGCTGGTGGAGCGGCACGAAGAAATCGGCGTCGCGGGTCAGCGCCACCCGCATGTTGGGCTGGCTCTCGATCTTGGCCTTGAGCCGGCGCGCGACCTGCAGCGTCACCTGCTTTTCGTGGCTGCCACCACGACCGACCGCGCCCGGATCCTCGCCGCCATGGCCCGGATCGAGCACGATGGTGACCAGCCGGGCGACGTTGTCGTCTGCCTTCGGCTTGCCTTTGCGCCCGGTTCGCCGGCTTTTAGGCGCCTCGGTCGCCGCATCCGGCCCAGCCTCGGATTCATCGTCCGCCCTGGCCTGGGCAGTTTCGATGCGCGCCTCGGCAGTTGGCGTCTCACCCTCGCCGCGCGCAGCCGCATCGGGCGCACTCTTTTCGATCAGGGCCAGAAGCGGATCGATCGGCTGCGCCGGATACAAATCGACCACCAGCCGATGACCGTATTCGCCGATCGGCTTGAGGGTGAAGATCTGCGGCTTGATCTCCTGTTTGAGTTCGACCACCAGCCGCACCACGCCCGGTTTGAAGCGCCCGGCGCGAATCAGCTTGATGTAAGGATCGGACTCGGCGATCTTGCTCGGCAGTTTGCCCAGCACGCTGTTGAACTCGACCCCTTCGAGATCGACCACCAACCGCTCGGGGTTCTTCACGATCAGATGGGTGAAGACAGGTACCGCCTGGCCTTCGAGCGTGATCCGCGTGTATTCCTCCGCCGGCCACACCCGCACGGCGAGAATGCTCGGCGGCGCGGCAAATCCGAGCGGACTGACCAACAGCGTGAATCCGGCCCCGGCGTATTTCAGGAACTTGCGGCGGGGGACGACAGCCCCGCTGGCAGCGTCTTGCGGAGTCCTCTCAGACACTCGACACCTGCCCTGGAAGCCGCATGGATATTGGCTCTCCGGCCTGCTCCGTCGACGTGCAGGGCGACCACCAGGTCGGCTGCGGGAACAAAAGGCGCCGCCCGGCCGGGCCATTCGACCAGGCGGATGCCGTCTCCTGCAAAGTATTCGTCCAAGCCTGCATCTGGAAATTCTTGCGGGTCCGTCAAGCGATAAAAATCAAAGTGATACAAGTTTAACTTAGAAATAGCATAAAGCTCAACGAGTGTATACGTCGGACTTTTGACATTGCCGCCGTAACCAAGGGCGCGCAACAGGCCGCGCGCGAGGGTGGTCTTGCCGGCGCCGAGGTCGCCATCGAGCCAGATCGTCAGACGCGCAGGCAGTTGGCCGGCCATGGCCCCGCCCAGAGCCAGCGTGGCCGCCTCGTCGGGCAAATGCAGCGACAGGTCGGCCTCGGTATCATCGACGGGATGGGACAAACGGAAATCTCCGACTGGGCTGCACTGGCCGCTCGAATCAAGGGCTGGGGGCGGGAACTCGGTTTCGATGCCGTCGGCATCAGCGGCACAGACCTCGGGGCAGCGCAACGCGGTCTCGCCGATTGGCTCGCCGCCGAATTCCACGGCGAAATGGATTATATGGCACGCCATGGCGCCACCCGCGCCCGACCGGCCGAGCTGGTACCCGGCACGCTGCGGGTGATCAGCGCCCGCATGAATTACCAGCCGCGAGCCGCCGCCGCCGGGGAGAACCTGGCTGACGCCACACGCGCTTATGTCTCCCGCTACGCGCTCGGGCGCGACTACCACAAGCTGATTCGCGATCGACTGCGGAAGCTGGCCTCGCGCATCGAGACCGCGATCGGCAGCTTCGGCAACCGCGTGTTCACCGACTCGGCGCCCTTGCTCGAGGTGGAGATCGCCCGCCATGCCGGACTGGGCTGGCGCGGCAAGCACACCCTGCTGCTGACGCGCGATGCCGGCTCAATGTTCTTTCTCGGCGAAATCTGCACCGATCTGCCCTTGCCGCTCGACGAGCCGATCGGTGAGCACTGCGGCACCTGCACGCGCTGTATCGAGGTCTGCCCGACCCAGGCGATCGTCGCCCCTTATCGACTGGACGCACGGCGCTGCATCTCGTACCTGACGATCGAACTCAAGGGCAGCATTCCGCCGGAGTTGCGGCCGCTGATCGGCAACCGCGTCTATGGCTGCGATGATTGCCAGTTGTATTGCCCGTGGAACCGCTATGCCCGGGTCAGCCCGGAGGCCGACTTCGCGGTGCGCCATGGGCTCGATCGCGCCACCCTGGTCGAGCTATTCGCCTGGTCGCAGGCCGAATTCGAAACCCGGATGGCCGGCAGCGCGATCCTGCGTATCGGCTACCAGCGCTGGCTGCGCAATCTCGCCGTCGGCCTGGGCAACGCGCCGACATCCGAGTCCGTGGTGGGTGCTCTGCAGGCGCGAGCGGGCGACCCAGAGGAACTCGTTCGCGAACATGTCGCCTGGGCTTTGAGCCGGCACAGCCACCAATAAAAGTCAGGGGGCGAGTGAACGCCTGGGCGGCACTCCGTTTTTGCTGCGCCGCACCATTTCGTTTGATCCTTGTCAAAACCAGCCTGGCAGTTTCATAGGAGCATTGGCTCCATGCGATGAATTGCCGGTATCCGAGCGTGTCTTGGTGCCTGATATTGCTCAAGGCTCGGCAAATGGAAGCCGTAATGGAGTCATGTGCCTTCCTCAATCCGTAGATCAGATCAATTCAATTCAATTCAATGGGGATCAAAATGTTAGGACATCGTAGTACGCTGCTCGCAATTGCACTCGCACTCGGCGCGCAGACCGCACTTGCCAGTTCCAATGTCGACGAGAGCATGAAGCAACTCGCCGCAAAGAGCGGCTGTATCGCCTGCCACGGCATCGAACCCGACACCAAGGGGCCGGATCGTATGGCTCCGATCGGCCCGCCATGGAAGGATGTCGCCGAGCGCTACAAAGGCGACAAAACGGCCGGCAAGGCCCTGACCAAAACCGTGCTGGAAGGCAACAATCCCTACCGCGCCCACTGGAAGGATCAGGTCAGCGGTATTGCGATGCCGCCGAACGCGGTCGCAATCAACGAAACCGACGCCAAGAAACTGGTGAACTGGATTCTCGCGCTGAAGAAGTAGCACCCACGCGCATTCGATCCGAAGCGGGCCGCGACATCGCAGAATGTCGCGGCCCGCTGCATTTCGACTCGCAGCCGTCTGCGGTGCGAATCGAGCCGGTCATTGGGGGCCAGTCGCAATGGGGCGGGATGGATCGGCGCACCATTCGCTCCACGATCCGGCGTAAAGACGCGAGCCTCCCAGACCGGCGATCTCCATCGCAAGGATGTTGTGGCAGGCAGTGACGCCTGAGCCGCACTGATGAATCACCGCTGCGGGATCGCTAGCCCCGACGAGCGCGGCAAAATCGGCCCGCAAGGCCTCCGGCGACTTGAATCGCAGATCGGCACCCAGGTTGTCGCGGAAGAACCGGTTGCGCGCCCCGGGGATGTGGCCGCCGACCGGGTCGAGCACCTCGTTCTCGCCGCGAAAACGATCCGGACCGCGGGCGTCGATCAGAATCGAATCAGGCTTGCCCAGGTGCGCCGCGACTTCGTTCGCGTCGACCGGCAGGGCACCCTGTCGCGGCATCGAGCAGGTCAGGCCAAATTGCGCGATCTCCTGTGATACCGCCATACCTGCCGACTGCCAGGCCTGCAAACCCCCATCGAGAACGGCGACCTTCCGATGGCCGAGCCAGCGCAACATCCACCAAAGCCGAGCCGCGAACATGCCGCCCGCATCGTCATAGGCGACCACCTGATTGGTTCGATCCACGCCGAGCGCGCCGAGCATGGCGGCGAATGCGCTGCGCTCGGGCAAGGGGTGACGGCCATTGCGACCGGTCTTCTCACCGGAAAGATCACGATCGAGGTGCACGAATCGCGCGCCGGGAATGTGACTCTGCGCATGGGCCAGTTCGCCGAAAGCCGGATTGGCCAGATCGTGGCGACAGTCGAAAATGCGCCAGCCAGGATCCTGCAGATGCGCCGCGAGTTCGCGTGCACTGATCAGCAGCGAATAGCCGCTCATGCAGCTGGCGCTGCTTCGCCCAGCCAGTTGAGCGCCTCCGCTTCCTCGTCGAATACGCGCAATTCGGCATCCACCGTGGCCTGGGTCAGCCAGGCGCTCCAGCGAATCCACTGGCTGCCTGTCAGCACCGCGATGCGGCGGAAATCGTGCGCATGGGCGCGCGAGAACTTGATCTCCTCCCAGGCAACGTCGAGCGTGAAGTTGGCCATCTCGCGCAGGTCGAACAACAGGCTTGTCGGGCCTTCGAACTTCACCTTAAAGTTGACCTGCTCCTCGAACTCCTTGTAATCGGCAAGCGTGAATTCGCCGAAAACAGCGACAGTTACCAGGTTCGGCTTGTGGTCGGTAACGATCATGGGGCGCTCCGCGGTTGAATGCTTCGGACCACTATATCCCGCGCGACGTGCCGCATCAATCGGATTCCACAATGCTGATCCGCGAGCGGACCGAGGCTGTCAGCCCGCTCGTCGCAATTAGGCCGCTCGGTCAGTGACAGGCCCCGAATTCCCGCCGCAACCACTCATGGAAATGTTGCATGCCATCTTCCATCGGTGATTGATAGGGGCCGACTTCCGATGTGCCCTGCCGATACAGCGCCAGCCGGCCGCGATCCATCCGCTCGGCAATCTCGTCGTCCTCGATCGCCGTCTCCATGTACGCCGCCTGTTCGGCCTCGACGAACTCCGGCTCGAACAGCGCGATGTCCTCCGGGTAATAGAACTCGACCACGTTCATCGTCTTGTTCAAGGACAAGGGCTTCAGCGTACTCACCACCAGGACATGCGGATACCACTCGACCATGATATTGGGGTAGTAGGTGAGCCAGATCGCCCCGTGCGGCGGAATCTCTCCTCGGTAGTATTCGAGCACCGCCTTGTGCCATCGTTCGTAGGCGGGCGTTCCGGGGCGTGCCAGGCGATTGTTGATGCCGACGCGCTGGACCGAATACTGCTCGCCGAAATGCCACGACAAATCGTCGCAGGTGACGAATCGGCCGAGTCCCGGATGAAACGACTCGACGTGGTAGTCCTCCAGATAGACCTCGATGAAAGTCTTCCAATTGTAGTTGCACTCGTGCATCACCACCTTGTGCAACTGATAACCGGAAAAATCCAGATCGGCTGCCACCGTCATTCCGGCCAGATCCTGCTTGACGTCGCGCGGGCCATGAAACAGCAGACCGTTCCAGTTCCGCAGTCGCTGTTTGTTCAGATGCAGGCACGGGTTCTGCGGGAAGCGCGGCGCACCGAGTAGCTGGCCCTCCATGTCGTAGGTCCAGCGATGTACCGGACAGACGACGTTGGTCGCTGTGCCCGATCCTTCCAGCATGATGGCCTGCCGGTGACGGCAGATGTTGGACATCAGGTCGACACCGTCCTCGCGACGTACCAGCATCTTGGCATGATCCATCCACTCGAGCGTACGGAAGCTGTCGACTTCGGGCACCATCAGCTCATGGCCGACGTACCCCGGACCGGCATCGAAGAGAAGTCGTTTCTCCATTTCGAAGAGCTGTTCATCGAAATACCACTGTACCGGTAGCTGCGAGGCAGCGGGCGCGAGGTGCGCATCGGACTGGATATCAGACATAATCCCCAACCTCCAATAAAAATCACCGAAAGCCGGAAACCATCCGGGGGAAAGACGACTCGTTGACCCGCCGAAAAACATGTGACTGAACTGGCGCGACGACGGGGACGCGGATTCTACCCCCTCCCTGGTTTGACCGATAGCCCGGAAATCGGCTATTTTTCGTCTTTGTTCGACCGCCCTTTTCCGATGGCAAAGCCGCCGCAGAGTTCCCCGCCCGTCGCAGAGTCCTTCGAATCAGCCATGACCGAACTCGAAAGCATCGTTCAGGGCATGGAGGCTGGCCGGCTCTCGCTCGAGCAATCCCTCGCCGCGTACCAGCGCGGCGCCGAGCTGTTGAAGTTCTGCCAGGACACCCTTTCGGCGGCCGAACAAAAGGTGCAGGTGCTCGAATCCGGAGTCTTCCGCGAATTCGCGCGCGTCGGCAGCAACTCCGGCGCCCAGTAGCGGGCGAAGGACATTCTTCAAGCATGAGCCAAGTGGACTTTCCAAACTGGATGGTGGAGATCCAGGCTCGCGTCGAGAAGACACTGTCGCGCTGTCTGCCGGGGGCGGATATCGCACCCGCTCGTCTACACGCCGCGATGCGCTACAGTGTGCTCGGGGGCGGTAAACGCGTGCGCCCGCTGCTGGCATTCGCGGCGGGAGAAGTGGCCAGCGCCGATCCGGCACGGGTCGAACACGCGGCATGCGCGGTCGAGTTGATCCATGCGTACTCGCTGGTCCATGACGATTTGCCCTGCATGGACGATGACAGCGTGCGGCGCGGCAAGCCCACCACTCACATGGAATACGATGAGGCGACCGCCCTGCTGGTGGGCGACAGCCTGCAATCACTCGCATTCGCGGTACTCGCCGAAGCAAGGCTCACCGACGAACCAGCTGCGCAATTCGAGATGCTTGCCTTGCTGGCCCGTGCATCGGGCTCGCGCGGCATGGCGGGCGGCCAGGCAATCGATTTCGCCGCAGTCGGACAGCAGCTTACAATCGAGGAACTCGAGCACATGCACATCCACAAGACCGGGGCGCTGATTCGCGCCGCCGTCCTCCTCGGCGCAAGCTGCGGAAGGCTTCCGCCGGCCGAGCGCGAGGCACTCGATCGCTTCGGGAAATGCACCGGCCTGCTTTTCCAGATCGTGGACGACATCCTCGACGCCGAGGCCGATACTGCGACGCTTGGCAAGACTGCGGGCAAGGACGCGACACAGAACAAGCCCACCTATGTCAGCATACTCGGCGTAACCCGGGCGCGCGAAATGGCAAACGAGCTTCGTGCCCAGGCCCTGGCGGCGCTGGATCCAATCGGCTCCCGCGCACGTCGGCTCGCCGAACTTTCGCACTACATTGTTGCGCGGCAATTCTGAGCGCAAGACGGCACAACATGCAACGCGACGAACAAATAACTCATTCGGCCTATCCGCTGCTCGACAAGGTCGGCGATCCGTCGGCACTCCGAGGCCTCGACCGGCGCGATCTGCCGCAACTGGCGACCGAGTTGCGGGCCTTCCTGCTGGAATCGGTGGCGAAGACAGGCGGCCACCTGTCGTCCAACCTCGGCACGGTGGAACTCACTATCGCGCTGCACTACGTATTCGACACGCCCTACGATCGCCTGGTCTGGGATGTCGGCCACCAGACCTATGCGCACAAGATCCTCACCGGTCGCCGGCAGGGCATGGCGAGGCTGCGCATGGCGGGCGGCATCTCCGGTTTTCCGAGACGCTGCGAAAGCGAATACGACACCTTCGGCACCGCACATTCGTCGACTTCGATCTCTGCCGCGCTCGGCATGGCGGTCGCAGCGCGTGCCCGCGGCGAGAGCCGCAAGGCAATCGCGGTGATCGGTGACGGTGCGATGAGCGCCGGCCAGGCCTTCGAGGCACTGAACAATGCCGGCGTAATCGACACCAACCTGCTGGTGATCCTCAACGACAACGACATGTCGATCTCGCCGCCGGTCGGCGCGCTCAATAAATACCTCGCCCGGCTGCTTTCCGGCCGTGCTTTCAATACCGCACGGCGGGGTGCCAAAGAGGTGCTCAAGGTGGCGCCGTCGCTGCTCGAGCTGGCCAAGCGGGCCGAGGAGCACGTCAAAGGCATGGTATCGCCGGGCACCCTGTTCGAGGAATTCGGCTTCCATTACTTCGGGCCGATCGACGGGCACGATCTGGACGCGCTGGTTCCCACCCTGCGCAATCTCGCGGAACTGCAAGGTCCGCAGTTCCTCCACGTAATCACCCGCAAGGGCCAGGGCTACAAGCTCGCGGAAGTCGACCCGGTTCTCTATCACGGCGTCTCGAAGTTCGACCATGAAGCCGGCATCCAGGCCGGAAAGCCAGGCGGCAAGCTCACCTACACGCAGATATTCGGTGACTGGCTGTGCGATATGGCGGCCCAGGACAAACGATTGATCGGCATCACGCCGGCAATGCGCGAGGGTTCCGGGATGGTCCGGTTTGCCGAGGAATTCCCGGATCGCTACTTCGATGTCGGCATTGCCGAGCAGCATGCCGTCACCTTCGCCGGCGGCCTCGCCTGCGAGGGAATGAAACCGGTGGTGGCAATCTACTCGACATTCCTGCAGCGCGGCTATGACCAGTTGATCCACGACATCGCGCTGCAGAACCTGCCAGTCGTCTTTGCACTCGACCGCGCTGGCTTGGTCGGTGCGGATGGTGCAACCCACCACGGCGCGTTCGACCTATCGTACCTCGCCTGTATTCCGAACATGGTCGTGATGACGCCGGCGGACGAGAGCGAGTGCCGGCAGATGCTGACCACGGCCTTCCAGCTCGATTGCCCGACCGCGATTCGCTATCCGCGCGGCAGCGGTCCAGGCATCGTGCCGGAAAGGGCGCTTACCGCGCTTCCCGTCGGCAAGGGCGAATTGCGTCGCAACGGCAAGCGTATCGCCCTGCTCGCCTTCGGCGGCATGCTGCCGCCTGCGCTGGTCGCCGGTGAAGCGCTGGATGCCACGGTAGCCAACATGCGCTTCGTCAAGCCGCTCGACGTCGACTTGGTACGGCAACTCGCCGAGTCGCACGAGTTGCTGGTCACGCTGGAAGAAAACACCATCATTGGCGGCGCTGGCGCCGAAGTCGAGCGCGCCCTGGGAGGCATGGAACTCGCGACCCGCATCCTGCGCCTCGGGCTGCCGGATGTGTTTGTTGACCACGGAGACCAAGCGCAGTTGCTTGCCGGCGTCGGCCTTGATCGCGAAGGCATCCTCCAGCGCATCAGAACCGTACTGGCGGACAAAGTTGAGTAGAACAGTCGGGAATGTTAGACTGGCAACTCACCTGGCCGAGGGAGCGGAAAGAAACGATCCGGGGCCGAATCCGGGTCATTCCTGAAAGCTGATGATGAACGCGAGAGAGAAGCCCCCCATTCCCGACGTACAGAACACCCAGGATCGACGCCATCTGGCGATCGACAAGGTGGGCATCAAGTCGATCCGCCACCCGATTCGCGTGATGGACAAGAATGGCGGCGTCCAGCACACAATCGCCAGTTTCAACATGTACGTCGGTTTGCCGCATCACTTCAAGGGCACGCACATGTCGCGATTCGTCGAGATCCTCAACGCCAACGAGCATGAGATCTCGGTCGAGAGTTTCGAGCCGATGCTGCGGGAAATGATCAAGCGCCTCGAGGCCGAAACCGGCCATGTCGAGATGAGTTTTCCGTATTTCGTCAGCAAGGCCGCCCCGGTATCCGGCGTCAAGGCCCTGATGGATTACGAAGTCACGTTTATCGGCGAGATCGGCGCCGGCAGCGAATACGACTTCCAGATGAAGGTGGTGATTCCGGTGACCAGCCTGTGCCCGTGTTCGAAGAAGATTTCGGACTACGGTGCGCACAACCAGCGATCGCACGTGACGATCGCTGCTCGCACCAACGCCTTCGTGTGGATCGAGGACATCATTGGCATCGCCGAGTCACAGGCGTCGTGCGAACTCTACGGCCTGCTCAAGCGGCCCGACGAAAAGTACGTAACCGAGAGGGCCTACGACAACCCTAAGTTCGTCGAAGACATGGTGCGCGACATCGCCGGCACGCTCAACCGCGATGATCGAATCGAAGCCTATGTTGTCGAGAGCGAGAACTTCGAGTCGATTCACAACCATTCCGCCTACGCGCTGATCGAACGCGACAAGCTGAAGAGCTGAGGCCGGTAGAAAGCGGCCCAGCCGCGATTCTGCGCAGCACAGTGAAAATGGGGCCATGCAGGCCCCATTTTCAATTGACTTTCCGTGCTTATTCCGCCGGTTCCGCCGATTCCGCCGATTCCTCGGCTGGCACCGCGGGCGAGGTCACGGCCGCCTTGAGACCTGACCTGACGAGCTTCTCCTTGATGCGCGCCGACTTGCCCGAACGCTGACGCAGGTAGTAGAGCTTGGCGCGTCGCACGTCGCCCTTGCGCTTAACTTCGATACTGGCGATCAACGGCGAATAAAGCTGAAACGTCCGTTCGACGCCTTCGCCCGACGAGATCTTGCGCACGATGAAGTTCGAGTTGAGGCCGCGATTGCGCCGCCCGATCACCACGCCCTCATAGGCCTGCACGCGCTTGCGCTCACCTTCGACGACCTTCACGTTCACCACGACGGTGTCGCCCGGCGCGAAATCGGGAATGTTCTTGCCCAGGCGGGCTATCTCTTCCTGCTCGAGTTGCTCGATCAGATTCATCTTCTGCTCCTGTTTCAGTGGCACTTGGCCTCGCGCGCAGAGCACCCGCAGGTGATGCTCGCCTTTCTTCGAAATGGCACGGGGCCGTAGCCCGCATCCCGCCCTACCGCTGCTGCTGTTCCTGCCTGAACTCCTCAAGCAGCCTTGTTTCCTCCTCCGTCAAGTTGCGCCGTGCCAGCAGTTCCGGCCGACGTTGCCAGGTCCGGCCCAGCGACTGCTTGAGCCGCCAGCGGCGAATCAGCTCGTGGTGCCCGGAAAGCAGAACTTCGGGTACCCGCTCGCCCTTGTATTCTTCCGGCCGCGTGTAATGCGGAAAGTCGAGCAAGCCATCGGCGAAGGACTCCTGTGCTGCCGATTCCGCGTCGTTGAGCGCACCCGGCAACTGGCGAACGATTGCATCGATCACCGCCATCGCGGCCACTTCGCCCCCGGAAAGCACGAAGTCTCCGAGCGAAATCTCTTCATCGACACAGCCGCGAATCAGCCGCTGGTCGATGCCCTCATAGCGACCGCACAACAACAGCAATGCGGGCTCGCGTGCCAACTCGCAAACCCGCCGGTGGGTCATCTGCACACCCTGCGGCGTCAGGTAGATCACCCTCCCGCCCTGCCCTGTTTCCAGAACCTGCGCTTGGCGAGCTGCATCGATCGCCTTCTCCAGCGGCTCGGCAAGCATCACCATCCCGGGACCGCCGCCGTATGGCCTGTCGTCGACCGTGCGGTGGATGTCCGCGGTGAAGTCGCGCGGATTCCAGCAGGTCAGCCCCCATAACCCGCGTTCCACTGCACGCCTGGTTATGCCGGAGGCTGTCACCGCTGCAAACATCTCCGGAAACAGCGTGATGGCGTCTATCCGAATGCCGCCGCCGCTCACCAGTCGGCACCCCAGTCCACGCGGATCATACCTCCGGCCACGTCGACCTGCCGAATCACCTTTCCCACGAAGGGCAACAGGCGCTCCTTGCCGGCTGGCGAGCCGTCTTGCGTTTCCCGCACGACCAGCACATCGTGGGCGCTGGACTCGATCAGTCCCTCTACCATGCCGAGCGGCTCGCCCTGCTCGGTGACGACCGCGAGACCGATCAAGTCGCCCCAGTAGAACTCGTCTTCTGCCGGCTCCGCTAGCGCCTCTCGCGGGGCGCCAATGTACATGCCCTTGAGCGCTACCGCCGCGGTTCGATCGTCGATACCTTCCAATCTGACTATCAGCGCGCCGCCTTGCTCGCGGCTATCCTCTAGATCCGCTGCCCGCCAGCCGTCGCTCGAATCCGGATCACACCCCAGCCACCACCGCGGCATCGAGGCGAGAGCGTGCTGATCGGACCCGAAGGCATGGACCTTGACCCAGCCCTGTATTCCAAACGGGGCGGAAACGCGCCCCAGTACGATCATGCGGTGCTTGCAGCCTCAGGCGGCAACCGCCCTCTTGGCCTGTTTGACCAGACGCGCAACGGTCGGCGACAACTGGGCGCCGTTCTGTTCCCAGAGGGCGATGCGCTCCATGTTAACGCGCAGGCCTTCCTTATCTGCCATCGGATTGTAAAAGCCGACGCGCTCGATGAAACGGCCATCGCGCCGATTGCGCGAATCGGCGGCGACGATGTTGTAAAACGGGCGCTTCTTGGCACCACCGCGTGCGAGACGGATTACAACCATGACTGAGAGTCCTAACGAGTTGAGCGCAGGCTCGATGCGATCACGAAGATGCGCGGCGAGTCACCGGCAACTGCCCGGTAATGGCGCCGTGCGAGCCAACGGAGGTTTGTTCCCGGCCGGGAAAGCCAGTGATTATACGAGACGGTATCAAGTGAAACAAGCACTTCAGACTTTGCCGGAAGACAGGGATTCAAGTCCATGATCTGCCGACCGTGATTCAAATCAGCGTCAAATCTGCGGCCCGAGCCTAGAATCCCTGCTCCCCCGCCTCGCCGGCCCGACAAACCACCATGCTGGATACCGCTGAAGACGAGATCACGATTCTGAACGCCTGGCCGGATTGCGCGCCAACCTCGCTCGATGCCGCCGACCTGCCGGACTTGCGCGCGAAGCTGCGGCAGCTCAGCGAATCGCCGCCGGGCGATCCGACCTACGCGCGCCTGCTCGGCGTTCTCGACCGCCAGATACACGATCGGCTGCTTCGCCTGCGGCCGTCTCTGCGCCGGGCCGCTCTGCCGCTTTCCCGTGAAGCGCGCAGCCGTTCAGTCGAAATGTCGGACGCCCTCGGCCAACTTGCCGAGTGCCACCTGCGGCTGCTGAGGGTAATGCCGGCCCCTGGCGCCGCCCGTGACGGGCTGCAGGCGGTGTACCGACGCTTCGAGGTCTGTGTGCTTGCCGGCACCACGGTTCCGCCCAAGCTCTGGCTGCGCGCCAGCGAAATGCACCGCGCACTGACCCGCTGCGCTGCAGGCAACGCAAAAGCGCCGGGTCCAGCTCACGACGGGCGCCTGATCTACACCCGCCTGCTGGCGCTGGGATGCGTCTCGCCCGAGCACCTGTCGGCGCAGGAGATCGGTGACACCATCGATTGGCTCGAGGCGGCCGAGATTCCCGTCGTGCTGCACGACGATCGCCCACGCGAGGCCGACGAGAGCTGGTACTGGGTGGAACTCAAGCACGATCGCGGGCCGCAACAGTTCGCCCGGCGCCTGCCGCCGAGCCGGCCCGGTGTCATGGTCTTCTCGCTGGCGCCGCTGGCCTCGCACGCCCTGGCCAATGCGACGCAGCTCGCCCCGCTGCCGGAGGAAGCCGATTCCGGCGACGGCGAAGCGGCATCGCTCGCCGCACTGCTGCGGCGGATCGCCGACCAGTTCTCCGGCTCGCACAAGCGCAAGCTCAATCGACGCTCCAGCAGCTATCGCGTGAAGGTATGCACGGGCCTGCCGGACATATGCCGGCTGATCGACCCGACCTGCGCCGAACCACCCGAGCTGTCCGACTGGATGGTGATCAATGAAAGCGCCGGCGGCTTTGCGATCATGCACGTCAGCGGCTTCATCGAGGGCATCGTGTCGGGCGGGGTGATCGCCCTACGCGCCGACGCGGATGAGTCATGGACGATCTGCCTGGTGCGCTGGTCGCGCAGCGACAATCCGGAGCATGTGGAACTCGGATTGCAGATCCTCAGCAATGGCGCGCAAGCCGTCGACATCGCGTTTCGCCATGGCGCATCGAATCCCGTGCGCACCGTCAAGCACGCGCTGCTCCTGCCCGCGCTGCCAGCGCTGCGGCCGAAGTTCGCGATTCTGGCACCGGCCGGCAGCTATACCGCGCGCCGCTTCGTGCTGGTCGCCCAGACCAGCCATGTCTACATCACGCAGGGCCGGCTGATATCGCTCGACTTGCGGACCGCCACTGTCGAATTGTTCCAGTTCGACCTCGACCCCTATCCGATCTGAAGCTGCCCGCGGCAATCAGTCGAACAGTTCTGCCAGCGACAGCGAGAGTCGCTCGGCAGCCTGCTCGTGCAGCCCGAGCAGGCGCTGCGTCAGCACGTCGTCGATCGCGTCCGCCGGAATGCAGCGCGGCGAGAAAGAAAAACGCGCGAACACGTCGCGCAGTGCAATGCCGTCAAGTCTGCGCGCCAGCATCCAGGCGCCCTCGTCATCGCGGGCAATCCACGCCGCTTCGCGCAAGTGCTCGAGCAACTGTTCGCAGTCGGCCTCGGCTTGACGGCTGGTCACCGCGAGATGGTGGCTGCTGCGACCACGGCCGTCGCGCTGCGCCTGGCCGAGTTCGCGCAATACCAGCAGGGCGCCGAAGATGTTGCGCCCCGGGAACGGTGGCGCCACGCGGCTGCCCCAACGGAATTCCGGCAACACCGCGGTGATCAACGCGCCAACCAGCACCAGGTTCCACGACAGGTAGAGCCACACCAGAAAGATCGGCAAGCTCGCGAAGGCGCCGTAGATCAGCGTGTAGGTGGGAAACCTCGCGATGTAAAGGCCGAACAGCTTCTGCAACAGCGCGAACAGTACGGCCGCCACCACGCCGCCGGTCAGCGCATCTCGCAAGCGTATGGTCCGGTTCGGTACCGCAAAGTAGAGGAAGGTCAGCAGAACGGTGACGAAGATGAAGGGCAGTGCGCGGAACAGCAGCGAGCGCACCAGCACCGGCTCGTTGATCAGGCCGAGCGAGGCGCTGGCGATGTAGCTGGTCGCGGCGATACTGCCCCCGAGCAGCAACGGTCCCAGCGTGATCACCGACCAGTAGACCAACAAGCGTCGCAGGGTGCGCGGCGGTCGCGCGACGTGGAAGATCGCGTTGAATGCGCGATCGATCGTGAGCAGCGTAATGACCACCGTCGCCGCCAGGATCAGGGTTCCCAGCGAGGTGAGCTGGCCGGCATTCTGCGAGAACTGCAGCGAGTACTTGGCTATGACATCGCCGGCTTTCTGCGGCAGCAGATTGTCGAGCAGAAAACCGCGCAATGCGCTGCCCAGCGCGTCGAATACCGGGTGCCCGGAGAACAGTACCAGCGACACCGTGATCAGCGGCACCAGTGCCAGCAGCGTCGTGACGGTCAGGCTGGCTGCCACCTGCTCGCAACGAACCGCGACGAAGCGATCGATCAGCAGATGGAGAAATTGCCGCGAGCTGTCGAATGCGGAACGAATGGACATTGCCGGTGCGGGACGGTGCAGAGCTGCCGCGTATAATCCGCCGCATTGTAACAAGGCCCCGCGCGCGCCAGCCATGTCCGAGATTCTCGTCCTCTACTACAGTCATCGCGGGTCGGTGAAGCAGCTTGCACAGTTCGTCGCACGCGGCATCGAACA
The DNA here is from genome assembly GCA_016708905.1 of Candidatus Methylophosphatis roskildensis. GTDB lineage: Bacteria > Pseudomonadota > Gammaproteobacteria > Burkholderiales > Rhodocyclaceae > Methylophosphatis > Methylophosphatis roskildensis. Next base: position 601,337 of record JADJEV010000004.1, on the reverse strand, counting down.
GGTCGATGGCATTCGCGCCCGCCTGCGCACCGTGCCCAGGGTGTCGACAGTCTGCGAGGCAACCGAAGCCGACGTGCCGGATTCGGGCGCCCCCTACGTCGAAGTGCGCGATCTCGACGAATGCATCGGCATCGCCGTCGGCTCGCCGACGCGCTTCGGCAACATGGCGGCACCGCTCAAGTATTTTCTCGATGGCACCGGTGCGCAGTGGCACGCCGGTACCCTGCAGGGCAAGCCGGCGGCCGTGTTCACCTCCACCGCCAGCCTGCACGGCGGCCAGGAGACCACCTTGCTTTCGATGATGCTGCCGCTTCTGCACCACGGCATGCTGATCGTCGGCCTGCCCTACAGCGAGGCCGACCTGCAGACCACGCGCGAAGGCGGCTCGCCGTACGGGGCGAGCCATGTCGCCGGCATGGCCGGCGATGCGCCGATCAGCGATGCCGAGCGCCGCCTGGCGATCGCGCTCGGGCGAAGGCTGGCGGAGGTCGCCGGCAAACTCGCCGGATGAATCCGCGCCGGCTTGTGGCCGCGGCCAGCGTCACGCTGATCGCACTGATCTTCCTGTGTGTCGCCTGGGAACTGTGGCTGGCGCCCTTGCGGGCGGGCGGATCGATGCTGGTGCTCAAGGTGCTGCCCCTGCTCGCCGCCTTGTTCGGCACCCTGCGCGGACGCCGTTACACCTACCAGTGGTCGTCGCTGCTTTCGCTGCTGTATATCGCGGAGGGCGTGGTGCGCGGGACCAGCGATGCAGCGCCTTCGGCGACCCTGGCGTGGGGCGAAGCGGTGCTGGCCAGCATATGGTTCGGCCTGTGCCTAGCCTTCGCGCGGGCGACCCGGCCAAGCCTCGCCGCCGACCGGGCGCAGTACTAGGCCGCCCGAAGGCGGCTTCCCGGCATTCGCAGACAGGCCGCTTAGTCGTGGACTGAAGCAGCCACGCTCGCTTCGGCAACCGTGGCAGCCTCGCGAGTCTCTTGCAGCAACGTCGGCAAGCGCGGCGCCAAGGCAATCGGACCCACCTGAGCTGGGGACCGTACAACGGCAGGTGCCGCCGTGCGAGTCCTCGCTTGCACCGGGGGAACCGGACGTCGCTTTGCCGCGGCTTCCAGTCGCTGTTTCTCTGCCAACACCTTGTTGGCGTACATCGATCCTACGGCATCATTGGTTGCGCCGTTGTAGACCTGCAACGCGTTTTGCATAGAACCAGTACGGACCAGATACTCCTTGAGCACCCGGGCGCCAACCACAATATTGGTCTGCGGATTGAGCAACGACGCATCACTGCCCTGATCGACAATCTTCTCTTGGTGGAAACGCGGTATGACCTGCATCAGGCCCTGGGCGCCCATAGGGCTCTCGGCAATCGGATTGAAGCTCGACTCGACCGCCATGATGGCTACAAGAAGCAAGGGATCGAGGCCGATGCGTTTGCCGACATCTTCCGCCGATGCGACCAACGGCTCGACACCCAGGCTCGACACCTTGTAGCGGCGCGACAGGTAGTCAACAACCCGCTTCATCTGGGGCGACAAGGACTCGCCTCCACGGACCGTCGATTCGACCGCCAGGTTGTCATCGCCAACCCAGGCCACGAATTCCGGCGCATTGTCCGACCGGAGCATTCCAGTCAGCCACGGCCCCTTCAAGCCATACTGGTTCACCCCGAAAGCTAAATAAACGACGACCAGCAGTCCGGCGACGACAATGCCGCCGTGAACGAAATGCAGAGCGAGCGAAGCGGCACTTACACAGTACCGCCGAAGTATCTGAAGAAACGACATGCTTCCTCCTTTTCTGTGGCCCAACCGCTCTTCAGAGATAAAACGCACGCAAGGCCGTGCGAATTTCCATTTGAGATCCCGTGACACGGAATCAAACGTGCGCCGGGTCGACCGGTTGCACGCGAGGTATTAGGGCAGCAAAAAGACTGGCAAAAAACGGCCCCCGGTAGTGTCTCCGGGAGAGTGGCGGACTTGAGATTCGGCAAATTATGCCATGCGAATCAACAGACCAAGGATGTTGCGATGCAACAGCCCAGCATTCTATTGATTCAGATGCGAATTGTCAACTTTTCGCGATGGGCACTTTCCGCAGTGCGCAGCGGCATCGCCCAGCTTATGGCAATGCTATCCCCGGCCGGCAACTCCCGCTCGATACGCCGGCTCGCAAGACGGCACGAGAATGGCCGTGAGTTGGGAAATAGCAGGGAAACATTCCGAAAAGCTGCGGGCAGGTGCAGCCCTCGCGTAACGAGAGCCACGCCTGCCACGCAGAGGAAAAGGATTCGGTCAGGAGGGACGCGAACCAGTCGGGAAGGGCCAAGCGGCGGCCGGATTCAGCGAGGACTTGAGTCCGGGCGTGGCAGCCGTCGAAGGTGCGGACGCAATAGGTGCAGCAGCCGGCGCCGCAGCCCTCGCCGGTGCGGCCTTCTTGGCAGCGGGCTTCTTGGCAGCAGCGGCCTTCTTCACCGGGGCAGCCTTCTTGGCAGCGGGCCTCTTCGCCGGTGCAGCCTTCTTGGCAACGGGCTTCTTGGCAGCAGGCTTCTTCGCCGGTGCAGCCTTCTTGGCAGCAGGCTTCTTGGCAGCAGGCCTCTTCGCCGGTGCAGCCTTCTTGGCAGCAGGCTTCTTGGCAGCAGGCCTCTTCGCCGGTGCAGCCTTCTTGGCAACGGGCTTCTTGGCAGCAGCCTTTTTCGCCGGTGCAGCCTTCTTGGCAACGGGCTTCTTGGCGGCGGGCTTCTTCGCCGGTGCAGCCTTCTTGGCGACCGGCTTCTTGGCTACAGGCTTCTTCGCCGGTGCAGCCTTTTTGGCGGCCGGCGCCTTCTTGGCTACAGGCTTCTTCGCCGGCGCAGCCTTCTTGGCGGCCGGTTTCTTGGCCTTGGCGGCCGTTTTGGCAGTAGGCATATCAAACCTCCTTCATCGATTAACAGGAAAAGGAAACAACAACCACAGCGCTACCCGGCCACTTTCGGTAACCGGAATCCAAGTGCAATGCCGATCGGATAAACGGCTTTGCGCATTGAATACTTGCAGCGACGAGCCGCCGCGAAGGCTCGCCCTTCGCCATGCGCCCGTTCGCATATTCTTGCGTCCTGCTACGTCAAGAGCCGATCTGTCACACGATCTGCGATTCCCTTATTTCGAATGCAACCGCTCGACTTCAGTCCCAGTCCAGTGCGCCACCGCTTTGATACTCGATGACACGGGTCTCGAAGAAGTTGCGCTCTTTCTTCAAGTCGATCATTTCACTCATCCATGGGAAGGGGTTTTCCGCACCCGGATAGAGGGCTTCTATACCGATCTGCTGGCACCGGCGATTTGCGATGAATCTCAGGTACTCCTTGAACATCGGCGCGTTCAGGCCCAACACTCCGCGCGGCATGGTGTCCTCGGCATAGCGATACTCGAGCTCGACACCTTTCTTCACCAGTTCCTGAATCTCGGCGCGAAATGTCGGGGTCCACAGACGTGGATTCTCGAGCTTGATGGTGTTGATCAGGTCGATGCCGAAGCTGCAGTGCATCGACTCATCGCGAAGAATGTACTGGTATTGTTCGGCGGCACCTGTCATCTTGTTCTGCCGCCCAAGGGCGAGAATCTGGACGAAGCCGACGTAGAAGAACAGACCTTCCATGATGCAGGCAAAAACGATCAGGCTACGCAGCAACTGCTGATCGGCCACAGGCGTACCGGTGCGAAAGGCCGGATCGGTCAGCGTGTCGATGAACGGCATCAGGAACTGATCCTTGTCACGAATCGCCGCGACTTCGCGATAGGCATTGAAGATCTCGCCCTCGTCCAGGCCGAGGCTTTCCACGATGTATTGGTAGGCGTGCGTGTGAATCGCCTCTTCAAATGCCTGGCGCAGCAGGTACTGGCGACACTCGGGCGCCGTGATATGACGATAGGTGCCGAGGACGATGTTGTTCGCTGCCAGCGAATCGGCGGTGACGAAGAAACCGAGATTGCGCTTGATCAGCATCCGCTCGTCCGCAGTCAGTCCGTTCGGGTTCTTCCATAGCTCGATATCTCGCTGCATGTTGATTTCCTGCGGCATCCAGTGGTTGGCGCAGCCAGCCAGGTACTTCTCCCACGCCCACTTGTACTTGAAGGGAACCAGCTGATTGACATCGGCCTTGCCGTTTATGACGCGCTTGTCCTCGAGCTTCACACGCTGAAAGGATTCGACGGGCAGAGACTGCCCGACCGTCTGTGCCAAGAGATGGCCGGCACCGCCAGGCATGAAAGCCGTCGATACACCGCGCAGTCCGAGCATCGGTACGTCATCCTCAAAATTCAGCATTCGATTCTCCAGTTGTTGTTCTTGTCGGCCAGGCGTGGCCTCTACTGGCACGCCTCGCAGTCCGGATTATCGATCGCGCAGAGCCTGGGCTCGCCAGCCTGCATATCGGACGACACGGCATTCAGCTCGCCGCCGCGTCCGGTCGATTTCTCGGCGTGGGTCGCGCCCAGCGCGCGCAGGTAATAGGTCGTTTTCAGGCCCCGCAGCCACGCCAGCCGGTAGGTTTCGTCGAGCTTCTTTCCTGATACGCCGGCCATGTAGATGTTCAGGGACTGGGCCTGATCGATCCATTTCTGCCGACGCGCGGCGGCCTCGACCAGCCAGCGCGGCTCGATCTCGAATGCCGTTGCGTACAGACTGCGCAGATCGGCAGGAACGCGGTCGATCCGCGCCAGAGAGCCATCGAAGTACTTGAGATCGGCAACCATCACCTCATCCCACAAGCCGCGCGCCTTCAAGTCGCGAACGAGCTGTGCATTGGCGATGGTGAATTCGCCGGACAGGTTCGATTTGACGTAGAGGTTCTGGTAGGTCGGCTCGATGCAGGCGTCCACGCCGATGATGTTGGATATGGTCGCCGTCGGCGCGATTGCCAGGCAATTGGAGTTACGCATGCCGTGTTGGCGGATTCGTGCGCGCAATGCATCCCAGTCCAGCGTCGACGAGCGGTCAACCTCGACGTAGCCGCCACGCTGCTCGGCCAGCAGGTCCAGCGTGTCCTGCGGCAGGATGCCACGATCCCACAGACTGCCCATGTAGCTGCCGTAACGGCCACGCTCGGCTGCCAGATCGGTCGAAGCCCAGTAAGCGTAATAGGCCACGGCCTCCATCGAGGTGTCAGCAAACTCGATTGCGGCCTGCGAGGCGTAGGGGATCCGCATCTCGTGCAGGCAATCCTGGAAAGCCATGATGCCCAGTCCGACCGGACGGTGTCGCAGATTGGAGTCGCGCGCCTTGGATACCGAGTAGTAGTTGATGTCAATGACGTTGTCGAGCATGCGCATCGCGGTATTGATGGTGCGCTGCAACTTGGTGTGGTCGAGTCGTTTTTGCCCGCTCTCGTAAATCAGGTGGGCGGCCAGATTGACCGACCCGAGGTTGCACACCGCGATCTCGGTTCCCGACGTGTTGAGCGTTATCTCGGTGCACAGGTTCGAGCCATGCACCACGCCGACATGTTGCTGCGGCGAACGGATATTGCAGGGATCCTTGAAGGTGATCCACGGATGCCCAGTCTCGAACAGCATCGTCAGCATCTTGCGCCACAGACCTGTGGCCGCGACCTTCTTGAACAGCTTGATCTCGCCCCGCGCGGCCCGTTCCTCATAACGCACATAGGCTTTCTCGAAAGCCTTGCCGACCTTGTCATGCAGATCCGGGCAATCGCTGGGAGAGAAAAGCGTCCATTCGCCGTCTTCCATCACGCGCTGCATGAACAGGTCGGGAATCCAGTTGGCGGTGTTCATGTCATGGGTACGCCGCCGATCGTCGCCGGTGTTCTTGCGCAGATCGAGAAACTCCTCCACGTCAAGGTGCCATGTTTCCAGATAGGAGCAGACGGCCCCCTTGCGCTTGCCGCCCTGGTTCACCGCAACCGCAGTGTCGTTGACCACCTTCAGGAACGGTACGACGCCCTGGCTCTTGCCATTGGTCCCCTTGATATGGCTGCCGAGCGCGCGGACCTGCGTCCAGTCATTACCCAGGCCGCCGGCGTATTTGGCGAGCAGTGCATTCTCCTTGATGGCCTCATAGATGCCGTCGAGATCGTCGGCCACGGTCGTCAAGTAGCAGCTAGAGAGTTGCGATCGCAACGTTCCCGAATTGAACAGCGTGGGTGTCGAACTCATGAAATCGAACCTCGAGAGCACATCGTAGAACTCGATCGCTCTCGCTTCACGGTCTCTCTCATTGAGCGCCAGACCCATCGCGACCCGCATGAAGAAGGCCTGCGGCAGTTCGATCCGCCGCTCGTCCGTGTGCAGGAAATACCGGTCGTAGAGGGTTTGCAGTCCAAGGTAGCCGAACTTGAGATCGCGCGAACAGTCCAGCGCACGGGCAAGGCGATCGAGGTCGAACTGGCCCAGTCGCGGGTCGAGCAACTCGGCGTCGATGCCCGTCCTGATGAACCGGGGAAAATACTCGGCGTAGCGGGAGGCCATGTCGGCCTGTCCAACCTCGTCGCCGAGAACTTCGCGCCGGATCGAATGCAGCAACAGCCGCGCGGTCACATAACTATAGGCGGGATCCTTTTCGATCAGCGCGCGTGCGGCCAGGATCAGCGACTTGCGAACCTCTTCGCCGGGAACGCCGTCATAGAGGTTCTTCACTGCCGACTCGACGACCCGGGCGGCAACCACTTCGCTCCCCAAACCCTCGCACGCCGATTCGACCAGCGCCGACAAAGCTGCGAAGTCGAGCGGCCTCGTTTCGCCGCTGTCGACCACGTTGAGCACCGACTCCGCCGGCGCCGTGGCCGACCTGCGCTGCAGGGTGCGCTCCTGATTGCGCCTCTCGCGGTAGAGCACGTACGCGCGAGCGACGTCATGCTCGCCGGAACGCATCAACGCCAGCTCGACCTGATCCTGAATATCCTCGATGTGGAAGATGCCGCCCGAGGGTGTGCGCCGCACCAAGGCACCGACGACCTGCTGCGTGAGCAGCGAAACCAGATCGCGAATGCGCGCCGACGCCGCGCCCTGCCCCCCGCTCACCGCAAGAAACGCCTTGGTCATGGCGATCGACACCTTGGCCGGCTCGAAGCCGACGACCGCGCCGTTGCGACGAATGACCTTGTAATCGGAGAAAGCGGAAGGGACTGCGACGGGAGTATGAGGAATCAATTCGGGCTTGAAACCGCATTGGCTGTGCTCGATCGCAGTCTGCATCTGCTTGTCTCCATTCGCCCCGGCAGTGATCGAACGAGCCGGATTCATTGTCATTGCGGTGTCGGTCGAGACTGGAGATCCTGCTCTTGCAACGCACCCGGAAGCGAGCTCTCTCGACTACCTACTAGATCTAGTACCCCTACAACACCGTTCGACTAATTGTAGTGGTGCGTTTTTGATCCTGCAAGATTTATTTGTGTCAAGTGTATTTTTTTCGCACGCGTTTTCGCGTCCACCGACTTTTCGCAGGTGTCAACTGGAAAAAGGCGGGGTAAAGAACGGGACGAAAGAGAGGCGAGGCTCAGCGCGATGCGCCGCTGAGGAGGCGATGCAGCCGCAACCAGTCGAAACGTGGGCCGGGATCCGTCTTGCGGCCAGGCGAGATGTCACTGTGGCCGACGATGTCGGCGATCGGATAGCGGCTGCAGATTCGATCGGCGAGTGCGGCCAGAACCCGGTATTGCAGCGGCATGAACCGCCGGGTGTCGCAGCCCTCGAGCTCGATGCCGATCGAGAAGTCGTTGCAGCGCTGGCGGCCTCGCCAAACGGACGACCCCGCGTGCCAGGCCCGGCGGTCGCAGGCAACGAACTGGACCAGTTCGCCGTCGCGGCGAATCAGGAAATGCGCCGAGACCTCAAGACGGGCAACTTCCGCGAAATAGGGATGGGCGGCCGGATCCAGCCGGTTGGAAAACAGCGCTTCGATGGCCGGACCGCCGAACTGGTTCGGCGGCAGACTGATTGCATGGACGACGATCAACTCGACCGCGGCGCCCGGCGGTCGCAGGTCGCAATTGGGCGAAGCGACAACGCGCACCCCTGGTAGCCAGGCGTTCGAATCGAATGGTGGAAGTTCTACCGCAGTCCGCTTCACGCCGCGCGACTCGGACGGCAAACCAGCCTCAATCCTTGAGTCCGAGCCGATCCATCCGGTAGCGCAGCGAACGGAACGTGACGCCGAGCAGCTTGGCCGCTGCAGTCCGGTTCATGCGCGTCTTCTGGAGCGCTTCGTTGATCGCCTGCCGTTCGACATTGTCCAGATAGTCCTGCAGCGAAGACCCATCGACAGAAACCGGCTCATGCTCGTAGGCGTTCGGCGACAGTTGCAGGTCGGCAGCGTGAATCACCGGCCCGGTCGTCAGCGCCAGCGCCCGCTCGAGCACGTTTTCCAGTTCCCGCACGTTGCCCGGAAATGGATAGGCCTGCAGCGCAGCAATTGCGTCCGGCGCAAGTCGCGGAGGCGCGGCGTTGCCCGATTCCTGCGCCAGCCGCGCCGCGAGCTTTTCGGCAAGCAGGGGTATGTCCTCGCTGCACTCGCGCAGGCTCGGCATGCGCAGCTCAATCACGTTCAGCCGATAAAACAAATCCTGCCTGAACCGCCCCTTGTCGACGAGATCACGCAGGTTCTGGTGGGTCGCGCTGATGATGCGCACGTCTACTGGTTCTTCCGCCGTGCCGCCAACCTTTCTGACCCGTTTCTCCTGGATCGCACGCAGGAGCTTGACCTGCATCGCCAACGGCAGGTCGGCAACCTCATCGAGGAACAGGGTTCCACCGGCGGCGGCCTGAAAGAAACCATCGCGGTCGCTCTCCGCCCCGGTAAAGGATCCCTTGCGATACCCGAAGAACTCGCTCTCCATCAGGTTTTCCGGGATGGCACCACAGTTCACCGCGATGAATTCCTGTGACGTACGCGGGCCGTTGCCATGAATCAGTCTGGCAGCACGCTCCTTTCCACTGCCCGACTCGCCGGTGATCCAGACCGGCGCAAGGCTCTTGGCCAACTTGTCGATCATCTCGCGGACCTGCTGCATGGCCTGCGATTCGCCGAGAAGCGCGAAGTTCTGCGAGGCAGTTTGCGACGACGAACTCTGCTGCAGATTGAACACCGACTTCACCAGCGCGCGCAGTTGCTCAAGCGACACCGGCTTGGCGATGTAGTCGAACGCGCCGGCCTTGAGAACCTGCACGGCATTCTCCAAGCTGCCGAAGGCGGTGATGACCGCCACCGGCAGATCGCGGATGTTCTCGCCGATGTAGCGCACCAGGTCCAGGCCGTCGCCGTCAGGCAAGCGCATGTCGGTCAGGCAAAGGCGATAGGTCTTTTGCGCCAACAAGGCGCGGGCCTCCGCCACGGTGCCGGCCAGATCGGCCGAGAGTCCCATGCGCGCCAGCGTCAGGTCGAGCAGTTCGCGGATGTCCGCTTCATCATCGACGATCAGCACGTTCGGCGCGCTGCCTCGGCTGCGTCGGTCGGTTCGATTATTCATCGGCAGGTTGGAAGATCAGTCTAAAGTGCGCTCCGGGCGCGTTGTCGAGCAGTTCCAGGTCGGCTTCGTTGGCAGACGCCAACTCACGTGCAATATACAGCCCCAAACCGGTGCCCTGGCTGTGGGTCGTCACGAACGGCTCGAAGATCTGTCCGCGAAGCGTATCCGGCACGCCGTTTCCGTCGTCGATGACATGCAGTTCGATGCGCCCGGCGGCAACAGTATGCGCAGCACCGGCCACGCCGCGCAGTCTCACTGCACCGGCCTCCTTGCTGCAGTAGCGCAGCGCATTGCCGACCAGGTTCCCGAGAATCTGGCTCAAGTGAATCCTGTCGCAGCGAATCGCGAGATCCTGCGGGCAGTCGATGGCGATGCGCGAAACAGCGTCACTGTGCTGCAGTGCAAGTTCATCTCGAAGGCCCTCGATGAATGCCCCCAGCCTGATGGCTTCAGGCTGCACACGGTCGCGCCTTCCCAGTTCCAGGACGTCACGCACCAATCGTTCGATCCGCTGCGCGTTATCGTAGATGATATGCGTCAGGCGGGCCTGGGTTTCGGCGCGTTTCTCTTCGCGCAGCAACTCGGCAGCATGGGTGATCGAGGACAAGGGATTGCGAATCTCATGCGCGATATTCGCAGTCAGCCGGCCAAGCGCTGCCAGCTTGAGTTCGCGTGCCTGCTGCTGAACGCGTCCAAGATCCTCCACATAGATCAGCACGTCACCGCGCTCGCTCGCCGGAACGATTCGCGCGGAAAGCGCCCTGGAGCCGTCGATCGAGCGCATCGGCAAGGTTCTCTCCGCCCGTTCCGATGCGCTGACGAGTTCGCGATGCAGATCGGGAGCGATTTGCGCCACCCCGAGCCCGGATTTGAACTGCATCCCGAGAAGCGCTTCGGCGCGAGGGTTCCATAGCCGCAAACCACCGCCGGGATCGAGCACCAGCGCGCCGTCCTGCATGTCTCGAATCACGCGCTCGTTGATGCGCATCTGATCCTTGAGTTCGGCCCCGCGCCTGACGGCAAGCGCTTCGTTCGCCATGACACGCTGTCCGACCTGTCTCGATATGAGCGCAACGGCAAAAAAGCCGGCGCTGGTTATCGCAACCGGCACGAAGTCGCCGGTGTCCCCTCTGATCACGAAAAAGCGATAGTACTGTTCCAGAAGGACAGCCAGCGCGGCCGCGGCGGCATAGAAGACGACCAGCCTGCCCTGCCCGATCAAGCCTGCGGCCGCCAGTACGATCAACATCATGAACGCCAGACCGCTGCGGTATCCGCCGCTCGCGTACATCAATAGCGTGAGGGCGAAGATGTCGGCAAGTACCTGGAGAGTCAGACGAAGGTCGAAATGACCGAATCGCGAGCGGCGCGTCAGGTGATTCAGAACCGCAAACACCCAGTAGGCCGCTGCGACGAGCGTGAACAGCCTGAGATTCTCGGAACCGAAAGTCAGCGAACCGCGGTAGATCAGCACTGCGGCCAGGAAAACCGAGGCGACGACCAAACGATAGACGCCAAAATAGCGCAGCGAAGTCCAGCGAACCTCGCGCTCCGCTCCGGCGGGCGTCGACGGGTCGGCCTGAAGATCAGCCGTCGTGTGGTCCATTTGCCTGACGGCCATGCGCCTCGCAGCAATAGAAAGCATCTCCGATGCGTATGCCTTCGCTCTCCGGAACATGCAATCCGCAATACCCGCAGGCGAGCATCTGCTCCTGAGCGGGAACTGCATCGTCACGATCGGAACGACGCCCCTTCGACGGCCCGGCGACGTACTTAAAGAAATACCACGCCGCGACCACCAGCAAGATGAGAATCAGCAAACGACCCAAACCCGTAACTCCATTGAAGAAGCAGGCGGGCAAAGAATATCCACGCCGATGATGCAGGACAAGCGGAATCGCGACCAGAGAATCGAAGAACCATGGCGAAAAGCCATTGAACCGGGGCCTTGGGGCTGCAAACCGTGAGACGTTGCTATGAGAATGGTCGGGGTGAGAGGATTCGAACCTCCGACTCCTGCGTCCCGAACGCAGTACTCTACCAGGCTGAGCTACACCCCGAATCGACCAGAAACACACGCGGGAAGCAACAGCCCGGCGCGCCGAAAGCAACGCAGCCGCACCTTCAACTACGTCTCGGCCATCGGACCCGGCCGGCCCCTGTTCGGAGAGCGGGATGCTCAGTAGTTGCGCGCGACTGCAAATTCAGTCAATTGTACCAAAGAATCCTTGTATGTTGAGCTCGGCAGGCGCGACAGCGCATCCATCGCGAGCGAGGATTCCACCTGCGCGCGACGCCGCGCCTCGCCGAGCGCGCCGGTCGCACGAATCGCGTCGATTACCGCCGGAAAATCCTCTCTGCCGCCCTCTTCGATCGCCTTGCGCACGACAGCGGACTGCTGGGAATTGCCGTGCTGCATGACATGGATCAGCGGTAGCGTCGGTTTGCCTTCCGAGAGATCATCACCGAGATGCTTGCCGGTCGTCCTTTCGTCGCCCGAATAGTCGAGCACGTCGTCGATCAACTGAAACGCCGTGCCGAGATGCATGCCGAAGCGGGCAAGGTCTTGCTCGACGTCCGGATCGGCTCTGCCGAGAACCGCCCCAAGCTGGGCCGCAGCCTCGAACAGCTTGGCGGTCTTGTAGCGGATGACCCGCAGGTAGGCTTCGACATCGACATCGGCGTTGTGGCAGTTCATCAATTGCAGCACTTCCCCCTCCGCGATGGTATTCGTCGCATCCGACAAAACGCTCATGACACGCATGTTGTCGACGGTGACCATCATCTGGAACGCGCGGGAGTAAAGGAAGTCGCCGACCAGCACGGCCGCCGCATTGCCGAACATCGCGTTGGCAGTGCTGTTGCCCCGCCGCAGGTCCGACTCATCGACCACATCGTCATGGAGCAGCGTGGCCGTATGGATGAATTCGACCACCGCGGCCAGGTCATGATGGTGGGTGCCGCGATAGCCGGTTGCCCCGGCGGCGAACAGTACCAGGGCCGGCCGCAGCCGCTTTCCCCCGGCGCCGATGATGTATTCGGCGACCTGGCGGATAAGAACGACTTCCGACGAAAGACGGGCGCGAATGACCTCGTCGACCGCCTTCATGTCGGCGGCAATGGGTGCAAAGAGGACGTCGGGGGACAAGGCGGAGCTGACTGGCGCGGGAAAACCGCGATCTTAGGCGCCACCCCACCCTGCGTCAAGCCAACACATCAAGCCTTTGACCCCGTCTAAGTGCCTGTGTATAATGCCCGTTTTTCTGCAGCACCTCCCAGCAGTCTTGCTTCAATCTTCGGAGTTCAACCATGTACGCGGTCATAAAAACCGGCGGCAAGCAGTATCGTGTCGTCGCCGGCGAAAAACTCAAAGTCGAACAGATACCGGCAGACGTGGGCACTGAGATCACGCTCGACCAGGTACTCATGGTCGGCGAAGGCGAATCGGTCAAGATCGGCTCACCCCTGGTTTCCGGCGCCAGCGTCAAGCTCACCGTGCTCTCCCAGGGACGCCATGACAAAGTGAAGATCTTCAAGATGCGCCGTCGCAAGCACTATCAAAAGCATCAGGGTCATCGGCAGAACTACACCGAGTTGCGGGTGGACGCGATCAACGCGTAACCGCGATTCGACAAGGAGCAAGACATGGCACATAAAAAGGCGGGCGGCAGCTCCCGTAACGGCCGCGACTCGCAATCGAAACGCCTCGGCGTCAAGCGTTACGGCGGTCAACTGATCAACGCCGGCAGCATTATCGTGCGCCAGCGCGGCACGCAGTTTCACCCGGGCGACAATGTCGGTGTCGGCAAGGACCACACGCTTTACGCGAAGGTCGGCGGTAAAGTGCTGTTTGCCATCAAGGGTGCGGCCCGTCGGCGTACCGTGAGCATCGTCCCGGCCGCCTGAACCGGCCTCGACAACGCACAAGCCCTGCCCGCCGAGGCAGGGCTTTTCGTTTCTGTTGCCGCCTACCAAGCCGAAATGAAATTCTTCGACGAAGCGAAAATCGAGGTGATTGCCGGCGACGGCGGCAATGGCGTCGCATCGTTTCGCCGCGAGAAGTTTATCCCGAAAGGCGGCCCCGACGGCGGCGACGGCGGACGCGGCGGGAGCATCTATGCCGTGGCCGACCGCAATCTCAATACGCTGATAGATTTTCGCTACACGCGGATCTTTCGCGCGCAGCGCGGTGAGAACGGCCGCGGGTCGGACCGCTACGGCAAGGGCGGCGAGGACATGATGCTGCGCATGCCGGTTGGTAGCGTCATCAGCGATCTCGAAAGCGGCGAGCTTGTCGCGGACCTGACCCACGACGGCGCCAGGGCGCTCGTCGCCAGGGGTGGTCACGGCGGGCTTGGCAACCTGCACTTCAAGTCGAGCACCAATCGCACACCACGCCAATGCACGCCTGGCGAAGCAGGGCAGCGGCGCGAGCTTCGCCTCGAACTCAAGGTGTTGGCGGATGTTGGTTTGCTCGGCATGCCGAATGCCGGCAAGTCGACCTTCATTCGTTCGGTCTCCGCAGCACGTCCCAAGGTTGCCGACTACCCGTTCACGACCCTGCACCCGAACCTCGGGGTCGTACGGGTCGATGACAGCCGGTCATTCGTGATCGCCGACATTCCCGGACTGATCGAGGGCGCCGCCGATGGTGCAGGACTGGGTCACCGGTTTCTGCGTCACCTCGCGCGGACCAGGCTGTTGCTTCATGTCGTCGATATCGCACCCCTCGATCCGGATGCCGACCCGGTTCATGAGGCGCAGGCGATCGTAAACGAGCTGCGGAACTATGACGAGGCGCTCTTCTTGAAGCCGCGCTGGCTGGTGATCAACAAGATCGATCTGCTGCCCGAGAATGAGCGCGCAGAGCGCGTCAAGGCATTCATCGATCGTTTCGGCCCAACCGAACGGCATTTCACGATCTCGGCCATCACCGGCGACGGCTGTCGCGAACTCACCTACGCGATCATGGAACATGTCGACGCGCAACGCGCGATCGACGAACCGAACACTGAAACAACGGCAGACTCCGATGAGAACGCAGATTCGTGAATCGCGCCGGCTGGTCGTCAAGGTCGGCAGTGCGCTGGTAACCAGGAACGGCACCGGCCTCGCTCTCGACGCAATGGCCGACTGGGCGCGCCAGATCGCTCAACTGCGAGTGCAGGGGCGCCAAATCGCGCTGGTATCGAGCGGCGCCATCGCTGCCGGCATGCAGCGCCTGGGCTGGACAACCCGGCCGCACGCCATGCACGAGCTGCAAGCTGCAGCCGCAGTCGGTCAGATGGGTCTCGCCCAAGCCTACGAATCCGCCTTCTCGGCACATGGACTGGCCACCGCCCAGATCCTGCTCACTCACGAAGATCTGGCCGACCGCACGCGCTACCTGAACGCACGATCGACCCTGGGCACACTGATGACGCTCGGCGTCGTGCCGATCATCAACGAGAACGATACCGTCGTCTATGACGAAATCAAGTTCGGCGACAACGACACCCTCGGCGCCCTGGTCGCCAACCTGATCGAAGCCGACGGACTGATCATCCTGACCGACCAGGCCGGTCTCTATACCGCGGACCCACGCCGGGATGCCTCGGCAACGCTGGTCTCGACCGGCAACGCCGAGGATCCGGCTTTCGCGGCCATGGCCGGCGGCACCGGCAGCGGCATTTCCAAGGGCGGCATGATCACCAAGGTGCGTGCGGCACAACGCGCCGCGCGCAGTGGCGCCCATACGATTATCGCCAGCGGTCACGAAGCCGACGCCCTACTGCGCCTGGCCGACGGCGAGGGTCTCGGCACCTTGCTGTTCGCCTCGCGCACCCCGTTGGCGGCGCGCAAGCAGTGGCTGGCCGACCACCTGCAGCTTGCCGGCAGCCTGACCCTCGATGACGGTGCCGCCAAGGCGCTTGCAGCCGGCAAGAGCCTGCTGCCCATCGGCGTGGTGTCCATAAGCGGTGATTTCGAACGCGGCGCCGTCGTTGCCTGCCGCAACGCAGACGGCCGCGAAGTCGCCCGCGGCCTGATCAACTACTCGAGCATCGAAGCCCGTCGTATCGCCAGAAAGGGCAGCCACGAAATCGAGGCCATCCTCGGCTACGTCGATGAACTCGAACTCATTCACCGCGACAATCTGGTACTGCCCTGATCTGACACCGGAAGCGCCGCAGCCGCTGTCCAGACCACCCTCCACCGCCGGAAGCCTCGTGGCGTCCGTATCCGGCGACCAGTCAGCCCGGCGGAGGGCCCTCCGACCACTTGTCATGATGGGGCCAGAACAGCCGGTCGCTGACGAAGCGGGTGGCGGCGGATGGTGCCGCGAAATAGAGGGTCAGCAGATCGAGATTGGAGACGTGGGTCGCAAAGGCGCGCGAGGCCGGTGGCGCAACACAACGCCTGGCCCATTCACGCAACAACTGGGCGCCACCGGAGAGCGGCAGAACCTGGCTCAGCGACGTGCATGTCGATACGTCCGCCGCGACACCCTCCACGGTCAGGATGGCCTTGCGGAACAGCACCAGGTCTTCACCGAAACGGACCCCGGCCTTGAACATCGCGTCTCCCAGCAGACTCAGGAGCCACGCCAGCCCGGGCAGCTCGTCGCGGTAGAGCCGGCCCACGGCCTGGGCTACCACCTCGCGCAGTGCTGCCTCGTCGGGTTCCTCGACCGCCATGGCGCTGATCGCGCGGGCGATTCGCACGGCGTCGAGGCCAAGCGCCCCGAGCACGATCTGCGCCGTCTGTTCCCGCTCCGTCTTGTCCAGGTGCCCGACCAGACTCCAGTCCAGCACCGCCAGCCGGCCGTCGTCGGTATACATCAGGTTGCCCGCATGCGGGTCGGCGTGAAAGATCGCCGACGACTTGGGGCTCCAGATCGGCTTGGCGACCAGTTCCCGCAACACGACCCCGGCGAGATCCTTGCGTCGGGCGTCGCAAAGATGCCCGGCCTCGGTCACCTTGGTGCCGAAGACCCGCTCCATTGCCGTGATGCGCGGCGTCGAACAGGGCAGCACCGCCGGAATCTGAACCTTCGCCGAATCGGCGTAGAAATCCGCAGCCGCTCGCAGATTCGCCTGCTCGTGGTCCAGCCGCGCCTCCTTGGACAAGAGCGCGCGCACCGTGGCGAAAACCTCCCCGCAGCGCACCGGCGGCAGGCCGTCGTGCATGCAACGCTCGTCGATGAAGTCGGCCAGGTCGGCCCAGATATCGAGTTCCTCCTCCAGGCGTTCTTCGATCTGCGGCTTGAGAACCTTGAGCACCCCGTTGACGGGATGGCCGACGTGCGGATCTTCGAAGGTGAACGGGATCACCACGGCCACGCTCGCCTCGGCCAGCCCGCGCGATTCGATGCGCAGATCGGAAACGGCTGCTGCGCCGAGTTCGCTGCGAATGATCGGCATGACGGCCTCGACCGGCGTCGCAGGCTCCATCGACTCGAGCGCCTGCAGCCTCGCCCGGAGGGTGGCGGCGAGGCGCCGGTCGCGGGCGACCACCTGGCTCAGCTTGTGCAGGGTCGGGCAGCGGGAAATCAGGGTGACCAGCCGCTCTTCGGCGCACGCTTCGGCCGACAAGGCGCACTGTGCGGCGATGAGTTCGGTCAGACGCGGCAGCGGCAGGCGCTCGACGAAGAACGCCACCGCATCGGCCACCAGCGGCCGGAATGCCGCGTACTCATCGGGCACCAGGGGCGACACATCGAACGCCAGCCATGCCTCGATCTGGCTCGTGCTATTCGGCATTCAATTGTTCCCCCGCCCCGGCGAAGCCGACAGGCCTGCACGACAGGTCGATCCCATGGAAGGACAATGGAGGCGATGTCTTCTTGTAAGCCCTGTATTGCTCATGTAGTCCGTTGCCGCGGTCATGAAAGGTTCTAGCGCAGTCCCCAATGCAGGTCAATAGCCAGGGAACGGAACGGCACACGGATCGCACCTCGCTGGAGCGCTGCATCGGCGGACGCGGAATCAGGAAACCGCGTCGGCTGGACGGCCGGCGCAGCGAGCGAGAAATCTCCCGACTTCCTCCAGCGCCGACCTGGCGCACGCACGGCGGTGAAGGTAGAGGAATCCATGGGTCGCCTCGCGGTATTGCGCCTTGGTGAAGAACAGCGTCGTGAGGTCTGCCCCGCGGTCCCTGAGCGCCTGTGCATACGCGACAGATTCGGGATAAAGCCCGTCTCTTTCTCCGGCGCAGATGAAGATCGGCGGCAGGTCCGCGTGGATGTGACGCGACGGCGAGGCGAGCTCAAGCATTGCCGCGTTCGCAGTCTGGCTTCCGCTCAACAGGCTGCGCAGATAAAGGTCGATGAAGGGAAACCTGCAGGCGCGGACTCTCTCCACGTCGTAGATCCCGTAGAACAAGGCGATGCCCCTCAATGCCGTGCGCGGCAGCGGCGCATCGATGCCAGCGGCAGCTTGCAGCGCCTGGTTGCCGACAGCGGTACCATACCAGCTCGCCAGGTGCGCGCCCGCGGAGTCTCCCGCCAGTATCATCCTCGAAGCGTCCCCGCAATATTCCCGAGCATGTCGGCAGACCCAGTCGACGGCCCTCGCGACATCCTGCACTTGTGCGGGAAAGCGGTGCCGCGGCGCGAGCCGGTAGTTGACGTTGAAGGTGACGAAGCCTTTCGTGGCAAGGCTGCGACAGATGCGTTCATAGCTCGCCTTGTCTCCGGAAATCCAGCCGCCGCCGTGGAAGTACAGCAGCACCGGAAACGGCCCCTCGCCATGAGGCTCGATGACGTCCAAGCGTTGCTGCGGGTCCGGACCATAGACGACGTCGACCGACACGCGTGCGACCGGAGGTGGATGCGTATTGAACAGCAAGCGGCGCAGCAGAAGGTCCGCTGGAAAAAACAATGCCTTCAGCGCGCTTGCCTTGATATCATGCATGAGTTGTGCTGCGCGTCTTACGCCGAGCGAATACCCGGATCAGCGCCTCCTTGAACATCTCAATCCGACACTATCGCACCGACGGCCCCGACCGGCAGCAGATCAACGATGTCTGCTGCGACGCCGCCTTACTTGGCGCCCCGATCGACAGCATATTCCAGGACCGTGAATGGTTTACCGATTTCATGGTCGCGCCCTACCTGCTGATCGAACCCGAGCATACCTGGGTGGCGGAGGCCGACAACCGGGTGGTCGGCTACCTGACCGGCTCGGTCGGCGTGCTGTTCGGCATCCAGCGGGCCCAGCTTGCGCTCCTGGCCGTCGATCGGCTGCTGTGGAAGCATATGCTCGGAAAATACAAGCATCATCCGCGCAGCCAACAGTTCGTCCGCTTCGTGCTTACCGAGGCATTGTTGCAGGTTCCCGCTCACCCGTCGCACGCCGGTCATTTCCATTTCAACGTGGCCGAAGGTCATCGAGGACAGGGAATCGGTTCGCGCCTGATCGCTGAATTCGAGCGGGTCGTGATGGAATCCGGACTCCGGCACTATTACGCCGAAGTGATGTGCTGGGGCGAAAAGCAGGAAGCTTACTACACGCGCCTCGGCTATCGCATCCATGGCCATCCCATCCCTGCTACGGTCTTCTCGACCGAGGTTCCGGATCTGCGCATCATGTGCATCGTCAAGGATCTTGCCGATTCCGCTGTTTCCTGAAACCGGCCACCGGTGATTTGAGGGATTGCCCGGCGGCAGGCTTGGGTCTCAGGCTGCGAAGACGTGCTTGACGCGCAGCGTGCGACCTTCATCCACCAGTTTCACCAGACGGTCGATATTCGGGTGCTTGCCGGGATTGGCGCGCGCCTCCTCGGCATGCTCGGCGTAGAGCTCGATGCCCTTGTGGGCGGCCTGGGGCGTGATGGCGCCGAAGATCTGCGCGAGGTGGTTGTAGATCGCCAGCGAACCGACCTGACCGGGCTTGTGCTCGATGGTGGCGACCACCTGCCCGCCCTCGATCAGTTGCAGCGCCGCCAGATGCGACACGCCGGGAAGGTGCTTGATGTTGTCGGCAAACGACATCGGGATTGCGCTTTTTCCTTGGATGTGCGTTCCGACGCGCGTTCAGATGCGCCGGGCCAGTTCGACCGCCTTGCCGACGTAGGTGGCCGGCGTCATGGCGAGCAGCCGCGTCTTCTCGGCTTCGGGAATCGCCAGCTTGCGGATGAAATCCTGCAGCGCATCCCGGCTGATGCCCTTGCCGCGCGTCAGATCCTTGAGCCGCTCGTAGGGATTGGGCACGCCGTAGCGTCGCATCACCGTCTGGATCGGCTCGGCCAGCACTTCCCACGCATCCTCGAGATCGGTGGCCAGTTGCCCGCGGTCAGCCTCCAGCTTGGACAGACCGCGCAGCGCTGAATCCAGCGCCAGCAGCGTATGGCCGAAGGCCACGCCCATATTGCGCAGCACCGTGGAATCGCTGAGATCGCGCTGCATGCGAGACAGCGGCAGCTTGTCCGACAGATGTCGCAGGATCGCGTTGGCCAGCCCGAGGTTGCCCTCCGCGTTCTCGAAATCGATCGGATTGACCTTGTGCGGCATGGTCGAACTGCCGATTTCGCCTTCCTTGAGCTTCTGCCTGAAGTAGCCGAGCGAAACGTACATCCAGATATCACGGCAGGCATCGAGCAGGATCGTGTTGGCGCGCGCCATGGCGTCGTAGAGCTCGGCCATCGCGTCGTGCGGCTCGATCTGGATGGTGTAGGGATTGAAGGCCAGGCCGAGGGATTCGACGAAGTGCCGGGCAAATCCCTCCCAGTCGAAGTCCGGGTAGGCCGACAGGTGGGCATTGTAGTTGCCGACCGCGCCGTTGAATTTCGCCAGCAGTGGCACCTCGACGATGCGCTCACGCGCCCGTAACAGACGCGCCGCGATATTTGCCATTTCCTTGCCGAGCGTGGTCGGGCTGGCCGGCTGGCCGTGGGTGCGCGAGAGCATCGGCGCATCCGCCAGATCGTGCGCCAGTTCGCGCAGACGCCCGATCACCTTGTCCAGCGCCGGCAGCAGCACGTCGCCGCGCGCTTCCGCCAGCATCAGCGCGTGCGAGGTATTGTTGATGTCCTCGGAAGTGCAGGCGAAGTGGATGAACTCGGAGACGCGCATCACCTCGTCGTTATGCGCCAGGCGTTCCTTGAGCCAGTACTCCATTGCCTTGACGTCGTGATTGGTGCGCCCCTCGATCGCCTTGATCTGATCGGCGTCGGCCACCGAAAACCGGCTGACCAGAGCGGCCATTTCGGCCCGAGTGGCGGTGGAAAAATCCGGAACTTCGGCGAGCTGCGGCGCCTGCGCCAGCGCATCGAGCCAGGCGAGTTCGACCCGGATTCGATTGCGCATCAGGCCGTATTCAGAGAAGCAGGCGCGCAGCGCGCCGACCTTGTCGTGATAGCGCCCGTCGAGCGGCGAAAGCGCGGTAAGCGGCGAAAAATCCATCTGGTGAGCAAACGATCCGAAAAGGATGGGCGCCGGCAGCGCGGAGAGCGGCGAATTTTAGCATGTGGCTTCATTGGCTCGCCGCACGATGGCGCCGGCCGCGGGCGCTCATGCGTTGATCATCGGCCGACGCGAATCGGGTATCATGATTTCTCCACCACACCAGCGCACAGGAGCGACCGATGAAACGCTCGCCAGCCCGCAGCAAGACCCTCGCCGCAAGCGCCCTCGCCGCCGCCCTTGCGCTGTGCGCCCCGGCGCAGGCCATCAACCTCGCCCCCAACGGCAAGGGCGAGGTGCTGATCTTTCCCTACTACACGGTACGCAACGGCTTCGACACGCTGGTCTCGCTGACCAACACCTCGGATCGCACGGTGCTTGCCAACCTGCGTGTGCGCGAGGCGAAGAACGCCCGTTCGGTGCGCGAGTTCCACCTCGCCCTGTCGCCGCGCGATGTGTGGACCGGCGCTGTGACCACCGACGGCGCCGATGGTGCGCTGATCCGCACGTTCGACC
The DNA here is from genome assembly GCA_016708905.1 of Candidatus Methylophosphatis roskildensis. Taxonomy (GTDB): domain Bacteria; phylum Pseudomonadota; class Gammaproteobacteria; order Burkholderiales; family Rhodocyclaceae; genus Methylophosphatis; species Methylophosphatis roskildensis. Next base: position 579,987 of record JADJEV010000004.1, on the reverse strand, counting down.
GGTCGTGCATCGTGCCGGCCCTGGGCGCCGGGCCGAACGGTTCGAGCCAGATCGCGCTGACGACAGCCAACTACAGCGGCAGCCTCGACGACCAGGGCGGCAGCGGGCCGGACCGGCTGCGGGAAGGTTTCATCGAGGTGATCGAGATGGCGATCTCGACGGTGCCCGAGTCGGCGATTCCGGCCGCCGGCGCGTCGATCGAGACATCCGCCCAGCATGTAGATGGCACACCGCGTTCATGCGGCACGGTTCAGGACATCTTTCTGAATGCGGGCAACTTCGATCTGGCGGGCGGCGGTGGCGCCAGGCTCGCCGGCACGCCGTTCGCGAGCTTCGAGGCGCCGAAGAACGTGCTGTTCGGCAGTGCGACCCTGATCAACATCGGCTCCGGCCAGGCCTACGACGCGACCCCGACGGCGATCCAGAATTTTCAGGACACTGTGCCGATCATCTTTATGCCCGACCAAAGCAAGCCGACCCTGGCGCACGGCAGCAGCGCCGTCACCGCACAGCAGTTCGACGGCGATGGCAGGCTGATTTCGACGCCCAATATCGCCAGTTCGGTCGATGCGGTGTCGGTGCTGCTGATGGCCAGGCTGCTGAACAACGAGTTCGCTTCCGGCAGCACTGCTACCAGCAGCGCCAGGACCGACTGGGTCGTCACATTCCCGACCAAGCATTTCTATACCGATCCGATGGAGATCAACTCCAACACCGCCCTGCCACCATTCAGGGAAGCCTTCATCGGCGGCCGATCCTGCGACGTCTGGGGTGTTTCCTTTTCCGGCCGCGAGGAGCAGTTCGACTCCCTCGTCGAGATTCCCGAGAACCCCCTCGGACCGTGCTACTCGACCAATGTCGTCTTCTTTCGCGGTGGCGCGACCCAAGCGAGCCTGTTTGGCAGCGCCGCAATATTCGGAGTCGGGGTGCCAACCACCTCGGTCGGGTCGGCCGGCTGGGCGCAGCTCAGCCTTCACAGTGGTTCCTTGCATGGCTTCAGCGGCCTGCCGGCGATCGGCTTTGCCGCGATCGAACGCAACAACAGTGCCGAGGCCGGCAACAACCGCAACTACGGCTCGGGCAGGCCGCATGTGGTCGAGGTGCTCGCGCCCTAGTCTGCACAGGTGCGTGCCGGCCGGGGGTCGCCGGCCCCGCGGGCACGCCGGCCTGCAACCCGCATGGAATGGCGCTCTCGCGGCAGGCAAGGCTGCAGGCCGCATGTATGCTGGCTCATGGGCATGGCACCCGTGGGAGCGCCAGCCGGTGCGGATCCCAGGCCGGCACATCCGCGGCGTAACCATGACGTGACGTCGGGAGAATATCCACCGCATCACCCCCTCCCCCGGCCCTCCCCCTGAATGGGGCGGGAGAGAAGTGGGTTGCCGCTCGGGGGGCGGAGAGACGGGTCGAGCCTGACGCGGGAGAGGAAAAAAGGATGGAGCTTGAATCCTGCCTTGCGGCGACCGAGCAGCGGACGCCGGATGCTATACTGACCCAATTCGTACTCGCGGATCTTCCATGAAGCTCGTCGGCTCAATAACCAGTCCTTACGTGCGCAAGGTTCGCGCCGTGCTCGCCGAGAAGAAGATCGAGTACGAGTTCGTCATCGACGTACCGTGGTCGGCGGATACCCGGGTGCCGGACATCAACCCGCTGGGCAAGGTGCCGGTGCTGATCCTCGACGACGGCTCGACGCTATTCGATTCGCGGGTGATCGCCGAGTATCTGGACAGCGTTACACCGAACAACCGCCTGCTGCCCTCGCCCAACCGCGAGCGCATCACCATCAAGCGCTGGGAAGCGCTGGCCGACGGCGTGGTCGACGCAGCGGTGGCGATCGTGCTCGAGAGCAAGCGCCCCGAGGCGATGCGCGATGCAGCGTGGATCGCCCGCCACCAGGGCAAGATCACTGCGGGACTCGCCGCACTGTCGGCCGATCTCGGCGACCATCCGTGGTGCTATGGCAACGGGCTGACGCTGGCCGACATCGCGCTGTGCGTGGCGCTCGGCTACCTCGCGTTCCGCATGCCGGCGCTCGAATGGCGCGAGGCGCACGAGAATCTGACACGTCTCTACGACAAGGTGATGCAGCGTCCGTCGTTTGCCGAGACGATTCCGCACGACTGACGCGACTGCAGTCCGGCATCAGTCGATGATGCCGCCGCCAAGACAGACGTCCCCCGAATAGAGCACCGCCGACTGGCCCGGCGTCACCGCCCATTGCGGCGCGTCGAACGCCAGTTCCAGGCGTTGCGCATCGAGCGCTGTGATCGTGCATGGCGCGTCGGCCTGGCGGTAGCGCGTCCTGGCGCTGTAAGCCCGCCCGACCTCTGGCGGCGCACCGGCAACCCAGCTCAAGTCGCCAGCCGTGAGCCGCGCCGCGAGAAGCGCCGGGTGATCGTGCCCCTGCACGACATAGAGCCGGTTGTTCCGCATGTCCTTGCGCGCCACATACCATGCTGCGTGCTCGCCGGCAGCATCACCGCGCTTGCTGCCACCTGGCTTTATTCCACCAATTCGCAGTCCCTTGCGCTGGCCGAGCGTGTGATACATCAACCCCTGGTGGCGGCCGACCGGCCGCTCGTCGTCGAGGCTGCGGATCTCGCCCGGTTCGGTCGGCAGGTAACGCTGCAGGAACTCGCGGAACGGCCGCTCGCCGATGAAGCAGATACCGGTGGAATCCTTCCTGGCGAAGTTGGGCAGCCTGGCCTGCTCGGCGATGCGGCGCACCGCGTGCTTGTGCAGGTGGCCGATCGGGAACAGCGTGCGCGCCAGTTGCGCCTGGTTGAGCCGGTACAGGAAGTAGCTCTGGTCCTTGCCCAGATCGACGCCCTTGAGCAACTCGACGCGGCCATCCGCTTCGCGCACGCGCGCATAGTGGCCGGTGGCGATGCGCGCGGCACCGAGCTTCATCGCATGCTCGAGGAAGGCCTTGAACTTGATCTCGGCGTTGCACAGCACGTCGGGGTTGGGCGTGCGGCCGGCGCGGTATTCGCGCAGGAATTCGGCGAACACGCGATCCTTGTACTCGGCGGAGAAGTTCACCACTTCGAGATCGATGCCGATCACGTCGCACACCGCGGCGACCTCGACCAGATCCTGCCGCGTCGAGCAGTAGGCGTCGTCGTCATCGTCCTCCCAGTTCTTCATGAACAGGCCGATCACCTGCCAGCCCTGCTGCTTCAGCAGCAGCGCGGTGACCGACGAGTCGACGCCGCCGGACATGCCGACGACGACGGTCCGCGCCGGTTCAGTCATCCGGATATGCGCCGCCCAGCCAGGTGGCGAGCGGCATCACCACGGCCGGTGCGCCGTTGTCGCGAAACCAGGTATCGACCGCCCAGCGGGCATCCATCACCGGGTCGGGCGCGGGCTGCTCGTTGCGTGATTGCGGCCCGGCGAATACCGAGCCGCCTTCGCCGTAGCAGCCGACGCACCAGTCACCCACCGGCTCGGCCTCGCCCTGCGCGACCGGGGCCACCCGCTGCTCGATCACGGCAGAGAAATGCTGGAGGATCAGAAAGCTGCGCCGCGCCTGTTCGATCACCCGATGGTGGCGCAGCCAGCCGTGCGCTTCGAGCAGCCGCAGCAGCCGCGTGGTGGTCGTGGCATGGTCGATGCAGTCCATACGGCCCTCCACTCCGTCGTCGGCATAGTCGCCGCCCTTGTCGGCACGGATCGGCAACTGCTCGCCGGCCCAGCCGTAGAGCGACCCGAGCACCACTGCGAGCCGGCGGCGCTCGTCGGCGGCATCGGCTGCGCCCTGCAGTTGTTCGCGCACCTGGGCCATCTGCCGCGCGTCGAAGCGCACCTCGGCTTCGACGCCGCAGCCGTAGTTGTAGCAGAACGGCACCGAGTCATCCGCCTGGGCGGCGCTCGCCAGCGACAGCAGTAGGCAGAGCAGGAACCTCACGGGATATGGTGGATCAGCTCGAGCGGATAGCGCCGGCCGGCCTGAAAATCCTTCACGCATTGCACGACGAAGGGGCTGCGGTGGCGCCCGGCCGAGGCCTCGATTTCCGCGGGCGTCAGCCATACGGTGCGCACGATGCCCTGGTCGAGTTCGCGGGTTTCGTCGACGCCGAGCAACTCGCCGGCAAAGGCGAAGCGCAGGTAGGTGACATCCCTGGCGGCGATGCGGATCTGGTAGACGCCCACCAGCTCAGTCGGACGAAAGACGTGCGCGGTTTCCTCCAGTGTCTCGCGCGCGCAGGCGTGCACCAGCGACTCGCCCTCGTCGAGATGGCCGGCCGGCTGGTTGAAGCGCAGGCCGTCCGAGGTTTCCTCCTCCACCAGCAGAAAGCGGCCGTCGCGCTCGATGATCGCCGCGACGGTGACGCTGGGTTTCCAGATCCTGTCCATTCCGGTTCCTGAATCGAGCCGACTATTCTACCTTTGCCGCGTTCCAGGCTTCCGGGCACCAGGGCAAATGCGCTAAAATCACGCCCTTTCACGCAGTCTCAATGCTGAGTAATCGGCGCTCGGAGAGTTCAAGATGTCGATGGCGGACCGCGACGGGTTCATATGGCATGACGGCAAGCTGGTGCCCTGGCGTGAAGCCACGACCCACGTGCTCACCCACTCGCTGCACTATGGTCTGGCGGTCTTCGAGGGGGTACGCGCCTACGACACCCAGATCGGCACCGCGATCTTCCGCCTCAAGGAACATACCGATCGCTTGTTCAATTCGGCGCACATCTACCGCATGACGATCCCCTACAGCCGCGCGCAACTCATGGAGGCGCAGCGCGAAGTGGTGCGCGCCAACCAGCTCGAGTCCTGCTACATCCGGCCGATTGCCTTCTACGGCTCGGAGAAGATGGGCGTCTCGCCCAAGGGCGCTGCCGTGCATGTCTCGATCGCCGCCTGGCCGTGGGGTGCGTACCTCGGCGCCGAGGGCATCGAGAAGGGCATCCGCGTCAAGACCTCGAGCTACGCGCGCCACCATGTCAATGTGTCGATGTGCCGCGCCAAGTACTCGGGCACTTACGCCAACTCGATACTGGCCAACCTGGAAGCCACCGAGCACGGCTACGACGAGGCCTTGCTGCTCGACGTCGACGGTTTCGTCGCCGAAGGTGCCGGCGAGAACCTCTTCATCGTCAAGGACGGTGTCATCTACGAACCGGAGATCGCCTCGGCGCTGATCGGCATCACCCGCGCCTCGATCATCCGCCTGGCCGCCGACCTCGGCTACGAGGTGCGCGCCAAGCGTCTGACGCGCGACGACGTCTATGTGGCCGACGAAGCCTTTTTCACCGGCACCGCCGCCGAAGTCACGCCGATCCGCGAACTCGACGGCCGCAGCATCGGCGAAGGCAAGCGTGGCCCGCTGACCACCAAGCTGCAGGCGCTGTTTTTCGATGTGGTCAATGGCCGCGCCGAGAAGTATCGCGAATGGCTGACGCCAGTGAACCAATAGACGAGAAAAAAATGGCCGAACTGAAAGACAACACCCGCCAGGTCGATGTGACCGCCAGGGATCTGCCGCTGCACTGCCCGCGCCCCGGCGCACCGCTGTGGGCCAGGCATCCACGCGTATTCCTCGATGTACTGAAAACCGGCGAAGCCTACTGCCCCTACTGCGGCACGCGTTACACCTTCACCGGCGAAAAGCCCAAGGGCGGCCACTGAGGGGCGGTGACGGGTGACAAGGACAGTGACGGGTGACGAGTGACAAGTGACGAACCACGCGCGCCTTTGTCACCCGTCTCCCGTCACCCGTCACCGACCTTGTCACCCGTCACCTGTCACCCGTCACGGATCCTGATCGTCGCCCCCTCGTGGATCGGCGACACCATCATCGCGCAGCCGCTATTCATGCGGCTGGTGGAGCGGAATCCCGGCTGCCGCATCGATGTCTTGGCGCAGCCCTGGGTCGCGCCGGTGCTGCGGGCGATGCCGCAGATCGCCGAAGTAATCGAGAGCCCGCTGCGCCACGGCCGCTTCGACCTGCGCCTGCGCTGGCAGCTCGCCCGTCGGCTGGCCGCCGGCCGCTACGACGAAGCCATCGTCCTGCCCAACTCCTGGAAGTCCGCGCTGATGCCGTTTCTCGCCGGCATCGGCGTGCGCACCGGCTTCGCCGGCGAATCGCGCCACGGCCTGCTCAATCGCCTGCACCGGCTCGACACCACTGCGCTGCCGCGCCAGGTCGACCGCTACGCCCAACTCGCCCAGACACCGGGCGAGGCGCTGCGCCTGCCGCTGCCGCAACCGTGCCTGACGCGCGACCCGGCCCGCGAGACCGCCACGCTCGCCGCGCTCGGCCTGGCCCTCGCACGCGAACCTGTCGTGTTCTGCCCCGGTGCCGAGTACGGCCCGGCCAAGCGCTGGCCGGCAGATTACTACGCCGAACTGGCGCGCGCGCTGGCCGCGCGAAATCACGCGATCTGGCTGCTCGGCTCGGCCGCCGACGCGCCGGTGGCCGAGCAGATCGTGGCCGCCAGCGGCGGAGCGGCGCAAAGCCTGTGCGGGCGCACGTCGCTCGCCCAGGCGCTCGATCTGATCGGCGCGGCAAGGCTGGTGGTCACCAACGACTCCGGGCTGATGCATGTCGCCGCTGCCCTGGGCACGCCGCTGGTGGCCCTCTACGGTTCGTCGAGCCCCGACTACACGCCACCGCTGTCGGACAAAGCAGCTATCATCTGGCGCAAACCCGATTGCAGCCCGTGCTTCGAGCGCGTATGCCCGCTCGGTCATTTCCGCTGCATGCGGGAACTGACACCGGATTCGGTGCTGCAAACCGCAACCGGAAAACTCGCCGATGCCTGAACCGAACATCAGCCATGCCATCCACACCACCGCGCAACAGGCCGAGGCCGCGTTCTACGAGGCGATCGAGCGCGCCGACCTCGAGGCGATGATGGCGGTCTGGGCCGAGGACGAGGAGATCATCTGCGTGCACCCCGGCGGCCCGCGGTTGGCCGGCTACGCGGCGGTGCGCGAATCGTGGCGCAAGATTTTCGCCGGCGGCGCCAACCTGCGGTTCACACTGACCAGCCAGGTCCAGTCGCAGGGCATGCTGCTGGCGGTGCACAGCCTGCACGAGAACATCACCATACTCGGCGACCAGCGCAAGCCACCGCCGGTGATGGTGACCAATGTCTACATCCGCGGCGCGCTCGGCTGGCGCATGCTGGTACACCACGCCTCGCCCGGCCCGGCCGTCGCCGATGCCGGCGAGATCCCGAAAACCGTACATTGACTCATCCCAAGTATCGCGCACCCGCCTGGCTGGCCAACCCCCACGCGCAGACCATCTGGCCGCGCGCGCTCATGGGCCTGCTGCCCGACTACCGGCGCGAGCGCTGGGACACTCCCGACGGCGATTTCATCGACCTCGACTGGGTCGACGGCCCGCCCGACACCCCGCTGCTGGTGCTGTTCCACGGCCTCGAAGGCAGCTCCGGCAGCCACTACTCGCGCAGCATCATGCGTGCGGTCAAGGCGCATGGCTGGCACGGCGTGGTGCCGCACTTTCGCGGCTGCTCGGGCGAACCGAACCGCCTGCCGCGCGCCTACCACTCGGGTGATTCGGACGAGATCGACTGGGTGCTGCGCCGCCTCCATGCGCTCGACCCGCACCGCCCTCTCTACGCGGTGGGCATATCGCTGGGCGGCAACGCGCTGGCCAAATGGGCCGGCGAGCGCCGCGAAGATGCTGCGGGCGTGGTGCGCGCAATCGCCGCGGTGTGCGCGCCGCTCGATCTCGCGGTCGCCGGGCGCACGCTCGAACGCGGCTTCAATCGCGTCTACTCCGCGTATTTCCTGCGCAGCATGCGCTCCGGCGCGCTGGCCAAGCTTGCGCGCTTTCCCGGCATCGCCGAGCGCCAGCGTATCCTGCGCGCCCGCACGCTGTACGAATTCGATGATGCCGTCACCGCGCCGCTGCACGGCTTTCGCGGCGCCGACGACTACTGGCGCCGCGCCAGCGCCAAGCCCCATCTGCCCGGCATACGGGCGCCGGCGCTGCTGCTCAACGCGCGCAACGACCCCTTCCTGCCGGACCGCGCGCTGCCCGCGGCCAACCAGGTCTCGCGCTTTGTCGTGCCCGAGTTTCCGGCGCACGGCGGCCACGTCGGCTTCGTCAGCGGCCGCTTCCCCGGCCAGCTCGACTGGTTGCCACGGCGGCTGATCGCGTTTTTCGAGCAGATCGAGGCCGCTGCGCGGCCCGTGAGGGGGGTCAGGGGTGAGGGGTGAGGGGGTGAAAGAACCGGTGCCCAAGTCGCAGATTTGGGCCCTGCCCGGCGCCGGCCTTTGCGCGCTGTTGCTGGCCAGCCGCCGCCGTGGGCGCGAGCGACTGGAGGGGTGCGCGTAAGCCCGGCCTGGCGCCATCGCGCACTTGCGACGCACTTCATCGAGGCATGCGCCGGCCCGTCGGGCTGACCCGACGCGCGGCAAAAGGTTCGGCAAAGTGATACATTTGCCGGCCTTTGCAACTTATCCGCTTCGAGTTCCCCATGACACGACACCTTGCAAGGCACCCGCGCGCGGCCGGTGGCACCCGCCCCGCCCATTCCGCACTATTGCTGGCCATTCTCTCGGCATTCGCCCACCAGGCAAACGCACAGACAACCCCCGCTGCGCCGGCCCCGGTCGGCAACCCGACGATCGAATCGGGCGCCAGCCTGAGCTATGTCGGCTCGCGTTCTCGGGTCGGCATCGGCTATGACAGGGACACAAAGGCGCGAGGCGAATTCAGCCACGTGCTGAGCGAGGACGCGCTGTCGGCCTTCATCGCCCAGGGCTGGCTGTCCAAGCGAAGCGGCGGCGTGCGCGTCGATTACAACTGGATCGGCGGCAGCGACGGCAAGCCCTCGCCGGACGCTCTGGTGCGCAAGCTGTTCGGCGCTTTCGACCGCAACCAGGATGGCGATCGCAAGCTCACCATCGGTTTCGGGCTCGAGAGCGAGCGGTGGTTCGGCAACCTGACCTACAGCCATGGCCTGTCCGACAAGCGCTACATCGAATCGCTTGGCACCACGACCGAGACCACGCAGCAATCCGGCGTCGACGCCGGGCGGGCCTTCATCGACACGATCACCACGACGTCGAGCACCCGCCTGTTCGAGCGCGCCTATGAGCACGGCATCGGTGTGCGCGCCGGCCACTTCTACGTCCCGGCCCTGCTGCGACTGTCGCTCGGTCTGGATCGCGAGTGGGGCGATTTCTCCTCGCATCAGAACACCGTGTCGGTCGACCTCGAGAAGTACTTCTCCGGCTCGCCGCACAGCGTGGCCCTGCATCTGGAGCGCTACAACAAATCGGGTGAGTACGAGACGCGCAGCAACGACACCCGCGTGCAGGTGATGTACCGCTACAGCTTCGGCGGTTCCAACTCCGCCGACAGCGCCGGCTGGCGCCAGACCCGCACCACCCGGCAGATGCCAGTGGAAACACCGGTCGCGCAGGCCGCGCCGGCGCCGGTCGCACCGCCTCCGGCAATGCAGGCGAAGAGCGAATCGCGCATCGTCAAGACCACGGCGACGATGACCAGCGATGCCTTCTTCGAACTCGACCGTGCGACCCTGACGCCGACCGCGCGGCGCGAACTCGACCGCATCGCGGAAACACTCAAGAGCAACGGCCACAGCGGCAACGTGCGGATCGTCGGCCACACCTGCGATCTCGGCTCCGATGCCTACAACATGAGGCTGTCGCTGCGTCGTGCCGACGCGGTGCGCGACTACCTGGTCAGCCGCGGCGCTGGCAGTGCCGACAGCTTCATCACCGAGGGCATGGGCGAGCGCGATCCGAAGTACCCCAACACCCGCGACATGCGACCGAAGAACCGCCGCGTCGACCTCGAATTCATCCAGCATCAGGACGCCGGCGCGCCGGTCGCGGCGCCGCCCGCAGCGGTCAAGAGCGAGCCGGCGCCGCCGTCGGTGCGCGAGGTGCCAGTGGTCGAGTGGAAGACCGAAGTCATCGAAAGCGAACCGGCCTGGGTGCGGCGCGCGCTGCACAACACGGTGCGCCACAAGCAGACCGTCGACACCTATCGCGGCGCCGACGTCGATCGCACTTCGAGTACCACGCGCGCGTTCGGGAATCGTCCGCCGGTGGCGCAGGACGATGCGGTGACGATCGCAATGGACGCCGCTGCCACGATCAGCGTGCTGGCCAACGATTCCGATCCCGACGGCAACGCGCTGAGCGTGGCCTCGGTGGGCACGCCCGCGCATGGCACCGCGGTGGTCTCGGGTAACGCGGTGGTCTACACGCCGAGCGCCGGCTATTCGGGTAGCGACAGTTTCAGTTACACGGTGGACGACGGCTTCGGCGGAACCGCCAGCGCCCGCGTCGCGGTCACCATCACCGGCACCGGCACCGGCACCGGCGGCAATCGGCCGCCGGTCGCGGTGAACGACCGCTATTTGGTGCGTTACGAAGGTGACAATCCGCTGCCGGTGTTGACCAATGACACCGACCCCGACGGCGATGCGCTTTCGATCGTGTCATTCACCCAGCCGGGGCTGGGTACGATCACCCAGAGCGGCAACCAGCTCGTCTACACCGGCGCGGGCAAGTTCACCTTGCAGACCATCACCTACACGATCAGCGACGGCCGCGGCGGCAGCGCCACCGCCACTGTCGAACTGGTCGATCCGTAAGCGTTCGCACAGCCGACCGCGCGGACCTGCGCGGCCGGCTGGTCCGCGGCGCCGTTCGCGCGCCGGCAATCCTCCCGCCCCGGCCGTCTGGCCTGTTTTCTTCCGCCACAAAGCATGGCAGTCTGTGCCAGCCCGACTGCGAATTCGGGCACGGCATCGGACAACAGCGGCGGTGGAGGAGGCAAGAGCATGGATGCATGGCAGGCAAGGCACGATCTGGACGCGGCCGCGTTCCAGACCACGTTCGATCAACTGGTGGCCGGCGGCTACCGCTTGGTCGACATCAGCGGCTACATGAGCGGCGCCGACGTGCGCTACGCCGGCATCTGGGTCAGGCAGAACGGCCCGCCCTGGCAGGCGCGCCACGCCATGACGGCGGCAAACTACCAGACCACCTTCAGCGCGCTCGTCGGCCAGGGCTACCGTCTGGTCCGCATCTCGGCGTTCGCCACACCGGCCGGCACCCGCTTCGGTGCGATCTGGGAGATGTCGGCCGCCGCTCAGTGGCAGGCCCAGCACGGCATGAACTCCGCCGCCTACCAGTTGAAGTTCAACCAGATGGCGCAGGCCGGTTACCGACTGGTCGACCTGTGCGGCTACGATGAGGGCGGGCAGGATCTCTACGCCGCGATCTGGGAACGATCGCCGGGCCCCGCCTGGCAAGCGTTTCACGGCCTCGACGCCACGCAATTCCAGTCGCGCTTCAACCAGCTCGCGGCGCAGGGCTATCTTCCGCATCGGGTGTCCGGCTACACGGTCGGCGGCGTGCAGCGCTACGCCGCCATCTGGCAACAGCGCACCAGCATCGGCTGGCAGGCGCGCCACGGCATCGATGCCGCCACCTACCAGCGCGCTTTCGACGACGCGCTCTACCAGGGCTACCAGTTGCGCCAGGTGTGCGGCTACGCCACGCCGGCCGGCCCTCGATTCGCCGCGCTGTGGGACAGTCAGCACTACGACGCCGCGCGGCTCAATGGCGCCGAGCAGATCGCGCGCAGCTTCATGTATCGCTACAACGTGCCCGGCCTGTCGCTGGCAATCAGCAGCGGCGGCCGGCTGGTCTATGCGCGCGCGCTCGGCGTGGCCGAGCAGGCCACACAAGCGCCGCTCTCCGTGCGCCACCGCATGCGCATCGCCAGTGTCTCCAAGCCGCTCACTGCGGCGGCCATCATGCTGCTGGTACAGCAGGGCCGGCTCACCCTGGCGCGGCGCCTGTTCGGCGGCAGCGGCCTGTTCGGCAATACCTACGGCACGCCGCCCTACGACGTGAACGAGCGGCTGATCAACATCGAGCACCTGCTTACCCACACCGCCGGTTTTCGCAACCTGCCGAGCGACCCGATGTTCAACGAACCGGCGCGCGACCAAGCCAGCCTGATCGGCTGGGTACTCGACACCCGCACGCCGGCCTCGACACCGGGCGCGGTGTGCGACTACTCGAACTTCGGCTTCTGCGTGCTCGGCCGGGCGATCGAGAAGGTGAGCGCGCAGTCCTACGCCGACTACGTAAAGCAGGCAGTCCTCGCCCCGGCCGGCGTGAGCTCCATGCAGATCGGCGGCGACACGCTGGCGCAGCGCCTGTCCGACGAAGTCGTCTACCACGGCCAACTGGGCGAAGACCCGTACAACATGCAGATCACGCGCATGGATTCGCATGGCGGCTGGGTGGCGACAACGATCGACCTGCTGCGCTTCCTGCGCACGGTCGATGGCTTCACCCCGCCGGCCGACCTGCTCACCGCCGCCAACGTCGCGCGCATGACGACCGGCTGCGCCGCCAACCCGAACGTCGCGCTCGGCTGGGGCGTGGACGGCTCGGGCAACTGGAACCACAACGGCGCCCTGCCCGGCACGCTGAGCCTGCTCAAGCGCTACGCCGACGGCATCGGCCAGGCGGCGCTGATCAACACCCGCCAGCCCAACACCGGCGCCGGCAACTTCCAGGACGTCATGATGGGCGATTTCTACCGCATGATCGACGACGTGACCAACCAGCTCGCCCCGCTGGCGCCCTTCGATCTGTTCGGCTGAGACGGGGCGTAGGTCGGGCTGACGCCGGAAGCCCGACGAACTTGTTCTCCGCACGACGTCGGGCTTCGCGAAACTCAGCCCGACCTGCCGCACGGCGGCGCGGCTTTCGCGCGCACGGGAAAGCGCCTTCCCCCTCCCAGGGGGAAGGCGGGGATGGGGGTCGACCGAACGAACGCGAAACTGGTCGGCTCAGGCACCAGTCGGGGCGGCCGGACAATTCGGACAGATCCACCGTTGGCTTGGCCTGCGAGCCGCATGGATAGGCGCTCTCAGGCATGGCAACGCGACGAGCGCCATTCCATGAGGCTTGCGGCGGTACCATGCCGCGGATCGCCAACCGGTGCGGCTTTCAGGGCGCCCCCCAGGGCACCCATCGCAATTTCCGTCGATGCGGGAGCCAGCATCGCACTGGCATCATCGAACCCAGATACGGTATGCTCGATCCCCACTGCGTGGCGCACAATGCCGGCGTGGACAGCCTACAAGTCGGTGAAATGCTTATCCGACACGGGCGCGGTCCTATTCAAGAAGGGCATTCGATGAATCAACAACTTGCCTCTTCGGCCAGCTTGTCCGACTGCCGGAAGAGCTGTTTGCTTACCTTTTTGGCCCCGAAAAGACGTTTCGTTAGCCGTCTCAAGCTGCACCACGATGGTCCGTGAATCGCTCCTACAGTCTCTGCGAAGCAGGACGCCTGCAGCGTTCGTGGAGACTCATCTCTTCGATTGCGTACCTGCAGTCTTTGCGGGGGATCGCTCCCTATTCGTCGGCTGGAAGCGCGAACTCGCAGAGAAGATTGAAGTTGACCCGGCTTGCATCACGATCGTCGGCAGCGCGGCAGCTGGCGCCAGCCTCAATCCTTCAAAGAACTTCAAGCTTTTCGACGGAGATTCAGACATTGATGTTGCCGTCGTATCACCCGATCACTTTTCAATCGCCTGGCGCTACCTACGGATGAACGGCGCAAGGCGCCTGAGCGTCGACGCTCGGACAAGAATTGCATGGGATAAGCATGTAAAGCGCTACATCTATTGGGGAACGATCGCCACCGACCGGCTGCTCGGTGTCATGCCGTTCGGGCTTCAGTGGCTTAAGGCGACAACTGAAATGGGGCAAGTTCCACCGACAGTCGGACGCTCAGTAAACCTGCGAATCTACGCAGACTACGACTCACTTCGGGCATATCACGAACAGAGCATACGCTCACTGCGCGACTCTCAGATCGGATAACACAATGCAACGCTACCTGAATACAACACAAAGAACCGTTGTTTGGTTCAAGAAGACCTACGAGGCGGGCGACGTCGTCATCAAGGCGCCGTTCCAACGCAATCCTGTATGGTCCGACCGTCAGAAGAGTGCTCTAATCGACACCATCCTTCTTGAGTATCCGATTCCCGAGCTCTACATGCAGGAGTTGACCGACGCCAGCGGAGATCAGAAGCACGTAGTGGTCGATGGGCAGCAGCGAATCCGTGCCGTTCTATCCTTCCTGGCCGGTGAGTACGAGCTTGATGACGAAAGCCCACATTGGGCTGGTTTGTCCTTTGACGATCTCTCGCCAGACGATCGAAAGAAGGTATTCGAGTACAACTTCATAGTCCGCCTGCTCCCGGAAATGCCCGATGAGGAACTGCGGGCGATCTTTCAGCGCATCAACCGAAACACCGTCACGCTGAACCTACAGGAGCTGCGTCACGCGACCTACTGGGGTCCTTTCATCAAGCTAATGGAAGAGCTAGCCGATCTTGAATTTTGGAGCAATGCTGGTCTCTTTTCCGCCAATGACCGCAGGCGAATGCTGGATGTCGAGTATGTAAGCGAGCTGTCCGTGGCCGTCTTGAATGGACTTCAAAACAAGAAGAGGAACCTTGAAGAGTTCTATCAGCAGTACGAGACCAACTTTGAGGAGGCGCAACACCTAAGGGGCATCTTCGTGAAAGTCGTTGGCGAGATCGAGCAACTCCTTCCGGACCTCGCAAAGACCCGGTGGAGGAAAAAGTCTGACTTCTACACACTCTTCCTCAAACTCGCGCGACATGCAGCAGCGCTCCCACTCGCCGCTGAAGCGCGCAAATCGACATCTGAAGTGCTGCTTGAGATTGCCAGCACAGTCGATGCCGTGATCAGCGAGGAGGTCGATACGAGCTCGGCCGACGCGGATATACAGGCCTATGTGAAGAACGTAGAGCGCGCCGCGTCCGACCTTGGAAGTCGAAAGGCTCGAGAGGTTGCACTCGACAACAAGCTCCTCTCGGTCTTCCCGGCAGACGGCTAACCCTTCCTGTATGGAATCCCCCGGAACGCAAGGAAACTGATTGATTCTTATGGCGGTAGGGAAACGGGAATTAAAGGGGCCAGTCTCGAATAATTCTGCTGGACCGTTCTCACCATGCCCCGGCGCGCACGCATCCACGTTGATGGTGTCCCGCTCCCCATCGTTCAGCAAGCGGGTAGGTTGGGCTGACGCAGGAAGCCCAACGGAGTATTCTCCGCGCGATGTTGGGCTTCGCCAGGCTCAGCCCAACCTACCACTCTACGCGCCATTCCATGCGGGTTGCGGCGGTGCTTGCCGCGGAGCGCAGCCGAATGCGGGTTGCGGGCGAGTAGAATCATTGCGTCGAAGCCCCTGCCCGCGCGGGCGTCCTTCGCGTCAGCGTGCAGCGCCGCGGCTTCCGGGGTTTCGGGCAATACCCATCAACAGTGAGGAAATCATCATGGCGAGTGTCGGATACCACGAACCGGTCGCGGAGCTTTCGGATGAGGTGCGCGACATGCACCGGGCCATCGTTTCGCTGATGGAGGAACTGGAGGCCGTGGACTGGTACAACCAGCGCGCCGATGCCTGCAAGGATCCGGCGCTGAAGGCCATACTCGAACACAATCGCGACGAGGAGAAGGAGCACGCTTCGATGGTGCTGGAATGGATACGCCGCAGCGATCCGGCCTTCTCGAAGGAACTGAAGGACTATCTGTTCACCGACACGCCGATCGCGCACGAATAGCACGCGCAGGTGTGGGTAGCGGCGATGACCGATGGTCGTCTTGCCGGCTCGGCGTGATGCGGCGCGGATAGAGCGGCGGTCTTGTTCGACGGCGCCACCCTCGTCACGGTAGCCGGAACCTTTCTGATCGCCGGAACGGTCAAGGGCGTTATCGGCCTGGGGCTCCCGACGGTCAGCCTCGCCTTGCTGACGGTGGCGATCGATCTGCCGAGCGCGATGGCACTGATCCTGGCGCCATCGTTGGTCACGGACCTGTGACAAGCGCTGGCCGGGGGCAATTGCAGCGTCATCGTGCGCCGGCTGTGGCCGTTTCTTCTGATGGCTACGGCAACGGTATGGCTGGGCGCCGCTGCGCTGACGCGGGTCGATCTGTCATTGCTTTCCGCGCTGCTTGGCCTGCTCGTGGCGGTTTACGCGGCAGTCAACCTGGGCGGGCTCCGATTCAGCATCGCGAAGCGCCACGAGGTCTGGGCCGGCGCGTTGATCGGGTCGGCGAATGGCGTCCTGACGGGGATGACGGGATCCTTCCTCGTGCCGGGCGTGATGTTTCTGCAGTCGATCGGCCTGCCGCGGGATTCGCTGATCCAGGCGATGGGAATGCTGTTTACCGTCTCCACGCTGGCCCTGGGATTCGCATTGCATCAAGGCAGCTTTCTGACCGTCCGGACCGGGACGCTCTCGCTCGCCGCCCTGGTCCCGGCGATCGTCGGCATGGTCTTCGGTCGGCATGTCCGGCAACACTTGTCGGAGCAGGTGTTCCGCACGGTGTTCTTCGTCTCCCTGCTGACATTGGGCACATACATCATCGTCAGCGCGCTCGGTGCCTTCAGGTAGAAACCGTTTGACGAGGCAGCTCGGATCGTCTGACGTCTTCCGCTCTGGCGCACCGCCAGGAATCGCCTCGCCTCGTGTCTGCGGAAATCGGAGGTATATGTCGGCCAGGGTGAGGCCGGGCATCCATGGACGTCGCGCGCCGCCAAAGCCGACCCGGCCTGCGAGCCCGGCCAACGGCGCACGAGATGCGTGCACTTGCCCGACAGGCTGCTAGAATGCTCGCCACTCGAACCCCTACCTTGCGGAGAATCGACATGAAATCGTTGCGCACTGGACTGATCGCCGCGGCCCTGCTGGGCGGCTTGATCGTGCATCCGGCCTGGGCGGATATGCCCCGGCATGAAAACATCGGCGAGCGTAGCGAGGCCAAGCGCGCCCAGGCCTTGCTCGACAAGGCGGTGGCCTACTACAAGGAAAAGGGTGACAAGGCCCTGCCCGAGTTCACTGCCGGCGGCGACTTCGTCGATGGCGAGTACTACATTTTCGTGGTCAGTACCGCCGGCAAGATGCTGGCGAGCGGCGGATCGTCCGCGCTGCTGATCGGCCAGGATGTCAATCGCTTGCGCGATGCATCGGGCAAGATGTTCATGCGCGACTTGCTCGACACCGCGAAAACCCAGGGCGCGGGCGTGATCGACTACCAGTGGCTCAACCAGAAGATCGCCAAGGTGGAGGCGAAGACCACCTTGTATCGCAAGGTCGGCGACGCGATCATCGCTGCCGGCTACTACCTGCCCCGCAGTTCGCCGCAGGAGGCAAAGGGCATGCTCGAAGAGGCGGTGGAAACGCTGAAGAAGAAAGGCACCGATGCGTTCGCCGCCTTCAATGACCCGAAGGGGGAATTCGTGCATGACGATCTGTACGTGTTCGCGGTCGGGATCGACGACGCGATGTTCCACGCACACGGTGCCGCGCCCAGCCTGGTCGGCAAGCCGGCGGCGGAACTGCGCGATGCGCAGGGCAAGGAGATCATCAAGGAGATGCTCGCCGTCGTTAAGGTCAAGGGGTCCGGCGAAGTCGGATACGTCTGGCGCAACCCGGTCACCAACCGGGTCGAGACCAAGCACAGCATGGTGCAGAAGGTGGACAAGTACATGCTCGGCGTCGGGTACTACACGAGATAGGGCAATTGCTCGGGGAGACGGGGCGGCGCGAGCCGCCCTTTGCTTTTTTGGGCGGCCTGGCGACGACAGCACCCGGTGACCGGCACACCGGCTTTGCGGCACAATCACAGGTCTTGCATTCCGTCCTGGAGAAACATAGATGGACCTGTTGTTGTGGCGTCATGCCGAAGCCGTGGATGGCTTGCCGGACGAGCAGCGGGAACTCACGACGCGCGGTCGGCGGCAGGCCGAATCGATCGCGGAATGGCTCGCGGAACGTCGCCCGAAGGATCTGCGCATCATTGTCAGCCCGGCCAAGCGCGCGCTGCAGACTGCGCGCTTGTTCACGCGCGAGTTCGAGATCACGCCGAAGGTCGGTACCGCGGCCGATTTCCGCAGCCTGCTGACTGCGGCGGGGTGGCCGGAAGCCGGCGGAGCGGTGCTGGTGGTCGGCCATCAGCCGACGCTGGGTCAGACGGCGTCGTTCCTGTTGACCGGAAAAGCTGCCGACCTGTCGTTCAAGAAGGGCGCGCTGTGGTGGATTTCAACGCGAGAACGCGGCGGTGTTCGCCAGTCGGTCCTCAAGGCCTCGATCACGGCCGAACTGGCAGACGGCGACTGAGAACCGGTGAATTGACCTGCCGCGCGGCCGCGCCTTCACGGGCCCTGCCCTGCCAGTCCGTCACCCAATTGCAACAAAACCGTAATAATTCAAAGACCAAGCTCGGCGCGGCAGGGGGTCAAGCTGTGTAAAATCCGCTGACCGGACATGAACACCGACACCAACACAGAACTCGAACTCAAACTCGCGATACCGGTTGGCGCGATCGCCGCCTTTCGCCGTGACGCCCTGCTTGCCCGGCCGCTGCATCACGGCTCGGCACGATTATTCAATCGGTATTTCGACACCCCCGAGCTGTTGCTTCGGCGGCGCGGCATCGCGGTGCGCGTTCGCAAGTCCGCCCGCACCTGGCTGCAAACCGTCAAGCGGGCCGGCGTCGTCGAGGGCGGTCTGTCGACCCGGCCGGAATGGGAACAACGCTTCCTCGGACATTTCGATTTCTCGGCAATCGACGATCCGGCGCTGCGTCGATTGCTGGAGCGGCACCAGCAGCGCCTGGCCCCGGTGTTCGCCACCGACTTTCGGCGCGAGACCTGGGTCGTCGAGCCCGAACCCGGCTGTCGAATCGAGGTCGCGCTCGATCGCGGAACCATCGATGCGGGCGATGCGAACCTGCCGATCGCCGAGGTCGAGCTGGAGTCACAGACCGCCACGGCGGCGCAGTTGCTGTCGTTTGGCTGCGCCCTGGCGCGGCATCATCCGCTCTATCCGGACGAACGCAGCAAGGCCACCCGCGGCTATGCCCTGTTTTCCGGCGAGCCGGCGCTGGCGCCTCGCCATGCGCGTCACCCGCCGTTCGATTCCGCTGCGGGCTGCGAGCAGGCATTGCGCACCATCGCCGGCGAATGCCTGGCGCAGATTGCCGCCAACCTGCTCGGCGCGCTCGATTCGGACGACCCGGAATATGCCCATCAACTGCGCGTCGGCAGCCGTCGCCTGCGCTCGGCGATCAAGCTGTTCGAACCGGCCTTGCACGTGGACAACGCTGCAGGCTGGCAGCCGCAACTGCGCGCCCTGGCGGCGATCGCCGGCAGGGCGCGCGAGTGGGACGTTTTGCTGAGCGACGTTCTGCTGCCGGTCGCCCGGCTCGCACCCGACTACCCCGGCCTCGGCGAACTGGTCGCCGCGGCGCAGGCTCGCCGCGATGCGGTTCATGCGCAGATGCGCGCGAGTCTGCGAAATCCCGCTTTCGGACTGCTGGTAATTTCGCTGATGAGGGCGTTCCTGACGCCGGCTCCGACATCCGAGGCGGCCGTGGCACCGACCAACGCGCGGTCGGCACCACCACTGGCCGACTTCGCCGCCGCTCAGCTCAAGCGTCTCGGCCGACGCGTCGCACGTGCTGCCGCGGTCGCCGGGACGGGCGAGATCCCCGCCTGCACGAACTCCGGCTGCGGCTCAAGCGCCTGCGCTATGCCATGGAGTTCGTCGGCCCACTGGTGCGTGCGCCCGGCGCACTGCGCTTGCGCAAAATCGTTTCCTTGCAGACCTCGCTTGGCATCCTGAACGACCTCAGCGTCTCGGGGCCGCTGATCGAATCGCTGGCGACCGAGCATCCGCATACCCGGGCGGCGATCGCCTTCGTCGGCGGCCACCACCTCGCCGCCTGGCGCGACCGCGCGGTTGCAGATAAGGTTCGCCGCATCCGCTGGAAGGATCTGGCACGCGACTGGAAACCGAATCGAAAGCGCTGAAGCCTGTCGTTCTCCATGCCATTCACCTACCGTGCCGGCACCTGGCTGGCCATTCTGAGCGTCGCCGCACTTGCCGGCTGTGCCACCGACGAGCGCCCGCGCGAGCCGTCGCCGCCGCGGCCGGCCGACGTGCGAGCGCAGATCGTCAGCCTGCTGCCCGGCAACACCGCCGACCGCGCGGGATGGGCGGTCGACATCTACGCCGCGCTCGCAGCACTGGGCATCACGCCGAGCCCGCCGAACATCTGTGCCGTGCTTGCGGTGACCGAGCAGGAGTCGACCTTCCGCGCCGACCCTGCGGTGCCCAAGCTCGCCCGCATCGCCTGGGACGAGATCGACCGTCGCGCCGAACGCCTGGGCGTGCCCAGGCTCGCGGTGCGCCTGGCGCTGCATATCTCGTCGCCCAACGGCAAGAGCTACAGCGAACGCATCGACGCCGTCACGACCGAGAAGGAACTCAGCCTGATCTTCGACGACTTCATCGGCATGGTGCCGATGGGAAGCCGCCTGTTCGCCGGTCTGAATCCGGTGCGCACCGGCGGTCCGATGCAGGTCAGCATCGCCTTCGCCGAACGGCATGCGCAGACACACAGCTACCCCTACCCGGTGGTCGACTCGATCCGCCACGAGGTGTTCACGCGCCGCGGCGGCATGTACTTCGGCATCGCCCACCTGCTCGGCTATCCGGCCGCCTACGACAAGCATCTCTTTCGCTTCGCCGACTTCAACGCCGGCCAATATGCGAGCCGCAACGCCGCGTTCCAGAGCGCGGTCAGTCATGCATCGGGGATTCCGCTCGATCTCGACGGCGATCTTGTTCGTCCGGGTGACGGCGACGAAACCCGTCCCGGCAGTACCGAGCTTGCGGTGCGCGCGATCGGCAAGCAGATCGACCTGAATCACGGCGCGATCCGCAGCGCGCTCGAACAGTGCGACAGCGCCGAGTTCGAGCGCAGCACGCTTTACAAGCGGGTGTTCGAACTGGCAGAACGGATCGAGCGCGGACCGCTGCCGCGCGCGGTGGTGCCGCGCATCACACTGCACTCGCCCAAGATCACGCGCAAGCTCACCACCGAATGGTTCGCCACCCGCGTCGACCAGCGGCACCGCCGATGCCTGGCGCGTGTGGCCGCTTCTCCAGTCGCCGACAGCAGGTGATCGGAAGCAACGACTCGCGTAGGTTGGGCAGAGCGAAGCGAAGCCCAACGCCGGAGCACGAATTCGTTGGGCTTCCCTTCACCTACGCTTGCTCTTGAAGGAATGCGCCATGCCCGGCAAACGCGTGCAATTCAAGGGGCGCGCCGCTTGTCGGGGCGTCCCCGTGAACGAAGTGTCGGGGCTTGCGCATCAACGTAAGCATCAATAAGGCGCCGAATCATGCGCTGGTATTGTGTGTGGTGCTTTGACGCTTCGGACTTGAAGAACTCGATACTCTTCTTGCTCAACGACAGAGTGACTTTTACCCCCTCCTCGCGGAACGCAAGCTCTGCGGGCGAGGGAAGGAAATCGGGAACCACCTGAACTTGGGCCAGAGATTCATCGGTGTACTTGATTCTCGCGCTCATAGATTGCCATTCCTTTGCGCCACTAGCCCGCGCCAATGATTCGGATAACGGAGGCGCGATATATAAATCGCACCGTGAGAACACCGCCGTCAACTTCACCGAAGCAGTAGAACCGCTTCTCTGTTTGGCTGTGGGCGATGTCCTGGGCAATCACACGTCGCGGGTCTGCAAATGCATATTGGGCACGGGAGAATGAGACTCCGTGCTTTCGCTGATTTTCAGTATCTTTGCCCGAATCCCACTCGAAGCGCGCTTTTGCCATCGGCGTAGATTAGCATGCAGCCATATGAACCGCCATACACTGATATGGAGTGCGACGAAGGCAAAACAGTGGGCGGACCACGGTATTTCGCAGCAAGGACTTCTGCCGCTCGTCGGTCGCTGTCTCCTTTCGTGGTCTGCCTGCCGTGCCGCGCGCTACGCGCTTGCCGAGCGCCACTTCGATCTGCTTCTGGAACCGTTCGCTGCCGAACGCGGAATTGCCGTTGGTCGTGCTGCGGATCTCCACGAGTAGCACTTCGTCCATGCGTGTCCGAAACAGCGCGCGGTAGGCTTGGCGCCTGTCGGCGCCGGTTCGCCCCCGATCTTCGATAATGATATTTCGCTATTGCGGTATGTTCCCTATTGCGTCATGCGCGCCGCCTGGGTCGACATCGTGGTGGGAAACGCGTTGGGCTTCCTTCGTCAGCCCAACCTACTGCCGTCGGCGGCGCAAGCCGACGGGTCTCCGGGGATTTGCGATTGGGGCACGAATCGCGAGACGAATCGCCCCATCGAGCTTGCGCCGCGCGCGATCGCCGGTCAGTTTGTTTGGCTTGCGCCGGGACGCCTGTCGAACCAATCCGGCGGCTGCCCGTCAATCATTGACCGACACCAGAACAGGAGACACCATGACCAGGACGCAAATCTTTGCCGGGATCGTATTGCTGCTCGCTGCCGCGGCGGCCGGCTACTGGTTCTTCCTGCGTCCACCCGAGCCGGTGGCGTCGCGCGAGTTCGTGCCGCCACCGGTTGCACAGGCGCCGGTCGCGCCAGCGCCGCCGCCGGCGCTCGAACCTGCGATCAAGCACCCGCTCGAAACGCCGCCGCCCGAGCCGGCGCAGCCCCTGCCGGCGCTCGGAGACAGCGACGCATCGGTGGCCGATGCGCTAAGCGGACTGCTGGGGGCCAAACCCTTCGCCGAGTTCTTCGACCTGCAGAACCTGGTGCGGCGCATCGTCGTCACCGTGGATAACCTGCCGCGCGCCAAGTTGCCGCGGCTGATGCTGCCAGTCAGGCCGGTCGGCGGAAAATTCCGCGTCGCCGGCGAAGGCAACGCGATGGTCATCGATCCGGAGAACGCCGCGCGCTATGCAGCGTATGTGCGCCTGGCCGAGTCGGTCGACAGCGCGAAACTGGTCGCCCTCTATCGGCGTCTGTATCCGCTGTTCCAGCGCGCCTATGTCGAACTCGGTTACCCCGACGGCTATTTCAACGATCGCCTGGTGGCGGTCATCGATCACCTGCTGGCGGCAGCGCCGGCTGCCGGCCCGATCCGGCTGGTGCGGCCGAAGATCTTCTACGAGTTCGCCGACCCGCAGCTGGAATCGCTGTCGGCCGGCCGCAAGCTGCTGCTGCGCATCGGCAACGACAATGCGCAGCGCATCCAGAGCAAGCTGCGCGAATTGCGCGCCGGCATCGCCGCCCAGCCGGCCCCGGGCGACGAACCGCCTGCCGGTGCCCGGCCGAAACCCGGGCAGCCCGCCCAATAGAGGCAGGCCTGCAGGCCGCATGGATTGGCGCTCTCGCGGCAGGCATGCCGCAGAGTGCCGGCTGGTGCGGCTGCCAGCCATGGCTGGCCGCAGATCGCCATTCCATGCGGGTCGCAGCCCTGTAGGTTGGGCTGACACGATATCGTCCTCCGAAGTTGGGCTTCGCGTAGCTCAGCCCAACCTACAAATCAGTGGCTGGTGCCTTCCGAGCGGTTGATCTTGTTGTAGAGGTTGTACTTGCCGACCGGTTTGGAGGCCGGGATGCGTTTGACCTCTTTCAAGGTCTGCGCATCGAACACGATGATCGCGCCGTCGAGTTCCCACAGGCTGGCCAGCGCGTATTTGCCGTCGCGCGTGAATTCGATGTGGGCCAGCGTCTTGCCCGGCTCCGGCTTGAGTTCGGCGACCTTCTCCAGTGTGATCTTGTCGATCACCTGCAGCGTGTCCTTGTTCGGGCTCATCATCGAATCGACCCAGGCGTAGCGCGAGTTCTCGTGGCTGCGCATGAAAAAGCCCGGCCCCAGCGTCGGGATCTGCTTGATCGTCTGCCAGGACTTCATGTCGATCACGCTGATCACTCCTTGCTTCAGATTGGGTGTCGCCATCAGGGTTCGCCCGCCGCGCTCGAAGGTGATGCCCGAGCCCAGGTGCGGCATGCCCGGAATGTCGAGATCGGCGATCTTGCGGCGGACGTCGAGATTGACCACCTGCCCGCGGCCCGAACCGTCGGCTCGCCGCGAGGCGCCCATTGCATTGGCATAGCCCTGATCGAAGAAGAAGTCGTCGAGCGGCTCGTCGAGCAGGGTGCGGCGCGGGTTCAGGAAACCCGGCAGCGCGATCGCCTCGCCCATCTTGTAGTCGTGGACATAGCCGTCGAAAATCGGCACGGCCTTCTCGTCGTAGCTGATTTCCCAAAGCTCGGGCATGTCCTTCATCGCGGCGACGAAGCTGTGCCGCGGCCCGGCATCAGTAGACCGCCGACACGCGCGAACTCACGTCGCCCCGCAGGTTCTTCGCGGCAATCACCTTTATCAGATCCAAATCGGCGTCGAACAGAACCAGGGTGTTGGGCAGATAGTTGGCCACGGCCACGTACTTGCCGTCGGCCGACACCGCAAGGTTGCGCGCGTTGATGCCGGCCCGCACTTCGGACACCGTCTTCAGGTTCCAGATATCGAACTTGCTGACCCAGCCGTCGCGCGAACAGAAGAAGACGTAACGTCCGTCGGGCGTGAACTTGGGCCCGCCGTGCAGCGCGTAACGCGAAGGGAAACGATGGATGCGTTCGAGCTTGTCGCCGTCGAGTATGCTGACATGGTGATCGCCGGCCTCGACCACGAGGAACAGGTTCATCATGTCAGCCAGGAACACCGGCGCGGCGCGCAGATCGGAATTCTTCACATGCTCGATGCGCGAGGCGCGAATCTGCGCCTCGCTCCAGTCGGGCCGCGGCGTGACCGGCGAGTAGATCCAGTCGGCAAGCTGCTGCAGTTCATCGGTGGAGAGTTTCGCGCCGAACGCCGCCATCTGGGTCGCCGGCCGCCCGTCGCGAATGACTTTCAGCGCTTCGGCCTTGCGCAGGCGCTCGAGGTTTTCCGGCAGCAGCGCCGGGCCCATTGCACCGAGACGATCTGCCCCGTGGCAGGAGGCACAATGCTCGGCATAGACATGCGCCGGCTCCGACTGCGCCGCCGCAGCCAGCCCGATCGGCACGGCCAGCAGCGCCGCCGACAGCAAGCGGACGAAATGCACGCTATACGCCTAGCGCGAGACGGCCGCGGGTTGGACCGGCGGAGAATCCGGCTGCGCCGAACCCACCGCCGCCGCGATACAGACCGCCATCAGCACCAGTGTGTGAATCATGACTCTCATGCTGCGCTCCTCTGTACCAGACGGATCCATGGCTTGAGCGCGACGCGCTCACCCCCCAACCCGGGTCTTCCTGCCAGACATCGCCGGTCACCTGCTCGGCGCGAACGCGCGAGCTGCCATTGCAGATGTCGGCGTGGCGGCACCGGCCGCAGCGCCCCTTGAGCACGCGCGGCCAGGTTCGCAAGCCGGCCAGCAAAGGGTCGCGCGGATTCGACCAGATCTCGGAAAACGGCCGCTCGCGCACGTTGCCCAGCGAGTGGTGCCACCACATCGTGTCCGGATGGACGTTGCCGAGATTGTCGATGTTGGCGACATTGATGCCCGAGGCATTGCCGCCCCATTGCGCGAGCCGCGCGCCCATTGCCGGTACCTGGTCGGGAAAGCGTCGCGCCACCCACTGCAGGAAAAGGCGCCATCGGCGTCGTTGTTGCCGGTGGTGAATTCCTTCGCCCCATCGTTCAAGACGCTGTCCCAGCAGGTGTCGAACAGTGCGTTCATCGCCGAGCGCGTCAGTTGATACTGGGCATCGTCCTTGCGGTTCTTGTTGCCACGGCCGGCATAGTTGAGATGGGAGAAGTAGAAGCGGTCGATGCCCTCGTGTTCGACCAGGCGCAACAGCGCCTCGAAGTCGTGCGCATTGTCCTGCGTCATCGTGTAACGCACGCCGACCTTGAGGCCGCGCTCGCGACACAGGCGGATACCGGCGAGCGAAGCGTCGAAGGCCCCCGGCTTGCGGCGAAAGCGGTCATGCGTTTCGGCGATGCCGTCGAGGCTGACCCCGACGTAATCGAAATCGATAGCTGCGATGCGGTCGATGTTGCCGCCGTCGATCAGGGTGCCGTTGCTCGACAGGGCGGTGTAGAAGCCCTGGTCCTTGGCGCGTTGGGCGATGTCGAAGATGTCCGGCCGCAGCAGCGGCTCGCCGCCAGAGAGGATCAGCACCGGCACGTGAAAGCGCTTGAGGTCCTCCAACACGCCGAACACTTCCGCGGTGGACAACTCGCCGGCGAAATCGGTGTCGGCGGATATCGAGTAGCAGTGCTTGCAGGTCAGATTGCAGCGGCGGATCAGGTTCCAGATCACCACCGGCCCCGGCAGGCGGCGCGGACCGCTCGGCTGCAGGCCGTCCGAAGGCGCGATGCCGCTGCGGACCCTCGGTGCGCCGGTCGCGGACTCGGGCGACACCCTGGCCTGAAGCTCGTGCATGTACTGGGAAACCCGAAACATCGTCGACTCGATCGATCCAGCAGGGCGGATGATTGCTGTGGTGAGGTGCAGGCTACGCGCCCGCAGGCGGCCGCGCGTTGATTCCGATCAATCTGCGGGTCGCTCCGATCAATCCGGCAACAGTTGCTTCAACTGGCGGACGATGGGCGCCGCCGACAGTGACGCTCAGCCGAAGGACCGGACGGTGGCAATCGCGTCGCGCAATCGACCGATGCTGGCGAGAGCGCGCTCAGGGTCGCGCATTTCGGAAGTCGACCCGGCGACCTGTTGCTCGATCTCGTCGAGCTCCTTCGCCATGCCATCGATGAACTCGTCGGACAGCGAACCGGCGGCGCGCGCCTCGAGTTCCCGCCGGGTTCGATCGAGCTGCTTGGCGAGCGAGCGCTGCGCATCGTATTCCTGCTGCAGGCGCAGTTGGGCTTCATAGACCTCGGCGGTTCGCTGAGCGACCCGCTGCCCCAGGCCCGCATTGAAGGTGGCGAGTTCGCGCCGCGCGCGTTCGAGCTGGTGCTCGCGCTCGAGCAGCCGGGCATTGGTCCGCTCGATTTCCACGTTTCGCTGCGCGAGTTCCGCATACATGCGATGCATCGCCTCCACCAGCGCATCGTGACCGGGGTTGGCCCTGCCGCTGGCCCAGGCCTTTGCTGCCTCGGCCGACATGCCGTCGGCGACCGACCGCACCTGCCAGGCCATGGCCTGGTCTTCGACCAGAATATGCTCGGCGAGCCAGGTGATCAGGTAGCGCAACAGGCCGGGCAACAGCGCCTGCGGCGAATTCTGCAGGAAGCCGCGCATCAGGCCGAGCTGCTTGACGAAACTGCCGTGCGTCGCGACATGATCGCTGACGTAAGCCTGATCGAGCCCGGCCTCGTGCATCAGCCGGTGCTCGGTCGCGAAGTGGTCGCGCGCATAAGCGGCGAGTTCGTCGAGCACCTGCTCGAGCACCGAGACAGGTGCCGCTTCACGGTGCACCGTGCCGATCCGGTTGATCAGATCGACCAGACCGTGATGCTGAGTATCGACGATCTCGATGCCCGTCTCATACTTCGCGCTCCAGACGAATACGTCCGGTACGCATTCCTGCTCAGCCGCCAATGCAGTGTTCAAGGAACACGCTCCTCATGTCGGGTAGGGCTGCGCCTGGCGATGTGCCAAGTAGATGAGACTCTATGCGAATCGGCGAGGGCAAACGTTGACAATCATCAACTTCGGCACCGGTGCGCAGTCAGGCTGAAATCCGCAGACCGCTCTTCTTGAGGATGCGCGTGCTGAACAGCAGGTCGCGCGCGCGGCAGACATCGCCGAGCAGTGCAGCGATCTGACGCACCTTGTCGTGCACCTCGTCGCGCGATTTGCCATGCACCATTGCGAACAGGTTGTAAGGCCACAGCGGCGCTCGCCGCGGGCGCCGGTAGCAGTGGGTGACGAAGTCGAGCGCGCCGACCCGCTCGCCGAGATCGTCGACCTGGCTGTCCACGACATCCCACACCGACATGCCGTTCGCCGTATAACCCAGCGCATAGTGATTCGGTACCGCGCCGATGCGCCGAATCACGCCACTGTCGAGCATCGCAGCAAGTCGGTGTCTTACCTCGTCGGACGCCACCCCGAGCTGCGCGGCGAGCGCATCGTAGGGCCGCGGCACGAGCGGCAGGCCGGCCTGGGTGGCCAGGATCAAGCGGCGGTCGACATCGTCGGGAGTCATTATCCTATGCGGCCAGCTTCATCTCGACGAAATACTCGCGCTCCTTGGGGAACGCGACCACCGTCAGCCCCGTAAGTTCTTCGATTGCGGCAATCGCCTGCGCGATGCCGCCGACGGTTTCGGTGGCAAGGACGAACCACATATTGAGCGCGTGCTCGCGCCGGTAGTTATGTGCGACCTCGGGCAGGGCATTGACCAGGCCGGCCACCTCGTCGAAGCGCTCCTCCGGCACTGCCAGCGCGGCCAGGACGAAGGCGCCGCCGATCGCCTCGATCTGGAACATCGGGCCGAAACGTGTCAGCACGCGTGCGTCGAGCATGCGCTGCAGCCGGGCGATCAACTGAGCCTCGTCGATCCCCAGGCCCTCCGCCACCGCCCGATAGGGTTCTTCGCACAGCGGAAAACCGCCCTGCAGCGCGTTGATGATGCGCCGGTCGAGCGGATCCGGTTCGAGCAACTCAGCCTCCGGGCAGCGCCGCGTAGCGCGCGCCGGTCTGCTTGTAGCGCTGCAGGCTGAACAGCACCCGGTGCCGATAGCCTCCCAGGCGCAAGTGGCGGTTGATGCTGGCAACTGCTGCCTCCACTTCGTTGCGCCGGCGGCCATGGATCATGCAGTAGAGGTTGAACGGCCAGTCATCGCCGGCGCGGGCACGCCGGTAGCACAGCGTGACCCCGTGCTCGGCGGCGAGCGCCAAACCCAGTTCCCTCACCCGATCGTCCGGCACGTTCCAGACGCACATCGCGTTGGCGCGAAAGCCCAGTTCGTGGTGGTGGACCACCACGCCGAAGCGCTTGAGAATGCCGTCACGCAACCAGCGCGCCAGCGTGTCGAGCACATCGTCCTCCGCCATGCCGCAGCGCATGCCGATGCGCGCATAGGGGCGCGGCACCAGTTCCAGCCCTTCCTCGAGCACCGTCATCAGGCGCCGCTCCGCGGTCGTCAGGTCCAGCGGGGCCATCGCCCCGATGCACCGCGGCGCATGGGTCACGCGTTTGCCCCCGCCGAGGTCGAAACCCAGATCGATGTGGTACTCCTCCTGCAGCGGCAGCGGGATCACACGGCAGCCGCTGGCCGATTCGATCTCGCGCAGCGCCGTATCGACCCGCTCGGATGTCGCGGCGGTGACGACGAACCAGAGATTCCAGTCGTTTTCGCGCCGATAGTTGTGATTGACGTCCGAGCGGACGGACACCATCGCCGCAATGGATTCCAGGCGTGCCGGCGGGGCCTGCAATGCAGCCAGCGTGCTCGCACCGACGGTACACGGCGCGAACACGGCACCGACCCGGCTGATCTTGCCACAGGCGCGCAGGTAGGCCAGTTCGTTGATGACCTCGGACTCGGCTTCGCCCAGACACTCGCCGATCGACGCATAGGGCCGGGCCTCCAGCGGGAAGCCGCGCTGGAAGTCGTTGAGCAGCGAGTAGTGCAAATGATCGACCCCGCCCAGCAGCGCGTCCTGCACCGCGCTAACCAGGCCGTAGAGTCGCCCGGCCTCCAGCGAGGGTAAGAGTAGCGAGACGGGGGCGCGATCGTTCATGAGTCAGAATCCGATGCGCGCAGCACGCGCGGCGAAGAATATTCCGGAAGGCGAATCTGCCGGCAACTGCCCGAGCAGGGCGAAGCTCGCGGTGTCGTAGATCGCGACGCGATGATCGTCGCGCGAGGAAATCCACACGTTCTCGCCGCGGGGCGTGAACTCGAGATGCAACACCGCCTTGCCCGGTTCGAGGGAGGTGCTGATGCTGCCAGAAAGGGTATCGATGACCTGCACCCAGCTGTTGTCGGGAAAGGCGAAATTCACCCACACCTGGCGGCCGTCGGGCCGCGCCATCACGAACACCGGTTGGCCCTTGACCGCAATCCGTCGTACCTCCTGCCAGGTATCGGTATCGACCACCAGCACCTCATGGCGCCCGATTGCCGGCAGATAGGCGTTGCGACCTGCCACCGCCCAGCCCCGCAGGTGGGGCATCTTGTAGACGGGTAGTTTCTCCTCACCGCGGCCATAACCGTCGAGGATGCGCCGCGTGCCGAGCTCCGGCCGCCACAGGTCGATCATGGCGACGCCGTCTTCACCGAACAGCCCCGCCAGGTAGTAGCGGCCATCGGGCGTGACCAGACCGTCGTAGGGTTGCAGGCCGATGTCCTTGAAGCGGGTGATGCCGGGCTTGCGCGGATCCGCCAGATCGACCACCCAGATCTCGCCGGCATCGAACAGGGCGTAGGCGAATCGATTGCCCGGCAGGTCGGCCAGGCCGACCACTTTCGAGCGCTTGCCCTCGGTGCCATAGGTCGATGGGATGTCGGCGAGCAGTTCCAGGGTGTCGGCATCGAACGCCTTGATGCCGCCCGGCTCATAATTCTGCGCAACCACCAGCCGGCCGTCCTGCGAAATCGCGCCACCGATCGAGTTGCCCCCCTGGACGATGCGATGGGCGATCCGACCGGCCAGCAGATCGACCTTGCTCAGCCCGCCGTCGCGGCCGAACACGTAGGCATAGCGCCCGTCGCGCGAATAGACCGCTGACGCGTGGGACAGATCGCCCAGTCCCGCGATGCTGGCGAGCCGCGTTCGACGTGTGGTGTCGACGACCTGGACGCTCCCGCTGGCCCGTTCGATCACGATGCCGAGATCGCCAGTGCCCCGCAGCGGAGAATTCGCCGGCGTTGCCGCACATCCGATGGTCATCGAAAGCAGCCAGGCCGCGCCGAAAACTGGCAGCAGGCGACTCATCGCGCGCGCTCCCCTTGCGCAACTTCCCGCGGAAACCCTTCGGCCAGCCGCGTGACGACCCAGCGCGCCTCGCTCTCGTCGAGGAACCTCGCCCAGCCCGGCATCGCGGTGCCGGGCCGCCCCAGCAGAATCGTCGACACCAGCGAATCGAGCGGACGCCCGGCCAGCGCCGCCGGCGTCAGCGCCGGCCCCAGGCCTCCCTGCAGAGTGAGTCCGTGGCACGACCCGCAGTCGTGCCGCACCATGCGAACGATCTCGCTGCGGCGGGGCTCGACAGGCTCGCGGGCATGGACCGGCGAACCAGCCAGGACAGCGAGCAGGACTGTGGCGCGAGCGAGCAAGGGGGATTCCATTCCGGTTCCGATTCGATGGTCGAATGCTGCCCCAACGCCCGCATACCGGCATTGACTTCGATCAAGGGTGTCGTAGCGGCGATCCTCGCGGCATCGCCACTACCGCAGATCACAATCAACCCTTGAGCAACCACTCCACAACCGACTTCAGATCCGCGTCGTTGATCTTGGCCACGTCGTTGGGCGGCATCGGTATCGGCCCCCACACGCCCTTGCCGCCACTGCGGACCTTTGCCGACAGCGTCGCGACGGCGTCTGCCTGCCCGGCGTACTTGGCGGCAACGTCCTTGTACGCAGGGCCCACCAGTTTCTTGTCCTTGGCGTGGCAAGCCATGCACCCTGCCTTCTGCGCCAGCGCCTCCGAGGCAAGCACCGGTCCGGACAATGCAGCACTCGCCAACAGCAGCGCAGACAAAGCGTGTACGCGTTTCATGCTATCTCCCCTCTCCTGGATCAAACCGGATCGCTCCGGCAACGAAAAAAAGGGCGACCCATCGAAAAATGGGCCGCCCTCATGGCTTCCACCCGACTCAGTAGACGTCGTGCTGGGTGTTATTCACGTTGAAGTGGCCGGTCGGCGTAATCAGCTTCGGATCCTTGATCACGGTCTTCAGCTTGCGCGTCTTGTCATCGACGACGACGAGCGCCGATTCCTTGTTCTTGGCAGACCACACCGCGAACCACACTTCGTCGCCGGCCTTGTTGTATTCCGGCTGAACGACCCGCTTGGCGCCATCGTCCTTCAGGTCCGCCCATTCGGCGATCGGCAGGACGGTCCCGCCCTTGTCGAGATTGTTGATGTCATAGACCGCGATCGACTGGCTCACCTTCGGATCCGGGTTGAGCGGCGTATCGACCCACAGGTTCTTCGACTTCGGATGCGACTTGATGAACAGCGAACCGCCGCCCTGCCCCTTGACGACCTGCACCACCTTCCACGCCTGCTGCGGATGGCCCTTCGGATCGGTGCCGATCAGCGTGATGTCGTCCGCGCCGAGGTGGCTGGTCGCCCAGACCGGGCCGAATTTCGGATGGATGAAGTTCGCGCCGCGGCCCGGATGCGGAATCTTGCCCACGTCAATCAGCGCCGCGAGCTTGCTTTCCTTGGCGTCGATCACGGCAATCTTGTCCGACTGATTGGCCGCGACCAGGAAATAGCGCTTGGTCGAGTCCCACCCACCGTCGTGGAGGAACGGCGCCGAACCGATTTCGGTGGTCTTGAGCGCATTGAGGTCCGAGTAGTCGACCATCAGCGTCTTGCCGGTCTCCTTCACGTTGACCACGAACTCGGGCTTGAAGTGCGAAGCGACGATGGATGCGACTCGCGGCTCGGGGTGGTATTCCTGGGTGCCCACCACCATGCCGCGGGTGGCGACGATCTTCTTCGGCTCCAGTGTATCGCCGTCCATGATCACGTATTGGGGCGGCCAGTAGGTTCCGGCGATCGCCAGCTTGTCCTCGTAGCCTTTGTACTTCGAGCTGTCGACCGAGCGCGCCTCCAGACCGACGCGGATCTCCGCGACGTTGTCGGGCTTCGCCATCCACAAGTCGATCATGTTGATCTTGGCATCGCGGCCGATCACGAACAAATAGCGTCCCGAGGCCGACAGGCGGGAGATGTGCACCGCATAGCCCGTCTTGACGATGGTGATGATCTTCTTGGTGTCGCCGTCGATGAGGGCCACCTCGCCGGTGTCGCGCAGCGTGGTCGAGAAGATGTTGGCGATGTTGTAGTTATTCATCTTCTTCTTCGCACGCTGGTCGGGCGGCACGATGAGCTTCCAGGTCGCCTTCATGTCCTTCATGCCGTACTCGGGCGGCTGCGGCGGCGTCTGCTGGATGTAGCGCGCCATCAGGTCGACCTCCTTCTCGCTGAGTTCGCCCGATGTCTGCCAGTTCGGCATGCCGGCCGGGCTGCCGTAGGCGATGAACACTTTGAGGTAGTCGGTGCCCTTGCCGATCGTGATGTCGGGCGTCAGCGGCTTGCCCGTCGCGCCCTTGCGCAGCACGCCGTGGCAACCCGCGCAGCGCTGGAAGTAGATCTTGCGGGCCTCGTCGAACTCGGCCTTGGACATCGTGGGCGCCTTGGGATTGATGTCCTGGTACATGTCGACATCGGCCAGCGGCGAACCGCCTGCCTGATACTTGACCTCGGCCGGCTCGTGCCCCTCTGTCGCCTTCTTCTCCTCGGCCAATGCCTGCGTCATCGCCAGCGGCAATGCCGCGAGCACCAGCACCGGGCCGAGCCACTTGTTGCGCTTGTTCATTTCCCTTCCCCCATAGTCGTCATTCCGGATCGACGGAAACAGTCGATGCACGCTTACACCGTCGACCCGCAGGTTCCTGCGGATCGCAAGACCCTTCCTTGACTCGGGTCAATTTCACGGCGCCTGCGAATCGCTAGATTGTGTCTCAAGGACACGAAGAAAGGCGGGGATGGGATGGAACCGGCACTGTCGATCGACTCAACGGCCATGCCGGACGAGACGCCTGGGTTGATGCCTGTGTTCGCGCGCCTGCGCCATCTACGCGAGCCATTGCCGGCGCGCGGCCAGCATGCGTCGGCGGCGAACCCGCCGCAATCGGTGCGAACAAGTGCGCGTGAGGGCAGGGTGTTCCTGGTCGGTGCCGGCCCCGGCGAACCGGACCTGCTGACACTGCGCGCCGCCAGGCTGCTGGCAAGCGCCGACGTGATCGTCTACGACCAACTGGTCGATCAGGGCGTGCTCGATCTGGCCCGGCCCGAGGCGCGGCGAGTCTACGTCGGCAAACAGGCCGGCCACCATTCGATGCCGCAGGATGAGATCAACGCCTTGCTCGTCTCGCTGGCGAGCGACGGCCTGCAGGTGGTGCGCCTGAAGGGCGGCGACCCGTTCATCTTCGGCCGTGGCGGCGAGGAAGTGGAAGCCCTGTTCGAGGCCGGCATCGGTTTCGAGATCGTGCCCGGCATCACTGCGGCCAGCGGCATGGCGGCCTATGCCGGCATCCCGCTGACCCATCGCGACCATGCGCAATCATGCGTCTTCGTCACCGGCCATCTCAAGGATGGCAGTACGAATCTCGACTGGACGGCGCTGGCCCGGCCGCGCCAGACGCTGGTGATCTACATGGGGGTCGGCGCGCTGGAAGAGATCTGCCGCGAACTCATGGCGCACGGCATGCCGGCGAATCTGCCAGCCGCGCTGGTGCATCGGGCGACACTGCCCGAGCAGCGCACCGTTGCCGGCACCCTGGCGACGCTGTCTCGACTGGCACTCGAGCACGACGTCCGGGCGCCGGCGCTGATCGTCATCGGTGAAGTGGTCAGCCTGCACCGGCGCTTCGACTGGTTCGAGAAGCGCAGCCGGGTTCTATCGGCGCTCGCGAGTTAAGCCTGCAGATTCAGAGCGGGAGAACGCCCGCAGCAGGGCCGCGGCGGCCTCGTCCACGGCACGATTCGCATCGTCGAAAAACCCGCCCAGCGCGAAGAACGCGTGGATCATCCCCGTGTAGCAGGAGTAGCTGACTTCGACGCCGGCGGCAGCCATTCGCTCGGTATAGGCCAGGCAGTCGTCGACCAGCGGATCGTATTCGGCGGTGATGACCAGCGCGGGCGGCAAGCCCGCCAAGTCTGGGGCCAGCAGCGGCGAGGCGCGCCAGTCGGTGCGTTCGGCCTCACTGTGAAAGTAGCAGTGCTGGAAGCGGCGGATCGACGCCTGCGTCAGCAGATAGCCTTCGGCATAGAGGGTGTGGGAAGGCCGCAGGCCGCGCTGATCCGTGGCCGGATAGACCAGCAACTGAAAACACGGCTGCAGACCGCCCCGGTCACGCGCCAGCAGACTGGCTACCGCTGCCAGATTGCCGCCCGCGCTGTCGCCGCCGACTGCGATGCGCTGCGGGTCGACCGCAATCTCGGCGGCATGTTCGAGGAACCATCGCAGCGCGAAATCGGCATCTTCGATCGCCGCCGGGAATTTGTTCTCCGGTGCCAGCCGATAGGCCACCGAGGCCACGGAACAGCGCGCCTTGTTGGCCAGTTCGCGGCACAGAACGTCGTAGCTGGCCAGATCGCCGATCGTCCAGCCGCCGCCATGGAACCACACCAGCAGCGGCAGCGCCTCGGCCTTGCCAGTACCTGCCGCCCGGTAGTAGCGGGCAGTCAGTGTCGGCCCGTCGGGCCGGACGAGCTGAAGTTCGCCGGCCTCGGCCACGGCCGGCGCCTCGGGCCGAAAGCCGGCGTGCATCTTCTGCGATTCGTGCCGCATCTGTTCGATCGTCAGATCGTGAAACGGCGTCGTATCGCGCCGATGGATACGATCGAGCATGGCCTGGGACTGTGGATGGAGCGGCATCGAGATAGTGCGCGGCGCGCGAACGCTCGGCGCGGCGGGAAGATCAGCGGATCAGCGTCTGGTTGCGCTGGTAGAGGCTCAGCACCTTGGGAACATAGCGCAGGGTCTCGCGGTATGGCGGCACTGCGTTGCCGTTGCGGATCACCGATTGCGGCCCGGCGTTGTAGGCGGCGACGGCCATCGTCAGATCGTTGTTGAACATCGCCAGCAGATCCTTCAGATAGCGCGCCCCGGCGGCGATGTTGGCGACCGGAT
Organism: Candidatus Methylophosphatis roskildensis; assembly: GCA_016708905.1. Taxonomy (GTDB): domain Bacteria; phylum Pseudomonadota; class Gammaproteobacteria; order Burkholderiales; family Rhodocyclaceae; genus Methylophosphatis; species Methylophosphatis roskildensis. Next base: position 544,288 of record JADJEV010000004.1, on the reverse strand, counting down.
CGCGCGAGTCGGTTACGCCATACTGGCGCGCGGTGGTCGGCATCAGTTGCATCAGACCGACCGCGCCCTTCGGCGATACCGCATTTGAATTGTAGTTCGACTCGGCTTCGATCACCGCGTGCAGCAACGCACCCGAGACACCATGCTGTTGCGCGGCGGCAGCGATCGCCTCACCGTAGCGCGCCCTGCCCTTGCCGTTCAGTGGCTCCTGTGAAGGCTCGTTGCGGGCGGCGATACGCTCGACGGGTTCGGTCAGGATGCGCTCGAAACCCGGTTCGCTGGGAACATTGGTCAGGTTGACCACGCCATTCTCGTCCACCCGCATGAAGATATCAGCATTGGCGAGCGGCACGAATGCCAGGGCGCCGACGCCAAGCGTCCTGGCAATCAAGCTGCGAATCTGGCGGGTGTGAATCAAGCTCATCCGGATCATCAATCGAAACATCAATCTGCACGAAACGGCCGGCAGCCAAAGGTGCCCTCCGGGGCCTCTCTGCGAACCCTGGCCAGGCATCAACGGCCGCGCCGGCCGCATGCTTGAATGCCCTGTCCATCATGCGCCCGACATTTTCCAGCGAGCCCGAAGGGCGGACGCATCGCGCCAAACGCGAGATGCTAACACGCGGACCTTGCTAGGGTCACCATCGCCGGCGCGCGCCGGCTCTACTTGAGCCCTGCCTCCAGCCGCTCACAGAGGATGCGCAGCACCTTGATGCGTGCGAAATACTTGTTGTCGGCCTCGACCAGCGTCCACGGCGCGATCTGGGTACTGGTGCGGTCCACCATGTCGCAGACCGCGCGCTCGTAGTCCTTGGCGCGCTTGCGATTGCGCCAGTCCTCGGCGGTGATCTTGAAGCGCTTGAAGCGCGTCTTCTCGCGCTCCTTGAAGCGGCGCAATTGCTCCTCGGGGCTGATGGCGAGCCAGAACTTGGCCAGCACCGAGCCATGGCGGACCAATTGATCCTCGAAGGTGTTGATCTCGGCATAGGCGCGCATCCAGTCGGCCTCGGCGCAGAAGCCCTCGACCCGCTCCACCAGCACGCGCCCGTACCAGGAGCGGTCGAAAACCGTGATCCAGCCGTTGCGCGGCACGTGGCGCCAGAAGCGCCACAGGTAAGGCTGGGCGGCTTCTTCCTCGGTTGGCGCCCCGATCGGCACGACGCGGTACTGACGCGAGTCGAGCGCGCCGGTGATGCGACGGATCGCACCACCCTTGCCCGCCGCGTCCTGGCCCTCGAATACCACGATCAGCGCGCGTTTTTCGCCGCTGCACTGCGCATCAGCAGCGCCAGCCGGCCCTGCAGCCGCTCTAGCTCGGCGTCGTACTGGGCCTTGGCCATCGGCTGGTGCAGCTTGAGCGAGCTGATCAGGTCTACTGCATCCGTCACCGGCGGCAGTGGCGCAGCCGTGACCGGCGGGGTCCAGCCCTTGGCTTCGAGATCCAGGCGCTTGCGCATCGATTCGAGCACGGTGCGCCCGACCGTCAGGGTTCGGTAGCGCTCGTCGGCGCCGGCGACGACGATCCATGGCGAGTGGCCGGTGCTGGTGGTGCGCAGCACGTGGTCCGAGACGTCACGATAGCGGTCGTAGCGCTTGAGGTAGCGCCAGTCGGCCTCGCTGACGCGCCAGCGCGTCTTGGCGCTTTTCGACAGTGCATCGAGCCGGCTCTTCTGCTGGTCTTTCGCGAGGTGGAACCAGAACTTGAGGATCAGATCGCCGCCACTGGCCAACATCATCTCGAAGCGGTTTATGTCGCGCAGTTGGCGGTCGAGATCGGCGCGCTTGATCTGCTTCAGCGCCCGGCCCTGGATCGGCTCGCTGTACCAGTTGCCGAACAGGATGCCGATTTTGCCCTTGGGCGGCAGCGCGCGCCAAAAGCGCCACATGTAGGGGCGCTCGATTTCGTCGTCGGACGCTTCGCCAAACGCATAGGTCAGGATATGGCGCGGGTCCATCCAGGCGTTGAGCTGGTTCACCACCTGACCGCGGCCGGAACCCTCGACACCGTTGATCAGAATCAGGACGGCGAACTTGCCGAGTTGCCCGATATCGAATTGAGTGTCCAGGAGATCGGCGCGCAAGCGCGGCACGACGCGATCGTATTCGGCCTTGGCGATCTTGTGCTCAAGCTCCGCGGATTCGAACATCATCGTCTCCCTGAAACGCAGACTGCCGTGGATTTCGCCGGCGCGGGCAGGATGCGCCACGAAACCTATTATCCCCTCGATTCCGGTATGCAACATCGGTGGCCCAATGCACTGGCGCAATACCGGGGCGACAATCGCCGCCGTCCCGCTGCAGAAGCAGGGGAAACTCGGCGGCAGGTCCGGGCGTGTCTGTGGCCCGGCTGCCTCGGCCAATGCGGTCTACCTTGGGCGCGCGATGGATCATTTGTCGGCGCGCCTCCATCCGGTTTGTCCGACAAGGAACAAAGCCAACAAAACAGCGCAATCAGTGTTCATCCCCAACTTCCTGTAAAAACATTCGGTTATCGCCTCTTCGCCGAATGGCACCCTCCTTGCTAAACGTGAATTCAGGCCAATGCGGCCCGACACGCCAGTGACGGAGAGTCCATGAAGAACCGACCAATCTATCTCGACTACGCCGCAACCACGCCGGTCGATCCACGCGTGGCGGCGAAGATGATCCCCTACCTGTTTGAGCAATTCGGCAACCCCGCCTCGCGCTCGCATGCCTACGGCTGGGCGGCGGAACAGGCGGTCGAACTGGCGCGTGAGCAGGTCGCCGCACTGGTTGGCGCCGACCCCAAGGAAATCATCTGGACTTCGGGCGCAACCGAATCGAACAACCTGGCGATCAAGGGCGCGGCGCAATTTCATCAGCGCAGGGGCAGGCATCTCGTCACGGTGCGCACAGAGCACAAGGCAGTGCTCGACACCATGCGCGAACTCGAGCGCGTCGGCTATGGCGTGACCTATCTCGACGTCCAGCAAACCGGCCTGCTCGATATCGACGCCTTTCGCGCTGCGCTGCGACCCGACACCATCCTGGCCTCGGTGACGTTCGGGAACAACGAGATCGGCGTGATCCAGGACGTCGCCGCGATCGGCGCGATCTGCCGCGAAAATGGTGTGCTGTTGCACGTTGACGCGGCACAAGCCACCGGCAAGATCGACATCGATCTGGAATCCCTGCCGGTGGATCTGATGTCCTTTTCGGCGCACAAGACCTATGGCCCCAAGGGCGTCGGTGCGCTGTACGTGCGGCGCAAGCCGCGCGTGCGCATCGAGGCACTGATCCACGGCGGCGGCCACGAGCGCGGACTTCGTTCGGGCACGCTCGCAACCCATCAGATCGTCGGCATGGGTGAGGCCTACAGCCTCGCCCGCGAAGGCATGAAGATCGAGAGCGAGCGTATCCGCATGCTGCGCGACCGACTGCTCGCCGGATTCAGCGACATGGGCGAAGTGTTCGTCAACGGCGATCTCGATCAACGGGTGCCGCACAATCTCAACGTCAGCTTCAACTTCGTCGAAGGCGAGTCGCTGCTGATGGGTATCAAGGATGTCGCCGTCTCCAGCGGCTCGGCCTGCACCTCGGCCAGCCTGGAACCGAGCTACGTGCTGCGTGCGCTCGGCCGCTCGGACGAGCTGGCCCACAGCTCGATCCGCTTTTCGATCGGCCGCTTCACCACGGTCGAGGAAGTCGACACGGTGATCGCCCGGGTGCGCGGCACGGTCGCCAAACTGCGCGATCTTTCGCCGCTCTGGGACATGCATGTCGCCGGCATCGACCTGGAAACCGTGCAATGGGCGGCGCATTGATGTTGCGGTGGGGAGTGAGGGGTGAGGCGAACGCCCCTCCTCGCTCATCCCCCTCCCCCTAACCCCTCACGGAGCAGCCACATGAGCTACAGCGAACAAGTCATCGACCATTACGAGAATCCGCGCAACGTCGGCAGCCTGGACGCCACCGATGCCGGCGTGGGCACCGGTATGGTCGGCGCGCCGGCCTGCGGAGACGTGATGAAGCTGCAAATCAGGGTGAACGGCGACGGCGTGATCGATGACGCGAAATTCAAGACCTACGGCTGCGGCTCGGCAATCGCATCGAGTTCGCTGGTGACCGACTGGGTCAAGGGCAAGACGCTCGAGCAGGCGCTCAACATCAAGAACACTGCCATTGCCGAGGAACTGGCGTTGCCGCCGGTAAAGATCCATTGCTCGATACTCGCCGAAGACGCGATCAAGGCGGCGGTGGCCGACTACCGCGCAAAACACGAATCCGCCGAGCTGGTCCTGCCGCGTGCGCGCCAGTCGGGTCGGCATGATTCAGGTTTGACCAGGAATCGAGACAGGAGAACACCAATGAGCCAGGCCGCCACAGTGGAAAGTAACCCCACCGTCGCCCCCGCCGCATTTGAGGGACGGCTGATCTTCACAGACAGCGCCGCTGCGAAGGTCAGGGACATGATCGACGAGGAAGGCAACCCGCAGCTCAATTTGCGGGTCTTTGTTTCCGGCGGCGGCTGTTCGGGATTCGAGTACGGCTTCGCCTTCGACGAGACGGTCAATGAAGACGACATGACGATCGAGAAGGGCGGGGTTACCCTGCTGATCGACGCGGTGAGTTTCCAATACCTGGTCGGGGCCGAGATCGATTACGAGGATGGCCTCGAAGGTTCGCGTTTCAAGATTCGCAATCCGAACGCCACCAGCACCTGTGGCTGCGGCAGTTCGTTCTCCGTGTAGTCGGTCGTACCTCTCGGGAATTCACGATGACCATAACCTTGAGTGATTCCGCAGCAAGCCACGTGCGCAAGTTCATCGACCGCCGCGGCAAGGGCGTCGGCCTGCGTCTGGCGGTGAAGACCAGTGGCTGTTCCGGTCTCGCCTATGCGCTTGAGTTTGCCGACGATGCGATTCCCGACGATCTGAGCTTCGAGAGCAAGGGCGTCACCGTGTTCGTCGACCCGAAGAGCCTGACCTTCCTCGACGGCACCGAACTCGACTTCGTGCGCGAAGGATTAAACGAAGGCTTCAAGTTCAACAACCCCAACGTCAAGGACAAGTGCGGGTGCGGCGAGAGCTTTAAGGTCTGAGCATTCTTGACGGTATCGCCGGGTGCCGCCCCGACGATGAATTGCAATCGTAACCGTTTCACCGAAACCGTGAGGTGACGTCATGGCTCTGCTGCAAATCGCCGAACCCGGATTCGCGGCCGCCCCGCACCAGCATCGGCTCGCCATCGGCATCGATCTGGGAACCACCAACTCGCTGGTCGCCTCGGTGATCAGCGGCGAGGCGCGCGTCCTGCGCGACGAAGCCGGCCGCGCACTGCTACCCTCGGTGGTGCGTTACCACGCCGCCGGTGCGCAAGCCGTCGGCTGCGTGGCGCAAGACATGCAGAGTGCCGACCCCCACAACACGATAGTCTCGGTCAAACGATTCATGGGGCGCCGACTGGCGGACATTCGCGATGCGGCGAGGCAACCCTACCGTTTCGTCGATACGCCCGGCATGGTGAGCCTCGACACCGCGGCGGGCGTCAAGACGCCGATCGAAGTTTCAGCCGAAATCCTGCGCGCGCTACGCCAGCGCGCCGAAGCCGCCGTGGACGGCGATCTCGCCGGTGCCGTGATCACGGTGCCTGCCTATTTCGACGACGCACAGCGCCAGGCCACCAAGGATGCCGCCCGACTTGCCGGTCTCACGGTGCTGCGCCTGCTCAACGAACCAACCGCCGCGGCGATTGCCTACGGCCTCGACAATGCGGCGCAGGGCGTCTTCGCGATCTACGATCTGGGGGGCGGCACCTTCGACATCTCGATCCTCAAGCTTGCGCGCGGCGTGTTCGAGGTGCTTGCGACCAGTGGCGACGCCGCGCTGGGCGGCGACGACTTCGATCGCGCCATCGTCGATTGGCTGTGCGCTCTGCTCGGTCTTGGCGACCTCGGCGCTCATGACATGCGCCTCGTACTGACCGAGGCACGCAGGGCTAAAGAAGCATTGTCCGGGAAAATCGAGGTGCGCATCACGGCCGTGCTGTCGACCGGGCGCGCGATCGACGTCCCGCTGACGCGGAAAACCTTTGCCAACCTGTCGCGCGAGCTGATCGCGCGCAGCCTGAAGGCGGTCAGGAAGGCGCTGCGCGACGCCTGCCTGGGCGCCGCCGAGATCGACGGCGTGGTCCTGGTCGGCGGGGCCACGCGCATGGTGGCCGTGCGGGACGCCGTGCGCGAACTGTTCCGCCGCGAGCCGCTGACCGATCTCGATCCCGAACAGGTCGTCGCGATGGGCGCCGCCATGCAGGCCAATGTGCTCGCCGGCAACAAGGCAGCAGACGGCGAATGGCTGCTGCTCGACGTGAGCCCGCTGTCGCTGGGACTGGAGACGATGGGTGGCCTTGCCGAAAAGATCATTCCGCGCAACTCGACGATCCCGACTGCCCGCGCGCAGGACTTCACCACCTTCAAGGACGGCCAGACCGCACTCGCCCTGCATGTGGTGCAGGGCGAGCGCGAGCTGGTGGCCGACTGCCGCTCGCTCGCCCGCTTGACGCTGCGCGGCATTCCGCCGATGGTCGCGGGTGTGCCACGCATCCGCGTGACCTTCCAGATCGATGCCGATGGCCTGCTCTCGGTGACTGCGCGCGAGCAGACCAGCGGCGTCGAAGCACATATCGAGGTCAAGCCCTCCTACGGTATTTCTGACCAACAGATTGCGGGCATGCTGCAGGAGTCCTGCGGCAGCGCCGAAGCCGACATGCAGATGCGCATGCTGCGCGAAGCGCAGGTCGAAGCGCGGCGCCTGCTCGACGCCACCAGCGCCGCCCTGCACGAAGACGGCGACTGGCTGCTCGAGCAGGTGGAACGTCTGCATATCGAGGCTGCGATGCATGCGCTTGGCGAAGTCCTCGAGACCGGCGGCGCAGACAGCCTCAAGCCACTCAAGGCATCGGCATCGGCTCTCAATCATGCTACCGGCGAATTCGCAGCCCGCCGCATGAACGCCAGCGTGCAGCGCGCGCTCACCGGCCACAAACTCGACGAACTCGCGGCGTAACCGCCGTGCAGGCCAAGCCGGTTGGCGCGCTCCAGGCAGCAACCGCCAAGAAGCGCACGGATTGGCGCTCGCAGCTCGCTTTGCCCCGCGAGCAAGCCTGCATGCGGCTTTTCACCGATCGGCGCTCCACGTCGCGTTCGCCTTCATCGATCATTCGCGCTTCGGTCAATTCGCCGTCTTTCGCCCATCGCACCGCAACTCGGTGATGCCGGATCACGAGCAGCGCCCAATATCCGGCATCACCGAGTTGCGGTGCGACGTGCTCGACAAGTATCCGGCGACGACGTTCGTCCTGATCCGCGAGGCAACACCGACAGCTGAGACATCGTCGGCGAGCGCGTGACGACATGCCGACAGGGCGGCTCCCGGGCGGGTTTCGCCTACCGCTTCAATCGGCGCTTCGCACGCGTCTGGTGCTCCCCGCAGTCGGCTCCGTGGTCCGCACCCGCTGCGCTTGCTCCGGTTGACCGAGGCCCGTCGCCAATCAAGCTGACTGTTGTTTTCGTAGTCTTGGGATCCCATCCTTGCTGACAGTAGATGGAAACGCAGTACTTCAAGTCAGGCTCCCCATGGTAGTTGCTTTTGAAATGGACCACATACGATGCATGGTGAGAGTCGCTGATGATCTTGAAGTAGGAAAACTGATAGGTTCCCTGCGAAGGGGCTTTGGCTGCCTCGCGCGCCGCTGCATTCAATCCGGCCTTGGGGCAGCCAAAGGTCATCGTGCCCAGGTCGCTCAAGCCGTCTCTCGCAGGCGCGATGCCCGCGGCAGGAGCGGGTCGCTCCTGTTCCGTGGCAATGGTCTGTGCGGAAGCCATGGTCTGTGTCAGGGGTCACAGACTGCGTCGGGCTCGCAGTCTGCGTGGAGGATGTAGTACTGCAAGCGGTTAGCAGTATCGTCGTCAATACAATGATGTTTTTCATGATGAAATCCAGCGAATTTGGCGTTGAATCGACCCGGCGAGCGTCCGTGCCGAGCAAATAGTGTTTGTCGGGGCAGCACTGGCCGTCGATCCTGCGGGCACCTCGGCGAACGCTTGAGGATCGTCCCACTACGAACTTTCTGCCGGCAAACCGAAATCTGCATCCGTCTGCTCGAACACGAACCATGGACGAGCCCAACCTGCGGTCACTCGAGGCCGTACTGGACGACCTTGTTGCTGAACGTTCCGACGTAGACTTTTCCGTTCGCGACCACTGGCGTGGAGTACTTGGCGAAGTTCCCCAACTTGTCCGCGGCCTTCGTGTCGCTGTGAAATAGCTGTTTCATCCGGGTGCCGTTGATCAGCGTCGTCGCGTCGTATGCAACGAGCGCGCCCGGCACGATTGCCGCGTTCGCGTTGCCCTGTGACGGGTACGCGCCCCAGACGACACCCGTCCTCGGGGTGGTGCCGTTGGAGGAAACGACCAGTCGTCCGCCGGGCATACCGCCGGGCGGGTCCATGTTACCCGACGCGACCTGCGTGCCTTCGCCGCGGAAGGACGCAATGCGCTTCGTGGCAAAGTCATAGTTGTATGCCTTGAGGCGCTCGTTTTCCCCCCAGAGATACAAGATGCCGTTGGTCGCCCGCTCCATGTACACCGGGGTTCCGTGAATATGATGGGTCTTCCCGTCGGGCACGTTCCACGGGAGGTTGCGATCGCGATTGACGATCGGCCAGTTCGGATTGGGCGCCGTCGTCGTCGGCAAACCCGCCGGGCCGTTCGGCGCATTGGGCAGGTAGGATGCGACGAAGGGGAGGTTGAAATGGAAATTCCAGGTGGTCTTCCCGAGGTTGTTCTTGTCAAGGTTGTAGATGATGCCGTCTTTGCCGCCTCCGATCAGGTTGCCTCGCTCGGGGATGAGCAAGACACCGGCAGCGCCAAGATCCTGATCCTCGTCCACCCGCCCGAAATCGCTGAACGCGCCCCAGAAGTCGTCAACCGCGAGCGCTGGCTTGCCATTGTTCACGTTGGCGACGCCGGCCGTGTAACGAAGCTTGACGAAGCTCTCGCCAAAGTTACCCGGCTTCGTCCCCGGGTCCATCCCGTTGCCCGTAGCGAGGTAGATATCGCTACCGTCGATCGCCGGCCCGGATCCCGACATCCACACGCCGCCAGCGCCGCCGTCCGGCGTGACGCTCCAGATAGCCGGCGTCGGGGCAAAGCCGGCCTCCCGATTGAGGCCGCGCACGTCGTATGCGACGACGAATCCGTGCCCCGGACCGTTCGGGTTCTCGCCATTGATCGAGAACGACACCACGACGGCCTTGTTCCCGCCGGCATCGGTCAACAAGCCCAGGCCCGCGCGTATCTTCTGGTACGGCATGGTGAAGCCGTTCGCGATCCCGCCACCGCCGTTGTCGGCATTGCCGGCAATAAGCACCGGTGCTTGCTTGTCGGCGAGTGTGTTTGCGTCGAGTATCCAGAGCCCGTTGTTACGCTCCTGGTTGCTGCTGGCGGCGTTTGGCTTTGCGAACGTCGTCGCATAGATGGTGTTCGTTGCCACGTCGATCACTGGGGTCGCCGTAATTCCCCAGTTGCGGTACATGTTGTGGAGGTCCATGCCCATCCCTGGTGGGTTGGCGATGTCGGCCGGGTCGAACGGCGCGGCAAGCTGGCGTCTGGCGAGCTCGGCCCCGGTATTTACGTCGAAGACATAGGCCGTGTTCGTCATCGTGAATATATAGAGCTTGTCGCCCACGACGAGCGGCGACACGTCGATTTTTTCATCCACATTGAATTCGCGAATCTTCTTCAATCGGGGAACGTTGGCGGGTGTCAGAACCGCTTCGAACTTGTTCCAGCCTTGGCGCGAATTGTTGACACCTACGGTCCAGACATCGACGGCGCGAGCAGCCGGCGCCGCAAACAGGGCAGGCGCCGCGATCATCAATGCCAGTGTGCTTGTACGTGAAAGTAGCTTCATCAGTGATAGCTCCAAAGCTAAAGTGCGCGAATTCTCGCGGCACTGGACAGACCCAAACGAATGGCATGCCCGTTTCCGCAGTCGCGTGGACAGGCATCGGACCTGCACGGCACATCCGCTTGCGCCACTAGGGTTTCCGATCGCTGCCGCCGCGGGGAACGCCCGAAATCTGGTCTGCCTCCGCATCGCTCGACCCGGCTGGCCTGCCGAGGATACGAGCGGAGGTCATCGGGCCGCATCGGCATCACGATGCGACCGGCTCATAGGTGACGAATGTAGGATCAGCCGACAACAGGTGTCAATAGGCCATGTGGTCTATCGGCGTGGCATCCTTACCATGCGGTGTCCGCAATGGTCGTGGAGCACTTCGCCTGAGCGCCAGATACCGGGTCTGCTTTTCGCGAGATCGGCCGTCCCCTGCTGGATCAATAGCGCCCGAAAAAACGGCTTTCAAGCCGGCCTTCCGCCTCTGCCATCTGGATTCCATGCTCATGGACTGGCGATTGACTGGTTTGGCCGAAGCCCTGTTCGACGCATCGATTCTCCCATTCGGTTCCAGCAATCCATGGCTCCGCCCGCTTTTGCGCAGTTGAATCCGGGCGCGGCGGAGAAAGCCGCTGCAACGTCGTGACGCGTGGATTTCGGCAACCTTGCCCCGCCGCAGTTGCCCGCTTCTCCGGTCGGTAATTCTCCCCGCACCCAGTCTGTTGCAAAGCGCACAAACGCGACAAAGCCTCACGTGGTTCAAGCACTACCTGGCCAGCTCTGACTCCAAGACGTTGTAATCAGGCTGACTTTTTCACCCGAATAAATTGGCACGCGGTTTGCTGATCAGCCGGAAGCAGCCCTTATCCCGGCGGATCTCTGAATGAACCCTGCAAGCTCCGATTCGGCAACCATCAACGACACGACGCTGCGCGACGGCGAGCAGACTGCAAGCGTGGCGTTCACCGCCGACGAGAAGTGCGCGATCGCGCAGGCTCTCGCCGATGCCGGCGTACCCGAGATGGAGATCGGAATTCCCGCGATGGGCGCGCACGAGATCGAGACCATGCAGGCGATCGCCGCGCTCGCGCTGCCGGTGCGCCTCATCGCGTGGGGCCGAATGTGCGAAGCCGATCTCACCGCGGCAATGCGCTGCCCGGTCGACCTGGTGAATCTGTCGATTCCGATTTCCGACGTGCATATCGCGCACAAGCTCGGCCGCGACCGCGCCTGGGTGCTGGCGCAGATCGAGCGCCATGTACGACGAGCGCTGGATGCCGGCTTCGAGGTTTGCGTAGGCGGCGAGGATGCGTCGCGCGCCGATATCGACTTTCTCGCCAGGGTGGCCGAAGCAGTCCAGCGCGCCGGCGCGCGGCGCTTTCGCTTCGCCGACACGCTCGGTCTGCTCGATCCCTTCAGCACACACGGGCGCATCCGCCTGCTGCGCGAGGTAGTGGATGTCGAGATCGAGATGCACGCGCACAACGATCTGGGGCTTGCCACCGCTAACACGTTGGCTGCGCTGCGTGCCGGCGCCACCCATGCCAATACCACGGTGAACGGACTCGGCGAGCGAGCCGGCAACGCACCGCTGGAAGAAGTCGTGATGGGCTTGCGCCATCTCTACCGCATCGAGTGCGGCGTCGACACCACCCGCCTGCAGCAGATTTCGCAGTTGGTGGCACGCGCCTCCGGACGCCCGGTCGCGGCGAACAAGAGCATTGTCGGCGAAGCGGTGTTCACCCATGAAGCGGGCATTCACGTCGATGGCCTTCTGAAGAATCCGCACAACTACCAGGGCTTCGACCCGGCCGAGCTCGGCCGCTGCCATCGCACGGTGCTGGGCAAGCACTCGGGCTCGTGCGCGGTCATTGCCGCCTACGCCGCGCTCGGCCTGCTGCTCTCCGACATGGAAGCGAACAGCCTGCTCGGCCGGATACGCCGACACGCGACCGAAACCAAATGCGCGCCGACATCGTCCGATCTCGAGCGCTTCTACCTCGAAGCGACGGCGGCGGACATTGCGGCAGTTTCATGATGCGCGATGTCCACTGCATCTTCGAGCGCGTACCCGTACCCAACCCAGCTTCACGAATCCTGGCCACGGTGCCAAGCAGTTCAACCCAGCCAAGTAGGAGCGCGCCATGAACGACCTGACCCAACGTCTGACCCAGCTCTCGGCGGCAGAGGAGTTCCTGGAATTCTTCGCCATTCCGTTCGAGCAGAGCGTGGTGAACGTCAGCCGCCTGCATATCCTGAAGCGCTTCTACCAGTACCTGCGGCAGGAGCGAGGCCTCGGCGAACTCGACGAGGCACAGATGTTCGCGTGCTATCGCGGCCTGCTGGTGCGTGCCTACGAAGACTTCGTTGCTTCGACCCCGGCCCAGGAAAAGGTCTTCAAGGTGTTCCAGGATGCCGACGGTGCCAAGCATTTCTCCGCAGACAGCCTGCGTGCGACCGTGCCGACGCCGGCATCACGATGACTCCCCTTGGAGGCCGCCACCATGCACATTGTCGTTTGCATCAAGCAGGTTCCGGACTCGGCGCAGATTCGTGTTCATCCGGTCACCAACACCATCATGCGCCAGGGCGTGCCGGCGATCGTCAATCCCTATGACCTGTTCGCACTCGAGGAGGCCTTGCGTCTCAAGGACAGTTTCGGCGGCAAGGTGACCATGCTCTGCATGGGTCCGCCCCAGGCGGAAGAGGCGCTCAAGCGCTGCATCTCATTCGGCGCCGATGATGCGATTCTGGTAACCGACCGCGCCTTCGCCGGTGCCGACACGCTGGCCACCTCGTATGCGTTGGCCTCGGCGATCCGTCAGATCGAGAAGGAACAGGCGATCGACCTAGTATTCACCGGCAAGCAGACCATTGACGGCGACACCGCGCAAGTCGGCCCGGGCATCGCCAAGCGCCTTTCCATGCAGTTGCTGACCTACGTTTCGCGGATTGCAGAACTCGACCTGGCGAACCGCACGATCACCATCGAGCGCCGTGCCGAGGGCGGCGTGCAGTTGCTGAAGACCCGCACACCCAGCCTGATCACGATGCTCGAAAACACCAACGAGCTGCGCTTCGCGACCATGCCAGACATGATCCGCGCCGCGCGTTACCCGGTGCGAAAGTGGAACAAGGACGACGCCGGCATCGAGGATCTGAGCAAGATCGGCCTCAAGGGCTCGCCGACCGTGGTGAGCAAGGTGTTCGGACCGACACCGCGCGCGGTCAAGGCAGAACAGATCCCGGTCGACAAGGCCACGCCGCGCGACATCGCGGTGAACCTGATCCAGGCAATGTTTACCCAGCATCCTGCGCTCGAACAGGACATGCTCGAACGCGCACCGCTATAAACCGACGAGGATCTTGCGATGAGCGACGCACCTGCCCCCAGGAAGCCCGCCGGACGAGGCGGACGCAATCTCGAACTGCCGGAACATCTGAAGGCCTACAAAGGTGTTTGGGTGTTCATCGAACACGACCGCGGCTCGGTGCATCAAGTGTCGTGGGAGTTGCTCGGCGAAGGGCGCATGCTTGCCGACACCCTCGGCGTTGCGCTCTCCGGCGTCTTGCTGGGCGGGCCGGACGACAACCTGACGGCCTTCGCCAACGAAGCGTTCACCCACGGTGCCGAGGCCTGCTACACCGTGCGCGACGCCGTTCTCGATGGCTATCGCAACGAGCCCTTTACCAGGGGCCTCACCGATCTGGTCAACAAGTACCGGCCGGAGATCGTGCTGCTCGGCGCCACCACCATGGGTCGCGACCTCGCCGGCTCGGTGGCGACCACGCTCCAAACCGGACTCACCGCCGACTGCACCGAACTCAAGATCGACCCGACCTCCCGCGCGCTGGCCGCGACGCGGCCGACCTTCGGCGGTTCGCTGCTTTGCACGATCATGACTCTTGCCTATCGCCCGCAGATGGCGACAGTTCGTCCACGGGTGATGGCGATGCCGAAAGCCGACACCAAGCGCAGCGGGGCCATCATCGAAGACACGCTCGGCATGGTCGAAACCGACATCGTCACCAAGCTGCTCGACTTCATCCCCGACGCCAACACCAGCAAGGTCAACCTGGCCTACGCCGACGTCATCGTCTCGGGCGGCAAGGGCCTCAAGAATCCGGAGAACTTCAAGCTGATCTGGGATCTCGCCAAGACACTCGGCGGCGACGTCGGCGCGACGCGCCCGGTAGTGCAGTCGGGCTGGGTCGCGGCCGAGCGCCAGGTTGGCCAGACCGGCAAGACCGTGCGGCCCAAGCTATACATCGCCGCCGGCATTTCGGGCGCGATCCAGCACCGCGTCGGCATGGAAGCAGCAGACGTAATCGTGGCGATCAACAACGATCCCAACGCGCCGATCTTCGACTTCGCGCACTTCGGCATCGTCGGCAATGCGATGACGATCCTCCCGGCGCTGACCGAGGCATTCCGAAACCACTTCGCGATACGACGCATGAAGGCGGCGTGAAGGGCGTTCGCAGAGAGGGGCAGGGGTAAGGGGGATGGGAAAACAGAAAGCCATGGCGCGCGCAACTGATGCACAAGCGAGCAGACGATCGAAGTACGGCGACGGCCTTGCCGCACGCCTCACTCCTGATCCCTCACGCCTCACACCTCACCCCGCCCCCCTCACCGGATCAAGGAGCCCTCATGAATGAACGCTTCGATGCAATCGTGGTCGGTGCAGGCCCCGCTGGCAATGCGGCTGCCTACACGATGGCCAGTGCCGGCTTGAAGGTGCTGCAGATCGAGCGCGGTGAGTACCCTGGCTCGAAGAACGTGCAGGGCGCGATTCTCTATTCCGACGCGCTGGAGAAAATCATCCCCGATTTTCGCGATGATGCGCCGCTCGAGCGCCACATCATCGAGCAGCGCATGTGGGTGCTCGATGACGAGTCCTTCGTCGGCACTCACTTTCGGTCGGACGACTACAACAAGCCGCCCTACAACCGCTACACGATCATCCGCGCGCAGTTCGACAAATGGTTTTCGTCCAAGGTGCGTGAAGCCGGGGCCTTGCTGATCTGCGAGACGACGGTCAGCGAACTGCTGGTAGACGGCAATCGCGTAGTTGGCGTGCGGTGCGATCGCGAGGGCGGTGACATCTTCGCCGACGTGGTGATTCTCGCAGACGGCGTGAATTCCACGCTGGCGCGCAAGGCGGGCTTCCACGCCGAAATCTCGCCCGGCAACGTCGCCCTGGCGGTGAAAGAAATCCTCTTCATGCCGCAGGAAGCGATCGAGGCGCGCTTCAACATAACGGAAGACGAAGGCGTGGTGATCGAGGCGATCGGCAAGATCACCGACGGCATGATGGGCACCGGCTTTCTATACACCAACAAGGATTCGCTGACCATCGGCATCGGTTGCATGCTCGCCGACTTCAAGGGTAGTCCGAACCGCACCTCGCCCTACGCTGTCCTCGAGCGCATGAAGAAGCACCCGGCGATCGCGCCGATGATCGCCGGCGGCGAGATGAAGGAGTACTGCGCCCACCTGATCCCCGAGGGCGGCTTCTACGCCGTGCCGAGAGTTTTTGGCGACGGCTGGATGATCGTCGGCGACTCCGGCGGCTTCGTCAATTCCGTGCACCGCGAAGGCTCCAATCTTGCGATGACCACCGGGCGCCTCGCTGCCGAAACCGCAATCGCCGCCAAGGAAGCCGGCAAGGGCTTTGGCGCCGCCTCGCTCAAGGCCTACAAGGCCGCACTCGACGAGAGCTTTGTCATGAAGGATCTGCACAAGTATCGCGACATGCCCGACGTGTTCCATAGGAACAACCAGTTCTTCACCACCTACCCGGAACTGGTCAACCGTGCCGCCAAAACCATGATTACGGTCGACGGCGTCGACAAGAAGACCAAGGAGCGCGAAATTTTTGGCGACTTCCGCCAGAAACGCTCGCTGGTCGGTCTGATGGGTGATGCATTCAAGCTGTGGAGGGCCTTCCGATGAATGCCGCAGTCAATGTTGAGGAGAAGTTGTTTCAAAACCGCTATCGCGTCGATGCCGGTCGGCCGCACATCCGGATCAAACAGCCTGATCTGTGCCGCACCGAATGCGGGACCCAGTCCTGCACCTACGTCTGTCCGGCCTCGTGCTACAAGGCGGAGGGAAACGGCTCGGTCACGCTGATCACCGACGGCTGCCTCGAATGCGGCTCCTGCCGCATCATCTGTAACGAGCATGCCAATGTGGCCTGGGAGTATCCGCGCGGGGGCTACGGCGTGCTGTTCAAGTTCGGCTAACCGGATCCGGTCATGGTTGCGAAGCCGATTGCCGTCACGGCGAAACCGCTGTCGGAACGCGTCCATTGGATAGGCGCGCTCGATCCGGCCATGCGCACCTTCGACGTGATCCTGCGCACGCCCAACGGCACTACCTACAACGCCTATGCCGTACGCGGCAGCGCGGGCGTTGCGGTGATCGACACGGTCAAGGAAGACCGCGCCGAGCAATTCTTCGCCAGTCTTGAGAGCATCGCCCGCTACGACGAGATCCGCGCGATCGTCCTCAATCACCTCGAGCCCGACCATAGCGGCGCGCTGCCCGAACTGATGCGCCGTGCGCCACAGGCCAGACTCTACATTTCCGAATCGGCGCAGTTGATGCTGAAGTCACTACTGAAGAGCGACGTCGCTTACACGCCGGTGACGACCGGCGACCGCGTCAGCCTCGGCGACCGAACGCTGCGCTTTGTGCACACGCCTTATCTGCACTGGCCCGACACCCAGTGCACCTACCTCGAGGAGGAAGCCACGTTGTTTTCGGGCGATGTGTTCGGCTGCCACTTCTGCGATGAGCGGCTGTTCAACGACACGGTCGGCGACTTTCGCTTTTCCTTCGAGTACTACTATCAGCACATCATGCGGCCGTTCAAGCAGCACGTGATCGAAGCGCTCGAATTGATCGAGCCGCTCGAACTGCGTACCGTCGCACCCGCCCATGGGCCGATCCTGCGCGACCGGCCGCGCAGCTACGTCGCACGCTATCGCGAACTTTCGACGCCGCGCCTGCACCTGGATGTGCAAAGCGCCGAAAAAACCATGGTGATCTTCTACATCAGCTCGTACGGCAACACCCAACACATGGCCGAGGCAATACGCGACGGTGCCCAGGAGATCGGCGGCTTTCGCGTATCGCTCTACGACCTGGAGGGTGCAGAGACGGAGCCGTTCGTCGACCTCGTCGAGGAGGCGGACGCGATTCTGGTCGGCTCGCCGACGATCAACGGCGACGCGGTCAAGCCTGTCTGGGATCTGTTGTCTTCGTTCGTCAAGATCCATGTCAAGGGCAAGGTCGGCGCGGCGTTCGGCTCCTACGGCTGGAGCGGCGAGGCAGTGCGCATGATGGACGATCGCCTGCGCGGCCTGAAGATGCGCGTACCAGTCGGCGGACTGCGCATCAAGCTTATTCCGACCGGGGAAGAACTTGAACGCTGCCGCGAATTCGGCCGGGAAGTCGGAGGTTTCCTGGTTGGCCGACAGACAACCCGCGTGATCGACATGTCTGAACTGCTTGCGAGTTGAGCGCCGGAACGGAACAGCGAATTCACTGAGGAAGCATCATGGCCAAGGCAAAAATCAAGTTCGCGGACGTCAACGTCACGGTCACCGTGCCAGTCGGCACCCGCATCATCGAGATCTCGGAAAAGGTGGGCTCCTACATCGCCTACAACTGCCGCGAAGGCGATTGCGGCAGTTGCATGTTCACGGTTACCGAGGGTTACGACAACCTCTCCAGGCCATCCGAGTACGAAAAGGCCACGCTGCTCGAAGGCTACAGGGACATCATCGAAGGCTGGCGCAACGCGCCCAATCTGGAATCCCTCGAAGCCGCGCTGGTGCGCGACAACCTTGTCGGCAGGAAATGCCGCCTTGCCTGCCAGACGCAGGTCTACGGCGATGCAGTCGTCGCCCCGCTGGGTTCCTAACCGGAGATCAAGCATGAAGGCCAAGCTGACGTTTGCTGACATCGGCGTCACAGTCACCGTTCCGCAAGGTACGCGGATCATCGAGGTTTCCGAGAAGGTCGGTGCCGGCATCGAATACGGCTGCCGCGAAAGCGACTGCGGCACCTGCCTGACCGAAGTGGTATCCGGCATGGAGCATCTGTCGGAAAAGAGCACGTTCGAGACCAATACCCTGGCCCAGCACAAGGCGCCACCCAACATGCGCCTGGCCTGCCAGACGCTGGTGCTGGGCGACGCAGTCGTCAAGCCTCGCGGCTGATCTCACGATACAGACGGAGTCCGCTCATGCCGAACAAGCCAATACGCCACGTGTTCATCTGCTCCCAGGCGCGCCCACCCGGTCATCCACGCGGATCCTGTGCCCAGAAAGGCTGCAACGAGCTGTTGCAGGTCTTCTGGAAGGAACTGCAGCAGCGCAATGCCTATGACACCATCGCCATCACCTACGCCGGATGCCTCGGCCCGTGCGACCTGGGCGCGAACGTCCTCGTCTATCCAGAAGGCATACTCTACAATAAGGTCTCTAAGGAGGATGTGTTCGAGATCTTCGACAGGCATCTGGTCGGCGGCGAGCCGGTCGAGCGCCTGCTCGCGGCAAACGCGGTCTGGTCATGAGCCGGGCGGGCGGCGCTACTATCCCGGCTCGTCAGGCTGTCAGCCGCGCGAGCAGATCGGGCGCTTCGATCGGTGCTCGCATTGGCTCCGCGCGGAGCATGGAGAGCTGGCGCTCGACGATCGACGTTTTCGGCAGAATCGTGCCGAGGAACAGGACTTCTGCGTCATGCTGGATCACGATGGTCGGAAAGTTGTCGACATCAATGTCCTCCACCAGCGCCGCTTCGTCCTCGATGTCGATCCAGCGGAACCACACGTCGGGATGCCGCGCGGAGAGTGCATCGAAGTCGGAGCGGAACTCGCGGCAGGCGCCGCACCAGTCGGCGCAGAGGCAGGCTACCAGCCACCCGTAGCCGGCAAGTGAATGTTCTTCGGACGGCGCGTGTTCGGTTCCGGACATGAGCGTATCCGCTGACAGGAGGCTTCGCATTCTGCCACGCAGAGGCCCACCGCGGTGCTGCGAGCGAACGAAGCGAACATGCGCGAGACGCGCGCCAAGCTCGATTCAGTCTTGCGCGCGGTGGCGATCGGACGCGGAATCCCCGATGAGCGTTTCCTTGGCTGCCAGGCCGGGCACCGCGGCCTCCTGGCAACCGACGTTGTGCATCGAGACGCCGACCGGCTGATACACACCGTAGCGCAACAGATACTCGCGCTGCACGCCGTACGCCTGACGCTCGAGCGCAACCGTCGACAGACAGTCGAACGGCAGGTCTTTGGCGACGCTCTGATGCTGCAGATAGTGCACCATCTCATGCACCACGATCGAGGAGGCAAGCAGGTTGTCCTGCGGGTTCAGCCGCTGATCCAGGTAGATGGTGTTACCGGGCGGGAACCAGCCCATTACCTTGCACTCTCGCCCGCTACAGGCGGTCTCGACAAGGTAGCCGTGGGAAACCGGGACGACTTCCGGCATCCTTTCCGGAGGGGGCAGGCCGGAAAGCATCACTGCCCAGGACATCAGTATCGCGTACAGTTCGGTCATCGCGGGCTCCCGCCAAGAACTTGATCAAATTGCGTCTCCCAACGGTGCGCCAGGCACTCGACTCGCACTCTCACGGTGCTGGATCTCTGTTGCGATGCCACAGAAAGGCAAGATTTTTGGCATCAACTGACCTTACGCAATATCGGGACCACTTCTTGACTTTTCGCCTCGATGAAGGAGAGCAGAAACACGATTGCGATCCTTAGATCCAATCGAATCTCTGCCCGGGAGCTGTAAGGCCGGATCAGGCGAAGGCGGCGGTATGGGCCGGCAACGAAAGACCCAGCAGCAATTCGCCGGCGGTCTGGTCGGTGCCGGACTCGCGGTCGGACTGGCGCAGCTTCTTGAACGGCCACACGCTGCGGACACAACCTGCGTCGTACAGCACCAGCGTCTCGCCGAACGCCTCGACGTCGTCCTCATCGTGGGTGATCAGCAATACTGGCACCTGGAACTGTTGCTGAATGCGCATCAGCTCGCCGCGCATACGGGCGCGCAACAAGGGATTGAGTGCAGCAAACGGCTCGTCGAGCAATAGGAGATCGGGCTTGCGGATCAGGGCGCGAGCGAGCGCGACGCGCTGCCGCTGGCCACCGGAGAGGTCGCGCGGCAACGCGTCGGCCTGTCGCTGGATTTCGAAAACCTCCAGCATCTCACCCACTCGCTCGCGCATCCGCGGCGGCATTCCTGGTTGCCACCAGGACTTGAGCCCGAAGCCAATGTTTTCCGCCACGGTCAGGTGCGGAAACAGCGCGTAGTCCTGGAACAGGTAACCGACGTTGCGTTGCTGGATGGGCACGCTGATACGCCGGCCGCTATCGAACAGCGTGCGCCCGCCGACCCGGATGCTGCCCGACTCAGGTGTGACCAATCCGGCAATCGCCTGCAGCGTAAGACTCTTTCCGGAACCGGATGGTCCGAAGAGCACGATGAAGTCGTTGCGGCTATCGAAACATGCCCGCAGCGAGAAGCAGCGGCCGCGGTCGGTCACGGTCTTGCAGATGTCCACTTCAATGTCGATCATGGCTTGGCGAAGCCGTACTTCCGCAGGATGGACTGGGCTTCCGGCGCCAGCACAAACGCAATGAAGGACTCTGCAAGTTTCGTCCTTCTCGACGTCGACACGACGGCTATCGGGTACACCACCGGTCGCGGCGTGCTGATCGTCCCGACCACCGTCACTTTCTCCGTCGCGATCGCTGCATCGGTCGCATAGACGAATCCGGCGTCCACTTCACCGCGCGCAACGTAGTCCAGCACCTGGCGGACGCTGTCGGCATTGATCACGCGGGGCTGCACCGAATCCCACAACCGTTCCGCCTGCAGCACCTCACGGGTGTAGCGACCGACCGGCACGCTGGCTGGGTTGCCGATGGCAATACGCCTGACGGTATCGTTCGCAAGATCGCCGATCCCCTTCAGTGGCGAACCCGCCTTGGGCTGAACCAGAACCAGCTGATTGGAGACGAAGTTACGCCGCGTTGCAGGGATCGTGAGTTGCTTCTTCTCAGCCGCATTCATCGTCTCCTGATCGGCGGAAACGAATACGTCAACGGGCGCCCCATTCTCGATCTGCTGCAGCAGCGGACCCGAGGCCGCAAAGTTGAAGGTTACTTTCGCCTCTGCTTGCGTCTTCTCGAAGGCAGTACCGACTTCCTTGAAGGCATTGGTCAGGCTCGCGGCAGCGGAAACCACGACTTCTTCGGCGCGCACGGGAAGTACCGCGAACACGAGCATCAACAACCACTTTGAATCCAACCCTATTCGCACCAGGCGTCTCCGGGTTCAAAAATGTCGAACTTTGAGAATTTGCGACGAGCCAACCAGGACCACCACACACACAATCGACGTGATCAGCACCAGAGAATTGGCCAGCGCGTCTTCGCCGGCCTGCACAGCGTCGTAGATCGCGAGAGACAGGGTTTGCGTCTTGCCCGGCAAATTGCCGGCGATCATCAGGGTGGCACCGAACTCCCCCATGGCGCGGGCAAAACCGAGCAGCGTACCCGCGAGAATGCCGCGCCAAGCGAGCGGAAAGGTCACCCGGACGAAGATCGCGAGTTCCGATTGGCCAAGCGTGCGCGCCGCGTCTTCGTAATTGCGGTCGACGCCCTCGTAGGCTGCCCGCGCCGACTTGAGAATCAAGGGCAGGCTGACGATCGCCGCGGCTACCACCGCGCCCTGCCAGGTAAATATGAGCGAATATCCGAACTGCCCGTCGAGCCAGTGCCCGATCCATCCATTTCGGCCAAACAGCACCACCAGGTAGTAGCCGAGCACCGTGGGCGGCAACACCATCGGCAGGGTCAGCAGTGCATCGAGCCCTTCCTTGCCCACGAATTCCCGTCGCGCCAGCACGAACGCGATGGCGATGCCGCAGACGAACGCGAACAGCGTAGCGAGCGACGCCACCTTGAGCGTCAATAGAGTCGGCAGCAATGCGCCGTCAGGCAACATTCGCCGCGCTCCAGACGTCCTCAAGCGACACAGGAGCCAACCCTTCTTCTTTTCCGAAACAGACCTTGTAGTCGACGCACACGCCGCACGAAGGCGATTTGCAGATCATCACCTCTGCCCGCTTGCACAATTCGCGGTAAAGGAATTTCTTCCACTTCATGTCGCCGACGTTACGCACGAAGAGGCTGGTGAAGTTGCATTCGATGAGTTCTGACAGGGCCACGCGGTCGGGCAGGCCCATGTCCTGCCAGAGGTGATTGCCGCCCATGCTCGCCGTGGCAAGCGCATGAGCCACCCAGAAGCATTCATCCGTGCGCCAGGTGCAATGCTCGAGCAGAAGATCCAGCAGATCCTCGAACTCGTCGGCACGGCGATTCAGTGTGGATTGGGTCAAAGGCATCGCGGCAACAAGACCGTCAGCGGTGAAGCCGGGAAAGACGCTCGCCATCATGTCGGCAAAACTCTGACGTGCGAGTCCGGCGATCGGTACGTCGTATGGCGCCGGTCGCGTCGGCGCCACGGAAATCACGCCGGCCAGCGCAAGGATCGTCAGCCTTTCGGTAGCGCACCCCGCTTCGATCAGAGATCGATAGTCTGCGTTCACGATCACATTCTCAGCGCTTTTCGAGAAAGACGGAGGTTGCTTTCACGGCCGCGACGACGCTGTCGCCAAGCTTCAAGCCCACCTCGTCGATCGAGCGTGTGGTCACAATCGACGTAATCGGGCCCGCACCGGTTTCGACGTCGACTTGCGACATCACGGTGCCGCGCAGGATCTCGGTGACCCTGCCCTCAAGCCTGTTTCGAATCGTGTTTTTCATTGTGCATGCTCCACCCAGTAAATCGACAGTGTCGCGACAGCGGCAATTGCCCCAGCTATGCCCTGGCGTTGACGGGCGAGGCAACGCGGCCTGTTGCCAAGCACCACGATCCCGGAGCGATTCGCATGGATCGACTCCTTCGGCCCGAGATCGCACACGACGAAGAGTCGACACCGCAAACCCTGCGCCCGGCAACATTCTTCAATGCAAATACCTGCCTTGCCATATATCTGGCGCCGATCACCGATTCATACCGTCGCCGGCGCGTGTGTGTAGCACTTTTTGGGGCAGATCTTCGAGCAGGCCATGCAGCCTATGCAGTTCTCGCCATGTGCGATGACCATGACTTTCTTTTCGTACTCGTCGTCGTCATCGTCGTCGGGATCGACCGCTACATACTCGCCGTCCTCGTTGATGCCGCGCAGTTCCAGCACATCGCGCGAGCAGACCTTGAAGCAGCGGCCGCAGCCAATGCATTTTTCCTCGTTCAGATGCGTCACGAATTGCGGGGTCCACGTTTGTCCGCTCGGCAATGTGACGGAAAAATCGGCCATCCTGGTTCTCCATATTTGGGGGAGGGGGTGCGCGGCTGTTCAGCCACCGCCAGCGGCAAATGCCTTTCGCGCCTCTGTGAGCGCCGTATAGGCGTCAAAGGTCTTCTGCGCAATTTCGGGAATACGCTCCCAACCCGTTGGCAGATCCTCGGACAGATCGTGCAGATCCATCTTGAGCTGGGTGGCCTGCGCATTGAGTTTCTTTATCCTGGCCTTGAGTTGTTCCAGATCGGACATCGTCGATCTCCTAACTGTATTTGGCGACTTCCGGATACTTGTCGATCATCTCGATGCCTGCGGTCACGGCTTTCTGCCCTTCCGCAGCCAGCTTTTCCATGCTTGCGAAGCCGAATCGGTGCGTGTCGCGCAACTGCTTGTTGACGACGATCAGCCGCCCAGCCGTCAGCACCAGTCGGCCGAAGCCCTCGTGATGCAGCTTCATGATCGGCGATACCATCACGCCGGTCGCCCGTTCGATCGACAGGCCGATCGCGTTGTAATAGAGCTCCAGGCGCCACAAGGTTTCCGGATCCGGATCGCCCATGATCGGTAGTTCCCTCTTGCGCTCCAGCGTCAGGATGTAGGGGTCGAGCAATTGAGCGTCGCTCCTGCCGTCCCAGGCACCGTGTGCGTCCTGGGCACGCCATACCTTGACGAGTTGCCTGACGAACTCGCTTTGCAGCGGATCGGCCGCCACGTCGATCACTTCACTCTCAGCCATTCTCGACCTCGTCTTCAAACTGGTTGTCACGGACCCGGTCCTTGCGCAGGGCCTTGCGCAGCCAGGGCGGCGGCGCGCCTTTGAGGACATCCTGCAGCTTGTCGAGAATGTCGAGTATCGGTTCGGGCTGCGGTACCTTGATCGGGTGGACCTTCATCGCCACGACGCGCGCCGCGCCCGATCCTCCGATGGCCGCGACATAGAGAATGGCGCAGTCCTTGATCGCGTCGAGCTTCGCCGCGAGCTTGTCCTCGTCGCCATCCTCCAGCAGGTCGCCGTCGAAGGTGATCGTTTCGAGGAAGTCGCAACTGTCGGGCCTGACGTCATAGATCGCAATGTTCCTGGCCCAGCCGAAGTGGGCGTCGACTCGCTGCAGATCCTGGGTGGAGAAAGCAACCTTCATGGTCCGTTTCCTTTCGATGAATTCATGCTGCCTCGCAGGCGCAACCGCCCGATTCGCATGCGGTCGCTTCGGAACCCAGCGACGCCGCTGCAAGTGAGGCCGCGGGCAGCGGCCATTCGTCGGGACGATGCGCATGGCCGTGGGCAAGAAAGATGTTGCCGATCTGGAACGCGACGTTGCGTGTACCGCGGTAGCCCACAGAGACGTCATGTGCATTGCCGAGCCGGTCGAAGCACGGAATGCCCACGCGATGCAGCGGAATGCCGAGGCGCCCGGCTGCCTGGCGGCCATGGGCGTGGGTAACCAGCAGATCACAGTCGGTCGCGCGCTGCTCGAGATCCTCGAGGTCGCCGATCATTACCTCGTCGCAATTCAGGCGTTCGAGTACCGGCGAGTGTGTGGTGGTCACGCAGGCAACCAACTGTGCGCCCATTTCGTGCAGGAACTGACCGACGCCGTAAAGCATGTCGGGCTCGGCGCCGATGGCGATCTTCTTGCCGCCGATCATGAAGTGCGCATCCATCATCGCGTCGATGAGTTGGCTGCGCTGCCGCCGGCACTTGTGCGGCACGGCCACCCCGGCAATCCGCGATAGCGTCTGTATCAGACGGTCGCTCGCCTCCAGCCCGAGGAGCCGATCGAACAGGTGGTACGGCACGCCAGTCCGCATTTCGATCTCGATCGCCGCCGAGCGCATCTGTTCACCGATTGCCAGCGTCGCGCGGGCGTTACCAAGATTGCGCACCGCCTCGATCGGTGTGCCGCCCAGGGTGGTCGGCGTGAACTCGTTCGGAATGTGGCCATCGAGCGAACCAGAGTGATCCGGCAGGAACACCGGCATCAGGTCGAACGCCTCGATAATCTCGCGCAGTTCCTCGATGTCGCCAGGCGTCAGGTGCGAGCCTGGCAGCACGTTCACGACGTTGGCCAGCCTGACGTCGGTCGGCGTTGCCAGTTCCTGGACCAGCGCAGTGACAGTCTTCGCGTAGCCGTCCTGGAAGGCGCCGGCGTAGTCTGGCGTCGACACATATACGATCGCCATCGAATCGAGCTCGGGGTGCTTCTCGCGGATCAACCGCAGGAAGCCGTCGACGTCGTCGCCTTTGGTCTCGGTCAGCCCGGTCGAGCAGATTCCTATTAGACGGGGGTTGGCGCGCTTGTGGATATTGAGCACCGCCTTTTCGATGTTCTCGTAGCCACCGAGGATCGTCGTGACCTCGTTCATCGCGGTGGTCTGCAGCGGGATCGCCTCGCGGAAGTGGCGTACCAGCAGGACCAGCCCGAACGAGGTACAGCCCTGCGAGCCGTGCATCACCGGCATGCAGGCATCCATGCCGAGAAAGGCGTAGCTCGAACCAAGCGGCTGGCTCATCTTGAGCGGATTGACCGTACAGGACTTTTTCGATTCGATGATGCGTGCCATGGTGTCGTCTCAGCTTGCCGAGGCGGCTGCCGGAAACCCGAGCGTCTTCGCACCGAGCGGGCCGGCGACATCCCACGGTGCCGGCCTGCGCACTTGCGCCCATACCGGGTTCGACAGCGTCCTGTCGATCTCGCGCACCAGGTCTACCATGCCTTCGTAGCCGGCATAGGCGTAGTGGCGCTCCTGGTTGATGTCCAGCCACGGCATGCGCGCCTTGAGCGCGACGAACTGCGAGCGGCCACCCGACAGCATGATGTCTGCCTTGGCGTCACGCAGCATCGCGTACATCTCGCGCGGCACCATGTCGTCGATCATGTGGGCGTCGTCGCCCATGATCTCCTTGATGCGCTCCTTGTCTTCCTTGGTCGACTTCTTGACGCTGGTACCGGCCACCTCCATGCCCGCTTCCTGCAGCGCAGAGACTACCGACCAACTTTTCACACCGCCGGTGATCAGCAGCACGCGTTTTCCCGCCAGCCGCGGCGTGTAGGCCTTGATGCGCGACCATGCACGCGCTTCCTCGGCGCCAATCAGTGCCTCGGTCCTCTCGATCAGATCGGCGCCCGCACCGCGGTCGACCAGCAGGCGTGACAAGTTTCGCAAGGCATCCGACATGTCGGAGATGCCATAGAACGAGCCCTCGAAGAACGGGATGCCATAGCGATCCTCCATTTTCCGCGCGACATTGATCATCGACTTCGAGCAGACCATCATCGCCGCCTTCGCGCGATGGCTGGAGGCCACTTCCTTGTAGCGGGCGTCGCCCGAAATGCAGGAGAGGATGCGGATGCCAAGCGCGTCGAGCAGCGGCTTGACCTGCCACAACTCGCCCGAGACGTTATATTCGCCGATGATGTTGACATCGTAGGCCGTGGTGAACGCCGGCTCCTCAGTGCCGATCACATAGTCGAGCAAGGCCTCGGCACCGAGCTTGTTGCCGAGGTTCTTCGCCCCGGCGAAACCCGGCGCATTGACCGGAATCACCGGCTTGCCGAACTTGGCGCCGGCCGCCTTGCAGACCGCCTCGATGTCGTCGCCGATCAGCGCCGTAACGCAGGTCTGGTACACGAACACCGCCGGCGGATCGTACTTCTCGATGACTTCGCGGATTGACCGGTAAAGCCGCTTCTCGCCTCCGTAGATGACGTCGAGTTCATTGATGTCCGTGGTGAAGCTGGTGCGATAGAGTTGCGGCCCCGACGAGGCACTCGATCGGTTGTCCCACGAACTGCCCTCGCAGGCGATCGGGCCATGCACGAGGTGGGCGACATCGGCGATTGGCTGCAGCGCGATCTTTGCGCCATCGAAGGCGCACCCGCCGGCCGCCGCGCCTGGCTGCAACTGCTTGGCACAGCCCTTCTTGCGTTCATGGGCCGATTTGGCCAGGTTCTTGTCGCAACCCGACTCATCAAATACGTCGGCAATCTTCTGCTTCAGCGTCGCAGCCATCGCAGCCTCCATCCAGGGATTCCACCAATGGCATTGCAGGATTGGTGCCACGTTGGGCCGCTTTGGCAAACACTATGCGGATCAATTGCTTGATGAGATGTCGGAAGCCGCGATCGGGTTTGGGATCGGTATTTGGCAGGTTTGCGACAAGGCGATTGTCGGATTTGGTTGCAGCTGCGACGCGAGAGTGATCCATTCCGCAGCTGCTTCTCGTGTCGTCGCCGGCAAGACGATGAGCGGCGACTCGTGGCCACCGCTGCGCGAGATGCGTGCCGAAACGCGTGCGTATCGGTGCGGACCGGGCAGCGCCACACCGACTGTCGGGCTAGCCTGCCCTCAGAATGTCACCAGCAAGTTCTCGTCGCGTACGACGAATTGGCAGGCCAGCCGGTATGGCGGCGGTACGCCCTTCTCTTCGGCGTCGACGATCTGGGCAGGCGTGATCTTCTTGTCGAGTCTAAGCACGATCTTTTCCCTCTTCGTCAGCGAAACGCCCGTCGCCTGGCTGCCCGGGAGCACTTCGACTTTGACGGCGCAGGTACCGCATTCGCCTTCCTCGCACTCGAAGTCGACCGGAATCTTGTGCTTTCTTGCGACCGAAAGCAGGGTGCGCGCATCACCAGCGACAGCCTCGACGGTGGTGTCCTGTTTCATTTTCGGCGAACTGAACGTGATGATTGGCATATTGGTGGCGGCGAAACGCACTAAACGGGAACTGCGCGCAGCGCTGCTTCTTCTCTTTCGATCCACCTCTTGAGTGTCTCGACGTGTTCCCGTTCCTCGCCCACAAACTCCTTTGCAACCGCCTGGATCTTCGGGTCTTTCGCCGTCCCGGCAACCGCATAGTAGAACTCGAATCCCCTGCGCTCGCCCTGCAGCGCGACCTTGAGGGCGCCAAGGCGCGAAAGAGAGGGATCCCCAGCCCAAAGCGTGGTCTTCTCGGGCGACGTGTTGTCCGGCCAAGCCGAATTCGGCGGAAGCGTAAGTACTGCGTCATACTTCGTGCACTTCGCCTTGGCTTCTTCGAGATGGAGTCGGGAATACCGGCCGAGTTGCCGGAACAACCCGGCAACATCACTGTTGCCGCATCTCTCCATCTCATCTGCCAGATTCTCGAAGTGCCGGGCTGCGTCATCTTCGACCTTGACCGCGTAGCTGAGAAAGTCGTCCAGCGTCTTGATGTCGACACCCCCTTTATACACGGCAGCCGCGATCGACAGGGAGGGGCCCTTGGAGGGCACAGTAGCGTCGCCTTCGAATGTGACGAAGATGTCCTCGTTGCGGACAAAGCACTGACACGCCAGGCGATAGCGCGGTGGCATGTCATTGACCTCGGCATTCATGATCTCTTCCTTGGAGATCTTTCCGAGTTGGCGCAACCGCTCCTTTTCCTCCTCGGTGAGCGCGATGCCGTACTTGACACCGGGCGTCAGATGCCTGATTTCAACGAGGCACGAGCCGCACTCTCCGTCCTGGCAATCGAACGGGATCGGGATTTTGTTCGCCCTGGCGAGCGCGAGCAGGGTTCCCCGGTTGCCCGCAACCGCATACACGGTGACATCGCGCGGCATTGCCGGCGACGAGAAAGTTACGTTTGCCATGATTCAATGTTCCTTGATCGAAAAACCGAGACAACTTGTTTCGCCATGTATTGCTCGAGGGGAAGCAACTCGGCAAACCACGGGAACGTCGGACTCGGTAACTGCCTGTTCATCTCCGGCGAAATGGACGCGGTGATGTCCACTTTCGTGATCCTGGGAAGCAGTCCAGATGCCGCTCAACGGATAATGTCGTAGCTGATGTCAGTCTTGGCTGTCACGATGGTGCTCTGGTCGAGCTGTTCGAACAACTCGTCGAGAAGCATCACCAGCACCCGCAGCGAACCCTCGTAGCCCCAGATCGGAAACCGGTGATAGTGGTGGCGATCGAAGACCGGAAAGCCCAGCCGGATCAGCGGCACGCCGCAGTCGCGTTCGAGGTACTTGCCGTACGTATTGCCGATCAGGAAATCCACCGGCGCGGTGAACAGTAGCGAGCGCAGATGCCACAAATCCTTTTTCGGATAGACCTTACAGTCGCTGCCGAAGGGACTGGCGTCGAACAGCGCCTGCACCTTGGCGGCCCACTCCTCGCCGCCGTTGGTCGACAGCACCGTCACCGGTTCGGCGCCCAGTTCGAGCAGAAACTGGGTGAGGCCCAACATCAGGTCCGGGTCGCCGTAGAGCGCAAACTTCTTGCCGTGCAGGTGTGCCTGCGAGTCGGCAAGCGCGTCGACCAGCCGGCCGCGCTCCTTGGTCAGCGACTCAGGGACGGGCTTGCCGGTAAGACGCGAAATGGCCATCACCAGTTCGTCGGTTCCCGCGACGCCGATCGGGCTGTTCAGCGCGACGACCTCCTGGTCGTGCGCCCTGATGAACTTGGTGGTCTTTTCGCAGGAGAATTCCTGGAACACGATCGTCGCCTTGGCATTGAGTGCACGCTCGACTTCATCCTTCGTCGTGCCGCCATCGAACATGCGGAATTCGCCGTCGGTCGGTGTGTTCCAGGCGTCTGACGGATCGCAGAGAATCGTGTATTCGACGCCGAACGCTTCGAAGATCTGGCGAATTGCCGCCATGTTGCCGACGACGAAGCCGTCGAACCCGCCGATGAAGTTGATCGACTCGTTCGGAACACGGGTCAGCGGGGCAGTTGTGTTCGCCTTGCCGTCCCAGAAGTGCTTGAGTACGCCGAGCAGGGCATTGTCGTAGCCGGTGATATGGCTGCCGACGAAAGCCGGGGTGTGGGCGAACGGCACATCGAACTCCGCCGGGATCGAGCCCTTCTGCTTCGAAGTCTTGATGAAGGCATCGAGGTCGTCGCCAATCACTTCCGCCATGCAGGTGGTCGACACCGCGATCATTTCAGGCTTGTACAGCCTGTAACTGTTGGCCAGTCCGTCGACCATGTTGTTGAGGCCCCCGAATACCGCAGCATCTTCGGTCATCGACGAAGAGACGCACGAGGTCGGCTCCTTGAAGTGGCGCGTGAAATGCGAACGATAGTAGGCCACACAGCCCTGCGAACCGTGCACGAATGGCAGTGTGCCCTTGAAGCCGTTGGCGGCAAACACCGCACCCAGCGGCTGGCAAGCCTTGGCCGGGTTGACCGTCAGCGCCTGGCGCTGGAAGTTCAGTGTCTGGTACTCGGTTGTCTTCGTCCACTCGTTGACTTCCGAGATCTTCTCGTCCGGGTGCTTGAACTCGAATTCGCTCTTCTTCTTGGCGAACATGTCCGCGTATTCGGGCTGACGGAACAACATTTCGTGGTCGATGACCTTCTCGGCACTCTGCGGCATTTCAGTTACTCCTTCTATTCAGTAACGGGCGACGAGGGACGAGTGACATGGGGAAGACGCGTTCGCTGTCACCCGTCACGGCCTACTTGGCCCACGGGGCCCTGGTCAATCCCCAGACCGGCGAGTTGATCGCCATGTCCATGTCACGGGCGAAGATGGCGAAGCCGTCATAGCCGTGATAGGGGCCGGAGTAGTCCCAACTGTGCATCTGGCGGAATGGCACGCCCATCTTCTGAAACACGTACTTTTCCTTGATGCCCGAGCCGACCAGATCGGGCTGCACCCTTTCGACGAACTTCTCGAACTCGTAGCCCGTAACGTCGTCATAGATCAGCGTGCCATCCTTGACGTAATGTGTGGTGCGCTGATAGTCGTCGTTATGGCCAAACTCGTACCCCGTGCCGACCACTTCCATGCCGAGATCCTCGTACGCGCCGATCACGTGGCGTGGGCGCAGGCCGCCGACGAACAGCATGACCTTCTTGCCCTCGAGCCGCGACTTGTACTTGTCGATGACGGCCTGCATCAGAGGTTTGTACTTGGCGATCACCTGCTCGGCGCCTTCCTTGATCTTGTCGTCGAAGTGGCAGGCTATCTCGCGCAGCGAGGCTTCGATCTTCGATGGCCCGAAGAAGTTGTACTCGACCCACGGAACGCCGTATTTCTCTTCCATGTGGCGCGATATGTAGTTCATCGAGCGGTAGCAGTGGAGGACGTTGAGTTTGGCCTTCGGCGTATTCTCGAGTTCGGCTATGGTGCCGTCGCCCGACCACTGAGCGATCACACGCAGTCCCATCTCCTCGAGCAGGATGCGGCTCGACCAGGCGTCGCCGCCAATGTTGTAGTCGCCAATGATCGCCACGTCGTAGGGTGACAGTTCGAAGTGGTTCTTCGACGGATCGGTCTTGTCGAACACCCAGTCGCGCACCGCGTCGTTGGCGATATGGTGGCCAAGCGACTGCGAGACGCCGCGAAAGCCTTCGCAGCGCACCGGTACGATGGTCTTGCCTTCGTACTCCTTGGACTTCTTCTTCGATACCGCTTCAATATCGTCGCCGATCAGACCGATCGGGCACTCGGACTGAACCGTAATGCCCTTGTTCAGCGGAAACAGAACCTGGATTTCGTCGATGATCTTCTCCAGCTTCTTGTCGCCGCCGAAGACGATGTCCTTCTCCTGGAAGTCCGAAGTGAATTGCATCGTGCCGAACGTATCGATTCCGGTGTGGCCGATGTAGTAGTTGCGGCGCGAGGCCCACGAGTAATGCCCACAGCCAACTGGGCCGTGCGAGATGTGGACCATGTCCTTGATCGGGCCCCACACCACGCCTTTCGAGCCAGCGTAGGCGCATCCGCGTATCGTCATCACGCCGGGCAGCGATTTGATGTTCGACTTGACGCCGCAGTCAGACTTGCCTTCCTCGTGCACGTTCAGGTGCTTGGCGCGCTTCTTTCCGGTCTTCTCGGGATAAACCGTGAGGACCTCGTCGATCAATTCCTTGTTACGGGTTTTGGTATCTTCCAATGTGAGGCTCATTGCGCCCTCCGATCCTGTTCCGAGACTTCCGTTTGAACAACTGAGCGCCGCGCCAGGCGACGCCCCGCTTCAGATTGCTTCCTGTCGCTCAAGCCGCGACTTCCTTGGCCTTCTTGCCGATGATCGACTCGTCT
Source organism: Candidatus Methylophosphatis roskildensis (assembly GCA_016708905.1). Classification (GTDB taxonomy): domain Bacteria; phylum Pseudomonadota; class Gammaproteobacteria; order Burkholderiales; family Rhodocyclaceae; genus Methylophosphatis; species Methylophosphatis roskildensis. Next base: position 511,958 of record JADJEV010000004.1, on the reverse strand, counting down.
TCCTTCTTCATGATGCCGAACTCCATCAGCAAATCCTCGAGCTCGTCCATGGTGATAGGTGTCGGAATCGTGCCGTTGCCAGCGTTGTTGTGGATTTTGCTGGCCAGCTCGCGGTACTCGGCCGCCTGCTTGCTGTCGGGGTCGTACTCGAGCACCGTCATGCGACGCAGTTCGGCGTGCTGCACGACGTTGTCGCGCGGCACGAAGTGGATCAGCTTGGTGCCCAGCTTCTTCGCCAACGCGTCAGAGAGCTCGTATTCCTTGTCGGTCTGGCGTTCGTTGCAGATGAGGCCGCCGAGGCGTACACCGCCCGAGTTGGCGTACTTCAGGATGCCCTTCGAGATGTTGTTGGCCGCGTACATGGCCATCATCTCCCCCGACATGACGATGTAGATTTCCTGCGCCTTGTTCTCGCGTATCGGCATCGCGAAGCCGCCGCACACGACATCACCGAGCACGTCGTAGGAGACGTAGTCGACGCCGTCGTAGGCACCGTTCTCTTCGAGGAAGTTGATCGAGGTGATGACCCCGCGGCCCGCGCATCCGACGCCCGGCTCCGGGCCACCGGATTCGACGCAGCGAATATCTCGATAACCAACCTTCAGCACGTCTTCGAGCTCGAGGTCTTCCACACTGCCCGCTTCGGCCGCGAGCGAGAGCACGGTGTCCTGTGCCTTGGCGTGCAGAATCAGGCGGGTCGAGTCGGCCTTTGGGTCGCAGCCGACGATGAGGATCTTCTGGCCCATTTCGGCCAGTGCGGCCAGGGTATTCTGCGAGGTGGTGGACTTGCCGATGCCACCCTTGCCATAGAATGCGATTTGCCTAAGAGCAGCCATTTTTCATCTCCTGTTCATTAACAGATGGTTGAGTTCTGGTTCAGTCGTCAGTGACGTTCAATGCATCCGGGATTGCGCCCTGCGTAAGCTTTGTAGGTCTTCATCTTGAGTCAATCGCTGGCAAACACTTTCGGTGCAGGCTCCGTTTAGCAACCCGCGTGCCACAACCTCCTGCCGGCAGCAAGCCTCTGTTCTGGCTGTACTTTTCACTATGCCGGAAGAATCGATTCGGGCACCTCAAAGCTGTTGCAAACCCCACAAACGCAATCGCGCTGTAGGGAAATGGACAAGCGCACAAACTTGCAGCCGCTGCTCGGCACCCTCGGGCTCGCCCTGCACACCCTCCGAGACCCGCATGGATAGTGGCTCTCCGGGCGCTGCCCCGGGGAGCGGCCGGGACATCGCGAACGTGGGAACGGAGATTGCTAATCGCTGACCGAATGGCTCGACCGGCACGAGCGATGCGCCGCCGGTCGCGCGGACCCGCTCGATTGACTCGCTCGTCCAACAACCAAGGAATCATCGTGACCAAGATCACCGAAACCGCGCTCGCCGATCTCGACGCCGACAAACGCCTGCTGTCCCCGGTCCACAAAGACTCAACGCCGACGCCGGGGCGCTTCGGCTTTCGCGGCGAATTGGCACTCAAGTTCGCAGAGCAGTTTGCCGACGAGGCGCGCCCGCCGGAAGTGAAGTGCGACCAGGTAATGACCGTCGCTGAAGCGGGCGCGACGACAATTCCATTCTTCACCGGATTCGTGCAATCCTTCGAACACCTGCAGCTACTGGCCGAAGTGCTTGGCGACAAGCTCGCCGCCGACGGAAAGTACTTCCTGTTCTGCGGCAACATCGACATCTCGAAGAAGTATCAGGTAGCCTACGGCGGCGCGACGTTCTACATCCTGCCGCTCGAGGAGGCGACGGTATACAACGAGCTGCTCGACCTGTTCGGCATCGAGCGCAATGATCTGAAGAAACTCGACACCGGCGCGAAGCTTGATCGCATCGCCAAGGCGGCGGCCGGCTTCAGACAGAACTGGCCGGCAATCAGTTTCGAAGATGGGCTCGCGATCATGGGCCCCATCAAGGTCCGCGAGAACCGTCCGGTGTGAATCGGTGGCGGGTTACAAGTGACGAAGGCCGGATGGAGGTTGACAAGAGTTCGAAACCGCCGTCACGTGTCGCCCATCGTCAGTCGCTGCCCCCCATGCACAGCACGAACCTGGTCGGCATTCCCACCGGCCTGCTCGCATCGACCGTCTTCAACGCCCATCCCCTTCCCCTGTCGATCAGCGGTGTGCGCGAGCTCAACCCCGGCCTGTTTCGCCTGCTCGATGCGGCACCGGATCCCGGCGAGGCGGCGCAGGTTTTTCGACACTACATGCAGATGCTGTTCGGATTGCCGCCTTCGACCGAAGACGGTCGGCCAAGGCGCTTTCGCTCCAGCTACCTCAAGCTGCTCGAAGGCTGGGGCTTCGATTCCAACAGCGCGCAGGGTGCCGTTCTCAAGGGTTGGGTGGAAAGCCGCTTCGGCCTGCTGCCCAGCTATCACAAGGAAGTACTGGGCCGCTTCCCTTCACACGCGTGGATGACTTACATGGAGGAAAAGATGGGCGGCCGCTTTCACAACAACAGCATCAACGTGCAGCTCGACCTGCTTTACGAGTACTGCCAGTGGACGCTGGTTCGCTTCTGGCGCGCCGGCCAGCGCCATGTGACGCTGTATCGCGGCGTCAATTGCTGGGAAGAGGTCGAGCAGGATCCGCCGCCGCGTCGTGCTGGACGTCTTGTGACCCGACTCAACAGTCTGGTGTCGTTCAGCTTCTCGCGCGCGCGGGCCGACGAATTCGGCGACTGGATCCTCGAAGCGCAGGTACCTCTGGTCAAGATTCTGTTCTACAACGACCTGCTTGAGCGGCACCCGCTCAAGGGTGAGGCCGAATGCCTGGTTATCGGCGGCGAATACGAAGTGACCGCGGCGTATGTCTGAATCCGACAGCCAAAGGACTACCAATCGGGCCTGGAACGAACGCGCGCTTGAAGATCGTGCGTTGGGCGCCTACCTCGGCCTAGCTATCGGCGATGCGCTGGGAGCGACCGTGGAGTTCATGACGCCGGGCGAGATCGCCCGCCAGTACGGCACCCACGACAGGATGGTGGGCGGGGGCTGGCTCAAGCTAAAGCCGGGTCAGGTGACCGACGACACCTCGATGTCGCTCGCGCTGGGCGATGCGATCGTCGAGCGCAACGGCTTCGATACTCGCGCCGTCGCCGAGAGCTTTGCGCGTTGGCTGCGCAGCCGCCCGATCGATGTCGGCAATACCTGCCGGCGAGGCATCCAGCGTTACATCACGCAGCGCACGCTCGCCGGTCCACGCTCTGAAGGCGACGCCGGCAACGGCGCCTGCATGCGCAACCTGCCGGTTGCCCTGCTGTCGCTCGACGACGATGCGGCGTTCGAATCGAACAGCATCGCGCAGGCACGGATCACTCACAACCATCCCTTGTCCGACGCCGCGACGCTCTCGCTCGGGCGCATGGTGCGCGAACTGGTCCGCACCGGAAATATGCCTTCTTGCCGTTCGGAGGCGGAGGCGCTGGTATGCGCCCATAGGCAGTTTCGCTTCAACCCCTATCCGGGACGTGCCAGCGGCTTCATCGTCGATACGGTGCAAACCGTGCTGCACGCCTTCTTCTCCCACGATGACTTCGAGCACTGCCTGATCGCTACGGTCAATCGCGGCGACGACGCGGATACGACAGGCGCACTCGCCGGAATGTTGGCCGGCGCACGTTGCGGTGCGCTGCAACTGCCGGCGCGCTGGCTCGATCGACTCGACCGGGCCGTCGTCCGCCGCATCACTCATCAGACCGCTGCGCTGCTGGCACTCGCGCCGGCAAAGATGCAACGCGTCTGTACCCGTTGGACGGAGGATTGGACGCGTCGGCCCGCCTTCTGAAGGATTCGCTCGCCGATCCGCCGTCCCCAGGTCGCGATAGACGGCCGATGCGAATTGGAACTGGACTTCGCGGCGGCAGATCAATGCGACGAGCCGCCCGCCAGAGGCGACCGACAAAGGCCCAAATGCCGCCATCTCGAGGTGGAAGTCCTGAACCGACATTGACTCCCCGGCGCGGACCAGTCACGATCTGCCTCGCCTTGGAGCCTCATGCCGCAGCCTTATCGCGCTGACGCAGTGCATGCTGCAGATTCGTCACGAACTCTTCCAACGATACGTCGATGCGCTGAATACGCTGCTCGGCGAGAAAGCGCTGCTCCATCCGCGTGAGTTCGCCTGGCAGCACGGCCCAGTGCAGGTCGGAAGAGCGCTTCATGATCTGCCGAGCGAAACTGCGTGTGAGCTGATCGTTGAAGCGGCAGCCGAGAAACACGAAATGGCAGCCGACGCGCAAGCGCTGCACTTCCGATGGAATCGGTGTCTGGATGTCGATCTCCGTCAGCACTTCGACATGGTCGGAGTCGGATACCAGAAAATTGTCGGCCGGCCAATGTCCGCCCAGCGGCTTGTAGAGCAGCGTCTTCCACTGCCCCGGCAGGTAATCGGGCACCGCCGCACCGGCCGCATCGTAATGTGCGTACCAGGTGCCGAAGTGTTCCGATTGGGCAAGTCCCTGCACCTGGCCCCAATCCTTGCGGCCTGCCAGCGCCGCGGACATGGCGTCGTCGTACCAGGTATCGACCACCAGCGGTAGCGGTAGCGGCAGCGCCGCGACAAGGCTGTGTAGCGGCGACGGAACAACGCTCGGGGTGAATGCGTCCGCCATATGCTTCACCAGGGTCTTGCGATGCTTGAAGTTCTCGACGAACTGCGCGGCCGCCGTGAGCTTGCCGCGAATCCGGTGCGGCACCGAGACCCTCGAAGTCAGGATGCCGACCAACCCTTCCGGCGTGCGGGGCACCGGGGATCCACCGGGGACCAGTTCCAGCACCGCAGGTCCGAGGTAGGGAATCACCCGGCCGTTGTACAGTCCTTCGACGATCTGCGCCGGTATGCTCATGCTGTTTCCTCCAGGATTGGGCGTTGCGTGGTCGGTAGATCGGGCCGCCGGCGCCGACGCGGGGGCGACTGCAACGACGCTGGCGTCCCCGCTCCAGGTCATCGACATGTCGGGATCGGACGGCGCGATCCTTTCGTCGGTATCGTCGGCGTCGCCATTCTCGGACGGCAGATTCATGTCCATCGCGTTGTCCTTCAGGTCTTGTCGGCCACCGCCACCGCGGTCGCGGAATGTGGATCCCGGGTCACCTTCCAGCAATGGCCGCGCGAGTCCACCAGAAACAGGTCGCACGACGGAAGGCGCCGCACCGGCGCCTTCCCCCGCATGTCCATGGCATCGACTCGGGTGACCTGCAGACCTGGATAGGCCGCGCGCAATGCCGCGGCAGCTTCGCGGGCACCCGGGCTGGCGGCAGCCAGTCCGCACATCTGATCTATCAGATCGAAGGAAAGCCCCATTTCAGCCTGGAATCAGCAGTTGGGCGCACTCGATCGTGCGTTCGGGCGGATGCGTAGCGCGCTCACCCGTCGGGTGGTGACGAACCACGTCGAAATGGCTCGGATCCATGCTGAGTTCGCGCCAGCGATCAACGGTCAAATGCTGTTCCCGGGTTCAATCTCCCAGGCGCCGCACTTCGACGGTGATGGGCAGCCGCGTGTCGGCCGCCATGTCCGGCAGCTCCAGCTTCCAGCCATTACCCAGCGTGACTGTGCCGCCCCACATTTTTTCCTTCTCCATCGCAACGATCCGTTCCTCGAGATCCTTTTTCGGCATATAGAGCGACAACGCACCGCCGGTTGTCTTGCGAATCATGACTTTCATGGTTTTTCTCCGGAGTCGCAAAAAACTCACGCCGCGCGTTCCCGCGCCGGACGGAGGACTTCCGTCAGTGCGTCGAGCAAGCGGTCGATGTGGGTCGGGATCGTCGTGCGTCCAAGGGAAAGGCGGACGGCTGCCAATGCCTGCTCGCGCGTTTGTCCCATTGCCAGCAGCACGTGCGAGGGCTCGGTAGCTGTGGCAGTACATGCGGAGCCGCTCGACGCGCAGACGCCGACGCGATTCAGCCGGGACAGAACCATCTCCGCGTCCAGCGTAGCGAAACGAACGTTCGTCGTATTCGGCAGGCGATTCGCGCCGCAACCGTTGATCGTTGCCTCGGAGAAGCGCTGCCGCAACGCCGCTTCGAGCGCGTCGCGCAGGGATTCGATGCGCGACGCGTCCGCCATGACTCGCCCCGACGCAACCCGTGCTGCCGCACCGAAACCGGCAATTCCCGGAACGTTTTCGGTGCCGCCCCGACGCCCGCGTTCCTGGTGTCCGTTGATCAGCGGCGGAAGCCCGATTCCCTTGCGCACACACAACGCGCCGACGCCCTTCGGACCATGGAGCTTGTGCGCCGAAAGCGACAGCAGATCGATCCCCGATCCTGCAAAGTCGATCGGCACCCGACCTGCCGCCTGTGTCGCATCGCAGTGGAACGGCACTCGGGAAGAGCGAGCGACGGCAGCAATATCGGCGACCGGCGAGATCACGCCGGTTTCATTGTTTGCCCACATCACCGAGATCAGCGCGGTATCGGGGCGCAGCGCGCGCAAAACCTGGTCAGTGTCGATCCGGCCCGCTGCATCGACCGGTATCCAGCTTGTCGCGATATCCCTCTGCCGGAGTTGCCTGGCCAGACTGATCAGCGAAGGGTGCTCGACGGCCGACATCACCAGGTGGCGTTTGTGCGGTTGCATGGCTAGCGCACCCAGTACGGCAAGATGGTTTGCTTCGGTCGCCCCGCTGGTAAATACGATCTCCGACTGACTCGCCCCGACCAGCAGCGCAACCTCGCCACGCGCCCGCGTAACGACGCTCTTTGCCGCCTGGCCCAGCGTATGAACTGACGACGGATTGCCATAGCACTGGCCGAGCGCGGCGATCATCGCGGCAACGGCTTCCGGCGCAACCGGCGTGGCAGCGTTGTGGTCGAAATAGAGGACTCCGCGATCGTTCATGGCCAGAACAACCTGCCAGGGTCGCGGTTCAGGTGGGTGAGCAATTCGTGCAGGCGCGCAAACTCCGCGTACGGTACCCAGCGGTCGCCTGCGTGGTCGCGATGGTGAAGACGCCACCAGCCATTGCTCTCGATATGCTCGATCCAGGCGATGTCGATCTGTCCACCCTGCGGATCGACACGGCGCGAGCAGCAAGGGCTGCTGACGCGATAGCCGCGTTGAGTCAGACAGACCTGCGGCGAGACGTAGCGATAGCGCTCGCGAGCGGCCAAGGACCGGGCGATGCGTCGCAGGTCGACCTCGTTCGGCTGCAGTCCGCCGACCACAGGCGTTTGGAATCGGGCGATCGCCGGTACCGTCGTGTCGAGTTCGTCGGATAGGGTCATCCTCGGCGCGTCCATCGGTGGTGGTCTCCCTCAGGCGGAAACCAGCTCCTCTTCGAGGCAGCCGACCACGCATGGCCGGCCATCGGCGGCGACGAAGTCGACCATGTAGATCGGCAGGTTCTCGTCAATGTGGTGACCAACCTGAACGACTTCGCCGGTCGAACCGGCCTCGACCAGCAACGCGTCGGCTTCGCGCTCCGGGTGCGAGCCGTCGTTGAAGAGAGCGGCCGCCGCCACCACCCGCTGCCCTTCGCGGTATTTGGGCAACCGGACATCGGCGATTTCTCCCATCCTTTGCTCCTTGTCGAGACGATCATTCGTCTCAGTTGAGTCCGTCGTCCTCGCCCGGCTGGTCGAGCGACTCGAGCTCGCGCCTCTTCATGCCGACGCGGTAGCCGCGATCGATCCATTCCACGCCATAGATATAGAACTGCTGCAGAAAGCTGCCGATGCTGGTGACGTAGCCGACATCGCCCTTGGTGACCAGAATCTCGCCGATCTCCTTGCCCGGGAAGGTTCCATCGTTGCGCACGACCTTTTTCGAGCGCACTCTTTCGCCGTAGTCGAAAGCCGGTGGATCGTCGAGTTCGATAACACTGCCGTCGCGCGCGCGTCCCATTTTCCCGCCTCTTGCAATCGCTCATCGCCCTGCCATTGCGTCGCTGACCGCCGGTCTCGTACCGGCGCCGGACCGCTCCGCAGCCGCTTCGCACACCATCGGGTCATCATCTCCGGCCAGTCTGGCGGCCAAGGCTGTGTCTTCGGTACGCCGCGCGACCTCGAATCGCACACGCCAGTCGGGGTCGTCCGCAAGTAGGTGCAGCAGCGAAGGGCGCAGTCCTTGCGCGACGATCAGCCGCACATCGGCTTCCTCGTCGAGGCGCATCGCCAGCAGCCCTTGCTCGTCGATGCGCCTGGCGACCTGGCCGCGCACCTCAGCGTCGGCATCGTTCGCCATCCTGCCGAGCAATCCCGCCGGCAGGCGACGCGCAACGATACTGCGCACGAAGTAGTCCGCATCCCATATCAGCGCGCCCAGTTCTGCCGGGTCGAGACGCTGGGCGACACGAATGCGAACTTCGCGATCGGGATCGCCGACCAGTTTCCTCAACTGCGCCTGTGGCAGTCGCAGTGCCGCCGACAGGCGCACGCTCTCGTCCGGATCCTTCGCGAGGCGTTGCAACTCAAACACGTTCACGTAGCGGGCGATGATGGCGCGCACCTCGAAGTACGGGTGATTCACGTACTGTTCGGCGGTTGCCGGATTCCAGCTGAAGAATCGTGCAATACGCTTGGAATAGCGATCGAAGGCACAGGCATGCTCCGGCTTGCACCGGCCGGCGGCACGCAAGTCGGCATTGCGACAGGTGGCACAGTCCAGCGGCTGATCCTGCCAGTCCATGGCTTTCGGCGGCCCTTCCGTGGACTCAGTCGTCATCGTCCCGCCCCATCCGATCAAGCACGCCGCGCAGCACCGATCCGTTGAGCCTGTCGGTCGGGTCCAGGTGTTCCAGCTTGTCGAGCGCCTGCGCGCCCTCGCCCAGGTTGCCCAGCCGCATGTTGAGGTAGGCGTAGCCCTTGAGCGCAAACAGATAGAAGCGCGGCAGCACGCCGTAGCTGTCGAAGTTTGCGTGCGAGGGCTCGACCGCCCGCCAGTCCAGCGGTGCCCGGATGTCGCTCGCAGCCTTGGCCAGGCAATCGCATGCAACCAACAGCGCATCGTCCAGCCGGTTGCGGTAGAAGTAGAAGCGATAGCGCGCGATAAGCACCGCGGCATGGTCGGGCGCACGCTGGGCGGCTTCGGCAAGCAGGGCTTCCGCTCGCACCTCATCGTCCCACGACTTCGCCGCGGCGTAGACCAGCGCCTGCACCTCAGCCGATAGGCCATGCCCCATGCAGGCCTCTTCCAGCCAGTCGTCATGGATCCCGCTCGCCACACCCGGCCCGGCACCCACTAGACGCGCTTGATCGAGGCGAAGTCGAATGTCACGACCTTGCCGCCCGATAGGGTTGCGCGATGCCCTCCCTCGCCCGCGCTCGAATCGCAGGCACAGGGGTTGCCATTCGGGTTGACGAAGGCGAATCCCGAAGACATCTGGCTGTCCGAGAAGTCAACCGTCACCCCGTCGAGCAGCGCGCAGCTCTCGCCCGGCAGGAAAAGCGGCACGCCGTTTACGTCGACGATCGAATCACCTGCGGCCGGGCTCGCCTCAACCGTAAATGCCGAGTTGAGGCCCGAGCAGCCGCCGGCACTGACGACGAGGCGCAAGCCGGCACCCTCGCTCAGCCCGGAAAGGCGCACCATGCGACTGATGAACTTCTCTGCCGCGAGCGTAACGGTGACGTTGGGCGTCTTCGTCATGACCTGCCCTCAAGCCTTGATGACGGTGCCGTCGACCGGACACACGGCGACGCACTGGGGACTGTCGAACTGCCCCTCGCACTCGGTGCATTTGTTCGGGTCGATGATGTATGTGCCGCTCTTTTCACGGATGGCGACGTTGGGGCACTCGGGTTCGCACGCGGAACACGCGGTACAACTCGATGCGATGATCTTGTAGGCCATGGCTGGCTCCTTCCGGTTTCATGGTGGACGAATCACGCGGCTGCGATATAGGCGCCCTGGCGGATCGCCGCGTCGCCGCGAGCCTGGTGCTCGATCTGGCCCGACTTCACAGCGGCCAGGTATTCCTTGAAGTAGGCGATTGCCGACTGTTCGATCAATTCATGCGCGTAATCCTCGACCGGGTCGATACCGGCATCGCGCAGTTCGTCGCTAGGACAGCCACCGATCTTCGCGACCATTACTGCGTGGCAGTCATTGATCGCCCGGACCACGCTGGGCAATGCATCCTCGTCGCCATAGCCACCCTGGCAGTAGAGATCGACCCGGCGATGGCCGACGAACTTGGCGCCGGCAGTCGACAGTTCGTAGATCTGGAACTCGCCGGCGTGGCCGAAGTGCTCGTTGATCCTGCCCTCGCCCTTGGTGGCGACTGCGACGAGAATCCTGATGTCGCTGGCTTCGCCGTCCAGACCGGCGAGCGCGTCCTGCCTGGCGGCAAGCCTGGCATCTCGCTGCTCTTCGACCAGTTCGTGGTAGACGCGGCGTGCATCGAGATCGTACTTGACGTCCATAGCCTCGATCGTGTCGGTGGAAAACTCGCCGCTGCGATCCTCGCCGAGCAGACCGACAGCGTCGGCGCGGCACTGGCGGCAGTGCCGCATCACGTTCATCGCGCCTTCTTCGCACTGGTCCTGCAGCGCCTTGAGTTCGTGCGCCGTCGGCCCACGCTGGCCGTTGAGACCGAACACCGTGCCATGTTCCGGGCTGGAAATCAGCGGCATGATGTTGTGCAGGAATGCACCCCGCTTCTTCACCTCGCGATTGACCTCGATCAGGTGCGCGTCATTGATGCCGGGGATCATCACCGAGTTGATCTTGGCGAGGATACCGCGGGCCGTGAGCATCTCGAGGCCTTCCATTTGGTGCTCGTGGATGATCTTCGCCGCATCGAGGCCGGCCCATCGCCTATGGTTCCAGAAGATCCACGGGTAGATGTGCTGCCCGATTTCCGGGTCGACCATGTTGATGGTGATCGTTACATGGTCGATGTTGTATTGGACGATTCGATCCATCAGGCCAGGCAGCGCGAGTCCGTTGGTCGACAGGCACAACTTGATGTCCGGTGCCTTTTTGCTGATCAGCTCGAAGGTCCGGAAGGTCTTTTCCGGATTGGCGAGAGGATCGCCCGGACCGGCAATGCCGAGCACCGTCATCTGCGGAATCGCGCTGGCGACGGCGAGCACCTTCTTCGATGCCTGTTCTGGCGTCAGCCGTTCGCTGACCACACCGGGACGCGATTCGTTGGCGCAATCGTACTTGCGGTTGCAGTAGTTGCACTGGATATTGCAGGCCGGGGCGACCGCAACATGCATGCGTGCATAGTGGTGGTGGGCCTCCTCGCTGTAGCACGGGTGGTTCTTGATCTTGTCCCAGATGTGTTCGGGCACGTCGGCAGAACCGGATTTCGAATCGCAGCCCGACTTGCCGTCGCCACCCGTCGTGCGGCATCCGTTGGGTTCGGCGATCCTGGCGAGCGGCTTTATTTCCTTGATGCCGATGTAGGCGGTTTCTCCTTGCATGGCGCGCTCCGGGTCGTGTCGGGGTTGGACACGTGGGTTTTAGCCAAAAGCATGCCACTCGCGTCAAGGCATTGGATTCAGCGAGTTAGGTCATTCTCGGCGGACGTCGAAAGCCAACAATCAGACCATGCGACGAAGCCGCTTGTCGCCTTCGCTACAAAGAAAACAATCGTGCCTCGGGCGACCCGGGCCAAGCGAAAGTCCAGTCATGACGCACCGCGCGGAATGCGTTTCCAGGAGACCGGCCTGGGCGCGCAATTCCTCATGGCATGCACCAGACGCCGCCGGGACGGACGACGACGTTCAGAACTTGCGCACTTCGATGTTGTACTTCTGCAGCGCATAACCGATCTGTCGCGGCGTGATGTTTAGCAGGCGCGCCGCCTTGGCCTGAACCCAGCCGCACTGCTCCATCGCCCAAACAAGACGGTCGCGCTCGGTTTCCGGCATGTCGTCATTGACCGGGTGGTTTGACCCATCGTGTGTCGCGCCGGCAGCGACCGGGTTCGGCGGCTCGACGGGTCGCGACGGCGCTTCTCGAACCACCGAATCGAGTGGCACGAACTGCGTTTCCAAAGACGCCGGTTCGTGCAGCGTGCGGGTAAGGCAGCGATCATGCGAACAAGGAAAATTGAGCGAACGGATCAAGTCGCCCTTGTTCATTGTGGCGGTTCGCTCGATGCAGTTTTCCAGCTCTCGCACGTTACCCGGCCAGAAGCAGTTGGTCAGCAGAATGAGCGCCTCCGGAGACATCTTGACGCGGCGCGCGTTGTCCTTGTTGAAGCGACTGAGAAAGTAGCCGACCAGTGCGGGGATGTCTTCGCGACGCTCGCGCAGTGGCGGAAGGAATATGCCGACCACGTTGATGCGATAGTACAGATCCGCGCGAAACTCGCCCATCGAGACGGCTTTTTCGAGATCCCGATTGGTGGCGAATACGAGCCGAACGTCGACCTTGATGGGCCGCGTACCGCCGACGCGCTCGAATTCGCGCTCCTGTATCACGCGCAACAGCTTGGCCTGAAAGGCCGGCGAGATGTCGCCGATTTCGTCGAGAAACAGCGTGCCACTGTGCGCGAGTTCGAAGCGCCCCTTGCGTTCGGCGATCGCACCGGTGAACGCGCCTTTCTCGTGCCCGAACAGCTCGGATTCGAGCAGCGTTTCCGACAAGGCCGCACAGTTGAGCTTGACGAATGGCGCGTCCTTGCGCAGCGAGTGGAAATGAACCGCGCGGGCGATGACTTCCTTGCCAGTTCCAGACTCTCCGCGCAGCAAAACGGTCGCGCGCGATGGTGCCGCCTGCAGCACTTCCGCGAACACCTCCTGCATGCGCGGCGACTTGCCGACCACATTGTCCAGGCTCAAGCTGCCACGAGCCTCGCCACTCGTCCGCCGCGCCACCTGTACCAACTGGGCGCGCTCTTCGGTGACATTACGCTGCAGTGACAAGGCCTGACCCAACAGGTTCGAGACCATCGACAGGAAGCGCACGTCGTCGTCGAAGCCGCGCCCATGCTCGCGCGCCAGGCGATCGATCGCCAGTACCCCGACCTTGTCGCCGCCGGCCTTGATCGGCACGCCGATCAACGCTACCGCGGCATCGGCCTTCTCGTCGAGCGCGCCAGTACGGTTGAGGAACAGAGGTTCCTGCGCGAGATCCGGAACTACCACCGCCATGCCGGCCCTGAGTATGCGCCCGATGATACCCTCGCCCAACTGATAAGTGCCGCGATCGTACTCGTCGCGCGACAAGCCGACAGCACTAAACAAGTGCAGCGCACCATCTTCATGCTTCAAGATGACCAATCCCCGGCGTATTTCGAGGTGGGCTGCGAGGAGATTCAGCACTTCGTGAAAGGTCTTCGACAGATCGAGTGACGAACTCAGGATCTTGCTGATCTCATAGATCGTCACTAGCTCAAGATTGGCTCTGTTGCTTGGTTCACGGACCATGGCACGCTCCGGAATTCGTGTTCGCATTCTCGCTGCGGACAATCCGCAACGAGATGATCTCCCCAAACTTTCCGTACGTGCGACGCGCTCGTCCCGAGTCGCACGGTGCTATGAGTCTTCTTTTGGCTATTGTGACGTCGCAAATGCCGTGCCATTGCGCACCCTATTCGACGCCCGCGACAAGCTTTTTTGGGGGGCAGCGAAGAGACTAATGACGCGAACTGGTCGACGCGCGAATGCACCGATCAACTCCGACCATCCGACTTGGGTCAGGGACATGCCGAAGTACGGCTGCCCCCGCGCGAGAAGAGCGAGGAGCGCCTCGCGCTCCGGGCGATCCGACGTGCGCCGGGGCGGCTGCGACCGCCACGTGCCCGCGCCCGTCTGCCCGAGCAAGAGGTCCATGCGGTGCGGGCCCGCGAAGAAGCAGCACTGCCCGGGTGGATCCGCTCGAATGGGTGTTGGTCAAAATGGCAATCCCTCTTCCAGCGCATCCACGGCACCCGCGTACCGCCCCAGCAGCCACCGAGTCAGGGAGAGTCCATCGTTGGGTGGCGCAGTTTCGCGTGCACCTCGGAAGCAAACACGATCGCCCGCCCGGCCCGACCATCCTCCGGCGTGGCTTTCTCCCCAGCACGAAATCGCGCAGATCTACCGCATCTTCCGACAAAACGAGTGACGTCATGGCCGCAGAATCGTGCCCAAACCCAAGCCGAAAGGGGGCGGGAGCGGGACGACGACGCATCTCATGAGAGGGGGAGATGGGAGACCACGCTGCTCCCTGAGATCGGGAGGTAGCCGCAAGACGAAAGCTCACTCGACTGGCATCCACTTTGGCAAGCAGCCGGGCTGGCCCGGCTCGCAGGCGAAGCCGACGTCGACGCCGATGCCCGGCACCCACACTACCGCATCACCGCACCAGAGTATCGGTCGCGCCGCGCGTTCCCACGGCGGCACGCCGAGTTCCTGATACCAATGCTTGAGGGAGCGGCGCGGCCGGCGCGGGTCGGGCTGGATCGATTCGCCGCCGCGGCGGGCCGCAAGGTGGCACGCACGGCCCGAAACCCGATCAGCCGAAAAGCCGCATCCGATGGCGCTCTCGAACAGCACCTGCCCGCCGGGCCACTCCAGATGCGGCTCTCCGGCCCATGGCACGCGTAGATCGCCATCCCACGCGGCTCCCCGGCCTGCCTCTCGTTCGATGACATGCAGCTCGCCGGCGTGGCAGCGCAGTTCGACGCAACCGAAGTCGAATTCGAAACGCGTATCGCGGCCGATCTCGCCGAGTTGGCGCTGCAGCTCGGCCAGTCGCGCGGCATCGGGCATCGCCACGCCCGCCTCGCGCAGAACCAGGCGCAGCAGGTTGCGTGCGCGCGGCGGATCGAGCCGTCGCACAGCATCGAGCCGCAGACGACCGGCCGGCGCGGCCGCAGCGAAGTCCGCACGGGCCAGCGCGTCGAGCAGCGCCTCGGCTTCTGCCGCCAGGGCCGCCGTGCGGGTCAGCGCCGACTCGGCGGCCGGAAACTTCCGCGCGAGGGCCGGCAGGATCTCCTTGCGCAGCCAGTTGCGCGTGTAGCCGTCATCCAGATTGGATTGATCCTCCACCCATTCGAGCGCCTGCTCGCGAACGTAGTCCTCGATCAGCGCACGCGGCACGCCGAGCAGGGGGCGAACCAGACGCGGTCGACCCGCGGGCGCGATCGCCCGTTCGCCGGGCATGCCGGAGAGGCCGCGCAGACCGGCGCCGCGCAGCAGATTGTGCAACACGGTTTCCGCCTGATCGCCGCGATGATGGGCCAGCGCGATCCAGTCGACATCGAGCGCGGCGTAGGCAGCGTATCGCGCGATGCGCGCCGCCGCCTCGACGCCCTGCCCGCCCGCCCGATCGACCACGACGCGGGTACAGCGAAACGGCACGGCCAGCGAGTCGCACAAGCGCGCGCAGAATTCGGCCCAGCGATCGGCGCCCGGATTCAGGCCGTGATGAACATGCAGCGCCGAAAGATCGAAACGGAATTCGTCGCGCAACTGCGCCAGCGCATGCAGCAGCGCGACCGAATCGCGGCCGCCGCTGAGGCCCACCGCCATTCGGCTGGCGCGAACCGCATGCCGTTCGAGTGGATCGCGCAGCGCGCCGATCAGTGGATCAGGCGACCGGGAGTTCCTTGAACTTGCCATAGCCCATCAGCCGGTCGAGCCGTTTCTCGACCAGCTCGCCGGGCGACAGATCGGCGCACTGGCGCAGCGCATCCTGCAGTGCCCGCTTGAGGTTCTGCGCCGCGGCACGATGGTCGCGATGGGCGCCGCCCAGCGGTTCGCCTACGACGCGATCGACCAGCCCGAGTGACTTCAGCCGGTTGGCGGTAATGCCCATGATCTCGGCCGCTTCACCCGCCTTGTCGGCGCTCTTCCAGAGGATCGAGGCGCAGCCCTCGGGCGAGATCACCGAATAGGTCGAGTACTGCATCATGATCACGGCATCGGCAACGGCAATCGCCAGCGCCCCGCCCGAGCCACCCTCGCCGATGATCGTGGAGATGATCGGCACCCTCAGTTCGGCCATGACATAGAGGTTGTGCCCGATGGCTTCGGACTGGCCGCGCTCTTCGGCGCCGATGCCCGGGTAGGCGCCCGGCGTGTCGACAAAGGTGAATACCGGGATGCCGAATTTCTCGGCCAGACGCATCAGCCGCAGCGCCTTGCGATAGCCCTCGGGACGCGGCATGCCGAAATTGCGCATGATCTTCTCGCGCGTGTCGCGGCCCTTCTGGTGGCCGATGACCATGCACGACTGGCCGTTGAAGCGCGCCAGGCCGCCGGCGATCGCATGGTCGTCGGCGTAGGCGCGGTCGCCGTGCATCTCCTCGAAATCGGTGAACACATGCTCGACGTAGTCGAGCGTGAAGGGGCGCTGCGGGTGGCGGGCGACCAGCGCACTCTGCCAAGGCGTGAGTTTGGCGTAGATCTCCTTGGTCAGCGCCTGGCTCTTGGTTTCGAGCCGGGCAATTTCCTCGGAGATATCGACCGCGGAGTCGTCCTGGACGAAGCGAAGCTCCTCGATCTTCGACTCCAGTTCCGCGATCGGCTGCTCGAAATCCAGAAACGTTGCTTTCATGCACGGCCTTCAGGCGGGCGAAAGCAGCATTTTAGCGGAAGCGGCCGGCCGCCGGCGGGCCGCATCGCCCTCGGGTAAACTGCAAGCCATGCTATATCGATTCGCCCGACCCCTGCTGTTCGCGCTCGACGCCGAAACCGCCCATGATCTGACGCTGGCCTCGCTCAAGCTGCTCGCCGGTACGCCGTTGGCCCCGCACTGCCGGATGGATCACGGCGATCCGGTGCAGGTGATGGGCATCCAGTTCGCCAACCGCGTCGGACTCGCCGCCGGCCTCGACAAGAATGGCGAATGCATTGACGGACTGGCGACCCTGGGCTTCGGTTTCGTCGAGGTTGGCACCGTCACGCCGAGGGCGCAGCCGGGCAATCCGAAGCCGCGCCTGTTCCGCCTGCCCGAACATCAGGCCATCATCAACCGCATGGGCTTCAACAACGGCGGACTCGACACCCTGATCGCCAACGTCAAGAGCGCCAGGTACCAGGGCGTGCTCGGCATCAACATCGGCAAGAACTTCGACACGCCGATCGAGCGCGCGGCCGACGATTACGTGGCCTGCCTGTACCGCGTCTACCCGTACGCCAGCTATGTCGCCGTCAATATCAGCTCGCCCAACACCAGGGATCTGCGCCAGTTGCAGGGCGGCGACGAGCTCGATGCGCTGCTCGGCCGGCTCAAGGACGCCCAGGCCAGACTCGCCGAGCGGCACAGCCGCTACACGCCGCTGGCGCTCAAGATCGCGCCCGATCTCGACGATTCGCAGCTCACCACGATCTGCGATGCGCTGCGCTGGCACCGCGTCGACGCGGTGATCGCGACCAACACCACGATCTCGCGCGAGGCTATCGCCGGGCATCCACTCGAGTCGGAGAGCGGCGGCCTTTCGGGCGGGCCGCTGCTGCACCGCTCGACCGAAGTGGTGGCCGAACTGGCGAAGAAGCTCAAGGGCGAGATCCCGATCATCGGCGTCGGCGGGATTCTGTGCGGCGAGGATGCGCGCGCCAAGCTGGCGGCCGGCGCCAGCCTGGTGCAGATTTACTCGGGCCTGATCTATCGCGGCCCGGCCCTGGTCAGAGAGGCGATATCTGCCACCCGCAGCCGGCCGACGATGCCGCCTTGAGGCCGGACCTGGCGCAGATTTCCCTCTGATTCCAAAGACATCACCCGAGCAAGGGTTGAGTGGTGCAGCGCAAAACGCGATAATCCGGAAACCTCGTCACCACCCCATGGCAAGCTACTTCTTCATCATCCTCGGCACGGTCCTCGTCAACAACGTGGTCTTCGTGCGGATTCTCGGCCTGTGCCCGTTCATGGGGGTGTCGAAGAAGCTGGAAACCGCCATCGGCATGGGAGCGGCCACCACCTTCGTGCTGACCATGGGCACCGGTGCCAGCTTCATCATCGATCACTGGCTGCTGGCACCGTTCGGCCTCGAGTATCTGCGCACGCTGGCCTTCATCGTCACCATCGCGGCGATCGTACAGCTCACCGAACTGGTGATCCAGAAAACCAGCCCGCTGCTGCACCAGGTGCTCGGCATCTACCTGCCGCTGATCACCACCAACTGCGCGGTGCTCGGCGTGCCCCTGCTCAATGTTTCGCTCAAACACGGCTTCGTCGAATCGCTGCTCTACGGCGCCGGCTCGGCGCTCGGCTTCTCGATGGCGCTGGTGCTGTTCGCCGGCATTCGCGAACGGCTCGATGGCGCCGACGTACCGACGCCGTTCAAGGGCACGGCGATCGCACTGATCACCGCCGGCCTGATGAGCCTGGCATTCATGGGCTTTGCCGGACTGGACAAGTACCGCTGATGCTGACAGCGCTGCTCGTGATGTCGCTCGGCGCCGTCGTGCTCGGCGCCGCGCTCGGCTGGGCCGCGATCCGCTTCAAGGTCGAGGGCGATCCGCTGGTCGACAAGATCGACGCGATCCTGCCGCAGACCCAGTGCGGCCAGTGCGGTCACCCGGGCTGCCGGCCCTATGCGACGGCGATCGCCAAGGGCGAGGCCGACATCAACCAGTGCCCGCCGGGCGGCGAGGAAGGCATCCGCAAACTGGCCGATCTGCTGGGCCGCGAATTCAAACCGCTGAATGCCGAGCACGGCGTCGAGAAGCCCAAGTCGGTCGCGGTCATCGACGAGGTCACCTGTATTGGCTGCACGCTGTGCATCCAGGCCTGCCCGGTGGACGCCATCGTCGGTGCCGCCAAGCAGATGCATACCGTCGTCGCCCCCCTGTGCACCGGCTGCGAACTGTGCCTGCCGCCCTGCCCGGTCAATTGCATCACCATGGAGCCGATCGGCGAATCGGTGGAGACCTGGAAGTGGAAGTATCCGGTGGTCAGGATCAAGGCCGCGGCCTAGCCCGGACCAACACATGGGCAAACTGTTCGACTTTCACGGCGGCGTCAAGCCGCAGACCCACAAGCAGCACTCGACGCGCGAGCCGATCGCCGTAGCGCCCCTGCCCGATCTGCTGGTGGTGCCGCTGCACCAGAGCATCGGCGGTACGCCGCATCCGCTGGTGCAGGCCGGCGAGAGCGTGATGAAGGGCCAGCGCATCGGCGCCGCCGACGGCAACGTGTCGGCCGCCGTGCACGCGCCGACCTCGGGACAGGTGATCGCGGTCGAACCGCGTGTCATGACCCATACCTCGGGGTTGCCGATGCTGTCGGTGGTCATCGAATCCGACGGCGAGGAGGCCTGGGTGGCGCCCGAACCGGTCAACTATCGTTCGACGCCGCCCGACGAAATCCGCGACCAGTTGCGCGATGCCGGCGTGGTCGGGCTGGGCGGGGCAGTGTTTCCGAGCCACCTCAAGCTCAATGCCGGCAAGGACATGCCGATGACGCTGGTGCTCAACGGCGCCGAGTGCGAGCCCTACATCACCTGTGACGACATGCTGATGCGCGAACGCGCGCAGGACATCGTGCGCGGCGGCCGGATCATGCGAGACATGCTCGGCGCCGGCCAAGTGCTGATCGGCATCGAGGACAACAAGCCCGAGGCGGCCGCAGCGATGCGGGCGGCGGTTGCCGCGCTCGGCGAAGACATGCGGGTGATCGTGGTGCCGACGCGCTATCCGGCCGGCGGCGCCAAGCAACTGATCCGCTCGCTGACCGGCATCGAAGTGCCGCACAGCAAACGCAGCACCGACTTTGGCGTGCAGTGCTTCAACGTCGGCACCGCCTATGCGATTCACCAGGCGATCGACCTCGGCCGGCCGCTGATTTCGCGCATCGTCACGGTCAGCGGCAATGTCGAGCGGCCGCGCAACTACGAAGTGCTGTTCGGCACGCCGATGTCGCACCTGCTGCAACTGGCGGGCGCCAAGCCGGACACCGACCGCACGCTGATGGGCGGACCGATGATGGGCTACCTGATGCCCAACCCGGACGTGCCGGTGGTCAAGGCCACCAACTGCGTGATCGCCGGCTCCAGGGCACTGTTTCCGCCGTCGCCGCCCGAGATGCCGTGCATCCGCTGCACCGCCTGCGTCGAGGTCTGTCCGGCCGACCTGCAGCCGCACGAGATGTACTGGTTCGCCCGCGCCAGGAATTTCGGCAAGGCACAGGAGTATCACCTGTTCGACTGTATCGAGTGCGGCTGCTGCGCCTACGTCTGCCCCTCGCATATCCCGCTGGTCGATTACTACCGCTTCGCCAAGACCGAGATCTGGGCGCGCGAGCGGGAAAAGGAGGCGGCCGACCAGGCTCGCGCGCGCTTCGAGTTCCGCAATCTGCGCGAAGAACGCGACCAGCAGGAGAAGACGGCCAAGCTCGCCGCCAAGACGGCGGCCAGCCGCCAGACCGCCGAAAAGCGTGTCGCACCCAAGCCGTCCGCGATCGCCGATGCGCGGCCCGCGGCAATCGAGGCGGCACACGCGGAAGGCACGGTCGCGTCGGCGCCCGCGCTTTCCGTCGACCCGAAAAAGGCTTTGATCGAGGCCGCCATCGAGCGCGCGCGCAAGCAGCGCGAGGCGATCGCGCCGAAGAACACCGAGAACCTGAGCGAGGCGCAGAAAGCGGAGATCGCCGAGATCGAAGCGCGCCGCGCGAAGATCCGCGAGATGGCGAAGACCCACGACGAGGATGCCTCGAAATGACCTACGTCTTTGTCATGACCTCGCGCGAAGCTGATCCGCATCCCGCACAAGCATCGACTTGAACAACTCGCCCTACATCCGCCAGCCTGCCAGCGTGCAGACGGTCATGCTCAAGGTGCTGCTGGCGCTGCTGCCGGGCATCGGCGCTTACGTCTGGCTGTTCGGCGCCGGCGTGCTGGTCAACCTGGCGATTGCCTCGGCTGCGGCGCTGGCTGGCGAGGCGTTGATGTTGAAGGCGCGCGGCCGTCCGCTCGACATTTATCTCGCCGACCTGTCCGCCGTCGTCACGGCATGGCTGATCGTGCTGACCTTTCCGCCGATCGTGCCGTGGTGGCTCACCGTCGCAGCAACCCTGTTCGCGATCGTCATCGTCAAACAGCTCTATGGCGGCCTCGGCCAGAATCCGTTCAATCCCGCGATGGCGGCCTACGCCATCATGATCGTCGCATTTCCGGCACTGATTTCCCAGTGGCCGCACAGCGGGCTGGATTTTGCCACCCAGCTCGACCTGATCCGCGGCGGCTCGCGCAATATCGACGCGATCACCGGCGCCACGCCGCTCGACGCGCTGCGTACCGGACTGCGCCAGGCGGTCACGCCGATGACCGTGCAGCAAGTGATCGCCGGCGGCCCGGCGTTCGGCGTGCTCGGCGGCAAGGGCTGGGAATGGATCGCCGGGTGCTACCTGCTCGGCGGCCTGTGGCTGTGGCAGCAACGCGTCATTACCTGGCACCTGCCGCTCGCCTTCCTGGCCGGTATCGCGGTCTTCGCCGGCGCGCTGTGGGGCATCGACCCGGGCGCGTTCGCCTCGCCGCTGTTCCATCTGGTGTCCGGCGGCACCCTGCTCGGTGCCTTCTTCATCGTCACCGACCCGGTCTCCGGCGCCACCACGCCGCGCGGCAAGCTGATCTTCGCCGTCGGCGTCGCGCTAATCACGGTGATCATCCGGACCTTCGGCGCCTACCCGGATGGGATTGCCTTTGCGGTGCTGCTGATGAATATCTGCGTGCCGTTGATCGACATGAAGACGCAGCCGCCGGTGTTCGGTCACAAGGATGACTGAGGGATGACTGAGGCAGTGGACGGCCGATGAGCGAACCGACCATCACCACGACCTCGCTGCGCACGGCATTGACGATGCTGGCGTTCACGGTGATCTTCACCGGCCTGATGGCGTGGACCTTCTCGGCGACCAAGCCGGCGATCGACGCTGCCGCCCAGGCCGAGAAGATGAGCCTGATCAACCAGGTCCTGCCGCTGACTGCCTACGACAACGCGCTGCTCGACGACTTCGTCGAGGTCGGCCCGACGCCGCTACTTGGCATCGACGATGCCGGCCGCATCTATCGCGCGCGCAAGGGCGGCGCGCCGGCCGGGCTGGTGATCGAGGCGATTGCGCACGATGGCTACAGCGGCGAGATCGGGCTGCTGGTCGCCTTGCGGGCCGACGGCGCGGTGTCCGGCGTGAGGGTGATCCGGCACAAGGAAACGCCGGGTCTCGGCGACTACATCGACATCCGCAAGGACAAACGCAAGGACGCGCCGTGGATCACCCAGTTCAATGGCCACGGCCTGCGCGATGTGCGCGAATCACGGTGGCGTCTGAAGAAGGACGGCGGCAGGTTCGATTTCGTGACCGGCGCGACCATCAGCGCGCGCGCGGTGACCCATGCGGTGGCGCGCACGCTCGCCTACGCGGCGGCCAACCGCGACAAGCTGTACACTGCGGCCAGCGGTTCGAGACTTTGAGCAGGAGCATGCGATGAGCGATTCAGCCAACGAGATGGACAGCGGCGCGGCAGCGCAGACGCCATCCGCCGCGCGCTGGAAGGACATCACGTGGAACGGCGTGTGGAAGCAGAACACCGGCATGGTGCAGATACTCGGCCTGTGCCCGATACTCGCCATCAGCAACACTTTCGTCAATGCCGTCTCGCTCGGGCTGGCGACGATACTCGTCATGGCGCTGGCCAATGTCGCAGTCTCCGCCCTGCGCAACCTGATTCCCTACGAGATCCGCATCCCGGTGTTCATCCTGATCATCGCCGCGCTGGTGACGGTGGTGGACCTCGCCTTCAACGCCTGGCTGCATTCGCTCTACCTGGTGCTCGGCATCTTCATTCCGCTGATCGTCACCAACTGCATCGTGCTCGCTCGGGTCGAGGCCTTCGCGGCCAAGAATGCGCCGCTCGAATCGACGCTAGACGGCATCGCGATGGGTGTGGGCCTGCTGCTGGTGCTGGCGATTCTCGGCGGCACGCGCGAAATCGTCGGCACCGGCCAGTTGCTCGGCAGCATCGACATGATCTTTCCGGCGCTCAAGCCGCTGCAGGTGCTGCCGGCCGACTACCCGGGCTTTCTCGCGGCCATCCTGCCACCAGGTGCCTTCATCTTTCTCGGCCTGCTGATCGCCGGGAAGAACTGGATCGAGGCGCGTGCAGCGGCCCGAGCAGGCTCGTCCCACCCGCCCGCCGCCGCGGCGCATTGAACGCGTCGCGGGCACCGCGGATCCGCCCGCCTGAGACCCAGTATCCATGCGCCTCTTCAGGCATGCACTGCCAGCACCGCCTATCCATGCCGCCTGCGGCATTACCTGCCTGTAGACCGCCATTCCATGCGGCTCTCAGCGTGGTAGAGCTGAGCGCCGTTGGGCTGAATGAAATGAAGCCCAACTACCGGAGCCCCTATTAGAATGGAATGATGCCGATGAACGCCCGTCTCACTCTTCTGCTGCTGGCCCTGGCGATGGCGTGCGTGCTGTTGGCACCGCCGGCGAACGCCGAAACCTTGTACAAGTCCGTCGGCCCCGACGGCCGGGTGGAGTACACCGACCGGCCGCCGGCCGATGGCAAGGCGGCGAAAACCTTGAACTTCGCCGATCTGCCGGCGACACCCTTGCCGGAATCGGTGCTGCGCAATCGCGAGCAACTGCAGAAGAGCATGCAGAACCGGCTGGCGAACGCGGGCAAGCCCGACGGCGGCGCCCAGTTGTTCACCGCCGTGTGGTGCGGCTATTGCCGCAAGGCCAAGGCCTATCTGGCCGAACGGGGCATCGCCTATCGCGAGCACGACATCGACACACCGGACGGGCAGATCGCGTTCGCTCGGGCCGGCAACGCCAGCGGCATACCGCTGCTGCTGGTCGGCGAGCAGCGCGTGCAGGGCTTCTCGGCGGCCGCCTACGACGCTGCTCTGCACGCCCTCAAGCCGAGCGCAATGCCTCGGTGATGTTCATGCGGGCGGCGCGCGCCGCCGGCAGGAAGCCGCCAATCAGACCCATGATCAGGGAAAAGACCAGGCTCTGGACGATGATCGCCGGGGTCAGCCGGAAACTGAACGCCAGTTCGGAGAACGATTGCCAGTTCATCGTCGAGATGGTGTAGAGCTGCATGAACGAGGCCATCACCAACCCGGCAACGCCGCCGAGCAGCGAGAGGAACAGCGCTTCGGCGAGAAATGCCATCAGCACAGCCGATTTGCGAAAGCCGATCGCGCGCAGGGTGCCGATCTCGCCGGTGCGGTTGGCCACCGCCGCGTACATGGTGATCATCGCGCCGATGATGGCGCCGATCGAGAAGATCACCGACAGGGTGACGCCGAGAATGCGCAGGAAGCGTGACAGCGCCTCGGACTGGTCGGCGTAATACTGCGTTTCGCGCTTGAGTTCGAGCTTGATGCGCGGATCGCTCTCGAACGCATCGCGCAACGCCTCGAACTCTCCGCTGCGCGCCAGCCGCACGATGACCGACGAATAGGCGACGCGGCGGAACGAGGCCATCATCAGGTCGACATCGCCCCAGATCTCGGAGTCGAAGCCGGTCCTGCCGGCATCGAACACACCGACCACCGTCCAGTCACGCCCGCCGAAGCGCAGGGTCTCGCCGACTCCGCCGCCGTCGAAGCGTTCGGCGATCGAGCGGCCGGTGATCACCTCGGCCGAGCCGGGCCGGAACATGCGCCCCTGCACCAGCCTGACCTGCGGCCGCAACGCAAGGCCCATCGGCCCGATTCCGCGTATCACCACGTTGGACGGCTTGTCGGTGCCGCGCTTGGGCAGGGAGATCAGCACCACCGATTCCTTCGACGACATCGCCACGCCGCCGGCGCCGAGGGCGACCTGCGGCTGGCTCTCGACCAGCGCCGCCTGGTTGCGTTCGACCCCACTCTGCACCTCGGTGCCGGAGCCCTTGCGTATCACCACCACGTTGTCGAATTCGCCGGTGTCGACCAGCGTCTTTTTCAGCCCCTCGTCGAGCATCAGCACGGCGGCATAGACGAAGACCACCAGCGCCATGCCGCCGGCGGTGAGAACGGTGGTAAGCCGGCGCGTCCACAGGTTGCGCAGGCTGTAGCTCAGCGGAATGCGCAAGCTGCGTCTCCCGGCAACGGGCGATCCGCGCACCCGCCGCATGTCGCGGCGCGCTGCCGTGGCGCGCGGTGGCGGTCGCGACTCATCCGACCGAGCGCAGGCCGTCGACGATGCGAACGTGCATGGCTTTCCAGCTCGGCACCAGCGCGGCGATCAGGCCGACCAGGCAGGCAGCGGCAAGCTGCATCGAGATGGTCTGAGCGCTGACATTGAAAACCGGAAACAGGGAACCCATCTCCTCGGCGAAGGCGGTGGCGACCGGTAGCGTGGCGAGCGTGCCGATGAGCCCGCCGATGGCCGCGATCGCCAGCGATTCGCCGAAGATCAGCAGCGCGATGAAGCCCTGCCCGAAGCCCAGCGCCTTGAGCGTGGCGTATTCGGACAGGCGCTCGCGCGCCGTCATCGCCATGGTGTTGGCCATCACCGCCATGATGATGAAGATGACCAGGAAGGACACCGCGCGGATCACCACCACGATGGCCTCGGTCATCGCGACGAAGCCGAGCTGGAAGGCCTTTTCGGTTTCGGTCAGGGTCTCGGCGGTGGAGTTCCTGAACAGCGCATCGACGTCGCGGCTGACCTCAGCGGCGCGCGCGGGGTCCGACAGTTCGAGCACGAACCAGCCGACCATGTCGGCCCGCCGCGGGGCGGTGCGCTTCATGGTCTCGTTCAGATATGTCCAGTGGAAGAAGAACGCCGAGGTGTCGGTGCTGCGTTCGCGGCCATCGTAGATGCCGCGGATGACGAAGTCCCAGTTGCCCGGAAAGATCGTGCCCTTGAGGGTCACCGTATCGCCGATGCGAAAGCCATAGGTCTGCGCCAGCTTGCGCCCGACCACCGCGCCCTTGCGGTCGCGCAGCCAGTCCTTCAACTGGTCCTCCGGGATCAGGTACTCGGGATACATCGCGACATAGGCGGGGTCGATCGCGAACTGCGGGAAGAAGTTCTTCGGTTCCTTGTAGATGCCGCCGAACCAGTTGCCCGCGGCCACCGCGCGTACGCCGTCGACGCCGCGCAGCTTCTCGCGGTAATTGATCGGCAGCGTGAACACCAGCGACACCGCGTTGCGGGTGATGAGCCGCGCCGAGGAGGCCGCATCGGCCCCGGCATACCAGGCGTCCACCACGGTCTGCAGCAGGCCGAAGGCGACGGTCGCGACGATCAGTCCGACGATCGTCAGCAGCGTGCGCAGACGGTGGCGCAGGCTGTTCTTCAGGATGAGCTTGATCAGGTACATGGCTTCGTCATGCGCTGCGCAGCCGCATCGCGCGGGCGGCCAGAATGGCGGCGAAAGGCAGCACCAGGCCGAGCATGATCGCGCTGATCAGCAGCGGCTGCAGATCGGAATAGTCGGCCGGCGAGGCCACGGCATGGGTCAGCGGATCGCGTACCTCGCGCCGGATGTCGTAGATCTGATTGAGGTACTTGGTGCCGAGTTGGCTCGCCGACAGCGCGAGATTGGTGAAACTGGCCATCACCGCGAAGTAGGTCGCCTTGAGCTTGTCGGGCGCGCAGTTGGCGATCCAGGCCAGCATCGGGATCATCGCGATCTGGCCCAGCGGCGACTCGAGCGCGGTGTCGATCAGCGCGATGAAGCGCGCATCGACCATGCCGCCGGTCAGGCGCGCGGTCCATTCGTGAAAGCCGAAACTCATGCCGAGTATCGGCAGGCCGAGCAGGAAGCCGGCCACAGTGAGAAAACCCACCACGTAGGTGATCGAGCGTTCGGCCATGAAGCGGCGGAACAGGAACATGCCGGCCAGCGTCAGCGTGCTGCCGATCAGCGACAGCACCGAGAGAAAGGCCTGGTCGAAGCCCAGCGCGTCGATCATCCACCAGGTCACACCGGGGCCCGGGCCGGGCACCGCGCGAAAGACGAAGATCACCACCGCGGTGCCGATTAGCGTGGCGCGCGCTTCGGGCTCGAGTTCGCGCACCAGCCTTGTCATCATGAACAGCACGATCGCCAGCGATCCGAAAAAGATGATCTCCTGATTCCATTCGAGCTTCGACAGCCCCATCGTCAGCGTGAACAGCACGAACAACAGGCCGCCACCGAGGATCCACCAGTTGGCCGCCGGCGCCTCGCTGCGGGTGGCGAGCAGCGCATCGACCTCGGCAAGCGAGAGGCCCTTCGACAGCAGCCGCGCACGATCACGCCGCGCGAGCCGGCCGGCGATCAGCACGCCGGCCACCGACACCACGGGGATCACCAGCGCCATCAGATAGACATTGCGATAGATCTCGACCTTCTCCGCCTGCGCAAGATGTTCGCTGCCCTGGAACAGCAACAGGTTGATCAGCGCCACCAGCACCGTGCCGCCGATGATCGCCACGCGGCCGAGGGTCTGCATGGTGGTGTGCATCAGGCGGCGCCGTGCGGGTTCGATTGCAATGCCGTCGGGATCAACGCGCGGCACCGCCTCGACCGTCATGGCGTCGGCCACCGCGTCCTGCAGCACGTAGCCGACGGGTGCCAGCAGCGTGGCGATGACGAACCAGCTTTCCACCGGCAGCAGCGCGGCCATGGCGGCCCGGTTGCCGATCAGCCCCGCCATGATCAACAGGCTGGCGGCGATCAGCGCCGCGCCGAGAAAGATGAGCACGCTCTTCCAGCGCCAGATCAGATCGACGAGATGGCCGATCACCATCTTGATCGACCACGGAATCACCGCCCAGAAGCCCAGCGCGGCGAGAAAGGCGGCCGACAGGCCGAGATACTCCTTGACGAAAAAGGTGCCGACGATGCCGGTCAGCCCCTGGATGCCGGCGGCCAGATAGACCATCAGCGGCGGCAGGTAGGACAGCCGCATCTCGCGGCCGAGTTCGAGGATGTTGCGGTCGATCCAGCGGAAGAGCTTTTTGTCGGTCATCGCTTCGTCATTGGCCGATCAGGCCGACCTTGCCATGCCAGCGCTTTGCCCCCTCCCCTGCCCTCCCCCGGGAGTGGGACGGAGAATGCGCGCCGCTGCTGGCCGGAGAGCCAGCATCCATGGACCTTTCTGGCATGCATGCCTGTAGATCGCCATTCCATGCGGGTTGCAGCCCTTCGGCATCGTCAGCTCGCCGCCAGTTCCTCGCGCTGGCTCAGCTCGCCCTTCTCGAGGTGCATGATGGCGTGTGCGTGCTGTGCCGCGCGCTGATCGTGGGTGACCATGATGATGGTCTTGCCAATCTGCTGGTTCAGCCGCTCGAGCATGCCCAGCACGTCGTTGGCCGATTCGCGGTCGAGATCGCCGGTCGGTTCGTCGGCGACGATCAGCGTCGGGTCGGTGACCAGCGCGCGGGCGATCGCCACGCGCTGTTGCTGGCCACCGGAGAGCTCCGACGGAAAGTGATCGAGCCGATCGGACAGGCTCACCATGTCGAGTGCCATGCGCGCGCGTTCGCGCCGTTGCCTGCGCGACAACCCGGTCAGCAGCAGCGGCAGTTCGACGTTTTCCAGCGCGTCGAGCACCGGCATCAGGTTGTAGAACTGGAAGATGAAGCCGATGTTGCGCGAGCGCCAGTCGGCGAGTTCCTGCTCGGTGAGCCGGCCGATGTCGGTGCCGGCGACGATCAGCCGGCCGCTGTCGGGCCGGTCGATGCCGGCGATCAGGTTGAGCAGCGTGCTCTTGCCGGAGCCCGAGGGCCCCATCAGTGCGAGGAACTCGCCCGCCGCAATATCGAACGTGATGCCGGCGAGCACCGGCACCGTCTGCACACCGCGCCGGTAGCTCTTGACGATTTCTTCCAGGCGCACTACCGGCGCATCCTCCCTCGCGCTCTCATGCAGAGGGCCGGCGCGAGGCTCGGGCCCATCCTCCCTCCTCCTCTCAGGGGGAGGGCCGGGGTGGGGGTCGGGCGCCAGGGTCTGCTGATCGTTCACCCATCCACCCCCATCCCGGCCTTCCCCCTGAAAGTGGGAAGGAGGCAAGCGGCGCGGCTCACGATTTCTCCGCCAGCCGGATCGGCGCCCCGTCACGCAATGAGTCGGGGGGCTTGAGCACGGCCTTGTCGCCGGGCGCGACGCCGGTGACGGCCACGTTGTCACCGAGTTTCGCCCCGGTCGTGACCGGAACCCTTTTCGCCCTGCCCTCGACCATCAGGAACGCCACGCGCTGCCCGTCGCGGTCGACCACCGCATCGGGATTGATCGCGGTCAGCGGCTTACGCTCGTCATCAGCCACCGCACGTTCGAGGAAGGCGACCTTGGCGCTCATTTCGGGCAGCAGCCGTGGATCGCGATCGATGAACCTGACCTTGGTCAGCACGCTGGCCTTGGCGCGATCGACCGTCGGCACCAGCCGACTGACCTCGCCGCGAAAGCGCTGATCGGGTAGCGCATCGAGCTGGATTTCGCACGCCTGGCCGACCTTGATCTTCGCCAGGTTCGACTCCGACACATCGGCCTCGACTTCCAGGGTGGACATGTCAGCCATCGACACCACCGCGCCCTTGGAATCGATCGCCGAGGAAAACGGCGTCACGATGTCACCGACATTGGCACTCTTGGTCAGCACCACGCCGTCGAACGGCGCGCGGATGACCGTCTGGTCCACCGCCACCTGGGCGGCCCGGGCGGCGGCCTGCGCGGCGGCGAGCTGCGCCTTCGCACTTGCCAACGCAGCCAGGGCGCGGTTGTAGCGCGCCTGGGCAGTATCCACGGCGGATTGGGCGACGAACTTCTGCGCCAGCAGATCCCTGGCGCGCCTGTAGGCCAGATCGGCATCCTTCAGATCGGCGTTGGCCTGGCCTATGCCGGCCTGGGCCACCGTCACCTGCGCCTGCGCCTGATCGGCCTGCGCACTCACGTCGCGGCTTTCCAGCCGCGCGATGATGTCGTTTTCTTTCACCGCGCTGCCTTCGCGCACGCCCAGCCATTCGAGACGCCCGGTCGCCTTGGAGGACACCGCCGCCTTGCGCTGGGCGACGACATACCCTGTGGCATTGAGGAGCGTCAGAGCCTGGTAGGGGTAGGCGGTGGTCACCGTGACGGTTTCGACCTCGATCGCCCGCAGCGAGGCGGCCAGCCAGGCGCTGCCCGCCAGCAGCAGTGCCGCGAGAGTGATCCAGATCCATTTGCGACTGCGCCGGCGCGGCGCGTCGGGTGCGGGCGAACGATCGAGCTTGAGTTTCGATATGTCGATTTCTGGCATGGATGGAACGCAATTGCCGTTGGCAGCGGATTATACGCGCGGCCATCGACGGCCTTTCTCCGGCGCCCCGTGCCTGCAATCGCGAATGCGCCCTGGCAACGAAACACTTGCCGGCAATTTTTGCCATCGGTCAATTAGACTATCGACAAACACAAGCTCGCATCGGCAAAATGACGGGCGGGGTCGCAATGCCGTCCGCTTGTTCGACGCGGCGCCCGGGGCAGGCCAGGAAACCAATAACGAAATCGGAGAACTCGATGTCCAGGCAGATGCTGCGCACGGTCAGTACCGCAGCCGGACTCCTGCTGCTGGCCGCGCCTCTGCCCTGTGTGGCCGATGACGTCCCGCACGTGGTACACCAGGGGGAAAACCCATGGACCATCAGCATGCGCTATCTGCGCTCGATGGCCCTGTGGCCGCGCCTAGTACGCTACAACCGGATCGCCGACCCGCTGCGCATCGCACCCGGTACCGTGCTGCAGATTCCCGAGGGCTGGCTTGCCCGCCGCAAGGTTTCCGCCAGGGTGCTGGCGGTCGAAGGACAGGTGTCCTGGAGCGACGCGCGCGGCCGTCCGACCGGGGTCCGCGCCGGCGACACCATTCCCGTCGGCGCGCTAGTCAGGACGGGCGCGCTGGACAGCCTCTCGCTGGGCCTGCTGGACGATTCGCGGGTGCTGGTCAAGGGCGACAGCGAGCTCAGGCTGGAATCGAACGCCGAGATCAAGCACGACCGGACGCGAAGCATCCTGCTCGACCTGCGCCGCGGCGCGCTGGAAAACGATGTCGAGAAACGCAGCAGCAGCGGTGGGCGCTTCGAGATCCGGACCCCCGCCGGCATCGCGGCGGTGCGTGGCACCGCGTTCCGCGTCACGGCGAACGAAACGAAAACCTCGACCGAAGTGCTGGCAGGCGCAGTGGCGCTGCAAAACCGCGCCGGGGCCGTCGACGTCGAGGCAGGATTCGCCACCTCGGCGACCCCGCACAGCGCGCCCGAGGCGCCGCGCGCGCTGCTGCCGGCACCCGATCTCGCCGGTTTGCCGCAGCGGATCGAGCACGTACCGTCCGATCTGCCGATCCCGGCACTGGCCGGCGCCAGTGCCTATCGCACGCAGATCGCGACCGACGCGGGTTTTGCCGCCCTGCTGTTCGACCAGACGGCACCGCTGCCCGTCGCCCGAGTGCGGGATCTGCCGGACGGCGAGTACCAACTGCGCGTGCGTGGTATCGATGACGCCGGCTTCGAGGGCTACGACGCCCGTCACGGCATTGTCATCGACGCCCGGCCGGAACCGCCGTTCCTGATCTCGCCGCCCGATGAAGCCATGCTCAACGAGGCCAGGCCGAGCTTCAAATGGACCCGCCGGCAGGCCGAGTCGCGCTATCGATTCCAGCTCGCGCAAGACCCCTCATTCGCCGAACCCCTGGTCGACCGCCCGGACGTCGACGGCGACGGCATCACGGTCACCGAAAATATGCTGCCCGGCGCCTATTTCTGGCGTGTCGCGGCAAGCAACGAGCGCGAGGGCCAGGGTCCGTTTTCCGCGGCACAGCGCCTGCGCCGGGTGCCGGGCGCCCCGGCGATCGAACTGCAAACCAGGGACCAGGTGCCGGCTATCCGCTGGACCCCCGGCGGACCGGGCGAACGTTTCCAGTTGCAGGTCGCCCGCGATAACAGCTTCGCCGTGCCGCTGGTCAATATGACACTGGCCACACCGGAACAGGCGCTGCCCGCGCTCGAGGGCGGCAGCTATCACCTGCGCGCACGCACGATCGCCAGCGACGGCTACATCGGCGAATGGGGCCCGGTCCAGCAGTTCGAGGTTCGCTCCAGCCTGTCGCCGGCCCTGCTGCTGTTGCTGCTTCCCCTGCTGCTCGCGCTGTGACGGCCGAGCCCACCCGCGCGCCGGAATCCGCGCCTTCCGGCCCGCCATCGGCCTGGTGGCACTGGTGGCTGCCGGGGCTGGTCGCGGCGATCGCCATATGGACCGGCTTCGGCCCGCTGCAGCGACTGGATCTGCTGGCTTTCGACCTGATCTCGTCGCTGGTGCCGACCTCGCGCGCCACGCCGACCTCGGTGATCGTCGCGATCGACGAGCGCAGCCTGCAGCAACTCGGACGCTGGCCGTGGCCGCGCCGCATCCACGCGCAACTGCTCGAGCGCTTGCACGACACGGCGCCGAAGGCGATCGCCTTCGCCGTCATGTTCGACCAGCCCGATGCGCAGGACGTGGAGGGCGATGCGTCCTTCGCCGCGGCGATCGCCCGCTCGGGCCGGGTCGTGCTGCCGGTCGCGCCGACCGCCGCCGGCGACGGCGCCAGTCTGCGCGCGGCGGTGCCGGCCGGCGCACTCGACGAGGCGGTGGTCGCGCTCGGCCATGTCGATGTCGAAATCGACCCCGATGGAATACTGCGCCGGCTCTACCTGCGTGCCGGCGTCGGCCCGACCAAGTGGTCGGCGCTGGCGCAGGCCTTGGCGGAAATGCCGCAACCCGGCGTGTCGGCATTGCTGCCGGGTCTGCGCAGCCGCTTCGATACACCGGCGGCCAGCAGCACTTGGCGGCGCGATTACGAGGTGCTGCTGCAGCTCGATCCGAAGCTTGCGATCGAGCAGGTCTCCTATGTCGATGTGCTGAACGATGCGGCACTCGCGGCGCGCCTGGCGAATCGGGTTGTCCTGGTCGGGGCCACCGCGGCTGGCATCGGCAGCGGATTCCGGACCACCGTGCCCGAACACGGCGGCCTGATGCCGGCGGTCGAGGTCCATGCCCGGGCCTTCGAGGCACTGAGGGCCGGCGACGTCATCACGCCGCTCGACCGGCTGACGATTCTCCTGCTCACGCTGCTTGCGATCGGAGCGGGAATTCTGACCCACCGTCGCTACCAGCGCAGGCTGCCGGCGGTCGAGTTGCTGGTCATCGGCTTTCCGCTGCTGCTCGGTCTCGCGCTGTTGGTCGTCGGCCGCTACTGGTATCCGCCGGTCGGCGCCACGCTGGCACTGGCGGCAGGTTATCTGCTATGGGCAGCCGAACGCTTTCGCCACACCTGGTCCGACCTGTTCCTGACCCGGCGCCGGGCCGAGGTCACGCTGAATTCGGTGGCCGACGGCGTGGCGTCGGTCGACCGCGACAGCCGTATCGAGTTCATCAATCCGGTCGCGCAAACGCTGCTCGGCCACAGCACGGAATCGGCAAAGGGAAAAACCATCGCCAGCCTGCTGGCCGAGATCGGCGCGAGCGCCGACGCCGTGCAGCACGCCCTGGCGCGCTGTTTCGAGGAACGGCGCACGATTCAGATCAGCGAGCCGGTCTGGCTGGACGGCGCGGCCGGACGTGTGGTGCGGGTTGCGGTCGGGCCCATTCTCGGCGCCGGTGGCAAGGTCGAAGGCGCCGTGCTGGCGTTGAGCGACATCACCGAAGCGGTTGCTGCGAGCGAGCGGCTGCATCACCAGGCCACCCACGACGCGATGACCGACCTGCCGAATCGCATACTGGTGCGCGACAGAATCGAGATTGGCATAGCGGGCGCGCTGCGCAACAACACTTCGGTCGGCGTGATGTTCGTCGACCTCGACGACTTCAAGCGCATCAACGACAGCTTCGGCCACCACGTCGGCGATCGCGTGCTGTGCGCCGTGGCCGCGCGGCTGAAGTCGGCCTGCCGCGCCTCGGACACGGTCGGCCGTTGGGGCGGCGACGAATTCGTCATCGTGCTCTCCGAGCTGCCATCGGCCGATGCGATCGAGTTCGTCGCGCGCAAGCTGCTTGCGGTGCTGTCGGAACCGATGGGCGTCGACGACATGAGCTTCCATCTGACCGCCACCATCGGCATCAGCCGCGGCCCGCAGGACAGCAGCGATCCCGACCAGTTGCTTGGCATGGCGGATACGGCGATGTACCGCGTCAAACAGCGCAGCGGCGGCAACTACGGCTTCGCCTCGGCCGAGATGAGCATGCTGAGCCGCCAGCGCATGGAGATCGAGAGCGGTTTGCGCGACGCGCTGAAAAACAACGAGCTGGTCGTCTTCTACCAGCCGCAGATCGAGATCGGCAACGACACCCTGACCGGCTTCGAGGCGCTGGTGCGCTGGAATCGGCCCGGCCATGGCCTGGTGCTGCCAGCAACCTTCATTCCGGTGGCCGAGGAGTCGGACCTGATCCTGCAACTGGGCAACTGGGTGTTCGACCAGGTCGCCCGACAGATCCGCCTGTGGCTCGACGAGGGCCTGGCGGTGGTGCCGGTGGCGATCAACGTCTCGGCCCGGCAATGCCTGGGCAACGGGCTGGTGCGCGACGTGTCCATGGTGCTCGACAGGCACGGCATTCCGCCGGACTTGATCGAACTCGAGATCACCGAAACGACTGCCATGAAGGATGTCGAGCACGTCGAGTCGCTGCTGGCCCAGCTCAAGGCGATCGGCGTGCGGGTGGCACTCGACGATTTCGGCACCGGCTACTCGTCGCTGTCGCACCTGCGCCGCTTCCCGATCACGGTGCTGAAGATCGATCAGTCGTTCGTCTGGGGCGCCACAAGCAACGCCGACGATGCGGCGATCGCTCGCGCCACCATCGCGCTGGCACACAACCTCGGCCTCAAGGTGATCGGCGAGGGCGTCGAAACTGAGGGCCAACGCGACTTTCTCGCTGCGCAGGCGTGCGACATCGCGCAGGGCTACTACTACGGCCGGCCGAACCCGGCGCAGGCGATGCGCGAACTGATGGCGCCGCGAAGCAGCGATGCCGCGGCCCCCGCGGCGCGCAGCGAAAGCGGCTGATCGCCCTGGCATCGGGGCTCACAAGTCCAGCCGCCCCGAGATCCGCATGGACAGGCGTTCTCCAGGGTGGCACGGCTGTCAGCGCCATTCGGCGCGGCTCCTGAGGCATGCCAATTTTTCATGATGGCCGGGGCGTCCTGGAGCGCACCGCTGTCGCGCCGATCATGGCGCACGCAGCCAGGGTCCACACGATCACGGCGCCCGAAGGGAGATCGACTACCGCCGAGATCGCCAGTCCGATCGCATAGCCGCATGCCCCGAGGCCGTAGGCCATGACGTAGCGACGGCGACCCTGGTACGCCAGTGTGCCGAGTGCCGGGATGATGAGGCTCGAGAACACGAGATAGACACCCACCAGTTGCACCGACGCGGTGACGGCAAGCGCAAACGCGCCGTAAAAGCCGAAGCGGCCCAGGCGTCGCACCCAACCCAAGCCCAACGCGATCAACACCAGCGCGGAAACCCCGGCAAGCCACAGCAACTGCGTCGTGCTGACCCACAGAATCTGACCGACCAGCAGGTCTTTCAAATGCTCGCCGCCATGCGGATTGCCTGCCAGCAGCAGAATGCCGGCGCAGGCTGCGAGAATGAACATCACGCCGATCAGTGCCTCCTGCTGCTGCGGCGCACGCCGTTCGGTCCAGGAGAGCAGCAGGGCCCCGAGCAACGCCGCACTCACCGCGGCGACCTGTACCGCGAGGCCGCCCTCAGCCATGCCAAGAGCATCGGCTGCAATCACCCCGAGTCCGGCGATCTGGGCGATCGCAAGATCGATGAAAACGATGCCGCGATCCAGCACCTGCGCACCCAGCGGCACGTGGGTCGCCAGCACCAGCAGGCCGGCGATCAGCGCCGGGCCCAGAATGCTCCAGTCGAGCGCGCTCCAGTTCATCGTTTCTCTCCGGCGGCAAGCAGGCGCGCAATCGTGTCATCGAACAGGCTGAACAGATCTTTCGCACCGTCTGTCCCGCCGACCGTGAAAGGCATCTTCACAGCCGCAATGCCGGCGTTCTTGCTGAGCCACTCGGATGAACGCGGATCCTGGTAGGCGGCGTACAGCACCATGCGTACCGGTACGTCCTTGAGTGCGGTCAGCACCTGCTGCAGATGTCCCGCGGTGGGCTCGACTCCAGGCTTGGGTTCGAGCACGGCCACCTCCTTCAGACCCAGCCAGTCGTACAGGTAGACGAACGCCTTGTGCTGCGAAACCACCGGCACGCCCTTCAGTGGGGCGGCCTGCGCCGTCCAGCGGGCGATCGCCTGCTGCCAGCGCTGCATGAAGTCGGCCTGGCGCTGGGCGTACTGGCTCGCATGGGCCGGGTCGACCTGTTGCAGCCGGGTGCCGAGCGCCGTGGCCACCTGCGCGATGGCGCGCGGGTCGGTCTGGATGTGCGGGTTGCCGGCCGCATGCACGTCGCCTTGCGATCGGTCGAGCTGGGTCGGCACATCGAGCTTGCGCACGTAATCGGCAGCAGCAAAGTTGCCGGGCTGACCCGGCTGCACCTTTGCGTTGCCGGACTGCTGCAGCAGCACCGGCAACCAGCCGATTTCCAGTTCGGCGCCGGTACAGACGACGAGATCGGCATTGCGCGCACGCGCGATCAGGCTCGGCTTGGCCTGGATCTGGTGCGGATCCTGCAACGCATTGGTGGCGACCGAGACGTCGACCAGGCTGCCGCCGAGTTCCTGCGCCAGTGCGCCCCATTCGGGCTCGCAGGCGAGGACGCGGAGCGCGGCGTTTGCAGAAAAGGAACATAGCGCCAGCGGCGCAGCGATCATTGCGAGCAAAACATTGCGAATCATCATGATGGAATCCTCGACGCGAACGGCGTATCAGTAGCTGTGCGCGCCATGCGCGCCCAGGCTCGTCTGGTATTGGAGGAACAACTGGTTGTCGGCCAAGCCTTCGCGCGAGCGGTCCTGCGCGACCTGCAGACGCAGGCGCGAGAATTCGCTCGGGTTGAAGTCGACCATCACGGTGTTCTTGCGCGGCCGGAAGGCGCTGCCCGCAAACGACTCGGCGTTCAGCCCGTAATCCGGCGTGCCGGGGTTCAGTCGCTCAGTGCGCAGACCGACACGCCAGCGCGGCATTAACTGATAGACGCCCTGCAGGTACCAGCCCGACTGCACCGCGCGGTAATCCGCGGCGGCACCGTCGACGTTGCCGCCGTCATGGACGAGGCTGCCGCCGTCATGGACGAGGCTGCCGCTGCGCGTGCTGCGCAGGTACTCTGCCTGCAGTTTGAAGTTGGTGCGGGTCGGGTTGCCGTTCGGCGCCCATTTCCAGACAGCGTCGGCAACCCAGACGCGGGTGCTGCCGGTGAAGCTGTTGGTCACCTGTTCGCCCGCTGCGTTTGTCGCGATCAGGCTCTGCTCGTTCGCCTTCGCGCGCAACACCGACACGCCAGCGCGCCAACTATGACTGTCGCCGATGTCGCCGCCGGTGTGGGCGGTCAGTGCCGCCATCCCGGCGCCGTTGCGCCCGCTGTCGCTGCCGGGAAAGCTGCGGCTGCGGCCGCGGCCGACTTCGGCACCCAGCTCGAGGTACTGGTCGATGGGCGCAAGCCAGGTCAGTCGCACGCCATCGTCGCCATATTGCGTGCCGAGCAGGGCCTGATACGCCAGCGGATTGTCGACGAAGTCCCAAGTGTGGGCATGCTGCGGGTTCAGATAACCGATGCCCGAGAAGAACCGGCCTGCCTTGAGCGCGAAGCCGTTGCCGAGCGATGTTGTCTGGATATACGCCTCTTCGACGGAAACCGTGTCGTCGGGGTGCAGAGCGATGCTGGCCGCGCCGCGCAGCCACGGATCGATGCTGGCGGCGAATCCGAGTTCGGATTCCGCCAGACTGAATCCGCGCGTGCCGGGACCGGTCTCGGCGTCAGTCGACAACGGGAAGCCGCTGATCGCGTAGTTCGCCGGATCGCGCGAGGTACGCGTGTAGAGACCCGAGAGAATCAGCGAGATCGACGGGTTGAAGGCATTGGCGCCCCTACTCGACGATGCGACGACCGGCGCAACTGCCGCGCTCGGCGCAATCGGGGCGTTCGTGGCGGTCGAGGCTGCGGGGGTGGCGGTGAGTGCCGGCGCAGTCGGCGTTGCGGCGGCAGCTTCCGAGGCCTTGAGTCGCTGCTCGAGTGCCTGAAGGCGTGCCTCGTAGGCGGCGCGCATCGCATCGATTTCGTGTCGTAGCGCGTCGATCTCGGCCTGAGTATCGGCCAGCGCGCCGAACGGCGCAACGAGGGCGAGCGCAAGGCTCGCCCGAAGAAGCTTGTTCATGGGTATTCACTCCGAGTTGGTACATCGAATCGCGTCCAACCCACAACTCGTGCGGGTCAGGCAACCGGATTGACGATCAGTACGGAGCGCAGGGTGGGGCGCGGCTCAAGTACGCCCGCGGAGGGAAGGGGGGCCAGACGTCATTTGCTACAACAAGCGGGGCCGGGTAGCGAGCCGCCGCACTGGGCACGCCTTGCAATTGGCCGATCAGCGCGCCACCGCTCATGGCGGCCGCGGTCAGGCACAGGGCACAATCGTTCAGGTGCAGAACGGGCTTGCCGCCTACCTCGCCACTTGATTCCAGACCGGTATGCGAAACGGCATGCCATGCCGCCGCCGCCTGCGCTGTAGGGATCAGCAGGGCGAGCCATAGCAGCCACCAGAGGCGGCGCCGGGAGAACGTACGGGACGAAGGTCTATGCATGGCGAGCCCGCGAATCTTACTCTCGCTCGGGTGGCGAGTGGCGAAATACGCGAGTCGGTGTCGATGTCCGGAGCTGCCTCGATCAGCGCAACTGCGTCCGCCTCGAACAATAGTCGATCGGCGAGGGGCGAAATCGACAATGGCCGCGGATTCTCATTTGATCGAGGCCCGCGCCGCCTCCAGGAACTCGGCCATGATCGGGCCGCCGTCGAGCAGGTCGGGCGTGTCGCCGTGAAATTCCGGATGCCACTGGCAGCCGAACAGGTAGCCGCTGCCCTGCCAGCGGATCGCCTCGACGATGCCGTCTCCGATCGAGCGCGCCTCTACCTTGAGGTCGTTGCCGAGCTTGCGTATCGCCTGGTGATGGATGCTGTTGACCCGCCCGCTGTGATGGCCCGGATAGAGCGCGGCCAGCCGCGACCCGGGTTCGAGCTCGATCTCGTGATGGAAGCGGTCGAACAGGCTGTCGTCGCGATGCGCATTGGCGCCGGGATTCATTTCGAGTATGTCCTGGAACAGGGTGCCGCTGCAGGCCACGTTGATCAACTGCATGCCGCGGCAGATGCCGAGCACCGGCTTGCCCTGGATCATGAATTCCCACAGCAGTTCGATCTCGTACAGGTCGCGCACGCGATCGCCCGACCATTCCGGCCGCATCGGTTCCTCGCCGTAGCTGGGCGGACTGATATCGGCGCCACCCTGCAGCACCAGTCCATCCATCGCCGCGACATACTCGCGCACCGAAATCGCCGCCCGCCGCACCGCGAGATCGCCGCTGATGCTGGGCATCATGTAGGCGAGCGCCCCATGCGACATGATCCAGTGGGCGACCGACTGTTCGAGATACTGCAGTGTCTTGCCCGGAAAGCCGAGTTCCTTCGGCGGCGCATGCAGCATCCGCGCGGACAATCCGATGCGTAAGGCCCGGCTCACGCCTGTCGCATCATTGCGCCCAGCGCAGGCACTGGCGGCGCACCACTTCGTTCAGCGATCGCGCATCGGCGAATTCGGCGCGCAGCACCGCCGCATCGTTCATGCCCGATTGGGCGATCTCGCGCAGCGACCGGCAGGGTTCATCGGCGACCAGTTCGATCGAATGCTGCTCGACGCGATCGATGGTGGCGACAATGTCTTCGGCCAGCGTGCGATGCTCGTGGGTGCGCGGGTCGACAAAGATGCCTGCCATGCCGAAGCGCAGCGCCTGAAAGCGGTTGAAGGTGTAGACCAGGTAGTCGTCTTCGACCGGGCGCATCGGCCGCTCGACCATCAGCCAGCGTGCGACCGACTGGATGTAGGCCGCCAGTTCGGCCGCCCGGCGCACCGTGAGCGGCGTATCCATGACCCGCACCTCGATCGTGCCGAACTCTGGCTTGGGACGGATGTCCCAATAGAAGTCCTTCATGCTCTTGACGACCCCGGTTGCCGTCATCTTGTCGAAGTAGCGCTCGAACTCCGCCCAGGATTCGACATAGGGCGCTCGCCCCGAGAGCGGGAAGGCGAACACCGAGTTGAGCCGCGCCGACTGATAGCCGGTGTCCGACCCCTGCACGAAGGGCGACGAGGCCGACAGCGCGATGAAGTGCGGGACGTAGCGCGACAGCGAATGCAGCAGATAGAGCGCGACGTCCGGTCCCGGGCAGCCGATGTGCACATGCTGACCGAATACCGTGAACTGCTTGGCGAGGTAGCCGTAGAGTTCCGACAGGAAGTTGAAGCGCGGCTTGTCGAAGATCTTGCGATCGTCCCAGTGCTGGAAGCCGTGCGTACCACCGCCGCAGACGCCGACATTGAGCCGGCGCGCGGCGTCGACCATGGCGTCGCGGATGGTGCCAAGCTGCTCCAGCGCATCATGATAGTTGTCGCAGACGCCGGTGGCCATCTCGATCATGCTGACCGTCATCTCGGGTTTCACATCGCCGGGCAGCTTGCGTTTGGCGAGCGCGCGCAGCAGATCCTCCGCGCTGCCGACCAGATCGTAGTCGTGGGTATTGACGATCTGCAGTTCGAGTTCGACACCTAGGGTCAGCGAGCGCGATTCGGCGAATTGGGCGAGTGCCATCACTTGTCTCCCGCGCGGGATTCGCCCGCGTAACGCAGCCCCCACTGTACTGCGATGGGGCCGAGCAGTTGCAGGACGGCGACCATGCTGAGGACGATCGGCGCGAGCTGGGAGCCGAAGAAGGGGTAGATCGTGCGTATGTCCTCGGTGAGCAGGAAGGCCACGCCGGACATTGGCGCAAGCGCGATACCCAGCGCGGCGGCCTGGCGCAGGCTGATTCCGCTGACCGGCCCGAGCAGCATGACGCCCCCCGCCTTGCCGGCGACGCGCGCAATCACCAGCGCCAGGGCGGCGGTGCCGCCGGCCGCCATCTGCTCGGGCGTCAGGGACATCCCGGTCAGCATGAACAGCGCAATCACCAGCACGCCGCCGGCGGTGCCGAAGTGGCGCGGCCACAGGTGCGGACGCGGGTCGAAGAATTTGACGATCGCCCCGGCGATCAGTGGCGCCAGCATGCCGGGCAGCTTGAGCATGTCGAGCAGCGCCAGCGTCAACAGCAGCAGGCCGAACAACACGACCACGCCCTGCTCGTCCGACAGGTTGAACAGCCGCCGCACAAGACGAAAAGCGAGTGCGAGCAGGCCGCCGATTACCAGCGAGCCGAGCAGCAGGTAGAGCGGATGCAACACCGCCAGCGTCCAATCGCCGCGAAACACGCCATGCATGCCACCGACGATCAGTTTCGACAACACCACCGAGTAGGCGATGTTGAGCGCGCAGAGCACGAACAGGCGCTGGGTCACCTGACCCTCGGCGCGCTGCTCTGCCGCCACCCGCATCACCACCGACGGCGAGGTGCCGATGGCAATCGCCCCGACTGTCGCCGCCAGTCCGTTGGGGTAGCCCATGCCGCGCATCAGCAGATAGGTCACGACGAAGGTGATCGAGGACTCCGCCAGGCTCGATCCGAGTACCCACGGATTGGCACGAAACCAGCGGATATCCAGCCGCACCCCGAGTTCGAACAGCAGCAGGGCCAGCGCGAGATCGATCGCGATGCGCACGTGGTCGAGATCGGCCGGCCCGAACCAGCCTAACAGCGTCGGACCCATCAGCAGACCGGCCAGCGAATAGCCGGTCACGCGCGGGAAACGCAGCAAGCGCGCGACCGCCTCGCCGCACACCGCGGCCAGCAGCAGCGCGACAGCCAACTGCATCAGTTCATTGCCCTGCAACGGCCAAGCCGGCCACAGTAAGGACTCCACCATCGGGACGCACCCTCCACGCCATGGCGGGCCGATCTTCGGCTTGCGGTCGCGCCAGGCTTCTTAATCGACTTCGCCGCGATGGCCAGTCATGTTTTCTGTCAGGCGCCCGATCATCGGGTCGACGCCGGGTCGAACGCGCTGCGGCGGTTTGCTGCCGGCCGGGCCGACACCCGCATGCGGGGGCGCCCCGCGCCAGAGCGATCGAAGTATCAGGCGGTCGCTCGCCACGACCGCCTGGAAGGCGGCCCCCAAAGGGGACGCGCGGGGCAGATTATACATTGGCGAACCATGCTACTTGCGTCGGAACGAAAGAACCAGCCGGCAGATGGGCGAGCATCGGAATTCCCCACCCGTTACGCAAGCCGCAGCTTCGCAAACGGCAGGTCAGGCTGAACAAGGCGAAGCCCGGCATTCGGCCGCCCTCACCATGAAATGGGAGGGAACGAGCGGGAGCCAACCTGCTTTCCGGCTTTATCGCTCGCCCATGCCGACTGCCGCAATCCGGCTGGGGAGCCCCGCTCACTCGACCTTGAGCGTGACGCCGCGTTGCCGGCCGGGATTCGCCTTGGGCAGTTCGACACGCAGCACGCCGTTGTTGTAGCTGGCGCGCGCCTCTTCGGCCTTGACCGCCACCGGCAGCGGCACCACCCGACGGAAGCTGCCGTAGGCACATTGCATGATGCGCCAGCGACCTTCGGTACTTTCGCGCTCGAAGCGCTTTTCGCCCGACATCACCAGCGAATCGTCGAGCACTTCGATGTCGATGTCCTGCTTGGCCATGCCCGGCACTTCGAGGCGGACGACGACCCGCTGGTCGTCCTCGAACACGTCGCCGCCCAGCATCGCCCAGCCGCGGCCCGGCAGGCGGACATCGTCACCGACCTCGCGGTCGGTCGGAAGGTTGGTCTTTTCGTCCGGCTTGAAGCTGGTCAGCGCACTGGCGGCGGAATCGCGCAGATGGCGCCAACCCTCGGCCAGATTGCCCCACAGCGAACCGACGTTTTCTTTCAGATTCTCCAGTTTCATCGATTGTCTCCGGCCGGGCGGGGCAATCGTCGATCGCCCCGCCGGCAAGGATTACGTCACCTTGATTTCGACCCTGCGTGCCTGGGCGTGTTCGGCCTTGGGAATGCGCAACTTCAACACGCCATTGGCGAACTCGGCGCCGACCTTGCCGGCGTCGAGTTCCTTCGACAGGGTAAACACCCGCCGATAGCGCGGCAGACTGACTTCGGCGTGGCTGGCCTCCATGCCCTCGGGTAGCGCGAGTGCCACCTCGCCCTCGATGGTCAGGGTATCCGCCTCGACCTGCAGCGCCAGGCGATCCTTGGGCACCCCGGGCATGTCGGCATACAGGGTGATGCCGGCCGCATCCTCGACCACATCGACCGGCGGCATCATCGCACGCTCGTCGCGCGCGGCTTCCTGTCTGGCAACGGCTTTGTCTTCGTTCATTTCGTCCTCCTGTCTGCTTACTGAATCTCGATACGGCGCGGCTGCGCGGCTTCCTTGCGGGCAATGCTGATATGCAGCACGCCGTCGCGATAGGCGGCTGTTGCGCTGCCGGCATCGACGTCGTCGGGCAGCGTCACGACCCGGCGAAAGCGTCCGGCGAAGCGCTCGTCGATGTGTGCCGTGGCCTTCTCGGGCAAGGGCTCGGCCTTGCGTTCGCCGGCTACGGTCAACACGCCCTTCTCGATCTGCACGTCGAGACTCGCCGGATCGACGCCCGGGGCGAAGGCGTAGACCTCCACCGACTTCGGCGTACCGCCGACATTCATCGCCGGAAAACCGCCGCGCGCGATGCCGCGGATACTCGGCGAAAGATCGAAAGCCTGCTGCATTTCGCGTTGCAGGCGGTCCAGATCCGCGAACACGTCGCGGGGAAACAGCGCACGATAAACCATGCCCAACCTCCTTTCGGTCAATTGCGGGCACCCCATTCGGCGCCCTCAGACAACTACATTGGGATTGGCGCGGCGACTTCAAGAGCTCTTGATCGCCATCCGGCCGACCTCCATGTATAAAGAAGCGTTTTTTGCAGCCGGGAACCGGACCATGCAATTCAAGGACTATTACCAGATACTGGGGGTCGCCCGCGATGCGACCGCGGACGACGTCAAGAAGGCGTTCCGCAAGCTGGCGCGCAAGTATCATCCTGACGTCTCCAAGGAGCCCGATGCCGAGGCGCGCATGAAAGAGTTGAACGAGGCGAACGCGGTGCTCTCCGACCCGGAAAAGCGCGCCGCCTACGACCAGCTCGGCCGCGGCTTCCAGCCGGGACAGGATTTCCACCCGCCGCCCGACTGGGATGCCGGCTTCGAGTTTTCCGGCCGCGGATTCTCGCCTCACGAAGCGGCCGAATTCTCCGACTTTTTCGCCGAGTTGTTCGGCCGCATGGGCCGCGCACCCGGCGGCCACCGTCGCATGCCGGGCGAGGACCACCACGCCAAGGTGCTGCTCGACATCGAAGATGCATTCTCCGGTGCCACGCGGCAGATCGCGCTGCGCGCGCCGAAGCTCGATGCCCAGGGCCGGGTGACGATGGAGACGCGAACCCTCAACGTGAAGATTCCCCGCGGCGTGCGCGAAGGACAGGCGATCCGCCTGGCCGGTCAGGGCGCGCCGGGCATCGGCGGCGGCACACCAGGCGACCTGATGCTGGAAGTGCACTTCAAGCCGCACCCGCGCTTTCGCCCGGACGGGCGCGACCTTCACATGAATCTACCGGTCGCCCC
This sequence comes from Candidatus Methylophosphatis roskildensis, assembly GCA_016708905.1. Taxonomy (GTDB): domain Bacteria; phylum Pseudomonadota; class Gammaproteobacteria; order Burkholderiales; family Rhodocyclaceae; genus Methylophosphatis; species Methylophosphatis roskildensis. Next base: position 467,413 of record JADJEV010000004.1, on the reverse strand, counting down.
CTGGGAAGCGGCACTGGGCGCAACGATCGCGCTCGACCTGCCGCACGGCACGATCAAGGTGCGGGTGCCCGCCGGCGTGCAAGGCGGCAAGCAGCTGCGCGTGCGCGGCAAAGGTATTCCGGGCGAGCCGCCGGGCGACCTGCTGCTCGACATCCAGCTGGTGCTGCCGCCGGCCGACACGCCCGAGGCCCGGCAGCTCTATGAAACCATGGCGCGCGAGCTTGCCTTCGACCCGCGCCATGCAGCGAGGAACTGATCCATGCGCGACCAAGAGATCCTGATCGGCAGCCTGCTCGAAGACACCTGGCTGACACTCGAACAGCTGGCTGCCGCCTGCCCGGTGGAACCCGATTGGCTCGCCCGCCACATTGAGGAAGGCCTGATCCCGCATGCCGAAAGCGTGGCAGGCGTATGGCGCTGCCGCAGCGAATCCATACTGCGCGCCCGCCGCATGCGCCAGCTCGAGCGCGACTTCGACGCCGGCCCGGAACTCGCGGCGCTGGTGGCCGACATGCTGGAAGAAATCGACACGCTGCGCGCGCGCTTGCGCTGCGCGGGGCCGGGCTGAACGCGAACCCATAAACTGTCGGACAGCGCTCACGCCGGGCCCTCCAGCGTCGACGTGTCGCCCTCCGGCAGTCCAAGCTCGCGCGCCTTCAGGAGGCGGCGCATGATCTTGCCGCTGCGGGTACGCGGCAGGGTCGCCAGAAAGGCGATCTCCTTCGGCGCCACCGCAGCGCCCAGCCGTTTGCGCGCGTGGCCGAGCAGATCCATGCGCAGCGGGTCGCTCGCGCCGAATCCGGGCTTGAGCGAGACGAAGGCCTTGACCACCTCGCCGACCAGCGGATCGGGTTTGCCGATGACACCGGCTTCGGCGACCGCAGGGTGCTCCATCAGCACATTCTCGACCTCGAACGGGCCGATCAGGTGCCCGGCCGACTTGATCAGGTCATCGGCGCGGCCGACGAACCAGTAGTAACCCTCCGCATCGCGCCTGGCCAGATCGCCGGTCAGGTAGTAGTCACCGGCAAAGCACTTGCGGTAGCGATCTTCCTGCCCGAGATAGCCGCGGAACATCGACGGCCAGCCGACCCGCAGAGCCAGTTCTCCCTCGGCCTCGGCGGCGTCGAGCCGTTCGACGCCGCCGCCCTCGCACCTGCGCACCAGGCTGGCGTCGATGCCCGGCAAGGGCTTGCCCATCGAGCCAGGCTTGATGTCCATGGCCACGGTATTGGCGATCATGATGGCGCCGGTCTCGGTCTGCCACCAGTTGTCGTGGATCGGCAGTCCCAGCACCTCGATCCCCCACCAGACGGCTTCCGGATTGAGCGGCTCACCGACGCTGGCGACCAAACGCAGATCCGGGAAGCGGTACTTGCGGGCGAGTTCCGCACCACCTTTCATCAGCATGCGGATCGCCGTCGGCGCCGTGTACCAGACGCTGACCCGATGCTCCTGCAGCAGGCGGTACCAGCGCTCGGCGTCAAAGTCGGCCTCGTCGACCAGACTGGTCACGCCGTGCAGCAACGGCGCGATGATGCCGTACGACGTGCCGGTCACCCACCCCGGATCGGCGGTGCACCAGAACATGTCCTGCCCGTGCAGATCGAGCGCGTACTTGCTGGTGGCATAGTGGGCAATCGCCGCGGCGTGCACATGAACCGCGGCTTTGGGCGCGCCGCTGGTGCCGCTGGTGAAATGCAGCAGGGCCATGTCCTCGCCCGAAGTGGGAACGGCCTCGAAATCATCCGCGGCCTGTTCCATCAGCGTCGCGAGATCGAGGGTTCCGGGAACGTCGGTGCGGCTGCCATCGTCGCCGATCAGCAGTATGTGCTCGAGCGCCGGCAGTTGGCCGAGAATGCCAGCCACCTTGCGGCGAAACAGGGACTCGCTGGTCAGCAGCACCCTGCCCTCGCCGATCGCCATGCGCGTGCGTATCGGCTCGGGACCGAAGGCGGAGAACAGCGGCGCGACCACCGTGCCGTTCTTGAGCGCGCCGATCGCTGCCGTGTAGAGCTCCGGCACCCGACCTGCCAGAATGAACAGGCGCTCGCCCCTGCCGACGCCGAGCCGCTTGAGGACATTGGCGAAGCGGTTGGTCTGCCGCGCGAGTTCCGCATAGGTGACATCGCGCCGCGCATCGTTTCGACCGATGAAGCGAAACGCGACACGCTCCCGCACGGCCGTGGCGAGATGCCGATCCACCGCCAGACGGCCGGTGTTGAGGTCGCCTTGCGCAGCACCGGTGAGTTCCTTGCGCGCATCCGACCACGCGAAGCGCGCACGCTCGCCCTTCCAGTCCGCGAGATGAGGCGGCACACGCAGGTTCTGGGGTGACTTGCGGATGACTCGGGGTCGCATCGTGCCGAATGGCTCCGTCGAGCGTAGCGCTTGCGCAAGTGTAGAGCGGGACAGCTTGCGCGGGTGTGGTGCTTGTGTAAACTCGCTGAACCAGGTCGTCGAACGCGCTGTGCCACCCGCCGTCGGCGCGTGGCCGGTTGCCGAGCGATCCACGCTGGAGTTCAACCACCATGGATGACAAGGAAATCCGCGCCGCGGTAGTCGCAGTCGTGCGGTCCATCGCGCCGGAGATCGATGCCGATCGTATCGAGTCCGACAAGCCGCTGCGCGATCAGATCGATCTCGATTCGATGGACTGGCTCAATGTCATCGTCGAACTGCGCGAAAAGTTTCGGGTGGATATCGCGGAGTCCGACTACGGCAAGCTGCAGACGCTGAACGCGATCGTGGACTACCTCGTCGCCAGGCCGTCGCGGCATTCGCCCGGCTGACGATCGCAATGGCACGATATCCCGCCGAGCTGATCCGCAAACGCTACCTGTTCGACGGCAGCGAAGTGACGATTCGCCCGATCAAGGCGGACGATGCGCCGATCGAGGCCGACTTCGTGCGGCATCTGTCGCCCGAGTCGCGCTATTCGCGCTTCATGGTGACGTTGAACGAACTGCCGGCGACCAAGCTGCGTTACCTGACCGACGTCGATTACGACAAGCACATGGCATTCGTAGCAACCCTGCCGCGCGACGGGAAGGAGACGGAAATCGGCGTGGCCCGCTACATCGTCGATCCAAAAGGCGCAAGCTGCGAGTTCGCGGTCGCCGTAGACGACGCCTGGCAGGGCTCGGGGGTCGCGGGAATCCTCATGGCGACCTTGATGGATACGGCTCGCGCACGCGGCCTGACGAGCATGGAGGGGATCATCCTGGCGAGCAATCACAAGATGCTGAAATTCGCGCGGCAACTGGGATTCACCCTGCATCATGACTGGGACGAACCGGATACGATTCAAGTCGTCCGGCCGCTCTAGCACATGCCCGTGAATCGTACTGGGGAAACATGATGAGCACACTGAGCAAACTCGTTCTCGGCGCGATGGGTCGTTTGCGCCCGGAGCCGGCAACAGGAAACTCGGCCGCCTCGATCGCGCTGCCGGAGCCGGAGCGGCACGGCGGACTACCGCTGATGGAGGCCCTGGCGCGCCGCCATTCCTCGCGCGAGTTCAAGCCCGACCCCTTGCCGCCGCTGGTCCTGTCGGCGCTGCTCTGGGCGGCATACGGCATCAATCGCGCGGAGGGTGGTCGAACGGCACCCTCCGCACTGAATGCGCAGGAGATCGACATCTACCTCGCCCTGCCGGCAGGCGCCTATCGCTACGACCCAGTTGCGCACGCACTCCGGCTCGCATCGGCGAGCGACGTGCGCCGGGTCACCGGCTACCAGGATTTCGTGGACGAGGCGCCGCTCGACCTGGTCTATGTCGCCGACCACGCGCGCATGGGTGCGGTGCCGGTCGCGCAGCGCGGATCCTACGCGTCGACGGCTGCCGGGGCGATCGCGCAGAACGTCTATCTGTACTGCGCCAGCGCCGGGCTCGCCACCGTCATTCGGGCATGGATAGACCGCGACGCGATCGCCGACGCACTGGGTCTGCCGCACGACCAGCAAGTGTTGCTGGCACAGACGGTCGGCTATCCGAAGACCGGCGCATGATTCGACCGGCGTGCAGGGCTGGGGCCCGCACGGGGCGGGCATCTTCAGGGAGGCTCGCCTGGAAGCCAATATCCATGCGGCTTCCAGCGATGGACCACGAAACTGCCCGGCGTGCGATGCCGATCGGATCCTGCGGATACTGCGCCGACTTCCGCAGCACAAACCAGCGCGTCAGGTACTGCAGGACACCGCCGCAGCGGCGAAGCGGGACGGTTCGCGGCATTGACCGACCTTGAGCCGGTTCTTGTGCGCCTCCAATAGCGCCAGACTCGCTTCGACATAGTCGTGTGAAGAAAGCTCGCTCGCCGCGTAGCGTCGCAAGAGTGCCAGCCAGCGCGTGTGGATCGAACAAGGCGTGATCGCGTCGCCACCCGACAGCGGGCAATCGGGACAGCGCGCGTCGCCCAGTACCTCGACCGCCGCCCGCTTCTGCGATTTCTGGCGATATGCCCGCGCATTGGCCTCGATCCACTCGAACGCCCGCGATTCCCGCTCGTCCTCAGGAAAGCGCTCGACATACTGCTGAATTGCGGCGACCTGCCGGTGAAGGAATTCCGTATCCGAGAGTTCCGGGCGCGCCGAGCCGCCCACGAAACGGGCGATCAATGCAAGTGTCGGGTCATCAACGGCAAACATGATCGGGCTTTCTGCGGAACGGCAAGCTCCCCGCCAATGAAAGTCAATATAGCAAGGATTGCTGCATTGCACAAGAGCGCGGGTTGGCCGTGGGTTGGCTGTATCGGCAGGCGCAAGCCCCGCGTCCCTACATTGCATCGGCCTGCGGAACAATATCCACGGGCATCCCAGCCGTGCCTGCCGGGAGAGCAGCCATCCATGAGATCCTCGCCATTGCCAGCCTGCGGATCCCCTATCCATGCGGCTATCAGCCTACCCATGCCGAGGGCCTCACACCTTCGCGCCACCCGATTGGAACCACGTCCCCGATATCTCGATACTGATCATTCGAGCGTCCAGCAAATGGCCCCTTCGCAAGCATGTTCGTTCGACCAGCGAGTCGCCAAAAGCACGTATCGGCAAGGCCATGCGAGAATGCCCGAGAGCTATCCGGATCGGGTCACAAACCAGGGAGGTTGGTCAGGTGGTGTCTTTCTCGCCGGCACTTTGTTCGTCTCTGTCGCGTTCTTCCGTTCAGCCCGCCGAGCCATGAAACTCGAACAACTCCAGCCCAACGCGGCCGTTCGGGGTGTTGTCCCCGACGCCATGGTCACGGTCGTCAGCGTCCAGTGGTTCGGTTCGGAAGCCCTGGAACTCACCTACAAGACGCCAACCGGCAAGGTCGCCAACGAGTTGCTCTATCGCCACGACGAACCTCGCCTGGAGATCGTCGAACAAGGCCGCCCCTGGAGCTTCGATGGCGATGGCGCGCAGTTTCGGCTCGTTTCCGAAGCGCAGCGCATACGGCTGGCGCACCTGTTCGATCCGGTGCTCGCGGTACATACCTCCGTGGTCGATCCGCTGCCGCACCAGATCACGGCCGTCTATGAGCACATGCTGCCGCGCCAGCCGCTGCGGTTTCTGCTGGCCGACGACCCCGGCGCCGGCAAGACCATCATGGCCGGCCTGCTCATCAAGGAACTCGTCGCACGCGGCGACCTGCAGCGCTGCCTGATCGTCTGCCCGGGCAGTCTGGCCGAGCAATGGCAGGACGAGCTTTACCGGCGCTTTCATCTGCCGTTCGACATTCTCACCAACGACAAGCTCGAAGCCGCGCGCACCGGCAACTGGTTTCTCGAAACCAACCTGGTGATTGCCCGTCTCGACAAGCTCTCGCGCAATGAAGACGTGCAGGCGAAGCTGCAGGCACCGGACTGCCGCTGGGACCTGGTCGTCTGCGACGAAGCGCACAAGATGTCTGCCACCGTGTTTGGCGGCGAAACCAAATACACCAAGCGCTACCGCCTCGGTCAGTTGCTGTCGACGCTGACGCGGCATTTCCTGCTCATGTCGGCGACACCGCACAACGGCAAGGAAGCCGACTTTCAGTTGTTCATGGCCCTGCTCGATGGCGACCGCTTCGAAGGCCGCTTCCGTGATGGCGTGCATACGGCCGATGTGTCCGACCTGATGCGCCGCATGGTCAAGGAGGGTCTGCGCAAGTTCGATGGCACGCCACTGTTCCCGGAACGGATCGCCTACACGGTGCCCTACCTTCTGTCGGACCCGGAAGTCGCGCTTTACAAGGCAGTCACCGATTACGTCCGCGAAGAATTCAACCGTGCCGAAGCCTTGGAGAACGACAAGCGCGCCGGCACCGTGGGCTTTGCGCTCACGATCCTGCAACGGCGCCTCGCCTCGTCACCGGAAGCGATCTACCAGTCCCTGCGCCGTCGCCGCGAAAGGCTGGAAAGCCGCCTGCGCGAACTCGAAGTGCTCCATCGCGGCGGACAGGTCTCGCCAATCCTGTCGCCGGGTTTGCCGGTGCTCGACTTCGAGGACGTCGCTGACCTGGAAGAAGCGCCCGACAACGAAGTCGCCGCCGCCGAAGAAGAAATTCTCGATCAGGCCACCGCGGCACGCTCCATCGCCGAGTTGCAAATCGAGATCGAAACGCTCAAGGGGCTGGAAGCGAGCGCACTGGCCGTGCGACGCAGCGGCACCGACACCAAGTGGCGCGAGCTGGCCAGCCTGCTGGGCGAGATCTTCACGCCGGCTGGGATCGGCGCTGGGGTCGCCGAACCCGACGCGCCCTATGGTGCCGGCACGATTGCGCCGCCCAAGCCATCGCCGCATCAAAAGCTCGTCATCTTCACCGAGCACCGCGACACCCTCAATTACCTCGAAACCCGCATCACCACGCTGTTGGGGCGCAAGCAAGCCGTCGTCATCATCCACGGCGGCACCGGCCGTGAAGACCGGCTCAAGGTGCAGGAAGCCTTCCGGCACGATCCAACCGTGCAGGTGTTGCTGGCGACCGATGCCGCCGGCGAGGGCATCAATCTGCAGCGCGCCCATTTGATGGTCAATTACGACCTGCCCTGGAACCCCAACCGGCTGGAACAACGCTTCGGGCGCATCCACCGGATCGGCCAGACCGAGGTCTGCCACCTGTGGAACCTGGTCGCCGAGGACACCCGCGAAGGCGATGTCTATCACCGGCTGCTGGAAAAGCTCGAACAGGCACGCCAGGCGCTCGGCGGGCAGGTCTTCGACGTGCTCGGCAAACTAGCCTTCGAGACCGACGGCAAGGTGATGTCCCTGCGCGATCTGCTCATCGAAGCCATCCGGCATGGCGAAAGGCCCGAGGTCAAAGCCTATCTGACCACGGTACTCGACAGCGCACTCGACACGGGCCATCTGCAGACGCTGCTGGACGAACGGCAGCTCGCCCGCGACAGCATGGATGCCAGCGCCGTCCAGCGCATCCGCGCGGACATGGAGCGGGCCGACGCCCGGCGGCTGCAACCCCACTACATCGAGTCCTTCTTCCTCGAAGCCTTCAAGCGCCTGGGCGGCAACGCCAGGCAACGGGAGCCGCGGCGCTTCGAAATCACCCATGTGCCGGCCCCGGTGAGGAATCGCGACCGCCTGATCGGCATCGGCGAACCGGTACTGCCGCGCTACGAGCGCATCGCCTTCGAGAAATCCCTGGTGGCGCCCCAGGGCCAGCCGCTCGCCGCCTTCGTTTGTCCCGGTCATCCGCTGCTGGATGCCGTGATCGACCTGACGCTGGAGCGCAACCGCGACCTGCTCAAGCGCGGCGCCGTGCTGGTCGACGAGCGCGATGCCGGCACCGAACCGCGCGTGCTGTTCTACCTCGAACACGCCATCCAGGATGCCAGCCTCAACCGCGACGGCAGTCGTCGCGTGGTGTCCAAGCGCCTGCTCTATGTCGAGATGGATGCCGCCAGCAATGCCCGTCACGTCCATTACGCGCCCTATCTCGACTACCGCCCACTGAAGGACGACGAGCCGGCCATTGACGCCCTGCTTGGCCAGCCGCAATGCCAGTGGATCGATCGGGAAATCGAACCGAAAGCGCAGGCTTACGCCATCACCCACGTGGTGCCCGAGCACCTGCATGAAGTGAAGGCTGGCAAACTCGAACTCATCGCCAAAACCGAGGCGGCGGTCAAAGATAGGCTGACCAAGGAAGTCACCTACTGGGACCATCGCGCCGAAGAACTCAAGCTGCAAGAGGCCGCCGGCAGGCCCAATGCGAGGCTCAACTCGGGCGAGGCGCGCAAGCGTGCGGATCTGCTGCAGGGACGACTGCAAAAACGCCTGGAAGACCTCAAGCTCGAAGCCCAGCTTTCACCACTGCCACCGGTCGTCCTGGGCGGACTGCTGGTGGTGCCGATCGGGCTTATCAACGCGATGAGCGGTGCGGCGACGACTGCCCCTGTGGCGCCCACGGACACGCAAGCCAGCGCAGCCCGCGCCCGTGCCATCGTCATGGACGTCGAGCGGAGCCTGGGCTTCGATCCCACCGACCGTGAACTCGACAAGCTCGGCTACGACATCGAAAGCCGCGTCTCCGGCAGCGGCAAATTGCGCTTCATCGAAGTCAAGGGCCGTGTCACCGGCGCGCCCACCATCACAGTCACCCGCAACGAAATCCTCTATTCGCTCAACAAGCCCGAGGACTTCATCCTTGCCATCGTCGAATTCAGCGGCGAAGGCGCTCACCGCACGCACTACCTGCACCAGCCTTTCCAGCGCGAGCCGGACTTTGGCGTCACCAGCGTCAATTACGACTTTGCCGAACTGCTGGCCCGTGCCGAGGCGCCGCGATGAAACCGGCCAAGCCGCGCACCGATCAGCCCAAGGCCAGCGCCGTTGCCACCGCGCCGGAACACGGTTTCGCCGATGTCCTCGGCATGATTCAGGCTGCGCGTGAGCGGACGATCGTCGCCGTCAATGCCGCGCTCATCGATCTGTATTGGCAGGTGGGCGAGACCATCAGCATGCGTATCGCCAGCGATGGCTGGGGCCAGGGCACCGTCACCGCGCTGGCCGCCTTCATCCAGTCGCGCCAACCGGGACTGCGGGGTTTCTCGCCGCAGAATTTGTGGCGAATGCGCCAGTTCTTCGAAGCCTGGCGCGAACCGGCGGCAAACCTGGCAGAACTCTCGACGCTGTTGAGAGAAGTGCCCTGGTCGGCGCATCTGCACATCCTTGGCAAGACGAAACGCGCCGAGGAACGCGAGTTCTACCTGCGCATGAGCATCCAGCAACGCTGGCCGGTGCGGGAGGTGGCGCGCCAGATCGACAGCGCCCTGTTCGAGCGTGCGCTGCTCAATCCGCCACAACTCTCAACAGCGTTGCGAGAATTGCACCCCGCTGCCGAAACGGTTTTTCGCGACGCCTACGTCGTCGAATTTCTGGAATTGCCCGACGGCCATCGCGAGGCCGACCTGCATCAGGGTCTGCTGCGCAAGCTGCGCCAATTCCTCAGTGAAATGGGCCGCGACTTCTGCTTCATCGGCAGCGAAGTACCGCTGCAGGTCGGCGGCCGGGACTTTGCACTTGATCTGCTGTTCTTCCACCGCGAACTCAATTGCCTCGTCGCCTTCGAACTGAAGATCGGAGAATTCGAGCCCGAACACATGGGCAAGCTGGAGTTTTACCTCGAAGCCCTCGACCGCGGCTATCGCAAGCAGCATGAAGGGCCGTCCATCGGCGTGCTGCTGTGCGCCAGCAAGGACAACGAAGTGGTCGAATACGCGCTGAGCCGCTCGATGTCTCCGGCGCTGGTCGCGCAATACCAGACCCGGCTGCCGGACCGCAAGCTGCTGCAGGCCAAGCTGCACGAACTCTATGCATTGAGCGAAACAGCCGCACAGGAACCACCCAAGAAGAAAGGCAAGAAAGCGTGACCCCCAAGAAGAAGCTCATCGAAGTCGCCCTGCCGCTGGAAGCCATCAACAAGGCGGCGGCGGCGCGCGAGAAATCCATCCGTCACGGCCATCCGAGCACCCTGCACCTGTGGTGGGCGCGCCGCCCCTTGGCGGCGGCGCGGGCGGTGATCTTCGCGCAGATGGTCGATGACCCTTCGGCGCATCCCGACCTGTTTCCCACTGAGAAGAAACAGGAGAAGGAGCGCCAGCGGCTCTTCCGCATCATCGAAGAGCTGGTCAAGTGGGAGAACACCACCAACGAAAAAGTGTTGCAGCAGGCGCGCGACGAGATCTGGCAGAGCTGGCGCTATACCTGCGCCGAGAACGCCGACCATCCGCGCGCGAAGGAACTGTTCGATCGCTACAAGCTGCCGGCCTTTCACGACCCCTTTGCCGGCGGTGGCGCGCTGCCGCTGGAAGCACAACGTCTGGGGCTGGAGAGCTATGCCAGCGACCTGAACCCGGTGGCGGTGCTGATCAACAAGGCGATGATCGAGATTCCGCCGCGCTTTGCCGGCAAGCCACCGGTGAATCCGGACACCGAGAAGAACCGCGACCTCGCCGGCCGCAACTGGCAGGGTGCGCAGGGTCTGGCCGAGGACGTACGCTACTACGGCCAGTGGATGCGCGACGAGGCGGAGAAGCGCATCGGCCATCTCTACCCCAAGGTTGAGGTAACGGCCGAGATGGCCAAGGAGCGGCCCGATCTTAAGCCCTATATCGGCAGGAAATTGACCGTCATCGCCTGGCTGTGGGCGCGCACCGTGAAGAGCCCCAACCCGGCGTTTGCCAATGTCGATGTGCCGCTTGCCTCGACCTTCATGCTCTCCACCAAGGTGGGCAAGGAGGCCTACGTCGAGCCGGTGATCGAAGGCGACGGCTACCGCTTCGCGGTGAATGTCGGCAAGCCGACGGATGCGGAAGGAGCAATGAACGGCACCAAGCTGGCGCGGGCGAACTTTGCCTGCCTGATGTCGGGCGCGCCGATCTCCGGCGACTACATTAAGGCCGAAGGCAAGGCCGGGCGCATCGGCGCGCAGCTGATGGCGGTGGTGGCCGATGGCACACGCGGGCGCGTCTATCTCGCGCCGACACCGGAACACGAAGCCGCTGCACTGAAGGCGCAGCCGGACTGGAAGCCAGAAGGCGACATTCCCACCCGCATGACTGGCGGCAACTGCACGCCCTACGGCCTGACGACATGGGGTGACCTCTTCACCCCCCGCCAACTCGTGGCGCTGACGACGTTCTCCGACCTGGTGGGCGAAGCGCGTGAGCGGGTCAAGCGCGACGCGCTCGCCGCCGGTCTGCCTGATGACGGCCAGCCCCTCGAAAAGACTGGCGCTGGCGCGACGGCGAATGCGGATGCGGTGGGGGTGTATCTGGGGTTGGCGGTCAGCCGGACGACCAACACCATTAATGCACTTGCTGTCTGGTCGCAGAGCAGGGAACAAAGCGTGAATCTGTTTAGCAGGCAAGCCATCCCGATGGCTTGGGATTTCCCTGAGGTCAATCCGTTTGGGGGGGCAGCCGGCGATTTTGGGGCTACGACGGCCTCAGTCGGCAAGACGATCTCAGCTGCATTGGATCATCCAGCTTATGTATTACAGGCAGATGCCCAAACGCAAGAATTGGCTGTATCAAAGGTTGTTTCTACCGACCCGCCCTATTACGACAACATCGGCTATGCCGACCTGTCGGACTTCTTCTACGTCTGGCTGCGCCGCTCGCTCCGCCCGGTATTCCCCGACCTCTTCGCCACGCTTGCTGTGCCCAAGGCAGAAGAGCTAGTCGCCACGCCTTACCGCCACGGCAGCAAGGAGAAGGCCGAGACCTTCTTTCTCGTCGGTATGACGCTGGCGATGCATCGTCTCGCTGACCTGGTTCGAGCAGACCGGCTTTGCCGAGGGCGATTACGGCGTCGCCGAACAACTCTCCAAGTCCAAGAACACCAGCGTTTCCGGCCTCAATGATGCCGGCATTCTGGTATCCAAGGCCGGCAAGGTGCGACTGCTGAAACCCGCCGAACTCCCCGCCGACTGGAACCCGACTGCCGACCCTCGGCTCACCGTCTGGGAGATGGTGCACCACCTGATCCGCGTGCTCGAAGCCGGCGGCGAAGGCGCCGCCGCCGCGCTGGTCGCCAGACTCGGCAGCCGGGCCGAGACCGCCCGCGAACTGTGCTACCGCCTCTACACCCTGTGCGAGCGCAAGAAGCGCGCTGCGGAGGCGATGGCCTACAACGCCCTGGTGCAGAGCTGGCCGGAGATCGTCCGGCTGGCGCGGGAAACGCCCCACGCCGCCGAGCCCGGCAGCGGCGACCTGTTTGAGCAACAATAGGCACGAGGAGGACGCTTGGATGCACCCTGCATTGAACCTCGAAGAAATTGCCCTGGCGCGATTGTGCAAGCAGCATCACATTCGCCGCCTGTCCCTGTTCGGCTCGCAACTGAAAGGCTGCGCACGGCCCGACAGCGATATCGACCTGCTGGTGGAGTTCGAACCCGACGCGCGGCCGACCTTGTTCGACATGGCGCAGATCGAAATCGAATTGTCGCAGGCGCTGGGGGGGCGCAAGGTCGATCTGCGTACTCCACAGGATCTGAGCCGCTACTTCCGCGACGAAGTGGTGCGCACGGCCGAGGTTCAGTATGTCGCCGGATGACCGCTGGCGCGTCCAGCACATGATCGAAGCGGCCGAACAGGCGCTGAGTTTTGTCCGGGATCGCAATCGGGAAGATCTGGGCGGCGACCCGATGTTGCGGCTGGCCTTGACGCGCGCGGTCGAGATCGTGGGCGAGGCAGCCACCCAGGTGAGCGAAGCCGGACGCGCGGAAATCCCCGACGTGCCGTGGCCGCAGATCGTCGGCATGCGCAACCGGCTGGTGCATGCCTACTACGACATCAACCAGAAAATTTTGTGGGATACGGTGCAGCTCGCTCTGCCGCCGTTGCTGAAGCAATTGAAGGCGGCACTCCGAGGAGCGTAAGACAAGATGGCCATCACCAACTTCGAGCGGGTCGGCAAGGCACTGGAACTTCTGAAAGCCGGCCTCGGGCCGTTTGTCGAGCGGGAGCTCAAAGCCAGGTACGGCGACGGCTGGGCTTTCGAGGTGAAGGACATCTTGGCTGACACGCGCCTTGGCGCCGGAAAGACCGAATCCCTCAACGACATAGCGGCCTTGCTGGTGGTGATGGATCGCAAATGGGGTGATGTGTTTCGCCAGATTCTCGGCAAGTCAGAGCGGAGTCTGGCGAACGAGATTCTGGCGGTGCGCAACAGATGGGCGCATCAGGAAACCTTCTCCAGCGACGACGCCTACCGCGCCCTCGATTCTGCCGGGCGCCTGCTCACCGCGGTGTCCGCGACGCAGGCGGATGAAGTGGAAAAGATGAAGATGGAGCTGCTGCGCGTGCGCTTCGACGAGCAGGCGCGCGGCGAAAAACGCAAGTCGGCCGGCATCGCCATCGAAAGCGGTGTCGCGGGCAGCCTGAAGCCCTGGCGCGAAGTGGTGACGCCGCACGAGGACGTGGCGAGCGGCCGTTACCAGCAGGCCGAATTTGCCGCCGACCTGTGGCAGGTGCATCTGGGTGAGGGCACGGCCGAATACCGCGACCCGGTGGAGTTCTTTCGCCGCACCTACCTGACCGAGAGCCTCAAGGAAATGCTGATCGGGGCCGTGCGTCGCCTGTCGGCGGGCGGTGGTGACCCCGTGGTGCAGTTGCAGACCAACTTCGGCGGCGGCAAGACGCACTCGATGCTGGCGCTGTATCACCTGTTTTCCGGCATTGCGCCGACTGACCTGGCCGGCATCGACGCGGTGATGGCCGCGGCAGGCGCCAGCACGCTGCCGAGCGCACGGCGCGTGGTGCTGGTGGGCAACAAGATTTCGCCGGGCAACCCATCCACCAAGTCCGACGGCACGGTAGTGCATACGCTGTGGGGCGAACTGGCCTGGCAACTGGGCGGCCGATCAGCCTATGCGCGGATTGCGAAGGACGACGAGCGCGCCACCAGCCCGGGCGACGTGCTGCGCGAGCTGTTCAATGAATACGGCCCGTGCCTGATCCTGATCGACGAATGGGTGGCCTACGCGCGTCAACTCCACGATCAGAGCGATCTGCCGGCCGGCGGCTTCGAGACGCAATTCACCTTTGCACAGGTGCTGAGCGAATCGGCCAAGCTGGCGAACAACTGCCTGCTGGTGATCAGTCTGCCGGCATCCGACACTTCCGGCTCGCCACATACCCGAGCCAACGACGTCGAAGTCGGCGGCACCCGCGGGCGCGAGGCGCTGGATCGGCTGCGCAATGTGGTGGGCCGCGTGGAATCCTCCTGGCGGCCGGCGACGGCGGAAGAAGGCTTCGAGATCGTGCGGCGGCGCTTGTTCCAGCCGCTCTCCGACCCCGCGCAGTTCAAGGACCGCGATGTGGTGGCACGGGCCTTTGCCGATTTTTACCGCACCCAGCAGGCCGAGTTTCCGCCCGAGTGCCGCGAATCGGAATACGAGCAGCGCATCAAGGCGGCCTACCCGATCCACCCGGAGATCTTCGACCGGCTCTATACCGACTGGTCGACGCTGGTCAAATTCCAGCGCACGCGCGGCGTGCTGCGCCTGATGGCGGCGGTGATTCACAGCCTGTGGGAAAAGGGCGACCGCAATCCGCTGATCCTTCCGGCTAATGTGGCGATCGACGATCCGCGTGTGCAATCGGAATTGACGCGTTACCTCTCGGACAACTGGGTGCCGGTGATCGAGAAGGATGTCGACGGGCCGAACTCCTTGCCGCTCAAGCTGGACGGCGAACTGCCGAACCTGGGCAAATTCTCGGCCTGCCGTCGTGTGGCGCGGGCGATCTACATGGGCTCGGCGCCGACCACGGCGGCGGCGCACAAGGGCATCGAGGATCGCCGGGTGAAGCTGGGCTGCGTGATGCCCGGCGAATCGCCGGCGGTATTCGGCGATGCGCTGCGCCGCATGGCCGGCGCCGCGACCTATCTCTACCAGGACGGGCCGCACTGCTGGTACTCGACCCAGCCGACCGTGACCAAACTGGCCGAGGATCGGGCCGAGCAGTTGAAGCGCCAGCCGGACAAGGTGGCGCACGAGCTGGAGCAACGATTGCGCAAGGATCTGGCCCGCACCGGCGACTTCAATCGCATCCATCCAATGCCGCAAACCGGCGCCGACGTGCCGGACGATTTCGATGCGCGCCTGGTGGTGCTTGGGGTCGATCACCCGTTCAGCAAGGAAGCCGGCAATCCGGCCGAATTGACGGCGAAGTCGATTCTCGAAACGCGCGGCAACACGCCCAGGCTGTATCGCAACACCCTGGTATTCCTGGCCGCGGACAAGACCCGCCTGCAAGACCTCGACGAGGCGGCACGCAAACTTCTGGCGTGGGAATCGATTCTGGCCGAGCAGAAGAATCTCAATCTCTCGCCGTTCCAGGTTACACAGGCTGAGACCCAAAAGTCCGCCGCCGAGGGCGCGGTGATTGCGCGCCTGCCCGAGACCTACCAATGGCTGATGGTGCCGGTGCAAGCCACGCCACAAGCGCCGGTGACTTGGGAGGCATTGCGCCTCTCCGGCAACGACGCCCTGGCAGCACGTGCCAGCAAGAAGCTGCGCACCGACGAATTGCTGCTGACCAGCTTCGCGCCGACGCGGCTTCGGATGGAACTGGATCGCGTTCCGCTCTGGCGGGGCGATCATGTGGCAGTCAGGCAACTGGTCGAGGATTTCGCGCGCTACCTCTATCTGCCCCGTTTCACTGATTCGAATGTCCTGTTGCATGCAATCGGTGACGGCGCAAGTTTGCTGACCTGGTCGCAGGACAGCTTCGGTTTTGCCGACAGTTTCGACGAGGCAGCCGGACGTTACAAGGGCTTGCGCGGCGGCACGATGGTCATGCTCAACGACGTTCATGCACCCGGTTTTCTTGTGAAGCCCGACGTGGCGCGCGCGCAACTTGATGCGGAGCGTGTCGCCACGCAAACTGATGGCGCGGCAGGGCGTCCATCTGGAGAGAGCACCGGCACGGATCCCCAGCCAGGTACGTCATCCACCAAGACAACACAGCAACCCGCGGCAACCAGGCCGACGCGTTTCCATGGCGCGGTGGTCCTCGACTCCAATCGTGTCGGACGCGATGCCAGCCGAATCGCGGATGAAGTCATCTCTCATCTGGCGGGGCTGGTCGGTGCATCGCTCAGGGTGACGATTGAGGTCGAGGCTGAGATCCCCTCGGGTGTCCCGGACAATGTTGTCCGCACGGTAACCGAGAACAGCCGGACCCTGAAATTCACCAGCCACGGGTTCGAGTCGGAGTAGTTCTCTTGTCGATGCGTCGGCGTTCAACGGTATTGCGAGGTACGGCGTACTGCTCGGGTTCCGGGATCCAGTCATCATGCAATTCGAGTGGTTTGTATCCAAGGCTCGTTGAAGGTGCGTTGGCGCGACCATCTCGCGTCTTCGTTCGCGCCCGATCGAGCATGGCCGATCGCGTTCATGAATGAGCCGGAGCGGACATCGCCCGACGGCAGCGTCTTTTCGCCGCGGTGTCTTTCGATCGACCTGGAAGTCGGCATTCGCGATGCCCGCATTCACGGTTTCGGCGCGATTCGGGGCGACACGGACGCAACATGCACGTATCGATCGGGCGACCTGTCGGCTGCGCTGAGGCGCCTTGACGAGCTGTCGGTCGGTGCTGCGTTTCTTCTGGGTCACAACCTGATCGCGTTCGACCTGCCGCACCTGATGGCGGCAAAGCCAGATCTGGCCCTGCTCCGTTTACCGGCAGTCGACACGCTTCGTCTCAACCCGCTTGCATTTCCGCGCAATCCCTACCATCACCTGGTCAAGCATTACCAGGATGGCCAGCTAAAGCGCGGCCGGCTCAACGATCCGGAACTGGATGCCCGCCTGACCCTGGAGCTGTTCCGCGATCAGCAAAATGCTCTGCGCGAACTCGACCAGGCCGCTCCGCGACTGGTATTGGCCTGGCATTGGCTGACGACAGCCGCGGACGGAGCCTCGAACAGCGCCACCGGCATCAACTCGTTTTTCACGACATTGCGCCGCAAGCCGCGCCCCACCGATCGGAAGGGGCGCAGCGCCGTCGAGGCATTGCTGAAGGACCGGACCTGCATGACGCATGGGCGCGACGTCGTCGCGGATGCGGCGAATCAGGGCTGGGCGCTGGCGTATGCCCTGGCATGGTTGTCGGTATCGGGTGGCAATTCCGTGATGCCGCCCTGGGTGCGCCACCAGTTTCCGGAGGCCGGCGCACTGATCAAGCGCCTGCGGGATACGGCCTGTTCCGACCCCTCGTGCGCCTGGTGCGCGGAAAAGCACGATGCCCGCGCCGAACTGAAGCGCTGGTTCGGCTTCGACGCGTTTCGGCCCGAACCCGCCGGTCCCGATGGGTCGCCCATGCAACAGGCGATTGTCGACGCCGCGATGCGGGGCAAGCATGTACTGGGGATCCTGCCGACCGGCACCGGCAAGTCGGTCTGCTATCAGGTGCCCGCGCTCTCACGTTATGACAAGACTGGCGCGCTGACCGTGGTGATCTCTCCGCTGGTCGCCCTGATGGCGGATCAGGTCGCCGGACTGGAAGCGAGGGGCATTTCGTCGTGCGCGGCGATCAATGGCTTGTTGTCGATGCCCGAGCGTGCGGACGTGCTGGATCGTGTGCGCTTGGGCGATCTCGGCATCCTTATCGTGTCGCCCGAGCAATTGCGCAACCGAACCCTTCGCAAGGCCCTCGCCCAGCGCGAGATCGGCGCGTGGGTGGTCGACGAAGCGCATTGCATCTCCAAATGGGGGCATGATTTCCGCCCCGATTATCGTTATGTCGGCCGCTTCATCAGGGAGAAGGCCGGCAACGCGCCGATTGCGCCCGTTCTCTGCCTCACCGCGACGGCAAAGCCCGACGTCATGGCGGACATCGTTGCCCATTTTCAGGACAAGGTCGGCATTCACCTCGAGGTGTTCGACGGCGGCGCCAGTCGAACCAACCTCGAGTTCGCAGTCGTTCCCACATCCGGTCCGGAAAAGTTCTCGCACGTCTTCCAGGTTCTCGAAAAGGATCTGCCGGACGACAAGGCCGGCGGTGCGATCGTGTACTGCGCCTCGCGCAGGCAAGCGGAGGACGTGTCGACCTTCCTGAGCAGCAAGGGCATTGCGGCCGGACACTTCCACGCGGGGCTGCCACCCGAGACCAGGAAGAGCGTTCAACAGCGGTTCATTCGCGGCGAGCTTCGCGTGATCGCGGCGACCAATGCGTTCGGGATGGGGATCGACAAGCCGGATGTGCGCCTGGTGATTCACGCCGACATTCCGGGGTCACTGGAGAACTATCTGCAAGAGGCCGGCCGCGCAGGACGCGATCGGCAGACCGCGCGCTGCGTCCTCCTGTACACGCCGGACGATGTCGAGCGGCAGTTCGGCATGTCTGCCCGCTCGCGGCTGACGCAGCCCGAGATCCAGGCAATCATGAAGTCCCTGCGTCGCCTGGACCGCCGCAAGCGAATGGGCGGCGAGGTCATTGCAACGGCCGGTGAAATCCTCGCCGAGGAGGAGGACGGCACCTTCCAGCGCGATTCGGCGACAGACGATACGCGTGTGCGCACGGCAATCGCCTGGCTGGAAGAGGCCGTTCTGCTGACGCGGGACGAGAACCGGGTGCAGGTCTTTCCCTCCTCGTTGCGGGTTGCCTCGGTCGAGGAAGCGCGAAGCAAGCTGGCCAAGGCATCGATCGCCAATGCATACCGGACCCAACTGGCATCGCTGGCCGACGCGCTGATTTCGGCCGACCCGGACGACGGGATCTCCACCGACGAACTGATGCTCGTCTCGGGATTGAGCGCGGAAAAGGTTCGCGCCGCCCTGTTCGATCTCGAACGCCTCGGCATCGCAAGCAACGACACGGCCTTGACCGCGTTCGTTCACGCGGGGGTCGAGCGGTCCTCGTCCAGGCGTCTGGCGTCGGCCGCAGCCCTCGAAGTGGCGCTGATCGAAATTCTGCGGGAAGCGGCGCCAGATCTGGGCAAGGGCGAATCCTCGGTACTCCAGCTACGGCGCGTGGCACAGGCCTTGAAGGAAGCCGGACATCCGGATGCGCTGATCGAGCGGATCTGGCGCATTCTGCGCAGTCTGGCGGCAGACGGTCGCAACGAGGACGGCGGGATCGGCAGTCTGCGCCTGCGTCGCCTGGATGCCGAATCGGCGTCCGTCACGCTTCAGCGCGACTGGCATGCGCTGGAGACGACGGCGCTATTGCGCCGCACGGGTGCCGAACGCTTGTTGGACCACCTGCTCGCGCGCTTGCCGGAGCGCACGCGCGGAACGGATCTTCTGGCGGAAACCACGCTCGGCAATCTGCTGCACGCGATCGAGGACGATCTGATTCTGAAAGCGGAGGTTCGGGATTTTCCCAAACTGCTGGACCGCGCCCTGCTCTGGTTGCATGAACAGGAGGTCGTCCGACTCAACAAGGGCTTGTCTGTGTTCCGGCCCGCGATGACCATCCACCTCAGCCCGGAGCAGCGTGGCTTCGCCAAGGCCGACTATGCGCCGCTGAGGCTGCACTACCATGAACAGGTGGTGCAGATCCACGTGATGGCGGAATACGTGCAACGCGGACTGACTGCGATGGCAGATGCACTGCGCCTGGCGATGGACTACTTCAGCCTCAAACGCGAGCAGTTCATTCAGCGCTGGCTGCCGGGGCGGGAGAAGGATCTGGAACGCCAGACCACGCCTGCATCATGGCGCGCGATCGTCGAGAGTCTCAACAACCCGCGGCAGCAGCGCATCGTCGCCGACGATCGCGAACGGACGAATGTTCTGGTTCTGGCCGGCCCCGGCTCGGGCAAGACACGGGTGCTCGTTCATAGGATCGCCTACCTGGTCAGGGTGTGCCGGGAGAACCCCCGCGGCATTCTCGCGCTGGCATACAACCGCCATGCCGCGGTCGAGATTCGGCGACGACTCGCGGCCCTGATCGGCGATGACGCGAAGGGCGTCACGGTTCTCACGTGTCATGCGCTCGCCATGCGGCTGGCCGGGGTGAGCTTCGTCGGACGCGCCGAGAAGGTCGACGACGAGGCGTTCAAGCGGGTGATTCAGCAGGCGGTTGCATTGCTGAAAGGCGACGGCCTGGCGCCCGACGAGGCGGACGAGCAACGGGATCGGCTGCTGTCGGGATTCCGCTGGATCCTGGTCGACGAATATCAGGACATCGGGCCCGAGCAATACGAGCTCATCTCGGCCCTGGCCGGGCGAACGAGTCTCGATGAAGAAGGCAAGCTCAGTCTGTTCGCGGTGGGCGACGATGACCAGAACATTTACGCGTTCGACGGGGCCTCGGTCGAATTCATTCGCCGCTTCGAGACCGACTACGCCGCGAAAGCGAGCTATCTAACCGAGAACTATCGTTCGTCCGCGAGCATCATAGCGGCGGCAAACCTGATGATCGCACCCGCCCTCGACCGGATGAAGGCCGACAAGCCGATCACCATCGATCGAGCGCGCAACAAGGAGCCGGCCGGTGGCACATGGGCGCAGATCGATCGCGTCGCGCAGGGTCGGGTACAGATCCTTCCGGCGGGCAGCAATACCATGTCGCAGGCGGTCGCCGTCATGAGCGAGTTGCGGCGGCTGGCGTCGGTCGCGCCCGGCTGGAATTGGGCCAAGGCTGCCGTGATTTCGCGTGACTGGAGATCGCTCGAGCCGATGCGCAGTTTCTGCGAACTGCACCAAGTCCCGGCGCAGGTGGCTGACGAAGATGCCGCCCAGTTCTGGCGGCTGCGCGAGACCCAGGCGCTGGTGTCGTGGCTTCGCTATCAGCCGGAACGGCTTGTCGATGCAGAGAGTATTGCGCAGTGGCTCGATGCGCAGCCTGCCAGGCCCTGGTGGGATCTCCTGCGGCAGGCGTTCGAGGACTACCTTGGCGAAATTGCCGATGCTGAACTTCCGACCGAGCACTGCCTGAACTGGCTCGCCGAATGGGGACGGGAGGCCAGGCGCCGACAGAAAGGTTTGCTCCTGCTGACAGCCCATCGCGCGAAGGGCCTGGAGTTCGATCATGTCGTCGTTCTTGGCGGCGGGTGGGAGCGGATCGGCCGGAATGAAGACCGTGATGCGCCCCGGCGCTTGTACTACGTGGCGATGACGCGTGCCCGGCAAACCCTGACCCTGGCGCGCCTCGACGACGGCCACGCGCTGCTCGACAGCTTGCCTGAAAACCCGGACATGCTTGAGCGTCCGCCAACCGAACTAGCGGCAGTGACGCCGGAACTGGCTCGCCAATACCGGCGCCCGTCGATGCGGGAGATCGACCTCGGGTATCCGGGACGGCGCGAACGGTCGCACGCAATCCATCGCGCGATTTCAGGACTGCTGCCGGGCGATCCTCTGAACCTCGCGCGGGTTGGCGAACGATGGATGCTCCACGACCGCAACGGTGAAACGATAGGGCAACTCGCACGCGCCTACCTGCCGCCGAGCGGCATGACCTGCATCGCCGCCCGGGTGGCAGCAGTCGTGGTTCGCAAGCGGGACGATGGTGATCCGGAATACCGGGACCGGATTCGCTGCGACACGTGGGAGATCGTGTTGCCGGAACTGGTGTTCGAACCGGTTCGGCAGGCGCCGTTGCGTCGGCCCTCATGTAATGTCGAATATCCGTAGTCGACCATCCCCGGCCCACTCGCCAGGAGCTTGTCGCAGGCGTGGCGACCGGCCTGCCCCTGCGGGCCCGTTGTGGTGGCGTGGCGATCGAACGTGTCGCGGTCTCCACGCATGGCATCGGCCTGCGAGCCAGTATCCACGGGCGTTACAGCCTTGCCTGCCGGGAGATTGTCCATCCATGGACTTGTCGGCATTGGCAGCCGGCAGACGGCCTATCCGTGAGGCTCTCAGGCTACCTGTCTGTAGCGACTCACGCGCGAGCGTGGAGCGGCCCGGCGCGGGGCGTCGGTGGATCGCGCAGCCGCTCGGGCGCGCGCTGCGCTGACCCCGGATGAGCGCCGATCCTGCCGAGCAGCAGGGCAATCGCTTACGTAGTTATCATGGATTCTTTGCTCGACGATGCGGAGAATGCTGTGTCGATCAGGGACTCACGGTAATCTTGATTGCGGTCGGCATGGGTACGGCGGCGGCGCAAGCCCATCTTGGAACCTTCTTCCTTGCGTAAGGTAGCCAGGACAAACTTGCGCAGCGTCGAGAAGTTGCGCGCCGAGTGCCCGGTTCTGGTGCGGCACTGATCCTCGCGGAAGACCACATCGAGCGTCCAGTGCAGCCCGTTTTCAATGCCCCAGTGGCTGCGCGAGGCCTTGGCGAACATCTCGACCGTTTGCACGCCCGACGAACCGATGGCGTAGCGATGCTCGACGCTAATTTCATCGCCGATTTGCCGCACCGACTCGATCATGCCCACCCCGCCCAGTTTCTTCCACGCTTGGCACATCGACTTGTCCATCCAGGACACATCGTTGATCCACGTGTAACGGCGTGTCCAGATCCGGCCGTGATCCTTCTCGATGTCCTCGATGCGTCCGACCGTGAGCTTACCAAAGCCGGCCTTGCCGCCTTGCTCAAAGAACTCGCGAATCGCCTCGGCAAGATTCTTCTGGTTGTCCTTGACCTGCAAGAGGTAATCGCCTCCACGGGCGACGATGCGCTCGGCCAGCTCGGTCTGGCAACCAAGTGCGTCCATCGTTACGATGCATCCTTTCAAGATCAGAATATCGAGCAGCGACTTGACCCCCGTCAACTCGTGCCCCTTGCCGCAGGTGCCTTCCTGCGCCAGGCACAGGCCGCTTTGCACCGCGTAGGCCGTCACCATGTGCAGCAGCGCATTGCTGCCTTTGTTGCCCGAGCCTCGCAAGGTCTTCCCATCGATCGCCACCACGCCTTCGACCACCCCCGCCAGTGCGTTGATCCACTGCCGAAAGCGCGCCTCGAATACGCTTGCGACCAGTACGCCAAACACGTCGCCAAAAGTGTCATGCGACGGTGTGCCCCTGTCCAAGCGCAAACCAAATCGTTCCTTGAGCCACTGCCGACGATCCTTGCACCAGTCGGCCACTTCGACCCAGTTGTCCGCTCCGCACAGGACCGCGCAGATTGCCATCACCAGAATCTGTGCCAGCGAGAAGCGCAGCGCCGCACCTTTGCGCTGGTCCGGCAGACCGGAAAATGTCTCCATCAACGTCATCTCGAAACCCTCCGAAAAGGTCAGAGTAGACGCCATTCATCCCGCAATGCCAAGCCCATGTCATAATATGTTGATCGTAAACGAATATTTACAAGAGTTTACGACGCCTGCGTAAGCGATTGCCCTGTGCCGAGCAGGCGCGCGAAATCGTCGAGGCGACCTACCGCAGCGAGTCGCGCCGCGTTCTGGCGACCCTGATACGCCTGCTCGGCGACTTCAACATCGCCGAAGAGGCCTTGCACGATGCCTTCCGCGCGGCGCTCGAGCAATGGCAGCGCGAGGGCGTGCCGGCCAATCCGCGCGCCTGGCTGGTTTCCACGGGCCGCTTCAAGGCCATCGATGCGCTGCGCCGCAACGCGCGCTTCGACCCGCTCGAGGAGATGGCCGAACGGGTCGAGGCGATCGCCGACGAGTCCGCCGCCGGCGCCGACGAGGAAATCGAGGACGACCGCCTGCGGCTGATGTTCACCTGCTGCCATCCGGCCCTGGCGCCGGACGCCCAGGTGGCACTGACGCTGCGCGAGGTCTGCGGCCTGACCACCGAGGAGATCGCCCAGGCCTTCCTGCTGCCGGCGCCGACGCTGGCCCAGCGCATCGTGCGCGCCAAGGCGAAGATCCGCGATGCGCGCATACCCTATCAGGTGCCGTCGCAAGCCGAGCTGCCCGAGCGGCTGGACAGCGTGCTGCGGGTGATCTACCTGGTCTTCAACGAAGGCTATTCGGCCTCGTCCGGCGCCTCGCTGACGCGGCATGATCTGTCCGGCGAGGCGATCCGCCTCGCCCGCCTGCTGGTCGATCTGCTGCCCGAACCGGAGGCGGTCGGGCTGCTGGCGCTGATGTTGCTGCACGAATCGCGTCGCGCTGCGCGAGCCTCGCCGAGCGGAGATCTGATCCTGCTCGAGGATCAGGATCGCACGCTGTGGAACCATAGTCAGATCGCCGAAGGCGCGGCGCTGGTCGAGCGCGCGCTGACCTCGCGGCGTTTCGGCCCCTACTCGCTGCAGGCCGCGATCGCGGCCGTGCTGGCGGAGGCGCCGAGCGCGGCCGAGACCGACTGGGCGCAGATCGTCGGCCTCTACGACGTGCTGCTGCGGGCGGAGCCCTCGCCGGTCGTCGAACTGAACCGCGCCGTGGCGGTAGCGATGCGCGACGGTCCCGCAGCCGGGCTGGTGCTGATCGATGCCATCCTGACGCGCGGCGAACTGCTGGCCTACCGGCTCGCCCACGCGGCCCGTGCCGACCTCTGCCGCCGACTGGGCAGAACGGAACAAGCCCGCGCCGCCTACGAGCAGGCACTGTCGCTCACGCGCCAGGAGCCGGAGCGGCGCTTTCTCGAGCGCCGGCTGGCAGAACTGGCGAAATGATGCGCGCTGCCCGCGCCGGGCTCACCGCCAAAAAAAGTTCACATCCGTGTCGATCCACCCCGGTTCCGAACGACTATAAGTAAGAATCGGCCCCCGGTTCCGACGCCGGCTGCGAGACGCGATCGGGCGCAGCGTGCGGCGGGCCAAGCCCAGCGTGGCAACCAATCGGAGGAGAGCATGGTTAAGATCATCGGTCTCATCGTCGCGCTCGTTATCGCCGGCGTCCTGATACTCGCCGCGACCCGGCCCGACACCTTTCGCGTTCAGCGCGCCACGACCATCCAGGCGCCGCCGCAGAAGGTGTTCGAGTTCATCAACGACTTCGATCGTTGGAGTGTCTGGTCGCCGTGGGAGAAGAAGGATCCCGCGATGAAAAGAACGTTCGGCGCGGCCACCAGCGGCAAGGGCGCCACCTACGCCTGGCAGGGCAACAAGGATGTCGGCCAGGGGAGCATGGAAATCGCGGCGTCGGCGCCGCCTTCGCGGGTGGCGATCAAGCTGGATTTCGTCAAGCCCTTCGAAGCCCACAACATGGTCGAGTTCACGCTGGAACCCAAGGGCGAGGCCACCGCGGTGACCTGGTCCATGCAGGGCCACACACCTTACTTCGCGAAGATCATCCACCTGTTTTTCGACATGGACAGCATGGTCGGCAAGGACTTCGAGGCCGGCCTCGCCAGTCTGAAAGCCGCCGCAGAAAAGTGAGCGGCCGCGCGCCGCATGGAGGGTGTCCGACATGAAATACCTGTGCCTGGTGTACCTCGACGAGAAGCGCCTGGGCGAACTGCCCGACGAAGAATGCGTCGCCTATGACACCACGATACGCGGCAGCGGCCAGTGCATCGCCTCGGAAGCCCTGCAATCCGTGCACACCGCCAGTACCGTGCGGGTGCGCAACGGCAAGCTGGCGGTCACCGACGGCCCCTTTGCCGAAACCAAGGAGCAGCTCGCCGGCTTCTACCTGATCGACGCCAGAGATTTAAATGACGCGATCCAGGTCGCTGCGAAGATGCCCCCGGCGCGAGTCGGCTGCGTCGAGGTGCGGCCGATACGGCCGATCCGCGAAACCGTTGCCGAGGCCGCAGCGACCGCCGCGCGGACTTCGACCAGGAGCGAACCATGACGAGCGGCAATCAGGCGGCGGGCCAGATATCCTTGCTGGTCGCCACGCGCAAGGGCGCCTGGCTCTACCATGGCGACGCGGCACGGCGAACCTGGCGGGCAGACGGCCCGCATTTTCTCGGTCACAGTATCAGCCACCTGATGCTCGATCCGCGCGACGGCCGGACGCTGCTCGCGGCGGCCAGGACCGGCCATCTCGGGCCGACGCTGTTTCGCTCGACCGATTTCGGGCGCACCTGGAAGGAAGCCGAGCGGCCGCCCGCCTTCGCCGCCGCCGCCGACGGCACGCAAGGCCGCAGCGTCGATCACACGTTCTGGCTGACACCGGGCCCGGCCGGCGAGCCGGATGTCTGGTACGCGGGCACCTCGCCGCAGGGGCTGTTCCGCTCCGAGGACGGCGGCGTGAGCTGGGCGCCGTTCTCCTGCATCAACGAGGACCCGCGATACCGCAAATGGATGGGAAGCGTTCAGGACGGCACGCCGGACGGGCCGAAACTGCACTCGATCATCGTCGATCCGCGCGACCCCGGGCATCTGTACTTCGCCATGTCGGGCGGCGGCGTGCACGAGTCGCGCGATGGCGGCCGGACCTTCGCGCCGATCATGAAGGGGCTCGACGTGGTCGAAGGCTTCGACCGAGGCGATGCGACCTTTCACGACCCGCATTGCATTCGCCTCTGCCCGAGCAATCCGGACCGCCTCTATCAGCAGAACCACTGTGGCATCTACCGCCTCGATCGGCCGTCGGAGGAGTGGCTGAACATCGGCCGCAACATGCCGGCGACGGTCGGTGCCATCGGCTTTCCGATGGTGGTGCACCCGCGCGACGCCGACACGGCCTGGGTGTTTCCGATGGACGGCACCATGGTCTGGCCGCGCACCAGTCCGGACGGCAAACCCGCGGTCTATGCCACGCATGACGCCGGCTCGACCTGGCAATGCCATGACAAGGGACTGCCCGCCAGCCAGGCCTGGTGGACCGTCAAGCGCCAGGCGATGACGGCGGACCAGGGTGATCCGGTCGGGCTGTACTTCGGCACCACCAGTGGTGAGCTGTGGATCAGCCGCGACGAAGGCGGGCAGTGGGAATGCATCGCGAAGCACCTGCCGGAGATCTATGCGGTCGAAGCGGCGGAACCGGCTTAGGAATGATCCGCCCGTGAAGGTCTTGATCCCGAGCGCGCTGCGCTCCTACACCCAGCGGGGCGAGGCCGAGGCCAGTGGCGAGACGCTGGCCGCCGTGCTGGCCGATCTCGAGCGGTCGTACCCGGGCATCCGCTTTCGCATGATCGACGAGCAGGGACGCGTGCGCCGACACATCCGATTCTTTGTCGATGGCGAACAGGTGCGCGATCTATCCAGGCCGCTGCGCGCCGACGGGGAACTGATCATCGTCCAGGCGCTCAGCGGCGGCTAAAGCCGCACACCACTTCGACGGATGCGTCGGCAGCTGCGTGGCTTCTCGGTTCGGGCGCCTTCGATGGCCATTGCGCGAAGGAACCAACCCCTCAACTCACCTGAGCTCTTGTCATTTGCTATCCCGCCTTCCGACGGGAGAGATTGGTATGAGAATTCCGGCAGCGCAATTCCTGGAGCCGCTCAGTGTCGCCGGACAGTGTACTTGCCAGTGGAATACCAAAGCATAGAGCCACCGAAGTGGCGGCTCTATGCAAATAGGCATACCGACCAGCTCGTGCAACCCATTGAGTTGGTGGTGGTGCTGAGTTTTCAAGCGAACCCTTCGCTCGTGGGGCTGACGAGTAATTGAGGGAAATGCTGCGGGTCTTGTCCAATCAGGCCGTTACCTTCGGTCGCTGATGCGAAAGCTACCCTCCACATCGGCCGATGCAGCTTCATCGCCGGGCACTATCGCGCCTCTGGCGCCTTCCATCAAGGATTCCTTGACAGTTGCCTCGGCGGTCACTCCCCCGCGTCCTTTGCCAGCCAACTCTCAAACTCGAGTGGTCGGAGGCCAAAGCGGACCGCGTTTCCGGCGTGCATGGTCTTGAATTCCTCCAGAACGAGCCTGGCAAAGGCCTCCTGGTCGTCGGGCACGACCGATGTGGGCATCGCCTGATGGACTGCTTCTATCGTTGCTGGCTGACTTCCCCTGACGATGGCACTAACCGCTTCAGCCAATGCGGCCCGATAGCGCAGCCTGAAGATATCGGGCGGCACGAGTTGGCTCTTTACCGCCACGTATTGCTGGCAGGATCGTTCGTAGGCCCACAGGAACACATCGCGCAGCAAATCGATGCGGTTCAGTTCAGAACGCCCAGCAGAGCATCGACATAGGCTCGTTCCGGCACGTCGATGAACGACAGGGGACTCAGGTTGCCTTTGATCAACGGGATGTTGGCCGCCAGACGGGACACGCGCTTGTTCACGTCCTCGAAGGGCTGGACGTAGGGCAGATGTACCATCAAGAAGAAGGCCTGCTCGAAAGGGTCTCCGATTTCAGCGGCCATGCCGACCACGATCCCGAACAACTCCTCGATGCGCTGTGGCAGTGCCATTGGCAGGTAGACACTGCCGCCGATTTCGACCGCCCGATTGCGCAGCTTGCCGCAGGCCATCGGATCGGCGAGCAGGCCGTCCGACAGAAAGGCGTGAAGGGCGATAACGGTATCGGCATTCACCGCCACCCGCTCGGCGTCATGGACCAGATACTCGATGGCCGCCTTGTGGTTCAGGATCATCTGGGTTTCGATCGCGTCCTTGCCTTCGGCGGCCTCGCCGAACCGAATCAGGCGTTCCGTGTCGAGCCGGTTGTAGGTATTGCCCTCCAGGCGCGACGATGCCCAGGACAGATCAATCAGCAGGCGGTTCAGGATGTCGCGGGCGAAAGTGCCAGCCGGCGCTTGATCGGCGGGAGATCGGCCCATGATGTGTAGCTGCTCGCGCAATTTCCCGGGCAAGTACCAAGTGGCGTTCGGCCGGTAAGCCTCCAGGAATTCGATGTTGTAGCCAACGGGGCGGCGCCCTTGGATCGGCTGGCGCACGTAGACCTTGATTTCCTCACCCTCGGCAGAGGTCGGAACATAGACCTCTCCCTGCGCCTCGACCTGGATGCCGGGAAGCGTGACATCCAGCGTACCCGTGACAGGCACGAGCCGATACTTGAAAGACTTCTGCGCCCGCCCGCCGGTGATACGCCCTTGGATCACCAAATCGGCAAGGCGACGCTGAAGTGTCCGCCGCGACAGCGGCTCACCCATTCCCGCCAATATCTCATCCAGCTCGGCCCCGTCAGGAAGTCGCCCGATGACCTCAACTATCTGGTCAAGCTCCTCTGATCGAATCACTTTTGGCATGGCAGCACCCTTTATTTGTCGCGCGACAAAGTATTGCGCCATTTTATTTGGCGCGCAACACCATATCGCGACAAATAAAACTGCTTAACCCAAGTTTGTAAACATACGTCATAAATCGCGGTTTCCCGCGGGGTCGAATTCCATAACCCGTTGATTTTATTAGCGCCCCAATTTTCCGCCGAAATGTAGTGCCATAATCATTGCTTCGTGCGGTTTCCGGCCTGCTTTTTGCGTTACGCTTGCGGGCGTGTTCATCCGTACCACCCCCACCCGCAACAGCACGACGGGCGAAACCTATATCACCCACCGCCTGGTGGAGAGCCGCCGTGTCGGCGGCAAGGTGCGACAGGTCACCCTGCTCAATCTCGGTCGCCATTTCCCTCTGGCCAAGGAACGCTGGCCGGATCTGTGTGCGCGCCTCGAACAGCTCTTGTCCGGGCAGCAGGCGCTGATGCCGATGGCGGTCATGCAGAGCGTGGAGCGGTACGCCCAGCATTGTTTTGCCCGGCTGGTGGCTCAAGGTGGCGCAGCGACGTCGGCCGGTACGGCAAGCGCTGCGTCCGCCGCGTCGCCCGCAGCCTTTGTCGAAGTCGATCCGGACAGTCTGGAATTCACCCAGCCGCGCTCCATCGGCGTCGAACACGTGGCCCTGGCAGCGATGCGCGAACTGGCCTTCGAACCGCTGCTGGATTCACTGGGGATCAATGGGGTGATGCGCACGGCCATTGTCGGCTCGATCATCGCCCGCATGGCCGCGCCGGGGTCGGAATTGGCCGCCCATCGCTGGCTGACCGGAACCAGCGGTCTGGGTGATCTGCTGGAGGTCGATCTGGCCGCGCTGCCCTTGTCGCGCCTGTATCGCGCCTCGGACCTATTGATGAAGCACCGCGAGGAGATCGAAACCCGGCTGTTTGCCCGGATCGAAACGCTGTTCGCTCTGGAGGCGAGCGTGACGTTGTACGACCTGACCAACACCTATTTCGAAGGCGCGGCGGCGGCGAATCCCAAGGCGGCACGAGGACGTTCGAAGGAGAAGCGCAGTGACTGCCCGCTGCTGACCCTGGGCGTGGTCTGCGATGGCAGCGGGTTCATCCGCCGCTCGCGCGTCTTCGCCGGCAATGCGCTGGAGTGCCGCACCCTGGAGGGGATGCTGATCGGTCTGGCGGCGCCGGCGGGAGCCTTGGTGATCATGGATCGGGGCATTGCCACGGTGGCGAATCTGGCCTGGCTTGTGGAACACGGGTATCGCTATCTGGTGGTGAGCCGCGAGCGCGAGCGGCGCTTTGACGCCGACGAGGCGATTGATCTCGTGTCCGCCGGTGAGGAGACGATCCAGGTGGTGCGGGAACTCTCCGAGGATGCTCTGGAGGTGCGGCTGCATTGCCATTCGCCCGGTCGGGCGCAGAAGGAGACCGGAATCATGGAGCGCTTCTGCACCCGCTTCGAGGCGGGCCTGACGAAACTGGCCAATGGGCTGACGACCCCGCGCGGGGAGAAGCGTCCCGACCGACTTCAGGAACGCATCGGACGCCTGAAGGCGGCCAGTCGCGGGGCGGGACAGCATTACACGGTGACCCTGGAGACCGATGCGGTTGGCAAGGCGGTCACGGCGCTGCGCTGGGAGAAGACGCCTGTCCCCGGCACGATGCTGACCGATCCGGGGGTCTATTGTTTGCGTAGCAACGAGCTGTCCTGGGATGCCGCGCGCTTGTGGCGTACCTACATGATGCTGACCGACCTTGAGGCGGTGTTTCGCAGCCTGAAGGGGGAACTGGGGTTGCGTCCGATCTTCCATTCGAAGGAGGAACGCTCCGACGGCCATCTGTTCATCTCGGTGCTGGCTTATCAGTTCGTCCAGACAATTCGCCAACGCCTGAGGGCGCATGGCATTCACGATTCTTGGGCCAGTTTGCGCGAGGTGCTGGCGGTGCAGCCCCGCGTGACCGCCAGCTTCGTGCAGAAGGACGGCCGTACCTTGCATGTGCGCAAGCCCACGCGTCCCGAGCCCGATCTCGTGCGTCTTTATGACGCTCTTGGCCTGGCTCACCCACCCGGAGGTGTTCAGAAACTGATCTCCTGACTCCGCCACAACGCGAATGTAGTGCCACTCGCGAGACTTGTTTGGTGCATCTGCTTGATGCTTAAGGAGTTTTTGACACAGTCGACAAACATGGGTTAAGTGGCTTGCTGTACGGACGAGAAGGAAACAGAACAAACCAGGATGTCTTGGTCGCGGATCTCGATCCGCAGATCAATGCCAGCGTGACGCTGATCTCCGAAGAGCGCTGGGCGGAAACGGACAGGGCCGGGCAAACCGTTGCCCGACCGCTTTCCGATCGGCTGAACCCCAACCATCAGCCGAAATTCGACATCGAGGAATCGATTGGCCGTGGCGTCTCCACGGGCAACCGAAGCTTGCGCGCCTGGCGCCCGACGTGGTCGAGGACGTCACCCGCGGTCGGCAGCCGGTGGGGCTGGCGCTGGAATTCTTCGTGCGCAACCCACTGCGCGACGACTGGACTGCGCAGCGTCAGGCCATTGCGGACATGGCCGGGTGACGCGGTTCGATGTCCTTCCCTCCAGGCATTCTGGAGCGCAATCCGCCGCCCGGAAACCCGCGTCGTTACGTCGGGTCGTCAGCAGGGCGACCTGCGCATAAACAGAGAACAGAGGGATTCGGGCGGTCGCGAGGACGAAATCGGGGTCGAAACCGTCACTCCGGAATTCTCACCGCCGGCGAAACCCCGCGCCTGTCGGGCCTTCGTGGGCCGTGAAAAAGGCCAGAGCGTGTCTGGCCTTCTGGAATTGGTGGCGGACGGTTGACCACGTGCTGACTGGCCTCCCGAGCTTATGAGCACTGGCGCGGGTTGCTGCGGAATCGTTTTTCACGCTGCGCTGATCGCGACTGCGCGCCATCCGTATCTATCCTCTTTTGGGTGCTTTGCGTACACCAGTACAGCAACCACGGTATCGACTTCCGGCGGGACCGTCTCAACCATAAAAGGAGGGACAAAGGCATCATCGACAAAAGCGAACCCCTTGGGGTTCCTCTTCAAGTGACCAGTTGTCACCTTGACATCAGCATCTGGATGAGGACCTGGTTCAACGGCGAAAAGGTCCCTTCGGCCCGTCTTGCGGTTTGCAGTCACCCGAAAACGAACGCCCTCGCCGACTTTGGGGGAGTGTGACCCGTGCCACGCGCCGTCGTCGATTCCAACCTCAAGGTCCCGATCAACAAAGACTTTCGCCCGCCTCTCATCTGCTGCCTCGCGGGTTACCAGCCCCATCCCCGAATCGGTGCAGTCCCAGTTGACCCCATCCGTGCGAACCGAAACTTGAACAATTGCGTCACGATCAATATCACGTTGCCTGCCGAGAACTAGCGTTACGGGATCCCCAATCTTGATATTCCTGCAACGAACACCCGGGCCAACAATACTGACCGATGCACCGTTGGATTCACGTATCGCAAAGCGTGGAAGTGGCCGGGCCTTCCTTCCCGGTTGAGCATCCTTGGGCAGCTGCGGCACGATCGTTCCCAAATAGGTCGCAGGTTTCACTTCCACAGAATCGAAACACAGTACCAGTGCGTCCTGGGAATGGTGGGCATAGAAGTCGCCTGCCCTTTCAGCACCTTGTGCTGACGGGTCATACCAACTGCTGTTGATCAGGTCCTGAAGTTCCGCATCGATTCCCCAACCTTGTTCTTGCCGGAGCGTTATCGCCGAAGCCAGTTCGCTGCTCGCCTGAGCAAACTCACCGCGATCTGCCAACATCTGGGCAAGCTCACGGTGAACCTTCACAGTGAACTTGGGGTCTGAACCGCATTCCAACGCCCGGCACGCGCACGCTAACGCAAGGTCTGGCTGCTCCTCTGCATACAGCCTCGCGGCCTCGGCCCATACCCAAAACTCATTTCTCTTCGCCTTGATGACTGGACCAAGAACTCCGGCCGCCTCGGCATGGCGGTGGACGCGCCGCAGCAGATAAACTCTGTCCCAATCCATCCATAAGGCGTCGTCACCTTCAGCCGCGGGTCGCACGCGGTCGATCCATTCCAGCGCCAGATCAATTTCCTCTTCGGCCGCTTCAGGGAATGCCTTCATCCACTTCGCCAAGCCACGGGCGATTCCAAGGGCGATGGGCGGAAAACGATTTTCATCGAGCTGGTTGTACTGCCAATCTTCCGCAGCGAGGCCGTCGAAGCCCACCCACCGTATAAACCCAGGGAAGAATGGAAAATGCGGCGCGATCTTTGACAACTCGCGCAAGATGTTGGACAGCGCGTTGTCTGGCCGGCGCTTCGGTTGCCGCGCGTAACGGCGTAACGCCTGATGAATTTGATTGACAACCGCGTTGGGGGCTGGCTGCCCTCCTTTTAGCTTGGAAACTATGGAAAACACATGGTTCTTGACCAAGCCGTAGAACGCCCAGTCAATCTGCGTCCGCAGTTTGAAGTCACCGGGATCGTCAGCAAGCTCTTGGAGACCAAGGTCAACAGCCTCTTGGAAACGCCCGGATTTGCGGAGCGCTTGTACGTGTTCCCACGTCATTGGAAAACAGACCTTATCGTTTCAACGGACTCTGGGCTGCTGCACGTTAACGGGCGCAAGCTGGAAACGAGCCCCTGCTTGTCGAAGTTGATCTCAAGACCGACGCGCTCATCTTGGCTACGAGCAACCGTTATTGCCAAACGATACGAAGTCTCAGCGGCAGACACGACCTTCCAGCGAATTTGATCCAATCGCGATCGTGTCGATCGGAGCAAGGCAGCAGCCTCCGGTGAATAGTCGTTCGTCGCGAGGCATTCAAAGGCCACGTCGGACAACAAATCCCAGTGCTCGGATTCCTTCACGTGCATGGCCGTGACGACATTTTTCCCGTTGTAGGCGATCCGCAGTAGGCAGTGTTCGCCCTGTGGACCAGAAAGGTCATACTGCTCCTGGTAGGGGTGACAGGCCGCTTTTACGACCCGCCAACCGAACCGATCTGCGGCGTTGACGACGCGAAGCCAGATGGCGACGGACTTGAGGACATCTTTCGATTGGTCAAGCCCCTCGGGCAAGCTGCGCTGCTGATCTCTTTCGGACGCGATTCCGTTGGGCTGAAATACCCAACCCGCACCCACTGCGATGTCAGAAGCCACCTTGACAGCGCCTGCTTTCCAGACAGCAGCGTCGAAGGGGTGGATGTCAGTGAAATTCAATAAAACCAGTTCACGCTCGGCCACAGTGAGTGCCGAGTACAGCCAGCGGAAGAATCCTTCTGAGTGGCGGCCAGCGGCGTGATCGCAATTCACGTAGCAAATCGGCTGTGACATGCCTTGCGCATGGTGAACTGTGGCTGCATAGCCATAACGAGCAAACGTAAATAGCGGTCTCGGGAATGGTGGATCTGGCTCTCGTGGCCTACTTGGCGGTGGCTTTTTTTGAACACCGGGAAGTCCGGATTCGCTCTCCCATGCAAGTTGGTCCCTCTGGTATTTCTTGAGCCTGTTTTCGTACAGCTTCTCCGCATTCCTCCATACCGCCTCGGCGACAGCAGTCTCCTTGTCCAACTCAGGCTTTTCCGCGCTCAGGAACTCATCGAACACATCAAGTCCAATCTCATCACGGCTATCTAGCCAACACCTGATGGAGTGGAACTTGATCGGACCGCTCTTTACCCAGCTCAACGCTTGTTGGTACGCGGTTCGCTTGCCGACACTCGCGACCGTCAGGCGCCCGGCTACCCTTGCGCCAAATGCATCGCGCACATCAGGGCTCACGTATACCTCCAGCAGGTCGCCCACCTCCACCGTGTCCAGGAGTTTCTTGCCGTGCAAGCGCTCACGAATCCACTGGGTCAATGCGTTGGCCTGGCCATGTGTCTCGGCCAGATACCAGACAGAACTTGGGTCTGCTTGGAAGTGATCCACCATCTCATTGGCTGCATCCTTCTTATCCAGGACCCTGAAACCCTCATCAGTTTCCAATTCCAAGGCAGCAAATTTCTGGGCACGGATGGCGGTTACCAGCTTGACTGCGTTGGTCAATTTGGCTGAACCACCTGTGGTGTCGATCAGTTGCGTCAGCTCTAGCGATTGATGCTTCAGTTCACGTGACTTCTGGAAGTCACCCGAAAGCACGGCACCCTCGCTGCCGCCGCGCTGAATCTGATACGGATCACCAAAGAAAACGACCTTCCGCGCCCCCTTGCCCAGCGCAGCGAAGTCGAAGAAATCAGACAACAACTGGCCGCTGCCATATTGCTTGCCGTCAGGGGTTGAGAATCTTGAGTTACTCAGCAAGTGGGCGTCGTCCAGAAGATAGATGCAGTCGGCCTCGTCATCGCAGGCGCGCAACGGGATGACTTTGAGCTTCTTCTGTTCGGCCTCGCTTTCCGGTTCATCATCCCCGTTCACGCTACCGGTGTAGAGATGCCCGTAGATGCTGTTGGAATCTACCTCGGCGCCATCGGCAAGGCGCCGGTTAGGTTGCAGCACGATGGCCTGCTTTCCAGCCTTTTTAACGACCTCCGCTACCTCGATAAGCAAACGGCTCTTGCCGGTCGAAGTCATGCCCAAAACTGAGAGACTGACAGAATCGTCCGCAGCAACGAAACTGCTCAGGGTCTGCAAGGCCTCGCGTTGGTGTCCTGTCAGCGGCGTGCGCGCCTGGGGCTGATCCGGGCGCGAATGAATATCGCGAACCTGTGGGCGACTGGATGCCCATTCAATCGGCTGAACGCCCAGCCTGCGGACGATCTCCAGCGCTTCGTCGCGAGCAATCCTTAACTCGGGTGACGACAAGCCATCGAGCATGACGGCGCAGTTGGCCAAATCCGACGGGTAGAACCAGGAGCGAACCTTGGAGGGAAGTTCCAACTGATCTTCAATCCCGCCTGAAAAGATGACGCCGGCAGAGATATGACCCAAGTTGCGCCCGGACAGCAGCGCCTTGGATTGCAGCCAATCCAGAACGGAAAACTTGTTGTCGCGTAGCTGCTGGTAGGGGTTGGCCTTCCGGCCGCCCTTGACTATCACGCCATCGGCTTGCCAAGGCCCGTTCTCGGTGCCGGTCAGCGTGCCGCCATAGCTCTTGAAGTCGGCCACGATGATGGCCGATGGCAGGATACAGACCAAGTCGATTTCCGCACCGTTCCACATCGCGTTTGCAACGGCAACAATCCAGTCGGTACTGCCTGCCCAACGGTCTTCCAGCCGTTCCAGAAAGACCTGGAGCATCTGGTTTTCGTGCGTACGGTTGGCCTTCTCGCCATAAACGAGGATTGTCATTGGCGAGCTCCGTTGGGTTCGACGCCAAACACCCGTTCCAGCGTCGCCGGGATCAGTGCGGCGTTGGCTTTGCGAATTGCAGTGTGTTTAGCCTTCAAGGCGGCGATCTCGGCTTGAAGGCGGTCGAAGGTTTGCTGAACGGCCGGCGAGGGCATGGGCACTTCGATGGCCATCAGCTTATCGAGCCCCAGCGTGCGGTTGCGGCCAGCACCACCGGGGGATGCGTCGCCAATCTTGAGCATTCCTTCGCCGGTCAAGAAGTAGTAGCGCAGGAATTCAGCCGTCGTCAGTTCCGGGTTGGCTTTGCAGGTGATGAAGCGGTGGGAACCGAAGCGGCCCGCATCTGCCGGCTGTGCGATGGCGATGGCGCCTTCCCAGGCGAACACGTTGGAGAACATCAGATCGCCCGGTTCGATGCGGTACAGGCGCTTTGTGCCGACCTCACTGCCAGAAAGCGGCGGCTTGTGGAAGGTGCCCTTGCCGAAAGATCGGATGCCGAGTTCCGGATAGCTGCCTTTCAGGTCGATGGCCTGTTCCCGACGCACCAGTGGTGCCGCCGCCGCCATCGGCCGCAGCGGTGCTTCGGCGATGGCATCGCGGAAACGCAGCGCCAGCAGATGCTCGGCGTCGCGCTCGACAGCATCCAGATGCGCTTCAACCTGCCGGGTTTTCTCGGTAAGCGCGTCGAGGCGGGCCACGATGACTTGCTGTTCGGCCAGCGGTGGAATCGCGATTTGCTGATCGAGGAACCGATCTTCCTTGATGCGCACGCGGTTGGTGGTGCCTTCACTGGCAGACTTGCACAGCTCCACGAAGGGCGACGAGCGCACCAGCCAGCCCATGAATTCCGCGCTGCACTCGTCTGGGTCACGAAAATCGAATGAAGGAAAGTCGTTGCTGACGATGGCTCCGTCAAGTTCGGGTGGCACCAAGCCAATCGCGCCATTGCGCGCATCGATCTTGGACAGGATCAGTTGGTTGGCGCGAACGACACGGCGAACCGAAACGACGTCGCTGCCACAAACCTTGCCACGACTGACGACGCCTTTGCCCCAAAGCTTGATCGTCACCTCGTGGTATTCGGCCTCCGGGTCGAGCGCCGCCGTCTCGTCGGAGCGCCGCAGCAACTCGCCCAGGGAAACTTTGGGCCACGCCTTCATTCGTGACCCTCAACGCTAACCAGGGCCTCGATCTCACCCAGCAGCCGCATCACCTCGACCTCATGGCTGCGCATGGCGGCAATCAGGTCATTTGGATCGGCGTGTTCCAGCCCGGCCTTGGCATTCGGGTTCTTGATGTCCAGGTTGTAAATGGGCCAGTACAGCGCATCGCCTTCGGCCTGAGCGGACTTGGCAGCCTGTTCGTGGGTGTGTTGCTCGCTCTTGAGCGCCTTCAGGCGGTCTTGCAGCTCGACCTTCTGGCCATTGGCAGCTGCCTGAACGGCCTGCTCCAACTCACGAATAGGCTTGCCCAGCGCGATGGCGGCATTGCGTTCGCTTTCCGCCCGTTGCCAGAGCGGCGTGGCGGCCTCAACGGCGGCGGCACGTTTGACCACGAAATCCACTTTCCAGGCCTGCGGACCTTCCTCGCGGGCGTTCCACCACGCCAGGGCGGGGGCAAATTCCTCAAACTGCAGGGGCGCGGTCTTGCTGTACTTCTTGCGCCCTTCCGGCAACGGCAGTTCGTAGTACCAGATGGTGTCGGTGGGGCCGCCGCGCTCGAAAAACAGCAGGTTGGCCGGGATATCGGTGTAAGGCGCGAACACGCCTTGCGGCAGGCGCACGATGGTGTGGAGCTTGAACTCCTTGAGCATTTCCTCCTTGATGACGGCGCTGATGCCGTCGCCAAACAGCGTGCCATTGGGCACGACCACGGCGGCACGGCCACCACGCTCGGCCGGTTTGCCACCCGGCACGGGCGCACCGGCCACGCGCAGCTTGCGCATGATGTACTGCAGGAACAGCAGCGCGGTTTCCGCCGTTTGCATATTGGGCGGGAAGTTGGCCTTGATGCCGGCCTCTTCCTCGCCGCCGAAGGGCGGGTTGGTGAGGATGACGTCCACCCGCTCGCTGTGGCCGATCTCATTGACCCGGCGCTCGAGCGTGTTGCCATAGGCAATCTGCGGGGCTTCCAGGCCGTGCAGCAACAGATTCATCTGCACCAGCATGTAGGGCAGCGGCTTGGCCTCCTGACCGAACAGGGTGTTCTGCTGCAGTACCCGGCGTTGGTCGGGCCTGCTGACATGCGGCGC
Source organism: Candidatus Methylophosphatis roskildensis (assembly GCA_016708905.1). GTDB lineage: Bacteria > Pseudomonadota > Gammaproteobacteria > Burkholderiales > Rhodocyclaceae > Methylophosphatis > Methylophosphatis roskildensis. Next base: position 428,990 of record JADJEV010000004.1, on the reverse strand, counting down.
GATGTGGTCATAGGCCTCGACCAGAAAGCCGCCGGTGCCACAGGCCGGGTCGAGCACCGTCTCACCCAGGCACGGGTCGGTAACCTGCACCATGAAGCGTACGACCGGGCGCGGGGTATAGAACTCACCGGAATCGCCAGCGGCATCGCGCATTTCGCGCAGCATCGACTCGTACAGGTGCGAGAGAGTGTGGATTTCTTCGCTGGCGCTGAAGTGGATGCCGTTGATCTTGTTGATGATGTCGCGCAGCAGGTAGCCGCTGACCATGCGGTTCTGCACGCCCTTGAACACGTTGGCGATGACTTCGCGCTGGCTGCCCTTTTCTCCGTCTCCAGCCAGGCCACGCAAGTAGGCAAACAGGCCCTTGCCGACCGTGCCATCGACACGGATGGCTGCTTCCTGGCTGATGAACGCCAGCAGCTCATCACCGGTGATGCCGTCATCACGGGCGGCCCAGTCGCGCCATCGATAAGGAGCTTCGATGATGGGCTGGTAGCGCCTACCATCGAGCTCGGCTTCCTCCTCATGAACCGCTTCAAGGTCGTCGAGGAACTTGAGGAACATCACCCAGGTGAGCAAGGGCAGACGATCCACGTCGCCATTGAGGCCCTTGTCCTTGCGCAGGATTTTGCGGGCGCTACCGATCAGGGCCGACAGGTTTTCACGGGTGGTGAGCGGTGCCTTGGCTTTGCGTGGCGCACGGGTCTTTTTCTCGCCCGCGGTGGAAGATTTGGCCATTGGATGCGGTTCTCGTTATTGGTATAGCGCGGTCTGCAGCCTTGAGACAGCGTCCTTCATGCCGCGCACACCACCGAAGTGACGGGTGGCGATCTCGGAAGGACTACCGTAGCGGTCGAAGGGCTGGACCTTCATCAGCTCGGACAGCGCATTGAATTGCAGGATGCCGCGCTCGATGTAACGATCGAGCAGCAGTGTGAGGATTTCGCGGGCTGTATCACCGTGCTGGGCGAACAGGTCTTGCGTCTTGCGCTTGGCGGCTTCGGCACGCTGGCGGCGGGTCAGCAGTGGCGCATTCCAGGCCAGATGGCACAGCAGGTCAAAGGGATCTGCGTCAGGCTGGTCACTGCTGCTGGCAAGCTCCGCGAAGCTGATGCCGCGTTCAGTCAGGTCGCGCAGCACTTCAGAGCGGGTATCGGGGTTGGCCCAGGCCGATTGCAGTGCCTCGCGCGTGGGATAAAGCGTGCGCACGGCGCGGCCAGAATAGTCGGTGTACTTCACCACCTGCAGCTTTTTGCCATCGGTGTCGAGGTCATAGACCAAGTGGCCGATGACTTCGACCTCACCGCCGTCGATGTAGAACTTGCGGGGCTCGACAGGTGGCTCGATGATGATAGTGCCAGTGTCTGGGCCGATCTGCTCCTCGGGAAGCTCGTACTCCACCGGCACATCTTCTTGCGGCGCTTCAACCTCAGCCTCGGTGATACCCACCTGTTCGCCGGCCTCATCAATGGTCACCTCTTCGATCCGCGCTGGATCACCATCGAAGTCCGGATCGGCAAAGTGACTGGTGGCAGTACCGGTGAAGTCGATGATGTTGAAGTATTCCTTGCCGTAATCGACCTTGAGTCGAGTGCCGCGACCGACGATTTGCTTGAACTCGGATCGGGAGCCCACGACGCGCGCCAGCACCACGTTCTTGACCATCTCGGCATCCACACCGGTGGTCAGAAGTTGAGACGTAGTCAGGATGACGGGCGTGGGCTTGTCCACGTCCTGGAAGTGCGACAGATGGGTAAGGCCAATGGCGCCTTCATCGGCTGTCACACGGCATACGTAATCGGGATACTGTTTGACGAGGTCGCTGTTCAGGTTGAGCAACTCCTGCCGCATCTCGGCCGCGTGTTCCTGATCGACGCAGAAAATCAGCGTTTTGGCGAAGCGGTCGGTGCCTTTGAGCAGGTCGGTCAGATGCCTCGCCATCGCCCTTGTACGGGAACGAAGGGCCACGACACGCTCGAAATCCTTGGTCTGGTACTCGTCGTCGGGGACTTCGCGACCATAACGGTCCAACTCATCCTTGCTGGGCCGCCAGCCTGCAGCATCGACCGTTGTGATGACGCGGTGCACGCGATATGGGGCCAGAAAACCATCATCGATGCCTTGGCGCAGGCTGTAGGTGTAGACCGGGTTGCCGAAGTATTCGTAACTGTCGCGCGATTCCTCGCGCAGCGGCGTGGCGGTCATGCCGAACTGGACTGCGGGCTCGAAATAGTCGAGCACCGCGCGCCAAGCACTTTCGTCACGGCTGGAGCCCCGGTGGCATTCATCGATGATGATGAGATCGAAAAAGTCAGGACGGTACTGCCGGAACACATCTGCGCTGGCAGTGGTCAGCGCCTGGTAGATGCCGAAATACATATCCCGGCTTTGGCTGGTGTCGCCACCAGCAATCTTGTGCCGAGCATCGCCAAAGGGAGCGAACATCTTGGCCATCGGGTCGTCCACCAGGATGTTGCGGTCAGCCAGGAACAAAATCTTCGGGCGACGGTATTCCCCGGTTCGGTTCCAGCGGCTGTTCCACAACTTCCAGCAGATCTGGAAGGCGACGCAGGTCTTGCCGGTGCCAGTTGCCAGCGTGGCCAGGATGCGTTTCTGCCCCAGCAGGATCGCTTCGATCACCCGATTGATGGCGATCTGCTGGTAATAGCGCGGCACCTTGCCGGAGATCAGATTGAATGGCTCCAGCACATGTGCAGCAGCGTCTTGGGGCAGATGGGTGGCGGCTGAAAGGCGGGCAAACAGTTCATCGGGCGTGGCATAGCGATCAACCTCGCGCTCGGTGCCGGTGGTGTAGTCGATCTCGATGATGCGGTGGCCATTGGTCGCGTAAGCGAACTTGAGGCCGAGGATCTCAGCGTACTCGCGAGCCTGCTGCACACCGGTTACGGCGGGGAGACCAATCTCTTTGGCCTCCACCACGGCCAAGGGGTAGTCGCGCCGGTGGTACAGCAAGTAGTCGGCCCGCTTCTGCTTGCCGCGCCGCACCTTGCCCCCAGCCACGATGATGCGACCGTTGGTGAAAGTGCGCTGCTCACCAATGGCGTGTGGAGCGGTGCCCCAGCCAGCTTCGACCAATCGGGGCGTGACGAATTCGCGGCAGGTGTCTGCTTCGGTGATCACGCCATCTCGCATTGCCTCCCCCTTCATATTCGCCCCTCAATCAATAAGAATCTTGAAACTGGTCGCCAGCGCCATCGGCTCGATTTCGCGTACGTTCTTCTTCAGTGCCACCAAGCCATAGCTTTCCATCATCCGCAACGTGCGCGACAGATTCGGTACCTGGCGCCCGGTGAGCTCCGCCAACTCAGTCAACGACTTGGGCCGCTTGTCACGGATGAGGCGCAGCAGGGATTGGTTGTCCTCCGACAGCACCGCAGCCATGGTGGCCATCGACGGAAACCAGACCGTCGGCACATCTTTTTGAGCAACTGCGCCCTGCGATTCACCAGGGCGACGAATACCGACAACGCAGCGCTTCATATCGGATGTCCTGATCGGCATGGCCTAAGACCTTCATCTTATCAATGTGGCACAACTGCAGCCAGATTTTGATGAACAAAAGCTTGGCTTCTTGATCGTCCAGCGCGTGAATGGTGGCGTCATCAATCAACCCGGAGCCCACCGTGACCACCCAGTCCACCGCCCTCGACACCTACCTGCAGCGCCTGCCGCTGATCCTCGACAAGATCGAGGCCCTGCGGCAACTGGTCGACGACCACTTCGGCCACGTCCCGGACGCCATCCACTGGGGCCACGTCGGTGACCTCGGGCGGGTGGATCAGGCGCTGGATGAGTTGCTGGCGAACTTCGACGCCCAGGCCAAGTGAGGGCGGCGGCGATGGAAACCCTGCCCAAACTCTCCCCAGCCCAAGCCCTGCTGCTGCGCACTGCCGCCCGCCGTCCTGATGGGCGAGTGATCCCGCCTGACACGCTGCGCGGCGGCGCTCGGGCCAAGGTGCTGACTGCACTGCTGGAGCGCGGGTGGATCGAGCCTGCAGACAGCGGCCACCAGTTGACCGACGCAGGCTACGCGGCCATCGGCCGGCAGCGACCAGCACCGCCGGATGACGTCCAGCCGATGGACACCACCGACGACCTCCAACTTCTGGAGGGCATCCCGGTGCGCCCCAGCACCAAACTCGCCGCGATGGTCGTGGCGCTGCGCCACCCCCAGGGTGCGACCAGCCTGCAGCTGATGCTGGCCACCGGCTGGCAGCCGCACACCGTGCGCGGCACGATTTCCGGGATGCTGCGCAAGAAGCTGGGGCTGAACGTGGTGCTAGCGCATAACAACAGCGGCGAACGGGTGTACAGGGTGGTGTGATCTGTCGCCAAGGGTGTTCAGTTTCTGGAGGCCATTGCCGATACCCAGGCGCTTCTGACGCATCGGACACAGGTTGTCGTAACTTCCCGTGAGGCGCGCACACGCGCACGCGTATAGAGAGTTACGTAGAGATGTGTCCGATGCGTCAGACGGTGTTCATCGCGCTTCTGCACACCCTCACCGTTTTGCCCGGTTTTTGACCATCAAGGGTCGCATGCCCCCGCCAGTACTGCCCTTTCCACGGTCACCGAATCTGGTTCGCTCGTGGGCCGATTTCTGCAATTCAGGCGGCAAATCAGCCGCAACCCCGCACCAGCATTGAGTTTTCGTCCCTGGCCGTTTTCGTGTGGCCGGGGTGCAAACCTGCAAACCGGGTACGCACCCGGGTTCGCACATTCTGCGTTGCCGCCATCCCGCGCACGCCCGCGCTGACGCGGCATTCGGCCCGATGGCCCACACCGCCAGGTGCGAACCGCAAACCCTGCAAACCTTGTTTTCTGGTCGGACCGTGGCGCAATGCTGCGCTCGCGCCCCCCGCATTGCGATTCGGGAAGGAAGGACCCCTTTCGCCTGGGGCATCACTGCTTTGCCCGACCATAACAATATGCGGTGACCATCACCACCGTCACAACTGTCACGGTCGGACTGATCAGCGGTGCAGGTCTGAGTCCAGAAGGTGCAGTCGAATACGCTCGAAGCCCTGGAACATCTTGTGAGCTGACCGCTGCAAGCGGCTGAAATCAACCCACGTCTCCGGATCTGGCGCAGCGCCTGCCTTGTAGGATGAATGCGCGCCGTCAGGGTAGCGAAACACCGTGGACTTCGGGTCAAGCCGGTCGAATTCTGCAATCCGATCAAGAAGCCAACTGACCTGATCTGCCGGATATCTGCTTTCGATATGTGGCTTCAAGGACTTTGCCAAATCACCCAGCCTGTGGCCATGCCTTTCATTAGGCATGAGCGCTTTGAGATACAACTCAAGGGCGTGCCGGTAGCAAAACAGGATCGGATAGGCGGCCTCCCACGATTCGCGCCGCTCGGCCGCCGTAGCCAGAAGTCGGTCGGCTGCTTCGCCAAATGCACGGGCCACTTCGAATTCATTCATGCCTCCCGCGCCGACCGCGAACGTTCCAAAGTGAAACTCGTACTCCCCGAGCTCGTCTGGTGGCTCGGTGAAAATGTTGTACTGATCGTCGCTCATTGCTTGCTCCTGACTGCGGGTCTCGAGACCCTTGATGGTGACGATTGTTTTGAGGATGTCGTTCGCCCGGTGTGACAGTGGTGATGGTCGTGACGGTCGCCGCCTATTGTTTACACCGGCGAAAGCACACATATGCCCTCGGCACGATCATCACGCCTGGGAGCGTAGCGGTGGATCGTAGTGGGCGGTGGCGAACCAGCATGGATGAACGTGGACGGTGCTGGACCACTCTCGGTAGACTGATGGGCAATGAATCCCCATCTGCTCACCCTGGCCCTGACCACACCGCTCGAACAACTTCTGGAGTTGCCGAACGCGGTGCGGATTGCTGCCTGCGCCCGAGAAGATTTGCAGCGCTTCAGTGCAGAGCAGTTGCAGCAGATGTTGGCCAGCATAGATGCCGCTATCACCGATACCGTGACATTGGCGCAAATCAAGCACGGCGGCGAACTGATCGACCGTTACGAGAAGCGCGACCTGGACTGGTTCATCGAGGTCACCAATCAAGCCGAATGGCCGCGCCTGAGGTCAGCACCTGCAGCGGATCGGGATTACCTTCGGCTCTTGGCGCTGTACAAGTTGGGCGTGGTGATTGAGGCCACAGCAGATACCCCGTCAGGGATCATCATCATGCTGGCGGTAGATGCGCTGATGGAATCGCTGGAATCCTTGGTGCTGGCCGATCTGTTGCCGGAACCGCCATCAATGGAACAGCTCATCGAGGAAGCGTGGAAGGCCGGACTCACGCCGGAGCCCGTTGCCGCCGACGAAGTACGCAAGGCCCAAAGCCAGGCTGTCAGACGGGCGGCCGATGCTCGACACGCCAGCAACCGGGCCGCAAGGCAAAAGGCCCTGCAACTGTTCGCTTCGAATACGTACCGCACCAAGGAAGAGGCCTACCGCATCATCGGCGCGCAGGTCTGCAAGGCACCGGGCACGATCAAGAACTGGATCGCGGGCCTTCAAAAGAACACGCCACCCGAGTAATTCCACTGCGAGTCTTCACGCTGCGCGCAGCGTGATCATCGTGCGTGCACCGTGTCTACGAATGCCAATTCTTGTGGCATTCAATACAGAGCATCCCCAAACGACCACGGATGCTCGCCATGTACCAACCCCGTCCTGCTCTGCCCGAAACCGGCTTCGTTCGGTTGCCGCAGATTCTGTCCCTGATCCCCATCAGCCGTTCGGCCTGGTGGGCGGGTATCCGGGACGGCAAATTCCCTCGAGGTATCAAACTCGGCAGCAAGACTACGGTCTGGCGCGCTGAAGACATTCGCCATCTCATCGAACGCTCGCGCTGATTCGGGCTGTGACGATGAGCGCGTCCATCCCTTCTCCGGACGGAGTAGTAGAGAACGACCGTCACCACCATCACGACCATCACACGGTCGAGATGGATGCTGCGGCCGCTCCGGCAGCGACACCTGACACCGATCCTGTGGGCGTGATCGAGGCGGCACTGGTGCGTCTGGTGGATGACGTGGGCGTGCTGGCCGAGGAAGACGTGGTGCGCGCCTTCTCGATCCTCAAGGCCACGGACCTGCCCGGCTACTTGCGCCTGCGCCACGCCGCCAAGAAGGCCAATCGCGATTGCTCGGTAACGGTGCTCGACAAACTGGTGCGCGACGAACTGCCCGGCAGCGACGACGATGCCAGCGCGCTCGATGAACTGGTCGCCTTGGCCCGGGCGCAGTGCCAGTTGCACCACGACGCGGACCGCAATGCGGTCGCAGTGATTCCCATGCCCAGTCGGCGCGAAGTGTGGCGGGTGTACTCCTCCGGCTTCGAGGAATGGCTGCGGGCGGCGTACTGGCGTGCCAAGGAAAAGGGCGTGCCGGAAACCACGATGAAATCGGCACTGGCCACGCTCGCCGCCGCAGGCATCAACGATGGCGACGAGATCGAAGTCCACGTCCGCGCCGCCCGGTGTGACGATGGCTACCTGATCGATCTGGCCGATGAGCAGTGGCAGGCCATCCACGTCACCCCCCAGGGCTGGCGGGTGGTGAATGAGTCGCCGGTGTACTTCACCCGCACGCCCTCGATGCGCCCGCTGCCGATGCCGGTGGCCCATGGCGATGTCGGGTTGCTCTGGCAGCACACCAACATCCCGGCACCCAGCCGGGTGATGGTGCTGGCGTGGCTGCTGGACTGCTTCCGTCCTGACACGCCTTTCCCAGTGCTGGAACTGGTGGGCGAGCAAGGCTCGGCGAAATCCACCACGCAGTCCGTGCTGCGCAGCCTGGTCGATCCGAACAAGGTGATGCTGCGCGGACGGCCCAAGACGGTGGAGGACGTGTTCGTCGCCGCCGCCAACAACTGGCTGGTCAGCTACGAGAACCTCTCCGGCCTCACGCCCGAGCAGCAGGATGCTTTTTGCACCCTGGCCACCGGCGGCGGCTTTGCCTCGCGCCAGCTTTACACCAATGGCGAAGAGCACGTGATGGAGACCAAGCGGCCGGTAGTGCTCAACGGCATCGCCGTGGTTGCCACGCGCCCCGATCTGATCGACCGGGTGATTCACGTCGATCTGCCGACTATTCCCGCCGATGCCCGGCGCGACGATGCCGACACCCACGCAGGCTGGGAACGTGATCAGTCCACGGTGTTCGCCGGCTTGCTCGACCTGTTCTCAGCGACGCTTGCCATTTTGCCGACGGTCAAGCTCACCCAGAAGCAGCGCATGGCCGATTACGAACGGCTGGGCGAGGCCGTGGCCCGCGCCTTGGGCTTCACGCCCGGTGAATTCCAGCAGCAGTACGCCGAGCTCGTGCGCGCTGGCATCGACCGTGCCTTGGAAAGCAACGCCGCCGCGCAGGCACTGGACAAGTACCTCGCCGAGCGCGTGCTGCCCATCAACTGGCAGGGCACCGCCGGCCAGCTCTACGACCTGCTGAACACCCACAGCATCCCCGACCGCAGCAGTTGGCCGCGCTCACCCAAGGGCCTGTCGGACCAGCTGCGCCGCATCGCCCCGGCCTATCGCGCCAAGGGCATCGACATCACCCATCTCGGCCACAGCCGGGAGGGCGCGCGCTGGCGCATCGCCCAGACCCGTTCCCAAACCAATCCTGCCACGCCACCCGGCATTGAGGGTGGCACTCGATATGGAGCTCACCGTGAGTAATCCCAACTTGCATCCCATCTGGGCCAAGACCCTCGGCATCACGCCGCAGGCCACCAGTCCGTCCACCTCTGCCGAGACGCAGCTGTCCCCGCTGGCTGCAGCGATTGCGGCGATGACCGGGCAAACCAACTCCCACCAGGGTTGGCAAGCCACTGGCCTTCCGAATCGCCCCGGCGCGCCGGTCGGCATTAAGAAGCAGCTCGGCCCGGGCCTCTGGGTCAGCACCGTTGCGCGTCCCGGCGACGCTCATTACCCCGTCCATCCCTGATCAAACCCGGAGAACATTCCAATGAAACTCAATCCCTTCAGCAAGAAGTCCAACCCCTACCTCGACAAGATCAGGGCTGAGCACGACGCGCTCAACCAGGAGCTCACGCCCATCAAGGCCGAATTGGCCGAGGCAGAAGCCGAGCACGCTGCGGCACGCGAGAAGCAAACCCGGCTGCGTGATGCCGCTGGCTCGATGTCGATGAACACGCCACCGGCCGCCAAAGCCCACTGGCCCATCCTATGTGAGGCGAACCAGCGGATGGAAAGACTCAAGTCGAAGGTGTCCAACCTGGAGAGCCAACTGCGTCCGCTGCAGCAGGTCCTGGCCACCCCCGAGCGCTTCGCAGTGGCACGCAAACAACTTGACGATCTGATCGCGCAGCGCAAGGCGCTCACCGCTGAGGCGCAGACGGTCGATGGCCAACTGAGCAAGATCGCCAAGCGGCTGGCGGACCTTGAAGCGCGCATTGCTGTCGAGACGAAGTCGGCATCCCGGGCGCTGCTGGATACCGAAGCGGAATTCGTGGTGCCTGAAACCTTGACCAAGCTGGAGGTTGAGCTGCGCATTACCCAGGCATCGCAGGTTGAACTTGAGCGCGAGCGTGATGCAGTCCAGGCCCAGCTTGGCGGACTGCCCGATGCCGTGCGCAGGGCGAGGGATCACTTCATCCACTGCCGTGCGGCAATGGCCGAAATCGAGCTGCACGAGCAGTTGATGCCGGTCATGAACGCACTGGCTCGCGCCTCGGCGGCCCGGCGCCAGATCAACTACCACCACGACGAAAGTCGCTTCCCGGTTGAGATTCCGCGCGGTTTGATCGAAGCAGCCAGCGATGCACTGGCGGCAGAAATGCCAGCGGCTTGATCGTCACGCCACCCGTCCACAGGCGAATTGGGTCCTTCCTCGCCAAAACGCCATACGGGGGGCGCGAGCGCGCTGCCCCGCTACCAACAGACCCCGAAACGGGGTTACCAGTTACCACCCCGGTTACCACTCAAGGAGCCTTTGATGAACCACACGACAGAAACCAAAGCCACCGGCGGCAGCCGCCACGTGCCCGTTGAACGCCTGCAGCACTACAACCCCGAAGTAGAGCAGCGCGTGCAGGGCTGGTTTGCCAGCGGACAGCCGCTGGTCTGGATTCCCATCCTCAGCCAGGAGAACTTCCCGGACGTGCCCCAGCAACTACTGGCGTTTGCCGACCACTACCAGGAAGCCATGCGCGGGCCCATCCAGCAGATCGCGGAACTGCTGCAGTTACCCAATGGCATCACCGGCTGGTTGATGCCGGCCACGGCCAGCGACACCGACGTGGCCTGCGGGGTGTGGGACGGTGAAATCTACATCCTGGGCATCAAGGACCGGCGCACCGGCAAACCGCAGACGCTGTTGGGCGACCGTGTCGAGGTTGCGACAGGGCAAGCCGATGCCCCCGAACAGAGCGCGGTTTGACTTGGCTTCTGGTCGCCACAGCGCGTTCATGGAGGTCCGCAAACCCCTCTCGGAGAAAGCAATGAGCACCCACCAAACCCTGCGCGTGCAGGTCACCGACAACAACCAGCGCCCGCGCGGCGTGATGAGCATCGAGGCCGATTTCGATCACCTCGGACCCTACCGCGTGCAGCACGATGGCCGCACCTACTGGTTCACTGGGAAGTCCGGCACGCACCGCGCCACCGGCGTGGCCACCCGCGAAATGGCCACTGCGGACGACGCCCGACTGTGGATCACCTTGGGCGGCTGCGCCATCTGGGAGGACTGAGGATGGGTGCCGAACTGCAAAACACCATCGCCGCGAAGTTGGCCACGTTGCCTTCCCTGCCGATGGCCGATCTCTGGGCGCTGTGGGATCAGCACTTCCCCCGGCGACCCAGTCACCGCAACCGCAATTACGTGGAATCGCGTCTGGCCTACCGTATCCAGGAACAGGCCTACGGCGCGCTGCCGACCAACATCCGCAAGATGCTGGTCGAGTCCGGTGCCAAGCACTCCAAGATCAGAACCACAGTCGGTCGCAGCGCGCAGATCTTGCTGATGCCCGGCACCACGCTGATCCGGGAATGGGATGAGCGTCAGCACCGCGTGACGGTCACGCCCGATGGCCTGTACGAGCTCAACGGGCAGGTGTTCAAGAGTCTGTCGGCGGCAGCACGCCACATCACGGGCACGCGATGGAATGGGCCGAAGTTCTTTGGGCTGCGCGATGGCAAGGGGGACGGTCAATGAACTCGCTCCTGCTTGCGCCACCGAAACGCTGCGCGGTGTACTGCCGCGTCTCCAGCGACGAACGGCTAGACCAGTCCTTCAATTCCATCGACGCACAGAAGGAAGCCGGGCACGCCTTCATCCAGAGCCAAGCCTGCGAGGGCTGGATCGCTGTTAGCGACGACTACGACGATGGCGGGTTCTCCGGCGGCAATATGGATCGGCCTGCCTTGAAGCGCCTGATGGCGGACATTCAGATGGGCAAGGTCGACATCGTGGTCGTCTACAAGATTGACCGCCTGTCGCGCTCGCTGGCCGATTTTGCTCGCATGGTCGATGTGTTCGACTGTCACCGCGTCAGCTTCAGCGCCGTCACCCAGCAGATCAACTCGGCCACGTCGATGGGCAGGCTGATGCTCAACGTCCTGCTGTCCTTCGCCCAGTTCGAGCGCGAGGTCACCGGCGAGCGCATCCGCGACAAGATCGCCGCCAGCAAGGCCAAGGGGATGTGGATGGGCGGGCCGCTGCCGCTGGGGTACGACGTGCGCGACCGGATGCTGATCGTCAACGACACCGAGGCGGCTCTGGTCCGCCGCATCTTCGACGACTTCGTGACGATGCGTTCGGCCACGTTGATGGTCAAGGCCTACAGCGCGCAAGGCGTGGTCACCAAGGGCGGCAAGGCCTTCACCAAGCAGACGATCTACAAAATGCTGCACAACCGGATGTATCTGGGCGAGATCGTCCACAAGGGGCAGAGTTTCCCCGGCAAGCATCAGGCCATCGTGACGCAGGCGCAGTGGGATGCAGTCCACGCGCTGATCGCCACCGACGGCATTGAGCGGCGGCGCGACACCAACGACCGCCAGCGTGAGCCGGTGTTGTTGCGCGGCCTACTGTTTACGCCCGATGGCGAACGGCTGGTGCCCAGCTACACGGTCAAGAAGGGCAAGACCTACCGCTACTACACGCCGATCAAGCACCGGCGCTTTGGCGCGTGGGCCAGCCAGCACGGGCCGTTACCAGCCGCGCCGATTGAAGAATTGGTCACGCAGCAGATTGTGGCGGCATTGTCCGCACCGCACATTGTGCAATCGGTGTGGGACCGGATGCAGACCATCCGGCCAAATCTGACCGAACCTCAAGTGGTGCTGCCGATGCGCAATCTCGCCAGCCTGTGGCAGCAGCTTTTCCCCGCCGAACAATGCCGACTGGCGCAGCTGCTGATCGAGCGTGCGGTGATTGCCGATGGCGGGCTGGAAATCATCTGGCGCGATCAGGGCTGGCAGGAACTGGTCGGTGAGTTGATGCCCGGCACCATTGGCGCGGAATTGCAGGAATGGGAGCAGCAGGAGGTGGAGGCATGAAGCCGAAAGTGCAGGCTTTGGGTGGCCCCATCGCCCGTGAATGCCGGGATGGCGGACAGGTCAAGCTGTCCACCTTCATCCCCCTGAAGATCAGGAAGCGCGGTGCCAGTAAGGTGGTCGTGCGGCCCGACGGTCAAGTCGAGGCACCGGGCAAGGTGGCCACGCAACACGACCAGCCCTTGCTGGTAGCCCTGACGCGGGCCTTCTACTGGCAGCACCTGCTCGACGACGGCGTGGTCGGCAGCGGCAGCGAAATCGCCCAGCGCGAAGGCCTGCACCACTCGACGGTCAATGAGTTGCTGCGGCTGACGCTCCTGGAGCCTGCCATCATCCAGAGCATCCTGGCCGGGCAGCAGCCCAAGTGCATGAGCCTGCTGTGGTTCCAGCGCAATCCGCTGCCGACGGACTGGGTGGCGCAGCGTGGGGTAGTGGCAGGGTTCGACGTCTGACCGGGTTACGAACTCTCGATCACCCGTGCCACATCACTATGGCATTCGGCGCACTTGCCAACCAGCAGCAAGTCGCCGCCCTTGATGGCGCCGCTGAAATTGGTGATCGTGGTTTCGTGACGGCACTGGCCGCACCAGACGTTGGACAGCAGCCGCTGGCGGATGTTGGCAGGGATGGACTCCCAGCGCTGACGGGCTGGCTTAGTGAAAGTGGGCAGTGATTCGATGGTCATGGTTCAGCGGACCCAGCGACGGGCGTCCTTCAGGAGCAGCAGCAATTGCTGTTCGCGCAACGGTGACGCGATGAACCCGAACCGGGTGTAGAACCTCGTCGCTTCTTCATCGATGGGGTGGGTCAGCATGGCACGGATGCCGGCCTGCTCGGCAATCAGCATCGTGCGGCGAATCGAGTCCTGCAGCAAACCGAAGCCGATGCCTCGCCCCTGATCCGCTACCGAGACAGCGAGCCTCGCCAGAATCACCACGGGCAATGGGTACTGCCCCATCCCCTTGCGGATGCGCTCCGGCGCCTCCAGCGTGTCGACTTGTCCCACGGTCAGACTGAAGTAGCCCGCCACGCGGCCATCATCCTCGGCAACGACGAAAGTCTTGGCCGAGCCACTGCCTTGCGCCTGGCGGGCGTGGCGCAACAACCAATCATTCAACGCGGGCTTGCCGCAATCAAAACCCTCCAGTCGATGCTGCGCGGCCAGCGGCTCCGGTGCGCGCAACGTCACTTCGTGTCCCAGGGCGCCTTACGGGCAAACAGGTCGCGCAAACCCTCGTTGGTCTGTTCGGGGCGATCCAGCAGATCCATCAGGGCCTGGTACTGGCTGCCCGAGACCATGAACAATCGTTGGTCCAGCAGCGTCTGCTCGGCGGCCAGGCAAGCGCTGTCGAGGATGAAGTCGGTCAACGACTTGTGGGCCACCTCGGCGGCACGGCGCAGCACCACCTCCTGTTCGGGGGTGGCGCGCAGTCCGAGTCGGGCGGAGCGGGCGGAAGGCGACGATGCAACAGCAGTCATGGCAGCACCTCTTTTGTTAGATCAATTGCCGCCATGTTAGTACAAGTGACGCACATCGTCTAGTTGTGCTGGTGACTGGTGACCTTGGTTGACGATGAACCGGCGCACGTAAGTGGTTGATTTTGCAAGACCGCCATCTGCGCCTACCCGCAGGCCAAACAGAGAATAGAGACGGCTCGGGCCGAGAAAGTAGCCAATTTCGGGCGTTTCAGCAGGTGGCCACCCGCAGCACAGGTGCCCGGAACCCCGCGTGGCGCGAAGACTTCAGCTAAGAAAAAGGGCCCGGAGAATTTCCGAGCCCTTGTGTATGGTGGAGAGGAGGAGGATCGAACTCCCGACCTTCGCATTGCGAACGCGACGCTCTCCCAGCTGAGCTACCCCCCCAAACAGCTGCCCATTATAGCAGCCGGCACTCGCCAGCCGCGCTTATCGCAATCGGAATCGGCGACGGCGAACCCGCCCCTCGTGTGACAGCGGCTGATAAAATGTCCAGTCTGCCGGGTGCCGGGCAGCAGTGGCAACGAGTGATGACGCATGTTTGTCGCCGCCTGGCGCGGGCCGGATACGCCCGTGATCGCCTCGAACGCTCCCTGCTCGTTACAACCACCATCGCGAATATCGACTCAATGAGCGCGCCACCGCCGGTTTCGGTCGTCATTCCCGCTTACAACCACGAACGCTTCGTCGCGACGGCGATCGACAGCGTGTTTCGCCAGGCCTTTCAGGATTTCGAGTTGGTAGTCGTGGATGACGCATCGTCCGATGGCACCTGGGAGATCGTCTCGGCGTTTCGCGATCCACGCATGCGGGCGGTTCGCCACTCGACCAACCTGGGCGCTCACGCCACCCTGAACGAAGGCATCGCCGAATCGCGAGGCAGGCTTGTCGCAGTGCTCAACTCCGACGATGTCTTTCATCCCGAGCGCCTGGAATGCCTCACCGCCGCCGCGCACGAAGCCCGGGGCAACGATTTCTTCGCCTTCACCGATGTCGATTTCGTCGATGCGGCAGGTCAATCAGCGCCCGGATCGCGGCCCGCCGGCGATTACCTGAAGTTGCGCGAGGCATGCCGCGAGCAACTGCCCGCGTTGTGGTTTCTGGCAGGAAATCCAGCGGTCAGCACGTCGAACTTCTTCTTCTCCCGCGGCTTGTTCGACACGCTCGGCGGATTCTCGGCACTGCGCTACGCGCATGACTGGGATTGGGCCGCGCGTGCGACAGCACGCTGCAGACCTGCCTGGGTGCGCGAATCGCTGTTGTCTTACCGGATTCACGAATCGAACACGCTGATCGAGCACGATGTCTGGCGTCACATTCACGAGAACAGCTACGTTCAGGCCTCGGCTCTGTTTCGCCTGCGCACCGCTTGCGCCGGTGAAGCGACCGCCGCGATTCCGTTCGAGGCAGCATGCCGTGCCTTGTTGCGAAATGAAAGTCTGCATCCGCTTTCGCTGCTCTGCTTTCTGGTGGGTGGGCTCACTGGTGCCGGCAGCGATTCACTGCGCGAATTCACGAGGCCGGCAGACGGACAATGGGCGCTGCAGTCGCTTGCCGAAGCAGAAGGATACCCTGCGGACCTGTTTCAATCCTCGGCCCGCCTGATCGAGATTTGCAGAACGATCGTCGACCAGGCGGCAATGATCGACGAGCGCTGGAACACGATTCAGCACATGGGTAGCGAGATCGCGAGCCGCGACCGATGGATCGACGACCTGAACGTTCGACTGGCGGCAGCGCAGCAGACCGTGACCGAGCGCGACCTCCAGATTGAAGCGATCCAGCAGGATCTCGCAGAGAAGAGCGACCGGCTCGCTGCGCTACATGCCAGCCGTCTCGTACGCCTGGCGATGTCAACCGGGCGAATGCTGCGCCGGCTCGGTATCTCCGGCATGGACCCGCGCCTTGGCGAAGACTAGTACTGTGCCCCGGAGGTATCGAAACATGAAAGCGCGTCTTCGACCCGATGGCGTCGTTGCAAATCCTCGCGATACCACTTGGTATTGCTGCGGTTTGCGCCTAGCAGCCTGTCGGACTTGATTCGTGGGTGCGACGGGGTCGATTTGTGATGCAGCGCAAGGCGTGCCGACGAAGCTTTGGCATCCCCCAAGCGAGGAGGCGCAACACGGCGATGCGCCCAAATCGACGCCGTCCCGAAGGGTTGCCGCCAAACCGGGCGTCTGCGGCGTTGCACCGCTTGGCAATGGAACGACCATTGCCTGCGCGGTGCGCCTTGCATCCATCCCGGTTTGGCGACAACGCATCCCACGAATCAAGCCCGACAGGCTGCTAGCCCTCGGGCCGAATCCATCGCTTTCATTTTGTTCCGATACCCCCGGGGCGCAGTACTAGCCCGTAGCAACCATTCCAAGATAATTCATGGCGCATATTGCCTGGCTGGTTCCCAGCCTGATCGAGGGCTCCGGTGGTCACCGGACCATACTGCAACATGCGGATTTCCTGCAGACGCAGGGGCACCGATGCACGCTATACATGGAGAACGGCAGCGACCTGTCTTCGGCGAACCTGAAGAAATCCATCCCACGCATATTCGGCTTCGAGTTCGAAGACGTTCGTGCGGGATGGAACACGATCGAGCCGGCCGACATGGTCTTCGCGACGATCTGGTATTCGGCGCGCGTGGTGCGCGATCTGGCCTTTCCATGCATCCGCTGCTATTTCGTCCAGGACTACGAGGCGCTGTTTCATCCGATGGGGTCGGCCCACGTGATGGCGGAGAATTCCTACCGTTATGGCCTCAATCCCATCACCATCGGGCGCTGGCTGCCGGCGAGACTGGCTGATCGGTTCGACGTGGATGCGGCGTGTTTCGACTTCTGCGCCGATCTCGACGTTTACCATCCAGTTGAATCGCTCAGGCATGACTCCTCCTCGGTGTGTTTCATCTACCAGCCCGAGAAACCCAGGCGCTGTGCCGAACTGGGCATCGAGGCGCTGGGTATCGTCAAACACCGTTCGCCCCAAACGAAGATCATCCTCTATGGTTCGAAAGTCGCGGGCAAGGTGTGGTTCGCCCACGAGAACCGCGGACTGCTCGGCCTCGAACAATGCAACGAACTGTACAACCGCTGCAGCGTGGGACTGTGCATCAGCACCACCAACCCGTCGCGCATCCCGTTCGAGATGATGGCCGCCGGCCTGCCGGTTGTCGAAGTGCACGGTGAAAACACGGTGTACGACCTTCCCCAGGACGCAGTAGCGCTCTGCGAACCGACCCCTGAGTCGCTGGCCAAGGGAATTCTCGACGTCCTGAGCGACGCTGTACGCGCTGCGTCGATGGGCCGCGCGGGAACGCAGTTCATGCGCGAACGACCTTTGGCACACGGGCTGGAACAGTTCGGCGACGTGGTGCAGCGCCTGCTCGACGGCAAGGGACTGCAGAACGTCCGGCCTGAGCCTTTGTATCGGTTGGCGCCGATCCGCTCCTCGCTCGAGGCACTCGCCGCGTTCGAGATTCCCGGCCGCATCGCACCGCTGCAGCCGAATTCGGGGCGACTCGGATTCCTGCCGAGACCGCTGCGCAGCGTCGCGCGTGCAGGTGTTCGCGCGATCCGCCGACTCAAGTCATGAGCCGCCATGGGCAATAGTCCGCTGCTTCAGCCGGGGCCGGGCCACACTTCAGCGGGAAACGTTTCGACCCGACACGTTGCAACGCGGTTCGATCTGCTGACGGTCGATGTGTGGGACACGCTGTTGCGGCGCCGTTGCCACCCCGACAGTGTGAAACTGCATGTCTGCCGCGTGCTGATGCTGACGCATGCTGATGCACTGCCCGCGTCCACACAGGATCCGCATGTCCTGTTGCGGCTGCGCCAGCAGGCCGAACACGAACTCGGCGAACAATGCCGTCGGCGTGGCCTCGACGACGAATACGGTCACCGAGACGTCTATCTCAGGTGGCTCGAGCTTGTCCAATTCGACAAGCTGGAAGACCAGCCACAGACCGCAGAGCTGCTGCGTCTGCTCGAAACGGCCGAACTCGCGCAGGAGCGGCTAGTCTCCTACGCGGATCCGTCGATCGCATCGACCCTGGCGGCCTATCCGGCGCGCAAGGTGTTGTTCTTGTCCGACTTCTATTTCCCGGCAGCGGCCATTCAGGATCTGCTGTCGTGCCACGGTCTCGATGCGCAGGTGCGTGACGGCCTGGTATCGTGCGAGGTGGGTGTCAACAAGAGGTCGGGCAGACTGTTCTCTCATCTGCACGATCGCTTGTCGGTCGCCCCGGCAAGGCATCTGCATATCGGCGACAACATGCTTGGCGACGTCCGCGCCGCAAGGGGAGTGGGAATCACGAGCGTTCATTATCAGCCGGACGCTGAGCACGCTCGGCGCGAGCGGCTCGAAGCAGGATTCCAGGATCGGCAGAACTTTCTGCGGGATGCCGCGGACCACATGCGCTGCGCACCCGCGACGAATGCTGCGGTGGACGCAGAAATGCATGCCTATGGTTGCCGATGTTCCCCGCTTTTCGTCGGATTCGTGCTCGACGTAATGGAACGGACGACCGCAGCGCGCGCGGAGCGAGTCCGTTTCTTCACCCGAGAGGGAGAGTTCTTCCTCGAGATCTATCGTCGACTGGCCACGCAGGACGTTCTGGGCGTTCCGGTGCCCGGTGCAGACTTGCTGCACGTCAGTCGCTTGGCGACCTTTGCGGCATCGCTGCCTGCGTTCTCGGCCGACGAACTGATGCGCATCTGGAACCAATACAGTGTGCAGTCAGTTGGAGCGCTACTCGGTTCACTGGGATTGGCGCCGGCGGACTTCGCCGATGCGGCGTCGCGCTTAGGCCTCGAGCTCGCTGCCCCGATCCGTTACCCGTGGCAGGACGCGCGGGTGCTCGCTTTCCTCAACGACAATACGGTACGTGGTACGGTCGAATCACACCTGCGCCAAAGAAGGGACGAACTGCTCGCCTATCTGGGCCAGGCCGGATTGCCGCGACCTGGTGAGCGTCTTCACATAACTGACATTGGATGGCGCGGAACGATCCAGGACAATCTCGCCCACACCTTGCCGGCGGTGCAGATGCACGGCTACTACCTCGGCCTGAGCCGCTTCCTCAATCGGCAACCGCTGAATGCCAGCAAGACCGCCTACGGACCGAACCTCAACGAAACGGATGCTGACGGCGCCCTGCTCGATTTTGTAGCGCCGATCGAAATGCTGTGCAACTCTGCTGGCGGAAGCGTGCTGCAGTATCGGCCCCACGATGATCGGGTCGAAGTGGTGCGCCAGATCGACGGCGAAGAGAATGCGGTCTTCCACGCTTGTGCGCAGCACTTTCAGCGAGGGGTGCTGGACTCGATACCCTTCTGGGCTGATTTCCTGCGCACGCACGCTTATACTGCGTCCGACCTGCGGCCTTTGGCGCTGGCGCGCTGGCGCGAAATCATCGATCACCCGCCGGTGTTTCTGGCGCGAGCCTATTTCCGGCTCAAGCACAATGAAACCTTTGGCGTTGGCGAGTTCGAAGACAAGCGGGAGATGTTGTCGACAGTGGATTTGCTGCTGGCATTCGTGTCGGCGACACGGCGCGATGTGGTCAATCGCTTTCTGTCGCGGATGGGGTGGATTCCGGGAATGCTCGCTCGTCCGGACATCAGTCGGGCGTTTCGAAGTGTGCTGCGCGTCTATCTGTGGGCGCGACGGGCAAGACAGAGAAGGGGCCCGGCGAAGACCGGCATGCCTGTCCGGCGCAGCGGCTGAGCGACGCCGTTCCGCCATGGCACGAAACGGAAGAAGAAACTTGCGCGAGCCAGCGGGTGGTTGCTGGCTCTTTCGACACATGCGGAGGACAGGGGATGAGCTCTCGCTCTATGCGATTCAGGCAGCACACGCACAACCGGTTCTGGTGGCACTGGGCACCCGCTACCGACTACGTGCCCATCCCCTACAGCTTCCTGAGTGATTCGGAATGGGAACTGATGCAGGCGTGGTTCGACGATACGGGGATTCGCTATCGCAACCCGGGCGAGGCAAACGTTCCTCCCCTGTCGATGCTGATCGGCCTGATTTCCGGCAATGGGATTCAGCGCATCGTCCAGTGCGGCCACTATGCGGGTTACTCGACCCTGCTGCTCGGCTTCCTGCTGCGGCAGATGGGACACAGGTCGTCCCTCTACTCAATCGACATCGACGAAGCGGTAACTGCCTATACGGCGGGCTGGGTGAAGCGGGCCGGCCTCGACGAGTTCGTGCGCCTCGAAGTGTCGGATTCGGCGCAGGCGCAGCTTCCCGCCCAGGCATCGAGCTACTTCGGCGGGCGAGCGCCGCAACTGGTCTTCATCGATTCCAGCCATCAGTATGCGCACACGATCGACGAGCTGGACCTCTGGTATGCAACGCTCCCTCAGGGTGGTCTCATCGTGCTGCACGATGCCAGCCGGTTCGCCGCTGCCTTCGATTCGACCGGACAAGGGGGCGTATTTCGCGCGGTCAGTGAGTGGTGCGCGGTCAATGGAGTTCCCAGCTTGATGCTGAACTCGTTCGTCGAGGGCGGCACACCTGGCGATTACCCCTACCTCGACGGATGCGGCCTTGCGATCATCCAGAAGAATCGTGCTTGATCGGCTTGTACGTCACAAGCTTCGGCAGCCGACAAGGCTCGCCGCACCGATGCACGTTCGCGGTGCCGAGCGACAGGCGAATCGATGAAGCAAGCGCGTGTCGCGGTGATAACCCGGACCAGGGACCGGCCTCTGCTGCTCGAGCGCGCACTCGACAGCGTACTCGGCCAAGGATTCACTGACTGGACGCATGTCGTGGTCAACGACGGCGGTGATCCGCAGTTCGTCCGGAGCGCACTCGCGCCGCGTCGCGATCGATACCAGGAACGCCTTGCTCTGATCGACAACCCTCGGTCCATCGGCATGGAGGCTGCGTCGAACATCGGTGTACATGCCAGCTCGAGCGAATTCGTGGTGATCCACGATGATGACGATTCATGGCATCCGGATTTTCTTGCCCGCTGCGTGGCCTTCATGGACTCCGACGCCAAGCCCACACTCGGCTGTGACTATGGCGGCGTAATCACCCACAGTGTGCGGATAGACGAAGAAATGCTTGAAGACGGCGTTCGAATCGTCTCGTCGGAGCCGTTCAACACCTGGATGAGTGCGGTGTCGCTGTCACGCCTGGCCGCCGGTAACACTTTTCCGCCGATCTCATTCTTGTTCCGCCGCGATGTATTTGACAAGGTCGGATGCTTTCGCGAAGACCTTCCCGTCCTGGGTGACTGGGATTTTCATCTCAGGGTCTGTGCGCAGTACGAGATCGGCCTGATCCCGGAAATGCTTGCCAACTATCATCACCGCGCCTCGATGCAGTCCGGCGAGTACGGCAACACGGTGATCGCAAACGAGAGCAAGCACCACACATACGACGCCCTTTACCGCAATGATCTGCTACGCCGTGACTTGCGCGAAGGCAAGGCCGGACTTGGTCATCTGGTGAATACCGCGCGCAGCTTCGACCGCTTGCAGGCCCAGATCTACCCGCTCGAGCGATTGCTGGCCAGCCTGTCGAAAATTCCGCTCTTTCGCTGGTTCGCGCGCCCGCTCTATCGTGGGGGACGGAGCCGAGAGTGAATACAGCGGGATTCGCCGACAGCTTCGCCGCGCTGCTGAACGAGGTGGACCTGGTGACGTTCGACGTATTCGATACCGCGCTGGTCCGCGGACTGCGGCAGCCCGACGATCTGTTTCTCCAACTCACCCTTGCCGGGGTTTCCGAGGGACTGCTGTCGCATGCACTGTGCGTACGCATCGCGCAGGCTCGTCGCGACGCCGAACGCGAGGTACGCCGCAGAGCCTGGAGGCAGGAATCCCGCGGCGAAGTGCGCCTGGACGAGATCTACGCCGAACTCGGCGTCCAGCTCGATATCGAGAACGAAGTTCTCGACCATTTGATGCGGATCGAGACCAAGCTCGAACTGGCGCAAAACGACCGCAATCGTCTTGTCGGCAAACTTCATGACGATGCTCTGCGCGCTGGCAAGCGGACCGGATTCCTGTCGGATATGTACCTTGATGAAGCCCTGGTACGTCAGTTGCTGACACGTGGCGGATACTCAGGATTCACGTTCGTCCATGTGTCCTCGACGACATTCGACACCAAGGCCCGCGGCACACTGTACCAGCGAATTCTGCGGGACTACGGCGTCGAGCCTTCGCGCTGGTTGCACATCGGCGACAATCTCGACAGCGACGTCGCCGTTGCCCGCCGGATCGGCATACGTACCGTGCATTACGAGAAATGCGCGTCGCGACTGCGGAACGATCCGGTTGCGAATCGTCGGCACAATGGGGATTCGCCCCTGCGTGGTGATTCACCCGAATCGCGCGTGTTTGGTTCGATCTGTGCCGGGCTGGTGTCTGGCCGGGCCTTTTGCAACCCGGACACATCGGGCATCGACTCGGACGCCGACTTGTGGATCGAATGGGGATACCGGCACGTCGGTCCTTTGCTGGCCGGGTTCGGCACCTGGCTGGTGCACCAGTTGTGCCGATCGAACGTTTCCCGTGCTTACTTTCTTGCCCGGGATGGCTACCTGATAAAGAACGCGGTCGATCGAATTCTCGCCGCTGGTGCCGCCAAGAACTACGCGATCGCGACGGCGTATCTATATGCGTCACGACGTTCATACAACTTCGCGTCGATCACACGCGTCGACGACGATAGCCTCGAATTCCTCGCTGGTGGCACGAGTCGCCTGACACCGCGTCAGTTTCTGGCACGCATCGACATCGATATCGATCGGCATCCGGAAGAAATCCGACAGGCGGGCCTGACCGCGGCGGACCACCCGGTAAGCGGCGCGCGCGGCCGCCGTCGGCTGCGCGAACTGTTGCGCCTGCTGGAGCCTCAAATCGTCGATCAGGCGCAAGCGGAATTCACCACGCTCAAGCGCTATTTCGCCGAACAGGGGCTGGTCGATCAAGCGGAGGCTGCCATAGTCGACCTCGGTTGGCACGGCAGTCTGCAACGGGCCATCGAAAGGCTGATCGCGCGAATCGGATCGAACGCACGCACGATCGGCCTCTACCTCGGCACGTTTGCGCCCGCCCGGCGCTACGCGGACAAGGGCATGATGATGAGAGGGTATCTGTGCGAGAACGGTCTGCCGACGGAAATGGACCGGTCGATCAAGTTGTCGGTAGAGATCATCGAGTGGATATTCTCCGCGCCCCACGGCAGCGTTCGCCGGTTCGTCACCACGCCAGACGGTGTTCAGCCGCTGCTCGCTGAGCTCGACTTCGAACCGGCTCGGTGGGAACGGGCAAGTGCCGTTCAGTGCGGTGCGCTCGAGTTTCTGGACGACTACCTGCGCAAGTGGGGTGGGTTCGACCTGCCGGAAGTACCGCCGCAGGATGCAGTGCGGACCTTGATCCGGGCGTTGTCAAGACCGACCCTGGCCGAAGCCACGGCACTCGGTGACATGAAGCACGTCGAGGGATTCGGACACGTTGCGGTCGAGCGCTACATCGCCCGCCCGCCTGGCAGCCTGCGTGATCCCCGGACCTATCCGCGCCTTCTGCTCGGCTACCGCGATGCGTTCTGGCGGCCCGGCTACGCGAGGCGCATGCTGGGATCCGGCCACCCGTAGTGGTTCAGCGAGCAACCGGATCGACAGGGGATCGAGATCACATCAAATTGATCCGGCTCCATCGGCCGGCTTGGCACCACGCGGGTTCCGTTCTCCTATGCTCGCAAGCCGCAGTCGCGCCAGCGTGCCGATGAGCGGCATGCGGTTCATCCAGCGCAACAAACCATGTCTGTCGATCCAGCGCGCGTATCGCACGTAGTCAGGATCGCGCGACAAATGACGCTCCTCGGTCTTCGCACGCAGGTAGTAGATGCCGTTGACCATCAACAGCAGCAGGCACTGCTTGAGACTGACTGCGAGAGACTCGGTCACGACGAACGGCACGGCAACCAGCCACCAGCTTATGTTCTTGGCAATGTAGGCCGGATGCTTGGTGTATCGATAGGGTCCGCTGGTGATGATGCCGCGATGGGTAAGGTTCGAGAAACGGCCGCCGAATATGACGGTCGCCCAGACGTACACGCCAGTCAGCAACAGGATGGTGGTTCCCCAGATACCGTAGACGAGCGGTTCGTTCCATAGCCATTTTATAGTGGATCCCGATTTCAAGACACCGGACTAAGATGTACGCTGTCTTGAAGGGATATGCGTAATGAGTGAATCAAAGAAGCGAAATGTGCCCACGGCGGAGTTCAAAGCCAAGGTAGGCTTGGAAGCCATCCGTGGATCAAAGACCATCAACGAGATCAGCCAGGCGTATGGGGTTCATCCGACTCAGGTGGGTCTCTGGAAGAAGGAGATCCAGGAGCAAGCCAAGACGCTGTTTGAAGGCAAGCGAGGCCCGAAGCCGGTCGCCGCGCATAAGGAACCTGAGCTGCTGTACAGTGAGATCGGCAAGCTCAAGGTGGAACTGGATTGGCTCAAAAAAAGTCTGGGATCAGCCTGCCATGATCCGGCAAGGATGGATAGACCCCGCAGATTCAGTGTCCATGGTTCAGCAATGTGTTCTGGCCAGCGTATCCCGCGCCACGGTGTATGCACAGCAAAAGCCCAAGCCAGTCGATGAACTTGATCTGCTGCACAGCAGGCTGATCGACGCGCAATACACCCGGCATCCTTTCTATGGCACGCGCCGGATGGTCGTCTTTCTCGAGACCGTGGGCCACATCGTTAATCGAAAACGGGTACAACGGTTGATGCGGTTGATGGGGCTGGCGGGCATGGCACCGGGGCCGAATACCAGCCGATCACGCCCTGAGCACAAGGTCTATCCCTACCTGTTGCGCGGTGTTCCGATTGTCAGGCCCAATCAGGTCTGGAGCACGGACATCACGTACATCCGGTTGGCGCATGGCTTCGTGTATCTGGTGGCGGTCATCGACTGGTACTCGCGTCGCGTGCTCAGTTGGCGGATCAGCAACAGCATGGAGACCGTATTCTGCGTCGATTGCCTGGAGGATGCCCTGCGCACCTACGGCAAGCCGGAAATCTTCAACAGCGATCAGGGTTCTCAGTTCACCAGCGCGGCGTTCACGGGGGCGCTGGAACGTGAAGGCATTGTCATCAGCATGGATGGGCGGGGGCAGGTATTCGACAACATCTTTGTCAAGCGCCTCTGGCGCAATGTCAAGCATGAAGACGTTTATCTGAAAGGCTATGCCACGATGGGCGAATTGATGATCGGCCTGGCCGCGTACTTTGTCTTCTACAACCACGCTTCATGGTGCCCCACCTCGCTATGTGCTTGAGAACTCGAAGGTTGCCTGTTCGGTGTTTGGTACTGCGGGTTGACGGTTTCTGCTGGTGACCCGCTCGATTAGTGTCGCGGCGGCAGCCGTCTGAAGCGTATCGCGATGGAATACCCATGGCCCATCGGCCAAGGGATGCTGCGCCTGGATTTCGCCGCGCTCGACGGCAAGGCGCAGGGTTCTCGGGCTTATTCCCAATTGTTGGGCGGCCTCGGTCAGATTCATCCAGGTTGCGCTGTCAGCTTGCTCGGCCCGATAGCACGAAATGTGGTGATGGCTGCGCAGTGCCGTCACCCGTTCTTGGGTCCACCGGTTGCCGCGCCCGGTCAGTAGCCCGTTGCGATTGAGAGCACCGGCAATCACCTGATCCGAACAGGTGTGCGCAAGCACGCGCACGGCTTCAAGCACCTCGGTGGAGGTCTGGGTCCGGTTCTGACCGCGCCGACGTCGCGGCAGACGCAGCTCGGTGTGGACGCCGCCTTTCCAGTGAATGACCAGGATCACTTCGCCGGCTTGCGCATCGACGTCAACGATGATGTCGCGAATCAAAGTGCGAATGACACGTTTCTTTAGTCGCGGATCGGTCTCGCCGTCATGCCACAGCGATTGCAGATCGGCAGCCAAATCGGCGAATTCCTCGAGCGTGGGCGCCGCTGACGGGCCTTGGCGATCCCGATGTTGCTCGATCTGTGCTTCGACCTCGCGCACACGCTGCAGCGACTGATTCCAGCGTCGTTCGAGTTCATCGGTCACCAGCCGATTCTCCGGATCGGCCGCGTCGTATTGCTTGTGCGCGCGCCGGGCACTGTACTGGGCCGCTTCCAGGTCGCGTTGCAGTGCCGCCAAGACTTCGTCGGTTTTGCGTGCTTGCTCCTGATGGGCCATGACTGCCGCCTCGATGGCTGCCGGCTCTACCACGCGCAAAATCTCCCTCGTAATCACCTGATCAACGAGCAAACCGGCAAAACCGATGCAGCGCGGCTCGCCATTATCGAGCCATCCGCGACTGCATTGGTAGCGCAACACGTCGTGACGGCTGCCCGTGTAGTGGACCACCAGATTATGGCCGCAGCGCCGACAGCGCAACAAGCCGGCCACCAGCGCCGGACCCCGCTGGGCGGCACCGCTGTGGGCACAGCGAATCACATTCTCGGAGATGCTCGCCTGCAGGCGCTCGAAGGACTCCCAACTGACGTAGCCCTCGTGTGTCCCCGGGATCAACGACAGCCACTGTTCCCGCGGTTTGCGGCGCACCGTCTGGCGTGCCTTGCCATCCTCGTATTGGGTGAGCTGTTCGGTCTTGCCGTAGGCGTACGCGCCGCCATACGCGGGATTGGTCAGCATGCTGTAGAGCATGCCGTAGGAGGGTCGCTTCCAACGCACTTCCTCATGGGCGTTGGTCGCCGGCAGTTCCAAGCCGTGCTCCAGGAACCACAACAAGGTCTGCCGCACGCTCCCCAACTCGCCGAGCTTCTGGAACACCAGCCGTATGGCTTCCTGGACGCGTCGATCGGGGTCTTTCTCCAGACGCTGTTGGCCCTTGCGATAGCCCACCGGGCTGACGACCAACAACTCCCCGCGTCGCGCCTTCTCCCGGCGCGCCTCGACCGAACGCTGACGCAACAGGTCCAGTTCATACTCGTTGAGGCTGCCCTTGAGCCCGAGCAGCAAGCGATCATTGCTTTGCCGCGGTGCATAGACCATCTCCTGATCGATCAAAACGGTGTCGACGACACGACAGACCTCGACCAACTGTTGCCACTCACGACTATTGCGTGCAAAACGCGAGACTTCACGCGCGGCCACCGCACCGACCTTGCCCAGGCATACCTCGGCCACCATGCGCTCGAACCCGCTGCGCGTCACCAGACCCGCTGCCGAACGGCCCAGATCCTCATCAACGACTTCGATTTCGCGCCAGCCCAACTGCATCAGACGTTCCCGCATCGCATACTGCAGCTTCTGGCTCTCCAGGTTGTGGCTGACCTGGTAGGCCGAGGACTGACGAACGTACAGAATGGCCTTGCGCGATAGATGCTGCGTCCTGATCTTCTCACTCATCGCCGGCCTCCTGCAGTGACGGGTGTACCGCTTTGCGTTCGGCTTGTTCGTTCAACATCCGCGCCAACAATCGCGTTGTCTGCTGCTGCACCTCCGAGGGCAGCTGTTCCCAGCGCGGCCCTTTCAGGCTCGATTGAAACAAGGGCAGTTGGGTCGCCCCTTGGGGCCTCGGTGGGATTCGCATCAGCCGCTCCTTCGGGTAAAAGGGAATCGTGCTGAATTTGTAGCATGGGGGCAGGAGCAGCCCGCGGCCTCGCCGCATACAGAGCCTTCAGCTCGCGTAGCGCATCGATGCTCGCCACCGCCTCTTGCGCCAGGCGCATCTGACAGCACACGGCCGTGTCGAACATCCACATCGGCACTTCGACGCCGCGACGCTCTCGCTGCGGCTCCAATCCGCACTGGGCCACCATCCGCCCATGACGGTCCCGCTTCGCGTAGATCCACACGACGCGGCCGAACCACGGATGCCAGGGATAGAGAACTTCTCGGGATTCGGTACTATGGGTGTTCGATTGATGATTTGTACAACGGCGAGCGCCCGCATCAGTCGTTGGGTGATCGGACACCCGATGTTGTGTATCGAACCGGCATTGGTGGCGGGGCCATGATTCTGGATAAATTTGGCGGCGCGGGGGAGGAACCCTCTGTTCCGCTACGCTCCACAGACGTTTCCTCCCCCGCAGAAGAAAGGTCAGAGGCAACAGCAGAGTCAAATACCAAAGCAAAAGCAAAACCGGGGCAGCGCCGTCCCGCTGCGAATGAAGTCGAATGTACAGCTTAAACTCGGAGCATTTCTGTCTTGACTCCGGGGTCCACCTTATTTTCTCCAGCTGAAGCTGCTTCCATACTGCAGGTATTGCCTGCCGATCAACGACCAGAATGGCTCGTAGCAGACCACCGCTACCGCCCAGCCGAGCATGGTCGGCTCGGACGAGCGGATATGCGTGTCGATCAGACGCAGCGACATCACGTAACCCATCGTGCCGAACACGACATCCATGTAGAACAGGAAGAAGTAGAGGAACTCCCACGTTTCCCTGAAACTCACTAGCTTGCCATAGTCGTACTGATACAGACGCACGATGTCGGAGCACATGTAGCCGAACATCAGCGGGAGAAAGAACCCCTTGATCAGCCAGCCAAGCAATTGCTGTCCGACCGCTCGGCCATCGACCCCCTCCCACTGAAACAGCACGACCTTGCCCAGATGCCAGAGGTTGTCCTCTGGCTGTTCCATTCGTCGATCGACGAGGTAGAGATAGGGAATCGCCAAACCAAGCATCACGGGAACCAGCACCTTCAGCAACGCCCAGAAGTGCTGATAGAAGGGGGATTTGGTCGTGTACTCGGGAAACAGCCAGTACAGCATGCCGACGAATCCCAGACTCGCGGTCAGTCCGGCAAACTTGGTGATCGTCCTATCCCAAGATCCTTGCGCCGGTGTGCGAGTCAGTCCCGCCGACGCATTGCGCCAGACTTTCTGCCAGAAAAGGTCCGGCACGAATATGCCGATCGTAACCAAACCGATCAGCAGTATCGCGTCATGGGCAACTGTCTCAAACGGCAGCAGATGGTAGAGCAGAACCGTCCCGGCGAGAAAAGCGGACACGCCGGCCAGGGCCACTGCGGGATGCGTTTTCGACGCGGGTCGTGTTTCGTCCGACGAACCCGCGAACTGCCGGTCCTGGGTCCGTTGCGAGGACGCAGGCGGCCGGGAGGTTTTGTGCTTAGTCTTCATCGGTATCGGCGTTTCCGCGATTCGATTCGCCGAACCAGTCAAAAAGGATCGCCGGTACTCTATGAAGCGCGTCGATCGAGACGACACGCGCCGCCCCTTTTGCCGCCGACGCGCCGCAGTCGGAATCCGATCCCAACACAAGGAGCTTCGTTCCCGTTTCGATCAACGGAAGGTACGCCTGTATCGAATCGAAATCTTCGAGCAGCAAAACATCGGCACCCGCTATGGCCATGCCAAGATCGAGGGTATCGGGCAACATGAGCATTTTGCGGGTCGCGACCAGCAGTGCGGATTCGATCTCGGCATACTGTCCTTCGTCACAGCTGGTTCTCCGGCACAGAAACACCATATCGTTTCGCTCCGCCAACACCCGCCTCGCCAGCCCCGCAACCGGGCAGATCTTGGCTACATGGTCTCCAGCTACAAGCGCAAGCACGATTCTCGATGCGTCGGGGGCCCCGATTCGTTCGCGCAACGTTCGGCGCGCTTCACCCCGCTTGCCGGGTTCGAACTTGAACTCGGCGGACGCACGTGCACCTGACTCGGAGGGCGCGGCGTCGCCGTTGGACTCGGGCACCGGCACGGTCTTGCTCAAGACTCCGACCCTGCGCAGCTTGCGGAATCCATCCGACAGGCCGCGCAGCAGCGCCGCCCATCGCCATGACCTGGAACGAAAGATGGCTGCATTTTCTGTTTCGACACGGGCCACCTGATGCTCGAGAGCCACACAGCGCGAGTGCTGCTCGCGCAACTGAGCTTCGAGGTAGGCGAGCCGCTCGGCGCATTGTTCGGCCTCGTGGCGGAGCTGCCGATTCCCGGTAGCGAGTCGTTGCCGGTCACGCAGCCCACGCGCGATCCACCGCTGCGCGACACGCGAACGCGCATGCTCCTCGCAACTTGCGACCCCTTGCGTCTCGCTCGGTGGCAGCAGCGAATGATAAGCGCGAATCATGTCTTGAACATAGCGTATCGGGATGTTCCGCACACGCTCGCACATCGCCGTCAGCAGCTGCGGCTCGCGAGCGAGCTTGCGCACGAGATCCGACAGCGCTGCCGGATGAGGCTCGAACAGCAGGCCGTTCCTGCCCGGCTCGATGCGCTCGGCGAAGGCTCCCAGGTTCGTCGCGATCACGGGTAGGCCCAGAGCGAACATCTCGCTCAACGTGTAGCTGAACGATTCCGGCACCACTGACAGCATCAGTGCTGCATCGGGACGAAAGGCCTCGACATGGCGCCTCAACTCCTGATGGGAATAGGTCTTCACGATCTCGACACCAGGCGTATTCTCGAACGGCCTGCCGAACTTGCCGCAGCCGAGCAGCAGTACCTCTGCATGCGGGCTCAGGTCCGGCAAGGCCTGGGCAAACAGATCCAGTCCCTTATGCGGCAACAGCCGGCCCGGAACGACCAGGCGCAGTTTGCCGCCCGGCGCCCGGCTGCGCAGCGAAGCGTTCGCCACTTGCGGACTCAGCCCCGGGCGAATGCCGTGGGGAATGATCCGACACGCTTTCTCGGCAATTTCCGGATAGAGCTTGGTCCAGCGCTCCCAGGCGCTCTGCGAAGGCGCCGCGATGCTCACCCGGGCCGGAGCCAACCTTTGCGCGTAAGCATCTCGAAGACCCAGCCAGTCATCGACGGAAGTGTTGTGCCAGAAGGCGTTGTAAGGGTTACGCTGCATGCATGACTTCAGCTTGTCGGTCGCACATTGCGTGCAGGGCGTATCGAAACATGCGAACAGCGCCGGGCAGAACGGATAGAGATCGTGCAGAACCACGACCGTTGGCAATTCGAAGTCGAATACATCGAGCGAATGTCCGATCAGCGATGACACCAGCAAGGCCCGGACGTCGAAGACCTCGGCGATCTCTGCCAGGACTGTCA
Organism: Candidatus Methylophosphatis roskildensis; assembly: GCA_016708905.1. GTDB lineage: Bacteria > Pseudomonadota > Gammaproteobacteria > Burkholderiales > Rhodocyclaceae > Methylophosphatis > Methylophosphatis roskildensis. Next base: position 398,002 of record JADJEV010000004.1, on the reverse strand, counting down.
GATACTCGAAGTTATAGATATCCGTCGCATGCACCGGCTGCTCCAGATCCCACGCCATCAGCGGCACGTCGGCCTCGGACGGGTCGAGCAGCTCGAGACGCCACGCGGCAACATTCAAGTTGCTGACTGATCGAAGGACCAGGTTTCTTCTGTCGCCATCGTGTTCGCAGAAATCGGAAATCCAGCGGTTGGTTCCTCCGTCCCAGCTATGCGTGAGATGCAGTTGTGTCGGCTTGGCCGCGACGAGGCTGGCTGATTCCTTGCGTTCCCGCCTGACCTGCTGCCGCTCTGCCGTGCTCGTCGCCATGCGGGCGAGGTCGATGGCATCGCGAAATGGACGAACCGGATCGCTTGCACTGAATTCGCCCAGTTGCTTGAGGTAGTCCGGATGCAAATCGAGAAGGGATCTCATCGCCCCTTCCTGGAGCATCAAACGCTCGTCACCAAAACTGACGCTTCCCGCGTGGAAAACGAAGACGTCTGCCGCGAGCACGCTTCTCCAGCCGGCGGTGGCCGCGCGCAAGGAGAAATCGTTCTCTTCCCCATAGCCTCGCCCGAATCGCTTTTCATCGAACAGCCCGACGTGGTCGATGCAGGCCCGCCGAACGAACATGCAAAACCCAACGGCGGTCGGGAGGTCAAGGCAACGCCCCGCGTTCTGGACCGCAAACAGCCTGTCGAGCGCAGAAAGCCCCAGCGTTCCGGGCACGCCGCCCTGCCAACCGTCGAAGGGGTAAGAGCAAATCGTCGCGCTGTTCGAGAACGGAGTGACAGTTCCGACATTCGGTTGGCTATACGCACAGCGATGCAGTCGATCCAGCCAATCATTCGCGACTTCGGTATCGCTATTGAGCAACACCACATCACGATCCGGGTGAAGGGACATTCCCCGATTGACCGACACGACAAACCCGAGATTGCGATCATTGCGTACCAGTGTAATCAGGGAGCTCTGGGCAAGACGGTCGAGATAGGCAGCCAGCTCGGGTTCCGGCGTGGCGTCATCGATCACCACCACTTCGCAATCAAGCACCTGCTGAACACCCAACACGCTCTGGAGGCAAACCCGTGTCTGCTTCACGCCACGATATACCGGAACGATCACATCGAGCACGGTGCGCTTAACCTCCCGGACGAACACGAATCCGCAAGAATGGGCGTTCGACGAGAAAGTAGGAGACGGACGCCACTGCCAGTGTCGCGGGAATTCCCGCCAGCAGCAGAACGACCAGCCGATGGTCGGCCATCGCCTGAACGAAGGGTAGTGATTTCATCCAGACGAGAATCGGGAAGTGCCAAAGGTAAACGCTGTAGCTGACGATTCCAGCGAAGACCATGAACCGATTTGCGAACAGCAGTCTGGCGATCCGTCCGCCGCCGACTCCTGCAAGAACGATGGCCGAGATCCCCAGACTCAAGGCCGGCGTCCACAGGTAGAAGATCGGACTGTCTTTCCAATAGGCGTCACTGCCATAGTGTTGCCAGTAGATGGCGGCAATCAGCAGAATCAAGGCCAGAACGGTCACACGATCCAGATCGACCGGGCGTTTCAGCCGGAACAGCATGTTCTCTCGGTGGACGTAAAGGACCGCGGCGAGCATGCCGAATCCGAACGAGTCCATCGAACCGGGCAGTTGGTATGAAGCGTAGACGCGGGCCTGGATGGATGAGTCCGCGAGCCATGTTGCCGCAAAATGGCGCCATACGATCATCGACATCCATGCCAACGCGATAAGCCAGATACGCCGATCCGGGCGCAGCAGTACGGCCAGGACGGGTAAAACAAGGTAGAAGGAGAACTCGATCGGCAAGGTCCACCAAACAAGATTTCGCGGCTCGACCCCGAGCGGTGGCGGCATGAACAGCATGAGCAGATGACGAGTCATGTCGGCAAGACTCGGAAGCGCAGCCGGCCCATAGCTCAAGTAAGCCGCAGCCAGAACAATTGCCAACTGAGCATAATAGGCTGGAAAGACACGGGCGACTCGCCGCAGCAGGTAGCGGCCGGTAGCCGGTTTGTCTCGCATCCCGGCTTGCCACTCGGCAAATGGTATCGACAGAAGAAATCCCGAGAGCACGAAGAAGACCATCACGCCCGCTCCGCCCATCCTGAGAAACGGCGTTAGTTCGACATTTAAGCCCAAGACAGCAAAGTTGATTGGCGGCATCCCGGCCTGCCCCCAAGCGTGGTATAGCAGCACCCACAATGCCGCCCAGCCGCGCATACCCGTCAATACTGGCAGATGGCGCCCCCGTTCTACTGGGTCGAAGCGAGACATCCGAGGGACGACTTCAAGACTTTCGCCGCGCACGATCCGAGCCCTGGATCAAGATCGATCCTGAGAGACGCTCACAGCGCCCTCGCCGTTTGCGATGCGGAACCGAGCCTGCGAAACTCGCAGACGAAGTCATAGAGTGGCTTCTCGACCACCCGATGGAAGAGATGGGAGACGCCAATGATCATTCCCACCCACACGCAGAATATCGCCGGAAGGTAGGGTTTCAATCCCGCTACCGGCATCACGAAGATCGAAAATGCTTCCAGCAACTGGTAGTGAATCAAGTAGAGTGAATAGGATGAATCGCCCAGCCGGCTGAGTGTCGATACTCCATTGACCCCTCGAAGCCGCAATAGCTCTGCCGACGCGACAAGGGAGAACGCAGCCCCGCCGACGACAAACGCCCGCATCAGTGGCGTTCGCATCTCGATCGCGATCCATAGTGCCAGCAAGAGTATCGCTGCAACGGCCAGTACCCAGACCTCAATCCTCGGCCAGTGCTGCGTTGAAACGCTGCCCAGGACGGCCCCCGCAAAAAGCTCGAGAAGGAACGGGCTCAGAACGAAAAGCTCGGCCAGTTCCGGATTCACCAAGTTCGCAATCAAGATAACTGCGACATATCCCATTACAAGCGAACGGAGAGACCTGCGGCCAGCGAGAGCGAGCAAGCCAAACGATACGTAGAAAAACAACTCATACGAGAGTGACCAGGCTTGTCCAATCACGAGTTCCGGGATTCTGTTGCTGAGGAGCAACAGATTGGTCATTGCGCTAACCTGAGTCACACGCTCGGGCATCGTTGCCATGTAGAACACCACAGTCAACCCAAGCACGGGCCAGTACCCGAGAAATATTCGGTAAGCGCGCTTTTCAAGGAAACGCGATGCCGCCGTCCAGTCGTAGTGTCGGGCGGAGACGCCCTTGGCAATAATGAATCCGCTCAATACGAAGAAGAGGTCCACTCCGGCGTATCCGCATGCAATCAAGGGTTTCAGAAACCCGAGGCTCCCCCCTGCCCTCTCGAAGAACGGCACGCAATGAAACAGAAGGACTGCAATCGCGGCGCTGGCTCGCAGGCGCTGAAGGTTGTAGTTCAATCAGTCAATCGGAGCATGGCATATCGTTTCACGAGCATCCAACCATCAGATCACTCTGCATGTTTGAGGGCGATCGAGATGGATTCCGCTGGCGTCGCCCCGTCGAACAACGTCGTCGAATCTCCAAAGCCAAGGTATTTGGCCAAGTGACGCGCCAGAATGGCAGTATCCGACGGCTTTGCCAATCTCATCCTCAGGTAGCTCGCGTCGAAAATCAGGTCCATCGGAACCAGGTATGCGAAGAGATAGTAGGCCAAGCTTGACAAGCGTTCGGCTTCGTTCTCCGCCTTGACGACATGCGAGAACGAACAATCGCCCAGAGCGGTCACTGGAACGCCGTGTAACAGGGCCTCGAGGCCGACGCTGGAATTCACGATCAGTATCTGCGAACAGCGCAGAACGAAATCAATGCTGCTGGAGGATCGATCAACCGCGGTCAAACCGTCCTTCAGCTCGAACAGGCTTCCGGGATGCGGTCGTACGAGAACCGTCTGGTTCGGAAACCGGAGATTCGAGAAGGCTATCAGCGATTGGTTGTCGAAACCGTGACCATACGCTACCAGGTTCGAATCGTCCTCGACCTGCAATGCCACGCCGATGTCATGATCCGGGGAGCGCCGGGAACGGTCGGCATCGAGGATGAAGAAATTGCGAAGCTGATCGATTGTTCCATTGTACGAGAATGAAGACTCTCGATATCTGCGCTCCGCCTCGGTGTTCCCATTGACTCCCTCGAAGTCGAGGTACGCTGTGGAGCGATACTCCGGCAGGCGAAGCGGTCCCAGTTCAAGGTTGACGACCGGAATGCCGCGCGCGCGAGCTACGGCATTCAGCGAAGGACAATTGCACCATGTCAGGATTGCTTCGATTCCGCTATCCGCGAAGTCGTCGAGACATTTCGCGAATCGCGCCTCCAGTTGAGGAATGCGCTCGACAAGCAGGCGCTTGAAGGCGGCGATCGGATTCCCGTCATGGTGTTGAAGCAACGCATCGAAGAGTGTCTCATCGAGGAAACCGTAGTGTTGAAGCTGCATCGTTTCCGGAGACGGAATCCTGTATCCAAGGCGGAGCTGATTGTGCTCCTTCATCTCCCACCTCCCCCGTGCCATCCATATTTCGGGCGGAGTCAGATAGTCCTCACTGACAATGAACAGCGCCCTCTCATCGAATGTCGTGAGGAAACGGTAGAAGACAAACAGGTGCGGCGCCCTGTAACCGCGGAAGGGAAACGGCAGCAAGAATACGGCGATCAAGGCTCTTGCCTACGCAAGCAGCTGACCTCGATCGGCGCGAAGATCACACCCACCTGCGGTCGCGGTGACCAGGCGCTGAGTTTTGCCGCTGGACGGCGTTGATCAAGTTCCTCCCGGTCGCCGCCAGCCAAGGACGCCAGGCCGCAATGAACCAGGTAGTCTCCAGCGCTGATCGGCAGCCTCACGCGGTACGCAACCAATGTCTCCCCTGGCTCGAGATCAATCGTCACACCCGCGTTCAGGTTGTTGTCGCCCCATACGTCACCTCCTTGAATCCTGGACAGCGAAACACCTACGACGACGGCCGAAACTGGCTCAGCACTGAGGATACGGAATCTGAACTCGATCTCCTCTCCCGAGCGAACGACGCTGCGCTCCTCGCCGACTACGGGAGACCAGATCGACAACGATTCAATGATGGCACGCGCCGTTCCGAAGCGCTTTTCTCCCAACGACGCAATGCGGCCTGATGTCTGGGCGTCTCTCAACTCGCCGATCGAAAACCGGCTCACGCTGCTGGAACGAACACTGGGTAGGGCCGCCTGCAAAGCCAGCATATCCTTTTCGTATGCAAGCACAGCCGCCAGCACGTCACTCGTGTCTTTCAGAACCCTGCCCGCATCCAGAACAATGCAGCGATCAGCGTATTCGAGGATGCTAGAGGTCGCGTGCGTCACCATGAGAACGGTCGTGCCGCTCGCACGCAGTTGCTCCATGCGCTTGAAACACTTGTACTGAAACCCGATATCGCCAACCGAAAGCGCCTCGTCGACTATCAAGATTTCGGGATCGACGCACGCCTGCACGGCGAACGCCAGCCTGACGTACATTCCACTCGAGTAGGTCTTGACTGGCTGATCAAGAAACAGGCCGATGTCGGCAAACGCCGCGATGTCGTCGAAGCGCTCCTCGATTTGCGCATCGGACATCCCGAGGACGGCGCCATTCATGAAGATATTCTCGCGCCCACTGAACTCCGGATTGAATCCGGCCCCCAACTCGAGCAGTGCCGCCACGCGACCGCGTGTCTCGACCGTGCCTGCAGTCGGTGTCAGCGTTCCGCAGATGATCTGTAGCAGGGTCGATTTCCCGGCACCGTTTCGGCCAATGATGCCGACTGTCTCGCCCTTTGCGACCTCGAACGACACGTCCTGCAGCGCCCAGAACTTGCGATGATAGCTTCCAACGGCACGACCAAGAAGCCGTTGCAATCGTGGCATGAGGAACTGCTTCAATCGATCACGAGGCGCATCGTAGATCTGATAGCACTTCGAGAGATTGGCCACCCGAATCGCCGGGTCACAGCTCGGTGAGATGGCCGACGGTTCAGCAAGTGGCTGCGACGTTCGACCTGTAGTTTGAGCACCGATCGACTCAAAGGACATCCGCAAAACCCTTGCGCGTCCGCTGGAACCAGTAGAAGCCAACCCAGGCGATCAATGTCGCACCTGCAGCGTAAGCGAGCAGCCCGATCCAATCAGGGGATCGCCCCCATATCAGCGCGTCCCGCGCTTGTTCGATCACAAACGTCATGGGATTCAGGAACAACCATGCGCGATACGCTTCCGGAATCGCAGTAATCGGATAGAACACGGGGGCGAGGAACATCATGATCGACGTGACGATCCCGATGGTTTGGCCGACGTCCCGAACGAAGACACCTAGCGAGGCCAGAAACCAAGCGCCGCCCAGCGCCAAGATGAGAAGCGGAGCAAAGACGATCGGCACGAACACGGCTGTCCACGGGATCGACCCGGCGACCAACAACAGGGCCAACAACAGGACGCCGACACTGATCAAAGCGTGAAATATGGCGGCCGCTGCTGCGACGACAGGGAGGATTTCGAGCGGGAATACCACCTTCTTGACATAATTGACGTTGCTCAAGATCAATCCTGGCGCACGATTCAGAATCTCCGCGAAGAGCGCATTCACAATCAAACCGACAAATAGAATCAATGCGAACTGCGCGTGAGACCCTGCATCCTCGGCACCGCCCCATCGTGCCTTGAATATCCCGGAGAACACGAATGTATAGACGATCAGCATCAGGACGGGATTGAAGAAACTCCAGGCCAGGCCGAGCAGGGAACCGCGGTAGCGACCGAGCACGTCTCGCCAGGTCATCTGCCTGATCAAATCGCGGTTGCGCCACAGTCCAGCGATCAGCGCGGCAAGGGAAGTCGGAGGCGTCTGATGCGGATTCATGAATCGAGTGTGTTCGGCGGTTCACTGCGCGCTTGCGCATGCATCGAGTTGGGCATTCAATTCACGCAGATCGAACTGTTCAGCACGCGAGGTTGCAGTCTGGATGTACGCTTCAACATTGTCGCTAGTCAGACGATCTTCGTTCGATGCGATCGAAGCGAGGATCCGCGAGTCGAACGTTTCGCGATAGTGCCCCAGATCCTTGTAGTTCGCGATGTCGTCAACAAACGACTCGTTTTCGAAGCCGAACACGTCCATATTCCGCAGTTCATCCGTCAACAGCGCCAAGTGTCTGATCACGGCGATGTGGATGGCCGAATGCACCGGCCGCGCCTGGTGCCAGATCGCGTAGGTTGCGCGAAAGTAGGGCGGAAAGACCAGGTGGAAGCGGGTTTCCGGGTGCGCCCGTACATAGCGAATCAGATAGTCATCCACATACTGGATTGCTTGCTGTACCTTGGGCCCGGCCTCTGCCTCCGGCATCCGCATTTGCGCGACAACGGGTAGGTCGACGACCGCCTTGCGGATCAGTTCGTGGGCGTCGCGAATCTGGTAGTTGTCCTTTGCTTCGCACCACTTGGCCAGCCCGCCGAATCGGATCGACTGGTCGGCCTGCATGAACCACGCGTTCGGGCGATTCAGATCGACCTCGCCACCCACGCACGATGGATCCCTCGACCACAGCAGCAGACACCGTCCGAAGTGGGAATTGAGATAGACGCGAACGTCATTAAGCGGATTTCGATCATAGAGAAAATCGAAAGTCGGAAGCGGATAGTGTGGATAGCCCTTGCGGGAATTGATGTAAATGTGATCGAGGGAATACACGACTTGGCGGATCTTCCTGTTGCGAAACAGATCGTCCAGCACCAGTGCGCGCTCAAAAAAATCGGCGGCAGTGAGCGAAAGATTGACGAAATCGCCGCCGAGCAGGGCGCTCGCCTCCTTGGCAGACGTATTCTCCATCATGCTGGTTCCCAGCACGACCGAGTCAAACGGACGGTGTTTGATGACGCCGGCGGCCTGCAGCCTCATATTGCTGTGGAGAGTCTCCGGGCGCCCCCATGGCCGGTGATAGACCTCCAGCGGGTCGTAGGCGTAGAGGGCTGCCAATCCGGCGAGCAACGGAATGGCAGTGAAGAGAAAATAGGAAAGAACCAGTCTGCGCGCCTTCCGGTGCATGTCAGAAATTGAAGTAGATGAATTCGCTGTAGGTGGACGAGAGTACCGCAACCATCGACAGGGCCATCAAGGCCGCACAGAAGGCAGCCCAACGGAATCGCAGGACAGGCGCTCGCCCCGATTGTGGCGCCAGTTCATTGCTGTTGCGAAATGCGAGCACGAGTACCAGCGCCCCGGCAAGCCAGAGAACTGTCCAATGGTCGCCCTCGATTCGTGTGAGCCACGGCCCGAATGTGATCCCGGTTCCATTCAGAGCCGACAGCGCTTTCGACCATTGCTGAGGCAGCATGATCCCATTGAGGCCCGCCATGCCGCTCAGAACCTTGAGCGCATCCTTCATTTCGCGTGCGCGAAAGAAGATCCATGTCAGATTGACGAAGTTGAATGTGATGAACCAAGCCAGCAATTGTGGCATGGCGCCACCCAGATTCCGCCAGACACGATGGACAACCATTGCAGTGCCATGCAGCGCACCCCAGGCAACGAACATCCAGCCGGCGCCATGCCACAAACCGCCGAGCACGAAGGTCAGGAAGAGATTGGCGAGGGTTCGAGGGACTCCCCTGCGGTTGCCCCCCAAGGGAAGATACAGGTAGTCGCGCAGAAAACGGCTGAGGGTCATGTGCCAGCGATGCCAGAAATCCTGGATGCTTACCGCCTTATAGGGAGAATTGAAATTGATGGGCAGGCGAATGTTGAACAACAGGGCCGAGCCGAGAGCCATATCCGTATAGCCGCCAAAATCGAAGTAAAGCTGAAACGTGTATGAGAGGCTGGCCGCCCATGCCTCGAAGAAGCTCAACGTCGTAGCCTGGTCGAACCCGGCGGTCGCCCATTTCGCAAAGCTGTCCGCGACGATGACTTTCTTGAACAAGCCGATACTCAGCAGGAAAAGGCCGAGCGCGATGTTCGGATATCGAATGATGGAATTTCGCGCCGATGCGAACTGCGGCATCATCTCTTTGTGATGCAGAATGGGTCCGGCGATCAGATGCGGGAAGAACGTGACGAACAGGAAGTAACGGAGCACGTCGTACTCCTGCGCTTCGCCACGGTGGCAATCCACGAGGTAGGCGATCTGGGTGAACGTGAAGAAGCTGACCGCGATGGGTAGAACCACATGCGGTAACGGCAGATCCGAGCCCATCAACCCGTTCAAATTGCCGACGACGAAATCCGCATACTTGAAATAGGCCAGCAGCCCGAGATTGAACGCGATTCCGCCCAACAGGATGAGCTTGCGTCGGGTCTTTCCGTCGGTACCGGTGAGTTTGACTGTAAGGCGCCTTCCGACCGCAAAATTGACGATGATGGAAAACAGAATCAGCCAGAGATTCGCCGGATTCCACCAACCGTAGAAGAACAGGCTCGCCAGAACAAGAAAGGCCTTTCCGGCTAACAACAGTTTTCGTCGGGTAAGCTGAAAGTAGACGAAAAAACTGAGCGGCAGTAAAGCAAGGAGATACTCTGCAGAGTTGAAAAGCATCTGGGTTCAGTGCGAACGACTTCCGTCAATGGAAAGGTTGGGCTCCTCGCGCGGCGGCAGGTAGCGCCTTGCAGGGTTGCGGCCGAACCGGGAATGCCGTTTTAGTGCGACGCTGTCAACCGAGCACCGAGCCCGAATCGATCACCGACAGCCGAACTCAGCTCAACGCTACTTCGAATTGACCGCATCGAACATCGCGTCATTGATTTCGACTGGCCGCGTACCTGCGAACTTCTGGGCTATCTCCCTGCGCAGTTCGGATTGGTAGTCCGTCCTTGCCTTGGCGATCAACTGTTCTGCCACCTCGGAGAATGTTTGCGGCTCTGCCTTGCGATACTCGAGCAGCTTGATTATGTGAAACCCATAGCGTGTCCGGATTGCACGGCTCAATTCACCTGGCTTGAGAGCAAATGCCGCCTTCTCGAACGGCGGGACAGTCTTGTCTCGCTCAATCCATCCGGGTATTTCGCCGCCTCGTGCGGCCGATCCCTTGTCTTCGGACAGGTCCTTTGCAAGCGCTGCGAAGTCGGCCCCGGCCTTCAGTTTGCCCAACACGTCTTCCGCCTTGGCGCGCTGCTCGGCTTCAGAGACATGCTCGTCCTCGACGTCGACGCGAATCAGGATGTGCGCCACGCGAACCGCCTCGGAGCGCATGAAATCCGATCGATTGGCCTCGAACCGCTCCTTCGCAAGGATCCGAAAATCGGGTGCTTTAGCCGATAGTCGGGCAACCTCGTCCGACATATAGCGGCTCACCAGCAGATCCCGCAACGTGCGCTCTGCGGCGGCTCTGATCGCGGGGAGTTCGGCAAGGCCAACCCCCCGGGCGGAATCTGCCACGCGCCGATCCTGCATCAGGCTAGCAGCGAACCGCGTTAGCGCCGCCTTGTCGGCGACGATGCGTTCGCGGACCTCCGCCGGCAGCGCGAGAAGCTCGTATTTCAGCTCCTTGACTGTCAGCGAAGTACGGCCATCGGTCAGTGCTTGTTCCGCGCCGACAGCCGAAGGGGAGCAAACCAAATAGGACAATCCGAATAGAACCGAGTAGACCCTCATTTGAAGCCTCAAAATCCCTTCTTGACATTTCCCACACGGCGCACCGAAAGATACTACGAAAAACGCCCGCCTGCTGTTGCAGGCGGGCGTCGAGGGAACAAGCAGGCCGTGATCAGGCCGCAATCGCTGCTAGTTGGCGAGCGATGCCGGCTCGACGATGGTGAAACGACAGTCCCCACCCGTACATGCCGAATTGGTCCGGATATTCAGGTAGTAGTAACTGTTCGGCGCGACGGAACAGTACGAGCCACCCGCTGCGATCCTCGGCGTGGACCCGGCCGGTCCCGTCTGAGTGCATTTTGCGTCGACCGCGAAATCGCCTGGCGTACTACTGAGGGCAATGGTCGCCGAAGACGGTATCCCCGTTCCCGAGCCGCTGCCGCCGGCAAGCGTGATATATCCTGGCGTAACGGAAGCCCCGGTGCGGTAGCGCACGGAAACCACGTTCCCTTGCCCCATAGTGATCACGTAGGGTTGACCGTTCAAAGAACTACCGTATGAGGACGGGCAGCTATAGCCGAACTGTTTTTGATTGACGCAACCGGGAACCGCAGTATTGCCGCCACCCGCTCCGGCGCCACTTTGATCGACGATCCAGAAGTTCGGGCCTGCAATCACCGTGCCGCCGAGCCATCCGGCAGTATCCGCGCCAACACTACCACCGGGGGGCCCGGACGACACGAATAGAGTGATTGGACTTCCGGCCGCCGCTGAGCCGCTCGGAGAGGTACTAATCACAAGGCCAGCCGCATGCGTGTTGGAGGCCTGCAATGCTTGGCCCACAACAGAAAAGCCCGCCCCAGTCAGGGTTGAAGTTGCTGCAGCCACGCTCTGCCCGGCCACAGAGGGAATTGTTACCTGATTTCCCCCACCCGCCGAAGCAATCGTGCATCCGCTAATCGTTGCGGTGGCATTGCCAGAACTATCGACGGTCAACTGAGACAACGTGCATCCCACATTATTAATTGTGATCGATCCGGCGCCAAATGCCGACGCGAAACTAACGCATGCGGCAACTCCTAGCAGGGTTCGCGTGAGCGATATTGAATAGGTCATACAGGACACCTCCGAGAATGAGCAGACTATTGAGATACAATCACTTGCAACAGATCATTAACGTACAGTCTACCCAAACAGTTTAGGCCGAAATGCGGGAAAAATGTGTGGCGGACCTGCCCTGACGTGATTTATTACGGACAGGAGGTGGATTCACCCCCATTTATTGCCTAAAGGAAACTGGCGTCACAACAAAGCGCACGATCGTAGAATGAAACGCGACAAAAGGCCCGCATTCGCGGGCCTTTTGAAGTATTACTCAAAACCGGCTTTGCACCCGGCTCAGACCAGCTTACGGTGTACCAAGTACAACATTGCGGGCGTGTTCCGAACCCGAGCCATAGTTGCGGTTATTGCCCGCCTCGACCGAGTTGTTTCGCTGAACCGCGGACATACCGATCGCGGGCAGCCCCGAGAGACCGTTCAGCGGAGCGGTGCCGATGAGGATCAGGTTGAACCAGCCCGCGGTACCCACCGTGCTGGTATCGACACTCAGCTGGACGCTGCTGCCCAGTACGGCGCCGGCATTGAAAGTCACCACATTGACTTCGTTGCAGAACGCCGCGCCAGCCGGGCCGGAGGGAGCCGGCGAGAACTGGTTCTGGCCAACGCTGACCTGGGTCTTTTCTTCACGGTCATAGATCGACAGACCGATCGGATCGCACGACTGGCCCAACGGTGTGAACGCCTGAGCAAACGGCGGGATGCCCGGACTGAGGACGAGGCCGTCATCCGTGTAGTGGTGCTTGGTCGGGAAGGTCACCACCGCGTCGGTCTTGGCGCCGCTGGTCTCGGTTCCGCCGCTGGCGTACTCGTTGATCAGCGAGTTAGCCATCAACAGCGTCGACACGGCGTCAACCGAAGTCGCTACCAGCGGAGCGCGCGGCGCAACGGGTAGCGGCTGAGGAACGCCGTCGATCAGCATGTTCGCGGTGACAGCCGCAGGCGACAGGCTGTCTTCACCATCGGCCAAGCTTGGGCCCGTGCCGCCAGGCGGGAAGATGATCGTGTTGCTGTCCTGGAAAGCCTGGATCGCCGTCGGCGTCGCGTCATAAGCCTGACCCGAAGCGATGTTGATCAGTGTGGCATTGCCGACGAGCACGTTTGCCGGAGCCGTGAAGGTGGAAAACACGCCCGAGCCTGCCGGTCCATTGACTAGGTTCGCAGGATCGAGGAACGCAGCATCGAAGGTCGCGCAACTGCGCGGAACACCGGCAACGTGCTGTGTCACGGTTTCGATCGAGGTGCCGGCGGCAGGAATAGCTGCCTCGGGAATCGTCGACCAAGCCATTTCAATGATTTCGACATAGCCTTCCTGGACGCGGCTCAGATTCCGACCGCCGTTGTCGTAGGCAAACTGTGCGTCGGAGCCATCGTAGCCGATCGAAGTGAATTCGACCTGTCCGGACCCATTCGGGCCAGCCGGAAGTATCGGCGAGGTGCAGGACTTGTCGAAGGTGCGAACCAGCGCGCCGTCGGCGCCACTGATGGTCACGCCACCGGTCCACACGTCGTGCGGCGAAAGCGCAACGTTGAAGTCGCGAACTTCACGGCTGTTGCGAGCTTCGCGGAAACGAATCTTGAACAAGGTCGTACGATCGGAAGTGTTGACCACCGAGAAAATCGTATCGAAACCGTTCTTGACGGTGTAGTACGGGAAGAGCAACACCTCGCCCTTGCCATCCTGAGCCACGTTCATGGCATGAGCAGGCGCCGACATCATCGCGACACCGCCGAGCGCCGAGGCGACCGCCAGAGTCACAACCTTCTTGCGCGTGTTTTTGAGCAGCTTCATATTTATCCAACTCCTTGCAAGGTCAAAAAAATTCGACGCCAGGCGCCTGGGCCGACACTTAATCCAGAAGACCGGCAAACCAAAAAACCCTTCCAATCTACTGGCTTGTGTACCACCATCCCCCATCCTTGTAAAGCCACTTCTCCTGCAGTTGCCTGACCGATTCGATCTCCTTGCCACCACTACCCGGCGGCGCGAATCGATAGGTCACCGCAACCGAGACGGCTGCTACAGTGGGCGAATCATACCGAATGTCATCTACCTGCGCTACCCGCCACTGCACCGCTCCGCCCGTTGTGCGCTTGTACTGTTGTAAAGAAACAACAGAACGCTGCGCCGGGGTCAGATACTCATATGCAGCTTCGTATTCGCCTTTGATCAGTGCACCCCAACGGGCTTCAGCCCGCTGCTTCAAGACCGGCCGCTGCGACGTGCGCCACTCATCGCTATCCGCCGGCGTGATCGTGGCGCAACCAGCCACCAGCGCGGCGGCCACACCCAAACCGGCCAGCCAAGACCCGGCACTCAGTGAACGGCAACTCGAGAACAAGCTTTAACCCCCAGACGATTTGACTCGACACGGTTCCACATACCCAAAGCGGCGCGAACCATAGCAAGCGACATAGGATTCGTCAAGGAAGGACTTGCTCGGCAGTCGACCGTGCTTGCTACCAAATCGAACGGATGCCGCCCCGCGCGACTAAGACGGCAAGTTTTGCGCATCAATCGCCTTCATCTGCACCTTCAATGCTGAAAAACGGCCAGCTAATCGACGCGCGCCATTTGCGACAACGGGGTACGCCTCGGGCGTCCACGAATCAGACGGCTGACACGCCAAGCGTGCCGCGCAGCATAAACGTAAGCGGCCGCGAGCGCGCAAAAAGTCAGCAGCATGGCATTTTCCGGCACACCCATCCTCCAGCCAAGGATCCCGATCAGCGCCAACACGCAATTGACGACCATCAACCAGAAGACGACACGGCGGTCTGACAGCCCGACCCGAAGCAACACGTGGTGTAGATGGGTTCGATCCGGAAGCAGCGGATTGCGCCGCTTGGCCAATCTGCGCACAGTGACGGCGAACATGTCGATCATCGGCAATCCGAGCACCCACAGCATCACGACCGGCGGCACGACATTGCCCGACACGCCACCGCGCTGAGTCAGTTCGACCGAAAACCACACCACCGCAAAACCAATGGTCATACTACCCGCGTCGCCGAGGAAAACCGCGGCCCGATGACGCCATGGGTGGCGCAGATTGAATAACAGGAATCCGCCGACGCATCCGATCAGTACGACATTCAGACGCACCGCGGACTCCGCGCCAATCTCGTTGGCCAGATAGGCCATCGCAGCGAAAGCGATCAGCCCCCATCCGCCGGCAAGTCCGTCGATGCCATCGCTCATGTTATATGCATTGATCACCGAGATCGCCCCGAACAGCGTCAGCGGTATCCCCCAGTCGAATAGCAGGACCGCGCCGACTCCAAAGAGGTTCCCAAGATCCCGCAGGTAGAGTCCGCCCCACGACGTCATCAGAACCACGGCAATGAACTGGTGCAGCAACTTGTTCTTGGGAGCAAGTTCGCGCAAGTCGTCCATGACCCCGACCACCAGAAGTACTCCCATGCCGACGATCAACGGCTTGTAGGGTACGACGATGTTGAGAAACAGCAATGCGCAGAGCCAGAACGCGAACATGATCGCGATCCCGCCGACCAGCGGCACGGATCCGGCGTGATGTTTGCGCCCGCCCGGCGTATCGACAAGCCCAACCCGCACAGCCGCCGGCCGAAGGAAATCGACCAATGCGGCAGTCAGCAACAACGGCAGCAAGAAATTCAGAATGGGCAACAAGACAAATCACCTCGAGTACGCGCCGGCGTCACGGACGAAACACCTGTCATCGACGATCCGGATCCAGGACGGAGGTCTGCCCCGCCCGATCTCCTCGATTCGGAGCCAACCGACCCGGAAATCGCCGATAGGCCGGGGAACGCCAGAGCCTCCAGAGGCTCGCGACATGCCAGAGAAAGTGGGCGCCATTGTACCTGCTGGCGCGTTTTGCCGCATGAACGACGCCTCGACCCGGTACGCATACGACTTTGTATCCCTCGATCCAGGTCCTCAGGCAGATATCCACATCCTCGCAATAAAGCCGAAATCCTGGGTCGAACCCACCGATGCGCTCGAATACGCGTCTGCGGATAATCATGAACATGCCGGCGACCCAGTGCGGCTCGCATACGCGGCTTGCATCAGGATAGTCCTGCGCAAACCTGCCGCCCAGCAAATGCCGGCGGAACAGACTTGCGGGGGTCACGACCCGACGCGCGTTGTCCTCGATCAGCCCCGCGGGCGAGCGCACGCGTGGAGCAACGATGCCGACTGCCGGGTCCTCGAAGCACGGCAGCAGATCAGCGAATACCCCGGCCCGCAATCGCAGGTCAGGGTTGAGCACGGCAATGAACTCGGCACGGCCCAATGCAGCCAGCCGATTGTGATTCTCCGCGAAACCGGCCGGGCTGGCGTTGCGAACGATCGAAAGATCATCGCGCTCAGAAATGGCCAGTTCGACAGCATCGAGGTTCTCGAGAAAAAAAACGCGATGGCCTCCCTTGCCGATGTCATCGAGCAAGGCACGAACGCAATCTGCATGTCCATGCGAAACGATCTGGATGTCGAGCGAGCCTTCGGCCATGGCGACTCGATCGCGATCGTCAAAGTCGATCATCGTCGGCATCCATGCCGCTGCCTGCCGATGCTCGCTGCAGACGATCGGCAACCGCCTGCCAGCCCTCTCCGCCCGGCGGGGCCTCGACGACAATCAGCTTCACGCTTGCCGCATCGAAATCGCGCATCACCGCATAGAGGTCGTGGGCGTAACCAACTGGATCGGACGACATCATGCGCCACCGATGCGGCGACCCCGCCGGTGTCGCCCGCGAACGAGCCAGCACCGCACAGCAAAGGCCTGCGTGCTGTTGGGCGTCGAGGTAGTCGTGCAGGCGGTCGGACGCCACGATCCGTAGCGGTGTCGTGGGCGCATAGTGTGCAGAATGCGAACCGGACACGCGTGGCGCAGGCTGGCGTTGCTGCGAAGCCGGCAACGCGGGGGCTTGCCCGCAAACGACGGCGATCCGCTCGGCCCCGATCGCGCCCGGCCGCAGCAACACCGGCGAGCCACGCGACAGATCGAGAATCGTCGATTCGATTCCGATTTCGCAGGCCCCGCCATCGAGAACCATGGACACCCGGTCGCCGAGTTCGTCGCGCACATGCCCGGCGGTAGTCGGGCTGATGCGCCCATAGCGATTTGCAGACGGAGCAGCGATACCGCCGCCGAATGCGCTGAGCAGCGCGAGCGCCACCGGATGGTCCGGTACCCGCAGCCCCACCGTGGATTGTCCGCCGGTCACCGCGTCAGGCACGATCGCGGTGCGTTCGAGGATCAAGGTGAGCGGCCCGGGCCAGAACGCATCAGCCAGCGCAAGCGCGGTGCCAGGAATGTCACGTGCCCATCGGCTCAAATGCTCGATGCCCGGCAGATGAATGATCAGCGGGTGGTCGGCCGGGCGTCCCTTCGCTGCGAAAATCTTCGCCAAAGCCGCCGGATTCTCGGCGTCCGCACCCAGTCCATAGACCGTCTCGGTCGGAAACGCAACCAACTCGCCTGCGCGCAGCAGGGCAGCAGCCTCGGCGATCTCCTGTGACGTTGGCGAAGTCAATCTTCGATGCCAATGCCAATGCGCCGGCGTGCCGCCAGCGCCAGCTCTACCGCGCGCTCGACGCTGGTGTCGAGCGCTGTGAAGTGGCCCATCTTGCGGCCGGGACGCGCATGATGTTTGCCGTAGAGGTGCAGCTTGATTCCCGGCTGGTGCAGCAGTCCATCCCACCGCGGCTCACCGGCATGCCACACATCTCCGAGCAAGTTGACCATCGCCGCCGGCGTATGCAACCGCGCCTCCCCGAGCGGCAGGCCGCACAGCGCGCGCACCTGCTGCTCGAACTGGTTGGTGACACAGGCATCAATCGTGTAGTGCCCGCTGTTGTGTGGGCGAGGTGCGATCTCGTTGACCAGCAGTTGTCCACCGCTGACGAAGAATTCGACGCCGAGAACGCCGACGTAGTCCAGCTTGTGCGCCAGGGTGAGGGCAAGTTCCTCCGCTTCGCCGCGCAAGCTGTCGGAAATCCGCGCAGGCACGATGCTCACGTCCAGAATGCCGTGACGATGCCGGTTCTCGGCGACCGCAAAGCAGCGCGCCTGTCCATCCTGGCCGCGAGCCAGCACCACCGACACCTCGACATCGAGCGGCAGGAACCGCTCGAGCACGCAGGCCTCGTTCTTGAAATGATGAAAGGCAATGCGAACGTCGTCGCGCGTGGCTATGCGCGTCTGGCCCTTGCCGTCATAGCCGAATCGGGCAATCTTCAGCACGCCAGGAAGCAGCCCGTCGCCGATCGCATCGATATCGGACTCGCCGCGGATCACCGCGAACGGCCCGACCGGAAATCCATTGTCGCGCAAGAAAGTCTTCTCGCGTTCGCGATTCTGCGCGACCGCGACGCAGTGCGCCGAAGGGCGAACCGGCACATACTTCGACAGATGCGCCATCGTGTCGGCCGGCACGTTTTCGAACTCGGTGGTCACCGCAGCGCAAGTCGCACCGACACGATCGAGCGCATCGGCATCGTCGTAGGCAGCAACCAGGTGCTGATCGGCGATCCGGCCGGCCGGGCTGTGCGGGTCGGGGTCGAGCACCAGCGCCCGGTAGCCCATCTCATGCGCAGCAATAACGAAAAAGCGGCCCAACTGGCCGCCCCCGAGCATGCCGAGCGTTGCCGGAGGCAGGATCATTCGTGGTCCGAAAGCTTCATGTCCATCACGGCGCGCGTTTGCTGCAGACGAAACTCGGTGAGCCTGGCGGCAAGATCTTCGTCTTCGTTGGCGAGCATCGCAACCGCGTAGAGGGCCGCATTCGCGGCACCCGCCTCGCCGATCGCGAAGGTCGCCACCGGAATTCCCTTGGGCATCTGCACGATGGACAGCAGGGAATCCAGTCCGGACAAGGCCTTGCTCTGCACCGGGACGCCGAGCACCGGCAGCGTGGTCTTGGAAGCCAGCATTCCCGGCAGGTGCGCAGCACCCCCGGCGCCCGCGATGATGGCCCGCAGACCGCGCGGACGTGCGGTTTCCGCGTATTCGAACAGCAAATCCGGCGTGCGATGCGCAGAAACAACCCGCGTCTCGTGCGGAACGCCGAAATCCGCCAGCATCTGCGCCGCAATCTTCATCGTGGCCCAGTCGGAATTCGAACCCATGACGATGCCGATCAGCGGGTCGACCGGTTTCGCGTTCATTCTGAGCCCCAGGCCGAGAATCGCCCGGCGAAGCGCTCGGCCGATTCAAGGGTGTTGGCGAGCAGCATGGTGATGGTCATCGGGCCGACGCCACCCGGCACCGGCGTGATTAGCGAGGCGACTTGGCGCGCCGACTCGAAGTCCACGTCGCCGCAGAGTTTGCCGCCCTGCTCGGCAGGAAGTCGATTAATCCCGACGTCGATCACCACGCCTCCCGGCTTGATCATGTCACCGGTAATCATGCGCGGGCGGCCAATCGCGGCAACCAGGATGTCGGCACGCCGCGTATGAAACGCCAGGTCGCGGGTTTGCGAATGGCAGACGGTAATCGTCGCCCCCGCCTGCAACAGCAGGCGGCCCATTGGTTTGCCGACGATGTTGCTGCGGCCGACCACCACGGCCTCGGCACCCTTGATCGGAACGTTCTCCGATTCGAGCATCTTCATCACGCCGTAGGGTGTGCACGGCACGAAAGCCGGCGTTCCCTGCGCGAGCAGGCCAACATTCTGCGCGTGGAAACCATCGACGTCCTTGTCCGGCGAAATGGCGTCGAGAACTGCCTCGGAGTTGAACTGCGGCGGCAAGGGCAACTGCACCAGAATGCCGTGCACCGACGGATCGGCGTTGAGTGCCTCAATCTGCGCGAACACTTCGGTTGGCTCGATCGAGGCCGGATAGTCAAACCGCAGCGACCGGATACCGGCCTTTTCGCAGGCGGCAACCTTGTTCCTAACGTAAACCGCGGAAGCGGGATTCTCGCCCACCAGAATCACCGCCAGGCCCGGCCGGACGCCCCGTTCGGCTAGGTGATGGGCTCGATCCGCAAAGCCGGCGCGCAACTTGAGCGACAGCGCGTTGCCGTCGATCAGTCGGGCCGTAGCGCCATTTCGAGCGGTCATGCCTTCGATCCCGGGAAAAGCTTGAATTTTACCATCTCCCGCTTTTCCAGCCCCGCACCGATGTACGCCGTTTAGGCCCGCGGCATTCCGGCGCCATGGCCGCGAACCGTCTGCAAACGACGACAGCAGGGAAATCCACTACTGGTTTGTGTTGAGCCGCGGCGTTTTCCCGACTACAATCCAAGCATTGGACGCCTTGAAGGTGTTCGGCTCCGGCTGACCTCCTCCTTGCAACGCAAGGGGTTCTAGCCGCCCTCGCGAAAGCGTGGGCGGCTTTTTTCTTCCTGCTTGGTCAGATCTGTTCCGGCACCATCTTGATCGCACCGCACGGGCATTCCGAAACACAGATGCCACACCCCTTGCAGTAGTCGTAGTTGAACTCGAAGCGCTTGCCCGGACCGAGCTTGATCACCGCGTTGTCAGGACATACGCCGTAGCAGTTGTCGCACTCGAAGCAGTTTCCGCACGACAGGCAGCGCCTGGCCTCGTACAGCGCATTGGTTTCGTCGAGTCCGCCCACGACTTCCTCGAACGTCGATTGGCGACGAATGATGTCGAGCACCGGGCGCACGGTCTTCGGCGCGTCGCTGTAATACCAGGGGTTGAGTTTGTCGAAGCCGGCAACCTCGTGTTTCGGCGCTGGCTCGTGGCTGGCACCGCGCAGCCACGCATCGATATTGCGCGCGGCCTTTTTGCCGTGACCGATCGCCACGGTCACCGTACGTTCGGAAGGCACCATGTCGCCGCCGGCGAAGATCCCGGCATGGCTGGTCATCATGTTCTTGCTGACTTGCACCACCCCGTCCTTGATCTCCAGGCCGGGCACGGCATCGAGCAGCGAGAGATCGACATCCTGGCCGAGCGCCAGCACCACCGAATCCGCCTCGAGCGTCTCGAACTCGCCGGTCGGCTGCGGCCAGCCCTTGTCGTCCAGCGCCATCTTCTCCACCATGATGCTCGAGTCACCCGCCTGCTTGATCGTAGACAGCCACTTGATCATGACGCCTTCCTGGAGCGCCTCCTCGACCTCGAAGTCGTGGGCCGGCATGCGCTCGCGGTTGCGCCGATAGACGATGATGGCTTCGGTGGCGCCGAGGCGCTTGGCGGTGCGCGCAACGTCCAGGGCGGTGTTGCCGCCTCCATAGACGATGACGCGGCGGCCGAGCATCGGCTGGTCTTCGCCCTCCATGCTGCGCAGCACCGACACCGCGTCGAGGATCTTGGCCGAGTCGCCCGCGGGGATGTAGGTACGCTTGCCGATGTGGGCGCCGACAGCCAGAAATGCGGCGTCGAACTTGCCGGTCTTCATCGATTCGAGAATGTCTGTGACCTTGGTGTCGTACTTGATGGTGACACCGAGTTCGACGATGCGCTGAACCTCGGCATCGAGCACGTCGCGCGGCAGGCGGTACTTGGGGATACCGAACCGCATCATGCCGCCGGAAAGCGGCCCGGCCTCGTGGATGGTCACCTTGTGGCCCATGCGGGCGAGTTGATAGGCCGCCGACAGACCCGAAGGACCGGCGCCGACGACGAGCACCTGCTTGCCCGACTGTTTAGCCGGCGGTTCGAACTTCCAGCCGCGCTTGATCGCCTCGTCGCCGAGAAAGCGCTCGACCGAGTTAATTCCCACAGGGGAGTCGATCTGGCCGCGATTGCAGGCGCCCTCACACGGGTGGTAGCAGACCCGGCCCATCACCGCCGGCAACGGGTTGTTCTCGACCAGGCTGCGCCAGGACTGCTCGTAATCGCCGGATTCGGCATGAAACAGCCAGCCCTGGATGTCCTCACCCGCCGGGCAGGCGTTGTTGCACGGTGGCAGGCGATCCAGATAGACCGGCCGTTCGGTGCGCCAGGAACCTGTGTGGTTGGCCAGCGAAGAGCCGACATCGAGCGTGATTGCGAATGGCTTCTTCATCATGATACGGCCTCCTCGAGCAGACCGAATTTGCGGATGTTGCGATCGGCGGTTGCCTGAATGCGCGCAATGGTCTCGAAAGCGGGATTCTTCCCGAACAGGTGGGCAAAGCGTCGCTGCGGCTTCAGGTATTCCTCGACCGGCACGCGATGACGGATCTTCGATACGCTCTTCACTTCACCAAACTCGGCCTCGAACACCGGGAACAGGCCACTCTCCCGGGCCAGACGCGCAAGCCTTATCGTGTCGTGCGAGGCCGCTCCCCAGCCCAGCGGACACGGCACGAAAATGTGAATGTAGCGCGCCCCGTTCAGGCTCATCGCATGCTTGACCTTGGCTTCGAGGTCGCGCAGGTCGGCGACCGTCGCGGTGGCGACGTAGGGAATGCCGTGCGCCATCGCGATCAGCGGCACGCTCTTGCCCTGACCGAACACGTTGCCCGGCTCCGGGCCGACCGGCATCGTCGTCGCCGTACGCGCCGCCGGTGGCGTGGCGCTCGAGCGCTGCACGCCGGTGTTCATGTAGGCCTCGTTGTCATAGCAGATGTAGAGCACGTCGTCGTTGCGTTCGAACATGCCCGAGAGACAGCCGAAACCGATGTCGGTCGTGCCGCCGTCGCCGCCCTGTGCGACCACCCGCACGTCGCGCCTGCCCTTGACCTTGAGCGCCGCGGCAATGCCGGTCGCCACTGCAGCGGTGTTGCCGAACAGCGAATGAATCCACGGGATCTGCCATGACGTCTCCG
Organism: Candidatus Methylophosphatis roskildensis; assembly: GCA_016708905.1. Classification (GTDB taxonomy): domain Bacteria; phylum Pseudomonadota; class Gammaproteobacteria; order Burkholderiales; family Rhodocyclaceae; genus Methylophosphatis; species Methylophosphatis roskildensis. Next base: position 375,664 of record JADJEV010000004.1, on the reverse strand, counting down.
GGTACGGCGTGGAGAACACTTCGAGGCAGCCGGTCGCGTTGGCCGCGATCAACTGGTTGTTGGAGGCGTTCATCGCCGCGTCGATCGCGTAGCGTGCACCGAGCGCCTCACCACAGCCCTGGCAGGCCCGATGCCCGGAGTTGAGCGAGTTGGTACGCTGCATGTTCGCCTGAACGCTGCGATTCTCCTCACTGAGCAGCCGGTTGCCGACGGTGAAGGTGCCGGTCTGGTAGAACTTGACTGTCTGATCCATCTTGGTTTCGCTCCTCAAACCATTTTCGCCGCAATGACGCCGATGTCGCGCAGGACGGCTTCGGCGATCGGACCCGAGCGGCGCTTCTGGCGATCGCGCTCGAGCTGCTTGTTGACGATGCTCCAGTCCAGATCGAGGAAGGTGAGTGGCTCGAGCTTGTCGGCCGCCGCATCGAGCAGCATCTTGCGCAGCGACGCGACGGTGACCGCCCGCCCACCCAGTCCGGCAACCACGGTGGACACCGGTTGCGGGCGATTGCGCAAGGCCATCCGCACATCGCGCGAGACGATGCCGCCGATGCCCACCGCAAAGCACTTCTCGACCACCACGATCCTCTGTGTCTTCTCCAGAGCATCGCGGATGTCCGGAATCGGGAACGGCCGGAACGAGTTGATGCCGAGCACGCCGATCTTGTGCCCCTCGTCGCGCAACCGGTCCACCGTGTCCTTGATCGTTCCCAGCAGCGATCCGAGCGCGACCACCACCGTCTCCGCATCCTCGATGCGGTAGGGGCGCACCAGGCCGCCGGAGTCGCGGCCGAAGGTCTGCTTGAACTCGGCGGCGATCTGCGGAATCAGTTCGAGCGCCTGCATCTGCTTGGCATGGGCCAGATAGCGCACCTCGGTGAACGCCTCCGGTCCGACCATCGCGCCGATCGACACCGGCTCGCTTGGATCGAGAACCTGGCGCGGCTCGTAGGGCGGCAGGAAGGCGTCGACCTGCGCCTGGGTCGGCACGTCCACCCGTTCGTAGGCGTGGGTCAGGATGAAACCGTCCATGCACACCATCACCGGCAGCGACAGCTCCTCGCCCAATTTGAAGGCCTGGATGTGCAGGTCGAGCGCCTCCTGGTTGGTTTCGGCGAACAACTGGATCCAGCCGGCGTCGCGCATCGACATGCTGTCGGAATGGTCGTTCCAGATGTTGATCGGGGCGCCGATCGCGCGGTTGGCGACCGTCATCACGATCGGCAGACCGAGCCCGGACGCGTTGTACACTGCTTCGGCCATGAACAACAGGCCCTGCGAGGCGGTCGCGGTATAGGAGCGGGCACCTGCGGCCGAGGCACCGATCGCCACACTCATCGCAGCAAACTCGGATTCGACGTTGATGAATTCGCAGTTATTGACTTCGCCCGCCTTCACCATCTCGCCCAGCCCTTCGACGATGTGCGTCTGCGGGCTGATCGGGTAGGCGCAGATCACGTCCGGCCGGCACAGCGCCACGGCCTCGGCGACGGCATGGGAGCCTTCAGTTTGCTTGAGCATGGCGCGCAGCCTCCTCTTTCTCTTCGAGCACGAACTGGTAGGCCGCATCGGCGGCCGCGACATTGCCCTGCGCCAGCTTGCCTTCGAACTTCTGGCCGATCGCCTCATGTACGGCATCGATGGTGACCAGGCCGCCGAGCGCGGCAAAGGCGCCGAGCAGCGGCACGTTCGGCACCGGACGCCCGACATGCTTCATGGCGATGTCGGTTGCCGGAACGGTCAGCAGCCGCTCGTGGCGAAAGTCCTTCACGAAATCGGCGAGGCCCATCTCGGCGAAGCTGTGATGGGTGTTGATCAGGATGTAGCCGTCGCGCTTGAGGCCGGCGAATACATCGACCTGATGCAGCAAGGTCGGATCCTGAATGATCAGCGCGTCGGGCTCCATGATCGGCTCGCGCAGGCGAAGCTCCTTGTCGTCGATGCGACAGAAGGCGACGACCGGCGCGCCGGTCCGCTCGGAACCGAAACTGGGAAATGCCTGCGCATGCTTGCCGCCGAGAAAGGCGGCAATCGAGAGCATCTCGGCGCCGGTCACCACCCCCTGACCGCCACGCCCGTGAATCCGAACCTGAAACATGAACCCTCCTTTTCGCTGCAAAAACGCCGGCGTCATGGTTGTTGCAAAACGCGCGGCGCGAAACCGGATTTTATTGGGACATCGATGACCCGCGGCGAGCGCGAGTGCTTGTTCGAGGGGTGGATGGTAGTCCAAGCGCGGGCAATTGAACACACCGGCGGCCGCCAGCACCAAAAATTCGGCCTGCCCGGAGAGCCAGTATCCATGCACCTCTTCCGGCTTGCGCCCCGGAGATCAAGCACTGGTGCGGGTTCCAGGGCATCGATAGGAATTTCCCTCTGGTTCCGGCTGACAATCATCGGACACTGGAGCCACCAGTCGGCCCGCGCGAAAAAGGCCGGGAATAGCCCGGTCTGGGTCGTGCTGCAGCTTCTTACTTGGCGTAGCCCGGTGGTGGCGGTGGCGGGTAAAAGACCGGCCGCGGCTTCTCCGGCGTGTAGTTTCCGCTGACCGGCACGCGGTGGCCGCGCGCATACATGCACTGGATGTAGCCGTTGTCGTAGCGCCGTTGGGCGGCGTAGCCCGAAACGTTGGCCGACTCGGCGCCGGCCGCACTTCCCAGCAACAGGCCCGCCCCGGCGCCGACCCCGGCGCCGCGGCCCCCATTGATCGCGGCACCGGCCGCCGCGCCAACCAAGGCACCCACCGCGGCGCTCTTGACGCCGCTATCGACGGCGGCCTGGTTGGCGGTCATCCCGGAAAGCTGATCCTGCGCATACTGCCGACACAACATCTCGTCGGCACGGAAATCGTCGAAGCTTCGTCCGGTGCCCGGCAATACCAGCATGCTCGGACCAGTTGGAATGGTGGTACAGCCGGCGAGCAGCAGCGCGGCAACCAGACTTGTGCGTACAGGCATGATGCGATCTCTCAATGTCAATTCTGCGGCGGGGTCGGCACCACTTTCTTCCAGCCGCCCGGACAGTCCTTGATGTACGGGTAGTAGCCCTCGGGGCGGGCACAGTGGTACCAGTAATAGGCGTCGTCGTCGGCCGCCGCCGGTGCCGCCTCCCGTTCGATATAGACTGGCGGAGCGGATTGCACGACGACCGGCGGGTTGTACCAGTACGGAGGCGGGTTGGACCAATACGGATACGGGTTGTACCAGCCCAAGCCCAGTGGCGCGCCGATGACCACGCCCCAATGCACTCCACCATGCCGGTGTCCGCCATGACCCCAATGCCCCCCGCGCCCGCCTCGCGCCAGCGCAGACTCGGAAGCCAACGCTGCCACAACCAGGCACAAGACCCAGGTGATGATTTTCGATTTCATGACTATCTCCGCGCCCGCCGCCCCACGAAGCACCCCTTGCCAATCGCTGGCATCACTATCTGGCGGCGCCAGTTTTCACTATAGCCCGCCCGCCTGCGGTGCACCAAGCCGGCAAAGTTTCCTTACACTTTACTGGTCGAGCGGAACGCGGCTGTGAATTACCTGGCCCACGCGCTGCTAGCCGGCCCGCAGCCGGCGAGCCGGCTCGGGGCGATGCTCGGCGATTTCGTCAAGGGTCCACTCGACGCGTTCGCGCCCCGGTTCCCGCCTGAGGTCGTCGCAGGGATCGCCCTGCACCGCAGAATCGACAGCTTCGCCGAGGGGCACGCCGCGTTTCGCGCCAGCCGGCAACGGGTGAGCAGCCTGCGCCGACGCTTTTCAGGCGTGATGGTCGACATGTTCTACGACCACTTTCTAGCACGGCACTGGCCGAGATTCTGTGCCCAGCCGCTCGAGGCCTTCACCGCCGAAACCTATGCCTTGCTGGCCCACAACCGGTCGCTGCTTCCGTCTCGGCTGGCGCAGGCGCTGCCTCGCATGCAGGCCGCCGACTGGCTGGCCTCCTATCGCAGCATCGAGTCGATCGGCGAGGCGCTCGATCGAATGGCCACGCATCGCCTGCGACACGAGAACCCGCTGGCCGGCGCGGTCAAAGAACTGCATGCCGATTATGCGGCTTATGAAGCCGATTTCCGGTCGTTTTTCCCCGATGCGCTGGTGTACTCTGCCACCGCTCGGGCGACTTCACCGAGTCCCGGCAAGACGCCATGATTTAGAGCAAAATTGCGGCGCACCATGCGGCGCGGACTCTGCGAGGCACCGCGATCGCGCGCCTGGACGAAAAAAAGCAATCAGGGAGAGCAGTTCGCATGTCGCAGCCCACCGGCAAGAGAAACATCTCCACGCTCATCCTCGGCGCCGTCGGCGTCGTCTATGGTGACATCGGCACCAGCCCGCTTTACGCGATGAAGGAAACCTTCGCCGGCCATCACCCGCTGGCGGTTGTCGAAGGCAATATCCTCGGCGTGCTGTCGGTGATGTTCTGGACCATCATGGTGCTGGTTTCGGTGAAATATGTCGCGGTGATCATGCGTGCGGACAACCGCGGCGAAGGCGGGTCGCTGGCCCTGCTCGCACTGGTTTCGGATCTGACGCGAAACAACAAGCGCTTGCGCTGGGTCATCACCCTGCTCGGCGTATTCGCGGCCGCGCTGTTCTTCGGCGACAGCATGATCACGCCGGCGATCTCCGTACTCTCGGCCGTCGAGGGGTTGAACGTCGTAGCGCCCCGATTCAGCGAGTTCGTCGTGCCGATCTCCGCCGTGGTATTGACCGGGTTGTTCTTCATCCAGAAGCACGGCACCGGGGTGGTCGGACTGGCTTTCGGGCCGATCATGGTGGCGTGGTTCGGCATACTGGCCCTGCTCGGCATTCAATCGATCGCGCACACGCCGCATGTGCTGGCAGCGCTCAACCCGGCGTTTGCGTTCCACTTCATATCCGCAGATTTTCATCGGGCCTTTTTCGCCCTCGGTTCGGTCGTGCTGGCGGTCACCGGGGGTGAAGCGCTGTATACCGACATGGGGCACTTTGGCAAATTCCCGATCCGCGTGACCTGGTTCGGTTTCGTACTGCCGGCACTGGTGCTGAACTATTTCGGCCAGGGCGCCCTGCTGCTGCAAGACCCGACAGCGATCGAGAACCCGTTCTTCCTGCTGGCGCCCGAGTGGGGGCAGATGCCGATGGTGCTGCTCGCGACCGCTGCGACCGTCATCGCCTCCCAGGCGGTAATCTCCGGCGCGTTCTCGGTGGCGCGCCAGTCGGTGCAGATGGGCTTCCTGCCGCGCATGGAGATCAAGCAGACCTCGGATCGCGAGCGCGGGCAGATCTACGTACCGTTCACCAACTGGACCCTCTATCTCGCGGTGATGGGACTGGTGATCGGGTTCGGCAGTTCGAGCAACCTGGCGGCGGCCTACGGCATCGCGGTAACCGGCACGATGACCATCGATACCATCCTGATCGCATTCGTCATCGTGCTGGCATGGCGCTGGACCCTGCCGCTGGCGGTGCTGGCGGTGGGCGGATTCCTGATCATCGATCTCGCCTATTTCTTCGCCAACGCGATCAAGATCCCGCAGGGTGGCTGGTTCCCTTTGGCGATGGGACTCATATCCTTTACCGTGCTGACCACCTGGCGGCGCGGTCGCCGCCTGCTGTTCAACGAGATGAAGCGACAGAAGGTGCCGCTGCAGGCGCTGATAGACGGATACGAGGATTGCCCCAACCGGGCCTTCGGTACCGCGGTGTTCATGACCAGCGTCGGCGAAGGCGTGCCCTCCGCCATGCTGCACAACCTCAAGCACAACCAGGTCATGCACGAGCGCAATGTCCTGCTCACCGTGATCACCGACGACCATCCCTACGTCCCGGCCGCGGAACGCATCACCATCACCGATCTCGGGAAGGACTTCTACCGCGTCGTCGTGCACTACGGCTTCATGCAGGAACCCAACGTCCCGGCCGCGCTGGAGCTATGCGCCGAGCACGGCCTGAAGTTCGACATGATGAGTACCTCGTTCTTCGTCTCGCGCGAGACGGTGATTCCGAGCCTGACGCCGGGCATGGCGCTGTGGCGCGAACGGCTGTTCTGCGCCTTGTCGCGCAATGCGATGAGCGCGACTGACTTCTTCAAGATTCCGACCAACCGCGTCGTCGAGATGGGTACGCAGATCGAGATCTGAGCACCGCGGCTCCCCGCCGCGGCACGCCGACAACCAGCTTGTCGGCGATAGTTTTTCCTGCGCCCAAAGCCCGCTCCTCCACCCCGTAACGCCAGAACCCGCATGGATTGGACTTCTCCAGGCATAGATCGACGGAGATCGCCATTCCATGGGGGTCTTCGGCCCTGCTCCTTTTTGTTCGGCCGAGCACAGGGAGTTTTCGGCTATTGCATGATACGGTATAGCGTTTTACAATGCGCAACAACCCTCATCGATCCGCGTTCGTAGTACGCTGATCCAACCCTCAAAAAACAAAGGGACGGCGCCCCGTGCGCCACCGAGCTTGCGTTTGCGACGCGCACCTGCAGCCCACAAGATTGCGGTCCGTGTCGCAGCGCTGAAGTCTGTGCCATACCACCGACGAGGAGACATGCCGATGTCCGCACTTCCCAACGTGCTGCTGCAATCCGACCCCGACACCACCGAGACCCAGGAATGGCTTGACGCGCTGGAAGCCGTCATGGCAGCCGAAGGGCCAGAGCGCGCCCTTTTCCTGCTTGAGAAACTGATCGAGTCGGCGCGCATGCGCGGCGCGAATCTGCCGTTTTCCGCGGAAACGCAATACATCAACACGATTCCCGTCGAAAAACAGGTCCGGCTGCCGGGCGAATTCGACATCGAACACAGCATCCGTTCATTCACGCGGTGGAACGCCGTGGCCATGGTGCTGCGGGCCAACAAGGACAGCAACGTTGGCGGGCATATCGCCAGCTTCGCCTCCGCCGCAACGCTCTACGATATCGGCTACAACCACTTCTGGCATGCGCCCTCCGAGACGCACGGCGGCGACCTGGTCTTCGCCCAGGGCCATTCTGTGCCGGGCATCTATGCGCGTGCCTTCATGCTCGGGCGCCTCTCCGAAGAACAACTCAACAATTTCCGCCAGGAAGTCGACGGCAAGGGCATCTCGTCCTACCCGCACCCGTGGCTGATGCCGGATTTCTGGCAGTTTCCGACCGTGTCGATGGGCCTGGGCCCGCTGATGGCAATCTATCAGGCGCGCTTCATGAAGTACCTGCAGGATCGCGGTCTGGCGCAGACCGAAGGCCGCAAGGTGTGGGCCTTCCTCGGCGACGGCGAGACCGACGAAGTCGAATCGCTCGGTGCGATCGGCGTGGCCGGCCGCGAGAAGCTCGACAACCTGGTCTTCGTCATCAACTGCAATCTGCAGCGCCTCGACGGCCCGGTGCGCGGCAACGGCAAGATCATCCAGGAGCTGGAAAGCGAGTTCCGCGGTTCGGGCTGGAACGTCATCAAGGTCGTGTGGGGCCGCCACTGGGATTCGTTGCTGGCCCGCGATGGCAACGGCATCCTGAAGAAGCGGATGATGGAAGTGGTCGACGGCGAGTACCAGACCTTCAAGTCGAAGGACGGCGCCTACGTTCGCGAGAACTTTTTCAACACGCCGGAACTGAAGGCGCTGGTGTCGGACTGGTCGGACGATGACATCTGGAATCTGAACCGTGGCGGTCACGATCCGTTCAAGGTCTTCGCGGCTTACCACGCGGCCGTCAATCACAAGGGCCAGCCTACGGTCATCCTGGCCAAAACCATCAAGGGCTACGGCATGGGCGCGGCGGGCGAGGCCCAGAACATCACCCACCAGCAGAAGAAGATGCCGATCGACTCGCTGAAACGCTTCCGTGATCGGTTCAAACTCCCCCTGACCGACCAGCAGGTCGAAAAACTCGAATACCTCCGCTTCGCCGAAGGCTCGAAGGAGCTCGACTACATGCGCGCCCGCCGCATGGATCTCGGCGGCTATCTGCCGGCGCGCCGGCGCAAGGCCGACCCGCTCCCGATGCCGGCGCTGTCAGCCTTCGAGCCGCTGCTCAAGGCTTCGGGCGAAGGCCGCGAAGTGTCGACCACCATGGCCTTCGTGCGCATCCTCAACATCCTGCTCAGGGACAAGCAAATCGGCAAGCACGTGGTACCGATCGTGCCCGACGAATCGCGCACCTTCGGCATGGAGGGCCTGTTCCGCCAGATCGGCATCTGGAACCAGCAGGGCCAGAAATACCTGCCGCAGGACCACGACCAATTGATGTTCTACAAGGAATCTAAGGACGGCCAGGTTCTCCAGGACGGCATCAACGAAGCCGGCGCGATGGCCGACTGGATGGCCGCAGCCACGGCATACTCGACCCACGGCGTGCAGATGATTCCGGTCTACATTTTTTATTCGATGTTCGGCCTGCAGCGCACCGGCGACCTGTGCTGGGCAGCGGGTGACATGCGCTCACGCGGCTTCCTGGTCGGCGGCACCGCCGGGCGCACCACGCTCAACGGCGAAGGCCTGCAACACGAGGACGGCCACAGCCACCTGTGGTCGGCCGCGATTCCCAACTGCATCAGCTACGACCCGACCTTCAGCTACGAAGTGGCAGTGATCGTGCAGGACGGCCTGCGCCGCATGTTTGCCGAGCAGGAGGACGTTTATTACTACCTGACGGTGATGAACGAGAACTACGAGCATCCCGAGCTGCCGGCAGGCAGCGAGGCCGACATCATCAAGGGCATGTACGCGTTCCGCAGGGGTGCGGCCGGCGACGGCCCGCGCGTGCAATTGCTGGGCAGCGGCACGATCTTCCGCGAGGTGATCGCGGCCAGCGAGATGCTGAAGAAGGACTGGGGCGTCGAATCCGACCTGTGGGGTTGTCCGAGCTTCACCGAGCTGGCGCGCGAAGGCCATGCCACGGCGCGCTGGAACATGCTGCATCCGACGGAAACGCAAAAACTCTCGCACGTCGAGCAGTGCCTGAAGGAAACGCGCGGCCCGGTGGTTGCGGCGACCGACTATGTGAAGCTGTTCGCCGAGCAGATTCGCGGCTTCGTGCCGCGCCGCTTCGTTGTGCTCGGCACCGACGGCTTCGGCCGCTCGGACACGCGCGAGAAACTGCGTCACTTCTTCGAGGTCGATCGCAACTGGGTCACCGTGGCCTCGCTCAAGGCGCTGGCCGACGTCGGCCAGATCGACCGCAGCAGGGTTGCCGAGGCGATTGCCAAGTATGGCCTCGACGTGTCGAAGCCCAATCCGACGACGGTTTGAGGACGGGACCAAGATGAGCCAGATTATCGAAGTGAAAGTGCCCGACATCGGCGACTTCAACGACGTGCCGGTGATCGACGTTCTGGTAAAGCCGGGCGACGTGGTGAAGGCCGAAGATGCCCTGGTCACGCTCGAATCCGACAAGGCAACGATGGACGTGCCCGCACCCGCCGCCGGAACGGTGAAGGAAGTGAAGATCAAGGTCGGCGACAAGGTGTCGCAAGGCTCGCTGGTCCTGCTGCTCGACGCCGCAGCAGCAGGTGAGGCGTCAGGGGTGAGGGGTGAGGGGGAAAGTCCTGCCCCCACACCCGCCGCGGCGGCCGCCCCCCTCACCCCTCACGCCTCACCCCTTACCGAAGTCCGCGTGCCCGACATCGGCGACTTCACGGACGTGCCGGTGATCGAAGTCATGGTCAGGATCGGCGATGCCGTGAAGGCCGAAGATGCCCTGGTCACGCTCGAATCCGACAAGGCGACGATGGACGTGCCCTCACCCACCGCTGGCACGGTAAAGGACGTGAAGGTCAAGGTCGGCGACAAGGTGTCGCAAGGCACGCTGGTATTGCTGCTCGACGCTGGTGCGTCGAGCGGTGAGGGGAAAGAGGTGAGGAGTGATGGGGCAACCCCCGCGCCTGCGGCAGCCGACACCACCCTCACCCCTCACGCCTCACCCCTCACCCCTGACCCCTCACCCCTCGCTGGCACCGCCACCGCTCCGGCCGGCAAAGCCCACGCCAGCCCCTCGGTACGCAAGTTCGCACGCGAACTCGGGGTCGATGTCTCGAAGGTCGCCGGCAGCGGACCGAAGGGCCGCATTCTGCACGACGACGTGCAGAACTTCGTCAAGGGCGTGATGGCGCAAGTGGCTGGCGGCGGCTCATCGGCGGCGGCCGGCGCCTCGCTCGGCGGCGGCCTCGACCTGCTGCCGTGGCCGAAGGTGGACTTCGCCAAGTTCGGCGCGGTCGAAGCCAAGCCGCTGTCGCGCATCAAGAAGATCTCGGGCCAGAACCTCGCCCGCAATTGGGTGATGGTTCCGGGGGTCACCTACCACGAAGACGCCGACATCACCGACCTCGAGGCCTTCCGCCTGCAGGTGAACAAAGAGAACGAAAAGTCAGGCAACAAGCTCACGATGCTCGCCTTCCTGATCAAGGCCTGCGTCAAGGCACTGCAGAAGTTCCCCGAGTTCAACACCAGCATCGACGGCGACAATCTGGTCTACAAGAAGTATTTTCACATCGCCTTCGCCGCCGACACGCCGAACGGTCTGGTGGTGCCGGTGGTCAGGAACGCCGACCAGAAGGGCGTCTTCGAGATCGCCGCGGAAACCGCCGAACTGGCGAAGAAGGGGCGCGAAGGAAAACTCGGCCCAGCCGAGATGCAGGGTGCATGCTTCACGATTTCCAGCCTCGGTGGCATCGGCGGCACCCATTTCTCGCCGATCATCAATGCGCCGGAAGTGGCGATCCTCGGCGTGAACAAGAGCGCGATGAAGCCGGTGTGGGACGGCAAGGCCTTCGTGCCGCGCCTGGTCCTGCCGCTGTCCCTGACCGCCGATCACCGCGTCATCGACGGCGCCATGGCAACCCACTTCAACGTCTATCTGCGCCGCTTGCTGGCAGACATGCGGCGGATCATGTTGTGAGGCGGTGACGGGTGACAGCTCTCTCGCACAGCGAACCCGGGTTTCGTCACTCGTCACTCGTTACCCGTCTCTCGTCACCGAATCCAGATGACCACCATCACCGTCGTCAAGAAGCACGGCCAGGTCGCAATCTCGGCGGAGTCGCTGACCACGTTCGGCGATACACGCCTGGCGGCGCAATACAAGGCCGAGAGCGACAAGATCCTGTACGTGGCCGATTCGTGGATCGGCGTGTGTGGCAGCTCGGCTCATCACCTGGTGCTCGCCCACCTGCTGGCCAAGCTGGACAACGTCAGGCTCGGCTCGCGCAGCGAGGTGTTCGATACCTTTCGCCAGTTGCATCCGATGCTGAAGGAGCAGGCTTTCCTCAACCCGAAAGAGGACGAGGACGACCCCTACGAGTCGTCGCAGATCACCGCCCTGATCGCCAATTCCACCGGCATCTACGGCGTGTATTCGTATCGCGAGGTGTTTGCCTACGACCGCTTCTGGGCGGTCGGCTCGGGCCGCAACTTCGCCCTCGGTGCCATGTACGCGGTCTACGAGCGCTGCAGGACGCCTGCCGAAATCGCCGAAATCGGCGTGGCGGCCGGCGTCGAGTTCGACACCGCATCGAGCAGCCCGATCGTCACCCACACCGTCAAACTGATCAAGGAAAAGAAATGAGCCAGACCATTGAAGTGAAGGTTCCCGACATCGGCGACTTCAACGACGTGCCGGTGATCGACGTGCTGGTAAAGCCGGGCGACGTGGTGAAGGCCGAAGATGCCCTGGTCACGCTCGAATCCGACAAGGCGACGATGGACGTTCCCTCGCCCGCCACCGGCACGGTAAAGGACGTGAAGATCAAGGTCGGCGACAAGGTGTCGCAAGGCACGCTGGTGGTGCTGCTCGACGCTGACGCGTCGAGCGGTAAGGGGAAAGAGGTGAGGAGTGAGGGGGCAAGCCCCGCGCCCGCGGCAACCGACACCCCCCTCACCCCTCTCCCCTCTCCCCTCACCGCGGCGCCTTCGGCGCCGGACTTCGAATGCGAAATGCTAGTTCTCGGCGCGGGCCCCGGCGGCTACTCGGCGGCGTTCCGCAGCGCCGACCTCGGCATGAAGACGGTGCTGGTCGAGCGCTACGCCACGCTCGGTGGCACCTGCCTCAATGTCGGCTGCATCCCGTCGAAGGCGCTGCTGCACGTCACCGCCCTGATGGACGAGGCCTCGCACTTCGCCGCGCTCGGCGTCGAATTCGCCAAGCCGAAAGTCGACATCGACAAGCTGCGTGCGCACAAGATCAAGGTGGTCGGCAAGCTCACCACGGGACTTGCCGGCATGGCCAAGGCGCGCAAGGTCGAAACCGTGCGCGGCTACGGCCACTTCCTCGATGCCAACCATGTCGAAGTCGAACTCACGACCGGCGAGGGCCAGGACAAGACCGGCGAGAAGAAGGTGGTGAAGTTCGCCAAGTGCATCATCGCCGCCGGCAGCATGCCGGTGCACCTGCCCTTCATCCCGGACGATCCGCGCATCGTCGATTCCACCGGCGCGCTCGAACTGCGCCAGATGCCCGGCCGCATGCTGGTGATCGGCGGCGGCATCATCGGCCTCGAGATGGCGACGGTTTATTCGACGCTCGGCGCGCGCATCGAAGTGGTCGAAATGCTCGACGCGCTGATGCAGGGCCCGGACCGCGACTTGGTCACGGTGTGGGAGAAACAGAACGCCCACCGCTTCGACAAGATCATGCTGGAGACCAGGACCGTGGCGGTCGAAGCCAAACCGGACGGCCTGTGGGTCAGCTTCGAAGGCAAGAATGCGCCGGCCGAGCCGCAGCGCTACGACATGATTTTGCAGTCTGCCGGCCGCACGCCCAACGGCAGGAAAATCGGCGCCGAGAAGGCCGGCGTCGCCGTGACCGAGCGCGGCTTCATCCCGGTGGTCGACAAGCAGATGCGCACCAACGTGCCGCACATCCACGCGATCGGCGACATCATCGGCAATCCGATGCTGGCGCACAAGGCCGTGCATGAAGCCCATGTGGCCGCGGAAGCGGCTGCCGGTCAGAAGTCGAGCTTCGATGCCAGCGTGATTCCGGGCGTGGCCTACACCGATCCCGAAGTCGCCTGGGTCGGGCTGACCGAAGACGATGCGAAAAAGCAGGGCATCAAGGTCGGCGTCGGCAGGTTCCCCTGGGCGGCGAGCGGACGAGCGATCGCCAATGGCTGCGACTACGGTTTCACCAAGCTGATCTTCGACGATGAAACGCACCGCATCGTCGGCGCCGGCATCGTCGGCCCCAATGCCGGGGACATGATCGGGGAGGCCGCGCTGGCGATCGAGATGGGCTGCGACCCGGTGGACATCGGCAAGACCATCCACCCGCATCCGACGCTCGGCGAATCAATCGGCATGGCCGCGGAGGTGTTCGAAGGCGTGTGCACCGATCTGCCGCCGATACGGAGGAAGTAGCCACCTGCCCACCGTGCTGCGCCTGCCCGAACGTTGTTGCAGTAGAGCTTGTGCTGACTTACCGTAGTTTCAACGATACTCCCGACAGTCCCGGATCGTCGGGTAGCCAATGCACGTCGAAGCCGTATTCGCGGCACATCGCCAACATCGTCGTGTTCTCGTTCAAAACGGTGCCGCTGATCTCGCCGATCCCTTCGGCCTTGGCGAAGGCGATCAACTGGCCGAGCAGTTCCCAGCCAAGACCCATACCCTGCATGTCGGTGCGGACCAGAAGCGCGAACTCCGCCCTTTCCTTGTCGGGATCGCAGGACAGGCGGCCGATGCCGGCGAGCTTTTCCGACTTTTTGTCCAACGCAACAAAGGCGATCTCCCGCTCGTAGTCGAGTTGCGTCAGCCGAACCAGCATCTCGTCGGGGAAATGCCGACGCGTCGCCAGCAGGCGGAGCCTGATGTCATCGGGCGATACTTTCGCGAGAAAATCAGGGTAAAGGTGGAAATCCGACGGCTTGACCGGACGCAAATGGAACTCCCGGCCGCCGAGCGTCATATCCTTCTGCCATTCGGCAGGATAGGGCCTGATCGCCAGATCGCGGTTCGGACCTTGTTTATCCACGCCTTGCGGGTCGATTTCGATCCGCGCATCGAGCGCCATCACGCCGTCATCCGAGGCGAGCAGCGGGTTGATGTCCATGCCGCTAATTCCGGGAAAGTCGACGGTAATCCGGGAAACGGCATTCAGGACATCGACGATGGCCGCCCGGTCGGCCGGTTTGCGGTCCCGGTAACCGGCAAGCAGGCGCGAAATCCGCGTGCTGTCGATCAGGTCGCCGGCGAGGACGTCGTCAATGGGCGGCAGGGCGATTGCGGTGTCGTCCACGACCTCGACAGAGGTGCCGCCAGCGCCGAACAGAAGGACCGGACCGAAGATCGGATCGCGGCTGACGCCCGCGATCAGTTCATGCGCGCCATCCATCCGGATCATCGGCTGCACGACGAACCCGTCCAGCGCGGACTCCGGCGCCCCTGCCCGAAAGCGCTCTTCGATTTCTGCCGCAGCGTCCCGCGCTGCCCGTGACGTTTCGATCGCAAGCACTACGCCGCCGATATCCGACTTGTGCGATACCGTACGCGATAGAACCTTGACGACGATCTTCTCCGACGATCGCAGAAGTCGCGCCGCCGCCCGCTCCACCTCCGCCGGTGTCTTCGCAATCACGCTCTCGGGTACGGGAATGCCGTAGGCGGCCAGAACGCCCTTGGCTTCCGGCTCGGTCAGCATCGACCGGCCCTCATGCGCAGCGCCTTGCATGATGCGCGCGGCCGCATCGCGGTCATGGCGGCTGTCCTCGCTGATCGACGACGGCACGCGCATGAGCGCACTTTGTGCCCTGGACCAGTCGGCCAGATGAGAGATCGCACCCGTCGCCGCATCCGGCGTATCGAAGCTGGCGATATTGGCGGCCTGCAGGATTTCCCGGCCGCCGCGGGCGGTCTTCTCCCCCAGCCAGCAGGCAACGACCGGTTTCCCATTCACCATGCCATCCCTGGCGAGTCCGGCGACTGCCTCGGCCGCGTCGATGGACGAGGCGAGGCCGGTCGGACAGTTCATCACGAGAACGGCGTCGGTCCCATCGTCGGCAGCGACGAGTTCGATGGCGTTAGCATAGCGCGCAGGCGGTGCATCGCCGATGATGTCGACGGGATTGCCGCGCGACCAGTTCGCCGGGAGCGATTTGTCCAGCGTATCGAGCGTGCTTCTGGACAGAACGGCGAGCTCGCCCTTCCTGTCCAGCAGCCTGTCGACGGCCAGGACGCCCGCGCCGCCGCCATTGGTGACGATCCCGACGCGGGCGCGTTTCAGGGGGCGGAACCGCGCGACGGTCTCGGCAGCCGTAAACAGTTCGTCCAGATCCTGGACGCGCAGCACGCCGGCCCGGCGCAACGCCGCATCCACAACCCGGTCAGCGCCGGACAGTGCGCCCGTATGTGTCGCCGCCGCCTTGGCCGCGGCCTCGTGACGGCCGGACTTGATGGCGATGACCGGTTTGATACGGGCAGCCGCGCGCGCGGCCGAGATGAACTTCCTCGGATTCGGGATCGTTTCCAGATACATCAGGATCGCCCGCGTCTTCGCGTCGCCCGCCAGCATGTCGAGGAAGTCTCCGGCATCGGCGTCCGCCATGTCGCCGAGCGAAGCGATCTGCGAAAACCCGATATCCTCGTCCGCCGCCCAGTCCATGAGTGTTGTGACGAGCGCGCCGGATTGGGACAACAGCGCGATGTCCCCGGCCTTGGCTCCGATATGGGAGAAGCTGGCGTTGAGTCCGATCGGCGGAACGATGAGACCGACGGTATTCGGTCCGACGATGCGCATTAAATACGGTCTGGCCGCGTCCAGCATCGCCTGCCGCAGTCCGTTGTCCTGATTCAGGCCCGCCGTGATGACGACGGCGGCGCGCGTTCCAGCGGCGCCAAGCTCGCCGATGATGCGAGGAACGGTCTCCGGCGGCGTAACGACAACGGCAAGTTCCGCCTTGCCCGGCAGCTTCGCCACTGAACGGTAGCATTGCCTGCCGCGGATCTCCTGGTACTTGGGATTGACCGGCCAGACCTCGCCTTCGAAGCCACCGTCGACGATGTTGTCGAATACCACGCGCCCGACCGAACCGTCGCGCGACGAAGCCCCGATCACTGCCGCAGACAGCGGCCGGGCGAGATATTGAAGATTGCGGATAGTCATCTTGTCGCTGCGTCCTTTCGCGGCGCTCGCTGAACAAACTTGGCGCAGCCATGGCGTCGCACCGGCCGCCACCATTTTTTCGTCGCGAAAGACAGCCTCGGCCATCGCGGAGATGCCCCATGATTGTACTCGCCTCGGCCAAATTGACTGAGCGCAGCCGGCCTCCGGCGACTGCACCCGCCCGCGGAAGGCAAAGGCACCACTGCCCTGCAACCCGCATGGAATGGCGTTCTGCGGCCAGACAAGAGCAGATGCGCACCAATCTGCTGCACATCCATGCGATCGGCGAAATCATCGGCAGGTCCGACGCTCGGCGAATCACTCGGCATGACCGCGGAGGTGATCGAAGGCGTGTGCACCGATTTGCCGCCGGCGAGGAAGCGGTGGTCAGTCGGCCTTCATCACGTCGGGACCGCCCTGCACCAACAACGCGGCATCGGCAGTCAGCAGTATAAGGTGTTCGATCCGTGCCGTCGCGAGCAACAGCCGATCGAACGGATCGCCATGCGAAATCTCCAGCCCGGACGTGGCGATGGCGTGCATATCCGCGATCGGCAACATGGTCGCACCGGCGGCCGCCATTTCATCGCGGAAGACCTGCGGCGCAACCGGCAGCTTGCCGAGTCGGTGTTTGATCGCGACTTCCCACACACTGGCGACCGAGAGGTAGCAATCGGATTCCGCGATCACGGCACGGATCGGCTTCGTCAGGCGTTTGTTGCCGGTGAGCCACCAGAGCGCAACCTGCGTATCGAGCAGCAGGCGCATCAGGCGTCATGCAGACTCTCGGCGATTTCAGCGTCGAGTTCGGGCGCGAAAGCAGCATCGACGTCTGCGGCGCGCAGTTTCAGTTTGCCCCAACCGGCCAGGCCGGCATTTGGCGCGACCGGCACCAACCGGACCATCGGCGTGCCATTGCTGGCGATGATGACTTCCTCGCCGGCCGCCGCCGCCTTGACCAGGCGCGAGAGCTGGTTTTTCGCTTCGAGAATGTTGACCTGCATGACGGCCTCGATATTCGGGGAAATGCCCGTGATTCTACCCGCCTTGGCCAGGCTGGCCAAGCGCAGCCGGCCTCCCGCAACCGCTCCCGCCCTCGCAGGACAACTCGCGCACCACTGCCCTGCAACCCGCATGGAATGGGGTTCCCCGGGCAGGCAAGGCCAAGGCCGTCTATCCATGCGGTCCCCAGCCATGCCATGCCTGCGAGCGCCAGCCGGTGCGGCTCCTGGCATTGCCGATTGGACGTGCGACGGCGACGCGCGAACCTTCCCGAAACGGCGAAGGGCGCCACCGGCGCCCTTCGCATCGTACAGCTGTCGCGAAAAATCTAACGCAGAAACTGGCCCGCCAGCCCAGCCAGACCGTCGAGTGAGTTGTGCTGATCGGTCACCTGGCCGTCGGGCGTCAGTTGGTCGATCAGTTGCGGCAGTATGCCGGCCAGGGCGCCAGATGCTTGATTGGGCGCCAGCCCGAGCTGGCCGGCGATGTTCGACAGCGTGTCGGGCCCGAGAACCGAACCGAGCTGGTCGCCCGAGATCGGCATGTTCTCCCCCTTGCCGACCCACGAGGCAGCCTGGCCGCCCAGCCCCGCCTGCTGGAATTGCTGGAGCAGGCCACCGAGTCCGCCTGGCTGCTTCTGCAGCATGCTCAACACGACCTGGATCAATTGACCGGCGCCCTGCCCGCCCTGCGCGCTTTGTCCGCCACCGCCGAGCATGCTGCCCAGCACCTGTCCTGCGAGTCCGTCCAGCAATCCCATGTCGTTCTCCTCTTGGGGTTTAAACACGGCTGATTATTCGCCGTCCTGGCCGATCAGGCAATGCGCATCGCCGGAGCAGCGCCGGCGCCACGGGTTACAATTGGTGTCGGACAAAGAACCGCAATCGCGATCAATGACTCAGGACGAACTCAAACAGGCGGTCGCCCGCGCGGCCATGCAATATGTGCCAGCCGGCACGATCATCGGCGTGGGCACCGGATCGACGACCAATTACTTCATCGACGAACTCGGCGCGGCCAAGGGCCTGATCCGCGGCGCGGTCGCGAGCTCCCAGGCGACCGCGGCGCGACTCGCACGACACGGCATCGAAGTCGTCGATCTCAATGACGTAGTCGAACTGCCGATCTGCGTGGATGGCGCCGACGAGATCGATCCCGGCCTGTCGATGATCAAGGGCGGTGGCGGCGCGCTGACGCGCGAGAAGATCGTGGCGGCGGTCGCCAGGACTTTCATCTGCATCGCCGATGCCTCGAAACGCGTCGAAACGCTCGGCCATTGTGCACTGCCGGTCGAGGTCATCCCGATGGCGCGAGGCTATGTCGAACGGGAGCTGCGTGCGATGGGTTTCGAGCCGAGCTTGCGCGGCCGCTTCGTCACCGACAATGGCAACCTGATTCTCGACGTGCTCTGCCAGCGAATCGAGCAGCCCGGAGAACTGGAAGCGCAGATTAACGGTATCGTCGGCGTGGTCACCAACGGCCTGTTTGCCCGCCGCGGCGCCGACATGGCCCTGATCGGCGGACCCGATGGTGTAACGGTTCTGCAACGATCGCAATAAATCTGTCATCTCCGGCTGCTAGCCTGCGAGGCTGAGACCCGGAGGGACCAAGGAATGGAAATGTCCGAACACACAAGCAAGCAGTTCGACGTCGACCTCGAGAACATCCGCACCAAGGTGTTGCAGATGGGCGGGCTGGTCGAGCAGCAAGTCGAGCGGGCGATGGACGGGCTGGCTTCCGGCGAGGTGTTCGTGATCGACCAGGTGATCGCCAACGACCACCGGGTGAACCTGCTCGAGGTGGAACTCGACGAGGCCTGCAGTCACGTCATCGCGCGACGCCAGCCGGCCGCCAGCGATCTGCGCATGATCATGGTGGTGATCAAGACCATCACCGATCTCGAGCGCATCGGCGACGAGGCCAAGAAGATCGCCAAGATGGCCAAGCGCATCCACGAGGCGGACGCCGGTTTCGTGCCGCGCATCGAAATGCGTCATGTCGCGGGGCTCGCCGCCAACATGCTGCACAAGGCGCTCGACGCCTTTGCCCGGCTCGACGTGCACGCCGCCGCCGGCGTGGTGCGCGAGGACGCCGAGGTCGACCGCGAATTCAAGGCGATCATGCGCCAGTTGATCACTTTCATGATGGAAGACCCGCGGACGATCTCGAGTTCGATCGAGATCCTGTTCATCGCCAAATCGATCGAACGGATCGGCGATCACGCCAAGAACATGTCGGAGTACGTGATCTACCTGGTCAAAGGGCGCGACGTGCGCCACACCGGCGTGGACGAAATCGTCCGCGAAGCGTCGACCTGAATCCGAATCGGTTGATCACCAGCAAGAACGGGGCGCAGGCGCCCCGTCGGCGTTTCTGCAAGGCAGTGTCTACTCTTGCGGTGCAACGTAGCCCTGCACGCCATCGGCGCCGTTGCCGAAGAAATGCTTTTCCATCTGCTCGGCCAGATACTTGCGGGCCCGGGCATCGGCAAGGTTGAGCCGGTTCTCGTTGACCAGCATCGTCTGGTGCCTGATCCACTGCTGCCAGGCCTCTTTCGAGACGTTGTCGAAGATCCGCTTGCCGAGTTCCCCTGGATAGGTCGGAAAGTCGAGGCCTTCGGCCTCGCGCCCGAGTTTGATGCAATTGACCATGCGCGCCATGTAAATCCTCCTGCTGGGTGTTTGTCCGCCGCGGCCCGGCCGCAGTTCATGGAAGATTCTAGCAGCCTGTCGGGCTTGCACCGCTTCGCGGCGGGTCATGCGCGAGACGGATCGCGATAGATCCGCCAATGATTCTTGCCGGCCGCCTTGGCCTGATACATCGCGCTGTCGGCGTGGGCGACCAGTTGTTCGCCATCGTCGGCATGCACCGGATAGAGCGCGATTCCGATGCTCGCGGTGAGGCGCGATACTCGACCACTGCCGAACGTGAAGCGCAATTCACCGATCCGGTTGGCGACGCGGCGGGCGAGGCCGACCATCTCGAATTCCGACGACTCCGGCGTCATCACCGCGAATTCGTCGCCACCGAGGCGAAAGAACATCTCGTTGCGACGAACGATTCCGCCGACCTCGCGGGCGATGGTTACCAGAACCTGATCGCCCGCGTGGTGGCCGAACTCGTCGTTGATCGGCTTGAACCCGTCGAGATCCATCACCAGCACGCCGAGCTCGGTATGCCGGCGTGCGGCTTCCGCGATGTTGCGCTCGAGCTCTTCGTGAAAGCGCCGGCGATTGAACAAGCTCGTCAGCGGATCGCGCTCGGCCATGTGAATGAGCTGCTCTGCGATCCGCCGCTGTTCGGTCACATCCTCGAAAGCCCAGACTCGTCCGATGTGCAGGGTCGGCGATTGGCCAGACACCACAGCGGAAACTCCGGAAAGTACCCGGCCATCCCGCAACTCTATCTCGAACGGCGCAGAGGCGTCATGCGACGCGATGACTTCCTCGACGTGGCGCCGGAACGCTGCGCCGCCGGCCAGCACTCCGTCCTGGCGATCGAGCAGCACGCTATCACGCATGCCGGCAAAATTCTCGTCCTCGGGAAACCCCCACACGCGGCCGAACGCCCGATTGGTGTAGACGATCCGCTCATCCTTGCCGACGAACAGGATTCCCAACCTGAGCACATCGAGCAGGGCGGCGAGGCGAAAGCGCTCGTCTTCACTGCGCTTGAGGTAGTACTCCTTGAGCGATTGCTCGCGACGCAGGTCGACCACCGTATCGAGCAGCTTGATCTCGGCCTGCTTGCGCGAAGACACGTCATCGGCCGACACCCGCAGGCCGAGGTCTTCGCCATCGGCGCCGAAGATCGGTTGCCAGTTGAGCGCGGCCCATATCACGCTGCCGTCCTTGCGTTGCACGCGTACCTCGAAGTTCTCCGCCACTCTGCCGTTCAGGGCATGGACGAAGGCCTCTTGGGCCGCGCGTCGATCCTTCGGATAGACGAGCAATTGCATGAGATCGGCAGCAAGCACGCATTCGAGGGCAGTGTAGCCGGTGATCCGCTCTATCGAGCGGTTGATCCAGATCAGCTTCCCGCCAGGGTTGAACCATGCTTCGACGGCGTAGGTGTAGTCGGCAATCGCATGAAAGCGCGCTTCGCTTTTTGTCAGCGCCCGCATGCGATCACCGAGCGCCTGGGTCATGCGATTGAAGGCCAGCGTAAGTTCGCCGATCTCGTCGAATCGGCGCACCGGCAGCCGGGTCTCGACCTCACCCCGCCCGACGGCGGTCGCCGCGCGATGCAGCGCACGCAGCTCCCGTGTCACCAGCCGGCTGACGAGCAAGGTCGCAAGTGCGGCAACGACGATCGCGATCAGGCCGATCACGAAACTCTGCCAGAGCATCTGCAGGTGAGCCGCGCGCAGTTTGTCGGCAGCCAGCCCGAACATGACGTAGCCATGGACGCGTCCAGCGTGGGTCAGCGTGACGAAGGTGTCGATGACTCTGCCTTCTTCGGGAATGGCGTCGATGCGTTCGACTCGCGGCGGCAGAGGCTTGTCGGACGGCCAGCCTTCGAGCAGCAGTACCCGCTGATCGCGGTCGAGCAGGGCCAGATAGAGAAAACCGCCGTCGAGGCGAATCGAGCTCAGTTCCGCGCGGATATAGTGCAGTTCGTTTTCCGCCAGATGGCTGGCAACAGCAGCGTTGATCAGCAGCCGCAGTTCGGCGATCCGCTCGTTTTCATGCTGCAGCAGGTTGCGATCGAGCAGTCGCATGCTGTTCGCGGTGAGCAGTGCGACGATCACGGTGATCACCGTCGCGACGACGCTCGCGTAGCGGACGCCGAGCGTTCGCGACAGCGTCAGCAATGGCCGCGCCACGCCGGGATCCGATACGCGTTCTTCCAGATGGCCCGGCTCCTGGCCTGCATCGATGATCTCATCCGGATTCACTGGCGAGCGGCTTGATCAGCACCTTGGATCGACGCTGCAGGTTGTAGAGATCCCGCCGGCGCCGCGGCAGGGAATCGATCGGGGCCTCGCGGAACCCGCGCTCGACGAACCAGTGGGCAGTGCGGGTGGTCAGCACGAACAGCTCCTGAAGCTTGCGCTTGCGCGCGCGCATCTCGACATGATGCAGCAATGCTTCGCCGTAGCCCTCCCGGCGATACTCGGGCATCACGGCCACGCAGGCGAGTTCGCCCGCACGGTCGTTGGCGAACGGGTAAAGCGCGGCACAACCGATGATGACCTCATCGACCTCGAGAACCGAGAATCGCTCGATCTCCATCTCGATGCGCTCGCGGCCCCGCGGCACCAGCGTGCCATCCGCCTCGAGCGGCGAAATCACGCCGATGATCGCGCCGACATCCTCGACCGTCGCCTGGCGCACCCGGGCCAGCGCGTCGCGGGTAATCACGCTGCCGACACCTTCGCGCGTGAAAAACTCGAGCAGCAAGGCGCCATCGAACTCTTCGCCGATCACGTGCACGCGATTGACGCCGCCTCGCACCGCACGGACCGCCCACGGAAGAAACAGGCCGAGATCCTCCGACAGCTTGCGCCTGCCAGCGAGCAGCTTTTCGACTTCGTCGGCAGTCACCGCCGTCATCAGGCGTCCGCGCCCGTCGGTGATGCCGGGCACGTCACAGAGGAAGATCAGCTTCTCGGCCTTGAGGGACATCGCAACCTGGGCGGCGACCTCCTCCATGCCGAGATTGAAGATCTCGCCCGAGGGAGAAAAGCCCATCGGCGAGATCAGCACAACGTTTTCCTGCTCGAGGTCGGCACGAATCTCGTCGGCGATGATCCGCCGCACGGCACCGGTGTACTGGAAGTCGACGCCATCGACCACGCCGACCGGCTTGGCAGTGATGAAATTGCCACCGGTGACGCGCACATAGGCACCGGCCATCGGGGTGTTCGGCAGCCCCTGCGAGAGCAGCGCCTCGATCTCCAGGCGCGTCACGCCCATGGCGGATTTCACGCATTCGAGCGCGTCGGCATCGGTCACCCGCAAGCCTTGATGGTAACGCGGTGTCAGCCCGCGCCGCGCCATTTCCTCGTCGATCTGCGGACGCGCGCCGTGTATCAGCACCAGTCTGATGCCGAGCGCTGCCAGCAGGTTGATGTCGTGTGCCAGCGCCTGCGCGGCTGGTCCGGCCGCCACTTCGCCGGCAAAGGCGACGACGAAGGTCTTGCCGCGAAAAGCGTGGATGTAGGGCGCGGCGCCGCGCACCCAGGATACGAATATGCGAGTTGAGTCCATCAAGGAATCGCGGCGCCCCTTTGCGCCCGGAAGCTCTATCGGATGCGTGGATGTCGGCATGCTACCCGACGCAGACCGCATTCTAGAGCGAGTTACCGGGAAATTGACGCTCGGGAATGCGACAGTCGGACGCCGCGAAATCGGAACGGGCCGCGACCCTTCGTCAGAAGTCGCCCCAGCATGCCTGCAAGGCGGCCAGGCCGGCCAGGCCGGCGGTATCGCTGCGCAGGACGCGCGGGCCCAGCGTCAGTTCGCGCCATCCGCAGGCACGGATCGCGGCCAGCTCCGCTTCGGACCAGCCGCCCTCCGGTCCCACCAGCAGGGCGACACCTTGCTGCGGCGGCGTGAGCGAGGCGAGCTTGCATCCGCTGCGCGGCGACAGCACCAGGCGCAACACCCCGGCCGGCACGCCTGCCGCGAGGAACACGCTCAGGGATGTGATGGCTTCGACGGACGGAACGACGGTTCGGCCGCACTGCTCGCACGCCGAACGCGCCACGCCGCGCAGATGCGCCGCACGCTTGTCGGCCCGCTCGCCGGTAAGCCTCACTACGCTGCGCTCGGTGATCAGCGGCAGGACTGCGCTGACGCCGAGTTCCACCGCTTTCTGGATCACCCAGTCCATCTTGTCGCCGGCCGGCAGCGCCTGCGCCAGCGTCACCGCGAGCGGCGACTCGCGATCGACCGCTTCGAAGGTCTCGATCTGCACCCTCGCCCGACGACCGACATCCTGCAGACTGGCTCGATACTCGCCGCCACTGCCATCGAACAACACGATGGCGTCGCCGAGGCGCAGCCGCAATACGCGCAGCGCATGATGTGCGACTTCATGCGGCAGTTCGAGGATCCTGCCGACAATCATCGGCTGGCTGCAAAAGAAGCGGGGAATCATGGTGCTATTATCGAATACTCGCAACGTCGACAGCGAGCAAGCGCATGGTCAGCCTCAATCCCCCGGTCTGCGAGTTCGGTTGGCGCCCTCCCACGTTCGACCTCAAGGGAACCGACGGAAAGCGTCACACTCTGCAAAGCGCCCGCGGCCCCAACGGCCTGCTGGTGATGTTCATCTGCAATCACTGTCCCTACGTGAAGGCGGTCCTCCGGCGCATCGTACGCGATACGCGGGAACTCGCCGCGCACGGCGTCGGCGCGATCGCCATCATGTCGAACGACCCGGCCGACTATCCGGAGGATTCGTTCGACAACATGGTTCGCGTGGCACGCGAGCAGGACTTCCCATTTCCCTACGTCATCGACGACACACAGACCGTTGCCCGCGCCTGGGGCGCCGTCTGCACCCCGGATTTCTACGGCTTCAATGCCGGCCTCGAGCTGCAATATCGCGGGCGGCTCGACGCATGGCGCAAGGAAGCCGCGCCCGATGACGCCCCGCGCGAGCTGTTCGAGGCGATGCTGCAGATCGCCCGCAGCGGACAGGGTCCGCGCGAGCAGACAGCCTCGATCGGCTGCTCGATCAAGTGGCGCGAGCCGTGAGGTGAGCGCAACGGCCCTGCCTCAGCTCTCGGTGCATTGCCTGACCCTGGTCGAGCACCTGCGCACGCTGGGGCGGGACGTGATCATGCCGCGCTACATGACAGCCCTTCGCGAGCGCAAGGCCGACGGCAGCCTGCTGACCGAAGTCGACATCGTCGCGCAAAAATGGCTGATGGAAAAGTTGCCGCAACTCATCGACTGTCCGGTTCTGGGCGAGGAAATGACGCAAGCCGAACAGCGCTCGCTGTGGCTGCAGGGTGCCGACGGGCTGTGGATCATCGATCCGATCGACGGCACGACCAACTTCATCAACGGCATTCCCTTCTTCGGCACCTCGGTCGCCTACTACCGCAATGGTCTGCCGCAGATCGCCTGCGTCTTCAATCCTGCGGCCGACGAAGCCTACTATGCCGAACGCGGACACGGCGCATACCTGAACGGGATGAGCCTGCCGCTGCGGCAGGCCCATTCTGCGCTGGCCGACTGCGTAGCCGGCGTCGATTTCAAGCGTGTGTCGGGAACCCTTGCCGACCGGCTGGCAAGAAATCCGCCGTATTACTCGCAGCGCAACTTCGGCAGCAGCGCGATCGAATGGTGTTTCCTCGCGGCCGGTCGCCTCGACCTCTACCTGCACGGCGGGCAGATGCTGTGGGATTACGCCGCCGGACGCCTGGTACTCGAGGAGGCCGGCGGCTTCATGTGCTCGCCCGAACACGACGATTTCGACCAACCGGATATCTGGCGCCGCGCCGTGATCGGTGCGGCACATCCGCTGGCTTTCCGTGCCTGGGTCGACTGGATCCGCGCTATCCCGTGACGACGCCCTTGTCCGACCGGCCGCGCCGGGATGCCCGGGCAACCGGGGACAACACCCTCAAATGGGCCTGGATGTGCTGCGCCCCCTCGTCTCGCAGGAAATTGATGAAATCGTTCAATGCCGGCAGCAACCGCTTCTCGGCGCGGCGCACCACGTACCACTGCCTCAGCACCGGCGTGCCGGCAACCGGCAGCGGCACCAGACGGTGCGCCTCGAATTCCAGCCCGCAGGTATGCGCCGAGATGAAGGCGATGCCCAGGCCGGCCATCACTGCCTGTTTGATAGTCTCGTTGCTGGACATCTCGAACGCCGAGCGCGGTTTGATTCCATGCTCTCGCAGATAGCCCTCCATCGTGGTGCGGGTGCCTGATCCCGGCTCGCGAATCAGGAAGGCTTCGCCGGCCAGTTCTTTGGGTTCGATGCGTTCGCGACCGACCAGCGGATGCTCCGGTTCTGCAACGAAGATCAGTGGGTGGTCGGCAAATACCTCGGCGACGGTCTCGAAGGCTTGCGGCGGGCGGCCCATGATCGCGACATCGATGCGGTTGTCCCCGAGCAGTTCGACCACATGTTCGCGATTGTGCACCTCGATCCGCAATTCAACTTGCGGATGGCTGCGGCGAAACGCCGCCAGCATGCGCGGCGCAAAATACTTGGCGGTGGAAACGATGCCGATGACGATGCGCCCACCGCGTGCGCCGCGCATCTGCACCATGGTTTCCTCGAGTTCGCGCAACTGCTGCGCCATGCGTCGGGCGTGGCCGGCCATCTCCTCGCCGGCCGCCGTAAGGTGAATTCGCTTGCCGACTTGCTCGGTCAGTGGCACGCCGGCGGCGCCCTCGAGCGAGCGCACCTGCATCGAGACTGCAGGTTGCGTGAGATGGAGCTCCTCCGCCGCGCGCGAGAAGGACAGGTGGCGCGACACCGACTCGAATATCTTGAGTTGCCGAAAGGTGATGTTCAGCATGCTGCCTCCACTCCGGTAAGCTTTCTAGCTATAAGGCCGATCTTATTGTAAGCATCAAAACATCTGACTGTAGATTATAGTAATGCACTGCTACAGTGCCAACAATCACGGACCCACATCAAAGGAGTGCACGATGGCCGCCAAGACGTACAGCGCTGGGGTTAAGGAGTATCGCAACACCTACTGGGAACCCAATTATTCGGTCAAGGACACCGACATCCTCGCCTGCTTCAAGATCACGCCGCAACCCGGCGTGGATCGCGAGGAAGCCGCCGCCGCCGTGGCAGCCGAGTCTTCCACCGGCACCTGGACCACGGTGTGGACCGACCTGCTCACCGATCTCGACTACTACAAGGGCCGCGCCTACCGTATCGAGGACGTGCCGGGAGACGACACCTGCTTCTACGCTTTCATCGCCTATCCGATCGACCTGTTCGAGGAAGGGTCGGTGGTCAACGTGTTCACCTCGCTGGTCGGTAACGTGTTCGGCTTCAAGGCGATTCGCGGTTTGCGCCTAGAGGACGTGCGCTTTCCGATCGCCTACGTGATGACCTGCGGCGGCCCGCCGCACGGCATTCAGGTCGAGCGCGACATCATGAACAAGTACGGCCGTCCGCTGCTCGGCTGCACGATCAAGCCCAAGCTCGGCCTGTCGGCGAAGAACTACGGCCGCGCCGTTTATGAGTGCTTGCGCGGCGGCCTCGACTTCACCAAGGATGACGAGAACGTCAATTCGCAGCCCTTCATGCGCTGGCGCCAGCGCTTCGACTTCGTCATGGACGCGATCCACAAGGCGGAGAAGGAGACCGGCGAACGCAAGGGCCATTACCTGAACGTGACAGCGCCGACGCCGGAAGAAATGTACAAGCGCGCCGAGCACGCCAAGGAAATCGGCGCCCCGATCATCATGCACGACTACATTACTGGCGGCTTCTGTGCCAACACCGGCCTGGCCAACTGGTGCCGCAACAACGGCATGCTGCTTCACATCCACCGCGCGATGCACGCCGTGCTCGACCGCAATCCGACTCACGGCATCCACTTCCGCGTGCTGACCAAGATCCTGCGCCTGTCAGGCGGCGATCACCTGCACACAGGGACCGTGGTCGGCAAACTTGAAGGGGACCGCGAGGCCACCCTGGGCTGGATCGACCTGCTGCGCGAGCGCTACATCAAGGAAGACCGCAGCCGCGGCATCTTCTTCGACCAGGACTGGGGTTCGATGCCGGGCGTGTTCGCGGTTGCCTCGGGTGGCATCCATGTCTGGCACATGCCGGCGCTGGTCAGCATCTTCGGTGACGACGCGGTGCTGCAGTTCGGAGGTGGCACGCTGGGGCATCCGTGGGGCAATGCGGCCGGCGCCGCGGCCAACCGCGTGGCACTTGAGGCCTGCGTCGAAGCGCGCAATCAGGGCGTGGCGATCGAGAAGGAGGGCAAGGCCATTCTGTCCAAGGCTGCGCAATCGAGCCCCGAACTGAAGGTCGCGATGGAAACCTGGAAAGAAATCAAATTCGAGTTCGACACCGTCGACAAGCTCGACGTGGCACACCGCTGACGACGGCCGTGACGGGTGACAAGTTACGAGTGACGAAAAACCAGGCGGTGCGGCGGGGAGTGTCGGTGTTGTCACCTGTCACTCGTCACCCATCACCGCTCCAAAGGAGCAATCAATGAGCGAAATGCAGGACTACCATTCGCGCCTGTCCGATCCGGCCAGCCGCAAGTTCGAGACTTTTTCCTACCTGCCGGCGATGAGCCCCGAGCAGATTCGTGCCCAGGTCGACTACATCGTCAAGCGGGGCTGGAATCCGGCCATCGAGCATACCGAGCCGCAAAATGCCTTCGACCACTTCTGGTACATGTGGAAGTTGCCGCTGTTCGGCGAGGCCGACGTGACGCGCATCCTGGCCGAGGCCGAGGCATGCCACAAGGCCAACCCGGATCATCATGTCCGCCTGGTCGGCTATGACAATTTCAAGCAGAGCCAGGGTGCCTCGATGGTGATCTATCGCGGCAAGACCGTGTAATCCGCCGGACCCACCCCAACAGGGCGGGGTTCCCCGGGAGACGGCAGGCCGGGGGCGCTTCGGATGATCGCGCCCGGTTTGTCGGCTAGCGCCCTTGCGAGGATCGAATCATGCAGATGGCCGTTGCTAACTTCACTGACGCGCTCGCGCAGTACCGGATCGAGCGCGAACCGTACTACCGCGCGCTGGCCGACGAGGTAGCGCTGTTCGAGGCTGCCTACGCTGCCCGCATGCCGATGATGTTGAAGGGTCCGACCGGCTGCGGCAAAACCCGCTTCATCGAGCACATGGCCTGGCGCCTGGGGAGACCGCTGATCACCGTCGCCTGCAACGAGGACATGACGGCCTCCGACCTGGTCGGCCGCTACCTCCTAGATGCCAATGGCACGCGCTGGCAGGACGGCCCGCTGGCCCTTGCCGCACGTCATGGTGCGATCTGCTATCTCGACGAGGTGGTCGAAGCCCGCCAGGACACCACGGTCGTGATCCATCCGCTGACCGACACGCGGCGCATGCTGCCGCTGGACAAGAAGGGCGAGCTGGTGCAGGCCCACCCGGATTTTCAGCTGGTGATTTCCTACAACCCGGGCTATCAGTCCCTGCTGAAGGATCTCAAGCAATCCACCAAGCAACGTTTCGCCGCGCTCGACTTCGGCTATCCGGAACATGGGGTCGAATGCGAGATCGTTGCCCACGAAGCCGGCGTCGGCCCGGAAACGGCCGACAAGCTGGTGTCGATCGCCGAACGCGCGCGCAACCTCAAGGGGCACGGTCTCGACGAAGGCATTTCGACCCGCATGCTGATTCATGCCGGAAACCTGATCACGCGCAATGTCGCACCGGTCACCGCCTGCCGCGTTGCGCTGGTGCGGCCGATCACCGACGACCCGGACATGCGAGACGCGCTCGATGCCGCAGTGACGACCTACTTTTGAGAGGCGGTGACGGGTGACAGGTGACATGAAAACCCAAGGCAAGCCCCGTCACCCGTCACGCGTCACCCGTGACTGAAGTTGCGCATCACCCGTCACCGGACCACATGAACCTCGACGACTACGCCGACCTGCACGCCGACCTTGGATCG
This sequence comes from Candidatus Methylophosphatis roskildensis, assembly GCA_016708905.1. Lineage (GTDB taxonomy): Bacteria > Pseudomonadota > Gammaproteobacteria > Burkholderiales > Rhodocyclaceae > Methylophosphatis > Methylophosphatis roskildensis. Next base: position 346,018 of record JADJEV010000004.1, on the reverse strand, counting down.
AATGCCAAGGCCTTGTTGCGCGCGTCCTGGAACGAGGCGGCGCGCGTATTGTCGCGCAGCGGTCTGGAGACCTACCTGCGCGGCGCGCAGGCGCTTCACGCGCTCGGACGCGGCCCCGACCCGGTCACCAACTTCATCCAGGAGGCGCCAGGGGTTGCCCGCGAGATCGGCGAGGACGTGCTGGCTGACCTGGTGCAGGCGGCACTGAGCATGTCGTCGAAGACCAGTGGCGCGGTGATCGCGCTGATGCTGGCGACCGCACCGCTTGCAGCGCGCCGCCTCGGCGACGCGGAACTGTTTCGCGCCTACCTGTCCTTTCTCGATCAGTTGCTGGCGCAGGCGCCGCGCGGCGTGCGGCCGCTGCTCGAACAGCTCGAACCGCTGCTCGGGCAACTGACCCTCGGCGGGCTGCGCCGCTGGGCGCTCTGGGGTGCTCAGGCGCACCGTGTCGACTTCGCCGCGCAGGAACGCTATTTCTCCCTCGCCAGCCCCGACGCGCTGTCGGTGCTGCAGCAGGAACGCAAGGGTACGCTGTTCATCGACGTGCAGCGGCGCATCGGCATGTATCTGCGCGCACTGTGGGGGCGCGACTTCTTCATGCGCCCCACTTCGACCGACTACGAGGCGCGCGAGGGCGGACGTCCATTCATCGAGAACTGGACCATTCATCTCGCCGATGCCTACGACGACTGGCACGGTATCAGCGGACTCGAGCAGTACCGCGCCGCCGCCGCCCATGCCGCCGCCCATCTGGTCTACACCAGGCAGCCGCTGTCGGCCGAGGCGCTGACACCGTTGCAGATGGCGGTCATTTCGGTCGTCGAGGATGCCCGCGTCGAGCAGCTCGCGATCCGCGCTTTCCCGGGGCTCGGCCCCTTGTGGCGCAGGCTGCACCAGACGACGCCGGGACACGCTGCGACGGCAGGCGGCTGGCTGAATCGCATCGCCCGCGCATTGCTCGACCCGGACTATCGTGACGATGCACCGCTGATTGCCAGGGCGCGCTTGCTGTTCGCCGAGCGCTGTGCCGGGCTCGACAGCAATGAGGTCTCGTGGGACATCGGGGTGGCCCTGGCCCACGACCTGTCACGCCTCGGCGTCAACTATCATCCGCGCAACGACGTGCTCGACGCGCCCTACCGCGACGACAACCGCTTCGTCTGGGAGTTTGCCGAGGCTGCCGATTTTGCCTCGGCCGCCCCGTGGCAGGAGCAGCAACTCATCAAACATGTCAGTCTCATGGAGTTCGTCAACGAGGTGGACGTCGAGACTGCCGGGGACGACGCCCAGGAAATCTGGGTGCTGGGCAGCGAACTGTACGACGACGACGGCACCACCTGGAATGCGCGCGAGGGCCGCGAGCCGGCAGCCGAACCGCGCCACTATCCGGAGTGGGATTACCAGATTCAGCTCGAACGGCCGAGCTGGTGCACGCTGCTGGAAAAGCGCGTCAAACCGGGCGATCCGGCCGACATCGAGGCGATCGTCGCGCGCCACAAGCCGCTGGTGTCGCGGCTGAAGTTCCTGATCGAGGCGCTGCAGCCGCAGGGCATGCAGCGCTTGCGCAAGCAGGAAGATGGCGACGAGATCGATCTCAACGCCGCGGTACGCGCCATGATCGATCTGAGAAGCGGCCAGATGCCCGACCCGCGAATCAACATTCGCCACCTGCGCAAGGTGCGCGACATCGCGGTGCTGCTGCTGATCGATCTGTCGGAATCGACCAATGACAAGGTCGCCGGCAGCGACTCGAGCGTGCTGCAACTTGCGCGTGAAGCGGCTGCCCTGCTGGCCGACGCGATGGACAAGATAGGCGATCCGTTCGCACTGCACGGCTTCGCCTCGGACGGGCGTCACGAGATCGAGTATTTCCGCTTCAAGGACTTCGACGAAAGCTACGGCGAACTGCCGCAGGCACGCCTGGCAGCGATGCAGAGCGGCAAGTCGACGCGCATGGGCACTGCAATCCGCCACGCCACCGGCGAACTGGTGCGCTGCCCGCAGCAGAAGAAGTTGCTGCTGGTGCTGACCGACGGCGAGCCGGCCGATGTGGACGTGCGTGACCCGCAGTACCTGCGGCTGGATGCGAAGAAGGCGGTCGAGGATGCGGCGCGCAGCGGTGTGTCAACCTTCTGCCTGAATCTCGACCCGCAGGCCGACCAGTACGTTTCGCGCATCTTCGGCGCCAATCGCTACCTGGTGCTCGACCAGGTCGAGCGCCTGCCGGAACGTCTGCCACAGCTTTACATGAGTCTGACACGCTGAACCCTACCCGGGATTACAAGAGGAAAAACGAAATGAGTGGCCATCTCAAAACCCTGACTCGATACCTGATCGAGACTCGACAGGCGCACGGCGAACATGCCTCCGGCGATCTGAACGGCCTGATCAATGCGGTCACCACGGCAATGAAGATCATCGCCAACCAGGTCAACAAGGGCGCGCTGGTCGGTGCTTTGGGCAATCAGAACGGGGATGCCGCCAACCTGCAGAGCGAAGCGCAGAAGAAGCTCGACCTGATGAGCAACAACGCCATGATCAGCGAGACCGAGTGGGTCGGACACCTCGCCGCACTGGCTTCGCAGGAGATGGCGGATTTCATGCCCATCCCCTCGAAGTACAAGCGCGGCAAGTATCTGCTGGTTTTCGATCCCCTCGACGGCTCGTCGAACATCGACGTGAATCTGACGGTGGGCTCGATTTTCTCGGTTCTGCGCGCGCCGCCCCACAAGGGAACGGCAACGATCGAGGACTTCCTGCAGCCAGGCACTCAGCAGATTTGCGCCGGATTCGCGCTCTATGGGCCGGCCACCATGCTGGTGATGACCTCCGGCCACGGCGTCGACGGCTTTACGCTCGACCGGGACATCGGCGCCTTCATGCTGACGCACCCGCAGATGAAGATTCCCGAGGACACGCGGGAATTCGCGATCAACGCATCCAACTCGCGCTTCTGGGAACCGCCGGTCAGCCGCTATGTCGAGGAATGCCTGCAGGGCACGCCCGGGCCGCGCGGCAAGGATTTCAACATGCGCTGGATCGCTTCGATGGTTGCCGAGACCTTCCGCATCCTGACCCGCGGCGGCGTCGTCATGTATCCGACCGAACCCAACGCGCCGGGTCAGTCCGGACGCCTGAGCCTGATGCACGAGGCGAACCCTATAGCCTTCATCATCGAGCAGGCCGGTGGCAGAGCGACCACCGGACACCTGCGCGTCATGGACATCAAACCGGAAAGCCTGCAGCAGCGGATTCCGCTGATTCTCGGTTCGAAGAATGAAGTCGAGCGCATCGAGCGCTATCACCGCGAGCACGAGCAGGGTCTCGACCGCGAATTCACGTCGCCGCTTTTCAACGTGCGCTCGCTGTTCTCGGGCGGCTAACGGGTACTTGCATCCAAGGGGAAATCATGTCTGTCAAACATCCGATCATCGCAATTACCGGCTCCTCCGGCGCTGGCACCAGCACGGTTACCAAGACCTTTCAGCACATCTTCCGCCGCGACAAAATCAACGCCGCCGTCGTCGAGGGCGATTCATTTCACAAGTACGATCGCAAGGCGATGAAGCTCGCGATGGCCGAGGCGGCGCAGGAGGGTGATCACCACTTCAGCCACTTCGGCCCTGAATCGAACCTGTTCGAGGAAATCGAGACGCTGTTCAGCGAGTACGGTCGCACCGGCAGCGGCAAGGTACGCAAGTATCTGCACAACGACGAGGAGGCTGCCCCCTACAAGCAGGAGCCCGGCACGTTCACACCGTGGGAAGACATCCAGCCCGGGACCGACCTGTTGTTCTACGAGGGCCTGCACGGCGCCGTCAAGACGGGCAAGGTGGACGTCGCAAGTCACGTGGACCTGAAGATCGGCGTGGTACCGATCATCAATCTCGAATGGATACAGAAACTACACCGCGACAAGACGCAGCGCGGCTATACGACCGAAGCGGTAACCGAGACCATCCTGCGGCGAATGCCGGACTATGTGAACTTCATTTGTTCGCAGTTCGCTCATACCCACATCAATTTCCAGCGCGTGCCGATGGTCGACACCTCGAACCCCTTCATCGCGCGCTCGATACCAGCGCTCGACGAATCGCTGGTGGTGATCCGCTTCGACAATCCGCGCGGCATCGATTTCGCGTACCTTCTTTCGATGATCCACGATTCTTTCATGTCGCGTGCAAATACGATCGTGGTTCCCGGCGGCAAGATGGATCTGGCGATGCAGCTCATATTCACGCCGATGATCCTGCGTCTGGCCGAGAACGCCCGCAAGGCGCGCGCCGGCTGATTTGCCGCGCCGTCGGAGTCGCAACGTGTCCGGACGGCGCGGCTCGATTCTGTTCAATCGGACCGGTTTCGGAGATAATCGCAGGTTCCACTGACCGGTCTCCCACTGCTATTCGGGAGCATTTGATGTCTACATTCAGCGATTTCGAGCAACCGGTTTTCAACAACCTCACCAGCGCCATTCGTGCGCTCGCCATGGACGCCGTGCAGAAGGCCAATTCCGGCCACCCCGGCGCGCCGATGGGCATGGCGGAAATCGCCGAAGTTCTGTGGAATCATCACCTGCGGCACAATCCGAAAAACCCCAAGTGGGCGGACCGCGATCGCTTCGTGCTGTCCAATGGCCACGGGTCGATGCTGCTCTACGCCCTGCTGCACCTGACCGGATACGACCTGTCGATCGAGGACATCAAGCAGTTCCGCCAGTTGCACAGCAAGACACCGGGACACCCCGAGTACGGCTACACGCCGGGCGTGGAAACGACCACCGGACCGCTCGGCCAGGGCCTGAGCAATGCGGTAGGCATGGCACTGGCCGAGAAGATGCTCGCCGCCGAGTTCAACCGCGATAGCCACGATATCGTCGATCACCGTACCTACGTTTTCCTCGGCGACGGTTGTCTGATGGAAGGCATCTCGCACGAGGCCTGCTCACTGGCCGGCACGCTTGGCCTTTCCAAGCTGATTGGCTTCTATGACGACAACGGGATTTCGATCGACGGCCACGTCGAAGGCTGGTTCACCGACGACACGCCCAAGCGCTTCGAGGCCTACGGCTGGAACGTGATCCCGAACGTCAATGGCCACGACGCTGAGGCGATCAACGCCGCGATCAATGCCGCCAGATCGCAGAGCGCCAAGCCGACGCTGATCTGCTGCAAGACAGTGATCGGACTCGGCGCACCGAACAAGCAGGGAGGGCACGACGTGCACGGCGCGCCGCTGGGCGAGGCCGAGATCGCGGCGGTGCGGCCGCACATTGGCTGGAACTTCGGCCCGTTCGAGATTCCGCAGGAGGTCTACGAGGCGTGGGATGCGCGGCGCAAGGGCGCCGAAGCGGAAGCCCAATGGCTGCGCAAGTTCGAGCACTACGCGAAGAATTATCCCGAGCTAGCCGCCGAGTTCTCGCGCCGCATGAACGGCGACCTGCCGGCCGGATGGGATGAGCACGTCGCGTCCGTTCTGGCGAAGGTCAACGAGAAGGCCGAGGGCATCGCCACCCGCAAGGCAAGCCAGAACAGCATCGAGGCGTTCGCCCCGAAACTGCCGGAGCTGGTGGGCGGTTCGGCCGACCTGGCCGGCTCCAACCTGACCTTGTGGTCCGGTTCGAAGCCGGTCAGCGGCAAGCAGGGCAAGGAAGGCGGCGGCAACTACATCTACTTCGGCGTGCGCGAGTTCGGCATGTCCGCGATCTGCAATGGCATCGCGCTGCATGGCGGACTGATTCCGTATTCGGCGACCTTTCTGATGTTCTCCGAGTACGCACGCAATGCCTTGCGGATGGCCGCGCTGATGAAGATCCGCCAGATTTTCGTCTACACTCACGATTCGATCGGCCTCGGCGAGGACGGTCCGACCCACCAGCCGGTCGAGCAAGCGGCCACGCTGCGCCTGATTCCGAACATGGATGTCTGGCGTCCGTGCGATACGCTGGAGTCGGCCGTCGCCTGGGCCTGCGCGATCGAGCGCAAGGACGGTCCGTCAGCGCTGCTGTTCTCGCGCCAGAACCTGCCCTTCCAGAAGCGTGACGGGGCGGCTCTGGCCAGTGTCCACCGCGGCGGCTACGTGCTGTCGGAAGCCACCGGCAAGCCGCGAGCGGTTATCATTGCCACCGGTTCCGAAGTAGCATTGGCCGTCGGCGCGCAGAAGGCTCTGGCCGATCAGGGTCTCCATACCCGCGTCGTCTCGATGCCATCGACCAATGTCTTCGACCGGCAGGACGCAGCCTATCGCGAATCCGTATTGCCGCGCGGCGTGCCGAGAGTGGCGGTGGAAGCCGGGGTGACGGATGGTTGGCGCAAGTATGTGGGCATCGAGGGGGAAGTAATTGGGCTTGACCGCTTCGGCGAGTCGGCACCGGCCGGCGAACTGTTCAAGCATTTTGGCTTTACCGCGGACAACGTAGCGAGTGCGGTGAAGCGGATTCTGTAATTACCTTTTGGGGGAATTGGTCATGGCAATCAAGGTTGGTATCAATGGATTTGGCCGTATCGGGCGGATGGTATTTCGTGCAGCGGTGCGGGACTTTCCCGACATCGAGATCGTCGGCATCAACGACTTGCTCGAACCCGATTACCTCGCCTACATGCTGTCGTACGACTCGGTACACGGCCGCTTCAAGGGCAGCGTCGCCGTCGATGGCAACACCATGATCGTCAATGGCAAGAAGATTCGTCTGACCGCGGTCAAGGATCCGTCCGAACTGAAGTGGAACGAAGTCGGCGCCGACATCGTGGTCGAGTCCACCGGGCTGTTCCTGACCAAGGAAACTGGCGAAAAGCACCTCGCCGCCGGCGCCAAGAAGGTGATCATGTCCGCGCCGTCGAAGGACGACACACCGATGTTCGTATTCGGTGTCAACAGCAGTTCCTACGCCGGCCAGGCCATCATCTCCTGCGCCTCGTGCACCACGAACTGCCTGGCGCCGGTTGCCAAGGTACTCAACGATACATGGGGCATCAAGCGCGGCCTGATGACCACGGTGCATGCCGCCACCGCCACCCAGAAGACCGTCGATGGCCCGTCCAACAAGGACTGGCGCGGTGGCCGCGGCATTCTCGAGAACATCATCCCGTCCTCGACCGGCGCTGCAAAGGCGGTCGGCAAGGTCATCCCCGAACTCAACAAGAAGCTCACCGGCATGGCGTTCCGCGTGCCGACCTCCGACGTGTCGGTGGTCGACCTCACCGTCGAATTGAACAAGCCAGCCACCTACGAGGAGATCTGCGCCGCGATGAAGGCCGCCTCGGAAGGTCCGATGAAAGGCGTGCTCGGCTACACGAACGAGAAGGTCGTCGCCACCGACTTCCGCGGCGAGAGCTGCACCTCGGTGTTCGACGCCGACGCCGGCATCGCGCTCGACAGCACTTTCGTCAAGGTCGTCTCCTGGTACGACAACGAGTGGGGCTACTCCTGCAAGGTGCTGGAGATGGTCCGCGCCATCTCGAAGTAATCATCGGCAAGGGGTGCCATTGGGCACCCCTTTTTTTCTCCCATTGCAAGCCTTGAATCGAGGTTATCCATGACCTTTAAACGACTCTCCGATCTCGACGTGGCCGGCAAGCGTGTATTCATTCGCGCCGACCTCAATGTGCCGCAGGACGATGCCGGCAACATTACCGACGACACGCGCATCCGCGCCTCGCTGCCCGCCATCGAAATGGCGCTCAAGGGCGGCGCTGCAGTGATGGTCACTTCGCACCTCGGCCGGCCGACAGAAGGCGAATTCAAGCCGGACGATACGCTTGCACCGATCGCCAAGCGCATGGCCGAACTGCTGGGCAAGCCGGTGCGGCTGGTGCAGAACTGGGTGGACGGCGGATTTGAAGTGAAGCCCGGCGAGGTCGTGCTGCTGGAGAACTGCCGCGTCAACAAAGGTGAAAAGAAATGCTCCGACGAGTTGTCACAGAAGCTCGCCAAACTGTGCGACATCTGGGTTCATGACGCTTTCGGCACGGCGCATCGCGCCGAGGCGACGACCTACGGCATGGGCAAGTACGCGAAAGTGGCCTGCGCCGGCCCGCTGGTCGCGCGCGAGCTCGAAGCGCTCGGCCGCGCGCTGCATCAGCCGGGACGGCCGATGCTGGCGATTGTCGGCGGCTCCAAGGTATCGACCAAGGTGACGATTCTCGCCAGCCTCGCCGACAAGGTCGATCAACTGGTGGTCGGCGGTGGCATCGCCAACACCTTCCTGCTGGCTTCCGGCAAGAAGATCGGCAAATCGCTGGCCGAAAAGGATCTGGTAGACGAAGCGAAGAAGGTCATGGCGAAGACCAAGGTGCCGTTGCCGGTCGACGTGGTCTGCGCCAAGGAGTTCTCCGCCACGGCGCAGGCCACGGTGAAGAGCATCGACGATGTCGCCGATGACGACATGATTCTCGACATCGGCCCGAAATCGGCTGCTGCGCTGGCCGACGCTCTCAAATCGGCGGGCACGGTGGTATGGAACGGGCCGGTCGGCGTGTTCGAGTTCGACGCCTTCGCCGGCGGTACCAAGGCGATGGCCGATGCGATCTCGTCCTCGAAGGCATTCTCGATCGCCGGTGGCGGCGACACCATCGCGGCGATCAACAAGTTCGGCACCAAGGTCAGTTACACCTCGACCGCAGGCGGCGCCTTCCTCGAGTTCCTCGAAGGCAAGACCCTGCCGGCCGTCGAGATTCTTGAAAAGCGCTCCGCGAGCTGAATTCGGAGCTCTCTCGCATCCGGCGCCAGCGGGTCGGCGTGCTCACGCCGACCTGCACCGCGTTGCGGCGCCTGGATGCTTGATTCGAGGTTTCAATGCAACGCAGTACAAAGATAGTCGCCACCCTCGGTCCGGCATCGAGTGATCCCGACACGCTCAAGCGCCTGATCCAGGCCGGTGTCGATGTGGTGCGCCTCAACTTCTCGCACGGCACAGCCGACGACCACCGCAAGCGGGTGGCAACCCTGCGCGAATGCCTGAGCGGCCAGGGCAGGACGGTCGCCATCATGGCCGATCTGCAGGGGCCGAAGATTCGCGTCGGCAAGTTTGCCGGCAGCAAGGTGCTGCTCAAGGCCGGCCAGCATTTCACGCTGGATATCGAATGCGAACTCGGCGATTCGGATCGCGCCGGTCTCGACTACCCGGAACTGCTCGATGACGTGGAGGCTGGCGACGTGCTGCTGCTCGACGACGGCCGGATCGTCTTCGATGTTCTCAGCGTCGATGAGACGGAAGTCTTCTGTTGCGTGCGCGATGGGGGCGAACTCTCCAACAACAAGGGCATCAATCGCCAGGGCGGCGGCCTGTCGGCGCCGGCTTTGACCACCAAGGACATGGAGGACATCCGGGTCGCCGCGGAACTGAACGTGGACCTGGTCGCAGTGTCGTTTCCCAAGTCCGGCGCCGATATGCGTCTGGCACGCGAACTGTTGCAGGCGGCAGGGTCCAACGCCCTGCTGATCGCCAAGATCGAACGCGCCGAGGCGATCCCTGCGCTGGAGGAAATCATCCTCGCCTGCGACGGCATCATGGTCGCGCGCGGCGACCTTGCCGTGGAAGTCGGCGACGCCCAGGTACCGGCGCTGCAGAAGCGCATGATTCGCGCAGCGCTCCAGCTCAACCGGCTGACCATCACGGCGACGCAGATGATGGAGTCGATGATCAGCAACCCGGCGCCGACCCGTGCCGAAGTGTCCGACGTGGCCAACGCCGTGCTGGACGGCACCGACGCGGTGATGCTGTCGGCCGAAACCGCGTCGGGCAGGTATCCGGTGAGAACCGTCGAGGCGATGGCGCGCATCTGCCTCGAAGCGGAAAAGACCGCCGAAGTCACCCTCCATCGCGAGTTTCTCGACCGAGTGTTCACCCGCATCGATCAGTCGATCGCCATGGCGGCGCTGTTCGCTGCCTTTCACCTGAAGATCAAGGCGATCGCTGCACTGACCCAGTCGGGCTCGACGGCACTGTGGATGTCGCGCCTGAACTGCGGCGTGCCGATTTACGCGCTGACGCCCGATATCGGCACGCGCTACAAGACCGCCTTGTTTCGCGGGGTATTTCCGCTGATGATGCACCAGTACGAAGAGATGGACCGCGATCAGTTGCTGCTCGACGCCGAGTGCGTGCTGATAGAAAATGGTGCCGTGCGGCCCGGCGACCTGATCCTGATCACGGTCGGTGAGCCGATCGGCAAGTCCGGCGGCACCAATACGATGAAGATTGTCCGTGTCGGCGAGCAATCCGAAGCGCTCGCCACCGGCAGCCCCTGATCCCGTCAACCGTTCCGACACAAGGAGATTGCCATGCCCCTCGTTTCGATGCGCCAACTGCTCGACCACGCTGCCGAAAATGGCTACGGCCTGCCGGCGTTCAATGTCAACAACCTGGAACAGGTGCGCGCCATCATGGAAGCTGCCGACGAAACCGGTAGCCCGGTGATCATGCAGGGCTCGGCCGGTGCGCGCAAGTATGCCGGCGAAGCCTTTCTGCGCCACCTGATCATGGCTGCGGTCGAATCCTACCCGCACATCCCGATTGTCATGCACCAGGACCACGGTCAGTCGCCCGCAGTATGCATGGCGGCGATCCGCTCGGGCTTCACCAGCGTGATGATGGACGGTTCGCTGATGGACGACGGCAAGACCGTGGCCAGCTACGACTACAACGTCGAGACCTCGCGCAAGGTGGTGGATTTCGCGCATGCCATTGGCGTGACTGTGGAAGCCGAACTCGGCGTGCTCGGCTCGCTGGAAACGATGAAGGGCGACAAGGAGGACGGCCACGGCGCCGAGGGCACAATGACCCGCGAGCAACTGCTGACCGACACCGAGCAGGCGGCCGACTTCGTCGGGAAGACGCAGTGCGACGCCCTGGCGATCGCGATCGGCACCTCGCACGGCGCCTACAAGTTCACCCGCAAGCCGACCGGCGATATCCTGGCGATCGGACGCATCAAGGAAATCCACGCGCGAATTCCCAACACCCACCTGGTGATGCACGGCTCGAGCTCGGTGCCGCAGGAGTGGCTGGAAATCATCCGCAAGTACGGCGGCGACATGAAGGAAACCTACGGTGTGCCGGTGGAAGAGATCGTCACCGGCATCAAGCACGGTGTCCGCAAGATCAACATCGACACCGACATCCGGTTGGCGATGACCGGGGCGATCCGCCGCCACATGTTCGAGAGGCCGAGCGAGTTCGACCCGCGCAAGTACCTCGCCGACGCGCAGAAAGCCGCCCGCGGCATCTGCAAGCTGCGCTACGAGGCATTCGGCTGCGCCGGCCAGGCGGCGAAGATCAAGCCGGTGAGCCTGGATACCATGGCCGCGCGCTACAAGTCGGGCGAACTCAACCAGATCGTCAAGTGATAATCTGATGCCGCCGGGGTGGGCCGGTCGGCCCGCCCCGCTGGCCGTGCGGGCGGTACGGCGCGAGTCGTGCCGCCCGCGGTTTTTCTCCCACGCTGCAGCCGGATCGGCAAATCATGAAAATCAACGCAAGGGCTTTCAGACCTCTGCAACGCTTGTTTCGCCTCGGGCTCGACGGCGTCGAGTACGCCGGCCTGCTGGTCATCGCCTTCGCGACCTCGGTGGCGATGTACGACGAGGTCGCCATCATGGTGAAGCGCGGCTCGGTCACGTTGACCGATCTGCTGCTGATGTTCCTGTTCCTCGAAGTGCTCGCGATGATCGGCCGCTACTTTTCCAGCGGCCAGTTGCCAGTGCGTTTTCCGCTCTACATCGCGATGGTGGCACTGGCCCGCTACCTGATCCTCGACCTCAAGGAGATGAGCGAGTGGCGCATGCTCGCGGTCGCCGCGGCGATCTTCCTGCTGACCCTGGGCGTGCTGGTGATCCGCTACGGTCACGTCAGGTTTCCCTACGACGAAGACAAGGACGCCGAGGCCGGCGACAAGGCCAAGGCCTACGTGCGCGAATGATGCATCGTCCGCCGGCCTGCGAGCCGCATGGAATGGCGGTCTACGGAATGGTAGGCCGGAGAGCGCCATTCCATGCGCCTTGCGGATAATGGTAGCCTGAAGTGTCCATCCGGTGCGGCTTCCAGCCTGGCTGGACATGAAGGGACACGGCTGATGCCGATCCAGTGGTTCCCCGGCCACATGACGCAGGCACGCAAGCAGGCGGCCGAGGCGATGGCCTCGACTGACGTCGTCATCGAAGTCCTCGATGCGCGCCTGCCGGAGGCCAGCAGCAACCCGATGATCCACGCGCTGCGCCGGCATCGCAGCCGGCCCTGCCTCAAGCTGCTGAACAAATCGGACCTCGCCGACCCGGTGATCACCCAGGCCTGGCTCGATCATTTCGCTGCGCTGCCGGGCACTGCTGCGGTCGCGCTGTCGTGCAGGAAACCGGCCGAGGTCGCGCGGGTGACGAAACTCGCCCAGGCACTGGCACCGCATCGCGACGACAATCTGAAGCCGCTGCGCATGATGGTCATGGGCATTCCGAACGTCGGCAAGTCGACCCTGATCAACGCGCTGCTCAGACGGCGTACCGCCAAGGTCGGCGACGAGCCGGCAGTCACCAAGGTCACGCACCGCTACGATCTGTCGCCGCGGATGTTCCTGATCGACACGCCCGGCCTGATGTGGCCGAAGATCGAGCACGACAGCGACGGCTACATGCTGGCCGCCAGCCACGCCATCGGCCGCAACGCGGTGATCGACGAGGAAGTCGCCACTTATCTCGCCGACCTGCTGCTGGCCCGCTACCCCGCCCTGCTCGCCGCGCGCTACAAATGCGATGTCGCCGGCATGGACGGCGTGGCGCTGATCGAAGCAATCGCACGCGGCCGCGGCTACCGTGGCAAGGGCGGCGTCGCCGATCTGGAGAAGGCCTCGCTCACCCTGCTGCAGGATTACCGCGACGGCGTGTTAGGCCGCATCAGCCTGGAAACACCCGAAAGCCGCCGCGCCATGCTTCAGTCGGCATCGATCGCCGACACCCCGCAAGCCGCAGCCGATTGAAGCCAGGCGGTCAGTTCGCGTCCACCTGCCGGTCGCCGAGTTGCGACGCGAACAATAGAACAATCGCCCCGGCACCCCACAGGATTGCCGGCAGCCACAGCAACGTGTCACCCATCGTCACGGGCAGCGCGGCCGACGCCATGGCCAGCCGCAGCACACTGCCGCCGGCCAGCACGGCATGCACGCCGCCGGCGTACCGGCCCTGGCGCCGGTCACTGCCGAGTGCATTGGCGGTTGAAAACGAAGTCGACAGGAACACAGCCCACGCTGCGCCGGCCATCGCCTGCAGCACAGCCTGCGTGCCCGCAGCGGGAGCCTGGGCACACGACAGCAGGGCCGCGGCACCGACAGCGCCGAACAGTCCGAGTCGGCGCGCCAACGGCAACGCGCCGAGAAGCGGAGGCATAAGCAGCGCCAGATTGAAGCCGGCCCAGAACGCCGGCAGCCACCAGTGCAATTGCGCGGCAGGCACGTCGCGCAGAAAAAGCCGGCCTGAATTGAAGAAGTTGTGCATCTGCAAGGCCAGTGCGGCGCACGCCAGCGCGACGAAGAACCAGGTCGCTCGCGGCAGCGCCGGCTGCACCGCCCGCGCCGCGGCGGCCCCGGCTTCGCCGCTGCGGGCCGCCGATCGCCCGATCAGTACGGCACACAGCACCAGGCTGGCCGCCACCAGCGCGAACGGCAGCGAGGGGGAGATCCCCTTCAGCGCGTTCTGCAGGTAGGGGGCGAAGGCAGCGGCGATACCACCGCCCAGCAGCAGCCAGCGAAATTCGCTGCCGGTGCTGCTGCGCGCCCGCTTGCCGAGCAGCGCAAACAGCGGCGCCCGCAAGGCCGACGAACAAGTCACCCAGACCAGTGCCAGAGCGATCAGCAGCACCGGCGAGGCGATCGAACCGGCCAGCAGCGGCATCGCCAGCAGCGCGATTGCCGCAACGCCGGTCAGCAGGCCCAGCACCTGCCCCCAGCGGGCAACGGAGTCTGCCATGCGGTCGCTCGCCACCCCCGCAAGCAAGTCGGACACCATGAACACGACCTGGTCGAGCAACAGCAGCCAGACGACCGCGGACTTCGGCAAGCCCGCCTGCGCCGCCAGCGCCGGCAGGAAGGCGGCATACACGACCCAGGAGAGCGCCATGCAAAACTGCGCGAGTGCAAAAACCGGCACTGCACGCGGCATGCGGTGCTACCGCCGATCCGGCTGAGATGCCGCGATGCCGTCCGGTGCGTTGCGGTGAAAGGTCAGCGGGACCGCGCGCGCATCGAGCACCGACTTGCGGATGCTGCCGATCACATGCATTTCGCACTTCTTGCAGTCGAAACGCAGGGTGAGTTTTTCCGTGCCGTTGTCGAGCGTCATCGGGTCGGCTGTCACTTGGCCGCGCAGGTCGAACTGCTTGAGCTCCTTCGGGCACAGGTTGAAGCTGTAGCGCAGGCAGTGCCGCGTGATCATCAGCGAGACATCGCCACGCTCCTGGTTGGCCTCAAAGGCGGCCTCGATGACCGATACACCGTGGCGCGCGTAGAAGGCCCGTGCGCGCTCATTGTAGACGTTGCCGAGGTAAGACAGCGCCGTATCAGGATAAGCCGCCGGCGGCTCGACCGGCCGCGCCTGCGGTGGACGCCGATAGCCTGCCAGGCGCGCTGCCTCGAGCTTTTGCACCACCTCACGACGCAGCGCATTGAGCGCTCCGGCGGGCAGGAACCACGGCTGCGACATCTGCAGCGAAACCGTGCTGGACACGAACAGGGTATTGCCCAGCTTGCCGAGGTGTTCCTGGATCGTCAACGCGGCACGCTCGGCGTTATGCGCCGGCTCCTTGGGGTGGCGCAGGCTCGCGCTGGCGTGAACGCCGTCTTCGTCGGTCATCGTCAGCGCGAAGCCGTCGGGCGTTTCGTCGAACAGCAGATCCACGCGAATGCGCCGCTCGGCCGATCTCTTTTCCAGCAGGCGCTCGAAGGCCTGGTCGTGGTTGCGGTAGAGCGCGGCGCCGACCCTGAGTTCTTCGGGCATCGCATTCGGATACAGCCGTCCGCCCTCGGCCCGGTTGATGCGCAGCCCGGTCAGTTCGCGGTGGCTGTCGAAATACGAAAGTCCGTCGCCGTTGTGAATCGCCGCGCTCGCGTCGATGTCGATGAAATCGGCGCCGATGCGCTGCACCGTGCCGACTTCCTCGCCGACGAAACCCGGGCTGTCGAAAGCCTCGATGCCGTGCCGGCGCTCATTGACGAAATAATCGGTCAATCCGCGATTGAAGGTCTTCTCCGGCTGCGGTGTGAAGCCGAGCGTGACGTGCCCGCTCGATGCACGCCGGTAGCCGGGCAGGTCTTCGAGTATCCGGTCGAGCAGTTGCCGGTAGTGGCCAGTGATGTTCTTGACGTAGCCGAGGTCCTTGAGCCTGCCTTCGATCTTGAACGAGCCGATTCCGGCCTCGATCAACGCACGCAGGTTGGCGCTCTGTTCGTTGTCCTTCATCGACAGCAGGTGCTTTTCGTGCGCGACGATGCGGCCTTTCGCATCGGACAGCGTGTAGGGCAGGCGGCAGGCCTGCGCGCACTCGCCGCGATTGGCGCTGCGCCCGCTGTGCGCATGGCTGATGTAGCACTGCCCGCTGTAGGCCACGCACAACGCGCCATGGACGAAGAATTCGAGCACGCAATCGGTCGCGGCGGCGACCGCGCGGATCTGCCCTAGCGAGAGTTCGCGCGCCAGCACGATCTGCGAGAAGCCGACGTCCTGCAGGAAGCGCGCCTTGGCCGGCGTGCGGATGTCGGTCTGGGTGCTCGCATGCAACTGGATCGGCGGCAGGTCGACTTCGAGCAGGCCCATGTCCTGCACGATCAGCGCATCGGCACCGGCTTCGTAGACCTGCCAGGCCAGTCGGCGTGCCGGTTCGATCTCGTCGTCGCGCAGGATGGTGTTGAGGGTGACGAATACCTTTGCAGCATAGCGATGCGCGTGGCGCGCCAGCCGCTCGATGTCGGAGATCGAATTGCCGGCACCGGCCCGCGCGCCGAACGCCGGCCCACCGATGTAGACCGCATCGGCGCCATGATCGATCGCGGCGATGCCGAAATCGGCGTTCTTCGCCGGCGCGAGCAGTTCGAGGGGCTGGAAATCGGCGGGCATGGGCAAACGCGCTGCGGATCGGTGATCGATGATTATCCTTGCTTCGCGGCCGATCTGCCATGCTCGGGCAGATGCGTGGTGCCGCGCGCAAATCGCCGGCCCTCGAAAATGGGAGAACGGGCGAATGCAGGAATTGACTGCCATCAGGTCCGGTGTTACCTGCGTGTTACCCGCGCGCAGAACTTCGAATGGCCACCCCCACTACACTCAAAATACCGGAAGACCTGAAGTCCAACATCGCGACCATCGCCCGGGCGGAGGGCAAAACGTCGCACGCGTGGATGGTCGAGGCCTTGCAGACCGGCGCGGCGCTCGCGCAACGACGCCGCGAATTCATCGAACAGGCTGAGCGGGCGGCTGAAGAGATCGACGCGGGTGGTCCGCTTTACGCGCATGAAGATGTCGCCGCCTTCCTGCGCGGCAAGCGCGCCGGCAAAACATGAACCAATTGCCGCTAGCCGCGCGAACGAAGCAATACTCGACGGCTTGACCATCCTGCAGCGCCACCCGCTGATCGGCCGCCCGCTCGAAGGCGCACCGCGCGAGTTGGTAATCTTCCACGGCGACGGCGGATATGTCCCGCTGTACTGTTTTCGCCCGCGACTCGATCGCGTCGAGGTACTTGCCGTGCGGCATCAGCGCGAAGCCGGATTCCGCTGAAACCTGCCGGCTGTGGTGGTGCGGGTGTGGAACATGGCCAGGGTTCCGGGGCAACGGCAGAGCCCGCTTCGGGGCGGCGAGCGCGGGCCGTTACCATTCGCGAGGTATAGTCCGGGAACGTCTGATCGGCAGCGTGTGTCCGAACGTCAGTTGTTTTTAGATCAAGGAAACCTTGAGTGAGCGGTTTGAATGAACGGGTGCGCGCGTTACCGCCCGCTGCGCTCCACGGTATTCGGCGCGGAATCGAGAAGGAGAGCCTGCGTGTGCAGGCGGACGGTGCGCTGGCGCTGACGCCGCACCCGGCGGCGCTCGGCTCTGCACTTACCCATTCGCATATCACCACCGATTTCAGCGAGGCACAACTGGAACTTATCACCGGCGTGCATGCCGGGGTCGAGGCGTGCGTCGAGGAACTGACGCAGATCCACCAGTTCGTCTACCGGATGATCGGCGACGAAATGCTGTGGGTCGCCAGCATGCCCTGCAGCCTGCCCGCCGACGAGGCGATTCCGATCGGCCGCTACGGCTCGTCCAACGTCGGCCGCGCGAAGAGCGTCTACCGCTTGGGGCTCGGCCACCGCTATGGCCGGCGCATGCAGACGATTTCCGGCATCCACTACAACTGGTCGATGCCGGGCGTGTCGAACGACGGTTACTTTGGGCTGATCCGCAATTTCCGCCGTCATGCTTTCCTGTTGCTGTACCTGTTCGGCGCCTCGCCCGCGGTCTGTTCGAGCTTCGTCGCCGGCCGGCATCACGCACTCCAGGTGCTGAACGAGCACACCCTCTACATGCCGCACGGCACATCGCTGCGCATGGGTCGCCTGGGCTACCAGAGCGACGCACAGGCCTCGCTCGAGGTGAGTTACAACAGTCTCGAGCGCTACGCCGCATCACTGCAGGAAGCGCTGACCCGCACCTACCCGCGATACGAGGCGATCGGCATTCGCAACGCTGAAGGTGAGTACAAGCAACTCGCCACCAGCTTGCTGCAAATAGAGAACGAGTTCTACGGCACCATTCGGCCGAAGCGTGTCATCTTGCCGGGTGAACGGCCGCTCCACGCGTTGCGAGAACGCGGTGTCGAGTATGTCGAGGTGCGCTGCATGGATCTCGACCCGTTCGTGCCGGTCGGCATTGCCCCGCAGACGATGCGCTTCCTCGACTTATTCCTTCTGCATTGCCTGCTGGCCGACAGTCCGCCGGACACGCCGCAGGAAATCGCCGCACTCGCGCGCAATCAGGAACGCGTGGCCGGGCGTGGGCGCGAACCGGGCCTGCGCCTGGAATGCGGCGACGGCGAACCGCCGCTGACCGAATGGGGCGGGCGGGTGATCGAGGAGTGCGCGCCGATCGCTGCCGCGCTGGACGCCGCTCACGGCGGCACCCTCTACCGCGACGCACTGGCGGCGGCGTCGGATGCGCTGCGCGCCGACGACGGGCTCCCGTCCACACGCGTGCTGGCCACTATGGCGCGGGACTTCGACAATTCGCACAACCGCTTTGTCCTGACCCAATCCGAACGAACCAGGGACACGCTGTTGTGTCTGCCATTCACCACCGAGGTCGACGCGCGGTTCAGGGACCAGACGCAGAAATCGATGGACGCCCAGCAAACCATCGAAGCGATGGACACCCTGCCCTTCGAGGACTACCGGCGGCAATATCTATTGTCGGAGCGGCTCGGAACCCCTGGCACTTCGATGCATCGTGAATAGAACAACTCGCCCGGTCATCGCGACGAGGGCGAGTTTCTCCGCGCAGCCATCGGCCGGCGCGTCGGAGCGCTCAGCGCTTCGCTTGAACCAGGTTCTTCAGTTCTTCGACATTCTTCTCGACGCGCTTGTTGATGACGGCAAGCGCCTCCGTCTGGGAATTGCGTGTCAGATCGGCAAGCTCACGCATGTATGCAAACGCCTTCTCCAGAGTCTGCTGAACCATCTGACCCTCGTGGGTGGCGCTCTCCATCGGCTTGGCGGCCATCTTCTGGGTCGTCGCTTGCAGTTCTTCCATCGTCGCCTTCAGGATCTCGGCCTGCTTCTGCGCCATCGTCTGGAAACCCTCGAGGGCGATATTGTTGACTTGCATCAGCGCCTCGATGTCCTTTCGGCGTGCTTCGACAAGCGCCGCCATATCGACGCCGGGCAGTTTGAATTGCTCCATGATCTTGCTCATGTCCATGAGCGGCATGGTGGGAATTGCCATGGTGCTTTCTCCTTCTGACTTGGACTACGGATGCCAGGCCGTGTCTGGGACCCTGAGAATCAAAGGGCTTCGACTACAGAATCCCCTTTGATGTGGCGGTCAAATGCTTCCTGCCGTTGATTGTACTCCTGCTGCTCGGCTCACGCTCTGCCTAGCCTTGTCCAACGTCGTATGGGCGCACTGGCGCAGGGATTGCCCGATCTGCCCGATCGTGCGAAGCTGCGATTCGTTGATGTCGATCGACATCTGCGGGATGATCAACCCGCTTCTCGTGTCGCCTCAGACCTCTTGGCTTCAGGCTCATATGCCGGTAGCAATATGCGCGCCGTTCGGGCCGATGCAACGTTGGACAAGGCTGTGGTGTTCCCCTGTATTTTTGTCCTACATGCAGTTTGCACTTCCCAAGGCGATGAGGGCGAAAGTAGATTCCAATCCAGGTTTGAGTCTTTTTTTTTTTTTTTTTTTTTTTTTTTTTTTTTTTTGGGGGGGTTTTTTTTCGGGGGGCCCCCCCCCCCCCCCACCCCCCCCCCCCCCCCCCCCCCCCCCCCCCCCCCCCCCCCCCCCCCCCCCCCCCCCCCCCCCCCCCCCCCCCCCCCCCCCCCCCCCCCCGGCCCCCCCCCGCCCCCCCCCCCCCCCCCCCCCCCCCCCCCCCCCCCCCCCCCCCCCCCCCCCCCCCCCCCCAACACCCCCCCCCCCCCCCCCCCCCCCCCCCCCCCCCCCCCCCCCCCCCCCCCCCGCCCCCCCCCCCCCCCCCCGGGGGGCGGGGGGGGGGGGGGGCGGGGGCGCCCCCCCCCCCCCCCCCCCCCCCGCCCCCCCCCCCCCCCCCCCCCCCCCCCCCCCCCCCCCCCCCCCCCCCCCCCCCCCCCCCCCCCCCCCCCCCCCCC
Organism: Candidatus Methylophosphatis roskildensis; assembly: GCA_016708905.1. Taxonomy (GTDB): domain Bacteria; phylum Pseudomonadota; class Gammaproteobacteria; order Burkholderiales; family Rhodocyclaceae; genus Methylophosphatis; species Methylophosphatis roskildensis. The sequence goes on along the minus strand of JADJEV010000004.1, from coordinate 326,180 downwards.
CCCCCCCCCCCCCCCCCCCCCCCCCCCCCCCCCCCCCCCCCCCCCCCCCCCCCCCCCCCCCCCCCCCCCCCCCCCCCCCCCCCCCCCCCCCCCCCCCCCCCCCGGCCCCCCCGCCCGCGGGGGCCCCCCCGCCCCCCCCCCCCCCCCCCCCCCCCCCCCCCCCCCCCCCCCCCCCCCCCCCCCCCCCCCCCCCCCCCCCCCCCCCCCCCCCCCCCCCCCCCCCCCGCCCCGGCGGCCCCCCCCGCCCCCCCCCCCCCCCCCCCCCCCCCCCCCCCCCCCCCCCCCCCCCCCCCCCCCCCCCCGCCGCCCCGCCCCCCCCCCCCCCCCCCCCCCCCCCCCCCCGCCCCCCCGGGGCCCCCCCCCCCCCCCCCCCCCCCCCCCCCCCCCCCCCCCCCCCCCCCCCCCCCCCCCCCCCCCCCCCCCCCCCCCCCCCCCCCCCCCCGCCCCCCCCCCCCCCCCCCCCCCCCCCCCCCCCCCCCCCCCCCCCCCCCCCCCCCCCCCCCCCCCCCCCCCCCCCCCCGCCCCCCCCCCCCCCCCCCCCCCCCCCCCCCCCCCCCCCCCCCCCCCCCCCCCGCGCCCCCCCCCCCCCCCCCCCCCCCCCCCCCCCCCCCCCCCCCCCCCCCCCCCCCCCCCCCCCCCCACCCCCCCCCCCCCCCCCCCCCCCCCCCCCCCCCCCCCCCCCCCCCCCCCCCCCCCCCCCCCCCCCCCCCCCCCCCCCCCCCCCCCCCCCCCCCCCCCCCCCCCCCCCCCCCCCCCCCCCCCCCCCCCCCCCCCCCCCCCCCCCCCCCCCCCCCCCCCCCCCCCCCCCCCCCCCCCCTGCGAATTGACAGACACAGCACCTCTTTCTATACTTTGTCTAAGAAAAAGAAACTGTCTCGCTCCGTCTCAACCACGCAAGAAAAGGAGATGTTCATGCAACTCAAGGGTTCGAAAACCGAAGACAACCTGAAAGCCGCATTTGCGGGTGAGTCGCAGGCAAACCGCCGCTATCTGTACTTCGCTGCCAAGGCCGACGTCGAAGGCCAGAATGATGTTGCTGCCGTGTTTCGCTCGACAGCGGAAGGTGAAACCGGGCATGCACACGGCCACCTCGAGTATCTCGAGACTTGCGGTGATCCGGCGACCGGATTGCCATTTGGCGCCACACGCCTGAATCTCAAGACGGCGATTGCCGGTGAAACCCACGAGTACACCGACATGTATCCGGGCATGGGCAAGACTGCCCGCGACGAGGGTTTCGACGAGATTGCCGACTGGTTCGAGACTTTGGCAAAGGCCGAGCGGTCTCACGCCAACCGATTCCAGAAAGCGCTCGACGCACTCGCTGACTGATGTCTGGCAGTTGATGGGCATGGTGCGACGATGTCGCACCATGCCGAGTTGTCTCGCGTCCCGCTAGAGGAGAAAACATGACAGTGCGCGAGGGCAGTCTGGAAGCCCCGAAGCGGCATCCGATCGACTGGAAGAACCCCGATTTCTACGACGAAGCGAAGCTGTTCGCGGAACTGGAGCGGACCTACGACATCTGCCATGGCTGCCGGCGATGCGTGAGCCTGTGCACCGCCTTTCCGAAGCTCTTTGACCTGATCGATGAGGGCGGGTCGGGTGAAGTGGATGGTGTGCCGAAGCAGAAGTACTGGGATGTCGTAGACCAGTGCTACCTGTGCGACATGTGCTTCATGACCAAATGCCCTTACGTGCCGCCGCATGAGTGGAACCTTGATTTCCCGCATCTGATGCTCCGTGCGAAAGCCGCGAAGTTCAGGAAGGGAGAGGTTCGCTTCCGCGACAAGTTGCTCACCAGCACCGATGCACTGGGCAAGCTCGCGGCGATTCCGGTCGTTGCCCAGGCAGTCAATGCAATGAACGGCGTCGGGGTTGCGCGCAGCGCGATGCAGAGCGTGCTGGGCGTCCATAAGGATCGCGTTTTGCCGCCTTTTGCACCGAAGAAGTTCCGCTCGGGCGCCAGGCCTGAGGCTAGCTTCGGGGTGCGCGCGGGTGAGCGGACGCCGGGGAAGGTCGCGGTATTCTCAACCTGTTACGTCAATTACAACGAACCGGGAATCGGCGACGATCTTCTCGCCCTGCTGGCGCACAACGAGATTCCTGCGGTAATCGTCGAGAAAGAGGCTTGCTGCGGCATGCCGAAGCTCGAACTCGGCGATCTCGACCAAGTCGAGAAACTCAAGAACATCAACATTCCGTCGCTGGTAAAGCTGGCACAGGAAGGGTACGCGATTCTCGCTCCGGTGCCTTCATGTGCGCTGATGTTCAAGAGCGAGTTGCCATTGATGTTCCCGGATGACGCTGAGGTCGCTTTGGTCGCCGACGCGATGTTCGATCCGTTCGAATACTTCATTCTGCGCAACAAGGACGGCTTGCTGAAGACGGATTTCAAAAAGCCGTTGGGCAAGGTTTCTTATCACATTCCTTGTCATTCACGGGTTCAGAACCTCGGCCAGAAGACGCGCGAGACACTTCAATTGGTGCCCGATACCAAGGTGAACACCGTGGAGCGCTGCGCCGGCCACGATGGAACGTGGGGCGTCAAGGAGGAATACTTCGCGCTGTCGATGAAGATCGGCAGGCCGGTGTTCAAGGCGATGGCCTCGACAGATCCCGACTACATCAGTTCAGATTGCCCGATCGCGGCGCGCCATATCCAGCAGGGAATTCGCGACGGCGGAACGGAAAGCCGCGCGGAAAAGGCACATCCGTTGACCCTGATGCGGATCGCTTACGGAATCTGATTCAGGGAATCCGATTCAGGTTGCGCTTGCGACTCACGAGGAGAATCCATGCCCCAGATCACACGCGACAGCCTGCTGTCGCTCGAAGCCTATGCGCGGCAGCGTGACGACTTCCGCAAGCGCGTTATCGCGCACAAGAAACACCGCAGCGTGCAGGTCGGCAGGAACATCACCCTGATTTTCGAGGACGAACTGACGGTTCGTTACCAAATCCAGGAGATGCTGCGAATCGAGCGCACCTTCGAAGAGGCCGGCATTGGCGACGAATTGGATGCGTATAGTCCGCTCGTGCCGGACGGCAGCAACTGGAAAGCGACGATGATGATCGAGTATCCCGATCCGCAGGAACGACAGCAATGGCTGGCGCGACTAATCGGCATCGAAGACCGGGTGTGGGTTCAGGTAGCCGGGCAACCGAGGGTGTTTGCCGTTGCCGACGAGGATCTGGACCGCGAGAACGACGTCAAGACCTCATCGGTGCATTTCTTGCGGTTCGAACTGTCCGACCCCATGAAGCAGGCGCTGCGCGAAGGTGCCGATATCGGTGTCGGCGTCGACCATTCTGAATACTCGGCTTCCGTGTCGCCGTTGCCGGCGGACATTCGTGCATCGCTGTGCGAGGACTTGTCTTGAGACGCTTTCGTCTCCGATCGGCGATTGGAACACTGATGGTTGTTTCGTTCGTCGGGGCTGTTCAAGCGCAAGCGGACGAAGCAGACGAACCAGACCCCGCAACGGCCCAGGAGAAAGAAATCGAGGTGGAGTTCCCCCCTTATCCCAACGCGGATTCGTTGCTCGCGTTCGACGCGGGTGCTGCGTCGGGCAATCGGTTCATGATCGACCAGACGTCCATCTCGATCGGACAAGATGGCGTCATCCGCTACGTCCTGGTGATCCGCTCCCCGAGCGGGGTGGACAACGTGCGCTTCGAGGGGATGCGCTGTGAGACGCTCGAGCGGCGCTTGTATGCAACGGGACGTGATGACCGGACATGGTCCAGATCACGCAACGACAAATGGGTGAAGATCACCAGCAGTACGCTGTCCTTGCCCCATATGGCGCTTGCCCGACTGTACCTGTGCGACAATCGCATACCGATTCGGTCGGCAAGGGAGGGCATCGAGGCCATCCACCGCGGCGGACCGCGTCCTATATTGCTCGATAACTGAACGGGGGTTTCGGCGGATCCGCGCCGGTTCCGCTGATTTCCCGGGAGGGCGCGATGATCGACAGTCTGATTGCGGAGTTCGACAAGGGGCTGCGAACGGTGTTCGCCCCCGCGGTATCCCTGCGCCCGATGCCCGGTAGGGATCTTCCCGACGCCGAGTTGTCCGAGGACGAGAAGCACGACGCGGCGGCGTTGATGCGTGTCAATCACGTCGGCGAGGTTTGTGCTCAGGCGCTCTATCAGGGACAATCCATCGCTTCCAGGCAGCCAGCAATCAAGGCGGCACTTGCGGAAGCTGCGCGTGAAGAGACGGAACATCTGGCTTGGACGGAGAAGCGAATTGCGGAACTGGGCGGTCGCAAGAGCCTGCTAAATCCCCTCTGGTTTGGTGGAGCCCTGGCAATCGGGATTGTCGCCGGCCGATTCGGGGATGCCTGGAACCTCGGCTTCCTTGCAGAAACCGAACGACAGGTCGAAGCCCACCTGGATGGTCACCTCGCACGAGTCTCGGAAAAGGACGTGAAATCGCTGGCGATCATCGAGCAGATGAAAACGGACGAGATCCGACACGCTCATACCGCCCTCGATCTGGGTGCCCGCGAACTTCCTGTGCCGCTTAAGGCCGCGATGAAACTTGCCGCACGCGTGATGACGGCGCTCGCTTACCGCTTTTGATCGGTCGAGATAGCGGCGACATCGCAGATTTGCCGCTCGCTACTCGGGAACGATCTCCCAATCGTGGGTTAACTCGGCTGTCTTGCTCAGCATGATCGACGCCGAGCAGTATTTCTCGGCAGACAATCTGATGGCCCGCTCGACCAGCTCGGGCTTCAAGTCTCGCCCCGTGATTCGGAAGTGGAAGTGGATTCGGGTGAATACCCTGGGTTCCGATTCAGCGCGTTCAGCTTTCAGACTGACTTCGCAGCCAGTTACCGCTTGGCGCCCCTTCTTCAGGATCATCACGACATCAAAGGCGGTGCAGCCGCCGGTACCGGCCAGAACGGTTTCCATTGGCCTTGGCGCGAGATTTCGGCCGCCTGCATCGGCAGGACCGTCCATCATCAAAGTGTGGCCCGAGCCGGTTTCGGCCATGAATGCCATCCCGCCAACCCACTGAATTCTGCATTCCATACCTGTTTCCTTTTCTGTGTCAGGCAGCTACGCGAAGCCTATACACACCAATGCTTCTTCCGTCGAGCGCTCGCGAACCGCTGGCCCATCGGCGCCGAGATCTGTTCGAAGTTGGTGCGCTTCCTATCGAAACCCTCGGTTGCATTCGGCCCGATCGATCAAAATCCCGACTAATGCAGAAATATCAATGCCATGGCGATCCCGTTACAAAGTCTTGCAAGAAATCTGACGCACTGCACAAAAACTCTTGCGGTGCAGCATATTCTGCGCGATAATGAAAACGTTGATGAGCGAGTTGTGCAGGTAAGTTTGTTCCCGGCCCGCTCACTGAGTGTCTCCTCCACCCTCCTCCTTTGGTGTGGATTTAGCGCAACCCTTTACGGGTTGCGCTTTTTTTTTGGCCCAGGCGAAGGAATTGACACGGGCAAAGTCAGCCGATAAACTTCTCGGCTTTCCGCGAAACACAGACCGGGTCAAAGGAAGTCTTCATGAGAACGTTCTCCGCCAAGCCGCACGAAGTCACGCGCGACTGGTTCCTGGTCGACGCGACCGACAAGGTGCTCGGTCGTCTGGCGACCCAGATTGCCCACCGCCTGCGCGGCAAGCATAAGGCCATCTACACCCCCCACGTCGATACGGGTGATTTCATCGTCGTGGTCAACGTTGGCAAGCTACGCGTGACCGGCAACAAGGCGCAGGACAAGAAGTACTTCCGCCACTCAGGTTATCCGGGCGGCATCTACGAGACCAACTTCACCAAGCTCCAGCGACGCTTTCCCGAACGGGTGCTGGAAAAGGCTGTGAAGGGCATGCTTCCCAAGGGGCCGCTCGGCTACGCGATGTTCAAGAAGCTCAAGTGTTACGCGGGAACCACACATCCGCACTCCGCCCAGCAGCCCAAGGCGCTGGAAATCTGAGCGCCGCGAATCAGGACACCTTTGAATGGCAACCAACTATTTTTACGGCACCGGTCGTCGCAAGACAGCGGTCGCGCGCGTGTTCATCAAACCGGGCTCGGGAAAGTTTGTCGTCAATGACAAGCCAGTCGACGTTTTCTTTTCTCGTGAAACGGGCCGCATGGTTGTGCGTCAACCGCTGGAACTGACCCAGCATGCGAGCACCTTCGACATCATGGTCAATGTCACGGGCGGAGGGGAGTCCGGTCAGGCGGGAGCAGTGCGTCACGGGATTACGCGAGCACTGATCGAATACGACGCGTCGCTCAAGCCGACATTGTCGAACGCCGGTTTTGTTACCCGCGATGCGCGGGAAGTGGAACGCAAGAAGGTTGGCTTCCACAAAGCGCGTCGGCGCAAGCAGTTCTCGAAGCGCTGAGCCTTGCGGCATGGGCCGCCGCCAGATGCACCAAAAGCCGCCGCTGCGCGGCTTTTGGTTTTCTGGCCTTATGCTGGATATACTTGAAAGCATCGAGTTTTCAACGGGGTAGTCCATGGTAAGGGTGGGTGTGGTTGGCGGGACCGGTTACACTGGCGTGGAGTTGTTGCGCTTGTTGGCGCAGCACCCTTCGGTCGAACTGACAGCGATTACTTCGCGAGGCGACGCGGGCCTTCCGGTGGCCGACATGTTTCCCAGCCTGCGTGGTCGGGTCGGGCTGCGCTTCGTGGATCCGGCAAATGCTTCGGTGGACAACTGCGATCTGGTGTTCTTTGCTACCCCAAACGGGATCGCAATGCAGCAAGCTGCGGCGCTGCTGGACAAGGGAGTGCGGATAGTCGACCTGTCGGCGGATTTTCGCATCAAGGACGTGGCGCAATGGCAACGATGGTACGGCATGACTCACGCGGCGCCCTGGCTGGTTGCGGAAGCGGTCTATGGCTTGCCGGAAATGAATCGTACCGTCATCAAAGATGCGCGGCTGGTGGCCAATCCCGGCTGCTATCCGACAGCGACTCAACTCGGCTTTCTGCCGCTGGTCGAAGCGGAGCTGGTCGACACGAATCACTTGATCGCAGACGCAAAATCCGGTGTTTCCGGTGCAGGTCGCAAGGCGGAGGTGCATACGCTGTTCGCTGAGGCCGCGGACAACTTCAAGGCCTACGGTGTTGCAGGACATCGCCACCTTCCCGAGATTCGGCAGGGTTTGTCGGAGATGGCTGGCAAGGCGGTCGGATTGACTTTCGTTCCTCATCTGACTCCGCTGATTCGCGGGATTCACGCAACCCTCTACGCCCGCCTGACAGCGCCTTATGAGGCCGATCTTCAGACCTTGTTCGAGAAGCGGTTTAATGACGAGCCCTTCGTAGATGTGTTGCCGGCGGGAAGCCACCCCGAAACGAGGTCGGTGAGGGCATCCAACACTTGTCGAATCGCGGTGCACCAGCCCCAAGGGCAGGAAATCGTGGTCGTGCTCTCCGTTATCGATAACCTGGTAAAGGGTGCTGCCGGTCAGGCAGTGCAGAACATGAACATCATGTTCGGGCTTGACGAGTGCGCAGGGCTGTCCCAGATTCCCGTCTTTCCCTGACCTTGCGTCGGGTGCTCAGGCGCCGCTTCGGCGCGGCCGCCCCGCGTGTCTCGGTGCGAACGCACGTTCCTTGGTACTTGCGCGTTGCGCCCGGACTATTCCTCCTATTGGCCGGCCTGGCAGCGGCGACATTGATATTTGGTTCCGGGTTCCGCTTTAGCGGTGGCGTCGGCGGTCCGGACGATATCGTCAAGCTACGCGAACGGATCGATGCTCTGGAAAACGAGTTGGCGCAGTATCGCAGCAATGCTCAATCGGCCGGCAGCACATTACAGATTGAACGGACCACTCGCGAACAGATCGAGCGCCAGATCAAACTGCTTGAAGCAGAGAACTCCCGTCTCAAACAGGATGTGTCACTGTTCGAGAGCTTGGCGGAGATCGACGGAGGTGGCGCCGACGCGACCATCACCGGACTCAGCGTCGAACCTCAAGATGAGCCTGGGCACTACCGATATCGAATGCTGATTGCCGTTCGCGGTGCAAACAAGGCCGAGCGCGAGCGCGAGTTTCACGGACAGCTTCAGATGCTTGTCAAAATGCGACACCAAGGCAAAGCTGCTATCATGAATTTGCCGTTGCCCGGAGATCCAACGAAGGATCAATTCAGACTGAAGTTCAAGCACTTTCAGCGCGTCGATGGCGGCTTCGAGGTTCCAGCAGGCGCTCGGGTCACCAGCCTGGAGGTCAGGCTTTTGGAGAAGGGTGCGACCAAGGTCGCGAAGGTCGTCAATCTTGGATAGGGGTATATATGTTCTTCAAGAAATCGAACAAGCCGAACGGTCGCATCGACAGCCTCGTCGGCGCGGGCACCACGGTCACCGGCGACTTGGCCTTTTCGGGGGGTTTGCGGATTGATGGCGAAGTCAAGGGCAACGTCCGGTCGGCAGCCGATTCGCAGGGCGTGCTGGTGATAAGCGAGCGCGCCAGGGTCGAGGGAGAGATCCACGTGTCTCACCTCGTGATCAACGGAACGGTAGCGGGTCCGGTAACTTGTACTGAATTCCTTGAACTGCAGCCCGGAGCACGAGTCTCAGGAGATGTCTTCTACACGTCGCTCGAAATGCATTTGGGCGCAGTCGTTCAGGGTCGGCTGGTGCACCAGGCGGGGGGCAGCAAGGCGGTCGAGTTGAAGCTGGCTGCCAGCAAGTGACCGCTGAAACAGCCGACCGAATAATTTTCTTGTGTTTTTATGGAGTTAACTATGAATGCCGCGACCGATATGCCCATCGCCCTGCTGTTCACTGACAGCGCAGCCAGCAAGGTTAAGGAACTCATTGTCGAAGAAGGAAACCCCGATCTCAAGCTACGGGTTTTCGTCACGGGCGGCGGTTGTTCGGGCTTTCAGTACGGGTTCACCTTCGACGAGGTGACCAACGAAGACGACACCGTAATGGAAAAGAACGGCGTAACCCTGCTGGTTGATCCGATGAGTTTTCAGTACCTTTCCGGTGCGGAGATCGACTACCAGGAAGGGCTCGAGGGTGCCCAGTTCGTCATCAAAAACCCTAACGCGACCAGCACTTGCGGCTGCGGATCTTCGTTTTCGGCTTGATCGGTCGAGTTCCCAGCGTGGGGCGGGGTGCGTTCGCACCCCGTTGTTATTGTCGCAAGGTGGAGCCCGGAGAACGCTCGACCAGTCCGACTGCGCGATGTGATGGTTTTTCGTTACTCGGCACGAGCGATCTTTGCGCTGCCCATTAGCGCGATACGAGCCAACAACGGTTCCGCCTCGGACCGGAATGCGCCAAGCTGAACACCCGAAAGAGGAACGGAAATCGGTAGTGCGACCGATAGCGGATCCTGATGAACGTCCGCGATGCGGAACTCGTAATGCAGGTGGGGGCCGGTTGCCCATCCGGTTCGCCCGACGTAGCCGATGACCTCGCCTTGCTCGACCCGGCTTCCCTGCCGCAGGCCGGAAGCGAAGCCGTTCAGGTGGCCATAAGCCGTCGTGTACCGGTCATGGTGCCGAAGGACGACGAATTTTCCGTAGCCGCGTTGCTGGCCGACAAACTCCACGACGCCATCAGCGGTGGCGCGCACGTTGGTTCCGATTGGCGCGGCGTAGTCAACCCCTTTGTGGGCGCGCCATTTGCGCAGGATTGGGTGAAAACGCATCGAGAACCCCGACGAAATTCGCGAAAACTCGAGAGGAGAGCGCAGGAAGGCTTTCTTCAGACTTCGGCCCTCCGGTGTGTAGTACCCGGAAACGCCATGTCCGCCGTCGAACCACACAGCCCGCCGGGTAACGCCATCATTCACGAACTCGGCCGCCAGAACCCGTCCTGCCTTCACTTCGCGGCCGTCATGTCGGTGCGTTTCGTAAACCACTGAAAAACGGTCTCCACGACGCAGATCGGTATGAAAATCGATCTCGGCTCCAAAAATCTCTGCCAACTGAATCGCCACCGCGTCCGGCAGGCCGACATCGTCGGCGGCGGCAAACAGAGAGCTGCGGATCACCCCGCTACGTGTCTGGATCTGCGTTTCCAGTGTGAGCAACTTCTCGGCGGCGGACAGCTCGTCGCCCGTGCGGTTCAATATGAGCTCGCGATCCGTTCCCGGCAACGGGTAGGCGAGCGCCCGCAGCTGTCCATCCCCGCCGATACGCGCACTAACGGTTCGGCCGGTCCGCAGACGGGTCTGAAAGACTCTTCCAACAGGATCCTTGCGGAGAAACGCATCGGCCTGCGGATCATCGACGCCAAGCCGTCGCATCAGAGCGGCCACGGTATCTCCGGGACGGACGCGATCCTCTCGCGAAAACACCGCGTCGGCGTCTACCGCAACGATCTGAGGTGGCAACGCCAGTTGCTCGACTACCGTCTCCACGGTGTCGCCAGGCTGGAACGCTCGTGGTGCGTAGGCGAAGGAGGTCACGACCGACAGCAACGAGGCAGCCGCCGTGCTCGCCAGCAGCCAACGATGCATTTGCCGATTCCCACGCAGTCGGGACAGTTCGGGGGACAGTTCGGCTAAGATTCGGGTCTTTTCAAGGGACATGGGCTGTCTGTTCCCGTCGGCAAAAAAACTCCACGGAGTCTAGCAAAGATCCTGTAACAATCAAAACGCAGAACAACAGAGTAAACGACGAGGTAATCGCGTGCTTGAATCCGATTTGGCCCTCATTCAACGAGGCTGCGATGAACTGCTCCTGGAGTCCGAACTGATCGACCGACTCAGGATGGGACGTCCGCTGCGGGTCAAGGCCGGGTTCGATCCCACGGCACCCGATCTGCATCTCGGCCATACCGTTCTCATCAACAAGCTGCGGCATTTTCAGGATCTGGGCCACCATGTGATGTTTCTGATCGGGGACTTCACCGGGATGATTGGCGATCCCACCGGCAAGAACGCAACCCGCCCTCCTCTGTCGCGCGAGCAGATCGAGGACAATGCCAAGACCTATCGGGAGCAGGTCTTCAAGATCCTCGATCCGGACAAGACGGAAGTTTGTTTCAATTCGGCGTGGATGGAGCCTCTGGGTGCTGCGGGGATGATCCGGATAGCTGCACAACATACGGTGGCGCGGATGCTCGAACGTGATGATTTCGGCAAGCGCTATCGCAACAATCAACCAATCGCGGTGCACGAATTCCTCTACCCGCTGTGCCAAGGTTACGACTCGGTGGCAATGCGCGCAGACGTCGAACTCGGTGGCACCGACCAGAAGTTCAATCTGCTGGTCGGGCGCGAGCTGCAAAAGCATGCCGGCCAGGCGCCGCAGGTGATACTGATGATGCCGCTGCTCGAAGGGCTGGACGGGGTCAACAAGATGTCCAAATCCCTAGGCAACTACGTTGGCATCGCCGAGCCAGCGAGGGAGATCTTTGGCAAGCTGATGTCGGTGTCTGATGAGCTGATGTGGCGCTACTTCGAATTGCTGTCGTTCCGGCCGACTCATGAGATCGCCGGACTCAGGAACCAGGTCAAGCATGGCCGCAATCCGCGCGACATCAAGGTGCTCCTGGCTCAGGAAATCGTCCAACGTTTCCACGACCGCAGGGCCGCGGAAGATGCGCTGGCAGAGTTCGAGGCCCGGTTCAGGCATGGCGCGAACCCTGCCGACATGCCGGAGATCGCGATCGACTGCGCCGATGCGACAATGCCGATTGCGCAACTGCTGAAGCAGGCCGGCCTTACCGCAAGCACCTCCGAATCCCTGCGCATGATCGATCAGGGCGGAGTTCGCATCGACGGGGAAAGAGTGATCGACCGCGCCACGCCGATTGCGAAGGGTCAGACGGTCGTTCTACAGGTAGGCAAACGCAAATTCGCGCGGGTCACACTCGGCTGATTCGACCGGACTACGATGGCGCAGCCGTGGAGCCCGATCCAAGACGTCGAAACATCGCCCGAACACCACGCCACAGCCTGGGCAGCAGCCATAGCATCAGAACGACGAAAATACCGAGCAGCACCAGAAAAACCCACGGATGTTGAAACGCCGCGAACAGACCGCCGAACACCATCGCTTCTTCGGTAAATGAGGCGGCTATATTGGAGAATGGCTCCGGCGAGGCGTTGATGACCGCGCGACTGCCTGCCTTCGTCAGGTGCGTTCCCGCAGCGAGGGTTCCGCCGAGAATGCCCGCGGCGAGCATGATCGCCGGATCCTGTCCAGCGAGCGAATAGGCCGCCAGCAGCGCACCGGCCGGAATTCGAATGAAAGTGTGGATGCCGTCCCACACCGAATCCAGCGCAGGGATCTTGTCCGCGAAAAACTCGACGAAGAACATCAGCCCGGCCGCACCAATAACCGCCGGATGCTGCAGCACGGTCAAGGCTTCCGGCAAAGTCACATAGCCCAGCCGCCCGAGCAATCCCGCGAGAAACAGGACGGCGTAGAGCCGCAATCCACTTGCCCAGGCGAGCCCGGCCGCAACCGCGATTGAATTGACGATGTCCATCCGGCCATTGTAAAACCGACCGCCTCGTACGGCGCAAGTCTCTCGGTCGCCGAACCTGTCGCGATACATACGGCTCGGCGTGGTCGAATATCCATGGGAACGTCGTCTGGCGTACCGATTGGTCCGCGAATACCAACGGTGCGCCCAGCGGCTCGACTTGGTCCGCCGACGAGAGTGTCACCTCCTTGGAAATCGAAATCAGTCTCGTGGTGTCACGCATGACGGCAAGGACACGGCCTGCAGCACCTCGCCGCCGCGCGCCGAAAAGGCGAGGGCTGCGATGCCGAGATTGTGCGGTTTCCAGCCCGGCTCGATCGCGATGTCGGCGTGCTTCGAGATGGCGCCGTCTGCCTGGAAATGAAATGGTCCGAGCCAGTTGCGCACCACGTGGTCATGGCGCAGCGTGGCACCCGCGTTCTCCCCCGCTCTGACGCGTGTTTCAAGACCGTTCTCGTAAACAGCCAGGAAGACGAAGGCATCCCCACCCGACTTGGCGCCGGCGAGATTGCCGCGCAAGTCGACTTTCCAGCGCGATGCCGACTCCAGGCGCAAGTCCAGCGACAGCCTGGCCCCCGGCGGCTGGCGGCCGGCCGAAGCCAGAGAAGCCTCGAAGGCGCTCGCATCGCGCCAGCCCAAAAAGTCCCGCGTATCGACCACGACCTGGGGGGTGTAGATGGTCGCTACCCCACGTTGATCGGCCAACTCACGCTGACGACGCGAGAAAGCGCTTTGGGCGAACCCGTCCTTCCAGCCGATGTAGTCCCAGTAGTCAACGTGAAAGGCGAGCGGAAGCAGGCGCCCAGCTTTCGCGTCGCGCGTCAGGGAACTCAGCCAGCGATCGGCCGGCGGGCAACTGCTGCAGCCCTCCGACGTGTAGAGCTCGACTACCGGTAGTCGCTGCGGCGCGCTCGATGCGCTGCAGCGATCCGCCGCAAAGCCGGGGCCGGCCAGCAATGCCGCTCCGGCCAGAACCACGATCGACGCATGATCAAACATGGAGCCTCCGTAAGAATCACCGGCTTTCGGGCGGCAAGAGCCGGCGCAACAACTGAGTCGACCGCCGATCGGCGCGGATTCTTACTGATCTGCTTACTGGCCTGGATAGTGCGGCGCATTAGCGGGCAAAATTCCTCGTCGGCGAGCCGCGCGGAGGAATAAAGTCGCCCAATCGACTCGCTGCCGGAGCCGAGCGGCCTCTGGCCCCGTGAGCCGACAATCACGGGGCACCATCCCCAAAATAATTTCCAACCTACTTCAGTCGACTGCCTTGCGGGGTCGGGGAGCCGACTTCGCGCGACTGGCGCGCAGCGCCGCTTCGAACGCGCTGCGCGCCCACGGCTTCAGCGTATGGGGCGCGTCGAAGGCTTCGTCCGGGGCGCGATAGAAATTCAACTGCGCCGGCTTGCCGTTGCGCTGGTAAGTGAAGGGTGGTTCGCCGATCGAGACGAAGCGCTCGCGGTTCTGCGAGTCGGTCTTGAACCAGACGACATCGTCGACCACGATCGCGAACATCAGGCCGTCGAGAAACAGTCCATAGCCGCCGAACATCCGTCGTGCCGCCACGGCGCCCAGCGGCGCCAGCAGTTCGAGCACCCAGTCGAGGAACTCTCGCGAAACGCTCACGGTTTGCGGAACGGAAAGTCGACCGGGGCGGCGCGTCCGCCGATCAGCGCCGCGAGCGCGCGAGCCGAGCCGCACCCGAGCGTCCAGCCTAGCGTGCCGTGACCGCTGTTGAACCACAGATTGGGCAGGCGCGAGGGTCCGATGATCGGCACATTCGACGGCGTCGCCGGCCGCAGTCCGGCCCAGAACTCGGCGCCGCGCGTATCGCCGAGTCGCGGGAACAGCGTACAAGCACGGGCAAGAATCGCCTCGCACCGCACACGGTTGATCGAGTTGTCGTAGCCGGCAAGTTCCGCGGTGCCGGCAATCCGCAGTCGATTGCCGAGGCGCGAACAGACGATCCGGTGCGACTCGTCGGTGATGCTGACATGCGGCGCCAGAGCATGTTCGCCCAGTGCAATCGTGACCGAGTAGCCCTTCACCGGATAGATCGGCAATCGCTCACCGAGCGCAGCGGCATGGGCCGTCGTGTAGCTGCCAAGCGCCAGCACGTAAGCGTCGGCCGACAGCCGTTCGGTCGAGCCCGCCGGCGTCTGCAACATCACCCGCGAGACAAGACCGCCCTCGAGCACCAGTTTCTCGACTGTTCGCTCGAAGCAAAAACGCACTCCCTCATCCCGGCAGCGGTCGGTCAGTTGCTGCACGAACAGGTGGGCATCGCCGGTCTCGTCCTGCGGCGCGTAGAGGCCGCCGTACAGCGTGTCCCGGCAATCCGCCAGCGCCGGCTCGATCTCGATGCAACGCGCCGGGCTGCAGGTTTGCGCCTCCATCCCGTAGTCGCGCAGCCGCTGCGCATTCGTCTCGGCATGCGTCCAGTCGCGCTGCGTGTAAAAAGTCTGCAGGATGCCGCTGCTCGACTGATCGTAGGCGATATCCGTCTGCGCGCGAAGCTCGCGCAGGCTCGCCAGGCTGAACATCGCCAGCCGGGCGATGGCGTCGGTATTGTGGCGCGTGCGCGCCGGCAGGCATTCGCGCAAGAACGCCAGCGACCAGCGCCATTGCTGCAGATCGGCTCGCGGCCGAAACAGCAGCGGCGCGTCCTCCCGGCCGAGCCAGCGCAGCACCGTGAGCGGCGCGCCCGGATTAGCCCACGGCTCGGGGTGGCTGACCGAGATCTGTGCGCCATTGGCAAAACTCGTTTCCAGGCCTGCTCCGGGCTGGCGATCGACAACGGTGACCTGGTGGCCGTCACGCGCGAGATACCACGCGCTGGTGACGCCGGCAAGCCCCGCGCCGAGAACTGCGATGCGCATTGCGAAAACCAGTGCCTACGTCTGCGGAAAACTTATCGTCTCACAGTATCACCGAACGGTCCCCGGTGATGAAGGGCTTGGACGTCGGGATGACGACTGCCGCGCGATCGTGAGTTCGCTTGGTCCAGCATGAGCGATGTGCCCGATAATCTGGATTTTCCATCTTCGAGCGAAAAGCAGCGGAGCGAACAATGCGCAAGCGCACTCTTTCCAGTCACCTGATTGCCCTGCTCGCCGCCTGTCTCGCGGCCTGCGACAAGCCAGCGCCGCCGCCCGGCGCGGAGCTTGCGGGCGCGGCGCGCATCGCCAGGCTCGGTTTCGCGGCGCCGCTGACCGGTCCGCAGGCGCACTACGGCAACGACATGCGCAACGGCGTCCTGCTCGCGCTCGAAGAAACCAACGCCACCCATCCGCGGATCGGCGGTGCAGCAGTGCGCTTCGAGCTGCTCGCCGAGGACGACCAGGCCGATCCGCGACAAGCCACGGCCGTCGCGCAAAAGCTGGTCGACGCGCGGATCGCCGGCATGCTGGGCCACTTCAACTCGGGGACCAGCATCCCCGCTTCGCGTATCTACGCACAGGCCGGCATCGCGCAGATCGCCATGGCCACGGCGCCCGGCTACACCGCCCAGGGGTTCAAGACCAGCTTTCGCGCCATGACATCCGATAGCCAGCAGGGCAGCGTGCTGGGCCGCTACCTGGTGCGCGACATGGGTGCAACCCGGATCGCCATCATCGATGATCGTACCGCCTACGGACAGGGCCTCGCCGATGAGTTCGAGAAGGCCGCGCTCGCTGCCGGCGCGAGCGTCGTGCGGCGCGAATTCACCGACGACCGGGCCACCGATTTCACCGGCGCGCTCACCGCCATCAAGTCGGCAAACCCCGACCTGCTGTTCTTCGGCGGTGCTGACGTGCAGGCTGCCCCGATGGTGCGCCAGATGAGAAGTCTCGGGCTCACCGCCCTATTTGCCGGTGGCGAGATGGTCAAGTCACCCAACTTCATCGCGCTGGCCGGCGACGCCGCCCAAGGCGCACTCGCCTCGCTCGCCGGCTTGCCGCTCGAGCGCATGCCGGGTGGCAGCGCGTACGCCGAGCGTTACCGCGAACGCTTCGGCAGCGCAGTCGAGTTGTACTCGCCCTACGCCTACGATGCGGCGATGGCGATGATAGGCGCGATGAGGCGCGCAGATTCGATCGAACCCTCGCGCTATCTGAAGGAACTCGCCGACACCAGAATGGCCGG
The DNA here is from genome assembly GCA_016708905.1 of Candidatus Methylophosphatis roskildensis. Taxonomy (GTDB): domain Bacteria; phylum Pseudomonadota; class Gammaproteobacteria; order Burkholderiales; family Rhodocyclaceae; genus Methylophosphatis; species Methylophosphatis roskildensis. The sequence continues at coordinate 309,611 of JADJEV010000004.1, read as the reverse complement.
CGTAACCAGCCCGCGATTCGCCTGGGACGAGCGCGGCGATCTCCAGGACGGTGGCATTACGATCTACCGCGTCGAGCGCGGCGCCTGGGTGCCCATCGTGTCGAGCGCTGGTTCATGATCCGGAGCGGAACCCGGACGCAACGATTTCAGGCTTTCTGCAGCAGAACCTGGTGGGGCGCCGGGATCGGCCAGCCGGCGCTGCCGCCGACTTCCCGGATCGCGTTATTGGTATCGAAGTACACCTGCCAGTAATTCGTGTTGTGGCAGAACGGGCGCACCCCGATCAAGGTGCCGGCAGGATTGAACTCGAGGATCTCGACGCTCGGCTCCGGCGTCTTCATGACGTTCGGAATCTGCGCGACACGCGCCTTGAGCCGTGCGATGGCATCCTTCGGGTCGACCGCGTGAGCGATCTGCGCCTTGAGTTCCACGCGGCGAAAGTCATTCTGGGAGTAATTGACGATGTTGTCGCCGAACAGCTTGTTGTTGCCGACGATCACCCGAACGTTGTCCAGGGTATCGAGCGTGGTCGCAAACAGGCCGATCTCGCGCACGTCGCCGGTCACCCCGCCCGCCGTGATCATGTCGCCGACCTTGAACGGCCGCAAGACGATCAGGAACGCACCGGCCGCGAAGTTGGCGAGCATGCCGCTCCAGGCCGCACCGATCGCGATGCCCGCCGCGGCCAGCAGAGCGGCGAAACTGGTGGTTTCGATGCCGAACACCGAAAGAATCGCGATTACCAGCACGATGCGCAAAATGACCTTGATGGTCGACTCGATGTAGCGGATCAGTGTCGGCTCGACCTTCTGTCTGGCCATGCCCCGACTGGACAGGTTACCGATCAGTCTGATCACCCAGCCGCCCACAATCCACATCGCCAGGGCGCCGACCAGCTTCCAGGCAAGAGGAATCACGTAGCTCGACAGAAACGTATTCAGGCTGAATGCGATATCCGGCACGGCTTTCTCCTCGATCCTTTTGGCAGGTGGGCGCTGCAATCCCCAATCATGGGCGCGAAATGCGACAGCCGGATGAAATGGTGGCGCCGCCAATGCCGGGCAGCAAGTCAGGAAGTGTGTCTTCGAGTCGGCTGAGCGACGGGTGACGACCGCCCCGCTGGCGCAAGGAAGCGCGGTCAGACCGGTGCCGGCGTGTTGCCGAAACCCTTCAAGGCGACGCGAGATGGGCGATCGGTTCCGAGGCGGTGCGCGCGGATCGAGTCGGCGCGGCGCTGACCCGGCGACAATGCCAGCGCGGGGGCGTCGCCCGCCGATGCTGGCGGAAGGGCGCCCGTTCGATGCCTTGAGCGGCGATCAGTGCCGCAGTGCCGGCTGCTTCCTGCCTGCCGTCAGACTGCGCACGAACTCGCCCGCGAAGCTGCTCAGTGCGCGCCAGCCGTCTGCCATCATCTGGCGCAAGGCTTCGCTGCGCAGACGGCGCGCGTCGCGCAGCCGTGCGTCGACATAAGCCGAATCTAGATACACGTCGTTGCGGCACGACGGACTGGTGAGTGTCGGGGTGGGGGTGGGGGTGGGGGTGGGGGTTTTCATGTTGGCCTCCGTGGAAGTCGGTTGTCGGGTTCGGCGCGGGTTTCGCGCCACGTAGCCAATATAGGCATGTTGTTGCAACGCAACAAGCTATTCCTTGTTACGTCTAAGATCAGAAAAACTTAACCGAAGTGCGAGCATGAGTTATCGCTTACCCCCACTCGCCGCCTTGCGCGCATTCGAAGCCGCCGCACGCAGCCTGAGCTTCAAGCTGGCGGCCGAAGAACTGCACGTCACGCCGGCCGCGGTCAGCCAGCAGATCAAGGCGCTCGAAGGCTTCCTCGGCGTGCCGCTGTTCCGCCGCCTGCCGCGCACCCTCGAACTGACCGAGGACGCGCTGGCCATGCTGCCCAAGCTGCGCGAAGGCTTCGCCTGCCTGGCGGCAGCCGTCGAATCGACACGCCGGCCGTCGCGCGAGGCGGCGCTGACCGTCAGCGCGCCGCCATCGTTCGCGGCACGCTGGCTGTTGCCGCGGCTGTCGGGCTTTACCGCAGCACATCCCGAGGTGGAACTGCATTTGCGCGCTGGGCTCGACACGATCGACCGGCAAAAGCGCCACAGCCCGATCGCCGGCGACACAATCGATCCGCGCAACGACACCAGCGAGATCTCGATTCGCTTCGGCACCGGCCGCTACCCGGGGCAACGTGTGGACCTGCTGTTCGCGCCGGGCTACACGCCGGCCTGCACTCCGCGCCTGCTTGCCGGCATGCGCCCGATGCGCAAGCCGGCCGATCTGCGCTGGCACGCGCTGATCCACGACGAGACGATTCCCGACGAGGGCGATCGGCCGAGCTGGGCGGCGTGGTTGCAACTCGCCGGGGCGGGCGAAGTCGATGCCACGCGCGGGCCACGCTTCAGCGACGCAGCGCTCGCCTATGAAGCGGCGCTCGCCGGCCAGGGCGTCGTGCTCGCCCTGCGTTCGCTGATTCGCAACGACGTCGCAGCCGGCCGGCTGGTCACGCCCTTCGCCACCACCTTGCCGACGCGGTTCGCCTACCATCTGGTGATTCCCGAAGTGCTGGCCGAGCGGCCCGCGGTCGCCGCATTTCGCGCCTGGCTGCTCGAACAGGCCCAGGCCGAGCGCGAGTCATGAATATGCCGGCGTTTCGGGAGCATCGCCTGCGAGCCGCGCAGAATGGCGATCTTCCGGGCGGACGCCCGGAGACCCGCATGGATATTGGCTCCTGGCCTGGCGCCAGGCGGTCCGAAGTCAGCCGATCACTTCGGCATAGAGCGAGGCGTGATCGGATATCTCGGCGAGAAAGCTCTTCAACTGTGCGCCGCTCAGTTGCGGCCAGCCGGTGACGCGGATCTCCGCCGGTTCCGCATCGCTGCCGAAATTGCGCAGCTGCAGCGCCTGCGAAGCCAGCACGTGGTCCAGGTTCGATTTTCCGGCACTGCCGTTCCAGGTGAACGGCTGGTCCTTGGGCAGCAAGCGCATGCCCGACTTCAGCGCCGCTTCGTCCAGCGCGGCGATCTCGCTCGGCGCATCGACGCGCAGAAACTTCTTCGCCGGGCGCGGGTACATCAGGCCCATGGTGTTGAGATCGCCCATCACCAGGAGCTGCGCCGCAGCGGCCTGCTCCATCTTGCGGTCGAGCGCACGCTTGAGCTTCCAGGTCTTGCCGAACATCTCGGCGCGATTGCCGAAGGCCGGCGCGTCGGTGCCGCTGTCGGTATGCAGGAACAGCATGTTGTACCAGGTGTCCGCCACCCTCAGCGAGAGCAGCGCACCCGGGCGCAGCGCCGGATTGCCGACATTGAACTCGCGCTTCTGCGAAAACACCGTCTGGCCGAACTTGCCGCGCCGCCAGCCGACCAGGATCTCCTGCACCTCCGGACCGTCGGTCAGCGCGAAGTCATAGTCCGGCAGCTCGCGCTGCATCAGCGTCAGGACGTCGGCATGTTCGATCTCGAGCAGTCCGAACACGTCCGGATCCTGTCCCGCGATATGTGCCGCGACCTTTTTCAGCCGCGCATCGCCGCCGCGAAAATGCTCGATGTTCCAGGACAGGACGGAGAACAGGGTCGGTTCGCATGGCATGACGATTCTCCCGGGTTGCGTCGTATCGTGGCAATGGTGCGCCCGAGCATGCGGCGGCTGCAAGCAGACGCCCGGTGAGCGCTCGCGGAGCCAACAGATGCCTGCCCGGAGAGCCGCATGGAATGGCCGTCTACAGGCATGCCAGGCCAGCGCCATCATGAATAGGCGCTCTCACGGCAGGCATGTCGCAGAGCGCCATTCCATGCGGGTCGCAGCCTGCTTCGCCGGGGCGTCGATCGATGGCATCATGCAGTTCCGCCGTCACGGAGCGACGCCTTGAACCAGCACAAGCCCGACCCTTTGCTCAGCGCGAACATCGAATTCTCGGTCGACGGCCGCTCGGTCTCGCTGACGGTGCAGGTGCCGGCCGGCCCGGTGAGTCCGCAGCGGCTGCTGCCGCTGGCCCACGCATTGACCAACACCATCGTCGACATGGCGGTCGAGGCACAGGACGAGCCGGTCAGTTGCGCCAAGGGTTGCGGCGCCTGTTGTCGGCAGCTGGTGCCGATCTCCACGGTCGAGGCCCGCGCCATCCACGCGCTGGTGCAGGCGATGGAAGAACCACGCCGCAGCACGCTGATCGCACGCTTCGAGGACGCCTGCCGCCGCATGGAGGCGGCAGGCCTGATGGACCGGTTGCGCGATTTCTCCCGCGTCGCCAGGAAGGATCTGGTCGCCTTCGGGCTCGATTACTTCGGTCGCGGCGCACCCTGCCCCTTTCTCGAAGACGAATCGTGCTCGATTCATGCCGACAGGCCGGTCGTCTGCCGCGAGTTTCTGGTGTCTTCGGACCCCCGGCATTGCGCCAGTCCGACGCCCCAGACCGTGCGCCGCATCGAGCTCGGCGCACGCGTATCGCGCGCGCTACCGGCGCTCGAAGCGCCGAAGTCCGCGCCTGCGATGCCATGGCTGCCACTTATTCTCGCCCTCGAATGGGCTGCCGCGCACCCCGAAGAGCGCGAGCGCCCCGGCCCGGAACTGCTGCAGGCCCTGTTCGGGAGCCTGTCCGGAAAGGATCTGCCCGCGCCGCCCGGACTCGGTGCTTAGTACTAGCCGGATCGAATCGCAATCCCGGCGATCCCGCGGGTGGCGTCGGGCAGCTTGATAGAATCGGTGGGTGAGCACTTCACCCACTTCATCGACTTCACCCCCCGCACCATCAATCGGTCGAATCGTTGAACGGCTGGCCGCCGCTGGATTGCGTGTCCGCTGCGTTGCCTTGCTGGCGACCCTGCTCTGCGTCGCACCCGCGCTCGCCCAGACCAGCGCTCGCGTACCGATCGAGATCGACGCACCCAAAGCACTCCGCGAGCTGTTCGATCGGCATCTCGATCTGACCTCGTCCGCCGGCGAGGCCGACGACGCGGAGCAGGTGCGCCTGCTGCGCAGCCTGCGCAAGCAGACCACCGATCTGCTCGCGACCGAGGGTTACTTTTCGCCGGACATCGAGGTCTCGGGCGAGCCGGGCGAACCGCTGCGCCTCAAAGTCGACGCGGGTTTGCGCGCCACCATTCGCTCGGTCGATCTGCGCTTTGCCGGTGACATCGCCGACGGCAGCGCGGCTCACGCGACGCGCATCGCCGCGCTACGCGCCGCCTGGCCGCTGGCGGAAGGGCAGGCGTTTCGCCAGACGGCATGGGACGAGGCCAAGCAGACCCTGCTGCAAGGCCTGCTCGCAGAAGACTATGCCGCCGCGCGCATCGAGGATAGCCGTGCCGAAGTCGATCCGGCCAGCGGCAGGGTCGCACTGCACGTGGTCTATGACAGTGGGCCGCCATTCACCCTGGGCGCAATCGACGTGCAGGGCCTCGACCGTTACGATCACTCGCTGATTGATCGCTTCAGCAAGCTCGAGCCCGGCGAGCGCTACAATCAGGAGCGGCTGCTCGATCTGCAGCGCAGCCTGCAGAACACGCCGTATTTCTCCTCGGTGGTGGTAGACATCGACAACGACCCCGAACATCCGTCGGCGGTGCCGGTGCGGGTGCGGGTTGCCGAGGCACGCCGCATGCGGCTGTCCTTTGGCGCCGGCTACAGCAGCAACAACGGCCCGCGCGCCGAGGTCACCTACCGCCATGCCAACATCCTCGATCGCGGCTGGCAACTGGCGAGCGGTTTTCGCGTCGACCGGCTCGGCCATCTCGCCTATGCGGACATTCATCTGCCGCCAACCCGCGACGACTATCGCGACAGCTTCGGCGTGCTGAGCGAAACCAACGACAACCAGGGCCTGAAGACCAGCCGATACGGCCTCGGCGCGGTGAGAACCCGCGTCAGGGGCAAGATCGAAACCCGGCTGTCGCTCAACTTCGACAGGGAAAACCGCGATGTCGATGCCGGCGACAGCAGCCGGATCAAGGCGCTGGTGCTCAATTACGCGTGGACCTGGCGCGACGTCGACAACCTGCTCGATCCGCGCAGCGGCCTGGTGTTTCACGCGCAGCTCGGCGGGGCAGCCAAGGTTCTGGTCTCGGACCGGAACTTCCTGCGCGGTGTGCTGCGGGTGCAGAAGTACTGGCCGGTGTTCGATCGCGACATGTTGACTGCGCGCGCCGAGATCGGGTGGATCGGCGCCGCCTCGCGCTCGGGCATTCCCGAGCACTATCTGTTTCGCGCCGGGGGCGCGCAATCGGTGCGCGGCTACAGCTATCAGAGTCTGGGCGTGCGCGAGGGCGATGCCATCGTCGGCGGACGCTACATGACGACGGCAAGCCTCGAATACGTCCGCTGGTTCTCCTCGCAATGGGGCGGCGCGGTGTTTGTCGACATCGGCGATGCCACCGACAAGCTGCGCGATCTCACCGATCCCGCCCGCGGCTACGGCATCGGCGCGCGCTGGCGCAGCCCGGCTGGCCCGCTGGCGCTCGACTTGGCCTACGGCCAGCGAGATCGCAAGTTGCGCCCGGTGTTCTCGATCGCGATCGCCTTCTGAGCCATGCAGGAACCCGCAAGCCAGTCATCCGGGGAAACGCCAGTCCTGCCGAGGCGCAAACGGGCGCGTTGGGTCACGCTACTGGCGGGCGGCGGGCTGGCGATCGGTTTGCTGCTACTGGCCCTGCTCTGGCTGCTCGCCAGTCAATCCGGTCTGGCCACACTCGCCGCGCTGGCCGGCCGCCTTGCCGGCGATGCGCTCGTCATCGAAGGCGCGGAAGGCCGCCTGATCGGACCGCTGCACCTCGGGCGGCTGGCGTTCCACGGCGCGGACACCCATTTCGAAGCGCACGACATCGCGTTCGACTGGCAATTCGAGGCCTCGCCCGACCGCCGACTCGTCGTTCCGCAAATCGAACTTTCCGCGCTCGACCTGGCGAACCGGCCGAGCGATGCACCAGCCTCGGTGCCGACCGATCTCACGCTGCCGCTGGCAGTGCGGATCGATCGGCTGCAGATCCACAAGCTGCGAATTCTCGGCTGGGCGCCGCAATCGGCTGCGCCGCCGCCGAGCCTGTTCGAGATCGACGACATCTCGGCGGGACTGACGAGCGACGGCAGGCACCATGTGTTGTCAGACGCGCGCCTGACCACGCCCTTCGGTGCGCTGAGTGGCACGGCCACGCTCGACGGGGCGAAACCCTTCACGCTCGATGCCACGCTGCGCGCCGACGGCCAGCTCGACAGCAAAACCTACGCGGTCGAGGCCACCGCACTCGGACCGCTCGAAGCGCTGGCGGTCAGCGCCAAGGCGACCGGCTGGAACCTGTCCGGCGAAGCCGATCTCGCCATCACACCTTTCGCCGCCGTGCCACTGCGCCAGGCCAGGCTGCGCATCGGTGACATCGATCCGGCAGCCTTCTCTCCCGGCGCGCCGCACGCGGCAATGCGGCTGGTCGCCGATCTTGTGCCGCGCATCGGCGAAGGCGGCGCGCCCAAGTCGATCGATCAATGGGTACTGGGCGGCCCGATCGAGATCGTCAACCGCGAGCCGGGGCCGTTCGATCGCAAGGCGCTGCCGTTCGCGCGTCTCGCTGCCAATGCACTGTGGCAACAAGGCCGGCTCGCGCTCGACGATCTCGTGCTGGTTTCCGCGGGCCGCGAACCGGGCCGGCTCGCGGGCACGGCCACGCTGGATACCGGCGCCGACCCGACCGTGCGGCTGCAACTCGAGGTGAGCGCGGTCGATCCGCGCGAATGGGTCTCCACGCTCAAGCCGGCGCGGCTCGCTGGCGAGATAGCCGCCGTCGCGGACGTCGCGGAACAGACTCTGCAAGCCCACCTGCGCGAATCCGGCGGACGGACCATCGTGCGCGCCGGCCCGCCCTGGCGGGCCGACGTATCGCTTCGTCACGGCGATGGGGTCATCGAATTCTCGCGCCTGCGGCTTGCGGCGGGCGATGCCATGCTTGATGCCGCCGGCCGGCTGCAACTCGTCGACGCGCAGTCGTTCGACCTGAAAGGCAAACTCTCGCGCTTCGACCCGAGCATCTATGCCGACGTTCCGCGCGCGCGGCTGACTGCCGACATTGCGGCCAGCGGCGTGCTCGAGCCGCAGGCCCGGGCCGACGTCAGCTTCGATCTCCATGACAGTCAGCTTGCCACGCCGGAGGGCATGCGCGCACTCGCCGGCAAGGGCGAACTGCAGCTAGAGCCCGGCCGCCTAGCGCGCGCCGATGTCGCGCTCGATCTCGCCGGCAACCGGCTCACCGCGACCGGCACCTTCGGCCGCGCCGGCGACACGCTCAAGTTCGTCGTCGATGCGCGCAAGCTCGATTCACTCGGCATGGGTCTGGCTGGCCGCGTCGAAGCCAGCGGGCAAGTCGGCGGAACGATCGCCCTGCCCAGCGGCGAAATCAAGGCCAGTGCAGCCGCGCTCCGCCTGCGCGATGCGCTGCTGATCGATTCGGCCACCCTCACCGCGCAACTGCGCGACGGACTCGACGGCCGCTTCGAGGGCTCGCTCGGCGCCGACGGCCTGCGCAAGGCCGCCGGCCAGGCGGCGGTGGTCGAGCACCTTGCCTTAACGCTCGCCGGCACGCGAGGCGACCACAAGCTGCAAGGCAGCGCGAAATTCGGCGGCGACGATACGCTGGACCTTGTGGCCCAGGGTGCGCTGCTGGACGGTCCGGCGTGGGCAGGCACGGTCGAGCGCTTCGCGCTGTCTGCGGGGCATCGCCGGCTGGTGCTGGCCACACCGGCGCCGCTCGCCGCTTCGGCGGCACAGGTCGCCCTCGGCCCGGCGGAGTTCCGCACCGCCACGGGGCAGCTGCGGCTCGGCGAAGCGCGTTGGTCGCCGGAGGGCTGGTCGACCCGCGGCGAGTTGAGCGGCCTGCAGGTCGGCTTCGCGCTCGACGAACAGCAGCGGGCCACCGCAAAAGGACGCACCCTCACCCTCGGCGGCAAATGGGATCTGCGCGGCGGCGCCCACCTCGACGGCACAATGGATCTGTTCCGCGAGGCAGGCGACCTCACCCTTGAAGGCGACACGCCGGTGTCGCTCGGCCTGCGCCAGCTCGAACTCAAACTCGTCGCGCAGCAGGACCGCGTCGATGCCAGGCTCGATGCGACGGGCGAGAAGCTCGGCCAGCTCAACGCCCGCGCCGCGCTCGCGCTGGAACGCGATGGACAGCTGTGGAAGATCGCGCGCAATGCGCCACTCGAAGGCGATGCGCGTTTCGCCATGCCGTCGATCGCCTGGGTCGGCCCGCTGGTCGGTCCCAACCTGCAACTGGCCGGCGCGGTCGGCGGCAACTTCACGCTCGGCGGATCGCTCGCCCGACCCGATGCGCGCGGTTCGGTGCGAGTGGCGGGAATCAATCTCGCGCTGGTCGAACACGGCCTACGGCTGTCGGACGGCGAGATCGAAATCGATCTGACGCAGGACCGCGCGAAGCTCACGCGCTTCGATTTCCGTGCCGATCCGCGCGTCCGGCCGCGCGACTTGCGGGTGGGCTACGCCGAGCTGGCCGACAGACCCGGTCGCCTCACCGGCAGCGGCGAGATCGAGTTGGCAAACGGCAAGGGCAGCATCGTGCTCAAGGCCGATCGACTCGCCGTGCTGCAGCGCGCCGACCGCTGGCTGGTAATGTCCGGCGAGGCCCGCCTCGGCACCGCCTGGGATGCGCTTGCGCTCTCCGGCAAGCTGCGCGCCGATGCCGGCTACTTCGAATTCGCCGCGACGCCGCCGCCCACCCTCGGCGATGACGTCGTCGTGATCGGCCGCGAACCGAAGGCAGCACGCCCGTTCAAGCTCGACATCGATCTCGAGGTCGACCTCGGCCGGCGCCTCTTCTTCAAGGGCCGCGGACTTGACGCACGGCTCGCCGGCAACGTCCGGCTGCGCGCCGACAATCGCAGTCCGCTACGAGCCACCGGCTCGATCCGCACCGGCGATGGCACTTACGACGCCTACGGCCAGAACCTGTCGATCGAGCGCGGCATCATCAACTTCCAGGGGCCGATCGAGGCAGCCGGCCTCAATGTTCGTGCGCTGCGCACCGGGCTGCCGGTCGAAGCCGGCGTCGAGATCACCGGCACCGTGCTCGCGCCGCGCGTGCGCCTGGTATCCGATCCGCCTGTGCCGGACGCCGAAAAGCTCTCCTGGATCGTGCTCGGCCGCGGTCAGGAGCATTCCGGCGGCACCGACTCGGCCCTGCTGCTCTCGGCCGCCAGCGCGATCCTCGGCGACAAGTCCGGCGGCATATCGCGCCAGTTGGCGCAGAGTCTCGGCTTCGACCAGTTCACCGTGACCAGCGGCGACATCAACGGCGGCGGCAGCCGCCTACCCGGCAGCACCGTCGCGGGTTCCACCTCGAGTTCGCGCGACGCGAACCTGACCTCGCAGATCGTCAGCGTCGGCAAGCGCCTGTCCGCCGACGCCTTTCTCTCCTATGAGCAGAGCCTGGCCGGCGCCGCGAGCGTGGTAAAGCTCACCTACAACCTGTCGCGACGCCTGTCGGTGATCGGCCGCGCCGGCACCGACAACTCGGTCGATCTGCTCTATTCGATTTCGTTTCGCTGAGGCGAGAGTTCGTGGCGGCCGGGCCTTCGGCCACAAGCGAAATTTTTATTTCCCTGGCGGAAAGAGAACTGCCAGGGGTCAGCCGCACCCTTCGCCGCCTCCACGCGGTGAAAGGCTTCACCGCACGCGACCCGGGGGCAGCCTGCGGCGGGCGCGCTATCTGAGTATGTAGGCCTCCAACTGCTGGATGATGAACTTCTGCTGCGAGAGGGTCTCCTTGACCAGGTCGCCGATCGACACGATGCCGATCACCTTGGCCTCGGCATCGAGCACGGGAAGATGCCGGACATGCTTGTCCGTCATCAGCGCCATGCCTTCATCGACGGTAATCGAAGGACTGACGTAACAGACCTTCTCGGTCATCACCTCGCGCACCGGCATGTCGCGCGACGTCTTCTCCTGGAGGGCCACCTTGCGCGCATAGTCGCGCTCTGAAAATATGCCAAGCAGCCTGCCGTCCTCCAGCACCAGGACCGAACCTGTGTTGTGCTGCGCCATCAACGTCAGCGCGCTGAATACCGTGTCGCCGGGCGCAACGGCGACGACCGTGGCGCCCTTGCTTTGCAGCAACTGGCCGATTGTTTTCACGCTCGTGCTCCTGAGTTCCTCGCAGCTTGGTTGCCAACCGTAACCCAAGACACCGCGCCCGGCGCTAACGGTCTCGGCAACGTTGTCTCCATTCCAATGCCCGTGGATCGTCGGTCGCGGAGAGCTGTCGCAGAATTCGCTCCGGACAATCCGTGTCACTCGGCAGCATCGACTCGATCATTTCCTGCGCGATCGTGGTCCTTCCTCCCGGCATGGAGGCATGCTCCAGACGTAACACCGCACCGACGACCTGCCGTCTGTTGTTATCCTTCATCACCCATTCAATGGCCGCATACGCAGTGCGGCCCGCGATCACAACGGAATCCAGAACCCTGATTCGACAGTATTCGTCGTCGCACTGGAATCGCGAATTGAGGAATCGACGCATGCCCATCCGCGCCGGTTTCTGCGCGCCGTCCATGGTAAACATTTCAACCTCCAGTAATCGCCACCAGATTGCGATTCAGTGGGCTGCCCAGGAAGATCGGGGTATCCGTTTGCCGATGAAATGCTGCTGCCGGTGCAATGGAAACCGGACGACGTCACGAACATTCCTGCAGGCCACTGAGCACGCTGCGAGATCAAGCAACTTAGCATGCGGATCCAGCGCTTCTTAACTTACTTTAAAATACCATTCCATCTAACTGATGTATGTTGTATCTGCTTCCAGCGGTGCTTGCCGCCCCGCGGTTTGTTGCGCTAATGCCACAGTTGTTCTTCGCACATGGGCCGCGATCAGGGCAAAGCACGAAGCGTAAAAGATCCCGGATCTGGCGAAGGCGTCCGAGTTTTTTTCGCTGATCACATTCGTATTGCAGATCGCGTTTGGCGTGACATGAAGAACCGCAAGCGAACCACGCCTTGCGCATGTTTTTTGCCCGAGAGAGGAGGTCTGCTGTGCGCAAACCGGTTTTCGCCGTGGCCACCGCGCTCGGCTTCGTGGCCGCCGCCGCTCTGGCACAACAACATGACCATTCCAGGGATCAACACGACCGGCCGGTGACTCAGGCTGCCGACAGCCATGGCGCAGCGGCATCGTCGGACGAACGCCAGGTTGTGCAATTCCCGCAGGCGCTTCGGGAGCGCACCCTCGCCAATATGCGGGATCACTTGCTCGCGCTGCAACAGATTCAGCAGGCTCTGTCGACCGAGGATTACGACAAGGCCGCTGACATAGCCGAACAGCGGCTGGGCATGACATCCCTGAAACTCCATGGTTCGCACGAGGTGGCGAAGTACATGCCGCTGGGCATGCAGAATGCAGGCACGGCAATGCACCGTAGCGCGAGCCATTTCGCACTGGTGGCACAGGAAGCATCGGCGACCGGTGAGATGAAACCGGTGCTCGCGGCGCTGTCGCGGATTACCGGCAACTGCGTGGCCTGCCACGCCGGCTACCGGGTGAAATGATGAGTGGCTACGACGCGACGGTGGTGGCAGTGTTGTCCGTTACGGGCCGCGATGAGTCGTAACGAGTCGGCGGAAAGCCCGGCGGCAAATTCGCCACATTGATCCCGTCAGCGCTCGTTGCATGCTCGTCGCGTCGGCATTGGAGCCGATGCCGGGCGCTACCGGACTGCGAACTGGATCGACGCGTGACGTGGCTGAACTCGTAAGCCGACGGGCCGCATGGTGCGCTTGATCCTTCGGCATCTATCTCTATTCACGCTGCTCGCGCCCAAGTCTCAGCCGGACCCTTGAAGCAGGTCGTCGCCCGTACCTATCGGCTCCCGCCTCGTCGCGCTCGCCGGAAGCCGCCGATACGCCGCCGTTTGACCAACCAAACTTTGTTCGCGGGTGGCGTGATAGGATTGCGCGCGATTTTCGCATCGCGCGGTCGGCGGTGGAGCCCCGACAGCTCGTTCAACCGGAGGGGGTTTCATGAGCCGACAAACTGACGCGTCATGCCGATCGATCATGTCGGCACCGCCCGCTGTGCTGAAGCCGACCGACTCGGTGGCGTTCGCCCTGCACAGCATCGTCAAGCACCGGCTGCCTGCCCTGCCAGTGGTGGATGCCGACGGCCACTATGTCGGCATGCTGCCGCGCAGCCGGCTGATCGCACTCGCGATGCCGCGCGTGCTGTCCCATGAGGACGAAAAGCACCCGCTCGGTCACCTGCTCGAAGTCGGCTTCATCCAGGATACGCTGACCGACCTGCAGGCGCGGGTGGATGCGGTCGCCAACGAGCCGGTAAGCCGGCACATGGACACAGATGTGCCGGTCCTGCAACCCGACACGCCGCTGATGAACACCATGCTGTTCCTCTACCGGCGGCGGAACATCCTGCCCGTGGTCGAAAACGGGAAACTGCTCGGCATCGTTTCCGTCTGGGACGTGCTAGCCCGCATCGGGAGGGTCGGCTGATGCACGAAGCCCACTCTTCCGTCATCTTCGGTCTCGATCCGCTTTGGCTTGCGACCGTCGTGATGATCTTCACCTACGGCGTCATCATCAGCGAGCGGCTGAACCGCTCGATCATCGCGCTGCTCGGCGCGATGCTGATGATCATGCTGGGCCTGCTGACCCAGGAGCAGGCGGTCGCCGCCATCGACTTCAACACCATCGGACTGCTTGTCGGGATGATGATCATCGTGTCGATCACGCGCAAGTGCGGGGTGTTCGAATATCTGGCCATCTGGTCGGCGAAACTCGTCAAGGCCAACCCGGCCGGTATCCTCGCGATGCTCGCCGTGGTGACTGCCGTCGCCTCGGCCTTCCTCGATAACGTGACGACCGTGCTCCTGGTGGTCCCAGTCACTCTGGTCATCACCGAGGCGCTCAGCGTCAATCCCTACCCGTTCCTGTTCTCGCAGATCTTCGCCTCGAATATCGGCGGCACCGCGACCCTCGTCGGCGATCCGCCGAACATCCTGATCGGCGGGCAGGTGGGATTGTCGTTCAACGACTTCGTGCTGAATCTGGCCCCGGTCATCGTCGTCATCCTCGCCGTGCACGTGATCTCGACGCACTTCATCTGGGGGCGCCGCATGACGGCGGCGGCCGATCTGCGCGCGCGGGTCATGGGGTTCGACGAGAAGAAGGCGATCACCGATCCGCGGCTCCTCAAGCTGGCTTCGCTGGTTCTGGCGTTGGTGATCGTCGCCTTCGTGCTGGCCCGTCAGCTCGGCCTCGAGTCGGGCACCATCGGCATGGGCGGGGCGGCATTGCTGCTGATGCTCGACAACATCGGCAAGTCCGCCGAGCACCAGTCGGAGAACGTGCTCAAGGTCTACAACGAAATCGAGTGGATCACCATCTTCTTCTTCGTCGGGTTGTTCATCGTGATTGCCGGCGTCGAGCACGCCGGTCTGTTGAAGCTGCTGGCCGACAAGCTGCTCGCCGCGACGGGCGGAGATTTCACCGTAACCGGCATGAGCGTTCTGTGGTCCTCGGCCGTGCTCTCGGCGATCGTCGACAACATTCCGTTCGTGGCGACGATGATCCCGATGATCAAGGCGATGGCGCCGGCCTTCGGCGGACCGGAGGGCCTGATGCCGCTGTGGTGGTGCCTGTCGCTCGGTGCGTGCCTAGGCGGCAACGGCACCCTGATCGGGGCGAGCGCGAATCTGACCGTGGCCGGCATCGCCGAGCGCAACGGCATTCCGTTCCGCTTCATGACGTATACGAAGATCGCGTTTCCGCTGATGCTGATCCACGTCGCGATCTGCAACGCCTACCTGATGTGGCGCTATTTCTGAGTACGTGTCGGCATGAAAAGGACGCAATCATGAGCGGCTTCGAGCACTACCCGCAGGAAACCCGAGCCCTCGAACTGGCACTCGAGCGTATGGGTGTCGCGCTAGGCATCGACTGGTTGGACGACGCCCAGGTTCGCGCCCTGGCGCACGAAGCCCTGTCCGACGAAGGCAATCGGACGATGGCGGCGGCGGCAAAGGGCGACCGCGCGGCGCTGGCCCGGGCCGATCTGTTCGGTCTGGCCGCTCTGATGGTCAAAACCCTGCAAGAGAGCGCCGACGAGGGAGTTGCCAGCTCGGGCGGTCCGGCGTGGCGCTCGTTTTCCAGCGCGCTGCTGGCCGAGCTCGACGCCGGGGGCCCGCTGTAATCGCCGGCACGCTGGTCAGTCGAGGAACCGGCGGATAAACCCGGCAACTGCCTCGCGCCCCTCGAAGATGCCGTAGTGCCCCTCGCACAGGATATCGGCATCGAGTTCGAGCAGGCGCTGCAGCGAATGGCGATAGTCGGTCGCGTTCGACAACAGGCTCGGGTGCAGCGGGCCATGTACGTCCTGGGCAAATACCACCTTGCGTTGCTGCGATTCGACCAGATAGGCGACCGACCCGGGCGAGTGTCCGGGAATGTGGATCGCACTGATGGTCCGGCCGCCGAGCGTGAGTTCCTCCCGTGCGCCGCCGAGTTTTCGGTCCACCACGCATGGCGCGAGGCTGGCGCCGTACCAGTCGGCGGCGCTGACCACGTCGTCGCCGCTTTCGATGAACGGGGCATCGAGCGCGTGCGCGACCACAGTGCAGCCGAGGCGGCGTCGCAGGCCGACGGCACCGCCGGCGTGATCGTAGTGGCAATGCGTGAGCAGCAGCGCTTCGATCCGCGCGGGGTTGCTGCCGGCGGCTTCGAGGTTGGCGAGAATCATGTCGTCGGCATCACCGCAGCCGGCATCGATTAGCACGGCGCAGCCATCCAGCGACACCAGGTAGACCGCCGCGTCGTTCGGTGCGCTCAGACCGCTGCCACCGACCTGACAGATCTCGTCGGTGATGAATATGGCGCGTGGTCCCATGCTGCGCAGTGCGATTGGCCGGCGATGCGGATAAGGCCCGGCAAGTACGATCGGGCTCGGAGGCCGGCGGTCTGCCGCTCGCTCAGAACGGCAACCGCCGCCGCAGCTTGGCCGACGCTGCCGGCTCCGCCTTGGTTGGCGCTTGCGCCTTGACCGGCTTGCGTGGGGCGTTCATCTTGTCGTCGGCGAACACGAAGCGGCCTTGCAGCACGCAGCCGCGCATGCCGGGTTCGCAGCGGGCACCAGCGACGCGCTGGCAGACGCCATCCACGTCGTGGGGACAGGACCAGGAACTCATCGACAGGCCTCCTGGGTGCGGTAGCGTGCGCGCAACGATATTTCGGCAAGCCTTGGTGCCCGGATTACGAAGGTATCCGACAAGGCTCGCGCAGTCCGACCGGCGATCAATGTTGCAGCACGTAGGAGCCAGGCGCGTCCATCAGCGGCGCGTAACCCTTCTCGAGCGCACCCATCTGCGGCGGCTCGACCTGGGCAACCGAGCGTGCCGCCAGCCAGCCTTGCCATTCGGGCCACCACGATCCTTCGCGGCGATCGGCGCGGGCGAGGAAGGCATCGGGATCGATGTACTTGCCGTCGTAGGCCCGCGTCAGAACCTGATAGCTGCGCCGTGGCCTGCCAGGCTCATTGACGATGCCGACGTTGTGGCCTCCCGCGGTCAGCACGTAGGTCAGCTCGGTGTCGGTCAGCAGATGGAGCTTGTAGGTCGAACGCCAGGGCGCGACGTGGTCGGTGACCGCGCCGACGCTGAAGATCGGCACCGCGATGTCGTTGAGTGCGATCGGTGTGCCGCGCACCCGGTAGCGACCTTCCGCAAGGTCATTCTGCAGGAACAGCCGCCGCAGCATCTCTGAGTGCGCGCGGAAAGGCGCCCGGCAGGTGTCGGCGTTCCAGGCCATCAGATCCATCAACGGGGTGCGTTCGCCCATCAGGTACTCGCGCACCATGCGCGACCAGACCAGGTCGTTGGAACGCAGCAACTGGAATGTGCCCGAAAGTTGACCGCCGCTGAGGTAGCCGCGATCGAACATGATGTCTTCGAGGAAGGTCACCTGGCTCTCGTCGACGAACAGCCCGATCTCGCCCGGCTCGGTGAAGTCCACCTGAGTGGTGAACAGCGAGACGGATTTCAGCCGATCGTCATTATCCCGCGCCATCGCCGCGGCGCCGATCGACAGCAGAATGCCGCCGGCACAATAGCCGACGCTGTGAACCTTCTGGTCGGGAACGATGGCATTGACCGCTTTCAGCGAGTCCATGAAGCCCATGTACAGGTAGTCTTCCATGCCGCGATCGCGGTCGTCGGAAGTGGGGTTCTTCCACGATATGCAGAAAACCGTGTGCCCCTTGTCCACCAGATACTTGATCAGCGAATTGTGCGGCGAAAGATCGAGAATGTAGTACTTGAGTATCCAGGCCGGCACGATCAACACCGGTTCGGCATAGACCCTGGGCGTCGTCGGTTCGTACTGGATGAGTTCGATCAGCCGGTTGCGGAACACCACCTTGCCCGGCGTGATCGCCAGGTTCTGCCCAACGCTGTACGCCTCGGTGCCGGCCGGCGGCGTGCCAGCCTGGCGTCGCTCCCAATCGTCGAGCCAGTTCGACCACCCGGCGGCCAGGTTGCTGCCGCCGCTCTCGACCATCTTGCGCAGCACCTCGGGATTCGTGTAGCTGAAATTGCTGGGCGAGAACATGTCGAGCATCTGGCGCGCCACGAACGTAACGACCTCTTCGTGATGCCGGGAGACGCCGCGCACTTCGGTAGTCGCGTTGTACCACCACTGCTGCAACAGCAGGAACGACTGATAGTACACATTGAACGGCCACTGCTTCCAGTCCGGGTGCGAAAATCGGCGGTCCTGATCTAGCGGTTCGATGCAGGGCGGCGCGTCCGGCTTGATGGCGTGCGGCATGTAGAGCGCCATGCGGTTGACCTTGCGCATCCACTTCTGCCCCAGCTCGACCTGCTTGGCCGGCGACAGCGCGAGATTCGACATCCAGTCCGCATAGGCCAGCAGCAGCGAAGACGGCGATACCGGCATCGACGTCTTGCCGAGGAAGGAGTGCAGCCAGCGATCGAAACCTTCCACCGGGATGCTGACACGGATATCCGCACTTCGTGGCGGCGCGTAAGTGGCGGCGCGCGAGGGGGTGACTTTCTTGTTCTCGTCAGATGCTGGCGGGTCGACGGGTTCAGGTGAGTTCATGGCTGACTCCGGGTTCGGGAGTTGGGGTACCGCGGCGGCAGGAAAACAATTCCGTCAAAGCGCCATCGGCCTTTGGCGATGGTAGCGGCCTTGCTGCTGGGCAGACAATGATCTGAGTCAATCAAGATCGCAATGTTCCCGATTTCCGGGCCACCGCCAGCCCGGGTATTTCGCGAGCCGCCCGCACGGCACAGCGCGCCCAACAGGCCGGTGCGACAACGTTCGATCGGCGCCGCCAACGCCGCGGCGCAGAACGAGGGTAATGCGAGTCATGCTCATTTCTGCTTGACTACCTTGATGCAAAGCCTAGACTACAGCGCAATGGCGGCATCGTGGCCGCCATCGTCGTGGCCGATGTGAAGACGATCAAGCGCAAGGCGATGATCGCACTTGTCGAAGAACAGGCGCCAACCGGCCACCGCCAGAAGGGCTCGAATCAGTCATCAACTGACCTAAGGGAGGATCAGACATGACCGTACTACCCTGCATCCGCGTTTCAGCCGCCGCCGCTCTACTGGTTTCAGGGCAGGCATTCGCCGCAATGGACGACGCTGCCGCAAACGCAGCGATGGGAAAGGGCGGCTGCAATGCCTGTCATGCCGTCGCCAAGAAGATCGTCGGCCCGTCTTTCGCCGACATTGCCAAGAAGTACAAGGGTGACCCGGCAGCGGTCGCGACGCTCAGCGCACAGGTACGCAAGGGCGGTGCGGGCAAATGGGGCACGGTCCCGATGCCGCCGAGCCCGCCCGACAAGATCAGCGACGCCGACCTCAAAGCCGTAGTGGAGTGGATTCTGACGAAGTAACGGCGAGCCCGCCCTGCTCTGACTGCCGTTCGGTGGTCATTGCAGAGCGAGGAGAGTTTCTGCGCCGATCGGGGCACGAGCACGGACGTGCGGCGTGCCCCGAACGGAGATGCTGTCAAACGCGGCGAAACACGGCGGAACACGAATGACCAAGCATTGGGCGGGTCTGTTGTGGGTGCTTTCCCTGTCTGTCTTTGCACAGACCGCGGAGCCGCCCGCCTCGCCTGCCGGCGCGGACAAGGCACCGACCCACCGCCAGTTGCGGCTCAACGCCGTGCCGGCGGAGCCGCCCGCTCCCACCGCACCCGAAACCTTCGCCGGTTACGCGCAGGCGCCGCCCTTCAAGGTCGTGCCGCAGAAGGACAAGATCGCCCTCTTTCCGTGCTCGCAGTGCCACAAGTTCATGCCGCCGAATCCGCAACCGCGCAAGCTCGAGGCCGCGCCGCATCAAGCCGTCCTGCAGCATGGCAAGGGCCGCATGTGGTGTCTGAACTGCCATCTGATCGACGACCGCGATTACCTCCACACGGTCAGAGGCGAAAAGGTGGATTTCGACGAGGCCTATCTGCTCTGCGGCCAGTGCCACTTCAATCGCCAGAAGGACTGGTATCTGGGCGGCCACGGCAAGCGCGTCGACAACTGGCAGGGTGACCGCCTGATCTATTCATGCACCCACTGTCATGACCCCCATTCGCCGGCCACCAAGCCCCGCGAGCCGAGCAAGGCGCCGCCGGTACGGGCCGGACTGCAGCGCATGAAGAACGTGGATCATGAGTCGAATTCAGTCTGGCAACGCAACGCGGCGAGAAAGGCGGAGACAGCCAATGAGCGATGAACGCGAGCACTCCGACGAGGGCGACACATTCAGTCACTACCGCCGGCGGTTCCTGAAGGGACTGGGAACGGTGGGCGTGGCGACCGGGGTCGCCGCAGCAGCCGCTCCGGCGCGGGCCGCCTGGGGTGGCAGCACGTTCCAGGACGCCATCGGCGACTTCTTTCAGGACCACTATCAGCGCATGACGCCGGAGGAAATGAAGGACGCCCTCGCGCGCATCGAACGCAAGGCGAAACGCAAGTTCGGCGTGGACATCACCTGCGTCGACACACCGCCGATTCCCGGGGTGGTGTTCGGCTATGCGCTCAACATTTCGAAGTGCAAGGGCTACCGCGATTGCGTGCATGGCTGCATCCGCGAGAACAACCAGGGCCGCGATTCGCAGGTCCAGTACATCCGCGTGCTGCAGATGGACAAAGGCAGCATGAATCTGGAAAAGTCGGAGCATTACTACGACCCCGCGACGGTTCCGGTGGAGGGCAAGTTCTATCTGCCGGTGCAGTGCATGCAATGCGACAACCCGCCGTGCGTCAAGGCCTGTCCGGTGCAGGCCACCTGGAAGGATCCGGATGGCATCGTCGTGATCGACTACGACTGGTGCATCGGTTGCCGTTTCTGCATGGCGGCCTGTCCCTACTGGGCGCGGCACTTCAACTGGACCGAACCGCAGATCCCGGCGAAGGAACTCAACCCGGTGACCAATTTCATCGGCAACCGGCCGCGCCCGAAGGGCGTGGTCGAGAAATGCCATTTCTGCACCCAGCGCACACGCAAGGGCAGGCAGCCCGCCTGCATGGAGGCTTGTCCGACCGGCGCGCGGGTTTTCGGCAACCTGCTCGACCCGAACAGCGAGATCCGCCACATCCTCGAAAACAAGACCGTGTTCCGGCTCAAGGAGGAGTTGGGTACGGAACCGAAGTTCTGGTACTACACCGACGCATGACGGAAAAGACATGAGCTTTGTTCATTTTGTCGTCGATGCGGTGCGCGAAATGCTGCGCGGGAGCCGTGCGTACTGGACCTGGCTCGGAATCCTGGCTGCGCTGTTCGCGTTCGGCGCGCTGAACTATTTCGGCCAGTTGCGCGACGGCCTGGTGGTCACCGGCATGAGCGACCAGGTCTCCTGGGGCTTCTATATCGCCAACTTCGCCTTTCTGGTTGGGATTGCCGCGGCCGCCGTCCTGCTGGTGATACCCGCCTACATCTTCCACCGGAAGGACGTGAAGTCGGTGGTGCTGCTCGGCGAAGGCATGGCGGTGGCGGCCGTGATCATGGCGATGCTCTTCGTGATCGTCGACATCGGCCGGCCGGACCGGGCCTGGCACGTCATTCCGTTCATCGGACGGTTCAACTTTCCGAGTTCGCTGCTGGCCTGGGACATCGTGGTGCTCAACGGATATCTGGCGCTCAATCTGCTGATTCCGACCTACGTCCATTTCAGCCACTACCGTGGCCGCGAGCCTAATCTGAAGCTCTACTTCCCGGTGGTCGTCCTGGCCATGTTCTGGGCCATCTCGATCCACACGGTGACCGCTTTTCTTTTCTCGTCGAACTCGGCGCGGCCATTCTGGAACGTGGCGCTGCTCGGGCCCCGCTTCATCGCATCCGCCTTCGCATCGGGGCCGGCGCTGATCATACTCACGCTCCAGGTAATACGCCGGGTCACCGATTACCCGGTCAGCCAGAGCGTCATCGAGACCCTCGCGCTGATCATGGCGGTGGCCATGCAGATCAGCCTGTTCTTCGTCGGCGCCGAAATGTTCACCGACTTCTACAATGACAGCCGCCACGCCGCCTCGATGCACTACCTGTTCCTCGGCCTGGATGGTTTCGCCGGACTGCGCCCGTGGATCTGGCTGGCCATCGCCCTGAATCTGGTGGCAGTGGCCATCCTGTCGATCCACCCGCTGCGCAGGAAGGCCTTGACCCTGAACATCGCCTGCGTCTGCGGGTTCGTCGGCATCTGGCTGGAAAAGGGCATGGGACTGGTGATTCCCGGGTTCATTCCGACGCCGCTCGGCGAGATCTTCGAGTACGTCCCGACTGCGCAGGAGTTCAGCATCGCCATCGGCATCTGGGCGTTCGGTTTTCTGCTGTTCACGCTGCTCGCCAAGGCAAGCATCGCCATCGAGTTAGGCAAGGTGCGGGCGAGCAATGCCCAACGGCGCGACGCGATGACGAGCGGTCCGGCCGTTGCCGCGGTCGCGCATCCGGACTGACCTGTCGCGGGCTGGATTCCCGAAACGTATAACCGACGCAGAAGATTGCGGCCGTCGCCCTGCGGGCGTGCGTCGGCGCATTCCCCATCGCGCCGCTTCAAAACAGCACGGTCTGCGAGCCGCATGGATAGGCGATCTTCGGGCAGGCATGCCGCAAACGTCCAGCCGGCGCGGCTCGCAGGCCATGTCGCTTTTTCGCTTGCAGTATGTCCAGTTCGGCGGGCTAGCGCGCCTTCTGCGCGCGTTCGACGATCCATCCGGCGGGATTGGCGATCACCGGCACCGGCAAATCGGTCAGATCGCGAAACAGTTGCACACGCTGGCCGAAACCGGCATCGCCCGGATAGGGCTCGACCACCGGCTGAGTAACCCAGTCCGCGAGAAAGCCGCGCGCAGTCGCTCGCGCAGCCTCGTCGCCTCGCGCATCGAGCAGGGTCTCCCTGGCCGCCAGCAGGAAGATGAGGCCGGCATGGGGCAGTTCGCCCGCCTTGTCCGCTGCCAGTCGCGAGAACAGCGCCGCCTGCTCGGCCGTAGGCATCGCGCGCACCTGCGCCCGCGCCGATTCGGCGAGCTCGGCCAGCGCCGCGTCGGCCGAGCTTGGCGGCGGATTGGGCCGGGCGAAACGCAGCTTGCCGAAGGTCTCGGCATACAGGCCCTTGCCGGCCGGCCAGGCGAGGCGTGCGCCGCCCGCCTGCGCGGCGGCCGCCGGTTCGCTCGCGATCAGGCGGCCGAGCGGGTCGAGGGTGTCGAGCATGTCGCCGACCACGCCTGCGAACTCCACGTTTATCGCGCGCAGCCCGCGCGGCAGGCTTTCGCTCCACCACGGCAGCGCGAGCATCGGCAACAGGGTGGCCAGCCACAACGCGGCCGGCCCGATATCGCCCAGCAGCAGCCGCATGCCGCCATGCCAGAACAGCAGCCCGCCAAACGCGAACATCGCGAACAGCAGCCAGTTGCCAGTGTCATTGCGGCGCTGGTCGACGAAGTCCGCCGGCATCGCACCGGCCGGATTCCGCGGATCGATTGCCAGCGCGAATCCGGCCGCCGATGAGGCCCAGCCGCCGACCGCGTAATCGACCGGGCGTTCGACCTCGCGCTGCAACTGATCGAGCGCAGTCCCGGGCGGATGATTCGCCAGCACGGGATCGGCCGGCGGATGGCCGGCCAGCCAGTCGAGTGCCGCGTGGCTCAGGCGGATCTCCGGCACCGCGAAGCCGCTGGCATCGTGCATCCAGGCGAAGGGCACGCCGGGCGCAATCCGGTTTACACCATGCAAGGTGTAGCTTTCGGTGAACTGGAACCGGTTGCCGCAGAAGGCGCGGCGCAACGCCGCGCCCCAGTCGCCGCCCGCTTCGTATTCCACCACCACACACGGCGCAGCCTTGGTGAAGGCGCGCCAGCGCAAGTTGTCGCCCATGTCGGCCGGATACCATTCGAGTGCCAGCCAGCTGTCGACGATTCGGCTGTCGACGCGGGATACCAGCTTGGAGAACTGATGAGCCTCAATCGCGCGCTGCGGCCCGGCCTGCCAGGCAATCGTTAGAAGCATGCCGCCGATGCCCAGCCAGATCCCGGCGTAGAACCGCACGGCGCGGCCGACCAGTTTGCCGAGAAGCGCATCGAAGATGAATCCGCTCCAGCTTCGTGTGGAACCGGTAGATCCGGTTTCGCCGGTGGCGGCGGAATCAGACTCGCTCTTCGTCTGCGCCGCTTGCCGGCGCTTTGCGGTGCGTTTGGCTGCCATCGATGTCGGACGCGCTATTCCGGGTTGGCGTTGGGCACGATTCTATCGCCCGGCGATCTTGCACGACTGCAGATGATGGCCGAGCCTGGCTGCGCCCGGCGCTTCACCCGCGCTTGCGCCAGATCTGCCAGCGCTCCCTGGCGCGAAACACCGGCAGTGAATCGTCCACCGGCCGATCCTCGACAAGTTCGAAGTGTGACGCGAGCAGCGCCTCGAGCGCAGCAGGTTCGATCATGAAGGGCGGGCCCTTCGGCTCGCTGCCGAAGAAGAAAAAGCCTGTGAGCTGGCCGCCGGGTCGCAGCAGCTCGGCGCAGCGCGCCGCGTAGTCAGGCCACAGACGGCGCGGCAGCGCGCAGAGAAAGGCGCGCTCGTAGATGATGTCGAACGGCGCCTGCGCGGCAAAGCTGAAGAAGTCCGCCATCATCAGCCGATCGCGCCACGGCCCGACGAGCTGCATCGCGGCAGCGAGCGCCGCTTCGCTGAAGTCCAGCGCCAGCACGTCCCAACCGCGCTCGCACAGGAAGCGCGCTTCCCACGCGCTGCCGCAGCCGGGCAGCAGCACGCGCGGCACGCCCGCCGCCACCACCGCCTGCGCGGCAGCGAAATCCTGCAGGTCGCGCGGTACCCCGCCGGCATCCCACGGCGTGACCCCGTCGCGAAAGCGCTGGTCCCAGAAATCGGGCAGTGCCGGGTTCTGCGAAGCCGGTTTGGGCGGCGATCCGCTCATCCGAAAGTCATCGCAGTGATCAGGTCCCGCAGATCACAGCACACGCTGCCAGAGCATCGCCTTGCCGACTGCCGGATCGAGTTCGTAAGGTGCATAGCCGCACGATCGGTACAGGCGTTGGGCGTTGTCGTTGCCGCCGAGCACTTCCAGCGTCAGCTTGCAGCAGCCGAGTTCGCGCGCGCGGGCCTCGGCTTCCTCCAGCAGCATCCGGCCGATGCCCCGGCCGCGGAAATCCTGGGTCACCGCGAGATCGTGGATGTTGAGCAGCGGCTTGCAGGCGAAAGTCGAAAAGCCCTCGATGCAGATTGCCAGCCCGACTGCCCGCTCGTCGGCGACAGCGAGCAACACATGGATGGTCGGCCGGGCTCGCAACTGACTCGCCAGCTCGTTCCGCGCAAAGGGCGACAGCGGCCGGTTGCCGCCGGTCGGCCCCGATGCGTATTCATCGAGCAGGGCGACGATGGCAGCGGCGTGGACGGGGTTGTCGAAGTCCGCCGCGACGATGCTTGGCATGGATTCTCCGTCAATTGATCGAGTGCGGATTGTACGGCGGAAAACGTATGGCCGAAGGTCCGCATGGAATGGCGCTCGTGGCGGTGCCTGCCCGAAGATCGCCTATCCATGCGGCTTCCAGACAATGTACCGCATGGACTAGCCGCCGTTGCGCAGCCGCCGTAGGTTGGGCAGAGCGAAGCGAAGCCCAACGTCAGAGGACGATACCGTTGGGCTTCGCTGCGCTCTGCCCAACCTACGAGACTATCCGCTGTTGCGTAACGCGGCGGCGATGCCGTTGATCGTCAGGTGAATGCCGCGCTTGGTCCGCTCTTCGTGATCGCCGGCGCGGTAGCGTTGCAGCAGCTCGACCTGAATGTGGTTGAGCGGGTCCATGTACGGGAAACGATTGCGGATCGAGCGTTTCAGCAGCGGGTTGCTGTCGAGCAACTCGGCCGCCTGCGTGATTTCGAGCAGGCGTTCGACGGTGGTCTGCAGTTCGTCGCGGAGGCGCGGGAAAATCGCATCGCGCAGCGCGGTCTCGGTCACCAGTTCGGCATAGCGCGAGGCGATCGCGATGTCGGTCTTGGCCAGCACCATATCCATGTTCGACAGCAGGGTGGCGAAGAACGGCCATTCGCGATGCATCTGACGCAGCAGCGCCATGCCGCCGGGATGGCTTTCGAGCCAGCGATCGATCGCCGTGCCGAAGCCGAACCAGCCCGGCAGCATCAGGCGGCACTGCGCCCACGAGAAGACCCACGGAATCGCCCGCAGATCGGCGATGTTGGTGCTTTTGGTGCGCGAAGCCGGGCGCGAGCCGATGTTCAGCTCGGCGATTTCGCTGATGACGGTCGACTCCCAGAAGTAGCGCTCGAAGCCCGGCGTCTCATAGACCATCCGGCGATAGGCTTGATGCGCCAGTTCCGACAGTTCGTCCATCGCATGCAGGTACTCGGTGCGCGGTGCGGCATGATCCTTGGCGAGCAGGGTGGCCTCGAAAGTGGCGGCGGCAAGGATCTCGAGATTGTGGCGGCCGAGTTCCGGGTTCGAGTATTTCGAGCCGATCACCTCACCCTGCTCGGTGATGCGGATCTGCCCTTGCACCGCGCCGCCAGGCTGCGCCAGGATGGCCTGGAAGCTCGGACCACCGCCGCGCCCGACCGAGCCGCCCCGGCCATGAAACAGGCGCAGGCGGATGCCGTGGCGCGCGAATACCTCGATCAGCTTGATCTCGGCCTTGTAGAGCTCCCAGCCCGACGTGAGAAAACCGCCGTCCTTGTTGCTGTCGGAATAGCCGAGCATCACTTCCTGCGCGCCGCCGCGCGAGCCGAGCAGGCGCGCGTAGGCGGGCAGGCCGAGCAGACTGTCCATGATCTGGCCGGCGTTGCGCAGGTCGCCGATGGTCTCGAACAGCGGGACGATGTTGAAGTCGAGCCGGCCATCGAGCGGCCGCAGCAGTCCGGCCTCCTTCGCCAGCAGCGCGGCCTCGAGGATGTCGGAGACGCCATCGCTCTTGGAGACGATGTAGTTCGGTATGCATGCGGCGCCGTAGAGCCGGTGCATCTCGGCCGCGGTGCGGATGATCGTCAGTTCGTCGGCGGTCTCGTCGGAGTAGTCGAGGTAGGGCGAGGCGAGCGGGCGAGCGGTGCGCAGTTCCTCGGCCAGAAGCGCGATCCGCGCGGGCTCGTCGAGTGCGGCGTAGTCGATCTCGGGCCGGGCTGCGGCAAACAGCTCGGCAATGACGCGCTCATGGACGTCCGAGTTCTGCCGCAGATCGACCGCCGCAAGGTGAAAGCCGAACACGCTGACGGCGCGCCGCAGCCGGCGCAGCCGGCCGCGCGCCAGCAGGCCCGAGTTGTGCGCCTCGAGCGAGCGGCGGATGACATCCAGATCGGCGGTGAACTCGGCCGCCGCCGCATAGGGTGGCGCTTCGGCGATGGCGTGGCGCAGCGCTTCCATCTGGTCGAGCGAACGGGCGGTCGCGGCAATGCGCGCATAGATGCCGGTCAGCGCCTGGCGATAGGTTTCGTCTGCACGGTGCGGGCTGTTGTCGGGCGAACGATGGGCGAGTTGCTTGAGCTCGTCGGACACTTCGACGACGATGCTTGTCTGCGACAGATCGGCGCCCAGCTTGTGCAGTTGTTCGAGATAGTAGGCGAACACCCGCGATGACTGCATGCGCAGCGTCCTGCGCAGCACCTCGGCGGTGACGAAGGGGTTGCCGTCGCGGTCGCCGCCGATCCACGAGCCCATGCGCAGGAACGGCGGCAACTCCCTCGCCGGCAGTTGCGGGTAGCGGCGCGCGAGGTCGTCCTCCAGCCGGGCATACAGGCGCGGCAGTTCGCGCAGGAAAGTGTAGTCGTAGAACGAGAGGCCGTTGGCCACTTCATCGATCACCGCCAGCTTGTGATGGCGCAGCATGCGTGTCTGCCACAGCGCGAGCACCGAGCGGCGCACCGCTTCGTCGTTGGCCTCGCGCTCGTCCGGTGTGAGCTGAACGCGGTCGCGCTGTTCGAGCAGGCAGGTGATCTTCATCTCGGTATCGAGGATGCTCTTGCGCTGGACCTCGGTGGGATGGGCGGTGAGCACCGGCACCACCAGCGCGCTGTCAAAGAAGGCGGCGACCGATTCCGGTGCAAGGCCGGCGTCGCGCGCTCGATCCAGTGCATGAGACAGCGAGCCCTCGCGCGGCGCACTGCCGGCGATCAGGTGGGCGCGCGAGCGGCGGATGTGGTGCAGATCCTCGGCGATGTTGGCCAGGTGCGAGAAGTAGCTGAACGCCCGCACGACGATCATCGTCCGGTCGGCAGTCAGTCCGTCGAGGATGCCTTCGAGTTCCTCGCGGGCGGCCCGATTGTCATGGCGATGAAAGGCGATCGAACTCCTGCGGATGCGCTCGACCAGTTCGAACTCGAGGCCGCCTTCCTGAGCGCGCACGGTGTCGCCGAGCAGGCGGCCGAGCAGGCGGATGTCCTCGCGCAGCGGGAGATCCTTGTCGGGGTCGGAATCGCTCATGTTTGCTCCAGATCGCGCTGCCGCTTCGAGTCGTTGTTTGCCGCCGGATCGGCCGACCGGGGACGCCAATCGGGCTCGGGCGCCCATGTTAAGATCGTCGCCCTTCCCGGGATAGTCGGGCGAGCCCCGAGGCGCCATCAAGCAATCGCCGCGCCACGCGCCGGGCCACTGGAGAAAGATTCGAATCGTGACCGCAGCGCCCAGCCGCATTGTCATCGCCACCCGCGAGAGCCGTCTGGCTTTGTGGCAGGCCGAACACGTCAAGGCGCGGATCGAGGCGCTCTACCCGGCCTGCCGGGTCGAACTGCTCGGCATGACCACCCGCGGCGACCAGATTCTCGACCGGCCGCTCGCCAAGATCGGCGGCAAGGGCCTGTTCGTCAAGGAGCTCGAGAATGCCCTGCTCGACCGCAGCGCCGACATCGCCGTGCATTCGATGAAGGACGTGCCGATGATATTGCCGCAGGGCTTGGCACTGATCGCCACCGCCGCGCGCGACGTGCCGCTCGACGCGTTCGTCTCCAACAAGTACGCCGCGCTCGACGAGCTGCCGCCGGGCGCGGTGGTCGGCACCTCGAGCCTGCGGCGCGAGGCGCAGATTCACGCCCAGTATCCGTATCTGGCGGTCGCCAGCCTGCGCGGCAACCTCGACACGCGCCTGCGCAAGCTGGACGCCGGCGACTACGATGCGATCATACTTGCCGCTGCCGGGCTGACCCGGCTGGGGCTCGCTGCGCGAATACGCGCGATGCTTCCCGCCGAAGCATCGCTGCCGGCGGCCGGACAGGGGGCGCTCGGCATCGAGGCGCTGGCCGACCGGCCGGAAGTCGCCGCCTGGCTCGCGCCCCTCAACGACCCGACTACGGAAGCCTGCGTGCGCGCCGAGCGCGCAACCGCGCGCGCGCTGGCCGGTTCCTGCGAAGTGCCGCTGGGTGCCTACGCCGAGGTCTCGGGCGATTCGATGCGCCTGCGCGGTTTCGTCGCGCTGCCGGACGGCACCAGGATCGTCCGCGCCGAGCATCGTGGTCCGCTGGCCGAACCCGAAGCGCTCGGGCGCGCGCTGGCCGACGATCTGCGTGCGCAGGGCGCCGAACAGATTCTCGCGGCGCTGAGCGAGGCCTGAAGATTGGCACAACCGGCCACGCCCGCCATCGCCGCAGCGCTGCTCGGCCGCACGGTGCTCGTCACGCGCCCGGCGGCGCAGTCCGCGGCGCTGGCGGCGGCGATCGAGGCCGAAGGCGGGACGGCGGTGCGCTTCCCACTGCTCGAGATCTCGCCGCTGGCGGATGTAGCACCCCTGGAAGACATTGCGCAGCGGCTCGACGCATTCGACTTCGCCTGTTTCGTCAGCCCCAATGCGGTCGAGCACGCGCTGGCCGTCGTGCTGCGCCAGCGCGCCTGGCCAGCGCATCTGCAGGCGGTGACCGTCGGCACATCGAGCGAAGCGGCGCTGGCCCGTCATGGCATCGAGCGCGTGATCGCACCGCGAGGGCGATTCGATTCGGAAGCGCTGCTGGCGCTGCCAGCGCTCGCGACCGCGAAAGTGGCCGGCCGGCGCGTGGTGATCTTCCGTGGCGATGGCGGGCGCGAGCTGCTCGGCGACACGCTGGTGCGACGCGGTGCGACGGTCGAGACCGTGACTTGTTATCGCCGCAGCCGGCCGGCTGCCGATGCGGGGCACCTGGTCGACCTGGCGCGCGCCTGCCGGCTTGATGCGGTGACCCTGACCAGCAGCGAGGGTGTCGACAACCTGATCGGCATGCTGGGCGCGGATGTGGCGGAGGTGCTGGCGCGCACCACCTTGTTCGTGCCGCACGCGCGCATCGCCGAACGGGCCCGCGAACTGGGCGCGCCCAAGGTGGTGCTGACCGGGCCGGCCGATGCCGGGCTTCTGGCGGGGCTGCTCTCGCACTTCGGCAAACGATGATAAAGTCATCGATGGGTAACGGCGAGTACCAGACGACATGAGCGACACGCAATCGGAAGACCATTCATCCGCCGGAGCGCTGCTGGTCCCGGCGAGTCCGCCGCGCGAGCGCGCCCGCGGGGCCGGCTGGCGTCATCCGGCTGTCATTGTCGCGCTGATCGCGCTGGCGCTGCTCGGTTGGCAATGGCTGGAAACACGCTCGCGCCTGTCCGGCCTGTACGAGGAACTGGCGCACCGGCTGGCGGAAGGCGACAGCGTGGCCAAGGAAAGCCGCGGCATCGCGCGCCAGAGTCAGGAGTCGGTCGAGGCGCTGCACGCCAAGCTCGGCGCGCTGGAATCCAGGCTCGACCAGTCACAGGGCCAGCAGGCCGCGCTCGAATCGATGTACGAGGAAGTCACGCGCACGCGCGACGAGCGCGTCCTGGCCGAAGTCGACCATGCGATCAACATCGCCGCGCAGCAGTTGCAGCTCGGCGGCAATGTGCCGGGTGCGCTGATCGCGCTGCAAAGTGCCGACGCGCAACTGGCGCGAACCGATCGGCCACAGTTCCTGCCGCTGCGCAAGGCACTGGCACGCGACATCGACCGGCTCAAGGCGGTGGCGGTACCCGATCTGTCCGGCATGGCGCTCAAACTGGAGAACGTGATCAGCGTAGTCGATGCGCTGCCGCTGGCGTTCGAGGAAAAGCCGCGCGCCGCCGCACCTGCCACCGAGCCGCCGGCCACGCCACAGGCAACGATCGGCGGCCTGGCCGGCGACGTCTGGCGGGAACTCAAGGGGCTGGTGCGCGTGGCGCGGCTGGACCGGCCGGACCCGGCCCTGCTGGCACCGGAGAACGCTTTCTTCTTGCGCGAGAACCTCAAGCTGCGTCTGCTCAACGCGCGGCTCGCCCTGCTGCAGCGCGATGCTCTGACCTTCGCCGACGACGTGCAACAGGCGCACGGCTGGATCGAGCGCCACTTCGATCAGCGGGCGAAGGCCGTGCAGAATTCGCTGGCAACCCTCAGGCAGTTGTCCGGCTCGGGCATCACGCTCGATCTGCCCGCGCTGAGCGAAACCACCTCCGCGCTGGCGGCTACACGTGTCGGCCCCGAACGTACCTCCGAGCGCAGTGCCATCAAGCCGGCGACCAAGGCGAAACCCTAGCCCGGATACATCACGAGCCGCCCGCTAGTCACGACCGACGGAGACCCAAATGCCGCCATCCCGAAACAGAAGTTGCGAATCCGAATTGGCGCCCGGGCGCGGGCTGTCGCGGCGCTCGCTTGGTCTCGCCCCGCCTGGCTTGCGCTTCACTCGAAACGTAGCTACGGCTACGTTTCTCGCTCCAGCGCGGCGCCAGATCGGGCCGATACCGGCGCGATCACTCGCGACACTCGTGAAGTATCCGGGCTAGTGCGTGCGCTGATCTGGCTGCTGGTGTTGTTTGCGGTTGCGGCGGGGCTCGCCGTCGCCGCGCGCTATAACGACGGCTATGTGCTGATCGTCGCCAATCCCTGGCGGATCGAACTGTCGCTCAATTTTCTCGTGGTGCTGCTGGTTGCCGGTTTTGCCGCGCTTTACGGACTGCTGCGGCTGGTGACGCAGACGCTGGCGATGCCCTCGCACGTGGCGGCGTTTCGCGCGCGCAAGCGGCACGAGCGCGCAATCGACGCGCTGGTCAATGCCACGCGCCTGCAGCTCGAGGGACGTCACGGCCAGGCGCTCAAGCGCGCCCAGGTTGCCTACGATTGCGGCGCTTCGCCGGGACTGACGGCACTGCTGGCGGCCCGTGCCGCCGGGGCGCTGCGCGACGAGCCGCGCAAACGCCTGTGGCTCGACCGTGCGTGCGAACACGACGCGGAATTCCGCACCGCGCGGCTGATGACCGAGGTCGACATCGCCCTGCAGGCGCGCCAGTTCGATGAAGCGAGCGAGCGCCTCGAGCTGCTGCGCGCCAGCGGCCAGCGCCACATCGCGGCGCTGCGCCTGTCGCTGCGCGTGGCGCAGGCGCGCGGCGAATCGGACGAGATGCTGCGTCTCGCGCGCCAGCTCGAGAAGCACCGCGCCTTGTCCGCCGAGGAGGCGCTGCCGATCAAGCGCCGTGCCAATCTCGCCAACCTGCAGGCCCGCCAGGACGACCGGGTCGCGCTGGCCCGGTACTGGATCGGCTTGCCCGATGACGAACAGGGCGACCGGCGTGTCGCGGAAGCTGCGGCGCGCGCGCTGTGCGCCGCCGGCGACCCGGACACCGCGCAGAAGCTGCTCGAACGCTGGCTCGATACGCAGTGGGATTCGGCGATGGCCGAACTCTATGGCGAGTGCGGCGGCGGCGACCTGCTGGCGCGCATCGGCCGCGCCGAAACCTGGCTCAAGCGCCAACCGCGCGATGCGCGCCTGCTGCTGATGCTCGGCCGGCTCTGCCTGCAGAACGAGCTGTGGGGCAAGGCGCAGAGTTACCTGGAAGCGGCGCTGTCGCTCGAACCGCTGCGTGCCGCCCATCTCGAGCTGGCGCGGCTGCATGAACGCCTCGGCCGCGAGAGCGAGGCGCAGCGCCACTATCGCGATGCCGCGATCGCCGAAGCGTAGGCGCTCCAACACCATGACGATCGCCTGTTGGCCGGCGCGCAGCTTCGGGTAGTCGCTCAGGACGACCGTTCAGGCCAGCGTGCAGCAATGCGGACGCCATGAACCGGGCACCGGCTCACTTTTCGGCCACCATGAGAAAGAGCGGAAATTCGGTCTGACCCGGGCTGTCGCGCTTGGTCATCTGAAAGACGGTGGTGAAGTCGACCTTGCGGAACCCCGCGTCTCTGGCTTTGCGACCGATGTCCTCTCGATCGAATCCCTTGTGGCCAAGAAACGCCGGGCCATGAAACGATCCATCTTCGGCATCGAGGTCCGCGACACACAAATAGCCAGGACGGGTCAGCAAGGCAAACAGGTCGCGCAGCAACTTGTCGGTGTCCTCGACGTGATGAACGGTCATCAAGGTGTAGATCAGCTCATACCGCTCCGGCGGAATCGGGTCGGTAACCAGGTCGAGCTCGATGGGCCGCATGTTCGTCACCTGGGCAGCGGCAAGCTTGTCGCTCAATACCGTCAGCATGCCAGGAGAGCTGTCGGCCAGGGTGATATGCGCAAGATGAGGAAGTAGCGCGAAACTCAGCAAGCCTGTGCCGCACCCATACTCGAGCGCCCGCGTCGCGGGCGACAAGGGCACATTCCTGCGGATGCCGTCGGCGACGGCCAATGCGCGGGCTATCTTGACCGGATCGGAGTCCCAGGTTTTCGCGCGTTCGTCGAAATGGTTGGTCGGGTTCATTGTGCGTGGATCGTGACTGAATGGGAGGCGTAACGGTCTGACTTCAGCGGACCGCTGCGACCGGCGCGCAGGGACGCTTGCACCGGTCCGTTGGCAGTAAACATCAAGTGTTGCCGACGATTTTGTCGTACTCACCGTGGGTTCCGATCCAGACCCATAGGATGCCGTCTTCGATCTCAGTACCGAGAGCCCGGTAATGAGCGCCGACCCGCACAGACCACAGTTTCCCGAGGCGCTTGAAGTGGAGAGATGGGTGCTTCGGATCACTCTTGAGGAGAAGGTAGTTCTTGTCCGCGAGTGAGCGCACCTCTTCGGGAAGGGCACCGTACAATGCCCAGAAGCGAGGTGATGCGTGTTGATTCAAAGTGGCCGGCTCTTGCCCGCCTTGTGCTCAGCGAGCGCTTCCGAGACGAGCTTGTCAAGCTTCCCATCCTTGGAATCAGCAGCGATTTGCTCGTCCCACAACATGGCATCGAACTCTGCGAACCATGCCCGGAACTTCTTCAACTCTTCGGGGGAAAGGTTCTGAACACGTTCTTCGAGCCTTTCAAGTTCACTCATATCAGCGTCTCGACCGTTACCAGTACCGCGATTCTACGCCGACCGCCTTCTCGTCGGCTTACGCTCAACCTGAGCGGACGGGCGCGGGTGGCGACAACGCCTCTCTCGCTTTGCCCTGGTTCGGCATGGTTCCTTTCGGCAGATCCACCATCACCACAGCGTTTCGCGCTCGGCGGTCGACGATATGTTGTGGATGCTGAGGTCAGCGCCCTGGAATTCTTCTTCCGCGTCGAGCCGCAGGCCAACCGTGGCGCGCAGGGTGCCGTAGATGAGCGCCGCCGCGGTGACGGCGATCAGCACGCCGAGCCCGGTGCCGACAGCCTGCGCGGCGAGGCTGACCCCGCCGAGGCCGCCCAGGGCCTTGGCGCCGAAGATGCCGGCGGCAAGGCCGCCCCAGGCGCCGCACAGGCCGTGCAGCGGCCATACGCCGAGCACGTCGTCGATCTTCCAGCGGTTCTGCGTCAGGGTGAACATCTGCACGAACAGGGCGCCGGCGATCGCACCGGTGAGCAGGGCGCCGGCCGGGTGCATGACGTCCGAACCGGCGCACACCGCGACCAGCCCGGCCAGCGGGCCGTTATGCACGAAGCCCGGGTCGTTGCGCCCGGCAATCGTCGCGGCAAGTGTGCCGCCGGCCATCGCCATCAGTGAATTCACCGCCACCAGGCCACTGACCTTGTCGAGCGTCTGGGCGCTCATGACGTTGAAGCCGAACCAGCCGACCGTCAGCATCCACGCACCGAGCGCGAGAAACGGGATGCTCGAGGGCGGGTGCGCCGAAATGCCGCCGTCCTTGCTGTAGCGGCCGCGCCGCGCGCCCAGCAGCATGACGGCGACCAGCCCGATCCAGCCGCCGACGGCATGCACCACCACCGAGCCGGCGAAGTCGTGGAACTTGGCACCGAAGGCGGCCTCGATCCACGGCTGGATGCCGAACCTGTCGTTCCACGCGATGCCCTCGAACAGCGGATAGGCGAAGCCGACCAGGAAGAAAGTGGCCGCGAGTTGCGGATTGAAGCGCGCCCGCTCGGCGATGCCGCCCGAGACGATGGCCGGAATGGCCGCAGCGAAGGTCAGCAGAAAAAAGAACTTGACCAGTTCATAGCCGGATTTCTCGACCAGGTGCTCGGCGCCGACCAGAAAGCTCGCGCCATAGGCAATGCCGTAGCCGATGAAGAAATAGGCCAGCGTCGATACCGAGAAATCGACCAGGATCTTGACCAGCGCATTGACCTGGTTCTTCCGGCGCACCGTGCCGAGTTCGAGGAAGGCGAATCCGCCGTGCATCGCGAGCACCATGATGGCACCCAGCAGAACGAACAACACATCGGCGGACGTCTTGATCTGATCCATCCTGGGGCTCTCCATGCACAAGTCTGGCGCAAGAGAGCAAGCGGCGTTCCAGCAAGGCTGTCACGCAAGATCAATCACTTGGCCGTTCGCTTCGGCGCGGCGCGCACCACGACAAGGCATCGTCGCGGAAACACGCACCGTATTCGTGCCTGACACGCGATGCGCCGCCTCAAGCCGGTGCCTGAGCGGGCCCCGCAGCCCAGGTCAGCGCCGGCGCGGAACTGCCGGGATTCTGGCTGCCATGGAAGCCGCATAGAATGGCGTTCTGCAGCCATGCCATCCTGCAAACCGCATGGATATTGGCTCTTGGCCGTGCCAGCCTGCAGATCGCCATTTGAAGCGGCTTCCAGGGCAGCCGTATCCTGCGCTCACTGCGCCGGGCGCGGCA
The DNA here is from genome assembly GCA_016708905.1 of Candidatus Methylophosphatis roskildensis. GTDB lineage: Bacteria > Pseudomonadota > Gammaproteobacteria > Burkholderiales > Rhodocyclaceae > Methylophosphatis > Methylophosphatis roskildensis. The sequence goes on along the minus strand of JADJEV010000004.1, from coordinate 274,110 downwards.
GCAGCACCCACAGCCGGCCCTGTGGCCGCATGCGGCCGGCCTGGGCACCGGCCTCGGGACCGAAGCCCCAGAAGTAGTCGGCGCGCACACCGCCCTTGATCGCGCCACCGGTGTCCTGCGCGTTCATCAGCCGCTGCAGCGGCTTGCCGGTTCCCGGGTGGGTGGTCGCCAGCCACACCGGCGCGCCCAGGGGTATCGAGCGCGGATCGACTGCGATGCTGCGCCCGGGCGTGAGCGGCACGCCGAGCGTGCCGGCGGGGCCGAGATCCTTGCCGGCGCCCTTGCCAGCACTCTTGCCTTCCGGGCCGGCGACCTCGCGGAAGAACACGAAGCTCGGATTGGCATTGAGCAATTCGTCGAGCCGCGCCGGGTGCTCGCGCGCCCACTTGCGGATGCCGTCGAGCGAGGCCTGCTCGACTCTCAGCTCGCCCTTGTCGACCAGCCAGCGGCCGATCGAGCGATACGGATGCCCGTTCTGGTCAGCGTAGGCGACCCGGGCGCGCGTGCCGTCGTCGAGATCGATGCGCCCCGATCCCTGCACCTGCAGGAAGAACAGCTCGATCGGGTCGGCCAGCCAGAAAAGCACGTCGCGCGCCAGTTGCCTGCCGCGCTGCGCCAGTTCCTCGCGCGACCAGTAGGGCAGCACCTTGCGGCCGTCGAGCCGGCCGCGCACCCGCGCGCCCTTGAGGTCCGGATACTGCTCGCCCAGATCGATGGTCAGCAGATCGGCGGGCACGCCGAAGAGCGGCCAGGCGTAGGCCTTCGAGCGCTTGCGGCTGCCCTTGAGCAGCGGCTCGTAGTAGCCGGTGATCAGGCCCTCGCGCGTGCCGTCGGCATTGACCACCTGGTGCGGCACGAAGCGCGCCTCGAAGAACTGCTGCAGGCCGCCATTGCCAGCGCCGACCTGCTTTGCGGCAGCGGCGCACAGATCGGCCGGCAAGCCGGATTTCGACGCCTTGCAGGATTCCAGCAGCGCGCCCAGCGCGGGCGCCAGATCGTCGCCGCCCCAGCCGGTCAGATCGCGCCAGTTCGCCGGCTGCAGGGTGGCGGCCGCCACCGGCGTCGGCGCGGACGGGCCGACGGCCGGGCATTGCGGACACGGCGCGCAGGGCGGACAGGCCGGCGCAGCGCCGTTGGCGGGTGGCACTGACGCGCCAGGGGGCACCGGCGCGGTCGGCGCGGTCGGCGCGGTCGGCGCGGTCGGCGCGGTCGGCGCGGCGGGTGATGGCGGCGATACGCGCGGCGTGCCAGCACAGGCCGCGAGCACGGCAGCAGCCAGACCGGCGGAGAACAGCACGTGAGGGCGGAGCAGCATGGATTTGGTACAGTGGGTGTCCCGAAGGGGCGAGAGTATAGCGCCCCGCCCTGCCCCGAGAGATGCGTGATGTGGATCTTCGTACTGGAAGCCGGCGTGGCGCTGGCGCTGCTGATTTTCATCGTCTGGTGGACCTGGCCGAAGTCCGACAAGGCAGCCCCGCCGCAGCTCGAAGACAAGTCGGCGCCCGAACGCGGGGAACCGCGCGATGAGTGACACCGACGCGCTGCTCGCGCAGTTGATCGGCCGCGTCGATGCCTTGCTCGCGCGCGCCGAACACCTGCTGCCGGCCGCCCCCGTGCTGCCCGACCTGGCCGGCAAGATCGCCTTTCGCTGGCGGCGCCGACGCAACGACAGACACGGCGGCGGGCAACTGGTGCCGGTCATGCACCCGCACCGCATCCGGCTCGCCGACCTCCAGGACATCGACATGCAGAAGGCGCGCATCGATGTCAACACCCGCCAGTTCCTGCGCGGCAGTCTGGCCAACAACGTGCTGCTGACCGGGGCCCGCGGCACCGGCAAGTCCTCCCTGATCAAGGCGCTGCTCAACGAGTACGCGGCGGCCGGCCTGCGCCTGATCGAGGTGGACAAGGACGATCTGATCGACCTGCCCGACATCGTCGAGCTGATCGCCGGCCGCCCCGAGCGCTTCATCCTGTTCTGCGACGACATGTCGTTCGAATCGGGCGAGCCGGGCTTCAAAGCCTTGAAGAGCGTGCTCGACGGTTCGGTCTCGGCGCTGGCCGACAACGTTCTGATCTACGCCACCTCGAACCGCCGCCACCTGATGCCCGAATACTTCGACGAAAACCTCGACGCCCGCCATGTCGACGGCGAGGTGCATCCGGGCGAGGCCACCGAGGAGAAGATCTCGCTGTCGGAACGCTTCGGCCTCTGGCTGTCGTTCTACCCCTTCACACAGGATGAATATCTGGCGATCGTCCGCCACTGGCTGCGCGAGTTCGGCGTACCAGCCGGCGAGATCGAAACCGCCCGCGCCGAGGCGCTGCAGTGGTCGCTCTCGCGCGGCTCGCGCAGCGGCCGCGTGGCCTGGCAGTTCGCGCGCGACCGTGCCGGGCGCACCACGGGGTGAGCAGGAAGATCGTCGACGTCGCGGCTGCGGTAATCACGCGAGCCGACGGCTGCTTCCTGCTCGGCCAGCGCGGCCCGGGCAGCTTCTATCCGGGCTACTGGGAGTTTCCCGGTGGCAAGCTCGAACCCGGCGAGACGCCGCGCGATGCGCTGCTGCGCGAGCTGCAAGAAGAACTCGGCCTGCGCGTCGAGACGGCGTGGCCGTGGATCACGCGCGAGCACGAGTACGCGCACGCCCATGTGCGGCTGCATTTCTTCGAAGTGCCGCGCTGGTCGGGCGAGCTCACCGACCACATTCACAGCGCGCTGTCCTGGCAGCGCATCGACGCGGTTACGGTCTCGCCGATGCTGCCGGCCAACGGCCCGGTGCTCGCCGCGCTCGCCCTGCCGCACGAGTACGCCATCACTCATGCCTGGCAGATCGGAGCCGAAACCCAGCTCGCGCAGATCGACGCCGCGCTGGCGCGCGGCCTGCGCCTGATCCAGGTACGCGAAGCCGCGCTCGATGCGCCGGCGCGCCGGCGCTTTGCCGGCGAGGTGGTGGCGCGTGCGCACGCCCACGGCGCCCGCGTGCTGATCAATGGCGACGTCGCGCTTGCCGGCGAACTCGACGCCGACGGCGTGCATCTGCCCGCCGCGCAACTATTGCAACTCGCCGACCGCCCCGACCTGCCGCTCATCGGCGCCTCCTGTCACGACCGTGACGAACTGGATCGCGCCGCATCGCTAGGCGCCGACTTCGTCGTGCTCGGACCGGTCCGGCCCACACCGACCCACGCCCATCAGCCCGGGCTCGGCTGGCCGGCCTTCTCCCGGCTGGCCGCCGGATTGCCGATGCCGGTATTCGCGCTCGGCGGGCTCGGGCGCGAACACCGCGACGCGGCCCGCGCGGCCGGCGCTCATGGCGTGGCTGCCATTCGCACCGCCTGGAACTGAGCGAACAATGGCCACGCCGGCACGGCCATATGTAACCGTGCACATGTGCTCACGACTTGGCGTAGCATAGGTACTAGCGACGATCGATGTCTCCGACGAATTCGTCCCGAATCCGCGCAGTTCCGGCAGCGCAAGCATCGCCGGACGCGACGGGGCCCGTTCGGCAAGCAGGCCCCGTCGCACCAACGGCAGCATATCCGTTGCACCGAACTGCTCCGATCTCTCCAACATGGAGGCGAGCACATGACAGGCCTTCGCCAACTGTTTCTGTGGCTTTTCCTGAGCACGGCCGCGACGGGCCACGCCGCGTCGATAGCCGCCGCCTGGAATCCGAGCCCCGGTGACAACGTCGGCGGTTACTTCCTGTACGTGGGCACCTCGAGTGGGCAGTACGACTTCAAGATCAACGTCGCCGGCGACACGCAGTTCACCGTCGTCGGCCTGCCTACTGCCGCGCGCTATTATTTCGCGGTAACCGCCTACAATTTCCAGCGCGCCGAGAGCGGGTTCTCCAACGAAGCCAGCGCCTACGTGCCATTCGTCGCCGACCCGCTCGGCACGGAAGTGGTGGAGTTCTACGAACCCTTTCTCGATCACTACTTCATCACCGCCGACGCGCAGGAGATGATCTTCGCCGAAAGCGGCGCCGCCGGATGGTGGCGAAGAACGGGCCGGACCTTCAGATCCGGCGGAACCGTCCCGGTCTGCCGGTTTCACGGCAACCTCAGGATCGACCCAACGACCGGCGTGCCCTACGGCCCGATGACCTATTACTATTCGTCGGACATCGGTAATTGCAACTTCCTCAACCAGATACTCGACCCTAATACCAAGAGCATGGTATTCGACCGGTTCGATTTTTACACGACGCCGGCAGTTGAACAGACCTGCCCTGCATTCCTCAGCCCGGTCTATCGAGCCTACAACAACGGATTCGCGCTGGGCTTCGACTCGAACCATCGCTACTCGACCGACCGCGCCGCGATTCTCGAGGTCGTCGAGCGAGGCTGGATCGACGAAGGCATACGGTTCTGCGCGCCGTCATAGGGTCGATCGCCCGATTCTGACGACGGAAAGCGCATCGATCCGGCCGATTGCGTCGCAAGTTGCAATCCACTCCGCTCTCGATTGAGAGCGCGGCTGCTTCGACGTGCGCCGGATCAAGACGAAGTTCGGGTCTCCCGCGCGAAGGCGGCCCATCCCATCGAGCGCGAGGAACACACGGCCAGTCAGACGTTGCCGCGTTTGTCTACCGGTGGGCGACGTCGTCGAAGAGCTCCGGCAACAGCCGCAACTCGTTCAACCGGCCGAGGGCGATCAGCGGTCCCGCATCGGCAACGACAACACGAGTCGGATCAATCGAAGTCGGTAAGTTCCCGCCCCAACTCCTCCGCAGTGATACGGATTACAGCAATGCCGTGCCTGCCGAGCAGGTCGACCATTTCGCCGACCGAGCGCCCAGCCATGTGAGCCGCGCGGCCAAGTGAAATGTGTTCCTCGTCGAACAACTTGATCGCCAATGCAGCGCCGACACCTTCCTGCAGCAAGGTGTCGTCGAACGGCACCGCAACGAATACCGGGGTGCCGTGTCTGGTGATGACGGACAGCTTACCCGCCTCGGCGTCACGAATCAGCTCGCCGGTACGCTCGCGCAAATCGCGGACGGTGGTTTCAATCCACGCCCCGCTCGATCGAGCGGGGCGACCCGATGCGATTCATGCCAATACTGTGCTCTTGAAAGTTTCAATCCACGCCCCGCTCGATCGAGCGGGGCGACCTGCATCTTCGCATCTACAGCGCCGACACTCGCCGAGTTTCAATCCACGCCCCGCTCGATCGAGCGGGGCGACCATGGATATGCTTGCGAGGTTCTTTCGCAATACTGAGTTTCAATCCACGCCCCGCTCGATCGAGCGGGGCGACAGGCAGTGATTGACAATGGCGTGCAGTTTGGCATGTTTCAATCCACGCCCCGCTCGATCGAGCGGGGCGACGCGCCTGCGGAGAGTCTCCCTCATATGGCGTATTCGGTTTCAATCCACGCCCCGCTCGATCGAGCGGGGCGACATAATCGTGACGAGCGGATACAGGTGCGTGCAACTGTTTCAATCCACGCCCCGCTCGATCGAGCGGGGCGACTTATTTCGCACGGTATCTGGACGAGACCCGACCAGCCGTTTCAATCCACGCCCCGCTCGATCGAGCGGGGCGACGCGGAGAGAAGCGCAGGATTATAGGCTTGACTCTTGTTTCAATCCACACCCCGCTCGATCGAGCGGGGCGACGCATGGACAGCGTGACGCTGCGACACTGCATGATGGTTTCAATCCACGCCCCGCTCGATCGAGCGGGGCGACCGAGCGGGGTTCGACTCCTCGGCCTGCAACCGCATGTTTCAATCCACGCCCCGCTCGATCGAGCGGGGCGACCACCTAGAGCGACATCTTGACAACGGGCGTGGATGTTTCAATCCACGCCCCGCTCGATCGAGCGGGGCGACAGGCAGCAACTGGCCTGACAAGGTGGATATGGGAGTTTCAATCCACGCCCCGCTCGATCGAGCGGGGCGACTGAATCTTACGACCTTCCGAGTACGCCATATGAGGGTTTCAATCCACGCCCCGCTCGATCGAGCGGGGCGACGTTGAATACGCAGAGATCGTTTCGTATTGCGATGCAAGTTTCAATCCACGCCCCGCTCGATCGAGCGGGGCGACATCTGTATAAGTCGGCTCTGCGACCACGACATCAGTTTCAATCCACGCCCCGCTCGATCGAGCGGGGCGACTTTCGTCAAGGCTGAAGTGCTGTGACAGCATCATATGTTTCAATCCACGCCCCGCTCGATCGAGCGGGGCGACGTTGGATCTGAGGTCTACTCCGGCCACGACCTAAATGTTTCAATCCACGCCCCGCTCGATCGAGCGGGGCGACAGGCGGTGGCAAACTCATGAGTCACGGCAGCGCGCGGTTTCAATCCACGCCCCGCTCGATCGAGCGGGGCGACCGGCGGACGCAAATTGATCAGGGGCGCATGGATCGGTTTCAATCCACGCCCCGCTCGATCGAGCGGGGCGACTCTGCCATGTACTTGTCCCTGGCCGCCGTTAAAGCGGTTTCAATCCACGCCCCGCTCGATCGAGCGGGGCGACTTACAAGCGGATCATTCTGCGCGCCGTGAAGTGCATGTTTCAATCCACGCCCCGCTCGATCGAGCGGGGCGACCGATCGCTCGTTCATCGTAAATGTCATTGAGCGCTGTTTCAATCCACGCCCCGCTCGATCGAGCGGGGCGACAACTGCAAAAGTATTTGGATGCCAATCCTGCGCAGCGTTTCAATCCACGCCCCGCTCGATCGAGCGGGGCGACTCGCCTTCTCGCCGTCAGGCATGGACATGTTCTTGTTTCAATCCACGCCCCGCTCGATCGAGCGGGGCGACGCTCTCGTCGCCGTATCATGTGCTGTCACATGGCAGTTTCAATCCACGCCCCGCTCGATCGAGCGGGGCGACCAACGCGTCGAGGTTATCGAGTAGCGTAGCTCGGGTTGTTTCAATCCACGCCCCGCTCGATCGAGCGGGGCGACCGGGAGCTACTCATCGATCAGCCGAGATTATGACGGTTTCAATCCACGCCCCGCTCGATCGAGCGGGGCGACGCAGCCCTACAGGTAGAGCAGCAGAAACGCATAACGGTTTCAATCCACGCCCCGCTCGATCGAGCGGGGCGACTTGTACTCCCAAGGCAGCCCAAGCGTCGAGTTATGTTTCAATCCACGCCCCGCTCGATCGAGCGGGGCGACAGACAACCTTGATGTTGGTCAGGCTGCAGGACTGGATGTTTCAATCCACGCCCCGCTCGATCGAGCGGGGCGACGCCGCATGGCCCACATAGTCGAGCGTGATAGCCGGTTTCAATCCACGCCCCGCTCGATCGAGCGGGGCGACCGGTGCGCCCACCGAACATGATGCCGCCTTCCTTGTTTCAATCCACGCCCCGCTCGATCGAGCGGGGCGACCGTTCGCGCACAACACCATGAAGCACCTGCCGAAAACCCGCGCGTTGCGCGAACCCACGCGCGCGGTCGGCAAAAGAACCAAATGCAGAACGTCGAATTTGCGAATCACTTTTCAATTCAGCACGCTATCGAACGCGCGAACCTGCCGCTGATGTAGCGACTGCTCGAGGTCCGCGCGTGGTTCATAGTACCAGCGGAGCATCAAAATCGGTCGCCCGGAAATTGCCGTGCTCGCGCACTTCGCAGCCGCGCGTATCGGGCAGGCGGTACAGGCGCAGGCAATCCTGCTCGAGATTCACCTCGGCCAGCAGGCGGCGTTCGAGATCTTCCATCTGCATCAGATCTACCTGGCATTCGAACACCGACTTCTGGACGCGTTGCCCGGTGCTCTCGCACACCTTGGCCACGCGGCGCAGGCGCCGCCGTCCGGCTTTGGTCTCGGTATTCACGTCGTAGCACACGATCACCAGCATGGCTCACCTCGTGAGGAATGGCAGATAGCCTTCGGTCTCGCCGCGTATCGCGCGTGCCAACAGCCGCGCCTGGATCAAAGGCAGCAGCCCGAGTGCGAGCGGCTGGGCGAGCAGAGGATGAGTCATCTCTTCCTGCTTGCGCTCCTGATAGGCGACGACCACGGTCTTGCGCGCATCGCCGTCGAGCAGCACTGCGCCGCCTTCGCGCTCGGCGAAGTCGCCGGCTCCGACTTGCGCGCGATTGATCAGGGTGAGCGCCAGCCGGTCGGCGAACGGACGGAACTCTTCCATCAGGTCAAGCGCCAGCGCCGCCCGGCCCGGCCGCAGCGCATGCAGAAAGCCAACCTGCGGGTCGAGTCCTGCCGCTTCGAGCGCAGAGCGGCAATCGTTCATCCACATCGAATAGAGGAAGGAGAGCAGCGCATTCATCCGGTCGCGCGGCGGGCGGCGTGTGCGGCCGTCCATGCGGAAGGCATCACGCGCGTCGGCCCGCACCAGCAGGTTGAGCGCGGCGAAGTACTGGCGCGCCGCCTCGCCCTCGACGCCGCGCAGGGTATCGAGGTCGGCCGACTGCGGCAATGCGCGCAGGCTGCCGGCGAGATCATCGGCGCCACGCGTGATGGCCGCCGTGTCATCGGCGGCCTTGGCCTCGCGCGCACCGCGTAGCAGCACCTGCCGCGCGTTCCTGATCTTGCCGGCGACACAGGCGCGCGCGGTTTCCAGCGTGAACGCGGCGTCCATCGATCGATCGTGCTGCGCGCGGCGCAACAGCACATTGCCGGACACCGCGCCTTCGATGCGCGCCTTGAATCGGCCGTTGCCATCGAGCAGCACCAGGGCCACTCCTTCATCCGCAAGCCGATGGATCAGTGGCGTCGACAAGCCGACGTTGCCCATGCACACCACCGCGCCCACGTGATGCAGCGGCACGCGCAGTTTGACTTCGCGCTCGACCTCAACGCGGATGGTATCGTTCTCCCGCCGCAGGTAGCTTTCGGGCGTGGTCACATAGAGCGTGTTGAGCAGTTGCACGGGTCAATCCTCGGGATCGAACAAATGGCGACGTGCTGCGGCCTGCGCGTCGCGCGCGGCGATCGCCCGCGGCTGGCACAGATCCACCAGCGAACAGGCGCGACAACGTTCGTCATTCACCGGCGGCGGCAGCTTGCCGACAGCCAGCAGCGCACGCACGCCGGTCGCCGCCTGTTCCACCTGCGCGCGCAGCGCCGGGGTGACGGCAACGATGCGCCGCCGCTTCGAACTGGCGTAGAACAGCGCGCCTTCGGCCACCGCGCGGCCGGTCATTTCTTCGAGACACAGCGCCTGCGCGGCGAGTTGAAGCTCATCGCAGCCGGCGATGAAACCGGCCTTGCGCCGCGTACCGTGCTTGTACTCCACCGGATAGGGCGTGCCATCGGGCTCGAATTCGACCACGTCGGCCTTGCCGATCAGGCCCAGGCGCTCGCTCCAGACCGGCAGCGCGCGCTCGATGCGCAGGCCGGCGCGCAGCTCGACGCCGGGTTCGTCGACGCGCTTGTGCACCGCCTGCCCACGCAGGGTGAAAACGTTCTCGGCAAACGCCTGCTCGACATGAATCAGCGCGCACTGGCGCTGGCAGTAGCACCAATGCTGGAGGGCCGACAGCGGGATGGACGCCTCATCCGGCGCTGGCGGTGCAGGCGGCGAGTTTGATATCATCGATATCGCCAAACCGAATGTGAGCAAATCATGGCGGACATCATCCTTCGCAATCTGGACGAATCGCTGAAGCAAGGTCTGCGCGAGCGTGCCGCCAAAAACGGACGATCAATGGCGACCGAGTTGCGCGCCATCGTGGCAGAAGCCCTGGCCCGACCGGAAGCCAATCCCAACGCCGAGTTCAAGCGTCTGGCCGCCATCAGCCGCGCCCTGAGCGCCGGCCGCAAGCACACGCCGTCCGAAGTCCTGCTGCGAGAGTCGCGGGACAAGGACGCGGAATGAAATGCGTCGTCGATACCAACATCGCGATCAAATGGGTAATTCCCGAGCCGGATTCCGCGACGGCGCTTGACCTGCTCGCCCACCGGATACACGCGCCGGAACTGCTGCTGCCCGAATGACTCAACGTGCTCTGGCGCAAGCGGATGAAGAAAGAACTCGACGCAAAGGAGTCCGACGTCGCGCTTACTGCGCTCGCGGCAGCGCGAATCGAGTGGATCCCCATCAAACCCCTGATGAGCCATGTGCTCGAACTCGCCGTGCGCCTCGATCATCCTGCCTACGATTGCACCTACCTGGCGGCTGCAATGCACATCGGCGTACCGATGGTCACTGCAAACGGACGTTTCGTGCGCCGCTGCCGGCGGAGCGACGCGAAGGATCTTGCGCCCTTCGTCCGTCTGCTCGGCGAACCGCTGGACATTTCGCCGCATTGACCGCCGCACGGCGCAGCGTCGAACCGTACGGCGGTCGGCGTATGGTGCAATTGAAAGGCTTGCGTCGGCGCTCATCGCCGGCTGGCGCTAACCGAATAGGGGGGTCAGCAGTTCGTCGCGCGAGATACCCTGGGCGGCGGCGAGACCTGCCAGAATGGCCGCGAGCGCGGCGATGCGCAGCGGGTCATGACGCGGCACTGTCAGATGATGTTCCTGCACGCTGGCACAAGTCAGCCGCATGTGACTGCCGGTTTGCCGCGATGTGACGTAGCCGAGTCGTTCGAGGCGCCTTGCCAGTTCCGCACCGCTCAGGTCGCGCGGCAGCCTCATGCGGCGATCACTTCGTCGCGCACGAAGTGAAGGCGAATCAGCTTCGGTGCCGCCTCCGGCTCGAAATGACAATGAACGGCATCGCGCAATGCCGCGTGCAACTCGGGCAGCGTGTCGGCTTCGGTAAATACCGATACGCCGAGCGCACGCGCCGTATAGCCGCCTTCGGGCGCCTCTTCGACCAGAAACACGATCTCGTTCATCTCACCACCTCCGAAACAGCGCGACCGCCTGCCGGGTGCAAGCACCAGAATTCCAACGGCAGTCAAGCATGAATGTCCCGAGTATGCCCTGAACTCGATGGCAAACAAATGACCCGGACGGTTCAACCCACCCGGGGGATCAGTGTCACGCCGGCCGGCAGGTTCTCCGCATCGACGCTGACCCTGTAGTCCACAAAGTTGCGCGGCACTTCGACGCCTTCGTTGCGCTTGATCTGGACGCGGTCGAACAGCGCGTGGGCATGCGCGTTTCCGAGTTCGGAATCGTGCTTGAACACATACAGCCCGCGTGTCGCCATTTCGCCGCGCGCGGCTGAGCGGTCGTGCTCGAACATCTGCTCCAGCGCCTGCCACAGCAATTCAAGATCGTCGTCGCCGAAGCCGGTTTGCTTGGCGAGAAAGGCCGAGATAAAGCCGTGCGCGACGTACAAGCCGTAGGGTACGGTGTGCTTGCGGCCCATGGTGCGGTTGTCGCCCTGCTGCTTTTCGGCCTCGGCTTCGGTCGCCACGGCCATTCGAGTGATCGAGTGTTCGAGCGCAACGATAGGCTCGACGGACCGCGCGAACGTGAGTTGCACCGGGCCACGCACCTGGCCGCAATTCACGCCGAGCGACATGACCGCGCCAAACGTGCGGACATCGTAGAAGTTGGCGCACATCCACCTGCGGGCCTGATCGACTATATCGCCGCTTCCCTTGCGCTTCTTGTCTTCGCCCTTCAGCGCGTCTTTCGCGCCGATGGCGACATAGGCCTTCTCGTGTGCCTGATTGAGGATCGCCTTTTCCTTCACGTAGATGTCGAAGGGCGGCGTCTCGCCTTTCACCATGCCGACGAAGTTGCGCACCTTGCGCTTGAGCGATACATCGGTGACGAGTCCGTGACCGGATTCGGCATCCAGACGCGGGAGATTGCCGGCATCCGGGTCGCCATTCGGGTTGCCGTCGCGCACATCGAAAACCAGGACGAAGTCGTAGCGGTTGGTCAGACTCATTTCATTTTCCTTCGGAAGTGTTGGGATGTTCGTCGGTGTGTTTGGTGAAGAACGACTGCCGCTGATGGTAGTAGCCCAGCGCGAAACGGCCCTGATCCGGCAGCATCAGATGCGCAGGAAAGTCGGCGACCTCGCCCAGTACCTCGGCCAGGAGCTTCTCGAACCAGACCGTCCGTCCGGGATTGAGCTTCTTCAGGTGGGCGTTCTTCAAGCGCAGCAGGCTGGTGAACACCGTCACCGGCGTCGTGGAGGCCGCACCGTAGTAGCGGTCACGAATGGTGGCGTTCAATCCCGGGCTGGCTTCCTCTTGTATCTTTTCCAGCGCGGCAAACAGCCGACCAAGCCGGTACGCGGTGTTTGTATTGCTTGGGTCGAGCATGGGCGCAAACTCCTTCTCGTTGTCATTGCGACGGATGGATCGATTCAGGCACGCCTTGATCGCGGCGGCACGCAGGTAGGTCACGCGCTGTTCGGCACGACAGCGCTGCACGGCGGCGTTCAGCCACATCGCTGGAAACGGCGTGCCGGCGAGGATGCTGCGCATCACGTCGCCACCGAGGTTTGGCGGAATGTTGTCGGCTTTGCCTTGCACGCTGATTGCGGTCAGCAATCGAAATAGGCTTGGATACTCCGGGTCGTTCGGTCCCCGGCCGACTTCGAGATCGCTAAACCAGGCGGCGACGCGCGAGGCAATGCTTCGTAGCGGTGCGGCATGCCAGAAGCGCACCGCGATGCGCGCCGCGTTCGGCGCGAGCCCAAGCACATAGAACCTTTTTTCACCCCGCCCGCCGTCGAACTTGCCGGTATCGACCGCTTCCAGCAACGCCTTGACTTGCACGGTACGCGCGTCAGGGTCGTCGGTCTCGCCGAAGAACTGCGCGAATACGTCCTCTACTTCGTCTTGCTGTTGCGCCCAGAAAACCGTGGAGGCGTCGCCCACCTGAATGCGCTGCGCAGAGCCTTTGGCGAGCAGATGATTCAGCGCCGTGGTGTAAGCAAACGCGGCATGCTTGCCGACCGGCGCGTTGGCACCCTGCGACTTGCCATAGGAGTTGAAAGCATCGAGATTGAACGACACGATGTTGGCCCCGGATGTTTGCGCGCCCCAGACGCCCTTGATGGCGGTATGCAACCTCTCCGCCTCGTGTCGACTGCCGGTTACGAGGCACATCGACTCCGTGACGTCTGCTTCCTGGTTCGTCACTTGCGACGCCGACTCCACAATTGCCGGCCGCTGGCAGATCAGATCGCTATCTTCCGCAAGCCGGAAAGACACAACAGGGTTGGCGCTACGTATCTCCTCCCACAGCGGATCGGCGGCAAGCGCTCGCTGTGGCTGATCGTCGAGAAACCTGCGCAGCGCCACGATGCCGGCATCGGCCTGTGCCGCATCCGGCAAGGCGTCGATACGCGCGCGGAACGCGGCATGCTGCTGTACGACGCGCTCTGGCTTGTCCTTCGTATCGACGCCGACGGCATACTCTGCGGTATCCCACAGCAAATTGGCTGCAATACCGGAAGTCTTTTTCACCCCTTTCGGTACGAGGAAGCGGGCGGCAGTCTTCTTTTTGCCATCGCCGCTACGCGTATCCTTGATTGCGGCAAGCGAACCATCACTGCCAAGCTCGATGACAAAGGGAATCTCCTTGTCTTCGAAACCGAATGCTGGCAGCCGACGCGCCGGGTCGGGGTCGGCCATCTTGCGCCGGTAATAGTCATTGAGCGCCGTGAGGATCATCTGCGTAACTCCACGCCGGCGAGGTCGAGCACGCCACGATCGAGTCTTGCGCGAAAAAACTGGGGCTGCGGGTCCGCCGGATTCTCAAAATCCATGTCGTAGAACATCCAGCCAAGGTCGCCATCGAGGCTCGATTCGGCAAGTGGCTCGGCATCCGGGTCTTCGACCAGGCGAAAGCGCGCGGCGAACTCCCGGCAACCGAGATAGGGCTGGTTGACGCACTGTCCCTTGGTTGCGCGGCGCACGAACATCTCGGTGTATTTCGAGAGCATGTCGTTGGGTGCGCGATCCTGGAGAAACTCCAGCTCGGCGTGCAGCCGATAGGCCACGTCGCGCAGGAACAGTCCGGCGCGCTGCTGGCGATCTTCCTCGACGTACAAGCCTAGCTGGCCGGTGCCGCCGTTCATTGCGGCGATCGCGTTTCGGGTCGAAACGACCGACGCGACCTCGTTGCGCCGAACGCTCGTCCATCGCACCGGATGCAGCACTTCGATACGCCGGATATGCCAGCGGATCGCTGGCTTCCACAGGATGGATTCGAACACCGCGCGCGCAGCCGACGGGGTAATCAAGTCATACGAGACACGCTCGACCTTCATTTCCGGGCGCGTAAAGCAGGCGAAATCGCCAGAGACTTCAAGGCAGAAGCGTTTCATCATTCAGCCATTCCCTCCCTCCAGTAAGTTCGACTCCATGACACGGCCTCAAATTACCAAGTTACCGGGATCTCCCGGCGCCCCGTTGAGCGTCGCACCGATCAGGCTGTTGTAGAACACGTCTGACACTTGCAGGTAGAGCCCCGGGCAGCCACCCACTTCTCGGATGTCGCCCTGATTCAGCAGACGACGAATGTCGTACTGGTAGATCGTTACTCCGAAGCGCTGCAGCTTGCGCATCAGCCAGCGCTGCGGCCCGTCGCGCTCGAGCATCGCGACCCACTGATCGACCTCGCCGCTACTTCCGACCGGATAGCGCACCATGACCGTGCCCGAATCCTCGTTGTCGATAAGTCGAAAGCGCTCCGACGCGTCGCGGAAACGCACGTCCGCCTCCCTTCCGACCCGAAGCATGTCGCAGATGCCGTGTTTGTCCAGATTGCCGTCCGCATAGAGCCGCCTGAAGTACGGCGGAAAAAGCTGCAGATCCAGCGGATCACCGGTCACGCCATGCCAGATCGTGCGGCAGGTGCTCTCGGCCTGGCGCAGCAAACCCGGTGGCGGCAGCGTCGGCGGCACAAATACATGAACCTGGCCTCGCTCCAGCCGCCCTTCCCGATTGCAGCGGCCGGCGGCCTGGGCGATCGAATCGAGCCCCGCCATGGCACGGAAGACGACCGGGAAATCCATGTCGACGCCGGCTTCGACGAGCTGGGTGCTGACGACGCGCACAGGTCGAGCGGACTCTCCACGGGTGAGCGCCTCGCGGCGGATGTCGAGTGATTGTTTGATGGCGGCGATGGTGTCGCTGCGATGCTCGGGACACATGAGCGCCGAGAGGTGCCAGAGACCTTCGCCGTCGTGCGATCTGACGAGGCCGTAGAGTTCTCGCGCATCGGCCCGCCGATTGACGATGGCGAGCACCGCGTCGTGCTGCGCAAACTCGCGCGCAATATCCGGCCAGTCACGTTGGGTTTCCAGGCTTGTCGGGCGATGCACTTCGACGCGTTTGAGCGTGGCGTAAAGCGTGGGCACATCGTCAATGATCTCGGTCACCTGCTCCGCGGCAAAGCCGCGCAAACCCCTGCGCGGATCGAAGCTCTGCCGTGAGGTCAATGCCGGTTGCGTGGCGGTACACAGCAACAGCGTGACGCCGTAATCGGCTACCAGCAAACGCAGCACGTCGAGTATCGGTTGCAGGAACTCGACCGGCAACAGTTGCGCTTCATCCAGCACAATCACGCTGCCAACGAGGTTGTGCAGCTTGCGGCAGCGCGAGGTTCGGCGCGCGAACAGGCTCTCGAGGAGCTGGACGTTGGTGGTGACGATAAGCGGCGCGTCCCAGTTCTCGCAAGCGAGGCGCGAGCGCGACGTCTCCTGTGCCGGATCGGACTCGGCATTGCTGTGATGCTCGACGACATTCGGCTGGCCCAGAATGCCGCGAAAGATGTCCGCAGTCTGCTCGATGATGCTGGTGTAGGGAATCGCGTAGATGACTCGCCGCTTGCTGTGAAGTACCGCATGACGCAGGGCGAAGGCGAGGCTGGACAAGGTCTTGCCGCCACCGGTCGGCACGGTCAGAGTAAAGACGCCCGGCGCGCAAGGCGCCTTGTCGCGACATTGGCGCAGAACGCCGGCGCGCATGACGTTGACCGGCGTTGGATCTGCCTGTTCGGCGACCGATTGCATGTGGGCATCGAATACCTTGGACAACTGATCGAGCGACGCGAAGCCATCGCGCGCAGCACTCTTGCCTGCGTTCATGAAGGCCTCGGTGTCGAGAAAGTCCGCGTCGACCAGAGCCGAGAACAGCATGCGTACCCACAGGGCAAAGCTGCCGGGAATACCGGTCCTCGCGTCGGCCGGCATTCGTGAAAGGTCGGGCGCAGGCAATTTCGGGCGAAGAATCTCGGGTGTCGGCACGGCTGCTGTCGCTTCGTCGAATTCCCTGGTGCTGTCCGAGCTCGCGAGTCGCGCTTTCAGGCCACCCTCCCAGTTGTCCAATCCGGCGTGATGCCCCGCAATGACATACGCGAGAACCTGTGCGATGAGATCGCCCTGCTTGCCCGCGAGTTCAGGCAGGTAGCGTTGCGCCCAGATGGCGCCTGCGGCCGAATGGGTCTTCTCGCGCCCGGCAACCTTCCCTTCGATATGCGCTTCCGACCCATTGGATTGCCGAATATAGGCCTGAAAACCCGAGCGGTATTTGCCGAGGTCATGCCAGATACCCGCGAGTCGCCCCCAATCACTGGCATCGAAGAGGGCCGCGTTCTCCCCCGCACGTCGCGCGACTTCGCGCAGATGCCCGGAAAGCGAGTGGTGCTCGCCGTCAGGCCCGATGTGCGCCAGCGGAATATCGTCGGAGGGTTCCATGA
This sequence comes from Candidatus Methylophosphatis roskildensis, assembly GCA_016708905.1. GTDB lineage: Bacteria > Pseudomonadota > Gammaproteobacteria > Burkholderiales > Rhodocyclaceae > Methylophosphatis > Methylophosphatis roskildensis. The sequence continues at coordinate 257,546 of JADJEV010000004.1, read as the reverse complement.
TTCAGCGGCGCGCCGCTGCAGTCGTTTCGGGCAAGCCTATCCCCCGCCAGTCTCATGGCGTGAGCCTGACTCGGTCTCGCCGTAAATTCTTGCAAGCCTTTCGACCTGCGCGGCAATCAGCTCTCGCAATTCAACCGGCGCCACAACCTCGACCTCCGCTCCGTACTTGAGGATATCCATCTGCAGTTCGCGGTGGTCGGCGTAGGGAATTTCGAGCAGGTAGTGGCCATCCGGCTCGAAGCAGCCGCGCTGTTTGGGATGCCAGTGTTCGGCCGCGACCCAGCGGGCGCGCTCGGGGGTGAAGCGCAGCGTGGCCCACTTGAGGCGGCGGCCGGCGAAGATGCCGTAGCCGGGGCCGAGCGCGGCGGCGACGGTCTTCGCTGTGACTTCGCGGGCCGGCTTCTCCAATACCTGGGCGCGGCGGATCGAGTCGACGGCGAAGTTGCGCAGGCCGCGCCGCTTGTGGCACCAGGCGTCCAGATACCAGTTTTCGCGGTAATGCACGAGCCGCTGGGGCGAGATTTCGCGCTCGGTCAGGGCGCCGCGCCCGCGCGAGAAATAGTCGATCAGCAGGCGCTTGCGCCGCAGCAGCGCGGAGCCGACGCGCTCGAAGTGTTCGAGCTTCATGGCCCGCTTGCCGAGACCGACGATCAGGATGCGGCGGCGTATCTGTTCGGCGCTGTCGTCCGCGCCGCCGAGCAGGGCATTGAGGCGCGCGACAAGCGGCTGGATGTGCTCTGCCAGCAACCCGCCGGGATCGAGGTTGGCAAGCAGATGCTGCATGGTCAGCAGCGCATGGATCTCGGCAGCGGTAAACCACAGGCCAGGCAGTTCGTACTGCCCGCCGATCGCCGCCAGCGAGCGGTCGATGCGGTATCCGCCGGCTTCGCGGTCGAACACGATCGGGGTGTCGAGCCGGTCGCGCAGATAGGCAAGATCGCGATGCAGGGTGGCGCGCGAGACTTCGAGCGTCGCGCGCAAGGTATCGAACGCTACGGCGCGGTGCCGCTCCAGGGACTGCCTGATCTTCTTGAAACGCTCGCTGCGGTCCATCCGGGCGGCCGGCAGTTGCAATGCCATGATCATTGCACAAGCGCAGCCAGCGGGCAACTCTGCCGTGTGCAGGCGCGCTCAATTCGCGCCGGTGTGGGTTCAGCGGATGGCAATGCCCACGCGGACGAGAGCCAGTTTCCATGAACACGCGAAGGCACGCCCGATCGTGATATGTTGCCGGCACGACAACGCGTCGGCAGGGGCCGACGCCCCGCAAGGAGACCCCATGAAACGACACTGCGCAAGCATCCTGCTCGCCGCCGCGATGACGGTCGGCGCCCTGTTCGCCGAGGGCGCGGCGGCCGACGAGGGCACGCTGAAGAGGATCCGCGAGAACGGCGCCATCACCCTCGGGGTGCGCGAGTCGTCGATTCCGCTCTCCTACCTGGACGCGAGCCAGCAGCCGATCGGCTACCACATCGACATCTGCAACCGCATCGTCGATGCGATAAAGACGCAGTTGAAACTGCCGGCGCTCAAGGTGGCGCACCAGTCGGTAACTTCGCAGAACCGCATACCGCTGGTGACCAACGGCACGGTCGATCTGGAATGCGGATCGACCACCAACAACGAGGCGCGCGCGCGCCAGGTGGCGTTCGCGCCGACGACCTTCGTCACCCATGTGCGAATGGCGGTGAAGAAGTCCTCCGGCATCACCAGTCTGACCCAGCTCGACGGCAAGCCGATCGCGACCACCACCGGCACCACCTCGGTGGCGCTGATGCGCGCCAACGAGAAGAGCCGTTCGGTCGAGTTCAAGGAGGTGTACGGCAAGGACCACGCCGATTCCTTTCTGATGCTCGAGACCGATCGTGCGGTGGCCTTCGTGATGGACGACAATCTGCTCGCCGGGCTGATCGCGACCTCGAAGGCGCCCGAGAATTACGCGATCGTCGGCGAGACGCTGTCGATCGAGCCGATCGCCATCATGCTGCGGCGTGACGACCCTGAGTTCAAGAAGCTGGTCGACGGCGTGGTCGGCGGCCTGATGAAGAGTGGCGAGATCGAGCGGCTCTATTCCAGATGGTTTATGTCGCCGATTCCGCCGCGCAACGTGAACCTGAAGTTTGCAATGAGCGACACGCTGAAGGAACTGATCCGCAACCCGAGCGACGCGTCGGCGGAGAGTTTCAACCGCAGGTAGTCGCGTGAACGGCCGCGCCAGGCTCCGATGACGGGTATGCGGTCAATGTGGCTGGCACCATCGCCCGACCCCCACCCTGGCCTTCCCCCTCTCAGGGGGAAGGCCAGGGTGGGGTGCCACGCCGGAGCCGCGCGCATGGTCGACGACGACGCGAGGTTCCGCCTTTGAATTACCACTGGAACTGGGGCATCTTCGCCCAGCAAGTGCAGGCCGGTGAGGAGACCTATTTCGACTGGCTGCTGAGCGGACTGGGCTGGACGGTGGCCTGTTCGCTTAGCGCCTGGGTGATCGCGCTGGCACTCGGCACGGCGATCGGCGTGCTGCGCACCACCCGCAGTCGCACGCTCTCCGGCGCGGGGGCTGCCTGGGTCGAACTGTTCCGCAATATCCCGCTGCTGGTACAGATGTTCCTCTGGTTCTTCGTGGTACCGGAGCTCCTGCCGCGCGAACTGTCGCTGTGGATCAAGCAGGACATGCCGGCGAAGGAGTTCGTCACCGCCACACTGTGCCTCGGGCTGTTTACCTCGGCCCGCATCGCCGAGCAGGTGCGCGCCGGCATTCAGTCGCTGCCGCGCGGCCAGCGCGACGCTGCCCTCGCACTCGGCCTGAGCAGCGCGCAGGCCTACCGGCATGTGCTGCTGCCGCGCGCGCTGCGCGTCATCATGGCGCCGCTGACCTCGGAGTTCATGAACACCTTCAAGAACTCCTCGGTGGCCTATGCGATCGGCCTGCTCGAGCTGACCTTCCGCGCGCGCCAGATGCAGGAGGACTCCGAGCAGGGCATCGAAACCTACATCGCCGTGACCCTGCTGTATTTTCTCTGCGCCTTCATCGCCAACCGCGTGATGGCGCTGATCGAAGCGCGCACTCGAATTCCCGGCAGCATCGGCTGATGCTGGATAACCTCGACCTCGAAGTCGTCCGCGCCAGCCTGCCGTTCCTGTGGACCGGGCTGCTGTTCAGCCTCAAACTCACCCTGGTGGCGATGACGGGTGGCATCGTCTTCGGCACGCTGCTGGCACTCGCGCGGCTGTCGCCGTTCGCGGTGCTGCGCAACAGCGCGGCCGCCTATGTCAATATCCTGCGCTCGATTCCGCTGCTGATGGTGATACTGTGGTTTTTTCTGGTGATTCCGCTGATCAGCGGCAAACCGGTCGGCGCGGAGAACTCGGCACTGATCACCTTCACGCTGTTCGAAGCCGCCTTCTATGGCGAGATCATGCGCGCCGGTATCCAGAGCGTGCCCAGGGGCCAGGTAGACGCCGCGCGTGCGCTGGGCCTCGGCTACGCGCAGTCGATGCGCGACGTGGTGCTGCCGCAGGCATTTCGCAACATGCTGCCGGTGCTGCTGACGCAGACCATCATCCTGTTCCAGGACACCTCGCTGGTCTATGCGATCGGCGCCACGGATCTGCTCAAGGCGGCCGAGATCAGCGGCAAGAACTACAACCGGCCGGTCGAGATGTATCTGCTGGTCGCGCTGATCTACTTCGCCATCTGCTTCACCCTGTCGCGGCTGGTACGCCGGCTGCAGGCGCGGGTGGCGATACCCCGCTGAGGCAGACGTGATATCGATTCGCGGCGTATCCAAATGGTATGGCCCGACCCGGGTTCTCGACGACTGCAGCACCGAGGTCGCCAAGGGCGAGGTGGTCGTGGTGTGCGGCCCCTCGGGCTCGGGCAAGTCGACGCTGATCAAATGCGTCAATGGCCTCGAGCCGGTGCAGCGTGGCGAGGTGGTGGTCGACGGCGTCAGCGTGACCGCCGCCGGCACCGACCTCAACCGCCTGCGCGCGCGGGTCGGCATGGTGTTCCAGCACTTCGAGCTGTTTCCCCACCTGTCGATCACCGACAACCTGACGCTGGGCCAGACCCGGGTGCTCGGCCGCAGCCGCGATGAAGCGATCACCCGCGGCCTGGCGATGCTCGATCGCGTCGGCCTCGCCGCGCACCGCGACAAGTTTCCGGCGCAACTCTCCGGCGGCCAGCAGCAGCGGGTGGCGATCGCCCGCGCGCTGGCGATGGACCCGGTTTGCATGCTGTTCGACGAGCCGACCTCGGCGCTCGACCCGGAGATGATCAGCGAGGTGCTCGACGTGATGGTGAAACTCGCCGAAGAGGGCATGACCATGATGTGCGTCACTCACGAGATGGGTTTCGCGCGCCGCGTGGCGCATCGGGTGATCTTCATGGATCACGGGCGCATCGTCGAGGATTGCACCAAGGAGAGCTTTTTCGGCACGCCGCGCAGCGAACGCGCCCAGCAGTTCCTGGCCAAAATTCTGCGGCACTGACGAGCATCGGACTATGGGACCGCCACCTGTCGTGGTTTTGAGACGCTTTCGCCAAAACTCGTATGCGACTACCATTGCGTCGCTGCTGGGGGACAACAGGCTTCAAAGCCTGTTCTTATTTCATGTGATCTGGAGGGAGAAATCGATGAAGAAGCTTTTCGCAGTGGGTTGTTCGGCATTTGTTCTGACGGTGGGCGCGGCCTTCGCGGCGGATTTCGGCACGGCAGCCGAGGCCAAGGCAATGCTCGAAAAGGCTGCCGCCGCGGTGAAGGCCGACAAGGCCGGCGCATTGGGCCAGTTCGCCAAGGGTGAAGGCGGCTTCAAGGATCGCGATCTCTATCCGTTCTGCGGCGGACCCGACGGCAATTTCACGGCCCATCCGTCTCTGACCGGCAAGAGCCTGAAGGATCTCAAGGACAAGGCCGGCAAGGCGCTGGGCGAGGAGATGTACAAGGTTGCGGCCGAGGGCAAGATCGCCGAGGTCGCCTACATGTGGCCGCGCCCGGGCAGCACCGAGCCGGTATCCAAGGTCAGCTATGTGACCAAGATCGGCGACCAGGTCTGCGCAGTCGGCTACTACAAGTAAGTCAGTACCGGCGGCCGGCCTCGAACGGGCCGGCCGCAGTCGTTCCGACAGGGCGCGCCTCGCTGGCGCGCCCTGTTTTCGTTTCACGGCTGTTACCTGCGGGGGCGCCGGCCTGCAAGCCGCATGGACAGGCGATCTTCGGCCTGGCACTGCCAGGAGCGCCATTCCATGCGGGGTCCGGGCATGCCATAGCCCGGAGCGCCATTCCATGCGGCTCGCAGGCCGCTGCATTTCGCCAGAATCGAACAGCGTTCGGCCACTATCGGCAGGGCATTGCGCCACAGGTCGCAGCCAGACTCAGCGCATTCCATCACCGAGGCATCGCCATGCAAAAGACGCTGTTGTTGAAGGCCCTCTCGATCCTGCTGCTCGCGCTGCTGCTGATGGTTCCGCTGGCCATGATTCATGGCCTGGTGCTCGAGCGGCAGAACTACCTGGCGCAGGCGACCGTCGACATCGCCAACAGCTATGCCGGCGCGCAGACCCTGATCGGGCCGGTCCTGATCGTGCCGTATGAAGAGGAATACCGTGCCAACGAACTCGACCCGAAGACCGAGAAATGGCGCGAGGTCTGGCGCCGGCAGGCCAAGCAGGTGCTGATCTTTCCCGACACGCTGAACCTGAGTGGCACTGTCGATACCAGCGTGAAGAAGCGCGGCCTGTTCCCGGCGCGCGTCTTTGCCATGCAGGCGCACGTCTCCGGCACGCTGACGATGCCGGCCGAACTGACGTTCGAGCGGCGCGAAAAGGATTCGCGCATCATCGTCGGCCAAGCGTACGTGTCGCTCGGCGTTTCCGACCCGCGCGGGCTGGCCGGCGCACCGCAGCTCGAGATCGATGGCACAGCAGCCGAATTCGCACAGGGCGCGCAGCTCGGCCAGCACAGCGGCATTCATGCGCCGCTCGCGATCACGGCCAACGGCAAGCCGCAGACCCTGCCCTACACGCTCAAGCTCGATCTGACCGGCACCGAGCGCATCGGCTTCGTGCCGCTGGCCGGCGATACGCGCATCGATCTGCAATCGAGCTGGCCGCACCCGAGCTTCAGCGGGCGATTCCTGCCCGATCCCAAGACGCAATCGGTGACCGACAGCGGCTTCAGCGCGAAATGGCGCGTCGCCTCTCTCGCCACCAGCGCACAGCAACAGCTCATGCAGATCGCCAGCGGCACCGCCTGCCGCGACAGCCAGTGCCTCGATACGCTCGACGTGCGCTTTCTCGACCCGGTGAATATCTATACCCAGGCCGATCGCGCGATCAAGTATGACATCCTGTTCGTCGGACTGACCTTCGCGGCATTCTTCCTGTTCGAAGTGATGAAGCGGCTGCCGGTGCACCCGGCGCAATACACGCTGGTCGGCCTGGCACTCGCGATGTTCTTCCTGCTGCTGCTCGCCCTCTCGGAACACATGGCGTTCGACCTCGCCTACCTGATCGCGGCGAGCGCCTGTGTCGGCCTGGTCAGCTTCTATCTGGCCGGCGTGCTCGGCGGATGGCGGCGCGGAGCCGGCTTCGGCGCGCTGCTCGCCACGCTCTACGGTGCGCTCTTCGGGCTGCTCAATTCCGAAGACAACGCCCTGCTGATGGGCGCCCTGCTGCTGTTCGGCGTGCTCGGCCTGGCGATGTGGCTGACGCGCAGGTTCGACTGGTATGCGCTGACGCTTCGCGCGACGCCGACGCCCACGCAAGCGCAATCGAGCTGAGGCCGGATGGCGTGCTTTAGGTTGAGCCCTCTAGAGATTGCGCGGACACTGAATCCGTATTCGGCAATGTTGCTCGCATGGCGAATCGCCGCGAGCCGATACCGAAGCCAACTTTTCAAACTGCCAAGGACGAGAACCATGACCACTCAAACCCTTCGCCGCGTCACGCTGGACACCATCGAGAACTACCGCAACGCCGCCACGCTGACAGTCGGCGCCTGCCGCACCGGCAGCCACCGCCTGGTCGGTGCGGTCAACGGCGGCCTGGAAAACCTGGCCGACAAGCGGGCCGGCAAACTCGCGCCCGAACTGACCAGCAAGCTATGCGAGATTCGCGGCAAGCTGGCCGATGCCATCGTCAAGGGTGTCGACATGCTCAGTGCGGGCACCAGGAAGGCCATCCAGGCGGGCTCGAACACGGCGGCGGCAGGCGTCAAGCAGGTTGCCGCGTTCGCCTCCGGTATCGACAACCCGATCGTCGCGAACGGCATACAGGCCGCCGTGCGCTTGAGCATGCCCGGCGCGCAAGTCGCGCGGGTCGTCTCGGGCAAACTGGGCGACGGTGCCGAGGTGCTGTCGCGCGTGGCCGCCGGCAAGCGGGCAACGCCAGCCCGTGCGGTCAAGACGGCAGAGAAGCCGGTCGCGCATGCCCGCCGCACCGTGGCGCGCAAGACCAGGCCGGTCGAGGCTGCCGTCAACCGCAAGGCCGCCGCGTCGCGCAAGTCCGCCGTCGCGACGAAAGCGGCAGTCGCCCGTACGACGCACTGAGTGTCCGGGGCGATCGCCGCCCGAGGCCCGGATGCGGGGCGGGTGATCGCGCCTGAGCATGCTTGAAGAGGGTTCGACCGAGGTCGAACCCTTTTTGACTTTGGCGCCGCTGCGAAGTCGCCGCGCCAGGCGGAGCGCGGGCGGGCTGCCGGAAAGCAGCCCGGCAGCCGGCTTCCCGGCGCTGTCGCATGCCCTGTCAGTCTGTCGGGTTGTATTCGTGGAAGGAATGAAGCCCGACAGGCTGACAGTCCTTCAGTAACCTGGTGCGAACGGCGAGGTGCCGGCCGGCTTTTGCGTCGCTTTGGCGGGTTCGGAACGCACGACATGCCAGACCCCGCCCGAGTTGTCGCCGCTCATGTCGCCAGGCTTCTGATCGGGCGCATAGCGGTAGAGCGGGCGGCCCTTGTAGGCGATCTGTTTGCTGCCGTCCTCGCGCGTGATCTCGGCGAAATCGCCGCCCGCTGCACTGCCGGCCGCTGCCGCCAACGGCGGCCAGACCGCGGCACATTGCGCGTTGCAGGCACTCTTGCCGCCGCCGGCCGGATCCTTGTCGAAGGTGTACAAGGTCATGCTCCTGGAATCGACCAGCAGGCCGCCCTGGAAGGCGGCAGGCGCCGAATCCGCCAGAACATTTGCGCTCGCCGCAAGAGCGGCAGCGCTCAACAGTGCGGAAAGCAGGATCGGATTTTTCATTTGGTTCTCCTAGATGAGGTTGGTTCGATGCAGGTGCGCATCGATGGCTTCTCCCTTCGTCCTGCGACTCGGGTGACGATAGCCTTACAGCAGCAAACGTGCCATGCGATCCTGCGCCCGGAAACGGGCTGCCGTGCGGATTGCCCGGCCTCGAGGTGCACCATCCGGGGCAGAGACGCGGGTGGCGATACACGATTTGGGGCAGCTTCGGCCTACTCCGGCGCGGACTTCGACAGTCCGTGCTTTTCCAGCCGGTACTGCAGCGTGCGGCGGCTGATGCCGAGCAGGCGCGCGGCCTCTGTCTGCACGCCGCGCGAGCGCTGCATCGCGTCCTCGAGGATCAAGCGTTCGAGCGCGTCGAGATTCAGTTCGCCGCGCCACAGCCGCTCGACCGGGCCGGCCGTGGCCTGCGGCGCAGCGCCCGGCGTGCCGTGCAACTCCGGCGGCAGATCGTCGGGCTCGATGTGGGTGCCGCGACTGAGCACGACGCAGCGTTCGATCAGGTTCTCCAGCTCACGCACGTTGCCGGGGAACGGGTAGCGCGCGAGCAGGTCGAGCGCCGCTTCGCCGATGCCCTCGACATGTTTGCGGTTGAGCGCATTGGCCTTGGCGAGAAAGTGCTGCGCCAGCAGCGCGATGTCCTCGCGCCGCTCGCGCAAGGGCGGCAGCGGAATCGGGATCACGTTGAGGCGGTAGTACAGATCCTCGCGAAAGTGACCGGCCTTCACCTCGGCCTGCAGGTCTCGATTGGTCGCGGCGATCAGGCGGAAATCGGCTTTCAGGGTGGCGCCGGAGCCCAGCCGCTCGAAGGTCTTCTGCTGCAGCACGCGCAGCAGCTTGACCTGCACCGGCGGCGCGATTTCGCCGACCTCGTCGAGAAACAGCGTGCCGCCATCGGCCTCTTCGAAGCGCCCCTTGCGCAGCGCCGCCGCGCCGGTGAACGCACCCTTCTCGTGGCCGAACAGTTCGGCTTCGAGCAGGTTCTCCGGCAGCGCCGCGCAATGCACCTTGATCAGCGGGCCGGCGGCACGCGCACTGCGGGCGTGAATCGCCTCGGCCACCAGTTCCTTGCCGGTGCCGCTCTCGCCCAGGATCAGCGCAGTTGCCTCGCTGTCGGCCACCGCGTCGACGGTTTCCATGACGCGCCGCCAGGCCGGCGCGGCGCCGATCGCGCGCTCGAACTGGTATTGCGTCTTGAGCTGCTTGCGCAGCGTCAGGTTCTCCTGCTTCAGTTGCCGGGTCTGCAGCACCTTGCGCAGGGTCACCAGCAATTCATCGACATCGATCGGCTTGAGCAGGTAGTCGTGGGCGCCGAGCTTGAGCGCCTGCTTGGCGGTGTCGACCGAGCCGAACGCCGTCATCATGATGACCGGCAGACCCGGATGCGCCTCGCGCATCTTCTCCAACAATGCGATGCCGTCCATGTCGGGCATGTTGAGATCGGTCAGCACCAGGTCGGGCGGCGCCTGCGCCCAGGCGCTGAGCGCGGCCAGCGGCGATGCATAGTGGCTGGTGAGAAAACCCTCGAGTTCGAGGATGCGGCCGAGTTGGCGCGCCTGACCGGCGTCGTCCTCGACGATCGCAATGCGCGGGACCACCGTGTCAGATGTCATGCGGCCCTCGACAGCTGGACGGGCGGCGCGGGCAGCACGATGCGCATACGGGTGCCGGCGCCCGGCCGCGAACTCATGGTCAGCGTACCACCGTGGGCTTCGACCAGCCGCTTGCTGAGAAACAGCCCGAGCCCCAACCCGTGCGCGCGCGAACTCTGGAACGGCTCGAACAGTAGCGCCTGCCGTTCCGCCGGGATGCCGCTGCCGGTATCTACCACCTCGATGACCAGCCGGCCGTCATCGGCCGCGGTGCGCACCTCGACGCTGCCGTGGGAGGGCGTGGCCTCGATGGCGTTCTTGACCAGATTGACCAGCACCTGCTCCATCCGCCGCACATCGGCATTCACCATCAGTCCGCCGTCGTCGTAGCGGGCGGACAGATCGATCTCGCGCTGGCGCGCCAGCGGCCCGAACAGATTGACCACGTGTTCGATCGCGCCGCGCAGGCTGGTCGATTGCGGCTCGATGCGCGGCTCTCTCGACAGGTCGGCGAAGTCGCGCACCACCTGTTCGAGCCGGCCCACTTCGTGCTGCATCGATGTCAGGTCTTCGGCAAGTTCGGCGCTGGGCACCGCGTCGGATGCGGTTCGCGCGCGCCGCTTCAGGTATTCGATGGCAAGCGTCAGCGCGTTCAGCGGATTGCGAATCTCGTGCGCCACACTGGCCGCCATGGTGCCCATCAGGGCCAGGCGCGACTGGCGCGCCTGCGCCACGCGGGCCCGCCGCAACTCGATCGAGGCGTACCAGAGCAGGCCGCCGATCGACACGAGCAGCGCGGCGAAGGTCAGTCCGCTGACCCACAGAATGCGGCGATTGGCGGTGCGCAGCGTCGCATGGGTCGGGTCCAGATTGCGGTAGACGACCACCGCGCCCCACGGTTGCCCGCCCACCTCGAGCGGAACCGCGACGCAATGGTTGCGCACGCCATCGACGGTTTCGTACGAGCGCGCCTCCTTGCCGCCCAATGCAGTTAGCATGATAGGCAGGTCCTCGGGCTTCTCCAGATTCTTGCGCCGCATGGCGGCCAGGACCGCGCGATCGCCGCGGCTGACGCGAATGTTGAACACGTCGCCGATCAGCCGGTACCCATCGATCAGTTGCTGCGTCGCGCGTACCGCCTGCTCCTGGTCGGGGTTGTCGAGCGTGTTCTGGACGAGCGCCGCGACGTGGGTGGCGAGCGCCTCGCTGGTCCGCTCGAGCGTGTCGATCTGCGCCTGCCGCGCGATGTCCTGCTGGCGATTGACCAGCACGGCCAGCGCCAGCGCCGCGACCGCCAGTGCGACGGCCAAGGCCAGGTAGGCGACATGGAGCCGCTTCGATGCAATCGTGATCATCCTCTTCCCCGCGATCCGGCCGGCCGGGTCATCCCGCCAATCTGTCGGATCGGCCGACCGGTAAGCGCAAGCTACGCAAGTTGCGCTCCAGCCGTTTGGTGCAGGCAATTGTGCCCCAGATCGGGCAGCACGGATTCGGCGTTACCCGCGGCCTGCCCGGACCGCGGGGTGCTGGCCATGCAGCTTATTCGCCCCCGCCCTGCAACCCGCATGGAATGGCGTTCTACAACGGTATGAATCCACGAGCAAGCGCTGGTGCAGCACTCAGACCTGCCATCGCTGCGAGGTCCATTGCATGCGGCTCTCCGGCCATTACGCTTTTACGGCTTTTGCCGCACCCTGTCCGCGCAGCCTCGCCCGCAGAACAAGGTATCCGATGCGCCCGACCACGCCGACCACCGACGCCGAACGCAAATGATCCGTTGGCTATTCGGCTTGCTGGCAATTGTTGCGCTGGTCTTTATCGGCATCACCTGGCATAGCCGTTCCGCCGATTGCGATGCGGCGTGCCGCGCCAAAGGCGCAACCAGCGGGCAACTGAGATTCAATGGCGGCGGCCGCCTGAACCTGGGCGCCAATTGCGAGTGCGTCGGCTCTGCGCCGACAACAACCGCGCGTTGAAACCGCCCGCCGGGCTCGAAGCGGTGCATCCAAACTGACGGAATCCGCTCAGTCTGACTCGCCGCAGGCCTGGCGCGCCCTTTCGCGGGCCGCTTCGATCTCCCACGCCGGCATGTGTCGGCCACTCGTCTCCAACTCACGCAAGGTCTCGTGCGCCCGAGTGCACAATTCGCCGCGGTCTATCGGAATCCGTGTGGGGCTCGTCGCATCGTCGGCCGGGGCGCCGTCACTTGTGCCATCACAGAAGTCAGATAGCTCCTTCTGGTAGCGCAAGATTTCGGCGTCGAACTCCGAATCATGGAGATAGCGGCGCTCGCCCTTCTCGTCTCGCTGGTAGACCGCCCTGCCGAGCTTCAGGGTGGCGAGCTGCCTCCGTGCGAACGCACAGCGTGCTACGCGGGCGGCGACAGAGCGTTGGGCAGTTTCTTCGCGCCCGCGCTGCAGATCGAGTTCGCGCTTGCGATCGATGCGGCGCCGATTGGCCTCGTCGATCCGCTGCTGCGCCTGTTCGCGGAAAGCTGCGTCCTCCGACGGGCTGCGCTCCGGCACTCGAACCGTCGAAGACCGGGTGCCGGGAGAAGGTGCGGATTCCGAATAGTGTGTGACACCGCGTTCATCGACCCATTTGTAGATCTCGCCGCCCGCCGGTGACGGCCAAACCAGCGCGGCGAACAAGAAGAAGCCGACCACCACCACGTTCGAACGCACTCTCACGGCGAACCTCTGCGCACTCTGGTGACGATCTTCGCACGACCGATCCTAGTGGCATCTGACCTGGATCAAACTGGAGTTCGTACCAAAGCGGATCGAGGGGGTGAGAGCCGTAGGGTGCAACAAGCGCAGCGCATTGCACCGGGTGATCGAATTCGGCGCAATATCGATTGCGCCCTACGCTCGCTCAGCGTCCGGTCTCTGCCAGCACGAAGTCCGGTACCGTGACGAGCACCGGTGTCACCGGCGTCTGCCGGCCCCTGGTGAGTTCCTCCACCCGATCCGCCACGTAGGCATCGAGCTGCTTGTAGGTAACGCGGCCGCGCTTGTTGAAGTCGGCCGACCCGCGCAGGCCCTCGACCAGCGCCTTGGTGAACGCCCCGTTGCCCCAGGTGGCATCTTCGACCGATTCCTGCGCGCCGGTGGATGAGGCGAAAACGATGATGTTGTTCTCCGCGCTGGCCAGGCCGTTGATGGCCGACGTGTTGTCCCGCGACAGCCCGGCCCGCAGGTTGCCCAGCGCATTGCCGGCGTGGCAGGTATCCACGAACAGCAGGGTACGCCCGGGCAGACTGGCCAGAATCTCGCGCAGCAGACGAAACGATATGCCGGTGTCCCGGAGTCGTGAGAGGTCGGCTTCCTTCGGCAGGTACAGGTATTCGCCGGCCTCGTCATTGATCCCGTGCCCGGCGAGGAAAACGAAGGTGGTGTCCCGCGGCCCGACCTTGTCGCGCAGGTCGGCCAGCGCCTTCTCGACCGCAGCCTTGCCCGCTGCCTTGTCGGTGAGCACGGTCGCCTCGACCGTGTCATAGAGCCCGCCGCGCTGGCCCTCGAGCAGGCGGCCGAAGTCCCGCGCGTCCTTGGCGGCTAGTCCGAGCCGGTACCTGGGGTTGTCATAGTCGGAAACCCCGATCGCAAGCAGATGCAGCACGCGCCGGCCCTGTGCCGCCGCCGCGGATTTGCCCGCATAGCGCACCCGCACGACCACCGGAACCGAACTGCCCCAGCGGTTGGTCGCCACGATCTGCACCATCGCGTCCTCGGGCGGCAGGTCGACGATCAGGGTCTGCTCGGCGCCGACCGGCGTGGCCGGCAGGCCCCGTGTCACTTGCGTTGACGACATCACGCGGGTCGTGATCGCCGTGACGGGGTCGGCGGCGGGCGTACGCAGGCGCAGCTTCAGGGTGAGTCTGGGTTCGCTGACGGTGGCCGTGAGTCCCGGGCTGATCACGTCGATCGCCGGCGGCAACTGATCCGCCGCTGGCCCGAGCGGCTGGAACGCCGGCGCATCGTCGACCGCTTCGGCTTCGTCGCCACCAGCAGTTTCGCGGCGCTCGGTGAGGGTGGACTCGGCACGCTGGGCCGACTGGGCCTGACGCATCGCGTCGATCCGCGCGCCGGAATCCGGCCGCTTCCCGGTCGTGGCCGCGGCCCGTGCTTCGAGTGCGCGCTCGACGCCCTGGGTGCCGTCGCGGGCTTCCAGCGCACTGTTCACCACCCCGGGCAGCAGCAGACGCTCGCGAAAGCGCGACAGGGGGTAAAAATCTGCCATCTGGCTGGCATCGCGGTTGACGATCCAGCCCGCCAGATCCTCTGCGCCGACACCGGATTCGTAGTAGCCGCCGTTTGACACCGCGATCCACTTGCGCTCGCCCGGCTGCAGGTAATAACTCATCACCGTCACGCCATCCGCCCAGCGGATCACCCGCAGGAAGCCGTCTTCGCTGGCTGCCACGACGAGCCCGGCCGGTTCCAGCAGCTGCACTGCGGTCACCTCGGCTGCCAGCGCGCGGGCCCAGATCAGCTTTCCCTCCGCCGAGACCTTGCGCAGACGCCCGCTGCTGGAACCATACAGCAGCGCGGGTTCGCTCGAATGCACCGTAGCCGACAGCGCCATCTCCCGACCGTGAATGCGCGGCAGATCGTTTCCATTGACGGTGCCGCGGAAGCTGCCCTGCCAATGCCGGAGTTGAACGCCCGGCCGGGCAGTGAGCGGTTCGCGCCAGGTCTGCGCGACGTTGGAGGGGCGCTCGAACCGCGGCTCGTAAAGGTTGAAGGCAATCTCGCTGTCTTTCGCATCCGACGGCAGCGGCAGCGTGATCCAGCGCTCGTCGCCGGAGAGCTTCATCCGCTGCGGCGCGCCGCGGAGCCACGGCGTTGGTGCGGCGTGCCGCCACAACGGCTTGAAATCGGGTCCGATCGCCGCCACGGCCCCGTCCTGCGATACGTAGACGACCTGGCCGCCACGCAATACGGCGAGATCCGTCACCCGTCCGTCGGCAACGACGATTTCATCGTACGCCCGCAGACTCCAGTCGCCATACCGCCGCAGCTTGCCCGAGTCGGCCGTCCTGCCCCGGAACGCCGCATAGACGCGCCCGCCCTCGGGCGATTCGCGCATCACGCTGAAGCCTTCGGCCGCAGGCGGCCGGCCACCACTGTCGGGCCACGCCAATACCGACAGATCGTCGCCCCCGAGGCGACTGTGACCGCCGACATAAAGATGTGTCTCGTCGGTGGCCCACGCAGCACGAAACGCGCTTTTTCGACCGAGGGATTTCCGCGCCACCCGCGTGTACGACGTCTCCACCGGGCGGTACAGAAACACTTCGCTGTCGATGCGGCCGTTGTTGGTGGTGGCGAAGAACACGCCATCACCGCGGAATTCGATGGCATCGACGCGTCCGATCACGTCCCGGTCATCGAACACCCGCTTCCAGGTCGCGGTCTCGAACACATGGATTCGGCTCGGCCCTTCGCGGCCGTCCATGCCGACAGCCAGCAGACCGCCGTTCTTCGACCAGCTCACCGTCCTCGGACTCTGCTTGAACCCGCTCAGGCTATGGAGTATGCGACCGTCGGCCAGCGACACGACGACGACCGCCTTGCCCTCACCGAAACCGAACAGCCCGCCGGCCACGGCCAGGCGCTCGCCGTCCGGCGACAAGCTCAGTGCGTTGATCCTGCCGTCGCCGGCATCGCGCAGCGGCAGGAAGTAACGCCGCAGAAGCTGACCGGTCAGCGCGTCCCAGATCCGGATGGTCTTGTCTAATCCTGCGGTGATGACCTGACGCTGATCCGGCGTCACCGCCAGGTGCAGCACGAACCCCGTATGGAACGGCGCATTCAGAACGAATACGGGTTCCGCGGAGAGCCGCTGGCCGTATGCCGTGGAAGCGCCTGCCAGCGCCTGCGCGGCGCAAACCAGTGCCACGGCCAGCAGACGACGAAAGGGCTTCCAGTCACACATTACGACACCTCCCGAACATGCCGCCCCGGATCGAGTGCGCAGCGCTCCCGACACGACGTCCAGCCTATCACATGTGCATGTCGGGCACATGGCCCGTCCCATCCTGACATGGGCGAAGGTCGGTGCGACACTGGCTACTTCCAGGCAGTCACGATCTCCAGCCTGACCTGGGCCATCAGTTTGTGCACCGGGCATCGAGAGGCGACGCCGAGAAACGGCTGTCGTTCTGCATCGGACAAGGTGCCCGAGGCTGTAATGACCATGGCGTGTCCCCTTGCATTTCGCTGCGTCGCAGTGCTGTCGAGTGCAACAAGCGCAGCGCATTGCACCGGAGGATTGCATTCGGCGCAATATCGATTGCGCCCTACGCCCGCTGTGAGACTATCGGCCCATGGACGAACTCAAGCTGCTCGAATCGACGGGTTTCACCCTGCCGAGCCCGGCCTATATTTTCGGGGCCATCCTGTTCGGGGTGATCGGTTTTGCCGCCTGGCGCTGCGGCAGGAAGACCGAGGCCGCAACCACCAAATGGCTGGGCGTCGTGCTGATGTTCTACCCGTATTTCGTGTCGCAGACCTGGCTGCTCTACGCGGCCGGCGCAGCACTGTGCGTCGGCTTGTATGTTTCGCGACCGTAGTGACCCGGCGTGCCTGACCGCCGGCGCGCCGTCCCGCGACTCGCTCAGGAACCGCCGTCTTTCTTCGGCGCGACAGGCAAGCGCTGGCCGAGCGAGGCGAGCAGATCCATCGGCAGCGGCAGCACGATAGTCGAGGCGCGATCGCCGGCCACCTGGGTCATGGTCTGCAGGTAGCGCAACTGCATCGCCTCGGGCTGGCGCGCCAGCATCTGCGCGGCTTCGAGCAGTGCGGCGGCGGCCTGCTTCTCGCCGTCGGCGTGGATGACCTTGGCGCGCCGCTCGCGCTCGGCCTCGGCCTGACGCGCGATCGCGCGGATCATCGATTCGTTCAGGTCGATATGCTTGATCTCGACATTGGTGACCTTGATGCCCCAGCCGTCGGTCTGCGCGTCGAGAATGCGCTGCACGTCGATATTGAGCCGCTCGCGCTCGGCCAGCATCTCGTCGAGTTCGTGCTTGCCGAGCACCACGCGCAGCGTGGTCTGGGCGAGCTGGCTGGTGGCCATCAGGTAATTCTCGACATTGATGATGGCCTTCTGCGGGTCCACGACGCGGAAGAACACCACCGCATTGACCTTGACCGAGACGTTGTCGCGCGAGATCACGTCCTGCGGCTCGACGTCCATCGTCACCACACGCAGGTCGACGCGTACCATCTGCTGGATGCCCGGAACCACGATCACCAGGCCCGGCCCCTTGACCTTCCAGAAGCGACCGAGCTGGAACACCACGCCGCGCTGGTATTCGCGCAGGATGCGCAGCGAGCTGACCAGCAGCACGATGAACAGCGGCAGCAGCACGCCGGCGAGGCCGATGTTGAAATCGAACATCATGAATTCCCTCCATGCGAAGCGGATCGATCGGGTTCGGGCTGTACCTGCAGGGTCAGGCCGCGGATGCCGGTGACGCGCACGCGCTGGCCAGTCGCCAGCGGCAACTCGCTGACCACCGCCCAGCGTTCGCCGCGCACCTGCGCCCAGGCCTCACCGCCCTCGACTTCCAGCACCTGGCCTTGCGCACCGAGCATTTCCTCGCGGCCGCTGACCACCGGCGCGCGGCGCGCGCGCATCGCCATGCCCCCGCCCAGCATCACCAGCGCCGCGGAACTCGCCGCCAGGCCGAAGATCAGCGGCAGCGGAATGCCCAGGCCCGGCACGTCGCGGTCGAACAGCAGAATGCCGCCGGCGATGAAGGCCACCACGCCGCCCACCCCGAGCACACCGAAGCTCGGCGTCAGCAGCTCTGCGCCCAGCAGCGCCATGCCGAGTAGGATCAGCCCCAGCGCGGCGTAGTTGACCGGCAGCATCTGCAGCGCGAACAGCGCCAGCAGCAGACAGATGGCACCCACCACGCCGGGCACGCCGAAACCCGGCGACGAGAACTCGAAGATCAGCCCGTAGATGCCGACCATCATCAGGATCAGCGCGAAGCTCGGGTTGGCGATCACCGACAGCAGGCGGTGGCGCCAGTCTGGCAGCAGGGTCTCGCTGGGCAGGCCGCGGGTGGCCAGCTTCAGCTCGCCCTCGGCCATGCGCACGGTGCGGCCGTCGATCTGCGCCAGCAGGTCGGGAATGTCGGCGGCGACGATATCGACCACCTTCTCGCGCAGCGCCTCGGCGGCGGTCAGGCTGACCGCCTCGCGCACCGCACGCTCGGCCCACACGGCATTGCGGCCATGCTGCTGCGCCAGCCCGCGGATGAACGCGGCGGCGTCATGCACGCGCTTGGCGGTCATCGCGTCGGCCGGGCCGGACGCCGGTTTGGCGGCGGACTCGGGCTTGGCGGCGGACGGCTTCGACCCGTCGCGCGCGGGCTTGCCGGGTTCGGATTCGCCGCGCTCGGGCGCCTCGCTCCCCGGCTTGATCCCAGGCAGCCCGATCGCCACCGGGGTGGCCGCCCCCAGCGTGGTGGCTGGCGCCATCGCGGCGATGTGGCTGGCATAGAGGATGTAGGTGCCCGCACTGGCGGCCCGCGCCCCCTGCGGGCTGACGTAGGTCGCCACCGGCACGCGCGAGGCGAGAATGGCCTGGATGATCTGGCGCATCGAACTGTCCAGTCCGCCCGGCGTGTCGAGTTGCAGAATCACCAGGGGCGTCCCGGCCTCCTCGGCGCGGTGAATGGCGCGCACGATGTGGTCGGCACTGGCCGGACCGATGGCGTCCTGCACCGGCAACACCAGCACCGGCGCGGCATATGCGGTCTGGCTGCCGAACAGCGGCCACAGCGCCAGCCACAACAGCGCAAGCAACCCGGCCGGTGCCGCAAAGCCGGCCCGGCTATGACAATGCAATGGACGGTGGGTCGCGCCCCACCACAGCGTTACCGCCACCTCTGCCTCCTGCGACGAAAGCGTGTAGCAACACCATACTCGCATCCTGCGGGCCCGGCGAGTCGACGCAGAGCGCGAGTCGGCCGACAGCCGCGCGCAGGCGCGCAGCGCCTTTCACAATGGGATTCCCAAGCGCAGAATTCGTTCCTGACCTTCCCCATTCCACGTCTGCCTCGGGAGCAACGATGACTACGGAATCGAGACTCACGTTCTACCACTCGCCCAACACGCGCTCGACCGCGGCGCTGATCCTGCTCGAGGAACTCGGTGCGCCGTTCGAGCTGAAAGTGCTCGACATGAAGGCCGGCGAGCAGCGCCAGCCGGCCTATCTGGCGATCAACCCGATGGGCAAGGTGCCAGCGCTGGTGCACGACGGCGCGCTGATCACCGAACAGCCGGCAGTGTTCATCTACCTGGCCGATCAGTTTCCCGACGCGGGACTCGCACCGCCGATCGGCGATCCGCTGCGCGGGCCCTACCTGCGCTGGATGGTGTTCTACGGCTCGTGCTTCGAGCCGGCGGTGATCGACCGCTCGATGCAGCGCGAGGCTGCCGCGATGTCCACCTCGCCCTATGGCGACTATGACATGATGCTGAGCACCCTGACCGAGCAACTGGCGAAGGGCCCCTACCTGCTCGGCGATAGCTTCAGCGCGGCCGATGTGCTGTGGGGCACGGCACTCGCCTGGACCACCGCGTTCCAGTTGGTGCCGCCGCTGCCGCTTATCCAGGCCTATGTCGAGCGCATCGCGGCACGGCCGGCGGTCGCGCGCGTGAAAGCGCGGGACGCCGAGCTGGCGGCTGCGCAGGGCTGAGATTCACGACTTGGCAGGACGGCGGCTCGCGCGACGGAGCGCGTATGGCTTGGGCTGACGAAGGAAGCCCAACGGTAGCGTTTTCTGGTGTTGGGCTTCGCTTCGCTCTGCCCAACCTACGCATGCTGAGCTTCGCGCGCGGGGAGCGCGGCGGCTAGCGTGCTGCCGCACCACCACGCAGCGCGCGGATGCGCGCATCGGTGGTCGGATGACTGCTCAGGTACTCGGGGACGTCGCCGTTCTTGTCGCGATGGGCTTTCTCCAGCCGCTCGAGCATGTTCGCCAGCAGCGCGGGTGACAGGCCGTTCTCGCGCAGCATGGCGGAACCGTAGTCGTCGGCTTCGCGCTCCATGTCGCGCGAGTAGCTCGCCTGCAGCAGCGCGGCGGGCGCGGCGGCGAGCACGGTGCTGACGTCGCCGAGATAGAACGCGAGAAACATGCCGACCGCCGTACTCTGCAGCACCATGCGCAGACCGTGGCGTTCGGCGACGTGGCCGAGTTCGTGCGCGAGCACGGCGATGACTTCGTCCTGGCTGCCGGCGAGCCTGAACAACTGGTCGGTGACGACCAGCGTGCCGTCGGGCAGCGCAAAGGCGTTGGCGCCGATGCGTTTGTCGGCCTCGCGAAAAAGCACCCGATGAGCGATGGATGTAGCCTCGGGCGGGCGCAGCGCGGCGAAGCGGCGGACCAGTGGCTCGACTTCGGCCGGCGCCAGCTTCGATGGCGACATCAGGCGGGCGTCCATGAAGTCCAGCGTCTGCTCGGACATCAGCTTGATCGCACTCTCGGGCACGGCCGGCGCGGCCAGGCGTGCGGCCACGGGCAGGCCGTAGAAGTAGGCAGCCAGTGCCAGCGCGACGAAGGCCAGGCAGGTCGCGGCGACCATGCGCCAGTCGAACTGCCAGCGCACGTGGGCGCGGTCGCGATGCCCGCTGGCGGCCAGCAGGTGCGCCAGCGCGGCGTGGTCGCGCACTTCGCAGAAGGCGCCATCGGCGAAGGTGATCAGGCGCGGGGCCTTCCCCATCGGCTCGGAAATGCGCAGCTCGGCAAGCGGCGCCTCGCGTGCCGCGGTCGCGCCCGTCATGTACGCGGCCGTCGCGAATGCCGAGGCGCACCGCGTGCTGGCGCGCGCTGCGGCCGTCGAAGAACACCGCGTCGACCGCGGGAGAATCGATCTGCCCGCTGGCTTGCGGAACGCTCACAGCGCGATATCGATGTCGAACACGTCGGCCGCGCCCTCGCCGGTTGCGCTGACCTCCTGCTGTTGCCCGGCGACGAATTCGTCGAGCGGGCCGGCCGCCAGAAGCGAGACGGATTCGAGCCGGTATCTGGCCAGGCGAATCGCCGCGAACGGCTGGTACAGCCCGAGGGTCAGCACGATGCCGATCAGGTTGGTGATGACAATGAAGAACAGCCGTCCCGAAGCGACATGGCTGTCGAAGCGATTCGGGCCGATCTGCGTATGGTTCCACACCAGGTTCTGCAGCTTCGCCATCAGGTAAGGCTGGATGAACAGCGCCAGCCCCAGGATCGCGAACGGAAGCAGGCCTACGAAGGCGCTGTTCTGGGTGGCGCCGAGGCCGGACGCAATGACGATCAGGATCACGCCCCCTATGACGACCCCGAACGCCAGCAGATAGACGCGGTAGAAGCCGCCGACCCGCGCATCGAAGGCGAATTGCGTCGCGCCGTAACGCGCGTGCCGGTGCTGGTACTGTTTGAGGCGCTGGTGCCACATCGGTCCGAGCAGATAGAGCGTGATCGTGGTCAGAAACGGCCACAGCAGAAACACCCGGTAGGCACCGCCCAGACTTCCGTCGAAGCCGAAACGCAGGCCCGACCAGCTCGTGTAGTGGGCGCGAAAGCGCAGCGAACGCTGCAGCAGGAAGGGCATCACCGCGGCCAGCGCCACAAACACGATCAGGCCGAACAGCGGAAAGAACTGCGCGGTTGCGTTATAGACGACGAACAACACGAACATGATCACCCGCCCCTTGAGGATCGCCATTGGATTGCCGTGGTAGTCGAAGCTCGCGCCGGCAAGCGAGGTGTTGCGGTAAAAATACTGCAGGCGGCGCACCTTGGCCCACGCCGAATAGATGCCGAGCGTGACGATCGTCAGCAGGAGATTGACGATCCAGATGCCGAAGTACTCGCCACCCTTGCCGGTAAAAACGAAGGGCAGCGCTTGCGGCGCCGCTGCACTGCGATACGGTGCGGGAACCGTCAGATCACCGCTGGGCGGCGGCAGCGTCGGGGTGTCGTGGGAACCGGACTCGGGGTGACTCATGGCGCGCTTTCTTCGAAGGTGGCGCAGCATGATCGCAGAATGGCCGGTTTCATGCAATTGGGCTAGCAGGATGGCTCCGGCTCGCGGGCTGCCGACAAAGCTTGATCCATGTCAGACTTGCGCACCCGATGCCGCGACACAATCGCGGTAGATGTCTTCAGGAGTCCGCCATGAATCTTCACCGAATTGCGCCGGTTTTGGCGCTGCTCGTATTCTGTCATGCGCCGCTCGCGCTGGCCGACGACGGCGCGCAGGGGCGAGCGCTCTATGAGTCGCGCTGCGACACGTGCCACGACAAGAGCGTATACAATCGGGCGGTACGCAAGTCGCGCAATTTCGCCGAGGTCAGACAGTGGGTGGCGCGCTGGAACACCGAACTCGACGGTGCGTGGACGGACGACGAGATCGACGCCGTCACGCGCTATCTGAACGAGCGCTACTACAAGTTCCCCTGCCCTGCCCGGATCTGCAAGGCCGGCTAGGCCCAGCCCCGATCGTCGTTTCGGCTCACCCATGGATACCGGCCGCAGAGCCAATATCCATGAGCATCCGCGGCATGCCTGCCTGAAGGTCTATATTCTGCGGGCCTCTCGGAGATGCTATGCTGCAGAGCGCCATTCCATGCGGCTCTCCGACACGGGCGAACCCCGGCCCCCTATCGACCGGCGGTCAGCGAGCGTCTGGCGCCCGCCCCGCGCGCAGCACACGCTCCGCCCGGAACAGCGCAACGACGGTCTTCGCATCGGTGATCTGGCCGTTCATCACGGCAGTCAGCGCGTCTTCCAGTGACAGCGAGGTGATCTCGAGAAACTCCTCATGGTCGAGCGCCGCACCGACGTGCTCGAGCCGGCGCGCGAGGAACATCTCGATGCGCTCGTCCGAGTAGCCGACGCACGGGTGCATGACGCCCAGATAGGTCCACTCGCCGGCCTGATAGCCGGTTTCCTCGCGCAACTCGCGTTTGCCGGTGTCGAGAATGCTCTCGCCGGGGTCGATCTTGCCGGCGGGTAGTTCCAGGATCACGCGGTCGAGCGGGTAGCGGAACTGGCGCTCGAACACCAGCTCGTAGTTGTCGAGGATCGCGACCACCACGACTGCGCCGGGATGCCTGATGTACTCGCGCACCGCCTGGTGGCCGCTGGGCAGTCTGACGGTGTCGCGAAAGACCTTGAGCAGCTTGCCGTCGAAGACCTGTTCGCTATCGATCGTCTGTTCATGCAATGCTTCGTTCATCACTCGCTCTCCTGTCCGCGGCGGCGTTGGCGCAACAGATGGACAAGACCGGCATTCGGTTCGGACGTCGCGGAAACAGCAGCGGCGGCCTTCTGGCCGCCGCCGCGGATGCCGCTATTGCTCCATCATTGACCGCCGGTCAGCACATAGGCGCACAGCGACATCAGCTGGCCGGGCATCAGTCCGAGCGCGGCGATCGCGAGACTGTTCACCGACAGCAGAAAGCGCATGTCCGGCGCAGCCGCGATCGGCGCGTCTTCCGCCGGTTCGTCGAAATACATCAGCTTGACCACGCGCAGGTAGTAGTAGGAGCCGATCAGCGACATCATGACCGCGAACACCGCCAGCCAGACGTGCCCGGCATGCACGACCGCCTGCAGCACCCAGAACTTGGCGAAGAAGCCGATGAAGAACGGAATGCCGGCCATCGAGAACATGACGATCATCATCATCGCCGCGAACCACGGGCTGCGCTTGTTGAGGCCCTTGAAATCGTCGAGTTCCTCGGATTCGAAGCCGGCGCGCGACAGCAGGATGATCATGCCGAACGATGCCAGACTGGTCAGCACATAGACGATCGCATAGAACATCGCCGAGCTGTAGGCATTGGCGCCGTGATTGCCGCCGTCCACACCGATGCCGGCGAGCAGGCCGAGCAACATGTAGCCCATGTGGGAAATGGCCGAGTAGCCCAGCATGCGCTTGAGGTTGGTCTGTGCGATGGCGGCGATATTGCCCAGTGCGATCGACAGCACCGCGAGGAAAATCAGCATCGGCTGCCAGTGCGTTGCCATGTCGAACAGGCCGAAGACCAGCAGGCGGATGGCCATGGCGAAGGCGGCGAGCTTGGGCGCCGACCCGATCATCAGGGTCACCGCCGTCGGCGCGCCCTGATAGACGTCGGGAATCCACATGTGGAATGGCACCACACCGAGCTTGAAGGCCAGGCCCGCAACCAGGAACACCAGGCCGAAGGTCAGCACTGGCGTGAGTGCCATGTGGTTGTGCAACGCGCCGGCCACCCCTGAAATCTCCAGCGTACCGGTGGCGCCGTAGATCATCGACATGCCATAGAGCAGCAGACCCGAGGCAAGGGCGCCGAGCACGAAGTACTTCATCGCCGCCTCGGTCGAGCGAGCCGATTCGCGGTCGAGCGCGACCATGGTGTACAGCGAAAGCGACAGCAGCTCGAGGCCCAGATACATGGTCAGGAAATGATTCGACGAGATCATGACCATCATGCCGAGTGTGGCGAACAGCACCAGCAGGTAGTACTCGCCACGATCCAGCCCGCGCAATGCGTTGTAACCGCGACCGTAGAGCACCACCAAGGCCACCGCGAGATAGACGACGAGCTTGAGGAAATCGGCCATCAGATCGCGGATGAACATGTTGCCGAAGGTCAGCATGATGTCGCCGCCGTGATTGAGGATCAGCCATGCCGAGATGGCAGCCGCGCCGACCAGGCTCGCCTGGGTGAGGAAGTAAGTCAGCCAGCGGTTGGTCTTGCCGAAGAACAGGTCGGCCAGCAACACCACGCAGGCCATGGCCAGGATGAATATTTCCGCCGCGGCGGGAATGAAATCGGGCATCACGAAGTTCATGGTCGTCTTTCGTCCGCGCGGCTCAGAGCTTGCTCATCGCGACGTGCTTGAGCAGGTTGTCCACCGAGGCATGCATGACTTCGGTGAACGGGAACGGGTAGAGACCCATTGCCATCACACCGGCAGCGAGCAGCGCGAGAAACAGGAATTCGCGGCCATTGATGTCGGTCAGTTCGGCGACGTGCGAATTGGCGATGGCGCCGAACACTACGCGCTTGTACATCCAGAGCGTATAGGCAGCACCGAGGATCAGGGTCGTCGCGGCGGCGAAGCCGGTCCAGAAATTGAACTGGATGGCACCGAGAACCACCATGAATTCGCCGACGAAGCCGCTGGTCGCCGGCAGGCCTGAATTGGCCATCGCGAACAGCATGAACAGCGCGGCGAACTTGGGCATGGTATTGACCACGCCACCGTAATCGGCGATCTGTCTGCTGTGCATGCGGTCGTACATGACGCCGATGCAGGCAAACATGGCGGCCGAGACGAAGCCGTGGGAGATCATCTGCACGATCGCGCCTTCGATGCCGAGCTGGTTGAAGATGAAGAAACCGAGGGTCACGAAGCCCATGTGCGAGACCGACGAGTAGGCGACCAGCTTCTTCATGTCGGTCTGCACCAGCGCGACGAAGCCGATGTAGATCACCGCGATCAGCGACAAACCTATGATGATCGGCGCCATGGCGTGCGCGGCATCGGGCACGATCGGCAGCGAGAACCGCAGGAAGCCATAGGCGCCGAGCTTCAGCGCGATCGCCGCGAGCACGATGGAGCCGCCGGTCGGCGCTTCGACGTGGGCGTCCGGCAGCCAGGTATGCACTGGCCACATCGGCACCTTGACCGCGAAGCTGATCAGGAACGCCCAGAAGATCAGCGTCTGCGCGGTCATGCCGATCGGCAGCTCATGCCAGTCGAGAATGCCGAACTTGCCACCCGCTTCGAGGAACAGCCAGAGAAACGCGATCAGCAGCAACAGCGAGCCGAGCAGGGTGTAGAGGAAGAACTTGAACGCCGCATAGACGCGGTTCGGGCCGCCCCAGATGCCGATGATCAGGTACATCGGAATCAGCGAGGCCTCGAAGAACACATAGAACAATACCCCGTCGAGGGCCGAAAATATGCCGTTCATCAGGCCCGACATGATCAGGAAGGCAGCCATGTACTGCGCGACCTTCTCCTTGATCACTTCCCAGCCGGCGATCACCACGATCACGGTGATGAAGGCATTGAGGATGACAAACCACATCGAGATGCCGTCCACCCCGAGGTGGTAGTTGACGTTGAAGCGGTGGATCCACGGCGACAGTTCCACGAACTGCATGGCGCTGGTCGCGGTATCGAAATGCTGGTAGAGCGGGATGGTCACCAGCAGGCCGAGCACGGCTGAGACCAGGGCGAGCCACCTGGCCATCGGGGCATTGCGATCCGACCCGGTGGCGAGCACCAGCAAACCGCCGACTATCGGCACCCAGATCGCGAGGCTGAGCAGTGGTGTTCCCGTCATCTCAAATTTCCGTATGCGACAGCCCGTGTGGCGACTGTCTTGAGTTCGAATTCTTCTTCAGTCCGGCCCTGTGGCGTGCCTATCCGCGATTGTAGAAAGTCAGCAGGATGAACACGCCGATAATCATGGCGAACGCGTACTGGTAGATGTGCCCGCTCTGGAACAGGCGCGCAATCTGCGCGACCCAGCCGACCATGCGCGCCGACCCGTTGACCGCGATGCCGTCGATCAGCACCTGGTCGCCGCCTTTCCACAGGCCACGCCCGATCAGCCGCGCACCGGCGGCGAAAAACGCGTCATTAAACTTGTCGAAGTAGTACTTGTTGTCGAGCAGCGTATGGATCGGCTGCACCACCTTCAGGATCTTGCCGGGCAGGTCGGTGGCGAACAGGTACAGGAAGGCAGCCAGCAGAACGCCGCCGAGCGCCAGCCAGAACGGCCCATGGCTGAACGAGTGCATCGCCATCGCCACCGGGCCGTGGAACTCCGCGGCCATTTCGGCCATCGCCTCATGCACCGGCGCAACGTAGATCGCACCCTTGAAGTATTCGCCGAACAGCAGTGGCTGGATCTCCATGAAACCGATGATCAGCGACGGAATCGCCAGCAGGACCAGCGGCAGCCACACCACCCAGGGCGACTCGTGCGGTTTCTGTCCCGGCGCCAGGCCGTGGTGGTGGTTGGCAGCCGGCTCCTCATCGTCCTGATCGCCTTGATGGTTGTGATGTTCATTCGTCTTGCCAAAGCGCTCCTTGCCGTGGAACACCAGGAAGTACATGCGGAACGAGTAGAGCGCCGTGACGAAGACGCCGGCCAGCACCGCGAAGTACGCGTACCCGGCCCCCGGCAGGTGCGACAGTGCAGCCGCTTCGATAATGCTGTCCTTGGAATAGAAGCCCGACAGGAACGGCGTGCCGATCAGCGCCAGCGATCCGACCAGCGAGGTGATCCAGGTGATCGGCATGTGCTTCCACAGGCCGCCCATGTTGCGAATGTCCTGGTCGTGATGCATGCCGATGATCACCGAGCCGGCGCCAAGGAACAGCAGCGCCTTGAAGAAGGCGTGGGTCATCAGGTGAAAGATCGCGGCCGAATAGGCCGAGGCCCCCAACGCGACCGTCATGTAGCCGAGCTGCGAGAGCGTCGAATAGGCGACCACCCGCTTGATGTCGTTCTGCACGATGCCGAGAAAGCCCATGAACAGTGCGGTCGTCGCCCCGATCACCAGCATGAAGGACAGCGCCGCGTCGGATAGTTCGAACAGCGGCGACATGCGCGCCACCATGAAGATGCCGGCGGTCACCATGGTCGCGGCATGGATCAGTGCGGAGATCGGCGTCGGGCCCTCCATCGAGTCGGGCAGCCAGACATGCAGCGGCACCTGCGCGGACTTACCCATTGCACCGATGAACAGGCAGATGCAGATGACGCTGACCAGCATCCACGGCGACCCGGGAATCAGTTCCACCGTCAGATTCGCCAGATCCGCGCCCTTGGCAAACACCTCGGCATAGTTCAGGGAACCGGCGTAGGCCGCGATCAGGCCGATGCCCAGCAGGAAACCGAAATCGCCGACACGGTTGACCACGAAAGCCTTGAGGTTGGCGAATATCGCGGTCGGGCGCGTGTACCAGAACCCGATCAGCAGGTATGACACGAGCCCCACCGCTTCCCAGCCGAAGAACAACTGGAGGAAATTGTTGCTCATCACCAGCATCAGCATCGAGAAGGTGAACAACGCGATGTACGAGAAGAATCGGTTGTACCCTTCATCGTCCGCCATGTAACCGACGGTATAGATATGCACCATCAGGGACACCGACGAGACCACCAGCATCATCAGGGAGGTCAATGGGTCGATCAGGAAGCCGATCTCGAACTTGATGCCGCCGGCCTCCATCCAGGTATAGATGCTGCCATCGAAGGTGTTGCCAGCCTGCACGTCCTGGAAGATCACCCATGACGCGACCATCGCCACCGCAACG
This sequence comes from Candidatus Methylophosphatis roskildensis, assembly GCA_016708905.1. GTDB lineage: Bacteria > Pseudomonadota > Gammaproteobacteria > Burkholderiales > Rhodocyclaceae > Methylophosphatis > Methylophosphatis roskildensis. The sequence goes on along the minus strand of JADJEV010000004.1, from coordinate 229,379 downwards.
CCGAGAATCGTCACCGTGTGCGCAACCCAGCGCGGAATAACGCGGCAGAACAGACCGGCGATGATTGCGCCGGCCAGCGGGGCGAGCGGTACGAGCAGATACAGCGACTTCATGTCCATGAAGGTTTAACCCTTGAGGCTGTCGAGGTCATCGACGTGGATCGACCGCAGATTGCGGAACAGCACGATCAGGATCGCCAACCCGATGGCCGACTCCGCGGCGGCTACCGTGAGGATGAAGAAAACGAAAATCTGGCCTGCCGTATCGCCGAGATAGTGCGCAAAGGCGACAAAGTTCAGGTTGACCGCCAGCAGCATCAGTTCGATTGCCATCAGCAAAATGATCAGGTTCTTCCGGTTGAGGAAGATGCCGACCACGCTGATCGCGAACAGGATCGCACCGAGAATCAGGAAGTGCTGCAGTGACAAGATCATTGTTGTTGTCCTCCCTGCTCGCCGATTAGCCCGGATATTTCACGAGTGTCGCGAACGAACGCGCCGGTATCGGCCCGATCTGGCGCCGCGCTGGAGCGAAAAACGTAGCCGCGCCTACGTTTCGAGTGAAGCGCAAGCCAGGCGGGGCGAGACCAAGCGAGCGCCGCGACAGCCCGCGCCCGGACGGCAATTCGGATTCGCAACTTCTTCTTCGAGATGGCGGCATTGTGGGCTCTGTCAGTCGTGTCGAGCGGGCGGCTCGTGAAATTTCCGGGCTAGTCTTTTTCGGCCGGCATGGATACCATGCGGACCCGGTCGCTGCGCTTGACCGCGACCTGCGCGGCCGGGTCGACCCACTTGACGTCCTTGCGCTTGCGCATGGTGAGCGCGATCGCGGCGATCATTGCCACCAGCAGCACCACCGCCGCCAGTTCGAACGGATAGACATAGTCGGTGTAGATCAGGCGGCCGAGTTCCTTGGTATTGCTGTAGCCGGCCGCCGCCGGCGGCGGGTTGGGCACGTTGTCGAGATTGAAATGCTTGGCGCCGAGCACCAGCACCATTTCGGTCAGTATCAGGCCGCCGACCACCAGGCCCGGAATCAGATTGTTCCAGAAGCCCTGCCGCATGCGCTCCAAATTGATGTCGAGCATCATGACCACGAACAGGAACAGCACCATGACTGCCCCGACATAGACTAGAACCAGCGTGATCGCGAGAAACTCGGCCTGCAGCAGCATCCACACGCCGCTCGCGGTAAAGAACGCCAGCACCAGGAACAGGGCGGCATGCACCGGATTGCGCGCCGTGATGACACGCAGCGACGCCACCACCAGGATGGTGGAAAGAAAATAGAAGACGAAGGTCTTGAACTCCATGGTTATCCTTGTCGCTTGGCCGGTGGCACGCCAGGTCGCGCCCCGTCCTGCTCCCTAATCAGTCCGACAGGCCACCCGCATCAGCGGTACGGCGCGTCGGCTTCACGATCCTTGGCAATCTGTTCCTCGTAGCGATCGCCCACTGCCAGCAGCATCTGCTTGGTGTAGTAGAGATCGCCACGCGTCTCGCCGTGATACTCGAGAACGCGCGTCTCGACGATCGCGTCCACCGGGCAGGCCTCTTCGCAGAAGCCGCAGAAAATGCACTTGGTCAAATCGATGTCGTAGCGCGTGGTGCGTCGCGTGCCGTCTTCGCGCTGATCCGACTCGATGGTGATCGCCAACGCCGGGCAAACCGCTTCGCACAGCTTGCACGCGATGCAGCGCTCTTCGCCATTCGGGTAGCGGCGAAGCGCGTGCAGACCGCGAAATCGATTGCTTTGCGGCGTCGTTTCTTCCGGATACTGGATCGTGATCTTGCGCTGGAACATGTGGCGCCCGGTCAGGGCCAGGCCCTTGACCAGTTCGCGCAGCATCAGGCTGCCAACGATTTCCTTCATCGCACCCATGGCATCCCCCTCATTTCCAGATCGACAACGGCGACATCATCCACGCACCGATCAAAACCAGCCAGACGATGGTCAGCGGGATAAACACCTTCCAGCCCAGACGCATGATCTGGTCATAGCGATAGCGCGGGAAGGTGGCGCGGAACCAGAGGAACAGGAACAGAACGAAGCAGACCTTGAGGAACAGCCAGTGCAATCCGTTCGGCAGAAAACCCACCGGGGACAACCAGCCGCCGAGGAACATGGTCGCGACCAGCGCCGAGACCAGAATCATGTTCGCATACTCGGCGAGGAAGAACAGCGCGAAGGCCATGCCCGAGTACTCGATCATGTGACCCGCGACGATCTCCGATTCGCCTTCCACCACGTCGAACGGCGCGCGGTTGGTTTCCGCGACGCCCGAGATCAGATAGACGATGAACATCGGGAACAAGGGAATCCAGTTCCACGACAGGATGCTCCAGCCCTTGTCGGCGAACCAGCCGCTCCCCTGCTGCATGACGATTTCGTTCATGTTGAGGCTGCCGGAAACCATCAGCACGGTGACCAGCGCAAATCCCATGGCGATCTCGTAAGCCACGATCTGGGCCGCTGAGCGCATGCTGCCGAGAAATGCGTACTTCGAGTTGGTCGCCCAGCCGGCGATAATGACCCCGTAAACGCCCATCGAGGTGATGGCCATGATGTAGAGCAGCCCGGCATCGACATTGGCCAGCACCAGCGTCTCGCCAAACGGCACCACGGCCCAGGCCGCCAGCGCCGTGGCGAGCGAGAGAATCGGCGCGAGTATGTAGAGAACCGTGTTGGCCTGCGATGGAACGATGACTTCCTTGAACAGCAGCTTGAGACCGTCGGCGATCGGCTGCAGGTAGCCGGCCGGGCCGACGCGATTGGGGCCCAGGCGAACCTGCATCGCGCCGATCACCTTGCGCTCGGCAAGCGTCAGGTAGGCCACGCAGAGCATCAGCGGCGCGATGATCAGGAAGATTTTGACCAGCGTCCATACCAGCGGCCACACCGGCTCGACAACCCCCCACACCGCATCCCAGTGCGAACCCCAGACCCATTGAAAGATGTCGAGAACCTGGCGTTCCATCAGATTCGCTCCACGGTGATCGGGCCTGTCATATCGCCCAGCGCCGAAGTCGTTTCATGCGCGGCAGCGATCCGAACGCAACCATCGGCGACGGCCTCGTCCACGACAGACTCGAGCACTGCCTCGCCCTGGCCCTGGCGAATACGCACTTTCTCTCGGCCATTCAGGCCAAGACGGCCGAGTGTCGCGGTGTTCATCCGAGCGGTCGGGGCGCACGCATCACGGGTACGCTGCAGGGATGGCGCGCGGCGCACGATCGGATCGGCAAAGTGAATCGGTACGTCGGCAACCCGTTCGACGGCCGATGAAGTGGTTGCAAGTATCACCGCCACCGCACCGACATCGCTGCGCAAGCGATCGGCGACGGAAGCCCGCTCGCCACCCAGCGCGGCAACACGAACGGCTTCGGAACTCTCGAAATCGAAACCGGCCAGGCCGAGAAGATTGCCGAGCACCCGCAGCACCTTCCACCCCGGACGCGTTTGATCGAGCGGCTTGACCACCGCGTTGAAGCCCTGCACCCGGCCCTCGGTATTGATGAAACTGCCCGAAGTTTCCGTGAATGGCGCGACCGGCAGGATCACGTCGGCATAGTCGCTCGCTCGCGTCTGGAACGCGCTCATCGCAACCACCATCTCGGCTGACGACAAGGCCTGCGCGGCAAGCAGCGGGTTGGCGCAATCGAGTTCTGGTTCGGCGTGCAGCACGAGATAGGCCTTGCGCGGCTGCTCGAGCATGCTTCGGGCATTGAGCCCGCCGCCCTGCGGCAACGCACCGGCCACGTATCCGCCCACGCTGTTGGCTGCTTCGCCGAGCACACCGAATCGAGCGCCAAGGAGACGGGCAAGCTCCTGCACCAGGGCGGCAAGTTGGCCCGCGGCAGGATGCTGTTGCGCCAGATTGCCGAGAAAGATTCCGACCCGCGCGCCGGAGATCAGGCTCGCGGCGATACTGCGTGCTTCCGCGCTGACCGGCAGGGTCTGCGTCTGCTGATAGAGGGCATTGTCGAACGCGAGCGCCTTCTGCTCGGCAACCGATTTGATGATCTGGGCGAGCGAAGCCGCGAACGCCGCCGGCGCCACCGTCATGCTGGCATGCAGCGGCAGCAGCGGATCATCCGCCGTCGCATGGATCAAACTGACTTGCGAACCCTTTTTCGCCGACTGGCGCAAACGCTGGGCAAGCAGCGGGTGGTCCTTGCGCAGGAAGCTGCCAACCACCAGCACGCGGTCGAGCCTGGCGAAATCCGCGACCGGCATGCCGAGCCACGGCGTAGCCCCTGCCTTGCCGTCGAGCGAGAAGTCGCGCTGACGCAGACGGAAGTCGACGTTCTCCGACCCCAGCCCGCGCATCAGCTTCTGTGCCAGATACATTTCCTCCAGCGTACTGTGCGGCGAAAGCAGCGCACCGATGGACGCGGCACCATGACTGGCGGCAACGGCTTTGAATCCGTTGGCAACATATTCCAGCGCCGTCTGCCAGTCCACTTCCTTCCACTGGCCGCCCTGCTTGAGCATCGGACGGCGAAGGCGTTGCTCGGAATTCAGCGCCTCGTACGAAAATCGATCCTTGTCCGAGAGCCAGCACTCGTTGACGTCTTCGTTTTCCAGCGGCAGCACGCGCTTGACTTCGTTGAGCTTGACCTGGACGACGAGATTGGCGCCGAGCCCATCGTGCGGGCTGACCGATTTGCGGCGCGACAGCTCCCAGGTGCGCGCCGAAAAGCGGAACGGCTTCGAGGTCAGCGCACCGACCGGACACAGGTCGATGACATTGCCGGAAAGCTCGGAATCCACGGTTCGATCGACGAAAGCCAGAATCTCCGAGTGCTCGCCGCGATTGGCGACCCCGAGTTCCATGATGCCGGCGATCTCCTGGCCGAAGCGTACGCAACGCGTGCAATGGATGCAGCGCGTCATGTCGGTCGCTATCAGCGGACCGAGATTCTTGTTGACGACGACCCGCTTTTCTTCCTGATAGCGCGAAGCACTGCCGCCGTAGCCGATCGACAGATCCTGCAACTGGCACTCTCCGCCCTGGTCGCAGATCGGGCAATCGAGCGGATGGTTGATCAGCAGGAACTCCATCACCCCCTTTTGCGCTGTGACCGCCTGCTCGGAACGGGTCTTGACCTTCATGCCGTTTGCCACCGGCGTGGCGCAGGCCGGCAGCGGCTTGGGGGCCTTTTCCACTTCGACCAGACACATGCGGCAGTTGGCCGCGATCGAGAGCTTCTTGTGGTAGCAGAAGTGCGGAATGAAGGTGCCGATCTTGTTGGCGGCATCCATCACGGTGCTGCCCTCCGGCACCTGAACCTGCTTGCCGTCGATTTCGAGTTCTAGCATGCCGCGTGTTCCACGTAGATCCTGCTGCCGGCGCGCTGAACATCGACCGGCACCAGACATTTCTTGTTTTCGATGTGATACTCGAATTCGGGCCGGAAATGCTTGACGAAACTCTTGACCGGCAGGGCAGCCGCATCGCCGAGCGCGCAGATGGTGCGGCCCGCGATGTTGTCCGAAACGGAAGTCAGCAGGTCGAGATCCTCCGGGCGCCCTTCGCCGTGCTCGATGCGATGCACGACCCGATAGAGCCAGCCGGTGCCCTCGCGGCAGGGCGTGCACTGGCCGCAGGATTCCTCGAAGTAGAAATAGGACAGGCGTTGCAGCGCCTTAACCATGCAGGTCGTCTCGTCCATGATGATCACGGCGCCGGAGCCGAGCATCGACCCCGCCTTGGCGATGGAGTCGTAATCCATGTCGCATTGCATCATCACGTCGCCGGGCAGTACCGGCATCGAGGATCCACCGGGAATGCAGGCCTTGAGCTTGCGGCCACCGCGCATGCCGCCACACATTTCCAGCAGCCTGGCGAACGGCGTACCCATCGGTATCTCATAGACGCCCGGGCGATTGACGTGGCCCGAGACAGAGAAGATCTTGGTGCCGCCATTGTTCGGTTTGCCGACCTCGAGATACTTGGCGCCGCCGTTCATGATGATCCACGGCACCGCGGCGAACGTCTCGGTGTTATTGATCGTGGTCGGCTTGCCGTAAAGACCGAAGCTCGCCGGAAATGGTGGCTTGTATCGCGGCTGTCCTTTCTTGCCCTCGATCGATTCGAGCAGGCCGGTTTCCTCGCCGCATATGTAGGCGCCATAACCGTGGTGGGCGAACAGTTCGAAACTGAAATCGGAGCCGAGAATCTTCTGTCCGAGGAATCCGCCAGCGCGCGCTTCGTCGAGCGCCTCCTCGAAGCGCAGGTAGACGTCCCACACCTCACCATGGATGTAGTTGTAGCCGCGTGCGGTACCCATCGCATAGGCGGCAATGGCCATGCCTTCGATCACCATGTGCGGGTTGTAGCGCAGGATGTCGCGATCCTTGAACGTTCCCGGTTCGCCTTCGTCGGAGTTGCAGACCAGATATTTTTCGCCGGCATACTGCTTCGGCATGAAACTCCACTTGAGACCGGTCGGAAAACCCGCGCCACCACGGCCGCGCAACGCGGACTCCTTCAGCTCGGCGATGATCTTCTCGGGTGGCGTCTTCTCGCGGAGGATCTTGCGGAGCGCGGCATAGCCGCCACGCGCCACATAGTCCTTCAGGCGCCAGCTTTTCTCGCCTTCGAGATTGGCGAGAATCTGCGGCTTGATGTGCATTGGTTGATCGATCTTGAGCATTCCGCTCCAGCCCTTATTTCAATTCCGCGAGCAGCTTGTCGATCTGCTCGGGTGTCATCCAGCTACACATGCGGGTGTTGTTGACCAGCAGCACCGGCGCATCGCCGCAGGCTCCCATGCACTCGCCTTCCTTCAGGGTGTACTTGCCATCCGGCGTGGTTTCATTGAATCCGATTCCCAGCTTGTGCTGCACATACTCGGCAGCGTCATAGCCACCCGACAGCGCACACGGCAGATTGGTGCACACGGTGATCTTGTATTTGCCGACCGGGGCCAGGTCATACATGTTGTAGAAGGTCGCGACCTCGAATACCGCAATCGCCGGCATGCCCAGATAGCTGGCGACGAATTCCATGGTGTCGTTCGACAACCAGCCCGTCTCCTCCTGGGCAATGGCAAGCGAGGCCATCACCGCGGATTGCTTGTGTTCGGGCGGATACTTCGCGATTTCGCGATCGATTCTCTTGAGGGCGTCCTGGCTCAGCATGACTGGTCGTTGGTTTTTGGGTTCCGCGGCACGCGCCGCCGGTGATCTCTAGCGGTCGACTTCGCCGAACACGATATCCATGGTGCCGATCAACGCAACGATGTCGGCGATCATGTGCCCCTTGCCCATTTCATCGAGCGCGGAAAGGTGCGCATAGCCCGCGGTGCGCAGCTTGACGCGGTAGGGCTTGTTTGCCCCATCGGAAATCGCGTAGACGCCGAACTCGCCCTTCGGATGTTCGACGGCCGCATAGACTTCCCCCGGCGGAACATGAAAGCCCTCGGTAAAGAGCTTGAAGTGATGGATCAGTTCTTCCATATTGGCCTTCATCTCTTCGCGCGACGGCGGAGCCACCTTGTGGTTGTCGGTTATCACCGGACCGGGGTTCTTGCGCAACCATTCGATGCACTGCTTGACGATGCGGTTCGACTGGCGCAGTTCCTCGATGCGGCACAGGTATCGATCGTAGCAATCGCCTTCCACGCCGACCGGAACATCGAACTCGATCCGATCGTAGACCTCGTAAGGCTGCTTCTTGCGAAGATCCCATTCGATGCCCGACCCGCGCAGCATCGGCCCGGTGAAACCCAGGGCCAGCGCCCGCTCGGGCGTCACCACGCCGATCCCGACCGTGCGCTGCTTCCAGATCCGGTTGTCGGTCAGAAGGGTTTCGTATTCATCGACATAGCGCGGAAAGCGATTGGTGAAATCCTCGATGAAATCGAGCAGCGAACCTTCCCGGCTCTCGTTGAGCTTCTTGACCGCAGCCGCGTTCTTGAACTTGTTCTCGGTGTACTTAGGCATGAAATCCGGGAGATCGCGATAGACGCCGCCTGGCCGGTAGTAGGCAGCGTGCATGCGTGTGCCGGAAACCGCCTCATAGACGTCCATCAGGTCTTCGCGCTCGCGGAACGTGTACAGCACCATGGTCATCGCGCCGATGTCCAGCCCGTGGGTGCCGATGTTGAGCAGGTGATTGAGGATGCGGGTGATCTCGTCGAACATGACGCGGATGTACTGGGCGCGCAGCGGCACTTCCAGATCGAGCAGCCGCTCGATCGCCATGCAGTAGGCGTGCTCGTTGCACATCATCGACATGTAGTCGAGACGATCCATGTAAGGTACCGACTGCACCCAGGTTCGCGTTTCGGCGAGTTTCTCGGTGGCACGATGGAGCAGGCCGACGTGCGGATCGGCACGTACGACGACCTCGCCGTCGAGTTCCAGCACCAGGCGCAGCACGCCGTGCGCGGCGGGGTGCTGCGGGCCAAAGTTGAGGGTGTAGTTGCGGATCTCAGCCATTGCCGACGTTTCCGAAATTCTCTTCGCGGATGATCCGCGGCGTGTTCTCGCGTGGCTCGATGGTAACCGGCTGATAGATGACCCGGCCTTGATCCGGGTCATATCGCATCTCGACATACCCCGAAATCGGGAAATCCTTGCGGAATGGATGGCCGACGAAACCGTAGTCAGTGAGTATTCGGCGCAGATCGGGATGGCCGGAGAACATGATCCCGAAGAGATCGAAGGCTTCGCGTTCGAACCAGTTGGCCGACGGCCAGATCTGGGTCAGTGTCGGGACGACGGGAAAACCGTCGTCCGGCGCAAAAACCCGCAGGCGCACGCGCCAGTTCTTTGATACCGAGAGAAGCTGACTGACCGCGGCAAACCGCGGGCCCCGCCAAATCCCATCGCCATAATCCCGGTAATCGACGCCGCAAGTGTCCATCAACTGCTCGAAGTGCAGTTCGTCGTTGTCGCGCAGCAGGCGTGCCGTCTCGATCACATTGACGGCGGCGACTTCGATGGACACTTCCCCACGATCGACCACCAGCTTGTCGATACGGGCACCGAGCACGTTGCGCAAGGTGTCGGACAGGCGTTCCAGTCTTGTGCTCATGAATTCAGCGGGCGATGGTGTTGGTGCGCTTGATCTTGTTCTGCAACTGGACGAGGCCGTAGAGCAGTGCCTCGGCGGTCGGCGGACAGCCCGGCACATAGACATCCACCGGAACGATGCGATCGCAGCCGCGCACCACGGAGTACGAGTAGTGGTAATAGCCGCCGCCGTTGGCGCACGAACCCATCGACACCACCCAGCGCGGCTCCGGCATCTGGTCATATACCTTGCGCATGGCAGGCGCCATTTTGTTGCACAGCGTGCCCGCCACGACCATCAGATCAGACTGGCGCGGGCTGGGCCGAAACACGATGCCGAAACGGTCGAGATCGTAGCGGGAGCAGCCGGCGTGGATCATTTCGATCGCGCAGCACGCCAGCCCGAAGGTCATCGGCCAGAGTGAACCGGTGCGCGTCCAGTTGATGACCTTGTCGAGCGTGGTGGTGACGAACCCTTCCTGCAGGACGCCTTCGATGCTCATGCGACTCCCCCAGGACCTGCGTGCGGCCCGATGCGATTCACTCCCACTCCAGCGCGCCTTTCATCCATTCGTAGATGAAACCCACGACGAGAATGCCGAGAAAAACCATCATCGATACGAAACCGAACATGCCGATTTCCTTGAGCACGATAGCCCACGGGAACAGGAAGGCGATTTCCAGATCGAACAGAATGAACAGGATGGCAACGAGGTAATAGCGCACATCGAACTTCATGCGCGCATCTTCGAAGGCCTCGAAGCCGCATTCGTAAGGCGAGAGCTTTTCGGAATCCGGCTTGTAAGGGGCGATCAGCCGGCCGAGGAGCACCGGGACACAACCGAAGGCGAGGCCAACCAGGATGAAAAGCAGTACGGGAAAGTAGTTCTCCAACATGGTTGTCGCCGGTCTTTTCCTCTATGTCAGCCGGCCCCTTTGACCGGCTGAGAACTACTGTCCGTGATTGCGAACCGCCCGTAATCCTGGTGCCGACGGCGAGACTCGAACTCGCACAGCTTTCGCCACTACCCCCTCAAGATAGCGTGTCTACCAATTTCACCACGTCGGCACGGGTGTAGCGGATCGGCGCGAATTATACGACGTTGCTGCTCTGCGGAAAAGCTCCGCTGCCCTCAGTTCCCAATTCGGACGCGGCCCTTCGCGCCGATCAGCGATCTATTTCGGGATCTCCTTCGACTTCAGATCACCTGGAAGTGGAGTCGACCCCGCCGGTTGCGCCGGCGCGGCACCCGATGTCGGCGAAACCGGCACCTCGGCAGCCTTCGAATCGGCCGGCGCGGTTTGGGCCGGCAACCTGTCCATCACGCTGCCGCCGGCTTTCGGACGACTGCTGGCGAGGTGAGAGAGCCCCAGGCTGGTGAGGAAGAACACCGTGGCCAGAACGCCCGTGGTGCGCGAAAGAAAGTTCGCCGACCCGGAAGCACCAAACAGGCTTCCCGACGAGCCGCTACCGAACGCCGCGCCCATGTCGGCACCCTTGCCATGCTGCATCAAGACCAGCCCGATCACAGCCAGCCCGGCGATCACGTGAATCGTCAAGATCAGGGGAAACGCGAATTCCATTCCTGTCGCCTTTGCGGATGCACGGCACCCGTTCAAAAAAACCTGCTATTGCGCGTTCAGCGCGATCAGTTGGCCGCAGCGCAGATTGCCAGAAAGTCCTGCGCCACTAGCGCCGCGCCGCCGATCAGACCGCCATCGATGTCGGATTGCGCAAACAGCTCGCGCGCATTCGACCCCTTGACACTGCCGCCGTAAAGGATCCGCACGCCCTGGGCGACACCGGCATCGGTCTGCGCCACCTGGGCGCGAATCAAGGCGTGCACTTCCTGCGCCTGAGCCGGGGATGCGGTCTTGCCGGTACCGATCGCCCACACCGGCTCATAGGCGATGACGGATTTTGCGACCCCACTCGCACCCACCACATCGATCACCGCAGCAAGCTGACGCCGCACGACCTCGGCCGTAACGCCGGATTCGCGCTCTGCCAGCGATTCACCAACGCAGACGATCGGTGTCAGGCCGGCGGCCAGCGCAGCGGCCGTTTTCGCGGCGATCAGCGCATCGTCCTCGCTGTACAGGGCCCGACGCTCGGAATGCCCGACGATCGCGTAGCGGCATCCGAAATCCTTCAACATCGCGCACGACACTTCGCCGGTGTATGCTCCATGCGTATGCTGGCTGACGTTCTGCGACCCCCAGCTAATCGGCGTTGCTGCCAACAGGGACTGCGCCTGCGCGAGATACGGGAATGGCACGCAAACCGCCACCTGCCCCCGACCAAACACCGCCGCACCCTTGACGACTTCGGCCAGCAGGGCCGCGTTCGCTTCGAGCGAACCATGCATCTTCCAGTTTCCGGCAACCAGCGGCGTACGTTGTGCGTTCATCTCGGCGCTCCGTGATGGGAAAAGTCGATGATTTTAGCGGTTGGGGGCGGATCCGGTCAATTCGCATCTGATTCGCCCGGCTCGATCAGCGAGTGCCGTGCAATCGCAAGGCACCTATCGGCTAGTCGCAATTCCGGGACGGCGGTTCTGCCAGTTCTCGCCAATTCATCCTCGGCGGCGAGGTCGAACATACGGGATAGAATCGGCCGAACGCACTTCGAGAACGCCCGATGACTCTGCTGCGCTCGCCTTCGCTTGCCCTGCTTTGCCTGCTCGCGCTGACACTGTTCGATTGCGCGACCCGCGCCCATGCCGATCCGGGCCTGCCGCCCCCCGTGCTGCAGGCGCTGCGCGACGCCGGGGTACCGATATCGGCGTCCGGCGCGTACGTGCAGGAGGTGGGCAGCGCGAATCCCAGCCTCAGACATAACGCGGGCGTGCCGATGAATCCGGCATCGGTCATGAAGCTGCTGACCACGAGCGCGGCGCTCGACCTGCTCGGCCCCGCCCACACCTGGAAGACCGAGGCACTCGTCGCCAGCACACCGGCCGATGGCGTACTTGCCGGCGACCTATACCTGCGCGGCAGCGGCGACCCGAAGCTGACCATCGATGCGCTCTGGTTGTGGCTGCGCGAAATGCGCGCGCGAGGCCTGCGCGAGATTCGCGGCGACATCGTGCTCGACCGCTCGCTGTTCGAGCTCGGCACGCCCGACCCGGGCGAATTCGACGGCCAGCCGTTGCGAGCTTACAACGTGATTCCGGATGCCATGCTGCTCAACTTCAAGGCACAGCAACTGACTTTCGTGCCGGAGGCACAGCGTGTCGCCGTTTTGGTCGAACCCCCGCTCGCGCCGCTCGACGTGCTGAGTCTGGTCAAGCCGATCGACGGCGGATGCGACAACTGGCGCGGCGGCCTGCGCTACGATCTGGCCACTCACGGCGGCCGCGCCCGCCTGACCTTGACCGGCACCTACCCGACCAGTTGCGGCGAAAAGACCTGGAGCCTCGCCCCGCTCGACCACCGCGACTATGCCGACGCGCTGGTGCGCGAGCTGTGGCGCGAACTGGGCGGCAGCATCGGTGGGCGGGTGCGCGACGGCGCGGTGCCGGCAGCCGCGCGCCTCTTTTCGACTCACGAATCGCCGCCGCTGGCCGACCAGATCCGCGACATCAACAAGTGGTCGAACAACGTGATGGCCCGGCAGCTTTTCCTGACGCTCGGCGCTGCCGCCGGCCACGCTCCGGTGCGGGAAGCCGACGGCGAGGTGGCAATCCGCGCCTGGCTGAAGAGCCGCGATCTGTCGATGCCCGAACTGGTATTGGACAACGGCTCGGGCCTATCGCGGCGCGAACGCATCAGCGCCGAGAGTCTGGGGCGGCTGTTGCTGTTCGCCTGGGCGAGCCCGACCATGCCGGAATTTATTTCGTCGCTGCCGGTATTCGGCGTGGACGGCACCCTGAAAAAGCGCGGCAATGACAATGGCAACAACGCGAGCGGCCGCGCTCACCTCAAGGGCGGCACGCTCGACGGCGTGCGCTGTGTGGCCGGTTACGTGCTCGATCGCAGCGGCCGCCGCCACGTCGTGGTGTGGCTGGTCAACCACGCCAATTCAGGCGCCACGCGGGCAGCGCAGGACGCGCTGGTCGATTGGGTGGTCAATCGCTCCGTTTACGTTCCTTCCCCACCGAGCAAAGCGGACTAAGCCCTTTGGCATATTGGCAGACAGCCAGCCACCTGCGTAGCATCGCGGCACGCCCCTCTCACGACATTCACGCCAAACACCGGCTGCCAACATGAACCTCGGAAGAATCGTCCAGCGCCGCTGGTACGACGGATTGCGCTATGTGCTCGACGTGTTTCACGTCGTGCAGCGCACCGGCGCGGCACCCTGGTTGCTGCTGTTCGGCCTGGGCTTCATCGTGGTCCTGCCGCAGGGGCGGGAAATGGTGCGCTGGCTGGGGGAGGATCAATCGCCAGGACTGCGACTGGCCAACCACGCGAGTCTGCTGGGGTCTTCGGCGATCTGGGGACTGGCCGTCTGGTACTGCTCGCGCGCGCTGCTCGCCGTACGCGACAGCCGCGGCGCGGCGCCTCTGGAGCAAAGCGCGTGGCTGCAGTGCCTGCGCGAATGGCTTCCTCGCCTGATGGGCGTAGTCGCGGTCACCGGCGTGGGCTTCAGCGCCGTATTGGTCGGTGACTGGTATTTCGCGCTCGTGCATTTCGCGCTCGGCGCAGCGCTGCTGGTGTTCTGCATCAAGCGCCGCGCATGGTTCCAGCACCTGCTCCGAGAGTGCGATCGCAGCGGCCCCTCGGAACCCCGGACGGTGTCGCTGCGCAGCGCGCCGTTTGGTGTTCTCGCCGTTTCGCTGCTGGTATCGCTGGTACTGATGTGGGCGTTCCTGCTGTGGCCGGTGACGCTGCCACGCATCGTCGGCGCGCTGGCGATACTGCAGCTCGCCCTCGCCGCCTGGGTGGTATTCCTGAACTTCGCCATCCTGTTTCTTGGCCATCTGTTGCGCCTGCCCGCCCTCGGCATGGTGATGCTGATCCTGCTCGTACTGGTGAGTCCGTTCAACGACAACCACGGCGTACGCCGCGAGGCCGCAGCGGTCGCCGCGCGGCCCGACCTGCCCACCCATTTCGGGTCATGGGCGTCGCAGCGAGGCGAAGCCGCCGGCCAACCGCTGCCCCTGATCATCGTCGCGGCGGAAGGCGGCGGCGTCCGTGCCGCCTACTGGACCGCAGGACTGCTCGGTGCGATCGAGGAGCGCAGCGCAGCGAGAAACCGCACGGCGCCGGGATTCCTGCGGCATCTCTATGCGCTGAGCGGCGTTTCGGGCGGCGCGGTGGGCAGTTCCGCGTTCGCCGCGATGATCGCCCAGACCGCGCCAGGCGAGCTGCCCGCCTGCACGCTTGACAAGCGTCCGGCGAGCGGCTGGCGCGCCTGCGGCGTCGCACTGTTTGGCAACGACTACCTGGCACCGAATCTGGCCGCCCTGCTGTACGCCGATCTGCTCCAGCGCTTCCTGCCCGTGCCGATCAACGCATGGGATCGCGCGCTGGCGATGGAGCACGCCGCGGAGGACGACTGGGGCCGCCTGTTCCCGGATCGTCGGGACACCCTGAGCCGCCCGACCCAGTCGCTATGGCACGACCTGCCGGGCAGTGCGTCGACTCCAGCCCTGTTCATCAATGGCACCCTCGCGGAAAGCGGGCAGCGCATCATCGGATCGAACGTGCGCATCGACGGCATGCGCTTTCCCGACGCCCACGACCTGTACGACGTGACCGGTCCCGAACGCCAGCAGGATCGCCGCGACATGCCGCTGATTTCCGCGATCCACCTGAGCGCGCGATTTCCGTTCATCAGCCCGGCCGCGACACTGGAATCCGGCGGCAAGGCCTTCGCTCACGTGGTTGACGGCGGCTACTTCGAGAACGCCGGCACCGCAACCGCGCTCGACGTGCTCGATGGCGTGATTGCTGCAGCAAAGGCGGCCGGGCAGCCGATCCGCCCGGTCATCATCTCGATCCGCAACGATCCCGGCGAGGCCAGCAGTTGCGAGCACGATCTCGCCAAACCGCAACCGTTCGGCGAACCGATACGCTGGGTGCCCGATCTGCTTGTCCCGCCGCTCGGGCTCTATGCAACGCGCACCGCGCGCACCGGCTATACCGATGGCTTGATCCGCGAGCGCGTGCAAACCCTCGGTACCAGCGAGCTTGTCGAGGGCGCCGATGGGGCGCAGATCCGGCCCGTCTACGTGAGGCTGTGCCTGGAAACCAGCCAGGATGAGAAGGCGCAGCCGCCGCTTGGCTGGGCCTTGTCGCGCGCTTCGCGGCTATACATGGACGCCGCGCTCGACCGGATCGCGCGCGGCGAGAACGCGCAGGTCGAGGCCTTGCTCGACGCACTGGCAGGAACAGTTCCCAGGCAGGTCATCGCCGGGGGCTTCGACGGCGAATTTCAGGCGTCGATCGGGCGCGCGCCGCGCAGCGCCAGCCAGCCGCGTATGACGCGGTAGCCGATCCAGATGCCGACCACCGCAATCGGCAACCAATAGACCAGGATGCCGACGATGCTCACTATCAGCACCAGCGTGATGGCCAGCGCGATCAGCCCCCACAGCACCGCCCACCAGAAGGTGCGGATCTGCCAACTGAAATGGCTGTCGAGATAGGTGCCGCGCACGTCCGAGCGCTTCACATAGTTGAGGATCACGGCAACGATCGAGGGCAGACCGAATACGAAGCTGCCGACCACGGTGGCCGAACCGGCGATGCCGATGACCACCGACGCCGCATGCAGCACGTAGATCAGGTGGGTCAGATTGATCAGGCCATCCGAGGGCACATTGATCACCTCGCCGGATACGCCGCCCTGTGTCGCCAGATTCATCGCTCGCTCCTTTCGTGTTTCTTTCTTCAGAGGCCGAATTCGGCCCACATGGCGTCGACGCGCCGCCTGACGGCCTCGTCCATCGCGATGGGACGACCCCAGTCGCGCGCGGTCTCGCCCGGCCACTTGCTGGTGGCGTCGATGCCCATCTTGCTGCCGAGGCCCGCCACCGGGCTGGCAAAATCCAGATAGTCGATCGGCGTGTTCTCGGCGATCAGTGTATCCCGCGCAGCATCAACGCGTGTGGTCAGCGCCCAGATGACTTCCTTCCAGTCACGGATCTCGATGTCGTCATCGACCACGATGATGAGCTTGGTGTACATGAACTGCCGCAAAAAGCTCCAGATGCCGAACATCACCCGCTTGGCATGGCCCGGGTACTGCTTCCTGAGGCTCACCACCGCGAGGCGGTAGGAACAGCCCTCCGGCGGCAGGTAGAAATCGACGATCTCGGGAAACTGCTTCTGCAGCAGCGGCACGAACACTTCGTTGAGCGCCACGCCGAGCATCGCCGGCTCGTCGGGCGGCTTGCCGGTATAGGTGCTGTGATAGATCGGATTGCGCCGCATGCTGATCCGTTCGACGGTGAATACCGGAAAGCGCGCGACCTCGTTGTAGTAACCCGTGTGATCGCCGAACGGACCTTCTTCCGCCTCGTCGCCCGGATGGATCGCGCCTTCGAGCACGATTTCGGCGCTGGCCGGCACCTGCAAGTCATTGCCGATGCATTTGACGAGCTCGGTCCTGGCGCCGCGCAACAGGCCGGCGAACTGGTATTCCGACAGCGTATCGGGCACCGGCGTGACCGCGCCGAGTATGGTGGCCGGATCGGCACCGAGCGCGACCGACACCGGGTAGGGCGTGCCGGGAAACTTCTCGCAGTGGTCGCGAAAATCCAGCGCGCCGCCGCGATGGGCGAGCCAGCGCATGATCATCCGGTTGGGGCCGAGCAGTTGCTGGCGATAGATGCCGAGGTTCTGCCGCGTCTTGTATGGCCCGCGCGTAACGGTGAGTCCCCAGGTGATCAGCGGGCCGGCATCGCCGGGCCAGCAGGTCTGCACCGGCAGCCGCGAAAGGTCGACCTCCTTGCCCTCCCATACCACCTGCTGGCAGGGCGCGCTCGAGACGATTTTTGGCGCCATGCTGAGCACCTGCCTCAACAGCGGCAGCTTGTCCCACGCGTCGCGCAGGCCCTTCGGCGGCTCGGGCTCCTTGAGCGCGGAGAGCGTGCGGCCGATCTCGCGCAAGGCGCCGGTATCCTCGGCGCCCATGCCGAGCGCCACGCGTTTCGGCGTGCCAAACAGGTTGCCGAGCACCGGCATCGAATGCCCCTTCGGACGCTCGAACAGCAGCGCCGGGCCGCCCGCGCGCAACACGCGATCGCAGATCTCGGTCATTTCGAGACGCGGGTCGACTTCGACCGCAATGCGTTTCAATTCGCCGCGCGCTTCGAGTTGCGCGATGAAATCGCGCAGATCGTGGTATCTCACCGTCAGTCGTCACCGCCTGGAATCCGGCCCCGATTATAGGCGGCCAAGGAACCCGGCGCCGGCGCCCGGCTCAAACACGCGGGACATCGACGACAAGGAGACGCAGATGAACGCAGCGAATATCGCCGTGGTAACCGGTGCCAATCGCGGCATCGGCCTGGAGACCGCGCGCCAGTTGGCGAAGCTGGGGTGGCAGGTGGTTCTGACCAGTCGCGACCCGGACAAGGGCAACCAGGCAGCCAGCCGCCTGGGCGAGCAGGGCCTGACCGTGGATGCCCTGCAGCTCGATGTCACCGACCGCAAGAGCTGCGCAGCCGCGCACCAGTGGCTTGCCCAACGCTTCGACCACATCGACGCGCTGATCAACAACGCCGGCATCATGATCGATCCGCAGGGCGTCCCGGCGCTGGATCTGTCGAGCGATGTGCTGCGGCAGACGCTGGAGACCAACCTGTTCGGCGTGCTCAACGTGACCCAGGCGCTGGCGCCATTGTTGCGCGGCAGCCGCCGTGCTCGGGTGGTCAACCTGTCGAGCGGCCTCGGACAACTCACCGACATGCAGGCCGGCACGCCGGCCTATCGCATGTCGAAGACCGCGCTCAACGCACTGACGCGCATTCTCGCGGCCGAGCTTGCACCGGGCGTCAAGGTCAACGCGATGTGCCCCGGCTGGGTGCGCACCGACATGGGCGGCCCGCAGGGTGAGCGCAGCGTCGAACAGGGCGCCGATACCGCGGTCTGGCTTGCCACGCTGCCGGATGACGGACCCACCGGCGGCTACTTTCGCGACCGCAAGCCGATTCCGTGGTAACGCATCCAAAGCGCGGCAATGCGCGTAGCGATGACATGGTACCGCGTCTGCACACCGTTTCTGCCCAGCGCCGGCGGCTGCTCGCGGCACTTGGCCTGTCGAGCCTGGCCGGCGTACTTGCCTCGGCCTGCTCGCCGGTCGCGCTGCTCAACGGCGCCGCGCCGTCGGACACCTATCGTCGAACGAGTGGCATCGCCTACGGCGAGTTACCGCGGCAAAGGCTCGACGTTTACCGGCCAACTGCGTCCGGCGCCGACGCGCCGATCGTGGTGTTCTTCTACGGCGGTGCCTGGCGTCATGGCGCGCGCGGCGATTATCTGTTCGTCGGCGAGGCGCTCGCGGCACTCGGCTGCGTCGCGGTGCTGGCCGACTACCGGCTGTTTCCCGAAGCGCGTTTCCCGGCCTTCGTGGAGGACGGTGCGGCCGCCTTGCGCTGGGCGCGCGATCACGCCGCCGAGCACGGTGGAAACCCGCGCCGGCTGTTCGTCATGGGCCACTCGGCCGGCGCGCACATTGCGCTGATGCTGGTCACCGACGAGCGCTATCTCGCCGCTGCCGGCATGCAGCCGCGCGAACTGGCCGGCGCGATCGGGCTGGCCGGCCCCTACGATTTCCTGCCTTTCAAGAGCAGGCGTACCGCGGAGATCTTCGATCCGCCCGAGCGCTGGCCGCGATCGCAACCGATCAACTTCGTCAGTGGCCACGAACCACCCCTGCTGCTGATGACCGGCGGCGACGACGACATCGTCGATCCCGGCAACTCGACACGCCTGGCCGCGAAGGCACGCGGACTGGGCGGCAAGGTGGAGCTCATCCGCTACCCTGGCGAAGGCCATCGCAGCATCATTGCGGCACTGGCCGCACCATTGCGCGAGCGCTATCGCGTCCAGGCGGACATCGCGGCCTTCATCGCGCGCCAGGGCAGCGCTGCGCTGGATGCCGCTCAGGTCTGAACCTGGGGCATCTCGATCTTGACCTCGAGCACTTCCAGATTCTCCTGGCGATCGAGCGAGACGCGGATGTCGCGCTGATCGATCTTCACGTACTTGGAAATGACATCGACAAGTTCGCGCTGGAGCGCCGGCAGCCAGTCGGACGGCGTGCCGCGGCCCGAGCGCTCGTGCGCCAGGATGATCTGCAGGCGCTCCTTGGCGACCGAAGCAGTCTTCTTCTTTTCGCCGAGCAGGAAGGAGAGAATGGACATGGGTCGCGCTCTCCTCACTTGGCGCCGAACAGGCGCTTGATCAGCCCCGGCTTCTGGTAATCGGTGAAGCGCAGCGGCGTGTCCTCGCCGAGGAAGCGGGCGATGACGTCCTTGTAGGCGTCGGCGACGTCGGACGCATCGAGGTGCACCGCCGGCAATCCCTGGTTGGACGCCTGGAGCACCGATTCCGACTCGGGAATCACGCCGATCAGCCGGATGCGCAGGATCTCCTGGATGTCGTCGAGCGAGAGCATTTCGCCGTCAGCCACGCGCTTCGGGTTGTAGCGGGTGATCAGCAGGTGCTCCCTGATCGGCTCGGCGGCATCGATCGCGCGCTTGGTCTTCGAGGCGAGAATGCCGAGGATGCGATCGGAGTCGCGCACCGAGGACACCTCGGGGTTGGTCACCACCAGCGCCTCGTCAGCGTAGTGCATGGCGAGCAGGGCGCCGGTCTCGATGCCGGCGGGCGAATCGCAAATGATGTAGGCAAAATCCATCTCCTTGAGGCCGTCGAGCACTTTTTCGACGCCTTCCTGGGTCAGCGCGTCCTTGTCGCGCGTCTGCGAAGCCGGCAGGATGTACAGGTTGTTGCAGTTCTTGTCGCGGATCAGCGCCTGGTTGAGCGTCGCCTCGCCATGGATCACATTGACCAGGTCATACACCACGCGCCGTTCGCAGCCCATGATCAGGTCGAGGTTGCGCAGGCCGACGTCGAAATCGATCACCGCGGTCTTGTGGCCACGTAGCGCAAGACCGGCGGCAAAGCTGGCGGCGGTGGTGGTCTTGCCGACACCGCCCTTGCCCGAGGTGATGACGACGATACGGGCCACCTTGTCGGCGGCTTGCTCGACCGCGGCGGTCGATTCGGGGAGATCATGTTGGTTCATCTAATCGCTTCCTTGATTGATCAGCGCAGATCGAGCGCTTCGACGACCAGCTTCTCGCCGTCGAGCCACACCTGCGCGGGTTTGCCCTGCACGTCGTCGGGCAGGGCGGTTTCCACCGTGCGGTAGATGCCGGCGATCGAGATCAGCTCCGGCTCCATGCAGGTGCAGAAGATGCGCGCCTGGTGGTTGCCGCGCACGCCGGCCAACGCGCGGCCGCGCAGCGGCGCATAGATGTGGATGTTGCCGCCGGCGATCACCTCGGCACCGTGACTGACCAGCGCGAGCACGACCAGATCGCCCTCGACATATTGACGCTGCCCGGAGCGCAGCGGCCGGTCGATGATAGTGGTGGCGAAAGCCGGCGGCGCGGCGAGCGCCAGCGGTTCGGCCATCGGCTCGACGGCTTGTGCTGCTTGCTCGACGCTCGCCACTGAGTTGGTATCGCGACGCTCGCGTTCGTGGGCCGTCAGCCGAGACAGTCCCGCCACGCCGGCCCACGCCTGCTGCGCGTCGCTGGCGATCACCCCGATGGGCTTGAGGCGCAGCGATTCCAGCAGTGCCGCCAGCGCCTGCAGCGGCAACTGCGCCTGGTCGGGCAGGCGACGGACGTCGATCGCCACCGGATCGTCGGCAAAAAAATCGGGTATCGAGCCGTAGCGCGCAGTCAGCTCCCCGCTCAGCGTGTCGAAGTCGTCGACCTTGATGACCAGCTGGAACGCGGCGATCGCGCCGCTCTTCAGTTCGAATGTCGACAATTCCCTGGAAGACATGCAGATCGTATCAGCAGCAAAGCGCACGATTGTACACCGGGAGTGTGACGGCGCATGCGCTGTCGGCACGACACGACGCATCGGCCGTGCCCGAAACCCGGTCCGGATTCGCGACCTGTTCTTCCAGAGGCCGGCATGCCAGCCACCGGCGGCCGGGTCACAGAGGCTCGCCATCGAACCGACCGCGTCGCTCATGTTCCGGGAGCTGCCCGCATGACATGCTACGATGTGTATGAATGTCAAACGGAGTACACACCATGCGAACGAACATTGTCATCGACGACAAGCTCATGAGCGATGCCTTGCGGGCGACCGGGCTCAAGACCAAGCGCGAGGCCGTTGAACTCGGTTTGCGCACCCTCGTTCGCCTGCGCAAGCAAGCGGAGATCCGACGATTCCGCGGAAAGCTGCATTGGCAAGGCGAGCTGGACGCCATGAGGCGCGACAAGTGATTCTCGTCGATTCGAGTGTGTGGATCGACTACTTCCGGGGGACCGCGACTCCACAGACCGACAGACTCGACAGGCTGCTTGGCGAAGAGCCGGTTGCAGTTGGCGACTTGATTCTGACCGAAGTTCTGCAGGGGTTCACGACTGACCGCGCGTTCAACGATGCACGCAAACTCCTGACCGCCCTCGATGTCGTGCTGCTTGGTGGCGAAGACGTTGCGATTCAGGCGGCCGTGAACTTCCGCGCGCTCCGCGAGTTCGGGATAACGGTGAGGAAGACGATCGACACGGTGATCGCCACCCGGTGCATCCTCAGCGGATACAGCCTGTTGCATAGCGACAGGGACTTCGACGTTTTCGAGAAGCACCTCGGCCTGCGTTGCCTGGCCTGACGGCCTTCTCCTCGGAAAGCCCCTATCCATGGGCTTCTCCAGGCCGGCCTGGCTGCCGGGTCCGGGCCATGCGCCTGTCGGCTTGGCATGGCCCGAGATCGCCTGTCCATGCGGCCTTCAGGCCACCTGCCGGGAGAAAGTGCTGCGTGCCGCCGCAGCGCTCGCTGACGGCGCTCTGCGGATGTCCAGGCTAACGGAGCGGCATCACCATCGGATTGAGGCGGAAATCGACGGCCAGCCCGATGAAGATCACGGCGCCGAGCCAGTTGTTGTGCAGGAAGGCCTTGAAGCACTGTGTCCGGTCGCGGGCGCGGATCAGCGTGAAATGGTAGATCGCGATGATCGCCGCGAGCAGCAGGCCACCGTAGTACCAGTAACCGCGCGCCTCGTGCCAGCCGACATAGGCCAGGGTCGCCAGCATCGCCGCGTAACACAGCATCACCGCCGCCACATCCAGGCGGCCGAAGGTCAGCGCCGAGGTGCGGATGCCGATCTTCACGTCGTCGTCGCGATCGACCATCGCGTACTCGGTATCGTAGGCGATCGACCAGAACACGTTGGCGAGCAGCAGTATCCAGCCGATCTTCGGCACCATGCCGGTCTGCGCCGCGTAGGCCATCGGAATGCCGAAGCCGAAGGCGATGCCGAGGTAGGCCTGGGGAATCGCGAAAAAACGCTTGGCGAACGGGTAGCTCACCGCAATCAACAGGGCCACCAGCGCATAGGCCCAGACCAGCATTGGCAGCGGCACGATGAGACCGAACGCGCACAGCGACAGCACGGCGGCGAGTAGCAGCGCTTCCCTGGTGCTGACCGCTCCGGCGGCGAGCGGTCGATTCCTGGTGCGTTCGACGTGGCGATCGAAATCCCGATCGGCATAGTCGTTGAAGACGCAGCCGGCCGAGCGCATCAGCACCGTGCCGAGCACGAAGATCCACACCAGGCCCCAGTTGGGCATGCCATCGGCCGAGAACCACAGCCCCCATAGCGTGGGCCACAGCAGCAGCAGGATGCCGATTGGCTTGTCCAGCCGCATCAGCTTCTCGTAGTGCGACAGGCGCTGGCGCAAGCTTATCGATGACGTATTCATTGGGGTGGCAATTGCAGGATCGCCGGCAGGAAGACCTCGCTGACGAGAATAGCCCGCCCGTCGCGGCGAAACAAGGAGCGACGCCCCCACAGAAGCTCGGCCTGGACGCCGCACACCGAGGCGGCACGCGCGTGCAACGGGTAGCGGTCATCCAGGCGGGCGTAACGCAGCGTTTCGCGGGAAATCAGCGGATCGGTAAACAGCAGCTCTCCCAGCGGCTTGGTGCCGAGCCCGGCGAGCAGGCGCCAGGCGCCGCGCGCACTGGCCGCCGGCAGCACGGTGTGGGCAAACACCAGCGGGATATCGCCGCACAGCAGCACGACTTCGCGCACCCAGGCCGATTCGCCGGCACGCAGCCGCAGCGGCGCCCGCTCGTCGCCGAACGGCTGGATGCGCCCCTGGGCAATCAGGCGGACACGAAAATCGCTGCAACGGCTGCGGATGCGCGCGGTCAGCGAGCCGACATGCACCAGCCAGTCGTAGTACTCGCCGCAACCGGACGAGTGCGGCAGATGATGCAGCCAGGGATCGCGATGGGGGGAAGAACGCATGACAAATCAACAAGCCGGAAGACGGCGGAGCGAAATCATACCTTGAGGTAATCCTGTTTCGTGCCGAGCCAGCGCGCGAGGTGCGTCTGTGCCAGGTCACCGTGGTCCCTGAGCATGATTTCGGCCGCCTCGCGCGCGCGCTCGACGATCGCCGCGTCGAGCGTCAGGTCGGCGAAGCGCAGCAGTGGCACGCCGCTCTGCCGGCTGCCGACGAACTCCCCGGGGCCGCGCAGTTCGAGATCGCGCCGCGCGATTTCGAACCCGTCGGCATTCTCGTAAACGATCTTGAGCCGCGCCCGCGCCGCCACACCCAGCGGCGCGGCGTAGAGCAGGATGCAGGCCGATTCGGCGGCGCCCCGCCCGACTCGCCCGCGCAACTGGTGCAACTGCGACAGGCCGAAGCGCTCGGCATGCTCGATCACCATCAGCGAGGCATTGGGCACGTCGACGCCGACCTCGATCACCGTGGTCGCCACCAGCAGATCGATCCGGCCTGCCACAAAGGCCTCCATCACCTGCGCCTTGTCGTCGGACTTGAGCCGGCCGTGGACCAGTCCGATCGCGAGCCCGGCGAGTTCGCCCTGCAGCCGCTGGTGGGTTTCCAGCGCAGTCTTGAGTTGCAGCGTCTCGGACTCCTCGATCAGCGGGCAGACCCAGTAGGCCTGTCGCCCTGTCGCGCAAGCCTCGCGCACGCGCGCGATCACCTCGTCGCGGCGCGATTCGGCTACCAGCTTGGTCAGCACCGGCGTGCGCCCGGGCGGCAGTTCGTCGAGCACCGAGACATCGAGGTCGGCGTAAAAGCTCATCGCCAGCGTGCGCGGAATCGGCGTAGCCGACATCATCAACTGGTGCGGACTGGCGCGGCGCGCGCCACTGCGCGATTCACTGCCCTTCTCGCGCAGCGCCAGGCGCTGGCGAACGCCGAAGCGGTGCTGCTCATCGACCACCGCCAGCGCGAGATTGGGGAAGTCCACCGCATCTTCGATCAGCGCGTGGGTGCCGACGGCGAGCAGCAGTTCTCCCGATTGGAGTCGTTCGATCAGCGCGCGCTTGCGCGATTTCTTCAGGCTGCCGGACAGCCACCCGACCTCGATGCCGAGCGGCGCGAGCCAGCCGGTGAGCTTGCGGCAATGCTGCTCGGCGAGTATCTCGGTCGGCGCCATCAGCGCAGCCTGTGCGCCGTGTTCGGCCGCGCGCAGCATCGCCAGCGCGGCGACGATGGTCTTGCCGCTGCCGACGTCGCCCTGCAGCAGACGCTGCATCGGGTGCGCGTCGGCCAGGTCGTGCGCGATCTCCTGCCAGGCCCGCTGCTGCGCGCCGGTCAGGCGAAACGGCAAACAGCGCAGCAGGGCATCGGTCAGCGTACTGCGCTGCGCCAGCGCCGGCGCATCCTGCGCACGGCGCGCCGCATAGGCCTTGCGCAGCGAGAGCTGCTGGGCCAGCAACTCGTCGAACTTCATGCGCTGCCAGGCCGGATGCGAGCGGTCCTCCAGCACGGCAAGCGGCGTGTCGGGCGGCGGGTGATGCAGCGCGCGCAGGCTGTCGGCGAACGGCGCCAGCCGGTAGCGTGCGCGCAATCGTTCGGGCAGAGTGTCGTCGAGATTCTCCTGATCGAGCGCGCGCTCGATCAGTTTGCGCAATGCCGACTGGGCCAGGCCGGCAGTCGTCGGGTAGACCGGCGTCATAGCGGTCGGCAACGGCGCGTCGGCGTCGACGACCTTCACCCGCGGGTGGATCAGGTCGACCTCGCCGAAGCTCACGCGCGCTTCGCCGAAGATGCGCAGCCGCGCGCCGGCCTGCATCTGCTTCTGCTGACTCGGATAGAAGTTGAGGAAGCGCAGTGTGGCCGCGCCACTGACGTCGCGCACGCGCACCAGCAACTGCCGCCGCGGCCTAAGCTGGATGCTGCTGTCGACGACCTCGGCTTCGAGCTGCACCGGCAGGCCGTCGCGCACATCGCGGATCGCGGTGATGCGGGTCTCGTCCTCGTAGCGCAGCGGCAGGTGGGTGATCAGTGCCGCCTGCGAGTGTACGCCCAGTCGGGCGAGCCTGGCCGCCAGCGAGTCGGCGGGGCCAGGCGAGGACTTCGCCTTAGGCAAGAACCAGAACGGCGTCGGCCTCGACCAGGGCGCCGCGCGGCAACGCCTTGACGCCGACCGCGGCGCGCGCCGGATAGGGCTGCTGGAAGTAGCGCGACATGATCTCGTTGACCTGGGCGAAGTTCTCCAGATCGACCAGGTAGAGGTTGAGCTTGACCGCGTCGGCCAGCGAGCCGCCGGCCGCTTCGGCGACCGCCTTGAGATTCTCGAACACCCGCACCGTCTGCGCCTCGAAGCTGTCGGCCATCGTCATGGTCGCCGGCTCGAGACCGATCTGGCCGGACAGATAGACCGTGTCGCCGGCCACCACCGCCTGCGAATAGGTACCGATGGCGGCGGGAGCGTTGTGGGTGGAAACGATGCGCTTGCTCATGGTTTGGATGTCCTTCCGCGGGTGCGTTCGATCGACCGGCGATTATCGCGGATTAACGCGCCGCGCGGGGAATGGCATGCGGCCTGACCGGAAAACGCCGATCGGCCTGTAACCCGCATGGAATGGCGATCTGCATGGCACAGTCATGGAGAGGCGCGTATTCATTGGCTGCTGGCAATGCCGCCTTGTAGATCGCCATTTCATGCGGGCTGCAGACCTGCTTCGTCGCGTAGGTCGGGCTGAGCGCAGCGAAGCCCGACATCGGCGCGCGAAGCGAGGAGAACCGGGACTATCGTCTGGCCGGCAACAGCATGCCGGAGTCAATGCCCAGCGACTTGAGTTTCTTCTGTGCAGCGGCGGCCTCGGCCTGGGTGGCGAAGGGGCCGACCTGCACGCGCGCTTCGATCTGCGCCGGAATGCCGGCATCGGCGAGTTTTTTGCGCAGGTCCTCGGCATTATCGAGATTGGAGAACACGCCGACCTGCACGAGAAAACCGCCACCAGCGGTCAGTCTGGCGGCCGCTGGCGATTCACGGGTGGCCGGCTTGCTCGGCGCCGTTGGCCCCGGGGGCGCCGCCCTCGCCGCAGCAGGGTGTTCACCCCCCTTGCCGATGACCAGACGCGGGTGCGTATCCTCGTGCGGCGTCGCCTTCTCGATGACGGGCTTTCCGCCGGCAAGCCTATCGGGCGTCGCTGGTTCGGCGATCTGCGGTGCGCTGGTGCGTTCGGGCTCGGCGGGTGACTCGGACCTGACCAGTGGCTCGGCGGGCGGCGGCGCAATTGCCCCGCTGGCCTGATTCTGCAAAGCCGGCGCCGGCATGCTCTGTGGCGCGTCGGGCGCCTTCATGCTCGGTGGCGCGGCCGGCTCCGGCTTGCTCTGCTGCTGCTCGAACAGCGCGAGCGCGCCGATCAGCGCGACGATCAGCACGCCGGCAATGCCGATACGGGCCAGCAAGGTTTTCTTCTCGGCGCGGTCGATGGTTTCCGTCGCCTTCGAACCCGGCCTGCTCTGATTCGTCATGTCGCCCCCTCCTGACGGCTGCGCGCCAGGGCGCAGACCAGATCCGCTTCACCGACCGAAATGCCGCAGGTCTCGGCGATGTCCTCACGCCGCATGCCCTTTTGCGCCAACGACAGCGCGTCGTTGTATTGGGGTGATACCGCGCGCGCCGCCTTGATCTGTTCGACCTCGCACGTCAGCAAATCCAGGCCGGACTGCAAGGCATCGAGCTGCGCCCGCACGCCGACCATCTCGGTCTGCAGGCCGCGCAGTGGCGCATCGTCGACAGGCGCGACCTGCGGCAGCGTTGCGGTTTTCGGTTTGGTCAGACGCAGCAGGGCGTAGCCGACATAAAGGGCGAGGATCACCACCGCGGCGAACAAGGCTTCCTTCCAGCCGAGGGCACTCAAATCCATCAGCATAGCGCCGCGGTCGCCGTATATGGCAGAAGCAGGTCGGTTGATTCGATATTCATCGGTGTCGTGGCGTGGTCCCGGCTGCGATAATAGCCGGCCAGCTTCCCGGCAACAATCCACACGACGATTCCAATGGACTTTTATCCGCTGCTTTTTCTCAAGCGCGCCATCGCCGCGCTGGTTCTCCCGCCAGGCGGGCCGATACTGCTATCGCTGTTCGGCTTGATGCTGGCGCAGCGTCTTCCACGCTTGGGGCGCAAAATGTTCTGGCTGGGAATTCTTAGCTTCTTCGTTCTGGCGACACCATTCATGGGCAGCGTGTTGATGCGCCATCTCGAAGACATACGTCCGCCCGATAGTGCAGCGGTAAAACGGGCCCAGGCGATCGTCATCCTCGGTGGCAGCAGCTACCATGGTGCGCCCGAGTATGGCGGCGATACCGTGGGAGCCGCAACCTTGCAGCGACTACGCTACGGAGCCCGCTTGGCCAGGCAGACCGGACTTCCGGTGCTGGTGAGCGGCGGCGCGCCCTCGGGCGGAACTCCACTGGCACTCAGCATGCGCGACGCCCTCGAACGCGATTTCTCGGTCGCGGTCAAATGGACCGAGTCGACCTCGCTCGATACGCGCGAGAATGCGCTCTATTCGTGGCAGATACTGAAGCGCGAAAAGATCGAGCGCATCCTCCTGGTTACCCAGGCCGTGCACATGCGTCGTGCGCGCAAATACTTCATTCGTGCCGGGTTTGAAGTGATCCCTGCGCCGACCGTCTTCTCGAGTCCGAGCCCCTCGATCGGCTACGATTTCCTGCCGACCGAGATCGGGTTGAACGATTCCGCCGCGGCACTGCACGAGTGGCTGGGTCTGGCAGCGATTGCGCTCGGCGTAGACGCGGCGCGCTGAACCACGCGCCAACTCAGAACCCCATGTTCAGGCTGAATTGCGCGCCGAAGTTACGCACGTTCGACTGCGCGAATTGCGAGCTCAGCGCCAGGCTGCCGGTCAGGTTCGGCGCGAACTTCATCGTAGCGCCCAGGGTCGCCGAACCCCAAGTGCGTTCGAGCTTGGCGGCTGGCAGATCGAAGCTCGGCGCCGCCATGCTCGTCAGGAAGGCGGTGATGCTGCGATCGTTGTCGCGAAACTCGTGCTCGACGCTCAGCCTGCCGAAAGGCTGAACGCTCCCCATGTCGAGACTCGCCTGGTAGCCCAGGCTGCCGATCGCCGAGGTGCGCCGCTGCCGTTGGTAGCCGAGCGCGGCCGACCCGCCGTCGGACTCGGTGAACTGGTCGATGTCGATGCGCTGAAGGTTCATGCCGACGAACGGCCCGTGGCTGAATCCGCCCGCGCCCAGCTCGAATGCGCCACGCAGCGCCAGCGACGCGTTGTTGCCGCCGGTGCTGCCGTGGATGCTGCGCGTGGCGGGACCGAGATGCACGTCGCGCGTCACGTCGAACTCGCTGCGGCCGAGCGTGCCGATGGTCGACAGACGCAGCGGCCCGCTGTCCCAGGCGGCATAGAGGCTCAGCGCCAGTTCCTTCTGCTCGAATCCGCCGCCACCGCCGAAATCCGGATCGACGCGCGAGGCATTGCCGGCGACGCCGACCAGCAAGTCCGGCGCGACACGATGGTCCAGGCCGATCGTCAGCCCGTAGGGATTGCCCTTCGCTCCTGCGAAGTCGGCGTTCTGCTCGAACTTGAGCCGGCCGCCGCCGAGGCTGGCCCAGACCCGCGTTGGACCCGATGAGGCGAATTTCGCGCTGGCGATCTGGTTGTAGATCGTCTCGGTCAGTGCGCTGCGCGTCTTGACCGCCGACTCGGCCAGCAGCGATATCTGCCCCGGCGCAGCGAGTTGCGCGGCGACAAAGTCGGCGAGGATCTGGTGAGCGCCGGTCGTCGGGTGCACGCCGTCGGCGAACACCGTGTTGAACGGGGTGGAGCCCGGTCGCAGTGAGGCGGCCGAGCAGACCAGCGAGGGTGTGGTGCCGCAGGCGGGAATGGTCGCCGCCTGGGGATCGGTGAATCCGTAGGCCGCCGGACTCGCGACGATCTCCCGCAACAGGGTGAAGGTATCGACCGGAATGACACTCAGCCCGGCGGACTCGATGCCGACGAACAGCAACTGGTTGTACCCTTGCGAGAGCTGTGTCAGACCGGCCGCACCTGCCGCACCCTGCGACAGGCCGAACGGCGTGCTACCGATGTCCGGCAGGTTCGGCACGATGATGTAACGCGCGCCGGCCGCCTGCAGACGGCCGATCTGCGCGACCAGTTCGCCGGAAGTCTGCGCCAGGTAGGCCTGTGCGCTGGCAGGCGACGACGCGATGAAGAATAGGTCATTGGCACCGGCCCATACGGTGTACAGCGTGCTGCCGTCGGCCTGACCACCGGTTCCCGCGAGGTAGGTGCTGATCTGCGCCGCGACCGGCGTGGCCTGGTCGGTCGGCGGTTGCGGCGGGATGCCCGGCAGGCTGGTCACGCGCGCCCCGCCAACGGCAAAGTTGGTCCCGCCAGTGACGGCCGGCGTGGCGCTGGTGCCGTACGTTGCCGCCAGAACTTCCGACCATACCGGCCCGGGATTGGTGGTGAATCTGCCCACCCCCGGCGGCACTGCGCCGACCGCCGAGAAGGTGCCGGAATCGGTCAGGCTGTCGCCGAAAAAGACCGTGCCGCTGTACTGCGCGAATGCCGGATTGCCGACTGCGAGGGCCACTGACGCGGCCATAAGCGAATGCTTGATCATGGTGCTCCTCCACGAAGGATTATCGTTATGACATTTCTCTGCCATCTAACGTCGGCAACGTCCGCGGGTCAGATGAGGAACGACCCGAAACGGGCCTCGCGACCGGCGCGGCCGCGGTGCCCGACTATCATCGGCCGCTGAACTGCGGCTTTCTCTTCTCGAGGAAGGCGCTCACACCTTCCGCAAAATCGTTGGTCGCGCTGCAGCGTGCGAAGGCAGCGGCTTCGAGGGCAAGCTGCGCTTCGAGCGGGTTGCCGCCACTCGCCCGCACGAGGCGCTTGATCTCGCCGTATGAGTGGCGTGGCCCGGCCCTGAGCTGGGCAACGATCGCGTCGACCGCGGCATCCAGCCCGGCCGCCGGCACGGCGCGCGACACCAGGCCGATCGACTGGGCGGTCTGCGCGTCGAAGCGATCGCCGAGCAGAAGAAGTTCGAGCGCGCGGCGCGTGCCGACGGCGCGCGGCAGGAACCAGCTCACGCCGCCGTCCGGACTCAATCCTATGCTCGAATAGGCGGTGCTGAACACCGCGTCATCGGCCGCGATCACGATGTCGCAACCCGACATGAAGGACAGCCCGATACCGGCACAGGCGCCGCGCACTTTCGCCACCACCGGCTGGTGCAGGTTCTGCAACAACAGGATCGCCGGATTGATCCATTGCTCGATCATGGCCTGAAACTGTTCGAGTCTTTGCGGCGCGGCATAGTCCGAAACCATCCTGGAGAACTGCCGGATATCGCCGCCTGCCATGAAATGCTCGCCGGCACCTGTCATCACGACGACCTCGATCGCCGGGTCCGCCGCGATCTCCTCGACCGCGCCGCGAAACGCCTGCATCGCCGCGATGTCGAGCGTGT
The DNA here is from genome assembly GCA_016708905.1 of Candidatus Methylophosphatis roskildensis. Taxonomy (GTDB): domain Bacteria; phylum Pseudomonadota; class Gammaproteobacteria; order Burkholderiales; family Rhodocyclaceae; genus Methylophosphatis; species Methylophosphatis roskildensis. The sequence continues at coordinate 198,411 of JADJEV010000004.1, read as the reverse complement.
TGAGTGCCTCCGGACGGTTGAAGGTCAGGGCGGCAACGCCCTCGCGAATATCGAGCGACACGGAATCTGCCATTTCAGACTCGCTCGAATATGCCGGCCGCGCCCATGCCGGTACCGATGCACATGGTGACCATGCCGTAGCGGAACTTCTCGCGCTGCATCGCGCTCATGACGGTTGCAGTGCGGATCGCGCCGGTGGCGCCGAGCGGGTGACCCAGCGCAATGGCCCCGCCCTGCGGGTTGACCCTGGCCGGATCGAGTTTGAGTTCGCCTATGACGGCCAGCGCCTGGGCGGCGAAGGCCTCGTTGAGTTCGATCCAGTCCATTCGATCCTGAGTCAGGCCGGCCTGTTTCAATGCACGCGGAATTGCCTCGACCGGGCCGATGCCCATGATCTCGGGCGGCACGCCGGCCACCGAGAACGCCGCGAAGCGCGCAATTGGCGTGGCATTGTAGCGCTTGAGCGCGGCTTCGCTCATCAGCAGCACCGCGGCGGCGCCGTCCGACATCTGCGAGCTGTTACCCGCGGTGACGGTGCCCTTAGCTGCAAACACCGGCCTGAGCCTGGCCAGCGCCTCGATCGAGGAATCGGGCCGCGGCCCCTCGTCGACTTCGAACAGCCGCTCGACGATCTTGACCGTCCCGTCGGGCGACGGCGCATGGGTGCGGACCTGATAGGGCGAGATCTCGGCGGCAAACTTGCCAGCGGCGATCGCCGAGACCGCGCGACGGTGGCTCTCGACCGCGAAGGCGTCCTGGTCTTCGCGGCTGATCTTCCATTGGGCGGCAACCTTCTCCGCAGTGATCCCCATGCCGAAGGCAATCGCGTAGTTTTCGTCGCGCTCGAACACCGCCGGGCTGATCGACAGCTTGTTGCCCATCATCTGCGGCATGATGGTCATCGATTCGGTGCCGCCCGCGATCATGACATCCGCCTCGCCGAGGCGAATCCGGTCGGCTGCCATCGCGACCGCCTGCAGGCCGCTCGAGCAGAAGCGATTGATCGTGATCGCCGGCACGCGATTCGGCAGGCCTGCCAGCAACCAGCCGATGCGCGCGACGTTGAGACCCTGCTCTGCCTCGGGAAATGCGCAACCGACGATCACATCGGCGACTTCTCCAGCATCCAGCCCCGGCTGCTTGGCGAGCATTGCGCGCAGCACGTGTGCCAGCATGTCGTCGGGCCGGACATTGCGAAACGCGCCCTTGCGCCGGGCCACCGGCGTACGCGTGGCAGCCACGACGTAGGCGTCCTGGATTTGTCTGGTCATTCCCGATTTCTCCTTCTGTTTCGAGTGACGGGTGACAGGCGACAGGTGACGGGGCGGGTCTTTGTCACGCGTCACGCGTCACCCGTCACCGAACCTGTCACTAGTTCCTCAGCGGCTTGCCCGTTTCCAGCATGTGCGCAACACGCTGCTGCGTCTCGCTCGTCTCGAGCAGGGCGACGAACTGCTGGCGCTCGACGGCGAGCAGCCATTCCTCGTCGACCAGCGAACCGCTCTCGATGTCGCCGCCGCACAGCGCAGTGGCGGCAGCCTTGGCCACGCGGTAGTCATGGGCCGAAATCATGCCGCCCTCCTTCATGTTGGCGAGCATCATCTCGAGTGTCGCAATCCCGTTGCGTCCGGCCACCGAAATCGCGATCGGCCGCAACCTGGGGCGGTAGCCGGCGTCCGCCAGCGCGCGGGTCTGCGCCTTGGCGACATACAACAGCTCGTGCGGGTTGTAGGCGACGATATCGGACTCGCGCAGGAAGCCGAGATCCTTCGCCTCGAGCGCGCTCCTGGACGCCGTAGCCATGGCGATCGTCATGAACACCGGCTGGATGAATTCGAATGGATCCTTGTTGCCGGTGTGCTGCGCAGCCCGGGCGGCGCGCAGCGCGAACTCCTTGCACCCGCCTCCGGCGGGGATGAGTCCGACGCCCGCCTCGACCAGGCCGATGTACGACTCGAGCGCGGCGACCGCTCTGGCGCAATGCATGACCAGCTCGCAGCCGCCGCCGAGCGCCATGCCATTGACTGCAGCGACCACCGGCACCTGCGCATACTTGACGGCCATCGCCATCTGCTGGAAGCGCGCGACGAACTTGTCGATTGCGCCGAAGCCGCTGGTCTTAAGGATTTCGCCCGCGGCCAGCAGGTCGGCGCCGACCGAGAACGGCGGCCTGGGCTGCCAGATCACCAGTCCGTGATGGTCGGCTTCGGCACGCGCGACTGCTTCGATGATCCCCTCGACCACCGCCGGTCCGAGCGCGCACATCTTGCTCTTGAAGGAGAGGATCGGGATGTCGCGCCCGCCCTCCTCGCCGGTATGCCACATGCGCACCGCGTCGTTCTCGAACAGCGTCGAGCCGGAATCCTGCTTCTCCCCCAACACGCGCTCGGGAAACCACTGGCGACAATAGACGGCGAGGGACGAGCGCGCCTGCAGCGTGCCGCTCTTGGCCGAGTAGGAGCCCTCGTTCGAATGCACGCCGGTCCGGCCATCGAACACCCAGGCCGGCAGCGGTGTGCCGCTCATCGCGCGGCCGGCATCGATGTCGGCCTTGATCGTGCTTGCGATGCCCTGCCAGCCGGCAGCCTGCCAGGTTTCAAACGGCCCCTGGCCCCAGCCGAAACCCCAGCGCATCGCGAAGTCGATATCGCGCGCGCTGTTGGCGATCGAACCCAGATGCACGGCGACGTAGTGGAAAACGTCGCGATAGATCGACCAGAGAAACTGCGCCTGTGCGCTTGAATGCTCGCGCAGCCTGGCGAACTTCTCGGCCGGATTCTTGAGCTTGAGGATCGCCAGAACCTCGGGCTCGACCGCTGCAGAAGACGGGCGGTAATCCTTCGCCTTGAGGTCGAGCACCAGGATGTCCTTGCCCTTCTTGGTGAAAATGCCTGCGCGGGTCTTTTGTCCCAGCGCACCCTTGGCAATCAGCGCGGCGAGCCAGGCGGGACTCGCGTAGAACGCGTGCCACGGATCGTCGGCCAGCGTGTCGGTCATGGTCTGGATGACATGCGCCATGGTGTCCAGCCCGACCACGTCGGCAGTGCGATAGGTGGCACTTTTCGGCCGGCCGATCAGCGGGCCGGTCAGCGCATCCACCGCATCGAAACCGAGACCCAGCCGTTGCGTGTGATGCATGACCGCGAGGATCGAGAACACGCCGACGCGGTTGGCGACAAAGCTCGGTGTGTCGAGCGCGCGCACCACGCCCTTGCCGAGCGTGGTGGTGAGAAAACTCTCCAGGTTGTCGAGCAGCGCGCCATCGGTGCCGGCGCAGGGAATCAGTTCGACCAGCTGCATGTAGCGCGGCGGGTTGAAGAAATGCACGCCGCAGAAGCGGCTGCGCGAGGCCGCAGGAAACGCCTCGGCCAGCGCGTTGATCGACAGGCCCGAGGTATTGGTGGCGAATATCGCGTGCTCGCCGAGAAACGGCGCGACCTTGACGTAAAGCTCACGCTTCCATTCCATCTTCTCCGCGATCGCCTCGATGATCAGGTCGCAGCCGCGCAGCTTGTCCAGATGCTGGTCGTAGTTGGCGGCTTCGATGAAGCTCACGCGGTCCCGGGTGGCGAGCGGGCTCGGTTCGAGTTTCTTGAGCCCGTCGAGCGCCTTTCTGACGATGCCGTTCGGGTCACCTTCCGTCGCCGGAAGGTCGAAAAGAATCACCGGAACGTCGGCATTCGCGCAATGCGCGGCGATCTGCGCACCCATCACGCCGGCGCCGAGTACGGCGACCTTGCGGACGATGAAATTCGACTGACTCATGAAACCACCACCTTGAACTTGAAACTGAAACGAGGACGAGTGGGGGACGGAGAAGCCGTCCCCCGGAGTTGTTGCGCGGTTCAGAAGTTGTGTGTGTACTGGACCGCGAGAATGTCGACGCTGTTCTTGTAGTCGCCGATCAGGAATCCCTGCAGCGCCTGCGACTGGCCACCGCCGGCGTTGTCGCGAATCTTGCCGTCCTTGATGAAGACATGCGTGTAACCGAAGTCGATCGCGCCGGCCGCGCTGACCTTGTACTGGCCGCCGAATGCCAGCCAGTAGCGGTCGCTGTCGGGCAGGCGCGGCGTGCGGAAATCGTCCTCGACCGGCGTCTGGTCATAGGCCACACCCATCCGCAGCTTCAGCGCATCGGAATACTTGTAGGCACCGCCGAAGGCCACACGGACCGTGTTGCGCCAGTTCTCTTCGGTATTGCTGAGCAGCGCTCCGTTGGTGCGGAAGATCGACAGGCGCGGGATTTTCGCCCAGCCGGTCCAGGAGACATCACCCATCATCTCCCATTGATCGGAGAGCTTCTGATGCACGCTGAAGGTTGCGACGTCGGGCAGTTCGATATCGAGCTTGATCGGGCCGTTGGGCGTCGCACCCGCCATGATTGCATTGGCAGTCGCGCTGCCGCTGACCGGGCGGTTGAACGTCACGTCGCCCGTAACGTTGTACTTGACCTTCGACCGGTAGGCGGCGCCCAGCCGGGTGGACGGAGAAAGCTGGAAGATCGCGCCGAGGTTGTAGCCCCAGCCGGTATCGTCGCCTTCGACCTTGGTGGTTCCCTCGAGCCCCGGAATCAGGATGGCATTGCCGGAACCGGCCGCAATGATCGTGCTGTATGCGACCGCACTCGACAATTCCGCATCCAGGCGCTGATAGCTCAGACCGGCGCCGATCGAAACCTGGTCGTTGACCTTGTAGGCGATCGACGGGTTGACGTTGATGGTCCGAACCTCGGACTTGATCGCATGGAATCGGCCGGTCCAGTTGGAGTCGTACTCGGTCTTGAGTCCGAACGGCGCATTGATGCCGAGCCCCAAACTGAGTGCCGGTGTCAGTTGCATCGTGAAATAGGTGGCCGGCACGATGGCCAGATCGCCCGCATCGCCGCCGTTCGAGTTGCCCAGGGGATTGAGCGGCGAGCCGTTGATCGAGCCGTTGTTGCTGAACTTGGCCTCCGGCTTGATGAGACTGACGGCGATCAGGGCCTGCCGCCCGGGCAGATAGGTCATGCCGGCCGGATTGAAGAACACCGTGCTGGCATCTTCGGCAATTGCCGCCGTGCCCGAGTATGCACTGCCAAGGCCGCTGGCATTCTGCTCCATCAACTGGAAGCCGGCCGCCGTCGCCGTGCCCGAGAACAGGCCGGCAATCATCAGCGGCAGGGTACGCACGGCAATTCTTGTTCGCGTCATTTCGAGTCTCCTGATCCGATTTGCACAAATGTTTGTGCGGGCTGGTTTGCTGGTCGCGCTGCCCGGTGCGGGCGACCCATTTTTCGATTCTACGCCGTGTGCATCGCCAGGGAAGCGCGACGACACGGGGTGTCGCAATTTAGCAACAGTCAGCCGTCTGTTGCGCGAATTTCCCGCTTTTGCCCCTTCGCGTCGACCGCGACGTAAGTCAGCGTCGCTTCGGTGACCTTGACCACCACCGGATCGGTCGGGTGACGCAGCGCGAACACCTCGACATCGACGGTCATAGAAGTTCGCCCGACGCCCACGACTTCGGCATAAAAGCTGACCACATCGCCGACCGAGACCGGCTGCTTGAAGACGAAGGCATTGACGGCGACCGTGGCGACCCGCCCGCGCGAACGCTGCGATGCTACGACGCCGCCGGCGATATCGACTTGCGCCATGATCCATCCGCCGAAGATGTCTCCCGCCGGATTGGTGTCGGCCGGCATCGTCGCGACACGAAGCGTCGGCTGCGTGTCTGGAAGCATGGTCGGCTGTTCCGGCACGTCGATCGGGAGATGGATTTGTCACGCGGCGCGTGGCAGGGCCGGTGCCGCTTCGACACGGCTGGATCTGGCGGGAGCGAGCCGGGTACCGAGATAGTTCATCGGGCCGCCGGTAAACGGCGCGAAGCCGGTGCCGAAGATCACACCCGCGTCGGCGAGATTTGCGTCGGCCACCACTCCCTGGTCGACGCAGCGCCGTGTCGCATCGAGCAGGGGCTGGATGATGCGCTGCGTCAAACCGTCGGGGACGGCACCCGCTGTGCCCTTCTGTGCCTTGCCGTCGATCCAGGCATAGAACCCCTGCCCGCTTTTCTTGCCCAGATTGCCGGCGGCAACCAGTTCGGACAGGCGCTTCGGCGGCGTACCCGCCCCGGTCAGCGCTGCGCCGGCCGCCACCGCGACATCCAGGCCGACCAGGTCGACCAGTTCGATCGGTCCCATCGGCATGCCGAAATCAGTCAGTGCACGATCGATCGTCTCGGGTGCAAAGCCCTCGTCGACGCAGCGGATGGCTTCGAGCATGTACGGGCCGAGAACCGCATTCACCAGGAAGCCCGGGTGGCTTGCAACCGGCAGCGGAAGCTTGTCGATCTGCTTGACGAAGGCGGCGGCTCGCCTGGACATCACCGGATCGGTATTGGCGGCGCTGACCACTTCGACCAGCGGCATCTTGGCGACCGGGTTGAAGAAGTGGATACCGACCAGGCGGGTCGGGTTGTTCAGCACCGCGCCGATGTCCTCGATACGCAGGCTGGAGGTATTGGTGGCGAGCACTGCGTCCGGCTTGACCATCGGTTCCAGTGCCATCAACAGTCTGTGCTTGGCCTCGAGGTTCTCGAAGATCGCCTCGATCACGACATCCGCCTGTCGCACGCCGCGCCAATCGACATCGGGCACGATGCGCTCGAGCATCATCCTCGATTTGAGCTTGTCACCGCGGCACTTGCGGTCGAAGACCTTCGCTGCGCGCCGGATTGCCGGGGCGATCTGCTCGATGGCCTGATCCTGCAGGGTCACCGTCATGCCGCGACCGGCGCACCAAGCCGCGATGTCGCCGCCCATCGTGCCGGCGCCGATCACATGCACGTGCCTGGCCTGGAAGTCCGCTTCCTTGCCGAAACCCTTCAGCCGCTCCTGCATGAAAAACACGCGCACCAGATTGCGCGTGGTCGGCGAGGCGACGATCGCGTCGAGCGAGGTCGGCTTGTTCGCCGGCACTGCCAGCGCATTGCCGCCGTAGCGCGCCCACATATCGAGAATCGCGTACGGCGCCGGATAGTGCTTCTGTGGCGCCCGCTTCTCGACCTGCGCGCGCGCCTGTCGCGCGACCACGCCCTTCAGCGGGCCGTTGAGCAGCCGCTGCCAGAACGGCAGTTCGCGTGCGGGTCTGCCGGACATCACCGTGGCACGCGCCGCGTTGTGCATGACCCGCGCCGGCACGCATTCATCGGCCAGACCGAGCTTTTTCGCCTTGCGCGCGTCGACGCTCCGACCGGTCAGCATCATGTCCAGCGCAGCGGCTGGACCGACCATTTGCGGCAGCCTCAGCATGCCACCCCATCCAGGCACGATGCCGAGCATCACTTCCGGCAATGCCAACCGGGTGGCCGGCTCATCGACCACGACGCGGTAGCGGCATGCCAGGGCGAGCTCGAGCCCGCCACCGAGGCAATGCCCACGGATCAGCGCGCAGGTCGGGTAGGCAAGGCCGGCCATGCGGTTGAACAGATCCCAGCCGCGCGCGACCAGTTCGCGCGCCTTGTCCGGCGAATCGAGGCCGGCGAACTCCTCGATGTCCGCACCTGCCACGAATCCCGCCTCCTTGCCCGACAGAAATACGGCAGCGGCCGGCGGGTAGCGCTCAATATCGTCGAGCACGGTAGCAAGTTCGGTCATCACGTCGGCCGACAACTTGTTCATCGGCGAGTCCGCCACATCGAGCGTGATCCAGGCGATTCGCTCGTCGTCGCGCCGCACGCTCCAGTTTCGATAGGGATTCATGTCATGCCTCCACCAGCATGGCACCGCCCTGGCCGCCGCCGATACAGATCGACGCGACGCCGCGCCCGCCGCCCTTGCGCTTCAATACGTTGAGCAAATGCAGGACGATGCGCGCACCCGAGGCGCCGACCGGATGGCCGAGTGCGATCGCCCCGCCGTCAACGTTGAGCTTGTCCTCGTCGAGCTGCCCCAGCGCACCTGGCAGACCAAGCTCGTCGCGGCAGTAGGAATCGTCGCTCCACGCCGCCAGGCACGCCAGTACCTGCGCGGCGAAAGCTTCGTTGATTTCCCATGCGTCGAGATCGTTCAGACCCAACCCATGCCGCTGCAATAGCGGGGTTGCGGCATGGACCGGCCCCAGACCCATCTGTGCTGGATCGAGCGCCGCCCACTGCGAATCGACGATCCGTCCGAGCGGTTCGAGCCGGTACTTCTCCACTGCCTCCTCGGCGGCGAGAATCAGCCACGCCGCGCCGTCGGTGATCTGGGAGGAATTGGCTGCCGTCACGTTGCCGTATTTGCGGTCGAAGAACGGCTTAAGTTTGGCCAGGTTCTGCATCGACGAATCGCGCCGCACGCCGTCGTCGGCCTGGTAAATCTCGCCGTCGGGGCCGATCAGCGGAACGACCTCGTCGTAGTGGCCGGCGTCCTGCGCCGCGGCCACCCGCTGATGGCTGCGCACGGCGTAGGCATCCATCTGCCGGCGATCGATGCCGAAACGAAAGGCGATGTTCTCGGCGGTCTGGCCCATGATCTGGCCGACCACCGGATCGGTCAGGCCCTTCATGATGCCGATCACCGGCGCGAGATAGCCGGGCCGGAACCTGGCCAGTTGCGCCGCACGTTGTCCGAGCGTGCGCGCCGACGCAAAGGCGGCGAACCAGCGGGTCATCGCTTCGGAGTAGAGCAGCGGCGCGCGCGACAGCGCGTCAACGCCACCGGCCAGCACCAGTTGCGAACGCCCGGTCTGGATATTGACCATTGCCGAATCAAGCGCCTGCATGCCGGACGCACAGTTGCGCATGACCGTCCAGCCCGGGGTGTCCTGGCCGCAGTCCATGCGCAGTGCGACGACGCGGCCGATGTTGGTCTCGTCCGAAGACGGGGAAGCGCAGCCGAGGATGACTTCGTCTAGATCGGTCGGCGCGAAGCGCTGTCTCGACACCAGCGCCCGGCCGGCCGCAACTGCCAGGTCGCTCGCAGCGAAGGGCCCGGGTGCATTGCGCGCCTTGAGAAACGGCGTCCGTGCACCATCGACGACATAGATGGGTTTGTTCATGCCGAATACCTCGCCGCCCGGACACCGGGACGAGCGGGCCTCGTCCAGTTGCCGAAGAGCGTCAAATGGCCGGTCAAGCCACCGCCCGCAGGCCAGGCTGGCCTTCCGATTCCCGACGAATCCCGAGATCCTGCGGAAAATCGTCGACCCGAATGACCTTGTCGCGCAGCTCGTCGCGCCGCGTCAGCAACGCCTGCTCGGCCGGCGTGATGACACCGGCTTCGCACGCACTGGCAGCGAGTTGCGCCCCGCGCCCGTCGAGCCGTCCGGCCTTCGCGGCGGCGCGGATCTTCGCTTCGATCGGCTCGGCCTGCACGGTGGCCTCGAGCGCGAGCTCGATGACACCGACAGCATCGTCTTCGTCGCGCGGCACGTACATGTCTGCGGTCAGGCGATCGCGGGTGGCCGACGGCTCGATCAACAGATTGGCGACCTGCGTGCCGAGGAGATCCGACGGAACCACGTAGGGACGACCGAGCGGGAAGATCAGCCGGCGCAACAAGATTGACCGGGCACGGCCGGGGAAGTTGGAGATCACGCCCTCGAAGGCGTTTTGCGCCTTGAACATCGCGTCCCAGATCGCCCAGTGCATCAGCGGCGCATCGGCCTGCTGGCGTCCTTCGGCCTCGAAACGCTTGAGCGTGGCGCTCGACAAATACAGCAGGGAAAGGATGTCACCGAGCCGCGCGGACAACTTCTCCTTGCGCTTGAGGTCGCCGCCCATGGTGACCATGGCGACGTCGGCGATGAAGGCCAGCGCCGACGAAAAGCGCGTCAGTTGCTGGTAGTAGCGCGTGGTTTCCGGCGCGATGTCGCGTGGCACGCCGACGAAGTGTGAACCGGTGATCCCCATCACCAGGGTGCGCGCCGCATTGTGCAGCGTATGGCCGAGGTGCGAAAACAGCGCGTCGTCGAAGTCGACAAGGGCAGTCGCGGAATCGGGATTGTTCGCGGCCAGCATCTCGCGCAGCACGAACGGATGGCAGCGAATCGCACCCTGACCGAAGATGATCAGGCTGCGGGTCAGGATGTTGGCGCCCTCGACGGTGATGCCGATCGGCAACTGCTGATAGGCACGCCCGAGGAAGTTCGACGGTCCGAGGCAGATGCCCTTGCCGCCGATGATGTCCATGCCGTCATTGACCACCTGGCGCGCACGTTCGGTGACGTGGTACTTGACGATCGCCGAGACGACCGAGGGCTTCTCGCCGAGGTCGATCGCGCCGGCGGTCATGACGCGTGCGGCGTCCATCATGTAGAGATTGCCACCCATCCGCGTCAGCGGCTCCTGGATGCCCTCGAAGCGGCCGATCGCGGTCTTGAACTGGCTGCGAACGCGCGAGTAGCCGCCGACCGCGCGCACCGCGAGCTTGGCCATGCCGGTGTTCGAACCCGGCAGCGAGATCGAACGACCCGCCGCGAGGCATTCCATCAGCATGCGCCAGCCCTGGCCGGCCATCTTCGGTCCGCCGATGATCCAGTCGAGCGGCATGAACACATCCTTGCCCCAGTTCGGACCGTTCTGGAACACGGCATTGAGCGGGATGTGACGGCGGCCGATATGCACGCCCGGATGATTCGACGGAATCAGCGCGCAGGTGATGCCAAGATCCTCCACCTCGCCCACCAGCTTGTCGGGGTCATAGAGACGGAAAGCCAAGCCGAGCAGCGTGGAAACCGGGCCGAGCGTGATGTAGCGCTTATCCCAGGTCACGCGCATGCCGACGACCTCGCGGCCTTCCCAGGTTCCCTTGCAGATGACGCCGAAGTCAGGAATCGACGCCGCATCCGAACCCGCGTGCGGGCTGGTCAGCGCGAAACATGGAATCTCCATTCCCTTGGCCAGCCGCGGCAGATAGTGATTCTTCTGCGCATCGGTGCCGTAGTGGAGCAGCAGCTCGGCCGGCCCGAGGGAATTGGGCACCATCACCGTGACCGCACTGGCGGAGCAGCGCGTGGACAGCTTGGTGATCACCTGCGAATGCATGTAGGCGGAGAATTCCTTGCCGCCGTACTGCTTCGGAATGATCATGCCGAGGAAGCCCTTGTCGCGGATGAACTGCCATACCTGGGGCGGCAGATCGCCCAGTTCGTGCGAGCATTCCCAGTCGTTCGACAGACGGCAGAGTTCTTCTGTCTCGTTGTCGATGAAGCTCTGCTCTTCTGGAGTGAGCTTTGGCTGCGGAAACGACAGGAGCCTGGCCCAGTCGGGACGACCGCGAAACAGTTCGCCCTCCCACCACACGGTGCCGGCTTCGAGCGCGATCCGCTCGGTGTCGGACATCGGCGGCAGGATCCTGCGATAGCCCGCCAGTAGCGGCCCGCTGATCATCGCCCGGCGCAGCGGCTTCAGGCTGAACACCCCGGCGACCAGCAGGAACGCGCCGAATACCAGCGCGACCGCCAGCGTCGACCAGGCGCCGAGCCAGGCGGTGACACCCAGCCACGCCGCGCCGACCAGGGTCCAGATCGCCAGGGTTGCGCCGAGGTAGGCGAGGCTTACCGCGATCAGCGGCAGTGCGAGAATCATCCAGATCATTTGCTGCTCCTATGGCCGGGTGCCGGCGGGTTGCCCCGCGCGACTGTCTTGCTCCCACTTGCACGCGCCGTCTGTCGCGGCGGTTTGTCGATGCGTCGATTCGCGCCTACCGAAGACGTCGGCGTGTCGGATATCGAGACCTCTGCGGATTTGCCAGGCAAAGGCGCCCGCAACCCGCCGAGCAGGAAACTCATCAGGCGCGGCGCGATGGCACGTGGATCGTCCTCGCCGGCGAGCCCGGCAGCCAGACGCAGCGCGTCGGTGCCGGCCAGTGCATAGGACATCGCGCCGAGCATGAAGTGCAGGCGCCAGATGATCTCCTCGCGCGGCACTTCCGGCAGCGCCGCGAACAACGCGCTCTTGAAGCGATCGACGACTTCCTGGTACTCGGCGGCGAGAAAGGTGCGGATGAACTGGTTCGGATCGCTCATCGTGCGACCGAGCAGGCGCATGAAATCGAAGCCGCCCTGGTCGCGGTCGGCCGCCAGGATCAGCGCGGTGCCGAAGAAGGCTTCGAGCACCTGACGCGGCTTGAGCGGACTGCCGCCCGCCGCGCGTTCCAGCCGTTCGAGTTCGGTCAGACGCATCTCGTTGAGCCGCGCCAAACCGCGCCGGAAAACCGCCTCGATCAGTGCGTCCTTGGAGCCGAAGTGGTAGTGCGCCGCCGCGATGTTCGCGCTGGCATGCGCAGTGATCATACGCAGCGAAGTCGCATCGAGCCCGTGGCGCACGAACAGCCCTTGCGCCGCATCGAGAATGCGGCGGCGGGTATCGGCTTCGGGTCGGCTGGGGGCGAGATCCATCAAACGCTCAATTCAAACGGGTGTTTGAATACTGGCGCTTGAGTGCTCGCGTTGTCAAGCCGCTCGCTAGAGCCCGGCCTCTATTGCTCTCGCGCTGCTGCGGCGCGTAGTCGGTTATTCATGGCGTTGGCAGCGGTTTTATTGCGGTGCGTCGAATCGGCGGCGAGGCTGACTCTGGCCAGGATGCCGCAAGGGAACCTTGACGTGGGCAAGCCACGCGAAGTGGCTGGGCCTGAATCCGTCGCCGCGATTGGCGAAATAGCGCCGCTCAAGGAGGTCCGGCGAGGCGTGCTCGATCAGCTCCAATCCCAGCCCGGAGATCCGCTCGGCCAGTTGCGCGGGCAGAAAACTCGAGACGAAGGGCTCACCGCGGCGGGCGGCCAGGCGCTTCAATGCCGCGAGTTCCGCCCGGTCGTGCGGGCCGAGAGACTCCTCGGTTACGCAGAAATCGAACACCAGCTCGCTGCCTGGCGCCGCGCAATTTGCGATCGAGCGCAGGGTCGCCAGGGTCGCCGCCTCGGTCAGGTAGAAGGTGGTACCCAGCCATGACAGAAAGCATGGCTCGGCCGGGTCGAAGCACGACTTTTGCAGCGCCTCGCCGACCGACTCGCGTTCGAAGTCGGCCTCGACGAACTTGAGGTTCCGCGGCACCACGCCAATGCGTTGGATCAGCTTGCGCTTGAGGTTCTGCGACGCCGGATGATCGAGTTCGAAGACCGTGAGCCTGTCGACCAGCCCGGGCTGACGCAGCGCGAAGGTATCCAGGCCGGCACCGACGATCACGTACTGGCGAACACCGCGAGCGATCGCCGCGTGCAGCGCATCCTCGCTGAATCGCGCACGCGCGACCACCTGGCCGTAGACCGGCCGCATGATGCCCAGCAACTTGCGCAGGACCAGCCAGTCGAGAAACCGGTTGGCCACGATCCAGCGCCAATGGCCGAACAGCATGTCGAACGCCAACGTGTCGTCGAACACCAGCGGCGAATCGTAGCGGCTGTGGGTCGCGCGGGCGATCGCCGCAGCCAGCGCCATGCGACTTGCCCGGGCCGAGCCACGATACTTGGCGGAGGCCGCGCCGCGCCCGGGCGATCGCTGGCCGGGCGAAATCTTGAACTTCGATGCGATGGTCATTGGCCAAGCGTAGATCGCGACTTGGCGCGAGACAATACGACGAACGGCCTACCCACTGCGCTCGAGCACGCGACAGGCTGCAGCGCCGCACACGTACAATCGGGCAATGAGACGACACGCCGCATCCGCCCTGCCCGGCCCTGCACCCGCACAACGCCACGACTGGCAGACCGTACACACGCTGTTTCCCTACATCTGGGCCTATCGCGGACGGGTGCTGTTCGCGCTGGCCTGCCTGATCTCGGCGAAAGTGGCCAACGTCGGCGTGCCGATCATCTTCAAGCACCTGATCGACTCGCTCTCGATCACACCCGAGCAGGCAGTCATCGTGGTGCCCGCGGCGCTGCTGGTCGCCTACGGTGCGCTGCGTTTCTCGACCTCGCTATTTACCGAGCTGCGCGAACTGGTGTTCGCACGCGTCACCCAGCAGGCGGTGCGAAACATCTCGCTCCAGGTGTTCCGCCACCTGCATTCGTTGTCGCTGCGCTTTCACCTCGAGCGGCAGACCGGCGGGCTGACACGCGACATCGAGCGTGGCACGCGCTCGATCGGCTCGCTGATTTCGTACACGCTGTATTCGATCCTGCCGACACTGATCGAGATCAGCCTGGTGCTGGGCATCCTGTTCACCAAGTACGAGCCGAGTTTCGGCCTGATCACCCTGTGTGCACTCACCTTCTACATCGGCTTCACGATCGTGGTGACCAACTGGCGCACGCATCTGCGCCGCACCGCCAACGAACTCGACTCCGCCGCCAACTCGCGCGCCGTCGACAGCCTGATCAACTACGAGACGGTCAAGTATTTCAACAACGAGGAGTTCGAGGCCCGCCGCTACAACACCCAGATGGAAAAGTGGGAGACCGCGCAGGTGAAGAGCCAGGTCTCGCTGTCGTATCTCAACATCGGCCAGGCGCTGGTGGTCGCCGCCGCCGTCACCGCGATGATGTGGCGCGCCAGCATGGGCGTAGCGAACGGCAGCATGAGCATCGGCGACATCGTGCTGGTCAACGCCTTCCTGATCCAGCTCTACATTCCGCTGAACTTTCTCGGCGTAATCTATCGCGAGATTCGCCAGTCGCTGACCGACATCGAGCGCATGTTCACGCTGATGCGCGAGCATCGCGAAGTAGCCGACGCAGCCGATGCGATTGCCCTGCCGCCCGGTCCCGCACAGGTCGCTTTCTCGCACATCGACTTCTCATACGAGGCCAAGCGGCAGATCCTGTTCGATGTCGATTTCACGATTGAGCCCGGCAAGACCCTGGCGGTGGTCGGCCACAGCGGTTCGGGTAAGAGCACCCTGGCGCGGCTGCTGTTCCGCTTCTATGACGTGGGCACGGCGGAGAGCCGCGGCGGCATCCGCATCAACGGCCGCGACATCCGCCGCATCAGCCAGGCCAGCCTGCGCGCGGCCATCGGCATCGTCCCGCAGGACACGGTGCTGTTCAACGACAGCATCTACTACAACATCCTCTACGGGCGCCCCGACGCCCAGCACGGCGAAGTGATCGAGGCAGCCCGAGCCGCGCATCTGCACGCGTTCATCGAGCACCTGCCCGACGGCTATGAAACGCGCGTCGGCGAGCGCGGGCTCAAGCTGTCGGGTGGCGAGAAACAGCGCGTCGCGATCGCCCGCGCTCTGCTGAAGAACCCGCCGATCCTGATATTCGACGAGGCTACGTCGGCGCTCGATTCGAAGACCGAACAGGCTATCCAGGCCGAGCTGGAAACCGCCGCACGCGGGCGCACGACGCTGGTCATCGCCCACCGGCTGTCGACGGTACGCAATGCCGATGAAATCCTGGTGCTCGATGCCGGCCGGGTGGTCGAACGCGGCAGCCATCTCGCCCTGTTGATGGCCGGCGGTGCCTACGCGCAGATGTGGGCGCTTCAACAGCAGGAGGATCGGAGCATGGCGGTATCGCCGCAGGCGCAACCGGCGTGAGTCATCGGATCGATTCGGCTCGGACTCGCCGACCAGCGGGACGGGGCACCACCAGTCCGACCCGGGAAACGCCCATCGATCCGCTTCGGGCGGCGGAAAACCCTGTCGTCAGGTCGACTGAACCCGGCCGACCTCGTGTTGTCTGTGCTGTGGCTGATCCGAGGCCGGGCGCGCTGCTTGGCCGTACAATTCGCATGCGCAACAAAACCAAACAATCTCATGACTCCCATACTGTCCTTCATTGTCGGCCTGGTGGCGCTGGTCGCCGGCGCCGAGCTGCTGGTGCGCGGCGCATCGAAACTGGCGCTGTCCTTCGGCATTTCGCCTCTGGTGGTGGGATTGACGGTGGTGGCCTTCGGTACCAGTTCGCCCGAGCTGGCGGTGTCGGTGAAATCGGCCTGGAGCGGCCAGGTCGACATTGCGCTGGGCAACGTGGTTGGCAGCAACATCTTCAATGTCTTGTTCATTCTCGGCCTGTCGGCCCTGATCACGCCGCTGCTGGTGGCGCAGCAACTGATCCGGCAGGAAGTACCCGTCATGGTCGGCGCTTCGCTGTTGCTGTTGGCGCTGGCCTGGGACGGCGGCATTTCGCGCTGGGACGGAGCGCTGCTGTTCGGTCTGCTCTTGGCCTACCTGGTGTTCGTCATCCGCCAGAGCCGCCGCGAGAACAAGGCCGTCGACGCTGAATACGCGCAGGAATTCGGCGACGGTAGCCGCTGGGATCGCCACTGGTCGGTGCAGTTGCTGCTGATTGCCTGCGGCCTGGCGCTGCTGGTTGCGGGCTCCGACTGGCTGGTCGGCGCCGCCGTAGTGTTCGCCAAACAGCTCGGGTTGAGCGAGCTGGTGATCGGGCTCACCATCGTCGCCGCCGGCACCTCGATGCCCGAGGTCGCCACCTCGGTCGTTGCCGCGCTGCGCGGCGAGCGCGACATCGCCGTCGGTAACGTGGTCGGCAGCAACACCTTCAACATCCTCTGCGTGCTCGGCCTGTCTTCCCTGGTGGCGCCGGCAAGCCTGACGGTACCCGTGTCGATGCTGAGCTTCGATTTGCCGGTGATGATCGCGGTGGCGGTGGCCTGCCTGCCGATCTTCTTTACCGGCAACCTGATCGCGCGCTGGGAAGGCGCCGTGTTCCTCGGCTACTACGTCGCCTTCACGGTCTATGTGGTGTTGGCCGCGCAAAGCCACGATGCGCTGACCGGTTACGGCTTCGTCATGACCACGGCAGTGCTGCCGCTTACAGTCGTCACGCTGCTGCTGGTGACGTGGCGCGAGTGGCGCGCGCGCCTGGCAACGGCGAAGCAGCCGGCGCAGCGCGAACAGCATACGCCGGCGCCATGATCGGCCCGGCCGTAGCCGCAACTGGCGAGCTTGCGCCTGCGACCCCGAGCGCGCGCCGGCTGCTCGGCTACGCGGCGCTGCCACTGACGCTGTTCGCCGCCCTGGTGGCGGCGCTGGCCAGCGTGCCGCTGCCGTGGAGCGTCCACGCCGCCTGGGTGCCGTCGCTGGGGGTCGATCTGGCGTTCCACGTCGATGGTCTGGCCGCGCAGATGCTGCTGCTGATCTGCGGCGTCGGCAGCCTGGTTTTCATCTATGCCGCCGGCTATCTCGCCGGCACGCCGCGCGGCGGCCGTGCGTTGCTGCTGCTGTCGCTGTTTCTGCTGGCGATGATCGGCGCCGTCAGCGCCGACAACCTGCTGCTGCTGTTCGTGTTCTGGGAACTCACCAGCGTGCTCTCCTTCCTGCTGGTGGGTTTCAGCCACGAACAGGAAAAGAGCCGCAAGTCGGCACAGCAGGCACTGCTGGTCACCGGCGGCGGCGGCCTGTTTCTACTCGCCGGCTTCCTGCTGCTGGGGGATCTGGCCAACACCTGGTCGATCCGGGAACTCATCGCTGCGGCACCGCACCTGGTCGATGAACCGCTGCTGCCGCTGGCGCTGGGGCTGGTGTTCGTCGGCACCTTCACCAAGTCGGCGCAGTTTCCGTTTCACTTCTGGCTGCCCAACGCCATGGCGGCACCGACGCCGGTAAGCGCCTATCTGCATTCGGCCACCATGGTCAAGCTCGGCATCTATCTCTTGGCACGGCTCGATCCGGCCTTCGGCCAGTTGCTGTTGTGGGACGTTGTGCTGGTGGCGGTGGGCAGCATCACCGCCCTGTGGGGCGCCCTCCACACGCTGCGCGAGCGCGATCTCAAGCGCATCCTGGCATGGTCGACGGTGGCCTCGCTGGGCACCCTGACGATGCTGGTCGGTCTGCCCAATCCGGCCGCGGCGCTGGCGGTGGCGTCCTTCCTGTTCGCCCATGCACTGTACAAGGCGCCGCTGTTCTTCGTCGTCGGCAACCTGGATCACGGCGCCGGCACGCGCAGCATCGACCACCTGACCGGCATGCGCCGCTACATGCCGTGGACCGCGGCGGCGGCGGCGCTGGCGGCGCTTTCGATGGCCGGCCTGCCGCTGTCGTTCGGCTTCGTCGCCAAGGACGTGATCACCGCCGCCAAGGCCGAGGCCGAACTGGTGGCGCTGGCCGGCCATGCCGCGGTGATCGTCGGCGCGGTATCGGTGGCGGTGGCGGCGGTGGCTTCGCTGCATGTGTTCTGGGGTCGCGACAACGCCTCGCGCGACGCCCATCCCCACGAAGCGCCGTGGACCATGCTGCTGCCGCCGTTGGCGCTGGCGCTGCTGGGACTGCTGTTCGGGATCATGCCGGCGACGGTGGATCCGCTGCTGGCGCAGGCGGCGCAGGCGATGGCGCCCGAACTGGGGGCGGTGACGGTGGAGGCGTCCTACGATGCCGCGCCGGTGCTCACAGCGCTGGCGCTGACCCTGCTGTTCGGCGGCGCCATCTATGCGTTCTGGGATGGCCTGCATCGGACCCTGGAACGGGCGAGCTGGCTCGACGCCTACGGCCCGGCCGCCTGGTACCAGCGCAAGCTGCAGGCGCTGAGCCACATTGCCGCCTGGCACACGCGGCTGTTGCAGCACGGCCTGCTGGATCGCTATCTGCTGACCGTATTGGCGGTAGTGACGGCGGTGGCCCTGCTGGCGCTTTTCCTTTCAGCCGGGCGCTGGCAGTGGCCGGCGGCGCAGGGCGTGAGCCTGCCGCTGGCCGCCGCCGGCGCGATCGCCGTGGCCGGCGCCCTGGCCACCCTGCGGGCGCGCGACCGCTTCGTGCTGCTGCTCGCCAGCGGACTGGTCGGCTACGGCTGCGCCGCACTGTTCCTGTTCGCCGGCGCGCCGGATCTGGCATTCACCCAGTTCGCCGTGGAGACCGTGTTCGTGGTGGTGGCGGCGGCGGTGCTGCCGGAGATCCGCGGCCGCCGCGCGGCGGCCCCTGCCTTGCCGCCGCCGGCGCGCATCGAGCCGCTGAAGCTGCTGGTCGCCGTCGCCTTCGGCACGACGCTGAGCCTGTTCCTGCTGCGGGCCGCCGGCCTGCCCTTCGACACCGCGCTGAGTGAGTTCTTCGGCGCCAACAGCGTGCCCGTCGCCCACGGCCACAACGTGGTGAATGTGATCATCGTGGACTTCCGCGCGCTCGACACCCTGGGCGAGATCGCCGTGGTGGCCTTCGCCCTGCTGGCGGCGTCGCCCCTGTTCAAGCTGGCGCGCGTGGGCCGCGGGGGGACGCCATGACGCCGCGCGCGCTGATGTTCGAGGTGGCGATGCGCGCCCTCTACCCGTTGCTGCTGGCGGCGTCGCTGTGGCTGCTGCTGCGCGGCCACAATGCCCCCGGCGGCGGCTTCGTCGGCGGCCTGGTGGCGGTATCGGCCAGCGCCGCCTATGCCATCGCCTTCGGCGCGCGACGGGCGCGGCTGCGCATGCCGCTGGGGCCGCCGGCGCTGGCCGCCGCCGGTGTTCTGATGGCGCTGGCCAGCGGTCTGCCGGCGGCCTTGCTCGGACTGCCTTTCCTCACCCACCTGTGGACCACGCTGCCGCTGGGCGTGGTGGACCTGCCGCTATCCACCGTGATGCTGTTCGATCTGGGCGTGTATTGCTGCGTGTGGGCGGCGGTAGGCGGCTACTGCCTGGAGCTGCTGGGCGCACAGGAGCACAACACATGATCTGGGTATTCGCCATCGTCATGGGCGTCGCGGTGGCGGCCGGCACCTATCTGGCGCTGTCGCGCGACCTGTTCCGCATGGTGGTGGGGCTGTCGGTGATCGGCGCCGCGCTCAACCTGCTGCTGTTCGCCGCCGGCCGGCTCGACAGCACGGCGCCGCCCATCATCCGCGCCGGCGAGCAGGTGCTGGCGCACGCCGCCAATCCGCTGCCCCAGGCGCTGGCGCTCACCGCCATCGTCATCGGCTTCGCCCTGCTGTGTTTTTCGCTGGTGCTGGTGGTGCGCCTGATGCGCGCCACCGGTACCGACGACGCGCGCGCGTTGCGCGCCGCCGAGCCGCCGTCGGGCGAGGGTGTCAAGCCACCGCTGGAGGACATCTGAGCATGCTCGTGCTGCTGCCCTTGCTGGTGCCGCTGACCACCGCGCTCGCCTGCGTGCTCGCGGCGCCCAGCCCGCGCCTCCAACTGGCCTTGAGTTGGGCCGGCGCGCTCGCTTTGCTCGGCTGTGCCGTGGCGCTGCTGGTGCAGGTGGAAACAGGCGGCACGGCGCGTCTCGCCCTGGGCAACTGGCCGCCGCCCTTCGGGATCGAATTCGCTGCCGACCGCCTGAGCGCCGCCATGGTGCTGGTGGCCGCACTGATGGGCGCGGCGGCCCTGGGCTTCCAGGCCGCCGCTGCCGAGAGCGCCCACGGCGCGCTGCTTCCGCTGGTGCACGGGCTGCTGGCCGGCGCCTGCGGCGCCTTGCTCACCGCCGACCTGTTCAACCTCTACGTCTGGTTCGAACTGATGCTGATCTGCGCCCTCGGCCTGCTGGTGCGCGGCGGCACGGCGCGCACCCTGGAAGCGACGCTCAAGTACTTCGCGCTGAACATGGTCGGCACGCTGCTGCTGCTGGCGGCGGTGGCGCTGCTCTACGGCGCCACGGGCCATCTGAACTTCGGCGCTCTGGGAGCGGCAGCGCGGCAGATGGACGCGGCCGCGCTGTCGCCGTTCGTCGCGTTGCTGGTGCTGGCGGTTTTGATGAAGGCTGGGGCGTTTCCCCTCTATGCCTGGCTGCCGGCCGCCTATCACACCCTGCCGGCACCGCTGCTGGCGCTGTTCGCCGCGCTGCTGACCAAGGTGGGGGTGTATGCGCTGCTGCGGCTGCTGGGCGACGTGTTCGCTGGATCACCGGCGCTGCTTTACCAGGCGCTGGGCTGGATCGCCGTGCTGACCATGGTGAGCGGCGTACTGGGTGCCGCCTACCACTGGGACATGCGGCGCATCCTGGCCTTCCACATCGTCAGCCAGATCGGCTACATGCTGCTGGGCATTGCCCTGGCTTCCCCTGCCGGCAGCGCCGGGGCGATGTTCTACATGTGGCACAACATGGTGGTGAAGGGCGCGCTGATCCTGATCGCCGCCATGGTGTTCCGCCTCGCCGGCCACTACGACCTGCGGCGTGTCGGCGGCCTGTACGCGGCGCGTCCTTGGCTGGCTACGCTGTTCCTCATCGCCGCCTTTGCCCAGGTCGGCATTCCGCCGCTGTCCGGCTTCTGGGGCAAGCTGCTGCTGGTGCGCGAGAGCTTCGCCCAGGGCGAAGCGCTGTGGGGCGCGGTGGCCCTGGGCGTGGGCGCGCTGACGCTGTACTCGATGGCCAAGATCTGGCTGGAGGCGTTCTGGAAGCCCCATCCCGACCCGGCCTGGCAGCCGCCGCGCGCGCGCCTGGCGCCGGCCTATGCGGTCACCGCCACGCTGGCCGCGCTGGCGCTGGGGGTCGGCGTCTATCCCGAACCCTTCATCGCGTTTGCCGGCGATGCCGCGCAGGCGCTGGGTGGTGGCCGATGAGCCGCCCGGCCGCCGCCCTCGTACTGATGCTGCGCTTCCTGTGGCAAGTGCTCGTGTCCGGCATGACTACAGCGCGCATCGTGTTGCGTTCCGGGCCGCGGCCACAGGCGGGTCTGATTCGCGTCGGCTTCGCGCCGATGAGCGAGGGCGGCGCCGCGCTGCTTGGCTGCCTGGTGACGCTGACGCCGGGGACGACGGTGATCGACATCGACATGGCGCGGCGCGAGATGCTGCTGCATGTGCTGGACCTTTCCGCGTCGACGGCTGCGGTAGTGTCGATCCGCGAGGACTTCGAACGCCATGTGCTGCGGCTGTTTGGTTTTCCGCGGAGGCAAACGTGATCGCCCTCATGGTCCTGGCGCTGGCGGCGGCGCTCGCCCTGGGCGTGCTGCGCTTCCTGCGCGGCCCCGACGATGCCGACCGGGTGATCGCGCTGGACATCCTGTTCGCCGCCGCCATCGGCCTGTGCGTGGCGGCGGCGCTGGCCTCGGGGCGCGTGCTGTTTCTCGATGTGGCGATCGGTCTGGCGCTGGTCGGCTTCGTCGCCACTGTGGCCTGGGCGCGCATGATCGAGCGCCACGCCGGTGACCGGGAGGAGCGGCCGTGAGCACCGCCGGCTGGCTGCTGATCATGGCCGGCTGCGGCGTGCTGCTGGTCGCCGCCGTGGGGTTGTTCCGGCTGCCCGACGCGGTGTCGCGCCAGCACGCGGCGACCAAGGCCGGCACTCTCGGTCTGGGACTGATCCTCGCCGGCGCGGCCCTGGTGGGCGGCGACTGGGCCTGGGCCGGGCGCGCCCTGCTGATCCTGGCGATCCTGTTCGCCACCTTGCCGCTGGCCTCCCACATGCTGGCGCGGGCTGCGGCGAAGCGGCAGTTCAACGCCGAAGAGATGGCCGGCGCACCCCTCTACCCGCATCCGCCGGAATACGATTCGCATGACAAACGAAACTGATCGCTGGCGTCTCTCACTGGCGCACTGGATCGAGCGCCCGGCGGTGCACAACACGCTCATCGCCCTCATCGTGGTCAATGCCATCATCCTCGGCATGGCGACCAGCACCGCGCTGATGGCGCGCTGGGGCGGCCTGCTGCGAGCGCTGGACACTGCGATCCTGGCGGTGTTCGTGGTGGAGATCGCGCTGCGCATCGCGGCACATCGGCTCGCCTTCTTCCGCGATCCGTGGAGCGTGTTCGACTTTCTGGTGGTCGGCATCGCCCTGCTGCCGGCAACCGGGCCGTTCGCCGTGCTGCGCGCGCTGCGGGTATTGCGCGTGCTGCGCCTGCTCACCATGGTGCCGAGCATGCGCCGCGTGGTGGCGGGCCTGCTGGCGGCGATCCCCGGCCTGACTTCCGTGATCGCAATCATCGCCATCATCTTCTACGTGGCGGCGGTGATCGCCACCCAGCTTTTCGGCGACCGCTTTCCCGACTGGTTCGGCACGCTGGGCGAATCGGCCTACACCCTGTTCCAGGTGATGACGCTGGAGAGCTGGTCGATGGGCATCGCGCGGCCGGTGATCGAGACCTATCCCTATGCGTGGATCTTCTTCGTGCTGTTCATCATGGTCTCCACCTTCACCATGCTCAACCTGTTCATCGCCATCATCGTCAACGCCATGCAGTCGTATCAGGAGGCGGAGGCCAAGCATACGGAGGCGGTGGTGACGGCGCGCATCGACGCCGACACACGCGAACTGCAGTCCGAGATCGCCGCCCTGCGGGCCGAGATCGGCCTGCTGCGGCGCGACCTGGGCCGCGAGGCGTGAGCCCGCGACCCGCATGGAATTGCGGTCTACAGCACGCGTAGCCTGGGCTGAGCACAGCGAAGCCCGGGGACCGAAGCATCGTCGCCAGCCAAGCGAGCATGGGCCACAATCGATGTTTCGCCAAATGCGATCGTCCGGCGCAATGCGCTTCGCTTGTTGCACCCTGCCGCGCTGCTTTTGCTGATCGAGCCGGCCTGAGAGCCGCGCCGGATGGGCATCTCTGGCATGGCATGCTGTAGAGCGCCTATCCATGCGCGCCGCAGTGGTGCCATCCCGTAGATTGCCGCCTGGTGAGGCCTGCAGGCCGGCGGTACCCCGATCGCTCGCGCAATCGCCACCGCTGCGGCTGCGGCTGCGCAAGGCTTGAGGCAGGGGTCAGCCAGCGCAGGGCGCAATCGAAATTGCGCCGAATGCAATCGCCCGGCGCAATGCGCTGCGCCTATTGCACCCTACCGCGCTCGTCATGCCATCCGATTGACTTCGGGCGTCGCCGCCTTACAATCCCCGTAGCCTCCGCCGTAGCG
The DNA here is from genome assembly GCA_016708905.1 of Candidatus Methylophosphatis roskildensis. Taxonomy (GTDB): domain Bacteria; phylum Pseudomonadota; class Gammaproteobacteria; order Burkholderiales; family Rhodocyclaceae; genus Methylophosphatis; species Methylophosphatis roskildensis. Next base: position 174,790 of record JADJEV010000004.1, on the reverse strand, counting down.
GCGGTCCAGTCCAATGAGGTTCATCCGCCGAAACGATATCGCCCACTCATCCAACGCTTGTCCGTCGGCGGATAAGCGCTATTCGTTAGCCGTCAGAACACCCGTCTGGGTACACTGAGCTATGCTCCCGAATGCATCGCAAGCGGTCGTAGACCCAAGCAAGGTCCGCGACTACCTGCTCTCGTCGAGTCACCCCATTGGTCGGTTCAAGTCGGTAGTGTCCTTGGCGCTTGGCTACACCAGAAGTGAGTGGGTCCGGCTGCGAGACGACCTGCTGACCGTCGCCCTCAGCGGCACCGCCGAGCTTGGCGAGGAGAATCCGCTTGGGCGCAAAATACACGGTCAGTGGTCCGCTGCGTGGACCAAATGGCCGTGATGGCGTCTTTCGAACGGTCTGGCTCATCGAGAATGCTCAGTCCGCGCCAAGGTTCCTGACCGCGTACCCGGAGTAAGCCATGTTCAAGCTACTCGACACTGTTGCACTTACGCACGACATTCCGGCCGCGTCTCTGCGCCGCGGCGATCTTGGTGCAATCGTGGACCTGCATGGCGATGTTGCAATGGAAGTTGAATTCGTTGCGGCATCGGGCCGCACTCAAGCTTTGCTGACACTCGACGCCCAGGATGTTCGGCTTGTCGGTGACCAGGATCTTATCGCCGTACGTTCGCTTGCCGAGACTGACGGCTAACCGCTTGGTCCAGCGTTTTCGAGCAAAGCGTAGGGCGCAATCGATATTGCGCCGAATGCGATCGTCCGGCGCAATGCGCTTCGCTTATTGCGCCCTACCGCACTGATCGAGCTGGCCTGAGAGCCGCACCGGATGGACATCCCAGGCATGGCACGCTGTAGAGCGCCTATCCATGCGGCTCGTGGCATTGTCATGCCGTAGAGCGCCATTCCATGCGGCCTGCAGGCCGGCGGTACCCCGATCGCTCGCGCGATCACCACCGATGCGGCGCCGCCAGGCCCGCGGCGGCGGTCAGTCGATCTCGGGCTCGGGGCGGGTGGCGTCCGGAACCCGATATTCCTCGGTGGCCCACGCGCCCAGATCGATGTTGCGGCAGCGCTCGGAGCAGAAGGGGCGCCAGCGGCTCTCCGGCAACCACGGCACGTCCTTGCCGCAGGTCGGGCACTTGACGACGCGCTTGTCCTGACGTGCCATCAAAGGTTGCAGAAGGTGAGTTCGAACGGCACCTCGGCGTCGGATGGGCGCGGGCGCAGTTCGACGCCGGGCGAGGCGAAGCGGATGTTGAGCGCGTATTTGTTGGCGCTGATCTCGGGCACGAAGGGTTCGCCGCGCCCGATGCGCACCCGCACCATCAGCGCGGTGCGGCCGCCCAGCATCAACTGGAAGGCACCGCGCGGGGCCGCGCAGCGCTCGGGACGGCCGCTGGCGCGCAGCAGCCGCAGGACGATCGCCAGACCGTCGCGGATCGGCAGTACCGGGCCGATCCATTGCACCAGATCGTGCCGGCGCTGCTCGGCGCTGCCGTGCAGCCAGTAGTGGTAGGAGGGCAGATCGAACTCGCACACGCCACCGGGAATCGCGGCGCGGCTCTTGATGCTCATCAACCATTCGTTTTCGCGCAGGTACTGGCCGATCTTGCCGGCCATCGCGAGCAGCGCGCTGGACGCCTGTTCGATCTCGTAGAGCGCGCCCGACAAGGCTTCTTCCGAAACCTCGGGGTTGTTGCGAAAGGCCAGCAGGGATTGGCGCTGGCGTTCGAGTTCCTGCACCAGGTCGACCTTGAGGTCGGCGCGTCCGGCGACATCGAGGATCTCGAACAGGGTGAGCAGCGCGACGTGGTGTTCGTACGGCGTCTCGCCGCGGATGAAGTGCGCCGTCTTGTCGAACAGATCCTCCAGTCGCAGCAGCGTCCGGATTCGTTCGGTAAAGGGGTGTTCGTAGGTGATCAAGGCGCTGGCCGGGCTCGCGACTCGGGGTGGAAATATTCCTTTCGATCATAGCACAGGGGCAGTCCGGCCCTCGGCCAGGCGGCGGTACGCGCAGTCCAGCGCGGCGACCTGGCGGCGCAGGGAATCGAGATCGCTGTCATTGTCGATCACGTCGTCGGCTGCCGCCAGACGCTGCGCCCGCGTCGCCTGCGCCGCCATGATGGCGCGCACCGCGGCCGCTGTCAGGCCGTTGCGGGCGATCACCCGGTCGACCTGGGTCTGCTCGCTGCAATCGACCACCAGCACACGGTCGACGCGCCCGCGGTAGGTGCCGGATTCGACCAGCAGGGGCACCACCAGCATCACGTAGGGTGCGTCGGCTGCATCTACCTGCGCCGCCGACTCGGCACGAATCAGCGGATGCAGGATCGCCTCGAGTCGCGTGCGCTGCGCAGGATCGGCAAAGGCCAGTTCGCGCATCGCCGCTCGGTCGAGCGCGCCCTGCGCATCGATCAGCGCTGTGCCGAACGCGGCGCGAATCGCCGGCATCGCCGCACCGCCGGGACGGGTCAGTTCGCGCGCAATGATGTCGGTATCGACGAGGGCCGCCCCGTGGCCGCGAAACAGCTCTGCCGCAAAGCTCTTGCCGCTGCCGATGCCACCGGTCAGCCCGACGGTGAAGGGGCGCTTCATGCGGCCGATCCCCGCTGGCTCAGCGGCCCGCGCACTGCTCGCGCCTGGCACCCGAGTTGGCCGCCAGCGCCAGTTCCACCAGCTCGGCCACCCGGTCTTCCGGCCCGCGCACGTCGAGCGTATGGCGCGAGCCGGGCAGCGACCGGATGGTGACCCGCGCACCGGTGACACCCTTGTCCTGCAACTGGCGCATGAACTCCTGGGCAGCGGCCTCGCTCTTGAACAGCGCGAGCGACACGGCGTTGCGGTGTTCGCCCTCTTCGCGAATGATGAAGGCACCGGAAACGCCTTGCCCGCGCACCTCTTCGGCACGTTTCACCGCCGCTGCGCGGTCGGGCAGGGGTGGCAGGTTGACCCACCACGAGGAAGCCTCCTGCCCCCTGTCACGCAATTTCAGGCTGTCCTCGCTACCCAGTTTCGCTTTCAGCGCGGCGACCTGCTCTCCGGTCAAGCCGGCAACCGCAACGCAGCGCTCGGCCTGCGGCGGCGCCTCCGGCGTGCCGTCGTTGGCCTTTGTTTCGGCGGCCGCGGCGTTCGTCCCCGGCGCTTCGCCACCTGCCGCCGAACGCTCGATCGGCGGCGGTGCCGGCGCGTGCTCGCCGGCCGTCAGCAGACGGATCTTTTGCGGATCGATCTGCGCGGCGAGCCTTGCCGGCTCGCCGCGTGTCGGACCGCCGAACAGGTCGCGCCCGGCCACCAGAAAGAGCAGGTTGGCCAGCAGCAATACGATCATCAGGGCGCGCAGAATGGTCATGGCGATCGCCTAGTCCATCCGGGCCGTGGAGGCGAACGCCGCGTAGCGCAGCCCCTCGAGCACCAGGTCATCCACGCGCAGCAGGGGTAACGCCAGCACGCCGGCAAGCAGCGCCGCGGCTCCGCCGGACAGCACACATCGGGCACGCGAATCCTGCGCGAGAGGTCGAAAGAACCGTTCGACCGCGCCAGCCTGCGCCTGCAGGCAACCCGACACGATGGCCTCGTCGGTCGTGCGCGGCAGCTCGACCAGTGCGCCGCGAGCGAGCGGCAACTGCGCCGTGTTGTGGGCGAGCACAGTGCGCATCAGATCGAAGCCAGGCAGGATCAGGCCGCCGCGGAAACAGCCATCGGCATCGAGCAGGTCGATAGTCGTCGCGGTACCGGCCATGACGACGACGGCCGGCCCGTCGTGCAAGCCGCGCGCGCCGATCAGCGCCGCCCAGCGATCAGCGCCCAACTGCGCCGGATCGCGGTAGCCATTGACCACGCCATGCGCGCTGGCACTGGAACGTAACCAGTTCAGCGAGATGCCGCGCTCCGCCAGCAGCGCCACAAGCGTCGCCTCGAGCCTGGCGCCGGCCACGCTGCAGGCCAGCGCCTGCTGCAACGGCGCTTGTGCGTCGAGTTGGGCGGCGAGTGCCGACGGCGCAGCGGTATCGACCGCGCCGCGGGCCAGCCATTCGCCGGACATCGCTGCCGCGATACCCCACTTGATGCGGCTGTTTCCCGCGTCGAGGCAGAGCATCATGCCGATCGCAGCGACACGTCGCCCGAAAGCACGCGCTCACGCCCGAGTTCGCTGCCGAGCAGCAGCGCTCCGTCGTCGTCCGCACCGAGGCACACGCCGCTGCGCGACCAGCCCAGATCGCCGGTCACCTGGACCGGCAAGCCGGCATGGGCGTTGCGCGCTTGCCACTCGTCGCGGAACGCGGCGAAGCCTTCGCGCGAAAAGACCGACAGCATGCGGGCCAGTTGCCCGGCGAGTTCGCCCAGCAGCCGGCTGCGCGCCGGCAGGACAACCATGGTTTCCTCCAGCGCCGCAACCGGCACGTCGAGCGCAGTGGCATCGGCACGGCGCAGATTGAGGCCGATGCCGATCACTGCCACGGTTGCACCGGAAGCGCTGGTTGCCAGCTCGATCAGTATTCCGCCGAGCTTGTTGCCACCGGACAGGACGTCGTTCGGCCATTTCAGCATGACGTCGCGGGCACCGACCGCCTCGCAGGCACGCGCGACAGCCACGCCGGCCGCCAACGACAAGCCGGACGGCGAAGCCGCGCCAACCGGAAACTGCCAGCGAACAGAAAAGGTCAGGCTGCCCTTGCCCCATGACAGCCAGCTTCGGCCGCGCCGGCCGCGGCCCGCCAGCTGGCGTTCGCACGCGAGCACCTGCAGCGTGGCGGGTGGCGCGGCAGGCGCATCGAGCAGGGCCGAGTTGGTCGACTCGCAGACATCGAGCAGCTCGATCTCGACCGGTATGCCGTCGCACACCATCGCGGAACGAACGGCGCTTATCTCGAGCGAATCATCTTGGGCAGACACAACGAACCACCGTCAGGAAGACGGCGGCAATTATGCGCGATCTTCGTCCGGTTCGGCGAGCTTGGCGCCCTCGATTCCGAGTTCCTGGATCTTGCGGGTGATGGTGTTGCGACCGATGCCGAGCATCTGCGAAGCCTCGATCCGGCGTCCGCCCGACGCTGCGAGGGCGCGCGCGATCAGCGTTTTCTCGAACAGCCGGTTCAGCTTGTCGAACACGTCCGGCTCGCGCGTACCGAGCCGGCGATCGGCCTCCTGCGCCAGCGCGGTCAGCCAATCGCCGGCCGATTCTCGGGGCGATTGTTCGCGCACATCGGAGGGCAGATCGTTGATCTCGATCAGTTGTCCCGGTGCCATCACGGTGAGCCAGTGGCAGAGGTTTTCCAGTTGGCGAACGTTGCCGGGGAACTCCTGCGCGGCAAGGTATTTGAGCGCCGCATCGGCGATGCGCTTGGGTTCGACGCCCAGATCGACCGCGCTCTTCTGCAGGAAATGCCGGGTCAGCAGCGGAACATCCTCGCGTCTCTCGCGCAGGCTGGGCAGCCGCAGGCGAATCACGTTCAGCCGATGAAACAGATCTTCCCGAAACAGGTTGTTCTTGACCCGTTCCTCGAGGTTCTGGTGAGTCGCAGCGATCACCCGGACGTTGGCCTTGATCGGCTGATGGCCGCCGACGCGGTAGAAATTGCCATCGGAAAGCACGCGCAGCAGGCGGGTCTGCAACTCGGCGGGCATGTCACCGATTTCGTCCAGAAACAGGGTTCCGTTCTCCGCCTGTTCGAAGCGGCCGCGTCGCATGGTGGTTGCGCCGGTGAACGCGCCGCGCTCGTGGCCGAACAGCTCCGATTCGAGCAGATCGCGCGGAATCGCCGCGGTGTTGAGGGCGATGAAGGGCTGGTCCCTGCGCGGACTGTGACGATGCAGCGCGCGGGCGACGAGTTCCTTGCCGGTGCCGGACTCGCCATTGATCAGCACCGTGGCATGCGATTGCGCGAGGCGGCCGATGGCGCGGAATACCTCCTGCATCGACGGTGCTTGTCCGAGAATCTCCGGTGCCATATTGGTGGCTTCGGGAGCACTATCCTGGTGCATGCTCTCGGCAACTGCCCGACGCACCAGATTGACCGCATGATCAACGTCGAACGGCTTGGGCAGGTATTCGAAAGCACCACCCTGGAAGGCTTGCACGGCGCTGTCCAGATCCGAATACGCGGTCATGATGATGACCGGCAAGGCCGGGTAGCGGGCCTTGACCTTCTGCAGTAACGACAGGCCCGATTCACCCGGCATCCGGATGTCGGACACCAGCACCTGCGGCGGCAGGCTGTCGTCGTCCAACGCGGCGAGCGCGTCGCCCGCGGAACCGAAGCTCTTGAACGGAATCTCCTCGCGCGCGAGCGCCTTCTCGAATACCCATCTAATCGAACGGTCGTCGTCGATGATCCAGACTGGATTCACGCTATTCCCTCAATGAAACGGCTCACTGCGCACTGTTGTCCCGGCTCAGCGGCAACCTCACGGTAAAGCAGGTGCGTCCGGGCCAGCTGTCCACTTCGATCATGCCGTGATGCTGCTGGACGAAGCTCTGCGCCAGTGTCAGGCCGAGACCGCTGCCGCCGTCTCTCCCCGAAACCAGCGGATAGAAGATCTTGTCGCGCATGGCCTCGGCTATGCCAGGGCCATTGTCGATGACCTGCAATTCCAGCGCCAGCCGGTAGCGTCGCTTGGCCAGGGTGACCTGCCGCACGGCGCGCGTGCGGAAGACGATCTCGCCCTCGCCTTCCATCGCCTGCGCCGCATTGCGCGCGATGTTGAGAATGGCCTGTATCAGTTGCTCGCGGTCACCGAACAGCTCGGGCAGGCTGATATCGTAGTCGCGAATGACCCTTACATTTTCGTACTCTGCGTGTACCAGCCGCAGCACGCGCTCGAGGATTTCGTGCAGTGCCACCGGTCCGGGCTGCATCATGCGATGCGAGGTGAGAAGCCGGTTCATCAGATCCTGCAGGCGGTCGGCCTCGTCGATGATGACCTGCGTGTACTCGCGGAGCAGCGGATTGGTCAGCTCGCGTTCGAGCAGTTGCGCCGACCCGCGGATGCCACCGAGGGGATTCTTGATCTCGTGCGCGAGGTTGCGGATCAGTTCGCGGTTCGCCTGCTGTTGCTGCAGCAGTTGTTCTTCGCGGGCAACTCTGAGTTGCTGATCGATCGGCCTGAACTCGAGCATCAATCGTATGTCGCCCGACTCGACCGGCGACACCGTGCAATCGAGACGCAGCGTCTCTGCACCACCACGGTGCACGGTGATGTTCTGGCCCGTGTAACTCCAGTTGTCGCGCAGCGCGGCATCGAACGCCGTGGCCAGTCCGGGCGGATCGCCGAGCAGCGTGGCCAGCGGCTTGCCGTTCAAGTGCTTGCTGCTGATGGCAAACAGGTTTTCTGCTGCCGGGTTGACGTAGCGGATCGACAGATCGGCGCTGGCGAGCACCACTGCCGAGGAGAGCAGATCGAGGCCGGCGAAGGCCCTTTCAGCGACCGGATTGCGAAGAGCAGACATGCCCTGCCGAGCAGCAAGAATTGCACCACGAAACGCCACGAGGCTCCGCGACTCAGCGGAGATTGCCGATCTCCTTCTTCAGCGCCTCGATGTTGCGCTCATGCAGACCAACCTTATCCTGCAATGGCTTGACCTTCGCGTCGTAAGCGGCGACGTTGCGGCCGATGCCCCCTCTCTTGGTGCGAAAGGCCTCCGGATCGGCCTCGGCTTCGCCAAGCTCCGTCTTCGCCTGATCGAGAGACTTCTGCTCGGTCGCGAGTTCCTGCTCGAGGATCCGCCGCCTGTCGCTGTCGCGCGCCCGCTGGGTATCTCCATCGACCTTGGGAAAGCTGGCCGGCGTCGGAGCAGGCTTCTTCGCCGGCGCGTTCGACGGGACCGATGACACCGGCAAGTCGCTCGGCAAGGCCTTGCATCCCTTGTCGGTCTTGGCATTGGTATAGGTCGTGCGGCCATCTTCACCGATGCATTTGAAGATCTCTGCATGTGCCGAGCCAGTTGCCAACAGCATGGACAGCGCCGCAACAAAGTACTGGAGTTTCATGGTGTCCGATCCCCATCAGGCCACAAAGATTATCGTGGCCCCAAGTGTAGGCGGCTGCCAACCGCCCGGCCAATGAGTATGTCACGCTTTGGCGTGGCGTCCCGCATAACGACGCCGGGCGCCAGATCCTTGAATCGCGAAAAAGCGAAGGACGGGCAGGCGCCCGTCCTTCGTAAACGTCTCGACCGGTCGAAACGCCGACCGGGTCACCACAACCCTGGTTACAAGCTGTAATACATCTCGTATTCGACCGGGTGGGTGGTCATGCGGAACTTGGTCACTTCTTCCATCTTGAGTTCGATGTAGGCATCGATCATCTCGTTGGAGAAAACCCCTCCGCGGGTCAGGAACTCACGATCCTTGTCGAGGTAGTCGAGCGCCTGGTCGAGGCTGGAGCAAACGGTCGGGATCTTCGCGTCTTCCTCCGGCGGCAAGTCGTAGAGGTTCTTGTCGGCGGGATCGCCCGGATGGATCTTGTTTTGCACGCCGTCGAGGCCGGCCATCATCAGCGCGGTGAAGCCGAGGTAGGGGTTGCAGGTGGGGTCGGGGAAGCGCACTTCGATGCGGCGCGCCTTGTCGGACTGCACGAACGGAATGCGGATCGAGGCCGACCGGTTGCGCGCCGAGTAGGCCAGCTTGACCGGGGCTTCGAAACCCGGCACCAGGCGCTTGTACGAATTGGTGCCCGGATTGGTGATGGCATTGAGAGCGCGCGCGTGCTTGATGATGCCGCCGATGTAGTACAGCGCGAACTCGGACAGGCCGGCGTAGCCGTTGCCGGCGAAAAGATTCTTGCCATCCTTCCAGATCGATTGGTGCACATGCATGCCGGAGCCGTTGTCGCCGACGATGGGCTTGGGCATGAAGGTCGCGGTCTTGCCGTAACTGTGAGCGACGTTGTGCACGACATACTTGAGCACCTGCGTCATGTCGGCACGGCGCACCAGCGGACCAAACTTGGTGCCGATTTCGCACTGGCCCGCGGTGGCGACTTCGTGGTGATGCACTTCGACTTCGACGCCACAGGCTTCGAGCGCCAGACACATCGCCGCCCGTATGTCGTTCAGGCTGTCGACCGGCGGAACCGGGAAATAGCCACCCTTGACGGTAGGGCGGTGGCCGGTGTTGCCGCCCTCGAACTTCTCGCCCGAAGCCCAGGCGGCCTCTTCCGAGAACACCTTGACGGCGCAACCGGACATGTCGACGTTCCACTCGACCGAGTCGAAAATGAAGAATTCGGGTTCCGGGCCGAAGTAGCAGACGTCGCCGATGCCGGAGGACTTGAGGTAGGCCTCGGCGCGCTTGGCGATCGAACGCGGATCGCGGTCGTATCCCTTGCCGTCGGCCGGTTCAACGACGTCGCAATTGAGAACCAGCGTGGTTTCGTCCATGAACGGGTCGACGTAGGCGGTGGCCGGATCCGGCATCAGCAGCATGTCGGAGGCTTGAATACCCTTCCAGCCGGCAATCGACGACCCGTCGAAAGCATGTCCGTCATCGAACTTGGATTGATCGAAGGCCTTGATCGGAACGCCGACGTGCTGCTCCTTGCCGCGCGTGTCGGTGAATCGAAAATCGACAAACTTGACCTCTTTTTCCTTGACCAGTTTGATGACGTCTTGAGGTGACATGTTCTCTCCTGTTTGATTGACTTGAAGCAAGATGTGAGCGGGCGTGGCGGTGACTGTGCCCGGGCGGACGCTGGGGAATTAGTGCTTAAACAGCACGTTCCATGCCACCGGCTGCGAGCGAAAGAACCGCATTGTGCCACAGGCCAACTTGCGGTCACCGTGCCCCGTATTTAGGTGGAAACGCACTGTATTGGTGCGTATATCGGAATCCGGCGCTCTATTTTGGTGCAACACGCCCTTGGATGGAAATCGCCCCGAGCACAGGGTGCCCTTCCACCGCCTTGCCAATGCGCCGTTCCAGTGCGGCGCAGGCGTCAGCGTCTCCAATTTGATCGATCGCAAGAAAGACCTCGGCGTCCACGTGGCTGCCAAGGTAATGCAGCGTCGGCGGCGCGCACTGGCGCAGGCCGGGGCCAAGAAGGCGGGCTATCTCTGCCTCGAGAATGGCGCGATCCGGCAGGCCTGTACTGGCGCGACCCGCTGGCGTCGAATCGTCTTCCGGATCGACGTGAACCAACACGTCGAGAACGTCGGGATGGGCTCGCAGCACGCGGGCGCGCGCTTGCTCGGCAATCCGATGGCCCTCGGACACGCTGATCCGGGGATCGACCCGAACATGGGCATCCACCAGGGCGCGATGCGCCATTCGCCGGGTACGCAATTCATGGAGATCGACGACGCCCGGTGTCGTCCCGAGACAGCGCCTTATGGATGCGACCTCCTCGGCAGCAAGACCCGTGTCGATCAGTTCCTGCAGCGCCTCCCAGCCCAGTTTGACGCCCAGGTGCAGAACCATGAATCCCATGATCGCAGCAGCCAGAAGGTCCAGCCATGGCCAACCAGCCAGTGCGCCGCCGACACCGGCAACGACGACCAGCGCCGAGGCGGCATCGGCTCGGGTGTGCAGGGCATTCGCCACCAGCAGTCGCGAGCGGAGTCGACGCGCGATATCGACCAGGTATCGGTACAAGCCCTCCTTCGCCACCACGGTGAAGATCGCCACCCACAATGCCGGCAAGGCGATCGACGGCAGGTGTGCGACGTCCTGCAGGCGCAATCCGGCATTCCACAGAATGCCGGCGCCGATGCCGGCGAGCGACCCCCCGAGAAGCAGGGTTGCCGCCGTCTCCATGCGGCCGTGTCCGTAAGGGTGGGCATCATCGGCGGGGTGACTGCCCTGGCGGTTGGCAAACAGGACGAGGAAATCCGACAAAAGATCGGAGAATGAATGCAGTCCATGGGCGATCAGCGATTGCGAATGCGCGAGCCAGCCCACCGCAAGCTGGGCGATCGTCAGCAACACGTTGACGCCTGCGCTGACCCACGTCGCGCGCTGCGCGACAGCAAATCGCGTCTGATCGCTGATTCGGGCGGAATCGCCGGACAGATTCTGGGCCATCGGGGAATTCGGGAATTGGGGGGGCGGGATCACGGTCGAATGATTATCTTGTACACGACGCAGTCGAGAATTCGAGGTGGCGGCGTATACTTCGCACGCTCATTCTAACGTGCATGCGATCGCAGACCATGGGAAGACTCAGCGACATTCTCAACCTTGCTCAAAAGCGAGCGACCGACAAGAAGCTGCCCTATGAAGGTGCGCTCACGCCAGCCGAAGCCTGGGAGGTACTGCAACTGGCACCGGGCGCACGGATCGTCGACGTTCGCACGCGAGCCGAATGGGACTGGGTCGGGCGTATTCCCGGCGCCGTGGAAATCGAATGGCTAACCTACCCTGGAAGCCATCCGAACCCGCATTTCACCACCCAACTCAAGCACCAGGTGGACCCCGAATCGCTGGTCATGTTCATCTGCCGCAGCGGTGTGCGCTCGCACTCCGCCGCCGCCGCCGCGATCGAGGCGGGATTCCGCGATACCTACAACATCCTGGAAGGTTTCGAGGGCGATCGGGACGCCAACGGACAACGCGGCCGGGTTGGCGGCTGGCGCCACGCTGGCCTGCCTTGGCAGCAGAGTTGACGCCCGGATTCGCCACCGACTGACTGAGCAATTGGCGGTTTGACAATGCCGAAGGAATCGCGCGCCAGGCGCGACAATCGGGCCCCCGAAGAAATCCGCAGGCTGCGCGTCTGCACCTACAATATCCACAAGGGGTTCTCGCAGTTCAATCGCCGCATGGTGATTCATGAGCTGCGCGAGAGGCTGCGCACACTGGACGCCGACATCGTGTTCCTGCAGGAAGTGCAAGGACTTCACATGGGACACTCGGTCCGCCATTCGGATTGGCCGCAGCGTCCGCAGCACGAATTTCTCGCCGAGGACTTCTGGATTCAGACTGCTTACGGCGGCAATGCGCTGTACGACCATGGACATCACGGCAACGCGATCCTCTCGCGCTATCCGATCCTTTCCTCCCAGAACCAGGATATTTCCGATCATCTGTTCGAGCGTCGCGGCCTGCTCCATTGCGAGATTGCCTTGCCAGGCGTCGGTCTGCCTGTGCACTGCGCCTGCATCCACCTCGGACTGACTGCAGGCACGCGGCGACGGCAGATGCAGGCGATCGTGGACCGCATGTACGTCCTTGCCGGCGAGCAGGCTCCGCTGATCATTGCCGGTGACTTCAACGACTGGCGCAATCGCGCCGACTACCATCTGTGCGATACGCTGGGCGTGACCGAAGCGTTCGCCGGAGAACGAGGACGCCCGGCCAGAAGCTTTCCGAGTACCCTTCCCGTCCTGCGCCTGGACCGAATCTACGTCCGCGGCTTCAACGTCGAGAATGCCAAGGCCCACTACGGTCCGCCGTGGTCGAAGATTTCGGACCATGCGGCACTGACGGCACAACTGGCTCCGCTTTGAGATGAACGGCAGCGACGCCGAATTCCAGCCCGGGCATCGCATTGCGCTACTCGAAAGCGGCATGGAGTATTTCCCCGCGCTGGAAACGGCGCTCGATGCGGCGCGTTTCGAGGTCTTTCTCCAGACCTACATCTTCGAGAACGACGACACCGGACGGCGTATTGCGGCGGCACTGACTCGATGCGCACGCCGCGAAGTGGCCGTACGGGTAATGGTCGACGGATTCGGTGCGCGCGAGTTCGTCGAAACCATGATGCCCCAACTGATCGAGGCCGGCGTTCAGGTGCTGGTCTATCGGCGCGAGCTGGGGTCTTTCTCGTTGCGCCGCCATCGGCTGCGCAGGCTGCATCGCAAGGTCGCAGTGATCGACGGTCGGCTCGCCTTCGTCGGCGGCATCAACGTGATCGACGACATGCACACGCCACGCCACATCCCGCCACGTTACGACTATGCAGTAAGCGTCGAAGGTCCGATCCTCGCCGAGATCCTGGCCTCCTGCCAGAATCTGTGGGAACTGGTGGCCTGGGCGAACCTGCGTCGGCGCCTCCTGCTGGACAATACACGCCCGCCTCAGGCAACCCCCGTCGGCGAGCTGCGCGCCCGTTACGTGATACGCGACAATTTGCGTCATCGCCGGGATATAGAAGCTGCTTATCTCGACGCGATCAACGACGCAAGCAGCGAAGTGCTGATTGCGAGCGCGTATTTCCTGCCCGGACGACGATTCCGGCAGGCGCTGTTGCACGCCGCCGCACGCGGCGTCACGGTGAGACTGCTTCTGCAGGGTCGCGTGGAGTACCTGTTGTTGCACTACGCCACCCGCGGCCTTTATGGATCCCTGCTCGACGGCGGGGTCCGGATCGTCGAGTACCACAGCAGCTTCCTGCACGCCAAGGTGGCGGTGATCGACGGTGTCTGGAGCACGGTAGGATCGAGCAACATCGACCCGTTCAGCCTGTTGCTGGCGCGCGAAGCCAACGTCATCGTGCGCGACACCGGCTTCGCCGCCGGACTGCGCAACAGCCTCGAGCGCGCAATGGCGCGCGGCGCAACCGAACTCAAGGCGGCCGACTGGAAGCGTTCCTCGATCCTCACTCGCGTCACGAGCTGGCTGGCATATGGATTGGTGCGTCTGATGATGGGCATCACCGGATACTCGCGCCATCACTGACTCCCCGCCGAATTCCGGCCACGCCGAATTCATTCATTTGTTCGCGGAAGGAGCGTTTCGACCGCAGAGCCTGACGCCGAGCGACGGCTCGATTGCGCGAGCGCTCAACAGCACAGCACAGGCGCCGGCAGGGCACGAATACACGGCACGCGGGATAGGCTCCAGTGCCGCGCAGCCCACGCCCAGACTGCGCTCTGGCTCTCGTGTTGCAGAGCCGCTGGTGGCGCCTGACCGAGGAACTCGAGGGTCGCACACAAAAGCTGCGCTGCCGGCAGAGTATCGATTGGCCGCGCCAGCGTCTGTTTGGAGAGCTTGTCGCCATTGCCGTCAAGCGCCACCGGCAGATGGGCATAGCTCGGCGTTGGCAGGCCGAGCATGCGCTGGAGCAGTATCTGGCGCGCTGTCGAGTCGAGCAAGTCGGCGCCGCGCACGACCTGGGTCACGCCCTGCGCCGCGTCGTCCACCACTACCGCGAGTTGATAGGCGATCTGGCCGTCGGCACGGTCGAGCACGAAGTCGCCAATCTCGCATTCGACGTTCTGCACGATTTCGCCTTGTACCCCGTCAGCGAAGTGAATCACGACGTCGGCCTGGCCGGCGTCGACCCGCAGGCGGGTCGAGCGCGCCACGCGGCCTGGGGGCAAACCGCCGCGACAGGTGCCTGGGTAACGATGCGCGCCGCCTGTAGCCGGCGCCGAATCGGCGATCTCGCGGCGCGAGCAGGCACAACCGTAGGTGCGGTCAGCTGCAGAAAGTTGGTTCAGGGCGGCCCGGTAAAGCTCCGCCCGTTCGCTCTGCCAGACCGGTTGCTCGTCCCAAACGAAACCCAGCCGTTCGAGCTCCCGCAGGATGGCCCGGTCGGCACCGCTTTGGGTGCGCGGTAGATCGATGTCCTCGATGCGGACCAGCCACCTCCCTCCGTCGCAGCGCGCCTCGAGCGCACTTCCTACCGCGGCCACCAGCGAGCCGAAATGCAGCGGCCCGGTGGGCGACGGGGCGAAGCGCCCGACACGGCGATGTGGTGGGCTGCTCACGGATGGTCGCGGTGTTTGCGCAGATCAGTGGTCGTTTGGGATGGCTGTCCGCGACGATCCACGTCGGCGGCCTATAACTTTCGTACAATTGACGGTGCGGACGCCAAGACAGACATTGTAGTCACGCGAAAACGCGACGGCCGAATGCCGGCGCCAATTTCATCATCAAACTTCGTTCCGGCAACGCCGCGTCACGCGATCCCTACTATCTGCATGCCTCCGGCTCACGCTTCTGCTGGCACCGCCCGCAACCGCCAAGAAAGGGCCATCGCTGGCCAGGCCAAGCTTGAGTGCATGCGGCTGCTGTCCACACTTGCCCGCAACGCCCTGCCGATCAGCGGCTGCGTGGTGCTTGTCGTCGCCTATTGGCTGTGGGGTCTGATCGATCACAAATTGATCCTGGGCTGGGTCGGCCTGATGGCAGGACTGATCGTCGCCGGCCTGACCATGTACGCCCGTTTCGGCGCAAGCGTGACAGACGCGCGGGAAGCGGCCGCCTGGGAACGTAGATTCACGCTCAAGAGCCTGATCAATGGTGCCGCTTGGGGCGTTCTCGCGTTGCTCACCCTTCCCGCCGGCGACGACGACCAACAACTCTTTCTGGTCCTAACACTGACTACAGTCGCCCTTGGCGCAACCGGAGTGCTCGCGCCGAGCAAACCGGCTTTCTATGGATTCGTCTTGCCGGCCATGCTGCCATTGGCACTGGGGCTGATTGTCGGCCCGGCGAAGACGTTCGCACTTGCCGGCTGGTCGATGCTGGCCTATCTGGGACTGCTTCTGTTGCTGCACGATCTATTCCATCGCAGTCTGACGTCCACACTGATGAAACGCCTCGAAAGCGATGCCCTGGCACAGGAAGAGCAGGTCATTTTTGACACCGCCGCAGAAGCGATCTGCTTCATCAAACCGCACTTCATGGTGAAATGCAATCGTCGCTTTGCCGATCTACTGGGTTATTCGATCGAAGAGATCGTGGGGCGCCCTTCCTGGGCCTGGCATGCGAACAACGACGAATGGCGACGCATTGCGCGCGAATGCGAGCCGGCAATTCGCGACGGGCACGCCTATACCACGGTGACCGAGTTGAGGCGCCGCGACGGATCTCTCTTTCACGCGGAGATAACCGGCCGAGCGGTCGATCCGGGCAACCTCGCGCTCGGAATGGTATGGATGGGCGAGGACATCAGCGCGCGCCTCAAGACAGAGGCCGCCCTCAAGGCATCGGAGGATCGGTTCCGCCGCTTGGTTTCACTTTCTTCCGACTGGTACTGGGAACAGGACGCCGATCTGCGCTTCACCCGCGTCTCCGGCTCGATCTTCGAAAAGAACAATATCGATCTGTCGACCACCCTGGGCAAACGCCGCTGGGAGGATACCGCCGTACGCGGTGTCAGCCCCGAACAATGGCGTACCCATCGCAAGTTGCTGGAGCAGCGCAAGCCTTTCCGCGACTTCGTCTATCAGGTAATCGGGCCGACAGGTGACCTGCGCTGGTGTTCCAGCAGCGGAAATCCGGTGTTCGACGCGACGGGCCAATTCTTTGGCTACCACGGCGTCGGCACCGACATTACCGAGCGTGTCCGTGGTGCCGAGCGTTACCGTCACCTCGCCTATCACGACATGTTGACCGGCCTGCCGAATCGGCGGCTGTTCTCCGACCGTCTGGAACAAGCGATCGCACGAGCGCGCCGCAAGGGGCATCGGGTCGCCGTGATGCTGCTGGACCTGGACGACTTCAAGATAATCAACGATACCCACGGCCATTCGACCGGTGACGAGGTCTTGATAGCGATCAGCCATCGGCTGCGCCAGGCCGTGCGTGAATCGGACACCGTAGCGCGCCTGGGTGGCGATGAATTCGTCGTGCTGCTGCCCGAGACGCTCCACGCGGAAGATGCCGCGACGGTCGCACAGAAGATAATCGAGACCGTCCACGAGCCAGTCGCGATCGTCAGTCGACAGTACTTGCTCGGCGTGTCGATAGGGCTGGCGCTGTTTCCGGACCATGCCGCGACCGCCGAGAGCCTGCTGCAACAGGCCGACATCGCGATGTACATCGCCAAACGGCGCGGTGGATCTTCACTTCAGTGCGCTGTCGAATTGGATATCGGCAACGGCGAGAAGCCCCGCAATTCGAGTCGTGCCGAGCACGGCTCGCGCAAAGACAGCTGATTGGCCGATCGGGTGCGGGCTGCGCGACGGTCAACGACGGCTTCGCATTGCCGGGTAGGGCACACGGCTATGGCTACCGTCGACATCACGTAAGACAACACCAAGGACACGATTGAACCCGACAGAATTGCGTCGGCAGAGCCGGGCGTGGGCGTTCCACGCTGACGCTGAGGCGGCGCAAAAAAAGGCGGGTTGCAAAGCGGCAGCCAGCCCTCAAAAGAGGGCCAGCTGGTAGCGAATCAGACCGCTTCGGCTGCAGGCACAATCTTGGGCGATGCGCTAGAGCGTCGCATGCTGGAAGCCGATCGCGCCGATACGAGGGCGACGGCCAGCGAGGCCAGGTAGGGCATCGACTGGGCAACCAGAACCACTGACCACATAATTGCTTCGACTTTGCTTTCCCCGCCGGGGAGAACGTTGCCGGCGGCATTGATCGCGGGTGGTGCAGTCATCACGACCACGGAAACTACTGCGCCGATCAGCAGCGCAGCGAGCAAGAGTACCTCTTCGCGCGCACCGGTGAGCGCCCCCAGCAGAGTGTCGCCACGCCCTCCCTTCGCCGTCCGCACGAAGACGCCGCGCTTGGCCCACACGCCCTGCAATACACCACGCGCGATCGCGTGCGACAGCGCCAGACTGGCGAGAGATGCGCCAAACACGTCGCGCCAGCCGCAATCCACTCGTTTGATGTAGAGCACCGGTCCGAACAGCGCCTTGGCGACCAGGAAGCCCAGGACCGGTACCAGATAGACCGGCAGCGGAAGACTGAAGTTGGCCGGGTTCACCACCATGCCAACCGTCCACGCCAGCGACGCAAGCGTAAAAACGAGATGGAGCGAGTCGGCAAACCAGCCAAACCAGCCGGTAACGAAGTGGAAACGCTGCCCCATGGTGAGCGAGCCCCTTCCGGCCAGCCAGTTCCAGCGCCGCTTGAGAATCTGCATGGCGCCGAACGCCCAGCGCGAACGCTGCGACTTGAAGGCCGCGAAATCCGTCGGCGTCAGCCCCTCGCCGAGCACCGCATCGACATAGCGCGTTTCCCAGCCGCTATTCATCAGGCGCAGCCCGAGCTCGGCGTCCTCGCATATGCACCATTCGGACCAGTTGCCACTGTCTACCAGAGCGGTCTTTCGCACCAGGGTCATGGTGCCATGCTGGATAATGGCATCGCGCTCGTTCCGGTGATGCATGCCGATCCGGAAGAAGCCGTCGAACTCCCAATTGCACATGCGGCGGAACGCGTTCTGCTTGAAATCGCGATGCGCCTGCGGAGCCTGGACCACGGCAACCCTCGGTGCATCGAAGTGCCCGATCAGCCGCGACAACCAGTCCGGACTGACGACGTAATCGGCGTCGACCACGCCGATCACTTCGGCCCGCGGGTCCGTCTGGGTCAGCGCGTAGTTCAGCGCGCCGGCCTTGAATCCCGGCCAGGTGTCGAGGTGAATGAACCGGAACTTCGGCCCGAGGTGCGAAACGTAGGCTTCGACAGGCTGCCAGACCGAAGGATCTTTGGTGTTGTTGTCGATCACCAGCACCTCGAAATTTCCGTATTCGAGCTTCGCCAGGCTGTCGAGCGTCAACTTCACCATCTCGGGTGGTTCGTTGTAGCACGGCAGATGGATCGACACGAACGGCTGGCTGGCGACGTCCTTGCGCGGCGCCAGAGGCATGAAGCGACGCAGCCAGTTGCGCGCCCACATCACCTCGACCAGTTCGAAACCGCAGATCAGGATGGTCGCCATCATGAACAGCAAGGCGGGCATCAGCAGCGCGTACATCGCCCAGTCCACCGGCCCCAGATAGAACTCGAACGGCAGCGCCGCCAGCCAGACGAACAGCGTCATACAGACTTGAATCAGCACGCAGAATACGACGCGCCCGGCGACCTTCAATCGCCGAAACGTGGCGGCGAACGCGAACATCGGTAGCAGCGCGAGGGCCGATGCAAGCAGCGCCTTGTTCTGCCAGTGACGGTCGGCCACCATGGGCCCTTCGAGCGGATACTTGCTCTCTCGATAGGCATCGAACATGCCCCAGTAACCTCCGGCACGACCTTCCTCGGTGATCTTCCAAGGTTGATCGAACGCTTCCATCAGATAGTAGCGAACCGGACGATCGAGGGTACGATCGAGAAATTCGCGCATGAAGCGCGCCTGATTTTCCCTCGACGCTTCGGCATCGCCGATTCGATCGCCGCTCGACGGCCAGCCGACTTCGCCGATCACGACGCGTTTTGTCGGGAACATGCGGCGCAGTTCATCGTAGCGCCGGAACACGTGATCGACCGCGTTCTCGACCGCCACGCCTTCCCAATAAGGCAACAGGTGAACCGTGATGTAGTCGACTTCGCGCGCGAGCTCGGGATGTTTGAGCCACACATGCCAAGGTTCGGCGGTGGTAACCGGCACGCCGAGTTTGCCGCGCACGCGCTTGAGATAGCCAGCCAGCTCCGCGACGGAAAGATCGCCGCGAAGGATCGATTCGTTGCCGACGATCACCGCCTGAACATTGTCCGCGCCGCGGACCGAGCGAACCAGTGCAGCCATTTCCCGGTCGTTCGCCGCAGCGTCGGTCGACAGCCACGCGCCAGCTGTAAGCTTCAGGCCATACTCGGACGCGAGCCGTGGCAGGTTCTCGTTCGGCGCAGACGCGTAGCTGCGGATGTGCTGCGTGTGCCCGGCAAGCAGTTGCAGGTCGCTGCGGAGGTCGCTGTCAGTCGGGTAATTTCCTTCCCGCGGATCCTGGTTGCGCTGAAAACCCGAGTAGGCAAACCCCTGGACACCCGATTCCTCCCAGTCGACAAAGTTGACCGCCGGATTAAACCTCTGCCAGCCGACGAAATTCAGGATCGCCACGGCCAATGCGATCAGGAGCGCGGCCGAGCTGAATCGGAATCGATCTCCGGTGATCGGTTTTTCAGCCGGGAATGGCAGCGCTTCGAGAGCAGGTTCCCCTACAGGACTCACTGAAGAAATCTCCATTATCTCAACTCGTTATCGTACACTTCCTGGTGCCCGTCGCTGCGGACCGCGGATTATCGCACCGCACCAAACGGATTTCCAGATGTCTCCGAACGCCGACTCGCGGTTAATAGCGGAACCCCCCGCAAGCTCAGTCCCGACCGCCGCGCCATTGTCAAAACCGCGTTTTGGCAGCCCGGCGCAAGGGCGGCTCCGGCCAGTAACGTATGTGCTCCCATTCCGGCATACCAAACAGCGTGGATTTCTTCACAATTCAGCAGATCACGTGAAACCATCATGGGCCCAACCGGTCGCTTGCCCGATTCGATGACAACTGCCCGACGACTTGTTCTCACCCTGCTGGTGCTGGCTGCGGGGTCGGCGATGCTCTGGGCGTGGGGGCTCGGCCAGCCGAGAGCCGTCGGCGACCCGGCGGTGTCGCGCATCGGGTGCCTGTCCTATGCAGCATTTCGCATGCCGGGTGAATCACCGCTCGACCCGAGCCAGACGGTTTCCGAAGTGCGGCTCGAAGCCGACTTGCGCTTTCTCGCCAGCCACACCAATTGCGTCCGCAGCTACTCCGTCGGACAGGGTATGGATGCGCTGCCGCGCGTCGCGCAACGGCTGGGCATGCAGGTTCTGCTGGGCATCTGGATCGGTCGCGACAACCGACTGAATGAAAAGGAAATCGCGCTTGGCATCGCGACTGCCCGAGCGTACCCGGATACCGTTCGCGCCGTCATGGTCGGGAACGAAGTCCTGCTGCGCGGCGAGCAACCCGAGTCGGCACTGGCCGCATATATTTTGCGTGTTCGCGCCGAAGTTGCGCAGCCGGTGACTTACGCCGACGTCTGGGATTTTTGGCTGCGCCACCCTCGACTGGCCGAGGCCGCCAGCTTTGTCACCGTGCACATCCTGCCCTTCTGGGAAGACAGCCCCGTGCCGATCGAGCATGCGGTTGAACATGTGCTGTCCATCTACGACAAGGTGAAAGCCCGCTTCCCCCAGCACGACGTGTTGATCGGCGAAACCGGCTGGCCGAGCGTGGGTCGAGACCGCCATGGCGCTGTTCCGTCGCGCGAGAATGCCGCCCGCTTCGTGCGCGGCGTCGTTTCAGCGGCGGAGCACCGGGGCATCCGTTACAACGTGGTCGAGGCCTTCGACCAACCCTGGAAGCGGCAACTCGAAGGCGCAGTCGGCGGATATTGGGGCATATTCGCAAGTGACGGGAGCGCCAAGTTTCCGCTCCACGGACCGGTAATCGAAGAACCGCGATGGGTTTGGGGCATCGGTTGTGCCGTAGCGGTCGGCCTGTTGTTTCTGCTCACCGGCACTCGACTCGACCCGAGAATTGGCCGAGCCGGGAGTCTGTTCCTGTTCTTGACGGGCATCGGCGCGGGATTTGCGTTGGCCGCCCAGGCTCGCACCATGTGGCTTACTTGCCGCTCGCCCTTCGAATACAGTGTAAGTACATGCTTCGCGGTGATGTCTCTGGCAGCCTGCTGGTTGCTCGCCTTGTCGCTTTCGCGCTGGCTGAGTGGCGGCGAGGCGGCGAGGATTCCAGCCGCGGTCCGAATCAGGGACGGCGACACCGCCGGAGAATTGCTCGCCGTCGTCCGCCTCGTCCTCTTGTTCGGCACGGCTGCGACCAACCTGCTGCTTGCCTTCGATCCGCGCTACCGCGATTTCCCGATCGAGTGGCTGATCGTTCCGGCCCTCGGGTTTGCGCTGCTGGCTATCGTGGGGCCGTCGAAGAGCCGCGAGGACGACGCCCGGGAAGAATGGCTCCTTGCCTTGGTGATCGTTGCGATGCTACCGGCCATCATGGCGATCGAACGCCTTGCAAACCTCCACGCGCTGGCGTGGGTCGCGCTGTGCGCTCTGCTGGCGCTCTCGGTTGGGCTACCGTGGAAAGGCGGCGCGACGCCCCGGGCGAACCAGCACCAGTAGGCCCAGCAGCAAGCCGGTGGCCGAGAAAACGAACTGATACAGAACCAGGCCGGCGATGCCAGCCACGGCGGCACAGGCCGCCAGCCAGCGCCAGCGCAACACGGTCGCAGCAATGCCGGCGCAGAGAACGAACCCGCCCAGCCAGTCGCGAGAAAAGCTCATGATGATGGCGAGTCGCAGCCCACACCACCATGGACCTTGCCCGGAATCGCAGAGATGGCCGATGTCAGACGGCTCGATCATCCGATGGCGCGCAAACAAGGCCGCGGCAAACACGAGTGTCAGAATGATGGCAAACGGCAGCCAGGAAAACCGGCGCGGCATCGTCCAACCTCGACAATCAGACGTTGAACAGGAAATTCAGCACGTCGCCGTCCTTGACGACGTACTCCTTGCCTTCGGCGCGCATCTTGCCCGCCTCCTTTGCCCCTTGCTCGCCGCCGCAAGCGATGAAATCGGCGTACGAGATGGTTTGCACACGAATGAATCCGCGCTCGAAATCCGTGTGAATCACGCCGGCAGCCTGCGGCGCGGTATCGCCGGCATGAATGGTCCATGCGCGCACTTCCTTGACCCCGGCAGTGAAGTAGGTCCGCAGGCCGAGCAACGTGTAGCCGGCGCGGATAAGCCGATTGAGGCCAGGCTCCTCGAGGCCGAGATCGGTGAGGAAAGCCTGCTTGTCGGCGTCGTCGAGGTCGGCCAGTTCGGCCTCGATCTTGGCGCAAAGCGCGACAACCGGCGCCCCCTCCTTCGCGGCATGGGCTTCGAGGTGTTCCAGGTGCGGGTTGCCCCTGAAGCCGTCTTCGAGCACGTTGCCGACATACATCGCCGGCTTTACGGTGAGCAGGCAAAGCGGCCGCAGCAGCAGCCTGTCGTCGGCAGACAGTTCCAGCGTTCGCGCGGGTTTGCCCTGGTTAAGGTGGGGAAACAGACGCTCGAGCACAGCCACCAGCTTCTGAGCGTCCTTGTCGCCTGCCCGCGCCTTCTTGCTGTCACGACTGAGCGTGCGCTCGACCACGGCCAGATCGGCCAGCGCCAGTTCGGTGATGATGGTCTCGATGTCGGCGACGGGGTCTACCTGTCCATTGACGTGCACGACATTCGGGTCGTCGAAGCAGCGGACGACATTGATGAGGGCATCGGTTTCGCGAATGTTGGCAAGAAACTGGTTGCCCAGGCCCTCGCCCTTGGAGGCGCCGGCAACCAGCCCGGCGATATCGACAAATTCCACAATCGCCGGCTGGATCTTCTGCGGCTTGACGATCTTCGCCAATTCGGCCAGCCGCGGATCCGGCACTTCGACGATGCCGACATTGGGCTCGATCGTGCAGAACGGGTAATTCTCGGCCGAGATCCCCGCCTTGGTCAGCGCATTGAACAGGGTGGACTTGCCGACGTTGGGCAAACCAACAATACCGCACTTCAGACTCATGTCTTGCCTTCCTGGTTATCCGGAGGGGCGGGTTTGGTCAGCCTGCCGTTCAGCTTCTGCATCGCCGAGTTCCAGTCACCGCGCGCAACGACCTGCCACGCTTCGAGCGCTCGGTCGATCGCATTGTCGATCTCGCCTTGCTCTTCGCGGCGTGGCGGCTTGAGCACGTAGCTCACGACCTCAGTGCGATCGCCCGGATGGCCGATACCGATACGCAAGCGCCAATAGTCCTGTGTGCCAAGGTGCGCGGTGATGTCCTTCAAGCCATTGTGACCGCCGAGACCGCCGCCGAATTTCACTCGCAGCTCGCCCGGCGCGATGTCGAGTTCGTCATGCACCACCAGCATTTCCGCCGGCGCGATTCGATAGAAGTGCATCAGCGCGCCGACCGCCTGTCCCGAACGGTTCATGTATGTCTGGGGCAGGAGGATGAATAGCGAATCGCTGCGCGAATGACCGACCAGTCCGTGGAATCGCGATTCGCGATTCAAGCCAACGCCGAGCTTCGCTGCCAGACGCTCACAAAACCGAAACCCGGCGTTGTGCCGGGTTTCGGAATACTCGGTCCCAGGGTTGCCGAGGCCGACGACCAATCGCGGTGCGAGGTTCATCGATTCAAGTCGCACGCACCACGCGGTGCCCTATTTCTTGGCCGGTTCAGGCGCCTCGGCAGCGGCCGGTTCGCCCTCAGCCACTTCGTCGGCCTTGGCGCCGCGCGGAATCGTGATCGAGGCTATCACCGGGTCTTCGCCCTTGTGCAGCACCGGTTCGACACCCTTGGGCATCGTGATCTCGGAGATGTGCATCGAGTGACCGGCTGACAAATGCGCCAGATCGACTTCGATGAACTCCGGCAGATCCGCCGGCAGACAGGTGACGTCGAGTTCGTTCATGACATGCGAGGCGATACCGCCCTGCAGCTTCACGCCCGGTGAGACCTCGGCATTCTTGTAATGCAGGGGCACCTTGACGTGGATCTTCTGGGCGGCGTCGACACGCTGAAAGTCGAGGTGCAGCACCTGGGCCTTGTACGGGTGCACCTGGACATCGCGCAGAATCGCCGCTTGCGTGGCGCCGTCGATATCCATGTTCAGCACGGAGGCGTGAAACGATTCCTGCCGGAGCAGGTGATAGACCTCGTTGTGGTCGACGGTGATCTGCTCGGCGGCGGTACCACCACCATAGAGAATGCCGGGAACCCGGCCCGTGCGACGCAGGCGGCGGCTCGCTCCGGTGCCCTGCTCAGCACGTTTGGCTGCTTTAAGAACGATGGACATTGAATGACTCCAAAAGGCGTTACTGAAGAATCTGTCGCCCGCGACCAGGCGACAGGGCGAAATCCCTATTCCATGAACAACGAACTGACCGACTCGTCGTTGCTGATTCGCAGCATGGTTTCGGCCAACAGCTCGGCAATCGAGATCTGTCGAATGCGCGAACACGCGCGCGCTTCGTCGCGCAGCGGGATCGTGTCGGTAACCACCAGTTCGTCGAGCGCTGATTCGCTGATGCGCTGGACCGCGGTGCCGGACAACACCGCATGCGTGCAATAGGCGAGCACGCGCTTGGCGCCGTTCGCCTTGAGCGCCTGTGCAGCCTTGCAAAGCGTGCCGGCGGTGTCCACCAGGTCGTCCATGATGACGCAGGTCCGATCACCGACTTCACCGATGATATTCATCACCTCGGACAGGTTGGCTTTCGGTCGTCGCTTGTCAATGATCGCCAGATCCGATTCGAGGCGTTTGGCGAGCGCTCGGGCACGAACCACGCCGCCGACATCGGGCGAAACCACCAGCAGATCCTCGTAGCGCTGCCGCCAGATGTCGCCGAGCAGGATCGGCGCCGCATAGATGTTATCGACCGCGATGTCGAAGAACCCCTGAATCTGGTCGGCATGCAGGTCGACCGTCAGCACGCGCTGCACGCCGGCAGTCTGCAGCATGTTGGCGACCACCTTGGCAGTGATGGCAACCCGCGCCGAACGCGGGCGGCGATCCTGCCGGGCGTATCCGAAATACGGGATTGCGGCAGTGATGCGCCCGGCCGACGCGCGCTTGAGCGCATCGACCATGATCAGCAGTTCCATCAGATTGTCATTGGTCGGCGCACAGGTCGATTGCAGCACGAAGCAATCCTTGCCGCGCGCGTTCTCGAGAATCTCGAGATTCACTTCGCCGTCGGAGAAACGACCCACGGTCGCACGACCCAGGGGCATATTGAGGCGGCGGACCACATCGGCAGCGAGCTTGGGGTTCGCATTGCCGGTGAAGACCATCAAACTTTCGTACGCCATGATCGCCTCGGATCGTCTGTCTTCCGGCCTTGCCGGCCGGTCACGCGCCAGCGGCGCACTCTCGCGAAAACAATGCGGGCAGGCTGTTCGCCTGCCCGTTCTCTACGTGTGGCTGGGGAGGAAGGATTCGAACCTTCGCATGTCGGAATCAAAATCCGGTGCCTTAACCAGCTTGGCGACTCCCCAAGAAATTCGCATCTTTGTCATCTTGGACGCAGGTCCGCAAAAACAGCGGATGTTCATCGAGTCCCCGTGCAGCCCATCCGGCCCACTGTGGCGGCACCGTCTCGGCGATACGCCGCGCCGCATCTTCCGATTCGCACTCCGCGAAAACGCAGGCGCCCGAGCCGCTCATTCGCGCAAACCGCACACCTGGCCGGCCGCCCAGCCAATCGATCGCCTGGGCCACCGGGGCATATTTAGTCCTTGCGATCGGCTGCAGATCGTTACGCAGCGCTGCAAAGCGCTGCCAACCCGATGAAAAGTCCGCCATTCTGATGGGATTCGTATTTCGTGTCAAATCCGGAGAGGCAAAAATCCCGGCGGTCGGCACGCTGCATCCCGGCTCGATTACGACGTACCACGCAGGGTCCAGACCGAGCGGTTGCAGCCGCTCGCCGACCCCTTCGGCGAACGCCGCGCGACCGAAAACGAACACCGGCACATCGGCACCGAGCAGCAACCCGAGCGCCTGCAAGCGCGCGCGCGACAAGTCCAGCGCCCACAGGCGGTTGAGCGCCAGCAGCACGGTCGCGGCGTCGGAACTGCCGCCCCCGAGACCGCCGCCCATGGGCAGGCGCTTGGTCAGTTGGATCGTGACCCCCCGCGAAGCTGCGCATTCTCGCTGCAGCAACCGCGCCGCCTTGACGCACAGATCCTGCCCGGACGGCACGCCCGGAAGCTCGCCCTCGCGCACGACCAGCTGGTCATCGCGTGGAAACAAGCGGATTTCGTCGTGTCGGTCGACGAAGCGGAATGCCGTCTGCAGCAGGTGATAGCCGTCGGCCCGCCTTCCGACCACGTGCAGGAACAGGTTGATCTTGGCCGGCGCCGGCAATGGCCGACCCCACTCGATGTCGACGCTCATTCGACGATGCGCCACGCGTCGACGCGCAGGCGAACGCGCAGGTCGCCTCTCTCGAAGTCCATGGTCCGCGGCAGGGCTGCCGCGTCACCGTTCTCGTACTCGAGATATCGAATGACCCAGCCGGCTTCGGCCAGATACTCGAATCGCCCGACGGCATCGCGCTGCGCGCTGACCGGCTGACCGGCAGCGCGTCCGAGCACCCAGTCCGGCATGCCGGTCAACGGCAAGGGCGAACCGAAGAGCCGGGCCGAAAGCGCTTCTGCGGTCGGGGCCACGACGCGTTCCCGCTCGGCGGTGACGAGTTGCGCGCCGTCGGGAGACGAACTGAGTCTGGCCATTTGCCCGCCAACCGGCGAGAACACGTCGATCGCGTCGCTCGCACCGGCGGAATGCTGCCAGACGATGCTCGCCTGGACTCGCTCGTTCGCCCGGGTTACCGAGATCCTGCCGTCGATGGCGAATGCGCGGATCGACTCACGCGCCGGGCGCGCGATTGAGGATGTCTGATCGCGCGACAAGGCTGCGCAGCCGACCAGTTGTGCGCAGACCATGGCCGACATCAGCCGACCTAGCAGCCTGTCGGACTTGATTCGTGGGATGCGTTGTCGCCAAACCGGGATGGATGCAAGGCGCACCGCGCAGGCAATGGTCGTTCCATTGCCAAGCGGTGCAACGCCGCAGACGCCCCGTTTGGGGGCAACCCTTCGGGACGGGGTCGATTTGGGCGCATCGCTGTGTTGCGCCTCCTCGCTTGGGGGACACCCAAGCTTCGTCGGCGCGCCTTGCGCTGCATCCCAAATCGACCCCGTCGCACCCAAGAAGCAAGTCCGACAGGCTGCTAGCAGCGAGCGCATCCGCATGGAGAATCAGGGAATGAACTTCTTGATCGCGTTGGCGAGCACTTCGTTTTGCGGATTGGCGCGTGCCGCATCGAGCCAGAGCTTCTGCGCATCGTCGCGCTTGCCCAGCGACCACAGCACTTCGCCCAGGTGCGCAGCGATCTCGGGGTCCGGCCGCATGCCATAGGCACGCTGCAATGGCGCCAGCGCGCCCTGCAGGTCGCCCTTGCGGTAAAGAACCCAGCCCATGCTGTCGAGGATGAACGGGTCGTCGGGCGCAATCTCCAGCGCCTTGCCGACCAGCGCCTGCGCCTCGTCCAGCCGCTGACCGCGATCGGCCAGCGAATAGCCGAGCGCATTGTAGGCATGCGCGTTGTCCGGCTTGAGCGCGATCAGCTTGCGCAGATGGGTCTCCATCACGTCCATGCGATCGAGACGCTCGGCGATCAAGGCCGTTTCATAGAGCAGATCGGGATGATCCGGCTGGCTGACGAGGCTCTTGTCGAGCATGTCGTAAGCTTCCTGCGTCCGCCCGGCGTCGCGCAGGATCTGCGCTTCGGCGAGCAGGAACTGCACGCGATCCCGGCTGCTGTTTGCCGCTGCCGCCTGGAGGGATTGCCGTGCCTCGTCGATCTTGCCTTGCTGCGCAAGAATGTGGCCGATCCTGGTCTGCGCCGCGACGTACTGCTCTCCCGTCTCGACCGCTGCGAACCAGTCGAGCGCCTCATCGGGACGTTTGCGCTCCTCGGCTATCTGGCCGAGGTACAGGCGGGCAAGATTCGGCTCCCGGTACCCGATTTCCAGCAGCTTGCGGAAATTCGCTTCCGCCGCATCGTAGTCGCTCAATTGCATCGACAGCACGCCAACCGCATAGACGACGTCGGCATTGCCGGGAAAGTCTGTCAGCAGCTTGCGGAATTCCTCGCGCGCTTCCGAGTACTGCTTGTCATTGACCAGGGCCCGCGCCAGTTGCAGCCGAACTTCGCGTGATTTCGGATTCTTGGACAAGAAGGCGCGCAGGGTCTCGACCGACTTCTCCGGCGAGGCCGCGCGCTGGCCCTGCGCCTTCATCAGCACCGCCTGCTCCCAGTTCGGACGCAGCGACAGCGCCTGCTCGGCCTCCGCAACCGCGGTCGCGTTGTCGATCGCGTTTAGGGCGGCCTCGCCGCGCGCATAGTGGGCTTCGGCATGCTTGAGATAGGGTTCGGTCAGCTTGCCGACGATGCGCTGCACCTGCGCCTTGTCGGCCTGCCGCGCGAACAGACGGTTCAGCCGCAGCAGCGCGCCGGGCAGACCCTCGCCCTCCTGCTCGAGCAGGCGAGCCACGTGTTCCTGCGCCTCGTCGAGACGATCGGAACCGACCAGCACGCCGGCAAGCATCTGCCGCGCCTGCGCCGACCCGGGGTCGATCTCGTTCCACAGCCTGGCGGCCTCGAGCGCAGCGTCGGTCTGTCGGGAAAACATCGCAATCTCGACGGCGCGCCGGGCGATTCGCGGATCACGCGTCGACCGCGCAAGATCGAGGTAGGCGCGCGTCGACAGCGCCATGTTGCCGCGCTGGCCGGCGATCTCGGCCACCAGGAGTTGATAGAGTATCTGCGGGGTCAGCTCCAGCCGGGGCAGGTTCTCGATCCGCGGCGCCTGTGCCTGAGGCTGGCTCCGGGTCGGCGCGTCGCCATCGTCCTCGTCCGCCGCGGCGGGCTCCTGACCTGCCACCGTTGGCTGCTCCGCCGCGGGCTTGACACCCGCGTTCTGGAACGAGCAACCAGCCGCAAGCGCGGCCGCCACAACGATGGCGATGGCGATGGCGAGCAGCGGGAGGCGAAACGCGGAATCAGTCGCTAACACGGTATTTTGAGCCCCGCTCTACTATTTGGTTCGTTTGATGTTAGCAGTTTTCCCGTTGCACAAAGCGCCGTACCATCCGGCCTGCACGATCTCTCCGCCCACCGTCACTCCACGCGCGATGCCTGAACTGCCCGAAGTCGAAATCACGCGCCGCGGCCTCGCCGCGCACCTGCCCGGACGCATGGTGAGCGACGTGATCGTGCGCGATCGCCGCCTGCGCCTGCCGGTGACCGCCGATCTGGCAGGGAAGCTGATCGGCGACAGCCTGATCGGCATCGACCGGCGCGGCAAGTACCTGTTGCTGCGCTTCGGCCGCGGCAGCCTGCTCGCCCATCTGGGCATGTCGGGCAATCTGCGCGTGCTGCCAGCCGATGCGCCGGCGCGCAAGCACGACCATATCGACATCCTGTTCGGCAAGCTGGCGCTGCGCTATTCCGACCCGCGCCGCTTCGGCCTGATGCTCTGGCTGCAAGGCGACGGCAGCGATCACCCGCTGCTCGCCGCGCTCGGCGTCGAACCGCTCGGCGACGCGTTTTCCGCCGACTGGCTGTTCCAGGCGACGCGCGGCCGTCGCTGCGCGATCAAGCTGCTGCTGATGGACAGTCATGTGGTGGTCGGCATCGGCAACATCTACGCCTCTGAAAGCCTGTTTCGCGCCGGCATTCGCCCGCGCACCGCGGCGTGCAGACTGACGCGCGCCCAATGCGCGCGGCTGGTGCCCGCCGTGTGCGACACGTTGACCGACGCACTGGCCGCCGGCGGCAGCACGCTGCGCGACTTCCACTCCGCCGAAGGCCAGAGCGGCTGTTTTCAGCAGCAGTACTTCGTCTATGACCGCGCCGGCACCGCCTGCCGGGTCTGCGACAGCCCGATCCGCGGGTTGCGCCTGGGCCAGCGCTCAACCTACTACTGCCCGAGGTGCCAAAAGTGAAAGCTATTCCCTTCCAATGACTTGGCGCATTGTGCTAGAGTCGATCGCGATGTATCGCGGCACGAGGATCGATGACGTATGAATCGAGCCGATGGAACCGACTGGAGAGCGGGATGAGCCTTGCGCAGCAATTCACTGCCTATACCGACTGGCGTTCGGGCCTGATCGACGGCCTCAGGCGCCTGAAGACCTGGCTCGCCAACAACGACCTCGGCGACGCGCAGACCGACCTTCGCCTGGCCGCGATGATCGAGCGGCTGTCCGGCGATCAGTTGACGGTCGCCTTCGTCGCCGAGTTCTCGCGCGGCAAGTCGGAGTTGATCAACGCGATCTTCTTCGCCGATTATGGCAGCCGCATCCTGCCTTCGTCCGCCGGGCGCACCACGATGTGCCCGACCGAACTGCTCTACGATGCGAGCCGCCCGCCGTCGATCGACCTGCTGCCGATCGGCACGCGATCCGGCACCGCCTCGATCAGCGAGCTCAAACGCTATCCCGACGAGTGGACGCGGATTCTGCTCGACATCGAATCGACCGACTCGATGACCGCCGCGCTCAAACGGGTCGGCGACGTCACCCAGGTCAGCCGCAGCGAAGCCGAACGGCTGGGCTTCGTCATCGACCCGACCGGCGAGGACGGCCACAAGCCGAATTCCGCGGGAAATGTCGAAATCCCGTGCTGGCGCCATGCGCTGATCAACTTCCCGCACCCCTTGCTGGAAAAGGGCCTGGTGATCCTCGACACGCCGGGCCTCAACGCGATCGGCGCCGAACCCGAGCTGACGCTGTCGCTGCTGCCGAATGCGCATGCGGTGCTGTTCATCCTTGCCGCCGACACCGGCGTGACGCACTCGGATCTCGCGGTGTGGCGCCAGCACGTTGCCGCCGGGCGCAGCGGACAGCGCGGCCGGATGGTCGTGCTGAACAAGATCGACGGCCTGTGGGATGGCCTGCGCGCCGAATCCGAGATCGACCACGAGATCGCGCGGCAGGTCAGCAGCGTGGCCGCCACGCTGGAAATCGACGCCCACCAGGTGTTTGCGGTCTCGGCACAGAAGGGTCTGGTATCCAAGGTGCATCACGACGGCGAGCTGCTGCAGCGCAGCCGCCTGCCGGCGCTCGAATCCGCGCTGGCCGACGAACTGCTGCCACGGCGGCACGCAATCGTCGCCGACAACACGCGTACCGATGCGCTCGACGTGCTCGCCCGCTCGCAGGAACTGCTCAACGCCCGTCGCACCGGCCTACGCGACCAGATGCAGGAACTGGTCGACCTGCGCGGCAAGAACCAGGGTGTCGTCGAGTACATCATGCTCAAGGTGAAGAACGAGAAGGACGAGTTCGACCGCAGCCTGCAGCGCTTCTATGCAGTGCGCAGTGTGTTCTCGCAACTGACCAACAACCTCTACGTGCACATCGGCCTCGACGCCCTGCGTGACGAAACGCGGCGCACCCGCGAGTCCATGCTGCATTCGAGCTTCTCCGCCGGGCTGCGCGGCGCGATGAGCGAATTCTTCCAGGATCTGCGTGCCAAGTTCGGCCGGGCCGGCCGCGAAACCACCGAAATCGCCAAGATGATGGAGGCGATGTACCAGCGTTTCGCCGACGAACAGGGCACCCGCATCGGCGCCCCCCAGCCGTTCGCGATGCTGCGCTACGCCAAGGAACTCGAACGGCTCGAAGAGCGCTGCGACCGCCAGTACAACAGCATGTTCAGCCTGCTCACCACGGAGAAGAAGGCGCTGACGCAGAAGTTCTTCGAAACCGTGGCGGTGCAGGCGCGGCGGGTTTTCGAGAGCGCCAACCGCGACGTCGAGCAGTGGCTGCGCGCCGTCATGGCCCCGCTCGAGACGCGCGTGCGCGAACACAAGATCCAGTTGAAGCGCCGTCTCGAAAGCGTCAAGCGCATCCACGAGGCCAGCGACACGCTGGAAGAGCGCATCGACGAACTCAAGCAGGCCGAAGCCTCGCAGGTCAATCAGCTCGCGCAACTCGACGCGCTCAAGCGCGCGATCGACGAAACCCTCGCGCCGGCCCAGGGCCTGGCCGCCTGAGGCGCGGCGCCATTCCGGGCAACATGCCCGGAAGCCGCATGGACAGGCGGTCTACAGGCATATAAAGCTGCGAGCCCCTATTCACCGACGTCTCCGGCATGCCATTCTGCAAAGCGCCATCCCGCCGGGCTTCCAGGCCATGCAGTGCCTGGCTGGAACAGCCGCATTCCAGGTGGATCGAGCAGGCGCGCAACCTCGGATACTCAGCGCAGCGCCTGCCCGGTACGCTCGATCCGCGGCAGCCAGTCGCCCGTGATATCGGCGGAAAGCAGGACATGGTGCGCCCGCCCGATCAGCAGCCGGCGCGGCACGAAGCCGAAGTAGCGCGAGTCCGCGCTGTTGTCGCGGTTGTCGCCCATCACGAAATAGCTGTCGGCCGGCACGGTGGTCGGCGCAAGGCTGCGCCGGGCCGCAACCCCGGAGAGGAACTGCACCGTCCGCCGCGAACCCCCGACGCGCTCGGTCGCGCGCAGCGCCTCAACTTGCACGTCATGGCCGAACAATTCGGACAGCATCGACCGACCCTCGTAGACGGCCGCCTCGCCATTGATCAGCAGCACGTCGTCGCGCAGTTCGATCCGGTCGCCGGGCGTGGCGACGATGCGCTTGATCAGCCGCGTGCCGTCTTTCGGCGACGAGAAGGTCACGATATCCCCGCGCCGCGGCTCACCCAGCCTGGCAATCGAAGTATCAGTCAGCGGCAGCTTGA
This sequence comes from Candidatus Methylophosphatis roskildensis, assembly GCA_016708905.1. Classification (GTDB taxonomy): domain Bacteria; phylum Pseudomonadota; class Gammaproteobacteria; order Burkholderiales; family Rhodocyclaceae; genus Methylophosphatis; species Methylophosphatis roskildensis. Next base: position 141,867 of record JADJEV010000004.1, on the reverse strand, counting down.
AGTCGTATGCCAGCCGGTTGACCAGCACCACGTCGCCCTCGAGCAAGGTCGGCCGCATCGACCCCGACGGAATCGGATTCCAGTCGGCAATCGCCGTGCGGAAGAAGCCAAAACACAGCAGGAAGATGACGAAACCGCGGTTTTGCCTGAGCCAGATTTTCATCGGAACCTCGTGGAAAGCACTGTATTCCGGACCAGTACGCAGCCCTTCAAGGCGGCGGCCCATCCTGCTGATCGCGGATGACCTCGCCCTCGATCACCTGCCCGCCAGGCGGCTGGGCGCTCCCGCCCGGTGGCCGGTCGCGCATCTGTTTGCGTAGCTCGCGGGTGTTCCACCACAGGTAGGCCCAGACCAGCAGGCCGACAGCCACGACGATGGCGAAGAACACCAGCGAGAACATGAAGGCGACGACCAGCAGCCCCGCCCAGATGATTGCGCCGAGGAGCCGGCCCAGGGGCCCGGGCCGGGACGCGCCGAAGCGGACTTCGCCCTGGCCGAGCCGGAACGCCGGCCCGTCTTCGGGTGGTCGCTGGTTTTGCATGTTGGGCCTCGCAATCCGAGTTGCAATATCGGTATTGTACGGCGCCGACCGAACCGCGCCTGGCGCCGGCTTCTAATACCGCGCCGTGCCTGCGGCCGGACTCAAGTTCGCCGATTTGCTGCCGTCATTTGCCGAATGAAAGAACGACTGCTCCCGCTGGGTATCAAGAATCCGGTCAAGACCGAACTGCCGGCGCTGGTTGCGCTGGAAGCCATCGGACAATCCTGGTTCGGTGAAGGCCACCTGGCCGACCTGCGCGCGATTGCGCTGGTGTCCTCGATCCTGGCCGAAAAGGCGAGCGACGCCCAGTCGGTCGCCACCGAGCTTATTGCGCTGCTCGATGCCAGCGAACTCGTCATCGACGAGATCCGTCCGCGGGTCGTCGCGCTGACCATCTGGATGCAGCGTCAGCCGAACGGGCGGGTTCAGGCCGCGATCGACAAACTGCTGCGGCAGGAGCGCGCGCTGCACGGCTGATCGGCGCGGCGATCGCGGTGTCGATTGCGATTGCCGCTGCGGACCGATCCGGTATGCTGTCCGCTCGCTGACCGGCCAATGGCAGGGCGCAGGGCCCTGCGCCGGACACCGGCGAGCGACCCGACGATCAGCCCCATGCAATCCACCCCAGACCAGCCGCAGCATCCGGCGATCCGGCCGTATCGGCCGGACGATCTCGACGCCGTCTATGCGATCTGCCTGGGCACCGGCGACAGCGGCGCCGATGCCACCGGCCTGTATCGCGACCCGAACCTGATCGGCCACGTGTACGCCGGACCCTATGTCACGCTGGAGCCGGACCTGTGCTTCGTGCTCGCCGACCGCGACGCGGTATGGGGCTACGTTCTGGGCACGCGCGACTCGGCGCGCTTCGAGCAGCTTTGCGAACGCGAGTGGTTCGCGCAATTGCGCCAGCGTTACCCGATGCCCGCCGCGGACGACCAGAGCCGGGACGCGCGCATGCAACGGCTGATCCACACGGGATATCGCGCGGATGCCGACCTCGCCGCGTGGCCGGCGCATCTGCATATCGACCTGCTGCCGCCGGTGCAGGGCAAGGGCTGGGGCAGGCATTTGTTGCGGATCTTTCTCGACCGCCTGCTCGAACTGGACGTAAGCGGCGTGCATTTGCTGACCGGCCCGAGCAACCCCCGCGCCATGGCGTTCTATCGACGGGCCGGCTTCGTGCCCGTCAAGTCGACTGCGAACGTGATCGCCTACGGCATGAGGCTGCGCCCCTGAACAACAGGTACGCTGGCGGCTGGCTGGCCCGTTTCAGCGCGACTCCTTGATCACCCGGCCGGCGGCCTGCTGGATCGGCCGCGCGTTGTTCGAATAGAGGCGCGCGAAGGCCGCCACCTGCTCTGCCGACACCGCCACCGGTTCGCGCATCACCATCCAAAGCACGCCCTCCGAACACGGCGGCGTGGTCAGCGACCCCATGTAGGAGAAGTAGCTGCGATCCTGCGGCAGCAAGGCCTCGACATCGAGCGCGGATGACGCCGGAACCTCGACGTTGCGCTCGAGCGGGAGATGATTCCAAAGCTGCTGGATGATCGGATTGTCCGGCCCCTTGTCGAGCAGCACGGCCACCACCGCAAGGCGGCCTTCCCTGTCCTTAGGCACCAGATGCGCGACCATCTCGTAGAGCTTGCCATTGACCCGCTCTTCGGACGGACGATGAAAATGGAATTGCACCAGTTCGTACTCGCGGCCCATCACGATGATGCGATTGCCGGCGGTCAGGCGCACCTGCACCGTGTGACCGTTGTCGATCACGCTAAACCCCGACGGCTTGTAATAGAAACGCACCGGCTCCTGATCGACCCGGATGCCGTCGCGAATGTCGATCGGTGACTGGCGCTCGCCGGTGCTGCAGGTCTTCCATTCCGGTTTTAGCGTGCCCCAGCTATCGGGGCCGGTTTCGCCCTCGTAGGTCCAGTGCACGTCATGACCGGTTCCACTGTGACTGTCTTTGGCGAGCAGATCGACTGCCTTGACCGCCGTGACCGCAGTGACTGGTTTCGCCGGCGCGGCATGGCCGGCGAGCGCAAGCTCCTCCTTCGCAGCCGGCCGATGCCTGTCGGGTATTCCGCGCGGCGGCTTCGCCTCGACCGCCGGCTTGCGGATCGGCGCAACGGCATGCGAGCCCGGCTCTGCCTTGGCGACGGCCGGCTTCGGCGCCGACTTGCCGGCGGGCTTCGATTCCTCGCGCGCTGCCGGTTTGGCATCGTGCTTGTCGATGCCTACCGCGGCGCGGGTCGCTTCCGCTTCAGCCTTGAGATCGGCGTGACGCAGGGTCGGCCGGATGTCGACGAGAGGCTTCTTGACCTCAGCATCGGCCGTGCCGGCCTTCTGGCCGGCCTCGGCCGCCTGCAGCGCGACCTTCTTCAGTTCACCGACCGTCGGCGGTTGGCAGACCTCACGAAACAGCTTGGCGTCGGTCGTGCCGGCCTGCACCGCGGATTCACGTTCGCCTTCGACGCGCTCCTCGCGCATCACCGTCATGTCCTCGCGCAGGAATACGCGTTTGATCGTCGAATAGCGGTTGGCGCGGCAATCGTAGCGATTGAGCGCCTTCAGCGTGTGGTAGCCCTCGCGGGCCGCGACGTCGGGTGCCACGACCAGCCGCATCCAGACGATCTTCTTGCCCGGATCGGACGGCAACAGGCTGGCCCGGTCGATATCGACGCGTGCGCCTTTTTCCGACGCGATGTTCTGCCAGTCGGCGGCCAGTGTCGGCAGCGACGCTGCCGCTGCGATCAATAGCGGAATGATCCTGCGCATCTTCGTACCTCAAAAAGACGGCCGGAAACCACCGGCCGCAAATCCCACTACAAGGAGGCTGATACAGGTTTCTTTACGACCGGCCCCACCGCTGCTTGAGCGCTGCGGGCAGGGTGGATCGGCGCTATCTGAATTAGTTTGTTAGTGCAATGGGTTAGCACGCAAGGCTGGACAAGCCCGGGATTTCTCGGTATAACCCATGGGATGGAATCGATGAAACCCATGGCGCAAGTCCTATCGGAGCTTCAGGTACGGCCGGTAGAGCGCAGCGAGGAACAACGCTATCGAGAGCAGATGGCGCGGCATCATTATCTGGGAGATCTCGCGAAGATCGGCGAGGCGATCTGGTATGTCGCAACCTGGCGCGGTCAGTGGGTCGCGCAACTCAACGTCTCGGCGGCGGCCCTGAAATGCGGCGTGCGTGATCGATGGATCGGCTGGGACTTTCGCACGCAGTATGACCGACTCAAACTCATCGCCAACAACAGTCGCTTCCTGATCCTGCCCGAGTGGCACCGGCCGAATATTGGCTCACGGGTGCTCTCGCTCACTGAACGGCGCATCGCCCGCGACTGGCAGGCGCGCTTTGGTCATCCCTTGCTCCTGCTGGAAACCTTTGGGTGTAACTCTCATACTGATGCCCGGCGAGTTGGAAGCGGCACGACGTTTTCGGGGAAGTGAATCTCGCGCCGGTATTGAGCCGAGACGAGCTGCCACGCGGCATCGAAGCGCTCGCTCTGCGCCAGCGCACGGAAGGTGAGGATCGCCTGCCCGCCGTCGATGCTCCAGCGTTGCCCCGAGCGTTTCATGCGCTGGGTCACCAGCGTCTTGCAGGCCGCCTCCACCACGCCCGAGCCGATCGGCAGATTCTCGGCACGTAGTCGCGCATAGTCCATGCGTGCGCGGTTGCGCCGGAAGTACGCCAGTTCCTGCTTGAGCGCCTTGCAACGGCGCTTGCGGCTGTGATGGTAGGCGAGCGTGCGGATCACCTTGCCCACGCCGTCCTCGGCCTTGAGCAGCAGATGGCGGTATTCCTTGAAGCGGGCCTGCGCCTTAGGGGACGTTTCACCATAGACATGACCGAAGGCCCGCCGCAGATGTTCCGCGGCGTGGTAGAAGTCCACCACTTCCTCGCCTGGGGGCAGTTCCTTGGCGAGGAACTCCCAGTTGTCGCGCGCCCCATCGGCCACCTTGACCAGTCGTAGTTGCGGTTGGCTCGCGAGCGCATGTTCGACTTCGGCCACCAGTTGGCGCTTGAGTGTACACTTCTTCGGCTCGGGCATGCGCGCATGACGCACCGTGCGCAGCCGCTCGCCGGCCCCGTCATAGTGGCTCAGCGTGCCGCAGCCCACTTCGCGAAATCCCGCTGGCCCCTTGGTGGGCTTGCCCTGCTGTCGGCTTTGTTCGCGTTTGTCCTCGCGCTGCCCGTCTTTCATCGGCGCCATCACCCCGTCCAGCGAGACCGCAAGCACGGCGGCCTGGGCGAGGGGCGGCGCCTGCTCGCGCAACTGGCTCTCCCACTGCATACGATGTTGTTCCCACTTCGCGTCAATCGCCTTGGGCAGTCGGTCCAGGCTGCTGCGTGAGGGGTGCATGCCGCCCAACTCGCCAAACAACTGCTCGCCTTCGGCCGGCGTCAGATGGGTGACCACCCACAAGCCCATCCGCGCGGCCAGCGGGGTGAAGAACCCCTCGACGATCCCAGCACGCAACTCCAGCGGGCATTCGCTCTGCCCGTTGGTGCCCGCCGCACGGTAACGGTGGCGCAGCACCTTCACCGGTCCGGCCGCCGTCATGTATTCGCCGTAGCCGCTGACCACCCGTCGGTAGAGCACCCCCTCGATCCTCAGCACCGGGAGCGTCACGTCCAGCCGCGCCAGCTCTTCGCCGACAAACTCGCGCTCGGCTTCGGCAAAGCGCCGGCGCACTTCGCGCTCGAACGCTTCGAACCCTTCTCCATGGTCACTTGCGCAGCGCCTGCGCCCCTCGATAAAACACAATAGGCTCTCCAGCGCCTTGCCGCCGACACGCGCCTTTTCCTTGAGCGCGCCAACTTTCGCTACACTTTCCATGGGCCAGCCTCCGGTGGTTGTTTCTCGCAAATCCAACCGCCTTCTATCACGAGGTTGGCCCACCCCCACCCATGCCAGACAAATTTCGTCTGGACACACTATCAGCATACTCATAAGCCATTGATTTTATTATCAACGGTAGACCTACACCCAAACCTTTGTCGATCCGCGGCGATTTCATGGCGGCGTCTATCGCGCGGCCAACTGGACGGAACTGGGGCTCACTCAAGGCTACCGGCGCACGCGGCAAGGCTACAGCGGCGAGATTGACGCGCCCAAGCGCGTGTTTGTGCGTGCCTTGCACCGGGCCGCCCGAGCGCAATTGACGCATCCTGAGCGCAATCACCTCCAACTCACGGGAGCCCCAAAATTGATGCTGAGCGCTGAGCAGATGCGCGCGCTGCCGCTGTGCTTCACCACCGTCACCGACCCGCGCCGCCGGCAAGGGCGCCGCCACCGCCTGCCCGTGGTGCTGGGCATTGCCGCGGGCGCCATCCTGTGCGGCATGCGCGGCTACAAGGCCGCCCATGACTGGGCCGAAAGCCTGGGGCAAAAGGCACGTGAGCGCTTTGGCTGTCGGCGCGAGAAGGGGCGTTATGTCGTCCCCAGCGAATTCGTCATCCGCGATTGCCTGGTGCGCATTGAACCGGACACGCTGGATCGCGCGCTCAATGTCTGGAACCAGGCGTGGGCAAAAGACGACCGGGCGCTGGCGATGGATGGTAAAGTCATGAAGAACGCGATCGACGCGCAGGGCTATCAAACGCACATCCTGAGCGTGATCGGCCATGAGTCGAACACCTGCCACACCCAAAAAAAGTCGGGACATTGCCCGTAGCCGGCAGCGATGAGCAAAAGCGTACCAACGAGATCGGCATGGCCATCCCCGTGCTCGATGGCTGCGCGCTCGCCGGCAAGGTGGTCACGGCCGATGCGCTGCTGACCCAGCGCACACTGGCAGCGTATCTGATCGGGCGCAAGGCCCACTATAGCTTTACCGTCAAAGGCAACCAGCCCGGTCTCGAACGCGAAATCGCCTTGCTGTTTGAAAAGCGGGGCGATCCTGACTTCGTCGACGTGACCCCGCCTGACCATGGCCGCATCGAGACCCGACGCATCTGGTGCAGTACGGCGCTCAATGCCTACCTCGATTTCCCTCACGTCGGCCAGGTGTTCATGATCGAGCGCGAATCAATCAAGAAGAAAACCGGCGAGTCATCGCGTGAGATCGCGCTGGGCATCACGAGCCAGTCGCCGCACGAGGCCTCGGCGCAAGAGGTCTTGGCGATCAATCGCGGCCACTGGACCATCGAGAGCACCCATTACATCATCGACTGGAACTACGACGAGGATCGCTCTCGCATCCGTACCGGCCACGGCCCGGAAAACATCACCCGCCTGCGTCGCTTCGCCGTCGGCATCCTCAAGTCCTTTCAGAGCACCGAGTCTATCGCCGAGATGATGCGCAAACTTTGCTTCAATACCCGCCTCGTCTTCGACTACTTGCGCATGACCAATAACTCAGCTTCCAGACCACGGGTTATTTGAGAACAAATTTACCGTGGCGCTGCGGGACGGGCGGATTTACAGCCCGCCCGCTTTGGCGTAAGGTTTCACCGCTGACCTGGGGGTCCTGACACACCGCGCGGCATCGGTGCAGTCGGGTGAGAGAGTCCCTTTGAACCTGATCCGGGTAATGCCGGCGAAGGGAAGCGCAGCGAACGGGGCCCCTGCCCCGTCCGGCCGTTCTCCTCGTCGCGCCCCGAAACACGTTATCGCGCAAGGAGAAGGCATGAACGCCAACGAGAAATTCATCGCGAGCGACGCGCATGTGGATGCGGCAGCCGTCGCACCCCTGCCCAACTCGCGCAAGATCCATGTCGAGGGCTCGCGCCCGGACATTCGCGTACCGATGCGCGAGATCTCCCAGTCGGACACCCCGGCATCCTTCGGCAGCGAGCCCAACCCGCCGGTCACCGTCTACGACTGCTCCGGCCCGTACAGCGATCCACAGGCGAAGATCGACATCCGCAGCGGCCTGCCCGCGCTGCGCGCGCAATGGATCGCCGAGCGCGGCGACAGCGAGGCGCTGGCCGCACTGACCAGCTGCTACGGCAGCGAACGGGCGGCCGACCCGGCCACCGCCGAGTTGCGCTTCCCCGGCCTGCAGCGCAACCCCCGCCGCGCCCTGCCCAACCGCAACGTGAGCCAGATGCACTACGCGCGGGCCGGCCTGGTGACCCCGGAGATGGAATACATCGCGATCCGCGAGAACCTGCGCCGGCAGGAATATCTGGCGAGCCTGCGCGCCGCCGGCCCGACCGGGGCGAAGATGGCCGAGTTGCTCGGCCGCCAGCACCGCGGCCAGAGCTTCGGCGCCTCGATACCCGATGAGATCACCCCCGAGTTCGTCAGGAGCGAAGTCGCCCGCGGGCGGGCCATCATCCCGGCCAACATCAACCACCCGGAGAGCGAGCCGATGATCATCGGACGCAACTTCCTGGTCAAGATCAACGCCAACATCGGCAACTCCGCCCTCGGTTCGAGCATCCAGGAAGAAGTCGAGAAAATGACCTGGGCCATCCGCTGGGGGGGCGACACGGTGATGGATCTGTCCACCGGCCGCCACATCCACGAAACCCGCGAATGGATCATCCGCAACAGCCCGGTACCCATCGGCACCGTGCCGATCTACCAGGCGCTCGAAAAGGTCGACGGCAAGGCCGAAGAGCTCACCTGGGAGATCTTCCGCGACACTCTGATCGAGCAGGCCGAACAGGGCGTCGACTACTTCACCATCCACGCCGGCGTACGCCTGCCCTATATCCCGCTGACCGCCGCCCGCATGACCGGCATCGTCAGCCGCGGCGGCAGCATCATGGCCAAGTGGTGCCTGGCCCATCACCGCGAGAGCTTCCTGTACACCCACTTCGAGGACATCTGCCAGATCATGCAGGCCTACGACGTCAGCTTCAGTCTCGGCGACGGCCTGCGCCCGGGCAGCCTCTACGATGCCAACGACCAAGCCCAACTGGCCGAACTCAAGACCCTCGGCGAACTGACGCAGATCGCCTGGAAACACGAGGTGCAGACCATGATCGAAGGCCCCGGCCATGTGCCGATGCAACTGATCAAGGAGAACATGGACCTGCAGCTCGACTGGTGCGACGAGGCGCCGTTTTACACCCTCGGCCCGCTGACCACCGACATCGCCCCCGGCTACGACCACATCACGAGTGCCATCGGCGCGGCCCAGATCGGCTGGTACGGCACGGCGATGCTCTGCTACGTGACGCCCAAGGAGCATCTCGGCCTGCCCGACAAGGACGATGTCAAGGACGGCATCATCGCCTACAAGATCGCCGCCCACGCGGCCGATCTGGCCAAGGGCCACCCGGGAGCGCAGATCCGCGACAACGCGCTCAGTAAGGCGCGCTTCGAGTTCCGTTGGGAGGACCAGTTCAACCTCGGGCTCGATCCGGACAAGGCGCGCGAGTTCCACGACGAGACCCTGCCCAAGGACAGTGCCAAGGTCGCCCACTTCTGTTCGATGTGCGGGCCGCACTTTTGCAGCATGAAGATCACCCAGGATGTGCGTGACTTCGCCGCCGCCCAGGGCATCGCCGAGTCCGAGGCCATCGCCAAGGGCATGGAGGTCAAGGCGGTGGAGTTCGTCGAACAGGGCGCGCAAATCTACCGCAAGGCCTGAGACCCGCACCAGATGGCGTTCTCCGGGCAGGCTGGCCGGAGAGCGCCATTTCATGCGCCTTCCAGGCATTGCCGCCCGCAGATCGCCATCTGGTGCGGCTTCCAGGCCTGCTCGCGGAATCTTCATGGATTCCGTCGGCAAGGCGGCGGATGCGGCACAATTGCCGGTTTGTCTTTACCGCTGAACTACGATGGATCTGGCGAAATCGCTCGCGCGGCTCGACGACGCCGCGCTCTCCGAGTTCTTCTCCAACTCGGCAATTGCCAAGGCCCGCGGCTACCTCGCCCGGGTGCGCGAAATCGAGCGCACCGGCGACCTGCTGCGGGCGAAGGTGCAGGGTTCCGACTACGCGCCTTACGCCGTCTCGATACGGCTGGAAAGCCGCGAGTTCTTCGGCACGCCATCGCTGGAAATCGCCACCCGTTGCACCTGCCCGGTCGGCAATCGCTGCAAGCACGCGGCCGCACTGCTGATGGCGGTGCGCAAGCAGGGCCTGCCGGCCGATAAGCCGCGCAGCGAAGTCCTGCTATGGGCGGCCGGGCTGAAGAAACGCATCGATACCGCCCTGCGCGCCGCCGACAAGCCGCAGCGCCCACGCGATGCGATCTTCTACGTGATCGCAGCCGACGAAAGCGGCAACGACGCCAGTCTGCACCTGTTGAAGGGCGCAGCCGACGAGCAGGGGCGCCCCAAGGGGCGGCGCCAGAGCGTGGGACAACGTCGACCAGGCGCTGGTACGGCCGCCCACGTTCGTGCAGGAGAGCGATCTCGACGTTTTCCGCGCGCTGCTGCGGCACCGCCGCAAGCGCGACTATTACGGCGACGTCAGGCTGCATGGCGCCAGCGGCGCGACACTGCTCGAAGCCGTGTTGGCCACCGGCCGTATGTGGGCCGGGCACGACTATGACGAGACCATGCGCCCGCTGCAACGTGCGGCACCGCGTGCCGGTCATCTGATCTGGCGCAATGTCGCCGCCGGGCTGGCACCCGTGGTGGCGACCGAACCGGTGGGCGGCATCGTGCTGCCGACCGAACCCCTGTACTACCTGGACCTCGAGCGCGGCGAGATCGGCCGCGTCGGGCTCGAACACGCCGAGGTGGTGCTCGACGTGCTGCGGCTGCCGCCACTGACCGAGAACGAGTTGCCGCTGGTGGCAGCAGCGCTGGCCGATGTGGCGCCCGAGCTGCCGGCCACGCTGCCGGGCCAGACCGGCGAACTCGAGGAACTCGCCGCGCCGCTCGAACCGGTGCTCACCATCGACACCCTGACCACCTGGGGCCATGCCAGGCATCGCGACTACGAACACACGTTCTCGCCGACGCGCTACGACTACGCGCTCGCCACGTTTCGCTATGGCGGTGCCGAGTTGCTGCCGGGCACCACGCACGGCGTCGTTTCCCCTGCCCGACGGCCGCGCGGTGCGGCTGAAGCGCGACAGCGCGGCCGAGAACGCGGCACTGGCCGCGCTCGAGCGCGCCGGTTTGAAGCCGGTGCGTCCGCAATGGTTACGCCCGAGCGAAACGCGGCGGGAACTCGGGCTGCTGCTCGGTCTGGCCAGCGAAGTGGCGTGGACCAGTTTTTTCGCCGAGCAGGTGGCGGCGCTGCGCCAGGCCGGCTGGCATATCGACTGCCCGGCAGACTTTCGTCACCGCGTGCTGGCGGTAACCGAATGGGATGCCGAACTCGAGGAGGATGCCAACGGCTGGTTCGCCCTCTCGCTGGGCATCGAGGTCGAGGGCCGGCGGCTCGAACTGGCCCCCTTGCTGCACCAGTTGTTCCGCCGCGAACCGCGCTGGCTCGACCCGAAAAAGCTCGAACAGATCGGCAACGACGAGGCGTGATCGTCTTCACCGAGGCGGGCGAGCGCATCGCGATACCGGCGCAGCGGATCAAGCCGCTGGCGCGCACCCTGGTCGACCTGTTCGACGCGCCCGAGGCTGGCGCGCTGCGCGTTTCGCGCTTCGACGCGCCGCGGCTGGCCGAGGCGCTGGACGAGAACTGGCAGACGCGCGGCATGCAGCCGCTGGAAGACTGGCATGCGCGTATCCGAAAAGCGCAGGGGATCGAGCGCGTCGACCCGCCACAGGGGCTGGCGATCGAGTTGCGGCCCTACCAGCTCGAAGGGCTGGCCTGGCTGCAGCACCTGCGCACTAGCGATCTGGCCGGCATACTCGCCGACGACATGGGCCTGGGCAAGACCGCGCAGGCGCTCGCCCATCTGCTGGCGGAGAAGCAGGCCGGGCGGCTCGACCGGCCGGCGCTGGTGGTACTGCCGACCTCGCTGATCTTCAACTGGAAGCGCGAGGCCGGCCGCTTCGCGCCGGATCTCTCGGTGCTCAAGCTGCAGGGCAAGGCGCGCGGCGAGGCCTTCGCGCAGATCCCGCACCATGACATCTGCCTGACCACCTATCCGCTGCTGTGGCGCGACCGCGAACACCTGGCGGCGCACGCCTACCACTACGTGATTCTCGACGAGGCGCAGACGGTGAAGAACGCCGCCAGCCAGGCCGCGCAGGTGGTGCGCCAGCTCGATGCCCGCCATCGCCTGTGCCTGACCGGCACCCCGCTGGAGAATCATCTCGGCGAGCTGTGGTCGCAGTTCGATTTCCTGCTGCCGGGCTTTCTCGGTGCCGCAAAGGATTTCACCTCCCGCTGGCGCACCCCGATCGAGAAACGCGGCGACGCGCTGCGCGGGCGCCTGCTGGCCCAGCGCGTGGCCCCCTTCATTCTGCGGCGCAAGAAGGAGGACGTGGCGAAGGAGCTGCCGCCCAAGACCATCGTGTTGCGCACCGTCGAACTGCAAGGCCGCCAGCGCGACCTCTACGAAACCGTGCGCAGCGCGATGGACAAGCGGGTGCGCGAGGAGATCGCTGCGCGCGGATTCGCGCGCAGCCAGATCGTGATTCTCGACGCGCTGCTCAAGCTGCGCCAGGTGTGCTGCGACCCGCGCCTGCTCAAGCTGTCGGCGGCGGAGAAGGTCAAGGAGCGCGCCAAGCTGGATCTGCTGATGGAAATGCTTCCCGAACTGGTCGAGGAGGGCCGGCGCGTTCTGGTGTTTTCGCAATTCACCCGGATGCTGGCATTGATCGAGGCCGAATTGAATGATCGCGGCATCGGCTACAGCCTGCTCACCGGCCAGACGCAGAAGCGCGAAGCGGCGATCGCGAAGTTTCAGGACGGCGCGGTGCCGGTGTTCCTGATCAGCCTCAAGGCCGGCGGCGTGGGCCTCAACCTGACCGCGGCCGACACCGTGATCCACTACGACCCGTGGTGGAACCCGGCGGTGGAGAACCAGGCGACCGACCGCGCCCACCGCATCGGCCAGACGAAGAACGTGTTCGTCTAAGTTGATCGCGGCCGGCAGCATCGAGGAAAAGATCCTCGCGCTGCAGGAGAAGAAGGCGGAACTCGCCGCCGGCATACTCAACGAGGACCGCGAGAGCATGGCCAAGTTCGGCGAAGACGACATCCGCGACCTGCTGGCCGCACTGCCGGAATGACGGAATTGCTCTCGCATAGCTCCAGCAAGTCAGCGGGCCGGCTGCCCATGAGAGCGCACCATAGCCCGTCTGGTTTCAATCGGTTGATCGGCGCATTCGACCGAGATCTTTGCTTCCGAGTGTTCGGTGGCAGATGGCTGGTTTCGGATGCGCAACGGTTCTTACCCTTGCCGGTCCGGACGGCCGCTCCTCGGCCTCAACGGACGGTGGCGTTCAGCGCCAACTTGGTCTGCAATGCGACGGTTACCCGACGCTGGTCAGAATCCGTGCCGAACGGCAGGTTTCCATCTTCATTGGGGCCGGATTCGACCCAAACCTGCCGGTCGAGTATTTCAAAGCGGCCGTTCGCAGCAACAACCGACGGGACGGAAGCTGCCGTTCGTTACGCCGAGGCCCTGTGGGCGCCTGAGCGGCAGGTTTGAAGTTGGACCGGCCAGTGAGCGAAGGACAGCGCCGGTCAGCCACCGGCCATAACCTGCCGGTCACCCTCGCTCCAGACTGGACGCCTGAAGGGCTGCTTCACTTTGAAACCTGCCGGAAGAGCAATTCCGGCTCATCGGCCTGAGCCGACGTTGCCGGCGCACTCCTGATCGATCCGCAGTTCGCCGGTTACCCGCCGCTCGGCCAAGGACTCCGGTGAACGGCAGATCTACCTTCTGCCGAACTCCCCTTCGACCCACCGCCGCCAGTCTTAACTTCAGGACTCCTGACATAGGTGGATTAACGGCCCGATTTCATTGGACTTCTTGAGCGAGGTGCGTAATAATTACTGCGCCACGTTGAGGAGGTTTTCGATGCCGACCCAGACGCATCTGCCGGTGCAGCCCACGGGAGCTGAAGAGATCAACGCGGTGCTCGCGATTGTGCGCAACAACGGTCAGGTAGCCTACGTCGCCTACGGCATACCGGTGTTCACGCACGCCGAGAGCGACGCCGTGGGTCAGCGCCTGGCCGCGGTGCAGATGATGGAGCTTGGCCTGGCACGGCGCGAAGATCTCAGCGCCGCCTTGCACCTGGATCGCAGCACGCTGACTCGCCACAGCCGCAAAGTCAGGACCGAGGGCGTGCTGGGGGTCGTGCAGAACAAGCGAGGACCCAAGGGTGCGCATCGCTTTACGGCGGAGAAGCGCGCGCGTGCGGCCCAGCTGCTCGATCAGGGCAGCTCGATCCGGCAGGCCGCCGGGCAGGTGGGGGTTACCGAAGGCACGATCCGCCGGACGCTGCGCCGCGGCGAACTCGGCAGGGCGGCGCGCAGGCAAGCGAGCCTGCCAAGCGGGCCCAGCGAGCGCAGCCAGCGTGCGGCGCGCGGTGCCGGTGGCGTGGCGGTGCAGCGGCACACCGAACGCGCACTGGCGCGCATGGGACAGCTCCAGGAAGCCGCCCCCAGTTTGTGGCGGCCGAGGCGGTGCGCTACTGGGTGCTTTACTGGCGCTGCCGGCGATGCTGGCGCTGGGGCTGCTGGAGGCGGGCGAGCAGGCCTATGGTTCGCTGAAGAATGGCTTCTACGGCTTGCGCGCCACGCTGTTGATGCTGACCTTCATGGCGCTGCTGCGGCTTCGTACCCCCGAGCAGTTGCAGGGCCATCCGCCGGGGAACTGGGCGTGTTGCTGGGACTGGACCGCGCCCCCGAGGTCAAGACCCTGCGACGCAAGCTCTGGGAGTTGACGGCACGCCAACAGGCCGCCCGGTTCAGCCGGCAGCTCACGCAGCGCTGGGTGAGCGAGAACGCGCAAGCCGTGGGGCTGCTCTATGTCGATGGGCATGTGCGGCCCTATCATGGCACCACACACAAGCTGCCCAAGGCGTGGGTGGCACGGCGGCGCTTGTGCATGCCGGCCACCACCGACATCTGGGTGAACCAGCAAGATGCCCAGCCGCTGTTTGTGGTGAGTGCCGAGGCCAATGACAATCTTCTGGCAATGCTGCGTCGGGAGATTCTGCCGCAGGTGCGCGAGCTGGTGGGCGAGCGGCGCGTGACACTGGCCTTCGACCGTGAGGGCTGGAGCCCGAAGTTCTTCCAGGAAGTCTTCGCCCAGGGCTTCGATGTGCTCACCTACCGCAAGGGGGCCTACGCGCAGTGGCCCAAGCGAGTGTTTCGCACGGTGGAGGCGATCATCGATGGGCGCAAGGTGAGCTACCAGTTGGCCGAGCGCTCGATCCGGGTGCTACCGGGGTTTCGCATGCGTGAGGTGCGCCGCTTGTGCGACAACGGTCATCAGACTTCCATTGTGACGACCCGCACGGATTGGCCCATCGAGGTGGTGGCCTGGCGCATGTTCGAGCGCTGGACGCAGGAGAACTTCTTCCGCTACATGCGCCAGCACTTCGCCTTGGATGCGCTGGTGAACTACCAAGTGGAGCCCGCCGACCCCGAGCGCACCATCCCCAACCCCGAGCGCAAGGCACTGGCCAAAGAGCTTCGCGCCAGCCGCGCCGCCCTCCAGGAGCTCGAACAAGCCTACGGCCAGAAGGCGCGCGCCAACCCGGAAGCGCAGCGGCCCACCATGCGCGGGTTCAAGATCGCGCAGGCCAAATTGAACCGGCAACTGCGCGAAGCCGAAGCCAAGTGCGAGCAGCTGCGAGTACGCTTCGCACAATTGCCCAAGCGGGTGCCGCTCAACGCGTTGCTCGACGACGCTCAGATCGTCAGGCTCGCCCCCGAGGCCAAGCACCTCACCGATACCATCAAGATGCTCGCGTTCCGCGCCGAAACCGCGCTGGTGCGCTGTCTGACGCTCAATGGGGTGCGCACCGAGGACGACGGACGGGCGCTGGTGCGCGAGATGCTGCTGAGCAGTGCGGACATCGTGCCCTGCCGCACAGCAGCGTCTGCTAGTCCGGATTCATTCACTGGCCAATCCGCGACACAACCGCGCCCTCGCCAAGCTCTGTGAAACCCTCAACGCGCTCGAATTTCGCTACCCCGGTTCGGACCTGACGCTTGCCTACGAGCCGCCTCCAGTTGCATAAATTCTTCCGCCCATGTCAGGAGTCCTGAACTTCAAACCTTGTTCCAGCCATCGCCGCCGCTCCCGAACGAGAATCCTCTCGGACGCCATTCTCATCACCGCGCGCGCAAGAAAAAGAACGCCGATTGGTTACCGGTTACGCGACAACGTCTTCGTCGAGCGCCTTTGCCGCAGCGTGAAGTACGAGGAGGTCTATCTGCACGCCTATGACGACGTGCCGCAGGCAAAAGCTGGTTTGACACGGTACTTCGAGTTCTACAACGCGCGTCGGCCGCACCAGATCTTCGGCGGCATAGCGCCCGACCGAACTTACTGAGGCAACTTGCCAGAAGTCAGGATGGCGGCATGAACCACTTGACGGCGCTCGCATATCGGAATGAGTTGTCAACGTGACAGGAGTCCGCAAATTACGCCAGCAAAGAGAAATACCCGGCATCCGGATCTTGAATGGTACCGACAACCATACCTCGGTCGAGCAGCCGGTTTTGTTCTTCGCACGAAGTTTCCGGCAGAAGCGTGCAAGAGTGGCAGGCACCAAGATTGCAGTTATCCGGTCCCTGGCCAAGACTCTCGATGCAGACAGGATCACTGGAACACCACCGGGCCTTTTCGAGGGCTTTCGCTATGGTGTCATCGAGATACCCAGGCTGGCCCATGTTGACAAGGCCACCCATTGTTCCTTCTGAATCGCCGGCTGCCGTATAGATGAGCACGCCCGACATTTGATTCTTTCCGTCGGCTGTGTATATCCTCTCTCGTAGCGATGCCGAACCATATCCGCAGTCGTAGACCAACTGATTGATCAGCAGATGAGCGAAGGTATGAATCAGTACGTGTTTCGGAGAAATAGATTTCTCCTTCTGATGCCTGCGCTCTCGCAGTTCCCTGAGATTATGATTGATGGGGGATAGGCGCCCCTCTTGGTGAGACCCGTTTGCTTCAAGCCAGCGCTGCAGTTTGTCCTCGCGGAACTTCAGGAATATGCCTTCCCCGCGGACGATGATTGCTGGCAGCCATCGCTTCTTTTCTGATGCAATCAGACCCCAGCGTTCATCCGGCGTCAGATCGTTCTCCGGAAATATTCGCGAGTACCCAACGAAGGCTCGTGTTTCCCGTAGCTTGTGTAGCAGGGACACCCGTTCAAATGAAGACTTGACCAAGTTCCCATAGTCTCCGATTGCGTGACTACGAATAAGCAGGTTAGTCTTTGGATATCCCTCCTGGATATCCTGGCAAAATACTTGGTATTCCTCGCGCCGGTAGTCGGTTTCGATCAAAGGATCCTGGCGGACCTCTTCCGACTCATCAGTGTCATCGGAATTCCCTTCCAGTGCATCTGCCAGTTGCGGGAGAATCAGCGACGAGTCTATCTCCCAGTCGGGGCAACATGACTTGATTGCGGCGTCAATAATTTCCATCGTCAGCCGTTTGTTCGGAGCGCTCTTTATCCGCTGTAACAAGTGCCGGCGAACCAGAGAACTGCCCAGCAATATGTCCTTGAGGATATGTTTGTTGGCCGCCTCGGCCAGCACCGACGGATCCACTGCGACTTCCGGGAAGAAATCCCGGAGTGCGAGTTTCGCTGCTCTCGCCGTAATTAGACCGTTCTCGGACTCTTGGGCACTTCTTAGCAGGCTGGTCTTTAAGTGATGGTCGTCCAGCAAATCGAGAACATCCTGAGAGAGATTCCGGTCGTCGATTTCCGGGATATATATGGAACTGACGACTTGCGGAAAATAGAGGTTTGATGCGCCTCGAAGCAATGGATAAAGTTCGTGCCCGCAGCCGGGCGGCGGCGATACACTGTTCGTCCCAACTGCCAGGACTGGGTTGTGGCCTTCGCATTTGATCTGCAGCCTGGAGAGGGCCGTTGGTGAGCCGCTGGACGGATCATCGGCGAATGCCCCAGCGAGAGTTCGTTTCTCTACGACGCGTATCCCTCCATCGGCACTACGTTCCTCGGCTCTGATCTCAACACCGGTAAGCGAAGCACTACCGGTACTCCTCATCCTCAGCCAACGCGATACTCCGTCCGGTTCCCAGTCAGGATGCGGATGCTTGAACAGCCATTCGAACCAGGGAAAATCCTGGAGGTGGCCGCGTTTGCACGCGGCAACGAACCTTACCTGGACAGTCCTTCTGGACGAATGGTCACCCTTGGCTGCGCCTGATGCCACGGGACCTCTGCACGTGGGAGCTGCGATATCGTGATATTTGGACAGATACATTCTGCCGCATCGGGGACACACATGCCACAAGGGAAATCGGAGGAACGGCAGCTTGAGATTGAGGTTCTCCTGGGCGGCATCCTGGCCCCGCTCTGGCTGGCGAAAGTCCGGTGGCTGAACAAAATATTCGACGTTAAGCCTTCGTGCTAGGCGCTTTTCGTCGGTTACCCTGAACTCCCAATGTTCGCGCTTTGCTTCATCAAAGGGCCATGCGTCAAGACCGGCATGGATAAGCGACACCGGTCCCGGAAAATCGACAAGCGCACCGATACCGAACGGGGCGATTGCCTGAGAACGTCTGACTGGACGGCTCATGATTGCTCTTCCTGCAGTTGATTGAAGAAGCCCGTTACGTCGGCCTCGCACGAAGCATCGACGTCTCTCAGCGACGACATGGTTGGCCAGCTTCTGCCATTCCATTGTGGGGGCTCAGAGCTTCCTGCAGGATGAAGCAGGGGTGGATCTTGCGGTGCCGCACCAAAGCCCCCGTACTCTGACGGCTGCCACACCCTCCATTCGTCAAGGCGCCTCTGGAGTCGTATCATCACGGAGTCCCTTTCGACGGGAGCGACCAGACTGACTCGCTCTTCAATCATCATCTCAATCATGTCCCTCAACGGGGTTCCGGCATCGAGAGGAAACGGTCGGGCAGCGGAGGACACCGTTGCGAGTAATCCAAGCTGCCTGACGGCAGCAACCAGGATTCCGTGTAACGCCCGTTCGACTGCTGGCGGACTGAATGGGGTTACGCTCGTTGGCTCCACCTGGGCGTACAGCCTCTGGTGATATGGGCGGAACCTCTCATAATGACTGCGATCTCGTGGCTTGCTCTGCCCATACAGAACGACAACGAGACCGGGCTTTTCCGGGTCTCGGCCAACGCGACTCGAAACCTGAATGTACTGTGATGTTGTTTTGGGCTGTCCGACGATTGCCATGAGCGCAAGGCGCGAAACGTCGACACCGACTTCAATGATATTTGATGCCAAGCACGCATCGACAGCGTCTATACCTTCAAAACTCTTTTCACCTCTCGGTGACGGGGTAACAAATGGCTTCTCAAGTCGCTCCAGTTCCTTCGGAACCTGGTCACTCCTGATTCGGCTGGTAAGCTCGGAGACTTCAAAGAGCTTTCTGATGGTGGCGTAATGAATCCCGTGCCTGTCTAAAATGACACGAAGATAGTCCCTTGTATCCGCGACAAACAGAGATGCGGCACTGCCAAGTTCACGCAGGGAGTTGAAGAAGCACAGCAATGTCCACCATGGGTCGCGTCCATCGTCATCGGTCAGCATGGTGGCCGCATGCTGCATAAGGCATGCAAAGACTCTCGCCTCGGTCGTCTGCAAGGAGCCATGTGATGGTGCCAATACGCCAAGATAGAGCCTGCCTGGCTTTAGGCTTCCGTCCTCATTACGAGCTTCACACGCAAAAAATGAGTCACCCGCCTCAAGGCCGGACGGAGGGAAAAGGAACACATCATTGCGGGCATACAGGTGCTTGATCTGCTCGTGTGCTCGGCTGATTGTCGCTGTCGATGCAATTATCTTCGGCTTGATGTGGCCGACGCCATCCCTCCTGCAGAGACTTTCGATAACTGTTTCATAGGCTCCGACCATCGATCCCAACGGACCCGAGATCAGGTGGAGCTCGTCCTGAATGATTAGCGATGGAGGAAGGCCCGCGTGCTTGCCATTATCGCCAATACCGAACATGCGCCGGGCCTGAGGTTTCCACGCAAGCATCGCAAATTTATCGACCGTTCCGATGATCAGATTTGGTGGATCATCGAAAAGATCTTCATCAATGATGACGATGGGAAGCGGTGGTTTTGCGCGTTGGAAAGTGGAACCAGTGCCAAACTCGCATGCCGGATCATTGCAGCTGAACACCACGGTGGGCGGATGCTGATTGGTCGGTGTATATCGCCGATATCCAAGTACCGATGGAATCCCAGCCTCGCGCCCCTGCATGCCTCCACCACGTCTGCCTCTTCTTCTGCTATCGCTCACTTCTCCGGAGGGACCGAATTTCGCTCCGCACCATGGGCACTTGAGGAGAACAAACGGATTTTCACTTTCGGGATCGCTCTGAAGACTTTCCAGTGCTTGCACGGCTTCCTTGCGCGAATTCGGCGATGCACTGCCTCCGACCCACAGGCCGATGCGAAATGGCTTGTCACCAAGTCCGGCGGTGTTTCGTCTCAAATGCTCCATTGAGCAGAACAGCAACGATGCCCGCTGGAACTGCTGGGCTGTCAAAAGACGTAGCGTGTATCGCATCAGGACATCCGCACCGCCAGTCTGGCGGCCGGAAATGCGATTGAAAAGAATAGTGAACGCCGTGAGCCCGAGATACGCCTCGGTTTTCCCCCCGCCGGTAGGAAACCAGATCAGATCGACAATATCTCGATGATCAGATTCCGGTTGTGCAATTGCGCGCAGCGACATCAGGATGAATCCGATCTGGAATGCACGCCAGTATCCCTTGGTGGTCGCCACTGACGGATCCGGATTGGTGATGGCTGGCGTCCATGTAATGCCGCCTTCCAATGCGGGCGACGGAATTCGAACCTCTCTTGTGGTCCGGAGCTGGGCAATCAGCATCGCATGGTTTGCAAGTCTGAAGGCCTCTCGCGCAAATCGCGAAGTCTCCGAGTCCTCTCTTAGAAATGCGATGCCATCCCGGATGCGTCCAAGGCAGTCTTCGCAGCGTGCGATTAGACCTTCTGCAGTTTGCAACATGTCCGCCATGACTCCAGGGATTCCGGGTCGTGGCAGCCGTAATGATTCGATCCAATTTTCGTAGGCCGTCAGGAGTGCCCCGACTTCTTCCCATCCGTCATCTGACCGATCCAGTCCGGCAAGCTTTCGCATGCTTATGGCGACCGGATGCTTGGCACCATCTGGTCCGGTGATCATGAGATCCGCATTCGTAGCAGGCGCTTCAAATGCCGGCATCACATCAGTCCAGACCTGGGACACCGTGCTTGGCATGTTGCCGGGCCAGTCGGCCGCACAACCGTGGCCGATCGCATATGTTTGATATTGCCGGTAAAGAAGACGGTTTACCCGTTCATCCGAAAGAGGGTCCGGCGCTTCAAGCTGGCTTAGCTCTGCTTCCGGATATGGCTGAATCCATGCTGATTCACTCAGGCCACGAACTCTGATCCCCGACTGAAACAGGCACTGTTCATCAAGTTTACCGGCATCGAGAGCACGCCGGTTGATCAGGGAAACGGTAATCAGTCGCTGGTTTGCTGCGAAGCGGGGATATCGCCTTGAGACCAGAATCATCTCAAGACCGGGCCAGATGCTATCAATTGTTTTACGGATTGGCTCTCTCGCCTCAAGCAGGTCGGCCGAAGAGACCTCGATATGCGGATATCGCTTCTGGTCATCCAGCAGCGGGACTCTGAGCCAAACTGATCTGGGATACTGGACCCCGCCCGGGTCTCCGACCATTGCCGAAGTCTGCCTGTATGTGCCTACCGGAATTTCCTGAAGATCCTCATTGCCCAGACGGCCGATGCTGACCAGCTCGACCCGCATTCCATTCTTCTCACAATCCAAGTCGGCCAGGAAACTGATCCCGATTGCGGACGGCCTAAAGGCATTGGCAAGTGTGACGTTGTAGTCCTCGGAGTCGTCCGGAAGACCGGATGACTTGGATGCATTCTTTTCCGCCAACCTTTCCAGCTTGTCATCCGCCTCCCGGCTCTCAGGAGGTTGCGCCGCATCCGGGCCGGCATTCACATCGTCGCCGGATCTCGCCTGTTCGGCTTCTTCGACCACGCCGACAGGATAAAGAATTCCTGCCCCATATCGCTTCGCTGGCGGATCCTGCCAGACAATTTCTTCGCCGTTCTTCTGCTTCTTGGGCTTTCTGAATTCTTCCCATGAGAACTTTCCGGCATCGCCACCGGGAACGATCTCACGTGGCTCCCCGGCAGGATCTGGACCCACAATTTCAGCGCGCAGGCGTGATGTTAGCCAGTTTCTATTGGCTAGGTTTTCGGTCAGCGGCATGTCTTATCCCTTGGAAATGCGTTCAAGGCCGGCATCAAGAATCTGTTGGTACTGCCTTCTACAATTTTCATTTAGCAAAATGTACAGGCGGACCCTCGCCCGCGACATCCCCACGTAAAGGAGCGAACGCGAACGTTCGTCCTTGAGATTCTCGATGTCCGTGATGATCACTGCCGGAGCTTCGAGTCCCTTGAACGCGTGGACCGATGTATACGGAATTGTCTGCGCGTCGCAAACTGTCCGGATGGGGGCCAGTCGTACTCCGGATAGCTGTTTCGCCGCCATGAATGCACATGAGGCTTCATCCGCACGTATTGAGAGAACCACTATTTCGCCCGCCTTGAATGTCGTCAGCAGGGAATCGACTGCCTCGGACAGACACCCAACTTGACCGTCGGCCGTCTTGTAGAACATCGGGTCAACATCGGATCCCTCCATGTCATGAAGGACGCGCTTGTAACCGGGAACAAGTCCGCTGGTTATCGTCAGAATGTCGGCAATGGGTTCCGCGTTTCGGCAATTGATTCGCAGGCTGTAGTTCGCATGGCTGAGAGCCCGACGTTGAATATATTGGGTCTTCTCGGAATAGTGTGGGTAAGTCCGCATGACATTTAGCTCGCTGGTGCCGTCG
Organism: Candidatus Methylophosphatis roskildensis; assembly: GCA_016708905.1. Classification (GTDB taxonomy): domain Bacteria; phylum Pseudomonadota; class Gammaproteobacteria; order Burkholderiales; family Rhodocyclaceae; genus Methylophosphatis; species Methylophosphatis roskildensis. Next base: position 119,403 of record JADJEV010000004.1, on the reverse strand, counting down.
AACATGTGTAGATGGATTGACGCGGCGAGCGAACTTGGCAAGATCGCGCCATGGCTACCTCACCCAAGCGCAAGCGTCTGCTGGACGCATACCGGTTTCCCGGATTCACCCCTCGCTCCGACGTGCGCGGCATTTTTGGCGATCCGCGGGCACGGGTCATTGCCCTTGTCCGGCGCTCAAGAAAACGCTCTGCCCGCGATGCGGCCAAGTCCATACCACCTGGTACGACCGCACCACGCGCCGGGCACGCGATCTCTCGAGTGCAGACACGCGGATCTACCTGCAGTTCGAGGTTCGACGCCCGCGCTGCCCGTGCAACGGCAAGGTGAGAGGCGAGCGTCTGGACTTTCTCGCCGACAACCCGCTCTACACGAAGCGCTTTGCCTGGTTTGTCGGTCGGCGCTGCCGAAGCAGCACGATCAAGGATGTCGCCAAGGAACTGAACCTGCACTGGGGCACAGTCAAGGAACTGGACAAGGCGTACATGCGGGTGCAACTGGAACGCGCCGGCCGACCGGGGCCCAAGGCGATCGGCATCGACGAAATCTCGATTCGCAAGGGGGTACCCTACCGCATCGTCGTCAGCGACCTGATTCGGGGCCGGCCGATCTGGTTCGGTGGCAAGGATAGGAGCGAGGCCAGCATGAACCAGTTCTACGACTGGCTGGGGCCGAACAAGGCCCGTGGCATCCGCCTGGCCGTGATGGACATGTGGAAGCCGTTTCGCACCGCCACCAACGCCCATGCACCGCAGGCCGCCATCCTGTTCGACAAGTTCCATGTGATGCGCCATCTGAACGATGCCCTCGACAAGGTACGCAAGGCCGAATATGCGCGGCTGTCCGGCACGGATCGGCGTTACATCAAGGGCCAGAAGTACGTCCTGCTCAGCCACAAGGAGAACCTCTGCGCCGATGGCAGGAAGTCGCTGAAGATCCTGCTGGCGGCCAACAAGCGCCTGAATACGGCTTACCTGCTCAAGGAATCCTTCGGCCAGCTCTGAAACTATAAGAGCCAAGCCTGGGCGCGACGCTTCTTCGATAACTGGAAGAGCAGCCTGAAGTGGCAGCGCCTGAAACCCTACGAGAAGTTTGCCGAGATGATCGAGCGTCATTGGGATGGAATCGCGGCCTACTGCAATCCACGGAACAAGGTCTCCCTCGGCTTCGTCGAGGGACTCAACAACAAGATTCGCGTCTTCCAGCGTCGGGCGTATGGCCTGCGCGACGAGGAGTATCTGCGCCTCAAGGTGCTCACTTCAATGCTCCCAGCGATCTAAATGTCATGCGGATTTACCCACACTATTCCGAGAAGACCCAATATATTGAAGGCCGCGCGTGGTGGCGGCGATGTCTTCCGGAGAATAGATGGCCTGTCGCTCGAAATCCCAAAACAGTGCCCATTGACCCCCGGCAAGCCCGTCTTTCAGGACAAGATCAAGGACATCGAGATATTCGTCACGCATCAGGTCCTGGGCCTCATCCACAATCAGAACGTCGAAATGCGGGTATGTCCTATCATCTTGAAGTAGTTTCTCCGCAGCCTGAAGCAGCAGATATTTCTGCCAGTATTCAGGCTCATCGCGTGGCCTTCTCTCTCCAGAGATTTCCATCAACAGGCTGTGAAATGTTCCACATCTGAAGCGGCTCTTGTCTCCCGACACGCTGGAGACCTCAGCCTTCAGCCAATCTCCAAGCAAGTTATTGAAACAGAGAAACAGAACCGACTTGCCTTCATGAGTTGCCCGAAAGGCGCTTTCCATTGCCAGGAACGTCTTGCCTGTTCCGGCTGGGCCCTTGAATACCAACCGCCGATTGTCCTGAAGGAGGTCCAGTGCTTCAAACTGCTCTTGCGTGACATGTTTTATGCACCGCTCGATTTCTTCAACATTGGTACGGGGAGATGTGGAGTATTCAAAATTGTCACGGAGAAGATTTGAGACTCTTCGTATTTGCCCTTCTGACGGACGACTATCTTGATCCCGATACCACGAGTAGCGACCAGCCTTACTCCTCACATGTTCATGAGCCTTCTTGAGGATGTCCTTGATGCTTGCCGATATCGGGCGTCTCTTGAATATTAGCGAGTTGATGTGCTGCCAGGGATGCCATTCCGGGGATTCCTCGGAAAACGGTGCGCGGGTGAAGATGACCGCGGAAAAAAACAGGATCCCCGACAGGGAGCAGTCCCGCTTGACCACGTAATCCCTAAGGGAATGCATTGCTCTTGATGCCTGTTTGAAGGGGCCTTATAGCGACCGTTCGTACGGGTAAATCCATACGCCGTCCTTGCGCTCGACATCGCATCCCTTGACTTCAATGCAGAGGACACCCAGGGCAGGAACAAGAATCACCATATCGAGCTCGCCCTCGATCTTTGATTGATGCTTCTTCACATCCAGAGATCCCCGGCGGCCACTTGAAATTCCTCCACCTGTGGCCAGGTCAAAATCCCCCAGGGGCGAGGACAGGAGTGTGGGGATTGTTACTCGGGATGGGTAGCTTTGGCAAGTCGGCTGGCGGCCTCTTTGAGGCGATAGCTTTTGCCGCGGAACTCGAGCAGGACGCTGCGGTGCAGGAGGCGGTCGAGGATGGCGGTGGTGAGGGCGGCGTCGCCGAGAAACTTGTGCCAATCCTCGATGATGCGGTTTGAGGTGATGAGCGAGCTGCGTCGCAGCTTGTAGCGCTTGTGCAGGATCGATTGCAGGGCGTCGGCGGCCTCGGCCGGGAGGTGGCGGGCCAGGAACAAGTCGTCGAGCACCAGCAGGTCGGCGTCGATGACGGGCTTGAGCAGCTTGCGCTTGTCGGCGCTCGCGCCCTGAGCGAGATTGGCGAGCAGCTCATCGGCTTCGCCGTAGAGCACGCGCAGCCCCGAGCGCAGCGCCGAATAGGCGATCGCCTTGGCGATGTGGCTCTTCCCGGTGCCGGGCTGACCGATCAGCAGTGCGCTGTCGCCCTCGGCGATGAACTTCAGGGTATGCAGCTCGAAGCAGGTGCGCTTGGGGATCTTGGGGTTGTAGCCCCAGTCGAATTCCGCCAGCGAAGCGCGCTCCTCGAGCCCGGAGAGCTGGTAGCGGCGCTCCAGTAGGCGAGACTGGCGCCGGTCCAGCTCATCCTGGAGCAGGGCCGAGAAGGTCTCGAGAAACGACAGGCTGGAAGCCTGGGACTCGATCAGGCGCGTCTCCAGGGTGGCACGCACGCCCGACAGGCGCAGCTGTTTGAGGGTTTTTTCGATTTCCATCATGCTCATGCTCATGGCTTGGGGTCTCCTGGACGGTGGGTAATGGGTGGTATCGGTGCTGGGCGTGCGCGGGCGTTGAGCTTGGACGCCGCGGGTTTGTCGGCGTTGAGCCCGGCGTGGCGGCGGTTCCGTCAAGGGCGGGCGAGGGGTTTTCTCGCCCGGCGCAGCGCACCCTTGACGGCGACCGGAGAAATACGCTCCTGGCGGGTTGGCAGGCAGTTCTTTCGCCTGCCGGCCTGCCTTACGGCGAGTGCAGGGGTTTGGGGCGGCGCCCCCAAGGTGTTGCGAAGTGGCACCGCGTGCTCATGCGCAGTCCTGCGCTTGTGGTTCGCCCAGCGGTGGCTGCACGCGCTCGGTTGCCTGTGAGGGTGCGGGCGTATCGGGCGCCAACGGCTCCGTGCCGACACTGCGGTTGAAGAACGCGGCATACTCGGCGGGATCACGGATGAGCTCGTGCTGCTGGGTGAGCGGCGAGCCAGCGTCACCCAGGGGCAATTCCGGCTGGGTTCCATCGAGCCGGGCGATGGCCTGAGCGAGCAGTTGCTCAGCGATCGCTCGCACGGCCTTGTAGGCGTGGATGTGGCGGGCGAGCGCGCTGGCGGCTGCCTGCTCCAGGATGCAGGCCGGATAGCGCGGGTGCAGCCCCACGATACCCCACATGCTCTTCTGCGCCTCGCGCCCACGTTGCTCGAACAACGCGCGACACAGCGCGTGGGTGTGGGGGCCGATGTGCTCGGCGCGCTTGAGGATCTGGTGTGTCTGGCGGGAGGGGTTGAACAGGCGCTCGGCATCGGGCAGTTCGACTGCGCCCTTGCGCCTCGCGCGCGTATGGCGGCGGATCAGCGCCAGCGTGTGCAGGTCGCGGATCTCGATCTCGTGCTCATAGAGGCGGACCAACACCTCGGCGCCGATCGGGGCCGGGCGCGCGGCATACCAGGCGCTGTCAACCTGAACGGTGGTGTCGTCCTGCACCGTGCGCGTGCCCTCCTCGAAGTAGCGGAAGCCCTCGATAGGCAACGCCTTGAGGTGGGCGCGCTCCTCCTGGAACATCTCCTCGACCTGGCGCTTGGCCCGGCCGTGAATGCGCTGGGCGGCCCACTTCTCTTCCCAATGCATGAGAAAGGCGTTTTGCGCCTCGATCGATTCGAAGCGCCGCCCCGCCAGAGCCGTGGCCTGGGTGTGCTGGATCGCGTTTTCCACGGACCCTTTTCGGTTCGGATCACGAACGCGGGCCGGATCGGCCACGACCGCGTAATGGGCGAGCATCGCCGCGTACAGGCGGTTCAGTTGCGGCTCGTAGATGTCCGGGCGGATGACGCCCTCTTTCAGGTTATCGAGCACCACGTACTGGCAGCAACCGCCGAAGTAGCGGAAGGCCTGCTCGTGAAGCCACGCCCACACCTGGCTGCTCGACTTCCACACCACCTGCCGATACGAGCGGCGCGAGTAGCGAAGCGTCATCACGAACAGCCGCGGTTTGCGATACCGGCCGCTCGGATGAAGCGTGGGCGCGCCCTCGCCGTAGTCGACCTGTGCCTCTTCCCCGGGCAGGAACTCCAGCCGGTCGAATTGCTCCGGCGCCTGGGTGCGCAGCGCCCGGCAGAAGCGCTTGACGCTGTTGTAGCGGCCCTCGAAGCCAAAGCGATCCACCAGATCCTGGTAGATCGCCATGGCGTTGCGACCCAAACGCACCTGCGCCTCGATCCATGCCCGGTGCGGCTCGCAGGCCGAACGCACGTGCGCAGGTAGCCGCAGCGGGGATGGATCGGGCGCCGGCGCCGGTGGCCAGGGTGGAGGAATTTGAACGGCCAGCCCGGGCGAGCCGGTGGCCATGGGGGAATTTGCCTCGGCTTCGGTCTCCTGGGCAAGCTTGCGGATCGTCTTACGATCGATCCCCGTCTTGCGCCAAATCTCGCGCTGCGAGACCCTGTTGTGCAGCAGCGTCACGACCGTGCTCTTCTGATGCGGCTTCAAGACATTCACCTCCTCTACCCCCCGTTGGAATCGAGGGGCGATGATGTCCTGTCCGCGCCACCACCAACATTGCCGACAATTAGGTCATCGGCATGCACCTGGGTGGGGGATTTTCAAGTGGCCACAAGTGGAGGAGTTTGGGTGGCCGCCGGGGGAGAGTGGAGAACGATCCAGCCCGATGTATCCGGATCGCCCCTGAGCTTGTCAAAGAGTCCCTTTTCTCCAATGGGCGTCTTTTCGGCATACGCCGGTGGGATCATCCTAGCCATGGGTTACCTCGATGATCATCAAGACGGCCAAGAATCGATGACTGAACGAATGATTGCTGCTGATCCGCAGATGAGACCTTCAGTACAAGTAGTTCCGTCCCCATTTCACCGTCGATTTGTACAGAAGTCTTGTCGCCAAGGTTGGCGACGCCGTGATGAAATTTTTCGACAAGTTTCTGAATGAGCTCCTGGCGTATCAGGTTTCCCGCCCGGTGGCGAACACCCCTGAGTTCCTGCAGGCTCTTCCACTTTGTTGCGGCATAGTGATGGAGCGCATCACCCTCAAGTGCGATCTTGCGTCTTTCCCCAAGAAGACAGATCAGATTAGAAAACGTCTTCTCGGTTGCCGGTCCAAGAACATCGGGGCCGGCCCATTGGTGAATGCTTGAGGGCGATACGCGGACCCCTCGATCCGTCAGGTTCTGGGCGATTTCGTCGCAGCTAAACGTTATCAAGAGGGCGTCGAGCGCGGCTTTCCAGTCGGTTGCCTCCTGAACGAGGTTGTCGCCGACGTCGTTCTTCATGATTCGGTCACTTGTTTCGTCAAGCAAAAAATTGGAGTCGCCTACTCGCATTACTACCAGGTCACCTTCCGATAGATCCGCGACGCGCGCAACGCGCAGGTCGGACTCGTCACGCAGGCTTCCTGTCGATGGAAGAACGGGAACATGACCGTTGGCGGGAAAGAACGTACCCGTCCCATCCGAAAAGAGGACGTAGTTCGCCGGAACCAGGTTGTCAGCTGAACTTCTTTTCCCGCCATGAATCCGCTGCCAGAAAGCTTCATTCATCCAGTTGTCTACGGAAGGTGTCGCCTCTGGAATTTCGGCCGTTTCCTGCTCAATGATTGTCTTTTGCAGTCGTCCCATGAAGGCTCCACAGTCCGGCAACGACATTCTCTTTGGGACGCCAAAGTTCTCTTCCGGATAGAGAAGAACGTCGATTGTTCGTGCGCGTCCGGAATGAACAACCTCCTCGAGCAGGGAAGGGGAGGTATTGCGACAGGCGCAGGGAAGGACGATTCTCTCGAACAGCCCGGATCGCAGGTCCGTCCTTGAACGAATCAGGGTGATCCGGTCGTCGACATCCTGCAGTCTGGCCATCGCATCAGGCGGCCACCCTGGCACCCTGCCGCCAGAAAGCCTTACGAGAACACCTACCGAAGTTTGTTCGCCTCCATCGCTGGAATCGAGCTGGCTCTGCATCCATTCGTGTTTGGGGTTTGAACTCCCTGCGGCGATGGCTTCAATTGCATTACCCAGAGACTCAATCACCGACGCGCCGTCCGGTAGGCCGGACGATTCGCTGGCGAGGTCTTGCATTTGCTGTTGGAGTGCAATGGCCGGATCGTCGAATGGCAGAAGCGTAAACAATACCGATGACCTCAATACCCAGAGACGACGCGAAATCTCTTCTTGGCGGGAGTCGCCGCGGTCAAGCATCAGAAAGAGTTTCGAGGACGATCGCATCATGTCGGCAATGGCATGACTGGCAATTTTGTGCCGAACGATTCTGGAGATCCTTACGTTCTCGTATATATCCGATACATCGCGAAATGTTGGCATCACTATACTCAATACGCGTCGATGACAAACGCGGAGATTTCAATCCCCGGAGGAAAGGTATTCGGGATGCCTGCAGGCGAGCTGCCCGCATCGGCTGCCGCCATGCCCTTGAGCTGAACCACCGTATCGTGGATATCGGCGCGATATTCCGATCTGTCGGAAACGACCAGGATGTTGCTTGTGCCGTCAAGATGCTCATGCACATAAAACGCTTCGGGTCCATCGAGGATGGCGAGCGGGAACGTTCCGACAATATTCCCACGAGGATGCGAGATCCTGATCTTCGAGTGACTTTGCGACTTGTTACGCGCGATGCAAAGCACGTCCGAAAGCGCAACGGACGGTTCTCCCGTGGTCAGGAGTGAGACGCCCTCCTGGTTCAGCTCGAATTTGGCAATGCTTGTGACGACGAGTGCTTCTGCGCCATCCGCCCACAGCCATTTTGGATCGCACTTCCCCAAGAGATGATTGAAGAAGCTCTCGGCCTTCCTGTACGTATCCGTCCTGTTGGCTGATGGTGGCTGTTCAACAGTAAAGAGGTATCGATCAAAGGCGTGCTCTGAAATCTCCTGGACCAATCCGGCCATATTCTTGGACCTGAGCTTGGTCTCGATTCGTATGAATTCCCCCGACCCTTCGCGTCTTCCGAATCCGATTACCGTTCCTGAAAAGGTCCTTGTTCCCGGTGGTTGTTTCCAGAACACCACGGAACCCGTTGGCAATGCCCGGAACCGCGACCACGACAGGCTGTCCTTAAAACGTCTTGACCCTTCAATCAAGCTGCCAAGGCACGCAAATGATGCAGCGAGATCGCGTGTTGGCAACACAGCGAATGCGACAAGGCGTTTTCCGGGTGCGGCGTAACTCCGGCACCAGGCGCCGAGCCAGATTAGAGCTGACGCCCAATCTGGCAGCCTGTATTCGGCGGCGCCATCGCGAACTCTGATTTCGTCGTCCAACTTGAGAGTCTGGAGACTGTCCAACTAAGGGTCCTTATTAGATGTATGTCTATGGATGGTAAGGGGGAGGCATCTTCGTTACTTGCCAATGCGGAATCCCTCATGTTCCTTCCGCCGGAGCACCTGAATTAGCCTATTAGCCTGCCGGTCGGAAGGTATCCAGCCTCGACGTGACGCGCTCCGAACAAGATCCGAGTCAGTGCCGGAAATGGCAGAGAACTTGGCACACCATTCAGACAGGCGTCTCCAGCATCCAAGTTCGTTCAGGCGCACGACTTCAATGACGGCGTTGATCTTTGAGTCTTCTTCGCCTTGTTGCCGGGCATCCTTGCCATCGAGCGAGGCTTCTTCAGCGGAAATCAGTTCCGACCTGAGCGCGGGGGTCAAGAGAATCTTCTGGCTCCAGACGCCGTCCCAGCAGTCTTCCTTCTTGCACCATTCCCCGACATTCATTTGAGGGACCGGCGGTATCGTGATCGTTCGTGCAACGACCTTTGCGATTTCTTCCAGTTGGCCTGCCAAACCAAGTGTTATCGACTGCCTTGTCCAGACCGATTTTAGATCCAGCGTTAGTCTGGGAGCCTCCGTCTCTATGACGGAGGCCAGTTTGGCCAGGGTGTAGGTGACTATTTGCGCCCGATAGTCGCCCCCATACCAAGTGGCCTTGGCTTGCGAAACCATCTTTTCAACGAACTTAAAAAGGATGGCGCGCGCGACAACCTCCTTGAAGTACAGGTCATTGTCGAACTTGTATCCATCAGCCCCGTATTCCTTGCCTACGTACTCCGCAAACACAACGAAGTTCTTCTGTGCGCCGCGGCTTACCACATGCGGCAGCATGAGCCATGAATTCTCGTACTTCGCCAGATCTGTTTTTGTAATCAACTGCGCGCGCGGATTCTCACGCTGGAAAGAGCGTTTCTGGGCCAAAGTCATGTGCGACTGCATGTTCAGATACTGGCCGCGTGCCCTTTCGTAAAACCAGAAGGTGTTGAACTGGGCACCGCCTGAAGCGGGTGCCTTGATCGAGCGAGATCTACGCTCCATCGCCCTATGGAAGGGGTGATTGGAGAAGAAGTCTGCGTCACTAACCTTGTTTTGCGAGTTCGAGAACTTCGCGATATTCTGGATCATGGAGTCCAGTAGTTCTGTGTCCTTTGCCTTGACCACGGATAGCTTCATCTGGACATGAATGCCCTCAAGACTGGCATTGTCCTTTCTTTTCGCTATTTGAAGGGATGCCGTTGTCTGTCCACCATTCACAATTTGGAGATATCTGGCCGAGCAGAGTCGCGGCCCATTTTCAGACATCCGGACATCAGCAGACGTGGCAGTTGCCGAGATGCCATTGTTATAGACAAAGAAGCGTCCGGGTTCAGCCCTGATTGTCCCCTGGATGCCGCGATTGATCTTGCCTGAGGTGCTCAGAAACGAGCGCACATTTCCTTCGAGGAGGCGGCTACCGAACCGATCATAGAGTTCGGCGAGCGCATCACCAGGAATCACGCAAAGAAAGCCGTCATAGTCATCTGACTTACTTGCCTTGAGACATGGCAGGCCACCCTCCACAAACTCCGTGAAATCTATTTCAAGTTCCTCGGTTCCGAGTATTGATGACGAAACAGCCTTCAGACGGCTAATGTCCCAGATGTGATATTCCACCGGAACGCCGTCATACTCATCCTCGGGTAAGTCCTTGACACGATCACTGAGCTTCGAATCGGTAATCAGGTAAAAACGGTATCGACTGACAGACCGGCCCCCACCATGTTTGACGCTGTGCTTTTGTTTTATCAGGCTGCATAGTTCGCCTATCTGGTCGGAACTTTCGCTCGCTGACGTCCATATCCTGCCGGTGGCGGACTCATCTACGAACGCCTTTAACTGGGTAAAAAGTGACTCGGCGCGGGTTCTGATAATCGTTTCCAGCACGTGCTTGTTGCCAAAGTCGGCTATCAGAAGCCGTATGGAGTCGTCAGCCTCGTCAAATTCGTAGCCATCGACACGTAGCTTCTTATTTCGGGGCCCTAGACCAACATACCTGCAAGGGATGAAATCCTGAAATTCCTCTGCGTCAAGGAGGCGCCCCCCAACCTCGCACACGAAGGCGAAATCAAGCTCGTCCGAATCACAGCCGTCCGGGACCCGAGCCCGGACGTCCGCCAGCAGTTCCGTGTGGAAATCCTCAAGATCAGATTCCTCACCTGCCTGACGCAGGTCATCAATGAAACCCATAGCCCATCCCTTTTGCGATTCTTCTTGAATACGTTCGAGTCATGGCAGAAGCGGGTACTGTGCAGATCAGCGTTATTGTCCGGGCGATTATGTCAGATAGCTCGTTCGAGAGGGAAAGTGCCCAACAGCTTTCTTCGGCAGGGGAAAGGGAGTAAGTTCGACGACTATGTGCGGCTTGTGGTTCACCAGATGAGCGCGGCGGATTTATCGATGAACTATCGGACGCCCGGATTTCGCACCGGTCCCTGAGCAGGATTGAGATGGATATTGTTCCGCCTGCGGTCAGAAGCCAGATGATGGCCGGCATCAAGGGCAAGGACACGAAGCCCGAGATGATCGTCCGCAGGACACTGTTCGCGGCAGGTTTCCGTTTCCGGCTTCATCGACGCGATCTGCCAGGAATGCCTGACGTTGTCCTGCCTGGGCGCAAGATCACGATCTTCGTGCACGGATGTTTCTGGCACCGTCACAAGGATTGTGATCTTGCCAAGTTGCCTTCAAGCAATGCGGACTTCTGGCGTGGAAAGCTCGATGCGAATGTCAGGCGCGATAAACAAGCCGCGGAAATGCTCCGTACGGCTGGTTGGCGGGTACTGGTGATATGGGAGTGTTCGACGAGGGGGAAAGCCATCCACGGACTGGGTGCCAGACTATTGAAATGGATTTCCGGTGACGCTTCCAATGGCGAAATTGCGGGAGAGGCTGGGGGATCCGGCTCCACGCAGGCCTGACGAATGATTCAGATTTTTTGCAGCCAGACCCTGATGTTGTCCAGGCTCCCAAACCTTTCTTTTAGTTTCGCTGCAATGTCGCCCGCCGATATGACGACAACCGGATGGGCATCCTGAACCAGCTCGTTATAGGCTTGGCTATCAAGGTACGATGTGGTGACGAGAATTCCAAATTGCCGATGTCTGAGGCGCGAGATTAACCTGGACAACGGCTTTATTCCCACGCCTTTGTTGATGCCATAGCATTTGGCTTCCATGGCGAACTCAACGTCGATAGCCCCGGCTCCATGGCCAATGCGATATGTTCCCACTGCGTCCCGTCCCCCGTCTCGCCATGGCCGCGTTATCTCCCAATGCTGTATGGATGGCATGAATAGCCGTGCCAACTGCATTGCACACCGCTCGAAGGCGTGGGGATCATCCTTGTAGAACTCATAGACGAGTCCCACATAGGAAGCGAGATCTGGGGTATCAGGAAGCTGCTGCTGCTTGGACCGTATGGAGCTGACCGGACTTGATTTCAGCGGCGAGTACTTCCTGCCGCCGACCCAGTCCAGCCATTGTTTGGGCGCGTAGGCCGATGAGACTGCCTTGCCGGCCTGGATGTCCTTCACCCACGCTCTCGTTACGACAGGAACGTCGAGAACGGTGAAGGTCGCCTTGTAATTCTGAAATCGGACGCCGTCGTTTGTGGTTCGCCATACGGCAACCAGATCATCGTCGCTGCCCATCCCGGCTGCGCCCGGCACAGCGAGTCCGAGGAAGCGTACATCCCGATATGTACCTGTGTTGCCAAATAGCAGGATGGGTGGGAAGGTGGCACTTTGCTGATGCTGATGTGCCTCGTCGAAGAGGTTTCTCAGCATCAGGTTGCCCTGTCGGGGCGTCTGGTGGAGATCTCCGGGCGCGCGCTTGTCGCCGTAGTACACGAAGATTCCGCTTTCCCGATCCATGGCATCCGGCCACTTCGTATCCGAAAAGCTGGTCTTCAGTACGAGCAGTTTGAGTGTTCGCACTTCGGGCCGTTGCCCTAGGTGGCGGAATCCCGCTCCATTATCAACGTCCAACAGGCTCGGCAGAGGATCATCCGAGGAATTGCCATTTCTTGATCCGCCGTAGACTTCATCGACAGTTATATCGACCGTGCCCATGCCTGTGTCAATCATCGGGGCCGCTTTGCCATCGGTGGCTGTGGTGCTCCCTTCTTCTGCGAAGCCCCGATCCATCTGAAAATCGCTGTCATGACGTCAGAGCAGACGCCATTTCCGCAAAGCTTTATCTTTTCACGACGACTGCCGTGAGGCAGCACGTGATCACCGCCGCCTCCCATCGCCTTGAGGAGTTCGCCCGGCTGAAGCATCCTAAGAAATGGCTCCCCGCTGCGCCAGGTTACCAGCCCAAATCGGTCAATAGTGGTGACCGTTCGCAATGGGACGTCCAGGGTTTGCCAACCGCCCGCGTAATCCGAGCCGTAATAGACAATGAGGAACGGAACGTTCTTCCCTAAGGCGGCAATTGCTCTTTTTGCCCGGTCAAGAGTGGCCTTCGCTCTGCTCGGTGTTCGCAAGGGTTTGGACGGATGAGGGATATCCCATTCGATGATGTCGTTTGCCATGAACTGCGCATTGTTTCCCACTGTCAGAAGCTGCTCCCGCGTGACCGTGGCCCCTTCCTTGTCGCACACGAGAAACATTCTTTTCCGCGCTTGTGGTGATCCGAAGTCGGCCGAGTTGAGAAGGAGGTCACTGACCGTATAGCCCAGTCCTTCAATAGTCTCGACGAGTTCATTGTGCCGGTTCCATTTCTTCATCCGATTGACATTCTCGACTATCACCCAGCGAGGTTTCATCGACTTGACCCACGGAACAATGCCAATCGCGGTTTCGCGACTGCTTTCCAAACCGGGTTTGGCACCTCGCGCTATGGAGTGCGACGTACATTCAGGGGACGTCAACAGCACGTCCGGTCGGTAGAGCTTGCCAAGGGCCACCGTGTCGACGTTTTCGATGAAGTCGGTGATGATGTCCGACTTGGGAAAGTTCGCCTTGTAGGTCCTGGTGGCCAGATCCCACGCGTCCAGACCCAGCAAGGGGATTCCCCCTCCACGCACGGCACCTCTGGCCCCGAGTCCTCCACCGCAAAACAGATCCACAAATGTTGGCATCTCTTCCCGTCATTTCACGCCTATTTGCGCAGCCCACAGTATATCTTCGGGTGTCCTTCAAAAGGGCGGGTATGGCATATGGCCCACCGCAGGTAGATTCGGTGGTGCGACCTGTCATCCATCAATTGGCCGACACCTCCTCGAGGTGTTTCGACGGCAACCAGTTCGGCGAGATTCAACAGACACTGGGTAACCTGACCTTCGAGTAATCCAGCCCGCCAAGGTCAGCAACCTTCGCGACACCGGCCGCACGTTCCAGCGCCCACCAACGGCCGGATTGGCCGAGGATCTGCAGGTCGAGGTCGGCAATGGATGGCAGCCATGGTCAGGAACCCGCCGTTGGGCCTGCGCGGGGCTGACGGGCTGCAATGGGTCGTGCACTGCCGGTGGCCTGAAAAGCCAGGACGACAGCTTTCAGACTGATCCGGGCATTGGTGATCGATTTTCGGCGCCTCTTGGCCTGGTTGGCCGCTCCAGTTCTCAAGGGGCCATTGAGTTGTCACGGTCGGCGGACGGCAGCCGACCCTGAACCGCCTGATGACAAATGCAACGACGCTGGCCGCTTACTGAACAGAAAGCTGCCGCTCAGTGATTTCGGCTCGGTGACTCTCGATCGGTCTGACCGGAGGCTCACATCGAAAGGCTGCCGCCTCGCCTAAGCCCACCTTCGGATATGCGAACGAACGCTCGCGTCCGACCTCAACCAGTCATCCGACTTTCACTAAAGCTGCCGCTCAATGCTCAAGTCGTTCCGCAATGCTGGCAATCAAGGAGGATACGCCTCCAGACTGCACCGCATCGCACCTTCAATCGTGCCATCGAGATAGATGGCACCTGGAAACATGAACTCCTCCGAATCGTATCTGTTTGAGCTGTGCTTGAAGATGGCGAATCCCCAGTTGTTGAATGAGCCCGTGTATTTCAGACGACAGATGGCAACGGGTGCGCTGCCGTAGTCTTTCCGGTCGAGATACAAGTACATTCCCCTTGAAGCGAGCAACGTAAACGGCGGAACTCCTCAGGTTCGCCTGGTTGAAGCGCTCGACGATCTGTTGCGCCGAACTCTGCACATCCTTTGGAATGCCAATTGCAGTCACAGTAAGCTCTTTTGCACCATCGTGATAACGGAGAATGAATATGGGCCAACCTGATCCTGTTGATGCGCGACTTGAGGCCAAGGAATGCAGGCTTCGCGAGGCGAACGCACTGGCAGCGAATTTGCTACGCCAGACGATCGGAAGGTTGCTCGTCACGGTTCAAGATGAACCCATCATGCAGGAGACTCCCTTGGAAGTCCGGGCTGACATCGATTTCGCCATCGAGGACATGCACGCAGCCCTGCGGTTCCTCGAGTCCGCCGGGCACGGAGATGGGCTGCTCGCCGCACAGCCGTCCGACGGCCCTACTCGCCAGCAGGGGCAGTTCTTGGCCTTCATACGCGAATACATGATGCGCAATGAAGCCGGGGTAGCGCCCACACATGCCATTCTCCAACAATTCTTCAATCTCACCGCACCCTCGGTAAACTCGATGCTGATTCGGCTTGAGAAGCGAGGATTCATCCGCCGGGTTCCCGGCAAGGCAAGGGCCATAGAACTCACCATCAGTACCGACCGGATTCCGCAACTCGACCGGCCGTTCAAGGTTCGCTAGCGAAGACGATCGTTGGCCAGGAGGGCCAATCGGACCGATTGAAAGCGCTGCTGCGCCGGCTGCCGTCGGGAGCATCGGTTACATCCGCGCAATCGCAGCGGTCGGCAGCCACAGCGTCAGAGGGGCGTCGGGCAGGCGCTCGAACTCATAGCGCTCGTACCAGCCTCGTGCCCGCGCATCCTTGGCATCGACCATCACCCCGAGCATGCCGATCGACTCCGATATGTGCAGGCAACGCTGCAGCGCGTCGGCCAGCAGCAGTTCGCCGAGGCACTGCCCTTGATGCTTCAAGCCCACGGCCAGGCGAGCCAGGCGGGTGACCGGTAGGGGAAAGTTCGGGAAGCGGGTCAGATACTTTTCCGGGAGATTCTCTCGACGAATTCCCGACATGGCGAGGCTGTAGAACCCCACAACCGTCGAGCCACTGATAGCCACGTAGGTCCGGCTGATGTTCGTCTCCGCGTGCTGGCGGGCGAAGCGCTTCAGGTAGACATCCAGCGCCTCAACGCCGCAGGAGAACGCGCGGCGGTCATGGCGTTTCGCCAGGGGCTCAATGCCGACCGCAGCCGTGCCACTCACCGCTTCTGCCAGTCACGGTGACGCTTCATGGCGGCGGCGAGCTTGGGCCGCGGCCTCTCGGTGTTGTCCAGCGCCTTGGCAAAGCCCTCCAGTCGCGAGACGTGAGCGTCACCATCTCCTTTTCTGCAAGGATTTCCTTCGCTCGCTCCTGGGCAGTTCCCAAAAGGAAAGCGCTGACAGTCATCCCGGCCGAAGAGGCGGCTCGGACAATCAGATCCTTGATCTCCGGCGAGGTGCGAAGGTCGATGCGTTCGTGCGCCTGCGTGTTTGTCGACATGACTATACGTTCCTGTACAGAAATGTTACGGACAATTGTATCCCGGGGCCGGGAGCGAGACAATCGCATCCGTACACATTCCGTAACATCGTCACAACCGATAGGATACGTTTTCCGTCGTCTTTTGGCGGGCAACCGAAGTTCAGCTTGCAGGGAAGCTGTCGTTCATCGCCGTGCTTGAACGACGGCTCAATGGAAGCGCCGTGACCAGTCTGGCTGATCGAGAGGCATAGCCAAGCAGATCCTAAAGTCGGCAATGTGGCGCGGTCCGGCCATTCGTGAGCGCAATTTCCGGATGGTTTGAGCGTCTCCTGATGGCCGAGTCTTCGCCTCAATTTTGCGCCCCAACTTGCTCGCCGAAAAGCCGCCGTTCAGGCCCGACAGGCTTCAAAATTTCGATGGCACATTGAACGGCAGGTCATGGCCGAGAGCCGCCAGCAGGGGACTTCCTGTTTGCGGCGACCCAGCCAACTCTTCCATCCGGAGGCGCTGCCTCAAAGCCTGTAGCTGCCGCGAGGCAGCCGGAGCGGATGCCTGTCGTAGTCGGCCGTCCAGCCGGATGACAGTAGCACCACGTATCGACAATTCGTAGTCCAAAGAGATGGCCACCATCGAGTCCGATGGTGGCCATGTCGACCTGCTACAAGTGGGAGAGGATCGGGCCCACGCAGGGACCGCCCCGAACACGCCTTGCCTCAAGCCGCCACGAGTTCCTTCCACTCGTTCTGCGACAGATCGATCAGCTTGCCGCCGAGCGACTCGGAATTCCGTCGCCCGATCGGAGTCGCCGACCTCCTGCGAGAAGTGCGTCACGGCATTCACCAGCCTGCAGCCGGACAGATCATGCCCTTCGATCAGGTGCTGAAGCACACCGGTGCGCTCCGGCTCGTTGAGTCCGTAGCGATTGGCCAGGAGCGCGACGGTCTTGACCGGATCAGCCGTCAGCCGGATGCCCATCGTCTGCTGCGACTTGTCGCCGATCTTGCGAAACATTGCTTCGACACGGCCGCTTCCACGACGTCGCGCACCTTCAGGAAGAATGCACGGTCATCGGCCAGTAGCGTGTCGTCCTTGAACACGGCCACCGCGTCCTCGCCGGTTTCAATGGTCTTCCCGATATGGGTCTTGCGCAGCGATCGGTCCGATGCAATGAGTCCATTGCTGCAGACGAGTCGGTAGATTAGCGGTTGGACCGACAGCGTCCTGTAACCGACCTCGGAGTTCGGACACCACGACGCCGGCCTGAATGACATCGCCGGGCGCGACTTCATACTTGACTGCCGGCGTCACGACCTTCAGGTACATCTTCGTATCGGTGAGTTCCACCGACTCGAAACGGGCACCGGGCAGCCGTTGCAGCACCGGCAGAACCTGTTCGGCCAGGTCGAAGTTATCGAGCCGGCGATAGCGCGACGACAGGGACCGCCCGGACCTTGCCGTCGAGGGTCCGGATCATCTGGTTCTCGTCCTCGACGCCAAACCAGGTGGTTGACGTTGGGATCGAGGAGGGCGGGCTGCTCCTGGCGCATCCGCTTCGAAGTACGCGAACGGAATCTGAGCTTGTCCGCCAGCTGGCGACGCGCAAGTTCCGTGGTCGCGTAAGTGCAGGCCATCCGCCCCGGCGATCAGCAAGCCGCAGAGCTTCGACGCCCCGGTACTGCACGTCAGATGCGACGAAGCAACGACCACATCCTTCTTCGATGCGAGTTGCCGCTTGAGTTCGACGGCGAGGTCTACGAGAGTACGTCCGCTTTTCATGGGAATCTCCAAAAAAAAGCGGGGACGCGCATACCCCGGCCGGGGTACGAAACACGTCCCCTGCGGGTATGAATGAAGACCGGACAGCGTCGGTCCGAACGAAGCGGGGCTATTCCGCGCGATCACTTGAGGGCTGCCTCTGGCCGATCACTCGACCCCGGTATGGCAGCTACCAGACCAAAAACCTTTGCACTGTCCACCGCAATCGCCAAGAATCGCGACAACACCAAGAGACACTGGAGCCGGGGTGCAGTGTCAGCTGCACCCGTGAGCCCTATGCCGCCTTGAGCGTCCTGGCAAGACGTCTGACCCAGACATCCTCCCAATCGTCTCCGGCCTGCTTCGGGATATACACGTCGACCTGGATCGGGAAATCCCCGCCGACGCTCTTTCCTTCTTCAACCGTCGGGCCAGGGAATAGGCGGCCGCCTGACCGTCATAGGCCTTGTCGGCATCGTTGTCGCTGTAGATGCTGAGCCGTTTCACCGACTCGGGGATCCACAACTTCTCCATGTTGCCGCAGTTCAATGCCGGCCAGACCGGTTTCCTGGTGGCCAGATGGACCGCCAGCGACTTCTCGATGCCTAAGGCCACTGCCAGCTTATCGGCGACCGGGAACAGGCGAACCGCCGCCCCTGTTGATCCCGGAGCTCAGCAGCTTCTTCACATCCGGCAAGTCGGCCTTGCGGGCCTGCCTGCAGGTAGGTCCGGTGCAGCGTGACCGCGACCCCGTCCTGCCCCTGCACACATGCCAGCATGGCCGGAAATTCCTGATCTTTTCGACTTGCCGCCTTCCTTCACAAAATACCCGAGACACGGGTGAAAGCGCAGGACACTGGGGTAGCGGTCCATCTTCAGGCCTCGATTTGTGAGGTACGCATCGACTTCATCGCCTGCCGTGACCGGACGCGCTTCGTCCCAAATCTTCCGGGCCAGTTTGCGCATCCTGTCAGCGGGTGGGGCCGGCGAAACCGCACCAGCAGCCGCCACCGGTTTCGACGACCGTCTCCACCTTCTTGAACACGTCGATGAACCCCAGGCCCAGTGCCATCTCCGCCAGCCTGAACCCGTCTCCCGCGCCACAACCCCGGCAGAAATAGTCGCCGTGCCGGTACTTGTCGGTGTACTGAAACCGATCGGTACCGCCGCAACCCGGACAAGGCTGATTGCGCCTGTTGAGCAACTTCGCCTCGACCCCGATTGCTTCAAGGATCGCTGTCCAGCTACCTTCCGCCCGGCCCTTGACGTCGCTCAGGCGCTGCTCGAATTCGCGATGTTCCATGATGGTCACGCGCCTTCGCTCAGCCGCAGGCACCGGTGGCGCCGCAGGCAGAACACCGCTCGCAGCCATCCACCTTAAACACGGCATGTTCCCGCATTCGGTACAGCGCTTGTCGCGTATCCGGCCCGAGAGCGGCCCGCCGCTTGTCCGGTGTTCCGGGCCAACCATCGAGCCATCGCCCAGCGCCCGCCCTTCACCATCGAGCAGCCCCAACAACTTGTAGCGATGCAGGAGCAACTGGGCGATGTAGGCGATCGTCGACGGATAGTGGGCCTGCTTGCCGTTGCCGGGCATCCAGTGCATGAAGTCCAGCTCGGCCTCGGCGTAGTTCAGCAGCTTGCGCAGCTTGAGACCGATCCACGCCGGGTCATGCACCCACATATCGACACTCAACAACTTGCACAGCCCGTCGAGCACCCGTGGATAGACCCCGGACAACCACACGCTGTAAGGCCGTACCGTGCCATCGGGTAACTCGAGCTCCTTCAGGCCGACCACGAAATCATCGCCGGCGCGCGGGTTGAGTACGTCCCACGTCCACGACAAGGTCCCTTCGCCTTTCGACTTCGGTTCCTTCAAAAACAGCAGCGAGTCCATCAGCGGGGTCGGTGTGCCCTCGAGCGCACCGAACGCACCCATCTGCTCGCAGCGATACTCCACCAGCTGCGCAAAGTAGGGGACGATGCCGTCGAAGAACCGGACACCTTCCGCGGGAAACGCCGCTTCGAACGACCGCGGATCCGCAGCCTTGAGCAACTTCTCCAACTTGAACCTGAGCCACGAACGGTCGTTCGAGCGCATGTCCATCGACAGCGTCTTGGCCACCGCACCCAGGCCCCGCGGTTGATCCACCCTGTTGACCCAGGCCTCGAACGGCACGCCCTGATCGTTCTGCCCGGACAAACAAGCCGGCATCGATCACGCCCGGCACATTCATCATGTAGGTCCAGGCCATGTTGCCGCCTTCGAACACCGGGCGCGACGGGTACTGCAGTGTGGCCACCACATTGGGCACCGCATCAAGGCGCACACGCCGGTCCGGGTCGTCCTGCTCGCGCAGATCGGCCGCAACCGGCACTGCCACCGCAGAGGGGACACTGAGCACCGCACCCAGCACCGCATTGGGCCGGTACGTCGCGATGCCTTTGAGACCCGCTTTCCACGCCGACAGGTACAGGTCTTCGAATGCCCCGAAGGGATAATCCTCGGGCACGTTGACCGTCTTCGAGATCGACGTATCGACGAATGGCGCCACCGCCGCCACCATGTCCTTGTGTGCCTGCGCCGATAGTTCCAGCGCGGTCACGAAGTAGGGCGGCAGCTTTCCTTCTGCTTCCTGCGAAACCACGCCTGAGGCCACCAGATGCCGATACAGGCGCCAGGCGTGATCTTCCACTGCATGTGCCTTGCTGCTGCCATCTGCCATCCGCTTCCTGCGCGTGTAAGTCCACGAGAACGGCGGTTCGATGCCGTTGGACGCGTTGTCGGCGAAGGCCAGTGTGATCGTCCCGGTCGGGGCGATCGACAGCAGATGGCTGTTGCGGATCCCGTGCAGCCGGATCTCTTCCTTGATGCTTTCGGGCAAGCGCGCGGCAAAGTGCTCGCCCTCGAGGAACCGCTCGGCATCGAACAGGGGAAAGGCCCCCTTCTGCCTGGCCAGTTCCACCGAGGCCAGATACGCCGTGTCGCGCATCACCTCGCCGATCCGGGCGGCCATCGAGCGGGCCGCCGGCTCGTCATACCGCAACCGCAGCATGATCAATGCGTCACCGAGCCCGAGAAACCCGAGCCCGATTCGCCGCTTGGCCGTCGCTTCGAGCCGCTGCTGTTCGAGCGGCCAGACCGTCAGGTCGAGCACGTTGTCCAGCATTCGCACTGCCACCGAGACCGCGCATTGGAAGCTCGCGAAGTCGAACACGGCTTGCGCCTCAAACGGATGGCAAACATGCCGCGTCAGATCGATCGAGCCCAGGTCGCAGCAGCCATAAGGTGGCAGCGGCTCCTCCGCGCACGGGTTGGTCGCCTCGATCACCTCGCAGTAATGCAGGTTGTTGTCGCGATTGATGCGATCGAGAAACAGGATCCCGGGCTCGCCGTGATCATAGGTTGACCGCATGATCTGGCCCCAGAGGTCGGCAGCCGACACCACGCGATAGACCCAGAGCCCGTCGTCGCGCTGATACGCGCCGCCGGCCTTGAGTTCGTCGGCCGGCTCGGCACGGTGCACCAGAGAGAACGGAAGTGCCGCTTCGACGGCCTCCATGAATCCATCGGTAACCGCCACCGAGATGTTGAAATTGGCCAGGTCACCGTTGTCTTTCGCATGGATGAACGTCTCGATGTCCGGATGGTCGCAACGCAGCACGCCCATCTGAGCACCGCGGCGCGCACCCGCCGACTCCACGGTTTCACACGAGCGATCGAACACCCGCATGTAGGACACCGGTCCGGAAGACCTGGACTGGGTACTCCTGACGTGGGCACCACTCGGGCGAATCGCCGAGAAGTCGTAACCGACACCCCCGCCGCGGCGCATCGTCTCGGCCGCTTCGGCAAGCGCCGTATAGATACCGGGACGACCATCGACCGCTTCGCGGATCGAATCACCGACCGGCTGCACGAAGCAGTTGATCAGGGTTGCCGAAAGCGCGGTACCGGCGGCCGAGCAAATCCGGCCCGCTGGCACAAAGCCGAGGCGCCGTTGTGCGTCGAGAAACACGTCCGCCCATGAATGCGGGTTGACGGGCTCGACGGATGCCAGCGCCGTTGCGACGCGACGACGTACGTCGTCGACGGTGACTTCACGGCCCTTTGCATACTTCTCGCGCAGCACTTCACGGGAAATCTCCTGTTCCGGAAGTACGCGGACTGCATCGGACGGTTGAGGCACAAGATCATTGAGGTTCATGAGGATTCTCCAAACCGGGTTACCCACGTGGCAAGGCCTCGCCACCTGTGGGTGACAGGCTCGAATGCCGAACGAAGGCGGAATGTGAGGCGACGCTGTCGGCTCACGACGGGACAAACCGAGGAAGTCAGCGCGGAGATCTGCGATGACTTCGATGAGTTGGTGTGGGCTGGCAACGCAATAGGATCGCGATGGATCCCCGCGCTGCTCCGCACACCGACACTTCTCCTGGGCTGACTTGAGGACCGGTGGAACCGGCCGAAGGTCTGTCAGCTACCTTGGGGAAAACCTTTCCGCAGCGCGCTACGCAGAGCGGGCTGTGGAAAGAGGGCCGAAGCCTTCCTTCCCCTTTCCTTTAGTTCATCACAGGTGTGAACAAGTGGCCGGCATGAAGGGCCACACCGATCCGGTGCTGACCCAGCTCCTCCACCCTCACCACATCGGTGCCGAACGGTTCGTCGAGCCGGGTCACTTCGAAGAAGAAGGACCCGACCGCAACGCGATAAACCACACGATCCGAGCCCGCGACGACGAACTGACGTCCTGGCAGGCCGGTCACGATTTCCGCCTCCTTCACGAGGAACGCGATGTCAGCTGCCTCCCGAACACGGACCAGGCCGCATGCACATGCACGGCCGTCGATGATGGCGCCGTACATGGCTAGACAACCACCGTAACGTGAGACGCACGTGCTGCACGGCGGGGCGACTCGGGGTGCCGGGCGACGCGCCTGAGCCTGCGCGGCGCCGGCGAACGGATCATCGACCGCATTCCATCGTCCTCGCACGGACATGAAAGACAGGTACTGCGTTCCTTCGCCGTCGCTTCGGCAATCTCGAAATCGGCGCGGCCTGCCAGCCCATAGAGCAAGAACAGAATCGCCAGAAGCCCGACCGTCTTGATCATGTCGAACGCCCTTCCTGCATGGCGAAAAGATCGCCGTGCCGCGCGCGATGGCGCATCTGCTCGTTGATGTATTGCGGATTGCGCTCGAGCTTCTCCAACAACCATTCCGGGTTGCTCCGGAGCGCCTCGGCAACCTGCCGGAAACCGCTCGACCGACTCCCGCATCCAGCGACGGGCCGCGTAGGCGATCCGCTCCCGCAGGTCACTCACATCGAAGGCCCCGATGAACGGCAAGGGCGACAGCGGACTGCAGCTGACGACTTTCACGCAGTTCGCAAAGGAGAAAGGAACTTCCTCCTTCTCCGGATCGGTAAAGATCCAGTTCAGCGTCCAGATCTTCTCTGCCAAAGGCGCTTCCGGATCCTCAATGCGTTGCACCTGCTTGAGCAGTAGCCAGTGCAGCAGGACAACGTCTTCCTCGGACCACGACGGCGGCGGATCGCCGTCGCCATTGACGTCCCGTTCGATGCGCGTCGCAACTTCGGCGTCGAGATCTCCGTACAAGAGAAGCGGACTGCATGCGCCCGCCCGGACACGACGCGCCACCTGCGAGTCTGGTGGCGATGTGGTTCGAGCGTGAAGAGCACTTGACATGGTTGCCTCCTGGAAAAGACGAAGGCAACGCACCCACACGGGCGCAATTGCCCCCGCAGGGTGAAATGAGACCCGACCGAAGGGTCAGGCTGTTGGGCTGGCTGGGAAGGGCAGCGAGAGCCGCCTGATCGGTGTGCCAGCTACCGATCGACATAAACCTTGCAGCGCGCGACAAAACCACGCCTTGAAAGGTCTCTCGACGGTAGCAACGGCGAGCACGAATCCGAAACGGACCCGTATCGCGGAGAAGAAGCGCGCAGGCGCGCCGGTATCTTGAGGGCTGGCCAGATGATGACGCAGGGCTAGCTGCTGCGATGACGGGAACTTAATACCGGCGATTGCGCGTGTCAACGGCTCCATGCAGTTCGCGTTGGGCTAACGCCGAAAGGGCCGTTTTTTAGGGGGTATTCGCCCTATCTTAGTTGCTCTGATCGCCCCGATCATCAGGGCTTGCGCAGCCAACTGGGAACGGAGAGGGAAATGAACGGACCCACCAACGTGAGACTCGATGACGGCGCCGCCAACCGACGAATCCTTGCACGCGAAGTCGTTGGCGATTACCGGCGCATCGAGCAGGCCAGCCTCAAGCAGCACGCCATCCTCAAGAGCCCGGAGGCAAAACGCATCTTCGCGCGCTACTTCCATTCGCTTCAGATCAACACCCATTTCATCTCGGAGATCGCACGAATCCGGCTCTCGACCGAGGACGTCGAGAAGGTCGAGGACGCCCTCCGGTCGGGCCTGGTGGAACTGAAGGACGAACTGGACACGGCAATCGAGGGGGCCCAGCTCCTGTTCAGGAACGAAGGCATCACCTCGGAGGCCACGTACGACACGAAGCCGCTCGAGATCGAGGTGGGTGTCATCTCTTCGTTTGGTCGAAGGTATCTGGAGTGCCTGCAGCAGCTCGATCAACTGATGCCGATGCTCAGAACGCTCGAGATTCTCGAGGTGATCACGCCCACGGAGACCGATCGGCGACGGGCGCTATTGAAGCGCGTCGCCAGCAAGCCCCCGAAATCGGCGCGATCGCTGGCAACCGGACTACGCGTGCGAATGAACGAAGTCACCAGACAGGCTGCAGAGAAAGCGGCGGGTAGTACGGAGAGAGCAGTTGAGGCGACAGGCGAGGAGAGGGTTCAGGCCGACCCTCGGTTGCCGGAAGACGCGACCGCTGCGCCGGGCTCTTCCGACAGACTTCCGCCGAGTGAGGCCACTGAAGATAGTGCGAGTGGGCCCAAGGAATCCCGGAGCAAGATCGACGAAACCACGGAACCGACCGCAGCGATCATAATTTGAGTCCCGACCGAAGGAGAATCCGAGCAAACAGTTTATTGGATCTGTTTGCGCCGACGCATGAATTGACACCTCCCCGGGGATCAAAACGATCCACCCTTCTGGCGTCCACTTCAAGGATCGGGGCGAGGGCAAGACGGTGTTTGGCGGTCCGTTCGAATTTTGGTACTCGTGCTTGAGACAATCCGTGCTGCTCTGCCTGGTGCTTGGAGAAGTCGAGACAAGACAGGCGCAACTGCTATAGCAGTGCTACAGCGTCACAATCGCCACTCTAGAAATGCTCCAATTCCTCCCCTTGAACTACGAGGAGGTCGGCGAGCGCGCATTCTACACTGGCTGAAAGCCGCCGATTCGACCTCGCGTGCGACAATCCGGCCGCCTGTTCCTCATCTCGGATTCTTCGCTCGCCGACGCCATGCCCCTGCTCAAACTCGAAAGCGCCTGTCTGGCCTTTGGCCATGTTGCGCTGCTCGATCATGCCGACTTTCAGCTCGATGCCGGCGAGCGTGTCGCGCTGATCGGCCGCAACGGCAGCGGCAAATCGAGCCTGCTGCGCCTGCTCGGCGGGATGGGCTTGCCCGAGGAGGGCAACGTGTGGCGCGAACCGGGGCTCAAGCTCGCCCTGGTGCCGCAGGAGCCGTTGTTCGAGCCCGGCGACGACTGCTTTGCCGCGGTTGCCGGCGGCCTCGGTGAGGCGAGTCGTCTGCTCAACCAGTACCACGCGCTGCTCGCCGAGGTGGCCGGCGCCGCCGATGACGCCTCGCTCGCGCAGCTCGAGCTCTTGCAGCATGCGCTGGAAGAGGCAGACGCCTGGCGGCTCAACACGCGCGTCGAACAGACGCTGTCGCGCATCGGCATCGACGGTTCCGCGAGGGTCGATACCCTTTCCGGCGGGCAATTGAAGCGGCTGGCGCTGGCGCGTGCGCTGGTCTTGTCTCCGGACGCGCTGCTGCTCGACGAGCCGACCAATCATCTCGATCTGGATGGCATCGCCTGGCTCGAGGAACTGGTGCGCGGATTCGCCGGCGCGGTGGTGGTCGTCACCCATGACCGGCGCTTTCTCGACGCCGTGGCGACCCGCATCGTCGAACTCGATCGCGGCCGGCTGGCGAGCCATCCCGGCGGCTTCGCCCGGTACCAGGCGCGCAAGCGCGAGCAACTGGAGGTGGAGGCCGCGCAGGCGGCGAAGTTCGACAAGCTGCTGGCGCAGGAAGAAGTGTGGATACGCAAGGGCGTCGAGGCACGGCGCACGCGCAACGAAGGGCGGGTTCGGCGGCTGGAACAGTTGCGCCGGGTTCGCATCGAGCGGCGCGAACGGCTGGGCCAGGTCAGCCTGCAACTCGAACGCGGCGATGCCTCAGGCAAACTGGTCGCCGAACTCGAAGCAGCCGGCAAGTGCTACGGCGAGCGCTGG
The DNA here is from genome assembly GCA_016708905.1 of Candidatus Methylophosphatis roskildensis. GTDB lineage: Bacteria > Pseudomonadota > Gammaproteobacteria > Burkholderiales > Rhodocyclaceae > Methylophosphatis > Methylophosphatis roskildensis. Next base: position 93,599 of record JADJEV010000004.1, on the reverse strand, counting down.
ATCGTGCGCAACTTCACCACGCGCATCCAGCGCGGCGACCGCATCGGCATCATCGGGCCGAACGGCGCCGGCAAGACCACGCTGCTCAGGCTGATCCTCGGCCAACTGCAGCCGGACGAGGGCGCGGTGCGGCTGGGCAGCCGGCTCGCGGTGGCCTACTTCGACCAGTTCCGCATCCAGCTCGATCCCGAGTCCACTCTTGCCGATGTCATCAGCCCGGGTTCCGACTGGGTGGAAATCGGCGGCGCGCGCAAGCACGTGATCGGCTATCTCGAGGATTTCCTGTTTGCGCCCGAGCGCGCGCGGTCGCCGGTCAAGTCGCTCTCGGGCGGCGAGCGCAACCGGCTGCTGCTGGCCCGCCTGTTCAGCCAGCCGGCAAACCTGCTGGTGCTCGACGAGCCGACCAATGATCTCGACATCGAGACGCTCGAACTGCTCGAGTCGCTGCTGCAGGACTATGACGGCACGGTCATGCTGGTCAGCCACGACCGCGCCTTTCTCGACAACGTGGTGACCCAGGTGTTCGCTCACGAGCCGCCGCCGGCCGCTCCGGGCAGCTGGAAGGAATACGCCGGCGGCTATGACGACTGGCTGAACCAGCGAGCGCCTGCGCAACTGCCTCCGTCCAGGGCGACGACAGCCCCCAGGGCGGCGGCCGAGGTGCCGCGCAATGAGGCTGCGCGGCCCGGTGACTGAGCTTCAACGAAAAGCGGGAACTCGACGGGCTACCGGACCGGATTGCCCGGATCGAAGCCGAGCAGGGCGCCGTGCAGGCGCGGTTGGCCGATCCGGCGACCTACCGCGAAGCGAGCGGAGAAATCGGACCGCTCAACGCCCGGCTCGCCGAACTCGAGGCGCAACTGGCGCAAGCCATGGCGCGCTGGGAGGCGCTCGAAAATCGCGCGAGTAACTGATCGAGCCGGCCCGGGAGCCGCACCGGATGGACATCTCGGGCAGTGCATGCCGCACAGCGCCTATCCATGAGGGCTGCAGCGGTGCCATGCCGCAGACCGCCATTCCATGCGGGTCGCAGGGCGGTGGCATGTGAATTAGGATGTAGCAGGCGTAGCCTGGGCTGAGCGCAGCGAAGCCCGGGAAGGAAGACGTCGCCGCCAGGTGAGCAAGGGCGCAATCGAAATCGCGCCGAACGCAATCGCCCGCTGCAATGCACTTCGCCTCATGCACCCTACAACTGCGAACGCGGCCTGCCGGCTGAAGGCGCGGCTATAATCGGAACGTCGGACGATCGCAGGCAATCGGAATGAATGACTTACCGCGAAATGACGCGCAAGACCAGACCGGATCGGCGGGCAGAGTCCTGCTCGGCCGTGCCGTGCTGGCTTTGCTGGGCGGCGGGGTGTTCTGGCTGATCTGGATCGGCTACACCCAGCCGGGGATGCTCATGCAGATGGTCAACCTGCGCTACTGCGGCTGAAAGCTTGTGAATCAATCTACTGCGCGTCCCGATTTCGGCCCTGCGGTGCTCAATGTAGCACCGAGTACATTTGCGCTCCTCGGACTGAACTCGGGCCGCTCGCGACGATTTCTTCACAAGCTTTGAGAGGGCGAGGCCGGCAATTCCGTCGGCGCGTCCGGTACCGGGACGCCGATGCGGGTCATCGTGGCGTCGACGGACAGATGCAGCAGTTCGGCGATTTCGGCGTAATCATCGGGCAGCGCGGGATCGTTCCAGCCGTTGGCGCTGTGGCGCGCCAGGTTGGTGGCGCAGACCACGTTGCGCACACGCGGATTGCCGCGCTCGGTGCCGTCGATCATCTGGGTCAATAGGCGGGGCAGGCGCCAGGCGCGCGCCAGCGCGATTTGCAGATCGTGCGCGGTGACGCCGAAGACGGCCTCCTGCGCCACCGCAGAACGCAGGCCGGGTCTCGATCTGAGCAGATTGCGCAGTTCGAGCGACAGCGTCGGCGCGAATACCCAGCAGAGTATTTCGGCGCAGTCGTGCAGCAGGGCGGCGACGGTGACTTCATCGACATCGACATCGTGACGAAAAAGGGCCCATTCGCGCGCCCATTTCGCGGAGCGGCGGGCGCGCACGATGATGTTCATCACGCCGAGCAGCGCCTGTGGATGCTGGGCCAGTTGGTCCTCGATGGTCGGCAGGGTTTCGAAATGGCGGAAAAACGGTGTCACGCCGAACATCATGATCGCCCGTTCGATCGTCGTGATGTCGTGGTTCTGGCTGGCACGCCGCCGCTGTTCGATCAGCGCCAGAACCTTCAGTGTCAGCAGGGGATCCTGCAGCACCGTGTGCGCGATGACGCGCCCGCTGACCGTGTCTTCCTTCTCGCGCAGCGCGGCCAGGTCACGTGCAGTCCGTCGCAGCACCGGCACGTCGACCCGGGTGAAGTAATCCACCCAGGTGGCGAGATTGGCGAGCGGCTTTTCGATCATTGCGTGAAACCCCAGCGGGACGTCGTTGTCGGTAACTACGGCTTTGCCGAGTGCGACTTTAGCTCTGCAATGGGTCGTCCCGCGTCGTCGGGGATGCCGGACGCACAATCACCGTGTTTGGAATACTGAACCGATCGCCCCCGGAATCGCTCTCAGTTTCAGCGTGTTGGCGGCTCGCCGGCCGGCCGTCTCGCCGCCAACGGTTGCGGCGACCGCAGGGTATAGTCCACGTCGCGCTTGCCGGCGCTCAACCGCAATTCGCATCATTCGACTCGCATCGACAGGACTCATGAACCGCAAGCGCATCGGGCTGATTCTGCTGGTGGCTGCCGTGCTCGGCGGTCTCGGCGTCTATTTCTGGCATGTCCGCAACGAAAACAGCGCCGATCGCTTTGTCACCGCGGTCGTCGAACGCGGAAGTATCGAAGACACGGTTTCGGCCATCGGCGCCCTGCAGCCGTTGCAGTACGTCGACGTCGGCACCCAGGTCACCGGCCAGCTCAAGTCGCTGCACGTGGAGATCGGCGACACGGTGAAACAGGGGCAACTCGTCGCCGAGATCGACCCGACGCTCCTGCAGGCGAAAGTCGATTCGACCAAGGCCACCTTGCAGAATCTGCGGGCGCAACTCGTCGATCGGCAGGCGCAGGCCAGGCTGGCGCAGCAGCAAGTGAAACGCAATCGCGAACTGATGAAGGCCGATGCCGTGGCTGAGGAACTCCTGCAACAGAGCGAGGCGGCTGCTGTCCAGGGCGAAGCGCAGGTGGAATCGCTGCGCGCCCAGATCCGGCAGAACGAATCGTCCCTGACGGCCGATGAAGCCAATCTGCGCTACACGCGGATTTTCGCGCCGATGGCCGGTACGGTGGTCTCGCTCACCGCGCGCCAGGGTCAGACGCTGGTGTCCAGCCAGCAGGCTCCGGTCATCCTGCGCATCGCCGATCTGTCGACCATGACGGTCTGGGCGCAGGCTTCCGAGGCGGACGTACCGAAGATCCACGTGGCCATGCCAGTGTATTTCAATACGCTGGGGCTGCCCGAGCGCCGGTGGACCAGCAAGGTACGGCAGATCCTGCCGACGCCGGAAACCGTCAACAACGTGATCCTCTACAACGTGCTGTTCGATGTGGACAATCCGGACGGCGTCCTGAAGCCCCAGATGAGCGCGCAGGTCTATTTTCTCCTGGCGCGCGCCGAGAATGCCCTGCTGATTCCGGCCAACGCCTTGCAGAGTTCGGTGCGCGGCAAGCGGCCCGCGGGAAATGGCGACGCCACCCGCGGCGCGAGGCAGCCGGAAGCTGCCGGCGAGGCGTCCGTCGCGAACGCCGGCGCTGGCGAGCCGGCCACGCAGAAGAAGCGGCGCTTCATCGTGCGCGTGCTCAAGGACGGGCAGCCGGAAGAACGCGAAATCACGGTCGGCGTGCTGACGCGGCTCAAGGCCCAGGTGCTGAGCGGGCTCGAGGAGGGCGAGACCGTTGTCACCGGCACGGTGGCGAAAGACGACAAAACCAAGGACAGCGGCGGACGCGGCCTGCGCGCGCCCGGCCGCTGATGGACCGACCGGCATGAGCGCGCCGCTGATCGAACTGGTCGATCTGACCAAGACCTTCCAGTCGGGCGGGCTGCCGGTGCCGGTCCTGCACGGGATATCCCTGACGATCGAGGAAGGCGAGTTCGTCGCCATCATGGGCCAGTCCGGCTCGGGCAAGAGCACTCTGATGAACATTCTGGGCTGCCTCGACCGGCCGAGTGGCGGCCGTTACCTGTTCGCCGGCCGCGACGTGTCCCTGCTCGATTCGGACGAACTGGCCGCACTGCGGCGGAATACCTTCGGCTTCATCTTCCAGCGCTACAACCTGATCCCCACCGAGACCGCCACCGAGAACGTCGAGATTCCCTCGATCTATGCCGGTATGTCGCGGCGCGACCGCATTCATCGTGCGCGCGAGCTGCTGACGCGGCTGGGCCTGGCCGACCGGCTCGATTACCGGCCGACCCAGCTCTCCGGCGGCCAGCAGCAGCGCGTGTCGATCGCGCGCGCGCTGATGAATGGCGGCCGGGTGATCCTCGCCGACGAGCCGACTGGTGCGCTCGATACCCGCAGCGGTGCCGAAGTGATGGCGCAATTGCGCGAGCTGCACCGGGCCGGCCACACCATCATCCTGATCACCCATGAAGCCGATGTCGCGGCGGAAGCCGATCGCACCATCCAGATCCGCGACGGCCTGATCGTCGACGACAGCGTGACGCGGGTGCGTGATGCACGGGCCGTCGAGCCGGCAATCGTGCAGTCGGCCGACCGAAGCGCCGATTCCGCCGGCCATCTGCCCGACATGATGGAGGCGGTCAAGATGGCGCTGCGCTCGCTGCGCACCAACCTGTTTCGCACGGTGCTGACCCTGCTCGGCATCATCATCGGCGTCGGTGCGGTGGTGGCGATGCTGGCGATCGGCGATGGCAGCAAGGCATCGGTCCTGTCGCGCATCGAGGCGATGGGCACCGATCTGCTGGTGGTCCGGCCCGGGGCGCGCAACGTGCGCGCCCCGGGCGACAGTTCCTCGCTGGTAGCGCAGGATGCCGAGGCGATTGCACTGCTGCCCAATGTGCGCGAGAGCGTGCCCGAGTACAACAGCGGCGTGACCGTGCGCTACGGCGACAACGACTACACCACCACCGGCACCGGCACCAGTGCCAACTACGCACGTGCGCGCAACTGGGAACTCGCCCAGGGGGCGTTCTTCTCGGATGCCGATGTGACCAGCTATTCGCCGGTCATCGTGCTTGGGCGGACCGTGGCCAACAACCTGTTTCGCGATGGCGAGGGTCCGCTGGGCAAGTACGTGCTGGTCAACAACATACCGTTTCAGGTGGTCGGCGTACTGGCCGGCAAGGGGGCCACGCCCTACGGCTCGGATATGGATGACAACATGATCATGCCGCTCACCACGGCGCAGATGCGCCTGTTCGGGCGCCGCTATGTGCGCAGCATCACGGTGCAGATTGCCGACACGACACGTGGCGACGAAACCGAGGCGGCGATCAGCAACCTGCTCGAAGGGCGCCATCGCAAGGTGGATTTCCAGATCCGCAACATGGCCTCGCTGCTCGAAACGGTGACCGCGACGCAGAACACGCTGACCGTACTGCTCGGCTCGATCGCGGCGATCTCCCTCCTGGTCGGCGGCATCGGCGTGATGAACATCATGCTGGTGTCGGTGACCGAGCGCATCCGCGAGATCGGCATCCGCATGGCGACCGGCGCGCGCACCATCCACATCCTGCTGCAGTTCATCACCGAGGCGCTGGTGGTGTGCGCGGTCGGCGGGGCGATCGGCGTCTTCGGCGGACTGGCCGTTGCCTGGATCGCCGGCGAGTTCGGCACGCCGGTTGTGTTTTCGCTGCCACCGGTGCTGCTGGCCTTCGGTAGCGCGTTCTTCATCGGCCTGCTGTTCGGCTTTCTGCCGGCACGGCGCGCGGCGCGCCTCGACCCGGTGGTCGCCCTGTCGGCGGAATGACGATGCCCGTGCTTCGTTCGATCGTGGTTCTCTGCCTGCCCGTGCTGCTCGCCGGATGCGCCGGCTTGTCCGACGCCTATCGCCGGCCCGACCCAAATGCGCCTGCGGAATGGCTCGGCCGGCCGGCCGCTGGTGATGGACAGTTCTCCGACCGGCAGTGGTGGTCGGCATTCGGCAGTGCCGAACTCGATCGACTGATGCTCGACGCGCAATCGGCGAATCATGACATTCGCGCAGCAGCGGCACGCGTGGACCAGGCGCGGGCGCGCGCGCGCATCGCATCGGCCGGCCTCTATCCGTCGCTGAGCGGGGATCTCGGGGCGGGGCGCAGCAAGTCCGGCGGCAGCGAGGCCAGCAACAGCGTTTCCCTTGGCTTGCAGGCGAGCTACGAGATCGATCTGTGGGGGCTGAATCGCGAAACGGCACGCGCGGGCGAGGCGGCGCTGCTGTCCAGCCGCTTCGGGCAGGAGGTGGTTCGCCTGTCGCTGACCTCCGATCTGGCCAACAGCTATTTCCAGGTGCTGTCGCTCAACGATCGGCTGCGCACCGCCGAGGACAACCTGGTGGTCGCGCGCCGGCTGCTCGCGCTGGTCGAGGCGCAGAAGGCGGCGGGGCGCGTGTCGGCGCTGGAGCTCGAACGCCAGCGCTCGCAACTCGCATCGAGCGAAGCGGCCGTTCCGCCGCTGCGCCAGCAACGGCAGGTGGCGCGCGACGCGCTGGCCGTACTGCTCGCCCGCAATCCCGCCGATGCGCCCGATCCGCAAGCGTCGCTGCGGCCGCTGGCGCTGCCGGCGGTGGTATCTGGAGTCCCTGCACAACTGATCGAACGCCGCCCCGACGTGCGGCGGGCCGAGGCCGATCTGCGCGCCGCCAATGCCGATGTCAATGCCGCGCGGGCGGCAGTGCTGCCTTCGCTGACCCTTGGCGTGGGCGGCGGCTGGCAGGCAGGAACGCTGGGTGCGCTGTTCGGATCGGGCAGCGGTTTCTACAGTCTGGCGGCCACCCTGGCCGGCACGATCTTCGACGGCGGACGCAAGCGTGGGCAGGTCGAGGTGGCGAGCGCCCGTCGCGCCGAACTGGTGGAGAACTACCTGCTGGCGGTGCGTTCGTCATTTCGCGATGTCGAGGATGCGTTCGCCGGGGTCGAGGAGTTCGCGCGGCAGGAAGCGCAACAGGTCGAGGCTGCAGCGCATGCGCGCGAGGCTTACCGCCTGGCCGAGCTGCGCTACAAGGCCGGTGCCGTCGACTTCAGCACGGTGCTCGATGCACAGCGCACGCTGCTGGCCGCGGAATCGGCGGTCGATCAGGTGAGGCTGGCGCGCTTCACTGCCCATGTCGGTCTGTACCGCGCGCTGGGCGGCGGCTGGGACGGCACCATCGCACCGGATCAACTCGGGGCGGCCGGCCGCTGAAATGCGCTGGGACGTCTTTTGCGCCGTGGTCGACAACTATGGCGACATCGGTGTCTGCTGGCGCCTGGCTCGCCAGCTCTTCGCCGAGCATGGTTTCGCCGTCCGCCTGTGGGTGGATGATCTGGCGAGTTTCGCTCGGCTCTGCCCGCAGCTCGATCCGCTGGCCCCGGCGCAAGTGCTCGGTGGCGTCGAGGTGCATCGCTGGCACAGCGGATTTCCCGCCGAGGTGGCGGCGGCCGACGTGGTGGTCGAGGCATTCGCCTGCCACTTGCCCGAGCCCTATGTCGCCGCGATGGCCGCGCGTCCGCTGCCGCCGGTGTGGATCAACCTCGAATACCTGAGTGCCGAACACTGGGTCGAAGGCTGCCATGCGATGGCCTCACCGCATCCGCGCCTGCCGCTGCTCAAGCACTTCTTCTTCCCCGGTTTCGGGCCGAACAGCGGCGGCCTGTTGCGCGAACGCGACCTGATCGCCCGGCGCGACGCTTTTCTCGACGATCAAGAGTCGCGCGGAGCATTCTGGCGCGCGGCCGGATTCGCGCCGCCGGCGCGCGATGCGTTCGTCGTATCGCTGTTCGGCTATCCCAATCCAGCGGCCGGCGATCTGATGCGGGCGTTCGCGGCCGGCGATCGGCCGCTCGTCTGCGCGCTACCCGACGGGCCGCTGCTGCGCGGCGCCGCCGCGTTCTTCGGCCGCGAGGATGTGCAGGCCGGTGAGGAGCTCGCGCGCGGGGCGCTGGTGCTGCGCGCGATGCCGTTCGTCGCGCAGGATCGCTATGACGAATTGCTGTGGACCAGCGACGTGAACTTCGTGCGCGGCGAGGATTCTTTCGTTCGCGCGCAATGGGCCGCGCGTCCGCTCATCTGGCAGATCTACCCGCAGGCCGGGGAAGCCCACTGGACCAAGTTGGAAGCCTTCCACGCCCTTTATTGCGAGGGGCTGGACGCTGCCGATGCAGCCGTACTGGGCGAGCTGTGGCGGGCCTGGAACCGGGCCAACAGCGTGTTCGATGCCTGGATGGCCGTCGAGTCCCGGCTGCCGGCCTATCAGCGCCACGCCGAGTCATGGTGCCGGCGTCTCGCCGGCCAGACGGACCTGGCGAGCCGATTGGCCGATTTCTGCATGAATCGGCTAAAATGATCCGTTTATTCCCGCCGCCCGGGAAGCTCACAGGAAAACTCAGGAACCCCAGCAATGAAGACAGCCCAGGAACTGCGCGTCGGCAATGTCGTGATGATCGGCACCGACCCGATGGTCGTGATCAAGGCCGACTACAACAAGTCCGGCCGCAACGCGGCCGTGGTCAAGATGAAGCTCAAGAACCTGCTGACCGGCACCGGCACCGAGAGTGTGTACAAGGCCGACGACAAGTTCGACGTGGTGGTGCTCGACCGCAAGGAAGTGAGCTTTTCCTACTTCGCCGACCCGATGTACGTGTTCATGGACGCCGACTACAACCAGTTCGAGGTCGAGGCCGAGAACATGGTCGATGCGCTCGCCTATCTCGAAGACGGCATGCCGTGCGAAGTGGTGTTCTACAACGGCAAAGCGATCTCGGTCGAATTGCCCAACTCGGTAGTGCGCGAGATCGTCTATACCGAGCCGGCGATCAAGGGTGATACCTCGGGCAAGGTCATGAAGACCGCCAGGATTACCACCGGCTTCGAGGTACCCGTGCCGCTGTTTTGCGAAATCGGCGACAAGATCGAGATCGACACCCGTACCGCCGAGTACCGCAACCGCGTAAGAGCCTGACCGAGGCAGATCGGGTCGATGGGGATGGCGTCAATGTCGTTCGCCGACAGCAAAGGGCGAGATCGAAACGGCTGCCGCGAGGCGGCCGTTTTCACTGGATTCGCCGGTCTGGCGTAGCTTTCCGTCGGCGGCATCGCTGTGAGCCGCATGGATATTGGCTCCTGGCGGAGATGCCGCCGAGAACGGCCTGGCGCCTGGCTTGCAGGCGGGTGTCGTTTTGGGAGTGGGGTTTCAGGGCTGGGCGCCACGCGGCAGCCGCCGGCCGTCGCGACGAAGAACAAAGAGGAGCAACCCGATGCGCATCATCATTCTCGGTGCGGGCCAGGTCGGCGCCAGCGTGGCCGAGAACCTGGTCTCGGAAGAAAACGACATCACGCTGATCGACATGGATAAGAACCTGCTTGGCGCCCTGCAGGATCGCCTGGACATCCGCACCGTGGTCGGCAATGCCGCCTATCCGACGACACTGCGCGATGCCGGGGCCGAAGATGCCGAAGTCCTGATCGCCGCGACCCAGAGCGACCAGACCAATCTGGTTGCCTGCAAGGTCGCACAGAGCGTCTTTCACATCCCGACCCGGATCGCCCGTCTGCGTTCGGCCGATTTTCTCGAGGACGACAAACTGCTCGGCCCGGACAACTTCGCTGTCGACTACGCGATCTGTCCGGAGCAGGACATCACCGACTATATCGTCAAGCTGGTCGAGTACCCGGAAGCGTTGCAGGTGCTCGAGTTCGGCAATGGGCGGCTGTCGCTGGTCGGCGTCAGGGCTTTCGAAGGCGGGCCGCTGATCGGCCGTCCGCTATGCGAGGTGCAGATCCATTTGCCGAATGTCGATTTCCGCGTTGCCGCGATCTTCCGCGGCGACGAAGCGATCATTCCCGAAGGCAGCACGGTCATCGCGCCTGGCGACGAAATCTTTCTGCTCGCCGCGACCGAGAACATCCGCTACGCGCTGGAAGAATTGCGGCGCATGGACCGCCCGGTCAAGCGCGTGATGATCGCCGGCTGCGGCAACATCGGCATGCGACTGGCACGGCGGCTCGAGAAGGACTATCAGGTCAAGGTCATCGAGGGAGCCAAGGTGCGCGCCGACTTCGTCGCGCAGCAACTGAACAAGGCGCTGGTGCTGGTCGGCGATGCGACGGATGGAGACCTGCTCGAAGAGGAGAATATCGACGAGATGGATCTCTTTCTCGCGCTGACCAATGACGACGAAGACAACATCATGGCGGCGACACTGGCCAAGCGGCTCGGTTGCCGGCGTGTGCTGGCCCTTATCAACCGTAAAGCCTACGCCGAGATGGTGCAGGGCGGGCCGATCGACATCGCCATGTCGCCGGCGCAGATCGCCATCAGTTGCGTGCTGGCGCATTTCCGGCGCGGCGACGTGGCGCGGGTGCACAGTCTGCGCCGCGGCTTGGCCGAGGCGCTCGAAATCGTCGCTCACGGTGACGCCATGACCTCGAAGGTCGTCGGGCGGCGGATCGATCAGATCGATCTGCCGCGCGGTGCCACGATCGCGGCAATCGTCCGCGATCTCGACTCGCGGGAAGTGATCGGCATGCAGGACGTCGCCATCAAGATGGCGCTCGGCCACGTCGAGATGGCGCACCACGATACGCTGATCGAGCCGGACGACCACGTGATCGTGTTCTGCACATCGAAGAAGCTGGTGCCCAAGGTCGAAAGGCTGTTCCAGGTTTCGATCGGCTTCATCTGATCAGCGGCGTTCGCCAAAGTGAACTATCTCGCGCCGGTGCTGTTCGTGCTCGGCATTCTGATCGTCGGCTTCGGCGTGCTGATGCTGGTGCCCTTGTCGGTGTCGTGGCTGATCGCCGACGGCGCGCACACGGCTTATGACGAAGCCGTGCTGATCACCGTCGCCGTCGGCGCGCTGATGTCCTGCTCCCTGCGCGGCAGGAAGCGCGATATCCGGGTGCGCGAAGGTTTTCTGCTGGTCGCACTGACCTGGTCGCTGCTGCCGGCCTTTGGCGCCTTGCCGCTCTACCTGCAGATTGACGGGCTGTCATGGACCGACGCCTATTTCGAGGCCGTCTCGGGCCTGACGGCGACCGGTGCGACCGTCCTCTCGGGGTTGGACGAACTGCCGCTGTCGATCAACCTGTGGCGAACCTTCATGCACTGGATCGGCGGCCTCGGCGTGATCGTTCTTGCGGTTGCCATCCTGCCGCTGCTCGGCTTCGGCGGCCGCGGCATGCTCAAGGCCGAGACGCCAGGACCGATGAAGGATTCCAAGATCACGCCGCGCATCACCGAAACGGCCAAGGGTCTGTGGGTGGTCTACCTGATTCTGACCATTGCCTGCGCGTCCGGCCTGCGGCTCGCCGGCATGCCGGGCTGGGACGCGCTGATGCACGCCTTCTCGATCATGGGTCTCGGCGGCTTTTCCTCCAAGGATGCCAGCCTCGGCCACTTCAACAGCCTTGACATCGAGCTCGTCGCCATCGGTTTTGCGCTGCTGGCCGGGATCAATTACAGCACCCATTTCCTGGTCCTGTCGCGGCGCTCGCTGGTTCCTTACTGGTTCGACCGCGAGGCGCACTATTTTCTCGGCGTCCTGGCCGCCAGCACCCTGGCGCTCTCGCTCTACCTGTGGCCCGACGCGATCTATCCCGACTTCGCGACGACCCTGCGTTACGTTGCGTTCCACTCGGTGTCGCTGGCCACGTCGCTCGGCTTTGCGACCACCGACTACGCGCAATGGCCGATGTTCGGCCAGTTGTGGATCCTGTTTCTCGGCAGCTTCGTCGCCTGCTCGGGCTCGACCGGCGGCGGCATCAAGATGATGCGGGCGGTGATTCTCTACAAGCAGGTGTTCCGCGAGCTGATGCGGGCGATGCATCCGCGCAGCCTGCAGACCGTGCGCTTCGGCGCGACCGTCGTTCCCGATTCCGCGCTGCACGCCATTCTCGGCTTCATGTTCATCTACGTCGTCACCATCGTCTCGATGACCTTGCTGCTGGTCGCTTCCCGACTCGATGTCGTCACCGCTTTCTCGGCGGTCGTCGCCTGCCTCAACAACACCGGTCCCGGCCTCAATCTGGTCGGACCGGCGTCGACCTATGCGGTGCTGAGCGATTTCCAGACCTGGGTGTGCTCGTGGGCCATGCTGCTCGGGCGCCTCGAGATATTCTCCTTGCTGGTCGTGCTGATGCCGGCATTCTGGCGCCGTTGACCGCGATGCGACACTACTACCCGGCTCTCAATGCCTTCGCGATCATTCTGTTCTGCTTCGGCCTGATGCTGCTGCCGCCACTCGCGTTGTCATGGTTGCTGCACGACGGCGCCGAGGCCGCCTACGACGAGGCCCTGCTGATCACTGCGGCGACCGGCCTCGTGCTGTGGCAATCGACGCGACACGGCAAGGGCGAGCTCTCCAACCGCGATGCCTTTCTGCTGGTCGCCATGGTGTGGACGCTGCTGCCGGCGTTCGCGGCAGCGCCCCTGGTCCTGCAGATTCCCGGCCTGAGCTGGACGGACGCCTATTTCGAGGCGGTTTCCGGCCTGACGACGACCGGCGCGACCGTCCTTTCAGACCTCGACAAGCTGCCGCCGTCGATCAACTTCTGGCGCGGCGAGCTGGTCTGGCTCGGCGGCATGGGCCTGATCGTGCTCGCCGTCGCGGTGCTGCCGATGCTCGGCATCGGCGGCAGGCAGATGTTCAAGGCCGAGACGCCGGGACCGATGAAGGATTCCAAGCTGACCCCGCGGATTGCCCAGACGGCGAAGGGTTTGTGGCTGGTCTACCTGATCGTTTCGATAAGCTGCTTTTTCGCGCTGCACTGGGCCGGCATGAGCTGGTTCGACGCGATCATGCACACCTTCACGACCATGGGTCTCGGCGGCTTTTCCAGTCATGACGCGAGCTTCGGCTACTGGAACTCGCCGCTGATCGAAGCGGTTACGATCGTCTTCATGCTGATCGCCGGACTCAACTTCGCCACGCTCTTTTTGGCCGTGCGCGGCCGCACACTGCGACCCTATGTCACCGATCCGGAGGCACGGCTGTTCCTGATCGTGGTCTTCGCCAGCGTCGTCGGCATCGCCGCCTTCCTCTGGGCGAAGGGAACCTACCCGAGCTTCGAGGAAGCGCTGCGCTACGCGGCGTTCAATGTCGTTTCGATCGCGACGACCACCGGCTTCGCCAATACCGACTACAACCTGTGGCCGATCTTCGCGCCGTTGTGGATGCTCTTCCTGTGCAGCTTTGCCACCTCGGCCGGTTCGACCGGCGGCGGCATCAAGATGATGCGGGCAATCGTGCTCTACAAGCAGATCCACCGCGAACTGCTGAAGGCGATCCACCCGAACGCCGTGTATCTGGTCAAGGTCAGCGGCGCCGCCGTGCCGGTTCCCATCATGTCCGCCGTGCTCGCCTTCGCCTTCGCCTACATGTGCCTGATCGTCGCCATGACGCTGCTCCTGACCTTTTCCGGGCTCGACGTCGTCACCGCCTTCTCGGCCGTCGTCGCCTGCATCAACAACACCGGCCCCGGCCTCAATCAGGTCGGGCCGGCGACCACCTACGCCGTGCTGACCGACTTCCAGACCTGGGTGTGCACCTGGGCCATGCTGATCGGCCGGCTCGAAATCTTCTCGCTGCTGGTCGTGTTTACGCCGGCCTTCTGGCGGCGCTGAACCGACACAGATCTCGCGAGCGGCATCGCCGGAGGCCGCATGGATATTGGCTCGCAGCCGTGATGTCGCTGAGAATGGCTTGCCGCCTTGATCGCAGGCCGGTGCCATGCGAAGCCCCGATTTCACGGCTGGGCGCCGGTCAGGGCGAGGAACAGCGGGGTGGTCAGCGCGGCGAACAGGGTCGAGAGCACCATGCTGCTCGCCACCGGGGCTTCCAAAGTCTGGAACTGCTTGGACATCAGGTAGACATTCACACCGACGGCCAGCGAGCCGAGCAGCACGACGACGCGGGTTTCCATCGGCGGCAGGTCGAGCAGAATCGCCAGCCCCCACACCACCAGCGGCTGCAGCAGGAGCTTGAGGCTGACGATGGCCGCAGCTTGCTGCCAGCCTGCGCGCAGGCCGTACTCGGCGAGGCTCATGCCGAGCGCAATCAGGGCCAGCGGCGCGGCGGCCTGAGCGGTCATCTGCAGCGGCGCGGCGACGAAGTCGGGCAGTCCCAGCCCGGACAAGCCGAACAGTGTGCCCGCCAGGATGGACGCGACGATCGGATTGGTCAGCACGCTGCGCGCGGTCTTGGCGAAGCCGGCAAGCGAAAGCGCGCCATGGCGCGACCATTCGACCGACACGGTGACCAGCGTCCATAGCGTCAGCGCGTTGAACACCAGTACCAGCGCGACCGACGGAAGTGCCGCGTCGCCCAGTGTGGCTTTGGCCAGCGGCAGGCCGAGCAGCACGTTGTTGGAGAACACCCCGCCGAGTGCGAACACCGATTGCCCGACCCCGTCGAGCCGGAACACGCGCCAGGCGAGCAGTCGCCCGACCACGAAGACGATCAGGCAGCTGCCGAAGAATGCGATCAGCAGGCGCGCGTCGACCGGCGGCAGGCGCGACAGGTCGCTCATCATGTGGAACAGCAGCGCCGGCAGCGCGATCGAGAAGACGAAGCGCGACAGCGCGTCGGCGACCGTTTTCGGCCAGTGGCCCCAGCGCTGCAATCCATAGCCGACGAAGACCAGGATGAACAGCGGCGCGGCGAGCGCGAAGTGGTGGAGGAAAGTCTGCATCAGGTCTTCGGGTCGGGCGCCGGGTGTCGAATCGTGTCATAAGCCGGGCTTGCCGGGCGGCGCAGGATGAACACGTTGCCCGCCACCGCCAGCAGGATGCCGGCGTGAGCGAGCGGGTGCCAGTCATAGTCTTCGAACACCGACGAGATCGCCAGCGCGACGATCGGCACGATGACACCGATATAACCGGCGCGTGCCGCGCCGATGGTTTCGAGCAGCGTCAGGTAGCTCGCGAAGGTGATGATCGAGCCGGCGATCGTCAGATAGAGCAGGGCGATCAGATAGGCCGGGCTGGCGGGCAGCCCGAAGGACTCGCCCTTGATCAGCGCGATTGCCCCGGCCAGGCAGGCGCCCCAGCCCATCGCCCAGGCCATCTTCTGCCAGACATTGCCGCCGTGGCGCTGCGCCCGGCTCGAGAGCACGTTGCCGATTGCCGAGGCCAGCACGCCGGCGGCCGTGAATACGGCGCCGAGCAGCGCGCCGCGATCGGCCTCGATGCGCGAGAACTCCGGCCAGAACACGCAGACCACGCCGGCCAGTCCGAGCAGGCCGCCGATGAGCACGCGCCGGCTGATCCGCGTGCCGAAGGCGATGCGCGAGGTGAGCATATTGACCAGCGGGCTGGCCGAGTAGCCAACCGCCACCAGGCCGGACACCAAGTAAATCTCCGCGTAATAGATCAGCAGGTAGGCGCCGCAGAACATGAAGGCGCCCATCGCGATTAGCTCGCGCTGGGCGGCAAGTGTGGTCCGCAGGGCGAAGCTCCGCGCAACGCAGTAGGCCGCCAGCAGCAGTGCGGCCAGCCCGAAGCGCCAGAAGATGCTGACAGCCGGCGCGACATCGCCCAACTGGAAGGTGATCGCGATCCAGGTCGTGCTCCAGATGAGCACACAGCTCGCGAAGTGGCGCAGGTCAGCAGCTCGCACGGGTGAATGCCGGTAAGCCGTGGTTCGTCATGATTTTGCGCTTGCTCGCCGTCGTCGTGAGAAATGCGGGTCGGCGCCGAAGTTATCACGTCTGGCGGCGCCAACCGGCAGCGCGAGCAGCGCGGCCATGCCCGGGTGCCGGTGGGGCACGGGCCAATACGGGAGGACGGGATGCAGGCGCAGCCGGTCGGGATCGGCGGGCGGCTTTGGTCGCAGACTCAGTCGCCGGCGCCGTCCGCAACCCGATTCGGAAACGATACTTCCAGCACCACGCAGCCGACATCGGTGCTGAACGGCCCATGCAATTCGCCGGGCGGCCGGCTGGCGTAATGGCCGGCTTCCAGCCACAGGTCGAAAGCCGCGTCGAACAGCCGGCCGCTGACGATGAACACTTCCTCGGGATAGGGGTGGGACTTTCCGCCGAACGCCGACGTGTCGGCACCCGCGAGAAAGCGCGTCAGCCGCGTGTACTCGCCGGTGATCGGGTCGATGCTCAAGGTCAGTTCTTCGACCATGCCCTGGAGACCTTCGATCGGCGTCCAGCGCTTCTCGTTTTCCGGCGCGAGAGTGTTCCAGTATGTCGCGGTCGATTTCGTCATGGCTTCTCCTGTGGATCCGCTGGCCGGGAGACTCGGGCATCGTCTCGACGAAGCAGCGCCATGGAGTATGAATCGTAGAACTCTCCGTCGACAAGAAACGCGCGCTGATGCAGACCTTCCATCCTGAACCCCATGCGTTCGTACAGCGCCCTGGCATTCAGATTGTCGGCGCGAACGGTCAGCTCGATTCTGGACAAGCCCTTGGCCCAGGCTTTGGCTATCGTCGCTTCCATGAGTGACGAGCCAGTGCCCTGATGTCTTGCCGATGCAATCAAGCCGATGCCGAGCGTGCCCATGTGGATCCGTGACTCTCCGTGCGTGGGGAGTACGTCGCACCAGCCGACCACTTCTCCGTCAGTCAGCGCAACGAAGTGGCAAAGATCGTTTGCGACGATGTTGCGATAGAACTCGAAAGCTTGCTCGGCGGGCGGTGCTCGAAGGAATGCCAGGTAACGCCTCTCGCGAGCAACGAGGTCGAGCACGAGCCGCAATGCGTCGAAGTGCGATTCAGCGAGTGGGACGATTTTGGTGCTCATGGCGCCCAACGCGAAGCGCCGCGGCGCTTATGGCGATCGGCGGAGGAGGCAGGCGGACTGACGGGCCACGAATTGCGCGGTATCGTCCGGTTGTTCTGCAAGTACAGCGCAATCCGAGACCGGACCCGACAATCCATTCGACTAGGATTCAACGGGCAGGTCATACGAAACTTTGCCGCCATCGACTTTCACTACGCCGCGAGTGCACAGTGACGTGAATAACTGCGAGAGCTGCTGCTCGGAAAGCTCCTTTTTGAATAGTGCATGCAGCGTGCTGAGAAGGGTCTTCTGAGTCCGAGGCTTGGACGCCTTTCGACGTATGAGGTCCGCGACGACGACTTCAATTTGAGCCTCGGGTGTGACGGGAAGAGTGGGTTTGAAGTAAGGAATATCCGCTATGCACGTGGAGCGCTGCGCGTAGACCTTTTTTCCCTTGAGGTGCTTGATCAAAGGGTCGAAGCCAGAGTCCTTGGAGATAATGTGAAAGTAGGCAGTCGGGTCTTCGGACGAAAGCACGCCAATGTAGTAGGCAATGTGGAAGTCGAGGGCGTTGTTCCCGGCTGTCTCAAGGACCACATACTCGGCATTGCTACCGAGGGACTGCAGAGCCGCTGCAAGCGCGACAGGAATCTTCGATTGATTCGGGCCGAGGAATACCTTTGCTTTGAACGGGCCGTCCTTGAGCAAGCCAAGATCCTTTGGCTGTACGTTCTCGAAATCAACGAGGACGAAATTTGTTCGCATCGCAACCCCATGTGAGAAATATTTCGGCCCGGAGCCACCGTGGGCCCGCCATAGGAAACACCGTTGGAAACACAGGGAAGGCTATTGCACGAGTGAGGGGCGATCGTCACGACACCGTCCATTCGTTCGCCAAAGACACCAGTTCGCCCGGCCAATGCAATGCGGGTAGCACAAGCAGATTGCCCCGTTTCACGAATTCGGCAGCCTGTTCGGTGGCGCGTCGCCGAGCAGGTTCTGATAGACCGCCAGATCGCTCCGGGAAAAACAGCAGAACATAACCTTGTCGATCGCGGCGAATTCCTGCAGACAGGCGCGAACCGTGGCGACAGCCAGTTCGGCGGCCGGCCCGATCGGGTAGCCGTAGATGCCGGTGCTGATGCCCGGAAAGGCAAGGGTGGCGATACCGTTCAGGGCGGCGATTTCGAGCGAGCGCCGATAGCACGAGGCCAGCAGCGCCGGCTCGCCACTGGCGCCGCCGCGCCAGACCGGGCCGACGGTGTGGATCACGTGCCGAGCTTGAAGCCGGTAGCCGCGGGTGATCTTGGCGTCGCCGGTCGCGCAGCCGCCAAGCGCGCGGCATTCATGCAGGAGTTCCGGTCCGGCGGCGCGGTGGATCGCGCCGTCCACGCCACCGCCGCCGAGCAGCGACGTGTTGGCGGCATTGACGATCGCGTCGATCGCCAGCGTGGTGATGTCGGCATGCAGCGCGTGCAGTGACGGCGTCATGGGTCAATCGGTCCGCTGGGCATACGCGCAGCGCCTGCCCTGGGAGCCGCATGGACTGGACATCTGCGGCATGGCATGCCTGCAGGGCTCGTCGACAGTCGCTCGTCGCCATGCCATGCTGAAGACGCCCTATCCATGGGGCTTCCAGACAGATGACATCACCAGACCGTGGGCACGAGCCTGCTGGCGCGCAGCTTCTTGTCGGCGGTCACGAGCGGACAGGCCAGCGCGATGGCGGTGGCGGCAATCAGGCGGTCGGCCGGGTCGCCGTGGATCTCGTCGGCGAAGCTGCCGGCCAGTTCTGCGATCCCGGCGGTCACCGGTTCGAAGCGCAGTTCCGGCAACTGGCGCACGTCGGCGAGCCACTGCGCAACGGGCATCGAGAGCTGAAGGCGACCGCGGCGCGCTGCCGTGGCGATCTCCAGGACGCTGATGGTCGAGGCGATCACCCGATCCGCGGACGCGGCTTCGGCAACCGCCAGACTGGCTGCCGGCGAAAGCTGCGGTGCGCCGGAGAGCCACCACAGCAGCACGTGGGTATCGAGCACGATCACTGGTTCGTGTCTCGCTTGATGTCCCGATTCATCTCCCATTCGTCGGGCGCGATCACCGGTTCGAACGGGGCGTCGTAGCGCAGGAGGCTGCCGCGCAAGCGGGCGCGGGCCGCGTCGGACTGGTCTCTATCGGGCGCGGGTGGCGTGATCTCGGCGATGACCCGCCCGCGCAGGGTGACCCTGAGCGTTTCACCCTGCTCGACCTGCGCCAAGTAATCGGGCAGGTTCTGCCGCAATGTGGTGACGTTGACGTCCTTCATTTCGGGCCTCCTGTCTATGTACAGATCAACTGTACAGAAGATTGGAAGGCCGGTCAATCAGGGCGTTTCGGGCTCCTGCAACAGTGGGTTTGGCCGCATGGAAGTGCATAGACAATCGCTTACAATCAAGTTGTTGCGCCAGAGTGTTCTTGTGAGTTGTCAAAATCACGTCAGGCAGCGCTCTGCCCCCCGAGCAGGTGCGCCGCATCCCGGTCGACGATCCATGCCAGCGAGCCGCTCACCGGGGCGATCAACTGGGCCGGGTAGCGCTCGGGCAGATGGGCGCCTTCGAGCACCGCCTGCAGCGCCGCTGCCTTGCCGCGGCCGCTCACCACGAATACCACCCGCGCCGCGTGATTGAGGACCGGCACGGTGAGCGTAATGCGATCGGCGTGGAGTCGCGCCACCGGGTTCGCCACGACCAGCCGCTCGCCCTCGGCCAGCGCCGGGGTGGCAGGAAACAGGGAGGCCGTGTGTCCGTCGCTACCCAGACCGAGCAGCACCAGGTCGAGGCGCGGGAACACCCCCGCCGGCAAGGCGAAGTAGGCGCGCAGCGTCTGCTCGTAGTCCTCCGCGGCCCGCTGCGCATCCGGGTTCTCGCCGGCGATTCGATGCACGCGGTTCTCCGCCACCGGCACGCGGGACAGCAGGGCCTCGTGGGCCATCCGGTAGTTGCTGTCGGGGTGATCGGGCGGAACATGGCGTTCGTCGCCCCAGAAGAAATGCAGGTGCTCCCAGGGCACCGCGTCGCGCAGCGCCGCGTTGGTCGCCAGCAGCGCGTACATGCCCGCGGGTGTGCTGCCGCCCGCCAGGGCGACGCTGCACGCGCTATGCTCGGCCACGCTGCGCCGGCAATGCCGCGCGAAATCGGCCGCCGCGGCATGCGCGACGGCCGCTGCGTCATCGACGATCAGGATCTCCGGCTTCATGGGCCGACGGCGTTCAAGCCGTGCCGGTCTCGCGCCAGACACGCCCGTCGCGCTCGAGCATCTCGTCGGCCTCTTTCGGTCCCCAACTGCCGGAGGCGTAGTTGGGGAAGCTGCGCGGCGGCAGCGCCTGCCACACGTCGAGCACCGGCGTCACCACGGTCCATCCTGCCTCGACCATGTCGGCGCGCTGAAACAGGGTCTGATCGCCGATCATGCAGTCGTAGAGCAGGCGTTCGTAGCCGGTACTCGGATTGCTGCCGAAATAGTCGGCATAGCAGAAATCCATTTCGACCGCGCCCTGGCGCATCAGGGGGCCCGGAATCTTGGCGCCGAAGCGCAGCGATATGCCTTCGCTGGGCGCGACGCGGATCACCAGCTGGTTGGTGGTCAGGTCGCCGACACCGGTCTTGCGGAACAGCATGAACGGGGCGCGGCGGAACTGGATCACGATCTCGGTGGCGCGGCTGGCGAGCCGTTTGCCGGTGCGCACATAGAACGGCACACCGGCCCAGCGCCAGTTGTCGATGTTGAGCTTGAGCACGACGAAGGAGTCGGTCGATGAGGCGGGCGCCACATTGGCCTCGGCGCGGTAGGCCGGCACAGGCGCGCCGCCGATGATGCCTTCGCCATACTGGCCGCGGACCGTGCGCGACAGCACGTCCTCGTGGGTCAGCGGCGGGATGGCATTGAGCACCTTGGCCTGCTCGTCGCGCACGGCGTTGGCGCTGAAGGAAATCGGCGGCTCCATCGCCGTCAGCGACAAGAGCTGGAACAGATGGTTCGGCACCATGTCGCGCAGCGCCCCGGAGGTTTCGTAGTAGCCGCCGCGGGTTTCCACGCCCACCGTCTCGGCCGCGGTGATCTGCACATGGTCGATGTAGCGCCGGTTCCAGATCGGCTCGAAGATGCCATTGCCGAAGCGGAATACCATCAGGTTCTGCACCGTCTCCTTGCCCAGGTAGTGGTCGATGCGGTAGATCTGCCGCTCCGCCAGTACCTGCTTGATGTCCGCGTTCAGGGCGCGGGCCGATTCCAGGTCGCGCCCGAATGGTTTCTCGACGATGACACGGCGCCAGTTTCCGCCGTCCTCCCGCGCCAGCCCGGCCGCCCCGAGTTGGCGCACGATCTCGCCGAAGAATCGCGGCGCCACCGCAAGGTAGTAGAAGTGGTTGGCACGAATGCCGCGTTCCTTGCTGACTGCTGCGATCTGCGCGCCCAGGCGCTGATAGGCTTGCGGGTCTTCGAGCGAGCCCTGCACGTAGTGGATGCGCTGCAGCAGCCAGTCGCAGATGGCGGCCTCCGCCGGTGTGGTCGTGTCGTCGCGAACCTCCTCGCTGAGCTTCTGGCGGAAGCTCTCGGTGTCGAGGTCGCGGGTGGCCAGTCCGATCACCGCGAATTCGCCCGACAGCAGCTTGTCCCTGGCCAGGTTGCACAGTGCCGGGATCAGCTTGCGCTTGGTCAGATCGCCGCTGGCACCGAAGATCACCATGACGCACGAATCGGCGATCTGGCCCTGCGCGGCGGGCACCGTGCTCGCGATTTCGGTGGTCGCCATCTCAGCCGCCCTCACCGCGTTCGTGGTGGCCGCCGAATTCGAAGCGCAAGGCCGACAGCAGCTTGTTGGCAAAGTCGTCTTCGCCGCGCGACGCGAAGCGCTGGTAGAGCGCGGCCGAGAGCACCGGCGCCGGCACACCGGCCTCGATGGCGGCGAGCACGGTCCAGCGGCCCTCGCCGGAGTCGGACACGCGCCCGGAGAAGTTCGCCAGGTCGGGCTGTTTCGCCAGCGCCCCGGCGGTGAGATCTAGCAGCCACGACGACACCACGCTGCCGCGGCGCCACAACTCGGCGATGTCGGCCAGGTTGAAGTCATAGGGGAAATGTTCGGGGTGGCGCAGCGGGGCGGTTTCGGCGTCGGCACCGCGCTCGCGCTTGCCGGCGTTGGCGTGGTGCAGGATGTTCAGCCCTTCGGCATAGGCGGCCATGAGGCCATATTCGATGCCGTTGTGCACCATCTTGACGAAGTGCCCGGCGCCGGCCGGACCGCAATGCAGATAGCCCTCCTCGGCGCTGCCGCCGGCGCGTCCCGCCGTGGCCGCAATGCCGCCGCGTCCCGGCGCCAGGGTGCGGAAGATCGGGTCGAGCCGCTGCACCGCCTGCGGAGGACCGCCGATCATCATGCAATAGCCGCGCTCCAGGCCCCAGACACCTCCGCTGGTGCCGACATCGACGTAGTCGATACCCTGCGGCGCCAGCGCCTCGGCGCGTGCAATGTCATCGACGTAGTGGGAATTGCCGCCGTCGACCACCAGATCGCCCTGCTGGAGCAGGGGCAGCAGATCGGCGAGCGCGCTGCTCACCACCGCAGCGGGCACCATCAGCCAGACCGCGCGCGGCGGCGCCAGACGCGCGGCGAAATCTGCCAGCGAGGCCGCCCCGACCGCGCCTTGCGCGACCAGGGCCTGCACCGCCTCCGGACTGCGGTCGTACACGACGCAGCGGTGGCCGCCGCGCATCAGCCGCTGCACCATGTTGGCACCCATCCTGCCGAGACCGATCATGCCCAGTTCCATGCGTTTACTCCCGTTTCCCGATCGATTGTCGTGCGCGACTTTTCACCTTAGCACGTCCCGCCGGCATGCGCGGATGCCGGTGCAGACTGCGCTGTGCGTTCCCAGTCCGCCCACAATTCGTCTCGCCGCCTGGTTGCCTTGCTGGCCGCTTCGTGCTTGATGTGGCCGAAGCCGCGGACCTGCTCGGGCAGGCGCGCGATCTCTGCCGCGATCGCCAGTCGTGCCGGTGTGAGTTCGCCGATGATGCGTGCGATGTCGCACTCGTAGTCGACGATCAGCGCCCGCTCGAGTCTGCGATCCGCCGTGTAGCCGAATGGATCCCAGCGGGTGCCGCGAAGTCCGCGCAGCCTGGCGAGAATCCGGAACACCCACAGCATGCGCTGGCTGTAGCTGCGTTTCGCGATGCGGCCGGTATCGGGATCGGGCCGGCCGAGCAGTGGCGGCGCCAGTTGGAACCGCGCCTTGAACTCGCCTTCGAAGGTTGCCGTCAGCTCGTCCCAGAATGCCGGATCGCAATACAGGCGAGCGACTTCGTACTCGTCCTTGTAGGCGAGCAGCTTGAAGTAGCCGCGCGCGACTGCCGAGCCGAGTTCGCTCGAAGCGAGCGGCAATTCGGCTTCCCGCACGCGCTGGACCAGCGCGCGATAGCGTTGAGCGTAGGCGGCATCCTGATAGTCGACGAGGAACTCGGCCCGTCGGGCGACCAGTTCGTCGAGCGTCGGCGGCCGGACCGGTATGACCGCGGCGGGTTCGGCAAAGCGCCGAACCGCTTCGAGTCCGACCGCGGCACGGCGACCCCACAGCAGCGCCTTGCGATTCATCTCGACTGCGCTGGCATTGAGCGCGATGGCCTGTTCGAGCGAGGCCAGCGTCACCGGCACCATGCCCTTCTGCCAGGCGTAGCCGAGTAGGAACAGGTTGGTCGCGATGGCATCGCCGAACAGACCTGTCGCCAGCGCCTGGGCGTCGAAAAAGTCGCAGGCCTCCGCCCCGACCGCGGTTTGAATTGCATCCTGCATCTTGTCCTGCGGAAACTGCCAGTCGGGGTTGCGGGCAAAGTCCGCCGTCGGGGTCTCGGCACAGTTGACCACGGCGCGGGTGTGTCCGTGCCGCACCTTGCTCAGGCATTCGATGCCGGCCGATACCACCAGATCGCCGCCGATTACGGTATCGGCCTCGCCATGCGCGATGCGAGTCGCGTAAAGATCCTCGGGCCGATCGGCGATCCTCACGTGCGAGCACACAGCGCCGCCTTTCTGCGCGAGGCCGGTCATGTCGAGCACCGACACCCCGCGTCCGTCGAGATGCGCTGCCATGCCGATCAGCGCGCCGATGGTCACCACCCCGGTTCCGCCGACGCCGGTGACCAGTATGCCGAACGGCTTGGCGGTGCCCGGCAGCGCAGGCTGGGGTGGCGGCGGAAACGGTGACTCGTCGACGGCGAGCGCCTTGCCCTTGCGCGGCAGTCCGCCTTCGATCGTGACGAAGCTCGGACAGAAGCCGGTGAGACACGAATAATCCTTGTTGCAGATGGACTGGTCGACTGCCCGCTTGCGTCCGAATTCGGTTTCCAGCGGTACCACCGCCATGCAGTTCGACTGGACGCCGCAATCGCCGCAGCCTTCGCAGACCTTCTGGTTGATGAACACGCGCCTTGCCGGGTCCGGGTAGGTGCCGCGCTTGCGCCGACGGCGCTTTTCGGCGGCGCAGGTCTGATCGTAGATCAGGGCCGAGACGCCCGTGACTTCGCGCAATTCGCGCTGGATGGCATCGAGTTCGTCGCGGTGGCGGATCGGTGTGCCGGCGGGCAGATCGCGCGCGCTGTAGTCGTGCGCGGTGCCGTCGGTCACCACGACGATCGTCTGCACGCCTTCGGCCTCGATCTGGCGGGCGATCATCGGCACGCTGAGCGGGCCGTCGACCGGCTGGCCGCCGGTCATCGCGACCGCATCGTTGTAGAGGATCTTGTAGGTCATGCTGACGCCGGCCGCGACTGCCTGCCGGATGGCGAGCAGGCCGGAATGAAAGTAGGTGCCGTCGCCGAGGTTGGCGAACACGTGGCTGGTTTCTGTGAACGGCGCCTGGCCGACCCAGGCGACGCCTTCGCCGCCCATGTGCGAGAAGGTGGCCGTGTTGCGGTCGGGCATCATGACCGCCAGGTAGTGGCAGCCGATGCCGGCCATCGCGCGCGAGCCCTCCGGCACCTTGGTCGAGGTGTTGTGCGGGCAGCCCGGGCAGAATGTCGGCACGCGCTCGATGTTGAAGGTGCGCGACGCGAGCGAGCGATCCTTGGCGTCGAGAAAGGCCAGCCGTTCGCGAATGCGCTGCGAGACGAAGAAGCGGTCGACCCGCAGCGCGATGGCGCGCGCGATGATCGCCGGCGTCAGCTCACCCGCCGCCGGCAGCAGCCAGTCGCCATGTTCGAGGCAGCCGTGTGCAGTCGGGATAAGCGCCCATTCGCCTTTTTCGTCGAACTTGCCGACCACCCGCGGACGCACGTCCTCGCGCCAGTTGTAGAGTTCCTCCTTCAACTGGTATTCGAGGAACGGGCGCTTTTCCTCGACCACCAGGATTTCGTCCAGCCCTTCGGCGAAGCGGCGCACGCCTTCGGCCTCGAGCGGCCAGATCATGCCCACCTTGTAGAGCCGGATGCCGA
The DNA here is from genome assembly GCA_016708905.1 of Candidatus Methylophosphatis roskildensis. Classification (GTDB taxonomy): domain Bacteria; phylum Pseudomonadota; class Gammaproteobacteria; order Burkholderiales; family Rhodocyclaceae; genus Methylophosphatis; species Methylophosphatis roskildensis. Next base: position 68,275 of record JADJEV010000004.1, on the reverse strand, counting down.
TCTCCCTGGCCAGCGCCTCGTCGATGCCCAGGTCATCGAACGCCTGGCGCACGTCGGGGTAGGACTTGCCCGAGGTGATGATGCCCAGCCGCGGGTTCGGCGAATCGATGACGATGCGATTGAGCCGGTTGGCGCGGCAGTAGGCGAGGGCGGCGTAGAGCTTGAAGTGCAGCAGCCGGTTTTCCTGCACCAGCGGCGGATCGGGCCAGCGGATGTTGAGGCCGTCGGGCGGCATCTCGAAATCGGTCGGCAGGCGGATCTCGACGCGATGCGGATCGCAGTCGACCGATGCGGTGGTCTCGACCGTATCGGCGACGGCCTTGAACGCCACCCAGCAACCCGAGTAGCGCGATAGGCTCCAGCCATGGATGCCCAGATCGAGATACTCCTGCACACTCGACGGCGCCAGCAGCGGCATGGCGACTGCCTTGAAGACGTGATCGGTCTGATGCGGCAGGGTCGACGACTTGGCCGCATGGTCGTCGCCGGCGATCACCAGCACGCCACCATGACGCGAGCTGCCGGCGGCATTGGCATGGCGGAACACGTCGCCGCAACGATCGACGCCCGGGCCCTTGCCGTACCAGAGCGCGAAGACGCCGGCATGGCGGGCGCCGGGGAACAGATTGACCTGCTGGCTACCCCATACGGCAGTGGCGGCGAGATCTTCATTGACGCCCGGCTGGAACACGATGTTGTGCGACTGCAGGTGCTCGCGCGCTTTCCACAGTGTCTGGTCGAAGCCGCCGAGCGGCGAGCCGCGATAGCCGGAAACGAAGCCGGCAGTGTCGAGTCCAGCGGCGGCATCGCGTTCGCGCTGCATCAGCAGCAGGCGCACCAGCGCCTGGCTGCCGGTCAGGGAGACGCGGCCGGTGGGCTGGGTGTAGCGATCGTCGAGCGATTGCAGCACCGGAGCAAGCGGACTGCCGGGGACATTCATCGACTGTCTCTCCTTGTCGTCTCGCCTGATCGGCGAATTCGCTGGACGGCGCCTCGTGAGCTGAATCCCGCGCCGTGTGCTTTGTGCACGCTGGCACGCGCAACCTGGCGCTTTGACCATAGCACCGGACAGGGGTTTTCGCGATTTTCGTACCGTGCCGGATGCCGCATGGCATGGCGGTCCTGGCAGGGGAGTGCGTGAGAGCCGCATGGATTAGGCCTCGTGGCATGGCATGCCCCGGGAAGTCCTATCCATGCGGCTTCCAGGCCTGCGTGTTCTCGGTGGTGCGGCGGCGCGGAGACCATGCGTCGCCGCTCTTCTTCCCTCTTCGAGGGGAAGGACAGGGACGGAGGCGGCTGTCGTCTCGAATCGGACGCTGGACGTCTATGCGCCTCAGGCGTATAAGTAGCGAATGCTCACGGTTGTCGAAACGCTCTTGTTCCAGCGCCAGTGGCCTCACTACTGGACAGAAGAGGAACGTGGCGCCTTCGCTGCCTACATTGCCGAGCGCCCTACTGCCGGAGATGTCGTGCCCGAGTCCGGCGGCATACGCAAGGTCCGTTGGGGTAGAGCAGGTTCGGGCAAGTCTGGTGGCGTTCGGGTGATCTACTTCACTCGTACCGCTCAAGGTGAAGTTGTCTTGCTCACGCTGTACGCCAAGGCGAAAACCGACAACCTCACTGGCCCCAAGTTGAAGGAGATACGCCGTGCCCTCGAAGATTAAGCCCCTCACCAAAGCCGAACTGGAAGCGTACGAAGCGCAACGCGACCTCGCGGCGGAGTTGCTGCAGTCCGTGCGCCAGATGAGGGTCGGTCAGGTTCATGTCGTGTCGTCGCCGGTCATCGAGGCGCGCAAGAAAACGGGCCTTTCGCAGTCTCAGTTCGCGCTCCTCATGGGTGTCTCTGTTCGCACCCTGCAAGGCTGGGAGCAAGGCCGAAAGGAACCCAGTGGCGCGGCGCGGACTCTGCTGGCTATCGCGAGCACCAATCCGAAGGCCGTCCTGGCTGTCGCCGGCAAGTCGCAAACGTAGGGCGCAGCCGATATTGCGCCGAACGAGCAGGCCGCGTGCCCGCGGCTTGCCCGGTTAGCGGTACGGAACCGAGTCAGAGCCAGAGCATCATGCCCATCTCGAACGGATGGGTGAGCAGGGCATGATTGGGATAGACGCGGAAGCGATAGTCGATCTTGCCGCACAGCTCGGGCTGCAGTTCGATCGCATAAAGATGCTCGCCGCCCTCGAGTCGCTTCATCCAGAGCAGTTCGAACTGCTTGGCATTGTGCGGTCTGTCGTCGTCAGAAGGGCGGCCCAATACTAGTTCGACCTTGATGTCGGCAGGCTCCAGGCCATCGAGTTCGACCGCCAGCTCGAAGCGCAGAGCATCGCCGAACGAAATTCGCGCCTGCTGGCTGTCGAGACGACGAACCCGCACCCGGCTCCAGTGGCCGCGAACATTCGACTTCCAGGTCGCCAGTTCCTTTGCTGGCGCGTAGTCGTCGCGGGAGAGCCGATGCCACTGCCTGGCGGCGGGACGATAGAAGTTCTCTACATACTCACCCAGCATTCGCTCGGTGTTGAAGCGCGGCAGCAGGGTCGCGATCGAACGCTTGGCCATCGCCACCCAGGCCGGCGAAAAGCCGAGCGGCCCGGTTTCGTAGAACAGCGGCACCACCGAATCCTGCAGGATCTCGTAGAGGGTGCGGACTTCCTCCCGGTCGCGCCGGGCGGCGTCGGCAGAATCCGCCACGGGCTTGATGCCCCAGCCGTTGCTGCCGTCGTAGCCTTCACCCCACCAGCCGTCGAGGATCGACAGATTTATGACGCCGTTCAACGCGGCCTTCATGCCGGAAGTGCCGGATGCTTCCAGCGGATAGATCGGATTGTTGAGCCACACATCGACGCCCGATACCAGCCGGCGTGCCAGCCGCAGGTCGTAGCCCTCGACCAGCAGGATCCGGCCCTCGAATTCCGCCATGCGCGAGACCTGGTCGACGCGGCGAATCATGTCCTGCCCCGGCCGGTCGGCCGGGTGGGCCTTGCCGGCGAACATGAACAGCACCGGGCGCTGCTCGTCGCAGACGATTTCGCGCAACCAGTCGAGATTCTCGAACAGCAGATGGGCGCGCTTGTAGGTCGCGAAGCGCCGCGCGAAGCCGATCGTCAGCGCCTGCGGATTGGCCGGGTTGGCCAGCCGGAGCACGCGGTCCATGTGAGCCTGGGAGCCATGATTGCGGGCATGCTGCTCCGATATGCGGTCGCGCAGCTGGCTGAAAAGCTGTGACTTGAGGGCCTGACGTACGGCCCAGAACTGCTGGTCGGGAATTGCATGAATGCCTTCCCAACACTCGGGGTCGGTCAGCCGCTGTTTCCAGCCGTAACCCAGGTGCCGGTCGAACAGGTCGTACCACTCGGGCGCGAGAAACGTCGGGACGTGGACGCCATTGGTCACATGGCCGATCGGGTTCTCGGTCGGATCGATCTGTGGCCACATGTTGGAAAGCACGCGCGACGACACTTCACCGTGGATGGCGGACACGCCGTTGTGGAAGCGCGACGCACGCACGGCGAGCGCCGACATGTTGAATTCGGGGCTGGCCGGTGTGCGGCCCATTCCGAGCATTTGTTCGATCGGAATGCCGAGCAGGGGCGGCCAACTCGAGAAATAGTGTCGTACCGTGTCTTCGGCAAAGTGATCGTGGCCGGCCGGGACCGGCGTATGCGTGGTGAATACCGTGTTCGCGGCGACAGCCTCGAGCGCACCGCTGAAGTCCAGTCCCGACTCGATCAGCATGCGAACCCGCTCGAAAGCCAGGAACGCCGCATGCCCCTCGTTGATGTGCCAGACGGTCGGCTTGACCTCAAGCGCGGCCAGCGCGCGCACGCCGCCGATGCCGAGCAGGATTTCCTGCTCGATGCGGGTCGTGCGATCGCCGCCGTAGAGGCGGTGCGCGATATCCCGGTCGGCAGGACTGTTTTCGGGCAGGAAACTGTCGAGCAGAAACAGGCGCACATGACCGACGCGGGCCTGCCAAACCTTGAGCAGGACATTGCGGCCGGGCAGGGGTACGCTGACACGCAGTTCGGCGCCGTCCTTACGAACCAGCGGGGATATCGGCAGGTCGTCGAAATCGGAGGTTGTGTACAGCGCGTGCTGGTTGCCCTCGTTGTCGATGGTCTGGTTGAAATACCCCTGGTGATACAGCAGCCCGATCCCGACGAAGTTCAGCCCCAGGTCGCTGGCGGTCTTGCAGTGATCGCCGGCCAGAATGCCCAATCCGCCGGAATAGATCGGCAGGCTTTCGTGAAAACCGAACTCGAAACAGAAGTAGGCGACCAGATCCCCTTCGCCGAAGTCGGTCGTCTCCTTCAGCCGTGTCGTCTGCGCATGGTAGGTGTCGTAGGCAGACAGCACCCGGTTGTAGGCATTGAGGAAAACGCGGTCCTCAGCCGCCTCATTGAGTCGCCACTGCGAGACCCGTTTGAGAAAGGCCTTCGGACTGTGCTGGGCGCGCTTCCACAACGATGGATGCAGTCGCGCGAACAGCGTCCGCGTCGGCCGATCCCAGCTGTACCAGAGGTTGTTCGCCAGTTCCTGCAGGCGCCTCAGGCGCAGCGGGATCTGCGGATTGACTTCGAGCAAGAAAGGGGTGCCGGGCATTGTTTGTTGTTCCCTTGGTTTTCAGCCGAGCCTGATCCTGGGAGACGGGCAAACGCCCTCGATCGCCGCGATCAGCGCGATGCCCTCGACCCCTCGGCCAACGGTTTCCGGAACGCCTTGCGGCTGGAGATCGGCCCCATGCCGCCGACGCCAAACATCAATCAAGTATCGTAAGTTGCTCCATCTCCGGGCAGAACGCCTGTCCTGATATCGGTCATCCGGCATGGACGCCGGTATGAATATCGTTTGTGCCGCACGCTGCGGCGAATCCGCAACGCCACAGCCTGCATTATGTTCTCGCCCGCTTATCCCGTGCAATCGCCGCGATCGTCGACCAGCACGCTGCACTCGCCGCGTGCCGCGTATGGCAGACAGCCGGAAAACCGACAGGCGGAAGTGTCAGACGTGCACCGCATCGACCCCGCCTGCCTTGCGGATCAGCGCAATTGATGCAAGGCCTGTCCCAACATCGCCGCGGTAATCAGTGTGACACCACGCTCGGTGACGCGAAACCGCCGACGGTCGCTTTCGGGATCGACTCCGACCTTCAAGCCCTCAGGAATCGTTACGCCCTTGTCGATCACACATCGCTTGAGCACTGCGTTGCGGCCGATCTCGACCTCGGGGAGAATCACCGAATCCTCGATCAGCGAATAGCTGTTGGCACGCACGTTGGAAAACATCAGCGAGCGGCGTACCGTTGCGCCGCTGATGACGTTGCCGCCGGAAACCAGCGAATCGACCGCCATGCCGCGCCGTTCCTCGTCGTTGAACACGAACTTGGCCGGCGGCAACTGTTCCTGATAGGTCCAGATCGGCCATGCGCTGTCGTACATGTTGAGTTCGGGTGTTACCTTGCAGAGTTCCATATTCGCTTCCCAGTACGCGTCGATCGTGCCCACGTCGCGCCAGTAATGCTTGCTGCCGGGCAGGGTTCCGACACAACTGTCGGAAAAGCGATGAGCGAACACCCGATTGCGGGGCACCGAGTAGGGGATGATGTCCTTGCCGAAGTCGCGGCTGGATACCAGCTCCTCGGCGTCGCGTATCAGGTGTTCGAACAGGAAGTCTGCATTGAATACATAGATTCCCATGCTGCCGAGTGCCATCTCGGGATTGCCCGGCATGGGTTCCGGATTAGCGGGCTTTTCCGAGAACTTGCGAATCCGACCGTCATCGTCGATGCTCATGACGCCGAACTGGGTGGCATCGGCGATCGGCACCTCGACGCAACCTACGGTCAGGTCGGCCTTGCGGCTCACGTGATAGGCCAGCATGCGCCCGTAGTCCATCTTGTAGATGTGATCGCCGGAAAGAATCAGCACGAGTTCCGGCTTGCTGCCTCGAATAATGTTGAGATTCTGATACACGGCATCCGCCGTGCCTTGGTACCATGAGTCTTCGCTGACTTGCTGCGCGGCGGGCACGATGTCGATGAAATCGTCAAATCGACCATCGAGAAAGCTCCAGCCGCGCTGCAGGTGGCGTATCAGGCTGTGTGCCTTGTACTGTGTTGCCACCGCCACCCGACGCACGCCGGAATTGACGCAGTTGGACAGTGTGAAATCGATGATGCGAAACTTGCCGCCGAACGGCACCGCTGGTTTGGCGCGCCAGTCGGTGAGTTCGTGCAGCCGGCTGCCTCGTCCGCCAGCAAGCAGAATTGCAAAAGTCGATTTGGTCAAGGTGCTGACGAAGCGTGGGTCTTCATTTTCGCGCTGGCCGCAGTAGTCGTAATGGGGGCACGGTTCGCTCATGGCATTATTCCTCCGCAATAGTACCGGTTCGATCGCAGGATTACACAACAGGGATTGTCACCGAAATGGATAAATCGCGCTTGACGCGTCTGACGAAGGGTCGCGATCACGACCCGTTTTCGATTCTTGGCCGACACCGCGGCGAAGCCGGAGGACCGGTGGTGCGCACCTGGCAGCCCCATGCCGAAGAGGTCTCGATCGAGACGGCCGGCGGGTTCGTCGCGATGCGGCGCATTCATCCTGATGGGATATTCGAATGCAAGGCCGTCGATGCGCCCGAGCGCTGGCGCCTGCGTCTTTCGGCCGGTGGCGTGACCTGGGAGCTGCAGGACTGCTGGGCCTTTCCGCCGCAGGGCGATGAGCAGGCACTCTACCTGTTCTCGGAAGGCCGCAACCATGCCGCCTGGCACCTGCTCGGTGCCTTTCCCCAGCAGCGCGATGGTTGCAGCGGAGTCTGCTTTCGTGTCTGGGCGCCCAATGCCGAACGGGTTTCGGTGGTGGGCGACTTCAACCGCTGGGACGGCTGGGTTCATCCGATGGCGAGCCTTGGCGCCAGTGGCGTGTGGGAGCTGTTCATCCCCTCGCTCACGGCCGGAGCCCTGTACAAGTTCGAGATCCGCAATCGGCAGAGCGGCGACGTCTTCGTCAAGATCGATCCCTACGGCCGCGAGTTCGAGTTGCGTCCGTCGACTGCGGCGCGGGTTTGCGCGGCGAGCGCCCATCGATGGAACGATGCGGACTGGATGGAGTCCCGCGCCCGAGCGGATTGGCAGCACGCGCCGATGTCGATCTATGAGATTCACGTCGGTTCGTGGCGGCGTCACGCCGACGGCCGCAGCTACAGCTGGCGCGAGCTGGCTGAAGCACTCGTGGCGTACGTGGTCGACGCCGGCTATACGCACGTCGAGCTGATGCCCGTGACGGAACATCCGCTCGACGAGTCCTGGGGCTACCAGACCACCGGCTACTTCGCGCCGACGTCGCGTCACGGTACGCCGGACGATTTCCGCTTTTTCGTCGATGCGATGCACCGTGCCGGCATCGGCGTGATACTCGACTGGGTGCCCGGCCATTTCCCGCAGGATGCCTGGGCACTGGCACACTACGACGGTTCCGCGCTCTACGAGCACGGGGATCCGAAGATGGGCCTGCATCCCGACTGGGGAACGCACATCTTCAACTACGGCAGGTGCGAGGTGCGAAGTTTTCTGCTTTCGTCGGCCCACTATTGGCTGTCGGAGTTTCACGTGGACGGCCTGCGGGTCGACGCCGTGGCCTCGATGCTCTATCTGGATTATTCGCGCAAGGCGGGCGAATGGACACCGAATCGCCACGGCGGGCGCGAGAATCTCGACGCGATCGACTTCCTGCGCGAGCTCAATGTCATGGTGCACGCGGAATTTCCCGGCGCGCTGACCGCGGCCGAGGAGTCGACGGCGTGGCCGATGGTGTCGCGCCCGACCTACGTCGGCGGGCTTGGCTTCTCGTTCAAGTGGAACATGGGCTGGATGAACGACTCGCTGGCCTACTTCGTGCGCGATCCGGTGTATCGGCGCTACCACCACGCGCTGCTTACCTTCGGCCAGGTTTACGCCTACAGCGAGAACTTCGTCCTTCCGCTGTCCCACGACGAGGTGGTGCACGGCAAACGCTCGTTGCTGGGCAAGATGCCAGGCGACCTGTGGAAGCAGTGCGCCAACCTTCGCCTGTTGCTGGCCTACCAGATGACGTGGCCGGGCAAGAAGCTCGGATTCATGGGCAACGAGTTTGGTCAGGTTCACGAATGGGCCGACAGCCGGGAACTCGACTGGAGTCTGCTCGACGATCCCGCACATCGCGGCATCGCGAATCTGGTTCGCGATCTCAACCGGATCTACCGCGATCGGGCCGAGTTGCACGAACTCGATTTTCACCCCGAGGGCTTCCAGTGGATCGACTGCCATGACGCCGACCATTCGGTCATCGCTTTTCTTCGCCGTACCCGCGACGGCAAGGTTGCCATGGTTGTACTCAACTTCACGCCGGTGCCGCAGTTCGGATACCGGATCGGCACGCCCGCGCCCGGCAACTGGCGAGAGGCGATCAATACGGATTCCGCCCACTATGGCGGCAGCAATCTGGGCAATGCCGGCCTGCTTGCCTCGAGTGAGCCGGCCTGGCATCCGTGGCCGGCCAGCCTGGAACTTACCCTGCCGCCGCTGGGCGCGTTGGTCCTGCTGCCGGATCAGTGACGCGTTGCGGCAAGCATCCGTTCGATCAGGGCCTCTGCTTCTTTCCAGTCGTCGTCGGGCGATCCGGGCGTGAAGCCGCGCCGCTCGGCAATGAAGTAAGCGGCTTCGGCAATCCACTGTGCCCGCATATCATCCGGCAAGGACACGCTGACTTCGGCCGCAGCGACGGTAAGCTCGGGTTCGGTTGGGGGGATGCTGGCCGTGCTTCTCGGAGCCGCGACGGCAATCGCGGGTTGTTCTTCCTTGGGCGTCTTGCTGGTCCCGGCCTTCGGCGCCGACGCGGTGGCCGGCTTCGTTTCGGTGGTCTTGGTGGTCCTGCTCTTCGGCGCCGGAGCGGTGGCCGTTGTCGATTCCTGAGTCGAAGCCTTGCTGGTCTTGCTCTTCGCCGTCGCAGCGGATGGTGTTGGCGTTTCCTGTTTGGCGGGCTTGCTGATCTTGCCCTTAGGCGCCGACGCGGTCGTTGTCGGCGGTTCCTGGGAACGCGATGCCATGGCGTGTCTCCTAGAATGTTTTGCGGGGTGCACTTCACCCCTTAGGTTGATCAAGAGTCGAAACGGATTTTCGCACGAGTCGACTGCAAAAGCTTGACGAGGGTCAATTCTATGCGATCCCACGCCCTGCCGCGAGTTGCAGTGCGCCGAGCAAGCCGAGTCGAGGTTCCATGACCACATGCGCAGCATAGCCGGCGACCAGTAGACTGTGCATGCCCTTGTCGCGAAATGCCTCGACGAACGGCGTACCGCGCAGTGCGGCAAGTATCTTCGGCGCGATTCCGCCAGCAAGGAAGACGCCACCTCGAGCGTTGAACAGAAGTGCGAGATCGCCGGCAAAGGCACCATAGACCGCGCAGAACAGTCGCAAGGCGTGTCCCGAAGCTGATTCGGGGTTTGCAATCCCCCGGGTGGAGATCGCGGCGGCCGAATCGACGTCGGGATCGTCGAGGTCGACCTCCGTCGCGCCGCTGCCTCGTTCCGCGCAAACGAATCGATACAGGTCGACCAATCCGGCGCCGCTCAGTACGCGTTCAGCCGTCACCCTCGGTTTGCGTGCCGCCAGCCATTCCCGCAGACGTGTCTGTTCCTGGCTGGCCGGCGCAAATCCGACATGACCGCCTTCGCCGGCAAGGATTTTCCACTGCTCGCCGACGCAGGTCAGCGCCGCGACGCCGAGCCCAGTGCCAGCGCCCAGGATCACCCGCGTGCCGCGAGGCACGATCGGCGCGCTCTGGAGTACCTCGGTCGGGATGGCAGGATCGAGCAAGCCGGCGGCAGCGGCGGCGAAATCATTGAGCAGGTGCATCGGCGCGCCGCCGATCCGCTGGCCGAGTTCCGTCGCATCGAGTTGCCAGGGCAGGTAGGTGACCTTGGCGCGTCCCGCATCCACCGGCCCGGCGACGCCGATGCTCGCCGCTTCGATCGGCTCGTCGTGTCCATTCACGCGCGCCTCGTCCTGGAAGGCGTCGAGTACGCTATCGAAGCTCGCATACTCGCGGCTGGCAAACGAGCGCTCCAGAAGGATCTGCATTCGTCCGTCCCGCTCCAGCCTGGCCATAGCCAACAGGGTCTTGGTGCCGCCGATGTCGCCGCCGAGTAGCATGCCGCAGATCCGCATCCGGTTGATGATTGCGCGGATAATGCCTAAAAGATGTGGCCTTGGCCAGCACTGCACACGCGATGACCGATCGTGCCCCGACACTCGAATCCGATGAAATGCTGCCCGACTACGCGGGCCGCGGCCTCGTCAATCTCATGCAGTCGGTCGCCGCCGCTTGCGGCGTGCGCGCAGCGCGTTACCCGCCGTTGACCCTTGCCCTGCCACGAGCACTCGGCGAAGCACGCAATCTGCTGCTGCTGGTGATCGACGGAATGGGCGAGGCCCTGTTGCAGCAGGCGGGGCACGGCACGCAACTGCTCGCCCATTTGGTGGGTACGCTGACGTCGGTATTTCCATCCACCACGGCGGCGGCCGTCACCACCCTGCTGACTGGCTTTGCGCCGGCACAACACGGACTGACCGGCTGGCACATACACTTCGCCGAGGCCGGCAGTGTGCTGGCGGTTCTGCCGTTGACCCGTCGGGTCGTGCGGCCGTACCAGTGCGAATGGCCCGCGCTGCCGCCGCTAAAGGATTTGTTCCATTGCCGGGGACTGTTCGGCGCGCTCGACCGTCGCTCGCATGTCGTGTCGCCCGAAGCCATCGCCGATTCCGTTTTCAACCGCTTTCACACCCGCGACGCGCAATCGCATGCCTATTCCGGCCGGGACGCGCTGTTCGATTGCGTCGCGGAGATCGCGCGGGGCGGCGGCAGACGGAAATACATCTATGCCTACTACGACGGCCTCGATTCGCTGTCTCATCGGGTCGGCGCTTACGGCGATGCCGCGGCAACAGAACTGCGCCAACTCGATGCCGGGTTCGCGCGTCTTCTGCAGCGGATCGAGGGCAGCGACACCATCGTGCTGGTCACGGCCGATCACGGCTTCATCGATTCGCCGGAGGCGCGAGGCATCGACCTCGCCGAACACCCCGAACTGTCTGCCATGCTGGCACAGCCGCTGTGCGGTGAGCCGCGGGCCGCCTACTGCTACGTCGAACCGAGGCATTCTGACGCCTTCGAGGATTACGTCACCCGCAGGCTCGGCCACGCATTACGCTGCGTGCGCAGCGATGTGCTGGTGCGGTCGGGCTGGTTCGGCCCGGGTGTGCCGAACTCGCGACTGGCCGGGCGCGTCGGCACCCATACGCTTGTCATGCGCGACAACTGGACGATCCGCGACTGGCTGGAGGGTGAGCGGCGCTATCGGCAGATCGGCGTGCACGGCGGCTTGTCGCAGCGCGAGATGCAGGTACCGCTGATCGCCGCCCATCGCTGAGCAAAGCGGGCGGCGATGCTAGAATTTCAGCGCATAAGCCGCGCGGATGGTGAAACCGGTAGACACAAGGGACTTAAAATCCCTCGGCCGCAAGGCCGTGCGGGTTCGAGTCCCGCTCCGCGCACCAGTGAATCACGGGATTTGCATGAGCCGGTGTAACCCGCCCACCGGGCACGGAGGAGGCATGATGAAACCGGAACCAATCCCAAATTCGCACGAGACCTGCAGGACGATGCCCGGGACCAGCAATCTTGATTGCATGACCGACTGCAGCCGCCACAGCGGCGGGCTATTCCATGTTCGATTCGATGGTCGCTGTTGCATCGCGCTGATTGCGGCACTGTGTCTGTCGGCGTGTGCATCGTTCTGGCCGAGGGGCAACTACGCGCGCTGGGTTCTCGACCGGCCGCTGCCCGCCAATGAGGCGCAATGGCGTGAGGAGTGCACCTGGATTCGCGATGAAATCGGCCGGCAACATGATTTCGCCAACCAGCGGGCGACTTTTGCGGAAGGTCGCGAAGCGGTGATGAACCGTGTGGCGCTCGAGGAGCACCTGATGGTGCTCGAATCCCGTGCCAAGGCGGCGCGCTGCAACGAGTAGCGGGCAGTGCGCCGAGCAGCTCAGCGAAAACGCTTGGGGACTCGCGGCGGCGCAGTCGTGGTCTCGATCGCGGGAGCGGCCGGCGTAAGCTTGGTTCGTGTGCGAGCAGCCTTAGGCGAAGAGGCGCCCTTGGTGGCCTGCCGTTGTTGACTTGACGACGGGGCGGAGGCTGCGGCCGACTCGGTGGGTGCCTTCCTCGCGGTCGGCTTTCCGCCAAGAATTGCCTCGATCTCGTCGGTGCTGCGTTCGCCGTCCCAGGGTTTCATCAACAGCAGCATGAGCAGATGCTCGAACTCGGGTTCGAAGCTGGCGACGATGCGTTGCGGGTCGGGCACGAAGCGCTTGTCGGTGATCACCCCCATCTGCACCTTGCCGTTGTACGAGAGGATCGAAACGCCGATCCCGATGTCTCCCGACTGGGGAACCCAGAACATCTGTTCGAGCAGTTGCTCGCCGGCGAACCAGAGCTGGGATTGCGGTCCCGGCACGTTGGTCATGACGGCGCTGGCCTTGCGCGCGATCAGGCCGAGTATCTGCGACTGAATCGATTTCGGACAGACGCCCAATATGCCCAGCAGGCCCATCGCCAGCGGAGCCTGGTAGGAGCCCTTGAGCCTTTCCATTCGGCGGCGCACTTCGAACACTCGCGTGACCGGATGGTCGATACCCGCCGGAAGCAATAGCGGCACCAGGCCGAACTGATTACCCAACTGGTGTTCGCGCCCGGGCGGCCGCAGGTTGACCGGGACCATCGCGCGCAGTTCAACACCGTCGACCTTGTCACCCTTTGCGGCAAGGTATTCGCGCAGGGCGCCCGCCACACAGGACAGCAACACGTCATTTACCGAGCAGCCGAGTGCCTTGCCGACCGCCTTGATCTCGTCGAGCGGCATCGGGTCGCTCCATGCCACGCGTTTGACCGTGCCGGGTTTTCCCTTGAAGCGCGTCTGGGTGTCGTTGGGCATCAGAGCGATTTCGCCGATGTCGGATGCGATCGCCCCCGATATGCGGGCATAGCCGACCGCGTTCTCGGGATGGTGCCAGACATCGACCGATTTGCTGACCAGTGTCCCCGACCATTTCTTGGTCGCGGCCATCGCCGATTCGAGCGGGCCGAGCAGCGGATCCCAAAGACTCCCTTCACCCCCGCTGCTGCGTTTCCTCTTCTTCGGCGGAAGCGAACCGGGTGGCGGTTCGACCGACGCGTCGGCCGACGCGTCAGTGAGCGAGTTCATGACACCGATCAAGGCAATGCCGTCGGCAATGCAGTGATGGATGCGTGCCACCATCGCGGAGCCGCCGAGATAGTTATCGACCAGTTGAAATTGCCACAGCGGCTTGTGTCGGTTGAGGGGCTGACTGACCAGTTCGGCGACCAGCTTCTGCAGTTCGGGCTTGCCGCCGCTGCCCGGCAATGCCGTGCGCATGACATGGCCTTCGAGCTCGAAGTCCTCGTCGTCTTCCCACCAGGCGCCGGAGGCATCGAAGGCGACGCGCTGGTGAAACCGCGCATAGGGGAGCAGCCTGGCGCGCAGCGTTTTCAGCAGACGTTCGTAGTCGACTCGGCCACCGAATACCATGACGCCGACGATCATCATCAGGTTGTTGGGCCTGTCCATGCGCAGCCAGGCGGTATCGACGCTGGACATCCGTTCGCGTGTGCTCATGACTCGCTTGCCATCCGTTGAACAACGAAAGGCATCATACCGCCTGGACGGCCGATCGAGGCTGCAGTAGATTCCAATCCAGGTTTGAGTCTGAGCGATCGGTTTTGACTTTGAATCGGAAATCAAAAAAGGTTTAGCTTTTGGCGGGGCAGTGGATATGTGGAAAGGTCGCCGTCAGGCGAGCTATCCACATATCCACTGCCCCTTCGCTTTGCGCTTTTTGTCGGGTCAGGCCGCCGTTTTCGATCGGTTAAAAATGGTCTTGAAGAGGACTGAACGCGCCGCGTTCATTCGCTCCGCCGCCTCATTGTCGCTCATCGCCTTGGCCTGCGCATCGAGTTGTTTGAAATCGACGCCGAGCTTCAGGAATGTCTCGGGCTTGGGCAAGGACTTGAGCTTCTCATAGGGCGTCATCATCAGCTTGTACGGGTAGCGTTTGCGCTGTTTGCCCTTGGCATCGGTGATGGTTTCGGCGAACAGGCAGGGGCGGTGGAAATTGACGTAGGGGTTGAGGTAATCGCGGCAAAACTCATTGACCGGTGCGGCAAAGCGTTGCGGGATGTGGGCGTATCCCAAATGCTTGCGCACGATGGCGCCGTTCTTGGATTCGGCCTGGGCGTTGTCGTTGCTATGGCGTGATCGCGACTTGGTCTGCTCTTCGATCAACAGCTTGTTGAGCAACTTCGCGACATCGCGGTTGATGTACTCGGAGCCGTTGTCGGAGTGAAAGCCCAGAATGTCGAAAGGGAAGCTCGCCAACAGGGCTTCCAGCACCGGGATGAGGAACGCTTCGCTGATGCGCTCGCAGGTGGCAACGCCCTCGTACTGGGTCACGCAGTCGACGGCGTTGATGTGATAGACGCCTTTGACGCCATCCTGATCGCCCTGATGGACGCTATCCACACGCAAGTAGCCGGGACGGTTGTTGGGCGCCGGAGCGCGACGCTCGCCGATGGAGACACCGGTGGGGCGGGTCTTGGTCCAGACCTGTCGCTTTTGCAGATAGCTTGGCCGCTGCCGCAGGTTGTAGAGGTGCGCCACCGAGATGATCGCCAGTCGCTGATAGCGGATATCGCCGAACAGGCCGTAGGCCCGCTCCATGAGCTTCTTGGTCGCCAAGCCGGACAGTGTGCCGTGTAGCGTGTCGGTCTGGGCCAGCAAGAGTATGTCCGCCTCCGTGTAGGTGCGCGCAAAGCTGGTACGGGAGCCGCAGTAACGCTTGACCATCGCTCGTCGTTCGCTGCCGCGTTTGACCAGGCGCGCGATCTGCTGGCGCGAATAGCCGCTGACCCGTTCCAGAAAGCGCAGCACAATGGCCTTGTCGGATCGCTTCAGCCGGCCATAGCCGAAGCGTTTCACGGTGCGCGCAATGAACCCGTAGCGCTCGTCTCCCGCCACCGCGAAATCCATCATCACGGTGCCTTCCAAAAATCCTTGCAAATCCGCCAAGGTCTTCAATTGCTCGTCGTTCATATCGATCACCATGCGCCGCATATTGATCGATCCCGGCCACCTGTTCAGACTCAAACCCCGTTGGATTCACACCCCTCGCTCAGACTCAAACCCCATTGGACAAGGCTCTGCAGGAGGAAGCCATGAGCGATCTGAAGAAGAGGTTCGACAAGGCCGTGTCCGACGTGAAGACGCTGAAGGAAGACCCCGACAACGCCACCAAGCTGGAGCTTTATGCGCTGTTCAAACAGGCCTCCATCGGCGACGTGGAAGGCAAGCGCCCCGGCTTCACCGATATGGTGGGTCGTGCCAAGTTCGATGCCTGGGCTGCCTTCAAGGGCACCGCACCCGATGCTGCCATGAAGCAGTACGCCGATCTGGTCAATGGGCTGCTGAAAGGATGATTGTGCGAGGGCGCGGGACGCTCAGATTTCCGGCCCTGCGCTTTTGCCGAAGTGGTCGTCGAAGTAGGTGTGGATCTCCTGTTCGATGCGTCCTCGGAAAGCCAGCATCAGAAAACCCAGTCGCAGCGAGATTTCCACGTCCCGCTTGTGTACCGCGAGAAAGCCGGTGACACCCGTGCGGCGGAAGGCCAGGGTGTTCCCGTCCCACCCGTAGTCGAGGTCGAATTCCTCGTCGAGTTTCGCGGCGATGTCTTCGGCGGCGCGTCGTGCCTTCTTCATCGTCATCCCATGCGTGCGGCGCACCACGATATCGCTCATGTTCTGTCTCCTGTTGGTGTCGGCCATTGTAGAAACGTGCCGCGCGCTTGTCACCGTGCACTGCGCGATCGTAGCGAGTCCGGCTCAGTGGAAATCGCGGCTGTGCGTGAGCAGCCTGCCCAGCAGATGGCTCACGTCGACCAGCCGCTTGGCGATCAGGTGCACCACGATGCCGTCGCGCTGGACTTGGCCGTACACGCCCATCAACCGGCTCGACAGCAGTTCACGCCGCTGCCGCTCGACCAGATCGGCATGCACGATGACATTGGTCGTGCCGGTTTCGTCTTCCATGGTCACGAACACCACGCCGCTCGCCGTGCCCGGGCGCTGGCGGCAGGTGACCACCCCGGCGGCGCGCGCCAGCTTGCGGTTGGGTGCTGCGTTGATCTGCTGCGCGGTTTCGAAGCGCAGGCCGGCAAGGTGCTCGCGCAGCAGCGCCAGCGGATGGCGGCCGAGCGTGAAGCCGAGGCTGCGATAGTCGGCCACCAGATCCTGCCCTTCGCTGGGTGCGGCGAGTTCGAGCGCGGTCTCCGCGATGCGGCTGTCGCGCAGCAGGCGCGGCGGCGGGGTGGCGCCTGCGGCCTGCCACAAGGCCTGGCGGCGATGGCCCGCCAGCGCGCTGAGAGCGCCGGCATCGGCCAGCAGTTTCAGCTCGTGGGCATCGAGCCGGGCGCGCCGGGCAAGGTCTTCGACGCCCAGGAAGGGCTGCACCGTCCGGGCAGTCACGATGCGCCGTGCCGCGTTTTCCGCCAGGCCGGAAATCATGCGCAGGCCGAGGCGGGCGGCGGGTGAGCTTGAAGCTGCGGCCGAGGCGTATGACGGCCGCACCCCCATCCCGGCCTTCCCCCTGGCAGGTGGAAGCAGCGAAGCGCGTTCCCTCCCCCTTCCAGGGGGAGAGCTAGGGTGGGGGTGCGGCGCATGTTCATCACCCGCCGCATCCTCCAGCCCGCAATCCCATCCACTCACGGTGACGTCCGCCGCGCGCACCTCGACCCCATGCCGTTGCGCGTCCTGGATCAGTTGCGCCGGGGCGTAGAAACCCATCGGCTGGGCGTTGAGCAGACCGCAGAGAAATGCCGCCGGGTGATGGCATTTGAGCCAGGCCGACACATAGACCAGCAGTGCGAAACTGGCCGCATGCGATTCGGGAAAACCGTACTCGCCGAAGCCGAGAATCTGCTGGAAGATCTGGCGCGCGAAATCCTCGCCATAGCCGCGCTCGCGCATGCCGTCGACCAGCTTCTGTTCGAAGTGTTCGAGCCCGCCCTTGCGCCGCCAGGCCGCCATCGAGCGGCGCAACTGGTCGGCCTCGCCGGGCGTGAAGCCGGCGGCGACGATAGACAGCTGCATCACCTGTTCCTGAAAGATCGGTACGCCGAGCGTGCGTTCGAGCACGCCTTCGACGGCCTTCGAGGGATAGCTCACCGGTTCCAGCTTCTGCCGCCGCCGCAGGTAGGGATGCACCATGCCGCCCTGGATCGGCCCCGGCCGCACGATCGCCACCTCGATCACCAGATCGTAGTAGCGGCGCGGTCGCAGGCGCGGCAGCATCGCCATCTGCGCACGTGATTCGACCTGGAACACGCCGACCGAATCGCCCCTGCACAGCATCTCGTAGGTCGCCGGGTCTTCCGGCGGGATGCCCGATACCGTGAGCCGCTGCATGTTCCCTTCCCCCTCCCCCTGTGAGAGGGAGGGCGCAAAAGGCGAGGGTGAAGGAGGGACGGCGCGCCGGGTATTGATGCAGTCGAGCGCCTTGCGGATGGCGGTCAGCATGCCCAGCGCGAGCACGTCGATCTTGAGCAGACCCAGCGCATCCAGATCGTCCTTGTCCCATTCGATGACCGTGCGATCGGCCATCGCGGCATTCTCGATCGGTACCAGGCGCGAGAGTTTGCCGCGGGCGATGACGAAGCCGCCGGTGTGCTGCGACAGATGGCGCGGAAAGCCGATCAGCGTGCGGGTGAGTTCGAGCATCAGGGCCACCCGCGGGCTCTCCGGGTTGAAGCCGGCTTCCTGCAGCCGCTCGGGCAGGTGGGTGCCGCGATCCCACCAGGCGAGATTGCGCGTGAGCTGGTTCAAGCGGTCGACATCGAAGCCCAGCGCGCGGCCGATGTCGCGCAGCGCGCTCTTGGGCCGGTAGGTGATCAGCGCGGCGGCCAGTGCCGCGCGTTCGCGGCCGTATTTGGCGTAGATGTACTGGATCACTTCCTCGCGCCGCTCGTGCTCGAAATCAACATCGATGTCCGGCGGCTCGTTGCGCTCCTTCGAGATGAAGCGCTCGAACAGCATGCTCATGCGCGAAGGGTCGACCTCGGTGATGCCCAGGCAATAGCAGACCGCCGAATTGGCCGCCGAGCCGCGCCCCTGGCACAGGATGTCGCGCGCCTGCGCCCAGGCGACGATGTCATGGACGGTCAGGAAGTAGGGCTCGTAGCCGAGTTCGGCGATCAGCGCGAGTTCGTGCTCGACCAGCGCGCGTGCCTGCGCCACGTCGGCCTGGCGCAGGCCGTGCACCGGCCGCGTGCGCCGGCGCTCGATGTCCGTGCAGGCATCCTGCGGGTCGAGCGCCACGCCGTAGCGCCGGCAGAAACCTTCGGCAGTCAGCCGGCGCAGCCAGCCGGCGAGCGTCTGGCCTGCCGGCACCAGTTCTTCGGGGTATTCGTAGCGCAGTTCGTCGAGCGAAAAGCGGCAGCGCTCGGCCACCCGGAGAGTCTCGTCGAGCAGTTCGCGCGGATACAGTTTCGCCAGCACCGCGCGCGAGCGCAGATGACGCTCGCCGTTGGGAAACAGCGCATGCCCGGCCTGCTCGAGCGGGCAACGCAGGCGGGTGGCGGTCAGCACGTCCTGCAGGCGGCGGCGTGCCCGCACATGCATGTGCACATCGCCACTGGCCAGCGCCGGCAGTCCAGCCGCGCGGGCAATCGCGAGCAGGGTCGCGCAGTGGGTGTCGTCGTCGGCCGCGCGATGCAGTTCCAGCGCCAGCCAGGCGCGGCCGGGAAAGCGCGCGGCGAGCCAGCGCGCCTCGTCGAGCAGTTGGTCTGCTCCCTCCCCCTGGGAGGGGGAAGGGAGTGTCGTACGCGGCTTCGCCGCGGAAATCCGCTGGCGGCGGGGCATCAGCAGTGCGAGGCAGTCGTCCACGCCGTGCTCGAGATCGGCGCATGTCAGCCGGTAGCTGCCCTTGACAGCATTGCGCCGGCCATGGGTAATCAGCTCGGAAAGATTGCCGTAGCCATTGCGATTGGTGGCCAGCAGAACGAACTTCGGGCCGGGATTGCCGTCGTCATCGAGCAGGTGCAACTCGCAACCGATGATCAGCGCCAGCCCGGCCTCGCGTGCCGCGAGATGGGCGCGCACCACGCCGGCCAGCGAGCATTCATCGGTGATCGCCAGCGCGGCATAGCCGGCCTGCTGCGCCCGTGCAACCAGTTCCTCCGGCTGCGACGCGCCACGCAGGAAGCTGAAGTTGGACAGACAGTGCAGTTCGGCATAAGCGGGGAGCATGGCGCATCCGGCAGCGTTCAATAGCTGTTGTTACATACAGTATAACCGCAAGCCGTCCGTTTGCTCCCGAGAGGCAACTCCTCGCTGTAACCGAAACGCGGTTTACGGCCTGATGCAAATCCAGTACCGTGGCGACGGCCGCGGAGGGCACGGCACACTGCAGACAACCAATAAACGGTCGCACGGAGGAGCTAATGCTCGAATTTCTGGGATTTCTGGTAGTCATCGTCGCGATCGTTTTCTGGCTGATCTCGCTCTACAACAACCTGGTGGACCTGCGCAATCGCTTCAAGAACGCCTTCTCGCAGATCGACGTCCAGCTCAAGCGCCGCTACGATCTGATCCCCAACCTGGTCGAAACCGCCAAGGCCTACATGGCGCACGAGCGCGAGACGCTGGAGGCGGTGATCGCGGCGCGCAACAGCGCGCTCAGCGCCTCGCAGAAGGCGGCGGCAGACCCGGCCAATGCCGGCGCGATGCGCGACCTGGCAGCGGCCGAGTCCACACTCGCCGGCGGGCTGGGCAAGCTGTTCGCGCTGTCCGAAGCCTATCCGGATCTCAAGGCCAATCAGACCATGATGCAACTTTCGGAAGAACTGACCAGCACCGAGAACAAGGTGTCCTTCGCGCGCCAGGCTTTCAACGACGCCGTCACCTTCTACAACACCGCGATCGAAAAGTTTCCCGGCAACATGATCGCCAGCAGCTTCGGCTTTCTGCGCGCGGAACTTCTGAAGGCCACCGAATCCGAGGACGAGCGCAAGGCGGTGAAGGTCAGCTTCTGAGCTGCTTCGCCGGGTCACCCGCATCGTCTTAGCCGATGGATTTCTTCGCCGAGCAGGATCGCGCGCGCCGCAGCTCGCGCTGGCTGGTGCTGTGGTTCGCCGCGGCGGTGCTGGTCATCGTGCTGGCGGTCGATCTGGTGTTCGCGCTCACCGCGCATTTCTGGAGCGGGGCGCCGATCTCCGACCTGAAGCCGAACTTCCATTTCGGGTCGGTGGCGGTGGTGCTGGCGATCGTCGGTGGCGGGGCGCTGATTCGCATCATCCAGCTCGGCAAGGGCGGCGAGGCCGTGGCGCAGATGGTCGGCGCGCGCGCGGTTGCCGCCGACACCCGCGACCTGCTCGAACGGCGGCTGCTCAATGTCGTCGAGGAAATGGCGATCGCCGCCGGGCTCACCGTGCCGCGCGTGTATGTGCTCGATCGCGAGCAGGGCATCAATGCCTTCGCCGCCGGCTACAGCCCGAACGAGGCCATCATCGCGGTCAATCGCGGCACCCTGACCCAGCTCACGCGCGAGCAGTTGCAGGGCGTCATCGGGCACGAATTCAGCCACATCCTGCATGGCGACATGCGGCTCAACATCCGCCTGCTGGGCTGGCTATCGGGCCTGCTTGGCATCTTCGTCCTCGGCCGGCTGGTGATCCGCGTCGGCGCCCGGGCCGACGACATCCGCGCCCTGATTCCGGCCCTTCTGCTCGGCGGTGCCCTGTGTGCGGTCGGCTATCTGGGGGTCATCCTGGGTGAGATGATCCAGGCCGCCGTGTCGCGCCAGCGCGAGTTCCTGGCCGATGCGTCATCGGTGCAATACACGCGCAATCCCGAAGGCATCGGCGGCGCGCTGCGACGCATCGGCGGCTGGACTCAGGGCACCCTGATCGCCCATCCGCACGGCGAGTCGCTGTCCTACATGTGTTTCGGTGCGGCGGTGTCGCGCATGGTGTCGGGCCTGTTCGCCACCCATCCGTCGGTGGCCGAGCGCGTGCGCCGCATCTACGGCCGGCGCATGGCCGTGATCGAGGCCGAGCCGCCGCCGCCCTTGCCAGAGGAAGCGCTGGTGCGCGAATTCGCGGCGCCGGCCCGCAAGCTGCGCACGCGCGCCGCGCTCGATCCGGCCGGCGTGGTGGCCTCGGTCGCGCGGGTGACGCGCGAGCAGGTCGATCTGGCACACGCGTTTCGCAGCACGCTCGACCCGCTCATCGTAGCGGCGCTGCAGGCCCACGGCGGCGCCCAGAACGTGGTGGCGGTGTGTCTGCTGCTGCTCGAACCGGGGCAGCGCGCGCGGCAGATGGTACTGCTCGAGCAGGAACTGGACGCGCCGGCTTTCGGCAACCTGGTCGAGCTGATCGCCCCGATCGAGGCGCTGGGCGAGGCGCGTCAGCTCGATCTGGTCGAGCTGACCCTGCCTGCGCTGCGCGAACTGCCTGCCGAGCCCTGTCGGCAGTTCCTCGAGCGCATGGGCCGGCTGGCGATGATCGACCGCATACTCTCGCTGCCCGAACTGCTGCTCTACACCCTGGTCGAATACCGGCTCAGTAAGCGCGTCACGGCATGCCGGATGCGTTCGCCACAGACCCTGCCGCGCCTGTCGCAGGCGGCCGGCCTGGTGCTCTCTGCTGTCGCCCGCGCGTCCTCGCGCGATACGCCGCTGGCGTTCGCCGAGGGCAGGGCGCAACTCGCCGCCCGATGTCCGGCGATCGCCTTTGCCGGCGAGCAGGCGGACGACGCGATCGCACTGCGCCGCGCGCTCGAGCAGTTGCTGTTTCTCACGCCGATGGACAAGCCGCTGTTGCTGCGGGCGGCGGTAGCGGCGGTGAGCTTCGACGGCAGCGTTTCGCCGCGCGAAAGCCTTTTGCTGCGCGCGCTATGCGCGACTCTCGACGTGCCCCTGCCGCCGCTGCTCGCGTCGTCCTGAGTTGCGCCTGCTAAGATCGCGCAGTCGAAGTCTTGAGGGCGACATGAACGACAGTGAGGAAACGACGGCTGTCCGCTACCGGATTCAGCCCGTCCATCCGGCGGCCCATCTGTTCGAAGTCACGCTGACGGTCGATCGTCCGGATCCCACCGGGCAGCGTTTCGCCCTGCCGGCATGGATACCCGGCAGCTACATGATTCGCGATTTCGCGCGCCATGTCGTGCGCATCGCAGCCCAGGCCGATGGCGCGCCGGCCACACTCGCCAAGCTCGACAAGCACACCTGGCAATGCGCGCCACTGCCGCCGCAGACCCGGCGTCTGGTGCTGACCTACGAGGTCTATGCTTGGGATCTGTCGGTGCGCGGCGCGCACCTCGATCAGACCCACGGGTTTTTCAACGGCAGCAGCGTGTTCCTGCGCGTGGTGGGAGGCGAGCGAGCGTCATGCCTTGTGGATATCCGTGCGCCGTCCGGCGCTGCCACCCGCGGCTGGCAGGTGGCGACGGCGCTGGCGCCGGCGCGCGGCGTTCGCGGCGCGGCGCGTGCCTGGGGCTTCGGCGTTTATCGGGCCGGCGACTATGCCGAGCTGATCGACCATCCGGTCGAGATGGGCCGCTTCACGCGGACCGGCTTCAAGGCGGCCGGGGTGGCCCACGACATCGCGATCAGCGGCCGGCACAACTGCGACACGGCGCGGCTGACGGCCGATCTCAAGCGTATCTGCGAGTGGCAGATCCGCCTGTTTCACGGCGCGCGCGGCAAGCCGCCGTTCGCCCGCTACCTGTTCCTGGTGACCGCCGTCGGCGAGGGCTACGGCGGACTCGAGCACCGTGCCTCGACCGCCCTGCTGTGCTCGCGCAACGATCTGCCGGCGCCCGCCATGGACACGATGACGGAAGCCTACCGCGGCTTTCTCGGGCTGTGCTCGCACGAGTATTTCCATGCCTGGAATGTCAAGCGCATTGGACCCGCGGCGTTCCAGCCCGGCGACCTCGAACGCGAGAACTACACCACGCTTCTGTGGGCCTTCGAAGGCTTCACCTCGTACTACGACGACCTCGCGCTGTTGCGCAGCGGGGTGATCGACGCGCAAGCCTATCTCGATCTGATCGGCAAGACTATCGCCAAGGTCGAGCGGGGGGCCGGGCGGCTCAAGCAGAGCGTGGCCGAAGCCTCGTTCGATGCCTGGATCAAGTACTACCGGCAGGACGAGAACACGCCCAACGCGCTGGTCAGCTACTACGCCAAGGGCGCGCTGATCGCGCTCGCGCTCGATCTGACTCTGCGTGGCCGGACCGCCGGCCGGGTGTCGCTCGACGATCTGATGCGCGAACTGTGGAAGCGCCACGGCGTCACCGGGCGCGGCGTCGGGAAGGGCGACATTCCGCGCCTGGCCGAAGAGATCTCGGGGCTGCGCCTAAAGCCCTTGTTCGCGGCCTGGGTGCATGGCACCGGCGATCTGCCGCTGGCCGGGCTGCTCAAGGCGCTGGGCGTGCAATTGCAGCGCGAGGCCGGCGGCGCGCTGCCCGACCTTGGCGCGCGCACCGTCGCCGAAGGCGCCGACCTCAAGCTGGCGGCGGTGTTCGACGGCGGACCGGCGCAGGCGGCCGGCTTGTCCGCGCACGACGTGCTGGTGGCGATCGATGGCCTGCGGGTGACTCGCGACAACCTCGACAAGCTGCTCGGCCGCTACCGTGGTGGTGATGTGGTGGAGATTCACGCTTTCCGGCGCGACGAACTGATGCGCTTTCGCGTGCGGCTCGCCGATCCGCCGCGAGATTGCGTGCGGCTCGAGATCGCGAAGAAGGCGCCCAAGCGCGCACTCGCCTTGCGCAAGGCGTGGATCGGGCTGTGATGCCATGAAGCGCATCAGCTCCGCGGACAATCCGACGGTCAAGCTGCTGCACGCGCTCGCCACCTCGTCGCGCGAGCGGCGCAAGCTCGGCCAGACGCTGCTCGACGGCGCGCATCTGGTCGACACCTGGCTAATCGGCGTTGGCCCGCCGCCGCTGCTGGTGGTCAGCGAATCCGGCTCGCGACGGGCCGAGATCGCCGCCCTGCTGGGCCGAGCGGGCGAGGGAACCGAGATCATCGAGCTGAGCGACGGGCTGTTCGCGCGGGTGAGTCCGGTCGATACGCCGGCCGGCATCATGGCCGTGATCGACATTCCGCCGCCGCCCGCAGCGCGACTCGGCAGCGGCTCCTGCATCGTGCTCGACGCGATCCAGGAGCCCGGCAATCTCGGCACCCTGCTGCGCACCGCGGCCGCGGCGGGAATTCGCGACGTCCTGCTGGGCGAGGGCTGCGCGCAGGCCTGGTCGCCGCGGGCGCTGCGCGCGGGCATGGGCGCGCACCTGGCGCTGGCGATCCATGAGCCCGCAGCGCCGGCCCGATTGCTGGCGGGCTTTGCTGGCGACATCGTCGCCACCGCCCCCGACGCGCCCGAGAGCCTCTATGAACTCGATTTGCGCCAGCCGGTGGCCTGGCTGTTCGGCAACGAGGGCGCCGGCCTGTCGCCCGAGGTGGCCGCACTGGCGACGCGCAAGGTGTGCATTCCGATGGCGGATCGGACGGAATCGCTCAATGTTTCCGCCGCCGCGGCGGTTTGCCTGTTCGAGCAGGTGCGACAGAATATGGCCGCCAGGAAGCTCGGATCAGAAGCAACTTGAGAAAGCATGCTGGGCGCTGCCGAAGCCCGGCGCAACGACCGGCCAATTTCGATCGTCCGAGGCGCGACAGGCCTGCAAGCCAGAAAGCACGGGTGTTTTCAGGGTGGCATGCCGGGAAGCCCCGCGCTTGCTGGATCCTGGCTTATGCTTGCCGCAGAACGCCTGCCCATGCGGCCTGCATGGCAGGCCGGTTTCAGACACCAAGCGCAACACCTCCGGTGGTGCTGGCGTTTCCGGGACGCGGCTGACGCGGGTGGTCCGCCTCTCGTGAGACAATCCGGCCGAAAGAGGCGAAATCGGCCGGGTCGTCGCGCTGCCGCCGCAGAAATCAATCGATGCTGTTCAATTCGTATCCGTTCCTGTTTGCCTACCTGCCGATCGCCCTGTTCGGCTTTTTTGCAATCGCGAGTTTCAGCCACCGACTGGCTGCTTTGTGGCTGGCCGCGGCTTCGCTGTTCTTCTACGGCTGGTGGAATCCCGGGTTCGTGCTGTTGCTGGTGGCTTCGGTCTGCTTCAATTTTCTGGCCGGCTATGGGATAGGCCACCAGCGAAGTCGGCAGGCGCCCGACAGCCGGCGTAAGGCACTGCTGGCACTGGCGGTTGCCGCCAACCTGTTGCTGCTCGGTTACTTCAAGTACACGAATTTCTTCATCGCCACCACGAACCAGCTTGCCGGCACCCACTGGAGCTTGGCCGATATCGTCCTGCCGCTGGGAATTTCGTTCTTCACTTTCACGCAGATCGCCTTCCTGGCCGACGTGCATCGCGGTATCGCGCGCGATTACAACCTGATCCACTACCTGTTGTTCGTCACCTATTTCCCGCATCTGATCGCCGGCCCGGTGCTGCATCACAAGCAGATGATGCCGCAGTTCGACCACCCGGCAACCTACAGCCTGAACGTGCGCAACCTGAATGTCGGGCTGACCGTGTTTGCCATCGGCTTGTTCAAGAAGGTGATCCTTGCCGACCAGTTCGCGCTCTACGCAAACCCGGTTTTCGATGGCGTGGCCGGCGGCATGCAACCCGGCATGGTCGAAGCCTGGGTGGGCGCTGTCGGCTATACGCTGCAGCTCTACTTCGATTTCTCCGGCTATTCCGACATGGCGATCGGCCTCTCGATGATGTTCAACGTCCGGCTGCCGCTCAACTTCGATTCGCCGTACAAGGCGACCAGCATCATCGACTTCTGGCGGCGCTGGCACATGACCCTGTCGATATTCCTGCGCGATTACCTCTACATCCCGCTCGGTGGCAACCGGCATGGCAGCCTTCGTCGCTACGGCAATATGCTCGTCACGATGCTGCTTGGCGGGCTGTGGCACGGCGCCAACTGGACCTTCGTCCTGTGGGGCGGACTGCACGGCGTCTTCCTGATCATCAATCACGCCTGGCGAGCTCTCCGTCGCAGGTTGCGGTTGCCGCGGGTGCCCGGTGGCACGATGATCGCCGGTGCGATCACCTTCGTCGCCGTGGTGCTGGCCTGGGTGGTGTTTCGGGCGAGCACTTTCGACGCTGCGGTGCGCCTGGCAGGCGCCATGTTCACGCCGCCCGCAGGTAGCCTGCCGGCGAGCTTCGAGGGGCTGCTCCCTTCACTCGTCGCACATCAGCCCGCGCTGCTGTGGGGGTTCACGTCCCGGTCTTCAGTCCTGATGGCCACACTGGCGTGGTATGCGGCGGGCCTGCTGGTCGTCTGGGGGCTACCGAATGCGCAGCAGTGGCTAAGTCTGGAACGCCGGGCGAGATCCGCCGAAGTCGCCGGAGCGTGCGCCGCCAGCTGGCAGCCGACCCGTACGACTGCGGTCCTGGTCGGTTCGGCGTTCGCGATTGCCGTGCTGGCGTTCAAGCAGAACAGTCCGTTTCTCTATTTCCAGTTCTGATCGATGCACTACCTCCGTGTATTCCTCATGGCCGGCCTGCTGCCGATTGCATTCGTTTTCGCTATCGGCGCATATATTCAGCCGGTACAGGGTGATCTGACCAGACTGGGCCGCCTGGCGGAACGCGACTTCGGCTGGAACGCGCGTCAGCCGGTCATCACCACGCGGACGAATCGGGTTCCGGCGCCGCGAGTCATCGTGATCGGCGATTCGTTTTCGCGCATGAACTTCTGGCAATCGGTCAGCATGGACCATGGCGGCCCGGAAATGCTGACCTTTCACTGGGACGACCGGAGTTCTCCGCCGAATTGCGTGCGCCAACTGGTTCTCTCGCTGAAGGCGACCTATCCATCGGTACAGGTACTGATTCTCCAGACGGTCGAGCGGAACTTCGTATTGCGCTTCGGCGCCGAACAATCGGCATGCGCGAGTCCCAAGCTCGAACCGGTTGAAGTCTTCCCGATCAGCACACCGGTGAGTCGCGATACGGGCCCCGCGTTCGACATGCCCGACACCCTCTACGCGCTGCGTGCGCTGCAAAACAGCTTTCGACGCTTCGACGTCAGGCAGGAACTCGGCGATACCTTGGTGGTACCGCTGGCGCGCCCGGATCTGTTCTCGAATCGCAGATCGGATCGGTTGGTCTATCTGAAGGACGACGAGATCAAGACATCGTGGACACGAACTGCCGTCGCCGGCACCGTCGGCAGGCTGCGCAGCCTGCAGCAGGAGGCAGCCCGGCAGGGACTTGCCCTGGTGGTCGCGGCGGTGCCGGACAAGTCGACGGTCTATCGGAAATTCATCGCGCGCGGCCTCTCCCCGCCGCCGCCCGACATCTGGCAGGAAATGAATACTCAGGGCGTCGAATCGGTCGATCTGGAATCGACGCTAGTGGGGGCGCTCGGATCGAATCGGGATATCTACCTGCCCAACGATACCCATCTCGGCCCGGCTGGATTCCTGCTGGTCGGCACAGCGATTGCCGACCGGCTCGGGAGCATTCTGGGCCAAGGGGCGAATTCACCGGCGGCGGAATCGCTGGGCGACAGCAGCACCGTGCTGCGCAAATTGAGGCTCGCGCCGCGCGGGGACTGGCAGTCTACCCGAAACGAACCCGCGAGCCGCTGATCAGCTCGGCAGGCCAGGGCAATCGCTTACGTAGTTATCATGGATTCTTTGCTCGACGATGCGGAGAATGCTGTGTCGATCAGGGACTCACGGTAATCTTGATTGCGGTCGGCATGGGTACGGCGGCGGCGCAAGCCCATCTTGGAACCTTCTTCCTTGCGTAAGGTAGCCAGGACAAACTTGCGCAGCGTCGAGAAGTTGCGCGCCGAGTGCCCGGTTCTGGTGCGGCACTGATCCTCGCGGAAGACCACATCGAGCGTCCAGTGCAGCCCGTTTTCAATGCCCCAGTGGCTGCGCGAGGCCTTGGCGAACATCTCTACCGTTTGCACGCCCGACGAACCGATGGCGTAGCGATGCTCGACGCTAATTTCATCGCCGATTTGCCGCACCGACTCGATCATGCCCACCCCGCCCAGTTTCTTCCACGCTTGGCACATCGACTTGTCCATCCAGGACACATCGTTGATCCACGTGTAACGGCGTGTCCAGATCCGGCCGTGATCCTTCTCGATGTCCTCGATGCGTCCGACCGTGAGCTTACCAAAGCCGGCCTTGCCGCCTTGCTCAAAGAACTC
Organism: Candidatus Methylophosphatis roskildensis; assembly: GCA_016708905.1. Classification (GTDB taxonomy): domain Bacteria; phylum Pseudomonadota; class Gammaproteobacteria; order Burkholderiales; family Rhodocyclaceae; genus Methylophosphatis; species Methylophosphatis roskildensis. Next base: position 39,924 of record JADJEV010000004.1, on the reverse strand, counting down.
GCGAATCGCCTCGGCAAGATTCTTCTGGTTGTCCTTGACCTGCAAGAGGTAATCGCCTCCACGGGCGACGATGCGCTCGGCCAGCTCGGTCTGGCAACCAAGTGCGTCCATCGTTACGATGCATCCTTTCAAGATCAGAATATCGAGCAGCGACTTGACCCCCGTCAACTCGTGCCCCTTGCCGCAGGTGCCTTCCTGCGCCAGGCACAGGCCGCTTTGCACCGCGTAGGCCGTCACCATGTGCAGCAGCGCATTGCTGCCTTTGTTGCCCGAGCCTCGCAAGGTCTTCCCATCGATCGCCACCACGCCTTCGACCACCCCCCCAGTGCGTTGATCCACTGCCGAAAGCGCGCCTCGAATACGCTTGCGTCCAGTACGCCAAACACGTCGCCAAAAGTGTCATGCGACGGTGTGCCCCTGTCCAAGCGCAAACCAAATCGTTCCTTGAGCCACTGCCGACGATCCTTGCACCAGTCGGCCACTTCGACCCAGTTGTCCGCTCCGCACAGGACCGCGCAGATTGCCATCACCAGAATCTGTGCCAGCGAGAAGCGCAGCGCCGCACCTTTGCGCTGGTCCGGCAGACCGGAAAATGTCTCCATCAACGTCATCTCGAAACCCTCCGAAAAGGTCAGAGTAGACGCCATTCATCCCGCAATGCCAAGCCCATGTCATAATATGTTGATCGTAAACGAATATTTACAAGAGTTTACGACGCCTGCGTAAGCGATTGCCCTGCTCGGCAGGCGGATTTACAACGAACGAAGCACCCGCACCGTATCGCCTTCGCCGAGGATGGTCTCGACTTCGAAACCGAGCTTGCGTGCGAGATCGAGCATCCGCTGGTTCGTTGCGAATACCAGGCCGTCGATGGTCTTGAAACCCCGGTCGCGCGCGGCCTCCATCAGTTCGCGCATCAGCAGGCTGGCCAGCCCCTTGCCTTGCCATTCGTCAGCCACAGTGACGGCGAATTCGCATTCGCCTGCGGTTTCGCTTGCGACATAGCGCGCCACGCCGATCTCCTGTTCCTGGCCGTCGCGGACGATGGTGGCGATCAGTGCCAAGTGGCGCTGGTAGTCGACTTCGGTGAAGAAGGCGAGCTTCTTCGGCGGCAGTTCGTCGATAGTCGTCATGAATCGGTTGTATCGCGACTCCTCGGACAGGCCGCGCACGAAGGCCTGCTCGATGTCCGCGTCATCGGGCCGGATCGGCCGGATGGTAATCGGCGTGCCGTCCCGCAGCACCAATTCGCGGATCAGTTGCTGCGGGTATTCGGCCATCGATCGGTCGGTGTCTGGTTCCGGATAGTCGAGTGTAGCCTGCTATGGGGCCGGCCTGGTCGACGCGGACTGCTCGCGCAACAACCGCCGCAGCACCTTGCCGATGTTGGTCTTGGGCAGGGGCTCGGAGCGGAACTCGACGATCTTCGGCACCTTGTAGCCGGTCAGGTGTTTGCGGCAATGGATAAGCAGCGCCTCGACGGTCAGATCGGGATCCTTCCTGACGACGACGATCTTTACCACCTCGCCGGACCTCTCGTCCGGCGCACCGATCGCCGCGACTTCCATGACCCCGGGGTGAGTCATGACGATGTCTTCGACCTCGTTGGGATAGACGTTGAAGCCCGAGACCAGGATCATGTCCTTCTTGCGGTCGGTGATCTTGAAGTAGCCGCGCGGGTCCATGAATCCCATGTCGCCGGTGCGAAACCACCCTCCGATGAACGCCTTCTCGGTCTCCTGCGGCCGGTTCCAGTAGCCGCGCATGACCTGTGGACCGCGCACGCAGATCTCGCCGACCTCGCCGACCGGCAAGGCCTTGCCCGCATCGTCGAGAATGCTGACTTCGGTCGAGGGGATCGGCAGGCCGATCGTGCCGGTCCATTCCTTGATGTCGAGCGGGTTGCCGGTGACGACCGGCGACGTCTCGGTGAGCCCGTAGCCCTCGATCAAGGGCGCACCGGTGAGCGCTTCCCACTTCCTCGCCACCGCCTGCTGCACGGCCATGCCGCCGGCGAAGGCGAGCTTGAGCGTTCGACGCCCCGCGGCCTCGGCAAAGCCCGGCGAATTGAGCAGCGCGTGGAACAGGGTGTTGACGCCGAGAATCACGGTGAATCTGACTTTGCCGAGTTCGTGGATGAAGGCTGGCAGGTCGCGCGGATTGGTGATCAGCACCAGGTGCGAGCCGAGCTTGAAAAAAATCAGGCTCACCGTGAGCGAGAGTATGTGATAGAGCGGCAGCGGAATCACCACGATCTCGCTGCCTTCGACCATGTTCTTGGCGATCCATGCGGACGCCTGCTGCAGATTCGCAACCATGTTGCGATGGGTCAGGGTCGCGCCCTTGGCGACACCGGTCGTTCCACCCGTGTACTGCAGGAAAGCCACATCCTCGTGGCTCTGCGGCACCGGCGTCAGGGTGTGCCGGCTGCCGGCCGCCAGCGCGGCCTTGAAGGCGACCGCGCCCTCGATATGCCAGTCGGGCACCATGTGCTTGACGTGCTTGACTACCAGGTTGGTGATCAGGCCCTTGAGCGCGGGCAGCAGGTCGCCGACCTGGGTCGTGATCACGGTTTTCACCGGGGTTCTGGCGAGCACCTCCTGCAGCGTGTGGGCGAAGTTCTCCAGCACGACGATTGCCGTCGCACCGGAATCCTTGAGCTGGTGTTCCAACTCGCGTGCGGTGTACAGCGGATTGCAGTTGACCACGGTCAGCCCCGCCCGCAGCGCGCCGAACATCGCGATCGGGTACTGCAGCAAGTTGGGCATCATGATCGCGAGCCGTTCGCCCTTTTTCATCTGCAGCACCTGCTGCAGATAGGCGGCGAAGCTGCGCGCCTCGCTGTCGAGCTGGGCAAACGTCAACTTCCCGCCCATGTTGCTGAATGCGGTGCGATCGCGGTGGCGCGCGCAGGTCTTCTCGAAGATCTCCGTCAGCGACGCATGCTCGTCGATGTCCACTTCCGCCGCAATGCCGGCCGGGTATTGGCCAAGCCAGATCCTGTCCATGACTCCTCCTGCTGTTCTGTGTTGGGTTCGGCCGCCGGGCCGCTGCCCGGACCCGGGGGATGACCGATCCTTTCGGTCCCCTGGCGATGCCTTGCGAGCGAAAGCCTACGCGGCCTTTCGGTTTGCTTCTTTGTCGGTGGTCAACAAGCTGGCGGCGCACTCGCCGGTTTCTGGCAGACCGAAGCCCGGTGCGGCTTGGTCGGCAAGACCAGGCCTGGAAGCCGCATGGAGAGGCGATCTCCAGTCATGCATGCCTGGGAGGCAATAAGCATAAGGCTCCTGGCAGGGTATGTCGCGCAACGTCCATTCCGCGCGGATCCTGGACGTTCGCTCGAAGTGCGGCATCGTCCGCCTCCGGCCCGTCGTGAGCGAATGCGCAGGCAGGATCCGGCCGGCTGGCTAAAGTCGCCGCATGGCCTGCCGTAACGGCCATGTCGTTTCCGCATTTCGCGGCTTCGCCAACGTGGAGGATGGGCCATGATCGACACCCTGATCGTTTTTGCACTGCTCGGCGCCATAGCGATTCTCGTCCTGTACGTGCTGCCCCGACTAGGCAGCGGCCCGGGCGCCAGCGAGCACGGCACCTTCCTCGAATAGGCTGCTATTCCAGCATCGATCGAATCTTGCAGAACGCGCGCCGGGCATCGCGCTCGATGCGCAGCACCTGCCTGACCCAACCCCAACGCCGTGCGTGTCAGCCATCCTGATTGTTATGCCGGGATGGCCCCCTTCGAAGCCAGCCTGCGCGAGGCGGGTCTGCCCGATCGATCGCGCAGCGGTGCCAAGTCCGCTGCGGCGATGGCTGATTTCTGAACCGGCTCCGTTACAATCGGGAAAAAGGGAGGAATCCAATGTCTTTCGAGTGGTGGCACTGGATCGTGCTGGGCATCGCACTGATGGTCGCGGAACTGGCGGTTCCCCAGTTCGTACTGTTCTGGTTCGGCCTGGGAGCCTTGCTGGTCGGTCTGTCGCTGCTCGTTCTGCCCGGACTCGGCCTTACCGCGCAGCTTCTGCCAGGACGCTGGCCTCGCTGGTGATGATCTTCCTCTGGTTTCGCGTGTTCAAGCGCGGTGCGCACAAGACGCGGATCGGCATGTCCGACGCGAACGTCGTCGGTGAGATCGGTGTACTGACGCGGGACGTCGAACCCTTTCGGCGGGGCAGCGTGCGCTTTCAGAAGCCGCTGATGGGCTCCGAGGTCTGGGAGTGCATCGCCGACGAATCGATTCGGGTCAACGATCGGGTACGCGTGACGTCGATCGAGGGCAATATTCTCAAAGTGGGGAAAGCGTGATGGAGACGGGAATGAATGCTGGTTTCGTGGTGGTGTTGGCGGTCCTGGTTTTTGTCGTCATCACGGTCTGGAAGGGGGTGCGCATCGTGCCCCAGGGCGAGGAATGGATCGTCGAGCGGCTGGGCAAGTACCACGGAACGCTGAGCCCGGGCCTCAATATCGTCATTCCCTATCTCGACGACATCGCCTACAAGCTGATCACCAAGGACATCATCCTCGACGTGCAGGAGCAGGAGGTGATCACCAAGGACAACGCGGTGATCCTGACCAACGCCATATCCTTCATCAAGGTGACCGACCCGGTCAAGGCGGTCTATGGCGTGACCGACTTCTCCGAGGCGATCCGCAACATGATCATGACGACGCTGCGTTCGATCGTCGGCGAGATGGATCTGAACGAGGCGCTGTCGTCGCGCGACAAGATCAAGTTGCGGCTGCGCGAAAGCATCGCCGACGAGGCCATCGACTGGGGCCTGACGGTCAAATCGGTCGAGATCCAGGACATCAAGCCGTCCGAATCGATGCAGCGCGCGATGGAAATGCAGGCTAGCGCCGATCGCGAACGCAATGCCGTGGTGACACGCGCCGAGGGCCAGAAGCAGGCGATGATCCTCGAGGCCGAAGCGCGCCTCGAATCGGCCAAGCGCGACGCGACGGCGCAGGTGACGCTGGCCGAAGCCTCCGCTGAATCGATCCGGCGGATTACGGCATCGCTTGGCACCGAGCCGGCACCGATGATGTATTTGCTCGGCGAGAAGTACATCGCCGCCATGCGCAAGCTCGGCGAATCGGCCAATGCCAAGGTGGTGGTGCTGCCGGCCGATCTGCAGGATGCGCTGAAAGGGCTGTTCGCCAAGGCGCGCGGCTGATCAGGCCCTCACCCGCATCAGGCGCTGCTTTTCGCGCTCCCAGTCCTTCTTTTTCTCGTCTTCACGTTTGTCGTGCTGTTTCTTGCCCTTGGCGAGGCCGATTTCGAGTTTGATGCGGCCTTTCTTGTAATGCAGATCCAGCGGCACCAGGGTGAAGCCGGCGCGCTCGACCTTGCCGACCAGCTTGTTGATCTCGGCGGCGTGCAGCAACAGCTTGCGGGTCCGCGTCGGGTCGGTCTTGATGTGGGTTGACGCGGTCGGCAGCGCGGATACGTGCATGCCGATGACGAACACCTCGCCCCGTCGCAGCACGACGTAGGCCTCCTTGATCTGCACGCGGGCCGCGCGAATTGCCTTGACCTCCCAGCCTTCGAGGGCCAGGCCGGCTTCGAACCGTTCTTCGATGAAGTAATCGTGGAAGGCTTTCTTGTTGTCGGCAATCGACATGGATTTGCAGCGGCCGTGGGACGCGCGTGCCGGAACGGCAGATTTGATGCGCTAGAATGCGCGATTCTAGCAGAGCCACATCACACACCTACCGCCGCATGGCCACGGTCAAGAAGATCGTACTGATCGAATTCACGCCGCCGCAGATGTTCGATCTGGTCGACCGTGTCGAAGACTATCCGCGGTTTCTACCCTGGTGCGGTGGCACCGAACTGCTCGAGCGTAACGACGCAATCACCCGCGCGTGCCTGCACATCAACTACCATGGCATCAAGTCGGATTTCTCGACCGAGAACGAAAAGTTCTATCCCTCTCACATGCTGATCAGGCTGGTCGAGGGGCCGTTCCATCTTTTGGATGGCACGTGGGATTTCACCGCGCTGGGCGAGCGGGCCTGCAAGATCGAGTTCTCCCTGCATTACGAGTTCTCCAGCAAGCTGATCGAGAAGGCGGTCGGGCCGGTGTTCAGCCACATTGCGAACACCCTGGTCGACTCCTTCGTCAAGCGGGCGGAGCAGGTCTATCCGCGGAGTACATGAGGATGCCGCATGAATCAGGCGAATCGATCTCCGTGGAAGTCCTCTACGCGCTGCCGGAGAAGGCTGAACGGGTGCCGCTCAGGCTGGCGGCGGGCAGCACCGTCGGGCAGGCGATCGAATTTTCGGGTTTGCTGCAGAAGTGCCCGGAAATCGACCTTGGGAGTAACAAGGTCGGGATTTACGCCAAGCTGGTCAAGCTCGATCAGCCCCTGCGTGATCACGACCGCGTGGAGATTTACCGTCCCCTGATCGCCGACCCGAAGGAAGTGCGGCGGCAGCGAGCCGCCGAAGGCAAGCTCATGAAGAAGGGCGCCGGCGCCGCAGCGGCAACCCAGGCACCGAATGAGAGCGAGGCATGAAGGCTGACGGAATCCGCGACTTCGCACCGTTCATGTGTCAGCGGATTCGCAACGCGCCGGGCCGCTGGGGCGAGCCCGGCCGATCCAGCCGGCCTGCTCACTTGCATGAATCTTCGACAATCTTGCGCGTACGCTCGAGCTCGGCGCTGCGCTGAGCGTCGTCGAGAAACTCGCGCTCACCCTGAGCGTTGAAGCGGGCGACCCGCTGGCCCGATTCGAGCGCGGTGAGCTGATTCCTGGCGAGCTCGCAGTTCTGCGCCCTGGTCTTGGCGTCGGCGTTGTCTTTGTCCGACTTGGCCTGCTTCTCGGCCTGATCCTGCTGGCGCTTTTTCAGCTCCAGTTCGCGATCCGCGATGGTCGGGCTGGCGGGGCTCGGGGTCGGCGGCGTGATCTCGCCAACCGCGTCGCGCCTGAGCATCCGCGACGGGATGTTGCCCGGCGGCGGGTTGTCCGAATAGACGTACTGCCCGGACGGATCCTTCCACTGGTAGATGTACTCGCCGGCGACGGCATGGCCGGCAAGGAACAGCGCCGCGGCGCTCAGCAACAGTCTCACAGGTACTCGCATTCGATTCTCCAGCGGTTTGCCCGGGTTGGGGTGCCTGCGTATAATACGTTTTTGCCACATAGGGTAAAAGTCATGCGAGTGATTCAGAAGGCATTGACGTTCGACGATGTCCTGCTCGTGCCCGCCCACTCCACCATCCTGCCCCGCGACGTCAGTCTTTCCACCCGCTTCACGCGCAACATCCAGTTGCAGATCCCGCTGGCGTCCGCTGCGATGGACACCGTTACCGAATCCCGCCTGGCAATCGCTCTGGCGCAAGAAGGAGGTATCGGCATCGTGCACAAGAACCTGACACCCAAGGCGCAGGCGAGCGAGGTGTCGAAGGTCAAGCGGTTCGAATCCGGCGTTCTCAAGGATCCGATCACCATTCCGCCGACGATGTCGGTGCGTGAAGTGCTCAACCTGACGCGCCAGCACAAGATCTCGGGCCTGCCGGTGGTCGAAGGCAGCCGCGTCGTCGGCATCGTGACCAACCGCGATCTGCGCTTCGAGACCAATCTCGACCAGCCGGTGTCGAAGATCATGACGCCGCGCGAACGGCTGGTCACCGTGCGCGAGGGCACCTCGACGGACGACGCCAAGGCGCTGATGCACAAGCACCGGCTCGAGCGTGTGCTGGTGATCAACGCCGATTTCGAGCTGCGCGGCCTGGTCACGGTAAAGGACATTCTCAAATCGACCGAGCATCCGCTGGCGGCCAAGGATACCTTTGGCCGGCTGCGCGTCGGCGCCGCGATCGGCGTCGGCGAGGGTACTGAGGAACGTGCCGAAGCACTGGCCGAAGCCGGCGTCGACGTGCTGGTCGTCGATACGGCCCATGGGCATGCCCAGGGGGTGCTCGACCGCGTGACATGGGTCAAGAAGCGTTTTCCCAAGGTCGATGTGATCGGCGGCAATATCGCCACTTCCGATGCCGCGCGGGCGCTGGTCGATGCCGGGGCCGACGCGGTGAAAGTCGGCATCGGACCGGGCTCGATCTGTACCACGCGCATCGTGGCCGGTGTCGGCGTACCGCAGATCTCGGCCATCGACAACGTCATCAAGGGCCTCGGCAATTCGGGGGTGCCGATGATCGCCGATGGTGGCATACGCTATTCCGGCGACATTTCCAAGGCGATTGCGGCCGGTGCCAACGTGGTGATGCTCGGCGGCCTGTTTGCCGGCACCGAGGAAGCGCCCGGCGAAACCGTGCTGTACCAGGGTCGTTCCTACAAGTCCTATCGCGGGATGGGTTCGCTCGGCGCCATGCAGCAGGGCGCGGCCGACCGCTATTTTCAGGACGTCGAAGAGAGCGCCGAGAAACTGGTGCCGGAAGGCATCGAGGGGCGCGTGCCGTACAAGGGGCCGGTCGCCGCGGTGATCCACCAACTGGTTGGCGGCCTGCGCTCCTCGATGGGCTATTGCGGCTGCGCGACGGTGGACCAGATGCGCAGCAAGGCGGAATTCGTTGAGATCACTTCGGCCGGCATTCGCGAATCGCATGTCCATGATGTGAAGATCACCAAGGAAGCACCGAATTACCAGGTGGAGTAAAGAATGGTGACGGGTGACGAGTGACGGGTGACCAACGCGCCGTCACCTGTCACTCGTCACCCGTCACCCGTCACCCGTCACCCGTCACCCGTCACCCGTCACCGCCTCACCCTATGCACCAGAAGATCCTGATTCTCGATTTCGGCTCGCAGGTCACGCAGCTGATTGCCCGTCGCGTGCGTGAACAGCAGGTTTATTGCGAGATCCACCCGTTCGACGCCGGCGAGGCATTGATCCGTGGATTCGCGCCGCGGGGGATCATCCTGTCAGGCGGGCCGAACTCGGTTTACGAGGCCCTCGACTGGCACGTGCCGCAATGCGTTTTCGAACTCGGCGTGCCGGTTCTGGGCATCTGCTACGGCATGCAGGCCATGGCGCAGCAACTGGGGGGCACAGTGGAAAGCTCGGGCAAACGCGAATTCGGCTACGCCGAGATTCGTGCCCGCGGCCATTCTGCGCTGTTCAGGGACATCGAGGATCGCAGCAACCCGCAGGGCCACGGCCTGCTCGATGTCTGGATGAGCCATGGCGACAAGGTCACCGAGTTGCCGCCGGGATTCAAGGTGATCGGCGACAACGATTCGACGCCGGTTGCCGCAATGGCGGACGAAGCACGTCGTTTCTATGCCGTACAGTTTCACCCGGAAGTGACGCACACCCTCAAGGGCAAGCAGATGATCGCCCGTTTCGTGCACGACATCTGCGGCTGCGGGCACGACTGGAACATGCCGGACTACATCGGCGAGGCAGTGGCGAGAATGCGTGCCCAGGTCGGCGCAGACGAGGTGATTCTCGGCCTGTCGGGCGGCGTCGATTCGAGCGTGGCGGCGGCCCTGATCCAGCGCGCCATCGGCGACCAGCTTACCTGCGTGTTCGTCGACAACGGTCTGCTGCGCTTGAATGAAGCCGGACAGGTGATGGAGACCTTCGGCCGCAACCTCGGCCTCAAGGTGATCCACGTCGATGCGAGCGAGCAGTTCATGGACCATCTGAAGGGCGTGGCCGACCCGGAGCAGAAACGCAAGATCATCGGCCGCGAGTTCGTCGAGGTATTCCAGGCGCAAGCGAAGATGCTGCCGAGGGCCAGGTGGCTGGCGCAGGGCACGATCTATCCCGACGTGATCGAGTCTGCCGGGGGCAAGACGAAGAAGGCGCATACGATCAAGAGTCACCACAATGTCGGTGGACTGCCCGAGACACTGAACCTCGCACTGCTCGAGCCCTTGCGCGAGTTGTTCAAGGACGAGGTGCGCGAACTGGGTGTGGCGCTCGGCCTGCCGCACGAGATGGTGTATCGCCACCCGTTCCCCGGACCTGGCTTGGGGGTACGCATCCTTGGCGAGGTGAACAGGGAATTCGCCGATCTGCTGCGCCGCGCCGATGCAGTCTTCATCGACGAACTGCGCGCCGCCGACTGGTACGACAAGACCTCGCAGGCCTTCGCGGTCTTTCTGCCGGTGAAGAGCGTCGGCGTGATGGGTGACGGCCGGACCTACGAGTACGTCGTCGCCCTGCGCGCCGTGCAGACGCAGGACTTCATGACCGCCCGCTGGGCCGAACTGCCCCACGCGCTGCTCGGCCGCGTCTCCAATCGCATCATCAACGAAGTGCGCGGCATCAACCGAGTGGTCTACGACATCTCCGGCAAGCCGCCCGCGACGATCGAGTGGGAGTAGGGGTCTTGCGAGATCTCGGCAGTCTATCGGGGTCTATCGATTCCACCGCGAAGGACATGTCAAGCCAGCGGGCAGCCGCCTTTCATCACGACGTTGACCGCCGGTGGCTGCCAGCGCTGAAGGCCACGCCCATGCGCGCCGCCAAGGCGCCGAGTTTCTTGTCCAGCGTCCAGAGCGATGTGTCCTGCGTGAGCAGGACCGAGGCGAGCAATGCCATATCAATGGCGCCGCAGCCCGAGTCATGGAATTGCTCCCTCTCGATCAGGGCAAGTGTCTCGTCGGTTGCCGCGACGACGGCCTGCTGCAACGTCTTGAGATCGCCGATCGTGCGCTCGCGCGGTGCCGGTGGTGTTCCGCACGCGAGTTCCAGCACGACAAGCGGATGGCACAAAACCTCGTCAATCGCGACCAGCGATTGAAGGACCGGGTTGGCGTGGCGGAAATGTGCAACCCAGACCGACGTATCCGCGAGGACCAGAGTCAAGGGCTCAGATCTTTCGCAGGTCGCCGACGGGGAATATCCTTCATCCTTGGGGCCTTGCCGCCCAAAGCGGCAAGTCGCTTGCCCGCCTGTACTCGCACGAACACCTTCATTGCTTCACGAAATACGTCGCCCTTGTCCATGCCCGGATCGGCGACATCCAGTGCCTTCTGATAGAGCCCATCATCAATGGTGACCGTTGTTCGCATGCGATGCCTCATCATCAAGTATGATGCATGATAGCATCAAGAGAGGCGAGCATGAGGTTATTGCAGGATGAGCAAGCGTTTCTTGCTCCCGAATCCGGTGCTCACGATCGATCGGACGATGCAACCGGAGGTTCACCCGTGAAACGGAAGTCCCGCGGTACCCGCCCTGCCAAAGAGCCAAAGCTCTCCCGCACTCATGCGCCGCCCGATCTGTCGGCCGCCGACTGGCAGCGCGCATTGCGCCGGCAGTTCGGGCGCGATCAGGCGTTTGTGCTCGAGAACACGGGCGCGGAGTCTTTCTTCTCTGAATTCCGCGTCGGCAATCCGCAGTCGAAGAGCAGCTACCGCGTGGCGATCCGCAGCCTACACGCCGGAGACAACTATTGTTCGTGCCCCGATTACGCCACCAACGAACTCGGCACTTGCAAGCATATCGAGTTCGTCCTTGCCCGGCTGGAGAAGAAGCGGGGCGCTCGAGCGGCATTCGCGCGCGGCTGGCAGCCGGCGTTCTCCGAGATCTACCTGCGCAACGACGGTGCGCGCGCGGTGCATTTCCGCGCCGGATCCGACTGCACGCCGGCCGTTCTCAAGGCGGCTCGGCTGCTGTTCGACGCGTCCGGCGATTGGCGGCTGCCCGAGAGGCACTTCGGCGAGCTGGAACGCTTTCTCGCGGCGGCTGCCAAGAGCGGCCATGAACTGCGTGCCTACAACGACGCGCTGGATTTCGTCGCCGGCCGGCGCGACGCGCTGCGCCGGGCGGATTTGCTCGACGGGCAGTTTCCGCGCGGCGCGGCCGACCCGCGGCTGGCAAGACTCGTGAAAGTGCCGCTCTATCCGTACCAGGCCGAGGGTGCGTTGTTCGCGGTGCGCGCGGGCCGCGCCCTGATCGGCGACGAGATGGGGCTGGGCAAGACTATCCAGGCCATCGGTGCGATGGAGCTATTCGCGAAGCATTTCGGCGTCGCGCGGGTGCTGGTGGTCTGCCCGACTTCGCTCAAGTATCAATGGCAAAGTGAAATCGCGCGCTTCTCCGGCCGTGCGGCACGGGTGATGGCAGGCGGCCGGGCGCAACGACAAAGGGAATTTGCCGAGGACGATTTCTGCAAGATCACCAACTACGAGAAGCTCCAGCCCGATCTCGACCTGATTTCCGCCTGGGCGCCGGAACTGGTGATCGTCGACGAGGCGCAGCGCATCAAGAACTGGAATACCATCGCCGCGCGGGCGTTGAAACGGATCGACTCCCCCTATGCGCTGGTCCTGACCGGCACGCCGCTCGAGAACAAACTCGAGGAGCTGATCTCAATCGTCCAGTTCGTCGACCAGCATCGCCTGGGGCCGACCTGGAAGCTGCTGCACGAGCATCAGCAGAGGGACGACACCGGTCGCGTTACCGGCTACACCGGCCTGGAGAAGATCGGCGAAACACTGGCGCCGCTGATGATTCGCCGGCGCAAGTCCGAGGTGCTGACCCAGTTGCCCAGCCGGACCGACCAGAACCTGCTGGTGCCGATGACCGAAATGCAGATGCTCCACCACCAGGAGAACGCCGACATCGTGGCGCAGATCGTGCAGCGCTGGCGCAGGATGAAGTTCCTTTCGGACAAGGATCAGCGGCGGCTTACCTGCGCCCTCCAGAACATGCGCATGTCCTGCAACAGCACCTATCTGCTCGACCAGGAGACCGACCATGGCGTCAAGGCCGACGAACTGGCGGCGCTGCTCGACGGCGTGTTCGTGGAGCCGGATGCGAAGGCGGTGGTGTTCAGCCAGTGGACGCGCACCCACGACATCGTCATCCGCAGGCTGGAGGCGCGAGGGCTGGGCTACGTCAGTTTCCATGGCGGCGTGCCTTCGGAGAAGCGCCCGGCGCTGGTCGATCGTTTTCGCGATGATCCGGACTGCCGCGTGTTCCTGTCCACCGACGCGGGCTCGACCGGGCTCAACCTGCAGCACGCCTCGACCCTGGTGAACATGGACCTGCCGTGGAATCCGGCGGTTCTCGAACAACGCATCGGGCGCATTCACCGCATGGGCCAGAAGCGGCCGGTGCAGATCGTCAACTTCGTCGCCAAGGGGACCATCGAGGAGGGCATGCTGTCGGTACTCGCGTTCAAGCGGTCCCTGTCGGCCGGCATTCTCGACGGCGCCGCCGGCGAGATTTCGCTCGGCGGCTCCAGACTGAGCCGCTTCATGAAAGATGTCGAAAGCGTCACCGGCCGCATGGGCGAGGGCGAAGCCATGGCGCCGTCCGAAGAAGCGGCGGGCGTTGTCGCCGCAGCGGAAGAAGCGAATGCCGAGCCGAGCGTGGGAGCGACGCGAGACATCGACACGGACGCCGCGCGGGATATCGTCGCCAGGCACAAAGACGATGCGAGCCCGGACCCGTGGGCTGCACTGTTGCAGGTCGGCGCGCAGTTGGTTTCCGCGCTCGGCGCAGCTGACGATGCTTCCACTTCGTCGCATCCCTGGATCGAGCGCGACGCGGCGAGTGGCGCGCGCAGCCTGCGGGTGCCGCTTCCGCCGCCGGAAACGGTGCGACGGCTGGCCGATGCCCTGTCGGCGGTCGCGGACTCGCTGCGCGGCAGGGGCGCCGGCGAGTGACCAAGCCTGAATAGCCAGCATTGAAACGCTGCGTCGCTGTCGCGTTTTTGCTGGTGTTGACTGGAGCGCTGCACAGCGGAGCCGGCACGGCCGCGGCCGCAGAATCGCCGCCGCTCATGCTCGCCAACGTCTATCGCGGCCAGATCCCGCTCGACGATTACTGGGTCAGCGAGAAGTATGACGGCGTGCGCGGCTACTGGGACGGCAAGACTCTGACGACGCGCGGTGGCGAGCGTATTTCCGCGCCGCCCTGGTTCGTCGAGGGCTGGCCTGACATCCCGCTCGATGGCGAACTGTGGGCCGGCCGGGGCCGCTTCGCGCGGGCGGTTTCGATCGTGCGCCAGCAATCCCCGGTCGATGCGGATTGGGCGGCGATCCGCTTCATGGTTTTCGATCTGCCGGCCAGTGATGCCGCATTCACCGAACGCAATTCGGCCTTGATTCGCATCGTGCAGCGGATCGGCAAGCCATGGGTGCAGGCGGTGCCGCAAATCCGGATCCGCGACCGCGGCGAACTCGACGCCATGTTGGCCCGCGTGGTGCGCGAGGGTGGTGAGGGTTTGATGCTCCATCGCGCATCATCGCTTTACCGGGCCGAGCGCAACGACGATCTGCTCAAGCTCAAGCCCTTCGAGGATGCCGAGGCGCGTGTCGTCGGCCATATTCCCGGACGCGGCAAGTTCGCCGACATGCTCGGCGCGCTGCTGGTGGAAATGCCCGACGGAACGCGCTTTCGCCTCGGTGGCGGGTTCTCCGCGGCGCAGCGACGCGATCCGCCGCCGATCGGAAGCTGGGTCAGCTACCGTCACGGCGGCTTCAACCAAGGCAGCGGCCGCCCGCGTTTTGCCCGCTTCCTGCGCGTTCGGGAAGACATGCCGAACGCGCCGCTGGCGCCGGCGCAATAATCGGGCGAAACTAGTACTGCGCTCCGGAGGTATCGAAACATGAAAGCGCGTCTTCGACCCGATGGCGTCGTTGCAAATCCTCGCGATACCACTTGGTATCGCTGCGGTTTGCGCCTAGCCCTCGGGCCGAATCCATCGCTTTCATTTTGTTCCGATACCTCCGGAGCGCAGTACTAGCATCATGCCTCGGCGGTCAACCCGCTTCGCCGGCCCGCGCGTTATTGGGCTGCGCTTTTTTGCATCGACGGAGGTCCGACATGTCACCCCTGCTTACCCGGCTGTTTCCGCGGTTCATTCTTCGATTTGCCGAGCGCTTGCGCTTTCCGCAGTTGTTCCTGCTGGCGGGCGTGCTTTTCGTGCTCGATGTCCTCGTGCCGGACGTGATCCCCTTTGTCGACGAAATCCTGCTTGCGCTCGCCACGCTGATCCTGGCGGCCTGGCGCAAGCGCGGCGACGCGCCGGTCGCGCACGGCACCGACGATCGATCGCCGATCCCGGGCGAGGCAGCGCGGGTTGACTGAAGCCGGCATGAGCGACACGGATATCCATTGGATGCGCGAGGCACTGGCGCTGGCGCGCGAGGCGGGTGCTACCGACGAAGTGCCGGTCGGGGCGCTGGTGGTGAAGGACGGCGAAGTCCTCGGCCGCGGCTTCAACCGCCCGATCGGCGGGCATGACCCGACGGCCCATGCGGAAGTCATGGCGATGCGGGATGCCGCGCAACGCCTCGGCAACTACCGGCTGGTCGACTGCACGCTCTATGTGACGCTCGAGCCGTGCGTGATGTGCGCCGGGGCGATCATGCTGGCGCGCATCGCGCGCGTGGTGTTCGGTGCCGCGGACGCGAAGACTGGCGCCTGCGGCAGCGTCGTCGATCTGTTCGCCGAGTCGCGTCTCAATCACCATGCGCAGGTGCAAGGCGGCGTACTGGCCGAGGAGAGTGCCGCGCTGCTCTCCTCCTTCTTCGCGGCGCGGCGCAGCCGGACCCTGACCGCCTGAGATGCGGATCCAGATCGACATTCAGTCCCAGACGCTCGATCTGCATGGTGAAGATGGCGCGCTGATCCGGCGCTACCGCGTATCGACGGCGAAGAACGGCCCGGGCGAGCAGAGCGGCAGCTATCGCACGCCGCGTGGCCGCCACGTCATTCGCGCCAAGATCGGTGGCAGCGCTGCGGAGAACACCGTGTTCGTCCGGCGCCGGCCGAGCGGCGAAACCTGGACGCCGGAACTCTCCGCCCAGCATCCCGAGCGCGACTGGATACTCACCCGGGTTCTCTGGCTTTCCGGCTGCGAGCCCGGCTTCAACCGGCTGGGCGAGGTCGACACCATGCGCCGCTTCATCTATCTGCACGGCAGCCCTGACAGCGCGCCGATGGGCGAGCCCGGATCGATCGGCTGCGTCCGCATGCGCAATGCCGACATCATCGAACTGTTCGAGCTGGTGCCACCCTACACGCCGGTCGAAATACGGGAATGAGCGAATTCTCGGCCGTGGTGTTGGCGTGGGAACTGGCGCGTGAATCGGCAATGCCGATCCGCCGCAGGGTGTTCGTGGAAGAGCAGGGCGTGCCGGAGACGCTCGAATGGGACGAATTCGACCAGCCGGGGTTTCACGTGCTGGTATTCGACGCAGGTGCCGGCGCGATCGCGACCGCCCGCTTGTCGCCGCGCGGTGGCGGCACCAGTCACTTCAACCGGCTGGCGGTGCTCAAACCGTGGCGCGGCCGTGGCGCCGGTCGCCTGCTGATGCAGACTCTGCTCGACGAGGCGCGTCGTCGCCGGCAGTCGGATCTGGTCCTGCATGCGCAAACCGGTGCGACCGGCTTTTACGAGAAGTTCGGATTCGCCGCCGAAGGGCAGCCGTTCCGCGAAGCCGGTATCGAACACCTCACGATGCGTCGCGTTCTTCCACCAGACTGAAGCGGAAGTGCGCCGTGCCGCCCGGCCGGGCGCCGGGACCGAAGCTGCGTTCCTCGAAGTCGACCTCGCCGCTCGACGACAGCGTCAGCACGGTCGAACAGCGCGTGCCGTAGTCCGGCGATCGCACGAAGGCTGCCGAAAGCAGCCGTTCCCATTCGAGGCTGACGCCGGTGCGCGGCAGATGTTCGTCGGGCGCGATCGATTCGTCGCGCAGCATCGCGAACAGCGGCTCGGTCTGCGGCATTGCCGCCAGCGACGCGGCCAGCTCAGACCTTGCCCGCGCGACTTTCGGCCACGGCGTGTCGAGCAGGTGGTTGGACAGTCCGTACACGCCGGGTGCCAGTGCCGCCGCGACGCCGCCCGCGTTCGACACGTAACGCAACTCGCGCCGATCGGCGATCAACAGGTTGAAGCCGTTGTAGCGATCGGCCTCGCGCGCTATTTCATGTGCAAAGTCTGC
The DNA here is from genome assembly GCA_016708905.1 of Candidatus Methylophosphatis roskildensis. Lineage (GTDB taxonomy): Bacteria > Pseudomonadota > Gammaproteobacteria > Burkholderiales > Rhodocyclaceae > Methylophosphatis > Methylophosphatis roskildensis. The sequence goes on along the minus strand of JADJEV010000004.1, from coordinate 23,049 downwards.
CGGGCTCGAGGTGCCGCCGAGGAAGTTCGCCACCAGTTCGCCGCGCGAGCGCTTGTCGGACAACTGGCGCTGCGGATCGCGGAAATTGGTGAGGGCGGCGAAGCGCCCGGTGCGGGTGATGCCGAGCCAGGTGCCGCCGGCATCGAGGTCGCGCCCGGCGATGAGTTGCGGAACGTCGCGCCAGAAGGCAGCGGGCGCCGTCGGTCGCGCGAAGAACTCGTCGCGATTGGCGGCGACGAGCAGCGGAAGATCGACGCGGGTCTGCCAGGCGATCAGGATCAGGCACATCGCAGAGCCGGCCTCAGACCGCGCGGAAACGCTCCAGATGCCGCGGCGTGCCAGCGGCGAGAAACTCATGCAGCCCGTGATGAAGCGCCTGCAGTCCGAGTTCCACTTCGAACTCGCGCGGATCGGCCACGCCTTCGTACACTTCCATCCAGGTCAGCGGATCGTCCAGGCGCCGGCGAAAGCGTCCATTGACGCCGGTGGCCTCTGCCAACGCCGCCTGCATGGTCGACAGGGCGGCCAACAGCTCGCTGTCCTGACCGGGCCGAACGCGATAGTAGATGTAGTAGTCGATGCGCACCGGATCAGAAAAGCGGATCAAACCACGGCATACGGCAGCGGACGGAACTCGATCTTCGGCCCGCCGGGTGCGCCGAGATGGACATCGTTGCCTTCGTGGCTGGACATCTGCATGACCGCCAGGATCTCGTAGCCGCCAGCAGCCTGCGGCGCAGCCGTGACCACCTTGCCGCACGACTGCTCGCCGACATCGGGACTGTAGAGGTCGGTCCCTGCGGCAGGGCGTTCGCTGCTTGCGACGAAGGCGCGGTACATGCGCTTTTTCAGCTTGCCGAGGTACTGGGTGCGGGCGACGATCTCCTGCCCGGGATAGCAGCCCTTGTTGAAGCTGACGCCGCCGAGCAGTTCGAAGTTGGCCATCTGTGGCACGAATTCCTCCTGGGTCACGCCGGTGATCAGCGGCCAGCCCGCACCGATATCGCGTGACTGCCAGACACTGGTGCCGGCCGGCTGCAGGCCCGCCGCAACCAGCGCCGCGAAACGTTCGGCAGCCGCCGGCGCCGGCAGCACCAGGATCAGGCGCGAGGCATCCAGCCGAATCACCGTGGCGTCGCCGGCATGGGCGACCGCGAGCGGCGCCTCGGGTGCCGGCAGCCCACCTGCCAGCAGGGCGTTCGTCGCCTGTGGGCCGGCCAGGCCGAACTGGCAGAGTTCGGCCGATGCGTCGATCAGCTTCGCCCTGGCGCGCAGCACGTACATCGAGAGCTTCTTGTGCAGGCCGGCCGTGACGTCGGCGGCCGGCTGCAGCAGGACGTCGCCGCCGGCCTCGCGCCAGGTCAGGAAGCTCGCCAGCATGCGGCCCTTGGCGGTGCAAAAACTGTTGAGGCGCGCCGTGTCGGCGGTCAGTCCCTTGACGTCGTTGGAGAACAGGTTGTGCAGGAAAACCGCGGCATCCTCTCCGGTGACGCGAATCAGCCCGAGATGAACCAGAGGGACGATGACCGAGCCGGATTCGCCGGCGGAAAGTTCCTGCGTCGGGTGGCCGAACGAGAGCAGCGTCTCGCCGTCGAAGTTCGCGCCGGCCATGCCGAGCCAGGGTGCATAAGCGGGGTTCATCTGCGAGCCTGAGAGCGGAAACGAAAAGGGAAACGATGAGCCTAAGGTATCATAGGAAATCGCTCCCGCGCATCGGGTGCTGCGCTGCGGCAAGCCGGTTTCGATGCGCCGGACCGAACCCGGATCACAACCTCGCCGCGAGGCGAGCGCTCATGGTTCCCGCATGCGCTTCCTCAGGCAGTCTCTGGTCTTTCTCGTCGGTGCCGGCATCGGATTCGGCGGCTGGTTTGCCTGGTTCGCCAACCGGCCGCTTGCACTCGCCGGCTCACCGGTCGATGTGTCGATCGAGTCCGGCGGCACACTGACTTCGGTCACCCGGCAACTGATCGACGCTGGCGTGCGCATGCGCGGATGGGATTTCCGGCTGCTCGCGCGCCTGCTCGGCAAGGCCTCGGCGATCAAGGCCGGCAGCTACGAGATCGAGCCCGGCACCACGCCGCTTGCACTGCTGGCGATGCTGACCCGCGGCGACCTACGCCAGGTGAATATCGCCCTGATCGAGGGCTGGACCTTCCGCCAGATACGGACCGCGCTCGACGCGCACCCCGACCTGCAGCACGAGACGCGCGGGCTGACCGATTCCGACATCCTGCAACGCGTCGGCGCGACCGAAGACTACGCTGAGGGCTTGTTCTTCCCCGACACCTATCTGTTCGCCAGGCAGTCGAGCGACACGGCGCTACTGCGCCGGGCCTACCGCGAAATGCGCAGACATTTGCAGCTTGCGTGGGATGCCCGGCCGCAAGGGCTGCCCTACAAGTCGCCGTACGAGGCGCTGATCATGGCCTCGATCATCGAGAAGGAAACCGGCAAGCCGGAGGACCGGCCGCTGATCGCCGCGGTGTTCGTCAACCGCCTGCGTGCCGGCATGCTGCTGCAGACCGACCCGACGGTGATCTACGGTCTGGGCGCGCGCTTCGACGGCAACCTGCGCAAGCGCGATCTGACCAGCGACGGACCGTACAATACCTACCTGCGTGCCGGCCTGCCGCCGACGCCGATTGCGATGCCCGGTGTGGCCTCTCTCAAGGCCGCGTTGAATCCGCCCGACAGCGATCACCTGTACTTCGTCGCGCGCGGCGACGGCAGCAGCGTGTTCTCCCGCACCCTGGATGAACACAACCGCGCTGTGGCCCAGTTTCAGAAGAAGCGCTGAATAAGCGGTGGCCTGGAGGCCGCACCAGTGCTTGATCACAAGGGTGGCAAGCCGGAGAGCCAGCAACCAGGCGGCTCCTGGCTATGCATGACTGTAGAAGTCCATTCCATGCGGCCCGCATGGCAGGTGTTTGAATATGACCGGACGATTCATCACCATCGAAGGCATCGACGGCGCGGGCAAGAGCAGCCAGATCGGCTATCTCGTGGAACGCCTGTGCAGCCGCGGTCTGGAGGTCGTGTCGACGCGCGAACCCGGCGGAACCGCGCTCGGCGAAAAGCTGCGCGAGCTGCTGCTGCATGAGCCGATGAACCTCGAAACCGAGGCCCTGCTGATGTTCGCCGCACGCCGCGAGCATATCGCGCGGGTCATTTCGCCGGCGCTGGCACGCGGCGCCTGGGTGGTGTGCGACCGATTCACCGATGCGACTTTCGCCTATCAGGGCGGCGGCCGCGGACTTGCCTGGTGGAAGATCGAAACCCTGGAAGACTGGGTGCATGGCGACCTGCAGCCGGACCTGACGCTGATCTTCGACCTTGCGCCGGAAGTCGCCGCCGGGCGGCTGGCCCGCGCCGGCAACGCGCCGGACAAGTTCGAACGCGAACAGGCCGGTTTCTTCGCCCGCGTCCGTATGGCTTACCAGGAACGCGCCGCGGCCGACCCGACTCGCGTGCGGGTGGTGGACGCCGATCGGCCACCGCAGGTGATTCGCGACTCGGTCGACGCCATCATCACGCCGCTGTTGCCGCCATGATTTTCGAATGGCACCAGCCGGTCTGGGACAGCCTGCTCGGTCGACTCGAGCAACTGCCGCATGCGCTGCTGCTGGCGGGTGCGGCGGGCGGCGGCAAAAGCGAGCTCGCCCGGTCGCTGGCCCAGCGCCTGCTGTGCGAAACCGCGAGCGGCAACGCACCGGCCTGCGGCGAATGCGACGGATGCCGCTGGTTCCTCGCCGGCAATCACCCCGACTTCCGCTATGTCGGGCCGGGCTCGGACGAGATCGAGGCGGAGCCCGGCGACAGCGCGAGCGAGGAGGCCGAGCCGGGCAAGCGCTCGACGCAGATCGTGATCGAGCAGATTCGCGCGCTGGCCGGCTTCGTTACGGTCGGTGCGGTGCGGCAGGGGGTGCGGGTGGTGGTGATCGATCCGGCCGAGGCGATGAACCACCACACCGCCAATGCGCTGCTCAAGCTGCTCGAGGAGCCGCCGGCGAAGACGCACTTGGTGCTGGTTTCGGACGCCCCGCGCCGTCTGCTGCCGACCATTCTGAGCCGCTGCCGGCTGATCAGGCTGCCGCGGCCGGATGGCGCACAGGCCGCCAACTGGCTGGCCGGGCAGGGCGTCGAGAAGCCGGACGATCTGCTCGCCCTGTGCGGCGGCATGCCGGTGGCGGCGACCGAACTCGCCACGGGCATCGGTGCCGCGGCGCGCGGCCGCTTCGTGCGCGACATGCTGAGCCTGGAACGGGCCGACCCGGTGGCACTGGCCGGCGTCTGGGAAGCCTGGCTAAAGAACAAGGAGTCGCTTGCCGCCGGCTTCGGCGTGCCGCAACTGGTGGGCTGGCTGCAGCGCTGGGTGGCCGACCTGGTGCTGGCGGCGCTGGCCGGGCAGGTGCGCTTCTTTCCCGACCAGCAGGCCGCCTTGCAGGCGCAGGCCAACAAGCTGCCGCTCGCCGCGCTGCTGACTTGCTACAATGAACTTATCCGCCTGCGCCGCGTGGCGGCGCACCCGCTGAACCTGCGGCTGGTTCTCGACGACATGCTTCTTCGATACGCACGGCTGGTGGCACGATGAGCGAACCCTACGATCCGACCAAGTCACAGCTGATGGGCCCGCGGCCCTCCGTGCTGTCACTCAACATCAATTCCAAGTCGGCGCTCTACGCCGCCTACATGTCACATCTGAAGCGCGGCGGCATCTTCATTCCGACGACGCGGCCTTACGCGATCGGCGACGAAGTTTTCATGCTGCTGACCCTGATGGACGAACCGGGCAAGATGCCGATCGCCGGTCAGGTCGTCTGGGTGACGCCGGCTGGCGCCCAGGGCAACAAGACGCAGGGGATCGGCGTGCAGTTTTCCGATGACGAATCGGGCCAGACGGCCAAGCGCAAGATCGAACAGTTGCTCGGTGCGCACCTCGGGTCCACGCGCCCGACCCACACGCTTTAGGAACCTCCGCACAAGTCCTTCGCGAGCCGCGTTTGCACGAAAACTGCTCAGCTGCCAGGCGCACGACGAAGGTCGTAGCGTGGCCTACGAACCAAGGAGCGCAACGACTCAGAGGGGCAGTTTTCGCGCAAACCCTCCGGGGCGTGGCTTTGCGGGCGCTCCGCTGTGTCGGCAGGCTTGCGAAGGGGTGGCCATTCGCTGCGCCTGCCTTCGTGCGGCGCATCCCGCAAAGCCGCGCCGCGGCCACGAAGGGCTTGTGCGGAGATTCCTGAGATGTTCGTAGACTCGCACTGCCACCTCGACTTTCCCGAACTATCCGGCCGCATCGACGAGGTTTTGGCCGCGATGCAGGAACGCCGGGTGAGCCATGCCTTGTGCATCAGCGTGAACCTGGAGAATTGGCCGGTGGTGCTCGCCCTTGCCGAAGCGCACGGCAATCTGTGGGCGTCGGTGGGCAAGCACCCGGATCAGGCCGAGGGCGCGAGCCCGACGTGGCGGAACTGGTGCGCCTGGCAAGCCACCCGCGGATTGTCGCGATCGGCGAAACCGGTCTCGACTATTACTGGTTCAAGGACGCGCCGGAATGGCAACGCGAACGCTTTCGCAGCCACATCCGCGCGGCGCGCGAGGCCGGTTTGCCATTGATCGTGCATACGCGCGATGCGGCCGAAGACACCCTACGATTGATGCGCGAAGAAGACGCCGGGCGAGCCGGCGGCGTCATGCACTGCTTCACCGAGAGTCGCGAAGTGGCCGAACAGGCGCTGGATCTCGGATTCCACATTTCCTTCTCGGGCATCGTGACTTTCAAGAATGCGCTGGCGCTGAAGGAGGTTGCCAAGGCGGTGCCGCTCGATCGGCTGCTGATCGAAACCGATGCGCCGTATCTCGCGCCGACGCCGCATCGCGGCAGGACCAACGAGCCGGCCTACGTGGTGCATGTGGCCGAGGAGATCGCCCGCCTGCGGCAGGTGCCGCTCGAGGCGATCGCCGCCGCGACCAGCGAGAATTTCTTCCGATTATTTGCCAAGGCGGTGCCCTGACATGCGATTGATCCGATCGATCTGCTTCAGCCTGTTGACGATGCTCCTGCTCACCGCACCGGCGCGTGCGGAGACGACCCTCGACGATCTGCTCAATGCCGCCGATATCGGCAGCAACGCCGTGGTGATCGACGGCGTGCGCCGCGGCATGGATGTCGACTCGTGCGACGAAGCGGGGCTGTCGCTGCTGATGCGCGCGGCGCGCGAGGGCAATCTCGATCTGGTGGATTTTCTGCTCCGCAACCGGGCCAATCTCCGCGCCCGCACGAGCTGGGGTGATGGCGCCATGTCGCTGGCCGCCCAGAAGGGCCACACCGACGTGGTCCGGCGGCTCATTCAAGGCGGCGGAGAGGTCAATCAGCCGGGCTGGTCGGCAATTCTCTACGCCGCCATGGAAGGGCACGTCGACACGGTGAAGCTGCTGCTGGAGAAGGGCGCGAATCCCGATTCGCGTGCGCCCCAGCCAGCTCACGCCGCTGATGATCGCGTCGCGCAACGGCCATATCGATATCGTGCGCGTTCTGCTCGCAGCCAAGGCCGACCCCAATGCGAAGAACGACCGCGGCGACACCGCCATCAAGTGGGCGCTGGATGGCCAGAACACCGACATCGGCGATCTGCTGCGGGCTGCCGGCGCGAGGTAGTCCGACTATCCCGGTCGTTCGCGCATCTGCCAGCGCAATCGTTCGCGCACTGGTTCAAATTGAGCGAAACTCGCTGACCTTGCCAACGGTGGCCCGGCGCGCCCCGGCCCATTTCTTTCAGGAGGAACCATGCGCATTGCGAACAATACCGCCGAACTCGTCGGCAACACGCCGCTGGTGCGGCTGAACCGGGTGGCTGCCGGCATCGATGCGACGATCGTCTGCAAGCTCGAGTACTTCAATCCTGCGCACAGCGTCAAGGATCGCATCGCCGTGTCGATGATCGATGCGCTGGCCGAACAGGGCCGCATCAAGCCTGACACCGTGATCCTCGAACCGACCAGCGGCAATACCGGCATCGGGCTGGCCATGGTCTGCGCGGCGCGCGGCATCAAGTGCGCCTTCGTGATGCCGGAAACCATGAGCCGCGAGCGCCGCCTGATCCTCAAGGCATACGGCGCCGAGCTGGTTTTGACGCCGGGCCCCGACGGCATGCTGGGCGCCATTCGCCGCGCCGAGGAGATGGCGGCAGCCGACCCGCGCTACGTGATCGCCCAGCAGTTCGAGAATCCGGCCAATCCGGCGATTCACCGCACCACCACGGCCGAAGAAATCTGGGCCGACACCGACGGCCAGATCGACCTATTCGTATCGGGTATCGGCACCGGCGGCACGATCACCGGCGTCGGCGAGGTGCTCAAGGCGCGCAAGCCCGGCCTGCAGGTCATCGCCGTCGAGCCGGATGCCAGCCCGGTGCTGTCGGGCGGGGCGCGCGGTCCGCATCCGATTCAGGGAATCGGCGCGGGCTTCGTGCCGTCCATCCTGAACACCGGCATCTATGACGAAGTGGTGCGGGTGAACAACGACGACGCGCTGACCATGGCCCGCCGGATGGCGGTCGAGGATGGCCTGCTGGTCGGCATTTCCTCGGGTGCGGCGACCTGGGCGGCGTTGCAGGTGGCGTCGCGCCCGCAGAACAAGGGAAAGATGGTGGTCGTGATCATTCCGTCATTCGGCGAACGCTACCTGTCGACCGTGCTCTACAGCCACCTCGAAGTCTGACGCCACGGTGTCGTGATCTTCGACTTCGACCACCCGCCGGACCGGCGCGGCAGCGACAGCGTCAAGTGGGGCAAGTATGCCGGTCGCGATGTGCTGCCGATGTGGGTGGCCGACATGGATTTCGCCGCCCCGCCGTGTGTGCTCGATGCGCTGCACCAGCGGGTGGACCACGGTGTCCTCGGCTGTGGCAGCCCACCGATGTCGCTGGCGGGTGCGATCACCGAGGCGCTGGAACGCGACCACGGCTGGGCAATCAATCCGGACTGGCTGGTGTGGCTGCCGGGCCTGGTGAGCGGACTCAACATCGTGTGCCGCGCGATCGGAGAACCCGGCGACCAGGTGCTCACCGCCGTCCCGATCTACCCGCCGTTTCTCAGCGCGCCACGCTATTCGCAGCGTCGCGTGACGACGGTGGACCTGCGCCGCGCCGAGAGCCGCTGGGTCTGGGACTTCGGCCGTCTCGATCGCGCCATCACGCCGGGCAGCCGCCTGCTGATGCTGTGCAATCCGCATAATCCGGTGGGCAGGGCGTTTTCACGTGATGAACTGACGTCGATCGCGCAGATCGCGGAGCGGCACGATCTGGTGATCTGCTCGGATGAAATTCATTGTGGGCTGGTGCTCGACGAAGAGATCCGGCACATCCCGATCGCCATGCTGGGCGAAGCGATTGCGCAGCGGACGATCACGCTGATGGCGCCGTCGAAGACCTGGAACATCCCCGGCCTGGGCTGCGCTTTCGCCGTGGTGTCCAACCCGAAACTGCGCCGGCAGGTGCTCGATGCGATGCACGGCATCGTGCCGCATGCAAATGTGCTGGGCTACGCAGCGACCGAAGCGGCCTATCGCGATGGCGAAGGGTGGCGCCGCAAGTTGATCGAGTATCTGCGAGTCAACGCAGATCGCGTGGAACAGGCGATCGCCGGCATGCCGGGCTTGTCGACCTGCAGGGTCGAGGCGACCTATCTGGCGTGGATTGATGCTCGCCCGCTGGCGCTGCGCGATCCGGTGCGGTTTTTCGAGGATGCCGGTGTCGGACTTTCCAACGGCGCCGATTTCGGCTCGCCCGGGTACCTGCGCCTGAACTTCGGCTGCGCCCGATCCCTGCTCGATCTGGCCTTGCAGCGCATGCACGACGCGGTGCTCGCGCGCGATGTTCCGACTTAGATATTGTCACCCGACCGGGGAACAGCAGAAATGACACTCTTGCGAATTCTGACGGCAGTAATCGCCATCGTCTGCGCCGGCCTGACGGCGTGCGCCTCGGTTCCGGCCGGGCCAGGCACCATTCAGGCTGACGACGGCGACTGGCCGAGCTATGGTCGCGACTACTCGAACCGGCGTTTCTCCCCGCTCTCGCAGATCGATCGCGAAAACGTCGGCCGCCTGGCGCTGCGCTGGGAATATCGCAGTGGCGTAAGCGCGACCTTTCAGGCCACGCCGATCGTGGTCGGTGGCGTCATGTTTCTCGCCCTGCCTTTCAATCACGTGGTGGCGCTGGATGCGCGCAGCGGCCGTCAACTCTGGCGCTACCAGCATGTGCGACGGCCGAATCGGGCGATGTGTTGCGGTCCGGCCAATCGCGGTGTCGCGGTAGCCGACGGCAAGGTGTTCATCGGCACGGTCGATGCGCGCCTGATCGCGCTCGATGCCCGCTCAGGGCAGAAGTTGTGGGACATCGACGTCGTCGGTGACAGCGTGACCAGGGCAGAAGTCGTCGGTTCGTTGAGCGACGCCGATCCGTTGTCACGGGCCAGGGTGACCGGTGCGACCGGCGTGGGGATCAACATGGCGCCGATCGTCTACGGCAACAAGGTGATCGTCGGCATCACCGGGGTCGGCTACGGACTGCATCTCGACGGTCCGCGGGAGGATGCGCCGCTCGGCGCGGTGGTCGGTGTGGCGGGGCGCTACGGCCGCCCGGGTTTCCTCGCGGCCTATGACGTTGCCGACGGCAAGCGGATCTGGCAGTTCGACACGATTCCGGATCAGGGCTGGGAGGGGTCTTACGCCTCCACCACGCCGTTCGGTGTTCCGCTCAACCGCGACACCGACGCGGAGCGGCGGAGCGAGGCGAAGTATGCCGACGCCTGGCGCTACGGCGGTGGTTCGGCATGGAGCACGCCGGCGATCGACCCGGCGAGCGGCATGCTGTTCTTCGGCACCGGCAACCCGAGTCCACAGATGGATGACATTTCGCGCCCGGGGAGACAACCTGTACCAGGTTTCGCTGGTCGCACTCGATGTCAACAACGGCAACAGGCGCTGGCACTATCAGCAGGTGCCGCACGACATCTGGGGTTATGACGTGGCCAGTCCGCCGGTGCTGTTCGATCTGCAGCGCGATGGCAAACGGATAGCGGTCGTCGGGCAGGCGAGCAAGCTCGGCTGGTTCTTCGTGCATCGGCGCGACAGCGGGGAATTGCTGCTGCAGTCCGAGGCCCTGGTGCCGCAGCACAACCTATTCGCGCGGGCGACGTTGGATGGTGTAAGAGTGCATCCAGGCGTGGTGGGCGGGGTCAACTGGTCTCCCGCGGCCCTCGATCAGGACCGGCGGCTTGCCTTTGTCGCCGCGATCCACATGCCGATGCGCTACACGCTGCATGACACGCCGGCCTCCGGCGGCAAGCCCGCGATACGCTATTCGGTGCTCGAACCGATCGAAGAGCCGCGCTGGGGCTTGCTGTCGGCCATCGACCTGCAGTCGGGCAGGATTCGCTGGCAACACCGAACCGACCAACCCCTGATCGGCGGTGTCCTTGCGACCGCGGGCGGGCTGGTGTTCATGGGCGAAGGTGATGGCAATTTCGACGCTTTCGATTCCGAGACGGGGCGCCTGCTGTGGCAGCACAAGTCGGAAGCGGGCGTCAATGCGCCGCCGATCACCTACCAGATCGATGGCGTCCAGTACGTGGCGGTGGCGGTGGGGGGCAATCAGCTATTCGGTTACAAGCAGGGCGACTACCTGAAGGTGTATGCGTTGCCCTGAGTGCAAGCTGCTTGCTCGCTCGATCAAGGCGTGACCGCGCTGGATGCGGACGAAAAAAAGCCCGGTTGCCCGGGCTTTCTTTGCCGCCGATGAACCTCAGTCCATCGGACGAATGTTCGCAGCCTGCTTGCCCTTCGGGCCCGTCGTAACGTCGAAGGTGACCTTCTGGTTCTCCTTCAACGTCTTGAACCCGTTGGCCTGAATTGCGGAAAAGTGTGCGAAGAGATCTTCGCCGCCATCATCCGGCTTGATGAAGCCAAAACCTTTTGCGTCGTTGAACCACTTGACGGTACCTGTTGCCATTTCTTAGCCTTCCAACAAAGTTGTCAATTTGGGCAAATCGGCGAGAAATTGCCCGAGGCGCAGGTGAATCTCAGGACAAGAGATATGTCGAACTGAAGTACCGTCTTGACGATCGCAACTTACAGATGATCACATGCCTTCGACACTGCGCTCGTCATTTTGGGCTTTGCGATCCAGCCCGTCAAGCGCATGTCCATCCGTGACAACCCGTATGCTGCGGTGCAATATCTGCGTTCCCGCAAGGGCGACTTGCTCATGAAATCTATCGTGCAGGGTGCATCTTTCGCGGTGCATCGTTGACCTAGATTCCTCAGTTGGTCGCTGCGTGGCCCTCGCAATCGCAGGTGGAGCGTGGCCGATGCCGCTTCCGCGAGCCTCACCGAACGGGTGAGCCCGCTACGCACCCGCTGGCACGTCCGGGCAGGCGTCTGGCTTTGTCGCTCCTCCTTGCAGGAGCGGCCCTGCTGCGTCGTCGCTTCGCGCCATACACCTGCCCGAACGCACCATCGGGCGCGTCCAACTGAGGAATCTAGGTTGAAGCTTGAACGTTCCGGTCGGCGCCATCGCCGGTGCCGGGCGGCCTTCTCGACCGCCGCTTTCCTCGTGCTGGCGCGCTGTTCCGGCGATCTCCCCGGATACCGATTCCTCAGGTAGGCTACGCTCCTTAAATCTCAATGCGAACGGAAACCCCAATGACCATCTGCCCCATCGCCATCGTCGCTGGCTGCCGGAAGTGTCCGGCGTTCTCCGTGTGTCCGCTGAAAACCGTCATCGGCGATGCTGCCAAGCCCGACAAGGATGCGCCGGCTGGGCCGCCCGCCAAGTCCGGCGAGCGACCCGGAACGGGTAGCCGCCAGAAGAAGTAGCGCGCGACGCAATCCTGATGAGCGAGGCGATGGACGGGTCGGGCCCGTACGCGGCGCTGACACCGGATCTGATCCTCAATGCGGTCGACAGTGCCGGCGGGCGATCCGACGGCCGCCTGTTGGCGCTCAACAGCTACGAAAACCGCGTCTATCAGGTCGGCATCGACGACGGTCCGCCGCTGGTCGCCAAGTTCTACCGGCCCGAGCGCTGGAGCGACCAGGCGATACTCGAGGAGCATGGGTTCGTTCGCCGGCTCGCCGAGGCGGAGATTCCGGTGGTCCCCGCGATCGCGACCGGCGACGGCTCGACGCTGCATCGATTCGGCGGATTCCGCTTCGCGCTGTTTCCCAAGTTGCGGGGTCGTGCGCCCGAACTCGAAGATCGCGCCACGCTCGAATGGATGGGGCGGTTCCTTGCGCGCATCCACGCGATCGGGGCGCTGCAGCCGTTCGGCGCGCGCCCCGTCCTCGACATCGCGAGTTTTGGCGACGAGCCGCGCAGCTTTCTGTTGAACGAGCGCTTTGTTCCCGAAGATCTCGAACCGGCCTGGCGCAGCGTGGTCGACCTGGCACTCGACGGAGTGCGGCGCTGCTACCAGCGGGCCGGGAACGTCGCGAGCCTGCGGCTGCACGGAGACTGCCACGCGGGAAACGTGTTGTGGACAGAAGAAGGCCCGCACTTCGTGGACTTCGACGACAGCCGCATGGGGCCGGCCATTCAAGACATATGGATGCTTCTGTCGGGTGAACCGGAATCCATGGCGCGACAACTCGGCTGGATCCTTTCGGGCTACGAGCAGTTCCGCGAGTTCGACGATCGCGAGCTGAATCTGCTGGAAGCGCTGCGAACGCTGCGCCTGATCCACTATTCCGCATGGATTGCCCGACGGTGGACCGACCCGGCGTTTCCGGCAGCCTTTCCGTGGTTTGACACCCAGCGCTACTGGCAGGACCGCATTCTCGAACTGCGCGAGCAGGCTGGCATTGATGGACGAGCCGCCACTGCGTCCGGCGTGAATCGAACCGGTGGGTTCGTCGAGTGATGCGACCGTCCGCCAAGAACGTGAGTATTTGACGTTCCGTCGGGTTTGCCGAGCTTCCGATTCCGCCGTCGCGAGACAAGTCGTGGCAGGAGTCGCGATAGCTCTGTCGAGTAGTGCCCGCAAGGCAGTTTCGGCAGCCCGGTTCGGTGGCTCAGCGGCTTGCTCGCATTCGATGTCGAAGTGAATCCGGGAGATCCGGGCCGAGACCAGTACCACCTGTGCTTTAATAGCGCGAACAATAATGATTCGCAATACGGGCTCTCCGTGCTATGCTCTGGCCGACTGGAAACCCTCGATGATCTCCATGAAGTTCGATCGCAACATTGGGGCGGCGCCTCGTGCCGGGAAGCCTGCGTGGTCAGCGCGAATGACGCCGGAGGAGAACATGGCCGCGGGCATCAGCCGACGCGATGTCTGGTCGCGCCTGGACTCCTTTCACTGAATCCGCAATCCGTGCAATGACTGCGCCGACGACTACACCGCTCGATTCGACCCCGCTCGGCCAGCCTGCTGTCATCTGCGCGGTGAGCGCGCCGACGCACGCACCGGAATGGTCGAGTTGGCTCGAGGAGATCGGATTTATCGTCGGAGAGCGCGTGACCGTGATGACCCGCGGCGCGTTCGGCGGCGATCCGCTGGTCGTTCGGGTCGGTCATTCCACATTCGCCTTGCGCCGTGCCGAGGCGGCATGCGTGCTGGTGCGCCTGGAACAACCGTGATCGCCCGAAAACACGGCGCAGGGTCCATCAGGCAGGCGGTGATTCATGTCCACCCCAGCGGCCCCTTGGTGGCGCTGGTTGGCAATCCGAATTGCGGCAAGACAGCGCTATTCAACTTGCTTACCGGAAGCCGGCAGAAGGTCGCCAATTATGCCGGCGTCACGGTCGAGCGAAAGGAAGGCAGGCTGATCGCCGGCTCCGGCAAGACGCCTTGGGTGCTCGATCTGCCGGGCGCCTATAGCCTGCACCCTCGGTCACCCGACGAGAAAGTGACTCACGACGTGCTGTTCGGCCAGGCGGTCGGCGAGAAGCGTCCGGACCTCGTGGTCTGCGTCGTCGATGCCACCAATCTGCGGCGCAATCTGAGGCTGGTGCTGGCCGTCAAGCGCCTGGGATTGCCGTGTGTGGTGGCGCTCAACATGACCGATCTGGCAAGAAAGCGGGGCCTGACCGTCGTTGCGACGGATCTGTCCCGCGAACTCGGGCTGCCGGTCGTCTGTACGGTTGGCGTCAAGGCGGGCGGCGACGTCGAACTGCGCGACCTGCTCGGCGACCCGGCCCGCTGGCGCGCTGATTTTGGCCCGCCACGGATCGCCGACAGCGCCGCGCAAGACATCGGTCCCCTCGCGTGCCGTCGAAGGCGATCATCACGCAGTAAGGCGAATCCTGCTCAATATGGGACTCGACGGCATCGTGCCGCATACGCCGAGCGACCGCATCGACAACGTGATATTGCATCCGGTGATCGGACCCGTGCTGATGACGCTGGTGCTGTTCCTCGTATTCCAGGCGGTGTTCGCCTGGGCCGAGGCGCCGATGGCATGGATCGAATCGGCCACCAGCTGGGTCGGCGCGAACATCGGCAATCTGCTCCCGGAAGGATGGCTCAGAAGCCTGATCGTCGATGGCGTGATTGCCGGCGCCGGCGGCGTGCTGGTGTTCCTGCCGCAGATCGTGATCCTGTTCTTCTTCATCCTGGTGCTGGAGGAGTCGGGCTACCTGCCGCGCGCGGCCTTCCTGCTCGATCGCCTGATGGGCAGCGTGGGGCTCTCCGGCCGGTCCTTCATTCCCCTGCTGTCGAGCTTTGCCTGCGCAATACCGGGAATCATGGCCACGCGCACCATTTCGAACCCGCGCGACCGCCTGGTCACCATCATGATCGCGCCGCTGATGACCTGCTCGGCGCGCCTGCCGGTTTACGCTCTGTTGATCGGCGCCTTCATACCTCGCCGCGAAGTCTGGCGCCTGTTCGAATTGCAGGGCCTGGTGCTTTTCGGTCTCTATATGTCCGGCATAGTCGGGGCGCTGGCTGTGGCATGGGTGCTCAAGCGTTTCACCAGCGCTGGCCGGCAGGTTCGTCCGCTGATGATGGAACTGCCGAGCTATCACTGGCCGACGATACGCAATGTCGCGCTCGGCCTGTGGCAGCGTGTCGTCATCTTCATGAAGCGTGTCGGCGGCATCATCCTGACGCTCACCATCCTGTTGTGGTTTCTCGCCAGCTTTCCGGCGCCGCCCGCCGGTGCGACCGGCGCGCCGATCGAATACAGCCTGGCAGGCATGCTCGGCCATCTGCTCGCTTATTTATTCGAGCCGATCGGCTTCAACTGGCAGATCAGCATCGCCCTCGTTCCCGGCCTGGCCGCACGCGAGGTGGTGGTGAGTTCGCTGGGAACCGTCTACGCCTTGTCGGCGACCGGCGACGATGCCGCGCAGGCCCTGGCACCCTTGATTGCGCAGGGCTGGAGGCTGCCGACGGCCTTTTCCCTGCTGGCCTGGTTCGTCTTCGCGCCGCAATGCATGGCGACACTGGCAACGGTCAGGCGCGAGACCGGAGGCTGGTCGATCGCCCTGCTGATGGCCGCGTATCTGTTCGCCCTGGCCTCTGCGGCGGCATTCATCACTTTCCGGCTGTCGCTCTGGCTGCTAGCGGGGCACTGACGGCGCGCCAGTCGCGCCGACGATGCGCGCTCGGATTTTCGCATCCGGGCGACTCGCTGCACTGGGCACGCGCTTGCTGCATAATCCTGCGGTTACGGTTGTTCCGGCCAACTTCGGATAATTCGATGGCTCAGTACGTTTCTCCATGCACCGCGTGGGCAAGGTCGTTCCGCCCAAGCGCGTGATCCTCAGGACATCTCGCTCTCCTTTTTCCCGGTGCGAAGATCGGCGTGCTCGGTCTCAACGGCTCGGGCAAGTCGAGCCTGCTGCGCATCATGGCTGGCATCGACAAGGAATACGAAGGCGAAGCGCAGCCGATGCCCAAGCTGCGCATCGGCTTCCTGTCGCAGGAGCCCCAACTCGATCCGGGCAAGGACGTGCGTGGCAACGTCGAGGAGGGCGTCGGCGCCACGCTCGAACTGATCGCCCGCTTCAACGCGATCAGCGACCGCTTCGCCGACCCGATGGACGACGACGAAATGGCCACGCTGCTCGAGGAGCAGGGCGAACTGCAGCACGAGATTGACGCCGCGGGCGGCTGGGAGATCGAGCGCAGGCTCGAGGTTGCCGCCGACGCGCTGCGCCTGCCGCCGTGGGATGCCGACGTCACCACGCTTTCCGGCGGCGAGCGGCGCCGCGTGGCGCTGTGCCGGCTGCTGCTGTCCGAACCCGAGATGCTGCTGCTCGACGAGCCGACCAACCACCTCGATGCGCTGTCGGTGCAGTGGCTCGAGCAGTTTCTCGAGCGCTTTCCGGGCACCGTGATCGCGGTGACCCATGATCGCTACTTTCTCGACAACGTTGCCGGCTGGATACTGGAACTCGACCGCGGTCATGGCATACCGTGGCAGGGCAACTATTCGTCGTGGCTCGAGCAGAAGGAAGCCCGTCCCGAGACCGAAGCCAAGCAGGAGGCGCGCGCATCTAGGCGATGAAGGCCGAACTCGAATGGGTGCGCACCAGTCCCTAGGGCGCCACGCCAGGGCAGGGCGCGCCTGGCGCGCTTCGAGGAACTGGCCTCGCAGGAGTATCAGTCGCGCAACGAAACCAACGAGATCTACATACCGCCCGGCCCGCGCCTGGGGGCCTGGTGGTCGAGGCGACCGATCTCAGGAAGGCCTATGGCGACAAGCTGCTCTACGAGGGCCTGTCGTTCTGCTGCCGCCGGGCGGCATCGTCGGCGTGATCGGCCCCAATGGCGCCGGCAAGTCGACGCTGTTCCGCATCCTGGTCGGGCAGGGAGACGCCCGATGGCGGCGATCTGCGATGGGCGAGACGGTGAAGATCGCCTACGTCGACCAGAGCCGCGATTCGCTCGACGCGAGCAAGACGGTGTTCGACGAGATCACCGGCGGCTCCGATGTCATCGAGGTCGGCACCTACCAGACGCCCAGCCGCGCCTATGTCGGCCGCTTCAACTTCAAGGGGGCGGATCAGCGAAGCGGGTCGGCGACCTGTCGGGCGGTGGAGCGCAATCGCCTGCATCTGGCCAAGCTCCTGAAGAGCGGCGGCAACCTGCTGCTGCTCGATGAGCCGACCAACGACCTCGATGTGGGAGACCCTGCGCGCACTGGAGACCGCGTTGCTGGATTTCCCCGGCTGCGCGGTCGTGATCTCGCACGATCGCTGGTTCCTCGACCGCATCGCGACCCACATCCTGGCCTTCGAAGGCGACAGCAAGGCGGTGTGGTTCGAAGGCAACTACGCCGATTACCTGGAAGACCGCCGCAAGCGCCTCGGCGAGGATGCCGACAAGCCGCACCGACTGCGCTTCGCCGCTCTCCTGAACGCCGATTCGAACATCATGAACCGAGCCAGCGACGCCGTGGTCGAGATCGAGAACGCCTGTTTCGCCTGGCGAACGCGAGGTGCTGAAGGGCATCGACCTCGCCATCCCGCGCGGCAAGGTGTCGGCCATTCTCGGCACCAGCGGCTGCGGCAAGACCACGCTGTTCAAACTGATCGGCGGGCAGCTCAAACCGTCTCGCGGCGAGGTGCGGGTCGAAGGCCAGATCGTGCATAAACTCGACACCCGGGCCTTGTACGAACTGCGCAAGAAGATGGGCACGATGTTCCAGCAGGGCGGCCTGTTCTCGGACCTGTCGGTGTTCGAGAACCTGGCCTTTCCGATGCGCGAGCACACCGATTTGCCGGACGAGCTGATCCGCGATCTGGTTTGCTGATGAAGCTCCATGCCGTCGGCCTGCGCGGCGCCCATGTGCTGATGCCGACCGAGCTCTCCGGCGGCATGGCGCGGCGGGTGGCGCTGGCCCGGGCGATCGCGCTCGATCCGATGCTCATCATGTACGACGAACCCTTCGCCGGACTCCGACCCGATCTCGCTCAACGTGATCGCCAACCTGATTCGAAAGCTCAACGACGCGCTCGGCGTGACCCGATCGTCGTCACTTACGACGTCAGCGGAATCGCTGAAGGTCTGCGATCACGCCTTCTTCATCGACGGTGGGCGCATCGTCGCGCAGGGGCCGACCGCACAGATGGTGACCTTGGACGACCCCTTCGTGCGGCAATTCAGCACGCCGAAGCGGATGGTCCGGTCGCCTTCCATTACCCGGGCCGGCCGGTTGCCGAATCGCTCAATCTCGCCGGGACGGTGGCGCCGTGATCGTGCTCGATCTGTGCTGCGATTCGAACCATGTCTTCGAGGGCTGGTTCGTCTCGGCGGAGGACTTCGAGGCGCAGCGCACATCGGACAAGGTGGCTTGCCCGATCTGCGGGTCGGCAGCCATCGTGCGTCGTCCGAGCGCGCCCTACGTGCAGCGCGGCGAAAAGAGTGTCGCGCCGGCGCAGCCGCAACAGCCGGTCGCCAAGCTGCCCGCGGCCAGCATGCAGGCTGCGATGTTGAAGCTGGCACGCGAGATGATGCGCGGCGCCGAGAACGTCGGGCAGGCGTTTCCCGAGGAAGCGCGCAAGATTCACTACGGCGAGGCCGAGGAGCGCAGCGTACGCGGCGTGGCCTCGGCCGATGACGCAAGCGCGCTGCTGGAAGAGGGCATTCTCGTTGTCCCCGTTCCCTGGCCGGACGACGACGCGCTGCATTGATCCAGCGTTGCGCGGCTTCTCGATGTGGGCATCCATCCGGCGAGGTGGCGTTCGGGTGCTGGGGTGCACCTGCCCTGAAGCCGCACCGGCTGGCGCTCTGCGGGGTGCCATGCTGCAGAGCGCCATTCCATGCGGCCTGCAGCTCGATGCCGTTGAAGAGCGCCTATCCATGCGGGCCCAGGCAACCTTATAGCATGGATTCTGGCGCGCTCTTTCCCAGATCGGCCGCGGCGCATATCTCACCGGCATTGGCGCCGCGGCCGCGGTATCCTTCAACTTGGCGGACAAAATGAAGTATCGCGCTGTCGGCGGTGCCCCGCGGAAATGTTATTGGACACGCGCGCCAGCTTATTGGACCAGGGCATATCATGAATCAACGACCTGCTGTCAGCGGCGTTCTGATAGTCGTTCAAACTCGGCGGTTTGAAAGTCGCGGGTTTTCTTCGTCGATTTTCTTCGATCCCCGTCTTCTACAGATGCCGCTCTGGATCTTCTTCGGTGATTCTTCGAGCGGATACACGGTCCGCGGCGAGGTGAGCGGATGCGGGATGCCCAACTACTGGCGTCGGAAGCCGTGATTTCCAAACCGCCAGGTTTGATCGAAATTCGCGGCGCCGCTGACACCTGCAATCCCTTGCCAGCTTATTGGACCGTCCAATAACAGTTTATTGTTCGTTTTGTCCTGTAATTTCAGGACTCCTGACATAGGTGGATTAACGGCCCGATTTCATTGGACTTCTTGAGCGAGGTGCGTAATAATTACTGCGCCACGTTGAGGAGGCTTTCGATGCCGACCCAGACGCATCTGCCGGTGCAGCCCACGGGAGCTGAAGAGATCAACGCGGTGCTCGCGATTGTGCGCAACAACGGTCAGGTAGCCTACGTCGCCTACGGCATACCGGTGTTCACACGGCGCGAAGATCTCAGCGCCGCCTCTGCACCTGGATCGCAGCACGCCGGACTCGCCACAGCCGCAAAGTCAGGACCGAGGGCGTGCTGGGGGTCGTGCAGAACAAGCGAGGACCCGGGGGTGCGCATCGCTTTACGGCGGAGAAGCGCGCGCGTGCGGCCCAGCTGCTCGATCATGGCAGCTCGATCCGGCAGGCCGGCGGGCAGGTGGGGGTTACCGAAGGCACGATCCGCCGGACGCTGCGCCGCGGCGAACTCGGCAGGGCGCGCAGGCAAGCGAGGCCTGCCAAGCGGGCCCGGCGGGCGCAGCCAGCGTGCGGCGCGCGGTGCCGGTGGCGTGGCGGTGCAGCGGCACACCGAACGCGCACTGCGCGCCGGACAGGCCTCCAGGAAGCCGCCCCCAGTTTGTGGCGGCCGAGGCGGTGCGCCAGGGGTGCTTTTACTGGCGCCGCTGACGATGCCGCGCTGGGGCTGCTGGAGGCGGCGGTGCAGGCCTATGGTTCACTAAGAACTGGCCACCCCTGGCTTGCGCGCCACGCTGTTGGTGCCGACCTTCGTGGCGCTGCGCGGCTTGTACCCGGAGCGTTGCAGGGCCATCCGCCAGAACTGGGCGTGTAGCTGGGACTGGACCGCGCCCCGAGGTCAAGACCCTGCGACGCAAGCTCTGGGGGTTGACGGCACGCCAACAGGCCGCCCGGATCCAGCCAGCGCCTCTCGCAGCGCTGGGTGAGCGAGAACGCGCGCCAGCCGTGGGGCTGCTCTATGTCGATGGGCATAGGTGCGGCCCTATCGGCGGCACCACACACAAGCGGCCCAAGGCGTGGGTGGCACGGCGGCGCTGGGCGTGCCGGCCACCACCGACATCTGGTGAACCAGCAAGATGCCCAGCCGCTGTTTGTGGTAGAGTGCCGAGGCCAATGACGATCTTCTGGCAATGCTGCGTCGGGGAGATTCTGCCGCAGGTGCGCGAGCTGGTGGGCGAGCGGCGCGTGACACTGGCCTTCGACCGTGAGGCTGGATCCCGGTGTTCTTCCAGGCAGTCTTCGCCCAGGGGCTTCGATGTGCTCACCTACCGCGGGCCGGGGCCTACGCGCGGTGGCCCGGGAACGGGTGTTTCGCACGGTGGAGGGCGATCATCGATGGCGCAAGGTGAGCTACCAGTTGGCCGAGCGCTCGATCCGGGTGCTACCGGGTTTCGCATGCGTGAGGTGCCCGCTTGTGCGACGCCAACGGTCATCAGACTTCCATGTGGCGACCCGCACGGATTGCTCCATCGAGGTGCGGTGGCCTGGCGCATGTTCGAGGCGCTGGACGCAGGAGAACTCTTTCCGCTTACATGCGCCAAGCACTTCGCCTTGGATGCGCTGGGAACTACCAGTGAGCCCGCCGACCCCGGGCGCACCATCCCCAACCCCGGGCGCAAGGCACCGGCCAACGAGCTTCGCGCCAGCCGCGCCGCCCTCAGGAGCTCGGACAAGCCCTACGGCCAGAGAGGCGCGCGCCAACCCGGAAGCGCGGCGGCCCACCATGCGCGGAAGGGTTCAAGATCGCGCAGGCCAAATTGAACCGGCAACTGCGCGAAGCCAGCCAAGTGCGAACAGCAGCGAGTACGCTTCGCACAATTCCCGGGCGCGTGCCGCTCAGCGCGTTGTTTGACGACGCTCAGATCGTCAGGCCTTCGCCCCCGAGGCCAAAGCACCTCACCGATACCATCAAGATGCGCGCGTTCCGCGCCGAAACCGCGCTGGTGCGCTGTCTGACGCTCAATGGGTGCGCACCGAGGACGACGGACGGGCGCTGGTGCGCGAGATGCTGCTGAGCAGTGCGGACATCGCCCCCAGGCCGCACAGCAGCGTCTGCTAGTCCGATTCATTCACTGGCCAATCCGCGACACAACCGCGCCCTCGCCAAGCTCAGTGAAACCCTCAACGCGCTCGAATTTCGCTACCCCGGTTCCGGACCTCAACGCTTGCCTACGAGCCGCCTCCAGTTGCAGGCAATTCTTCCGGCCCATGTCAGAGTCCTAAATGTTAGTTAGGCCTCGCGGTCATGTTATCTCCAACATCCCTGCACTTCGGAGCCGGGTCGTGCCATTCCTTGTTCAGGCGGGCGTGTCGTCAGCGCCGCAACAAGTCAGTCCATGGTCGGCGCTTCGCGCCGCCGCGCTGCGCCGGGCTTTCAGTTCAGTGAGGCCGCCGGGTAGGCGCTTGGGTTCTTCGCGGCGCATCGCTTTCCAGATACGGCGCGGTCTGGTTTCTGTCACCGCACGTCGCGCATGCCTTCTCTGCCTGGCTTTCGGCGTGCGCATTCGCAACCGCCTCGCGCCCGTTCTCAAGCACGCCAACGCCTCGCGGTTTCTGCAAGCGTTTCACGCATTTCACTGGCGGGCGCTGCGCCGCTGCAGCTGCGCGCCCTTGTAGGCCTTGGCTTCACTTGCCGCCTCAGAGTCCCAGCAGCCAGTGCCACAAGCGCGGCCTAACCAGTTAGTCGACAGACCCGCAACGGCACTGGCACTTGGGCCGCGCTACGCTTTTGTCTATCGTGCTCCGCGTGGCCAAGCGCCATGCGCCGGCGGTCGGCTCACCGCCAACGTTAGGCATCAATACCCAGCCAGGCATCCAATGCAACGTACCGTCCCTGAAGACTGATCCAGAACTGCTGCACTCCGGACAAGTGCAGCAGGCCTCTAGAATTCGAGAGCCAGAGTCTTCGCAACGCACTCTGCGTTCCCTCAACGACTCCATGGAGATCGCCCTCTTCTTTGAGGCAGCGACTTCCGGCGTAGATAGTCGAGTCGGCAATTCGAAAGCGCGAGCTCGCCGCTGATCCAGCCTTCAAGGCCTCAGTTCGCAAAGACACCTCGAGAAGCGGAAGCAGTAGGTAACCCCAGCGTCATGGACACGGCGGACGCCATTCGAACGACTACGCAACGCTTCAACGGACCATACTTTGCCTGTTTCTCCGCTCCGGCGAACGAGCGCATACGTACCGACGGCCTACACGAGCCAGTGCCGCGAGCTTACGGAAAGACGGCGGCTACGCCCCCTCGTGTTCGCTTCCGCAGAGCTTTAAGATGCCCTGGAAACTGGAAGCCATTACCTTTTGGTATCAGCACGCCCAGTGGGGAGACGTTTCTAAATAATAGGGGACAGACCGTTCTTCATTTGAACTGCCACTTCCCGTCATTCTCCCAAGCCCCACCATGCGCACTCGTTTGTAACTTCCCGGTGTTCGCCAGCATCATTCAACGAGCTGAAGTTTAGACATACGCCAGCGCCCACCGACCGGATTACCATCGGTGGCGATGAATGACAAACGCAACTACTCGACGATTCGATGCTGGGCGACGCGATGCAACGCGTATGACTCCAGCACTGCAAACGCGCGATCCTGACAGGAAAGGCATGACGAATTGACCGGACTTCGGGTCATGGGCGTCGCGAACGGGAAGTCGATAAATTGAATTCGCATCCACTGACCGAAGAGGCCGGCGGTGATC
>JADJEV010000003.1 GCA_016708905.1 Candidatus Methylophosphatis roskildensis | reverse complement strand
TTCCACCGCTCGAGCACGGGCAGATGGGCCGGATCGTCGAAATAGGCGAGCAGCGCATCATGGGTGTCGAATCCGGCATGCGGCGAAAATCAGGCCTCCGGATCGGCCGTCGTGTTGGCGCCGAACTCCCAGCGGCGGCGAATCGATGTGATCCCGGCCCGGCAGCTGCGGCCATCTCGGTTTGCAGCCGCACGACACGGGCGTCATCCGGCGCAATGCCGGGCAGGCCGGGTTAGCACCAGGTGCGTGATCATGCCACATCGTTCTCGGAGAAACCGGCGCGCTTGACCAGTGCATCGAGTTCGCGAGGTTGCCAGCAGCGCCTTCATCTTGCCCAGCAGCCAGGCGTTCGGCCCGTCGGACAACGCGCGTTCGGGGTCCGGATGGGTCTCATGAAGATGCCGGACACCCCCGACCGCCACGGCCGCGCGCTTTCCAGCACCGGCACGAATTCGCGCTGACACCGCTGCGGGTACCCTGCCGCCAGCAGTTGCACCGAGTGCGTGGCATCAAATACCACCGGGCATCCCGGTCTCGCGCATGATCGCCAGGCTGCGCATGTCCGACACCAGGTTATTTGTAGCCGAACGAGACGCCGCGCTCGCACACCATGATGGTGTCGGCCCCGGCGTTAGCCTCCCCTGGCCTTGGCGACGACGTTCTTCATGACGCCCGGCGCCAGAAACTGCCCCCTTCTTGATGTTCCTGGGCGCCGGTCGCCGCCACGGCGTGGATGAAATCGGTCTGCCGGCACAGGAAGGCCGGCGTCTGCAGCACGTCGACCACGTTCGCGACTTCCTGCGCCTGATCGGCCGATGCACATCGGTCAGGACCGGGACACCGAGTTCGCGACGCACATCCGCAAGAATCGCCAGTCCCTGATCCATGCCGGGGTCCGCGGGCTGGTGCCCGAACTGCGATTGGCCTTGTCATAGGACGACTTGTAGATGAACGGAATGCCCAGCGCGCCGGTCATCTCCCCTTGAGCGCGCCGGCGGTATCGAAGGCCATCTGACGCGATTCGACGACGCACGGCCCGGCGATCAGAAACAGCGGGCGATCGAGACCGACCTCGAAGCCGCACAGCCTCACAGCGAAACCACCTTGCTCGTGCGCCCGCCGGCATTGCGCCGCCGCTCGAGCGCAGCGGCGCGCGCATAGGCGGTGAACAGCGGATGGCCATCGCGCGGGTTGGAGGTGAACTCCGGGTGAAACTGCACACCGACGAACCACGGATGCATGGCTTTGGACAGCTCCATCATTTCCGGCAGGTTCTCTGCTCGGCGTGCGCGCCGAGATCGCCGTGCCGGCTGCTTCGAGCCTGGGCACGTAGGTGTTGTTGACCTCGTAGCGATGGCGGTGACGCCCGGTGACCTCCACGCCGTAGATGCTGGCGGCGCGGGTGCCCGGCTTCACCGGACAGCGCTGGGCGCCCAGGCGCATCGTGCCGCCGAGATCGGACTGGTCGGTACGCCGCTCGATGCGCCTTCGCGATCCATCCATTCGGTGATCAATGCCACCACCGGGTGCTGGGTGACAGGATCGAACTCGGTGCTGTTGGCACCGTCCAGGCCCGCGACATGGCGGGCGAATTCGACGGTGGCAAGCTGCATGCCCAGACAGATGCCGAGATACGGCACCCTGTTCTCGCGCGCGAAGCGGATCGCCATGATCTTGCCTTCGGTACCGCGCCGGCCGAAGCCGCCAGGGACCAGAATTCCGTCCATGCCCTCGAGCGCGGATCTGCCGCCATCGCCGGCCTTTCGATCTGCTCCGAATCGATGTAGTGAATTCTGATCCGCGAGCGCGTCTGGATGCCGGCGTGGGTCAGCGCCTCGGTCAGCGACTTGTACGATTCGGTCAGGTCGACATACTTGCCGACGAAGGCGATATCGACGTCCTGCTCCGGATGCTCGAACGCGGCGACCATGTTCTTCCAGACGGTGAGGTCGGCCGCACGTGCCAGGATTGCAAGCTTGTGGCAGACGATCTCGTCGAGCATCTGGTCATGCAGCATCGCCGGAATCTTGTAGATGCTGTCGGGTCGGTCACCGAGATCACCGCCTCGTGCTGAACGTTGGTAAACAGCGCGATCTTCTTGCGCTCTTCCGCCGGCACCGGACGATCTGAGCGGCACAGCAGGATGTTGGGCTGGATACCGATCTCGCGCAGTTCCTTGACCGAGTGCTGGGTCGGCTTGGTCTTCAGTTCGCCGGCCGCCGCGATATAGGGCACCAGGGTCAGATGCATGAAGCAGGTGTTGTTGGGGCCCTCCTCGATGCCCATCTGGCGGATGGCCTCGAGAAACGGCAGCGACTCGATGTCGCCGACCGTGCCGCCGACTTCGACGATCGCCACGTCGGCACCCTCGGCGCCGCGCTTGACGTGCAGCTGATCGTCGGTGATATGCGGAATCACCTGCACCGTGCGGCCGAGGTACTCGCCGCGGCGCTCCTTCTTGATCACGCTGTCGTAGATCTGGCCGGTGGTGAAATTGTTGCGCTTGCCCATCTTGGCATGGGTGAAGCGCTCGTAGTGCCCGAGGTCGAGATCGGTCTCGGCGCCGTCCTCGGTGACGAAGACCTCGCCGTGCTGAAACGGACTCATGGTGCCCGGATCGACATTGATGTACGGATCGAGCTTGAGATGGGTGACGCGGATCGAGCGGGATTCGAGGATCGCCCCGAGCGAGGCAGCCGCTATGCCCTTGCCCAGCGACGACACTACACCGCCGGTTACGAAGACGTATTTGGTCATGAATCGTGGCAGCTGGCGAGGCCGCAGCGGGAAATGGGCATCATAGCCGAATTCACTTTACCGCTCAACGCGGCCGGCGCAAGGCGGCACCCGGAAAAATGCGAATCGAATCGCAGTCGCCGGGCCACGCGCCCGCCGCCAGCGACCGGTTCAACGCAGGAAATTGGTGCTGATGTCCCTGAATTCGTCCGTCGCTGCCTGGCGCAGCCACTCGAAGGCGACCATTTCGCGCGACACGATTTCGACGCCATGATCGCGCATGCGGGCCAGCGCCAGATCCTTGTCGGCCGGATTGCGCGACGACACCGCGTCGGCCACAAGAAACACTTCTTTTTCCTTGCCAGCGCAGTTCGAGCGCCGTCTGCAGCACGCAGACGTGGGACTCGATGCCGCACAGCAGCACCTGGAGCCGGTCACTTCCCGGCAAGTTCACCAGGCATTGCGCCGCCGCGCAGGAGAAATGCAGCTTTTCGGCGATGCACTCGGGCGCCAGCAGCGCGCGCAGGTCCGCGTGCAGATGACCCAGACCGCGCGGGTACTGCTCGCTGGCCGCCACCGGAACGCCGAGGCGCTGGGCGAGTCTGGTCAGCCAGATCGTGTTGTCGAGCACGCGCTGCGCTTCGTGGATTGCCGGCAGCAGACGCTCCTGCACATCCACCACCAATAGCGTCGAGAATTTGCGATCGATCAGCATGGGCATCTCCGACGCCGGTTGGGCAACTCACACCAGCGCCGCACGCAGATCGTCCGGCAAGGGACAGGACTTGCCACTGGCGGCATCCCACCCAGACGAGTTTCCGCATGACCTTCCGCGCACAGCAGTTCGTCGCCGGCCACCCGTAACTCGTACCAGGTTTCGACACTCGACCGCCCTGGCGGTGCCCCGAACACGCGGGTTTCGATGGTTCCCGGATAAGTCAGCGGCACCCAGGAAAGTGCAGGCCGCGTTGATGATCATGGTGACATGGGTGCCCTGGCTGGCCAGCCAGTTGAATCCTTCCAGCCACTCGATCCGCGCCTGCTCCATGTAGCGAAAGTACACGGTGTTGTTGACATGTCCCTGCGCATCCATGTCGCCCCAGCGAATCGGGCACAGGCTGGTATGCAGAAGTTTGCGCTGGTGTGACAAGCTGGGCTCCGTCTGGTTGGTGCTCGGCAATTATAATGCGCGCCTTCGCTCCCACCGATTGCCGCGACGGAACTCGAATGAAGCGCCTGGTGCTGATCGTGCTTGCAGTCCTGATCGCCGGCTGGCTGTGGAGCCACCGCGAGCGTTCTCATCCGCCGGGGGCCATCGCGGAATCCGACCCGCATCAGCAGTCGATGAGCGCAGCCCCGCAGCTTGAACGAAACGGCTACCGGATCGAGCCGCTGCAGCGATTCGACATCGAAGCGCGTGTGCTCGCCGCGTCGACCTACCGGCTCGACCGCGAAGCCGACCTGGCGCCGGTGGACCTTGCGCTCGGCTGGGGACGGATGTCGGATAGCGCGGTTCTGGATCGAATCTCGATCTCGCAGTCCGGCCGCTTCTATTTCTGGCGTGCCGAGGAGTTCCCGATCCCGCGGCGCGAAATCGAAACCCACAGTGCCAACATGCACATGATTCCCTCGTCACCCGCGATCGAGCGCAAGCTCAAGAACGTCTCGCGTGGCCAGATCGTGACGATCTCGGGCTACCTGGTCGAGGCGACAGCCGGCGACGGCTGGCGCTGGCGTTCGTCGCTGACCCGCGACGACACCGGACAAGGCGCCTGCGAACTGATCTGGGTCGAGGACATCGCAGTGCATTGAACGCGCCACCAGTCGGGAACCGCCTCGCACTCGAAGTGCCGGCGTTCGCGCCGGCCCTGGCCTGTCGCTGACTTCCCGTACGGGCGGGGCGTGGGTTTGGCGACGGGTGAGGCCGCCTTGTTCGGGCGGTCCGGTCACCCGATCGAGATGTGACTGGCACCCGCATGGATTGGACTTCTACCCGCAGGCGAGACTGGAAGCGGCATGGATAGGCGCTGCTGGCAATGGCATGCCGCAGAACGCCAGGGCATGCGGGTCGTGGCGAAGTGGCATGCGGCGGCGTGGAAACGGCGTGCGCTACGCCAAGAATGGCGATCGGCATTCGGAGCGCGGTGAGGATCGCGCAACAAAGCTTGCTCCCCGGGGCTTCGCTTTGCTCGGCCCAGGCTACGCGTGCTGGGCGCAAAAGCTGGCGCAGCGGCTCGACTGGCTGCGGCGCAATTCGGATATCGAGCCGAAGTGAGCTGCTGAAACAATTTGACCCTGGCCCATTTCAATGAGGCCGCACTTGGCGTCAGAACATGCGACTGGCGGCTTTAAAGTATGCTTCAGTTGCACCTCTCAGCAAAATGCAGACCTGCTTCTTGTCAGGGCAATCGCTTACGCAGGCGTCGTAAACTCTTGTAAATATTCGTTTTACGATCAACATATTATGACATGGGCTTGGCATTGCGGGATGAATGGCGTCTCACTGGCCTTTTCGGAGGGTTTCGAGATGACGTTGATGGAGACATTTTCCGGTCTGCCGGACCAGCGCAAAGGTGCGGCGCTGCGCTTCTCGCTGGCACAGATTCTGGTGATGGCAATCTGCGCGGTCCTGTGCGGAGCGGACAACTGGGTCGAAGTGGCCGACTGGTGCAAGGATCGTCGGCAGTGGCTCAAGGAACGATTTGGTTTGCGCCTGGACAGGGGCACACCGTCGCATGACACTTTGGCGACGTGTTTGGCGTACTGGACGCAAGCGTATTCGAGGCGCGCTTTCGGCAGTGGATCAACGCACTGGCGGGGGTGGTCGAAGGCGTGGTGGCGATCGATGGGAAGACCTTGCGAGGCTCGGGCAACAAAGGCAGCAATGCGCTGCTGCACATGGTGACGGCCTACGCGGTGCAAAGCGGCCTGTGCCTGGCGCAGGAAGGCACCTGCGGCAAGGGGCACGAGTTGACGGGGGTCAAGTCGCTGCTCGATATTCTGATCTTGAAAGGATGCATCGTAACGATGGACGCACTTGGTTGCCAGACCGAGCTGGCCGAGCGCATCGTCGCCCGTGGAGGCGATTACCTCTTGCAGGTCAAGGACAACCAAAAGAATCTTGCCGAGGCGATTCGCGAGTTCTTTGAGCAAGGCGGCAAGGCCGGCTTTGGTAAGCTCACGGTCGGACGCATCGAGGACATCGAGAAGGATCACGGCCGGATCTGGACACGCCGTTACACGTGGATCAACGATGTGTCCTGGATGGACAAGTCGATGTGCCAAGCGTGGAAGAAACTGGGCGGGGTGGGCATGATCGAGTCGGTGCGGCAAATCGGCGATGAAATTAGCGTCGAGCATCGCTACGCCATCGGTTCGTCGGGCGTGCAAACGGTCGAGATGTTCGCCAAGGCCTCGCGCAGCCACTGGGGCATTGAAAACGGGCTGCACTGGACGCTCGATGTGGTCTTCCGCGAGGATCAGTGCCGCACCAGAAGCGGGCACTCGGCGCGCAACTTCTCGACGCTGCGCAAGTTTGTCCTGGCTACCTTACGCAAGGAAGAAGGTTCCAAGATGGGCTTGCGCCGCCGCCGTACCCATGCCGACCGCAATCAAGATTACCGTGAGTCCCTGATCGACACAGCATTCTCCGCATCGTCGAGCAAAGAATCCATGATAACTACGTAAGCGATTGCCCTGTGCTTCTTGTCTGTGTTGGGGTCTTGCGCTCGCTTTGGTCGCAGTATCAAGAAAGTGCTGCCCAGCAGCCAGGAAGGTCGATCGATGCGAGCGAAGTCGTCGATCCTTTTGAAGATAAACGATGTCATCGTGCCCGGAGAGAGTTGATTGTTTCGTTCGTGCTGCGTAAGCGCATCGGAAACTGTGTCGTTGAAGAACTTGGCCGTCGCCCACGGTTGGTCCGAGATCGAACAGTTGGAGTAGATGACGCCGAGCGCGAACAGTTGATGGACGATGGACTCCATGTAGATCCATGCAGAGGCCTCTTTGCTGAGGCCAAGTGTCTCTATCTGACTATGGTGCAAAAAGCCACCGGTGAGCGCGGCAGCCGTGCCGCGCCGAAGTGCTTCAGCGGCTCGCTCGCGCTTTCCAAGTCCAAACATGTTGCTCCTCCAGTGTTGCGAAGCGGTGGGGCTTATTAGCGAAATCGTGAGTAGATCGGTTGTGCGGCCTAACGTCGCCGTTCACCGGCCGAGGACGGCGCGCAGCGCCGCTCCCGAGGATCGGGTCAAGGGCTTGTTAGCCTGCTCTGAGCAGCGGAATGACGCGGGCGAAAACACCCTGGAGCTCTTTCCAAGTGACAGAAACATATTTGGCTCGAATCCAAACGCCCCGTCCCACGTGTTCCCTCGATGTCTATCGGATAGCGGTGACGTTGGTCTTCGGAACCCGTCTGCTGCAGTCCTCTGCATATGCGCGGAGGGCGGCAATCTCTTCGGCGGGCATTTCGCCTATGACTTCGGGAAACTCGCGCCGAAACGGCACATCGAACTGGAAATCCTTCTTCGGGTATAGCTTGAAGAACCGCTTCGATAGAGCATCGAGATCATGACCGGATCTCCCGCCAAATTGCGCGTCTGCACATACCGTCAAGATGCCGCCTTTGAAAAGGAGTTCAAGGGAGTGGAACGACAGGGACATAACGACCGCGCCGTGAGCGTAGTTCGCCTCATGCGCTCGCGCACAAAGCTGCTCGCAGACCGTGACCGCGGAATCTAGATACGCTGACGCAAACGCGATCAGTTGCGCTGGAACAGGCTGACGCTGAAGATCCGAAAAATGCAGCATTCGCCAAGGCATAGTGTGCAGGCTAACGTAGAGCTAAGGGATGGCACTTACTTTGGCCCTCGCGGATGACCGAAACGTGTGATGTTGTCGCGAGCGATCTTGCGGGAAGTCTTGAGCCATTGGAACGGTTTCGGCCTTCGTTTTTGCTGCCGCGGCTCGATTCGGTTAGGTCGTTTTCCGACCTTTACCTGGGCGATCAGAGCAAACAGTGCGGGGCTCGCGCTCTGCCCACGGGCGGTCCATTCAGTCCACAACTGTGAGGTGTCCTTGAAGCTCAGCGTTCTCGGGTCGATTCCGGCATTGCTGGCGGCCTGCGCCATCAACAGGCGGATCAGGTTGTAGGCCAGCAGATGGACCCACAGTTCCTTCTCGTTCATCTCGGGCGTGAGGCAGTGAAGCGCCTCCATGCCCATGGTGGTCTTGATGTTGCGCAAGTCCAGTTCGACGTTCCAGCGGCGAGCATAAAGATCGGCCAGCTCGGCCTTGGTGGTCCGGCGATGATCGAGCATCGTCGTGACCAGCACTTGATGGTCGTCTTGGTCTCGCGCATCTGCAATTGTTTGGGGAATTCCCGGTACTGCTCGAGCGTCATCCATTCGGGGCGAGCAGGTCTGGGCCAATGGACAATGTGATCGCGAGTACCGAGCGATTGCCCTCGACGAAAGTCCGTGGTGCGGCTGCCATTTTGCTCAAAGAGCATCAACGCCCGCTCGAACATGGCTGGCAATCAAGAAGTAGTTGCAGTAAAGGGCATCGGCCAACATCACATCACCCGCCCGCAAAGCCGCACCCAGCCTGCGAATGAGCCCCAGCTCACCGGTGCCCTTGCCGCTGTGGGCACCGATCGCTGCGTCCAGCGCCGCACCCGTGGCCAGACAAATCACCACGACGATACGCGCCAGCGGAAAGCCCACGCCCGCAGCCTGGCTGCTCGGTTGCGGATAACGCGCCTGATTCTCATCGGTGTCCGGCATCGAGATGCCGCTGCCGTCGACCAGCTTCACCGCTCGGCCTCGCCAACGCCACCTCGGCAGTGCCCTTGCATGCAGCTGCCGGCCCGTCTCGCGCGCCAGGCCGCTGACCATCGACACCGGCAGTCGAGAACGCGCCCGGCAATAGCCACCGGTGCGAGTGCTGCCAGGCTTCAGAGCACAGGCCACGCACTGCGCCGCCCAGCCGTTGACCGCCTTCTGGCAAGAACTGTCTGCATCGAGCGTCTGGCGAATGAACATCGACAACGTCACCGTCGGCGGATACATCCGTTCGCGGTGCTCGGGCGTCAACGCTTCGGTCGCTTCAAGCAACTCCGGGCTCGTCAACTACGTTGAAGAAATCTATCGCCTCGGCCGACTTCGCTCGACCCTCAATTGCCTTGCGACGTTGATGCTGGCCGCTTCGCGCATTACGATCCATGGTGGCTGTCCTCGGGGAGATGGTTTGGATGCGACCCCGGCGGCCACTTGAAATTCCTCCACCTGTGGCAGGAACTCGAGCAGGACGCTGCGGTGCAGGAGGCGGTCGAGGATGGCGGTGGTGAGGGCGGCGTCGCCGAGAAACTTGTGCCAATCCTCGATGATGCGGTTTGAGGTGATGAGCGAGCTGCGTCGCAGCTTGAGCGCTTGTGCAGGATCGATTGCAGGGCGTCGGCGGCCTCGGCCGGGAGGTGGCGGGCCAGGAACAAGTCGTCGAGCACCAGCAGGTCGGCGTCGATGACGGGCTTGAGCAGCTTGCGCTTGTCGGCGCTCGCGCCCTGAGCGAGATTGGCGAGCAGCTCATCGGCTTCGCCGTAGAGCACGCGCAGCCCCGAGCGCAGCGCCGAATAGGCGATCGCCTTGGCGATGTGGCTCTTCCCGGTGCCGGGCTGACCGATCAGCAGTGCGCTGTCGCCCTCGGCGATGAACTTCAGGGTATGCAGCTCGAAGCAGGTGCGCTTGGGGATCTTGGGGTTGTAGCCCCAGTCGAATTCCGCCAGCGAAGCGCGCTCCTCGAGCCCGGAGAGCTGGTAGCGGCGCTCCAGTAGGCGAGACTGGCGCCGGTCCAGCTCATCCTGGAGCAGGGCCGAGAAGGTCTCGAGAAACGACAGGCTGGAAGCCTGGGACTCGATCAGGCGCGTCTCCAGGGTGGCACGCACGCCCGACAGGCGCAGCTGTTTGAGGGTTTTTTCGATTTCCATCATGCTCATGCTCATGGCTTGGGGTCTCCTGGACGGTGGGTAATGGGTGGTATCGGTGCTGGGCGTCGCGGGCGTTGAGCTTGGACGCCGCGGGTTTGTCGGCGTTGAGCCCGGCGTGGCGGCGGTTCCGTCAAGGGCGGGCGAGGGGTTTTCTCGCCCGGCGCAGCGCACCCTTGACGGCGACCGGAGAAATACGCTCCTGGCGGGTTGGCAGGCAGTTCTTTCGCCTGCCGGCCTGCCCTTACGGCGAGTGCAGGGGTTTTGGGGCGGCGCCCCCAGGTGCGGTGCACCGCGTACTCATGCGCAGTCCTGCGCTTGTGGTTTCGCCCAGCGGTGGCTGCACGCGCTCGGTTGCCTGTGAGGGTGCGGGCGTATCGGGCGCCAACGGCTCCGTGCCGACACTGCGGTTGAAGAACGCGGCATACTCGGCGGGATCACGGATGAGCTCGTGCTGCTGGGTGAGCGGCGAGCCAGCGTCACCCAGGGGCAATTCCGGCTGGGTTCCATCGAGGCCGGGCGATGGCCTGAGCGAGCAGTTGCTCAGCGATCGCGCGCACGGCCTTGTAGGCGTGGATGTGGCGGGCGAGCGCGCTGGCGGCTGCCTGCTCCAGGATGCAGGCCGGATAGCGCGGGTGCAGCCCCACGATACCCCACATGCTCTTCTGCGCCTCGCGCCCACGTTGCTCGAACAACGCGCGACACAGCGCGTGGGTGTGGGGGCCGATGTGCTCGGCGCGCTTGAGGATCTGGTGTGTCTGGCGGGAGGGGTTGAACAGGCGCTCGGCATCGGGCAGTTCGACTGCGCCCTTGCGCCTCGCGCGCGTATGGCGGCGGATCAGCGCCAGCGTGTGCAGGTCGCGGATCTCGATCTCGTGCTCATAGAGGCGGACCAACACCTCGGCGCCGATCGGGGCCGGGCGCGCGGCATACCAGGCGCTGTCAACCTGAACGGTGGTGTCGTCCTGCACCGTGCGCGTGCCCTCCTCGAAGTAGCGGAAGCCCTCGATAGGCAACGCCTTGAGGTGGGCGCGCTCCTCCTGGAACATCTCCTCGACCTGGCGCTTGGCCCGGCCGTGAATGCGCTGGGCGGCCCACTTCTCTTCCCAATGCATGAGAAAGGCGTTTTGCGCCTCGATCGATTCGAAGCGCCGCCCCGCCAGAGCCGTGGCCTGGGTGTGCTGGATCGCGTTTTCCACGGACCCTTTTCGGTTCGGATCACGAACGCGGGCCGGATCGGCCACGACCGCGTAATGGGCGAGCATCGCCGCGTACAGGCGGTTCAGTTGCGGCTCGTAGATGTCCGGGCGGATGACGCCCTCTTTCAGGTTATCGAGCACCACGTACTGGCAGCAACCGCCGAAGTAGCGGAAGGCCTGCTCGTGAAGCCACGCCCACACCTGGCTGCTCGACTTCCACACCACCTGCCGATACGAGCGGCGCGAGTAGCGAAGCGTCATCACGAACAGCCGCGGTTTGCGATACCGGCCGCTCGGATGAAGCGTGGGCGCGCCCTCGCCGTAGTCGACCTGTGCCTCTTCCCCGGGCAGGAACTCCAGCCGGTCGAATTGCTCCGGCGCCTGGGTGCGCAGCGCCCGGCAGAAGCGCTTGACGCTGTTGTAGCGGCCCTCGAAGCCAAAGCGATCCACCAGATCCTGGTAGATCGCCATGGCGTTGCGACCCAAACGCACCTGCGCCTCGATCCATGCCCGGTGCGGCTCGCAGGCTGAACGGGCGTGCGCAGGTAGCCGCAGCGGGGATGGATCGGGCGCCAGCGCCGGTGGCCAGGGTGGAGGAATTTGAACGGCCAGCCCGGGCGAGCCGGTGGCCATGGGGGAATTTGCCTCGGCTTCGGTCTCCTGGGCAAGCTTGCGGATCGTCTTACGATCGATCCCCGTCTTGCGCCAGATCTCGCGCTGCGAGACCCCGTTCTGCAGCAGCGTTACGACCGTGCTCTTCTGATGCGGCTTCAAGACATTCACCTCCTCTACCCCCCGTTGGAATCGAGGGGCGATGATGTCCTGTCCGCGCCACCACCAACATTGCCGACAATTAGGTCATCGGCATGCACCTGGGTGGGGGATTTTCAAGTGGCCACAAGTGGAGGAGTTTGGGTGGCCGCCGGGGCTTGAGAACACCATCCTATCAATCCTTGGTCAGCCGCCATCATCATTCCCGGTCAGAGACTTGCGACCGCGCCTTCAGGCGACTGCAGCTAAAGTAAGTGCCATTCGGATCAGTAGTGCGGCGGAATTTCGTCTCGCAGGCTGCGCGGCACGCGCAGTTCCTGACGCAAGCACCTCGTGTGGATACCCCCAACATCGCCTCAAGCCGAGCGGCGCGGTCTTTGCGCGCCCGTTCGACCGCGGGGTCCGGCGAGATGTACGCACCGCCAACTACTGCTTGAAGGATGTCTCAGGTTCGCCCGATTGCCGCCCCCCAAAAGCTTGGCGTCGCAGTATCGTTCGCGTGTCGAGGTTCCTAGGCGGCCACAGAGCGCTCGCCGCGAACCCTTGGCTTGTTATGAAAATCATGGACCTTTCGGATACCTTGAACGACACGTTGGGGTTCACTTCCGCTGAGGGATCGAATCCAGGCCATCCAGCCACGGCGTGCCGGAAAGCTCAGGTTGAGCCTCAAGAAGCACGATTTCGGCACCCGTATTGGCGCTGATGGAACGTACGATATCGAGGAAGGTCTTCTCGGTCCATTCTTCCGGTGTGCCCACCATTGCATACGCCATATCTCGACTTATCTGGAAGAGGCCGCCCTCTTGCTTTGTGAATACGGCATAGAGATCAAGATGGTAGCCGTCCTTGTATTGGAAAAGGCAGGCAGTCAGGATCAGATTGTTGCTCCCCGAGACCCGCCGTTCGGCCTTTGCAGTCCAGCTTGCGCCCTCGCAGGTTGCCATACGGAAGCCAAGTGACCCAGCGCCTCCCACGAGAGCTGCGAGCTTTGAGCCTTCCAATGGGTTTACGAGTTTGAAACGTCCGGGCTTCTCCGGAATTTCGCTGGACGCAGGAATCGGGGTGGCTCCTGTGCGTTGTTTACGTTGCGTCCGATCCCGTTGCTCGCGGCCTTCGCGACCGCTTGCCGATTTGCAGCGGTCTTGATATCGAAAATACGGCAGTACTCGACAGTCTGCCTCTTGTCCGCAAAGTAATTGTTGGTGGTGCCACAGCCAGTAATTGCAAGAGCGGCGACGGTTACGAATGCCCGACAATTCATAGTGCTCCTCGTGTGGTCGATGGTTTGGAGGGATGGCTCTCGCCGGTCAGATCAAGGGGCCTGTCGCTCGTTCGCCCGTCCCCTTGACCGCGACGTTACGATCCCAGGGACGCTGCCGCCGACGATGCCCCCGATTGCAACCGATATCCCTACGGTGCCGAGGAAAAGCAGGTAGATGGTACTGATGTCTTCGTCGCTGTGAATGTACCTCGGGCCGTACCAGCCAGCGACAAGTCCGAGAACTAGGTAGGCAACAACACCAAAGACGGTAGCGCCGCCAAGCATGAAGAGCAACTTCTTCATGGAACTTCCCAGAACCAGACTGCATCGGCGTTTCGGTAGTCAGACCAGATGCCTTCCCACGAGATATAGAAATGAATCCGCGCCCACGATTTCCAGTCGGTCAGCCGATTTCTATTCCACAGATCGATGTGATCACCTTGATACCCAACTCCCCAATAGTTTCTGAAGAAGATGATTCCGCGCTTACCGTCGATTTTGTCGAAGATGTCCTTTCCGGCGAGCTTCTGAACGGGGATGGAAGGACGCCAGGCCTGGCTAGCCAGTCCGCGAGTTCCTGAGCGCGGATAGCGTACTTGGGTTTGTCTTTTGCCAGGACAACTGACTGGGGAATGACGAAAGGTTAAATCCGGATCGCTGAAGCGCTGCATACAGGTTGATTGCGCATTGGTTGGAGACCTTGGGATCCAGTAGCGGAGCGTCTCCTTGATAGTGGGGTGATTGCCCCAGAGTTGTGAAAACGATGGCATACGGGCGGCCCTGTTGAGAAGTCCTGCGGTCTCGATTGTCGGGATTTCGGTGGTGATTTTTCACTGCCATCGAGCATCCGTGAAAAGCCGCAGTTCGCGTACAGCATAGGGCCGAACGCGGAGCATGTCCATGGGGTATCGCGGACGCCGCCGGTGCGCAATTTCGCTGATGGCAAATGCGCGAATGACGGCTCTTTGGTGAGGAAACGCGGACGACCGCCCCTTTCAATTCGGGCTATTCAGCTTGGTGCCCGAGAGCGGGGCTTCTGAACCCCGCGGCGCCAAGGCTGGCGTCTGCGGCTGCACCGGCTCCGCGATCTGCAAAGGAACGAGGCGGATTCGCAGATTGGAGCGATCGGCGACCCGAGATGCGCTGCCTCGTTCGCAACTGCCCGGTTACGACTCCGCCCGGAACATGCGGCCCGCAGGCAGATGGTCTGAGAGCCGCATGGATAGGCGGTCTCAGGGAATGGATTGCTGCGAGCCATATTCGGCGCGGATCCTGGGCATGGGCATGCTGCAGGCCAATACTGGTGCGGCTTTCCAGGCTGGTGACCGCGGATCAGTAGTGCGGCGGGATTTCGTCTCGCAGGCTGCGCGGTTCAGTGGGAATCGACGCCTGCAATTGCTGGCGCAGCACTCGCAGTTCCTGACGCAACTGCTCGATCTCCTGCTGTTGGCGATAGACGGTGCGATTGAGCGTCTCGAGCAAATCGTCGGCGAAACTCAGCTTGACTTCGAGTTCGGTGATGCGCGCTTCGGTGACGTGTCGAGTGTCGTCTCGGGTGGGCATGTCATCTCGCCAGGATGTGCAGCGTGATGCCGCGGCAGCGCACCGTTTGGCCGGCGCGGATCTTGGCGGCCTTGCGGCTTTCGGGCCGTCCGTCGACCGTCACTTCGCCGTCGGCGACCAGGTGTTTGCCCTGGCCGCCGCTATCGGCAATGCCGCTGAGCTTGAGCAGAGTGCACAGCTCGACATGGTCGGCCTTCAATTGAAACTGCAGTTCATTCACTATGACTATGTGACTATGGTCCTGTGGCGGTGAGCGGCGTTCGTTTTGCTGCGCACAGATTTTAGCAGGCGATTCCGCAAATGCACGCGCGTACTCCCCTACGCCAATGTCTGCCAGGTGGTGCCGAAATCGCGGCCGCGTATCGCGTCCGCGGTGCGGCTTTCACCCGCGACGGCAACGCTCCTTCCCCCTCCCAGGGGGAAGGGCGGGATGGGGGTCAGGCGGGCGAATGCGCGCATCCGGCTTGCTCAGGCGCCGCGCCCTCCCCCGAAAGGGGGCTGACTTTTGCGCACGCTGGACTCGGTGTATTTTTTCGCCCAAGCGGCATCGCCCTGACGTTTTCGCGAGAGATTCCGAATGGATGGTCGAACAGACCCCTGCCAGACGGGCGAGTCGTGTCTTGAGGCACGTACGGCCGTGCCGATTGGAGCGGCGGCGGCGAGAATCGAGCGCTTGTGATCAACCGCTCGCGGGGCCAGTGCTTGGCGTGCGAAGTGGTATTGGTGAGCACTGACGGGCAGCTAATCGAGCACCTCTTGGTCTGCCGTTCGATTGGCAGCACAGTTGTGGTTCATGGGCCACTGGCCATCACGCGCCAGACATCCGTCATGAGATCCAGGTGTTGTAAGCCACGCCAAAGAGTCTCTGTGCCGGGTTCACCATCGGACTTACGCCCCAGGAAACCGCCTATCTTGGCCACCATGCGGATGGCTTCGCGCAGGCTGGGCGCCTGTTCAGGCGGCACGGGATTCTTCGTGCTGTAGGCAACCAGCGCTTTCCACTCGGCTTCTTCAAAATAGACATCGCAGGGCAACTCGGGAACCTCACGCCCGAGCTTGACCATATGATAGATGCGCCAGGCTACGACCATGTCGATGGCCAAGCAGGCCTCCAACCGGTCACCGTGACCGAGCCGGCGATCTTCGATGCGGCAGCCGCTTTTGAGCGTGCGATGAAACACCTCGATACCCCAGCGCTGGGTATACCAGGCCACTTTCTCGCACGCCTGCTCGAAGCTCTGCACGGCGAGCGTGGTGAGCAGCCGCCATTCGATGGGTTCGACGCCCTCGGGCGTGTCCTCTTCTTTGGCCAGCACCGTCCAGATCTCGAGCGCGCTCAGGTGCGCCTTGTCCTGTGGCGCACACAAAGTCAGCGCGGCAAAGCGGATCGCCAGTTTGGCCTCGCGCGCTGGACGATTCTTCTGCCGAGGCAGTTTGACGATTTGATAGCCGGCGATCGGCTGCCTCTGGATCGCCTCGAACAGGCGCGCCTGTTCGTCTTGCACTTGGCGATCGTGCTGAGCACGAATGAGTAACTTCGGTCCCGCCGGCTCGAGCGCCGCTTGGGCAAACAGCTCATAGATGTCCGCTTCCCGATCGCCCATACTGACCACAGTGAGCTGTGGATTGCGCTTTGCACCGCCGCCACCGCCTGATAGCTCTTGAGCCAGCGATAGCTCTCCTTCTGTTCAATTGCCAAGGCATGGCGCTGCGCCTTCTTGCCGAACGTCTGCGGATCACGGGCCCAACATTGCGCATCGACAAAGCCCAGCGGCACCCCTTGCACCGTCATCGCCAGGCTGCTGTGCAAATGCAAGCCCTGCGCACCGTCGGCCGTGGTGCCGATCGGACCCAGGCCCTCGATGCTCAGTTGGGTGTAGTTCACACTGGTGGTGTCTTGCGGTACCAGCACGACTGAACCCTCACCCAACTCGCTGATGCGCTGCTCGGTGGCCGCATAGTGCGGCTGCAACAAGGTCTCGAACAGCACGTCGTCGTTGGCCAGAAAACGATAGGCCGCTTGCATCTTGGTCGCGCTCCCACACGCTTCGGGTAGGTTGGCCATGGGTCGGGCCCAGAAATCACGCGCCATGCTCATCAAGCGCTGGGTGAGCCGCTCACTGAGCCGGCAGCGTCCGAATTCTTCTTCCGCCCAGTCAAGCGGGGGCTTGGCTCGGACCGAGGGCATTAGGCGCGCCAACTCGGGCGGCGCGGTCAATAGTTTGCGCCAGTTGCGTTGCAGCGGATAGACGAATACCTGTTTGCGCCCCACTTGCCCCTGGCGCGCCCGATCCTGACGGCCCCGCCCCTGGGTCATCCCCAGATCGGTCCAGTTGGCCGCCCGGTAACAAGCGCCCGGGTAGCGGCTGCTATCCACAAAACTCTCGATCAGCACCGGTTTGTAGCCATAGTGCCGCTGCCAATCGCCGGCGAGCTGGCGGCTGGCCAAGCCCAGCACGTGCGAGGCCAGATTCTTCACCTGGACCGAGGGCACAATCAGAAATCGACTGTTGCCCACGATCAGCGCCAAGCGCGCCGCGCGGGTGCCCTCGCTCCAACCGATCCACTCATCGCGTACACCCAGCCGCCATGCCGCCGCGCTAAAACTCAAGCCGCCCAGAATCCCTTGCTCGCTTCTGATCAAATAGCGCAGCTGCGCCCCGCACAGCGGCCCGTCGCCCAACGGGTGGTGCGCTTGCATCATCGCTCGCCACTGGCGCGACAAGGCTTTGTCGCCGTTGACCACCACCAGTTCAATGCGGCCCAGCTTCGACAGCCCCGCCTCGATCTGCGGCCACTGCATGGGCTCGGCTGGCCGCGGCCTGCGCGCGAGGAAACTCACCTCGCGCGCCGCTGGCAACTCGATCAGCCCACGCCGTTCAAGCTTGTTGAGCACAATCCGGCAGCTGGTCTCCTTCGGCCGCCCGTCAGCGTGCCGCCAGTCGAACCAGCCGCACACCACCCGTGCCAGCGCACCGCGGGTCAGATCAACGCCGCTGCGCACCGTCGCGCGAATGCGCGCTATGACTTCATCGTTAAAGTCTCTGCCGGCGATGACCATGTCGCGCAGAGTAGCGCAATAAATCTTCCTTGTCCAGCATGCCTAATGGTCAGGAAAGGGGAGGGAGAAGAATGGGCGTCGCGCGCTCGCGGAGCCGGGGTTTTGCGGCATAATGGCGCGCGCATTGAACCAGCCGCCGTCGTGCCGGGCGTCGCACGAGTGACCTTTCGCGCCGTGAAGATTGTCGCTCCCCGGTTGCCGGCAGGTCGAAGACACGACTGAAGTTGACCTGGACGAAGCCGTCCGATCGCCGCCACACAACCGCAATAAGGAACAGGAAATGAAGAAATCCGCACTGATCGCCGTGATCGCGGTGCCCATCGTTCTCGCTTACCCGGCTGCCGCCTGGGTGCTCGGCAAGCAGGTCGACACCGCACTGGCCGAGCAGTACAAGCACATCGAGTCGATACCCTACATCAAGGTGATCGACCGCCAATACGAGCGCGGCGTGTTCGCGTCGAGCGAAGTCGTGACCTTCGAGGTGCTGGGCGACATGTTCCGCTCGATCGAGAAAATGCAGAAGGAAGCCGCGGCGGCCGACCCCGAGCAAGCCGAGCCCGCGCCCGCGCACCCGCCGCTGCAGCCGTTGCGCTTCACCGTGCGTTCGCAGATCAAGCACGGACCGGCGCCGGGCATGTCGGCTTTCGCAGCCGCCATCGCCGACAGCGAGCTGGTGCTCGACGGCCCGGCCCAGCAGGAGCTGGCCAAGCTGATCGGCGACAAGAAGCCGCTCACCGCGCATACCGTATATCGCTTCGATGGCGGTGGCAACGCTGTGGTGGCGAGCCCGGCCTTCGCGGCGACTTTTCCCGGCGAAGAGCCGAACACGGTCAATCGGTTCTCGTGGGAAGGCTTCAGCGCCAACGTCGACTTCACCAAGAACCTGCAGAGCTACACCATGACCGGCGAAGCGCCCAAGCTGGAGATGCTCGATGGCAAGGGCGTCGCGATGGTCATGACAGGCTTGAAGTTCTCGGGCGAGCAGACGCGCATCTTCGATGACGAGCCACTGCTCTATTCGGGCAGCCAGCGCTTCACGCTGGCCCAGATGAGCATCGCCGACAAGAGCGGCAAGGCGGGTCCGCCGGTGCTGCTCAAGCAGGTGGCCTACGACATCGCGCTGCCGGTCAATGGCGAATTCATCGACATGGTGGCCAAGATGGGTGCCGAATCGGTGCAGATCGGCGAGCAGAACTACGGGCCGGCGCACTACGATTTCTCGCTCAAGCATCTGCATGCACGCACCACGGCGAAGCTCTACCGCGCGATGATGAAGATGTATTCCGATCCGGTCGCGCTGGCCGATCCGACCAAGGCATTCGCGCCACTCGCCGAACCCGGGCTGGAACTGCTCAAGCACAATCCGGAGTTTCGCATCGATCGCCTGAGCTTCAAGACGCCCCAAGGCGAGGCAGCGGGTTCGGCCAGCGCGAAGCTCAAGGATGCCAAGCCCGAGGATCTGGCCAATCCGATGATGCTGCTCGCCAAACTCGAGGCCAGCGCGGACATCGCGCTGCCCGAGAGCCTGCTCGCCAACATGTCCGGCGGGGGGATGCACGCAGCCGGCGAGGGCGAAGCGCCCGACCCGGAAACGGTCGCCGCGCACAAGGAGATGCTCGAGCAGCAGCTCGCTGGTTTCGCCGAGCAGGGTTACATCACCCGTGCCGGCGGTCTGGTCAAATCGAAGATCGAGTTTCGTGACGGCCAGCTCACGGTCAATGGCAAGCCATTCAATCCGATGGCGATGCGCGGCGGCGAGGCCGAGCCGGCCGAGCCGTCACTCGATGAGCCAGCCAGTGCGCCGTTGCTGAAGAACTGACGTAGATTCGCCGGCGGTCGTTGCCTGGCCGCCGACGATCTCGCGGTTGCGTCATCGCGCGGCGCTCAGTGGCCGAAAACCGCCTGCCACAGCGCCTGTACCGCGCGGATCTCGCCGGCGATGCTGTCAGCATCGACACGCGCATACTGCGCACCATTCAGACGCAGTCCATGCTGCAGGCGGCGGTACTCGCGGTAGGCGTCGCGCACCTCAAGCGCGAGATCGGGCGGAATCAGACCGAGCTCGCCGGCGATGCCAAGCAGAGCGATGTTGCCGAGGTTGCCGGTCAGCCGCGGGTGATCGTGTGAGTGGCCGAGCACCAGGAACTGCACGATGAACTCGACGTCGATCAGTCCGCCGCGGTCGTGCTTGAGGTCGAACAGCCCGCTGCGATTGGTGTAGTTGTCGATCATCCTCTGGCGCATTGCCAGCACTTCTTCGCGCAGTTCGACCAGGTCGCGCTGTTTGCGCAGCACGTCGATGCGAATCGCCTCGAACGCCGCGCCGATGTCGGCATCGCCGGCCGAGAAGCGCGCGCGTGTCAATGCCTGATGTTCCCATACCCAGGCCGCCTCCATCTGGTACTTGCGGAACGCTTCGAGCGAGCTGACCA
This sequence comes from Candidatus Methylophosphatis roskildensis, assembly GCA_016708905.1. Lineage (GTDB taxonomy): Bacteria > Pseudomonadota > Gammaproteobacteria > Burkholderiales > Rhodocyclaceae > Methylophosphatis > Methylophosphatis roskildensis. The sequence continues at coordinate 1,640,972 of JADJEV010000003.1, read as the reverse complement.
GCAGTCCCGCGTCGCCGTTGGGACGCAGTCGCAGATCGGTTTCGAACAGGGTGCCGGCCGGCGTGGCGCTCGACAGCCAGGTATTCATGCGCTGCGTCAGGCGCGAGTAGATCTCCTGCGCGTTCGGATCGTCGTCTTCGAACAGGAACACGATGTCGAGATCCGAGGCGTAGCCGAGCTCCTTGCCGCCGAGCTTGCCGTAGCTGACCACCGCAAAGCGCGGTGCGTCGCGATGACGCTGGCGCAGCTTGCGCCAAACTGCGCTGATGGTCAGCTCGATCATGATGTCGGCCAGCTTTGACAGGTGGTCGGCCAGGCGCTCGACAGTGAGCAGCCCGGCCAGATCCTGCGTCAATAGCCGGAACACCTGCGAATGGTGCGCTTCGCGCATCAGGTCCATCTGCCGCTCGGTGTCCGGTTCGATCGCATCGAGGCTGGCGGCGAGGTTATCGTGGAAGATCGCCCAATCGGGCGTGGCCTCGAGCGCGCGCGGGTCGAGCAAGTCGTCGAGCAGCAGCGGGTGTCGCGTCAGGTAATCGGCCGCCCAGCTCGATGCACTGATCAGGTCGGCGACCTTGCGCAGCGCCTGTGGATATTGCTGCAGCAGCGCGAGGTAGGCGGCCCGCCGGCTGATCGCGTCGAGCAGCGTGAGGCTGCGCGTCAGCGTGATGTCGGGGTTGGGGTCGCAGCACAGGCCTCGATCAGGCGCGGAACCAGCGGGTCGAAGCGCGCCCGCACCTGCGCCGGCATCTGCTGATAGCGGCCACCGGCGCGCAGTTCGGACAGCCGCTTCGCGCAAGCCTGCGGATCGGCAAAGCCGCGGCGCGCCAGTTCGGCCGCGCACTGCGAGGTATCCGAGGCGGAGCTCCACAGGCGGTCCAGTTCATGGCCGGCGCCTTCGGGTTCGGCGAACACGGCGTCGAAATGCCGGCTCACATCGGCGCGATGCTGGTCGAGTGCCGCCAGCAGCGCGTCATAGTCCGGGTAGCCCATGCTGGTCGCAATCAGCGCCTGGTCCTCGGGCTTCTCGGGCAGGTTGTGGGTCTGCGCATCGTCGAGATACTGCAAGCGGTGTTCGAGGCGCCGCAGGAAATCGTAGGCCGCCGACAACTGCTGCACGGCTCCGGCTCCCAGGTTGCCGCGCTCGGCGAGTTGCGCCAGAACCGCCAGCGTCGGGTGGATCTGCAACTTGCGGTCGCGCCCGCCGCGAATCAGCTGGAAAACCTGGGCGATGAACTCGATCTCGCGAATCCCGCCGGGGCCGAGCTTGACGTTGTTCGCCAGGTCGCGCCGGGCGACTTCCTCGCGAATCTGCGCGTGCAGCTCGCGCATCGCATTGATGGCACCGAAATCGAGATACTTGCGAAAGACGAAGGGGCGGGCGATCGCGGCGAGTTCTTCGTCGCGCTCGCCGGTCATCGGCCGGGCCTTGATCCAGGCGTAGCGCTCCCACTCGCGGCCCTGGGTGATGAAATAGTTCTCCAGCATGTCGAAGCTGGCCACCAGCGGCCCCGAGTCGCCGTTGGGCCGCAGCCGCATATCGACGCGGAATACGTAGCCGTCGCCGGTCACCTCGGACAGCGCGCCGATCAACTGGCGGCCGAGCTTGTTGAAGAACTCGAAGTTCCCGATCGCATGCGAACCATCGGTGTCGCCGTCGTCGGGGTAGGCGAAGATCAGGTCGATGTCGGAGGAGACATTCAGTTCGCGCCCGCCCAGCTTGCCCATGCCGATCACCACGAACGGCTGGACATGCCCCTCGGCATCGCGCGGTTCGCCGTGGCGGGCAACCAGCGGCGCGCGCAGCACGGGTATCGCTTCGGCCACCGCCAGATCGGCGAGCTGGGTCATCGTTTCGGTCACTTCGGACAGCGGCGCCAGGCCAGCGAGATCACGCACCAGCAAATGGGTGAGGGTTCTCTGGCGCAGCGCGCGCAGCGTTGGACGCAGGCTGCTCTCGTCGAGCGGGGACTCGGCGAGAAAGGCCAGCATCGCGCCGCGCTGGAACGGCTGATCGATGCCCTGCTGCAGTTGCGCTTCAAGCGCCGGGCGCGCATCGAGGGATCGGCGCAGGAAGCGGCTGATGCCCAGAGCACGGTCGAGATGTTCGGCGTTGCCGGGTTTGGAGGTCATCGGGTGGTGATCGGGTTAGAATGGCTTCACTGCTGGAGGCTTGGGCCGCGCGCCCGCAGGCTTGTCGTTGCCTGCCGATGCCGAGCTTGTCAGTGCGGATTGTATGCGACCCGGACAGGCGTGCCGAACCCGCCCCCGGCAGACCGCAATCAGATCGAATGCACGCCGATACCCAAGCGCCGCCTGCCGGCTCCGACCCGTCCCCCACTGCTTTGCCACCCGTACGTCCGCTGCCCTCGCGGACGCGGCGCGTGCTGCGTCGACTGCTGTGGCTGGGCGTCCTAGTGTGGATCGGCTTCGCGCTGCTGGTGGTGTCGATGCGCGTGCTGGTGCTGCCGCAGATCGACCGCTACCGCGACGATATCGCCCGCCAGATCTCGGCTTCGCTCGGTTCGCGAGTCGAGATCGGACATATCGACGCCCGCTGGTCGGGCATCCGGCCGCACCTCGATCTGGCTCAGGTGAAAGTCCATGACAAGGACGGGCGGGTCGCACTGGAACTCGGGCGGGTGCGCACCAGCCTGTCGTGGGAATCGCTGCCGGCGCTGCAACTCCGGCTGCATCGGTTCGAGGTGGAAGGACCGGAGCTGCAGATCCGGCGAGATGCCGCGGGGCGGATGTTCGTCGCCGGCATCGAGCTGACCAGCCAGGGTGGCGACAGCGGACTCGCCGACTGGCTGCTGGCGCAGGACGAAGTGGTGGTGCGCGGCGCGGTCGTGCGCTGGATCGATGAACTACGCGGGGTGGCCGAGCTGGCGCTGCGGGCGGTCGATCTTCGGCTGGTCAACCGCGGCTCGCGTCACCTGGTCGGTTTGACGGCCGAGCCGCCGCACGGTTACGCGGGGCCGATCGACCTGCGCGGCGATTTTCGCGGACGCAGTCTCGATCATCCCGGGGATTGGCGCGGGCAGGTCTATCTGGCGGTAGACCAGGCCGACCTCGCGATCTGGCGCAACTGGGTCGACTATCCGGTAGACCTGCCGCAGGGCAGAGGGGGCGTGCGCCTGTGGGCCGATCTCGCCGACAGGCGTCTGGCGGGCATCTCCGGCGACGTCGCGTTCGATGACGTGCAATTGCGGCTGCGCAAGGATCTGCCGATGATCGATCTGCTGGCGCTGCGCGGACGATTCGCCACCAAGCTGCCGGTCGATGGTTTCGAGGTCGCCGCGACCGGGCTCTCGCTTGCCACGCGCGACGATCTGCAGCTCGATCCGATGGATCTCCGGGTTGTGTGGCGTCAGGCGAGCGGTGACAAACCGCCGCAAGGCGAACTCACGGCCAGCGAACTCGATCTCGCCGCTTTGACGCAGCTGGCTGGCCACCTGCCGCTCGACGATGGCACGCGGCGCGCGCTGGCCGAGTTCGCCCCGCGCGGCAAGCTGTTCGACCTGCATGCCGGGTGGACCGGCGACCGCGAAACGCTGAGCGCCTGGCAGGCTCGCGCCAGATTTGCCGACACCGGCCTGCAGGCGCGCGGATTGCTGCCCGGCTTCACCGCGGTGTCGGGCACGATCAACGCGTCGCAGGCCGGTGGCAGCGCCACGCTCAGCGGCCGCAGCGCCTCGGTGAGTCTGCCGCGGGTGTTTCCCGAGCCGCGCATCGCGCTCGACGAACTCGACGCGCAAGTGCGGTGGACCGTCGAGAACCAGCGGGTCGATGTGCATTTTCCCAAGCTCGACTTCGCCAACGCCGACATCGCCGGCAGCGTGGCAGGACATTTCAATACACGGCCGCAATCGCCCGATTCGCCGGGCGACATCGACCTGACAGGCAGCTTCAAGCGCGGCAAGGCAGCCGAGGTCTGGCGCTATCTGCCTTTCGTGGCCGGCGAACTGACCCGGCACTGGGTCAGGGAGTCGCTGCGCGATGGCAAGGCCGAGAACATCAAGCTGCGCGTCAAGGGCGATCTGTGGAATTTCCCGTGGGTTCGCGACAAGGGCGGCGAGTTCAGCGTGTCGGCCGACTTCGCCGGCGCCCGTCTGGCCTACGCGGCCGGCTGGCCCGAGCTGACCAACATCGCCGGCACCATGCTGTTTCATGGCGAGCGCATGGTGATCCAGGGCAAGCGGGCGAACTCGCTGGGGGCGGTCATTAGCGACACCACGGCCGAGATTCCCGACCTGACGCATCCCAAGGACGCACGGCTGGTGATACGCGGCCGAGCCGATGGTCCGACCAGCGAGTTCCTCGCCTTCATCAACGCGAGTCCGGCGAGCGAGCAGCTCGATCACGTGACCGGCGAGATGCGGGCGACCGGCAGCGGCACGCTCAATCTAGGCATCGACATGCCACTCCAACACGTCGCCGACACCAGGGTGACTGGCAGCTACCAGTTCGCCGGCAACGAATTGATCGCTGCGACCGGCATGCCGCCATTGACCGAGGCGAGCGGCAAGGTCGAATTCACCGAACGCACGCTGACCATACGCGATGCCGCGGCCAGGATCTTCGGCGCGCCGCTTGCGGTGACGGCGCAGACGGAGACCGACGGCCGGGTGATGCTCAACCTCGCCGGCAACGCCAGCATTGCCGACCTGCGGCGGGTCGCCGATTCGCCGTGGTTCGATCACCTCTCCGGCAGCACGGCGTGGCGCGCCAATGTGGCGGTGCGCGGGCAGAGCGCCACCCTGGTGGTCGACAGCAACCTGCAGGGCATCACCTCCAGCCTGCCCGAACCGCTCAACAAGCCGGCCGGCACCGCTTTGCCCTTGCGCATCGAACTGGGCAAACCGCCCGGCGCGGCTGCTGGAAGCGACGAAACGCATATCGCGCTCGATCAGTTGCTCGACGTTCGCCTGCTGCGCAGGCGCGACGGCAACAAGATGATCGTCGAGCGCGGCGGCATCGGCGTTCGCGAGGCGGCGACCCTGCCGGAGCGCGGGCTCGCGGTGGCCGGCAGTCTCGGCAGCTTCGATCTCGACGCGTGGCGGCGGCTGATGGCGCCGGCAGCCAGCGGCGAAGCCGGCACTGCACTGCCCTGGTCGACGCTGGCGCTGCGCGCGAGTGAGCTGAATGCGTTCGGCCAGCATTTCAGCGACCTGACCGTCAACGCCAGGAAGGTCGATGGCACCTGGCAGGCTCGGGTCGACAGCCGCGAGATGACCGGCGACCTGTTCTGGCGCGAGGGCGAGCGCGGCCGGCTCCAGGCCCGGCTGAAGAATCTCGCGCTTTCCGAGGTGCGATCGACGCCGCCGCCGAGCACGCCGGCGGAGGAGGCCGATGTGGCGCCGCGGGAACTGCCCGGCCTCGACGTGGTTGCCGACAGCTTCAGTTTGCGCGGCAAGCCGCTGGGCAAGCTGGAACTGGTTGCCGTCAATCGCGGCAATCTGTGGCAGATCGACCGCTTTTCGATCGTCAACAACGATGGCGGCATAACCGGCGAGGGGCAATGGCGCATGGCCGACGGCGCGCGCAGCGGCTCGGACACGCAGATCGTTTTCAAGCTGCAAAGCGCCAATGTCGGCAAGATGCTCGAACGCCTGGGCTACGAGGATGCGGTGCGCAGGGGAAATGCCCGCCTCGAAGGCAGGATCGGCTGGCAAGGCGCGCCGACCAGTATTGACTATCCGTCGCTCTCGGGCGAGTTGACGCTCGCTGTGTCGAGCGGCCAGTTCAACAAGCTCGAGCCGGGCGTCGGCCGGCTGCTCGGCGTGTTGTCCCTGCAAGCCCTGCCGCGGCGCATTTCGCTCGATTTCCGCGACGTGTTTTCCGACGGATTCGCCTTCGACAGCATTTCCGGTAGCATGAAAGTCGCGCAAGGCGTGATCAGGACCGAGGATCTCGGCATTCGCGGTCCGTCGGCCAAGGTGCAGATGTCGGGCAGTACCGATCTCGCCGCCGAAACGCAGGATCTGCGGGTCAGGGTGCAGCCGACGCTGTCCGAGAGTGTCGCGCTCGGCGCGGCGATCGCCAATCCGGTGGCTGGCGTGGCCGCACTGGTTGCGCAAAAAGTGTTCAAGGATCCGATCGAGAAGATCTTTTCCTACGAGTACGGTGTCAGCGGCACCTGGAGTGATCCCCAGGTGGTCAAGCTGGCGGCGGCGAAATCGCCGAGTGCGCCGGCCGATGGCGTGCGATAGTGTTCGTCGACATTCGCCGCGGAAGCGGTGCTTGCCGGAATCCGAATCCCACTTGAACGAAGCCGACCGATGAACTCAGGACTGTTCCGCATCGCCGCCGTACAGATGGTATCCGGCCCCGACGTCGCCGAGAATCTCGCCAGCGCCGATGGATTGATCGGCCAGGCTGCCGCGCAGGGCGCCAAGCTGGTCGTCCTGCCCGAGTATTTTCCGGTGATCGGCGACGAGCAGGCCAAGCTGCGTCTACGCGAGCGAGACGGCGACGGGCCGATCCAGGACTTCCTTTCCGACGCGGCGCGGCGACACGGCGTCTGGCTGGTCGGCGGCACCCTGCCCTTGTTCGCCTCGGTCGATGACAAGGTGCGCAATAGCAGCCAGGTTTTCGATCCGCAGGGCAGGCGGGTCGCGCGCTACGACAAGATCCATCTGTTCGGCTTCGAGCAGGGAACCGAGCGCTACAACGAAAGTCTGACCATCGAACCGGGCGCTGACGTCGTGGTCTTCGAGGCGCCCTTCGGCAAGGTCGGGCTGTCCGTGTGCTACGACCTGCGCTTTCCCGAGCTGTACCGGGCCATGGGCGAGCTTGCACTGATCGTCGTGCCGGCCGCTTTCACCGAGCCGACCGGCGAGGCACACTGGGAGTTGCTGCTGCGCGCGCGCGCCGTCGAGAACCAGTGTTACGTGCTGGCGGCGGCGCAGGGCGGCGAACATCCGAGCGGGCGGCGCACCTGGGGCGACAGCATGATCGTCGATCCCTGGGGTCGTGTCGTTGCGCGCCTGGCCAAGGGCCCCGGCGTGGTGGTGGCCGACATGGACCTGGACAGCATGACCGATATCCGCGGCCGCCTGCCGGCGCTGCGTCACCGCACCATTCACTTCTGAAAGCCCATGGCCCAGACTCTTCAAGCACCGAGATTCGATTCCGGCACCCTGTTCGCGGCGGCGGAATCCAGTCTGCTCGCGCCCTACGAGCTCACGCCGCTCAAGCTCGAATGCGTGCTGGGGCGTCTGTTTCGCCACCGGCTCGACTACGCCGACCTGTATTTCCAGTATCAGCGCTCGGAGTCGTGGGGTCTCGAAGAGGGCATCGTCAAGTCGGGCAGCTTCAGTATCGAACAGGGTGTCGGCGTGCGAGCGGTGTCGGGCGAGAAGACCGCTTTTGCCTATTCCGACGACATCAGTCTGCCGGCGCTGGAATCCGCGGCGAGCGCCACACGGGCGATCGCCGCGCAGGGTTCGAGCAAGCTGATACCGATGCTGACGGGCTTGAAGCGGCGCCCGCTCTATGTCGCCAGCGACCCGATCGCCTCGCTGTCCGACACCGACAAGGTGTCGCTGCTCGAGCGTCTCGAGCAGTTCGCCCGCAAGGCCGATTCGAGGGTTGTCGAAGTCACCGCGCACATCGTCGGCGTCTATGACGTGGTGCTGGTGGCGCGCAGCGACGGCCGGATGGCGGCCGATGTGCGGCCGCTGACGCGGGTTTCCGTCTCGGTCATCATGAAGGAAGGGCGCAAGCGCGAACAGGGTTCGTCGGGCGGCGGCGGGCGCTTCGACTACGGCTATTTCACCGATGCGGTGCTGAAGGACTATGCCGAGAAGGCCGTGCATCAGGCGGCGACCAATCTGCACGCCAAGCCGGCGCCGGCCGGCACCATGACCGTGGTGCTCGGCAGCGGCTGGCCGGGCATCCTGCTGCACGAGGCGATCGGCCACGGGCTCGAGGGCGATTTCAATCGCAAGGGCAGTTCGGCTTTTGCCGGTCGCATGGGGCAGCGCGTCGCCGCGAAGGGTGTCACGGTGATCGACGACGGCACGATCCCCGACCGCCGCGGCTCGCTGACCATCGATGACGAAGGTAATCCGACCCAGCGCACGGTGCTGATCGAGGACGGCATCCTCACCGGCTACCTGCAGGACAGCCTCAACGCGCGCCTGATGGGCGTTGCGGTCACCGGCAACGGCAGGCGCGAATCCTTCGCCCACCTGCCGCTGCCGCGCATGACCAACACCTGCATGCTGTCGGGCGACAAGGATCCGGCCGAGATCATCGCCTCGGTCAAGCACGGCCTGTATGCCGCCAACTTCGGCGGCGGGCAGGTCGACATCACCAGCGGCAAATTCGTCTTCTCGGCCGCCGAGGCCTACATGATCGAGAACGGCAAAATCACCTACCCGGTCAAGGGCGCGACGCTGATCGGCAACGGGCCCGACGCGCTGACCCGCGTCTCGATGATCGGCAACGACATGGCGCTCGACCCTGGCGTCGGCACCTGCGGCAAGGACGGCCAGAGCGTGCCGGTCGGCGTCGGCCAGCCGACCTTGCGCATCGACGGGCTGACGGTGGGCGGAACCGCGTAGGCTCGCGGCGCGTCGCCGTGACGCCTCAAATCGCTCACAAGTCGCCCGAGCAGCAGGCTGGGGGCCGCATGGACAGGCGCTCTCCGGAATAGCCGTGCCACGACCCGCATAAAGACTGGCTTGCAGACATGACATGCCTGTGATCAAGCATCCATGCGGCTTTCAGACCACCAGTGGGTTGGGCTGAGCGTAGCGAAGCCCAACGCCGGAGCGCCATATCGTTCGGCTTCCTGCGGCAGCCCAACGATTGCTACGACTGCTTCGGCGTTCTTCCCAGCGTATAGAACTCGTCGTTGGGCCGCATCGAGGTCATGTTGGCCAGGCGATTGCTCATGGCGAAAAACGCGGCGATCGCGCCGATGTCCCAGATGTCCTCGTCGCCGAAGCCGTGGCTTTGCAGCGCATGGAAATCGGCGTCGCCGACGGTGTGCGCTTCGAGCGCGACCTTCATCGCGAAATCGAGCATGGCGCGCTGCCGCGGCGTGATGTCGGCCTTGCGATAGTTGACCGCGACCTGGTCGGCGACGAGGGGCTGCTTGGCGCGGATGCGCAGGATCGCGCCATGGGCGACGACACAGTATTGACACTGGTTGGCGCCGCTGGTGGCGACGACGATCATCTCGCGCTCGGCCTTTGTGAGACCGCCGGGGCCTTCCATCAACGCATCGTGATAAGCGAAAAACGCGCGGAATTCTTCAGGCCGGTGGGCGAGCGTCAGAAACACGTTGGGAACGAAACCCGACTTCTCCTGCACATCGAGAATGCGGCCGCGGACGTCCTCCGGCAGATCCTCCAGCGCGGGCACGGGAAAGCGGCTGATCGGTTTGTCGGTATTGCTGTTCATGCGATTTCCTTCAGGCAGGGTTTGCGCGTCGAATGACGGAGTTCCAGTCTATCGACGCAGCGCCCATTGTGCCCGCATATCACGGAACCGAGCGCAGGAAGGAAAGCGAAACGAGCCTGGCGGGTTCGACTTCCCAACCGGGATCGCGCAGGAATTCCGGTAAAATCAGCCCCTTGCCGAACATGCGACGCCCGCGCCGGGCGCCAGGTCAAATGAATGCCCCGATCAAGCTGCAGACTGACGATGTCCGTATCCGCGAAATCAAGGAGCTTGCGCCGCCCTCGCATGTGCTGCGCGAGTATCCGGCCAGCGAAAAGTCGGTCGAGACCACCTTTTCCGCGCGCCAGGGGATACATCGGATTCTGCACGGGGCCGACGATCGCCTGCTGGTCGTCATCGGTCCGTGCTCGATCCACGACCAGGACGCCGCACTCGACTATGCGCGCCAGTTGCGCGAGCACGCCGAACGGCTGAACAACGATCTCTTGATCGTGATGCGCGTCTATTTCGAGAAGCCGCGCACCACGGTCGGCTGGAAGGGCCTGATCAACGACCCGCGCTTGGACGGCAGCTTCATGATCAACGAGGGCGTGCGGGTGGCGCGCAAGCTGCTGTGGGAGATCAACGAACTGGGCCTGCCGGCGGGCACAGAGTTTCTCGACATGATCACGCCGCAGTACATCGCCGACCTGATCTCCTGGGGCGCGATCGGCGCGCGTACCACCGAATCGCAGGTGCACCGCGAGCTGGCATCGGGCCTCTCGTGCGCGGTGGGGTTCAAGAACGGCACCGACGGCAATACCCGCATCGCGGTCGAGGCAATCAAGGCGGCGGCAAGCCCGCACCATTTCCTCTCGGTGACCAAGGGCGGACATTCGGCGATCGTGTCGACCACCGGCAACGAGGACTGCCACGTCATCCTGCGCGGCGGCAAGGAGCCGAACTGCGACGCCGCCAGTGTCGACCGGGCCTGCGCCGATCTCGCCGCGGTCGGGCTGTCGCAGCGTCTGATGATCGACTGCTCGCACGGCAACAGCCGCAAGCAGTACAAGCTGCAGATCGATACCGCACGCGATGTCGCCGCCCAGGTCGCCCTCGGCGAGGAGCGCATCATCGGCCTGATGATCGAATCCCATCTCAAGGAAGGCCGCCAGGATCTGGTGCCCGGCAAGCCGCTCGAATACGGCAAGAGCGTCACCGATGCCTGCATCGGCTGGGACGACAGCCTGCTGGTGCTCGACCTGCTGGCCGCGGCGGTCGTCGATCGCCGACTGGTTGCCGCCGACCGGGACGAGTGATTGCGCTCCGGCTTCGGCTCGCGGCCGATCGCGGCGCTGACTGTCGATGCCGGTGTCCTGGGCCGGCTGTATTTCGCCGCGCTCGTCGCCAGCCTGGCGTTTCGCTTCTGGCTCGCCGAGAGCCTGCCGATCACCGGCGATGAAGCGTATTTCATCTACTGGGGACTGAAGCCCGACTGGGGTTTCTACGACCATCCGCCGATGGTCGGCTGGTGGCTCGCCGCGTTGCTCACCGTGTCGGATGCCGAGTGGTGGCTGCGGCTGCCTGCAGTGCTGCAGCCGGCCGTGCTGTCGCTGGCGACCTGCGCCTTTCTGCGCGCGCGCGACGGCGGGCAGCCAGCCGGTGCGGCCGACGACACGGCCTGGTTCGCGGCCCTGCTCGTCTTGCTGGCGCCGGCCGATGTGTGGAATGTGCTGATCACGACCGATACGCCGCTGGTCTATTTCTCCTTCTTCTCGGCGCTGGCCTTCATCCGCGCCGCGCGCGACGATGACCCGCGCTTCTACCTGCTGGCCGGCGTGCTGCTCGGGGCGGCGTTCCTGTCCAAGTATTTCGCGGTGCTGCTGGGCGTCGCCTATGCCGCGCATGCGCTGTGGCGCCCGACCCGGCGCAGGCTGGGCGGCCTACTGTTGGTGGCGGTCGGCGTCGCCTTTGGCCCCGCGCTCAACATCTGGTGGAACATGGACCACTGCTGGTCCAACATCATGTTCAATCTGTTCAACCGGCATGAAGGCAATAGCGGCCTCAATTGGAAGACGCCGCCGCTCTACCTGGCGACGATGCTCTACCTGCTGACGCCGCTGGTGATCTGGCGCCTGGCGAAATCGCGCCTCGCCCTGGCGGCGCTGTGGCGCGAACCGCAGTCGCGCGCGATGCTGCTGATCGCCGGCGCGCCGCTGGCCCTGTTTGCCGCGCTGTCGCTCGTCAAGACCATCGGCGCGCACTGGGTGCTGTCGTTCGTGCCCTTCGTGCTGATGGTCTTCGCCCGCACGCTGCCGGAAGCGCGGCGTCCGGCCGCGGTGCGCTTTTTCGGCGGCTTCGCGGCGGGTCACGTGGTCTTGATCGCGTTGATCGCGCTGCTGCCGATCGAAACCTGGAGCAGCACCCGCCAGTACTACGGCATCGTCATGACGGTGAAGCCGCAGGAACTGCTCGACCGGCTGCGTCCGTTTGCGCGCGACTACCATTTCGCGGCCGAAGGCTATTCGCCGGCGGTGACCATGTCCTACAATGCGCGGCGCTATTTCAGCGTGTTCGGCCCCGGCTCGAGTCACGCGCGGCACGACGATATCGTGACCGACTTCCGCATGCTCGATACCCAGAACATCCTCGTCCTGCGCAAGAGTGCGCCGGATGTCGCCAGCCAGTACGCGCCGTACTTCCGCGAGGTCGAGGTGCGCGAGATCGAGGTGCGTGGCGCGAAGTTCTGGATCGTGCTGGGCCGGGTGTTCAATTTCGCCGCCTACCGCGAGGGCGTGCTCGAACCGATCCGCAAACACTGGTACGCGATACCGGGCTGGCTGCCGATGAGCGGCTGCTACTTCTGCGAGCGCTATTTTCCCGGGCGCGCCTGCCGGGCCGGCGGCGCATGATGCCGCTGCTCCGACTACTGCGTCCGCACCAGTGGGTCAAGAACGGCTTCGTCTTTCTCGGCCTGCTGTTCGGCCACGCCTGGAACGATCCGCACAAGGTGACACTGGCACTCACTGCCTTCGCCGCCTTCTGCCTGATCTCGAGCGCCGTCTATGTGATGAACGATCTGGTCGACCGCCGGCAGGATCGTGCCCATCCGAAAAAGCGCCATCGCCCGCTGGCCAGCGGCGCCGTCTCGGTCAGCGCGGCAGTCGCGCTGATGGCAATCTGCGGCGGCACCGGGCTGGCACTCGGTTTCTTCGGCGGCGGGGCACTGCCCGGCCTGTTCGTCGGTTACGTGCTGCTCAACGTCGGTTACAGCTTCGGCCTCAAGCACGTCGTCATTCTCGACGTGTTCCTGATCGCTGCCGGATTCATGCTGCGCATTCTTGCCGGCACCCTGGGCATCGGCATCGCGCCCTCGCAATGGCTGCTGCTGACCGGGCTGCTGCTGACGCTGTTTCTCGGCTTCGCCAAACGCCGTGCCGAACTCGGCGCCCTGCAGGACGACAGCACCTCACACCGCCGGGTGCTCGAGCATTACTCGGAACCGCTGCTCGACCAGATGATCGGCGTCGCGGCCGGCGGGGTGCTGGTGGCCTACAGCCTGTACACGCTGGCGCCCGAAACCGTGCACCTCCACGGCACCGACAAGCTCGTCTATACCGTTCCCTTTGTGCTCTACGGCATGTTCCGCTATCTGTTCCTGCTGCACCGGCGCGGCGGCGGCGGCGATCCGGCACTCGATCTGGTGCGCGACCCGCACCTGCTGATCGCCGGCGCCGGCTGGCTGGCGGTCACGCTCTGGCTGCTGCAGGCGGGAACCCGCTGAGACCCGGGAATCGGCTTAGCCGCCGGTCCGTGCGGGTGCGGCGTGATCGCGGTCTGCTGCCTTCGGCCTGGCCGCGACTGTCTGCAGCCCCGTCGTCGATCCGCCATCGAAGCCATCGAGCAGAATCCGGGTCAGGCTGTCCATCGACCCGAGCACGGGCCGCTGCGGTTCCAGGCCGGGGCGGAAACCGCGCGCGATGAAGCGCTCGATCAGCGCAGGGTTCGAGCTGACCAGATGCACCGGCACGTCCCACGGCGCGCCGGGCCCGCTGACGCTGGCCGCCGGCTGATGGTCGCCGAGCAGGATCATCACGTAATCGCGCGCCGCCGGTTGTGCGACGTAGCCGGCAAGCCAGCGGTAGGTGTATTCGATCATCCCGCCGTATGCCGACAACATGGCGGCCCAATGCGACTCGTCGGCAAGGGACATCGCAAGGTCGGCGTCGTCGTAAGGTTCGGGCGAGAGAACTCTGGTCCAGTCCGGCTGATAGGGCGGGATCGGATGAAAGGGCAAATGGCTGGTGATGGTCGGGAAGAACAGGAATTGTGCCGGTGAGCCCGGCGTCGCCGGGAGCATCTGGTCGATTCTGGCGACGGTGAACTGGTCCGGAATGCCCCAGAAGCCGAGCCGGGGACCGCGATAACCAAGGTGGGGGCCGTCGAAGAATTTGTCGAAGCCGTAATAGGCGCGCTCCGGCCATTCCCAGCTCAGCGCCGGATACAAGCCGATGGTCTGGTAGCCGCGCTGGTGAAACAGGCTGATCAGCGTCGGGCGCTGGGAGGTCAGCAGCAGATCGTGACGAACCGGATCGCTCAAGTCGATGCCCGAGAGCAGGCCCAGATGGGCCAGGTCGGAAGCGCCGCCGAAGGTCGGCGAGCGCACGAAGGCCGACACCACCTGCCGGCCGCTGGCCGCGATCTGCCGCGCCAGTGCGTCGCGCGAAGCAGCCAGACGCTGGTGCAGAGCCGGATTGTCGAAGGCGACCGCGCCGTAGGATTCCAGGAACATCAGCTTCACGTCCGCCCGCTCGAGTGCGGCAAGATCGGAGTCGAAGGCCGGCGATGGCGGCAGCGCGTCTTTCAGACGCGTCGGTGACAGGGCGGTCAGCAGCAGGTCGGCCTGATGCAGATAGGTCGGCAGCACCGGGCGCGAAACGTAGGGCCAGGTTGCCTTGACGCCGGCGGTGTTGGCCAGCACCAGCACGATCGCCGAGGCGGTGAGCAACAGTGTCGCGCGGGAACGCAATGCATGGGGTGCCGCGTCGCGCGCGGCGATCAGAATGGCCAGCCGCACCACGCGGTAAATCGCCCACAGCAGCAGCGCGACAGCGAGCAGGATCGCCAGCGTCTGCCAGCTCGCCAGCCCCTGCGCGGATACCGCCAGAAAGCGCGGTATCTGCCGGCCGTCCCAGTACAGATTGATCGATCGCCCGAACAGCGCCGGTGCCGTGACGTCGGCATAGCGGCCGATGACCAGCAGCGTGTAGGCCAATGCAAGGCCGCCGATCAGCCTTGGCCCGGGCATGCCGGCCAGCCCGACTGCCAGCAACAGCAGCGTCCATAGGAGCACGAACTCGGGGGCCAGACGGGTGTCCGGCGTGATCCCCGGCGTCGGCCACAGGTTGTCGAAACTGACCGCGGCGTTGAGGAACAGCAGTGCCAGCGCGACCTTCACGACGGCGAGCCACGAGCCGGGGCGATCGCCGGATTGCGACGGGCTCATGCGCGAGGCTGCCCGGGCAAAGCGCCGACCGCGATGTAGGCGCTGCCCCACAGCGCGCTGTGTACCGTGCGCACGCTGGCACCGCGGCGCGCGAGTTGGCGCCACGGGCAATCCATGTTGGCGTAGGTGGTCAGATAGCGGCGCGCGCGATAGAGGTTCACCAGGTTCACCGGCCAGCCCCACAGCCAGGGCAGGGTCTTCATGCCGAGCAGCACGATCCGCGCGCCCGGTCGCGACATGGCGAGCAGGTTGTCGAGCGCGGCAGGCGATTGCAGCACGTCGTGGGTGTAGCTGAAAAACAGGCAGTCGGCCGGCGAGTCCGGCCGGAAGTGCTCGACCGCACACTGCGCCACCGCGATGTTGCCCGCGAATGCCGATGCCGCGGCGCGTGTCCGCGCGATGCCTGCCATTTCCGGACTCAGTTCCACGCCCACCACCCGGCCTCGCGGTCCGACCGCGGCGGCCAGCGGGGACAGCGTGGCGCCGGTTCCGCAGGCGATGTCGAACACCGTCTCGCCCGGCTGCAGTTGCAGCTCGCGCACCGCCCGCTCGCGCAGATGTTCGATCCGCCCGCAGCTCGCGTCGTACCCGGCAGCGACCAGGCGGTAGTTCGCCAGGATGCGTTCCGCGTCGGGCTGCTGGCGGAGATTGCTCAGGATGCTGAGGGTCATTCGATTACCACGGGAGGTCGGACCTGCATTCGGCCGTGCGTTCCGCTGGAGGCACGCGGACCGCTACGTATCCGTCGATTGTGCCTGACTGGGCGGCGATAACCTACCGGTCCGGTTTCATCGGTGCGACGACCCGCAGGCCGCTTGGGCAGGCGGCGCGAATCTGCTTGCTGCCGAACAACGAGCGTCGAATGCGTATGAGCAAGCCGTCGTCGCCGGCCCGGATGGGAGCGTCGACAACATCACCGATCGATCGGCGCGGCGGAAGAGTGAGGTTCCGGGGAGTTGACCGCACGGCTGGGCGAGGAATACATTGCATTGGCCGACGGCGAAGAATTAAGTCTTGAATTTTCATGATTAAAGTTCTTGAGTTCTTCACCTCCAGCAGAAGCTCGACAGTGTCTCCGTCCATTGGAACCAACTCAGGAGAGTGCCATGGCATCCAGAACTCGTTTCTTCGAAATGATCGGACGCAAGCTAAGTCTACGGTTGTCCATTCCATCGAACCTGCAGCGGCGAGCGTTCCTCGTTGCCGCGGCCGCGTTCATAGGCGCGACTGTCGTCTCGGTAGCGCCCGATGCGCAGGCCCGCGACCGCAACGACCAACGCTATTGGACCGGCACCTGGACCGCCAGCCCGCAGGCTCCCGAACCGCCCGCCATCCTGCCGACGCCCGCCCAGTTCGATAACCAGACGATTCGTCAGATCGTGCATACGAGTATTGGTGGCAACGTGGTGCGGGTCAGACTTTCCAACGAGTATGGCGACAGTCCGCTGGTGATCGGCGAAGTCCATGTGGCGCTCCAGGATTCCGAGGCAAACATCGTTCCCCGCTCCGATCGCGCGCTCACTTTCAGCGGACATTCCTCGATCACGATCCCCGCCGGCGCACCCGCATTGAGCGATCCCATCGCTTTCGAGGTACCTGCCCTGGGAAACCTTGCGATCAGCGTTCACCTGCCGAACGCCACACCGGTGCAGACCTTCCACTCGCTGGGTTTGCAGACCACCTACATATCCGGCGCGGGAAATTTTACCGGGGACATTAACTTCCCCACGGCAAGCACGACGACATCGTGGTTTTTTCTTAGTGGGGTGACGGTCGCGACGTCGAAGGAAAAAGCGGCCATCGTCGCGATCGGAGATTCGATCACCGATGGTTTTGCTTCAACGGTCGATGCCAATCGCCGGTGGCCCAATTTGCTGGCCGAGCGTCTGCAGGCGCGGCGCGGACCCAACTATCTGGCGGTGCTCGATCAAGGCATCAGCGGAAATCGTACCTTGCATGATTTCATCGGCCCCAATGCCCTGGCGCGGTTCGATCGAGACGTACTCAATGCACCGGGCGTGAAATATGTCATTCTGCTGGAAGGTATCAACAACATCGGCATTCCGGGCGCATTCGGCCTGCCGCAGGAACAAGTCAGCGCCGATGAAATCATCGCCGGACACCGGCAGCTCATTGCACGCGCTCACGAGAAGCGGCTGAAGATTTTCGGCTGCACATTGACGCCGTTCGAGGGCACCGCTTTCCCGGGCTATTTCACAGCCGAAGGAGAAGCGAAACGCCAGGCCGTAAATGCGTGGATCCGGAGCGGTCGTGAATTCGATGGCGTGATCGATTTCGACAAGGCCACGCGGGATCCGGGCCATCCCACACGTTTGCTTGCGGATTACGACAGCGGCGATCACCTGCACCCGAACGACGCCGGCTACGCGGCCATGGCAGCCGCGGTCGATCTGTCGCTATTCCGCGGAGGCGGCGACGACGACTGACTCGAAGCGCATCCCGCGCCACGGTTGAGATTGTTGAACGACCTGCCAGCCTGAAGGCCGCACCGGTTGGCGGTCTGCGGCATGGCACCGCTGCGACCCGCATGAAATGGCGCTCGTGGCGGTGCCAATTCCCGGAGCGCTGGTCCATGCGGCTCCCAAGAGCACGGTTTGCGGAATGGATCGGTGGCTGGGTCGAGGCCGCTGATGGCGTAAAGGCTCTCGCGGCCGGGCACGAACCGGGCGTAAGGGCTGCAGCAGTTTTCCGACAGTACGCGTTCCGGTTCCCGCGGCCTCTGCTACATGAAGTACGCTAGCAACGGTGGACCCGTTTCCAACAAGTCGGAGGTAGAGAAATGAGCGATCCGCGGAAAGTCAATCTGTCATTGCGGCCCGACTACATATCGAAGCCGGCCGAGAAGGTGCGCGAGTGGCTGGGGCTGAACACCGCGTCGCTGCGCGCGATGAGGGAAGCGGACATCGTCACGAAGGTTCGCTCCGCGCTCGGGCCGCAGATCACGGCACTGAACGACGGCGATCTCGCGGCGATGGTGAGAGAGTGGGCCAAGGCCAACGGCATTCAACTGCCTGGCATGGCGGCTGGCGCGGGGCCGGGCGAGTCTGAAATCGTCGCGCGATTGAAGCGCTTGTTCGCGTCCATCCCGACCTCCGTCGATTACAAGTGGAGCAACGGCGCCGCGGTCGTCTCGGTCTCCGGGGCGACGCTGCGGCTGAATACCGGCGGCTTGCAGCACGCCGTTACGCGTAGTTGGGGCGGTGATCTCGAGTTCAAGACGCAGGCGCCCGGCGTGGCCTTCACGGTTTCGATGGGCGAGAAGGACTGGCGCCTGATGATGGCATTCGGCAAGCTCGCGCCGAATCTGAGCGAACTGGAATCGGTGTTCAAGAAGGGCGAAGCCGCTCTGCGTGGTGCGCTCGGAAATCTCGACAAGGTGGACTGGAAGAACCCGTCGAAGACCAAGCAGGTGTTCGCGCCGTATCTCGACCCGATCAAGTCGGCGGTGAACGCGGCGTCGAAGTCGGCCAAGCTGCAGGCGGGCGACCTGAGCCTCGGCGCGTGGGTGGGCAGCGGTCCAACAGGCGGCGCAGCCGGCGGCGTCCAGTTGACCATCGTCTTCTGAGCGGCTCCGCCGAAAGCCCTTCAGCGCCGGCCCGGCGCCGCGCGTCGAAAAATCCGCGACAGGAGCGGCAGGGCTGCGAGCCGCGTGGATAGGCACTCTTCGGCATGCCTGCCGTGTAAGGCGCGTCCCGCTTGCCTGTCCGGCACGGCTAGCTGCAATGCGCCTATCCACGCGGCTCGCAGCCCGTGGTCAAGCCGGCGGCATGCCGATGACAGGCAACGCGAGGCGGTCGCGCAGCGCGCCCGCGGCGGTGGCGGTATTGCAGGCGATGACGATGGCCTTGGCGCCGCGGTCGACCAGCCAGCCGCCCAATGCGATCGAGCGCTCGCGTATCGAGTGCGGCGGTTTTTCTCCATTGGGCGCGTTGCCCGAGTCGGCGACGTAGAGCAAATCCTCGTGCGGCAGCAGCACACGGATGTACCGGAGCACCGACAGCCCGCCGACGCCGGAATCGAATACCCCGATCGGTCCGTCGTTGGGCGATTCAGTCATCCCCCGTCTATCTGATCCAGAGCGTCTCCGTGTGGCCATTCCACCAGATCTGCGGATTCCGACCGCCACAGCGGAAGGAACGATGCAGCTCGCTCTTCGCCATGCTGTCGCATGGCAGTCACGAACTCCGGACTGCGGTCAAACTTGGAGCCGACACCGAGACCCGCCTTTTCTTTGTGCATCGTGATTACGTAGATCTTGATCGGTTTGTAGTTCGCGAAGGCCGCTAAGACCGGATTCGCGGGATCACTTTTGTCGATACGGTCAAGCCAATCGAGCCATTTATTGACTGTCTGGATGAATCTCAGCTCCTGATTGAGCGAGAGGTTGCCAGAAAGCTCGTTGCGCCTGTCTTCGATCATGCCCAGCGACAGCGGCTCCTCCTCGCGTTTCTGCGGATTGATCCGAATGACCCAAATCTCGTCGGGGGTGTGTTCGCTGTCAGTACTGGCGGCGAACTCGCGTACCGGAGGATTCTGCGAAAACACCCCGTCCCAGTACAAGACGTCTTTACCATCGATGCTCTTAAGGTCGGCAATGCGTTGCGATCTCCGTAAGTCGGGCAGGGTACCGGATGCCTCTACTGCCTCGTAGCTGATGGTGCGCTTGTCCTGGGGCCGCATATCCGGGTTACACCAAGAGTCGAACGCGTCGAACGTACCGCTCAAGACCTCCACCGCACCGAGCAGCAGCCGCGGCTTCACCTTGTCCCGCGCGATCTGATCGAGGCGCGCTTGGATATGCGGGAATTCGGGGGCGCAGGTACGCAGCAGAGCCGCGAAATCGTAGAACTCGGGCCGAATCTCACCCAGATCCAGGTTCGGCGCCAAAAATGTCTCCGTCTTCGACCACTGACTGAGCGTTGACATCATCCAATCGTAGAAGTGGGCTGGCATTGGCTGCTTGATGATCACACCAAGTTCCTGCAGCTTGTAGAACTGCTGGGCGAGCGCGTTCATCCCTTCCTCGCCCCTCTTCTGCACCTGGAACGTATCCCACAGCTTGTTCACGGCGTAGCGCGCCTCCGCGAAGCTGCCGGGATTTCCGTCTTTCGCCATCAGGCCGTACCAAACCATGAAGGCATTGAGCGCCCCGGCCGACGTACCGCTCAGGCCAACAATCTCGAAGGTCCGTTTCGCACCGACGTGGGGTTTGGCCCGCTCTTCCTCTTCCTTTGCCTCAAGGATCTTGCTTAAAACGCCGCAAGTAAACGCCCCATGAATGCCACCGCCCTGACATGCGATAGCAATTGCGCGCGCTCGTTTCATTGCCGTTCCCCTGATTCCTTGCCACACTCGATGGCCCGCCACCGCTTTGTCATGCCGCTGAGGCATAGGCGGCCCCCTCTCAAAAGTTGGTCGGCAAAACCCATGACGTCTACGCTATGACGCGTCTGGTCGCCGACGCCCGCAAGCCTGCGCAGTCAGAGGAGCGTCAGCAGTTCCCGCACCGTTCCTACATCAGACATGATCTATCTCCCGTTTTACTTTGCTTAAGAAAACTGACCCCGCAGCCCCGGCCTCGGTAACTCATCTAAAGGAGATCACACACATCCACCTCACCAATTGACGCCGACAAATGGTCGAGGAACACTCTATTTGCGGTATGCGGTATGCGGTATGCGGTATGCGGTATGCGGTATGCGGTACTGTAAGGCGTATCGTCACTATGCACTGACGCTACCACCAGTTCATGGCGACGCCTACTCGTGCGAACACGTACAGAGCAGGCGATCATTGGCGCTCGAGCTTGACCAGGCGCACATGCCGGCTCACCCGCTCGAGCAACACGCCCACTGCCGCCCCGCCGGCCGCCTTGCCCAACAGCAGATCGGCCTCCCAGTGCCCGGGCAGGCGCCGTGCGCCAGCCTCCTCGGGCCGATCGTGAATCGACAGGCGCACCCAGGGCCGATCCTTGGCCGAGTGCCCCGTACCGGCCTTGCCCTCGTGGCGCAGGTAGCGCAGCAGTTCGCGCTTGACTTCGCCCTTGGGCAGGATCGCGATGCTCGCGTAGATGCTCTGGTGGGACACCCAGCGCTCCGGTTCGTTGGGATAGGTCCGGCGCAACCAGCCGGCAATCTGTTGCCGCGAATAACGCTGGCGCAGCTTGCGCAGCACCTGTTGGCGCAACCGATTATGCGGTCGGGCGGCCAGTTTGCGGGCCCGCCGTGGCCGGGCTCGCCCGCACAGCGCCCGCACGCTCGATCCCTGCGCCAAGCCCAGACTGATCTGCTCGCGTTCTTCCGCAGTCAAATGCGGATAGCCCATCTTCCACACTTCCTTGTTTCAGCCATTTTCCATCGAAGGTGTTGCACTTGGGGTTTGAAACCGGGTGTGGCCGGGCTGCAAGCCGCGTGGATAGGCACTCTTCGGCATGCCTGCCGTACAAGCCGAGTCCTGCCTGCCTGTCCGGCATGGCTGGCTGCAGTGCGCCTATCCAAGCGGCCCGCAGCCTATGCCGGTTGGGCAAGCGAAGCCGGCAGTGGTTCGACCGGGGTGTCGTCGGCCCAAAGCCGGCGCATTACCCGGGCTGCCAGATCGGCATCGCCGCTGGCGTAGAAGGCATCGCGCCCGCGCATTTCATGATGGCGGGCGACGACGGTCTCGTGCAGGCGCCGTTCGAGCTGGCGCGCGACCGCGCCGCCGGTTTCGATCAGCGCGACCTGCGGGCCGGCAGCCGCGGCGATCAGCGGCCGGAGGAACGGGTAGTGGGTGCAGCCGAGCACGATGGTGTCGGCGCCGCGTGCGAGCAGCGGTGCGACGTAGCGGGAGACGAGTGCCTGCGTGGCAGGATCGTCCAGCTCGCCGCGTTCGACGCATTCGACCAAGCCGGGGCAGGGCTGGGTGACGACCTCGATGCCGCCTGCGAAGCGGTCGAGCAGCGCGGCGAATTGCGCGCTCTTGAGCGTGCCGACGGTGGCCAGCACACCGACCACACCGGTCCTGGTGGCGGCGGCCGCCGGCTTGACCGCCGGCTCCATGCCGATCACCGGCAGCGCGAGGCGCTCGCGCAGCGCGCCCGCGGCGGCAGCCGTGGCGGTATTGCAGGCGATGACGATGGCCTTGGCGCCGCGGCCGGCCAGCCAGCCGGCCAGGGCGATCGACCGCTCGCGTATCCAGTCCGGCGGCTTGTCGCCATAGGGCGCATTGCCCGAATCGGCGATGTAGAGCAGATCCTCGTGCGGCAGCAACGCACGGATGTGCCGGAGCACGGACAGCCCGCCGACGCCGGAATCGAATACCCCGATCGGGCCGTCGTTGCGCGGTGCGCTCATGCCCGGCCGCTACTTCGCCGCGTTGCGGCCCTTCTGCCACATCACGTCGCTACGGCCGGCGGCGCGATTGAGAAAACGCGAGAGCACGAACAGCAGGTCGGACAACCGGTTCAGATAGTGCCGCGGCGACTCGCGGACTTTCTCGGCGGTCGATAGCGATACGATCGAGCGCTCGGCGCGGCGGCAGACCGCGCGTGTCATGTGGGTCAATGCCGCCGCCCGCGTGCCGCCGGGCAAGATGAATTCCTTGAGCGGATCGAGCGTGTCGTTCATCGCGTCGAGTTCGCGCTCGAGCCGGCCGACGCCATCGTCCGCCAGCAGCGTCATGCCCGGTATCGACAACTCGCCGCCGAGGTCGAACAGGTCGTGCTGCACGTCGGTCAACATGGTTCGCGTGGCCTCGGGCAGTTCCTCGACCAGCAGCAGGCCGATGATCGAGTTGAGTTCGTCGACATCGCCCAGCGCGTGGATGCGCAGGCTGTCCTTGGCGGTGCGGCTGCCGTCGCCGAGGCCGGTCGTGCCCTCGTCGCCGGTGCGGGTATAGATCTTCGAGAGTCGGTGTCCCATGGCGGTTGTACTTCGAATTGGGGAAGCGGCATTATAGGCGCTCGCCGAGCGCGCCTCCTGCGCGGATCGCGGCCGGCTGACCCCCAACCGACCCCTTTCCTCAATCCACATATGAACCCACACTGGAGAACCCCCGCGATCGCGCTGGCCGCCGGCAGTCTGATCCTGACGCTGTCGCTGGGCGTGCGGCATGGCTTCGGCCTGTTCCTGTCGCCGATGAGTCTGGAACTCGGCTGGGGACGCGAGGCATTCGCCTTCGCACTGGCGTTGCAGAACCTGGTCTGGGGCCTGACCCAGCCGGTGATCGGCCTGCTGGCCGATCGCTGGGGCGGCGGGCGTGTCGTGATGGCAGGGGTGGTGCTGTATTGCGCCGGACTCTACGGCATGGCGCATGCGGCCACACCACTGGCGCTGGCGATCACCTCGGGCATCGCGATCGGCACCGCGCTGTCGTGCTGCACATTTTCCGTGGTGTCGGGCGTGATCGGCCGCCGCTATTCGCCGAACCAGCGCAGCCAGGCGCTGGGCATCGCCGGGGCGGCCGGCAGCTTCGGCCAGTTCGCAATGCTGCCGGCATCGGAATACCTGATCACCGCGCTGGGCTGGCACAACGCGCTGCTGGCGCTCGGCGCGGCCATCCTGCTGATGCTGCCGGCCGCACTCGGCATCGTCGAGTCGCGCGAGGGCACAGCCTCCGTGCACGGCAGCGCGACCGCGCGGCAGGCCCTGGTCGAGGCCTGCGGCTCGCGGGACTTCTGGCTGCTGTCGTTCGGCTTCTTCGTCTGCGGCTTCCAGGTGGTGTTCATCGCGATCCACCTCCCAGCCTATCTGCTCGACGCTGGTCTGTCACCGCGGGTCGGCGTCACGGCGCTGGCCCTGATCGGGCTGTTCAACATCTTCGGCAGCTATCTGGCCGGGCGGCTCGGTGCCGTGTACCGCAAGCCGTACCTGCTGGGTGGCATCTACCTTGCGCGCAGCATGGTGATCGCTGCCTATCTCGCCTTTCCCCTTACTGTCACCAGCACCTACCTGTTCGCCGCGGCGATGGGATTTCTGTGGCTCGGCACGGTGCCGCTGACCAATGCCACGGTCGCCTCGATGTTCGGTGTGCGGCATCTGGCGATGCTCGCCGGCACGGTCTTCCTGTGCCACCAGATCGGCGCCTTTCTCGGCAGCTGGCTGGGCGGCTACCTGTTCGATACCACCGGTTCCTACCAACTCGTCTGGTGGATCTCGATCGCGCTCGGCGTGGTCGCCCTGCTCGTCAACCTGCCGATACGCGAACAACCGGTTCGCGCGGCTGTGGGCTGATCTCGATCGAGGCGCCTCTTGCCGACTTTCGCCGCGACGCGCCGACGCAGTTGCCAGACCGACGCTTGCCCGCGTCAATGGGTTTCGCGCGATACTGTCGTCTGAACCAGCTTGAGATGCTTGGCGAGGAGAGATCATGGGTGCCAACGAGACTGTCGAACCCGGCGCGCGGGACAAGGATTTTTCGCAGGTCGACAAGGCGCGGCTGCTTGCGCAGCTCGCGCGCGTTCTGCCTGCCCATGCACTGCTGGTCGATGCCGAGGATCTGCGGCCTTACGAGTGCGACGGGCTCAGCGCGTATCGCGAACTGCCGCTGGTCGTCGCGCTGCCGGACGACGAAGCGCAGGTCGTCGCCATTCTCAAGATCTGCCGTGAACTCGGCGTGCCGGTGGTTGCGCGCGGCGCGGGCACCGGGCTCTCGGGCGGGGCGATGCCGCATAAGTTCGGCGTTCTGCTCTCGCTGGCCAAATTCAAACGCATCGTGACAGTCGATCCCGCGTCGCGGACGGCGATCGTTCAGCCCGGCGTGCGCAATCTTTCAATTTCCGAAGCGGCGGCGCCGTACGGGCTCTACTACGCGCCCGATCCGTCGAGCCAGATCGCCTGCACGATCGGCGGCAACGTCGCCGAGAACTCCGGCGGCGTGCATTGCCTGAAGTACGGCCTCACGGTGCACAACCTGCTGCGCGTGCGCGGCGTGACCATCGACGGCGAGATTGTCGAGTTCGGCAACCACGCGCTCGATGCACCCGGCTACGACCTGCTGGCACTGGTCACCGGCTCGGAAGGCATGCTGGCGGTCACCACCGAAGTCACCGTCAAGCTGGTGCCGAAACCCTTGCTGGCGGTGTGCCTGCTCGCCGCGTTCGATGATGTCGTCAAGGCCGGCAACGCGGTGGCCGATGTGATCGCGGCCGGCATCATTCCGGCCGGGCTCGAGATGATGGACCAGGCCGCGACCGCCGCGGTCGAAGAATATGTGCGCGCAGGCTACCCGCTCGATGCCAAGGCCATTCTGCTGTGCGAAGCCGACGGTACGCCGGACGAGGTCGAGGAAGACGTGGCGCGGATGAAGGCGGTGCTCGAGCGGAGCGGGGCGACCGAGATCCGCGTGTCGACCTCGGAAGCCGAGCGCCTCAAGTTCTGGTCTGGCCGCAAGGCGGCGTTTCCGGCTGCCGGCCGCATATCGGCAGACTATTACTGCATGGACGGCACGATCCCGCGCAAGCGGATTGCCGAATTGCTCGCGGCGATCGCCGGCATGGAGAAGAAGTACGGCCTGCGCTGCATCAACGTGTTCCACGCGGGCGACGGCAACATGCATCCGCTGATCCTGTTCGATGCCAACGTGCCTGGCGAACTCGAGCGTACGGAAGCCTTCGGCGCCGAGATCCTCGAGATGTCGGTGGCACTCGGCGGCACCATCACCGGCGAACATGGGGTCGGTTACGAAAAGATCAACCAGATGTGCGTGCAGTTCTCGACACCCGAGTTGCGCGCGTTCCACCGGATCAAGGCAGCCTTCGATCCCGACGGACTGCTCAATCCGGGCAAGGCGATTCCGACGCTCAACCGCTGTGCCGAGTACGGCCGGCTGCATGTCAGCGGCGGCCACGTGCCGCATCCGGAATTGCCGCGTTTTTGAGATGAAAGCTGAACTCCAAGAGCTGCAGGATCAGGTGCGTGCGGCCGCAGCCGACGCCCGGCCGATCAGGCTGCGCGGCAGCGGCTCCAAGGACTCCTATGGGCAGACGCTGGCAGGCGATGTCGTCGACACCCGCGGCTATGCCGGCGTCGTGGCCTACGAACCGACCGAACTGGTGATCACCGCTCGCTGCGGCACGCGACTTGCCGAGATCGAGTCGGTGCTGGCCGAGCGCGGTCAGATGCTGGCCTTCGAGCCGCCGCATTTCGGGCTGGATGCCACGCTCGGCGGTTGCGTCTCGGCCGGGCTGTCCGGCCCGCGCCGTCCCGCAGCGGGCGGCGTGCGCGATTTCGTGCTCGGCGTCAAGCTGATCGACGGCCATGCCGAGCTCATGAGCTTCGGCGGGCAGGTGATGAAGAACGTCGCCGGCTACGATGTCTCGCGTCTGGTTTGCGGCGCGCTCGGCACGCTCGGACTGATTGCCGAGGTATCGCTAAAAGTGTTGCCGAAACCCTTCGAGGAATCGACGCTGCTGTTTCGGATGGACCAGGCGCAGGCGCTCGACAAGCTCAACGAGTGGGGTGGCCAGCCGCTGCCGGTTTCGGCCAGCGCCTTCTGCGACGGCGCGCTGGCCCTGCGGCTTTCGGGTGCCGGCGCCGCGGTGCGCGCGGCACGCGAGCGGCTCGGCGGCGAGCCGATCGATGCGGCGCAGGCGCAGGATTTCTGGTCGGGCATCCGAGAGCAGACCGATCCGTTCTTCGATGACGACGACCCGCTGTGGCGGCTGTCGGTGCCGTCGACCGCCGGTCCGCTCGACCTGCCCGGCCGGCAACTGATCGAGTGGGGCGGTGCACTGCGCTGGCTCGAGTCGGCCGCGCCGGCGCAGCAGATTCGCGAGGCTGCGGATCGGGCGGGCGGGCATGCGACACTGTTCCGTGCCGCGGACAAGGTCGTCCCGGTGTTCCAGCCCTTGCCGGCGGCACTGCAGGCGATACATCGGCGCCTCAAGCAGGCGTTCGACCCAATGGGCATTTTCAATCCCGGGCGCATGTATTCGGAGAACCGTGACGAGTGACGGGTGACAGAGGCGGTGGCGACCCGTCACCTGTCACCTGTCACCTGTCACCCGTCACCGAAACAACCATGCAAACCAATTTGGCTCAATTCATCCGGGATACACCCGAGGGTCGCGAGGCCGAGGCGATTCTGCGCAAGTGCGTGCATTGCGGCTTCTGTACCGCGACCTGCCCGAC
The DNA here is from genome assembly GCA_016708905.1 of Candidatus Methylophosphatis roskildensis. Taxonomy (GTDB): domain Bacteria; phylum Pseudomonadota; class Gammaproteobacteria; order Burkholderiales; family Rhodocyclaceae; genus Methylophosphatis; species Methylophosphatis roskildensis. The sequence goes on along the minus strand of JADJEV010000003.1, from coordinate 1,613,945 downwards.
CTACCAGTTGCTCGGCGACGAACTCGATGGGCCGCGCGGACGCATCTACTTGATCAAGCAGATGCTTGAAGGCGCGGATGTGACCGCCAAGACGCGCCTGCACCTCGATCGTTGCCTGACCTGCCGCAATTGCGAGTCGACCTGTCCGTCGGGCGTCGAGTACGGCAAGCTGATCGATATCGGACGACTGGTCGCGGAGGACCGCGTGCCTGAACCGCGCGGCGACCGCGAGCGCGTGGTGCGCTGGTTGTTGAAGACGGGTCTGACTTCGCCGCTGTTCGCCCCGGCAATGAAAATGGGGCAGCGTGTGCGAGGGCTCTTGCCCGTCTCGCTCAAGGCCAAGGTGCCTGCCGCGCGCAAACCTGGCCCGTGGCCCGCGTCAGGCCGCCCGCGCCGGATGCTGGCACTGGCCGGCTGCGTTCAGCCGTCGATGGGGCCCGACACCAACCCGGCGGCGGCGCGGGTGCTCGACCGGCTGGGCATCCAGTTGATCGAGGCGCCGGCGGCCGGCTGTTGCGGCGCCGTGCGTTTTCATCTGAACGATCACGTCGGGGGGCGTGCCGACGCCCGGCGCAATATCGACGCCTGGTGGCACTACCTCGAGCAGGGCATCGAGGCGCTGGTCATGACCGCGTCGGGCTGTGGCGTGTTCGTGCGCGAATACGCGCACCTGTTGCAGGACGATGCGGAATATGCGGAGAAGGCCCGCCGCATCTCTGCGCTGACTGTCGATGTCTCCGAGGCCGTGCTGCGAGAGAAGAATCGCTTGCTGCAATTGTTCGGGCCGGTGCAGGCCGGCTCGGCCGGCCGACTCGCGTTCCACCCGCCATGTTCGCTGCAGCACGGACAGAAGGTGCGCGGCGTGACCGAGGAGATTCTGCGCGCGGCCGGCTACGAACTCACCCCGGTCGAGGACAGCCATTTGTGTTGCGGATCGGCCGGCACCTACTCGGTATTGCAGCCCGAGATCGCCTACCAGCTTCGCGACAACAGGCTTGCCGCCCTGACCGCCGGCGCGCCGCAGGCCATCGTCAGCGCGAACATCGGCTGCCTGACCCACCTGCAGAGCGGCACCGACCTGCCGGTGCGGCACTGGATCGAGCTGCTCGACCGGCGGCTCTCGGGCACTGCCTGAGGAACGAACCTCCGCCGGTTCCGGCAGAGTTCGCGTTGGCCTGACTGCTGCGCTCGTCCCGACTGCGGCTTAGAATGTGGGGTCCGGATTTCATAGCGTTTGCCTGACATGGGACTCAAGGTCGATAGTTGCGTCGCGCGCCATCAGGGCGACCGGCGCGAGCAGCAGGATCGCTCTGCGATCTTCGCTCACCCGTCGCGTCGCGGCGTCATGCTGGCTGCGCTGGCCGACGGCATGGGCGGCCACAGCGGCGGCGCGATGGCCGCCGAGCAGGTTCTGCTCAAGGCCAGGCAAAATCTCGAGATCTACAATCCCGGCGAGCCGCCGGACGAATTCCTCGCCTCGATCATCGACGAAGCGCATGTCGTCATCAAGCTGACGCGCTTCACCAGCGAACAGGATCCGCACAGCACGGCGGTGCTCCTGCTGCTGCATGGGGGCCGCGCCGATTGGGCGCATACCGGCGATTCCAGGCTGTACCATTTTCGCGGCGACACGCTGATGCATCTGTCGGGCGACCATTCACTGGTCGCGGAAATGGTGCGCAAGGGCTCCCTAACGTCCGATCAGGCCAAATCGTATCCGCACAAGAACGTGCTGATCGGCTGTCTTGGCGGAGACCGGGAACCGATGATCGATCTCGGCACGGTTGCGTCGCTGCAGGCGGGGGACGTCTTCCTGCTATGTTCCGATGGCCTCTGGGCCTATTTCGATCCCGCAGAACTCGGCGGCGTGCTGTCCGCCCACTCGCCGCGCGAGGCGGCCGAGGTTCTGATCAATCGGGCGCGCCAGCGTGCCGAGGGTGCGGGCGACAACATCTCGCTGGTGATCGTCAAGTTGTCCGATCCCGAAGCGGAAAAACAACGCAAGGCGAAAGCCGAGGCGCTGGTGGCCCGCAAGTTGCTGGGCAGCGGGCAGCGTCCGGGTTGAAGGAACGCTAGCAGCCTGTCGGGCTTGATTCGCACCCACGAATCAAGCCCGACAGGCTGCTAGGACGCGGCGCCGGGCGGCGGCTCGGCCTCCCACAGGCGGACGAACGCCTGGGTGCCTTGCTCGGGCGCCGAGTGCAGCCACGCGCGGCCGCCATGGCGCCGCACGATGCGTTGAACCAGCGCCAGACCGATGCCATTGCCCTCGTAGACCGAGGCCGGATGCAATCGCTGGAACGGCGCAAACAGCCGATCGGCGAAGCTCATGTCAAAGCCGACGCCGTTGTCGCGAATCGAGAAACCCTGCACCGTCACCGATGGGTCCGACTCGCTGCGCTCCGCGATCAACTCGATCAACCCCTGTTCGCGGGTTCGGGTGAACTTGAATGCGTTGCCGAGCAGTTGCACGAGGGCGCTGCGCAGCAGCGCCGGGTCGGCCTGAATCCGCAGATCCGCGATCTGCCAATCGACGCGCCTGGCCGGCTCGGCGGCAGCGAGCGAGGCGGCGACCTCTCGTGCCATCGCGCCGAGGTCGATCGTCTGAACCTGCAGCGTCGCGCGCCCGGCGCGAGAGAGGATCAGCAGATCCTCGAGCAGCAGTTCCAGCCGGTGCGTTGCGCCGACGATTCTGGCCAGGTAGTCCGCCGTATCCGCGGTAAGCACGCCACGCGCCTCGTCATGGAGCAGCTTTGAAAAGCCGTTGAGCGCGCGCAAGGGGCCGCGCAAATCGTGCGACACGGAATAGGCGAACGCATCGAGTTCACGGCGCGCGTCGGCGAGCTGCCGCCTTGTGCTTGCGAGTTCCGCCTGCAGGCGGGCTGCATCCGCCGCACCGACTTCCGGCTTCGGATTCGATATCGCTTCGCTCATGCCGGATTACGCTCCATTCGTTTCACTCCCGTGACCCCAGCCAGTTGCGACGCCAGAAGACCACACCCATGGTTGCCGCGACGGCCACCATCATGCCGATTGCCGTCCAGAATCCGTCGAATTTGTCCAGCAGCGGCATGCTGTGGAAGTTCATGCCGAAGATGCCGCTGATCAGCGTCGCCGGCATGAAGATGATGGTGATCACGGTGAGCAGCCGGACTTCGACATTGAGCCGGTTGCTGACACTCGACAGATACACTTCCAGCATATCGCCGATGAGTTCCCGCATGGCATCGAGGGATTCGATCACGTGTACCGTGTGGTCATACACGTCGCGCAGATAGGGCAGGGTCTCCGTGCGGAAGAAGCGCGTGTCGCCGCGGATCATCTGGTTGATCACCTCGCGCATCGGCCATACGGCCCGGCGCAGGTCGACGGTTTCGCGCTTGAAGTGATTGATGCGTGCGAGCAGCGCGGGCGACGCATTGTGCAGCACCTGGTCTTCGAGTTCTTCCGCGCGATCGGTGATGCTCTCGAGCACCAGGAAGTAGCGGTCGACCAGCGCGTCGAGCAGTGCGTAGGCAAGATAATCAGAGCCGAGCGATCGCATGCGGCTGGTTTCCGCCCGCAGGCGCTGGCGCACCGGATCGAACAGCCCTGACGGGCGTTCCTGGAACGTCAAGAGGAAATGACGGCCGACGACGATGCTGATCTGCTCGGTCGTGACGTCGACGGCCTCGACGTCGAATTCCACGGCCCGCGCGACGATGTAGAGGTATTCGCCGTAATCATCGACCTTGGGACGCTGGCTGGTATTGAGGATGTCTTCGAGCACCAGCGGGTGCAGGTCGAAGCGGCTGCCGATCTCGCTCATGATGGATGCATCCTGCAGGCCATACACGTTGAGCCAGACGGTGGCATGCGAGGGGCGGTAGGCGCGCGAGGCCTCGATCGACTGGAAGTTGCGTTCCTCGATTGCGTTGGCGTCGTACTCGATCAGCGTAATCGTCGGATGATCGGTCTTGACCTCGCCGAGATGAACCAGCGATCCCGGCGGCAGCCCGGTCTTGACCGAGCGTCGCGTCTGTTTGCGCCGGTGCGACGGAGCGCTCCGCGGGTGTGGGCTGTTTGCCATGTGAAGATGTCGAACCTGACTCGGCAGTTTGTCGCCCACGGCCTGTGGCAGCGCGGGCTTCGCTTGGAATGGGCGTTTGATTTAAGTATGATAGCGCCGGCTCGGGGTTCTCGGGCCCGACAGCAAAAATAGCAAAACCAACAATCTCGTGGGCCACGATCCCGTCGGTTTCTCGATTCGAACGATTTGACACAACGCAGTACGGGGAGGCATTCATACCAGTCGCGAACGGTATTCCGGCGGAAGTCGTCGCCGGAGAACAGCGTGTTGCCCTGGTTCCCGGCGCAGTAGGGGAGTGCGCAGTAAGGGAGTGGATCGGGCCGCGGGTCGGCTCGCAGAGATGAGCATCGCCTGTTTCGCAGTGGGGCTGATTGCGCGCATCTCGTGCGTAGGGGCGTGGATGCGGCGCGCGATGTTCATCCCGAAGTGTCTTGACGCAGCTTTGTCGCGCAGCACTTTGAACGTGATTTGTCCGTCAGGATGGTGTGCGTCAGCCCGGCCCGCGCGCTGGCGGATCCCGGAACCGGAACTCGGAAACAATTAGGGAGGAAGTGCGATGGCTCTGGTCATTGGTGTGGCGAAGGAGACGGCAGCGGGCGAGAAGCGCGTTGCCAGCGTGCCCGAAGTCGTTGAAAAACTCATCAAGCTCGGCTTCTCGGTGGCGGTGGAAAGCGGAGCAGGCGACGCGGCCAATTTCAGCGACGACGTGTATCGCGCCGCGGGTGCCGAAGTCGTCTCCGGCGCGGCAGCGCTGTGGGCGAAGTCCGACATCGTTTTCAAGCTGCGTGCCCCTTCGGTTCAGGAAATCGGCCTGATGCGCGAGGGCACCACCCTGGTCTCGTTCGTCTGGCCGGCGCAGAACCCCGAGCTGATGCAGCAACTGGCTGCCAAGAAGGCCACCGTGCTCGCCATCGACGCCTTGCCGCGCCAGCTTTCCCGCGCCCAGAAGATGGACGCGCTGACCTCGATGGCCGGGGTCAGCGGCTACCGCGCCGTGATCGAGGCCGCCAACGCCTTTGGCCGCTTCTTCAACGGCCAGATCACGGCTGCCGGCAAGATCCCGCCGGCCAAGGTCTTCATCGCCGGTGCCGGTGTCGCCGGTCTGGCCGCGATCGGCACGGCCGCCAACCTGGGCGCCATCGTGCGCGCCAACGACACGCGCGCCGAGGTCGCCGATCAGGTGGTGTCGCTGGGTGGCGAATTCGTCAAGGTCGACTACGAGGAGGAAGGCTCCGGTGGCGGCGGCTACGCCAAGGTGATGAGCGAGGGCTTTCAGAACGCCCAGCGTGAGATGTACGCCAAGCAGGCCAAGGACGCGGACATCATCATCACCACCGCGCTGATTCCGGGCAAGCCCGCACCCAAGCTCATCACCGCCGAGATGGTGAAGACCATGAAGCCGGGCAGCGTCATCGTCGACATGGCGGCCGAGCAAGGTGGCAACTGCGAGCTGACCGAACCCGGCCAGGCCGTGGTGCGGCACGGCGTCACGATCGTCGGCTACACGGATCTCGCCAGCCGCCTGGCCAAGCAGAGCTCGACCCTGTACTCGAACAACCTGCTGCGCCTGACCGAGGAGCTCTGCAAGACCAAGGACGGCGTCATCGACGTCAACATGGACGACGAGGCCATTCGCGGTCTCACCGTCATCAAGGACGGCGGCATCACCTGGCCACCGCCTGCGCCCAAGCCGTCTGCCGCGCCGCCCGCGGCGGCCAAACCCGCAGCGGCCGCGAAACCTGCCGAGAAGTCGAAGGGGCATGGTCATGGCGGCGGCGGAGCGCCGGCCTCGGCGACCAGTACTGCAATCACGTTCGCGGTCGCCGCGGTCGTCTTCTGGTTCATCGGTGCGAGCGCGCCGGCAGCCTTTCTCGCCCATTTCACCGTCTTCGTGCTGGCCTGCTTCGTTGGCTACATGGTGGTATGGAACGTCACGCCGGCACTGCACACACCGCTGATGAGCGTCACCAATGCGATTTCCAGCATCATCGCGATCGGCGCGCTGGTGCAGGTTGCGCCGCCCTTGCTGGGCGGGGCGGCCGGCGGCGACCGTCCGGAGGCGTGGATTGTCGGGCTCGCGGTGTTGGCCATCGCGCTGACGTCGATCAACATGTTCGGCGGATTCGCAGTGACCCGCCGGATGTTGGAAATGTTCCGGAAATAGGAGAGACAAACAATGTCTGCAAGCCTGGCAACCGTCTCCTATATCGGAGCGACCATCCTCTTCATCCTCAGCCTCGGCGGACTCTCGCATCCGGAGTCCTCGCGCCGCGGCAACCTGTACGGCATCATCGGCATGACCATCGCCGTGCTGGCAACAGTTTTCGGACCACAGGTCACCGCGGGCGGCTATGGCTGGATCATCGGCGCGATGGTGGTCGGCGCGACCATCGGCCTCTATGCGGCACGCGTCGTCAAGATGACGCAGATGCCCGAACTGGTCGCGCTGATGCACAGCCTGGTCGGTCTCGCGGCGGTCCTGGTGGGCTATGCCAACTACATCGACCCGGCTGCCGCGGGGCAGTTCGCCGGCGCCGAGAAGACCATCCACGAGATCGAGATCTACATCGGCATCCTGATCGGCGCCGTGACCTTCTCGGGTTCGGTGATCGCCTTCGGCAAGCTGTCGGGCAAGATCAGCGGCAAGCCGATGCTCCTGCCGGGGCGCCACATCATCAACCTGGTGGGCCTGCTGGTGGTGATCTGGTTTGGCTGGTCGTTCATCAACACGCATTCGGTGGCCGACGGCATGACGCCGCTCATCGTCATGACGCTGATCGCGCTGCTTTTCGGCATCCACATGGTGATGGCGATCGGCGGGGCCGACATGCCGGTGGTGGTGTCGATGCTCAACAGCTACTCCGGCTGGGCGGCGGCGGCGACTGGATTCATGCTGTCGAACGATCTGCTGATCGTCACCGGTGCGCTGGTGGGCTCCTCGGGCGCGATTCTTTCCTACATCATGTGCCGTGCCATGAATCGCCACTTCATCGCGGTGATCGCGGGCGGATTCGGTACCGAGGGCGGTACGCCGGCGGCAGCCGGCGGCGTGCAGCCTGCCGGCGAAGTGGTGGCCATCAGCGCGCCCGAGACCGCCGAGCTGCTGAACGATTCCAAGAACGTCATCATCGTGCCGGGCTACGGCATGGCGGTGGCGCAGGCCCAGCACACAGTGTATGAGATCACCAGGTTCCTGCGCGGAAAGGGTGTCAATGTGCGCTTCGGCATCCACCCGGTTGCCGGTCGCATGCCCGGCCACATGAACGTGCTGCTCGCCGAAGCCAAGGTGCCTTACGACATCGTGCTGGAAATGGACGAACTCAACGAGGACTTCCCGTCCACCGACGTCGCCATGGTGATCGGCGCCAACGACATCGTGAACCCCGGCGCCCAGGACGACCCGGCCAGCCCGATCGCCGGCATGCCGGTGCTCGAAGTGTGGAAGGCCAAGACCTCGATCGTCATGAAGCGCAGCATGGCCTCGGGCTATGCCGGCGTGGACAACCCGCTGTTCTACAAGGACAACAACCGCATGCTCTTCGGCGATGCCAAGAAGATGCTGGACGAGGTGCTGGCCGCGCTCAAGAGCTGATCGCCGGGCCCGGCTTCCCGGCGAAAGCCGGGGGCAACGGCAAGCGTCGGCGCTACCAGTAGCTCTCGACGGTGACGTGTCCCGGCTCGCGCCGGCGGTGCTTGCGAAGTCCGCGGGCGATCAGGGCCTTTTCGGCATCGATGATCATCTGCGGATTGCCACACAGCATGACGTGGCTTTGCGCATCGATGAGCGCACCGCCGCGGGCTTCCAGGGTGCCGGCGGCGATTGCTGCGGGAATGCGTCCGGACAGCGCGAAATCGGTCGGCTCGCGGCTGACGAACGGAACGTAGCCGAACTGGCCGTCATGGGCGGCCGCGATACCCTCGATGACATCCCGATAGATCAGCTCGCTGGCCAGTCGTGCCGCATGGACCAGCACCACGCGCTCGAAGCGTTGCCACGGCTCGTCGGTGCGCAGGATGGCGAGAAACGGCCCGATGCCGGTGCCGGTCGAAACCAGCCACAGGTGTCGCGCCGGCGGCACCTCGCCGAGTACCAGAAAGCCGTTGGCGCGCGGCGCGAGCAGGACTTGTTCGCCCGGTTCGAGGGCGGCCAGACGTCCCGACAGCGGACCGTCCGCAACCACGGAGAAGCAGAATTCGAGCGGTGCCCGCTGCGGCGGGTTGACCAGCGAGTACGGCCGGCCGACCTCTTCGCCATCGATGATCAGCCCAAGCTTGATGAACTGGCCGGCCGTGAAGGGCGCGATCGCCGCGTCGACCTGCAAGGAATGCAGGCGATCGGTCCACGCCCTGTTCTCGACCACCGTGCCGTTGATCCAATGCGCCATGGATTGCGCCTCCTGCAGGTCAGACGTGGTCGGGGTCGGGGCGGTTCCCGCTGCTGGCACGCGGAATCGGGTTTGCACGGCGGGTGCCCTGTGAGCCGCATGGAATGGCGTTCTGCAGGCAGCCTATGCTGCGAGGCAATAGCCATGAGGCACAGCGGAATGCCACCCCGTAGAAGGCCTGCTGGTGCGGGCTGCAGCCGATCCCGCAGGCGAGACTATTCTTCAGTCGGGTTTCTTGCCCAGTCCGCCGAGCAGCGCCGCGACCGGCCGCTTGGGGCCGCGAGGTGCCACCGGATGCGGGCGGCCGAGCTGGGCTTCGGCGGAGGCCGGGTCGAGCGGCGCCGGTTCGTAGGGCTTGCGCCAGTCGAAGCTGCCGGGCAGTTCGTCCTTGCTGGTGCGGCGCGGCTCGCTGCGCGGGCGATCGCTGCGTTCGGGCCGCGCTGCGCGCTCGCGCACCGGCCGTTCGCTGCGCGTGTCGCGCCGCTCGTCGCGCTTGTCGTCATATTCGGTGCGTTTGCCACGGCCGCGCTTGCCGGCCGCGTGGTAGTCGCTGCCCGGCTCGAAGCCTTCCACTACCACCAGTTCGAGCTTGCGCTTGATCAGCCGCTCGATCTCGGCCAGCCGGCCATTTTCCTCGGCGCTCATCAGCGATATCGCGTCGCCGGTCTTGCCGGCACGGCCGGTGCGGCCGATGCGGTGCACATAGTCCTCGGCGGTGTGCGGCAGCTCGAAGTTGATGACGTGGGGCAGGTCGTCGATGTCGAGTCCGCGGGCGGCGACATCGGTGCCCACCAGCACGCGAACCTTGCCGGCCTTGAAGGCTTCCAGCGCTTCGGTGCGCTGCTGCTGGCTCTTGTCGCCGTGGATCGCGTCGGCTTCGATACCCTGCTTGGCAAGATAGACCGCCAGCCGGCTGGCGCCGAACTTGGTGCCGACGAACACCAGCGCCTGACGCAGATCCTGCGACCTGATCAGGTGGGCGAGCAGCGCCCGCTTGTCTTCGGTGCTGACCGGATGCACGACATGGGTGACGGTCTCCGTGACCTGGTTGCGGCGCGCCACCTCGATCAGTTGCGGTTCGCGCAGCATCGAGTCGGCGAGATTCTTGATCTCTTCGGAGAAAGTCGCCGAGAACAGCAGGCTCTGGCGCGCCTTGGGCAGCAGGGCGAGGATGCGCTTGATGTCCGGGATGAAACCCATGTCGAGCATGCGGTCGGCTTCGTCGAGCACCAGCACTTCGACCTGGTTGAAATTGACGGACTTCTGTTCGACGTGGTCGAGCAGCCGGCCCGGCGTGGCGACCACGATCTCGCGGCCCTCGCGCAATTCGGCTGTCTGTGCCTTCATGTCCACGCCGCCGTAGATGCAGGTCGAGCGCAGGGCCAGGTGCTTGTTGTAGGTCTTGACGCTGTCTTCGACCTGCATCGCGAGTTCGCGCGTCGGAGTGAGGATCAGCGCGCGCACCGGGTGGCGTGCCGGCGAGGGCGAGCTGTTGACATGGCGAGCCAGGCGCTGCAGCAGCGGCAGGGTGAAGCCGGCGGTCTTGCCGGTGCCGGTCTGGGCGCCGCCCATCACGTCCTTGCCCTGCAGAATGATCGGGATGGCCTGCGCCTGGATCGGCGTCGGTTCGGTGTAGCCGGTGTCGGCCACCGCCTTCAACAACTCGGGGATCAGCCCGAGGTCGGCAAAATTCATGCAGATCTCCTGAATCGGCCTGCCGTGCGGGGTGGCACGGTACCGGTTCAGGCGACGAATCCTGCGTTGGGGTCAGAGTCACCCGGACGGGTGTTCGTTGGGGCAAACGTCAACCGGCGACGCGTTTGCAGTCGCGCATTATCGCACGACATGCCACTGGGCGCGATGACGCCGTTTTTTGGCGCACGGTGCGCCCCATTCAGGCCGTGCGCCGCAGATAGGCGGTCACCTCGTCGCGGTCGTGGTACAGATGCTTGACGCGCAGCAGGTACGGGACATCGGCCTGGTTCAGGCGCTTGTCGATGATGGCGCGGCAGCGCGCCAGCTCGTCGAAGCGCTTTTTCATCGGCAGCTTGAGGTTGAAGATGGTGTCGCGGCAGCGGCCGTGGGCGATCCAGTCGGCCGCCAGTTGGGCGATGCGCGAGGGCTGATCGACGATGTCGCAGACCATCCAGTCGAGGCTGCCGCGCGGCCGCCAGTGAAAGCCGTCGGCCCGGATGTGCTCGACCATTTCGCCCTTTAGCAGTGCGGGCGAAACATTGCCGTTGTCGATGGCGATGACCCGCAGCCCGCGCTGCGCGAGCTGCCAGCTCCAGCCGCCGGGCGCGGCACCGAGGTCGGCTGCCCGCATGCCGGCCACCAGGCGCTGCTCACGTTCCCGTTCGGTCAGCAGCGCGAGCCAGGCCTCGGCGAGTTTCACCGCCGAACGCGACGGCGCATCGCGCGATACGCGCAGCCGCGGGATTCCCATCTGCCACGGGTTGCTGTTGGCGAGGTCGGTCAGCCCGACCCAGGCCTGTGTCGAGTCGATGAAGAACAGGTTGAGCCGCGGTGCGCGCTTGTCTTTCGGGTGCAGCAGGTGTTCGGCGATCAATGCACGTTCGAGGTGGGGCACGAACTTGCGGCAGAAGCCCGACAGTTCCTTCGCCTGGTTGGTATCGGCGGTCTCCAGCCATACCGCGCCGCAGCGGGAGCCGAGCGCCTTCACGGCGGCGAGCAGCGGCGGCACCCGGTCGTCGGGCGGCAGTGCATCGACGAAGGCACTGCAGAAGACGAGTTGCCGTGCAAACACCAGATCCTCGAAACGCAGCCCGCCGCGCAGGATGCGCATGGCTTCGCCGGCCTGTGCTCCCTCGCCATGCGGCACGAACAGAACCCAGCCGCTGTCGGGTTTGGTCCTCACGTAACCGGTGACGCCGAGATCGGCGCAGGCGCCGGAGACCTCCTTGGCGCAGTCGCCTTCGAAACCGGGGCGGCAGTACAGCAGCAGGGCGGCAGTCGCATGCAGCGGCATGATCGATTCGGAAAGGGGAGGCAGGGGGGCGCAGCGGAAACCGTAAGGCGGCGCCGAGCGCGTCGGATTCTGCGCGTGGGCCGGGTCCGACGGGTTCGGAGAGGCATAGAATACCCGCAAACCCTGCCGATGTTGAGGACGACAGACGATGCGGTATCGCCAACTGGGAGGAAGCGAACTTCGGGTGTCGGAAATCTGTCTCGGCACGATGACTTTCGGAATCCAGAACAGCGAGGCGGAAGGCCACGCCCAGCTCGACTTCGCGCTCGATCGAGGAGTCAATTTCATCGACACGGCCGAGATGTACCCGGTGCCGGCCTCTGCCGCAAGCTATGGCCGCACCGAGGAGGTTGTCGGCACCTGGTTGCAGCGCAAGCGGCGTGACAGCGTGATTCTTGCCACCAAGGTCGCCGGCCCTTCGCGCAACCTGCAGTGGATTCGTGGCGGTCCGCTGGCGCTCGACCGGGCGAACATCCGCGCGGCGCTCGATGGCTCGCTCAAGCGCTTGCGCACCGATTATGTCGATCTGTATCAGTTGCACTGGCCGGATCGCAACACCCCGATGTTCGGCAGGTATCAGTTCGATCCGGCGCAGGAACACCCGACCGTGCCGGTTGCCGAACAGATCGAGGCGCTTACCGAACTGGTTCGCGAGGGCAAGATCCGCCACATTGGGCTATCCAACGAGCACCCATGGGGCGTGACCGAATTCCTCACCCAGGCGGACAAGCAGGGACTGGCCCGGGCGGTCTCCGTACAGAATGCCTACAACCTGATCAATCGCAGCTTCGAGACCTCGCTGGCCGAGCTCTGTTACCGTGAGCGAATCAGTCTGCTGGCCTATTCGCCCCTGGCGTTCGGCTTGCTTACCGGCAAATACGTCGATGATCCCGCGACACGCGGACGGGTCACGATCTTTGACGGTTTTGCCCAGCGTTACGGCAAACCCAATGTGCGTCCGGCGGTCGAATCTTATGTCGCGCTCGCCAGGCGCCATGGCATCGCCCCGGCGGTCATGGCGCTGGCTTTCGTCGTCGGACGCTGGTTCATCGGCAGTACGATCGTCGGTGCGACCAGCCTGGCGCAGCTCGAGCAAAACCTGTCGGCATGGGAAATCGATCTTTCGCCGGAACTGATCGACGAGATCGAGCAGATTCACCTGCGATATACGAATCCGGCGCCGTAACATGGACTTGCGTGCTCTGATCGGCCGCAGTGCCGTGACCTTTTCGGCGTTTGCCGGGCGGGTCGGGAGCTAGACCGACCCCCCCCCCCCCCCCCCCCCCCCCCCCCCCCCCCCCCCCCCCCCCCCCCCCCCCCGGGGGGGGGCCCGGCCGGGGGGGGGCGGGGGGGGGGGGGGGGGGGGGGGGGGGGGGGGGGGGGGGGGGGGGGGGGGGGGGGGGGGGGGGGGGGGGGGGGGGGGGGGGGGGGGGGGGGGGGGGGGGGGGGGGGGGGCCCCGGGGCGGCCCCCGGCCGCCGCCCCCCCCCCGCCCCCCCCCGCCCCCCCCCCCCCCCCCCCCCCCCCCCCCCCCCCCCCCCCCCGCCCCCCCCCCGCGGGGGGGGCCGGCGGCGGGCCCCCCCCCCCCCCCCCACGCCCCCCTCCCCCGCCCCCCCCCCCCCGCCCCCCCCCCCCCCCCCCCCCCCCCCCCCCCCCCCCCCCCCCCCCCCCCCCCCCCCCCCCCCCCCCCCCCCCCCCCCCCCCCCCCCCCCCCCCCCCCCCCCCCCCCCCCCCCCCCCCCCCCCCCCCCCCCCCCCCCCCCCCCCCCCCCCCCCCCCCCCCCCCCCCCCCCCCCCCCCCCCCCCCCCCCCCCCCCCGCCCCCCCCCCCCCCCCCCCCCCCCCCCCCCCCCCCCCCCCCCCGCCCCCCCCCCCCCCCCCCCCCCGGCCCGGGGCGGCCCCCCCCCCCCCCCCCCCCCCCCGCCCCCCCCCCCCCCCCCCCCCCCCCCCCCCCCCCCCCCCCCCCCCGCCCCCCCCCCCCCGCCCCCCCCCCCCCGCCCCCCCCGCCCCCCCCCCCCCCCCCCCCCCCCCCCCCCCCCCCCCCCCCCCCCCCCCCCCCCCCCCCCCCCCCCCCCCCCCCCCCCCCCCCCCCCCCCCCCCCCCCCCCCCCCCCCCCCCCCCCCCCCCCCCCCCGCCCCCCCCCGCCCCCCCCCCCCCCCGCCCCCCCCCCCCCCCCCCCCCCCCCCCCCGCCCCCCCCCCCCCCCCCCCCCCCCCCCCCCCCCCCCCCCCCCCCCCCCCCCCCCCCCCCCCCCCCCCCCCCCCCCCCCCCCCCCCCCCCCCCCCCCCCCCCCCCCCCCCCCCCCCCCCCCCCCCCCCCCCCCCCCCCCCCCCCCCCCCCCCCCCCCCCCCCCCCCCCCCCCCCCCCCCCCCCCCCCCCCCCCCCCCCCCCCCCCCCCCCCCCCCCCCCCCCCCCCCCCCCCCCCCCCCCCCCCCCCCCCCCCCCCCCCCCCCCCCCCCCCCCCCCCCCCCCCCCCCCCCCCCCCCCCCCCCCCCCCCCCCCCCCCCCCCGGCCCCGGGCGGGGGCCCCCCCCCCCCCCCCCCCCCCCCCCCCCCCCCCCCCCCCCCCCCCCCCCCCCCCCCCCCCCCCCCCCCCCCCCCCCCCCCCCCCCCCCCCCCCCCCCCCCCCCCCCCCCCCCCCCCCCCCCCCCCCCCCCCCCCCCCCCCCCCCCCCCCCCCCCCCCCCCCGCGGCGGCGCCCCCCCGGCCCGCCCCCCCCCCCCCCCCCCCCCCCCCCCCCCCCCCCCCCCCCCCCCGCCCCCCCCGGCCCCCCCCCCCCCCCCCCCCCCCCCCCCCCCCCCCCCCCCCCCCCCCCCCCCCCCCCCCCCCCCCGGGCGGGGCCGCCCCCCCCCCCCCCCCCGACCCCCCCCCCCCCCCCCCCCCCCCCCCCCCCCCCCCCCCCCCCCCCCGCCCCCCCCCCCCCCCCCCCCCGGCGGGGGGGGGGCCCCCCCGCCCGGGGGGGGGGGGGGCCCCCCAACACCCCCCCCCCCCCCCCCCCCCCCCCCCCCCGCCCACCCCCCCCCCCCCCCCCCCCCCCCCCCCCGCCCCCCCCGCCCCCCCCCCCCCCCCCCCCCCCCCCCCCCCCCCCCCCCCCCCCGCCCGGGGCCCGGCGAATCGGACAGCCATCCGCGCGGCGGGCTTTGAAATCAATGGGGATAACTGCGGCAATGAACGGGTTCGGAAATTGAACGAGGTGGTGGCCATCGGCGATCTGCGGCGCGGAATGTTCGTCGCGGAACTCGATCGTCCATGGCTCGGCACGCCGTTCTTGCTGCAGGGGTTCCTGATCGAGGACGACGAACAGATCGTCGAGCTGGGCCGGATCTGCCAGTTCGTCTATGTCGATCGCACCCGCTCGGTCGGCGCGCATTTCGCCGCGAAGCCGGTCGACAAGCCCGATCCGGCGGTCAAACGCGCACCGGTAGTGCGCACCGTGAAACTGATGCGGCCGGGCAAGGAGAAGCTGCCTGACTTTTTCGAGGTGCTGCGGGTGATTCGTGCCGAAAACGAGAAGCGCCAGGTCGATCGCCATGCCCTGTCGCGCTCGCCGGTCGCGGGCATTGCAATGCGTGAAACCCGGCTCGACGGCCGGCCTGTCATGAAGGATCAGGCATCTACCGAGGAGACTGCCTCCGAGATTCGCAATCGGATGCGCGAGGATCGGGAACGCGTGGACGACAGTTCAGGGCTGTTCGACTACGCCGCAAGCTGGATGAAGCCCTTCACCGACTGGTTTCGTGGGGGCTCGCCCGAGGTCGATCTCCAGGTGGCCCGGCGGATCGCTGAGCGGGAAAAGGCCGGACAAGCCAGCGACAGCGGTGCAATCGTTATCTACGAGGATCAGGCCGAACTCGAAGAAGAAGTGTTGCGTGCGAGTCCGCTCTACGAGGAAGCGCAGTCGACCGTCGACAACCTGATCCATGATCTCGAAGAGCAGCGTGCGCCCGATCTGGAGAAGGTTCGCGCGAGCGTCGGCGGCCTGGTCACCAGCGTGGTGCGCAATCCGGATGCACTGATCTGGCTCAACCGGCTCAAACGCACCGATCAGTATTCCTACGATCACGCGCTCGACGTCTCGGTCCTGCTGATGGTGGTCGGCCGTCATATCGGATTGCCCGAGATGCACCTGACCATGCTCGGCACCGCCGGACTGATGCAGGATCTGGGCAAGATCGGTTTGCCCTCCGATCTGTTGCGCAAGACGGGGGAGCTCACGCCGATGGAATTCGAGCAGTTCAAGACGCATGTGGCGCGCAGCCTGGTGATCCTCGACAGCAACTCCGAGGTTTCCCTCGATCTGTTCGACATCGTCGAAAAGCATCACGAGCGCGTCGACGGCAGCGGCTATCCGCACGGACTGTCGGGTGGCGAGATCGGCCTGTTCGCCGAAATGGCCGGGATGGCTGACACCTATTGCGCAATGACCCGCGATACCAGCTACCGCAATGCATTCACCAATCAGCAGGCGCTCGAGCGGATCAATCAACTGCGCGATACCAAGTTCAGCGCCAACGTGGTCGACCAGTTCGTTCAGTGCATCGGACTCTATCCGGTGGGGACGCTGGTCGAGCTCAATACCGGCGAAGTGGCTGTCGTGATTTCGCAGAATCGCGTGCGCCGGATGAAGCCCAAGGTCATGGTTCTGTTGAGCGAAGACAAGTCGCCCAACCGATATCCACCGACCCTCGATCTGCTCTACGATCCATCCGCGCCCGATGGCAGCACCTACCACATCAGGAAGGCGCTCGCCCCCAATGCCTACGGCATCGATCCGAGCGAGTTTTACCTGTCGTGACAAACTGGCACCCGGAGCGGTCCGACCTGTTTCCCGACGACGCCGATGCGATCGAAGAGCGCGAAAGCCTGCAGATCGTGATCGACTTCGCAGCGGTGCAGGAGCGACTCGCAGAATTCGAGATCGACGAGCGGTGTCGTGCAGCACTGCGGGCGTTCGGTGAAATTGCCGGCGCTTCCGGCTTCGCCCCCGCGCTGCGAGAGGCCTGGCGCGGCTTGCATCCGTGTTCCCAGGCGGACGACGCCGAGGGGTGTACGCTCGCCGTGGCCTGCTTCACGGAGCTGCTGTCACGTTTTCCGACCTGGGATTTCACGCCCGGCTGGCTCAACACGCTGACTGCAGCATGGCTGGAAGTGCTGGCAGCGGGCGTACCGGCCGACTGGTTGCTCGGTCTCGCCAGTCGTACGTTGGACAGTAGCGTGACGCTGGCTTGCGCGGACAAGCGCGTAGCGCAGTCCGGAAGCGTCGACATGATCCGCGCGGTCGCCAAGCTGAATCTGTTCGTCTGCGCCGTGCTCGGCGAGGCGGCCAGCGGCTACCAGCAGTCGCTGCATGTGCATGCCGAGGAGCACGACGAGCGCAGCGGATTGCCCAACCAGCGCCAGGCACTGGCGGTGCTGGATGCGGCAATCGCTGAAGGGAAACCGGGCGAGTATGTGGCGGTGGTGGTTGTGCGGATCGAAGTCGGCCCGGTCCTGCTGAGAATGCCGACTGCATTGTCGCGGCGGCTGCTGCGGCAGATGATCGGCCGGGTGCACCGGGCCTTGCGTCCGCGTGACAGCCTGTTCCTCGGCGCCGATTGGGAATTGATCGTCGTTTTGCCGGCGCTTTCGAGTGCGGCCCACGTCACGCTTGCGGTGACGCGATTGCTGCATCTTTTCGATGCAGCTTTTCCGGTGCTCGGGCGCGAGTATCGGCTCACCCCGGTGGCCGGCGCGGCACTGTTTCCGGAAGCCGGCCGCGAGGCCGAGGCATTGCTGCAGGGCGCACGTCTGGCGCTGCACGAAGCGCATCGCAACGGCGAGCGCTCCGAGATATTCCGGTCGGAGATGGACCATTCGGCGGCGCGCTACGCGGCGATCGAGCAGGGCTTCCTGCAGGCATTGCGCGATGATCGGCTCGAACTTTATCTGCAGCCCCAAGTCGATTCCGCTACCGGTTCGTGCAACCACGCCGAGGCACTGCTGCGCTGGCAGCATGTGGCGGGCGAATCGATTGCGCCGCAGTTCATCGTGGAGATTGCCGAAGAGGCCGGCGTCAGTCCGCAGTTCTCGCGCTGGCTGGTTACGCGAGCGGCGCGCATGCTGGCGGAGTTCGCGCTCGAAGGCATTCCACTCAATCTGTCGATCAACCTGACCGCCAATGATTTGCGCGACGAGGAACTGCCCGACATGATCGAGCAGGCGCTGACGATCTGGAATGTGCCGGCCGATCGGCTCACGCTGGAACTGACCGAGAGCGCAATGATTTCCGACGAGCAGCACAGCCTAGGCATCCTGCATCGCCTGCGCGACCTTGGTTGCCGGCTGGCGGTGGACGATTTCGGCACCGGCTATTCGTCGATGGCCTATCTGCGTCAGTTGCCGCTCAACGAACTGAAGATCGACCAGTTGTTCGTTCGGCGCATGGACGAATCCCCGCAGGATCGTGAAATCGTCCGCTCGATGATCCAGCTTGCCCAGGGGCTGCGTCTCGAAGTGGTGGCCGAAGGCGTCGAGACCCGCGCGACCTGGCAACTGCTCACCGGCTATGGCTGCCAGCGCGTCCAGGGCTACTACTTCAGCAAGCCGATTCCCGCGCCGGATTTCATCCGCTGGTGGCAGGAGCGGCGCAGCGATCCGATTCGCCTGCTCGAATAGTCGCCGGCGTGTCGGTCAGCCGTGCTTTGCGTTGCGGGCGCCGGACTTGTCCTGGTCTTCGCCGTGCGCCTGGGTATCGGCTTCTTCGGCGGCCTTGGCAGACCTGCCTTTGCCTTTGTCATCGGCGGCAAGCTGCGGCAGCACGGCGTCGATCTTGTTCTCTCGCATGTAGTCGTTCATTTCCTTCCAGCCGGCGAAGATGGCCGCCTTCTGTGCCCTGGCGTTGAGCGTGTAGCAATCCTCGATGGCACGCCCTGCGTGTCGGCATGCCGCGCCTACAGCCCTGCCGTCGGCCTCCCGCGTGGCGGCCACTTTTGCCGGATCCTCGATCCCGAGCATGTCGCAGCCCGTCAGCAGCAGGGCGCAGGTGAAAGCAGCGAACAGCGAAAAGGGGCGCATGGCGGTTCCGGTACGGTCGTCTGCCCCATCAACGGCCGGCAATCATCGGACCTTGAGCGCCGGGGCGCAGTGCTAGTCCGCAACGGTGTCGTGCAGATCATCCTTGAGCGTACCGAGCAGCCTGAGCAACTGGTTTCGGTCGGGTGGCGGCAGCCTGTCGAACATCCCAACGATCCAGCGCTCGTAAGCCTTCGCCATCCGCCGGAAAGCCCGCCGGCCGTTGGGCGTCATGCGAACGATCAGCGAGCGCCGGTCCTCCGGGCTGAATACACGCATCACCAAACCTTCCGCCTCGAGCTGGTCGGTGATCCCGGTCACGTTGCCGCTGGTCACCATCATGCGTCGCGACAAATCACCCATCCGCAATCCTTCTGGCGAGCGATCCAGATGGGCCATCAGATCGAAGCGGGGCAGTGTGGTGTCGAATTCGCGTCGCAGCTTCGATCGCACCTGCCGTTCGATCAGGCTGGTGCAAGAGAGCATGCGCAGCCACAGCCGCAAGGCCTGATCCTGATCGGCACGCGCGCGGGCTTCGTGGTCGACGACTGCCGTCCTCTGTTCAGCTCTCGGTTTCAGACTGCCCCCGCCATTTCCGGTTCTCCTGGTGACTATGCCAAATGCCCTGTCGAGCGCCGGCGCCAAATCCGACTCATGCAACAATCATAGTACCGCCGATATCGCAGGATATTGAGTTGGGTCAACTCGTTTCCCGGATCAAACCATCGCAACGGATGGGTATAGACTTGCGGGTCTTTACCCGGGAGCCGCCCCGACAGGCGGCCCGAAAACGGCGTTTTCACCTGCTGTGGAGTAAGCGATGACCCGTCTGCATCCATGTTTGCGTCCCCTTGTCGTTCTTGCGGTCCTGTCCCTGGTCAGTGCCGGCGCCCACGCGGCGCCGGCAAAAAAGAAGCCGTCAAAAAAACCTGCCGCGGCCGCGAAGGCGCCGACCGTTTCGGGTGAAATCGAGCTCGTTCACGAATTGGGGAGCGACAAGGGCGTCGAGCTCTCGAAGATCGTCGAGCGCTTCAATGCGACGAGCCCGGGCGCCACCGTCCGCATCGTCGAGCGCAAGTGGGATGAGGGGGAAATCCCCGCCCTGATGATCCTGGCCGAGGACAGCGAGGCCCGACTGCTTGCCGGCAGGCCGCGCTATCGGCCGCTCAACGCCGTCATGAAGGAAGCGCGCGAGCCGCTTCAGTCGGTCCGTGCGCCGGCCACCATGAGCCCGACGCCGCTCGACGCCCGCGGCAATCTGGTCGCTTTGCCGATCGATCTGGGCACCCCGGTGATGTACATCAACCGCGACGCCTTCCGCGCGGCGGGCCTCGATCCCGACGCGCCGCCCGCCACCTGGTTCGGCTTGCAGACCGCGCTCGGCCAGTTGTATGACAAGGGCTATGGCTGTCCCTACACGACTTCCCAGCCCGGCTGGGTCCATGTCGAGAACACCAGCGCCTGGCACAACCAGGCAGTGTCCGCGACCTCAGGCAAGCGCGAGGTGCTGGCGGTGAACAATCTGCTTCAGGTCAAGCATCTGGCGATGATGAAGAGCTGGGTCACCTCGCGCTATATGCATGTTTTCGGCGACGGCCTGGATGCCGAAGCCCAGTTCGCGGCCGGCAACTGCGCGGTGCTCACCGGCTCGTCCAACGCCTTCCCCAGCCTCAAGCGCAACGCGAAGTTCGAGGTCGGTGTGGCGCCACTGCCGCACCATGACGACATTCCCGGTTCGCCGCAAAACACGCTCGCCGATGGTCCGGCGATGTGGGTCGGCGCGGGCCAATCCGCGTCGCAGTACCGGATCGCCGCACGTTTCGTCTCCTACCTGCTGTCGCCGCAGACCCAGGTCGAGCTGCAGGTCAATCTGGGTTCGCTGCCGCTCAACCGGGCGGGTCTGCTGGCTTCGGGCAGCGAGCTGCTCAGCAGCGACCTGCTCAACATCAGGACCGCGCTGGCCCAGCTCAACTACAAACCCTCGACCAGTGCCTCGCGTGCCACCCGGCTCACCCATGACGGCACCGTGCGGCGCGTGCTCAACGAGGAACTCGGCAACCTGTGGAGCGACCGCAAGCCGGCCAAGGGCGCGCTCGACTCCGCCGTCATCCGTCTGAACGGCTGCTGCGCGCGCTGAGCGCGTGTTGGATGCCTGGCCCCTGCCGCGGCTGATCGCCCACCGCGGCGGCGGCGCGCTGGCACCGGAGAACACGCTGGCCGGCATTCGCGAGGCCGCGCGGCGCGCCTACCGCGCGGTCGAGTTCGACGTCATGCTGAGCGCCGATGGCGTGCCGGTGCTCATTCACGACCAGGTACTTGAGCGCACCACCGACGGCCACGGCCGGGTCTGCGACCTGTCGTTCGCGCAGTTGTCACAGCTCGATGCCGGCAGGCGGTTCGCGCCCCGCTTCGCCGGCGAGCCGATACCACGCTTCGACCAGGCGCTCGAACTCTGCCACTCCCTCGGGCTCGCAGCGAATGTCGAGATCAAGCCCGCCGGCGGCACCGACCGCGACACCGGGCGCGTCGTGGCGGCCTGGGCGGCCGAATTCGGTCGCGACGTTCCCATTGTCCTGTCGTCCTTTTCGCTCGCCGCGCTGGAAGAGGTGCAGACAACCGCCCCCGATCTGCCGCGTGGCGTGCTGTTCGGCGATCCGCCGCTCGATTGGCTCGGCATCGTGCAAGCCGCCGGTGCCTTGTCGATGCACTGCGCGTGGACTCGGCTGCGTCCGGTGGACCTGGCTGCCGCCCGGTCGGCCGGGGTCGCGCTGGTCACCTACACCTGCAATGACCCGCGCGAGGTAGAGCGCTTGCTCGAGGCCGGCGTCTCGAGCGTCATCACCGACGCGCTGGACCGGATGCCGAACCGCGGCGCCGGCGATTTGTAAATGCGCTAACGAAGGCTTACAAACGATTGCTCGAATTCGCCCGCAGCTCTGCGCTATCGTGCAGTCGTGGCAGCGCGCCACACGCAACATCGACCACTTCCCAAAAGTGAGTCGAATACTCAGCCGAATACCCGGACAAGGACCAAGGAGCCAGAACATGAACAAGCTGATACCCGTTTTCGCCGCGCTGATGTTCGGCGCCGTCACCCTGCCGGCATTCGCGCAGGCCAACACGCCGCGCATCGACCAGCGCCAGATGAACCAGGACCGGCGCATCGATCAGGGCGTCCAGTCCGGCGAACTCAACCAGCGTGAAGCCGCGCGGCTCGATCGCGGCCAGGACCGCATCGAAAACCTCGAGGACAAGGCCAAGTCCGACGGCGTGGTCACCGCCCGCGAGCGGGCCCGCCTGAGGCACGCAGAGAACGTCGAAAGCCGCCGCATCTACCGGCAAAAGCACGACGCGCAGCGCCGCTGAACGGTTTCGCGAGCGGCCAGATTCGCGGCCGTCGCGGGGCACGATACCCCACAACGCTTCGGCAGGCAAAACCCGGCAATGGCCGGGTTTTCCGCTTCTTATCCGTGGATCGATCGGCGGGAGAACGGCAAGCCTTCGGATAGAATCCTTCTCGAACAGGGAGGGTTCCGATGGACGATCTCAACGACCTGCGGCTCGCGTTGCGCTCGCGTTTTCCGCTGGTCATCGTCGAATCGCATGAAGAGGCCAAGGTTCGCAAGCTGGTCGAAAAGGCTGCGCGTGCCGACGAACTCGGCTTTTTCATCTGGAGTGTCGCCGACGGCCTCACGCGCGAGAACTTCCGCTACGACGTGCACCTCGCCGACAACCGCTTCGGCACGGTCGGCGATCATCGCTCGGCGCTCGGCGAACCCAAGGGCCGCACCCACGTCATCGACGACACCCACGAACTGCAAGCGGCACTGCGCTACATCGTCAAGCATGGCGACGCCGGCGTCTACCTGCTGTGCGACGCCCATCCGTTCCTCGACGACCCGGTCAATCTGCGCCTGATCAAGGAAATCGCCCACGGCTACGGCGAGCGCGCCCGCACCCTGGTCATGCTCTCGCCGGCGCTCGACCTGCCGCCCGATCTCGCGCGCCACGCGGCGCGCTTCAAGCTCCGCCTGCCCGATGCGGCCGGGATACGCGCGCTGATCAAGAGCGAATTCGATCTCTACGCGATTCAGAACCACGGCCGGCGCGTGACCGGCAGTGCCGATGCGCTGGCGCTGCTGCAGCAGCACCTGCTCGGCCTGTGCGAGGAGGATGTCAAGCGTCTGATCAGCCTGGCGATCCGCGACGACGGCGAACTGACGATGGGAGATATCGCCCGGGTGCTCAAGAGCAAGCAGGAAATGCTCGCCAACGGCACGCTGGAAATCGAGATCGATACCGGCCGCATGGATCAGATCGGCGGCATGGCCACCCTCAAGCGCTGGCTGGCGCAGCGCCGCGCAGTATTCGCCGGCGAGGCCGCCGCGCAGGGGCTCGATACCCCGCGCGGCGTGCTGCTGCTCGGCGTGCAGGGCGCCGGCAAGAGCCTCGCCGCCAAGACCATCGCCGGCGCCTGGGGCGTGCCGCTGTTGCGGCTGGACTTCGCCTCGCTCTACAACAAGTTCCACGGCGAGACCGAGCGCAACCTGCGCGCGGTGCTGCAATCGGCCGATGCGATGGCGCCCTGCGTGCTGTGGATCGACGAGATCGAGAAGGGGCTGTCCGGCGAGGGCGACTCCGATGGCGGCGTGTCGCGCCGCGTGCTCGGCACGCTATTGACCTGGATGGCCGAGCGCAAGTCGCGCGTCTTCATGGTCGCCACCGCCAACGACATCTCTCGCCTTCCGCCCGAGCTGCTGCGCAAGGGCCGCTTCGACGAGATCTTTTTCGTCGATCTGCCGTCGACCGACGCGCGGGCCGAGATATTCGGCATCCATCTCGCCCGGCGCCAGCTCGACGCCGCGAAGTTCGATCTGGCCGCGCTCGCGGCGGCGGCGGACGGATTCTCCGGCGCCGAGATCGAGCAGGCGATCGTCTCGTCGCTCTACGAAGCCCTGGCCGACAAGCAGCCGCTCGCCGCCCAGCACGTGATCGACGAACTCGGCCGCACGCGGCCGCTGTCGGTCGTGATGGCCGAGCAGGTCGAGGATCTGCGCGCCTGGGCGGCCGAGCGCACCGTGATGGCAGGCTGATTGCTCTACCACAAGGCTGGAGGCCGCATGGATAGGCGATCTTCGGCATGCCGGCCCGGTCATCGCCTATCCATGGGCCGCTCCAGATGGCCTGCCATGAGAGCGCCTATCCATGGGGCCTCTGGAGAATCCTGATTTCACTATGTCAAATCGCTTGCGGGCGCAGCCGCTTGTGGCTCCAGGCCTTGGCGGTCGAGATCGCGGCGCGCCACTGGCCGATGCGGTTCGACGCGTCCTCGCGCGTCATGGCCGGCTCGAAACGCCGCTCGACCTGCCACTGGGCAGCGATCGCTGCCTCGTCCGGCCACACCCCGGTCGCCAGGCCGGCGAGATAGGCTGCCCCGAGGGCTGTCGTCTCCTGCACGCGCGGCCGCAGAACCGGGCAGCCGAGCAGGTCGGCCTGGAACTGCATCAGCAGATCGTTGGCGGTGGCCCCGCCGTCGACGCGCAGGTCGGGCAGGGCCGCGTTCGCATCGCGCGCCATCGCCCGCACCAGGTCGGCCGACTGGAAGGCGATCGCTTCGAGCGCCGCGCGCGCGATGTGCGCACGCGTGCTGCCGCGCGTGAGGCCGACGATGGTGCCTTGCGCATCCGCGTCCCACCAGGGTGCGCCGAGTCCGGTGAAGGCCGGCACGAAGTACACGCCGCCGGCATCCGGCACGCTGGCCGCCAGCGCCTCCACCTCGTTCGATGCGCCGATGATGCCGAGGCCGTCGCGCAGCCATTGCACGACTGCGCCGGCGTTGAACACGCTGCCCTCCAGCGCGTATTCGATCGCATCGCCGGTCCGCGCGGCGCAGGTGGTGATCAATCCGTTGGCCGATTCGATCCGCTCGCCGCCGGTGTGCATCAGCAGGAAGCAGCCGGTGCCGTAGGTGTTCTTGGCCTGGCCCGGCGCATGGCAGCCCTGGCCGAACAGCGCGGCCTGCTGGTCGCCGGCAATGCCGGCGATCGCAATCTCGCCGCCGAACAGCGCCACGTCGGTATGGCCGATCACGCCGCTCGAGCGCACCACCTGCGGCAGCACGGCGCGCGGAATGTCGAACAGCGCCAGCAACTCGTCGTCCCACTCGCCGGTCGCGATGTTCAGGAGCTGGGTGCGCGAGGCATTCGAGATGTCGCTGACATGGAGCCGGCCGCCCGTGAGGCGCCAGACCAGCCAGCTATCGACGGTGCCGAAAGCCAGCTCGCCGCGCCGCGCGCGCTCGCGTGCGCCGGGCAGATTGTCGAGCAGCCAACGGAGCTTGGTGGCGGAGAAGTAAGGGTCGATCACCAGCCCGGTCTTCGCGGCTATCGACGCCTCGTGCCCGGCATCGCGCAGCGCCGCGCAGGTGTCGGCGGTGCGCCGGTCCTGCCAGACGATCGCGTTGGCCAGCGGCTCGCCCGACCCGCGCTCCCACAGCACCACCGATTCGCGCTGGTTGGTGATGCCGATCGCCGCGACATCGCGCGCCGCGATGCCGGCACGCTCGAGCGCCAGCCGCGCGCAGGCCAGTTGCCCGTGCCAGATCTCGCGCGGGTCATGCTCGACCCAGCCGGGCTGCGGATAGATCTGGCGCAGCTCCTGCTGCGCCGCGCCGCGTATGCCGGCATTCTGGTCGAACACCATGGCGCGCGAACTGGTGGTGCCCTGGTCGAGGGCGAGGACGTAAGGCATCTGTGCGGCCCCTGGAGATTGGTCAGGGATCCAGTTTAAGGAAATGCACGGCGCCGGTGGCGTCGCCGGCGGCGAGTGTGTCGGCGCCGGCAGCCGCGAGCGCCGAGATCGCGGCGTCGGCGACGAACAGCGCGATCTGCCGGCCGAAGCGGGTGTCCCACAGGCGCACCGCGCCGTCCTTTGACGCGGAGGCGAGCCGGCCGTCGGCCAGCGCCACGAGGCTTGTAACCGAATTCATGTGACCTTCGAGGACGCGGGGCTCTCGCACGCCCTCGAGATCCCACAGGCGCACCGTGTTGTCAGCTGACCCGGAGGCGAGCCGGGCGTCGGCCAGCGCCACGAGGCTTGTGACCCGACCCGTGTGACCTTCGAGGACGCGCGGCTCGTGCACGCCCTCGGGATCCCACAGGCGCACCGTGCCGTCATCTGACCCCGAGGCGAGCCGGCCGTCGGCCAGCGCCACGAGGCTTGTGACCTCACGCGTGTGACGTTTCAGGATGCGGGGCTCGCCCATGCCCTCGGGATCCCACAGGCGCACCGTGCCGTCACCTGACGCGGAGGCGATCCGGCCGTCGGCCAGCGCCACCAGGCTTGTGACCCAAAACCTGTGGCCTTCGAGGACGCGGGGCTCGCGCACGCCGTCGGGATCCCACAGGCGCGCCGTGCCGTCAACTGACCCGGAGGCGAGCCGGCCGTCGGCCAGCGCCACGAGGCTTGTGACCTGACGCGTGTGACCTCCGAGGACGCGCGGCTCGTGCACGCCCTCGGGATCCCACAGGCGCACCGTGTTGTCATCTGACGCGGAGGCGAGCCGGCCGTCGGCCAGCGCCACCAGGCTTGTGACCCAAAACCTGTGGCCTTCGAGTACGCGCGGCTCGCGCACGCCCTCGGGATCCCACAGGCGCACCGTGCCGTCCCATGACGCGGAGGCGAGCCGGCCGTCGGCCAGCGACACGAGGCTTGTGACCCAATTCGTGTGTCCTTCGAGTACGCGCGGCTCGCGCACGCCGTCGGGATCCCACAGGCGCACCGTGCCGTCAACTGACCCGGAGGCGAGCCGGCCGTCGGCCAGCGCCACGAGGCTTGTGACCTCACGCGTGTGACCTTCGAGGACGCGCGGCTCGCGCACGCCCTCGGGATCCCACAGGCGCACCGTGCCGTCATCTGACCCGGAGGCGAGCCGGCCGTCGGCCAGCGACACGAGGCTTGTGACCCAATTCGTGTGTCCTTCGAGTACGCGCGGCTCGCCCACGCCGTCGGGATCCCACAGGCGCACCGTGCCGTCAAATGACGCGGAGGCGAGCCGGCCGTCGGCCAGCGCCACGAGGCTTGTGACCAAACTCGTGTGTCCTACGAGGATGCGGGGCTCGCGCACGCCCGCGGGTTCCCACAGGCGCACCGTGTTGTCATCTGACCCGGAGGCGAGCCGGCCGTCGGCCAGCGCCACGAGGCTTTTGACCCCACCCGTGTGTCCTTCGAAGACGCGCGGCTCGCCCATGCCCTCGGGATCCCACAGGCGCACCGTACCGTCATCGGACCCGGAGGCGAGCCGGCCGTCGGCCAGCGCCACGAGGGTTGAGACCGAATCCGTGTGACCTTCGAAGCGCGCGATTTGGCTGGCCGAGATCCGCAGACTTCCCGTAGTCGGCAGCAGGATCGGGTGGTTTGGATCGGTCGGCCGGCGGTCGAGCCAGGTTTTCGTCGCGGCCAAAAGTTCAGCCAGCGGATTGTCGGCTTTGCCGAGCGAGCGTATGCGTCCGAGCAACTGTGCCGGCAGTTGGTCGGTATGGCGCCGCAAGACGTGGGCGCTGCTGCAAAACAGGGCGCGCAACGACGGTGCCTCCGGGGCATCGCCGAGGTGCGCGCAGTCGGCGATCAAGGCATCGGCACCCGCGAGGCGCAGTCGCTCGGCAAGCCAGTCGTAACTCGTCAGCATGAGCTTGCGAAATACATCGCGCCGCTCGTTCGTGTCGCCAAGGTGCGCCGCCAGGTGGCGCACCAGATACGCCGATTCATGGGCCTTGCCCTGACGGATCTTGTCCGAGGCCCAGGCATGAAACCGTTCGGCTGCGGCGGCAACATCCACCGCGTAGTCGCCGGCACGGGCGAAGCCGTCGTCGCCGACGCCGGTCAGCCACTCGGCGAGCGAGAAGTGGTCGAAGGCCCACAGCTTGCCGCGCAGGCGGATGAAGTCGGGCAGCAGGCGGCGCACCGCCTGCAGCGCGGCTTCCGGCTGGCCGAGGATTTCGGCCAGCGTGGCGAGCGGCAGCGGCTCCTTCGCCAGTGCGAGCACGCCGAGCAGGTCGCGCGCCTCATCGTAATTGCGGCCGGCGCGCGCGAAACGCCGCTCGAAGGCGTCGAGATAGAAGCCGTCCATGCCCGGCGGCAGGCCGGCGAGATCATCCGGACTTATGTTGCCGTTTTCGAGATCGTCGAGCGCGCGGATCGTGTACAGGAACTTGCCCAGGCTCTTGTCGCGCAGCAGGTCGGCGATTTCCTCCGCGCTGCGGTTCGTCTCGCATAACCGCGCCGCCAGCGGCTCGCGCAGGCAGCGCAGCAGCGCGTAGTCACGCAGGTCGGCCTGGTTGGCAATGTTCTCGGCGTCGATCTCCTTGAGGCCGAAAGTGCTCAGCGGCCTGATGACATCGGGGTTGTTGCGCGAGGTCACCAGCAGGCGCAGCCAGTCCGGCAGGCGGCCGGCCTTGTTCGCCAGCAGGCGGATGATGCTGCCATGGCGGCGCGCGGCGGCCGCGTCGAGTTCCAGCGCTTCGTCGAGCGCGTCGATCACCAGCAGACGCGCGCCGTTCGGCGGCTCGATGCGCGCGAGCGGGGCGACGATCGCCGCCTCGAAGGCGCTGGCCGAGTCTTCGCCGGCCCTGTCGAGCCCGTCCTGCAGCGCGGCGTCGGCTTCGACCAGCGTGCGGTAGCCGGGCAGGGCGGTGGCGAACTGCGCCGCGAGACTACGCACGAAGGTGACCGGGTTCAGGGTGTCCTGCGTGTCGTGCTGGCAGAAATGCCAGCCGACGATCGCGCCTTCTGGATTGCGCCGGACCAGTTCGGCCATGATCGCCGACTTGCCGACGCCGAAGTCGGCGCGGATCAGCAGGGCGCGCGGCGCCGGCTGGGCGAGCCAGGCATCGATGTCGCGGAACAGCCAGTTGCGGCCGACGAAATCCTTGCCCTTGTGCGCCATGTAGGCGCTGAAGTCCCAGGCGGCGGGCCAGCGGTAACTTGGCTTCGACGCTCCCGCGGCGGCGGGTGTTTCATCCCTTTGCAGGGTCGCGAGGATCGCCTCGAGCACCAGCCCGGCGAGTTCCTCAGGGTTACGAAACAGGCGGATGCCGTGTCACTTCGATACCTCGGCGCGGAAACGATCGATTCTGGCGCCAGCCTCCTTGTCTCCGGTGACCTTGTCATTGAACTTGTCGCGCCAGGGCTCGTCAGGGTCGAGCTGAAACATCAGTCTCTCCAGAGCCGGCTCGTCGTCGCCTGGTTCGCAAGCCCGGCGGTACTCCATCTCGGTGATAGAGAGCCGTTCCGGGTTGTTCTCGTCAGGCACGTAGCCGTATCGCTTGGCGAGGATGCCGACGTAGATGTGGCAGCTCGCAACGTCGGCGAGGCATTTGTCGGCCGGGCGATCGTCGAACGCCGCATAGTCTTCCATCGCAACGGCGACCGATTGCGCGCGCCGAAGTCGTTCGAGCACCTTGTCCCGGAAATCCTTCAGGTCGACGAACGTCGACGACAGGCAGACGCGCTTTGTGGCCATGGTGCCGCCAATATGACAAGGAAGCGTGGCAAGGGCAATACCACTAACGGCCGATAGCCGCGGTTCGGTGGGTAAGCACCTGATGCTAAAATCGCTTTTCCGATTCGACCGTGCCGCGGCTGCAGCCGTACCCCAAGCTCACCCGATCATGAAATCCGCCGAAATCCGCCAGCAGTTTCTCGACTTTTTCGCTTCCAAGGGCCACCAGATCGTGGCTTCCAGCTCGCTGGTGCCGCACGAGGATCCGACCCTGCTGTTCACCAACGCCGGCATGAACCAGTTCAAGGACGTGTTTCTCGGCTATGACAAGCGCGCCTACACGCGTGCGGCCAGCTCGCAGAAATGCGTGCGCGCCGGCGGCAAGCACAACGACCTCGAGAACGTCGGCTACACCGCGCGGCATCACACATTCTTCGAGATGCTCGGCAACTTCAGCTTCGGCGACTACTTCAAGCGCGACGCGATCCAGTATGCATGGGAGCTGCTGACCGAGGTGTTCGAGCTGCCGGCCGACAAGCTGTGGGTCACGGTCTACGCCGAAGACGACGAAGCCTATGACATCTGGGCCGACGACATCGGCCTGCCGAAGGATCGCATCGTGCGCATCGGCGACAACAAGGGCGCCCGCTACGCCTCGGACAACTTCTGGATGATGGGCGAAACCGGGCCCTGCGGCCCGTGCAGCGAAATCTTCTACGATCATGGCGAAGGCATCTGGGGCGGCCCGCCGGGTTCGCCCGAGCAGGATGGCGACCGCTACATCGAGATCTGGAACAACGTGTTCATGCAGTTCAACCGCGACGAGGCGGGTGTCATGCATCCGCTGCCCAAGCCCTCGGTCGATACCGGCATGGGTCTGGAGCGCATCTCGGCGGTGCTGCAGCATGTGCACAGCAACTACGAGATCGACCTGTTCCAGAGCCTGGTCCGGGCGGCGGCGCGCGAGACCAAGTCCAGCGATCTCGCCAGCCCGTCGCTCAAGGTGCTGGCCGATCACATCCGCGCCTGCGCGTTCCTGATCGCCGACGGCGTGATCCCGGGCAACGAGGGCCGCGGTTACGTGCTGCGGCGGATCGTTCGCCGCGCCATCCGCCACGGCTACAAGCTGGGTGCGCGTGCCGCATTCTTCCACAAGCTGGTGCCCGATCTGGTCGCCGAGATGGGCGTGGCCTACCCGGAGCTGGCGAGCGGCGAGCGCCGCGTGATGGACATCCTGCGCCAGGAGGAAGAGCGGTTCTTCACTACCATCGAGCATGGCATGGCGATCCTCGAATCCGACCTGTCCGAGATGGCCAAGTCGGGTGCCGTCACCTTCAATGGCGAGACAGCCTTCAAGCTGCACGACACCTACGGTTTTCCGCTCGACCTGACGGCCGATGTCTGCCGCGAGCGTGAGGTGAATGTCGACACGGCCACCTTCGACGCCGCGATGGCGCGACAGAAGGAACAGGCGCGCGCGGCCGGCAAATTCAAGATGGCGGCCAACCTCGACTACGACGGGCCGGCGACCGCCTTCCACGGCTACGACAAGCTCGAAGCCAAGGGCAACATCCTTGCGCTGTACCGGGACGGCGCGGCGGTCAACGAACTCAATGAAGGCGAAATCGGCGTCGTGGTTCTCGACGATACGCCGTTCTACGCCGAATCCGGCGGCCAGGTCGGCGACCGCGGCGAACTGCGCAGCACCCACGGCATCTTCACCGTGGAGGATACGCAGAAGATTCAGGCCGCGGTGTTCGGCCACCACGGCGTGGTGAGCACCGGCAAGCTCACGGTCGGCAATGGCGTGACTGCGCGCGTCGACACCGTGGCGCGGGCGCGCACCATGCGCAACCACTCGGTCACCCACCTGATGCACAAGGCGTTGCGCGAAGTGCTCGGCGGCCATGTGCAGCAGAAGGGCTCGCTGGTCGATCCGGACAAGACGCGCTTCGACTTCGCCCACACCCAGCCGATGAGCGACGACGAGATCGCCCGCGTCGAGCGCATCGTCAATGCCGAGATCATCAGTAACGCGGCGACCCGGGCGCGCGTGCTGCCGCTCGACGAGGCGCAGAAATCGGGTGCCATGATGCTCTTCGGCGAGAAGTACGGCGACGAGGTGCGGGTGCTCGACATCGGCTCGTCGCGCGAACTGTGCGGCGGCACCCACGTGGCGCGCACCGGCGACATCGGCCTGTTCAAGATCGTCATGGAGGGTGGTGTGGCCGCTGGCGTGCGCCGCGTCGAGGCGATCACCGGCGACAACGCGCTGATTTGGGTGCAGCAGCAGGATGCGCGGCTGGCCGAGATCGCCGCGCACCTGCACGCCCAGCCGGCCGAGGCCGCGACACGCGTGGCGCAGATCATCGACAACGTCAAGTCGCTCGAAAAGGAACTCGCGCGCCTTAAGAGCAAGCTGGCGGCAAGCCAGGGCGACGACCTGGCTACCCAGGCGGTCGAGGTCAAGGGTGCGAAGCTGCTTGCCGCGTCGCTCGACGGCGCCGATGTCGCGACGCTGCGTGAGACGCTGGACAAGCTCAAGGACAAGCTCGGAAGCGCGGTCATCGTGCTCGGCAGCACGGCCGGGGGCAAGGTGTCGCTGATCGCCGGGGTGACGTCCGACCTCACGGCAAGGGCCAAGGCCGGCGAACTGGTGAACTTCGTCGCCCAGCAGGTCGGCGGCAAGGGCGGCGGCCGGCCGGACATGGCGCAAGCCGGCGGTACCGATGCCTCGAAACTGCCGTCGGCATTGGCTTCGGTGAAGGCATGGCTGGAGAACAAGCTGTGATGCGGCTTCTGGCAGTGCTTGCCCTGAACGCCTTGATCGGTGCGGCTTCCGCGGCAGGCGAGGGGGCGGTGATCGATGCGACCACCGCCGGCGGCGACAAGGTGCGGCTGCTGCCCAACGGCCGCTGGGAGTTCGTCGACGTCGCCAGGCAGGCCGATGCCAGGAAGGTCGCCGACACCTATCCCGAGAACCATCTGCGGCCGGAAAGCGCGCAGGGCGGCTGGCTGGGTGGGCGCTACATCATGCCCGGCGACAAGGAATACAACCGCGGCACGCTCAACCCGAAGATGCGCTGAATGCGTCGCGCCCGATCAGCCAGTCGCTTTGAACCTCGGAATCCAGCCGGGCGGGGGGTTCCGGTGATCAGTTCGATCCCGCTGGCGGTGATGCTTGCCGCATCGTGCGCGGGCTGTGCCGTGGTCACGGTCGCGAGCACTGCCGTCTCAGTGACGGCCGGCGCGATCGGCCTGGTGGCTGACGCCGCGATCGGGACCGCGAAGATCGTCGGCAAGGGTGTCGGCAAGGCGGCCGACGCCGTGCTCGGCGACGACCCGCCGCCTGCCGGCTCAGGCGCCCCGGGCAAGCCGCCGCAATGAAGTACGTCTTTTGCCCGCAGTGTGGCGGCCGCCTGATCGACGTCGAGCTCGGCGAGCGCCTGCGCGCCGCCTGCGCCGACCCGGCCTGCGGCTACGTCCATTGGGACAATCCGGTGCCGGTCGTCGCGGCGCTGATCGAATGCGTCGATCGCGACGGGCAGATCCTGCTGGCGCGCAATGCCCAATGGAAGCAGCGCTTCTTCGCGCTGATCACCGGCTTTCTCGAACGCGTCGAAACGCCGGAAGACGGCATGCGGCGCGAGATACGCGAAGAGGTAGGGCTGGCGACCGACACGCTCGAACTGATCGGCCTCTACCCGTTCGAGCGCATGAACCAGATCATCATCGCCTATCACGCGCGCTGCCACGGCGAGATCGTGCTCGGCGACGAACTCTCCGACTACATCCTGGTGCAGCCGGCAAAGCTCAAGCCATGGCCGGCCGGGACCGGACTCGCGGTGCGCGACTGGATGCTGCGCCGCGGACTTGCCGTCCCGGACTGGGAAGGGCCGCCGCCCAATCCGCGTGGCGAGTAGTCTGACTGCCCGATCGTCCACCTGAACTCGACTTCCGAGCACGCGTAGATTGGGCTGACGAAGGAAGCCCAACGATATCGTCCTCCGACGTTGGGCTTCGCTTCGCTCTGCCCAAGCTACGGGTCGCCCGACAAGCGCTTAGTTCGCTCCGCGGCCTACGGCCTGCCCATCGCCGGATCGCTGATGTCGTGGCGCCCGGTTTCCAGCCGGCCGGGAAATCTGCGTGCGAAGCCCGGCGCGTTTTCCAGCGCTACCTGGATGTCGTACCAGCCATGCTCGCGGGTGAGCCCCGCGCGCCACTCGACGGTCGTCCCGCCGTCGACAAGGAATGCCTGCGGCGCGCGCTGCTGATAGGCGAGATGGCCGGCGACGAACACGCAGGCCTCGCTGCCGCGGTTCGTCAGCGAGACGATCAGCGCGTGCCGGTTCGGGTCGTGGCGAACCTGCACTTCCGGCAGGGCGTGCGCTTCGCCCGGCGTCGTGCGGACGGACCCGCTGAAATGGCGGTGAAAGCCGTTCGGCCCGATCACCCAGAGATCGTATCGTCCCCCGCCGGCCCCGGTATCCCAGGCGTCCGTCAGCCGCTTGCCGGCTTCGACCGTGAAGCGCCGCGGAATGCGCTCGAGGTGCAGGCGATCGTAAACCTGCAGCACTGCGCCGGCCGTGCCCGCGTTGATGAAATCGAGTTCGACCACGTCGATCGCCTCGTTCGCACGATCATCGACGTTGAGATCGTAGGGCAGCGCGCGCGACGGGCGAATGCCTCTCGGCTGGGGCGGAAAGGCCTGCGAATTTTCGGCCGGCACGGCGACCTGCGCGAGTTGTTCCTGCTGCGCGCGCAGGCTCTCGGCGTCGGCCAGGTCGAGCGTCGGCAGCGCGGGCCACTGCTGCGCATTGGGGTTTGCGAAATCGAATGCCGTCGTCAGATCGCCGGCCACCGCGCGGCGCCAGGCGCTGATGTTGGGCTCGATCACGCCGAAGCGCTGTTCGAGAAAGCGGATCACCGAGGTGTGGTCGAACACTTGCGAATGGACCCAGCCGCCGCGGCTCCATGGCGATATGACGAGCATCGGCACGCGTGGCCCCATGCCGTAGACGCGCCCGTCAGGTGCCGGCTGCTCGGTGCTGCCGGGCGGCGCGGCGTGGGTGTGCCTTTCGGCGGCGATCTCGCAGGTCGACCGGCCGGCGCTGCTGCCGTCCGGATTGAGCGAGGGCGGGGCAGGTGGCGGCAGGTGGTCGAAGAAGCCGTCGTTCTCGTCGTAGTTCACGAACAGCACGGTCTTGCTCCAAACCTCCGGCCTGGCAGTCAGCGCGTTCAATACCTGCTGCATGTACCAGCCGCCCTGCACCGGGCTCGAGGGGTCTGGGTGCTCGCAGTAGGACTCGGGCGCGACCAGCCAGGACACCTGCGCCAGCCTGCCGGCAAGGATGTCGGCCCGAAAGGTGTCGAGCGCCACGCCGTCGGGCATGGTGTTGGCGACGCCCTTGAGCAGCGGACTGAACGCTGCCATTGAGTCGTCATGGGGCGTCAGCGGCGTCGCGCCGGGCGTCTGCGCGAGGTAGGCGGCGGCTGCCGCACGATACTGCCTGAAACCGACCAGCGGGTTGTCGGTGAAGTTGTCCGGCACGCTGTGGTAGACCTTCCAGCTCACGCCGGCTTCCTCCAGGCGTTCCGGGTAGGTCTTCCATTGGTAGCCCTGATCGGGCGGGCCGGGGCTGTCCCATTCGTTTACCACGGCCGCGACGTTCGCCGCCGTCGGGCCGTTGCTGCCGCTCCACAGGAACAAGCGGTTCGGATTGGTTCCCGCCTGCAGCGAGCAATGGTAGGCATCGCACAGCGTGAACGCATCGGCCAGCGCGTGCTGAAACGCGACCTCGGCCTGGCGGTAATAGCCCATCGAGTGATCGCGCTTGTGAAGCGGCCATTGCGCCATGCGGCCGTTGTCCCAGGCCGCCTGCGCGTCGTCCCAGGTATGGGGCGTGCCATCGACGCGCTGCGCGTTGCCGGTGCTGCCGTCGAGATGGTAGGGCATGACGATGCGGGTGCCGTTGCTCTGTTCCCACACGCTGCGTCCACCCGGCAGCGGAATCGTGAAGCGGTCGCCGAAGCCGCGCACGCCGGGCATGGTGCCGAAGTAGTGATCGAACGAGCGGTTCTCCTGCGTCAGGATGACGACATGCCCGACATCCGCGATGGTGCCGGTCCGGTTGTTGGCGGGAATCGCCAGCGCACGCGCGATCATCGGCGGAAAGATGCCCAAGGCGGCGACGCTGGGTGGAGCCGGTCCCGCGGTGGGTATGACGGGTAGGTGATGCCTGTGTGAAGGATCGGCGTCATTGCGATACGCGCGCGACGGGCGCCCTAGTACGGAAGCTTCGCGCCCGGCCACACGGCATCGATCGCACGGCGGAAATCCGCCTGGATGCGCGCCAGCGCCGCATCGCTGTCGGCCTCGAAGCGCAGCACCACGACCGGGGTGGTGTTAGACGCCCGCGCCAGGCCGAAGCCATCGGCATACTCGACACGCACGCCGTCGATGGTGATGATCTCGCGCGCGCCGTCGAACTTCGCCTCGCGCTTCAGCGCATCGACCAGCTTGAAGGGCTCGCCCTCGGCCATCTCGAGGTTGAGTTCGGGCGTGCTGACCGAATCGGGCAACGCCTTGAGCACCGCGTTGCCATCGGGTGCGCGCGAGAGGATTTCCAGCAGGCGCGCGCCGGCGTACAGGCCGTCGTCGAAGCCGAACCAGCGCTCCTTGAAGAACATGTGGCCGCTCATCTCGCCGGCCAGCGGCGCGCCGGATTCCTTGAGCTTAGCCTTGATCAGCGCGTGGCCGGTATTCCACATCACCGGCTGGCCGCCGTGCTTGCGTATCCACGGCGCGAGATTGCGCGTGCATTTGACGTCGAACACGATCTGCCCGCCCGGCACGCGCAACAGCACGTCGCGTGCGAACAGCATAAGCTGGCGGTCGGGGTAGATGATCTCGCCGTCCTTGGTGACCACGCCGAGGCGATCGCCATCGCCGTCGAAGGCCAGCCCGAGTTCGGCATCGGTCTCGCGCAACGCGCGAATCACGTCTTGGAGATTCTCCGGCTTGGACGGATCGGGATGGTGGTTGGGGAAGTTGCCATCCACTTCGCAGAACAGCTCGGTCACCTCGCAGCCCAGCCTGCGGAAGAGCTGCGGCGCGATGTCGCCGGCCACGCCGTTGCCGCAGTCGAGCACGA
The DNA here is from genome assembly GCA_016708905.1 of Candidatus Methylophosphatis roskildensis. Taxonomy (GTDB): domain Bacteria; phylum Pseudomonadota; class Gammaproteobacteria; order Burkholderiales; family Rhodocyclaceae; genus Methylophosphatis; species Methylophosphatis roskildensis. The sequence goes on along the minus strand of JADJEV010000003.1, from coordinate 1,577,807 downwards.
TCTTCATCGGCCGCGCCAGCTTTACGTCGCCGACGATGCGCTTGATGTAGTCCCCTCGCACGTCGGCGCTGCGCAGGGTGCCGCTGCCGTGCGCGAAATCGTGGCTCTCGATGCGCTGGCGCAGACCCTGGATCATCCCGCCATAAAGGGTCTGGCCACCCAGCACCATCTTGAGGCCGTTGTAGTCGGGCGGATTGTGGCTGCCGGTCACGCTGACGCACGAGTCGGTGCCGAGCTGGTAGGCGGCGAAGTAGGCGAGCGGCGTTGGCACGCAGCCGATATCGACCACATCGATGCCCGCGGCGCAGATGCCCTCGGCCAGCGACCTGGCCAGCCGTGGTCCGGACAAGCGGCCGTCGCGGCCGACCGCGATCGCCGTCTGATTGCGCGCACGCGCTTCCGAACCCAGCGCATGGCCGATTGCGCGGCAGGCATCCTCCGTCAGCGTCTTGTCGACGATGCCGCGAATGTCGTAGGCCTTGAAGATCTCGGCGGCGAGTGTTGCCATCGGCATGTTTCCCAATCGGAGTCGGAGGTTGGATCAGTCAGCGGGCGGTTCGGGGCAGGTCAGGATCGCCCTGAATCAGCCGCGCAATTATCGCATGGGCAGGATCGCCAACATGCGCACCCATCGCCTTGTCGTCCGCATACCGATACCGGTATGTCGCTCGCGATGTCGGCATCGCGAGTTCCGAACAGACTTCAGGGTCTTCGGCTGGATTCGGGCCGCCACGACGTGTCGCCGTTAAGCGCGACCCGCAATGGACTGGCCGGTGACCTCCAGCCAGACGCCCTCGCCGTTCTTGCGCTTCATGTTGAGAATCGCCGATCGCGGAAGCCCCATGATGTGGCGGGTGATGACGTCCATCACCCAGCCATGGGTGATTACCAGAACCCGTTCGCCGGGGTTGCGCTCGCTGATGCTCATGATTGCGCCGAGAACCCTGGTCGCAAACCCGTCCATGGTTTCGCCCTGATCGAATGAACATGCCGGGTTGCGATCGAGGAGTTGCTGCTGCAGCAGCGGATTGAACTGCGCCAGTTCGACCTTGGGAACCCCCTGAATGCTGCCGAAATGCCGCTCCTTCAGGCCCTCGATGCACACCGGCGGCCCCAGCCGGAGGTCGCCGGCGATGATCTGCGCCGTCTCCAGTGCACGGACCAGGGGGCTGGTGAAGACGCAGGTGAACCCCAGGTCGGCGTAGTCCGCCGCCAGTTCGCGGGCCTGCATGCGCCCCTTGTCGTTGATCGGCACGTCGATCCATCCCTGGAGAATGCCCGAGATGTTCCAGTCCGTTTCTCCGTGCCGAACGACGGACCTCCGTCGATCCGTTGATCAGCGTTGTGGCTCCTGAATCATCGGAGCGGATTTCCTGATGACGCATTTAGATCTGACTCCCGATTCCCGGCAAAGCCGTCAATGTAATACCAACCCGGTACTCGGTGGAAACAGGCTGATCCTGTACGCGTTCGACGGTCGCCTCGAAGCGCCGGTCCGGCAGATCGGGCGCGAAGGCGAAACCATGATTCGGGTCGGTGGTACGACCAGGAGCCGCCGCGGGCGGGCACGCAAACCCGGCACGGCGCGCTTCGATCAGGCAGGGCCAATGTCGACTAGTCTACGAGGCTGTGACGAACCTGCGGGGTCGCCGAGCGTCCTCCGTCGCGACCACCGTCCGAGTCGCGGCGGCAATGACGAACGCAAGCCGGCCGGTCTCCGCCCACCTTCGCGACGATGAACCGAGAACCACAGTCTGAAACCGATGCGCCCGATCCGCACGCTGCGGGCGTCGTGCATACCGACATTCCGGCGCGCCTCGATCGGCTGCCGTGGAGCCGCTTCCACTGGCTGCTGGTGTACGCGCTGGGCGCGAGCTGGGCGATCGACGGGCTCGAGGTGACGCTCAAGGGCGCAGTCAGCGGCGTCCTGCAGGACGCCGGCTCGCTGCATCTGGACAGTGCACAGATCGGCGCCCTGGCGTCGTTCTATCTGCTCGGTGCGGTCTTCGGGGCCCTGATCTGCGGCTGGCTGACCGACCGCCACGGCCGGGCGCGGCTGTTCTTCGTCACCCTGGGGATCTACCTGACTGGCACGCTGCTGACCGCATTCTCCTGGGATTTCGCCAGCATCGCGCTGTTTCGTTTCATCACCGGCTTCGGCATCGGCGGCGAGTATGCGGCCATCAATTCGGCGATCGACGAGCTGATTCCCGCCCGGCTGCGCGGGCGCATCAGCCTGATCATCAATGGCAGCTTCTGGGTCGGCGCGATGGTCGGCGCCGGTGCCACCGTGGTGCTGCTCGATCCCGCTGTGTTCGCGGTCGATACCGGCTGGCGGGTCGGCTTCGCCGTCGGCGCAGCGCTCGGTTTCATGGTGCTGTTCGCCCGCGCCTTTATTCCGGAGAGCCCGCGCTGGCTCTCCATTCACGGCCACCGCGAACGGGCCGAGCAGGCGATGGCCGACATCGAGACCCGGGTGATGCGGCATACCGGCATCGCGCTGGCGCCGGCGACGCAGACGCTGGCCATTCATCCGCGCCGCCGCTTCGGTCTGCGGATCATCTTCTCGACCCTGTTTCGCCAGTACCACGAGCGGGCGATCCTGTGCTTCGTGCTGATCGCCTCGCAGGCCTTTCTCTACAACGCGATCTTTTTTACCTATGCGCTCGTGCTGACCCGCTTCTATGCGGTGCCGGCCCAGAACACCGGGCTCTACCTGCTGCCGTTTGCGTTCGGCAATTTCCTCGGCCCGCTGCTGCTCGGCCACCTGTTCGACAGCATCGGCCGGCGCGCGATGATCTCGGCCACCTATGCGCTCGCCGCGACCCTGCTGCTGGCGACCGGCGGGCTGTTCGTCGGCGAGTCCCTGTCGGCGATCGGCCAGACCGCGGCCTGGGCGGTGATCTTCTTTTTCGCCTCGGCCGCCGCCAGTTCGGCCTATCTGACCATCAGCGAGGTCTTTCCGCTCGAATTGCGCGCCCTGGCGATCGCCGTGTTCTATGCCATCGGCACGGGGGCCGGCGGCATCGTGGCGCCCTGGCTGTTCGGCGTGCTGATCGGCAGCGGCGAACGGCTCAACGTGTTCTACGGCTATCTGCTCGGCGCGCTGCTGATGTACGTCGCCGCTGCGGTCGAGCTACGCTTCGGCGTGCGCGCCGAGCGGATCTCGCTCGAAACCGTCGCCGCGCCGCTGTCGTCGCGGCCTGAATAGTTTGTTCGGCGCAATATCGATTGCGCCCTGCACGCCGCATGGAAAGGCGCTCTCCCGCGTGCCGCGCCTGCGAGCCAATAGCCATGAGGCTTCCAGGCATGGTGCCTCATAGCTTGCCCATGACGATGGCGAAGGCGGCTTCAGACCGGGCGACGGCGTCGCGCAGCAGGGTCTCGATCTCCGCGACACACGCCTCGGCGAATTCGCGGTCCTTGATGCCCGGTGCGTTGATGTAGACATTGAGCGCCGCGCTGCGCAGCGCAGCCTGGGCAGCGAGCGCGGCGACGCCGGCATCGCTGATGACGTTGCGGTTGCCCTTTTTGGCCGCGCGGTGCGCCAGGTCGATCACCGCGGCGCACACTCGTGCGCAGGCCAGTGGCACATCGGTCGCCTGCTCGAGGCCGGCCTGGATCGCGGCGCCGCAAGCCGCGGTCTGCTCGTCGGTCGCTTTGGGCAGGGCGTAGGCGGCCATCAGCATGTCGAAGGCGGCGATGTCCTCGGCGATCATCCCGGTGAGCCGGGCGCGCAGGTTCTCGGCCTCGCACAGGACGGCTGTCATCTCGCCTTCCACTTCGAGATAGTTCTTCTTGCCGATTGTCAGATTGCATACCATGCTGACCAGTGCGGCGCCCATCGCGCCTATGATCGCGGCCGCGCTGCCCCCACCCGGCGTCGCGGCGCTGCTGGCCAGCCGGTCGAGAAATTCCTGCACCGATTGGTGCGTGATCACGTCCTTGTCTCGCATAATGCCATCGTCCTGGCCATGGCGTAGATCTCGTCGGCGTCGAGCACCTGGTCGGCGGACTCGAACAACTGCGCGATGCAGGCGCGATGCAGTGCCAGCTTGACGGCGCCGAAGCCGATCGCGCCCCAGCACGCCTTGCCGTTGCGCCCGTTACCCCGCTGGTTACCTTTATCCATCATGTCCACGCCCTCGATGCCGAGCGGCGGCGTGGCATTGGCGTCGGCGAGAATCTCGATCGTCGGATTTTCCTGCCAGTGCGCGGCTTCCAGCAGCAGCCTGCTCGCCGCACCGCTGGCGAAGACCAGTTGCGCACCATCGATCGCGCGGGCGCGGGCGGCGCAGTCGGCCGCTTCCACCGCCGCCACTGTGAGGCCGAAGCGCTGCTCGATGGCCGCCGCGGCATCCTGCGCGCGCTTCAGCGTGCGCGATGTCAGCTTCACCGATGCGCCTTCGCGCGCCAGCATCAGCGCCGCGCGGCGGCCAACCGGGCCGGTGCCCGCCAGCACCACTGCACGCTTTCCGGCCAGCGAACCGCCGGCGCTCCTGGCCATGCAGGCCACACCGGCTGCGGCGGTGGTGTTCGAACCATTGCTGTCGAGCATGATCGAGACACGGAAGTTGGCGAAGAATTTTTCCTGGATGGCGGCGAGCAGTCGCTCGCCGGCTGCCATGTCGCTGCCGCCGACGAACAGCGCGGTGAATTTCTTCTCCTTGGGCGCGCGCGTGAATATCGCGCCATCGACCAGCGGGCCGACATTCGAAGGGTCGATGCCGCCGTATGCCTGCACATGGTCGGCGCCGCCGTCATAGCCGACCACGGTGTCGAACACCGCGGGAATCGGATCGGTGTCGATCTGGATCAGCAGTTTCTTCATGTCCGATTCCTCAATGTCGAACCCTCGGCATTTCCACGGTTTCAGGTCACCAGATGCTGCGGCGTGCCTGTGATGAACAGTTCCAGGTTGTCGATCAACTGGTCGGCGAGAAACTGCATCGCGCCGTTCGAGGCCCAGGCGACGTGCGGCGTCAGGATGAAATTGGGCATGCGCAGGTCGAGCAGCGGATTGCCGTCCTTGGGCGGCTCCCTGGTCAGCACGTCGAAACCCGCGCCGGCGATCAGCCCCTGCTGCAACGCGCTGACCAGTGCCTGTTCATCGACCAGTCCGCCGCGCGCCGTGTTGATCAGGATGGCGCTGCGCTTCATCGTGTGGAACTGATCGAGGCCGAACATGTTGCGGCTGTCCGGCGTCAGCGGGCAGTGCAGGGAAATGATGTCGCTCTCGGCCAGCACCTGCTCGACCGGCGTGAATTCGACCTTGGGCGACTTCGGCGGCGCATGGTCGGCGAACAGCACGCGCATGCCGAAAGCGCGCGCGATGGCGGCGGTGCCCTGGCCAATCACGCCCTCGCCGAATATGCCAATGGTGCTGCCGAACAGATCGCGGATCGGATGATCGAAGAAGCAGAATTGATCCACCTCCTGCCAGCGGCCGCGTTCGACATCCTGCCGGTACTCGAGCAGGCTGCGTCGCAGCGCGAGGATCAGCGCGAACGCATGTTCCGGCACCGTGTGCAGCGCATAGTTGCGGATGTTCGCCACCGCGATGCCGCGCTCGCGGCAGGCCGGCAGGTCGATCACGTCGTAGCCGGTGGCCGCGACCGCGATCATCCTGAGCTTCGGCAGTTGCACCAGCGTGTCGGCGCGCAGCGGCGCCTTGTTGGTGATCGCGATAGTGGCCTCGCGCAGACGTTCGACGGTCTGCGCCGGCGCGGTGGTCGGATATTCCTCCCAGGTATGCTCGAATGCCGGCCGGCGGACCTCGGCCTGCAGCGTCGAGCGGTCGAGAAACACGATATGTTCAGCCATGCCGGAATCCTCGTTCGGGTGGTTGATCGGTTGACCCAAGTCATGTGCTACGACGCACAGCTTAGCGCTTCCCGGGTCACCCGCGCATGCAGACGCGGATCCTGCTCGCGCCAGTGCTGCGACGCGGCCGGCCCGGATGCCGGCGTCGAGCATCCGCACCCCGCGCCGCGTGTCTGATTGTAGGTACCCGGGCCAGGTCGATCACCGGCAGGGCGTCGATGCATGGATGCCGGTCATGACGGACGCGATATCATCGGCCGGGCAGCCAGACCCCGAACAACACAGCACAGCAATACGGAGGCATGGAATGGATTCCGACATCGAGATCGCGCAGCGCGCCAGATTGAAGTGCATCGGCGAAATCGCGGCCAGATTGGACATTCCGGAGGCGCATCTCGAGCCTTACGGGCACTACAAAGCCAAGCTCTCGCTCGACTACATCGATGGCCTCGCGGGCAAGCCCGACGGCAAGCTGATCCTGGTCACCGCCATCAGCCCGACGCCGGCCGGCGAAGGCAAGACCACCACCACGGTCGGGCTCGGCGATGCGCTGAATCGCATCGGGCGGAAGACCATCATCTGTCTGCGCGAGCCGTCGCTCGGCCCGGTGTTCGGCGTCAAGGGCGGCGCGGCCGGCGGTGGCTACGCCCAGGTGGTGCCGATGGAAGACATCAACCTGCATTTCACCGGCGACTTCTCGGCGATCGCGCTGGCCAACAACCTGCTCGCCGCGATGCTCGACAACCACATCCACCACGGCAATGAGCTCGGCATCGACCTGCGCCGCATCACCTGGAAGCGGGTGATCGACATGAACGATCGCGCGCTGCGCCAGACCGTCGGGTCGCTCGGCGGCCCGGCAAATGGTTGTCCGCGCGAAGATGGCTTCGACATCGTGGCGGCCTCGGAGGTGATGGCGATCTTCTGTCTTGCCACGTCGCTCGAAGATCTGAAGGCGCGCCTGGGCAACATGGTGGTCGGCTACACGCGCGAGCAGAAGCCGGTGTGCGCGCGCGAGCTGAAGGCGCACGGCGCGATGACCGTGCTGCTCAAGGATGCGCTGAGACCCAACCTGGTGCAGACGCTGGAGAACAACCCGGCCTTCATTCACGGCGGTCCGTTCGCCAACATCGCGCACGGCTGCAATTCGGTGATCGCAACCCAGTCGGCGCTCAAGCTGGCCGACTACGCGGTGACCGAGGCGGGCTTCGGCGCCGACCTGGGCGCCGAGAAGTTCGTCGACATCAAGTGCCGCAAGTCGGGACTGCGTCCCGCGGCCTGCGCGATCGTCGCCACCATGCGCGCGTTAAAGTACCACGGCGGCGTCGACCTGAAGCAGCTCGACAGCGAGAATCTCATCGCGCTGGAAGCGGGGCTGGTCAATCTCGAACGTCATGTGAACAACGTCAGGCGGCATTACGGCATCGCCTGCGTGGTCGCGATCAACCGTTTCACCGCCGACACCGATGCCGAGCTCGCCCTGGTGCGCAGCCGCGTCGAGTCGCTCGGCGCGAAGGTCGTGCTGGCCGAGCACTGGGCCAGGGGCGGCGCCGGCGCCGAGGCGCTGGCGCACGAAGTGATGCGACTGGCCGACAGCCCGGCCAGGTTCAGCTTCGTCTATGACAACGAAGACTCGCTGTGGGACAAGATGACCAAGGTCGCGACCAGGATCTACGGTGCCGCCGGCATCTCGGCGCCGGTCAAGGTGCGCCAGCAGATCGACAAGCTGCAGGCCGACGGTTACGGCCACTACCCGATCTGCGTGGCCAAGACCCAGTCGTCGTTTTCCACCAATGCCGGCCTGCGCGGCGCGCCCAGCGGCCACACCGTCGCGGTGCGCGAAGTGCGCCTGGCCGCCGGCGCCGAGTTCGTCGTGATGATCTGCGGCGACATCATGACCATGCCCGGCCTGCCCAAGGTGCCCTCGGCCGAGAGGATCGACGTCGACGAAAACGGCAAGGTGGTCGGGCTGTTTTGAGCCGGTTGCGCGATGGGGATGCCTAATGAATGTCCTCAAGTCTTTGCGTTGGGAATACGCTGCGCCGGGGGTTGCCCGGCGGCAAGTTACTTTCTTTTGCTTCGCCAAAAGAAAGTAACCAAAGAAAAGGCGACCCGGGTTCGCCGGTCCGGCAAAAGGCGCCGGACTTCCCTGCGCTGCTCGCGTCGGCGGGCGGGCTTCGCAAACTCGCTGCGCTGCGCTTCGCTCAGACAGCGAAGCCCGACGGCCCCCGCCGCCGCTGCGCTGCTCGGAGGCTCTCACGGGAGTTGTCGGGCACAAGGGCCACTGAGAATCGCCACAAGCGGTCGGGCTGCGACGCTTTTCATTCCCGTGAGAGCCGCTGAGCAGCGCAGAGCTGTCGGGGGAAGTCGGCGAGCACTGTCTGAGCCCGAAGGGCGAGTTGCGCAGCCGCCCGACAGATCGAGCAGGGCAGGGGAGTTGGCCGGCAGTCTCATCGCCGGACAACCGGCGAACCCGGGTCGCCTTCTTTTGGTTACTTTTCTTGGCGAGACAAGAAAAGTGACTGGCTGCCGGGCCACCCCGGCGCGGCGTATCCCCAACGCAAGGACTTGAGGACTTCCACCGCTTTACCCCGATCCCACCCTTCTCCCTGAGCGGGGGAAGGAGCTGGCAGAGGGTGAGCTGCGAGCCGCATGGATAGTCGCTTTGCGGTATGCCATGTCTGTCAGCACCATTCCATGCGGCTTGCAGCCTTGCCATGCCGAAGAACGCCGTCCTGTGAGGCTCGCAGGGCGGTGTCGCCTGACGTGGCTACTCTTCGCGGTTCGCGCTGCGGATCACATAGCCGCCGGATTTCTCGTCATGGGCCAAGCGCAACAGGCCGCGCGATTCGGCGTCCTTCAGCAGATCGTTGAAGCTGCGGTAACCGAAGTAACTCTCGTTGAAGCCGGGATTGCGTCGCTTGAGCGCCTGCTTGACCATCGAGCCCCACAGCTTTTCGTCTTCGCCGCGCTCGCGCAGCAGGGCTTCGACGGTTTCCAGGGTGAGTTGCAGCGCATCGACGCGCCGCGTCTCCTCGGTCTTCTGCTCGACCTGTTCGGCGGCGTTCGCTTCGGGTGATTCGACCAGGGCGCTGCGCGGGGTTTTCCGCTGCGGCTTGTCGCCGTTTGCGGCTGGCTTCTTCGGTGCGGCGCGGGCGGTGCGCTGCTTCATCTGCGCTTCTTCGCGCACCAGGTCGTCGTAGAAGATGAAGTCGTCGCAGTTGGCGGTGAGCAGATCCGAGGTCGACTTCTTCACGCCGACGCCGATCACCAGCTTGTTGTTCTCGCGCAGCTTGGACACCAGCGGCGAGAAATCCGAATCGCCGCTGATGATGACGAAAGTATCGACATGCGACTTGGTGTAGCACAGGTCGAGCGCATCGACCACCATGCGGATGTCGGCCGAATTCTTGCCGCTTTGCCGGATGTGCGGGATCTCGATAAGCTCGAAAGCCGCCTCGTGCATGCCGGCCTTGAAGTTCTTGTAGCGCTCCCAGTCGCAATAGGCTTTCTTGACCACGATGCTGCCCTTGAGCAGCAGGCGTTCGAGCACCTTGGCGATGTCGAACTTCGGGTACTTGGCTTCCTGCACACCGAGCGCGACGTTCTCGAAATCGCAGAACAGTGCCATATTGCGGATTTCCGGCTGACCGGCCATATTGGTTCCCCTCGTCTATTTCGGAATTTCCTTCGGATTCGGCGCGATGGCCGCGTGCTGTGCCGGCGCTGCGGCAGCCGTGTCGAAATCGGCTCGCAGCCATCCACGCACGCTGTTGATGAACCACAGCGACTTTGCGCGCGCGAGATCCGACTTGTGAATCACGCGCTCGACGATTTCGCCCTGTTGCAGCAACTCGGCGCGCAGAGTGCCCGGCAGCAGGCCGCAGACGATCGGCGGCGTGACGCGCCTGCCGTCGAGTTCCACCACCACGTTGCCGCGCGTGAACTCGGTGAGTTCGCCGTCCTCGTTCCACAGCAGGACGTCGAAGGCCGCGGGGTGGGCGGCAGTCTGCGCGTCGTAGCAGGCGCGCTGGGTGGTCTTGTGATACAGAAAGCGGTTGCTGCGCGCGACCGGCGTGTCGGCCAGCGCCACCGTCACCCGGGCCGGGTCGCGCTCGGGCAGGGCGGTGCCCTCGATCCGTTCGGTGCCGTCCTTGGCCAGCAGCAGCCGCACGCGATGGCGTCCGGCCGGGTGGGCGGCAGCGAAGGCGTACAGCGCACGATCCAGCGTTTCGCGTTCAAAGGCGAAGCCCAGCGAGTCGGCCGACCGCGTCAGGCGCGCCAGATGGCGTGAGCGCAGCGTATACACGGCGTCGTGCAGCAGCAGGGTTTCGAACAGCTCGAAGTCCTCCGGTTCGCGCGTCAGGAAGTGCGACTTGGTGATCACCTCGGCATGTTCCTCCTGGGCGTCGGACGACCAGGTGATGCCACTGCCCAGCCCGCAGACCATCGAGCCGTCGCGGGTATCGAGCGTGACGGTGCGAATCGGCACGTTGAACACCGCGCCCCGCGGACCGACCAGACCGATCGCACCACAGTAGGCGCCACGTGGCGTGCGCTCGAGCCCGGCGATGATCTCCATCGCCTTGATCTTCGGTGCGCCGGTCACCGAGCCGCACGGAAACAACGCGGCAAACACGTCGTCCAGCGTCACCGCCGGCCGCGTGCGCGCGGTGATCGTCGAGGTCATCTGGAACAGCGTCGGATAGCGCTCGATCGAGAACAGTTGCGGCACCGCCACGCCGCCCGGCGCCGAGAGGCGGGCCAGGTCGTTGCGCAGCAGGTCGACAATCATCACGTTCTCGGCCCGGTTCTTCTCCGATGCGTAGAGCGCCTCGGCCAGCGCCGCGTCTTCGTCGGGCCAGCGCCCGCGCGGCGCCGTGCCCTTCATCGGCCGCGTGGTGAGCAGGCCAGCGGCATCGTTGGCGTCGATTGTCCAGCGGAAGAACAACTCCGGGGAGGCCGACAGCAGGCGAAAGCGGCCGAGGTCGAGATAGGCGCAGTAGTCGCTGGCCTGCGCCAGCCGCAACTGCTCGTAGTAGGCGAAGTCGTCGCCGTCGAGCCGGGCGTTGCCGCGGATCGTATAGTTGACCTGATAGCTGTCGCCGCGGCGGATCGCCGCCCGTATGTTTTCGACATCGGCGCAGAAGTCCGCTTCGCTGGTGTCGAGCCGCCACTCGGGGCGGGCGAAGCTGCCTGCCGCGCGCCGCCAGGGGTCGCCGGCCAGCCGGTCGAAGATGCCGAAGACCAGCAGCGGCAGTTCGCCGGCCGGGCGTGTCTTGCAGGCCGCATCGAAGGCCGGCGCGGCCTCAAAGCTGACCAGCCCGCCGGCATACAGCCCGTCGCGGCGCGCGGCCTCGACACGCCGCATCGCCGGCCGGACTTCATCGATCGAATGCGCGACCACAACCTCGACCGGATCGGAGAAGACCTGGCGAGTGCGCAAGCCGCTGGCATCGGCAAAATCGAATACGAGTCTCAAGGGATGGTTCCGCTGCGTTCTTGCGCGAGGGTATCACCTTGGGGCCCAGTGGGGACGTCCTGTGGACCCGCGTCGCTCCGCGGGGCAACGGCACGCTGGTCTTCTACGCTCGGAGTTCCTGTTGGAATCACGAACCTCGCAGAAGAACGCATGCGCTGGCGGCACAGCGCAGTCCCGTCTTGGGCTTCGCTGCGCTCTGCCTGGGCTACGCGAGCTAGCGCCCGTACAGCGCAAGCGGCCTGCACTCGGAAGCAGGAGCGGGCCGGTCGGCCGATCGGGCGGGTGTCATTGCCGTGGTCGTCGTAGCATCAGCCTTGGCGAGGTGCTCGCTCAAACAGGATTCGTCTGCCCGGAGTTGGGCCAACGCCGGCGCGGACAGCATCTTCAGTTGCGCCTCGGCGGCCAGGGCGCTGCGATAGACGGCAAGGCTGCGGCTCAGGTCGGCGCCAGATTGAGTCGTGTCTCTGTTGCGGGCACGCACGCTGGCCAGATCACGCAGCAGGCTGTCGCCGTAGCCTTTCAGGGCGGCGGGGGTCGGAAAGAACAGGGCGCTTTCACCAAAGGCCTTCGCGGCACGCGACCAGTTACCCTGCTTCTGCGCACTTACGCCCATCTCGAAGTAGCGCTGTGCGGTACGCCGGTCGGCTGTCGTGGCGTGCTGCTTCAACCAAGCTGCAATAGTATCGGGCTGGGAGAGGGCAGATTGATCGAGCGAGAACGACGGGTTGGGCGATCGCACAGCGCCGCTGCCCATGGCCGATGGCGGCGCGCATAGCAGCCCCGACCCGCTAGCGAACCACAGTAACAGTGCCAACCGTTTTGTCATTGCCGCTCCTGCTTGGAATGAGATGCGGGTACGGGGCCGTCCAGCTTGCGGGCTCCACTGAGTGATGCAGCCGGCACTCACCCGACCGGTATGAAGATACCGGTCGTTGTTGCCCCGCACCGCATTGCCGGTACCGAGATCGAACCAGGTCTTGGCGTACGGCGTTTGTCCGAGGTAGCCCATGCCGAGATTGTCCGGCTTGCGGCCGTTTGCGCCGATCCCGTGCGCGCGAGGCATTGGCGCCCAGATGGTCGGCTCGTCGATCGACGACGTCAGATCCGTCCGCAATCCGGCGGACACCAGCGACAGGATGGATGAACGCAGCGCGCTTGCGGCGCGCCCGGGATCAGCCAGGACGGCGCGACTGGTTGCCGAGCAGCGCCGGCGTCTGGCGGCGATTGTCGCGCCGCGGCGCGGGCGGTGCGCTGCGTGCCGGCGCCTTTCCTGCGCCGGCGGTCGCGATGGCCGGATCGGGTTTGCGTGAGGGCTGCGGTGCCTGGGGGCGTGGCTTTCGCTCGGGTTGGCCGGATCGGCCCGAAGGCTGGGCCTGCGCGCGGCGGGGCGCGGCGGGTGGAGCGGCGCTCGCCGCGGTGCCTGGCTCGAAACCGGCGATCACCTCGCGTTCGACGCGCCGCTTGATCAGGCGCTCGATGTCGGCCAGGTAGGCGTTTTCATCCGATGAGACCAGTGAAATCGCTTCGCCGTTGTTGCCGGCGCGGCCGGTGCGGCCGATGCGATGTACATAATCCTCCGGCACGTTCGGCAGTTCGTAATTGACCACGTGCGGCAGTTCCTCGATGTCGAGTCCGCGCGCGGCGATGTCGGTGGCGACCAGCACGCGGATGCTGCCCTGCTTGAAGCTGGCGAGCGCTTTGGTGCGGGCGGACTGGCTCTTGTTGCCATGGATCGCCGATGCGCTGATGCCGTCCTGGACCAGTTGTTCGGCGAGCCGGTTGGCCCCGTGCTTGGTGCGGGTGAATACCAGCACCTGGCGCCAGTCGCCGCGGCCGATCAGGTGCGACAGCAGCGCGCGCTTGCGGCTGGCATCGACCGGGTGGATGCGTTGCGCGACGAGTTCCGATTCGGCATTGCGCCGTGCCACCTCGACCAGTGCCGGCGAATTCAGCAGCCCGTTGGCGAGACCACGGATCTCGTCCGAGAACGTGGCCGAGAACAGCAGGTTCTGCCGCTGCTTCGGCAGGACGGCGAGTATCCGCCGGATGTCGCGGATGAAGCCCATGTCGAGCATGCGATCGGCTTCGTCGAGCACCAGCACCTCTACCTTGCCGAGATCGATGGTCTTCTGTTGCAGGTGGTCGAGCAGGCGGCCGGGCGTGGCGACCAGAACGTCGACCCCGCGCCGCATCGCGTCGATCTGTGGATTGATGCCGACGCCGCCAAAAACCAGCGCCGAACTCAGCTTGAGATGACGGCCGTAGGTGCGTATCGCCTCTTCGACCTGTGCAGCGAGTTCGCGCGTCGGCGTGAGCACCAGCGCGCGTACGCTGCGCGGTGCGCGTTGTGCCAGCGGGGCGGCATGCAGGCGCTGCAGCAGCGGCAGGGTGAAACCGGCGGTCTTGCCGGTGCCGGTCTGGGCCGCGGCGAGCACGTCGCGACCGGCGAGTATGACCGGAATGGCCTGCGCCTGGATCGGCGTGGGAATGCTGTAGCCTTCATCGGCAACGGAACGAACGAGTTCGGCGATCAGGCCGAGATCGGTAAACGACTGGGACAAGTGAATCTCCTGAGATCGGCCTGCCGATGCGTTGCCGCTTCGGAACCGGTTCAGGCAGATACGAGCGAGTGAATGATTTTGCGCTCTCGCAGGCAGAACTGCCGCCGCGAGTGCGGGAAGACGGGCTGCAAACCGGAACCACCACAACCCGTCGAGGCCCGCACTATACAGGTTTGCGTCGGCAGCGCTGCCGAAGATCGCAGGGCGAAGTGTCTCAGGTCGGCCACGGCTCGAGATACAGCGTGACGACTCGATCGCCGATCAGTGTAACGGCCCCCTTTCGGCGGTTGTTGCCGGTGTCGCTGTACTCGAATGCATAGACGCGCTGCAGGCGCAGCCGGCCTTCGCCGTCACGCGTCGGGCGGACCGTGCTGATCGCAACCGTGTCGTCGAGCAGCAGCAGGCCCTCGGCCGCGCAGGCGGCGCGCGACTCGCGCATGCAGGCTTCGCGCGCCTTGAGGCTGTCGAACCATAGCCAGAGCAGTCCGGCCAGCACGATGAGGCCGAAGATCTCGAGTGTCGGCATGGGTGCCGCGGGTCATCACACGTGGTGTTGCTCGGGCCGTGATTATCCCGCGGAGTTGCGTCGAACGCATGGCAGGCATGTCCGCTCAGAAAGGAGGCAGCGCCCAGGAGTCTAGTCGCCGCGCCAGTATGGACGGTAATAGGGTCGGTAGTACGGGCGATAGTAGGGCCGATAGTAGGGTCGCACCACGACCGCCGGTGGCCCGACGACCGCCGGACCCCGGTCGACATAGGCGTGACGCGGTCCGAGCGGCAGCACCACGCAAGCTGACAGCAGAATTGCGGTCAGGGGTAAGGCGAGCAGGACTTTCATGGCGGAACTCCGGTTGGACGACACAAACGATTAAACGCCTACTTCTGACGAAAAGCTGTCCCGCAATTGTTTCCGTATGCTACGGTGCTTACAAACCCGCAACATTTCGGGCAAAGACCGCAATTGGAAGCGCCTCGATGTCGCACGAAGCTGATATGGATCAGAGGCATTCGCCGGACTCGATGCCAAACTGAACAGCGATGGATCCGATGACGGCACTTGCTGAAGCCCCCAATGCCGCGACCGTGGTGCGCGACGCGGTCGCCCGCCACGGCGGTGACGTGCACGACCTGGTGCAGATCCTGCGCGAAGTGCAGGAGGTTTGCGACTGGATCGCCCCCGAGGCGATCGATGCGCTGGTTGCCGAACTCGGGGTGCCGCGCACCAAGATCGAAGGCGTGGCGGGCTTCTACTCGTTCTTCTACCTGGCCCCGCGCGGCGCGTACCGCGTGCTGTTCTCCGACAATGTCACCGATCGCATCGCCGGCAGCGCCGGTTTGAAGAGCCGGATGTGCCGCAATCTGTGGATCGAGCCCGGCAAGGTCTCGGAAGATGGGGTGGTCAGCGTCGATCTGACCTCATGCACCGGGATGTGCGATCAGGGCCCGGCGATGTTGGTCAACAATCGGGCGATCACCCGTCTCGGCGAATCCCGCATCGACGAGATCTGCGAGTTGATTCGCAGCCGCGTCCCGCTCGACGAATGGCCCGCGGTGTTCTTCCGCGTCGACGACAACATACGGCGGACCGACATGCTGCTCGGCAGCCCGTTCGAACTGGGCGCTGCCATGAAGGCCGTCGAAACCCGCGGAGCGCCGGGCATGCTCGACGAGTTGCTTGCGT
Source organism: Candidatus Methylophosphatis roskildensis (assembly GCA_016708905.1). Taxonomy (GTDB): domain Bacteria; phylum Pseudomonadota; class Gammaproteobacteria; order Burkholderiales; family Rhodocyclaceae; genus Methylophosphatis; species Methylophosphatis roskildensis. The sequence goes on along the minus strand of JADJEV010000003.1, from coordinate 1,562,260 downwards.
CGAACCTGCGGGGCCGCGGCGGGGCGGGCTTCGCCACGGCGACCAAATGGTTGCTGTGCCGTGAGGCGCCGGCCGCGGCGCACTACGTCGTCTGCAATGCCGACGAAGGCGAACCGGGCACCTTCAAGGATCGCGTGCTGCTGACCAGGCGTCCCGACCTGGTGTTCGAAGGCATGACACTGTGCGCGCGGCTTGTCGGTGCGCGCCGTGGTTTCGTCTATCTGCGTGGCGAGTATCGCTATTTGCTGGAACCACTGAATCGCGTTCTGGCCGGCCGCCGCGAGCAGAACCTGCTCGGGCTGTCGATACTCGGCGTTGCCGGCTTCGATTTCGACATCGAGATTCATCTGGGTGCCGGTGCCTATGTCTGCGGCGAGGAATCGGCGCTGATCGAATCGCTGGAAGGCAAGCGCGGCACCCCGCGCAACCGGCCGCCGTATCCGGTGACTTGCGGCTACCGCAATCAGCCGACGGTGGTCAACAACGTGGAGACCTTTGCCGCCGCCAGCCTGATCGCGGTGTACGGCGGATCGTGGTTCGCGGCTGTCGGCACCCCGCAATCGTCCGGAACCAAGCTGCTCAGCGTGTCGGGCGACTGTGCCCGTCCGGGTATCTACGAGTATCCGTTCGGCGTCAGCGTCGGCCAGGTGCTCGCCGATTGCGGGGCTGGCGCCGCCCAGGCCGTGCAGGTGGGCGGGCCGTCCGGCAACTGCATCGATGCCGGCGAATTCGCGCGCGGCATCTGCTTCGAGGACATTCCGACCGCCGGCGCCTTCATGGTATTCGGCAGGCAGCGCGACATGTTCGACGTGGCGCGCAACTTCACCCGCTTCTTCGCCCACGAGAGTTGCGGATTCTGCACGCCGTGCCGGGTCGGCACCTCGCTGCTCAACGATTTGATGGACAAGCTGGCGCGCGGGCAGGGCTCGCCCTATGATTTCGAGCAGATCGAGATACTCAATCACCGCTTGCGTTCGCTCTCGCACTGCGGCCTGGGTCACTCGGCCTGCAACCCGGTACTCGAGACGATCGCCAAGTTCCGGTCGACCTACGAGCGTCGTCTGGTGCACACTCAGTACGTGCCGGCCTTCGACCTCGATCGCGCGCTGGCCGAGGCGCGGCAGATGACCGGGCGCCAGGACGCCGGTGCCTACATCGGGGATCGAAAATGAACGCGTTCAAACTGGACGGGCGCGATATTCCGTTTGAGCCCGGGCAGACCATACTGCAGGCGGTGCAGGCGGCGGGGCAGGAAATTCCGCATTTGTGCTATCACCCGGACTTCAAGCCGCACGGCTCGTGCAAGCTCTGTTCGGTGCGGATCAACGGCCGCATGGTTTCCTCATGCACGGCGCCGGCGCACGATGGCATGACGGTGGAAAGCGATATGCCGGACATCAACGAGGAGCGCCGCACCCTGCTGCAGATGCTGTTCGTCGAGGGCAACCACTTCTGTCCCTCGTGCGAGAAGAGCGGTGCCTGCCGGCTGCAGGCGAGTGCCTACGAACTCAAGATGATGTCGCCGCACTACGACCACTTCTTTCCGGATCGCCCGGTCGATGCCTCGCACGCCGACTACCTGCTCGACACCAATCGCTGCATTCTGTGTTCGCTGTGCGTGCGGGCCAGCCGCGATGTCGACGGCAAGAACGTGTTCGCGCTGTCGGGGCGCGGCATCCATACGCGGCTGATCGTCAACGCCAAGTCGGGCCGTCTCGGCGACACGGATTTCAGCGGCGAGGACAAGGCGGCGCACGTCTGTCCGGTCGGCGCCATCCTGCGCAAGCGGGTGGGCTTCGCGGTGCCGATCGGGCAGCGGCCATTCGATCCGCCGCACGAGGGGGATTGAGCGTGGATGCCAAGAGCAGGGTGCGGATCGCGACCACATCGCTGGCAGGTTGCTTCGGTTGCCACACGTCGTTTCTCGACATCGACGAGCGCCTGTTCGATCTGGTGCGGCAGGTCGACTTCGATCGTTCGCCGCTGACCGACATCAAGCAGGTCGGTGACTGCGACATCGGTCTGATCGAAGGCGGCGTCTGCAACGCCGAGAACGTGCATGTGCTGCGCGAGTTCCGCGAGCACTGCCGCATTCTGGTGGCGCTCGGCGCGTGCGCGATCAACGGCGGGCTGCCGGCGCAACGCAACCACCTGTCGCTGGCCAGCGTGCTGCAGGAGGTGTATCTGACCGCCCCGGGTCCGGCTGGCGGGCTGATTCCGAACGATCCCGAACTGCCGCTGCCGCTGGACAAGGTGCACCCGCTGCACGAAGTGGTGCATGTCGATTACTTCATTCCCGGTTGCCCGCCCTCGGCCGACGCGATCTGGCAGGTGCTGACCGATCTGGTCGCCGGACGCGAACCGGTGCTAGCACAGCGGTTGATCCACTTCGACTGAGGATGACCATGCGAACCAATCTCGAAACCGCGATTGGCGCCGATAAGCTGCGGCGCGTCGCGATAGATCCGATATCGCGCGTCGAAGGCCACGGCAAGATCACCTTGTTGCTCGACGATCGCAATCAGGTGCACCAGGTCCGGCTGCACATCGTCGAGTTTCGCGGCTTCGAGAAGTTCATCCAGGGGCGCCCGTATTGGGAGGTGCCGGTGATGGTGCAGCGGCTGTGCGGCATCTGTCCGGTCAGTCACCACCTGGCGGCGTCCAAGGCGCTCGATATGATCGTCGGTGCGCATCGCCTGACGCCGACCGCCGAGAAACTGCGGCGCCTGATGCACTACGGGCAGATCCTGCAGTCGCATGCGCTGCATTTCTACTATTTGTGTACGCCGGATCTGTTGTTCGGCTTCGACTGCGAGGCGTCGCGGCGCAATATCGTCGAGATCGCCGCGCAGTACCCGGAAACGGCGAAGAAGGGCGTGCTGATCCGCAGATTCGGGCAGGAGGTGATACGCCACACCGCGGGCAAGCGCATACACGGAACCGGCTCGGTACCCGGCGGTGTCAACAAGTCGCTGACCATCGCCGAGCGCGATGCCCTGCTCGCCGACATCTACCAGATCGTCCAGTGGAGCCGTGAGGCGGTCGCGCTGGTGAAAGCGCTGCATGCCCGCCAGCCCGCGCTCTACAACAGCTTCGGTGCGGTGCGTGCGAAGACCATGTCGCTGGTCGGCGTCGGCGGCGAGATGGACCTCTATCATGGCTGGCTGCGTGGGCGCGACGAAAACGGCGCGATCCTGTTCGACGGTGTGGACTACGCCGACTACGGCACGCTGATCGAGGAGCAGGTCAAGCCGTGGACCTACATGAAGTTCCCTTATCTCAAATCCTTTGGTCCCGAAACCGGCTGGTATCGGGTCGGGCCGCTGTCGCGCGTGCAGAACTGCGATGCGATTGCAACGCCGCTGGCCGAGATCGAGCGCCGGGAATTCGTCGACTACGCGGGCGGTACGCCGAGCCAGGCGCCGCTCGACTACCACTGGGCGCGAATGATCGAAATGCTGTGCGCGGCCGAGACCATCAAGGATCTGCTGCACGATGACGACGTGCTGGGCAGCGAACTGACCGTTAGCGGTACGCGGGCCGAAGAGGGAGTGGGGGTGATCGAGGCGCCGCGCGGCACGCTGATCCACCACTACCGCGTCGACGAGAACGACCTGGTGAGCACGTGCAATCTGATCGTGTCGACCACCCACAACAACCAGGCGATGAACGAATCGGTGCGCGAGGTGGCGCGGCGCTACCTGCACGGCCGCGAGATCACCGAGCCGCTGCTCAACCACCTCGAGGTCGCCGTGCGCGCCTTCGACCCCTGTCTGTCGTGCGCCACCCACGCGCTTGGCAAGATGCCGCTGATCGTCGAACTCGTCGATGCCGATGGCAACACCGTCAGCAGCCTGCGGCGCGACTGAGGCTGCCGCCGCGCCGCTGCTGGTGATCGGAATCGGCAACCCGAGTCGCGGCGACGACGCGCTCGGCCCGGCCTGCATCGACGCGCTCGAGGCCGCGGTCCTACCGCCGGCAGTCGAACTGCTGACCGAATTCCAGTTGCAGGTCGAACACGTGCTCGACCTCGCGCGCTGCAGCCGGGTCGTGTTCGTCGATGCGAGCATTGCTTGCGCCAGCCCGTTCTCGTTCGACACCATCGAGGCGGACATGCGCGTCACGCCGTTGTCGCACGCCCTGTCGCCGGCCGAACTGCTCGGCGTGTATCGCCGGGTCCAGGGCGCCGCGCCGCCGCCGGCCAGACTGCTGGCGATCCGCGGATTCGAGTTCGAGCTGGGCTCGCCGCTCTCGTCGTTAGCTCGCGCCAACCTCGAGGCCGCCGTCCGCTTCCTCATGACACGGCTGCCGGACACCAAAGTGTCCGCGCTCGGCTAAGTACCTCATTTCAGTGACCTGTTGCACCCTTCCTCCCCCTTCGAGGGGGAGGGCTGGGGTGGGGGTTTGGCATTCGAGTTGACCGGTGCGTGCGCGTTCGCCCTCCGGACCTCCGTCCCGGCCTTTCCCCGGGGAGGGAGAAGGAGTGTGGCCGAGGTTCGAATCAGGTCTGCTTCGGAGCACCCACCACTGAGAGCCGCACCGCACAAGGCTTTCAGGCCAGGCACCGTCGAACGCCCCTATCCAAGCCGATCGCAGAGGCATCTGTCCGCAGAAGTCCAATCCATGCGGCTTCCAGCCGCCTGCGCCGCGATGCCGATCGAAGCGCACGGGCCGCTACGGTTGCGGCCGATGCATGCTCACGACGCCAGCCCTGTGGAACTCGCGAGCCCCGCCGGCGGAATCCGCTTGAGCGGGATATTGACGTAGATGCCGGCAAAGAGGTCCGGATCGAGATAGTCGCCGGTGGTTTGAATCTTGAAACGCGGGGCGACTTCGTCTACTGCGAGGCGCGTCTTGTCGTCGAGGTTGCCCGACGCAGTGAGCGGAAAGCCGAACTCCTTGAGCGTGTTCTGCAGCCATTTGACCTTGGTCGGCGTACCGTTCTTCGCGTAGCTGCGCTTGATTGCGTCCATCACGACCGGATCGGGCTTGCCGTTCGGAATGCAGCGCCAGTAGGGCACGTTGGTGTGCCGGCCCAGCACCTCGAGCACCGACAGATCGACCAGCAGGCGAATCGCGCTGTGCCGCCCCTGCAGGTAGCGCGTATTGGTCACCACGCCGAATGCATTGCCGTAGATCGCGATATCGATACCGTTCTCATAGGTCTGATTGAGCACGCGTATCGTGTTGGCCGCCTGCACGCGCGGAATCATGGTCTGCGTGGCGAAATCGACCAGGTTCAAGTCCAGCGAAAGATCCGACAACGTGGTGGCCGCCTTGCGATCCCAGCTCAGGTCGGTCTGGCCGCGCCCGCCGCCAAAGACCAAGCGTGCATTGGCGCCCTTGCCCGCACTGCCGATCGCGCGGTCGAACTCCGTGATCGCGCCGGTGATCAACACGTCGGGCTGAACGAGCTGGATCTTCGAGCCCTGCTGTGCATGTGCCAGTACGTAATCGGGCTGGAACGGAACGTACACGACGCGCGAGCCGACTCGATTGATCGCGCTGCGCACCATCTCGGTAATGTCGCCGGGTAGCTCGGCGCCGACCAGAGGGTGCGAAAGATTGGTGGAATCACCTATGCTGCGAGTCTGCACATAGAGCACCTTTCCGGACGGCCGATACTTCTCCAGCATGTCGCCGAAGCTCTCGAGCGCGCCGCTGTAGCGCGTAACCAGCGCACTGGGGCTGTTCGACTCTGCCGACTTTTTGGCCACCAGTTCGCGCGCCGCCGATTCGGACTCGGCAATCGTCGCGCAGCCGCCGCCAGCCAGGCTGGCGATACTCAGTAGAGCAAGAAAACCGATTCTCGATGTGTTCATGATTTCGTCCCGCCCATGGTTGCAAACCTATTTGCGTATGGTCGTGATGTTGCCGTTGATCGCGCCGTTTTCGACAATGACCGTCACGTTGCCGCGGTTGCCGCCTTCGATCTGGGGGCTCGCGATGTTGATGTCGCCGCCGCCATCGGCGGCTTTCGCCGAAACGGAATCCTTGTTGACGATCGACGTCTGCACATTCGATAGTGCGTCGTGCTCGACGCGACGGGCTTTGCTGCGTGCCGCGACCGCGTAAATACCGAGATTCCTGACGTCGATCGGCTCGCGATCCATCTGGGCGGCGTATCCCTTGATCGGTGTGTAATAGTCGGGGTCGACCGCACCCGCCAGGTTTGCAACCAGGCAGCCGCAAAGGGTCAGGATGGGTCTTTGGAATCGCATGCTTTCCTCCGCGCCGGGGTGGGGGCGACGATGCGTCGCCCCCCGGACTCATTACTTGAGAACAACCGAGTTCACGTTCATGGTGCCGCCGCCCAGGTTGTAGACGTCTTCCGCCTTGTTGCTATCGACCAGCACGGTTCCAGCGATCTTGCCGCCATTGGACAGGATCACCGAGTTCACGTTGGTTTCGCCGCTGGCGTCGACCTGGACCTTCGCGCCCGCCAACTTCCCGAGCAGCCCGCCTGCTCCGACCCCGACGTCGGCGCCGCCCGACACGATCCGCAATGCCTTGTTGTTGCTTACGGTGACCCTTGCGCCCGACACGATTTCTGGCGCGCCGCCTCCGCCACCAGCCGCGAATCCAGACATCGACGCAACAGCCAGCGTCGAGATGACGACGAACTTGGATGCGATCTTCATGGTGTAGCTCCTTCTTGCAATGGTGAATGTTTGGCCGAAGTTCGGCCGGGGTACCGCTGCCGGGCAATCAAGCCGGCACAGACGGAATCACTCAGGTGGCAGCGCGAAACTGCACGCGTCGGTTGTAGCCACTGTCCGGATGCGTGCCGGGCAAGGGCCGGGACGAACCCAGCCCCTTCGCGACCAGCGCCGCTTCCGGGATGCCGTGGTTGACCATCAGGTAACGCTTGACGGTTTCCGCGCGTAGCTGCGACAGCTTGTTGTTGCGGGATATCGAGCCGACGGCATTGGTGTGTCCTTCGACGATCACCTTGTGTTCGAAGCCGGCGAGCTTGATGCCTTCGGCGACCGAGTCGATCGCGCGCAGCGCTTCGGCGCTCAACTGCGACGAGTTGTTGGCAAAGTTGACTGCCAGGGCCAGCGCGTCCGGCTTGCTGGCAGCCGCGGGTTTCGGCGATTCGGACTTGAGCGCGATCCTTTGCGCCCTCGCTTTCGCGGTCGCGCTTTCGCCGGGCGAACTGTCCGCCCTGGCCGCTGCTGCGTAGGCAGTCTTTTGCATCGTGCCGGCGCCGGCGCCGCGCTCCACTGACTGTCCGAGCTTCATGTTCCAGGCGCTCACTGCCGCACTCGCGGATGCCGCGATGTCGTCCTCGGTAACCGTATGGCCGGCGTCCTTGATCTCTGGTTCGACCGGCGCTGGCTCGTCGGGCGTATAGAAGAGACCGCGCGTCTTGGGAAGTTTGGCGAAGCTCGCCGGCTTGGCGCCGAGGATGCGCGCCACCACGCGCGGGTCGGGCACCTCGCCCGACCGATAGAGGCGAATGCTTTCTGCATGGATCGCGGCGCTCGTGAAGAGGGCGATCGAGCAGGCGAGCGTCGATCGGATGAATTTCTTGTTCATGGCTGCTCCTTCGTCTCAAGGCGCGGCGATGTGTGCCGCTTGTGACCTTGGGTCGAACGCGCAACGGTGCCGGTTCAAAAAACCTTCAGGGCATTGCCGAGGCTGACTGTCTGCATGCGGAGACAGCAGGGGATGTGACGGGGGACAGGTCAGCGAGCGTTGTCGGCGACTTGCCCGATGACGCTGTCGCGCAGTGCGGCGGGAGAGATCAGTTGCGGGGTCTGGGGACCGAGCCGTCGGTCGCGCAGGCGATCGACTGTCGGCACGGCGTGATCGAAGAGTTCCTCGAGGGTCAGCTTGCGGTCGCGATTCGCGTCGGCAGTGCCGCCCAGTCCTTCGAGCAGGGCATAGGTGAACAAGCCGTGGCGGCGCGGCGCATATTCCTGCGAATCCTCGCCGCCGCGCGCCGCCACGACCAGCGCGAAGCGCGAGCTGGCGGAGCGCTTGGCGAGATTGTGCGAATCGAAGGTACCGGCAATATTTTTTGCCTGGCAGGTGTCGACGATCAGCACGCGACGCCCGGCGACGGCGCGCAACGCGTCGAAGAAATGCGTCCACGAGACCAGCGAATTGCCGCTCGGCGGGCGACCCGTGGCAAGTCGCTCGATGTCTTTCGGATCGGCGTCGCGTGGCACGAAGTAGTAGTTTCCTGCGGCATCGCTGATTCCATGCGAGGCGAGAAAGATCACGATCGTGTCGCGCGCGCGTGCCTCGCGCGCGAATTCAAGCGCCGAGAGGATGTTCCCCTTGTCGGGTTTGCTCCAGGTGGAATCAGTGAGCAACTTGAGGTGTACGTCGGCGAAGAGGCCGCCGCCGGAACGTTCGAGCGCGGCGGACATCTCCTCGGCATCGTTAGCCGTGAAGTTGAGCCCGAATTTGCCCGCGAGCCGCGGGAACTTGCCTACGCCGATGGCCAGCGCGTAGAGGTCGCCGCGCTGCGCGGCGGGCTCCGCCAGATCGGAGATCACGACCTTTTCCGCGACGCCGATCGAGACGCCGTTGAACACCTCGACGCGCACGCGATTCGTTCCGCGCGCGAGTTCGAGATCGAGTTCGCGCGAGAATGTCTCGCGCGCGCCGCCAGAGAGCTCGCGCTCGCGTGCGGCGATCACCGGAATGTTGTTCACGAACACCGCCACGTCGCGCATCGGCAGTCTCGTGCGTTGCGCGCTCAGCTTGAAGCGCGCCCGCGGCGCGCCCTTGTCTTTGGACCGAACGCGTTCGAGCCGAAGCCGTGGTGGCGCCACTTCGGTCAGCCGCGTGACGTCGAACTCCTTGCGGCCATCGATTTCGGGCAGACCCCGGCCCTTGCTCCTGAAATAGGCTTGCACCATGTCTGGGCGGTAGAGGATGCGGTCGAATTGCGAAGCAAGCACGAAATCGGGTGCGCTCTCCTTGCCCTGGTTGATGTTCCAGCCGATGTAGCTATCGCCCTGCGGAGATGACATGTAGTAGCCGGCTGGAATCCAGGCGATCCATTCCTTGCTGCGCGCGTGCACGAACAGCGCGAGCACCTCGGCACCGTCGTCCATCCGGTACCAGCGCAGGGTGCCGTCGCCGAGGCCGGCGACCGCCCATTCGCCGTCGCCGCTGACGGTCACCGCATGCGCTACCGCCGGCAGCGCCTTGCTCCACATTGCCTTGCCGGTGGCATCGAAGCGGCGCAGATTCCATTCGGTGCCGAGCACGAAGCTGCTCAGGTCGGGAGCGATCGCGTGACAGCGCGATCGCTCATAGGGTTCGAGCGCGATGGCTTTGCCATTGAGCGTCGGCCGGTAGCCGTCCCTGGCGTGTTCGATCGCCAGCCCGCTGGCTGCTCGTAGCGGCCCCTGCAGGCTGCGAAGTTGTTCAGCGGTCGGCACCGTGTCGGCTTCCGACACCGAGAAATACGCCGGAACGCGCCCGCCCGGAAAGGACAGGATCGAGGCGTCGTGCCCGAGCTTCAAGGCTGCGTTGACGAAACCCAGCAGCTCGGATTCGTGCAACGCGGACACCTTGCCGTCGGTGCCGAGCAGACCCACGCTCGGATCGTCGGTGGTGTAGACCAGTTCGCCCGATGGAACGGTCGCGATATCTCCGACACGAGTGCGCCCGACCGGCGTGACGACGGGCTTGCCGCGGCCATCGGCCCGCCAGCAGCGTATCGTGCTCGGGCCCGCGCCGCGCCTCTCGCCACCGGCACAGAGCTTTGTTCCGCGTGCCGCCCAGGTCAGCGAATAGAGGTTGGCAAGCCCGGGCGCAGCGTCGCGGGGCGATGACCACGCCGGCCTCAAATCGGCGGCGGATAATACGGAGACGCGGGGGCTGTCATAGAAGCCGACGGCGATGCGATTGCCATCCGGCGAGAAGCGGATCGAGGCCGGCTTGTTGCCGGCCTGCACGCGCTTGCGCAAGCGCAGCTTGGCGTGCTCGTCGTACAGGCGGACCATGCCGTCCAGCGAGCTCACCGCGAGCCGTCCGGCGGCATCGTAATCGATCTCGATGATCTTGTCGGCATACTGCGTATCGCGCTCGGCCATCCGATAGTCCGCGCTCCGCAGAACGTAGAGCCCGGCACTGCCGAGCAGGCCGACAGCCAGGTGCTGCCCGCTCGGCGAATAGGCCAGGGCGCCGATACCCTCGGGAAAGCCGCTGATCCGGCGCACCATCCGCCCGCTCTCCATGTCGAACAGATAGACGCTGGCGCTCTGGTCCCATTCCCAACCGGTCCACCCCCCGACTGCGAGGGTCGTGCCGTCCGGAGAAATCGCGGCGGCATAGAGCTGACCCTCGTTGCCGTCGGCGATGGGTACGCGAAGAGTTGCGCGCAACTGCAGGTCAGGCACGCCCCAGACACGGATCGTCTTGTCGTGGCCGATCGTGACGACCTGCGAGTGCGCGGCATCGACCACGATCTTGTGCACGGCGCCGACGTGGCCGCCCGGTTCGACCAGAAGCATCGGCGCCGCCGGTGGTTCGCCGGCCGATGCCTGGGCCGCCATACCGGCGCAGCAGGCGGCCAGCAGCCCGGTGATCCAGCGCAGACTATGCATTCAGTCTGGCCGGGGGCGACCTGTCAGGAGCAAGCCGTCGCGCGCGACTTCTTCCCTTGGCGCTGCGCTACATGACGTGCGGAAGACCGCGGCTCGCACGCCACAGCCTGGGTCGTGGGCGGCTCGCCGGCGCTGGCGAATACCTCGGGCGCCGCGCCATAGGTCGGCGAACCGCGTCCGAGATCGGCCACCTGCGCCACGCCGCGGCCGCTGACAGCACCTGGCCGGTACGAAACATCGGCCTCCCTCGCTGTCGGCAGGATGTGAACGCCGCGCGTCGCAGTACCCGGCGTCTGCAGGCGCGCGAGTACGAACGAAGCCCGGGTCACCTTGCCGAAGCGCAGCGGCTGCTCGGGTTTCGCGCGCGCGACCGGCGCGCGGCGGCTGGCCGACGCGCGCGCCTGGCGCGAACGGCGGTTGCGCGGGCTGGCCTCTTCGTCGCCGGCCGACTGCAGTGCGGGCACGGCACCGCGTGGTGCGTCGTCGTCGCCGGTCTGCCGGGATTGGCGTCGAGCGAGCGCATCGGCTTGCCCGGTCGCTGGGTCTGCCGGTGCCGTCCGCGAGGCATCGAACTCGCCGATGCTGCGATCGATGACATCCATGCCCTGGCGCAGCGGGAGTGCCTGGAGCGCTGCGGTCCGATCCGGGGAAGAGCTGGTTGGCTCAGACACCATGACCGTGATCGTCCCTGGTTCCTGGGTGCGCTGCGGCGACACTGTGTCGGGCGGAATCACGCCGCGTCCGTAGCGTGTGCCGTCGACCGGCGCGGGGGGCCGACGATCGTTCGCGTTGGCACTGGGCGCGAATGCGGCCTTGATCGGCTCGCTCGCGGGGGTGTCGCGTGTGCTGTCCGTCCTGGCCTTTGTCTGCGGAACCGCAGCGGCGGCCTGCTGGCTTTCGGCTGGTCTGGGGACGGCGTTACCCGAGCTTCGGGCTTGCTGGACACGGGGCGGAGTGGCCGGTGGTTTACTTGCGGTTGGCGACGGCGGCGCGGCCGTTGGTTTGGCTGCGTTTGGCGGGGGAGACGCCGCCGGCGATATTGCCGTCTCGTAAATAGTCCCGTCCGGTCTTTGAAAGGAGGTAAGCGTTATAACGTGTCCATCCGATCCCGTGCGGTACGCGGTCCTGACTGGCTTGTCGACCGCGCCCGCGTTCAGCCCGGTCTTGGACGGATTGGCGCTGGCCGTAGTCGCCGGCCCGGCAGCACTTGGGGGCGGGACATTGGCCTGCACGGCCGCGGTGTTGCTCGCTCGGGAGACGTCCTGCGTCGGCGGCCGATCGGCCCTCGGCGTATCCGGCGCCCTGGGCGCAGCGATTGGCGGGGGAACCGGTTTGGAAACGGGGGCGGGCGTCGCGTGGCTCGGGGCTTTGGCGACTTCAACACTGACCGGGCGGGCAGGAGGTGCGGCGGCGGCCGACGACTTGGCACTCGGGTTCGGCGGAATGCCGCCACTGAGACGGCCGCCCCCTGTCGAACTACTGACGACGATCTTCGGTGCGACCGGCACCTTGACAGCAACAGGCGGCTTGACGACGGGTTTGGCACTGGGTTTGGCTACGCGCACGGCCGCCGCCGGCTTCGGCACCGTGGCAAGCTGTTGCTTGGCGGGACGGGCAGGTTGTGCGCGTGCGGCCGCAGGCTTGGACGACTTGGAACTCAGATTCGGCGGAATGGTGCCACTGCCCAAGAAGGCCGCGAGCGCCCCGCCGGATAGCAGAGCACCGAACAGAGCCGCGACACATAGGCGGGTCATCGATGCCGGACAACCACGCCGATTTCCACGCCAATCGGGGGCACCCTGGGCGCGACACGATTGCGCTGCGATTGGGATCAAGATCATCTCGTTCTCCCGTGCTGTGGCCGGCTGCGGCCCTCAAAAGCGATAGCTTAGCCCGCCAAAAACGCGCGGGCGACGGTTGTTGCGCTCGGCGACATCGCGCGTCAGCGGTTGGGCCACTTCGACAAAGGCGCCGAAGTTGCTGCCGACATTCATGCGCACGCCGAGTCCTGCCGACGACGCCGAGTACGAGGAAACCTCGCCGAGCGCTTCGATCGGCGAGCGGGTCCAGGCCTTGCCCAGATCGTAGAAGCCATACACCGTGTAAGGACCGGGCAGGGACTCGGGTTTGCCGCCGCTCAAGCGCAGTTCGAGCTTGAGCGCAACGCCGGAATCGCCGACCAGTTCAGCGGCGTTGTAGCCGCGCCCGAACTGATCGCCACCGAACGCAAACTGCTCCGGCACCAGCAGATTGTTGGAGGCGTATTGGGCATTGAGCGCCGCCAGTATGGACCAATGCTCGGCAATCGATTGAAGTCGCGCCGCATAGACCGTGGTCTTGAAGAAATCGTTGCGGCCGTTTTCGCGCGAACGCGTGGGATCGTCGTTAGCCGACGCACCCATGCCGCGCAGGCCCCTGGACAGTTCGACTTCGAGCAGATTGACGCCACCCAGCGAATCGAGCGAGTCGAACGTCATGGCCAGCCGCAGCGCTCGAACGCGATCGCGGGTGACGGGGAAACCCGGCACGTCGGTCACCCCGTTGTGCGCGGTGTAGGTGCCGCGCATATAGACATTGGCGCGCTGGGTGCGATAAAGCGGGTAGCTCGCCGAGATTGCCAGCCCGCGCGATCGCGTTTCGAGGTTGATGTTGGCGCCGAGGTCGGTGACGTGCGAATCGCTGGCGTTGACCGACACGCCGACCCGCGCGCCGCTCGATCCTATCGGTTCATCATGGGAAAGATAGAGGAAATTCAGTTCGCGATCGCCGGTGGTCACGGCGCGAAACGCGGTTTCGTCGAAGTGCCCGGTCAGTCCCACCGCGTAGAGGTCGAAATATCCTCGCCACGGACCGGCGGATCTGCTGCCCCGGTTATCGACTGCCACTGCGCCGGCCAGCCGATCGCGCGCGACGTTGATGACGAGCACATGGGCGCCAGCCTGACCGGGGATGGGTTCCAGCGCCGAGGCAAGGCCCACGCCACCCAGATCGTTCATGAGAAACAGGTTTCGCTCGAGCACGTTCGCGGTTGCCGGGCGCTCGGTCCGTATCGGCTCGATGAACGGTTCGAATACCGTGAGCGGAATATCGCCGCTGCCCTGAATCCGCACCTCGGCGACGTAGCCCTCTGTCGCAACCAGGCGCACCACCCCATCGGTGACGCTTTGTTCCGGCACCTCCACGTCGGACAACAGATAGCCGTCGCGGTGATACCGGTCGGTCAGTGCCTCCGCGAACGCAAGCAACTCTTCCGGCGTCACCTTGCGGCCCAGGTAGGGCGCGAACATCGGCTGCAAGTCGTCCTGGCGATAAACCGTGCCGCCTTCGAGCTGGAAGCCCGATACGTCAACGCCTTCACCCGCCGGGGCGGGTCGCTTGGTGCGCTGCGGAAGCGTCGGCGGACGGGGTTTGGCGCTTCGCGATCCGGGCGGTTTGCGGAACTGCTTCTCCACCTGTCCGCCCGAATCGACGGCTACGGCGCCGATTGCAACGGGCAGTGCCAATCCGGACAGCACGCCGAAAGCGATGCCTCGCGGGACAATGGTGCGGAGCTTACCGCGTCGATCGCTCATGCTGGGTCGCATCGCAGAAAAGAGAAGTCAGCGGTCAAGCCCTCCATTCAATACAGGACTTGGTCGAATCGAATACGAACGGGGTTCAAAGAAATCGGGCGAGGGATTCAGCCGCATGGCGTTGCCTCCAACTGAAAGCCAGCCCGGTGCGTGAATCGACTTTTCCGGGCTTGAAGCATTTCCTTCGGGCCCGACTTGCGAGCCACGCCGAGCGCGTCCGGCGTCGATCGATGGGACGACCAATGCTAGCCCAGTTCAATAGCGTCGTCCAGATAAAAGCCTGTCGTCATAGAACGACAAACGACGCCCGGGCGATGCTGCGGCTTCGACGGCACTTCGCTGATCGGCGCATGCAATAATCCTAGCAGCCTGTCGGACTTGCTTCGTGGGTGCGACGGGGTCGATTTGGGATGCAGCGCAAGGCGCGCCGACGAAGCTTGGGTGTCCCCCAAGCGAGGAGGCGCAACACCGCGATGCGCCCAAATCGACCCCGTTCCGAAGGGTTGCCGCCAAACCGGGCGTCTGCGGCGTTGCACCGCTTGGCAATGGAACGACCATTGCCTGCGCGATGCGCCTTGCATCCATCCCGGTTTGGCGACAACGCATCCCACGAATCAAGTCCGACAGGCTGCTAGATTCCTCAGTTGGTCGCTGCGTGGCCCTCGCAATCGCAGATGGAGCGTAGCCGATGCCGCTTCGACGAGCCTCTCCAAACGGGTGAGCCCGCTACGCACCGGCTGGCACGTCCGGGCAGGCGTATGGCTTTGTCGCTCCTCCTTGCAGGGAGCGGCCCTGCTGCGTCGTCGCTTCGCGCCATACACCTGCCCGACACCTGCCCGAACGCACCATCGGGCGCGTCCGACTAATTCTACTTTGTCAGTTTGCATTTCAACCTGATCGACCAAGGATTTCAGCTTGACGCCGGTATGCAGAATCCATGACACTTCGTCGTCGTTGGTGGCGTTCGGCGATGGATTGGACGAGATCTTCGTCGGAGTCGATCTTGCGGGGTAGGCGATGACGCAGCATCTCGACCACATCGCGGCAGGACAACAGTTGCGCCGTCTTCCGGTTGGCCAGTCGCTCCTTGGCCAGGAACATCAACGCGATCATCACCAGGGTCATGTGGTGATGCCAACCGTTCCAGAGGCGCACCTGATAGTCGGCCATGCCACATTGGCTCTTGGCGTCCTCAAACGCCCGTTCGACGAAGTGACGGGCCGCCTGCATCATCGCCAGATGGCGCAACGAGGCGTTCGCCTTGGCGTTGGACAGACAGAACTTGAGTTTCGATCCATCCAACTCGCGGCGCACCAGCAGATGCAATTGACGTGCCTGGGAGGCTCGCCCGTCCCAGACAAACACCCGGGTCTTCAGGTACTCGGCCATGACCTCGCCCTTCTCGCCGTCACGTACCGACAATTGCCGCCAGGCCGATGTCGGCTGCCGCTGTGCCCAGTCGGTCACCGTTTCGGCGCTCGCGTGCGTTACCAGGCGTGTCGGCGGACGGCCCTTCCTGCTGGGACAGCGCCCGGGCATCGCCGCGGCCGGATCCTCGAGATAGATGGCTTGATTCGAATGCATCTCGGCGAGGAAGACTTCACGTGCGTCGTCAAGATCGCGCAACAGCCAAGGCAGGTGGCCGTAGCCGCCGTCAAACACGCTATAGGCAAATTGCAGCCCCGCCCGGCGAGCCCGCATGATCATCGCAAAGGCGATTTCTCCCTTGGTCCGAAAAGCCCGTGCGTCCTCAGGAATGCCCGCTTGCCGGCAACGGGCCTCATCGCGTGTCCAGGGTTCCGGCAGGTACAGTTCTTCATCGACCAGCGCCGCCACGTTCTCGCAGGTGATGGCGGCGAAGACACCGACCTGGCTGTTGTCCGTCTTGCCCAGCCGCCCGTTCCATTGCCGGGCCACACCGGCGGACATCTCGCCCTTCTTGGCAAACCCGCTCTCGTCGATGACCAAGGCACACGGGCCGAGGCTGCCGAAATGCGTGTTGGCATCGATCACCAACTGTTCATAGACCGCGCACCGATCCCAAGCGGATTCGCTCAGCATGTGGTGCAGGCGCTGGTAATGGGCGTCCGCAACGACTTCGGCCATCTGCTCCATGTTGGCCTTGCGCGACTGAAACAGACCCCGGACGTAGCGCATCGCCGCCTGGTTGACCGAGCGCGTAGCGCTGGAAAAACAGGGGACGTACGCGCAGAAGTGCGATTCAAGGTGCTCCAGGGCGGAGCGGACGATAGCAGTAATGCTATCCGAGTATTTGAGTTGACATGGTTATTGACAACTCCGTGTAATTCACATTGATAAACAACGTGTTGCATTATATCAGATGGCTACGGAAAGAAGTGGCTTTCTAATCCGACAAAGTAGAACTAAGGAATCTAGGATAATCCGGCCCGATCATGCAATGCGGACAAAGTCCGTTTGAACCTGCACACGCCTTCCTGCGACTCAGAGATGACGACACGAAACACCGATCCGGACGAACAGCGCATACGCGCCCAGCTGGTCGCCGTTGAACGCGGCGACCAGCCTGCGATGCAGCAGTTGTACGGTTCGTTCAACCGCCGCGTTTTCGCGTTCGCCCTGAATCGGTTGAATGACCGTGCGGAGGCCGAGGAAGTGACCATCGATACGCTGCTTGAAGTGTGGAAGAACCCGCAACGATTTCGCGGCGAATCGCGATTCAGCACATGGTTGCTTGGCATCGCGCATCACAAGGTCGTCGACAGGCTGCGTTCGCGCCGCAACGATCACGTTCCAGTGGACGCGCATGCGGAGCTGATCGAAGACCAGGCCTTGCGCCCGGACCAGATGGTCGAAGCCGCCGATCAGCGGCGCATGCTGACCGATTGCATGGACAAGCTACCCGACGAGCAGCGCGAATGCCTGTATCTGGTTCTGCTCGAGGGCCTGTCGCTGGACGAAGTGGCGCGGATCCAGTCCTGCCCGGAGAACACCGTGAAGACCCGCCTTTTTCATGCTCGCCAGAAGATGAAGAGCTGTCTCGGGCGACTCGAGGCCTGGAGTAACTGAAATGACCGAAAAGACGACTCGCGCCGATGAAGGTATGACCGCGACGATGTTCGCATATCTGAATGGCGACCTCCAGGCGGACGAACGTTTTCGGTTCGAGGCGATGCTGGCTGTCCGGTCCGACGCACGTGCCGAGCTCGACGACTGGCGAGAACTGCGCGGCGAGCTCGAGCTGCGCAAACAGGAGCGTGCGCCCGAGGCCGGGCTGGATGCGTTCACCCGACGAATGCGCGAGTTCAGCCCTCGGCGCAAGGCAGGCATTGCCGTGTGGCTCGAACGCTGGATGCGCACCCTCTATTCGCCGCCACGATATGCGGCGGCTTTGCTGCTGGTGGTGGTTCAGGCCGGCTTTCTCGCTGCCCTGCTGGTCAATTCGCCTGCGGATGAGCACGCCGGCGATGCTTCGACAACCCAGGTCCGCTCGATCAATGGCGCTACCGCCGTATCGCTGCGCGCCCGCTTCAAGCCCGAAGCGACCGCACGCGAGATCGCCGCAGCCCTTTCGAACGCGGGCGCGCGAATCGCCGATGGTCCGGGGCAGGGGGGGTTCTATACGCTGCGAGTTCCCGACAAATCTCGCGATGCAGCGATCACGGCGCTCCGGAACAGCACGGTGATCGACGAACTCATTGAAGGCCCGAACACGCCGACCCCTGGGACCGGCAAGGTGCCGGACCGCTGAGCGCGAGTCCGTATCTGACTGCAGGCATCGTCAGCCGCTGTGGACCGGCTGCGATATTATCGGTCGTGCGATGCAAGTGGGCCGTTGATAACCATTGCTTCTATGGTTATCGCGCACAAATTTCCCGATTTGCTCTCAAATTGAGCATTGCACGAATTGATCGGAGGGTCCGACAGCTTTGCCGGGCGGCGAGCTGACAGGACACCTTCCCTGAGAAACCGATGACCACCATTGCTGCGGAACGTGTGCTGAGCGTTCATCACTGGAACGACACGCTGTTCAGTTTCAAGACCACACGCAACCAGGGCCTGCGCTTCCACAACGGCCATTTCGTCATGCTCGGCCTGCAAGTCGAAGGCCGCCCCCTGCTGCGTGCCTACAGCATCGCCAGCGCCAACTACGAAGAGCATCTCGAGTTCTTCAGCATCAAGGTGGCCGACGGGCCGCTCACCTCCCGCCTGCAGCACCTGCGGGAGGGCGACGAGGTTCTGGTCAGCCGCAAACCCACCGGCACGCTGACGCTGCACGATCTGCTGCCGGGCAGGCATCTGTACATGTTCGCCACCGGCACCGGTCTGGCGCCCTTTCTGAGCATCATCAAGGATCCGGAAGCCTACGAGCGTTTCGAGAAGCTGGTGCTGGTCCATGGGGTTCGTCACACCAGCGAACTGGCTTATGCCGACTACATTGCCGAGGAGTTGCCGCGCAACGCGTTCTTCGGCGAAGAGGTACGCGAGAAGCTGATCTACTACCCGACCGTCACCCGCGAGCCCTACCGCAATCGGGGCCGGCTCACCGACCTGATCGTCGGCGGCGCGCTGTTCGCGGACATCGGCCTGCCGCCGCTCGATCCGGCGACCGACCGCGCGATGATCTGCGGCAGCCCGGGCATGCTCAAGGACACCTGCGCCATTCTCGACGCGCGCGGTTTCAGCATCTCGCCGCGCATCGGCGAGCCCGGCGATTACGTGATCGAGCGCGCCTTCGTCGAAAAGTAGCAGCCTGTCGGTAGGCTGGTGCCGGACATTCCGGACGCCCGCTCGATCCTGCTCGCGAATCGATGCGAAACCATTGAGTTTGTCGTCGCGGCGGTGATCGGCTGCGGACGGGCGCAGCCCAATCGATGGCGATCGGCATTACACTGTCGTCGGAAAGCCAACAAGACGACCAGGTAGAAATCGACGCAGAAAATGGCCCTGGATGCTCGCTCCGTCGGCCGAGTCGAGGCAGCGCAAGGCCCGGTCATCGACGTTCGCTGCGACTACCTGCCGCCGCTCGGCCAGGCGCTCGATGTCGCCAACGGCAGCGGGCGCTATGTGCTCGTCGTTTGCCAACATCTGGATCCGACGTTGGTGCGGGCAATCGCCCTCCACGCAGTTGCCGGGCTGTACCGCGGGATGCCGGTATTCGATCGCGGCGCGCCCCTGCATGTGCCGGTCGATCCCGGCTGCCTCGGCCGCATGCTCAACGTCTTCGGCGAGCCGCTCGATGGCGGCGTTGCCCTGCCCGAGCACGACTTCCGCAATATCCTCGCCGCGCCGCCGGCACTCGTCGATACCTTGCCTCCGACGCAGATCCTCGAAACCGGCATCAAGGTCATCGATCTGCTCTGCCCGTTCGTGCGCGGCGGAAAAACCGGCCTGTTCGGTGGCGCCG
The DNA here is from genome assembly GCA_016708905.1 of Candidatus Methylophosphatis roskildensis. Taxonomy (GTDB): domain Bacteria; phylum Pseudomonadota; class Gammaproteobacteria; order Burkholderiales; family Rhodocyclaceae; genus Methylophosphatis; species Methylophosphatis roskildensis. Next base: position 1,542,728 of record JADJEV010000003.1, on the reverse strand, counting down.
GCGTCGGCAAGACCGTGCTGATGATGGAGTTCATGCATGCGATCAGCGCCACGATGCACGGCGTCTCGGTGTTCGCCGGTGTCGGCGAGCGCATGCGTGAAGGCCACGAGATGTGGCACGAGATGCAGGATGCCGCGGTGCTGGCGCGGGCGCTGCTGGTCTACGGGCAGATGGACGAGTCGCCCGGCGTGCGCTTCCACGTCGGCTTTACGGCGCTGACCTACGCCGAATACCTGCGCGATACGCTGGCAACCGAGGTGCTGTTCCTGATGGACAACATTTTCCGCTTCGTCCAGGCCGGCAGCGAGATTTCCAGCCTGCTGGGGCGCATGTCGGCGACGGTGGGCTACCAGCCGACACTGCTGACCGAGGTGGCCTCGCTCGAGGAGCGCATCGTGTCGACGCGCAGCGGTTCGATCACGTCGGTGCAAGCCGTTTATGTGCCGGCGGACGACATGTCGGACCCGGCCGTTGCGACCGTGCTCGGCCATCTCGACAGCACGGTCATCCTGTCGCGCAAACAGGCGGCCAAGGGCATCTACCCGGCCGTCGATCCGCTGCGCTCGGGCAGCCGCATGATGGATCGGCGGGTGCTCGGCGAGCAACACTACCAGACTGCCCGTGCCGTGCGCGAACATCTGGCGCGTTACCAGGAGCTGGAGGACATCATCGCCATGCTCGGCATCGAGGAACTGTCGCAGAACGATCGTCGCATCGTCGAGCGCGCGCGGCGGCTGCAGCGCTACCTGACCCAGCCCTTCGCCGTGGTGGCCGATCACACCGGCATACCCGGCGCGCGCGTTCCGCTGGCCCAGACCATCGTCGACTGCGAGGGCATCATCGCCGGCCGCTACGACAGCAGCAGCGAGGCCGATTGCTATATGCGCGGCGCCATGCCGCCATGAAATCCTTCGCGCTGCACCTGCACGACAGCCACGGTGCCAAGCACTTCGACGACGTCGTGCAGTTCATCGCGGGCGACGGCAGCGGCAGCTTCGGCGTGCTGGCCGGGCACGCGCACATGGTGGCGGTGCTGCGCTACGGACTGGCGCGCTTTGTCGACGCTGCGGGCCGCTGGCGCTATCTGGCGATGCCGGGCGGCGTGCTGAGCGTGACCGACAAGCGGCTGACGCTGGCGACGGTGCGCTACTTTCTCGGCGAAGAGCGCGTCGGCATCGTCCGGCAACTGGAAGATGAAATGGCGCGGGCGGATTCCGATATCCACACCTCGCGGGCGACCCTGAGCGAAATCGAACATGCGCTGGTGCGGCGTCTTGGCGAACTCTCGGGCCGCGTCCGGCAGGGGGTGGGCGAATGACCGACCGCGACAAGCTGATCGAGGAAACCGGCAAGGACGTGCGCCGCCTCGAAGAACGCGAGCGCGCGCCGGCCACCTGGGCAGGCATCGCCTTCTACGGCGGCACGGTGGGCCTGCTGTTCGTCGTGCCAATTGTCGGCGGCGCCTATCTCGGCCGCTGGCTCGACTCGCTGACGGCCGGCTACTCGGTGCGCTGGACGGTGAGCCTGATCGTGCTGGGTATCGCGCTCGGCGCCTACAACGCCTATCGTTTCATGAAGGATCGCTGATGAACGGTGAAGCACTGGGCGGCAACGTGCTATTCAATCTCGGACCACTGGCCATTACCGACACCGTGGCGACCACCTGGGCCGTGATGCTGTTGCTGGGGCTCACGGCCGTGCTGCTGACCCATCGTCTGGCCGTGCTGCCGGCGCGCCGCCAGACCATCGCCGAGGGCATCGTGGCGGTGATCGAGCGCGCCATCGGCGAGGTGCTGCCAGCCGCCGCGGTACGCCGCGTGCTGCCTTTCGTGGCGACACTGTGGCTGTTCATCCTGACCGCCAATCTCGCCGGACTGATTCCCGGCGTGCATGCGCCGACCCGCGACCTGTCGACCACCGCCGCGCTGGCGCTGCTGGTGTTCGCCTCGACCCACTGGTACGGCATCCGCGCCAAGGGCCTGCGCGGCTATCTGCGGCATTACGCCGAGCCCAGCCCGATCCTGCTGCCGTTTCACGTCATCAGCGAACTCACCCGCACCCTTGCGCTGGCCATCCGCCTGTTCGGCAACATGATGAGCCTGGAGATGGCGGCGCTCCTGGTGTTGCTGATCGCCGGCTTCCTGGTACCGGTGCCTCTGTTGATGCTGCATGTCATCGAGGCAGTGGTGCAGGCCTATATCTTCGGCATCCTCGCACTCATCTATATCGCAGGCGCCATTGAACCCGAAAAGCCGCTCGACGCCGGGAACTCGGTCGCCGTCCCGCCGGCGCCGGCTGTTGCAAACCCGAATGACAAGGAGAAACCATGAACGACCTCCACCTGTTCAGCATGCTGTCGACCATCGTCGCCGGTCTGGTCATCGCGCTTGGCACCATGTTGCCCGCCATCGCCATGGGTCGCGCCATCTCCAGCGCGCTCGACGCCCTGTCGCGCCAGCCCGAGGCCGAGAAGACCATCACGCGCACGCTGTTCATCGGCCTGGCCATGATCGAATCGCTGGCCATCTACTGCCTGGTCATCGCCCTGATCGTGCTGTTCCGCAACCCGCTGCTCGAATACTTTCTGAAGTAGGCGCCGGCCATGCAATTCGACTGGACCACCTTCGTCCTCGAAGTCCTCAACTTTCTGGTTCTGGTGTGGATCCTCAAGCGCTTTCTCTACCGGCCGGTGCTCGATGTGCTCGATGCGCGGCAAGCGCGGGTAACGGACGAGATGGCACAGGCGGAACAAGCGCAGCAGGCAGGCGCCTCGCTGAAGCAGGAATACGGGGAACGCCTCGCACACTGGGCGCAGGAGCGCGAGCAGATGCGCCAGCAACTCGAGCGGGAACTCGGGCAGCAGCGCGTCGCCGGCATGGAAAGAATCCGGCAATCGCTGGCCGACGAGGAGGCCAAGGCGCGTGTGCGCGACGCCGCCACGACGGCTGCCCATGAGGCCGAACTGGTCCGCCAGGCGGCCGGTGAAGCCTACGCCAATGTCGCGGCGATGCTGAAACGGCTGGCCTCGCCCGGGTTGACGGCGAGCATCGCTGAATTGCTGATCGAGGATCTGGCCGCATTGCCGCCGGCGCAGCGCGAGGCTTTGCGCGAGGCGGCAGCAAAGGTCGGCGCTGGCGGGGCGGCGGATGTGGCGGCGGCACACCCGCTCGATGCTTCCACGGTGCAGGAGATTGCCCGCAGCCTGTCGACGGCGGCAGGGCAAACGTTGAAGATCGCGGTGGTGTCCGATCCCGCCCTGATCGCCGGCGTGCGCATCGCCGTCGGCGAGTGCCTGCTGCACGCCAATCTGGCGGACGAACTCGCGTTCTTCCGGCGTCAGGATGGCGAGGGCTGACGGCGCCGTGGCGGCAAGCCCGGACTACCGCTTCGGCCTGCGCCTGTCCGAGCGCGGCCAGGTCGTCGGCATCGGCGATGGCATCGCATGGATCCGTGGCCTGCCGTCGGCAAGGCTCGACGAACTGATCGGCTTCGACGACGGCAGCACCGGGCTGGTCTTCCAGCTCGGCCGCGACCTGCTCGGCGCCATTCTGCTGGCGCAGAAGCACGGCGTCACTGCCGGCATGGCGGTGACCCACGTCGGCCGCAACCTTGCCATCGGCGCCGGTGATGGCCTGCTCGGCCGGGTCGTCGATCCCCTCGGCAACCCGCTCGATGGCCTGCCGCCACCCGAGGCGCGGGAATTTCGCTGTCTCGAAGCCGCTGCGCCGCCAATCATCGAGCGCGACTTCGTCAGCGAGCCGCTCTACACGGGCTGCAAGATCGTCGATACGCTGATTCCGATCGGCAAGGGGCAGCGTCAACTCATCATCGGCGACGATGGCCTCGGCAAGTCTTCGCTGGCGCTCGACACCGTGATCAGCCAGCGCGGCCGCAATGTGCTGTGCGTGCTGGTGCTGATCGGCCAGCCGCGCGCGGCGGTGGTTGGTGCCATCGAGTCCTTGCGGCAGGCCGGCGCGCTCGACTACAGCGTGGTCGTGGTTGCCGAGGCCAATGCGTTGCCGGGGTTTCGCTACCTGGCTCCATTTGCCGGCTGCGCGCTGGCCGAACACTGGATGCGCGTCGGCCGCGACGTGCTGGTCGTCTATGACGATCTCACGCGTCACGCGCAGTCCTATCGCGAGCTGTCCCTGCTGCTGCAACGCCCGCCGGGACGCGAGGCGTTCCCTGGTGACATCTTCTATCTTCATTCGCGCCTACTCGAACGATCGACGGTGTTGTTGCCGAAGTACGGCGGCGGCAGCATGACGGCGCTGCCGATCATCGAGACGCGGCAGGGCGAACTGTCGGCCTACATCCCGACCAACCTGATCTCGATCACCGACGGTCAGATCTATTTCGACGCCAAGCTGTTCGCGGCCGGCATGCTGCCGGCGATCGACATCAGCCTTTCGGTATCGCGCATCGGCGGCAAGGCTCAGCATCCTGCGATCAAGGCCGCGGCAGCCCGCATCCGCCTCGATTACCTGCAGTTCCTCGATCTCGAACTGTTCGCCCGCTTCGGCACCCGGCTGGATCCGGCCGTCGAGCAAAAGCTGCGGCGCGGCCGCCAATTGCGCGAATTGCTGAAACAGGACAAGCTGGCGCCGTTGCCCGAGCAGGCCCATCTGGCCTGGCTGCTGGCCTACGGCGAAGGACTGCTCGACAAGTATCCCGCGGATGCCGCGGCAGACATCCTGCCCGCGCTCTACGCGGCTGTTTCGACCGCCGGCCTGAAGCTCGAGGATGCGCACGAGCGCTGGCTGGCAGTGATCACGGCCGCCCTGCCGCAGGTGACAACCCAGACGGCATGAGCCAGCGGCGCGAGATCGAGGCGCGGGTCGCGCTCTATGACGACCTCTCCGGCATCCTCGGTGCGATGCGCAGTTTCGCGCTGGCCGAACTGCATCGGATCACGCGACGCGAAGAGGCACAGCAGCAGGTTGTCAGCGTCCTGCAGCGATCGCTGCAGGATGTCGCGCGCTTTCTGCCGCCGCCGGAACTTGCCGGCACCGATGTCTGGCTCCTGCTGGGCTCCGTGCGCGGATTCTGCGGCAGTTTCAACGAGGATGTCGTGCGGGCGTGGCAGGCGACAGGAGATGCGCGCCAGCCGGTCATTGTCGTCGGCGAGCGCCTGGTGGCCACCCTGCCGGAGAACATCAACCTCTTTCCGGTGGCAGGCGCGGATGGCGGGCTCGATGCTGCTGCCGCCATCGATCGCATCCTCGCGGCTTTTGCCGCCGCTCGCCGCCAGGTTGGGGCCGCGTGCGGCCTGATCGTCTGTCTGCGCGACGAGGATGCCGCACGCACGCAGCGGCTGCTGCCGCTACCGGTGGCGTCTGACTGCGGCGGTGTTCCGCCGCTGATGAACGAGGCGCCGGGCGCGGTCGCCGCGGGCGTGGCCCAGCATTTCCTGTTCCATCAACTGCTCGCCTTGCTGCTGCGCTCGATCCGCGTCGAGAATCACCAGCGGCTGATGCAGATGGAAAGCGCCCTGCGCCACCTCGAGCACGGCATCGAAGAACTGGCACGCCAGCGCAACCTGCTGCGGCAGGAAGAAATCGTCGAGGAAATCGAGGTATTGACGGGTTTGCGGGCAGGGATGCGCTGAGCGCCGCTGACAAACCGCCATTCGCGCTTTTCGCCTCGCACCGAATGGTTTCTGTGGACTGTATGTGCAAGTGCGCAAGCTGACCGGTGGCTCGCCCTCAAGTCACGCGTCGTTGCGTCGATAGAACGGTCAGGCTACCGACGTCTCCGGATCGCGCGCTCCCATGCTTCCCAATATCTTCCGCTGCGTTCTGCTGCTGCTGTTGCTGGCAGCAGCGCCGGCTCGTGCAACGACGCCCACGCTGGTGCTCGACGGCGACGATGCCATCGATGCCTGGCCGGCCGTCACCATGCTCGCCGACCCCGGCGGAGCGCTGACGCTCGCGCAGGCCTTGGCGCGCCGGTCCGAGTTCGTCGCACCCGAGGCGCCCCATGCGAACCTGGGCGTGCGTCGCGAAGCCGTCTGGCTGCGCGTTCCGCTGCAGGTGGCAGCCGGTGGACCCACGCGCTGGGTTCTGTCGGTGGACTACGCGTCAATCGACCGGATCGAGCTACATCTGCTCGGCGGTACGCATCCGCCGCTCAATGTCTCGCTCGGCCGCACGCTGCCGTTCTCGCAACGGGCCTGGCCCAGCAGTTGGCATGCCGCCACCCTCGATCTCGAACCCGGGCAGATTTACGAACTGATCCTGCGGGTACAGACGACGAGCACGATGGTCGTGCCACTGACGCTGTCTACCCCGGAGCGCTTTCATGCGCGCGAGGCGCGCGCCCAGGTGCTGCAGGGACTGATGGCCGGTGCGGCGCTCTGTCTGCTGTTGTACAGCCTGACGCAGTGGGTGGGCTTGCGAGACGCGATGTTCCTGCACTATTCGCTCACGCTTGCCGGCACCACAGTGTTCTTCATCGCCTATTTCGGGCTCGGCCCGCAGCATCTGTGGGGCGACAACGCCTGGCTTACCACGCGCGCCGCACCGCTCGCGATTCTGCTGGGCGGCTTGGTCGGGGGCTTCCTATTCATCGATCAGGCTCTGCGGGTGCGCGAAATCCGGCCCTGGATTTCGCGCGGCTTACGCGCCTGCGCCGCGGTTTCCGCGCTGATCGGCGTTCTCTTCGCGGTCGGCCTCGTCGACTACCGCTTCGCCCAGATCGGCGCCACCCTGCTCGGACCGCTGCCCATGCTGCTGGCGATTCCGGCCGCGTGGGTCCGCGCGCGCTGCGGCGAGCGTATCGGCGTCTACATGCTGGTGGGCTGGGGAGTCTACGGGCTGGGTACGCTGACCATGGTCGGAATGCTGCGCGGCTACATGCCTTCGAATTTCTGGACCCAGCACGCGTTCCAGTTCGGTTCGCTGTTCGAGATGGTGATGTGGATGTGTGTGCTCGGGGTGCGCATCGAGGATTTGCGCGCCTCGGCCCAGCGTGCCCATTTCGAGCGCGACGCGCTGCGTTCGCTCGCGCATACCGACGCACTGACCGGCCTGCCCAACCGGCGTGGCCTGAACGAGGCGCTCGCGCGCGTGCTGGCGGGCTGCGCGCCCGAGCGTCTGGCGGCGGTCTTCCTGCTCGACCTGGACGGCTTCAAGTCGGTCAACGACCGCTTCGGTCACGATGCCGGGGACGAGCTGCTGATCGGCGTGGCCCGCCGACTCGAATCGCTGGTGCGTGCGAGTGACCTGGTCGCGCGCCTCGGCGGCGACGAGTTCGTCGTCGTCGCCGATGCCTTGCCCGGCGATGCCGAGGCGCGAGCGCTCGGGCAGAAGCTGCTCGAGGCCGTGCGCGAGCCCTTCGTGGCCGCCGGCCAGTGTTGTCGCGTCGGCATTACGATCGGTTATGCGCTGGCGCCGCTGGACGGGCGTGACGCGCTCGGCCTGCTCAAGCGCGCCGATGCGGCGATGTACGCCGGCAAGCAGGCCGGCCGGTGTTGCCTGCGGCGCGGCGCGGCCTCGGTGGGACTGGTCGGGGCGTGAACCCGGCCTGAGCCCACCGGGCTGGGCATCGCCGACGGCCGACTCGGAACGTACGAATCAGTATGCTACGCGTGGCAGTCTGACGAATCGTCCGGGGTATCAGCGAACCCATTCTGCTGCCGGGCAGATTCGCACGGCATCGATGCGGAGTAACAACCAGATCCCACGACTGCTTTCCGGCAGCCCCAACTCATGCGAATCGACGATCCGACGGGTCCGATTGCATTTAGCATGATCGTGACCTCGGGATCTGATCCCGCCTAACACACAGGATCCCCTCCGACTCATGGGGGCGGTGGGTTTCCATCCCGATTCCTCTGTATTTCAGTTTGAAAAAAATTGCCGCCGTGCCTCAAGAGCCGGCCTCGGGAGGCGGCTTGCTTCCTCAATGCTGCGGGATTAGTATCCCCCATGCCGTGTTATCGGGCCCTTGCATCCGACAGGTTCGGCGGATGCCTGGCGCTGACCAAGCCAACAACGAGCCACTTGCGGAGGAGAGGGTCATGAACGAAAAGACGGGTGGCGAAAAGCCTGATCAACCAGAAAAGAATCTCGGGCGCCGCAAGTTCATCGGCGGAGCTTCGGCTGTTGCAACGGCAGCGCTTCTCGCCGCCTGCGGCAAGAAGGAGGAGCCCGCGAAATCCGGTGCTGCGCCGGCAGCGGCACCTGCCGTTGCCGTGAAGCCGTCGACCGTGACGTTCAAGATGCAGGGTGCATGGGGTGCCAAGGACATCTTCAACGAGATGGCCGAGGAGTACGTCAAACGCGTCAACGAGATGGCCGAAGGGCGACTGCGCATCGACTACCTGACGGCGGGCGCGGTCGTGAAGCCGTTCGAAGTCATGGACGCGGTGAACAAGGGTGTGCTGGATGCCGGACACCACGTCCCGGTGTATTGGTACGGCAAGAGCAAGGTCGCGTCGCTGTTCGGGTCGGGCCCGATCAACGGCTGCGATGCGCAACAGACGCTCGCCTGGATTTATCGCGGCGGTGGTTTTGATCTTTACAACGAGTTGCTGAAGAAGCTGGAGCTCGACGTGGTCGGCTACTTCTGCATGCCGATGCCCACCCAGCCATTGGGCTGGTTCAAGAAACCGGTTACTAGCGCCGCCGACATGGTGGGCCTCAAGTACCGCACGGTAGGCCTGGCTGCCGACCTGATGCAGGAGATGGGACTCAAGGTCACGCAGCTCCCGGGGGGTGAGATCGTGCCAGCCATGGAACGCGGTGTCATCGACGCCTTCGAGTTCAACAATCCCACCTCCGATATGCGCTTCGGCGCGCAGGACGTGGCGAAGAACTACATGATGGGCAGCTTCCACCAGGCGATGGAGTTCTTCGAGATCATCTTCAACCGCAAGAAGCACGACGCCTTGCCAAAGGATCTGCAGGCGATTCTGCGCTACGGTGCGGAGGCCGCCTCGGCTTCGAACTGGTGGACGGCGATGGACAACTACTCGAGGGATCTGGACGAACTGGCCAACGTTCACAAGGTGAACGTGATTCGCACGCCCAAGTCCATATTCGAGGCGCAACTGAAGGCCTGGGACGTCGTTTCGAAGCGCCTCTCCGATGAGGATCCCTTCTTCAAGAAGGTGGTGGAGAGCCAGCGGGCGTGGTCCAAGCGTGTCGCCAGGTACTGGTTCATCAACGACGCCGACTTCAAGCTCGGTTACGAGCACATCCACGGCAAGCTCGGCTTCTAGGGCGGGTCGCCCTGCCTGTGATCGCCTGACCATGCCAAACGCGGGGCGGTTGCCGCCGCCCTGTTTCTCGTTGCGCCCCAACCTGGGCTGGTTCCCATGATCAATCGCGTTCTGCGCGGCGTGGACCAGTTGTCGAAATCGGTCGGCCATGCCTTCGCCTGGTGCATCCTCATACTGACACTCGGCACGTCGTACGAGGTGTTCGTCCGCTATGTGCTGAACAATCCGACCAGTTGGGCGTTCGACATGAGCTACATGCTCTATGGCGCGCTCTTCATCATGGCGGGCGCCTATACCCTGTCGCGCAATGGCCATGTCCGGGGGGACGTGATCTTCCGCCTGTGGCCGCCGCGGGTACAGGGGAGCATCGAACTGGTTCTGTACTTTCTGTTCTTCTTTCCAGGTGTCGTTTCCTTGATGGTTGCCGGTTGGGGCTATGCCGCCGACGCGTACCGCATTCAGGAGGTCAGCGTCAATAGCCCGATCGGTGTGCCGGTCTGGCCGCTCAAGATGCTCATACCGGTGGCGGGATTCCTGCTCACCTTGCAGGGCGTTGCCGAGGTGATGCGCTGTATCCTGTGCATCCGCGACGGCAGCTGGCCGCAGCGCCTGCACGACGTGGAGGAGATCGAATCCGCGCTGCAGCACCAGCAGGAGGACGAGGCGCGCCAGCGCCGAGGCGAGCCTGCGGAGGGCGCAAAATGACCGACCCGCAAGCCGCCCTGCTGATGCTGGGCATGTTCATCTTCATCATCCTGCTCGGTTTTCCGATCGCTTTCACGCTGATGGCGATGGGCGTGGCCTTCGGCTACTACGCCTACTTTCAGCCCGACCAGGCGTTCTTCGACAATCGGGTGTTCTACCTGTTCACCCAGAACACCTTCAGTGTCATGAACAACGACACTTTGGTGGCGGTGCCGCTGTTTCTGTTCATGGGCTACGTGATCGAACGGGCGAACATCCTCGACAGGCTGTTCCACAGCCTGCAGGTGGCCCTTCGTGTCGTGCCGGGTTCGATGGCCGTGGCGGCGCTCATTACCTGCGCGCTGTTCGCGACCGCTACCGGCATCGTCGGCGCGGTGGTGACGCTGATGGGGCTGTTGGCCCTTCCGGCCATGCTCAAGGCGGGTTACGACCAGCGCCTGTCCACCGGCGTGATCTGCGCCGGCGGAACGCTGGGTATCCTGATCCCGCCGTCGATCATGCTCATCGTGTATGGCGCCACATCGGCCGTGTCGGTGGTCAAGCTCTATGCTGCTGCCATCCTGCCGGGCTTTCTGCTGGCCGGGCTCTACATGGTGTACGTCGTCACGCGGGTGGCCATCAATCCGTCGCTCGCGCCCAAGCTGCCGAAGGAGCAGACCGACATCCCCTGGACCCGGGTGGTCGTCATGCTGCTGCAGGCTTTCTTCCCGCTCGCCGTTCTGATCGTTTCGGTGCTGGGGGCCATTCTTTTCGGGCTCGCGACGCCGACCGAGGCGGCCGCGGTCGGTGCGATGGGCGGCTTGGCGCTCGCTGCTGCCTACCGGGCGCTCACCTGGATACGGCTGAGGGAGGCGGTTTATCTGACGGCGCGTACGTCCGCCATGGTCTGCTATCTCTTCGTCGGTTCGTGGACCTTTTCTTCGGTGTTTTCCTACCTCGGTGGCGAGGCATTGGTGAAGGATTTCGTGCTCGGCCTGGATCTGGACACGGTGACCTTCCTGATCCTGTCGCAGGTCATCATTTTCCTGCTCGGCTGGCCGCTCGAGTGGAGCGAGATCATCATCATCTTCGTGCCCATCTTCCTGCCGCTGCTGCCGCACTTCGGCGTGGATCCGATGTTCTTCGGCATCCTCGTTGCGATGAATCTGCAGACCTCCTTCCTGACCCCGCCGATGGCGATGTCGGCTTACTACCTGAAGGGCGTCGCGCCGCCGTTCGTGCAGTTGTGGACCATCTTCAGGGGTTGCCTGCCCTTTCTGTCCATGGTGTTCTTGACGATGGTCCTGATGTATGTCTTTCCGCAGATCGTGACCTGGCTTCCCGACCTGTTCTACGGCAACTGAGGCGGCGATGGATGTAGGGGCTATCTGCCAGCTCAGCGCCGCCCAGGCGGCTGACCATCTGCGCGAGGGCGAATTGAGCGCCGAGGAATATGCGCGTGGGTGCGTCGAGCGCATCGCGGAGCATGAGGAGCGCGTGCAGGCGTGGGCCTTTTTCGACCCGGCTCATGCGCTCGAACAGGCGCGGCAACTGGACGACATGCGCGCCATGGGTCGCCCGATCGGCCCACTGCACGGCGTTCCGGTCGGTGTCAAGGACATCATCGACGTACGCGGCATGCCGACCGGGGATGGCACGCCGCTTCATGCCGGCCGCATTGCGACAGAAGATGCCACGCTGGTGAGCCGGCTGCGCGAGGCCGGCGCGGTGATCATGGGCAAGACCGTTACCACGGAACTGGCGACCTATGCGCCGGGCAAGACGCGCAACCCGCACAACTCGGAACACACGCCCGGTGGCTCGTCCAGTGGCTCGGCTGCGGCGGTCGCCATTGGCATGGTGCCGCTGGCGGTCGGTACGCAGACCAACGGCTCGGTTCTCCGCCCGGCGGCCTATTGCGGCGTCGTCGGATTCAAGCCCAGCTACGGACTGATCTCGCGCCACGGCGTTCTCACCCAGTCGCCGCCCCTCGACCAGGTGGGCGTGTTCGCGCGCACGGTGGAGGATGCCGCGCTGCTGGCGCAAACCCTGGCTGGTTTCGACGAGGCGGATGCGGCGACACGTCCGATGCCCCGGCCGCCCTTTACGCGCATCGCTGCCGAGGCACCACCGCTCCCGCCGACGCTCGCTTTCGTGCCAACCCCGATGTGGGACGACGCTGCCGCCGATACGCGCGAAGCCTTCGCCGAGTTGGTCGAGTTTCTGGGTGAACGGGTGCGCAGGTTCGACCTGCCGGAGAAGTCGCGCGAGGCCCTCGAATGGCATCGCCTGATCATGGAGGCGGACCTCGCCGGTTCGTTCGAGCGCGAGTACGAAACCGGCCGTGACCAACTCTCCGGGTCGCTGCGCGCGCAGATCGAGCGTGGCCGCCAGGTCCTGGCGGTGGATTACCGCCGGGCGCTGGCGCGCGTGCCCATCCTCAACAACGGGTTCGAACCCTTGTTCGACGAATTCGATGCCATCCTCACGCCTGCAACGGCGGGCACGGCTCCGGCGGGTCTGGAATCCACCGGCAGTCCCATGTTCTGTACACTGTGGACGCTATGTGGTATGCCATGTATCTCGTTGCCGCTACTCACCGGCGAAAACGGCCTGCCACTGGGATTGCAACTGGTCGGGCGGCGCGGCGACGATGGGCGGCTATTGCGCACCGCCCGATGGCTGAGCGCGACGCTCGCGCAGGCAAGCCCGTGAACGTGCAGTCGGCCGGCATGAACCTGGAGGGACCGCAATGAAACTGATATTTGGTCTGGTAGGCATATTGCTGATGTTGCTTTTCCTCGGAGCTGTCTTCTTCAAGCTCAAGATCGTCGCCCTGGGCGTTGTCATGGCGATCGGTATCGCCATGATGGCTTACGACACCTGGCTGTCGCTCGGGGAGTAATTGCCTTTCCAGGTCATCCGCTAAAGCGTCAGCGCGAAGTCGCTGACCAAGGCCCCTGGCGTGCGCACGCTGCGCGTGGAACGCGCTTCGTAGGTGTCGCCATCAGGCACCAGTTCCTGTTCACATGTCAGTGCCAGCAGGTTCGCGCCGAAGATGCGGTAGATCGAATCGTCGAAGCGCATCACCTGCAGCGGCGCGACGATGCGGCCGTTCTCGACCCAGAAGCTGGCGAAGCGCGTCATCCCGGTCAACCGGCAGGCCTGGCGGTCCGAGTAGTTGAGGTACCAGAGGTTGCCGATGTAGAGCCCGCAATCGAGCGCGGCGAGCGCATCGTCCATGGCCAGCGAGCCGGGAGCGAGTTCGAGCGAGTCAGGCATTTCTTCGGCATTGGCCGCGTTGGAGGCGATACCGTACTCGCGCGCCGTGCGCGGCGAAGTCAGCGTGTCGACCGCGACGCCGCGCTCGATCAGCATGACCCGCGGTGGCTTGACGAAACCGTCGGCCTGGAATGACGGCGCCATGGCGTCGGCGACGTTCTCGAAACAGGTGATCGCCGGACTGAGCGTCACCGCGCCGTCGTGCAGACGCATCAGCGCGCTCTGCCGGGTGCGTTGCAACTTGGTGCCGAAACCGCCCCAGGCCAGCGCGCCGAGAAATTCGTTCATTGCGGTCGGCGTGAAATAGGCGCGATAGCGGCCCGGCTGCAGCGATTTGGCCGGCTCCGCCAGCCGGGCAAGCTGTTCGGCGGCCAGCGTCACCTTTGCGTCGAAGACCGCATCGTTCCAGACCGTGCCGGCGTAGCTCGATTTCACCGCCTTGTCGGCGCGATGATAGAAACTCCAGCCCAGCTCGAAGCTCGCCACCTCGTGCCAGTTGCGCTGGCCGAGCGAATTGGCGAAGCCGCGCATGATCGGCCCGGCCGCGTACAGTCCGACCAGATCGCGCCCCTTGCCCGCGGCCAGCACGCGCTCGATTACCTGGCCGGGATCGGGCAGGGTCGAGACCACGCGGTGCTCGGTAGCATTCACCTCGCTGGCGATCAGCAGATAGGGGTCGGGCGGCACCTGCGGCAGCTCGTCGCGCAGCCGCCCGAACATGGCGGCGAGCCGCGCCTTGTCCGGCGCCGCATCGCCGCTCAGGCTGCTGCGCAGTTCGATGCGCCGGCCATCGGCGATCAGGCCGAGCGTGACAGCGATCTGGCGGACGTTCATCGCCTGGCGCAACGCCGACTTGTTGAAGCGGACGAAGTCCGACTGTTCGGCCGCCAGCCAGGCGGTCGTCACCTCGCCGCCGCGCGTGAGCGACTGCATGTGGTCGGCGAGCTCGTTGAAGTAGGTCTGCATCAGGCCTCGCCGCCGAACACGTCCACATCGACGAACTTGCACGCCGGCGAGGCGTGACCGACGCGGATCACCTGGGCCGGCTCGCCCTTGCCGCAGAACGGTGTGCCCATCACCTCGAAAGTCGTCCTGTCGCCGACCATCGCCAGCGAGCGCCAGAAGGTGGCCGAGATGCCGCGATAGTTCGGGTTCTTCACCACTTCGGCGAGCTGACCGTCGCGGATCATGCGGCCGTATTCGCAGCCGAACTGGAACTTGTTGCGCGAATCGTCGATCGACCACGAGGAATTGGTGCGCATCATCACGCCGAGCTCGATCGAGGCGATCATGTCCTGCAGGGCAGCCTCGCCCGGCTCGATGTTGAGGTTGGCCATGCGGTCGATCGGCGGCCGGTTCCACGAGCAAGCGCGCGAGTTGGCCACGCCCGGCAGGCCGGCGCGCGCCTGCGAGATCGCGCCGCCGAGCGGGCGCAGCAGCAGGCCGGCACGGATGATGTACTCGCGCTGCGCGGGCGAGCCGTCGTCGTCGAAGGCGTAGCTGGCGAACTGCTCTGCACGGTCCGGATCGAAGGTCACGTCGAGCAGCGGCGAACCATAGCGGTAGCTGCCGAACATCTCGGACGTCACGAAGCTGGTGCCGGCGAAGTTGCGCTCGTCGCCGAGGATCCGGTCGAGCTCCAGCGGATGGCCGATCGACTCGTGGATCTGCAGCATCATCTGGTCGGGCATCAGCAGCACGTCCATACGGCCGCTCGGGCAGTTGGGCGCGGCGAGCAATTGCAGTGCCTCGTCGGCGACGCGCGCGCCGTCGTCGCGAAAATGCGCGTGGTCGAGCACCTGCAGGCCGCCCTGCTGGCAGAAGCCGTTGTAGCGGCCGGCGCTACTGCGCGACTGAGTCTGGCCGTCGGCGTGGGCGGTGGCCGAGATCGAGGAGACCAGGTAGTCGAAGTGCTGCTCGGCACGCGCGCCGTCGGCCGTCAGGTAACGCTGCTCGGATCGGGTGTGCCACAGGCTGGCGTCCCAGTCGACGATGCGCGCATCCACCTTGGTCGCACGCGAGACGTCGGTCAGTAGCGCGTAGCGGTCGGCCAGCGACAGGCCGCCGATGTCGTCGTGAACGGTCGAGGCATAACGTCCCTGCGGGCGTGGCATCGCGATGCCGCTGTAGTCGACGACTGAACGACCGCCGCCGAGTTGCGCATAGCGGCGCGCGCGCTCGAGTGCATCGCGCAGGCCGGCCGGCGACAGATCACTGGTGGCGGCATAGCCGAGGCCGCCGCGCTCGATCAGCGTGACCATCGCGCCGCCGTCGATCGACAGCCGCGGCGGCTCGGCCACGTTCTGCCGCACCGTCAGTTGCTCCGAGGTCTCCCCGACCAGGCGCAGCGCGCAGAAATCGACCGCCGGCGCGGCGGCGAGAAAGTCGCGTTCGATTCGTTCATCCATCTTGCGCAGGATAGCGCAGGTCGCAGCCCGACTTGCTCTTTCCCCTACGACGTTGGGCTTCGCTGCGCTCTGCCCAACCTACGCGTGCTCGATAGCGGCCTGGAAGCCGCACCAGATGGCGCTTTCCGGCATGGCATATTGGAAAGGCGCACGGAATGCGGCTCACAGGCATACAATGCTGCAGAACGCCTATCCATGCGGCCTGCAGCTCGTAGCTCTTAGGTTGGGCTGACGAAGGAAGCCCAACGATATCGTCCTCCGGCGTTGGGCTTCGCTGCGCTCTGCCCAACCTACGCGTGCTGGAAGCCGCACCGGATGGCGCTTTCCGGCATGGCATGCCGGGAAGGCGCATGGAATGGCGCTCACAGGCATGCCATGCTGCAGAGCGCCATTCCATACGGCCTGCAGGCCATGCGGTCAGCGATCCGCGTCGGGTTCTGGCGCCGCGCGTTTGCGCTCGGCCAGGCAGGCGAGCAGGGCGGTGTCGAGCGCGGCCGGCTGCGGATCGTCGCCGGCTTCGGGCATGAAATGCAGCATGAATGCCGCGGCCGCCGCCTCGGGCCGCGACACATCGTAGCCGATAGCCTGCAGGGCGAGCAGGCTGTCGAAGCCCGGCGGAGGCGGCGAATAGGGCGGCTCGCACCACAGCCCGAAACCGGCCGCGGCCAGGCGTCGCCAGGGAAACATGCGGCTGGGATCGACCTTGCGTCGCGGCGCCACGTCGGCGTGGCCGAGCACATTGGCGACGGGAATCGCGTAGCGCGCGCGCAGATCCTGCAGCAGCGCGAGCAGGCTGGTGATCTGCGCTTCGGCGAAGGGCTCGTAGCCGTTGTTGTCGAGTTCGATGCCGATCGAGGCCGAATTCACATCGCGATTGCCGCCCCAGTAGGAGGCGCCGGCATGCCAGGCGCGGGCGCGCTCATCGACCAATTGATAGAGCGTGCCGTCGCGGCCGATCAGGTAATGGGCGCTGACTTTCTGCAGCGGATCCGTGAGCGTGCGCAGGCCCTGCTCGGCCTCGTCGTCGGTGGTGTGGTGGAGGATCACCAGATTCGGTCGCCGCTCGTCGAAGTTGGGCGAGGCCCGCCACTGCGTCGGCATGCCGGTGCCCAGCGGCGCAGCGGCACAGCCAGCCAGCGCCGCGCAGATCAGTGCGGCGGCGACAGGCTGCACGGCGCGACGGCGAATCAGAAGCACGCCCGCACGACACCACCGTCCACCCGCAGCGCGGCGCCGTTGGTCGCCGACGACAGCGGGCTGCAGACGAAGGCGACCAGATTGGCGACTTCCTCGGTGGTGGCGAAGCGCTTGAGCAGCGACGATGGCCGGGCGCTCCTGAAGAACTCGCGCTCGAACTCGGCGAAGGGCGCGCCGCCCGAGAGCTTGGCGACGAATTCCTCGACGCCGTCGGAATGGGTCGGTCCCGGCAGCACCGCGTTGCAGGTGACGCCGGTGCCGGCGCAGGTCTCGGCGATGCCGCGCGACACCGCGAGCTGGGCGGTCTTGCTCATGCCGTAGTGGATCATTTCCTGCGGAATCTGGATGCCGCTCTCGCTGCTGATGAAGACGATGCGTCCCCAGCCGTGGCGCTTCATGCCGGCCAGATAGGCGCGCGCCAGGCGCACGCCCGACAGCACGTTGACATCGAAGAAACGGCGCCAATCCTCGTCGGGAATTTCGTCGAACGGTTTGGGCTCGAAGATGCCGAGATTGTTGACCAGAATGTCGATGTCGGGAAAGCGCTTGACCAGTGCGGCCGCCACAGTCGCGTCGGACAGATCGCCGGCGTAGCCGAGCAGCCTCGCGCTGGCCACCGACGCGGAGATGTTCTCCATGGCGCGGGCCAGCGATGCCTCGCTGCGGCCATTGACGATGACTTCGGCGCCCTCGCGCGCCAGAACGGTGGCGATGGCCAGCCCGATGCCTTTGGCCGAGCCACTGACCAGCGCCAGTTTGCCGCTGAGTTTCAAGTCCATGATGGCTTACCCCCGAGAAGCGCGATGCTTGGTTCCGGACCCGACGCCTGAGGCGGATTGTCATGGGTCGGCCAGACTATTCTAAAATAGTCGGATCCACATGACAGCAGGAGCGGCCATGAGCAAGACAACACCCCCCAGGAAGCCTGTCAGCGGCGCGGCAACACCTCGCCCGGCGGCCAAGCCGAAGGCGAGGGCAGCAGCCCCGGAGAAACCCCGCCGCGCTGTTGCCGGCGACATTGCCCCGTCCAGCAGCAAACGCGGCATAGAATCGTACGCTGTCGCCGAGGCGGTCGAGGCCGCCGAGACCGCCAAGCTTGCCGCGGTGCGCGACATCCTTTCGCGCAAGGGCAATGGCGACGGTGCGGCCCACGCCAAGACGCTGCGGGCGGTACTCGAAGGCGCCTCGCCCGACGACGCGGCGGCGATCTGCCGGATGCTCGATGCCGAGGCGAAGGTGCTGGATGCGCCGAAGCTCAACCCGGACCAGGAACTGGCTCCCGACTGGCGCGACGGCGGCTACCCGTACCTGAACCTGTTGTCGCGAAAGAGTTATGAGAAGCAGAAATACCGCCTGCAGGTCGAACTGCTGAAACTCCAGGCTTGGGTCAAGGAAACCCGCCAGCGGGTTGTCGTGCTGTTCGAGGGCCGCGATGCGGCCGGCAAGGGCGGCACCATCAAGCGCTTCATGGAGCACCTGAATCCGCGCGGTGCGCGGGTGGTGGCGCTGGAAAAGCCGACCGAGACCGAGCGCGGGCAGTGGTACTTCCAGCGTTACGTGAATCACCTGCCGACCGCCGGCGAAATCGTGATGTTCGACCGCTCGTGGTACAACCGCGCCGGTGTCGAGCGCGTGATGGGTTTTTGCACCCAGGCCGAGTACGAGGAATTCATGCGCCAGGCGCCCGAGTTCGAGCGCCACCTCGTCAGAAGCGGTGTGCACCTGATCAAGTTCTGGTACTCGGTCAGCCGCAAGGAGCAGCGCCGGCGTTTCAAGGAGCGCGAGGCGCACCCGCTCAAGCAGTGGAAACTGTCGCCGGTCGACTTGGCTTCGCTCGACAAGTGGGAGGAATACACCAAGGCCAAGGAAGCGATGTTCTTCGAGACCGATACCGCCGATGCGCCGTGGACCGTCATCAAGTCGGATTGCAAGAAGCGCGCGCGCCTCAATGCCATGCGCTACATCCTGCACAAGCTGCCGTACGCCAACAAGGATCTCCAGACGGTCGGTTCGCTCGATCCGCTGCTGGTCGGCCGCGCCCATGTGGTGTACGAGCGCGGCGAGCACGTCGGCAGCGCAATCCTGTAGGCTTCGACAAGCTCAGCCCGAACGGATACCCGGCGTCAGCCCGAACGGATACCCGGCGCAGATCGTGATTCGCGGATGACGCCCGGCCGGGCATCGGTGGCGGCAGCAATTTGGGCGTCGCGTCGGTCGCTCGAATCGCGTCTACAATCGCGGGCATCATCAGGAGACGACGATGCCCGCCACCAGAACCCGCCAGCCCGCAGCACGCGGAGCGGGCCGCCCCCGCAAATCCGCCGCGCCGCGCACCGCCGCCGTCACCAAGCGTGACGATTCCACGCTGCAGTTGCTGGCGCGCGAGTTGCGTTCGTGGACCGATTCGGTGCTGGGAGTGGCCAGCACCGCGGCGATGTCGTTCAACGTCGCCAAGGCCCTGCTGCCGACCAAGCCGGGCCAACGCAGCGCGCTCCACCGCGCCGGCGCGCTGGTGCGCAACATGCGCGAGTCGGCCGGGCTGTCGCTCAAGGAACTCGGCAAGGCGATCGATCTGAAGGATCCCTCGCTGCTCGAGGCGGTGGAGGGCGGCACCGCGGCCTTGCCGTTCGAGATCATCATGCGGCTGGCGGCCGTGCTCGCGCGCAACGACCCGATTCCGTTTGTCATGAAACTCACGCGCACCAACAATCCGGCGCTGTGGAAGGTGCTCGAGGATCTGGGCGTCGGCCGGCTGGTGCTGCAAAGCAGCCGCGAGCGCGAGTTCGCCCACATCTACAGCGTCAATGACAGCGCCCGCCGGCTGTCCGACGAGGATTTCGCCGCCGTGCTCGACTTCACCCGATCCGCATTCGACACCGCGATGGCATTCCGCGACCGGACGCGCAAGGCACGAGAGCCCAGGCCGGATGTGAAGCCGGAGAGCGAATCCGACTGAATGCATGCGAATGACTCTGCTGGGCTGGCGCGCGCGCCTCGCGTGGCCGATGCTGCACGCTACCGATTTCTGCTGCGCAAGCATGCCGCCGCCGCCGCGCCCGCGATACTTCCGCTGGCCATGCAAGCCGTCAGCAGATAGCCGCCGGTCGGCGCTTCCCAGTCGAGCATTTCGCCGGCGCAGAACACGCCGGGCAGGTCACGCAACATCAGCTGCGGGTCGAGCGCCTCGAAGCGCACGCCGCCGGCGCTGCTGATCGCCTCGTCGATCGGCCGGGGTGCTGCCAGCCGTAGCGGCAGCGCCTTGATCCACCCGGCCAGCTTCTCCGGTCGTGCGTAGTCCGGCGGCGGCACGACTTCGCGCAGCAGGGCTGCGCGTACGCCCTTGATTCCCGTGCGGCTGGCCAGGTGGCTGCCCATCGAGCGCGCACCGCGCGGATGGTCGATCTCGTCGATCAGCCGCCGCAGGCTCTTGTCGGGTGCGAGGTCGAGTTCGAGCACGGCCACACCCTGTTGCGCGATCGCCTCGCGCAGCCGTGCCGACAGCGCGTAGATCGCGCCGCCCTCGAGGCCATGCCCGGTGACGACGAATTCGCCGATGCGTCCGGCCGCGTCGCCCTGCAGGCGCAGCCCGACCGACTTCACCGGTTCGCCGGCGAAACGATTGCGCAGGTGTTCGCTCCACGCGACGTCGAAGCCGCAGTTGGCTGGCGCGAGTGGGGCCAGCGACACGCCGCGCGCCGCCAGCCACGCCACCCAAGCGCCATCCGAGCCGAGTTTCGCCCAACTTCCGCCGCCGAGTGCCAGTACGACGGCATCGGCCTGCACGGCCTGTGTTCCGTTCCCTGTCGCGAAATGAAGCGATCCATCCGCGTTCCAGCCCAGGCAGCGCTGGCGCATGTGAAAGCGCACACCCTGTTCGCGCAGCCGCCGCAGCCAGGAACGCAGCAGCGGTGCAGCCTTCATGTCGCTCGGAAACACGCGGCCCGAACTGCCGACGAAGGTGTCCACGCCCAGGCCGCGCGCCCACTCGCGCACGGCCTCGGCATCGAAGGCGCGCAGCCAGGGTTCGACCTGCTCGCGCCGTGGGCCGTAGCGCGATGCGAAAGTGTCGAAGCTGTCGGCGTGGGTCAGGTTCAGCCCGCCCTTGCCGGCGAGCAGGAACTTGCGCCCGCACGACGGCATCGCGTCGTAGAGGTCGACCCGCAGCCCGGCGCCGCTCGCCACCTCGGCGGCCATCAGGCCGGCCGGACAGCCGCCGATCACGGCCAGCCGATTGTCATTGGCATCATGCATGGACCGACAGTGTAGCGGGGGTTCGCCGCCCGCGTGCTGCGCCATTCAGGCTGGGTTAAGCTGTCGTCGCCTAGACTCGCGTCATCTTCTGCCCGACTGGAGTTCGAATCATGGCAACCACCAAAATCCTGCTCGCGCTGGCCGGGGCCGGCACGCTGGTAACCGCGCTGCTGCTCGGTTCGGTCATTCCAGTACGCGCCGACTCCGACCATGTCGCCGCACGTCGTCTGCTTGACGCGGGCGAAATCATGCCGCTGGAAAAGATCGCCGAACGCGCGCGTGCCGAGAAGCCCGGCCAGATTCTCGAAACCGAACTCAAGCACAAGCACGACAAATACATCTACGAGGTCGAGATACTCGACGGCGGTGGCCGTGTCTGGGAACTCAGACTCGATGCCCGCAGCGGCGAACTGCTCAAGGTCGAGAAGGACGACTGAACATGCGCCTGCTGCTGGTCGAGGACGATGCGCGGCTCGGGCCGCAACTGCGCTCGGCACTGCAGAGCGCCGGTTACGCGGTCGACCTGTCGACCGACGGCGTCGACGCCGAGGCGCTCGGCGACATCGAGCCCTATGACCTCGTGGTGCTCGATCTTGGCCTGCCCGGCCGCTCCGGCCTCGAGGTGCTGGCCAACTGGCGCCAGCGCGGCAACCGGATTCCGGTGGTGGTGCTGACCGCGCGCGGCAGTTGGCAGGAGAAGGTCGAGGGCTTCAAGGCCGGCGCCGACGACTACGTCGGCAAGCCGTTCCAGTTCGAGGAGCTGCTGGCCCGCATCGGTGCAGTCGCCAAGCGCGGCCAGGGGGTGGCGGCCGGCCCGCTCAGCGTGGCTGGGGTGACGCTCGACGAACACGAACAGTCGCTGATTCTGGCCGACGGCAGCCGCAGCCGGCTCACCGGCATCGAATACCGGCTGCTGCGCTATTTCATGCTGAACCCCGGCCGCGTGCTGTCGAAATCGCGGCTGACCGAGCATGTCTATGAATACGACGCCGACCGCGACAGCAACGTGATCGAGGTCTACATCAATCGCCTGCGCCAGAAGCTCGGCCCCGGCATCATCCATACGTTGCGCGGCCAAGGTTATGTGTTCGGAGAGCGTGCCTGATGTCGTCGCTCAAGGCCCGGCTGTCGGTCGGGCTGGCGGCCAGCCTGGTATTGCTGCTCGGCCTGCAGTGGTGGGTGGCCAGCCGGGCGATCGAGAAGCTGACCACCGACCAACTGCTGGCGCGGCTCGCGCACGACGCCGAAACCCTGCTCGCCGGCAGCCGCTTCGACGATACGGGCGTGCTTGCCATCGACGCGGCGCGCATCGACGCGATCTACCAGCGGCCGTTTTCCGGCCACTACTACATCGTCATCACCGGTGCGCAACGCGAGCAATCGCGCTCGCTGTGGGACGAAGTGCCGCCAATCGAGCCGCTGGCGCCCGGCCGCTCGCTCGAGCTGCGGCTGGCCGGGCCGCAGGGCCAGCCGCTGCTGGTGCATGTGCGAGGCTACCAGCGGCAGCAGCATGATCTGACCATCGCGGTCGCCGAGGATCTGAGCGCACTCGAAGCCGGATTGCGCCGCTTTCAGTTGATCCACGGCGCGGTATCGGCGGTGGTGCTGGCGGCGCTGCTGCTGGTACAGCGGCTGATCGTCGGCCGCGGCCTGGCGCCGATCGACGCGGTGCGGGAAAACCTTGCCCGTCTCGAGCGCGGCGAGACCGCACGCATCGATGCCGCCGCGCCCGCCGAGATCGAGCCGATGATAGACGAGCTCAACCGCCTGCTCGCCAGCATGGACAAGCGCTCGCGCCGCTCGCGCGAGGCGCTGGGCAATCTGGCCCATGCGCTGAAGACCCGGCTGGCGGTGCTCAACCAGACCGCCGACGCGCCGGCACTGGCCGCGCAGCCGGGTCTGCGCGCGGCGATCGGCGAATCGAGTGAGGAGATGCGCCGCATTGTCGAGCGCGAACTCAAGCGCGCCCGCCTGGCCGGCGCGGCCATGCCGGGGCAGCGCGTCGACCTCGAGCGCGAGATCGAGGCGCTCGCGCGCACGCTCGGCGCGCTGTATCGCGACAAGGCGGCGCGCATCGAATGGGAGATCGCGCCCGGCGCCCGCTTTGCCGGCGAGCGCGAGGATTTCCTGGAACTCCTCGGCAACCTGCTCGACAACGCCTGCAAGTGGTGCCATGGCCGCGTGTCGCTGACGGCGGAGCAGGCCGATGGCCTGTCCCTGGTCGTCGAGGACGACGGGCCGGGCTGCGCACCCGATGCGCTCGACGAGCTGACCATTCGCGGCTTTCGCGCCGACGAATCGAAACCCGGCAGCGGCCTCGGCCTGGCCATCGTGCGCGACATCGTCGACAGCTACGAAGGCAGCCTGCAGTTCGCCCATTCCGCCGCACTCGGGGGATTGCGGGTCGAAGTCCGGCTGCCTGCGACCGGCCAGACGCAGTTCGGGTAGGTTGGGCAGAGCGAAGCAAAGCCCAACGTCAGAGGACGATACCGTTGGGCTTCGCTTCGCTCTGCCCAACCTACGCGCTACGTGCTCCACGGACCGCATGGATAGGCGGTCCGCAGACCAGCAATCCGGTGAGGCCCATGGATAGGGCG
Source organism: Candidatus Methylophosphatis roskildensis (assembly GCA_016708905.1). Classification (GTDB taxonomy): domain Bacteria; phylum Pseudomonadota; class Gammaproteobacteria; order Burkholderiales; family Rhodocyclaceae; genus Methylophosphatis; species Methylophosphatis roskildensis. Next base: position 1,519,086 of record JADJEV010000003.1, on the reverse strand, counting down.
TTGCGGCCTGCCATGCCCGAAGAAGCGCATGAATGCTGGCCTCCAGCCGCGCAATTCTCCTTCCCCCCGCCAGGGGGAAGGCCGGGATGGGGGTAGGGCCGTGAATTCGCACCCGCGCTCGCGCTTAACAACGAAGGCCGCGTACGCCCGTGACAGGTGGCCCTCTCGCGTCGGAATCCGTCCAATCCATTTTAGTATATAAAAAAGTCGCGACTATTTGATACTATTAGGTACAATAGTCGCATGAAACGCTATCTCGACGACCGCGTCGCCACCGATCTTCAGGCTAAGATGGTCGTACTCACGGGCCCGCGTCAGGTTGGCAAGACCACCTTGGCGCGACAGTTGATCGCGCAATTCGAGCAGGCGCAGTATTTGAACTGGGATGTCGTCGCCGACCGCGCCGTGCTGCAGCGGCAAAGCTGGAGTCCGCGCGCGCGCCTGCTGGTCATGGACGAAATCCACAAGATGCCGGACTGGAAAGGCTGGCTCAAAGGCGTGGTGGATGGCCGTCCGGACGGGCATGCCCTGCTGGTAACGGGCAGCGCGCGCATGGACACCTTTCGCCAAGGCGGCGAATCGCTGGCCGGGCGCTACTTCGCATTGCGCCTGCATCCGATCTCGGTGCGCGAATGGTGCGAGCAGCAGGGTGCGACGCCGGCCGACGCGCTGACCTGGCTGATCGAGCGCGGCGGTTTTCCCGAGCCGTGCCTGGCCGACGATCCGGCCCAGGCGGCGCGCTGGCGCCAGCAATACTTCACCGATCTGGTTCGCGAAGATGTGCTCGAGTTCTCGCGCATCAACGAGATCGGCGCGATGCGGCTGTTCGTCGGACTGCTGCGCGAACGCGTGGGCTCACCGCTGTCGCTGGCGTCCATCGCGCGCGATCTGGCCGTCTCGCCGATCACCCTCAAACGCTATCTCGATATCCTGCAGGCACTCTACATCGTGTTCACGGTGCAGCCGTGGCACCACAACATCGCCCGCGCGATCCTGCAAATGCCGAAGATCTACTTCTTCGACAATGGCCTGGTCCGTGGTGACGACGGCATACGTTTCGAGAACGCGGTGGCCACCATGCTGCTCAAGCATGTGCACTTCCTCAACGACACGCAGGGGCTCTCGCTGGGTCTGCATACAATTCGCACCAAGGACGGCGCGGAAGTCGATTTCGTTTTGTCGGCCGGGCGGCGACCGACCCACCTGATCGAATGCAAGCTGACGGACCCCACACCACACCGCGCGTTGAGCAGCTTCGCATCGCGATTTCCCGATACCCAGGCCGTGCAACTGGTGCGCGATCTGCGCCAGGAAGAGCAGCGCGGCGCGGTGCGCATCACCGGTGCGGCGGGGTGGCTGGCAGCCTTGTCGGCCTGACTGCCGGCGATCCGTCGAAACGATCCGTTCGAGATGTTCCCCCCCCGGCGGTACTTGCTTGGGGCGGCCGGCTGTCGATCGATCGCACGGTGGCGTATGCTCTCAACTTCCAGGCGCCTATGCCGGACGCAAAATCTTTGGCGAGCGGGGGTACGATGGAGTCCAAGCGAATCGCCTTGCTGCAGCAGATGCCGCTGTTCGGCGGTATCCAGGAAGACGCGCTGAGCTTCTTGCTCGGCGTGTCACGCGATGTGCATGTACGCCCGGGCGCCTTCTTTTTTCGCGAGGGCGAGCCGGGCGAATCGATGTTCGTGCTCGATGCGGGCACGGTCGAAGTGCGCAAGAAGGCCCGGCAGGGCGCGCTGCTCCTGAGCCGTCTGGGCCCGGGCGACTGCTTCGGCGAGATGGCGCTTATCGACCTTTCGCCGCGCAGCGCCTCGGTTCAGGCGCTGGAGGACTGCAGCGCCTTCGAGATCTTCGCCGCCAGCCTGCATCAGTTGTACCAGCGCGACCTCGAACAGTTCGCGCTGATCCAGATGAACATGGCGCGTGAATTGAGTCGCCGCCTGCGCGCGACCGACGAGCGTCTGCTCGGCTGAATTCGCAATTCGCGGGGCGTCCTGCCACTTTCCCGTCGACACATGGTCAAATCGGGCTTCGTCCCCGACCTGAGCCCGCGTTGCTTCGCCTCGTCGATCTGTCCAAGACCTTGCCCGCGCTGCAGCCCGATCTGCCGCCGCGCGAACTGCTGCGCGGCATCGATCTCGATCTGGCGGCCGGCGACTATGTGGCCATCATGGGCGAATCGGGCTGCGGCAAATCGACCCTGCTCAACCTGATCGCCGGGCTCGATCGGCCGAGCGGCGGGCATGTCGAACTGGACGGGCGGAATCTCTCCGCGCTCGATGACAATGGCGTGACCCGGCTGCGCGCCGCGCGGATGGGCTTCGTCTTCCAGGCCTTCCACGTGCTGCCGCATCTGACGGTGGCGCAGAACGTCGCGCTGCCGCTGGCGCTCAATCGCATCGAGCCGATCGAGCCGCGGGTGCACGAAATGCTCGCCGCCGTCGATCTGGCGGCCCGCGCCGGCTCGCGCCCGCGCGAACTCTCCGGCGGCGAGCTGCAGCGGGTGGCGATCGCCCGCGCACTCGTGCATCGTCCGGCGCTGGTGCTGGCCGACGAGCCGACCGGCAATCTCGATCCGGAAACCGCCGAACGCATTCTCGCCCTGTTGCGCGAGTCGGTCGTCGCGCACCAGGCGATCGGCATACTCGTCACCCACTCGCACGCTGCGGCGGCCAGCGCCGATCGCGTGCTGCGGCTTGGGCGCGACGGCCGGCTGGAGCCGGCTTGAGCGGCATGCGCGCCGTCCTCGCCCACGCCTTTCTCGGCCACCTGGTGCAGCAGCCGGGCCGCGCCCTGATGTCGGTGCTGGCGCTGGCGCTCGGCGTGGCCCTCGGGGTGGCGGTCTCGGTGGTCAATCGTTCGGCGCTGGACGAATTCGGCCGCGGCCTGCGCACGGTTTCCGGTCAGGCGGATATCGAGGTGCGCGGTGCGCGCGGCGGCTTCGACGAGTCGCTCTACCCGCAGCTCGCGCAACGCCCCGAGGTGGAAACCGTCAGTCCGCTGCTCGAGATCGACGCCAAACCACTCGGGGCAGCCGGCGAGGGAGGCGGCGCGCTCAAGCTGATCGGGCTCGATGTCTTCCGCGCCGCTTCGCTGTCCGTGGCACTGATTCCGCCGCCGGCGCAAGGCACCGGCCGCGGCGAACGCACCGCCGAGTCGGCCCGGGCGCCGGGCCTGCTGGACGAAGACACACTGTACCTGAGCCCGGCCGCCGCGCAGCGCTTCGGCCTTGCCAGCGGAGATGCCATCGCGCTGCAGAGCGGGGTGGGCAGTGCGCGCTTTCGCATCGGCGGCCTGCTGCCGGCGGTCGGTGCCGGCCAGATGCTGGCGGTCACCGACATCGCCACCGCGCAATGGCGCTTCGAGCGCCTGGGCGTGCTGACACGCATCGACCTGCGGTTGCGCGAGGGCGTCGACGCTGCCAGCGCGCTGAGAGCAATCGGCGCCGACCTACCCCCAGGCGTCTTCGTCGCCACGCCGGCGCAGGCCGAGTCGCAGGCGGCGCGGCTGTCGCGCGCCTATCGCGTGAATCTGACCATGCTGGCGCTGATCGCCCTGGTCACCGGCGCCTTTCTGGTGTTCTCGGCGCAGGCGGTCAATGTGGTGCGCCGGCGCGCCGAACTGGCCTTTTTGCGCGCGGCCGGCATCACGCGCGGTGCGCTGGTGCGCTGGCTGCTGCTGGAAGGCGCGCTGATTGGCGCGCTCGGCAGCCTGATCGGCGTGCCCGTAGGCTATGCGCTGGCCGCACTGGCTCTGCGCCTGATCGGCGGCGATCTCGGCGCCGGCTACTTTCAGGGTGCTGCGCCTGCCCTGGCGTTCGACCCGTGGGGCACGACGGGCTTTGTGGCGTTGGGGATCGCAGCGGCGATGGCCGGCAGTGCCGCGCCGGCCATCGAAGCGGCACGCAGCGATCCGGCGCTGGCCCTGAAGAGCGGCGACGCCGCCGACAGCTTCGCGCGGTTCGGGCCCGTCGCACCGGGCCTGCTGTGCCTGTCGGCGGCTCTGGCGATCGTCTGGCTTCCGCCGATCGGCGGTTTGCCGGTGTTCGGCTACGCAGCGATCGCGCTTCTGCTGATAGGCAGCGTGCTGATCCTGCCGCGACTGGCGCGCCTGCTGTTCGCGCGCCTGCCGACCCCGCGTGCGCCCTGGCTTGCGCTGGCGGTCCTGCAACTGCGCGGCGCGCCGCACCTGGCCACCCTGGGCGCGGCCGGCGTGCTGGCCGCCGTGGCGCTGGCGGGGGCGATGGCGATCATGGTCGGTTCGTTTCGCCAGTCGGTCGATGTCTGGCTGAGTCAGGTGCTGCCGGCGGATCTCTATCTGAGGGCTTCGCGGGCCGGCGAGAGCGGACATTTCGACACCGCCGAACAGGTCGCGATCCAGTCCACGCCAGGCCTTGCGCGCATCGACTTCCTGCGTCACCAGAGCCTGCTGCTCGATCCGGCGCTGCCTCAGGTGGCGCTGATCGCGCGACCGCTCACGGCAGACCGGGCCGCGCTTCCGCTGCTGGCCAGCGTGACGGTGCCGGCCGGATCGATCGGCGTGCTGGCTTCGGAAGCGATGCAGGATCTCTACGGCTGGCAGCTCGGCCAGCGGGTGCGCCTGCCGCTGGCCGGGCGCGAGATCGAGGTGGTGGTCGCCGGCATCTGGCGCGACTATGCGCGCCAGCACGGCGCGGTGGCGATCGACCTGGCGACCTATCGAACCCAGACCGGCGACATGCGCGTCAACGATGTCGGACTGTGGCTGGCGCCGGGGGCGGACACCGCGCAGGTGGCCCGCGCATTGCGCGCGCGCCTGCCGGCGGATTCGATCGAGCTGGCCGAACCGGGCGAGATCCGCAAGATCTCGCTCGGCATATTCGACCGTACCTTCGCGGTCACCTACGCGCTGGAAGCGGTGGCGGTCGCGATCGGCATCGCCGGCGTGGCGGCGAGTTTCGCCGCGCTGGCTGCGGCGCGCCGGCGCGAGTTCGGCGTGCTGAGGCACATCGGCCTGACGCGCGGCGAGATCGCCCGCATGCTCGGTGCCGAGGGCGCGCTGGTGGCCGTACTGGGCGTGCTGACCGGGCTGGCCACGGGTACTGCGATCAGCCTGATCCTGATTCATGTGGTGAATCGGCAGTCATTCCACTGGAGCATGGAGCTGGTGTTGCCGTGGGGCACGCTGGCGCTGTTCGGCTCGGCGATTACCCTGCTGGCGACGGCGGCGGCCGTGCTGTCGGCGCGTGCCGCGATGCAGGTCGACGCGGTGCGCGCGGTGCGGGAGGACTGGTGATGCGCGCCGTGCTGATCGCCGCACTGTGGCTGGCGAGCCTGGCTGCGGGCGCTGCCGCCGTCGACTATCCAGTGGTGCGCCCCGAGGTGTCGATCGATCTGCCGCGCGACCATGGCGCGCATCCGGCGTTTCGCGTCGAGTGGTGGTATGTCACCGGCTGGCTGGAGGCGATCGAGGACGGCAAGCCGGTGACGATGGGCTTTCAGGTGACCTTCTTCCGCGTTCGTCCCGGCGTGCAGGAGAACAATCCGAGCCGCTTCGCCGCTAGCCAGATCCTGTTCGCGCATGCGGCGCTGTCCGATCCGCGGCGCGGCCGGCTCATGCACGCCGAGCGGACCGCGCGTGCCGGTTTCGGACTGGCGCAGGCGAGCGAGGGCGATCTCGATGTGCGGCTGGACGACTGGAGCATGCGGCGCGAGGGCGCCGGCGATGGCGAGGCGATACTCGCGCGCGTCGCCGGGCGCGACTTCGCCTACGATCTGCGCCTCTTACCAACCGGGCCTGCGCTGCTCAACGGCCAACGCGGCTTCAGCCAGAAGGCGCCCGATCCGCGCCATTCCAGCCACTACTACAGCCTGCCGCAGCTCGCCGTGAGCGGCAAGCTGACACGCGAGGGCCGCACGCTCGCGGTGAGCGGCCGCGCCTGGTTCGACCACGAATGGTCGAGCGAATACCTGCCCGAGACTGCCAGCGGCTGGGACTGGATCGGAATCAATCTCGCCGACGGCGGGGCGCTGATGGCCTTTCGCATGCGCGGCAAGGATGGCGCAGCGCTGTGGGCGGGCGGCACCCTGCGGCGCGCCGATGGCAGGGTCGAGGCGCTCGGACCGCGCGATGTCGCATTCGAGCCGCAGCGTGAGTGGACGAGTCCGCGCACCGGGTCGCGCTATCCGGTCGCAATGCGAGTCCGCTTGAGTACCTCGCTCGGTCCGCTGGTCGGCGAACTGACGCCACTGTTCGACGATCAGGAACTCGACTCGCGCCGCAGCACCGGGGCGGTGTATTGGGAGGGCGCGGTAGTGCTCTCGACTGGCGGCAAAGAGCTTGGGCGCGGCTACCTCGAACTCACCGGCTACCGCGAGCGTCTGAGGATGTAGTGGTGCGACGCGATGGTGTTGGAACATGGCGCAGCCGGGATACAGCGGTGCCGACGGTGCCAACCTCGTCACGCCGCTGGCCGGCGAAAGGCTCGAAGGCATCCACGATCTGATCGATACTCACAGTTGCGGTCAACGAAGCCGTATACGTGGTGTGGCGAGATCCGGCGCAGCGTTCGCCGGTATCGCGGGTTGATTGTCTCGGGGGATCGAGTCATGCATCGTCCAGTCGGAAGGAATTCATGCGTCATCGTGCGCCAGGCGCGAGCCTGGGCCGCCAGCCTGGGTGTTTCAGTCGGGCTGGCGCTCGCGGGTCCGGGCTGGGCCTACTCTCCGGGAGTCGATCGGGCCAGGGAGCCGGACCTGGCGATGCCGGTCGTCGCCGGCTTCGATCGCGTGCACGCGCTGCGCGGCGAAGCCTATGCGGCCCTGCGGGCGGACGACTGGCGCCACGCAATGCGGATCAGCCGCGAATGGGCAAGTGTCGATCCGGACGACGATACGCCGTGGGTGCTGCTCGCCTGGACTTATGCCGAACGTCGCGACTACGCCGGCGTCGTGGCGGCCTACAACCGCGCGATTGACATCAATCCGCGACAACGACATCCGGTGTGGCGCGGTCTCGGCGTCGCTTACACCGTGCTCAAGCGCTTCGACTATGCGGTGACTGCCTACGTGCGCGCGACCGAGGTCAATCCGGCCGAGCCGCGCACATGGTTCGATCTGTGCCAGGCGCATCTGCGCAACGCCGAGCCGGCGCTGGCGATCCTCGCGGCGAAGCAGGCGATCCAGCGCGAGAGCGATTACGCCGAAGCCTGGGCCTGCCGCGGCGATTCGCTGGTGCGCGAAGTGCGGCTGGAGGATGCGCTGGCGGCGTTTCGCAGGGCGATCGACGGCAAGACGCTGGAGCCGAGCACCGATCGCGCCGCATTCTGGTCATCGCTCGGATGGGTATATCATCGGCTCGATCGCGCCGACGGCGTGCAGGAAGCGGTCGAGGGCATCAGCCGCTGGAGCACCGATGCCGCGGAACGGTTTCGCGAGACAGTCATGGCCGGGCGCGAAAACGCGGGTCGCTGAACAGTCCAGTTGAAGCTGCGGCGCGACGGTCCGTACCGCCGATCGGATGACAGATCCGGAGCCGCATTTGCCGACCCACCACGACACCGAGTCGATCGCGCGCCGGACGCAGTGCGGAGCGACGCACGACGGCGGACCGCCCGCCAACCACGGTTTGCGACATCGCTGGGCGTCGATGCTGCTCGCCGCATGGCTGCTTTCCGCAGGCGGCCTTGCTTCTGCGCAGACCCCGCTCGCGCCGGAGACCGCCTCCGGCTGGCAAGACAAGCCGCTGGTGCATTCGAATCGACGGATGATCGTGGCGGCCCACCCGCTGGCGGTCGAAGCCGGCCTGCAGATGCTGGCTAAGGGTGGCAGCGCCGTCGACGCCGCAATCGCCGCACAACTGGTGCTCAACCTCGTCGAGCCGCAATCCTCGGGCATCGGCGGCGGCGGATTCATGTTGCACTACGCGGCGCGCAGCCGGCGACTCGACACCTATGACGGTCGCGAGACCGCGCCGGCTGCTGCAGGCGCCGATCTGCTGCTTGGCGCCGACGGCCGTCCGCTGGACTTCCGCACGGCGGTGGTCGGCGGGCGATCAGTCGGCACACCGGGACTGCTGCGCATGCTGGCACTCGCCCATCGCGAACATGGCCGCTTGTCGTGGTCGACGCTTTTCCTGCCGGCGATTCGCATTGCCTACGGCGGTTTTGCAATCTCGCCGCGGCTCGCGCGGTCGATCGAAGCAGACGTTGCGCTTTGTCGCGAGATGCCGGCGCGCCGCTATTTCTGCGACGAGCGGGGACGGCCGAAACCTGCCGGCGCGCGGCTGCGCAACCCCGAATTCGGCGATGTGCTGCTGCAGATCGCCTTCAATGGGGCGGACGCGTTCTATCGCGGCGCGATCGCCCATGACATCGTGGCCACGGTGCGCAATCATCCGGGCAACCCCGGTCGACTCGAGATGGCCGATCTGGCCGGCTATTCGGCGGTTCGGCGCGATGCCGTGTGTGCCGGGTACCGCGGGCGGTGGACGGTCTGCGGCATGGCGGCGCCGAGTTCGGGCGGCATCGGCGTGCTGCAGACACTCGGCCTCGTCGAACGCTTCGACCTCGCGGCGCTCGAGCCGCAATCGGCAGCCGCGGTTCATCTGATCAGCGAGGCCTACCGGCTGGCCTATGCCGATCGCGCGCGCTACGTCGCCGACCCCGCCTTTGTCGCCGTGCCGCAGGCCGGGCTGATCGATCCGCGCTACCTGAAGCGGCGCGCGCAAGCGATCGACCCACGGCGCTCGCTCGGCGAACCACAGCCCGGCTTGCCCGCGGGTGCCGTCGAGCTTGCTGGCGCGGATCGTGCAGCCGATCTGCCGGCGACCACGCACATGTCGATCATCGACGATGCCGGCAACGTGGTGTCGATGACCAGCTCGATCGAATCGGCTTTCGGCTCGAAGCAGGTGGTGCGCGGGTTTCTGCTTAACAACCAGCTCACCGACTTTTCCTTTGCACCGGCCGACGCGCAGGGCCGGCCAGTCGCCAACCGTGTCGAAGCCGGCAAGCGGCCGCGCAGCACGATGGCGCCGACCATCGTGTTCGATCGCCAGGGGCGGGTGCGCCTGGTGGTCGGTTCGCCGGGCGGGGCCGGCATCATCCAGTACGTGACCAAGGTGCTGATCGGCGTGCTCGACTGGCGGCTCGACATCCGCGAGGCGATCCGCCTGGGCAATTTCGGTGCGATGACGAGTTCGACGACCACGCTCGAGCGCGGCACCCCGGTCGAATCACTGAGGACCGCGCTGCAAAAGCGCGGCCATGCAATTCGCATCGACGAGCAGACCAGCGGCCTGCATGGATTCACCGTTGACTACGCGGCCAACGGCACGCATCGGATCAGCGGGGCAGCCGACCCGCGGCGCGAGGGCGTCGCCGCGGGCGAACCGGCCGTCGCACGCATGGCGGTGCAGTCGACCGTCAACCCTGCATCATGCCCGGCAGAGTCGCGCGACGGTGACGAGGCTGATCCGTGCGCCGGTACTCGTCCAGCATTGTTATACCCCGGATGGTTTGCGGACCAGTGCCGATTCTGCCACCGATCGATCCGCACAGGTCGATCGGCCCGCAAGCAAAAACCCGAAGTGGATGCAGTGGTGTGGTCCGACAACCGCGTTTCTTCGAGTCAGGTCCGCTTGGTATGCCCTGGCATCCCCATGGATAGGCGGTCTTCACGGCAGGTGACTGCAAAAGTCCATTCCATACGCCTTACAGGCATGGCCCATTGCAGACGCCCTGTCCATGCGGATCGCAGGCCGGGTTGGCCCGGGTGCGTCGTGACCGGCTCGGCGGCCAACGCCCGCGCGTCCTTCCCCCTGGGAGCGGGAAGGACGCGTAGGTTGGGCTGACGAAGGAAGCCCAACGTCATGGATGGGCATGCGTTGGGCTTCCTTCGTCAGCCCGACCTACGCGGGCTCAAGAGCGTTGCTACTGCGACCAGGGCAGGCCGCGCACCTTCCAGCCATTGACGATGCGCTGCGACTGCTCGTTGCGATCACCCTCGATGCCTTCGAGCACGTTGAAGCAGTTGGGGAAGCCTTCGCGGGTCAGCCACTCGGGGGCCTTGTGCGAGCGCTTGCCGGAGCGGCAGATCAGCAGGATCAGGTCATCCGGCGACAGCCGTTCGCGGACTGTCGGAAGAAAGCTGTCGTTGTCGATCCAGGCCGGGAAGCCTTGACGCTCACGCGAATTGACCCGCGTGTGCTCACGAAAGCTGACCCACCCAGATAGGTGGCTGCCCATCCGTGCCGGTGCACTGGTGGAAAAAAGTCGACGCTCTTTCGCAAGATTCGCTGGACATTCCGGCCGCTATCAGTTCAAATTCACGAAGATGTCGTGTCTGCGCTGGATCGTAGGGCGCTAATTCGTGGGCTGCATTCGGCTAGGCAGCGCCATCCTGCGTCGATCGCGGATCGTGTGCCAAAAAGCGGGGAAGTGGGGGGTGTTGGCGCGCGCCAACGTCTGATCGATCTGATCCGTGCGCACGGCGCAGCGCAACGCCTTTTCGCAGTGTGCGCAGTCGTGGCCAACGGCGCCTTGCATTCTTGCGTGTCATGGCCGACATACCGGCGGTTGTGGTTTGCGTACCTCTGTAGCGCGCGCACGCCGGTCATGCGTACCCCGTTCGCATACGCTGCAACATTGTTTCGTCATAGCTTGTGGCGTGTAAGTGCCGCGTTGGACAGTCCCCGCCAAGATCTCCCCTTGCTTGATCGCATCGCCGCTACGCTTGGCTTCCGCGCTGCCTCACCGTGTGTGCGACGCCAGTCCAAGCTCGCGAAGTAGTCCGCAGCACACTCCGCTTTACAAACCCTGGGGCGTCGCCCCAGACCCCACCCTCGCCGGGAGGCAGACGCCGGGGATGACAAACCCATCCCCGGCGCTGCCCCGAGCGTGGATGCCCTCCAAGGCCTCAAGGGGCTTTCGCGGCATAAACGCGGCGATGAACCCGCCGCATTTATTCCACGGTCCCCTTGACCCCTTTCCGGGCATAACAGCGCGCACTCCCTGGGTCCGTTCTGATGAGCACAAATGGGTCCGTTTCCCTGAGCGTTGAGGCGGGAAGCGCTTGATCTCGATTTCGATCGCCCCCGGAATGCGCCCGACCAGCGCCAGCTCTTCGCGCGAGCGGACATCGACCAGCTTTGCCCGCGGGTCGTCCTGCAGCAGCGTCCAGGTTTCGGCGGGTGTCAGTGCGCCGCGGTAGCTCAGCCGTTCTTCGGCCGCGCGCTGCGCGGCGCGCTCGAGTGCTTCTGCCGCCTTGGTCGTCATGATGTCTCCCGAGTAAGCTGTTGCCGGCCGGCGATTTCGGCCAGTCAGCCCGTGGTCGAAGTGCCGGCCGCGCGAATCAACGGGAGGCGGCCTTGCCCGAGCGCATCGGCGTCATCGAGGCCATCGCCAGTTGCTCGTAAATGGAAGGAATCGGCGGAACGACTTCACCATGCCGCAAGGGACGACGGAACTGATCGGCGCTCGGCCGAGCACAAGTCTCGAAATCGTCGTCGTCATATTGATCGATGTTGTCGTTTCTCATTGGGGGATCCTCGTGTAGGGGTTCTGGATGCTTGTCATGACCACTCGGCGATACTGCGGCCGAAAATGCGACGGACCCCAAGTTTACCAGCCAACGCATTTTCGACAACCCGCGAGATCGTTCGATGCGTATCGAAGCCGGACAGATGGGCATTCGCATGGCGAGCGCTCCGCGCATTTCGTCGCATTTGAGTTTGCCCGCGCGCCGCGCGACAATCCGACCAGAGGCGGCAAACGAGGGGTGAAGACAGATGAGCAAACCGGACCACGACAGGCTCGACCGGGTGGTCGCCGAGGCGCAGCGCAGCCGCGAGCAGCGCGAACAGGGTTATCGCGAGCGCGCCCTCAAGATCTATCCGTGGATCTGCGGCCGCTGCACGCGCGAGTTCTCACGCGACAATCTGCAACAGCTCACCGTGCACCACCGAGATCATAACCATGACAACAACCCGATCGACGGCAGCAACTGGGAGTTGCTGTGCCTGTACTGCCATGACAACGAACACTCGCGCTATCTGGAATCCACCGGACGTGTGGCGAGTGGTGACGAGATCGCGCAGGCGACGCACCAGCCGTTCGCCGATCTCAAGTCGCTGCTGAAGGGCCGGACCTAGCAGCCTGTCGGACTTGATTCGTGGGTGCGACGGGGTCGATTTGGGATGCAGCGCAAGGCGCGCCGACGAAGCTTGGGTGTCCCCCAAGCGAGGAGGCGCAACACAGCGATGCGCCCAAATCGACCCCGTCCCGAAGGGTTGCCGCCAAACCGGGCGTCTGCGGCGTTGCACCGCTTGGCAATGGAACGACCATTGCCAAGCGGTGCGCCTTGCATCCATCCCGGTTTGGCGACAACGCATCCCACGAATCAAGTCCGACAGGCTGCTAGAGCGTCTCGGCAGGGACACGGTCCTGTCGCCGCGGCAGTTCACCGAGGGCTGCGGGCGATCGTTTGGGTTTCTGAAGCGGAACGCGCAATAGCGTCATTCGCAAGCGCTCACTGGGCCAGCGCCTTGAGCACGTTGACCAGAATCGTGGGTGCGCGGCGAGGGTCGCGATCGATGTCGTCGAGCAGGGTTTCGAGCGTCGCAGTGCCCGGGAGCCCGGCCCAGGCCGACATCTGCTCGGCGGTCGGGCTCAGGTAGGCCATGCGCCACGAGTCGAAGGCCGGCGCGTCGACGACGCCCTCGTAGAAGACCTTGACCGAGTGATGGCGGGAGTCACTCGCGATGCTCGTCATCAGATGACTCACGACATCCTTGTCGCCTTCGAGGATCTGAAAGAACACCCCATCGACATAGATTAGCGCGCCCGTGACGTTGCGCGCTTCGTTGCCGCTTCGCGCATCGATGAGGATCTGTTCGAGGCCGCTGATCGTCATCGGCGTGGCGGCCTGGGAGGAGTACATGATCTGATAGGGCATTCGGGCGCTCGCTACACATGCTGCGGCAGCTCTGCGGCGCAACCGGGGTCGCGGGAAGCCAGCGCGGCAGCGCTGTGGTGGACTCTACAGAGCGGACGGTGGAAGGTGGACGTCACTCAGTCCTTCAACTTGCCCAGGTAGTCGATGAGTTCAGCGCGTTCCTTGGCATTCGGCAGGCCGACGATCGTCTTGCTGGTACCCGGGAGAAAGCGGCTGGGCGAAGTCAGATATTCGTCCAGGTCCTTCTCGGTCCACTTGCCGCCTGCCTTGGCCAGTGCGAGCGAGTATCCGTATCCCTTGGCACGGCCTTTTTCCGCCCCGACAATGCCCCACAGCGTGGGGCCGACCCGCGCGGCGCCGCCTTTCTCCAGGCTGTGGCAAACCACGCATTCCCCGGCAGGGCTGTCCCACCCAACCGGTTTGGCAGCATAACGCTCGCCGCCCGCCGTCGATTGTGCGGCCTGGGTACTAGCGGACCCTGCCGACGCGAGAAGCAGTACGGCGACCGCAATTGCAGTCGCCGGCCGAATCCGTTTCTGTCGCATGTCGAAATCCTCCAGGCTTGTGTCGTTCGCTCGATCAGAACCCGGGCTTTCTCCCAGGTCCGGCGTTACCGAGTGCAAGTTCGGCAGCGGAGGCGATCCACGAGGTCAACGCAGGAGTCGAATCGATCGCCTCGCGCAACACACGCCTCGCGCGGACAAGTTCGACCGAAATCGCCCGCTCGCCGAAGCCACCCGCCGCTCGACCGACAGCCGATTTCCCGGCGCGACCCCTGCCGATGATCGTCACCTGCCGAACGACCTTGCCTGAAATAGTCGCCCGAAATGTTGACCATGATCAAACCAGATCGTCTTCCTGCTGGCGCAAATCGAATCCATGAATAAGATGCGGAAAAGGGAGGGTGTGTCATGAAGTCAGTCGAGCGTCAAGATCTCGAGGAGTGCCTGTTGCATGACCTCGACGGATATCAAGGGGCGCTCGGGGGATTGACGCGCCGCGAATTCCTCAATTACTGCACCGGCGTCGCCGCGACGCTGGGCCTGTCATCCACGATGGGCATTCGCATCGCGGAAGCCGCGACCGCACCGGTGAGGCCGCCGGTCATCTGGTTGTCGGCTCAGGAATGCACCGGCTGCACAGAGTCGCTGTTGCGGGCCTACCATCCGTCGCTCGAAACCCTGATTCTCGACATGATCTCCCTCGATTACCACGAGGCTTTGTGCGCGGGCGCGGGGCATCAGGCCGAGGCGTACCGCGCCAAGTCCATGAAGGAGAACTGGGGCAAGTTCATCCTGGTGGTCGACGGCTCGATCCCGACCAAGGACGGCGGCATCTACTGTATGGTGGCCGACAAGCCGATTCTGGAAACCGTTCGCGAGGCGGCCGAAGGCGCGGCGGCGATCGTGGGCATCGGCTCCTGCGCTTCCTGGGGGGGTATTCCTTCCAGCAGCCCGAATCCGACGGACGCCAAACCGGTGCATGCGGTATTGCCCGGCAAGACGGTGGTCAATATTCCCGGTTGTCCGCCGAATCCCTACAACTTCCTGGCTACCGTTCTTTACTTGCTGACCTTCGGCAAGCCACCCGAACTCGATACCAAGAACCGGCCGAAATTTGCCTACGGTCGACTCATCCACGAAAACTGCGAGCGGCGCCCGCACTTCGACGCCGGCCGCTTTGCACTTGAATTCGGCGATCTTGGCCACCGCCAGGGATTCTGTCTCTACAAGATCGGCTGCAAGGGACCGGAAACCCACGCCAATTGCCCGGCCATCGGCTTCGGCGACGTCGGCCAGGGCGTCTGGCCGATAGGCATCGGCCATCCGTGTTTCGGCTGCACCGAGGAGGGCGTCGGCTTTACCAAACCGGTTCATTCGCTGGCCAAGGTCCAGACCTTCGCGCCACCGACAGCTTTCCCGTCGGTGGATGCCACCAAAGGGCAGGGCGTCAGTACAGCCGCCGTGGCGGTCATCGCCGGTGCGGCCGGATTGGCGGTGGGCGCAGGCGGGATGGCCATGCGCCGCATGGACGGCAAGGCCGAGTCACCGGACAAGTCCGGCGAGGGCAGTTAGCAGCAGGAGGCCTAGGTCATGAGCATCAATCTAAGTCGCAGGAAATTCCTGCAGGGATCCGCCGCTGGCGCAGTGACGGCGGCTGCCTCGGTTGCGGACGCGGCGCCGTTCGACCGGCGCGAGCCCAGGCCGTTGGCCCCCAAGGCAGTCGGGATGCTGTACGACTCGACCCTGTGCGTCGGCTGCAAGGCCTGCGTCAGTGCCTGCAAGCAGGCCAACGGGATGCCGGTCGAACAGCCGGAGCGTCTGGCTGCCTGGGGCGAGGGCGCCTGGGACATGGCGGAAGACATTTCCGGCCACACCCTGAACGTGATCCGCGTCTACCAGGACGGCACCATGGAGCAAAAGGATCGCGACAAGGACGGCTATGCCTTTGTCAAGCGTCATTGCCTGCACTGCGTCGATCCATCCTGCATTTCGGTCTGCCCGGTCAGCGCGATGCAGAAAGATCCTGAAACCGGCATCGTCACCCACAACCCGGATGCCTGCATCGGCTGCCGCTACTGCGTATACGGCTGCCCCTTCAACGTACCGCAATACCAGTTCGACGAGACCTTCGGCCGGATATCCAAGTGCCAGTTCTGCAACCACTTGCAAAAGGAAGGCAAGCTGCCGGCCTGTTGCGACGTGTGCCCGACCGGAGCCTCGCTGTTCGGGCTGGTGACGGACCTGCAAGCCGAAGCCAAGAGGCGGCTGGCGGCCAAACCGGGGGAGATGTACACATTTGCCCGTGGCAAGCTGGGCGGCGACCGACCCGGCCACGAAGCGCCACTGGGCCACTATCAGCCGCACCTCTACGGCGAACAGGAATCCGGCGGTACCCAGGTGCGTTATCTGACGGGCGTGCCGCACGAGAAGCTGGGTCTGCCGAAGTTGCCCGACTACTCGTTTGCAGCAGTGTCCGAGGGCATGCAGCATACCTTGTACAAGGGAATGATCGCGCCGCTGGCGCTGCTCGGGGGCCTGGTGTATCTGGCTCGGCGCAGCGTCAAGTCCCATGACGACGACGAGGATTCCGCATCATGAGCGAGATTGCCCACCGGCCGCTGGGCGGCCGGATATTGACCAAGCCGGTCATGATTCTCGGCATCTTCGTGTTGATCGCCCTGTACTTCATTGCGCGCCGCTTCCTGTTCGGCCTCGGCGACGTCAGCCATATGAGCAACGGCTTTCCGCTTGGGGTCTGGGTGGCGGTCGATGTGGTGGTCGGCACCGCCTTCGGTTGCGGCGGTTACGCCATGGCGCTGCTGGTCTACATTTTCAACCGCAACACCTATCACCCGCTGATGCGGCCGGCCCTGCTGAGTGGCGTGTTCGGCTATACCCTGGCCGGCATGGCGGTGATGATCGATCTGGGGCGTTACTGGAACGCCTTCAATCTGCTGATGCCGTGGTATGCGCAACTCAATTCGGTGATCTTCGAAGTCGCGCTGTGCGTGATGGCCTATATCACGGTGCTGTGGATCGAGTTCTCGCCGGCAATCATGGAGCGCATGCCACCCAGCCTCAGGCAGCGCTACAACGTGGATAAGGTGCGGGCGTTCCTGAAGCGCTACATGTACGTATTCATCGGCCTGGGCGTGTTGCTGCCCTCCATGCACCAATCCTCGCTCGGTTCGGTGCTGCTGGTGATGGGGTCCAAGCTGTCGCCGCTGTGGTACACGAACTGGCTGCCGTTGCTGTACCTGATCTCGGCGCTGAGCATGGGTTACGGCGTCGTATTGCTGGAATCGACGCTGGTCAGCCGGGCCTACCGCTTGCCTTCGGAATCGGCATTGCTGGCGTCGCTGTCGAAGGTCGTCGCCGGGATACTGGCGCTCTTCCTGATCATCCGCTTCGGTGCGCTGCTGGCCGGCGGCCATCTCGATCTGGCATTGGCCGGAGATTTTCGCGGCAACCTGTTCCTGATCGAAAGCGCGCTGTTCCTCGCGCCGGTCTTGCTGCTCGCCACCCCTGCCGGCCGCGCCAGTCAGCGGCTGCGCTTTCTGGCGGCGGTCTGCCTGCTTGCGGCAGGCTCGCTGTACCGCATCGACTCTTACATAATGGCAGTGAATCCCGGTAACGGCTGGGTCTACTTCCCGTCCGCACCGGAGTTGATGATCACAATCGGTATGGTGTGCCTCGAAATCATTCTGTACTTGCTGTTCATCAAGACCCTGCCCGTACTGCGCGGCAGCGCCAATCAACCCCAGGGGAGGCTGTCGTGACCCGAATCACCATTGACCCGATTACCCGAATCGAGGGCCATCTGCGCGTTGATTGCGAAGTTGCCGGTGGCAAGGTGACCAAGGCATGGTCGTCGGGGCAGATGTGGCGCGGCATCGAGACGATACTCAAGGGCCGCGATCCGCGTGACGCCTGGCTGTTCGCCCAGCGCATCTGCGGAGTGTGCACAACGGTTCACGCCATCGTCTCGGTACGCGCGGTCGAGAATGCTCTGGACATGGAGGTGCCGCTCAACGCCCAGTACATTCGCAACATGATGATCGCAGCGCATGGGATTCACGATCACATCGTGCATTTCTATCAGCTCAGCGCACTCGACTGGGTGGATATCGTGTCGGCCCTGTCGGGCAGCCCGGAAGCGGCAGCCAAACTGGGCGTCACATTGTCGCCCGACTACCCGCACAACGGGCTGCCGGAGATTCGCAGAGTTCAGGAAAAGCTCAAGGCGTTCGTCGGAAGCGGGCAGCTTGGCGTATTCGCCAGCGGCTACTGGGGTCACCCGGCAATGCAGCTGCCGCCCGAGGTCAATCTGCTGGCCGCGACCCATTATTTCCAGGCGCTCGAGTACCAGCGGACAGCCAACCGGATCGTCGCCATTCTCGGCGGCAAGACGCCGCATATCCAGAATCTCGCAGTCGGCGGTGTGGCCAACCCGATCAACCCGGAAAGCCAGTCAACGCTGACCCTGGAGCGGCTCTACGCGATCAAGGCCGAGATCGACAAGCTCGGCGAATTCGTCAATGGCGCGCTGTTGCCCGATGTCGCAGCGGTCGGCGCGCTCTATGCAGACTGGACGGGCCATGGTGCGGGCATCACCGACTATCTGTCGGTGCCCGATATGCCGCTCGATACCAAGGGAACCCAGTTCGGGATGCCGGGCGGCTACATTGCGAAGGGCGACCTGGCCAGTTTCAAGCCGATCACCAGCTACCAGGATGCCTACTTCCGCGACGGCGTAAAGGAGAGCGTCAAGCATGCCTGGTACGAGTACCACGGCGGCGACGGGGCGCGTCACCCCTACGAGGGCCAGACCAATCCGCAGCACACCAAGTTCCAGGACGATGGCAAGTACTCGTGGGTCAAGGCGCCGACGTTCTATGACGAGCGTGTACAGGTCGGGCCGTTGGCCAATGTGCTGGCGATGGTCGCCGCGGGCCATGAACCGACCACGCGTCACCTGAATCGCGCCCTCGACATCGCCAGTACGGTCGCGGGATCGAAAATTCCGGTCGCGGCGCTGCATTCGACCATCGGCCGGATCGCCGCCCGTGCGGTGCGTTGCGCGGTGCTGCTGGAGTCGCTGCAGGATCAGTGGCAACTGCTGGTGGGAAACATCGCCAAGGGTGATTTCGCCACCTTCAACCGTCCGGTCTTTCCCAAGGGCGAGAGCCGTGGCTTCGGCTACCATGAAGCGCCACGCGGGGTGCTGTCACACTGGATCGTCATAAGAGACAGCAAGATCGAGAACTATCAGGCGGTGGTGCCCAGCACATGGAATGCCGGGCCGCGCGACGACGCCGATCGCATGGGTCCGTACGAGGCGTCGCTGGTGAATAACCCGGTGGCCAATCCCGAGCTGCCGCTGGAGGTGCTGCGCACCGTGCATTCCTTCGATCCCTGTCTGGCCTGCGCCGTCCACATGGTGGATGTCGGCAAGCAGCCTCTCGGTTTCGTCAAGGCCTGTTGATGCGTGTCCTGGTTCTGGGCCTCGGAAATATCCTGCTCCGCGACGAGGGCGTCGGCGTCCGGGTGATCGAGGCGCTGGCCGACCGATACGCCGTGCCGGCAGGCGTCGAAGTCGTTGACGGCGGGACTTCGGGGATGGATCTGCTGGATACCATCGCCGGATGCGATCATCTGCTGATTTGCGATGCCGTGCGGGCCGATGCACCGCCGGCATCGGTGATCAGACTCGCCGATGCGCAGGTGCCGGCACTCTTCCGAAATCGATTCTCGCCTCACCAGCTCGGTGTGGCGGATCTGCTGGCAACCCTCGTGCTGACCGACGAAACGCCGCGCTCGATCACCCTGATCGGTGTGGTGCCGGTTGATCTGGCGTTGGGGCTCGAGCTCTCTCCCGAAGTCGCGCTGGCCGCCGAACGAGCCCTGGAATGCCTGGTCGCGGAACTCCGTGGGCGGGGGTTCAAGCTCGAATTGCGTGCACCCGCTTCGGCTTCGACGGCTTAGCTGCCTGACGTCCTGCGACAAGATCGCCGTCGTCAGGTTTGCCGGGGAGATCGAATGAACGACATCGAGTCTCGTGTCGCTGAGCTGGTAGACGAGTTCCGCCGCATCGGCACCGCGCAGATGCAGGACTTGCCCATCTACAACCCTCGTCTGGATGTCGAAGCGGTCGGGTTTCAGGCCCTTGGCGAGCGCTGGATCGGCGTATTGATCACGCCCTGGTTCATGAGCGCGATCCTCCTGCCGACGGTCAAGTGCGCGCTCGATCCGAGGCTGTTCGGACAGAAATGCCAGGAATTGCTGCCTGCGGCGACCTATGCCTTTGTCAATGGCGGGGTTGAAGCGGTTGGCAGCTACAAGAGCCTGCCGCTGCATTCCCCGATGGGCGCTTTCGAGTCGCAGGAGAGTGCGCGCCGGGAGGCGCAGGCCCGCTTGAGCGCGTTGTTGACCCCGCCGGCCGAGTCGCCCGAGCCCGCTCCGGCGACCGGGGACGCTCCTTCGCCATTACCCGGCGACCCCTCGCGCCGCGCTTTCCTGTTCGGTCACCCTCGTGAGATGAAGTGAGGGCTGGGCAGACCCTGGTCGCGCCTATCTCTATCTGTATTTCGCGGTCTCCCGATGGATGACGGCAAACGCCGGGCACTCATCTGCGGCCCGGTCCGCATCGAATGCGATTGCCAGCGCCGCGACAGCGACAGTTTGCACGCAGGCGAACGACGGCCGATAATCGGTCTCGGCGCGGGCTGCACATGCCGGCGCGAGCGGGAGGCGACGAATGGATCTTTGGGCTTGTCCGGCGGTGGTCGCCGGGGCAGCATCCGGGTTGGGCGCGGAGACAGCGCGCTATCTCGCCGAGGCCGGGGCCAAGGTGACGCTGATCGACATCGACGCTGTCGGCGTGCAGCGAGTCGCCGAGGAGATCGGCGGCCTGGCCATCCCCTGCGATGTCGCCGATTCGCGTTCCGCGGAGCAAGCCCTCGCGACGGCACGCGATGCCAATGGCGCGGCCCGCGTACTCGTGCACTGCGTGGGACGTGGCCACTCGGAACCGATCGTCGGCGCCGATGGCCCGATCCCGCTCGACGACTTCCGCCAACTCGTCGAGGTCAATCTGATCTCGACCTTCAACATGATGCGGCTGGCCGCTGCCGACATGGCGCGAATGCAGCCGCTGCCCAACGGCGAGCGCGGCGTCATCCTGATGACGGCGTCGGTGTCGGCGTACGAAGGGCAGAGCGGCGAGGCGGCCTACTCGGCCTCCAAGGGCGGTGTCGTCAGCATGATCCTGCCGGCTGCGCGTGAGCTCGGCCCGCTCGGCATCCGCGTCGTCGGCATCGCGCCCGGGCTGTTCGGTACGCAGACGCTGTTTACCATGGAGAAAAACCTCGATTCCCGGCTCGCGCGGCGGATTCCGTTTCCCCATCGCTTCGGCGATCCCGCCGAGTTCGCCATGCTGGTTCTGCATGTCCTGCAGAACGTCATGATCAACGGCACCGTGCTGCGGCTCGACGGCGGCCACCAGAATTGAGCCGCCGGCAAGTGGCGAGCGCATGCGCGGGGCTGCTGGCATGAGCAAGACCCTCGTGCTCCACCTGGTTTCCCATGCCTCGGGCGAGCTGGTCGAGATGCTGGCGCGCAACGCCGTCGCCCAGCTCGAAGGCGTCAACGTCGAGCGGCGGATGTGGAAGATGGTTCGCCGGCTGGGCCAGGTTCCCGAGATCCTGGGTGCGCTGGCCGGCGCGCCGGGTTACGTTCTGCACAGCATCAGTCACACGGACATTCGTGAGGCACTCGAAGCGGGTTGTCACCGCCTCGGCGTGCCTTGCCAGTTCGCGCTCGAGCCGCTGATCAGCCGGCTCGCCGCGCATGCTGGCTCGGACGTGCGATTTCATAGCAGTTCGGGCGACGCTTTCGACGAGGACTACTACCGCCGCGTCGAGGCGATGAAGTACGCGCTGGCCCACGACGATGGCATTGCCAGCGACGATCTCGACGGTGCCGACATCATCATCGTCGGGGTGTCGCGGGCGACCAAGACGCCGACCTGCATGTACCTTGCCTCGCGCGGAATCAAGGCCGCGAACGTTCCGCTGGTGCCGGGCGCGCCGCTCCCGGCGGGGCTGGTAAATGCACGGTCGTCGCTCGTCGTCGGGCTGATCGTCGACGCGGCGCGACTGGCGACGGTGCGCACCGCCCGCCTGCAGTCGCTGAACCAGGACGCAAGCACCGACTACACCGATGTCGATGCCCTGCGCAAGGAGGTGCTCGAGGCGCGCCGATTGTTCGTCCGCCGCGGCTGGCCGATCATCGACGTCACCAATCGATCGATCGAGCAGACGGCCTCCCAGATCATCGATATGCTCAAGGCGCGCAGCGGCGACAACGGGTAAGACCACCACGCCGGCCGCGCGTCGATAAGCCGGGCGCGTCTGACAGGTCGTTGCCGGGAAATCGGCTGCCGGGTTTCCCGCCCACGGCTACCAGCCGGCCGTCGTGCCGCAAGCCTCAGCGTAAGGTGCGTGTCCGCTTGCGGAAGACGTTTTCCAGGGCAATGTACTTGGTCCGCACGGCGAGGCGCTCGTCGGCGAGCGCATCCAGGAAATCCGAAAGGCGCCTCGATTTGCCCACCGCGAATAGCGCAAGCAGGCCACAGGGCAACGTGACAAGCGCGAAGTAGGCGATCTTCATGCTTGTCGACGCGTCGGCTTCCGCGATCAGGTTCATCCCGAGGAACCCGGTGCTCACGGTCAGGATCATGCCGAAGATCGTGGCCACCGTCAGGCGCACCATGGAGTTGGATTGGCGGCGCAGCGTATCGCTGTCCAGATAGGTGCTCATGTCCTGGATCTCTTCGCGCACCTCGTTGTACAGCTTCTCGTTGTCGAGGTTTTCCGTACACATGCGAAAGAGATCCCTGGCCTGCGCCTGATCGGAGACGTCATGGAACCAGTAGCGGTGGGTGAAACGCAGAAATACCTCGAAGATCTGCCGGATCGCGCGTTTGAACTGCCGCACGCCGTCGGCGTTGTCGATTTCCAGCTTGTTCAGGGTGATCACCAGACGATCGGAGAGCATCAGCAAGGCGGCCCGGTGAAAGTGCGCGATCAGGAACAGCAGGAAATACTGATGCCTGAACTGGCCGAGCATGCCGGTCTCGCGCTCGACGAACGACGCGTCATTGACGCTGCCGATCACGATCAGCGTCCGGCCGCTGCAGACGAAGCGCGTGCCGAAGTCGCGGGCCTCGTTGAGCCAGTGGCGCTCGTAGCAGTATCGCTGTTCGAAACGCAGCAGGTGTCGCCGCGAGTACGGCAGCGTGTGGCTGGGACCGGGTGCAGCGGCCAATCCGAGGCGGACGAAGTCGGCCCTGGAGAGCGCATGCGGATCATCCACGGCGAGGTAGGCCATCAGCGGCATACGGTGATACTCGATATGGCGATAGCGCATCGGCCCGAGCTCGCCCGAGTAATGCGGTACCAGGGGTTTGAGCAGGAATTCCAGGTGCGAGGCGACCGCTGCCGCGCGGTATCGCGAAACGTAGGCCAGGTAGCGCTCGTCCTTCTCGTAGTCCGAGGACGCAACGACCTGTTCATCGGCGGAGAGCCAATCGACGCGATCGAGGCAGTGAGTGGCCGAGCCATCCGGCTCCCAGTCGAGTGGATAGGCACGGCCGAGTCCGTAGATCGTGTGCTGGACCCGCGTGAAGCTTACGTCGTCGGCGTGGATCTCGAGGGCGAGCAGCACCACGTCGATGTCGAAAAAGAAGTAGAGCTCGACATGCCCGACCGAGAAGGTGGTCGGCGCCTCGCCACGGGCATAGGTGACTCTCGCCTTGGCGATGTCGTTGCGGCGGAAGACGCGCACCGGGGATTGCGAATGCCATGCGCTGGACTCGCCCGCCAGGCCCTCGCCGTAAAGAAAGCGCTGGACGTGGGGCAGAAAGGTGACGAACTCGTTGTAGTGCCGTTTCTGGAATCTGGACTGTTCGCCGGTAAATTCGGAGGAGAGTTCGCGCCAGGGGTTGTCCGCGCCGGCCTTCTCGAGCAGTTCCCAGTCTTTCTGGCTCTGCACACCGTCCTCGACCGGCGTCAGCTGCAACGGCCAGAGCAGGATTTGCCTGAAGTGCCGAACGATCATCGTCGAAGCGGTGTCTTCTGCCATGTTGTTTTTCCGACCAGGTCACGACCGCCGATTCTCGCAGAACCCGATCGGGAGCGGGAGTGTTCCACCGCGCGAGCAGATTCCGCAAGCAGTGGCACAATTGCGCCATCCGGCATCAATTCGGCCGGTCTCCCCAGAAACCAGAGAACGGGCAGCCACGGAAATGACCGCGCAATCCACCCGCATCATCGTCAGCGTCATCGGTCAGGACAAGGTCGGCATCATTGCCAGCGTGTCCGCGGTCCTCGCGCAGGCTGGCGCCAATATCCTCGACATCTCGCAGACCGTCATGCAGGACTGCTTCAGCATGATCATGATGGTCGATCTGGAAAAGGCTGGCGTTTCCTTCGAGGAACTCAAGCGTCTGCTCGATCAGAAAGGCAACGAACTGGGTGTGCGCATCGATGCCCAGCAGGAAGACGTGTTCCGCTACATGCATCGACTCTGAGCGGCCGCTGCCATGTCCAGACTGCACTTCCAGCCCGAGGAAATTCTCGAAACCATCCGCATGGTTCAGATGGAAAATCTGGACATCCGAACCATCACCATGGGCATCAGCCTGCGCGACTGCGCCGATGCTGACCTCGAGACCTCGGCCACGCTGGCCTACGACAAAATCTGCCGCCTCGCTGCCCGGCTGGTCAAGGTCGGCGAGGAGATCGAGCGCGACTACGGCGTGCCGATTATCAACAAGCGCATCTCGGTCACCCCGATAGCCATGGTGGCGGAGCGCTCGGATGCCGATGACTACACCCTGATGGCGACCTACCTCGACCGTGCGGCGAGAGAAGTCGGGGTCAATTTCATCGGCGGTTTCTCCGCCCTGGTACAGAAAGGTTACACGCGCGGTGACCGCGCGCTGATTGCCTCGATTCCCGAAGCGCTGGCGAGCACCCGGCGCGTGTGTGCCTCGGTCAATGTCGCAACCACCAAGGCCGGCATCAACATGGACGCCGTCGCGCAGATGGGCCGTGTGATCAAGCAGGCAGCGGAGAAGACAGCGGCAGAGGGCGGCATCGGCTGCGCCAAGCTGGTGGTCTTCTGCAATGCGGTCGAGGACAATCCGTTCATGGCGGGCGCTTTCCACGGCGTGGGCGAGCCCGAGTGCGTCATCAATGTCGGCGTCAGCGGACCGGGTGTCGTGCTGCGCGCAATCGAGCAACAGCCCGACGCCGACTTCGGCGAACTCGCGTCCATCATCAAGCGCACGGCCTTCAAGGTCACCCGCATGGGCGAACTCGCCGGGCGCGTCGCTTCCGAGAAACTCGGCGTGCCCTTCGGCATCGTCGATCTGTCGCTGGCGCCGACGCCGGCGCAGGGCGACAGTGTGGCCCGGATCCTCGAAGAGATGGGGCTGGAACGCGTCGGCACCCACGGCTCGACAGCGGCGCTGGCGATGCTCAACGACGCCGTGAAGAAGGGCGGGGCGATGGCCTCGACCCAGGTCGGCGGGCTGTCCGGCGCCTTCATTCCGGTCAGCGAAGACATCGGCATGATCGAGGCCGCCGAACTCGGCGTCTTGAGCTTCGACAAGCTCGAAGCGATGACCTGCGTGTGCTCGGTCGGTCTCGACATGATTGCCATCCCCGGCGACACATCGGCCGAGACCATCAGCGGCATCATTGCCGACGAGGCTGCCATCGGCATGATCAACCGCAAGACCACGGCGGTCCGGGTGATTCCGGTGCCAGGCAAGTCGGTCGGGGATTCTGTTGAATTCGGCGGTTTGCTCGGACGCGCGCCGATCATGCCGGTCAATACGATGTCCTGCGCACGATTCATCACGCGCGGCGGCCGCATT
Organism: Candidatus Methylophosphatis roskildensis; assembly: GCA_016708905.1. Lineage (GTDB taxonomy): Bacteria > Pseudomonadota > Gammaproteobacteria > Burkholderiales > Rhodocyclaceae > Methylophosphatis > Methylophosphatis roskildensis. The sequence continues at coordinate 1,493,704 of JADJEV010000003.1, read as the reverse complement.
CCGGCGCCGCTGCAGGCCTTGAATAACTGACGGGCAATCGATGGTGGCGTCGCGCGTAGCGAGCGACGCCGCTTGTGCAGGCAAGGCGTCTGCATCGGGATTGCGTCATCCGCCCGAAATGCGGGCATGCGAGCAAGCCGTTACTCAGGCAGGATTTGTTTCAGTTTTGTTGCGAGTTATCCACAGTTTCTGTGGATAACGCCAATCGCGCCGCGGATCGATTCAAAGCGCTCAATCGAGTTCTGCGCTGGCGGTGAACGCCGTCCTGCCGTCCGGCCCCTGGGCTTCCAGTTGCACCGCATTTCCCGCGTCTGGCGTTCCGACCAGCCGGAACGGCGCCAGATCGAACAGGGGAGCCTGACCGCGGAAGGTATAGGCGGTCACCGGCCGTCGCGCGTTCAGCCGAACCAGTTCCATCAGCAGCATCGCGGTCAGCGGCCCATGCACCACCAGGCCCGGATAGCCTTCGACCCCGGTTGCATAGTCGCGATCGTAGTGGATGCGGTGGGCATTGAAGGTCAGCGCCGAGAAGCGGAACAGCAGCGTCGGATCGGGCATGATCGTGCGCGTCCAGGAGCTCGCGGGCGCAGGCGGCAGATCGCGCGGCTGCGGTGCGGGCAGCGGTCCGCCCGGTTCGCGGTAGACGATGTCCTGTTCCTCCTCGATGCAAACGCGGCCGTCCTGCGAAATCACGTAGCCGACGGTGACGAAGGCCAAGGTGCCGGTCTTGCCGTCCTTCTGCGACACGTCGCGGATTGTCGCGCTGCGCGTCGCCGGTTTGCCGATGACAAGCGGATGGAGGAAGCGCAGCCGTCCGCCGGCGAACATGCGCCGCGGCAGCTCGATCGGCGGCATGAATCCGCCGCGCTGCGGGTGTCCGTCGGCACCCAGCCGCGACTGTGGCGCTCGCGGCAGGAAATAGAACCAGTGCCACAGCGGCGGGAGCGGGGAACCGGCGGCGAACACCGTCGCGGCGTCGTCGAAGGTAGCGGCGGCGGCGAGCGCCGGGGCGAGGCTGATCGTGTCCTCAGCAGTCTCGGTCGCGCCGACCCATGCACTGTAGTCGACCGTCATGATTGCGGTCTTGGCCCGGATATCTCACGAGCGTCGCGAGTGATCGGCAAGCGCAGCGCGTTCCGCCTGCGGTCGATCGGATCGAAGCCGATCAGGTCGGGGCTCTGCCGCGCCAATGTCATTGCGCACAGGAGATCCGCGACAAACGCTGCGGTTTCAAGTTTACCCGTACCGCTCGACACCTTCATCCAGACCTCTCGTGTTCGATGACAACCGCAGGCTTACTGACCTTTGGCGTATCATGGTTTCGTACATCGGATGCCGTCGTACGCTGCGCTCGAGCGTGCATTGATGACCGGAATCCTGATGGCGTGAATTATAAGGTCTGGCCGATGATCCGAGCCGCTCGCTTTCGAACCGCGCGGACCGCATCGGCGCCGGGCTGCCGGCCCGAGCTTGAGTTCCGGGGTATCGACGAGCCAACGCGACAGTGGGGAGAGGGTAGAGTGGAAGAAGAAGCGGCCGATGCCGGCGGGGTTACGCCGAAGGATCTGCCGATGACCGGGGTTCGTGTCATCGACGTGGGTACCTTTCTCGCCGGACCCTATGCCGCATCCATAATGGGCGAGTTTGGGGCGGAGGTGCTCAAGGTCGAGTACCCGATCGCCGGTGATCCGATGCGCCGCTTTGGCACCGCCACCACGCGCCACGATGCCACCCTGGCGTGGCTGTCCGAGGGGCGCAACAAGAAGTCCGTCACCATCGACCTGCGACAGCCCAAAGGCGTCGACTTGTTCGTTCGCCTGGTGGCCAAATCGGATGTGCTGGTGGAAAACTTCCGTCCCGGCACAATGGAAGAGTGGGGTCTGGGCTGGAAGGTTCTGAGCGAGGCAAATCCGGGGTTGGTGATGTTGCGCGTGTCCGGCTACGGCCAGACCGGGCCCTACCGCCGACGATCCGGCTTCGCCCACATCGCCCACGCCGTTGGTGGCCTGTCCTATCTCGCCGGTTTTCCCGGCGAGACGCCGGTGGTCCCGGGCACGGCGCCGCTCGGCGACTACATGTCCAGCCTCTACGGCGCCATCGGCGTGATGCTCGCGCTGCGCCACAGGGAGAAGACGGGCGAGGGCCAGATCGTCGACATCGCGATCTACGAGGCGGTGTTCCGCCAGATGGACGAGATGGCAGCGGCCTATGCGCTGTTCGGCAAGGTGCGCGAACGAGAGGGCGCTGGCACCGTGATGGCAGTACCGCACGGCCACTTCCGCACGCGGGACGAGAAATGGGTCGCAATCGCCTGCACCACCGACAAGATGTTCGAGCGCCTTACCGATGCCATGGAGCGGCCCGAACTCTCCTCAAGCAGCCTGTTCGGCGAGCAGGGCAAACGGCTGGCGGCAGGCGGCGAAGTCAATCGCATCGTCGGCGAATGGGTCGGCTCGCTGACCCGCGACCAGGTTATGGAGCGCTGCATCGGCTCGGAGGTTCCGATCGGCAAGCTCAACAGCATCGCCGACATCTTCGACGATGAGCACTACCTTGCCCGGGAAATGCTCGTCCGCGTGCAGGAAGAGGGGTGCGGCGAGGTGGCGGTGCCCGGCGTCGTACCCAAGCTTTCGGAGACTCCCGGTCGCATCAGCAATCTCGGCCCGCCGCTAGGCAACGCCACCTACGAAGTCATGCGCGAGTTGCTCGATCTGTCGGCTGGTCAGATCGCGGAACTGCGCCAGCGCAAGATCATTTGATCGAGAAACCCATGAGTGAAGACAGCAACGAAGTGCTGCCGCTTTCCGGCATCCGGGTCGTCGATGTCGCCACCGTCATTGCCGCCCCGTACTGCGCGACGATCCTGGGCGAGTTCGGCGCCGAGGTGCTGAAGGTCGAGCATCCGGTGGGTGGCGATGCCTGCCGGCGGTTCGGCACCGCCACCCAACGCGGCGACACGCTGACCTGGATGAGCGAGGCGCGCAACAAGAAATCGGTCACCATCGACCTGCACCGCAAGGAAGGCGTGGCGCTGTTCAAGCGACTGGTCGAGCAGGGCGACATCCTGTGCGAGAACTTCCGCCCCGGTACGCTGGAGAAATGGGGACTGGGGTGGGATGTGCTGAGCAAGATCAACCCCGGGCTTATCATGCTGCGGGTCACCGGCTATGGCCAGACCGGGCCCTACAAGGACCGCCCCGGCTTCGCCCGGATCGCCCATGCCGTGGGCGGCTTGTCTTATCTCGCCGGCATGCCCAAGGGTACGCCGGTGACGCCCGGTTCGACCACGCTGGGCGATTACCTGTCGGGGCTTTATGGCTGCATCGGCGTGTTGATGGCCTTGCGCTACCGTGAGAAGACCGGGCGCGGCCAGTACATTGACGTAGCACTGTACGAATCGGTGTTCCGCTGCACCGACGAACTTGCACCCGCCTTCGCCATGTACGGCGCGGTACGCGAGCGCCACGGACCGCACATCGAAAGTGCCTGCCCCTACGGTCATTTCCCGACGCAGGACGGCAAGTGGGTCGCAATCGCGTGCACGACCGACAAGCTGTTTTCTCGCCTGGCCGACGCCATGGGTCGCCCGGAACTCGCGTCGTCGAGCCTGTACGGCGAGCAGAAGACGCGGCTCGAGAATCGCAGCGACGTCAACGAGATCGTGCGCGACTGGTGCGGATCGCTGCCGCGCGAGCAGGTGCTGCAGAAGTGCTTCGACAGCCGCGCCCCCGCCGGCCCGCTGAACAACATCGCCGACATTTTCGGCGATCGCCAGTTCCACGCCCGCCGCAACATGGTCGCCATCGACGACGTGCAAACCGGCGATACGATCATGGTGCCCAACGTGGTGCCGCGTCTGTCCAGGACGCCCGGACGCATCAAGCACCTGGGACCCCGGCTGGGCGAGCACACCGAGGAGATCCTCAGGGACATGCTCGGCATCAGCGATGACGAGATCGGCGAACTGCGCAACCAGCATGTCATCTAATTCGGATTTCGGCTTGTGTGTCCGGCTCGCCAGCATTCCTCCGCAAGCGCGGACGACCCATCGCAGGCCGGACCCCGGATCGATATGAGCCTGTAACAATGAGCCTGTGTTTTCGAGGAGAAAGACCATGAAACTGCCCGCCAATTTCTACAAGCCGCTCGCCATCGGCGCTCCCACCCCGTTGCGTGAACTGCCGGTGCGCCCGGAGCGGATGATCCATTTTTTCCCGCCGCACCTGGACAAGGTGCGGGCCAAGATTCCCGAAATGGCCAAGCAGGTTGACGTCCTCTGCGGCAACCTGGAGGACGCGATTCCGCTCGACGCCAAGGAGGCGGCGCGCGCAGGATTCATCGAGGTGGCCAAAAGCACCGATTTCGGCGGCTGCGCGGTGTGGACGCGAATCAACGCACTCAACAGCCCATGGGTACTGGACGACCTGATCCAGGTCGTGGGCGCCGTCGGCAACAAGCTCGACGTCATTATCGTACCCAAGGTCGAAGGGCCGTGGGACATCCACTATGTGGACCAGATCCTGGCGCAGCTCGAAGCCAAGCACGGCGTGACCAAGCCGATTCTCATTCACGCCCTGCTGGAGACCGCGCAAGGCGTGAAGAACGTCGACGATATCGCGTGCGCCAGCCCGCGCATGCACGGTATGAGCCTGGGTCCGGCCGATCTCGCCGCCTCGCGCGGCATGAAGACCACGCGCGTGGGGGGTGGCCACCCGTTCTACGGCGTGCTCGAGGATGCGGTGGAAGGCAAGAGCGAACGCGCGTTCTTCCAGCAGGATCTGTGGCACTACACCATCTCGCGCATGGTCGATGCGTGCCTGTCTTCCGGGCTGCGCGCCTTCTACGGTCCGTTCGGCGACTTCTCCGACCCCGCGGCCTGCGAGTCGCAGTTCCGCAACGCCTACCTGATGGGTTGCGCCGGCACGTGGACGCTGCACCCGAGCCAGATCGACATCGCCAAGAAGGTGTTCAGTCCCGACGTGAAGGAGGTGCTGTTCGCCAAGCGCATCCTCGAAGCCATGCCCGACGGCGCCGGTGCCGTGATGATCGACGGCAAGATGCAGGACGACGCAACCTGGAAGCAGGCCAAGGTGATCGTGGATCTGGCCAGGCTGGTGGCCCAGCGCGACGCCGACCTGGCCAAGCTCTATGGCTTCTGACCCGGATGCATCGAACGGCCGGCGAGAGGTGAACACGACGATCAGCCGGCGGCGATTTCCGGCGCCATGGAATTCGCGATGCAAAAGCCATGATGCCTGCGGAATGGACGCAGTCCGATCTGAACTGGTCATGCACTCCTGAGGGATCCCTGGGTCCAATCCTGGAGTTTCGCAGGAGGCTCGATTGGCGCTAGAATTTCCATCGCTGGAACTCCAGCGCAAGATGGCGCCGAAATGCTGAGGTTCTAAGTGGCTCATCCTTGCCTGCTCCGCTCGCGATTTGTTCAGGTTGCCACTGCGTAGCCGCGGCAGTATAGTCCAGCGCGACCCCATTCCGGCTCGCCGCTTCGGCGCGGGATCGATTCCATAACTCGAACTGCTCTCTTCCGCTCGCCGTGCTGCTGTCCACACTGCTTCTAATCCCGCTGGCGGGCGCCGGGCTGATTCTGCTGTTGCGCGCGGGTGCGCTGCGCGCCGTTCGCGCGGTCGCGGTGCTGGCCTCGGGCGCGACACTGCTGCTCGCCTGCGTGCTGCTCGGCCTGTTCGATCCGAGCGATTCCGGCATCCAGTTCTTCGAGAGTCACCGCTGGAATCCGCGCTTCGGCACTGCTTTCTCTCTCGGACTCGACGGCATCTCGCTGCCGCTGGTGCTGCTGGCCGCGCTGCTGTGTCTGGTCGCGGTGCTGGCCTCTGCGGTGCGCCAGGGCGCCAAGGCTTATTACCTGCTGCTCCTGCTGCTCGAGGCCGCGCTGCTCGGCGTATTCGCGGCGCGCGACTGGTCGCTGTTCTACGTCTTCTGGGAGCTGACACTGATTCCGCTGTTCTTTCTCATCGATCGCCACGGTGGTGCCAACCGGCATCGCGCGGCGCTCAATTTCGTCTTGTATACGATGGGCGGCTCGGTGTTCATGCTGGTGGCGTTGCTGGTGTTGTTCGACGCCGCGCCCAGCCACAGCTTCGACATGGCGACGATGTCGCAGGGCGCAGTTGCGTTGCCGGCGGCGTCGCAGATCGCCGTTTTCCTCGGCCTGCTGGTCGGCTTCGGGGTCAAGATGCCGCTATTCCCTTTGCATGGCTGGCTGCCGCTCGCGCACGTCGAGGCGCCGAGTCCGGTGTCGATCCTGCTTTCGGGCATCCTGCTCAAGATGGGTTCCTACGGGCTGATCCGCGCCGCCGAGGCGTTGCCGACAGCGGTGCTCGCGTTGCAGGGCTGGCTCGCCGCACTGGCCCTGGTGAGCTTGCTCTACGGCGGCGTACTGGCATGGACGCAGCGCGATCTGAAGGCCATGATCGCCTATTCCTCGGTCAGCCACATGGGCGTGGTGCTGCTGGGGATCGCCGCGCTCAATGTCGCCGGGATCACCGGTGCCGTGATGCAGATGGTCGCCCACGGGCTGGTGGCGGGCGCGCTGTTCCTGCTCGTCGGCCAACTCTATGAGCGCACCCACACGCGCGACATCGCCGACTACGGGTCGCTCGCTCGCATCACGCCGCGCTTCGCGTTCTTCACCGTCATCGCCTTCACCGGCGCCATCGGCCTGCCGGGCACCGCCGGATTCATCGCCGAACTGCATGCGCTGATCGGCGGCTTCGAGCGCTGGGGCGCCTGGGTCGTGCTGCTTAGCCTCGGCGTGCTGGTGAGCGCCGCCTACTCGGTGCGCACCATCGGCCGGCTGCTCACCGGCCCGGCACGTCCGGCGCTGTCCAGGGTGCCCGATCTGAACGTCGGCGAGGCGGTGATCGCCACCGTGCTGTGCGCCGGCACGGTGGCGTTGGGCTTTCTGCCCGGGCCACTACTGGGTCTCATCGGAGCGTCGGTGCGCGCCCTGGCGCAGAAATTCGGCACATGACGAGCGAATCGCCGGGGTCGGGTGCGGTCGACATCCGCGCCGTAATCGTGCAGGCGATCGACGCGCTCGAACAGGTTCTGCCGGCACAGGCGCCGATTCGCGACTTCGTGCATCACAACACCCTGCATGGCTTTCAGCATCTGCCGTTCCGCGAGGCCGTGGCGGCGGCGGCGCGGCACACCGGCGCACGCGGCCTGCTCCCGCTGAAGCAATTCCGCGAGCATTTCCGCCGCGGCCGGGTTACCGCCGACGAGCTGCGTGAGGCATTGCGCGCGCAGACCGAGCTAGGCGCGGACGAGCCGCTGAATCTGGCGGCTCCCGACGCAGTGCCGCCGGAAGGCGCGGAAGGGTTGCGGCGGGAGGACGTGTACCTGGCCGCACTGCTCCACCCACTCGATGCGATCAGCGCCGAGCGCTTGCACTTCGAGCTGGAGGATCTCCACGCCGGCGAGCGCTTCCAGGCCGACGTGCCGGCCGCGCCGCGCGCCGCGCTGCTCGGCCGCGCACAGGCAGCCGAAGGCGCGGCCATCGCCGATCTCTGGTCCGCCTGTCTCGACGTGCTCGGGCTCGACCAGGCGCGGCCCCATCCCGAAGATCTGACCGAAGCCGATCAGGACTTCGAACCCATGGCGGATGCGCATGCCGCCGCGCTCGACGCCGAGGCGGAGGACTTGCGCGAACGTTTGATCGAGCGCGTGGGTGTGGATTGGACCCTGCGCGATCTGCTGCGCGCGCTGACCGGCGCCGACCTGATGACGCATGTGCACGCCGCCCTGGTGCGACACCTCGCCGCCCATATCGACCAGGGGCTGGCCGTCTGGCACAACCCAGCGCGCGGCCGCGGCTTCTATGCCGCCTGGCGATCCAGCGTCGAGTGCGATCTGGTTTGGGGTCTGGTCGATCTGCCCGAGTGGCGCGAGGTCGTCGGCGGCCTGCCCGAAGACGCACTCGACGCGCTGCTGGACGAGCTGCGCCTGCTCGGGCTACCGGAGGAGAAATGGCCGTGCTATCTGGAGCGGCTCGCGCTCGAACTGCCGGGCTGGGCCGGGATGTACCTATGGCGCCAGCATCATCCGGGCTACGGTGGCGCCGACGCGGTGCCGGTGAGCCTGATCGATCAGTTGGCGGTGCGCCTGGTGCTCGGCCGCCTGTTCGCCCACGGCATATGCCGACGGCGTTGGCGCAGCGCGCCCAGCTTGCCTGCCCTGAGCGCGTATTTCCGTCGCCACCCGGCTGAGCTCTTGGTGCGCCATGCGCTCTACAGCGAGCGTCTGCCCGAGCACTTGCTGCGGCTGGCGCGCGGACTGACGCAGCAGGCGACATTCTCGGTCGAGCTGCTCGGCGATGCCGACTGGCAGCAGGCGGCGGCACTGGTCGCTGCCTGGCGCAGCCATCCGGGGGTTGGCGAGCATGAGGCGATTTCGCCCCAGCGCAGCGCCTGGCCGCTGTTCCGGCTCGCGCAGCACCTCGCACTGCCAGGCGCCGCGCTTCGCGCGATCGGCGCCGCGGGTGCGCGCGAACTACTCGGTTGCTTGCACCGGCTCGACCCGGAGAGCGCGGGCTATGTCTGGCTGCTGGCCTACGAGCGCCACTACCGCGACCAGGTGCTTGCGGCGCTCGCCGCCAACCACGGTCACGCGGCAGCGTCAGGGGTGCCCGAAGCCCAACTCGTGTTCTGCATGGACGACCGCGAGGAGGGTCTGCGCCGCCATCTCGAAGAGATCAATCCGGCGCTGGAAACTCTCGGCGCGGCGGGCTTCTTCGGTGTCGCCGTGAATTGGCGCGGGCTCGACGACACCACGGTGACGCCGCTGTGCCCGATCGTGGTGACGCCGGCGCACGAGGCACGCGAGGTGGCGCAGCCCGGCGCCGACACATTGTTGGCGCGGCACGAACGCCGGCGCCGCCGCCGACTGCGCTGGAAGGCGCTGCTAACCCAAGGCACGCGTCGAGGTGTCCTCTCCGCGGCTGTGCTATCCGCCGCCGCCGCGCCCGCGGCGTTGCTCGCGTTATGTGGAAAAGTGCTGGCTCCGGCGCGCATCGGCTCGCTGGTGGCGCGGCTGCGCCGCAGCTATGACATCGCAGTGGCGACCGAGGTCGCGTTCTCGGCTCCCGCGAAGAGTGCGCCGGCCACGCCCGAGCAACCGCGCTTCGGATTCACCGACGCGGAGCAGGCGGATCGGGTGCACGGCCTGTTGCGCACGATGGGGCTGACCTCAGGGTTTGCCCCGCTGGTCGCGGTGTTCGGCCACGGTTCGAGCAGCGAGAACAACCCGCACATGGCGGCCTACGATTGTGGCGCCTGTTCCGGGCGCCACGGCGGCCCCAATGCGCGCCTGTTCGCAGCCATGGCCAATCGGCCGGAAGTGCGAGCCATCCTCTACGAGCGCGGCGTGCATATCCCGCCCACGACCTGGTTTCTCGGCGGCCACAGCAATACCGCCAGCAGTGCCCTGACCTGGTTCGACGCCGGCGGACTGCCGCCGGCTCTGGCGCCGGCACTCGCAAAGCTCGATGCCGATCTGGCCGCGGCGGCCGCCGAGCATGCGCGCGAGCGCTGCCGGCGCTTCGCGTCGGCGCCGGCCGCCCCCGCGCCGGCGCGCGCGCGGCGCCATGTGGTCGAGCGTTCGTTCGATTTCTCCCAGGCGCGGCCGGAGCTCGGCCATGTCACCAACGCCTGCGCCTTGATCGGACGCCGCTCGATGAGCCGCGGCGCCTTCTTCGATCGGCGCAGCTTCCTGATTTCCTACGATCCGACCGCCGATCCCGAAGGCCAGGTGCTGGAGGCGATCCTGCTCGCGGCCGGGCCTGTGGGCGCCGGCATCAGCCTCGAGTACTACTTCTCGACCGTGAACAACGAGCACTACGGCTGCGGCACCAAGGTGGTCCAGAACATCGCCGGTTTGCTCGGTGTGATGGAGGGTGCGAGTTCCGACCTGCGCACCGGGCTGCCGCGCCAGATGGTCGAGATTCACGAGGCGATGCGTCTGCTGATCGTGGCCGAGCATCGGCCGGAAATCCTCTCCGCCATCACGGCGCGCCAGCCGGCACTGGCCGAGCTGGTCGGCAACGGCTGGGTGCAGCTCGCGGCGAAGGATCCCGACAGCGAGGAAATGCACTTCTTCGAGCCCGACAGCGGTTGGGTACGCTGGCAGGGGAACGGCGCGCCGCTACCGGTGGTCGAGCGCTCGGCGGACTGGTACGCGGGGCACGTCGACGCCCTGGCGCCGGCGCTGATCCGGCGCGCGGTGCGCGAGGCGGTCTAGATGAACCCCGCCGCACTGGTTGCGATCGTCCCGCTGGCACCGCTGGCGGCTGCACTACTGATCGGCGCCGCGCTGACTTTCCGGCGCCACGACGGCGACGCCGCGGAGCGGCCGAGCGCGCGCATCGCCGTCGTCGGCGGCGCGCTGGCGCTGCTGGTCATGCTGCTGCTCGACGGCCTGGCCGTGGTTCACGGCGCGCCCGGCCAAGTGCGGCTCGGCACCTGGTTTTCGGCCGGGCGCTTCGAGATCCCGCTGAGCTTCACGCTCGACGCCCTGAGCCTGGGGTTCGGCACCCTGGTGGCGCTGATCGCGTTTCTGACCTTGCGCTTCTCGGTCAACTACATGCACCGCGAACCCGGCTTCCACCGCTACTTCTTCGGCTTGAGCCTGTTCGCGGCGGGGATGCTGACCCTGGTGCTCGCCGGCAACAGCGCGCTCGCCTTCGTCGGCTGGGAACTGGCCGGGGTCAGCTCCTACCTGCTTATCGGCTATGCGTGGGAGCGCGCGAGCGCGAGCGAGAACGCCGTGCGCGCCTTCGTCACCAACCGCATCGGCGATGCCGGTTTCATCGTCGGCATTGCCGCCACCTTCCACTGGGTCGGCACCGCCGAATGGCCAGGCTTCGCGGCCGGTGTGGGCGCGCTCGACACGCTCGCGGCCGGGCTGATGGCGTTCGGCTTCGTCGTCGCGGCGCTGGCGAAGTCAGCCCAGGTGCCGTTCGCGCCCTGGATCGCGCGCGCACTCGAAGGGCCGACGCCGTCCTCGGCGATCTTCTACGGCGCGCTCATGGTCCATGCCGGTGTCTTTCTGCTGATCCGCATCGAGCCGCTGCTGATCCGGGCACCCGCGTTGATGGCGCTGCTCGTCTTGCTCGGTCTGGCGAGTGCGCTCTACGGCTGGCTTTCGGGACTCACCCAGACCGATGTCAAGAGCGCGCTCACCTTCGCCACGACGACCCAGGTTGGCTTGATGTTCCTGTGGTGCGGGCTGGGCTGGTTCGACCTTGCGGCGTGGCACCTGGCTTTGCACGCGAGCTGGCGCGCCTATCAGTTCCTGCTCGCGCCGTCCTACATGCACCTGCTCGATGGCCCGACGCGGCCGGTTTCATCCTGGCTCGGACGCCGGCGCCGGCTGTACACCGCGGCGCTAGAGCGATTCTGGCTCGAGCCCGCCGCCGACTGGCTGCTGGTGCGTCCGACGCGCGGCCTCGGGCGTGATGTGAACGCTTTTGACGAACAGGTGGTGGACCGGCTCATCGGCAGGGGCGAGACCGGGCGCGACGAGCGCGCGGACGAGGTGGCACGTGGCTACGGCGCGCTTGGCTGGGGACTCGAATCGCTTAGCCGCGGCTTGGCCCGCTTCGAGGCACGGCTCTTGATGGAAGGCGAGGGTGGGCGCCTGGGGCAGTTGCTGAGGCGTGTCGGCGAATACCTGCAGGCGATCGAGGCGCTGCTGGAGCGGCCGCGCTACCTGCTACTGCTGGTGATGGTGACTTTCGTGGTGATACTGTGAGCGCTCTGCAAGTGATTCACTGGTCCACCCAGGCGCCGTTCCCGCTGCTCGGGGCGCTGCAGGTGTTGCCGCTGCTCGGCGCGCTGATCCTGGCGCTGCTGCGCCGGCACGCCTGGGCCGTGTATTTGGGCCAGGCACTCGCGGGGCTCGAAGTGGGGCTCGCTGTGCTGCTCTACCGCACGCTCGAGCGCGACTCCCCGGCGTTGCAGCTCGCCGAACGTATCGATCTGCTCGGCCCGCTCGGCTACCACGCGGCGGCCGATGGTGTGACCGTTCTCTTCGTCGTGCTGTGCGCCGTGCTTACGCTGCTGCTTACCGTGTATGCCGCGGAGCGCCGGCTACCCGACCAGGTCTTTCTGCTGGCCACCATTCTCGGTGTCGAGGCGGTGCTGATGTCGGCGCTGGCGACGATCAACCTGATGTGGTTCGTGCTCGCCGGCGCCGTGGAACTCGGCTGTCTGGGCTACCTGCTGTGGCGCTGGGCGAGCACGGCGGAGAAGGGCCAAGCCCTGGCGCGCTTTTACCATTTCCAGGGAACCGGGCTACTGCTCCTGCTGGCGGGGACGCTGATCCTCGGCTGGGCCCACGCCGACCTGCGCGGCGGGCACTGGAGTTTCGACCTGGTCGACCTGGTTGGGCTGCCGCTTACCGGGACGCTCGGCGCGGTGGCCTTCTTCCTGCTCTTCTACGGGCTGGGTGTGCGCACGCCCTTGTTCCCCTTCCATGGGTGGCTGCCCATCGTCGCCCAGCACGGCAACCTGGCGATCGGGCCGACCTTCCTGCTCGGCATCAAGATCGGCCTCTACGGCATGGTGCGCTTCGTTTTTCCGGTGCTGCCGCAAGCCGTCGACACCTGGCACTTCTATGCCGTCGGATTTGCCGCGGCCGGCGTCTTCTACGCTGCGGTGCTCGCCTTCCTGCAGACCGACCTGCGGCGCCTGCTGGCTTTCGCGGTGATCAGCCACACCAGCCTGGCGGTGATCGGCCTATTCACCTTGCATCGGACGGCGCTGCAGGGCGCGCTGCTGCTGTCGGTGAATTTCGGCCTGGCGGCGACGACGATGCTGTTCATGGTCGGGTTCGTGTTCCGCCGCACCGGCACCACCGCGATGGCCGAGCTGGGCGGCTTGTTCGACCGGCTGCCGCTGATCGGCGCGGCCTTTCTCGTTTCCGGACTGGCGATCGTGGGCATGCCCGGCACACCAGGCTTCGACGCCGTGCACCTGGTACTCGAGGCCTCAATCGCGCGCTACGGCGCGCTGCTCACGGTGGCCTCGGCGCTCGGCAACGTGCTTGCCGCCGGTTTCCTGCTGCTGGCTTTTCAGCGCGCCTTCCTGCGCGCGCGGCCCGACCGCCTTCAATCGCTCGTCATCGAGCGCGCCAGCGTCATGGAAACCGCGCTGGCCGCGGCGGTGATCGTGCTGCAACTCGTGATCGGATTCTGGCTCGATCCCTGGCTCGATCTGATCGAGGCGCCGCTGCGGCTGTTGAGCGCGCAGTTCGGGCCCGAATGATGGACCGTATTCCGCTGTTGAGTTTGCTGTTGCTGACGCCGGTGGCTGCGGCCGCGCTGATCTGGTTATGGCCGAGGGAGCGCGCTGCTCGCGTGCTGGCGCTGGCCGCGGCGGCGCTCGAGTTGGCCCTTGCTGCGGCGGTGGTGGCCGCCTTCGACGCCGCCGACCCGGGCTTCCAGCAGGTCGAGCGGAGTGAATGGATTCCCACGTTGAACGTCCAGTTCCTGGTCGGCGTCGACGGCATCTCGGTGTTGTTTTTGCCGCTCACCGCGCTGCTGTTCGCGGGCGTTATCGTGGCCTCGTGGAACAGCGCGCGCGTCATGCCGCGGCTCTACTTCAGCCTGCTGTTGCTGCAACTGGCGGCCACCGTAGGCGTCTTCTGCGCGCTCGACACGCTGCTCTTCTTCCTTTTCTGGGAGTTGTCGCTGGTCCCGCTGTACTTCCTGGTGAGCCTGTGGGGAGTGGGGCCGAAGCGGCGCTTCGTTGCCTCGAAATACACCCTGGTCATGCTCGGCAGTGGCGTCCCCTTGCTGCTCGCGTTCGTCGTGCTGGCGTTCAATCACGCCGCAGCCAGCGGCGTGGCGCTGCCCGCGGGGCTCGCCTTCGATCTGCCGACGCTGCTCGAGACGCCGGTCGCGCCCCGGCTCCAGCTCATCGTGTTCGTGCTGCTGCTGCTCGGCTTCGCCGCCAAGACACCGCTATTCCCTTTGCATACATGGCTGCCCGGCGTCGCGCTGGAGGGGCCGGTCGCCGTCGGTGCACTGTTCGTCGGCCTCAAGCTCGGCGTGTATGGACTCATCCGTTTCGCGGTTCCGCTCGCCCCGGCGGCGGCGCGCGACCTGCACTGGCTGCTCGCGGGGCTGGGGACGATCGGCCTCCTGGCCGGCGCGGTGGCGGCGCTGGCGCAGAGCAACCTGCGCCGCACGCTCGCTTATGCGGGGGTGAGCCACGTCGGGCTGGTGGTGCTGGGAATTGCTTCGTTCAGCGTCCAGGGCCTGCAGGGGGCGGTGCTACAGACGCTCAACTTCACGCTCGCCGCCGGCGGCTTGTTCCTGCTCACCGGCATCCTGCACCGGCGTACCGGATCCACCGATACCCGCAGCCTCGGCGGCGCCGTGAGCACGATGCCCCGGCTGGCCGGGTTCTTCCTGCTATTCACCCTGAGTAGCATCGGCGTACCGGGTACCGCCGGATTTCCGGCCGAGCTGCTGCTCCTGACCTCGGCGCTGACCAGCCACACCGGGGCCGGACTCGCCGCGCTATTCGGCATGGTGATCGGCGCCGCCTACGCGCTGGGCATGGTCCGGCGCGCCTTCTTCGGTCCGCTGACCAACCCGGCGGTGGCGCAGGCGAGCGATCTGCTGCGCGGCGAGTTCGTGCTGGCGGCCGTGTTTGCGTTCGTCATCCTCGCCGTCGGGTTCTTCCCGTCGCTGCTGCTGGACGTGATCGCACCCGCGGCCCGCGCCTGGGTCATGCGCGGCGGGTGAGCTCCGCGACTTATCGGCGCAAGGTGCTGAAGACGTAATCCTTGTCCTTCTGGGGGGCGTGGCATCCGTAGCACGCGGTCGCCGCGTCCTTGCCCACGGCGCGGTCGCTGCGGCTGTCGCCCTTGAACGCCTCGAAACCCCAGCCGCCGGTGGAAGCGTACTTGCGCTGGTCCTTGTGCATCACGCCGACGACTTTGCGCCCGCCCTCGGTCACGGCGTTGTCGGCGCTGTTCGCTTCCAGCAGGTCGAAGACGATGACCGCACCATCTGGAAACTTGCCTTTGCCATAGCCCTCCACCGCCTTCTTGCTGGCGTAGAGGTGGCGGATGCCGCCGAACGCGTCGTACAGCGCGTGCCCCTGATTGATCACCATGCTTTTTACATGATGCCAGTCGCGGTAGCCGGCAGGGTACGGTACATCGGCGGCGCCTTCCGCGCTCGCCGCGCCGGCGCAGGTCGCCAGTAGAACGGAAACTGCGAGTGCTCTCATGATTGCCTCCATGGAACGCGTATGTTGAAATCGGACCGTTGGCCCGAGGCAATCTAGCAAGCGATTCGGGTGCAAGAAAGCAGGCACGAAACGGTTAGGGGCTCACTTATTGGTGCATTTTCTTGATGGACAAGCAGAAGAAAGTTTCGCCGGACGGGCCATTCGCGGTGGCGGGGATGGTCGAAAGTATCCTTGGCTGCAAATGGTCGTTGACCGTTCTTCATCTCGTGCGGAACGGGATCGTCCGGCCGGGCGCGATGGAGCATGCCGTGCCCGGGTTGAGCGCGAAGGTGCTCAACGAGCGCCTGCGCAAGCTGACGCGCTACGGCATTCTCGACAAGCATAGTTACGCCGAGATACCGCCGCGCGTCGAATACCGGCTGACCGAATTCGGCGGCAGGTTCGCCGCACTGCTGGATAGTGTAAGAAACCTGCAGGACGATCTGGACCGGAGCGTATAGGCGCGGCGGTCACTGCCTTGTCAGGGTGCATGGGTATGCGATATGCAGCAGCGGCGGCGCCACCCGCGATTCGAGACGGGCGCGCTCGCGCCTCGATTCATGCTGGATGCGAGCGGCATTCGGATTGGCGCAATCGATATACGATACACTGGTCTATATCTTTGGTTCGGTAGCGATCATGCAGGTCGCAAGACGCGGTAATAGTTTGGCGGTGCGGCTACCTGCGGCAGTGGTCGAAGCGTTCACGCTCAAGGAGGGTGACGAGATCGAGATCCACGTCGCAGGCGCGCGGGTGTTCGAAGTCAATCCAAGCGCCCGGAGGGGCGTGAGTTGTTGGCACGGCTGAGGAAGTTCCGCGGCCGGCTGCCCGCCGAGTTCAAGTTCGACCGCCTCGAAGCCAATGAGCGCGGGTGAAAAATTCTTCGATACGAATGTCCTGCTCTACCGGCTTTCGGTCGACGCCGCCAAAGCTGACCGAGCGGAAGCCGAGTTGACCGCGGGCGGGGTTTTGAGTGTGCAGGTGGCAGCGATCCGGGCTGCGTGCACGATCGTACCAATCGAGAAGGGGACTGATGACCTGGGTCTGCAGATCCTCGAGCGCCACCGACTTTCGATCCATGACGCGATGATTGCCGCTTCAGCGCTGCTTGCGGGATGCAAGACTCTGGTATCGGAAGACGTGCAGGATCGACAAATCATCGGGGGGCGGCTGATGGTTCGGAATCCCTTTCGCTTCCCACGAGCACTCGTGCCCGGCGGCTGAAGCTGCCCCCGGATACCCGTCGGGTGGTATCGTCCGCGCGCCAACCGGCTTGAGGTGGAAAAAATGCTGGTGAACCTCATGAAGAATGACTTCGAGGCAACGCGTGATGCTGGTGTGGAACCCAAGGCCATCTCGATCACCCTGCACTTCGCCAGCTACTGTGCGATGGCGCATGTCACCATGCGCGACATTGGCCCCAGCCTCGACGAGCCGACGCTGCAGCGGATTTTCGGCCCGTCTGTTACCACCCGGTCGAGCGGGCTCGGCATGGGACTGCCCATCAATCGCCCGATCATCGGAGTCCATGGCGGCCGGCTGTGGGTTGGCCCGGCCGAGGCTGGGGGGACCAGTTCCCGCTTCACGCAGCCGATATCGTCATGAACGCGGCCACCGTATTCATCGTCGACGACGACGCGGCGGTGCGCGATGGTCTGAGCATGCTATGCGAGAGCGCCGGGCTGCGCGCCGAATGCTTCGATTGCGCCGAAGCCTTCCTCGCTACATATCGTCCGCAGCGACCCGGCTGTCTGGTACTAGACGTGCGCATGCCACGCATTAGCGGGCCGCAGTTGCACGAGGAGCTTGCCCGCCACGGCGATCCTCCGCCCATCATCTATCTCACGGCACACGGCGACATCCCGACTACTGTCCAGGCAATCAAGGCTGGTGCGCAGGACTTCCTGACGAAACCGGTGGACGGTGCGCTGTTGATCGAGCGCATACAAGCTGCCCTCGCCAGGGATCTGGCCACCCGGCAACGCAGCGCGGCGCTGGCGGATCAATGCGCGCGACTGGTGGATCTCACCGAGCGAGAGCGCGAGATCATGACACTCGCAGTGGCCGGAGAATCCAACAAGGTCATCGCCAAGCACCTGGGCATCAGCCACCGCACCGTCGAGATTCATCGTACGCACATATTGCGCAAGACCGGCGCGAGCAATGTGCTGGAACTGGCGAAACTTGCCGCAGAGTGCGGACTGACGATAGCCAAGGACTTGAACGCCGAGCCCTGACCCTGCGATCATGCCTATGCTACCGGCAATACGTGCGGACACGTATTGCTGCCAGGCGCGGCGCGGTGTCCAATCTGCTTGGATATTCGGCGCGCAGTCTTTCGCGGCTCAGTTGCGTCTCGAAGCGTCGCCGAGGCGTCATTCGAACGAAGAGGAGTGAAACCATGAAACATGATCGCGCGGTGCGCGGCTTGACCGGATCGAGCGTCAAAGAGAGCGCCGGTGGAGGCCGCACTCGGGCGCAGGGTGGCATCGCCGACGCGGACTTGCAACAGAGGATTCGAACGCAAGCCTACTTGCCTGCGGAACAACATGGGTTCGTCGTCGCTTGGGAACTGAGCGACCGATCGGCGGCGGAACAAGACTGGGTTCCAATGTCAAACAGGAAGTGAAGCGCTCGTCGGCGTGCGCTCCGGCAAGACAAACTCAAGCCGGCCGAAAGGGACGTGCAGGCGGATCGGTATCGCGTGCTTCCGGAACCATGAGTTGCAGAACGAGCGCTTGGAGCAGGTAGTCCTGCGGCATCAGCGTCTCGAAAGAGTGGCTTTCAAGGAAGGTGGGCCGTGTTTGCGGCCCACAATCGCCGCATTGAGCGGCAGACAGATCAATCTTGCGTGGAAAAAGCCAGCCGGCCATCCCGACAGGGCGGCCGGCGGTGAAACGTCAGGCGGCGGGACGCTTGGGCGGCATCATCAGGCATTCACCCTCGATGACCACAGTGTCGCCGACCGTGCAGACGGTGTCGAGCGCGACCCGGTTCTTCGCGGCGATCACTTCCTTCACCGTGACCGTGGCCTTGACAGTGTCGCCAGGGCGCACCGGAGCCTTGAACCTGAGCGTTTGCGACAGGTAGATCGTACCGGGACCGGGCAACTGGTTGGCCAGCACAGCGGAGATGAAACCTGCCGACAGCATGCCGTGGGCGATGCGCCCGCCGAACGGTGTGGATTTTCCGTATTCCTCGTCGAGGTGGGCCGGGTTGACGTCGGTCGAAACGGCGGCAAACAGCACGAGGTCTGCGTCGGTGATGGTCTTGGCGGTGCTGGCGCTCATGCCGGGTTCGAGTTGGTCGATGTAGTAGGTCATGGGATTCTCCGAATGAATTGGTGGATTGGGCGTACGAAAAGTGGATTGCGGGCTCGGCGGAGTTTGCATCCTTGTTCGGCAACCGTCGCCGGCAACAAGCGGTGCAGCATGGCGGCAGGTCGTCGAATCGCGCCTATTGCTCGACTCGATTTTCTCGACGCATCCGGAAATTGTGGTTGGTCTGTCGGTAGGGCAAAAAAATCATGACCGCACGGCCACAAGTATCCTCAATATGGGGAATTCCGTCAAACCTACCGCAGTTCGCGACTTCATCCTGCAGCGTCTGCTTCCTGGGACCGGCGACAATTTATCGAGTTGCATGTCACTGCCCCGAACCCACGACGCGAGCATAGGCATGGATCAATCCATGGTAATGACGATCTTGCCCGTGGCTTTGCGGGACACGACTCGATCGAGCGCTTCGGCCGACTGTGCCAGCGGATAGATCGCCGAGACGTGCGGCTTGATCGCGCCGGCCAGATACCATTGCATCAGCGTCTGGAGACTCGCGGTCATCACCTTGGGATTCAGTTCCGCATAGGCCGGCCAGTTGATACCGATCACGTCCACGTTCTTGACCAGCAGATGATTTGCGGGAATCTGCGGGACCGTTCCGCTGGCAAATCCAATTGCGAGGATGCGTCCTTCAAAGGCGATGCTGCGCAGCGAAGCGTCGAACAACTCACCGCCTACCGGATCGTAGAAGACGTCTGCACCGCGACCTTCGGTCAATTCCTTGATCCGCGTCCGCAAGTCCTCGGAACTGCAATCGATCAGATGATCCGCGCCGTGTTCGCGGGCCACCTGCAGCTTTGCGGGCCCGCTGGCCGTCGCGATGACGGTCGCCCCCAGTTGCTTGCCGATGGCAACGGCGGTCAATCCGACGCCGCCGGACGCGCCATGCACCACCAGGGTTTCCCCGGCCCGCAGCCGCGCCCGGTGCCACAAGGCCACATGCGAGGTGCCGAACACCACGGGAAATGCGGCGCCGTGTTCCCAGGACATCGCTGCCGGCATCGGCACGCAGCGGCTGATGTCAGCGACGACCTGCTCGGCATAGCCACCGTGCGGCGTCATGGCGATCACCCGATCCCCGATCGCGATTCCGCTTACGCCGGCACCCAATTCCAGCACCTCGCCGGAAACCTCGAAGCCGGGACTGAAGGGCGGTCGTGGCTGCTTCTGGTATTGGCCGCGGGTGATCAGGCTATCGGCGAAGTTGACCCCGCACGCCCGGACCTGGATGCGCACCTGGCCGGGACCGGGGCGCGGTTCAGGAACCTCTTCGAGGCGGAGCGCATCGGGACCGGTGAGTTCATGGCAGAGGATGGCTCGCATGGCAGGAATGTGCTCCGTCGTGGAAAAAAAAACCCTCCTCCATCCCGAAGGAAGAGAAGGGAGTCTTGAACTCACCCCTCCGTGGACCGGGAGGGGGCAAGCGTTGCCGCAGTGTTTCGTTGGCGTTGGCTTCCTAGCCGATGATCTTGCGCACCACGTCGGTCATCGAAATCACGCCGACCGGCTGATCCTTCTCGGTCACCACCAGGCGATGCATCCGCCGGGCCGTCAACAAGCTGACTGCGTCGCTCAACAGCATGTCTGCATCGCAGGTTGCGCAGCCGGGAGTCATCACCTCTTTCGCCAGCATCCCTCTAGCCTGATCCGGCGTCCGGCCCTGCCGCGCCAGCACCATATCGGTTTGCGATACGACACCGACGGCCTTGCCCTGCTGATCCATGACCACTACCGCATGAATCTCCTTGTCCACCATGATCTTGGCCACTGCTCCAACGCTATCGTCCGGCTTACAGGCAATGATGCCGCGATGCATTAGATCGCGAACCTTGGTGCCATCGTCGGCGATGGTAAGAGGTTCGCCCTCGGCGATGCTCGGCAGCGGTACCGACATTGGATAGGGCGCAGGTGTGGTATGAACGTCGCCCTTGGGCAGCGTCGGATGGGCCATGGCGACCGGTGGCTTGCCGCTCGCGCCCAGACCGAACTCGGGGGCGCCGATCAGCACCGACATGTTGCCGTGGGGGTGTTTGTTGTCGTGCATCAGTTGATGGGCAATCGGCAGTTCGTCGTAAGTGAATCCCCGCGACATGCAGGGGTCGAGCAAGCCGCTCAGCGCCAGTTCGTTCATCTGGTTGGATTGCTTGGTATTGGCGAAATGCGAGCCTTGCAGGCGCTTCTGTCGCATCCAGAGGTAGCGAAGATCGACCGTTGCGTTGTAGCCGGTCGTGCCGGCGCAGACCACGACCATGCCGCCTGTCTCGCAGACGAAGATCGAGGTCGGGATGGTGGTTTCGCCCGGATGCTCGAAGACGAGGTTCGGCGCTCGCTTCTCGCCCAGCACGTCCCAGATCTTCGCGCCGAACGAGCGGACGCCTTTCAACCATTTGGCATAGCCGGCATTGTCTTTCCAGTGCGGCAACATGCCCCAGTGATCGAAGTCGTTTCGATTGATGCAACCCTTGGCGCCAAGTTTCATGCAGTAATCGAACTTGTCCTCACCCGATACGATGGCGACCGAGGTTGCGCCGACCGCCTTGGCAATCTGAATCGCCATCGAACCCAGGCCGCCCGCGCCGCCCCAAATCAGCGCCACGTCGCCCTTCTTGATGGAGCTGGCACCCCAGCCGTGCAGCATCCGCCAGGCGGTTGCCGCGACCAGCGTATAGGCCGCGGAATCCTCCCAAGTCATGTGTTTGGGCTTGGGCATGCACTGCTGGGCTTGCACCTTGGTGAACTGGGCAAAACTACCCCAATTGGTCTCGTAGCCCCATATCTTGAAGGTCGGCGAGTACATCGGATCGCCGCCTTTCTTGACCCACTCGCAATTGCGGCTGTACTGACCGCAATGCATGACCACTTCGTCGCCGACCTTGACATTGGTGACATCCTTGCCAACTTTGTAGACGATGCCGGACGCATCGCTGCCGCCGATATGGAAGTCCTCGGGTTCGCCGGCCTTATTGCGCGCGCCAATAACATTGACGGGAATGCCCAGTCCAGCCCAGACATTGTTGTAGTTGATGCCGGCGGCCATGACATAGACCAGCACTTCGTCGTCGGCGATGGGCGGCGTATTGACCACTTCCTTCTGAAACGCCTCGGTCGGCTTGCCAAAGCGTTCCGGACGAATCAGCCAGGCGTGCATCTTTTCGGGAACTTCGCCCAAGGGAGGCTTTTCGCTCAGTTCATACAATTGCTTGCTCATCAGGATGCTCCTCTTTGGTTGGATTGGTCGGTTGGTTCACTGACAGAAATCTGGAAAGCAAATGCTTGCGCAGACGCTCGTACTCCCCGAACTGATCGGATGGATCTTCGCCCAGACGCGCCTCGATACTGGCGCGTCCACCGGCCAGTTCCAGGCCAATCGTCCCGAACTCTTCCTTCAGCAGGCGTATCACCCAGGCGCTCTGATGACGGGTGCGCAGCTTGCCGAGCAGGCCGGTGTCGGCAAGAAACTTCCGATGCCGGTCGAAATGATCGTGGAATTCCTTGATCCCCGTATTCATCGTTGCGCTCACCAGACACACCGGGTAATCCCAATCCTCCCGACGATCCTGTCGCGGAGCGCTGCGGCCAATTTCGCTGGCCGTCTTGCGCGCAGGGGGGCCCAGGTCGCACTTGTTGACCGCGAAGATATCTGGTATCTCGATGATGCCCGACTTCAAGTATTGAATCGTGTCGCCCGAGGCAGGCTGAGCGACATAACAGACGGTGTCGCCGATGTCGGCAATATCGATTTCGGTCTGGCCGACCCCGACCGTCTCGATCACGACGATGTCGAAGCAGGCCAGCATCAGGCAACTCATCGGCCAAACCTCGGTCGCGACCCCACCCAACTGATTGCGATTGGCCAGCGAGCGGATGAACAGTCCATCGTCATAGGACGAGTTCTTGATACGGATGCGATCCCCGAGCAGGGCCCCGCCGCCCAACTCGGGGCGACTGGACGGATCCACCGCGAGCACCCCGACCATTCGGCCCGCGTGGCGCCACTCGCGAATCATCGCCGAAACGAGTGAAGATTTCCCGGCGCCCGGAGGTCCAGTCACCCCGACCAGGTGACCGTCCTTCAGCCACCGCTCGCCAGAAAGACAAGCCAGCAAGCGCACCGCTCGGTCGCGCGCTTCGGCAAGCTTGTTGTCGAGCAGATTCAGGCCATCGGCAACCGCCGCCCGTTCTCGGCGCAGGATCCGCGCTGCCAACCGCTCCGGATCAGGGAGTTTGACGTGCGTCATCTCACGGTCAATGCAGGGCGCCAAGCCGCTCAAGGCCGTTGGATTCACGGACCACATCGACGATGTCGCCCATGATCGCATTCAGGTTGAAGTCCTTCGGAGTATAGACCGCTCGCACCCCGAGTCCCACCAGCCTGTCGGCATCCTCTTGCGGGATGATCCCGCCGGCGACCACCGGAAGACCCGTCAGATCGCGCGAGCGGAGTTCCTGAAGAACCGACTCCACCAGTTCCATGTGGCTGCCCGAAAGGATCGACAATCCCACCACGTGCACCCCTTCCTCCTGGGCCGCCTGGGCAATCTGCTGCGGCGTCAGCCGGATGCCGTCGTAGACGACCTCAAAGCCAACGTCTCTGGCCTTGACGGCAACCTGTTCCGCGCCATTGGAATGCCCGTCCAGTCCAGGTTTGCCGACCAGCAGCTTCAAGGGACGCCCAAGCGCATTGCCGGTGCTGGCGACCCTTTCCCTGAGATCGGTCACCTGATCCTTCTTGCCGAGCACTTCTCGGCTGTCGATGGTGATATCGATACCCGTCGGCGGCCGGAATTCACCAAAAACCGCGCGCAGGGAATCGCCCCATTCGCCGGTGCTGACGCCGGCCAGCGCGCAGCGAATCGAACTCGGCATGATGTTTTCGCCGCTCTTCGCGGCATCGGTGAGACCCTGCAGGGCAGCCCGCACTTCTGCATCGTTGCGCGTCTTGCGATGCGCCTGCAGCCGTTCGATCTGCATTCGCTCGGCCGTCTCGTCGGACTTCATGATTGCATCGCCGCCGCCCGCGGTTAGCGGTGATTCGGCGGTTTCCTGGAAGCAGTTGACGCCGATGATCTTCAGATCGCCCGATTCGATCGCGCGCAGTCTGTTCATGTGGCTGGCGACCAGTTCCCGTTTGATGTAGCCGGACTCGATCGCCGCGATGATCCCGCCCTGCGCCTCGACGTTTTCGATCTCCTTTCTGGCGCCCTCAATCAACTCACTGACTTTGGCGGCAATCACCGGCGATCCATCGAGAATGTCCGCGTACTCGAGCAGGTCGGTTTCGAAAGCCATGACCTGCTGCATCCGCAGCGCCCATTGCTGATCCCAGGGACGCGGCAGTCCCATTGCTTCATTCCACGCCGGGAGCTGAATGGCGCGCGCTCTTGCGCGCTTCGAGAGCACAACGGCGAGCATTTCGAGCACGATTCGCTGCACATTGTTTTCTGGCTGCGGCTCGGTCAGTCCAAGCGAGTTCACCTGGACACCATAACGGAACCGGCGCAGCTTGGGATCTTCAACCTGGTAGCGGGTCAGAGTCAGCGCGTCCCACATCTCGCCGAACGCCCTCAGTTTGCAGCACTCTTCAACGAAACGTATGCCGGCATTGACAAAGAACGAAATGCGCTCGACGACCTGGGGAAACTCCGCTGGAGGGATCTCGCCGGAAGCCTTGACCCGATCGAGCACCGCCATCGCGGTGCATAGGGCATAGGCCAGTTCCTGAACCGGCGTCGCGCCCGCCTCCTGCAGGTGATAACTACAGACGTTGGTCGGATTCCACTTAGGCACGTGCTTGACGGTGTAGTTGATCGTATCTGCGATCAGACGCATCGACGGACCCGGCGGATAGATGTAGGTGCCGCGCGACAGATACTCCTTGACGATGTCGTTCTGGGTCGTGCCGCTCAGCTTCGTTGGATCGATTCCGCGCCTTTGCGCCAAGCCGATGTACAGCGACAACAACCATGCCGCCGTGGCATTGATGGTCATCGACGTATTCATCTTGTCGAGCGGGATCTGATCGAACAACTGATCCATATCCTCGATGTGCGATATGGGCACCCCGACCTTGCCGACTTCACCCCGCGCCAGAGGGCTGTCGGCGTCGTACCCGGTCTGCGTCGGCAGGTCGAAGGCCACCGACAATCCCGTCTGACCTTTGGCAAGATTGGTTCGATAGAGGGCGTTGGATGCCTTGGCCGAGCTATGACCGCTATAGGTCCGCATCAACCAGGGCGGATCCCGATCTTTCCGGGCGACAACCATGACTATCTCCTTCTTCTGATCAAGAGCCGTCTCTCGATCTCAAAAATCTTTTCGTCAGTCTTTTCCTTGCCCAGATCCTTCTTGTCGTTCTCCTTGATAAACAAGTCCTCGCCATATTCGGCCATGGCATTCGCTGCGCTGACGTTCTTGACCCCGACAAGCTGGAAAGTCACGATGCCGAAATTCGCACCGAGTTCGCCTGGCGCATCCTCGGCCGCCAGGACGCGCGACAGGGCCGCCACGGTGTCGCCGGCAATCGACGGCTGGGTGTGATAGCCCTCGGTGAAACCGAGTTCCCAGACGCTGTTGTCGCTGACATCGCGGCTCGCCAGTCCTTCGAGCCAGGCGAAAACCAGCCCCCCATAGACGATCGGATCCCCGCTCATCTTGCCTGACAGGCCGGAACTGAAGACCCGGTCGAAATGCAGGGGGTGTGTATTGCCCACCGCATAGGTGAGCGCCAAGTGCTCGTCGGTTATCGTGCGGCCGTTGGCATGAACGATGATCTCGCCGACCGAAAAATCCTCGAAGCAGGAGTTGGGGCCGGTCAGCCCGGAAGGGAGCCGGGCGGGAAACTCGGGCAGAAAGACTTGGGCGTCCTCGACCCAGGGGAAAGCCGGCATCAGACCATCTGTCGACCTCGGCAATGGGGTCGTTGGTGGTCGGTCTCCGCGTCCGGCAACCATGATCTTCCGCTGGTACTGCAACACCACTTGATCGTTCTGGTTGATGCCCAGCGTCCGGATGGTCACGATTCCCGGCTTGCCGGCGCCGCGCTCCTTGCGGTCCATGACCTTGGTCAGCGACCGAATCGTGTCCATCGCATAAACGGGCCTCAGAAACTGGGCATCGTAGTAGCCGAGGTTGGCCATTGCCTTTTCCGAATCGTTCTGCACGCCGAGCGAGAGAACGACGTTGAAAACCATCTGCGGCGAAGCCACCAGACCCGAGAAGCCGCTGGCCCTGGCGAACTCGTCGTTGAGGTAGAGCGGATTGCACTGCAGGTAGGTCCGCGCGAAGTCCTCCATTCGACCACGGAGAAACGTGAATCCACGCGGGTGAACAAAAACCTGCCCGGGCGCGAACTCCTCGAGGTAGCGGCCGTAGTGCGGATGGCGGACCTTGGCTGCGTCCACCTTCACCTCTTTGGCGAGTTCGACCTGCGGCCGGAAACGAATTGCCTGCGACATGGAATCCTCCTATTCGCGCGACGCTGTATCGTGCCCGATCCAGCCCTACACTGCGTCAATCAGAGAGCGTGCGATGACCTTCAGGGCCAGCGTTTCTTCCGCCCCTTCGAAGATCGACAGCACCCGCGCATCGAGGAAGTAGCGGCTGACCGGTGTCTCCTCGGCATAGCCCATCCCGCCATGTATCTGCATCGCTTCGCGCGTCAGCCACTCGGCGGTACGGCAGGTAAACAGTTTCACCATGCTGGCTTCCATTTGCCCCAGACCCTGATCCATCAATCTACCCACGGCGTAGGTGAATTGACGTGAGACGCACAGCAGCGTCGCCATGCGCGCCAGCTTGACGCGGGTGAGCTGGAAATCGCCTATCGGCTTGCCGAAAGCCTTGCGCTCCTGCCCATAGGAAACAGCCTTTTCGAAAGCGGCCTGCATGACGCCAATGGCCCGCGCGGCCGTTTGAATCCGCCCGCCGGCGAATCCGGCCATCGTGAAGTAGAAACCTTTCCCTTCGCCCTCCGGCCCGCCGACCAGATTGTCGTCCGGGACGAAGACATGGTCGAAGAACACCTCGTAGGAATGCATGCCCCGGTAACCGATCGTCGAAATCGCCCGGCCAGTCAGCATGCCCCCCTTTGGCTGCCGATATTCGAAGTCGTGCCCGTCATACGAATCCTTCTCGACCAGGAACATGCTGAGTCCCTTGTGGCCGAGCGAACTATTGGGATTGGAGCGGGCCAGCACCAGGAGAACGCCGGCTTTTCCCGCCATGGTGCACCAGGTCTTGGCGCCATCGAGTACCCACCCGCCATCGCATTTGGTCGCCTTGAGGCGCATCGCGGCGACGTCCGAGCCGGTATCAGGTTCGGTCACGGCAACGGCGCACAAGGGATCGCCCATAGCGACCCGTGGCAGCCACTTCTGTCGCTGCTCTTCGGTTCCCCCTTTGAGCAACGCCCGACTGAGGATTTCCGGACGGGTGATCAGGCTGCCCGCCGCGCCGAGCGAGCCGCGCGAAAGCTCCTCGGTCACCACGATCATGCCCATGTTGTCTTCATGATCGTCACTCTGGAGACCGCCGTAGCGCTCGGGAATCGACAGGCCGAAGCAGCCCATTTCGGTCAGCGGATCGAGGATCTCCGGCGGGATGATCCGGTCCTCGCGGTGGATCTCCTCCGCCAGGGGCATCACCACGTTCGTCGCCAGTTTGCGAAACGAGTCCTGCATCATCGTGGCATCGTCGCTAAGCATGTAGGCGCCGTTGCCGCCGTTCAGCGCGACGACCGCCTGGCCCAGTGCTTCCAGGTTGCCGGCATCCAGTTGCGTCTGGCAAAAGCGGCTGAGACTCGGCGTGGTCAAAGCTGCCAGATCCGCATCTTCCAGACCGAAACTTCGTGGCCTCGCCCGCAGCCGATTGTGGATGCTCAGCATGGATTCGGCGCAAAAGACCAGGGCCATTTGCTCTTCCAGGCAGACGCCATCGCCGGTCCGGCCGGCAGCCACCTTGGCGGCATATTCCAGCGCGAAACGCGCGGCGGTCGATTCGGCAGCGCACCAGGCCAGATCAAAGCTCGCCATCTGATGCTGGTCCAGCTTCTCGTTCGAGACCCCCTTGCTGTCGACGCACCGAGCCTTTATCCATCCGAGCGACTTCGCGATCACTGCATCGGCCGATTCGAGATACGGCAACGCCCCCTGTGTGCGGCTGTTGACCTCAGTCATGACTCATCCCTTTCCTCAAACATTGGCGGCTATTTCTTGGTCCGATTGTTGACGATGCGAACGAACGAACGGGAGCGCAGTTCATCCAAGGTGATTCCGGTTGCCAGAACCTCCTGCTCCGTGATCGCTCCGCAGGCCATCCCGCGCAAGAAGAAGTTCAGCAGTCCCTGACCTGTCGCCGCATCGTCGAAGGTATTGCCGACCAGCGTCGCCTGGGCAGCCTTGCTGAGGAAGGCGTTCAGCCGAGCGGAGGCGTCCTGCAGGCCGCTGAGGAAGAAGGTATCGACAGCGGCATAACGCACCGGCAACTGGCCCGGGTTCAGATCCCATCCCTGATAGTAGGCGTGGCGCATCGAGTGCATGATGTTGTCGTAGTGCAGCTTCCACGCCGCATGGACCACGGCGCGGTTTTCGTCCATCTGCTGCGGCGAGAGCACCGTGCCCGCGGCGGCCTTGTGCGGGCCGATCGGCATGCTGGTCGTCGCCCCGTCGCTGATCGTGATGCCGGTTCCCGCCAGGCTGACCTGCAGGACATGGCGCGCGAAATCGCAGGCCGGATGGTTGTGGCTCTGGTGCGCAGCCGTAATGTTGCACGACGCCGTGTAATCGTACGTCCCGAAAATGGCGGAGCGACAGCGGCCAGCAGCGGCGACCAGCAGCGGCACCGTGTTCTCGCCCTTGTGATTGATGATCGACTGGGTGGTTTCGATCATGATCTCCATTCTCAACGAGTTCTTCGCGAAGCCGAGCTTGCCTTCGAGTTCCTCGAGAATCCTGGCGCAAGTGGAAACCTGTGTCGGTGTGACGACCTTGGGCAGCGTAACGATGAAGTTTTGCGGCAGCTTGCCGCCGGTTTTCTCGGCCAGCCGCGTCAGGAAGATGTCCAGAGTACGAATCGAGCGAACCTTGCACTCATCCGAGAAGGTCTTTATCCGGATACCGATGAACGGCGAGAGCAGGTTTTCGCCCATACCTTTGGCGATTTCGTCCGCCGCCGCCGCAGCGTGGGCGTCTTCCTCGTCGTCGGGACGATTGCCGTAGCCGTCCTCGAAATCGACCCGGTTGTCCTCGATCGGCTCGCTTTTCAGCTTCTTGACGACCCGGTTGTAGACCGTAAATGCCAGCCAGGCGGCTTGCTTGACCTCACGCACCTGCTCTGGATTCGTTTCCAGGGCACGGGTCAGGCTCTCCAGCTCGGTGCGGTTGGTCGGCAGGGTTTCGGCGCCGGGCAAGCCCAGAACGCGAGCAAATACGTGGTAGTTGGGCGCATAGGTGTCGAGTGTCTTGAGCGCCGCCTCACCCAGCTTGGCGGCGAATCCGGCCTTGAACAGATTTGCGCCGCCATAAACGGTATGCACCGGCTGCCTCTCGAAAGAATCCGCCGGATAATCGGATTTGAAAACCGCATTGGACTCATGCAACTCGCTGCAGTAGGCGTTCAATTCGTCATTGGTCAGCGTGAGCTTCATGTGTTGCCTCCATGGTCGTTGCTCGAATACACAAGTGGAACCGGTCGCGGTCTCGTGCCACCGATGCCAGACAATCCACGGCAGCGGATTCGCGAGTCGACTGAGTTCGGTCAGATGCTGTCAGGAACGGTAGTAACCCGGCGAAGCGGAAACCCGGTGGTGGCCGGATTGCTGAACCGCTCAAGGGTCTCGGCCGGGATGCGAAATTTCGCCAAACCGATCCACAGGAACAGAAATGAACCCGGAAGGGTTCGGAGTTTCGCCGCGCTCGCATCGGGCGCGGCCCACGCATGCGATAGAGCGTGTGGCCCGATGTCTCGTGCGATGGGCGACCAGTGAATTGCTCGACCACGCAGCAATTGTTCGGCCAATCGGGTTCATCGGCTACCCGCGCCTGCTGGTGGAACGCCGCGCAGGATATCCCCCCCTGGGCGCACGGCCGGATCATGCGATTACTTCCCCCTTGTTGATCCACGATCGCCCCAGCACGACAGCTTGATTCTGGGCTCTTCCTGAGCCACTCAGATTCCATTTTCAGTTCGTCGCGGAGTATCTGTGATAAGTGTATCACTCAATCGACTTGCCGGTCGCCGCAGCCTCTCCGAGATGGCGCCCCGATGGATGAGCGTCAATTCCCATGGGCTGCTCGCGAACATGACCACCGAGCGCCTGGGAATCGTCGCCGAGCGTCCGGCGGACGGGGTGAAGCGGGCGCGAAGACGCGATCCGTCAGCCAACAGTGCAGGGAGTTTGCACTTCGACCGCAAGTGGCGAAGAATCCGAGCGTCCGCCAAGTGTCTCGGACAGTGGTCGTTCATTTCGACGAGAGGAAGGGGCTATGCTGTTACGGGGGCTCGATTTCGGGTTGGGCGATGACATCGAGATGTTGCGCGAGTCGGTCGCGGCCTTTGCGCGCAACGAGATTGCGCCACTGGCTGGCGAGATCGATCGGTCCGACCAATTCCCGATGCATTTGTGGCGGCGCATGGGCGAGCTTGGTGTGCTGGGCATTACCGTCGACGAGAAATACGGCGGCGCCTACATGGGCTACCTCGCGCACATGGTGGCGATGGAAGAGATCTCCCGAGCCTCGGCCGCCGTCGCGCTGTCTTACGGCGCCCATTCCAACCTGTGCGTCAACCAGATCCATCGCAACGGCACTGACCAGCAGAAACAGCGCTATCTGCCCAAGCTGGTTTCCGGCGAACACGTTGGCGCGCTTGCCATGTCCGAAACCGGGGCCGGGTCTGACGTCGTCTCAATGCGCCTGCGCGCCGACAAGCGCGGCGACCGCTACATTCTCAACGGCAGCAAGATGTGGATCACCAATGGTCCAGACGCAAATACCATGGTGATCTACGCCAAGACGGACGTTGCTGCCGGCGCGCTCGGGATCACAGCGTTTCTCGTTGAAAAGTCCTTCACTGGATTCTCCGTCGCGCAGAAGCTCGACAAGCTCGGGATGCGTGGCTCGCACACCGGTGAACTGGTGTTCGAGGACTGCGACGTGCCAGAGGAGAACGTGCTGGGCGGCGTCGGCAACGGCGTCAGGGTGCTGATGAGCGGGCTCGACTATGAACGCGCCGTGCTCTCGGCCGGTCCGCTGGGCATCATGGCCGCCTGTCTCGATGTCGTGCTGCCCTACCTGCATGAGCGCAAGCAGTTCGGCCAGCCGATCGGCGAATTCCAGCTCATGCAGGGCAAGCTGGCCGACATGTACACGACGCTGTCGGCCTGCCGCGCCTACGTCTACTCCGTGGGCAGAAATTGCGACCGCAAGGACGTCGATCCGCGCCATCTGCGCAAGGATGCGGCTGGCGCCATTCTGTACGCAGCCGAGAAGGCGACCTGGATGGCTGGCGAGGCGATCCAGTGCCTGGGCGGCAACGGCTACATCAACGAGTATCCGACCGGCCGCCTGTGGCGCGACGCCAAGCTCTATGAAATCGGCGCCGGTACCAGCGAGATCCGCCGCATGCTGATCGGGCGCGAGCTGTTCGCCGAGACCGCTTGAGATGAGCGTCATCAAGTCGCAGATCGATCCGCGCTCGGCCGATTTCGCCGCCAATGCGCGGGCACTGCGAACAGCCGTCGACGATCTGCGCAGCAAGCTGGCCGAGGTTGCGCTGGGCGGTGGCGACGCGGCGCGTGCACGGCACTCTGGCCGTGGAAAGCTGTTGCCGCGGGAGCGGGTCGAGCATCTGCTCGATCCGGGTACGCCCTTCCTCGAAATCGGCCAGCTTGCCGCCTTCGGCATGTACGACAACGACGCGCCTGCCGCCGGGCTCATCGCGGGCGTTGGACGGGTCGATGGTACGGAATGCATGATCGTTGCCAACGATGCCACCGTGAAGGGCGGCACCTACTACCCGATGACCGTCAAGAAGCACCTGCGCGCTCAGGAGATCGCCGAGCAGAACCACTTGCCGTGCGTCTATCTGGTCGACTCCGGCGGCGCCTTCCTGCCCAGGCAGGACGAGGTGTTTCCCGACCGCGATCACTTCGGCCGCATCTTCTACAACCAGGCCAATCTGTCTGCCCAGGGCATTCCGCAGATCGCCGTCGTCATGGGCTCGTGCACTGCCGGTGGCGCGTACGTGCCCGCGATGTCCGACGAGACTGTGATCGTGCGTAATCAGGGCACCATCTTCCTCGGCGGTCCACCGCTGGTGAAAGCCGCTACCGGAGAAGTGGTCAGTGCGGAAGACCTGGGCGGCGGGGACGTACACTCCCGTCTGTCCGGCGTGGCCGACCACCTGGCGGAGAACGACGCCCACGCGCTCTACCTCGCGCGGCGCATCGTCGAGAATCTCAATCGCGTCAGGCCGCAGGGTTTGTCGCTGACCGAGACAGAAGAACCGCTCTACGACCCCGAGGAGATCTACGGCATCGTGCCCGCCGACACGCGCAAGCCCTACGACGTGCGCGAGATCATCGCCCGTGTCGTCGACGGCTCGCGCTTCGACGAATTCAAGGCGCGCTATGGCACGACGTTGGTTACCGGCTTCGCTAGGCTCTACGGCAACCCGATCGGCATCGTTGCCAACAACGGCATCCTGTTCGGCGAATCGGCCCAGAAGGGCACGCACTTCATCGAACTGTGCGGCCAGCGCTGCATTCCGCTGCTGTTCCTGCAGAACATCACCGGCTTCATGGTCGGGCGCAAGTACGAGAACGCCGGCATCGCCAAGGATGGCGCCAAGATGGTCACCGCGGTGGCGACGGTGCAGGTGCCCAAGATCACGGCGCTGATCGGCGGCAGCTTCGGTGCCGGCAATTACGGCATGTGCGGACGCGCCTACAGTCCGCGCTTTCTCTGGATGTGGCCGAATGCGCGGATCTCGGTAATGGGCGGCGAGCAGGCTGCCAGCGTGCTGGCCACGGTCAAGCGCGACGGCCTCGAGGCGGCGGGTACGGGCTGGAGCCCCGACGAGGAAGCGGCATTCAAAGCGCCGATCCGCGCGCAGTATGAAGAGCAGGGCCATCCCTACTACGCCACTGCGCGGCTGTGGGACGATGGCGTGATCGATCCTGCGCAAACGCGGCGCGTGCTTGGTTTGTCGCTGTCGGCGGCGCTCAATGCGCCGATTGCGCCGACCCGGTTTGGCGTATTCCGGATGTAGCCGGTATGTTTCGCGGGGTTCTGGTTGCCAACCGCGGCGAAATTGCCTGCCGCATCATCAAGACCTGCCGCCGCCTGGGCGTGCGCGCGGTCGCCGTGTATTCCGAGGCGGACGCCAACGCCCGCCATGTGCGCATGGCAGATGAGGCTGCACTGATCGGTCCCGCACCAGCGAGGGAAAGCTACCTCGCGGTGGATCGGATCATGGCCACAGCGAAGCAGACCCGTGCCGAGGCGATCCATCCCGGCTACGGTTTTCTCTCCGAGAACGAAGACTTCGCGCTGGCATGCCAGGCCAGCGGGCTGGTGTTCATTGGTCCGCCGGTCGCGGCCATCCGCGCCATGGGCTCCAAGAGCGCTGCCAAGGCGCTGATGGGAAAAGCCGGCGTGCCGCTGACGCCGGGCTATCACGGCGACAACCAGGAAGCGGACTTTCTGCAGCGAGAGGCTGACTGCATTGGCTACCCGGTGCTGATCAAGGCCAGCGCGGGTGGTGGCGGCAAGGGGATGCGTGTGGTTGAGCGCGCGGGGGATTTCGCTGCCGCGCTGGCGTCGTGCAAACGCGAAGCCGCTGCGTCCTTCGGCGACGATCGCGTACTGGTCGAGCGATACATCACCCGCCCGCGCCATATCGAGATCCAGGTGTTCGGCGACAGCCATGGCAATTGCATCCATCTGTTCGAACGCGATTGCTCGGTGCAGCGCCGGCACCAGAAAGTGCTCGAGGAGGCGCCGGCGCCCGGCATGACGTCCGCGCGGCGTGCAGCGATGGGCAAGGCCGCAGTCGATGCGGCAACAGCGGTGGACTACGTTGGCGCCGGCACGGTGGAATTCATCGTCGATCGGGACGATGCCTTCCATTTCATGGAGATGAACACCCGGTTGCAGGTCGAGCACCCGGTCACCGAGATGATCACGGGGCTCGATCTGGTCGAGTGGCAGTTGCGGATCGCGGCGGGCGAGCGCCTGCCATTGACACAGGAGCAGCTTGTCGTTCGCGGCCACGCCCTTGAAGCGCGTCTCTATGCCGAAGATCCGGACAAGGGGTTCCTGCCGTCGACAGGCAGGTTGATTCACCTTGCGCCGCCGCAGGAATCGGCACATGTCCGCATCGACACCGGGGTCGAGCAGGGCGACGAAATCACGCTGCACTACGACCCGATGATCGCCAAGCTGATTGTCTGGGACCACGATCGAGACAGCGCGCGGGCGCGCATGCTGCAGGCACTCGCGCAATACCGGGTGGTCGGCGTTGCCAACAACATCGACTTCCTGTCGCGGCTGCTCGCCTGTCCCGCCTATGCCCGGGCCGATCTCGACACCGGGCTGATCGAGCGCGAACGCGATTACCTGTTTGTCGCAACACCCGAGGTGCCGCGCGATGTCCTGCTGGTCGCCGCACTGGCCACCTTGCTGCGCGAACAGGCGCTGGCCAACGAGCTGGCTGCGCGCCATCCGGACCCGGGTTCGCCCTGGCATCGGCGGGATGGCTGGCGGCTCAATTCGCAGGCACGACGGGAATTGCGGTTTCGCGCGGGCGAGCAGGAGAAAGTCGTGGGCGTGCGTTACGCGAAGAGCGGCTATCTACTCGACCTCGATGGTCACGTCACCGTGGTGGGCGGCGAACTGGGCGCCAACGGCGCTCTGTGGGCGGATCTGGGTGGCCTGCGGCTGGAAGCTGCGGTAGTGGTGGCGGCCGAGAGGCGTCACGTGTTCCTGCATGGCCGGGCTTGGCTGCTGGTACGTGTCGATCCTCTCCGTCAGACTGGCGAGGCAGCGGCGGCCGAAGGCGGGCTGGTCGCGCCGATGCCGGGCAGGGTGATCGCGCTGATTGCCCGCGAAGGCGAAGCGGTGAAGAAGGGCGCACCGCTACTGATTCTAGAGGCGATGAAGATGGAGCATACGATTGGCGCGCCGTGTGCCGGCACGGTCAAGGGCTTCCGCTATGCTGTCGGCGAGCAGGTGGTGGATGGCGCGGAATTGGTGGAATTCATCGTTGCCTGACCGGACGAACCATGCGAAACGACTCACCAAGCTGGATTCCGAATTCGCGACGAATTGCCGAGTCGCGACTGCTGGCTTTCGCCGCATTTGCCAGGGTGTCTGGCGGGAATCCTCGCAGCCTGACCGATGAACTCCACCGATGGTCGGTGCGATCGCCCGAGCAGTTCTGGTCCGCCGTCTGGGGTTTCTGCGGTGTCATCGGCGAGCGTGGTGAGCGGGTGTTGCTCGACCCCGAGCGCATGCCCGGCGCCAGGTGGTTCCCCGATGCCCGGCTCAACTTCGCGCAGAACCTGCTGCGCGATTGCGGGAACGACGATGCCCTCGTCTTCCGGGGCGAGGACAAATCGGAGCGCAGGCTGTCGCGGCAGGAACTGCGGCAACAGGTCGCGCAACTCGCCGCCGCCCTGCGCGCCGCCGGCGTCTGCCGGGGCGAGCGCATCGCCGCCTACCTGCCCAATCTGCCCGAGACCGTGATCGCTATTCTCGCCGCGGCCAGCATTGGCGCGGTGTTCACGAGTGCCTCGCCGGATTTTGGCGTACAAGGCGTGCTCGATCGCTTTGGCCAGACCGAACCCAGGGTGCTGTTCGCCTGCGATGGCTACTGGTATGGCGGCAAGCCTATCGACGTGCTCGACAAGCTTGCCGATATCGTCCGGGAATTGCCGAGCGTCGAGCATGTCGTGGTGGTGCCCTACCTTTCACCCGGCGGCGATGAAAGGATCGCCGCCATTCCAAGAGCCACATCTCTTGCCGAGTTCGTTGCCGCGCATGCGGGGGTGAGCGAGATCGAGTTCTCCCAATTGCCGTTCGACCACCCGCTCTACATCATGTATTCCTCCGGCACCACCGGCGTGCCCAAGTGCATCGTCCATGGCGCCGGCGGCACCCTGCTGCAGCACCTCAAGGAACACCAGTTGCACTGCGACGTGAAGGAGGGCGACCGACTGTTCTACTTCACCACCTGTGGCTGGATGATGTGGAACTGGCTGGTCAGCGGTCTGGCCAGTGGTGCCACGCTGATGCTCTACGACGGCAATCCCTTCGTCTCGAACGGTCGTATCTTGTGGGACTACGCCGAGGCGGAACGCATCAGCCACTTCGGCACCTCGGCCAAGTATCTCGATGCGCTGGCAAAGTCGGGCTTCAGGCCGCGCGGGCGCTACGAACTCGGCCACTTGTGCGCCATCTTGTCGACCGGAAGTCCGCTCGCGCCGGAGAGCTTCGACTTCGTCTATCGCGACGTCAAGGCCGATGTTCAGCTCTCGTCAATCTCCGGTGGGACCGACATCGTGAGCTGCTTCGTCCTCGGCAGTCCGGTCCTGCCGGTGTGGCGCGGCGAGATCCAGTGCATGGGCCTCGGCATGGCGGTTGACGTGTGGAACGAGGAGGGCAGGCCGGTGCGCGGCGAGAAAGGCGAGCTGGTTTGCACGAAGCCCTTTCCCTGCATGCCGATCGGCTTCTGGAACGATGCCGATGGCAGGAAATACCACGCCGCCTATTTCGAGCGCTTCGTGAATGTTGGCAAGCCCGTCTGGTGTCACGGTGATTTCTGCGAAATCACCGTGCATGACGGGCTGATCATCCACGGCCGCTCGGATGCCACGCTCAATCCCGGCGGGGTTCGCATCGGCACCTCCGAAATCTATCGACAGGTGGAGAAGTTGCCCGAGTTGCTCGAATCGATCGTCATCGCCCAGGATTGGCCGCCGGCCAGTGGCGGCGATGTGCGAGTGGTGCTGTTCGTCCGGCTCAGGGATGGGGTCGTGCTGGACGAGACCCTTACCCTGAAGATCAAGGAGGCCATCCGTCGGAACGCCACCCCGCGGCATGTGCCCGCGAAGATTCTCCAGGTTAGCGACATCCCGCGCACCAAGAGCGGCAAGATCGTCGAACTGGCAGTGCGCAACGTCGTGCACGGCGAACCGGTGAAGAACGTCGAGGCTCTGGCCAACCCGGAGGCGCTGGCGCTATTTCGCGGACGAGCGGAGCTGTCGGATTGATCGGGCAGCTATCGCCGGCACCAATCAGGACGTAGTCATGCACTCGCGCTTCGGCGACTCGCGGAGGCCGGCCAGCAATTCAAAGCCGGCCAGCAATTCATCGTCCCAGGACGCTTGTCGGATCTTGGTTAGAAGGGCCCTATCGGCCTCTTGAAGGAGACTGTTCGAAGTGATTGACGGAAATGGGACAATGCTGGCGGGGGCAATCCTGCAGATCCTGGGAGTGTCTTGATGACGGGCTCGAACGCAAGTTTCAACTGGAACGATCCGCTTCTGCTGGAGGCCCAGCTGTCCTCGGACGAGCGCATGGTGCGCGAAACCGCCCAAGACTACGCGCAGGACCGGCTAGCTCCGCGTGTGCTGGGGGCGTTTCGCAACGAGTCCTCGGATGTCGCCATTTTTCGCGAAATGGGCGACCTCGGACTGCTCGGTGCGACCATTCCGGAGGAGTACGGCGGCGCGGGCCTCAACTACGTTTGCTACGGGCTGATCGCGCGCGAGATCGAGCGCGTCGACTCGGGCTACCGCTCCATGATGAGTGTGCAATCGTCGCTGGTGATGCTGCCGATCTTCGAGTTCGGCTCTCAGGCGCAGAAACAGAAATACCTGCCGAAGCTCGCGACCGGCGAGTGGATCGGCTGCTTCGGCCTCACCGAGCCCGACCACGGCTCCGACCCCGGTTCGATGATCACGCGCGCAAAGAAGGTGGCGGACGGTTACAGCCTTTCCGGCAGCAAGATGTGGATCACGAACAGCCCGATCGCCGATGTGTTCGTGGTCTGGGCCAAGCTCGAACAAGACTGCCGTGACCAGATCCGCGGCTTCGTGCTCGAGAAGGGCTACAAGGGACTCAGCGCGCCGGTGATCCACGGCAAGGTCGGGCTGCGCGCTTCGATCACCGGTGAAATCGTGATGGATGAAGTCTTCGTGCCGGAGGAGAACGTCTTTCCCGGAGTGCGCGGACTCAAGGGGCCATTCGCCTGCCTGAATTCGGCGCGCTACGGGATCAGTTGGGGCGCGCTCGGTGCGGCCGAGGACTGCTGGTTGCGCGCCCGCCAATACGTGCTCGATCGCAGGCAGTTCGGCCGGCCGCTGGCGGCGAATCAGTTGATTCAGAAGAAACTCGCCGACATGCAGACCGAGATCGCGCTTGGCCTGCAAGGCTGTCTGCGCCTGGGTCGCATGAAGGACGAGGGCACCGCGGCGGTCGAGATCACCTCGATCATGAAGCGCAATTCCTGTGGCAAGGCGCTGGACATCGCGCGCGTGGCGCGCGACATGATGGGCGGCAACGGCATCTCGGACGAGTTCGGCGTTGCGCGCCACTTGGTGAACCTCGAGGTCGTGAATACATACGAGGGCACGCACGACATCCACGCGCTGATCCTGGGCCGGGCGCAGACCGGCATCCAGGCCTTCTTCTGAAAACGATGTCCGGCGCGCTATCGCATCTGCGAGTACTCGACCTCTCGCGAATCCTCGCCGGTCCGTGGGCGAGTCAGTTGCTGGGTGACATGGGGGCCGATGTACTCAAGGTCGAGCGCCCGGGCCGCGGGGACGATACTCGCCAATGGGGCCCGCCGAACCTGCGTGACGCCGACGGCAATGACACCGGCGTCGCGGCCTACTACCTTTGCGCCAATCGAAACAAGCGCTCGGTGGCGATCGACATTACCGTTCCGGCCGGTCAGGAACTGGTGCGTGAGCTTGCGCGGTCGGCCGATGTGCTACTGGAAAACTACAAGGTCGGCGGCCTCGCGAAATATGGGCTGGACTACGCGACGCTTGCCACGCTCAACCCGCGCCTGATCTATTGCTCGATCACCGGCTTCGGGCAGAGTGGGCCGTACGCCGGCCGCGCCGGCTACGACTTCCTGATTCAGGGAATGGGCGGCCTGATGAGCGTGACTGGCGGCAAGGAGGGCGAGCCGGGGGCAGGCCCGCAGAAGGTCGGCGTGGCACTGACCGACATCCTTACCGGCTTG
Organism: Candidatus Methylophosphatis roskildensis; assembly: GCA_016708905.1. Taxonomy (GTDB): domain Bacteria; phylum Pseudomonadota; class Gammaproteobacteria; order Burkholderiales; family Rhodocyclaceae; genus Methylophosphatis; species Methylophosphatis roskildensis. The sequence continues at coordinate 1,454,835 of JADJEV010000003.1, read as the reverse complement.
TACGCGGCGGTGGCGGTGCTGGGTGCGCTCACACAGCGGGATTACAGCGGGCAAGGTCAGCACATCGATCTCGCGCTGCTCGACGTGCAGGTCGCCTGCCTGGCCAATCAGGCGATGAATTATCTGGCTACGGGCGTGGCACCCAAGCGCATGGGAAACGCACATCCGAACATCGTCCCCTACCAGGACTTTCCGACCGCCGACGGCGACATGATTCTCGCCATCGGCAATGACAGCCAGTTCGCGAAGTTCTGCGAGTTGGCGGGCAGGCCAGAGTTGGCGACCGACGGACGATTCTCGAGCAATGCCCGGCGAGTTGCGCATCGCGTCGAATTGATTCCGCTGCTGCGTCAGATTACCGTGATGCGCGGGACGCGCGAGTGGATCGTCGAACTCGAAGGAGCCGGTGTCCCTTGTGGGCCGATCAATGACCTGGCCGGCGTGTTTGGCGATCCGCAGGTGATCGCGCGCGGCCTGCGCATTGAACTGCCGCACCCGCGTGGCGGCAGCGTGCCGCTGGTTGCCAACCCGATCCGCTATTCGGCCACGCCGGTCGAGTATCGGAATGCGCCGCCGATGCTCGGGCGCGATACCGCTTCTGCCCTCGGGGACTGGCTCGGGTGTGACGCGTCGAGACTCGCCTCTCTCGTGGCGCTGGGTGCGATAGAAATCGCTGGGGACTGATTGGTTGCGTGAATCAGCGGCGTGGCGGGCGCATTCGTATGGTTGCCACGTTGCCGCTCTCTCCCGCCCCGAGCAAGCGATCCACTGTCTGAATGATCGGTGTCAGATCGCTGGTCTTGAGCACCATGGCCTGGGCACCCGCTTCGATTGCGCGGTCCCAGCCATCGGCGCTGTGAGATCCGGTGATGATCACGATCGGCATGTCGGAAGTTGGGAAGCGTGCGCGCAGGCTGCGCGCCAGATCGTGACCGCTGGCACCGGGAAGCATGAGGTCGGTGACCACCAGCGAAGGGCGATCGGACTTGCAAATATCGAGCGCTTCCTCGGCATTGCCGCACTCGTCAACCGTATAGCCGTGCGTCTCGAATGCGCCACGAAGCACGAATCTCTCGACGACATCGTCGTCAACGATAAGGATTCTATAGACGGTGACCGACATCAAAGCTCCGGGTTCAATGCAAGTGTGCGACTGTCTGCGGGCGTAAGTGAGGTGAGGCGCCTTGAAGGGTGAGATAATCTGGTTCGAACCCCACCCATGATATTACTTTAGTATTAGCCCATGCTTTTGTGGCGTGTTCCGTATGTAAGCTTCTCCGGGCTGAGGCTACCGTCCAAGTCGAAGGCGCAACACAATTCGCGATTCACTTATCTTGTCGCGCGACTGAACCTCGTAGATTGAGTTGATCGATATTGGCAAGTCGATGGGTAATGCAACTCCTCCCAAGGTCTTGCGTGCGTCTTATCTCAGGACCACCTATCGGGTCTGCGCGAATGGGATCGACTTCGATATCATGGTCGGCCGGGCTTCTGTCGGTCTAGATCGCTGGCTCCGCGAGAATGGATGGACATTCTGGGCCTTCATCAGCGCGTGTAATCCGGGTTCGCGTTTGCTTTCTGGTCGGATGAATCGAAATCGGCACGAAGCGTTGATTTCGCATCTGGCGGATCGAGGCAGAATTTGGTTTCCAGCGGTCGGTGTTCCAAATGGCAGCTCGTGGCCGTCGGAGCCGAGCGTCTTTGTTCCGACGATATCGGTCACCGACGCCCGTTGGATCGGCAAGAGCTTCGGCCAGAATGCGCTGCTCTACGGCAAACGCTCAACGATTCCCAGGCTGCTCTGGTGTTCGTACCACTGAACCGAAAGACTCGGGGCGCTTTACACGTTCCGGAAAACCCCCTACAATTCCCTTTCTCTGCTGATCGCAGAGCTGCGGATTGATGCCGGACGAGATCTTTAACAACTGAACAGCCGATAGGTGTGGGTGCTGCGAGAGGTCGAGTTGGTGTGGTTTGTCGTGTGTGGTAGCTCAAATCGGGGCGAAGCGCAAGGATATCTGGTGAAAGCTGGATATTGGGTCGAGAGGCTGACAAGGCATACCGAATCGCAAGTATTGTAGTGCTCACACGAAATTCAGATTGAACTCGATCTGCTCTTGAGAGAGTAGATAGGGAGAAGTCGATTCCGTGATGAGAGTAAGGATTAAAACTTAAGAGTTTGATCCTGGCTCAGATTGAACGCTGGCGGCATGCTTTACACATGCAAGTCGAACGGCAGCACAGCGGGGGTAACCCTGCGGGTGGCGAGTGGCGAACGGGTGAGTAATACATCGGAACGTACCCTGTTGTGGGGGATAACCACGCGAAAGCGTGGCTAATACCGCATACGCCCTGAGGGGGAAAGCGGGGGACCCTAAATTCAGTAAATCGGACAATACTTTCGTACTGTCGCGGTTTGTTGAATTTAGGGCCTCGCGCAATAGGAGCGGCCGATGACGGATTAGCTAGTTGGTGAGGTAAAGGCTCACCAAGGCGACGATCCGTAGCTGGTCTGAGAGGATGATCAGCCACACTGGGACTGAGACACGGCCCAGACTCCTACGGGAGGCAGCAGTGGGGAATTTTGGACAATGGGGGCAACCCTGATCCAGCCATGCCGCGTGAGTGAAGAAGGCCTTCGGGTTGTAAAGCTCTTTCGGACGGAAAGAAATCGCGCGGGTGAATAATCCGCGTGGATGACGGTACCGTAAGAAGAAGCACCGGCTAACTACGTGCCAGCAGCCGCGGTAATACGTAGGGTGCGAGCGTTAATCGGAATTACTGGGCGTAAAGCGTGCGTAGGCGGCGCTGTAAGACAGGTGTGAAATCCCCGGGCTTAACCTGGGAATTGCGCTTGTGACTGCAGTGCTCGAGTGCGGCAGAGGGGGGTGGAATTCCACGTGTAGCAGTGAAATGCGTAGAGATGTGGAGGAACACCGATGGCGAAGGCAGCCCCCTGGGTCGACACTGACGCTCAGGCACGAAAGCGTGGGGAGCAAACAGGATTAGATACCCTGGTAGTCCACGCCCTAAACGATGCCAACTAGTTGTTGGGGAAGGAGACTTCCTTAGTAACGAAGCTAACGCGTGAAGTTGGCCGCCTGGGGAGTACGGTCGCAAGATTAAAACTCAAAGGAATTGACGGGGACCCGCACAAGCGGTGGATGATGTGGATTAATTCGATGCAACGCGAAAAACCTTACCTACCCTTGACATGCCAGGAACTCTGCTGAGAAGTGGAGGTGCCCGAAAGGGAGCCTGGACACAGGTGCTGCATGGCTGTCGTCAGCTCGTGTCGTGAGATGTTGGGTTAAGTCCCGCAACGAGCGCAACCCTTGTCGTTAATTGCCATCATTCAGTTGGGCACTTTAACGAGACTGCCGGTGACAAACCGGAGGAAGGTGGGGATGACGTCAAGTCCTCATGGCCCTTATGGGTAGGGCTTCACACGTCATACAATGGTCGGTACAGAGGGTTGCCAAGCCGCGAGGTGGAGCGAATCTCACAAAGCCGATCGTAGTCCGGATCGCAGTCTGCAACTCGACTGCGTGAAGTCGGAATCGCTAGTAATCGCGGATCAGCATGTCGCGGTGAATACGTTCCCGGGTCTTGTACACACCGCCCGTCACACCATGGGAGTGGGTTTCACCAGAAGCAGGTTGCCTAACCGCAAGGAGGGCGCTTACCACGGTGAGATTCATGACTGGGGTGAAGTCGTAACAAGGTAGCCGTATCGGAAGGTGCGGCTGGATCACCTCCTTTCTAGAGATCTCGATTATTTTGCAGTACCCACAGCCTATCGGTTGTCGCGTCGTCACAGACAGCGGGTCTGTAGCTCAGCTGGTTAGAGCACCGTCTTGATAAGGCGGGGGTCGTTGGTTCGAACCCAACCAGACCCACCACGTCAAGCGAATCCGGGCCGAGAGTTTCGTCGGGCTGGTTGACACGGGGGCATAGCTCAGCTGGGAGAGCACCTGCTTTGCAAGCAGGGGGTCGTCGGTTCGATCCCGTCTGCCTCCACCAAGGATTTGTGAGGTGTCAGCGGTGAGGGGTGTGAAGTAAAAGCCACAGCGTTTTTACTCGTTACTCTTTACCCCTAACCCCTTACGGGGCTGTCTGTTCTTTAATAATTCGGAAGAAGTAAGGTGTATCGGCCGCATCGGCTTGAGGCGAAAGCCTCTCGTTCGAATCGAGCGATACATGGGTTGTGTGATTGTATCTGTCCGTCCTCACTTGCGAACCAGCGGTGGGGGTGGCACAAGCGCGAAGTGGTCGTGTTGTTCCATGGCTAGATGTCTTGTCCTGCCGAGGACAGGGCTCAAGGTTATAGGGTCAAGCGACTAAGTGCATGTGGTGGATGCCTTGGCGATCACAGGCGACGAAGGACGTTGTAGCGTGCGAAAAGCCGCGGGGAGCTCGCAAACAAGCGTTGATCCGCGGATGTCCGAATGGGGAAACCCACCTCTTTGAGGTATCCCCGGCTGAATACATAGGCCGGCGGAGGCGAACCGAGCGAACTGAAACATCTAAGTAGCTCGAGGAACAGAAATCAACCGAGATTCCCGAAGTAGTGGCGAGCGAAACGGGAACAGCCTTGCAACTTTTAGCATGTCGATTAGTGGAACGCTCTGGAAAGTGCGGCCAAAGTGGGTGATAGCCCCGTACGCGAAAATCGATATGTGGAACTGAGGTTGCGACAAGTAGGGCGGGACACGTGAAATCCTGTCTGAATATGGGGGGACCATCCTCCAAGGCTAAATACTCGTGATCGACCGATAGTGAACCAGTACCGTGAGGGAAAGGCGAAAAGAACCCCGGGAGGGGAGTGAAATAGATCCTGAAACCGCATGCATACAAACAGTGGGAGCCCCTGCTTCAAGCGCGTTGCGCTTGAAGCGGTGACGCGTAACGAGTGACGAGTGACAAGTGACGAGGCAGTCACTCGTTACCTGTTGCCAGTTTTGAGAACAGCGTTCTTGAAGCAGGGGTGACTGCGTACCTTTTGTATAATGGGTCAGCGACTTACGTTCAGTAGCGAGCTTAACCGAATAGGGGAGGCGTAGGGAAACCGAGTCTGATAAGGGCGAATTAGTTGCTGGGCGTAGACCCGAAACCAAGTGATCTACCCATGGCCAGGATGAAGGTGCCGTAACAGGTACTGGAGGTCCGAACCCACTAGTGTTGAAAAACTAGGGGATGAGCTGTGGGTAGGGGTGAAAGGCTAAACAAACTTGGAAATAGCTGGTTCTCTCCGAAAGCTATTTAGGTAGCGCCTCACGTATCACTGCCGGGGGTAGAGCACTGTAATGGTTGGGGGGGTCATTGCGATCTACCCCGCCATAGCAAACTCCGAATACCGGCAAGTGCGAGCGTGGGAGACAGACATCGGGTGCTAACGTTCGGTGTCAAGAGGGAAACAACCCAGACCGCCAGCTAAGGTCCCCAAGCCATGGTTAAGTGGAAAACGAGGTGGGAAGGCATAGACAGTCAGGAGGTTGGCTTAGAAGCAGCCATCCTTTAAAGAAAGCGTAATAGCTCACTGATCGAGTCGTCCTGCGCGGAAGATGTACCGGGGCTCAAACCATGCACCGAAGCTGCGGATATCCGTGAGGATATGGTAGGAGAGCGTTCCGTAGGCCTGCGAAGGTGTCTCGTAAGGGATGCTGGAGGTATCGGAAGTGCGAATGCTGACATGAGTAGCGATAAAGCGGGTGAAAGGCCCGCTCGCCGAAAGCCCAAGGTTTCCTGCGCAACGTTCATCGGCGCAGGGTGAGTCGGCTCCTAAGGCGAGGCCGAAAGGCGTAGTCGATGGGAAACAGGTCAATATTCCTGTACCGATCGTGAATGCGATGGGGGGACGAAGAAGGTTAGCTCGGCCGGGTGTTGGATGTCCCGGTTTAAGCGTGTAGGCGTGCTGTCTAGGCAAATCCGGACGGCTTAGCCGAGGCGTGATGACGAGGACCCTTTGGGTCTGAAGTGAGTAATACCAAGCTTCCAGGAAAAGCCTCTAAGCTTCAGTTCACGATTGACCGTACCGCAAACCGACACAGGTGGGCAGGATGAAAATTCTAAGGCGCTTGAGAGAACTCAGGAGAAGGAACTCGGCAAATTGACACCGTAACTTCGGGAGAAGGTGTGCCCCTAGTAGGTGAAGGCCCTCGCGGCTGGAGCCCAATGGGGTCGCAGAGAATCGGTGGCTGCGACTGTTTAATAAAAACACAGCACTCTGCAAAGGCGAAAGCCGACGTATAGGGTGTGACGCCTGCCCGGTGCCGGAAGGTTAAGTGATGGGGTGCAAGCTCTTGATCGAAGCCCCGGTAAACGGCGGCCGTAACTATAACGGTCCTAAGGTAGCGAAATTCCTTGTCGGGTAAGTTCCGACCTGCACGAATGGCGTAACGATGGCCACACTGTCTCCTCCTGAGACTCAGCGAAGTTGAAATGTTTGTGAAGATGCAATCTACCCGCGGCTAGACGGAAAGACCCCATGAACCTTTACTGTAGCTTTGCATTGGACTTTGATGAGACTTGTGTAGGATAGGTGGGAGGCACTGATGCGCGGATGCTAGTTCGCGCGGAGCCAACCTTGAAATACCACCCTGGTGTCATTGAGGTTCTAACCTTGGACCGTGAATCCGGTTCGGGGACCGTGCATGGCAGGCAGTTTGACTGGGGCGGTCTCCTCCCAAAGCGTAACGGAGGAGTACGAAGGTACGCTAGGTACGGTCGGACATCGTGCTGATAGTGCAATGGCATAAGCGTGCTTGACTGCGAGACTGACACGTCGAGCAGGTGCGAAAGCAGGTCATAGTGATCCGGTGGTTCTGTATGGAAGGGCCATCGCTCAACGGATAAAAGGTACTCTGGGGATAACAGGCTGATTCCTCCCAAGAGTTCATATCGACGGGGGAGTTTGGCACCTCGATGTCGGCTCATCACATCCTGGGGCTGTAGCCGGTCCCAAGGGTATGGCTGTTCGCCATTTAAAGTGGTACGTGAGCTGGGTTTAAAACGTCGTGAGACAGTTTGGTCCCTATCTGCCGTGGGCGCTGGAGATTTGACGGGGGCTGCTCCTAGTACGAGAGGACCGGAGTGGACTTGCCTCTGGTGTACCGGTTATGACGCCAGTCGTATCGCCGGGTAGCTAAGCAGGGAAGAGATAAACGCTGAAAGCATCTAAGCGTGAAACTCGCCTGAAGATGAGATCTCCCGGGGACTTGATCCCCCTGAAGGGTCGTGGAAGACCACCACGTTGATAGGTCGGGTGTGGAAGCGCAGCGATGCGTTAAGCTAACCGATACTAATTGCCCGTGCGGCTTGATCCTATAACCTTGAGAAAGATCCGGTTCAAAGCGAAGGCTGTATTGAGCTGGGTTATCTGTTTCGAATCGCTGGTAAAGCGAGTCAATTCGAAACCGTCAAGAACAACCGAAGACCGATCGGTCTTGGCTCACCTCGGTGAGCGTACAAACACACAATCCTTACTTCTTCCGAATAGCGTCAGGTGAGCCGCGTCGCGTGCCTCCGACCTGACACTCCGCTTATGTCTGGTGCCCATAGCACGTTGGAACCACCCCTTCCCATCCCGAACAGGACCGTGAAACGACGTCGCGCCGATGATAGTAGGTACTACGCCCGCGAAAGTAGGTCAGCGCCAGACTCCCCCACCCCACCGAGCTCCTCGCGCCCTCCGCGCCAGGGGCTTTGTGCTTTTTGGGGCGCCTGCAAGCCCGTAGTGGCAGTCCTGCGCGTCGAATCCGCCAGCCGCGAGCGGTTGAAACCCCCCTTGGCGCCCCCAGATTGTCGGTAATCCCAAGGAGCCCGACATGAGATTCGACAAGCTGACCACCAAGTTCCAGCAAGCCCTTGCTGATGCGCAAAGCATCGCCGTTGGCCACGACAATTCCTACATCGAGGCGCAGCATGCGCTGCTGGCTTTGCTCAACCAGGATGACGGTGCGACTTCCTCGCTGCTTGGCCGGGCGGGTGGCAACGTTCAGCCGTTGAAGGCCGCGCTGGACAAGGCGATCGATCGATTGCCGCAGGTCCAGGGCACCGGTGGCGAGGTGCAGATCGGTCGCGACCTCGCCAACCTGTTGAATCTGGCCGACAAGGAAGCGCAGAAGCGCGGCGACGAGTACATTGCCTCGGAGATGCTCCTGCTGGCACTGACCGACGACAAGGGCGAAGCCGGGCGTCTTCTGAAAGAGTACGGAGTAACCAAGAAGGCGCTGGAGCAAGCCGTTACCGCCGTTCGGGGGGGGCAGACAGTCGGCTCGCAGGATGCCGAGTCACAGCGCGAAGCCTTGAAGAAATACTGCATGGATCTCACCGATCGCGCGCGCGCCGGTAAACTCGACCCGGTGATTGGCCGTGACGACGAAATCCGCCGCGCGATTCAGATCCTGCAGCGGCGCACCAAGAACAATCCGGTGCTTATCGGCGAGCCTGGCGTCGGCAAGACGGCGATCGTCGAAGGGCTGGCACAACGGATCATCAACGACGAGGTGCCCGAAACCCTCAAGGGCAAGCGCGTATTGTCGCTCGATATGGCTGCGCTGCTTGCGGGTGCGAAGTATCGTGGTGAGTTCGAGGAGCGGCTGAAGGCGGTATTGAAGGACATCGCCGCCGAAGAGGGGCGCATTATCGTCTTCATCGACGAACTCCACACCATGGTCGGCGCTGGCAAGGCAGAAGGCGCCATTGATGCCGGCAACATGCTCAAGCCCGCGTTGGCGCGTGGCGAACTGCATTGCATCGGCGCGACAACGCTCGACGAATACCGCAAGTACATCGAAAAGGACGCCGCGCTCGAGCGCCGCTTCCAGAAAGTGCTGATCAATGAGCCGAGCGTCGAAAGCACGATCGCCATCCTGCGCGGCTTGCAGGAGCGGTACGAACTGCACCACGGCGTCGACATCACCGACCCGGCCATCGTCGCGGCGGCCGAACTCTCGCATCGCTACATCACCGACCGCTTTCTTCCCGACAAGGCGATCGACCTCATCGACGAGGCGGCGGCCCGCATCAAGATGGAGATCGACTCCAAGCCCGAGTCGATGGACAGGCTCGACCGGCGGTTGATCCAGCTCAAGATCGAACGCGAGGCGATGAAGAAGGAGACCGACGAAGCGTCGCAACGGCGGCTGGGGCTGATCGAGGTGGAAATCGCTCGTCTGCAAAAGGAGTACTCGGATCTCGAAGAGATCTGGAAGGCAGAGAAGGCGCAGGTGCAGGGCAGCGCCCACATCAAGGAAGAGATCGACCGGGTACGCGCCGAGATCAATCGCCTGCAGCGCGAGGGCAAGCTCGACAAGGTGGCCGAGCTGCAGTACGGCGAGCTGCCGCAACTCGAGGCGCAACTCAAGCAGGCCGAGAGGTCGGGCGATAGCAAGCCGGCGAACAAGCTGTTGCGGACCGAAGTCGGTGCCGAGGAAATCGCCGAAGTCGTGTCGCGCGCCACCGGCATCCCGGTCAGCAAGATGATGCAGGGCGAACGCGAAAAGCTGCTGCACATGGAAGAGAAGCTGCATGCCCGCGTGGTAGGGCAGGACGAAGCGGTGCGGCTTGTATCCGACGCGATCCGCCGCTCGCGCGCCGGCTTGTCGGACGAGAATCGTCCTTACGGATCGTTCCTGTTCCTCGGTCCCACCGGTGTCGGCAAGACCGAGTTGTGCAAGGCGCTGGCGTCGTTCCTGTTCGATAGCGAGGACCACCTGATCCGCATAGACATGAGCGAGTTCATGGAGAAACACTCGGTCGCGCGGCTGATCGGCGCGCCGCCCGGATACGTCGGCTACGACGAGGGCGGCTATCTGACGGAAGCGGTCCGGCGCAAGCCCTATAGCGTGATCCTGTTCGACGAAGTCGAAAAGGCGCACCCGGATGTGTTCAATGTGCTGCTGCAGGTGCTCGACGACGGTCGCATGACCGACGGCCAGGGCCGCACGGTCGACTTCAAGAACACCGTGATCGTGATGACCTCCAACCTCGGTTCGCAGATGATTCAGCAGATGGCGGGCGACGACTACGGCGTGATCAAGCTCGCGGTACTGGCCGAGGTGAAAACCTACTTCCGACCCGAGTTCATCAACCGCATCGACGAGGTGGTGGTGTTCCATGCGCTCGACGAGAAGAACATCGCCGAAATCGCCAAAATCCAGCTCGGCTATCTGCAAAAGCGTTTGGGCAAGCTGGAGATCGGTCTGCAGGTGTCGGATTCCGCGCTGGCCGAGATCGGCAAGGCCGGATTCGATCCGGTGTTCGGCGCACGGCCGCTCAAACGGGCGATTCAGCAGCACATCGAGAATCCGTTGGCGCGTGAGATACTCGAAGGGCGCTTCGGACCCAAGGATGTCATCATTGTCGATGAACACGGCGGGCGGTTCAGCTTCCGCAAGCCGTCCTGAAATCCACAGCCATTCGTGCGGCGGGCAGGGGGTCGAGAACCTGCCAGGCAGCCGCCCCGGATGGCTGGACCGTCGGGCGCATTGCGCGCTAGAGTGCAGGCATGGTTTTTCGGACTCGTCTTCTTCCTCTTTCGAAACTCGGCGCCGGCGCAATTCTCGCGTCGGCACTGCTGTTTTCCGCCGGCGTGGCAGCCGAGGTCGACGCGCCATCCGTTGCCGAGGAATCACCTCGAATCGTCGGTCTGCTCGACCAGGCACACGCGAGCGAACAGTCGCGTGACTTTCCACTCGCTGCACAGCGCTATTGTGCGGCTGCCCGCGAAGGCAGCGCCGAAGGAATGTATCGACTCGGCCGGCTGTATAGCGTCGGACTGGGCGTCAAGCGGGACAATGCGGCGGCCGCTTCCCTGCTTGCGACCGCGGCGCGACTCGGGCATCGGCAAGCGCAGGAGATGCTGGGCAGTCTCGCCGCACCGGAAGGCTACCAGACCGATTGTTTCAGCAACCCCGAGCTGCTTGCCCCGCCGCCCGCGGCACAGCCGCGCAGCGCCAAGCAGTACGCGGACGCGCTGGCCCCCGGCAAGCGCAAGCTGGTCGGTCTCGTCGAGCGCATCGCCGCCAGGCATGGTATCGACCCCCGACTCGTCCTGGCCGTAATTACCGCCGAGTCGAACTTCGATATCGCCGCCGCGTCACCGAAAAACGCGCACGGCCTGATGCAGTTGATCCCGGAGACCGCGGAGCGATTCAGCGTAGCCGATCCCCAGCATCCCGAGCAGAATCTGCGCGGTGGCATTGCCTATCTGCGCTGGCTGCTGGCCTATTTCCGGGGCGACGTGCAGCTTGCGCTTGCCGGCTACAACGCCGGAGAGCGTGCGGTCGATCGCTACCGCGGTGTGCCGCCGTACGCCGAGACTCAGGCTTACGTCAAGCGCGTGCTCGAACTCTATCCGCTCGCCACGCATCCCTTCCAGGACGGGCTGGTCGAGCCCTCGGTCACCGTCATCGAGCGCGACACCCGGGTCGAGGCACGCAAGCGTCGCATGTAGTCCATCCCCGGGAATTTTCCGGGCGGGGTAGACTGCCGGCTCTTCCTTCTTCGCGCGGTGGCCGTGCGCATGCTCTTCAAGGATCCGCCTGCACGCACCGACCTGCACGCCATTTCCATGGTGGGGCTCGCGCACGGCGTATCGCACTTCTTCCACCTGATGCTGCCGCCGCTTTTTCCGTGGCTGATGCGCGACTTCTCGCTCAGCTTCACGGAGGCTGGCGCGCTGATGACGACGTTCTTCGTCGTCTCGGGTGTCGGTCAGGCGCTGGCCGGATTCGTCGTCGACCGGATCGGTGCGCGCCGCGTCCTGTTCGGCGGAATTGGTTTGCTGGCAGCCTCGGGTTTCGTGCTTGCCGCGGCCGGCAGCTACGCCGGGCTGATGGGCGCGGCTGCACTCGCCGGATTGGGCAACTGCGTATTCCATCCGGCCGATTTCACGATACTCAACCGACGGGTGTCGCAGCCAAGGCTCGGGCATGCGTTCTCGGTGCATGGGCTGTCGGGCAACCTGGGCTGGGCGGCGGCACCGCTATTCATGGCAGGTATCGCCGGCATGGCCGGCTGGCGAACGGCCGCCGTCGCTGCCGGCTGTGTGGGCCTGGGCATGCTCGCTGTCTCTTGGTGGCAGCGAGTCGCTCTCGAACTGCCGCAAGAGACGCCAATTGCGAGCGCAATGTCGAACGCAGGCGCCGCGCCGCAGGGTAACTCGGCCTTTGCGTTTCTCGGCCTGCGGCCGATCTGGCTGTGCTTCGGGTTTTTTCTGCTGACCACCGCAGCATTCGGATTCCTGCAGAACTATGCGCCGCCGGCGCTCGGCGGACTCTACGGGTTGTCGCTGGCAGCCGCGACGTTCAGTCTCACCGCCTACCTGGTCGGCGGGGCGATCGGAATGATCACCGGCGGGTTCATCGCGGCACGCTCGGATGCCGGCGAACGCACGATCATGCTGGCGCTGGGCGTCGGCGGACTGCTCGCACTCGTGCTGGCGAGCGGCTGGCCGCCGGGCTGGAGCGCGAGTGCGCTGATGCTGGCGATGGGCGCTGCGATAGGCGTGGCCGGACCCTCGCGCGATCTTCTGGTGCGGCGTGCGGCGACTTCCACGCTCGGCGCCAATGCCTACGGCCGCATCTATGGTTTTGTCTACTCGGGCCTGGATGTCGGCCTGGCGGCCGCGCCAATGATCTTCGGCCCGCTGATGGACAAGGGCGAGTTCTCCGCTTCGTTCGTTCTCATCGCGTTGTTGCAGACGCTCGCCATCCTGACAGCGGCATCGGTCGGCGCGCGGGTCAGGCTGGCGCAGGCAGGCTGACACGACCGGCGGGATGGGCGCCGCCGCAGGCAGTGGTCGACGCGATCGCGTCGAAACTCGGCAGGCTGCGAGCCGCATGGACTGGCGGTCTACCGACATGATTCTCGGAGAGCCGTATGGAATGGCGATCTTCGGCATGGCAAAGCCACAAGCCTCATGGACCGCCGATGAGCGGACTGCCTGCCTGAAGAGGCCTGTGTTTACTGGCTTCCTGGGCTGCCGACTGATTGAGCGCGACATCGCGTCCGTACATCGCTGCGGTCCGGCTGTTGCACCGCGGCTATAATCCATTTTTTTCTGCAGCCCTCAAGATGGAACTCGCCAAGAGCTTTGAGTCGGCCGAAATCGAGCGGCGCTGGTATCCCGAATGGGAATCGCGCGGCTATTTCGCCGCCGGCCTCGACCCCAGCAAGCCCGACAACTTCTGCATCCTGCTGCCGCCGCCCAATGTCACCGGCACCCTGCACATGGGCCACGGTTTCAACCAGACGCTGATGGACGCGCTGACGCGCTACCACCGCATGCGCGGCGACAACACGCTGTGGCAGCCGGGCACCGACCACGCCGGCATCGCCACCCAGATCGTCGTCGAACGCCAGCTCGATGCGCAGGGCATAGCGCGCCACGACCTCGGCCGCGAGAAGTTCGTCGACAAGGTGTGGGAGTGGAAGGAATTCTCGGGCTCGACCATCACGCGACAGATGCGTCGCCTCGGCACCTCGCCCGACTGGACGCGCGAACGCTTCACCATGGACGCGGGCCTGTCGAAGATCGTTACCGAGACCTTCGTGCGTCTGTACGACGAAGGTCTGATCTACCGCGGCAAGCGGCTGGTGAACTGGGATCCGGAACTGCTCACCGCGGTCTCCGATCTCGAAGTGGTGCAGGAAGAGGAAGACGGCTTCCTGTGGCACATCCGCTACCCGCTCACAAACGGCCCAGGGCGCCTGACCGTGGCGACCACGCGCCCGGAAACCATGCTCGGCGACACCGCCGTGATGGTGCATCCGGAGGACAAACGCTACGCGCACCTGATCGGCAAGACGGTGAAGTTGCCACTAACCGAGCGCGAAATCCCGATCATCGCCGATACCTACGTCGACCGCGAGTTCGGCACCGGCGTCGTCAAGGTGACGCCGGCGCATGACTTCAACGACTACGCGGTGGGACTGCGGCACAAGCTGCCGATGATTTCGATCCTCACGCTCGACGGCCGACTAAAGAGCAAGCGCAGCGATGATCTGTCATTTGCCTACACAGCCGAGGACGATGAAGGAGCGACTCTCGCCGACAACGCGCCACTGGAAGGCGCATGGACTGTTGACCTAATTCCGCAAAAGTATCGTGGCCTCGACCGCTTCGATGCCCGCAAGGCCATCGTCGCCGACCTGGAAGCGCTCGGCCTGCTGGAGAAGCCCGACCGCCACAAGCTCAAGGTGCCGCGCGGCGACCGCACGCATGCGGTGATCGAGCCGATGCTCACCGACCAGTGGTTCGTCGCGATGACGAAGCCCGGCAAGGATGGCAAGAGCATCACCGAGCAGGCGCTGGAATGCGTGGCCTCCGGCGAGATCCGCTTCCACCCCGAGAACTGGGTCAACACCTACAATCAGTGGCTCAACAACATCCAGGACTGGTGCATTTCCAGACAACTGTGGTGGGGTCATCAGATTCCGGCCTGGTACGACGAGACCGGCAATGTCTACGTCGCGCACGATGAAGCGGAAGCGCGCGCCAAGGCCGCCGCCAAGGGTTACACCGGGCGGCTCTCGCGCGACCCCGACGTGCTCGACACCTGGTATTCGTCCGCACTTTGGCCGTTCTCCACGCTCGACTGGACACCCGATTGGCCGGCCAAGTCGAACCCGGCGCTCGACCTCTACCTGCCGTCGAGTGTATTGGTCACCGGCTTCGATATCATCTTCTTCTGGGTGGCCCGGATGGTGATGATGACCAAACACATCACCGGCAAGATCCCGTTCCGCGACGTCTATGTTCATGGCCTGATCCGCGATGCGGAAGGCCACAAGATGTCCAAGTCGAAGGGCAACGTGCTCGACCCGATCGACCTGATCGACGGCATCAATGTCGACGCGCTGGTGCAAAAGCGCATCACCGGCCTGATGAACCCGCGCGACGCCGAGAAGATCGAGAAGCGCACCCGCCGGGACTACCCGAACGGCATTGCGACCTTCGGCGTCGATGCGCTGCGCTTCACCTTCGCCAGCCTGGCCTCGCCGGGGCGCGACATCAAGTTCGACATGCAGCGCTGCGAGGGCTATCGCAACTTCTGCAACAAGCTGTGGAACGCCACGCGCTTCGTGCTGATGAACTGCGAGGGCAAGGATTGCGGAATGGCGCCTTGCGATCACGACTGCGGCCCCGAGGGCCCGCTGCACTTCCAGGCGCCCGACCTGTGGATCGTCAATGAGTTGCAGCGCGTCGAGGCGGAAGTGGAAAAGCACTTCGGCGAGTACCGCTTCGATCTCGCCGCGCATGCGATCTACCGCTATGTCTGGGACGAGTACTGCGACTGGTACGTCGAACTCGCCAAGGTGCAGTTGCAGGGCGGTACGCCGGGCCAGCAGCGCGCGACGCGGCGCACGCTGTTGCGCGTGCTCGAAGCGGTGCTGCGGCTGGCCCACCCTCTGATTCCCTTCATCACCGAAGAGCTGTGGCAGACGGTGGCCCCGCTGGCCGAGCGCAAGGTGAGCGAGTCCATCATGCTGGCGCCTTACCCGAAGGCCGATCTGGCGAAGATCGACGCCACGGCCGACGCGTGGATGGCCCAGCTCAAGTCGATGACCGACGCCTGCCGCAGCCTGCGCGGGGAAATGCAGATCGGCCCACAGCAGAAGGTGCCGCTGGTCGTCGCCGGCGATGCGGCGGCCGTGCAGGGTTTCGCCCCCTACGTCGCGGCGCTGGCGAGGCTGTCGGACGTCACCGCGGCCGGCGATACACTGCCGGATACCGACGCGCCGGTTCAGATCGTGGGCGACTTTCGACTGATGCTGAAAATCGAGATCGACCTGGCTGCCGAGCGCGAACGTCTCGACAAGGAGATTGCGCGGCTCGAAGCCGAAATCGGCCGGGCCAGCGCCAAGCTCGGCAACGCGAGTTTCGTGGACCGCGCACCGCCCGCCGTGGTGGCGCAGGAGCGCGAGCGGCTGGCGAGCTTCGAAGCGACGCTGGACAAGCTGCGCGCGCAACGTCGTCGACTGGGCTGAGCGCAGCGAAGCCCTGAGCAGCGCCGCCAAGTTGGGCTTCGCTGGGCTCAGCCCAAGCTAGCGCTCGGTCTACCATCGCCGGGAGCCGCATGGATATTGGACCTCCGAGCGCAGTGCCCGCGAATGCCCATGGATGCTTGAACTTCGGCCGGTGTCTGCGCCGCTGACCGCCCCCTCAGCCCAGCTCGCGGTGGCGAAAACAGTCGGTCGTGTGGTCGTTGACCATGCCGACTGCCTGCATGAAGGCGTAGCAGATCGTGCTGCCGACGAATTTGAACCCGCGTTTTATCAGCGCCTTCGACATCGCATCCGACTCGGCCGTCGACGCGGGTACCTCCGACATCGTGCGCCAGTTGTTGCGCCGCGGCTGCCCGTCCACGAAACGCCACAGCCAGGCGTCGAAGCTGCCGAACTCGTCGCGCAGGTCAAGGCAGGCGCGCGCGTTGCCGATCGCGGACGCCACCTTCAATCGGTTGCGCACGATGCCCGGATCGGCGAGCAGCCCCGCAACTTTCTGTTCGTCATAGCGCGCGATGCGTTCCGGGTCAAAGCCGTCGAAGGCACGGCGGTAGTTCTCGCGCTTTCCGAGGATGGTGATCCACGACAGTCCGGCCTGTGCCCCCTCGAGCAGCAACAACTCGAACAGCGCGCGGTCGTCGTGCACTGGAACGCCCCATTCGCGATCGTGATAGGCGACGTACATCGGATCGTTTCCGCACCAGGCGCAGCGCGTGACGGCAGGCATTGAACTCAATGGAACGTACCGACAACGGGTCTCGCTCGCATCCGGTCAGCCCTGCAGCGCCAGTACCCCGTTCTTGATGGTGTTGTCTTCCGGATCGTTCGACAGCACGAAGCCGAGGCCCTGCACGAACCTGAGCATCCTCTCGTTGCTCGACAGGAACATGCCGTTCATGTATTTGAGGCCGCGATCGCGGGCGGTCTCGATCAGCACGCCCATCAGCTTGCGTGCGAGCCCGCGCCGCTGCCAGTTGTCGGCCACAACCACCGCGAATTCGCAGGATTCCTGATCGGCATTGACCGCGTAGCGGCAGACGCCGAGTTCGAGTTCGCTGCCGTCTTCCCTTGCGATCGTGGCGATGAACGCCATCTCGCGGTCGTAGTCGATCTGGGTGAGCCGGGCGACCATCGGCGGGGCCAGTTCGCGCACCGTGCTCATGAAGCGGAAGTACCTGGTTTCCGGCGAAAGACCCTTGACGAATTCGACTTCGAGATCAGCATCTTCCGGACGGATCGGCCGAATCGTGATTTCCTGGCCGTCGGGCAGCTTCCAGACCTGCATCAGTTGCGACGGATAGGGGTGGATCGCCATGTGATCGTAGGGATCGGCGGTCGGCGGCGTGTTCTCCACCACGACGCGCGCATCGACGGCGACCGCGCCGTTTTCATCGACGATCAGCGGATTGATCTCCAGGCTGCGAATCCACGGCAGCTCGCAGACCATTTCGGACACCCGCAACAGCACCAGTTCGAGCGCCTCCATGCTCACCGCCGGCATCGAGCGGAATTCGGCCAGCAGGGGCGCGACCCGCGAGGTGCGGATCATGTCGGCGGCGAGGTAGCTGTTGAGCGGGGGTAAGGCGACCGCGCGGCTACGTCCGACATTGATGCGATTGCCGCCCTCCGAGAGAGTGATCACCGGTCCGAAAACCTCGTCACGGATCACCCCGAGGGCCAGTTCGCGGCCGTTCGGCTTGACGATCATCTTCTCGATCGCGACGCCGCTGATCTGGGCATCGGGGCGGTTCTTCTTCACCTCGCCCTGGATCTCCTGGAACGCATTGCGAACCTCGAGCAGGCTCTTGAGATTGAGGCGGACGCCGCCCGAATCGGACTTGTGCTGAATGTTGGGCGAGTAGACCTTGAGGGCGACTGGCAGGCCCAGTTCCTCGGCGTAGACCATCGCTTCGGTGGCCGAGCGTGCCACCACTGTTGCGGCGATCGGGATGCGGAACGCGGCGAGCAAGGCCTTCGATTCCATCTCGCTCATCCTGGTTCGATTCTCCGACAGGGCCGATTCGATGACCAGCCGTGCGCTCACCACCGACGGAGGATCGAGATGCGACAGCGACGACGGCGTTTGTATCAGCAACTTCTGGTTGCGGTAGAAGGACGAGAGGTGCGAGAACAGATCGACTGCCGGTTCGGGTGTGCGGAAAGACGGAATGCCGGCTTGCTTGAACAGCGCGCGACTTTCGCGTACCAGATCCTCTCCCATCCAGCAGGTCACGACAGGCTTCTCGGAACCCTTGGCCAGCTCGACGACCTTCTTCGCGACCTCAGTCGGCTCCGACATGGCCTGCGGCGTCAGGATCGCCAGCACGCCATCGACCTGTTCGTCAGCCATGCAGGCCTCGAGCGTGGTGGCATAGCGAACCGAATCGGAGTCGCCGACAATGTCGATCGGGTTGGCGTGTGACCAGGTCGTCGGCAGGGACTGATTCAATCGTGTGATCGTGGTATCGGACAGGCGTGCCAGTGGAATGCGCAGGTCGGCCGCCCGGTCGGCCGCCATGACACCCGGCCCGCCGCCATTGGTGATGACGGCAAGGCGGTTGCCGCTCGGCCGGAAATGCGCGAACAGTGCGCTGGCGACGGCGTACATCTGGTCCATCGTGTACAGCCGAACCACGCCGGCGCGTCGCAGCGCGGCGTCGAACACGTCGTCGTCGCCGACCAGCAAGCCGGTATGCAACTTGATCGCCTGTGCGCCGCCCGGATGGCGACCCACCTTGATCAGCATCACCGGCTTGACCCGCGCGGCAGAGCGCAACGCGCTCATGAAACGGCGTGCCCGGCGGATGCCTTCGACATAGAGGACGATGTTCTCGGTCTTCGGATCCTGGACGAGGAAGTCGAGAACCTCGCCAATGTCGATGTCGGCCGCGGTGCCGATCGAAACCACGCTGGAAAAACCGACGTTGTTCGGACGCGCCCAGTCGAGGAAGGAAGCGATCAGTGCCCCCGATTGCGAGATCAGGCCGATCGAGCCGGGCAGGGCGGAACCGTGTGCATAGGATGCGTTGAGCCCGATGCCCGGCCGGATGATGCCGAGGCAGTTCGGCCCGACGATCCGGATGCGGTGCCGCCGGGCTGCCTCGAGCGCGGCGCGTTCGAGCGCGGCACCCCGCGGACTCGACTCGGCGAACCCGGCCGAGATGACCACCACGTAGCGAACGCCTGCACGTCCACAGGCGTCGATGATGCCGGGAACCGTCTGCGCAGTCGTGGCAATGATCACCAGATCGAGGCGCAGCGGTATGTCTTCGACCGACGGATACGAGGCAATCCCATAGATCTGCTCGTGCTTCGGATTCACGGCAAACAATTTCCCCTTGAATCCGGCGTCGATCATGTTCCGGATGATGAAATTGCCGACCGACTTTTCGGTCTCGGAAGCGCCGATGACGGCTAACGACTTCGGTTCGAAGAGCGGTGTCAGATAGTGCTGTTCATGCATGTTCGGGGGAGTCCGGCGGTGTGGTTCGGGTGCGGGCAATGTCGCTGTCGCCCGCTTGCTTGCAAGCCGGCGGTAGTGAGTGGAATCAGTCTTATGCAACACTACTGTGACGCATCGGGCGTCAGTTTGACATAGTTCAAGGAAACCGCTCGTGAGATACTGCAACGCAGCATAGCCAGTAGCGTCTCGCCGAACAGATTGCGTTGCCGAAAAAGGTATGACGCTCCGGGATCTGGCGTCCGGCGGTTTGGAAGCGTGCGCTGGTTCCTGACTATCCGGAGCCCTGCAATATGCAAGATCACTTGAATCTCGATCGGCCCTCGCGATGGGTGGAACGCTTTGCCGCACTGGTCGAACCGGGAGCGCGTGCGCTCGACCTGGCGTGCGGCGGCGGGCGTCACACGCGCCTGCTGGCAGCGCGCGGCGCCCGCGTGACCGCGATCGACCGAGATGCCGCAGCGATCGCACGGCTGGATGGCAGGCCCGGCGTTCGCGCATTGTGCGCCGATCTCGAAAATGGCCACTGGCCGCTTGCCGACGAACAGTTCGATGCGCTCGTGGTTGCCAACTACCTGCATCGCCCATTGTTTTCCGATTTGCGGCGATGTCTTGCGCCGGCCGGCGTGCTGATCTACGAAACCTTCATGGTCGGCAACGAACGCTTCGGCAGGCCGTCCAATCCCGACTTCCTTTTGCGGGCAGGCGAATTGCTCGATCTGTGCGCGGGTATGTGGATCGTGGCTTTCGAGCAGGGCGAAATCGACGATATCAAGCCGGCGATGGTGCAACGGATTTGTGCGATTCAGCCGCCCGCAACCGGCCCGCGCATTCCCTGATTCGACTCACCGAAGCTCGCGCGTGATGCGCGAGGCGAGCATCTGCAAGGAGTCGGGTGACAGATCGTCGGTCGCAAAGACGGCTGCGTCCGAGAAACCGGCGAAGTTGCGGTTCTGCGAACGTTGATAGAGTGGGTCGTAATGACGATCGATGAATTCGCCGAACAGCGCGCGCAGATCGCCGCTATCGGCAAGCGCTCTCCAGGCGGATAGTGTTTCGTTGCTTTGCACTGTCCGCATGGCGTCGATCTTTTGCTTCAGCGCTTCCTTGTCGTCGCCGAGATAGGCGTAATCGCGCAGCAGGAACTCGATGCGGGCCGGGCGAGTCGCCTCGATGCTCAGGCACGGCGACGCGCGCATGCGTTCGATCAAATCCTCGGGAATCTGCACACTGCCGATCCTGCGGCTCTCCGCCTCGACGAATATCGAGCGTGCCAGGTCGAGTTCCTGCAGCCGGCTCAGCAGGCTGGTCTCGAAGAACTTCTGCGTCGGCTGCGCGATGCCCGGCAAGTCACCCAGCACCGAGCCCTTGTGGGCGGCCAGTGCTTCGAGATCCAGTACCTGTGCGCCCTGGGCGGCAAGGGCCTCGAGCAGTCTCGTCTTGGCGCTGCCGGTTGCGCCACCGATGACGCGCAGATCGGTCTGCGGGGCGATCCGCGCCAGCTCATCCACCACATGACGGCGGAAGCGTTTGTACCCACCCTCGAGCTGACAGGCGTCCCACCCGGTCAACCGGAACCAGGTTACGAACGCGCCGCTGCGCTGGCCGCCGCGCCAGCAGTAGATCAGCGGTCGCCACGACTTCGGTTTGTCCTGGAAGTGATCGAACAGCGCATCCGAGAGGTTGCGCGCGATCATCGCTGCGCCAAGTCTGCGGGCCTCGAACGGCGAAACCTGTTTGTAGATCGTGCCGACGCGCGCGCGTTGCTCGTTATCCAGCGCCGGGCAGTTGATCGCACCGGGAATGCGATCGGCGGCAAATTCGGCCGGCGACCGAACGTCGATGATTTCATCGAAGTCCCGCAGCTGCGCAACGCTCGCTGTTGCTGGTCGATGGTTCATCGGGCTGCTTGGTGCCACGTGAATGCGCTCGAGTTTCGCGATTTCCGACGGGCAATCATTTGCGTAGCGACGCCTTTAGCGCCGGCCAGATGTTTTCGAGGATCAGCGGCTGCGCCTGTGCCGTGGGGTGGATTCCATCAGACTGGAACAGATCGCGCTTGTCGGCAAAGCCTTCCATCATGAACGGGACGAGCGCGGCGCCACCGGCAGTCGCAACGTCGGCAAAGCTGCGATGGAACTTCTGCGTGTAGTCGGGGCCATAGTTGGGCGGCATGTGCATGCCCACCAGGAGAACGCGTGCACCGGCCTTGCGGCAGGCGGCAAGCATGGCGCCCAGGTTGGCGCGCAATTCCGACAAGGGCAGTCCTCGCAGACCATCGTTTGCGCCGAGTGCGATAATCACTACGTCGGGCTTGTGCTTCGCCAGTGCCGCCGCGAGACGCGAGCGCCCCCCGGCGGTGGTTTCTCCGCTGACGCTGGCATTATCGACCGAATAGCGCAACTTCTCCGCACGGAGTCTTTGCTCGAGTAACGCGGGCCATGCTTCGTTCAGTCGCAGGCCATAGCCGGCCGAGAGGCTGTCCCCGAACACCAGGATGACGCCGGATGCGGCATGCGCCGTACCGAACAAAAGCAGACAGGCTCCCAACAGCATGGATCGCAACATCAATCAATCCCTCATTTCCGTAATCGAGGCCACTGCACTATCGAAAGAAGTGCCCAACGGCGACGATCGACTGGTGATTCTGCACGAGATCAACTTCGCCGTGCGTGCCGGCGAGGCAGTGGCGGTGGTCGGCGCTTCGGGCTCCGGCAAATCGACCTTGCTCGGACTGCTGGCTGGCCTCGATGTTCCAACCGGGGGCACGGTGCGTATTCAGGGGGAAGACCTCTTCGCGTTGGATGAAGATCGCCGGGCGGCGCTGCGAGGCCGGTTGGTCGGATTTGTATTTCAATCGTTCCAGTTGCTGCCGGCGCTGACCGCGCTGGAGAACGTCATGCTGCCCCTGGAGTTGGCCGGCAAGCCCGCCGCGCGCCAGGAAGCGACTCAGTGGCTCGCGCGGGTCGGACTCGCGACGAGATTGGCGCACTATCCGAAACACCTGTCCGGCGGTGAGCAGCAGCGCGTAGCGCTTGCCCGCGCCTTCGCCAGCCGGCCGAGCCTGCTGCTCGCCGATGAACCGACCGGCAATCTCGACGCGACGACCGGCGAGGCGATCATCGAGCTGATGTTCTCGCTCAATGGCGAACAGGGGACGACGCTGATCCTGGTGACCCACGACGAGGCAATCGCCCGTCGCTGCGATCGGTCATTGCGGATTGCCGGTGGCCGCCTGGACGAAAGCAGCCCTTCGCTATTGGTGTGAGGCAGCTTCGATCGCCTGTGCGCAGGCGACCCCACTGCGCACTGCGCTTTCGAGGGTGGCCGGGTAGGGCGACTGTGTGTAGTCGCCGCACAGGAACAACCCGTCGATTCCGGTTTGTACCGATGGGCGCAGCAACCCCGGGACGCACGAGAATGTCGCGCGTTTTTCGGCAATGACCTGGGTCCATTGTGGCGCGGGCAGCCCGGGCAGGATCGCAACGAGTTCGCCGTGCAGCGCTTGGGCGAGGTCGTCGCGTTGCAAGGCCTGGTGACGACCACTCGCGCTGATCACCACCGCCAGCAAGCCGGAGACGCCGCCGAGTTGTCCGCGATCGAATACCCACTGGCCGAGTCCGCCCGTTATCCCGATCATCGGCGCCGGAAGCCGTACCTCGGGCGGGTAGGCCAGATACGCCGTGACGATGGGTTCCCACGTCAGCCCATCTATGAGGGCCTTCTCCGGTGCGGCTTGCGGAAGGTCGGCGAGCAGGGTCGAGGCATGGTAGGGCGCGGTGGCGATGACGACCCCGGCGTAACGCTCGGGGCGCACTTGCCCATCCACTCGCAGCGAGATTCCGTCGGCCTCAGGCAGTATGCCCCGAACTGACTCGCCGAAGAGCAGCTTGTGCCCCTGCCGGTTCAACCACTCGACGGCAGGCTGGGGAAACAGGCGCGTCAGGTCTGTGCGTGGCAGCAGCAGGTCGGCAGCCTGGGCGTCGGCGAACAGGGCGTCGCGCAGCACATTCGCGAACACCTGAGCGGAGGCGCTTTCCGCCGGCGTGTTGAGTGCCGAGACACAGATCGGTTCCCAGAGCAGTCTGTTGAGCCGCGCCGGCTGCCGCGTTGTAGCCAGCAGGTCGGCGACCGTCGACCCGCCATCCAGTCGGACACTGTTTCGTCGCAGGGTCGATGTGAGCCGCAACGCAGCGATGCGTTCCGACCACGACAGCCCACGCGCCCGCAACAGCCCGACCATCAGATTCAGGGGCGGAGGGAGACGTGCCACGGTCAGTTCGAGTTCGCCGGGGTAGTGGAGGCCAAGCGGCAGGCGCAGCAGCAGGCGCTCCGGGTTGGCGCCAACGCGGCGGATCAGGCGCAAGGTTTCGCTGTATGCGCCGAGCAGGATGTGCTGCCCGTTGTCGAGGGCGAAACCGCCGACGGCAGCTACCCTCGCGCGTCCCCCGGGGATGCGCGACGATTCGAACACGGTGACCGCGAAACCGCGCAGCGCGAGCTCTACCGCGCAACTGAGTCCGGCATAGCCGGCGCCGATTATTGCAATTGGCGTGGCCTGGCTCATTTCATCAGATGGCAAGCGATGTGCGCCAGGCGATCCATAGCTTGCGCAGTGGCGTCAGCCCGGTGCGATGGGTCAACACGCGACAGCCGTCGCGACGGATCTCGTCGAGCAGCGTGCGATAGATGGCGGCCATGATCAGCCCCGATTTCTGCGCCTTGCGATCGACGGCGGGGAGTACGTTCAGCGCCTGCTCATAGAACCTCTGAGCCCGGTCGATCTGGAATTCCATCAACCGGATAAATGCGTCGGTGTGCTTGCCGTTCTGGATGTCGTCGGCGGGCACGTCGAATCGCTGCAACTCGTCGACTGGAAGATAGATTCGGCCGCGTCGCGCATCTTCGCCGACG
The DNA here is from genome assembly GCA_016708905.1 of Candidatus Methylophosphatis roskildensis. Lineage (GTDB taxonomy): Bacteria > Pseudomonadota > Gammaproteobacteria > Burkholderiales > Rhodocyclaceae > Methylophosphatis > Methylophosphatis roskildensis. The sequence continues at coordinate 1,430,447 of JADJEV010000003.1, read as the reverse complement.
TCGCGAATGATGTTGGTCAACTGGAATGCGAGCCCGAGATCGTGGGCGTACTTCAAGGTCGCGCGATCCTGGTAGCCGAAAATCTCGGCCGCAAGAAGACCGACCACACCAGCCACTCGGTAGCAGTAGAGCTGCAGGCCCTTGAAATCGAGATAGCGCGATTGCTGCAGGTCCATCTCCATGCCGTCGATGATTTCCAGCAATTGCTCCTTCGGCAGGCGGAACGGGGCGACGTTGGCCTGCAGTGCCTGGCCCACCGGATGTTCCGGCTGGCCGCCAAAGATGCGGGCGACTTCGAGGCGCCACCAGGCGAGCTTGGTGGCGGCGATCTGCGGGTCGGGACATTCGTCCACGACGTCGTCGACTTCGCGACAGAATGCGTAAAGCGCAGTGATTGCCCGACGACGCGGCGGTTCGAGAAAGAGAAAACTGTAGTAGAAGCTCGATCCGCTCTGGGCGGATTTGTGTTGGCAATACTCGTCCGGGGTCATCCGCGTGGGTCGCTGTCCGAGGCCTGTTGGCGCGAGGTGTGTTGGTAAGAGGGGACAGTGTCGAAAAGTGCGCGCCATGATAGCAGAGGCCAGTCGTAAGCCCGCAGCACGGGGCGACGGGAAAAGACGTCGAAGTCGACCGCCTCGATCTTTTCCAGTATCCGCAGACCACCGGCCACGACGGTGCGCAGTTCGAGTCCGATGCGGCCCGGGATCGACCTGCCGAGCGGCGCCCCACCCAACATCATGGCGCGCGCCCGATCGATCTGGAACCGCATCAGGGCGCGCCAGTTGTCGTCGACTCGGCCTGCCCCGATCTGCGCCTCGCTGACGTCGAAGCGAACCAGATCAGACTGCGGCAAGTAGACGCGTGGCTTCTTCCAGTCGATCGCCACGTCCTGCCAGAAGTTGATTAGTTGCAGGCTGCTGCAGATGCAGTCCGACTGGACGATCCTTTCCTTGGTAACGGCGCGATACAGGTGCAACATCAGCCGCCCGACGGGATTGGCCGAGTGGCGGCAGTAGTCGAGCAACTCATCGAAGTCGGCGTAGCGTGGCTTGATGACGTCCTGGGAGAACGCGTCCAACAGATCGCGGAAGGGCTTGATCGGCAGGGCGTGGCAGCGAATAGCCTGGGCGAGCGGCCGGAAGATCGGCCCATCGGGGATCCGGTTGGCTTCGATCGCATCGAGCTCGGCACGGTAAGAATCGAGCTGGGCAAGCCGCACGGCCGGGCTCGCATCGCCTTCATCGGCGATGTCGTCGGCGCTGCGGGCAAAGGCGTAGATCGCGGCGACCGGCTGGCGCAGTTTTTGCGGCAGCAGTATCGGCGCGACGGGAAAATTTTCGTAGTGGTCCACCGGCATATGACCGGGATGACTGGCGGCACGAAGACCGACTGCTAGAATAACAGCCCGCGTGCGAAGGTGGCGGAATTGGTAGACGCACTGGATTTAGGTTCCAGCGCCGCAAGGCGTGAGAGTTCGAGTCTCTTCCTTCGCACCAGCGACCGATACGCGACCTGGCCCGTCAGTGACGGCGCTTTTCCAGCTTGATCTCGCGTGCGATCTCGACATTCCCGTCGTCGCGCACGGCTTCCAGCCTTACCGCAAATCCCCACAGCCGCGCGACGTGTTTGACGACTTCGTCGGTCGACCTGCCCAGCGGTCGCCGGTGGTACTCATGGTGGCGCAGCGTCAGTGTTCGGTCTCCCCGCATATCGACATTCCAGACCTGGATGTTCGGTTCGCGCGAGCCGAGGTTGTACTGGTCCGACATGATCTTGCGGACGCGACGGTAGCCCTGCTCGTCGTGAATCGCCGCGATCTTCAGCTTGTCGTTTTTGTCGTCGTCGAGCACCGAGAACAGCTTGAAGTCGCGCATCAACTTGGGCGACAGGTATTGCGCGATGAAGCTCTCGTCCTTGAAGTTGCGCATCGCGAAGTCGAAGGTTTTGCGCCAATCAGTGTCGGCCAGTTCCGGAAACCAGTCGCGGTCTTCGTCGGTGGGCTGCTCGCAAATTCGCCGGATGTCCTTCCACATCTCGAAACCGAGCGCATACGGATTGATGCCGCTGTAGTAGCGGCTGTTGTACGCCGGCTGAGCGACCACGCTGGTGTGATACTGCAGGAACTCGAGCATGAACGAGTCGGCGAGCAAACCCTGGTCATACAGCGTGTTGAGGATCGTGTAATGCCAATAGGTCGCCCAGCCTTCGTTCATCACCTGCGTCTGGCGTTGCGGGTAGAAATACTGCGCGACCTTGCGCACGATGCGAACGATTTCCCGCTGCCAGGGCTCGAGCAGCGGCGCGTTCTTCTCAATGAAATACAGCAGATTCTCCTGCGGCTCCGATGGAAAGCGGATCTCCGTCGTTCTGGCCTCGCGGGTCTCGCGCTGCGGAAGGGTGCGCCACATCGCATTGACCTGGGACTGCAGGTACGCCTCGCGCTCCTTCTGGCGCTGCATCTCCTTGAACAGCGAGAGCTTGGGGGGCCGCTTGTACCGGTCGACGCCGACGTTCATCAGCGCATGGCAGGAGTCGAGCAGGAGTTCGACCTCTTCTTCGCCATGGCGCTCTTCGCACTCGGCAACGTAGTTTCGGGCGAACAGGAAATAGTCGATGATCGCGTCGGCGTTGGTCCAGGTGCGAAAAAGGTAGTTGCCCTTGAAGAACGAGTTGTGCCCGTAGGCCGCATGTGCGATGACCAGAGCCTGCATGGTCATCGTGTTCTCTTCCATCAGGTAGGAAATGCACGGATCGGAATTGATGACGATCTCGTAGGCCAGACCCATCTGCCCGCGCGCGTAGCCCTTCTCGGTCGACAGGAAGTGCTTGCCGAAGGACCAGTGGTGGTAGTTGACCGGCATGCCGACCGAGGCGTAGGCATCCATCATCTGCTCGGAGGTGATGATCTCGATCTGGTTGGCGTAGGTGTCGAGGCCGTACTCTTCGGCGACACGCGCAATTTCCGCGTGGTAGCGGTCGAGCAGTTCGAAAGTCCATTCGGAGGCCGCGGGTAGCGGCACTAGCCTGTCATTCATGCGAGCTTCTTCTTGAACAATTCCCGGAACACGGGATAGATGTCGGTAATGCCCTCGATGCGCTGCATGGCGAAGTTCTTGCAGGACTCCTTGACGCCGAGGTACTCGCGCCACAGGTTCTGCGCTTCGCCCGTCGTGATCTCGATATAGGCGAAGTACTGGACGAACGGCATGATGTGCTCGGCGAGAATCTGGCGGCAGGCGGGCGAGTCGTTCTCCCAGTTGTCGCCGTCCGATGCCTGCGCACCGTAGATGTTCCACATGCCGTTGGCGTAACGCTCGCTGACGATGTCGCGCATCAGTTCGAGCGCGCTGGAGACGACCGTTCCGCCGGATTCGCGCGAGTGGAAGAACTCGTTCTCGTCGACTTCCTGCGCCACGGTATGGTGGCGGATGAAAACCAGCTCGATGTGCTCGTAGGTACGCTTGAGGAACAGGTAGAGCAGCATGAAGAAGCGCTTGGAGATCTGCTTCTTTTCCTCGTCCATCGAGCCGGATACGTCCATCACGCAAAACATCACCGCGGACGTCGAAGGTACGGGAATCTTGACACGATTGTTGTAGCGAAGATCGAAGCTGTCTATCCAGGGGATGTTGTCGATCTTGGAACGCAGTCGCTCGATTCGTTCCCAGCGTGTCCTGATCTCCGGATCGTCGTCGGCAAGCGTCTTGCGCAGTTCGTCGATCTCATCCTCCAGTTGACGTATCTCCTCCCGGTAGGGGCCACCAAGCGCGAGCCGGCGCCCCAGCGCGCCACGCAGCGAGCGAACGACATTGATGTTGGCCGGTACTCCCTCCGATGTGAAGCCCGCCCGCACCGACTTGTTTTCGACCAGCCGCGCGAGCTGGGTTTTGACCAGGTTGGGCAGGGCGAGGTCGTCGAAGAAGATGTTGAGAAACTCCTCGCGCGAGAGCTGAAAAACGAAGTCGTCTTCCGACTCGCCCTCATTCGATGCGCCCTTGCCGCGGCCTTGGCCACCGCCCATTGGGCGCGGCACCTCGTCGCCGGCCGCATACTGGTCGTTGCCGGAATAAATGGTTTCCCACTCGCCCTCGCGTGCGTGGCCAAACTGGGGTTCCGACAGATCCTTCGACGGGATCGAGATGCTCTCGCCGTTGTCGATGTCCGTGATGCTGCGGCCAGAGATCGCGTCGGACACTGCCTTGCGAATCTGCCCCTTGAACCGGCGGAAAAATCGCTGGCGGTTGACTGCGCTCTTGTTCTTGCTGTCGAACCGTCTGTCGATGATGCGAAACACGGAGGCTCCTGCTTACGACGACTTGCGCACGCGCAGGTACCATTCGGAAAGCAGGCGAACCTGTTTTTCCGTGTAGCCCTTGGCCATCATGCGATTGACGAAGTCGGCGTGCTTCTTCTGCTCGTCGCCGCTGGCCTTGGCGTTGAACGAGATCACCGGCAACAGCTCCTCGGTGTTCGAGAACATCTTCTTCTCGATTACCGCGCGCAGCTTTTCGTAGGAGGTCCAGGACGGATTCTTGCCGTCATTCTTGGCGCGCGCGCGCAGGACAAAGTTGACCACCTCGTTGCGGAAGTCCTTCGGGTTGCTGATGCCGGCCGGCTTCTCGATCTTTTCCAGTTCATCGTTGAGCGCATTGCGGTCAAGGATTTCGCCGGTGTTCGGATCGCGGTATTCCTGGTCCTGAATCCAGAAGTCGGCATAAGTCACGTAGCGGTCGAAGATGTTCTGGCCATACTCCGAGTAGGACTCGAGGTAGGCGGTCTGGATCTCCTTGCCGATGAATTCGGCGTAACGCGGCGCGAGGTACTCCTTGATGAAGCCCATGTACTTCTGCTCGATCTCGGGCTGGAACTGCTCCTGCTCGATCTGCTGCTCGAGCACGTACATCAGATGCACCGGATTGGCGGCAACTTCGCGGTGGTCGAAGTTGAAGACCTTGGACAGCGTCTTGAAGGCGAAGCGGGTCGATAGGCCGGTCATTCCTTCGTCGACGCCGGCGTAGTCGCGGTATTCCTGGTACGACTTCGCCTTGGGATCGGTGTCCTTGAGATTCTCGCCATCATATATGCGCATCTTCGAGAAGATGCTTGAATTCTCCGGTTCCTTGATGCGCGACAGCACCGCGAACTGCGCCATCATTCGCAACGTATCCGGGGCGCAGGGCGCGTCCTCCAACGAGCTGTTGCTGACGAGCTTCTGGTAGATCTTGATCTCTTCAGCAACGCGCGTGCAATAGGGTACCTTGACGATGTAGATGCGGTCGAGGAAGGCTTCGTTGTTCCGGTTGTTGCGGAAGGCCAGCCATTCCGATTCGTTCGAGTGGGCGAGAACGACGCCATCGAACGGGATTGCCCCAAAGCCCTCTGTCCCCTTGTAGTTTCCCTCCTGCGTCGCGGTGAGCAATGGGTGCAGAACCTTTATCGGCGCCTTGAACATCTCGACGAATTCGAGCAGGCCGCGGTTGGCCAGACAGAGACCGCCGGAAAAACTATAGGCGTCCGGGTCGTCCTGTGAATACTGTTCGAGCTTGCGGATATCGATCTTGCCGACCAGCGACGAGATGTCCTGGTTATTTTCATCGCCCGGCTCGGTCTTGGAAACAGCGATCTGTTGCAGGACGGACGGCGTGCGCTTGACGACCTTGAATTTGGTAATGTCGCCGCCGAACTCGTCCAGGCGTTTCACTGCCCAGGGCGACATGATGTTGCCGAGGTAGCGCCGCGGAATGCCATAGTCCTGCTCTAGAATCCCCCCGTCCTCGATTGCGTTGAACAGGCCAAGCGGGGATTCGTGAACCGGCGAATCCTTGAGTGCGTAAAACGGAACCTTTTCCATCAACGACTTGAGCTTCTCGGCGAGGGAAGACTTGCCGCCGCCCACAGGACCCAGCAAGTAGAGAATCTGCTTCTTTTCCTCCAAGCCTTGTGCGGCATGTCGGAAATACGAGACGATGTTCTCGATCACTTCTTCCATGCCATAGAATTCGCGGAAAGCAGGATATATCTTGATGATCTTGTTCGAAAACATTCGGGACAGGCGCGGCTCGAGCCGCGTATCGACCAGTTCCGCTTCCCCCATTGCCATCAGCATGCGTTCCGCGGCAGTGGCGTAAGCGGAGCGATCGGATTTGCAGATATCGAGATACTCCTTGATCGACATCTGCTCTTCCTTGCCGGCGTCGTAGCGGGACTGGTACGCACTGAATATCGTCATGAGTTCGCCTCCATGAAGTCTGTGGTGCGATTGGCACTATGTGAACCCGAAACGGGAGTTGCGCGCGGCACGGCGTATTCACGATGGTCGGACAATTCGGCGCAAACCTGGAACCGGCGAGAATGCGACCTTCGCACGTGGTCGGCTGTCAGGACATCTCTCGAAGATTCCGATACCGTTCCCTAGCATCGATAATGAGACATGCTGACAAGTTCCGCCAGTGGTTTGTGGCGGAGGCGACGAACGTCCCGGGTCTGCAGCGTGGCTGCCTGGCTATGCTCACGAAAAAATCTCGCTGGCTTGACTCGGGGCGGTTCTTGGACGGGTTCGGCAGCGCAGAGCCGGGATTGCCCCGGGCTCTGGCAAGTCCAAGAAACTATTAAAGAAATCTCCTCATGTCATGGTTCGCGTCAGGGCCCGGCGGGAGTGCGCTTGTGCTAGAATCGAGCCCAAAGCGTGTCGCTGGACAGCGCGTTTGCGGGCTTGTCCCGTTGGTGCTGGTGTCGAGGCCGGAATCCTTTCACACATTGCCACATCCAGCGATCTGTATTGTTGAGAGAGAAAATCCTTTCTGCGCCGGCCGACGACAAGGCAATTTGCAACTGGAAGGGTTTCATGCAGGCAACTGAGCAGACCAACGAGGCGCTGGAGCGGCGGATCGACATGGCGGTTCCGCTGGCCGCGATCGAGAGGGACGTTGAAGTGCGGCTGAAGCGGATCTCGCGTACGGTCAAGATGGCCGGGTTTCGTCCTGGCAAAGTTCCGTTCAAGATGGTTGTCGCGCAGTACGGCTCGCAGGTACGCAGTGAGGTGGTGGGCGACGCCATCAAGCAGACGTTCGGGGACAAGGTACGCGAACAGAACCTGCGGGTCGCCGGCTATCCGCGCATCGAGCGGAAACAGGGTGGTGACGCGGAGAAACTGGAGTTCAGTGCGGTATTCGAGGTCTATCCAGACATTGCGCTGGGCGACATTTCGGGTCAGTCGATCGAGAGACCGGTGCTTGTGGTCGGCGAGGCCGAGGTGGACAAGACGATCGAAGTGTTGCGCAAGCAGCGACAGGCGTTCGAGAAGGTCGACCGTGCACCAGAAACCGGTGATCAGGTGATCGTTGACTTCACTGGTCGCAAGGACGGCGAGATCTTCCAGGGCGGCACCGCAACCGATTTCGGGTTCGTGATCGGACAGGGTCAAATGCTCAAGGAGTTCGAAGCAGCCGTTGCTGGAATGTCGATCGGCACGTCAAAAGCCTTCGATCTGACTTTTCCCGATGACTATCACGGCGAGGATCTTAAGGGCAGGACTGCGCAATTCGAGGTCGCGTTGAAGGAGGTTCGCGAACCGCGGCTTCCGCCTCTGGATGCAAGCTTTGCCAGGGCGCTGGGCGTTGCCGACGGCGATTTGGCCAAGATGCGCGACGAAGTCAAGGCCAATCTCGAGCGCGAGGTAAAGAAGCGGATTGCCGCGCGCCTCAAGGAACAGGTAATGAAGGTGTTGCTGGAGGTCAACCCGATGGTTGCTCCGAAGGCGCTGATCGAACTGGAGTCGCGACAGATGGCCGAGAATGCCCGCCAGGATGTGGCAGGGCGTGGCATGGATGCCTCCAAGATGCCAATTGAACCGGCTTGGTTCACGGAGCAGGCGGAACGTCGCGTCAAACTGGGGTTGTTGTTGGCCGAGTTGGTCAAGAAGAACAATCTGCACGCCACACCCGAGCAGATGCGGGCGCAGATCGAGGAGTTCGCGCAGAGTTACGAGGATCCAGCCGAGATTGTGCGCTGGTACTACGGAGAACCTCAGAGAATGGCGCAGGTCGAGGCGCTGGTGGTCGAGGACAACGTCGTGGAGTGGGTATTGGCCCACGCTCGCTCGTCCGACAACCTGGTTTCATTCGATGAACTGATGGGCGCCGCAACTTGAGTCGCCATCCAGACCGAGGGGCAGATATGATTTTCGGCAATCCGGGCAATCCGTCGTCGTGGGATCCCCAGGGTCTCGGTATGGTGCCGATGGTCATCGAGCAGAGCGGTCGAGGAGAGCGCGCCTACGATATCTACTCGCGTCTGTTGAAGGAGCGCGTGGTCTTTCTGGTTGGCCCGGTCAACGATGTGACCGCCAATCTGATCGTTGCGCAACTGCTGTTTCTGGAATCCGAGAACCCTGACAAGGACGTGTATTTCTACATTAACTCACCGGGTGGTTCGGTGTCTGCTGGCTTGGCGATCTACGATACCATGCAGTTCATCAAGCCGGACGTGTCGACGCTTTGCATCGGTCAGGCGGCCAGCATGGGTGCGTTTCTGCTCGCTTCCGGCGCGAAGGGCAAGCGATTCTGTCTGCCCAACTCGCGCGTCATGATCCATCAGCCGATGGGTGGATTTCAGGGCCAGGCCTCCGACATCGAAATTCATGCTCGCGAAATCCTGACCTTGCGAGCCAAGCTCAACGAACTGTTCGCCAAGCACACCGGTCAGCCGATCGAGCGGATCGAAAAAGACACGGATCGCGACAATTTCCTGTCGGCCGAGCAGTCGGTAGACTATGGTCTGGTGGACACGGTGCTGTTGAATCGGGCTCAGGTCGCCTGAGCACGTAGCGGACGGAGACTAGGGAAATGTCGGACAAGAAGTCAGGCGGCGAAAAGCTGCTCTACTGCTCGTTCTGTGGCAAGAGTCAGCACGAGGTCCGCAAGCTGATCGCCGGGCCGTCCGTCTTCATCTGCGACGAGTGCATAGAACTGTGCAATGACATCATTCGTGACGAAATAAATAGTGATGCCTCCGGCAAGAGCGGCAAGGGCGATCTTCCGACTCCCCTGGAAATTTGCACCATTCTCGATCAATACGTCATCGGTCAGCCGAGCGCCAAACGGATTCTCGCCGTCGCGGTCTACAATCACTACAAGCGGCTCAAGCACCTTTCGAAGAGCGACGATGTCGAGCTTGCGAAGAGCAACATCCTGCTGATCGGACCGACTGGTTCTGGCAAGACGCTGCTCGCCCAGACCCTGGCGCGCCTGCTCAATGTCCCATTTGTCATGGCCGACGCGACGACCTTGACCGAAGCGGGCTATGTCGGCGAGGACGTCGAGAACATCATTCAGAAGTTGCTGCAGAAGTGCGACTACGAGGTTGAGAAGGCGCAGCAGGGAATCGTCTATATCGATGAAATCGACAAGATTTCTCGGAAGTCAGACAATCCTTCGATCACGCGTGACGTTTCCGGAGAGGGCGTCCAGCAGGCACTGCTGAAGTTGATCGAGGGTACGATCGCTTCTGTGCCGCCGCAGGGCGGGCGCAAACATCCGAATCAGGATTTCGTGCAGGTCGATACGACCAACATCCTGTTCGTCTGCGGTGGCGCATTCGACGGACTCGACAAGGTTATTCGCAGTCGCAACGAGCAGGGCGGCATCGGCTTCGGCGCGGAAGTGAAGAGCCGTGACACGAAGGACGTCAGCGAGGCGCTGCGTCTGGTCGAACCGGAAGATCTCATCAAGTACGGACTGATTCCGGAGTTCGTGGGTCGGCTGCCAGTGGTGGCCACGCTCCATGAACTCAGCGAAGAAGCGCTGATCGAGATTCTGGTCGAGCCGAAGAACGCGCTTATCAAGCAGTACCAGAAACTCTTTTCGATGGAAGGCGTCGAATTGGAGGTGAGGCCGCCGGCCCTGCAGGCCATCGCACGCAAGGCACTCAAGCGCAAGACCGGCGCGCGCGGTTTGCGATCTATCCTCGAGGCGTCGCTGCTCGACATCATGTACGAACTGCCCAACATGGATGATGTCTCCAAGGTGGTGGTTGACGAGGGCATGATCGACAGCAATGGCAAGCCGATTCTGATTTACGCTGATCAGCCGAAGGTGGCCAGTTCGAACTGACGCTATGGTGGAAGGCGTCGGGGAATGCCCCGGCTGCCGCTCCGCTGGCTGGTGTTCCTTTTTCTCGCAGCTTGAACTTCAGTTTCCGGGCCCCATATGGATTCGGAAACCTCATCCAGAAGGAACTGCCATGTCAAGCACGCTTGACCCCCAGGAGACCCACGAACTGCCGTTGCTTCCATTGCGGGATGTTGTCGTCTTTCCGCACATGGTTATCCCCCTGTTTGTTGGCCGACCAAAGTCCATCAAGGCGCTCGAAACGGCAATGGAAGCGGGCAAGAGCATCCTGCTGGTTGCGCAGAAGTCGGCTGCCAAGGACGAGCCGACCGAGGATGATCTATACCGAATCGGTTGCGTTGCCAACATTCTGCAGATGCTCAAGCTGCCCGACGGTACCGTGAAGGTGCTTGTCGAGGGCACGCAGCGTGCACAACTTGACGACGTCGAGGATCTCCGTTCGTTGTTCGTCGCGCGTATCACGCCGGTGCCGACCGACGAAGCGGCAAACCACGAGGTCGAGGCGATGCGCCGGGCGATCATCAGCCAGTTCGACCAGTATGTGAAGCTCAACAAGAAGATACCCCCGGAGATCCTGACCTCGCTCGCCGGTATCGAAGAGCCTGGACGGCTCGCAGATACCATAGCGGCGCATCTGCCGCTCAAGCTCGAGCAGAAGCAGGAAATTCTCGAACTGTTCGGCGTGTTCGACCGTCTCGAACGCCTGCTGACCCAGCTCGAAACCGAACTCGACATTTTGCAGGTCGAGAAGCGCATTCGTGGCCGCGTCAAGCGTCAAATGGAAAAAAGCCAGCGCGAGTACTACCTGAACGAGCAGGTCAAGGCTATTCAGAAGGAACTCGGCGAAGGCGACGAGGGCGCCGATCTCGATGAGATCGAGAAGAAGATCAAGGCGTCCGGCATGTCCAAGGAGGCCCTGACCAAGGCGGCGTCGGAACTCAAGAAGCTCAAGCTGATGTCGCCGATGTCGGCCGAGGCGACGGTCGTTCGCAACTACATCGAAACGCTGACCAATCTTCCGTGGCGCAAGAAAGCGCGGGTAAGCAAGGATCTGTCGGGCGCGGAAAAGATCCTCGACCGGGATCACTACGGCCTCGAAAAGGTCAAGGAGCGCATTCTCGAGTATCTCGCCGTGCAGCAACGCGTAGACAAGCTGAAAGCGCCGATCCTCTGCCTGGTCGGCCCTCCCGGTGTGGGCAAGACCTCCCTCGGCCAGTCGATTGCCAAGTCGACCAATCGCAAGTTCGTGCGCATGTCGCTGGGCGGCGTGCGCGACGAGGCAGAGATTCGCGGTCACCGGCGTACCTACATCGGATCGATGCCAGGCAAGATTCTGCAGAACATGACCAAGGTCGGGGTGCGCAACCCCCTGTTCCTTCTAGATGAAGTCGACAAGATGGGACAGGATTTCCGCGGCGATCCATCCTCTGCGTTACTCGAGGTGCTGGACCCGGAGCAGAATTCGACGTTCGTCGATCATTACGTGGAGGTCGAATACGACCTGTCCGACGTGATGTTCGTCGCGACGGCGAATACCCTCAACGTTCCCGCCCCCCTGCTCGATCGCATGGAGGTGATACGTCTTTCCGGGTATACGGAGGACGAGAAGGTCAACATCGCGCAACGCTACCTGTTGCCGAAACAGGTCAAGAACAACGGCCTGAAGAAGGAGGAAATCTCCGTTACCGAAGATGCTTTGCGCGACATCGTTCGCTATTACACGCGTGAAGCCGGCGTACGCAGTCTCGAACGCGAGGTGTCCAAGATCTGCCGGAAGGTCGTCAAGTCTCTTGTGTTGAAAAAGCGCCACTCGAAGGTGGTCGTGAACGAGAAGAACCTCGACAAGTTCCTCGGTGTACGCCGCTATTCGTTCGGGATGGCGGAGAAGGATAACCAGGTTGGTCAGGTCACCGGGCTGGCGTGGACCGAGGTGGGCGGCGAGCTATTGACGATCGAAGCGGTCGTGCTGCCCGGCAAGGGCAAGACCATGACCACCGGCAAACTCGGCGAAGTCATGCAGGAGTCGATCCAGGCGGCGCTGTCCGTCGTGCGCAAGCGCAGCAAGGCGCTGGGCATCGCTGATTCCTTCTACGAGAAGTCAGACATCCACATCCATCTGCCCGAGGGCGCGACGCCGAAGGATGGTCCGTCCGCCGGTATTGCCATCTGTACGGCGCTGGTTTCGGTCCTGACCGGCATACCGGTGCGGGCAGACGTGGCGATGACAGGTGAGATCACGCTGCGCGGCGAGGTGCTGCCGATTGGCGGTCTGAAGGAAAAACTGCTTGCGGCAGTGCGCGGCGGGATTGGAACGGCATTGATTCCGGAAGAGAACGTCAAGGATCTGACCGAAATCCCCGAGAACATCAGGAATGAACTTGAAATCATTCCCGTTAAGTGGATCGATAAGGTTCTCGAACTCGCGCTCGAGCGCAATCCCGAACCTTTGCCGGAGGGACCGGTTGACCCTGCGATTGCGGCGGTTGGAGACAACGCCGCACCCGGTACCGTGGTGACTCACTGATCCTTCGACACAGACAGTTACAGTCGCGCGCGCCGCTTGTTGGTCATTCGCAAGCGGCGCTTCTGTTTGCACGAACGCCCTGACTACGCGCGACGACAGCTTGACACAAGGATTTGCGGCTTGTTATAAAAGACCGCGATACAATCTCGACACAATGCATTATGATGATCAATTCTTGAAGCGTCTCTTTCGAGCGACATAATATCCACTACCAAATTCAAGACTAGGGGGCTTAAGTGAATAAATCCGAACTGATCGATCTCATCGCGAAGAAGGCCGACATCTCCAAGGCGGCGGCAGGTCGTGCGCTGGATGCGACGATCGACTCCGTCAAGGGCTCGCTCAAGAAGGGGGGCATGGTCACCCTGGTCGGCTTCGGCACCTTTTATGTTGGCAAGCGCGCCGCGCGCACGGGCCGCAACCCCCGCACCGGAGCCAACATCAAGATCAGGGCAGCGAAGGTTCCGAAGTTCCGCGCCGGCAAGGCGCTCAAGGATGCGGTAAACTGACATAGTCGTCGCGCATCCGGTCGCCCGGTGTCACGGCGCGGTCGGGTGCTTAGCTCAGTTGGTAGAGCGTCGCCCTTACAAGGCGAATGTCGGCGGTTCGAGCCCGTCAGCACCCACCAGCAGCATGAAGAAAAGGCGAACGCGAGTTCGCCTTTGTTTTTTCTTTCGGGGCACGTCGATCGAAAGATTCGACGATTGCCGATTGAGTCTTTCGCCGGGTTCGCGTTCTTATGTTCGATTCAGTCCGCAACAACAAACTCGTCGTTCAGGTGATCCTGGGCCTGATCACGCTCACTTTTGCCTTCTTCGGCATCGAGGCCTACATGCGAAGTCCTGGCACCACTCAGGAAGTCGCAAAGGTGGGGAAGTCCAGGATCTCTCTTGGGGATTTTCAGCAGGCGATGCGGGCGCAGGAAGAACGCATGCGAGAGGCGCTCGGCGGCCAGTTCGATCCCAAGATGCTGGACACGCCCGAAGCGCGTCGTGCCGTGCTCGATTCGCTGATCGGCCAGCGCACCCTGGGGCTCGAAGCTGCGAGCGCACGCCTCGGCGTGTCCGACGAGCAGTTGCGCGACTTCATCGCAAGTGCGCCAGCGCTCCAGGAGAGCGGCCAGTTCTCGCAGGCGAAGTATGATGCCGTGGTGCGATCACGGGGCATGAGCCGCGAAGGATTCGAGTACACCTTGCGCCAGGATCTCGTGCAGCAGCAATTGACCGGTGCGATCATCGAGAGCGGCTATGCCTCGCGAGCCCTTGCCGAGCGGTGGGTGGCCCTGCAGTCCGAGGAGCGGGAGTTTGCCGAGGTCCAGTTCAAGCCCGAGCAGTACCTGACCCAGGTCAAACTGGAAGCCGACGCGATCCAGAAGTTCTATGACGCCAACAAACCCCAGTTCGATACGCCGGAGCAGGTCAAGGTCGAGTATGTGATCTTCGATGTCGCAGCCATGCTGCCACTGGTCACGATCGACGACGCCGAGCTCGACAAGCGCTACAAGGAAGAAGTGGTGTCGAAACAGGAGGCACTGGCGCAAGCGAAGCGAAAGGCTGAATCGGTGCTCGCCGAGGTGCGCAAGACCTCGCAGTTCGGCGAACTTGCCAAGAAGTACTCCGACGATCCTGGTTCTGCAAAGAATGGCGGCGACCTCGACTTCTTCGGCCGTGGCGCAATGGTCAAGCCGTTCGAGGACGCCGTTTTTGCGATGAAGGAGGGTGAGGTCAGGGGCCCCGTGGAAAGCAGTTTCGGTTTTCACATCATCAAGCTCACGGGTATTCGCAGTGACAAGGACGGCGAGCAGAGACGCGCCAGTCACATCCTGATTGCCAAGCCCCAAGGCGAAATGGGCAATCTGCCGACCAGGGACGAATTCGTCCAGAAGGCCAGGCGGCAGGCGGCGGAGAAGAAATACGCCGAGGCGGCTGAACAGTTCAGCAATCTGGTGTACGAGCAATCGGACAGCCTGAAGCCGGCGATGGACAAGTTCAAGCTCGTCGCGCAGACCACCGACTGGATCAGCAAGACCGGCCAGGGTGCGGGCAAGCTGTCGAACCCGAAACTACTCGCTGCGCTGTTCGGCGACGACGCGATCAAGAACAAGCGCAACACCGAGGCAGTCGAGATTGCACCGAGTACGCTGGTTTCGGCACGCGTGCTCGAGCACAAGCCGGCCGCCCTGCGTCCGCTCGACGAGGTCCGCGGTGATATCGAGAAGCGCCTGACGCGCGAAGAGGCGGGCAAACTGGCGACCCAGGATGCGAGCGCGAAGTTGGAGAAGCTGAAGAAGGGCGAGGCTGTGGATACCGCGTGGGGGCAAGCGCGAAAGATCACCCGCAGCGGCGCGCCGGGCATGACGCCGGAGGCGCTGCGCGCCTTGTTCAAGGTTCCGGCCGACAAGCTGCCTGCCTATGCCATGTCCGAGTCGCCGGCGACCGGCGCCACGATCTTCAAGATCTCGGGGGTAAACAAGCCGCAAGTGAAGCCGGACGATCCGCGCCTGAAGTCGGCCCAGACCCAACTCGCGCAACTCGCGGCTGGTGAAGAGCTGAACGCCTACCTGGCGGCACTGCGCGCCCGTTACAAGGTCCAGATCAATATGGCGGCGCTGGAGTCCAGGCAACCCTGAACGATCGCTTCAGCCTGAAAAAAGCGCCGGCAATGCCGGCGTTCTTTCAGGCTCATGTCGAGTCAATCTGGATTGCCGAGCGCGGTCGTGTTGAATCCGGCATCGACATAGGTGACCTCGCCGGTGATCCCGCTGGCGAGGTCGCTGCACAGGAAAGCGACGACGTTGCCGACTTCGTCGATCGTCACGTTGCGTCGCAAGGGCGCGTTCTTCTGGTTGTACGCGAGCAGCTTGCCGAAGCTGCCGATTCCGGCAGCCGCCAGCGTCTTGATCGGCCCCGCCGATACGGCATTGGCGCGAATGCCTTTGGGCCCCAGCGAAGCCGCCAGGTAGCGTACCGATGCCTCGAGACTGGCTTTCGCCATCCCCATGACGTTGTAGTTGGGCATGGTGCGCACGGCACCCAGATACGAGAGCGTCAGTACCGACGCGTTGCGGCCCAGCATCATCGGAAGCCCAGCCTTGACCAGCGCCGGAAAGCTGTAAGCGCTGATCTCGTGGGAGACGCGAAACGCTTCGCGCGTCAGTCCTTCGAGGAAGTCGCCATCGAGTGCCTCGGTCGGTGCGAAGGCGATCGAGTGGACGATGCTGTCCAGACCATCCCATGATTTGCCGAGTTCGGAAAACAGGCCACTGATCTGGGCGTCGTCGGCGACGTCGCAGGCAAACACCAGTCTGGAGTCGAACTCCGCAGCCATCTTGCTGACGCGATCGAGGAAGCGCTCGTTCTGGTAAGTAAAAGCGAGTTCGGCGCCCTCGCGGCGCATCGCGCCCGCGACGCCGTAGGCGATCGAGCGGTTCGACAGCAGACCGGTGATCAGGATGCGCTTTCCTGCAAGAAAACCCATGGCGGGAAACCCCTGTTCTTTAACCCGGCGAATTATAGCCGATGGAATCCGGGCTCCGGCTTTGGCCACGCGGGTGACGCGCGGCGGGCCATTCCGCTACACTCGCGCCATGCTCAGACTCGCACAGACAATTCTCGCGTGCGCCGCGGTACTTGCTGTCTCGGGCTGCGGCGATGTCTGGAACGATCCCTACCCGGCGGTCGACCGCGGACTGAATGTCCTCTATTCGGCGTTCACCGATCGACCGAAGCATCTCGACCCGGTCCAGTCCTATAGCGAGGACGAGGCCACCTACAATGCGCAGATCTACGAGCCGCCACTGCAGTACCACTACCTCAGGCGGCCGTACGAGCTGGTGCCTTTGCTGGCAGAGTCGCTACCCAAGCCGATCTACTATGACGATCAGGATCGCGAAGTGTCCGCCGACGCGCCCGGCGTGGCCTACGGCGTCTATGAGATCCGCATCCGCTCCGGCGTTCGCTACCAGCCGCACCCTGCCTTCGCGCAGGCCGCGTCGGGCGGGCCGCGCTATCAGTCGCTGACAGCCGACGATCTCGCCGGCATACGCAGCCTGGCCGATTTTCGAGAGACCGGCACGCGCGAACTCGAGGCTGCCGACTTTGCCTACCAGATCAAGCGGCTGGCGCATCCGCGGCTGCACTCGCCGATATTCGGCCTGATGAGCGAGTACATCGTCGGCCTGAAGGAACTGGCCGCTGCGCTGAAAGACGCCGACAAGGCACTGGCCGACCAGGGCAAGCCCGGTGTCTGGCTAGACCTCACTCGATTCGCGCTGCCCGGTGTCGAGGTGGTCGATGCGCACACCTACCGAATCAAGGTGAAGGGCCGCTATCCGCAGTTCGTGTACTGGCTGGCGATGAACTTCTTCGCGCCGGTGCCGATGGAAGTCGATCGCTTCTACGCCCAGCCCGGCATGGCCGAAAGGAACCTGGTGCTCGACTGGTATCCGGTTGGCACCGGCCCGTACATGCTGACCGAGAACAACCCGAATGCGCGCATGGTGCTCGAGCGCAATCCGAATTATCACGGCGAGCGCTACCCGGCCGACGGCGAGGCCGAGGATCGGAGTGCCGGTCTGCTGGCTGATTCCGGCCGCCCGCTGCCCTTCATCGACCGCGTCGTGTTCACGCGCGAAAAGGAGGGTATTCCCTATTGGAACAAGTTCCTCCAGGGCTACTACGACCAGTCGGGGATCTCGTCCGACAGTTTCGATCGCGCGGTGCGCGTCTCGGTGGAAGGCCAGACGGCGGTGTCCCCGGAGATGGCGCAGAAGGGCATTCAGCTGGAGACCGCGGTGTCGACTGCCTCGAGGTACTTCGCCTTCAACTGGCTCGACCCGGTGGTCGGTGGCCCGGGCGGCGAGCGCGCGAAAAAGCTGCGCCAGGCCATCTCGATCGCACTTGACTGGGAGGAGTTCATCTCGATCTTCGCCAACGGTCGCGGCATCACCGGCCAGAGCCCGATCCCGCCTGGCATATTCGGCTTCATTGAAGGCGAGCACGGGGTCAATCCGGTCACCCACGAATGGGTCGGCAACGCGCCGCGGCGGCGCCCGATCGATGCGGCCAGGCGGCTGCTTGCCGAGGCCGGCTACCCCAACGGACGCGACGAAACGACCGGCCAGCCGCTCACGCTCATGCTCGATACCACCGAGCGCGGTCCCGACGACAAATCGCGCCTGGACTGGCTGCGCAAGCAGTTCGCAAAGCTGTCGATCCAGCTCGAGATTCGCGGCGCCGACTACAACCGCTTCCAGGAGCGCGTGCGCAAGGGCGCCGCGCAGATGTTCGTCTGGGGCTGGAACGCCGACTACCCCGATCCGGAGAACTTTCTATTCCTGTTCCTGACGCAGCAGAGTCGCGCCCGGCTCCAGGGGGAGAACGCGGCCAACTATGCCAACCCCGAGTACGACCAACTGTACGAACGCATGCGCCTGATGGACAACGGCCCCGAGCGCCAGGCCGTCATCGATCGCATGGTGGCGATCCTGCGCGAAGATGCGCCATGGTCGTTCGGTTTTCACCCCAAGGATTACAGCTTGCGCCATGCCTGGATCGGCAACGCCAAGCCCAACCAGATGGCGCGCAACACCTTGAAGTACATGAAGGTCGATCCGGTCCTGCGCGCGCAGCGGCGCCGCGAATGGAACACCGTCGTCTTGTGGCCGCTCGGCCTGATGGCGCTGCTCATCGCCGCAGGCATCACGCCTGCGGCAATCGCTCTGCGCCGCCGAGAACGGGCGCGAGCGCTGCCGTCGGTGACACGATGAATCGTATGCGTGCAACATCCGGCGCTCGGCCGATCGCACTGCGTCGCGTGAAGCCGCGACCAATCCAGGCTGCCAGGCTGGAAGCCGCATGGATAGGCGGTATCGGGGCAGTCATTGGCGTAGACCGCCTATCCATGCGGTCTCCGGGCATGCACCATGTGACAGATCTGCGGCGAGTCGGCTTTCGGCGCTTTCGCGGGGAGTCCGCAAAGGTCGACGGGATGCCGCTCGACGTCGGGATCGATGGGCGGGTGGTGGCGCGCTGAAATCATGTTCGCCTATGTCGTTCGCCGTGTGCTGTATGCCATCCCGATCGTGATCGGCGTGAACCTGATCACCTTCGCGCTGTTCTTCGTCGTCAATACACCCGACGACATGGCGCGCATGCAACTGGGCATCAAGCGCGTGACGCCGGAGGCGATCCACAAATGGAAGGCCGAGCGCGGCTACGACAAGCCGCTGTTCTACGACGGGCAGGCCGAAGGCCGCGACAAATTCACCAACACGATCTTTTTCACCAAGTCGATCCGCATGTTCGTCTTCGACTTCGGCCGCGAGGACAATGGTCGCGACATAGCCAATGAAATCAGTACGCGCATGGTCCCATCACTGGCGATCGCGCTGCCGACCTTCATCCTGAGCCTGTTGGTGACGATCAGCTTCGCGCTGCTGCTGGTGCTGTTCCGCGCGACCTATCTCGATTTCTGGGGGGTCGTTCTGTGCGTGGCGATGATGTCTGTTTCAAGTCTGTTCTACATCATCGGCGGGCAGTTCCTGGTTGCCAAACTGTGGAACCTGGTGCCGATTTCCGGCTATGCGAACGGACTCGATGCGCCGCGCTTCCTGATCCTGCCGGTGGTGGTCGGGATCATCGGCGGCATCGGCGCCGGCACACGCTGGTATCGCACCATCTTTCTCGAGGAGATCAACCGCGACTATGTGCGCACCGCGCGCGCCAAGGGGCTGTCCGAGCTGCGCGTGATGTTCGGCCACGTGCTAAAGAACGCGATGATCCCGATCCTCACCGGCGTGGTGGTGGTGATTCCGACGCTGTTTCTCGGCAGCCTGATCACCGAGTCGTTCTTCGGCATCCCGGGGCTGGGCAGCTACACGATCGACGCGATCAATTCGCAGGATTTCGCCGTCGTGCGGGCGATGGTGTTCATCGGCTCGGTGCTCTACATCATCGGGCTGATCCTAACGGACATCTCCTACACACTGGTCGACCCGCGGGTCAGGCTGCAATAGGTCGAGCCTCGTCGTGCCGATACTTCCCGTTGTGTTATGGACCGACCTGCTGCTGTTTGCGCTGATCGGCGTGGCGATCGCCGCAGCTTTCTACGTCCGCGGGCAGCCGCATCTTCTGGCAGGATGGCGGGGAGTCGCCGCCGGCGGGGCTGCGATGTCCGCGTTGACGGTGCTGACAGCCTTCGTGGCGGTTGGGGTGCTCGACTCGATCCATTTCCGTGCCGAGCTCGGCGGAAGTAAAGGCGGCGAGCATCGCTACGCGGTCGAAGTGACCTCGCTGTTCGACGTGATGGTGAGTGGTCTGCGTGCGCGTACCGAGAAGACCTACTCGGCGCCGCTGTCGGCGCAGTTGTTCTCCAGGGAGAGTGTGGAGCGCGCCGACGGGACGCAGTCGCGGGAGTTTCCGCGGCTCAGGCACGGCGGCGCCCATCTGAAAGATCCGCAGAGCGAAGCCGGTGCCGATTTCGCCGGCCGGGTGCTGCGCGGGAGCGCACTCGCTCTGGTGCTGTGGCTGGCCGTGGGCGGATTCCTGGCCGCCGCGCTTGCGCGACGCCATGGCGTGACCGCAAGTGAAGTGTGGCGTGACATCTGGCGCGGCGATACGTCGGTCGCCTGGCGCGCAATGCTGGTTAGCGCCGGCCTGCTGCTCGCCGTGGCCTGTCCGGTGTCGATGCTGGCCGAGGCCTGGCACGTGTTCGGCACCGACAAGGTTGGCCAGGACGTGCTTTACCAGACACTCAAGAGCATCCGCACCGCGCTGGTGATCGGCACGCTGACCACGCTGGTCACGCTGCCGATCGCGGTCGGCCTCGGCATACTCGCCGGCTACTTCGGCGGCTGGGTGGACGACGTGATCCAGTATATCTACACCACACTCAACTCGATTCCCGGCGTGTTGCTGATCGCCGCTTCGGTGCTGATGATGCAGGTCGTGATCGATACCCATCCGGACTGGTTCGCCACCTCGGCCGAGCGCGCCGATGCGCGACTGCTGGCGCTGTGCCTGATTCTCGGCGTGACCAGCTGGACCGGGCTGTGCCGACTGCTGCGCGGCGAGACGCTCAAGCTGCGCGAGCTCGATTACGTGCTGGCTGCGCGCGCGTTCGGCGTCTCGCAGGCGCGCATCATGGCGCGACACATCCTGCCCAATCTGATGCACATCGTGCTGATCTCGGTGGTCATGGATTTCAGCGGGCTGGTGCTGGCCGAGGCGGTGCTGTCGTATGTCGGTGTTGGCGTCGATCCATCCACCATCAGCTTCGGCACCATGATCAACAGCGCGCGCATGGAACTGTCGCGCGAGCCGATGGTCTGGTGGTCGCTGCTCGCCGCCTTCGTCTTCATGTTCCTGCTGGTGTTGTCGGCCAACCTGTTCGCCGATGCCGTGCGCGACGCCTTCGACCCGCGCATGCAAAGCCTCGTGCGGCCGCGCCGTGCGCCGCGGCCGGCGGGGGCCGCATGAACACGTCGTTGCCGATCCTGCTCTCGGTCGATTCGCTGTCGGCGTATATCGCCGGTTCGCAGGGCGAGGTGCGGGCGGTCGATCGCGTCTCGCTGACGATCGAGCGCGGGCAGACCTTCGCATTGCTGGGCGAGTCGGGCTGTGGCAAGTCGATGACGGCGCTGGCCATCATGCGGCTGCTGCCCGACGGTGGCGCGATCGTCGATGGCGAGGTGCGGATCGAGGGAGAAGAACTGACCCGGATGACCGAGGCCGAGATGCGCGATCTGCGCGGCGGTCGCCTGGCGATGATCTTCCAGGAGCCGGCGACCAGTCTCAATCCGGTCCTCACGGTAGGCCGCCAGATCGGCGAATCGCTGGCCCGGCACCGCGGTCTGCAAGGCGAACAGGGGCGAACGCTGGCCGCCGGCTTGCTCACTGCCGTCGGTATTCCCGATGCGCGGCGCCGGCTCGACGACTACCCGTTCCAGCTTTCAGGCGGCATGAAGCAGCGCGTGATGATCGCGATGGCATTGGCCGGCGAACCGGAGCTGTTGATCGCCGACGAGCCGACCACCGCGCTCGATGTCACCATCCAGTCGCAAGTGCTCGAACTGCTGGCGCGGCTGCAGCGCGAACGCGGCATGGGCATGCTGCTGATCACCCACGATCTGGGTGTGGTGGCGCGCATGGCGCACCAGGTCGGCGTGATGTACGCCGGCCATCTGATCGAGACCGGCAGCCGCGAAGCCTTCTTCGCCGCGCCGCTGCACCCGTATTCGCGCAAACTTTTCGCCGCCCTGCCGAGTGCCGCGCTGCGCGGCCAGCGACTCGACACCATCGCCGGCAGCGTACCGCGTCTGGACCAGGCGTTCCGCGGCTGCCGTTTCGTCGAGCGCTGCGGGTTTGCCTGGGATCGCTGCCGAACCCAGCCCCCGGCATGGTACCGACAGCCTTCAGGGCAGGCGGTGCGCTGCCACTTGTTCGAACCGGCGGCGCAGCGCCGCGAGTCACCGGCCGGCAACGCGCCCGCGGACGAACCGGCGCCTGCCGCCGCATCACAGACCCTGCTGACTGTCGAGGCGTTGAATGTCCACTTCCCGGTCAGACGCGGGCTCCTGCAGCGGGTCGTCGCGCAGGTAAAAGCGGTTGATGGCGTCTCGCTGAGGCTGGCTGCCGGCCGCACGCTGGCCCTGGTCGGCGAGTCCGGTTGCGGGAAAACCACGGTGGGCAAGGCCATCCTCCAACTGATCGACATAAGCGGAGGACGCGTCGAACTCGCTGGCGAAGACCTGCGCGCTTTGTCGGCCGCCGGCCTGGCCAGCATGCGCCATGACATGCAGATGGTTTTTCAGGATCCGTTCGCTTCGCTCAATCCGCGCATGCGGGTCGGCGAGATCGTCGAGGAAGGCATGGCCGCACTGGGTGTGGAAACTGACCCGGGCCGGCGAAGCGAACGGGTTGCCCAATTGTTGGTCCATGTCGGTTTGGATGCGAGCATGGCCGGACGCTACCCGCACGAATTCTCCGGCGGCCAGCGGCAGCGCATTGCGATCGCCCGCGCGCTCGCGGTCAGTCCGAAGCTGATCATTTGCGATGAACCGACCAGCGCGCTGGATGTCTCGGTGCAGGCACAGATCCTCAACCTGTTGCGTCAATTGCAGCGCGAACTGGGGCTGGCCTATCTGTTCATCACGCACAACATCGTGGTCGTCGATTACCTGGCCCACGACGTGGCGGTGATGTACCTCGGACGCATCGTCGAACACGGCCCGGTCGAGTCGATCCTGCGTGAGCCCAAGCACCCCTACACCCAGGTTCTGCTGGCCGCCGTGCCGCGGGTCGATGGCAAGCTGTCGATCGATGCGCCGAGTGCCGGCACGGAACTGCCGTCACCGCTCGATCCGCCGCCCGGTTGCCACTTTCATCCGCGCTGCAGCCATGCGAGCGAGCGGTGCCGTAACGAGTATCCGGCCGAGACCCAGCTTAATGGCATGGGCATGGTCCGCTGTCATCTCTACCGCTGAAAACGAAAACGCCGGCTGACGCCGGCGCTGGGGAGACAGGCACGGTCAGCGACCTGCGGCGACCTTGGTCGGCGATTGGCGGGGCGCCGATCTGGCCGCAACGCGCGATCCGGAACGGTGCCTGGACTTCGCGGCCGAAGTCTTCGACGACGGCCTTGCGACAGCGGCCGCCCGCCGTTTTCCGTTTGCCTTGACATGGCGCGCTGTCGCGCGGCCCTCGCTGGCGCTCGGGGCGGACAGGGCGGATGAGGCCGGCAGATCCTCCGCGTCGATCTCCAGGCTTGCCGCGCCAGCAGCGGGCACCAGCAGCGCGTGGCCGACAGGCACCCGCCAGCCAGGTGGAATGCCATTGACCTCGCGCAATTTCGTGCCGCTCATCCCCAGGCGTGCGGCCAGCGCGTCGACGGTTTCGCCTTTCTGGAGGCGGCGCGTCACCCAGTTGCTGAGGGGTTCGTCGTGATTGCGCAGATTCTCGTGGAAGGCATCGACCTTCTCGGCGGGAACGATCATCGGCTGCGCCGAACCACCGGGCATCACTGGCCGTTTGTAGGATGGATTCAGCGCAACAAACTCGTCCATAGGTGTCTCGGCGAGCTTCGCGGCGAGTGCGACATCGATGCCGGCCGGCTTTTTCACAGTGGCGAAATAGGGCCGGTTGGGGATTGACGGCAGGTCGATGCCAAATCGCTGTGGCTGGGCAATGATGTTCTTCAACGCCTGCAGCTTGGGCACGTAGTACCGTGTCTCGGCCGGCATGTTGAGGTGCTGATAATCGGTCGGCTCGCCGAGCTGGCGATTGCGCTCGATCGCGCGCGCCACGGCACCTTCGCCCCAGTTGTAGGATGCCAGCGCGAGATGCCAGTCGCCGTGCATCTCGTAGATCGTCTGCAGATAGTCGAGCGCAGCGGTGGTGGAGGCGACGACGTCGCGCCGCTGGTCGTACCACCAGTTCTGCGACAGGTTGTAGCTCTTGCCGGTCGCCGGGACGAACTGCCACAGGCCGGAGGCGCGCGCGCTCGACAGCGCCATCGGATTGAATGCACTTTCCACCATCGGCAGCAGGGCGAGTTCGGTCGGCATGCCGCGCTTCTCCAGTTCGTCGACGATGAAGTAGAGGTAGCGGCGGCTGCGCTCGACGATCCGGGCGATGTACTCGGGCCGGTCGAGAAAATGGGCCATGCGGTCGTTGACCTGGTCATTCGAGAGGTCGGGCATGGCGAAGCCGTTGCGAATCCGCTCCCACAGGTCGTTCGGCTGGATGGTCAGATCAATCGGTTGCAGGCGCAGCCGGTCGTCGTGAATCCTGAGCACGGGCACAATCTCGGGCTCGGCAATCTCGCCGAAGACTGGTGGCGCAATCGCGAGTTTCGCCGGGCTGGACGGAAGAAGGTCGAACGGGCCGTCGCCCGCCCGGGACGGAGAACCAAACAGCAGTGCCGAGCAGGCGGCTACCAACAACAATGGCTTGCGCAGGGTCATCATGTGGTACGGATCTCCCCAGAGCGCCCTCTACAGGCTGCGGTGCAGTGGGCACCGACAAGCTGCTTGGACACTGTATCGAAACGAAATCATGATGTTACGGACGACTGTTCAATTCGTCAATGAATAGTCGTGACAGATTTGTGGCATTCTACGGCATTCGACTGGCGGAGCCCGGGATGAAGGCGCTAATAATTGAAGATTCGCGGACCAGTGCCGCGCTGGTTGCGCAGCAGTTCGAACGCATGGGCATCGAGACGCTGATTGCCCACAATGGCAAGGACGGTATCGAACTGTTCCAGCGCCATCGGCCGCAACTGGTGCTGCTCGACGTGATCATGCCGGAGATCGACGGCTTCGAGGTCGCGCAGCAGATCCGCCGGATCGAGAAGCCGGGCGAATGGACCCCGATCATCTTCCTGTCGGCGCGCGACAAGGACGCCGACCTCGAACGGGGGATCATTGCCGGCGGTGACGATTACCTGCGCAAGCCGGTGAGCGAGGTCGTGCTCGCGGCCAAGGTGCGCGCGATGCAGCGCATCCTGTCGATGCGCAATTCGCTGGTCGCGTTGACCACCCGGCTCGACGAAATGAATCGCGATCTGGTGCGGCTGTCCACCGTCGATGCGCTGACCGGCATCGCCAACCGGCGCCGCTTCGACGAGGTGCTTTACAAGGAATGGCGCCGCGCCATGCGGCGTCAGTATCCGATCAGCCTGGTGATGTGCGACATCGATTTCTTCAAACAGTACAACGATGCGCAGGGACACCAGGCGGGGGACGAATGCATCCGCAGTGTCGCGCGCTCGATCGAGGAAACCCTCAAGCGGCCGGGCGATCTGGTTGCCCGCTATGGCGGCGAGGAATTCGCGGCCATCCTGCCGGATACCGATTTCGACGGCGCGCAGATCGTCGCGGAAAGCGTTCGCAGCGCGGTCGCCGAACTGGGCATCCCGCATGGACGGTCATCGGTTGCCAGCCGCGTCACGCTGTCGGTCGGCGCGGCGACGATGGTGCCGGCCCGCGGCGTGCCGGCCACCGGCGAACGACTGGTGGAGGCCGCCGACAAGGCGCTCTACGCCGCCAAGTCCGCCGGCCGCAATCGCGTCATCGTCACCCAGTTGTGAATTGGCCGGCTGCGCTTCAGTAGCGGTTCTTCCACTCTCGCAGGGCGGCAAACACTGCCACCGGGGAATCATCGGCCCCGCGCGCCCGCGCCGCGGCGATCACCGCCGACTCGCCGGCGCGCAGGAACGGATTGGTCTCACGCTCCGTTTCCAGGGTCGATGGCACGCTCGGCAAGCCGGCTTGGCGCAAAGCGTTCACCTGCTCCCAGCGGGCGATCAGGCGTTGATTGCCCGGTTCCACGGCGAGGGCGAAGCGAATGTTCGACTGCGTGTATTCGTGGGCGCAGTAGACCTGCGTATCGCCCGGCAGGGAAGCGAGCTTCGAGAGGGATGCAAGCATCTGTGCCGGCGTGCCTTCGAACAGCCGGCCGCAGCCACAGGCGAACAGGGTGTCGCCACAGAAAAGCTGATTCGGGCGATAATACGCGACATGGCCAAGCGTGTGGCCGGGCAGTTCGATCACCGAGAACTGCGCATCGAGTTGCGGCACACGCACCGTATCGCCCTCCCGCACTTTCACCGTCACGCCCGCAATGTCCTCAAGCGCAGGCCCGAATACCGGAACGTCGAATCGCCGCACCAGGCCGGCGATGCCGCCTGCATGATCGTTGTGATGATGGGTGATCAGGATCGCGGCCAGCGCCGTGCCGCTGGCCGCAAGGTGATCGAGCACCGGATCGGCGTCACCCGGATCGACCACCAGCGCCCGGCCGTCTCGCTCGAGACACCAGATGTAGTTGTCCTGAAACGCGGGAACGCCGGTGATCTTCATGGCTTGCTCTAGGCGGATAGACGGTTGAGAAGCCCAGTGTCGGACCTCGCGCCCGCGGTGTCAAACGGCGATCTTGCGGCCTGGCTCGATACGTCGCAGGGCCGTTACGTGCTCGACTGGGAACGGGCCCGCATGGAGCAGGTGGCGGCCGACATCTTCGGCTTCAATGCGCTGCAGATCGGCCTGCCGCAGATCGACTACCTGCGCGCCAACCGCATCCCGTTTCGCTTTCAGTGCTGCGCCGAGCAGGGGGCGCAGGTGCGTGCGTCGCCCGAACAACAGCCGTTCGCAACCCACAGCATCGACCTGGTGATGCTGCCCCACGTGCTGGAATTCGCCGTCAACCCGCACCAGATCCTGCGCGAGGTCGAACGCGTGCTGGTGCCCGAGGGTCACGTGCTGATCGCCGGATTCAACCCGTTCAGCTTGTGGGGTGCCAAGCGCAGCGTGATGCGCGGGCAGGGCCCAGTGCCCTGGTGCGGCACCTATCTGTCGGTGCGTCGCCTGAAAGACTGGCTGGCCCTGCTCGGCTTCGAGACCCAGGCCGGCGCATTCGGCTGCTATGTCCCGGCGGTGTCCCAGGAGAAATGGCTGGCGCGCTGGAGCTTCATGGCGGCTGCCGGCGATCGCTGGTGGCCGTTCGCCGGGGCCGTCTATGTCGTGCAGGCGATCAAGCGGGTGCCCGGCATGCGTCTGATCCAGCCAAAGTGGAAGGATGCGCGCGCCCGGGCCGGTGCGCTGGCACCGGCGGTTCAGCGCAACGAGGCGCAGCACAGTCTCGAACTCGAGCGCAGCCGCTGCTCCGAACAATGAACAAAAACGCCGGCAGCGACCTCGAAGTCGAGATTTTCACCGACGGCGCCTGCAGCGGCAATCCGGGCCCGGGCGGCTGGGGCGCGATCCTGCGAGCCGGCGGCAAGGAACGCGAATTGTTCGGCGGCGAGCCGCAAACCACCAACAACCGCATGGAGTTGACCGCGGTGATCCGCGCGCTCGCGGCGCTCAAGCGACCGGTCCGCGCTCGGGTATGGACTGACTCGCAGTACGTGCAGAAAGGCATCAGCGAGTGGATAGGCGGCTGGAAGGCGCGCGGCTGGAAAACCGCCGCGAAGGCGCCGGTGAAAAACGTCGACTTGTGGCGCGAGCTCGACGAACTGGCTGCCCAGCACGATGTCGATTGGTGCTGGGTCAGGGGGCACGCCGGACATCCGGAGAACGAACGCGCCGACGAGCTCGCCCGGCGCGGCATCGAATCACTGCGTGGCAACCACACGACATAGGATCATGCGACAGATTGTGCTCGACACCGAAACCACCGGCCTCGAATGGCAGCAGGGGCACCGCGTCATCGAGATCGGCTGCGTCGAAATCGTCGGTCGCAAGCTGACGGGCCGGCGCTTCCACTGCTACCTCAATCCCGGCCGCGAGATCGACCCGGGTGCCCAGGCGGTTCATGGCATCACGGCCGAGTTTCTTGCCGACATGCCGAGATTCGCAGAGATTGCCGGCGAATTGATCGACACCATCCGCGATGCCGAACTGGTGATCCACAATGCAGCCTTCGACATCGGCTTCCTCGACAACGAGTTCGGCCTGGCGGGGCTGGCGCTGATCGGGGAACTGTGCGGCGGCGTGGTCGATACCCTGAAGCTCGCCAAGGAGTTGAATCCGGGCAAGCGCGCCTCGCTCGACGTGCTGTGCGATCGCTACGCGGTGGACAATTCCGGCCGCACGCTGCACGGCGCACTGCTCGACGCGGAACTGCTCGCCGAGGTCTACCTGATGATGACGCGCGGGCAGGAAACCCTGGTGATGGATCTCGATTCGCCGCGCGACGCAGCCGATGCGCACGGCATGGTAGGCGAGCGCATGCCGTTGCGCGTGCTGCGCGCCACCGACGAGGAACTTGCCGCGCACGAGAAGTTGCTCGACGACATCACCACCGAAAGCAAGGGCCGCTGTATCTGGCGGCCCGGCGCACTGAGCGCCTGATGCACAGCAGGCGAGCGAGCGGCAGCAAGCGGCTTGCGGAGATGTTTGGAGACTTGGCAGAATCCGAATCCGACGAGCCGCCGGCCAGTTGCGTGCGAGCGATGCTTGCGCGAGGCGCGGCGGCCACCCACCTTCGCCCCGGGGACAAGCGCCGGGGCGAACATCCAGGCAGTCTGAACACTTTACACGGAGATATCGAATGACACGCATACCCGCTACCCTGATCGCCGGCGACGGCATTGGCCCGGAGATCATGGACGCCACGCTGGCTGCGCTCGATGCGCTCGGCGCGCCGTTCGAGTGGGAGTCGGCGGTGGCCGGCATGGGCGGCGTCAAGGCCGCGGGCGACCCGTTGCCTGGCGCCACGCTCGACAGCATCCGCAAGACCCGGCTCGCGCTCAAGGGCCCGCTGGAAACGCCGGTGGGCGGCGGCTACCGTTCGTCCAACGTGCGCCTGCGCGAAGAGTTCAAGCTCTACGCCAATGTGCGTCCGGTGAAGACACTGATTCCGGGCGGGCGCTACGACAACATCGACCTCGTGTTGCTGCGCGAGAACGTCGAAGGGCTCTATATGGGCTACGAGCACTTCATCCCGATCGACGGCGACCCGCATGCGGTGGCCATCGCCACCGGCGTGAATACCCGCAGGGGATCGAAGAACATTCTCGAATACGCCTTTGAATACGCAATCGCCCACGGCCGCAAGAAGATCACCGTGGTGCATAAGGCCAACATCATGAAGGCGCTGACCGGCATCTTCCTCGAGACGGCCTACCAGATCTACGAAGAAAAGTACAAAGGCAAGATCGAGATGAACGACGTGATCATCGACGCCTGCGCGATGAAGCTGGTGATGAACCCGTGGCAGTTCGATACCCTGGTCACCACCAACCTGTTCGGCGACATCCTGTCGGATCTGATCGCCGGCCTGGTCGGCGGCCTCGGCATGGCACCCGGCGGCAACATCGGCGAGAAGGCGGCCATCTTCGAGGCGGTGCACGGTTCGGCGCCCGACATCACCGGCAAGGGTATCGCTAACCCGATCGCGCTGATGCTGGCCGCCGCGATGATGCTCGATCACGTCAAGATGAAGGACCTCGGCGACCGGCTGCGCGACGCCATCAGCAGCACGCTCAATGCCGACAATGTGCGCACCGGCGATCTCGGCGGCAATGCCAACACCAGGCAGTTCACCGACGCAATCGTCGGTCGGATCAAGAACGGCTGACAAGGGCCGCTCGCTCGCGGCCCCTCCGCTTGCGCAGAGGGGTTGCCACCGCCTTGCCTGAGACCCGCATGGATTGGCGCTCTGCGCTATGGCATGCCGGTGTGCCGCACCAGCCGGACCTCTCAGGCTGGCCTGCCTGCAGATCGCCTATTCATGCGCTCTGCAGGGCTATGCCTATGGGCAATAATGCGGAGAAGGCGCGGACAGGAACCGCGGCTTCAGCGCAGGACTGCGACGAAGATGCCGGTCAGGATCGCCGAGGTGATCACGCCGCTGATGCTCGCACCCAGCGCATGCGGCATCAGGACGACACCCGGGTTGGCTTGCGTGGCCATCTTCTGAACGATCTTGGCCGTCGTCGGCACGCAACTGACGCCGGCCACGCCGATCATCGGGTTGTACTTGCCGCCATACCAGAAGTACAGGACGTAACCGCCGATGATGCCGCCGATCGCACTGAAGGTCAGTGCGAGGATGCCCAGCAGCAGCAGCTTGAGCACCACGGGACTGAGAATCGTGTTGGCTTCGCAGAGGATGCCGAGGGTCAACCCGAGGAAGAAAGTCGCGCCGTAGAGCACGGTCTCGCTGAGCATGGACTGGAAATTCACCAGTCCGCTCTCGCGTACCGCGACACCGATGAAGAGCGAGAAGAACAGCGGGGCGGCCACCGGGAACAGCAGGCAGAGCAGGGTACAGGCCAGCACCGCGAACACCAGCTTCTGCCCGGACGTGATCTTTCGCTGATTCTTCTCCAGCGGCATCGGGATCGCGCGCAGTCGCGCCGGAATCAGCAGCTTGATCAGATAGGGATAGCCGCCGTAAGTCAGCCCGAGGTACAGGTAGCCAACCACGGTGATCGGCACGAACAAATCCTTGGCCAGGATCAGCGAGGTGAACAGCACCATCGGGCCGTCGGCGCCGCCGATCATCGCGACCGAGGCGGCCTCATTCGGGGCCATACCCATCGACACCGCGATCGGCAGCGTGAGAATCGTACCCAGTTCGGCGAACAGCGCAATAATCATGCTCTGGAACGGCCGCGCCATGACGAAGCCGACATCGAGCAGGACGCCGATGCCCATGAAGACCAGACAGGCGATCAGGCCGTTGCTGAACATGAAGGTGTAGATCGGCTGCAGCCAGTCGATCTGCAGGATGTTCATGGTGGCGTCGGTGCCGGTCACCAGCGGGTCGACAAACAGGGTGCCGGGTTTGCCGGCCTCGAAAAACATCACCCCCGCATTGACCGACGCCATGCCCAGACCCATCGGGATCATCAGCAGGGCTTCGAGCACGCCTTTCTTGCCCAGATAGATCAGCAGAAAGCCGAGCAGGATCAGACCGATGCGGCCGTAAAAGATCTTCGGCTCGGAGGCCATCAGGGTCGCCAGACCCTGGAAGATGTCGAGCAGATGAATGTTTTCCACGGCGCCGGGCTCAGCCGAGTACCAGCAGCGTCTGACCGGGTTCGACGGGATCGCCGGGCTTGACCGCGATCGAGGCGACCTTGCCGGCGCGGTGGGCGATGATCGGCGTTTTCATCTTCATCGCCTCGACCGTCGCCACCTTGTCGCCCTGGGCCACGCTCTGCCCCACGCTGACCGCGACCGATTCGACCACCCCGGCCAGTGAGCTGACCACGTCCCCGTCACCGGCTGGTCCGCGGGCCGGCGCCGCAGCGGCCTTTGGTGCCGGCGCTGCCGAGGCGGCTGGTGCCGCCTTGGCGGTCGGCACCGTCATGCTGCCCGGTTCCGGGTAGAGCAGGCTGGCGCCCTCGCTGATGTCCTCGACGGTCACCACGTAGGGGTTGCCGTCCACCGTGATGCGGAATTTCTTTTCCATTTTTGTCCGACTCCCTGGCTATCTTCTCGGATGATGATCGACCGCGTGCGAATGATGGTGGGCCAGCCGCCCTTCGGCGACCCATCCATCGTGCCGGTGCGCGTCATGGATGTGCAGAATCCGGTGTTCGCCGATCAGCGCATAGATTGCCGCGGTGATCGCCGCCACGTGCTCGCCGGGCCCTCCGTCGCTCGCGGGACCGACGGCCGCTGGCGTCGCTACCGGCGCCGGCGCAACCGCTGCCCTGCGTTCGACCGCGCCGAGCGCAACGACGATCACCTTGATGACGACGGCCACAGCCAACGACACGACGATGGCGAGCCCGTACATCCACAGCGCTGTGACCCAGATTGATGACATCGTGCTCTCCGCTCCGGTCCGTCAGAGCGGCACGTTGCCGTGCTTCTTGGCCGGACGCAGCTCGCGCTTGTGCAAGGTCTTGCGCAGTGCGAGCGCGAGCATCGAGCGGGTCTCCGCCGGATCGATGACGTCGGTGATATAGCCGCGCCCGGCCGACAGGTAGGGCGAGGCGAACTCGGCGCGGTACTTCGCGGCGAGTTCCGTCAACTTGGCACGCCGATCGGGCGCCTCCGACAATTCCTTGCGGTAGAGCAGATTGACCGCACCTTCGGCACCCATCACGGCGATCTCGGCGGTCGGCCAGGCAAAGACGAAGTCCGCCCCCATCTCCTGGCTGCACATCGCGAGGTAGGAACCGCCGTAAGCCTTGCGCAGGATCACGGTGAGCTTGGGCGTGGTGCACGAGGCGTAGGCGAACAGCAATTTGGCGCCGTGGCGGATGATTCCGCCGCGCTCCTGTTCGATGCCGGGCAGAAAGCCGGGAACGTCCACCAGCGTGACCAGCGGAACGTTGAATACATTGCAGAAGCGGATGAAGCGCGCGCCCTTGTCGGCCGCGTCGATATTGAGCGCGCCGGCCAGCTCGGTCGGCTGGTTGGCGATCAGGCCGACCACCGCGCCTTCGATGCGGGCGAAGCCGACGATGATGTTGCGCGCCCAGCCGGCCTGCACCTCGAGCAGTTCGCCCCCGTCGACGATGTGCGCGATGATCTGACGCACGTCCATCGGGTCCGATGAATCCCCGGGGATCAACTGGTTCATTGCCTCGTCGCGGTCGAGCACGATGTCGCCGTCGAGCCGATGCGGCGGATCCTCGGTATTGTTGGCCGGCAGGTAGGACAGCAACTGCTGGGCGATGCGGATCGCATGGCGGTCGTCATCGGCGACGAAGTGCACATTGCCGCTCACCGTGCTGTGCATCTCGGCGCTGCCGACCTCGTCCATGCTGGTGGTGCGGCCGGTCACGGCCTTGATGACCTCGGGGCCGGTGATGAACATGTGGGCGTTCTGGCGCGCCATGATGATGAAGTCCATCAGCGCCGGCGAGTAGGCAGCGCCACCGGCGCAAGGACCGAGCACCAGCGCGATCTGCGGCACTACCCCGGAGGACAGCACGTTGTGGTAGAAGACCTCGCCGTAGCCGGAAAGGGCATCGACGCCCTCCTGGATGCGGGCGCCGCCCGAGTCCTTGAAGGCGACGATCGGCAAACCGTTCTTCAGCGCAAACTGCATCAGGCGCACGATCTTCTGGGCGTGCGCGTTGCCGAGCGTGCCCGCGCCGACAGTGAAATCCTGGCTGACGGCGGCGACCTGCTCGCCATTGACGTAACCGGTGCCGGTGATCACACCGTCCGCCGGGAAGCTCTTCTTGGTTAGGCCGAAATGGGTGCCGGTGTGTTGCACGTGCATCCCGAATTCCTGAAACGTGCCGGGCTGGAACAGAACCTCAAGCCGCTCGCGCGCCGAGAGCAGGCCCTTGGCGTGACGCTCCTTGATCTTGTCGGCACCGCCGCCAACGAGTACTGCTGCGCGGTGGGTCTTGAGTCTTTCGATTAATTCGGGTGAGATCGGCATGCTCGAGACTCCTGCCTCGTTGTCGATGGGCGCGGCCCGGGCCGCGCAGAAGTCACGCAGTATGCCGCAAAATCGGCACCGGTCAACTGCCGCGGAGAACCGCCGCAGGCCGCCGGCTGGTCATCCGCGCGATCGGCCGATGGCCGAGTCCGTCGCCGGGCGGCAGCGATTGGCACGCTGGCCCGCGAGCCGGATGCCATATGGGTTGCCGCTGTGGATGCCTGCAGATCGCCATTCCATGCGGCCTGCAGGGCATGTCCGTATTGCCGGTGCGGTGATTCGCCGCGCAGGTGACTGGCGATCACGGCACCGGCACTCCCCTCGATCGTCGCAGCCCCCGGCTAAAGCTGCCATTCCGTCAAGCCGTAATGATCGGGTGACGATCGGCATCGCATGTTTCGCCGGCCGGTCGGCGTGCGCGATCATCGACTGGGGAGGGCGGGGCATGGGGCGCCGGGAGCAAGTGCAGTCGATCGGGCGATTCGAGATTCGCCGCCTGCTCGGCGAGGGTGCGCAGAGCGCGGTATTCCTCGCCTGGGATCCGCATCTCGAACGCGAAGTCGCGATCAAGACGCTGCGCTTTTCCGATGCCGCGCCCGAGCAGGGCGACGCGCTGCTGCTGGAGGCGCGCGCGGTCAGCAATCTGCGCCATCCCAACATCGTGCCGATCTTCGAGGCCGGCGAGCAGCACGGCGATGCGTACCTGGTGTTCGAATACGTCGAAGGACCGACGCTCGCGCAACTGGTCGCGCAACAGGGTGCCATGGCGACTGCGCGGGCGGTGGAAACCGTCTGCGGCGTGCTCGGCGCAATCGATGAAGCGCACCGGCACGGCATCGTCCATCGCGACCTCAAGCCATCGAACATCCTGATCAGCGGCGCGGGCGAGCCGCGGGTAATGGATTTCGGCATCGCGACGCGCCTCGCCGACGTGCCGCAGGAGGCCGGTGCGCTGGCCGGCACGCCGGCCTACATGGCGCCCGAATACATCCAGTCGCGCGAGTACACATTCCGCTCCGATCTGTTCGCGGTCGGTCTGATCCTCTACGAGATGGTCAGCGGCGAGCGCGCCGTGGCGGGTGGCAGCGCGATCGTCACCATGCAGAACATCGTCAGCGGCAAGATCTGTCTGTCGCTCGACAGCACGGCCACGATCGACGAGAAGCTCCGCACATCGTTTCGCGTGCGACCGCGCTCGACCCTGCGCTGCGCTACGATTCCGCCGCCCAGATGCTGCACAGCCTGCAAGCCTATCTGGCTCCCGAGGCCGGGCTCGTTACGGCGGACGCGGCGGGCCGCGGCAAGGGCGTGCTCGACTTCCTGCTGCGGCGAATGCAGCACAAGGGCGATTTCCCGGCATTGTCCGAATCCATCCGCGCGATCAACCGCCTGACCTCATCGGATCGTGACAGCATCAACACGCTGTCGAATTCCATCGTCAAGGACTTCGCGCTGACCAACCGCATCCTGCGTCTGGTCAATTCGGCCTACTACCGCCAGGCCGGCGGTGGCAGCATCAGCACGGTGTCGCGGGCAATCGTGGTGCTCGGCTTCAACACAATACGCGACATCGCGATTTCGCTGATCCTCGTCGAGCATGTGCAGAACCAGACCAATGCCGCGCTGCTCAAGGAGGAGTTCCTGCGCGCCAGCTTCAGCGGCGCGATGGCCCGCGAGATCGCCGGCCGGCTGGCGCTTCGGGAAACCGAAGAGGCCTATATCTGTTCGATGATGCGCAACCTCGGACGCTTCCTCGCCCAGTACTACCTGGCCGAGGAAGCCGACGAAGTACGTCGCGTGATCAGCAGCGCCCGGCTGTCGGAAGAGTCGGCGTCGATCCGCGTGCTCGGCATGAGTTATCAGGAACTGGGCATCGGTGTGGCGCGCGTCTGGGGGTTTCCCGAGACTATCGTGAATGGGCTGCGTCATCTCGGCGAGGGTCCTCTGCGCCCCGCCAAGACGCGCGAAGAAGTCCTGCGTGCGATCGCCGGATTCTCCAACGAGGCCTGCGCTGCGCTCGAAGCGGGCGAGGGTCATGACTTCGAGCAGCAGATCCAGCGGCTGCGCAAACGCTACGGCGCGGCGATCCGCGTGACCGACACGCAGTTTCGCAGCGCGGTGCAGTGCGCATTGAACGAGACCGCGGAGTTCTGCGCGATTGCGCGGCTCAACGTCATGCAGTCCCAGTTCGGCAAACTGTTGCAACGGGAAATCGCGAGCGGTGAATCCGCTACGTCAACCTCCAACGAGCCGCCGGCAGGCATCGGGACCGCGCTGGCCGCCGCCACCTTGCTCGAACCGACCATGGCGGCGAATACTGAAACCGACGTGACGGCGAGCGATGCATCGATCGCGACGGCCGCGGCCGAACCCCGGGCGGAATCGGTGCTCGCAGCGGGCATCCAGGACATCAGCGCCTCGCTGGTCGAGGACTTCTCGCTCAATGACCTGCTGCGCATGATCCTCGAGACCATGTATCGCGCGATGGGTTTCGATCACGTGTTGTTTTGCATTCGTGATGCGCGCACCAAAAGCATGACCGCGCGCTTCGGTTTCGGTCCGCGCATCGAACAAACGATCAAATGTTTCAGGTTCGATCTGGGAGATACCGGCAACATCTTCTCGGTGTCGCTTGCGCGCGGTGCCGACATGCTGATTTCCGATGCCAACGACCCGAAGATCGCCGAGCGTCTCCCACGCTGGCATCGCGACGCCCTCGGCGCCAGGACCTTCGCGGTGTTTCCGCTGGTGCTGCGCGGCCAGCCGGTGGCGATGATCTACGCCGATGCGCCGAATGCCGGCGATATCGTGATTTCCGACAAGGAACTCGGCCTCCTGCGCACCCTGCGCAACCAGGCCGTGCTGGCAATCAAGCAGGGCGGCAAGTAGCGAACGGACCCTCCGGAACGAGACAGAGCGGTGCTGACCGGGACGCACATCCGTTGCATCACCCGGGAAAAAAAAGCCGGGCAGCCCGCACTTCATCGCGTTCGATAGGAAAAGTGGCAAGTCACGCAAGCGTTGGTGAGGCCCGGCAGTAGCGCGAGGGTCCGGTTGCGGTCGCCAGTCTGTGCCGCTTTGGCGAATTCGCTCGCGGCGCGATGGCCGTCCATGCCCAGCGAATGCATGGCTGGCGGCATGTGCGGTCCCGGGCGGGCCTCGAACGGCTTGTCCCGGTGCTTGCCCTGGGCAGAAAGCCCGAGCTTCTGCTCGGCGATTTCTCCTGCCTCCTTGAGTTTGTCGGCAGCCACGAGCCCGAGAATCTCGTTGATGGCGACCAGGTTGTCGAGCATTTCCAGACGCAGGGCTTCCTGGGCGGGTGCCGGCAGGGTGACCAATTGGCGCTGATCGTCTGCCAGAACGGCGCCCGATAGAAGCAGGCCCAACAGACAAAGAAGGTGCAGGCGACTGGTGTTGCGGCGTCCGACCGAATTCGTGTCAACGTCAAAGCGTTTCATGGTGTCTCCTCCAGTAGATCAAAAATAGTAGCGCAAGCGCAATGTCACGCTCGCGGGCTGGTGGCCGAACTCCGACCGTGGCTGGCCTTGCGCATTCAGGCCCTTGCCGCTGGCATAGAGCAAGGAAAGCAGCAGGTCGGACTCGTTGCTGACCGAATAGACGACGCTGAGCTGGTGCAATAGTGAGGTGTTCGTCCGGCCGTTCGCGCTCGTCAGTGGACTGAGGAAAAGCTTGTAGCTGCCATGCACCAGCGGTGTGATGTCTTTCTCCGCGGACAAGCCCAGCACTCGCCGGCCCAGTTGCGGCTGAAGTCCGCTGGCCACCAGCCGGTCCGACTGCATTGCAGCCAGGGATGGCTCATCCGCTGCGCCGCGACTGTTCTCGTACCATTCGGCGATCACCGACGTGCCGTTCCCGACCTGATAGTCGACGCCGGCGATCCAGAAGACGGAGTTCTCACGCGGCTGTTCGAGCTTGTAGCGCACGCCCTCGATGCGCCATCCCAGGCCGGCCCAATCGGTCTCGAAAGAGGCGCCGGCGACGTCGTTGCCGATCACCCGCCCGGCCAGCAAGGCCATCTCGGATCGCTCGCCGACCTGACGCCGATAGCGAATCGCGGCGCTGTCGTCGATGGTCTGATCGTTCCTCGGGGACAAGGCATAGACCGCGGTCAGCGATGAAAACGCGGAGGGAAACCAGTCGACGACGGCCGTATCGATCCCCGGCTTGAAGTCGGTATCCAGATCGGTCGGGGCAAACGCGCCAAACACGTTCATCGGCTGCCAGAAGCGGCCGCTGCCCCAGTCGATGGGCTGGCGGCCGAGGCTCGCCGCAATTTGACCGAAGCGGCGTTTGTAGACGGCACGGTCCAGTTCGTAGCCGACGCGCGTGGAACTATCGGTGCCGGTCTTATCCACCCAATCGCCGGCCCATGGGTGATAGCGAAACAAGTCGCTGGAATGACCCGCGGCAGGAGGAATACCGCGCAGATGCTGCCTGGCCGTCTTCACGTGCAGCGACCACTCGACCTTGTCCTGGGCATCGTCGAGCATCAGGCGCAGGCTCTGCTGATCGGACGTCAGGGTCCGGTCGCCCGAGCCGGTGTTGCCGATATCGCCAGGCTCGGCCCGGGCGGCGGAACCGAACAGCGAGGCACGCCCCGTCAGTTGCGCGGCGTGCACCGTGGACAGCGGCAGCAATGCGGCTGCGAACAGGCACAAGCTAATCCGCATGTTCGTGGTGACGAGCCTCGACACGCCGGTCGTCGACGATCTTCCCGTCACGCAGGGTGACTATCCGCTCGGCGCGCTCCATGACGCGTTGATCGTGTGTGGAAAAGATGAAGGTGGTCTTCTGTTTGCGCGCGAGGCGATGCATGATATCCAGCAGGGCCGTCGCGTTTTCGGAATCCAGGTTGGCGGTCGGTTCGTCGGCGAGCACCAGGCGTGGACCGGCCGCCAGCGCGCGCGCCACGGCGACACGCTGCTGCTGCCCGCCGCTGAGCGCCGAGGGGCGACGGTGCATGACTTTGTCCAGCCCGACCAGATCCAGGTAATGTTGGGCGCGCCGGCGCCGGTCTTCGGCCGGACGGCCCTGCATCACCATCACCAGTTCGACATTCTCAAGTGCGCTCAATACCGGAACCAGGTTGTAGGCCTGAAAGATGAACCCGAGCTGGAACAGGCGAAAGTCCGACAAGCGGGCTTCCTTCAGCGTCGTGATGTCGGTGCCGTTGAGTTCGGTTCTGCCTTCGCTCGGTGCATCCAATCCGCCGACAATATTGAGCAAGGTGGTCTTTCCCGAACCGGAGGGACCGACCAGCGCCACGAATTCGCCTTCCTCGATCTCGAGGTCGATACCCTGCAGCGCGCTCACCTCCACCTCGCCCTGGCGGTAGCGTTTGCCGATGCCATGCAAGCTCAGCAATGCCATCTCCGTGCTCCTTCCAGAGTTCGATCGACGTCTCGTCCATTCATGTGCGCAATGCCTGCACGGGTGTCACCCGCGCCGCCTTGATCGCCGGATAGATGCCGCTGCCCAGCGTGGCGCCGAAAATGATCAGGGTAAGCTGAACCACTCGATCCCATGACAATTCGGTACGGATCACCGGGTCCATGAAGGATCCCATCATCGCGGTACTGCCGCCGCCCATCAGCGACGCGATGTCGATGCCGTGCGTCGAAAACCACAGATGCGTTCCCCCGCCCATGATCCAGCCGATGGTCACCGCCAGCAGGCTCAGCACCAAGGACTCGCAGAACACCAGCGCCAGCAGTTGCCGGCGGGCGAGCCCCAGCGCGCGCAGCAGGCCGAATTCACGCGTACGTTCCAGCACGCTCATCAACACCGTGTTGAGGATGCCGAACACCACCATGATCAGGATCAGCACCAGAAAGATGTAGTTGCCCGCATCGTCGACCATGATGAATTGCACCAGTTGCGGCATCATCTCCTGCCAGTCCAGCACCGCGACGCGGTCGCTC
Organism: Candidatus Methylophosphatis roskildensis; assembly: GCA_016708905.1. GTDB lineage: Bacteria > Pseudomonadota > Gammaproteobacteria > Burkholderiales > Rhodocyclaceae > Methylophosphatis > Methylophosphatis roskildensis. The sequence continues at coordinate 1,390,996 of JADJEV010000003.1, read as the reverse complement.
TCGAGCGCCGCCTTCAGGCGCGCCTTCCAGGCGGCCATGTCATCCGGATCGTCGAGGAACACGGCGAAGCGTGTCACCGGTTCCAGGGTGGGGTCGGCGCCTTCGCCTTCGAGAAAACGCCGCGCAAGCGCAATGTCGCCGAGGATCAGGTAGTCGTCCAGCTCATCCACCTTGGAGTCGAAGATGCCGCGCACGCGCGCCAGTTGCGCCTGTGAATCGCCGCCTTGCTTGCCGGCCATCAACACCACCTTGCCGCCGACCTTGGCCTTGAGCTTGCCGGCCATGCCGGCACCGATGACGATGCCGCGCAGATCGCCGGGTTCGATCCAGGCGCCGTCCACCAGGTGCGGCTTGAGCATGTCGACACGCCGGTCGCCGCGCGGGCTCAGCCCTTCCAGCCCTGCCCCGACGGAATTATTGGCGGTGCTGGCGAGCACCTGTAGGGCGATGCGCGGCTCGACACTGCCCGGCACCTCGAGTGCATCCAGCTTCGCCAGCAGTGCCTTGCCGTCGGCCAGATACTTGTGATTGGCCGGCGCTTCGAGATAGCCGCGCGGCTGCACGGTGATGTGCCCCTCGCCGAGCTTGATGGCATTGCGGATCAGCGAGTTGTGCGCGCCGTCGCCGATGCCGATCATCAGCACCGACAAGGCGAAGCCGATTGCGATCGAACTCAGGGTGATCAGGGTGCGGCGCCAGTGGCGCCAGATGTTGCGCCAGGCCAGCATCAACAGCATGGCGACAGGCAGATGGCTGTGCCGGCTGTTCATCGCATCGCCTCCGCGGGTTTGAGCCGTACCGTGCGCCAGGCCGGCATCAGCGCGGCCAGCAGGGTGATGACGATCATCAGCAGGCTGGCGTTGAGCAGGTCCGCCGGCGCGAGATGCAGTTGCAGATAGGGTTCGAACACCAGCCCGCCCCAGTCATAACCGTCGGGCAGGGTGCCGGAGAGATCGATGCCGCGCTCGCCGAACAGGCTCACGACACCCGCACCCAGGGCCACGCCCGCCAGCGCCGATACCAGCGCCAGGAACAGCGATTCGAGCAACACCATCAGCAGCAGCCAGCGCCGTTTCATGCCGATCGCCAGCAGGATGCCAAACTCGTGGGTGCGCTCATGCACCGCCATCAGCATGGTATTGAGCATGCCCATCGAGGCCAGCGAGATGACGATGAAGCCGACGACGAAGGTGATCATCTTGCTCATCTCCAGCATGTCGGCCACCATAGGCGTGAGCTGACGCCAGTTGCGCACGACCGGTTTGCCGCCCAGTTCGTCCAGCGGCTGCGCTGCCATCAGCCTCTTCAATTCGGCATCGAGCTCGGCCTGGACCGCTTCCAGCCGGGTGATGTCGTCGACATGGATCGCCAATTCGTGAAAGCCGTCGTCCAGATACATCAGCTTCTGGTAGGCCTCGATCAACATCAGCACGCCCATGCGATCGAAGTTGGGCTCCAGCGGCTTGAGCACCGCGGCGATACGGTACAGGGCATTGCCGACGCTGCCGTCCGCCGCCTGAGTGACCAGGATCAGCTCGCTGCCCGGCGCCAGGTTCATGTTCTTGGCCAGTTGCGCGCCGATCACCAGGTTGTAGCGCGGCAGGCCTTCCTTGCTGTCGCTGGCGCGCCCCAGCTCGAGCGTGCCGCTGCGCACCTGCTCCAGCATTTGGGTGACCTCCGCTTCGCGCCGCGGATCGACCGCCTTGATCAGCACCCCGGTCGAGGTTTCCGCCGTACTGGCCAGCCCGGAGGCATACAAGCGCGGCGCCACCTGAATCCCGGGAATGTCCTGCCTGATCTTGTCCAGATAGGACCAGGGCAAAGTGGCGTACAGATCCTGGTCGTCGATGTAAGCCTGGCGATGCACTTGCAAATGGCCGACCGAGATGGCGGTGGCCTGATGCACCATCTGCCGAATCATGCCCTCCATCATCGCCGCGTAGAGGATCACCATCACCAGGCCGCTGGCCAGCGCCGAAATGGTCAGGATGCTGCGCACCGGACTGCGCCAGATGTTGCGCCAGGCGATGAAGACCAGTATCGGCAGGCGGCTCGCGGGGGAGGCGGCGTGCGATTGCTGCATGGCTAGTGCCGTCTTTGCAGGCTTTGCAGCGAGAAGAACGACGGCTCCAGCGGCACGCCGAAGGCGATGTCGTCATAGACGATCACCGTCGATTCGTCCGGCTTGTCCTCCGGCTGCAGGATCAGGCGCATGGGGATGACCCGCTCGTCGATTTTCTTGGTCTGATCGAATGTCATGGTGCGAATCAGCACGCCTTCCTCGTCGTAGTAGACGTTCTTGTAGGGGGCCAGGGTCTTCTGCTCGATCAGCATCACCACCTTGCCCCACACCACCGGCGCATCGGGCTTGGGCAGCGAGGTCAGTTCATACACGGTGCGCCCGTCGCGCTCGCCCTCGAAGGTGATCTTCGAGGTGTAGTCATCCTCGAAGGTGCTGTCCTTCACCAGGTCGTCATTGGTGAAATGGCTGCCCATCCACGATCCGGACATCATGCTCGACGGCACCTTGGTGACGCGGTTGATCTTGGGCAGGTAGTTCCAGATGTTGTCCTCGACCTTCAGCGTGGCGATGCCGCGGTCCTTGATCGGTTCGCGTATCACCACCAGCGAGTAGTCCTTGCCGCGCGACCACGCCTCCATGGTCATGGTGCGTTGATAGCGGCGCGTTTTCACCGTCATGGTCATGGTCGCCTGCGAGGTGTTGCCGCGCCACAGGCTGTCGATGTGGCGGATCAGTTCCTGGACTTCGATCGCCTGGGCCGGCAAGGGCGCCAGCAGCAGGGCCAGGCACAGTCCTGCCAAGCCTGCGCGCCATGCTGCCGTAGTGCCGCCCCGCCTATCGTCGTCTTGAGACTTCGTGATCATTGCCATTGCGTTTCCTCCATTGCATGGGAAGCCGCCATTGAGAATCGGTTCCTTGGTGCGAATGCCACGGTCGCGCTCACTTGGGCGATTCGTTCGTATTCCCCGCAAGGGTGGAGACCATTGGCGGGCTTGGCCGCCAATCTCTTCCGAGTAGAGGTGGCATGGGGTTCATGAGAATCCATAAAAAAAACGGCGAGGGTATTGCCCCTCGCCGTCTCATCCGCTTGATTCTCAGTCACCCGAGATTTTAGTCCTCAAGTTCTCGATTCAATTCTCGATTCCGAAAAGCGTCCGATCAGCCGAAGTTCTTCGCGGCGAACTCCCAATTGGCGAGCGAGTTGAGAAAGGCCTCGACAAACTTGGGCCGCGCATTGCGGTAGTCGATGTAATAGGCATGTTCCCACACGTCGATGGTGAGCAGGGGTTTGTCACCTGTGGTGAACGGCGTCCCCGCGTTGCTGGTGTTGACGATGTCGACCGTGCTGTCGGCCTTCTTCACGAGCCAGGTCCAGCCGGCGCCGAAATTGCCGACCGCGCTCTTCGTGAAGGCTTCCTTGAAGGCGTCGAACGAGCCCCACTTCTTGTTGATCGCGTCGGCCAGCGCGCCGCTTGGCGCAGCGCCGCCGTTAGGCTTCATGCTGTTCCAGAAGAAGGTGTGGTTCCAGACCTGGGCGGAGTTGTTGAAGATGCCGCCACTGGACTTCCTGATGATGTCTTCCAGGGCGAGGTTCTCGAACTCGGTGCCCTTGATCAGATTGTTGAGGTTGGTGACATAGGCCTGATGGTGCTTGCCGTAGTGAAACTCGAAGGTTTCCTTCGATATGCTCGGGGCGAGCGCGTCCATCGCGTAGGGCAGAGCGGGCAGGGTGTGTTCCATGTGGGTTCTCCGTCGGGTCGTGGATACTTGGGCGTTCAAAACGTGCCGCAATTCCGGTCATTCTAGTGAGAGATTGCCATTGATGACAACCTCGATCACGCTTCAATCGCTGCGCGTGATGCTTGCGTGTGCCGTGCCTGCGGCAAAGCGGATCGACACTTGGTTGCCGGGCGCAACGGTTTTGCTGTTTCGCACGATGCTGCCGTCGGCCGCGTAAGTGATGCTGTAGCCGCGGTCCAGCGTGGCCTGCGGGTTCAGATGCGCGAGTGCGTCGGCCAGACGAGCGATCCTCGATCCCAGATCGGCGTGGGTTCTTGCCCAGCTCATTGTCAGGCGCGATTCGGCGCCCTCGCAGCGGGTGCGCATGGCGGCGAAATCCGGGCGGTGGGCGTTCCAGGTCAGGCGCAGGCGAACGAGCTGCGCCGCATTCCTTTCGATGCCTCGCGAAGCGGCAGAGGTGATACGTGCGCCGAGGTGTGCGAGCCGGCTGGCGGCCTCACGCAGTCGCTGCGCCGGATGAACCAATCGGCGTGCCGCGACATCGACTTGCTGCATGTGACGGGCCAGTATCGCTTCGATCGCGTTCCGCAGCTTGCGGCCGAGTTCGGGGAACTGGATTCGCGCGGCGAACCAGCCCGCGCTTGCCAACTCGGCAGCAGCGGTCGGCGTGGCTGCGCGCTGGTCGGCGACCAGGTCGGCGATGGTAAAGTCGGATTCGTGCCCGATGCCGGCGATCACCGGCATCGGGCACGCCGCGATCGCACGCGCCAGGTTTTCTTCGTTGAACGCCCACAGATCCTCGATGCTGCCGCCGCCACGAGCGACGATCAACACCTCGCATTCGTTGCGTGCCGCGGCGAGACGCAGGGCATTCGCAATCTCGGCTGCTGCGCCTTCGCCCTGGACCGGCACCGCATGGACGAGTATCGGAATCTGCGGTGCGCGGCGCGCCAGCGCCGCCAGGACGTCGCGCAAGGCCGCTGCCTGCAACGACGTGATCACGCCGATGCGGCGCGGAAACCGTGGCAGCGGCCGCTTGCGCGCATCGTCGAACAGGCCCTCCGCGGCAAGTTTGTCCTTGAGGCGGGCAAAGGCTTCGAACAATGCGCCGAGACCGGCGCGCCGCGCGGTTTCGACGTTGAGTTGAAAGTCGCCGCGCGCCTCATACAGCGTTACCAGGGCGCGAACCTCGACCTGCAGACCGTTGGCCAGTTCGAACGGCACGAGTTGTGCGCGGTTGCGGAACATCACGCAACGCGCTTGAGCGCTCGCGTCCCTGAGCGAGAAATAGACGTGACCCGATGCGGCGCGCGTCAGATTGGAGATCTCTCCGGAGATCCAGCTCAATGGAAGTGCGCGTTCGAGTGTTTCACGAACCAGGCGATTGAGCGACGAAACACTGAAAACTGGCGCCGATGCTGAAATTGCGGGCGGAATCGGCTGTGGAACCGGCGTGGACATTGGCTCGATTGTAGCGGAATCCACAGTTGGCGCGGCTTCCGGCAACGAATCGTCCCGCTACGCCATACCTGTCGTCGTTCTACGCGCAACATGTTGATTTAATTGAATTGTAACTAAAGCTTCATTTTTGGTCGGGGCAAGAAAAAGCCTTGCGAAAACACGACTTAGCCTAGTCGTGCAGCCGCAATTCACAGGCTTATCCACAGCATCTGTGGATAAGGGCCAGGGCACTGAAACGTCATTCGAAGAACGCCGTGCTGCGATGGGCGGCATCCTTCGATCATCGCACTTCACTTGCCGAATCGGGGGGGCGAGATTAAAGTGCGCGGTTATTCCAAAGAGTGCAGGAGTCTTGCGTGTTCGATATCATTCGCGCTGCGGGTTGGCCGATCTGGCCCTTGCTGGTCGCATCCATCATTGCGGTCGCACTCATTATCGAGCGCGGGATCACGTTGCGGCGGAACAAGATCGTGCCGCCCGGCCTGGTCGAAAACGTGATCGCCGACTTCCGGCGCGGTGGCGTGACCGACGACATGCTCGCGCGCCTGGGCGTGCATTCCCCGCTGGGCCGTGTGCTCGCGGCAGGATTGCGCAACGTCAGGAGCTCGCGCGACGTCATGAAGGAATCGATCGAGGAAGCCGGACGTGCAGTGGCCCACGAACTCGAACGCTTCCTCACCAGCCTCGGCACTATCGCGACCGTCGCGCCGCTGATGGGCCTGTTCGGCACGATCGTCGGCATGATCGAGATCTTCGGCTCCCAGACACCCAACTCAGCCAATCCGCAGCAACTGGCACACGGGATTTCGATTGCGCTCTACAACGCCGGCTTCGGCATTCTGATCGCGATTCCCGCAATGATCTTCTATCGCTACTACCGTGGGCTGGTCGAGTCGATCGTGGTCGACATGGAGCAGGAAGCGGTGCGCCTGGTCGAGGTGGTGCACGGTGACCGCAAGGGTTGACCGATGAACTTCCGCCGCGGCCGATCACATGAAGAGCCGGAGATCAACCTGATCCCGCTGATCGATGTGCTGCTGGTGATCCTGATCTTCCTGATGGTCACCACCACCTACTCGAAATTTTCCGGACTCGAGATCAACCTGCCGACGGCGGACGCGCCGCCACCGGAGCAGCAGCAGCCGAACGAGGTGAACGTCGTGCTGACCGTTGGGGGGGATGTGCTGGTCAATCGCGAACCGGTTGGGGCGCGCGACGTTGCGGCGATCAGTCTTGCGCTGAAGAAGGCCTCGGGCAGCGCCAAGGAGCCCGTGGTGATCATCAATGCCGACGCCAAGACGGCGCACCAAAGCGTGATCGACGTCATGCAGGCCGCGCAACAGGCCGGGCTATCGCACATTTCGTTTGCCACCCAGACGCCCACCAAATAGCCGCCGCGGCAAATTCACCGCGCCTGCCGGCCGCTGCTGCTGGCCTGTCTCGAAACACCAGCCGGAAATGAGCACGACAGACGGGCTGGAGGGTTGGCTTGCGTCCCTCTGGGCGCAGCGCGGCCCGCTCGCGGTCCTGCTCTTGCCTCTGGCAGTGCTGTTTGGGCTGGTCAGCTCGATTCGCCGAATGCTTTTTCGTTCCGGCTTTCTGGCTAGTGGCAGGGTCGCCGTTCCGGTTGTCGTGGTGGGCAACATCACGGTCGGTGGCAGTGGAAAGACGCCGCTGGTGATCTGGCTGGTCGAGCATCTGCGCGCGCGCGGATATCGACCTGGCGTCATAAGCCGAGGCTACGGGCGAAGCGGCGATGACATCGCCGAAGTGCGCAGCGACAGTCGGGTGGAGGATGTGGGTGACGAACCGCTGCTCGTTGCGCGGCGTGGCGGGTGCCCAGTGTTTGTCGGGCGCGACCGGCTGGCCGCGGCGCGCGCCTTGCTGGCGGCGCATCCGGGCTGCAATCTGATCGTCTCCGACGATGGCCTGCAGCATTTCCGTCTCGCGCGCGACCTGGAAATCGTACTGTTCGATTCGCGCGGTATCGGCAACGGCTGGCTGCTGCCTGCCGGCCCATTGCGCGAACCGGTCTCGCGTGCCCGCCTTGCGAACCTGGTGATCGCCAATGGTGAATTGCCGGACGAACTGCGGGATCAATTCATCGGCACCGGCCAGTTCTCGATGGCGCTCGTGGGCGCCCGATTCGTTCGCGTGGGCGGCGACCAAGCGGTGGGGGCCGACAAACTGCGCGGCAGACGAATTCACGCCGTGGCCGGTATCGGCAATCCGCAACGGTTCTTCGCGCACCTGCGCGCACTCGGCCTGGAATTTGAGCCGCATGGGTTTGCCGATCACCATGCCTATCGCGCTCGGGATCTCGCTTTCGCTGGGGCCGAGGCCATCCTGATGACCGAGAAGGATGCGGTAAAATGCGAAGCGTTCGCCGATCAGGTTGCCGCGGAACTGTGGGCACTGAGGGTTGACGCGCGACTCGACCGCGATCCGCTGCCGCTCATCGAAAAACTGCTGGAGAACAATCATGGATCCGCGTCTGCTTGACATTCTTGTCTGTCCGGTGACCAAGGCGCCGCTCGTCTATAACCGCGACAAGCAGGAGCTGCAATGCAAGGCGAGTCGTCTGGCCTATCCGATTCGCGACGGCATTCCGATCATGCTCGAGGAAGAAGCCCGCGAAATGGGTGAGGAAGAGCTCGCTGCCCTGAGGTAGCGATGGCCTTCAAGATCGTCATTCCGGCGCGCTTCGGGTCGACCCGCCTGCCCGCCAAACCGCTGGCGGACATTGCCGGCAAGCCGATGATCGTGCGGGTCGTCGAGCGCGTGCAGGGCGCCGGTGCCGACGAGATATGGGTCGCGACCGACGAGCGCTTGGTGCTGGAAGCGGTACAGGCGGCCGGTTACCGGGCCATGCTGACTCGCGCCGACCACCCCAGCGGAACCGACCGCATCGCCGAGCTTGCAGCGACGCGCGGCTGGGACGCCGAGACGATAGTCGTCAACGTGCAGGGCGACGAACCCATGATCGACCCTCGGCTGGTGGCAAACATCAGCGTTGCGCTGGCCGGCGATCCTCTGGCGGCAGTTGCGACGGCGTGCCACCCGATCGCCGATGCGCGCGAGTTCTTCAATCCGAACGTGGTCAAGGTCGTCTGCTCGAACGACGGCGTGGCGCTGTATTTCTCGCGCGCGCCGATTCCGTATGCGCGGGATGCATTCGCGAATTCACTCGACACGTTGCCGGCGCTGTTGCCGGCCCAGCGGCATATCGGCCTCTATGGGTACCGCGTCGGATTTCTCGCGACCTACGCCAGCCTGGCACCGAGTTCGCTCGAGCAATTCGAAGCGCTAGAACAACTGCGTGTTCTGGCGCACGGTTTGCGGATTCGTGTGGTGGTCGCCGAAGTCGCGCCGCAGGCGGGCGTCGATACGCCCGAGGATCTCGAGCGGGTTCGCCGGGCGTTTGACCATGGCAGCGTAGTCGGGTAAGGTTGCACGGTTTTGCGATTGTGACTGCAGCGATGTGCCGATCAGACAACAAGAAATAAGCTGATATTTCGACCCGGGAGGGCTGATGAGACTGATTCTTTTGGGTCCGCCCGGAGCGGGCAAGGGAACCCAAGCCAATTTCATAAAGGACCGGTTCGGCATTCCGCAGATCTCCACCGGCGACATGTTGCGCGCGGCCGTCAAAGCCGGCACACCGCTGGGACTGGAAGCAAGAAAAGTGATGGACGCAGGCGCACTGGTATCCGACGACATCATCATCGGCCTGGTCAAGGACCGCCTGCAACGAGACGACTGCAAGGCCGGCTATATGTTCGACGGATTCCCGCGCACGATTCCGCAGGCCGAAGCGATGAGAGCTGCCGGCGTACGGATTGACTACGTGCTCGAAATCGATGTTCCCGATTCGGATATCATAGAGCGGATGGGCGGGCGCCGCGCGCATCTGCCTTCCGGACGGACCTATCACGTCAAGTACAACCCGCCCAAGGTCGCCGGCAAGGACGACGTCACCGGCGAGTCGCTGATCCAGCGTGACGACGACACGGAAGAAACCGTCAGGAGGCGACTGGACGTCTATCACTCGCAGACCAAGCCGCTTATCGAGTACTACTCGAATTGGGCCGCGACCGGCGATGTCGAGGCACCGAAGTGCCGCAGGATTCTCGGGCAGGGCTCGGTGGAGGAAATCACCCGCCGCGCTTTCGACGCACTAAAATGAGAATGCCGCCGGTGTCGTAAAATTGACTACCGTTCCATATCCTAGGGGAGAGTTATGAACGCACGCAATGCCTTTTACGCCCAGTCCGGCGGCGTGACGGCCGTTATCAATGCCAGCGCCTGTGGGGTGATCGAAACGGCCCGCGCGCACCCTGATCGTATCGGCAAGGTCTTCGCCGGCCGCAACGGCATCATCGGCGCGCTGACCGAAGATCTGATCGACACCTCGCTCGAATCCGCTGGCGACATCGCCGCGCTGCGTTATACGCCATCGGGCGCTTTCGGGTCGTGTCGTTACAAGCTCAAGAGCCTAGAGCAGAATCGCGCCCAGTACGAACGCCTGATCGAGGTTTTCAAGGCGCACGATATCGGCTATTTCTTCTACAACGGCGGCGGCGATTCTGCCGACACCTGCCTCAAGGTCTCGCAACTGTCCGAGACGACCGGCTATCCGTTGCAGGCCATCCACGTGCCGAAGACGGTGGACAACGATCTGCCGATCACCGACTGCTGCCCCGGTTTCGGCTCGGTCGCCAAGTATGTCGCCACCTCGATGAAGGAGGCCGGGTTCGACGTTGCGTCGATGTCGCGCACGTCGACCAAGGTGTTCGTGCTCGAAGTCATGGGTCGCCATGCCGGCTGGATCACCGCCGCCTGCGGTCTCGCGGCCGAGAAAGAGAGCGACCCGCCGCACATCCTGCTTTTCCCCGAGGTTCCGTTCGACGAAGACAAGTTCATCGCTCGCGTCAAGGAGTGTGTCGCCAAGTACGACTACTGCTGCGTCGGCGTTTCCGAGGGCCTGCTCAACAAGGAGGGCAAGCTGATGGCGGAGACCGGGGCGCGCGACGCCTTCGGCCACGCCCAACTCGGCGGCATCGGCCCGATGATCGCCGGCATCGTCAACGACAAGCTCAAGCTCAAGTACCACTGGGCGGTGGCGGACTACCTGCAGCGCGCTGCGCGCCACATCGCGTCGAAGACCGACGTCGACCAGGCCTATGCGCTGGGCAAGGCGGCGGTGGAAATGGCGCTTGCCGGAAAGAATTCGGTCATGCCGGCGATCGTGCGCAAGTCCGACTCGCCCTATGTGTGGGAGATCGGCAGCGCGGCGCTGAAGGACGTTGCCAATGTCGAGAAGAAGATGCCGGCAGACTTCATCACGCCGGATGGTTTCGGCATCACCGACGCCTGCCGCGCGTATCTTGCGCCGCTGATCGCCGGTGAGGATTACCCGCCGTTTCGCAATGGTTTGCCGGATTACGTGCGCCTGAAGAACATCGCGGTCGCACGCAGACTGCCCGGCGAATTCAAACTATAAGAGCAAGCGGTTCCACCCCCAGAGAAGACAGCACACTCCGCTGAGTTGTCGGCGGAGCCAAGGATAGGCGCGTGCCGTGCTCCCGCACGGCAGGCGGGGTAAGGAAGCCTGGTCCGGCAGCATTGACCGGTGATCACATTGGGTTGTCGAAAGGAGGAATTGCATGTCCGCTGGTCTCATATTCGCGCTCGTCTGCGCGATTCTCGCCATCGTGTATGGCGCCATTTCCAGCCAGTGGATTCTGGCGCAGCCGTCGGGCAACGACCGCATGCGCGAGATCTCCGGTGCAATTCAGGAAGGCGCCAAGGCCTACCTCAATCGACAATACACGACCATCGGCATCGCGGGTATCGTGCTCGCCGTCATCATCTGGCTGACGCTCGGCACGTCAACGGCCGCCGGCTTCATCGTCGGCGCGGTGCTGTCGGGTGCGGCCGGTTACATCGGCATGAACGTCTCGGTACGCGCCAACGTGCGCACCGCCGAAGCGGCGCGCAATGGCATCGCGCCGGCCCTCGACGTCGCGTTTCGCGGTGGAGCAATCACCGGCATGCTGGTGGTCGGTCTCGGTCTGCTCGGCGTTGCCGGCTTCTACGCCATTCTCAAGGGCTCGGCCGCGCATGGCGCTTCGATCGACCATATCATTCACCCGCTGATCGGTCTGGGTTTCGGCTCTTCGCTGATCTCGATATTCGCGCGTCTCGGTGGTGGCATCTTCACCAAGGGCGCCGACGTCGGCGCCGACCTGGTAGGGAAGGTCGAGGCCGGCATTCCCGAGGACGACCCGCGCAACCCGGCGGTGATTGCCGACAACGTAGGTGACAACGTCGGCGACTGTGCCGGCATGGCGGCCGACCTGTTCGAGACTTACGCGGTGACCACCGTGGCGACCATGCTGCTGGGCGCATTGATGCTCAAGGCCAATGCCGAAGCGGCAGTGCTCTATCCGCTGGTCCTGGGCGGCTTCTCGATCATCGCCTCGATCGTCGGCTGCTACTTCGTCAAGTACAGGCCGGGCGGCAAGATCATGAACGCGCTGTATCGTGGCCTGATCGTGGCGGGCGTGCTGGCCTTGATCGCCTTCTATCCGATCACCAAGTGGATCATGCCGGACGACGCGCTCAACGCCATTATGGGCATCGAGGGCGGCACACAGATGCGACTCTACCTGTCGGCAATCGTGGGCCTGGTGCTGACCGGCCTGATGGTCGTGATTACCGAGTACTACACCGGAACCGATTTCAAGCCGGTCAGGCACGTCGCCGAGGCGTCCACCACCGGCCATGCCACGAACATCATTGCCGGCATCGGCATTTCGATGAAATCCTGCGCGCTGCCGGTCTTGTCGGTGTGCGCGGCAATCTGGGCGTCATATATGCTAGGTGGCCTGTATGGCATCGCGATCGCGGCGACCTCGATGCTCTCGATGGCCGGAATCATCGTTGCGCTCGACGCTTACGGGCCGATCACCGACAACGCCGGTGGTATTGCGGAAATGGCGGAATTGCCGAAATCGGTGCGCGACGTGACCGACCCGCTCGATGCCGTCGGCAACACGACCAAGGCAGTAACCAAAGGCTATGCGATCGGTTCGGCCGGTCTTGCGGCACTGGTGCTGTTTGCTGACTACACGCACGCGCTGGACGCAGTCGGCAAAACCGTAGCCTTCGACTTGGCGAGCCCCGCGGTCATCATCGGCCTGTTCATCGGCGGCCTGATACCCTATCTGTTCGCCGCCATGGCGATGGAGGCGGTCGGCCGTTCGGCAAGCGCGGTGGTGGTGGAAGTGCGCCGTCAGTTCAAGGAAATCCGCGGCATCATGGAAGGGACGGCCAAGCCCGATTATTCCCGTGCGGTGGACATGCTGACCAAGGCGGCAATCAAGGAAATGATGATCCCGTCCTTGTTGCCGGTCGCGGTGCCGGTCGTCGTGGCGTTTGGCATCGGCATGCTGATGGGGCCGCAGGGCGGCATCCAGGCGCTCGGCGGCCTGTTGATGGGCACCATCGTCACCGGCCTGTTCGTGGCCATATCGATGACGACCGGCGGTGGCGCCTGGGACAATGCCAAGAAGTACATCGAGGACGGCCACTACGGCGGCAAGGGTTCCGACGCCCACAAGGCGGCGGTGACCGGCGACACCGTGGGCGATCCATACAAGGATACGGCCGGTCCCGCGGTGAATCCGCTGATCAAGATCATCAACATCGTCGCGTTGCTGATCGTGCCACTATTGCCTGGCACCAGTGGTCCCGCCAAAGCGGTTACCCATGAACCGGCATCCGCTGTCGCGAGCGCGCCTGCATCGGCGGCCATGGTGCCGGCTGCAGCGAAGGTCTTCTTCTCGTCGGGTGCGGCCGATGCTCCGGCCGATTTGGCGAAGACGCTCGATCCTGTCGTTGCCTATGCCAAGGCGAATGCCGGCGCGGTGCTTGCCGTCTCCGGATTCCATGATCCGAGCGGCAATCAGGCCCAGAACGAGGAGCTCTCAAAGAACCGTGCAAAGGCGGTACGTGAAGCGCTCAAGAGTGCCGGGATCGCGGAAGAGCGCATCGAGATGAGAAAGCCGACGGTGACGTCCAGTTCGGGCGACGCAGCCGAGGACCGTCGGGTGGAAGTGAGTGTCAAGTAGTCAAAGGATGCAAAGCACATAACCCGGAAGGCCCGCATTGGAATTCGGAAAATCGACGGGCCGCCTCGCGCGGCCCGTTCGTCTGGTGAAGCGCGCTCGAAGGAGCGCAAGCCGGCCGGCGGTGTATGTAAGCCGGCTGAGTTGCCGGGCAAGTCGTGCTTCGAGGGACTTCCCACGTGCCGGCCAAACTGCGCGACAATATCTTGCGGGTGTCCTGTCTGAGTCCGCGGGGAGAGGTTCATGATTCTGAAGTTGCGTGCCGGCGCAATGACGTCGGCAGAAGCATCCTTCCTATCCTGGCAGTTCGGATTCGAGGATGACGACGATCGCTTTCTGCCCGCACTGTGGCGGGCGATCGATCAGGCGTGGCTGTCGGATTTGCAGCGCATGGTGGCGATCGATCAAGGTCTCGGCCATTTGTCGCGGCTTGCCGCGCCGGGTGCCTTTCCCGATGAAGTCGGTGTGTTCCTGCGCTTCAAGTCCGATGACGGCGAACGGTACTGGCTGGATATGCTCAAGCGCGCAGGGATCGCCGACCGGCGCCAGCGCTGCGTGATGCCATCGGTCGAGCGCCGTCGGGCCCGCAGCGGCGCGACGCGCATCCGCTCCTGACCAGCTAGCCGGCGAGAGACGGATTTAGCGTGTAAGTGCCGGTGAAGCTGGCCTGACCGAGTATGTGCCCGGCCAGTGCGTCAAGCACCTGCTGACCTGTGAAGTCGCCCTCGACGCCGCAACGCTCGATGTCCAGCGCGTAAAGCGTAAACACGTAGCGGTGGCGGATTTCGTCGTTCCACGGCGGACAGGGACCATCGTAGCCGTAGTAGTTGCCGCTCATCGCCGCATCGCCGGCGAACCATCCAGTGTAATCGTTGAGACCCTGCCGTGCGCCGTGCGCCGCCTGCGGCCCGCTCTTGCCGCGAGGCGTGATCTCCCGCGAATACTCGCCCGCCGCGATTTCCTCGGGCGTCGGCGGCAGATCGACGAGGATCCAGTGAAAGAAATCCACTCGCGGAAGTGAAGCAGGGACGCTGTGGTCCTCCTGGTTCACGTCGTCGCCGCGGCTCGGCACGTCCGGGTCGTGGCAGATCAGCGCCAGCGATCGGGTCTTCGCCGGCAGATCGCTCCAGGCGAGTTGCGGATTGCGGTTGGCCGAAAGCGCCACGTGGTCGGTCGGGTGGATCACCCCAAAGGCAAATTCGCCGGGAATCGTCGAGTTGTCCGCGAAACTGCTGCTCCAGAGTTTCATCTGTCTGTCCTCGCTCAGTTGTCCAGCACTAGTTTAGCGGCACGCGCTCACGCCGTGCGTATTCGATGCCGCCTGCGATACCGCGAGAGCCATCCGGTCAGTCGGCTGCCTGGCGACGAAAATCCCGCAGACGAAAGCCCAGCAGGGCGAGCGAACCGAAGTAGACCGCCATGCCAATCGCAACCACGACGCTCAGACGGACAACGCGTTCGATCGACGTGTAGTGCAGCCAGTCGGTCTGTACGCCCATGCTCCACCATAGTGTGGCGCCCATTGCAATCAGTGCGACGACGAGCTTTCCGCCGAAGGGGCGCCAGCCGGGCTGCGGTTTGTAGGCGCCGCGCCGCCGCAGGCCGTGGTAGAGCAGTCCGGCGTTCAGGCAGGACGCAAGTCCGATCGACAACGCCAAGCCGGCGTGGCGCAGCGTCCCGATCAATGCCAGGTTCATCAACTGGGTCGCGGCGAGGGTGATCAGACCGATCTTCACCGGTGTGCGGATATCCTGCCGCGCGTAGAAGCCCGGCGCCAGGACTCTCACCAGAATCAGTCCGGTGAGGCCGACGCTGTAGGCAACCAGTGCGCTGCGCGTCTGCAGCGCATCGTTTGCATCGAACGCACCGTGATGGAATAGCGTGGCGATCAGCGGCAGCGCGAGAATCGCCAGCGCAAGCGCCGCCGGCAGGGTCAGCAGCAGGGTCAATCGCAAGCCCCAGTCGAGGGTCGCCGAGAACTCTTCGCGACGCTCTTGCGCGTGCAGGCGAGACAGGCTGGGCAGCAGGATCGTGCCGAGCGCAGCGCCGAGCAGGCCCGACGGAAACTCCATCAGGCGATCGGCATAATATAGCCAGGAGACGCTGCCGTGCGGGAGGAACGACGCGAAAACCGTGTTGATCAGCAGTGAGATCTGCGACACCGAGACGCCCAGCACCGCGGGCGCCATCAGCTTGAGAATCCGCCGCACAGCCGGATCGGCGAGTGCGGCGCGCAGGCTGGTCAGGCGCGGCAGCATGCCGATGCGGGACAGGTAAGGCAACTGGAAGGCGAGTTGCAGGACGCCACCGAGAAAGACCGCCCAAGCCAGTGCCTTGACCGGCGGGTCGAACCACGGCGCCGCAAACAGTGCCATGCCGATGAAGGAGAGGTTGAGCAGCACCGGCGTGAATGCCGGAACGGCGAAGCGGCTCCATGTGTTGAGGATGCCGCCCGCCAGGGCTGTCAGCGACATGAACAGGATGTAGGGGAACGTGATCCGGGTCAGCTCCACCGTAAGGGCGAATTTCTCTGGCTCGCCGGAGAATCCCGGGGCGGAAACATAAATGAGCAGCGGCGCGATCGCGATGCCGAGCAGCGATACCAGAAACACCGCCACGCCGAGTACCGACGCAACGTGGTCGACCAGGTGTCGGGTTTCGTCTTCGCCTCGGCGGTTCTTGTATTCGGCGAGGATGGGCACGAATGCCTGCGAGAACGCTCCTTCGGCGAACAGCCGCCGCAGCAGGTTCGGCAGGCGGAAGGCTACGAAAAAAGCATCCGTCGCGACCCCCGCACCGAAGCTGCGCGCGACGATGAAATCGCGCACGAAGCCAAGTATTCGCGACAGCAAGGTCATGCTGCTGACCGCGGCGAGGGCGCGGAGCAGGCTCATCGGATAGAGTTGCGGCTCATTTCGGGTTGGCCGGGCGAAGCGTTGAAGGGTGAAAGAGGCGCAATGGTATCGGGCCGGCGGTGAATTGTGGGCGATCATGCGCTTTCATCCTGCCGCGTTGAGGCGGAATCGGGCCGCGTCGGTGACCATTTGTGGATAAACCAGGCACGGCCAGCGCGCTTGCGCTGGCGCGGTGCGTCTTGTATGATCGCCAACTTTCCGCAACCCGCTTTGGAATCAACTCATGGCCAATTCGGCTCAAGCACGCAAGCGCGCTCGTCAATCTGTCAAGCGGCGTTCGAACAACGGCAGCCTGCGCTCCGAGCTTCGTACCGCGATCAAGGCCGTGCGCAAGGCGGTGGCCGCCGGCGACAAGACTGCCGCCCAGTCGGTGTTTCAGCAGTCGATGAGCGTCATCGACAGCATCGCCGACAAGAATGTGATGCACAAGAACGCAGCCGCACGTCACAAGAGCCGCCTGTCAGCGGCGGTGAAGGCTCTCTGATTCATTGGAGGAGGCTCGGTTCCCAGGCGTATTGGCCGAGCGTAGTGGTGGGGTGGTGACAGGCAAGGGCTGAAAGTCAATCAAAAAAGCGAAAAACGGCAACCGACAGGTTGCCGTTTTTCATTTATTCTTCAATTTGTTACGAGCAAGTTGCACTCGATCCAGCAATTCTCCGCGGATCCTCTAGTCGTGGCACCACTGACGAAAAATTCCTTATCGATGAGCAATGTAGCTTGATATCGCCAGAAAGGAATCCTATACTTTTGTTCAGTAGTTTGAAATCGCAGGACTTTTCATGCAAGCCTCAGCAACCCGAAGATTCGCTTTTCGCATTCGCACCCGTGCAGGCCTCGTCGTCGAGAACCTGCAAATCCCGGGGCGGAGTGCGGCCGATGCCGAACGCAAGGTTCAGCAGCTTTATCGCGACTGCGTGATCCTCGAAAACCACAGCGCCCAGGTCGAAGCCAGCGTCAGTGTTTCCCCATCCGGCGGGCCTCAGCGCCAGTACGGCTGACCAGATCTATCCCCGAAGAAAGCGCTGCGACGACAGTTCGTCGATCAGCTTGGCGTAATCCTCTGCGCCGCGGCTGGACGCGGCGTGGGCGAAGATGTGCCGGTTCACTGCAGGGCTTTCTGCCACTGCCACGTTCTCCGAGATTGTCGTCTCGCAGACATCGCGGCCGAAACTTTCCCGCATCCGCGATTCGACCTCGAAGCTCATCCTCCGTCGGCGATCGAATCGGGTCAGCAGGTAGCGACGTTCCACGCGGCGACGCAGCACCGGTTCCAGGGCCTTGAGGGTGCGCTCGATCTGCTCGGCGCCGCGCATCGACAAATAGTCCGAACTGACCGGTACGATCAGGCCATCAGCGGCAAAGATCGCGTTCAGTGCCAGCACGCCGAGGTAGGGGCAGCAGTCGATGATGGTCAGGCGACGTGGTGCGGAGCGGTCGAGGTCGCGCATGCCACGATTCAGGCGTTCGAGCACTTCCGGCCCCTTGCCGAAAGCCGAATCCACCTTCATCAGCTCGGAATGCGAGGGAATGAAGCGGCCCAGGCCCTCCCAATCGACTTCGAGTTCGTGCAACGGTGTGCTCTCGGGGAAATGGGCGTAGATCGACTGCCGCCAGTCGGCCGGTGGCGCGCCACGAATCGCAGAAAGGTGCGCCTGCGGATCGAGATCGATCAACCGAACCGGGTGAAAGCCGAGCGCGAGCCCAGCCGCGAGGTTGAGCGCGGTCGTCGTCTTGCCGACGCCGCCTTTCTGATTGAACACTGCCACCCGCATCGAATTCCCTCCTGAGCCTTTGCCGAAAATTTGCCGAAGACCCTTGCAGAAAGCCGGCGTTCGGGCGGCGCCGACTATACACAAGCAGGGGCTTTTGACTTAATATCCCGAACTACGAACACGACGGCGGCGCGAGCCGCCGTCGCATTTTACGGGCGGCGCAAGCCGCCGCAGCGCTTTATCGCGCCGGATTTCGTCATCGATCGCGTGTTCCCGGGAGCGAGAGCCATGTCTCATATGATGGATACCTACAACCGCCTGCCCGTCGCGTTTTCGCACGGGGAAGGCGCGTGGCTCTTTGACACCGAAGGCAAGCGTTATCTGGATGCGCTGGCCGGCATTGCGGTCAATACGCTCGGCCACGCGCATCCCAGGATGGTGCAAGCGCTGTCTCATCAGGCGGGCAGGCTGATCCACACCTCCAATCTGTATCGCGTGCCGCAGCAGGAGGCTCTGTCCGACAAGCTTGCCGAAATTTCCGGGCTCGACGAGGTCTTTTTCTGCAATTCCGGCTGCGAGGCCAACGAGGCGGCGATCAAGCTCGCGCGTCTTTACGGCCATGGCAGGGCCATCGACCTGCCAGCCATCGTGGTGATGGAGAAGGCCTTTCACGGCCGCACGCTGGCGACGCTGTCGGCCACCGGCAGCCGCAAGGTGCAGGCCGGATTCGAGCCGCTGGTCAGGGGTTTCGCGCGCGTGCCTTACAACGATATCGCGGCCGTCGAACAACTCGCTGCCCACAACAAGAACGTTGTCGCCGTCATGCTCGAATCGATCCAGGGCGAGGGCGGCATCAACATTGCCGATCACGATTACCTGCGCGCGTTGCGCCGCCTGTGCGACGAGCGCGACTGGCTGCTGATCCTCGACGCAGTCCAGTGCGGCATGGGCCGCACCGGCAAGTGGTTCGGCCACCTGCACGCCGGCATACAGGTCGATGTGCTGACGCTCGCCAAGGGCCTCGGTTCCGGCGTGCCGATCGGCGCCTGCCTCGCTGGCGGCAGGGCGGCCGGCACCTTCAAGCCAGGCAATCACGGCTCGACCTTCGGCGGCAATCCGTTCGCCTGCACGGCCGGCCTTACCACGATTCGCGCCATCGAGGACGACGACCTGATGAATCATGCGGCGCGGACTGGCGAGGCGATCCGCAAGGGTTTTCGCGAGTCGCTGGGTGGCACCGCGGGCGTGGCGGACATTCGCGGTGTCGGGCTGATGATCGGCATCGAGCTCGACCGCCCGTGCGGCGATCTGGTCAGGCACGCGCTCGAGGCGGGCCTGCTGATCAACGTCACCAACGACAAGGTCATCCGGCTGCTGCCGCCGCTGATCTTCTCGGATCAGCAGGTCCGCTTGCTGGTCGATGGGCTGACGCCGCTGATCGTGCGTTTCCTCGCCGCCTGACCACAACACGATGGCCGCCCCCAGGCACTTCCTGCAGTTCAACGATTTCAGCCGCGAGGAGTTCGAGCACATCTTCGCGCGCAGCGCCTGGATCAAGCAGCAGTTCAAGTCGTACCAACAATACTGGCCGCTGGTCGATCGCACGCTGGTGATGATCTTCGAAAAGCAGAGCACGCGCACGCGGCTTTCCTTCGAAGCCGGCATGCACCAGTTGGGCGGCACCGCGATCTACCTCAACACGCGCGATTCGCAACTCGGCCGTGGCGAGCCGGTGGAAGACGCCGCGCAGGTGATCTCGCGCATGAGCGACATCGTGATGATCCGCACCTTCGAGCAGACCATCATCGAGCGCTTCGCCGCCAACTCGCGCGTGCCGGTGATCAACGGCCTGACCAACGAGTATCATCCGTGCCAGATCCTCGCCGACATCTACACCTACATCGAGCAGCGCGGCGACATTCGCGCCAAGACGGTGGCCTGGATCGGCGATTCCAACAACGTCTGCAACACCTGGCTGCAGGCCGCCGAGGTGCTCGATTTCCAGGTGCGCGTGTCGACACCGCCCGGCTACGAAGTCGAGCCCGAGCGCGCCAATCTGCACGGCACCGGCCATTTCCAGCAGTTCGCCGACCCGATGGAGGCGGCCAGTGGCGCCGATCTGGTGACCACCGACGTGTGGACCAGCATGGGCTTCGAAGCCGAAAACGAGGCGCGGCTGAAGGCCTTCGCCGACTGGCAGGTCGATACAGAAATGATGAAGGCGGCCAACCCCGACGCGCTGTTCATGCACTGCCTGCCTGCCCATCGCGGCGAGGAGGTCGCCGCCGAAGTGATCGACGGTCCCAACAGTGTGGTCTGGGAAGAGGCCGAGAACCGCCTGCATGCGCAGAAGGCGCTGATGGAATTCCTGCTGCTGGGCAGGGTAACGGGTAAATTTTTGGAACGACAATGAGCGAAATCAACAAGGCGGTACTGGCCTATTCCGGCGGCCTCGACACTTCGGTGATCCTCAAGTGGCTGCAGGACACCTACCGCTGCGAAGTCGTCACCTTCACCGCCGATCTCGGCCAGGGCGAGGAGCTCGAGCCGGCGCGCAAGAAGGCGCTGCAGTTCGGCATCGAGCCCGAACAGATCTTCATCGAGGATTTGCGCGAAGAATTCGTGCGCGACTTCGTCTTCCCGATGTTTCGCTGCAACACGATCTACGAGGGCGAATACCTGCTCGGCACCTCGATCGCGCGCCCGCTGATCGCCAAGCGCCAGATCGAGATCGCGCGCGAGACCGGGGCCGACGCCGTCTCGCACGGTGCCACCGGCAAGGGCAACGACCAGGTGCGCTTCGAGCTCGGCTACTACGCGCTCGAACCCAACATCAAGGTCATCGCGCCGTGGCGCGAATGGGATCTGCTGTCACGCGAAAAGCTCATGGCCTATGCCGAGCAGCACGGCATTCCCGTCGACATGAAGCACAAGCAGGGCGGTTCGCCCTATTCGATGGATGCCAACCTGCTGCACATCAGCTACGAAGGCCGCCATCTCGAAGATCCGGCCGCCGAGGCCGAAGAGAGCATGTGGCGCTGGACGGTCTCGCCCGAAGCCGCGCCCGATGCCGCCGAATACCTCGACATCAAATTCAGGAATGGCGACATTGTCGCGCTTAACGGCACGCCGCTCACGCCAGCTCAGGTGCTGACGCGGCTCAACGAACTTGGTGGCAAGCACGGCATCGGCCGCCTCGATCTGGTCGAAAACCGCTACGTCGGCATGAAGTCGCGCGGCTGCTACGAAACCCCGGGCGGCACCATCATGCTGCGCGCCCACCGCGCGATCGAATCGGTCTGTCTCGACCGCGAAGTCGCTCACCTCAAGGACGACCTGATGCCGCGCTACGCCAGCCTGATCTACAACGGCTACTGGTGGGCGCCCGAGCGCCGCGCGCTGCAGGTGCTGATCGACCACACCCAGCAGGTCGTCAACGGCTGGGTGCGGGTCAAGCTCTACAAGGGCAATGTCATCGTGGTCGGCCGCGATTCCCGGACCGACTCGCTGTTCGACCCGACCATCGCCACCTTCGAAGACGACGCCGGCGCCTACGACCAGGCCGACGCCGGCGGCTTCATCAAGCTCAACGCACTGCGCCTGCGCATCGCGGCAAACTTGCGGCGGCGTAAGCGCTGATACGCGCATTTCTCGGGTGACCAACGGCCGGCCTGTGCGCCGGCCGTTTCGCGTTCGCGCGCCGAACCGGCGCCCCGCACCTGCCCGGACACCCGCATGGATGCTGGTTCTCCGCGATTCGACCGGACGTTCCCTTCCCCTCGCAGGGGCTGGGTGGGGGTGAAGCTTTCGAACGTTCCCGCGTAGGTTGAAATGCGACCGCGGCGCCGGTCTCGCCCGGCAGGGTGCGGAGTTCGACGCCATGTGGAAGACAGCGAGTGCGGTGTCGATACGCGACGCGGCTTGCCCCGCAGTTGTTCATTCGGCGCAATACCGATTGCACCCTACGCGGGCTATGCGCCGGGCTTCAGTTGAAGCGGCACGCACCCGGGCCGTCGGGGTGGCCGCAACTGCCGCAGGGGCCGGGCAGTTCGCCTGCGCCGGTGGCCGTGCCGCTCACTGCGGCGAAGGTCGATAGCTTCTTGCGCAGGTCAGTGCTCTTGCAGCCCGGGCAAGCCGGTGCCGGGGAGGACGTGCGCACCAGTTGCTCGAACTCCTTGCCGCAGGCGGCGCACGCATATTCATAGATGGGCATGATGGCTATCCCCTTCGTGATTCATCGCTCGATGCCAAGCTTACCGAATCGCCGGGCGCCTGTGAAACCACAGTGGGCGGCGCATGGGCGAGCCGATGGGGATGCACGCCTGCTGCATCTGCTCGGCTTCGCCAACAACAGCGATTGATGTTTGGCCGGGATGGGGGCAATCTCGTTCCCATCCCGGTCAACATCCCATGAAGAATCGGAGGGCACCATGAACAATTCGATCCCCCAAGCCGTGCAAAGACTGATCGCCGCGACCGATTTGTCGCCGGCCTCGGACATTGCCGTCGAACAGGCGGCGCTGCTGGCAAAGGAGTGGAACCTGGAGCTGGTGTTGCTGCATGTTTTCAATGACGGCTTCTGGGCGACGATCAAGGCCCTCTACGAAGCCGAGCGGTGGGCAGTCAACGAACCGGTTCTGGTCGCGCGCAACCGCCTGTCGCAGCAGACGAGCGAACTCGCGCAACGGCATGGCATCCGGGTACGCGGCGAAACCCGCACCGGCCGGGCGGCCAGCGAGATCGCCGCCTTCGGCCGCGAGCAGGACGCTCAACTCCTGGTCGTCGGCGAGCACGGGGAAGACTGGATCGGCGACTTCGTCGTCGGCGGCACGGCCCTCAAGGTGTTGAAGCGCGCCGAGTTGCCGGTGCTCCTGGCACGCTGTCCCGCCCGCGCCGACTTTGCCAACATCATCGTGGCGACCGACTTCTCGGACAACGCGACGCGTGCCGCGCAACTTGCCCTTCACTGGTTCCCGCGAGCCCGCATGCAGCTCGTGCATGCCTACTTCGTCGCCTTCGAGGGACGCATGCGCATGGCCGGCGCATCGAGCGAGGACATCGAACGCTATCGTGCGGACGAGTGTTCGCGTGCCGAACAAAAGGTCGAGGCGCAACTGACAGCGGTTCATGCCAAGGCATCCGTCGGCAAATTGCTGCGGCTTGGCAGCCCGGCCACTGTGCTCAACGAACAGGCGGAGCGCTTGGGGGCAGACCTGATCGTCATTGGCAAGCATGGCGGTACGGCGTGGGACGAGCGGCTGCTGGGCAGCGTCACCCAGAACGTGTTGTATCACGTTGGCTGCAACGTGCTGCTAGTGCCTTGACGTTGTGCGAGGAGAGTCATCACGAACCGCCTGAGCTGGCACGCCCTGGCCACCCATGTTGCCCTGAAGGAACAGCAGACGGATAGCGGCGGCCTGACCGCCGCCGAAGCAAGCCGACGTCTGGCCGAGCGAGGCCCCAACCACCTGACCCCGCCGAAAAAGCGCGGCCCGCTGCTGCGCTTTCTGCTCCAGTTTCACAATGTCCTGATCTATGTGCTGCTCGGCGCGGCCGGCGTCACTGCCGCGCTCGGACATTGGGTCGACACCGGCGTGATTCTCGGCGTGGTGATCATCAATGCCCTGATCGGCTTCATTCAGGAAGGCAAGGCGGAGAAATCGCTCGATGCCATCCGCAATATGCTCTCGCTGCGTGCCATGGCGATGCGCGATGGCCGACGGCAGGAGATCGACGCGGCCGAACTGGTGCCCGGCGACATCGTCCTGCTGGCCTCGGGCGACAAGGTGCCGGCCGACCTGCGGCTGATCGCTACACGCAGTCTGCGCATCGAGGAGGCGGCCCTGACTGGCGAATCGGAACCGGTCGAAAAATCCACCGATCCCGTGGCCGAAGATGCGCCCATCGGCGACCGCACCGGCATGGCCTATTCCGGCACGCTGGTCGTGTTCGGTCAGGGGCGCGGCGTGGTGGTCGCCACCGGCGATGCGACCGAAATCGGCCGCATCGGCCGGATGCTGGCCGAAATCGAGTCGGTCGACACGCCTCTCCTCAAGCAGATGGCCCAGTTCGGCCGCTGGCTCACCGCCGGCATCCTGGTGCTGGCCGGCTTCACGCTCGCCTTCGGCATGCTGGTGCATGGTCAGCCGGCCGGCGAAATGTTCCTTGCCGCCGTGGGGCTCGCGGTCGCCGCGATCCCCGAGGGCCTGCCGGCGATAATGACCATCACGCTGGCCATCGGCGTGCAGCGCATGGCGAGCCGCAACGCCATCATCCGCCGCATGCCGGCGGTGGAGACGCTCGGCGCGGTGACGACGATCTGCTCCGACAAGACCGGCACCCTGACGAAAAACGAAATGACCGTGCAGCGCCTGGCGACAGCGGAACAATCCATCGAGGTTTCCGGTGTCGGCTATGCGCCGCATGGCGGTTTTGTATCAGAAGGCCGGGAGATCGATGCCGAGAAGTTGCAGGATATCGCCCGGATCGCGCTGCTGTGCAACGACGCGACCCTTCGCGAGGTCGACGGGGAATGGCAGCTCGAAGGCGACCCCACCGAGGGAGCGTTGCGGACGTTGGCCTTGAAGGCCGGGCTGGATGCACGTTTCGAGTCGGAATCGCTGCCGCGCGTCGACATCATCCCCTTCGAGTCCGAGCACCGTTTCATGGCGACGCTGCATCACGACCACGCCGGGCACGCCTTCGCTTTCGTCAAGGGCGCGCCCGAGCGCGTAATCGGCATGTGTGTGCGGCAGCGAGAGGACGGGGAAGATAAAGCTATCGATCCGGCACTCTGGCATGCGCGGATCGACGCGTTGGCCGCCGAGGGTTATCGCGTGCTGGCGCTCGCCGCGAAGCCGATGGAGCAGGGCAAACGCGAACTCGCCTTCGCCGACGTCGAGGCTGGCCTCACGTTGCTGGCGTTGGCCGGCATCATGGACCCGCCGCGCGACGAGGCCATCCGCGCCGTGGCGGCCTGCCACGCGGCGGGCATCCGCGTGAAGATGATCACCGGCGACCATGCCGTCACGGCTGCCGCAATTGCTCGTTCGATGGGGCTTGCGGTTTCGGGCGGCAAGGCGCTGTCCGGCGCCGAGGTCGAGGCGATGGACGAAGCGGCGCTGCGCCAGGCCGTTCGCGAGGTCGACGTCTTCGCCCGCGCCAGTCCCGAACACAAACTCAGGTTGGTCAAGGCCATGCAGGCCAACGGCGAGGTAGCGGCGATGACCGGCGACGGTGTGAACGATGCGCCGGCGCTCAAGCGTGCCGACGTGGGCGTGGCGATGGGGCACAAGGGCACCGAGGCGGCCAAGGAGGCGGCCGAGATGGTGCTCGCCGACGACAATTTCGCCTCCATAGCGGCGGCCGTCGAGGAAGGGCGCACGGTGTGGGACAACCTGCGCAAGGCCGTCGTCTATGTGCTGCCGACCAGCGTGGCTCAGGCATCGATGGTGCTCATCGCGGTGCTGCTGGGCATGACCTTGCCGATTACGCCGGTGCAGATTCTGTGGGTCAACATGGTGACCGCCGTTACCCTCTCGCTGGCCATCGCCTTCGAGCGCCCCGAGCCGGGGCTGATGGCGCGTCCGCCGCGCGATCCCAAGGAGCCGCTGGTGACCGGCTTCATGCTCTGGCGCATCGGTTTCGTCACCGTCCTGTTGGTCGCCACCTCGTTTGGCATGTTCCTGTGGGAACTCGAGCGCGGCATGGGCCTGGAATTCGCCCGCACCGCCGCCGTGAATACGCTGGTGATGGGCCAGATCTTCTACCTCTTCAACTGCCGCCGGCTGACCGGCTCGGTGCTGTCGAAAGAGGACTTCCTCGGCAACCGCATCGCACTGAAAGCGATCGCGGTGCTGATTGCGTTGCAACTGGCGATGACGCACCTGCCGTTCAAACAGGCGCTGTTCGGCACCGATCACCTCGATGCCGAGACCTGGCTGCGCGTCGTTCTGGCGGGGGTGCTGGTGCTGTTCGCGGTTGAAGCGGAGAAGGTCTTCTGGCGGCGCAGGGCGGTTTCATGAAAGCCGGCGCTGTGGCTTTCATGAGCCGCAAGGGCGATTGCCGGGATGACGTCCCGAACTTCGGTTCCCTGTCAGGAAACATAGCGAGCGCATAGCCTCATGGATCATCTGCTTCAAATCATCCTGCTGCTTGGCGTGGCCGTGGCGATTATGGTCATCTTCCATCGTCTGCATGTTCCGTCCAGCCTGGGCTACTTGCTGGTCGGCCTGATCCTTGGTCCCCACACCGTCGGACCGACCGTGCATGTCCCGGAAATCAAGGTACTTGCCGAGTTCGGCGTGGTCTTCCTGCTGTTCTCGATCGGACTCAACTACTCGCTGCCGCAACTGCACGCGATGCGCCACAGGATTCTCGGCCTCGGCACCGCGCAAGTCGCGCTGACGACGGCCGTCGTGACCATGCTGCTCTGGCTGGCCGGCTTGAGCCCGGTGGTGGCCTTCGTCATTGGAGCCGTCTTCGCGCAATCCTCGTCCACCATTATCGGCAGGCAACTGGCCGAACAGGGGGAGGACGCGACACCGCATGGACGGCTTGGCCTCGCCATCTCGGTGTTCCAGGATGTCACCGCCGTGCCGTTTCTGATCCTGATTCCCGTGCTTGGCACCGCCAGCGGCATTGACACACTTGCCGGGGAGCTTGGCTGGGCCATGGCCAAGGCTGCCTTGGCCTTCGCCCTGGTCTTCTATGCCGCGCGCTGGGCATTGCGTCCACTCTTTCACCTGGTTGCCGAGAATCGTTCCGCCGAGCTGTTCACTCTCACGGCACTGCTGGTGGCGCTGGCGGCTGCGTGGACAACCAATAGCCTGGGGCTGTCATTGGTCTTCGGTGCCTTTCTGGTGGGGATGATGCTGGGCGAGACCGAGTTCCGTCACCAAGTGGAGTCCAGCATCCGTCCGTTCCGCGATGTGCTGCTCGGCCTGTTCTTCGTCGGCATCGGCATGCTGATCGAGCCGGCAGCGCTTCCCAAGATTTGGCACTGGGCGCTGCTGGGCGCTTTGCTGCTGTTGTTGAGCAAGATCATCGTTGTCGTCCTGATCGTGCGTCGAAGCGGCATGGACGCGCTCGCAGCATGGCGTACCGCCCTGCTGCTGGCGGTGGGCGGCGAGTTCGGCTTCGCGCTGCTTGCCATCGCGCTCGATGCCAGTGTCGTCGACGCGGAAACTGGCCAAATCGTGCTGAACGCCGTCCTGTTCTCGTTGATCGGGGGCGTCTTGCTGATCCGCTACAACCAGCAAATGGCCTCCCGACTGGCTGGCCCGAAGGCCAAGGCCCCCCCGCTGGCAGATCAGCTTGCCGGCCTGCCTGCACCCCAGGTCTTGATTGGCGGCTACGGCCGGGTCGGCCACACCATCGCCGTGCTGCTGAAATCCAGTGGCGTCGATTTCATCGCTTTTGATATTGACCCGAAGCGGGTACAGCAAGGACGAGTCGACGGGCATGCTGTGCTGTACGGCGACATTGCGGACCCGGAACTGTTGACGGCGGCGCGCGCCGAGCAGGCCAGCCTGGCCATCGTCACCGTCGACAGCCATGCCGTCGCACTACGGTCGGTCGCCGCGTTGCGCCAGCATTGTCCGCACGTGCCCGTGATCGCCCGCGCCAAGGATATCGAATCCAGTTCGACCCTCATCGGCGCCGGCGCCATCCACGCCTATCCCGAGACGATCGAGTCCAGCCTGCGCCTCGGGGCGACCGCCTTGCGGATGTTGCGCATCTCCACCATCGATATCGACAGGGTGCTGCAGGACATCCGCGACTGGGATTACCGCCCCGTTATCGAAAACCCCGTGAAGGAGGAAGCCAAATGAAAACTGCGCTGACGATTTTTGCCGCCACCGACCTCTCCGCTCCGGCGCGCCATGCCGTTGAGCGGGCCTTTCGTCTGGCGTAGAGGAAAGCGAACTTGGGTCTTCCGCACTTCGGCTCGAGCGCGACCGGTATCCATGTCGCCTGCCGAGGGCCGTTGCTGCGGGGCAGGGCGAGCCGCGTTCGCGAACGAGCAGAGTGGCTCGTCGCAATGACCAGCAATACACGTGGTGCGTCCCCCTATTTCCCCGCACATGCATGAACTGATGCTGGCGGGACTGCTCGCAGGAATCGACGAAACGAACGCCGCGCCGGTCGTATGTCGCTGGAATAAGTTCGGTATGGGGGTCGCATCGTAAGCAATCATATTGCCGGAACGTTCTACTGATCCGGAATACAGAGAACCTCGCGCGCGCCGTATTTTTTGCCCCTTAACTGCAGCACCTTCGAACTCCCGTCCGGCTGAACGACGAGACAGAACTTCGCCTTGTATCCCATCGTTGAATCACTTCCAGTGGCTGGCGTGGCACTCAGAAAGACCGAGTAGACGCGGTCAGGCAGCAGGTTCTGCGGCCCCGTGGCTTCAGAGCCGACTGGTGTCTGGCCGTATGGAACGCACGTGTCTTGGGAGATCGGTTGGGTCCGGCCAGGCGGCGTCAGCGTGACTGCCCATACCTCGGCCACTGGCTTGACAGACAAGTCCGATACAAACACGGCATGCAACTGCAACGGGCCACCGGCGCACCGCACCTCCTGTGCCGCAATCGTGAAGCACGGTACGCCCGCTTCCTGACGCACCTCGGCTTCGCCCAGCCGCTGCATCGCACAAGCGCTAGTTGTCACCGCCAGCAGGGCGAGTTTGCACGTTGCCACCAGGCAGGCTCGACGTGTCCTTCGGGTTGGCGATGAATACACCGAGTACCTTTTCGACGAGCTCGAGCGAGTTCTGGTATTTCGGCACGCCGGCAGAATCTGTGGGTTACTGCCGCCCCCACTGGAAGACAAACGTGCAATACACGCAGCGCTTTGCACCAGGTAAGCGTGTTCGGCGCAATATCGGTCGCGCCCTACGCGGGCTGCATCGGCCGCGTGGCCGCGCTTTTGTCGGAGACGTGGAACGGACAGTGAACCGGGGCTGTTGGCCATCACTTGCATCATGCACGTCGCCACAGAAGAGCTCGACCCCTTTCGCCCATTACATCTCTCACGTGGTCATGGAGTCGTTTGCCCGTTTGAGTCGAGCCGGCCAACCGGCGTCCCTGGTTCACTGCCAGACCCTCACGGAGCGGCACACTCTTCATAGCGCCACCGCTTGAATTCCGTGTCCCAACGAACGACTTGAACCATGGCCTTGCCTTGCCCGCTCAACTTCAAACAGAATTCGGCCCTGTAGCCGACCACTGGCACCGACCCACCTTTTGGGCGTGCCCCCAAAAACACAACGTAAACGTGATTGAGGCGTAGCGGCAAGGCCTCACGTTCCGCCGTAGCGGAGGGCGGAAGGTCTCCGTACCGAATACAGGTGTCAGGTGAAATCTCGATCGAATTACCCGGAGGCTCTACCCCGAAAGACCAAAGCTCATCCGGAAGCGATCGCCAGTCTCTGGACTGCTGCTCTGAGACAACCAGAGAATACAGGGGGATTCCCTTGCGGGCTTCGCTTTCGTCTGCGACTGTGAAGCACGGCCTGCCATCGACCTGCCTTACTTGTGCCTGGGGGAGACGCGAGGTTGCCGCGCACGACGTACATTCTACTGAAGCAAGTATCGCAGCTACATACAAGCGAAATCGGACATGAGAGTTCCTTGCCATCCGCATCAACGTCCTTCCGGCAAATTGCTCTGGTCTGCCGGATCGGAAATGAAGTCTCGCAGCACGATTTCGTACAGGGGCAAGTCGTTCAAGTACTTTCTCTCCCAAACGTCAGGCCGCTTCCCATACAGTTTCAACGCCCAGTAGTCTGACAGAATGTTGCCCTGCGCTTCCATGTTGTAGTCGCTCAATCGTTCGCCAGATTCGAGCGTGTACTCGTAGGGCAAGCCGATTCGAATTGCGCCCCTCAGTTTCACCGGATAGCCGAGCTGGTATTGCCACACATGAACCATCTCATGCATGAACCACAAGCGGTTGCCGTACTCGGCAAGCGAGAAGTCCTCCCTAAGCCGGACGAGCCGGAACCAAACAGGGGAATAGCGGTACCCTAGCGCTTGCGTGGAGCTTGTCGATGCGGAGGCCGCCATGGAGCTGCTTACGACCCGGTACGCGGAGAATCTGGCAGGCGTGCTGTCTTGCTACGACCGGATCGTCATCACCGGCACGTTGCCCGGCGCGTGTTTCGCAGAGGGCATGACCAGCTTCTTGGTCTCCCGTGGGATCCGTATCTTCGACTACCCGCAGTTCGCGCTGCCTCTGCGGGAGCGCGTTCGCCATGCCGCTCAGGCGCTGGCAACGGAGCACGGCGCCAGGATCGAACATATCGCCAAGGCCCACGTTCGCAAAGAAGACGTCGTGGCCAAGGTGCTCGCGGCGCGTGGCGATGCGCCCGGCCTGGTGCACGTGATATCGGCGATGGAGACCTGCGCGACCTATCAACCCTGGCACGACAAGGCCAGCGGACGCACTTTCCTGCGCCCGGACACCACCAAGTGCCTGCACTACTACTTCTACTGGATGGACCGAGAGCTGGGGCTCATCTACGTGCGCGTGCCCACCTACTGTCCGTTCCGGCTGCAGGTTTACTGCAACGGACACAGTTGGCTGGCGCAACGAATGCGGCGCGAGGGCATCGACTTCGCCGCAGCCGACAACGCTTTTGCTCGCATAACCGACTTCGCTCGTGCGCAAGAACTCGCCGACACCTTCAAGCCTGAGTTGCTGCATCGCCACCTGGACCGCTACGCCCAGCTGTGCTGCCCCGTCCTGGATGTCTTTGGGCAGACCTACCACTGGAGCATCATGCAGGCCGAATACTCGACCGACTTGGTGTTCAAGAGCGAGAAGATCCTCGGCTCGCTGTACCAGCAGCTCGCCCGCGAGGCAGTGCTCTCGGTGAAGGCCGAGCAAATCGCCACATTCCTGGGCAAGAAGATCACCCCGCAACTGGCCGCCGAGATTGGCTCGCGCCTGAGCACGCGCATTGAGGGAACCTGCATCAAGCACAAATTCGGATCGGTCTCTATCAAGATCTACGACAAGTTCGCTCGCATCCTGCGCATCGAGACCACAACCAATGACGTTTCGTTCTTCAAGCACCACCGCAAGGTGGAACACCGCACCGGCCGCACCACGCGAGAAGTCGCGCCACTGAAGAAATCCATCTACAGTCTCATCGACCTGCGCGAAATTCTGCTGGGCTGCAATCATCGCTATCTCGAGTTCCTCTCCAGCCTGGACGATCACAGCAGCGGACAACGCCTGCTTGAACGCGTGACGCAATCCAAACCTGACGGCGACCGGTCCTTCAAGGGCTTGAACTTCTTCGATTCCAACGACCAAGCCCTCCTACGCGCCGTGCAACGACCCGAATTCAACATCCATGGCTTGGCCCGCTGTGACTTGATGCGCCGACTCCCTGACCAAACGCCCTCGCGACTGTCCCGCCAGCTCCGCCGCCTGCGCGTCCTCGGCTTGATCAAGCGCGCCGCCAACACCTACCGCTACTACCTGACTCGAGCAGGCCGCATGGCCATCGCCGCGTTCGAGCGCCTCACCAACTTCGCAATCGTTCCTGCAATGGCCGCATAGCCGCAATGCATCGTTTCGGCCTCGCACTTCTGTGCCAGGACGCAAAACTTTGAAGTTGTAAGAGACTAAAGCGGGTCGGATTGAAATACATTTCCCCATTCGGCGTCATCGCGGTGTCATCCGGCTGCATGCCGAACCACAAGTATTCTTCACTGTGGACCTTGACCTTCGTGTAGCCGATCGGGTCCAGAAAGAGGGTACGCGCCATTGGGATCTCGCCATCGGTCAGCGGGCGCCATCTGCCGTTCAACGTGCGGCTCTCCACCGGCGCGGGAGCCTGCTCCCGCCGGACGGCTTGCTCCGGAGAACCCTGATCAATCGGCCCCGGCACAACAGATATCTGACCGAACAGTGTTCCGTCGCTCAGCGGGCCAGGATGCCCTGATGAGTCAATCGGACCTGGTATTCGAGCGCCTGCCATCTTGTCCCCCCGTAAGAAAGCCGAAAATGGAAAGAGCATCAAGCGGGGGTCGGCAACGATTTGTACCTATCGATGCAGCCCATGCACTTGTCTTATAAAAGCGCGATCGGGCCCGAAATCCGTGAAAGTCGGACAACCCCGGAAAGAAAGGGGCCGCGGTCGAATACTCTCTCCATCGCTTGCCGAAGCGCTTCAATCGAATCTTCCAAGATCCCGCCTTATCCGGATTTCAACGAGTTCTTGCGTCACGCGGCGACGTCGACGCACTCGACCTGGCTGGAGGGTTGCGGAACATCGGCGCCGTCCTCGCGCAAGCCGTCGAGATGAAACTGGATGGCTTCGCGAACCTCCTGTTCCGCTTCGGCGACACTTGATCCGGTTGCAACACAACCAGGAAGATCGGGAACGTAAGCGGAGTAGTTGCCCTCGGCCTTTTCGATCACGATGGCGTAACGCATGCGAAGCTCATTTCTTCAAACCTGCCTGTTTCAGGATGCTGTTCAAGGTTGCGGTCGCGAGGTCGGCGCTGGCTTCTCCGGCGTTGTGACTAGCCCCGACTTGGTGGCCGTTGTGGCCAAAGAATATCAGTTGGTCGCGGCTCGGTGAATCCGCGCGAGAGCGCGTCCCGGATTCCGGCCTCGGACATATCTGCAGCCCAAAACTGCGTCGCCCTGGAAGCCGCATGGGTTGGACTTCTCCGGCATGGCATACCCGGAAGGCGCATGGAGAGGGGCTCTCAGGCCTGTCGTGCCGGAAGTGACGCCGGGGCGCCATCCTGGGCCGGCGCTTGCGCGGTTTCGCCGACCAGATGGGCGATCGAGTTGGCGTAGTAGGCGAGGGTGATGCCTTCTTCGGGGTTGGCGCTGAACAGGCCGTCGCGTTCGATCGCCAGACGGCGCAGGGTGAGCATGCGCAGTCCGACGCCGATCGCGTAGTCGAGATCGCTGCGCGGAATGTAGACATGCGCGCCGTGTGCTTCGGCACGCGCAATCAGCTCAGTCACTGCCGACTTGAGTTCGAGCTCATCGAGCGGGCGCTGCGGATCGCCCAGCAGCACGCTGGCCACCAGCGGCACCGGCAGCACCGGCACGACTTCGCCGATCAGTGCCATCAGCAGTGCGCCGACGTGCGCGACGGCGGCATGGCGTGCCGCATCGTCGAGCTGGCGGAAGTCGATGGCCTGCTCGCGCACATAATCACGCATCGATATCGGCCGGCCGAAATTCACGCAGGCGTAGCCGAGCCGGTACCAGCGGCCGCGCAGCATGTTGAAAAGCTGCTGGCCGATGAAGCTCGCGGTGACGCCGGCCGCATAGGCGATGCCGCGCCGCTGCCGATCGGCGTCGAGCTTCTGGAGTTGGGTGCGGTCTTCGAGCACGCGGTCGTAGTTGATGCCGACCGGGATGAACACCAGGTCGCGCTCGGCCGCCGGGTCGAAGGCACGCAGCATGTAGTCGAGCAGGCCTTGGGCGGGCGCAATTTGCCGTCCAGGGTCAGGCCGCCTTCCGGGTAGATGGCCTGCGGCACGCCGCCTTCGGTGGCCATCTGCACATAGCGCTGCAATACCGTGCGGTAGAGCGGATCGCCCGAGTTGCGATGGACGAAGTAGGCGCCCATCGCGCGGATCAGCGACTGCAGCGGCCAGACGCGTGCCCATTCGCCGACGGCATAACTGAGTGCCACGCGCTCGGCGGCGAGAAAAGCGACCAGCACGTAGTCCATGTTGCTGCGGTGGTTCATCACGAACACCACGGTCGACTTCGGGTTGATCGCGGTGAGCGATTGCGCATCGGTATAGCCGAGGCGCATACGATAGAGGAACTGCGCGCAGCGCTTGGCCAGCCAGTAGCCGACGCGAAAGTAGAGGTAGGCGTTGAACGCCGGCACGATCTCGCGCGCATAGACGTCGGCGCGCTGGCGTGCCAGCTTGAGCGGCACGTTCTTCTCGGCGGCGTGGGCTAGGGCGGCGGCCTGCACCTTCGGGTCGTGGAACAGGCGCTCGATCAATGCGCGCCGCCGGGTCAGCTTGAAGGCCGGCAGCTCGATGTTGAAGCGTACGTTGATCTCGCGGATCACCCGGTCGACCTTGCGCCGCAGGTACCAGCGCACGCTGGGCAAAAGCAGCCATTCGAGCGCCGCCAGCGCGGCCAGCAACAGCAGGATGACGAACAGCCACAGCGGCAGGGTGACCGCTTGCGTCATCCGTCGACGTCTTGCCGGCGTCCGGCCGGGCGACGCCGGCGCAGGATCAGACCGCCTCCGAAGTGCGCAGCCGGGAATCGCGGCGCCGATCCTTTCTCATCCGCCGCTCGGGGCGCAGGTCGTCGTGCAACTGTCGTGAGCGGTAGATCTCGCGCCGATCATCGGTGCGTCGATCGTCGTAGTGAACATAGCTGCAGCGGCAGTTCGCGGACGTACAACCCGGCACCGGAAGAGTCGGCGCTTCGCTCGACAGCAGTCGCTTTCCGACCAAGGTGCGCGCTGCGACGCAAACTACGCCGCGCGACCTGATCGCGACACAATGATACGGGCCGCCGGCTCGCGCCAGAGTGGCGATCTCGTCCATGCGCCGCCTTTCGCGCTTTTGCCAGACCAGCAGCGCGATCAGCGACAGCACACTTAGCAGCAACAGCAATTGTGGAAATGTCATGACTGACCTCCTACTTATCGGGGGTGCGCATCGACGGCACCCGGGCAGGGCCCGTCGATTCTCATCCACCCGTTTGTTGCATTGATCCACCGGACTGAGGATTTCCGCCCGGCTCCATCATTATCCCACCACGGCCGGAGCCGAGGCGAATCGATACACGAATTGTTTCAGAGGTCGCACAATCGATTCATCCGCGAGATCTCAGCGCAGCGCGTTGGGGAAGTACATCGCCGTCAGGCTCTTGTCATGAATCGGGATGTCGCCGCCGGCGCCGTAGCGGCGCCAGTCGCCGACCCAGAAGATGTCGTCCGCCAGTTCGATCAGGCCGATGGTTTCGCGATCGCCGATCAGCACGCCCTGCACGCGCAGTCCGAGCTTCTCGCGCGCCGCGCGCACGCGGGCCGCGATCGGTGGTGGCGCGCCGAACTCGCCGTCCGAGGCGATCAGCAGATCGGCGCACTGCCAGGCTGCGTCTTCCAGCCGGTTCAGTGCCCGCTCGAGCGGCTCGCTTATGTCGGTGCCGCCGTTGAAGCTCTGGGTCATGAAGCCCAGCAGCGAATCGATGCCCGGCAGGTCGAACGCGAATTCGCGCTCGATCACCTCGTCTGGGCCGCTGAAGGCATAGACGTAGCAGGCCCGCTTTTGCGCGTGGGCGACGCGCATCGCCTCGAGCACCAGGGCCTTGGCCACCTGTTCGGCCGCGCCCTGCATCGAACCCGAGGTGTCGACGCAAAGAATCATCGGCCCCATCTCGAGCTTGCGCTCGGGCTGCGGCCGGGTGGTCGGCCGCCAGGTCTCGCGCTGGACGGCCACCGGCTCGCGCAGCGTGTCCATGTCTTCATAGGTGAGCAGCGTGCGCTCGGCGTGGCGGGCGAACCAGATCTGGCGCAGTCGCGGGTGCGGCAGCAGTACCGCCTCCGAGGGCAGCATACGGCTTACGCGGCCGGAGCGTTCGATGCCACGGGTCTCTCCCGGCAGGTCGGGCACTCGGATGTCGCGCCAATCGGTGACCGTGGTCCTCACCTGTTCCATCACCTGCACCTCGGGTGCGCTGGCAAGATCGGGAACGTCGGTCTGCCTGGCGCGGCCGAGTTTGTTCACCATCTCGCGCAGTTCGGGCAGATCCTCGATCAACTCGCGGATGCGCAGCAGCGCCTGCCAGGCGCCCGAGCGCAGCAGGCCGCGCGTGAGATCCCAGCGATTGAACTTGACCAGATCGCCGATATCGCCGAACACGAACAGCAGGTCGCGAATCTCGTGCGCCATCGGCGTCCATTCGTCGCGAAAGCCCTGCGCCGCCCGTTGCGCGGCAGCGTCCTCGCTCATGGACTCGCGATAATCGATGATGCGGTCGGTATGCCAGAGCATGCTGCGCAGCACCTGGTCGGCGATGTCCTCGTGGTGCTCGCACAGCGCCGGCAGGTCGAATTCGGCGACCGAACGCAAGAGCAGCGGCAGCACGCTGCCGAGCGGCCAATCGCAGTGCGCCGGCAGGCGGCCGGCGAGCAGTTCGCTGCGCAGTTCGAGCAGCGCGTCGAGCCGGGGTGCGAGCCGGCCCAGGCTGTTGACGATGCCGCAAAGCCACAGCCCGCGCGGCAACTGGTCGAGCGCGGCGAGCGGCGAGTCGAGCGCGGCGGGATCGAAGGGCAGGGTGGCGTTGCCCACGTCGTGCTTCAGTCGACCACCACCGGCTCGGGTGCGATGCGGCTGTCGACGGCGAGCCGCGGCAGCGCCGCGTAGCCATTGCGCGCCGCATGTGCACGCGCCTGCAGCGCGACGATGTTGGCGCGCGTGCCGGCGAGATGAAGGGCGGCTTGCTGCGCAAACTCGGGTGCGATCCACAGATGGCGCGGCACTTCGTGCGCCAGTTCATCTGCCAGGTGGTCGAGCGAGTCGAGGTAGGCGCCCAGTTCGTCGATTGCCGACTGCACCTGCGCCACACGCGCGCCGATGTGCGTTGTGCCGTAGCGGCGGGTGCGCAGGAAGGGTGACAGGCGCGGTGCGACCGAGGCGCCCTTGCCGTCGTTGACCTGATGGTCGAGCAGATTGCCGGCGGTCAGCACGCCCTGCTCGTCGTAGTTCAGATCGTTGGCGTTCTGTTCGATCTCGAGCTGCGCCTCGAACGCTTCGACGACGCGCCCAAAGCGCGCCGGGTCGATCACGCCCTGCACGCCCAGCATGCCCAGGTACCACTCGGCCACGATGCCGGCCTGCACCGGTTCGGCGGTGGCGCAGAACTGGGTGAGCCAGAGATCCCAGATGCTCACCGCGTCGCGCCCGTTCGACAAAGCCGAAGCCTTGAGCAGGCGCACCGTCTTGTGCCAGCGCCGGTCGGACACCGCGATGTCGTGGGCGGCCAGATGACCGCGCAATTGCGCGATCAGTTCGACGATCGGCTCGGGCAGGCTCACCGCATCGATCGCCGCGGCGAACGCCGACAGCTCCGTCGGGGCGATCTGCAGCGCCGGGTCAACCGCAAAGGTCGAATCGGAAGGCAATCGCAACAGGACCGGAAATCCGGCGTCGCTCACCGGCACGATCGAAAGGCGCAGCAGGAAGCGGTCGTGGAAGGCC
The DNA here is from genome assembly GCA_016708905.1 of Candidatus Methylophosphatis roskildensis. Lineage (GTDB taxonomy): Bacteria > Pseudomonadota > Gammaproteobacteria > Burkholderiales > Rhodocyclaceae > Methylophosphatis > Methylophosphatis roskildensis. The sequence goes on along the minus strand of JADJEV010000003.1, from coordinate 1,353,793 downwards.
GCCAGCGCCTCGTCCTGTGGCACTTCGTTGCTGGCGCCGATCACGCTGATCAAGGGGCAGGCGATGCGCTGCGCACCGTTGTCGAATTCGCGCTCGTTGAGCAGGGTCAGCAGCGCGTTGAGAATCGCGCTGTTGGCCTTGAACACCTCGTCGATGAAGGCGATCGTCGCCTGTGGCAGGAAGCCGGCAGTCTGCCGCTCGTAGCGGTCCTGTTCGAGCGCGGCGATCGACAACGGGCCGAACAGCTCTTCAGGTACCGAAAAGCGGGTCAGCAGGCGCTCGAAATACGCCGCGTCGCGAAACGCGCGATGCAGCCGGCGCGCCAGTTCGCTCTTCGCGGTGCCGGGCGGGCCGATCAGCAGCAGATGCTCGCCGGTCAGCGCGGCGAGCAGGGCCAGGCGCACCGGCGTGGTTCGTTCGACCAGGCCGTGCGACAGTGCATCGATCAGGCTCCGGAGGCGCGCGGAGAGGGGCGGCGTGGCGTGCATGAAGGTCGTCGGTCGTGGGTTGGGTCGGGGATTGTCGCCGGGCCGGCCAATCCGGCGCCTTGCGCGTCATCAAGCGACAAGCCGAATTCTAGTCTCACCAGCGATCTGCCATTCACCGGGCGGCCAGCGCTGTGGTCATCACGAGGGCATGGCCTGGGAGCCGCATGGAATGGCGCTCTGCGCGGACCATCCCCGGAGAGCGCCATTCCATGCGGCTCCCAGGGTATCGGCAGGTTCAGATTTCGAGCGGGCGCGCCGCGCGGCGGATCCGGCGATCCCGATTGATGCGTGTCAAGGCGCGAGGCGCCGTGCGCCTCAAGAATGCGCGGATGCCGCGCGAGGATCCTGCAGAATGAGCGATGCCACAAAGGTGATCGATGCCCGCGGCCTGCTGCCGCCGGAGCCGATGGAGCTGACGCTGGCTGCACTCGACGATCTGCCGCAGGAGGGCGAGATCGTGCTGCTGCTGTATCGCGAACCAGTGCCGCTCTATCGCATTCTGCGTGACAACGGCTACACGCACCGCACCGAATCGCATGACGATGGCACCTTCGCCATCCATATTCGCCACGCGACCCGGGCCGAGGCTCAGGGCTCGTAGCGCGACAGGCGGTCGCAGTCGTGAATCGTCACTTGTTTGCCATGCACCGAAATCAGTCCGGCCTGCGTCAGCTCGGCAAATATGCGCGACAGGGTTTCCGGCGTCAGATTGAGCCGCGAGGCGATCACCTGCTTGGAGGTCGGCAGAGCGATCGTCTGCTCGCCCGCGGGTCGTTCCGCGTCCGGCGACTGGCAATCCTGCAACAGGTAGCCGATCAGGCGCTGGGTGCTCGAGCGCAGGGTGTAGGACTCGACATCGCGCACGAGGCTGTGAAGTCGCGCCGACAGCCCCGCCAGCAGGCGTTTCGCGAAGTGCGGATCCCGTTCGAGCAGTTCGGAGATGGCGTTCTTGCCGATGGTGAGCAACAGGGTGTCGCTCAGCGCCTCGGCGAATACAGGATACGGACGGTCCATGAACATCACCGCCTCGCCGAAGCTCTGCTGCGGGCCGATGATTTCGACCACCTTCTCGTTGCCCTGGGCCGACGAGAAGGCCAGCTTGATCTGCCCGCGCAATACGACGTGAAAGCCGCGCGCCGGATCGCCGCGCTGGAACAGCACCTCGCCGCGTACCAAGCGCTTCTCGCGGGTTGCAGCGGCAAGATGGGCGATCGCTTCTTCGCCGACCTGGGCGAACAACGGCAGGCTGGCAAGCAGTTGGGGAATGTCGGTCTTGTCGTTGTGCATGCTGTTCCTCGCGCCGGTGTTCGATTCTACACGCAGCATCGCAACCGGCGCAGGTCCGTCGCCCCCACGAACAAGGCGCGACAGGCTGCCAGATGCTGAGCTTTGCCCAACTCGGCGGACCACGTCCGCAGCGCAACGTGCTGTTCGCCGCGCCACATCGCGTGATGTTTCTGTCCGGCGCGATCCAGACCATTGCTGCGTTCGCCTGGTGGGCCTGGCTGCTGCTCGCGCGAATCGGCGGTCTGCCGATGCCCGAACTGCCCTGGCCGGGATCCTGGCTGCATGGCGCGTTTGCGGTCTATGGCGTGTTTCCGTTCTTCGTATTCGGCTTTCTGATGACCGCAATGCCGCGCTGGCAGGGGCAGGGCGAGATCGGCGGACGGCCCTATCTACTAAGCTGGGCGCTGCTCACCGCGGGCTGGGCGATGTTCCACGGCGGCCTGCTGTGGCCGGCGTTGCTGGCACCGGCCTTGTGGGTGGTGCTTGCGGGCTGGATTGCCGGCGTGCTGATTCTCGCCGAGGTCGCCTTTGCGCCCGGCGCCGACCGACGCCATGCCCTTCACGCCTGGGCGGCACTTGCCGCCGGGGTGCCGGGGCTGATCTGCCTGATCGGCTATGCCTCGTTCGGCTGGCTGGCCGGCCCGCGTTTTGCCGAAGCGATCGGCGTGTGGGCATGTCTGGTGCCGCTGTTCATCGTGGTGTGCCACCGCATGGTGCCGTTCTTTTCGGCCAACGTGATTCCGAAGTACCAGATGGTGCGGCCCTACTGGGCGCTTGCCGTGCTGTTGGGGGCCAGCATCGTTCATCTGCTGTTGCAGGTCGGCGAACTGCCGACCTGGCTGTGGCTGCCGGATGGTGCGATGGCGGCCATCGCGTCCTGGCTGTCGTGGCGCTGGCAACTGCGCGCGAGCTTCCGGGCCCGTCTGCTGGCGATGCTGCATGTGGGCTTCCTCTGGCTGCCGGCCGCGTTGTGGCTGTCGGTGGGCCAGAGCCTGGCGCTCGCCGCGGGACACCCGATGCTCGGCCTGGCGTCGCTGCATGCGCTGTCGATCGGCTTCTTCGGTTCGATGCTGGTCGCCATGGTGTCGCGAGTGACGCTCGGTCACTCGGGGCGGACGCTGCAGGCCGATGCGGCAACCTGGCGCCTGTTCCTCGGCCTGCAAACAGTTGCTTTGCTGCGGGTTGCTGCCGAGTTGTCGCAGTCCGCCTACAATGTACTGGTGGCGGCCACGGCCGTGGTGTGGCTGCTGATCTTCGGCCTGTGGTGCACCAAGATGATTCCGATTTGTCTCAAACCGCGTACCGATGGACGGCCGGGTTGAGCTACCTCGCGCTCAAGCAGTTCCACGTGACCTGCGTCGCCTTGAGCGGTAGCGGCTTCATGCTGCGCGGATTCTGGATGTTGACCGACTCGCCGCAACTGGCAAAACGGTGGGTCAGAGTCGCACCCCATTTCGTCGATACGCTGCTGCTCGTCAGCGCGATCGCTCTGTCGCTGTGGTCGCAGCAATATCCGCTGGCCCAGGACTGGCTGACCGCGAAGGTGTTCGGGCTGTTCGCCTATATCGGTGTCGGCAGCATTGCCCTGCGGCGCGGGCGCGACAAGCCGGTTCGCGCCGTCGCATGGTGTGCCGCCTTGATGATATTCGGCTACATCGTGTCGGTCGCGTTGGCGCGAGACCCACGCGGATTCCTCGGCTGGCTGGGTGCCTGAACGAATGGTGGATTCCCTGATCCCGGTTGCCCCGGCGCTCGACGAGCCGCTGGAGATCCTCTCGGCTTGCCATGGGCGCGTGCTGGCCCAGTTGCAGACCCTGCAGCGTCTGCTGGCGCATCTGCCCGTTCATGGTCCGGATGCGCAGGCGCGCCAGGCCGCGGGAGCGGTGCTGCGCTACTTCGATAGCGCCGCCAAGCACCATCATGAGGACGAGGAGGTCGATCTTCTTCCGGCGCTGCAGGCGGCGGTTACGCCCGAGTTGCAGACGGATCTTGCCGATGTGCGGGAGCGCATTCTCGCTGAACATGCTCACATGTACGGGCTGTGGGATGCCCTGCGACCGCAACTCGAAGCGGTGCGCCTCGGCCAGCAGTCTTCGCTCGACGAACGACTGGTGTCCGACATGGATGCCATCTACCGGCAGCACATCGATTACGAGGAGGAGCGGCTGTTGCCGATGGCGCGACAGCTGCTGGACGAGTCGAAGCTGCGGGTTCTGGCGCAGGCGATGACGGGCCGTCGCAGCCCCGCCGGCACGGCGCGGGTCAGCGGGGAGCCTGGTGGTTGAGCAGCTTGCGCAGCCCGGGGATGTCGATGATGCGGATGTGCTTCTGCTGAACACTGATGTAGCCGTCGTCCTGGAATTTGGAGAAGGCGCGGCTAACCGTTTCGAGCTTCAGGCCAAGGTAGGAGCCGATTTCCTCGCGCGTCATCCGCAGATGGAACTCCTGCTGCGAATAGCCGCGAGCCATGAAGCGCTGTGACATGTTGAGCAGAAAGGCCGCCAGCCGTTCCTCGGCACGCATGGTGCCGAGCAGCATCATCAGGCCATGGTCGCGCACGATCTCGCGGCTCATCACCTTGTGGAAATTGTGCTGCAGTGCAGTGACCTCGCGTGACAGCTCTTCGAGCTTGGCGAAACCGATGACGCAGACCTCGCTGTCTTCGAGCGCCACGGCATTGCATGAATGGTGTTCGGTGCTGATGCCGTCCAGACCGAGGATCTCGCCGGCCATCTGAAAGCCGGTCACCTGGTCGCGGCCGTCCTCGAGCAGGACATCGGTCTTGAAGAAGCCGGCCCGGATGGCATAGATGCCCTCGAACGGGTCGCCGGAACGGTACAGGTTGGTGTGGCGCTTGATCTTGCGGCGGGTGCCGACCATTTCGTCGAGCAGTTCGAGCTCGGGGTTCGACAGTCCATAAGGCAGGCAAAGTTCTCGGAGATTGCATTGCGAACACGCTGTTCTCAGGTGTCCGATGGTGATCGGCATTGCCGCCTTCTGATGCACGGAATCACTACCCCCGTCTGTTTGATCCACGTCAACGTGCCCGTTGCCCGGTTCTGCGAATCTGCTGCACTGGTGACGCTTCCTCGATATGACGACTGCGACAGCACAGAATCAGCCGGACCTGGTATTCGATCCCCAACTCATCAAACGCTTCGATATCAACGGTCCGCGTTACACGTCTTACCCGACGGCAGACCGCTTCGTCGAGGCTTTCGACGCCAACGCGCTCGGCGTATGGCTGGGCAAACGCTCGGTCGGGGGCATCAGCCGACCGTTTTCATTATACGTCCATATACCCTTCTGTAGCACGATCTGCTACTACTGCGCCTGCAACAAGATCATCACCAAGGACCATGGTCGCTCCGCCAACTATCTGAGTTATCTGGCGAAAGAGATCGCGATGCAGGCTGCTCTGGTGGACGGCAGCCGTGAGCTCATCCAGCTACACCTGGGTGGCGGAACGCCGACCTTCCTGTCTCACGACGAGATGCGCCAGTTGATCGGCACGATACGCGAGCACTTCCGTTTCCTGCCCAATGGCGAATACTCGATCGAGGTCGACCCGCGGAAGGTCGATTTCGCGACCGTGCAGTTGCTCGCCGAACTCGGCTTCAATCGCATGAGCGTCGGTGTCCAGGATTTCGACCCGGACGTGCAACGCGCGGTCAATCGGATCCAGAGCATCGAGGAAACCAGGGCGGTGATCGATGCCGCGCGCGCGAGCGGATTCAAGTCGGTCAGCGTCGATCTGATCTACGGGCTGCCGAGGCAGAACGTCGTCGGCTTCAATCGCACACTCGAGCAGATGATCGAGATCTCGCCCGATCGCCTGTCGGTCTACAACTACGCGCATCTGCCCGGCTTGTTCAAGCCGCAGCGGCGCATCGATGAAGCCGAACTTCCCTCGGCCGACGCCAAGCTGCAGATTCTCTCGCTGGCCATCCGCCGGCTGACCGACGCGGGCTATGTCTATATCGGCATGGATCACTTCGCGCGGCCCGATGACGAGCTGGCGATCGCCCAGCGCCAGGGGCGCCTGCACCGCAACTTCCAGGGCTATTCGACTCATGCGGATTGCGATCTGCTGGCCTTCGGCGTGTCGGCGATCGGCAAGGTCGGCCCCTCGTACAGCCAGAATTTCCGCACTGTCGATGAGTACTACGATGCACTCGATCGCGGCGTCCTGCCGGTCTTGCGCGGCATCGAGCTGACGCCCGACGATCTGTTGCGCCGCTCGATCATCCAGGCGCTGATGTGCCATTTCGAGCTGTCGATCGAGGGCATCGAGGTCGCCCATCTGATCGACTTCGACAGCTACTTCGCCGCCGAGCTTGCCGATCTGCGCGACATGGAAAGGGCCGGCCTGGTCCGCCTGGACAGCCAGTGGATCACCGTGCTGCCGCGCGGTCGCCTGCTGGTGCGGGCGATCGCGATGCTGTTCGATCGCTACCTGCGCAGCGATCGGGATCGCGTGCGCTACTCGAAGGTGATCTAGGCGGAACAAGATTGAATTGCCGCGCGCGTAGAATCGGCGCCATGATCGTTGCCGTTGCCCTTGCTCGAGAATGCCCGAAACCGGCTATATCGCGGTCTTCCTGATCGGTCTGCTCGGCGGCACCCACTGTGTCGGCATGTGCGGCGGCATCGTCGGTGCGCTGACGGTCAAGCGCCCCGGCAGCAAGCCGGACTGGCAACTCCACGCGGCCTACAACATCGGCCGAATCACCTCCTACACGCTTGCCGGCGCCGCGCTCGGTGCGATCGGCGGCCTCGGCATGGTGCTCAACAACGTGTTGCCGGTCCAGATGGCGCTCTACGTCGTCGCGAACGTGATGCTGATAGCGCTCGGGCTCTATCTGACCGGCATGACATCCTTGTTGGCGCCGCTCGAACGTGCCGGACACCGGGTGTGGGCGCGCATTCAGCCGCTGACCGCTCGTTTCCTCCCGGCGAGAAGCATGGCGCAGGCCTTGCCGCTGGGGCTGCTGTGGGGCTTTCTGCCCTGCGGACTCGTCTATTCGGTGCTCGCGACGGCGCTGGTTTCGGGTTCGGCAATGCGCGGCGGCGGCCTGTTGCTCGCCTTCGGACTCGGTACCTTGCCCAATCTGATGCTGGCGGGCATGCTGCTGACGCGCCTGCGCGAGGTGACCCGGCAGAAGTGGCTGCGGATCAGTTCAGGACTGCTGGTGCTCGGATTCGGCGTGTTCGGGCTGGTCAATGCGGGCACGCTCGGCGGCAGGCTATGGCAGGGCGTGGTGTGCCACGTGTAACATGATGTCCATGAATGTCCTGCTCGCGGTAGACGGTTCCGAGGTTTCCCACCGTGCGGTCGATCGCGTGATTTCGCTTGCTGCGGAATTGAAGTCGCCGCCGACCGTGCAGCTTCTCCATGTTCATCTGCCGGTGCCGATCGGTTTTGCCACGCGCCACGTCAGCCGCGAGACGCTCGACGCCTATTACCGGGAAGAGGGCGAGACGGAGCTTGCGCCGGCTCGCGCCCAGCTCGATGCGGCCGGCATCAGCTTCACGCCCCACATCCATGTCGGCCAGCCGGCCGAGACCATCTGCCATGTCGCGAGCCAGCTCGGATGCACGCTGATCGCCATGGGCACGCATGGGCGAGGGGCGCTGGCCACCATGATGATCGGGTCGGTTGCCGGCAAGGTGCTGCAACTGGCCACCGTGCCGGTGTTGTTGGCGAAATAGTCCACTTCGAGCCTGCTTCGCGCCGCCGCGGCCGCGCATCATGAATGCTCCCTCCGAACCCCGGCTCCAGCTCGATCTTCCGATCGACGGCATGACCTGCGCCGCCTGTGCGGCGCGCATCGAGGGCGTTCTCAATCGGCTGCCCGATGTCGGCGCGTCGGTCAATTTCGCCGCCGAGCGGGTGAGTGTCGCCGTCGGTCCGCAGACCACGCCGGTGCAGATCGTCGAGGCGATCGAGGGCGCCGGCTTTTCGGTGCCGCAGCGGCGCGTCAAGTTCGCGCTTTCCGGCATGACCTGTGCCGCGTGCGCCGCACGCATCGAGAAAGTGCTCAACTGCCTGCCCGGTGTGCAGGGCGTCGTCAACTTCGCCAACGAAACCGCGGCCGTGCAACTGACGCCGGGTATCAGCGACGAGCAGGCCATCATCGACGCGGTGCGTGCGGCCGGTTTCGGTGCCGACCTGCTGCAGGGCGCAACACGCGAAGACGACAAGCGCCGGCGCCTCGCGCAGTGGCAGGCGGAGTTCCGGCGTTTCCTGATCTCGGCGGTCCTGACGCTGCCGCTGATCGCCCAGATGCCGGCGATGTTCGTCGGCGGCATCCACGATCTGGTGCCGCGCGGCGTGCAACTGTTGCTCGCCACGCCGGTGCAGTTCTGGGTCGGCTGGCGCTTTTACAGCGGGGCCTGGAAGTCGCTGCGTGGTGGGGCCGCCAACATGGATGTGCTGGTCGCGCTCGGTACCAGCATGGCCTACCTGTGGAGCGTGGTCGTCACGCTTGGCGGACGCCACGACCTGCATGTCTATTTCGAAGCCTCGGCTACCATCATCACGCTGGTGCTGCTGGGCAAGCTGCTCGAAGCGCGGGCCAAGGCGCGTGCCGGCGAGGCGATCGAGGCGCTGGTCAGGCTGCAGCCGCAGAGCGCGCGTATCGAACGCGACGGCCAGGTCGTCGAGGTGCCGGTGGCGCAGTTGCACACCGGAGACGTGTTCCTGGTGCGCGCCGGCGACGCGATGCCGGTCGATGGCGTGGTGATCGACGGCGAATCGAGTGCCAGCGAGGCCATGCTGACCGGCGAGAGCATGCCGGTCGACAAGCGGGCCGGCGACCGGGTGTTCGCGGCGACGATCAACGGATCGGGCCTGCTGCGCTGTCGCGCCTGCGGCGTCGGCGAGGCGACCTTGCTGGCCGGCATCATCCGCATGGTCGCGCAGGCGCAGGGGTCGAAGGCCCCGGTGCAGCGCCTGGCCGACCGTATCGCGGCGATCTTCGTGCCGACGGTCTGCGCGATCGCGCTGGCGACCCTGCTGTTCTGGTGGTGGCGCGGCGGCTTCGAGGTGGCCCTGGTGAACGCCGTCGCGGTACTGGTGATTGCCTGCCCCTGCGCGCTCGGGCTCGCGGTGCCGACGGCGATCATGGTCGGCACCGGTCGCGGTGCCGCAGCCGGCATCCTGGTCAAGAATGCCGAGGCACTCGAGCGCGCCGAGCATGTCAAGGTGCTGGTGGTCGACAAGACCGGAACCCTGACGATCGGCCGCCCGCAGCTGACCGATGTCGTCGGTCTGGCCGCAGATGAGTCCGAGGTGCTGCGACTGGCGGCGAGCCTCGAGCAGGGGAGTGCGCATCCGTTGGCGTTTGCCGTGGTCGACGCGGCGCGGCAGCGCGGCCTTGCTCTTTCGGTGCCGACGGGCTTGCAGGCGGTCGCAGGTGGCGGGATCAGCGGCGCGATCGACGGCATCGACCATGTCCTCGGGTCGCCGCGCTTCATGCGCGAGCACGGTGTTGTCGGTGGCGAAGACCATATCGGAGCACTTGCCGATGCTGGCAAGACGGTGATCGTGCTCGGCAGCCGGGGTGCCGCGATCGGGCTGGTCGCGGTGGCAGACGCCTTGCGCGATGGCGCACCGGCGGCGATTGCCCGACTGGCCGATGCGGGCGTGCGGGTCGTCATGCTGACCGGCGACAACGTCCACACCGCGCGGGCCGTGGCGCGCGAAGCGGGCATTGCCGAGTTCGAAGCCGAGGTCTTGCCGGCCGACAAGGCGCGGCGGGTCGTGGCCCTGAAATCGCCTGCCGGCCTTGTTGGCATGGCCGGGGACGGTATCAACGATGCGCCGGCGCTGGCGGCGGCCGACGTGAGTTTTGCGGTCGGCAGCGGTGCCGACGTGGCGATGGAAGCGGCCGACATGACCCTGGTCAAGAGCGATCTCGGAGGGGTGGCAGATGCGATCGACCTTTCGCGTGCAACGCTGTCGAAGATTCGCCAGAATCTGTTCTTCGCTTTCGTGTATAACGCGCTCGGCATACCGCTGGCCGCGCTCGGGCTGCTCAATCCGGTAATTGCCGGGGCAGCGATGGCAATGTCATCGGTATCGGTGGTCAGCAATTCGCTGCTGCTGCGCCGCTGGAAGCCGGGAATTCGATAGTCGTCGATAAGGAGCAAGCATGGAATCCGCAACCATCAAGATCGCGGGCATGACCTGCATGGGCTGCGTGCGCAGCGTGACCAATGTGCTGCAAGCACTGCCTGGCGTAAGTCGCGCCGACGTATCGCTTAAACATGGCGAGGCGCGGGTCGAGTACGATCCGGCCACGGTGTCGACGATTGCGCTCAAGGCAGTCATCATGAAGGCTGGCTTCGAGGCAAACTGAACGACGCTCTTCGGCTGCAAGCCGTTCGGACGGGGGAACTGGCTCGTCCGGATCGGCGTGGGTCGGGAGAGTGCTCGCGACGGCTCGCAGCGCCGCCTTGCTGCGGGGCGATGGCCGGCTTGGCGCTATAATCGGCGGATTCCAGGGAGCAAGACAATATGGGTCTCGAGCGCGTTCCATCCGGCAACGATCTGCCGAACGATTTCAACGTCGTCATCGAAATCGCGATGCATGCCGATCCGATCAAGTACGAAGTCGACAAGGTTTCCGGCGCGATCTTCGTCGATCGTTTCATGGGCACCGCGATGCACTATCCGTGCAACTACGGTTACATTCCGCACACCATCGCCGGCGACGGCGATCCGGTCGACGTGCTGGTAGTCTCGCCGTTCGGGTTGCCGCCGGGTTCGGTGGTGCGCTGCCGCCCGGTCGGCCTGCTGTCGATGGAAGATGAGGCGGGCGCCGACGGCAAGCTGCTCGCCGTGCCGGTGGACAAGCTGACGCCGATGTATCGCGACATCCAGAGCCCGCGCGATTTTCCGCAGATCCTGCTCGACCAGATCGCGCACTTCTTTGCCCACTACAAGGATCTCGAGCCGGGCAAGTTCGTCAAGGTCAAGGGCTGGCTCGGCGCGGAAGAGGCGAAGAAGGAAATCATCGAAGGCGTGCAGCGCTACGCCGAATCGTCGGAAAAGCCGGCCTATTGATCGTCCCCGCTACGGCCGCGAGAGAGTCCGCCGCGTCCGCCGCGTGCGTTTTTTCCGGAATTGCTGATGCTCTGCAACCCGCATGGAATGGCGGTCTACAGCATGGCAAGCCTGTGAGAAAGTACCCATGCGGCTTGCAGGCTTGCCATGCTGTAGATCGCCATTCCATGCGGCTTGCAGGCTAGGCCTACTCGTCGATCCGAAACGGGGTGTGCGCTTCGAGTTCGTCGAAGTAGTCGGCGATGCCGGCGCTTTCGCGTTCGAGATAGCGCTGGACGGCATCGGCGAAGCGCTCGTCGCGTATCCAGTGGGCCGAAGTCGTGCGCACCGGCAACAGGCCCCGCGCCAGTTTGTGCTCTCCCTGCGCACCACCTTCGAAGCGGCCGATGCCGTGATCGATGCACCATTCGATGCCCTGGTAGTAGCAGGCCTCGAAATGCAGCAGCGGCACGTGTTCCAGTTCGCCCCAGTAGCGGCCGTAGAGCGCCTGCTCATCGCAGATGTCGAGGGCGGCGGCGATCGGTCTGGCCTCGCGTTCGGCAACCAGCAGCAACAAATTGCCGGGCATGGTACGGGCGAGTTCGAAGAAGAACGCCTGGTTCAGGTAGGGGTGCTGCCCGCGCTGGTGATAGGTGTTGACGTAGCAGCGCATGAACAGATTCCAGTCGGCCTCGGTGATCTCGGCGCCCTGCAAACGGCGAAAGCGAACGCCGGCTTCGCGCACGCGGCGCCGTTCCTGGCGGATCTTCTTGCGCTTGTCGCGGACCAGCGAGTCGAGGAAGGCCTCGAAATCCGGCCAGCCGGCATTGCACCAGTGAAACTGCACGGCATGGCGTATCTGCAGCCCGGCCGCCGCGAGGGCCCGGGTGTCGGTTTCGCAGGGGAACAGCATGTGCAGCGAGGAGATCTGCGATTGCCTCGAATACTCCATCAAAGCGTCGATCAGGGCGCGGCGGCTATCGTCGTCGCGTGCCATCAGTCGGGCGCCGGGTATCGGCGAGAAGGGAATGCTCGACACCAGTTTCGGGTAGTAGCGCTCACCGTGGCGCGAGTACGCCTCGGCCCACGCCCAGTCGAACACGTACTCGCCGCGCGAGTGCGACTTCTCGTACAGCGGCACTGCGCCGACCAGCGTGTCGTCCTGCCACAAAGTGAGATGGCGCGCGCGCCAGCCGGTACGCGCGGTGGCGCATCCGCTGACTTCCAGCGCCCGCAGAAAGGCGTGCCGCACGAACGGCTGATCGCCGGCCAGCGCATCCCAGTCGCCGGCAGCGACCTGGTCGAGCGAGTCGAGAACCAGGGTCGTGGGTCGTTCGGTCACTGTGGCCCCGCAATTGCCCGCGCAGCGCCGCCACCATGCCGGCCCGACAGGCTGTCAGACGCGCGGATTCTAGCAAGTGCAGCTCGCCAGAAAAGAAAAACCCCGGATGGCATGTGCCATCCGGGGTTCTGTCTGCGCCGCTGACTAGTGGCTGGTCGCCGTTGCCGCCCCGAAGCCGGTCTGAGCCCGGACATACTGGTCGTCGAAGGCCGCGATTTCGGATCTACCCCTGACGCTCGCATCCGACTTGGAGAAGATGTAGGCCAGCAGGAAGGCGATCGGCATCGCGAACAGGGCAGGCTGGGAGTACGGGAACAGCGCCGCCTTGTTGGCCAGCACATCCACCCACACTGACTTGGAGAACACCACGAAGGCCACCGCGGAAATCAGGCCACCGTAACCGCCCATGAGTGCACCCCGGGTGGTCAGGCCCTTCCAGTACATCGAGAGGATCAGCACCGGGAAGTTGCCCGCCGCCGCCACGCCAAAGGCCAGGCCGACCATGAAGGCGACATTCTGCTTCTCGAACAGGATGCCCAGGATGATGGCAACGACACCGAGAGTGATGGTGGCGATTCTCGAAACGCGAATCTCGGCAGCCTCCGTGGCCTTGCCCTTCATGATGACGCGGGAGTAGAGGTCATGCGAGATCGCCGAGGCGCCCGCCAGTGCCAGACCCGAAACCACGGCCAGGATGGTGGCGAAGGCGACTGCCGCCATGAAGCCGAGCAGCAGGTCGCCGCCGACTGCCTTGGCGAGGTGCATGGCGACCATGTTGCCGCCGCCGATCAGCTTGCCGCCGATCTTGCCTTCTTCGAAGAAGTCCGGATTCTGGCCGACAACCAGGATCGCGCAAAGACCCATGATGAAGATCACGTTGAAGAAGTAGGCGACGAAGCCGGACGCGTAGAGCACCGACTTGCGCGCTTCCTTGGCATTGCTCACGGTGAAGAAGCGCATCAGGATGTGCGGCAAGCCGGCAGTGCCGAACATCAGGCCGAGGCCGAGCGAAATGGCGTTGATTGGATCGGACAGCAGACCGCCGGGTGTCATCAGCTTGGGACCGAGCGCGTGCACGGCCGTTGCCTTTTCCAACAGTGTATGGAAGGAAAAATCGAAGTGGCTGAACGCAAGCAGCATCGCCAGCGTGCCGCCGCTCAGCAGCAAGCCTGCCTTGATGATCTGCACCCAGGTCGTCGCCACCATGCCGCCGAAGGTCACATAGACCATCATCAGCACACCCACGCCGATGACGGCGATGCTGTAATCAAGGCCGAACAGCAGCTTGATCAACTGGCCGGCGCCGACCATCTGGGCGATCAGATAGAAGCAGACCACGACCAGCGAGGAGATCGCTGCCATCGTGCGTACCTTGCCCTGGTCGAGGCGGAAGGACGTGATGTCGGCGAAGGTAAAGCGTCCCAGGTTGCGCAGACGCTCGGCCATCATGAAGAGGATGATCGGCCAGCCGGCGAAGAACGCCAGCATGTAAAGATAGCCGTCGAAGCCCTTGCCGTAGACCAGCGCCGTCAAGCCGAGCAGTGTGGCGGCCGACATGTAGTCGCCGGCGATCGCCATGCCGTTCTGGAAGCCGGTGATGCCGCCACCGGCCGTGTAGAAGTCGGCCGTCGACTTGGTTCGGCTAGACGCCCAATAGGTGATCCCCATGCTCAGGGCGACGAAGATGCAGAACATGATGATGGCGTGCCAGTTGGTGGCCTGCTGTTCCATGGCGCCTTCGACCGGCGGACCGGCGTAAGCCAGGGCGCAGAGGGCGAACAGCCCGACTGCGGCAACGACATCGGTTAGGCGGCGCATTATTTGTTCTCCTTCTGTGCCTGTTTGATGACTTCCTGGGTCAGGGCATCGAACTCGCCATTCGCGCGTCTCACGTAAACGGCCGAAAGCACCCAGAACAGGATGAACAGGAAGGCTTCGACCGCTACCCCGATGGTCAGCATGGCGCCGTCACTGACCGGCTGGCCAAGCGTGCTCGGCGCGTACGCGACCGCCAGGACGAAGCCGTAAAACAGGACCAGAACGACAATCGACAAAGTCCAAGCGAAGCGTCCCCGGGTCGCGACCAGTTCCTGGAATTTCGGATTTGTCCGCATCCGCTCATACATTGCGCTACTCATGATCTCCTCCCATCGCTAGCTTCCCCCTCTTTGAAAAAGTTCGCATTATATCTAATAAATTACATTATTTAACTTACAGAACTATCGTCGGCTGAGCGAGTTGCCGGCGCCGGCGCTGGTTGCCGCAAACGCGGCGGCAATGGTACGACAGTTTTTGATCGCAGTTTCGGGCGCCGCACAAGCCGGGTGCGGCGAGTTATATTTGCCGGATGTCCAGACCGCCGACGTTACGGATTGCCATTGCCCAGCTCAATTGCGTGCTCGGCGATCTCGCTGGCAATGCACGGCGGATAGGCGAGATGTGCTCGCGGGCCCGCGATGCCGGCGCCGATATCGTGATTACGCCGGAACTCGCCCTGTGCGGTTATCCGCCCGAGGATCTGCTGTTGCGGCCCGATTTCTACCGTGCCTGCGCGCGGGAACTGGGCGCGCTCGCGACAGAGGTGCACGGCATTACCCTGATCGTCGGCTTTCCCGAGGCCGAGGGCGAGCGCCGCTACAACGGGGCTGCGGTGATCCAGGGCGGACGGGTCGTCACGGTCTATCGCAAGCACCGTCTGCCCAATTACGAGGTGTTCGACGAGGAGCGCTACTTCGACCCCGGCGATCGGGCCTGCGTGATCGCGGTCAACGGGGTCGCGTGCGGCATCAACATCTGCGCCGATGTGTGGGAGCCCGGTGCGGCCGATGCCGCGCATGCTGCCGGCGCGCAATTGCTGCTGGCGCTCAATGCGTCGCCCTATCACATGAACAAGCAGGCGCGCCGCTACGAGGTGTTGCGCAGCCGGATCGCCGACACCAATATGCCGGTAGTCTACGCCAACCTGGTTGGCGGGCAGGACGAACTGGTATTCGACGGCGCGTCGTTCGCGCTCGATGCGCGCGGCGATCTGGTCTATCAGGCATCGTCGTTCGAGGAGTCGCTCGATATCATCGAGTTCGTCGATGGCGATCTGCAGCGTGGCGGGATTGCCGCCGCCCAGTCACTGGAGGCCGATGTCTATGCCGCGCTCAATCTCGGCGTGCGCGACTACCTTGGAAAAAACGGCTTTCCCGGTGCGATCATCGGCCTGTCGGGGGGCGTGGATTCCGCGCTGACGCTGGCGGTCGCGGTCGATGCGCTCGGTCCCGGAAAGGTGCGGGCTGTGATGATGCCTTCTCCCTACACGGCGCAGATGAGCCTCGACGACTCGCGCGAGCTGGTGGCAAACCTCGGCATTCGCTACGACGAGATCCCGATCGAGCCGGCGATGAAGACCTTCGAGACAATGCTGGCGAAGGAGTTTGCCGGGCGCGCCGCCGATGCCACCGAAGAGAACCTGCAGGCGCGCATTCGCGGCATGATCCTGATGGCATTGTCGAACAAGTTCGGGTCGATCGTGCTGACAACCGGCAACAAGAGCGAAATGGCGGTCGGCTATGCCACACTCTACGGCGACATGGCAGGCGGCTTCGCGGTGATCAAGGACATCTTCAAGACCTTCGTCTATCGTTTGTGCGCCTGGCGCAACGGCGTGTCGCCAGTGATTCCGCAGAACATCCTGACACGCCTGCCTTCGGCCGAACTCAAGCCCGGACCAGACCGACCAGGACACCTTGCCGCCTTACGAAACGCTCGATGCGATCATCCGGTGCTACATGGAACTTGACGAAAGCCCGCGTGAAATGGTGGCCAAGGGCTTCGAGGAGACCGACGTTCGGCGCATCGTGCAGATGCTTAAGCGCAGCGAATACAAGCGGCGCCAGTCGCCGGTCGGCATACGGGTGACGCAACGCGGATTCGGCAAGGATTGGCGTTATCCGATAACATCGCGCTATACCGACGAGTGGTGACGCGAGCCGGGCGACCCGCAGAACGTCAGAGACTGCATGGAGCGAAGCGCATGAAGAAGATCGAAGCCATCATCAAACCATTCAAGCTCGACGAGGTGCGCGAAGCACTGTCGGAGGTCGGGATAACCGGCCTGACCGTGACCGAGGTCAAGGGGTTTGGACGACAGAAGGGGCACACCGAGTTGTATCGTGGCGCCGAGTATGTCGTCGACTTCCTGCCCAAGGTGAAGATCGAGGTGATCGTCGCGGAAGCCACCGCGGAGCTGGCGATCGACGCGATCGTCAAGTCGGCACGCACCGGCAAGATCGGCGACGGCAAAATCTTCGTCACCCCGGTCGAAGGCATCGTCCGCATCCGCACCGGCGAAACCGACGAAGCGGCGATCTGACACAGGCCGTGTGCGATGACGGCGCTGCTCAGGCAGCGCCGTCGTGCTTTCTGCCGCTGCGCAAAAGTACGATCAAGGCGCCCGCACCGCCGTCGTGCCCGCGCGCCTGGCAAAAGGCCAGCACCTCGGGCCGCGCCGCGAGCCAGCCGCGGACCAGCCCCTTGAGCACGGGCTCGCGCCCCGGCGAGCCGAGCCCTTTGCCGTGGATTACCCGCAGGCATCGAACTTCCCGGCGAACCGCCTCGGCAATCAAGTCGCGCAACAACTCGCGAGCGAGGTTGCGGGTCGCGCCATGCAGGTCGATCTGTTCCTGAACCACCCAGCGACCGCGGCGCAAGTCGCGCAGAACGGTGCGCGGCAGGCCATCGCGCACGAAATTCGGCTCGTCGCCGCCTTCGAGCGCCAGATCGAGGGATTGCAGATCGGTCAAAGATTCCCGCAGCGCAGCGCGTTCGTCGGCACTACGCTGGCGGGGAATTGGCTGCGGCGCAGGCGGTTCGTGGTGGAAGCGGTCGCTGGCGATCGGCGTCGCGTCGGCGACCGCCTCGCGGAACATGGCGGCGGCGTCGTCGTCGCTCGCGGACGGAGGAGATCTCTTTCGCATGACTGCCGGCTGACGACCATCCGTGAGGCGAATGGGCCCGCGTCGCTCAGTTCAAGCCGTCGAGATAGCGCTCGGCGTCGAGCGCAGCCATGCAACCGGAGCCGGCACTGGTGACCGCCTGCCGGTAGATGTGGTCCTGCACGTCGCCGGCGGCGAACACGCCGGGAATGCTGGTGGCCGTGGCATCACCTTCACGCCCGCCCTTGGTGACGATGTAGCCGTTCACCATCTCGAGCTGGCCGGCGAAAATCTCGGTATTGGGCTGATGGCCAATGGCGATGAAGACGCCCTGCAGCGCCACGTCTTCAGTTGCGCCGGTCTTGACGCTCTTCACGCGCATGCCGGTAACGCCGGTGCTGTCGCCGAGAATCTCGTCCAGCGTATGATCCCAGCTGATCGTAACCTTGCCGGCACGCTCCTTTTCGAACAGTTTGTCCTGGAGGATCTTTTCGCCGCGAAGCTTGTTTCGACGATGCACGACCGTTACGTGCGATGCGATGTTGGCGAGGTGGAGTGCTTCCTCGACCGCCGTGTTGCCGCCACCGATCACCGCGACCTTCTGGTCGCGGTAGAAGAATCCGTCACAGGTTGCGCAGGCCGAGACGCCGCGCCCCGAGAACGCTTGTTCCGAAGGAAGCCCGAGATACTTGGCGGTGGCGCCGGTGGCGATGATCAGGGCATCGCAGGTGTAGGTGCCGGCATCGCCGATCAGACTGAATGGGCGCTCGGTGAGCTTGACCGTGTGGATCTGGTCGAAAACAAGCTCGGTATTGAAGCGCTTGGCATGGGCTTCGAAACGGGCCATCAGTTCCGGGCCCTGAACACCTTCGGCGTCGGCCGGCCAGTTATCCACGTCGGTGGTGGTCATCAACTGGCCACCCTGGGCGAGGCCGGTTATCAGCACGGGTGCCAGGTTCGCCCGCGCAGCGTAAACGGCTGCCGAGTAACCGGCCGGGCCGGAGCCTAGAATGATCAGGCGTTCATGTCGGTTGGTCGTGGCCATGGTGGTGTCCGATCGGGGTTTGGAGGCTTGCGACGTTCTTCGCGGTGTCTGGCGACGATTATATCCCGGGGCTCTCGGCGGCCGTTCGAGGCGGCGATTGCCGGAACCGAAGAACACAAGAATTTGCAACGGGTATTGCGCTAATTGCTTGATGAAAGAATAATCCCATTCTTGCAGAGAGTGAAACTCGGATCGTCGCGCTGGCGGCAGCCATGGTTTCAGTGGGCTATTGAACTGTGCCCGAGAGGTTCTTTCACCAAAAGCACAAAGTCAGGAGTTGCAGATGTCGAATCATCCGGTATCGCTGGCCGCACTCAGATCCTTCCAGATGTACCAGAATCTGCCGGACGATCGTCTCGAATCGATCGCCCGCTGCTCCATGCTGCGCAACGTCGCGCGCGGCTCGACGGTGGTCCATGCCGGCGATCGCACCGATTTCGTGTACTTCGTCCTGTCGGGCAACCTGAAGGTTCTGGTCAGTGACGAGGAGGGGCGCGAGGTCATCCTGACCATGCTCGGCCCGGGCGAGGTGTTCGGCGAAATGGGCGTGCTGGACGAGAATCCCCGTTCGGCGACCGTGCTTGCGGTGTCGTCGACCAATCTGGTGGTGATGTCCAAGGGCGATTTCAAGCGCGTGCTGCAGGAGAATTTCGAAGTTTCGCTGCAGTTCATGAAGAATCTGATTCAGCGTCTGCGGGTGGCAGACCGCAAGATCGAGAGCCTCGCGCTGATGGACGTCTACGGCCGGGTGGCCCGGTTGCTGCTCGACATGGCGGAAAACGTCGGCGGCCAGCAGGTGGTGACCAAGAAGATCTCCAAGCAGGACATTGCCAAGATGATCGGTGCCTCGCGCGAGATGGTAAGCCGCGTCATGAAGGATCTGCAGGTGCAGGGGCTGATCGAAGAGACCGATGGCAAGGTCTTCCTGCGTGAACGGATCAATACGATCTGAATCCCCCGTTGAGCGGGCGCGGCTGCCATAATTGCCCGCCTGTATAATCCGGGCAAGCGGTCGTAGCCGACGGCCGATCGGTTGCGCAACCCGCGTCTGCAACGCCCGAACCCCGACCTCGATGCATTCCCGCACTTCCACCCGCAACGCCCCCCAGCCATTGCCGGAGAAGATCGCTTCGCTGCTGCAGGAGGCGCGCTGGCTGTTGCTCGGTGTCCTTGCAGCGTTTGTCGCGATGGTTCTTGCGGGGTACAGCACAGCCGATCCCGGCTGGTCTCACGCCTCGACGATCGAGCACATCGCCAATCCCGGTGGGCCGTTCGGTGCCTGGGTTGCCGACTTGCTGTTTGCGCTGTTCGGTTTCTCGGCCTGGTGGTGCGTCGCCTACCTGGTGATTTCCGTACTGTGGGGATATCGCCGAGTCAATCGGTTCTTCGTCGCCGATCGGCGGCCGTTCTGGATTGCTTTCGTCGGCTTCGTCCTGCTGATCGTGGCGAGCAGCGGAATCGAGGCTCTGCGCTTCTACAGCATCACCGGGCCCTTGCCGTTCGGCGCCGGCGGCATGATCGGCCAGGAGATCGCCACGCTGGCCGGACGATTCTTCGGTTTCACCGGCGGCACCCTGTTGCTGCTGGCGCTGTTTGCGGCGAGCATCAGTGTGTTCTTCGGGGTGTCGTGGATCACCATCTTCGAACGATTTGGCGCGTTTCTCGAACACGCTTGGGCGATGCTTGCCGGGCTGTGGCAAAACTGGCAGGACCGCCGGGCCGGACGCGAAGTGGCAGAAAAGCGCGAGAAGGGCGTCGAGATCGAACGCAAGCGCTATGTCGAAGATGCGACGCCGCTGCGCATCGAACCGGCCGTCATCGGGGTGGCGAAGTCCAGTCGGCGCGACAAGGAGCGGCAGCAACCGCTGTTCCGCGAACTGCCCGGCGGCGCGCTGCCGCCGCTCGAACTGCTCGACGAACCGGCGCCCGATGCCGACCCGCCTTCGCCCGACACGCTGGAATTCACCTCGCGGCTGATCGAGCGCAAGCTGGGCGACTTCGGCGTCGAAGTCAAGGTGCTCGCTGCCTACCCCGGTCCGGTCATTACCCGCTACGAGATCGAGCCGGCAGTCGGTGTGAAGGGCAGCCAGATCGTCAATCTGGTGAAGGATCTGGCGCGCGCGCTGTCGGTGATCAGCATCCGCGTGGTCGAGACGATCCCCGGCAAGTCGTGCATGGGGCTGGAGATCCCCAACGTCAAGCGCCAGGTGGTGCGCCTGTCGGAGATACTCGGCTCGGCCCAGTATCATGATATGCACTCGCCGCTGACGCTGGTGCTGGGCAAGGACATCGGCGGCCTGCCGAAGGTGGCGGATCTGGCGAAGATGCCCCACCTGCTGGTGGCCGGCACGACCGGCTCCGGCAAGTCGGTCGCCATCAACGCGATGATCCTGTCCCTGCTGTACAAGGCGGAGCCGAGCAATGTGCGGCTGATCCTGGTCGACCCGAAAATGCTCGAGCTGTCGGTCTACGAGGGCATTCCGCACCTGCTGGCGCCGGTGGTCACCGACATGAAATATGCCGCCAACGCGCTCAACTGGTGCGTCGGCGAAATGGAGCGGCGCTACAAGCTGATGGCCACACTCGGTGTGCGCAATCTTTCCGGCTACAACAAGCAGATCGCCGACGCGCAGAAGGCCGGTGCACCACTGACCAATCCGTTCTCGATCACGCCTGATTCGCCCGAACCGCTGCCGCATATGCCCTTCATCGTGGTGGTGATCGACGAACTCGCCGATCTGATGATGGTGGTCGGCAAGAAGGTCGAGGAACTGATCGCGCGGCTGGCGCAAAAGGCGCGTGCGGCGGGCATCCACCTGATCCTCGCCACGCAGCGCCCGAGCGTCGACGTCATCACCGGCCTGATCAAGGCGAACATTCCGACGCGGGTCGCGTTCCAGGTTTCTTCGAAGATCGATTCGCGCACCATCCTCGACCAGATGGGTGCCGAAGCCCTGCTCGGCCAGGGCGACATGCTCTATCTCGCACCCGGCACCGGGCTGCCGGTTCGGGTCCACGGCGCCTTTGTCGCCGACGACGAGGTTCACAAGGTGGTCAACTACCTGAAGAGCCTGGGTCAGCCGGACTATGTCGAAGGCATCCTGGACGCATCGATCGACGGCGATGGCGAAGGTGGGGACGCCCTTGGGATGGGCGGCAACGGCGATGCCGAAGCCGATCCGCTGTACGATCAGGCGGTGGAGGTCGTCATCAAGACCCGCCGCCCGTCGATCTCCCTGGTGCAGCGGCACCTGCGCATCGGCTACAACCGCTCGGCGCGCCTGATCGAGCAGATGGAACGGGCAGGCCTCGTCTCGCCGATGGGCAGCAACGGCAATCGCGAGGTGCTGGTCCCGGCAAAGGCTGAATAATCCGCGCCAACCAGGGCGGCGCGTTGCGCGTTGATCGCCTATCGTCGTCAATCAGCGAGTGTCCATGAAACCGGTACGTCTCTTGAAAGCTGCCTTGCTCACCCTGGCGGTCACGTTGTCCGGCATGGCCGATGCCGCCGGAATTGAGCAACTGCGGACATTCATCGAGAACACACGCGGCGCGAAGGCGGCGTTTACCCAGACGGTGAGCGCCAGTTCCGGCCGTAAGCCGCAAATCTCCAGCGGGAGCTTCGCCTTCTCGCGTCCGGGCAAGTTCCGCTGGATTTACGACAAGCCCTACTACCAGTTGCTGGTGAGCGACGGCGAAAAGCTGTGGATTTATGACCGGGATCTCAACCAGGTGACGGTCAAGCGTGTCGGTAACGCGCTCGGCAGCAGCCCGGCAGCCCTGCTTGCCGGCGACAACGCATTCGAGACGAACTTCAGCGTCAAGAATGCCGGAAACGCGGATGGGCTGGAGTGGATCGAGGCGACGCCGAACCAGCCGGACGGCAGCTTCGAGCTGGTCCGGATCGGATTTCGCGACAACCTGCCGCAGGCAATGCAGTTGAAAGACAGCTTCGGCCAGACCACCCGGCTCGAATTCAGTGCGCTGCAGGCCAATTCCGCGCTCGATGCCGAGCTGTTTCGCTTCACGGCGCCGGCCGGTGCCGACGTGGTCAGCGAGTAGGGCGGCGTGAGCGATCTGTTTGCGCGAGCCGCCAGTCATGCGCCGCTGGCCGAGTTGCTGCGGCCGCGAACACTCGACGAGATGGTCGGGCAGGCCCATCTGCTGGCTCCCGGCAAACCGTTGCGGCTGGCATTCGATTCGGGCAAACCGCACTCGATGATCCTGTGGGGCCCGCCCGGGGTCGGCAAGACCACGCTCGCGCGGCTGATGTCGGAAGCGTTCGACGCGGAATTCATCGCGCTGTCGGCAGTTTTTTCCGGCGTCAAGGACATCCGCGAGGCGATCACCCGGGCCGAAGTCACGCTCGCGCAAAGCGGTCGCCGAACGATACTGTTTGTCGATGAGGTTCACCGCTTCAACAAGGCGCAACAGGACGCTTTTTTACCCTACGTCGAATCGGGGCTGCTGACCTTCATCGGCGCCACGACCGAGAATCCCTCGTTCGAGGTGAACTCGGCCCTGCTGTCGCGGGCGTCGGTCTATGTGCTCAAGAGTCTCACGGACGAAGAACTCGGCGAGCTGTTCGCCCGTGCCCGGAAGATCGCAGTCCCGGACCTGACCTTCGACGACGATGCGCGCGCGCGTTTGATCGGACTGGCCGACGGCGATGCGCGACGCTTGCTGAACCTGCTGGAACAGATCCGGACCGCCGCGCAGACTGCCGGCCGAAGCGATCTCGATGCGGCGTTTCTCGACGATGCCCTGTCGCGCAACCTGCGCCGGTTCGACAAGGGCGGCGATGCTTTCTACGACCAGATCAGTGCCCTGCACAAGTCGGTGCGCGGGTCGAACCCCGACGCCTCGTTGTACTGGCTGGTACGCATGCTCGATGGCGGGGCCGACCCGCTCTATCTCGGACGGCGCATTGTTCGCATGGCGATCGAGGACATCGGCCTGGCGGATCCGCGCGGCCTCGAGATCGCGCTCAACGCCTGCGCCACCTACGAGCGGCTCGGCTCGCCCGAAGGCGAGCTGGCGCTGGCGCAAGCAGTGATCTTTCTCGCCTGCGCGGCGAAATCGAACGCCGTGTACCGCGCGTACAATGCAGCTCGAAAATTCGTTTCCGATGACGGTTCGCGGCTGGTGCCGGATCATCTGCGCAATGCGCCTACGCGGCTGATGAAGGACATGGGGCTGGGCAAGGACTATCGCTACGCGCATGACGAGGCCGATGCCTACGCGGCCGGTGAAGACTATTTCCCGGCTGGCATGCCGCCAATTTCGTGGTATGCGCCGACCGGCCGTGGCATGGAAGCGAAGATCGCGGAAAAGCTTGCCCACTTGCGCGAACTCGACCGCAAGGCGGGCAAGTCGTGACACCTTGCGCGATGCCGATCGGGTTGTGGCGCGGGTTGGTGGGCGCGGGCCAGGCACCCGTGTGGGTCCGGGAAACGGAAACCAGGGATTAGTTGAACCATGCTCGACATACAACTGTTGCGCAATCATCTCGATGCGGTCGTGGCGCGGCTCGCGTCACGCGGTCTCGCGCTGGATACGACCGAGTTTCTGGCGCTGGAAGCCGAACGCAAGGATCTGCAGACACGGACGCAGGATTTGCAGGCACGGCGCAACAGCCTCTCGAAACAGATCGGACAGCTGAAGGCGAGGGGCGAAGACAGCGCGAGCGTGATGCAACAAGTGGCCGGCCTGGGCGACGCGCTGAAGCAAGACGAGGAGCGGCTCGTCGTGCTGCTGGAACGACTGAACGCCTTGATCGCGAATCTGCCGAACCTGCCCCACGAGAGTGTGCCGCCCGGCGACTCGGACGCGGACAACGTCGAGATCAAGCGCTGGGGCTTACCGAGGTCTTTCGACTTCGCGGTCAAGGACCATGTCGACATCGGCGCAGCCCTGGGCGGGCTGGACTTCGAGGTCGCGGTGAAGATCAGTGGCGCCCGGTTCTCGGTGATGAAGGGGGCCATAGCGCGAATGCATCGCGCGCTCGCCCAGTTCATGCTGGATACGCACATCGGGGAGCATGGCTACACCGAGATCTATACGCCATACCTGGTCAATGCAGCAAGCATGTTCGGTACCGGGCAATTGCCCAAGTTCGAGGCGGATCTGTTCGGCGTTCCGCGAGACGGCGCGGACAAGCTGTACCTGATTCCGACCGCCGAAGTGCCTGTCACCAACGTCGTTCGCGACGAGATAGTGGCTGCCGAGTCATTGCCGCTGAAGTTCGTTTGCCATACTCCGTGCTTTCGCTCCGAAGCCGGCAGCTATGGACGTGACACCCGCGGCATGATCCGCCAGCACCAGTTCGACAAGGTCGAACTGGTGCGGATCGAGCGGCCCGAGAAGTCCTGGGCGGCGCTCGAAGAACTGACGGAACATGCCGAAGCGATTCTCGAGCGCCTTGAACTGCCGTATCGGCGCATGGCGCTGTGCGCCGGCGACATGGGGTTCTCATCGGCCAAGACCTACGACCTCGAAGTCTGGCTGCCGGCGCAAAACACCTATCGCGAAATCTCCTCATGCAGCAATTTCGAAGCGTTTCAGGCCCGCCGCATGCAGGCGCGCTTTCGCGGCGACAAGGGCAAGCCGGAACTGGTCCACACGCTGAACGGTTCGGGGCTTGCCGTCGGACGGACGCTGGTCGCCATCCTGGAGAATTATCAACAGGCGGATGGCTCGATCGCGGTGCCCCTCGCGCTGAGGCCCTATATGGGCGGCATGGAGCGTATCGGATCAGCCGAGTAGGGGTCTGGCCAACATCCGCATTGATCTTTTTGCGGTGCACGATTATATTAGTGCTTTCTAAAATACGCCCGGAGTCGCCGTGTCGAAGTCTTTTGTCGAAATCACCCAGGACGTCTCGCGGGCGCTCGAATCGCTGCGCGCCGAAGCGCCGGAAGCGATGCAGGGATTCAGCGCGATGTCGCGCGGCGCTCTCAAGGACGGCGCGCTGAGCAAGCTGCAAAAGGAACTGATCGCGCTTGCAATAGGGGTTGCCACGCGATGCGATGCCTGCATCGGATTCCACGTCAAGGAACTGATTCGTCTCGGGGTTACCCGGGAGCAGTTCGTGGAAACGCTCGCCGTGGCTATTTACATGGGGGGCGGACCGAATCTTATGTATGCCGCCGAAGCGATTCGCGCCTACGACGAATTCTCGGCTCGTCTGGCTGCCCCAAAGGGCGCCGCCGCATAGTTGCCCGCCGGCGAGCGTAGCGCTGGCCGGGCCAGGGAAAATCGGTATAATGCGCGCCTCAATCGCCGGGGCCATGCTGCCCTGGAGACGCCGGAGAGGTGCCAGAGCGGTTGAATGGGCCGGTCTCGAAAACCGGAATAGGGGCAACTCTATCGTGGGTTCGAATCCCACCCTCTCCGCCAGTAACACCAACTCTCCGCCGCAGCGCTTGTTTGCAGGGCTTTACCGCCATCCACAGGCTGGTATAACCGCCCCGATTCTGTTATACTAGATGCAATGGATGTTAGTATAGCTCCACGAAACCATGCCTCCCTTCACCGAGCTTTCGCTCTCCGCCCAGACCGCCTACGCGCAGTTGCTGGACGCTGCGGTGGCGGCGGAACACTTGCGCTCCGTGGCCGACCTCTCGGGCTCCTTCGCCGCCAAGACGGTAAGGGGCCACGCCTACTGGTATTTTCAGTACACCGAGCCCTCGGGCAAGCTGCGGCAGGTGTACGTGGGGCCGGACAACGATGCCGTCCGTGCGCTGGTGGCCCAGAAGGCGCAGCCATCGCCGCGCGAGAGCCTCGAGCCGTTGGCGCGCTCGGCCGCGGTGCTCGGTTGCGCCGAAATCCTCCCGCGCCATCTGCGCGTCATTGCGCGACTGGGCGAGTACGGCTTCTTCAAGGCGGGCGGCGTGCTGGTCGGTACACATGGCTTTCTGGCGTTGGGCAATCTGCTTGGCGTGCGCTGGGTGGATGCCTCGCGCACGCAGGACGTAGACTTTGCGCGCGCTGGCCGTAACCTGGCTATCGCGTTGCCAGGCAATTTCGAACTCAATACCGACGCCGCCATTCAGTCGCTGGAAATGGGACTGCTGCCCATCGCCGGTCTCGCCGGCAAGGCGGGCGCGACGTACCTTAGCCCCCGGGAACCGGAGTTTCGCCTCGACTTTCTGACGCCGCGCCATCGCGGGGGCGACGCGCCCTTCGAGCACGCGCAGCTCGGCGTTGTGCTGCAGCCACTGAAGTTCATGGAGTTCGCACTCGAGAACATCCAGCAGGCCGTGTTGTTCTCCGCCGGCAAGACGGTCGTCGTCAGCCTGCCCCACCCGGCACGCTATGCCCTGCACAAGCTCATCGTGTATGGCGAGCGCAAGGGCGCCTTCGCGGCCAAGTCGAACAAGGATCTCGTCCAGGCCGGACTGCTGCTGACCCGTTTGAAGGAGACCCGGAGCTGGGAGGTCGACGAAGCCTGGACAGACCTCATCGATCGGGGCAAAGGCTGGGCCACGCGCGTAAGCCGGGGCCGCAAAGCGCTCGCCACGGCATTTCCGGAATTGGGCGTCCTGGAATGGCTGGTGTTGTGATGCGAAGTCATTTGAAAACGAACCCGGCGGCCCAGTCCAGCGTCGGCTTGTTGGGCTTTCTAACCGGTTTCCGGGCGACGCGCTGACAGGCACGATCATCGGTTCAGTCGAAAATCTTCTGAATGGACGTGCAGGCTCGCACAGGGTTTCAGGAACGAAACGTTCTATTGCGGCATTCACGGCTACGGCACTCACGGCTCGCCATTCCGATCCAGAACTCCGCTTTGCGGTGCGATCCGGTATTCTTCAGGTTCGGGCCCGCAGCGGCGCGCCCGGCAACACGCGGGGAGTCACCATGCCGACCCTGGGCCTCAACCACTACACCACATTGGTCGAGCGTTGGACGCTACCAATGAAATTCCCACTATGCGTATTGGTGATGTTGTGTCTGATGACAAGCGCCCGCGCGGCACTGCCAGGCGACGGTGCAGATGGCAAACGCCTGCATGACGCCCATTGCTTGCAGTGCCACGATACCGGCGTCTACACACGCAAGGGTCCGCGAGTTCGTTCTCTGGATGAGCTGAAGCACCAGTTGCAAGACTGCAGCCACATGGCGAAGGCACCGTTCTCGCCAGCCCAGATGCAAAACGTCGTCAGATATCTGAACGATCACTTCTACCATTTCCCTTAGAACATCAGAGTTTCCACTGACTCGGATCAGATCCGGATGCGTGGACTTGCGGAATGTGCCGCCTACCTACGGAGACCACTATGATTCGCCTGATTTCTCGCAGCGCCCTCGCACTCGCCCTGATGCTGGGCATCGCCTCCAGCTACGCCGAGACACTGCGAGTCTCGGCCATACCCGATGAGGCCCCGACCGAGCTACAACGCAAGTTCAAGCCGTTGGGAGACTATCTCGAGAAACAAACCGGCCTTGCCGTTGAATTCACGCCGGTTAGCGACTATGCCGCCGTCGTCGAAGGTCTTGCGGCCAAGAAGATCGACCTTGCCTGGCTTGGCGGCTTTACCTTTGTACAGGCGAAACTGCGCACCGGCGGCGAAGCCATGCCGATTGTCCAGCGCGCTGAGGACGAAGTCTTCACCAGCAAGTTCATCGTGCCAGCCGACAGTCCGGTCAAATCGATTTCCGAACTGAAGGGCAAGACCTTTGCCTTCGGCTCGCCGTCTTCCACCTCGGGGCACCTGATGCCGCGTTTCTTCCTGCTGAAGGACGGCATCGACCCGGACAAGGATTTCAAGAACATTGCCTTTTCCGGCGCGCATGACGCCACGGTCGCCTTCGTCGCTTCGGGCAAGGTCGAGGCTGGCGTACTCAATGCTTCGGTGTTGGACAAGCTCGTCGAAAAGGGCGACGCCAACGCCAGACGCGTCAAGGTCATCGCCACCACGCCGCCCTACTACGACTACAACTGGACCGTGCGCCCCGGCCTCGACCCCGTCCTTCGCCAGAAGATTGCCGATGCCTTCCTCAAGCTCGACCCGGCTATTCCGGCGCACAAGGAATTGATGGCGCTGCAGCGGGCCTCGAAGTTCGTGCCGACAACGTCCGCAAACTACGACGGCATCGAGCGTGCTGCACGCAGCGCCGGGTTGATCAAGTAAGGCCAGCGAGCGCGAAGCGGCGCGCGCGGATGAGCTTCGATCTGAAACAGGTCGGGCTGACACATGGCAACGGCTTTCGCGCGTTGCACGGGATTTCGCTGCGCGTCGGGCGCGCCGAGCGCGCGGCAGTGATCGGCCCATCGGGTGCCGGCAAGACCAGCCTGATCCGGCTGCTCGGCACTGCGCTGCGCCCGTCCGAGGGGCGGCTCGACCTCCTTGGCGACAACCCCTGGCAGCAGCCGGCCGGCAAACTGCGCGCCTTGCGCACGCGCATCGGCACGATCCACCAGTCGCCGCCGATTCCGCCCCGTCTGCGCGTCATCACCGCGATCCTTGCCGGCCGCCTCGGCGTGTGGCCGGCGTGGCGGGGGCTGCTGTCGCTGCTCTACCCGGCCGACATCGCTGGTGCCGAGGCGGTGCTGGCGCGATTCGATCTTGCCGACCGCCTGTTCGATCGCTGCGACCGGCTCTCCGGCGGCCAGTTGCAGCGCGTCGGCATTGCCCGCGTGCTCTATCAGCAACCGGACCTGATTCTCGCCGACGAGCCGGTCTCGGCGCTCGATCCGGCGCTCGCCGACGCGGCGCTGGGCGAACTGGTCAGCGAATCGGAACGGCGGCAGGCGACGCTGTTCGCGTCGCTGCACGCCGTCGATCTGGCACTGAAATGGTTCCCGCGCATCATCGGACTTCGCGCCGGTGAAGTCGTCTTCGATCTGCCGACGGCGCGTGTCAGCGACACCATGTTGAGCGAGCTCTACGCCGCCGAAGGGGGCGTACTGCCGACGCAGGCCAACCCTCGGGCGCCCGTGCGTGATCCCGGCGAAGCACGCATGGACATCGGACCGCAGAAGATCGTCAAGCTCGACGCCTGCCGCGGACGATGAGATGAGCGTCGCTTCGGCCACCCCCTCTGATCCACTCCTCCACCGAGATCCCGCCGCCCGCGCACGGCTTGGATGGGCCCTCGTCGCACTCGTGTTGCTGTGGCCGCTGCTGGTTCTCGCCGAATTCCGACCCTGGGTGCTGTTCGACGCGAGCAACCTGAGAGTGATGGGTTCGTTCCTTGCCGGCTTTCTGCCGCCTAAGACCTCCATGGAGTTTATGGGCTACCTGCTCAAGGCAACGCTGGAAACGCTGGCGATTGCCACCGCCGGTATCGCACTCGCGCTATTGCTGGCAGTGCCGCTGTCGATCCTGTGCACCCGCGCGCTGTCGGTCTCGCTGATCGGGCCAGGGCCGGGACTCCACGGCGGTAACGCACTGCGGGCGGCTGGCCGCGCGCTATTGACCTTCCTGCGGGCGATTCCCGAGATCGTCTGGGCGCTGATGTTCGTGCGCGTCCTCGGCCTCGGGCCGGCCGCCGGCGTGCTGGCGCTGGCGATCACCTACGGCGGCATGCTCGGCAAGGTGTACACCGAAATCCTCGAGTCGACCGACACCCGGCCGGCGCGCTCGCTGCTCGAAGCCGGCAGCCCCCGGCTCGCGGCGCTAGCCTACGGGCTGCTGCCCAACGCCGCGCAGGAGCTGACTTCCTACACGG
This sequence comes from Candidatus Methylophosphatis roskildensis, assembly GCA_016708905.1. Taxonomy (GTDB): domain Bacteria; phylum Pseudomonadota; class Gammaproteobacteria; order Burkholderiales; family Rhodocyclaceae; genus Methylophosphatis; species Methylophosphatis roskildensis. Next base: position 1,323,987 of record JADJEV010000003.1, on the reverse strand, counting down.
TCTATCGGTGGGAGTGCGCGGTGCGCGCTTCGGTCATCATGGGCTTCGTCGGCGCCGGCGGCCTGGGCCAGTTGATGGACCAATCGATGAAAATGCTGAACGGCGGCGAGGCGGCGACGATCCTCCTGGTCTTTTTGTTGCTGGTGCTGCTCGCCGATGCTCTGAGCTCGACGCTGCGCAGAGCACTCGCATGAAAGCGGATGCCCGCACTGCCACCGGCAGTATCGAAAGTTGCGCGCCGCGCGGCGCAGCCGACTTCTGCCTGTCCTGCATGCTCACCAGCGGCGCGTTGCTTGCCGCGGTGATCGCCAGCTTCGCCTACCTCGATATCGACTTCGGTTCGCTGTTCTCAGGCGAGTCTGCCGCGAGCATGGCGGGTTTCGTCGGCTCGTTTTTCCCGCCCGACCTCGACCCCGCGTTTCTTCGCAAGGCGGCCTACGGTGCCGTGCAGACCTTTGCAGTCGCGATGATCGGTACCCTTCTCGCGGCCGCGGCTGGCCTCCTGATCGCGCTGCCGGCTTCCGGGCGTCACGGGCTCGCCGCGAGCCGGATGTCGCGTTTCATCCTGAATCTGCTGCGCAGTGTACCCGAGCTGGTATGGGCGACACTGATGGTGCTGGCCGCCGGACTCGGGCCTTTCGCCGGCACGCTGGCGTTGGCGCTGCACACGACCGGCGTGCTCGGCCGCCTGTTCGCCGAAGCGATCGAGAACGCGCCGCGGCTTCCCGAGCAAAGCCTGCGCGATGCCGGCTGCGTCGGCGTGCCCGCCTTCGTCTATGGAACCTTGCCCCTGGTGTGGACGCAATGCGTCGCCTACGGCTTCTACCGACTCGAAATGAATATCCGGATGGCTACCGTCCTCGGTTTCGTCGGCGCGGGCGGACTGGGGCAGATGCTGTACTTCCATCTGTCGATTTTCCAGCAGGCGCAAGCGGCCACCGTATTGATCGCGATGTTCATCCTGGTTCTGGTGGTGGACTTTCTCAGCGACCGGTTGCGCGCGCGGATGGCGCGTGGTTGAGATTTAGCCCGACGCGTTTGCGGACGTTCGTGCCCGCCAATCATCAGCCGACAGCGCGGTAGACTCCGTCGCCTCGCCATCGCGCCCCGGTCTGAGGATGAACCCACGAGACGCGCAACCCGAAAGCAGACGACGCGACGGACCCGCTTCCGGTTGACTTTCAACGGGACAAGTCCGACATTGGGCTCGCTCGATGTGTAGCCTCTTCCATGGAATGCACTGCCACCATGCCTGATCGTCCCGAGAAAGTGTATTTCTTCGGCACCTGCCTGATCGATCTGTGTTTCCCGCGGGCGGGAATGGCCGGTATGGAGTTGCTGCAAAGGGAAGGTATCCAGGTCATCTATCCCCAGCAGCAATCCTGTTGCGGTCAGCCCGCGTACAACTCAGGCTTCCCGGACGAAGCCAGACAAGTTGCCAGACAGCAACTCAAGGCGTTCCCACAGGATTACCCTGTCATAGTGCCGTCCGGTTCTTGCGGCGGGATGCTCAAGCACCACTACCCGAAGCTGTTCGCCGACCAGCCGGAAGCTGCCGAAGCGCAACACCTGGCCAGCCGGGTTTTCGAACTGACAGAATTTCTGGTCAATGTGCTCGGTGTCGAACTCGAAGATCGGGGTCAACCGATCAAGGTCACCTGGCACTCTTCCTGTAGCGCACTGCGCGAAATGCGGGTCATCGAATACTCGAAATCGCTCGTTCGCCAGTTGAAGAATGTCGAAGTGATCGAGTTGCAGCGGGAACGCGAGTGTTGCGGGTTCGGCGGCTCGTTCTCGGTCAAGCAGGCTGATCTGTCTTCGGCGATGGTGGCCGACAAGGTCGCGGATATCGAGCAAACCGGCGCTTCGCTGTTGCTCTCCGGTGATTGCGGCTGCCTGATGCACATCGGCGGGGCGCTCGAACATCGCAAGATTGCCATCCCCGTCAAACACATCGCGGAGTTCATCCTGGAGCGTACCCGTGGCTGAGACCGTGGTCGTCGACTTTCCCAAGAACTTCACCAGGGCCTTGAACGACGGCCAGTTGCGCCGCAATCTGCGGGCGGCGATGGATACCCTGGGGATGCGGCGCCGGACCTTGTTCTCCGACCCCGTCGCGTTCGAGCAGTTGCGGGCGCGCGGCGATGCCATCCGTCAGCGGGCCTTGCGCCAGTTGCCGGAATTGCTGGAGCGACTGGAGACGAAATGCACCGCGAACGGCATCCAGGTGCACTGGGCCGAAACTCCGGCCCAGGCCAATGGCATTTGCCTGGAGATCCTCCGTCGCCACAAGGCCACCCGCGTCATCAAGGGCAAGTCGATGGTGTCGGAGGAGATGCACCTCAACCATTTTCTCGAGGAGCACGGCGTCGAGGCGCTGGAAACCGATCTCGGCGAGTACATCATCCAGCTCGACCACGAGACGCCCTCGCACATCATCGTTCCTGCAATTCACAAAAACCGCGACCAGATCGCGCGCCTGTTTCACGAGAAGATTCCCGACACGCCGTATACCGAAGTGGTTGAGGAACTCAATGCCATCGCGCGCAAGGTGCTGCGCGAGAAGTTCTTCGCCGGTGAGGTCGGTGTCAGCGGCGTCAATTTCGCGGTCGCCGAAACCGGCACCCTGTGTCTGGTGGAAAACGAGGGCAACGGCCGCATGTGCACCACCGCGCCGCCCGTGCATATCGCCGTCATGGGTCTGGAAAAAGTGGTGGAACGCCTGGAGGACGTGCCGCCGCTGCTGCGACTGCTAACCGGCTCCGCCACCGGCCAGTTGATCACCACCTATTTCAACATGATCACCTCGCCGCGGAAGCAGGGCGAAAAGGACGGCCCAAAGGAAGTGCATCTGATCCTGCTCGACAACGGCCGCTCCAAGATCTGGGCCGACCCGGAACTCCGGCAAACCTTGAAGTGCATCCGCTGCGGCGCGTGCATGAACCACTGTCCGGTGTATACCCGCCTCGGCGGCCACGCCTACGGCTACGTCTATCCCGGTCCCATCGGTTCGATTCTGACTCCGCAACTGGAAGGGCTGGACCATGCCGGGGCCATGGCGACCGCTTCGAGCTTCTGCGGGGCCTGCGAAGAAGTCTGTCCGGTCAAGATTCCGATCGTCGATATCCTGCGGCGCCTGCGTGTCGAGTCCTACAACAAGCAGGACGCGTCAAACGCCGTCAAGGGCCATGGCTACAAGACCAACGCGACGGAGAGCTTGACGTGGAAAGCCTGGGCGCTGAGCAACGCCGTGCCCTGGATCAACGCCGTCAACGCCAAGCTGTTGGGGCTGCTTGGTCCGCTACTGCCCAGGTTGCCGGCGTGGGGAATCGTAAAAGGGTGGCGCCAGTCCAGAGCCCTGCCAAGGTTCGCCGGCAAGAGTCTGCACGCACTCGCCAAGGAAAGCAGAATTCGCGATGAATAGCCCGCGCGACAATATTCTCGCCCGATTGCGAGCGGCAGCGCCGCAAGAAGCCACATCCGCTCGCGAAGCCGATGCACCGCCCACGCCCGAACTCGGCCGCGCCGACAAAATCGCGCGGTTCAATCGGCTGATGGAGGCCATGCACGCCGAGGTGCTGCTGACGGACAGCCAGAACTGGCGGATTGCGCTGAAGGATCTCGTGCGCAAGCGCGGGCTCAACGGCCTGCTGTACGCACCCGGAACCCCGCTCGGCAACGCCCTGGAGGCTGACTGGGACAGTGACCTGCCGCCACTCGTCGGCTATTCGCAAGAGGTCGAGCAATGCAAGGAGCGCCTGTTCGCGATCGACGCCGGCATTACCTCGACCAAGGGCGGAATCGCCGATCTCGGCGCCTTGATTCTTTGGCCGAACGCCAGCGAACCACGCCTGATGTCGCTGGTGCCGGCGATACATATCGCCGTGCTGGAGGCCAGCAGGATCCATGATTCCCTGGCCGAAGCCATGCGGCAGGAACGCTGGGCGGAGCAGATGCCGACCAATGCCCTGCTCATCTCCGGTCCGTCGAAGACCGCCGATATCGAACTTGTTCTGACCTTTGGCGTGCATGGACCAAAGGAACTGATCGTGCTGTTGGTGGAAGATTAGCAGCCCGACAGGTTGCTAGCCCGGATACTTCACGAGTGTCGCGAGCGATCGCGCCGATATCGGGCCGATCTTCCGACTTTGCCGGTTCAGGCGGATTCCCCAAGGCGTCGCAGGGCGCTGTTGCGGCGTCGCTCGGCCGTTGCGCTTTCGACCATGCTCACGCGTACGAACTCGATATGAGTGCGCGCCGCGCGTGATGCTGCCTCGGCGTCGTGGGCGCGGATTGACTTCCAGATCGCACGGTGTTGGGCCCTGATTTTCTTCCACTGTTGTGGGCGGGCATGAAGATGCACGAGGTTGCCCGACACGTGACCGTGAATGACGCGCAGCAGGCTGGCAGTGAGATGGCCGATCATGGCGTTGTGGGTGGTCTCGGCTATCGCCTGGTGAAAGGCAACATCGTGGTCGATGTTCGTCTTCAGGTCGTCGCTGTCGTAGGTTGACTCGAGCGCCTCGTACAGCGCGTCGAGCCGCTCGATATCCGCATCGGTGGCACGCTCGGCGGCCAGAAACGCCGCATGGCCTTCGAGGATGTGGCGGAATTCGAGCATGTCGCTCTGCAGCGTCGGATGCGCCTTGAGCATCTCCTGCCAGGAGTCGACGAAGGTGGCTTCCAGCCGGTCGGTAACGATCGTCCCCACGCCGTGCCGCGTGACGACCAGGCCTTTCGAGACCAGTTTCTGAATCGCCTCCCGAAGAGGAGGGCGCGACACGCCCAACTGCGCGGCGAGCTCGCGCTCTGGCGGCAGGCGATCACCAGGCTTGAGCGAACCCTCGAGGATGCGCGATTCCAGATCACCTGCGATCACGTCGGCAATGCGGACTGGGGCAGGGCGAGGCTGATTCATGATGCGTTTCTAGTGGTAAGACCACCTGAATAATGCGTACGAAGATGATGCAAGTCAACTTTTTTGCGTTGACAAAACAGCGCTCACCGAGATATTGTTTGCTGAATAGTGGTATTACCACTTTACCACTAATTACAAGAATAGAGGAGACAGCTTGTGGAATCTCGCGCCGAAAACTCGCGGCAGCATCCCCAGCCGTGAAAGCCAGCCTTCATCTCCGGGTCCGCTCATGCCGGCGGAAAAGCGGAGCAAGTGGCCGGACAAGCATCGCGTATCGCCTTGTCCAGCCTGGCCGCTACCCATACGAGTAGGAGACACAGATGCTGCCGACCGCCCACGAGCATCTCCGCCGGGATCTGCAGGATTTCATCCCCGCGAAGCGACTGATCAGCGACCCGTTGCGTACGCTTGCCTATGGCACCGATGCCAGTCTGTACCGCCTGGTGCCCAAGCTGGTGGTGCGTGTGGACAGCGAAGACGAGATGCAGCGCATTCTGGCGCTGGTTGACCAGCATGGCACTCCGGTGACCTTCCGCGCCGCCGGCACCAGTCTGTCCGGGCAGGCGGTCACGGATTCGGTGCTGCTGCAAATGGGCGACGGCTGGCGAGGCTGGCGGATCGGCGACGGTGCGATGACCATCAGTCTGCAACCGGGCATCATCGGCGGGCACGCCAATCGCTATCTGGCCCCCTTCCAGCGCAAGATCGGACCCGATCCGGCCTCGATCAACACCTGTCATATCGGCGGAATCGCCGCCAACAACGCCAGCGGCATGTGTTGCGGCACTGCCCAGAACAGCTACCGGACCTTGCAAAGCATGCGGGTGATGCTGGCCGACGGCGCGCTGCTGGACACCGGGGACGCCGCCAGCCGTCAGGCCTTCAGCGCCAGCCACGGCGCCTTGCTGGCGCGGCTCGACGAACTCGGCCGGCGCACCCGCGCCGACACGATGCTCGCGGATCGCATCCGCAACAAGTTCAAGATCAAGAACACCTGCGGCTACAGCCTCAACGCCCTGGTCGATTACGAAGATCCGGTCGAGATCCTGCAGCACCTGATGATCGGTTCCGAGGGGACGTTGGGCTTCATGGCCGAGATCACCTATCGCACGGTCGAGGAGCATTCCCACAAGGCCACGGCGCTGATGATCTTCCCGGACATCAAGACCGCCTGCGAAGCCGTTGCGGCGCTCAAGAGCCAGCCCGTTGCGGCGGTGGAATTGATGGATCGCGCATCCTTGCGTTCGGTCGACAACAAGGCGGGCATGCCGGCCTACTTCAAGGAGTTGCCGGAAGCCGCCGCCGCCCTGCTGGTGGAAACCCGGGCGTTGAACCCGGCGGCACTGAGCACTCAGGTCGCAGCCGTCACCGCCGCTATTGCCGCGATACCGACGCTGTTCCCGTTTCAGTTCACCGATCGGCCGGAGGAGTTCACCCGGCTGTGGGCAATCCGCCAGGGCTTGTTTCCGTCGGTCGGTTCGGCAAGGGCGACGGGCACCACCGTGATCATCGAGGATGTCGCGGTGCCGGTGCCACACTTGGCGGCGATGACGCTGGATCTGCAAGGCCTGTTCGACAAGCACGGCTATGCCGGTTCGATCATCTTTGGCCACGCACTCGAAGGCAATCTGCATTTCGTCATCACGCCCGATTTCTCGGAGCCGGCCGAGACCGATCGCTACAAGCGTTTCATGGACGACGTATGCGCCATGATCGTTCATCGGTACGACGGCTCGCTGAAAGCGGAACACGGCACGGGCCGCAACATTGCGCCGTTCGTCGAACTGGAATGGGGAAAGCAGGCGCATGAGCTGATGCGCGAGATCAAGGCACTGTTCGATCCACGCAACCTCCTCAATCCCGGGGTCATTCTGAACGACGATCCGGAAGTGCATCTGAAGAACATCAAGCCGATGGCCGCGGTCGATCCGCTGGTGGACAAGTGCATCGAATGCGGCTTTTGCGAACCGAACTGCCCGTCACGCGCCCTGACCCTTTCGCCGCGCCAGCGCATCGTCAGCCTGCGCGAAATCGCGCGCCTGCAGGTGTCCGGCGAAGACGCCCGCAGCTTGCAGATCCTCGAAGAGTCATATCAGTACCAGGGTCTGGAAACCTGCGCCGCCGACAGCCTGTGCGCGCTGGCTTGCCCGGTCGGCATCAACACCGGCGCGATGACGCTAAAAATCCGCGGCCAGAAGTGCGGCAACACCGCCCATCGCGTCGGTGGCTGGGCAGCGGTTCATTTCTCCGGCGTGACGACCGCCACCCGTCTCGGTCTGGCCGCCGCCAATATCTCCCACAAGCTTCTGGGCGGGAGCTTGCAGGGCGCCTTGGCCAGTGGCATACGCAAGCTGTCCGGCGACCGGGTTCCACTGTGGAATCCCTACCTGCCCACCGCCGGCGCAATGCCCAGGCCGGAGGCGAGCGCCATGCCCGACGGCCGCCCGCGCGTCGTCTATTTCCCCAGTTGCGCCAGCCGCACGATGGGGCCGGCGCAGGGCGATCCCGAACAGGATGCCCTGCCGGTCAAGACAGTCGCGCTGCTGCGCAAGGCCGGCTTCGAGGTGATCCTGCCCGAGGACAATGCCTCGCACTGCTGCGGTCAACCCTTTGCCAGCAAGGGCCTGTCGGAACAGGCCGAGGCCAAACAACGCGAAGTCGAGCAGGCGTTGCGCAAGGCCAGCCGTGACGGGCAGGATCCCATCGTGTTCGACACCAGTCCGTGCGCCTTCCGGATCAAGAAGAATCTCGATCAGAGCGAGCTCAAGGTCTACGACATCACTGAATTTCTCCATGACTTCGTGCTGGATCGGCTGACGATCCACAAGCGACCCGAAACCGTCGCCCTTCATCCCACCTGCAGCACCATCAACATGGGCTTGCAGGCCAAGCTCAGAGCGATCGCGGAAGCCTGTGTGGACAATGTCGTTGTCCCCGACCAGGTTTCCTGCTGCGGCTGGGCAGGGGACAAGGGTTTCAGCCACCCGGAATTGAATGCCAGCGCGTTGCGGGATCTGAAGGCGGCGTTGCCTGAAGATTGCCAGTCCGGCTATTCCACCAGCCGCACCTGCGAAATCGGCTTGTCCCTGCACAGCGGACGCTACTACCGTTCGATCGCTTATCTGGTCGATCGCTGCTCGCAGGCCAGGATCGGATGATGCACAGCGATACCGCTGTAGTGCTGACGGCATTCGCGCGCGGCTAACGGGCTCATCCGCGCTGCGCGCCGAAACGAAACTCGGGTTGCGTCGCGTTTCGCCCGGGCAACATGAGTGACCGATATCGAGTTGGTAGTTCATTGACAAAGACGATGACTTTGAAGTTTTTCGGGTTTACGCACAAGGTCTGATTGCCTGTCGCATCTCGCGTCCTTGGCCGGCAGCAGACCATCTCTGGGAGAAAGTCCATGACTCTAGGCATGCAGGCACTGCTGGCATTCGCTCCAATCGCCCTATCGGGCATTCTTCTTGTCGGGCTGGCCTGGCCGGCCAGACGAGCGATGCCTTTGGTCTACGTGGTCACCGTGGCGATCGCGCTGACGGCCTGGGGCGTCAGCGTCAACCGCGTCCTTGCCGCGACCCTCGAAGGTCTGATCATTACCGTTCAGGTCTTGTGGATCATCTTCGGTGCCTTGCTGCTGCTCAACACGCTCAAGCATTCCGGCGGCATCGCCAGCATCCGCAGCGGCTTTGCGCGAATCAGCCCGGACCGGCGCGTGCAGGTGATCCTGATCGCGTGGCTGTTCGGCTCGTTCATCGAGGGCGCCTCGGGCTTCGGCACGCCCGCCGCGGTGGCTGGCCCGCTGATGGTGGCGGTCGGGTTTCCAGCGCTGGCGGCGGTGATGTTCGGCATGATGATCCAGTCCACGCCGGTGTCCTTCGGCGCGGTCGGCACGCCTTTGATCGTCGGCGTCCAGGGCGGATTGCAGCGCGAGTCGATGACCACCGTGCTGCAGGCGCAGGGGCAGACCTGGGCCGACTTCTTCAACATAATCGTGAGCCAGGTGGCGATCGGTCATGCGATCTGCGGCACGCTGATGCCGGTGCTGCTGGTGATGTTCATGACGCGCTTCTTCGGCCGCAACCGCTCGTGGACCGAAGGCCTGGCGATCCTGCCTTTCGCGCTGTTCGCGGCGTTGTCGTTCACCGTGCCCTACGCGTTGGCCGGAGTCTTCCTCGGGCCCGAATTCCCCTCGCTGCTCGGCGCCCTGTTCGGGCTCGGCCTGGTCGCCTTCGCCGCGCGTGCCGGCTTTCTGCTACCGAAGAAGAGCTGGGATTTCGCCGATCCGAAAGAATGGCCGGAGCATTGGGTGGGCAGTATCGAGATGAAGCTCGACGAGATCGGCAGCAAGACCATCTCGCCAATCGTGGCCTGGCTGCCGTACGTCCTGCTGGCCCTGGTGCTGGTGCTGAGCCGCACGCTAGCGCCGTTCAAGCAAGCGTTGCAGTCGGTCAGCCTGGGAGCCAAGAACATTCTCGGCGAAGCCGGTATCAGCGGCAGCTTCCAGCCGCTGTACTTGCCCGGCGGCGTGCTGGTCGCCGTCTGCCTGGTGACGATCTGGCTGCACCGAATGCGCCTCGCGTCCTTCGGCCGGGCAGTGAAGGAGTCCGGCAGCACGCTGCTCGGTGCCGGCTTCGTGCTCATCTTTACCGTGCCGATGGTGCGCATCATGATCCAGTCGGGCGTCAATGCCAACGAGTTGGTGAGCATGCCGATCGCAATGGCGCGCTGGGTTGCCGCTTCCGTGGGCGAGGTATACCCCCTGTTCGCGCCGACCGTGGGCGCCCTGGGCGCTTTCCTCGCTGGATCCAATACCGTGTCCAACCTGATGCTCAGCCAGTACCAGTACAGCGTGGCCCAGGCCCTGGCCGTCAGCGGCGCGACCATGGTGGCTGCGCAGTCGGTCGGCGCCGCCGCCGGCAACATGATCGCGATCCACAACGTCGTCGCAGCGTCCGCCACGGTCGGGCTGATGGGCCGCGAAGGCCTGACGCTGCGGCGCACCGTCATCCCGACGATCTACTACGTGACCTTGGCAGGGGTGCTGACGATGGTGGCGATGTATGTGCTGAAGCTCACCGACCCGCTGCTCGGCGTGGCGCTGCCCTGAGCGGCGCTCTAGCGCGACGCCACCCTGAGAGCCGCATGGACAGGGCATCTTCAGGGTGGTGGCCGGCGAAGGCGCATTTGACGGCGCTGCTGGCTCGATGCCGTCGCAAAGCGCCATCCGGCGCGGCTCTCAGGCCAGCCTGCTTACGAGTCGTGGCGTTCGAGCGGGGCGGCTTCGGCGCCCTAGCAGCACGGAGGCCGGCACGCGGTAGGGCCAGTAGCGTCCGCCGTGGAGGCTGGAGGTCGCGATGGAGCCGGGCAACATGCCGGCCCGGTGCCGGCCTTGATCTTCGCGCTTATGTTGACTAGACTTGGTCAGATCCAATCCAGAGGTGAAGAGCCATGCCAGTGGTCAATATTTATGAAGCCAAGACACAGCTTTCCAGGCTGATCGAAAAAGCGGCATCGGGCGAAGACGTCGTCATCGGGCGTGGTGGAAGGCCGGTCGCGCGAATTACCTCGCTGACGCCGGCGAAACAGCCGATCCGCTTCGGGCTTTTGAAGGGGCGGATCAAGCTTGCGGACGACTTCGATGCACCACTGCCTGACGAGGTGCTTGGCGCGTTCGAGGGACGATAGTGCGACTGCTGCTGGATACCCACGTGTTTCTCTGGTCGGTTACGGACAACAGGAAGCTGAAACGGACCGCCCGCGACTTCATTCTTGCTGCCGACGAGGTCTACGTATCGGCCGCATCGATCTGGGAAATCGCGATCAAGGCCCACCTTGGAAAAATCGAGGGAGACCCCGAAGAGCTGGCCGAGGCGATCGAGCCGAGCGGATTCCATGAACTGCCCGTCACGGCTCGACATGGCGCGGCGGTGGCGCGCCTGCCCGCACTCCATGCCGATCCATTCGACCGTCTGCTGGTGGCGCAAGCGATGTCCGAGCCGCTGCGGTTTCTGACGGCCGATTCGATGTTGAGCAAATACAGCGAGCTGGTCGATCTCGCGTAGCTTGGAGCCGGATTCGTCTGCGACAGCTTCCCGGCGAATTTCGACACTACATCGAAGGGTCGTTCGTCGAGCCGAGTCGCGGGCCGCAGCGCAGCAAGCGCGGGATGGCAGAACCGGGAACACGCAAGTTTGCGCATCGATCGGTTTGGCTGGAATGACATGTTCTCGATGACTATCACAAGGCATGCGCATGTCGAGCGAAGCGAAAGACCAACTTTGATTCCGTGCGTTTTCCCGCGCAGCCACTTCCCTTGGCTATTCATGGTGAAGATCGACGAGTATTTTTTTTATGCCATCATCGTTGCGAAAGCTCGCTGCTGGCGGAACACTCGATGTTGCTGAGAGGGGTCTGGTCTTGCGAAATAGTGGAGGGGTCGAGGTTTTGCCTGAGATTCGAGTTTGACACTTCTGGAAGCCGCATGGACAGGGCATCTTCAGGGTAGTGGCCGGCAGAGGCGCATGTAATGGCTTTGCTGGCTCGATGCCGTCGCAAAGCGCCATCCGGCGCGGCTCTCAGGCCAGCCTGCCCTTACGGGTCGAGACGTTCGAGCGCGGCGGCTTCGGCCGCGTCGAGGCTGCGTCCGGGTAGGGGCACCAAGGCCGGCACGCGGGCGCGGTAGCGGCGGTAGCGCTCGCCGTAGAGCGCGATCAGCTTGGCTTCCTCGAGCCGCGAGCCGAGCACGAAGTACAGGCTGATGAACACGCAGCAGACCAGCCAGGCGGCGCTCATCGGCTGGGCCCACACCAGGATCAGGGCCAAGCTGTACCAAGGGTGGCGCACATGCCGATGCAGCCGGCCGATGCGAAACGGCGGCTCGTCGATGGTTGCCGAGGATTCGCCGAGTTGCCGCAGTCCGAGAAAGGCCGGCAGGTCGTAGTCGCGCGAGGCGACGATCAGGCCGAACAATGCGAAGATCATCAGCGCCCAGGCCAGCCACTGCGCCACGCCGCTCCATTGCCAGAGCAGCGGACCGGGATTGGCACGCGCCAGCGCCAGCACGGGAATCAGCAGGATCAGCGCCAGCAGGTTGTAGCCGAGCCGGTAGTAGCGGGCGGCGGACGGAAAACGGCGCAGGATCGCATCCTTGGTGCCCATTGCAGCGAGCAGTGAATGCAGCGCGGCGTAGCCTGTCCATGCCGCGGCCAGTGGCAGTTGCGCGAACAGCCAGTCAGGCATTCGCCGGGTTGTGCGCGGCGCGCAATGCCGGCGTGAGGTGCGGCGCGATCGCCTGCAGCAACAGCGCGAAGACCTTCGGGTTGCCGGCAACCAGGTTGCCGCCGAAGAGCCAGTTGGCTTCGCCGGTCAGGTCGCCGATCAGGCCGCCGGACTCGGTGATCAGCAGCGCGCCACCTGCCATGTCCCACGGCGACAGGCCGATCTCGTAAAAGCCGTCGAGCCGTCCGCAGGCAACGTAGGCCAGATCGAGTGCCGCCGCGCCGGGCCGGCGCAGGCCGGCGGTCTTCTGCATCAGGTCGCGGAACATCGCCAGATAGGCGTCGACATGGTCCCACACGCGGTAGGGGAAACCGGTGCCGATCAGCGATTCGTCGAGCCGGGTGTGCCGCGAGACGCGAATCCGCTTGTCATTGAGAAAGGCGCCCCGGCCGCGGCTGGCGGTAAACAGTTCGTTGCGGGTCGGATCGTAGACCACCGACTGCTGGATCTGCCCCTTGTGCGCCAGCGCGATCGACACCGCGTACTGCGGGAAGCCATGGATGAAGTTGGTGGTGCCGTCGAGCGGATCGATGATCCACTGGAATTCCGAGCCGCCGCGCCCGGCGGTGGCGCCGGACTCCTCTGCTAGAATCGCGTGGTCCGGATAGGCCTCGCGCAGCACCTCGATGATCGCCGCTTCGGCCGCCTTGTCGACCTCCGTGACGAAGTCATTCTGGCGCTTGCTGCTGACCTTGATCAGGTCGAGATCGGTCGAGGCGCGGTTGATGATGTGGCCGGCGCGGCGCGCGGCCTTGACCGCGATGGTGAGGGCTGGGTGCATGGGGTCGAATTCTTCGAAGCGCTTGGCGCCGTGGCCCGCAAACCGGGCGGCGCCGGCGAGCGCGGTGGAAAGGCCGACATTCTAATATGGAAGACCTCGCGTCGCTCGACCGGGTGCGCGTCGTGCTCTCCCACACCAGCCATCCCGGCAACATCGGCGGCGCGGCGCGGGCGATCAAGACCATGGGGCTGGCCCGTCTGGTGCTGGTTAATCCGCGCCGCTTTCCCGATGACGATGCGATTGCGCGCGCCTCGGGCGCCGAGGATGTGCTGGTCAATGCGCGAGTGGTCGAGTCGCTGCGGCAGGCGCTCGAGGGGTGCGTGCTGGTCGCTGCCGTCACCGCACGGCGCCGCGAACTCTCGGCACCGGTGCACTGGGTCCGCGATGCGGCGAGCGAATTGATGGCCGCCGCGCGCCACGGCGAGGTGGCACTGGTGTTCGGCAATGAAACCTCCGGGCTGTCCAACGACGAGGTGGCGCTCGCGCACATGCCGGTGATGATTCCGGCAAATCCCGAATATTCGTCGCTGAATCTTGCCGCTGCGGTACAGATAGTCTGCTATGAACTGCGGCTTGCCGCCGCCGATCCCGGTGCGCCGCCGCCGGTGAGCGGCGAGGGTCTGCCGGCGCCGCATGAAGATGTCGATCGTCTGGTCGAGCATTTCGAGCGCGCCATGATCGTGTCCGGATTCCTCGACCCGGCCTCGCCCAGGCGGCTGATTCCGCGCCTGCGCCGGCTGTTCGCGCGGGCACGCATCGAGCGCGAGGAAGTGGCGATCCTGCGCGGCATGCTGAGTGCCTTCGAACAGCCTCCGGGAAAACCAGACTAAAATGGTGGGACTTGGCAAGCATCATGGGAAAGCCGCATGTTCAGTCGTCTGCGCGAAGACATCGCCTGCGTTTTCGAGCGCGACCCCGCCGCTCGTTCGAAGTGGGAGGTTCTCACCTGTTATCCGGGCGTCCATGCGCTGGTATTGCATCGCCTCGCGCATGCCTGCTGGCGTGGCGGATTCAAGTGGCTCGGGCGCTTCCTTTCCCACTTCGCACGCTGGCTGACGGGCATCGAGATCCATCCGGGGGCGACGATCGGGCGGCGCTTCTTCATCGATCACGGCATGGGCGTGGTGATTGGCGAAACCGCCGACATCGGCGACGACTGCACGCTCTATCACGGCGTGACGCTCGGCGGCACCTCGTGGAACAAGGGCAAGCGCCATCCGACGCTCAAAAGGGGTGTGGTGATCGGCGCCGGGGCCAAGGTGCTGGGGCCGGTCACCGTGGCCGAGGGCGCCAAGGTGGGCTCAAACGCGGTGGTGGTGCGCGACGTGCCGCCGCGCGCTACGGCGGTCGGCATTCCGGCACGCATCATCGAATCGGAACTCGACCAGGTGCGCGAAGAGAAAGCGGAAAAGATGGGGTTCTCGGCCTACGCGGTGTCGCGCAACGATGACGATCCACTGGCGGTCGCGCTGCATGGCCTGCTCGACCACGCGGTGGAGACCGACCGGCGGATCGAAGCGCTGCTTCACCAGTTGGAGCGGATGGGCGTGAAGTGCAGCGATGAACTGGCGACCGCCGACAAGTTCGATCCCGGGTACCTGTCGAAAATAGTTGACTAAATTGTTCGGGATTCGTATAGTTGAGCAAATAGTTCAAGTATAGGGTTGCCCGGCGCGCGGCATTGCTTTCGGCATGACCGGAGCAGGGCGGAAACACGCAGAGGCTTGCGTGGACACTGGACGGCGAGGTTGGCGATGAGACTGACGACCAAAGGACGGTTTGCGGTGACGGCGATGATCGATCTGGCGCTGAGACAGGGTGCCGGTCCGGTCACGCTGGCAGGTATCAGCGAGCGGCAGCGGATTTCCCTGTCGTATCTCGAACAGTTGTTCGGCAAGTTGCGCAGGCACCACATCGTCAGCAGCGTGCGGGGGCCGGGCGGCGGCTATTGCCTGGCCAAGACCATGGACAGCATCACCGTGGCGGATATCATTGTCGCGGTGGACGAGCCGCTCGATGCGACCTCGTGCGGTGGCAAGGAAAACTGCCACGACGAGCAGCGCTGCATGACGCACGAGCTATGGTCCAGCCTGAACGACAAGATGTTCGAATACCTGAACAGCGTGTCGCTGGCCGATCTGGTTGACCGGCAGAACCAGCGCGAGCATGCCGAAGGCGTAAATGTCTTGCGGGACGGCAGGCGTGCCCGTGACCCGCGAGCCCCGGCGATCGCCTCGGCCTGAACCCGAGTGCGAACCAGACTGTGAAATGCGGACTGTGAAATGCGGAGTGTGAAATGCTGAAGTTCCCGATCTATCTCGATTACTCGGCGACGACGCCGGTCGATCCGCGGGTTGCCGCGAAGATGATTCCGTATCTGACCGAACATTTCGGCAATCCGGCCAGCCGCTCGCACGCCTACGGCTGGGAAGCCGAGAAGGCCGTCGAGGATGCACGCGAGCAGGTTGCGGCGCTGGTCGGTGCCGATCCGAAGGAGATCATCTGGACCTCGGGCGCGACCGAATCGAACAACCTGGCGATCAAGGGCGCGGCGCACTTCTACGCCGGCAAGGGCAAGCACCTGATCACGCTCAAGACCGAGCACAAGGCGGTGCTCGACACCTGCCGCGAGCTGGAACGCCATGGTTTCGAGGTGAGCTACCTCGATCCTGAGCCGAACGGTCTGCTGAGTGTCGAGAAGTTCAAGCAGGCGCTGCGCCCTGACACGATCGTCGCATCGGTGATGTCGGTGAACAACGAGATCGGCGTGGTTCAGCCAATCGCCGAGATCGGCGAGATCTGCCGCGACAAGGGAATCATCTTCCATGTCGATTCGGCTCAGGCCACCGGCAAGATGGCGATTGACCTCGCAGCGCTCAAGGTGGACCTGATGTCCTTTTCGGCACACAAGACCTACGGCCCGAAGGGCGTCGGCGCGCTGTATGTACGCCGCAAGCCGCGCGTGCGTCTCGAAGCGCAGATGCACGGCGGCGGCCACGAGCGCGGGCTTCGCTCGGGTACACTCGCCACGCACCAGATCGTCGGCATGGGCGAAGCGTTTCGCCTGGCCAAGGCGGAGATGGCGATCGAGCGGGACAGGATCCGCTATTTGCGCGACAAGCTGCACAGGGGCCTCGCGGACATGGAGGAGGTGTATGTCAATGGCGACCTCGAGCAGCGCGTGCCGCACAACCTCAACGTCAGCTTCAACTTCGTCGAGGGCGAATCACTGATCATGGGGATCAAGGAGGTCGCGGTGTCGAGCGGATCTGCCTGCACCTCGGCGAGCCTCGAGCCCAGCTACGTGCTGCGCGCGCTCGGGCGCAACGATGAACTCGCGCACAGCTCGATCCGCTTCACGCTCGGCCGCTTCACGACCGAGGAGGAAATCGACTACACCGTTGATCTGCTCCAGCGCAAGATCGGAAAGCTGCGCGAACTCTCGCCGCTTTGGGAAATGTACAAGGATGGCGTCGACCTGAGCACCGTGCAGTGGGCGGCACATTGAAAACGGTGACAGGTGGCGCGTGACGTTCGCCGCGCTGTCACCTGTCACTGATTCTGGAGGACGAAATGGCATATAGCGAAAAAGTTCTGGATCACTACGAAAACCCGCGCAACGTCGGCGCCTTCGACAAGGACGACCAGACGGTCGGCACCGGCATGGTCGGTGCGCCGGCCTGCGGCGATGTGATGAAATTGCAAATCAAGGTGGGTGCCGACGGACGCATTGAGGATGCCAAGTTCAAGACCTACGGCTGCGGTTCGGCGATCGCCTCGAGCTCGCTGGTGACCGAATGGGTCAAGGGCAAGACGCTCGACCAGGCGCTCGAGATCAAGAACACCAACATTGCCGAAGAGCTGGCCTTGCCGCCGGTGAAGATTCACTGTTCGATCCTCGCCGAGGACGCGATCAAGGCGGCCGTGACCGACTACAAGAAGAAACACGACCATCCGGCCGGGTCGTCGGAGAATGCTGCGGCCGCAACTGCCCAGGCTTGAAGGGGTCGGAAGACATGACTGTGACGATTACCGAACGCGCTGCAAAGCATGTGAGCACCTTCTTGGCCAAGCGCGGCAAGGGCGTCGGTGTGCGTCTCGGTGTTCGCACCTCGGGCTGCTCGGGCATGGCCTACAAGCTCGAGTTCGTCGATGCGGTCGAAGCCGATGATCAGGTGTTCGAATGCAATGGCGTCAAGGTGGTGGTCGATCCGAAGAGTCTGCCCTATATCGACGGTACCGAACTCGACTTTGCGCGCGAAGGCCTCAACGAAGGCTTCCGCTTCAACAACCCGAACGTCAAAAACGAGTGCGGTTGCGGAGAGAGCTTCAACGTCTGAGGCAGGATTCGGGCAGAGTCTGAACAAGAACAGACGGGGAGGGGACAAGGATATCGTTGGCGCACGCTGGCGGTTCTGCGTGTCGCCGGGTGAGTGTCTTTGCCGTATGGTCCGACCCCCATGAGTACGGATTTCTCGCAGGATTTCTTCGCGCTGTTCGGCCTCACGCCGAACTTCCACCTCGATCCGCTGGCGCTCGAAACGGCCTACCACGATCTTCAGACGCGGGTTCATCCCGACAAGTTTGCCCACCTGCCCGATGCCGACAAGCGGGTCTCGATGCAGTGGGCGACACGCATCAACGAAGCCTATCGCACGCTCAAGAGTCCGCTGGCACGCGCCCAATATCTGCTCCACCTGCGCGGTGTCGATACGGCCACGGAGAGCAATACGACGATGCCGTCCGAATTCCTGATCGAACAGATGGAGTGGCGCGAGGCGGTCGACGAAGCGCGCGTCGCCGAAGACGCCGACGAGCTGGAAAAGCTCCTGCTGCGTCTGAAGCATCAGTACGCTGCCGCGATCGAAGAGATCGAGCGCGATCTGGACAAGTCGCATGACTACCCGGCGGCCGCCGCTGCGGTGCGCCGCCTGATGTTCGTCGAGAAACTGCAACACGATCTTCTCGACGCAATCGAATCGCTGGAGAGCTGATGGCACTGCTGCAGATCGCCGAGCCCGGTATGAGCACCGAACCGCACCAGCATCGGCTGGCGGTTGGCATCGACCTGGGCACCACCAATTCGCTGGTCGCCACGGTACGCAACGGGATTGCGGTGTGCATCAACGACGACGAAGGGCGGGCGTTGCTGCCTTCCATCGTGCATTACCGGTCCGACGGCATCACCGAGCTCGGCTGGGCCGCGCAGGGCGCGCAGTCGCGTGATCCGCGCAATACCATCGTCTCGGTCAAGCGTTTCATGGGGCGCGGGTTGAAGGATGTGACGCACGTCGAGTCGATGCCCTATGATTTCGTCGACGCGGAAGGCATGGTCAGGCTGCGTACCGCGCAGGGCGTCAAGAGCCCGGTCGAGATTTCGGCGGACATCCTCAAGATCCTGCGCACACGAGCCGAGGCGAGCCTCGGTGGCGAGCTTGCCGGCGCGGTGATTACCGTTCCCGCCTACTTCGACGATGCCCAGCGGCAGGCGACCAAGGATGCCGCCACACTCGCCGGCCTCAACGTGCTGCGGCTGCTCAACGAGCCGACGGCCGCGGCGATCGCCTACGGGCTCGACAACTCGGCCGAAGGCGTCTATGCGGTGTTCGACCTTGGCGGCGGCACCTTCGACATCTCGATCCTCCGGTTGTCGCGCGGCGTGTTCGAAGTGCTGGCGACCAACGGCAACGCGGCGCTCGGCGGCGATGATTTCGACCATCGGCTGTTCTGCTGGGTGCTCGATAACGCAGACATTGCACCGCCGTCGCTTCAGGACGCGCGCCGGCTGCTGCTGAAAGCGCGCTACGCCAAGGAGCACCTGTCCGCCAATACCGATGCGACGATCAACACCAGGCTGGATTCCGGTGAGCGTGTCGAACTGACGATTGCGCGCGACACCTTCGTCGACATCACCCGCAACCTGGTCGGCAAGA
The DNA here is from genome assembly GCA_016708905.1 of Candidatus Methylophosphatis roskildensis. Classification (GTDB taxonomy): domain Bacteria; phylum Pseudomonadota; class Gammaproteobacteria; order Burkholderiales; family Rhodocyclaceae; genus Methylophosphatis; species Methylophosphatis roskildensis. Next base: position 1,305,074 of record JADJEV010000003.1, on the reverse strand, counting down.
CGCTGGCGCCGACGCGCAAGGCGCTGCGCGACGCGGGGCTGGAACCGTCCGACGTCAAGGGCGTGGTGATGGTGGGCGGGGCCACGCGCATGCCGCACATCCAGCGCGCGATCGGCGAGTTCTTCGGCCAGGAACCGCTGAACAATCTCGATCCCGACAAGGTGGTCGCGCTGGGCGCGGCGATCCAGGCCAACGTGCTGGCCGGCAATCGCCGGGCCGATGACGACTGGCTGCTCCTCGATGTGATTCCGCTGTCGCTCGGTCTCGAGACGATGGGCGGGCTGACCGAGAAGGTCATCGTGCGCAATTCGACGATCCCGATCGCCAAGGCACAGGAGTTCACGACCTACAAGGATGGTCAGACCGCGATGGCCTTCCATGTCGTGCAAGGCGAGCGCGAGCTGGTGTCCGACTGCCGCTCGCTGGCGCGCTTCGAACTGCGCGGCATTCCGCCGATGGTGGCGGGCGCCGCACGCATTCGCGTCACCTTCCAGGTGGACGCCGATGGCTTGCTGTCGGTCGCGGCGCGCGAGATGTCGAGCGGTATCGAGGCGAGCGTGACGGTCAAGCCATCCTACGGCCTGACCGACGACGAGATCGCCGGCATGCTGCGTTCGAGTATCGACCACGCGACCGACGACATGCAGGCGCGCGCGCTGCGCGAGCATCAGGTCGAAGCCCACCGACTGATCGAGGCGACCGAAGCGGCCTTGGTCGAGGACGGCAATCTGCTGGACGCGGCCGAGCGCGCCGCGATTACCGGCTTGCTCGATAATCTGCGCCGGCTGGCCGCCGGCCGCGATGCCAAGTCGCTGGCCGCGGCCGTTGCCGAAGCCAACCGCGCTACCACCGAGTTCGCCGCCCGGCGCATGAACCAGAGCGTGCGCCGCGCGATCGCCGGCCAGAAGCTGGACGAGATCAAGATATAGAAGAAGCCAGGAAATCCAACGATGACGCAATTGATCGTACTGCCGCACGTCGAACTTTGCCCGGACGGCGCGGTGATCGAAGCAAAGCCCGGCGTGTCGATCTGCGACTCGCTGTTGCAGAACGGCATCGATATCGAACACGCCTGCGAGAAGTCGTGCGCCTGCACCACCTGTCATGTGGTAGTTCGTGAAGGCTTCGGCACGCTGGCGCCTGCCGAGGAAACGGAAGAGGATCTGCTGGACAAAGCCTGGGGGCTCGAGCCGACTTCCCGTCTGTCATGTCAGGCGCTGGTCGGCGAGGCGTCCCTGGTCATCGATATCCCCAAGTACACGATCAACATGGTATCGGAGGGCAAGCACTGATGAAGTGGACCGACACGCTGGACGTTGCGATCGCGCTGGCGGACAAGCATCCCGATGTCGATCCGAAGCGGATCAATTTCGTCGACCTGATGCGCTGGGTCACCGCACTCGAGGAATTCGACGACGATCCCAAGCACTGTGGCGAGAAGATTCTCGAGGCGATCCAGACGGCCTGGATCGAGGAAACGGAATGACCGTCGGCGCGCCGGTGACGGCGCTCTACGCCGGTTTGTGCGGCTTGCTGCTGCTTCTGCTGGCCGGGCTGGTGGTCAATCAGCGACGAATCACCAGGGTCGGGCTCGGCGACGGCGGCAAGGAGGTTCTCGCGCGGTCGATGCGCGTGCAGGCCAACTTCGTCGAGTATGTGCCGTCGATCGTCGTCCTGCTCGGGCTGTGGGAACTCAACGGTGCGCCGCACCGGCTGCTGCACGCGGCAGGGCTGCTGCTGGTGATCTCCCGCGTCTTTCATGCTTGGGGGTTTTCGCACTCGAGCGGCGAATCGTTCGGCCGCATGGTCGGAACTGCCGGCACATGGATCGCGCTGACCGGCCTGTCGATTGCCAACCTGATGGTTTTCGCGAGACTGGCCGCGCAATAGCGCACTACTCGAACAGATTGAGTATGCCGTCGAGGCCGACGAAATTGAGGGCGTAGGCGGCCTGGGCGCGGACCACCGGTTTGGCGCGGTAGGCAACATTGACATCGGCCTCGCCGAGCATCTTCAGATCGTTCGCACCATCACCGGCCGCGATCACGCGCGTGCGGTCGATTCCCATGGCATCGCGCGCGTCGATCAGGTGCCGGCGTTTCACCGCGCCATCGACGATTTCGCCGAGAACACGGCCGGTGAGCCGGCCGCCGTTGATCTCCAGAACGTTCGAGTGGGCGTGGTCGAAACCGAGCCTGGCCCTGACGCGCTCGGTGAAATAGGTGAATCCGCCCGACACCAGCATGGTCTCGACGCCGGCTGCTTTGAGGTGCTTCATCAGCCGCTCGGCACCGGGTGACAGGGCAAGGCGTTCGTCATAGACGCGCTGGAGCGCCGATTCTTCGAGCCCGGCAAGCAGGCCGACGCGCCGCCGCAGGCTCTCGCAAAAGTCCATCTCGCCGCGCATCGCCGCTTCTGTTATTGCCGCAACCTGCGGCTTGAGTCCCTGCATGTCGGCAATCTCGTCGATGCATTCGATGGTGATCAGCGTCGAATCCATGTCGGTGACGAAGAGGCGCATGTCGGTCAGCTTGCGGCCGGCCGGCACATAGCCGTAGTCAAGGCTGTGCGCGGTGCAATAGGCGTCGACCTCGTAGTTCGGTTGCGCGTCGCGCAGGCGGAAGGCCTGCGGCGCGAATTGCTCGATCCCGCTCGCCGCTGTCAGTTTGGCCAGTTCCTTGAGGCAGCGGGTCTCGACATCCGGACCCTGAACGACCAGATTCATGCGCGCGCCGACACCACGTCGTGCAGCGCCGAATGTGCCTTGTGAACGGCCTCTTCCGTGGTTGCCCAGTCGATGCAGGCGTCGGTGACCGAACAACCGTAACGCAGCTTCGACAGGTCGGCGGGAATCGGCTGATTGCCGGCTTCGATATGGCTTTCCAGCATCAGTCCGACGATCGAGCGATTGCCTTCGCGGACCTGGCGGATCACGTCGGTCAGCACCAGCGGCTGCAACTCGGGCTTCTTGTAGGAGTTGGCGTGCGAACAATCGACGACGATGTTCTGTGCCAGCCCGGCCTTGGACAGCGCCTGTTCGGCCAGCGAGATGCTGACCGTGTCGTAGTTGGGCCGGCCGCCGCCGCCGCGCAGCACCACGTGACCGTAGGCGTTGCCGCGGGTGCGGATGATCGACGAACGGCCCTCGGCATTGATGCCGAGAAAGCTGTGCGGACGCGAGGCGGAAATGATGGCGTTGATCGCGGCATCGAGATCGCCGTCGGTGGCGTTCTTGAAACCGACCGGCGTCGACAGGCCGGATGACATTTCGCGGTGGGTTTGCGACTCCGAGGTGCGTGCGCCGATCGCGGTCCAGGCGATCAGGTCGCCCAGGTATTGGGGGGCGATCGGGTCGAGCGCCTCGGTGCCGGCGGGCAAGCCGATTTCGGCGACATCGAGCAGAAACTGGCGCGCCTTCTGCATGCCTTCCTCGATGTGGAACGAGTCGTCCATGCGCGGGTCGTTGATGTAGCCTTTCCAGCCGGCGGCGGTGCGCGGCTTCTCGAAATAGACGCGCATCACGATCATCATCGTCTCCGAGACTTGATCGGCCAGCGCCTTCAGGCGTCGCGCATAGTCGAGTCCGGCGAGCGGATCGTGGATCGAGCAGGGGCCGACGATCACGAACAGGCGCCGGTCCTGGCGGTCGAGAATCCGGCGCAGCGCAGCGCGACCGGCAAGCACGGTTTGCGCGGCGCGGTCGCTGAGCGGAACCCGCAGATGAATCTCGGCGGGCGAGGGCATGAGCTCGAAGGCCTCGATCGCCAGGTTTTCGGTTTGTGCGGTGGTCATGCGGGTGGCACTGGTGAAGGGCTGGCGGAAGCAGGCGGCGAGCAGGGTCGTCATTGTAAACCAGTCGCCGCGGGACACGGACCGACCACGAACTCGATGGCCGGTCGGGGTATCGCGCGAATCGTCCGGGCCGATGACGACGATCTTCTCGGGCCAGTCCTTGCCGATGCTCTGCAACCCGCATGGAATGGACGTCGTGGCTGTGCCTGGCCGGAAAGGCGCATGGATGCTGGCTCCTGGCGCGATGGCATGGTCGACATCGTTTGCTTGCCTGCATACTGCCGGTATCGACGGCTACCGTGACCTCAGCGTCCGCGCCGCGGGAGTGCCGTATCCCATCTGGCCGACCATACTTACGGCCTATTGCAAAGCTGCCTGCAAGGATTAGAGTACCCGGCATAAAGCATGGTCCGTTGCGCCATCCTGTCGCATTGGGCGTGCATCGACAACCGGGGTTAGGCCGCGCCGATGATAAAGAGCGTCGTCAGAATCGCGCTGCGCAGGACGCACATGCAGCGACAGGACAGGCAGTGGCTGGCGCGGCTCGCGCAGCGCCTCGCCCGGCTTGGCGCGGCTTGCTTCAGCGCAATGCAGCGCATCGGAGGGCGCGGTGGCTAGCGCCTTCATCGTCCGGCCGTTCGGCGTCAAGCAGGGCGTCGACTTCGACCGCGTCGAGGAACTGCTGATCAGGCCGGCGCTGCAGCAGATCGGGGTGGGCGGCGGCACGACCGCCGAGATCGTCGAGCAGGGCAATATCCGCGAAGACATGTTCCGGCTGCTGGTCGCCGCCGATCTGGTGATTGCCGACGTCTCGATCCACAATGCCAACGTCTTCTACGAGTTGGGCATCCGCCATGGGCTGCGACCCAATGCGACGTTCATGCTGCGTGCCAACATCGACGAGTTTCCGTTCGATCTGCGCACCGACCGCTATCTCTCTTACGATCAGACGAATCCCGCGGCGCGAGTCGGCGAACTGGCCGTGGCGCTGAAGGCGACCATCGACTCCGGGCGCGTCGACAGCCCGGTGTATCAGGTTCTACCGCGCCTGCGGCCGCCCGATTTCGCGGTGTTGCGGGTTGTGCCGAGTGACTTCCACGAGGCGGTCGAGCGGGCTGAATCGGCGATATGTCGCGGCGATCTGCGCCTGCTGGCCAGTGAGGCACGCAGCTTCGACTGGGCCGGCGAAGGGCTGCGCGTGGTCGGGCGTGCACAGTGCAATCTGCGGGCCTTGTTCGGCGCGCGTGAGACCTACGAATGGCTGCGCGAATGGAAGGCCGACGACATCGAGGCCAATCAGAAGCTCGCCACCATCTACCAGCGTCTGGGAGATCTGACGCGCTCCGACCAGGCGATTGCGCGGGTCATCGAATCGCCGCTTCCGTCGCGCCGCGACAGGGCCGAGGTGTTCGCCCTGCGCGGCCGCAACGCCAAGGCGCGCTGGCGCGCGAGCTTTGTTGACAGATCGGGCGATGCGGCGCGCGAGACGGCACTGTGGGCACCGGAACTCAAGCAGGCACTCGAGAGTTACGACCAAGGATTTGGGCAGGATCTGAACCACTACTACTCCGGGCTCAATGCACTGTCGCTGTTGTGCATACGCAATGACTTGGCGCAAGCGATGCCGGCGTTCTGGAACGGCCAGTTCGATAGCGACGAAAAGGCGCGCGCGGAACTCGATGATTGCGTCGCGCAGTTCCAGCGACTGGCGGGCGCCGTGCTGCTGTCGCTGCGCTCCTGCCAGGAGATGCTGCGGCGTCAGCCGGATGCCGATCCCGACGACAGGCTGTGGGCGGGCATCAGCGAGGCCGACCATGCGTTTGTCACCGGCTGCCGGGCGAGTTTCGTGGCCCAGCGCTATCGCGAGGCGCTGGCCGAGGCGCCGGCCTTTGCCATCGAATCGGTGCGCGAGCAAATCGGAATATTCGATCGGCTCGGCCTGCGCGCGGAACTCGTCGCCGCGGTACAGGGCGTGCTGGCTAGTCTCGATGACCGTCGCGGCGCGAACGGGCAGCAGCAGATCGCGCCGGCGCGGGTGCTGCTGTTTACCGGCCACATGATCGACGCGCCGGGCCGCGTCCCGGCACGATTCCCGCCGACCGGGGCGGCCGAGCGCCGCGCCCGCGAACTGATCCGCCAGGCGGTACAGGCCGAACGCGCGCTCGAGGATGGCCAGATCGTCGGCATCGCTGGCGGCGCCTGTGGCGGCGACATCCTGTTCCACGAAATCTGCGCCGAACTCGGCATCGAAACGCGCCTCTTTCTCGCCTTGCCCCGCGCGGACTTCTGTCGCGAGTCGGTACAGCACGGCGGGCCGGACTGGGTCGAGCGCTACAACCGGCTGTGCGAGCGCGTGCCGCCCCGCATCCTCGGCGCGACCCGGGAACTGCCGAAATGGCTGCGTTCGCGGCCCGACTACGGCATCTGGCAGCGCAACAACCTGTGGATGCTGTTCAACGCGCTGTCGCTCGATGCCGGCTCACTGACGCTGATCGCGCTGTGGGATCAGGGCAAGGCTGACGGCCCCGGCGGTACCGAAGATCTGGTGTTCCAGGTGCAGTCGCGCGGCCACAAGCTGCTGCGCCCGCCGGCCGAGGAATTGAAACTGCTCGACACGGACTGACGGCACCCTGCCGCCGCTTGATTCAAACACAAACTAACAGCGAGGAGCCGCAGATGAACCTCAGAGAGCGCAAGAATCAACCCGGCCAGAAGAAGATCCTCGCCCTCGATGGCGGCGGCATACTCGGACTGATCTCCATCGAGATCCTCGCCAGAATCGAGGCGCTGCTGCGCGAGCGTCAGGGCCGGCCGGACCTGGTGCTCGCCGACTATTTCGATTTTGTCGCGGGAACGAGTACCGGCGCGGTCATTTCGTCCCTGGTTTCGATCGGCATGTCGATCGACCGGATTCGGCAGTTCTACATCGACTGCGGGCCGCAGATGTTCGACCGCGCCTTCCTGCTCGAGCGCCTGACCTACGAATACAACAGCGAGCCGCTGGCGAAGAAGCTGCAGGAAACGTTTGGTTCCGAGCGCGAGGGCGATGAATCGAGCGGCCTAGCCACGCTCGGCAGCGAGCGCCTGCGCACGCTGCTGATGGTGGTGACACGCAACGTGTCCACCGATTCGCCCTGGCCGATCACCAACAATCCGGACGCCAAGTACAACGCCAGGGCGCGGCCGGATTGCAACCTCATGCTGCCGCTGTGGCAGGTGGTGCGCGCCAGTACTGCCGCGCCGTCCTACTTTCCGTCGGAAGTGGTCGACGTCGGGCCGCGGCGCTTCGTCTTCGTCGACGGCGGGGTCACCACCTACAACAATCCGGCCTTCCTCGCCTTTGTCACCGCTACCACCGGGCCGTACAACATCAACTGGACAGCCGGCGAACGCGACATGCTGGTGGTATCGGTCGGCACCGGCGACTGCGCGCGCGAGCAGCCCGACATCACGCCGGCGTGCATGAACCTGCTGTACATCGCCAAGAACACGCCGGGCGCATTGATGAATGCCGCTTCGGCCGGGCAGGACATGCTGTGCCGGACGTTTGGCAATTGCCTGTGCGGCGATCCGATCGACCGCGAGATGGGTGATCTGATCGGCGCTGCCGGGCCGGCTTCGCCGCGACTGTTCACCTACATGCGCTACAACGCCGACGTCAGCCGTGCCGGCCTCGATGCGCTCGGCCTGCCCGAGGTCCAGCCGAGTCATGTGCAGTTGCTCGACTCGATCAAGTACATCGACGAGATCCGCCAGGTCGGCGAGGCGGCGGGCCGGTTGAAGGTGAAGGCCGAGCATTTCGCGGGTTTCTGAGCGAACGGTGACAGGTGACAGGTGACAGGTGACAGGTGACAGGTGACAGGTGACAGGTGACAGGTGACAGGAGATGGCCCAAATGCCTCCCTCGTCACTGGTCCTCAAACTACAAGGACACAGCTATGGGCAAGAATGCGCTACTGATCGGCGTAAATCGCTACCGGATTCCCGGTGCCGACCTGCGCGGGTGCGTCAATGACGTGAACAACCTCTCTGCGGTGCTGGTCGACTTCTATGGCTTTCGGAAGGCGGACATCGCCGTGCTGACCGACGAGAAGGCCACCCAGGCGGCGATGCAGAAAGGCATCCGGGCGCTGGTTTCCGGCGGGCGCAAGGGCGATGTGCTGCTGCTGCACTATTCGGGCCACGGCGCCAACGTGCCCGACAAGAACGGCGACGAGGCCGACCAGCGCGACGAGATCCTCTGTCCGCACGATCTCGACTGGAAGAAGCCGCTGCTCGACGACTGGCTGCGCACCACCTTCGACCGGCTGCGCGCCGGGGTCAGCCTGACCGTGATCATGGATTGTTGCCACTCCGGCACCAACACCCGCGCGCTCGCCCCGCCCGATGCAAAGCGGATTGCGCGCTACCTGCCCAATCCGTGGGACATCATGGCCGAGGAATCCGGGCGCAAGCTGCGCGGCAGAGTCAGCGGAAGTCTGCGGCGCTCGACCGCCGCGACGCGCAAGCGCTCGGATATCGTGACGGTCGACATTCCCGAGGTGCTGGTCACCGGCTGCCGCGATACCCAGACTTCGGCCGATGCGTTTCTCGATGGCAGCTACAACGGCGCGCTGACCTACGCGCTGACCAGGGTGCTGCGAGAGGCCAAGGGTGAGATTGGCTACCGTGACCTTCACGCGCGTGCAATTCAGTGGCTGAAGCGCGAAGACTTCGACCAGGTGCCGCAGCTCGAAGGGCGCAAGGACAATCTCGACCGCCGTTTTCTCGCCCCGATGGTCTGAGCGCAAGCGCAGCGGTTCGCAGCCGCAAACGGAAACAAGATCAAGAAGGAGTGGCTATGGCGCGGGCCGCAACACCGCCGAAACCGGCGACATCGAAAGCGCGAATCAGCGGTGCGCCACTGACCGGCGAGCAGCGCAGCTTCTGCGATGGCGCGCTGATTCTCGAACCGTCCGGGAGTTTTCGGCCGGCGGCAGCGCGCGACGTCACGCGGCAGACATCGGATCAGGCGCTTGCCGACGATCAACTGGTCGAGATCGAGCTCGAGGGCGGGATCACCCTGTGGACGTCTTATGCCCAGCTCAGGGAGGATTTCCCCAGCACGGATCAGGCGCGCGCGGCGCAGCAGGTGCCGGCCGATACCTATGTTTTTCCCGATGCGCTGTCGCTCGGCGACGAAACGCGCGGCCTGTCCGACTGGGCGGTCAAGGCCTGGCGGCTGCTGTCGCTCAGGATCGACGAAGATCGCGCGGCCCAACTGACCGCGCGCGGCCTCGCGTGGCTGGTCGAGCATCGCATTGAACGCCGGCAGGGTTTGTACCGGCTCGAACCCGCCCGCGAGGATGCGCTCGAGCGCATCCGCGAAGCGCAGACTGCGCCGGCCGATCTGCCGATCGACGCCGGCCGCCCGCTGCTCGTCTTCCTGCATGGCACGGCAACCGGCACCGCGGGCAGTTTCGCCGGTCTGTGGGAAACCTCCAACCGCGAGCTGCGCCAGGGCATGGTCGACTTCTATGGCGACAACATCTTCGCCCTCGAACACCTGACGCTGTCGCAGAGCCCGATCCGCAACGCGCTCGACCTGGCGCGCGCGCTACCGCAGAACGCGCGGCTGCATCTGCTGACCCACTCGCGCGGCGGTCTGGTCGGCGAGCTGCTGGCGCGCGCCGGCCGGCTCGATGCCGCGCCGTTCGACGAAACCGATCTGGCGATCGTCGGCCCGGCCGATGCCGCGCTGCTCGGCGAGCTGCGCGAGGTTCTGCAGGAGAAGCGGCTCCGCGTCGAGCGCTTCGTTCGGGTCGCCTGCCCAGCGCGGGGCACCTCGCTCGCCTCGGGGCGACTGGACCGCTACCTGTCGGTCATCGTCAATGTGCTGAAATTCGCCAGCCTCGGCGGCCGCGTGCCGCTTGCCGCCGAGATCGAAGACCTGATCGGTTTCGCCGCCGCGGTCGTGCAGCGACGCAGCGACCCGTCGGAGTTTCCCGGGCTCGAGGCGATGATGCCCGAGTCGCGCCTGATCAGGATGCTCAATCGCCCCGATGTCGCGGTGAGCGGCGATCTGACGGTGATCGCCGGCGATGCCGAGCCGCAGGGCGTGCTCAAACGTCTGGCGGTTTTGCTGACCGATCTGTACTACGCCGAAGAGCACGACTTCGTCGTCAATACCGCAAACATGGTCGGCGGGGCAGGGCGTGCGCCCGATGCCGCGCGGATGTTCATGCACAAGCATGGCGATGTCAGCCACTTCCGCTACTTTATCAATCCGCTGTCGTGCCAGGTGCTGCTGCCGGCGCTGACGCAGCCGACCGGCTTCGCCGCGCGTTTTGCGCCCATCACGCGGCCCGCCCTGCCGGCCGCGCCGGCGCGAGGCGGCGCGCCGCAAGCCATCGGGCCGCGCCCCGTGGTGTTCGTGCTGCCCGGCATCATGGGCAGCGCGCTGGCGGTGGTAAGTGGCGACGCGATCGATACGGTGTGGATGGATTTCATCGACCTCGCGCGCGGCGCGCTGCGCAGCAAGCTGCCGATCCCGAACAGGTTCAAGGTGGTGGCAGTGGAACCGCTGCCGCGCACCTATTGCCACCTGATCGAATTCCTCGGCGAGACGCACGAAGTCGTGCCGTTCGCTTACGACTGGCGGATCTCGCTCGAAGACGAGGCGCGGCGCCTGGCCGATCGAATGCTGGTGGAACTCGATCGGGTCGAGCAGACCAACCAGCCGATACGCATACTCGCCCATTCGATGGGCGGCCTGCTGATGCGGGCATTGCTCGCGTTCCGGCCCGAGGTCTGGCAGCGCATCTGCCGGCACCCCGATGCGCGGGTGCTGATGCTCGGAACACCGACCCGCGGGTCGCATTCGATCACCAGTGTGTTCGCCGGTCAGGAGGCCCTGATCAACATGCTGGCGGCAGTCGACTTCTGCAACTCGAAGGCCGAGATTCTCGCGACCATTGCGCGCTTTCCCGGCGTCCTCGAATTGCTGCCGGATTCGCGCTCGATCGACGCCGGCCCCGATGATGCCAGCCTGCTCGATGCGCGGGTCTGGCGCGAGATCTCGGCAGGTGCGCGCGGCGGCGTGACGGAGCCCGATGCTGCGACCCTGGAAGGGGCCGCAGTCGTGCGCCATTCGATCGCGCAGGCGCGCTTCGATCCGGCGCGGCTGATCTATGTCGCCGGCCGGGCCGACGAGACGCCGATCGACTTCGCCATCGACAAGGATGGTCTGAGTTTCGTCGCCACCAATCAGGGCGATGGCCGGGTGCCGTGGAAGACCGGCATTCCCGCCGATGCCGCTACCGTCTATTACCTCGACGCGGTGCACGGCGACATGGCGGATGCCCGCGATGCCTTCGCTGCCTTTGTCGACATCCTGCAGTCGGGCAAGACCGGCCGGCTGTCGGCCCAGGCGCCGGCCGATGCGCGCGGCCTGCCGCGGCAGCGCGTCATGCCGGTGCGTGAAGTGCAGGGCTATCCGGACGAGGAGACGCTGGAGATCGCGGTTCGCGGCGGCGCGCTGCGGCGCCGGCGCGCCGCGCAGGTGCTGCCGCGGGTGCGGCTATGCGTGCGCCATGGCGATCTCCGTTATGCGCGCAACCCGATCGTGGTCGGGCACTACTTCGGCGATGCGATCGTCAGCGCCGAGCATGTGCTCGACCGCCTTCTCGACCAACGGCTGAGCGCGCGGCTGCAATTGGGGCTTTATCCGGGGCATCGCAATACGGCCGAGGTCTTCATCAATCGCGACGCCGGGCAGCCCAGTGCCGTCGTGATCGGACTGGGAGCGGTCGGCGAGCTGTCGGTCGGCGGGCTGACCGAGTGCTTCGCCGCCGGCGTGCTGCGTTACGCGGCCGTGCTTGCCGAGAGTGGGCTGGCGGACGACGACGTACCCGCCGGCATCGCCGCGCTGCTGATCGGCACCGGCGGCGGCGGGCTCGAGATCGAGGATTCGTTGACCGGCCTACTGCGCGGCCTGCGCCGGGCGATCGAGATGCTGGCCTCCAGCCCCTATGCGAAACGGGTGAATCTGCGGGAACTGGAAATCATCGAGCTGTATCAGGACCGGGCGATCGAATCCGCGCGCACACTGCGGCGTCTGGCCGCGCGGATCGAGTTTCGCGACCTGTTCGACGCGCCGGGGCTGCTCGAATCGAGCAAGGGCGGCCGCACGCGGGTGAGCTTCGAGCAGCCGGGCGGCTGGTGGCATCGGCTGCAGATTGTCGGCGGCGCTGATGGCGGCCTGCGCTTCGTCTCGCTGACCCAGCGCGCGCGCGCCGAAGCGCAGTTGCAGTCGCTGCAGCGGCCGCTGGTCGACCGCTTTCTGCAGCAGGCCATCGAGAGCACATCGACCGACGACAGCATCGGCTCGACGCTGTTCGAGCTGCTGCTGCCCAACGAGATCAAGGAGCAGGCGCCCGACCAGACCGATCTGGTGCTGGTGGTCGACGAGGAATCCGCGCGCTATCCGTGGGAGCTGCTGCGCGACCGCTACAGCCAGTCCGAGGGGCCGATGGTGGTGCAGCGGGGCGTGCTGCGCCAGTTGCAGACTTCCGAGTATCGCCGCAATCCGGTGAACTGCCGCAACGACCAGGCGCTGGTGGTCGGCGATCCGCTGTCGAAATTCGCCGAACTGCCCGGCGCGCAGAAAGAGGCGCAGACGGTTGCACACTTGCTGCGGGGCGCCGGAGAGGGCTTGCGCTTCCAGGTGACGCCGGCAGTGCGCGAGAACGCGCGAACCATTTTGCAGCAGCTGATGGCGCGCGACTATCGCATCCTGCATCTGGCCGGCCATGGCGTGTTCGAGTACCCGGTCGAGCAGGGCGCGAACGCGCCCGACTGCGCAGGCGGTGCGTCGCGACGGATCAGTGGCATGGTGATCGGCGACGGCGTGTTCCTGACGCCGGCCGAGGTCCGGCAGATGCGGCAGGTGCCTGAACTGGTGTTCATCAATTGTTGCCACCTCGGCCGCATCGAGCCGGGTGAGGCGGCCAACCAGTGGTTCGCGCCGCACCGGCTGGCCTCCAATCTGGCGGTCGAGTTCATCCGCATGGGCGTGCGCGCCGTCATCGCGGCCGGCTGGGAGGTCAACGATCAGGCGGCCCACACCTTTGCCGGCAGCTTCTATGCGCAGATGCTGGCCGGCGAGCGTTTCGGCGAGGCCATCAAGCAGGCGCGCCGCCAGACCTGGCAGGACCATGGCGGCGTGAATACCTGGGGCGCCTATCAATGCTATGGCGACCCCGAGTACCGGCTCGGTGGCGTGGAGAGCCGTCGCATCGCGGACAGTCAGGCAGGTTACGTATCGAAAGCCGAGGTGCAGGTCGAGCTGGAGAATCTCGCCAGCCGCATTGATTCGGCCGAAGTCGGGCAATCCGAGCGCTTCGCCGGCGAGATCGCGTGGATCGAGCAGGCCCTGCCACCGCAATGGCGCAAGGATGTGTCGATCAATGCGCTGCTCGGCCGCGTGTACTGGGAGTGCGGTGACTTCGAGAATGCCCTGCGCGCGTACGGCGTCGCGGATCAGGGCGAGCTGACACCCGAAGAATTCGACCGTTATGCCAATGCCGCAGCACGACGCGCCGAACAGCTTCTGCTGCCCGCCCGATCGGCCACGGTGTCCGGAAAGGCACGGCAAAGCGACGCCACGGCAAAGCAGACTGCGCTCGATCTGAGCAACTTCGCCGCCGATCTGCTGGCGCGACTGTTGCGCTTCAAGCCTACTGTCGAGCGCTACAGCATGATGGGCAGTGCGCAGAAGCGGCTCGCTCTGCTGCAGACCGGGCATGAGGCGCGGCGGAAGTTTCTCCAGCAGATGGCGTTCGCCTATTCCATGGCAGCCAGGCTCGCGCGCGAGGCAGGCGCCAAGGATGATCCCTATCCGCTGATCAACGCCTGGACGGCACTCATCGTTCTCGGCTGGCATGGCGGCAAACTGGCGGCGGTGGATCTGCCGCCGGCGACTTTCGAGCAGGGGTTGCCGCTGATCGAAGCGACGATTCTGGCGCGTCGGCGCAGCAGCGATTTCTGGGAGCGGGCGGTGGCGGGAGATTGCGGCCTGCTCAGACTGATCGCCCGGCATGGCGAAGCGGATGCGACAGCCGGGCCGGACATCGAAGCCGTCGCCCGCGCCTATCTCGACGCGGCGAAGATCGCTGTCGGCCCGCGCGAATGGAATTCGGTGCTGTCGCAGATCGACATCCTGCAGCGCTTTGCCGAATCCGCCGGGCGGCGGAGTATCGCGACCCGCCTGAAGTCGCTTGGCAGAAGACTGATCGAGGACAAATGAAACCATCGGCCCGCAGCGCCCGCGATCTGCTGCATCGGGTCGATCACGGCGCGCTCGGCACCCTGCTGGCCGGCGAGCAGGGCCAGCCCTTCGTCTCGGCCATGCCGTTCGCGCCGGATCCGAACAACGCGCCGCTCTTTCTCGTGAGCCGGCTGGCCGAGCACACGCGTAACCTCGAGCAGGATGCGCGGGCGAGCCTGCTGCTGCAGGCGGATCTGCCGGACGAGGAAGGCGGCGTGCTGGCACAGACCCGCATGACACTCATCGGCGAAGCGCGCCGCTGCGAGCCCGAAGCGGCGCTGATCGCGCGCTTCCTGCGCTACCAGCCCGATGCCGAACGCTATCTCGCGCTCGGCGACTTCGGCTTCTTTCGTTTCGAGCCGTATCGCGCACGGGTGATCGGCGGTTTCGGCAGCATGGGCTGGCTGGAGGCAGCTTCGCTCTCGCCACCCGCGCCGCTGTCGCTGGAGCGCGAAGCCGAACTGCTGCGCCTGCCATCGGCGCGCGTCGAAGCACCCTTCACCGTCCTCGGCGTCGACAGCGAAGGCATCGACCTGCGCCACGACGGGCGCCGCGAGCGGCATCACTTCGGCGAACCACTCGATCCTGCGCGTGCACAGAAGCAGCTCGCAGACTTGCTCGCGGCGATCGGGTAGCCGCTCTGCCACATTCGCGCCGCGTCTTGATCCCGGACAAGACGCCGCGCGGCGCGAGGTGCGAAAGTCCTCCCGAAGGGGAAGACAGGAGTACAAAGGTGAAGAGCCCTATCTGGATTGCATTGGTTCTCGCGGCCGGCCATGCGGGCATGGCCGCTGCCAGCCCCGAGCTCGCGCAGGAAAAACAATGCGGCGTCTGCCATACGGCCGACAAGGAGATGGTCGGTCCGTCCTATCGCGCCATTGCCGACCGCTACGGCGGCCAGCCCCAAGCCTTTGACATGCTCATTGCCAAGGTCAAGAGCGGCGGCATGGGCCACTGGGGCGAAGCGATCATGGCACCGACCAGTGCGAGGGTGCCGGTGAGCGACGACGAGGCCGCACGCCTGGTCAAGTGGATACTCGAACAGAGATAGACGGGCAGGTTTATTCTGGCTATGGAGGCGATGGCGCGGGCCAGGCGGGCGTAGGTCGGAGTGACGACGGGAGCCCGATGTGTCTATTCAACCCAAAGACCGCAGTTGGCGTCTCAAAAAGCGTTCCCTGCCCTTCGACAGGCTCAGGGCGAACGGGTCGCAGAGTTCCTCACTCATCGGGTGGCCCCAAGAAATTCCGTTCGTGCTGAGCCTGTCGAAGCATGAACGGAATTTCGCCCGCGTAACTGCGGTTTTCAGGTTCAATCCAGGAATTGTATTCAGCACAGTATCGAGTGCGCCTCACGCGTGCTGTCTTACCGGCACACGGTTCCTCCACCTGCGCGACTGCGGCAAGCTTTGCCGGGTGGGCAGTCGGACGAAACTTGGCAATCCATTGCAATAGCGCGCTCATTCGTTGACGCTCTGCATTCGGAACCACCGCCTGATCGACTTCGACAGCTTTTCCCGTGCTCACAATCACCATCGGATTGACACTGCATCATCGAGGGTTGTTCGTAGGTAGCCTGCTTGGCGCGTTTGGCATCCAGTTCTTCCGCCGTTGCGCGCTGCCACCCTTTGCGATACATACACAGGTTTACCGCATCGCTTCGGACGCCATCGTTTGCGTCGTATGCCCAATAGGTCGGGGGTACGTATTCTCCCCCGGTAGTCGTGCAATTCATTGTCGAACCAAAGCTTGAGCAGTTGGTTATAGACGAATTGCGATATCCAGTTGATAGCTGAATCTGCTGGGGGTTTCGGGGAACCGCGCCCGTCGCATATACGCGGCATTCTGTTGAATCAAGGTTCCAATCAGAATTAGTCGCTCCGGGCTTTACCCAATAGTAGGTAGGCCCGCAACCGGCAAGTAAGGCTGAGAACACCGCACCAGTTACTGTCGAGAAAAGCGCGGTTGTCAGGTTTGGATATTGCTTCACGTCAATGGGTAAATTTCATCGCGGGTACTCGACGCGACAATGATTGATATACGGATTGTACGGCGGCTTATCCCGAAGTCAATTGGATGGCATTGCGCGACTCACAGTCACGCCCTCCGATGCGAACAGTGACAGACTCCATCTGGCGCGGGTGCAAGTGCAAGTGCAAATGCCGGCTTGGATGAACGAAGGACGCTTGAAGTGTGCTCGACTGGATTGTCAGCTTCGAATAACGGAAACTCTAATCTAAGAACGGAAGGAGCCAAAGCGATGCCTGCAGAAATTGATTACACGTTCGACCATCCCGTTCGCGGGGATGCTGTGCTCGGGGCCGGCAGGCTTGGACGTGTCGCTTGGCTCGGAAAGCGGCTGCGTGATGATGATCTATATCTCTTGCAGGATGGAGCATTCTCAAAGCTTTTGTTCAATGAGGTGCTTGAGTGCTTCGTCGGCGGGCAGTTTATCGCCACCATAGTCTTGGGCTTCTCATTGATTGAACGATCCATTGCGGGGCGTTTGTCGCACATTGGACAGACGTCGGTAGCGAAGGGGGGCACGAGCGAGCAACTTATTGACGCGGCATTCAACTTGGGCTGGCTCACTGGCACGGAGCGAGATCGGATAAATGACGTTCGAAAATTGCGCAATGCAGTTGTTCACTTTCGAGAGCACCGCGCGGAAGACCGTCCTGAAGTCAAAGCTGCTCTGATATCTAGTGCTTGACCGAAAACCCCTTCCTCCCAGCATCCGCAAAGGATTCCGAGGATCTTGCTGAGACGAAGAACGGATGGCCGACGCGGCCAACTGCGGTGAAAGGACCGAACTACGGGCCGGGTAGCACATTGGGATGGAAATCTTCGCGCCAGAAGAAGTGCGGAAGCGGTTGGCAAGAAAATCTTCGCTTCGTTCCGGAATGCCTGGCACTTGTAGCCCATCGGCATTATAATTGTAGGTATTGAAAACCCCGATCAAGCAATTCCCCCGGAGGCAGGCGATGCGCGTTGTCCAGAATACCCAGATGCACATCGGCGAAGTCGATGTATCGCGAATCCTCCTCGACCCCAAGTCACGCGACGACATCCCGCAGGTTCTGAGAGGTCTGCAGCAGCTGTACAAAGACCCGGCCACGCGCGCAAAGCTCTTCCAATTGCTCGACTCGGAAATAGCTCCGCAGATCGACAAGCGAACGGGGCGCCCCGGAATGACGCTCTGGTCGATCTTCGTCTGCGGCGTGATCCGGCTTGACCTGAACATCGACTACGACCGTCTGCATGAGTTGGTCAATCAGCACAACAGCATCCGGCAAATGCTCGGACACGGGTTGTTCGATCCGACCTCGTACCACTACCAGACGCTCAAGGACAATGTCACGCTATTCACGCCGGAACTGCTCGACAAGATCAACCAGATTGTCGTCGAGGCCGGTCACGAACTGGTAAAAAAAAAGGACGGCGAAGTCCTGCGTGGGCGTTGCGACTCTTTCGTAGTTGAGACCGACGTGCATTACCCGACCGATATCAACCTGCTCTTTGACGCCACGCGCAAGGTGATCGAACTGACGGCGCGTCTGGGCTCCGATCAAGGGCTCCCCGACTGGCGGCAGCACGCCTACAACGTCAGGCACCTCAAGCGGCACCTGCGCGCCGCGCAGAACGCGAAGCACAGCAAGGCCCGCAACGAGGCGCAGAAAGCGACGAACGACACGCGCATGATCGAGGCGCACAAGACCTACCTGGAGGTCGCCCAAGGCTATCTGGACAAGGCCCGGGAAACCCTGGCCAAGACTGAATCTTACGGCGGTGCCGGCGGTGTCGAATACCTGGTCGCCAAAATCCAGATCGAAACGTTCATGAAACATGCCGACCGGCAAATCGACCAGACCCGGCGGCGGGTCATTCTCGGAGAAACGATCCCCCATGCCGAGAAAGTGTTTTCGGTATTCGAGACGCACACCGAATGGATCAGCAAGGGCAAGGCCGGCGTGCCGGTCGAACTGGGCTTGCGGGTCTGCATCCTGGAAGACCAGCATCGCTTCGTCCTGCATCATCGGGTGATGGAAAAACAGACGGACGACCAGGTGACGGTGGCCATGGTCAAGGAAACGAAGGAGCGCTTCGCCGACCTGGAGGCCTGTAGCTTTGACAAGGGATTCCATTCCCCGACCAACCAACAGGAACTGCAGGCCCATCTGAAACTGGTGGCGCTGCCGAGGAAGGGCAAGCTGTCGCAACAGGCGCAAGCGGTAGAGAGTTCAGAACACTTCGTCAAGGCACGACGTCGGCACTCGGCGGTCGAGTCGGCAATCAACGCGCTCGAGGTGCATGGCCTTGATCGCTGTCCGGATCAGGGCATTCGCGGCTTCAAGCGCTACGTCGCGCTAGCGGTGGTGGCGAGGAACGTCCATCGCATCGGCGCGATCCTGAAAGAACGGGAAAACCGGCGGGCGAAGCGCGCAACCCGGTATGCACAACGTGACTCGCCCCACAAACTGGCGGCATAACCGCCGCCAAGCCCGCAGATCATCGAGTGATTCTGGAAGTCACCGGACAAGCTCGCCATAACAATATGCCAATTGGCATTAAAGAGTATAAATGCATAGCAATTGGCGGGCGGGACATGGGCAAACCGCAAAGACCATGACGCGGGAGAGCGAAGAGCGGGTGCGATCTTCGAAAAAACAGGGTTTTCGGTCAAGCACTATCTAAGGCGGCGTAAATAAATAAAGGTACCAACAGAGCTCTGTGGTGCTATGCTTTCTTAGCATGAGCACTCTGTTGGAATTGCGGCAGAAATTTCGCTCGGTATGGCTTTTGCTGGACGAGCGTACGCGTCGCATCATGGCGGCCAATGAAGCGGTGAGCCTGGGCTATGGAGGGATCTCGCTGGTGGGCCGTGCGTGTGGATTGTCGCGTAAGGCGATCGCCAAGGGGATCCGCGAACTGCAGGACGGGGTCATGCCATCGG
Organism: Candidatus Methylophosphatis roskildensis; assembly: GCA_016708905.1. Lineage (GTDB taxonomy): Bacteria > Pseudomonadota > Gammaproteobacteria > Burkholderiales > Rhodocyclaceae > Methylophosphatis > Methylophosphatis roskildensis. The sequence goes on along the minus strand of JADJEV010000003.1, from coordinate 1,286,023 downwards.
CAGGCCGCATTCGTCGTCCCGGAGCCGGCCGCAAGCCCATCACGGAGTCCGACCCGCAACTGCTGGAGGCGTTGGAAGCGCTCATTGATTGCCAAACGCGCGGGGATCCGCAATCTCCGCTGCGCTGGATCTGCAAGAGCACGCGAGCGATTGCCCAGCAATTGGGCGGGAAAAAGCACCCGGTCAGCCATATGAAGGTCGCGCAGCTTCTGCACGGTCTGAACTATTCTTTGCAGAGCAATCGCAAGACTGAGGAGGGCGCAGACCACCCTGACCGCGATGCCCAGTTTCGCTACATCAACACCACGGTGAAGCGATACCTGGCACAAGGCAGTCCCGTGATTTCGGTGGACACGAAAAAGAAGGAGCGTGCGTCCAGCGAAGGCTGGTTTGTTCAGCGGGAGACAGTCCCGCCGGGGCAAGAATCAGAAGCCCCGTAGCTTGGATAGCAAGTAGAAGAGAAACCGACTACTTGAAGCCTATCGACAGGCCTTCCTTGAGGGAAGGTGCGAGTCACCGGGCCGTAACGCAAGTGAACGCGTATGTGGCCTCGTAATTCTTTATCCCGAAGGCTGAGCCCCCGTTCTTTGGGCGAAAGCAGCATGAGCAGCCGAAATCTGATCGACGCGGCTGTCCCACTTCGGCGGGGTGAAAGCGATGGCACGGTGACAAGGACAAGCTAAGCAACTGGAGAAGCCCTCCTCGCCCCGGCGCGAAATCGTCGGAGCAAGGTAGGCCCTATAACCGGTGTACCCGGGAAGTGGGCCGAAGGCGAGAGGGTGGCGGACGGGCCCGCGGTAGCGATGAAGTTGGGTAACGCCGATGGAGCGATGGGGCCCTGCTGCGTTGTAACTCCCTTGACAACATGGAAGGCAAGGACGACATGACAAAGGCGTCCGTTCGTTTGCAGGACCTGAGGCGAGGGATATACGTCAAGGCGAAGGCTGAACCGTCTTGGCGATTCTGGGGGTTGTACGTTCACGTCTGCAAGATGGAAACGCTGCAAGAGGCGTACTTGATGGCCAAGAGAAACCACGGCGCGCCGGGCATTGACGGAGTGACGTTCGAGGACATCGAGACGCAGGGCGCAGGGGCGTTCCTCGATCAAATCCGGGACGAACTGACCGGGCGTACCTACGTACCGCTGCGGGCGAGGAAGAAGGAGATACCGAAGGATGGGGGCAGCAAAGTCCGCGTCTTGTCGATCCCGGCGATCCGAGACCGCGTAGTGCAAGGTGCGCTCAAGCTGATATTGGAGCCGATCTTCGAGGCTGACTTCCAGCCTGGCTCGTATGGATATCGACCGAAGCGGACAGCGCATCAAGCGGTGGAACGCGTCGCGAAGGCGATCGTCCAGCAAAAGACGTGCGTGATCGATCTGGATCTGAGCGCCTATTTTGGTGCGCCAGGTTAAGCCCGGCGCTTTCAGCGGGTGAGATTCCCGCCCCGGCAAGGGGGAAGAGCCACCCCACCGGGAATCGAGTCTTGGGCTCATGAAGGTAACGACATGAGTTAAGCGTAGACAGAGCGATGACCAGGCCGTAACGCAAGTGAAGCGATGGAGCCTCGTGATACATCCGGAGGCCGACAGGGTCGAATACCTGGAAGGCAACAGTAGGCGACCGCTACGGGCGATGGTCGCTGGAGACTCCGGCGGGGTCTGAGAGCACGGCATGGTCAGAAATGGAAGCGTCATGGCACCTGGGAGATCCACCGCCGTCTTGGTCTGGCCATAACGGACCGAGTATGTTGACCGAAAGGACCATCCTGAGGGAGACAAACGCGACGGTGGAAGTCGGACTCGCCAGTAGTACTCGGAGCGCGGGAAAGCCGCGTACATGGGGAAGGGGCGGGGCAGGTTGAGTAGCTGGTCTGGGGAAACATTCCCTGCACGCAGAGGTTGGAAAAGAATGTCCACACAACTGGACCAGATCGTTGGGAAAGCGAAATCGAATCCGAAGCTGCGCTTCACTTCGTTGGCGCATCTGATCACGCCGGAGTTTCTGCAAGAGACCTGGAAGCAGATGAATCGGCGAGGCGCAAGCGGGGTCGATGGAGAGACGACGAAGGAGTTTGAACGAGACTTGGACAGACGGGTCCGGGATCTGTGCGAACGCTTGAAGCAAGGGGCCTATCGAGCGCCACCGGTACGCCGCGTGGATATCCCGAAGGGTCCCGGCAAGGAAGGTACGAGGCCGTTAGGAATTCCGACGGTTGAAGATCGCCTGCTGCAGAGAGCGGTTGCGCGGATATTGGAAGCGGTGTTCGAGGCGGATTTCCTGGAATGCTCGTACGGATTCCGGCCAGGACGTAACCCGCACGACGCCCTACGGGCGTTGCGCGCGGTGATCGTGACGAAGAAGGTGGGACACTTGTTCGAGGCCGACATCCGAGGATATTTCAATCACATCCAGCATGATTGGCTACAGCAGATGGTGGCCCATCGGATTGGAGACCCGGTCATCCTGCGCCTGATTGGCAAATGGCTGAAAGCGGGCTTCATGGCGGGAGGTGTCGTGACGCGAACTGAAGAAGGATCGCCGCAAGGCGGGCCGATCAGCCCGATCTTGGCAAATATCTACCTGCACTATGTGCTGGATCTCTGGTTTGAGAAGAGGGTCAAGCCGTGGTGCCAGGGGGAGGTGTACATGACGAGGTTCGCCGATGACTTCGTGGTGAATTTCCAATACCGGCGCGATGCGGAAGGGTTCGAAAAGGGCCTGAGGAAGCGGTTCGGGAAATTCGGCTTGGAATTGGCGGAAGAGAAGACGCGGCTGATGCGCTTTGGGCGCTTCGTGCGGACCGACCTGGAGAAGACCGGCGAAAAGCCGGAAACGTTTGACTTCCTGGGTTTCAAGCACGTCTGCGGAGTCGACCGAGGCGGCAAGTTTGCCTTGGTGCGGATACCTTGCGTAAAAAGCTGCCGAAAGTTCTTGGCCAAGACCAAGGACTGGCTCAAGAGGCATATGCACTGGAAGCGACGTGACCAACAGCGTCAGCTAACCTCGATGCTGCGCGGCTTCTATCAGTACTTTGGGCTGCATCACTGCAAACCGAAACTCGACGCCATCCGTCGAGCGGTGGCCCGGCAATGGAGCCTTACGCTGCGACGACGCAGTCAGCGCCATCGCATGTACTGGAGCTACCTCAAGAGTCGATCCTGGTTTGAACTGCCTTATGCGGTTTCGACATGCCATGCGACGGTGTGACGCGCACCCGACGAGTGCAACCTGGGGAGCCCGTTGCGGTAATTCCGCACGGCGGGTTCTGCGAGGGGGGACGGGTACAAGAGGGCAAACCTCAAGGCCCGTCTCTACCCACCACACGGTGCGGCATCACTTGCTGCTCGACAAAGTAGCACTCCGGGTGCGGGACGACGACGTGATGCATTTGCTGCGTCTGATCCTCAAGGCATCGGGCAAACAAGGCGTTCCGCAGGGCGGGGTGATCTCACCGCTGCTCAGCAACATCTATCTCACCGAGGTAGATCGCATGTTGGAACGGGCCAAGACCGTGACGACCCACGGCGAGTACTCCGCCGTGGAGTACGCGCGGTTCGCCGATGACTTGGTTGTCCTGGTGGACGCGCACCCGCGACATGCATGGCTGAAGAAGGCGGTACCCACGCGGCTGCGGCAGGAATTGGCCAAACTGCAGGTCGAGGTCAATGAAGAGAAGAGCACCACCGTAGAACTGGCGCGAGGCGAGAGCTTCGGCTTCCTGGGATTCGAGTTCCGCCGCATCCGCGCTCGTAGCGGCGCGTGGCGGCCGCAGTACACGCCCAAGCTCAAGAAGCGCACGGCGTTATTGCAAAAACTCAAGGACGTCTTCCGACGATTCCAATCCCAACCGGTGGGTCGGGTGATCGAGCTGATCAATCCGATTCTGCGGGGCTGGGTGAACTACTTCGCGGTAGGGCATTCCAGCCGGTGCTTCAGCTACATCCAAGACTGGGTAGAGAAGAAGATCAGGCGGCACATTCGGCGCGCTCAGAAACGCCATGGCTTCGGCTGGAAGACGTGGAGTAGGCAACGGCTGGGCGCAACTCTGGGGCTGTTCAACAGCTACCGGGTTCGCAGTCGTGCGCCGAAAGTGTCCCCAGCATGACAGGTCACATAACCTTTGACGCGAAGCACGCAGGAGAGCGGAGTGCGGGAAAACCGCCTGCTCCGTTCGACGAGGCGGGGGTTGGAAACGTGACGATGGCAGCCGGACTGAGGGCCAGTGCGAAAGCGCTGGAACGCCCACCGGAGCCTAATGTCGGCGCGCCAGTCCTCGACCCTACTCATCGGCAACTACGATAATGCCGGCCGGCAATGGCTACCGGCGAAGAAGCCCATCGAAGTACAAGGCCACGACTTTCCCGGCCCTGAAGTTCCGCGCGCCTTCCCCTATGGCATCTACGACATTGGGCGCAATGCCGGCTTTGTCAATGTGGGAACCGATCATGACACCGGAGCTTTTGCGGTAGCCTCCATCCGGGGATGGTGGCGCGCTGAAGGCAAGCGGATCTATCCGGATGCGAGCAGAGTTCTGATTACCGCCGACGGCGGGGGAAGCAATGGGTCACGGTTACGGCTGTGGAAGTTGGAGCTGCAGAAGTTTGCTGATCAAACAGGCCTGAGCCTCGCGGTCTGTCACTTTCCTCCGGGCACCAGCAAATGGAACCGGATCGAACACCGGCTGTTCTCCTTCATCTCCTCCAATTGGCGCGGCGAGCCATTGCGCGATTACGAAACCATCGTCAAGCTCATCGCCAAGACCACTACCGCAAAGGGACTGAAGGTCACGTGCAGATTGGATCGCCGGAAATACCCAACCGGTCGTAAGGTCAGCGACGACGAGATGAAAGGCCTCAACATGGAGCGTAACAAATTCCATGGCGAGTGGAACTATGTCATCAGACCTAAAACCAAGCGCTAGTTGATACCGTTATTTCTTTACGCCGCCTAAGTGCACTGCGGAGATGCTCGAAATGGAGGCCAAACAAATGCTGGAGGCCGTGATTCATGTGCTCGGCACGACCGCGCTCTAGTTGCAAGGCCGCATATTGTCCCGGGCTCGCGTCGGTTATGCTTCCACAGCGCGTTGTGCGCGGGTTGGGTCGAGCATCGCGAAGGCCAATTTCGATCCGGTCCGCCAAGGGCTTTCGGGTTCCTTCATCTTTCGAATTCTGCACCGGGACAAGAATTGAATGCCAATTTTGCCGCGTCAACCCCCAGTCGGTTGCTACGCGCGCACTTCCAGCGCCTCGTGCGCATGCGCGGCGAGCTTGCTGACTGCTTCATCGATGAAACCGCCGAAAGCGATCTGCTGATCGGGCGGGAAATCGATCTTGAAGTTCGCTTCGAGTATTGCAACGAAGCTGGCGGTCGTTCGGCTAATCCCGGTGTCGACTGCATCCGGATCTTTCGGCGTGGCATCGGACAGGTCGCGCAACACGTCGCCATAGAAGCGCTCGAACAGGCTGGTTACCTGCTTGGCCGTGGCCGCTGACAGGGGCTCGCCTGACGGGAGACAGAGGTCCGTCAGGCAATCGTCGCGACCTCGCTTCAACTCGTCAAACGTGCTGGCATAAGTTTCGGAATCGATGCGTCCGTCCAACGCCGGAATGCCTGCCGCCACCGCCCAATACACGGCACCGTGCAGGGCGATCAGGACCAGGGATGTGTGGAAGGGTTGGGCCACGGCTGCCCGGATGATTGGAATATCGGACAGCGGCGGGTTCTGGAACGCCGAGAGTGCCCGGGATGCCTGGTCCGACGACCACTTGACCGACCAGTAGCCGAGGTATTTCGCATCGACCGCCTTTGCCGGATTGCTTTTCAGCGCGTATTTGCAGCTTGCCATTCCGTCTTGCCTCGATGGTTCAAAAAATTGCTCCCGAGAATCGATGTCAAAGCCGGATTGAACGTGGCGCGTGTCGGGCTTCCTTCGTCAGCCCGACCTACGGGCTCGTGGATAACCATGCCTGAGAGCCGCACGGAGTGGCGCTCTACGGAGATGCATGGCCGAGAGGCGCAGCAGCTGGTCGTGTCAGGCCGGCCATGCCGGAGAGCGCCTATCCATGCGCCTTTCAGGCCGGCTTGTGTCAGAACGCGTAACTGGCCGACAGGCCGACCAGGTAGCTGCGCTCGGGGGCCGGGGCGTAGTAGCGGCCGTTCTGGTCGTTCACGTAGATCGCGCCGATGTATTGCTTGTCGAACAGGTTGTCGACGCGGGCGAATTCGCTGAGCTTCCAGTTGGCGAGTTGCTGTTCGAAGCCGGCGCGCAGGCCGGCGACGAAGTAGGCGGCGACCGGATCGGCCGGGGCGTCGGCGCGCACCGTGCGGTTGGCGTCATTGACTTCGGCCTTGCCGTTCCAGCGGCCTTCGACGGCTGCGGTGAAACCGAGCGGCTGGTGGCGCCAGGCCAGCTCGCCATAGATCGTGTACCGCGGAATGCCGGGAATGGTGTTGCCGGCATCGACCGCAATCTGGCTGGCCGGGTTGCACGGCGGGCTGACACCGCCGCAGGTCGAGAAGCTGTCGCGAAACTTGGCGTCGAGCCAGGTCGCGGCAAGATAGCCGTTGAAGCCCGCACCCAGCGGGCCGTCGATCGCCAGTTCGAGGCCGCGGCGCCGGGTGTCGCCGGCGTTCTGGTAGGTCGAGCGCCCGCCGGCATTGGTGTTGATGACAATTTCATCGCTGGTGTCGATCTGGAACAGCGCCAGATTCACCCTGATGTCGTTGGCGACGTAGGCCTTGAGGCCGACCTCGTACTGATTGCTCTTCGACGGCTGCAGCGCGAAATTGGGACCGCTCGCCGGCGCGGCCTGATAGGCGAGTTCGATGAAGGTCGGCGTCTCGAAGCTGCGCCCGGCATTGGCGTAGAGGTTGATCGTCGGGGTGAGTTTGTAGACCGCGCCGACCGTCGGTGTCCATGCCGAATGGGTGACGCTGCCACTGTCGTCCGGATTGGAGGCGCTGACGAAATGATCCTCCGAGTTGAACTTCACCCGCGTGTAGCGCAGGCCGCCGCTCAGGCTGAACGCCTGCGTGATGTCCCACTGCGCCTGGGCGTAGGCGCCGGCCTGGTCGACGGTGTTGACCTCGTCGCGCGAAAGGGCGCCCTTGGCCCCGCCGTTGTTGGCGAAGGCCTGACGCAAGTCCTGGGCGCGCTCGTAATCGGCGCCGCTGGTCAGGGTGAGCGGGCCGGCACGATGGGTCCAGCGCAGTCCGGCCCCCTGGAAATCGCGGTCGAAGGCGCTCACGCCGCCATTGGCGATCGCGAGAAACTGCTCGTTGCTGCGGGTGCCGCCATAGACGATGGCGCGCAAGGAATCGGCACTCGTGAGCTCGGTATCGAACACCACGCCACCCTGCAGGTTGTTCAGATTGCGGCGGGTCTTGAAGGCGAGCGCGGCGGTCTGCGCCTGGCGACGGTCCTGCGCCACCTGCGCGGCGGTCAGGCCCAGCGGATCCTGGTTGTTCGGCTGATCGAGGTAATTGCCGATCAGGGTGACGGACGATTTCTCGCCGGTCTGCACGCGCAGCTTGAGGTTGACCTGGTCCTTCTGCGCCTCGCTCCACTGGCGATAGCCGTCGGTTTCCAGCCGCGAGACGCTGCCGATGTAATTGACATTGCCCGAGGTGCCGCCGAACTTGAGTGTGGCACGCCGCGTGTCATCGCTGCCGGCAGCCAGCGACAGGCCGAGTGTCGGTCGCGCCGGGCCGTCTTCGGTGAACACCTGCACCACGCCGCCGGAATGGTTGCCGTAGAGCGCGCTGAAGGCGCCGCGCAGCACTTCGACCCGTTTGGCGGTCGCCAGATCGAACAGGCCGCTGCCGCCCTGACCGTCGGGCGTGCCGGCCGGTATGCCGTCGGCAATCAGCTTGATGCCGCGCACGCCGAACTGCGAGCGCGCGCCGAAGCCGCGGATGATGACACTCTGTTCCTGCGAGTAGGTTTCGCGGTTCTGCACCACGATGCCGGGCACGCGATTGAGCGACTCGGAGAGGTTGACGCCGAGGCGCTGGTCGCGCAACTGGGCGGCGTCCACCGAGTCGATCGACACCGGCAGGTCGAAGCTCGATTGCTCGACCCGGGTGGCGGTGACCACCACCGGTGCGAGACTGGTGTCGGCATGGGCGGCATGCGGGCCGAATGCGGCGGCGATGGCGAGCGGTATGCCGCGCAGGGCGAAACGCGAACGATTTTTCGGGAGGCTCATGGCAATTTGTTGTTGTAAGGGAAAGCGGGGCGCGGCGCAGCGCCGCAGGAATCTACAGGAGCCTGAACGCCACCGGCAGGCGCATCTCGAACCCGTGATGGCGCAGCGCCTCGGGCATGACAGGCAACTGGGCAGTCTTGACCATTTCTCGCGCGGTGTCGTCGAGCACATCGAAGCCGCTCGATCCGATGACGCTGACCTCACCCAGGCGTCCGCCCGGCAGCACCTTGACCAGGACCGTCGCGGTGCCCTGCCAGCCGCGCGCCTGGGCGATACGCGGATAGCGGCGGTTCTTGTCGACCGCGGCCTTGAAGCCGCTGCCGTAGGCGGCGATCATGCCGTCGCTGGGCACTTCGACGACGGGCGCAACCGGTTTGAAGACCTCCGGCATTGGCGCCGGTTCGACGCTGCGCGCCGCCTCCACGCGGGCTGCACCCGGTGAAGTCGCTTCAGGCGCTGCCGTGATGACGCGCTGTTCGGGCGGGCGCTGCGCGGGCTCGACGACTTCGGGCGGGCGCGCCACCGGTGGCTCGCGCGGTTCGATCCGGCGCAGGACCGGCGGCTCGCGCGGCTCGATCTTGCGCTGAACCTGCGGCTGGGGAATCGGCTGCGGGCGGGGCTGGATCTTCGGTTCGGGTGCCGGCGCCGGCGGTTGTTCCGCCCGCGGTACCAGCAACACGTCGAGCCGCTCGGGCAGCGGCAGGCTCGGCAGGGCATTGCGGAATCCGGGCACGAAGACGAGCAGCAAGGTGTGGATGACCGCCGAGGCGATCAGCGCCCGCCCGATCGCCGTCCGGCGCAGGCGCGCAAATGCCGGCCTGGCGGCCTGGCTACTACCAATCGACGGAACGGTGGCAAGACGGTTCATGGTTCGCTGCGGCATGCTGTCCGGGAGGCGGGCGAGATATGCTCTCTGCGGGCGAATCTCGGCCCGTGCGGAAGATGATAGGAGGCGCGCCGCCGCCCGTACATAGAGAAAATCTTGAAACCGTTGCGGTGGCGCACAAGCCGGCGGCCCGCTGACAGTCGCTCAATCGACGGCGGCGCGGGTGGATCTGTCCTGATCGAAGGCATAGCGCACACCGACCCAGATGCCACGCGGCGCGCCGAGGCCGCGAAACTGCTCGTTGACCGGATCGGCGCCGGACAGCGGGCCGAAGCTGCGGTTGGGACCGGTGAAGAAGTTTTCGCCGATCACGCCGAAGTTGGCGTAGCGCCGGTCGAACAGATTATTGACGCGGGCGAACAGCTCGAAGCCCGAAGCGAAACGGTAGCGGCCGTCGAGATTGACGAACGCGTAGCCGGGAATGCGCCCGTTGACGTCCTGGTTGTTCTCGTCGCCGCGGGCGAAGACGTTGCTGCTCAGCACGAAGTTGGCCCCGAGACTCCATTGGTCGCTCGGCGCGTAGTCGAGCCTGAGCTTGGCGGTGTGGCGCGGAATGCCCGGGATGCGGTTGCCCGGCCGGACCTCGATGTCGCCATTAGTGTTCGCCGAGGAGTTGTTCGGGCTGTTCTCGACGAAGCCGGTGCGGAAGGTCGCGTCGATATAGCTGTAACGGGCGGAAACGCCGAGTCCGCCGAATTTCGTGCCGGCCGCCAGTTCGACGCCCTGGCGACGCGTGTCGCCGATGTTGGCGAAGTAGCCGGCGTTGATCGCGCCGCCGCTGCTGATGAACTGGATGTCGTCGGTCGACTCGGTGCGATAGACCGCCGCACTCCAGTTGGAAGCCGCGCCCCATTTGCCGCGGGCGCCGGCTTCGATGGTCTTTGCCACGACCTTCTTCAGCGGCGGGTCGGCGAGGAAATTGTTAGGCAGCTTGCAGGGCGCGGTGGGGTCGGCGCAGGTCAGCTCGATCGGGGTCGGCGCACGCATGCCCTCGTTGTACGAAGCGTAGGTGGTGAGCCGGTCGTCCGGATTGAAGGTCAGGCCGATCGCCGGGTTGAATCGCGTGAAGGTGTGATCGCCGTTGAGCTCGGGTGCGGCGCCGGAACGATCGTCGATCTTGACCCGGGCGCGGTTGTAGCGCGCGGACAGCGTGAGCGCCCATTGCCGGTTCAGGCTCAGGGTATCGGTGACGAACACGCCGAGGTACTCGCTGCGGGTGTCGGCGTCGGTGTCGGCGACGAAGTCGCCGACACCGAGCGCAGCGCGCGATTCGGTGAATTCCGCGTCCTGCACGAACTGCTTGAAGCGCGCCTTGCCGAAGTCGCCGCTGGTGCCGATCGAGAACTGGTTGTCGCGGCCGGCGAGCTGGCCGAGCAGGGTGAGCTGCAGGCCGAGACCGTAGCTGTCCTGATCGATGGTCGCGCGATCGTTGGTGGCCTGTATCACGTCGATTTCGCCGGTGTCGGGGTCGATCGCGCCGAACTCGTCGTTCACGTTGCTGCTGACATTTTCGTTCTTGTACTTGCGGTAGTACAGGTTGCCGCCGATCAGCACTGCGTCGGAGAGGAAGTGGCTGCCCTTGACGTTCAGGAACCCCATCTTGTTGGTGTTGAGATCCGGGTATGTGTAGGCCTGCCGCGTGTTGTCGAAGAAGGACAGCGGCAGCGTCTGCGTCCCTTCGAGCTTGTTGTCGGCGAGGCTCAGGCTGACATCGATGTCGGTGCTGTCGTTCTGCCAGCCGACCTTGCCGAAGAGTTGCTTGACGGTGCTCGAGTTATGATCGGCCCAGCCGTCGTCGGTGAAGTAGTTGCCGGTGACAAACAGGTCCATGGTGCCAAACTTCTTGCCGTACTCGAACTCCCCGGTGCGCCGGCCGAACGATCCGCCGGAGACCTCGACCGAGCCGCCCGGATACTGGCTGCCGCTCTTGGTATAGATTGCCAGCGCGCCGCCGAGGGTGTTGAGCCCGTAAGCGGGATTCGAACCCGGAATGATCTGGATGCTCGAGATCGCCGACTGCGGTAGCAGATCCCAGTTCACCACGTCGCCGAAGGGTTCGTTGATGCGCACGCCGTCCTGGAACACCGACAGGCCCTGCGGAGTGCCGAGCAGTGGCGAGGCGGCAAAGCCGCGAAAGTTGACATCCGGCTGATGGGGGTTGCCCTGCGCCGCGTTGACGGTGACGCTGGTCGGATTCTGTTCGAGAAAATCGGTCAGGTTGCTATGACGCTGGCGCGCGATGTCGTCGCTGGTCTGGATCTGCACATTGGCCGGGACATCCCTGATCGGCGTTCCCAGGCCCGGCAGCGGCGTGGTCCCGACGACGCTTACGGTCGGCAGTTCGAGCGCCTCGGCCGGATTGCCGGCGGCCAGCGTCGCCGCCGGGAACGCGGCGAACGAGGCGCCGCACAGGAGCGTGATCCCCAGACCTGATCGAGCCTGGCCAACTTCGATTGTTGCTCTTGTCATGTGCGTCATGCCCGCCTCTTCCGATGATTGAGTGTGTCTGGCCGTCTGCTCTCCCTGAGCGGCCGCCTGTTTGAAGCGACAGCATTCTAGCCGCGCGCCGGGATTGCACAACGGGAAAAACTCCCGAGGCGGCAGGAAGCCGATGAAAGTGGGGGCGCTCGACGGAAAAAAAGCGGGCCGACGTGAAACGCCGCCCCGCGAGGAGATGAGCCTGTCATCCTCCGATGCGTCGGCCTGTCGCGGCGCAGCGGCCGACCGGAAACGTCGGCACCCGCCAGCGCCTGTTGCGCGTCCGACCGCGGACCCGTGGAGGTGCGGGCCGCACCGGAGAGTCAACCATAGGCGCTAAAGAGCGCGCCTGCCCGGGAAAATTTCCCGACCGGCCGGCGCGCTGGAAACGGGCGTTTCAAGTGCCGGCAGTCGAGATCACGCCATTGCGAATTGCCAGATGGGCCAGGGCCGCCGAGGTGGACACCCCGAGCTTGTCCTTGATCTGGGTCTGATGATTGGAGACGGTTTTCGGGCTGAGATTCAGCGTTGCCGCGCACTCGTTGAGCGAGTGCCCCTGCGCCAACAGGCGAAAGATCTCGAATTCGCGCGCGGTCAGCGAATCGAGCCGGCTCGCCTCGAAGCAGGCGTCGCGTTCAAGCAGGGCAGGGGAGAGGTCGTCGCTCAGATAGCGCCGTCCGCCATGCACGGCTCGCACGGCGTCGACCAGGCTCTCCGGCGCGCTGCTCTTGGAGAGGAAGCCGCGCGCGCCGGCATCGAGCGCACGCCGAACCAGCAGCGCAGCGTCATGCATGCTGAAGACCAGCACGCGGGCATTCGCATCCCGCGCCAGGATGCGGCGGATCAGTTCCAGTCCGCCACTGCCGGGCATCGACAGATCGGTGACCGTCACGTCGGGTTGCCGGGCGACGAACTCGGCGTAGGCCTGGTCCGCCCGCTCGGCCTGGGCGACGACCACGATGTCGCCTGCCTGTTCGAGCAGGCGCTGGTAGCCGGTGCGCACCACCGGATGGTCATCGACGAGCAGAAGGCGAATCATGGTCGCGGCAGATTATCGTCCTGCCCGGGTTCGGTCGATAGCCGCATGGTCAACCGCGTGCCCTGGCCGGGCCGGCTGTCGATGTCGAGCCGGCCGCCGAGTGCGGCGACCCGCTCCGCAGCGCCGAGCAGCCCGAGGCCACGATGGGCGGCAGCGACGTCCATGCCGATTCCATCGTCCTGGATCTTCAACTGCACGTGGCCGGGTGAGGCAACTGACAGACCGATACGCACGTTGGCGGCACGCGCATGCCGCATCACATTGGACAGCGCCTCCTGCGCCACGCGGTAGATGGTGATGTTGCGCGTGTCGCCGAGCTCGTCCAGGGCGCCGTCGCTGTGAAAGACGCAGGCGATTCCGCTGCGCTCTTCCCAGGATTCGCACAACTCCTGAACCGCTGCGACCAGTCCGAGTTCATCGAGGTTGGCCGGGCGCAGCCGGCGCAGCATGCCGCGCACGATCTCATACAGCGATTCCGCGACGGCGGAGACTCGGCCTGCTGCGGCAACGATGCCGGCGTGGTCCTCCGGGCGGCAACGCTGGATGAACGCAGCTTCGACGCGAATTGCATTGCAGCTCTGGCCGAGTTCGTCATGCAGTTCGCGCGCCAGGGCGCGGCGTTCGCTTTCCTGCAACGCGATCAGTTGCTGGGCCAGTTCCCGGTTGTGTGCCAGGAGTTCGCCGACCTGTGTTTCGGCCGTGATACGCATGGCGAGTTCCGCCTGCGCCTCGCGCCAGCGCCTGAAGGCGTACCAGGACAGGCCGGCGGCGAGGATCAGCAGGGCAAACGGCAGTTCGTCCGCCTGGTAGCGTTCGAACGGCGAAATCCAGCGCGAGAAGGCTTCGTAGAGCTCCAGCCGGGCGGCCGTCGCGAATACGATGGCCGTGGCGGCTGCGACTAGCATCAGGTCGGCCAGCGCACGCGGTATCGACGCGCGGGCGGATCTGGTCGGGGCATTGGTCGGAGCGGATGAGTCAGTATTCACGGATGCAGTCGTCGGAGAGTCGCGCGGCAAGCCACGCGCCAATTGCGCGAGCATAGTCCGGCGAGGCGGGGCGGTTCAAGCCATTCGAATCGGCGAGTCTCGCCGGTCCCGCCCGGTCACGGGCAGAGTGTGCAGTTTTGGCGCACCTGAATGTCCCGGTCTACCAATTCGCTACGAGTGCATGGGTTGGGCGGAGGTGTGGCTTCCGAGTAGACCGAATGTCCTGGTTCGCCCGCCCGACCCCATCCCGCGCGGTCCGCTGGGGGAAGGCGCGTGTCGCCATCGACAGTGCTGGAATCGGACTTGCTTGATTGCCGGCTGGTGGCGCCGCGGGTGTATTCTGCGGTTCGAATTTCGGGAGACGGTGAATGGACAAGCAAACACGATCGGTTCTGCTGGTGATTTCCGTTGCGCTGACAACGCTCTGGGTCGGTGCCGCCGGCGCGGTCGTCGTTGACGACGACCCGCTCAAGTCGGCGAACTGGGACGACCTGAAGACGCGCTTCTTCGGTGATGCGAAGGTGGTGTTCGACGATCGCGTCAAGGTCGTCGCGCCGATTCGGGCCGAGGATTCGATGAACGTGCCGGTCGGGGTCAACGTCGAAGCGCTCGGCGAGGTCGAGGAAGTGATGGTGATCGCCGATCTCAACCCGATCGTCAAGGTGCTGCAGTTTCGTCCGCTCGCGGCGCGCGCCTCGCTGTCGTTCCGCGTCAAGCTGCAGCAGGCGACGCCGGTACGCGCGATCGCCAGAACGCGCGACGGCATCTGGCATGCCGGCGGAATGTGGGTCGACGCAGCCGGCGGCGGCTGCACCGCGCCCAGTGTCGGCCGCTCGACCGGCAACTGGGCGGACACGCTGGGACAGGTGCAGGCACGCATCTGGAATCCGGCCGAAGCGGGCCGGCTGCGCTTTCGCGTCATGCACCCGATGGACACCGGGCTCGCACCCGGCATTCCGGCGTTCTATATCGAAAAGCTCTCGCTCTCCGATGCCGCGGGCGTGAAGTTCATGGACCTCGAGACCTTCGAGCCGGTCAGCGAGAATCCAGTGTTCTCGTTCGACTTTCGGCCCGGGCGCGCGCCCAGGCTGCCGCTCCTGCTCTCCGGCATGGATAACAACGGCAACCGCATCCAGGCGCAGGTGGCGCAATGAACGGGTTGCGTGCCTTGCGATGGGCGGTGTTCCTCGTGGCGGGTCTTTCCTTTCCGATCGAGGCCGCGCTCGACTATATGCTCAAGCCGCGCAAGGTCGCGCCGGACACCTATGTGTTCGTCGGCCTCGCCGAAGATTTCTCCCGCGGCAACGGCGGCAACATCGTCAACACCGGCTTCATCGTCACTGCCGACGGCGTGGTGGTGATCGATACCGGCTCCTCGCGGCTGTACGGCGAGCAGATGCGCCGGGCGATTGCCGCGGTGACCGACAAGCCGATCCGCCAGGTGCTGATCACCCATCATCATCCGGATCACTTTTTCGGCAACCAGGGCTTTCGCGATCTGCCAATTGCCGCGCTGTCCGGGTCGATCGGCGGCATGAAAGAGGAGGGCGTCGGATTCGCCGACAACCTGTATCGCATGGCGGGCGACTGGATGCGCGAGACCGAGCCGCTGGCCGCGACGCAGGAGGCGCGGCCGGGCCGCAGCACGATCGGCGGCCATGACATCGAGCTGATAGAACTGAAGGGCCATACGCAGGCCGATCTGGTGGTGCTCGATCACACCAGCGGCGTGCTGTTCGCTGGCGACCTGGTGTTCTGGCAGCGCGCGGCGACCACGCCGCATGCCAGCATCGCCGACTGGCTCGGCTCCCTCGACCGGCTGCAGGCACTCAAGTGGAAGACCATCGTGCCGGGGCACGGCGAGCCGCACGCTGATACGCGCGGCATCGAGCAGACACGCCGCTATCTCGCATGGCTGGACGCCACCCTGCGCAAGGCGGCTGCCGAGGGGCGGGATATGCCCGATCTGTTGCAGATGAAATTGCCGCAAGAGTTCGCCGACATCCCGCTGGTGCGCGAGGAGTTCGCGCGCTCGATCACGCATCTTTACCCCGGCTTCGAGCAGCGCGCGCTGGCGGGCGGGGGAAAGAGCTGAGGGCGGCCAGCACGAGGCGGCCTGGAAGCCGCGCCAGGCAAGGGTCTGCGGCATGGCACGCCTGTGACCTAACATCCATGCGGCTTGCCGGATCGAATGCCCGTAGATCGCCATTCGGCGCGGATCTCAGGCTGGGTCGATGCAGGCCAATGATCCGCTGTCCGGCATCGCATCGGGTGATCCGCCGTGACGATTCCTCCACCGGGAGATCGGCTGGCAATCGCTGAGTTATGTTGCCCGCCGTGTTGCGGAATGAAACAGAATTGAACAGTTCGTCCCGCCAGCTACTGCCGATTTCGCAATTTGAGGCAAAAAGACCATGTCAGGCGCGTGGCACAGGTCTTGCGCATCGGTTCAACGCGATGTGACCTTGGCGTCACTCGCCCTGTTTTATCCATATCAGAGCTCTATTGGAGCCAGAAGGAGGCTAGCAAGTGAAAAAATCCATTATTGCCGCACTGGTCGGTGCATCGTTCGCAATTGGCGGTCCGGTTCATGCCGGCGTCACGACCGCCGACATCGAGAAAGACGCGACGACGCCGGGTGACATTCTGTCCTGGGGCATGGGAACCGAAGGTCAGCGCTACAGCCCGCTATCGAAGATCACGACCAAGAACATCAAGGATCTGGTACCGGCGTGGTCGTTCTCCTTCGGCGGCGAGAAGCAGCGCGGCCAGGAATCCCAGCCGCTAATCGTCGGCGGCAAAATGTTCGTGACAGCTTCGTATTCGCGCTTGTTCGCGATCGACGCCAAGACCGGCGCCGAACTCTGGCAGTACGAGCATCGTCTGCCCGACGGCATCATGCCGTGCTGCGACGTGGTGAATCGCGGCGCAGCCGTATTCGACAACTTGGTGATCTTCAGCACGCTGGACGCCCAGCTGGTCGCGCTCGATCAGGACAGCGGCAAGGTCGTCTGGAAGGAAAAGTCCGATGACTACGCCGCCGGCTACTCGAGCACCGCCGCGCCGATCATCGCCAAGGGCCTGTTGCTGACCGGCCTGTCCGGCGGTGAGTTCGGCGTCGTCGGCCGCGTCGATGCGCGCGATCCGAAGACCGGCAAGCTGGTGTGGACGCGCCCGACGGTCGAAGGCCACATGGGCTACAAGTTCGATGCGGCCGGCAACAAGACCGAGAACGGCATCAGCGGCACCGCCAACAAGACCTGGCCGGGCGACCTGTGGAAGACCGGCGGTGCGGCCACCTGGATGGGCGGCAGCTACGATCCGAAGACCGGCCTGGCCTACTTCGGTGCCGGCAACCCGTCGCCGTGGAACAGCCACCTGCGTCCCGGCGACAACCTGTACTCCTGCTCGACCGTGGCGATCGACGTGGCGACCGGCCAGATCAAGTGGTACTTCCAGAACACGCCGAACGACGGCTGGGACTATGACGGCACGAACGAATTCGTGACCTTCGATTCAGGCGGCAAGCGTCTCGGCGGCAAGGCCGATCGCAACGGCTTCTTCTACGTTCTCGATGCGAACACCGGCAAGTTCGAGAAGGGCTTCCCCTTCGTCAAGAAGATCACCTGGGCCAAGGGACTCGACAAGGACGGCAAGCCGATCTACGATCCGGCCAACCGCCCTGGCGACCCGTCCAAGAGCGCCGACGGCAAGAAGGGTGAGGTGGTGTTCGCCGCGCCGTCGTTCCTCGGCGGCAAGAACCAGATGCCGATGGCGTACAGCCCGGACACCGGCTACTTCTACGTGCCGGCCAACGAATGGGGCATGGAGATCTGGAACGAGCCGGTCAGCTACAAGAAGGGTGCTGCCTACCTGGGCGCCGGCTTCACCATCAAGACCGTCGATGACAAGTACATCGGCGCGTTGCGGGCGATCGACCCGAAGACCGGCAAGATCGAGTGGGAAATCACCAACAACGCGCCGCTCTGGGGCGGTGTGCTGACGACCAAGGGCGGGCTGGTATTCTGGGGCACGCCTGAAGGTTTCCTGAAGGCGGCTGATGCCAAGACCGGCAAGGAAGTCTGGTCGTTCAACGTCGGTACCGGCATCGTGGCGCCCCCGATCACCTGGGAACAGGATGGCGAGCAATACATCGGTGTGGCTGCCGGCTGGGGCGGCGCGGTTCCGCTATGGGGCGGGGATGTCGCCAAGCGGGTCAACATGCTGAACCAGGGTGGCTCGATGTGGGTGTTCAAGCTCCACAAGAGCTGAGCAGCAGGGCTGACCTACCGTAAAAATACCTCCATCGCTCCTTGCGTTTCGAGCGACTACGGCCGGCGTTTCGTGCGCCGGTCTTTTTTTGGGGTGGGTGACGGAACAGCGGGAGCCCCCGGGCTCCCGCTGTTCCGCTTCGGCGCTGCCTCTTACAGACTTCGCATCTTGCGATAGATCGTGTTGCGGCTGATGCCGAGTTGACGCGAGGCCGCGGACACGTTGCCGCGATGCTTTTCGAGCGCTTCGCGAATCGCCTGCAGTTCCAGGTCGTCGAGGCGGTCGCTGAACGATGCGCGGGATTCCCCGGCGGCCGGTACCGGCGGTATCGGCTGCAGCGCGACGCGCGATTGTGGTTCGGTCAGTTCATCGAGAAAATCATCGGGCAGATGCTCGCGACGGATTTCGCCGTCCTCGTCCGCCATGACCAGCGCCGTGCGCAGCAGGCAGGTGAGCTGGCGCAGGTTGCCCGGCCAGGGGTGACGCAGGAACATCTCCATGACTTCATCATCGACGCACGGGCGGCTGCCGGCTGGTGCTTCCGTGCGCAAAACCCGCTCGACCACGGTGCGGATGTCGCTGCGCGCGCGCAGCGGCGGCAGGTTCACGGTCAGGCCGTTGAGGCGGTAGTAGAGGTCTTCGCGGAATTCGCCGCGAGCCACCATCTCGCGCAATTTGCGGTTGGTGGCGCAGACGATCGCGATATCCACCGGGTAGGATTTGATGCTGCCCAGCGGCGTGACCTTGCGCTCCTGCAGCACGCGCAGCAGCCGCGCCTGCAGGTTGAGCGGCATGTCGCCGATTTCATCGAGGAACAGGGTGCCGCCGTCGGCCTGCAGGATCTTGCCGACATTGCCCTTGCGCTTGGCGCCGGTGAAGGCGCCTTCCTCATAGCCGAACAACTCCGACTCGATCAGCGTGTCGGGAATCGAGGCGCAATTGACCGCCACGAAAGGTGCCTGGGCGCGCGGACTGTCCTCGTGGATCGCATTGGCGATCAGTTCCTTGCCGGTGCCGGTCTCACCCTGGATGAGTATCGTGATGTCGCGGCCGAGCACGCGGCGCAGCTTGCTGCAGACGGCCTCGATCTGCGGATCGCCGGTCATCAGCCCGGCCAGCGCACCGCTGCCGGTTTCGACCTGCTCGTCCGGAGCCTCCGGTGGCTGCGGGTCGCCCTTGCGATCGAAGGTGAATATGCGCATCGGCCGGCGCACCCGGGCGCCTACCCGCACCCGGCCCAGAACCTGGGCGCCCGAGGCCAGCGACAGGCGCAGCGGAACGTCCCCTTGCGCCAGCGCCTGGTCGAGCACATGCTGGATGCGATTGCCGAACAGCGTGGAAAAGGTGTGCGAACGAAGATCGGCGAGGCTGCGGCCAAGCATCGAGCAGGCGCTGCGGTTGGCCGAAACGAACTCGCCTTCGGGCGAGAAGCTGATGATGCCCTCGCACAGGGTGCCGAGAAACTCCGGACGGCTGTGCATGTGGATCGCGATGCCGTCGGGAAACGCATCCGAGTACAGGTGGTTCTCGATCATCTGGGCCGACATCTTGACCAGCGCGATGGTGTGACTGCTGTAGCCGCGGTGGTCGCCGGTGACGTCGAGGACGCCGACCATGCGGCCGTGCGGGTCGATGATCGGCACTGCGGAACAGGTCAGAAACCGGTTGGCCTTGAGGAAATGCTCGGCCCCGTTGACGCAGATCGGCGAGCGTTCGATCAGCGCGGTGCCGATCGCGTTGGTGCCGCGACTGTCTTCCGACCAGGAGACGCCGGGCTGCAGGGCAACCTGCTGGGCACGTTCCAGGAAAGGTTTGTCGCCGAGCGAATGTAGAATCAACCCCTGTTCGTCGGTCAGCACGACCATGCTGTAGCTGCCCGACAGTTGTTGATAGAGGGTTTCGAGGACCGGCAGCGCGTGCGAGACGAGGTTGTGATTCTTCTCGAGTTCCTCGCTCAGGAAATCCTTGCGAACCGGGCCGAAGTCGGGCTTCGTGCCCAGATCGAGCCCGTAAGAGCGGCAACGGTCCCAGGATTTCTCGATCGTCTGCGGCTTTGCGTCCGGTGCTCGGACGCCCGGAAGCAGTGAATCCTCGGTGCGCGATAAGCTCGCACTGTGTCGTTGCGCCATCGATCTCCTCCGGGGCTCAGCCCTTTGATATATTCTCTGCATCTAATCGTCAATCTGTGTGCAGAGTGTTCCGAAATGTAGCATTCGGAGACAGCGAAGTGAAGCGCTCAACCGAATTCGCCGACCAACTGCGGAACGGAACCGTCGTGATGTTGCCAATCGATTGCTTGCGCGGTGCGGAACGGGCTTGTGCAGCAGTTGTCCGACTGGCAGTCGATCGGCGCCGTGGCACAGTCTCTGCTAAATGAGCTATAAGGTTTCTGCCTGCCGCGGTGAGTCTTTCCCCGGCGCACTGGATTAATTGAATGGGGGAGTTGCTGTGAATCGAGATTCGAGGATTGCAAGAAACCTGATGCTCAGTTGCGCATTGATCTTGGTAGCGGGCAACGCGGCATCGCACGGCGATGTGACGCCGCAGGCGGTCGATGTATCGACGCTCAAGCCGCTCGGCGATGAGATGCGCGATGTGAATCCCTACCGCGAGGACAAGGCCGCGGTCGAGGTCGGCACGTCCGCCTACAACCAGAACTGCGCGCGCTGTCACGGACTGGAGGCGGTTTCCGGCGGCATCGCGCCGGACCTGCGCACGCTCGACCTCGACCCGGATACCGATGTCTATTACCGCAACTCGGTGCTCGCGGGCAAGGTGCGAAATGGCGCCGTCTACATGCCGCCCTATGCAGGCATCCTGAGTCAGGAGGCGATCTGGGCGATCAAGGCCTATCTGGAAACCCGTCGTGCGTCGCTGGACAACTAGGTTCGCGCGGTTCGCCGCGACGCTTGTCCTGATCGGGGCGGCCGGCGCGGCGGCTGCCCAGGCCCTCGACCTCGCCGAAGTGACAGCGCGCGGGCAGATCCGGGTTGCGCTGTACAAGGATTTCCAGCCCTTTTCCGACGCTGACAAGGGCGGCAAGGGGGTAGATGTCGAGGTCGCCAGGCTGTTGGCGGACAAGCTCGGCGTGAAGCTGCTGCCGTTGTGGTTCGACGCCGACGAGAACACCGACGACGACCTGCGCAATATGGTCTGGAAGGGCACCGTATTCGGCTACGGCCCGGCGGATTTCATGCTGCATGTTCCGGTGGACAAGGACTACATCGCGAACAACGACAAGGTCATTTTCTTCGCGCCGTATTACCGCGAGCGTTTCGCGATCGCGCGCAACCTCGAACGCCTCGACAAACTGGACAGCCTCGACGCCTTCCGCAGCCACAAGATCGGCGTCGAGATCACCACCTACCCGGATACGATCATGCTGTCCGCCGACGGCGGCGCCTACCGGTCGAACGTGGTTCACTACAAGACCGCGAGTCAGGCGATCGAGGGCTTGAAGAAGGGCGAGGTCTCCGCGGTCATGGCGATGCAGGGCGAACTCGAAGGTGGGCTGTCCGGCGCGAAGGGCTTCGCCATCTCGCAGCCGCCGCTGCCGGTGATCAATCGGCGGCAGTGGCCGCTGGGTCTGGCGGTCAAGGCGGGCCACGAAGAACTCGCGCGGGCGCTGCAGCGGGCGATCAACGAACTGGCGGCCGACGGCAGTCTTGCCAAAGCCTTCGAGCGCCACGGCGTCACCTATCGCGCTCCGTGAGGATTGCAACGGCGGCTGTCACAGCCGTTGCTCCGTAGTGCAACACTTCCGGCGGGCGCCGTGCCGCCGAATCGCTGGTTTCACTCTCGAATCCCGATCCAACTGCCTGCAAAGTCCTCGGGTTCAATTCTTGCTCATTCAGAAGCCTGTGCTATGTTGAGCATAAAATCAAACTCTGATCACGAGGGGACGCGCAATGCAAAAGTCGCTGCACATCGATCCGGTCAAGTGCACCGGTTGCCGCCAGTGCGAGATGGCCTGTTCGTACGAAAACTACGGGACATTCAATATCTCCAAGTCGCGCATTCGGGTGTTCGATTTTGAACATACCGGGCGCAAGGTTCCCTATACATGCACACAGTGCGCCGAGGCGTGGTGCATGCACGCCTGCCCGGTCGAAGCGATCAAGCTCGATCCCAATACCGAAGCGAAGGTTGTTTACGAAGACATTTGTGTTGGCTGCAAGGTTTGCACGATCGCCTGTCCGTTCGGCACTGTCAATTACATGGCCGACAGCGGCAAGGTGCAGAAGTGCGATCTGTGCGGCGGCGAGCCGGCTTGTGCCGAGGCGTGCCCGACCGGGGCCATCACCTACATCGATGCGGACTGGACCGGACTGGACAAGATGCGTCAGTGGGCTGAAAAGACCGGCAACCAGGTTAGCGCCTGATTCCCCGCGATAACCGAAACCCAGGAGCTGGAACATGGCATGGACTCGTAAGTTTCTGCGTATCAACCTGACCACGGGCACGATCAAGGTCGAAGATCTCAATATGCAGTGGGCTCAGGATTATCTGGGGCAGCGTGGCTTGGCGACCAAGTATTTCGTCGAGGAAGTCGATCCGAAGATCGACCCGCTGTCGCCCGACAACAAGATGATCTTCACCACCGGGCCGCTGACCGGCACCATGGCCTCGACCGGTGGCCGCTACTCGGTTGTCACCAAGGGTCCGTTGACCGGCGCGATTGCCTGCTCGAACTCGGGCGGTTACTTTGGCGCCGAACTCAAATTCGCCGGCTGGGACATGATGATCGTCGAAGGCAAGTCGCCCAAGCCGGTGTACCTCTCGATCGAAGACGATCGGGTGGAGATCAAGGACGCGGCGCATCTGTGGGGCAAGACTGTCTGGCAGACCGAAGAGACGATCAAGAAGCTTCACCAGGATCCGCTCATTCGCGTATCGTCGATCGGGCGTGCCGGTGAAAATGGCGTGCTCTACGCGTGCATCGTCAACGACCTGCACCGTGCGGCCGGTCGATCGGGTGTCGGTACGGTGATGGGTTCGAAGAACCTCAAGGCGATCGCCGTACGCGGCACCAAGGGTGTCGGCAACATCCGCGATCCGAAGGAGTTCATGAAGGTTACCTTCGAAAAGAAAAAGGTTCTGGCCGATAACGCCGTCACAGGCCAGGGCTTGCCGACCTACGGTACCCAGGTGCTGATGAACGTGATCAACGAAATCGGCGCGCTGCCCACGCGCAACCACCGGGACGTCCAATTCGAAAGCGCATCGAAGATTTCTGCCGAGGCGATGCACGAGAAGCGCCCTGACGGAAAATCTCACCTCGTGACCAACCAGGCCTGCTTCGGTTGCACGATCGCCTGCGGGCGCATCTCCAAGCTCGACGAAAAGCACTTCACCGTCAAGAACAGTCCGCAGTACTGGGGCGCTTCGGGCGGCCTCGAATACGAAGCAGCCTGGGCACTCGGCGCCGCCAACGGCGTTGGCGATCTGGAGGCGCTGCAGTACGTGAATATGCTGTGCAACGAAGACGGCTTCGATCCGATTTCCTTCGGGGCGACGGTCGGTGCGGCGATGGAACTATACGAACTCGGCTTGCTGAAGAAGGAAGAAGTCGGTATGGATGCGCCCTTCGGTTCCACCGAAGCGCTGGTGAAAATGGGTGAGATGACGGCCCGTGGAGAAGGCTTTGGCAAGCTGCTGGGTCTCGGCTCCAAGCGCCTGTGCGAAAAGTACGGTCGCCCCGATCTGTCGATGTCGGTCAAGGGGCAGGAGTTCCCGGCCTACGATTCGCGCGGCATCCAGGGCATGGGCCTGGCCTATGCCACGTCCAACCGTGGTGCCTGCCACCTGCGTGGCTATACCGTCGCTTCGGAGGTGCTGGGTATCCCGGTGAAGACCGATCCCCTCACCACCGACGGCAAGCCCGAATTAGTCAAGGCGTTCCAGGACGCGACTTCGGTCTTCGACTCGTCCGGCGTCTGCGTATTCACCACCTTCGCATGGACGCTGGCCGACCTGCAGCCGCAACTGGCCGCAGCCCTCGAGGGCGACTGGTCGATGGACAAGCTCAACCTCGTCGGCGAGCGAATCTGGAACATGGAGCGGCAATTCAACAACGCCGCCGGTTTCACGGCCAAGGACGACAACCTGCCGCCGCGTCTGACCACCGAGCCTGCCAAGACCGGCCCTGCCAAGGGCTTGGTGAATGGACTGGGCAAGATGCTCCCCGAGTACTATCGTGTTCGCGGCTGGGACACCGAAGGCCGTCCGACTGCGGAGACGACCCAGCGTCTTGGCCTCTGATGTAGCAGATGTGCGGTGAACGAGGGCGCAACGGAGAAACTTCCTTGCGCCCTTGTCTTGAACGACCTCGGCGCGTTCCAGCGTGCCAACCCGACGAGACCGGGATTCGACCTGCTGTCGAGGCGCGTTTCCTGCAGCCGCGGAGACCGGAGTGCCGGCAAAGCGCGAAGCGGGCAGCGAATCCAAAAGCAAGGACGAGATCATGAATTATCTAGTTCTGGGCAACGGCCCGACCGGCGTGATCGCGGCGGAGACGCTGCGCAAGGCTGATCCGGACGCCACCATCGTGATGATTGGCGACGAATCCGAACCGCCCTATTCACGCATGGCGATCCCCTATTTCCTGATGGGCAACATTGCGGAAGAGGGAACCCATCTGCGCAAGACGGATGGTCATTTCGGACAACAGGGGATCCAGAATATCGTTGCCCGAGCAACCAAGGTTGATTCGAAGGCCAAGACTGTCACGTTGGACAACGGACAACAGCTTGCCTATGACAAGTTGCTGATCGGTACCGGCTCGCACCCGCTCAAGCTGCCGGTTCCCGGCATCGACTCCCCCAATGTGCATACCTGCTGGACGCTCGCCGATGCGCGGCAGATCGCCGCCAAGGCGCAGCAGGGCGCCCGCGTGCTGCAGATCGGTGCGGGCTTTATCGGTTGCATCATCCTCGAGGCGCTGACTCAGCGCGGCGTCAAGCTGACTGTCGTCGAGATGGGCGATCGCATGGTGCCGCGCATGATGACGCCAGGTGCCGGCGGCATGATCAAGCGCTGGGTCGAGGCCAAAGGCGTGACCGTGCACACCAACGCGCGGGTCGAGTCGATCACGCCGAAGGGCGGCGAACTGGTGGCGAAGCTGGCCGGTGGCGAGGAGGTGATCGCCGATCTCATCATTGCCTCGGCCGGCGTCAAGCCGAATGTCGATTTCCTCGATGGCAGCGGCGTCGAGGTCGCGACCGGCGTGCTGGTCGATGAGCGCATGCAGTCCAACCTGCCGGATGTCTATGCTGCCGGCGATGTCGCCGAGGCAGTCGACTTTTCCACCGGCAAGCGGCTCGTCAATGCGATTCAGCCGAACGCGGCTGACCAGGCGCGTATCGCGGCGCTCAACATGGCCGGCAAGTCGTCGGTCTCGCAGGGCACGATGGCAGTGAATGTGCTCGATACCATGGGACTGATTTCGTCCTCCTTTGGCCAATGGTGGGGTGATCCGGCGGGCCAGACCGCGGAGATGATCGACGATGCGCGCTGCCGCTACCTGTCACTTCAATTCCGGGGCGACGTGCTCATCGGCGCCACATCGATCGGTCTCACCGAGCATGTCGGTGTACTGCGCGGACTGATCCAGACGCGCACCAAACTCGGCACGTGGAAGGACGAACTACTGAAGGATCCGACGCGAATCATGGAAGCCTACATGGCGACGGCGCACGCTCGCGCTTCGACCCCGCTCCCCGGCTGATGGGGGTGTGCCGCATGGATTTGGGGGGCGGTCGGCCCACGGTTCAGTGTCCGACATCGATAGCCGTGCCAGTTTTCGCTGAATGAGGTTTGCCTTGTGGTCGCCGCCGGCACGTAGAAAACACCGCTCGAATTGTTGGCTGATTTAGCGAGAGTGGGGGTAGGCAGATCTGCGAGGATCTGGCTTGACGACTGCACGGAGGACCGGGTCGCGCGCACGCGCATTGGCGAGAGATCTGCGATTGGCGAATCCGATGGCGTTCATCAATCGGCGAGGGACTCGGCCGCTGCGAGAAACCACGATTGACAAGGGAGAAGAAGATGAGACATGTGATCATTGGTGCCGGACCGGCCGGACTGCGTGCTGCCGAAACGTTGCGTGGCGAGGATAAGGTGGCCAGCATCACGCTGGTGAGCGGGGAGCCTGGCGAGCCCTATGCCCGCATGGCAATTCCCTACATCCTGAATCGGCGGATCGACGAGCACGGCGCGCATCAGCGCACCAGTTCCGGCCATCTTGAAGCACTCAATGTCCGCTATCTCAACAACAAGGCGATCAAGGTGCACGCCAGTCCCACGGGGGGATCTGTCGATCTGGACGATGGCTCGCGGCTCGACTACGATCGCCTGTTGGTTGCCACCGGATCGTCGCCGACGCTGCCGCCGATAGCAGGCACCGATCTGGCCGGAGTGGTCACTTGCTGGACGCTCGAAGATGCGCGAGTCATTGCCGACAAGCTCAAACCCGGCGTGCGCGTCGTGATGGTAGGCGCCGGTTTCGTCGCCGGCGTCTGCATGAAGTCGCTGGTGGAAAGCGGGGTCAAGCTGTCCGTTATCGCTGGCCGAGCAGGACAGATTCTGCGTTCGATGATGACCCCGATAGGCAGCCGGATGTTGCAGCGCTGGCTGGAGAGCAAGGGGGTCAATGTCATCACGAAGGGACGCATCGAACGCATCGAGTCCGGCCCGCGGCTGGTGATGGACAACCAGACGCTCGATGCCGACCTGATCATCCTGGCCACCGGGGTTCGTTCCAATATCTCGTTTCTCGATGGCACCGGCGCCGAGATCGATCAGGGCATCGTCATCGATGACCGCATGCGGACAACGGTGCCGTGCATCTACGCTGCCGGGGATGTCGCCCAGGGCCGCGACTTCTCCACCGGCGAGTGGGTGGTCCACGCACTGCAGCCAACTGCGACGGAACACGGGCGGATCGCGGCGATCAACATGGCCGGCCGGGACGTGCCATATCGTGGAAGTCTGAGCATGAACGTGCTCGACACGGTCGGCCTGATTTCTTACACGTTCGGCCTCTGGCAGGGTCACGAGGGCGGCGACGTTTCGGAGATCACAGACGAAGACCGCAATCTCTACACGCGCTTGTGCTTTGACGGCGACGTATTGATCGGTGCGATCATCATCGGCCACCCTGGCTATGTCGGAGCGATTCGCGGCCTGATACAGACGCGCCGAAGTCTCGGAACCTGGAAGAACGAGTTGCTGAAGAACCCGCACCGCATCGCGGATGCCTTTGTCAGTCTCAACGAATCCTGAGGGCGGGCGAGGCGAGGTGCGCGGCGGCGGGAACTCGAACCGGCAAACGTGCCTCCAACCTGTCCAAATTGTCGATTCGTCCAATACGGAATGAACGTTACCCTCAAGCTCTACGCCACTCTCAGCGATTACCTGCCGGTCGAGGCGCGCCGCACCAACCAGTTACCGATGCAGGTGGGCGATGGCACGACCGTGATGGACGTAATCTCTCCGCTGCAGATGCCCGCCAAGCTGGTCCACCTGGTGCTGATCAACGGCCACTTCGTGCCGCCCGCCGCGCGCGCGACGCGCGCGCTCGCGGAGGGAGACGTGCTCGCCATCTGGCCGCCGATAGCCGGCGGCTGACCGGGGTGGCCGATGCGGATCACGCGGATTCGCAAGGAGCGAAGCAGGCGAGCGCCCCTTTCGAATTTTCGTGGGACATGTCGATCTCGCGCATCGAGTTCGAGCGCAGCCTGCCGGCGGCGGTGGACAACGCGGCTTACGCCGTCGACGGCAACGTGTTCTCGCACGATGGCGGTGGCCGTTCATGGCGCATCACGCTCGAACCGCTGCCCGACCGGGTGATCGCGCTGCTGCGCCTGCCGCGCCATCGCGTCGGCTTTCGCCTCGACGGTTTCGATGCCGCCGCGCGCGCCGCCTGGATCGAGCGTTTTGCGCGCTACTTCCAGCGGGGCGGCGGGTGAGCTGTTAGAATGCGCCGTGGCGGGTCTCCCCGCATTGCAGCGTGGTCAATCTGGTCAGGTCCGGAAGGAAGCAGCCACAGCCGCTCCCTGCAAGTGCCGGGGGTCAGGCTCGCCACCCTCACATCCGAACGCCCGCAGCGCCCTATGCGGGCGTTGGCGTCTCTGCGATACAGGCCTGAGAGCCGCACCGACCGGCGCTCTCCAGCCTGGCACAGCCAGCACCCGCATGGATAGGCGCTCTGCGAGCATGCCAAGCCAGGATCTCCATTCTGCGCGGCTTCCAGGCCGATGCTCGGCGAATCGGACGGCACTACCTGAAAGCAAGCATGGCGGGGCCTCGCGGGCGTCGATGCCCGTCAGGAAGACCTACACCTGACCGGGGCGCATGGGCTCGGGAGCTTCCTCCGTCTCGCCGAAATAGCCGGGGAACTCATGGGCGCTGCATGGCGGTGACGAGCATGTCGGGGCAACGGGGCTCGCTTTTCTATCGCAATCCTGTTCGACGACGACGCCCGGAATCGGTGACCCGGCGCGGCGCACGATGAACACGGCTGGGTCTTCGCCGTGATCGATCAGGATACGGCGCACCCGGTCCTGCCATAGCGCACCGAAACGCAAGCTCTCGTCAGGGCCGGCTTCTGCGTTCACGCAGCGCTACATCAACGCCAGCATTCCGGGGGTCGCCGGCGACTTGGCGAAGCTGCGCCGCCACATCGACCTGCGCGCCGGCATCGCTGCGCGTGAAGCGAATCTCGAGCGGCACGTCGGCGTTGAAGAGCAGCAGCTTGCGCCGCTCGAATCGCCCGCCGAGGCCCTTGAAGCCGGTATCACCAGTGGCCCCGGTGAGCATGGAAACGACATTGGCGATGACACCGGTGACGCCTGCCGCGCCGACGCCTGTGGACATTGACGATGCATTGATGACCCTGGGCGCGGTACTACGCACGCGCTTGTCCGCGGCTGGGCTGCAGATTGCCCACGTCAAGCTGTTCTTGCGCGCCGGCAAGCGGGTTTGGGCGCTGAGTATACCCAGCAACGACGCGCCGTCCGATTTGTCGCAACGTGCGGAAGGCACGGCGTCGATTGTGGATCTCATGGTCAACGCACGCGTTGCCGCCGTGCCGGACGTGCTTCGGGATATCGTGGAAGCGTGCCTGCGAGCTTGGACCGATACGCCCTCCAGGGGCACGACGCTCCTCAAGGACTTTCGCGCGCGCGGGCCGGTGCAACCACCGTATACGTCAATGCTTCAGGTGAAAGAGCCCAGGCGGCGGTGAGAAAATCCCATCTTGGCCCCAGCAAAGCGCCGCTCACGCGGGGGATCAACACCAGGAAGAAATACGACGCCCGCCTGCCGCTGGACCAGTTCGTCGGTCAAAAGGACGCGCTCGAAAAGCTGCGCGACGTGCCGTTCGGCCTCGGCATTACGGTCTATGACTGGGGCGTCGACACTTTCGTATATTCGTACGGCAGCGCCTACGAAGTTCACTGGGACTAGCCCAACTTCCACAGTTGGCGGGGCGGTTTTGCGGATTATCAATGGGTTAATGTTCAAGGTCGGCACTACATTTGAGTCATTGGTGGCGCCTTCAAGCGTTGCGGCAGGCTCAGGCCAAGGCGTTCGAGCAGGATGGTCTGCGCGCGCTCCGGACGTACGACGCAACGTATGCGCAGTTCGCGCTTGCTCGAATGCGCCAGCGGCAACACGATGTCGGCGGCGTGAATGCGCGCGAACTCCGTGAGGATGGTTCGCGGGCAGTGGCCGAGCCCTGCGCGCGATTGCCACTGCTGCAAGGTCTTCCATAACGCGTAGGCGAGGAAGCACACGAGGATGTGCGCTTTGATGCGGCCTTCCTTGTGGTGCCAGATCGGGCGGATCGCCAGGTCGGACTTTTGCACGCGGAACGCCGCTTCGGCCTCGGTCAGCTGGATGTAGGTCGTCCACAGTTCCTCGTCGCTCCACTGGGTGACGTTGGTGCGCAGGATGTAGAGGCCTTCGCTCAGCCGCGCCCAGTCGGTCCAATCGGCGCGGTACGCTCGGCTCATGCGGATTCCCGAGGCATGCGCCGCGTCGTCGGTAATCGAGATCGTGAATCCGCCGGCAGCCCGGCTGTTGCGTTCGAGCAAGCGTCCGATCTGGCGTTCGATGAGGCCCCGATCGAGCGGCTTCTTGCTCTTCTCGATGCGCCGCTCCAGGCTCGCGAGCGCCGTATCGATGCGCGCCTTGAACCGATCGTGCATCGCCCGCTCTTTCTCGACCCGACTGGCCGAGCGACAGAGCACAAACGTCTCGTCCCCCTCGGGGCTGCGGCACAACTTCACTTCAACGTCATCGCGGATGTGGCGCCAGTCGGTGCGCTCTTCGATCTGTTTGGCCCAGCGCTTGAGCTCTGCCTTCGGGGTGCCGATCACGTAGCGGCGTCCCGTCTCCTTGAGCCACGCCCCGTTCTCCCGGCTCACCATCCCCCGGTCCATCACCCACACCCGGTTGGCTTTGCCAAAGCGGGCCTCCATCCCCGAGACGATCTGCTCGACCGTGGTGACGTCGGTGGTGTTGCCCGGGAATATCTCGTAGCCCAGCGGCATTCCATCCCGGGTCACCACCAGTGCAATGTTCCTCTGCACGCAGTCCGGCCGGTGATCCCGGCTGTAGCCGCGCTTGGCAATCGCCGGATCGGCCACGCCCTCGAAGTACGTGCTCGTCACGTCGTAGAGCAGCAGGTCGTAGTCCAGATCGAACAACTCTCCGAAGCGCTTGACCAGATGCGCCTCGATCGCCTCCTTGTGCGGCAGCAATCGGTCCAGCGCCCGGTACAGCCGCTCCTCGTACAACTGCTGCGGGGCCACACCGAGCAAGTCCTCCAGGGCGCTCGTGCGGTACCACTGCTCGGCCACATGCAGTTCGCTGCTGGGCTCGCACAGCCGGCCAATCACCAGTATCGATATCACATCGGCCCAAGCGACCGACTCCCGACCTCGGGGCAGCAGGGCCTCGAACAGTTCGTCGAGTCTGAGCGCCTGCCACAGCTGCCGTCCCAACCACACCGAGCCGAAGCTTCTCGAGCGCTCCAGCCGCACTGCGTCGAGTCTGACCTTGATCGCTTCGGCCGTGCTCCCGTCATCGAACAGCGCGCCTTGTGAGCGCTCCGCTGCTCGCCCGCAAATCTCTCGTGCAAGCGACGTCGCGCGCGCTCGCCCCTCGGCATCGAGTTCTCCGAGCTGCGCCACCGTCTCCTGAATCACCTTGCGTCCGCGCCGCACCGAACGCACCAGGCGCCAGGACGTGCGTCTTGCCGTCCTTGTGTCGCGTCGTATAGCGCAGGTACATGCCCTGCATTTTCGACATCGTCCGCCAGCCCGGCAACCCAGTAGGTCGGCACTACATGCGCTTTCTCGCCAAAAACGTCCGTACCGACGACCAACCGCGCACGACAATGCCGACGTTTCAGAGTGAAAACCGAGTGTGGTTCCCGCGCCACAACGAAGGCGTTTTCTTCCTCCGGGACGACTACTGTGGAAGTTGGGCTAGGTCCGCAAAGCAAAGAGGTTTTCGAACAGCGACCCCTGGAAGAGTTCATGGCCAAGAGGGGGTCGGTGGTCATCGCGGTGCCGCGCGGCCCCTGGAACTACGGGCCGGCGCCGGTCTCACGCTGAGGCTCATCGGAGTCGCGCTGCCACGCGTCGAAATACGAGGTTTGCGCCGATCGCCGTTGCCACGAAAGCTAAGCGAAGATCTCGGTCACCGCCAGCTGCACCGCCGGAAGAGCCTGCGGCGATACAGTCTCCGCGATCTGAAAGTCGACCTTGTTCGAATACCCCTCGGCCGTGGGCTCGCAATACACCTCGATGCACCGCGACTGCAGATTCACGATCCAGCACTCCGCGATTCCGGCCTTGGCGTACAGGTTGAGCTTCGTCGTGCGATCGAAGGTCAATGTGGTATCGGCCACCTCGATCATCAGCAACACGTCGTCCGGGCCGGGCACAGCAGATGCGGCGTCGCCCGCACGCGGTTTGAGGATTGCTACATCGGGCTGCGGCTCGGAATGTGGCGGAAGCCTCACCGGATTCTGAACCGAGACTACGCCGAGATCTCCCACCGCGAGTACGAGCAACCTGTTCAGGCGATTGACCACCGCCATGTGCGGACCACCAATCGGCGCCATCTCGATCAACTCCCCTTCAAGCAGTTCCACGCGGCTGTCCTCGGACAAGATGCCCACCTCGCCCAGCCTGTGGTAATCCTCGACCGACAGCTTGTGCCGCGTCGGGGTAAACACCGCGCTCATGGTTCGATCCTCCTGTCTGTCGTGCCCAAGCCTGACACACCTCGGTGCTCGCTCTTCGCGCTGACCGCCCGGCTCACCGTACTGTAGTGTACGCCGAACGCCTGCGCCACCTGGGCGAGGGTGTAGTCGCCGGTGCGGTAGGCGCGTGCCATGCCTTCCCTCGGGTCTGCGCAGGCAACGACGAAGTGCCACAACGGCCGCGCTCGAGGGCGCCATTGCGCGCGCGGGACTTCCAACGCTTCCGCATTGTCCGCCGCCAGCGCCGCCATACGTTGGACGAAGGCTTCCCCGCCCAGGTAGATCTGCCCCGTCAAATCAGCCCATAGGTTTGGCAAGTCGAAGACGGCGAGCACAAAATCGATGTACGTCATTCTCGCCTTACCGCGGGTGCGCCCGAATCCTCGCAACAATGCGTCGCTCGCCAGCCAGGGCGGCGCCGCTTTACGTCCGAGCACCGCGCGATGGGAACTCCACGGCCAGTCCTCGGCCTGCGCCACCATCCCGGCGCGTACCGGGTTCAACACGACATGGCGCATCAATTCCAGCTTAGGCGTCCTTCTCGACCAGGATCGCCTTGTAGCGCCCCTGGAATACGTGGCCAACCCGTCGGTGCGTGCGATTGACGTACTGCGTGTAGACGCCGTTGAGTTGGCGCGTGCTCTTGGCGAGTTGCCATCGACCATCTCGACCACGACATGTAGTGGTTGGTCATCAGGCAATAGGCGTGACTGCGCCAGTTGAATCGCTCGCACACCGCACCCAGGATCTCGATCCAGGCCAGGCAATCGGCGTCGCCAAAGTAGATGTCCTCGCGCCGGTCGCCGCGCGAGGTCACGTGGTAGAGACCGCCGGCGAACTCGATGCGTAAGGGGCGAGCCATGGGGCATCCTATGGCCGCCGCTTGCTATATTGGAAGACTTGGCCCTGTTTGCTGCGAAGAACGCCTCGTTTTGGATGACGGCCTCAGGAGCTAGAATCGGGATCATTCTCGTCGTTCGAGCGAGGCAGTAGCCTATGCAAAAGGCTCGTATCATCGCAACATCATTGGTCATGAGATGCCGCTATGCACTGGCGATGCGAGATGAGCGGGGCATAATCGGTGTAGTTGCGTAGCATCGAGGTGCCCATGGGGATTCTCGACTGGCTCTTTGGCGGGAGTGACGATGAGACCGGCTCGACGGTCGCCCCGGCGGTCATGGACCAGCGCATCGAGCAGGTGGTGCAGATCGTCAATCCCCGCCTGAAGCTCGTCGCCGGCTATCGCCGCAAGCTCGCCCCGGTCGTCGAGCAGGCGGTGCTCTACTGTCGGCAAATCGAGGCGCAGATTTTGCCTAGCCTCGAAATAAGCGCCGCCGCGTGGTCGGAAAATCCGATCCTGCGGGCAATGTTTGCGACCGCGGACGACGTGCCCGCCGTATTCAGCCGCTGCAGAGAGATTCAGGACTTCTTCGAGAAATCGCCCGGCGCGCAAGAAGTCTGGGCGTGCCTGTGCTGTCGACGGCAGGAGGAGCAGGTATTCGGGCTGGCGGTGCGCCACGACTGCGTCCAGCACGACGTTGCCCAGACGTCCGTTTCGTTCGTCGAGAAGAAGGTTCTGCAGCCCCGTGCGAGCGAGTACGAGGCGCGAATTGAGATCCGGCGGCGCTCGTTCACGTTTCTGGTGACCCAGGCGCTCGAGGAGATTGCGTCGGTCCACACGCGGCGCAAGGATCTGATCGAGCAGCGCGCCATGCTGAGGGCGCGGCTATTGATGCTCAAGAGCCAGCACGCGGGGCTCGAGTCGATGCTTGAAAGCGTCGGCAGCGCGGTGGAGAAGATCGAGAATCTGCAGCGCAAACTCGCCGAGAACGAGCGCTCGCTCGCCGAGATCGCTGGCGCTGCCGAGACGCTCGATTACGTGATGAAGCGCGCGAGGTCGGTGCTGACCCACGCCGCCGACCACCTCGAGGTCAGACCAGTCAGCCTGCGGCTCGATCAAATGAATATTCTCGTGCCGGAAAGCGCCGGCACGGCGGCCACCGAAATCGTGCTGCCTGAGGTACTGGTCAGACACGTGCCCCAGATCCACTTGGTCGTGGGCCGGTTTCCGCGCAGCGAACTCATCCGGCGCGAAAGCTTGTTCGACGAGGCGCAGCGGCTGCTCGGCTGAGAGTTTGGGAATAAACCTGCTGTGGGTAACGCAGTGCGAAGCAAAGATGAGCTTCTTGCAAAACTCAGAAACCCGAATTGCGAAACCGCTTCGTTCGCCCGTTGGCAGCGATTTCTGTTGTGAGCGGAAGCGCCGTTGTTGCGGGGTTAAGGAAATGGCATAGTTTTCATGATTTGGGGCGAACGTCATCCTGCATCACTGGCTGCATAGGTGGCCCAGATTGGCTGTGGACTGTCATTGTCGCAACCGCATCAACTGGTCGGCCGACAGAGCCAGAACACCGAACATCAAGTGTCCCATCGCCTTGGCACTACCCTTGACCCTCAGGTGGTTGCCGCCGAATTCATCTTTGAGTCGCGCATTGCTGCGTTCAGCGGCGGTGCGCTCGTTGTAGCGGACGGCTTCGGCCGGGGCAAATTCGATCTTCTGGCCGCGGCGCGGGTTGTGGTCGATCAGGGGAACGTGGCCCGGGGCTCGGCTGTGCTCGCGCAACTCGGTGCTGCAATAGGCGGCATCCATCGAATCGTAGAGGTTGGTCACGCGCTGCGCGCTGATCAACGACAGGGGAATCGCGGCAAGGCTGTCGTGCATCGATGCCCGTCAGGAAGACCTACACCTGACCGGGGCGCATGGGCTCGGGAGCTTCCTCCGTCTCGCCGAAATAGCCGGGGAACTCATGGGCGCTGCATGGCGGTGACGAGCATGACGGCGCAACGGGGCTCGCTTTTCTATCGCAATCCTGTTCGACGACGACGCCCGGAATCGGTGACCCGGCGCGGCGCACGATGAACACGGCTGGGTCTTCGCCGTGATCGATGAGGATACGGCGCACCCGGTCCTGCCACAGCGCACCGAAACGCAAGCTCTCGTCAGGGCCGGCTTCTCCGTTCAAGCAGCGCTGCATCAGCGCCGGCATTCCGGGGTCGCCGGCGACCTGGCGCACTTGCGCCGCCACATCGACCTGCGCGCCGGTATCGATGCGCGTGAAGCGAATCTCGAGCGGCACGTCGGCGTTGAACAAGAGCAGCTTGCGCCGTTCGAATCGCCCGCCAAGGCCCTTGAAGCCGGTATCACCGGCGGCACCGGTGAGCATGGAGACGACATTGGCAATGACACCGGTGACGCCGGCCGCGCGGTCGTCACGGAATTCGACACGGATTGCGCCGCGCTCCGCGAGGTCGTCGCCATACAGCGCAGCCAGGGCCCGGTGCGTCAGCCAGTAGGCGCTGGCCACAGTCGGGCACGAGTGTCCGGCGAGCTTTACCGCATCCACATAGCCGTACTCGATCACCCCGTCGTCGATCGCGCCGAGAAATTTCGCGAGCGGGTCACGTACTCTCAGGCGGGGTACGGTGTCAAAGAACGCCGGGTAGCGCATGGCTGTCTCCTCGGTTGCACTACGGGCGTTGCGGGCTTTACGAGCGGACGAGGGCGATGCCAATCCCTGTCAGTGCGCAAGTGGTTTCCAGCTGGGGTCATCGAAATACGTTCCATAGTTTTCCAGCGCGCCGATCACCGTCACCGCGCCTTGTTGGCGTTTCACCTGCGTGCGCTTGCCTGCCATTACATCGGCGCCTTCAAGGAGTTGGGCGATCAGCAGGTGCAGTTGGGCGTCGGCCCTGGGCTCGAGTTTGCAGTTGCTCACCATGTAGCCGACCTCGGCATTGACCATTTCGGCCAGCGCGCCGTAGCTGGCGTCCGCGAGTCGGCTCTGGTGGATGTCCTGCAGGGACGCGTTCATGCCGCTGCGAATCCGCCCCATCGCCTTGCGCAGGTGTTCGTCGGTGGCCCACCGCTGGCCGGCATTCAGCGTGAGTTCATGAACCGCCGCATCCGGAGCGTGCGAGTGGGTCTCCTGCGCCATGGCAAGGGTCGAGAAACCGAGCGCAAGAGCGGCGGTGGCAAGAAGTCTGGACATGGGCGTTGTGATGGTCGGGTAACGCATGTTGTTTCTCCTCGATCGATTCGAACGCGAGACTACCGCTTTTGTCGTTGGCAGAAGCTGGATCTCGCTGCACAGAAGCAAAGGAAACGGCGGTGGACCATGGATGACGCGCTATCCTCGGTCGAGCTCGCCGCGCTTGTCTTTGGCCTTGGCCCAGTCGTCGGCATCGGGCGGCGCCGGTTTCTTGTCGATGATGGGCTTCCACCGTTTGCCCAGTTCGGCGTTGAGCGAGATGAAGCCACGCTGATCTGCCGGCACGTCGTCTTCGGCGTAGATCGCGTCCACTGGGCACTCGGGTACGCACAGCGTGCAGTCGATGCAGTCGTCCGGATCGATCACCAGGAAGTTGGGACCCTCGCGAAACGCGTCGGTCGGGCAGACATCGACACAGTCGGTGTACTTGCAGCGAATGCAAGTTTCGGTCACTACAAAGGTCATTCGTCGTCTCCTACCAGTATTTCTCGAAGGCGATCTGGCCGGGCGTGCCGCGGCGGGTGGTCCTGAAGCCACGTTCGGTGAACAAACCGCGCAATTCGGCCGTCATGTCGGGATTGCCGCAGACCATGACCCGCGAATGCGCCGAATCGAGGGTGACGCCGGCCGCCTGGGGGAGGCGGCCGTCTGCAAGCAGGGCGGGAATCCGTTCCGACAATGGCGACGCGCCGGGTTCGCGCGTCACGACCGGCAGATAGTGCAATCTGGCGCGCAAGTCCGCCGTGGGTCGGACCTGCGCGAGACGCCCGAGTTCTTCGGCATAGGCGAGTTCTGCCGCGCGCCGGACGCTGTGCACAACCACGATCTGATCGAAGGCTTTCGACACGGCGCCGTCGCGCAGCATCGACAGATAGGGCGCGAGCCCGGTGCCGCTCGCCAGCAGCCACAGGTCGGTGCCCGGTGCGAGGGATCCGACGGTGAGGAAGCCGAAGCTCGCCTTCTCGACTTCGACCGGATCGCCGACGCGACAGCTCGCAAGACGGCCAGAGAATTCGCCGCCCGTGATCAAGGTGCAGAAGAACTCGAGATGCGGATCTGCCGGCGCCGACACAATCGACAGCGGTCGGAAGACCGGCCGGCCCGAGGAATCGGGGATGCCGAGACGTGCGTAATGCCCGGGGATAAAGCGGAATCCGGGGTCTCGCGTCACGCGGATGGACAACAGCGTGGGTGTCCAGCTGCGTAACGCTAAAATCGTCTCGCGAGTCGTCTTGGGCGCCTTGCCCGGAGCGGCACCCGGCACGAGGCTCTCCGGAGCAGGCGTGACCAATGGTGGATGATCGGCGCGGCGGCTTGTCGCATTCGCGGGTGCGGTCACGGCCGCGCTGGCAGCGAAAGACGAAACGGCCCCGTCCGCTTCCGTGGGGGGCGCGCTGGTCTTTGGCGCCATGTCGGATGGCGCGAGCGATGTCGCCGAGCTTGTCATCACATTCTATAAGATGTATAAGTAGTACGCCTTAATCCTAGCACTCTCCGCCCGGTAAAGCAATACCGCTAGTACATCTTATAAAACCATGCGACTGACCACCTTCTCGGACTACACGCTGCGCGTGCTCATGTACCTTGCGCTCGACCGCTCCCGGCTTGCGACCATTCCGGAAATCGCAGCTGCCTACGGCATCTCGCAGAACCACCTGATGAAGGTCGTGCACCAGCTCGCGCTGACGGGCGTGATCGAGTCGGTGCGTGGCAAGGGAGGCGGCATTCGGCTCGCCCGCGAGCCGGAAGCAATCCGGATCGGCGAGGTCGTGCACGCGGCCGAAGGCGACGCACCAATCGTGGAGTGTCTGTCCGACGATCCGCATGCCTGCCTGATCGCCGGAACGTGCAAGCTGACCCGCGCGCTGGTCGACGCTTTCGACGCGCTGTACGAGTCGCTCGACCGCTATACGCTGGCCGACCTGACGGCCAAGCCCAGGGCATTGGCATCGATACTCGTGACCAAACCCATGAGCATCAGGAGAACAGCCACGAGCAGAAATGCACGAGCAGGCGGCTGAGGCAGTGGCAGCGATGCTGCCCGTCGGTCGTCCAGCCCACTGTCGTCGGGCCTCGTGTGGTCGAACCCAACTGCCGCACCGGTCCGACCACAACAGTCCCCTGCTAGCGCCTGGACCGCACGACGTAGGACAGCACTTGGGTCATGAGACTGTTGATACGCGCAAGCGCAGCATCAGAGATCCCGCGCAGCGCCGCTTCCGGTTGAACGTAGTGACCATCGACGAGATCGTCCCGGCAGTTCGCGACCATGGTGTCGACGCTCTCGCGCGTTGTCTCCAGATGAAATTGCAGACCGATGACGTTCGGGCCGAACTGGAACGCCTGATTTTCGCATGCCGCGCTGCGAGCCAGCCGGACCGCGCCTTGCGGCAGGTCGAACGTCTCACCATGCCAGTGAAAGACGGTTTCCCGGCTCGGAAGTTGGAAGCAATCTGCGGTAGGAGAGCACGCCTCGATGTCGAACCAACCTATCTCCTTATGATGGCCGGCGTAGACACGGGCTCCCAGTGCACTGGCAATGAGCTGCGCCCCAAGGCAGATTCCGACGACCGGCAATCCTTGTCGAATTGCTTCACGAATGAACTGTTTCTCGCTCTTGAGCCATGGCAGGGAAGTCTCATCGTTCACGCTCATCGGCCCACCCATGGCGATGACGAGATCGAGGGTCGTGGTGGGTGGCAGGACCGACGACTCATAAAAGCGCGTATACCCGACGGTGGCCCCTTGCATCGCCAGCCAGGGTCCGATGCTTCCGACACCCTCGAAGGGCACATGCTGCAATACGTGAACTTTCATGAGGGCTCTCTTCCGATGCTTGCGATGACGACCCTGGCCAGCCGCGACTGCGCGTCATCGTCTTCTTTCGTCGCCGTCTGGGCCAATCTCTGGTGGAGTAGCATCGTAGCGCAGGCAGCAAGACCAGACGGTACCTCGGCATCTGATTCATCGGGGTCCGGGGCCATAGCGGCTCCGACGGCAACGACCATCTCGTGGTCTGCGCTGGACGGACACTGACCTCTTTGGGATGGGCAACGCCATGTCAGAACCGATTTTTGTCGACGAACCCGGCTCGCAGCCAGACGCGCCGCCTGCGAAATTTGCGCTCTGGGCCTTGGGCTTTCGGCCGTTCTATTTGCTCGCCAGCATCTTCGCCGCGCTGTCGATTCCGCTGTGGGTCGCCCAGTACGCGGGCGTCCTGCCGGCTGCCTACCTGCACGGCCCGGCCTTGCATGGCCATGAAATGCTGTTCGGGTACACCTTGGCGGTGGTCGCCGGATTCCTGTTCACCGCAGGTCGCAACTGGACCGGGCAGCCGACACCGACCGGGGCCGCGCTGCTTGCGTTCGCCTTGCTCTGGATCGCCGGCCGCGTCATGGTGCTGACGCCCTATGCGATCACGGCGGCCCTGGTGAATGCCGCGTTCCCGGTCGCCGTCGCAGTCGGCCTGGCGATCCCGCTTGCGAAGAGCCGCAACCGGCGCAACTACTTCTTCGTCGGGCTGCTCTTGATGCTCGGCGCGGCCGTACTGGCCGTGCATCTTTCCTGGCTCGGTATGCTGGCGTGGCCCGAACGGGCGAGTCTGCAGGCCGGCCTCGATGTCGTCTTGTTCATCATCGCGGTGATGGGTGGGCGGGTGATCCCGATGTTCACCAACAACGGTATTGCGGATACGCGGGCCACGCGTCATCCACTGATCGAGAGACTGGCGCTCGGGAGTATTCTGGTTCTGCTGGGCGCGGACATCCTGCAGGCGCCGACGGGTGCGATCGCGGTTATTGCCCTGGTCGCGGCGCTGGCGCATGCGGCCCGGCTGTATCTGTGGCAGCCGTGGCGGACGTTCGCAACACCGCTCGTGTGGGTGTTGCACGCGGCTTACGCCTGGATCGTCGTCTATCTCGTCTTGCGTGCGTTGGCGGCGATCGGGTTGGTCGCCGAGCCGCTCGCGACTCACGCGCTGACCATAGGCGTCATTGGCGGCATGACGATCGGGATGATGACGCGCACCGCGCGTGGCCACACCGGGCGCCCGCTCGTTGCCGATGGATTCGAGGTCGCGTGTTACCTCTTCGTTCAATGCGCTGCGCTAGTACGGGTCTTCGGCCCCATGGTCCTGCCGAATGCCTACCTGTCGATCGTCATCGGATCGGCGGTTTGCTGGTCGGGCGGGTTTGCCCTGTACGCGATACGGTATTGGCCGGTCTTGTCGCGGGCACGGCTCGACGGCAAGCCCGGGTAGGCGATTCAGCGAACCAAGGCGGTCGTTTCGCAGGCCAGGTGATGTCTGCCTTGACGATCGCGCAGCCATCACAGGCACTCTGAACCCTATCCGAAGCGTAAGGGCTCCGCTCGAGGGCCCTTGCTGTCGGCATCCGGTCAGATCTCGCCCAATGAAGCGCGAAGGTCGTAGGTGGCGGCGTGTGGGGGGTCAACTGATGCGGTATAGCAATCGTGCGATCGATACGCCGCACGCGAACTTGATCAAGCTCAAGTCGATCGCGACTTCAAGCAGCCTAGACTGTCGACGTTTTGTAGACGAAAAGGAGATCTCCATGGCCGATCCGGGCACATTCGTCGACTATCTCACCGCCGATCATCGTGACTCCGACACCCTGCTTGCCTGGCTGCAGGAGCAAGCCGACGCTGGCTGCTTTGCGGAGGCACGCGCGGCTTTCGCGCGGTTTCGTGCAGACACCCTGGCGCACTTTGCAGCCGAGGAGAACGTCCTGTTCCCGGAGTTCGAACGGCTCACCGGAATCCAGAACGGACCCACCGAGGTGATGCGCGTCGAACATGGCGATGCGCTGGCATTGATTGCCGACGTATCACTTGCACTCGAAGAACACGATGCGAATCGGGCACATGGCTATGCGGAGGCCCTGCTGATTCTGCTCCAGCAGCATAACCTCAAGGAGGAGTACATCCTCTACCCGGCGGTTCTCGGCGCGGCGGGAAGCAATGCGGCCATGCTGTCGGCCCGGGTCGTCCAGGCGCGCGAAGGGACCGTCAGACCGGATCTCCAGCCATGAGTTGCACCACGCGCAGTTCGAACAATGCGCGTGGTGCAGAAGCACCGGGCGGCCGAAGCAGGCTCTGACGGTTCCTGCGTGAGTTCGCCGATGGCGGTTTCGACTGCGGACTCGCCTTCTCCTGACCTGGCATTCGCCCACATGCTCGTCGGTGTCGGCGGCATGGGTGCGGCGTTCGCGCTCGTCGCGATATGGCCTGGTGCACTGGCCAGCCGATGGCATCCGGCCACGCTGGCTGCGGTGCATCTGTTTGCAGTTGGCGGACTGGCGCCGGTGATGTTCGGCGCGCTGTTCCAGTTTGTACCGGTCGCTTCCGGGCTGGCGCTGCCCCAGTGGCGGCGAGCCGATCCGGTTCTGCTTGCGGCGATGCCAGCCGGTGCTTCGGGCATGGCGGCCGGGTTTCTGACGGGCGAACTGGCGTGGCTCTCGATCGGTGCGGGACTCGGTCTGAGCGCCTTGCTGATATCTGCCGGGCGACTGGCATTCGTGCTCGTGCGCTGCCAGCAGCGAACGCCGATCGTTTTCGCGCTTTACGTTGCGCTGCTGGGCTTGCTCGGTGCCCTTGCATGTGCCGCGGTCCTGATCGTCGGTTTGGCGAGCCGCGCCACCGAGATTTCAATCGCGCTGATCGACTGGCATGCGCTGTGGGCAGTTGCGGGCTGGGTCGGTGGTCTGGTGCTTGCAGTCGCAGGCATGGTCGTGCCGATGTTCCATGTTACCGATGCCTACCCGCCGGCTTGGGGACGCTGGGCACGCAGCCTCCCGCTGTGGCTGCTCGCCGGAAGTCTCGGCGGGTGGCTCGGCTGGGCCTGGCTGGTGGGCCCGTCGCGATACGCCCTCGCTGCGACGGCCCTCGCGTTCGGCGTGTTGACGATGCGGCTTCTGCTTCGTTCGCGGCGCAAGGCTCTCGATGCGTTCCGCATCGGATGGTTTGGCCTGGCGCTCGGCGTCATGGCGACCGCGAGCCTGGGTGTCATTGCCCATTCGACCAATGACACCCGGTGGGGGCTGGCCTTCGGTGCGGCCGGACTCGTTGGATTCGCGGGGCTCGGCGTGAATGCGATGTTGTATCGAATCGTACCCTTCCTGATCTGGCTGCACTGGCAGCGCCGCAACAAGGCGCGCGTGCGTCTGCCGCTGCTGCACGAGATCATTCCCGCCGCGGCACAGCGTCCACAGATGTGGATTCATGCGGCCGGCGCGTTGCTGCTGATTGCAGCCCCGTTCGCGCCCGAGCTTGCGCGTTCGGCAGCGCTCCTGCTGCTCATCAGCGAGTTGACGCTGGTGCTGTTGTTGGTCCAGGCGATGCGCTTGTACCGCAAGAACGTGCACCAGCTAGACCTGATGCCCGCTCGCCAGCAATCTCATCCGTGATCGGGGCGGGCGCTTTTTTCTGTGATCTGCCTGCCTGGGAGCCGCACTGGACAGCGCTCTACAGCCTGGCACAGCCAGAACCGGCATGGATAGGCACTCTGCAGGCATGCCAAGCCAGGATCGCCATTCCGCGAGGCTTCCAGGCTGGCTCGGCCGAGCGTGGTATCGAACAGCATCGTGATCACGTCAGCGGCCAGCAGCCCGATGCCCGCCGCCACGATGGCGCTGGCAAGCGGCGGGGCCGGTACAGCGCACGACCGTTTGTCGCCCTGCTGATATGATGATCTTCTGCGGGAAATGAAGGGCATCGCCCGGAAGCCATGCGGAGCCGGACGCAAGAAGATGCAGGTCCGCGGCGCCGCCCAGGTCGAGGCCGAAGCATGAACCGGGCAGGAGCGCGCCATGAGAATTGAACAGGATCTCAAGCTCGATTTCAGGGATGTCCTCATCCGTCCCAAGCGCTCGACGCTCACTTCCCGCTCCGAGGTGGACATCTCGCGCCAGTTTGTCTTCCTGCACTCGCGGCGCAAGTATCACGGGATCCCCGTCATCGCCGCCAACATGGACGCCACCGGAACCTTCGAGATGGCCCGGGCACTGGCCAAACACAAGCTCTCGGTGGCGCTGCACAAACATTATGCCGAGGCGGAATTGCTGGCATTCTTCAGGGAGCTCGCCGTCAAGTCCACCGCGTTCTATTCGACGGGAATCAATCCGCCGGATTACGACAAGTTCCGCCGTGTGATGGACCAGGCGGGCGATGCGATCGAATATGTCTGCGTCGATGTCGCCAACGGCTACACCAAGGCCTTCATCGATTTTCTGCTCAAGCTGCGCACCGCCTACCCGCAGGTGACGATCATGGCGGGCAACGTGGTCACCGGCGAGATGACCGAGGAACTCACACTCGACGGCGTGGATATCGTGAAGGTCGGCATCGGTCCCGGCTCGGTATGCACGACGCGCAAGATGTCCGGCGTCGGCTACCCGCAGTTGTCGGCGATCATCGAATGCGCGGACGCCGCGCACGGACTCGGCGGACTGATCTGCGCCGACGGCGGATGCGCGGCGCCCGGCGATCTGGCCAAGGCCTTCGGCGGCGGCGCCGATTTCGTCATGCTCGGCGGAATGCTGGCGGGTCACGACGAGTGCGATGCCGAGATCGTCGAACGCGACGGCGCGCGCAAGATGCGCTTCTACGGCATGAGTTCGCGCGCCGCAATGGAGCGCTATGCCGGCGGTGTGGCCGAGTACCGTGCCGCCGAGGGCAAGGAGGTGCTGCTCGATTGCCGCGGACCGGTGGAGAACACCGTGCAGG
The DNA here is from genome assembly GCA_016708905.1 of Candidatus Methylophosphatis roskildensis. Classification (GTDB taxonomy): domain Bacteria; phylum Pseudomonadota; class Gammaproteobacteria; order Burkholderiales; family Rhodocyclaceae; genus Methylophosphatis; species Methylophosphatis roskildensis. Next base: position 1,242,086 of record JADJEV010000003.1, on the reverse strand, counting down.
AGATCCTCGGCGGGGTGCGGTCGGCCTGCACCTATGTCGGGGCGCGCAGACTCAAGGAACTGTCCAAGCGCACGACCTTCATCCGCCTCGTTCAGCAGCTCGATGAGGTCGGCCGAGCCGGTGACGGCGAAACCATGGGCTCGCCGCGTTGAGCCGAACCGCCTGCGAGTTCCATACGCGCAAATGGCCCTGATGAGCGAAGCGTTTCCCATTCGTTACGTCGAACCCGTGTTTCGCCCGCCGAGCGAAGCCCGAGCCCTGATCCTGCCCGTGACGGACGGCTGTTCGTGGAACCGCTGCACGTTCTGCGAGATGTATACCGAGCCGCAGAAGCGCTTCCGCGCACGCGACGAGCAGGAGATCCTGGGGAGCATTCGCCGCTGCGGCGAGCGCTTCGGCCCCGAACTGCGCCGTGTGTTCCTGGCTGACGGCGATGCCCTGGTGCTGCCCACGCGGCGCTTGCTCGACATCCTCGTCGCCATCCGCACCCATATGCCGGCGGTGAGCCGCGTCTCGAGTTACTGCCTGCCGCGCAATCTGCGCAAGAAGTCGGTGACGGAGCTGCGCGAGCTGGCCGATGCCGGTCTCGCCCTGGCCTATGTCGGCGCGGAGTCCGGTGATGACGAAGTGCTGAGGTCGGTGAACAAGGGTGAAACCTGCGACTCGACTGTGGACGCGCTGCTGAAGCTGCGCGAGGCGGGCATCGGCCGCTCGGTGATGATCCTGAACGGCCTCGGCGGGACTGTCCTCTCGGACCGGCATGCGGACGGCTCGGCGCGGCTGGCGAATGCTGCGCAACCCGAATATCTGTCGACGCTGGTCGTCAGCTTTCCCAAGGGCGAAGAGCGCTTTCGTAGTGGGTTTCCGGGCTGGGAGCCATTGGGGCTGGACGGCCTGTTCAGGGAGATGGAGCGCTTTCTGGGTCGACTCGAACTGGCACGGACGATATTCCGGAGCGACCACGCCTCGAACTGGCTGGTGCTCAAGGGCACGCTCGGTGCCGACAAGGAGCGGCTGCTGCAGCAGGTGCGTGCGGCGATCGAGCGCCCGCAGTCCGCCACCTTGCGCCCGGCGTGGGCGCGCGGCTTGTAGGCGCCATTGCTCCGGCACGAAGTGGCCGGGGTGTGGTACCTGAACGGGACCGTCCCGGGTGCATCTGGACGCAGGCCACGCATCGACCGTGAGAGCAAGGAGGACAACATGCCTGACACAGTACGCAAGGTGGAGTATTTCTCGCTGCAGATCTCCGACAAACCCGGAGAAGCATTCAAGGTTCTGTCGACCCTGGTGAGCGCCGGGATCAATCTGCTCGCATGCACCGGTACTCAGCGCGGCCGCCGCGCACGCATCGATGTCGTGCCGGACGACACGCGCAAATTCAAGGCGGCGGCAAAGAAGGCTGGACTGCCCTTCCAGCCCGAGAAGAGTGGGTTTCTGATCCAGGGCGACGACCGGGCCGGTGCGCTGGTGGAAAACCTGAAGAAGCTCGTGGATGGCGGCGTCAATGTCAGCGGCATCGACGGCGTAACTGCCGGCGAGGCCCGCTTCGGCGCGATCCTGTGGTTGGAGTCGGCGGACGTCCGCAAGGCCGGAAAGCTGCTCGGCGCGAAATAGCCGCCGGCCGGGCGGCGCTTCGCCGGCCGAAGCGTTCATCAGGGCATGATGGCCGCGACGCGCTATTCCGGCCTGCGGCAGAGCCCCTGTGACGGAATGTCGAGCGCGGCGTTGAACTTGCTCGACAGATTCTGGAACGCGATCAGGGCAGTCAGTTCGATCAGCGCGACTTCGTCGAAATGCTCACGCAAGCGTGCGATCAGATCTTCACTGACCTGCCGTCCCGTTTGCGTCATGACTTCGGCGTACTCCAGAGCGAGCCGCTCACGTGGGCTGAACAGGTCGCTGCCGTGCCCATCGCCAACGGCCAGCACCTTGTCCATCGCGCCACCGCGCTCGGCGGCTACGGCCGCGTTGAGGTCGACGCAGAACGCGCAATGGTTGATCTGCGAAACGCGTGTCTGCACCAGCGATCGCATCAGCGGATCGAGGGGCGAGCGCCGCCGGTCCAGCGCGGCATAGAAGCCTGCCAAGGCAAGATACAGGGCGGGCACGCGCGCCCACACCAGGGCCGGTACCAGGGGCGCCCCGTAGCGCCGGCGCTGCAGCCAGAAGAACGGCCGCAGGTACCAGCGCATCTGCTCCGGCGTCTTTTCCGTGACATGCATCTGTGCCTCCAGTGGGTGACAAACTCGCAGCTTGACGCAATCGGGCGGTGCCGCGCAGCCGTACGCAGGTCGGCGGCCTTGGCAGCGTACCACCGGCGAAATGCAAGGAAGTCGCCTCCAAGAGAATCTATACTTTTTAGTAGCATCATCGTCGAGGAGGAACCGCAATCATGAGCGACAAGCGCATCCTCATCGTGGCGCACCGGACCGCAGCCACGCCGAAGTTGCTCGACGCCGTCGCCGAGCGGGCCGCGCAGGGGCCGAGCAGGTTTACGCTGCTGATCCCGCGGCCGTATTGGGATCCGGACACCGAGGAGGCAGCCCTCACACTCGAGCTCGCGATCCCGCTGCTCGACGCGGCCGCAGGATCGCACGTGCAGGGGATCATCGGGGCCACCGACCCGGTCGAGGCCGTGCGCGATGCGCTCGAGCGAGAGACCTACGACGAGGTCATCGTCTCGACGATGCCCGAGCGAGTCTCCCGCTGGCTGCACCTCGACCTTGCCCACCGCATCGGGCGGCTCGGCGTGCCGGTGAGCGTCGTAACCGCCGAGCAGACCGAGCGCACCCTGTTGCCGGGGACCGGGTCGGTCTGATCCGAGGCCACGCTGCCGATCGAGAAAGCCCGGCGTGCGCGGCAGGACACGCGCGCCTGCTCGGGCGCATGCCGGGCGCTGCTTGCTCTCCTGGCAGGCGACATCAGTCTATGTGGCGGATCGATCGAGGTCGAGCTCGACGAAAAGGCCGCTGCGATCGTCGTACATCAGACCATTCACGCCCCGCAAGCTGCGCGCCGTCCGTTCAGATCCTGAGCAAAGGAATGCCATTGCGGACCGCGTGAATCGATCAATCCGCGCCGCGGGAATCATTGATCTGTCTCTCGGCGTTCGGCCGCGGAATTCCCTTGGCCTTGTGCGCCTCGCGCGCGTCGACGCCACGCACGCCGCGCCATTTGGAGCCCGTGAAATCCGCGCCATCGAGCTTCGCACCGGCAAAATTCGAGTCGATGAACGTCGATTGGCGCAGATCGGCGCCAGAGAAATCCGCCGCTGACGCATCCGTTCCTGCAAACTCGACACCAAACATCGTCGCGCCCACGAACTTGGCACCCGTCAGATCCGCGAAACTGAAGTTCGCTCGAGAGATCGCCGCTCCGGAAAAATCCGCGTGGCGCAGGTTGGCACTGACGAAGTTGGCGCGCATCAGGCCCATCGACTGGTTCTTCATGTCGGCTGCACCATCGAGCTCTGTCAGTTTTGCACCTTCCAGCGAGGCTCCAGTCATGTCGCCGATAAAGCGCGCGCCCGAGAGGTTGGCGCCGCCAAACCTGGCGCCGCGAAGCTGCATGGAAAACATGATTGCGCCGCGCAAGTCAGCGCCGCGGAAATCTGCCTCCTCGGCAAACGCGACCGTCAGATTGCAGCCACTGAGATTCGCCTTCGCCAGGTTCGCGCGATTGAATACCGATGCGGTCAGATTCGCTTGTTTGAAGTCGAGACCAGACAAGTCGGTGCTGGTCAGATCCTTGGCGTAGAACTCGGCGGGCTGCGTCCGGGTCGCCTTGTTCAGCGCGGCGACCACCGCTTCGCGCGACAGTCTGTCGTAACCCTCTCCGGGCTCGGTGGCATGGGCCGGCGACGGGAAGAGCATCCAGACGCCGCCGGCAAACGCGCCGACGGACAAGCGGAACCATCGGGCGAGTGTCTTCGCGAGGTTCGGTAGGGAGTCAAGGCACCTGTCGATCGACAGGCCTGGCGCACCGCCGAAACGAGCAAGCCTATTGGAGCCCGATTTCGCCATCGAACTGGACGTTGAGTTGCAGGCCCGCGATCTCCAGCGTCACTTTTGCGGGAAACGATTCGGTACCCGCGATGGCACCGGCGGCAACCGCCTTGGCCACCGCATGCTCGATCTCGCGCTGTGAATTGACGCCCACCATCTTCAGGAACTTGCGTATGCTGAGGTTGAAAGTTTCGTCATCCATGGAAACTCCAATCGTTACTTGCGGGATGGGGTAGCAGGTATTCGGCAGTTGGACAGTGGAAGCGGTCGGTCGGTTCGAACCGGGTGGGGGCCTCGATAATCGGCCGGCACGAATGATCCGGCCCGCGCCAATGGAACGGCCGCGCGATGCCGGAATCGATGCCGGCTGTATCCGTTTGTTCGCGATGATTCCTCCTTGGTCCTGATCGATGGCCGTGAAGACCGACATACGCTGGCCTGTCACTTGCAGCCGCGCAACACCGTTGGCTCCGATTCCCGATTGCTGACGGTCCCGGAATCAACGTGATTCGCCCACCTGCGCGCAACCTGCTCGTTTCATGAATCCGCCAAGTTACTCGGTGATCGCCGATTCGGATTGTCTTGGCGTACCCTGGCTGGTGATCATGGACGAACTGCAATCAGCGTTGCTTGAATTTCACGAACGCAGCAAGCATCGCATCAACCGCTACGCGCCGGGTCCGGGAAGACTCGATTGGGCGAACCAACCGGATCCGTTCCGGGAGTTTGCCGGCGTTCCCCGGATCCGCCTGCCCTTGGCGGCGGACACGCTTGCCACGCGATTCAACGACGTGCGCAGCGGCGAACTGGCATCAGCGGGTGCGTTTGAACTGGAAAGCATCGCCATCCTGTTCGAACTCGCGCTCGGCCTGTCGGCCTGGAAATCCCATGGCGCCAATCGGTGGGCGCTGCGCTGCAACCCGTCGAGCGGGAACCTGCATCCGACCGAGGGCTATCTGCTGTGCCCGAAACTCGCCGACCTGTCCGCCGGGGTCTACCACTATCTGAGCCGCGATCATCTGCTCGAACAGCGCGCGGCCATCGATGACCGGAGCTGGGACGACGCGTTCTCGTGCAACGGCATTCTGATAGGCATCAGCTCGATCTACTGGCGCGAGGCATGGAAATACGGCATGCGCGCCTGGCGCTATTGCGCACACGATTGCGGCCATGCCATTGCCGCCTTGAGTTACGTTGCGGCAGCGCTCGGCTGGCAGACCCGGCTGCTTGATGCGGCAGGCGACGACATGGTCGCAGGTCTGCTTGGACTGGACCGTGGTGAGGATTTTGCGGCTGCCGAACCCGAAGTACCCGATGTGCTGCTGTGGGTCGGCAATCCGGATTGCTTGCCTGACGGGCAGTGCCTGTTGGATGCAGCGAAGAAAGCGACCTGGCACGGCCGCGCCAACCGCCTGAGCGCGAAGCGTCTGGTGTGGCCGGATATCGAAACGATTCACCGCGCCACGCACAAGCCCGCTACGCTCGAGCTGGGCGCCTCTCGCGCGGAGCCCGCCGCGCCACCGGCTGCCCCGGCCCTGGATCTGAGCTTCGCGCAGATTGCCCGGCAACGCCGCAGCGCCGTGAGCTTCGACGGTGCCGCCTCGCTCCCGGCGTCGTCGTTCTTTGGCATGATGGACTGCCTGATCGCGCGCCGCGATACACCTCCGTGGAATGCACTGTCGACGCCCGCCATGGTGCATCCGCTATTCATGCTGCATCGCGTGGACGGTTTGGAACCCGGCCTGTACGCGTTTCTGCGAGATCCCGCCGTCTTGGCGGGCATCAGGCAAGCCATGCGATCGGAATGGCTGTGGCAAAAGGCGGGGCCGGCGCACCTGCCGCTGTACCTCTTGCTCCCCTACGATCTGCGCGACACGGCGAAATCGATCTGCTGTCACCAGGATATCGCCGCCGATTCGTGTTTTGCGCTGGGCATGCTCGCGCAGTTCGAGACCGCATTGCAGGAACCCTGGTGCTACCGTCACCTTCTGTGGGAATGCGGCATGGTGGGACAGGTGCTCTATCTGGAAGCGGAGGCCGCCGGCATGCGCGCCACCGGAATCGGGTGTTTCTTCGATGACGAAATGCATGCGCTGCTCGGCATCGAGGGTCACGTCTGGCAAAGCCTGTATCACTTCTCGATGGGTCACCCGGTCGACGATCCGCGCTTGTCGACCCTGCCGCCATACGGGTTTCAGGGGTTTCAGGCTTGAAAAGCTCGATGATCCGCCGGTGGCCATCGGCCGCGTTCATGCCGCAGGCGCTGTCTTCCCGAAAGCAGCCGTTCGAACACGCCGCGTGTATGCTATTGCCGACATTCGCGAAGAGGGTTCGAGGCCATGTCATGGTTCGCCGACGAGTAGCAAAGTGCCTTTGTGCCGTCCTTGCGCTGGCAGCGATGAATCTGGCGCGGGCGGATTCACCAAGCCTGACCGTGGAGGGAGAAGCAATGACTCTTGCACTGAGTTCGCGGGCCTTCGATCACAACGGAAGCGTTCCGCGACGTTTCACCTGCGAAGGTGAGGATGTGTCCCCCGACCTGGCATGGTCGAACCTGCCGCCGGGTACCAGGAGTCTCGCGCTGATCGTCGACGATCCCGATGCGCCCGATCCAGCGGCGCCGAAACTCACCTGGGTCCACTGGGTGCTCTACAACATCCCGCCGAGCGCGACGGCCCTTTCGAGCGCGGTGACTGCCGGTAATCTGCCCAGCGGTACGCGGGAAGGCTTGAACGACTGGAAACGCACGGGCTACGGTGGCCCGTGTCCGCCCGTTGGCCGACATCGCTATTTCCACAAGCTCTACGCACTGGACACGACACTGCCGGATCTCGGCAAACCGTCGAAAGCGCAGTTGGAGAAAGCCATGGCTGGCCATGTGCTGGCGAAAGCCGAATTGATCGCTACCTATCAGAAGAGCAAATGAATCGGCGCCGATGTGGTCCGCCAATACCCAATGGCCGGGAGCATCGGGTTTTCCACGACGCGGTTTTTCGAGCCTGAGTTGCATTGCCTTCTCGGAATTTCGTGCACCCACTGACAGTCGGCACCCGGCCAGAACCGACCGGTCAGCCTTGCTATGCAATTTGCTTTGAGGCACGGTATTGCGCGCCGTGGCAGTCAAGAGAAGCTCGTTTCCGGTCGAATGTTCACACACCGTCGAACAACCACGGGAGACGCGCTTGGTCTCGATCGGCTGCTCCTCGCTGCTGATCAACACTCCTCGTTACGATTGGAACCCTGAACATGGATAAGCTGAAACTCACCTATTTTGACTTTCCTGGTGGTCGCGCTGAGCCTGCGCGGCTCGCGCTGCACCTTGGGGAGATCGCGTTTGACGACTATCGTTTTGCATTTGGTGATTTTCCCGAAGTTCGAAAGACAACACCGCTCAATCAGGTGCCTACCCTGCATATCAATGATCTGCAGGTCACGCAAAGCGACGCGATTACGCGCTACGTCGGGAAGCTGACCGGCCTATATCCCGACGACTACTTGCAGGCCTTGCTGTGTGACGAGGTGATGAGTGCGTTGGAAGAGGTGAATGTCAAATTGGGAACCACATTTGGCCTGACAGGGGACGACCTGAAGAACGCTCGCGACGCCCTGGTAGCAGGACCACTGACACAGTATCTACACTGGTTGCAGAATCAACTGGAAAGCCATGGCGGAGAATACTTCGCGGACAATCGCCTAACGATCGCCGACCTCAAAGTATTTGTCGTGATGCGCTGGCTCAGTTCAGGGAAGTTGGACCACATTCCAACTGATCTGATCGATACGGTGGCACCGAAACTCAGGGCACATATGCAACGCATCGGCAACAATCCAGCCATCGCGCAATACTATTCAAGTCTCGATGCAGCCTAGTGCCAAGGTCGACCTCACGCTTCCGGCCAACTCCGGTTTTCCAAAGGCCGAGGAGTAGCGAAGTTGAACGGCAGCTAACCAGGAACCGGCCGCTCAACGCCGCTGGCAGTCGGGCCGATCATCGCCCCGAGCCGCCGTTCGCCGGAGAGGTCCGGCGATCACTGATGTCCGCTTTACGGATGTGAATCTGAACGCGCAATATCGGCTACACCCGACGTACGGAATTCCCACCCGGCGATCCAGATGAAGCCTGGGGATCTGCCAGAATTCCACGATGCAGGTTCAATCCGTTTAGACTACGACGTTCGGGTGGATTAGCCCACCACCTTCGCATTGAATCTGATCGACCAATTTGCCTTACTAACCAGTGATTTCCGAGTACCACACAAAATACTTCGCCTACGAACTCACCCGGCGCTGTCCGCCGGACAGCGTCGAAAAACTTGCCGGCGCGCTGGTCGACGCGCAAGTCGATCTCAATCCGCATCAAGTCGATGCGGCGCTCTTTGCCTTCAACTCGCCGCTTTCCAAAGGTGCGTTGCTGGCCGACGAAGTGGGCCTGGGCAAGACCATCGAAGCGGGTCTCGTGCTGTCGCAGATGTGGGCGGAGCGCAAGCGGCGCGTTCTGGTGATCACGCCGTCGAACCTGCGCAAGCAGTGGTATCAGGAGTTGTCCGAGAAGTTTTTTCTGCCCTGCCGCATCCTCGAATCCAAGTCTTACAACGCCGCTATCCGCCAGGGCCAGATCCGCCCCTTCGAGACACCCGAGATCGTCATCTGCTCCTACCAGTTCGCCAAGTGCAAGGCCGGCGACGTCCAGGCCGTGCCGTGGGATCTGGTGGTGATTGACGAAGCGCACCGCCTGCGCAACGTCTACAAGCCTTCGAACGTCATCGCCAATACGCTCAAGCAGGCCTTGGCCGGCAGGCATAAATTGCTGCTCACCGCGACGCCTTTGCAGAACTCCCTGCTGGAGCTGTTCGGCCTGGTGAGCTTCATCGACGAGCATACCTTCGGCGACCTCAAGAGCTTCCGCGAGCAGTTCGCCAACCTGGAACAGGAGCAGGTTTTCCAGACGCTCAAAGCCCGCCTCAAGCCTGTCTGCCACCGCACGCTGCGACGCCAGGTCACCGCCTACATTCCCTACACCAAGCGCCTACCCCTTGTAGAGGAGTTCACTCCGGAAGATGCCGAAGACCGGCTCTACCATGTAGTGTCGGAATACCTGCAACGGGACAACCTTCAGGCGCTGCCGGCCAGCCAGCGTTCCCTGATGACGCTGGTGCTGCGCAAGCTCCTCGCCTCGTCCACCTTTGCCATCGCCGGCGCCCTGACCTCCATTTCCAATCGCTTGAAAGGAAAACTGCGGGCCAAGCCGCACCAGCAGGAACCCGCCGAGTCGCTCGAAGACGAACTGGATCAGGACTACGAGGCTCTGGACGAGTTGACGGAAGAGCGCGCCGAGGAATGGTCGGATGACGGCACAACGGAGATGCTGACCGATGCCGACCGCCAGGCCATCGAGCGCGAAATTGTCGACCTCGATGCGTTCGCCCAACTGGCGGCCTCCATCGAGCACAACGCCAAGGGCAAGGCACTGCTCAAGGCGCTGCGCATTGCCTTTGCCAAGGCACAGGAGATCGGGGCGGCGCAGAAGGCCATCATTTTCACCGAGTCCCGCCGCACCCAGAGCTATTTGCTGCGCCTGCTGGCCGACAGCCCGTTTGCCGACGGCATCGTCCTGCTCAACGGCTCGAACACTGACGAGGGCTCAAAGCTCATTTACGCCCAATGGCTGGAACGTCACCAAGGCAGCGACCGTGTTACCGGCTCCCGCACGGCCGACATGCGTTCGGCGCTGGTCGACTTTTTCCGGGAGCAGGGCCGCATCATGATCGCCACCGAGGCGGGCGCCGAAGGCATCAACCTCCAGTTCTGTTCGCTGGTGGTGAATTACGACCTGCCCTGGAACCCACAGCGCATCGAGCAGCGCATCGGCCGCTGCCATCGCTACGGACAGAAGCACGACGTGGTGGTGGTGAATTTCCTCAACCGCAAGAACGCCGCCGACCAACGCGTCTTCGAATTGCTGCGCGACAAGTTCCAGCTCTTCGAGGGCGTGTTCGGCGCCAGCGACGAAGTGCTGGGCGCCATCGAATCCGGCGTCGATTTCGAGAAACGTATCGCCGCCATCTATCAGAACTGCCGCAAGACCAAGGACATCGCAACCGCCTTCAACCAGCTCCAGCTAGAGCTGAGCCTGGAGATCAACGACTCGATGACGCGCACGCGCCAGAAGCTGCTGGAAAACTTCGATGACGAAGTGCGTGAAAAGCTCAGAGTGCGCGATGAAGCCTCCAAGGACTACCTTAACCGCTACGAGCGCCTGCTCATGCAGCTCACGCGCCACGAACTGGATGGGCAGGCCGAGTTTCTTGACGATGCCTCGTTTCGTCTCGGCGCCAACCCGTTTCCCGAGCAGGCCGGCGCCATCCCATTGGGTCTCTATGAGTTGCCGCGCCGCAGCGGCGAGGCGCATCTCTATCGGCTCAATCACCCCTTGGCCGAAGCCATCGTCGCCCAGGCGAAAGGCCGCGAACTGGCTCCGGCGGAAATCCAGTTCGACTACGGCCAACACGGTGGCAAGGTGACGACGCTTGAACCCTTCATCGGCAAGACGGGCTGGCTTGCCCTCTCGCAGTTCAGCGTGGAATCGCTCGATCAGGCCGAAGACCACCTGATCTTTACCGCATCACCGAGGATGGCCAATTGCTGGAGGAGGGAATCGCGCAGCGCCTGCTGACATTGCCTTGCGCACAACCCCCTCTCCCTCCGGGAGAGGGCCGGGGTGAGGGTGAAGTCGTCCAGCGCCTCGAATCACTCACCCAGCAACGCCAAGCCGCGATCCAGCGCGACATCTCCGAACGCAACGCCCGCATTTTCGAGGCCGAGGCCGACAAGCTCGACGGCTGGGCCGACGACCTCAAGTTCAGGACTCCTGACATAGGTGGATTAACGGCCCGATTTCATTGGACTTCTTGAGCGAGGTGCGTAATAATTACTGCGCCACGTTGAGGAGGTTTTCGATGCCGACCCAGACGCATCTGCCGGTGCAGCCCACGGGAGCTGAAGAGATCAACGCGGTGCTCGCGATTGTGCGCAACAACGGTCAGGTAGCCTACGTCGCCTACGGCATACCGGTGTTCACGCACGCCGAGAGCGACGCCGTGGGTCAGCGCCTGGCCGCGGTGCAGATGATGGAGCTTGGCCTGGCACGGCGCGAAGATCTCAGCGCCGCCTTGCACCTGGATCGCAGCACGCTGACTCGCCACAGCCGCAAAGTCAGGACCGAGGGCGTGCTGGGGGTCGTGCAGAACAAGCGAGGACCCAAGGGTGCGCATCGCTTTACGGCGGAGAAGCGCGCGCGTGCGGCCCAGTTGCTCGATCAGGGCAGCTCGATCCGGCAGGCCGCCGGGCAGGTGGGGGTTACCGAAGGCACGATCCGCCGGACGCTGCGCCGCGGCGAACTCGGCAGGGCGGCGCGCAGGCAAGCGAGCCTGCCAAGCGGGCCCAGCGAGCGCAGCCAGCGTGCGGCGCGCGGTGCCGGTGGCGTGGCGGTGCAGCGGCACACCGAACGCGCACTGGCGCGCATGGGACAGCTCCAGGAAGCCGCCCCCCAGTTTGTGGCGGCCGAGGCGGTGCGCTACGGGGGTGCTTTACTGGCGCTGCCGGCGATGCTGGCGCTGGGGCTGCTGGAGGCGGGCGAGCAGGCCTATGGTTCGCTGAAGAATGGCTTCTACGGCTTGCGCGCCACGCTGTTGATGCTGACCTTCATGGCGCTGCTGCGGCTTCGTACCCCCGAGCAGTTGCAGGGCCATCCGCCGGGGGAACTGGGCGTGTTGCTGGGACTGGACCGCGCCCCCGAGGTCAAGACCCTGCGACGCAAGCTCTGGGAGTTGACGGCACGCCAACAGGCCGCCCGGTTCAGCCGGCAGCTCACGCAGCGCTGGGTGAGCGAGAACGCGCAAGCCGTGGGGCTGCTCTATGTCGATGGGCATGTGCGGCCCTATCATGGCACCACACACAAGCTGCCCAAGGCGTGGGTGGCACGGCGGCGCTTGTGCATGCCGGCCACCACCGACATCTGGGTGAACCAGCAAGATGCCCAGCCGCTGTTTGTGGTGAGTGCCGAGGCCAATGACAATCTTCTGGCAATGCTGCGTCGGGAGATTCTGCCGCAGGTGCGCGAGCTGGTGGGCGAGCGGCGCGTGACACTGGCCTTCGACCGTGAGGGCTGGAGCCCGAAGTTCTTCCAGGAAGTCTTCGCCCAGGGCTTCGATGTGCTCACCTACCGCAAGGGGGCCTACGCGCAGTGGCCCAAGCGAGTGTTTCGCACGGTGGAGGCGATCATCGATGGGCGCAAGGTGAGCTACCAGTTGGCCGAGCGCTCGATCCGGGTGCTACCGGGGTTTCGCATGCGTGAGGTGCGCCGCTTGTGCGACAACGGTCATCAGACTTCCATTGTGACGACCCGCACGGATTGGCCCATCGAGGTGGTGGCCTGGCGCATGTTCGAGCGCTGGACGCAGGAGAACTTCTTCCGCTACATGCGCCAGCACTTCGCCTTGGATGCGCTGGTGAACTACCAAGTGGAGCCCGCCGACCCCGAGCGCACCATCCCCAACCCCGAGCGCAAGGCACTGGCCAAAGAGCTTCGCGCCAGCCGCGCTGCCCTCCAGGAGCTCGAACAAGCCTACGGCCAGAAGGCGCGCGCCAACCCGGAAGCGCAGCGGCCCACCATGCGCGGGTTCAAGATCGCGCAGGCCAAATTGAACCGGCAACTGCGCGAAGCCGAAGCCAAGTGCGAGCAGCTGCGAGTACGCTTCGCACAATTGCCCAAGCGGGTGCCGCTCAACGCGTTGCTCGACGACGCTCAGATCGTCAGGCTCGCCCCCGAGGCCAAGCACCTCACCGATACCATCAAGATGCTCGCGTTCCGCGCCGAAACCGCGCTGGTGCGCTGTCTGACGCTCAATGGGGTGCGCACCGAGGACGACGGACGGGCGCTGGTGCGCGAGATGCTGCTGAGCAGTGCGGACATCGTGCCCCAAGCCGCACAGCAGCGTCTGCTAGTCCGGATTCATTCACTGGCCAATCCGCGACACAACCGCGCCCTCGCCAAGCTCTGTGAAACCCTCAACGCGCTCGAATTTCGCTACCCCGGTTCGGACCTGACGCTTGCCTACGAGCCGCCTCCAGTTGCATAAATTCTTCCGCCCATGTCAGGAGTCCTGAAGTTGGGGCTGGAGCGGGAAATCAAGGAAATCGACCGCCAGATCAAGGAAGCGCGCCGCGCCGCCACAGTCGCCCTCTCGCTGGATGAAAAGCTCGCCGGCCAGAAGCAGATCAAAGCCCTCGAAGCTCAGCGCAATCAGAAGCGGCGTTCTCTGTTCGACGCGCAGGATCAGGTGGATCGACAGCGGGAAGAACTGATCGCGGTGATCGAAGGCAAGCTGAACCAGACTACTGCTTTGCGGCCCTTGTTTATATTGCGTTGGCAACTTGCCTGAGTTACTGCCGAAGTAACATCACTAGCCGGGAGCAACCACAGCGAACCATGAGACATGATCCAGTAACAGGCATTCAGCCTGAAATCTTCCGCTGGGCCAGAAAATCGGTCGGACTGACCGTTTCTGATGTCGCAGAAATGCTCAAGCGGCAGCCAGAGGAGATCGAGGCATGGGAGGCCGGGAGCGATGCGCCGACCTATCCCCAATTGGAGAAGCTGGCGTATCAGATATACAAGCGACCGCTGGCAGTTTTCTTTCTGCCGTCCCCTCCGGAAGAAACGCTTCCGCAGCGGGAATTCCGAACACTGCCGGACGCAGATATGCAGACCCTCTTGCGGGACACCTATCTACACATCCGCCGGGCCCATGCCTACCAACTCGCCTTGCGGGACCTGTTCGATGGGCACAACCCAGCCGAACGGCGCATTTGGAAAACGGTTTCCCTTTCCCCTAAAAAGGACATTGTCGCGCAGGCGGAAGCTATACGCGAGCATCTGGGCATCACACTGGAACGACAGATCGGCTGGAAGACTGACGAACAGGCGCTCAAGGAATGGCGTAGGGCGATCGAGGGCTGTGGTGTTTTCGTCTTCAAGGCCGCATTCAAGCAAAAGGACATTTCCGGCTTCTGCCTGATGGATGAGTATCTGCCGATCATTTATCTCAACAACAGCACCACGAAGACCCGCCAAGTATTCAGTCTGCTCCACGAACTCGCGCACCTGCTCTTCAGCATGAACGGGCTAAGCAAGTTCGATCCGAGTTACATCGAGCAATTGGCGAGTCGGGAGAAAGAAATTGAGCGGTTCTGCAATGCAATTGCGGCCGAGGTTTTGATTCCAGAAAGAGACTTCTCGGACCAGGCGAAACAATTCCCCGCAAACGCGGAAAAGGCATCGGAAGCGCAGTTTGCCGATCTGGCGAGTCGGTATGGTGTGAGCAGGGAAGCCGTTCTCCGCTGCCTTCTGGATAACGGGCGTGTCGGCAAGACGTTTTACGAAAGCAGGGCCAAATTCTGGGCCGCCCAGAAGAAGCCGGGAGGCGGTGGCAACTGGTACCTCAACCAAGGCGCCTATATAAGTGACCGCTTCGCCAAGGAGGTGGTCAGCCGTCGTTACCGGCAACAGATCAGCCTTGAGCAAGCCGCCGACTTCCTCGGTATCAAACCCAAGAGTTATGCCGGTTTCGAGGAGCGCGTCCTGCAAGGGGCCGAAGGATGATTTATGTCTTCGACACCAGTTCCTTACGTTCCCTTCAGCACTTCTACCCGCGCGTATTCAAGAGCATTTGGGATGGGCTGGAAAAGCTCGTGGAACAGAACTGCCTTATTTCCACTCGCGAAGTGTTCAACGAGCTTGACCGGCAGGCAGTCAGCGCGGAAGTGCTGAAATGGGCCAATAATCACAAGGCCTTGTTCACTACGCCCACCAGTCCTGAACTCCAGTTCGTCGTCGAGATATTCAAGATCAAGCACTTTCAGGGTTTGATCGGCGCGCAACAACGGCTCAAAGGCACTCCCGTTGCAGACCCTTTCGTCATCGCCTGCGCCAGGATTAACAAAGGCACGGTAGTGACGGAAGAGGGATGGCAATACGGTAGCAAGCCGCTCACGCTGAAACCCAACGCGGCCAAGATTCCCAATGTCTGCGCCCACTTCAAGATCCCCTGCATTGGCCTGGAAGAATTCATGCATCAGCAAGGGTGGGCGTTCTGATGGCGGGAAAACAGAAACTCGAACTCACCTGGATCGGCAAGGAGAACCGGCCGAAGCTGGAGCCACGTATTCTGCTGGAAGACCCGGCGAAGTCCTATCACGCCAGGAGCCGTGTCACCACGACTGACTCTTTCGACAACCGGCTGATCTTCGGCGACAACCTGCTGGCGCTGAAGGCGCTGGAGGCGGAGTTTTCCGGCAAGGTGAAGTGCGTATTCATCGACCCGCCCTACAACACGGGCAGTGCCTTCACGCATTACGACGACGGGGTGGAGCATTCCATCTGGCTGTCGCTGATGCGCGACCGGCTGGAGATTCTGTGGAAGCTACTGGAGGAAAACGGCTCGATTTGGACCAGCATCGACGACTCGGAAATGCCATATCTCCGGATACTTCTTGATCAAGTGTGCGGTCGCGACCGTTTTGTTGCGACCAATGTCTGGCAAAAGAGGTACTCGCGCGAGAACCGAGAACCGAGAGGCGATTGGCGATGCGCATGAGTACGTACTTGTGTACGCGAAGAACCCGGAAGCCTTCAAGAAGACCAGAAATAAATTACCTCTCGGCGAAAAGCAACTTTCGGTTTACAAGAACCCCAACAACCATCCCAACGGCCCTTGGCGCGCAGTCTCCTTCTCCGCCCAGGGATTTAGACCGAACCAGATGTATGAAATCGTTTCGCCCATAACCGGAAGGCGGCATCGTCCTCCAGAGGGTTCTTGTTGGAAGGTAATTGAATCGGAGTACTCCCGCCTTCTTGCTGAGGGCCGAATGTATTTCGGGAAGAACGGTGATGCTGTCCCATCGCGAATTCAGTACCTGCGAGATATAGAAGGTGTGGTGCCATGGACGTGGTGGCCTCACGAAGAAGTAGGCCATACGGACGAATCCAAGCGAGAGATTCAATCGCTCTTTGGAAAGTCCGATGCGTTCGACACGCCAAAGCCGGAACGTCTCATAAATCGAGTTCTCCAAATCGCAACCAACCCCGGCGACCTCGTCCTCGACTCCTTCGCCGGTTCCGGCACCACCGGCGCTGTCGCCCACAAGATGGGCCGGCGCTGGATCATGGTGGAGCTGGGCGAGCATTGCCATACCCACATCATCCCACGTCTGCAAAAGGTGATCGACGGCGACGACCCCGGTGGAATCACCGAAGCTGTGGGGTGGAAAGGCGGCGGCGGTTTTCGCTATTACCGCCTGGCGCCCTCTCTGCTCGAAAAGGACAAGTGGGGCAACTGGGTCATCAATCACGGCTACAACGCCGCCATGCTGGCCGAGGCGCTATGCAAGCTGGAAGGCTTCACCTATGCGCCGTCGGACACCGTTTATTGGCAGCACGGCCATTCCACCGAGCGGGATTTCGTCTATGTGACCACGGCCAGCCTGACCCATGAGCAGTTGCAGCAACTCTCCGACGAGGTGGGGCCGGAACGCACGTTACTCGCGCTGTGCACGGCCTTCCGCGCCAGGGCCGACGCCTATCCGAATCTCACCGTGAAGAAGATTCCCAAGCAGGTGCTCTCACGCTGCGAGTGGGGGCACGACGATTACTCGCTACAAGTTGAAAACCTGCCGCAGAAGCCGCCTGAGTTGGGGCAGGGAGATTTGTTTTGACCACAAAGCTGATCCGCGGATTACGCAGATTCACACAGATTAGACCCATAGACTTGTATTTCTTTGTCTGCGGAAATCTGCGTAATCTGCGGATGAAGAATGTATGAACAGGGATCCGCAAACATTTGCGATTATCGGCGCGGCGATGGCTGTGCATCGCGAGCTTGGCCATGGCTTTCTGGAAGCGGTGTATCAGGAAGCGCTCGCGCTTGAGTTCAGCAGCCAGGGGATCGCTTATGCGCGCGAAGTGGAACTGCCGGTGCATTACCGCGGCCATTTTCTCAATACCGGCTACCGCGCCGATTTTCTCTGCTTTGACGAGGTGATCGTCGAGTTGAAGGCGCTAGATCGGCTGACGACTCGTGAGGAAGCACAGGTGATCAATTACCTGAAAGCCAGCGGGAAAGAGCGGGGTATGTTGTTGAATTTCGGTGCCTGGAGCCTCGAACACAAACGACTGATCCTTTCGCGCAACCCACGTGAGTCTGCGGAGCTGGGGAGACGCCTTGAAAACATTGATCCGCAGATTACGCAGATTTCCGCAGATCAAGAAACGAAAATCTTCGGGTCTAATCTGTGTGAATCTGCGTAATCTGTGGAAAAGACCTTTGATTGACTGGAGCGAAAGGCCATGAATCGGGACACGGTACTGAAGCTGTTGCGCGAGCATAGCGAGGAGGTGCGCAAACGCTATGGCGCGAGACACCTGGCATTGTTCGGATCGGCGGCGCGGGACGAGCTGCGCGGTGATAGCGACATCGACGTGCTGGTGGAGTTCGAAGGTCCGGCCACCTTCGACGGGTATATCGGCTTGCAGACCTACCTGGAAGATCTGTTCGGCTTGAAGGTGGACCTTGCCACGCCGGCGATGATCAAGCCGCGTTTGCGGCGGCACATCGAGAAGGATCTGCTCCATGTCGCGTGACTGGACCCTGTATCTCGAAGACTTGGCAGAGGCCTGTCGTTTGATCGAGCAGTTCACCTCCGGAATGTCAGCGCATTCGTTCGCGTCGGACGCCCTGGTATTCCACGCCACCGTGCGGAACCTGGAGATCATCGGCGAGGCGGCCAAGCGTCTTCCTGACGAGGCCAAGGCGCGGATGCCGGAGGTAGATTGGTCCGGCGCAGCGCGTTTTCGCGACGTGATCGTGCATCGATACTTTGCGCTCGACCCGGCGGTGGTCTGGAGCATCTTGCAGACAAAAATTCCTGCGTTGAGTAGCGCGGCGCGCCGTGTCCTGTCGGAATTCGACCGCGGTGGCTCCCCGGAGAGCACGGGTTGATGAACCGCCATGTCAACGCCATCGCCGGCCGCCTGAGCCTGCGCCCGCCGCAGCGCCGCTCGCTGGAAATACTCGACCGCATTGCGGAAATCGCCCCGCCGGGCAAGGGCGCCGACACTGCGGCCCTGCTGGAAGCCATCCGCAGCGAGTTTCCTTCGGTTACGGACTTCGAGCGCGAGTTTCCATCGCTGTGCTTCGCGGTCGCCGCGGGTGTGGGCAAGACGCGGCTGATGGGGGCTTTCATCAGCTATCTGCACCTGGCACATGGCATCGACAACTTCTTTGTGCTGGCGCCGAACCTGACCATCTACAACAAGCTGATCGCCGATTTCAGCGATCGAAATCATCCCAAGTACGTGTTCCGGGGCATCGCCGAGTTCGCCGTGGACGCACCGATCATCATCACCGGCGACAACTACGACCAGCGCGACCCCATGAGCGGCACCCTCTTCGGCGGTGTGCGGATCAACATCTTCAACATCTCCAAGATCAACTCCGAGGTGCGCGGCGGCAAGTCGCCGCGCATCAAGCCCTCAACGCTCAGGGAAACGGACCCATTTGTGCTCATCAGAACGGACCCAGGGAGTGCGCGCTGTTATGCCCGGAAAGGGGTCAAGGGGACCGTGGAATAAATGCGGCGGGTTCATCGCCGTGTTTATGCCGCGAAAGCCCCTTGAGGCCTTGGAGGGCATCCACGCTCGGGGCAGCGCCGGGGATGGGTTTGTCATCCCCGGCGTCTGCCTCCCGGCGAGGGTGGGGTCTGGGGCGACGCCCCAGGGTTTGTAAAGCGGAGTGTGCTGCGGACTACTTCGCGAGCTTGGACTGGCGTCGCACACACGGTGAGGCAGCGCGGAAGCCAGGCGTAGCGGCGATGCGATCAAGCAAGGGGAGATCTTGGCGGGGACTGTCCAACGCGGCACTTACACGCACAAGCTATGACGAAACAATGTTGCAGCGTATGCGAACGGGGTACGCATGACCGGCGTGCGCGCGCTACAGAGGTACGCAAACCACAACCGCCGGTATGTCGGCCATGACACGCAAGAATGCAAGGCGCCGTTGGCCACGACTGCGCACACTGCGAAAAGGCGTTGCGCTGCGCCGTGCGCACGGATCAGATCGATCAGACGTTGGCGCGCGCCAACACCCCCCACTTCCCCGCTTTTCGCACACGATCCGCGATCGACGCAGGATGGCGCTGCCTAGCCGAATGCAGCCCACGAATTAGCGCCCTACGATCCAGCGCAGACACGACATCTTCGTGAATTTGAACTGATAGCGGCCGGAATGTCCAGCGAATCTTGCGAAAGAGCGTCGACTTTTTTCCACCAGGGCACCGGCACGGATGGGCAGCCACCTATCTGGGTGGGTCAGCTTTCGTGAGCACACGCGGGTCAATTCGCGTGAGCGTCAAGGCATCAAGCGGCTTTCGGAGTACATCGGCGAGAGCTACTTCGATTATCTGGCCGGGCTGCCGGATCTGGTGATGCTGATGGACGAATCCCATCGCTACCGCGCCAGCGCCGGCATTCGCGCCATCAACGAGCTGCAGCCGATTCTGGGGCTGGAACTGACGGCCACGCCCTTCGTCGAGACGGCGCGCGGCGCGGTAGTCTTCAAGAACGTGATCTACGACTATCCCCTTGGCCGTGCCATGGCCGACGGCTTCGTCAAGGAGCCGGCGGTGGTCACGCGTAAGAACTTCAACCCCGCCGGCATGTCGGCGGAAAAGATCGAACGCATGAAGCTGGAAGACGGCGTGCGCCTGCACGAGAGCGTGAAGGTGGAGCTGGAGACCTATGCCCGCGAGAGCGAGAATCCCATCGTCAAGCCCTTCCTGCTGGTGATCGCCCGCGACACCACTCATGCGGGGCAACTACTGGCCCTGATCCAGTCCGACATCTTCGAGGCCCGCTACAAGGACAAGGTTATCCAGGTCGATTCCAGCAAGACCGGCGCGGAAGAAGAGGAGATGATTTCGCGCCTGCTCAAGGTGGAGCTGACGTCCGAGCCGACGGAGATAGTCATTCACGTCAACATGCTCAAGGAAGGCTGGGACGTGACCAACCTCTACACCATCGTGCCGCTGCGGGCGGCCAACGCCCGCATCCTCATCGAGCAGTCAATCGGGCGCGGCCTGCGCCTGCCCTATGGCAAGCGCACCGGCGTTACGGCCGTGGATCGGTTGAACATCGTCGCCCATGACAAGTTTCAGGAACTCATCAACGAGGCCAACAAACCGGATTCGGCGATCCGTTTGCAGGCGGTTGTGCTGGACACGGAGGACCTGAGCCAGAAGACGGTCACCGTGGTGTCGCAGTCGCAATTGGCGACAAAGCTTGGCCTGAAACCCCCGCAGGTGACAAGCAGCACGACAGTGGCGGGCCAGGACGTCGCACCTGCATTCGCCAAACCCGAAGAGCAGAAGGTGGCGCAGATCACTTACGAGGTGATCCGCAAGCTCGAAAATCAGCCGCAGACATTGCCATCCGTCGAATACCTGAAGAAACCTGAGATCCAGGCCGCCATCGTCAAGGCCGTCGCGGAACAGCACCAGCCGGTGCAGTTGGAACTGGAAGGGGTGGCAGAGCAGCCAGACATTGCTGCCGTAGTGGCGAAAACGGTCGAGCTGGTAATCCAGCAGACCATCGACATTCCGCGCATCCTCGTGGCACCCAAGGGCGAAGTGAAGTCCGGCTTCAGGCCGTTCACCCTGAAGCTTGATGCGCTGAAATATCTGGCGGTCTCAGACGAGCTATGGATTCAGCACCTGCGCACGAATCACCTGGAGATCGTTTCCCTGAGCCGGGGAGGCATCGAGGAGGCTAGTCTGGAAGACTACGTGGTCAGCGGCTTGGTGGACTTCGACGACATTTCGTACGATGACCACGCCGACCTGCTCTATGACCTGGCTGCCCAGACCGTGCAGCACTTCAGGGGCTACCTCTCCGAGGAGGGCGCGCGCAAGGTGCTGCGCTGCTACCAGCGCGACATCGCGCACTTCATCCACGCGCAAATGCAGGAGCACTACTGGGAAGACGTTGCCGGCTACGAAGTCAAGATCAGCAAGGGCTACACGGAGCTGAAGCAGAGCGCCTACACGTACTCGGCGCAAGAACCGCCGGCCAATTACCGGGTGGAGCCGGCGGACAAGAGCAACATGGCCAAGTACCTCTTCGGTGGCTTTCAGCGTTGCCTATATCCGGTGCAGAAGTTCGACTCCGACTCGGAGCGCAAGCTGGCGGTGATTCTGGAGCGAGATGCCGTCAAGTGGTTCAAGCCCGCCAAGGGCCAGTTTCAGATCTACTACCGGAACGGCGCGGACCACCTGGAATATCAGCCGGACTTCGTTGCGGAAACCGCCGACAAGATTTACATGCTGGAACCCAAGAAGCGTACGGAGCTTGCCGACCCCATTGTCCTCGCCAAGAAGGAGGCGGCGGTCAAGTGGTGCGCGAACGCCTCAAGCCACGCGGCGAGCTACCACGGCAAGCCGTGGCGTTACGTGCTGATTCCGCACGACGAAGTCGCCGAGAACATCACGCTCGACGGGCTGGCGGCACGATTCGGTGCTTGAATCTGGCGCGTTGGTCTTCCTGAAAGCTTGGCGCTGGCTGTACGGCTTTGCGGAGGCGTGGCCGCGTATGACTGAGTTTGATCACTCACACTGCGTGCGTACGTCGATTGAGTAGCGATATCCGCCTCACGCGAATCATGAATGCGGACGTTCAAGGATGCCTGTAATCCAGGGTCGCCGGCTGACCGCTCCGGCCGATCGAGAGTCACCGAGCCGAATTCCCTGAGCGGCAGCTTTCTGGCCCGTAAGCGGCCAGCGTCGTTGCATTTGTCATCAAACGGCTCTGGATCGGGAGTACGCATTCAGAAGAGTGGAAGTGAACCTTCGCCATCGTGGATCGGCAAAGTTCGGATCCCGGATCGAGAGCAGGGCACTTTCGCGATGCTGCACCGTTGGGTCGTGTGACAGCATATTCGTGCCACTCTACGGGTGGAAGCACAACGTTGCCGACGCGGCAGCATATGGTTCCCGGGGGCGCAGTGCCATTCGACCGTTCGAGCCATTGGTGGGCGGTACTGGGTTCGAACCAGTGACCCCTGCCGTGTGAAGGCAGTGCTCTACCGCTGAGCTAACCGCCCGATGCGCATCGGGAGCCGGATTGTAGCGGCGCGGCCTTCGGGGGTCAATTCGCGGCACTGGTATCGGGTAGAATCAAAGGCTTTCCATCCGGCCCTTGTCGCATGCCCAGCACCAATTCCGCGCCACAGGTTCGCACGCGTTTTGCCCCGAGTCCGACGGGCTTTCTGCACATTGGCGGTGCGCGCACCGCGCTGTTCAGTTGGGCTTATGCGCGTCGTCATGGCGGCATCTTCATCCTTCGCGTCGAGGATACCGATGTCGCGCGCTCCACTCCCGAGGCGGTGCAGGCGATTCTCGATGGCATGCAGTGGCTCGGGCTCGACCATGACGAGGGGCCGTTCTACCAGATGCGGCGGATGGAGCGCTACACAGACGTGATCCGCAAGATGCTGAATTCGGGTAAGGCGTATCACTGCTATGCCTCGCCCGACGAACTGGACGCGATGCGCGAGGCACAGCGCGAGCGCGGCGAGAAGCCCCGCTATGACGGCCGCTGGCGCCCCGAGCGTGGCAAGGATTTGCCCGAGCGGCCGGGCGGCGTCAAGCCGGTGGTGCGATTTCGCAACCCGACCGAGGGTGTCGTCGCGTGGCATGACGTCGTCAAGGGGCCGATCGAGATTGCCAATGCCGAGCTCGACGACCTGATCATCGCGCGTGCCGACGGCACGCCGACCTACAATTTCTGCGTGGTGGTCGATGACTGGGACATGCACATCACCCACGTGATCCGCGGCGACGACCATGTGAACAACACGCCGCGGCAGATCAACATCCTGCGGGCGCTGGAGGCGCCGGTGCCGCAGTATGCCCACCTGTCGATGATCCTCGGGCCGGACGGGCAGAAGCTCTCCAAGCGCCACGGCGCGGTCAGCGTGATGCAGTATCACGAGGATGGCTATCTGCCGGAGGCGGTGCTCAACTATCTCGCCCGCCTCGGCTGGTCGCACGGCGATGACGAGTTGTTCGACATGCGGCAGTTCTGCGAATGGTTCGATCTCGACCACATCACGCCGTCGGCGGCGCAGTTCAACAGCGACAAGCTGCTGTGGCTGAACCAGCACTATCTGAAACTGGCCGACGACGCGCGATTGGCCGCCGATGTTTCCGAGCGTCTGGCACGGCGCGGTATCGATCCGGAGCGCGGGCCGCTGCTCGAGGCGGTGATCGGGGTGTACACAAGGGCGGGTCGCCACACTCAACGAACTCGCCGACGCGGCCGAGGCGTTCTATATCGATCTGCATCCGGCGGCGGAACTGCTGGCGCAGCATCTGACCGATGCGACTCGCGCCGCGCTGGCCGATTTGCGCAAGCGGCTCGCTGATATCGAGTGGAACAGGGCGGCGCTGTCGGGGGCGATCAAGGAAACGCTGGCCGCCAGCGGGCTGAAGATGCCGCAGGTGGCGATTCCCTTGCGCGTGGTGCTGCTGGGTCAGCCGCAGACACCGTCGATCGATGCGGTGCTCGAAGTGATGGGTCGCAACCTCGTTCTGACTCGCCTCGATCGGCGCCTCTGACTCTGCCGTGATTGCGCGGGCCGTGCGCGGCGGGTCCGTCTGCTCAGCGGTTGTCGATCACCAGCGCGCCGTTCGACAGGCGCACCTGATCGCCATTGCGGAACATCGGCTGCCTGTCATAGGTAAAGGTACGCGTCGTGCCGTCGTCGAAACGCACCGTGACCTGATGCTTGACGACCTTGCGCACCCGCTTCTCGACCTCGTGCCCGCCGAGTCCGCCGGCGATCGCGCCGACCACGGTCATCACGTCACGCCCGCGGCCGCCGCCCATCTGGTGCCCGATCACGCCGCCGGCCACCGCGCCGCCGACTGCGCCGACGCCGCTGCCTTCGCCCTTCCGCTCGATCGTGCGAACCGAAGAAACCACACCACACTGGTTGCAGACTACGCGCGCGGGAGCCGGCGCGGGCTCGGCAGCCGGCATTGCTGGCGCGCGATTCTCGATGGGGGCCTGCGCCGCACGCATCGGTTCGGGCTTCGCTGCCTTGCGTGGAACGGGCGTCGACTCGGCACTGCGTGTGGCCGGCGGCGTGATCGGCTGGCTGAGCGGCGCCGGCTTGGGCGCTGCCGCCGGAGACAGCTGATCGTACTCCTCGATCACGGCGGGCGCGGCTGCTGCCGGTTGCTCGGCGGGCGCCCGCGGCATGGTCGCCAGTTGCGGCGGTACCAGCGGGGTCGCTTGCTTGTCCGCCGCAGGCTGGCTGTTCGAGGTCGGGATCAATCCGGTGACGGCGCCGATGCCGACCAGGCTGAACACGATGACCGAAACGGCTGCCACCCACATTACCGGGTGCAGCTTGCGCGGCGGCTGGTTTTGTATCGCTTGCATGATGCTCTCCTGCGTTCTTTGCTTGTCGCTCCGATTCCACAATAGCGCAAACGGCTCCGGGAGCGCGACGCGGAACACATCCGCTTACAAAATTCGCCCGCGCGTCGTGTCCATGCGACGGCTAGTCATTGCTCCGCTCGCGGCTTGTCGCAACCGGGCGGGCGGAGGATGAACCGCGCCGGATCGAGCGCATCGATTAGCGCCGATTCGAGCGGGAGCGGCTCGGCCTCGAGCTGCGCGGCGATGAGTTCGCCCGCCAGCGCGCACCACACGAGTCCGCGCGCGCCGAAGCCGTTGGCAACCAGAATTCCGGGCAGGCGTTCGACATGCCACAGGCTTGTCCGAACGCGATCGCCGGGTGACGAGGCGCAGGGCAGGGCGCCGATCATCGGACGTTTGTCGGGTGATGTCGGGCGAAAACCGACGCGCCCTGCCTGCATTTGCGTATCGCTGGCGTCTGTGAATCCGGGCAACATCGCATCGAGGCGGGCGAGGTTTTCCAGGTGGTCGGCCGCGGCGAGCGCGCTACTGTCGTCGTTCGCGTCGAAGCTCGCGCCAGCGCAGTGCCAGCCATCGAGCGCGGGTGTCGCGTATCCGCGTTGGGTGACGACACAATTCATGGCGCGCCGGGGATGTGCGCGAAGCAGGGAGATCTGGCCGCGCGCGGGCCGCAGCGGCAAGCGCAATGGGACTGGGCCGCCGTCGATCCGCAGCGCGCCGCATCCGTTGGCAAGGACCACCAGCGGCGCCTCGGCAATGACCGAGCCATCCTCGGCGAGGGCACGCCACTGGCCGCCCTGGTGATGCAGCGACGCGACCGATCTGCCGCCCAACAAGCGAACCCGTTCGCCGGCGCAGGCGAGATTGGCGGCTGCCAGGCTCGGCGGGTTGACCCATCCGCCGGTCGGGAAATGCCAGCCTCCGGCCGCCGCCGGATGGCCGACAAGCGACGTGGCGACATCACGCTCGACCCATCGCGCATAGTCCGCTGGATAGGCGTGACGCGCGATGGTCTCGCGCTGGATGGCTTCGTGGCGCGCATCGCGGGCAAGCTGCAACACGCCACAGACCTGCCAGCGCAGCGGCCAGGCCGCGCGTTCGAGTGATCGAAGGTGGCGCAGGGCATGCAGAAAGCCGGCCCTGGCGAGGCGCGACAATCGGTTATCGTCGAGCGAGAGGAGCGGACGCAGCACGCCGGCTGGATTGCCCGAGGCCTCCTGCGCCGGCGCCGGATGCCGTTCCACGAGATCGATTTGCCAGCCGCGCGCCGCCAGGCTCAGGGCGCAACTGCTGCCGGCCAGCCCGGCGCCGATGACGATTGCGTGACGATCGGAGACCGATGGCGAACCGCTGGGCGAAGCGCGCTGGCGGTTGGCGACCAGCATTTCGCGCTTGTCGGCGAAGCCCGCCTGCTTGTCGCAGGCGAAGCCGGCATCGCGCAGGCCGTCACGCACGACAGCGGCGACCGACCAGGTGGCGGCGGTGGCACCGTCAGCGGCCAGGCGCGCGATCTGGCGAAACATTGCAGATGACCAGAGATCCGGATTCTTCGACGGCGCAAAGCCATCGAGGAAAAACGCATCGGCTTGGGCGCGCAGTTGCGGGAGCAAGTCCAGCGCGTCGCCGAACAACAGCGTCAGGCTGACCCGCCCGCCGTCGAGGTTCAATCGGTGAAAGCCGGGCACCAGCGGTGGCCACTCGTCGAGCAGTTCGCGCGACAGCGGGTCGAGTTCCGGCCATGCACGATGGATGGCCCGCAGGTCGTCGCGCGCAAACGGATGCTTTTCGGCCGAGACGAAATGCAGTCGCGCACAACGCGCCGGATCGTCGCGCCAAGCTGCCCAGGTGGCGAGAAAATTCAGCCCGATGCCGAAACCGGTTTCGACCACGGTGAAGGCATCGCGCGCTTTCCAGCGTGCCGGGAGATAGTTGCCGCCGAGAAACACATGGCGGCACTGCGCCAGTCCGCCGGCCGCCGAGTGGTAGATGTCTTGGTATTCGGTCGAGATCAGCGTACCGTTCGCGGCACGAGTGAGACGGGCGGATGCCAGTGCCATGGCAGCAGATCGGTGCGGCCCGCGCCGGCGGGCCACTGCCGGTCAGTCGGGCCGCATCTGCGGGAACAGGATCACGTCGCGGATGTTCGCGCAGTCGGTCAGCAGCATGACCAGGCGGTCGATGCCGATGCCGCAGCCGGCGGTCGGTGGCAGGCCGTATTCGAGCGTGCGGATGTAGTCGGCGTCGTAGTACATCGCCTCTTCGTCGCCGGCTTCCTTCGCCCTGGCCTGTTCGGCGAAGCGCTGCTTCTGGTCATCCGGGTCGTTCAACTCGGAGAAGCCGTTGGCAATCTCGCGCCCGACGATGAACAGCTCGAAGCGCTCGGCGATCTCGGGATTGCTGTCGGAACGGCGCGCCAGCGGGCTTACTTCGGCCGGGTAGTCGATGATGAAGGTCGGATCCCAGATCTCTTCCTCGGCGCAGGCTTCGAACAACTGCAGTTGCAGGCTGCCCAGGCCACCCGGCTTGAGGGCTTCGCCGAAATCCCTGATCTTGCGCCGTAGCCAATCCGCATCATTGATCTCGGCCTCGGTGAAGCCCGGATGATGCTTGCGGATCGCCTGCACGATGGTCAGGCGCTCGAACGGCTTGCCGAGGTCCAGTTCGCGGCCCTGGTACTGGAATTTCGAGGTGCCGAGGGCCTCTTCGGCAGAGTGGCGCAGCAGGCCCTCGGTGAAATCCATCAGCGTGTGGTAGTTCGCGTATGCCTCGTAGAATTCCATCATCGTGAATTCGGGATTGTGCCGCGGCGAAAGGCCCTCGTTGCGGAAGTTGCGGTTGACCTCGAACACCTTCTCGAACCCGCCGACCACCAGCCGCTTCAGATACAACTCGGGCGCGATGCGCAGGAACAGTTGCATGTCGAGCGCGTTGTGGTGGGTGACGAATGGCTTCGCGGCAGCGCCACCCGGAATGCTGTGCATCATCGGGGTTTCGACTTCGAGGAAGCCGTGGCCGCTCATGTAGTTGCGGATCGACTGGATCATGCGGCTGCGCGCGACGAAGGTGAAGCGCGTGCTCTCGTTCATGATCAGGTCGAGATGGCGGCTGCGGTACTTCTGCTCGACGTCGGTGAGGCCGTGGAACTTCTCCGGCAGCGGGCGCAGCGCCTTTGACAGCAGGCGCATCTCGGAACACTGCACCGTGAGTTCGCCGGTCCTGGTCTTGAACAGCGTGCCGACACAGCCCACGATGTCGCCGATGTCCCAGCGCTTGAAATCCTTGTGGACGTCCTCGCCGGTGGCGTCGTTGGAGACGAAGATCTGGATGCGGCCCGACAGATCCTGGATGGTCGCGAAACTCGCCTTGCCCATCACGCGCCTCAACATGACGCGCCCGGCAACCTTGACCGAGATCGGCGTGGCCTCGAGTTCCTCGCGGGTCTTCTCGCCGTAGAACTCGTCGAGCTTTCCGGCGGTGTTCTCACGCTGAAAGTCGTTCGGGTAGGCGGCGCCGCCGGCGCGCCATTCGGCGAGCTTGGCGCGGCGTTCCGCGATGAGCTGGTTTTCGTCCGGGGGGAGTATTGGCGTGCCGTCGGTCATTGTGTCGTGAGTTTGGATAGGTTGTTCATTCGCCGAAGAAAGCGACTTCGAGTCCCAGTTCCTCGGCGGCGCGGCGCATGATGATGTCGGCCGTCGCGAGCCCGCTGAATTCGCCGAGCCGCGCAACTGCGAGGTGCAGCGCATCCAGGGTGCGCAACGGAACGTTGCGCAGTTGTTCCATCAGGTGGAATGCTTCGACGAAGTGCTCATCGCCGCACGGCTGAATCCAGAGCACGCCATCCTGCAGGTCGGTACGGATTTCGTCCATCGCAGCGGACTCGCGCGAAGCGCGTATCGCCTTGTCGCGGCGTTTGCGCGCGAGGGTGCTGCGCGCTTCGACGAAAGTAAGCCGACTAACGGAGGCGGGCGCGTGTTCGGCGAACCATGCGTCGAATCGGTCGCTATTGCGCTCCGGCAGATAGCGCTTGATGAGGGCGCTGGTGTCGAGATAGATCATCGTTGCTCAAGCGGCGTCAGCCGCGTGCGTCGCGGTCCTCGCGGATCAGGATCTCGCTCGGCACTTCCTGCAGCGGCATGGTCGCGCGAAAGGCGGCGAGCGAACGCACCTTGCGTTTCTGCGGTGGCGGCAGAATGCGCGCCACCGGCTCCCCGCGGCGTACCACCAGCACCTCGTCGCCATCGGCAAACATCTGTTCCGGGTGCGACAGGCCCTCACGGGCTTCGCGGATGGTCAGGGTCTTCATGTCGGTTTCCAGTTGTGTCACAACTTCGGTAATTGTGTCACAAGCAGCCCATGGACACAAGGTCGCGACCGTCAGCGCGGCTACACGCCCTGCTTGAGGCTGGCCTCGATGAACGGGTCGAGATCGCCGTCGAGCACGCCCTGGGTATTGCCGATCTCGACATTCGTGCGAAGATCCTTGATGCGCGACTGGTCGAGCACGTAGCTGCGGATCTGGTGGCCCCAGCCGATATCGCTCTTCGAGTCTTCGAGCAATTGCTGCTCCGACTGGCGCTTGCGCAGTTCGGCCTCGTACAAGCGTGATTTAAGCATCGCCATCGCTTCGGCGCGGTTGCGGTGCTGCGAACGGTCGTTCTGGCATTGCACGACGATGCCGCTCGGCAGATGGGTGATGCGGATCGCCGAGTCGGTCTTGTTGATGTGCTGACCGCCGGCGCCGGAAGCGCGAAAGGTATCCACGCGCAGATCGGCCGGGTTGATGTCGATCTCGATCGAGTCGTCCACCTCTGGGTACACGAACACGCTGGCGAAGCTGGTGTGGCGCCGCGCGTTCGAATCGTAGGGTGACTTGCGCACCAGGCGGTGAATGCCGGTTTCGGTGCGCAACGTGCCATAGGCATAGTCGCCGCTGATCTTGATCGACGCGCTCTTCAGACCGGCGACTTCGCCTTCCGATTCTTCCAGTACCTCGGGCGTGAAGCCCTTGCGCTCGCAGTAGCGCAGGTACATGCGCAGCAGCATCGAGGCCCAGTCCTGCGCCTCGGTGCCGCCCTGGCCGGCCTGGATGTCGACGAAGCAGTTGTTCGGATCGGCCGGGTTGTTGAACATGCGGCGAAACTCCATCGCCGCGAGCTCCTTCTCGATCCCGTCGAGGTCCGACTCGACCGCGACCACGGTGTCCTCATCGTTCTCGCCGCGGGCGAGTTCGAACAGCTCGCCGGTATCGGCGATGTGGCTCGCCGCGTCGCGCAGCGCCAGCACCACGTTTTCGAGGGATTTCTTTTCCCTGCCGAGCGCCTGTGCATGCTCGGCGTTGTTCCACACCGCCGGGTCTTCGAGCGCGCGCGCGATTTCCTGCAGTTTCTCCGCCTTCAGGTCGAAGTCAAAGATACCTCCGCAGTTCGAGCTCCCGGCTCTTGAGGTCGGCGAGGCGCGCGGCGATGGCGTTGAGGCGTTCTGCTTCCATGGTGGGGCGGGCGAAAAAACGAAAATTATACCGCAGCGCCCTTGGCGGCTTCTCCCGCCCACGCGAGGTCGCGCAATTTCCCGAACGGTCGATGCTGCAATCTGACTGTCATCGACGTCTCGGGCATAAGCGCAGACGTGTAGGTCGGGCTGAGCCATGCGAAGCCCGACGCCGTGCATGGAGGCAAACACGTCGGGCTTGCTTCGTCGGCCCCCCCTTGATCTATCGTCCGACCCATCCCGGCCTTCTCCCTGGGAGGGGAAGGAGCGTGGTCGACGCGCGCAAAGATCGCGGGACAGGATGCGATGCGCGGCAATTCCCTCCCCCCCGAAGGGGAGCGACGGGGTCCGAAGGGGAGCGACAGGGTCAAGTCTTGCAATCACGCACCCAGCCAACGACTGAGGTTAGATCGTGCGCAGCCACGATCTGAACCGTTTGTTGGACAAGACCGGACGGTAGGCCCTATTTGACCGCTCCATGCAATTTGACTCAATCTGCCGAAGCGCCAGTACGTGACCCGTACGTCCGGTGGTGTGGGAGGGGGAGGCCGTGAGGCCTTTCCCTATCCCGATTCGGCTCCTTTAGTTCATCTCTAATTGCATCTACAGTTTGCCTTGACTTCCGATCATACTGCATCTACGATTTGCCTATGGTCACCTTCGACGAGGCAAAGCGCCAAGCGAACATTGCCAAGCACGGCATTGATCTGGCAGCGCTGTCGGGCTTCTTCGATGGTGACTTGCTGACCCGCGAAGATGCACGCGATGCCTATGGCGAGTTGCGCTTCCAGAGCGTTGGCTGGCACGCGGAAGACATGCTGTTCGTTGTTTGGACGCCGGGCGACGACGAATGGCCTCACATTATTTCGGCGCGAAAGGCGGAAAAACATGAACGCGAAGCGTGGTCACGTTTCTGTAAATGATGCTCCGGCTACCAAACCGGACGATTGGAATAATGCATTCGTCACCCATTCGACAGACGAACTACGAAAAGTAGTTGCTGCACGTCGTACCCGCGGGCCAAACAGGCACCCAACGAAGGAGCAGGTCGCAGTGCGCTATAGCCCGGAGGTTCTTGCCTATTTCCGCGCTACCGGGGCTGGCTGGCAAACCCGCATGGACGAAGCGTTGCGCGAGTATGTGGCCCAACACACGACAGCGTAGCGCTCTCAGCTGGGGCCCAACGACCAAGGTTGGATCGTGCACAGCCACGATCTGAACCGTTTGTTGGACGAGCCCGGACGGTAAGCGCCGAGTGCGGAGCGCTTGGGAAAGTGTCTTTTGGAATTGCCGCGGCGACAAGCGCTGCCGGTTGAGTCGGCGCAGGAGCGATGGGGTCAGCAGCAGATCGATGGGGTCACAGCAGATCGATGGGGTCAGATCTTGCATAAGCATATTCTTTGAAAGCGATTGCGAAATACTTCGGCCTGCACTATGCCACCGCGAGCCGGGCAGTGAAGGATCAGGAGCGAAGAGATGCAGGATAATGTCGTATTGCAAGACCTGACCCCACTGTTCTTGCCACTGCTCTTGACCTGACCCCACTGTTCTTGACCCCACTGTTCTCAACCGTCGGGCCGGCGCGCCCGACCTGTGCGCGCTACTTGATCGTCGTATCGATGTTGCAATCGCCGTACGGATGGCCCTTTCTCTTGCCGTGGTCTGAGTCGTCGTCGAGTTCCTTCTGCCGCGCCGCCATCTTGTCGTTGGCAGTGCTGACCTTGTCCGTGATCGACGGCGTGGAGCCGACCTTGTGTCCGACCAGCAGCGTGGCCAGCGCATCGCCTTCCTCGATGGCGATCTCCATGTGCCGCTGCTCGTGGCGCTTGAGGTTGGCGAGCACCTGGTCCCAGTGCGCCTGGGCCGCGGGCGAGGCGCTGCTGTAGCCGATCCACTCGACAGCGCGATTCACCAGGTTGCCATGCAAGGACACGCTCGCTTCGGCGCTGGTGCCTGCCGCCACGGCATCGGCGCGCAAACGCCCGCCGCCTTCGCCGGCCTCGGGCAGTTGGCTGAGGGCTTTGGCCAGATCCGCGAGATTGTCCGCGGTGACCTTGATCGGGTCGTTCTTCGGCTTGGGTGTCGGAACCCAGTCGCGATCGACACGAGTGATGAGGCGGTCGGCCAACGGATCGGCTTCGACGTCGAAACCCAGTGGTCCGGCGCTCGTGAAACCACCGGTAACCGGCCCCCCGGAATCGAAGCCGCTGGAGTTCGCGCTTGCCGGTGTGAAGCCCAGCGGGCCGGGCTTTCGGTCGTCTGCCATCGCTTTGTCTCCTGTTGTGGCGAGTGTTTGCGGACGCGGCGCCTCGTTGCCTGCTGACGATGTGGGTCAGCATAGGTGGGCTACGCTGCCGACGCAAGCGTACAGGGGGAACACGTCGGGCTTCCTTCGTCAGCCCGACCTACGCCGGTTCCAGGTGCTCGATCACCAGTTGCACCGATGCCATGCCGTTGAACTCATTTACCGCCAGGCGGTAGGCGGCGCGGATGCGCGGCGGGGCGGATTCGGCGTGGTTGAAATGGATTGCTTCGAAGCGGCTGGCGTCCCGGCGCAGGGTCAGCTTGAGGTGCGCATCCTTGAGCAGGCGCTGCTTCTCCACCTCGAAGGTGTCGGCGAACAGCGGCGCCGGCCAGCCCTGGCCCCAGATTTCGCCCTCCAACGCGCGCGCGCAATCGAGCGTGGCGTAGGCGCCTTCGAGGGTGCCGTCGGTCTCCAGCGTTCGGGTGAGGGCGGCCGGTTCGAGGCCGTCGCGCACTGCGGCTTCGAACGCCTCACAAAATGTAGCGAAATCGCCTTCGCGCAGGGTCAGCCCGGCGGCCATCGCATGGCCGCCGAACTTGAGTATCAGGCTGGGATAGCGCTTGGTCACCAGGTCGAGCGCATCGCGCAGATGCAATCCGGGTATCGAGCGGCCGGAACCCTTGAGCTCGCCCTCGCTGCCGCGCGCGAAGGCGATCGCCGGTCGATGCACGCGCTCGCGGATGCGCGAGGCGAGGATGCCGATCACGCCCTGGTGCCAGCCGGGGTCGAACAGGGTCACGCTGGCACGCGATCCGGCGTCGAAATCGTCGAGCGCGATCTGCGCGCTGTCCTTCATCTCGGCTTCGATGGCGCGGCGTTCACGGTTGAGCGCGTCGAGTTCTCTTGCGATGTTGAGCGCGCGCGCCATGTCGTCGGTGATCAGGCATTCGATGCCGAGCGACATGTCGGACAAGCGGCCCGCGGCATTGAGCCGTGGCCCGACGGTGAAGCCAAGATCGAAGCAACTCGCCCGCGCCGGCTCGCGGCCGGCGGCGGCGAACAGAGCGGCCACACCGGGCGTCAGCTTGCCGCCGCGCATGCGGGCCAGGCCCTGCGCGACGAGGACGCGATTGTTGTGGTCGAGCCGCACCACGTCGGCCACCGTGCCGAGCGCGACCAGGTCGAGCAGACTGGCGAGGTTCGGTTCCGCCGTGCCTGCGAAGGCGCCGCGTTCGCGCAGCTCGGCACGCAGGGCGAGCATGACATAGAACATCACGCCGACACCGGCAATCGATTTGCTGGCGAACCCGCAGCCGGGCTGGTTCGGATTCACGATCACGTCGGCCCCCGGCATGCTGTCGCCCGGCAGGTGATGGTCGGTGATCAGTGTGGCGATGCCGGCGGCCTGGGCGGCGGCCACCCCCTCGATGCTGGCGATTCCGTTGTCCACGGTGATGATGACATCCGGATCGCGCTGCACGGCCAGCGCGACGATCTCTGGCGTCAGGCCGTAGCCGTACTCGAAGCGGTTGGGCACCAGGTAATCGACTCGCGCGCCCATCGCGCGCAGCGCGCGCACGCCGAGTGCGCAGGCGGTGGCGCCGTCGCAATCGTAGTCGGCGACGATCAGCAGGTGTGCCCCGGCCTCGATCGCGTCGGCCAGCAATTGCGCGGCCTCGGCCGTGCCTCTCATGCCCTGTGGCGGCAGCAGCGCGCTCAGTGCGTAGTCGAGATCGGTCTTGCGCTCGATGCCGCGCGCCGCGTAGAGGCGGGCCAGCAGCGGATGCACGCCCTGCTGTTCGAGCATCTGCGCGGCGCGCAGCGGCACGCGGCGGGTGACGATGCGCGTCATGGCGCCGCGATTCCGCGAACGAAGGCTTCGAGGGGCAGCGGGCGCCGCCAGAATTTCCACCAGCCAGCGTTGCCGCACCTGAGGTCGATGCATGCGCTGTCGCCGACCAAGCACAGGCGCAGATGCGAGAACTGCCCGCGCCTGAGCGCGTCAAGCAGTGGCCGGAACCACGCCGTTTCAAGCTGCTTCAGCTCCGCCCGCCAGGCCTCGATGTTCAGGGCGAGCGCCGGGTAGTGCAGTTGGTCGAGCACCGCGAGTACTGTGTCGGCGGAGGACTGCGGCAAGGACGCCGGCAGTGTTGCCCAACTGCCGCCCGAAACCCGTGCCAATCCTCGTGCCAGCGTCGCGTCAGCGAAGACGCCGGCATAAGGTGCCTCGATGCCAGGGGGCTGGCTTCCCGCGCCCCAGGGCCACAGCGAGTTGATGACCGGCCGGCCGGCGGCTTCGCGGGCTTCGTTCACCGGGTGAGTGTGGAGCAGCATCTGCATCTCATTGATCGTGCGCCGCCACTCGGCGCCATCCGCGCCGCTCGGCAGGAAGGGTTCGATGTTGCGGCCGAGAACCTGCGCCAGCGGATGGGTGACGACTTGCGGCGATCTCTTCAGCCGCAGATTCCATTCGCGGGGGAGGCGACGGCGAATTCGCCGATGTCGGCGAAGCTGTCGTTGAGGGCGGCGACAAGCTGGGCTGCCTCGTCGTTGGTGATATCGAGTTCATGGTTGTCGGTCAGTACCAGGGTTTCGCGCGCGAAGCGTAGGTGCACCGGGTCGGCGCACATCCAGCTTGCATCGCCCGGATCGCAGCCGCTGCCGGCAACGCGCAGCGCGGCGTAGGGGGCGTTGTCGGCCGGCAGCCCGTACAGCCCCGCCAGCATCTCTTCCAGGGTGGCTGGCGGCAGCGTGTTCACGGCACCGTGCGCAAGCAATGCCTCGAGGGCGGGAAGGGGAAGGTTGCCGCAGGCGGCGGCCAGCGAATCGGCCGGCCAAAGCAACCCGGGAATGACCAGCGTGAATTCGCGCAAGGCGCTATTGAACAACGGCGGAAGAACGGCGGAAATGACGGACGGAAACTAAGGAATGCATTGCTGCGGTAAAACCTGAACTGCAGACGCATCGGCAAGCGCACAAGGCCGGGGCAGTGTAGCATACGGCCCGACATGAAATACGAGCTGCTGATAGGTCTGCGCTACACGCGCTCGAAGCGGCGGGCCGGCAGCGGCAACCGCTTCATTTCCTTCATTTCGATGGTGTCGATGTTCGGCATCGCGCTCGGCGTGGCGGCGCTGATCGTCGTGCTCTCGGTGATGAACGGATTCCAGGAAGAGCTGCGCACGCGCATCCTCGGCGTCGCTTCGCACATCCAGCTTACCGGCATCGACGACCAACTCGCCAACTGGCAACAGTTGGCCGATGGCGTGATGAAGCACCCGCAGGTTCGCGCCGCAGCGCCGTTCGTCAACGAGCAGGGCATGCTGGCCTTCGACTCGCAGGTGCGCGGCGCGGTGATTCGCGGCATTCTGCCCGAAGCCGAGGACAAGGTCGCCGATTTCGCCCGCCACATGAAGAGCGGCCGGCTGGATGCGCTGCGGCCAGGCGAGTTCGGCATCGTGCTCGGCGCCGAGCTGGCGCGCGCGCTGCGCGTGATGACCGGCGAGAAGCTCACGCTGATCGCGCCGCAGGGACTGGTGACGCCGGCGGCGATCGTGCCGCGGCTCAAGCAATTCACCGTGGTCGGCATTTTCGAAGCCGGCATGTTCGAGTTCGACTCCGGCCTCGCCCTGATTCACCTGGCCGACGCGCAGGTGCTCTACCGCCTCGGCGAGAACGTCAGCGGCGTGCGCCTAAAGGTGGACGACCTGTTCGCCGCGCCGCGGATATCGCGCGAGCTCGGCCCCTACGTTCCGACCGAAGTCTATGTGTCGGACTGGACCAAGAGTCATGCCAATTTCTTCCGCGCGGTGGCGATCGAGAAGAACATGATGTTCATCATCCTTTCGCTGATCGTCGCGGTCGCGGCGTTCAACATCGTGTCCACCCTGGTGATGGCAGTGCGCGACAAGCGGGCCGACATCGCGATCCTGCGCACGCTCGGGGCGAGCCCGCGCAGCGTGATGACGATCTTCATCATCCAGGGCCTGATCATCGGACTGGTCGGACTGGCGCTGGGCGTGATCGGCGGGTTCGTGCTCGCCAGCAATCTCGACGTGGTGATCCCGGCGATCGAGAAGCTCTCCGGCACCACGCTTTGGTCGAAGGAGGTGTACTACATCAGCGAACTGCCGTCGAAGGTGCTGCCATCCGACGTGGTCAGCATCGTCTCGATCGCCTTCGTGCTGACGCTGATTTCGACGCTGTACCCGAGCTGGCGCGCCTCGCGCATCAACCCGGCCGAGGCGCTGCGCTATGAGTGAATCGCCAGCGGTGTTGTCCTGCCGCGGTCTGCGCAAGGCGTTTCGCCAGGCCACGCACGAGGTGCCGGTGTTGCTGGGCGTCGACCTCGAGGTGGCGCGCGGCGAACGCGTGGCGATCGTCGGCGCCAGCGGCTCGGGCAAGAGCACGCTGCTGCACCTGCTCGGCGGGCTCGACGAGCCGACCGCCGGCGCCGTCAGCGTGATGGGGCGCGCGCTATCGACGCTGTCCGATCGCGAGCGCGGCGACATGCGCAACGCCGCGCTCGGCTTCGTCTACCAGTTTCACCACCTGCTGCCCGAATTCACCGCGCTCGAGAATGTGGCCATGCCGCTCTATGTCCGGCGGATGACAAAGAGCGAAGCCCATGCGCGCGCCGAAGCCATGCTGAAGGACGTCGGCCTGGGTCACCGCCTGACCCACACGCCGGGCGAACTCTCCGGCGGCGAACGCCAGCGCGCCGCGATTGCCCGCGCGCTGGTCACCGAACCGGCCTGCGTGCTGGCCGACGAGCCCACCGGCAACCTCGACCGCCAGACCGCACAATCGGTGTTCGACCTGATGCTCTCGCTCAACGAATCGCACGGGACCAGCTTCATCATCGTCACCCACGACATGCGAATCGCATCGCGGGCGCAGCGCGTGCTGACCTTGAGCGACGGGGTGTTGGCGCCGGCCGAACAGGCGTAGGCGTGGCCGGGGACGAAGCCCGAAACACGCGCCGCGCCGATTGACGACCATCGCCGACGCATAGGATCATTCGGGACACGATATCGCCATCGGGATTCGCCATGCAGCGCAAGCTCATCCTGTTCCTCACGGCCCTCTGCCTGGCGGGTCCGGCCGACGCACAGGTATTGCGCTGGACCGACCAGGACGGGCGCGTGCATTACGGCGACGACCCTGCGCCCACGGCGCGGAATACCCGTGAGGTCACCGCACCGATCAACACGCTCGACATGAGTGCCCTGCGCCGGTATTCCGCCGATTCGCCGTCGCCGAGTTCGTCGAACAGCGGCAGCGGGTCAGCCGCGGCTCGCCTGTCGCGCGCCGCCCAGCCGCAGGCTGCCGCCACCTACCCGAATTGCCGGCGACGCAGGTAGGCCAGCCTGAGAGCCGCATGGAACGGCAATCTGCAGCCATGCACCGCCCAGAGCGCCATTCCACGCGCCTGAGCGGGCGATACGGCTGGAGAAGTCCAGCCCATGCGGCTCGCAGGCCGATCGCGCATAACGTGCGGCGTCGCCTGCCCGGCTGCGGCGATCCGCGGCGCCGACAGGCTTCATTCGAGTAGCTTGGGCTGACGAAGGAAGCACAACAATATCGTCCTCCGGTGTTGGGCTTCGCTTCGCACTGCCCAACCTACGCGTGCTGTGCCTTCGGCGGTGATCGTCGGTCGATTTCGCGTCGAGCCGCTGCCCTGCGACCCGCATGGAATGGCGCTCTGCAGCCATGTGCCGCCACGAGCGCCATGCAGCGGACCCGAGGGGATGGCATTGCCGGAGAAGTCCAGCCCATGCGGGCCACGGGCCGATGGCGCGCGCAGGCCTTGCGGCCTCGCTGTGCCGGGCCGCGCAAGGCAGCGGCGCCGACAGGCTTCATTGCAGTCGACGAGATCGGGCAGGGTGCACGCGTCCGCTGCCCACAATGGGGCACATCGGCTCCCGCCGAGCCACGCAAACGGCGTTGCGGCCCTGGCACACGGGTTGCTGAGAAGGGTTCGTTGCGGCCGACAGGCAGCGTTCGATGCAGAATCGATATTCCGGATGTTGCCGTTGTCGGAGCCATCAGGATCCGTGACACCGAAGGCGAGATTGAAAACCTTCGCCTGCCAACAGCATCCACAAGGAGAATCACATGAAAGCAATACAAGAACTGGCACCCGCTTCGGGCGCTCGCAGCAACGTAGTTCGTCGGCCCCGCAGCACGAACAAGGGGACGAAGTGTTTGGTGGCAGCTCTGACCGCAATGGCCTCGCTGGCGGCCTCCAGCGCGATGGCCGGTTCCCCGGCGCAAGGCGGCGACGACCACCGGACCAGGTTCCACATGGTTCGGTCGGCCGCGGCGGAAAAGGCGAACTGTCTGTCCGATGCATCGGCGACGGTAAGGATCACCTCCGAGGGGCCGGTGGAACGCATGCGGGTCAGGGTGAAAGGGCTGCCGCCGAAAACCAACTTCGATTTGTTCGTCATCCAGGTTCCCAATGCGCCGTTCGGCCTGAGCTGGTATCAAGGTGACATCGAGACCGACGAATAAGGCGAGGGTAGCGAGACCTTCATCGGCCGCTTCAACGAAGAAACTTTCATCGTCGCGCCGGGCAGTGCCATCGCGCCGTTGGTGCACAACGAACAGTTTCCCGATGTGAATACCAACCCGCCGACCGGTCCGGTGCACACCTTCCATCTCGGCTTGTGGTTCAACTCGCCCGACGATGCGGTCAAGGCCGGCTGCCCCGGCGCCGTGACGCCCTTCAACGGCGAGCACAACGCCGGCATCCAGATTCTGAGCACGCGAAACTTCGCCGATCCGGAAGGCCCGCTGCTGCAGGTCAAACCATAGCTCGGCATCGTCGGCTGCCAGGCAGCCGGCGGGGCGCAGCGAGGACCGGAACGTCTTCGCTGCGCCGTCCCCCGGCCATCCGTTGGCGTTGCGCCCTGACGCCGTGCGATACCGCGAGAGTTCGGCCCGGTGCGTAGCTTGGGCAGAGCGAAGCGAAGCCCAACGGTATCGTCCTCTGACGTTGGGCTTCGCTTCGCTCTGCCCAACCTACGCGTGCTGCCCAGGACAGTCGGACTCGCGCAGTTCAGTCCCGGTCGGCGTCGATTGCGATGAACTCCTGCGGCGAGGCGCCGCTTTGCTGTACCCATTTCACGCCGTTCATCCACGCCCAGAGGCCGAACGGTGGCCCGAAATCGACGACCAGGTCGTCGATGCCATTGCGGTCCAGATCGGCGGGTCGAAGCCGCTTTGAGGCGGCGCCGTGAACCGGCTGCCATGCGCTGTTGTTCTTCCAAATCCAGATTCCGTACTGGGGGCCGAAATCGACGACCAGATCCTTGCGCGGGTCGCTGTCGAAATTGCCGATCGTCATCTGCTGCGAGGAAACACCGTGAAGCGGCACCCAGTCGGCCTGATTCATGTAGATCCAGATGCCATACTGGCTGCCGAAGTCGACCACGATGTCGTCGATGCCGTTGCCGTCGAGGTCGCCGACCACGATGTCGGTGGCGCTGATCCCGTGCAGGGCGACCCAATCCGTGTCGTTCAAGTACAGCCAGATGCCGTAGGGCGGGCCGAAGTCGACGACCAGATCGCGTCGCGGGTCGCCGTCGAGATTGGCCGAGACGACCTGCCGCGGTGGCACGCTGTGGAGCTGTCGCCAGGTGCCATCGTCCATGTGGGCATACAGGCCCCTGGGCGGGCCGAAGTTCACGATGAAGTCGGTCTTTCCGTTGGCGTCGAGGTCGGTCGCGACCAGTTCCCGAGCCGAGGACGGGTAAACGGCTCGCCACGGGGCGCCGCTTCGCCACAGCCATATGCCGGTCGACCCGAAATCCATCAGCACGTCCGATACGCCGTCGGCATCGATATCGCCGTTCGCCATGCGCAGGGGCGACTTTCTGTAGGCGGTGGTCCACGAACCGTTGTTCGATTTGAGCAACAGGCCGGTCGGCGGAGGGTAAGCGACCAGCAGGTCGTTGCCGACCGGCAGGCCGTCGGCGGTCGCCGCCGGCGCATAGTCGACCACGAGATTATCGAACCACAGGTCGAACGGCGGCAGCGACGATTGACCGCCGATCAGACCAAGCAGCAGCCAGCCGCCGTGCATCTGGGTGGTCGGCGGCGTGTCGTCGACCAGATTCTCCGCCTGCGCGACCAGGGCGCCGCTCGCCGTGGTGACCTTGTAGGAGATGCGGTTGCGAATGACATCGACACCGCGCAGCACCGGCGTGGCACGGATCTCGACATGGTAGGTCTGGTCGGTCAGCTTCTGATAGTTGATCGATTGGTTGCCGAACAGGCAGACCCGGGAATTGCGGAAGCTCTCGATGACGGTCAGGTTGCCGCTGGTGTCTCCGTCGGTCAATCGTGGCTTGACGCAGTTGCCTGAATCGATCCAGTTCGACAGGTCGCCGAAGATCGGGCCGATGCCTTCCGAGCCTGCGGTGCCGCCGGTCACCGATGGCAGGCTCGCCATGTCACCGAGCAGCACGACCGGAATGTGCGGTCCGGCTCCGGTGATGCGGTCGAAATAGTCCTGGGTGCGCAGATCGAAGCGCATCGTCATCGTCGCATTGAGCCCCTTGGAGGGAATGCCGGCGCGCGAGCGCAGTATCGGCCCGCTGGTCAGCGTGCACAGCAGTGTGTCGGTGCTGTCGTAGACCTGCGACTGGATCGCGGTTTCACCAGGGATTACGTGCACACGGAACGACGGGTCGATCCGGCCGCCAGGCACCACATGCACGCCGCGGGTGCGGTGTGGATTGGCATTTTCCGGCGTGATGACATCGAAATCGGGATTGCAGTAGGTGCCCGACACCAGCGCGCGCGCGGTGAACGGCACCGGCATGCTCTCCGCGAGCGGGGTTCCGTTGGCGGCGTAGGCATTGATCCGGAGAAAATAGCCGGTTCCATCGAGAAGCCGGCCCGGCGCCGTGACTGTCGTATTGAACCGCGACCAGTCGCGGGACGCGTAGGTCAGGCTGCGTGTCGTGCCGGCCGCCGGGCGGTACCAGTACGATCTGAAATCGGCCTGGTCCGACAACTGGAGTTCGAAGCGGCTGATTGCGCCGGAAGACGTCCATTCGAAGGTCGGAACATCGGACGTCGTCGGGCTCACCACGGTGTCCGTGCTCGTGTAGGGCTCGACGATCCTGACGAGTGCGGCGAGTGCATTGTTCGCCGTGCCCGCGCCGAGCAGCAGCACGACGCCGAACAATGACATGCGAAGTATATCAAGTGTCTTCAAGCGACTCCTCGTTTCCTTTTGCGGTCTGCCCGGCGCGCAGGGCCGTGTTTCCGGGTGACGTGCCGGGCGAGGTTGCTCACCGGCGCGTGGTTCGCCGTTGCCACGCACGCACCAGATACCAGCGCCAGGCCCCTCGCACCGCGAAATAGCCTGTGATCGACAAAAGCAAGGCGAGCAACAGCAGGCCGACGAACAGGGGTTTGCCCAGCCCCGACATCCAGTCGATCAACTGGCCAATCCAGGCCGAGAACGCCTGCTCGCCCCAGTCGGGTGGCGCGACGAATTCGCCGCCGTTACCGCCGAGTGCCACTTCGCCAAGGCCGAATGCGACGAGGTAGAGCGGCACGATGGTGAGCGGATTGGTGAAGAAGGTGGCGGCCAGGGCGACCGGCAGATTGACGCGCAGCACGACGCAGGCGAGTGCGGCGCCGAGCATCTGGAACGGCCCCGGTATCAGGCCGCAGAACAGGCCCACCGCTACGCCGCCGGCCGCCGAGTGTCGGTTGAGGTGCCACAGGCGCGGATGGGTCAGGGCGTCGCCGAAATAGGCGAGCCACCGGTTGTTGCGGATCTTCTCGGGGTCCGGCAGGTGCTTGCGGATGTGTTTGCGCATGATTGTGGCGATGCGATTCTAGCCCGGATAGTTCACGAATGTCGCGAGTGATCGCGCCGGTATCGGCCCGATCTGGCGCCGCGCTGGAGGGAGAAACGTAGCCGCGCCTACGTTTCGAGTGAAGCGCAAGCCAGGCGGGGCGAGACCAACCGAGCGCCGCGACAGCCCGCGCCCGGGCGCCAATCCGGGTTCGCAAGCTCTGCTTCGAGCTGGCCGCGTTCCGGTCCTTGACGGCCGCGGCAAGCGGGCGACTCGTGAAATATCCGGGCGACTCGAAAGGTTTCGCTTGATTGCGCGCGCCGCTGCGGTTACAAGCGTTTTCCCCACATTCATCTGTCACAAATCATGCAGATCGACTAGGCGCTCGACCGCCCGCAGGGCATACGCCATCTGTACCACGAACTGTGGCGCTACGCTGCCGGTGCACGTGGCCTGCTGCTGGGCGCCTTTGCCCTGCTGGTCGGTTCGCAACTGTTCAAGCTCGCCGTGCCCTGGCTGGCCGGGCAGGCGATCAACCAGATCCAGAGCGGCGGCCTGTCCGGCCTGCCGCATGCCGGCCTGCTGCTGGCCGGTGTGTTTTGCGCCACGGCGGCGAGCTGGGCGATGCACGGCCCCGGCAGAGTGCTCGAGCGCAACGCAGCCATGCGCGTGCGCGAGACGCTGTTCGCGGCGCTGACGCGACGCGTGCTCGATGCGCCGCTGGCCTGGCACGAAGCCCGCCACACGGCGGAGACGGTGAGCCGGGTCAACCAGGCGACCGGCGCGCTGTACGGCTTTGCGGAGAGTCAGTACATCTACCTGCAGAACGGTGTGCGGCTGTTCGGGCCGGTCATCGCGCTTTGGCTGATAGCGCCGGCGGTCGGAATTGTCGCGGTCTGCGGCTACATGGTTCTGGGTTTCCTGATCAGCCGCTTCGACCGCCGCATCATGACCTACTCGCTGCGCGAGAGTCAGACCGAACGCCGGCTGTCGGCGGCGCTGGTCGATTCGCTCGGCAACATTGCGACGGTGTTCGCACTGCGCCGGCGCAATGGTGTGGCGAACATGATGCTCGAGCGCATGCGCGCGACCTTCCCGCCACTCCGGCGCAGCATGGTGATCAACGAGGCCAAATGGTGCACCGTCGATCTGCTCTCCGCGTTGCTGTGGTGTGTGCTGGTCGCGCTCTATGCGTGGCTGGCGGCGAGCGGGGCCTCGGGGCCGGATCACCAGGTGCTCAAGCTCGGCAACGTGTTCATGGTCTATGAGTATGCGCGGGAGGCAGGCGACGTCATCACCGCGATCGCGGTTCACTATTCGGGCATCGTTGGCACCCAGGCGTCCTACGCGGCAGCGCAGCCGATCGAGGCGGCCGGAATCGAGAAATGGGCCGACGCGCTCGAGCCGACCGGCTGGCGGCAATTGCGCATCGAAGGCCTGCGCTTTCACCACGCGGCCGCGCGTGGCGAGGCGCCTGCGCTGGAGGGCGTCGATCTGGCACTGCAGCGGGGTCGCCGCTACGCGCTGGTCGGGCCGAGCGGCGCCGGCAAGAGCACCCTGCTGCGGCTGCTCGCCGGACTCGACCGGCCGCAGGCCGGCACGATCGGGTTCGACGGCGAGTTGCTGGCCGACCCTGCCGCGGCATTGCGGCTCGAGGCGACGCTGATTCCACAGCAGTCGGAGATCTTCGAGGGCACGCTGCGCGAAAATCTCCTGCTGGGTGCTTCGGCCGACGACACGCAGCTCGACGCCGCGCTGCGCCTGGCTGCCGCGGAAGACTTCGTCGCCGGGCTGGTGCAGGGGCTCGACACGGTGGTCGCCGAGCGTGGCGCCAACTGGTCCGGCGGCCAGCGCCAGCGGCTGGCTCTGGCGCGCGCCATGGTGGCGGCGCAGGGCAGCTCGCTGCTGCTGCTCGACGAGCCAACCAGCAGCCTCGATCCCGATACTGAACGCAAGGTGCTCGACCGCGTGCTGGCGAGCCATGCCGGGGCCTGCGTCGTCTCCTCGGTGCATCGACTGAACCTGCTCGACCGCTTCGACGAAGTCGTGCTGATGCAGGACGGGCGGGTGCTCGATGCCGGACCGCCAGGCGACCTGGCGCTGCGCTCGCAGGCCTTTCGCGACCTGTTGTCGGCGCAGACGGCATCGTCCGCCTGACAGGCTCGGCGCGTGCGGATCGGGATTCTCGGTTTTGCGGTCGGCGCCGCGCTCTGCCAGTGGCAGGCGGCACTGCCTGGCTGGTCGATGCTCGTCGTCGCGGCGGCGGCTACGCTCCTGGCCGCCGTACTCGCGACCAAGCTGCAGCGGCATACGCTCAAGGCGGGCGCGCTGCTCGCGACGGGCGTGCTGGCCGGCTTCGTCTGGGCCTGTGCCTTTGCCACGCTGCGGCTGGCCGAGACCCTGCCGCGCGAACTCGAAGGTCAGGACATGTTCGTCACCGGGGTGGTCACCGGTCTGCCCCAATCTCTCGACAGCGGGCAGCGCTTTGTCTTCGAGGTCGAGCAGGCAGACGTGGCAGGTGTGCCGCGCCGCTTGCTGCTCGGCTGGTATCGCGGTCTGCGCGAGGGTGAAACCGACACCGCGCGCGAGGTGCACGCCGGCGAGCGCTGGCGGCTCAAGGTTCGGCTCAAGCG
The DNA here is from genome assembly GCA_016708905.1 of Candidatus Methylophosphatis roskildensis. GTDB lineage: Bacteria > Pseudomonadota > Gammaproteobacteria > Burkholderiales > Rhodocyclaceae > Methylophosphatis > Methylophosphatis roskildensis. The sequence continues at coordinate 1,197,342 of JADJEV010000003.1, read as the reverse complement.
TCCACACGGCAATCTCAATCCGCACGGCTTCGACTACGAGGCACAGTTGTTCGAGCGCGGATTGCGCGCGACCGGCTACGTGCGCGCGGCTTCCGACAGCCTCAAGCTGGCCGACTTCGTTGCGACACCCGGCACGCTGATCGAGCGCGCACGCGAGAAGATCCGCGCGCACATTCATTCAGCCTTGCCCGACTCGCCGCTGGCCGGTGTGCTGGTCGCGCTGGTGATCGGCGACCAGCAGGCAATCGGCGCGGATCTATGGGAGCGCTTCAATCGAACCGGCATCACGCATCTGATGGCGATATCCGGATTGCATGTGACCATGGTGGCCGGACTGTTTGCCTGGCTGGTGGCGGCGGGCTGGCGCAGGGTGCCGCGGCTGGCCCTGCGGCTGCCGGCGCAGAAGGCGGCGGCTCTGGCTGGCGCATTGGCGGCCCTGGCGTACTGCCTGCTCGCCGGCTTTGCCGTGCCGGCGCAGCGTACACTCTACATGCTGGCGGTGATCGCCCTGGCGTTGTGGAGCGGACGCCTCGCGGGCGGCAGCCGGGTTCTGGCGCTGGCATTGTTCGTCGTGCTGCTGCTCGACCCGCTGGCGGTCTTGTCGGCCGGCTTCTGGCTGTCGTTCGGCGCGGTCGCCGTACTGTTCGTCAGCACCAGCGGTCGCATCGGTCAGATTGGCGGACTGCGCGGCCGATTGCGCGGCGCGATCACCACCCAGTGGGCAGTGACACTGGCGCTGATTCCGGCCTTGTTGGCACTGTTCCAGCAGTTCTCGTTGGTCTCGCCTCTGGCCAATGTCATCGCCATTCCGCTGGTCAGCCTGGTGATCACGCCGCTGGCCCTGCTCGGGAGTCTCCTGCATGTCGATGCGTTGCTGGCGCTGGCGCACTGGGAAACGGAATGGCTGATGCTGTTTATCGACTGGCTTGCCGCGGTGCCTTGGGCGGTGTGGCAGCAGGCTGCGCCGCCGCGGTGGGGGGTCGCGTTGGGGCTGCTCGGGTGCGGGGTCATGCTGTTGCCGCGCGGCTTTCCCGCACGCAGCCTGGGAGCGGTACTGCTGCTGCCGCTGATCATGACGCCGGCGCCGCGGCCGCCACCGGGCAACGCGCTGGTTACCGTTCTCGATGTCGGACAGGGCCTCGCCGTGCACGTCCAGACGGCCAGCCACGACATGATCTACGACACTGGCCCGCGCTTCTCGCTCGATGCCAACAGCGGCAACCGGATCATCCTGCCCTATCTGCGTGCCGCCGGCGTGGCCCGGCTCGATCGCCTGATCGTCACCCACCAGGATCGCGATCACTCGGGCGGGGCAGAATCGGTGCTGGCCGCGCTGCCGGTTGTGCTGACCCAGAGTTCGCTGGCCGCCGATTCACCTTACAGGCTGTCGGCACCCGGCCAGCAGCCCTGCATCGACGGCGAGACCTGGGAGTGGGACGGCGTACGTTTCGAGATGCTGCATCCGCGTGCCGCCGCCTACACGCTGGCGGTTGCGAAGACCAACGATCTGTCCTGCGTCGTGATGGTGAGCGTCGGCGGCAGGAAGATGCTGCTGACCGGGGATATCGAGGCCGTCTCGGAACTCGATCTGGTGGCGCGCCACGGCGAGCGGCTGCGCGCGGATGTGCTGCTCACGCCGCATCATGGCAGCCGGACCTCATCCACCGAAGAGTTTCTCGACGTGGTGGCCCCCGCGCTGGCGGTGCTGCCGGTCAGCTATCGAAACCGGTTTCGTCACCCCAATAGCGATGTCATGGCGCGCTACGAGACGCGCGGCATCGAGCTGCACCGGACGGATCGCGACGGTGCAGTTCGCGTATCACTCGGGCCAGCAATCAGCGTCGAGCGGACGCGCGAACTGCGACAGCGCTATTGGCATTCGCGATGACCTGCCGGAGAGCGCGGCGTGTCGGACAGCGTGGGCGATGGGCCTGATTCGACGCGTGCTTCAACTTCTTTCGATATCCCGCAGGCCGAGTGCCATCCATCCGGCGAGCCCAAGTTCTCGAAGGGTTTCGATGTTGCGCTGGTAGATGGTTTCCGGCTCGGGAACAGCGTCTACGGCCCGGGCGATGCTGGCTTCGCGCAACAGGTGCAAGGTCGGGTAGGGCGCGCGATTCGTGTAGTTGCCAATGTCCTCCGGCTCGGTGCCGGCGAACTGGAATCGCGGGTGAAAGCTGGCGATCTGCAGGATGCCTTCCAGGCCATGCTCGACGATTGCTTGTTCCGTGATCACCGTCAGATCGTTGAATTCGAGGAAATCGGCGAACAGCGTCGGGTGGATCAGCAGGGTGGTGTCGATCTCCTGCGGATCGCTGGCGGCGAGCAGATCGAGTTCCCGGTCGAGTTCCTCGAGAAAGCCGTCGATGTGCGGCGCCTGGCTGACGACCAGGCGCACCTGATTCTTCACATACACGGCCTTGGCGAATGGACACAGGTTGAGCCCGATGACCGCCTGCTCGATCCAGTGACGCACGGCTGAAAGCACTTCGGTTTGCTCGGACGATGACATGAGCGGATTCGTCGGTGCTTGCTAGGCGTGGCCGGCTTCGCTCATGCGCAGTTCGCCGAGTGCCGGGTCGAGACGATAGAAGCGCACGAGCTGGGCGTACACATTCGGGTATTCCTCCTGCAGCAACAGCGGGGTCTCGAAGAAGGCCTCGCTCATGACCGCGAAGAACTCGGCCGGGCTCTCGGTCGCGTAGGGATCGAGCGGTGAATCCTCGGATTGATCGACGCGCGAGCACAAGTCGGCATAGGCGTCGCTGAACTCCCGTGCCCATTCGCGCTCGTCCATGCCGGCCGGGAGTTCCGGCATGCCATCGGGCTCGCCGCTGCGCATGTCGAGCTTGTGGGCAAATTCATGGAGCACCACGTTGATGCCATCAATGTCGTTCGCATCATCGAACCATGAGATCACGACCGGCCCGCCCTGCCATGCTTCACCGAGCACCGGGTCTTCATACTCGTGCACGACACCTGCATCGTCGGTGATGTTGCGCGGGACGACGAAATCGCCGGGATAGACGACGATGCCGACCCAGTCGTCGTAGGCGTCGAGCCCGAGGTTGAGGATCGGCAGGCAGGCCTGGAGGGCGATCGCCAGACGCATGTCATTGTCCACTTCGAGTCCGCGGGCGCCGGCAATCTGCTTGTCGGCGAGGAACTCGAGCGTCAGTGCGCGCAAGCGGCCACGCTCGGCGGGCTCCAGGAAATCGAGAAACGGCAGCGTCGCCTCGACCCGCTGCCAGGTCGGGTCATCGACCTCGAAGTTCGCGGCCGCCTGTTGGCGGCGCCATCGGCGATAAGCTGTAAACATGGCGGTTGGTCGGATCCGGATTTGCGAGGCGCGGATCCGCGGCATTCTACGTGGGATAATTGTGCGATGGTATCGGTTACTCATGCGATCGACGCGGCGGGCGTGGAGCATGCGCCGGTAGCCCGGTTGTGCGAAGGCCTGGATCAGGGCGGGAGCGAGCGGATCGAGCGCGCGCTCGAGCTGGTTGAACCGCTCTACATCGGCAAACGTCTCGGCACCGGCGAGGCGGTCTGGCAGCACGGACTGGGCATGGCGCTGATCGCGGTCTCGCTCAAGCTGGACGTCGATACGCGTCTGGCGGCGCTGCTTTTTGCGATCCACGGCCAGCACGCTGAAGCCGCCGAGTTGATCGAGCGCGAATTCGGCCACGAAGTTGCCACGCTGGTGACAGGACTGCATCGGCTCAACGGGCTGCGTCTGATCAGCCGCGCCACCGCGGTGTCCGACGTGCCGCAGGTGCGCGCGCAGACCGAGGTGCTGCGCAAGATGTTGCTCGCGATGGTGGAGGATATCCGGGTCGTGCTGCTGCGCCTGGCCAGCCGGACCCAGACGTTGCGCTATTTCACCGACCACGACGAGGCGCGCCGCGCCGAGGCGGCGCGCGAGGCGCTCGACATCTATGCACCGCTGGCCAACCGGCTGGGGGTCTGGCAACTCAAGTGGGAGCTCGAGGATCTGTCGTTCCGCTTTCTCGAGCCCGAGACCTACAAGCGAATCGCGCGGCAGCTCGATGAAAAGCGCGCGGAGCGCGAACGGTTTATCGAAGATGCGATCCTGAGTCTGAAGAACGAGTGCGCAGCGATCGGAATCGAGGCCGAGATTTACGGCCGGCCCAAGCACATCTACAGCATCTGGAACAAGATGCGCACCAAGGGTCTGGCGTTTGGCGAGGTCTACGACGTTCGGGCACTGCGGGTCATCGTCGAACAGGTGAAGGATTGCTACGCCGTGCTCGGCCTCGTGCATCAACGGTGGTCGCCGGTGCCCAAGGAGTTCGACGACTACATATCCAAGCCCAAGGGCAACTTCTACCAGTCGTTGCACACGGCCGTGATTGCCGAAGACGGCCGCTCGATGGAGGTGCAGATCCGTACGCGCGAGATGCACAATCACGCCGAACTGGGCGTCGCTGCGCACTGGCGCTACAAGGAGGGCGTCGGCGACGCGAAGGATGCTTACGGCGACAAGCTCGCGCTGCTGCGGGAACTGTTGTCGTGGCGCGACGAAATCGCCGGCTCGTCGGACTGGGTCGAGCAATTCAAACGCGCTGCGCTTGATGACACGATCTACATCGTGACGCCGCAGGGACGGGTGATCGATCTGCCGCAGGGCGCGACGCCGATCGATTTCGCCTATCGGCTGCATACCGAACTTGGCCATCGCTGCCGCGGCGCCAAGGTCGATGGCGCGTTGGTGCCCTTGAATACGCGGCTCAAGTCGGGGCAGACGGTGGAGATCGTGTCGACCAAGCAGGGCGGCCCGTCGCGCGACTGGCTCAACCCGCAACTCGGGTATCTGCATTCATCCCGCGCCAGGGCAAAGGTCAAGCAGTGGTTCGCCACCCAGGACGAGGCGCAGACATTGGCCGACGGCCGTGCCTGGATCGGGCGTGAACTGCAGCGCGAGGGCGCCACCCAGGCCAATATCGATGAGCTGGCGGGCAAGTTGGGATTCTCGGGTGCCGAAGCCATGTTCCTTGCTGCCGGGCGCAACGAGCTCGGCCCGCGCGCGGTCCACGTTGCGCTGCGCGGGCCGGTGGCTCCGCGCGAGCTGCCCGCCTTCGTGCCGCGCAAGAGCAGGGCCGGCGACAAGGACGACGGCGTGCTGGTGGTCGGCGTCGGCAAGCTGCTGACGCAGCTTGGACGCTGCTGCAAGCCGGCGCCGCCCGACGCGATCAAGGGCTATGTGACGCGCGGCAAGGGTGTGTCGATTCACCGGGCCGACTGTCCCAATTTCGCCAATATGGCGCGCGTCAACCCGGAACGCGTGATAGCTGCAGACTGGGGTCAGGATAGCGGCGAGAAATCCGGTGCCGTATACCCGGTGGAGATCGCAGTCGAGTGTGCCGACCGCACCGGTTTGCTGCGTGACATCTCGGAAGTGCTGTCACGCGAGAAGATCAATGTCATCGCGGTCAATACGATGTCGCGGCAGGGGCGCGCCTTCATGAGCTTCACCATGGAAGTGAGTGGCGTGCCCCAGATCCAGCGCGCCCTCAAGCTGATCGGTGACGTGCCGTCCGTCCTCTGGGCACGGCGAACCTGAGGGCGGGATACAATCACCCGACGCCATCAGCCCTTGCGATTCCCATGTCCGACCTGATCCTTGTTCTGAACGCGGGCTCTTCGAGCATCAAGTTCGCGCTCTATGACGCGGCGGAAGATCTGCGCCTTCGACTGAAAGGGCAGGTCGAAGGCATCGGCGTCGCCGCTCATTTTTCGGCGCGCGATGCCAATGGCAACTCGCTCGGCGAGCAATCGTGGATGGACGGCATCCAGCCGGATCACGAACTGGCAACCGAGTTTCTCATGCACTGGTTGCGCGCCGAGGTTGCCGACGGCCGATTGGTCGGCGTCGGACATCGGGTCGTGCACGGCGGTACGCGCTTCTCGGTGCCGGCGCGCATCGACTCCGACGTCGCCGATTACCTGTCTCGACTGATCCCGCTTGCGCCGCTGCACCAACCGCACAATCTCGCGCCAATCCGGCGCATCGCGCAGCAGTCGGACGCGCCGCCCCAGGTGGCGTGCTTCGACACGGCATTCCACAGGACGCGGCCGGAAGTGGAGCAGGCGTTGCCGCTGCCACGCGAGATCACCGGGCGCGGTGTACGCCGTTACGGCTTTCATGGCCTGTCCTACGAATACATCGCATCCAAATTGCCGCAGATCGATCCGCGCGCGGCGCGGGGGCGCACGGTGGTGGCGCATCTGGGCAACGGGGCCAGCCTGTGCGGCATGCTGGCCGGCCGCAGCGTTGCGACCACGATGGGCTTCACCGCGCTGGAAGGCCTCATGATGGGAACGCGGGCCGGTTCGATCGATCCTGGTGTCATACTCTATCTGTTCGACACGCTGCATATGAATGCTCGTGACGTGTCGGCGCTGCTCTACAAGCGCTCGGGTCTGCTCGGCGTCTCCGGTATCTCGAGTGACATGCGCGTGCTGTCGGCGAGCGAAAGCGCGAGAGCTCGCGAAGCGATCGATCTGTTCGCGTATCGGATCGTGCGAGAAATCGGTTCCATTGCCGCAGCGCTTCGTGGCATCGATGCGCTGGTGTTCACCGCCGGTATCGGCGAGAACGCCGCATCGGTGCGAGAGGCGGTATGTCGCGGCTGTGACTGGCTGGGCGTGGAGATGGACGAGCAGGCCAACTCCGGCAATCAGTTGCGGATTTCGTCTGCCTCGAGTCCGGTCGCGGCATGGGTGATTCCGACCGACGAGGAACTCATGGTGGCGCGCCACACGAGGCAGCTTCTGCGCGACTGATGGGTCGGGAAGACCCGACCGGTCGAGGGACGCGGTTGGCGCCCCGGACGACGTTCTTCAGAGCATGAATCCCAGGTTCTGCGCGGGAACCGCGAAGTTTTTTAGGTTCGGGAATACGCTGAGCAATTCCGGGTCGGACAGACCGAACCAGCGCGCGATCGTCGCTGCGTACTGGTCGACCGAAATCTTCGGCAGGAAGGCGCGATCGACCTCGTCGGGATTGTCGTAGCCCGTCTTCTTGTCGCTGACCCCGATCACCGGAAATTCGCCGTAGATATCACCGCCCTTGACCGCTCCGCCCATGACGAAGTGGTGGGCACCCCAGCCGTGGTCGGTTCCATCGCCGTTGCTGTGGATGGTCCGGCCGAAATCGGATGCGGTGAAGGTGGTGACGCTGGCGCTCAGATCCCCCGTTGGCAGCGTTTTCAGCGTTTGGTCGAAGTAACTCATGGCGTGGGAGACGCGCGCCAACTGGTTGGCCTGGGAGTCGTTCTGCCCGCTGTGGAAATCCCATCCGCCGATACTGACGAAGAATACCTGGCGCCTGACGCCGAGTGCCAACTGCGCCGAAACCATGCGGGCCACCATCTGCAACTGCTCTGCCAGCCGGTTGGTCGACAACGCCCCCGTCACCGGGTGTGCATACTGGACCGCTGTCGTCCCGCCGACCAGATCCTTGTCCGGCAGCGCATTGCGAAGATCGCGTTCGGTGTTGATCGAGCGGGCGAACACGCTGGCCTGATCCCGCTCGAGAAAGTGGCTGCGGTTGGCGGTCGTGACCTGCTCGATGAACTGGGTCGCCGTCGGTGCCCCGAACAGCCAGTCCCAGCCGATCTGGATGGCCCCGTCGGTATCGATCTGGTACGGCAGGGTATCCCTGCCAGCAAGGAACACCGCTGAACGGGAGGCGGAAATGCAGGTCAGGATCCGGTGCGATCCGTTGAGGCCGGCCGTGATGTCACCCATGCGCCCGCCCCAGCCCGCCGACGAGCCTTCCGGCGAGAACGACTGCCAGATCGACTGCTGGTCGTTGTGCGACTGCAACCGTGGCGGCAGCGGCACCGAACGACTGTAGAACTGGGTCTTTGTCGTCGGCTGAATCAGCGGGCCGACGTTCGCGACCACGGCCAGTCGGCGTGCGAGGAAAAGGTCGCGCATTTCCGTCATGGCCGGGTGCAGCGCGAAGCTGCGGCCGGTCTGGGCGGTGAGGGGGGGTATTGGCAACACGCCGCCGAGCTTCTGATTCGTCCCCGGGGCGCCCGGATTCCTGGCAGTTCCGGGTGGCATGAGTCCGATGCTCGAGGAGATTTGCCGGCGCAAGGCCGAGTAGCGGGTCCACGATGGCGAGTCGGTTGCCAGCACCGTGTTGACGGCATCGTTCCCTCCGTCCAGAAAGACGCAGACGATCGCCTTGTAGTCGGTGGCGGTTTGCGCAGCCGCCGAACTCAGACAAGCCAGATTGAGCGCCATCGGCGCCCCTGCGCCCATGGCCGAGAGTGCAGTCGCACGACGCAGGAACTCGCGACGGGAGGAGTTGATGTCGTTCATGGTCGTCGGCTCACTTCTGGGCAATGAATTCGGGAGACGCGAGTGCAAGCAGCAGGGCGAAGCGAACCCGGTTGAGCTTGGCCTCGTCGACCTTGGCCTTGTTGGTCGCAGTCGGAGTGGGGACGTTGATCGTGCCGACTCCGTCCGAGATGGAGGTCTTCAGGCTGTCGGACATCGCACCGCTGAAAAGCTTGGCGTTGATGCGCTCGATCAGCGAAGCCGGCGTCACCGCGAGCGACAGGAGCTCGGTGAAGTCGGGCTTGATGTCGCCCTTGTTCGAACCCCACAGCGGCACGCCGTTGATCAGGGCAAACATCATGTAGTTGGCGTAGCCGGCAACCGAAACCTCGTTGGTGATCTGCATCTCCGGCACCGTCAGCCCGGCATCGCCCGAATCGGTATTCGGCGGAACGAATCCCGGCCGGTAGAAGTTGAACACCGACGGCGAGAACAGTGGGCTCTGGGCGAGACTGTAGGATGGATCGTCGGTCCTGCCGACCAGATACTTGCCGGATGTAGAGCGGGCGTTGAAGGCCCGCAGGAATGCCGACAGGCGCAGGATCGGCTCGCGCAGCTTGCCGTAGGTCGAACCGATATCCGGTTTGCGCGCCTCTGGATCGAGCAGCACCGCGCGGATGACAGCCTTCATGTCGCCCCGGTTGCCCGCCCCGTTATTGTTGAACGCCGAGGCTACCCGCTCGACGTAGCTCGGGCTGGGATTGCTGGTCACCAGACGCTGGATCAGTTGCTTGCCGATGAACGGACCGACGTTGGGATGATAGAACAGCGTGTCCAGCGCAATCTTCAGGCTGGCCTTGGGGTCCGCGGCACTCTGGGCCGCTATGGTGGTTCCGAGAAAGGACTTCTCGGAGGTCGAATGGTAGGCCGGATAGGCCTGCATCGGCCGATAGTTCCGGTCTGGCGCCTCGATCCAGCCGTACCAGCGGCCTTCGCTGGTATCCGGGCCGTACCAACTCCATCCGGTGAATGCCTTCGCCAGTCCTGCGACATCGTCCGGCCCGTAAGTGGGAATCGGTTGCCCCGCAGAGAGCTTGGGCGAGCCGTCCAGATTGAGTTGGACCAGGCCGATCGAGAACAATTGCATCACCTCGCGGGCGAAGTTCTCGTCCGGCAAGCGACCCGAATCGGGATCTTCCTTTTCGTTGCCGAGGTGAGACAGATAGCGCCCCATCATCGGATGCAGGGCGACCGATTCGAGCAGGGTCCGGTAATTGCCGAACGCGTTATCGTCGAGCATGTCGAGATAGCCGGCCACACCCCGGGTGCGCTTGTCCCAATAGTCGATCGAGCCATCGACCATCGAAATGACGAATATCTGGGACAGGGCGAAGGCCACCCGCTGGCGCAACTGGTCGTTGCCGGCGATCGCCTGTTTCCAGAAACTGTTGGTCACCTGGTCGCCGAAAGCTGTGCGATCGCCGCCCGACGCCGCCTTTATGATCGCGTTCTCGGTATCCCAATAGGTTCCGTGATAGACACGCGGCCGGAGGAACTGTTCTTCGATCCAGCTGCGATAGCCGAGCTGTGAAACCCGGCTCAGGTCGGCATCGACCGGCCCGAAGGTGGCCTGGGTGAGAAAGCGCGAGGCTTCGCCCGGCGTGCTCGGGAACTCCCCCGGATTGCGGTTGGGCAATGCCACGGCGGCGAGGCTCGTGGTCGTCATGCCGTACACCTGGATCCAGCTGCTGTTGTTGGCCCTGCGCCAGACGCCGTAGGGCGGCCCGAAGTCGATGACTATGTCATCCTGCTGGTTGGCGTCGGTATCGGCGGCCACCATGCCCTTGGCCGACAGGCCATGCAGCTGGCTCCATCCGCCCGTCTTGTTGTATCCCCAGATTCCGTAGGCGGTGTCGAAATCAATGAATACCGTGTCGCGAAAACCGGAACGGCTGACATCGGCAGCTACCGCGGATTTCGCGCTGGTGCCGTGCAGCGGCGCCCAGGACGTGTTGTTGTAGCGAATCCAGATGCCGTAGGTCGGGCCGAAGTCGATGACCAGATCGTCCTGCCTGTTCTTGTCCAGATCCGCGCGCACCATCCAGCGGGCCGAAACGGAATGCAGGTTCTGCCAGGTGCTGTTGTTCAGATACACCCAGATTCCGTATGCATCGCCGAAGTCGATGACGATGTCGGTGCGTCCGTTGTGGTCGAGGTCGGCCGCGACGGCCGACTTCGAGGTCGTGCCGTGTAAGGGAACCCAGGTCGTGAAATCGCGGTAGATCCAGATACCGTAGGGGTCGCCGAAATCGACGATCAGATCGTCCCGTCCGCTGCCGTCCATGTCCGCGACGATGATCCATTTGGCGCTGGTCCCGTGTATCGGTTGCCAGGTGCCGTTGTCCAGCAGGGCCCAGATGCCCATGCCGGCGCCGAAATCGATCACCGTATCGGCCAGACCGTTGCGATTGACATCTGCCCGGATCGCCGACTTGACGGGCAGGTTGTGCAGGTAGGTCCAGATGTTCTTCGCGCTGGCGTAGCCCCAAAGACCGTGTTTCGGGCCGAGGTCAAGCAGCAGATCGCGACCGTTCGGCGAAACGGATGCCGAGGGCGGACTGGTCTGAGCAGCGAATGAGGTCGATGCCGCGGTCGAAAGGGCCAGTGCCGCCCACAGAAAACCGCGCAAGACGCTAAGCAAGGATCTGCGCATGGTGCAACCTTTTGTTATATAAGTGGATCCGGATTATTTGTTTCAGGCACGACATGCGTTGTCGCGGCTGGCCGCGAAGCGCTGATGCAAAAACCGGGCCGATTGTGTCACAGTCTTGGTCGATCGGGCTTACGGCGGAAATTCCGTGACGATCCCGAGCCCGGCTTGTCGGGCTACGGCGACGCGATGCGAGGCGTGAGAGAGCGAAGGCGCGGAAAGCGTGTGACGAATTCCGTCACACTTTATCTCGCCAACGATCGCTGTGGCGCCACGCGAACCCGATTTCCGCAGGCGGCAGCGACAACCCATGGTGTCGCGGCGGCCTCGCGGCGTTCGAGGAAAGGAAAGCAATGAGCGGAAAAATCGCAAATCTGGCGCGTGCTTATCGGGTGACGGATGGCAGCACATTCCGGCTGAAGCGTCATTCCCCCGCCGATACGGGGCCGTTCGGTGCCGCGGACGACGAAATCGCGGAGTCGATGCTGTCGGGCAGCATTCAACAGATGGCCGATCTGCAGGAAAAGCTCTATGCGCAGGACCACTGGTCGGTATTGCTGATCTTCCAGGCAATGGATGCGGCCGGCAAGGATTCGACGATCAAGCAGGTGATGTCAGGGATCAACCCGCAGGGCTGCCAGGTATTCAGCTTCAAGGCGCCATCGGAGGAAGAACTCGACCACGATTTCCTGTGGCGAACCATGCGCTGCCTGCCGGAGCGCGGGCGAATCGGCATATTCAATCGTTCGTACTACGAGGAAACCCTGATCGTGCGTGTGCACCCCGAAATCCTCGCGCGCCAACGGCTGCCGAAGGGTTTGGTCGGCAAGCGGATATGGTCCGAACGATTCGAGGATATCGCGGCTTTCGAACGCTACCTTTCCCGGAACGGCGTCAAGATAATCAAGTTCTTTCTCAATGTCTCGAAGGGCGAGCAGAAGCGGCGGTTTCTGGCGCGCCTCGACGAGCCATCGAAGAACTGGAAGTTTTCCGCCGGCGATCTGAAGGAGCGGGCGAGGTGGGGCGAATACATGACTGCCTACGAGGCCACGATACGCCACACGGCAAGGCCGCATGCTCCATGGTATGTCGTCCCGGCGGACAACAAGTGGTTCACCCGCCTGGTCGTTGCCTCGGCGATCGTCGATACCTTGAACGACATGAAGCTGAGCTTTCCTCGCCTGACTGAAGAGCAGCGCGAACAATTGAAGCTCGCTCGATCCGAGCTGACCGGGGAAAAGCGCTGATCGACAAATAGCTTGAACGCGAGGCCGGGCTAATTGTGGATCAGGCGGCCGGTGCCGAAGCGCGATCGAGGATTCCCAGAAAGCCGACGATGGCGTCGGGCCGCATAGGCTCACCAAGATAGTTGCCCTGGCCATTGGCGCAGCCTTCGTCGATCAGGGCATCCATCTGACTCTTGTTCTCCACGCCTTCCGCAATGGTTGCAATCCTGAGCGTCGCGGCCAGATCGACAACCGAGCGAACGATCGCCCGCGCCTCGGTGCTCGCGAGCATTTCATGCACGAACGAGCGATCGATCTTGAGCGTGTCGAAGGGTAGCCGACGCAAATATGCGAGCGACGCATAGCCAGTACCGAAATCATCGAGTGCGAGACTGATACCTTCCTGATGGAGCCGATGCAACTGGTCCAACGCTTCAGCGGTTTCATTGATGAAAACCGACTCGGTGATCTCCACTTCCAAGCGATTCGTCGGCAACCCGGTTTGCTCGAGTATTTGATTCACCATGCCGTAGAGATCGGATCCGACCATTTGTACGGGTGAAAGATTCACCGCAACGCCGAGATGGTCGGGCCATGTCATTGCGTCCCGGCATGCCTGCCGCAAGACCCATTCCCCGATTCGAACGATCAGGCCTGATGATTCGGCGACCGGAATGAACTCCTCGGGAGAGATGTTGCCGTGCAAGGGATGCTTCCAGCGAAGCAGCGCTTCGAAGCGTGTGACGGTGCAAGAGGCCATCTTAATCTGTGGTTGGTAGCGCAAATAGAGACCGCCTTCGTCGATGGCCCGTCTCAATTCCCTTTCCAGCATCTGCCGACGCTGCGATCCGAGTGCCATGAGTGGATCGAAGAAGCGGAAACCGCCGCGCCCCTTTTCCTTTGCAGCATACAGGGCGAAATCGGCGTTTCTCAGCAATGCGGTCGCTTCGACGCCATCGCGAGGCGAGAGCGCGAGACCCACACTCGCCCCGACGTTGATTCTTGCGCCATCCAATTCACACGGCCGCTGCAACTGATCGAGCAATCGGTCGACGAAGGTTTGCACTTCTTCGATGTCCCCCGGTTCCCGCAACAGCAGGCCGAACTCGTCGCCACCGAGTCGGGCTACCAGATCATTGCGCCGTGTGCTCGCAGACAGCCGTCGGGCGACGAGTTGAAGCAACAAGTCTCCAGCATGATGACCCAGCGAGTCGTTTACGTCCTTGAAGTTGTCCAGGTCGATACATGCGACAGCGCAATTGCGTCCGTCGCGGGCAACTGCGAGCAATGCATTGCGTACCTGGGTGTGAAACTGATGACGGTTCGCCAAACCGGTCAGCGTATCGTGATGTGCAAGATGGGTGATCCTCTCGTGCGCGCGACGCGCATGGGTGACATCTGTTGCAACGCCCCGCCAGCCGGAGAAACGTCCCTCCGGATCCGTCAGCGGTTTGGCGGTGAGCGACCACCACTGTGTCTCGCCGGCGACAAGTATCGGTATCGTCAAATCCCGAAACGGTTCGGCGACGGCAAGGCGCTGCTCCAGTTCCCGGATGTACTGGAATTCGACGTCCTCCCACTCGGCGGCCGGATCCCGCAGATGATCGACGAGTACCGTTCCGACGAGATCCTCGATCGACTTGTCGAGCATTTGCGCAAGGCGCGGCGATACGTGCCGCAATCGTCCGAGATCATCTATCTCCCACAGCACATCACTCGCGTTCTCCTCGAAATCGCGCAGCAGCAAACCGATGACCTGTGCCTGGTGCTCGGCGTGCGCCTCCGCCGTCAGGCGTGCGCCGAACGTGCGGGCCGTCGCGATGACGCTTCCGATCACGATGACGGCGTAGATGTAGAGCAGCAGGCCGACGTTGGAAAGCGCCGGGTCGTGCGCCGAGAGCAAAGGGTAAGCCGATCCGGCCGAGAGAATCAGCACGTACGCTGTTGCCGCAACCGGGACGCTTGCCAGCGCGAAGCCGCCTGCGCAGATCATGCCGGCACAAATGGCGGTGATCATCAATTGCTGGTGCGGCCCGGCGAGCGGAAACAGGACGACGGGCACCATCGCCCAGATCGTGCCGAGAATCGACGCATGAATCGTCGCGCGGCGCATCGCGCGCATTGACGCATTCTGGCGCTTGCTTGTTGATCGCATGGCAAACCAAGAACGCGCTCCGAACGCGGCCGCAAGGATGACCGAGGCAATCCACAGGACAAGGAATCCACGTGGCGCAATGCTCCAGAACGAATCTGCGATCAGCATTGCGTTGAGGACATTGGCGAGCATCGTCAGCGGCGTCAGCTGCAACACTGCCCGGATCTGCTTGGCGCGGAAGGTGCCGGCTGATGGTTCGTCCGGCGGGTAGAGCGTGAACAGCTTGCCCACCGCCCGTTGCAGCCGCGAGATCGGGCCGGCGCGTCCGGATGAATGCGGTTCTTCGGGTGTCATCGCCGTGCAGGCGCGCCGCGAGATCGCAGCGGCGGAACCCGCTCTGCCTTGCATCCATCGCAGTGCAGGGCCGACAGGCTGCTAGCGTTGCACGACGAGTCTGATCGCACGGAAATGTCCGAATTCGAGTGTCCGCCGCGATGTTCGGGATCCGTTCGGGTTCGCCTGATCGCGGTCTATTCGCGCAATCGGACTGCCAGCTCGTGCGCCCGAGGAAGCGAGGGTTGCAGGCGGAAATGCGGCGAGGCTAACAGCCCGGCGCCGAGTCTGCAACATCGAATTCGATCGGGGGGAATCCGATCTCCGGCAAAGCGATTGTGGCGAAACATCGTGACCATTACCTGCGCAGTTGCAGGATCTGCCGACCTGCCATCGACTCGCGCAAGCCTTCGCCCGAGTAGATCGGCGCGAACGGCGAGACCGCGGCTGCCGCCCCACACGATGCAAGCCGATCAAGTGGCCGATGATAGAATCGGCCCCGATATGCGAACTTGGCAGTCGAGGCGGAAATCTTTCGGGGCATCGTCGATCGTAGGTCGATCGAATACACGTAAGTGAGCACATGGGATACGAACTGATCGCGGCTGTCGACCTCGGTTCGAACAGTTTTCGGCTGCAGGTCGGGCGGGTGGTGGACGACCAGATCTACCCGCTCGATGGACTCAAGGAATCGGTGCGGCTCGCTGCCGGTTTGACGACCCAGAAGCTTCTGGACGGTGCGTCGCAGCTCCGTGCGATCGAGGCACTGCGCAAGTTCAACGAACGCTTGCGCGGGTTCGCGCCGGGAGCCGTCCGGGCGGTCGCCACCAACACGCTGCGTGTCGCGAAGAATACGCCGCAGTTCCTCAAGCAGGCCGAAGCGGCGCTGGGGTTTCCGATCGAAGTCATCGCCGGACGTGAAGAGGCCCGACTGATCTATGTCGGTGTCGCGCACACGCTGCCCGATCCGAAGCTGCAGCAGATGGTGGTCGACATCGGTGGCGGGTCCACCGAATTCATCATTGGCCGGAGCTTCGAGCCGCTCGAACTCGAATCGCTTTACATTGGCTGCGTCGGGTTCACCACGCGTTTCTTTCCTGAAGGAAGAATCGACAAGCGCGGCATGAAGGAAGCGGAGCTGGCGGCGCGCTCCGAATTGCAGACAATCGTCCACAGTTTTCGCGAAACCGGCTGGGAGGCGGTGGTCGGCTCCTCGGGAACCGCCAAGGCACTGGTCGATCTGCTGGAACTCAACGGATTCGCCAACGGCGACATCACACGCGAGGGGCTCGATACCTTGCGCGGCAGCATGTTGCGGGCCGGCAGCCTGCAGAAGCTGCAATTGGCGGGCCTTCGGGCCGACCGGATTCCGGTCCTGCCCGGCGGTTTCGCCATCATGTCGGCGATATTCAAGGAGTTCGGGCTCGAACGCATGACGTTTTCCGAAGGCGCGCTGCGCCTGGGCGTGCTCTATGACCTGCTCGGGCGCTACCACCATCGCGATCTGCGCGATGCCAGCGTGCTCGAGTTCATGCGGCGATACCAGGTCGAAGCAGGGCAGGCGCAGCGCGTCGCCGATACCGCACGTTCCATGTTCGTGCAACTGCGTCCGCAGGCCGACGATGGCGAGAACGCCGACGCACGCATGCTCGACTGGGCGTCCCACCTGCACGAGGTCGGGATTTCGGTCGCGCATTCGAGCTACCATAAGCACAGCGCCTACATTCTCGCCAATGCCGACATGCCCGGATTCTCGCGTATGGATCAGGGGCGGCTCGCGCGGGTCGTTCTGGCTCACCGCGGCAAGCTCGAGCGGGTTCAGACGCTCGATCCGGACAGCCCGGACTGGCAACTGATCTTTTGTCTGCGCCTTGCGGTGCTGCTCAATCGGGCACGCGACGATTCGCCTATCCCGCATCTGTCTGTGCATGCGGACAATACGGGATTCGTTATCGAAATTCCGGTGGAGTGGCTCGAAGGATCGCCGCTGACTGCAGCGGCGCTGGAAGAAGAGGAGCGTCAGTGGGCAGGCGTCGGCAAGACGCTGCGCGTGCGAGCGCCGCGCGACAGCAGCGCTCGCCATACCGCACGCTGAGCGCGCCATGCAGCCGCCGCGGCTCTCGCTTTCCGACGAGGCGTCCGCTGCGCGGGTGATCCTGTCGGGGACGTGGACGCTGGCAGCGATCTCTCCGTGCTACGCGCGCCTGTCCGGCGAACTGGCCGCGCAGAACCGCGGCGTCGACGTCGGCTGGGATCTGGATGCGATCGAACACCTCGATTCGGTCGGGGCGTCGATGCTCTGGCGTGCCTGGGGCGGAGGATTCCCGGCGGACGTTGCGCTGCCCGACGAGCTGCGCGTGGTATTCGAGCGGATTCGCGCCGCCGGACAGGACGGGCCGGTCGTCCGCGGGCGCGGCTGGCTGGACTGGCTGGCCGGCATGGGGGGACTTGCCGAAGCCTTTTGGCGCAACCTTCTGGGTGTGCTGGCGCTGCTCGGACGCCTGGTGCTGGATGCCGGGCATCTCCTGCGCCACCCTGGCGATACCCCTTGGCGAGAGATTTCCGCGAATCTGTACAAGGCGGGTGCCCGTGCGCTACCTGTCACGTCGCTGGTCGCCTTTCTGATCGGTGTGGTGTTGTCCTACCTGTCGGCATTGCAGCTCAACCGCTTCGGCGCCGATGTGTACATCGTCAACCTGCTCGGCATCGGCATCATCCGCGAACTGGGGCCCGTGCTGGTGGCGGTGCTAGTGGCAGGGCGCTCGGGTTCGGCGATGACGGCGCAATTGGGGGTCATGCGGGTCACCGAGGAGATCGATGCACTGGCGACCATGGGTGTCTCGCGGTCGCTACGCCTGGTGTTCCCGAAGGTACTGGCGCTTGCCATCGCGATGCCATTGATCACCGCCTGGACTTCGGCGATGGCGCTGATCGGCGGCATGGTGGCGGCACAGATCCAGGTCGACATCTCCTATGGATTCTTCATCGAGACGCTGCCCAAGGTCGTGCCGGTGGCCAACGTCTGGATCGGACTCGCCAAGGGTCTGGTTTTCGGTTTTCTGATCGCCCTGCTGGCCTGCCACTTCGGCCTGCAGGTGAAGCCGAATACCGAGAGCCTTTCTTCGAATACCACCCGCTCGGTGGTGACGGCGATTACCGTGGTCATTCTGGCCGACGCGGTGTTTGCCATCGCCACCCGCAGCATTGGCATCGACTGATGGCGGATTCCCCGATCATCGAAGCGAGGGGGCTCGGCACCTGCTTCGGCCAGAAAAAATGGGTGCTCCGCGGACTCGATCTGGTCGTCGAGCGCGGTGAGGTGGTTGCATTGGTCGGTGGCTCGGGTTCGGGCAAGACGACGCTGCTTCGGCATATCAACGGCTTGATGCGGCCGAGCGAGGGGAGTGTCCGGCTCTTCGGCCAGCCGCTGTTCTCCGGCGACCGGCTGGCCGATCGCGCGTTGCGCCGACGCTTCGGCATGCTGTTTCAGCAAGGCGCGCTGTTTTCGGCGCTGACGGTTTTTCAGAACGTGGCGTTCCCGATGCGGGAGCTGCGTTTGCTCGACGAGGATCTGATTCGCGATCTCGTGCATCTGAAACTCGCGCAGGTCGAACTCAAGGCGTCGGATGCCGAACTGATGCCATCCGAGTTGTCCGGCGGCATGATCAAGCGCGTCGGACTGGCCCGTGCACTTGCGCTGGAGCCGGAACTGCTGCTGCTCGACGAGCCGACGGCCGGCCTCGATCCCGATCGCTCGGAAGCCTTCGTCAAGCTGATCAAACAATTGCACGCTGAACTCGGGCTGACCGTCGTCCTGGTAACGCACGACCTCGATACGCTCGCCGCGCTGGCAGCGCACGTTGCCGTGCTGGCGGAGCGGCGTATACTTGCGTACGGTCCTCTCGACGAGATCATGCAGATCGATCACCCTTTCATAAACGGCTTCTTCGGCGCGCAGCGTAGCCGGATCGCCCTGGAGCGGGGACGGGCGGTTCCGTGATGGGCACTGCCGGAGCCGACTGCCGCTGATGGAAAACCGGGCATACGCCATTGCCGCCGGGCTGTTTACCATCGTGCTCGCGCTCGGCGCAATGACAGCCGTATGGTGGTTCTCGGGCCAGCGCAGTGACACGCGGCCGCTCGAGCTGGTTTCCGAGCGCAGCATCAGCGGCCTGGCTCCACAGGCGCAGGTGCGTTTTCGCGGCATCCGCTCGGGCAAGGTCGATCGCATCACGATCGATGCCAACGACCCGCGCCTGATTCTGGTGACCGTGAGCGTCGAGGACTGGCTGCCGATTTCCTCGGCCACCACGGCCGAGGTCAAGATGCAGGGCGTCACCGGTCTGGCCTTCGTCGAGTTGTCGGACAATGGCAAGGACGGCAAACTACTCCCCGAGCGTGACGGCGAGGTACCGCGGATCGCGCTTCGTCCGTCTACCTTCGATACGACAGGCGACGAACTCGCGGCGACGCTTGCGCAGGTCAAGGAACTGTCCAGACGCGCCAATACGCTGCTCAGTCCCGACAACATCGAGAGTTTCGGCAACACGCTGGCTGGACTCGAGGTGGCCGCCGCCGAAGCCGGCAAATCGCTGAAGCAGATGCCGGAGACGATCGCGGCGATCCGCCGTTTCGCCAGCCCCGACAATGCCGCGCGGGTATCGAGGCTGCTCGCCGATCTCGAAACGGCTGGCGCCGAGGTGGGGCCTCTGCTCAAGGAATCACGTGAACTGGTGGCCGGCATTCAGGCGATCGGCAAGCGGCTGGAGGCGATCGGCGGCGAAGTGAGCGGCAGTGCGCTGCCGCAGCTCAATGTGCTGTTGCACGACCTGTCGAACAATTCCCGACAGCTTTCGCGGCTGCTCGGCGAACTCGAGCACTCGCCGCAGCAGGCTTTGCTCGGCCGGCCAGCCAACCCTCCCGGGCCCGGCGAGGCCGGGTTCGCCGGTACGAGGTAACGAGCGTTGCCGTGCATTCATCTGCTCATTCGTCGATTCACGGTGGCCGCGCTGATCGCCATGTTGCCGGCCGGGTGCATCAGCCTCGAAGTCGGCGGCAAGTCCACGAGGCCGAACCTGTCCTATTTCGATCTTGGCAGCCGCGCCCCGGACGATCCGTCGCGCGACTCGAAGCCGCCGGCAGTCGGCCTGCGCAGCGTCGATGTGATCGCGCCGACCTGGCTCGATGCGCCTGCCATGCAGTATCGGCTTGCCTATTCGGATCCTGCCAGTCGCGCGAGCTATGCCGACAGCAGATGGGTGGCTCCACCTCCGGAGCTGCTTCAGCAATCGTTGCGCAAAAGCATGTCATCGGCCGAGACGAGGGTCGTGTCGAGCGCATGCAGACTACAGATCGAGGTGGACGAGTTCATACAGGTTTTCGATTCTCCGCAGTCGAGCCGCGGCGTGATCGAGCTGCGTGCGACCTTGTTGCTTGGGGGTGCCGATACGCTGCTTGCGCGCAAGACGTTCCGCGCGAGCCGGCCTGCACCGAGCGCCGATGCGCGTGGCGGGGTCGCGGCGCTGGCTGCCGCGACGAACGATGTATCGGTCGCGATTCGCGACTGGCTCGACGGCCTGAGCGCCGATTCGGCGAACGGAGTCGCGATTGTGCCGCGTTGTCGCGCGAGCTGACCGGGCTCGATGTCGGCGTGTCGTCATTGCGCATGGCGGCATGCTCGCAGGGCGCGGCTTAGTGCTGCGGGATGCCTGAAGGCCCTGTATCCATGCGGGTTCCAGGGCATCGTCCGGAGCCGGATTGGCGGCCGGCGAGGTGAGGTGAGGCTGCGAGTAACTTGAGGGGGGAGCGATGGAACAGAATCCGTATTCGTTTGGGCTGGACAAGACGCCGGCCAACTACGCAGTCCTGACGCCGCTGTCGTTCATCGAGCGATCGGCATACGTCTATCCCGAACGCCTCGCCGTGGTTCACGGTGCGCGGCGTTATACCTGGGCACAGACCTATGCGCGAGCGCGGCAACTGGCTTCGGCCCTGGCCCAGCGCGGCATCGAAAAGGGAGATACCGTCGCCGTGGTTCTCAACAACACGCCAGAGTTGTACGAAGCGCACTTCGGTGTGCCGATGTGCGGCGCGGTGCTCAATGCCCTCAATATCCGGCTCGACGCGGAGGCGATCGCCTTCATGCTGAACCATGGCGAAGCCAAGGTTTTGATCGTCGATCGCGAATTCTCGCCGATGGTGTCCAAGGCGCTGGCGATGATCGGGCGCCAGATCCTGGTGATCGGCGTCGACGACCCGGAGTACGGCGGAGCCGGCGAGCGGCTGGGTTCGATCGATTACGAGACCTTGATTGCGGCGGGTGATTCGCGCTACGCGTGGAAGCCACCGGCGGACGAGTGGGACGCCATTTCGCTCAACTACACCTCCGGCACCACCGGCAATCCAAAGGGTGTGGTCTATCATCATCGCGGCGCCTATCTGAACGCCGTGTCGAACATCGTCTCCTGGGGCATGCGTCCGCATTCGGTCTACCTGTGGACCCTGCCGATGTTCCATTGCAACGGCTGGTGCTTTCCGTGGACCATGGCGGCAAACGCGGGTACCAATGTCTGCCTGCGCAGAGTCGAGGCGAAGCCCGTTCTGGACGCGATCCGCCAGTACGGAGTCACCCACTACTGCGGCGCGCCGATCGTGCATTCGATGTTGGTCAATGCGCCCGATGAATTTCGCGCCGGCATCGATCACAAGGTCAGCGCGCTGGTCGCCGCGGCACCGCCGCCGGCGGCCATGATCGAGGGCATGCAGCGCATTGGCTTCGAGATCACCCATGTCTATGGTCTGACCGAAACCTATGGGCCGGCTTCGGTCTGTGCCAAGCAGCCCGAATGGGATCAGCTTCCGCTCGACGAGCAGGTGCGCCTCAATGGCAGGCAGGGTGTTCGCTACCACCTGCAGGAAGGTATCAGTGTGATGAATCCGGAAACCATGGAACCCGTGCCGTGGGACGGCGAGACCATGGGCGAGATCATGTTCCGCGGCAACATCACGATGAAGGGCTACCTGAAGAACCCGAGCGCTACCGAGGAGTCTTTCCGCGGCGGCTGGTATCACACCGGCGATCTCGCGGTGATGCAGTCCGATGGCTACGTCAAGATCAAGGATCGCTCCAAGGACGTCATCATTTCCGGTGGCGAGAACATTTCGTCGATCGAGGTCGAGGATGTCCTGTATCGGCACGCCGCCGTGATCGCCGCCGCGGTGGTGGCGCTACCCGATCCGAAGTGGGGCGAGGTTCCCTGTGCCTACGTTGAACTGAAGGAGGGCATGACTGCGACCGAGGCAGAGCTGATCGAGCACTGCCGGCAGAATCTGGCGCGCTTCAAGGCGCCGAAGAAAGTGGTGTTTGGGCCGATCCCGAAGACCTCGACCGGCAAGATCCAGAAGTATGTGCTGCGCGAGCGTGCCAGGAGCACCTCGGCAATCGATTAGGGCTGATCATGGACAAGGCTGAAGCTATGGAAGCACTGCTCTTGCGCGAGGATCGCGACGGCGTTGCGATGCTGACGCTCAACCGGCCGCTGCAGTTCAATGCGCTGTCCGCCGACCTGCTCGCGCAACTGCTATCTGCGATCGAGGCGATCGGCGCCGATCCTTCGGTGCGGGTGGTCGTGATCGGCGGGGCAGGCAGGGCGTTCTGCGCCGGGCACGATCTGCGCGAGATGCGCGGCAATCCGGATCTTGAGTTCCAGCGCTCGCTGTTTCGGCTGTGCAGCCGCGTCATGCGCGCTCTCGTCGAGTTGCCGCAGCCGGTGATCGCCCGCGTGCATGGAATCGCCACGGCAGCCGGGTGTCAGCTCGTCGCCAGCAGCGATCTGGCGATTGCCGCCGACGATGCCCGGTTCGCGGTGTCGGGGATCAATCTCGGTCTGTTCTGCGGCACGCCTTCGGTCGCGCTCGCGCGCAATGTCCCGCGCAAGAAGGCATTCGAAATGCTGGTGACTGGCGATTTCATCGATGCGCCGACGGCGCTTGCGCAAGGGCTGGTAAACCGCATCGTCCCGGCCGCCGAACTGGATGCCGCAGTGGAGGCGATGGCCCGATCGATCGCCGCCAAGTCGCCTGCCGCCATCGCCGGCGGCAAGCGCCTGTTCTACCGCCAGGTCGAAATGGGCCTCGAGGCAGCCTATCAGCTTGCCAGTGAATCGATGGCCTGCAGCATGATGGACGAGGCGACATTGCAAGGTATCGACGCCTTCGTCAATCGACGCAGCGCGAAATAACCCGGCTGCCGTCGTGCGCCGAAGTCGTGGAGTTCATCGACACTCACTGTCATCTCGACGCCGCGGAATACGCGGCCGATCGTGATGCTGTCGTGCAGGCCGCGCGCGACGCCGGCGTCAGCCAGATCGTCGTTCCGGCAATCGGACGCGAGAACTTCGGCGTCGTCGCCGATCTCGATCTTCGCTACCCGGGGTGCCACCATGCGCTGGGCATTCACCCGATGGTCGTCGATCGTGCCCAGGACAGCGATATCGCGGAACTGGATGCGCAGCTTGCGCTCGGACGCGCCATAGCGGTCGGCGAGATCGGGCTCGACTTTTTCGTCGACGGCTACGATCGGGTACGGCAGGAGTGGTTTTTCGCCGAACAGCTCAAGCTGGCCCGCAAATACGAGTTGCCGGTACTGCTGCACATCCGGCGCGCCCAGGACACGATACTCAAGCATCTGCGGCGGATTCCGGTGCCGGGTGGTATCGCCCACGCGTTCAATGGCAGTCGCCAGCAGGCCGACGCGTTCATTGCGCTTGGCTTCAAGCTGGGGTTCGGTGGCTCGCTGACCTATCCGCGCGCGCTGAGAATTCGCGAGCATGCCGCCAAGCTTCCGCTCGAGGCGATCGTGCTGGAGACGGACGGACCCGACATTCCCCCGGAATTCGCAGCGGGCGGGCGCAACGACCCGGGCAACCTGCCGCGCATCGCCGCCGTGCTGGCCGGCTTGCGAGATTTGCCGCTGGGCAGTCTTGCAGTCGCGACGACGGCCAATGCGAGAACCGTGCTCGCGCGCCTGGCGGATCTCCCGCCCTGTCACGCTAACCGTTGATCAGGGCGAAGATATCCCTGCGGGCGAGCGGCAGATCGGCCTCGAAGCGGTCGCAGTCCATCAAGCTCTGGCCGAACACATAGGCGTAGAGCAGGATGCTTCGTGCGGCGGCTTCCTGGTCGGACATTCCGCGCGCGACAAACAAGCGGCGGGCGCAATCGAAGCGCGCGCCATCGACTTCCTCCACCACCGCCGCAGCCCGCGGGTCGCGGCGCGCCCAGTCGCGGATTGCCAGTTCGATACGAATGCCCTTGCGATTGCGGCTGGCGCTGTAGACGGCCAGAATATGGTCGAGTTGTTCCCGTTCCTGCCCGGGGTCGCAACGGGTCTGTCTGATGATGTCGCTGATGCGCCCCTGTTTCCAGAAGTCGAGGACGGCGGCGAGCAGCTCCGGCCGGTCGCGGAAGTGCCAGTAAAAACTGCCCTTGGTCACGCCGAGCGACTTGGCAAGGCTTTCCACCCGCACGCCCGCGATCCCGTGCTCGGCAAGGGTGCCGATGGCCGCCTCGATCCATGCCTCTCGATCGAGGGCGGCGCGGGGCGCAGATGCTTCGGCGCGCGGCATAGTTGCTTTATGATGCGAGGAGGGCAGGCGTGAAGAATCGAGGGCAGTCGTGAAGAGTCCACTCGCAGGCGCTGTCGCATGTGGAACCGTTTCGCACACTTGACAAGCCACGAGCCCATACGCTACCGTATTGACACAGTACGGCAGCGTATGGACATTCTGTTGGAGACTGTCCGGTGTGTCAATCCGCTTCGAAGGAGAGATAGGTGAAAGTTCTTGTACCGGTCAAGAGGGTAATCGACTACAACGTCAAGCCGCGGGTGAAGGCGGATGGTTCGGGCGTCGACCTGGCCAACGTCAAGATGTCGATGAACCCGTTCGACGAAATTGCCGTCGAAGAAGCGATTCGGCTGAAAGAGGCGGGCCTTGCCACTGAGGTCATCGCTGTGTCGTGCGGTTTGACCGCCTGCCAGGAAACGCTGCGTATCGCGCTGGCGCTCGGCGCGGATCGGGCCATCTTGGTGGAAAGCGACGCCGAATTGCAGCCGCTCGCGGTAGCCAAGATTCTCAAGGCGCTTTGCGACCGGGAATCTCCACAGATCGTGATCTGCGGCAAGCAGGCGATCGACGACGACGCCAACCAGACCGGCCAGATGCTGGCTGCCCTGCTGGGCTGGGGCCAGGCCACTTTCGCCTCCAAGGTCGTGATAGCCGATGGCAAGGCCACCGTCACCCGCGAGATCGATGGCGGCCTGGAATCCCTGACGGTCGCCCTGCCGGCCGTGGTCACCACTGATCTGCGTCTGAACGAGCCGCGCTACGCCACCCTGCCCAACATCATGAAGGCCAAGAAGAAGCCGCTCGAGACCGTCAAGCCGGCCGATCTGGGCGTCGATGTGGCACCGCGCCTGACCACGCTGAAGGTCGTCGAGCCGCCCAAGCGCCAGGCGGGTGAGCAGGTTGCGGATGTTCAGCAACTGGTCGCCAAGCTGCGCGGCGAAGCCAAGGTCATCGCATGATCGCGAATTTCGTTCACTTGTTTCCGGAGGCAATCTGATGCCGATTCTGGTCATTGCAGAACACGACAACGCCGTGCTCAAGGCGTCGACCCGCAACACCCTGACAGCGGCCAGCAAGCTCGGCGGCGACATTCATGTGTTGGTCGCGGGCGAGGGCTGCGCAGCGGTTGCGCAGGCGGCAGCAGGGCTCGATGGGGTCGCCCGCGTGATGCTCGCCGACGACCCGCACCTGGCGGGGCAGACCGCGGAAGACATCGCCGCATTGGTGGTGTCGTTGGCCGAGGGCTACACGCATATCCTGGCGCCGGCCACCACGTTCGGCAAGAACTTCCTGCCACGGGTTGCGGCCTTGCTGGATGTTGCGCAGATCTCCGAAATCGTCGCGGTCGAGGCGCCCGATACCTTCGTGCGACCGATCTACGCCGGCAATGCTTTGGCGACGGTCAAGTCCGCCGATGCCGTCAAGGTGATCAGCGTGCGCACCACCGGGTTCGATGCCGCGGGCGATGCCGGGGAAGCGTCGATCGACACGGTCAGCGTGCCGCCGGCAGCGGCCAAAACCGAGTTGGTCGGGCGCGAACTCAGCGTATCGTCGCGGCCGGAGCTCGCTGCGGCAAAGATCATCGTTTCCGGTGGCCGCGGTCTGGGCAGCGGCGAGAACTACCACAAGGTGCTCGAACCGCTGGCCGACAAGCTTGGCGCGGCCATGGGCGCCTCGCGCGCGGCGGTCGATGCCGGGTTCGTGCCGAACGACTACCAGGTCGGCCAGACCGGCAAGGTGGTGGCCCCGCAGCTCTATGTCGCGATTGGCATATCGGGTGCGATCCAGCATCTGGCCGGCATGAAGGACTCCAAGGTGATCGTGGCGATCAACAAGGATCCCGAGGCACCGATCTTCCAGGTCGCCGACTACGGCCTGGTCGGAGATCTGTTCGAAGTGGTGCCGCAACTGGTGGCCGAACTCGGTTGAGTTCATGAATTTCCCGGCCGAACTGTTCCCGGGGCCATGGTACGCAGTTGCGCTGTTGCCATGGCTTGCGGCTGTCGGCTGGGCGGTTTGGCGGGCGCCGTGGAAGCGACTCGGCGAGGGCACGCAGCTTCACGCTTGGCTCGCACTGGTGGTGACGCTGACCCTGTTGTGGAGCATGAAGGCCGGCGTCAAACCCGGCCTGGACTTTCATCTGCTCGGTGCCACCGTCATGACCCTGGCGTTCGGCCCGCAGTTGGCGATCGTCGGTCTGTCGATCGTCCTGGCGGCGGCGACGCTGAACGGGGCGGCGGGCTGGAGCGCCTACGCCCTGAACGGATTGGTGATGGTCGTCCTGCCCGTGCTGGCGAGCAACGCGATTCTGCGCTTTACCGAGAGACGGCTGCCCAATCATCTGTTCGTCTATCTGTTCGTCGATGCCTTCATCGGCGCATCCGCGGTGATCATGATCATGGGCATGACCTCTACGACGGTGATGCTCCTGGCCGGTGTCTATCCGGCCGAGTATCTGTTCAGCCAGTATCTGCCGTACATGCTGCTGCTGAGCTTTTCCGAAGGCTGGCTGTCGGGTATGGCGTTGACGCTGATGGTGATTTACAAGCCCGAGTGGGTGGCGACCTTCGACGATCGCCGCTACCTTTTGAACAAGTGAGCAAGCCGGGCTGCCGCCCGGACAGCCAACGGAGGTTTCGATGAGCCCCTATGCCGCACCCCTGAGCGACATGCAGTTCGTGCTTCGGGAACTCGCCGGACTGGAAGACGTGGCCCGCCTGCCGGGTTGCGAAGATGCCGCGCCGGACACCGTCGAAGTGATTCTCGATGAGGCCGCCCGTTTCGCCGGCGAAGTGCTGGCCCCGCTCAATCGCAGCGGCGACCAGGAGGGCGTCCGATTTCATGACGGCGTCGTGACCATGGCGAGCGGTTTCGCGAGTGCCTACAGGCAGTTCGTCGCCAACGGCTGGAACGGCATCGGCTGCGAGCCGGATTTCGGCGGCCAGGGCATGCCGAGGCTGGTGGTCGCCGCCGTGCAGGAAATGTGGAAGTCGTCGAACATCTCGTTCTCGCTCTGTCCGCTGCTGACCACGGGCGCCATCGAAGCGCTGACCCTGTGCGGGTCGGCCGAACTCAAGGCCAGCTTCCTGCCGAAGATGGTGAGTGGCGAATGGACCGGCACCATGAACCTGACGGAACCGCAAGCGGGTAGTGATCTCGCTGCGGTACGCACGCGCGCGGAACCGCAGCCGGACGGAAGCTACCGGGTCTTCGGCCAGAAGATCTTCATCACCTACGGTGAACACGACATGGCGGACAACATCGTCCATCTCGTGCTGGCACGCACCCCCAAGGCGCCCGAGGGCGTCAAGGGATTGTCCCTGTTCGTCGTACCGAAGTATCTGGTCAACCCGGACGGCAGCCTCGGCGCACGCAACGATGTGCGCTGTGTTTCCGTCGAGCACAAGCTGGGGATTCATGCGAGCCCCACCTGCGTCCTGGCCTACGGCGATGCCGGCGGCGCAGTCGGCTATCTGTGCGGTCAGGAAACCCTCGGCCTGTCCTATATGTTCATCATGATGAACGCGGCTCGCTACGCGGTCGGGCTCGAGGGCATCGCCCTGGCCGAACGCGCCTACCAGCATGCGCTCAGCTATGCGAAAGAACGGGTGCAGGGGCCGGAAATCGGCAGCAGGACCGGCGAAAAGGTCACCATCATCCACCACCCCGACGTGCGTCGGATGCTGATGATGATGAAGTCGCAGACCGAGGCGATGCGCGCGGTCGCCTACGTCACGGCCGCCGCGCTCGATGCGGCCCAGCGCCATCCCGACGAGGGCGAACGCAAGCGCAATCAGGCTTTCGCCGAGCTGATGATCCCGATCGTCAAGGGCTGGAGCACCGAGACGGCACAGGACGTGTCCTCGCTCGGCGTGCAGATTCACGGCGGCATGGGCTATATCGAAGAAACCGGCGCGGCACAGCATTTTCGTGATGCGCGGATCACCACGATCTACGAGGGTACGACCGGCATCCAGGCAAACGACCTGATCGGCCGCAAGATCGCGCGCGACGGCGGCGCGACGATCCGTGCGGTGATCGGTCTGATGGCAAACCTCGACGGCGAACTCGCCCAACAGGCGGGCGACGATTTCGCCACGATACGCCGCGCGCTGTCGGCGGGCGCTCTGGCGCTCGGGCAGGCGGTCGATGCGATCACCGCGACTTATGGCAGCGATGCCCGATCGGCCTCGGTCGGCGCGGTGCCGATGCTCAAGCTCCTCGGCATCGTCGCCGGTGGCTGGCAGATGGCGCGCGCGGCGCTGGCTGCGCAGCGCCGTCTGGCCGCGGGCGAGGGTGCTGCTGCCTTCATGCAGGCCAAGATCGTCACCGCCCGCTTCTACGCCGACCATCTGCTGAGCCAGGCGCCCGGGCTGGCGTTCACGGTTGCCAATGGCGCGCCAGGCGCGCTGGCGCTGAGCGAGGATCAGTTCTAGCGAGCGCAGCCAGGGTGCAGCGCGCCGCATGCCACTTCGCCACGACCCGCATGGAATGGCGATCTGCGGCATCGCAATGCCAGCAGCGCCAATCCACGGCCCTTACCGGCATGGCCGCCCGAAGATCGCCGATCCATGCGCCTCCCGGGCCACCCATGACGGAGCCGGTCCCGGGTGGTCGCCTCCTTGAATGCAAGCAGGCATCGTAATCGTCGCAATCAATGCGTGCAATGACTCCGCCGCGTGGCCGGGATCGCCGCAACCCGCATGTATGGGCGATATCGGAAAGGCGTGTCGCGCGAAACCGGTGCAATGGCGATCCCGGCGGCGCGATGATGTGGTAGTGCGGTTGGGCTGAGCGTTGCGAAGCCCAAGGTTATGCGGCGAAGGGCGCTTGTTGCGCTTGCTCAGTCGCCCTTGAGTTTCCTGACCATCGCTGCGCCGGTGAGAAGCTCCAGTTGCGCTTCCAGGCGGATCACGCGCCCGGTCAGATCTTCGATCTTCTGCTGTTGAATCTTCATCGCTTCGGCCTGGCGATTCACCTTGTCTTCGAGCTTGATCATCGAAGTCAGTGCGCCCCAGACCTTGTCGGTGACCCCCATCACGCCGTCTTCCGCGCCACCCGCTTCGAGGCCCGTGCTTCCATCGCGGCAATGCGCTTGTTGCTTTCCGAAATGAAGTCGAGCGCATCGTCGATCGCTGCGCCCGCCTTGTCGGCCGCCGCCTTGGCGGCGTCGGCGAGCGCGGCCAGTTCGGCATCGGTTTCGCTCGACTGATAGGCAAGCGCGCCGCGCCGCATCAGCTCGGAGAGCGGCAGATCAAGTCTCTTCGCTTTCGCGACGAATGCCTTCTTGTCTTGCGGCGTTGTCTGCACGACAATTCGTTCGACCGCTGCCATCAGCGTTCTCCTGCGTAGCCGGAATGTACATGGACAGTGTATGTACATACTGCGTGCCGGTCAAGCGCGGTAGCTTGGGCTGCGCTTCGACGAAACAGGAAAGGAAAATCTATCACTGCTGTCCAAGATAGCCGAAAGCGGTCATCTGTTGCCTTGAATTGACGCGGATTTCGGACGTGTTATGACGGGGTATCAAGATCGTGCCTGCGGGTGCTGTCCAAGATCAAGCGAAGGCCAAGACGGCCTGCGGGTTGTCCTGCGAATCATACGGGCCAGGCTGTTCGCCGTGATCGGCGGTATATCCAGCGGGTTAAAGTCCCGTGAAAGGAGTTGTCCGTACGCCTTTTTAGCACCGGGAAGCGGCGTCTGAGTAATTGGATGTCGTAAGTTTCCCAAGGGCAAAGCAGCAGGCCGCAGCGCAAGCGAACCTGGACGTAGCCTCGTAACACTAAATGGAGAAGCCGACCCTCTGGTCTGAAGGGGAAGGCCGCTGGATGTCGCTGAAACAACGGAAGTGGCGGCAACGACTCCCGGGGTGGCAGGGGTGGCATGTTGTGGAGGATAGATCGTGCAGCACGGGAGACCCGTCACGGCGGTGGGGAGACCACCGACTGATGCGTATAAGGAAACGAAATCGTAGCAGGCCGTAACGGGAGTCGGAGGGGCTCATAGTACTGTTCGAGTTCGCGGGACATAACCCCGGACGAGGGAAGGAGCCCTGCTTTGTTCAAGCAACCAAAGCGTGAAGGAGAAGGGGATTGCGCCATGCTAACCACCCCTGAAGTTATCAGGACACTGCAGAGGAAGCTCTACACCAAGGCCAAGCAAGAACCGGCCTATCGCTTCTATGCGCTATACGACAAGGTCTGGCGGGCAGACATACTCGGCCATGCCTACCGCCTGGTTCGAGCCAACAAAGGAAGTCCCGGCGTTGATGGGATCAGCTTCGAGGTGATAGAGCAGACGACAGGGATAGACGCGTTTTTGTCGGAGCTGGCCCAAGACCTGAAAGAAAAGACCTACCACCCCAAACCGGTACGGCGCGTCATGATTCCGAAAGCGGATGGCAGTCAGCGCCCGCTGGGAATACCGACGATTCGTGACCGAGTAGCGCAGATGGCGGTGAAACTTGTCATTGAACCGATCTTTGAAGCCGACTTCTGCCCGAACTCCTACGGGTTCAGGCCGAAGAAATCGGCCCATGATGCGGTCGATGAAATCGCCGAAGCACTGCACCGAGGCCACACGCAAGTCATCGATGCCGACCTGTCGAAATACTTGGGTGCGCCAGGTTAAGCCCGGCGCTTTCAGCGGGTGAGATTCCCGCCCCGGCAAGGGGGAAGAGCCACCCCACCGGGAATCGAGTCTTGGGCTCATGAAGGTAACGACATGAGTTAAGCGTAGACAGAGCGATGACCAGGCCGTAACGCAAGTGAAGCGATGGAGCCTCGTGATACATCCGGAGGCCGACAGGGTCGAATACCTGGAAGGCAACAGTAGGCGACCGCTACGGGCGATGGTCGCTGGAGACTCCGGCGGGGTCTGAGAGCACGGCATGGTCAGAAATGGAAGCGTCATGGCACCTGGGAGATCCACCGCCGTCTTGGTCTGGCCATAACGGACCGAGTATGTTGACCGAAAGGACCATCCTGAGGGAGACAAACGCGACGGTGGAAGTCGGACTCGCCAGTAGTACTCGGAGCGCGGGAAAGCCGCGTACATGGGGAAGGGGCGGGGCAGGTTGAGTAGCTGGTCTGGGGAAACATTCCCTGCACGCAGAGGTTGGAAAAGAATGTCCACACAACTGGACCAGATCGTTGGGAAAGCGAAATCGAATCCGAAGCTGCGCTTCACTTCGTTGGCGCATCTGATCACGCCGGAGTTTCTGCAAGAGACCTGGAAGCAGATGAATCGGCGAGGCGCAAGCGGGGTCGATGGAGAGACGACGAAGGAGTTTGAACGAGACTTGGACAGACGGGTCCGGGATCTGTGCGAACGCTTGAAGCAAGGGGCCTATCGAGCGCCACCGGTACGCCGCGTGGATATCCCGAAGGGTCCCGGCAAGGAAGGTACGAGGCCGTTAGGAATTCCGACGGTTGAAGATCGCCTGCTGCAGAGAGCGGTTGCGCGGATATTGGAAGCGGTGTTCGAGGCGGATTTCCTGGAATGCTCGTACGGATTCCGGCCAGGACGTAACCCGCACGACGCCCTACGGGCGTTGCGCGCGGTGATCGTGACGAAGAAGGTGGGACACTTGTTCGAGGCCGACATCCGAGGATATTTGGACGTGGCTTCATACTGCACCCGTTGTCATGATTTTTGAGTGAATAGGTCAGGCTGGTCGTCTATAATCCTGATTCGTATGCCTTTTCTTCTTCCTCGGATGACGTGAACGGCGTCAAGTTCGCCGCGCTTTACACGCTGCAACACGGTCTGGCGCGAAACGCCGAGTAGCAGAGTGGCTTCGAGCATTGCCACGTAGCCTTCGGGCGGCTCTTCGACGAATCGTGCGCGCAACTCGTCCGTGATGCGAATACGCCACGGCGCACCCGGGGTAAGTTGTTCGCCAGCGATCAATCCCTCGGCGAGCCAGCGGTGAATTGTGGAAGGGGCAACCTGCAGAATGTCGGCCGCGCCGGCGATCGTTACCAGTTCGCCTTTTGGGGGCTCTGCGGGCGGCTCGAAGCGCGCAATGTCGCGATACCGCCGCAGGCTGCCCACCTGGTTTGCGCTGAAGCGCTCACCGCGGACCGTCTTGCGGCCTTGACGATTGAGGATGCCCGCGATGAGGCCATCCGGGTAGTGAGCGGCGAGCCGTCGAACGAGCTCGACGGTGTCTTCGTCGGTGTGTATGCGAGCGGGATTGAGGCGTGGCAAATGGACATCGATTTCGCTGATCATGCCGCCTCTCCAACGCAGCGTCAGATGGGCGCGCCATTCGTCGCGTTGCACGGTAATAATCACTTCTTCGAGCAGCGTGCGCAGCAACTCCTTCTTGTCGCGATCGGTGGTCGTCGGCGCGGCCCAGACGCGCTTGAGATCGGCGCCGAGTGCGCCGATGCGCTGACGCTCTTCGGGACTCAATGTATGGGGCCGCAACTGGCGCTTGCGGGCGAGTTCGGTTTGCGCCTGCTCGAGCTCACTCAAGCGCAGTTCCCATTCGGCTTCCAGCCCGCGCGCGACAAGCCGGTTCTCGGCATCGACAGCACGATACCGACGCTCGGCACGTTGCGCTTCGTAGCGCACCCTTTCCACTGTCATACGCCACTGTGCCAGCGCCGCATGGTGGTCAGATTCGAGTTGTTGCGTAGCCTGTAGCGCCGCCTCCAAGGCAGCTGGCTTGAGAGCTTCAAGAAGGCTATCGGCGACGGCCTGGTCGATTTGCATGCCGCCGATGTTCAGGCAGTGGACACCGCGGCCGTTGACGACGTTCTCGCCAGCGCAGTAATAGCCGGGACGCGCATTTCGCCCGGGATATTGGGTGCGCAGTTTGCGGCCACAGTGACCGCAAGTGGCAATGCCTTGCAACAGGGCCGCACCCTCTCTCACGGCCCCTCCGGGCTGATGCGCTCGGGGCCGTATATTGGTCCCCAGGCGTGCCTGGTTGGCTTCATAGGTGGCTCGGTCGATATAACCTTCGTGATGCTCGTGGATCAGAACGGCCCATTGCGATTGGGGCAACTTGCGGCTGCGCTTCTTGATCTTACCCGCCTCGTCGAGGACGCGTTCGTGGCGGCTCTTGCCATAGACGTACGCGCCG
The DNA here is from genome assembly GCA_016708905.1 of Candidatus Methylophosphatis roskildensis. Taxonomy (GTDB): domain Bacteria; phylum Pseudomonadota; class Gammaproteobacteria; order Burkholderiales; family Rhodocyclaceae; genus Methylophosphatis; species Methylophosphatis roskildensis. Next base: position 1,163,945 of record JADJEV010000003.1, on the reverse strand, counting down.
GCATAGACGGGATTGGTGAGTATGCCGTGAATAGCCGTATAGGTCGGAGTCCCCCAACGGATTTCGTTGCCATAGTTGTTGTATTGCGCTGGAAACGACAGGCCTTCGCCGCGCAACCACAACCAGACACGGCGCGCCGAGCCGAGTTCGGCGAAGCGCTCGAAGACACAGCGTATCGCCTGCCTGACGGCCTCGTCGGGATGCAGCAATACCTCGCCGTCTTCCTCCCCCCAGATGAAACCTGTGGGCAATCCGCGGCGCAGTTCGCCCCGGGCGGCCTTGTTGCGAATACCGCCTTCCAGACGTGCGCGGATGATATGCAGCTCGGCCTCACTCATGGTGCCCTTGAGCCCGAGCAGCAGCCGGTCATTGAACCACGCCGGATGGTATAGACCGTCGGCATCGCCGATCAGTGTATCGGTCATCGCACACAGGTCGAGCAAGTGGTACCAGTCGGCATTGTTGCGTGCAAGACGTGACACTTCCAGACCGAGCACGATGCCGACGAGCCGCATCGCCACCGCAGCGATGAGGCGGGCGAAGCCCGAACGCTTGTCCGTGCTTGAACCCGAGAGGCCAAGGTCCTCGTCGACGACGGTCACCTGTTCGCGGGACCAGCCTAATTCCATGGCGCGATCGGCCAACGCATACTGCCGTTCGGTCGACTCCCGGTTATGCTCGACTTGCGCCGGCGTGGATTGCCGTACGTACCCGAAGGCGCCGCGTTGTCTGTGGGCCGGCTTGATCTTGCTGTCGTCAGTCATGAGCTTGCACCTCGCTTGGTTGGGGCAGTGCTGCCTGCACGATCAGCCGAGCCAATACCTCGATGACGACCTTCTGCTGTTCCTCGCCTATTTGCTTCCACGCGCTGCTGTCGGGGATTGGATCCTCCACAATGCTCAGACTCAGTTGCATCATGCTGGCGCTCCTTTCTGGGACGCTGGTCCGTCTCCTGCCCTGGTGCGGGAAGGCGACGCAGCAGAGCATCCACGATGGTGCGTGCATGCAGCAAATCCGAAAGAAGAGCGAGGCTGTGACTGGTCAGGTCAGCTGGTGCGCTGCACTGCGATCCGTGAAGATCCGTCCATTCGGTCGGAATGAGCGATCGACTGCCGTCGGGCAAGACCAAGAGCAACTGCGCACGACCCTGCCGATGAACGAGCCCAGTATACGGCGAGGCGCTGACCTTCGAAGGCATGACGCGATCGAGTGATGGTGACGCTTGGAGGAAGATCCTCGTGATGGGTAGTGTGTCGGGGTTTCCTTCAATCACATCCAGCATGATTGGCTACAGCAGATGGTGGCCCATCGGATTGGAGACCCGGTCATCCTGCGCCTGATTGGCAAATGGCTGAAAGCGGGCTTCATGGCGGGAGGTGTCGTGACGCGAACTGAAGAAGGATCGCCGCAAGGCGGGCCGATCAGCCCGATCTTGGCAAATATCTACCTGCACTATGTGCTGGATCTCTGGTTTGAGAAGAGGGTCAAGCCGTGGTGCCAGGGGAGGTGTACCTGACGAGGTTCGCCGATGACTTCGTGGTGAATTTCCAATACCGGCGCGATGCGGAAGGGTTCGAAAAGGGCCTGAGGAAGCGGTTCGGGAAATTCGGCTTGGAATTGGCGGAAGAGAAGACGCGGCTGATGCGCTTTGGGCGCTTCGTGCGGACCGACCTGGAGAAGACCGGCGAAAAGCCGGAAACGTTTGACTTCCTGGGTTTCAAGCACGTCTGCGGAGTCGACCGAGGCGGCAAGTTTGCCTTGGTGCGGATACCTTGCGTAAAAAGCTGCCGAAAGTTCTTGGCCAAGACCAAGGACTGGCTCAAGAGGCATATGCACTGGAAGCGACGTGACCAACAGCGTCAGCTAACCTCGATGCTGCGCGGCTTCTATCAGTACTTTGGGCTGCATCACTGCAAACCGAAACTCGACGCCATCCGTCGAGCGGTGGCCCGGCAATGGAGCCTTACGCTGCGACGACGCAGTCAGCGCCATCGCATGTACTGGAGCTACCTCAAGAGTCGATCCTGGTTTGAACTGCCTTATGCGGTTTCGACATGCCATGCGACGGTGTGACGCGCACCCGACGAGTGCAACCTGGGGAGCCCGTTGCGGTAATTCCGCACGGCGGGTTCTGCGAGGGGGGACGGGTACAAGAGGGCAAACCTCAAGGCCCGTCTCTACCCACCACGTGGCTTCATACTGCACCCGTTGTCATGATTTTTGAGTGAATAGGTCAGGCTGGTCGTCTATAATTTTGATTCGTATGCCTTTTCTTCTTCCTCGGATGACGTGAACGGCGTCAAGTTCGCCGCGCTTTACACGCTGCAACACGGTCTGGCGCGAAACGCCGAGTAGCAGAGTGGCTTCGAGCATTGCCACGTAGCCTTCGGGCGGCTCTTCGACGAATCGTGCGCGCAACTCGTCCGTGATGCGAATACGCCACGGCGCACCCGGGGTAAGTTGTTCGCCAGCGATCAATCCCTCGGCGAGCCAGCGGTGAATTGTGGAAGGGGCAACCTGCAGAATGTCGGCCGCGCCGGCGATCGTTACCAGTTCGCCTTTTGGGGGCTCTGCGGGCGGCTCGAAGCGCGCAATGTCGCGATACCGCCGCAGGCTGCCCACCTGGTTTGCGCTGAAGCGCTCACCGCGGACCGTCTTGCGGCCTTGACGATTGAGGATGCCCGCGATGAGGCCATCCGGGTAGTGAGCGGTGAGCCGTCGAACGAGCTCGACGGTGTCTTCGTCGGTGTGTATGCGAGCGGGATTGAGGCGTGGCAAATGGACATCGATTTCGCTGATCATGCCGCCTCTCCAACGCAGCGTCAGATGGGCGCGCCATTCGTCGCGTTGCACGGTAATAATCACTTCTTCGAGCAGCGTGCGCAGCAACTCCTTCTTGTCGCGATCGGTGGTCGTCGGCGCGGCCCAGACGCGCTTGAGATCGGCGCCGAGTGCGCCGATGCGCTGACGCTCTTCGGGACTCAATGTATGGGGCCGCAACTGGCGCTTGCGGGCGAGTTCGGTTTGCGCCTGCTCGAGCTCACTCAAGCGCAGTTCCCATTCGGCTTCCAGCCCGCGCGCGACAAGCCGGTTCTCGGCATCGACAGCACGATACCGACGCTCGGCACGTTGCGCTTCGTAGCGCACCCTTTCCACTGTCATACGCCACTGTGCCAGCGCCGCATGGTGGTCAGATTCGAGTTGTTGCGTAGCCTGTAGCGCCGCCTCCAAGGCAGCTGGCTTGAGAGCTTCAAGAAGGCTATCGGCGACGGCCTGGTCGATTTGCATGCCGCCGATGTTCAGGCAGTGGACACCGCGGCCGTTGACGACGTTCTCGCCAGCGCAGTAATAGCCGGGACGCGCATTTCGCCCGGGATATTGGGTGCGCAGTTTGCGGCCACAGTGACCGCAAGTGGCAATGCCTTGCAACAGGGCCGCACCCTCTCTCACGGCCCCTCCGGGCTGATGCGCTCGGGGCCGTATATTGGTCCCCAGGCGTGCCTGGTTGGCTTCATAGGTGGCTCGGTCGATATAACCTTCGTGATGCTCGTGGATCAGAACGGCCCATTGCGATTGGGGCAACTTGCGGCTGCGCTTCTTGATCTTACCCGCCTCGTCGAGGACGCGTTCGTGGCGGCTCTTGCCATAGACGTACGCGCCGGCATAGACGGGATTGGTGAGTATGCCGTGAATAGCCGTATAGGTCGGAGTCCCCCAACGGATTTCGTTGCCATAGTTGTTGTATTGCGCTGGAAACGACAGGCCTTCGCCGCGCAACCACAACCAGACACGGCGCGCCGAGCCGAGTTCGGCGAAGCGCTCGAAGACACAGCGTATCGCCTGCCTGACGGCCTCGTCGGGATGCAGCAATACCTCGCCGTCTTCCTCCCCCAGATGAAACCTGTGGGCAATCCGCGGCGCAGTTCGCCCCGGGCGGCCTTGTTGCGAATACCGCCTTCCAGACGTGCGCGGATGATATGCAGCTCGGCCTCACTCATGGTGCCCTTGAGCCCGAGCAGCAGCCGGTCATTGAACCACGCCGGATGGTATAGACCGTCGGCATCGCCGATCAGTGTATCGGTCATCGCACACAGGTCGAGCAAGTGGTACCAGTCGGCATTGTTGCGTGCAAGACGTGACACTTCCAGACCGAGCACGATGCCGACGAGCCGCATCGCCACCGCAGCGATGAGGCGGGCGAAGCCCGAACGCTTGTCCGTGCTTGAACCCGAGAGGCCAAGGTCCTCGTCGACGACGGTCACCTGTTCGCGGGACCAGCCTAATTCCATGGCGCGATCGGCCAACGCATACTGCCGTTCGGTCGACTCCCGGTTATGCTCGACTTGCGCCGGCGTGGATTGCCGTACGTACACGAAGGCGCCGCGTTGTCTGTGGGCCGGCTTGATCTTGCTGTCGTCAGTCATGAGCTTGCACCTCGCTTGGTTGGGGCAGTGCTGCCTGCACGATCAGCCGAGCCAATACCTCGATGACGACCTTCTGCTGTTCCTCGCCTATTTGCTTCCACGCGCTGCTGTCGGGGATTGGATCCTCCACAATGCTCAGACTCAGTTGCATCATGCTGGCGCTCCTTTCTGGGACGCTGGTCCGTCTCCTGCCCTGGTGCGGGAAGGCGACGCAGCAGAGCATCCACGATGGTGCGTGCATGCAGCAAATCCGAAAGAAGAGCGAGGCTGTGACTGGTCAGGTCAGCTGGTGCGCTGCACTGCGATCCGTGAAGATCCGTCCATTCGGTCGGAATGAGCGATCGACTGCCGTCGGGCAAGACCAAGAGCAACTGCGCACGACCCTGCCGATGAACGAGCCCAGGTACGGCGAGGCGCTGACCTTCGAAGGCATGACGCGATCGAGTGATGGTGACGCTTGGAGGAAGATCCTCGTGATGGGTAGTGTGTCGGGGTTTCCTTTGACAGCATCCCTCACGCGAAACTGTTGGCCGTGGTGGCCGAGCGAATAGTGGATGGGGGGATTTTGCACCTCATCAAACTGTGGCTCAAAGCCCCGGTTATCGGTGAAGACGAGAACGGCACGCGGAAGAATGTGGGCGGCGGCAAGGCCAACAGCAAAGGCACGCCGCAAGGCGGCGTCATCTCACCGCTGTTGTCGAACTGCTACCTGCATCTGTTGGATCGAATTTGGGACAGGCATCAACTGTGCTGGAAACTGAAGGCGCGGATTGTTCGTTATGCGGACGATTTTTTCGTGCTATGTGCCGGGAAGGTAGAAGAACCCCTGGCCATGGTACGGCGTGTGCTGGATCGACTTGACCTCACGCTGAACGAGAACAAGACCCGCATTGTGGATGCCCGGAAAGAAAGCTTCAATTTTCTGGGATTTGAAATCAGGGGGGTGTAGGTCTACCGTTGATAATAAAATCAATGGCTTATGAGTATGCTGATAGTGTGTCCAGACGAAATTGGTCTGGCATGGGTGGGGGTGGGCCAACGTCGTGATAGAAGGCGGTTGGATTTGCGAGAAACAACCACCGGAGGCTGGCCCATGGAAAGTGTAGCGAAAGTTGGCGCGCTCAAGGAAAAGGCGCGTGTCGGCGGCAAGGCGCTGGAGAGCCTATTGTGTTTTATCGAGGGGCGCAGGCGCTGCGCAAGTGACCATGGAGAAGGGTTCGAAGCGTTCGAGCGCGAAGTGCGCCGGCGCTTTGCCGAAGCCGAGCGCGAGTTTGTCGGCGAAGAGCTGGCGCGGCTGGACGTGACGCTCCCGGTGCTGAGGATCGAGGGGGTGCTCTACCGACGGGTAGTCAGCGGCTACGGCGAATACATGACGGCGGCCGGACCGGTGAAGGTGCTGCGCCACCGTTACCGTGCGGCGGGCACCAACGGGCAGAGCGAATGCCCGCTGGAGTTGCGTGCTGGGATCGTCGAGGGGTTCTTCACCCCGCTGGCCGCGCGGATGGGCTTGTGGGTAGTCACCCATCTGACGCCGGCCGAAGGCGAGCAGTTGTTTGGCGAGTTGGGCGGCATGCACCCCTCACGCAGCAGCCTGGACCGACTGCCCAAGGCGATTGACGCGAAGTGGGAACAACATCGTATGCAGTGGGAGAGCCAGTTGCGCGAGCAGGCGCCGCCCCTCGCCCAGGCCGCCGTGCTTGCGGTCTCGCTGGACGGGGTGATGGCGCCGATGAAAGACGGGCAGCGCGAGGACAAACGCGAACAAAGCCGACAGCAGGGCAAGCCCACCAAGGGGCCAGCGGGATTTCGCGAAGTGGGCTGCGGCACGCTGAGCCACTATGACGGGGCCGGCGAGCGGCTGCGCACGGTGCGTCATGCGCGCATGCCCGAGCCGAAGAAGTGCACACTCAAGCGCCAACTGGTGGCCGAAGTCGAACATGCGCTCCAGAACCAACCGCAACTACGACTGGTCAAGGTGGCCGATGGGGCGCGCGACAACTGGGAGTTCCTCGCCAAGGAACTGCCCCCAGGCGAGGAAGTGGTGGACTTCTACCACGCCGCGGAACATCTGCGGCGGGCCTTCGGTCATGTCTATGGTGAAACGTCCCCTAAGGCGCAGGCCCGCTTCAAGGAATACCGCCATCTGCTGCTCAAGGCCGAGGACGGCGTGGGCAGGGTGATCCGCACGCTCGCCTACCATCACAGCCGCAAGCGCCGTTGCAAGGCGCTCAAGCAGGAACTCACGTACTTCCGGCGCAACCGCGCACGCATGGACTATGCGCGACTGCGTGCCGAGAATCTGCCGATCGGCTCGGGCGTGGTGGAGGCGGCCTGCAAGACGCTGGTGACCCAGCGCATGAAACGCTCGGGGCAACGCTGGAGCATCGACGGCGGGCAGGCGATCCTCACCTTCCGTGCGCTGGCGCAGAGCGAGCGCTTCGATGCCGCGTGGCAGCTCGTCTCGGCTCAATACCGGCGCGAGATTCACTTCCCCGAAAACGTCGTGCCGCTTCCGACTCGCCGGGCATCAGTATGAGAGTTACACCCAATCAGGGTGAGCAAGAGCTGGCGGACGGGGCGGCGATATAGTCATGTTGCCCCTACACCGAAAGCACTTGCGAAAATCAAGGAAAGCATCAAGCAAAAGACGGATCGAAAATTGACGCCGATACCACTGGATGATGTGGTGAGAAATCTGAACGCCAGCCTGCGTGGCTGGGCAGGGTACTTCCACTATCGGAACTCCAGCAAGGTACTCGACAAGGTGAAAAGCCATGCGGAAAACCGCCTGCGGAACCATCTGATGAAGCCGCACAAGATTCGAAACCGGGAAGAAGCATTGAAGCGCTTCTCGCGTCGGAAGCTGTATGCGGACTATGGGCTATTCAAGGTTCCGGTGAAGACGCGCTGGAAATCGGCGCATGCCGTGGTGTGAAGAACATCAGAAAGCCGTGTGCGTTAATAGCGCATGCACGGTTTGATGAGGGAGGACAGGGGTGGCAGACTATGGCAAAGCTATTGAGGCACCGTCAGACGAAAGGGGCGGAAACGGCTAGGCTCAACCTAATGTCTTATGCACCTGTCCTCTACTCTACCGAGTTGATTTCGAACAGGCTGCAAAGCCTCACCCCACCCGCCTCGCGTGGGTAGGTGCTGATGCAAGGCCGCACTTGCGGACCTTGGTCTATTTGGCGATCTGTTGCAGCGCCTGTGCCGAGTTCACGATCGGGATACCGTGGTGGTGCCTGAGCGAGAGCTGATCGTCATCGCCGGAGACGATCAGATCGGCCTGGGCGGCCAGAGCAAGGGCGAGGACCGCGTCGTCATCGGAATCGCGGCACACCGGCGCGGCCAGCGGCGGCGGCTCAATCAGTTCGGCCAATTGCCGCAACTCGGGCAGCGCGTGTTCGCGCGAGGTGTTCGAGCGGGTCAGGATCACATCGAACTTCGCACGACTGATGACGGCCTCCATTTCGGCCAACAGCGCCGGACTGCTGACGAGGATCAACGTGCCGGCGCGCACATGCGCCAGCAACACATGCGGCGCCCCGTGCCAGAGCAGCCCGGAGAGCAGCACATTCGTGTCAATGACCGCCCGCACGCTGCCTGCGCTCCGCGCGTGCGGCTTTCACCTCCTCATTGATCTCTTCCATCGACATCGACGGGACGCCGGCGGCGGCCACGCGATCGGCGAGTCCCAGCAGCGCATCGGCCGCCTGCTGGCGCCGGATCGCCTCATTGAGCAGGCGCTCCAGCGCCGGCGTCGTCAGCAGCCCCGCCTCACGCGCCGCCTGCACGGTCGCATCGGGCAATTCGATCTGAATCGTGGTCATGGTCAGGCCTCCTGTGCGCTGATGCGCTGCTTGTGCTTCTCGCGCTCGATGAAGGTATCGAGCAACTGTGTGATCTGGCGCTTGGCCTTGGGATCGAGCTTTTCAATCTCCAGCAAGCGGCGTTCCAACCGGTTGGTGGCCAACCTCTTCGGCCGGCGCGGCTGACTCACACCCAGCAGCACCTCCACGCTCGCCCCGAGCACCTGCGCCATCTTCGGCAGCAGATGGGCCGGCGGACGGGCATCCGGCGCCTCGTAGTAGGCCACCATCCGTGCGTGATGCCGACCACGGTGGCCAACTCCACCTGCGTGAAGCCCGCGTCCTTGCGCAACTGGGCCAGGCGCCGTCCAAAGCTCTCGATCACTTCCGTCTTCCGTTTCCGCATGAGGTGCTCTCCAAGGTGGAGCGCCGATGCTAAGACCGATTCGCTGATCGGCTTGCCGTATTGTACGAAGGTCATATATTCGTGCGTCAACAGATTCCCTTTCTGCCCCCTTGACAGAGTTTTTGGCGGAGACCGGGATATTCCACGCATTGCCGAAGCGCAAATCGAGCGGCTACACCTGGGACGATGCCAGCAAGCTCACCGGCATCGGTTACCGCAAGAATTCGCAGGGCGCAATCGATATTGCGCCGAGTGGGATCGTCCGGTGCAATGCGCTGCGCTTATTGCACGCTACTGGTTCTGCGCTTGTTGCACCCTTCCGGCTTGTGGACGAAGTATCCGATGCGCATCGCGCCGAACGAGCCGGAAGACGATGCTCTTCCGATGTCCGACTATCGCCGCCCGGACCGAACTGCCCGCACGACCGATATCCGTGCGCCTCAGGCGATCCGACTCACACCTCGACAACCAGCGCCGGATCGAAGCCGCGGTTCTCGTCGCGGTAGCCCTTGGGATTAGTGACGATGCGGGTGCCATTGACCGAGTAGTCGATTGAATGATGGGTGTGGCCATGAATCCACAGCACCGCCTTGCCCATCAGATGCGTCAGGTCCGACGCATAGGCGGCGTTGATCAGCTTGCCTTCGTGCTTGGGCATCAGGCTGGCAGGGTGCGGTGCATGGTGGGTGACGACCACGGTCTTGCCATCGAACGGTTCGTCGAGCTTGCGCTCGAGCCAATCGACTGCCTTCCGGTGCAGACTGACCGTCTGCCCGGGGGTCAGCGTCGCGGCGTTTTCGCTCTGGATGCAGATGTAGTCGTTGAGGTGCCGGTCGGCGTGCGCGGTAACTTCGCCGATGCGCTCGATGCCATACAGTTCGTAGCTGGTCCACAGCGTGGCGCCAAGAAACCTTACGTCCCCCAGCCGGACTTCGTCGTTGTCGAGCAGGTGAATGCTGCTGCCGTTGGCCAGCAGCCGCAGCGCGGCGGGCAGCGCATGGATCGACTCGCCGTAGAATTCGTGGTTGCCGGGAACATAGATCACCGGCTTGGTGCTGCGGGCGAAACGCGCCATGCCATTGAGGCCGGGACTGATGTCGCCCGCGAGGATCAGGACGTCCGACGTCGTTTCCGGCACCTGGAATTCGGTGTCGTATTCGAAATGAAGGTCCGACAGGATATGAAGTTTCAAGCTCGGCTTTCCGGCCCCGTTGGACCTCGCTAATTCGTTGATTATCGACGCCCGGCGCGGCTTCTGAACAGGTCACCGGTCACGGGACGTCGCGGGCAGGTCAGCATGGGGCGTACCGGTCGAGCAGGATAGAATAACCCTCTTGGCGACGATGCGCTGTCGGGCGGGTGGGGCAGCGGAATCGCGATCGAACGGAGGAAGTCCAATTGACAGAACGTGACATCATGGAATACGACGTCGTCGTTGTCGGCGGCGGCCCGGCCGGCCTTTCGGCGGCCATTACAATCAAGCAGTTAGCCGCCGCGGCGGGCGGAGAAGTCGGGGTCTGTGTGCTCGAGAAGGGCTCCGAGATCGGTGCCCACATCCTGTCAGGCGCGGTGATGGACCCGCGCGGAATCGACGAGTTGTTCCCCGATTGGCGAGAACGCGGCGCGCCCGTCGATGTCCCGGTCAGCGAAGATCGTTTTCTGTTTCTTACCGAATCCGGCTCGCGGCAGACGCCGAACTGGCTGTTGCCGGGTTGCTTCGGCAATCATGGCAACTACGTCATCAGCCTGGCCAGTCTGGTGCGCTGGCTCGGCGAGCAGGCCGAGGCGCTGGGCGTCGAGATCTATCCGGGTTTTGCCGCGGCGGAGATCCTCTTCGACGACCAGGGTGCCGTCAAGGGTGTCGCAACCGGCGACATGGGGGTCGGGCGGGATGGACAACCGACGCCGAACTTCCAGCCGGGCGTCGAACTGCACGGCAAGTACACCCTGTTCGCCGAGGGTGCGCGTGGCCATCTCGGCAAACAACTGATTGCCCGTTTCCGGCTCGACGAAGGACGCGATCCGCAGACCTACGGCATCGGCCTGAAGGAGCTGTGGGAGATCGATCCGGCCAAGCACCAAGCCGGACTGGTCGTTCACACCGCTGGCTGGCCGCTCGATACCCATACCTACGGCGGATCCTTCCTCTACCACATGAAGGACAATCAGGTGGCAGTGGGCTTTGTGGTCGGGCTGGGCTACGAGAACCCTTACCTCAGCCCCTACGAGGAATTTCAGCGTTACAAGACCCACCCGGCGATCCGGCGATTCTTCGAGGGCGGCAAGCGGATCGCCTACGGCGCACGCGCCATCACCGCCGGCGGGCTGCAGTCGCTGCCGAAGCTGGTGTTCCCAGGCGGTGCGCTGATCGGCTGCAATGCGGGCTTCCTCAACGCCTCGCGGATCAAGGGTTCTCATGCCGCGATCAAGTCGGGCATGCTGGCGGCGAGCGCGGCGTTCGACGCGCTGGGCAGTGGGCGGCAGCACGACGAGCTATCCGCTTACGCGGACGCTTTTGCCCAATCCTGGCTGCATGAAGAACTGCATCGGGCGCGCAATTTCAAACCGGCAATGAGCAAGGGGCTCTATCTCGGCTCGCTGCTGGTGGGCATCGATCAGGTCGTGTTCCGCGGCAAGGCGCCATGGACCATGCATCAGACCCGCGCGGATCACGAGAAGTTGAAGCCGGCGGCGCAATGCCAGGCGATTGCTTACCCCAAGCCGGACGGGGTCGTGACTTTCGATCGGCTCTCGTCGGTGTTCATCTCGAGCACAAATCACGAGGAGAATCAGCCGATCCACCTGACCTTGAAGAACCCGTCCGTGCCGGTCAACGTCAACCTTACCCAGTTCGGCGGCCCGGAACAACGCTATTGCCCGGCCGGGGTCTATGAATTCATCAAGGGCGATGATGGCAGCGACAAGCTGCAGATCAACGCTCAGAACTGCGTTCACTGCAAGACCTGCGACATCAAGGATCCAACGCAGAACATCGTCTGGGTCACACCCGAAGGCGGCGGTGGTCCGAACTATCCGAACATGTGACGGGAGGCAATCCGATGGATACCTCGCATCTGAGGGAGGATTACCTCAAGGGGCAACTGGTCGAGTGCACGGCGCCCGCGGATCCGCTCACACTGTTCCGCGAATGGCTGTCCGACGCGATCGCCGCCGAACTGCCCGAGCCCTACGCGATGACGCTGGCAACGGCGACCGCTGATGGCGTTCCCAGCGCGCGCATCGTGCTGCTGCGATTGGCCGACGAATCCGGCTTCACCTTCTACTCCAACTACACCAGCCGGAAGGGCGCGGAGCTTGCCGCCAATCCCCACGCAAGCCTGCTGTTTTACTGGGCTGTGCTCGAGCGGCAAGTCCGTGTGGAAGGCGCCGTCGAGCAGATTGCGGCCGCGGAGTCAGACGCCTACTTTTCCAGTCGCCCCTATGACAGCCGGATCGGCGCCTGGGCGAGCCCGCAGAGCGCGGTAATCGAAGATCGCGCCATGCTCGAACAACGGGTGGCAGAACTGGCGGTCACCTACCCGGACGAAGTGCCGCGTCCGCCGCATTGGGGCGGCTATCGCCTTCGGGCCGACGCCATGGAGTTCTGGCAGGGGCGGCCGAGCCGCCTGCATGATCGATTGCGCTACGTGCGCCAACCCACGGGAACCTGGGCAAGATGCCGTCTGGCACCCTGAGCGGCCGCCAATCGCGGCCGGCAGCTCCCGATGCCTTTTGATCTCCCCGAGCCGAGCATGCATCCGATTCGCGAGCACTGCCGCAAGCCGCGCGGATTGGCGGTCTGCGGCCCGCATGCCCTGCGAGCCGCATGGAATGGCGCTGCTGGCGGCACCCTGTCTGCGAGCGGCATTCCATGCGGCTTGTGGCGCGCTGCCTGGCCGGGAAGCCCAGATGAGCGCATCGAAGGTTGCTGATACAACGGCGAACCCCTTGAGCCGGCGCGACACCGTCGTGCCGATCCGCCCGATCGACGACATCGTCATTGCGCGCGAACTGGATGGTCACGACGGCGAAAATCGCGCCAACCGGGCCCGGCTGCAGATTTCGGCCGATAGCGATACCGACGCGATCCGCTGCTTCCTTACCGAGTACGATCGCTCACCCGGCACGCTGCGCGTCTACAAGCGCGAATGCGAACGCCTGCTGCTGTGGTCGCTGGTCGACTGCGGCAAGCCGCTATCCAGCCTGAATCGCCAGGATTTCGAGGGCTACCTGAATTTTCTGGCCGATCCGCAGCCGGCGGGGCTATGGTGCGGCCCTAAAGCCGACCGCGTCACCGACAAGTGGCGGCCCTTCGTCGGCCCCCTGTCGGAGAGCGCGGTACTCACCGCCATGGCCGCGATCAATTCGCTGATGCGCTATCTGGTCGATGCCGGCTACCTCGCCGGAAATCCGCTCGGGCTGATCCGCCAGCGCCGGCGCAAAATGGCGGCAGAATCCGCTGGCCCGATTCAGGCTGTCGCGAGCACCGACGAAGTCGAGAAGATCGAACGTTTTCTCGACGAGGAAATGTGGCAGTCGGTGACGCGCGCGATCGAAGCAATGCCGCGGTCGACGCCTTCCGAAACCGATGAATACGAACGCGCGCGCTTCATCGCCGCCGTGCTCTACATGCTGGCGCCGCGCGCCGGCGAGCTCGAGACGCACCGCATGAACAGCTTCCGCGAGGAACGCGGCCTATGGTGGTGGCATGTCGTGGGCAAGGGCGGCAAGAAGGCCAAGGTGCCGGTGGCCGACGACATGCTGCAGGCGCTGGTGCGCTATCGCAAGCATCTCGGTCTGTCCGCCGTGCCGAAGCGCACCGACACCACGGGGCTGCTGGTGTCGCTGAAGAACCGCAGTCCGATCACCGCACGACGGCTCAACCAGATCCTCAAGAAGATCTTCGCCCATGCGGCCGACCTCTTGCCGCCGGAATCCGAGCACAAGCGGGAAAAGCTGCGCGCCGCGTCGGCGCACTGGGGTCGCCACACCGGCATCACCGCCAAGCTCGACAGCGGAATCGGCGAGCGCTTCGTGCAGAAGGACGCCCGCCACAGCGACGCACGAACCACCCGCCGCTATATCCACGAGGAGGAAGAGCGCTGGCACGACGAGGCGCAGAAGCAACACCTGCCCTGGTCGGAGCCGAAATAGCTGTTGTCCAGTGGGCGCGCCGCGGTTCCACTGAAATCGCCGGGGTTGCCCGATTCCGCCTGTCCCGCTTGGCGGTCCGTCCAATCGAACGGCGATGCCATTGGCGTTACTGCCCGTCCTCGACGGCGATTCGGCGGATGGTCTGCAGGGCATCGGGCGGGAGCAGGGACTCTACCCGGAGCGCGGGAGCGCGCAGACGCCCGTCGAAGGCGAGGCAGCCCGCCTCGTCGATCGTGAGCAGCCCGGTTTCGATCAAGGTGTCGACGCAGGCACTGATTGCCGAGCGCTCGTAGGCGTCGGGCGTGGCGAACTCGAACAGCATTGCCAGCCGTTGACCGAGCAACTGCACCAGCGATTCCAGCCGTTGGCGGCCGATCTGGCCGGAACCGAAGCGCGACAGCAGGGCAACGATCAGGTACTGGCGCTCGAGCAACTGGCGCAGCGACCGTGCCAGCAGTTCGAGCCGGTAGGCGCCGCTACTGTTGGCATCCGGCGGCTGAATCAGGCCATCTCCCGTTCGGCAGGCGAGACCGGATTCGACCAGGACTTCGACGATCTCGCCGACCTTCTGCGCAGCAATTCGTGCGTCGTCGGCGAGAAAGAGCTCGGCACGCAGCAGGGGCAGCATGTCGGCTACTGAACCGGCCAGTTGATCGACGTCGATGCCCGTGCTGCGGGTAAGCAGGCAGGCGACCAGCGCCGGCAATGCGAATGCGTGCTGAACATTGTTGCGGAAATAGGTGAGCAACGCGACCTGCGCGGCCGGAACGCGGACTATCCCGCCGAGCGGATGCTTGACACGCTCCGCTGCGCCGAGTCGCTCGCCGTAGGCGAGCACGCTGGATGGGTCGAGTTCGGTGACGACCATGCACGGACTGCACGGCACGCGCCGCGCGAGGGTCGCGAATAGTTCGATCTGCTGCATCAGCACGCGTTCGTCGAGGGCCTGGTGCGGCGTGTCGAGCAAGGCCATCGCCAGCAGATTGATCGGATTGACGACCACCGCCGAGTTGATCCGGCAGGCCACCTCACGCGCCAGGCGCGCCGTGAGGTCGCGTGCCGGCGCTGCTTCGTCGCCTCTGGCCAGCGCCCGCCATTGCGGCAAGTTGGCATCGAGATAGCCATCGAGCATGATCGGATCGGCGAAATTCACGCTGACCTTGCCGTAATCGTGCTTCAACTGGCGAATCGAGCCGAGCAGGGCGCCGAGCGACTCGCGCCGCTTGGGGCGGCCCTCGAGCTCGGCGATGAAGCTGCGCCCCTCGAACAGCTTCTCGTAGCCGATATACACCGGTACCAGCGCCAGGGGGCGCCCGTGATCGCGCAGAAAGCTCTCCAGCGTCATCCCCAGCAGGCCCGCCTTCGGCGGCAGTGTGTGGCCGGAACGGCTACGCCCGCCCTCGATGAAGTACTCGATCGGGAAACCCCTGGTGAGCATCATGTGGAGGTATTCGCCGAACACGGCCGCATACAGGGCCTCGCCCTTGAAACTGCGGCGCAGGAAGAAGGCGCCTGCGCGCCGGAGCATCGAACCGAGCACGGGCAGGTTCAGGTTCGCACCGGCGGCGATATGCGGCGGGGCGAGGCCCCGGGCATTCACGAGGTAGGAAAGCAGCAGGTAGTCAACGTGGCTGCGGTGACAGGGAAGATAGACGATGCCGTGGCTCGGCGCGATCCGTTCGACCTGCTCGAAGCGGTACACATCGATGCCGTCGTAGAGGCGGTTCCACAGCCGACCAAGGACAAGCTCGAAGGCGCGTACCACCCGATAGGAATAATCGGAGGCGATCTCCCAGGCGAATCGGCGTGCGCGCTGCGCCGCCATGTCGACTGAAATGCCTCTGTCCCGGGCTTCGCTGACGATCGCCTTGCGCAGCGGTGCACTGGCCAGCATGCTGTCGATCTGCATGTGCCGGTGGGAAAGGTCGGGGCCGATGGCCGCCTCACGCTGCCGGCGGAAGTGCACCCGAAACAGTCTGCTCGCCTTGCGCAGTGCGCGTGCTTCGAGGCTGCTGCCGCCAATCAGCTCGCGCAGGGATACCGGCGGCGCCAGCCTGACCTCGACTTGCCGGCCGTGCACGATGATTGCCAGCAACTGGCGCAGCGCCCCGGTGGTTTCCCACGCTTCGGCAAACAGGGCCGTGAGCATCGAAGGCTGGGTGCGGGGGCTGCGTCCCCACAGGATGGTGACCGGCACCAGTTGCACGTCGACCGTCGGGTCGTGCAAGGCGGCGCGAATCATGCGGGCCAATCGTGGCGAATGCGTGGCGCGTGCGCGCGCCGGTGCAAACGGATTGCGGGCGCGGCCGATGAAGAACACCGAGCGTTTCTCGGATGCCAGCGGCGCAGCCATCGGCCCGAGCGCAGGCGAGATTCTGGCCCGGCGCGTTTCTTCTTCGAGGACCAGCAGATCGGAGAGCCGCCGATCGTGCAGCACGTAGCAGACCGGCCGTGCAGGATCGAGCGCCAGCGTCGCCGTGTCGGGAGACAAGCGCGGACGCACCAGGAGGTAGAGCAGGCGACGCAGCAGGAGATCGGCCAGCCGGTCGAGGCCGAGTCGTTCGGCGCGCATCAATTCATCTGCCGCGGCAATCGAGCGCGCCGCGGCTCAGTCGATGAAGGAGGACTCCCCGCACCCTGCCGTCAGGTTTCGCAATGAAGGTGTCAACCCAAGGCCGCTGGTTGGACTGAAGCAACAGTTGGCCCGACCAAAGCCGAAGCCATTTCCCGTCTACTTGTGAAGCGACAGCAGATCCGTGCTGTTTCGCCCCCAGACTTCAAGCGGCATTCCGACCGATCGTCGCAGGGCATTCCTGACCATCGATGCGGTGACAGGGCGTTCGAACGAAATGATCTTTGCAAAGGGCTGCCCTGCCATGCGGTAGAGCCAGGTTCTGCGGCGTACGATCATGGTGTTCTCCACGGAAAGTCCGAGCAAGCAACAGTAGCGTGACCAGACGGACTCTACCCGATTTCAGGCGGCATGCGGTCAACAATGCAGGTCGCCCGCCACCGAATCGGCCAGGTGTCCCGGCGCCACGCGACGATCCGGATCGCCGGCGCTTTGCCACGACCTCGAACTCCGGGATCTTCAGGATTTGGCCAGCCGGGACGTTCGGGGGATAATGCTGCGATGAATGAAGAAAACTCCGGCACGGAACAACCCGACGAGGCGCAACCCGTCGACGCACAGCGAGTGGATTCACAACCCGGCGAGCCGCAACGAGCAAGTCCGCAGCAGCAGGATCCGCGTCGTCGCTTGCGTGAGCTTCTGGCCGTTCCCGAGCGAGACCGCAGCGACGCGCAATGGGACGAGATGATCGAACTCGAGATTCAGCTCGCACCGGGGAATCGGGCACAGGAGCAGCGATCCGTGGCTGGTCAGCGCCAGGAGCCGAGCCGGCGACAGGACTCCGGCCGGCGTGCCGAGCACGGGCGTCGCAAGGAGCCCGGCTCGGGCGGCGCACCCGCAAAGCCCTTCGTCAAGAAGGCGAGGCGCAACATGGACGCCCGGTCGAAGAAGTAGGTTCGCCGGATCGGCCTGCGATCCGAATTCATCTGCTATTCGCCCGTAGATCCCACTGAATAGCGTCGCCGAATCACTCGGAGGCGGCGGTCCCTCGTTGCTTTCTCCATGCCTGTTCACGGAATCCCGGTAAAGGGTGCCGGGTTTCTGCCGTCTACAAGCGAAATCGCTTCAAGTAGTTGGACTTGACGGAGTCGTCGTCGCCTCGCTTGATTCGAGTACTCCCCATTTCGTCCGAGGTCGAGCGTCGTGCCAGCGTATTCAGGCAGTACAGGTGATCCCAAGGTCGTAGCGCTATTCCCCGAGAAGAGGGAGAGCGTCACGCAGCCCCTGGACAGGCAAGCCGAGTGCCGGAGCGCGAGGCTGCTGGTCGTTGGCGACGACGAACTCAACGTCGAAATCGTCAAATCCTGCCTCGAGGATCTGGGTTACAAGGATGTCATTGCAGGGGCGCGCTCGAGTTCCGCGATGGTCCAGCTCGCCGAAATGGACCCGAGCCTCGTGGTGTTCGACGATTCCGGCGACGGATCCAACGCCCTGGAGATGCTTTCGGCCCTGTCCGCCCGCCCGCATTCCCGCTCGGTCGCCTTGATCATCCTTGCGTCGCGGACCGACCTCGATTCCCGCCTCAAGGCGCTCGACCTCGGCGCGACCGATTTCCTGGCGAAGCCGGTGGATTCGACCGAACTCGACCTGCGATTGCGTCGGGCGCTGTTGGCCAAGGCCGACACGGACAGGCTGGCCTTCTCCGACAGGATCACCGGGCTGTCGAATCGCGACAGGTATTTCGAACAACTGGACTGGGCCCTCAAACACGCCAAGCGAGTCGGCGGCTCGGGTGCGGTACTTCACATCGGGCTCGACCGCTTTGGCCGGATCAACGACGCCCTCGGCTCGACCGCCGGCGACAGGGTACTACGCGAAGTCGGGCGGCGACTTGCGGATTGCATACGAGAGACCGATTTCGTGCTACTTCCCAGTGAGCCTGGACCGACGCACCTGGTTTCGAGGTTGAGCGGCGACGAGTTTTCCGTTCTTCTGATCGGGCTGTCGCGGCC
Source organism: Candidatus Methylophosphatis roskildensis (assembly GCA_016708905.1). Classification (GTDB taxonomy): domain Bacteria; phylum Pseudomonadota; class Gammaproteobacteria; order Burkholderiales; family Rhodocyclaceae; genus Methylophosphatis; species Methylophosphatis roskildensis. The sequence goes on along the minus strand of JADJEV010000003.1, from coordinate 1,145,565 downwards.
GGATAGCGCCGAGCTGGTCGCCAAGCGGGTCCAGGCCGCGATCGCCGAACCTATCCGGATCGCCGAGCGCGATCTTGCCATGACCTGCTCCGTCGGCATGTCGGTTTTCCCGAATGATGGTTCCACGCGCGACCTCATCTTCAAGGCGGCCGGCGCCGCTCTGCGCGACGCCAAACGCAATGGCAAAGGCACGCGCCGATTCTATTCGAGCGAGCTCAACGGACGCGCGTTGCACCGGCTCAGCCTGGAAGCCGAATTGCGCCGGGGCCTGGAGAACGACGAACTGCGCCTGTTCTTTCAGCCCAAGGTCGACCTTGCCTCTGGCCGCGTCTGTGGCGCGGAGGCGCTGGTGCGCTGGGTCCACCCCACGCGCGGGATGGTCTCGCCTGCCGAGTTCATTCCAATTGCTGAAGACAGCGGTTTGATCATGCCCTTGGGCGACTGGGTGATCGGCGCTGCCTGCGAACAGATCCGCACATGGCAAGAGGCCGGTATTCCGGTTCCCCGCATCGCGGTCAACGTTTCGATACATCAGTTCCGCAGCCAGTGCGTCAACCAAAGCGTCCGCAAGGCACTGCAACGCAGCGGCATCGACGCCAGTCTGCTCGGTCTGGAGTTCACCGAGAGCGCGTTGATGGAAAACGCCGCCGACAACCTGCAGCTACTCGTAGAACTGAAGGAAATCGGCACCCAGCTCGCCCTGGACGACTTCGGGACTGGCTACTCGTCGCTCAGCTACCTCAAGCGATTCCCGCTGGACGAACTGAAGATCGATCGATCCTTTCTCAGCGAAGTCGAGACTGACCCCAACAGCGCATCGATCGTCGCGGCGATCATCGCTCTCGCGCAACGACTCGGCCTGAAGGTCGTCGCCGAAGGCGTCGAAACCGAACAGCAGTTGGAGTTTCTTCGCCAGCACCGCTGCGACGAATACCAGGGATTCCTCTTCAGCCAGCCCGTGCCGGCGCACGAACTGCCGAGGCTGCTGATCGGCTAGGCCGGACGTTGGCCGGATCGTGCTGCACGAGGCCTGGCGTGCGCAGTTTCACGGATCAGCGAAAGTCTCCGGTTTCGAACACTAAAGCTTTGATAAATCGAGCCGACACATAAGCGTGGGCAGAGACGGGCCCAAACTCCGTGGAAGCCGATGATCACCCCTGTTCAACGCTGGCTGAATGACTACTGCGACCGCTGCCAAACGGTATCCAGCGCCGTCGTCATCACGTCCGACGCCGAGACGCAGCGTCTGCATCCGGTCGCCGGTTGGCCGGCCAATGCGCCGGAAAGCCTGTCCCTGCTCGCTGCGGCCCGCGCGGCCGTCCAGCGTGCGCATCCGGTCCTGCTCATTCCGCCGGTTTCGCCGAGCGAGACCGAACACGCGCGCATCGTCTCCCTGCCGCTCAGTTCCGGCGACAGGACGCTGGGTGCAGTTGCCCTCGCGCTGCGCAGCGCGAACGATGCGACCGCCAAGGACTTCCTCGCCCACCTCAAGCGTTCCGGCGGTTCGCTGATCTCGGCGCTCAGCGAAAGGACTGACGGAGGAGCCGGGTCGGTCGAGGCGGCGCGCCTGATCCAGATCCAGGCGACCCTGCTCGGGCGCTCGAGCCTTGCCGAGGCAGCGACCGAACTCGCCAACGAGCTGGCCACCGCGCTGCACTTCGACCGCGTGTCGATCGGTCTGATCGAGGGCGGCAAGGCGTCCTTGCTCGCGCTGTCGCATAGTGCCGAATTCCAGCAGGGCCAGTCGGTGCCGCGTCAGCTCGTCGCAGCAATGGAAGAAGCCGTCGATCAGCGCTGCACCGTCGTGCATCCGCCTCTGCCCGGCGACAAGCCGAGAATCGTCATCGCCCATACCGAACTGGCCCTCAAGGCAGGAACATCGCTTTGCACGGTGCCGCTGATCAACGAGGGCCAGGTCGTCGGTGCGGTGAGCTTCGAGCGCCCGGCGGGCGCGGCGCCTGCGCCCGCCGAGGTCGCACTTTGCGAGCACATCGCCTGTCTGGTCGCGCCCTTACTGGCCCTGCGCCTGCGCGCCGAACGCTCGCCGTGGGCGCGCGCGCTTGAACTGCTCAAGGGCTCGGGCGGCCGTCGCCTCAAGATCTCCGCTGCCGCCGTTGCGCTGCTGCTCGCCGCGCTGACCTTCATTCCGATCGACTACCGAATCGGCGCACCGGCACGCATCGAAGGATCGATCCAGCGTGTTCTTGCCGCCCCGATGGACGGCTTCGTCCGCAAGGCCCATGTGCGGCCGGGCGACACCGTGCGTGCCGGCGATCTGCTGGTCGAACTGCTCGACCAGGATCTGCTGCTCGAACAGCGCCGCTGGGAGAGCGAACTCGCCCAGCACGAGAACGCCTATACCGCTGCCATGGTCCGGGCCGACCGCGCCCAGTTCGCCGTGCGCCAGGCCAAGGCCACCGAGGCACAGGCCCAGCTCGACCTGGTGCGCAGCCAGCTCGAGCGCAGCCGCGTGCTCGCCCCGCTCGACGGCATCGTCATCAAGGGCGACCTGACCCAGGCGCCGGGCGCACCGGTCAAGCGCGGCGACGTACTGCTCACCCTCGCCCCCAGCGGCGAGTTCCGCCTGATCATCGAAGTCGACGAGCGCGACATCCGCGATGTGCGAGAGGGCGCAAAGGGCTCGCTGGCCCTGTCGGCGCTGCCGGGCGAAACCCTCCCGTTCGCCGTCGATCGGGTCACGCCGGTAGCGGTCGGCAAGGACGGCAGCAATGCCTTCGAGGTCGAAGCCCGGCTCGAATCCTCGCCGCAACTGCTGCGCCCTGGCATGCAGGGTGTCGCCAAGATCGAAGCCGGTCGTCAGTCGGCCGGCTGGGTGCTGACCCACCGCATCGTCGACTGGCTGCGGCTCGCCGTGTGGTCGTGGGTCGGTTGACATGAGCGACTCGCTGTTCAGCGACAAGTGGTATCGCGTCGCCGAACTGCACCCGCGCCTGCGTGCCCACGTGCGCGTGCAACGGCAGCGCTGGCGCGACCAGCGCTGGTACGTCCTGTCCGACGAGGCAACCGGCCGTCAGCACCGCATCAACGATGCGGCCTATCAGTTCATCGGCCGCTGCGACGGCAGTCACACCGTTCAGGCGGTGTGGGAGGCGGTACTCGATGAGTTGGGCGACCAGGCGCCGACCCAGGGCGAGATCGTCGACCTGCTGATCCGTCTGAACGAAAGCGAACTGCTGCAAACCGAAAGGACGCCGCAGGCCGACGGCCTGTTTCATCGGCGGCACGAGCGCGCAAAAACCCGGCGCAGGGCGTCGGTCAACCCGCTGGCCTTTCGCCTGCCGCTCGGCGATCCGCAGACATGGCTTGCGCGCCTCGACTGGCTCGCCCACCTCCTGTTCCGCCCGGCGGTGTTCTGGCTGTGGCTGGTGGGCATCCTCCTTGCCGCGCTTGCCGCAGGATCGGTCTGGAGTTCGCTGTCCGCGCACTTCATGCAGACGGCGCCTTCAGCGCGCTTCCTCGTTTTGACCTGGATCTGCTTTCCGCTGATCAAGGCGCTGCATGAGCTGGCCCATGGCCTGGCCGTCAGACGCTGGGGCGGCGAGGTGCACGAATTCGGCATCACGCTGCTGGTCCTGGTGCCCGCGCCCTACGTCGATGCCACCGCCGCTTCGGCGTTTCTGCGGCGGCGCGAGCGCGCAATCGTCGGTGCGGCCGGCATCATGGTCGAGCTGGCGCTGGCGGCTGTCGCGCTCGCCGTGTGGATCACCGTACAGCCGGGTCTGGTGCGCGATGTCGCGCTGGTCGCAATGACGATCGGCGCGGTATCGACGCTTGCCTTCAACGGCAATCCGCTGCTGAGATTCGACGCCTACCACGTGCTGTGCGATCTGCTGGATCTACCCAATCTCGCAACCCGCAGCAGCGCCTACTGGAGTTCGCTGATCCGCCGTCATCTGCTGCGTGCCCGCGCCGAGACGCCCGAGATGGCGCAATCGGAACGAAAGTGGCTGTTGAGCTACGCGCCGCTCTCGCTGGCCTACCGGATTGTCATTTCTTTGGGCATCCTGCTGTGGCTCGGCTCGAAGTGGCTTCTGCTCGGCTTTCTCGCCGCGGCCTACCTGGCGATCGCATTGTTCGCCCGTCCGGCGCTTCGCCTGGCACGGCAGGCCCTGGCTGCCGCCGCCCCCGGCGGCGAGCTGAATCGGGTGCGCCTGGCGCTGGCGGCTGCAGTCGTCGTGCCCGGTCTGCTGCTGTTCGTCGTGCCGCTGCCGTTTGCCACGGTATCGCCGGCCGTCGTCTGGCTGCCCGAGCGCGCCCAGGTGCGCCCGGAAGTCGATGGTTTCATTCGCGCCCTGCCGGTTGCCGACGGCGAGCACGTGCAGCCAGGCCAGATCATCGCCCGGCTCGACAATCCGGATCTCGTTGCAGCCAGCCAGCGCCTTGCCGGTCGGCTCGACGGCCTGCGCTCCGATCACTTCCAGATGTTGCTGCGCGATGCGATGGAAGCGCAGAACCTGGCCGAGGAGATCTCGCGTACCGAAGCCGAGCTTGCCCGTGCCGAACAACGCCTGGCCCAGCTCGAGGTATGCGCCGAGGTCGGCGGGAGATTGGTCATGCCGCGGCAGTCCGATCTGCCCGGCAGTTTCGTGCAGCAGGGCACCACCCTGGCCTACGTGCTCGAAGGCGAGGACTTGATCGTCAAGGCCGCGGTTTCGCAGGAAGATGCCTACCTGGTGCGCAACCGGACCCAGGCGGCGCGAGTTCGGCTGGCCGACCACCCGTTCACCGAACTGGCCGCGCAGGTTCGCGCCGACACGCCGGCCTCCACCCGTGATTTGCCGAGCCCGGCACTCGGCGATCGGGCGGGTGGACCGGTGCGCACCGATCCGGCCGACAAGGCCGGCAAGCTGGCGCTCGATCCGGTCTTCCTGTTCGATCTCGCGCTGCCCTCGACCACCCTCGAGCGGGTCGGCGGCCGCGCCTGGGTACGATTCGATCACGGCACGGCACCACTCGCGATGCAGGCTTATCGGCGGGCCTCCCAGCTCTTTCTCAAGCACTTCGATCCGGCGGGCTAACGAGATGAACCAGGCGGCAATTCACTGGAGCGACCTGCCGATACCGGGCCTGGCCTGCGGCGCCTACCCCGAGCGGCGCGCGAGCCCACGCGCGAACGCCATCGAGCTGCCGCTTGCCTGCCGTCTCGCCTGGGACCGGCTGCGTGCGCTCGATGATCGCCGGCGCAACGCGTCCTTCGTCCGATGCGTTCACGCCGAACTCGCGACGCTGCGCGAGATGCCGGCAGAAGCTCGCGAAGCCGACGTCGTCGCGCTGCGCCACGCGCTGCGGCGCGAGGGTCTGGCGGCAAGGCGCGCGGCGCAGGCAATCGCCCATGCCGCGCTCGCCTGCGAGCAGACCTTCGGCCACGGTCTGTACGACACCCAGATCATTGCCGCGCGGATCGTGCTCGACAATCGTCTGGCCGAGATGGCAACCGGCGAGGGAAAGACCCTGGCTGTGGCAGTGGCCGCTGCCGCCGCGGCCCTGGCCGGCATCCCGGTACACGTGATCACCGCGAACGATTATCTCGTCGCACGCGATGCCGAGACGCTGCAAGCCTTCTACGCCCGGCTCGGGCTCACCGTCGGCGCGGTCACTCAGCCGCTCGAGGTCGCGCCGCGCCGCGCCGCCTATGCGCAGGACATCACCTACTGCACCGCCAAGGAGCTGGTGTTCGACTACCTGCGCGACGGTGTGAGCCTCGAACGCGACCCGCTGCGCTGGCGCATCCGACAGATCGTCGGCGCCGGCGCCGATCTGCCGGTGCTGCGCGGGCTGTGCATGGCGATCGTCGACGAGGCCGACAGCATCCTGATCGACGAAGCGCGGGTGCCGTTCGTGCTCTCGAAGCCGACCGGGAACGCACAGCAGCGCGACTACCTGGCGCAGTCGCTGGTCTTGGCCGCTGAGCTTCGCGACTGTGTGCATTTCCTCGTCGATGGCGGCAGCAAATCCGTTCGACTCACCGCCGCCGGCCATGCCCATCTCGACCAGCGCACCGCTGCACTCGGCGCGCTCTGGCACAACCGCATGCATCGCGACGAAGCCATCGTCATGGCGCTCTCGGCGCTGCACCTCTATCGTTGCGAACGGCATTACCTGGTGCGCGACGACAAGATCGTGATCATCGACGAGACCACCGGCCGCGTTGCCCCCGGCCGCGCATGGTCGCGCGGACTGCATCAGTTGATCGAACTCAAGGAGAGCTGCGAGCCGAGCGCACCGCTGGTGACGGCCGCGCAGATCACCTACCAGCGCTTCTTCCCGCGCTTTATGCGGCTGGGTGGCGTCAGCGGAACGCTGCGCGAATCGCGCGCCGAGTTGTCCGGACTCTACGGACTGAGCGTGCGCAAGGTGCCCTTGCGCCGCCCGAGCCGTCGCCGCGTACTACCGACCCGGCTGTTTCCTGATCACGCGAGCCTGTGGACTGCCGTGGCCGAGCGGGCGGCGGGCCTGCAGGCCGCCGGACGAGCCGTGCTGATCGGCACCGATTCGGTCGCCGACGCGCACCAGTTGTCCGAGCGGCTCACGCAGGCTGGTCTGGCCCACAGCGTGCTCAGTGCGCGGCAGGACGGTGACGAGGCCGGCGTGGTCGCCCGCGCGGGCGAGCCGGGGCAGATCACCGTCGCCACCAATATGGCAGGCCGCGGCACCGACATCCCGCTGGGCGACGGCGTGGCCGGGCGGGGCGGTCTGCATGTCCTGAGTTGCCAGCTCAACGCATCGCGCCGCATCGACCGCCAACTGGCCGGGCGCTGCGCTAGGCAGGGCGAACCCGGCAGCGTCGAAACCTGGCTCTCGTCGCAGACACCGCTGCTGCAGACATCGCTGCGCCATATGCCGGCGGGCTGGCTGCTGCGCTTGCCCGGCAGGGTGGTGCGGGCGCTGGCCTACTTGCAGCAGCGCAGCGAGGAACGAAGCCAGGCGATTCAACGCCGCCGGCTGATGGAACACGACAGACAGACCGACCGCCAGTTGTCCTTCGGCGGACCGGTCGAATGAACCAGGAGCGAACGACAATGAATCTACGCAAAGCAATTCCTCTTGCCGCCATGCTGGCCGCAGCGCCCGCGTTCGCGGCCCAGCCGCTGGCCTGCCTGATCGAGCCCGAGCAGGTTGCCGAGGTCGGCAGTCCGGTCGTCGGCGTCATCGAATCGATCCGCGTCGATCGCGGCGACCCGGTGCAGAAGGGGCAGGTTCTCGCCGTCTTGCGCGCCGACCTCGAACGCGCGGCGGTCGAGGTTGCGCAGACGCGCGTCGAGGCCGGCGGCGAGGTGCGGGCTGCTCAGGCCAGTTTCGACTTCGCCGTGCAGCAGCGCACCCGCGCCGAGGATCTGTTCAACAAGAAATTCATTTCGCGCCAGGCGCTCGATCAGGCGCGCACCGAAGCCGACGTGGCCGAGCAGAAGCTGGTGCAGGCGCGCGACCAGAAGCGCCTTTCGCAGCGCGAACTCGGCCTGGCAGCCGCCCAGGTCGCCCAGCGCGTCATCCGCAGCCCGATCGATGGCGTGGTTGCCGACCGTTACCTGTCGCCGGGCGAGCGCGTCGAAGAAAAGCCGCTGCTGCGGGTGGCCAAAGTCAATCCGCTGCGCGTGCAGGTGATCGTGCCGACCTCCTTGTACGGCCGCATTCAGCCGGGCAGCAGCGCGCTGGTGCTGCCGGAGTTGCCCAATGCCGCACCGGCCACTGGCCGGGTGACGCTGGTAGATAAAGTCGTCGACGCCGCCAGCAATACCTTCCGCGTGCGCCTCGAACTGCCCAATCCCGATCTGGCGCTGCCGGCCGGCCTGCGTTGCAAGGCCGACTTCGGGATCGAAGCGATCGCCCTGCGGGCGGCGCCGATCGAGGCTAATGCCGTCGTGCGGCCGGCGGTGCTCAAGCTCGATTCCAAGCTCGGCGCGACGGTATCCGGCGGCAGCACCAGCCGCGCCCGCACCTATTGAACGCCGCGCAGTCTGCCAGCCAATCCGATGCGCAAACCCGCCTTCTTCCGCCGCAAGCCGATACTCGAAGAACTCGAGCCGCGGATTCTGTATTCGGCGGATGCGCAGACTGCGCTGCTCGGCGCGGACGACTTCTTCCACCAGGCCGAGGTGCGCACGCTCGAACCGACCGCCTCCCCGAGCGCGAGCACGTCGGTTCAGTTCGAGGCCGCCGAGCAGCGCAGCCACGAGCTCGTCTTCATCGACAAGCGGGTCGACGATTATCAACTTCTCGTCGATGATCTCCTGAGCCACAACGACGGCTCGCGCCAGGTCGAGATCTTCCTGCTCGATCCGAACCGCGACGGCGTGGAGCAAATCAGCCAGGTGCTCGCCCAGCGCCACGACATCGGCGCGGTGCATCTGATCTCGCACGGCGCCGACGGCAATGTCGAGCTGGGCAGCGGGAAGCTGAACTTCGATACGCTGATCAAGCAGGCCGCGCAGATCAAGGCCTGGGGCGACGCGCTGACCGACGACGCCGATCTGCTGATCTATGGCTGCGATGTGGCGGCTACGCCGGACGGGCAGGCGATGCTGAATGCGCTGTCGAACCTTACCGGGGCGGACGTGGCGGCGAGTGATGATCTGACCGGCAGCGCCAAGCTTGGAGGCGACTGGACGTTCGAGTACCACAACGGCTCGATTGAGACTCAGACCATTGTTTTGTCGCCGACCCAGGAAAAGTGGTTTGGCGTCCTCAACTCGGCCTCGCTCAACCCCACCGGCGATACGTACATCATGTTCAAATCGCCAAACGATGCCAATAATTTTGGTACGTCGAGCAATTTGATTGTCGATCGGGAAACTACCGATGTTCAGCGAGCGCTGTTTCAATTCGACTTGAGCAGCATCCCCATTGGTTCCACCATCACGGGCGCGACCCTCAAGCTTCAGTCCACGCAAATCGGGGGCACGCTCAACATCAGCGTATATGAAGTGACGCAAGCCTGGAGCGAAGGAACAGGCAGCGGAACCGCCGGTGCCGCCAACTGGACGCAACGCCAGAGCGGCACGAACTGGACGACCGCCGGGGGTACGTTCAACTCAACTGCGGTGGCCACACTCAACACGAACGTGACCGGGCAGCACACATGGGACATCACGTCGCTCGTTCAGGCTTGGTTCAATGGCACCAAGACCAACAGCGGTCTCATGGTTGCCAGTCCAGACACTGGCGGTAACCGCACCGCTACCTACGACAGCAGAGAAGGGACAACTCCCCCTGTCCTGCAAATCTCCTTCACGCCTCCTACGAGCACCGCGCCTGTCATCAGCGGGCTGGCTGGCGACAGCCAAGCCTACACGACCGGCAGTGGTGCGGTCATCATCGACCAAGGCGGCAGCGTCAGCATCATCGACGGCGATTCGCCGGACTTCAACACCGGCACGCTCACGGTTTCCTTCGCCGCCGGCAGCGACCCGGCCGAGGATGTGCTGTCGATCCGCAACCAGGGCACTGGTGCTGGCCAGATGGGTCTCTCCGGCGCCAACGTCACCTACGGCGGCACCACGATCGGCACCTACACCGGCGGATCGAGTGGGACGCCGCTGGTCATCACCCTCAACGCCAATGCCAACACCACCAACACTGCCGCGCTGATCCAGAACGTCAGCTACCAGAACACGGACGCGGTCAGCCCGACCGGCGGCGCGCGCACGGTCCGCTTCGTGCTCAGCGACGGCGACGGCGGCACCAGCGCCAACTACGACGCCACGGTGGGAATCTCGGGCACCTACGTCGTCACGAACACCAACGACTCGGGCGCGGGCTCGCTGCGCCAGGCGATCCTGAATGCGAATGCCAATCCGGCTGCCGACACGATCACATTCAACATCGCCGGCACCGGCGTGCACACGATCACGCCGGCCACGGCGCTGCCGACGATCACCGGCCAGGTCACGATCGACGCGACCACCGACGACAGCTTTGCCGCCAATGGCAGCCGGCCGGCCGTCATCCTGGATGGCAACAACCTGGCGGCCCCTGGCCTGGAGCTGACCAGCAGTGCAGACGGCAGCACGATCCGCGGTTTCGTAATTCGCGACTTCGCCGGTGACGGCATCGCGATCAACATCGGCTCAGACGGCAACACCATTGTCGGCAACTACATCGGCAGCCTGCTGGCCGACGGCAGCACGGCGGGGGTGGGAGAGGCCAATGCCAACGCCGGCATCTATGTCGAAGGCGCCAACAACACCATCGGCGGGCTGACCGCCGCAGACCGCAACGTGATCTCGGGCAATGCCGATGGCGTGTTGCTGTCGGGCGCATCGGCTACCGGCAATCTGGTCGTCGGCAACTACATCGGCACCAATGCGGCGGGCTCGTCAGCCATTGGAAACGCTACCGACGGGGTGGCGATCCAATCGGGCGCGTCGAGCAACACGGTCGGCGGCTCCGTGGTCGGTGCGAGAAACATCATTTCGGGCAACCTGGATGATGGCGTCGACGTCAAGGACGGCACCAGCCGGTTTAACGTGGTGCGCGGCAACTACATTGGCACGGACGTCACCGGAACGCTGGCACTAGGCAACACCAGCCAGGGCATCGACACCTCGGCTTCGGCTCAGGACCTCACCATCGGCGGCATCAATCCCGGCGACGGCAACCTGGTCGCGTTCAACGGTGGCAGCGGGGTCCGGGTGTTCGGATCCGCCACGACAGGCGTTTCCGTTCTGGGCAACACCGTTCGCGCCAACTCCGGCATCGGCATCAACCTCCACACCGACGGCGTCACTCTGAACGACTCGGGCGACACTGACACCGGCCCGAACGGGTACCAGAACTTCCCGGTGCTCTCGAGTGCGGACGCGAACGCCACCGGCACCACCGTCGTCGGCACGCTCAACAGCAACACCGGCACCAGCTACCGCATCGAGTTCTACGCCAACCGCCCCAGTTTGGCCGACGGCACGGGCTATGGGGAAGGCGAGCGCTACCTCGGCTTCACCACCGTCACCACCAACGGCAGCGGCAACGCCAGTTTCAACACCACGCTGGCCGGCGCCTGGGTCAACAGGGGCGACAAGATCACCGCCACCGCCACGGTGGACCTGGGCGGCGGCAACTACGGCAGCACGTCGGAGTTCGGCGCCAACATCACGGCCACCTCGACCGGCATCATCGTGGTCGACACCACCAGCGACGTGGCCGACGGCACCACGACGTCGATCACCAACCTGGGCAACAACCGCGGTGCCGACGGTCGCATCAGCCTGCGCGAGGCGATCATCGCAGCCAACAACACGGCGAACGGCGGTACCCCGGACAAGATCGTCTTTGCGATACCGGCCGCGCTGAGCGGCGGCGTCCATACGATCAACGTGGGTGTCGCGGGCCTGCCCACGGTCACGCAGGCGGTGATCATCGACGGCACGACCGAGCCCGACTTCGCCGGCACGCCGATGGTTGAGCTCAACGGCGGCAACCTGGGCAGCCTTGTCAAGGGCATTACCCTGGGCGGGAACAGCAGCGGCAGCACCATCCGCGGCCTGATCATCAATCGCTTCACCGGCACCGGCATCGAGATCAATGGCGGCGCCACGAGCAACAACCACACGATCCAGGGCAACTGGATCGGCCTGAACGCCACCGGCACCGCTGCAGCGGCCAACGGGAACATGGGCATCTACGGCCTCAACAGCACGGGCAACCTGATCGGCGGGGCGACGGCGGCGCAGCGCAACGTCATCTCGGGCAATGCGCAGCAGGGCGTCTTCTTCGACAACGTCGACAACAGCACGATTTCGGGTAACTACATCGGTACCAACGCCGCGGGCACGGGCGATGTGACGGGGACCGGCGCGAACACCCTTCAAAGCGGTGTCTTCCTGCACAACGGATCGAACGGTAACGTCGTCGGTGGCACGAGCGCGGTCGCGCGCAACGTGATCTCGGGCAACAACCACTACGGCGTCGAAATCCTGACCTCCTCGCAGAACAACCTGGTGCAGGGCAACTACATCGGCACCGACGTCACCGGGCTGGTGGCGCTCGGCAACACCAACGGCGGCATGTCGTTCTGGGGAGCGGGCACGGGCAACGTCATCGGCGGTGGTGCAGCCGGGGCGGGGAATGTGATCGCGGCCAACGGCACCGGCGTCCTGGTCGGCAGTGCATCGAGCGGCGCGACGATTCAAGGCAACTACATCGGGGTCGCTGCGGATGGCGTCACGCTGATGGGCAACACAGCCATCGGCGTCGACATCCAGGGCAACTCGATCAATACGCTGGTCGGCAGCGACAACAACGGCACGAACGACGCCGGTGAACGCAACGTCATCGCGGGCAACTCCGTCGGCGTGAGCGTTGCGGATGCTTCGACGACGGGCAATGCCATTCTTTCGAACTCGATCTACGGCAACACGGGTCTGGGTATCGACCTCGGCACGACGGGCGTCACCGCCAACGACACGGGCGACGGCGACACCGGCCCAAATAGGCTGCAGAACTTCCCGGTGATGACGACGGCGCGCACGGACGGCAGCACGCAGTTGATGATCACCGGTTCGCTCAATTCGACAGCAAACAGTTACTACCGCATCGAATTCTTCGCCAACGCCTCACAAGACGGCACCGGCCATGGGGAAGGCCAACGCTATCTGGGCTTTGCCAACGCCATGACAGATGGTTCGGGCAACGCGACGATCAACGCGACGATCAGCGCTACGGTGGGGGTGGGCGAATTCATCAGCGCCACAGCCACCAAGAGCGACAATACCTACTCGACCTTCACCGATACCTCGGAATTTGCGCAGAACGTGGTCGCAACAGCACCGAACGCCGCCCCGGTGCTGGACCCAGCCTACGACCTCGTCGCCAACCCCCAAATCGAAGACGCCGGTGCTCCGGTCGGGAACGTCGGACAGGGATTTGGCGCAGACTTCGCCGCTTACCCCGGCATCACCGATGCCGACGCCGGCGACCCGCGGGGCGTCGCCATCGTCGCCGCCGACCAGACACACGGCACGTGGTGGTACTCCGTCAACCTCGGCGCAACCTGGCAGACCCTGGGCGCGGTTTCCAACACCAGCGCGCGCCTGTTGGGCGCAAACACCGGTGCGCTGGTCTATTTCCAGCCCGACCCCGACTACAACGGCACCCTTCCTGCCGCGGTCACCATTCGCGCCTGGGACCAGACCAGCGGCGTCAATGGTGGGTTGGCCGACACCAGCGTCAACGGCAGCAGCACGGCCTTTTCGTCAGCAACCGACACGTTGAGCTTTGAGGTCACCGCCGTCAACGACGCGCCGGTCCTGTCGGTGGCTTCCAGTTTGAACCCCCAGACCGAGGATGTGTTCAACAGCATAGGTACGCTGGTCTCGACCCTCGCCAGCGGGGCGACGGACGTGGACGCCGGCGCACTCAAGGGGCTGGCCATCACGGGTGTGGACAACAGCCACGGCACCTGGCAGTACACCCTGGATGGCACGAACTGGCTCGACATCGGCAACGTGTCGATCACCAGCGCGCGCTTGTTGCCCTCCGATGCGTTGGCGCGCATCCGCTTCGTGCCGAACGCCGACTGGAATGGTAATACCGGGCTCACGATGTACAAGGCGTGGGACCAGACCTCCGGCACCGCCGGCGGCCTGGCCGACGCGAGTGTGAACGGCGGCAGCACAGCGTTCAGCTTCGGCACCTCAGGCACGGCGCTCACCGTTTCGGCCGTGAACGACGCGCCGACAGCCCTGGCGGGCAGCGTGGTGCTGGCGTCGGTGCCCGAGGACAGCAGCAACCCTGCGGGTGCGACGGCCTCCTCGCTGTTCGCCGGTGTCTTCAGCGATGCCGCGGACCAGGTCACCGGGGGATCTTCGGCCAACGCGTTCGCCGGCGTGGCGGTGGTTGCGAACGCCGCCAACGGCAGCACGCAGGGCAGTTGGCAGTGGTTCGACGGCGGCAGCTGGGTCAACGTCGGCACCTCCGTATCCACGAGCAGCGCATTGACCCTGGCACCGACGACGTTGCTGCGTTTCCTGCCCGTCGCGGACTACAACGGCAGCCCCGGCGCGCTCGGCGTCCGCCTGATCGACAGCTCGGGCGGCGCGGTTACTTCGGGGGCTACGCTCGCCGTCGGCTCCGGCGGCGGCAGCTCACGCTTCAGCAGCGCGGCCAACCAAGTCAGCCTGGGCACGAGCATCACGGCGGTCAACGACGCGCCGGCCGTCACGACCAGCGGCGGTGCGCTGGCCTACACCGAGAACCAGGCGGCCAGTGCGATCGATGCTGGGCTCACGGTCTCGGATATCGACAGCACTAACCTTAGCGGTGCTACGGTCACGATCTCGGCCAACTACGTCAATGGCCAGGACGTGCTGGGCTTCACCGATCAGCTCGGCATCACCGGCAACTGGAATGCCGGTGCCGGCATCCTGACGCTTACCGGCACGACGACGGTGGCCAACTACCAGACGGCGCTGCGCAGCGTGAGCTACGCCAACACGAGCGACGATCCCAGCGTGCTCGCCCGCACGATTTCGGTCGTCGTAAGCGATGGTGGTCTGCCCAGTTCGGCCGCGACGCGTGACATCGCGGTGAGTGCGGTCAATGATCCGCCCGTAGTGTTTGCTCCTGCTGCCATAGCGGTGATCGAGGACTTGCCCTCGCCGATCGCTGGAATCGTGGTGTACGACGTCGATGCCGGCGGCGGCAGCGTGACCGCAACCTTTACCGTGTCCTCCGGAACGCTTTCCGCCAGCTCGGGGGGCGGTGTGGTTGTAGGCGGCAGCGCGAGCGCACTGACGTTGACCGGCAGCATCAGCAATCTGAATGCCTTCATCGGAGCCAATAGCCTCAGCTTCACCACGGCGCTCGATGACACTTCGGCGGTGACGCTCGGTGTGTCGCTGAACGACGCAGGAAACTCCGGCAGCGGCGGACCCCTGTCTTCCGGCGTGACGAACGTGACGTTGAACGTCACGCCAGTGGACGACACCGCTCCGGTGGCCAACGCCGATGCCATCAGCGTGGCCGAAGGCGGCACCGCCACCACCCTGGTCGGCGGGGCGACCAGCGTGATGGCCAACGATGGCGGCCTGAGCGATACGCCGGTCAATGTCAGTGTGGTGAGTGGTCCGGCCCACGCCAGCGCCTTCACCCTGAACGCCGACGGCAGCTTCAGCTACACCCACGACGGCTCGGAGAACTTCAGCGACAGCTTCAGCTACCAGCTGACCGACAACGACGGCCAGACCAGCACCGCCACGGTCAGCATCACCATCAGCCCGGTCAGCGATGCCACCCCGGTGGCCAACGCCGATGCCATCGCCGTTGCCGAAGGCGGCACCGCCACCAGCCTGGTCGGCGGGGCGACGAACGTCAAGACCAACGACACGGGTCTCAGTGACACGCCGGTCAACGTCAGCCTGGTGACCGACGTGTCTCACGGCAGCCTGACCCTCAACGCCGACGGCCCACCTGTCTCATGGTTCAGCGCTTCGCACCGGCTGACCGACAACGACGGCGAGACCAGTACCGCCACCGTCAGCATCACGATCACCCCGGTCAGCGACACGACACCAGTGGCCAACGCCGATGCCATCAGCGTTGCCGAAGGCGGCACCGCCACCAGCCTGGTCGGCGGGGCGACGAACGTCAAGACCGCCCGGGACCCGGGCCCAGGACCCGCCCGGCACCGGCCGGTGACCGCACGTGCTCACGGCAGCCTGACCTCAACGCCGACGGCACCTTCAGCCGTGCACGGCTATGGTTCCGAGAACTTCAGCGACAGCTTCAGCTACCGGCTGACCGACAACGACGGCGAGACCAGTACCGCCACCGTCAGCATCACGATCACCCCGGTCAGCGACACGACACCAGTGGCCAACGCCGATGCCATCAGCGTCGCCGAGGGCGGCACGGCCACCAGCCTGCTCGGCGGGGCGACGAACGTCAAGACCAACGACACGGGTCTGACCGACACCCCGGTCAACGTCAGCCTGGTGACCGACGTGGCCCACGGCACGCTGACCCTCAACGCCGACGGCAGCTTCAGCTACACCCACGACGGCTCGGAGAACTTCAGCGACAGCTTCAGCTACCGGCTGACCGACAACGACGGCCAGAGCAGCACCGCCACGGTCAGCATCACCATCAGCCCGGTCAGCGACACCACCCCGGTGGCCAACGCCGATGCCATCGCCGTTGCCGAAGGCGGCACCGCCACCAGCCTGGTCGGCGGGGCCACGAACGTCAAGACCAACGACACTGGCCTGACCGACACCCCGGTCAACGTCAGCCTGGTGACCGACGTGGCCCACGGCAGCCTGACCCTCAACGCCGACGGCACGTTCAGCTACACCCACGACGGCTCGGAGAACTTCAGCGACAGCTTCAGCTACCGGCTGACCGACAACGACGGCCAGAGCAGTGATGCCACGGTCAGCATCACGATCAGCCCGGTCAGCGATACGACGCCAGTGGCCTCCGACGATGCCATCAGCGTGGCCGAGGGCGGCACCGCCACCAGCCTGGTTGGTGGGGCCACCAGCGTGATGGCCAACGACAGCGGTCTGAGCGACACCCCGGTCAACGTCAGCCTGGTGACCGACGTGGCCCACGGCAGCCTGACCCTCAACGCCGACGGCACGTTCAGCTACACCCACGACGGCTCGGAGAACTTCAGCGACAGCTTCAGCTACCGGCTGACCGACAACGACGGCCAGAGCAGTGATGCCACGGTCAGCATCACGATCAGCCCGGTCAGCGATACGACGCCAGTGGCCTCCGACGATGCCATCAGCGTTGCCGAGGGCGGCACCGCCACCAGCCTGGTTGGTGGGGCCACCAGCGTGATGGCCAACGACAGCGGTCTGACCGACACCCCGGTCAACGTCAGCCTGGTGACCGACGTGGCCCACGGCAGCCTGACCCTCAACGCCGACGGCACGTTCAGCTACGTGCACGATGGTTCCGAGAACTTCAGCGACAGCTTCAGCTACCGGCTGACCGACAACGACGGACAGACCAGCACCGCCACGGTTAGCATCACGATTAGCCCGGTCAGCGATACGACGCCAGTGGCCTCCGACGATGCCATCAGCGTGGCCGAAGGCGGTACCGCCACCACCCTGGTCGGCGGGGCGGCCAACGTCAAGACCAACGACACGGGTCTGGCCGACAGCCCGGTCAACGTCAGCCTGGTGACCGACGTGGCCCACGGCACGCTGACCCTGAACGCCGACGGCACGTTCAGCTACACCCACGACGGCTCGGAGAACTTCAGCGACAGCTTCAGCTACCGCCTCACCGACAACGACGGGCAGACCAGCACCGCCACGGTCAATATCACGATCACGCCGGTCAGCGACACGACGCCAGTGGCCTCCGACGATGCCATCAGCGTGGCCGAAGGCGGTACCGCCACCACCCTGGTCGGCGGGGCGACCAACGTCAAGACCAACGACACGGGTCTGGCCGACAGCCCGGTCAATGTCAGCCTGGTCAGCGACGTCAGCCACGGCACGCTGACGCTGAACGCCGACGGCAGCTTCAGCTACACCCACGACGGCTCGGAGAACTTCAGCGACAGCTTCAGCTACCGGCTGACCGACAACGACGGCCAGACCAGCACCGCCACGGTCAGCATCACGATCAGCCCGGTCAGCGACACCACGCCAGTGGCCTCTGATGATGCCATCGCCGTGGCCGAAGGCGGCACCGCCACCAGCCTGGTCGGCGGGGCGACCAACGTGATGGCCAACGACGGCGGCCTGAGCGACACCCCGGTCAATGTCAGCCTGGTGACTAACGTCACCCACGGCACGCTGACCCTGAACGCCGACGGCAGCTTCAGCTACACCCACGACGGCTCGGAGAACTTCAGCGACAGCTTCAGCTACCGGCTGACCGACAACGACGGCCAGACCAGCACCGCCACGGTCAGCATCACCATCAGCCCGGTCAGCGATACGACGCCAGTGGCCTTCGATGATGCCATCAGCGTGGCCGAAGGCGGCACCGCCACCACCCTGGTCGGCGGGGCGACCAGCGTGATGGCCAACGATGGCGGCCTGAGCGATACGCCGGTCAATGTCAGTGTGGTGAGTGGTCCGGCCCACGCCAGCGCCTTCACCCTGAACGCCGACGGCAGCTTCAGCTACACCCACGACGGCTCGGAGAACTTCAGCGACAGCTTCAGCTACCAGCTGACCGACAACGACGGCCAGACCAGCACCGCCACGGTCAGCATCACCATCAGCCCGGTCAGCGATGCCACCCCGGTGGCCAACGCCGATGCCATCGCCGTTGCCGAAGGCGGCACCGCCACCAGCCTGGTCGGCGGGGCGACGAACGTCAAGACCAACGACACGGGTCTCAGTGACACGCCGGTCAACGTCAGCCTGGTGACCGACGTGTCTCACGGCAGCCTGACCCTCAACGCCGACGGCACCTTCAGCTACGTGCACGATGGTTCCGAGAACTTCAGCGACAGCTTCAGCTACCGGCTGACCGACAACGACGGCGAGACCAGTACCGCCACCGTCAGCATCACGATCACCCCGGTCAGCGACACGACACCAGTGGCCAACGCCGATGCCATCAGCGTCGCCGAGGGCGGCACGGCCACCAGCCTGCTCGGCGGGGCGACCAACGTCAAGACCAACGACACCGGTCTGGCCGACAGCCCGGTCAATGTCAGCCTGGTCAGCGACGTCAGCCACGGCACGCTGACGCTCAACGCCGACGGCACGTTCAGCTACACCCACGACGGCTCGGAGAACTTCAGCGACAGCTTCAGCTACCGGCTGACCGACAACGACGGGCAGACCAGCACCGCCACCGTCAGCATCACGATCACCCCGGTCAGCGACACGACACCAGTGGCCAACGCCGATGCCATCAGCGTTGCCGAAGGCGGCACCGCCACCAGCCTGGTCGGCGGGGCGACGAACGTCAAGACCAACGACACCGGTCTGGCCGACAGCCCGGTCAATGTCAGCCTGGTCAGCGACGTCAGCCACGGCACGCTGACGCTCAACGCCGACGGCACCTTCAGCTACCTCCACGACGGCTCGGAGAACTTCAGCGACAGCTTCAGCTACCGGCTGACCGACAACGACGGCCAGACCAGCGACGCCACGGTCAGCATCACGATCAGCCCGGTCAGCGATACGACGCCAGTGGCCTTCGATGATGCCATCAGCGTGGCCGAAGGCGGCACCGCCACCAGCCTGGTCGGCGGGGCGACGAACGTCAAGACCAACGACACGGGTCTGACCGACACCCCGGTCAACGTCAGCCTGGTGACCGACGTGGCCCACGGCACGCTGACCCTCAACGCCGACGGCAGCTTCAGCTACACCCACGACGGCTCGGAGAACTTCAGCGACAGCTTCAGCTACCGGCTGACCGACAACGACGGCCAGAGCAGCACCGCCACGGTCAGCATCACCATCAGCCCGGTCAGCGACACCACCCCGGTGGCCAACGCCGATGCCATCGCCGTTGCCGAAGGCGGCACTGCCACCAGCCTGGTCGGCGGGGCGGCCAGCGTGATGGCCAACGACACTGGTCTCAGTGACACGCCGGTCAACGTCAGCCTGGTGACCGACGTGTCTCACGGCAGCCTGACCCTCAACGCCGACGGCAGCTTCAGCTACACCCACGACGGCTCGGAGAACTTCAGCGACAGCTTCAGCTACCGGCTGACCGACAACGACGGCCAGACCAGCACCGCCACGGTCAGCATCACGATCAGCCCGGTCAGCGACACGACACCGGCAGCCAACGCCGACGCCATCAGCGTTGCCGAAGGCGGCACCGCCACCACCCTGGTCGGCGGGGCGACGAACGTCAAGACCAACGACACTGGTCTCAGTGACACGCCGGTCAACGTCAGTGTGGTGAGTGGTCCGGCCCACGCCAGCGCCTTCACCCTCAACGCCGACGGCAGCTTCAGCTACACCCACGACGGCTCGGAGAACTTCAGCGACAGCTTCAGCTACCAGCTGACCGACAACGACGGCCAGAGCAGCACCGCCACGGTCAGCATCACCATCAGCCCGGTCAGCGACACCACGCCAGTGGCCTCTGATGATGCCATCAGTGTTGCCGAAGGCGGCACCGCCACCAGCCTGGTCGGCGGGGCGGCCAGCGTGATGGCCAACGATGGCGGCCTGAGCGATACGCCGGTCAATGTCAGTGTGGTGAGTGGTCCGGCCCACGCCAGCGCCTTCACCCTGAACGCCGACGGCAGCTTCAGCTACACCCACGACGGCTCGGAGAACTTCAGCGACAGCTTCAGCTACCAGCTGACCGACAACGACGGCCAGAGCAGTGATGCCACGGTCAGCATCACGATCAGCCCGGTCAGCGATACGACGCCAGTGGCCTCCGACGATGCCATCAGCGTTGCCGAAGGCGGCACCGCCACCACCCTGGTCGGCGGGGCGATGAACGTCAAGACCAACGACACCGGTCTCAGTGACACGCCGGTCAACGTCAGCCTGGTGACCGACGTGTCTCACGGCAGCCTGACCCTCAACGCCGACGGCACGTTCAGCTACGTGCACGATGGTTCCGAGAACTTCAGCGACAGCTTCAGCTACCGGCTGACCGACAACGACGGACAGAGCAGCACCGCCACGGTCAGCATCACCATCAGCCCGGTCAGCGACACCACCCCGGTGGCCAACGCCGATGCCATCGCCGTGGCCGAAGGCGGCACCGCCACCAGCCTGGTCGGCGGGGCCACGAACGTCAAGACCAACGACACGGGTCTGACCGACACCCCGGTCAACGTCAGCCTGGTGACCGACGTGGCCCACGGCACGCTGACCCTCAACGCCGACGGCAGCTTCAGCTACCTCCACGACGGCTCGGAGAACTTCAGCGACAGCTTCAGCTACCGGCTGACCGACAACGACGGCCAGACCAGCGACGCCACGGTCAGCATCACGATCAGCCCGGTCAGCGATGCCACCCCGGTGGCCAACGCCGATGCCATCAGCGTGGCCGAGGGCGGCACCGCCACCAGCCTGCTCGGCGGGGCGACCAACGTCAAGACCAACGACACCGGTCTGGCCGACAGCCCGGTCAACGTCAGCCTTGTCAGCGACGTCAGCCACGGCACGCTGACGCTCAACGCCGACGGCACCTTCAGCTACCTCCACGACGGCTCGGAGAACTTCAGCGACAGCTTCAGCTACCGGCTGACCGACAACGACGGCCAGACCAGCGACGCCACGGTCAGCATCACGATCAGCCCGGTCAGCGATACGACGCCAGTGGCCTTCGATGATGCCATCAGCGTGGCCGAAGGCGGCACCGCCACCACCCTGGTCGGCGGGGCGACCAGCGTGATGGCCAACGATGGCGGCCTGAGCGATACGCCGGTCAATGTCAGTGTGGTGAGTGGTCCGGCCCACGCCAGCGCCTTCACCCTGAACGCCGACGGCAGCTTCAGCTACACCCACGACGGCTCGGAGAACTTCAGCGACAGCTTCAGCTACCAGCTGACCGACAACGACGGCCAGACCAGCACCGCCACGGTCAGCATCACCATCAGCCCGGTCAGCGATGCCACCCCGGTGGCCAACGCCGATGCCATCGCCGTTGCCGAAGGCGGCACCGCCACCAGCCTGGTCGGCGGGGCGACGAACGTCAAGACCAACGACACGGGTCTCAGTGACACGCCGGTCAACGTCAGCCTGGTGACCGACGTGTCTCACGGCAGCCTGACCCTCAACGCCGACGGCAGCTTCAGCTACGTGCACGATGGTTCCGAGAACTTCAGCGACAGCTTCAGCTACCGGCTGACCGACAACGACGGCGAGACCAGTACCGCCACCGTCAGCATCACGATCACCCCGGTCAGCGACACGACACCAGTGGCCAACGCCGATGCCATCAGCGTTGCCGAAGGCGGCACCGCCACCAGCCTGGTCGGCGGGGCGACGAACGTCAAGACCAACGACATGGGTCTCAGTGACACGCCGGTCAACGTCAGCCTGGTCAGCGACGTCAGCCACGGCACGCTGACCCTCAACGCCGACGGCAGCTTCAGCTACACCCACGACGGCTCGGAGAACTTCAGCGACAGCTTCAGCTACCGGCTGACCGACAACGACGGGCAGGTCAGTGAGGCCACCGTCAATATCACGATCACGCCGGTCAGCGACAACGCGCCGGTCATCACCAGCAGCAGCCACCTCACGGTCACGGAGAACACCAGGACGGTGCTTACCGTTACCAGTCTCGATCTCGATGGCGACGCACCGATTTATGGCATTGCCGGCGGTGCGGACGCCGCCCGCTTCACGATCGATGCGAATACTGGTGTGCTAGGTTTCCTGGCCGCCCCCGACTACGAGAACCCGAGCGACTTCGGGGGCGACAACGTCTACGACGTGATCGTGCGGGTCTCCGATGGCACGCTCAGCGACACCCAGGCGATCGCTGTGACGGTGACCGACATCGACGAGAGCGATATCGGGCCGGTGCAGGATCGCGATGGAGCGCCGAACGCTGTCGTCGAGAATGCTCCAAGTGGAACGGCAGTCGGCATCACGGCTGTCGCCGTCGATCCCGACGGATCGGCGGTTAGCTACAGCCTCGACGACAATGCGGGCGGACGCTTTTCGATCGACCCCGACTCCGGCGTCGTCATGGTGGCCGACGGATCGCTGCTCGACTATGAGTCGATGGCTGCCCATACCATTGTCGTACGCGCCACCTCGACCGATGGCAGCTTTTCCACTCAGAGCTTCACGAACGCGCTCGACGATGCAAATGAGTTCGCGATCGGTGGGGTTACCGACGTCAATGTGGCGTCGAATGCGGTCGATGAACTGTCCCCGGCAGGTACGCTGATCGGCGTCACTGCCTTCGCAAGCGATGCCGACGGCAGCAATCATGCGGTCACCTACAGCCTGGACGACGATGCCGGCGGAGTATTCGCCATCGACCCAGCCAGCGGCATCATCACCGTCGCGCAGGGAAGCAGCCTGGGCTACGCCACCGGCCAGTCGCCTACCATCACCGTGCGGGCGACCAGCGCCGACGGCAGTTTCAGCACGCTGACCATGGCCGTCGAGATTTCGCGGGTTGGCCGGAACGTGATTGGCACGGACTTGCTCCCTGCGGGCGGCGGAGACATGCCGGGCGCAGGTGCCGCCGATGGTTCGAGCGGCACCGCGGGCGGCGGCGTGGCAGGTACAGAGATAGCCCGGCCCAGTGGCGATTCGAAAGGCGTTCCGTCTGCTGCTTTCTCACTGGAGCAGTCGGCGACCACTCAACGGCAGACCGACGGTTGGATCCTCGTTGCCGACAGGCAGCCGGACTTGCCCGAAGCCCTTGGCAGGCACGCGCCGGTTGTCGCCGCACCGACTCCCGATCGCGGTACGCGCATCGAGATGGTCGAGCTGAACGAGCAGGACGACGGTATCCTGCGCTTGCTCTCGCTCATGCAGACGAATCAGAGGACGGGCGCATCCCCCCAGGCGCTCGAAGAGATCGAGTTGGCCGTCGAGCACGAAGCCGAACAAGTCGGGAACGATGGCGGACTCGACATTCAGGTCGACGCCGTGCGAGTGAACGGACTGACCCTGACGGTCGGCGTCGTCTGGTGGGCTCTGCGCATAAGCGGGCTTGCCGCGGGTGTTGCGGCGTCGTTGCCGTTCTGGCGCCAGATCGACGTACTCTCCATCCTGCCGGATTCGGAAACCGACCAGCCCCGCTGGGGCGAGGATGCAGATTCGGAGGCACGGCGCGAGGAGTCGGCCGTTGCCGAAGTGTTCGGGGCTTCGCGCTGATATGTCGATCAGCCTGGCTAAGTTGTTGCGCCTGGGGCCGGTTGCCCGACTGAGCATCGGCCTGGTGTCGGTCGCCCTGGCGCTGGTGCTGGCGGCAGAGTTGATCCTGGATGCGTTGCCCGGGCAGGCGTCGGGAGAACGCCAGATGCGTCAGCGCTACGCGGAGAACCTTGCCGTCACGATTGCGCCGCTGATCGAGGCCGATAACGAGGCGCTTCTCGGCCGGATACTTCAACAGGTGGTCACGCGCGGCGGCGACATCCTGTCAACTGCGGTGCGCCGGTCGGATGGCACCCTCCTGGCAGAGCGCGGCGATCATGCCTTGCACTGGATCGCGCCCGAGGCGGGTCGATCGACCGACAATCATGTTCGGGTTCCCCTGAACGCAGGACGCACGCATTGGGGGGATCTCGAGATCAGCTTTGCGCCTGCCGGCCCGCGCAGCGTGGCGGACTGGCTTCGTCAGCCGACCGTGCTCGTCGTCGTGCTGCTCGCCACGCTCGGGCTGTTGCTGTTCTACGCCTATCTGCGTCGTGCCCTGCAATACCTCGACCCGTCGGCTGTTGTACCCGACCGCGTCCGCAAGGCCTACGATGCACTCGGCGACGGACTGTTGGTGCTCGACCAGGACGGGCGCATCGTTCTCGCAAACAGGGCGTTCCGCAAGCTGCATCGGGATGCCGACAACGAATTGCAGGGGCGCAAGGCGAGCGAACTCGAATGGCTCGACGCGGCAATGTCGAAACGCGATCCGCCCGGTGCGCCGTGGGATGAGGTGCTGCGTGAGCAGGGGGCCGTGGCTGACGAGCGCCTGAGCATTTCTCAAGCCGATGGTGGATCGATCGAAACGGTCGTCGGTTGCTCTCCGATCATGGATGGCTCCGGTCGATTGCGCGGATGCATGGTCACGTTCGACGATGTCAGCGAACTGCAACGAACCAACGAGCAACTGCATCAGACGATGTCCGAACTCGAGGCCTCGCGCTCGCAGATTCGTGCCCAGAACGATGAACTGCGGCTGCTGGCGACGCGAGACCCGATGACCGGATGCGTGAATCGGCGCGCACTCTTCGAAAATGCCGGCGATCTGTTCGAGCATGCCGCGAAGCAGGGCGGCGATCTTTGCTGCGTGATGACCGACATCGATTACTTCAAGCGCTTCAACGACAAGTACGGCCATGCTGTCGGTGACCAGGTAATCCAGGCGGTGGCACGCACGCTGCTGCGCGTGACGCGCGGTTCGGACGTCGTGTGCCGCTATGGCGGAGAAGAGTTCTGCGTCATTCTGCCGAACACCTCCAGCGAGCAGGCCATGCAGATCGCCGAGAAACTTCGCGCAAGCATCGAAGAGTCGGCGAGTGCGGCATTGCGCACCATCCGGGTCGAACGCATCACCTCGAGCTTCGGGGTGGCATCGATCGTGCAGGGTGCAGCCGACCTGGAAGAACTCATCGTGCAGGCCGACAACGCACTGTACAAGGCGAAAGAAGACGGACGCAACCGCGTGAGTCTGTGGCAGGCGCCCGCGGGCTAGCCAGCGCCGGCTCGTGTCGGCGCCGTGCGCGCCTGGTCTTCATACTCCATCAAGGCTGACCGAGCTATCCAGCACGAAGCTCATGGGCGGCCTTCATTCACCAGATCCTTGATCCTGAGGTCGCCGAGGGTGACGCCGCGTCTGGCATCAAGGATGCCGTTCGCAGCCCGCCGAGCTTTGCTGCGGTCGAAACCGATCGCAGCAGGTACCAGGCGCGCCACGGCCTTGCCGCGCCGGGTGATGAGAACCTCCTCGCCGCTCTCGACCCAGTCGAGCAAGGTACCAAGCTTGTTCTTGGCCTCGAAGGCACCGATCTCACGCATGATGGTTCTCCTGACAACCTTACTGCATAGCTTGCAATATACCTGCGCGCCAGCGCAAGAACTACTGAGGCTAACGGTCGTTCAATGAAGATGCCGCGGCTGCGGCTGCTCGGGCTCGGGCATCTCGGCATGGGCCGGCATGCCATCGGAATCGGGGTAGAGCGGTGCGCCGCAGTCGTCGCAGTATTCGAGCGGGAAGCGCTGCTCGTGCACCACGATGTCGGTGACACCGCACTCGCGCAACACAGCTTCGATCTGCTGCGTAACGTCGGAGTTCTCGTCCTCGGCGTCGAGCAGCGGCCAGACCACGCCGTGCACAACCTCGGTTTGTCCATGCAGCGCGAAGCCGACACGGAATTCCTCGAGCCGCTTGTCCCAGAAGCCACCGATGGTGACGTGCAGGCTCGCCGGCTTGGCATCGAGTGCGCTTTCCAGAAAGGCCACCGAAGCGGCCAGCGAATAGGGACGCGCGCGGCGGTCAGCCTGCCGGCAGGCTGCATGAAATGCGTCCGGCAGCAGCACCTCGAGCGCGCAGCCTGCGAACAGCGCCTGCATCGCTGCGTGGCCCTGGGTGGTCCAGGCGGTGCCGGCGGCCTCGCGCGAGCCGTCGGCCTCCTGCCAGCGAAACAGCGCAGCACCGCGCGGAACGGCGGCGGCACCGATGATGTAGCGCATGTCCGACAGGAACGGGTTGGTCTCGGGGAGATCGCGCGGATTGACGACCACGTCGCGCTCCGTGATCGCCGCGGCGGTCAGTCGCTGCGCGAGTTCATGGGTCTCGACGAAACCGTTGGGCAACTGGTCGGGGCTCCACAGCACGTTCGTCAGCGCCACGCGTCCGCCCGCCGCGACGACGTGCGCGCCGAGATGAACACGCAGTGCGGCCAGTGCGGCGCCGGATATCGTGCCCGAAGGAATGCTGAAGCGTGACCATGCCAGCGCCGGCGCCGCGAACATCAGCACGTCCCACTGCTTGCCCTCGTCGTCGACCTGGGCGCTCTCGGTGCAGGCCTCAACCATGTCGGCGAGCGCCTCGTAGCCGCGCCCATCGTCGCGGTACAGGGCATCGAGTGCCGCGTTCAGGCCGTCCTCGTTGCCGGCGCCGAGCATGTGGCTTACTGGTTCGAACAGTTGCGTTTCCCAGTAGCGATCTTCGAGACGACTGCCCGAGTTGCCCAAGCCGCGCGCGGCGACGATCAGTTGCTCGGCGTCGCGGGTGAGGCCGCCGCGGCGGGAGAAGCGGGTGCGTTTCATTGGTGGGGATGGAACGGCGAAGGTGAGCGGCCATTCTACTACCACCGGGCCAGTCGCCCGCGGAGCAGTCGCCAGCCCGGCGCGCGGGATTCAGCGACCTCCGGCTGGTCTGCTGTGCAGACTGATGTCACCGAACCATGTATGGGCAGTCTCGCCGGTGTTGTCGGTATCGGCCGCCACGATGATCGAAGTGATCGGCGGTGCCTCCTCGCCGAAGGCGGCGCGAAAATCCGCCGCCACATTGCGCTCGATGTCGACCCACTGGCCGAGCCGAGCGCTGCCCGACTCCGCGACGATCACGCGCACGCGGTCGGTGTAGGCGCTCCACTGGCTGTAGCCGACCGGCTGGCGGGGCTCCCAGACGTAGCACAGGGTTGCCACGGGCAACTGCTCGCCCCACAGCGAACGCGCCATGCGCATCTTCATGCGCTCGCCAAACGGCAGCCGCGCGATGTCGTAGTCGAAGACCACATAGATGCGCGCCGGGTAATCGTCGCCGGCTTTGGTCCGGATATCGGACTTCTCGATCAGACGTTCGGTACGCCAGCGGAACGTCAGCCACGGTGTGCGCTTCGGGTCGGCGCGCAGCGCATACGCCAGAGCCGATGCGGACCCGTTCGAGCGCGCCTCCAGCACGGTGCGACTATCGACGCTGGACAACAGGTACTGCGTCTCGTGCTTGCCCTTGGCGAGGCGGTACGGCTGCCAGCCTGCCGGCAGGGCGCTGCCTGGCGGATTGGCCGAGAAATGCCCGACTGCAAGATCGTCGCCGTCGGCAGCCACTAACGTCGAACACAGCAGGGCGAGGCTAATCAGGAGCGCACGCATGGATTGCGATTCCATCGAGCAGCGCAGGGAATAGCGCGCGCAGCCGCGGCAGATCTGCCGGCCGGTCGACATCCCACAGCGTTGGCAGATTCATCCAGCGAAAGCCGAGATCCGTCATGCGCGCACCGGTTTGTGTCATGACGCGATCGGTGCTCCAGGCGATGCCGGCGAACAGCGCTGGCTCGAATCGGGCCAGTCCGATCAGCGAATAGCCGCCGTCTTCCACCGGCCCGAGCACCGCATCGTGGCCCGACTCGAGCGCGCGGATCGCCGCCAGCAGATCGTTCGTGGTGCGTCCGGGGCAGTCGGTGCCGATCAGCAGCAGCGGATTTTCGCGCGACGCGTTGCGCAATGCGTGCGCCATGCGTGCACCGATGTCGCCGTCGATCTGGCGGGCCAGCGCAACCTCATGGCGAGCCGCGCAGTCGGCGAAGAATGGGTGGTCGGGCGACGGACTGCAATGCAGTTCGACCCTGCCGGGTGCGGCCGCGCAGGCGGCGTTCAGCGTATGCAGCACCATGCGCCGGTGGAGCAGGGCCGCAGCTTCGCCATCCAGCGCGGGGGAAAGCCGCGTCTTGACCCGACCGGCCAGCGGCGCCTTGGCGAATACCAGAATCCTGGCCACGATCAGCGTGCGTCGGTGTAGCGGCTGGCGAGTCGCGCCGGATCGGCGCCGAAGAAGTAGGCCGCGCGCAGCCGCCACATCAGCCAGATCGTGCGCAACGGGCCATGGCGCACCCAGCGCCGGCCCGAGGTCACGACGGCGGCTTCGAGGCAGGCCGGCGGGCCGAGCGCCTTGAGCCGCCGCGACATCTCGATGTCTTCCATCAACGGAATCGCGGCGAATCCGCCGAGACGCTCGAACGCATTGCGGCGCATGAACATCGCCTGATCCCCGGTGGCGATGCCGCTGAGTCGCGAGCGCCAGTTCATGAACCAGGCCACGAGCGCCGGCCAGGCGCCGGGTTCGTCGATGCGGATGTCGAAGCGCCCCCACTGATGGCTCGCCAGCGCATCGGATATGAGCCGGTCGGCGTTCGCCGGCAGTCGCGTGTCGGCATGCAGGAACAGCAGAGCATCGCCGCCGGCGGCCGCGGCACCGCCATTCATCTGGG
Source organism: Candidatus Methylophosphatis roskildensis (assembly GCA_016708905.1). GTDB lineage: Bacteria > Pseudomonadota > Gammaproteobacteria > Burkholderiales > Rhodocyclaceae > Methylophosphatis > Methylophosphatis roskildensis. The sequence continues at coordinate 1,116,752 of JADJEV010000003.1, read as the reverse complement.
ATGCACGCCCGCGCGCGGTGACGATGACCCGCTCGGCATGGGCGCGCGCGCGCTGCACGGTGTCGTCGGTGCTGCCGCCGTCGACGACGATGCGCTGGGCACCGCGGGCGGCCAATGGCGCGAGGGCGAGCAGCGTCGCGACGATATTGTCGGCCTCGTTCAGGGCAGGGATGATGATCGACAGTCGATTCATGTGGGACACGATACCGGGTCGCTACTTCGCGTCGTTGAGGCGCCAGTCGTAGTCGAGGAAAGCCACCGGCAGGCTGCCGCCGCGAATCGCGGCGCGTTCCTCGGCACCGTCGGCCAACTGGTCGGCGTAGCGGGCCAGCCACTGGCCGAGCGAGTTGTAGCCCTTCCAGCCGCGCGCGAAGTCCTTGCCGTACCAGTCGAAGATCGAGGATAGCGCGAGCCCGCGCGTGCCCGCTTCGTAGCGATTGCGCGAGCGGTCGGACATGAAACGCAGGGCCTGCTCGTCGAGTTGCCCATCGAGGCGCGCGCCGACATAGGCTTCCTCGCGCAGCATCGGGCAGCCGATCGCGGCGCAGTTGGCGGCGAAATGAATGCGCGGATCGTCGTAGCGGCCGGGCGCACGAATCGTGTCGTGCTCGATGCCGTCGAGCGTCATTCCGCGGCTGAGCAGGGTGAAGAACTTGTCCTTCCACGGATTGCCGAAGACTCTGCCGAAATCGCGGATCGACTTGAGATTAGGATAGCGTGTCAGCACCTTCTCGATGGTGAATGCATTGTAGGCGTTGAGCAGAAAGGCGAGTTGCTGCCGCTTACTCCACGACTTGAAGTCCGCATCGCTCACCGCCGAAAGGGCGTCGAGATAGCCCTTCAGGCGCTGTCGATCCCGGGCGAAACCGGCATAGCTGACTCGCGAGGACTTGCCGGCGTCCTGGACGACGACATGCTTCTTCAGCAGATCGCTCCACGCCCTGTGTTCATGGTCGAATGCGGCGAATGCGCTGGTCTGCCACGCGGCGAACAGCAACACCAGCCATGCAAAGCATCTTCGAGTTGCAGTCATTGCTGTTCCAAGGCTACGTTCGCATCCATTCGTGATAACGCCCGACCCATTCGAGCAGCTTCTGTGGCGCGTGGGCGCGCTTCCAGTTGCCGGCGGCGTACTTGTTGGCCTCGGCCAGCGTCGGGTAGATGTGGATGGTGCCAAGCAGCTTGTTGAGGCCGAGGCCGTGCTTCATCGCCATCACGTATTCGGCGATCAGGTCGCCGGCATGCTCGCCGACGATGGTGACGCCGAGTATCCGGTCCTTGCCCGGCACCGTCAGCACCTTGACGAAGCCGTGGGCCTCTTCGTCGGCGATCGCGCGGTCCAGATCGTCGATCCCGTAGAGCGTGACCTCGTGCGGAATCGATTTCTCCGTCGCCTCCTGCTCGTTGAGGCCGACGCGCGCGACCTCGGGCTCGGTGAAGGTCGCCCAGGGAATCACCGAGTAGTCGGCGCGAAAGCGCCGGAAGCGGCCGAACAGCGCGTTGACCGCCGCGTACCATGCCTGATGCGCCGCAGTGTGGGTGAATTGGTAGGGGCCGGCGACGTCGCCGCAGGCGTAGATGTTCGGGTAGAGCGTTTCCAGATACTCATTGGTCTCGACCGTGCGGGTCTTGGTCGTCGGAATACCGAGTTCTTCGAGCCCGTAGCCGGCGGTGTTGGCCACCCGACCCACGGCGCACAGCAACTGGTCGAAGGCAATGCGAACGTCCTGGCCGTCGTGATCGGCGATCAGGATCTTCTCGCCCTTCTCGATCACGAACTGCTTCGCCGTGTGGCCGACCAGTACCGCGATGCCCTCCTCGCGAAAGCGCTGCGCCACCATCTCGGAAATCTCGGGATCCTCGCGGATCATGATGCGCGGCGCCATCTCGACCTGGGTGACCTGCGCACCGATGCGGGCGAAGGCCTGCGTGAGTTCGCAGCCGATCGGTCCGCCGCCCAGCACCACCAGCCGTTTTGGCAACTGGCGCAGGTTCCACACCGTGTCGGATGTCAGGTAGCCGACCTCCTCGATGCCGGGAATCGGCGGCACAAAGGGTCGCGCCCCGGCCGCGATCACGATCGAGCGCGTCGACAGCGTGCGGCTACCCTGGGCGGTGGCGACTTCGACCGTCCATGGCGAAGTGATCTTCGCGCTACCTTCGATGCACTCGACGCCGAGGCTGCCGTAGCGCTCGACCGAATCGTGCGGCTCCACCGTACGCACCACGCGCTGCACGCGTTCCATGATGTCGGCAAAGTCGAAGCGGGCCGTCGCGCCCTGCAGCCCGAACTGCTGCGCGCGACGGATGTGGGAGAGCAGCTTGGCCGAGCGGATCAGCGCCTTCGACGGCACGCAGCCGGTGTTCAGGCAATCGCCGCCCATCCGGTGTTTTTCGATCAGGGTGACCTTGGCCTTCACGGCGGCGGCGATGTAGGCAGTGACCAGTCCGGCCGATCCGGCACCGATCACGACGATATTGCGATCGAAGGAGGCCGGCTTGTTCCAGCGCGCATAGACCTTGCGCGCCTTGACGGTGTCGACGATCTTCTTGGCAATCAGCGGAAACAGCCCGAGCAGGGTGAACGAGATCAGCAGCCCCGGCGAAAGAATGCCGCGGAGCGACTCGATCTTCGCCAACTGCGTGCCGGCATTCACGTAAACCAGCGTGCCGGCCAGCATGCCGAGCTGGCTGACCCAATAGAAGGTGCGTGCCGGCAGCGGGGTCAGGCCCATCAGCAGGTTGATCACGAAGAACGGAAAGGCCGGCACCAGGCGCAGGGTGAACAGGTAGAACGCCCCGTCCTTTTGCACGCCGTCGTTGATCGGCTTCAGGCGATCGCCGAAGCGCCGCTGCACCCAGTCGCGCAGCAGGAAGCGCGAACTCAGAAAGGCGAGCGTCGCGCCGATCGACGAGGCGAACGACACCACGATCGTGCCGACCAGCAGGCCGAACAGCGCACCCGCTACCAGTGTCAGCACCGCCGCGCCAGGCAATGACAGGCCGGTGACCGCAACGTAGAGCAGGAAGAACCCGGCCAGGGTCTGCAGCGGATGCGCGTCGTACCAGCCGGCGATCGACGCCTGCTGGGCCTTGAAGAAGTCGAGGCTGAAGAAGCGGCCGAGGTCGAAGGCAAAGAACGCGGCAATCAGCGCGACAATCACCAGCAGTACGATCAGGCGGGACTTGGTCATGGCCTCTCTCCCCGGATTGTTACGCGCGTCCGCGTATCCGGTTGTCGTATCAGGTGAGCGCGGAGGCGGGCACGGCGGCATCGTCGAGCGCATCGATGCCGAATCCCCAGCCGGCGAGCGAATCGGCATCGCCATGGACGACGACCACCCGCGTCTCGTCGACGTCGCAGCGCGCGAACCGGGGCAGGGCGGCCAGACACGGCGGCGCGGCGGCAATCGCCGCCGCGCCACAGCGGTAGTCGAGCGGGCAAGCGCGGCCCGGCTGCGCAGGGTTCATGCGCGTCGCCTCCGGACGTACAGCGAACATCCGGGCGCCCCGGTGTCGGCGACCGGCCGCATTCGCCTTGCCGTCGATCCCCGCTGCGCGGGGCCCCTCGCCGGGTGGCTCATGCGGCTAGAGCGCCGCCGCAACTCGAGCCCTGACCTGCGGTGCAACCGTAGCAGTGGTCCATGACGACGATCGGGTTGCCGTTGAGATCTCGCCCGAGCAGATCGGCGAGCTTGACGCGCGGCTTGCCGTCCACCACCAGCGGCAGGCCGAGCATCTGGTTAAAATCGCAGTCGTAGACGTAGCCCTGCCAATCGACGCTGAGGATGCTGCGGCACATGACGCCGTCGAGGTTGTCGTCGCTGTGCGCATCGCGCAGCAGCCGCATGTACTGGTTGAACTGACCCTTCGAGATCAGGGTGGAGCCGAAGCGCTGGATCGGCATGTTGGCCAGCGTGTACAGCCCGTTGAAGACGACGCCGTAGCTTTCGCCCAGGTGGCGCTTGTAGTCGGCCTCGAGTGAGGCCTGCGGCGGCGGCAGGCTGGCGCCCTGCGGATTGAATACCAGGTTGAGGGTGAGCCGCGAGCCGGGCACACCGTAACCCAGCCCGTTGAGTCGGTGCAGGGCGCGGATGCTCTTGTCGAACACCCCCTTGCCGCGCTGGCGGTCGACGTTGTCCTCGAGATAGCAGGGCAGCGAGGCGACGACCTCGACCTCGTGCTCCGCGAGGAAATCCGCGAGATCCTCGTGCCCCGGTTCTTGGAGTATGGTCAGGTTGCAGCGATCCATCACCCGGATTCCCAGCCCGCGCGCGGCGCGGACCAGTTCGCGAAACTGTGCATGCAGCTCCGGCGCGCCGCCGGTGATGTCGAGCGCCGACACGGCGCCGGTCTCGAGGTAGCCGAGCACGTCGGCGAGGGTCTGCGCCGACATCATCTCGGTGCGGCTGGGGCCGGCATTCACATGACAGTGCAGGCACGACTGGTTGCACTTGTAGCCGAGGTTGACCTGCAGGGTGTCGACGCTGCGGCGGCGAATCCGCGGAAAGTCCGTCGCCTGCATCAGCGGAAGGGTGGCATGCATGTTTGGGGCTCCGTGTTCTGCTTGCTTGTTATTGATCCGACCGGCCGGCGCCCGCAATCCTTACCATGCGCGCGCGCCAAGACCGTCGGTTCGGCTTTGCTACCATAGCGCAAAACAGCCGATCCGGCTTGCGCGGCGCAGGAAAAGCTCGCCTGTTCAATCGGACGCCCTTGGACTCGATAGGACGCGATAGCTTGCAATGAAAGGTATACGAGAAACCGGCCCCGCTGGATCTGACGCTGCGGGTATCGCATGAGCGGCATCCGCATCAGTTCCAGCTTCGATGCCGGCGCAATCGAGGTGATCGATTGTTCCGATCCGGCGAACATCCGCCTCGCGATTCGCAGGGATAGCCACGCCGAGTTCCGCCAGTGGTTCCATTTCCGGCTGCACGGCGCACGCGGGCAGCCGGTGGTGCTGCGCTTCGAGAACGCCGGAGAGTGCGCCTACGCCGACGGCTGGCACGGCTATCGCGTGGTCGCCTCCTATAACAGGCGGCAGTGGTTCCGCATCGCCGACACAAGCTATGACGGGCGGGTCGTCACCTGCGCGCACACGCCGCAGGCCGACAGCGTCTGGTACGCCTATTTCGAGCCCTACTCGCACGAGCGCCATCTCGACCTGATCGCCGGCGCGCAGGCCGGCGGTGCGGCGCTGCTTGATCTGGGCAGCTCGGTGGAGGGCCGCGATCTCGACCTGCTGCGCTTCGGCGATCCGGCGCCGGCGAAGCGCAGGGTCTGGATCGTCGCGCGCCAGCACCCGGGTGAAACCATGGCCGAGTGGTTCTGCGCGGGCCTGATCGAGCGCCTGCTCGATGCCGCCGATCCGGTTGCGCGCAGCGTGCGCGCACTTGCCACGCTGTACATCGTGCCCAACATCAATCCCGACGGCGCGCTGCGTGGCAACCTGCGCAGCAACGCTGCCGGTGCCAACCTCAACCGCGAATGGGCCGCACCCAGTCTGGAACGCAGCCCCGAGGTGCTGCACACCCTCGCCGCAATGCGCGAGACCGGCTGCGACCTGTTCCTCGACATCCACGGCGACGAAACCCTGCCCTATGTGTTCGCCGATGGCTGCTCGATGCTGCCCGGCTTCACTGCCGAGCAGGCCGAACGCGAGCGGCGTTTCCTCGCCGCCTTCGCCGCCGCCAGCCCGGATTTCCAGACCCTCCATGGCTACGCGCCCGATCGCTTCACCGACGAGATCCTGACGCTCGCCTCGAAGCAGATCGGCCACGCTTTCGGCTGCCTGTCGCTGACGCTGGAAATGCCCTTCAAGGACAACGCCGATCTGCCCGATCCGCTGGTCGGCTGGAACGGCGCGCGCAGCAAGCGCCTAGGTGCGGCGATCCTGCTGCCGATACTCGACGCGCTACGGAATCCCGAATAGCGCACGCCTGGAAGCCGCATGGATAGGCGATCTCATGGCATGCATGCGGGACACGCGCATCGGACGGCGCTCGCAGGGCAGGGGACATGTAGATCGCCATTCCATGAGGCTTGCAAGGCACCCCTGTTTTATCTCCGTTCCAGTGGCGTAGGTTGGGCAGAGCGAAGCGAAGCCCAACATCATGGAGCGCAACACGTTGGGCTTCGCTTCGCTCTGCCCAACCTACGCGGGCTTGGAAGCCGCATGGATAGGCGCTCTCAAGGCATGCATGCCGGACAGGCGCATCGGACAACGCTCGCAGGGCAGGGCTCCTGCAGAGCGCCATTCCATGCGGCTTGCAGGGCACCCATGTTTTTCCTGTCCGTTCCAGCGGGGGCTGCTAAGTCCACATGGCCCGCATGCGCTTTGCCAGATCGATCGCCTCGCTTCGGGACTCGGCGCTCCCCCGGAGTGCCGGCGCCGGCACGGGCCAGCTACGTCGTTCGAATAGAGAGAGCAGGGCAGCGGGAATGAAGCGGGAGCGACTGGCATAGACGTGCCGATCCCCGTACCCCATCTGGTGTGTCACATAGAAGCGCTGGGGCACGATCAGGTCCAGTTCGTCCTTGGCGCGGGTCAGCCCGACGTACAGAAGGCGCCGCTCCTCGTCGATTTCGGCCGTGCTTCCGGTGGCCATGTCAGACGGGATGCAGCCGTCGACCACATTGAGAATCGTCACCGCCTTCCATTCCTGTCCCTTGGCCGAATGGATGGTCGAGAGGATTAAATAGTCCTCGTCGAGCAGCGGCACGCCGGCTTGCGCGCTGGTCGCTTCCGGCGGATCGAGGGTGAGTTCGGTGAGAAAGCGCTCGCGGCTCGGATAAGTGGCCGCCATGCGTGCGAGCTGGTCGATGTCGATCTGCCGTTGCGGCGCATCCTCATAGAGGCGTTCAAGTTCGCCCTCGTACCACCGGCATGCGGCCTCGAAGCTGGCGGGCCAGGGCGGCGCGGGCAGGCCAAGCGATTCCACCAGGGCAGCGAATGGCTGCCAGGCGCCGCGGCTCGATTCGGGGACCGGCTGTTCGGCGATCAGAGCACAGGCGGGCGCTGCAGCGGCAAGGTTCTCGACAATCCGGGCAGCGGTCTTCGGGCCGATTCCGGGCAGCAACTGGAGCGCGCGAAAGCCCGACACCCGATCACGCAGGTTCTGCGACCAGCGTACCAGGGCGAGCACATCCTTCACATGCGCGGCCTCGAGGAACTTGAGACCGCCGAACTTCACGAACGGGATCTGACGCCGGGTCAGCTCGACCTCGAGTCGGGCGCTGTGGTGCGAGGTGCGAAATAGAACGGCCTGATGCTTGAGTTTCATGCCAGCCTCGCGCCGTGCCAGCGTCTGCTCGACGACGTAGCCGGCCTGATCGGCGTCATCCTTCACCGACACCAGCAGTGGCAGCCGAGTCGACGGGCGTTCGCTCCATAGCGACTTGGCAAAACCTTCGCATGCCAGACCGATGACGCCATTGGCGGCGGCGAGGATGGGCTGGGTCGAACGGTAATTGCGCTCCAGCGCCACCTGACGGGCATGCGGATCGAACTGCGCGGGGAAATCCAGGATGTTGCGCACCGTTGCGCCGCGGAAGGCGTAAATCGACTGGGCGTCGTCGCCTACCACGGTGAGCCCGCGGCCATCGGGTTTCAGGGCAAGGAGGATTTCCGACTGCAGGCGATTGGTGTCCTGGTATTCATCGACCAGGACATGGTCGAAGCGCTGACCGAGTTCGCGGCCGAGTCCCGGCACTGCGGCAAACTGGGACCAATAGAGCAACAGATCGTCGTAATCGAGCACCTGCTGGGCCTGCTTTGCCTCGACATAGGCGAGGAACAGGCGCTTCAGGTCCGCTTCCCACTCTCGACACCAGGGATAGGCCGACAGAAGCACGTCGGTGAGGCCGGTTCGAGTATTCACCACCGTCGAATAGATACCCAGACAGGTGCCCTTCAGCGGAAAGCGCTTTGACTTGGCCGAGAGTCCCAGATCGTGCCGGACCAGATTCATGAGATCGGCGGAGTCCTCGCGGTCGTGCAGCGTGAAACCGGGACTCAGCCCGATCGACGGTGCATATTCGCTCAACAGTCTGGCGCCGACACTGTGGAAGGTGCCGGACCAGGGCAGGCCGCCGAGGCAAGCTCTGCCGATACCCGAACCGACCTGGGCGAGAATTCGATTCGCCCGACGGGTCATCTCTTCGGCCGCGCGACGCGAGAATGTAAGGAGCAGGATGCGTCCGGGGTCGCCGCCTTTCGCGATCAGATGGGCGACCCGATGGGCCAGGGTGTTGGTCTTGCCGGAGCCGGCCCCGGCGATGATCAGCAGCGGCGGCGAATCGCGTTCGTCCTCGCCGTGACGCACGGCTTCCAGTTGCGCGGGGTTGAGCGTTGCGAGATACGGCGCAACCGCCCCGGGCGCAACGCCCAGGGCATCGCGCTGCGGGCGCACAGGGGCACTGGATTCCTCGCTCATCGGATGTGCTCGATTGCGCGCCGCGCGAGACGGCCCAGTTCGTCGTGTTCCGGCAGCCTGTCGGCAATGCACGCGAGCACCGCGAACATCGACGGCGCCGCGGCCATCAGCGGTCCGTCGGACGCCGGCACGTTGACAACCAAGATCCGTTTCTCAGCGTCGACGATGGCGTTGTTCACGCCAAAGATGTTCTGCTGGTATTTCCACGGGGCGGGACTCGTCATGGCAAACTGTGTTTTCGTACAGCCGGCGCATGGTACCGCAATTTCGCGTGGTGCGGGCGTGCAAGACCAGTCGGGCGAACGATCGACAGACACGCGCCTCACAGGCTGCTAGGCCGCCGGGAAATCGTCCAGCCCCCAGTTTGCCAGTACGTAGTGTCGGCCGCGAAACGTGGCCTCGCCGGACGCGATCGTGATCTTGCGGCCGCGAACATCCTGTCGCCACTTCGGCGACGACAGATCCGCCACCCGATTGGCCAGGCGCAGGCGCATCTCGGCCTCGGGCAACTGGCCCGCCAACCGGGTCAGCTCGGCCACCGCCCGGACGCGCGACTTGCCGTTCTGCACATGACAATCGAAGGCCAGCGCCACGCCCAGCTCGCTGTTCAATTGCAGCTTTCGCGCGGTGGCGGCTGCGGGGACGAAGTAGGCGTCGTAGGCGCGCTGCATCTGTTGACGCTTGATGACCGGCTCGTCGCCCAGGCGAGCAAATGCCGCCTTCCACTCAGGCGGCACGTCGGCATTGTTCGGCCCTGTGCTGATGCTGTCGGCCCAGACCACCTGCTGTGCTCGCGGCAACGCGGTCCTGGCTCGCCACACCTCGGCCAGCGGGCCGAGCACACGGTCCAGCGTACCCGGTACCGCGGCTTCGGCTTCGGCCAGCAGCTTCTGGATCTCGCCATTGGACAAGGTGAAGCCGATCACGCCCCAGGTCAGGCCGGCACCGTCGAAATTGCCCTGCAACAGGCCGAAGCCGTGGCCTTCGAACTCGGCCGTCATGCTCAGGCAGCGTTCGAACAAGGTCGGCAGCGGATCATGCGTCAATTGCTGCCAGGTCGGTGTGTCGACAGCACCGACCATCGGTAGTGCGCGGGCCACCTGCAGCCTCGACAGCGCGGTGACGGTGTCGTTGCCAAATATGCCGTCGGCGAACTTCCCGGCCGGGCCGACGAAGAAGCCCTGGCGCAGCAGGTCCATCTGGATGCGCCTGGCGATCATGCCGCGCAGGCCTTTTGCGAACCAGGTTCTGCTCATCGACGCCCCCCTCGCTGAAGATCCGCCACACTGCCGCATTGCGGCTCGAAGCACAAGCGCGGACCCGCCTCGCCGATCTGTTCGTCGGATCGCGGCGGCCCGGGGGCTGCGCGATTTCTGTTGCGGCGCACGGTCGCCCATTGGCATCGCGCACTTGTATGATGTCGGCCCGGCGTCGCCCCACACACGAAGAGCCCCAGATGATGCAAGACATGATGCCCATCGCAGCCCACCTGATCCGGATGCGGGATGGCACGATCAAACAGCTCAACCCCTTCACGGGCACCGAGGTATGGTCGGTGCCCAGTCGCGGTCACCGGCCTCTCAGGCACGACGGCAACGCCGGCTCGCCGCTCGACCCGGCCAGGGACGGGGCGCACTGCGCCTTCTGCCACGGTCGACTGTTCGAGACTCCGCCGGAGAAGGCTCGACTGGTGCAGACCGCCACCGGCTGGGAGACGCTCAAGGGGCTGACCGCCGATCAGTTGTTCGACACCGAGTGGGTGTTCCGGCGGGTGCCCAATCTGTTCGAGATCGTGTCCTTCGATTACTGGGAGAAGAACTACAGCTACTTCCTGCCACCCGCCCTGCAGACGCGCAAGGACAGCTACCTCGCCGGCCCGCGCGGCCGGCGCCACGTGCTGGACATCATCGACGCGCGGATGGTGCGCTCGGGTGTCGACGAGGCGACAGTTCGCGCGACGCCGATCGAGAAGAAGCTCGCGCTGGCGAACGCATTCTTCGGTGGTGGCCATGAGCTGATCATTGGTCGCCGGCATTTCATTGACAGCGCGATCTGCGACAACCAGCTCGCCTCCTCCGGTGCGATGACGCAGGAGGAGCACTACCAATACTTCCGCTTCACGATCGAGGCGCTGCGGGACATCTACCTGTCGAACCGTTACGTGCGCTATGTGGCCGTGTTCCAGAACTGGTTGAAGGAGGGCGGCGCCTCGTTCGATCATCTGCACAAGCAACTGGTCGCCATCGACGAGCGCGGCGCCGCCAACGAAATGGAGATTCGCGTGGTGCGGGCCAATCCCAACATCTACAACGACGAGGCGGTGAACTTCGCCGCGCAGCGCAACCTGGTCTTCGCGGAGAACGAGCACGCGATCGCCTTCGCCGGATTCGGACATCGATTTCCGACGCTCGAGATCTATTCCAAGAGCGAGCGCAGTCAACCCTGGAACCATTCGGTCGAGGAATTGCGCGGTGTCTCCGACCTCGTTCACGCCTGCCACGCAGCAATGGGACCGGGGATTCCGTGCAATGAGGAATGGCACTACAAGCCGCCGGATGCCGACGTACCGATGCCGTGGCGGGTGCAGATCAAGTGGCGCGTTTCCAACCCGGCCGGATTCGAGGGCGGAACGCTGATCTACGTCAACACGATCGACCCGGAAACGCTGCGTGACACGGTGCTGCCGCGGCTCGTCCAATTGAGGAGTGAAGGCAGGATCGCGCCCATGAAGATCGCGGCCGAGTGCGACTGTGTGCCGAACTGCCTCAAGTACAACCCGGCAGTCCGTCTGCAGCACTCGAGCGACGGCGAGTTTGAACCGCTCTCTGGCGAGGCGCGAAGCGAACAGTGATCCAGTTGTTTTCGCCGGGGCAGATTCCGGCTTTGAGGCGACAGCGCATGATGGCCTGGAAGTTTGCAGTCGGGATGCTTCCCGTTGGCAAGGCCGCGTTCATTTCGCGAACCGTTGGAGCCACGCAATAGCTTCGCCGACCGCGCGGAGCCAGTCTTCCGGTGTCAGGAAATGCGGCGCTCCGGCGATCTGCCTGTACATCAGACGTTCCGGCCGCGCGGCATAGCGGGCGGCGAGCTTGTCATGCAGATTGCGTGCCGCCACGGGCGGAACGACTTCGTCCAGTTCCGCGGTGATCGACAGCAAGGCGGTCGGGTAAAAGCTGTCCGCACGGCAATGCGGGCTGTCCGGGTGAGTCCATTCGGGTGAGCCCAGCAGCGCGACGGCGCCGCAGATCCGCGGCTCCGTGGCGACCGCACCATAGACGATGCACGCGCCCATCGAGACGCCGGCAGCGCCGATTCGATTCGGGTCGCTCATGCCGCGATCGATCAGCGTGTCGATGATCCGCGGTACCTCGGCGACCGTCTGTGCAACCAGCGCGTAGAACAATCGGCCGGTCACCTCGCGCGGTTGCGAGAACCGGCTATCCAGATCCGGCATTCGGCGTTCGCCATGACCGGCGGAATCGATGCCGACCGCGAGGAAGCCCGATGCCGCGAATCGTTCGAGCTCGGGTTGGTGCAGTTCCTTGTCCGCGCTCAACCCGTGGAACCAAATCACGGTTGGCAACGGCGCATCCATGCTATCCGGGCGCGCGACCAAGGCGGGCACCTGACCCAGCCACATGCGTTCGAGCGAATCTCCCAGGATCAGACCCTCCGCACTCGCGACGGCCTGAAAGCTGGCCGTCGATCGTTGATGATCAGAGGATACCCGCGGAGGATTCAATTGGCCAACGCCGCGCGATAGCTTCGCGCCTACACACGCCGACACCAAATGACCGCCCAAATCGAACAGACTTACGGCCATGCTGTGGTCGAGCACGCAGTGATGATGACCACCGAGGTCATCGCGGCTTTCCCGGTGCAGTACCGCAGGCAACTGCGGCGCGGACGGAGTGCCAGGCTCGGGCTAGGTCGTGGCGAAGCGGATGACGATAGCACCGATGCCACGCTGGCCGACGCCACGGCCGATGATGAAGCGCCGCTGAGTGCGCTGTTCGCAGACGCGTGCGCATCCGATGCGCGGCTTGGGCGCTGGCGCGCACGCGCGTTGCCGAGGACGACAGCGCAGTGGCAGGATACGCTTGCAGGGCATACCTAACGCGGTATACTTCGTCGATGAGCATTCGTCCTCGAACCGAACGCCCGTTGCATTGGGTTGGTTCGTCCAAGCGGGATCTGTTGAATTTCCCCGCGGAGGTGGTTGATGAGTTCGGTTACGAACTTGGCGTGGTGCAGATGGGCGGCCAGCCGCCAACAGCGAAGCCTTGGAAGGGTGAAGGGGCCGGCGTTTTCGAGTTGGTGGAGAATTTTCGTGGGGACGCCTTTCGAGCGGCGTACACGGTACGGTTCGCCAAGGCGGTCTATGTTCTTCACTGCTTCCAGAAGAAATCGCCATCGGGCATCCACACCGCCAAGTCCGACATCGATCTCATCCATGAACGATTGAAGACGGCGCGTAACGACTACGAGGTGCGATATGGCAAGGAAGACTGAGACGGTGGAAGTCGGCACGGGTGACGTGTTCCAGGATTTGGGATTTGCAGACGCAGGAGAACGCAAACTTCGTGTTCAACTGGCCATGCGCCTCAACGAACTCATCAAAGATCGGAAGCTGACGCAGACCCGTATTGCCGACATTTTCGGCATCCCCCAGCCCCATGTATCCGAACTGCGCAACTTCAAACTTCGTCGTTTTTCGTCGGAGCGCATGCTGCATTTCATTACCCTGCTCGACAAGGACGTGGAGATCATCATTCGTCCCAAGGCGGCAAATCACCCGGCAGGCCTCGTTTCGGTGCTGGTCGCTGCCTGAATGGCGCGAGGCAAAACCACTCCGTCTGCCTATGGCAATGGGTTTATTGAAGGGCACTGGTAGCCAGCAGCGTCCAGCCACGAACTGTCGTCGGCAGGCCAAAGGAATTGGCGTGATGACCGACAGCATCGCCTCGGTAAGCCATCGTTATATGGCACTAGAGCCATTCATCGTTGCTGACCGTCGCCACATCCCGGTAGCGGTCGTTCGGAAACAAGCGCTTCGATGGGCGTCGGCCGTGCTCAAAGCAAGTGAGCTTCCCAGTGCGGCGAGTGACTTTGAAGGCTTGACCATCTTGGTCACGGACAGCGTGCCTGGCCCCTTTTACTGGCTCTGCAGGGTCGAGGGTGGGGTGACCCTGCAGGTAGCGCGACGATGATGGTGTCGTCCGTCGGTCCTTCGGCGGGACGTCAAAGAATGAGCGGAAGGAAACCACTATGCGTAGCAAAATCGTTACTGCCGCCGAAGCAATCGCCCTGATCCGGGACGGCGATACCCTGGCCAGCACCGGGTTCGTCCAAACCGGCTTTGCCGAGGCTTTGCTATCAGCGCTGGAGCGCCGCTTCCTCGACACCGGCAGCCCAAAGGACCTGACGTTGTTCGCCGCCGCCGGCCAGGGCGACGGCAAAACCCTGGGGCTCAATCACCTGGGCCACGAAGGCTTGCTGCGCCGGGTGGTGGCGGGCCACTGGGGCCGGATGCCGACGGTGGCGCAACTGGCACTCGACAACCGCATCCAGGCCTATAACCTGCCCCAGGGCATCATCTGTCAGTTGTTCCGGGATCTGGCCGCCGGCAAACCGGGTTCATTCTCCAAGGTCGGGCTCCATACCTTCGTCGATCCCCGCTACGGCGGCAGCCGGATCAATGCCGCCACGACCAAGGACATCGTCAGTCTGGTTGAAGTCGATGACGAGGAGTGGCTGTTCTACAAGGTCGGCACAGTCAACGTCGCCTTCGTGCGCGGCACCACCGCCGATACCTTCGGAAACATCACGATGGAGCGGGAAGCGCTGACCCTCAACAACCTTGCCATGGCGATGGCTGCCAAGAACAGCAACGGCATCGTGATAGCCCAAGTCGAACGGATCGCCGAGCGCAGCGGGCTACCGCCGCGGCAGATCAAAATTCCAGGGATTCTGGTTGATTGCGTGGTCGTGGCCGAACCGGCCCAGCACATGCAGACCCTGGCAACCCAGTATAGCGCTGCCTACGCCGGCGAGTTCCGGATTCCCCACCCCAGCCTGGTGTCGACGCCGCTGACCGAGCGCAAGATGATCGCCCGTCGTGCTGCCTTTGAATTGCCGCCCAACGGCATCATCAATCTGGGGGTCGGCATGCCCGAAGGCGTGGCGGTGGTTGCCAACGAGGAGCGGATCTCGCACCTGCTGACTATGACCGTGGAATCGGGCCTGATCGGTGGGATTCCCTCGACCGGGGGTGACTTCGGGACCGGGGTCAACATGGATGCGGTGATCGACGAGAATCAGCAGTTCGATTTCTACGACGGTGGCGGCCTCGACATGGCCTGTCTTGGCATGGCTGAGTGCGATGCCGCCGGCAACGTCAACGTCAGCCGCTTCGGCGGCGGCCTGACTGGGGCCGGCGGCTTTATAAACATTAGCCAGAACGCCCGCCTCGTCGTGTTCGTCGGCACGTTCACCGGCAATGGTCTCAAGGTCGAGGTCAATGACGGCAAGCTGCGGATTGCCCAGGAGGGCCAGCAGCGGAAGTTCCTCAAGAAGGTCGGACAGATCACCTTCAATGGCCAGTACGCCTATGATCGCGGGAAGTCAGTCTTTTACGTCACCGAACGCTGCGTGTTCCGTCGGGTCAGCGGGGGGCTGGCACTGATCGAGGTGGCGCCCGGCATGGACGTCGACCGGGACATTCTGCCGAACATGGACTTCGAACCTATCGTCGGTGAATACGGCGAGATGGATGCTCGCATCTTCAACCCCAACCCGATGGGCCTGGAGGCTGAACTGCTCAATCTGTCCTTGCCGGAGCGGGCCATTTACGATCCGGAGCGCAATATCCTGTTCCTCAACTTCGAGGGCATGCATGTCCGCGTCGCCGAGGACGTGCAGGCCATCTGGGATATTTGCGAGCTGCGCTGCCGGGAAGCCGGCAAGCGGGTCGGCGTGATCATCAACTACGACCGGTTTCGGATCAACCAGGACATGTACGACATTTACGCCGAGATGGACCGCTACTTCCTGGCCAACTATTTTAGTCATATCACCCGATACGCCACCAGCGCGTTCCTGCGCGCCAAGCTGGGCGAGGCCTTCTCCGCGCGCGGCATCGCGCCCCACGTCTTCGAGCGCCGGGAGGAGGCCCAGGCGTTCCTTGCCGGGCGCAGCGGCGACGCCGGCCGCTCGAACTGACCCGGATCGCCGCCCCCGGCCAGCGTCCAAACCGCAGCAATCATGACAACCAAGCAAGCAGATATGGCGACACACTCTCGGTCGTCGACTCTTCAAACACCCAACACAGAATTCGACTGGCCGGCATCGACTCTCCGGAAAAGGGGCAATCATATGGCCGCGTCTCCCGCCAACGCTTGACCGACACCGTATTCATCAAGACAGTTCAGGTCGAATGGACCAAGCATGACCGTTACGGACGAATCATCGGCAAGGTCCTCGCGGATGGTAGGGATGTATGTTTGCCGCAGATCCAGTCGGGCCTGGGGCGTGGCACTACAAGAAGTATGAGACGGAGCAATCCGTCCAGGACCGTAAGGCCGATGCCGAAGTCAAAGCGCGACAGCTAGAGCGCGGGCTGTGGATGGACGCCAATCCGGTTGTGCCTTGGCAGTGGCGCCGTAACGCGCGGTCGAAATGATTGGCCCGACTCTCGGGCCTTGTCATCCGCGCCACTGCTGCTCACGGCCGGGAGCTGCCGCTGGCTATGCCGTCGGACTTCGCTTTCGATCGTCCGGTGTCCCCCGAATACGAGCCATTTGTCGCCTCCCGGCCGCGGGACTTCTTGGTGCTTGTAAGTCAAGTGGACGACTGCCCCAGCAGTTCTCGCTGCAGCGACTGAAATCTTTCCCGCACCTCCTCCTCTCCATGGCCCATCTCGCCGAGCAGGGCAGCGTAGTTGCCCATCACGGTCTGTGAATTCGGATGGTCCGCACCCAGGCTCGCAACGAAGATGGCCAGCGCGCGGCGCATGAGCGGCTCGGCCTCGGCCAGGCGGTTGGTGGCCTGGAGCAATCGCGCCAGGTTGTTGAGGTCGCGGGCGACGTCGGGATGCTCGGCGCCGAAGCTGTGCTCGTCGATGGCCAGCGCCCGGCGCATCAGCGGCTCGGCCTCGGCCAGGCGGTTGGTGGCCTGGAGCAATCCCGCCAGGTTGTTGAGGTCGCGGGCGACGTCGGGATGCCCGGCGCCGAAGCTTTGCTCGTCGATGGCCAGCGCCCGGCGCATCAGCGGCTCGGCCTCGGCCAGGCGGTTGCTGGCCTGGAGCAATAGCGCCAGGTTGTTGAGGTCGCGGGCGACGTCGGGATGCTCGGCGCCGAAGCTGTGCTCGTCGATGGCCAGCGCCCGGCGCATCAGCGGCTCGGCCTCGGCCAGGCGGTTGGTGGCCTGGAGCAATCCCGCCAGGTTGTTGAGGTCGCGGGCGACGTTGGGATGCTCGGCGCCGAAGCTTTGCTCGTCGATGGCCAGCGCGCGGCGCATCAGCGGCTCGGCCTCGGCCAGGTGGTTGGTGTCCTGGAGCAATTGCGCCAGGCTGCTGAGGTCGTTGGCGACGCTGGGATGCTCGGCGCCTAAGCCGAACTTTGACCCCCTGATCCGGCCGTAGCCCAGTATTGATGCGGGTTTCGGCCTTTTTATGGCCTCGATATGTACCCATGTAATATAGGCAGATTGTGTTGATTTTTGCCACTGAATCGGTTATATTCGATGTCCATGTATATCGAGTCAGTCCCCAACCGCAACTCGCCCCCGCGGTCCTGCTTCGCGAGTCGTACCGAGACGACGGCAAGGTGCGCAAGCGCACCCTGGCCAACCTGTCCTGCCTGTCCGCCGATGTGATCGAGGGCCTGAAGGTTTTGCTGCGCGGCGGTGTCGCCGTGCCCAGTGCCGAGTCGGTCTTCAGCGTCGAGCGCAGCCTGCCCCACGGCCATGTCGCGGCGGTGCTCGGCGCCGCCCGTGGCTCGGGTTCGAGCGTGTGGTTCGCTTCGGCCCCGCAGGACCTGCAGCCGGTGTTGCAGGCCATGTTGGTGGCGCGTGTGCTCGAGCCGGCCTCCAAGCTGGCCACGCACCGCATGCTGCAGGAGGACACGGCCACCTCGTCGCTGGGGCGGGTGCTGGGGTGGGCCAATGCAGCGCCGATGACTTGTACCGGGCGCTGGACTGGTTGCACGACGCTCAAGGGGACATTGAGCGGCGGCTGGCGCGCCAGCATCTGCGGGGCAGCACCCTGGTGCTGTACGACCTCACCTCGACCTGGCTGACTGGGCGTTGTTGCGAGCTGGCCGCGCGTGGGCATTCGCGCGATGGCAAGCGCGACGATCCACAGATCGTCTTCGGGCTGGTGTGCATGGCCGAAGGTTGTCCGATCTCGGTGGAGGTGTTCAAGGGCAACACGGCCGACCCGGCCACGGTGGCGGCTCAGGTGACCAAGCTCAAGGAGCGCTTCGGCATCGAGCGCATCGCCTGGGTGGGGGACCGGGGCATGCTGACTTCGGCTCGCATCGAGCAGGTGCTCAAGCCCCAGGGCATGGACTGGGTCAGCAGCTTGCGCGCGCCGCAGATCGCGCAGCTTGCCGCCGAGCATGGGCCGTTTCAGCCCTCGCTGTTTGACGAGCGCAATCTGCTGGAACTCACGAGCCAGCACTTCCCCGATGAGCGGCTGGTGGTGTGCCGCAACCCCTTGCTGGCCGAGGAGCGTGCGCGCAAGCGCCTGGAACTGCTGGCAGCCACCGAGGCCGATCTGGCCAAGATTGCCGCGGCCACGCAGCGCGCGCGCAACCCGCTGCGTGGCGAGCAGGCCATTGCGCTGCGCGTGGGGCGCGTCATCGGGCGCTTCCACATGGCCAAGCATTTGGCGCTGACGATCACCGACACGACCCTGGCCTGGGCCCGCAGGCACGAGGCCATCGCCGCCGAGGCCGCGCTGGACGGGCTGTACGTGATTCGCACCAGCCTGCCCAAGGACAAGCTCGATGCGCCCGATGCAGTGGCCGCCTACAAGAGTCTGGCCCAGGTGGAGCGGGCCTTCCGTTCGATGAAGACGGTGGACCTGAACGTGCGCCCGGTCTTCCACTACAGCGAGCAGCGCGTACGCGCGCATGTGTTCCTGTGCATGCTGGCGTACTACGTCGAGTGGCACATGCGCGCGCGCCTGAAGCCCATGCTGTTCGACGACGAATACCTCGACGAGGCCAGCGCCAGCCGCGCCTCACCCGTGATCAAGGCCGTTCGATCCAAGCAGGCCAAGGCCAAGGACGCGAGCAAACTCGCCGAAGATGGACTGCCTTTGCACAGCTTCAGGACACTGCTCAAGGACCTGGGCACCTTGACCTACAACATCACCCACACCGCGCTCAACCCCGAGGCCAAGATCACCCTCACGACTCGCCCCACGCCGATACAGGCCAAAGCCTTCAAACTGCTCGGGCTCAATCCCGCCTGTACCCAGTAGGCAAACCCCGCAGATCGATAAAGATTAATGCGGACGCGGTGTTACGTTCAGGGGGCTGTCAAAGTTCGGCCTAAGCTTTGCTCGTCGATGGCCAGCGCGCGGCGCATGAGCGGCTCGGCCTCGGCCAGGCGGTTGGTGGCCTGGAGCAATCCCGCCAGGTTGTTGAGGTCGCGGGCGACGCTGGGATGCCCGGCGCCGAAGCTTTGCTCGTCGATGGCCAGCGCGCGGCGCATCAGCGGCTCGGCCTCGGCGTGCAGGGCTTTGCCGAAGAGCAATGCCGCGCTGGCATTCATGAGCCTCGCAGTCGGCGCGGCGATGCCCGCCTCATCGGCATGGCCCGCGACGGCCTGGGCGTGGGGCAGCAGCGGATCGAGCACGGGCCAGGTGCGCACGTCCTGCGAATCGCCGACGAAGGCGGCGTCGATCCAGCCCAGCGCTTCGGTGAGCGCTGCAACGTCCGCGCCGGATCGCGTCACCGCCTGCACCAGGCGATGGACGGTGAAGCTCGGCGCCGCGTCGGCGCGGGTCACCAGCGAGTAAGACTCCAATTCCGCCAGGGCGGTGTAGGCATCGTCGTCTGCCGCCGCCCCCGGCGCCGCCACGTCCAGCAGCGATTCCGGAA
Organism: Candidatus Methylophosphatis roskildensis; assembly: GCA_016708905.1. Taxonomy (GTDB): domain Bacteria; phylum Pseudomonadota; class Gammaproteobacteria; order Burkholderiales; family Rhodocyclaceae; genus Methylophosphatis; species Methylophosphatis roskildensis. The sequence continues at coordinate 1,097,206 of JADJEV010000003.1, read as the reverse complement.
TCGGCGCTGCCGCCAGCCAGGCCAGGCGCCGCAGCAGCCGCCGGGCCGGCTCGCCGAGCTGGTCAAAGGAGGTCTGCCAGGTGACCGCCACGCTCTTGGGATATTGCATCAGGCGCGGGTCGTACTAGGCGAGCACCTTGTCGCGCTGGCCACGCCACTGCGCCAGATAGCCGGCCAGGCTAAGGCGGCACTGGGCGATGTAGGCGCTGGCCTGTTCCAGGGCGAGGGCGAGGCCACCCAGTTCCCCGGCCAGGGTGCGGGCCTGGGCGGCATCGTCCGCCTGCTTGCGCCGCCGCGCCTCGGTGCGGGCGAGGAGGAACTCGACCGCGGCGGCCTCCTGCAGCACGTCGAGCGGCAGGGCCGCGACGCCGCCACTCCAGTTGGCGAGCCGGCTGGTGATGAGCACGTGGCCGCCGGGCAGTTGCGGCAGCAGCGCTTCCACCGCCTGGGCGGCGGCTTCGGTATCGACGTTGTCTGCGATCAGCAGCCAGCCGGGATTGCGCTGCAGCCCGGCGAGTACGGCGCCGAGCTGGGCGGCTTCTTCCGTGACCTGATGCTCCGGCAGGTCGAGCTGCGCCGGCGCACACAAGGCGGCAAGGTTGCGCTGCAGCGTGTCGGGGCCGTCGGCGCCGACGAGCAGCAGCGCGGTATAGTCCTCGACATGGCGCCAGGCGTACTCCACCGCCAGCCGCGTCTTGCCCACCCCGCCCAGCCCGTGCAGCGCGCATCCGACGATGGCGCTGGCGCCGGCCGCCGGGGCATTCGTCAGGCGGGTGCGCAACGCCTCCAGCATGGCCTCCCGTCCCTTGAACAGCTTGCCGAGGCTGGGATAGGCCAGATGGATGAGCTTCTTCGCCGGGCCGGCCAAGGCGAGGATGTCTTGCAGCTTGGAGCGCAGCACCTCCACCGCCAGCCGCTCGGGGCTGGCGAAGCGGATGCCGGGATAGCGCTCCACCTCGGCCAGGCGCTGCAGATGCGCCTGTTGGGCGGCGCGCTGTTCGGGCATCCGCTTGTAATCCTTGTCGCGCGGCGCGCCGTCCTCGGGCGCGGCGATGACGAGCGGCTTGCCGTGGTACAGCGCGAGCCACGCCTCCCACTGGGTGTAGGAAAGCGCCGGCGCGCCGGGCTGCAGGAAGGGGGCCAGCGGCGGCAGCTTCTCGCCCAGGTCGGGATAGCGGCTGCGGATCAGCGTCAGCGATGGCGCCTGCGCCAGCGCCCCGGTCATGTCGCCGACGAGGTGGATCACCGCGTCGCACTGTCGGATGGTGTCGTCCAGCATGTCCAGCGTCTCGCTACCGGTGACGATGAAATCTTCCTGCACCGCCACGGAGACGTTCGGGCGCGTGAGGTCGTGGCGCAGCGTGTCGCGGTAGCTGCGGAATTCAGCGCTGACGGTGGACAGAAAGATCTGTACGCGGTGCACGGCCTGCCTACCTGTTGTGTTTGTCGTTCGTCAGGTTTTCACATCTTCGGTGAATTCGCGGGTTTCGGCACAATCCTATCCGGGCTTTGCGAACCGGCGGCAGCATTATCGTGGCAAGACAAGGGGATGTCGACAAAGCCGACAAGCCGATCGGTCCGGTGTGCTCGTCCGACTTCTGTGTTCGACCGGTCAGGCCCGGATAGCCGCCGTATGACGTACGATTGATGAATGGCCGCTTGAGGTCGGAACCGGCCTAGGATTCCAAAACGTCATTCGGCCGGACGCAGCCGGGAGGTCGACCGCCGCTCGATGTTCCGTCCACGGTCAGGGAGGATCGGCAAGCCTCTATTCGATCGGTTTTCATCATCAATGCACGACCGTGCTCATGTCCGCTCGGTCACATCGTAGAACCGCCAATTCGCGAGCCGCGGACCGTAGCGCGTCTGCAACCGACGACTCAAGACGCAGATCGCCGTCGCGCCAGCGGACAGCGTCCGGCACTCCGTCGCACAGTTCAATAGTGGATCGCCAGCCAGACGGTTGGCGCTTCGATGCTTGTCGCCTCCACCCTGTGTCGCGCGCGCGCCGGGATTTCGAGGAAGTCACCCACGCGCAGCGTTCTGGACTGGGGCTCGCCTTCCAGCCGGAGCACAGCTTCACCCTGCAGGACCACGATCCATTCGGCCGTGCATTGGTCGTACCAGAACGCCGGTGGGCTGCATTGCCCTGTCGAGACGATCCTTTCTATCTTCAGGCCGGGCCGCTCGAGCAGCGTGTCGAAGCGCTCATCGTTTTCGGCGCAAGCAGGCAGGTGTGAGAACAGGTTGTCGAGCATGGTTTGTGTCCTTTAGTCTCTTACGACTTCAAAGTTTTGCGTCCTGGCACAGAAGTGCGAGGCCGAAACGATGCATTGCGGCTATGCGGCCATTGCAGGAACGATTGCGAAGTTGGTGAGGCGCTCGAACGCGGCGATGGCCATGCGGCCTGCTCGAGTCAGGTAGTAGCGGTAGGTGTTGGCGGCGCGCTTGATCAAGCCGAGGACGCGCAGGCGGCGGAGCTGGCGGGACAGTCGCGAGGGCGTTTGGTCAGGGAGTCGGCGCATCAAGTCACAGCGGGCCAAGCCATGGATGTTGAATTCGGGTCGTTGCACGGCGCGTAGGAGGGCTTGGTCGTTGGAATCGAAGAAGTTCAAGCCCTTGAAGGACCGGTCGCCGTCAGGTTTGGATTGCGTCACGCGTTCAAGCAGGCGTTGTCCGCTGCTGTGATCGTCCAGGCTGGAGAGGAACTCGAGATAGCGATGATTGCAGCCCAGCAGAATTTCGCGCAGGTCGATGAGACTGTAGATGGATTTCTTCAGTGGCGCGACTTCTCGCGTGGTGCGGCCGGTGCGGTGTTCCACCTTGCGGTGGTGCTTGAAGAACGAAACGTCATTGGTTGTGGTCTCGATGCGCAGGATGCGAGCGAACTTGTCGTAGATCTTGATAGAGACCGATCCGAATTTGTGCTTGATGCAGGTTCCCTCAATGCGCGTGCTCAGGCGCGAGCCAATCTCGGCGGCCAGTTGCGGGGTGATCTTCTTGCCCAGGAATGTGGCGATTTGCTCGGCCTTCACCGAGAGCACTGCCTCGCGGGCGAGCTGCTGGTACAGCGAGCCGAGGATCTTCTCGCTCTTGAACACCAAGTCGGTCGAGTATTCGGCCTGCATGATGCTCCAGTGGTAGGTCTGCCCAAAGACATCCAGGACGGGGCAGCACAGCTGGGCGTAGCGGTCCAGGTGGCGATGCAGCAACTCAGGCTTGAAGGTGTCGGCGAGTTCTTGCGCACGAGCGAAGTCGGTTATGCGAGCAAAAGCGTTGTCGGCTGCGGCGAAGTCGATGCCCTCGCGCCGCATTCGTTGCGCCAGCCAACTGTGTCCGTTGCAGTAAACCTGCAGCCGGAACGGACAGTAGGTGGGCACGCGCCGTAGATGAGCCCCAGCTCTCGGTCCATCCAGTAGAAGTAGTAGTGCAGGCACTTGGTGGTGTCCGGGCGCAGGAAAGTGCGTCCGCTGGCCTTGTCGTGCCAGGGTTGATAGGTCGCGCAGGTCTCCATCGCCGATATCACGTGCACCAGGCCGGGCGCATCGCCACGCGCCGCGAGCACCTTGGCCACGACGTCTTCTTTGCGAACGTGGGCCTTGGCGATATGTTCGATCCTGGCGCCGTGCTCCGTTGCCAGCGCCTGAGCGGCATGGCGAACGCGCTCCCGCAGAGGCAGCGCGAACTGCGGGTAGTCGAAGATACGGATCCCACGGGAGACCAAGAAGCTGGTCATGCCCTCTGCGAAACACGCGCCGGGCAACGTGCCGGTGATGACGATCCGGTCGTAGCAAGACAGCACGCCTGCCAGATTCTCCGCGTACCGGGTCGTAAGCAGCTCCATGGCGGCCTCCGCATCGACAAGCTCCACGCAAGCGCTAGGGTACCGCTATTCCCCTGTTTGGTTCCGGCTCGTCCGGCTTAGGAGCGCGTCGCAAGCCATGTCATCATCCCAAAAGAACCGCAGTTGGCGTCTCGAAATTTTGCCTGCCCTTCGACAGGCTCAGGGCGAACGGCTCGCAGAGGTCCTCTGCCTTCGGGCGACCCCGAGAAATTCCGTTCGTGCTGAGCCCTTCGACAGAGCCTGTCCTGAGTGAGCCCGTCGAAGGGCTCAGTACAGGCTCTGTCGAAGGGCGCAGGACAGGCTATGTCGAAGCATGAACGGAATTCCGCATGCGCAACTGCGGTATCCAGGATCATGCAAATACGCGGACGGGCGGCGGTCGCAATCGGCTGCTATTGTCGATGCAAAGCGTGCTGCGCGATTGCTCTTTGAAACCTGCTGCTCACGGTCGGCTCATCGATCTGGACAGCTGGGTGGATTTATCGGACCCCAATGCTTGCGACGTCGTCGATGTATCCGGAACCACGTCTGTTGATGCTCGGCGATACGGCCGTGACCGTGGAGTTCGGCGCCGCCATTGCGCCAGATATCCACGCGCGTGTCCTCGGCTTCGTCTGTGCGCTCGAACAGGCGAAGCGCCGGGGTGAATTCGATGGCATCGTCGAATGGGTGCCGACGTTCCGCTCGGTCACCGCCTACTTCGATGCCTCGGTGGAAGATCCGCTGGTCGAGGGGGACAAGCTGCTGGCCTTGGCCCGCCGAGCGCAGCCGCGATCCCAGGCCGGACGGCGCTGGCGGATTCCGGTGTGCTTCGAGGCCGGGTTCGCGCCCGATCTCGAATCGCTGGCGCGGGCGAAAAGCCTGACGCCGCAAGTGCTTGTCGAGCTGATGACGGCGAGCAGTTTTCACGTCTATATGCTCGGCTTTGTGCCGGGCTTCCCCTATCTCGGCGGCCTGCCCGAGGCCTGTAATGCGCCCCGGCTGGCGACGCCGCGCCGGGCGGTGCCTGCGCGATCCCAGGCGGTGGCCGGTGGCATGTGTGCGGTCTATCCGTGGGACAGTCCGGGAGGCTGGCACCTGCTTGGGCGCACCCCGGTCCGGCTGTTCGATGTTGCCAATCCCGACAGTCCGGCCCTGCTCAGGGCCGGTGACGACGTGCAATGGCAGGCGATCGATGGCAACACCTACACCCAGTTGGACCGGCTGGCGGAATCCGGCAGGCTCGACAGGGCGAGTCTGCTTGTGGGCGAGGAATCGACATCGTGAGCGGTGTCGTCGAAGTGGTCGAAGCCGGCCTCGGCAACTGCATCCAGGATGCCGGTCGCCCGGGGTATCGCAGCATTGGCGTCCCCCTGTCCGGCGCGGCGGACCGCATCCTGCTCGCCTGCGCCAATCGGCTGCTGGGCAACGACCCCGACCAGGCGGCGATCGAGGTCAGTCTCGTCGGCCCGCGCCTCGCAGCGGTTTCGGGCATCGTCCGCGTCGCTCTCTCCGGCAAGCTCTCGGCGCGGGTGAGCCGGGCCAACGGCAATTTCGCCGACCTGCCTTCCTGGCAGACGGCCACCCTTTTCCCCGGCGATATCGTCGCCATCGGCGCCGCCAAAGGGCCGGCTTACGTCGCCATCTCCGGCGGCTTTCGTGTGCCGCGCCAACTGGGAAGCTGCTCGACCTACGCGCGGGCCGGAATCGGGGGCGTGGCCCGCCGTGCGCTCGCGCTCGGCGACAGCATCGCCTGCGGCGAGGTCGCTGGCGACCCCTGGCTCGAGTGCCGGGGCAGGGCGCCCTTCGATCACGCGGCGGGACCGATCCGGGTGATCCCTGGTCCCCAGGACGACTACTTCGATTCCGCCGCCTTCGATCTGCTCTACGGATCGGATTTCACCGTCTCGCGCGATGCCGATCGCATGGGCATGCGTCTGCACGGTCCGGCGCTCGTCCACCGCACGGACAAAGGCGCCGACATCGTCTCCGACGGCGTGGTGCCGGGCGCGATCCAGGTGCCGGTCAACGGCCAGCCCATCGTGCTGCTCGCCGATGCGCAGACGGTGGGCGGCTATCCGAAGATCGCGACGGTGATCGCCGCCGATCTGCCGCGGCTGGCCCACCTCGATCCCGGCACGGGCTTGCGCTTCGCTGCTGTTTCCGTGGCCGAGGCACGGGAAGCCTGGCGCGCGCAGCGTCAGGCGCTGGCGGCCTGGTGCCAAGGAATCGTATGCTTCCGGCCGCCGGGCGTCATCGACGAAACGGCACTGTCCTCCGAAAATCTGATCAGCGGCATGATCGATGCGCAGGCTCTGCGCCGCGCGCCGGATATCGACCCGCCGCGCGAGAAATGACGATGGCCAGACGGATCAACCTGAATGCCGACCTCGGCGAGAGCTTCGGCGCCTGGAGCATGGGCAGCGACGCTGCCATGCTCGAAGTTGTCACCTCGGCAAGCGTCGCCTGCGGCTTCCATGCCGGCGATCCCATGGTCATGGAGCAAACCCTGGCGATGGCGAAGCGCTGCGGGGTCAGCATCGGCGCCCATCCGGCCTTCCCCGATCTGCAGGGTTTCGGCCGCCGGCGCATGGATATTCCGCCGGCCGAGCTGGAAGCCATGCTGATCTACCAGATCGGCGGCCTGGCGGCGATCGGGCGGGCCCAGGGCGTGACCGTTTCCCACGTCAAGCCGCACGGTGCGCTCAGCAACATGGCCTGCGTGGACAAGGCCCTAGCGGATACCGTCGTGCGGGGGATCCAGCGTCTCGATTCGCGGCTGATCCTGCTCGCTCCCGCCCTGTCCCAGCTCGCCAGGGCCGGGCGAGACGCCGGCTTGACCGTGGTGGAAGAGATCTTCGCCGACCGGGCCTATCTCGATGACGGCAGCCTGGTTCCCCGCACCCGGGCCGACGCATTGATCCACGGTGCGGAAGCCAGCCTCGCCCATGTCCTGCGCATGCTCGATGCCGGCGCCATCGTCTCGGTGAGCGGCAAGCACCTGCCGGTGCAGGCGCAAAGCATCTGTGTGCATGGCGACAACGCTGACGCCGTCGCCACGGCTCATGCCATTGGCAAGGGGCTCGCGGAGGCCGGATACGAACTCGTGCCGCTGCCGGCCCTTGCGGCCTAGACCTTCACTACGATCTTCCCGAATTGCCGATTGCTCTCCATGTATCGGTGTGCATCCACGATCTGATCGAGGGTAAAACTCCGCTCATCGAGAATGGGTTTGAGGGCGCCCGACTTCAGGTTCTCGTAGACGTAGCGCTTTCCCTTCTCCAACGACGCGGGTTGGCCGGTTATCTCGAACAGCGTGTAGGCCCGCAAGGCGAGTCCCTTGGTGAAGGCTGGCACCATCGGGAACGGGGTAGGGCGGGGGTCCAGCATTCCGTAGATGAAGACCGTGCCATGCTGCGACGCCGCTTGCGCGAGGATCTCGATCGAAGGGCCGGCCACCGGATCGAAAATGATGTCGGCGCCCCTGTTCGCGGTGATCTCCATGACGCGCTTGGGCAGATCTTCCTGCTCGGTCGCGATGACGTGATCCGCACCGGCTGCGGCCAATCGGGACTTCTTGTCGCTCGTTCGGGTCGCCGCGATGGCGGTGGCGCCACTCGCTTTGGCGATCTGGATGGCCGCCAGCCCGACGCTGCTGCTGGCGGCGGGAATGAGTACGGTCTGACCGCGCTCGAGTTTGCCGAACTCGATCAGTGCGCCCCAGGCCGTGAGGTACTGCATCCAGATCGCCGCGCCTTGCTCGGGTGTCATCGCCTCGGGATAGGCCGCGCAGGCATATCCAGGCACGATCGCCCACTCTCCGTAGACGCCATACTTCGATGGCTGAAAGGCCGGAATGGTGCTGACTCGTTCGCCAACCTTGAGCCCGGTAACGCCTGGTCCCACCGCGGCCACGATGCCCGCGGCCTCGTATCCGAGCCGCGAGGGCAGCACGGGTGTCTCCAGATACATTCCGGCGCGGAACATGCATTCCGCCCGGTTCAATCCGAGCGCTTGCACCGTCAGGCGCACCTCGCCCTGACCGGGTTCGCTCGGGGGGAGATCGTCGATCTGGAGAACTTCGGGACCGCCGGTCTGGTGAAAGCGCACGACCTTCGACATCGTGTATCTCCTCTGTTTTGGTTAACGCGGTACGCGTATCTCATGGGCGCGCGTTGTCCGCGTCGGCCGGGGTGCTGCAACGGACCGCTGGATGGCACGATATCCTTCACGGCTCGGGTCGCGAACACACCAGCCGAGCCAGACAGCCGCGTTCCAACAGCCGGGCAGTCCCCAAGCCCATGAGGATGCCACTTGATCTGGCAGCGAAGGCGGCGGTTCAGGCGGCCTTGCGCCCGCGGTTGATATCGCTGCGGGGCTGCGGACGGTGACGCCGATCCTTCGCTGCGTCGGGCACCGCTGTCAGACGTATCGACCGGCGCGCGGGTGGCCGGGCGGGGCTGACAGCCTTGTAGTCGGGCTGGGAGGCACGTGGGCTGCCGAGAAGATGATCGGTGCCAGCGGCGACGTCGAGCCGGCCTGTCACGCTGCCTCTTTCGAGCGACTGCGTTTGATGGTTGCCGATAGTGCGTTGGCGCTTGTCTATCATGGCGACGGCTGTGCCGTACGCTGCGGCGAATTCGATTTCCTCGATCTCGCCGATAGTCGATGTACTGGGTTTCATCGTCATTTCCTTTCCAGGGCGGGCATTTCGAGCGCCTCTGCGAGCGCAACGGGTTGATGTCCGCGGATGGCGGGCTGGCGCTTGCCTTGTACAGCGACGGCTGTGCCGTACGCTGCGGTGAATTCGATTTCGTCGATCTCGATGATGCTTGATAGATTGTGGGTCATGGTCATTTCCTTTCTAGATAGGGGATTTCGTATTGGTTGCACGGTGCCCATTCGGCGCCGCAGATCGCAGCCGCATTCAGCGCGGCGTGACCGGGATATGTCGGGAGGGTTGCAGCCAGTGCTCTGGCGTGTGCTGCCGGCGTGAGGGGTTGTTCGCCTGCCGTGCAGCGCTACCTGTTGGTGGGATGAGCAGGGGATCAGCCAGGCTTTCGCCAATCCTTCGGTGGCATCCGGGAGTGCCTCACCAGATCGGACTCATCAGATAGTGCGACTGAGACGCAGCGTCGAGCAGAAAAGTTCCTTAGAGTCGATATGCTCTGATGATCACACTCTGGGCTAGCACTTGAATGCCTGAAGCAGCGATGTGTGGTTTCATATACAGATGTCGCACTTGCGCCATGACCGGACATCAATGCATGGAGCGTGCCAAAAGCTGACAATGTGCCGGAGAATGGCGCGCAGCCACGCTCTGCAAGGTCGAGGCGGCGTCGCGAGCGAATGCGACGGAGCGCCGATTCGTCTGCCGGGAGCGACATCGACACCGCCTCACCCGCGGATCGCCTTCGCAAGCGCCCACTTGGGCTGTCGTCCCTTCACGACGAATGGATAGGCTTTGCAGCACGGCGATGGTGCGTCGTGCCCTTCACAGGTGCGAGTAACGCGGGAATACTCGCCACTGCATTTGCGAAACGCGATGGCTCCGATGTTGATCAAGCGCGTTTGACACGCAATCGACGAAGCGAGGCGCCCGTCCTGGCGTGCCATCCGGTACGTCGCGAACTCTCCCGCCGAGTGATGACAAACGGGAGTCGACGGAGCCTGCATTCGTGCAGGGTTTGCTCCAATGACCAGCGGACAACCGCTGTTTACAGCTTCAGGCAAGGCCGGCGACGAAATCGCCGGTCACGCCGGGGTCTGCGAGCGACCAGGTCCGCGTGGATGATAAGGGGAGTCGCTCGTCCTCGTAGGCCGCGACGTAGATGTCCTCGGGCCGAATTCCGATCACTAGCGGCGGCCGCGCGCTCATGAGTTGGCGAGCTCGATGCTCCAGGGCGCGGGTCGCAGGTGCCGTCATCGCTTCGGGGTCGACCAGGCCGATCCTGAAGAACAGATCGTTGTCGACATCCGTCTGCGCGCGATGGTATGCGTGCAGGATGCCGTAGCGCTGCGCCGTCCGGCGGATCAGGTCGAGTGTCGGCGGGTAGATGGGCGCTTCGCGACGCGTCGCCGCAGATGCGGCGGGCGGCGCCGAGCGAGGCTCGCCGCGCACCGGCCATCCCATCACCACGACTTTGTCTCCTTGCACCGAGAAGGAGCGCTCGTATGGCACTGCCTTGCGGCTGGTGAACGGCTCGTCGCGCCGAGCGAAGCCGCCAAGCTGCACCTCGAACGGAATGCGCTCACACGCGCGCAGGCATGCCAGGAAACCGGCGAAATCCATCGCGACGTCCTCGCCGCGATGCTTCGAGAAGTTGGCGTTGCAGGCCGCCGGCCCGCGACGCTCGAGGCCGACGATGGTCGCGTGAATCTGACGAATGTCGTAAGGCGTAAACGCGGCGCCAACAGCCTCGAAGGCGAGTTGTTGGCACTCGGCGATCAATGCCGCGAGATCCCTGTGCTTGTCGCCGTAGAGCGAAACCAGGGTGAGCTGTCTTTTCATTGGGTGTAACTCTCACACTGACGATACCCGATGGGCATTTATGGGCACGACGTTTTCGGGGAAAGAGACGTCACGGCGGTATTCTGCAGAGACCAGCTTCCACGCACCATCGAAGCGTTCACTTTGGGCAAGAGCGCGGAAGGTCAGGATGGCCTGACCGCCGTCGCTGCTCCAGCGCTGGCCCGATCGCTTCATCCGCTGGGTAACCAGAGTCTTGCAGGCGGCTTCGACGACACCCGAGCCGATCGGCAGGTTCTGCGCAAGCAGCCGCGCATAGTCCATGCGCGCCCGGTTGCGCCGGAAGTACGCCAGTTCCTGCTTGAGCGCCTTGCAACGGGGCTTGCGGCCGTGATGGTAGGCCAGGGTGCGGATCACCTTGCCCACGCCGTCCTCGGCCTTGAGCAGCAATTGCCGGTATTCCTTGAAGCTCGCCTGCGCTTTGGGTGAGCTCTCGCCATAGACATGGCCAAAGGCACGACGCAGATGTTCGGCAGCGTGGTAGAAGTCCACCACCTCTTCTCCGGGCGGCAATTCCTTGGCCAGGAATTCCCAGTTGTCGCGCGCCCCATCGGCAACCTTGACCAGTCGTAGCTGCGGTTGGCGCTTGAGCGCAAATTCCACTTCTGCCACCAATTGCCGCTTCAGGGTGCGCTTCTTCGGCTCGGGCATGCGGGCATGGCGTACCGTGCGCAGCCGCTCGCCGGCGCCGTCATAGTGGCTCAGCGTGCCGCAACCCACCTCCCGGTATCCGGCCGGACCCCGGGTGAACTTGCCTTCCTGCCGGCTTTGCTCGCGTTTGCCCTCTCGCTGGCCGTCTTTCATCGGCGCCATCACGCCATCGAGCGATACGACCAGCACGGCGGCCTCGGTGAGCGGCCCCTGCTGCTCACGCAACTGGCTCTCCCATTGCGCACGGTGCGCTTCCCACTTCTCGCTGATCGCCTTGGGCAACCGGTCAAGGCTGCTGCGCGAGGGGCTCATGCTCCCCAGTTCGTCAAACAACTGCTCGCCTTCGGCCGGCGTCAGATGCGTTACCACCCACAGCCCCATGCGCGCGGCCAGCAGCGTGAAAAACCCCTCCACGACCCCGGCACGTAATTCCAGCGGGCATTCGCTGGCCCCGTTGGTGCCCGCTGCACGGTAGCGATGGCGCAGCACCTTGACCGGCCCGGCAGCCGTCATGTACTCGCCGACCCCGCTGACCACCCGACGGTAGAGCACGCCCTCGATCCTCACCTCCGGTAGCGTGACATCCAGACGGGCCAGCTCTTCGCCGACCAACTCGGACTCCGCTTCGGCAAAGCGCCGGTGCACTTCGCCCTCGAACGCTTCGAACCCTTCTTCCAAGGCCGTGGCTGCGCACCTGCGCTCCTCGATGAACTTCAGCAGACGCTCCAGCGCCTTGCCGCCAACCCGTGTTACTCCCTTTTCCGCACCAACTTTCGCTACACTTTCCATGGGCCGATCTCCGGTGGTTATCTCTGACAGGACAACTACCTTTCTATCATGAGCTCGGCCCACCTTCCTCTACGCCAGACCAGTTTCGTCTCGGCACCCTATAGACATATCCGTAAGTCATTGTTTTTATTATCAGTGGTAGACCTACGCCCTTTTCATTGACTTGGGCAAGTTTGCGAGCGACCGCGAAACGGGCCTGCAGTTGTTTGCCACCATTTCCTGCAATGTACCCGAGTCTGCCGAGCACGCTGACGCAATCAACCGAGCCGGGGCAGACGGGCGTCCAGGCCGCTGTGATTGACGCGATTTCGGGCCGGCGATAGAGTCATCGCTGCCTGGCGCCGGGCGCGTTTTTTGCTCGACCGAGGAACAAGGCTCGGCGCGCACTGGCCGCTCGAGCCTCAACACTTTCATGGACTTCCTTCGACCGGATTGCGCGGGGAGACTGCCTGATGAGCGATGTGTTTCGAATTCTGAATCTTGCCTCTGTCGAGGCGCTCTGCCTGTTGCGCCAAAGAGCCCTTCGGCTCGATGCCGAGAGCAGAAATCTGTACCTGGGCCGGTGGGAGCGGGTGGAAATCGACAAGTCCCATTTTGCATCGATTGCCGATGGGCAGGTTCTGGCGCCGATGTCGTTCGAGATCATCAGTGCGTTTCAGGACATGAGCGATCACCTGCATTACCACGCCGATTCCGATGCGGTGATCACCGTGCTGGGCGCCGACGAGGGGTTCGAGGACCCGGTCGGCTGCACGGTGCTCTACAAGGGCGTGTCCTTTGCCGCCTGCGCCGGCATCACGCTGCAGGTGCCGCGAAACACGGTGCACAGTTTTTCCGGCGGCGCGACGCCGGTCACTTTTCTCTCGATGCAGTCGAGCCGGATCGACGAGGACTACCACGTGGCCGAAGCCGGACCATGAATCCCGCTGATCGCCGCCGGTGACCGCGCGTTCGACGCAACGGCAGTCTACAATCGGACTCGGGCGGTGGATCATGTCCGCCGGCGAACGCGGGAGAAAACGGCATGGCGCAGGGTGAGAGGACGATAGCCGATGCTTCGCTGATCACCGTCACCTTCATGTTCACCGACATCGAAGGCTCGACGGCGCTGTGGGAGCAGGAGACCGCTGCCATGCGGGTCGCCCTGCAACGGCACAACGTGCTGCTCACCGCGGCGGTCGAACGCTTCGGCGGCCATGTGTTCAAGACGGTGGGCGACGCCTTCTGCGTGACCTTCGACGATGCGGCCGCGGCCCTCGGCGCTGCCTGTGTGATGCAAACGTCGCTTGCCGCCGAAACCTGGCCCACCCGCACACCATTGCGGGTGCGGATCGTGCTGCACACCGGGCCGGCCTATGCCAGTGCCGGCGATTACTTCGGCACCACCATCAACCGCTGCGCCCGGCTGCTGGCGGTGGCGCGGGGCGGACAAACGCTGCTAACATCGGTCACCGCAGCGCAGGTGCGCTCGGCGCTGCCCGCCGGCACCAGCCTCAGCGATATGGGCATCCTGCGCCTGCGCGACCTGGCCCATCCGGTGCATGTGTTTCAGTTGATGCACGCCGGGCTCTCGCCGAGCCTGTTCGACCTGGCGGAGGTCACGGGTGGCGGCAAGCTCACCGCGCAGCCGCTGGCGCGCTTCAAGCCGCTCGACCTCTACGATGTGCCCACCTTGCCGGCGGTCGTCGTGCAGGCGCTCAGGATCATGCAGGATCCCCGGAGCGACGCCAAGGCGGTGGAGGACGTGATCGCCCCCGACCCTGCCATTTCGGCCAAGATCCTGCGCGTGGCCAACTCGGCGTACTTCGGCCGCTCGCGCCGCGTGGCCACCATCGCCGACGCGGTGCGCGTGCTCGGCTTCACCAATGTTCAGGGCATGATCATCGGCCTCGGCGCCTTCGACGCGTTCCGCACCGAAAGGCTCAGTCTTACCGACTTCTGGAAACACTCGATCGCGGTCGCCAGCGCCGCCCGCTTCCTCGCCCCGCGGGTGGACTGCGCGGCCGACGAGGCATTCACCGCCGGCATCCTCCACGACATCGGCAAGCTGATCTTCGCCGTGCAGGCCGAACAGGTCTATCAGCAGGTGCTCGAGTTGCAGCGCCAGGCGCGGGTGCCGAGCCTCGAAGCCGAGCGCACGCTGTTCGAGTTTACCCATGCCGAGGTGGGCCAAACGGTGGCGGAGCGCTGGGCGCTGCCCGGCAAGTATGTCGCCGCCATCGCCTACCATCACGACCCCGCCGCAGCGGAGGAAAGGGTCACCTTCTGTGCCCTGATCGGACTGGCCGACCAGGCGGCCCACGCCGCCCTCGCCGACCAGGCCGCGGTCGTCGACGATGCGCAACGCGATGCGCTGCAGGAGATCCTGCGCCTCGGCCCCGCGGACTGGCAACAATGCGTCGATCATCTGCACGAAGCCACAGAGAACATCGACGCCTTCGCCGGCGCCATCCGCTGAGCGGGCGGATGGCGCGGAACTTTCGCCGCAATACCCGTCGCATCGCGAGACGCTCTCCTGCAGACCGCATGGATAGGCGATCTCCGCCGGCACTCAGCCGCAAGCCGCGTGAACTGGCGCTGTCCGGCATGGCATGCCCCGCAGCGCCATCCGGTGCGGCTTCCAGGGCAGTTGCCTGCGCGCTACGAGGCCAGGTAACAAGCGTAACAAGGGACAGAGTACGAATGTCTCATGGCCCTTTTCGTCGGGAGCTGCTTACTCGCTTGACACCGGCCGACTGATGGGCGGCCCCTTTTACCGCGCGTGAAAGCTATGCGCCCCGGGGGTCGTTCGCGCCGTCGCCACTGAATCGCTGCGCCGGGCAGGCTGGTCAAATGGCCGCGGCACTTCCAGGAGACGAGAGCTTCGCGGGGGCACGCCGCACGATTCCCCGCAGCAGCCGGCCCAGCAGGTCGGAGCCGGTGATCAGTCGTGGAGCGTCCGTCCACAGCAGAATGGCATCGTCGTGGATGAGGTCGTCCCCCGACGCCTCCGCGTCGAAGCGCAATCTCACGATGGCCTCGCCCAGCGGCATGGCGGGGTCACGGATCACGACCGGGCGGTGGCAGAAGGCGAGGGGATCGGTGCGCTGGCGCTGGAACAGAACGTGGCGCAGGAAGCCGTCCGCGTCCATGACCAACAGCGGCTCGCCGGCTTCGTCGGCGATCACCACCCAGGCCTTGCCGGAGGCCTCGACCTGGCGCAGGAAGGGATCCTCCGGCGACTCGCGAAATGGCGGGAATACCGGCATGCCATTGCGGACCGGCAGGCGCAGGATGCTGCGTGGATCGAGGTCGACGCCTTCCGACTCGATGGGCAGGTCGTCGATGGTGAGGAAGTTGAGCGCGCCGATGGCCTCGGTACGGTTCACTTCGCTTTCTTCCGCCAGCATGTGGCGGCGGAGGATTTCCTTGAGATCCGCCTCGCGGAAGTACTGGATGGCCTCCTTGCCCAGCCAGGCGTCCAGAATCAGGGCCGAGGGTTTGACCAGGGGATACAGCAGCATCTGGTAGAAGCGCAGCACAGGCGAGAGCCGGGAGGCCATCTTCAGTGCGTTGCGAGAGAAATAGGCCTGGGGCGCGATCTCGCCGAACAGCGTGATGGCGAAGGTGGAGAACAGGAACGCGGCCACTCCGGCCATCACGGAGTCCGATAGCTGCGTGAGCAGCACGTTGATGCCCACGTTGCCCCAGAGGATGGTGGTGAGCACGAAGTTGGGATCTTCGCGTAGCCGTAGCACCCCGCGCGCCGCATGGTTGCCGCCCGCCGCCGCCACCTCCAGCTGCAAGCGGCTCAGGCTGAACAGGGCCAGGTTGAGGCCCGAAAACATGGCCGACTGGCTCAGGCAGAGGGCAATGCCGATCCAGGTGAGGAGATCAGTAGTCATGATGGCCAATCCGAGCGGCACAGCTGGGGGGCGATCGTCTCGGTGTCAGCCCGTTGAAGCGGACTTCGGGCCGAGGAGTAGTTGGGAGCGCAGCACGGTATTCTCCTACACGTGACTGCATGATGTTGAGGAACGCCGGAACAAGTAGTCGAGTTCACGGATGACGGACGCGCCGACAGGTCAAGCAATGCCAATGAGCCCGACTGCATTCCGCCCGCTCGAGTTCGTCGACCACGCCGCGGTGAGGAGAGCGCCGATTGGTGAAATCGCGCGTGCGGTTGGGCGGCGACAATCGGCAGTCGAGTCGATATCAGAGCCGAGTCCAGAAGCGACGGCGCCCAACTATATCCGTTCCAGCAGGCAGCTCATTTCGCCGCCACGCACGAGGAAGCGCCAGTCGTTTTCCCAACTGACGATGCGGCGCGGCACTCGCGCCTGGAAAGGCGCATTGTTGACTAGGGACTCCAGTCCCAGCCGGCGCCAAGGCTTGCGCAGCTTGACGTAGCGCATCCGCAGTTCGAGCAGGCCCCTGGTGGCTTCCTCGATGCTGCGCGTTGCAAGATGCCAGCGGTGGGTCGGATCGATCCAGGAAGTGGCGTCGGAAAAATGCGGGGTGAGTATGAAGGCGTGACCGCCCGGCCTGAGCAGGCGGGCGATCTCGCGCATCGTCCCGATCACGTCGTCGAGATGCTCGATGACGTGGCGCAGGATCACCAGGTCGGCGACGCCGCCGGCGAACGGGTAGGGAAATCGGTTGAGGTCGTGCGTGACGTCCGCGTCGGCGCCAGGGAAAGAATCGACGCCGATGGCGCCGGGGAACTTGCGCCTGCCGCAGCCCAGGTCGAGGATGCTCCGCGCCGGGTCGAAGGCTCGGTCCTTCAGAAACCGGGCGATGCGCGCGGGAAAGACGAAGTCGTGAATGGCTGGAGCGTCCATCATTGGCCCTCACGTGGAGTGCTCGACCGATTCCGGCCGAAAGACTCGTACCCGCGAGCGTCGGTTTTCAGAACCGCTGCTTCACTCCGCCAAACCGGCCCACTGTTGTAGTGCTGCGTTCTTCCTGGAACCAAGGCGATGAGTGACGCGGATGACCGACCAAGCGTAACACGGGGCAGACGACGGCATTTCGTGGCCACATTCTTTGGGAACTGCGATTGGCGTGAAGCGTTCGCTGATGGAAGAAGACAGGGAGCTCGCCCTTACCCGAATGGGCTAGGAGATCATCGAGGCGATTGCTCGCACCAGAGCCAGCAAGTTCTGCAACCCAAGGCTGCCCGGAAGCTTTGCGCATTGAGCACGGGGTCGCCCACACGTGCAGGACCGTCACCGCCGCCCGCGCCGCTCAGGCACCGTCGATAACCGGCCCCGGCGGCGATTCAACTCCGACGCCCTTGGTCGCCGTCCCCGTTACCTTGGCGCGCAACGACGCGTCGCGGTCTAGCGCGGCCATCAGGTCCAGGTGCGCGAGGACCAGCGCACGGGTTGGCTCGACTGCCCGAGCCCGGTAGGCCACGCGCGCCGGGATGCAGACGTGCTGCTGGCCGAACGCATCCCCCTCGTGCAGACGGCTCGGCTGCGGAAGCTCGGGTGCCGCGGCAGGTTTGCTCGGCGTCCCTGTCTCAGCGCTTGCGTCGATGTCAGCACGATCGCCGGACTCTGCTGGCGCGCTAGCGCCTGGCGTCCCCGCAGGCGCCATCGCCGTCGATTTCTCGGCTGGAGGCAACTCGAACTGCACCTTGCCGCGTTCGATGACCCACAGCGAGGCCTGCACGTCACCGGCTTCGAACAGGAGGTCGTCCGCAGCGAAGCGTCGCAGACGGAACTCCTGCGTCAGCCGAGCCCGCTGTTCGTCGTCCAGCAGCTCAAAGGCCGGTATTTGTGCGAGCAGCGTCGACAGGATCCGGACCCGGTAGGCTTCGCGCACCGCCCGGTCGAGCTCGGGATGGCCGCGCGTGAGCTCGGTCAGGTCTTCGCGGGATAGCTCGAGCACCGCACATGGCTCTATGGTGCGCACCGTCGCAGTTCGTTTCAGCTCGGCGAGCAGCGCGATCTCGCCGAAGAAGTCCCCCTCGCCCAACTTCGTCAGCCTGCGCTCTCTGCCCGGCGCATTCTCATCCTGCACCATCACCTCGACGGATCCGGTGGCGATCAGATACATCGTATCGCCCGACCGCCCCTGTTCGATGACGGCCTCCCCCGCCGGGAAGGAGATCGCTCGCAGGACATGCGAAACGCGTGTGACCTCGGCCGCCGGCAGTTCGGCGAAGAAGGGGATTCGCCGGACCAGCTCGTCGGGGCGGATCAGCTTGGCGCCCTTCTGCAGGTCGCGCGCGCGGCCCATCGCGTCGTGGATCTCATCCACGGCCTCGGCAGCGACCCGCTCGGGAACGCGGCCGCGGTCGACCAGTTCGCGGATTACGTCCTCCTCGCTCTGCAGGCAGAAACGCTCGGAGAGCGACTCCTGCATCCGCGCAGTGTGGTCCGGGAAGATACGTGCTGTCGTCTGGAAGCGCCGGCGCACGGTTTCGCGCTGGCCGTCGTAGAACGCGCTCACCGCACGCAGAGAGGCGTTGGAGATCGCGCCCGCATATTCCAGCCCCTTGATCTCTGCCAACGCCGCTTCGATCGAGGAGATTCGCGCCAGCGCCAGTTGGTAGTCGCGCCCGAGCAGGCTTGCCCGCAACGAATCCGCCAGCCGGCCTCGCCCGAGCAGCCGCCCGAGCCGCCGCCGCAGCCGGTCGCCCACACGCGTGCTGCCGGCGCGCGCCAGCTCCTCCTCGTCAGGCTCGTCGCCACGCTTGAGCAACTCGAGCTGGTTGTCCAGACTGATGTGCATGTCTTTCATGACCCACTCCGCCACCTCACCCCGGTAGAACAGCTCGCGCAGATGGACCTTTTCGCCGGCGAAGCAGTGACCCAGCAGCATCCGCCGCTCGTCGTCGACGCTGAACTCCTCGCCGCCCCTGCGAATCGTCGCCAGGTCACGCCGCAATAACGCCTCGGCACGAACGTAGCGGTCGGTCACCAGGTCATAGACCTCGCGCGAGATCACGCCTTCCTTCCGCAGGCCGAGCAACCTGAGCCGCGCATCTCGCTTTGCCAGCAAGCGCGCCTGCATCGCCGCCACCCTGTCCTCCGTCGTGACGCGGCCGATCCCGAGGAGCCGGATCAGCGGCGTCAGCGTCGGTGCATTCACCAGGATCGTGAAGAAGACCACGCCGAAGGCGAGGTGCAGGATGTAGGGCTTGAGTGCCTGCCACTGAATCCAGGCGGCGGACAGCTCCGAGCCGCCGGCCGCGGCGCGTACTTGATCGTCGAGCTGCGAAAGCGAGAGCGCCACCACCAGCACCAGCGCGCCGCGCATGCCGCCCCACCACATGACGGTCTGGACCGGAACATCCACCGGACGCTCGCTCAGCCGGTTGACCAACGGCATCAGCGGGAAGATACCCGCGGCGCGCGCGACCAGCACGGCTACCACTGCGACACCGATCGCGTCGGCGTATTCGAGCAGCTCGTCGGCCCGCAGGCTCAGTCCGACCAGCAGAAACACGATGGAGTTGGCGGCGAACGCCAGGTAGGCCCAGTAGTGCTCCAGCGGGCGAATGACGTGAGGCGAGATCTTGGTCCGGCCGTAGTTGCCGACGGTGAGTCCGGCGCCGATCACCGCCATGACGTCCGAGACGCCGAGGTAGCCTGCGCCAAGAAACGACGCGAAGGCACAAACCGTTGTCAGCGTGATCTCAACGCGTGGATCCTCGGCCGGTGCCAGCAGCCAGGAGCAGATGAGCCCGACTGCAGCGCCAAACCCGAGGCCGCCGGCACCGAGCCAGAGGAAGTCGGCAATGCCGCTGGAGAGAAGCGCCCAAGTGCCGGCTGAGGCCGCAGCCGGGTCCACCAGGATCTGCAGGATGATGCCGAACAAGACCAGCGCCGTACCTGTATTGAACAGGGCCTCGCCCTCCGCGAGCATGCTCAGGCGCTTGGGAACACCGAGGTCGCGGAAGATCGCCACCACGGCGACAGCATCGGTCGTCGAGACCATGGCGCCGAAGAGCGCAGCCGCTACCAGCGCGCGTTCGTGCGGGATGTTGCCGAACAGGTAGAGCAGCCCGCCGACGACGGCGGTCGAGATCAGCACCGCCGGGATCGCCAGGGTCGCGATCGGCGCGATGTTGCGCAGCAGCCGACGGCTCTCGATTTGGAAAGCCGCCTGGAAGATGAGGATGGGCAGCAAGACGTAGAGCACCACGCCCGGCGTCAATTCGAACCCATCGAGCCGGCTCTGCGCAATGAGCCCGCTGTCGGCGGCGCGCCGCAGCAGCACCGCCAGCGCCGCGCCGGTAAGGACCAGCGCCACTGCGTACGGAAGCCGCACCCGCTTCACCACGCTGACGACTGCAGCCGCCACGAACAGAAGCACCGTCACGACCAGCACGACCTGCTCGGCCATGGTTTCTCCTCAGAGCCTTTCAGCGAATCGGCGCCTGTGCTGAGCTTCCCTGTGTCCTTCGTCGTCCAAACTAACGGGATCGGCGCAACAAGGGACAGAGCACGAATATTTCGTGGCCGCTTTCGTCGGGGAACCGAAATTTCCGTAACTCGTTCGCTGGTGCGAAAGAACTGTTGTGGTCCGTCCCCCGCTTTTTTTGCCCCGTCTTTATCCGCTCACGGCTCAAGGAGGTCTGCTTGTTGGCCACTTGGGCCTCGGATGACATATCGCACTTCGTGGACTTCGTACTCGGTGTGTACGACTTCATTGTCGTAGCCGTAGGAAACCTCTTCGAAAGGCATGACACGCAGAGAGTCGCCAGGGCGCACCTGTTCTTCGTTGCTCTGGAAGCGGCTGAGCCACACAAGATCAGTGACCTTCGCTTCGATCATGCGGCTGCCGTAACGAAAGCCCCATTTCGAGGTTCCAAGGTAGTCTGGCTTCTTCACCTTCAGGATTCGCTCGCCAGTCGAGGACAGGCGCTCGCGAGTGACAATCTCTCGCATTACTCCTTCTGACACAATCAGATGCGGGTTGTAGCGGGCACCCTCGCTCGACGGGAACGTCGCGTCGTCGTTCTCTTGGAGCGGGACGAGCGCGTCATTGACTGCTGAAATGTCAGCGAGCAGTGCGGGAGTGTCGATCGGTGCGTAGGCTGGAAGCAGTTTAATGTCAGTTTCTTGGGCCAGTTGGTGCAGGTCATTTTCGAGTTGCTTGACCTCTGCTCGATCTGCTATCTCCTTGCGATCGGTGCACCAGTCCAAGACTTTGTGCTTGCCCTTCAGTAGGAAGTGCCCGATCAGCTTCTTGACCTCGCCAGCCTGTAGCGGTTCGTCGGGTATCGCCTCCACGACCGAGTGGAGGCGCGACTTCAGGGAAGCTGCCTCCACATCCTGAAGCACTAAGGACGTTCGGACGTTCGCGCCGATCATTTGCGCAAGATGCCCGTCGAGGCGTTGAACTGCGTCAATGAGCCCCGCCATCGAGCGAAAGACCCGGGTGGGGTCGCCGACCCCGCGCTGGAACTCGATTCGGATCTCGAACTCTTCAGATGTGGGATTGCTCATGGTCGCTCTGCAAATCTAACGTCTTATCCGGGTCAACCCGCTAAGCGAACAGCCTATCCGAAGTCGGATAAGGAAGTCGAAGCTTCAGGTTGTTGATTCATCGATCGCCCTTGTGCAATAGGCGCGTCTGCGTGTCGAACAAGCACTTTACCGACGGGCGAATGCCGCTGCGCCATGCCGGAGCGAGGAAGTATACCCCGCGCGGGGCAGACGATGCCAGTGCGATATCGCCGACGGCTCTCAGGGGCAATGGTCTGCAGACCGCATGGACAGGCGATCTCCGCCGGCACCAAGCCGCAAGTCGCGTGGACTGGCGCTGTCCGGCATGGCGTGCCCCGCAACGCCATCCGGTGCGGCTTCCAGGGCAGGTGTCCGGGACGGTTCCCACTACTTGACGTAACGCCCGCCGGTGCCGTAGTGCTCGATCACGTAGTCCATGTCCTTGTCGCCGCGGCCGCTCAGATTCACCAGGATGCTGCGCGGGTCGGCCGCTTCGCGGGCCAATCGAATTGCATGGGCCACGGCGTGCGCGCTTTCGAGCGCCGGGATGATGCCTTCCATCCGGCTCAGCATGAAAAAGGCCTCGATCGCTGCTTCGTCGGTCGCCGTCGTGTATTGCACCCTGCCGGCGTCCATCAGGTGGCAGTGCTCCGGACCCACGCCGGGATAGTCGAGGCCGCTGGCCACCGAATGCACTTCGGCCGGCTGGCCCTCGGCGTCCTGCAGCAGGTAGCAGCGAAAGCCGTGAATCGTGCCTTCCTTGCCGTAGGTCAGGGTGGCCGAGTGCTCGCCCGGCTGCGGGCCCTTGCCGAGCGGTTCGACGCCGTGAATTTCGCACGGGTCGGCGAGAAATCCCGAGAACAGGCCCATCGCGTTGCTGCCGCCGCCGACGCAGGCGGTGACGATGTCGGGCAGGTTGCCGGTCATCTCGATGAATTGCTCGCGCGCCTCGACGCCGACCACGCGCTGGAAGTCGCGCACCATCATTGGGAACGGATGCGGGCCGACCACCGAGCCGATGCAGTAGATCTGGTTCGCCGAATCTTCCATGTAGGCTTCGAGACAGGCGTCCACCGCCTCCTTCAGCGTGCGCTGGCCGCGCGTGACCGGGATCACCCGCGTGCCGAGTATCTTCATGCGCGCGACATTGGGCGCCTGCTTGGCGATATCGACTTCGCCCATGTAGATGTCGCATTCAAGGCCGAAGTAGGCCGCGGCGGTGGCCAGCGCGACGCCGTGCTGGCCGGCACCGGTCTCGGCGATGATCTTCTTCTTGCCCATGTGCTTGGCCAGCAGCCCTTCGCCCATGCAGTGGTTGATCTTGTGCGCGCCGGTGTGGTTGAGGTCTTCGCGTTTGAAGTAGATCTGGCTGCCGCCCAGATGCCGCGACAGGCGCGCCGCGTGATACACCGGCGTCGGCCGCCCCTGGAAATGCCTGCGGATGCGCCGCAGCTCGCTGATGAATTCATGCGAGCGGCTGATCGTCTCGTAGGCCAGTCGCACCTCGTGCATCGCCGATTCGAGGGCCGGCGGGATAAGCGCCCCGCCGTACTTGCCGAAGTAGCCTTCCCGGGTCGGCGTGCGGCGGAAATAGTCAGCATAGGCGGCATTGGACTGAAGCGGCGATGAACGGGTCGGGACGGACATGACGGGCCTTCGATCGGGGAGTGGAAGTACGGCGACTGCGCCGTGTTAAATGCAGAATCCGGCCGGCATGCAGCGCCCTCGCGAGACGGCGAGAGTGTACCCGCGAGGACAGCGTTGCGCACGCCAGCCTGCTGCGCATGGCAGCTCACTCGCGCGGGCGGTTGACCAGTTGGCGGACCTTGCGCAGGAAGGTGCGCGGTGCGAGGGGTTTGTGTTCGACCGGGTAGCCGCAGTGGGAGAGTTGTTCGATGCGTTCCGGGTCGGTGTCGCCGGTGACGATCATCGCCGGAATCGGACGGCCGTGCCCGCGGCTGATGAGTTCGATGGCCTCGATGCCGGTGCGGTTGTGGGCCAGCCGGTAGTCGGCGATGATGGCCGCGATCTGTTTGGATTTCACCGGCGCGAAGGCCAGCGCCTCGTCCGCACTGCGGGCAATCAGTACCCGATAGCCGACCTGTTCGAGCAGTTCGCGCTGCGAATCGAGCGAGTCGTCGTCGTCATCGATGACCAGCAGATAGCCGGCGACCGCCGGACTGAATGCCGAGAGGGTCAGTGGCCCGAGAGTCGGGTTCTCGACCTCGCTATCGCAGAGCTGCACGGTGACGGTGAAGCGCGAGCCCTTGCCGACGCGCGAGTACACCGTGACCTGGTGGCCGAGCAAGTCGGCCAGTTGCTTGACGATCGACAGGCCCAGCCCGAGGCCGTGTTCGCTGCCGGGTTTTGGCGGGGGTGCGTTGACCTGATAGAACTCCTCGAAAATCTCGTCCAGCTCGTCGGGCGGAATGCCCTGGCCGGTGTCCCACACCTGGATCAGCAACTGGTTGCCGCGGGTGCGGCAGCCGACCAGCACGCCGCCGCGATCGCTGTAGCGGATGGCGTTTTCGACCAGGTTGCCGAGGATGCGCTGCAGGCCCACCGGATTGGAGCGCACCGACAGAACGCACGGACGCACGCGCAGCTTGAGGCCCTTGCGCCGCGCCCGTTCGGTGAACTGCTGGGCGAGCGTGACGAGCACCGGTTTGATCGGGATCGGCTGCAGATCGGCCGGAACGGTGCCGGCTTCGAGCCGGGAGAAGTCGAGCAGCGTGTCGAGCAGGCCGGTCAGGCCGTTGAGCGTGCCTTGCGCCTGCCGCGCGACTTCGATCAGCTTGGCCCGCTCGGGCTGCGGGCGTTCGGCGGTCAAACGCAGAGTCTGCAGAAAGAAGCCGAGGGCGTGCACCGGTTGGCGCAGGTCGTGACTGGCAGCGGCGAGAAAGCGCGACTTGGAGCGGTTGGCGGCGTCCACCCGGCTCTGTTCGATCTGCAGGTTCTCCGCCAGTTCGGCATTTTCGAAGCGCCAGCGCGTGGCTTCGAGCAGCTGGCGCGAGAAGCGCAGCATCGAGGCCAGGATGATCACGGTGAAGGTCAGCAGCATGATGGCGATGGTCTGGTGCAGCGGATCGCTGCTGGTGGCCATGCGCCATATCGCTGGCACCCAGGTGCCGAGTGCACTGGCTACCACGCAGCGGCGCAGTGCCGAGTTGGTCAGCGTGCTGATGGTGGAAAAGCCGACCAGGAACATCACCAGCACGGCCTGGTACTCGAAGCGGTCGGTCGGCCACATGATCACCGTGGAAGCACCCCAGGAGGCGCCGGTGAGCAACGCGCGCACGGTAAACAGGTGGATCCACCGCCCGTTCTCTGCGGGGCTGCGCGGTCTGCGCAGGTAGATCAGGCCCAGTGCGATGGCCGTCGCATGAGCGAGGCCGGCGATGATCAGCCACAGAATGACGCGCTCCCGCGGTACGACGCCGAGCATCGCGTAAGCCGCGCAGCCGAGCCCGAGCGGCGAGACCAGCGACACCGCCACCACCTGTTCGGACAATGCGCGCAGCCGATCGCTCATGATGCGCGACTGAAGCGGTGTGAAGTCGGTCCCGCTGCGGCGTTTCGGAAGTCGGGGCATGCTGTGCCTCTGCGTTGTTTTTCCGAATTCTAGGCCGAGTTGTGCGAGTTGTTGTGCTAGTTGTTGTCTTTGGAATCTGGCCCACCCGCCGGCGAGGTCCGCCGGAGTCGGTTCAGCGGCTTGCGGCGAGCGACGGCACGAGGCGGCCGAGTTCGGCCTCGCGGGCTGGCCTGGACAGCCTGGCGAGCTCGCCGACGCGGGCGTAGAAGCGGGGGAGATCGTCGCCTTCGGCGGCCAGCAGCGCCTCGAACGTGGGCACGCGCTGGTGGTAGAGACCGATCGAGGCCAGCACCGCGTTGTTGATCTCCTGGCCGAACCAGCGATCGTAGCCGGCGTAGCCGCCCCAGGCGCCGTCGCGCAGCCGCCGGTATTCGTCTCCCAGTTCGCCGAGCAGGCGTATCTTGGCTTTGCGTTTGTCGTCGGCGGTATCGCCCGACTCATAGGCGCGGCCGAGTGCGTCGCGGTACTTCAGCACCAGAGCCGCGAAGTCTTCGCGGCGCCGCTGCGCTGCCTCGAATTCCTCGCGCTGCGTCCGGCTGCCGTTGCGCGCCAGCCAGCGGCGCACGCCGGCGGTTTCCACCGTCATGGCGAAGGATTCGTTGAACTCGCTGTCGCCGCCGGCATAGACGACCTGGTGCGCGAGTTCATGAAAGATCAGCCGCGCCAGTTCGGTATCCGGGTAGTGCATGAAGGTGTTGACCAGCGGATCGTCGAACCAGCCGAGCGTGGAGTAGGCGGCAATCCCGGCGACATAAACGTCATGGCCGGCGCGGCGCAGGTCGTCGGCAAACGCCTCGGCGTCGGCCTGCGCGAAGTAGCCGCGGTAGCTGACGCAGCCGGCTACCGGAAAACACCATTCGTGCGGCTCGATCGACAGCTCGTCGGTGGCGAACACGTTCCACACCACGTAGGGTCGGCGCAGGTCGGCGTACTTGCGATAGCTGCCGTTCTCCGGCAGGCCGAGTTCGCGGCTGGCGAAATCGCGGATTGCCGCCGCCCGCGCGAGCTTGTCGCGCAAGGCCTCGGGCGTGTCCGGGTCGTTGCGCGCGTCGTCGAGAGTTCGCGTGACGCGCAGCAGTTCCAGTTGCCCACCGGCCGCCTGCAGGTAGTAGGCCGGCGTGCCGCAGGCGCCGAGCAGGCCGGCAACAAGGAGGAGCGCGAGCAGGGCAAGGGTGCGGCGGCGCATCGGCGAGCGCGTCACGACTTGCCGCTGAAGCGGCCGTGGCGCAGGAAGTGCACGGTTTCGCGCGCCACGCGCGCGGACAGCAGCATGCCCGAGTGGCTGACCGGCAGAACCAGCCGATCGCGTGCGCCGTCTACCGTGGTCTCGTCGAGGCTGAGGGCGCCGTCGTTAGGTTTCGGCAGGTCCGGCGCGACCAGCCGGCCCATCCCCATGCCGCACGAACCGGCGATGACGCCGAGCGGATTGTCCGCGCGCCAGCCCGAACGCGGATTGTCGAGCCAGTCGCCGAGTACGTGGCCGCGCAGCGCCGCTCCCATCGGCAAGCGTTCGAGCTGCTGCGCGGCGCGGCTGCCGCGCCATGGCGTGCCGAGCAGCACGACGTTCCCGCGGCACGGGTGCAGCAGCAGGCCTTCGTGCGCAACCACGCCGCCCAGACTGTGCGCAACGACATGGATGGTGTCGGCGCGGATGCCCTCGATGAAGCGGGCAAAGGCGCGCGCGGTGGCCTCCAGCGGCGCACGCACCGAGGCATAGCGAAAGGCGTAAACCGAAAAGCCCTCGTCACGCAATCGCGCGCGCAAGGCGCCGAGCACCCAGGGGCCGGTCCACAAGCCGTGCACCAGCACGACGGCCGGTGTACTCATGCCACCGCAGCCTGTGCGGCCAGCCGCCGCACGGCGAACTGCGGGGCGACGATGGCGAGTCGTCCGAGCGCCTGGCGTCGTCGTTCCAGTGCCAGCAGGGCCTTGTCCTTAGTCACCAGCAGATCGGCGTCGGCGGCGAGGGCGAGTTCGAGAAACTTCTGATCGTCCGGATCCTTGCAGCGTGGCAGCGATCGCGCCGGCACGGCAGGCGTATCGTGCCACTGGCAGATGTCGCGATAGCGCAGCGCCAGCGCCTGCTGCGCGCTCGGGTCGAGCTCGAAACGGTCGAGCCGCAGGACTTGCTGCAGTTCCTGGAAGCAGCGTGTGTCGGTGACAGCGCTGGCCGAGCCGGCCTCCAATGCTCTCATCAATGGCGTAGCGGCGGGGTCGTTCCAGTAGAGGAGATCGAGTACTACGTTCGTATCGAGAACCAGGCGCAGCATGGCGAAGTGGCGTGCAGCATCGGTAGGCGAACAATTATCCGCGAAAAGGCGGTGCCGGTTCGGATCGGGCGCGCGGGTGCGTTATTGGCTGGCGGCCGCCGGCCGCCGATGGACGGCTCAGGCCTTCTTGCGGGTCGGCTTCAGCGGTACGACGCCGGGCGGCAGCAGCAGGGCGGTCGCTTGCTCGGCCGGCATGGCCGAGCCGAACAGGAAGCCCTGCATCTCGTCGCAGCCCTGCGCCAGCAGCAGGCGGGCCTGTTCGGCGTTTTCGACGCCCTCGGCGACGACCTTCAGGCCGAGGATGCGGCCGAGCGCGACGATGGCATTGCAGATCGCTGCGTCGTCGCCACCCATCGCCAGATCCTGCACGAAGCTGCGATCGATCTTCAGCGTATCGAGCGGAAAGCGTTTGAGATAGGAGAGCGACGAATAGCCGGTGCCGAAATCGTCGATCGCGATGCGCACGCCCGATTCGCGCAGCCGAGTGAGCGTGGCGACAGCGCTGTCCACGTCGTCGAGAAACACGCTCTCGGTAACTTCGATCTCGAGCAGGGTCGGGCTCACCTGCGCCTCATCGAGTGCCTGCTGGATCAACGGCGCTAGGCGTGCGTGCTGAAAATGCAGGCTCGACAGGTTGAGCGACACCGGCACGACCTGCCCGCCGCGATCCTGCCAGAGGCGCAGCTGCCGGCAGGTCTCGCCGATGACCCATTCGCTGATCGGCACGATCAGGCCGGTTTCCTCCGCCAATGGGATGAACTGTCCGGGTGGGACCATGCCGTGCTGCGGGTCGTTCCAGCGCAGCAGGGCTTCGAAGCCGACCAGCGTGTTGTCGCGGGCGTCGTACTTCGGCTGGTAATGCAGCTTGAACTCGTCACGCTCGATGGCGCTGCGCAGGCGGTTTTCCAGCGCCAGCTTGGTGTAGGCCGATTCGCTCATCGACCGGGTGTAGAACGAGAAGGTGTTGCGCCCGCGCTGCTTGGCGTTGTACATCGCGGTGTCGGCATTTCGCAGCAGTTCGTCGGCACTGCCGCCATCGAGCGGGTAATAGGCGATGCCGATCGATGGGCTGACGCGGACCTTGTAGATGTCGAGCACGAACGGCACGGCGAAGGATTCGATGATGCGCTGCGCGACATGGGCCGCGTTGAACGAGCTGCCGACATCGTGCAGCAGGACGGTGAATTCGTCACCGCCGAGTCGTGCGACGCGGTTGCCGCCGTCGCCGTGGGCGACGCCCTTGCGAATCAGACTGGCCAGAGAATCTTCGCCGCGGATGCAGTTGGACAGCCGAATTGCCGCCTGGCGCAGCAACTCGTCGCCCATGTTGTGGCCGAGCGTGTCGTTGATGCGCTTGAAGTTATCCAGGTCGATGAACATGACGGCCAGTCGTGAGTTGCGCCGCTTCGCTTCGGCAAGCGCACGCTCAAGATCGGTCTTGAACAGGGTGCGGTTGGGAAGTTTGGTCAGCGCATCGTAGAAAGCGACCTCGCGAATCAGATCCTCGCTGCGCCGACGCTCGGCTATCTCGATCTCGAGATCATGATTGGCCTGGCGCAGGTCTTCGGTCCGCTCGTCGACCTTCTGCTCGAACGCGTCCCGC
This sequence comes from Candidatus Methylophosphatis roskildensis, assembly GCA_016708905.1. GTDB lineage: Bacteria > Pseudomonadota > Gammaproteobacteria > Burkholderiales > Rhodocyclaceae > Methylophosphatis > Methylophosphatis roskildensis. The sequence continues at coordinate 1,068,506 of JADJEV010000003.1, read as the reverse complement.
TGCGACTCGAGCGCCTGCTGCGCAAGCAGGCGCTCGAACTCCTGCTTGCGCAGCATGTCGCGGGCACGCGCCGCGGCGAACATCAGCAGACCGAAAAGTGCGGAGAAGCCGATTAGCACGCCGGCCGCGAGCATGCGCTGCGAGCGCGAGATCTGCTCGGCCAGCGCGTCGAGTCGCCAGTCAACCGCCAGCGCGCCAAGGACATTGCCATCGTGGTCGCGCACCGGCATCCAGACTGCCATCGCGTCGCCGCTCTCGACGGTGTACTCGGCCAAGGCACGGTCGCCGCCGGTGATCATGCCGATGCTGGTCTTGCCGGCGAGCGCGTCACGGGCGCGCGGGTCGGCGCCGCGCGGGTCGGAATTCGCCACGTCGCGCTGGAAGACGATCTCGCCATCGCGGTTGACAAGTTGTACGTCATGAACGTCCGACTCGCCGGCCAGTCGATTGACGAGGCGCGTCAGTTCGTCCCGCACTGGCGTAGTGGGCGCAGCTTCGGCGGCACCCAGCAGGGCGATGGCTTGGGGATGGAGCGCCAGGGAAAAGGCCCGGACCTGGGCGAGAATGTGTCTTTCTTCCAGGCGGACCATCTCGCGCGAGGTGGTCGTGCGATAGAAGTACGCTACCCACGTCGCGATGACCACTGTCAGGGCGAGGCACGCAAGGGTGAATTGGCGAAACGTTCTCTGCACGGGTAATAGCGGCTGTAAAGGCCGACATCGAATTCTTTGTTGGCTCGATGCTATCCGGGACGAACGAAGGCTCCGCGTGACCGGCGGCACGGTATGTCGTGGTTGCCCGACAGGGGCCGTGAATTAGTGTGGCCGGCCGGCGATTTGCCGCGCTCCTGTCGGCAGAGCGATCGCTCCCAGCGTGCCGGCGGGCAGAGATTTTGGTGGGGGTCTGCGAGGAGAACGAGAGAGGTGCGTCGGGCGCGAGTGCTTCGACTCGCTTGCTGTCCGGCCGATGCCGGAGCGAGCATCCGGCGCGGCGGCGATCTCCCGGCCGAGCGTGGCCCGGGAGCGGCCCGGCCCTTATCGGAGGATGCGCGCGACGGCCTGGGCGATCGCCAGACTTGCGGTCAGACCCGGCGATTCGATGCCGAACAGATTCACCAGGCCGGCGACGCCGTGATCCGATGGCCCCTGGATAACGAAGTCTGCGGCGGCTTCATCGGGGCCGCTGATCTTCGGCCGAATGCCGGCGTAGGCCGGTGACAGTGCGCCGTCGCGCAGCGCCGGCCAGTACTTGCGAATCTCAGCGTAGAAACCGTCTGCCCGAACCGGATCGACGTGGTAATCGATGCTGTCGACCCATTCGACATCCGGCCCGAAGCGCGCCTGTCCGGCAAGATCCAGCGTCAGATGCACGCCCAGGCCACCGGGTTCTGGCAAGGGATACACCAGGCGCGAGAACGGCGCCCTTCCGCTCAACTGGAAGTAGTTGCCCCGGGCCAGATATGCCCGCGGCAAATGCTCGCGCGGAAAGCCCTCGATCCGGTTCGCGGCATCGACCGCATGGAGCCCGGCCGAGTTGATCACGGTCGTCGCGGCGAGTACGGTAGGCACTTCGCCGCCGGTTTCGATCTCGAGACCGCCAGCGAAGGCGCGGCCCGCGCTGGCCGAGGTGTTGACGGCGAGTTGCGCACCATGTGCTTCGGCGTCCCCGAGCAGGGCTTGCATCAAGGCGTGGCTGTCGATGATGCCGGTCGACGGCGAGAGCAGGGCGGCCGTGCATTCGAGCGCGGGTTCGAGTGCTCTGGCCTGGTCGCGGCTAAGGCGCTGGATGTCCATGACGCCGTTGCGTTCGGCCTGCTGCGCCAGTGCGTCGAGCTTCTCGTGTTGCGCCTGGCCGGTCGCGACGATCAACTTTCCGCAACGGCGATGGGCAACACCGAACTCGCCGCAGAATTCATAGAGCAGCGCGCGCCCGGTCACGCAAAGCTCGGCTTTCAGCGATCCGCTCGGGTAGTACAGCCCGCCGTGAATGACTTCGCTGTTGCGCGAGCTGGTCTCCATTCCGATCGTGCGATTGGCCTCGAGTATCACCACCTCGCGCCCCTGCCGAGCCAGTTCGCGGGCGCAGGCCAACCCCACCACGCCGGCGCCAATCACCACTACATCGGTTTCATACTTCTCGGTACGCATCGTGGCGCAGAGTCTAGCGATGCAGGGCTTTATTGCCGCGGAACTATTTGTGCAACGCCCGTCGATTCGCGAGAGCGATGATTGGCCGTCGACCGGGGCAGCGTCGGTCGACTTGTCGACCGGACCCGTCGGCGGTTTCCGTCCCGATCGCTGCACCTGCTGTCTGCCAATGCAGACAGGCAGCGCCCATGTCCGGGCAGGGGATTCCGCGCATTTCGTTGAAAGGGAACGGATGTCCTTTCTGGCATGTTGCGTGCTTCGTTGACTGCGCGAGGCTTGGCCTCGAGTTTCGCGATTACTGCAACTGCACAGATCTCCTCCCTCGTTCCGCTGGCGCGAAGCTGCGCTGGAAGGAACATCCGAGCCGGTTTCCCCGGCTCGTTTTTTTTCAGCCGAATCTCACCAGCCTGTCATCGACAGGACTGGCGTTGCTCAGCTCGCCAGCAGCTCTCGCAGAACGTAGGGGAGAATGCCGCCGTGCCTGTAGTAATCGACTTCGATCGGGGTATCGATGCGCGCCAGCAGCGTGGCTTCGCACGTCGAGCCGTCCTTGCGGCGAACCACCAGATGGACATTCATCTGCGGCCGAATCTCGTCGAGTCCGAGCAGGTCGAACTGCTCATCGCCGCAGATGCCGAGTGACTCGGCCGATTCGCCCGGCCGGAACTGCAATGCCAGCACGCCCATGCCGATCAGGTTGCTGCGGTGGATGCGCTCGAAGCTCCGGGCGATCACCGCCTTCACGCCGAGCAGTTGCGTCCCTTTGGCTGCCCAGTCGCGCGACGAACCGGTGCCGTACTCCTCCCCGCCGAAGACCACGGTCGGCACGCCCTGTCCGATATAGCGCATGGCGGCGTCGTAGATCGACATCTTTTCGCCGGTCGGTTGCAGCAGCGTGACACCGCCTTCCTCGCGCGCGCCGTCGGCGCCGGGCGGCAGCATGAGGTTGCGTATCCGCACGTTGGCGAAAGTACCGCGCATCATGACCTCGTGGTTGCCGCGTCTCGACCCGTAGCTGTTGAAGTCGGCTTTGGCCACGCCATTCGAGAGCAGATACCTGCCGGCCGGCGAGGTGTCCTTGATTGACCCGGCCGGGCTGATGTGGTCGGTGGTGATCGAATCGCCGAAGATGCCCAGCGCACGCGCATTGTGGATGTCACCCTGCCTGGCTGGCAGGGTCATGGTGAACTCGTCGAAGAACGGCGGCTCGGCGATGTAGGTCGACTTGGGCCAGTTGTAAACCTGCCCGGTACTGCTCGGCACCTGGCTCCACAGGTCGCCAGGTTCGGTCAGCTTCCGGTAGTTGGCGGCGTAGGCCCTGGGGTCCATCGCCAGCCGCAATACCGAGTGGATCTCGGCCGTCGACGGCCAGATGTCTCCGATCCATACTGCCGTGCCGTCCTTGCCTTTGCCAACTGGTTCGCTCATCAGGTCGGTCAGCATGGTGCCGGCGATCGCATACGCGACCACCAGCGGCGGGCTGGCGAGGAAGTTGGCCTTGAGGTTCGGGTGTATGCGCGCCTCGAAATTGCGGTTGCCGGAGAGCACCGCGGCACAGATCAGGTTGTTCTCCGTGATCACCTGGTTGAGCGCCGGCGTCAGGTCGCCGGCATTGCCGATGCAGGTGGTGCAGCCGTAGGCGGTCACGCCGAAGCCGAGCTTTTCCAGATAGGGCAGCAGCTTTGCCTTGGTCAGGTATTCCGTCACCACGCGCGAGCCCGGGGCGAGCGAGGTCTTGATGTGCGGGGCGACCTTCAGGCCGGCTTCGACTGCTTTCTTGGCGAGCAGTCCGGCGGCCAGCAGCACACTCGGATTCGACGTGTTGGTGCAACTGGTGATGGCGGCAATCAGCACGTCGCCGTTCTTCACCTTCACGCCGTCGGCATCGACGAATTCGCGCGCGAGCTCAGCGGCCGGGCGAGCGAAGCCGTTCTCGCTCGCCGGTCTGGCGAACAGAGCCGAGAAAGTTCGCGCGACGTTGCCGATCTCGATCCGGTCCTGCGGCCGCTTTGGCCCTGCCAGCGAAGGCGCCACCGTAGCCAGATCGAGCTTCACGGTCTTGCTGTAATCGATCTGTCCCGGGCGCGGCACGCCGTACAGGCCTTGCGCGGTGAAGTAGGACCGGAACGCATCGATCTCCTCGGCGGTACGGCCGGTGCCCTCGAAGTAGGCGATGGTGGCGTCATCGACCGGGAAGAAGCCCATCGTCGCACCGTATTCCGGCGCCATGTTGGCAATCGTCGCCCGGTCGGCCAGCGTCAGCGCCTCGACGCCTTCGCCGAAAAATTCGACGAACTTGCCGACGACCTTTTCCTTGCGCAACTGCTCGGTGATCGTGAGAACCAGGTCGGTGGCGGTGCAGCCTTCGCGCAGCCGGCCGCCGAGTTCGAAGCCGACCACATCCGGGGTGAGGAAATAGACCGGCTGACCGAGCATGCCCGCCTCGGCCTCGATGCCGCCGACTCCCCAGCCGACCACGCCGATGCCGTTGATCATTGTCGTATGCGAGTCGGTGCCGACCAGCGTGTCGAGGTAATAAAGCGTGTCGCGGCCGAGCTTTCTCTTGTGTACGCCGCGCGCCAGGTATTCGAGGTTCACCTGATGCACGATGCCGACGCCCGGCGGGACCACGCGAAAGGTCGAGAACGCCTGCATCCCCCATTTCATGAACTGGTAGCGTTCGCGGTTGCGCTGGAACTCGATCTTCATGTTCAGATCGAGTGCGTCCTTCTGGCGGAAGTGGTCGATCTGAACCGAGTGGTCGACAACCAGATCGACCGGCACCAGCGGTTCGATTCGCTTCGGGTTCTTACCCATTTCAGCCGCGATGTTGCGCATCGCGGCGAGATCGGCGAGCAGCGGCACGCCGGTGAAATCCTGCAGCACCACGCGCGCCACGACGAACGGGATCTCGTCTGTGCGCGGTGCGTCGGCCTGCCAATTGGCGAGCTGGCGCACGTGGGCCTCGGTCACTTTCTTGCCATCGCAGTTGCGCAGCACCGATTCGAGCACGATGCGGATGGATATTGGCAGGCGAGACACCGGGCCGACACCTGAAGCCTCGAGCGCCGGCAGACTGTGGAAGCGTCCGCGCTTGCCGGCGCCCAACGTGAAATCGCGAAGCGTGTTGAATGGATTCTGAGTCATTCTTCTGTCCTCTAACGGAGACCAAGTGATCTTGCCTAGATTGCGGTCGCCTGATCGGCGCCGCAGTCGGCCTGTTGCAATTCGACCGACGAATCGTGTTCCGGTTGCGTGCTCGACGCAAGTGCAGCATGAGCTCGGGTTCTCCCCAGGCGGGTGCCCGGAAAGGCGCATGGATTGGACTTCTACGGCTATGTGGAGTGGAGAGGCGCGTCCCTGCTGGCTCTCCGGCCAGGGCGCTGTGAACCGCCGGCCGGGAACTCGCCTGACCCGCGGTACAATCATCCTCGACGCACAGCGGCAAACGTGCCCGTCAATGACCCGCGATCGGAGGATCAGAAAGACGATGAACCCGCTACGCAGACTGCTCCTGAAGGGCGCCGGTGCCAGCAGCGCATTGCTTGCGGCGATAGCCGCGGGTGCCCTGAAGCCGGGCGAGGTTCTGGCTGCCGACTGGAACGCCGCCGCGTTCGAAGCCAATAACATTGCCGCTGCGCTCGCCGCCATGGGGATCGTCGATCCGGTCGAAAGTGCCGATGTCTTTCTCAAGGCTCCAGACATCGCGGAGGACAGCGCGGTCGTACCGATTGAGGTGTCGAGCAAGGTCGCCAACACGCAGAAGCTATCGGTCTTCATCGACAAGAATCCGACTTCCCTGGCGGCCCATTTCGATCTGGCCGGCGGTGCGTTGCCTTCGCTGGGGCTGCGGGTCAAGATGCAGCAGACCTCCAGGATCCGCGTCGTGGCGCACGCGGGCGGCAAGTTCTACTTCACCACCAAGGAAGTCCAGGTGACGATAGGCGGCTGCGGCGGCTGATCCGGATCGATTTACAGCATCGATTGAACGCGAGGCAGACCATGGGCGACCCGATGAAAATCAGCGCCAGAATCAAGGGCGATGCCGCGGAGATACGAGTCCTGGTCAATCATCCGATGGATACCGGCCGGCGCAAGGATCCGGCCGGGAATCTCGTTCCCGCGCATTTCATCAAGCATCTGACTGTCATCGTCGGCGACAGGACCGTGCTCGATGCGCAGATCGGCACTGCGGTGGCACGCAATCCGTGGTTCGCCTTCAAGGTGACAGGCGCAAAGGCCGGCGACAGGGTGGTCGTCAGTTGGAACGACAACAAGGGCGACAGCAGGACCGACGAAACGCTGGTCGAGGCAACCCCGGCATCCAGGAGTTAGTGCCGCAGCCGGTAGACGGTGATTGCGCCGGGCTCGAAGGTGTGGGTTTCCAGCGACGCCCAGCCCCTGGAACGCAGGTGGGCAAGTACGGCATTGCTCGGGTCGTAGGAGTTGTTGCGGCGGGTGATCAGGAAGGCCAGCTTGCTGCCAGCGATGACCCTGTCCGCTGGTTCGAGATCCATGCCGGCAACCGATGGTGCGCACTTCCCCGAAGGGTAGCGCGCGCCGGCAATGCCCGGCTGCGGAAATTCGCCCGGTATGCCGTGTACCGGCAGTTTCACATCGGCGGACAGCAGGGCGTGGCGCAGCGGCAACACCATTTCGTTGGGCTCGGTCAGTACGATGGCCTCGGTCGCCACGGCACCGTCCGATTCGACGTCATCGACGATCTGGCGAACGACCTCGCTCCAGGGCTCCTTGCGATCGGTCGCGCCCAGCATCGGCAGCGCGAGCCACAACTGGTAGCCGACCAGCAGCGCGACGCCCAGTTGCATGGCGCGGCGCCAGCGCAGCGTCGCGAAGACGCCGGCGAGCCCGAGCACGAACGGTGGCCCGACGCCGATCAGCGTGCGCGCGAGGTAGATCGGTGTGCTCACCAGGCTAATCGCGAAATTCAGCAGCACCGGGATTGCCGCAAGGCAGCCCAGCAGCAGCGCTGCGCGCCATTGGCCGACGCGCGCCAGCAGCAGGATTCCAAGCGCCCAAAGCGCCACGATGACTGCAAGTGCGGCGTCGGAATGCACGCCGAGCGCCCAGCGCAATTCCTGACGAAACTGCCACCAACCGGGACGCTGAATCCAGAAGTCCGCACTGATCCCGCGTGCTTGTTCGATGAACGTCGGCACATACGGAAGCCAGAGCAGGCCGATCAGCAAGGCCGCGCCGGCCAGCGGCACAAAGAACCGGCGGGCGCCTCGATCACCCGCCATCAAGAGCAGGGCGCCGATGCCGAAGGCGGCGAGCAGCAGGGCCGCAGTATTGTTGAACCACAGCATCAGCGCGCCGCCAACGATCAGCGCCGCCCAGGCACCGGACGTTCTTTGGGGGCGCTCATGCCCCAGCAGGCGCAGGGCGCCGAAGCACAGCATCGAAGAGGCCATCGCCAGCATTGCATAGGGCCGCGCTTCCTGCGAGAACTGAACCTGGAACGGCGCAGTCGCGAAGATCAGGCCCGCAATCAGGGCGTGCCGCAGGCCAAGTTCGCGGCCAGCGAGCATGACGAATCCCGTTGTGATTACGCCGGCGACGGCGGACAGTGAGCGCAAGGCGGCACTGCTGTCACCGAAAGCATCGACCCACAGCTTGAGCAGCATCGCGTAGAGCGGCGGGTGAGGATCGCACTGCGGTACGAGTGCCCAAAGGTCGGCCAGGGATTGCTGGGCATCCCACCAGGAGTAGCCCTCATCGAGCCAGAGCGGCAGGACGCCGATGTTGGCAAAGCGCATCGCTGCGGCAAGCAGGAGGATCAGGGCGAAGGCGAGTCGAATGTAGGAAGTGTCCCCGAAGTGATGGGGCGCGTGGCGGGACGAAAAGGCGTTCATGTGCGATGCAGCAAGGCAGTTCGACTCGTCTTGGACGGTTGCGAGCCGGTTTGCCCATGTGACCGCTGCGCCGGCGAGGGCGCGAGCATAGACCGAAATCCGGATTGCGCGCGTGCGGTTGTGATCAATTCGACAGAAATCGCGGAAGCAGCGGGGAAGCAGCGGGCGGCCCGAATCGCGCTCAGCCCAGATGATTGAGATCAGAGCTCGACAACTTGCGCCATTGCCCGTTCACACGTCCTTCGATCGGCCGAAAGCGCGCCTTGTAGGCCATCTTGTTGCTGTCGCGAATCCAGTAGCCGAGGTAGAGGTAAGGCAGACCGAGCAGCCGGCATTGCCCGATCTGCCAAAGGATGCCGAAGGTGCCGAAGCTGGCTCCGGAAAAGTCCGGATCGTAGAAGGTGTAGACCGAGGACAGACCGTCCGCCAGCACGTCGATGATGCTGACCACGCGCAGTACGCCGTTGTCGCGAAACTCGACCAGGCGGGAGTCGACATGGCTTTGCAGCAGGAAATGCGCGTACTGCTCGCGCGAATCCTGATCCATGCCGCCGCCGCTGTGGCGACTTGCCTGGTAACGCTGGTAGAGCGCGTAATGCTCCTCGCGAAAAACCAGCGGCAATTCGCGCGCGACCAGATGTGCATTGCGCGCCGAGGTGCGTCGCTGGCTCCGGTTCGCAGCGAAGTCCGCAACCGGCACGCGTACCGGCACGCAGGCACGGCAGGCGTCGCAATAGGGCCGGTAGGTGAACACGCCGCTGCGGCGGAATCCGTTGCGAACCAGTTCCCCGTAGAGCACTGCATCGATCATGTGCGATGGCGTCGCGACTTGTGAGCGCGCCACTCTGCCCGGCAGATAGGAGCAGGAATAGGGTGCAGTCGCGTAGAACTGCAGCAGCGTGTAGGGCAGATCCTTGAGCAGCGTCATGCGTCGATCGGTGTTGCAGTGCGAAACAGGTTGGCCATTGCATCGACCGGCCATCGCGCCGGCGCGTCACCTTCGGAAGTCCACCGCGCGAGGCCGGCGACAAATTCGTCGCGGGGGATCTCCCTGGCGCCCAGCGAAGCGAGATGCGCGGTGTTCATCTGGCAATCGACCACGGCAAATTTCCGGTGCACAAGATAGCGTGCGAGATGGGCAAGTGCAATTTTGCTCGCATCGGTAGCGCGACTGAACATCGATTCGCCGTAGAAGGCGCGGCCGATCGCCACGCCGTAGAGGCCGCCCGCCAGTTGTCCGTCGATCCAGGTTTCGACGGAGTGCGCAAAGCCGAGCCGCTGCAGACGCCCGTAGGCTGCCTGCATTTCCGGAACGATCCAGGTGCCCGACGCGCCGTCCCGTGGCGCGGCACAGGCAGCCATGACATCGTCAAAGGCATTGTCGCAACGCACACTGTAGTCGTGATTCCTCAGCCGCTTGCGCAATGAGCGCGAGAGGCGCAACTCCGAAGGGATCAGCACCATGCGTGGATCGGGTGACCACCAGAGCAGGGGCTCGCCTTCGCTGTACCAGGGAAAAATGCCGTGGCGATAGGCCTGCAGCAACCGCTGTGGCGACAGATCACCGCCGGCGCAGAGCAGGCCATTGGGTCGGGTCAGCGCCCGCGACAAGGGCGGGAACTCGATTTCCGATCCGAGCCAGGGAATCAAGATAGGTTCTGCCGTCAGGCGCGTTTCAGAACGGGCATGCTGACGGCGGCGATGCCCGCGTCGATTTGTGCCGCGTTCTCGGCGTGGCGGAAGGCAACTACGTGATCGACATCGAGACGGATGCCGATCCTCTCGCCCAGCGCGTGATTGTGGTGGGACGGGACGAGAGAGAGCACGCGCGCGCCGCTGGCCAGCCGAAGGGTATAGAGGATCTCGGCGCCGCGGAACGCCTTGCAGACGACCTCCGCTTTCATCGGGCTGCTGTCGTCGTGGATGACGTCGTCGGGACGCAGCAGTACGTCGACATTGCAACCCTTGCTGCATGCACCACAGCCGAGGCTGCACTCGATCGGCACGTGGCTGTGCAGCAGACCAAGTTCCACCTGGACGTTCTCGGTGTCGAGCACGCTGCCGGGCAGGAACACGCCCTGACCGACAAAATCCGCGACAAAGCGGTTGCGCGGCCGATGATACAGGTTATAGGCACTGTCCCATTGCTGAATGCGGCCCTCGTGCATCACACCGATCTCGTCGGCGATCGCAAAAGCCTCGTGCTGATCGTGGGTCACCAGAATTGCCGTGGTGCCGGCCGACTTGATGATGTCGCGCACCTCGGTGGCGAGGCGTTCGCGCAGGTCGACGTCGAGATTGGAAAACGGCTCGTCCATCAGCAGCAATTGCGGCCGCGGGGCCAGTGCGCGGGCCAGTGCGACGCGCTGCTGCTGGCCGCCGGAAAGCTCGTGCGGGTATTTGCGATCCTGCCCCGCCAGACCAACCGTTCGCAGAAGTTCGAACGCGCGTGCCTGGGCACCGGGGACACTGCGCAGACCGAAGGCAACGTTTTGCGCAACCGTCAGATGCGGAAACAGCGCGTAGTCCTGAAACACCATGCCAATGCGCCGTTTCTCGGCAGCCAGATGGATGCGGGGCCCGCTGACCGTCAGGTCTTCGAACACGATGGTTCCGTGCGTGACCGGTTCGAATCCCGCAATGCATCGCAGCACGGTGGTCTTGCCGCAGCCGGAAGGGCCCAGCAGGCATCCGATGCTGCCGCGCTCAAGCGCAAAGCTCAGACGATCCACCACCTTGTGGTCGCCGTAGGACTGATCGACTTCCTTCAACTCAAGCAGAGCCATGGCCTCGACTTGCAGGCTGCCAGTGATGCGGCCGATTATAATTCGCATCAGGAGCTTGGCTCCGGAATCCCCGGTTTCGTCATCCGCTGCCAATCCTTTGTCCGGTTCATCCGTGTGAATCCCCGTCCGATTGCTGCGAGTTCGCCTGTGAGCATCGCTGCAGGCCGTCCTCGCTTGTCGGGGCTGGTCGTGGCGGCGTTGCTCGTCGCCGTGCTGGTCGCCGGGCCGGTGCTGTCGGTCGGCTCGAATGTCTTCCTCGGCGGCACCAGCGACACCTGGGACCACCTGGCATCTACTGTGTTGCCGGATTACCTCCGCTCGACCCTCTGCTTGTGTCTTGGCGTCGGCGCCGGAACGGCTGCTCTGGGGGTCGGCGCGGCGTGGCTTACCAGCATGCTCGACTTTCCCGGCAGGCGGCTGTTCGACTGGGCGCTGGTGCTGCCGCTGGCAGTTCCGGCCTACGTGATGGCGTACACCTACACCGATCTGCTGCAGTTCGTCGGCCCGCTTCAATCGTGGCTGCGCGAGACCTTCGAATGGCATCGCGACGATTACTGGTTTCCCGACGTACGCACGCTCGGCGGCGCGATCATGATGTTCGTGCTCGTCCTCTATCCTTACGTCTACCTGCTCGCGCGCACTGCCTTTCTGGAACGGGCTGGCGGGATGATAGAGGTTTCGCGGTCGCTCGGACTCGGTGCCTGGACCAGCTTCTTTCAGGTTTCCCTGCCGCTGGCGCGGCCTGCGATCGTGGCCGGCGTGGCGCTTGCGCTGATGGAAACACTGGCCGACTACGGAACGGTTAGCTACTTCGCCGTGCAGACCTTTACCACCGGGATCTATCGGGCCTGGTTCTCGCTCGGCGATCGGGTGGCGGCAGCACAACTGTCGATGGCGCTGCTGTTCTTCGTCGTCGCCGTGCTGACACTGGAACGCGCTTCGCGTGGCCGGGCCCGGTTCAATGACACGACCGGACGCAACCGCCCCTACCCGGGACGTCGGCTTCGCGGCTGGCGTGCGGGGCTGGCCGTAATCGGGTGCCTGATTCCGCTCGGACTGGGATTTCTGCTGCCCGGCGGACTCTTGCTCAAGATGTCGATCACCGAGGGTGACGCGCAGTTCGGCGCCCGGTTCGTGCAGCTGTCAGCCAACAGCTTCACCCTGGCGGCGGTGACATCGATCATTGCGGTGGCGCTTGCGACTCTGCTGGCTTATGCGGCCCGCATTCGCCGTGGTACGGCGACCACCCTGGCGACCCGCGTGGTCGGGCTGGGCTACGCCGTGCCGGGCTCGGTCATCGCGGTCGGCGTGCTGATACCGGTGACCCGGCTCGACAACTGGTTGGCCCAGCTCATCGAGCGGGCGACCGGTGCAAACCCGGGACTGCTGATAACCGGTGGCATCGCAGCGCTGGTCTTCGCCTACCTGGCGCGGTTCCTGGCGGTTGCCCTGCAGGGCGTGGAGGCCAGCTTGTCCAAGATCACACCGAGCATGGACGACGCCGCGCGCAGTCTCGGCCATACGCAGGGCGAGACCCTCCGTCGCGTGCATGTGCCGCTGCTGCGTGGCAGCCTGCTTACCGCGGGGTTGCTGGTGTTCGTCGATGTGATGAAGGAGTTGCCGGCGACACTGGTCATGCGACCCTTCAACTTCGACACGCTTGCCACACAGGCCTATACGTTGGCGGCGGACGAGCGCTTGGCCGAAGCTTCGACTTCGGCACTGACGATCGTCGCGGTCGGGGTACTTCCTTTGATCGTGCTGTCGCGGCAGATCGCGCTTTCGCGCCGGCAGTAGAGGGCAAGCGCTCGGCAGGGTGTGGCTGCTGTCCGGCGGGCTGCCGGCGTCAGCGAAATCCGGCGCGGTCGAAGATCTTCTGCGCCAATGCGGTGTTTTTCGCCAGTTGGCCGATCGGCAGAACGTCGGGCTTGAACTTGCCCAGCGCTTCGAGCTCCGGGTTGCTGACTACGACATTCTTGACGACCGGCCACTCGTTGTTGCCGTTGGCGAAGTAGCGCTGTGCCGCGTCGCTCGCCAGATACTCCATGAACTTGAGCGCGGCATCCTTGTTCGGTGCGGTTTTGAGAATACCCGCGCCGGAGATGTTGATGTGCGTGCCCCAGGTTTTCTGATTGGGCCAAACGATGCCGATGGCCTGGACCGCCTTCTTGTCCTCGGGCTTGTCCGAGCGCATCAGGCGCACCAGGTAGTAGGTGTTGGAGATGGTGACACCGCATTCGCCGGCCGCGACGGCACGGATCTGGTCCGTGTCGCCACCCTTCGGAGTGCGGGCGAAGTTCGCCACTACGCCGCGCGCCCATTCCTCGGCCCCGGCTTCGCCTTCGTGGGAAATGATCGCCGAGCCGAGCGACAGGTTGTACGGGTGAGCACCCGAGCGCGAACAGACCTGGCCCCTCAGCTTCGGCGCGGCAAGATCCATGTAGCTCTGCACGTCTTCGGGTTGCACCGCCTGCTTGTTGTAAACGATCACCCGGGCGCGGGTCGAGAACGCGATCCAGTTCGATGTGCGCAGGTTGGCTGGCACGCGCTCATCGAGCAGCTTCGATTTCACCGGGGCGAACAGACCCAGGCTGTCGGCGATTTCCAGCCGCGCCGCATCGACGGTCACGAATACGTCGGCCGGGCTGTTGGCGCCTTCGTTCCTGATCCGCTCGAGCAACTCGTCTTCCTTGCCTTCCAGGCGATTGACCTTGATGCCGGTCGATTTCGTGAAGTTCGTGTAGAGCGCCTCGTCGGTCTGGTAGTGGCGCGCGGTGTAGAGGTTGAGCACCTGCTCGTCCGCAGCCGCGACTGCCGGGCAGAGTGCGGCAAGGCAGACCAGGGTGATCGGGACAACGCGAAAACTCATGATTTGCTGCTCCCAGGGAATACGAATTCGTGGACGGCGAGACTCTAACAAGAATGATTGTCAATTGCAATGTATTCTCGTTTGTATATCGTAGTAGGGTGATTTGACCTCTGCCGCGTAGAGCACACCGCGCCGGCAAGCCAGGGACGAACAGGATGTGCGGTGGGCGGCAGCGATTGCCGCGGCGACTAAAGCTGGGGTTCCGCGGGCAGGCGGCGGGCGCCCTCGAAGCGGGCAAGCCAGTAGCGGGCGCTCATATCGTCGATGCGAACCTGGCCGCCTGTCGACGGCGCGTGGACGAATCGCTTGTCGCCAAGGTAGATGCCGACGTGCGAAAAGGCGCGGCGCATGGTGTTGAAAAAGACCAGGTCGCCGGGCTTCAGGTCATCGAGCGGAATGCGCTTGCCGATCTGCGCCATCTCGCGTGCCGTTCGTGGCAGATCGAGTCCGAGTGCGTTGCGCACGACGTGGCGGACCATGCCGCTGCAGTCGAAGCCGGTCTCGGGGTCGTTCCCGCCGTAGCGGTAATCGATGCCGATGACCGACAGCGCGTTCAGCGCCATCTCATGGGCGCCGCTCGAAACCCGGTCCATCAGGCTGATCGGCGCCGGTGTTGCCGCCGTCTCCTGTGCCTGTGCCAGGGGCGCCAGGCAACCGATCACCAGCCACAGTCCACAGATTTCGTGAGCGCGGTGGCGGCGGAAGGTGGCGGGCTTTTTCGACATGGCCCGCACTATATCGGCATGGATGGAACGGAGTAAACCCCTTCGACCCAGTAGTTTGCGATCCATTTTCTCGAACATCCGTAAGTATTCGGTGAACCCGTGATGGGCTCTTACTGTGCGAGGACGGAGCGGAAGTCCTTGCGCAGCGGATAGAGCCAGATGTCCTTGATGGGGATAATCGGGTGGTGCACGGTGGACTTCTTGCCGCGACCGACGGTCTGCCCGACGTGGATCCAGTTGGCGGCCTTGTAGCAGGTGCCGCGGTGACGTGGCGTTTCGACGAAGGTCTCGAGCAGCGCGGGGCGCAAGCAGTAGCGAGCGAACCAGTCGTTGGGCAGCTGGCGCGCGGCCAGGGCGAGGATCTTCGAGGCGAGCCCCTTCGACTGAATCCAGGGCAGGATCAGGAAACGGGCGTTGTTGACGATCAGTTGCAGGTTGCGCTCGCGCTGGGCTTGCGCCCAGCCGATGAAGCGATCGCGCTCGGCCAGTTTCCAGGCGCTGGCGCCAAAGCTGATCAGGGCGAGCAGTTGCTCGCCGGCAAAGACGTTGTAGCGCATCTGGCTGCCGGCCAGCGGCGTGTATCCCAGATAGTGGTAGCGAGCGATGTACTCGTTCCACAGGCGCGAGGCGGGGCCGGCGCTGACCGGCTGCAACCTCAAGGGTGGCAAGGCATGCACGGGTTCGCGCAGCGCACGCTGGGGGTCGGTGGCTGGTGAGGGCGGGAAGTGCGGGCGGCCTCGCGGCTGCACGATGTTCGAGGGCGGCAGCTCGAGCAGGCCATCGGCCTGCATGCGCAGCAATGCCACGCGGCAGCTCATGTCCTTGAGTTGGCCGTTGGGCTTTCTCCAGTCCAGCAACGCGCACAGGGTGCGCGACAGCGGGGTGCGTTTGAGTCCCGGGGTGTGGGCGATCAGCCCTTTGATCATCAGCAGTTCATCGGCGCTGAAGTGCCGACCGCAATACAGGGTCACGAGGTATCGACTCCCGGGGGTTGGGTGAAGGCGGGTGCGCTGCGCAGGGCGGCCAGCCGCGCCGCATCCATGCGCCAGGGCAGGAACCCGGCCAGATCCGGCGGGCGGTTGGCGTTTTCGGCACAGGCCTGCAGGTAGGCGCTGAGCCAGGTGCGCGGATTGACCTGCCACAGGCGCAGGCTCATCAGCACACTGAACATCATCGCCGCGAGTTGTCCAGACCACTGACTGCCCGAACCGTAAAAGTTCTTGCGGCCGACGACCGCCGGACGCAAGGCCCGTTCGGCCTCGTTATTGTCCAGTGCCCGCTGCGGGCGATCGAGAAACGCCGTCAATCCGGCCCAGTGCCTGCGCATGCTGGTGAGCAGCTTGGCCGCCGGGGCCGGCAGCGTCGGATCGGCCAGCGCCGCCTCGCGCTTGTCGGCCATCTCCTGCACCGTCGCACGCAGTCCTCGATCCAGTTCGCCGTACTCACGGCCGGCGAGCCAGGCTTCGCGGCGCTGTGCGTGCAGCGCGAACAGCACGCCGATGCACTCTACCCAGGCCAGTGCCCAGGGCGCCAGTTGCGGATAGTCGTTGGCCAGCATGAGCAGGTCGCGGCGCTGGTGCGCCCAGCAATACAATAAGGTGAAGCCCGGATGCAGACGGGCAAATTTCTTGTAGGCACCATAGCGGTCGCAGCTGATGGTGCCCCCGTCCACCTCGGCGAGCACCGCGCTGGGAACCGCCGCCGAGCGCGACGCGTCGAGCACGTAGTAGGCCACGGCGCGCGACTGAAATACCCACAGGTACCAGCGGTGGCCGCGCTTGCCCTCGATGTCGACGAACACCTCCCAGCGGGTCTCGTCGGCGTGCCAGTGCGCCCCGGCTCGCAACTCGTCCAACAGCGCCTCGTACACCGGCTCAAACAGCGGGGCAATGGCCTGCAACCCCCCGGTGAGCGTGCCCATCGACAGATTCAATCCCTGATCGGCCAGATCCTGCACCAGGCGGTAACTGGGGCGCCCGTACAGGAACTTGTCCAGCAGCACACTCACCCACACCGAGATGCCGAACTTACCGCGCTCGATCAGCCGCGCCGGGGCGGGGCCGTCACAATGCCCGGCAGCGCCTCACACTCGCAGGTGCGCCGATAGCGCCGCCGCCGGATCAGCCTGCGATACGCCCGCACCTCGACTTCCACAACCTCGCAGTCCTCGGTACCCGCAAAGGCGCCCAGCGGCTCACCGCAGGCCGGGCACAGCGCGGATTCGAGTTCGATATCCTCGGTGCGCAGCGGCAAGTGCGCCTGCCGCGAACGACCATGACCCGGGGCACCACGCTGCTGTCCGCGTCGCCGTGACCCCACTGGCGCGCCTCGATGCTTGTCGTCGATCAGCGAACCGCGCTCGCTCTTGCGAGCGAACAGGCGTTGCTGCAGATCGCGGATCTTGGCCTGCGCCGCCTCCAACTCGCACAACAACGCTGCCTCGCGCGCCTGCGCAGCTGCGCGGCTTGTCGGAATCGCTCCTGGTACGCCGCCTCGAGGCTCAGCGCACGCGGCCGCGCGCCCGTGCTCCATCTTCCAATACTTCGCCGCCCAGACCAGTTCGATGTGTTCCTGTTTGGACAGCGTCACAAAAACGTCGCCGAAGGGCGTCGACTTGGCTTCGCCGCGGGCCGCACTCGAACAGGGAAGCTGCACCGTTCCATCCATGGACGGGAAGGTACCGCAGCGCGAGCGACGTGTCCAGCACGTCTTGCTGCCCGCAGGAGAAACTACGGGTTCACCGAATACTTACAACATCCGCATGGGTCGACGGCTTCTTTGACGCCGGTATAGATGGTTATAATTGCCGCCATTAAGGTTCGGTGTGCCGCATCCTTCGTCGAAACGATAGCTGACCCTCCAATGAGCGACAACACACCGGCCCTCCCGCGCGTACTGATCGTCGACGATTCGCGCATCGTGCGCGCCTCGATCGTCAAGCACATCAAGGGCGCCTACGATTTCCGCGAGGAATCCGATGGCGAGATGGGCTGGCAGACCCTGCTGCTCGATCCGTCGATCCAGGTGGTGATCTCCGATATCGGCATGCCCAAGCTCGATGGCTTCGGTCTGCTCGAGCGCATCCGCGGATCGAAGGTCGCACGGATTCAGGAAATTCCGGTCATCATCATTTCCGGCGACGAGGACGACGCGGCGCAGATTAAGGCCAAGCAACTCGGTGCCACCGACTTCATTGCCAAGGGCATCGGCAACGTCGAGCTGCTTGCCCGCCTCGACGCGCTCAGCCGGCTCGCCCAGACCCGGCGCGAACTCGAGGAAAGCCGCGAGGCGCTGGCCAGGCAATCGGCGGTCGATCCCGATTCCGGGCTTGCAACGCCGGGCTACCTGCAGCACCAGGGCGAACAGGCACTGGCCCTCGCGCGGCGCCACAACAGCGAGTTGTCGGTGATGGTGGTCGAGGTGGATCGGTTCGACGAGCTGGTGTCGCGCCACGGACGCCAGGTCAGCATGTTGATCGTGCGCAAACTGTCGAAGATACTCGGCACCCGGGTACGCCGCGAAGATACTGTCGCGCAGCAGGGCGAATCGCAGTTCGTCGTCGTCTCGCCGTCGATCAATCTCGAGGCCTGCGGCGCCTTCGCCAATCGGCTGCGCCAGGCGATTGCCAGCCTGGCGATGAACTATCGCGGCGAGCTGATTCACATCAGCCTCACCGTCGGGCTGGCCAACAGCCTTGCCGACAAAACCGGCACGCTATCCGACCTGATCGCGGTCGGACAGGATCGTCTGGCGATAGGCCGCGGTGCCGGCGGCAATCAGGTGGTCGGCTCGGGCGGCGTGGTGCGTGCCGGAGGACGCGCGCGCTATGCAGTTGGCATCGAGCAGGCGCTGGTGATGCTGCGTTCCGACGCGGAGGACGAAGTCCGGGCGCAACTGCCCGATCTGCTGCGCGATCTGATACCCTTGCTGCGCCTCGCCGAACAGGAGTACAAACTCGGTCTGCCGCTCGCGGCAATCGAGGCAAAGACGGTTGCCGTCGAAGCCGAGGCCGCTGCAGGCAAGTCCTGAACATCGCGCCACAACATCCTCGCACCGAGGAGACCACGAGACCATCAGAGGAGGAGCAGATGAACTACAAGGAGTTTCACCGTCAATCGATCGAACAGCCGGATGCCTTCTGGGGAGAGCAATCCAAGCTGGTGCATTGGAACAAGCCGTTTTCATCCGTACTCGATTACTCCAAGCCGCCATTCAGCAAATGGTTCGTCGGCGGCGAGACCAACCTTTGTTACAACGCCATCGACCGCCATCTTGCGACGCGTGGCGATCAGCCGGCGCTGATCTTCGTCTCGACCGAGACCAACACCGAGAAGGTCTACTCGTTCCGCGAACTGCATGCCGAAGTGCAGCGCATGGCGGCGGTGCTGCAGCGCCTGGGCGTGGGCAAGGGCGATCGCGTGCTGATCTACATGCCGATGATTCCGGAGGCGATCTTCGCCATGCTCGCCACGGTACGGATCGGTGCGATTCACTCGGTGGTGTTCGGCGGTTTCGCGGCGAATTCTCTCGCCACACGCATCGACGATGCGCAACCGAAGGTGATGGTGACGTCGGATGCCGGCATGCGCGGCGGCAAGGCCGTGCCCTACAAGCACCTGGTGGATGAATCGATACGCCTGTCTGCCACGCCGCCGTCCAAGGTCGTGATCGTCAATCGCGGGCTGGACAAGGACATGCCGATCGTCGCCGGCCGCGACCTCGACTATGCGACCCTGCGCCAGCAGGAGATGGATACCAAGGTCGACTGCGTCTGGGTCGAGTCCTCGCATCCGTCATACATTTTGTACACCTCGGGCACCACCGGCAAGCCCAAGGGCGTGCAGCGCGACACCGGCGGCTATGCAGTGGCGCTGGCCGCGACCATGAAGTACATCTACTGCGGCAATGCCGGCGAGACCTACTTCTCGACCTCCGATATCGGCTGGGTGGTCGGCCACTCGTACATCGTCTATGGTCCGCTGATCAGCGGCATGGCGACGGTCTGCTACGAGGGCCTGCCGATCCGTCCCGATCCCGGCATCTGGTGGAAGATCGTGCAAGACTACAAGGTCACGGTGATGTTCTCGGCACCGACCGCGATCCGCGTGCTGAAGAAGCAGGATCCGGCCTTCATCAAGAAGTATGACATATCGAGCCTGCGCCACGTGTTCCTCGCCGGCGAACCGCTGGACGAAACCACCCATCGCTGGATCGAGGGCGAACTTGGCCTGCCGGTGTACGACCACTACTGGCAGACCGAAACGGGTTGGGCGATTCTCGCCTCGCAGCCTGGCGTCGAGATGTCGCCGACCAAGCCAGGTTCTCCGGCGTTTGCCGCGTTCGGCTACGACGTCAAGCTCCTGCAGGAGGATGGCACGGAAATCACCGAGCCCAATGAGAAGGGTGTGGTCGTCGTGGTGCCGCCGCTGCCGCCGGGCTGTCTGACCACAGTCTGGGGTCAGGACGACCGCTATGTGCAGACCTACTACACCAGCTTCCCCAACAAGCAGGTCTACTCGACTTTCGACTGGGGTATCCGCGACAAGGACGGCTACTACTTTATCCTCGGCCGTACCGATGACGTGATCAACGTTGCCGGCCACCGGCTCGGCACCCGCGAGATCGAAGAGGCGATCGGCAGCCATCCGGCAGTCGCCGAATGCGCGGTGGTCGGCGTGGCCGACCAGCTCAAGGGCCAGATGCCCATGGCGTTCGCGGTGCTGAAGGATTCGTCGATCGCGGAGACCGCCGAGCAGCGCGCCAAGCTGGAGAAGGAAATCATGGGCAGGGTCGACGCCGCACTCGGTGCGATTGGCCGTCCGTCGCGCGTGCACATCATCAGCCAATTGCCCAAGACGCGCTCCGGCAAGGTGTTGCGCCGCTCGATCCAGGCGATTGCCGAAGGGCGCGATCCGGGTGATCTGACCACGCTGGACGATCAGGCCGGCATCGAGCAGATCAAGAGCGCGATGGCCAAGTAGGCGCGCCGCGACGGCCGCGCCGGTCCGGCGGCATTCATTGCGAGGCCACGGTGAACCCGTGGCTTTTTTTCCGCCCGGCTGCAGGCCGCATGGATAGGCGCTCTGCAGGCATGCCATGCCAGGCGCGGCTCTGCGCCTGGCTCGCAGCAATGCCATGCTGTAGATCGCCTATCCATGCGGCCCGCAGGCATCATGTTGAAATCTCTCTCCACCGGCACGCGGCCGGCGCAGCAGCTTTTCTTTTCGCCGCCCGGGAACGCAATCGCCCGCCACATCTCCAATCGAAAACAGCCAACTCCACGGAGACGCGGCGATGCCGGATTCGACCCTGCTCGCGTATCTGCTTTCCGCCGCCGCCAGCCTTTCGGGCTATCCGCAGGTTGCGCTGGACGCGTTGCCACCGATCGTCCGGATGTCCGCCGCCGAGATGCGCCGTGCGGTCTGCGACCACCGGCAGAGCAGTTGCGCCGACATGGCCGCGGTTTTCGACACCGATGGCGGGCGCATTCTGCTGCGCGACGATCTCGACCTCGACAGCGCCGCCGACAATTCCTTCCTGGTCCACGAACTGGTCCATGTGCTGCAGCATCGGCAGCGCGGCGGGCGCATCTTCGCCGGTTGCCACGAAACCTTGCGCACCGAGCGCGAAGCCTACGCCGTGCAGAACCGCTACCTCAAGCGCGAAGGGCAGTTCCGGCGTTTCGGCGAGGGACTCGCCTCCATGCGCTGCGCTGATGTTCAGCCGGCCACATCGAGCGGCGACGTATCGCTCGATTACGTCGGTCATTAGTGCTGCCGCGGGTTATTGCCGGCGCTCAGCGTGCCCGCGTATCGAGCCTGACTTCGCCGGCCGTCGCCGGGCCGATCGCGGTATCGAACACGCTGTCCGGCATCTTCGCTTCGCTCGCAGAAACCGGCGTGCGCCCGGCCATGATCTCGGCCCGCAGTTGCGGCAGCAGCGGCGTGCGCGTCGGCTCGGCATAGCCGTCGGGGAACAAGGGCAGATTGCTCGCCGGATCGTACTTGTCGGTCGCACCCAGCGTGTGCAGCAACTCGTGCGCGATCACCACGTCGTTCTGCGCCGCCTGCGCGCGCGAGGCAAACGCATGCACGACGCCGATCATTCCCTTTTCCAGCCCGAGCGAGTGGGGCACGGCGTAACTCCTGGCGGGATCGTGGAACACGACGTAGAGCTTGACCTGGGGCGCAGGACGGTGATCCTGATCGTTGCGCCACGACCAGTAGCGAAGCTGCAGGCTCCACCATGCGACATGGAGCGCGTTGCCACCGTGCGGCGGCGCCGGCGGGATCGAGTCGACGCGCCGTGCCAAGGACACGTCCACTGGACGCAGTACGTCGATGCCATGGCGTTTGGCCTCGGCCTCGAACCAGGCCTCGATATCCTCGAACGACGCGTCGGAAAGTGTGGCGATGTAATCGCGCGTCACCGGCGAATCGTCGGCCGCGATCGGATACACGGCCACCAGCAAGGACGAGCGCCAATCGGTCGCCCGCGCCTTGGCCCGCCAGGCGCCGAGCGCGACCGTGGCCAGCACGAACAACAGCAGGGCGATGCGCAATTTCCTGAACATGGCGAGAGAATAGCAAAGGCGGCACGATGCTTGCGAATCGCCGATTCGGCCCTGCCGCAATACGCCGTGCGCCTGCAAAACACGGCGGCCCGGGATATCCCGGGCAGCCGAGGGGTGGTTCTGCCGCCGGGTGGCTCCCGGCGCCGCCTTGCAGTTTCCTCAGACTGCCACGGTATCGGCCACTTCCTTGAACTCCTCGATCTGGTCGAAATTCATGTAGCGGTAGATGTCGCCGGCTTTCTTGTTGACGACTTCGACCTGGACCATGTACTCGGCGACGGTCGGGATCTTGCCCATCAGCGCACATACCGAAGCCAGCTCGGCCGAGGCCAGGTAGACGCGGGTGTCGATGCCCAGTCGATTGGGGAAATTGCGCGTCGAGGTGGATACCGCCGTGCTGCCCTTCTTGATCTGCGCCTGGTTGCCCATGCACAGCGAACAGCCGGGCATTTCCATGCGCGCGCCGCTCTTGCCGAGCACCGCGTAGTAGCCTTCCTCGTTGAGGATCATCGCGTCCATCTTGGTCGGCGGGGCGATCCACAGGCGGGTCGGGATGTCGGTCTTGCCTTCGAGCACCTTGCCGGCGGCGCGGAAGTGGCCGATATTGGTCATGCACGAACCGATGAACACCTCGTCGATCTTGTCGCCGGCGACTTCGGACAACAACTTGACATCGTCGGGGTCGTTCGGGCAGGCGAGCAGCGGCTCCTTGACGTCGGCCAGATCGATCTCGATGACAGCGGCGTAGTCGGCATCGGCGTCGCCCTCGAGCAGCTCGGGCTTGGCGATCCAGGCCTGCATCGCCTTGATGCGGCGCTCGAGCGTGCGGCGATCTTCATAGCCGTTGGCGATCATCCACTTCATCAGCGTGATGTTCGAGCGCATGTATTCGATGATCGGCGCCTTGTCGAGGTGCACGGTGCAGCCGGCGGCCGAACGCTCGGCCGAGGCGTCGGACAACTCGAACGCCTGTTCCACCTTGAGGTCGGGCAGGCCTTCGATTTCGAGGATGCGGCCGGAGAAGATGTTCTTCTTGCCCTGCTTGGCGACGGTGAGCAGGCCCTGCTTGATCGCGTAGTAGGGAATCGCGTTGACCAGGTCACGCAGCGTCACACCCGGCTGCAGTGTGCCCTTGAAGCGCACCAGCACCGATTCCGGCATGTCGAGCGGCATCACGCCGGTGGCCGCGGCGAAGGCGACCAGCCCTGAACCGGCCGGAAACGATATGCCGATCGGGAAGCGGGTGTGCGAATCGCCGCCGGTTCCCACGGTATCGGGCAACAGCAAGCGGTTCAGCCACGAGTGGATGACGCCGTCGCCGGGCTTCAGCGACACACCGCCGCGCGCGGTGATGAAGCTGGGCAGCGTGCGGTGCATCTTGACGTCGACCAGCTTCGGGTAGGCGGCGGTGTGGCAGAACGACTGCATCGTCATGTCGGCCGAGAAGCCGAGGCAGGCGAGATCCTTGAGTTCGTCGCGCGTCATCGGGCCAGTGGTGTCCTGGCTGCCGACGGTGGTCATCTTCGGTTCGCAGTAGGTGCCGGGGCGGACGCCCTGCTGTTTTCCTTTTTCTTCGGGCAGGCCGCAGGCGCGGCCGACCATCTTTTGCGCCAGCGAGTAGCCCTTGCCCGAATCGGCCGGCGCGACCGGACGGCGAAACAGCGGCGAGGGGCCCATGCCGAGCGCGGCACGCGCGTTGTCGGTGAGCCCGCGGCCGATGATCAGCGGAATGCGGCCGCCGGCGCGCACCTCGTCAAAAATGACCTCGGTCTTGACCTTGAACTCGGCGATTACCGCACCGTTCTTGAGCGCTGTGCCGTCGTAGGGACGCAGCTCGACGACATCGCCCATTTCCATGTTCGAGACGTCGAGTTCGATTGGCAGCGCGCCGGCGTCTTCCATGGTGTTGTAGAAGATCGGGGCGATCTTGCTGCCGAGGCAGACACCGCCGAAGCGCTTGTTCGGGACGAACGGAATGTCCTCGCCGGTGAACCACAGCACGCTATTGGTCGCAGACTTGCGCGACGAGCCGGTGCCGACCACGTCGCCGACGTAGGCGACCAGGTTGCCCTTGGCTGTGAGCGCGTCGAGCTGTTTGACCGGGCCGCGTTCGCCCGCCTGGTCGGCTTCGATGCCCGGGCGCGGATTCTTCAGCATCGCCAGTGCGTGCAGCGGAATGTCGGGGCGCGACCAGGCATCGGGCGCCGGCGACAGGTCGTCGGTATTGGTTTCGCCGGTGACCTTGAACACGGTGACCGTCAGGCTCTGCGGCACTTCCGGGCGCGAAGTGAACCATTCGCCTTCGGCCCAGCTCTGCATGACGAGCTTGGCGTTGGCATTGCCCTTGTCGGCCTTCTCCTTGACGTCGTGAAAGGCATCGAACACCAGCAATGTGCCCGAGAGGGCCTTGGCGGCGATGGCGCCGACCTTGGCATCAGCGAGCAGATCGATCAGCGGCTGCACGTTGTATCCGCCGAGCATGGTGCCGAGCAGTTCGGTGGCCTTCTCGCGCGAGATCAGCGCGCACCCGGTCTGGCCCTTGGCGACCTTGGCGAGAAAGGCGGCCTTGGCCTCGGCTGCGTCATCGACGCCGGCCGGCACACGATGGGTGATCAGCTCGACCAGTGCTCGCTCTTCGCCCTTGGGCGGGTTCTGCAGCAACTCGATCAGTTCCTCGGTCTGCTTTTTCGACAGAGGCAACGGCGGAATGCCGAGTGCTGCGCGCTCGGCAACATGCTCACGGTAGGCTTGTAGCACGGTGGTTCTCTCCTGACGAATCGCGTGGTGCGTTGGTGTTGGGGGGCGCGGCCCTATTGCCTGGCGCCGCGCTTGTCCTGCGGGTTGATCTTCATGCCGCCAGGCAGAATCATGTCGCCCGGCTTCTGACCGGCTTGGCAGGGGCCGAGCCATTTCGCAGTGATGCTCATGGTGGCTTCGGACATTCCCTGCATCGGCGGGTTGTACTTGACGCGGATGTCGCCACGACAATCACTGTCGAAACGACCGGTGAAGGTGGCATCGGTGGTCGCGACCGAGCTTCCCATCCTGCATACGCTGTGCACGAGGATCCTGTCGCCGGTGTTCTTGATCTCCGACTCGGTGCACTTGTCCTTGTGCTGATCGCCGAGCTGCTGGTAGAAGTTGTCGGTCTTTTCGTCGATGCACTGCTTGATTGCGCCCATGCCGGGCCCGGCAGCCATCCTGGTCTCGATCTGCCACAAGCCGGGTTTGCGCTTGGGCATGTCTGCCGCATGGGTGCCGGTCGCGACCAGCAGTGCGGCAATGGCGAAAGCCGGCGTTGTCAGGCGAATCATCTTCTTGTCTCCGTGTCTGGGCTGGTTCCGGCTGTCGGAAAAGCGCCGCTTGTATGCGCCAAGCGTGGAGGAAATCGCAAGGAACAAGGCGTCACGTGGTGACGTGACGCCTTGCCTGTCCTCCCGCAAGGGGAGGGTGGAAAAGGGAAGCTCCGGGAAGCTTAGCCCATCAGGCTCGCAACGCCGGCGCGCTCTTCTTCGAGCTCGGCCAGGGTCTTGTCCATCATGGTGCGCGAGTAGGGATCGATTTCCAGTCCCTTGACGACTTCATACTTGCCGTTGGCGCAGGTGACCGGGACGCCATACATCACGCCCGCGGGAATGCCGTAGGAACCGTCGGACGGAACGCCCATGGTGACCCACTTGCCATTGGTGCCGAGCGCCCAGTCGCGCATGTGATCGATCGCGGCATTGGCCGCCGACGCTGCCGAGGACACGCCGCGCGCTTCGATGATCGCCGCGCCGCGCTTGCCGACCTTGGGGATGTACTCGTTGCGATACCAGGCTTCATCGCCGATTGCCTGCGCCGCGGGTTGGCCGGCCACGCTGCAGAAGCGGATATCGGGATACATCGTCGGCGAGTGGTTGCCCCAGACGACCATTTTTTCCATGCTGTCGACCGGCTTGCCGGTGCGCGTGGCGAGTTGCGACAGGGCGCGATTGTGGTCGAGTCGCAACATGGCGGTGAAGTTGCCGGCGGGCAGATCGGGCGCCGACTTCATTGCGATGTAGGCATTGGTATTGGCCGGGTTGCCGACCACCAGCAGCTTCATGTTGCGCGACGCAACCTTGTTCAGTGCCTTGCCCTGCTCGATGAAGATCTTCGCGTTCTCCATCAGCAGATCCTTGCGCTCCATGCCCGGTCCGCGCGGCTTGGCACCCACCAGCAAAACATAATCGGCGTCCTTGAAGGCGACTTCCGGCTTGTCGGTGCCGACCATGCCGGCAAGCAGGGGGAAGGCGCAATCCTCGAGTTCCATCATGACGCCCTTGAGCGCCTGCTGCGGTTTTTCCATCGGCAGTTCGAGCATCTGCAGGATCACGGGCTGATCCTTGCCCAGCATCTCGCCGCTGGCAATGCGGAACAACAAGGCGTAGCCGATCTGACCGGCGGCGCCGGTCACTGCGACTCGAACGGGGGCTTTTGCCATTTGCTTACTCCTCTGGTCGATGCTGCGTTGCGGTTACCTGCGGTAGTCTGCCCTGCAAGGATCGGTTACCGAGGTGGCGCCGGGCGATCCATGGTCATGCACCGATCGCCCGAATTCGAAGAATGTTAGGAATTTTTGCGCGGCGTGTCAATTGCGATATTATATCTTATATAAGACACAAGAATAGGAATGGACGACGGTAATTTTTTGTGATGAAATGTGCACATGCCGCAAGAGTCGCCGACCTTCAGTCCGCTCTACCGCCAGATCAAGTCTTTGATCATTCAGGGGCTCGAAGCAGGAGAGTGGCGTCCCGGAGAGTCCATACCGAGCGAGATCGACCTTGCAGCGCGCTACAGCGTCAGTCAGGGTACGGTGCGCAAGGCGATCGATGAAATGGCATCCGAAAACCTGCTGATTCGCAAACAGGGGAAGGGCACCTTCGTTGCATCTCACCTCGACCCCCGTTCGTTTTTTCGCTTTCTCCGCCTGGTCCCCAATTCGGGCGATATTACGCCGCCCCAGAGCGTTCCGCTCGACTGCTGGCGGGCGCGTGCCGGACAGGAGGCTTCGCGGGTGCTCGGAATCGAACTCGGGGCGGCGATCATCATCGTGCGCCGGGTTCTCAAGTTCGCCGGCAAGCCGATCGTCCTCGACGAGCTCTATCTTCCGGGCGATCTCTTTCAGGGGCTTTCGCTCGAAGTTCTGCAGTCCTACAACGGCTCGATCTACAGCCTGTTCGAGAGCCGCTATGGCGTTCGCATGATACGCGCCGAAGAGCGGCTGCGCGCCGTGGCCGCGGACCGGCAGACCGCCGATACGATGGGCGTGCTCGAGGGCAGCCCACTGTTGTCGGTGGAACGGGTGACATACACCTACGGCGATCGGGCGGTCGAATGGCGCCGCGGGCTCTATTCGACGGCGGAGCACTACTACCTCAACGAGCTCGGCTGACATGACGACCAAGCCGCATTGTCGTGACGCAGCGCACTCTCGGGAGAGCCGCCGAGCAACGCAGGCATAAAGTTAATGGTTCGCGGTTCGCGCGGGCCTGTTGCAATGCACTAGCCTAATGGCATAGGAGATCGCAATGTCGGAAGCCGTCGTCAAAAAGACGCGACCCAAGCACCTCGACCTCGGGAAGATTCGTTTGCCGCTTCCCGGCTTCGTTTCGATACTGCATCGCGTCAGCGGCGTCGGGCTGTTCCTGATGCTGTGGTTGCTGCTGCTGCTGTTCGATCGCAGCCTGGGCTCGGCGGAATCCTTCGCCCAGTACAAGGAGATGGTGGGCAACCCGCTGGTCAAGCTGATTCTGCTCGGCCTGTTGTGGGCGTACCTGCACCACTTCTGCGCCGGCATCCGTTTCCTGTTGCTCGACCTGCACAAGGGCATCGATCTGCCGACCGCGCGCAAGACCTCGGTGGCCGTGCTTGTCGTCAGCCTGACCCTTACCGTGATCATCGGAGCCAAACTATGGTGAATCGTATCGTCGTCGGTGCCCACTATGGCTTGCGCGACTGGCTTGCCCAGCGCGTGACAGCGGTGGTGATGGCGCTCTACACGGTCATCTTCGCGCTGTGCGCGCTGATGCTGCCGGAGATGAACTTCGAGAACTGGCGTGCGCTGTTCGCCAACGGTTACATGCGGATCGCGACTTTTCTGTTTTTCGCCAGCCTGTTCTTCCACGTATGGGTCGGTATTCGCGATCTGTGGATGGACTACGTCAAGCCCACAGGAACGCGGCTTGTTCTGCATGTCGTCACCATCCTGCTGCTCGTCGGTTATCTGTTCTGGACCGCACAGATTCTCTGGAGGTTGTAAGTGAACGTCACCAAAAGAACTTTCGACGCAGTCATCGTCGGCGCGGGGGGCGCCGGACTGCGCGCCGCCTTGCAACTCTCCGAATCCGGCATGCGTACTGCAGTGCTGACCAAGGTGTTTCCGACGCGCTCGCACACCGTGGCGGCGCAGGGCGGTGTTGCCGCATCACTGGGCAACACGACCGAGGACAACTGGCATTGGCACATGTACGACACCGTCAAGGGTTCCGACTGGCTCGGTGACCAGGATGCGATCGAGTTCATGGTCCGCAAGGCCAACGAAGTCGTCATCGAACTCGAGCACTTCGGCATGCCGTTCGATCGCACCGACGACGGCAAGATCTATCAGCGACCGTTCGGCGGCCACTCGCAGAATTACGGTCAGTCGCCCGTCATGCGCTCGTGCGCGGCTGCCGACCGCACCGGCCATGCGATGCTGCATGCGCTGTACCAGCGCAACGTGCGCGCCAACACGCAGTTCTTCGTCGAATGGATGGCGCTCGACCTGCTGCGCAATTCGGCTGGCGACGTGCTCGGCGTGACAGCCATGGAAATGGAAACCGGCGAGATCTCCATATTCCATTCCATGGCGACGATCTTCGCCACCGGGGGCGCCGGCCGCATCTACTACAGCTCGACCAACGCGTTCATCAACACCGGTGACGGTGTCGGCATGGCTGCCCGCGCCGGGATTCCGCTCGAAGACATGGAGTTCTGGCAGTTCCATCCGACCGGTGTGGCCGGTGCCGGCGTGTTGATCACCGAGGGCGTGCGTGGCGAGGGCGGCATCCTGCGCAACGACGCCGGTGAGCGTTTCATGGAACGCTATGCGCCGAACCTCAAGGATCTGGCTTCGCGCGACGTGGTGTCGCGCTCGATGGTGACCGAGATCAACGAAGGTCGTGGCTGCGGCCCGGACAAGGATTACGTGATGCTCGACATCACGCACCTGTCACCGGAAACGATCATGAAGCGCCTGCCGGGCATCCGCGAGATCTCGATCCAGTTTGCCGGTGTCGACCCGATCAAGGGGCTGATTCCCGTGGTGCCGACCTGCCATTACCAGATGGGCGGCATTCCGACCAACTTCCGGGGGCAGGTCGTGGTGCCCAAGAGCGGCAACCCGAATTCGCCGGTGCCGGGCTTCTACGCGGCGGGCGAATGCGCCTGCGCCTCGGTGCACGGTGCCAACCGCCTTGGCACCAACTCGCTGCTCGATCTGCTGGTGTTCGGCAAGTCGTCCGGTGAAACCGTGGTCGAGGAATACCGGGCCGGCAATCTGTCGCTCAAGGCGCTGCCGGCAGATGTGGCCGATGCTTCGCTTGCCCGCATCGCGCGACTCGATGGCCAGAAGGGTGGCGAGAGCGTGCACGACGTTCGCCTGACCATGCAGCGCACGATGCAGAAGCATGCTGGCGTGTTCCGCTTCAACGATCTGCTCAAGGAAGGCGTGACCCGTATCGCCGAGGTGGCCGCGCGCAACAAGCGCACCGAGATCGGCGACAAGTCCATGGTCTGGAACACCGCGCGCGTCGAGGCGCTCGAGCTGGACAACCTGGTCGAGGTGGCGAGTGCCACCATCGTTTCCGCCGAAGCCCGCAAGGAGTCGCGCGGTGCGCACGTGCGCGACGATGCGCCGGATACGCCGGAGCGTCCGAACGGCCGCGACGATTCGAAGTGGCTCAAACACTCGCTGTGGTTCAGCGCGGGCAGTCGTCTCGAGTACAAGCCGGTCAACCTCACGCCGCTGTCACCCGACGTCGAATCCATTGCGCTGGCCAAGCGCACCTATTGATGCGCCAGGAGAACCTCTGAAATGACCAAGCGTACCGTCAAGTTCAGCATCTATCGTTACGATCCCGACAAGGACGAGAAGCCCTACATGCAGGATATCAGCGTCGACCTGGAGCCTTCCGACAAGAAGCTGCTCGACGCGCTGGTCCGCCTGAAGACTTCCGATGATTCGCTGTCGTTTCGCCGCTCCTGCCGCGAAGGCGTGTGTGGTTCGGACGCGATGAACATCAACGGCAGGAACGGTCTGGCCTGCCTGACCGACGTCGATTCGCTGTCGCAGCCGATCACCCTGCGTCCGTTGCCCGGCTTGCCGGTGATTCGGGATCTGATAGTCGACATGACCCAGTTCTTCAAGCAGTATCATTCGGTCAAGCCGTTCCTGATCAACGACGAACCGCCGCCCGAGCGCGAGCGCCTGCAGACACCCGAGGAGCGCGATGAGCTCGACGGACTTTATGAGTGCATTCTGTGTGCCTGCTGCTCGACCTCCTGCCCGTCGTTCTGGTGGAATCCGGACAAGTTCGTCGGGCCGGCAGGCCTGCTCAACGCCTATCGGTTCATTGCCGACACGCGCGACCAGGCGACTGCCGAGCGTCTCGACAATCTCGAGGATCCGTACCGCCTGTTCCGCTGCCACACGATCATGAATTGCGTCGATGTTTGTCCGAAAAATCTCAACCCGACCAAGGCGATCGGCAAGATCAAGGATCTCATGGTCCGCCGAGCTGTCTGAGTCAGCGGGCGATCAGCCCGGAAAGCGTTGATGGAAGACAACGGCAATACACCAACGATCAATCGCGGTCGACTGCGCTGGCTTGCCAGCCGCCATGCGCTGCTCGAGCTGGATATCGTGTTCCGGAAATTTCTGGACGAGCATTTCGATAGCCTGGATGAAGCCAATCTGGCCGTACTGGAAGAGTTGCTTGCACTCGAGGATCACGACCTCTGGGAAATGATCAGCGGGCGCAGGGAATG
Source organism: Candidatus Methylophosphatis roskildensis (assembly GCA_016708905.1). Taxonomy (GTDB): domain Bacteria; phylum Pseudomonadota; class Gammaproteobacteria; order Burkholderiales; family Rhodocyclaceae; genus Methylophosphatis; species Methylophosphatis roskildensis. The sequence continues at coordinate 1,037,476 of JADJEV010000003.1, read as the reverse complement.
CACCGAGGCCCGGTGGAAGGAGCTGGTCGGCCTGCTGCGCGCGGGCTGACACGGCGACGCACCTAGCCGGGGAACACTACTTTTCGGGGTAAGAAGGGACTGATATGACCACGCAACGTACAGCCACGCTGACTCTCGACGGAAAGGCCAACGAGTTTCCGATCCTCTCCGGCACCATCGGCCCGGGCGTCATCGATATCCGCACGCTCTACGGCAAGACCGGCACGTTTACCTTCGATCCGGGCTTCATGTCCACCGCAGCCTGCAAGTCGAGCATCACCTATATCGACGGCGACAAGGGCGAACTGCTCTATCGTGGCTACCCGATCGAACAGCTGGCCGAACACTGCAACTTCCTCGAGACCTGCTACCTGCTCAAGAATGGCGAGTTGCCGAACTCGGCGCAGTATGCGGATTGGGAAATGCGCGTCAAGAGCCATACCATGGTTCATGAACAATTGACGCGCTTCTTCCAGGGCTTCCGGCGCGACGCGCACCCGATGGCGGTGCTGGTTGGCGTGGTCGGAGCGCTGTCGGCCTTCTACCATGACTCGCTCGACATCAACAATCCGGAGCACCGGCTGGTCGCGGCGATCCGCCTGATTGCCAAGATGCCGACCATCGTGGCGATGACCTACAAGTACAGCATGGGCGAGCCGTTCATGTATCCGCGCAACAACCTCGACTACTCGGCGAACTTCATGCACATGATGTTCGGCACGCCGTGCGAGGAGTACAAGCCGAATCCGGTGCTGGTGAAGGCACTCGATCGCATCCTGATCCTGCACGCCGATCACGAGCAGAACGCGTCGACCTCGACCGTGCGCCTGTCCGGTTCGTCGGGGGCCAACCCGTTTGCCTGTATCGCCGCCGGCATCGCCTGTCTGTGGGGACCGGCACACGGTGGCGCGAACGAGGCCTGCCTCAAGATGCTCGAGGAGATCGGCGACGTGTCGCGGGTCGGCGAGTACATCAAGCGGTCGAAGGACAAGAACGACAGCTTCAAGCTGATGGGCTTCGGCCACCGCGTCTACAAGAACTTCGACCCGCGCGCCAAGCTGATGCGCGAAACCTGCCACGATGTTCTGAACGAACTCGGCTTGCACGACGATCGCCTGTTCAAGCTGGCCCTCGCGCTCGAGAAGATTGCACTGGAAGATGATTTCTTCATCGAGAAGAAGCTCTACCCGAACGTCGACTTCTATTCGGGTATCGTGCAGCGTGCCCTCGGCATTCCGGTGCCAATGTTCACCGGCATCTTCGCGCTGGCCCGCACCATCGGCTGGATTGCCCAGTGGCACGAAATGATCGGCGACCCGGAGCAGAAGATCGGCCGCCCGCGCCAGCTCTATACCGGAGCGGCACCGCGCAGCGTCACGCCACTCGGCAAGCGAACATAACAACAAGAATCCGGGGGCGAGGGGCGCCCGCGCCCGGCAGGATCGGAGATGCAAGGCTCCGCTCGTGCTGGGTGCCGTCTGACCTGTCTCTCGCTCCAACCACACCCGCCGAAGGCGGGTGCCCTGACAGCGAGAGACAGACATGCTGAAACAGATGATTAGCAATTCCTATCTCTTCGGCGGCAACATGCCGTTCGTCGAGGAGCTGTACGAGAACTACATCAACAACCCTGCGTCGGTGCCCGACAACTGGCGCAGTTACTTCGATTCCTTGCAGAACCTGCCGGGTGACGGCCCGGACGTCGCGCATTCCCCGATCATCGCTTCCTTCGCCGAGCGCGCCAAGCAGGGGGTTTCAAGGGCGGCGGTCAGCACGGTTTCCGACGGCCGCCAGATCAAGGTTCTGCAGATGATCACGGCCTACCGCTTTCTCGGCAACCGCTGGGCCCAACTCGACCCGCTCAAGCGCGCCGAGCGGCCGCAGATCGCTGAACTGGAGCCGTCCTTCTATGGCTTCACCGAGGCGGATTTCGGCGAGGTGTTCAGCACCGGCTCGTTCGTGTTTCCGGGCGAAAAAGGCACCCTGCGCGAGATTCTCGAAGCATTGCGCCAGACTTACTGCGGGTCGATCGGCGCCGAATACATGTACATGTCGGATATCGGGCAAAAGCGCTGGATCCAGGCGCGGATCGAACCGATCCGATCGATGCCCAAATATGAACCGGATCAGCAGAAGCGTTTCCTGGAGCGGGCAACTGCGGCGGAAACCCTGGAGCGTTACCTGCACACCCGATACGTCGGGCAGAAGCGCTTTTCGCTCGAGGGCGGCGAAAGCACCATCGTGGCGATGGACGAACTGGTGCGCGTGGCCGGCGGCCTTGGGGTGCAGGAAATCGTCATCGGCATGGCGCATCGCGGACGCCTGAATGTGCTGGTCAATATCCTCGGCAAATCGCCACAGCAGTTGTTCTCGGAGTTCGAGGGCAAGCACGCGGAGGAATTGGCCGCCGGCGATGTCAAATACCACTTGGGGTTCTCGTCGGACGTTGCGACGCCCGGGGGACCGGTTCACCTGACGCTCGCCTTCAACCCTTCACACCTCGAGATCATCAATCCGGTGGTCGAAGGTTCGGTGTACGCGCGCCAGCTCCGCCGGGGCGACGAGCCCGGTGCCGAGGTTCTGCCTGTGCTGCTGCACGGCGATGCCGCAGTTGCCGGCCAGGGCGTCAACCAGGAGATGCTCAACTTCTCGCAGACCCGCGGTTACGGCACGGGTGGAACGGTGCACATCGTGGTGAACAACCAGATCGGCTTCACCACCTCCGATCCGCGCGACTACCGCTCGTCCTTGTACTGTACCGATATCTTCAAGATGATCGAGGCGCCGATCTTCCACGTGAACGGCGACGACCCGGAAGCGGTGGCCTTCGTCACCAGGCTGGCAATGGATTTCCGGCAGGCGTTCAAGAAGGATGTGGTGATCGACCTGATCTGCTTCCGCAAGCTCGGGCACAACGAGCAGGACGAGCCGATGGTCACGCAGCCGCTGATGTACAAGAAGATCCAGGCCCATCCAGGTACCCGCAAGGTCTACGCGGACAAGCTGGTGAGCCAGGGTGTGATCGGTGCGGATGACCCGGACCAGATGATCCAGGACTTTCGCGCCGCGCTCGACGAGGGCCGGCTGATCGACAATCCGGTGCTCACCAACCATCAGCGTATGTTTGCCGTCGACTGGACACCGCTGCTCGGCCACGAGTACACCGACAACTGCGATACCAAGGTGCCGGTGCCGGAGATCGAACGACTGTCCAAGGCGGTGACGAGCGTTCCGGAAGGCTTCACGCTCCATTCTCGGGTCGCCAAGATCATCGAAGACCGCAAGGCAATGGGCGAAGGGAAGTTGCCGATCGACTGGGGGATGGGCGAAACCCTGGCCTACGCGACCTTGCTCGTCGAGGGCTATGGGGTGCGGGTCTCGGGCGAAGACTCCGCTCGGGGCACCTTCTTCCATCGTCATGCGGTGCTGCACGATCAGAATCGCGAAAAGTGGGACGCCGGCAACTACACGCCGCTCGAGCATATTCAGGAAAAGCAGGCTCCGTTCGTCGTCATCGACTCGGTGCTGTCGGAAGAAGCCGTGCTCGCCTTCGAGTACGGATACTCGACCGCCGAGCCGAACGAGCTGGTGGTCTGGGAGGCGCAGTTCGGCGACTTCGCCAACGGTGCGCAGGTCGTGATCGACCAGTTCATTGCCTCCGGCGAGGCCAAGTGGGGCCGTGGCTGCGGGCTGGTGATGCTGCTGCCGCACGGTTACGAGGGGCAGGGGCCGGAACACTCGTCGGCGCGCCTCGAGCGCTACATGCAGCTGTGCGCCGAACAGAACTGGCAGGTCTGTGTGCCTTCGACACCCGCGCAGATCTTCCACCTGCTGCGCCGGCAGATGCTGCGCAAGTTCCGCAAGCCGCTGATCGTGATGTCGCCTAAGTCGCTGCTGCGTCACAAGGAAGCCACCTCGTCGCTCGACGATCTGTCAAAGGGCACCTTCCAGACCGTGATTCCAGAGGTCGATGAGCTCGATCCGAAGAAGGTCATGCGGGTGGTGGTATGCGCCGGCAAGATCTTCTACGAACTGCTCGCCGCGCGGCGCGAGCACAAGATCGAGAACGTCGCGATCCTCCGTCTCGAGCAGCTCTATCCGTTCCCGAACGAGGTGTTTGCGGCGGAAATGAAGAAGTATCCGAAGGCCAAGGATCTGGTCTGGGTGCAGGAGGAGCCCCTGAACCAGGGCGCATGGTATGCATCGCGGCACCACTTCACGGAGCATGCGAGCGAAGGGCAGAAGCTCGAGGTTGTCGCGCGACCGGCCTCGGCCAGCCCGGCTGTCGGCTATTACGCAAAGCACAACGTACAGCAGAAAGTCGTGATCGACAGCGCCCTGCGGATCAAGAGCTGATCCCAAAGCCGGCAATACGAAGTTGAAGTGAGCAAATCAGAACAACCGAGGGGGCGACAATGCGAATCGAGGTGAAGGTGCCACAGCTGTCCGAATCCGTGGCTGAAGCCACGCTGGTCAGCTGGCACAAGAAGGAGGGCGAAGCCGTCGCCCGCGACGAGAACCTGATCGATATCGAGACCGACAAGGTCGTGCTGGAATTGCCGGCCCCCGGTGCCGGCGTGCTGGTCAAGATCATCAAGGGCAACGGCGATCTGGTCACCAGTGGTGAGGTGATCGCAACCATCGATACTGACGCGAAGGCCAGCGCTGCCGCCCCGGCCCCCGCTGCTGCGGCCGCGCCGGCCGCCGTCGCGAAAGCTGAGGCGCCTGCCGCCAGCGTGGCGATGCCCGCCGCGCGCAAGATCCTCGAGGAAAAGGGCGTCACCGCGACGGCGGTCGAAGGTAGTGGCCGAGGGGGGCGCGTCACCAAGGCCGACGCGCTCGGTATCGCCGCGCCGGCCGCGGTGCCCGCTCCGGCTGCCAGGCCGGCCGCCGCGCCGGCTGCGGCCGCCCCGGCGCTGCCGCAGCCACCCGCACCGATCAGCATCGAAGACGTGCTCGCCGACCGGCCCGAGCAGCGGGTGCCCATGTCACGCTTGCGCGCGCGCGTGGCAGAGCGCCTGTTGCAGTCGCAGTCGCAGAACGCGATTCTCACGACTTTCAACGAGGTCAATATGAGCCCGTTGATGGAACTGCGAAAAAAGTACCAGGACAAGTTCGAAAAGGAGCATGGCGTCAAGTTGGGCTTCATGAGCTTCTTCGTCAAGGCTGCGGTTGCCGCGCTGAAGAAGTTCCCCTTACTCAACGCCTCGATCGATGGCAATGATCTCGTCTATCACGGCTATTTCGATATCGGCATCGCGGTCGGCTCGCCGCGCGGCCTGGTGGTGCCCATCCTGCGCAATGCCGACCAGTTGAGCTTTGCCGGGATCGAGAAGAAGATCGCCGAATTTGGCACCAAGGCCAGGGACGGCAAGCTGTCGATCGAGGAACTCACTGGCGGGACTTTCTCGATCTCCAACGGCGGCGTGTTCGGCTCGATGCTGTCGACGCCCATCATCAATCCGCCCCAGTCGGCGATTCTCGGCATTCACGCCACCAAGGATCGTCCAGTGGCAGAGAACGGTCAGGTGGTGATTCGCCCGATCAACTACCTCGCGATGTCCTACGACCATCGCATCATCGACGGCCGCGAGGCGGTGCTCGGCCTGGTGACGATGAAGGAAGCGCTCGAAGACCCGGCGCGCCTGCTGTTCGAAATCTGATCGATCTCGCCACTACCCGCATTACCGGGCAGTGGCGATTCCGCAACCCGCACCTGCGTTCGATCGCGGTGCGGGCAATCCAGGGAGAAACAAAGGAATGGCACAACAATTCGACGTAGTCGTGATCGGCGCTGGACCCGGCGGCTATGTAGCGGCGATTCGTGCGGCACAGCTCGGCTTTTCCACGGCGTGCATCGAGTCCGAGTCGTACGACGATCCGAAGGGCGAAGTGCGTCTCGGCGGCACCTGCCTCAATGTCGGCTGCATTCCATCCAAGGCGCTGCTCCAGTCATCCGAATACTTCGACATGGCCAGCCACCACTTCCTGATGCACGGCATCAAGGCCGATGGCGTAAAGATGGATGTGCCGTCGATGGTTCGCCGCAAGGAGAACATCGTCACCCAGCTCACGACCGGGATACGTAGTCTGTTCAAGAAGAACAAGGTGACCCTGCTCGCCGGCCGCGGCAGCTTCACCGGCAGTCGCAAGAGCGAGCGGTGGCAGATCGAAGTGGCGGGCAAGGACGGCAAGTCGGTGGTCGATGCCAAGCACGTGATCGTGGCGACCGGGTCGAAGCCGCGTCAGCTTTCGGGCATCGAGGTGGACAACAAGTCGATCTGCGACAACGTCGGCGCGTTGTCGTTCGATGCCGTGCCCAGGCGGGTAGGTGTGATCGGTGCCGGCGTAATCGGCCTCGAACTCGGCAGCGTCTGGAAACGCCTCGGTTCCGAGGTGACCATCCTCGAAGCGCTGCCCGATTTCCTTGCGGCGGCGGACGCCGCGGTTGCCAAGGAAGCCTGGAAGGTATTCACCGCCAAGCAGGGCCTGAAGATCCATCTCGGCGCCAAGATCGGCAAGCTCACCCAGGGCAAGGGCGGCATCGGCCTGCCCTTCCAGTCCGACGACGCTGCCGGCGTGCTCGAGTGCGACAAGCTGATCGTATCGGTCGGCCGCGTTCCCAATACCGACGGCCTCAACGGCGGTGCGGCGGGTCTCAAGCTCGACGACCACGGTCGCGTCGAGGTGAACGACTACTGCCAGACCAACCTTCCCAACGTCTGGGCGGTCGGCGACGTGGTACCGGGTCCGATGCTGGCGCACAAAGGCATGGAAGAGGGCGTCATGGTGGCGGAACGCATCGCCGGCCAGGCCGGTCACGTCAATCACGATACCGTGCCGTGGGTCATCTACACCCACCCCGAGATCGCCTGGGTGGGGCAGACCGAGCAGCAGCTCAAGGCCGCCAACGTCGCCTACCGGGCCGGACAGATTCCATTCGCCGCCAACGGCCGCGCGCTCGGTCAGGGCGACACCACCGGCTTCGTCAAGATGCTGGCCTGCGCCAAGACCGACCGCATCCTCGGCGTGCACGTGATCGGCACCAACGCCTCGGAACTGATCGCCGAGGCTGTGGTGGCGATGGAGTTCGGTGCCTCGTCCGAGGACATCGCGCGGATCTGCCACGCGCATCCGACCTTGTCCGAAGTCATGCATGAATCGGCCCTGGCCGTCGACAAGCGCCCATTGCATTTCTGAGCGCACACCTCACGGGATCGACTTCGTGCCTCATCGAACTCTTGGCGTTTCGCCGCGCGGCATGCTCGACGCGTTCGAGGCCGCGCTCGAGTCGCGCGGCATCCACGCCGACGAAGCGCAAGTCGAAGCCGCGCGCCGTCTGCAGGAATACTACGATGAGCTGATCGCCTTCAAGGCCAAGCGGCGCACCCGATTGCGCAAGCTGCTGGTGCATCCGACGCTGCCCCGCGGCGTCTATTTCTGGGGCGGTGTCGGACGCGGCAAGAGCTTCCTGATGGATTGCTTCTACGACGCCGTGCCGTACAAGCGCAAGCGCCGGGTGCACTTCCACGCCTTCATGCGCGAGATCCACGACGAGCTGAGGTCGCTGCGCGACCAGCCTGACCCGCTGGTCACCATCGCGCAGCGCATTTCGCGGCAGACGCGCCTGCTGTGCTTCGACGAATTCCACGTCTCCGACATCGCCGACGCGATGATACTCGGCCGGCTGCTCGAACGCCTGTTCGATCTCGGCGTCCTGTTCTGCATGACATCGAACTACCCGCCGGACGGACTCTATCCGAACGGCCTGCAGCGCATCAACTTCCTGCCGACCATCGAACTGCTCAAGCGCAACCTGGACGTCATCGAGGTCGACGGGGGCGTGGATTACCGGATGCGCACGCTCGAGCGCGTCGAGGTCTACCACACGCCGGCTACCGAAGAGACCGAGCACCGCATGGAGCAGGACTTCACCGCGATCGCCGGCGGCGAGGGCCGCAGCGATCCGATCGAGGTGCTCGGCCACATGCTGCCGGTCAAGCGCGAGGCGGGCGGCGTGATCTGGTTCGACTTCGCGACGCTGTGCGGCGGCCCGCGTTCGCAGAACGACTATCTGCTGCTCGCCCACCGCTTCCACACCCTGTTCCTCTCGCTGGTGCCGATGATGGGAGCGGATCGCGCTTCCGAGGCGCGGCGTTTCACCTGGCTGGTCGACGTGCTCTACGACCAACGTGTGAAGCTGGTGATCTCGGCCGAAGTGGAAGCGCACGATCTGTACCGCAGCGGTACGAACGCCAACGAGTTCAGCCGCACCGTGAGCCGCCTGATCGAGATGCGTTCGCGCGAGTACCTCGCCGAACCGCACCGCGTCGAGCAGCCGGAGCAGCCCGCGGCGGCGTGATGCTTGCCATGCCGCGGCGAGCCGCATCCGCTGGACATCTACAGAGGGTCTTGCCTGGAAGCCGTATGGACAGGGCATCTGCGGCGTGCATGTCCGGAGAGGCCCGTCCCTATTGGCCTGCAGGACTGCCGCTTGGGATCGTCCTTGCGAGCGCCCTTGCGACCGCTCCTGACCCCGTTTCCACGGCGCTCCGATGAGTCGATTGCTGTTGCTGGTGATCTGCGCAATCCTCGGATCGTCCGCACTCGCGCAAACTGGGCTGGAGATCATCCGTCTCAAGAACCGGACCGCCGAGCAACTGTTGCCGGCAATCGAGCCGCTGGTGGAGAAGGGCGGCTCGGTCAGCGGGCAGCGCAATGCGATCTTCGTTCGCGCATCGGCAGGGAATCGTGCCGAAATCAGGCGCGCGCTCGACGCTATCGACACGGTGCCGCGGCGCCTGATGATCAGCGTGCGCCAGGACAACGACGTGTCGTCGGAGGAAACCTCGATTGGCCTCGGCGGGCGCCCGGCGGCACGTGGCAGGGTGCTGCGAGGCAGCACCTATGGCACGCGCGGCGATGCCGCCGATCGAGCCGATCAGCAGGTCCAGACGGTGGATGGCGGACAGGCCTTCATCCGGATCGGCCGCAGCGTTCCGCTGCAGATGCAGGAATTGGTGTTCGGTAACGGCGGCGTGGTGGTGGCCAACTCGCTGGTCTATCGCGATATGGGCAGCGGCTTCCTCGCGGTTCCAGTGCTGGCCGGGGAGGGCGTGACGGTCGAAATCAGCCCGCAGCAGGAATCCCTGACCGCCACCGAGGCTGGCGCGGTGACGCGCTCGTCGCGTATCGTCACCACCATCTCGGGGCGACTCGGCGAATGGATGGTGCTCGGCGGAAGCGACCAGAGCGCCGACGACAGCCAGACGTCGGCGACTCGCCACTCGACCCGCGTCAGTATCGAGCGACAGCGGGTGATGCTTCGGGTGGATGGGCTCGACTGAAAGCCTGTCGAGTTTCGCGCAATCGACCCGCTGTTGCCACCGGCAAATGCCGTTCGCCAAAGAGTGTAGATGAAGAAACGCAGCCGTACCCAATCCGCTTCGCGGCAGGCTGCGCCGCTTCCTGGGAAGCTCCAACAGGCGGCATCTCATGCGGCTGCGGGCAGGCTGGATGAGGCCGAATCGACCTACCGGCAGATCCTGTCCACCGAGCCGCACAACCTCGCCGCATCGAACTCGCTGGCCGCGCTGCTGATCCGGCGCGCCATGCTGCTGCAATCCCGGGGCCGGCCGCAGGACGCCCTGGCCTGCTTCGATCGGGCGCTGGCCCTGCAACCTGACAACAACGAGGCCCTGATCAACCACGGATTTCTGCTGCATACGCTTGGTCGCCTGAACGAGGCGCTGGCCTCGTATCAGCGCGCCCTGAGCGTCGCGCCCGGGCAGCCGGCCATCGAGAACAACTGCGGGGTGATCCTGTCCGTGCTGGATCGGCATGCCGAGGCCCTGGCGCACTTCGAACGCGCGATCGCCCTGCAGCCGATCACGGCGGATTTCTGGAACAACCGGGGTCTGTCCCAACGTCGAACGGGGCAAAACGAAGCCGCGCTGGCAAGCTATCGCAAGGCGCTGCAGCTCGATCCCAACTACGTCGAAGCGCTGCGCAACGCCGGCAACGTGCTGATCGAACTCGGCCAACTCGACGAGGCGGTGCGGCTGTTCGCGCAGTTGGTGTCGATCGCACCGAACATGCCTTACGCGTTGGGGACATTGATGCACGTGCGCTTGCTGTCGTGCGACTGGACCGATTACTCGAGCAGCGTCCGACGCGTCGTCGACGGATTGAACGACAACGCAAAGCTCATTGCCCCGTTTGAACTGCTGTCGCTGACCGACGATGGCGATGCCCAGTTGCGGTGCGCGACCGCGTTTGCCAGCCAGCGTTTTCCGCTCTCCACCTCGCCGATCTGGCGGGGCGAGCGCTACACTCACGACAGGATCCGGCTGGCCTACGTCTCGGGCGACTTCAGGCAGCACGCGATGCCGCTGCTGATGGCGGGTGTGTTCGAGCAGCATGATAGAAGCCGCTTCGAATGCATCGCGCTATCCTTCGGGCCGCAGGACTCGGGCGCGATGCGGGCGCGCCTGGTCTCCGCGTTCGATCGTTTTGTCGACATCGGCAGCCTGTCCGATCGCCAGGCCGCCGCGCTGCTGCGCGATCTCGAGGTCGACATCGCGGTGGATCTGATGGGCTTCACGCGCAACGGCCGCCCGGGCATTTTCGCCAACCGCGGCGCGCCGCTACAGGTAGCGTATCTGGGCTACCCCGGCAGCATGGGGGCGGCGTATTTCGACTACACGATTGTCGATCGATTCATCGTCGGCGATCACGGCAAGGCGCGGTTCGCCGAAAACACGGGCTGCCTGCCCGACTGCTTCCAGGCCAACGACGACAAGCGGAGTCCGGCCGGAACCGCGCCCACGAAACCGAGCCAGGGGCTGCCCGAGAGCGGCTTCGTCTTCTGTTCGTTCAACAACAGCTACAAACTGAACCCGCCGATCTTCGACGTCTGGATGCGGCTGCTGAAAGCGGTGCCCGGCAGCGTGCTCTGGCTGGTAGCCGACAACCGGCTTGCTCAACAGAACCTGGCGCGCGAAGCGGCAACGCGCGGCGTCGCGCCGGATCGCCTGATTTTCGCCGGGCGGGTGTCCTATGCCGAGCATCTGGCGCGCATGCAACTGGCCGATCTGTTTCTCGACGCCTTTCCGTTCGGCGCCGGCACGACCGCCAGCGACGCCCTGTGGGCCGGTCTGCCGCTGCTCCCTCTGGCAGGCGATTCCTTCGCCTCCCGCATGGCCGGCAGCCTGCTCACCACGCTCGGCTTGCCGGAAATGGTGACCCGCGACCTCGCCGGATACGAAGCGCAGGCCCTCGCGCTTTCCACTACGCCAGATCGTTTGCGAGACCTGCGATCCCGCCTGGCGACGGCACGAACCACCAGTCCCCTGTTCGACACCGGTCGTTTCGTCCGTCACCTTGAAGCGGCATACAGCGCCATGTGGGCGCGATATCGACGCGGCGAGCCCCCGGCCGGGTTCTGCGTTGAACCTCTCGAAATCGCGGCGCGAGATCGTATACCATCTCGGTAGCATGCCATTCGCGGGCCTTGTGCTGGCGGTTGATCCGGCTTGACGCGGCCCGGTCGGGCAGCCGGCCCGCCCGCGCCGCCTTGACGACTGCGTATCCCGGCGGAACAGCCATAGTTTATGCTTAGCTCGGTTGAACCAATCGGTTGTCATCTGTGTCAGATGATGTCCGGGATGAAGATCCCGTCGACCCCACCCGCCACCAACAGAAGGAGACTACGTCATGGATGCTCCACAAAATCCACGCAAGACCAAATCAGTACGGCTCAATCTGAACGACATTCTGACCTACCGCAATGCCCTCGGTGAGAATCAGACCACGTTCTGGCAGCGTTTCGGTGTTACCCAGAGCGGCGGCAGCCGCTACGAGAGCGGCCGCGCGATACCAAGGCCGGTGCGCCTGCTGATCACACTTTTCGCCGCCGGCAAGATCACGGAGGACGACCTCTGGATCGCAGCCGGCGCAAAGGCCAAGCGGGCCAAGCCACGCGGTTGACGGGTGGGCGCGCGGCACGTTCCGTGCCGGATTGCGCCCGATCGCGGCCCAAACGCCGGGAGGCTCGATCGGGGTTGCTCCGACCGGGTCGCGACGGCGGGGCAGCGGCTCGTCTGCAGATCGGCTCTATACGATCGTGAGAGCGGGATGGGTTTGATGCTTCTGAAGCTTGGAGCGCGCCATCCTGTCGACGCTGCCGTTCTTCGGACGGCGCGCCATCGCCCGCAGCAATGGCCGGGCCGAGGACGTCCGGTTATCCAGCCAGACGCGGCTCTGCGCGTTCGGCCGACCCGTTCCGTGGGTGAACTCCTTTGCAGGAACCCGAGGTCTGCCTAGCCGAATGGCGGACATTCGGCGGCAGGTTCCAGTGAATCGAGACCGACCGCACTACTCCCGAGTGTCGTAAAGCGACTCGAAGTCCAGGAAGTCCACGCTCAAGCCTTACCTCGCTGCGGCGCCGCACAAAACAAGCGCAGCCTCGATGAGCAGGCGGGCCCTTGATCGGCGCAGGGCCGGGGTCGCGAACCCGCATCCACACGATTTTACGGCTGACGTGTCTACCCAGATGCCTGGAGGGATTTCAAACGCATTCAGAGCGTTCTGCGCGTGGCGAACTCGTCCGATGACGGAAATGTAATCGTCCGGTCAGCATCGAGTGAGGATGGAGCCAGCACAATAGGCACGACAAGGGGAATCGGGCTCACCCAATCATCTTGAAAGGAGAAACGATATGAAGCGCATTTTGATCGCAAGCCTCGTTTCAGCACTCTTCGTGGGGCCGATCGCCTATGCCGACGACGCGCACCATCCGGACAAGGACACGTCCGCCGCCGGGTCGTCTGCGCAACCGCCCGTAGACCAGACCGCGCAGCGCATGCAGGAAAACGTCAAGCGCATGCAGTCCCAGGTCGATCGCGTGCGCAAGACAAAGGACGCCGGCGAACGCGAGCGCCTGCTTGCCGATCATATGCAGACCATGCGCGAGAACATGGCGCTTGGCCAGTCCATGATGCAGGGCGGTGCCATGGGCATGATGGGCGGACGCGGCATGGGGATGATGGGTGGCCGCGGCGGCATGGGCATGATGGACCCCGCTATGATGGACCAGTGCATGAAGATGATGGGCGGCGCGTCCGGCACGACGTCAGCGGACATATCCGCGCGCATGGCGCAAATGGAAAAGCGAATGGACATGATGCAGATGATGATGCAACGGATGACCGGAGCCGAAGCCCCCGCGGCCGCCAAGACGCAGTGATCTGGATGCCCGGCGCGGTGACTTACCGCGCGGGCGTCCGGGGGAGGGCGCTCCCATGAATGTCAGTGAAATTGCCCGTTCGGCCGGCGTGACGCCGGATGCGGTCCGCTATTACGCGCGCATCGGACTGCTGGCTCCGGCAAAGGACGCCGGCAACGGCTACCGCCGTTTTAGTGGTGCCGATCTCGCTCGGCTGCGCTTTGTGCTGCGCGCCAAAAACCTCGGCTTCCAGCTCGACGAGATTGCCCAGATACTCGACATGTCCGACCACGGACATACGCCCTGCCCGGTGGTGCGAGAGATCATCCAGCGGCGCATCGTCGAAACACGCCAACGCCTGGCGCAGATGCACGCGCTGCAGAGGCGGCTGGAGCAGGCACTCGCGCTGTGGGCGCATATGCCCGATGGCGAGCCGGACGGTCACGCCGTGTGTACGCTCATCGAGGCGACCGGCGACGAAACCGAACCCGAACCCGAACCCGCGTTTGACCGTTGACCTGTGAGCAGCGTACAGGTTTACCGTGCGTATCGGAAGGTTAGCAGATCGAAATCATGCGCTGATGCGCGGCGCTTGGCCTGTGTGCGACACACAGGTCCAGGCTGCACCAGCAACAACTCTGGAGAAACCGCCATGGACGACACACGCGTGAGTTCTACCCGGCGCGACTGGAGTCACCACGCGCAAAGGCATGCACACCCCAAGCAGCCAGCACATCACGATCATGACCTCGGTGCGATCGGCACGGCGACAGCGAAGGATCCAGTTTGCGGTATGTCGGTCACCGTCGGTACGGAAAATCCCAGCCTCGAACACGGCAGGCAGACCTATCATTTCTGCTCGCAGACGTGTCACGACAAGTTTGCGGACGATCCCGCGCACTACCTGGCGGGGGCACACGAGCAAGCCGCGCAGGCGGCGCTAAAGGGGACAATGTACACCTGCCCAATGCACCCCGAGATCGTGCGCAACGCGCCGGGCGATTGCCCGATCTGCGGCATGGCCCTGGAGCCGATGGGCGTGCCGGCTGCCGAAGAAGGACCGAACCCGGAGCTGGTCGATTTCAAGCGCCGCCTCCTTCTCGGCGCGGTACTCACCGTGCCGCTGCTACTGCTCACCATGGGGCCGCTCGTCGGCATGGAATTCGCACGCGAGGCGATGGGCGAGCGAACTGCGCAGTGGGTCGATCTGGTGCTCGCCACGCCGGTCGTACTGTGGGCCGGCTGGCCGTTCTTCGTGCGCGGCGTGAAGTCGGTCGTCAATCGCAGCCTCAACATGTTCACTCTCATCGCGATGGGGGTGGGCGCGGCCTACCTGTTCAGCATTGTCGCCGTCCTGGCACCGGGGCTGTTCCCCGCCGGTTTCCGCGATGCGCAGGGCCACGTCGGTGTCTATTTCGAAGCCGGCGCGGTGATCGTGGTGCTGGTTTTGCTCGGCCAGGTCATGGAACTCGCCGCGCGCGAGCGCACGGGCTCGGCGATCCGGGCGCTGCTCGACATGGCTGCCAAGACGGCGCGCGTGATTCGCGCTGACGGACGAGAAGAGGAAATCCCCCTCGAGCAAGTCGTCGTCGGCGATCGGCTGCGCGTGCGTCCTGGCGACAAGGTACCGGTGGACGGCGTGGTGATGGAAGGCCGCTCGTCGGTGGACGAGTCGATGATCTCCGGCGAGCCCGTGCCGGTTGAAAAGGTCGCCGGCGATGTGCTCACCGGCGCCACCATCAACGGCACCGGCAGCCTGATCATGGAAGCGAAGCGCGTAGGTGCCGACACCCTGCTGAGCCAGATCGTCGAGATGGTGGCAAGCGCCCAGCGCTCGCGCGCGCCGATCCAGAAGTTCGCCGACGCCGTCGCCGGCAAGTTCGTGCCCGCCGTGATCGGCGTCGCCGCCCTCGCGTTCATGGCCTGGGCGATCTGGGGGCCGACGCCTGCGCTCGCCTATGCGCTGGTCTCGGCGGTGGCCGTGCTGATCATCGCCTGCCCCTGCGCCCTCGGGCTCGCCACACCCATGTCCATCATGACCGCTACCGGGCGCGGCGCACAGGCCGGCGTCCTGATCAAGAACGCCGAGGCGCTGGAGCGCTTCGCCAAGGTCGACACGCTGATCGTCGACAAGACCGGCACGCTGACCGTCGGCAAGCCCAGACTCGTCGCCGTCATGCCCGAGGCCGGCCATGACGAGGCCGAAGTGCTGCGGCTCGCCGCGAGTCTCGAACTCGGCTCGGAGCACCCGCTGGCCGAAGCGATCGTCGCCGGCGCCGAGGCGCGCGGCATCGAACTGGCCAAGGCCGAAGCTTTCGAGGCCCTCACCGGCATGGGCGTCAAGGGCATGGTCGACGGCAAGCCGGTCGCGCTCGGCAACGTCAAGCTGCTGGCGGAACTCGGTCAGGACGGCGCTTTGTTCATCGAGACGGCGAACGCCCGGCGCGACCAGGGCGAGACGGTGATGTTCGTCCTCGTCGGCGACGAAATCGCCGGCCTGGTCAGTGTCGCCGACCCGGTGAAGGACACCACGGCCGAGGCGCTCAAGGCGCTGCATGGGCAGGGCCTGCGCATCGTCATGGCCACCGGGGACAACGAACGCACCGCCCGCGCCGTGGCGGGGCGGCTGGGCATCGACGAGATCCGTGCCGACGTGCTGCCGGCGGACAAGGCCCGCATCATCCAGGAATTGCAGGCCGAGGGCCGCAAGGTGGCGATGGCGGGCGACGGGGTCAACGACGCCCCGGCGCTGGCGCAGGCGGACGTCGGCATCGCCATGGGCACCGGCGCCGACGTGGCGATCGAGAGCGCCGGTTTCACCCTGGTGAAGGGCGACTTGAACGGTATCGTGCGGGCGCGGCGCCTGGCACGCGCGACCATGCGCAACATCAAGCAGAACCTGTTCTTCGCCCTGATCTACAACGCCGCCGGTGTGCCGGTCGCCGCCGGGGTTCTGTATCCCTTCCTCGGTATCCTGGTGTCGCCGATCTTCGCCGCCGCGGCGATGAGCCTGTCATCGATCTCGGTGGTCGGTAACGCGCTGCGGCTGCGCCGCGTGCGCATATGACCGCAAGCGCTCATTACATGGATGTAATGGAGCGGTCATGCGCGGGACAGCGCCGCGTGCTTACGGTGTCGTAGTCGCAGCGTCCGGCCGCATGCGTTGTGCGCCCGCGGCAGCACGTCCGGAGTCCCTTCTTGCTTGGAGGCAACCTTAGATGACCGATCGCTTGTCCTGGTTTGGGGACCGTCCGGATTTCAGGCGCCGGCGCTTTGTGGGAGGCCTGGCGGCCGGCGGTGTCCTCGTGGGCCTCGCGCCGCTCGTCAGGCCGGTGTGGGCCGCCCCAACCGCCACGGTCACGGGTGCCGCACCCGAGCTGCGCGGGACCGAATTCGATCTGGTCATCGCCGAGACACCGGTCGACTTCACCGGCAAGGCGCGCATGGCCACCACCATCAACGGCTCGATCCCGGCGCCCACCCTGCGCTGGCGCGAGGGGGACACGGTTACCCTGCGCGTCAGTAACCGGCTGCGCGAGGCCACCTCAATCCATTGGCACGGCATCCTCCTGCCGCATCAGATGGACGGCGTGCCGGGGATCAGCTATCCGGGCATTGCGCCGGGGGAAACCTTCGCTTACCGCTTCAAGGTCAAGCAACACGGCACCTACTGGTATCACTCACACTCGGGCATGCAGGAGCAGACGGGAATGTACGGCGCCATCGTGATCGAGCAGTCCGGCGGCGAAACGATTCGTGCCGATCGCGATTTCGTCGTTCAGCTTTCGGACTGGACCGACGAGGATCCTATGCGCGTGTTCGCCAAGCTCAAGACCCAGAGCGACTACTACAACACCAACCAGCCGACCGCGGCGGGCTTCTTTCGCAGCGTCTCGCAGGACGGTCTCAAGGCGGCGCTCGACAAGCGCAGGATGTGGAACGAGATGCGGATGAGCCCGACCGACCTGGCGGACCTTTCGGCGGTGACACTCACCTATTTGATGAACGGCAGCTCGCCGGCAGCCAACTGGACCGGGCTGTTCCGCCCGGGCGAACGGGTGCGACTGCGTTACATCAACGGGGCCGCCAACACCCTCTACGATGTGCGGATTCCTCGGCTGAAATTGACGGTGGTCCAGGCGGACGGCCAGGACGTCGAGCCGGTCACGGTGGACGAATTCCGCTTCGGGCCGGGTGAGACCTATGACGTGATCGTCGAACCGACAGACGATGCCTACACGATCTTCGCCCAATCGATGGATCGCACCGGCTTCGCCCGCGGCACGCTCGCCACGCGTGCGGGACTCACCGCACCCGTCCCCGCACTCGACGAGCCCGAATGGCTGACCATGGCCGACATGATGGGCGCCATGGGTGCCGGGATGAACGGCATGAATCATGGCGGAATGGCCATGGATCACAGTCAGCACGCCATGCACGACATGACCATGAAGGAGCCGGCGGGTGCGAGCGCCCGGGTGCGCCATGCCCGAACCGAATACGGCCCGAGCACCGACATGCGCGTGGACACCCCGCGCACCAACCTCGATGACCCGGGCATAGGCCTGCGCAACAATGGCCGCCGCGTGTTGACACAGGCGGACCTGCACACCCTCGGCGGACCGCTCGATGCGCGCGGACCCGAGCGCGAAATCGAGCTGCATCTGACCGGGAACATGGAACGTTACACCTGGTCGTTCGACGGCCTCGAATTCGGACAGTCGACACCCGTGCATTTCCGCCATGGCGAGCGGCTGCGCGTCATCCTGCACAACGACACGATGATGACCCACCCCATGCATCTGCATGGCCTGTGGAGCGAACTGGAGAGCCCGGACGGGCGCTTCCAGTCGCGGCGCCACACCATTGCCGTGCAACCGGCACAACGCATCGGTTTCCTCGTCCACGCCGACGCGCTCGGCCGCTGGGCCTGGCACTGCCACCTGATGTTCCACATGGACGCGGGCATGTTTCGCGAAGTCGTGGTGGCGTAGGCGCCGGTCGGATGAGGAATGGGACAGTGAAGTTTCGAATCGGATTGACGGCGATGGCAATTGCGGCATTCGGGGTGACGCAGGTGTGGGCGAGGAGCGGGGCCGAGCACGCGCAGCACGCTGGCGGCGGAGCGCACACGGCAGATGCACCCAGGATGACGAAGGAAGCAGCGCCGGTGACGGACGAAAGTCCAATGGATCACCAGACGATGCCCGGCATGTCCGGCTCACAGCCAGCGATGAAGCACGACATGCCGGGGGAGGGCGCCTCCGTCGCCATGGATCACGGCGACATGAAGATGCAGGGCGGCGACGCGCCGCCAGACGCACGCGACCCGCACGGCTATTCGGGCAGTTACACGCTCGACTCGGGACCGTATGCGCTTGCCGGGCCGCGGCAACTGCGCCTCTCCGATGAGCACAACTTCGGCGCGCTCCTGGTGGACCGACTGGAGCGCTCGTCCATGCGTCACGATGGCTATGCCACGGCTTATGACGCGCAGGCCTGGTTCGGCCGCGACTACGACCGCCTGGTGCTCAAAGCAGAGGGCGAGGTGGCCGGAGGCAAGCTGCAGGAAGCTCGCACCGAAGCACTCTAGGGACACGCGGTGGCCCCGTACTGGGACACGCAACTCGGCGTGCGTTACGACAGCGGCGTGGGCCCGGACCGCGGTTGGTTGGCGTTCGGCATTCAAGGGCTCGCACCGTACTGGTTCGAGGTCGATGCGACGGCCTACGTCGGTGGGAACGGACGAAGTGCGTTACGCCTCGGGGCGGAGTACGAGTTGCTGCTGACGCAAAGACTGATCCTGCAGCCGCGCGTCGAGTTCAACCTGTACGGCAAACGCGATCAGGCGCGTGATATCGGACGCGGCTTGTCCGACGGCATCGCCGGCTTGCGTCTCCGCTACGAAATAACGCGCCAGATCGCGCCCTACGTCGGTGTCGAGTGGGCGGCGAAGTTCGGCCAGACGGCCGGCTTCGCCCGCGCCGAAGGCGAAAAGACGACCGAAACGCGCTGGGTTGCCGGCCTGCGCGTCTGGTTCTGATGTCTTTGCGGCACGGGCCGCGCGGCCGTGAACGGCCGATTGAGCGACGAAGGTGTTGGCGGGTCTCACACCCGAAAAAACCCATGGGCAGAGCCCGCTGGCAAGCATCAAGCGCACGGGAGACGAATCGAGAAACGCGTACGCCCTGCACGGGATGTCGCCGAAATATGCCCCCGATGTGCGCGTACGATTGCCTGGGTGATTGCCAGTCCGAGCCCCGTTCCCTCTCCTGTGCCATGTTGTCGCGAGGGATCGGCGCGGTAGAACCGCTCGAACAGGCGGGCGAGATGCTGCGCAGGTACGGTATCGCCCGGGTTCTCGACCGATAGCACGACTTCTGCGTCCTCCGGTGCAATCGTCACGGTGACGCTGCCTTCCCGAGGCGTGTGACGCAAGGCGTTTGACAGCAGGTTGCTCAAAGCGCGGCGGAGCATGAGCCGGTCGCCCCGAACATGGCCCTCGCCGACGAGTTGAAGACCGATGCGCTTTTCGTCGGCCAGAGCCTCGTAGAATTCGAACAGTTCGCGTACCTCGCGAGCCAGTTCGACCGGCTCACTATTGGCAATGGCCAGTCCGTCTTGCGCTTTGGCGAGAAACAGCATTTCGGCGATCATTCGCGCCAGGCGCTCGAACTCCTCGATATTCGATTCCAGTGTTTCGCGGTAACTTGCTGCATCGCGCCCACGGGAAAGCGACACCTGGGTTTGCGTCATCAGGTTGCTGATGGGCGTGCGCAGTTCGTGGGCAATGTCTGACGAGAAATCGGACAACCGTCGAAAGGCTTCCTCAAGCCGCTCCAGCATTTCATTCAATGTCGTGGCGAGGTCGGCCAGTTCGGCAGGAACCGAGTCCACCGACAGGCGTTGATCCAGCTTGTGCGCCGTTACCAGGGATGTCCGCTCTCGCATCGCCCGCAATGGTGCCAGGCCACGGCTGGCAGCAAACCAGCCCAGCAAGCCGGTCGCCAACGACGCGCACGCCACGAATAGCCACAGAGTCTTCATGAAAGTCTTCATGAAGCTCTGGTGATGTCCAATATCGATGGCGACAGCGACCACCAGCGGTGGCAATCCGGCGATGCCAGTTTGGATCGATGCCGCGAGACCCCGGTAGCTGTGCCCGCCCTGCGACCAAGTGAATAGCCGTGTCGTGGGAGTGCCGGTGACCTGGGCGAGCCAATTCTGAGGAAACTCGACATCGGGTGATGTCAGCAATGTCTCCTTCCGCGGGCCGAGTACCCGCACCACGAGGTCGTGATGCCCGACCATCGCGTCGATTAATTGCGTCGGCAGATTCTCCAGATCCTGAGGCGTCGCGACCCGCTCGATTGCATGCCGCGCCAGCATCAGCTTGCCCGCCAGGGCGTCGCGATCCTGCTCTTCGAAATGACGCTCGATCGAGGCCCCGATCAACCAGCCAAGCCCGAGGAGCACGACACTCGATCCGGCGGCGAACAACAGGGTCAGGCGCGCTGTCAGCGACAACTTGCCGATCATGCGCAATCCGGCACCTCGAGGACGTAGCCCATTCCGCGCACCGTGCGGATCAGTCTGGGCTCGAAATCGTCATCCACTTTGCCACGCAAACGGCGCATTGCGACCTCGATCACGTTGGTGTCGCTATCGAAGTTCATGTCCCACACTTGCGAGGCGATCAGCGAGCGCGGAAGCACCTCACCCTGGCGTCGCAACAGCAGTTCGAGCAACGCGAATTCCTTTGCCGTCAGCTCGATTCGTCTGCCGGCCCGGGTGACGCGGCGGCGCAGCAGATCGAGCTCAAGATCGGCCGCACGGAGCACGGTCGCCTCGGTGCCGCTCTTGCCTCGACGCAACAGCGTGCGTACCCGCGCCAGCAGCTCCGAAAAGGCGAAGGGCTTGACGAGGTAATCGTCAGCACCCAGTTCCAGCCCCTTCACCCGGTCTTCGACGTGATCTCTGGCGGTCAGAAACAGCACCGGCATTTCCCTTCCACCGCGACGCAGGGTTTCCAGAACTTGCCAACCGTTGAGTCCCGGCAGCATCACGTCGAGGACCAGCAGGTCGTAATCGCCGGTAACCGCTAGGTGAAGACCATCCATGCCATCGCGGGCGATGTCCACCACGAAACCCGCCTCTGACAGGCCCTGTTTCAGGTAGTCGCCGGTCTTTATCTCGTCTTCGACGATCAGTATCTTCATCTCGCACGCCCAACCACGGACTCCAGGATCTCATTGTGCATTCCGCGCCCCGTCTGTTGCCGAACATTACAAACTTGTAATGCCGCTGTCAGCCATTTGTCGGGCATGTAAAGGCAACATGGCCCCGGTGACTAGTGTTCTGCGACTCGAATCTTCCGGTTTGGTCTGCATCACACGAAATGCATCCATCCGGAGTCCCTTGATGAACCGAACGACTGCACTGGTCTTCGGCCTGCTTGTCGTCCTGCCGGCCCAGGCGCAGACCTTGGCCGATGCCGTCGAACAGGCGTGGTCGCGTCACCCGCAGGCGGCTGCCAGCGTGGCCCGGGAAGCCGAAGCTCAGGCCCGAGCCGACTTGGCTGCGAGTAGTACCCCGGGGCCGGCCACGCTGTCGCTCTCCGGCCTGAACGACCGACTCAACACGAACCGCGGCAAACAGGAATGGGAAGTCGAGATAGCCGTGCCGCTCTGGGCGCCAGGGCAGAAGGCGGCACGGGAGGCGGAGGCATCCAGTACACAGGGCTTCGTTGCCGCGACCCGTCACGCCTTGCGTTTGCAGATAGCGGCCGAGGTGCGTGACGCCTGGTGGGCCGTCGCGGCAGCGCGCAACGCACGCGATCTTGCCGCGCGCCGAGTTGCAACCGCCCGCGCGCTGGAATCGGATGTGCTGCGTCGTTTCAAGGTCGGCGAACTGGCACGCATCGATGCCAATCTCGTGCAGAACGAGCGCCTGGCCAGCGAGGCCGAACTGGCCGATGCCGAAGCTGCGCTGCGGCAGGCGGATCAAGCCTTTCGTGCTCTGACCGGAATCGCCGCGCCGACCGTGCTGCCATCCGAAAACATCGCTGCGACGCGAGAGCCGCGACAGGACCATCCGCAAATGGTCGCGGTTGCCGCCGCCGCGCAACTGGCGCGAGCCAGGCTCAAGGTGGCCGACGCGACGCGACGCGACGCACCTGAGCTTGCGATGCGTGTGGTGCGTGATCGCGGCGACTTCGCCGAGCCCTACGGCAATAGCGTGGGCGTCAAGCTGACCATCCCGTTTTCCTCCGGCCCGCGCGTGCGCCAGGAAAACGCGGCGGCCCGCGCCGAATTGGCGCAAGCCGATGCCGAAATGGCACTGGCCCAACTCCGCATAAAGCTCGATGAGGAAAGGGTGCGCCTTGATCTCGAGACGGTGGAACGCCAGTTGCAAATGGCCGGGCGGCGCCGCGAGCTCACCGCCGACAACCTGGCGTTGGCCGAAAAATCATTCGCCCTCGGCGAGTCCGATCTACCAACCCTGCTACGAGCGCGCGCTAACGCGTTGGAGGCGGAAGCATTGCTCAATCGTCAGCAGGTCGCACTGGGCGCATCCCGATCCCGTCTCAACCAAGTTCTGGGAGTTCTGCCGTGAAAAAGCGAAACCGCATCGTTCTTCTAGCAGTGGCAACGGTGCTGTTTGGCGCCTCGTCATCAACCGCCCTGGCGCATGGCGGAGAGGATCATGGCGGCGAGGCCACCCACAGCCCGACGGTCGCGACAGCGCCGCGTGCCAGTGCACAAACCGAGGAGTTCGAGCTGGTTGCCGTGCTGGAAGGCAAGGAATTGACGATAACGCTCGACCGCTTTGCGACCAATGAGCCGGTTGCCGATGCGCAAATTGAAGTCGACAGCGGTGCCCTGAAGGCGGTTGCGACCCAGATTGCACCGGGCGTGTATTCGATTCCGGGCGACGGGTTCGCAGCCCCAGGGAAATACCCGCTGGCCATTTCCGTGGTGGCGGGAGAGTCCGCCGACCTGCTCACGGCGATGCTTGACCTCGCGCCGCCCGTCACGGGCGTCGAGCATTCCCACGTGACGAGCGGATGGGGCATTTGGGGGGCGGCCGGCGCGTTGTTGCTCGCGGGCGGGGGACTCCTCGCCATGCGTCGCCGCCACAGGCCGCGAAATCTTCGCTGACGGATTTATCTCATGAAACGAATGCATCTGGCGAGCATCGTGACGCTCGCACTGTTGGGGAGTACTGGGCCAGCAGCAGCCCATAGCGACGAGGATCACAGCACAGACGCCAAGAAGCCACCGTCTGCCGGCGCGGTGATCGTCGACGGGCCGCAGCGCCTTGCGGATGGCAGCCTGTTCCTGCCTAAACCAGTACAGCGCCGTCTGGGCATCCGTACCATCCAGGTTCGCAGCGGGGAGTTGGCGGCGACCGTCGAACTCAACGGTACGGTAATCGCCGATCCCGAGACGAGCGGCCGTGTCCAGGCGGCATTCTCCGGCAGCGTTCTGCCCGGCCCCAAGGGCATGCCGGTGGCGGGACGCAAGGTCGCGAAGGGTGAAGTGCTGGCCTACTTGCGCCCGGTCGCCAGCGCCATCGAACGCGGCAACCAGAAGGCGCAGCTCGCCGAGCTGGAAGCGCAACTGGCGATTGCCGACGGGCGCGTACGGCGTTTCGAACAACTCGAAGGTGCCGTTCCGCAAAAGGAGATCGAGGCGGCGCGGATCGAGCGCGCGGCGCTGGACAGGCGCCGCGCCTTCGTCAGCGCCAGCATCGATAGCGCAGAACCGCTGCGGGCGCCCGCAGCGGGCGTCATAAGCGCCTCGCACCACCTGCTCGCCGGCCAGATCGTCGATGCGCGCGAGACCCTGTTCGAAATCGTCGATCCGGCGCGACTGGCAGTCGAGGCGCTGGCCTACGATGCCGGCATCGGCGCGACACTGACATCCGCCAGCGGTCTGGCCGGCGAAACCGCGCTGGAGCTGATATTCGTCGGCGGCGGCAGACAACTGCGCGAGCAGGCGCTGCCCTTGCTGTTTCGCATTGCAGCCCACGACGCGGCGGTCGCCGTCGGTCAGCCTGTGAAAGTGATCGTGCGCACAAGGCGCGGCATCAAGGGCGAGACCGTGCCACGGCAGGCCCTGACAAAAGTCGGCGCGGGCGAGACGGCGGTATGGGTGCATGTGGCGCCCGAGCGATTTGTGGCGCGGCGAGTGCGTACCCAGTCCCTGGATGCGAGCAATGTGGCCGTCGTCGACGGGCTCCATGACGGTGATCGTGTGGTGACGGAAGGCGCCAGCCTGCTATCACAAGTGCGCTGACATGTTCGAGTTCATCATTCGTTCCAGCCTCAAGCAGAGGCTGATCGTCCTCGGGGCCTCGCTGCTGCTGATGATCTACGGCGCCATCACGCTGCGCGAGATGCCGGTCGATGTCTTTCCCGACCTCAACAAACCCACCGTGACCCTGATGACCGAGGCCGGCGGCATGGCGCCGGAGGAGGTCGAACAACTCGTCACCTTCCCGATCGAATCCGGCATGAACGGCATGCCGGGGGTGACGCGCGTGCGCTCGGTCTCCGGTATCGGGCTGTCGATCATCTACGTCGAATTCGATTGGGGTTCCGACATCTATCGCAACCGCCAGCAGATCGCAGAGCGCCTCAGTCTGGTGCGCGAGCAATTGCCGGAAGGCATCGTGCCGCAAATGGGGCCGATCTCCTCGATCATGGGCGAGATCCTGCTGATTGCGATTCCCGCCGACCCCGACGTGGTCAGTCCGATGGCCGTCCGGGAGTATGCCGACTGGGTCATGCGTCCACGTCTTCTGACCATCCTCGGGGTCGCCCAGGTCATCCCGATCGGCGGCGAGGTGCGGCAATATCGCGTCGAGTTGAAGCCCGCCCAGTTGCAGGCGCTGGGCGTCGAGCGTGGGAAATTGGAATCGGCGCTGAAGGATTTCGGGGCCAATACCAGCGGCGGTTTTCTCGAAGCGCAGGGGCGGGAATATCTGATCCGGGCGATTGGCCGCACCAGTCGCATCGAGGATTTGCAGAATCTGGTGGTGACGACCAAGAATGGTCAGCCGATCCTGCTCAAGCAAGTAGCCGAGGTGAAACTGGCCCCGGCGATCAAGCGCGGCGACGGCAGCTACCGTGGCAAGCCGGCGGTGATCCTGTCGGTGCAGAAGCAGCCGTCCGCGGACAGCGTGACGCTCACCCGCGAGGTGGGGAAGGCCGTCGCCGAACTGGGTAAGAGTCTGCCGCAGGGTATCGAAGCGCCATCATTTCTCTTCAAGCAGGCCGACTTCATCGAACACTCGGTAACCAATGTGGAGGAAGCGCTGCGCGATGGCGCAATCATGGTCGCGGTGATTCTCTTCCTGTTCCTGCTCAATGTCCGCACCACGCTGATCTCGCTCATGGCGATCCCGGTGTCGCTGCTGGCGACTGCGCTGGTATTCCGCTACTTCGGCCTGTCGATCAACACTATGACGCTGGGCGGCCTGGCCATCGCAATCGGCGAACTGGTGGACGATGCGGTGGTCGGCGTCGAGAACGTGCTGCGCAGACTCAAGATGAATCGTGGCGAGGCGAAGCCGCGGCCGGTCATGGACGTCATCGCGGCGGCCACTCTGGAAGTGCGCTCGGCTATTGTCTATGCCACGGTGATCATCGTATTGGTGTTCGTGCCGCTGTTCGTGCTGCCGGGAATCGAAGGCCGGCTATTCACCCCATTGGGCGTGGCTTACATCGTCTCCATCCTCGCAAGCATGATCGTCTCGGTGACGTTGACGCCGGTGATGGCCTACTACCTGCTTCCGCAAATGACGCAATTGCATTCCGGCGACAGCCCGCTGGTCAACTGGCTCAAGCGTTGGGACGCCAGACTCCTGCACTGGTCGTTCGATCGGGCGCACCACTTGCTGGCGGTGGCGCTGACGGTGGTTGTGCTGGTCGCGGCGAGCGTTCCGTTCTTTCCACGTTCCTTCCTGCCGCCGTTCAACGAAGGGACGCTGACGGTCAACGTGCTGCTGAATCCGGGATCCTCGCTAGCCGAATCGAACCGGATCGGTACCCTGGCGGAGGAACTGGTGGCGCAGGTGCCGGAGGTGACGCAGGTCGGGCGCCGCACCGGCCGCGCCGAGCTCGACGAACATGCGGAGGGCGTGCATTACACAGAGATGGAAGTCGACCTCAAGGCCTCCGGTCGTGGTCGCGAAGAAATCATCGCCGATATCCGGCAGCGTCTCGCGGCATTGCCGGCAGCCTCGAACGTCGGCCAGCCGATCTCGCACCGACTCGATCACCTGCTATCGGGCGTGCGCGCGCAGATAGCGCTGAAGATTTATGGCGACGATCTGGATACCCTGCGCGGCCTCGCAGCTGACATGCGCGAGCGACTTTCGCGGATTTCGGGCGTGACTGACTTGCAGATCGAGAAGCAGGTGCTGATCCCGCAGGTCAAGATCCATCTCGACTACGAGCAGGCGGCGCGCTACGGGGTCGCGCCCGGCAGCCTGCTGCGCAGTCTTCAACAGATGATCGAAGGCGAGCGCATCACCCAGGTCATCGAAGGCAACCGGCGATTCGATCTGTTGGTACGCCTGCCGGAAGCGGCGCGCGATGCGCCGGCGCTCGAGAATTTGCTGAT
The DNA here is from genome assembly GCA_016708905.1 of Candidatus Methylophosphatis roskildensis. Classification (GTDB taxonomy): domain Bacteria; phylum Pseudomonadota; class Gammaproteobacteria; order Burkholderiales; family Rhodocyclaceae; genus Methylophosphatis; species Methylophosphatis roskildensis. The sequence continues at coordinate 1,010,620 of JADJEV010000003.1, read as the reverse complement.
GGAAACGCCGACCGGCTTTATCCCTCTTTCGAAGATAGCCACCGTAGAGGAGAGTGACGGACCGAACCAGGTCAGCCGCGAGAACTCCCGCCGTCGCATCGTGCTGTCGGCCAATACCGGCGGCCGCGACTTGTCACAGGTGATTGCCGACATTCGCAACGAACTGGCCGCGAAGCCCCTGCCGGAGGGCTTTTTCACTGCGCTCGAAGGCCAGTTTCAGGCGCAGGAACAGGCATCCAGGCTGATCACGTTGCTGGCAACCGTGTCCCTGACCATGATTTTCATGGTGCTCTACAGCCGCTACCGTTCGGCGACTCTGACCCTAATCATCATGGGCAACATCCCGCTGGCGCTGGTAGGCAGTGTGATTGCGCTGTGGATCTCGGGACAGCCGCTGTCGGTCGCGGCCCTGGTCGGCTTCATCACGCTCGCTGGTATCGCCACGCGCAACGGCATCCTGAAGATCAGCCACTACATCAACCTGTGCGCCTTCGAGGGCGAAACATTCGGCCAGCACATGATCGTGCGAGGTTCGCTGGAGCGTCTGACGCCGGTACTGATGACGGCACTGGTCGCCGCCTTCGCCCTGATGCCGTTGCTGCTCTCCGCGGACGTTCCGGGCAAGGAGGTGCTGCATCCGGTGGCCGTGGTGATCTTCGGCGGCCTGGTCAGTTCGACGCTGCTCGATACCCTGCTCACGCCACTGATGTTCTGGTTGTGGGGCAAGCCTTCGCTGAAGCGGCTGCTGGCCGAACATGGCAAGGAAAGCTTTTGATCCAACTCGATCCAAGGAGACTCGAAGTGAATTCCCTCAAAACCCTGATTGCCGTTTCCACCATGTTCGCTGCCTCAATGACCGGGAGCGCCGCGCTGGCGCATTCAGACGAATACCTCGATACCCAGAAGGCGCCAAACGGCGGCCAAATGCGCATGGCCGGGGCCTATCACTACGAGCTGGTGGTGGCGAAGGACAGCAAGGATGTCAAGGAGAACCCGGTCGTTGTGTATATCACCGATCACGCGGGACAGAGGGTTCCCACTGCTGGCGCCACCGGGACCGTTACTCTTCTTGCCGGAAAGATGAAGGCCAGCGCATCGCTGATGCCGGATGGCGACAACCGTATGAAAGGCACTGCGAAGTACGCGTCGACACCCGGTATGAAGGGGATCGTTGCGATTACGTTGCCGGGAAAATCCGCGGAGCAGGCGCGCTTTGCACCGATCGCCGGGGGCAAGGAGGAAACCCTGGACCGCAACCGCTGACAGTCACGACGATGCGCGCAAACGCCCAAGCGCATGACCACGGCAAAGCATCGCAGTCCCGCTGCATGGCGCCAGCTTCCTGGTACCTGGCAGCGCGATTCGAACCTAGAGCGAGATTGACATGACGAGAATCCAAACGCTGCGTCCCTTGATGCCACTGATACTGGCGGTGCTCGCGCTGCCGGCAATTGCTCAATACTTGCAGGTGCCGAAACCGAGTCCAGGTCTGATGCCCAATCCCGCAAAGGGTCAACGGCTGTACGAGAAGAACTGCGCCGACTGCCACGGGAACGATCTCAAAGGCTCAAACAAGGGACCGCCGTTTCTGCACAAGGTGTATGAGCCCTCGCATCACGGCGATCCGGCGTTTCAACTGGCGGTGCGGAGCGGGTCGCGGGCACATCACTGGCAATTCGGCGAAATGCCAGCGGTGCCGGGTCTGACGCCCGACGATGTGGCCCACATCACGGCCTACATCCGCATGCGGCAACGCCGGATCGGCATTCAATGAGGCATTCGGAGCCCGGTGTCGTGGCTCCTAGATGCTGCGCCAGGAGCCAAACGAAAGCTTATAGCGTAGGCTAATCTTGATTTAAATTAATAACTGCTGAAAATTCCCGTTATCAGAAGTAGAAAACAGATTTAGACCACACGTTCAGCTTATTGAAATCACAGCCACTACCCTGCAAGCAGTTCTGAAAACCCGTGCCCCTTCCACGGGCACGGGTTCAAGCGGAAATCAAAGCCAGATCACGCAAGCGCTGCCGAGACGATTTCGCGCGCCTCGGCGACTATCTGCTGCAGGTGTTCGGCACTCTTGAAACTCTCGGCGTACAGCTTGTAGATATCCTCGGTGCCGGATGGCCGCGCGGCAAACCAGCCGTTTTCGGTGGTCACCTTCAGGCCGCCAATCGATGCGTCATTGCCAGGGGCGCGCGTCAATCGCGCGGTGATCGATTCGCCTGCCAACTGCGAGGCGGACACCCGCTCACCGGTGAGCTGCTTGAACGCCGCCTTCTGAGCCGGGCTAGCCGGCGCGTCGATGCGGACGTAGTACGGCGTGCCATAGCGCGCGGCGAGTTCCTGATAGTGGCGGCCGGGATCCTTGCCGGTGACGGCGGTTATCTCCGCGGCGAGCAGACCGAGGATGATGCCGTCCTTGTCGGTGGTCCACGCCGAGCCGTCGCGGCGCAGGAAGCTCGCCCCGGCGCTCTCCTCGCCGCCGAAGCAAATCGTTCCCTCCAGCAGTCCGCCAGAGAACCATTTGAAGCCCACCGGCACTTCGAGTATGCGGCGATCCAGGCCACCCACCACTCGGTCGATCAGGTCGCTCGACACCAGGGTTTTGCCTACGGCTGCACCGGCAGACCATTTCGGGCGGTGGGCAAGCAGGTAGCTGATGGCAACCGCGAGGTAGTGATTGGGATTCATCAGTCCGAGCGAGGGCGTGACGATGCCATGCCGGTCGACGTCGGCGTCGTTGCCCCAGGCGATGTCGAAGCGGTCCTTCAGCGCAACCAGGCTGGCCATTGCGTAAGGGCTGGAACAGTCCATGCGGATCTTGCCGTCATGGTCGAGGGTCATGAAGCCGAACGCAGGGTCGACCTTCGGGTTCACGACTTCGATGTTCAATCCGTAATGCTCGGCGATCGGCCGCCAGTAGGCCACCGCCGCGCCACCGAGCGGATCGACGCCGATGCGCAGTTTCGCCTCGCGAATCGCGTCCATGTCGATCACATGGCGCAGATCGGCGATATACGGGGTCATCAGGTCAACGAGCCGCGTCGTGGGCGCCGCCAGAGCTTGTGCATAGACCATGCGCTTGACGCCGCGATTGCCCTCAGCCATCAGCGCGTTGGCGCGCTGTTCGATCCAACCCGTGGCATCCGTGTCTGCCGGGCCGCCGTGCGGCGGGTTGTACTTGATGCCGCCATCCTGGGGCGGGTTGTGCGAAGGCGTGATGACGATGCCGTCGGCCTGGTCGGCGGCCTTGCCGGCGTTGTGGGCGAGTATGGCGCGCGAGATCACCGGCGTCGGCGTGTAACCACCGTTGTCCTGCAGGTGCGCATGCACGCCGTTGGCCGCCAGCACTTCGAGGGTCGTTTGCTGGGCCGGGTCGGACAGCGCATGGGTGTCCTTGCCGAGAAACAGCGGCCCGGCGATTCCGGCCTCCTTGCGGTATTCGGCGACCGCCTGGGCGACGGCCAGGATATGCGCCTCGTTGAAACTGCCGTTGATGGCACTGCCGCGATGGCCGCTGGTGCCGAAGGCTACACGCTGGGTCGGATCATTGACGTCGGGCGAATTCCTATACGCCTCCAATAGCGCGGGGATGTTGGTGAGACTGCTTTGCGGGGCCGGTTTGCCGGCGAGCGGATGAACCATGGCGAATCTCCTCTGGCGAAGCTACGGCTGCTGGAGCCTGCTCGAGCAACGTGTGGTGAATATCTCAGCCAAAGGATAACGCATCTTCCTGTGCCCAAGGGCGCCTGAAGAGCCACCATTCATGCGGGTTCAGGGCATCGATTGCCGGCCGGCCGGGCTAACGGACGGCCGGCTTCAGGTCAAATGCGACGCAGATCCGGTCTTCATCGGCGCCGAACGGAATGGTTCGATGAAACAGCGACGACGAAAACTGTTGCGGGATGTGCAATGCCTGCCCTCACCCGCAGCGATGGCAAATGCATGCGACAAGGCTCGGCGAACAGGTGTCGTACAAGCCTCAACAGGTGCAGCAAGTATTATTGGAGCGCGTTCGTTTGGGTGATGCGAGCCGCGACGCCATCCAGAGTCAGACCGTCATGACGACCTTTTGGTAGAGCCCGCCAAATAGCGTCTGCTTTTCCACCGTCCGCGGACGAATGGTCTGCGGTATCCAGTCCTTGATTTCCTTACCCCACAGATCCATTGCGAAGGGCTCCAGCGAGCGCAGGATCGGCTGCATGATGTAGCGAAAAGGATTGAGTCTGCGCGGCTTATGGTAGTCGACGAAGATCAGCTTGCCGCCCGGCTTGAGCACGCGTGCCGCCTCGGCCACCGTTCGCGCGCGGACATCCTCGGGTTGTTCGTGGAGCAGGAAGAATACGACCACGCGATCGAAGCTTGCGTCGGAGAATTCGAGGTTCGTCGAGTCCTGATGATGCAGGGTCACACGCGCGTCGTGCGGCAATTTGGCTGTCAGATTCTTCAACTGGACGGGTGCGACATCGATGACATCCAGGTGTCCGGTCGGATTCAGACGGTCCACGATCCGGTCGGTGAAATTCCCATAGACACATGCCACCTGGAGCACCCGGCCGTCGATCTTTTCACCGAGTTCGCACAGAACGCTGTCGCGCAGCCGTGCGAAATTACCCCACAGGATCAGATTGACCAGCCATTGCCGTTCGAACACGCGGACACCGAGCGGATGCAGGTACGCCCACGTGTAGGTCTGCGACAGGTATTTGGGAATCGGTACGTGCGATGAGGTCTGGAACCCGCGCTTCCCAGAGGTTCCGGCCGTTTTTTCACGCACCGATATATTCTTTTTCAGGACTATCGTTTCGTCTGTCACGTCGGTCACATTCTCGCAATAGAAAGACAGTTGTCGACAAGGCGCCCTGCTCGGGCAGTGCGCTGACGGCGATAGCGCTCCGCAGATCGCTAACACCGAATTCGTGCATCGTGACGGGCGTGCGCTGGGCGGCACGCCACTGGGGAGACAACGAAATCGCGCCGGGAAAGACCTTCCGCTTGTTCGGGTTTTTCAGCAAGCGAATCGGAAGCCGGAATCCGCGGATGCTGGGAGACCGGAAAGTTCAATTTCTCCCGGCCAGAGTATCCCTGACGCTGCCCACTCCGGTCAATCGCCGATTCCGTTCGTCGAACCGCTGTCTGGTCCGCCGGATCCCCAATAGCAAGACGACGCCCGACACACTGCTAGAAGCCCAGCCCGAGCAGGACGTAGGCAGAAACCAGCGTGGCGACAAATGCTGAACCGTAGCAGATAAGCCTGGCAGCCACGCCCGCATGGATACCGACGTCATGGAGGGTGTGGAAGATGCGGTGCGCAGCATGCCAGAGGAACAATGCGATCACCGCGAACACGAAGGCCTTGCCGAGCCAGTTCTGGGCAAAAGCGAGCATTTTCGGATAACTCATTGCGCCTTCCGGAAGCAGCAATCCGAATGGGATGGCAATGCCGGTGATGAACACCAGCATTGGGCCCACCAATGCCGACAGCATGCCGCCGCCACCGAACAGTGCCCAGAAGATTGGCGCGTTGGAACGCTTCAGTCCCGATTTCATTGTGCAATCCTCCAGACCAGCCCAAGCAACACGAGGCTCGCCACCAGGGCGGCCATCAAGCCGCCTCCGGTAATCGTGGCGGGTGCCAGCTTCTTGCCGCCGACGATGATCGGCGGCAAGGTTCTGGGCATGATCTTGAACCAAGTGTAGGTGTGATACAGGATCGCCACCAGCAGCACCGCGTGGAATGCCAGAGATAGCGGGCTCTTCAGTGCTTCCAGCCAGCCGTTCCAGGCGGCCTCACCCTGCCCCAGGCGTACCAGACCGACCAGCAAGGTGAATGCGTAGGCAGCCACGAATAGAGCGGTGCCCTCGTGAACCATGTACTCGACGAAATACGGGTTTTTCTTCCACCAGCCGTCCATCGGACGGACATAGGGACGGCGCTTGCTCACTTGGAACCCCCCTTCGGTGACAGGAAGCGCAGGAAATAGTCCTTCGCTGCGTTGGTCTTGTTGATATTGACTGCGTTGGCGGGATCGACCTGCTTCGGACAAACCTCCGAGCAGTAGCCCACTGCTGTACAGTTGAACACGCCCTCTTCCGCGGCGACCAGCTCCATCCGCTCTTCTGCGGCACCGTCCCGTGAATCCATGTTGTACCGGTGCAGCAAGGCCATGGCGGCCGGACCGACGAAGTCCGCATTGAGGCCGAACTGCGGGCAGGCGGCATAACACAGCATGCAGTTTATGCACGAACTGAACTGCTCGTAAGCGTTGAGTTGTTCCGGCGTCTGCAGGTACTCTCCCTGCGCCAGCGAGCGCTTTTCCTTCGGGATGATGTAGGGCTGGATGCTCTCCAGCTTGTCGATGAATCCCTCCATGTTGATCACCAGATCGCGCTCGATCGGGAAATGCGACAGCGCTTCGATGCGCACCCGAGCAGGATAATAATCGCGCAGGAAGGTCTGGCAGGACAGGTGTGGCTCGCCGTTGACCATCATGCCGCAGCTGCCGCAAATGGCCATCCGGCAAGACCAACGAAAGCTCAGGGAACCGTCGAGATGGTCCTTGATGTACTGCGCACCCTGCAGCACCGACATGTCATCGGCGAATGGCACCTGGAATACCTGCAGATGGGGCGCCTGGTCGGTTTCCGGGTTGTAGCGCAGAACCTCGATTTCAATGGTCTTCTGGCTTTCAGACATGGGACGCCTTCCTTTCCTTTTCAGCCTTTTCGCCTGCGGCCCCGTACGCGCGCACCCCCGGTTGTGACTTGGTGATCTTCACGTCGCCATAGGAGATGCGCGGCGCGCCGTCGGCAACGTAGTTCGCTTCCGAATGCTTGAGAAAGTTCACGTCGTCTCGCTGCTCGTAGCCATCGAGACGCTGGTGGGCGCCGCGCGACTCGCGCCGCTGCAGCGCGGAGTACGCCATCGTCTGGGCGACGTCAAGCTGGTACTCGAGTTCGATGGCCAGCAGCCAGTCGGTGTTCCAGACGCTAGATCCGTCCTCGAGATTCACGTTCTTGAAGCGCGCCTTGAGCTCGTCGAGCTTGTTGCAGGTCTTCTGCATGGTGTCGGCCAGGCGATAGATTCCGCAGCCATCCTCCATTGTCTGGGCCATTTCCTTGCGCAATACGGAGATCTTCTCGGTTCCACCGGTCTTCGTCTTCAATCCCGTTACGCGCTGCTCGACAGCCTTCGCCTGCTTGAGCAGACTGGCCGAATTGCCCGGCGCCACCGATTTGGCGAATCCTGCAGCTTCGACTCCCGCCACCTTGCCGAAGACCAGCAGTTCGGACAAGGAGTTCGAACCCAGCCGGTTGGCGCCATGGATGCCCACACTCGAGCATTCCCCGACCGCGTAGAGGCCCGGCAGCGGCGACGCGCAAAGCCCGTTGACCATTATCCCACCCATCGTGTAATGCACCGCGGGTCGAATCGGTATCGGAGCAAGCGCCGGATCGACGCCGAGGAACTGTTCGGCCAGTTCGCAGATCTGCGGCAGTCGCTCGTGCAGCTTGGTCGCACCCAGATGGCGAAGATCCAGATGGACGACCGGGCCGTAGCGCCCCTCGATCGTGCGGCCCTTCTGCTGCTCATGCCAGAACGCCTGGCTGAGACGATCGCGCGGCCCGAGTTCCATTGCCTTGTTGCGTGGTGTCGGCTCCGCCGGACCGAGACCGTAGTCCTGCAGGTAACGGTAGCCATCCTTGTTCACCAGAAAGCCTCCTTCGCCGCGGCAGGCTTCGGTGAACAGCAGCCCGGTTCCGGGCATGCAGGTGGGGTGATACTGGACGAATTCCATGTCACGCAAGGGCACCCCGTGGCGATATGCCAAGGCCATTCCGTCTCCGGTCACCACGCCGCCGTTGGTGTTCTCGCGGAACACGCGGCCGGCTCCGCCGGTGGCGATGATGACGGAGCCGGCCTCGATCAGCGTGAATTCACCGCTTGCCATCTCGATCGCCACGACACCCTGGCAACGGCCATCCTCCTTGACCAGATCGACGCAGAAGTGCTCGTCGAACCGCTTGATCGACGGATACTTGATCGAGGTCTGAAACAGCGTGTGCAGCATGTGAAAGCCGGTCTTGTCGGCAGCAAACCAGGTGCGCTCGATCTTCATGCCGCCAAAGGCACGCACGTTGACATGCCCGTCCTCGGTGCGGCTCCATGGACAGCCCCAATGCTCGAGCTGGGTCAGTTCCTCGGCACACTTGGAAACGAAGAACTCGACGACATCCTGCTCGCACAGCCAGTCTCCACCACCCACAGTATCGTTGAAGTGATACTCGAGGCTGTCGCCCTCTTTCTTCACGCCTGCCGAACCCCCTTCGGCCGAAACCGTATGGCTGCGCATCGGATAAACCTTGGAGACCAGCGCGATCTTCAAAGTCGGATCCGACTCTGCAACCGCGATCGCGGCGCGCAAGCCTGCTCCACCGCCTCCTACAATCGCCACATCTGCCTTGAATACTTCCACGTCCAATCCTTTCCCGCTTTACGCGAATTCAATAATGACTAGCGCAAATAGACACCGACAGAAGGACCGGAAATCCAACGCCTCCCCGGAGAGTATCTCTGAGCCGGGCGGTTGCGGTCAATTGTCGATCTTGATCCGTGAGTTCATCGCAAGATTCTGATGTACGCCCGACATCGTTCACCGGCACATACAGACCGGCCCTGCGGTCAAGCTGTCCGGCAAACCGCGGCCCGCCGTCAACATGATCATGAGCGCGCATCGGATCAGTTCTCCGACGATTCGCTTCGGCCGCTGGCTGCAAGGTCGCGCCGAGCGGCGCGACCGATGGCCCCTTGCCAAAGCGATGAGGCCAGCGCCCAGACCTTGCGCCGCCAGTTCGGTCGCTCGCGATCGGTACCGGGAAGGTTGATGGCGTCGATCTCACCGGCAAGATCGTCGGCCTGCAGCAGCACGAGCGCCGATGGCGTCGCGGCGACGTAGCGGTGCGCGGCTGCGACGACCGCCGCCCCTTCGTCGCCGGGTTCGTCGTCAAGCGGCCGGCCGTCCTGCGCTTCGATCGCGCTGCGCAGCGCGTCGAGTTCGCGTCGCCGTTCCTCCATCGATTGCTGGGCAGCGGCAGCATCGAGCTGGCCCAACCGCTCTCGCTCGGCGATGTCGGTGCCGCTCCACCAGCCGCGGATCGTCGGCAGATCGTGCGTCGAGGTGCAGGCGGCAGCGCGCATCGGATAGCGGGAGGGCGGGAGAAAGTGCTCGCCGTCGCGTTCGAACCGGAGAACCTTGTACGACAGAATCGCGGCGGCATCGAGCCGCTCCCGAAAGCCTTCCGGCACCGTGCCGAGATCTTCGCCGACCACAAAACAACGCGCGCGCGCGCTTTCTTCAGCCAATACCCCGAAGAGATCGTCGACCGGATAGTGGACGTACGCGCCTTCGGCGGCAGGGGCGCCCTCCGGAATCCAGAACAAGCGCTGAAGACCCATGACATGATCGATCCGCAGACCGCCGGCGTGACGCATGTTCGCAGCGAACAGCGCCGCAGGCGCTGTGTAGGCCGACGACTTCAAGGCGTGCGGCACCGCCGGCGGTAGCCCCCAGTTCTGCCCGGCCGGTGCGAAAGCATCGGGCGGAGCGCCCACCGTGGCACCGCGCGCGAGAAGCGATTGATGTGACCAGGCTTCGCCACCGTCAGGCGCGGCTCCAACCGCGAGATCACGATAAAAGCCGAGCGCAAGACCCGCGGTGTGCGCGCGTTCAGCAGCGGAGGCCAGTTGCGAATCGGCGATCCACTGCAGGTAGTACTGAAAACGTACGTGCGCGACGTGTTCGCTCGCAAACGCCCATACCGCCGCGCTGTCCGGTTGCCGCAACTCCGCCGGCCAGCGCGACCACGGGGCGCCGGCGCGGGTCTCCGAGAGCGCGGTGAACACGGCGAAATCGCGGAGCGCAGTGCCGCCAGCGGCGACGAATGCGTCGAACTCCCGCACCCGTGGGTCGGCGGGATCGCGGCGTTCAAATGCCTCATGGCAGGCGTGCAGGATCGCGTCCTTGACCCGGCCAACGCCAACATAGTCGACCAGGCGTTGCTCGCGCAGCGTCGCGATCGCACCGGCGTGGCTGGCAAGCAGGCGCCGCGCCGTCTCGCTCGCTTCGATTTCGGGAATTGCGGTCACGTCGATTGCCAGCGGCTCGAGAAAGCGCCGGTCAGACGGGTAGTATGGACTGGCACGTTTGCGATCGGCAGGGAACAACGCATGCAACGGATTGAGCCCGATGGTGGCCGCGCCCGCGGCCGCGGTATCGATGGCAAGTTCGGTGAGCGTGGTGAAATCGCCGATTCCGCAGTCGCCGGCGCGGCGCAGCGCATAGAGCTGCGCGGCGATGCCAAAACGGCGGCCGCCCGCAGCCAGCGCTGCGGGCCAATGGCAGCACCGTGGGGTGGCGATCAGCGTGCAGTTCACCTCCGGGTGATCCGGGTCGTACAGACGGTGCCGTCCGGCAGGCAGCGCCGGCAAGGGATACAGCGCCCGGACGAGCCGCAGTCCATCGACGGACGTGACAACGTTTCGTTCGACGCTTGCGCCTATCGGCAGCAATTCCCGCGTCATCCCGTCGGCGGTAGCCAGTATCAGTCCGCTGTGCGGCTTACGCTCCGCCGTGGTTAATGGTATCGCGAGCCTCGCCGGCGCTTCTGCCGTGATGACTGCCGCAGCCGGCAGTCGGCGCCGCTGCTGAGTGGTGGCAAACCATGAGAGATGCGAACGCACGTCGTCGGTATTCGCCACGGCGAGACCCATCGCTCCGAGCAGCGAGCGCTTGGTATCCACACTCACTTCGTGCAGGGTACCGCCCACGTCCCACCACTGGGCGCCAATCCCGGCGGCAGTGGCGAGCCGGGCGAGCAATGACAGATCGAGTTCGCGCACTGGGGAACGCGCCGCGGTTACGGCCACTTCGGCCGCCAGGACTACCGATCGAGGGGCAATCTCGATGGTCGCCCCGACGCCGTCTTCCTCGTCGGAGGTAAAATCACGCGCAGTATCCAGCTTCAACCGCCAGGCCCGCGCGGAACGCGGCTCGGGCAGAACGATCGCCAGCGAATCCCCGCTGGCATTGAAGGCGATCAGTACGCGATCCTCGGCCTGCGCTCCTGCGGCTGGCGTGTGCAAGGCCGCAATCAGGATCCGCGTGCGACCGTCCGCCCAAGCGTCCGGGGTCATCGGCCGCCCGTCCGGCATCCGCCACTCGATGTCGGGAATGCCGCCTTCGTCGCAGGGCAGCCCCTCGAGCCAGTGATCCTCGCGCAGTGCACGATGTTCGCGGCGCAGCGCAATCAAGTGCCGGGTAAACGCCTGCAATCCCTGTTCGGCACAGGACCAGTCGAGCCATGTCAGCCGGCTATCCTGCGCATAGGCATTGTTGTTGCCCTGTTGCGTGCGCCCGGATTCATCGCCCATCGCCAGCATCGGCGTCCCGCGCGCCAACAGCAAGTTCGTCAGCAGGTTGCGCACGTCGCGAGCGCGTAGTGTGCGAATCGCCGGGTCGTCGGTCGGCCCCTCGACGCCGTGGTTCCACGAGTGGTTGGCATCGGTGCCATCGCGGTTGTCCTCGCCATTGGCCGCGTTGTGCTTGCGCTCGTGGGAAACCAGATCGGCAAGTGTGAATCCGTCGTGGGCGACGATGAAATTGAGCGAGCGCGACGGCGGCTTCCAGGTACGCCGAAAGAGGTCGCCGGATCCGGCGAACCGCGTGGCGAGATCCGCGGCGAGCCCCTCGTCCCCACGCCAGAAGCGGCGCGCAGTGTCGCGAAAGCGGTCGTTCCACTCACCCCAGGTCGCCGGAAACGCACCGATCTGATAGCCACCGGGCCCGATGTCCCAGGGCTCGGCAATCAGCTTGAGATCGCGCAATATTGGATCCTCGGCGATCGCCTGCAGCAGTGGCGCTTCGGGGTCGAAACCGTCCGGGCGACGCCCCAGCGTCGTCGCCAGGTCGAAGCGGAAACCATCGACGCCGCAGGCGACCGCATAGTGGCGCAGCGCGTCGATGGCGAGTCGCAGCACCAGCGGCCGGTCGAGCGCAAGCGTGTTGCCGCAGCCAGTGTCATTGACATAGCGTCCCGGGTCGGCGGCCTGCGCCCGGTAGTAGGTGGCGTTGTCGATGCCGCGCAGGGACAGCATCGGACCATCGGCGTCGCCTTCGCCGGTATGGTTCAATACCACGTCGAGAACAACCTCGATGCCCGCTGACTGAAGTGCGGCTACCGCCTGCCGCAATTCCGCGTTGCCGCCCGGCGCAAGGCGGGGGTCGGGCACCAGCATCGCGACCGGATTGTAGCCCCAGTAGTTGGACAGGCCGAGGCGAACCAGATGGCGTTCGTCGATCCAGGAGACGACCGGCATCAGTTCAACGGTGGTCACACCGAGATTGACGAGGTGCTCGATCGCCGCCGGATGCGCGAGCGCCGCGCAGGTGCCACGAAGCTGCGCCGGCACCTGCGGATGCTCCTGGGTGTAGCCGCGCACATGCAGTTCGTAGACGACGGTGTCGTGCCAAGGGATCCTCGGCCGCCGGCTCGTCGCGACCGGCAACGGGTCGAGGGCCACTGCCCGCGGTACCGTCGGCCCGCTGTCGGCGCCGCAGCGCGAGCCATCGGGCCGATGCGCACACTGGACCGGATCGTAGACAAAGGCACGGTCGAGCGCGAGCGCGTAGGGATCGACCAGCAGCTTGGCCGGGTTGAAAACGTGCCCTTGCGCGGGATCCCACGGACCATGCACGCGCAGCCCGTAACGCGTACCCGGAGGGATATCGGCCACCCAGCCATGGAAGACGTCGCCCGTGCGCTCAGGCAATCGAATGCGCTCGATCTCGCGGGTGCCTATGTCGTTGAACAGACAGAGTTCGACAGCGCTGGCATGGACCGATCCGACAGCGAAATTCGCACCACCGGCAACGAGGGTCAGTCCAAGTTCGTCCGGACTTCCCGAGTCGACGCGACGCATCAGGCGCTATCCTGCGCCGAGCACCTGGCACTGGTGTTTGCGAGGCTTCCGATCCGGATGGCCTGATCGATCCCGACTGCGAGCATGGTGAACCCCCCTTGGTTGTATCGTTCTTTGTGGCGTCGAATCGCGGGTGCGCAAAACGACGCAGGCCGAATGCTCGCATTGTTTGCCGTTTGCCGCTACAGGCACGCGGGGGCAAGGCCGGCAAATCTTCGGTATGCTGTGCGCCCATTGCACCTTTGCCATCGTACGGAGATCCCTGTTCATGACCCGCGTATTCAATTTTAGCGCCGGCCCCGCCGCCCTCCCCGAACCAGTGCTACGACAAGCAGCCGAGGAAATGCTCGATTGGCATGGCTCTGGCATGTCGGTGATGGAAATGAGCCATCGCGGCAAGGAATTCATCGCTATCCACGCCGAAGCGGAGAGCCTGTTGCGCGAGCTGATGGGCGTACCGTCGAACTACAAGGTGCTGTTCCTGCAGGGCGGCGCGATCGGAGAGAACGCGATTGTGCCGATGAATCTGCTGCGCGGTCGCAGCAGCGCCGATTACGTGAACACCGGAGAGTGGTCGAAGAAATCGATCAAGGAAGCCAAGAAGTACTGCACGGTCAACGTCGCTGCAAGCGCCGAGGCCGGCAATTTCACCAGCGTTCCCAAGCAGCAGGACTGGAAGCTGGACCGGAACGCCGCCTTTGTGCATATCTGCTCGAACGAGACCATCGGCGGCGTCGAATACCATTGGACGCCCGACACCGGTGACGTGCCGCTGGTAGCAGACATGTCGTCAAACATCATGTCGCGGCCGATCGATGTCGGCCGCTACGGCCTGATCTATGGCGGTGCCCAGAAGAACATCGGCCCGGCCGGCGTAACCGTAGTCATCGTACGCGACGATCTGATTGGCCAGGCACTACCGATCACCCCCTCGGCGTTCGACTACAAGCAGCAGGCAGACAACGATTCGATGTTCAACACGCCGCCCACCTATGCGATCTATATCGCTGGCCTGGTGTTCAAATGGATCAAGGCGCAAGGCGGCCTCGCCGCGATGGAACAGCACAACCGGAAGAAGGCGGCTGTCCTCTATGACTATCTGGACGCAACCGGCTTCTACTCGAACCCGGTGGCGCGCGAGGATCGCTCGTTGATGAACGTGCCCTTCAAGCTGCGCGACGAGAAGCTCGACGAGGCGTTCCTCAAGGGTGCCCAGGCGCACGGCATGATTCAGCTCAAGGGACACCGTTCGGTCGGTGGCATGCGGGCGTCGATCTACAATGCCATGCCGGTGGCCGGCGTCCAGGCGCTGGTCGCGTACATGAAGGAATTCGAGGCCAGCCATGGTTGATACAAGCGCTCCGCGATTCAAGGTGCTGGTGCTCAATCACATCTCCGCCAGCGGGCTGAAGCGGCTGCCGGCCGAACGCTACACCATAGGCAAGGACGTGGCCGAGCCCGACGCTGTGATGGTGCGCTCCGCCGACATGCACGCGCTGGAGATTCCTGCCAGCGTCGTTGCAATTGGCCGCGCCGGCGCCGGCACCAACAATATCCCTGTCAAGACCATGAGCGAGCGCGGCGTGCCGGTATTCAATGCGCCCGGCGCCAACGCCAACGCGGTGAAGGAGCTGGTCGTAGCGACAATGCTGATGGCATCACGCAACCTGGCCCCGGCATTGCGCTTCATTGCGACGCTGGACTCCCAGCCGGGCGGAATGGCCGAGGCGGTGGAACGCGGCAAGAAGGCCTTCGCCGGCTTCGAGCTGGCCGGCCACACGCTGGGAATCATCGGCCTGGGCAAGATCGGATGCATGGTGGCCGACGCTGCCATCAAGCTGGGTATGAACGTGCTGGGCTACGACCCGGACATAACAGTCGACGCCGCCTGGAGCCTGCCGTCGCAAGTCAGGAAGGCCGGCAGTGTGGCCGAGGTACTGAAGAACGCCCACTTCATCACCCTGCACGTTCCATTGGTGGATGCCACGCGTGAGCTGGTCAATGCCGGCAACGTCGGCCTGACCCGCGCCGGCGCTGTGCTGCTCAACTTCTCGCGTGAAGGCGTGGTGAATGAGGCCGCAGTTCTTGCTGCGCTGGAGCGCAAGCACCTGGGCTGGTACGTCTGCGATTTTCCGAGCGCAGCCATCAACGGCCATGAGCATGTTATCGCGTTGCCTCACTTGGGCGCGTCTACTCGCGAAGCCGAGGACAATTGCGCTGTCATGGTGGCCGACCAACTGCACGACTACCTGGAACATGGCAACATCGCCAACGCTGTCAACTTCCCTGCTGTCAGCATGCCGAGGGAGTCGGCCTACCGCGTCGCGATCGCCAACGCCAACGTGCCGAACATGTTGGGTCAGATCTCCACCGCGATGGCATCCGCCGGTCTGAACATCCACAACATGGTCAATAAGTCGCGCGGCGACACGGCCTATACGCTTGTGGATGTTGACAGCCCGGTGGCGGACAAGGTGCTCGACGACATTCGTCGCATTGCGGGCGTGCTGTCCGTGCGCTACTTGCCGCATCTGGAGGCGTAGTCACGATCGATCGCGGGCAGTGCCGCGTCCGGACATTGCCTGGACGCGGCCGCTTCGTGTTGTGCGGCACCCACCCTGCCCGACGAGGTTTCGCGACGGATTTCGATTGGCGCTGGAACCCGCCATTGCGCGGGGTCGGTTAGAATGACTACTCGATTCGTAGGGTCTTCCAAACTCTCGGCGAGCCCGCGCCCCACTTCTTGATGACCAACGCATAGAAAGTGCCACGATGAAAGTACTGCTATTCACGCGCGAATACCCGCCCCATGTCTATGGCGGAGCCGGCGTTCACGTAGAGTATCTGTCTGCCGAACTCGCCAAGCTGATGGACGTGGAAGTCCGCTGCTTTGGCGACCAGGACGCCACCAGCGAAGGGGTGCGAGTCAAGGGTTACCCGTTTGGCAAGGGAAGTTTCGCGCGTGTCGATGCGAAGCTCAGCGGCGCGCTCGATACGTTCGAGACTAACCTGGCGACGCTGACCGCGCGCGTCGACGCCGATCTCGTACACGTGCACACGTGGTACGCCCACCTCAGCGGCATCCTGTCGAAGATTCTTTACGGCGTACCGCTGGTCCATACGGTGCACTCCCTGGAACCCTTGCGCCCGTGGAAGCGCGAGCAGCTCGGCGGCGGCTACGACATGTCGTCGTGGATCGAGCGCACTTCGCTCGACATGGCCGATGCGGTGATCGCCGTATCGCAGGGAACCAAGGACGACATACTCGAACATTTCGACATCGACCCGGCGAAGATCACGGTGATCTACAACGGCATCAACGTCGAACAGTATCGGCAGACCGGCGACACGACTGCCCTGCAGAAATACGGCGTCGATCCAGGCAAGCCCATCGTATTGTTCGTTGGCCGAATCACCCGCCAAAAGGGCATCGTGCACCTGGTCAACGCGGTCAAGTACATCAATCGCGACGCGCAGGTCGTGCTCTGTGCCGGCGCGCCGGACACCAAGGAGATTCTCGCCGAGATGGAGACGGCCGTGAGCCGCGTCCGGCAGACGGGCCTGGATAACCTGATCTGGATTCAGGAGATGCTGACCAAGGAGGAAGCAATCCAGATGTATTCCCACGCGACAGTCTTTTGCTGCCCATCGATCTACGAGCCATTTGGAATCATCAACCTGGAGGCCATGGCCTGCCATACGGCGGTCGTGGCGAGCGCGGTCGGTGGCATCAAGGAAGTCGTGATCGATGGCGTCACCGGCTACCAGGTTCCACTCGAGCAACTGAAGGTGGCACCCTTCGAGCCGGTGAACCCGGATGTCTTTTCACGCGATCTGGCGACGGCCATCAACAAGGTTCTCGATGACCCGAAACTCGCCGAATCCATGGCCACTGCGGGCCAGAAGCGCGCGCATGAGGTCTTTGGCTGGCCGAGCATCGGGCAGCAGACCAAGAGGCTTTACGAGTCCCTGCTGAAATGACCGCCCGGCTTTCGATCGGCCAAGGGTAAGGGTTTGCCCTCCGCTGATCCGTATTCGCATAGACGGCCGGAACCGGCCGTCGAAGTTTGGATTTCTCTGCCACGTTTCCGGCTCGACCGGTCCAGTATTCAGGAGCTGCACTATGGTCCCCAAAGACTACCCCCGTGTGATCATCGAGGCGGTCCAGCCGCAAGTGGGCTGTGGCCGTTTCCCCATCAAGCGCGTTGTCGGCGAGAAGGTCGCCGTCAGCGCCGACATCTATCAGGAGGGCCACAACAAGCTGGCTGCCCTGCTCAAGGCACGCAGGGTCGGCGCGAAGAAGTGGCAGGAAATTCCGATGACCCTGGGCGACAACGACAGCTGGCATGGCGAGTTCACGGTCACCTCGATCGGTCGCTGGGAGTACACCATCGAGGCTTACACCGAGCGCTATCTGTCGTGGGTCGACGAGGTCACCAAAAAGAGCGTACCGGGTGCGAACCTGAAGAGCGAGTTGCTCGAGGGACTGGTGACACTGAAGCAGTCTGCCGCAGGTGCCAAGGGAGAGGCCAGCGCCCGTATCGAGGGCATCATCGCATCGATGGAGAGTGCGCTGGCATCGGATGACTGGCACGGTGCGGTCGATATGGGACTCGGGAGCGAAATGCGCAAGCTGATGGCAGCCCACCCTGACCGCAGCGAGGGCTACGAACTGGCGCCCGCACTGACGGTCATGGTCAATCGGCCGATCACGCGCTTCGCCGCGTGGTACGAGTTCTTCCCGCGTTCGCAAACCAGCAGCCCGGATCGGCATGGGACGCTGCGGGACTGCATCCCGCGCCTGCGCGAAATCAAGGCCATGGGCTTCGACGTCGTCTATCTGCCGCCGATTCACCCAATCGGCAACAGCTTCCGCAAAGGCAAGAACAACTCCCTGGTCGCGGAACCGGGCGACGTCGGCAGCCCATGGGCAATCGGCAACAAGCATGGCGGCCACATGGGACTGGAGCCTCAGCTCGGAACCTGGGACGACTGGGACAAGTTCGTCGCCACCTGTCGCGAGCTGGGGATCGAGATCGCACTCGATTATGTGATGAATTGCTCGCCTGACCATCCCTACGTGACCGAGCATCCAGAGTGGTTCTTCCATCGTCCGGACGGGTCGATCAAATACGCCGAGAACCCGCCGAAGAAATACCAGGATGTGTACCCGCTCAATTTCGGGACCAGCGACCGTGTCGGGCTTTGGCAGGAGATGCTCAAGATCTTCCTGTTCTGGGTCGACAAGGGCGTGACCACTTTCCGCGTCGACAACCCGCACACCAAACCGGTGCCTTTCTGGGAATGGGTAATCGATGAAGTTCATCGCCATCACCCGGACGTCATCTTCCTGGCTGAAGCCTTCACCAAGCCGAAGATGATGCGGCTGCTGGCGAAAGTCGGATTCGCCCAGTCCTACACCTACTTCACCTGGCGCAACAGCGCACAAGAACTCACCGAGTACGTCAGCGAGTTGACCAGCGGCGAGATGAAGGAATACTTCACCGGCAACTTCTTTGCCAATACTCCGGACATCCTGCCGCCGATTCTGCAGTTCGGTGGCAGGCCGGCGTTCATCATGCGCGCCGTGCTGGCCGCGACGCTGTCCAGCGTCTACGGCATCTACAGCGGCTACGAGGTGTGCGAAAACGAAGCGATTCCGGGCAAGGAGGAATACCTGAACTCGGAGAAGTACGAGATCAAGGTACGCGACTGGGAAGGGACGCCCGGAAACATCGTCTCGATCATTACGCGGATCAACCAGATTCGCCGCGACTCGCCGGCCTTGCAGACCTACAACGACGTGCTGTTCCTCGGTTCGCACAATCCCAACATCATCGCCTACGCCAAGATGACCGAGGACAGGTCCGACATCATCGTCTGTGTCGTCAACGTCGACCCCTTCCAGTCCCAGTCAACGCTCATCGAGATACCGCTGGGCACCTTCGGCATCGGCGCACACGAGCAGTACGAGGCACATGATCTGCTGTCCGACGACCGATATATCTGGGGCGGCCCGACGGCCTACATCGAACTCAGTCCGGCCGGCAAGATGGCACACATCATCAAGATCCGCCGCGGTTAGAAAACTCGCCGGCGACTACCCCGCCCGCCTCGGACCGAGGCGCGCGGCGGCGCGCCTCGATGGTCGATTGGCGCAAGATAGGGCGCATTTCGCAGTGGTCGGCGAAGCGCCGCCCTGCCCTGCTTCACTTGGCTGGCCCGGCTGCGCGCGTGAACTTCAAGTCGTCTTCGGAAAGATCGCGAAGGTCGATCCGCACCGGCCGCACCTTCCATATTTCGTCGCAGTACTCACGGATCGCCCGATCCGACGAAAAGAACCCGGAACGCGCGACATTGAGAATCGACATTCGCGACCAGCGCTCGAAATCGAGGTAGGTTTCGGACACCCTGTCCTGGCAGTCGATGTAAGCCTGGAAGTCGGCGAGCAGCATGTATTCGTCGTAATCAAGAAGGCTGTGTATCAACGGCCGGAAGATCTCGCAGTCGCCCTTGGTGAAGAACCCCGAAGCGATGAGGTCGATCACTTCGCGCAGATGCGGGTTCGCTTCGTAGCAGGCGCGCGCAGAGTAACCCCTGCCCTTGAGCTCCTTGACCTCCGGTGTGGTCATCCCGAACAGGAAGAAGTTCTCGTCTCCGACTTGCTCGCGGATTTCGACATTGGCGCCGTCGAGGGTACCGATCGTGAGCGCGCCGTTCATCTGGAGTTTCATGTTGCCGGTTCCCGAGGCCTCCTTGCCGGCGAGTGAGATCTGCTCCGACAGATCGGCAGCCGGGAAGATCCATTGCGCGTTCTTGACGTTGTAATTCGGGAAGAACACGACCTGCAGCTTGCCCCGCATCGCCGGGTCGCGTTCGATCAGGTCGGCGACAGTGGTGATCAATCTGACCATCGACTTGGCCATCGCATACCCCGGCGCGGCCTTGCCGCCGAAGATCACGGTTCGCGGCGCCATCTCGAGATTCGGATTGTCCTTCAGGCGCTTGTACAGCGAGACGACGTGCAGCAGGTTGAGGTGTTGGCGCTTGTACTCATGGATGCGTTTGACCTGGACATCGAACATCGATGTCGGGTCGACATCGACATTGGCGATGCGCTTTATCTCGCGGGCGAGGTCGAGCTTGTTGCTTCGCTTGATGCGGCGCCAGGCCTCGCGAAACGCCGGATCGTCGGCATGCGGTTCCAGCTCGCACAGCCGTGTCATGTCGGTGACCCAGCCCGGGCCGATCGTATCGTCGATCAGCCGCGACATCTTCGGATTTATCAGCAGCACGAAGCGGCGCGGTGTGACACCGTTGGTCTTGTTGTTGAATTTTTCCGGCCACAGGTCGTGGAAGTCATTGAGGACATCCGACTTGAGCAGATCGCTGTGAAGCTTGGCCACACCATTCACCGCGAAGCTGCCGACGATTGCAAGATGCGCCATGCGCACGAACCGCGGACCGTCCTCGTCGATCAGCGACATCCGCCTGAGCTTCGCGATGTCGAACGGAAAGCCGATTCGCACCTCGTCGAGGAAACGTGCATTGATTTCGCAAATGATTTCCAAATGCCGCGGCAGTATCCGCTTGAACAGTTCCAGGCGCCATTTCTCGAGTGCCTCGGGGAGCAGCGTATGATTGGTATAGGCGAGGGTCTTTCGGGTTATCGACCACGCTTGGTCCCACGAAATGTCGTATTCGTCCACCAGCAAGCGCATCAACTCCGCGACGGCAATCGACGGATGGGTATCGTTGAGCTGGACGACGAACTTCTCGTGGAAACCGTCGAGAGTCTTTTGTGTTTGCAGTTGCAGGCGGATCATGTCCTGCAGCGAGCACGAGACGAAGAAATACTGTTGCTCGAGCCGCAGTTCCTGTCCCGCTTCCATTTCGTCGTTCGGGTACAGTACCTTGGTCAGAGTCTCCGACTGGACCTGTGCGTCCACCGCCTGATAGTAGTTGCCAGCATTGAAGGCTCCGAAATCGAATGTTTCCGGTGACTCTGCGCTCCACAGCCTGAGCCGATTGGGGGTGTTCACGCCGTATCCCAGCACGGGCATGTCCCATGCGGTGCCCCGCACCACCCTTCCGGGAATCCACTGAACTCGTGCGCGGCGACTGGCTGTCCCTTCGTACTGAATTTCCGTATGGCCCCCTAGCTTGACGTCGAAAGCGACATTCGGACGGTGAATCAGCCACGGGCTTCCGTGCCGGAACCAGTTGTCCGTCAACTCGACCTGCATGCCGTCGCGGATTGCCTGCGTGAAAATCCCGAACTCGTAGCGAATGCCATAGCCGATGGCGGGAATTTCGAGAGTCGCCAGAGAGTCGAGGTAACAGGCCGCCAAACGACCGAGACCGCCGTTGCCCAGGCCGGGTTCCTCCTCCTGGTCGATCAGCACATCGAGATCGAGCCCGAGTTCCTTCATGGCTTGCCGCGTGTTGTCGACAATGCCGAGATTGATCAGGTTGTTGCCGAGTTGTGGTCCGATCAGGAATTCGGCGGACATGTAGCAGACGGTACGGCTGCCCTGTTGCTTGTAGGTGCGCGCGGTCTGTACCCAGCGGTGCAGGAGTCGGTCGCGCACCACGCCCGCGAGCGCCTGGTAGCAATCGCGCTGCGTCGCGACCTCGGGGAATCGCGCCTGCACATAAACCAGCTTGTCGAGAAAGGCGCGCTTCAGCGAATCCACACCGAGCCCGGTGCGTGTGTCTTCGTAATCCGCGTTCCGCGCAGAATCCGGCTTCGCTGGCAACTCGCCTGACGTTTGCTCGTTCTTGCTCATGTCAACTCCCCCCAGGATGTTCTTGGCCATTCTTCGAAGTGGTATGCGTGGATCCGAGGCCGAGGGATCCACTCCGTGCGCGACTATAGACGACACGGGCCGAAAAGTCCGCGCTTGAAAGCAAGAACTTCATTCCCGACTGCCTCGATGCGGGACCGACACGCGGCCGATCCTTGATGGCTCGGTTCGGGCGATCAGACGCCGCGAAACCGCGGCTTGCGCTTCTCCTGAAACGCCCGCACGCCTTCCTGCGATTCCTCCGTCCCATAGAACAGCCCGACGGCCTGCAGCCCCAACGCGGAGATGCCCGCGATATGCGCGGTGTCGGCATTGAAGGAACGCTTGGCCAAAGTCAGCGCGGTCGGGCTCTTTTCCAGAATCTCCGCGCACCAGCGTTCGACCTCCGCATCGAGATCCGCATCCGGCACGGCCTTGTTCGCCAAGCCCATCTGTACTGCTTCGGCCGCGGTGTACTGACGGCACAGGTACCAGACTTCCCGCGCCCGCTTCTCCCCGATGACGCGCGCCATATATGCGGTGCCGAAGCCGGGGTCCACCGAGCCCACCTTGGGACCGACCTGGCCGAACTTGGCCGACTCGGCCGCAAGCGTCAGATCGCACAACAGCGCCAGCACGTGGCCGCCGCCGATGGCGTAACCGCGCACTTTGGCAATCACCGGCTTGGGCACATCGCGGATAACCGCCTGCAACTCCTCCAGCGGAAGCCCTATGACGCCCCGCCCATCGTAATGGCCGGCGTGAGCGGACTGGTCTCCGCCGGTACAGAACGCCCGGTCGCCAGCGCCAGTCAGGACGATAACGCCCACCGAGCGATCCCATCCAGCCCGAAGAAACGCGTCGATCAACTCCTCGCAGGTCTGGGCGCGGAACGCGTTGTACTTGTCCGGGCGATTGATGGTGATCGTAGCGACCCCGTTCCTGCTATCCAACACGATGTCTTCATAGGTAGCGGTCATGACTTGTCCTTGGTGGAAACAATGCTGCAAAGGTCGAA
Organism: Candidatus Methylophosphatis roskildensis; assembly: GCA_016708905.1. GTDB lineage: Bacteria > Pseudomonadota > Gammaproteobacteria > Burkholderiales > Rhodocyclaceae > Methylophosphatis > Methylophosphatis roskildensis. The sequence continues at coordinate 987,834 of JADJEV010000003.1, read as the reverse complement.
AGACGCGGCAGCCTGGCCCAATTATCTCGCAGTTCGTCTCATCCCGGCCTGCGCTGCGCCCGGGTCGGAGAACCCGGGAGTCCGACGCCTGAGGCACGCGGCCGGATCGTGAAACTCCCGGGCCAGACTTCGCCGCCGAAGGCCCGGCCCCGAAAAAATGGGGTAGATCGCCCCTTCCCTGTTCGCGACAGACGTGGATCAGTGTGCGACTGACGCGGAAACGCCGATGCCGGTTGTCTGGCGAACGTACAGTTCCTCGAATGCGTCTTGCTCGCGCTTGCTCGGGAACAACAACGAGAAGATGAAGGCGGACAGGAAACCGAGCGGGATGCAAAGGATTGCGGGTACCTTCAGCGGGAACAGTGGCTTCGCGAGACCCATGATCGACGTTCCGTCCTTGTTTGCTGCGTACGAGGTCTTCGCGTTCGCGAGGTCCGTCGTCTCCGTATCGCTCAACGTCGTGCCGGCCGCCTGCTTCGTCTCCAGGGCGGCGAAGACCTTCTGATCGGCAGCGGCGATGAGTTGCGGATACTGCATGTTGGGCGAGACGAGTACCAGCCCGATGCCACTGAAGGTACCGATCAGCAAAGCGGCCATGACGCCCGCGGTGCTCATCTTCTTCCAGAACAGGGTGAGCACGACCGCCGGCAGCATGCCCGATGCTGAAACCGCGAACGCCAGCGCGACGAGGTGGGCGACGTTCTGCCTCTCTGCGGCGAAGGCGATGATCACGGCTACCACGCCCACAACCAGCGACGTGAGGCGCGCGGCGCGCATCTGTGAGGCCTGGTCGGCGCGGCCGTTCTTGATGACTTTGGTATAGACATCGTGCGAGATGGCGGCCGAACATGCGAGCACAAGACCCGAAACCACGGCGAGGATGGTCGCGAACGCGACCGCGCAGACGAACGCCTGCAGCAAGTCGCCCAGCATCGGGTGAAACTCCGAGCCTAGGAACCGAGCCAGCAGAGGGTTGGCCATATTGCCGGTCTTGTCCACTTCGGCAATGCCTTGCGGCGTAAGCCGCGTCGCGGCGCCGTATCCCATGAACGTCGTCAGCAGGAAAAACAGCGCGATGATGAACATCGCCACGACCACCGACTTGCGTGCCGTCTTCGCATCAGGAACCGTGAAGAAACGCATCAGGATGTGCGGCATTCCGGCAGCCCCGAGGCACACGGCCATGCCGAGCGAAATCTGATCCCACACGCCGTGCAGGAACAATCCCGGCTCGAGGTAGCGTTGACCGTAGTCGAGGCCTGGTTGCGGTGTCACGTGGCCAAGCTTCGTCTGCACCCAGCTCTGGATCTGGGTATTGTTGGCGACATTCTCCATCAGCCTCAAGGGGTTCATCCCGAACTTCAGCAGCACCAGGAAGGACAAGAGCGCCCCACCGCTGACGAGCAACGCGGCCTTGATGATCTGCACCCAAGTGGTGGCAATCATTCCCCCGAACACCACGTAAATCGAGATCAGCACAGCCACACCAACAATCGACATCGAGTAGGGAACGCCAAGCAGGAGTTCCATCAACTTGCCCGCACCGACGAGTTGTGCCGTCAGGTAGAACGTCGACACGAAAACCGTTACCACCGCCGCGGCGGCACGCACGGGCTTTGCAGAGGCACGAACGGAAAGGATATCGCCCACCGTGTATTTGCCGATATTTCGGCAAGGTTCGGCGACGACCAGCAGCACCGTGACGAAGGCGACCATCCACCCGGTCGGGTACAGGAAGCCGTCGAAGCCGTTCAGCGAAATCAGCCCGGCCATGCCGAGGAAGGTAGCCGCCGACATGTAGTCGCCGGCAATCGCCCAACCATTCTGGAGACCGCTGATCGATGACCTGGCGGCGTAGAAGCCCGATTTCTTCCTGCTTCTGCCCGCCGCCCAGAAGACAATTGCCAGAGTCAACCCAATGATGATGACGAACAGTCCAATGGTCAGCGGCTTGTTGGACTTGACAACGGCATACGGCGCTGCTGCCGCGACAGACGCTGCCGCCGCCGGCACTTGCGCCGGGGCGAGCAATGCCGGCGCGCCTGCAGTGTCGACGCCCGCGACTGCTGGAGCCTGGATCATCGTTGCCACCAGCAGTCCCAGGCGGAATGCTGCCAATCGCAGAATCGTGCTCATTCCGACGCTTCCCTTCAACAAGTTCCGGTTCTCGCGCGGACTCTCCCGGTCATGCCGCCGCGAGATTCATCGCCGGATCTCCACCGCGTGGCATCCACAGGCTCATGGCTTGGTGCGGAGGTCGCGCAGCAGTTCTTCGGTAAGCCGATCCGCGTACTTGTTCGCCCAGTACGTGTAGTAAAGCGCAATCGCAATCGACAAAGCGTACTGAGCAAGGGCGTAAAGATAGAGCAGCGGGACGTTCCCGATGACCTTCATGTTGCCGACATCGGATTGAAGCGTGGTATTGCCCGCCCAGATCGGAAGGCCAAAGTAGAAGATCGTAGAGAACAGCCACCAACCAACGAGGAAGCGGACCTTCTTGCGCGAGAGTTCCCTGAACTTGGGATGTCTTGCGATTTCCGAATAGTCCACCTGTGCCATGCTGTGCTTTCTCCTTGCGATCGATAGACCGATGCCCAGACAGAATCGCGCGTCGAGGTGTCAGACGGCGGTTGAAGGAGCCGCAGCTGATGAGGCGGACGCGGCGAAGTCAGCAGCAAACCTCGCAGCCCCCTTTCCCGGCTGTTGCAGCAATGCCAGCGAGCGCCCCTGCAACGGGAAGATATCGCCGCCGGCGAATCGTCGACCGCCGATTGCGCCAGCCGGCTGACTGGTGTCGAGCGCGATATGCCAGCGAACGTGAGCCTGAAAGCTTGGCAGCACGAAGGGAATCTCCTCGTGGTGGGCATTGATCAACAGCATGAAATCGTCGTCCGCGACTGGACTTCCCCGTGTGTCTGTCTCGCCGATGGCATCGCCCAACAGATACATGCCGAGGCAGCGCGCGAATCCCTGATTCCATTCGTCATTACCCATCTCCAACCCGTCGGGGTCGAACCACAGAATGTTCTTCTCGCTATCGCGCGGCGAATGCACGTGAAAATAGCTGCGCCGGCGGAAGGCTGGATGTTCGCGCCGAAACCGGATCAGTTGTCGCACGAACGCCAGCAGATCCAGGTCTGTCTGCGACAACTCCCAGTCGATCCAGCTGATGGCATTGTCCTGGCAGTACGCATTGTTGTTGCCGTGCTGCGTATGGCCCATCTCGTCACCCGCAACAATCATCGGCACGCCCTGGGAGAGCAGCAGCGTGGCCAGCAAATTGCGCTTCTGGCGCGCCCGCAACGCGAGGATCTCCGCGTCATCGGTTGGCCCTTCAACGCCGCAGTTCCAGCTCTGATTGTTGTCGGCACCATCGCGGTTGTCTTCGCCATTGGCCTCATTGTGCTTGCGCTGGTAGCTCACCAGATCCTGCAGGACGAAGCCGTCGTGGGCGGTGACGAAATTGATGCTGGCGCAAGGGCGCCGGCCGTTGTGCGCGTACAGATCGCTGGAACCGGTCAGGCGATAGGCGAGATCACCGATGAGGCCGCCTTCGCCCTTCCAGTAGGCGCGCACCGCGTCGCGGTACTTGCCGTTCCATTCGGTCCAGCCGACGGGAAAATTGCCGACCTGGTAGCCGCCTTCGCCGACGTCCCATGGCTCGGCAATGAGCTTCACGCGAGACAGGACCGGATCCTGATGAATGATGTCGAGAAAGGCGCCGTGCCGGTCGAACTCGTGAGCTTCGCGGGCCAGCGTGGCGGCGAGGTCGAAGCGAAAGCCATCGACGTGCATTTCCTGAACCCAGTATCGCAGCGAATCCATGATCAGTTGCAGCACCTGCGGATGCATGGTGTTGAGGGTGTTTCCGCACCCAGTGTAATCCATGTAGAAGCGCGGGTTGCCTGGCTTAAGGCGGTAGTAGGCGAGGTTGTCGATGCCACGAAAACAAACGGTCGGACCGAGGTGGTTACCTTCTGCAGTGTGGTTGTACACCACATCCAGGATCACTTCGATGCCGGCTCGGTGCAGTGCCTTGACCATTGCCTTGAACTCGCCCGGCGCGTCGCTGCTGGCGGCATATCGGCGGGCAGGCGCGAAGAACCCGATCGAGTTGTAGCCCCAGTAGTTACGCATTCCGCTTTTGACCAGCGTGCGTTCGTCCAGAAAGCAGTGCACGGGAAGCAGATCGACCGCCGTAACCCCGAGTCGCTGCAGATGCGCGATGGCCGGCGCGCAGGCCAGGCCGGCGTAAGTTCCCCGCAGAGGCCCCGGAATGGCCGGATGCAGAGCAGTAAAGCCCTTGACGTGCACCTCGTAAATGACGGTTTCGCTCCAGGGCGTGTCAGGAGCACGATCGTCCTCCCAGTCGAACGGGGCTCCGGTCACCTGGCACTTGGGCATGGCCGCCCCGTTGTCGCGCCAGTCGAACGACAGATCCTCCCGCTCGGCCCCGAGCTTGTAGGCATGATCGGCATCGCTCGCATGCAGTTTGCCGATCGTCGCCTTCGCATACGGATCCAGCAGCAGCTTGTTGGGATTGAAGCGCTGCCCGAGCTGCGGCCGATACTGACCGTGGACGCGATAGCCGTATAACAGCCCGACCGCGGCGCCCGGCAGGTAGCCGTGCCAAACCATGTCGGTACGCTCGGGCAAGGTGATGCGTTCGATCTCGCGCCGGCCGCGGGCATCGAACAGACACAGCTCGACTCGCTCGGCCTGCTCGGAGAACAGGGCAAAGTTGACGCCATGGCCGTCCCAGCTTGCGCCAAGCGGAAAAGGTTTCCCTGGCCACACTACGGGTTGATGCTTGATCATGCGAACCCCACACATTCAACGGCTTGAACGCCGCCATATCAGGCGGCAAAAGTTTCGCGCTGCAGCGGACATGGATTGGCCCCGCACAAGGCGTAAAATGGCGCCATGACAAGAACCTTCGGGATCGATCCCGGACCTTCGATCGCGGCGCCTGCCGCGGCGATAATTTGGCGAGCCTCCTGGTGCATAAGATTGCATGCGAAACCGGTCGTTATTCGACATCTCGGGAAGTCGAGCGGCGCCGATACTTTAACCGCGCTATCCCGATCCGGCCAAACTGCGCTCGCGGCGTCGCGCAAACCGATCGTTCGCACAGCGCAGACCAGATCGCTGAGGGATGCCGGGACAGCAATGCCAATTCAATACGATTCGAATGAAAAGGCTTCAATACGATAGCAACGCAAGCAGACACCGGTGCGGTCCAGCCGGTCAATAGGGGAGCAATGATGCGAAAAGTTCAGTTCAGTGACGATATGATCCGGATCCGGGATGCGCGCCACCATGACCCGTTTGCCGTGCTCGGCAGACATCCGGACGGCGACGAAGTCGTAGTGAGGGTCTTCCTGCCGCACGCGAGCGAGGTCTCCATCGCCGAGGGAAACCTTGCCATGACTCGCGTTCCGGACAGCGATTTCTTCGAATGGCGCGGACCGGCCAAAAAGATTCCTGATCGCTACCGCCTGATCTGGCGCGATTCGAGCCACCACGATCACATCGCCCACGACCCCTATGCCTATCCGCCTCAGTTGTCGGAGTTCGATCTGCACCTGTTCTCCGAAGGGAAACACCACCAGGCCTATCGGTTCAAGGGTGCGCACGAACATGAGGTAGACGGCGTCGCTGGCGTGCTGTTTGCGGTCTGGGCACCCAACGCGGAGCGGATCAGTGTGGTTGGCGACTTCAATGGCTGGGATGGACGGCGTCACCCCATGCGTGTACGTCCAGGAAGCGGTGTCTGGGAGCTGTTCATACCGGACATCGGCCCCGGGAGTTTCTACAAGTTCGAAATCCGGAATCGCCATTCCGGCGAGGTGCTGCTCAAATCGGACCCCTACGGCCAGCAGTTCGAGAAGCGGCCGAATACCTCCTCGATAGTCGTCGGAACCTCGGAACATGACTGGCAGGACGGCGGCTGGATGCAGCGGCGCGCACAGGCCGACTGGCAGCACACGCCGATGTCGGTGTACGAGGTGCATCTCGGATCGTGGCAACGCGGCATCGAGGGCGAGTTCCTCAACTACCGCGAGTTGGCGGCCAAGCTGGTCGATTACGTGTTGCAGCTGGGTTTTACTCACATCGAACTGCTGCCGATCACCGAGCATCCGTTCGACATGTCGTGGGGCTACCAGGCAACCGGCTACTTCGCACCCACCAGCCGTTTCGGCACGCCGGACGATTTCCGCTACTTTGTCGACTACTGCCACAACCATGGCATCGGCGTAATCCTGGACTGGGTTCCGGCCCATTTTCCCAAGGATGCCTATGCGCTGGCCCGCTTCGACGGCACACCGCTGTACGAGCACGCGGACCCGCGCAAGGGCGAGCATCTCGACTGGTCGACCCTGATCTTCAATTTCGGCCGCAACGAGGTGAAGAACTTCCTGATCTCGAGCGCCGTGTACTGGCTGAAGGAATACCATATCGATGGCCTGCGGGTCGATGCGGTCGCCTCCATGCTCTACCTCGACTACTCGCGCACCGAATGGATTCCGAATCAGTTCGGCGGACGGGAGAATCTCGAGGCGATCGATTTCCTGCGGGAGTTCAACGCCGTCGCCCACAGCGAATGTCCCGGCTCCCTGATCATCGCCGAAGAATCGACCTCCTGGCCGCAGGTGACCCGTCCAACCTATCTCGGCGGCCTCGGCTTCGACATCAAGTGGAACATGGGCTGGATGAATGACACCCTGCGCTATATGTCGAACGAGCCGATACATCGACAGTACCACCACGACCTGCTCACGTTCAGCATGCTATATGCATTCACCGAGAATTTCATGCTGCCCTTCTCGCACGACGAGGTCGTGCATGGCAAGGGTTCGATGCTGAACAAGATGCCGGGCGACGAATGGCAGCGCTTCGCCAATCTGCGCCTGCTCTATACGTACATGTTCACCCATCCGGGCAAGAAGCTTCTGTTCATGGGAACCGAGTTCGGGCAGGGTCTGGAATGGAACAGCGCCGGTGTGCTCGACTGGTACGTGTTGCAGTTTCCATTACATCGCGGCATGCAACTGCTGGTGCAGGATCTGAATCACCTCTATCGCAATTCGGCCGCGCTGTACACGAGCGAGTTCGAATGGCAGGGGTTCGAGTGGATCGACTGCCACGACTCGCACCAGTCGATCCTGAGCTTCGTTCGGAAAGTGCAGGACGATTTTCTTGTAGTGATCGTCAACTTCACGCCCGTTCCGCGCACGGAATACCGCATCGGGGTGCCACGCGGGGGTGCCTACCGAGAGGTTCTCAACTCCGACTCCTACCTCTACGGAGGCGCCAATATGGGCAATGGCGGCGAGGAACTCTGGGCGGAAGACATGCCGTGGATGGACCGTCCCTACTCGATCAAGGTTACCGTGCCACCGCTGGCAGGCATCGTACTTAAGCCGCAAGGCTGATATCCGGCCGTTTCTCGCTCATGGATGGCAAACGCCGAGCCGAGCGGACTACGTCGGACACCGTCTGTCCGCCTGGCGGCGTGTTGTGCCCACCGGCGAGACCGGTCGCGGATTGCGGCTCCTCTCGCCGTGTGGTACGGTTTGATTTGTGGCATGCGGTGGTTGCCGCGCGATGATTATATGGCCCATCTGATCACCATTCCATTGGTTCGATCCGCATCCGTGCTCGGGGGACGCCTGGACGCTGAAAGTGATCGAATCGATGTCACCTGCAAGGAGTCAATTGATGAGCAACAAATCTAGCGTTTCCGAGGGAAAGACCAGCAACAAGAAGCTTCTTGCCTGGGTCAGCGAGATGGCTGAGCTGTGCACGCCAGACCAGGTGGTGTGGTGCGACGGGTCGCAGGAAGAGTACGACCGGCTGTGCGAGCTGATGGTCAAGAACGGAACCTTCATCCGCCTGAATCCGGAAAAGCGGCCGAATTGTTTTCTCGCGCGTTCTCACCCCTCCGACGTGGCCCGGGTCGAGGAGCGTACCTTCATTTGTGCCGCCACCAAGGAAGAAGTCGGTCCCACGAACAACTGGGCGCCGCCGGACGAAATGCGGGCGAAGCTGAGCGGTGTATTCAAAGGCTGCATGCGCGGGCGCACGATGTACGTGATCCCCTTCAGCATGGGCCCGCTGGGCTCGCCGATCGCCAAGATCGGGGTGGAGATCACCGATAGTGCCTACGTCGTGGTCAACATGCGGATCATGACGCGCATGGGCTCCAAGGTTCTTGACGTGCTCGGGGACGGGCCCTTCATTCCTTGCATGCATTCGGTGGGAGCGCCGTTGGAGCCGGGAAAGAAGGATGTAACCTGGCCATGCGAAGGGGACATCAGCAAGAAGTACATCGTGCACTTCCCCGACACGACCGAGATCTGGTCCTACGGTTCGGGCTACGGCGGCAATGCCCTGCTGGGCAAGAAGTGCCTGGCGCTGCGCATCGCTTCGGTCATGGCGCGCAACGAGGGCTGGCTGGCAGAACACATGCTGATTTCCGGCTTGCAGGCGCCGAACGGCGAGAGGACATACATTGGTGCCGCATTCCCCAGCGCTTGCGGCAAGACCAACCTCGCGATGCTCAAACCCCCACCAGGGTTCGATGGCTGGAAGGTCACCACCGTCGGTGACGACATCGCGTGGATCAAGAAGGCGCCGGATGGGCTGCTGCGGGCAATCAACCCCGAGGCCGGTTTCTTCGGCGTTGCGCCTGGCACGAACATGGCCTCCAATGCCAATGCCATGCTGACGATGACCAAGAACTCGATCTTCACCAATGTGGCGCTGACCGACGATGGCGACGTATGGTGGGAAGGCATGGATGGCCCGCCGCCGGCACACGCCATCGACTGGCAGGGCAAAGACTGGACGCCTGACTGCGGGCGTCTGGCGGCGCACGCGAATTCCCGCTTCACCGCCCCAGCAAACCAGTGCCCGTCGATCGACCCGGAGTGGGAGAACCCCAACGGCGTGCCGATCAGCGCCTTCGTTTTCGGCGGCCGGATGAGCAAGGACATGCCCTTGGTGTTCCAGGCGTTCAACTGGGCTCACGGCGTCTATCTGGCCGCGACGATGGGTTCCGAGGCGACCGCTGCTGCGATCGGGCAGGTGGCGATGCGGCGCGACCCGATGGCGATGCTGCCATTCTGCGGCTACAACATGGCTGACTACTTCACCCACTGGCTCAACGTTGGCCGCAAGGTTTCCAATCCACCGCGCATCTTCCGCGTGAACTGGTTCCGCAAGGGCGAGGACGGCAAGTTCCTGTGGCCGGGCTTCGGCGAGAACATGCGGGTACTGAAGTGGATCGTCGATCGGGTGCATGGCCGAGGCTTCGCGGTAGAGAGCCCGATCGGCTGGATGCCTCGCTACGAGGATCTCGAGTGGAAGGGGCTGGATTTCTCGAAGGATGCGTTCCACGATCTGATGGGAGTGGGCCGTGAAGCCGGTACGGCCGAGGCTCATTCACACGAGGAACTGTTCGACCGCTTCCTCGACCGCCTGCCAAAGGAGTTCACATTCGAGCGCGAGCTGCTGCGCTCGCGGCTGTGGCGCTCGCCCGATCGCTGGGAGCTTGCGCGCGAGAAGATCTGATCGATGCTTCCGCCGCGCAGTCGGTGCGACTGCGCGGCGGGCATTTTTCCGCGCTGGCGAGGTTTGAGCGCCCGCCTCGCCTTTCAGTCCGTCGCCTTTCGGCGGGCCGCGGTCGGTTCCTGCAGGGGTCGGTTGTCCCCGCGCGGGAAGTCGCCTCGATCATCCGGCACTCCTCCATCAAACTCGGTCCGGTAACTGGCCGAGGATGACCGAGCCCGATCGACGACCGGTCCGTGGACGCCGCGGTCGCAACGCCCCCATCACCCATATGACCTCGCAGACCCGCTGCTATTAGCATTGCGGCCAAGACACCCGGAGCAATCCTGGGCGCAAGATTTGTCGCCTGATCAACGATAGCCCGAACTCCGACTCCCCGAGCCGGCATCAATGAAATCGGTGGGCGACTTGAATGACTCAACGGATTCATGCTGACCGATTCGGCGCCACAGATGCGCCGGCCGCAATCCCACCCGGATCAGCAGGGGTTTGTTCTTGCGCAATGCAGCAAGCTGATCGACAATAGCATTGGTTGCCTTTTCCCGGTCGTTTCGCGGGTCTCGGCGACAGGAAGGTGACTCGATCGGGGCCGTGCGCCATCGGCGGGCGGACGCGGAGCACTGCGATTGCAGACTAGCCGAGCTGACTGATCTTCAAAGGGGGCGAGCATGACCGACCAACGCGCTGCAAGACTCACGATCGAGGGTAAATCGGTCGACTTCCCGGTATTCAGCGGTACGGTTGGCCCGGATGTCATCGATATCCGCTCGCTCTACGCCAAGACCGGGATGTTCACCTTCGATCCCGGCTTCCTGTCGACCGCTGCCTGCCGGTCGGCGATCACCTTCGTGGACGGTCAGGCGGGCACGCTGCTGTATCGCGGCTACCCGATCGAGGAACTCGCCTATCAGTGTGACTTCCTCGAGGTGTGCTACCTGATCCTCAAGGGCGAGTTGCCCAACGCAGAGCAAAAGCAGGCCTGGACCAGCGAAATCATGCACCACACCATGGTGCATGAACAGCTTTCCCGCCTATACACCGGCTTCAGACGCGATGCCCATCCGATGGCCGTAATGATGGGCGTGGTCGGTGCACTCTCCGCCTTCTATCACGACGCCATGGATTTCAGCGACCAGAGGCATCGCGAAATATCCGCCGACCGGCTGCTGGCGAAGATCCCAAACATCGTCGCCATGGCCTACAAGTACAACATCGGTGAGCCATTCGTGCGGCCACGCAACGATCTCGACTACGCCTCCAACTTCATGCACATGATGTTCGCAACGCCCTGCGAGCCTTATTTGCCCAATCCGGTTCTTGCGCGGGCACTCGATCGCGTCTTGATCGTGCACGCCGACCATGAACAAGGCGCCTCCACGTCCACGGTCCGCCTCGCCGGCTCCTCGGGGGCGAACCCGTTCGCCTGCGTCGCCTCCGGAATCGCGTGTCTGTGGGGCCCCGCCCATGGCGGTGCCAACGAGGCCGTACTCGACATGCTGGAGAAGATCGGGGATGTCTCCCGCATCGGCCTGTACATCAAGCGCGCCAAGGACCAAAGCGACACCTTCCGCCTTGCAGGATTTGGTCACCGCGTGTACAAGAATTTCGATCCGCGCGGCAGGATCATGCGCGAAACCTGTCACGAAGTGCTGAACGAACTCGGGCTGCACGATGATCGGCTGTTCAAGCTCGCACTGGAACTCGAGCGCATTGCGCTGGAGGACGACTTCTTCGTCAGCAAGGGGCTCTATCCCAACGTCGACTTCTATTCGGGCATCGTGCAGCGTGCGCTGGGTATTCCCAAGTCGATGTTCACCGCGATTTTTGCGATGGCGCGGACGGTCGGCTGGATCGCTCACTGGAGCGAAATGATCGGCGAAGCCGATCAGAAGATCGGACGACCGCGACAGTTGTTCACCGGCGCGACACGCCGCGACGTCGTACCGTTGGACAAGCGCTGATCCCCCGCCACGGCCTCATGCCGTCAGGTCGGCAAGCAGATCTGCTGGTCGGTACTGAACTGGTAATCGCGAAAGACATGTTCGGCGCTGAGCACCGTGTAGCTGCCATCGGCAAGCAGGCGAGAAGTGTCCTTCAGGCGATAGGCATAGTGCCCACAGGTCCAGCAGTCGAAGTTGCGCATGTGTGTGCACAAACAGGTCTTGTCCATCACGGAGACCTTTTTGGCTGTCGGATGTAGCGCGACTTCGCGATTGTAGGCGGCGATGTAATCGCAGTTGCCATTGCCGTCCAGCAGGTAACCGTATGCTTCGCAATTGGGGCGAATGCCGGCACCGATCGCCGGACTGCCCTTGAGCATGCGCATCGGGTAGCCGGTCGGCGAGATGTTGTTGACCTCGATGTCCTGCTCGCTCGCACGGAAGTACTCCTGCTTTACCTTGTCCGGCAAACCGGCCTCGCGCGTCACCGTGAATCGCGTTGCGACCTGCACTGCCGCGGCCCCGTTATCGAGGAACGACACTGCATCGCTGCCGGTGAAGATGCCGCCGGCCGCGATCAGCGGAATGTTCAGTTGTTCGGCATGCAGATACCGTGCAACTTCCGTGACGATCGTATGCAGATCGTAGCTCGCCCAGTCCAATCCGAAGCCGAGGTGGCCACCGGCCAGCGGTCCTTCGACCACCACGTAATCCGGCAACCGATCGAGCCTGGCGTTCTTGCGCAGAAAGAGCTGCAGCGCGCGCAGCGATGAGACGATGATGCCCAGCTTCGCGTCGCGAAAGCGCGGATGATCCTCCATCAACGCGAACGAGCCGAGATGCAGCCCAGCGCTCAAGGTGATGCCGTCGATGCCGGCATCGAGCGCAGCGCAAAGTCGCACGCGAAGTGTGTCCCGCGGCGCGTTCATGCTGAGCTTTTCCATGCAATTGATGAAGATCAGGCCGTCGCCGTGCTTTGCCTCGATGGTCTGGCCGACGTGCATGTGCGTAGCTTCGGCCAGCCGGCCGAGATCGAACACCACCTTGGACTTGTCGGTGTTGGCGACGTTGTACTTGTAGATCTTGGCCTTCTCCTTGACGAAGTCGGTATTGAAGCGCCGGTCCGAGACGGTCGGGACCATCGCGTCCGAGATGTGGCCAATGCCACCCAGACGCGCGGCTTCAAGTGCCAATTCGGCAGAGGAGATATCGACACCCATTCCGCCGATGACGATGGGTACCAGTTCCCTCTTTCCGAAACGCAGGCGAAAGTCGTGAACGCACTTCATGATTCTCCTTGGGCTGTCGCCGACCGGCGAGCTGACTGGTGACGTAGTCTACGCCAAAGTGCTCGCGGAAGACCGACTCGTCGACGCCGGGGCAATGGCGGAGTGAGCGTTACTCGGGCTCAGCGTGCTTGCTCAGAAGCGCTGTCTTCGTCTGCGAATGATGCTCCAAGGCCCAGTATCCATGCGGGTTTCAGAGCATCGATCATCGTCGGAAATCGGCGGCAGGTGAGCAACAGATCGTGCCGCGCAAAATCGCTCGCGCCCGCGAGCCGCGGCAATCTGACCTATATCTGTCGTGTCAAGCGGGCGGCTCGTGAAACATCCGGGCTAGGCAGGAAGGCCGACAACTGGCATCCTTGCGGGCCACGCAGGTTTCGCTGTCCGTTGGAAGAGGAGTCTTGAACGATATGGCCACCAAAGCAAGAAGCCAAAGCATTTCCGATCCGCTGCTTACCGAGCTACCGCCCCTCGGGATGGACGCCAAGAGCCTGGCGGGGGACATCAGCAGTCACTTCAATCACACCCTGGGCTGTGACGTCCACTCGAAGTACAGCTATCACCGCTACCAAGCGGTCGCGATGGCCTTGCGCGACCGCCTGGTGGACCGCTGGAAGCATACGCATTACTCGTATCGGATGCACGATTGCAAACGCGCCTACTATCTTTCGCTGGAGTTCCTGATGGGGCGCACCCTCGGCAACGCCGTTCTCAACCTCGACATTCCGGAACAGACCCGGCAAGCGCTGGGGCAACTCGGCATGAAGATGGAGGACATCGAAGACAACGAAGCCGATGCCGGTCTGGGCAATGGCGGCCTGGGGAGACTGGCCGCCTGCTTCCTCGACAGTTGCGCGACGCTACAACTTCCGGTGATGGGTCACGGCATACGCTATGAGTACGGGATCTTCCGCCAGCGGATCGCCAACGGCGAGCAAATGGAGGAGCCGGATCACTGGCTGATCCGCGGCAATCCCTGGGAGCTCGAGCGTCCCGAGTTCACGCAGCGGGTGCACTTCGGCGGACGGACGGTGCATGACCGTGACGCCGAGGGCAACGACCGCGTGCGCTGGCTCGACACCGAAGACGTGCTGGCAGTGCCCTATGACACGCCGATCCCGGGTTATCGCAACGGCACGGTAAACACGCTTCGCTTGTGGAAGGCAACGGCAACCGATGCGTTCGATCTCGGCCAGTTCAATGCGGGGAGTTATACCGAATCGGTCGCCGGCAAGAACGCAGCGGAAAACATCACCATGGTGCTTTATCCCAACGATGCGAGCGAGAACGGCAGGCAGCTCCGGCTGCGCCAGCAGTACTTCCTCGCCTCTGCAGCATTGAAGGACGTATTGCGCCGCTGGCGTAACAACCATGGTGACGACCTTTCGCAGTTCTGCGAAAAGAACTGCTTTCAACTCAACGATACGCATCCGAGCGTGGCGGTGGCGGAATTGATGCGCTTGCTGATGGATGAGCACGGGCTGGCTCCGCTCAAGGCCTGGGAAATCACCACCCGCTGCATGGCCTATACCAACCATACTTTGCTCCCCGAAGCCCTGGAACGCTGGCCGGTGCGGCTGTTCCAGCACCTGTTGCCGCGGATCCTCGAGATCATCTACGAAATCAATGCACGCTTCCTTGTCGAGGTCGGCCGACACTGGCCAGGCGATATGGAGCGGTTGCGGCGCATGTCGATCTTCGAAGAGGGCGATGAGCAGCAGGTGCGCATGGCCTACCTGGCCGTGGTCGGCAGTTCGTCGGTGAATGGCGTTGCCGCCCTGCATACCAAGCTTCTCCAGGAGGGTCTGTTCCGCGATTTCTACGAGCTGTGGCCGGACAAGTTCAACAACAAGACCAATGGCGTCACCCAGCGCCGCTGGCTCGCCTTGTGCAATCCCGACCTGAGCAAACTGATCACCGAAACCATAGGCGGCGGCTGGATGACCGACCTGGAGCAACTGCAGGCACTCGCGCCTTATGCCGACAACGCCGAGTTCAGGAAGCGCTGGCGCGCCATCAAGCACGCCAACAAGGCGCGTTTCGCCGACATGCTCGAGCGCGATTGCGGCGTGCGTTTTGATCCGCTGGCCATGGTCGATTCGCAGGTCAAGCGCATCCACGAGTACAAGCGCCAGCTCCTCAACGTACTGCACGTGATCCACCTGTATGACCGGCTCAAGCGCGGCGACGCCAAGGAGTGGGCACCACGTTGCGTCGTCTTCGGCGGCAAGGCGGCGCCGGGCTACTGGATGGCCAAGCGCATCATCAAGCTCATCAACAACGTCGCCAATGTCGTCAATAACGATCCGGACATCGCAGATCGACTCAAGGTGGCGTTTCTGCCCAACTATCGCGTCTCGGCGATGGAGGTCATCGCACCCGGGACCGACCTCTCGGAGCAGATTTCGACGGCGGGCAAGGAAGCCTCCGGCACCGGGAACATGAAGTTCATGATGAACGGCGCGATCACCATCGGCACCTACGACGGTGCCAACATCGAAATCCTGGAAGCCGTGGGCGAGGACAACTTCTTTCTCTTCGGCCTGCGTGCCGAGGACGTGGCTGGGCGCCTGGCTGCCTACAATCCAAATGAAATAATTGAAGCTGACGATGATTTGCGCCGCGTGATGCAGATGCTCGAAAGCGGCCACTTCAGCCAGTTCGAGCCGGGGATCTTCGAACCGATCAGCGGATCCATCCGCAGCCCGCATGATTGCTGGCTGACTGCGGCAGATTTCCGCGCCTACGTCGATGCCCAGCGCCTCGTATCCGCAGCGTACCTGGATACCGAAGGGTGGACGCGGATGAGCATCCTCAATACGGCCCGCAGCGGCTGGTTTTCGACCGATCGTACGATGCGCGAGTACAACCGCGACATCTGGAAGCTCGATCCGATCGCGGCGTTGCCGTCAGGCTGAAGTCCGACAACAAGCGCTCGTACTATTTGCGGCGCGCGATGCGCCGGACCTGGCGGCATGATTGGGCCCCTCGCTGCCAGGCCGGCCGATGCAATTGCCGACGCTTTAGCCCGAACTTTGACCCCCTGATCCGGCCGTAGCCCAGTATTGATGCGGGTTTCGGCCTTTTTATGGCCTCGATATGTACCCATGTAATATAGGCAGATTGTGTTGATTTTTGCCACTGAATCGGTTATATTCTATGTCCATGTAGATCGAGTCAGTTCCCAACCGCAACTCGCCCCCCGCGGTCCTGCTTCGCGAGTCGTACCGAGACGACGGCAAGGTGCGCAAGCGCACCCTGGCCAACCTGTCCTGCCTGTCCGCCGATGTGATCGAGGGCCTGAAGGTTTTGCTGCGCGGCGGTGTCGCCGTGCCCAGTGCCGAGTCGGTCTTCAGCGTCGAGCGCAGCCTGAGCGGATTTGAGAGTGGAAGTCTTTCCGGTATTTGCAGTGCCGAGTCGGTCTTCAGCGTCGAGCGCAGCCTGCCCTACGGCCATGTCGCGGCGGTGCTCGGCGCCGCCCGTGGCTCGGGTTCGAGCGTGTGGTTCGCTTCGGCCCCGCAGGACCTGCAGCCGGTGTTGCAGGCCATGTTGGTGGCGCGTGTGCTCGAGCCGGCCTCCAAGCTGGCCACGCACCGCATGCTGCAGGAGGACACGGCCACCTCGTCGCTGGGGCGGGTGCTGGGGTGGGCCAATGCAGCGCCGATGACTTGTACCGGGCGCTGGACTGGTTGCACGACGCTCAAGGGGACATTGAGCGGCGGCTGGCGCGCCAGCATCTGCGGGGCAGCACCCTGGTGCTGTACGACCTCACCTCGACCTGGCTGACTGGGCGTTGTTGCGAGCTGGCCGCGCGTGGGCATTCGCGCGATGGCAAGCGCGACGATCCACAGATCGTCTTCGGGCTGGTGGCCTGGCCGAAGGTTGTCCGATCTCGGTGGAGGTGTTCAAGGGCAACACGGCCGACCCGGCCACGGTGGCGGCTCAGGTGACCAAGCTCAAGGAGCGCTTCGGCATCGAGCGCATCGCCTGGGTGGGGGACCGGGGCATGCTGACTTCGGCTCGCATCGAGCAGGTGCCCAAGCCCCAGGGCATGGACTGGGTCAGCAGCTTGCGCGCGCCGCAGATCGCGCAGCTTGCCGCCGAGCATGGGCCGTTTCAGCCCTCGCTGTTTGACGAGCGCAATCTGCTGGAACTCACGAGCCAGCACTTCCCCGATGAGCGGCTGGTGGTGTGCCGCAACCCCTTGCTGGCCGAGGAGCGTGCGCGCAAGCGCCTGGAACTGCTGGCAGCCACCGAGGCCGATCTGGCCAAGATTGCCGCGGCCACGCAGCGCGCGCCAACCCGCTGCGTGGCGAGCAGGCCATTGCGCTGCGCGTGGGGCGCGTCATCGGGCGCTTCCACATGGCCAAGCATTTGGCGCTGACGATCACCGACACGACCCTGGCCTGGGCCCGCAGGCACGAGGCCATCGCCGCCGAGGCCGCGCTGGACGGGCTGTACGTGATTCGCACCAGCCTGCCCAAGGACAAGCTCGATGCGCCCGATGCAGTGGCCGCCTACAAGAGTCTGGCCCAGGTGGAGCGGGCCTTCCGTTCGATGAAGACGGTGGACCTGAACGTGCGCCCGGTCTTCCACTACAGCGAGCAGCGCGTACGCGCGCATGTGTTCCTGTGCATGCTGGCGTACTACGTCGAGTGGCACATGCGCGCGCGCCTGAAGCCCATGCTGTTCGACGACGAATACCTCGACGAGGCCAGCGCCAGCCGCGCCTCACCCGTGATCAAGGCCGTTCGATCCAAGCAGGCCAAGGCCAAGGACGCGAGCAAACTCGCCGAAGATGGACTGCCTTTGCACAGCTTCAGGACACTGCTCAAGGACCTGGGCACCTTGACCTACAACATCACCCACACCGCGCTCAACCCCGAGGCCAAGATCACCCTCACGACTCGCCCCACGCCGATACAGGCCAAAGCCTTCAAACTGCTCGGGCTCAATCCCGCCTGTACCCAGTAGGCAAACCCCGCAGATCGATAAAGATTAATGCGGACGCGGTGTTACGTTCAGGGGGCTGTCAAAGTTCGGTTTAGCGGACCGAACGATACTCGGTCCGCCGCTGGCGCTTGCTCAGAACGAGTTGCCAGAGTTGCCCCTGACGGGAGCGAAAGAAGCCCGCGCTGCACATCAGAAAGTATTTCCACTTCCGGCGGAAGCGATCGCCGTATTTGTCCGCCAGCCTCGGCCAGGCTCGGTCGAAATTCTCCCACCATGCCATCAGGGTGCGGTCGTAGTCCTGACCGAAATTGTGCCAGTCCTCGATCAGCATCCTGCCTTCCAGCGCCTTGGCGATCTCGCGGGCCGACGGCAGTTTGCCATTGGGAAAGATGTGCCGGTCGATCCAGGCATCCGTTTTTGGCGTACTGACGTGATTGCCGATTGTATGTAGCAGGAACAGCCCATCGTCATTCAGCACGCGACGCACCACGTCGAAATAGGCGGCGTAGTTCTTTTGTCCGACATGTTCGAACATGCCGACGGAAACCAGCCGGTCGAACTGGCCGTGGACCTCGCGGTAGTCCAGCAGTTCGATGCTGACCGGCAGCCCCACGGTGCGCTCCCTGGCCAGTTTCTGCTGTTCCCTCGACACCGTGATGCCGACCACTTCGACGCCGTAGCGGCGTGCCGCGAAGCCGGCAAGCCCGCCCCAACCGCAGCCGAGTTCCAGCAGTCGCAGGCCAGGACGCAGGTCGAGCTTGCGGCAGATCATGTCGAGCTTGTTCAGTTGCGCCTGTTCGAGCTTGTTCGCCTTCTCCCAGTACGCGCAGGAGTAGCTCATCGTCGGATCGAGCATGGCCTCGAACACGTCGTTGCCGATGTCGTAGTGGTGCTCGCCGACATGGAAGGCACGATCGCCGGCCTGCAGGTTGAACAGGCCGTGACGGAGGATCTCGCCGAGCAATCGCAGGCGGTTCCAGTTGCCGATCGTCTCGTCTGCATTGATGCTCAGCAGTCGATGGAACAACTCGTCCAGGCGAGCGCATTCCCACAGGCCGTCGACGTAGGCCTCGCCGAAGCCGAGCGAACCGCGGGTAAGAAGCATCCGATAGACGGCAGGATCGCGGACCTGGATGTCCCACGGCGCGTCGCCGTTGAACCGCACGCCCGCTGCCGCCGCAAGCTCGGCAAGCACGGCGGGCGGATCAGCAGGCGCCCAGCGCTTTTCGGGGCGAAAGCTGCTGCCGTCGAATGTCTGTCGATCCACCGCTTCCTCCTTGGTCAGATCCGCGTTGGCATTTCCAATCGGCCGGCGGAGAATCGCCGGCTGCTTTTGCGTAATGCGCCGGTTACAGCGTTGGCACGGCCCGCAGATCGCTACCTCCGGCAGACGGCCCCGCTGTTACCGGACCAAACCGTCAGCAGCCAAGCCGCCAAACCCGAACGAGACACGCAAATTTTGCGACCTTCGCGTGCCGGGCACAACTCGTGTCACCACGTAATCAGGGGCCAGGCGCACAGCTCGACTAAGCCGTGTCAATCGGGAACGGTTGCCGAATCGGCAAGGCAGGCATGTCTGCCCCGGAAGAAAGCGCTTCGAGGGGGCGGCGAGTCGGGTGCCAGGCAGTGCCAGGAGCCGCACCGCTTGGCGTTCTCCGGCATGGCATGGCCAGCAGGCGCGTGGCTCGGGCACCGCAGCCATGCGTGCCTGGAAAGGCGCATGGATATTGGCTCTTCAGGCCGCCCTGTCGAAGAAGCCAGCGACTTCCGCGCACGCATGCCGATTCGTCCGAAGTGGTTGCGCCCTTCCCTGCCGTTGTCGGCGCGCGGTTTCAGCGCACTGGAAGGCAAGGCCGTGGTTAGAATGTCGCCTGACTTTCTTGTGGGCGGACCGTCGGACCGAGGCGGGCCGCGTGCCTGCATGCCGAAAACATGAACAACAGCTCGACCCGCCCGGCGACGCCTTTCCGCCACCTGCCGCGCGCCGCGATCTCTGACGCGCAGGCGGCGTGCCGCGTATGCCTGCGCGCCGCATTGACGCAGGCGCCCGTGTGAGCGAAGCCATCCGGCAGCCGTGGCAGGCACGCTGGCTCGCCGAGGCACTGCGCCTGGGCGAAGAACACGAGGGGCCGCTCGAGGACAGCGAGGCGGTGCGCGTGGCGCGCGCCGCAGGCGGGGATTTCGAGTCGCGCGTGCTGCGGCGCGCGGCGGTACTGGGGCGGCGTGACGGCCTCGACGCCGGCATCCAGGCATTTGGCGCGCATACGCGCAAGGTGCTCTGGGGGCTCGCGCTGGTCGGTGTGCTCGCCGGTGCCGGCGTGGCCGTCTCGGTTCTTGGCGACGGGACGCGGCCGGTCAATGTCGTCTGGGCGATCGGGGGGCTGCTCGGCGTGCACCTGCTCACCTTGTTCGCGTGGGTCGCGGGGGCGGCGACCGGCGGCGACCGCGCCGGCAGCATGCTCGGTCAGCTCTGGCTGTGGGCCTCCAGGCGAATGATCCGCGACCCGCGACTCGCGCTGCTGCCGCACGCGCTCGCCGGCATGCTTGCGCGCGCGCGCCTGCTGCGCTGGTGGCTGGGAACGATCAGTCACGGGGTATGGGCGCTCGCCCTGCTCACCGCGCTGTCGGTGATGCTGCTGATGCTCTCCACCCGCCGCTACGAATTCGTCTGGGAGACGACCATCCTGCCGGCGAAGGCATTCGTGCAATTCGCAAACGGTCTCGGATGGCTGCCGGCCCAGCTCGGTTTTCCCGTGCCATCTGGCGACACCGTGCGCGCCAGCGGCATGGTGCATGCCGACGCCGACGCGTTTCGGCGCCTGTGGTCTGGATGGCTGATCGGGGGCCTGGTCGCTTACGGCATTGCGCCACGCCTGCTGCTGTGGTCGGCCTGCCTGGCGCTGTGGCGCAAAGGGCGCGCCGGCCTGAGGCTGGATCTCGATCTGCCGGGCTACGCCGCCTTGCGCGAGCGCCTCGTGCCGGCGAGCGAGCGCATCGGGGTTTGCGATGCTGCGCCGGAGTCGCTGCCAGCGTTGAGGCACCCCGTCGAGCCGCTGGTCGGCGAGGCTGGCGCGCTGGCCCTCGGCATCGAGTTGGGGCAGGACATCGCCTGGCCACCGGCGCTGCCAGCCGGCACGGCCGACGGCGGCTTGCTCGAATCGCGCGAGCAGCGCAACCGGCTGCTCGGCCGGCTCGCGCAGGCGCCGGTACGCCGGCTGCTGATCGTGTGCGATGCGCGGCTCTCGCCGGACCGCGGCAGCCTCGCCCTGATCGCCGAGCTGGCGCGCTACGCCAATCGCACTCGCGTGTGCCTCGCGGCACCGGCCGCCGCGGCAGCCGAGCCGCAGCGGGTCGCGCACTGGCGCGAGGGACTGCTCGAAGCGGGAGTGTCTGCGGATTCGGTCTCGAGCGGGCTGACGGAGTGCCTGGCGTGGCTGGAAGCCGGCGATGACTGATACGCTGCGCATCGCGGTGGTGGGCCACACCAACACCGGCAAGACCTCGCTGATCCGTACGCTGCTGCGCGACGCCGGATTCGGCGATGTCTCCACCCGGCCAGGCACGACGCGCCACGTCGAGGGTGCCAGCCTGCTGGTCGACGGCGAGGCGCTGGTGCAGCTCTTCGACACGCCCGGGATGGAGGACGCCATTGCGCTGCTCGAGTACATCGAGGGACTGCAACTGCCCGGCGAACGCCTCGACGGGCCGGAGCGCGTCGAGCGCTTTCTCGCCAGTGCCGAGGCGCGCGGTCGCTTCGAGCAGGAGGCCAAGGTGCTGCGCCAGTTACTCGCCAGCGACGCCGCGTTTTTCGTGGTCGATGTGCGCGACCCGGTGCTCGCCAAGCATCGCGACGAGTTGACGATTCTCGCGGCCTGCGCCCGGCCGCTGCTGCCGGTGCTGAACTTCGTCGCCCGGCCGGAATCGCGCGAGGCTGCCTGGCGCGAGGCGCTGGCGCGCCTGGGGCTGCACGCGCAGGTGCACTTCGACACCGTGTTGCCGGAACAGGGCGGCGAACGCCGGCTCTACGAAAGCCTGGCCACACTGATACATGCGCAGCGCGCACGGCTCGAACGGCTGATCACCGCGCACGAGCGCGAGGCGCAGCGGCGGCGTGCCTCGGCGGCGCGGCTGGTGGCCGACCTGTTGGTCGATGTCGCAGCCACCCGGCGCAGTGTGGCCAACGGCCCGCAAGAGGAGATCACTCGCGCCATCGCGCGGCTGCGCGAGGACTTGCGCCGTCGCGAGCAGGCCTGCGTCGACGAGCTGTTGCGTCTGTACCGATTCGGGCCCGACGACGTGCGTACGGCGGAGCTTCCGCTGCTCGACGGACGCTGGGAGCAGGATCTGTTCAGTGCCGAGATCGCGCGCACGCTCGGCATCAAGCTGGGCAAGGGCGCAGCCGCAGGCGCGGCGGTCGGTGTCGGCATCGACCTGATGACCGGCGGCCTGACACTGGGCGCCGCGGCGGCCCTCGGCGCGCTGGCCGGCGGCGCGGCGCAGGCCGTCCAGCAGCTTGGCGGGCGACTCGCCGGGATGTTGACCGGTCAGCGCGAGCTGACCGTGGATGACGCCGTCACGCGCGTGTTAGCGACGCGGCAGCAGTCACTGCTGCGCGCGCTCGAAGGGCGCGGGCACGCCGCGCTGACGCCGATCGAGCTGGACAATCCGGAGGTGCGCCGCTGGCGCGAGCGGCCGCTTCCCGAAGCGATCGTCCGTGCGCGGGCACATCCCGAGTGGTCGAGCCTGGCTGGTGCAGGCTACGCCGACCGCCCCGGGCGGGAAGACCGCGTGGCCGAACTTGCCGACGCCCTGCAACTGGAGGCAGCCGCGCAAGCGCGGCCGGCGTCATGAGATTTCATCCTAAAAACCTCAGTTAGCCGATTCCGTTTGCATGATTTTCGAGAAGCCGCTGGGCGCGAGGCGGTCCGACCCCGGCGAGGAGGCATTTGAGATGCTCGCAGACGAGGTTCCAGACGGTGGTTGGATGCAACTGTCCGCGCCGGCTCGAAACTGGTCCGAATCTGACGACTTGGAAGCGGAGCGGAAACTGGGGTGTTGAAGCGGCCCGAGGGGAGACTCGCCGGAGCAAGCGAAAGCGGCCGGCCCTGCGATGCAGGAAGCCGGCGGTTTATGGTGAAGGTCGGATCAGGAATCGGACTGATCGCGCATGCGGTAGCTACGGCCCTCAATGACGATGGACTCGGCGTGATGAAGCAAGCGGTCGAGCAAAGCCGAAGTCAGCGTGCTGTCGTTGTTGAAGATCTCCGGCCAGTTCTTGAACGCCCGATTCGTAGTAATGATCGTCGAACCGCGCTCGTAGCGTTGGCTGATCACCTGGAACAGCGCATCGGCGCCGAACTTGTCGATCGGCAAGTACCCCAGTTCATCGACGACGAGTAACGAAGGCTTGAGCAGGCGTGCCATCTCGCGCTTGATGCCGCCGGTAGCCTGGGCGGCGGCCAGCGTATTGACGATATCGACTGCGCTGGTAAACAGGGCCGTCCTGCCCTTGAGGCAAGCGGTATGCGCCAGGGCAATCGCCAGATGCGTCTTGCCGACACCGACGCCTCCGAGCAGGATCAGATTGCCGTGTTGGGGGAGGAAGTCCAGGCGAAACACCTGCTGGAGCTGCGCCCGATTGATCCTCTTCGGCCAACTCCAATCGAAGCCATCGAGCGTCTTGATCCCGGGCAGGCGCGCCGCCTTCAGCCGGCGCTCGATCAAGGCGGCATCACGACGGGCCACCTCACCGTCGACCAGGTGCTCGAGCAGTCGGCCATGCGACCAGGATTCGCGCCCCGCCTGCGCCATCAAGGCGCTGTGGTGGTCGGCGAAATACGGCAACTGCAAGCGCTTCAGATTCGTCTGCAATAGAGCCTCAGTCATTCCCATTGTCATCTCCTGTTAAGTTTGCATAAGCCGACAAATCGGCCGGCGGTAACTCCAGATCCAGCGCATCCTGACGGCGCATCAGCAGCAGCGGGCTCGCCTCGGGCAATTTGCGCTCGCGCGCCTCGATCAAATGCGCGATGTACTCGCTGCTGAACGCCTCGAAGGCCAATGCATCAGTCATCGCCCGCAGTACCGGATCGTCGCCATGGATCTCGGCCAGCGCCACGATCTTGCGGACATGCGAAATGGCATTGCCGCGGCGCTCCAGCAGACCGGCGTGGTACTTCGCCGCCAGCGGCGACAGGGCAAGGAAGCGCTTGAGCACGTGGGCGTCGCGCGCATGGCGACGCTGTGCCAGCAGCGCCTTCGGATGATCCGGATCCTCGATGTCGCGGTGCCGCTCGAATGAGCGGCCATGGCGTGCGATCAATTCCTCGCCGTGATACACGCAGAGTCGGTCCGGATAAACCTTCACGGTCACTTGGCTGCCGGCAAAGCGCGCCGGTACCGAATAACGGTTGCCCTCGAAGCTCACCCGGAATTGCCGGTTGGCGCGCAGCGTCAGCACCCGGCCGACATCGAAGGGGCGGGGATTGACCGCCTGCAAATGGGCTTGCTCCTCCCTCCACAGATCGACTGGCCGGCGATGGGTTTCCCGGTGCAAGCGGACATTGGCCACCGACTCCAGCCAGAGGCGCAGTGCCGGATTGAGCGCGGCAAACTCCGGCAGATCCAGGCCGGCAAGGAAGTTGCCCTTGACGTAGCCGACACCGCGCTCGACCCGGCCCTTCTCGTAAGTCCCCAACTGACGGTTGTACGCAATGTCAGAGAACCCTTGTTGAGATCACGCACGCATTTCATCCCAGGCGTGGCGAGCGGATTACGGCCGCCACGCGCAAGAAGACGTGGGGTGATGACCGGATCATGTACTACGACGCGCGGGGACAGCTGGTCTCAGTGCTGACGTCGTGGACGAGTCTGCACGAGCTCGATTCGTTCATGGCGGCGTCGGCGGGGCGCAGTTGGCTGCGCGTCGATGATCTGCTGCGGCTGAGCGCGCTGATCGCCGCGCTGAAGGTTCGCGACGAAGAAGGCGGTGTCAAATGAATTCCGCCGCATACGTCATTTTAATTATGCCGCTCATGATCTTGTCAGTGAACACACCAATGGTGACGGTGATCGACTTCGTGGCTTGCTGGTTGGGCAGGTTGGCCGGAGTGACGGAGGTAGAAAGTGGGGGGCTAGTGATGTTTGCTTGGCTTATTCAAAGGTTCTCCTCGCAAAAAATTACCCTTGACATCCAACAATGGCGGCATATATTACAATACATACAAACGGCCACTGTAACCACTGTGATCAGGACCAAGAGAAGCGCCAAGGCTGAGCGGCTAAAGCAGAACGAGTCGCTCAACTTGCACCCCGACCGGGTGAGCGCGCCACACTTTCGCAACAGTGTCTTCTTCGACGCGCTGGACCTCGTCCAGGTGAAGTACGAGATGCTTCGCCAGGTCAGCCACGAGGGCACGCCCAAGGCGCAGGCGGCGGCCATGTACGGAATGTCGCGACCGACCTTGTACCAGGCGATGAACGCGTTCGACCGCGACGGCGTAGCCGGGCTTTTGCCGCAACGGCGCGGCCCCAAGGGTGCGCACAAGCTCACCGACGAGGTCATGGTCTTTATTGCCGGGCGTCAGGCCGAGGATCCCACGCTACACGCCCGAGCGCTCGCCAAGGCCCTACGCGATGAGAAGCACATCGCGGTGCATCCACGCAGCATCGAACGTGCGTTGGAGCGGAAAAAAAACGCTGAGCCTCGAAGCGCGCTCAGACACCACGACCAAAGGCAAGATCGTGCCGGCAGGAATCGAAGCCTACGAGCAACTGCGCACTGCTGTGCTGCTCGGCCAAGCTCGTCCAGAGGGGCTTGCTGCCGTGGCTTATCACGGCTTGCTCGGTGGCATGAAGCTCATCGGCGCAGCCGGCACACCCGTAGTGGGCGTGAGCTCAGGTGCGCCCGCCGTCACGCCCGCCGCCTCGCCGAGCGACCCCGCTCTGTTGCGGCTGCTGGCCGACATGGTCTTGCGCTACACACAGGAGCCTACCCATGTACTCTGAATCCCCCAAGGTCAGCACCAACCATCTGCGTCGTGATGCCTACCTGTACGTTCGTCAGTCCACCTTGCGCCAGGTGCTGGAAAACACCGAGAGCACGAAGCGCCAGTACGCATTGCAACAGCGCGCAGTGGCACTCGGGTGGCCGATCGAACGCATCCACACAATCGACAACGATCTCGGACGCTCGGGCGCCAGCTCGCGAAACCGCGACGGCTTCCAGCACCTCGTCTCTGAGGTCGCCATGGGGCACGCAGGCATCGTCCTTGGGTTGGAGGTCTCGCGCTTGGCGCGCAACAACGCTGACTGGCACCGCTTGCTCGAGCTCGCCGCCATGTCGCAGACCCTCATCTGCGACGAAGACGGTGTGTATGACCCTGCGCACTTCAACGACCGTCTGCTGCTGGGCCTGAAGGGCACGATGAGTGAGGCCGAACTGCACATCCTGAAGGCCCGTCTGCAAGGCGGCATACGCAACAAGGCCAGCCGTGGTGAGTTGGAATTGGCCCTACCGGTCGGCCTGGTCTATACACCCAGCGGTGCAGTTGTGCTCGATCCTGACGCGCAGATCCGCAGTGCGTTGCAGTTCGTCTTCGATACCTACCGGCAAAGCGGCTCGGCTTGTGCGGTCGTGCGTCGCTTCGAGCGCGAGGGTGTCCGCTTTCCTCGGCGCCTGCAGCGGGGCCTCGGCAAGGGTGACGTGCTTTGGGGTTCGATCGATCACAGGCGCGTGGTAGAGATACTGCACAACCCGCGCTACGCCGGTGCCTTTGTTTACGGGCGCGTCCACACGGCCCGTGACGAAAATCTGCGTCCCCATCTTCTGCAGGTCCCGCGTGAGCAGTGGCATACGTTGATATGCAATGCACATCCTGGCTACATCGACTGGGATGAGTTCGAACGCAACCAGCTCACGCTCAAGCACAACGCCCCCGGCCGCGGCGTTACCGGCCGTGGCAGCCCGCCGCGCGAAGGCGTTGGCCTGCTTCAGGGGCGCATCATTTGCGGACGTTGCGGTGCGCGCATGAGCACGCGATACAGCCATATCGCCACAACTACGGTGCCTTACTACCAGTGCCTGGTGGCCGCCGTGCGACGCGGGGCCAAAGCATGTCAGAGCCTACAAGGGGCCAGCCTCGACGCTGCGATCGGTGCGCAGCTGCTGGACAAGGTCGCACCGGCCGCCTTGGCGCTCGCCCTGCAGGTCCAGGACGAGATCGCCGCGCGCATTGGGCAGGCCGATGAATTGCGGAGCAAGCAACTCGAGCGGGCTCGCTATGAAGCAGATCTTGCC
The DNA here is from genome assembly GCA_016708905.1 of Candidatus Methylophosphatis roskildensis. Taxonomy (GTDB): domain Bacteria; phylum Pseudomonadota; class Gammaproteobacteria; order Burkholderiales; family Rhodocyclaceae; genus Methylophosphatis; species Methylophosphatis roskildensis. The sequence continues at coordinate 960,784 of JADJEV010000003.1, read as the reverse complement.
CGTCGCAGATTCCTCAAGGTCGATCCAGACAACCGCCTTGTTGCAGACGCGCTGGAGGCCGACTGGAACGCGTGTCTGCGACAGATCAGTGCCTTGCAGCAATCCCATGACCAACAGCGTCAGTCCGATGCCAAGGCGCTCGACAGCCAGGCCCGCGAACGCGTCATGGCCATCGCTGCGGACTTCCCACGGGTGTGGCACGACCCTCGTACCGATCCCATAGAGCGCAAGCGCATGCTGGCCCTATTGATCGAAGATGTGACGATCGTGGCCGACCGCAAGGAAATCACTGCGGGAATTCGCTGGCGCGGTGGTCAGACAAGTTCGATCCGTGTAGCGCGAAGCCTGCCCATCGCGCAGGTGCGCAAGACACCTCCCCAGGTGGTCATTGCACTGGACCAATTGCTCGAAACATGTAGTGATACCCAGGCGGCCAAACGGCTCAACGAGATGGGATATCGCAACTGGCGGCAAGAACCCTTCACTTACCTGAAGGTTCGCCGCATGCGCATAGCCTACAAGCTCAGAAGTCGCTACGAGCGCCTCCGTGCGCGTGGCCTACAGACAGCCGAGGAAATTGCACAGCGCTTGGGTGTATGCGTGGCCACCGTCAGTCACTGGGCGAACCTGGGCATCCTTGAGCGCGAGATCTACGGCGGCCCCAGCCATTGCTTGTACGTGATGCCCGAACCCGGTACGGTTGTCGCGCCCAAGATCGGCCGGCCGCGGAAGTTGCCCAGCGAAATGGCCGTTGCACATGACCAACAGGAGATAGTATGAACCTCACTCCTTCTCGTTGCCCTTGGCCACCGCGCAGGCGACGATCTGGAAACCGTAGTGGCGGGCGAAGTCGAGATAGCGCGGATTGAACTCGGCGTGCTCGCCACGGGGATGGCGGAGCACGGCACAGCGCAGGTTGTCGACCATCACCTTTTTGGGGACGCCCAAGACATTGAAGGCGTTGACGTGCGCCGCCAGGAACTGCTCCATGGTTTGCGAGAGCGTGAATTCGACGTACATCTGCCGGCTCCAGGCCAGGACCATGACGAAGAACGACAGGCGACGCCGAGTGTCGCCGACGGCAATGGTTCCGAACTCCCCCACAACGCCGAGTCCCGGATCATGCCGAGAAGTCGCTCCATGGTGCAGTAGCCAAGGCCCTGCGGGCGGGTGTGCTCGGCATAGCATTTCTTCCCCCAAGGTCGCTTTTTGGAGGATGAGATGGAACAGACCGACGATAGGTTGTGGTCCCTGTTGCGCGCACCCGAAGGCCCACTGGTGCCGTACATCGATGCGTTTGCGAGGCAGCTGAACGAACATGGATTCAAGCGCTATTCGATCGCTCCGCAGATTCGGCTGGTTGCCAAATTCAGTCGTTGGCTGAAGGCGAATCACATTGGCGTCGAGAGGGTGACGGAGGAACACGTTCAGCGATTTCTGCGCAGGCTGAAACCCCGGCGATCGAGTCAGCTGGGCTTTGATGCTGCGCTCCACCGGCTCATTGTGTTTCTGCAGCAATTGGACGTCATCGATGAACAGGCGCCGCTCGCTGAAGCGACGCCGATTCAGATGGTGGTCGGCGCATTCGCGCAGCACTTGCGTCAGGACCGGGCCCTATCGCATGCGACCTTTGTTCAATACGTCCCGTTCATCGAACAGTTCCTGGCTGAACGGTTTGGCAACGGCGTCATCGATCTCTCCGACTTGTGCGCCGCCGATGTCGTCGGATTTGTCAGGCGACAGGCCGTCCGGCTGAGTCAGGTCCGCGCCAGATGCGCAACGATCGCCCTGCGCTCGTTTCTGCGGTACTTGCGTTATCGCGGCGAGATCCGACTGGATCTGGCGGCGGCCGTTCCGAGCGTTCCCAACTGGTCGATGACGGGAATCCCGCGGGCTATCGCCGCCGAGCACGTGCGGGCTGTCTTGGCAAACTGCCGACGCGACACCCCGGTGGGTTGCCGCGATTACGCAATTCTGTTGCTGCTGGCCCGATTGGGTTTGCGCGCAGGCGAAATCGTGGCGCTGACACTGGAGAGCATCGATTGGGAATCCGGCTGCCTGACGGTGATCGGCAAAGGCGGTCAGGAATCGCAGCTACCGCTGCCCTGCGAAGTCGGCGAAGCGATTGCCATCTATCTACAACGGGGGCGTCCCGGCAGCGCCTGCCGGACCCTGTTCTTGCGCGCCAATGCGCCGATCCGTGGCCTCGGCTCGCAGACCAGCATCGGTTCGATCGTCAATGCGGCCATGACGCGGGCCGGTATCGCGACCACGCATAAGGGGTCGCATCAGTTTCGGCATGCGCTGGCCTGCGAGATGCTGCGGCAGGGGGCCACCCTGACCGAGATCGGTAGCCTGTTGCGACATCGCCACTCAAAGACGACCGGCATTTACGCGAAGGTCGACTTCGGGGCATTGCGCCCGCTCAGTCTGCCTTGGCCGGGAGATGCACGATGATCACCCTGCGCGCATTGCTGGATGACTACCTCACGACGCGCCGCGCCCTGGGGTTCAAGTTGCATAGCGAGGGAACGGGTCTGACGACGTTCGTCACGTTCATGGAGCAGCGGCAGGCCGATCACATCACCACTGCGCTGGCCCTGGCCTGGGCACAGCAGCCGACGTCGGTTCAGGTCACCCAGTGGGCTCGACGGCTGAGTTTCGTGCGCGGCTTCGCCCGCTATTGCAGCGCAGTCGACCTGCGAACCGAGGTGCCGCCGCCCAACCTGATCGCCGGTCGATACCTTCGGCCGCAACCCTATTTCTTCGCTGACGGCGATATCACGGGCCTGTTGAAAGCCGCGCTGAACTTGCCGCCCGATGACGGCTTGCGGCGCTGGACTTTCCACTGCCTGCTCGGACTGTTGAGCGTGACCGGCCTGCGCACCTGCGAGGCCCGCGGGCTCACCCTCGACGACATCGATCTTGACGCGGGCGTCCTGACGATTCGTTCATCCAAGTTCGGCAAGTCCCGCTTGGTGCCTCTCCACGCCAGCACGGTCCGCGTGCTTACCGACTATCTGCAACGCCGCCAAGGCTTCTTCACCGGACGCGTCGTCGATCAGGTGTTTGTGAACGATCACGGCACGCCCCTTAGCCACGACCAGGCGCTCGACACGTTCAAACACCTGACGAAAGTCATTGGATTGCTCCCTCAGGCGGAACGGCGTCGACCCCACTTGCACGATCTCAGGCATCGCTTTGCCCTGGAAACGCTGTTGGCGTGGTACCGCGACGGCCAGGAGGTAGAGCGACGACTGCCGGTACTGTCCGCGTATCTGGGCCACACGGAAGTTCGCGACACGTATTGGTATCTCTCGGCGCGCCCGGAACTACTGAAACTTGCTCAAGAGCGGCTTGAACGGCGCTGGGAGCAAATGTCATGATGCCGACGGTCAGCTTTGCGAGCGTGCTCACCCGCTTCTTCACCCAGCGCCTGATTCAGCAGCGGCACGCCAGCCCCCATACAGTGGGCTCTTATCGTGATACGTTCCGCTTACTGCTCCGGTTCGCCAAGACCCGAACCGGCAAAGACCCGTCGCGTCTCGTCTGGGAGGACATCGATGCCCCGCTGATCAGCGCTTTCCTCGATGACCAGCAGGAACATCGCGGCATCACGGCACGGAGCCAGAATCTGCGACTGACCGCGATCCGCTCCCTGTTTCGATATGCCGCATTCGAACTACCCGAGCATGCCGATCAGATCCAGCGGGTCTTGGCAATTCCGTGCAAACGCTCCGCACACCCGCAAATCGGCTATCTGATTCGCTCGGAAGTGGATGCCTTGCTGGCCGCACCGGATCAAAGCATCTGGTCCGGCCGACGCGATCACGCTTGGCTCCTACTTGCCGTGCAGACGGGGCTGCGCTTGTCGGAACTGACGGGACTCACTCGCCAAGAGGTGCAGTTGGGCACCGGCGCCTACGTCCATGTGATCGGCAAGGGTCGCAAAGAACGGTGCACCCCGCTGACGAAACAGACCGCAGCGGTGTTGCAGGCGTGGCTTGCGGAGCCTACGCGTGGTGACGGGCAAGTCGTGTTTCCGAACCGGTACGGCGGTCGCCTGAGCAGCGACGGACTGCAATACCTGCTCGCCCGGCACGTCGAAACGGCAGGCGAGGCCTGCGCGTCGTTGCGACACAAGCGGGTATCGCCGCATGTGCTGCGGCACACGGCAGCCATGATGCTGTTGCAAGCCGGCGTTGATACGACCGTCATCGCCATGTGGCTCGGTCACGAGTCGGTCGAAACGACCCGCGTCTATCTCGAAGCGGACCTGGAGTTGAAACGGCAGATGCTGGCAAAGACGGCACCACCCGGCGGAGCGCCAACGATTTACCGCCCCGACGACGCCTTGCTAGTCTTTTTGCAGAACTTGTAGGCAGCAAGACTATGCCGAGCCACCACGGCCGGAAACGACCAGCAACCGGCACCGGAGGGGACGTTGGCCTTCGGCCAGACGTTGGCTCGGCATGATCCGGGACTCGGCGTTGTGGGGGCTATGCCGATCTCGGCATAGCCCCCAGTCGACCTGAGCCACCTCGCCGGGCGCAAAGGCCAGCGTCAGGAAGGCTTCGCGGGGCCGCGGACGAATCGCGCGGACGTAGTCCTTGACGATGCTGATGCCCCCGCCGTAGCCCTCGTCGCACAGGCGCTGAAAGATTTGCTGCGCGGTGAGCGCGTGGGTCTCCAGCCAGCGCACGATGCGCCCCTTGAACGGATCGAGCTTGCTGTCGCGCTTGGCCGTCTGCCGCTGCGCATAGGGTCGGCCGATCCAGCGGCGGACGGTCTTGACGTCCAGGCTCAACGCTGTGGCCAGTTGATCCGCAGTGAGGTGTTTCTCGACACCATCGCGGATGGCGCACCAGGTGGCGTAGTCGATCATCAGCGCCGCCCGAGAATGGCGTGCAATTGCTCAAGGCGTGCGGCCATCGGCAACTGGACGGGCAAACTCAGGACCTGATAGAGCGGCGGGTCGTAGGCGATCAGGTCGAGCCCGATGAGATCGCTGCGCGCCTTCGCCAGACGGTGCGGATCGAGTCCGAGGCGCCGGGACAGGCTGGCCTCGGCGTAGTAGCTCAGGCCGTGGACATCGGCAACGGCGACCAGAAACAGGTAGAGCGCCCAGGCACAGACGTCAGCCTTCTCGATGGTGTGCTCCCGCACCAGGCGGTGATCGACCCAGCTGAAGTGTTCGGGCACCTGACGCAGGCGTTCCGGGTTCAGAACCCGCTTGGCAATGCTCATGATGTCCTCCTCGGATGTCGAGCCCGAGTTGTACCAACCGGGAGACGGCCGAGGCGATGTCTTCTTGTAACGCGGTCCCCCAGATGTGAGCGATAAGCCCAACCAGAACAATGGGTTGTGCATTCAAGAGATCTTGTAACGGTGCGATCGGAGCGTTACAAGAGATCTGCTGCGCGAGCGACTCCGCCGCCGGCAAGTCCTCTTGTGCGGATTCAGTGGCTGCCCTCGGCAGGGCCTCTTGCCTTGTGACTTCTGGCGCCGCCACCGCTGCCTTGCGCCGACTGTAACCGGGGTGCGCTGCCCGCCAGGCTTGTACCCGAGCCACCGCTTGTGGTCCACGGTGGTAGTCCAAGTTCTCCGCCTTGGCCAACCATTTCGCCTGACTCGCCCGCTTGCTCACCGCCTTGCACGGTGCCAAGCGGCAGTACCGCTGATGCCGCGCGTTACGCGCCTCCGGAGTAAATCCCCTCCGCAGTTCAGGCATGCGCGCTTCTCCTCTCGTCCCATGTCGTGTCTCTTGCCAGGTCACAACCCCGGCTACTACACGATCCTTGAAGAAGACCGAAGAACACACCCAACAGCGAAGAAGACTCCAGCTCGGATACTTCCAGCTGAAGAAAACGAGGAAGAACATCCGGTTTCACATCGTCACCTTTGAACCGGGTTCAGGTCGGCCGCGACATGCAACTGCTCCGCAGCACGAGCTAACCAGCCCTGAAGCATGGCGGAGACACGCATTAGCCCGAACTTTGACAGCCCCCTGAACGTAACACCGCGTCCGCATTAATCTTTATCGATCTGCGGGGTTTGCCTACTGGGTACAGGCGGGATTGAGCCCGAGCAGTTTGAAGGCTTTGGCCTGTATCGGCGTGGGGCGAGTCGTGAGGGTGATCTTGGCCTCGGGGTTGAGCGCGGTGTGGGTGATGTTGTAGGTCAAGGTGCCCAGGTCCTTGAGCAGTGTCCTGAAGCTGTGCAAAGGCAGTCCATCTTCGGCGAGTTTGCTCGCGTCCTTGGCCTTGGCCTGCTTGGATCGAACGGCCTTGATCACGGGTGAGGCGCGGCTGGCGCTGGCCTCGTCGAGGTATTCGTCGTCGAACAGCATGGGCTTCAGGCGCGCGCGCATGTGCCACTCGACGTAGTACGCCAGCATGCACAGGAACACATGCGCGCGTACGCGCTGCTCGCTGTAGTGGAAGACCGGGCGCACGTTCAGGTCCACCGTCTTCATCGAACGGAAGGCCCGCTCCACCTGGGCCAGACTCTTGTAGGCGGCCACTGCATCGGGCGCATCGAGCTTGTCCTTGGGCAGGCTGGTGCGAATCACGTACAGCCCGTCCAGCGCGGCCTCGGCGGCGATGGCCTCGTGCCTGCGGGCCCAGGCCAGGGTCGTGTCGGTGATCGTCAGCGCCAAATGCTTGGCCATGTGGAAGCGCCCGATGACGCGCCCCACGCGCAGCGCAATGGCCTGCTCGCCACGCAGCGGGTTGCGCGCGCGCTGCGTGGCCGCGGCAATCTTGGCCAGATCGGCCTCGGTGGCTGCCAGCAGTTCCAGGCGCTTGCGCGCACGCTCCTCGGCCAGCAAGGGGTTGCGGCACACCACCAGCCGCTCATCGGGGAAGTGCTGGCTCGTGAGTTCCAGCAGATTGCGCTCGTCAAACAGCGAGGGCTGAAACGGCCCATGCTCGGCGGCAAGCTGCGCGATCTGCGGCGCGCGCAAGCTGCTGACCCAGTCCATGCCCTGGGGCTTGAGCACCTGCTCGATGCGAGCCGAAGTCAGCATGCCCCGGTCCCCCACCCAGGCGATGCGCTCGATGCCGAAGCGCTCCTTGAGCTTGGTCACCTGAGCCGCCACCGTGGCCGGGTCGGCCGTGTTGCCCTTGAACACCTCCACCGAGATCGGACAACCTTCGGCCGTGCACACCAGCCCGAAGACGATCTGTGGATCGTCGCGCTTGCCATCGCGCGAATGCCCACGCGCGGCCAGCTCGCAACAACGCCCAGTCAGCCAGGTCGAGGTGAGGTCGTACAGCACCAGGGTGCTGCCCCGCAGATGCTGGCGCGCCAGCCGCCGCTCAATGTCCCCTTGAGCGTCGTGCAACCAGTCCAGCGCCCGGTACAAGTCATCGGCGCTGCATTGGCCCACCCCAGCACCCGCCCCAGCGACGAGGTGGCCGTGTCCTCCTGCAGCATGCGGTGCGTGGCCAGCTTGGAGGCCGGCTCGAGCACACGCGCCACCAACATGGCCTGCAACACCGGCTGCAGGTCCTGCGGGGCCGAAGCGAACCACACGCTCGAACCCGAGCCACGGGCGGCGCCGAGCACCGCCGCGACATGGCCGTGGGGCAGGCTGCGCTCGACGCTGAAGACCGACTCGGCACTGGGCACGGCGACACCGCCGCGCAGCAAAACCTTCAGGCCCTCGATCACATCGGCGGACAGGCAGGACAGGTTGGCCAGGGTGCGCTTGCGCACCTTGCCGTCGTCTCGGTACGACTCGCGAAGCAGGACCGCGGGGGGCGAGTTGCGGTTGGGGACTGACTCGATATACATGGACATCGAATATAACCGATTCAGTGGCAAAAATCAACACAATCTGCCTATATTACATGGGTACATATCGAGGCCATAAAAAGGCCGAAACCCGCATCAATACTGGGCTACGGCCGGATCAGGGGGTCAAAGTTCGGATTAGCGCTGCCCGCGCCTTCTCGAAATGAGCGTGCAAACCGGTCAGTGTGATCGTCGTCTGCCCGGCATGTTCGGTCCGGCGCCCCACCGAGGACATCAGCCACGGCCGACTGGTGATGGCCTCGCGGCGGGCTTCAGGATTGGCCAAGCGAACGAACAGGCTCCACCAGTTGTAGATGAGTGCCACGGCCCGGGCGGCCAACTGGCAGCGATGCAGGTCGTGCGTGGTAAAGCCACCCCATCCCCACTGGTTCTTGAGTTCGTCGAAGGCGTTCTCGGCATCCGCCCGATCCCGGTAGAGCTGACCCAGACTGACAATCTCGTAGTCGGTGTTGGTCACCAGCACCGCGTACTCATAGCCCGTGATGCCCTTGCCTGCCTTGCGGTCGGCTTCCACGAAGGCCAGCAGTTGCTGACCGTCAGCCTCACCGGCCACCGCGATCTCGCCCGTCAGCGGCCGGCGCAGCACGACGACGCGACGATTCTTCTCCCAGCCCTTGAGGGCAAGCGCCCCATCCTTGCCCTCCCAACCCTGGCCGGCATCCGTCCAGCCCGATTGGCGGAACACACTGACAATGTGACGCTTGACGTTCTTCGAGAGCTTGAGCTTGAACAGGTAAGGCTGCCCCCGTTGCTCCAGAGCCGTCATCATCGCGTCGCACCCGAAGGCGTTGTCCCCGCGCACCAGCTTCGGCTTGTTTTCTGCGGGCAGTTCATCGAGAACCTTGAGCAGACCGGGCTGAGCATGCTTGGCCGTGTGTTCGTTGCCGGCACACACTTCGACACCCAGGACCAGCCGCAAACCCGCCATCAGGTACGTGTGATAGGCATGGGACGGGCGTCCCGGTTTCTTCGGGTTATAGCCGATGAGCGCGCCTTCCTGATGGCCATACAACGGCTTGATCGTGGTGTCGATGTCCAGAATCCAGGCGGCGTTGAGCAGCGCGCTGACACTGTCCGACAGATGCCCGTCCAGCCAGGCGCACCCCGGGCCTTGCGGGATGCGCTTCAGGGCATTGCGCAGAGCGTCTTCGGAGATGACCTTGTCCATGCCCAACAGGCCGGGATTGACCCCGTCGCAGCGGATCCCGGTCACGTGGGCGTAGCGTCGGTGGCCCGACAACACCGAGAGCAGCCAAGTGCCCAGCACCTCCGCCTTCGAGGGTGCATTGGGACTGGCGTAGCTCAGCGGGGCGCTTTCCAGCCAACGACTCCACAGTCCAGTCAGGTTGAGAAACTCGATGAAGTAGGCCAATTGCCCCATCGGCGTGGCGGCGCTCTCCGACTCCCATCGCACCTGCACCCGACCTGCCATCGTCTGCACCCCAGCGCACGACAACAGCATTTCCTCTCGTTTCGCCAGCTTCAGTTTCGCCTCACCCATCGGGTGGCTCCTCAATTTCGTCGCCAACCCACAGTTTGCCGACCTTCGCACGGTTTGGCATACCGGCAACTCAGGTTTTTAGGTTCATTCCTCCAATTCAGCCTTCGCCAACTCCACGTCCAGCCGCTCCATGGCATCCAGCGGTTCGCACTGAGCGGCTTCCTCATAGAGCGCGCCGGCTTCCGCGAGCCTGCTCTTGCCGTACATCATGACCAGCCCATTCGCATACTCGACGCGGGCGATGGCAGAATCGGGATTGAGCTTGAGCGCCTGCTTGAAGTGCTTGACACCTTCGTCCTTGCTTGCACCGTAGGTGGCGCCGCCGAGCAGCCCGCCGACCTTGTCGATGATCTCGGCATGATAGGTGCCGAAAGCGATATGGGCGTCGGCGTGCCGGCCTTCGAGTTTGATCGCCCTGGTCAGACTGTCCTTGATCTTTCCTCCCAGCCCCTGCGCCAGCGCCTTGACCACCGATATTCCTTGGGAATAACGCCCGAGGGCGTAGGCGTGAAAGTACCAGGCGTTGGCCCACTTCGGCGCAGCCTGCTGAAGTTCCTCGCAGCGCGCGGTGATTTCCTCGAACAGCGCGAGCTTTTTCGTATCCGCGGTTTCGAGATAGTTGCCATAGATCGAGGCCGACTTGTTGGCGACGGTATAGCCGAGCGGACCGATTTCGAGCCCCGCGTCGTGCGCCTTCTGAAGCTCGCCGGCGTGAAAGAGTCGCCAGGCTTCCTGTAGCGCCGTCGCAGCCGACTTCAGGTCGCCCGCGGAATCGGCAAGCCCGGGGTTGGCTTTGACAAGCGCCTTGAGTCCGGCTTCGTCCGGGTAGGTTTCGGCGTCGCCGAGATGCAGGCGGGCCCAGTTCTTCTTGAGCGCCGCGCCGGCATACTGGTACGCCGCGTCGGCGTGGGGGAATTTCTTCCAGGTGTCCTTTTTCGCCACGATGTCTCCTCCTGTCTTATGTTACGGCCACTTCATCATCAGTGTCGCTCGACGGCGATGTATTTTTGCGCCAGCATTTCCAGCAGTCGGCGTGAATCGCCGACCAGGTAGGGCGCAGCCAGCGCCATGACCTGATACACGCCCCTGGCCAGCGAATCATCGTCGAATGGTTTGCGGGGATTGCACACGTATTCATACGACAACCAGTAGCTTGCGACCACGACGATATTGGTCGCGATTGCCTGGCGCTCGGCCACCGAAGCGCGCATGTCGCCGGCTGCTACCAAGCCGTCGCAGATCTGCAACGCGACCTTGCGTGAATGCTCCAGGATGCGTTTGAAGTGCACCTCGAGCAGCCTGTTGCGCGACAGCAGATCGTTGAGATCGCGATAGAGAAAGCGATACTTCGAAATCAGTTCGAAGCACAGATGGAGGAACAGCCAAATATCCTCGACGTTCAGTGCGCGCCGCGTTGGTACGCCTAGCGTCTCGCCGAGTTCCTTTTCGAACTCGGCGAAAATCGCGTTGATGATCTCGTCCTTGTTGCGATAGTGATAATAGAGGTTGCCGGGACTGATGTTCATGTCGTCGGCGATCAGCCCGGTGGTCACGTTGGGCTCGCCGAACTCGTTGAACAGCCGCAGGCTGGTCTCCAGAATGCGCTCGCGGGTGCGACGCTTGGGCTTCTTATCCATCGCTTCGGTTGTTGTCCTGGCGCGCATCAGCATAACACCCTGTCGAGCCGCCACAAACTCGCGAGAAACCGTCGTCGGCAAACGGCACAGCTATGCCGCGCGCTTGATGCGCCGCAGGCGCTTGTCGAGTGCTGTCTCGAGATCGGCCAGGGTGGATGCTAGCTCGCGCGTGGCGTCCATCGCCTGCGATGCCGGCCGTCGGCTGCGGCGGCTGACGCCGAGCAGTCGACGCGTCGGGTCGCGCAGGACATCGAGGCGAATCGATACGCCGTGCCGTTCGAGAACCGGCCGCAGTTCGTCGTAACGGCGCAGCAGTTCCGCGCGCGTCTTCTGGTAGGCATGCTCGGACAATCGGCGCCGGCTCGAATAGCTGAACATGTTGGTGAAAAACATGTCGGCGTCGTCGCGGTTCGGCTCGAACAGCACGACATCCGCACCTCGGTACTGGCTGTCGTACTTCGACATGCCGACCTGCATGCGCGAATGGATGATTGCGCGGAACGTCTGTGCCAGGACGACGGGCAAACCGCCCTCGATCAGTTTGCGATCGCGCGGCAAACCGCGGCGAGCCGCCAGTTGCGAATCGAAGGGCACCAGTGGATTGACGCACAGCAGCAGTTTCGCCCCGTAATCCAGCGCAACCGAGGCGTGCAAGGTCTTCTTCAGCGCGCCATCGACGTAGTAGCGATTCTCGATCTCCACCGGCGGAAAAAGCCCCGGAAGCGCCGCGCTGGCCTGAACAGCAGAGGATATCGGCACATGATCGAAACCCGGGGCGCCGAAGGAGACCGACTCCCCGGTATCGAGATCGGTTGCGACAAGAAACAGCTTGTGTCGAAGGTCGCGGAAATCGTTGGTTCGCCCCGGCGCCGAGAACAGCCGGGTGAGGTAATCGTCGATCCCGGCGTTATTGAATACGCCGGTCGGAATCGCACGCGACAGCCGCTGAAACGATTCGAAGAAGTTCGCCGACAGCGGATTGCTGATGTAATGCCAGATCGAGTTCAGCAACAGCGGCGGGACCGAGGCCGCGCGCCGGGCGTATTCCCGGAATGCCGGCTTGAGGAGCATCGACGGCGACAGAGGTTCATCGGATGTTTCGCTTTCGACGAACATCGCGGCGAGCTTGCGCGGCGGCACACCGTTGGCCAGGCCGGCGGCAATGAAGCCGCCCGCACTCACGCCTACATAAACATCGAGCGCGTTGAAATCCACCCCTTCCAGTGCCTCGGCCAATGCGGAAAGCGCACCCAGTTCGTACACGGCGCCGAGCGGTCCGCCCCCGGCTAGCGCGAGACCAATTGTCGCCTTGCTGTCCGAAGCCATGAATTCGTCAGTGGCGAGAAAAATGCAGAAAAAGCCACCGCCGCCGGAGCATCCCGGCCCATCCGACTAGGGAGGGGGAAGTCGAAAGAGCCTTCTTCCGACGGCGGTGGACCATGCAAGCTCTATTTCGCTGCTGTGCGACGGCGTGGCGCCGGTTTTTCGTTCACAGATTCACCTTCGGCAAGCTTGTGGACAACTGCGGTCAACTCATGAACCCGGCGGGTAAGCGTCTGCACGTCCTGCTTGGTCGGGACGCCAAGACTGTGCAGCGCGCGCGCAACCCGGTCTTCGAACACCTGCTCGAGACGATCCCAAGTGCCCGTCGCCCGGCTGGTCATTTCGGTGACCTTCTCCGCGGCAGCCTCCTTGGTACGTGATTGCAGGCTCTCGCCTTCCTTGACCAGGGCCTCGAAAACCTTGGTGCCACCCGCCTGCGCCTTGGCGAAAGCGCCGAGTCCGGCAAGCCAGATTTGTTGAGCGGAATCGCGAACGGCCGAGGCCATCTGGTTTTCGCCGGCAGCCGATGCCAACTTGTTGAGCTTCTTCACCATTGCAGATCTCCTTGCATTTGACATCCTGAATTCCGCGCAACCCTGCGCGCCACCGCACCAGCGAACCATGCTGCCACCCTACGACATCACCCACTGTTGCGTCTCACAACACAGTCTAGGTCGCATGTTTAGAGCATGCACACTAAACGGCAATGCCCGGCTCAGGGCGGATCGGCGCTATCTGAATTAGTTTGTTAGTGCAATGGGTTAGCACGCAAGGCTGGACAAGCCCGGGATTTCTCGGTATAACCCATGGGATGGAATCGATGAAACCCATGGCGCAAGTCCTATCGGAGCTTCAGGTACGGCCGGTAGAGCGCAGCGAGGAACAACGCTATCGAGAGCAGATGGCGCGGCATCATTATCTGGGAGATCTCGCGAAGATCGGCGAGGCGATCTGGTATGTCGCAACCTGGCGCGGTCAGTGGGTCGCGCAACTCAACGTCTCGGCGGCGGCCCTGAAATGCGGCGTGCGTGATCGATGGATCGGCTGGGACTTTCGCACGCAGTATGACCGACTCAAACTCATCGCCAACAACAGTCGCTTCCTGATCCTGCCCGAGTGGCACCGGCCGAATATTGGCTCACGGGTGCTCTCGCTCACTGAACGGCGCATCGCCCGCGACTGGCAGGGGCGCTTTGGTCATCCCTTGCTCCTGCTGGAAACCTTTGTCGATCCGCGGCGATTTCATGGCGGCGTCTATCGCGCGGCCAACTGGACGGAACTGGGGCTCACTCAAGGCTACCGGCGCACGCGGCAAGGCTACAGCGGCGAGATTGACGCGCCCAAGCGCGTGTTTGTGCGTGCCTTGCACCGGGCCGCCCGAGCGCAATTGACGCATCCTGAGCGCAATCACCTTCAACTCACGGGAGCCCCAAAATTGATGCTGAGCGCTGAGCAGATGCGCGCGCTGCCGCTGTGCTTCACCACCGTCACCGACCCGCGCCGCCGGCAAGGGCGCCGCCACCGCCTGCCCGTGGTGCTGGGCATTGCCGCGGGCGCCATCCTGTGCGGCATGCGCGGCTACAAGGCCGCCCATGACTGGGCCGAAAGCCTGGGGCAAAAGGCACGTGAGCGCTTTGGCTGTCGGCGCGAGAAGGGGCGTTATGTCGTCCCCAGCGAATTCGTCATCCGCGATTGCCTGGTGCGCATTGAACCGGACACGCTGGATCGCGCGCTCAATGTCTGGAACCAGGCGTGGGCAAAAGACGACCGGGCGCTGGCGATGGATGGTAAAGTCATGAAGAACGCGATCGACGCGCAGGGCTATCAAACGCACATCCTGAGCGTGATCGGCCATGAGTCGAACACCTGCCACACCCAAAAAAGTCGGGACATTGCCCGTAGCCGGCAGCGATGAGCAAGAGCGTACCAACGAGATCGGCATGGCCATCCCCGTGCTCGATGGCTGCGCGCTCGCCGGCAAGGTGGTCACGGCCGATGCGCTGCTGACCCAGCGCACACTGGCAGCGTATCTGATCGGGCGCAAGGCCCACTATAGCTTTACCGTCAAAGGCAACCAGCCCGGTCTCGAACGCGAAATCGCCTTGCTGTTTGAAAAGCGGGGCGATCCTGACTTCGTCGACGTGACCCCGCCTGACCATGGCCGCATCGAGACCCGACGCATCTGGTGCAGTACGGCGCTCAATGCCTACCTCGATTTCCCTCACGTCGGCCAGGTGTTCATGATCGAGCGCGAATCAATCAAGAAGAAAACCGGCGAGTCATCGCGTGAGATCGCGCTGGGCATCACGAGCCAGTCGCCGCACGAGGCCTCGGCGCAAGAGGTCTTGGCGATCAATCGCGGCCACTGGACCATCGAGAGCACCCATTACATCATCGACTGGAACTACGACGAGGATCGCTCTCGCATCCGTACCGGCCACGGCCCGGAAAACATCACCCGCCTGCGTCGCTTCGCCGTCGGCATCCTCAAGTCCTTTCAGAGCACCGAGTCTATCGCCGAGATGATGCGCAAACTTTGCTTCAATACCCGCCTCGTCTTCGACTACTTGCGTATGACCAATAACTCAGCTTCCGGACCACGGGTTACTTGAGAACAAATTTACCGTGATGCCCGGCTGCCCGCGTTCGGGGTCCCGTCTGTGTATCATCCGCACTGGCATCGCTCGCCGCTTGCACCCTTGAGAGTTCCGCGGCAAATCACAAGGACAGAGGAGACACTCATGATCTACTTCGTCACTGGCGCAACCGGATTCATCGGCAAGCGGCTGGTTCGCAAACTGCTGGAGCGCCCGGCGTCCACCGTGTATTTCCTGACCCGCGAGGCGAGTCAGGCCCGGGTTCCCGACTTGCTCGATTATTGGGGCGTGGATGCCTCGAGGGCGATTCCGGTTGTCGGCGACCTGACCGCAAAGGATCTCGGTATCGGAGCGGCGGAAAGAAAGAAGCTCAAGGGCAAGATCAGGCATCTGTTTCACCTTGCGGCAGTCTATGACCTCAAGGCGGGTGAACAGGAGCAGCAGCAGGCCAATGTCGTCGGCACGGCAAACGTCGTGGCCTTCGCCAACCTCATGCAGGTCGGCTGTTTTCATCACACCAGTTCGATCGCCGCAGCGGGGATGTTCGAGGGCATCTTTCGCGAGGACATGTTTGTCGAGGCGGAAAACCTCGAACACCCCTACTTTCGCACCAAGCACGATTCGGAAGCGATAGTCCGCAAGGACTGCAAGGTGCCCTGGCGCATCTATCGCCCGGCAGTCGTGGTCGGTGATTCGCGCACCGGTGCGGTCGACAAGGCCGACGGCCCCTACTACTTCTTCAAGTTGATCCAGCGCATACGGAACATCCTCCCGCCGTGGATGCCGACCATCGGCATCGAGGGTGGCCGAATCAACATGGTGCCGGTCGACTTCGTGGTCGACGCGATGGATCATCTTGCCCACCTCAAGGACCATGACGGCGAGTGCTTCCATCTGACCGATCCCAACCCGATGCGGGTCGGCGACGTCCTCAACATCTTCGCCCGCGCGGCCCACGCGCCGGCAATGGCCATGCGCATCAATGCCGCGTTGCTGGGCTTCATTCCGAAGGGCGTCAAGAAGGGCCTGATGGCGCTGACGCCGATCCGCCGCATTCGCAATGCGATCATGCAAGACCTCGGCCTGCCGGACAACATCCTCGATATGGTCAATTACCCGACCCGCTTCGATTGCCGCGAGACACGGAAGCTGCTCAAGGGCACTGGTATCGAAGTGCCGCCGCTGGACAGCTATGCCTGGCGACTGTGGGACTACTGGGAACGTCATCTCGATCCCGATCTGTTCATTGATCACACATTGAAGGGTCAGGTCGCCGGCAAGGTCGTGCTGGTGACCGGAGGTTCGTCGGGCATCGGCAAGGCGACGGCAATGAAGCTGGCGGAGGCCGGGGCAATCACCGTCATTTGCGCGCGCGACGTGGGGCAGTTGGCGGAGACCAAGAAGGAGTTCGAATCGCGCGGACTCAAACTCGTGACCTATTCAGTTGATCTCTCGGACTACTCGCAATGCGACGAACTGGTGAGCAAACTGGGTGACGATCTGGGCGGCGTCGATATTCTGGTCAACAACGCCGGACGTTCGATCCGCCGCGCGATCGAGAACTCGTTCGACCGTTTTCACGACTTCGAACGCACGATGCAACTCAACTACTTCGGCGCACTGCGGCTGACGATGGGTCTGCTGCCGAAAATGATGGAGAAGCGGCGTGGCCACATCATCAACATCAGTTCGATCGGCGTGTTGACTAATGCCCCACGCTTTTCGGCCTACGTGGCGTCCAAGGCTGCGATGGATGCATTCTCGAAGTGTGCAGCAAGCGAATTCTCCGATCGCGGCATAGAGTTCACGACGATCAACATGCCGCTGGTCAAGACGCCGATGATCGCCCCGACCAAGCTATACGAGCAGGTGCCCACCCTGACCCCGGAGGATGCGGCCGATCTGGTGGTCCAGGCCATCATCTACAAGCCGGTCCGCATTGCCACGCGACTGGGCGTCACCGGCCAGGTATTGCACGCCCTGGCGCCCAGGGTGGCGCAGATCGTAATGAACACCACTTTCCGGATGTTCCCCGACTCCAGCGCATCCCAGGAGGGTACCAAGGGCGCGGCAAAACAGCCCGCCCCGACGCCGGATCAGTTGGCATTCACCCAATTGATGCGGGGTATTCACTTTTGAGTTCATGCCGCTGGGCTTTGGTCGGTGCCGAGTCGAACTCGCCGAGCAGGAAATCGAGAGTCGCACGCGAGACCAGCATCTCGTTGTGTCCGCGCCCGGTCAGCGGCATCAACTGTGCGCCTGGCAGGATCGCGTTGTCCTGGGGCACCAGCAGGCTGTCATGGAGGCTGTAGATCGAGACGACCGGCAGGGCCGCCGGAAGCGCCGCTTGCCCGAGCGCAGCGATCCAGGCGCTGCCGTCCCGCATCTGCCGCGCGTTTCGCCCCAGCCCGAATCGGGCCATCGCACTTCCCTGGTGCGGCGTGGCGATGGTAATGAGCCTGGCCACGCGCTCGCTGCCGCAGGCGCGAACGTAGGCTCGTGCGGTCAGACCGCCCATGCTGTGACAGACCAGTGTCACCCGCGACGCACCCGTCTCGCGGCAAACCGCTTCGATACGTTCCATCAGCGGCCGAACGCCATCATCGATTTCGCCGAGTACAGGTTCCAGCGTCACCGTCGCGACGACGTGTCCGGCGTTCTCAATGCGCGGCTTGAGCCACCACCAGACGCCGCGGTTGCAGAGGTAACCATGAACAAGCAGCACTGGGGTTTCCCCGCTCGCTACTCGACGCAGCCTGTCCGGAGCGACGAACACGCTCTCGAAGGCCTGACCGAAACCGTACTGGAAGGACATCGCGGCCCATTCGCGGACGAACATCCACAGTCCCTCCAGCAGCGTGATGCTGCCCGACTGCGGCCGGGGCGAACGGAAGAACCACGACACCGCAAAACCGATCGCAGTCAGCAACCCGCGCAAGACGATCGGCATGCCGAGAATGAACAGGATCGCGAAACCCGGCGACCATGCACCGAGCACCACGCGCGCAACGGCGTAGCCGCAGTACACGAACATTTCGACGAACAGAATCAGCGTCAATACACTGGCTAGCATGTGCCTATGCTAACGGAGGCGCAGGCCTTCCGGTCATCCGGCTTGTCAAAATGCTCGCGTTGCGGGCCGTGATGGCATAGATCGAGAGCTGCGGATTGGAGCCGATGCTGGTCGGAAACACCGATCCGTCGAATACCGAAACATTGTCCACATGGCGGAGACTGCCGTCGGGTGAAGTCAAACCGGTTTCGGCACTCGCGCTCATGGCGGCGCCACCCATCACGTGCGCGGATACGACGCGCGTCAGCAGCGGTTTCATCGGCAGTCGGGCAATTCCCTCCTTCGCCTCGCCCCAGTTTGCGTAACCGCGGCATTGCTCGTGCACCGGCAGTACGCGGATCGCGCCGGCGGCAAACTGGATCTCGGCCATGGTCAGCAATGCGCGTCGCGCCCCTTCCCAGATCGGCTCGTTGAGCGGGTAATCGAGCACAGGTGTTCCATCCGCACGCAGTTCGACCCGGCCGCCGTGGCTCTCCGGATGAAATCCGTCGCGCAATAACGCCAATTGCGCATGGGTATGGGCAAAGCCGCGCATCGCCTCGGCATGTTCGGCAGCAAAGCCTTGCAGCGTGGTCGAAAAAAGTACCGGATGCAGCGGCGGAACCTCGAGTTTGAAGCCCAGCGGTCCGTCGATCGGATACTGTTCGAGGAAGTGGTCGGAGTAAAGCGATTGCGGCGCGCCAGCGTGGCCATGCACGGCCTTGGCGAATTGTCCTGCGGCGATCACCGTCGGGTGGAGAAAGGTTCGCCTGCCGGTCAGGCTGTACGGATCCGGCAGGTTTGAGCGCAACAGCAGCGCAGGCGTCCCGATCGCCCCGGCGGCGAGGACGAAATGGCGCGCGCGCAACGTTACCGCTGTTTGTCGTGGGTGAATGCCGTCCGCCTGGATCGGCTGGCATTCGAGCGCATCGATCCGTGCGCCGGCCGACAGCAGCCGCTGAGCTCGCAGGTGATGGATCAGCGTCGCGCCGCGCCCCAGCGCAGTGGGAATCGTCGTCACCAGCATCGACTGTTTGGCGCCGGTGGGACAGCCCATGCCGCAGTAGCCGAGATTCCAGCAATCGCGCACGTTGCGTCGAATCTCGCCGACCGGGATGCCGAGCGCCGTAGCGCCGCTCCGCAGCAGCGCATTGTTCATGTTCGGCGCCCGCTCCCAGGGTCCGATGCCCAGCCGCCGTTCGACCATCTCGAACCAGGGCTGCAAGGCTTCCGGCGTGTACTCGGTGAGCCCATAGCGCTCGCGCCAGAAGGCGAGCGTCGCCGCCGGCGTACGGAAGCTCGACGCCCAGTTCACCGTCGTCGACCCGCCGACGCAGCGCCCCTGCAATATGTTGATCGCCTTGTCGCGCGTCTTGCGTGCCGCCGATTCCTGATAGAGTTGCGGATAGGCCTCGGCTTCCAGCATGCGAAAGTCATGGGTTGACCTGAGCGGACCTTCCTCGACCAGGATCACGTCGAAACCGGCCGCCGTCATGATCTCCGCGGCAATGCCGCCGCCTGCGCCGGTGCCGACGATGACGACATCGGCCTCCAGGGTGCGCGGAGACTCGATCAAGGATGCGTCGAGCACTTTCCAGCCCGCGGCAAGGCCCTCACGAATCGGGTCGCGGATCGTCATCTCACCTCCGGCGGGCCGGGGTAAGCAATCGCTTCCCAGCTTTCGGGCTGAGCGTACCAGGCACCGAGCACGAGATCATGCATGGCCGCGTAGGCGCCCTGCAGCAGTGCGTAGTGGTGGAAGCGCCATCCGCTGAGGGAGGCCTCGATGTCTGCCGGCGTCGCGAGCCGCCAGTCGCCGATGCCGGTCAACAGCTTGCGGACCGGATAAAAGCCGAGCAGGCCGAACAGATCGGCGAGTTCCGACTGCGCTGCGGCGGAAAGCCCCGCCACCGCGCGTTCGACACCATCGACCACTCGCTCGATCCGACCGCTCCCTTCGCCCAGCATGCCCGCCAGCATCACCGGGGTGATCGCCTGGAACATCGAGCGGGCCGACCGGGTCAGACGTCCTGCCGGCGCCTGCTCGCGGCTCGCCGCGTACCATACGCCGCCGGCCCCCAGTACCAGGCCGCCGAGCAGACCCGCCTTGATGAAGGTCCGTCGCGACGTCATCAGCGCATGAGAACCGAAACCAGGCGCTCGAACAAGCGACCATACGGGGGTTTGAATAAGCCGAGGCCGTTCAATCGTGACTGGTGGAACACCGGCTTCAGTTTCGAGAAGGTGTCGAAGCCGGCCTTGCCGTGATAGCTGCC
Source organism: Candidatus Methylophosphatis roskildensis (assembly GCA_016708905.1). Taxonomy (GTDB): domain Bacteria; phylum Pseudomonadota; class Gammaproteobacteria; order Burkholderiales; family Rhodocyclaceae; genus Methylophosphatis; species Methylophosphatis roskildensis. The sequence goes on along the minus strand of JADJEV010000003.1, from coordinate 940,580 downwards.
CATACCACTCGCGCCAACGCCGCCGAAGGGCAGTTCGTCCTGTGCGATGTGCATGATCGTGTCGTTGATGGTCACGCCGCCGGCATGGGTCGCCCTGAGCAGCCACGCGATACGCTTGGCGTCATCGTCGAAACAGTAGAGCGCGAGCGGACGCGGACGCGCATTGACAAACTCGACCGCCTGCTCCATCGACTGGTAGCCGATCACCGGCAGCAGCGGTCCGAAGATCTCGTCACGCATCACCGCGAGCCCGGTCGACGGATTCAGCAATGCCAGCGGCGGCATGCGCCGGGTCGCCGCGTCGGGCCGCTCCATGCGACTCGACAATTCGATGATTTCGCAGCCGGCCGTGCGCGCCTCGTCGACATAGCCGATGAGCCTGCCGAAGTGGCGCTGGTTGATGATGTGGGAATAGTCGGGGGTAACGCCGAGTTCGGGATAGATGGCGTCTATCGTGGCACGAACGGCGGCGACGAACGCACGTTCCTGCCCGCGCGGAACCAGCACGTAGTCCGGGGCAATGCAGGTTTGGCCGGCGTTCATCGTCTTGCCGATGGCGACCCGCTCGGCCGCCCTTCCGAGCGCATAGCCCGGCGCAACGATGGCCGGCGACTTCCCACCCAGTTCGAGGGTCACCGGCGTCAGATTGTCGGCTGCCGAACGCATGACATGGTGCCCCACCGCAGTCGACCCGGTAAACAGCAGGTGATCGAACGGCAAGGCGGAAAACGCCTGGCCCATCTGCGCGTCGCCATTCACGACGCTAACCACCTCAGGAGCGAAGTAGCTGGCGATCAACTCGGCGAACAAGGCACCGGTCTTCGGCGTGAATTCGGACATCTTCAATAGCCCACGATTGCCTGCGGCAAGCGCGCAAGTCAGCGGACCGGCGGCCAGGAAGATCGGGTAGTTCCACGGCACAAGGATTCCGACCACGCCCAGCGGTTGCGGAAGAACGTACGAACGACCCGGCTGGAACCAGCGGCCCGTCGGGCGGCGCTCCACGCGCATCCAGTGACGCAGTTGTCCCTGCGCGTGACGAATCCCTTCCTGGCAGGGAAACAATTCGAGGAGTCGGGTTTCGTGTAGTGAACGATGCCCGAAGTCTTCGCTGATTGCCTGCTCGATGCGCGATGAGTTGTCCCTCAGCAGTCGCCCGAGCGCAGCAAGCCACTCGCGGCGTGTCTCCTCGGCCGGATACGGCTCGCGCCCCGCAGCGGATTTCAGAGCTGTGAACGCGACATCCAGTCGCGGCGCTGACGCGTCGTCGCTCGAATTGCGGACTGAACTCATGGCCACCTTCCCGCCCCGGCATCCGGGGCCGTCACTTGGCTCAGCATAGCCGAAGCAGCAGTGGCTCGTTAGGCTGCAAGCTCTAATCCGTCTCGTGGCTTCGACAAGACTCTATGCTTCGTACCGCACGACGATTAGACTTTTCGGCGAATCAGGTTTTGATCGACTACCCATGAATGACGAGAAGCAGGAATATGCGGCGCTTCTGCGACACAACCTGTCGCGCGCGAGGAATCTGCGCGCGGCCGCTGCTGCCAGCAGTGACGATCGGGCGGATCGGCATCGACTGCGTGAATGGCAGTCGCTGCGACTCGCGCGCACCCATCGGGACTTGCTGGACAGCCCGCGCTACGGCCCGGCAGCGAGGTTCTTTCTCGACGATCTGTACGGGCCGAAGGACTTCAGCCGCCGCGACGACGAAGTCGAACGCATCGTTCCACTGATGACACGGCTGCTGCCGCCATCGGCCTTGCGCACCATTGCCATGGCCGTCGGGCTTGACGCGCTCTCAGAGGAGCTCGACAACGCGATGATCGTGGCGCTGCGCGAGGCCGGCTGCATGCGCCAGATCGACGACCAAGCTTACGCCGGCGCCTACCGCGCCTGTAACAATCGGCCTCAGCGAGAGGCGCAAATACGCCGGGTCGGCGAAATCGGCGGCGCGCTGGCGGGACTGACGCGCATGCCACTATTGGCCAGCATGCTGCGCATGATGCGCGGCCCGGCACATGTCGCAGGACTCGCGGAACTGCACGAGTTCCTCAATCGGGGGTTTGCTGCCTTCAAGCACATGGGCGCCGCTGACGAGTTCCTGCGCACGGTTCGCGATCGTGAAATTGCCTTGATGGTCGCTTGGCTTGCGGCGCCACCAGATCGAACGACCGTCTCTTGAATCCGCGGTCGGTCGGGCTACTTGAGAGAGAAATCGACGCGGCTCGCCTTGGCCTTCGGCGAGTCCTTGGCGTCAGCCGCCTGTTCCTTGGCGCTGCCCGGTCCTGACTTGGAGGCGAGCAGAAATACGCGGTCCTGAGGCACCTGTCCCTTCTTGACCAGCCAGTCCTTGACGACCTGAGCACGCTGGGTTGCCAGGGCCGCGATGTCGTCGTCGGTGACCTGGGCGTTGGTGATCATCAGCTTTTCCATCTCCTCCACCGGCAAGTCCTTGAGAAAGCCGATCACGTTGCGCGGCCTGGGAAACTTCTCGTCCTTGTAGACGCGTTTGAGCAACTCCGGATACTCCTCGGGCGTCACCGCAATGCTCGCCGGATCGACCGACTCACCCTTCTTCACCGTGTCGTTCAGCTTTAGCGCGCGCACTTTGCGATCGATGCTTGCGCGACGCAGACCTTCACGGTCGGCCTGAGGATCGGCACGCCCGGCAATCTCGAGCTTGAGTGCCGGGCGATCATTCAGCGCTTTGGCCAAAGACTTCAACTTGGCCTCGCCGGCCTCCGATATTGCGTGTCGTCCCGCCTCGAACTCGACGTAGGAAAGCTCCTCACCACCACCGAACAGCGAGCCGAGCAGGGCGAAAGGCGCCATGACCGCCTTGGTTATGACGTTGACGATCACCTTGACGATGATGCCGCCAACCGAGAACTGCGGGTCGTCAAGGGAGCCGCTGATCGGTAGATTGATGTCGATGACGCCATTGCGGTCGCGCAGCAGAGCGACCGCAAGCTGCACTGGCAGTTTGGTCGCTGTCGGGCTGTCGATCTTTTCTCCGAAGCTGAGCTGGTCGAGTACCAGACGGTTCTGCGCAGTGAGTTTGCGGTTTTCGACCTTGTAGTTGACGTCGAACGATAGTTTGCCCTTTTCTATGCCGTAGCCGACATACTTGCCGGAGTACGGGGTCAGGGGGGCGAGCTCCATACCCTTGACATCGGCCTTCAGGTCGAGCGCCAGATCACCTTTCAACGGATTGACCTTGCCGACGATGCTCAAGGGCGCATTGTTCACCTGGCCGCGCAGATCGACGTCTGCCGCCGTTGCGGCGTCGGACGACAAGCCGGTCACAGACCCGCCGAGTTCCATCAGATTGGCCGTGTAGTTGGGCTTGATGAAATTGTCGGTGAAGTTGACCTGGCCGCCCTGCAGCGTGAGTCTTGCGATGCGAACCGGCGGCATCTGGGCGGCGGGAGCCGAGGCGCTTTCCTGCGCCGGCTTTTCCGCGGTCTTGTCGGCCGGTTTGGCTTCTTGCGCAGGCGCATCGTCGGTGACGCTCTTCGATTGCTCGTCCTTGCCGCGCACGACGTCCTGCAGATTGATCCGGCCTTCCGGACTGACGATTACGCGCGAATAGAAATCGCCAAGCGCGATCTCGTCGATCGCCAGCGAAAACGGCGACAGCTTGACATCTACGCCACCGAAAGACAGCGACTTCCACTTGAGGAAGTCGTTCGAGTTCGTCTTGTCGATCGAAGCCATGTCAGAGACATTGAGCTCGCCGCGGAAACCGCCCTTGAACGCGCCGTCCTTGGCCTCGTCCAGCGTCAGCGTACCGCGCGAGGTCAGTGCAGCGCTGGTAACGAGGACATTCGACAGATCCGTGAAATACGGTTGCAAGGGCAACAGATCGACACCCTTCAGGTCGAGCTTCAGGTTCGCGTGCAGCGGCAGCGCACCGGCCGTGCCGCCAGCCGCTAACACACCCTTCTTGTTGATGCGTGCCTTGAGATCGACTTTGGCGCGCGAGCCCGGCGTATTCGACAAAGCCTGCGCCTGCACAGAGAGCGGGTCGATAACCGTCACCACCGGCTCGGCCATCGTCTGATCTTCCAGACGAGCCGACCATTTGTCGATATCGACCCGTTCGACGGACACTGCGAACGGCTTGTCTGTCGGCGAATCGCCGGTCGCCGGTTCTTCGGCCGGCTTGGCCGCACCGGCGGCTGCCGGGGGTGCGGACTGGGCCAAGCGGGTCAGATTGATGCTGCCGTCCTTGCCTCGAACGATCGCAAACCTCGCGTTCTTCGACGACACTTCGCCGACGCGAACTTCCCGCTGCGCGAGATCGATCGAAGTCCTAGCCACCCCGAGAGATTCGACGGTGATCACCGGACGCTTATAGCCAGGCAGCCGGACCGCCAGATCCGACAAGGTGGCGGCCGCATCGCGGATCTGAAACTCGGGCTGGCCGTCCGCCTGCGTCACCAACGAGTACTTGGCCGAGGCAGCGAGGCTGCCTTTCTCCAGTTCTCCCGCGAACATTGAAACGTAGTGCGGCAGGTAGCGCGCGGGGGCGACACCGGCCGCCTGCAGATCGCCAGACGCCGCCAGGGGCTGCAGGGTGAACTCGCCGCTATGCCTGAGCGATTCGCCCGCCGCGCTATGCGCCGAGAGTTCGACCGTCGCCGGCTTGGAACCGGGCAGAGAGAACTGCTTGACCGTAATGTCTAGTTTGTCGATCACCGTGCTGAACGGTTTGGCGGGCACTTCATCGGTCAGCCGAATGACCGCGCCTTCGACCGCAATCTCTCCGACACGCAGGTCGAGCGCTGGCGCGGCGGTACCGGCTGTCGCTTCCGGTTTGCCGGCCTTCGCCTCGCTGCCCGGCGCGGTCTTTCGGTCGGATGGGGGCTTTGCCGGCGGCGGCGCCAGCTTGAGCAGGTTGAACCCTCCTCCCTTGTCCTGTACGACGTCGACCTCGGGGGAGTGCAGCGCGACCCGGGTGACATCGATGCGCTTGGCGAATACCTCGGCGCTCCCCAGGACGACGTCCAGCAGAGGCAGCTTGATCAGCGGTTTATCGTCCAGTGATGTCAGTTCCACCACCTTCAAGGCGCTTGTCCCCTTGATCACCAGTCTGGGCGCCGCATCCTTGGGCTGCTGAAAGCTGGCATTCAGATGCAGGTCGAGTTTTGCGCTCGGAACCTTGAACCCCGGCTCGAAAGGAAGATAGTTGTAGAAGCGGGTCAGGTCGAGACTGTCGTAATCGAGATTGACGGTCGCTTCAGGCGTGTCCCCGAACGGCTGCACCTTGCCCAGCAGGGCGAGCGGAGCGCCATCGACCTTGGCCGACAAGGCCGGTTCGACGAAGACCTCGACATGGGTTGGCAGATTGGATATGAATGGAATCCCGAGCAGCAAATCCTCGACCGTATGCAGTACCTTCTCGGGGCGATCGTCGAATTCGATCCTGCCGCCGTCGATGAGAATATTGCTAATCGAATACCTGGCGGGCTCGTCCGACGGCGGCTGGCTCTCGATCAGGGCGAGGATGTCACTGATGTTGTAGCGCGGGCCAGCTTCATGAACCAGATGCACGTAGGGCCTGGTCAACCGCAACTCGCGCACCACCGGCGCCATGCGAATGATAGATTCAGACTGCAGGTCGGCATACAGTTCGTCGAACGAAACGAAGACTGCCGAGCCGTCCGGCTCCAGCACCTTGGCGCCGCGGATCGTCGCCTCGAGCGAGAATGGCTTGATCTGGATGGCCTCTATCGTGGCCTTGCGGTGCAACTTCTCCGAAATGAGTTCTTCCGCCTTGTCCTTGATGATTCCAGGCAGGACGAAATAGCCGAGCAGCCCGAACAGTACGACCAGGATTGCCAGGCCGATCAGGGTGCGCTTGACGATCGGCTTCTTTGCCACGCTGACGACACGCTTACTCGCGGTTTGTAGCTGCTCCATGCGCGTGCATTGCCTCCTCATGACCGACGAATCGACGACGCATCTTAACAGCCCTTCGGCAAGCGGATTGCGTGGAACACATTGGCACAGACGGTTCTGCGTGGCAACATCCACCGACCGACACGGTAATCTGAAATGATGACTCTGTTTCGACGACGCCCGGGCGAGGCCGTTTCGACGCGCGACATGATGATCGCGTCGATCCCGATACTCATTGCGGTTTCGCTTTGCGTGTGGATCATGGTCCGATTCGCCCGGCCGCTGCCGCCCGACACCATTGTCATGATTACCGGTTCGGCCGACGGGGCCTATCAGCGGTTCGCCCTGCGCTATCAGTCGATCCTCAGGCAGCATGGGGTCAAGCTGGAACTTCGCGAATCTTCCGGCGCGGTGGAGAATCTCGACCGCCTGAAGGATCCGAACAGCGGCGTCGACGTCGGATTCGTGCAGACCGGCCTGGCCAAGGCGGACGGGGAGCAAGCCCTGGTCTCGCTCGGCAGCCTCTTCTACGAACCGGTCTGGATCTTCTACCGCAGCGATGCGACGCTGGACCGGATGATCCAGCTCGTCTCGCGGCGGGTTGCGGTAGGAGAGCCCGGATCGGGAACGCGTGCGCTCGCCGACATGCTGCTCGATGCCAACGAACTGACTCCCGCCATGGTGACGCTGCTTCCGATCGGCGGCGAAGCTGCAGCCAACGCGCTGTTTGCCGGCGACATCGATACCGCATTCTACGTCGGTGCGCCCGAATCACCCGTCATTCAGAAGCTGATCGGGAATCCAGACGTCAAGCTGATGAGCGTCACCATTGCAGATGCATATTCCAGGCGCTTCCCCTTTCTTACCGCGCTGACCCTGCCGCAGGGGTCGATGGATCTGGTTCGCGAGTACCCGCGTCAGAATACGCAACTGTTCGCTCCGACCGCCACGCTGATAGCACGAGAAAATCTGCATCCGGCGCTCATCAGCCTGCTGCTGCAGGCGGCCAGCGAAGTGCACAGCGGTGCCGGACCCTTTCATCGCGTGCGGGATTTCCCTGCCCCGCGCGACGGCGACTTTCCGCTGTCCTCCGAAGCCCAGCGCTTCTACAAATCCGGCCCGCCGTTTCTGCAGCGCTACCTCCCCTTCTGGGTCGCGGCACTCGTGGATCGCCTGCTGTTCCTGCTGCTGCCGATCATCGCCATCGCCCTGCCGCTGCTGCGCGTGATGCCGTCTCTCTACTCATGGCGGGTTCGCAGGCGGATCTATCGGTGGTATGGCGAGCTCAAGGTACTCGAACTGGAGATGCGCGCGCAACAGGATCGCTCGCGCGTCGGCCAGTTTCTCGAACGACTCGATCGCATCGAAGATCGCGCTTTTCGCCGCACCTTGCCGCTGGCATTCCACAACGAGATGTACACCTTGCGCGAACACATCAATCTCGTGCGCCACACCCTGGACAAGTGGAACGAAGTCACTGCAGGCGCCAGTAGATCCAGTGCCGCTGCTGTCGAGTCGCGGCCATGAATCCAGCGCGATGGCGCGAGATATCCAACAGGGCAATCCTCGATTGATGTGCCAGCGAGGTTGCGAGCTGTATGACGCAGAGGTGCTGGCGCACCAATGCAAAGAGGGTTTGCCGAATGGCAAACCCTCTTTGCGGTGTTGGCGGAGCGGACGTCCGCGGGAACGATGTCCAAGGAAATCCAATAAAGTCTTTTTTATATTTATCCGTCAGATAGTTACGAACATATAGAGTCCACAGAAATCCTGGACAATCCCCCTCAATCCACATATAGTTTGTGGGTCAATTTGGGGGTCAGAGTATGGGGCGGACGATTCAGAAGCTTACTCCCTTGTCTATAAGCAGGGCGACCAAGCCCGGGCTGTATGGAGACGGTGCTGGGCTGTATCTGCAAATCGGGCCGACCGGTGGCAAGTCGTGGCTTTTCCGTTTCATGCTAAATGGGAAGGCGCGGGAAATGGGTCTCGGCCCGCAGCATACTATCAAGTTGCCTGAGGCAAGGGCAAAGGCAGCGGCTTGTCGGAGGCTCCTGCTTGATGGCAAGGATCCAATTGAAGAACGCAAAGCAACGACGCTGCGCCAGCGTCTTGAAACAGCCCGAGCAGCAACGTTCAAGCTATGTGCCGAACGCTATATCGCGAGCCATCGAACCGGATGGAAAAACGCCAAGCATGCAAGCCAATGGGAAAATACCCTGGGCGAATACGTCTTCCCGATCATCGGCGACCTGCCGGTCGCGGCGGTCGATACCAGCCTCGTCATGAAATGCCTCCTTCCGATCTGGACAAATAGGACGGAAACTGCGACGCGCGTACGTGGCCGCATCGAGTCAATCCTCGACTGGGCGACGGTTAGCAACTATCGGCAAGGTGAGAATCCTGCGCGCTGGCGAGGACATCTGGACAAGCTGCTGCCAAGACGTACAAAAGTGGCAAAGGTGAAGCATCACTCTGCCCTGCCCTATTCGCAGATCAGCACATTTGTCGAGAATCTGCGCACGCAGAATGGCATATCGGCGCGCGCCTTGGAATTCACCATATTGACTGCCGCCAGGTCCGGCGAAGTGCGGGGTGCACGTCGTGACGAGTTCGACTTGAACACAAGGATGTGGACAATCCCGGCCGCGAGAATGAAGGCGGATCGAGAGCATTGCGTGCCGCTGTCCAATGAAGCGGTCCGACTCATCGAGGCGCTTCCGAGATTTGCTGGAACCGATCTTCTGTTCCCCGGTAGCAAGTCAGGCAAGCCTCTTTCGGACATGAGTCTTACGGCCGTTATCCGGCGTATGGACACCGGCCAGTCTGGCGGCGATCGAAACGGGTGGCGGGATACCGAAGGACGAGTGATCACCGCGCACGGCTTTCGCTCTGCGTTTCGCGATTGGGCAGGGGAAACGACCAGTTTTCCGCGCGAAGTGATCGAACACGCCCTTGCGCACCAGCTCAAGGACAAAGCCGAGGCCGCCTACGCACGCGGAACCCTGTTCGATAAGCGCAGACACTTGATGTCAGATTGGGCAAAGTACTGCGGAACAAAGGCAAGCGATATCATCGCGACGCCAAAAAGCAGCCGCCCTGTCCGCGCGGTGAAATCAGTGACCAAGCGCGCGCATCGGTAATCCGGATGCGTTCCTTATGAATCGATGAGCCATGGTTTTGGCCAACGGCATGCGCCTTCGCCGTGTAAGGCAACAATTCAATCGCAGGCCCACCCGTGAACGCGCGTCCAAACACTCCCACGGTGCGCGCGTTGGCAGGGCACCCTCTTCGTCGAACCAATCGAGTCGCGGCGTAGCCTTGAAGTTGTGGCGGTGCCTCGCGTTATCCTGCCATCGAAGATGGGCGACATGCCCGGCGATCGGGAATTCCGCCGAGTTGAACTGCGGCGGTTATTCTTGCCCAAATGGTGAGACATCCCGCTCTCGACTGCATCCGATTGGACTTCAGTGTCACTGCCTCTGCATTGATGTTGCGATCGCCTCGGTCGGTTCCGTGGGTTCGTCGGGTTTGCTCCGAGATTTCTCGGGCCCGGTCGCACTATCTTCAGTGGTCTCACTCGGCGGAAGTCTGTCGGAAGAGCCCGGCGCAGTGGTCGCGTCTTCCGGCAACCGAGGGCCGGCCTGAACCCTCTCCTCGCCTGTCGCCTCAACTGCTCTCTCCGTACTACCCGCCGCTTTCTCTGCAGCCTGTCTGGCGACTTCGTTCATGCGCACACGTAGTCCGGTTGCCAGGAATCGCGCCGATTTCGGGGGCTTGCTGGCGAAGCGCTTTAACAGCGCCCGTCTGCGATCCGTCTCGGTGGGCGTGATCACCTCGAGAATCTCGAGCGTTCTGAGCATCGGCATCAGTTGATCGAGCTGCTGCAGGCACTCCAGATACCTTCGACCAAACGACGAGATGACACCCACCTCGATTTCAAGCGGCTTCGTGTCGTACGTGGCCTCCGAGGTGATCCCTTCGTTCCTGAACAGGAGCTGGGCCCCCTCGATTGCCTTGCCCAGTTCGTCTTTCAGCTCCACCAGGCCCGATCTGAGTGCATCCTCGACCTTTTCGACGTCCTCGGTCGACAGCCGGATTCGTGCGATCTCCGAGATGAAATGGGTATTGATCTGAAGCGAATGGAAGTAACGCGCGAAGATGCGTTTTGCCTCCGGGCTCTTGAGGGTGGCGTTCTGCTTGAGGCTGGCCTGCTCGATGCGCCGGTAATCGCCAACGACTTCGCGTGCAAGGATTCGTCTGTTGGCGGCGCCGTCATCGAGTCTCACGTTGGTGGGTCCGTTCATTTCCCTCTCCCTTCCCAGTTGGCTGCGCAAGCTCTGATGATCGGGGCGATCAGAGCAACTAAGATAGGGCGAATACCCCCTAAAAAACGGCCCTTTCGGCGTTAGCCCAAAGCGAACTGCATGGAGCCGTTGACACGCGCAATCGCCGGTATTAAGTTCCCGTCATCGCAGCAGCTAGCCCTGCGTCATCATCTGGCCAGCCCTCAAGATACCGGCGCGCCTGCGCGCTTTTCCTCCGCGATACGGGTCCGTTTCGGATTCGTGCTCGCCGTTGCTACCGTCGAGAGACCTTTCAAGGCGTGGTTTTGTCGCGCGCTGCAAGGTTTTTGTCGATCGGTAGCTGGCACACCGATCAGGCGGCTCTCGCTGCCCTTCCCAGCCAGCCCAACAGCCTGACCCCGCCCGGTCGGGTCTCATTTCACCCTGCGGGGGCGATTGCGCCCGCGTGGGCGCGTTGCCTTCGTCTGTTCCAGGAGGCAACCATGTCAAGTCGTCTTCACGCTACAACCACTTCGCCGCCGGAATCACAGGTGGCGGATCGCGCTGCGGCGTGCGCATGCAGTCCGCTTCTTTTGTACGGGGATCCTGGCGCCGAGGTTGCGAGGCAGGTCGAACGGGATATCGAAGAGGAAAGCGATTTACCGCCGTCGTGGTCCGAGGAAGACGTCGTCCTGCTGCACTGGTTTCTGCTCAAAGAGGTGCAGCGCCTCGAGGATCCGGAAGCGCCCTTGGCCGAGAAGATCTGGACGCTGAACTGGATCTTCACCGATCCGGACAAGGATGGACTTCCTTTCTCCTTCGCGAACTGCGTAAGAGTCGTGAGCTGCAGTCCGCTGTCGCCCTTGCCCTTCATCGGAGATTTCGACGTGAGTGACCTGCGCGAGCGGATCGCCCACGCGGCACGTCGCTGGATGCGGGAATCGGTCGAGCGGTTTCCGGCTTGGGTTTCCGAGGCGCTCCGGAGCAATCCCGAGTGGTTGTTGGCGAAGCTCGAGAGCAATCCGCAATACATCAACTAGCAGATACGGGATCGCGTGCGCAACGGCGATCTCTTCGCAATGCGTGAAGGACGTTCACCATGATCAAGACCGTCGGGCTTCTTGCGATGTTGTTGTTGCTCTATGGGCTGGCAGGCCGCGCCGACTTCGACATTGCCAAAGCGACGGCGAAGGAACGCGGCACCTGCCTGTCGTGCCCTTGTGAGAACGATGGAATGCGGTCGATGATCCATTCGCCAGCGCCGCGCAGGCTCAAGCGCGTTGCCCGGCACCCCGGTTCGTCGCACTGCGCAGCGCACGCGCCTCTCGTTCTGCCGGTGGTCTAGCCATGTACGGCGCCATCATCGACGGCCGTGCAAGTGCATGCGGCCTGGTCCGTGCTCGGCAGGCAGCTGACATCGCGTTCCTCGTGAAGGAAGCGGAAATCCTGACCGGCCTGCCAGGACGTCAGTTCGTCGTCGCGGGCTCGGATCGTCTGGTTTATCGCGTTGCGGTCGGGGTCTTCTTCTTCGAAGTGACCCGGCTCGACGAACCGTTCGGCACCGATGTGGTGAGGGTGGAGGAGCTGGGTCAGCACCGGATCGGTGTGGCCCTTCATTCCGGCCACTTGTTCACACCGGTGATGAACTAAAGGAAAGGGGAAGGAAGGCATCGGCCTTCTTTCCACAGCCCGCTCTGCGTAGCGCGCTGCGGAAAGGTTTTCCCCAAGGTCGCTGACAGACCTTCGGCCGGTTCCACCGGTCCTCAAGTCAGCCCACGAGAAGTGTCGGTGTGCGGAGCAGCGCGGGGATCCATCGCGATCCTATTGCGTTGCCAGCCCACACCAACTCATCGAAGTCATCGCAGATCTCCGCGCTGACTTCCTCGGTTTGTCCCGTCGTGAGCCGACACCGTCGCCTCACATTCCGCCTTCGTTCGGCATTCGAGCCAGCCACCCACAGGTGGCGAGGCCTTGCCACGTCGGTAACCCGGTTTGGAGAATCCTCATGAACCTCAATGATCTTGCGTCTCATCAGCCCGATGCAGTCGGCGTGCTTCCGGAACAGGAGATTTCGCGTGAAGTGCTGCGCGAGAAGTATGCAAAGGGCCGTGAAGTCACCGTCGACGACGTACGTCGTCGCGTCGCAACGGCGCTGGCATCCGTCGAGCCCGTCAACCCGCATTCATGGGCGGACGTGTTTCTCGACGCACAACAGCGCCTCGGCGTCGTACCCGCGGGCCGGATTTGCTCGGCCGCTGGTACCGCGCTTTCGGCAACCCTGATCAACTGCTTCGTGCAGCCGGTCGGTGATTCGATCCGCGAAGCGGTCGATGGTCGTCCCGGCATCTATACGGCGCTTGCCGAAGCGGCGGAAACGATGCGCCGCGGCGGCGGTGTCGGTTACGACTTCTCGGCGATTCGCCCGAGTGGTGCCCACGTCAGGAGTACCCAGTCCAGGGCCTCCGGACCGGTGTCCTACATGCGGGTGTTCGATCGCTCGTGTGAAACCGTGGAGTCGGCGGGTGCGCGCCGCGGTGCTCAGATGGGCGTGCTGCGTTGCGACCATCCGGACATCGAGACGTTCATCCATGCGAAAGACAGCGGCGACCTGGCCAACTTCGACATCTCGGTGGCGGTTACCGATGCATTCATGGAGGCCGTCGAAGGGGGACTACCATTTTCTCTGGTGCACCGTGCCGAGCCGGCCGATGAACTCAAGGCCGGCGGCGCGTATCAGCGCGACGACGGGCTCTGGGTCTATCGCGTGGTGTCGGCTGCCGACCTCTGGGGCCAGATCATGCGGTCAACCTATGATCACGGCGAGCCCGGGATCCTGTTTCTCGATCGCATCAATCGCGACAACAACCTGCATTACTGCGAGGTGATCGAGGCGACCAACCCGTGCGCGGAGGAGCCGCTGCCACCTTATGGCTGCTGCGACCTGGGCTCGATCGATCTGACGCGGCACGTTCGTCATCCGTTTACGGCGCACGCCGTGTTCGACGTCGAGAAATTCCAAAGGGCAGTCTCGACGGCAGTGCGGATGCTCGACAACGTGTTGGACCTGACGGTCTGGCCGCTCGAACAGCAGCGGCTCGAAGCGACGTCCAAGCGGCGAATCGGGCTGGGGTTTCTCGGGCTCGGCGACGCACTGATCATGCTGCGGCTGAGGTACGACGAGCCGGCGGCCCGCTCGATGGCCGCCCGGATCGGCGAGGTGATGCGCGACACGGCGTATCTGGCCTCGGTGGAACTGGCCAGGCAGAAGGGGGCCTTCCCCCTGTTCGATGCCGAGCGGTTCCTCGAGGGCAAGCACTTTGCCGCGCGCTTGCCGGCAAGCATCAAGCAAGGGATCCGGCTGCACGGAGTACGCAACAGCCATCTGTTGTCGATCGCCCCGACCGGGACGATCACACTGGCCTTCGCCGACAACGCGTCCAACGGCATCGAACCGCCGTTCGCGTGGACTTACACGCGCAGGAAGCGGATGGCCGATGGCAGCACCAAGGCGTTTGCAGTGGAAGATCACGCCTGGCGCCTGTATCGGCATCTGGTGGCCTCAGGCGCGGTTTCGCAGGAAGCAGAAGGAAAGCTGCCGCCTTACTTCGTGACTGCGCTGGAGCTGTCGGCGCAGGCACACAAGGACATGGTGGCGGCGGTGGCGCCATTCGTCGATACGTCGATCTCGAAGACGGTCAATGTGCCCGAGGATTATCCCTTCGGGGCATTCGAAGACCTGTACTTGTCGGCGTGGAAAGCGGGTCTCAAAGGCATCGCGACGTACCGGCCCAATGCGGTGCTGGGTGCGGTGCTCAGTGTCCCCTCTGCGGTGGCAGTGCCGGTTGCGGCCGATCTGCGCGAGCAGGACGACCCGGACCGGCGTGTGCGCCTTGATGCGGTGCCCAATGTGGTGGCCACACTGCAGTACCCGTCGCGCCCGGTGTTCGAAGGCGGCAACATGGCCTGGACCTACATGATGAATGTGCCGGGCGTGATCGATGCCGGCTTGTTTGTCGGGCAGAACGATCAGGGCGTTCCGTTCGAGGCCTGGGTCAACGGGGTGGATCAACCGCGGGGCCTGGGTGCGGTGGCCAAGACACTGTCGATGGACATGCGCTCGAACGACTGTTCGTGGCTCAGGTTCAAGCTGGAGAAGTTGCTCAAGGCTGCGGATCCGCGGTCGTTTGAAGCGGCGTTTCCCGCGGAAGGTGTCCGGTTCTTCGACGGCATCGTCCCCTACTTTGCCAAGCTGGTGGAGTATCGCTGCGAAGCGATGGGTGCGTGCGGTGCGCTCGAGGGCACACCGACCCCGCTGATGGACTCGCTGCTGTTTTTGAAGGAACCGAAGTCGAAAGGCGAAGGAACCTTGTCGTGGACGTGGGACGTACTCAACCCGCGCGCCGGCGATGATTTCGTGGTCGGCCTGAAGGAGCTCGAGTTACCCGATGGCACGGTACGGCCTTACAGCGTGTGGTTGTCCGGGGTCTATCCGCGGGCGCTCGACGGGCTGTGCAAGTTGTTGAGTGTCGATATGTGGGTGCATGACCCGGCGTGGATCGGTCTCAAGCTGCGCAAGCTGCTGAACTACGCCGAGGCCGAGCTGGACTTCATGCACTGGATGCCCGGCAACGGCAAGCAGGCCCACTATCCGTCGACGATCGCCTACATCGCCCATCTGCTCCTGCATCGGTACAAGGTGCTGGGGCTGCTCGATGGTGAAGGGCGGGCGCTGGGTGGCGGTTCGATGGTTCGCCCAGAGCATCGGGCAGCCAACGAGACGATAAGCGGCAAGCGCTGCGCCGAGTGCGGTGAGTGTGCCGTATTCAAGGTGGATGGCTGCGAGCGGTGTTCTGCCTGCGGCGCTACCGGTGCCTGCGGCTGAGCGAAGGCGCGTGACCATCATGGAAAATCGCGAATTCGAGCAGCGTCTGAGCGACGTCAAGGGCCGGGCGGAAGGTAGCTGGACAGCGATCCTTGAAGCAATCGGGGTCGATGCGAAGTTGCTCAACAGGCGCAATCAGCCTTGTCCGGGTTGCGGCGGTACCGATCGGTTTCAGTACACCGACAAGTACCGGCACGGCGACTTTCACTGCCGGGGTTGTGGTCCTGGAGACGGGTTCAGGCTGGCGGAGATGGCACTGGGCCTGGGGTTCATCGACGTCTTCAAGAAGGTGGAGACGGTCGTCGGGAAACCGGTGGCGGCGGCTGGTGCGGTTTCGCCGGCCCCACCCGCTGACAGGATGCGCAAACTGGCCCGGAAGATTTGGGATGAGGCGTGTCCGGTCACGGCGGGCGATGAAGTCGATGCGTACCTCACAAATCGCGGCCTGAAGATGGACCGCTACCCCAGTGTCCTGCGCTTTCACCCGTGTCTCGGGTATTTTGTGAAGGAAGGCGGCAAGTCGAAAAAGGTCGGGGCGTATCCGGCCATGCTGGCATGTGTGCAGGGGCAGGACGGGGTCGCGGTCACGCTGCACCGGACCTACCTGCAGGCGGGCCGCAAGGCCGATCTGCCGGATGTGAAGAAGCTGCTGAGCTCCGGGATCAACGGGGCGGCGGTTCGCCTGTTCCCGGTGCTCGATGAGCTGGCAGTGGCCGAAGGCATCGAGAAGTCGCTGGCGGTTCATCTGGCCACCGGGAAACCGGTTTGGCCGGCATTGAACTGCGGCAACATGGAGAAACTGTGGATCCCTGAGTCGGTGAAACGGCTCAGCATCTACGGCGACAACGATGCCGACAAGGCCTATGACGGTCAGGCGGCCGCCTATGCCCTGGCTCGCAGGGTGAAGAAGGAAGAGCGTCGGCGCGGGTTTCCGATCCGGGTCGACGTGTATATCCCGAAGCAGGCCGGAGACGATTGGGAGGATGTCTGGGTCAGACGTCTTGCCAGGACGCTCAAGGCGGCATAGGGCTCACGGGGTGCAGCTGACGCTGCACCCCGGCTTTTCCAGTGTCTCTTGGTGTTGTCGCGATTCTTGGCGATTGCGAGTGGACAGTGCAAAGGTTTTGGTCTGGTAGCTGCCATACCAGGGTCGAGTGATCGGCCAAGAGGCAGCCCTCAAGTGATCGCGCGGAATAGCCCGCGCTTCGTTCGGACCGACGCTGTCGGTCTTCATTCGTACCCGCGGGGACGTGTTTCGTACCCCGGCCGGGGTATGCGCGTCCCCGCTTTTTTGGAGATTCCCATGAAAAGCGGACGTACTCTCGTAGACCTCGCCGTCGAACTCAAGCGGCAACTGAAGTCCAAGAAGGATCTCGTCGTTCCTTCGTCGCACATGACGTGCAGTACCGGTGAGTCGAAGCTCTGCAGCTTGCTGATCCACGAGGCGGATGGCCTGCGCGCTTACGAGACCACGGAGCTTGCGCGTCGCCAGCTGGCGGACAAGCTCAAAATTCCTTTCGCGTACTTCGAGCGGATGCGCCAGGAGCAGCCCGCCCTCCTCGATCGCAACGTCAACACCTGGTTTGGCGTCGAGGACGAGAACCGGATGATCCGGACCCTGGACGGCAAGGTCCGGGCGGTCCTGTCGTCGCGCTATCGCCGGCTCGATAACTTCGACCTGGCCGAACAGGTCCTGCCGGTGCTGCAACGGCTGCCCGGTGCCCGTTTCGAGTCGGTGGAACTCACCGATACGAAGATGTACCTGAAGGTCGTGACGCCGGCAGTCGAGTATGAAGTCGCGCCCGGCGATGTCATTCAGGCCGGCGTCGTGGTGTCGAACTCCGAGGTCGGTTGCGGGACGCTGTCGGTCCAGCCGCTGATCTATCGGCTCGTCTGCAGTAATGGACTCATTGCATCGGATCGATCGCTGCGCAAGACCCATATCGGGAAGATGATCGAAACCGGCGACGAGGCGGTGACCGTGTTCCAGGACGATACACTGCGGGCCGACGACAAGGCGTTCTTTCTGAAGGTCCGGGATGTTGTTCAGGCGGCTGTCTCTGAAGCAACGTTTCGCCAGATCGGCGACAAGTTGCAGAAGACGATGGGCATCCGTCTGACCGCTGACCTTGTCAAAACTGTCGCGGTCCTGGCCAATCGTTATGGGCTCAACGAGCCGGAGCGGACCGGTGTGCTTCAGCACCTGATCGAAGGACACGATCTGTCGGCGTATGGCCTTGTCAATGCCGTAACGCACTTCTCGCAGGAGGTCGGCGACTACGATCGGGCAACGGAATTCGAGTCGCTCGGCGGCAAGCTGATCGATCTGTCGCAGAACGAGTGGAAGGAACTCGTGGCAGCTTGAGGCGATCTGCAGGATCGGCCCTGCGTGGCCGATCCTCTCCGACTTGTAGCAGGTTGACATGGCCACCATCGCGTTCGATGGTGGCCATTTCTATTGGTCACGAACTATCGATACGCAGTCCTGCCGTCGTCCTGTCGGACGGCCGACTACGACATTGATCCGACCCAGCTCCCTCGCAGAAGGTACGGGCCTTGCGGCAGCACCTCCGAGTGCTGAGTCGCCCAAATGGCCGCAAACGGGAAGACCCTATAGCCAGCCCCTCTCCATCTGTGGCTATCGGCCGGTCGCCAGAAACTCGAATTGAACGTGAACATTACCCCACCTCCGAGTAGGCGGAGCAGGTCGCGGCCCTACTCCTACTCTGCGCTGACCTTCGCACAAACTGGCCGGTATTCCGCAAGTTGGTCATTGGTGCCGGCAGGTCTTTGTTCGCGCCAGCCGTTCACCAACCGGACCTTTCGACCCGTTGCTGCGGTTGGAGGATGAAGGAGGTCTGCCTGTACCGCCTGTTCAACCGATTTCATTGCTCAAGCTTCCATATTGGGTCAGGCGAACAGTCTGACGAGCCAGGCAACTGCGACCAACAGGACGACCATGCCAAAGCCGGTTTGCAGCCATCGGCCAGGAATCCATATCGCGAGTGCACGACCGATCAGCATGCCGACCCCTGTCGTGACGATGAATGCCCATCCGACCCGACTGATCTGCCCGCCATGCAGCAGGGTGCCGATCACGGTGCTCGTGGAGACAAGGGCAATCACGGCAAGCGAGGTGGCTGATGCGGCCTGCATCGTCAGGTCGCTGAACTGCCGAAAGGCCGGCACAATGAGAAACCCCCCACCGACACCGAGCATGCCGGTGGAACAGGCCTGCCACGCCACCAATTCCTGCAAGCGTCACCGAGCATCGGGTGTTCCAGCGGAAGCGACCGGTCTCCGGGTTGAGCATGCAGTTGACCGCTTCTTGTCGCGGGCCGCCGTCGCTGCTTCGGTGGGGGAGTACCTGCTGCAACATGCGCACCGCGATCAGCAGCATCAGCGCACAGAAGATCACAACCAGCAGTGTCTGGGGCAGATGATGAGCCAGCCATACGCCGATTGGAGCAGTGAGTATGCCCAAGCCCGACATCAGCAATGCCGCCCGATAGCGCACCTGGCGATTGCGCAAGCCGACAGCTGCCCCAAGGCTTGCTGCGGCACCCACCGCGACCAGCGATACCGGGGTGGCATCGGTCAGGCTCATGCCGAGGCCCAGCATTAGCGCGGGTACTGCCAGCACACCACCACCGGCGCCGGTCAGGCCCAACACCAAGCCAACCAGTGTACCGAGCAGTGCTGCAAGCCCGCTGAGTTCGGTCATCGTTCGCTATCAGTCACAGCAGGTTGAGGGGAATTTTGAGGTAGCTGACTCCATTGTCTTCGGGTGGTGGCAACCGACCTGCGCGGACGTTGACCTGCACCGCAGGCAGGATGAGCGTGGGCATGCCAAGTGTCTTGTCGCGTGCGGTACGCAGGGCGACGAATTCGGCTTCGGATACGCCGTCCCGGACGTGGATGTTATTTGCGCGCGTTGCCGCAACGGTAGTCACCCAGTGCGGGGGCGATCGTCGGGGGGGTAGTCGTGGCACAGGTGCAGGCGCGTATCCGGCGAAAGCGCGAGAACTTTGCGTATCGAGCGGTAAAGCGTTGCCGAATCGCCGCCTGGAAAGTCGCAGCGTGCGGTACCGTAGTCCGGCATGAACAGAGTGTCGCCGACGAAGGCGTCCCGGCCGATGACGTAAGTCAGGCAGGCGGGCGTGTGTCCGGGGGTGTGAAGCACGCGCACTTCGAGTTCGCCGATCCGGAACAACTCATCGTCGTCGAAAAGTTTGTCGAACTCGACGCCTTCCGTGTTCATGTCCTTGGCGTTGAACACCTTCTTGAATACCGATTGAACTTCGCGAATGTGGATCCCGATGCCGGTGTTGCCGCCGAGCTTCTCCTTCAAATAGGGCGCTGCGGATAGATGATCTGCGTGGGCATGGGTTTCAAGCAGCCATTCAATCTTCATTCCCCCCTGGCGGACGTACCCGATGATCCGATCTGCACTCGCGTATGAGGTGCGTCCGGCCTTCGGATCGAAATCGAGCACGCTGTCGATGATGGCGGCCTGGCGGGTGGTGGGATCGGACACGACGTGGCTGACGGTAAAGGTGCCCGGGTCGAAGAAGGACTGTATGACAGGGTTTTGCATGGTTTTCCTCGCGTGGCAGGCGGGTTGTCTATCTTGCCGGAATGGGACGGGACGATGGTTGGCGGCCGGGTGTTCGAAGCGAGTTGTCAGACGGTAAAATAAGACCGCGCTAATGTTTAAACAAGTATTTTCTGAAGTTGATTGATCGGCGTGTTCGATTGGGGCGGGCTTGTTTTCGGGTGGCCCGAACCGCTAGCAGATCGGCATGGCGCGTAGCCAGGGACTCACTCTGCATTCGCGTGAATTTCCTCGCAACGACGCACGTGCCCTTGGCGATGTCGTTGGGTCTGACGCTGTGCCGGTAGTCAAGCATGGTGTGCTCGAGATGGAGCGCTCTCCGGATTTTCCCCGCCAGTGCAACCGCTTCAAGCTTGCCGTCCTCGCCGGCTACGCCGCGGCAACTGGCGCGGGAGGTAATCAAACGGCTGGGGTCGCACTTGCGCACCGGGGGATCATTGGCGCTCGCATGGTTGATGCGACCGAGCGCGACGAACAAGAAGTCCTTGTCCAGCGCAAGCTGGCCGATCTTGGCCGGCACGTCCTGGAACGTCGGGCCTGCCGCTTTCTTCCCCGCCCCAAACACCGCGTCGGCATGCTCGGCCAGATGCTGATTCCAGGCCACGATCCGGCTCCGATGCCCTTGGTACTGCGCGGAAAGCGCCGCCAGCGACTTGTCGCCTTTGAGCGCGGCCAACGCAACCTTGGCCTTGAACGGCGCCCCATGGTTGCTTCTCTTGCCTTGTATCGATCGTTCCTTTTCAGTCTGACTGCCGTCGTAGAGCGATCCACCTCTTTACCGCGTCTCTCCGTGTCCCGTTTTCCGGAGCCGGCTCTGTCCGACGCGGTGTGGCAAACTCGTGGATCGTCACAACGTATCTGCCGATGGCTTCAAGCGCCACATTCCGGTTCGACAATTCTTTCGCTCGCGAACTCCAGGGGTTCTACGTGCCTTGGCGACCGGACGCCGTTCCTGCTCCGCGGCTGCTGTTTCTCAATGATTCCTTGGCGGCAGAACTCGACCTCGACGTCACGGCGCTGGACGGCCATGCAGGGGCAGCGACGTTCGCCGGAAATGCATTACCCGATGGCGCCGAACCGCTGGCACAGGCCTATGCAGGCCACCAGTTCGGCGGATTCTCACCTCAACTCGGCGACGGTCGCGCGCTGCTACTCGGCGAAGTGATCGACCGACATGGCCGCCGGCGCGACATCGCCTTCAAGGGATCTGGCCGGACACCCTTCGCCCGCGGGGGAGACGGCAAGGCCGCCGTCGGGCCTATGCTTCGCGAGGTGCTGCTCGGCGAAGCCATGCACGCGTTGGGCATCCCTACCACCCGCGCTCTGGCGGTCGCCGCGACGGGCGAGCCGGTCAACCGCGAGCAAACGCTGCCTGGCGCCGTGCTGACACGTGTAGCGGCGAGCCACATCCGAGTCGGGACCTTCGAGTATTTTGCCGCGCGGGGTGATGTGCAACGCGTGCGCAGACTGGCCGAGTACTCGATTGCGCGGCACGACCCCGCACTTGGAAGCGCAGCGCAGCCCTTCCTGGCGCTGTTGCAGAGCGTGGCCGAACGTCAGGCTGCCCTGATCGCGAATTGGATGAACGTGGGTTTTATCCATGGCGTGATGAACACCGACAACATGGCGATATCGGGTGAGACGATCGATTACGGGCCGTGCGCATTCATGGAGGCCTACGACCCCGCCACTGTGTTCAGTTCCATCGACCACGGCGGACGCTACGCCTTCGGACAGCAACCCGAGATCGCCTGCTGGAACCTGGCACGCCTGGCCGAAGCGCTGCTGCCCCTGCTCGCCGACGATGTCGAGCAGGCCGTGGCGATGGCCACCGAGGTCGTCGCCACTTTCCCGGTGCAGTACCGCGGGCACCTGCTGCGCGGACAGTGCGCCAAGCTTGGGCTACGTCACGGCGAAGCGGTTGACGATAGCGGCGATGCCGCACTGGCCGAGGACTGGTTGGCCTTGCTCCAAGCCGAGCGAGTGGATTTCACCCTCGGGTGGCGGCGGCTGGCCGACGTCGCAGCCGGTGACGAATCGCCGCTGCGTGCGCTGTTCGCCGACGCGCGCGCACCCGATGAATGGCTAGCGCGCTGGCGCGTACGCTGCGCGAGCGAAGACGGCAGTGCACCGGCAGGCGCGGCGACGGCAGGCATGGCACGTGCCGAGGCGATGCGCAGCGTCAATCCCAGTGTGATCCCACGCAACCACCGCGTGGAGGAGGCGCTGGCTGCCGCGTCGGACGAAGACGACCTGGTCCCGTTCCGACGGTTGCTCGACGCCCTCACGCGGCCGTTCGAGGAACTTCCCGAACTAGCACAGTATGCCGAGCCGGCGCCCTCCGAGGTGACAGCGTGCTACCGCACGTTCTGTGGAACGTGATAGACGGGATGGGCTTCCGGGCGCAGTAGGGGAACGCTTTCCGCTCCGCCCTCCCGGGCCACTCTATCTTGTTCGATCGCTCCGGGATTGAGCTTGCGTTGGCGCGACACGAAGTCCGGGAGCCCACCGGCTGCGGCCGTTTCTTCGGGGCGACGACGCCGGCAAACGTTGCAAGCGCGTTGACCAAACGGCCCCTGCCGGCCATCAGCGGACGCACGCGGTCCGCGCGAATCGACGAATTGAACGTCAGCGATAGCGCAGATAGCTGACGCTCGCCACATTGCGGGGAAGCACTGCTCTACCGCCCGTAGCCCACCATCGCGCCCTCCAAGCAGTCTCTTCGCGATCGCCGCTTCGATGCACTGGATCTGGCGCAGCCGACTAACAGGACTCACTCGGCGTCGCGGCGAGCGGCCGTTCAGCGGCATACGGCAACCGGCGCGATGCATGAGCAAGCAGCGAGTCCCGTGACCATGACTTCGCAGGCTCGCGTACTGACTGAGACCGCGGGCGCAAACGGGATGGACGCTCGCTCCGAAAGCCGCATCGATCGCCCGAAGCGAAAGCGCCAATGCTGAAGCAATATACTGAGTGGCCTTGGGCATCACATGGCAAGTGCACCCAAATAGCACAACGGCGCCCTTGACTGGGCAATGTCATGCTGTTAGCTTCACGACAAACGCCGATCAATGGTCAGCCCAAAAATAGAACAATTGGGAGGAATCGGAATAGGTTGCATTTAGAATAATGAGCCTGCCTCAGGCGGGCGGTCAGATGTGATCAGGCTGGTCACTTCCCGGGATATTCTTTGCGGTCGTTAGACTGCCTGTCGTCCCGATCCCATCCCCGCTGTCTCGGTATATCGCCTGCGGCGCTCCTCAAGAAATCGACGTGAGGCCAACGCACGCTGTTGTCGCTGTCGCGTCGGTCAGAAGAAGAATTGAGGTAAGGGGGATCGGTTTGAAGGACGTCTTCCCGTTGTTGCGTCGGCCGCTTCTGTTCGTCGCGGGCGTGCTCACCGTGCGCGGAACCAAGTTCGGCAAGTCCCGGCTGGTGCCTATCCATGCCTCGACCCGTGACGTCCTGATCCGCTATCGGACGCGCCGTGCCAAGCATCTGTGCGGCCGTGACGCTGCCCATTTCTTCATCTCCGGCACGGGCAACCCACTTGACGGCGGTGACCTGCGGCGAACCTCCTACACCTTGTCGCGTCAGATCGGGCTGCGCGGACCGAACGACAGCTACGGACCTCGCCTGCACGATTTTCGGCATCGATTCGCCGTCGAGACCCTGCTCGGCTGGTACTGCTCGGGCGAGGACGCAGGACGGCGCCTGCCGGTGTTGTCGACCGATCTCGGACGCGTGCGTGTCAGTGACACCTACTGGTACCTCAGCGCTCACCCGCAGCTCATGGCGTTGGCAATGAGCGCTCCCGGCTTTCCCGCACTGCTGCAAAGCTTCTCTACGGGTCGGCTGATGCAGCGGCGTCAGGTCAGTTCCCATATGATTGCTTCGTACCGAGACGGTTTTCGGTTGCTGTTGCACTTTGCTCAGCAGCGGCTCAGCGTTCCACCGCAGGGTTTGACGTTCGAACAAATCGATGCGCCTCTGGTCGCTGCGTTCCTCGATGACCTGCAGGACAAGCGCGGCATCGGCGCTGGCAGCCGCAACCTGCGACTGACCGCCATCCGCTCGTTCTTTCGCTATGCGTCCTTCGAGATGCCAACCAACGCGGCGCAGATCCAGCGGGTGCTGGCCATTCCGAGTAAGCGGTGCAGTCGGGCGCAGATCGGGTTTCTCACGCGAGAGGAGGTCGACGCACTTCTGCGCGCTCCTGACCTGCGTACGCTGTCGGGTCGGCGGGACCACGCACTCATGCTGTTGGCCGTTCAAACAGGATTGCGCTTGTCGGAGATCACCGGACTGTGTCGCAGAGCCTTTTGCCTGAGCACCGGCGCGCATGTTCGAGTCGTCGGCAAGGGACGCAAGGAGCGCTCGACGCCGCTGACCAAGACCACTGCGAATGTCTTGCGAGCCTGGGTGCGCGAAATCGCCGATGCCGATGATGCGATTGTCTTCCCCAGCGCGCGTGGTACCCGCCTGAGCGCCGATGGCGTGCAGTACCTGCTGTCCAAGCATGTCGAGCGAGCCCGCCAGGGTTGCCCGTCTCTGCGGGATGGGACGCTCAACCGCTACCCGTGATCACAGCATTAGGCACCGTGATTTGATGTGGCCGTATATCTAACGAACGATGTCCATCCGTTGCCACGACGCCGCGCGCTACCCAACCGCTTTCGCTACTGCGAACAAACGTTGTCCTTTAGATGTTGAAGGAACCCGCTTCGCCAACAGCATCAGTCATCAAATCCAAGGAAGCGAAGGAGCTAGAAGATGAACAAAGTCTTAGGAAACCCAGTCGTGTTCGTGGTTCTGTACGTGCTGTTCATGCTGCCAACATACTATCTGCCATACTTAGGCTCTAATTCTGCAGTGATAGGTTCCGTTGGGCAATTAGCAGCGGGCGTGGCGAATGCTAGCCCGCTCGCCGGCGTCAACCCGGCATTCTGGCCCCATCTTGGCTCGCTATTCGTCTTGATTGTAGTTACGTGGTTCCGTGGCGCTCTCGCCGGCAAGACTTGGCTCGTCATATTTCCAATCTTGGCTACCGTATTCGACTTAGCGCCTGGATTGAGCGCCATACCTCTCGTCCCGACGGTGATGCACCTCCTTGCAATCATCCTAGGCGTGGTTGGAGCACAAGCTACCTTACCTGCAGCGAAACAAAGCACCTAACAACCGCCCAAACGGAGAGTGAGCCCAAGGAAACGCGAATGATCGCACTCGCTCCTAGAACCGAAGTAAGTTTGCTTTGCTGCGAAAGTTCATCAGGCTAACATGTGAGGTGTTTTATGAATGTCGATTTCTTATTTTTCAGTCAGCGCTATGTTAAACGCATTTTGGTGTTCTTGAGTATTCTTGCGGTGCCACTGTCGATTTCAGTGGCAGTCGCCGCGGAATTGTCTAGAGAGGAGGCCGCTAAGACTATTAGTGCATCACTTGGCTACCCGAAATTTGAAACGGTGGCCATTGAGAAGAGATACACCATAGATTATGAGCGCGTGAAGAAATGGTCCGGTGGCCAAGCGGCGCCTGGTATATGCGTTGGCTATAAGGGCCCCCGTTTTGCTGATGCCAAACAGGTTCTCCACCGCCTGCAAGAGAGAGGACTGTTGACTATTGGCAAGGAAGAAGTGGAGGGCACCAATTGCATTACGAATTTTGCTCGCATCAAGTTGACAAAGGAAGGCCAAAAGTATCTTTTGAAAGAATCGGACAGTGAGTTTAATTTGCGCGCATCGGATATCGTTGTAGGCCAAGTAACTGGAATTGTTCGGCCTAAAGGTAGTGCATCGGCGATGGTCGAGTATACGGAAGCCCGCCGAGAGCAAACCCCGTTTTCCGACGCAGTAGGAATGAACTATAAGAGCCGGCCCTTTCACTCTGAAACAAAACATGCGTCTTTTGTCTTATATGATGACGGTTGGCGAGCTCGACAGTAATATAAATGGCAGAGGCGATTAACAGAGAATCTAGTGTAGTGCTTGCGAGTTTGTCGAACTATCTGGACCTTGGGAACACCCACTAGCCATAGCATCCCGAAAGTCAGATGGTTCCCTCATTTGAAAAGCAGACCACTAGGTCGTGCGCCACAAACGCACTCGGCTACGCGTATCGCCTCGGCACGGTACGCAACTACATGCCGAAGCGGCTACCGGGTCGGCCGCGCGAGGATCAGCGTTCAACCACGTTCCTTACGAAACCGCGCCAAGGCGATTGTCGCTTGCGACTTCTTCGTAGCGGTCACGGCGACCTTCCAATTCATCTCGTTACACACATCAACTTGCAATTCCCCGTGGCTTGCCACGGGGATAGGCGCAGGGCGCGCGGAGCAATGGATGTTTCTCCTTTAGTTCAATGCGGTGAAGCGATCATTGTCATAATCGCGCCGAGTCTCGTGGCGTCTGCCTCGCTTCATCCGTGCAAACAATGTCGTTTTCTGGCTCCCGAGGCGAAAAAGCGCGCTGTTCTCGGGCAGTTTCCGCCTCATAAGTACGTGCAGAGTTCCGGCGGCGGCCCACGCTATCTCGAAAACGGTAAGTTAATCATAGGGGTAAATGTCTAGGACATGCCGAAGGACTTGTGTGGAATGGAATGACGTCAACCGGCTCAACTATCTCAAACGACAAATGTATGGCTGGGCGAGTGTGGAACTGTTGCGCTTGCGCGTTCTTCATCCAAATTGAGGTGCCGCCGTCACAAAATGTGCGGAAGACGCAGAAATTACGCCTTGGTAACAACCGTTTCGGACGGGAAGAGCACAAAGACCGCAAAGACACCGTTCGCCGTCGTCAGAATTGTTGCACCGATCATTTTCGGGGGTCGTCATGCGTACAATTTTTATTGTAGTCGCGTTCTTCTTCGCCCTTGCACCTATCGCTGAGGGAGCGACAACGCCGTTCTTGGATTTCCCACTCAGTTGTCCGAGCGCGACTCAAGGCAAATGCAGTGCCACCGGGTACATCAAAGGTGCCTACACGCCTGCCAGCATGATTTCCGTCCTAGATCATCATATGGAAAAACCATATGGCGACGACGGTGTTGTCACTGCATTCACTGGTGAAGAGGGAAGAGCCACTGCATCGAAACCGAAGGTTAATCAGGGCTGTTATCCCCAGTATTCGCCAAATCCAGGAAAGTCTTTCAGTATTATGGGCCTCTATATCGGATCCAACGACGGATGTTTGGCCGATCAAGGGCTCAATTATGACAATCATCCGGCCTACGACTACAAAGCGCAAGTCGGCACGCCTGTGTACGCGGCCGCGAGCGGCAAAGTGGTGAGAATTGTCAATAAGGCGACAGGATTCCCGGGGCGATGCGTGCCAAAGGGCGTAGAAACTGGCGGATGTGGAATTTGGGGTTATGTCGGAATTGACCACGGGAATGGATACATCACCCAATATGGTCATCTCAGCCGGATTGACTTTGTATCAGGTGATGAAGTCAAGGCCGGCGCCCTGATTGGACTGACCGGACAGAGTTCTCCGCCAAAGAAAGACAAGAATGGAAAAATAACAAACCTCTACAACGTTCCTCCACATTTTCATTTTGAGGTGCTCAAAGAGAACGCTGGGTCACCCTATGGATATGCCTTTGTTGATCCGTATGGTTGGGAGGGCAGCCCAAAAGACGACCCACTGGAAAAGGCAACCGGCATACCCAACGTCCAATTATGGAAGACAGGTGCTCAAGCGAATCCGGCTGAGCCGAAGGTATCCGTCGCGCCCAATGTCCCACTCAGTTCGACAGCCGCGCCTCCCGTGTCGGCTCAAACATATCAAAACCCGTTCGCGTACTGCAAGGCGGTAGTGACTATTGACATGCCGGACAAGCGCTACACGGGGACCGAGCCTCCGCCAGCAGTTGCCAATGCGTTGGGGCACACTGCTGTGACTTGGCGTTGCGCGGACGGCCAAGTGTTGGGTTGTTACGGGGGGGCTAGCGGGCGGGCGTGCGAAAAGATGCAAACAAGCAGAACCCCAAGTCATTACATTGTGCAGTTTTGTGTTCAGAATCCCAACTCTGACTTCGTGCCGATGGCATGGATTGGAAATTCGTCGTCCACTTGGAAGTGCAACGGTAGCGTACCGGCAATCCTGAAGACGTACCCGGTTGACAAGCGTAGCTTCCAGGTCGGCTCATGGAAGCCGGTGATTACGCCGAAGCTAATAACTACTCAAGTCCCGCCCAATTCGACAACTGCGCTGCCCAAAAGAACTGAGCCTGCCGGTCGCTTGGTTTATTAAACATGTTTTGAAGTGGAGTGTGAGCCTCTTGCAAAACCCCGGATGCTCGCCTGATTATTTCGCTGTGGTAGGTGAAAGCGCGAGGAGCAGGCGGCCATTTCTGGCATGATGGGGTTCTCACGCCGACATCATAACGCCTGCGAAATGAATGCTACCCGACGCGAACTGATCATGCAACGCTGGAACGTGATTCAGCACGAACTGCTGCCCGAATTGCGAGAGCAAGTGGGCGCCCTGACGCCGAAGCTGGAGAAGGTCGTTCATACCCTGGAATGGGTTCGGATCGAAGAATTCACGGCGGCGTCGTGGTGCGGTATCGGGCGCCCGCCACATGAACGCGCCTGGCTGGCAAATGCCTTTGTGGCCAAATCGGTGCTGGGCCTGACCACCACGACGGCACTGATCGAACGCCTGATGATCGACCGCGCACTGCGCCGCCTGTGTGGCTTCCCGCTATGCAAGAAGCTGCCCTCCGAGGCCACCTTCTCGCGTGCCTTCGAGGAATTTGCCGCAGGCTGCCTGGCCGAGCGTGTGCATGAAGCGCTGATCAAGGAACACCTCGGCGATCAATTGATCGGGCACATCAGCCGGGACGGCACCGCCATTGAAACCCGCGAACGCCCGGTGCGATCCCAGGCACCGACGGTCACGCCGGCAACACCACGCAAACGGGGACGCCCGCGCAAAGGCGAGGCCCGTTCCGCAGCCAAGGAATCGCCCCTGTGTCGCCAACGCCAGCAGACCTTGGGGCAGATGCGCGCCGAGCTTCCCACGGCGTGTGATCGCGGGACGAAGTGCAATGCCCAAGGCTACAAGGTCAGTTGGAATGGCTACAAGCTGCATCTGGACACCGCCGACTGCGGTGTGCCGATTGCGGCGCTGTTGTCTTCGGCCTCGATGCATGACAGCCGTGCCGCCATTCCCCTGTCGTTGATCAGCGCGCAGCGCGTGACCAACCTCTACGATCTCATGGATGCGGCCTACTGCAGCGTCGAGTTGCGCGAACACAGCCGCAGCCTGGGGCATGTCCCTCTGATCGATCACAACCCTCGCAAAGGCGAGAAGATCGAATTCGCGCCGGCCGAGGCAATCAGGTACAACGAACGCACTGCTGCCGAGCGCAGCAACGCACGACTCAAGGATGAGTTCGGCGGCAAAACCATCCTGTGCAAGGGCGGCACCAAGGTGATGGGACACTTGATGTTCGGTGTCCTGGCGTTGTCCGCCGATCAGTTGATGCGATTGCGACAATGAGGTTTCCCGGTCACGATTGCGCATACGATGCACCGAGGGTGCAGGAGACACTTTGAGGTCAATCATGAAATATATGCAATCGGGCTAGACGCGCGGACAGCAAGTCCAGACCGCCACCAAGATGTCGCCCCTGCAAGGCGAGTGCGGCGGCTTTGAATGAGCAAATTCTGGGTTTTGAAAGAGGCTCAAAGGAGATGCAAAATGAAACTCATCGGGATTCTACTCGCCGCAACGTTGGGACTTTTTGTCTCGACCGGTGCCAGCGCCAAGTCGTATGGCGTGTTGGTTATGAACAACTCAGGGGTAGCAGAACTAACCCAAGTCCACGTCAAAGAAAAAGGCTCCTCAGACTGGGGCGGGGACCTGTACAAAGAAAGTCAAGCGTTGAACCCGAAGAATGAAAACTTCCGGCTCATGTTGTTCGATTGTGGTTCTGAGCCGTGTATAGCGGACATAAAAATGACTTTCAAAGTCGAAAGGGGTTACTTCAATTACTTCAGGAACAACGCAAACCTGTCAACGGCCCGTGATGGGGTCTACAAGGTTGCTCCGGGAGAAGACAAGTTTCTCGAAGAAGCCTTAATCGATAACGTTGAGAGGAACTGGGATCCGGCAAGAATGAAAAAAGTCGCGGACACACAACGAAGGGAGAACAAGGTGCCCGACAAGGAGCTGCCGGCAGGAACCGTCGTACAAAGGGCAACCAATACGGTGATGATAACCAATTCCCATAAGGCGGCGGCAGAAAGCGCCATAAGTGGAGTTTGGATAAGGGAAGAAGGTGCCGACCGGGGCAGGAACGCAATCGTCAAACCGGGCGGTATTTTGAAGCTCCCGCCCGGCCAGTCAATTGTTATACCTTACCGGTATAACGGTTGCACGATGATGCAAGTGACCCTCCGCTTCGTAGATGGAACGGAGGCAATCCAGAAGATGTACAATTGCAACAATGGCTCGCCATCGGCGCTGACATGGGTTCTTAATGACCAGACAAGGGGGGTAAAAGTACGGCGCGCGTCAAGGTAGTTGTCGCCTTGGTCATGCAGCCAACGGCTGAATATTGTTTTGTACCGAATGCGCTTTGATGACGCTGTGGCGTTCGGGGTTAAGGGTGACGGGACCGACCGGCGACCAGCTGCGCGTATTGCCGGACCAACGCGCCGGATTGAGTTCGCGGGCCTCGGTGTAGAGCGCATGCCGGGCCGCCAGAATTGTCTGATCCTCTCCGGCGTGGCGCTGGGTCGGGCTGACGTAACGAATGCTACTGTGGCGATGATCGACGTTGTCGTTGTACCAATGGACGAAACCAGCTGCCCAGGCGCGAGCCTCGTCGAGATCGGCGAAGCCCTTGGTGGGACTTGGGCCGGTACTTGGCGGTACGAAACAGCGATTCGGCCCGACTTTGACACTTGCTAGTGACATAACAGCTGGAAGCGGCCTGGGGCGCGGCTTTCCGGGTGGTGTCAGAAATGGGCGTGTATCTAGTGCCTGACCGAAAACCCCCTTTTTTACGAGCGCGCCACCACTGATTACTACTCTGTCATGACACTTATCGTTCGTCCCATGTCGCTTCAGCCAGTCTCTGGCGATTATTGGGAACGGACATCGATATGGCATATCCATCGGGCAAACTGCTCCCCTGACTGCCAGAATCGCTCCAGAGAAGGAGGCTTGGCCGGCTATGCCGCCAGTTTGTGGGGCATGTCACGATCTGCGAACCGGCTCTTGCGCTTTGCCCGCCGGTTTTCCTGTTCCCGCAGGATGGCCCCGATGCGATGGATGTTCCTCGCCACCACAGCCAGCGCGACGTAGCGTTTGAATCCGTCAATGCCATGATCCGGACAACGATCAAGGCCATGCACCTCGAGTGCGTTGATCGCCGATTCGACCGCTGAGTGCTGAGCTCGCGCTTTGACGAAGTCCTCCGCACTCTCCACCGCTTGTGCCTGTTGCGAGAGCTTGCCCTTCCTCGGCAAGGCCACCAACTTCAGATGGGCCTGCAGTTCCTGCTGGTTTTCCGGTGAATGGAATCCTTTGTCAAAGCTGCAGGCCTCCAGATCCGCAAAGCGTTGCTTTGTTTCCTTGACCATGGCCACCGCCACTTGGTCGTCGGTCTGCTTTTCCATTACCCGATGATGCAGGACGAAGCGATGTTGGTCTTCCATGACGCAGACCCGCAAACCCAGTTCGACCGGCACACCGGCCTTGCCTTTGCTGATCCACTCCGTGTGCGTCTCGAACACCGAGAAGACTTTCTCGGCATGGGGGATGACTTCGCCCAGAATGACCCGCCGCCGGGTCTGATCGATCTGGCGCTCGGCATGTTTCATGTACGTCTCGATCTCGATCTTGGCGGCCAGGGACTCGATGCCGGACACTGCACTCTTGGCCAGTGTCTCCCGGGCGTTATCCAGATAGCCTTGGGCAACGCCCAGGCAGCATGCGTGCGCCTCGATCACGCGCGCGTCCTTTTTCTCTTTCTGCGCTTCGTTATGGGCATTGCGGTGCTTGGTGCTCTGCGCGGCCCGCAGGTGCCGCTTGAGGTGCCTGACGTTGTAGGCGTGCTGCCGCCAATCGCTCAACCCTTGATCGGCGCTCAGGCGCGCGCTCAGTTCGATGACCTTGCGCGTGGCGTCAAAGAGCAGACTGATATCGGTCGGGTAATGCACGTCGGTCTCAACCACGAAAGAGTCGCAACGCCCACGCAGGACTTCACCTTCCTTTTTTTTTTACCAGTTCGTGACCGGTAGAGACGACGATCTGGTTGATCTTGTCCAACAGTTCCGGTGCGAATAGGCTGACGTTGTCCTTCAGCGTCTGGTAGTGGTACGAGGTCGGATCGAACAGCCCGTGTCCGAGCATCTGCCGGATGGTGATGTGCTGATTGACCAACTCGTGCAGACGGTCGTAGTCGGTGTTCAGGTCAAGGCGGATAACGCCGCAAACGAAGATCGACCAGAGGGTCATCCCGGGACGCCCTATTCGTTTGTCGATCTTCGGCGCCAGCTCTGACTCAAGCAGCTCGAAGAGCTTCGCGCGCAGGCTCGGGTCTCGGTACAGGTGCTGCAGCCCTTTCAGAATCTGCGGGATGTCATCGCGTGACTTGGGGTCGATCACGACCTGGGAAACATCGACTTCGCCGATGTGCATCTGGGTGTTCTGGACAACTCGCATCGCCTGTCTCCGGAAAGATCGCTTGAACTTGTCTTGCGGTGGCAGTGATTATAATGTCTATGGTCTACAGACACCATGGGCTATAGAATGGAATGAAGATTTCTTTACCGGCAGCTCCAGCGCCGTTTCTGGCGCGAAGATTCCCACCGCTTTGTCCAGAACCGCCAGTATTTCGGCACTTTCGCCATCGTTTCCCGCGTCTGCCATCACTTCTTCGGCACAGGAAGAACGGCTGAACCCATTGCAGTTGCTGGATTTGAGGGGTTTTCGGTCAAGCACTATCTAGGCGGGAACGGGCCTCAGGCGAGGCTCAGGATCGGGGCGGGCTGCTTGATTTGCAGTGATTTCAGTCGCTTAGTGGCATCCGCCGTGGGCTCGGTAACCTGCCAGACGGTGCCGTGGGGGCTAAACAATTGCGCAAGCTGGATGCGCTTGAGATCGTCGCGGATGTTGCGCCAGGTGTCCCCACAGGCATGCTCGGCGGCGCGCTCGAGCAGCAGCGACAAAACGGTGAGTGCCACATGGGCATGGATGCGATGCGGCGCCCAATGAAACGCCGGGCGCAGGCGCAATCCGCTCTTTAGCGTCCGCCAGGCCTCCTCCACACGCTGCAGCTGCTTGTAGCCCAACGCCATATCCTCGGAGCTCAGCGTGTCGTCGTTGCTATGGACCACGAACTTGCCGTCGAAGCGTTCGGCCTGCTTCACCTTGGCGGCATCCAGCAGCAGACGCCCCTGCGCAGTCAGCTTCAGGTAGCGCCCGTAACGAGCACTGGCGCGCAGCGCACACTCACGCTTGCTGTGTTGCTCGTCGGCGGCCTCGCGCAGGCTCGCCAGTTCGGCTTCCAACTCCTTGAGTACTTCAGCGCGGTGGGATCGCTGGCGCTCGGCCTCCTGCGGGTTGTAGCACAACACGTAGCGGCGTCGCCGCTCGCCTTCGCCGACCATGACTTCCTTGACCTGGAGGTTCTCGGCTACCGTCTGGTAGCGCCCGGGCCGGGCGAGCACTTCGCGGGTAATCTCATCGCCGCGGCGCATCGGCATGCACAGCAGATACTTGCCCCCGCCGCGCGAGAGCGCCTTGAGATTGGAAGCCGAGACCATCCCCGCATCGCCCACGAACAGGCAGCGCGTGAGCTGCCAGCCGCGCAAGTCGGCCTTGACTTGGTCGACCGTGGTGACGTCGACGGTGTCGCCCGGGAACACCCAGTGGCGCACCGGGAAGCCCTCGCGGGTGACCGCCAGCCCCACCACGATCTGCGGCACGTCGCCGCGCCCGTTCTTCGGGTGTCCGCGCTTGCGCGGCGCCGCGTAGGCCTTGCGCCCCGCTGCCTGGCTGCCGTGAATGAGATCTTCCGCACCCAGGCCGTGATCTTCCTCGTCGATCTCAAAGTGCAGAGACGTAGTGTCATAAAAGGTAACGTCAACGTCGAGGCTCAGCAGGTCAGCGACGCGAAAGAAGATCGCCCGCTCGATGGCCTCCTTGTTCGCCTCCAGGAAATCCATCGCCCGGTACAGGTGCTGCAGCGACAGCGCTTGCGTGCCGGCGATCCTGACGTCCTCGCGCAGCCACTGCTCGTAGCAGTACAGCTTCAAACACCCTGCCAGCGCCCGGTTGGCCACCATCGCGAACAGCGCGCGCTCGACATTGAAGCCCAGCCGCCGCGCCGCCGCCTGCTCGGTGAGGATCTCGCCGATGCCCAGCCGCTGCCACAGCGCTTCAAGCGTATAGACGTCGCCGTAGGGCCAGGCGCAGACCAGGCGCCAGTTGCCGTCCTCGGCGACGATTGTCTCGGGCGAGCAGCGGCGCAGAATGCTCTTGGCAAGTCGGCGCAAGCGCTCTGTAACGGCGGCATCGTCGGCACGCCCGAAGTTACACAGAATGCGGGTCTCGGAGCGGCGCTTCTCAGCGTTCCAGACGTTCTCGGCCAGTTGCAGGTAGGTGACCACGCTACCGTCGGCTCGCTTCTGCTTGGATTCGCGCAGATACATGTGCCCAATGCTATCGGCGGTACCGCCCTATCGTCGAGGCTTACGGGCCGATCCATGTATCTAGGGCTTTTGGCGTGGAGGACGACGCCCTCCCAAGCAGTTCAATGGGTTAGCGCGGTTCCGCCGGAAAATGTGCCCAGGAACTGTCAAAGTCGGGTTCGGGGGTGCTGGCACATTTGTGCAAGACGTACGGTAGGCCCCCGAATCCGCAGTATTCATGCGGCTGAGAGCCGAATCGGAGGCCGTAGAATTGACTCGGCGAGTTCCTCGAGGGGAAACTTCAGTACGCCCCTGAAATTGATGTGGCTCGTTGCCACTGGTCCTGCGGCGGCGATGTCGGAAACGCTGATATCTGGCCGCCGATCCGCCGGTAGATTGGCCATGGCCTGAAGTTGCTGCGTATTCCACGCCATCACTAGGTTTGACAACAGCGCCAGCGATCCCGAGATCGCGCGTTGTTCGCCGCGACTTCGGCCGCGTTTTGATCCGATCGCAAAGGGGTGAATCGTGCGCTGGAGCTGATGGACGGATTCGCCGTGGTTGAGTACCCGACGAATGGCGTTGCGGAATTCTTGCTCGGCGAAATACTTCCAGAGGTACTGGGTACGCACCAGTTGGCCATAGCTCACCGCCGCCTGATACAAGGGATCACCTTGGGCATCGCTGCCAAAACGTCCGAGTACTTGCGTCGCACTGCACCACCCTTACCGGTTACGTTCCACCGGTGGGCGCGAGTATGGCGAAAAACCCCTGTATTTTGCGAAAAACAGGATATGTGTCAATTTCAATAGGTTACGGAGCAACGGCGCCATAACCTATTGATTCAACCGGGCGTCGCTACCGTACCTTTTTGCACAAATGTGCCAGCACCCCCCGTCATCAGTCCTGCAAGCTCCGAATTCAACTGAACGTTTCGATTCCCAACATGGGTCAGGCAAAAGAGAAACCTTTGCCGACCGACGGATCAAAGCGACGCGGAAATCAACAAGGTGACAAAGCGCAGCGGACGCTCCAAGCGACTGCTCGGTGACAAGTCCTCGGCCTGAACGGACGGTGGCGTTCAGCGCCAACTTGGTCTGCAATGCGACGGTTACCCGACGCTGGTCAGAATCCGTGCCGAACGGCAGGTTTCCATCTTCATTGGGGCCGGACTCGACCCAAGGCGACGGTCGTGATTCTTGCCCGAACGTCAGCAATGAAGGTGGATCTGCCGTTCGCGGTCGGTTCGGACCCGCAGGATGCGAATGCCCGCTTGCTCTGGCGGATAAAGGCACACTACCGACCCCTATGCGCAGGACGCAACTATGTCCAGAACCAGCGCAGTGCAGAGGCTTACATAGTGCTTGACCGAAAACCCCTTCCTCCCAGCATCCGCAAAGGATTCCGAGGATCTTGCTGAGACGAAGAACGGATGGCCGACGCGGCCAACTGCGGTGAAAGGACCGAACTACGGGCCGGGTAGCACATTGGGATGGAAATCTTCGCGCCAGAAGAAGTGCGGAAGCGGTTGGCAAGAAAATCTTCGCTTCGTTCCGGAATGCCTGGCACTTGTAGCCCATCGGCATTATAATTGTAGGTATTGAAAACCCCGATCAAGCAATTCCCCCGGAGGCAGGCGATGCGCGTTGTCCAGAATACCCAGATGCACATCGGCGAAGTCGATGTATCGCGAATCCTCCTCGACCCCAAGTCACGCGACGACATCCCGCAGGTTCTGAGAGGTCTGCAGCAGCTGTACAAAGACCCGGCCACGCGCGCAAAGCTCTTCCAATTGCTCGACTCGGAAATAGCTCCGCAGATCGACAAGCGAACGGGGCGCCCCGGAATGACGCTCTGGTCGATCTTCGTCTGCGGCGTGATCCGGCTTGACCTGAACATCGACTACGACCGTCTGCATGAGTTGGTCAATCAGCACAACAGCATCCGGCAAATGCTCGGACACGGGTTGTTCGATCCGACCTCGTACCACCACCAGACGCTCAAGGACAATGTCACGCTATTCACGCCGGAACTGCTCGACAAGATCAACCAGATTGTCGTCGAGGCCGGTCACGAACTGGTAAAAAAAAAGGACGGCGAAGTCCTGCGTGGGCGTTGCGACTCTTTCGTAGTTGAGACCGACGTGCATTACCCGACCGATATCAACCTGCTCTTTGACGCCACGCGCAAGGTGATCGAACTGACGGCGCGTCTGGGCTCCGATCAAGGGCTCCCCGACTGGCGGCAGCACGCCTACAACGTCAGGCACCTCAAGCGGCACCTGCGCGCCGCGCAGAACGCGAAGCACAGCAAGGCCCGCAACGAGGCGCAGAAAGCGACGAACGACACGCGCATGATCGAGGCGCACAAGACCTACCTGGAGGTCGCCCAAGGCTATCTGGACAAGGCCCGGGAAACCCTGGCCAAGACTGAATCTTACGGCGGTGCCGGCGGTGTCGAATACCTGGTCGCCAAAATCCAGATCGAAACGTTCATGAAACATGCCGACCGGCAAATCGACCAGACCCGGCGGCGGGTCATTCTCGGAGAAACGATCCCCCATGCCGAGAAAGTGTTTTCGGTATTCGAGACGCACACCGAATGGATCAGCAAGGGCAAGGCCGGCGTGCCGGTCGAACTGGGCTTGCGGGTCTGCATCCTGGAAGACCAGCATCGCTTCGTCCTGCATCATCGGGTGATGGAAAAACAGACGGACGACCAGGTGACGGTGGCCATGGTCAAGGAAACGAAGGAGCGCTTCGCCGACCTGGAGGCCTGTAGCTTTGACAAGGGATTCCATTCCCCGACCAACCAACAGGAACTGCAGGCCCATCTGAAACTGGTGGCGCTGCCGAGGAAGGGCAAACTGTCGCAACAGGCGCAAGCGGTAGAGAGTTCAGAACACTTCGTCAAGGCACGACGTCGGCACTCGGCGGTCGAGCCGGCAATCAACGCGCTCGAGGTGCATGGCCTTGATCGCTGTCCGGATCAGGGCATTCGCGGCTTCAAGCGCTACGTCGCGCTAGCGGTGGTGGCGAGGAACGTCCATCGCATCGGCGCGATCCTGAAAGAACGGGAAAACCGGCGGGCGAAGCGCGCAACCCGGTATGCACAACGTGACTCGCCCCACAAACTGGCGGCATAACCGCCGCCAAGCCCGCAGATCATCGAGTGATTCTGGAAGTCACCGGACAAGCTCGCAATAACAATATGCCAATTGGCATTAAAGAGTATAAATGCATAGCAATTGGCGGGCGGAACATGGGCAAACCGCAAAGACCATGACGCGGGAGAGCGAAGAGCGGGTGCGATCTTCGAAAAAACAGGGTTTTCGGTCAAGCACTAATTAGGATCAAGATTCCTCCGGCGCTCTATCCGGTATTTCGTCGGCGTAAGCGGCCCGTGGGAAGGAGTTGGAGTATGGACGAGGTTAAGGTGGCCGGGGCAGTATTTGATGAGCATGAGGCGTGATAAGCGTAATGTTGAAAAGACTTATTTTTATCGGTTCATTTATATGTGGATGCAATCCCTCCATATGGGCATGTGGGCTCTTCGATGGTGAATGGAGTAGCCCGACATACAAGTATTCGTTTCATATTAGTGGATATACGGGCATCGCAACATCATCCAATTCTCGAAAATATCAAGTTGGAGATAATATGTTGAAAATTGCTCAGGTCGTCGGAAATACATTCATGGGTTCTCAGATTTATACAGACGGCAAGTGGTATCCAGTATCGGGAGTGTTGGGTGCGGATGATGTATTGAAGTTGCAAGGAGCTGGATTTACCTGGGATATGAAAAGAATTATAGGTGGCACTGTGTCTTCACCTAACTGCAACGCGGCAATTGCAACGGATTCTCAATCTCTCAAAAAAGTTGCGCTCAATATTGAGCCACCAAAGCACGAGAACCCTACTGATAAGCTAGACCTTTGGTCGGCAGGACAGGGTAATCTAGCGTTGTTACATGTCCTCGGTCTTGAGCGCGACAAGATAAGATCAGACCCCAAAAAAAGTCATTTTCC
This sequence comes from Candidatus Methylophosphatis roskildensis, assembly GCA_016708905.1. Classification (GTDB taxonomy): domain Bacteria; phylum Pseudomonadota; class Gammaproteobacteria; order Burkholderiales; family Rhodocyclaceae; genus Methylophosphatis; species Methylophosphatis roskildensis. Next base: position 902,216 of record JADJEV010000003.1, on the reverse strand, counting down.
AAATGATGCTTGTTACTATGGCGCGATAAGCGCGGCATTTTCGCAAACAGCACAGGCTTCTGTTATTGAACCACTCAATGAGTTAGCGGTGGAAATAACAACAACGGGTCTAGGCAATATGCCGACTGAATCCCCTGTTGCAGATGCTTTGATGAAATTTGTCTTGGATGTAGGTGCGGCCTACTTCAAGAAAAATGATCTCAATGTCGCTATTGCTCGCAGTGTCGTAGAGCGAACGATTGGTTACATTCTGCCGATTTTGGCGGCTAAGGATCCCGACAACCCACCTGAATCATTGGCCTCAATGACCGAAAAGCTTTCCGCGTACGACGTGCGCAAATTGATTGACGAAGAGGGGGTTGTCACCAGAGCATCTTCGGGCACAAATCGAAACTCCAAGGATTACAAATCAAAAAGTGCACCGTTAACTAGCAGTACAATTAAGTGGTATTTCAGTCCAACATCTCACTATCTAAGCGCGTACATCACTGCTGATTGTGGGCCTGCTAACAATGGACTTTATCTCGTCAGATTCAAAATAGAAGAAAGTCTTGGATTTGGAAGGAGCCCAGTTGCTGATACTGTAGAGATACTTAGTCTTGGAACCAAGTAGGCCAATTGAGAGCGGGCCCCAGCAATTCGGACAGCCGGATGAGTGATAGCCTTGCTTCAACAACGTGCCGCGCAAGCGGTCGAAGCATGGAGCAAGAGACACATGGCAAGAAGGAAGAGGCGCAACCATTCGCCGACATTCAAGGCGCAGATGGCGATTGCCGCGCTCAAGGGCGACAAGCGTTGTACAAAGTAATACTGGGTCTTCCGCACATTTTGTGACGGTGGCGCCTCAATTGGGATGAAGAACGCGCAAGCGCAACAGTTCCACACTCGCCCGGCCATACATTTGTCGTTTGAGATATTTGAGCCGATTGACGTGTCCTTCGACCTGGCCGTTGCTCCACGGCAACGCGAATGCCGCACGTACTGCGGACAAGTCAGTTTCCAAGCTCGCGGCGTAGCGCTTCAGCTCCGGAACCCCGCTCTCTTGAAGACGCCCCAACCAACGATCAAATCGAGGCAAGTCTCGTCGGTGAATGATGCCGAGGAATTCGCGCGCCAGCAGACGGCGTGCCTGAGCAATCATCGGCTCATTGCGGCACAAGATGTCTACAAACTGCCGATGCTCTTCCCGCTTGGGCTCGCAGGCGCCGAGCTTGCGCCAGCCCACCATCCAGACGCAGGAGAACTTCTTCCGCTACATGCGCCAGCACTTCGCCCTGGATGCGCTGGTGAACTACCAAGTGGAGCCCGCCGACCCCGAGCGCACCATCCCCAACCCCGAGCGCAAGGCACTGGCCAAAGAGCTTCGCGCCAGCCGCGCCGCCCTCCAGGCGCTCGAACAAGCCTACGGCCAGAAGGCGCGCGCCAACCCGGAAGCGCAGCGGCCCACCATGCGCGGGTTCAAGATCGCGCAGGCCAAATTGAACCGGCAGTTGCGCGAAGCCCAAGCGAAGTGCGAGCAGCTGCGAGCACGCTTCGCACAGTTGCCCAAGCGGGTGGCGCTCAACGCGTTGCTCGACGACGCTGAGATCGTCAGGCTCGCCCCCGAGGCCAAGCACCTCACCGACACCATCAAGATGCTCGCCTTCCGCGCCGAAACCGCGCTGGTGCGCTGTCTGACCCTCAATGGGGTGCGCACCGAGGACGACGGACGGGCGCTGGTGCGCGAGATGCTGCTGAGCAGCGCGGACATCGTGCCCCAAGCCGCACAGCAGCGCCTGCTAGTCCGGATTCATTCACTGGCCAATCCGCGACACAACCGCGCCCTCGCCAAGCTCTGTGAAACCCTCAACGCGCTCGAATTTCGCTACCCCGGTTCGGACCTGACGCTCGCCTACGAGCCGCCTCCAGTTGCATAAATTCCTCCGCCCATGTCAGGAGTCCTGAAATTTGGGTCTTCCGCACTTTGTGTGACGCTGGCGCGGAGACGGATAATCGGGTCGTCCAATCAATTATCCGAGGTGGATCAATGAAGAACGCGCTCCCTGTTCTGTCGAAATCGCTCTGTGTTAGAGATGTGTAGTAAATTTTCAAGTGTTAGTATTTTTGGCTAAACGATTAAACATTGAGGAGAAAACAATGGCAAAAAGAAAAGTCGTTGTTCAAGGTGGAGGGGACAATTTGTACTATATAAGTGATTCAGGAGGTTGGTTTTATGTTACCAAAGGCAGCGTTTGGGGTAGCGGAACCGACATTGGAAAAGCTAGAAGTCTTGAAGACGCACTCGCAATCGTCAAGTCCCATTCGGGGCGTGACATAGAAAAAATGGAATAAAACAATTTCAGCGTTGGCCGTTGCCGGCGATCGCCTGGATTTCCCCCAGGGCCGCCGAGTTCGTTCGCGGTTCGCGGGAGCTACGCGAACGTCACAACATCACGCCCGCCTACTTTCGGGCTCCCCCCGCGGCAATGCTCCAGGAATTCTTGGACAGAGATTGAACCGTGATTTGAACACGCGAGATCTGCCGCGAGCGCGTCCGCAGACCAGAAAACCTTAACTGCCGATCATCGGCTTCATTGTCAGTTGTTTCCGTCAAATTGTCAGTTATTTCCTTATTCGAAACCTCAGAGTTTGTGATTTATTTCCCGGCGCGGCCGGCAGGCCCCACAAGGAACATTGGCGCCGGGTTGTTCGGCGCAAGATGGATTCCGCATTGCCTACCCCGCTATCGAGCGTTCAATTGGTGAATTTCCCCGGATTGGCGTCCTCAAACCGGCAATCCGGCGATGCCGGACGAACCTGTCCCTATCCCGAGCAATTGCGGCGCCAGTGCCGTCATGCGCATCAGGTTGTGCGCCAGGGCGAAGATCAGCATCACACATTTGACCTTTCCCAGCCCGCGCACTCGAAACTGCTGCAATCCCCGATTGCGACTGTGTGCATTGACGCATTCGGCCGTTGCCGCCCGTCGCTTGTACAGGGCCTTCGCTTCATCCGTGCCCATCCGCTGGCGCCAAGCCGCCACTGCCTCGCTGTCGCGCGCCTTGGCCTGGTGCGGGTCGACCGTCTTGTCCTTCGGCCGGGCACCGGCCCATAGACGCATGTGCTCTCACTGGCCCGCTCGATCTGCTCGTGACCGACATAACCGCCATCGACCAGCCAGGCTTCTGGTGCCCGCCCACAACGCTCGGTGACCTGCTCGAGCATCGGCCCCATTTGTCCCTGATCGGTGCCGATGGTGGCCACATCGAGACCGACGATCACCAGACTGTCGGCATCAGAGGCCAGTTGCGGGTTGTAGGCCGGCCGGAAGCCGCCATCGCCCATCTTCATCACCGTGGCCTGGGCGTCGGTCATCGAGACCCGCGCTTGTTCGGCCTGCTTGCCTTGCCGTCGCTTGATCGCTTCGATCTCGGGCAGCCGGGCCAGCGCCTGCTCCAGACGCTCTTGGCGTTGCTGCGCCGCCCGCCGCCGGGCCGCCTCCCGTGCCCGTTGGGCCTGGGCCGGGTCGGCCTCCAGTTCGGCCTTCAACCGCGCCACGTGCGCGCGCGCCGCTTCCAGGCAGCTTGCCAGTTTCTCTTTGCGCCGAAACGAGCCGGCCCCGGCACTGGCACGTACCCGCATCCCGTCCTGGGCCACCTGCTTGAGCTTGACCACCCCCACGGCCATCAGGCTCGCAATGCTCACGCTCAGCAGTTCATCGAGCGCTTCACCGTGATCCTTGCGAAAGTCCGACAGCGTGTGGTGATTGACCTGCACACCACCACAGAGCAAGCGGTAGGCGTCGTGGGCTTCGATCAGGCGGGAGACTTCCCGCGCGCTGCCTACCCCGTCGAGCGTGGCGTACAGCCACAGCGAGAGCAAAATCTCCGGGGCAATCGCCGCGCGCCCGACACCGCCTTCGACTACCCGGAGAGCTTCGTAGAAGCGCCCCAGATCCTGGCGCTCGACATAGGCCCAGACCAGTCGCGCCCGGTGCCCTTCGGCCAGCACCGATTCGAGATCGCTGGCCCGAAATTCCATCTGCCCTCGGTTCGGTAACAGCACGCGCGCTCGGGTCTTCGTCATCTTCGCAGTCTCGCACCAAGGCCAGAGCACATTATGCCACAGGCATAATCCGGGCGGGGGATTTTTTCACAGCCTCTCAGTTGCCTCTGGGCGACACGGGTAGAGTCGCGAGCTGCGGCGCGGTGGCCCGAAGCCTTGTCTCCACATCCCGCCCGTCCAGCTGGGCATACCGAGGTGCCGCGCCAATTTGCTCGGCCAATCAAGCGTTCTCGAACCGAGGAACTTCGGAGCAATAAACCAATTCAGCTAATCTGAAATTCAAGCAAGGGCCTAAGATTCTCCTTGATATCACCAATAGCCATTTTAAGTTTCTCGCCGCACTCTCTTCTCCCTTCAATAGCTATTTTTTCTTCATCGCGCCTCGCTATAGCCGCCTTCTGACGAGCCACTTGCTCAGACTCTTCAGAAATCATTCTGAACGTATCTCTCAACCAACCAAAAATAGCTCCCAACAACCAACCGACCACGGCACCTGCTATTCCAAGAACAATAGCACCAAATGGAGCTCCAATTACCCAGTGCAAGAACAGCTCAAACCCTTTGTGCCTCGACGACTCAGAAATAGCAATTACGATTGCAACAATCACCCCAATAGCCGCCCCAGCTAGGCTGGTGCCCCACATTGCCGCTTCTCTATAGTCAGCATTTTTTCGGGACTCTTTGATTTCAGGAATTGCCGTAGCTGGTGTCCCATTTATCAGTCTGTCAGCCTTTTGATCGAGCCGCTGCAGAACTGTCTCGCTTTGTTCCTTGGCCGCCTTAAGAAGCTCATTGCCAACTCCTTTATTGAACCGAAAGATCTCAGTTAACGTCAAGTTTGGCGGGGAAAATATTCTGATATGACTAAAGATTGCCTCCATCCGTTCGACCGGAACCTGCTCTTGGCCAGCGAGTGAAGCTAGTCGCCTTAATGTAGGTGGCACGAACTTGTCTTCAACATACGAATTTATCTCTCGTGCTAGATCCGCCCTTTTTTCCTCCATCCACGCACGCAACTCAACGATATGAGGAATGAAATCCTGGTCATTCTCAGCGCGAATAGCATACAGTTCGCCACCTTGTATAGAATCTTGAAAATGTTGCTTAGCCTTTTTGGTATCTCCGATATGCAAATAGCATTTCGCCAAGTAAAAGGATATCTCTGGATTCCTACTATGGGCAAATATCCGGTCCGCGTCGAGAAGTATTCCTATCGCTTCTAAGGGTTTCCCGGCACAATATTTCGCCCACCCAGCGTGTATTAGCGCTTTCTGCTTAAGTTGTGGTTCGCTCGTTCCGCAAAATTTGGCACAACTCAGAAAATCCTTCTCTGCTTTATCAAGGTCGACAAGCTTTGGATCCACGCCGGCTTCTCCAAGGTAAATGCTTCCTCGAAGGAAATAGAATCTTGGCTCCAATTTGTCCCTACCAATTGCGTTCGAGCAATTCTCCAGTGCTTCATGCCACAGTTTATTCTCCTTGCACCAGATAGCACGTCGAAACTTCGCTCTCGCCCACGTCCGGTCGGCGTCCTCCAAAAGGGTGACGATTTCATCGAGCAACCTATTCGACTGCAACGTTGCGGCATTGAGTTGCTGAAAGCCAATCTCGCAGACCGACGTTAGCATCTCCACATTTTCTCCAATACTATTTAGGTCGACAGTGATTTGGCTTAGACCTTCTCCGACTGTGTCAGCAACTGCGTAAATTGCCGTTTCTACCCCATAGGAGGCACGACCAATTGTATTGCTGACGTCAGAAAAGCCCTCAGAAATGGCTTGCGCATTAATGCCAAGGTTTTCTGCTATTAGCTGCGTATTGCCAATGATTTTCTGGGAGGCGCTATCTACTGACAAAACCACACGATCTACATGACTTTTCTCCTCTAGGTACTTTTGGTAATTGAAGTTTCGATTGAATGCATAATAAATGGGGGGAACCATAGATTCAGGACTCCTGACATGGGCGGAAGAATTTATGCAACTGGAGGCGGCTCGTAGGCAAGCGTCAGGTCCGAACCGGGGTAGCGAAATTCGAGCGCGTTGAGGGTTTCACAGAGCTTGGCGAGGGCGCGGTTGTGTCGCGGATTGGCCAGTGAATGAATCCGGACTAGCAGACGCTGCTGTGCGGCTTGGGGCACGATGTCCGCACTGCTCAGCAGCATCTCGCGCACCAGCGCCCGTCCGTCGTCCTCGGTGCGCACCCCATTGAGCGTCAGACAGCGCACCAGCGCGGTTTCGGCGCGGAACGCGAGCATCTTGATGGTATCGGTGAGGTGCTTGGCCTCGGGGGCGAGCCTGACGATCTGAGCGTCGTCGAGCAACGCGTTGAGCGGCACCCGCTTGGGCAATTGTGCGAAGCGTACTCGCAGCTGCTCGCACTTGGCTTCGGCTTCGCGCAGTTGCCGGTTCAATTTCAGGACTCCTGACATGGGCGGAAGAATTTATGCAACTGGAGGCGGCTCGTAGGCAAGCGTCAGGTCCGAACCGGGGTAGCGAAATTCGAGCGCGTTGAGGGTTTCACAGAGCTTGGCGAGGGCGCGGTTGTGTCGCGGATTGGCCAGTGAATGAATCCGGACTAGCAGACGCTGCTGTGCGGCTTGGGGCACGATGTCCGCACTGCTCAGCAGCATCTCGCGCACCAGCGCCCGTCCGTCGTCCTCGGTGCGCACCCCACTGAGCGTCAGACAGCGCACCAGCGCGGTTTCGGCGCGGAACGCGAGCATCTTGATGGTATCGGTGAGGTGCTTGGCCTCGGGGGCGAGCCTGACGATCTCAGCGTCGTCGAGCAACGCGTTGAGCGCCACCCGCTTGGGCAACTGTGCGAAGCGTGCTCGCAGCTGCTCGCACTTCGCTTGGGCTTCGCGCAGTTGCCGGTTCAATTTGGCCTGCGCGATCTTGAACCCGCGCATGGTGGGCCGCTGCGCTTCCGGGTTGGCGCGCGCCTTCTGGCCGTAGGCTTGTTCGAGCTCCTGGAGGGCGGCGCGGCTGGCCCGAAGCTCTTTGGCCAGTGCCTTGCGCTCGGGGTTGGGGATGGTGCGCTCGGGGTCGGCGGGCTCCACTTGGTAGTTCACCAGCGCATCCAAGGCGAAGTGCTGGCGCATGTAGCGGAAGAAGTTCTCCTGCGTCCAGCGCTCGAACATGCGATAGGCCACCGCCTCGATGGGCCAATCCGTGCGGGTCGTCACAATGGAAGTCTGATGATCATTCTCGCACAACCGGCGCACCTCACGCATGCGAAAGCCAGGCAGGACGCGGATCGAGCGCTCGGCCAACTGGTAGCTCACCTTGCGCCCATCGATGATCGCCTCCACCGTGCGAAACACTCGCTTGGGCCACTGCGCGTAGGCCCCCTTGCGGTAGGTGAGCACATCGAAGCCCTGGGCGAAGACTTCCTGGAAGAACTTCGGGCTCCAGCCCTCACGGTCGAAGGCCAGTGTCACGCGCCGCTCGCCCACCAGCTCGCGCACCTGCGGCAGAATCTCCCGACGCAGCATTGCCAGAAGATTGTCATTGGCCTCGGCACTCACCACAAACAGCGGCTGGGCATCTTGCTGGTTCACCCAGATGTCGGTGGTGGCCGGCATGCACAAGCGCCGCCGTGCCACCCACGCCTTGGGCAGCTTGTGTGTGGTGCCATGATAGGGCCGCACATGCCCATCGACATAGAGCAGCCCCACGGCTTGCGCGTTCTCGCTCACCCAGCGCTGCGTGAGCTGCCGGCTGAACCGGGCGGCCTGTTGGCGTGCCGTCAACTCCCAGAGCTTGCGTCGCAGGGTCTTGACCTCGGGGGCGCGGTCCAGTCCCAGCAACACGCCCAGTTCCCCCGGCGGATGGCCCTGCAACTGCTCGGGGGTACGAAGCCGCAGCAGCGCCATGAAGGTCAGCATCAACAGCGTGGCGCGCAAGCCGTAGAAGCCATTCTTCAGCGAACCATAGGCCTGCTCGCCCGCCTCCAGCAGCCCCAGCGCCAGCATCGCCGGCAGCGCCAGTAAAGCACCCCCGTAGCGCACCGCCTCGGCCGCCACAAACTGGGGGGCGGCTTCCTGGAGCTGTCCCATGCGCGCCAGTGCGCGTTCGGTGTGCCGCTGCACCGCCACGCCACCGGCACCGCGCGCCGCACGCTGGCTGCGCTCGCTGGGCCCGCTTGGCAGGCTCGCTTGCCTGCGCGCCGCCCTGCCGAGTTCGCCGCGGCGCAGCGTCCGGCGGATCGTGCCTTCGGTAACCCCCACCTGCCCGGCGGCCTGCCGGATCGAGCTGCCCTGATCGAGCAGCTGGGCCGCACGCGCGCGCTTCTCCGCCGTAAAGCGATGCGCACCCTTGGGTCCTCGCTTGTTCTGCACGACCCCCAGCACGCCCTCGGTCCTGACTTTGCGGCTGTGGCGAGTCAGCGTGCTGCGATCCAGGTGCAAGGCGCCGCTGAGATCTTCGCGCCGTGCCAGGCCAAGCTCCATCATCTGCACCGCGGCCAGGCGCTGACCCACGGCGTCGCTCTCGGCGTGCGTGAACACCGGTATGCCGTAGGCGACGTAGGCTACCTGACCGTTGTTGCGCACAATCGCGAGCACCGCGTTGATCTCTTCAGCTCCCGTGGGCTGCACCGGCAGATGCGTCTGGGTCGGCATCGAAAACCTCCTCAACGTGGCGCAGTAATTATTACGCACCTCGCTCAAGAAGTCCAATGAAATCGGGCCGTTAATCCACCTATGTCAGGAGTCCTGAGATTAGTGTCTCTCTGTTACCGATGCACACTGGACGCTTCGATCAAATCGCCGACAATGCGGGAAATGGGGCGAAGCAACGTTACTCAGCGTTACTTTGGTCTTCGAACGCTCGGGACATCTTGCGAGTGTCCGCTATGTGGGGTCGTGTCCCATCTAGTCGTCAGACGTGGGAGTCGCAGACACTCTCGTCGTTAGACGGACCATCACCTTCAAAATCGTGAGTCTTGTACAGCGCGTGCCACACTTGTGGGCGTATGGGGACCGCCCGCTGTGGGGCCCGTCCGTTGCCTATAGGACCCGTGTCTGGATGATTTGGAAGTGCCGCACAAAGGCTGCTCTCCAACGTTGCGCAAAATCAAGCGCCCGGGCGGCAACGGCACGACTGCACGTCAATCTTCAATGTCGTCTGTCGGACCCTCCAAAGTTTGGCATGGAGAAATGGGAAAAGGTCACAAAAACTGTTTTGGCACCCTGCGGCAAAGCGCATGTGAGACGCCATCTATCGACACTGAAAGTAGCTTGACGTAAGCCGTATCGTCTACCGCTGTTCGTGCAAGCACAAGATACATCTCGCCCAATCCTTCGACGCGACGAATTTCGCCCACCCGAAGCGGTTCTAGCCGTGCGGCGTCGCGTAGACGTTTCGCGAATGAAGCCGTTATTACAAATGACATATCAAACGACCTATCTCGCTCTGCAATTTGCAAATCTGGAACGAAGGAAACACTGAAAAAGTCCCGGCTACTGTGAGCGATCTCTTTGTCATGGTTTCTGAAGGCGAACATCGAGCACAGGGAGGACAGCGATGAAGCAGATGACGCTGGCGGGTGGCACGGGCTTCGAGAAGCATGCGGGGCCGACGAGAAAGGCTGCGTTTCTGGCGCGCATGGAAGCGCTGGTGCCATGGGCCGAATTCTGCACGCTGATCGAGCCGTACTACCCGAAGGCCGGCAACAGCCGGCCCCCGGCGGGGCTGGAACGGATGCTGCGCATGTACTTCATCGCCAACTGGTTCAACCTGGCCGACGAAGCCTGCGAGGACGCCCTCTACGACGTAGCCGTGTTCCGTCAGTTTTGCCGCATCGACCTCGGGCGCGTGCCCGATGCCACGACCCTGCTCAACTTCCGCCACCTGCTTGAAGCGCACGATCTGGGCGCGGCGATGTTCGCCAGGGTGGGCGAGCTGCTGCTGGCCAATGGCATGAAGCTGTCCGGCGGCACGATTGTCGATGCCAGGCTGATCGCCGCGCCGCTGTCGGTCAAGAACGAGAAGAAGGCCCGCGATCCAGAGATGCACCAGACCAAGAAGGGCAATCAATGGCACTTCGGCATGAAGCTGCACATCGGGGCGGTCAGCAAGACAGGTCTGATCCACAGCGCCAGCGTGACCGCTGCCAACGTCCATGACAGCCAGGAACAGTCAAATGCGTCTTTATGATGGAGTCACGTTCGGGATTGAGCGTAACTGCACCAATGGGAGCCCAGTTGCGAGTTGCGCCGGACCAGCGCGCCGGATTGAGTTCGCGGGCTCTGAGGTACACGGCATGGCGAGCGGCAAGAATTGCGTAATCGTCGCCGGCGTGGCGCTGAGCCGGACTGACGTATCGAATTCCGCTGTGGCGATGATCGAAGTTGTACCAGCGCACGAAGCCGGCCGCCCAGGCACGGGCAGCGTCCAGATCCGCGAAGCCCTTGGCGGGGAACTCGGGTCGGTACTTGGCGGTACGAAACAGCGATTCGGCATAGGCGTTGTCATCGCTCACGCGCGGCCGGGAGTACGAGGGTTTGACACCCAGCCAGTTGAGCATCGCCAGCACCGTCGTGGCCTTGAGCGTGGACCCGTTGTCGCCGTGCAGCACCGGCTTGGTATTCAACGCGGCAATCCCTTCGGCCAGCGCGGTGCGGCGCACCAGATGTGCGGCATGCTCGGCGTGGTCGATGTCATGGACCTCCCAGCCGACGATCTTGCGACTGTACAGGTCCAGGATCAGATACAGGTAGAACCACCGTCCCATCACCTGCGCCGGCAGATACGTCATGTCCCAGCACCATACCTGACGGGGTGCGGTGGCAATGTGTGTCGTGGGCGGTCGTCCGGCCTTGGGCGCCTTGGCGCGTCCGCGGTGGGCGCTTTGCCCCTGCGCGCGCAGGACGCGGCTGAAGGTGGATTCGCTGGCCAGATAGAGGCCCTCGTCAGCCAGCATGGGCACGATGCGTGCTGGTGGTACAGAGGCGAAACGCGGTTCGTTCGCCACGGCAAGCACCCGCGCACGTTCCGCCGCACAGAGGGCATGGTGCGGTGTCGGGCGCACAGCCTGCGGCCGCCCATCGCCGCTGACCAGACCCTCAGCGACCTTCCAGCGTTGCAAGGTGCGCACTTCGATTCCAGCAGTCTCGCAAGCAGGCTTCAACCGCGCACCTGCGCTATGCGCAACAGCAATGTCCCGGGCCAACGCCTGGCGATCTTCGAGGCCGATCATTCGCCCTCTGCCTTGTTGAAGATCGCCGCGACTTTTTTTGACAGTACGAGCAGCGCGGCTGTCTCGGCCAAGGCCCGGTCTTTACGCAGCAACTCGCGCTCAAGTTCCTTGATGCGTTTCTTGTCGGACCGTGTCGCTTGCGGGCTGGCACGCGCCTCCTCGGGGTCGGCCAGCGCCGTGGTGGCGCTCAACCGCCACTTGTCCAGTTCGGTCGGGAATACACCGTGCTCACGGCACCACGCACTCTTGCACGCTTCGTCCAGCGCCGCCACGGTGATCACCGCTTCAAACCGGGCGGTCGCAGACCAGGCCCGCCCTCGGGCGGGCCTGGTCTGCGCATCCTCACGCCAGCGTTCCAATGTCTGCACCGAAACCCCAATCTCTCGTGACACCTCGCCCACATTGGCGCTCTCCGGCGCCAGCAACCGCGCCACCGCCCTGTTCCTGAATGCTTCTCCGTACCGTGCCATCTTCTGTCCTTATCGCCCCCAAGTTCCAGATCATATCGAGGCGACAACTATTCTGACGCGGGGGGAAACCCGCTTCTACGGCGGGTGCGCCTACCGGGGCAAGGCGCAGCGGCAACGGCTCAAAGAGATTGCGCCGGCGGCGAAGGGCTTCACCAACAAGCGTGCCTATCGAAACGCGCCGCCGAGACCGACCGGCAAACCAATCGCCGCAAGTCGAGCATCCGCTCGAAGATCGAACACCCGTTCCTGATCGTCAAGCGCCTGTGAGGCTTTGCCAAGGTTCGCTATCGCGGCCTGGCCAAGAACGCCGATCGCGCCTTCGCCATGCTGGCGCTGGCCAATCTCGTCAAATGGGGACGACCGCTGACGCCACAGGTGCGTCCGACATGAGCGAAAAGTGGGGGAGACCCCCGCTCGAGCTACCCGCCGGGGCAACAATATGACGAACACTTCAGCATCCCACCACGCCCAGACTCGGACATCGCATTTTGCAGCTACTTGTTCAGCGTTTCCCTAACTCTGCGTTGAACCGACGCCGACTACTGTTAAAACGCTGTCACCGTATCGTCGGCTCTCAACTCTCAACCAGGCACCAGTACACCTTCGCGTTGAAGATATTGTCTCAGCTTGTAATACGAGTTGTACCCAGGAACGATGTCCTTGCCCTTACTGATAAAGGCCCAACCGACCAATATCGTCTGATCTATCTTACTGGTAGCAATGACGCGGAATTGCTTAACTTGCCCATAATATACACATTCACGAAAATCGCCCTCTGTCATCGCACCGGTAGACCATTGTTTGAGGCTTGCATCAGCTGCCTTTGCAACCTGGGCTTGAAACTTCACTGAACTGTTACCAGTCAGTGACGCCCAAACAAAACATCTTGGGTCTCCCCCAGCTATCAGCTGTCCGCCCCAGGTTTCGGAGGGCTCGCCCGAAACCAATTCCAACGTGCCCCCTAACTGTGAGTTCGGCCACTTTCCCTTATCGGCAGCGCTCCCAGATAACAGCAGGTGAGTGAGAAGCGCACCGATCACCGCACATACCAAAACAAAAAATCCTATTCGTTTTAATTTACTGTAGTTATTCGAGTTATGCTCTCGGTTTATCTTCTTTGATTTAGGACGCCTCTTCGGACTACGCTCTCTCAACAAGCCTAAAATGTCATTGATTTCCTCAGCTTCCTCTGTCGCAAACTCCTTGTATTTCTCAAAAAAGCCTATTGCGTCAAGCCCGTCACTATTTTCAATGCTCGTATCAGCTCCATTCTCTAACAGAATAGCAACAGCGTCGTAGCCGCTTGCAAAATAAGCATGCAGCGGCGTGCCAGAATGCGAATTGGCTGGATAAAAAGTGTTTGGAACAAGGCTCTTGTGATTAACATTGGCACCAAGCTCAATGAGCTTTTGAAGGACTGATATCCTTAGTCCATTGCGACCTCTAGCACACATTGCATAGTGAAGAGGAGCAGGACTATCAACTGGATTTATCTCGGCGCCCCTTTTGTGGAGAGCCTCAATCATCTCCAAAACAGTATCACTAGGAAATTTACCGGTTAACCACGCAGCGGCGCCGAGAGGAGGAGGCCAGTCGCCCACTCTTGAAGGCCAATGCAGTATCGCACCATTTTCTAAGAGTAGATTGACGACTTTTACATTGCCGATTCGAATAGCTTGGATGATGGGGCGATAGCCACTCGGACGACCATCATTGATCAGCATTCTGTTCTTCACAAGGACTTCGAGAGTGTTGGTGATCCCATCCTTACCACAGCCCAAAATTGCTTCCTCTAGAGGGTGGTTAAGGTCATTGCTTAGGAAATTGTCGAGCACCCACACTTCCTTGCGGAGGAGAAAGCGAGTTACCTCCCGCGCATTATCCTGCTGGATGAGATCAATGAATTTGTGGCACGGACTCATAACCCTCCCGGCGTCAAGCTACTGGTTTCTAGTCGGCAGCCCCGCAGAATTCTAACCCTAAAGAGTGAGACCGAAGCCGAGTAATGCGGCGGCCCCGGTTTTTCGGACAGTCGGATAAGCACTACTGTCCGGTTAAATCAAGGTTCGAATCTCTGAAAGCCATGAATGACGCGGATTCCAGGGAGAGCGCGCACAGGGAGAGCGTGCAAAGCCGTGGGAGGCTTCGAGGTGAAGGGAGTGTTACGCAACCGGTTGAAAGTCAATGCCGGTCAGCTATTCTGGCAGGCCTATCAACCACCGGAGCACACCATGCGTTTGATCATCGAGGCGCGTATCGATGATGGACAGCACGAAGCCAAACGTGAGGGCAGGACGATTGTCTGATCTTCCCCCATTGAACGGACGCCAAGACCGTATGCGGAGCGAGTTATCCACGGCGCCGCCGCCCGCTCTGTATAGCGGAAGGCGAGCGGCGTGGTGGGTAACTCGCGGTCCGCGCCCATGCTGTTGCGCCGACTGCGCGAACTGGCGCGCGAACTCGTTCGGTGTGCGGTATCCGAGCGTCGAATGCAGGCGCAGCGGATTGTAGAAGCCGAGAACGTAATCGGCCACCGCGGTCTGAACCTGCCCGCGTGTTTCATAGATTCGGTCACCGGGCGCCCGCCGCAGCATCGAGTACTGCGGCTGGCTCGAAACGAAACGCGCGACGCCTGGTAAGGCCAGTGCGGCCTGAATCTTGTCGACGGGCCATTCGCTGAAGCCGAGACAGCGCACCTTGCCCTGGCGCACGACTTCGGTCAGCGCTTCCATGGTCTCGTCGAGCGGCGTCGAAGGGTCGTAGCGGTGGCACTGGTAGAGGTCGATGTGATCGGTCCGCAGCCGCTGCAGCGAGGCATCCAGCTGTTTGAACACCTGTGCCCGCGACAGTCCCCGGTCGGACTGGGTCATAGGAAAGAAGAGCTTGGTCGCCAGCACATAGGAGACACGGGGAACGTCCGCCAGCGCCTCGCCGAGCAAGGACTCCGCGGCGCCTCGACCGTAGACGTTCGCCGTGTCGAAGAGGTTGATGCCCAAGTCGAGGGCCGTGCGGATGCAGGCGATCGCTCGCGCCTTCCCCACTCCGCCTCCGTAGGTCAGCCATGACCCGAGAGCGATCTCGGAGACCTTCAGGTCGCTTGCGCCAAGCAGTCGGTAGCGCATGGTGTTCTCCTGGCCTCTGACGAGCATCTTCCAGACCCACAGCAATCAGCCACGGCGGGAAGAATCGTCGACGAACAACCCGTAACACAGCGTGATCTGCACTCTTGGTTGCGCCAGAGTCATTCACGCAGATCCTCGCCTATCGGCAATTGGATGGCGATCGACGTACCGGCCTTGTCTCCGGTATTGATCTCCAGCCTGCCCCCTGCCCCATGTACGCGTTCTCTCATGCCAATCAGGCCGATCCCGGATTCCGTCGTGTGCGGATCGAATCCCTTGCCGTTATCCGTGACATCAATTCGAAGGACTTCCTCGTCCTCCGACATGGCCAGCCTAACCAACGACACCGTAGCGGCCGAATGCTTCACCACGTTGGACAACGCTTCCTGAATGAGCCGGTAGGCCGTCAAAGCCAGTTCGCCGCTCAGGCGGGAAAAGTCCCCTGTCGCCTCGAGCGCGAATCGGCATTGGGGATGAAGCGTATCGTACTGTCGAACCATTTCATCGACCGCGTCTCGCAATCCGAGCGTATCGATGACCTCGGGGCGTAATCGTCTTACGATGCCGCGGGCCATCTCGTACAAGCCGGACGTACGTCCGACAATGGCCTCGGCTTTATCCCTGATTTCCTCGATCGAGGATGTCGTGATCTGTTGCGAGCTCAGATCGAGAATGCGCTGCGCCTCAAGACGCGCCACGATCAATTCGGCGTTGAAGTGATCGTGCATCTCGATCGCAATGCCTTTTCTTTCCTCTTCGATTAGGGAGTTCACTTTCTGGATCAGGCGCATCTTGTCGGCATTGGATCGCATGGCCTCGTCTCTCGCCGCTTCCAAGTCTCGCGTGCGAGCGATGACCTTCTCTTCCAGATCCCGCCTGAATTCATTGAGGTTCTGGGCCATGCTTGTGATGGCGGATTGCAGCTCGCCGATTTCACCACCCGCATTCGGCTCGATGCGCGTCACGTAATTGCCGCCTTTGATGCTGCGAACGGCGGAGACCGCAGTGGCCAAGGGTCGCGTCAGCCCGGTCGCCAAGAATAGGCCAAAGAGGACGCTGACCAAGAGGGCTCCGGCCGCGATTGTCGAACCCACGAAGATCCGATGCCACTGTTTTGCACGCATGTCGGATGGTGAGACGAACACCCGCACATATCCGACAGTGTTCTTCGACTTGCCTGTGGGCCCACTTTCGAGCGGCGCCGACAAATGGGGCACCTCTTCGCTATCGAACGTGGATAGCGAAACCAACTCCCGGTTGATCGGCGCTTCAAACTCGCGTGCATCGCCATCGAGGGACGCACTGGTGGCGATCCGGCTCAAGGGACGGTTGCCACCATCGACTATTTCCACGCTCTGAATGCTCCTATCGACCTGCAGCAGCCAGCGCACCGTTCGTTCGACGTAGGCGATGTTTCCCGAAATGACCGCGTATTCGCTGCTTTCGGCCAATAACGATGCGATGAGGCGTCCCCGCTCGTCCAACTCCTGCCGAACCTCCTGGGTGCGTGAGACGTATGCGTAGAGGAGGACGGAGACGAACATCAGCATGACGGGCAGTGTCGCGATGAGCATCAGACGCGCGGTAATGCCCCAGTTCTTCCAGTCAAGGATCTTCATGGCTTTTGCTCACCGGGTCTGCGCGATAGCTTTCGAACGCTGTCATCGATCACCAAATTGAGGGATCGGGCCACGTTGTCATTGATAGCTACGCCGAAATACTTTGGAAACTGGGCCTCCGGCAAACGTCCGGAGGCGGCGTACTCATTGAGCAGTTCCTCGACTTGAGCCGCGATGTCTTCGATGCTCGAGTAGGTCGTGGCGGCGGCGCCGGCTTTGACAAAGGCCGTCGAAAAGCCAATCATCAATTGATCACGCCGATACGTCGTGATGAGAATGGTCCGGATGTTCTCCGCGTTATAGATCGTGTTATCCGGGATCGCGAGCAACACCGAGGCAGTGGCGACACGATCGAGCGCGCGATTGAGATCGTGCGCATCGGATAGCGGCTCGGCAGACAACTCCAGGTTGTTTTGCGCCGCGGCTCGGCGCAGGATGGGCAACAGAAATGCATTCTTGTCGCTCAACAAGACCGCGACCGTGACGCGCTTCTTGTAGAGCGCCGAGACCAAGCGCAGCTGATCGGTTGGGGCGGGCTCCGCATAGACGGCTGTCACGGCGGCCCGCCTTGGCTCAGACACCTCTTCCAGGATTTCCCGGTAGGCCTGGCTCGAAGTGAATACCGATACGATGACGCCTTCGACGCTCTGCTTAAGCAAAGAGCGAAGCGCCGCAGGGCCTATCGCAATATGGATTGCCTGCTTTTGCCCGGTGCCATGCGCACGTGACGCCAAGGCGACCTGTGCCTTTGGAAACTGCTTTTCGAACGCATCGACGATGCGGTTGGTCGGCTCCCCGTCATCTGCCGCGACAATTGCCAGACCAGGTGTGTTTGGCTTGGCGCATTGCGCCGTACTCGCCCAACCAAAAGCAATGCATAGGGCAAGCAGGCCGGCCGTGAGCCAGCCAAAGGGCGGCGCGTTCCTCTTCACGGTTCCATCTGGCGCGACAGAGGGCAGACCGGGGCCATCTCGCTACGATCTTCCGGCGTCGCGTGCCCGTCCGGTATCGAGAGCACGAGGTGAGATGCGCCGCTTGCCCGCACGCAATCAGAACGAAAGCGTCAAGCTCAGGGAATACTGCATGGTTCGATCATAGCTGTTTTCGCTTGTCTGACCGACGTCAGCGAAATACCGACTTGTCGCATTGTCGAGATGCCGAATAGTGAAAGAAGCCAGCAGGCTTTGGTCCTTGGTAAATCGGAAGCTCTTTGCCAACGTCAAATCTTCGCGACCATAGAACGCTTGACCCGCTGCATTCCCTTGAGCCCCGTAGAAAGCGAGCGTGGCCCGCCAGTCGTTCTGGAATACGTGGGACAGGCCGATCGCGCCGCTATGTCTCGAATATTGCGCTTGCTCGAGAACCGTGGACGCATTGTTGTCAAGATACGAATAGGCAAGGTAGACCATCCAGCGATGGTTCGGCTCGTACGTGACCTGAACCTCAGAGCCGCGAAGACGGACCCAATTGCTGTTGGTAGGATAAAAACCGAAGACCTGCAGTTTCTCCGACAGGAGACTGCTCAGTCGATCGTCGAAGACCTTGGCGTCCACGAGCAATCCGTATTGCGGGAAATTCCCCAGGTAGCCAATTTCTCTGGAAAGGATCTTTTCGGCATTCACGTTTCCGGGCGCCCGGGCACTGGCATAGAAGTAACCATCGGTGGCGCCATTGAGCGGCGGGCTGAAATTTGTGGCCCGATAGCGCCAGTCTGCGCGCTGCTCAAGGAGATCGGGCATGCGCACTGCCCGCGATACGACGAATCGGATCGTCTGATTCTCGGTCACGTGGCCGTTCAAGGCGAGCCGGGGAGAGAATGCGGAACCGGTCAAGTGATCCTTTTCCAGAAATCCGCCAGCATTGATGCTGATGGCCTTGCTCGGCTTGTATTCGACGTTGGAGAAGAGTCTCCAGCTGTTGTTGGAAACCCGCCCTTGCAGGTACGTCTGGCTATCACCGACATCGCGTCGCAATCCGATTCCGCTCACCATCCGAAGCGCGTCGGAAAACACATAGGTGTCCTGAAGCTCGAAATCGTAGCGGCTCTCGACGTAGTTCTGATTAGCCTCCACGCAAGTTGGAGTCGCCGCGCGCGCCCCCAATGCCCGATACGCGGCGAACGCGGCCCCGGCCAAAGCGTTGTCCTGTGCGGTTCCGCCGGCGGGTTGTCGACCCGCAAGAATGGCTTCTACATAGCGCGGATTTGCGCGCCATAGATCAGCCAACTCCGGCAAAAGCGTGACGGTCGGAACGCAGTCCCGCCACGTCTGCTCGTTTCTGTGTCGGGTGGCATACAACTGCGCCTGCAGTTCATGGTTCGGCGAAAGGCCTTTGCGCCAGCGCCCGTTGAAATAGTAATCACGCACGTCGATGTCCGGAAATCCCTGCTGATAGCGATCGATGTATTCGACCTCTTTCAAGCCCGTGATGGCGCTGGCCTGCAAGTCCAGGGATTGCGTGCTGTCTAACTCAGTAACCGACCTGAAGCTCAATCGATTGATCCGCGTGGTGTCGTGACCCTGGCCTAGAGTCGAAGCGGAATCGAAGCCGGCGTCTTGCTGGTGATCCAGCGTGATTCGATACGCGGTCGCCTCTCCGAACTTCCCGCCATACCGGGCCGTGCCTCCAGCCGTTCGTTGCGTTCCCACCGTTGCCGCCAAGGTCGTTCCCTCGGCTTCGCGTGGATGCTTGGTGATGATGTTCACGATCGCCAGCATTGAATTGGCGCCATACGATGCGGAATTCGGCCCGCGCGTGATCTCGATCCGGTCGACATCTTCGATCGCAACAGGCAGTCCCTTCCAATCGACCCGCGCCTTGGCCGGCCTATACACCGACATGCCATCGATCAGCACATTCATGCGGCGCGGAACGATGACATTGGTTCCGTGGTAACCAATTCGATAGTCATTGCCTGTGTCATTGCCTGTGGCCTGTGTGACCTCCATTCCGGGAACGAGTCTGAGCGCTTCGGGAATGGAAACAATGCCGAACTGCTTCAGCATTTTTGCAGTGATGATCGTGACGCTGGCGGGCACGTCCGCGAGGGACTGCCGCAGACGCGTCGGCGTCAGGACGATGGGAATGTCGCCGCCCAGCGGTCCCGGATCGTTTGTCGCCGCGGGGACCGCGGGTGACTGGATGCAAAGAATCGCAAAACCCAGAATTGAACGACAACAAGCATCAGTCATCATGTCCCCTTCCAAAAAACCCCTACCAGGGCATACCAATGCGGATCCCATTCCCGACGAGCCGGCAATCGATCAGAGAAAAGTTGGAGCCCATCCTTTTCTGCCTACCCAATCTGGGGGTAGGTGAATCCGGTGAAATGCGCCGCGTTGACGACGAAATGCGCGATGATCGGTGCTTCTACACGCCGCACCGAGGCGTACGCGCAGGCGTAACCAAACCCGGCAAGCGTGGCGAGCACCACGTACGAGACACCTCCCCCGGCATGCGCCACACCGAACAGCAGGCCGGAGCTCGCGATCGCAATGAGGCTGCCGAGACGAAAGCCCTTGAGAGAAGCGGCCAGACGTTCTTGCAGAAACCCCCGAAAGAATGCTTCCTCGGCTACGCAGGTGAAGAAGAGGTTGGTTGCAAGGAAGACTGGAGCGAATGCCGGCAGTTTCGGATCAAAGTGCACGTAGCCCAGGGCGAGCGCCGCGATCAGCACGGTCGCGGTGGTGGCGAGAACGACGAGAGGCGTTCTGCGCCATATGTCTTTCCAGTCCTCGGCAGTCGTCGCGCGAGCGCAAAGCCACGCCAGGATGATCAGCCCGGCGGCAGCCTTGTCGAAACTCGCGTACTGAGTGAATGGCGCGGCCTCGGGTGAGAACTTGGCATTCGCAATGAGCACTGGATTCTTGAATCCAGGTAGAACATGCAGTGCGAGAGCCAATGCTGTCACTGCGGTCAGCGCGCCATAGGCGATTCGCTGAACACGTCTTGCCGTCGGACTTCTGGCCAGATGGGCAACGATTCCAAGGAATGCAATGGCGGGCAGCGCCGGCCAAGTGAGGTAACCCGCCGCAAGTCCGCTCAAGATCGCCGCGACAAAGAGCAGCAGCCATCCGGGAACGTTGAATCGCTTTCCAACGGGAATCGGAGGGAGCCAAACGGCGCAAATCGACAATGCAAGCAATCCGAACGTAAACACCCTTTGCGCTCCCGAAGTCGTTGAGTCCAACCTCCGATCAGGGCTCGATGAGTCCGTACCTGACGGCCATCCTCGTTATGTCGGCCGCCCGATGGACGCCGAGCTTTTCCTTGATGGTTTGACTGGTGTTGCTGATGGTCTTTGGAGAGAGATCGAGTTGGTCGGCGATTTCAGCGTTCGTCAGACCCTGCGCCATCAGCGTAAAGACTTCCACCTCGCGCTCGTCCAGTCGCGATTGCGGGGACATGTCGCCTTGCACATAGAGATAAGCGAGCCGCTCGGCAATTTGCGGGAGGAAGAATAAATGCCCTTCGTGGGCTCGCTTTATCGCCGTCGCAAGCGAGGCGGGATCGCAACCTTTGGTAACGAACGCGCGACCGCCCAGGCCATATGCCTCCTTGATAAGGCTGTCCTGATCGTACTGGCTCAAGAATACGATCTTGGCGTCCGGAAATTCTCCCAATACCGCCTTCGCCACATCCAGACCTGTCATCTTCCCGCCGAACCGCACATCGAGTACGAGAACATCGGGGGACAGTCGCTGGTACGTATTGAGCACATCGTCGGGCGTACGGGTTTCTCCCACCACTTCGATGCCGTGGCTTCCGAGAGACATCGCAAAGCCTGCCAACAGCAGGGGATGATCGTCCGCCAACACAACGCGAATCGGTTTCGTATCCGTTTGCGGCACTGATTAAACCCTCACCAATGGATCTCAGATTCCAGGCACGGAGATTGGCAAACTGCGCACGCCTTTCTGCCTGGTGGTAATACGGGCGACAGACGCGCCGGCCTAATCTGTCTCAGCGAGGCCGCAGTTCGGAGCCTCGTCGATTCAGGACACTGACACGGCACTCACTGTCGATTTGCACCCCGAGGCGAGTCTTTGCAATGATCGGCGCTCAGACCGCTAGCCTTGGAACCGTCAAAGCGCCACTTGGCCACTGCCGGCAGCACAAACAGTTGCTACATGATAGCACCTGTACTTGCGATGTAAATGCACCTTGATGTTGGGGCACTCAATCCCGGCGTTGCTCGTCAGCCCTCACGAATACGGTCGTTCGTAGCGCCAGTTGGGAGCGGCGGTTGCGTTGTCGTTCCTCAACGATGTCGTCAGGAGCTGTCGCGGGTTGAACAGAGTCAAGTTCCTTGAGCAGCGCATCCCCGTTCCAATCCTGCCGGCCGACGCACGGCAGAGCGACCTGATGTCCGGCCGCCGCCAGGGCGATCGGCGTATTGGCCCCGCCGCTTTCAAGACGGTGCCCCGCCCTCCTCCCATTGAGATGAGCGCCAGGGCGCAGCGCAGCCGTCAGCGGGACCGGTGACCAAAGGAAGACGGCCTTGTGACGTCGAGGGTGCGGGCAGGATTACCATTGCAGGAGCGGCCGGAAGATGGCCTCGAGAGGCCCAATGTCTACGATTCCGGAACGCGAAGCCTTTGCGCAAGCCTTCTGACCGTCATCATCACAGCGTCTACGTCATCGAGCTTTCGAAGGGCGTGCTGCGGGAACCGAGGTTTCGCAAGGCCAACCCGAACTACCTGCCGGGCATGCCCTGCGTTTATGTCGGCATGACCGGACTGAGTCCCGACGAGCGCTTCGACAAACACAAGGCGGGCATCAAGGCGAATCGTTTCGTACGCGAGTACGGCCTGCGCTTGCGACCCGATCTGTACGAGGTCTACAACCCGATGCCGTACGAGGCCGCACGAGACATGGAGGTCGAGCTCGCCGTCGCGTTTCAGGAACAGCGGTTTGGCGTTTGGCAGGGCTAAGGTGTGTCGGGATCTGAGCGCCATCCGAACGTGCCTCGGCGAGAGCGGGGGGTGAACGCCCAGACATGCTTGTCGGCAGTCTTACCCATCGCCCTCGCCGGTCTGGGTCATCACAGTGGAGTCCAGTACTTTCAGTTCCATGGCTTCGCCGCTGAAGGCACTCGAATCGACCACACGGTGCAGGAAGCTGTAGGGCACGCGCCACTGCTGTTGTCCGCAATGCAGCGTGACCGTCTTGTCGTTGAGCCGGATTATCCGGCCGCTGCGCTGTTGATGGTTGCGATCGACGAAACCGACAACATCATCGATCGCCACCTCGTTGCGGCCGAGACCGCGCCGCGGCTGCTCGCGAATCTCGACGTCGGCGCCATCGAGATTGATGGCCGCGTAAGAAATCAGCCAGCGCTTCTGCGTGGTCGGATCGAGGACGACTGCCTGTTTGCGCCGCAGTTCGAGAACCTGGCCGGTGTGGGACCGATTCGTCGCCGGATCGAAATACTCGATGGCTTGCCCAATGCGCAGCCGAGACTGGACGGCGACCATCCATCCTGGCTGGTCCAGGACGCGATCGATGGCGGCCCGCAAACGGTAAAGATCAAACGCGGATGCGCTGCTGAGAGTAGCGATTGTTTCGGAGAAATTCATGGTCGTGTGGCCACCGCGGCTGGTCCGCAACGGTTAGACGGGTGTCAGGAGTGGAAATATTACAAGGTACGCATCCGACACCAGAACATCGGCTGAGCGGTCGGGGGGTCGTTCGCAAAGTCCGGCGCATCGCTATCAGATCCATACAGATAGCGGTTCGGATCCTTTTCTCGAACCTCTTGGTTCGGTTATTCGTTCCGCCCGGCTGGTGATTCTTGGTACAGCGAATGCTACCCCCGGAACGCCCGCCAAGAGCGCGTGAATCCTGTTCAGGGTTGTACTGGCGTTGTCTCCTGGTCGCCCAGCGAGACGGAAGGCATTACCGCCGAATCGACCGGTCGCACCCCCATCGAAGCTGACAAGGACGGTGTCGCACTCGCTGGAGCGCTCGGCACAGAGTTCGACTTCAATTGTGCCGCCCTCGGCGGTCACCTTCAGGTCTGCTGCTATGTGCAGTAGGCACTTTGATTGGTACTGCCAGATGCCTTCGTATAGGCCTTCAAAGAACTCATCGAAGATGGTGACGGTGACTATCGGGCGGATCCCCAGAATCTCCGCGAGGAAATCTGCCAGGAGGACTTCGGCATCGACAAGACGTGCGGAGCCGTTCAAGCATTCCCCATCGCGTTCACGTTCGTGAAGACCGATCAGAAAGAACGCATGCGCCGGGCCCCGACGCAATGGCGTGTCGGCACACCGAGTCCAAATCGATACTATTGAGGAAAGGTCTTGCAACGACTTTGCCGCCGTTGCCGCCCTCGCCTGTTGGATAGTGGCCCTGCCCAGTTCCCGCATCGGAAACCAGGTCTCCAGCAATGCGTGGGGCGACCGGTTTTGCCGTCGGATTTCCATACCGATCGTCTCGTTCAGGCCGTACGCCCTGATGGTTGCCTCAAGTGCCCGCTCAACCTGCGACTCAGGGATTTCGTCACCGTACTCGATCAGTACCGGAACGCAAAACAGTTGCATATCGACGTTCAATCCGGGCGGGGTGGCAGACTGCCTGCACAGTGTTGCAGCTCGTTCGACCATCCGTCGATTAGCGGGCTCTTCCTGCTGGACAACACATGATCGAGCTTCGTCGCCTTTCTGTGGCCGTGGATTTGCCAGCTGTCCAGCTCGCAAGGGGCTACCTTCGCGGATACACCGCGTTCGCCTTTCTTCGGCGCTGACCAGAGGATGACTGTGTGGTGCGCCGACTTGCGTGGTACGGGATTCCTCAACTTCGGCCATGTATTGACCCCGGCCAGCCAATTCAACGAGACGCATGGTAGCAATCAAACATGCCATTGCATAGCATAGGATAATGGTCTGTTATGGCAGCTATGCGGAAAGTTGGCTGCCGCTGCTTTTGGAGACCACGCGATGAAGACATTGCCGACGCTTACCTCAACGCTGCGATCTGCGAATTCCAGACTCATTCGCGCGATGCAATTCGGCCGTCAGAACAGCGGCCAATATCCCGAGCGCTTGAACGCCAATGGGCAATTCCGATTTGGAGGAGCCAGCGAGGGTGTGTCAGCCGCCAGCGTCGACTTCCCCGACAAACATCGGCTACTTCTTTCGGGTTTCGCATGGTCCCTGGGGTATTACGAAATCGATCTAGTCGGAAAGATGAGTGCCCGCAAGCAGTTGAACACATGAAACCCTTGCGTCAAGGGCCGTTGCCGACAGACTGAGAACGTCCGGCTCGGTAGGCTAAGCGCATGACAACCGTTGTGCTGGCGTTCACGCGAGCAGGGACATGCGGTCGATATCCTCATATGGCAGTTATTGCCATTTCGTGCCATTTTCTCTATTCTAGGCAAAATAGGAGGTGCCCCATGCAAAGCATGAACATATCCCTGCCTGACCCGCTGAAGCAGTTCGTGGATGGGCAGATTGCCCAAGGCCGCTATAGCAGCGTGAGCGAATACGTGAGGGAGCTCATCCGCGCTGACGAAAAGCGCAAGGCCGAAGCTGAATTGGAAGCCAAACTGCTGGAAGGACTAAGCGGCGTCGAAAGCGAGATGACAGCGGCAGATTGGAGGGAAATTCGCAAGGAGGCGCTCGCCAAGCTTGCCGCCCGCAAGGCTATGCGCTGATGCCGGCGGTTCACCAGCGCGAGGCAGCCAGAGGTGACTTGGTGGAGCATTTCGTCTATCTGGCGGACAACGGCAGCCTCGACACGGCGGAACGCTTTCTGAGAAACGCCGAAGCGAGCTTCAACGACCTCGCCGCCCATCCGATGATCGGCGCGCCGCTGGCCCTCAATCATCCTGGCCTGGCGAGCATTCGCAAGTGGCCGGTAAAGGACTTCGACAATCACCTGATTTTTTATCTGCCGCGTCCTGACGGCATTTCCGTCGTGCGCGTGCTGCACGCCGCCCGCGACTGGTGGAGCATCCTCAGCATTGAGAAATAGCACAAGGGTAACGTCTCGCGCCTGCACCACGGAGACAACCTCGGTATCCTGAGCGAGCACACAAGGAACGACGCCATGTGGCGGCACGGTCGAGGCCGTGGCGTTGTGTTCACGGTGATCTGTGCCGGTTTCGCGAAGCCGGAACCCGCCGAAGCGACGACGCAATAGCTTGGTGTTGATCAGCGCAGCTGGCTGTCAGGTTCTTGTCAGGCTGATTTTCATCAGTACACGACCTAATAGCTGGATTCCGAGCGACTTGGCATGCGCCTCGTCCTTGATCAGCGCTTCTCCGTGGGCATCGTTGCTACAGGATAGAACGAAGCCCGCGCCGATCTTGGTCCCAACCGTTCGCAGGGTCGGGTTGCCCTTGTAGTCGAGCATGTACATCCCGTGTCGCCCCCACGTTCTGTCGCTCGAATCAACGAGCACCCAGTCGCCCGATCGCACCTCGGGTTCCATCTCGTTGCCGACAACCCGCATCCCGGTAAGCTTGCCCGCGACCTGGGAGATATCCAAAACAAGTTCGTGCAGCCAATCCGCATCGGACCGCGCCGCCGGTAGCCGTGTCTTCGTCAACCCGAGCATCCAGTTCGGATCGCTCGCTACAACCTTGCAAAGCGTTGTGAAGGAAACCAGATCCGGCAGTCCCGGTTCCGCCGGATCAATCCATCTACGCGCGGTTTGAGGGGCCGTTCCAGTGACGAGCGACAAATAATCAACATACAGTTGTTCGTCGAAATCTGAAGCGCGAAGATCCTGGAGGGTCCTGATCGTCGCGAGAAGCCGATCCCTGAATCCCGGGATCAGTTCTTCTCGGATCGCCGATTTTTCCGCCTCGAAGCGCGCCCTCTGGAATCTATTCCTGAGATCGGCTCGGGCGGCCCGAATGCCGCCCAGTTCCCGCTTTGGATTTCTTCTCGTCATCGGGGTACTTGTCCGTAGCGGCTCACCCATCCTCCAGATCGGGCGTGGGGCGCCGGGGCTATAGCCAGTGCTTATCCTACATGCTCAACAAGCAGGTGACCATCCTGCCTTGCTGCGCGAACTGTAGCATTTACTCGCGTATCGCGGGTGTTTACGGAGCATTTGCTCTTGACTGGCACCGGAACCGTGCTTAGATCGTCAACTGGCTCAGTTGCGATAGGCTGAGTCTTTGTGCCAATCGCTAGAAAGAGCACTTGCTCCAATACAACTTAGGCGGATACGTTGCCCAACGGGCTTACAGGGGGAAACGACGATGATGGAGAGCTTCAACAGTGTCC
This sequence comes from Candidatus Methylophosphatis roskildensis, assembly GCA_016708905.1. Lineage (GTDB taxonomy): Bacteria > Pseudomonadota > Gammaproteobacteria > Burkholderiales > Rhodocyclaceae > Methylophosphatis > Methylophosphatis roskildensis. The sequence goes on along the minus strand of JADJEV010000003.1, from coordinate 875,514 downwards.
AATACTTGAACTTTCTCGCGCTAACGCTGCTACGTGAGACGGCTGACAAGGATCCGATCGAAGCGTGTGCGACTTTTGGACTCACCAAATCCGAACTGGATGGACTGAGGCCCCATCTGTCCGCCGAGCGCTTGCTCGCAGCGGTTGCCAATTCCGCGCAGGAATCTCTGCTGGCCATTCGCCCCGATATCCGCGAGATCCTTTGCAGCCCACTGCCCCTGCTCGCTGCATTGTCAGCAGTTCGGCGCGTCCAATCTGCGGGCCGCACTCCTTTCGCGGCTCGTGCGTAGTGCCCGCTGTGGGTTGCCGGCTATGTCCTACGCATCGGAGCGTGTGCGTGCTCTCCAGAATGCCCAGAGGATGCTTGAGTTCAATGCGAGAACGGGAACGGTTTGCGCCATCACAGGGATATCTCAGAAGGAGCTGCTGCATTTGATTCCGCCCAGAGGGGCACAATCCGGACGATGGCCATCAACACACGAGTGGTATCACACCGCGAGTCTCGCACAACGAGTCGAAGCCTCGCTTTTCGCTGTCCAGTATTGGCGAAATCGAAGAAACGGGTTCGAAGTCGTCGAGTCACTGATCGACGCTTATGGTCGGTATCGGACTTCCGTTGGTGAAGATCCTTTGATTTCGTTCGATCGTGCGTTCAACCTCATTTGTCATCTCGAAGGCAATTTGTGGGGTGTCGAATCGCGTTCCTTCGACATAGCCGTCTGCCCCCACTGCACCTGCCAGCACCTGATTCAACTGGGCGATCAGACACCGATCGGTGCCTGCATCTTTTGCAGGTGGGTCCAGCGATTCGCGGTGGACGCGCGGTTACAGTCCCGCTTCCCGCCGAAGCGTCTCCCGGTGATCGCCGAGGATCAGATTGCCGCGACGGCCGGTACCGTGGCGCGGGATTCCTCGGGCTAGCGCCGAAAACCCCCAAGAATCGAGCCAATTCTTCCTGGTTGCCGAATCCGTCGGACTGAAGAATATGGACTCTCTTTTCGCGGCTCGCAAACGATGGGTAGTCTCTTAAAACACCTGTGGGGTTCAGAGCGGAAATCGCCGCCGGTTCGCCGCGCCGGGCCGCGCGTCCATGGCGATGCCGCTGCGATTGTCTATCCCTCGGTCGATCCTGGGTTGCCCGTACTCTCCGTCGATCATATCCTTGAACAGAACGAGGATCTTATCGCGCGCATCAAGCTCGCGTATGGGTCGGAGATCCAGGCGTTCTCGGCCGACCTACTCCCCCTGATACGCCGGTATGCGGAGTTCGTTCATCTGCTGCCCGCGACGTCCGACAATTACTTCTGTTCCCCGGGTGGCCTGTTCCGGCTTGGTCTCGAGATCGCTTTCTTTTCCCTCCAGGGCACCGACGGGCAGATCTTCTCAGGCCGTGCAACGATCCTGCAGCGCCGCGAGCTGGAGCCGCGATGGCGCAAGGCGACGTTCATCGCCGGCCTCTGTCACGAGATTCATCGCACCCTGAGTCACCTGGTCGTCACGGACAGCCAGGGCAATGAGTGGCCCTTCTACATCAGTGCGCTGAGCACCTGGCTCGCATCGACCGGGGCAGACCGGTACTTCCTCAAGTGGGTTCCCAATGCCGGGGAAATGCGCAGTCTCGGTGTATTCGCGCTGCCGCGTGTGGTGGATAACGACACGCTGCAGTACCTTGCGCAAGGCAATTCGGTGGTCGTCCCGCAGATGATGGGCAGCGTCAGCGGCATGCCCTGCCAGCGCGAGCACGGCGTGCTCGACCAACTCGTGCGGCGTGCCGCTGCGCTCGTCATCGACCGAGACCTTCGCGCCAGCGCCGATCGATATGGCAAACCGATCCTCGGCTCGCACCTCGAACGCTATCTTCTCGACGGCATGCGCCGCCTGGTTGCCGACAGCGAGGCGTGGAAGCCCAATGCCGAGCGTTCCCGTGTCTGGTATGGCTCGGACGGGGTGTTCATCGTCTGGCCCAACGCCGCAGCAGACCTCGCGAAACTGCTCGAGGCGGACCAGTTGCCCGGCATACCGAAGTCCTCCGAGACGATACTCGAGATCCTGGTCGCGGCCGGTGTCGTCCAGCCCCAGAACGAGAGCCGTGCCACCTGGGATATCTATCCGCCGAACGCGAAGAAGTCACTGGAGGCCATTCGACTCGTGTTTCCGGACATCCTGTTTGGCGCAAGTCCGGCGAGCCCGGTTCCGATCGGGGCCTCCCTTCTCACGCCCGCGCCGGAAGCGGTAGCCTCGCCCGCCGTGCCGGCCCCGGCCCCGACACCAGGCACTGCCCCCGCTGTTGCCGTTCCAGCCGTCGACGGTCGTACTCCTGCCGGCCAGCACCAGCTGCCGCTGCGGTTCGATCGGAGCCGGCGACCATCCAGCACAGCCGCATCTGACGGTGAGAACGCCGCGCCGGCGGACCATGACGCCGGCGCGCCGGGCATCGGGATCGACGACGTTATCGCGCCCGCGCCGGACCAAGCCGCCACGCCCGGGGCTGACGATTCACCGCCGATTCGATTCGCGTTCCTGTCCCCTGCCCGGCTCAATCCCTCGATCCGCGAGGCGATCGAGGACATCATCGGAACGATGAACGGCAATCCGGCCGACGTTGCGGCACGAACGGTTGCACAGGGGGTCTTCGTGCCACTCAAGGCGTTCGAGAGGCGCAAGGTCGAACCGGCGATCGCGGTGCGCGCTCTGGCCGAGTTGGCGGCGCTGGCGATCACCGCAGGCACCCAGGCCAAGACGGCGGTACACGAGTTCTGCGGTGAGCGTCTGAGCGGGGTCGTCATTCTGCCGCAGTTCGTGGCGGGTCTCTGTCCGGCCGACTTCGCAATTACCTGTCCGGAAGAGGTCCGCTAGTGCTCGTCAGAAAATACGAAATGCCCTGGCGAACCGCGTACGAAGGCTACGCTGTTGCCATCTGGCTCATCGTGGCCGCGCTCTTCGCCTACGAGTCCTTGCGGCGCGACAGCACCGTCGGGATCGCCCTTGCCCTCCTGGCAGCCTGCGCCGCGATGGCGCTCTTTCGGGCAGCACAGGCCATTCGCCTGATCAAAATCCGGGCATCGCTCTGCGGCCGGGCGATGCAGATGATTTCCTTCGAGCAGTACGGGAAGCTGACCAAGAATCCCGGGGACGTCTATCTGGGGTGCGGGTTTGAATGGCTCCCGGTCCATTCTCAGCGCCTGTATGAACTCGCGAAGGTGAATTTCCGCGAAGTCATGCTCTCGCCATGGTGGCTGCGCGTCCTGGGCTATGTGACCGACCCGCAGCCCGACCGCGAGATCGGCCTGTCGTATATCCACGGGGTCGAACCGCGCGAGGGGCCGCTGTATCGACCCCTGCAGAATTTCGAAGGCGGCACACTGCTCGTCGGCACCACCCAGTCCGGCAAGGGAGTGGCCCTTGGTGGCCTGATCACACAGGCGGTTCGTCGCGGCGACGTGGTCATCGTGCTCGATCCGAAGAACAGCCGCCGGATGAAGCGCATCGTCGAGCGCGCCTGCGAGGCGTATCGCGAACCGGACACTTTCCTCGAATTCCATCCGGCCTTTCCCGAGATCGGCGTGCGGCTCGACCCGATGTTTAACTGGCAGAAGCCCACGGAACTTGCCTCGCGCATCCAGTCGATTATGCCGCCCGACACGGCCGGGGCGTTTTCGGCCTTTGGCTGGGACGCAGTCAACGTGGTGGTCCAGGGGTCGGTCGCACTGGAGGACCGTCCGAACCTGATGAAGCTCTCCAACTGCATCGAAGGCGGCATCGAGCCGATTCTCGAAGAGACGCTGCGGCGCTATTTCGAGGAGACGCTCGGCCAGGGATGGCGCGAGCGGCCGGAGTTCAAGGCCCTGCTCCAGGCCGCCAGACAGGGAAACATCCGCAAACCCTCCGATCGCGCGACGCCCGAGCTCATGGCCTTCGTCACCTATTACCAGCAGCACGTCGCGACGTCGATGCGCAGCAAGGTGGTCGATGCCCAGGTCCGCACGTTCCTGCACAACCGCGAGCACTACCAGAAGATTACGGCCAACCTGCTGCCGATCCTCTCGATGCTCACCTCCGGCACGCTCGGCAAGTCGCTCTCCCCCGATCCGTTCGATCCCGTCGACACGCGTCCGATCATGAACATGGAAAAGATCGTTCGCGGCGGGCGCGTCCTCTATATGTGTCTCGACTCCCTGCCCGACCCGGCCGTGGCCTCCGCGATCGGCGCGATCTGGCTCGCCGACTTGTCCGCCTTCGCCGGGATGCGCTACAACCTGGGTGGCGATCGCCGGATCTCGCTGTTCGTCGATGAGGTGGCCAACGTCATCAACGCGCCGCTGATCGAGCTGCTCAACAAGGGCGCCGAAGGGGGGATTTACACGACCTGTGCCATGCAGACCCTGGCCGACATGGCGAAACGGCTGGGCAGTGAAGAGGCAGCCCGCATGGCGCTCGGCAATCTCAACAACCTGATCGCCTTGCGCTCGAAGGATCGTCCGACCCAGGATTTCATCGTCGAGACTTTCGGCAAGACCGGTATACACAATGTGCGCGTCGGGCTGAACCATGGCGCCGATGGGCATCTCGGCGATTTCTCCTCCGGGTATTCGGTCCAGGTGACGGAGGCCCTCGAGGAATCGATTCCACCGGATATCCTGGGCAAGCTGCCCAACCTGCAGTATTTCGCGTCCGTCTCGGGTGGTCGCCTGCGCAAGGGGCGGTTTCAGATCATCGATCCAGGCGAACCTCGCTCCGCAAAGGCCACGCGATGATCCGGCTCGTCTGCATCGCCACGATGGTGCTCTTCCTCTGCGTGTTCTTCTACCTGCCGTCTGTCTACGCGCCGGACCGGTTTCTCGACCAGATTCATGCCGAGCACGCGCTCAACGAGCGCTACTGCGGCGAGGATCATGCCTTGCGGGTGCTCGAGCGGGCCATGACGCTGCACGGCGATGTCCAGTCCGCCCAGCCGATTTCGTCGGCCGTTGGGGCAGTGCCGGCATCGAACCAGCTCGATGCGGTCGCTGCGCAGCGCCTGGCGGAGGCTTCCGCCCGGTTGTTCAGCAATCAGTACACCCGCTCGCTCGATGCACTGCTGACGCTGTTCTTGTTTCGTCTGTCCGGGCTCGTGGAATGGCTGCCGCTGCTGGCGGGTTTCGTCCTGGCCTGTCTTCTCGACGGCGGTCTGCGCCGTTCGATCAAGAGCAAACAGTTCGAACAACACAGCGCCGAAATGTTCAGTGCCTTCATGTCGCTGAGCGTATTTACTGTGTGCGGCTTTCTGGTTGTCGCGCTGCTCCCGGTGACGTTCCACCCGTTCGCCCTGCTGGCCCCGCCGATCCTGGTCGGGTTGTTCGGCAACCAGGGCATCGCTAACTTCCATGCCCGCGGCTAGCGACCGTTGCCGGCCGGAAACAGCCGAAACAGCGCCAAAACACGGGCAGTTTCGGCACCGCGGCGAGCCGGCCAAGAGCTACCGTCGAAAACCCCCCAAAAAAGTGCCAATTCTTCGGTGACACCGGTTGGCGAGCCTCTTACGCTCGTTTCATCCGCTGCACATGGCGCAGCGATCAGACCGAGGGGTTACTCCACATGCAAGGCACCACCCAGGGGACGACGGGGCAAGGGCGCGGACCGAGCGAAAGCGCCATTTTGTGCGAGCCGTGTGCCAAAAACCGGCCGATATCGAAAGCTATCGTCGAAAACCCCCCAAAAAAGTGCCAATTCCTCGGTGACGTAGTGGCGTTCGACTCTTACGCTGTCCTCATCCGCTGCGCATAGCGCGGCGATCAGACGCAAAGGTAAGTGCCAAATGCAAATCGCCGCCGCAGTGGCTCCTAGACGAGGGCGCACAATGGAGAGACCCGTTTCAGGTGACCAGCCAGAGGCCATCGAGACCTACGTGTGGGTCGATGAACACGACTGGCTGCGAGACATTCACAAGTCCCCGGAGAACTGTTCGCCCCAGTTCCGCGTTCCGGATCTGCTGGGGGCGTGCGTCTCCATCGTGTTCAGCTACGACGATCCGCCAGGGATCCTCTTCCGCTTCCTGTCGAGCAAGCTGATCCTCAGGAATCCGCACACGAAACGTCGACAGGAGCGCATGTGGCGTGAGCACTACGAGTTGCTGCAGGGTCTGCAGCGCTCGCCGGCGAACAAGTATCCGCACCCGAGCTTCTCGCTGGACCAGTTGACCACGGCCTGTGTGGCGATCGTCAAAGCGAACGAGGCCGATCCGTCCAGGATATTCGTTCAAGCCCGGCTCAATACGGCGCATCGCAACGGCGGCGCATCCGGCGCCACCCGCCGGTTGGGAGCGTGAGGGTGGCCCTGTCATTCAAACCATTACGGGTGTCAGCTTTTGCGCTGGTCGCGTCCCTCTCAGGCCTCGTTCCGAATGCGGCGCAGGCGTGCTGGGAGCAGGCCGGCAATCAGTATCGCATTGCGCCTCAGTTGCTCTATGCGATCGCGCAGGCCGAAAGCAGTCTCAACCCAAGAGCGGTGGGCCGCAATCCTGGCGGAAGCCATGACATCGGGCTGATGCAGGTCAATAGCGGGCACCTGCCGACGCTGGCGAAGTTCGGCATCCGTGAGCGCGATCTCTTCGATCCGTGCACGAACATTCGTGTCGGTGCCTGGATTCTGGCGCAGTCGTTTGCCAAGCACGGCGCCAGCTGGGAAGGGGTGGGTGCCTACAACGCTGGCTGTTCGGCGCTGCGTGGCGCGGCTTGCCGCGAGGCGCGTTCGCGCTACGCCTGGCGTGTCTACAACAAGCTGACCGGCCATGCCAAGGCCACCGGCCGTGGCCGCCATGCCGGGCGGGCGGGGGCGCCGGTCGCGCCCCAGCACCCCATCATCATTGCGGCGAGGGTCGCTCCGTGAGAAGGAGGAATCACAAGCGTTTTTCGGGTAACGCGGCGATGGAGCCTACCGCGGCATCCGAGTTGTCCGGCGCAGCGCAGTCGTCGCTGCCGAAACCCCCGAAGCGCGCAGTGGGCAGGGATCCGGCGTTCACGGCAACGCTCGTTCGGAAACCGACCATGAAGCGGCTGCGGAAGCTCCAGAAGACCCTCGACCCGCCCATCAACATGAAATTTCTCTCCGAGGCCTGCCATCGGCTGGCCCTTGAGGAGAGCGGTGGCGAGAGGGTCGTCCAGCTGGCCCGTTCCCTATCCCAAGGGGATGAGCCGGCCTAGCTCCCGTCAACCCACTTCAAATCAGGAGAAGTCCATGCAAGCCACTCTTTCTTCGCCTTTCACGGTCACGCGCAAACCGCTGCTCATGGCCGTTCCGATGGTCGCATTCGTGGTAGTCGCACTGCTCATGGCAGCGCCGGGTCACGCACTCGACCTCGTGGCGTTCACAGGTATCACGGGTCCCTTGACCTCCGCCCTGGCGACCATCGGTACCCTCACGCCGGGGATCAAGGCAATCGTCGGTGTCGTCGGGTTCGTCGTGGCGCTCATCAGCCTCTCAATGCTTCGCAACATGGGGCCAGTGCTGTTCTTTGTGGGCCTGGCGATTTTCGCTGCGGTCGGGCTGGTGATTGCCGGCGCGATCATGGGCGCGACGATCTAGTCGTTTCCTACCCGCGATCCGACAAGCAACAGGAGGACAGCGTGCAGACCGATACCTTCATTCCAAGACGCCTGGACGATTCCTGGAAGATCGGCTTCTGGGATGCCGATGTCGCCGCACCTGTCCTCTTTTGTTTCTTCATCGGCTACACGTCGGGATCGAAGCTGGCCTTTGCGATCTCGATGGCGGTCGGCATCGCACTGAGCCGCTGGCTGAGCCGGATCAAGGCCGACAAGCATCCGGCATTCGCACTGCACTGGATCTACTGGAATCTCCCGAGCAATCCGGCGACCAGGATGCGGGCCACCCCGCCCTCCGAAATCGTCCGGATGATCGGCTAAAGGAGCCCCGTCATGGAGTTCGATCAGCAACAGAATGCCATCAAGGAACTGCGGGCGCGAAATCGCAACATGGGCTTCGTGATCAGCATACTCAGCCTATCGCTTCTCATCTCGGTTGTATCGGTCGCGTCCGTCCTCGGCACTGAGCGGACCATCGTGGTGCCGCCCAACATCTCGAAGTCTTTCTGGGTCACGAGCAGCAAGGCGAGCGCCGACTACCTCGAACAGATGGGGAGCTTCGTCGCCTGGCTGATTCTCGATGTCTCGCCGGCTTCCATCGACTGGAAGCGCGACATGCTGCTGACCTATGTCACCCCCGACAAGTTCGGTGCGCTGAAGACCCAGCAGGACCTCGAAGCCGATCGTCTGAAGCAACTCAATGCGTCCACCTTCTTCCTGCCCCAGCAGGTCGTCGTCGACGAACCCTCGCAAGGCGTCGTGGTGCGCGGCCGCTTGCGAACCCAGATCAACGGACAGGATACGAGCACGGAAAGCAAGGCCTATCTGGCGCAGTTTCAGTACGCGGGCGGGCGCGTGCATCTGGTCACCTTCAAGGAGATTCCCTATGAGAGCAAATCCGTGGCGCAAGCCGCTGCTGCCGGCGACGCTCGCGATAGCGCTGCAAACTAGCCTGCCCGTCCACGCCCTGCAGGTGGTCGAGGCTCGCGACGGCGTCACCGCCGAGGCGACCATTTCGATCAAGGAGCCGACTCGTCTGCGAATGGAGAAGGGTGGCGTGACCGACGTCTTCGGCAACATCTACTCGAGCTCCTGCGGGCAAGCGCCGGCGCAGGCGCAAGTGCCGCCCGGCCAACCCGGCGCACCGGGTGCACCGGGCATCAATCCGCTCGGCGAGATCGTGCTCGAGTGTGATCGCGAGAAGGGCGAGATCTACATTCGCCCGGTCGGTGTTGGCACGAAGCCGATCAACCTGTTCGTCTCCTCGGGTGAGGCGACCTTCACGCTGCTCCTGAAGCGTGCCGACATTCCGGCCGACACCATCGTCATTCGGGACAAGACACCGCGGCGGGCCGCCCCCGGCGAGGGCTCGGTTCCCGGATCGCTGAGCGGACGATACCCGGTTCATATCCGCAACCTCAAAACGATGCTGGTGGCCATGGCAACCGATCGGGTCGCCACCGATATCCGGGTCGAAGAAGTCGGGCGACCCGTCCAGCTGTGGGCGGAAGCCCGATTCTCCCTGATGCGCACCTACGAGGGCCGCGGAATGATCGGCGAGAAGTACCTGCTGACCAACATCAGCGGGGAACCCATGGTCCTCGCCGAGCGCGAATTCGACCGCGAGGCGGGCGACGTGCTCGCCGTTTCGGTCGAAAACCAGAACCTGGCACCCGGCGATAGCACCAACGTGTACGTCATTCGCGGAGGGAACTGATCATGCGCGTGACTGAATCCATCCGGGGCGCATTTTCCAGGTTGAAGCCCCGGCAACGTCATTGGACCATGCTGATCGGGATCTTCGTCGTCACGGTCGGAACCCTGTGGGCCGTGTTCTCGGCCACCGAAGCCCCGATCAAGCCGGGAGCGAACAACAAGCCGGCCGAAGCCAGCAAGGTCACCAACGTGGGTGTCATGCCGGGCGGATCGCAGGTCAAACCGCTCGACGAATGGGTCGGCAATGCCGGCCGCAAGATGGCGCAGTACGAGCGCGACAAGGAAGAGCAGCAGAAGCGCAACAAGGACACGGAGGCGTTTCAGAACAGTGTCCTCAAACGCTTCGGTACCCTGGATGAGCAATTGCGGTCCCAACAGAATGCCGCGGCCGGGCAAAGTGCACCGGTAGGGCCGCCGCCAGCCGCCCTTCCGCCGCCCCCGCCTGCCGCATCCCCTGGCGGCGCAATGCCGCCCGGCGTGCCGGGCATGGCGGCCGCGGAGCCGCCGAAGCCGCAACTCGTCCGGATCGCGGTGGCAGAACGAACCAAGACCGCCGCGCCAGCGGCCGGCACGCCGCCCGGCGCTGCGAAGGCGGGCGGCGAGGTGTCGATGGGAACGGTCGACACCTACCTGCCGGTGAGCTTCACGCGCGGGATCATGCTCGGGGGCCTGGATGCGCCGACCGGCGGGCAGGCCCAGTCCAATCCCCACCCGGTGCTGATCCGTCTCGACGACAACGCCGTGTTGCCGAACCGGTTTCGGTCGAACGTCCGCGAGTGTTTCGTCATCGCGGCAGGTTATGGCGACATCGCCTCCGAGCGGGCCTACCTGCGGACAGAGAATCTCTCCTGCGTGCGCAATGACGGCTCGACGCTCGAGGTGAAGATCCAGGGGTCTGTCTACGGCGAGGACGGCGTCGTCGGCGTTCGCGGCAATCTGGTTACCAAGCAGGGGCAGATGCTCGCCAATGCCATGCTCGCCGGTTTGCTGAGCGGGCTGGGCCAGGGATTGTCGAGTGCGAGCACCACCACCAGTGTGTCGACGTTCGGCACCATCTCGACGACCAACGGTTCGGATGCCTTCAAGCAGGGCATGGGCAACGGGGTCGGGCGCGCTTTCGACCGGCTCGCCAACTACTACATCAAGCTCGCCGAGAACACGTTTCCGGTGATCGAAGTCGGGGCCGGCCGCGCGGTCGATGTCGTGATTACCAAGGGCGTCAAGATCGAGGGCGGCGATCTGGCCAAGACCCCGTCCTCACCCACGTCGTCGATTGGGCAGGGCGCCGGCGAACTGGTTCGCACCGGAGGCGACGATGAGTACTAGGCTCGGATCATTCGTGCTGGCCTTCATGCTGGCCGGCATCGGGTGTCAGGCTCATTCGGCCGCGAGTGAAGAACGCTTGATGGCCGAACTCAAGAAGCGGTTTCCCAAGACCGAATTCACCGCGGTGCACGAGACGGACATCCCGGACCTGTTCGAGGTCTGGATGGGCCAGAACGTCGCCTACGTCTCGTCACGCAACCCTCGCTACTTCGTGCTCGGCCGCGTCTTCGATACCCAGACCCTGAAGGACGTCACGGGGCCGAAGCTCGCGAAGGCGCAGGTGAGCGAGAGCGAGCCGCCAACGGTCGACCTGCGCACCCTGCCGCTCGGTGATGCCATCAAGACGGTACGGGGACGCGGTGCGCGGACCCTCGTCGTGTTCTCCGATCCGGGCTGTCCCTACTGCAAGCAGCTCGAAGCGGAGTTGGCGAAGCTCGCCGATGTCACGATCTACACGTTCCTGCTGCCCTTCCAGGGCGCCGAGACACCGGCGGCCATCTGGTGCGCGGCCGATCGCCTGCAGGCCTGGCAGCGCTTCATGGCCACAGGAGATTCCGCCCCGCTTGCCCTCTCGCCCAAATGCGCGCATCCGCTCGATCGCAATCTCGCGCTGGCGCGCCGTCTCGATGTCAATGGCACGCCGACCCTGTTCCTGGCCGATGGTTCCAGGCTCAGTGGCTACGCCCAGGCGGCTGAACTCGAAGCGCGGCTCAAGCAGGCCGGAAAGGAAGTGTCCCGAGCGCCCTCCCCCATGCCGAAGGAGCCCCTGTAATGGCAAACCGTCCACTGCTCAAAGCGTCGTTGTTGGCGCTTGTCGCAACCGCCCTGCTCCCCGGGTGTTCGAATCTCTCTGGCGTCGGCGGAACGAGCGAGTATTCGTGCAAAGCGCAACCCGGTGTGCACTGTGAATCCATCTCCGGCATCTATCAGAACGCCATCCACAACAATCTGCCCGGTCAGAGATCCTCCCCCACCGCGGCCCGCCCCGCGGCGCCGGAACCCGAGCCTGAGCCGCGCGGCGATGCGCGAGCGCAACTCGTCGCTCTGGCGCAGCCTCTCGCATCCAGCCCAGCACCCGGGGCACCTTACCAGGGCGGTCCGCAACCGTTGCGTTCATCGGCGCGCATCCTGCGGCTGTGGTTCAAGCCGTGGGAAGACGCCGACCACGATCTGTTCGATCAGGGCTTCATCTACGTCCAGGTCGATGGGGGCCGCTGGATGCTCGATCACGTGCAACGCCGGGCCCGTGAGGGCTTTCCGAGCGTCCGGCCGCCCAAACCCGTTCAAAGTTCGGCGGCCCCCGACACGTCGACCGATTCGAGCGAGCCATTGCCATCGCGCCCGCGATTGCCCTCGCCCGAAGTCGGCCAGACGGACGCACTCGAGCGCTTGAGCGCATTGCGAGGGGCCAACGCGAGCCCCGCGGCCGACAACGACGACGAGGGGGGACTCAAATGACCGCCGCATTCCGTCTTGCCGACTGGTTTAGTTCAGCCGACGAACCAGCGGAGTCTGCCTCGACGTTCTGGGAATGGATGCAGGATTTGTTGCGCCTGCCCAAGCGCGATCAGTCGTCCGCGGAGCAATTCGCCAGCTGGCTGCCCTACTCGGCCTACATCGGTTCCGAGCAGATCTTCGTCAATCGCGACGGTCTCGGATTCCTGCTCGAGATCATCCCGCAGTCCGGTGCGGACGAGCGCATGGTCGAAGTTCTGGTGTCGCTCTACGCGTCGTGTCCGGCCGGGACCGGCATCCAGTTCAACCTCTTCGGTTCGCCGCACATTCGCGGACCCTTGCGCGAGTACGCCAACCTGCGCCTCGAGGATGCGGACCAGGTCGACAAGGCCAAGCATTGGGGCCGTGCAGCGCGAAACGAGAACCTGTTCCGGCTGCTCGCGCGCGCCCGCGTCGCGCATCTGATGAAGGCGGCGCACCGTTCGATGACGAGGGGCTTTCACTACTCGATTCGCGACTTCCGGCTGATGATGAGCGTGACCATCCCCGGCGACGGCGGCGACCTGCGGCGCCGCGAAGAACTCATCGCGCTGCGCGAGGCGATGACCACCACGCTCAAGGCAGCCAGCCTGCCCAGCCGTGTCTGCGATGCATCCGACCTGATCAACTGGGCGGCCCTGTTTGCCAATCCGCACCGGATCAGCCGGCCCACGGTCCCGCTGCTCAACTATGACGACGGGCGGGAGATTCGCGACCAGGTGGTCGACTTCGACACCATCCAGGACGCCTCGCCGCAGGGCCTGCGCCTCTTCAAGGAAGGCGACCCGGACGTGATGGAGTCCCGCTTCTATTCGATCAAGAGTTTCCCGGAGCGCTATCCGCTGTGGCAGATGGGTTCGCTGATCGGCGATCTGATGCAGCCGGCACTGCAGTACAACGTGCCATTCATGTTGACGATGGGTATCCAGATTCTCGATACCAACAACATGAAGCAGGTGGTCGTGGCCAACCACATTCGCGCGCAGCAGAATGCCGAATCGAAGATGGCCCGTGTGATGCCCGACGTCGGCAAGAAGCTCACGGACTGGAAGGCGACGGCGGACACCATCGATGTAGGGGGCTCGCTGGTCAGCATGTACCACCAGCTGGCCCTGTTTTCCACACCCGAGAAAATCGGTATCGCCGAGGAAAACGCCAAGGCGATCTGGCGGGCGCGCGGGTTCGAACTCAACGCCGACGTCCACATGCATCGGCAGGCCCTCCTGGCGAGCCTGCCGATGACGCTCTCACGCCCCTTCCACGCCGATCTGAAGAAGATGCGCCGCGTGACCCGCAAGACGGTCTCGAACGCCATTCATCTGGCCCCGCTGATCGCCGAATGGCGCGGGACCAGTACCCCGACCCTGATCTTCGGCGGGCGGCGCGGCCAATTGATGACGCTCGACCTCTACGACAACGATCTGGGCAACTACAACTTCGCCGTGATCGGTGCGCCCGGTTCCGGCAAGTCGGTATTCCTGAACGAAGTGGCGTGGTCGTACCGCTCGATCGATGCGCAGGTCTGGATCCTCGACCTGGGCCGCTCGATGGAAAAGCTCTGCCGCAAGGCCAAGGGCATGTACGTCGAGTTCCGTCCCGATTCGGGGATCAACCTCAATCCCTTCTCCGTCGTGTCGGACGAACGCATGGGGCCCAACGGCATCGAGGGCGGCATCAACGAAGACATCGACATGCTGAAGCCGGCCCTCGCCAAGATGTGCTCGATGAGCACCCGGCTCGAGGAGGTGCAGATCAAGGCCCTGGGTGCCATCACGCTCAAACTGTTCAAGCAGTACGGCAAGGATCTCACCATCACCGGCCTGCGCGACGAGCTCGTGCACGGGACGATCCGCGATCTGGGACTGGTCAACGATCAGCGCCTCAAGGATCTGGCCGTCATGCTCAACCCCTACACGAAGGACGGCGAATACGCCCGCTTCTTCGAGGGGCGCAACAACGTCGATTTCTCCAACGACTTCATGGTGATCGAGAACGAGGAGTTGAAGCGCAAACCGGAGCTCCATGCGGTCGTCAACATCCTGCTGATGTATCAGATCACCGGCCAGATGTACCTGACCCGCGATCGCAAGAAGGTGTTCATGATCGACGAGCTGAAGCAGCAGTTGGGCGATATCGGGGCCGACGATCCGATCAAGGCCGCGGTGGTCGAGGAAACCGCGCGCCGCGCCCGCAAGTACGGCGGCGCGCTCGGTACTGCCACACAGTCGGCCGACGACTACTACGGGTCGGCGCAGATGGAGGCGGCGTTCAACTGTTCGGACTGGGTCTTTCTGCTGCGTCAGAAGCAGGAATCCATCCAGCTATTGCGCAACAAGGGACGTCTCGTGATGGATGACGGGAAGGCCCGGTTGCTCAATTCGCTGCGCACCGAACCCGGCGTGTTCTCCGAGTTGTACGTCAGCTCGCCGGTAGGCGAGGGCATTGCGCGCCTGATACTCGACCCGGAGACCCACCTGCTCTTCTCCAACAAGCTCGAGGACAACGCGCCGATCGATGAACTGCGTGCGCAGGGCTATTCGATCGATGCGGCGATCGCCGAGGTGCTGCGACGCAGAAAGGAGGGAGCAACGTGATCAGGAACATTGTCGTTGCGTGGGTTGTGGCCACAGTAACCATGGTGGCCGGCCTGTATGCGTATCACACGCGGTGGTCTCAACCCGCGCTGACCATCGGCGTGGTGGACATCGCGGATGTCTACCGTGCCAAGGAGCGGGCCTATACGGAGATCCTCACGAAAGCGAACGTGACGGACGAAGATCGCAAGCGCGCCCTGGCCATGGCCGGTGACTTCGCCAATGCCCTGCCGAAGGCGTTGAGCGAGATGCCGGCCGAGTGCCAGTGCCTGGTGCTGCTGAAGAGTGCCGTGGTCGGCGATACGCCAAACACACTCGATCTGACCGCGGCACTGCGACGCAAGCTGGGTATGGGGTGACCGATGTCTGCATGCGTCAGTGATCCAACACGCAGGCCGCTTCGGTCATGGGGCCTCGGCGCGCTCCGGCGAGCCGTGGTAGCGCTCGTATCAGACCGCAAACTGTGGCTTCCGCTCGGGGCCGTGCTGGGCATCTGGATGCTGGCCTACGTTCGCGTGTTCGTCGATCCGACACCCCGGCTGCCGCTGCTCTTCAACTGGACTGACAGCCTGCCCTATCACGTGGCCTGGCTGGATCGGGACGCCGCGCGACTCGAGCGGGGCGACTTCGTGCTCTATACATTCTCGGGCAAGGCACAGGTCGACTATCCGGGGCTTCGCCGGCAACCCTTCTTCAAGATCGTCGCCGGCGTTCCGGGGGATCCGATTCGCGTGGCGGATCGCAACGTCTTCGTGGGCGGAACCTATGTCGGGTTCGCCAAGCTGCGGACCTTCGACGGGCGGGGGCTGAATCCCGTCGAGTCCGCTTTCGTCCCCGAGGGCCACTACTACGTACGCGGCATCTCGCCCGACAGCTTCGATTCGCGCTATCAGGAGGCCGGGCTCGTCGCGCCCGCCGAGGTGATCGGCAAGGTGAGGCCATGGTTCTGACTCGCGGATTGATGGGCCTGCTCGCGGCCGCGTTCATCGGCTCGGTCGCGCATGCGGTGGCAAGCGACGACGTGCCGCTCGACGAGTACTTGCGGGCGCTTCACGGCATCATGCCGGCCGCCCGCGATGGCGCCGAAGCCTACATGAGCGCCTTCGAGAGGAAGTGCGGGCGCACGATGCGAACCGTCGAGCTTCGCGCTGCCGTGTCCGAGGGCACCGGCGATCCGATTCTCATGGCCATGATAAGAGCATCGCACTACAAGGATTCGGAGATTCTCCGGAGTCTCGCGACCGCCGTGTCGTGTGCGGGCGGGGGGCACTGATCATGTCGCCACCGATTCGCACTGTGAGGTGCATCGTCCTGCTCTTACTCGCTACGTCGGTCCAGGCGGAGCGGCTGGAGAACATCGGGCCCACCTACCCGATCGCCGAGCAAAGCCTCCTCGAATTCATACACGAACGGCTCGTGCAGAAGGAACGGACCGGGGAGCTGGCACGCCTCGAAGAGCAGATCCGATCGCGCAATGAACAAGCCATTCGCAATCCGCCTCCCGTTGCCGGGCTGACCCGGACCGAAACGGCGCGAACGTTCTACTTCGACCCGAGCTTCGTGCTCGATCGCAACGTCGAGGATGCCGAGGGACATGTCCTGTTCCCTGCCGGCACGCGCAAGAACCCTCTCGATGTCGTGTCGATGTCCAAGCATCTGCTGTTCTTCGACGCCCGTGAGGAGAAACAGGTCGCCCGCGCCAAGGCCTTGATCGAACGCTACCAGGGCAAGGTCAAGCCAATCCTGGTGGGCGGCTCGTACCTCGATCTGATGAAGCGCTGGAAGACCCCGATCTTCTACGACCAGCAGGGCATTCTGACGAAACGCCTCGGCATTCGGCAGGTGCCGGCGATCGTGTCGCAGGAAGGATCGCGGCTTCGCATCGACGAGATCGCTTTATGAACGCGATTCGTCTGGCCATATTGCTGATTCTCGCAGGCCTCAGTGGGGGAATGGCGCTGGCCGCCACCACCTGCATCGGCAAGTTTCCCAATCCGATCACGGACATCTGCTGGAGCTGCGTGCTGCCGCTGACCATCGGCACCGCGACGGTCGGCAACTTCGGCGATCAGGAAGATGTACCCGAATTCAACCCGAGCAACCCGGTCTGCAGCTGCATCGTCAATCCGACGATCGGACTGGCGGTGGGCTTCTGGGAACCGTCCCGGATCGTCGAGGTGGTCCGTCGTCCGTTCTGTCTGCCCTCCCTCGGTGGCGTGGATCTCAACCCGGGCATTGCCGCGCCCGAACACGGCCGGCGGGTGTCGATGTTCGGCGACCAGGAGGCCTTCTATCAGGCGCACTTCCATTTCAATCCGGTTCTGACCTGGCTCGAAGTGTTGGGCGACTATCCGTGCCTCGAACAGGGATCGCTCGACATCGCCTACCTGACGGAAGTCGATCCGCTCTGGAATGACGACGAGCTGACCCTGATTCTCAATGCCGAGGCGGTGCTCTTCGCCAATCCCGTCGCGGTCGCCGCCTGTGCAGCCGATTGCGTGGCGTCCTCGATCGGCTTCGGCCTCGAGCGGCTGTTCTGGTGCGCCGGCTGCCAGGGCGTGACCTATCCGATGGACGGATGGGTCAGCCAGCACATGGGCGGGGTGCGCTCGTCCATGCTGATCGCGCAGCGCTTCACCGCCAAGATGCATCGTGAGTTCGTCACCTGGGGCTACCACGGCGAGAAGGCGCTGTGCGGGCCCTACTTCCTGCCGCAGATGGACAAGCGCGCCTACAAGACCCAGATGCTGTTTCCGATCCCCAATACCAAGAAGATCCTCGGCAAATGCTGCCAGCCGTTCGGCCGGCAAACCGTCGCCTGGGGCGCCGGCCGCGAGATCCCCGTCAAGGGCGAGGATTTCGCCTACATGCTCTTTCGCAAGAAGAACTGCTGTGTGGGGTTTTGAGGCCATGCGTATCGGGTTCAGACAGTTGTTTGGGATTGTGCTCTGCTCCAGTGCGGTCACCGGCATCGTGCAGGCGGACGATCTTTTGCCCCCGGTGACCGATGCAGACGTCGAACGGGTCAAGCGCGACCTTGCGCAGCCGACCGACGCGCAGATCGAACGGGCGATCCGCGGCTTGCACCAGCCCACCGAAAGGGAGATTGCAGCGACCCCGGCGCCGTCGACGCCGAAACTCGACGCGCTGCCAAAACCGGCCACGCCGGCAGATGTCGACCTGCGCACGATCACCAAAGGCTTCGAGCCGGCGGTCAAGCAGGCGCTCGCCGCCGGCGCGGCCATGTCGCAGACACCGTCGCTGCTGGTCTTCGTGAGCTTCTCGATGCCGGCGAAAACCTTGGCGCGCCTGGTCGATCAGGCGGCCAGGAGTGGTGCGACCCTGGTGCTGCGCGGTCTGACCGAATCCTCACTCAAGCAGACCGTGTTGCGCGTCCAGCAGCTGATCGGTTCGCGCAAAGTGGCCTTCCAGATCGATCCGCAATCCTTCGAGCGCTTCGCGGTCGACCGGACGCCGACATTCGTGCTGGTTCGAGCCGGCGCGCAACCCGTCTCCTGTGGCGATGCCCAGTGTTTTCGCAACGATGCTTATGTATCCGTATCGGGTGACGTGAGCCTCGACTATGCACTTGAGTTCATGCAGCGGCAGGCCCCCGGCTTCAACGGCGAAGCGGGTCATTTTCTGCGCGGATTGAGGGGCTGAGCATGCAAAAGCTCATCGCCCGGATCGTGCTGTTCTGCGTTCTGGCCAATCAGACCATCGTCTATGCACAGAGCCCCCGGGATGAGGCGGCCGCCGCGGCGGCCTCTGCAAACATCACCATACAGGGCTTCGTCTCGACGCCGAGCGCGGGTGCCGTGGTGCCCGGTCTTACCAGTGCGCCGCCGGAGACCGGGTATTACGGCAATCCCAGCCTGAGCACCCTGTCGAACGCCCGGGTCAGCGCATGCGCGAGCTCGACCGATCCGGCCTGTCAGGCGGTCTCGAGCGGGATCTCTTCGGCCGTTGCCCCGAAGCCACCACTTGGACCGTATGACCCGGCAATCGCCGGGGTGAGGGATATCGCCAACGATCCGGGTTCCATCCTGGGCGATCTGACGCCCTACTACGCGGGCTGTACGACCTCCACCGTGCCGACCGCCGGCGGATTCGAGACCAGGAAATGCGATCGCTACGCGGCGCTCGGCATGCTCCGTTGTTCGAAGAAGCTGACCGGGGAAGTGACGAGGGGTACCTCGTGCACACCGGGCACGTGGATCAATGCCGGACGGGTCGAACGCAACCCGTTCGACGAGATGCTCGTGCAGGCCTATTGCGATCCGACGCGAAGCGATGGCATGCAAACCTATCGTTTCTATGCCCACGGCGGCCGGGACTCGTGCATCGGTTGGCAGACGCGCGACCTGCCGGTCAGCGGTGTCTCCGCATTCCAGGTGCTGGCCCCGCTTTCGCCTCACTGGGAAGGCCGTTGCGTCAATCCGTTCTATGTGGCCGTGGCACCCAGCCCTGGTTGCTCGGGCTCGAACTGCGATTTCACGTTCAAGTTCGGCGAGCCCACGCTTGGAACCGACGGCACGACGATCGTCGATGTCGGGCCCTTCGTTCTCAATTCGTCGATTCCCCGTCCCAACGGGGCGGTCACGGTTGCGGACACATGGGACAACGGCTGCGCGAGCCTGGAGGCCAACGGCGGCTTCGGCGCCTGCACCCGCTTGTCGGGGCCGTCCTGCGTCGAGGGACCGTCGACCAAGAAGATCCAGGGCCAGGACGTGTTCGCCGCCTGCTGGGAGTATCAATCGACCTACGATTGCTCCGGCGGCTCGCCACCGAACGAGTGCGCGCCTTTGGCGGCCAAGGGCTGCACGCTGCAGAGCTCGGCCTGCCGCGAGGCGGTGCCCGACAACCCGACGCTCTGCGGCATCTTCCAGGACACCTACCAGTGTCCCACCAGTGCGGGCAGTACGACGGTCGTCTCGAACTGTTCGCCCACCTGTGCGGAAGTGACCAAGCCGATCTCCCCGGCGCTATACAACACGCAGAGCTGCTACAGCTACCTCGAACGCAACCTCGGGCAGACCTGCCAGAAATCGCTCGACGTCGCGGTGACGTGGACCTGCCCGGCCGGTTCGACTGCCGGGCCGACACGCGACGATGCACCCCCCGGTTCCGGGACATGGACCTGCGTTCAGCCGCAGCAGAAGCCGTATTGCGACCCGCCGCTCACGGGACCGACGACCGCGCTGCTTCCACCCTCGACGTTGCAGGACGTCTGTACCGACCCAGCAAGCGGCGCGGTAACCGTGGCCCCGATCCGCGCGGTCGATGTCGTGGTGCCCGCCATCGCCGTCGAGGCGGAGAACTGGGCCAACGGTTGCGCAGGGCTCGAAGCGCGGGTACCGCCCGGCAAGCTCCCGCCGGATGGCGTGGATACACCGATCCGAGGGCCGGTCGCCGGTGGCGTGCTGAACAAATGCGAGCGCAAGACGAGCGCATGCACGGTGCCGGCCGAGACGCGCGTGATCAACGATCATCCGGTCACCCGCAGTTGCTGGGGGTTCGGCAACAGCTTCGACTGCCTGGACCTTTCCAAGCTTTCCGACTGTGCGAATCCCCGCGTCGGCGAATGCACGCAGTCGGGAGAGCCCGCGTGCATCGACTCGGACGCGTCCTTTACCCCGCCCATCTGCACCGCCTGGCGAACCGACTTCAATTGCAAGGTCCGCGACGCGGTCTTCAGTACGGTCAAGGACTGCGGACCCGAGCAACCCCCGGCCGATGAAGACTTCGCCCGCACCGTCGCGTTCATGGAGGCCGGCCGCGAGGCGGGCCGCTATCTCGATCCGGCCACCATGCGGGTATTCAAGGGCGCGGACAATCGTTGCGACAAACGGCTGTGGGGTCTCGTCAACTGTTGCAACCAGGCGGGATCAGGTTCGGGTTCGCTCCTCAATAACGCGTCGGTCGCGAGCACAGCAACCACCCTCTACAAAGCCGCGTTCTCGACCTACACCCATGACGCGTTGTTCGTCGCCGATGCGCCCGAGTGGGTAATGAGCGCTTTTGAGTCTCTTGCCGGCGGATTTAGCGGATTCAACTCCGCGCTCGCCGGCGTGGCCGCGGGTGACATCTCCGTCATGAGCTTTCTGTCCAGCCTCAGTGTCTTTGCCTGGATCGCAATCATCATGGCCATCATTCAGTGGTCGGGAATACTCGACTGCCCGGAGTCCTCCCAGGTCACAGCGATGAAACGCGAGGCGCGACTCTGCGTGGATCTCGGCGAGTACTGCTCGTCGAATTCGATCTTTGGTTCGTGTACCAAGCGGACCAGGACGTTCTGTTGCTTCAACAGCCGCCTGTCGCGAATCATCAATGAACAAGGCCGGGCGCAACTCGGAACGCCGTGGGGCAGCGCGCAGTCGCCGCGCTGCGATGGCTTCACGATCGATGAGCTGCAGCGGCTCAACTTCGCCGCCATGGACCTCACCGAGTTCTACGCCGACATCGTCCCGACGATGCCGAATCTCCCGGCGGCGATCGCGAACCAGACTTCGCGCGCACCAAGCTGCTATTTCGGAAACGGGAAATGCTGAAAGGAGAAGTGCGGTGGCCACAAATCCGCTGAAAGCCGCATGGTGGCCCGTGATATTGGCCGCCCTCATTGCGCTAGATGCGTCGGCGGCAGATCGCGTCGAGGTGTCATCGGTTCGCCCGTTGTTTATCGCGGCCATCGAGAACGGCGAGTCGCACGGTGTGCTAACGGGCCAGAGTCAGCAGTTCATGACCAACATGTTTAAGACGCGCGAACCGATGGAGATTGACGTCAAGGCGGTCCGCGATTTGCCCGAGGCTGGCTGCAAGCGCCTGGAAGTGACGACACTGCAACGCAACGCCTATCCGGACGAACGCGGGTTGAAGCTGATGACCGAGGAAGAACGCCGCGCGACCAAGAACGGCACCATCGCCCAGGATATCAAATTCACCTACCAGATCTCCTACTGCCGCAGTGGGCGGTTTCCCAAGCAACCCGGGGGTTAATCGTGGCCAGACATCCATTTCTCTCAGTGGTATCCGTGTTGTTCACGCTGCTTTCCACTCTCGTCGCAGGGCATGCGGCGGCCGCCGAGGCCGGCCGGCGATATGTGACCGTGAATGCGCAGAGTCGTCTGCTCGACAACTCGTACTGGGGCGACGCCGAACGCGGCTGGCACTGGTACGAGGATCCGATCCCCGAACCGCCCGAGAAGCCGGTCGCCGAGCCGCCTCGCGAGACGAAGAAGGCGCCGGCGAAAGCGAAGGAGATCGTCGAACTCGAGAAGTTGCAAAAGCGGCTTGAGGACTCCCGCAAGATCGCGATCATGAATCCGACGGAACATAACGTGCTGCGCTACATGGAGCTCGAAGCCAAGGTCGTGCGGCGGGCCAGCTACTTCGCCGACGTGGCACAAAGACTGGGCTGGACCCACGCGGATCTCGACCTGACCCTCGAAGGCCGGCCGGTCAATGCATTGGCGATCCGCACCTACAACCAGCAGGAAGGGTTCTCGCAATCGCGGAAGATCGCCGATCTGGCGAAGGATCACGTGATCTTCTTCTTTTTCCGGGGGGACTGTCCTTACTGCCACACCTATGCGCCGATTCTGAAGGCGTTTGCAGATCAGCATGGGCTCACCGTCGTGCCGGTCTCGCTCGACGGGGGCGGGTTGCCGGAGTTCCCCAATCCCCGCGAAGACAACGGGATTTCGAAGACGCTCAACGTGGCCCAGGTGCCGGCCACCTTCATCGCGCAACCCACTTCCGGGACGATCACGCCATTGGGCTTCGGGGTGCTCTCGTCCTCGCAACTGCTCGAACGCATCAGCGTGGTCATGACGCCCCAGACACGCGACATGCTGCCCTCACTCACCCAGCAATTGCCCCGGCAATAACCACATCGGAGACCGCCATGAATGCTCGCCCCGCTCTTACCGCCGCCGCCGAATTGCTCAGGGGCGTCGTCATTCTTCTTTCGTGTTTCGGACTGGCCTTCGCCCCGCTCCCGGCCTATGCCGGGGACTTGAATGCCGAGGTGAACAGGATGTTCAACGACCTGGGGACGATCGGCAACTACACGGCACCGGGGGCGTTCAAGGGCCAGGTCCACAACACCTATACCGGGGGCAGCTTCTACATGCGCTCGCCCAACAAGAGCTACCAGTTCGCGGCGCTGCAGTTTCCGAATTCCCGGGGTGGATGTGGCGGCATCGATCTCTTTGCCGGCAGCTTCTCGCACATCTCCGGCCAGGAGCTCAAGAACATGCTGAAAAACATCACGGCCGCGCTCCCCGGGGTTGCGTTCCAGGTGGCACTGGATGTTCTCTCCCCCCTGCTCGGCGGGGTGACCAAGTGGCTGCAGCCCTATATGGACATGGTCAACAACAAACGGATCGGGTCGTGCGAAACGGCCGTTACGCTCGCATCCAGTGCTGCCGAGTCAGTGGGTTTCGATGCCGACGAGGCTTGCGGCAAGGTCGCCGTCTGGATGGGAAGCGCGACCGATGCGGACGACGGCAAGAAGCAGTGTCAAAGAGATCGTACGGGCATCCTTTCCAGCGCGCGTCGGTCATCCGATCCGAACATCAAGAATCTTCCCCCGTTGGTTGGAAACCTTACCTGGATAGCGCTCAAGGCAATCAACACGATCGACGACCAGGAACGCGAGTTCATCATGAGCATGGTGGGTACCTATATCTATCCACCGGATGGAGCGGGCGGCGAGGCGATTCCGAAAATGCCGACCCTCACGAGCGCCAACAAGCTGCTTTATGGCGACAACGACGCGGGTGGGGGAAACATCAACATCACTCTGCTCCGCTGTAACAACTTCACCGATTGCGACGTGGTCTCCGAGGTGCCCTACATCCACACCCCGTTTCTGAAGAAGGTTACCGACATGATGACCAGCATCTCGGATCACATCCGGTCTCGCACCGAGATTCCGAACAACTCGCCGGAAGTCGGCTTCGTCAATCAGGTGTCCGAGCCGGTCTATCGCATGCTCTCGATTGGCAACTCGGATGTCAGCCTGGGTATGGCCGAGACGCTGATCGACCAGTACCGTGGCGTGATCGCGGCCGACTATGCGTACACCTTCCTGGAGCGCAATCTGCGGGTCGGCATGGGCGCGACGATGAAAAACTACAAGCTCAACAAGGAGCAGCGGGACCACATGAAGCTGCTATCCGAGCACGCCCGCACCATGCTGACCGCCCTCGGGCAAGAGAAGATTGCCCACTATGCGAAGGTGACCAAGTTCTCGGCCATCGCATCGACCCTCGAGATGCTCGAGCGGCAGTTGCGCGCGAGCATGCCACAGAACGTCGTGGACATGCTCGGATACCAGGCGGCATTCATGACCAAGTAGCGGCAACGCACTTTGAATAGAGGTGGACGATGTACGAGATCTTTGCCTACCAGAATGCCGAAAGCCTCGCCGGGATCTTCAATGCGATCGCGGCGATCATCGGATCGGGCGATTACGCTGGCGCGATCGCGCTCGTTGGTGTGTTCGGTTTCATGGCGGCGCTGATTGCCTACGCGTTCGCCCCCGAGCGCCTGCAGGGCTGGAAGTGGCTGGCCACCGTCGTGATCGTCTATTCGATCCTCTACCTGCCGCGGGTCACCGTGCAGATCACCGACAAGACTAGCGGCAATCCCGCCAGTGTCGTCGCCAACGTGCCGCTCGGGATCGCCTTGTTCGGCAGCATGACCAGCCAGGTTGGCAACGTGCTGACGAGCCTGTTCGAAACGGCCTTTCAGGTTCTCCCCGGACCGGGTGCGCTGCCCAGCGAGTTGTCCTACCAGCAGAACGGCCTGATGTTCGGCAGCCGTCTGGTCAAGTACTCGCGGAACATTGGATTCGTCAATCCGGCGTTTCGAACCGACCTGATCGCCTTCATCGACAACTGCACCAAGTTTGACCTGATGGACGGCACGATCGATCCTGCGGTCTTCTCAAGCTCCCCGAACATCTGGACGCTGATGGCGACGCCCAACCCGGCCCGCCTCACTCCAATCAACACCGCTCCCGGTGTGTCGACGATCGTGACCTGCCCTGTCGCCTATCCGATTCTGAACGCCAGAGCACTCGTCGAGGTCGGCGGCATTCAAACCAAGCTCGGGCAACAGTTGAATCCGACCCTGACGGCTGCGGCGGCCTCGGCTGCCATCGGCAACCAGATCACCGTGGCGTACCAGAAGAACCGGCTGGCTGCGGCCGCTTCGAGCGCCAGCGACATCATTCTGCAAAACGCCATGATCAACGCGGTCAACGACACGAGTTCGATGATCGGGCAGCGGACCAATGATCCGGCCTCGCTGCTGCTGTCCATGGGCCGGGCTCAGGCCGTTGCCCAGATCAACGCATCGTGGACCAACTACGGCAAGGTCGCCGAGGAAGCCCTGCCGTTGATCCGCAACGTCATCGAGGCCATCTGCTACGCGCTGTTTCCATTCGTCATCCTACTGCTGTTTCTCACGAGCGGGATGCAGACCATGATTGCCCTGAAGTCCTATGTGCTGACCCTCTTCTGGATCCAGTTGTGGCCGCCCGTCTATGCGATCCTCAATTACATGGCCAGTATCGCAACCGCATCCAAGCTGGCTGCCGCGGCCGATGTTGGCGGCGGAACGGCGATGTCCTTGCAAACCGCGTCCAGCATCTACTCGAACGCGATCTCGCTCGAGGCCGTGGTCGGCTACATGTGCATCTCGGTGCCCGCGATCGCATGGGCGGCACTCAAGGGCATGGAGACGATCGGCCAGGCGGCACTAACCGGTACGTCCAGCATCCAGGGCACCGTAGGCGCCGCGTCGTCCCAGGCAGCGATTGGCAACGCGAGCATGGGCAACCTGTCCTTCGAGCAGCAGTCGCTGGGTCCGAACCGCACCTCCGCCTTCATGCGGACGATGCAGAATGATCGGACGGGAAACACCCACAGCACCAATGCCTTCGGGCGTGAGGCGGTGAGCTTGCTGAGCAATTCCGGGTTCGCCTCGCGCATCGTATCGCGTTCGGTAGTGAGTGCTGCGGTGACCGAAGCCAACAAAGCGGTCGAGGCCGCCCGTTCCGATGCGGTCTCTGCAAACGCGGAGCGCGCCGCCGCCCTTACGTCGATATTCGAGCGAGGCGCGTCGAGGGGGTCGTCGTGGAGAGACAGCGCTGGTTCGGGCACGAGTGGCTACGAAGAGATAGGGGCAAGCTTCGACCGGGCCGCACAGACGGCCACAACAATCAGCAATGATCTTGGAGTGTCCTCCGGGCAGGTCGCGAGCGTCGCCATCCGTGCCGGCTTGGCGGTAGGCGGGGCGGGTCTGACGGGCGGCAAGACGTTCCTGGACGGGCTCAACGAGAGCGACAAGAAGATCTTCAATAGTCTGTCGCAGGACAACGTTAGTGACTTCAAGCGCTTTGGAGACAAGGCGACTCATGACCAACAGTTCGTCCGCGCGCTGGCCGGTGACCAGAACGAAGCCGACCGATTGTCGGCGCAGTTGGCCGACCGGACGTCGAGGGCGCAGCGCGCGGAGGCGGCGTTCAACGACCGTGTCGGGATGGCCGAGAAGATCTCGCAATCAGACACGCACGGGGAGACCATCGCTTTTGACATCGCCAGGGATCCCTTCCACTCTCCGATGATGTTGCAGTATGCGCGCGACTATGGCGGAAACAGCGCGGCGTTCTATGTGATGGCGGATGCCGAGATCGCCCGTTCCGGGCTGCCGCCGAACCGGACATTCTCGGACGGCGGCGCAGTGCCCCAGTCGTTCCGCGACGTGCAGGAACGCCATCGCTTGAACAGCGCAAGCCCTGAATTGAATCCGGACGTCGATTCGCGGAATGCGCAGAATCGCGCCAGAGTGGCCGGCGAACGGTTCTCGAGTGGCGGCGGGTCGCCCCCGCCTGCAAGCGGGTCTCAAACGAGAGCGGAGGTCCAAGCCGCGGGTGCGCAGATCAAGGGTGAGGTGTCGAGCGCCATCGGCGGTTTCGAGACGCAACATCAATTGAGCCGCGATGCAAAAGGTAACTTGAGGACAGAACGGTCACAGGTTCTCGATGCGCTCGGCGCAGCTGACCAGGACGATCAGCTTCAGACGGAACAGGTCAAGCAAAAGATCGACGGGTTTGTCGATGAAGTGATCGCAGATCCCGGCGCCGCGTTTAAGAAGCATGCGGTGGAGCCGGCGCAGAATGCCTGGGACGCGACTTTTGGGCGGAAGAAGTGATTGGGTGTGTTTGCTCGAGTAGGTGTTGAACACGGGCGGTTGTCATCTACCGACGTAGTGGGCCACACTACGTTTAACTCAGCGCTTGGTATCTGTCGTCGCGATCGAAATACTCGTGGTCCTGCAAACATTTCTCGAGTGCGCGTTCTCTCATGTCGTCGAGATGGTGACTCAATTCTCGGTCCATGCGCTCCATGAATTCGCGGCTTTTCTCGTCAGCGTCGTCGAACAGTACCCATTCATCGGCGGGCTGATGCCACAAAGGTTGCCGTTTCCTCCCGACCAGTTTCTCGCCAAGCAACATCCTGGCCAAATCCCATCCGGCCGCCGCGCCTATGACAGCCCAGCACATGAGCGGAAGGCCCTCGCCTTTCCATTGATTGACGAACAGGTAGAGCATCGGGGCGAGCACGGCTCCGCCGACCATGGCCGCGTACTTCCAAGTTCTATTGGATTTGTCTAGCATGACGTACGATACATCGGGATCACAATATCTAAACTGATAATCCCATCGTGGCCGCTTGTCAAGTCTCCGCCGGAGAAGCGAGGTGTTTCATGAAGCCGAAGTTGTTTGGTGCCGCCTGCACGGTACTTCTTGCCTGCCTGATCTCTGAATCTGCCCTGGCCTGGTGTCTCGGTCCCCGTGGTTGCGTCACGGACGACTCGGTATGCGACATGGGGCGGAATACGACGAACCTGCTCGGTGCTCGCACATTTGTCTGGTCAGAGAATCCGCACGAGACCGAGATCTACACCCGGCTGGGCGCTCAGCAAATCCTCGACCACTGCAATGATGGGCAGCAGCTTATTCTTCATTCGAATGGCCGACTGTCCATGGACGACCGGATTCTGTCTGACGTGGCGAAATCGTTCTGTCGCGTATCGAGCATTTCCCGTAGCCCGGTGCATTTTGTCGAGCCAATAAGCGGAGCGGCGTCGGTCGGGTTTGAGTCGAAGTGCATCATTTCAAAGATGGACGAGGCGCGGGCCGCGCACCTGGAACGAGAAAAGCAGATCCCCACCGCCACCCTGGTGGAAGAGGGCAATCGGACGCCGGATACCCCGGCCGCGCCGACCGCGAGCGCGGACAGGGCCACGCCATCTTCTTCCAGAGCGCCGGACTGCGGACGGATCGGTAAAGGGGTGCTCTTCGGACTCCCGGGACCCTGCGCCGGTCAGGGCCGTTTGCCGTAGGGGCGCAGGCCGTCCCTGCCTCCAAGCAATTCGGTGCCCTTCGATAGGTTCGATCGCATCGCGCAATGCCGCCCTCCGCCCCGATGTCGTTGTCCGATCGCCCCCTTCTGCAGGCTCTGCTCTCTTTCGCGCTCGTCCTGTTGCGGGGCAGGCCCGGCCTCCTGAAACTCAGTGATCCGGACTTCCGGTTTGTCGCCCAACGCGCAAAGTGGGTCTCCATCGGCTCGACGACGCTGTTGTTCTTGCCGGCGCTGCTCGCTATTGGCGATCTCGGCCACCTGGCGGTGATCGCCGGCAGCGCCTGGGGAACCGTCTGCCTGGTGAAGGTTCAGGTTCTCCTGGCCACCGAGGACCAACGTCGGGCGCGGCATCGGCCACCGGGGTAGGCAATTCGGATCGCGGGCAATCTGGATCGACGCCCGGCGCCGGCGTTCGAATCGGCATGCTGCCTCTTGATAGGCTAGCCTCGAAAACCCTTCAATTCGGGCCCCATTTCTCCTAGCCATTCTGGGAGGCGGGCAATACCGTTGTGGCTCCGACCATACGGAGAGCCGCCATGTCCGAGAACGAACCCGTTGAGCAACGAACACCCCACCCCGATCCGCAACCCGGAACGCGCGCCGCTTCCACGGAGCAGTCTCTCGCCCCAGCTTTGCTGGCGATCGTCAAGGAGATGGGCGAGCAGCGAAAGGCGCTCCAGGATGAGCATGCGCGTGCCGCCAAGGAGCGCCAGTCGGAGCACCGCTGGCGCCTGCTTTTTCAGGGGCTGTTCTTCGGCGGGCCCGTGCTCATCAGCGTCCTGTACTTCGTGTTCTTCTTGAGTTCGTCGGGTATCCGATTCGGGCCGTTCGCTGACGTGGTCGGCGTCGTCCGTATCGAGGGCGAAATCGGGCCGCAGAAGACGGCATCGGCCGAGAACGTCATCCGATCGCTCGAAAAGGCATTCTCGTCGAGCCACGTCAAGGCGGTCGTTCTGTCGATCGACAGCCCGGGCGGATCGCCTGCCGAAGCCGAGAGCATCTATTCGGCCGTCCGAACCCTGAAGGCCAAGTATGACAAGCCCGTCGTTTCGGTTATTCGCAATCTGGGCGCCTCGGCCGGCTACATGATCGCCATGCATACCGACAAGGTGATCGCCGGGCGAATGAGCCTCGTCGGCTCGATCGGCGCAATCATGGCGCCGTGGCAGCTTGATCGGGCAATCGCGCGGCTCGAAGTATCCCAGCGCGTCTACGCATCCGGAAAACTCAAGGCCTTCATGAATCCGTTCACCGCGGTCTCGCCCGAGGCGGACGCCAAGGCCAAGCGTCTGGTGGACCAGATGGGTTCGGCCTTCGTCAAGGATCTACGGGAAGCCCGCGCCGGCGCCTTGAAGGCCGGCGTCGACTACGGTACCGGCGAAGTCTGGGGTGGCATCGAGGCCAAGGAACTGGGGCTGATCGATGCCCTCGGTACGCTCGACGACGTCGTGTCGTCGACGTGGGGCCTCAAAACCTACGACTTTGGTCCCCGTGAGACGTCCTTTGGCATGCTGTCGTCGTCGATGTCTGCATGGGTCTCCGGTGCAATCGAGCAGGTCATCGCACGGAGCATGAGCCCGTCGCTGCGGTGAACGGCACTGGAAGCCGATTGCACCCGCGCCGGGCGCGCGGGTACCATCCTCCCATGCTAGTCATTTCAGGCACCGTCGTTGACGGCAAGGTCGTCGTCGAAGATCTCTCTCTGCCGGAGGGAACGGCGGTAACCATTCTCGCTCGGGGCGATGAAGCCGTCGTCAAGCTGTCGCCCCAGGAGGAAGGTGAGCTTCTTGCTGCCCTCGACGAGGCCGACCGAGAAGAAGGCGTGTCGGCCGAGGAGTTCTTCGCGAGGCTGCGCCGTTTCGGCTGATCTTGACGCTCGGCGTCAGGATCATGCCTCGCGCAGAGCGCGGGATCGAACGAGCGGCAGATTGGTGACAAAGACGATCTTTAAGCATGCGGTTCCGTTGTTCATCTCAGGTAAAGCCGATTTCTCGGACGTCATTGAATACGTTGAGCAAGCTGCTGACAGTACGACGTAGACTTCGCCCATTGCCCAATATGAGAATATGCGGTGAAACGATGATTGACGCCTCCAGCGCCAAAACCTATCCTAACGCGATGGGCGAACCACAAATCAAGCTGCCGCGCACATTCGACGAATTCCGCGCATGGGACGCAGCGCAACCCGGGCGCTACGAGTTCGTCGGTGGAGAAGTGCGTGCCATGGTCGGTGCGACGAAATCGCACTATCGCGTTGCGCGCGCTCTTACGAAAACGTTAGAGGCGCACCTCAGCGGTTCGCGCTGCGCGGTGTATCAAGAGACCGTCCGCCTGCGCGTGGCGGAGAACGGCCGCCTGCCCGACGTGATGGTTACGTGCGATGAGCGCGACCACGCGGATCCGCTGGTCGTGCGCTACCCGACATTCATTGCCGAGGTGCTGTCCGAATCTACCGGCGACACCGACCGCGTGGAGAAGCTTGCGGAGTACTGCACCATTGACTCGTTGCAAGAGTATCTTCTACTGGACACCCAAACCCGCTCCGCCCAGTTGCACCGCCGTAGAAGTGTCGGATGGGGCCAGCCGCTGACCCTGGAAGGCGATAACGTGCTCGAACTCGTCAGCCTGGACTTAAGCTGCAAACTCGCGACGCTTTTTGATTGAAGACGGCTACTACTCCTTGCATTCCACCCTGTACGCGCAGCCCTTGCACAACCCCGGGGCAGTGGCTTCTCGCGGGGGCACCCGTCCGCCGAGAATCATCGCCCGCCGATCCCGCAGTCTGAGCAAGATATCCTCGGGCAGCAGTCGAACCTGGTGCAGATGCCGGCTCCCGTCCCGTGCGTTCTCTGTCAGGACGTATCCGACGTCGGTCACCCGCCGGCCGTCGTCGTCTTGCACCGCCACCCGTTGCGCGGACAGCTCGATGATGTCGGCCGGGTAGACCCGGTGCCGCCGACGGGTCTTGAATTCCAGTAGCTGAATCGACCCGTCCGCGAGATATCCGCGGTCGATCTTCGCGACGATGCCGGTTCGGCGCGACCGGAACTGCTGTTCCGAGAAGATCAGCCGCTTTCCTCGCAAGGTCTCGCCGCCCCAATTCTCCTCGCGCCTCGTCAGGCGATGACGTTGACGGTAGGCCAGGATCGCGAGGACCAGGAACGCGACCAGAAGCGCAAAGGTGGCGTTCATGGCGAATCCGCCCGGTTTCTTCGGGCTGCCAGGTCCTTCTCAACCTTGCGTACCAGCGGCGCGAGAATTGCTCGCACGATCGCCTGACGTCTCCGGCCAGCCGCGAGGAACGCGGCGATGGCCGGCCCGACCGCGTAATAGACTGCGATGGCGGTTCGTCCCAACCAATGGCGTTGCAATACCGTGTCCCGGAATTCTCGCAGCGTCCGGGTCTCGGGCGATTCGCCGAAGACAACCGTGGCCACGAAGCATCGGCTCGGCTGGGGTTCGGACGTTTGCACGCCAGGGCCCCGTCGCACGGCGTCTTGATGGAATCGCCCGTGCCGGGTGATTCCTCGTTCGGAGTCCTGATCCTGCGCCGAGGTTCGACGTTTTCCGAGGGTCGCCTCGAAGCGCATGCGCTTTTCGCATACGCCCATTTGTGCCAGTTCGGAGGCCGAAACGCTCGATCGGGTGCGACGGTCTTCCTTTGTCGGTCTCACCCCAACTTCCTCCGCCTAGGTTTGGACCCGCCGGTGCGTCCTCTTCCGTCTTTCCGTCGAGCAGGTCGTCCATGAAGGTGCGTTCGAGCTGCGGTGGGCAGGCCGTCCCGATCGCCGACTCGTCGCTTGGCTCTGCGATCTTCTGTTCCGCGGCGAATCCCTGCGTTACGAGTGCTTTCAGACGGGCCGCCCTGGGCGGGCCCTTCGGGATCGCCGCGAGGTTGGCGAAGAGTTGCGGAAATTCGTCGCGGCGAAGCCGGTAGGAAATGAGAAGTTCTTCGTCGCCTTCGCTCATACCGCCCCCGCGTCGACAGGCTGGGCGGGCGCCGGGTTCGATCGCCGTCTTGCCAGCAATTCGTCGGCGATCACCTGAAAACCGCGGACGTTGGCAAAGACCGGCTCATCGATATCCGTGATCCGGTGTTTGCGGAAGGCCTCCTTGACGGCTGGCTTGAACACTTCGGCGGCGCCGCCGACCAGCAGGATGTTCTGTATCGAGGCGACGTCGCGGACATTTTCCAGCAGACGCGCTACCGCCTCCCGGGTGACTTGCTCGACGATCGGCTTGAAGCGCTTGATGTCGTACGGCTGCTGATAAAGCGTCATCGGCTTTCTGGATCGGATCGCCTTGTCGATCGCCTCGAAGTCCTGGTAGTCCTCCCCGAGATCGGTTGAGATCATCTCGGCGATCGTGCGGACGATGTCGAACATCCCCCGGTCGGTCGAGGAGCTCTGTTGCTGGACCAAGGCCATGCCGCGGCTCACCAGCCAGTCGAAGGTTCTTTGCCCCGGATCGATGACCAGATTCAGGTCGCCCCGTGTGACGGACTTGTTTCCCGTGGTGGCGCTGAAGCAGGCGAGCGCGCCTTGCGGTTGAGCGAAGACGCGCACCTTGGCGACGATCACCGTCTTGCCGTTGGCCAGTTCGTGTTCCCCTTCCCAGGCACGTTCGAGCGATGCGCGTTTGGCAATCAAATGGCGAACGGGAAGGCCAAGCACCAGAACGTCGAGCCGGTCCTCACCGATGTAGTGCAGGGCGCCTTTGACCAGCGCTTGGTATTCCGGCGTCTCGACATAGCCGTCGTGCATGTTCGAGGCGCGGTACCGGCCACGTGCGGCCGCGATGTCCGGTCCCACCTCGTGATACATCCTGCCGACACGTAGGACGACGGTCTCCCTCCGGTCTCCGATCACCGCCTTGGATTGGTCCGCCGTGCTCCAATTGGTGATCGACGGGAAAATCCCGCATCTCACGTTGCCCTGGGCGTCGCGGAAGGTGTACTTGGTGTTGCCATACCCGACATCGATCGCGCGGGCGATTGCGTCGCTTGTTCCGTTGTGCGCCATTTGTCCTCTCCTTCACATGCGTTGAGGACAACGTAACCCCCCTTTGGGGCCTCGCGCCAGGCGAAATACCCCCTAAAAAACGCGGTTTTCGAGGTTAGCCCTCGACGCGCGTTGAACGTGCGTTAATTGGGAGTGCAAAGACGGATCGTGGCAAACGATGAAATGGGGAGCCCCGTTGGGTGCGCGTTGGGTGCGCGTTGATCGGGGCGGAGGGCAGATACGCGCCACGAAAGCGAAAACGTAACCTGAGGGGACACCTGTTGAGTCAAGCCGTGCGTTTCCAGCCATTTCCAAACCTGACGGCTGCCTGAGAGCACACATTTTCTGGTTGACAACTGGGTTTTTCTTATTCGACAATTCTCGGCGTGCTTCCGGACCCTGCGCCGAGGCCATGTCAAATGGTCGATAGCAGGCGGCTCCCACATGCCGGACTTAGGTCGAGAGTGGCGCAGCTGGCGTCAACAGCCCTTACGAGACCGCAAGGTCGCCCCGCCCGATCACTCGGGCCATAGCGTTATCCCGATCAGCTACTGGTCGGTTGTGTTTGTCATCGGTGCCCTGAGCACCTGTCTATTTGGCCCGCCTTGAGCGGCGCCAGGTCCAGCGCTTGAACTAAATCGCCCACCCGCACGCGAGTGCGCCGTTCCCCTTGAGGGAACGCCCAGTGGCGACAATCCGGCAACCTCCCTGGTAAGGAGTCGTCCCCCGGACTGGTCAAGCGCATACCCCTCGAAACGGATCTTGATCACGGGACCAACGTGTCTCGTGTGGTGGCGCGTCCCCAGAGGGCGATCGCCACGCGCCTATGCGGGCGACAACCGTGTGCGGCCTTGAGCTGCGCACGCCGTCCATGCGGGCATTCCGCGCGTGTTCGTTGCGCGCGCTATCCGTAAATTCATTTTTAAGGAACACCACTGCGCCTGGCGCAGAAACCCTGGACTCACGCGGATGCCCGAGGCTCGGCATCCGCGCAGACACACCGAGCCTCCCCGACCGTGACGACGAGGACGTCACGGACTCGGGTGACCTACCCCTCCTCACCGACTGCAAGGCTTTCGGCCCCGGCACAGGCAGAAAGAGGACGACAGGAGTATCAGCATGACCGGCACCAA
Source organism: Candidatus Methylophosphatis roskildensis (assembly GCA_016708905.1). GTDB lineage: Bacteria > Pseudomonadota > Gammaproteobacteria > Burkholderiales > Rhodocyclaceae > Methylophosphatis > Methylophosphatis roskildensis. Next base: position 841,235 of record JADJEV010000003.1, on the reverse strand, counting down.
GAAACCCCGCGGACGGAATCATTCGCGAGTACTGCAACGAACGCGCGGGCACCAATCGCACGAGCCAGGAAATCGCACCAAGCTGGCGCAATTCATCGCTTCCGCATCCTTCATCGACCCGGACGGGACGGCCTCGTTGAAGCCATTACCAAGCTGAACAACGCAGGTCACGCGGTGTTCCTCAAAGCCGTGTCCTTCAAGACGATGCACGAGCGAGAGATCTTCTACAAAGCTTTCTTCAAGGATCTGCGCGACGAAACCAAGTACCGCAACGTCGAGCCGCGGCGGCTCTCGGCGGATCAGGTCAAAGCGATGGCGCTGGTGTGGGAGGCACGCGACTTGTCCGTCGGCACCATCGCCAACTACCTCAGCTACCTGCGCACCTGGTGCCAGTGGACCAACCGTCCCCCGCAGACGGTGCGTGATGCCGAGTACTACTACGGTGAGGGCTCCCCGCTCGCCCATCGCCGGCAGGAAGCCGACGAGGACCACAGCTGGATCGCCGCCGGGATCGAGCACGCGAAGGTGCTGCCGAGCATCGTCGAGATCTGTCCCTACGTAGGAATCCAGACCGAGTTTTCGTTGAAGTTCGCCCTCCGGCCAAAGGAAGCGCGCTGTACACGACCTCACGAAGCCGTCATCGCAATCAGCGAAGCGATTCCCGATGACATCCCCGAAGGCTGCGCGGCGACACACTGCCTACGCGTCGAGTATGGAACAAAGGGCGACCGGCCGCGCGATGTCCCAATCGTCAACCAGGAGCAGTGGGATCTGATCAATCGCGCCAAGGCGATGGTTGCACCTGGCCAGCATCTGGGGCGACCCGGCTACTCGCTTAAGGCCAACACCGCGCACTACTACCGTGTGCTGGCCAAGGTCGGCATCACCCGCAAGCTTGTCGGCACCAGCGGCCACGGGCTGCGTCACGAGCGGGCCGGCAACGAGTACCACGCGAGCGCAGGCGTCCCGCCTCCAGTGCGCGGCGGAACCGCACCGGATCGCAAGACCGACCGGAAAGCACGAGCCGCTGTTGCCAAGCTGCTCGGGCATAACCGCCCTCAAATTAGCAGTTGTTATCTGGGCTCGCCAGTTGTCATGCGCAGCGAGTCGGCGCCATCCGGCAGAGCGCCAACAGAAGCGCCCGAGGACAACCACTCACCGAAGACTGCGCCGCACCGTGACGAAGAGCAGGAAGAGTTTCAACCAACGACACAAGGAGAACAGCGATGACTGAGCTCAACCCGGCACAACAAGCCGCCTGGGATTTCGCAGTCGCCTGCATAGAAGAGTACCCGCGCGCAACTGCGCAGATCCTCTCCTACCCATACCAGAAGGGCAAAGACGGCGCGATCAGCTGGCGCGACTACTGCTACGTCCCTATCAACGTCGCGACATCGGTCACCGATCGAATCCAGACCCTATCTGAGCTCGACTCGATCGTATTGGCGCGCAAACTCTGCGGAACGCTCGCCTGGCTCCAGGCGCAGTCGGTTGTCGAATTTGTGGGCAACCCGCCGATCGAGCGTGACGGTGGGGGCAAGCGGATTGCGCGGCGCGCGCTGCTCAGCCTGCCGGAATACGCGCTCTACCTTCCAGCGCGCGGTGCGGATCTGCTCTTCGATGGCTATCCGATAATCGGCACATTCGCCTTTATCGACGATCGCGACAGCGTGCACGGACGCCGCTTTCCCGAGCTCAACCTGATCGCGTTGGTCGACATGCGCCGGGACGGCCTTTCTGTATTGCCGATGTACTACTTCTGCGCGCTGCTGGATGGCGAGACCTACGAGAGCGGTGTGCGCAGGGCGTGCGCCACGCCGCTCGATCCGGCCATGGCGAACTCCCCGGCGGCACAGCTATACCAACGCGAGGCAGCGCGGTTTGTCGCGCGCATCGCCGACGACCTCGAGTTTGTGGGGCGCAGCGCCTGGGCGAACGGCTGGAATGCGCCAGGCACACGCAGGCTGAGGCCGGCCGAGGCCGACGGTTCCATCGATCTGTCTGGCGACCTGGACATTGTGAGGATGCGATGGACGACGGGCGAGTCATCGGCGGTGCACTGAGGCGTGCGTCCTAAACTCGCGGCGCAATGCTTGCCTGACACACGATTGTGGAGACCAGCATACCCGCGCTGCAACTACGACCGGCCCACGCGCTCCCGCTGCGCTCGCTTCGGACAAATTAGCGGCAGAACGGAAGTGCCAAGTAAGTTTCCATGAGCGGCTGCATGGTTACACCTCAATCCCGTCGTCAAGCACGTAGGCATCGTGGCCGGGGCCAAGCTCGCGTTCGGCGATCTGATCGGCCAACTTCCGCGATGTGAAGCCCGCTGCGTCGAAGAAGAAGTCCGTCCAGGTCTTTTCGTCGTCAGCCAGAAAGACCTTCTCGGTGGGGCGATAGACGTAGAAGCTCATGTTTATGTCCTCCTGTTAGTGAAACCGCATCAATCATGTCACACCGTTTCACGATTCAAAGTCCGTCGCGCTTGGCCAGCCAATAGCTGATGCCTTGCGCGGTGCCCGAGACGCTGAGCGCGGTGTCGGCGGCCGAGGGAATCGGCGCCGGGCAGCGCAAATTCGAGGCGGTCACGAATGCGGGCCGCATGCGCATCGGACGCGCCGACGAGTTCGAGGGGATCGTCGGTTATGAATTCGACTGGGGTTTGGTGCTGCCGTACCTGCCCGCCGGGTTCGTAGGCGACAGCGAAGTTGCGAGTATTGCGTGGCGCGTGGTGCCGGTCGCCCTTTGGGGCGAGCTTGCCGCGCGCGGGCGCCTTCTGGCGCCGGTGCCGACGGTGCTGGGCTACAGCACACTGCGTTCTGTGGCCTTCGTTTCCCACTGCCTGCAGGTGCCACGAGATGGGCGACCCAAGCACCGGCCCGGACCATGCGCTGCAATGACGGCGAAGGCCGACAAGCCACGGCCACTGCGGCAGCGAGGCGCCCCCAATGACTGAGGCTGGCCTCGAAAACCCCCAAAAAAGGGCCCTATTTCGCGTAGACGGCAGAAAGCGGTCCGGCCAGACTGCGCGCATGCAGGCGGAAGACACCATTGCCGTGCGCGAGACGCAGCCCAACCCGCGGCCAGGCAACATGTCGGTACACGGCGTACTCGGGAGGGCCGGTATCGAGATGGGCGAAAGAGCGCCGGTGCCGGCACCTGCCGAGAGCGAGCCGGTCTGCTCCATCAGCGAGTCGCTCGCGCACGGACTCGTCAATCGCCTCGCCGCCGAATGTCGCGCGTCCGACCTGGCAGCGATCCAGTCGGCGGGCATGCCGGCGCTTCCGCTCAAACCCGCAGCAGCCTTTCGCGCCGCGTGCCGCTGGCTGGACAGCACCATCCCGGAAGAACTCTGGATCGGGAGCGTCCAGCTGGGGGACGACCGGGGCAAGTCCAAGGACGCCCAGTACGCAGTGATCCACTGGGCGCCGCGAGACGACACGCGATCGCTGGTGGCGTCCTGCCTGATGCTCAGCGCCCGCAAGCTGAAGATCGTCCGCAGCGACCTGTTGGACGTGACCGGCCACGCGCTCATGCGGCTGTTCTATCCACTCAAGACGACCAGTGCGCCTGCGGTACTCGCCGAGCTTTCGGCCGGCGTGCTCAGCTTCGACCAGTGGGCCACGTTCCTGTATCGATTGCCCGAGTTCTGCGACATCCTCGTGCCGACCTCCGCGGGAGCGCTGGCCGTTGCCCGGAATTGCATCCCGGGCAGCACCAAGGCCGATTTCGTCGCGCGCACCTGGACGTCGCACGCGCGGATCGCCGACAACCCGGCGCGTCTGGACGCCGTCCAGCGCGCATTCGCCGAGCAAGGGGTCGTGCTCAACGCCCGGCCGTACCCTCTGCTCACCCGGCCGAGGATCGTCGTGACCTACGAGGCCACCCAGGCAGGGTGGATCGGCGCTATCTGAATTAGTTTGTTAGTGCAATGGGTTAGCACGCAAGGCTGGACAACCCCGGGATTTCTCGGTATAACCCATGGGATGGAATCGATGAAACCCATGGCGCAAGTCCTATCGGAGCTTCAGGTACGGCCGGTAGAGCGCAGCGAGGAACAACGCTATCGAGAGCAGATGGCGCGGCATCATTATCTGGGAGATCTCGCGAAGATCGGCGAGGCGATCTGGTATGTCGCAACCTGGCGCGGTCAGTGGGTCGCGCAACTCAACGTCTCGGCGGCGGCCCTGAAATGCGGCGTGCGTGATCGATGGATCGGCTGGAACTTTCGCACGCAGTATGACCGACTCAAACTCATCGCCAACAACAGTCGCTTCCTGATCCTGCCCGAGTGGCACCGGCCGAATATTGGCTCACGGGTGCTCTCGCTCACTGAACGGCGCATCGCACGCGACTGGCAGGGGCGCTTTGGTCATCCCTTGCTCCTGCTGGAAACCTTTGTCGATCCGCGGCGATTTCATGGCGGCGTCTATCGCGCGGCCAACTGGACGGAACTGGGGCTCACTCAAGGCTACCGGCGCACGCGGCAAGGCTACAGCGGCGAGATTGACGCGCCCAAGCGCGTGTTTGTGCGTGCCTTGCACCGGGCCGCCCGAGCGCAATTGACGCATCCTGAGCGCAATCACCTCCAACTCACGGGAGCCCCAAAATTGATGCTGAGCGCTGAGCAGATGCGCGCGCTGCCGCTGTGCTTCACCACCGTCACCGACCCGCGCCGCCGGCAAGGGCGCCGCCACCGCCTGCCCGTGGTGCTGGGCATTGCCGCGGGCGCCATCCTGTGCGGCATGCGCGGCTACAAGGCCGCCCATGACTGGGCCGAAAGCCTGGGGCAAAAGGCACGTGAGCGCTTTGGCTGTCGGCGCGAGAAGGGGCGTTATGTCGTCCCCAGCGAATTCGTCATCCGCGATTGCCTGGTGCGCATTGAACCGGACACGCTGGATCGCGCGCTCAATGTCTGGAACCAGGCGTGGGCAAAAGACGACCGGGCGCTGGCGATGGATGGTAAAGTCATGAAGAACGCGATCGACGCGCAGGGCAATCAAACGCACATCCTGAGCGTGATCGGCCATGAGTCGAACACCTGCCACACCCAAAAAAAGTCGGGACATTGCCCGTAGCCGGCAGCGATGAGCAAAAGCGTACCAACGAGATCGGCATGGCCATCCCCGTGCTCGATGGCTGCGCGCTCGCCGGCAAGGTGGTCACGGCCGATGCGCTGCTGACCCAGCGCACACTGGCAGCGTATCTGATCGGGCGCAAGGCCCACTATAGCTTTACCGTCAAAGGCAACCAGCCCGGTCTCGAACGCGAAATCGCCCTGCTGTTTGAAAAGCGGGGCGATCCTGACTTCGTCGACGTGACCCCGCCTGACCATGGCCGCATCGAGACCCGACGCATCTGGTGCAGTACGGCGCTCAATGCCTACCTCGATTTCCCTCACGTCGGCCAGGTGTTCATGATCGAGCGCGAATCAATCAAGAAGAAAACCGGCGAGTCATCGCGTGAGATCGCGCTGGGCATCACGAGCCAGTCGCCGCACGAGGCCTCGGCGCAAGAGGTCTTGGCGATCAATCGCGGCCACTGGACCATCGAGAGCACCCATTACATCATCGACTGGAACTACGACGAGGATCGCTCTCGCATCCGTACCGGCCACGGCCCGGAAAACATCACCCGCCTGCGTCGCTTCGCCGTCGGCATCCTCAAGTCCTTTCAGAGCACCGAGTCTATCGCCGAGATGATGCGCAAACTTTGCTTCAATACCCGCCTCGTCTTCGACTACTTGCGTATGACCAATAACTCAGCTTCCGGACCACGGGTTACTTGAGAACAAATTTACCGTGGCCACCCAGGCCGGCGGCATTGACCTGCTCAATCACGTTCTGGACTCGTAGATCTCCGTCGGTCGACGGTTTCCGCCCGCATGGCGTTTTCGATAACCATCAGTAGGAGAAACCCATGGCACTGTTCGAACGAATCCGCCAACGCTTTCGCACCATTGGGCGCAGCGACAGCGATGAGGAACAATCGGTAGACTCAGCGTCGGATGATCGGCGGGGAGAAGAATCGCAGCGCGGGCCTGGGCCGGTCCGTGCGATCTCTGAAGGCATTGCCAATGGGCTGCGGCGCGATCGAAGCGGCCGAACACCGGGCTTGTTCGACTCCCCCGAGCAGCGACAGCGCTCACGCATCGCTGAACCCGCGGATTGGTCCGGGCGGACCTCAGCGCCGGAAGGAACGGTTGGGTTGTCCGGGGCCTCGATCCTCGGCAATCCCAGCCCTGCCGACGGTGGGGGACGAGGATCCGCCTTGTTCGATCCGCCTACCGAAAAACAAAGCGGCGGCCTGTTCGGCAGCACCGACGGCGCGCAGACAGAAAGCGATCGCGGGCTCACGGGAAGCAATCTGTTCGGTTCCGGAAACGACGATAATTCCGGTCGTCTGTTCTGAGGGGCTCGTATGCACGATCCGCTTCCAAACGTTCCAGTCGATCGCCGGCACCATCGATCTGCAGACGAACTGCAAATCTACGAAGCACGCATCCGACAACTCGAGCAGCAACTACTGCATGCAACCGAGATCGCCAATCGCGACCCGCTAACGGGTGTGCTCAATCGCCGCGGATTGAGCAAGGCATTAAAGGTGCTCAACGGGCGCACGACCCGATCGGATTCGCCAGTGGCATGCGTTGCCATCGACCTCGACAATTTCAAGGAAACTAACGACCGCTTCGGTCATCCTGAAGGGGACGCGGCGTTACAGGCGTTTGCCGTCGCGCTGACCGCTTCGTGCCGGAGCGAAGATATCTGCGCACGCCTGGGCGGCGATGAATTCCTGCTTCTGCTACCGGGCACAACGGCCGACCAGGCCAGCCAACTGCTCGACCGAATCCGCGGTTTCATGGAGCAAGCACACCCGGAGATCGCGGAGCGCCAGTATCGCCTGTCCTTTTCCGCCGGAATCGCGACGGTCGAGAGCCACGGCACCACCGAAGAAGAACTGCTGTGCCGGGCGGACGGCGCACTGTTGGATGCCAAGCGCGCCGGCAAAGACCGGAGCGTCATCGTTATCTCGGCGGCCAGCGCCTCCGGTCACGAATGACGCAGGGTGACTTTAATGCACGGCATCGCCCGGGCCAGAGTTTGCCTCGGCCTGGCCCGCCAGAGCGAGCACGAGGAATCGCTCGTTCAGATTTCCGATCCTCTCGTTGATCTCCCGAAACGCTCTCGCCAACACCTGAGTGGAGGCCGGTGCAACATCGGCGCCCTCGATCTCCTTGGCCAAGCCTGCCAGGCCCGCGACCCATTTGGCGTGCAGGGCCTCGACGCCCCGTGCTCTGGCCATCTCCGCTTGCAGCGCAGTCTGGTTCAAGTGGCCCAAGGTGACGAGGCGCTGCGCGGCGTCAACGAGGTTCTGCAGTTCCCGCTCCAATGTGGCCGCCTCGCCCATCAGTCGAGTCACGACGGCATTGACTCTGTCCGGCAGGGGCTCAATGACAGACGCAACAGGATTGGCGACGGGATTCCTGCGTTGTTCCTCGAACGCATCTTCCATGACCTGGGCGTAACGATGGAATCCAGGGAACTCGCTGCACAGGTTCGCGAGCGCCTCGTCCGAGACAGTGGTCCAGATTTGATTGAGACTCGGCAGGTAGGCCAACATCTGTTCGACCAGATCCCGATCACTGATCCCTCGGGCTGAAGCTTCGAGTTGGCGAACACGTTCGTCTATGGCTGAGGCCAGCTTCCGAACTTCGCCGTCGCGGTCGTGACAGCCAAGGTTGTCATGCCCGCATGCTGGACGTTGCACTGTGCTACTTGGCCAATGCCGTCGGCACATAAGGGCTCGTAGGATTGATCGAAAGGGATTGGGTGGCCGGATTGAGGATAAGGTCCATCATCTCCATGGGAACGGCGCCTAGAAGCGGTTCATCCCCCAACACCAACGCGGACAGATCGCAGTACCGATCGGCAAAGTGCACACGCATCGGTCCAATCATCGGCACGGCCTGTCTATGGCCGTTGGCAAGCACAACCTCTCGGGTCACCACTTCTTCCGTATCGAAGCCCAACTGCACGGCGATATGTTCAGGTACGCTCAGAAACACCGCCCCGGAATCGACCAATGCCTTGATCGGCAACGACCGCTTGGTGAAAAGGTTTTCCACTTCGATGTCCGCGTATGTCAGCCCCATTGTTCCCTCGATTCGATGTCGCCGTTCGAGCGGCCGACTTTGCCGTCCGTTGATCCATGCGCACTTTCGATCATTTTATCCCGCGATCACCCGCCCAGCCTGCTACTGGAGGCGCCGGTTGGATTGACCAATCTCCAACAAAATCTTGCCACAGAAAGTCGCACGAGCACAACGCGACCGGCTGCGCACTGCACGAAGGCGCCGCGAGCAACCAGGTCGACGGGTTTATGAACTACTCCATCCAATCGCTCGGCGACTTGTTTGGAGTAGTTCATCCGCTCGTGGCGCTGGGCGCTTCAGCCATGGCTTGTTCCCAGACGCCGGTCGCGTTGTTCCGCACGAAGGTCTTGGAGCATTGGGTCCGCCAGGCAGCCAGTTCAGCTTGCGCAATATGCCAATCGAGGTTCCGCGTGGCCAGTCGGAACGATTCGGCACGGACGCTGCCGTTGCCCAGACCGACAACGAAGGCGGTTACGGAGACGGCAGTTCCAATGCGGCGGCGACAAATGACAGTCAACCTGGGGAAAGGGGCAGCCCTGCGGTTGCGCGCCAATGGAAGGGCCCGTCTCAAGTGCATCATCGAATCAGCCGCAGGTCGGTAACGAACGCCTGCGCTCGGCCGATCTCGATCCTGGCAAATGACGGATGATGGGGATTGAGCAGATAGTTGGTTTCGGCCGGGATGACCACACTCGGCACGGCCAAGACGGCGCTCGATCCGCGCTTGATCCAATCGGTGCCGACGGTCTGCAAATGTTCCCGTGCCGCTGGATCGCGCCAGTCGGCAGGCAATTGCTGGGGAGCCAGCCGTTCGATCTTGAGCTTCGTCGGAACGGTTGCAGAAATCATGACGTAACGGGCGCGCAACGGCTCATCCTGAACCAGCATTTCCAGCATGGCCAATGACTGGCTGCCGGCGGTGTAGACCATGGCAACGCCCTTGCGATTCCAGCGGCCGCCATAGAGGCGCGCGCCCTCGCCCGAGAACGCGGTCCGTGCGAAGCGCGCGGTGAGCAACCGCCAGACGACGAGCACGGGACGTCGATCAGGCAAACACGCCGTGTTCGATTCGCCCGAGCATGTCCATCACGCTCTCCGCCCCGATGTCGGTATCCAGCATCGACAGCGGCGTCGCCCCGGACAGCGCAGCATTGCCGGACTTCATCCAGTCGAGCGCGACATCGATATCCTCGAAAACCTCTTCGGCTCGACCGATCACGCGCGCGATCCGTACGAGCTTGGCCGATTCCTCGCTGTTGAGCGTCCCTTCCTTCTTGCGTCGGGCCAGCGTGCGTTCGGGAATGCCCAAGGTCAGCGCCAGTTCGGACTGGGTAATGCGGAGAGCCTTGGCGAGCGAGTCGACGGCGACCGATGAGATTCCCTGGCGAATGAGCGATATCCAGTCCTGCGTGGTACGGAGTTGAACTTGGAGCACGCGACGGCCACCGAGTAGCGCTTCAACCAATTCGCTTGAATGTGCAGCTGCACTGGTCCCCACGCTCACTCTCCGTCAACGCCAGATGGCCACTATTGTAAGCAATACTGGCACTATCCGCCAGCATGCATGTGTCGGCAATCACCCGGATCGATCAGTGTTGCGCATGCGACCCATTGCGTGCATGGAGGTGGCTGACTTCCAGTTCCGTGCACTCGAGGCCCGTCCGGAGGCAACCCGGCGAGTAGTCGAGCTTGGCCATCACGGGACAGTCCGGCTACGAAGAATCCGGGGCAGCGCGAACGGCTGGTAACGGGTCCATGATCCGTCGCTCGCCTGCGCCTGCCTGTCGGCCAGGTCATCGGCCTCAGCGGACGGTGGCGTTCAGCGCCAAATTGGTCGGCTATGCGACGGTTACCTGACGCTGGTCAGAAGCCCCATGACGAACGGCTGGTTTCTACGTTCTCTGGGGCTGGACGCGGTAGAGTCGAGATGTGGCGCGGTGGCAGTAGGCTTGGTTTGTCCGTTGCCGCCCCTTTCGTCTGGCGGTGCCCGAGTAACCTCGCCGTAGCTCCGTTTCCACATCCCGCTCATCGAACCGGACAGGCAGATCTCCCGCATCCGGCTCTCGGACAAGACTTCACGCCTTCGCCCACGATCGGTTGCGTCCCCGCCAAGTCAGCCGTACGAGCCCGAGTCGGTCGTAGAGGATCGAGGGTGGATAGCCCCCTCCTCGTTGTCGGCGCTTCTTGAACTTGGTCCGCAACCACCGGCGCAACCGCGCAACGGTGTAGCTGTCGATCGCCCTATACGCACCGCTGACCGTGCCTACTTGGAAGTAGTTCGCCCAGCCGCGCAACGTGCGGTTCAACTTGCCCACCATGTGCGTGGTCTCTTGCCACGTCATCGACGTTGCCGTCATCGCATGGAGCTTTTCCACCATGCGCCGAATGCTCTTCTTCGACGGCCGCATGCCCAGATAGGCCTTGCCGGTCGTCGGCGAATACATCCGCCCAAACGTGTAACCCAGGAAGTCGAACTCACCTTCCGGAACCTTGCAGATGCGTGTCTTCTCCTCGTTGACCGTCAACTTCAGCTTGCCCATGAGTTCGCGCAGTCGCTGCAAGGCTTCCTCAGCCTTGCCTTTCCTGCACAGGATCACGAGATCGTCAGCGTAGGTCACGATCCGAGTGCCAAGGCTCCTATTCAACCCGAGCATCCTCCATCCCAGCACGAAACGGCGCATATACAGATTGGCCAGCAGTGGTGAGACGGGAGAGCCATGCGGAATGCCGCGGCGCTCATCCTTGGCTTCAGTCGTTCGTGTCTTGCGGCCGCGATCGTCGATTTCCTCCACGGTACATTCCAGCCACATCTTGATCAGATGCAACACACGCCGATCCACGATGCGCCGCGCGAGCGACAGCATCAGTTCGGGGTGTGGAATGCTGCCAAAGTAATCCGCGAGGTCGGCGTCGACGACATCCGTTTGGCCACGGTGCAGACGCTCCTCCACTTCCATGGCCGCCTGCTGGGCATTGCGGCCCGGCCGGTAGGCGTACTGCTCGGAAGGAAGGTCAGCTTCAAAGATCGGTTCGAGCACCAGCATCGCTGCTGTCATGCACACCCGATCCCGCAAGGTCGAGATACCCAGGGGCCGAAGTTTGCCATTGGCCTTCGGGATCCACACTCTTCTGATGGGGTCCGGTTGGTAGCTTTCCTCTCTGAGCGCAAGCGCCAGTTCAGCCAACCACCGCTCCACCCCGTACGCATCGATATCCGCGAAGTCCTGCCTGTCCACACCCGGTGCGCCCTTGTTCGAGCGACACTGAGCATAGGCATGAGACAGAATATCTTCTCGAAATATCTTGTCGTACAGCGCGTAGAAACGATAGCCAGCTTCTGACTTCGCTTTCGCGTGTAACGCCCTCTGCAGTTTCTGAACACTAATCGGAGTTGATAGGTTGCCCAATCTCCACGCCCTCACTACGTCTTGCGTCTATCTTGAACTGAGGTCCCTTCCCTCCACCGGCATTACCCGGCTTCCCCGGTACTACGGACCTCTCCGCCACCCCTGGGCACCCGGACCTTCTCTCACGAGCTTCCGGTTGGTCATCCCTGACCACGTCAAGGGGCTTCCCGTGTTGCGTGCGCTTTCCTTGTGTACATGCTGTCGCCACTACCCCGGTGCAGCAGCTACGGGCACTGCTTTGCTCAATCCCGTTGTCAGATCAGCCTTCCCCGAAAGGGTCGTCGGGTCGGCCTGCACATCGTCCTTTTCGAGGCTTACTCAGCGTTCACTCGCGTTACGGCCTGCACACTTGCACTGCCACCAAATTTTGTGGCCCGTTACCCGAAGGCTTCAGCCATTTCGTTACCTCCATGACTGCTCCGGTTACTTCCGGCTGGAGCATTTCGCCGGGTGGGGATTTCACCCTCTGGAAAAGCGCCGCCTTTGCACGGCGCACACCCAATCCGGTCACTCGGCTACATGTGAGTTCTATTGCGGGAAACTGAGAAAACCTGCCGGATGATCTACTTCGGTGACTCGGCCGGAACGGCCCGTCACACTTCGTCGGCGGCGACGTCTTTCGTCGGGCGGACTTCAGTCCGCCACGGACAGGAAATCGGCCTTTGCATCCGCTGGCTGGTTTCAGTAGCAACGTCAGCAAACTATCAGATTGCTTACCATGGTGAAGTTTGGTGGTCCAATGGCTGCGTCCACCGTCGACTAAAACATAGGGCAGCCATCCGGTCTGTCAAACCACCACCAGTCAGCCTTCATCTGGCGTGACGATGCGGATGGGACGGGTCCCGATTTTCGCCCCTGTGAATTCATCCACGGCGACTGCCTTAATTTCCGTACCTGTTTCAGCGTCGAAGAAACGAACCAGCTTGCCGCCGCCCCGATATTGGCGTCCCCAGGCGCCAATCATGAAGAGCACCGGCAGAAAATCGCGCCCGGCAGCGGTCAGTAGGTACTCCTCACGCGGCGGGTGCTCCGAGTAGCGCCGTTTCTCCAGCAATCCCTCCTCAGTCAGCGTCGCCAGCCGGCGGGTCAGCATCGTCGGTGCGATGCCCAGGCTTTTCCGGAATTGGTCGAAGCGCGTGAGGCCGGCATGGGCGTCCCGCAGGATCAATATGCTCCACGCGTCACCGGCGAAAGCCAGGCTGCGCGCTATCGGGCAGGGGTCGGTGCAACTTTTTCGTCGTTCATACTGTTTTGGTAGTGACTTACTTTCAAATTGGTAGTATCGTTCGTTTCAATTTGATAGTAACACCTCAACGACTGGCAATCCACCCCGTACGGAGATTTGATTTATGAGCAAGAACCAGATGGGTATCGCCCTGGAGACAGGAGCATCTTCAGGCATCGGAGAAGCCGCGGCGGACCGACAGATGAGCAATGTGAAGTGGAAGAATGTGCCGAACCGCAGGATTGACGTGGGCGGCGTGCCTTTCGCCTATCGGGAACTCGGTCCCAGTTCTGGCGTGCCGGTGATCTTCCTGCACCACCTGATGGCCGTGCTCGATGACTGGGACCCGCGGGTTATCGACGGCATCGCCGCGCAGCGGCGAGTGATCGCGTTCGACAACCGCGGGGTCGGTGGGTCGGGCGGATCGGTACCGGACACGATCGAGGCGATGGGGCGGGATGCCATCGCCTTCATTCGTGCGCTGGGACTCAGGAAAGTCGACCTGCTCGGGTTCTCTTTGGGCGGCGGTGTCGCGCAAATGGTGGCTTTGCAGGCTCCCGACCTGGTGCGTCGGATGATCCTTGCCGGAACGGGACCCAGGGGCGGCGGAGGGATCGAAGAGATCAACAGAATCGCAGTCATCGCTTACCTCAAAGCGGCGCTGACGCTGAGCGATCCGAGGAATTTTCTGTTCTTCCCCCGTACCCCGAAGGGCAAGCGCGCCGCGAAAGATTACTTCTCCCGGCTGAAGGAACGCACCGAGGACCGTGACAAGCCCATTTCCCTGCAAGCCCGGCGGGCCCAACTGAAGGCCATCAGAACTGCGGGACTGAGTGCGCCCGACGATCTCTCGGTCATTACGCAACCCGTTTTCGTCGCCAACGGCGACCGTGACCTGATGGTTGATAGCCGCCATTCGGCCGACATGGCTCGCCGTCTGCCGAATGCCCGGCTGACGATCTATCCGGATTCCGGGCACGGTGGCGTCTTTCAGTACCACCGGGCTTTTGTGCCGGCGGTTCTCGACTTCCTCGCCGACTGATCTGATCAGATAAAAATGAAAGGCAAAAGATGAAAACTCAAACAATGAAAGCACTCACCTTCAAACGCTATGGCAAGTCGCCCGAGATCGGGTTCGCCGACATTCCCCGCCCCACGCTGAAGGCCGATGAATTGCTGGTACAGGTCCACGCTGCCAGCGTGAACCCGATCGACAACATGATTCCGACCGGGATGTTCAAACCGGTCCTGCATTTCCAGCTTCCGGCCACGCTGGGCAGCGATCTGGCCGGTGTGGTGACGGAGGTCGGCAGCCGCGTGACGCGCTTCAAGCCAGGCGATGCCGTCTTCGCCAACATTTTCGACCGTGGTACGGGCGCTATCGCCGAGTTCGCGGTGGTACCGGAGAGCGTCGCCGCGCTGAAACCGGCCAATCTGGACTTTGTGCAGGCGGCCTCCATCCCGATGGTCGGGCTCACCTCGTGGCAAGCGCTGAAGGAGCGCGCGAATCTTCGGGCCGGCCAGAAGGTGTTCATCCCCGCAGGCTCCGGCGGTGTTGGCACGTTCGCGATCCAGCTGGCAAAGCACCTGGGCGCCAAGGTGGGAACGACCACCAGCACGGGCAACGTCGAACTGGTGAGTAGCCTTGGCGCCGACGAGGTGGTCGACTACAAGAAGCAGGAATTCGAGAACGTGCTGCGCGGCTACGACGCGGTACTTGGCACCGTCAGGGGTGACGCGATTGAAAAATCCCTCGGTATCCTCAAGCCAGGGGGCACGATCGTCTCTCTGATCGGGCCGCTGGACGCAGCATTCGCTCGCGCTCGACGGCTGAACTTCGTCCTGACGTTCGTGTTCGGGTTGATGAGCCGCAAGATCATGCGCCTTGCGAAAAAGCGGGACGTCACCTACTCATTTCTCTTTGCGCGCCCCGATGGCGCTCAACTTATCGAAATCGGCAAACTCCTCGAGGCAGAGCGTATCCAGCCCGTGATCGACAAGCTATTTCCGTTCGAGCAAGCAAAGGACGCGCTTGCATACCTCGCCCAAGGGCATTCCAAGGGAAAAGTCGTCATCAAAATGTGGTGACCAGAAGCCAAACAACGCTTCAAATTTTTCAAACGCCTAGCTAAAGGAAAAAACCATGACCCCATCCAAAACAATTGCTGTTGTAACCGGTGCCTCTTCCGGCATTGGATCTGTCTACGCAGATCGTCTGGCTCAGCGCGGATATGACCTCTTGCTCGTCGCGCGGCGTGGCGACCGCTTGCAGAATCTCGCCGCCAAACTGGAGCAGACTTACGGCATCAAGGCCGAAACGCTCGTCGCCGATCTTGAGAAGGAAGCCGATCTCGCAGGTCTTGAAGCCGTTCTCGCTGGCAATCCCGCCATCGGCGTATTGGTCAACAACGTCGGCATTGCCAGACTGAGCCCCGTTTCCGAGACGTCGCTAAAAGACGCTTTGTCGCAGATCGCGTTGAACATCACGGCGCTAACGCGATTGACGCATGCCGTCCTGCCCGCCTTCAAGGCGCGCAACGATGGCATCATCATCAATATTGCCTCGGCATTGGCGCTTCATGCGCTACCGGTGAGTTCCGTATACAGCGGCACGAAGGGTTTCGTTCTCAATTTCAGTCGCGGTCTGCAGCAGGAACTCGCGAATACCGGCATCAGGGTTCAAGTGGTGCTACCTGCCGCCACAGCCACCGATCTTTGGGATATCTCTGGAGTGCCCCTGGCCGCATTGGCGCCAGAAACAGTGATGTCTGTCGAGCATCTTGTCGATGCCGCGTTGGCCGGTTTCGACCACGGCGAGTCGGTCACTTTGCCGTCCATGGCTGACACCAGTCTGTGGGAGCGATTCGACACTGCACGCGCGGAGCTCTTCGCCGCGATGCAAACCGGCAAGCCTGCGCCACGACTCCTTTCGCTTTAAGCGAACCAACGACGTATCAATCTGAACTCGACACAAAGGAAATTTCTATGAGCAGCACACTATTCGCACCTACCCAACTCGGCAGTTTGTCGCTGAAGAACCGCATTGTCATGGCACCACTGACGCGCAGTCGCGCCATCGGGAACCTGTCCAATGCCCTGATGGAAAAGTACTACCGTTTGCGTGCGGATGCCGGGCTGATCATTACCGAGGGAACCTCGCCTTCGCCCAACGGCCTTGGTTATGCGCGCATTCCCGGACTGTTCAACGAGGAACAGGTGCAGGGCTGGCGACGCGTGACTGAGGGCGTCCATCAAGCCGGTGGCAGGATTTTTGTGCAACTGATGCATACCGGACGGGTCAGCCATCCCGCGAACATGCAGATCGGCGCCAGCGTCCTGGCCCCGTCGGCGGTCGCCGTTCCGGGAGAGATGTGGACCGATGCGGACGGGATGCAGCCGCATCCCGTGCCACGCGAAATGAGCGAGGCGGACATCGCCCAGAGCATCGCCGAATATGCGGCCTCGGCAAAACTGGCCATGCAGGCCGACTTCGATGGCGTCGAGCTGCATGCTGCGAATGGCTACCTGATCGACCAGTTTCTCAACACCGCCTCCAATCAGCGTAACGACCGCTGGGGCGGTAGCGTCGACAACCGCATCCGCTTCGCTGTCGAAGTCGCCAAGGCAACCGTCGCAGCTATTGGCGCCGAGCGTGTTGGCATGCGTATCTCGCCTTACGGCGTATTCAACGCTCAGGTCCCGGATGCAGAGATGGATGCGCTGTACTTGCGTTTGATCGACGAGTTGAATGCGCTCGGCCTGCTCTACATCCACGTCGTGGATCACAGCGCCATGGGGGCTCCTGAAGTCAGTCCCGAACTGAAAGCCAAGATCCGTGGCGCGTTCAAAGGCAAATACCTTCTCTCAGGTGGCTATGATGCTGTGCGCGCCGATGCAGATCTCGGCGCACAGCATGGCGACCTGGTGGCTTTCGGCCGCCCCTATATCTCGAATCCGGATCTGGTATCGAAGCTTAAGTCAGGCCAAGAGCTGGTTGCGCCCGATTTCTCTACCTTCTACACGCCGGGAGAAAAGGGCTACACCGATTATTGACGGAAGCCTGAGCCTGGGCGCGCATTTCTCCGCATTGGTCACGACCCCGTGAAATGCGCACCCAGGCCACATATTTAGTGCTTGACCGAAAACCCCTTCCTCCCAGCATCCGCAAAGGATTCCGAGGATCTTGCTGAGACGAAGAACGGATGGCCGACGCGGCCAACTGCGGTGAAAGGACCGAACTACGGGCCGGGTAGCACATTGAGATGGAAATCTTCGCGCCAGAAGAAGTGCGGAAGCGGTTGGCAAGAAAATCTTCGCTTCGTTCCGGAATGCCTGGCACCTGTAGCCCATCGGCATTATAATTGTAGGTATTGAAAACCCCGATCAAGCAATTCCCCCGGAGGCAGGCGATGCGCGTTGTCCAGAATACCCAGATGCACATCGGCGAAGTCGATGTATCGCGAATCCTCCTCGACCCCAAGTCACGCGACGACATCCCGCAGGTTCTGAGAGGTCTGCAGCAGCTGTACAAAGACCCGGCCACGCGCGCAAAGCTCTTCCAATTGCTCGACTCGGAAATAGCTCCGCAGATCGACAAGCGAACGGGGCGCCCCGGAATGACGCTCTGGTCGATCTTCGTCTGCGGCGTGATCCGGCTTGACCTGAACATCGACTACGACCGTCTGCATGAGTTGGTCAATCAGCACAACAGCATCCGGCAAATGCTCGGACACGGGTTGTTCGATCCGACCTCGTACCACCACCAGACGCTCAAGGACAATGTCACGCTATTCACGCCGGAACTGCTCGACAAGATCAACCAGATTGTCGTCGAGGCCGGTCACGAACTGGTAAAAAAAAGGTTCGTCGGGGGAATCTGTGGGTGGTTTTCGGAGTCCTTGAAGGATCGGCGGCAGCATGATCGGCGCTTGGCGGTATGCATGTGCTGAATGACGTGGATGCGCTTTTGATAGAAGAACTGCTGCGCTGGCTGGTAGGACATGGCGGAGGAAAGGCCTTCCGCCATGCCCAACCAACAGCGTATCGATGGACGCGCCGTCAAGGGCGCACCTGTCCGCTCAACGCCGGGGCAAATCCACGATCCTCGGCCGAATTGACGTTGCCGTCGTACCAAAGCCGTGCCCCGGACAAGTGACCCTTGACGGAATCGGCGCTGGCGGTGTGGCGTCGACCAGCATCCGCCTCGAATCTCGCACCGCACACCTCTGCCGTGACCACGCGCAACCGTCTGCGCTTGTCTTGGACCGGGTTTGCTGGCAGTTATTGATCCCATCGGCTATCCACACTGGGTCAATTGCCGACTTCCTTCGGGTGAGCAATTGCGGACCCGCTTCGCTCGGGCACTGACAGAGCATTCACGCTAAGCGACTTGGTCTTTGCCTCTGTGCAGGAAGCGAAAGAATTTGCGACAGGTCGAGTCGAACGCGCGTTGCTCTTGCTCAGATTCGTGATGGGACAGCAGGGGTCCGCCTTCTTCGTCGAGCACCGAGAACAGCAGCGCTTCAATGGGCCGCTTTCGGAGCTTGGGCGTGTTCGAGATCTCGCCGATGATCTCGCCGCCCAGAAGCCAGAGGTTGTCCCGATGCTTGTGCAGCGTCTTCTTCGACAGCCCTAGGCTCAGCAAATGCAGCAGGAAAGGCTTGAAGCATTCGAGGATTTGCTGGCCGGGCGCCACGTCACGTTCCTCGATGCGCCAGCTCGCGGGCCAGTCAGCCAGATCCGGGCAATATGCCGCCAAGGCCTGTTCGGCTACGATGGCGCCCGGTTCTTTGACGGCTCCTTTTCCCATGCAACTGATCACCCTTCTGAACCACTGCCAGCAATTTCCAGGGTTCGTCTATGACAAGGCGCGCCTGTGCGCACAAACCAAGAGCATCGAGATCGAGGTGCGGCCTCGGCGCGGTTCCAAGCCGGTGTGTTCGGGCTGCCAGCGGCGCGGGCCGATCTACGATCACCAGAGCCAGCGGCGCTTCGAATTCGTTCCCTTCTGGGGCTTCATGGTGCTGTTACTGTACCGCATGCGCCGCGTCGATTGCCGGGCCTGCGGGGTCAAGATCGAGCAAGTGCCATGGGGTTGCGGGAAACATCAGCTGACCAGCGCCTACATGCTGTTTCTGGCCCACTGGGCAAGGAAGCTCTCCTGGAAGGAGACCGCGCTGTCTTTCCATACCTCGTGGGAGAAGGTCTGCCAGGCGGTCGAGTTCGTGGTGGCCTGGGGGCTGGAGCAGCGCACCCTGGGGCCCATTGTTGCCATCGGCGTCGATGAGATCGCCTATGCCAAGGGCCACAAGTATTTGACGCTCGTCTACCAGATCGAGGCAGGCTGCACGCGCCTGCTGTGGATCGGCAAGGAGCGCACGGTGGCGAGCTTCGAGCAGTTCTTCACCCTCATCGGCAAGGAGCTGGCCGAGAAGATCGAGTTCGTCTGCTCCGACATGTGGCAGCCCTACCTGAAGGTGATCCGCACGCGCTGCGTCAATGCGCTGAACATCCTGGATCGCTTTCACATCGTGGCCAAGATGAACAAGGCGCTCGATGAGGTGCGCGCGGGCGAGGCGCGCCGGCTTGCCCAGGACGGCTACGAGCCGGTACTGAAGAAGAGCCGCTGGTGCTTGCTCAAACGCAAGACCAACCTGACGGCCAAACAACGCCCCCGATTACGCGATGTGCTGCGCTACAACTTGAAGACCGTGCGCGCCTATCTGCTGAAGGAAGATTTCCAGCAGTTCTGGAAGTACAACTCGCCCACCTGGGCGGGGAAATTCCTCGATCAATGGTGCAACGACGTGATGTGCTCGCGCATCGAGCCAATGAAGAAAATCGCTGCGACGCTACGCAACCATCGCGAGCTCATCCTCAACTATTTTCGGGCCCGAAAGCAGTTCTCCAGCGGTGTCGTCGAGGGCCTCAACAACAAGGCCAAAGTGACCATGAGAAAATCCTACGGCTTTCGCACATTCCGCATCGCGGAACTCGCTTTGTATCATGCACTTGGCAAGCTGCCGGAGCCGGAGCTTTCCCACAGATTCTACTGACGAAGCAAAAAAAAAGGACGGCGAAGTCCTGCGTGGGCGTTGCGACTCTTTCGTAGTTGAGACCGACGTGCATTACCCGACCGATATCAACCTGCTCTTTGACGCCACGCGCAAGGTGATCGAACTGACGGCGCGTCTGGGCTCCGATCAAGGGCTCCCCGACTGGCGGCAGCACGCCTATAACGTCAGGCACCTCAAGCGGCACCTGCGCGCCGCGCAGAACGCGAAGCACAGCAAGGCCCGCAACGAGGCGCAGAAAGCGACGAACGACACGCGCATGATCGAGGCGCACAAGACCTACCTGGAGGTCGCCCAAGGCTATCTGGACAAGGCCCGGGAAACCCTGGCCAAGACTGAATCTTACGGCGGTGCCGGCGGTGTCGAATACCTGGTCGCCAAAATCCAGATCGAAACGTTCATGAAACATGCCGACCGGCAAATCGACCAGACCCGGCGGCGGGTCATTCTCGGAGAAACGATCCCCCATGCCGAGAAAGTGTTTTCGGTATTCGAGACGCACACCGAATGGATCAGCAAGGGCAAGGCCGGCGTGCCGGTCGAACTGGGCTTGCGGGTCTGCATCCTGGAAGACCAGCATCGCTTCGTCCTGCATCATCGGGTGATGGAAAAACAGACGGACGACCAGGTGACGGTGGCCATGGTCAAGGAAACGAAGGAGCGCTTCGCCGACCTGGAGGCCTTTAGCTTTGACAAGGGATTCCATTCCCCGACCAACCAACAGGAACTGCAGGCCCATCTGAAACTGGTGGCGCTGCCGAGGAAGGGCAAACTGTCGCAACAGGCGCAAGCGGTAGAGAGTTCAGAACACTTCGTCAAGGCACGACGTCGGCACTCGGCGGTCGAGTCGGCAATCAACGCGCTCGAGGTGCATGGCCTTGATCGCTGTCCGGATCAGGGCATTCGCGGCTTCAAGCGCTACGTCGCGCTAGCGGTGGTGGCGAGGAACGTCCATCGCATCGGCGCGATCCTGAAAGAACGGGAAAACCGGCGGGCGAAGCGCGCAACCCGGTATGCACAACGTGACTCGCCCCACAAACTGGCGGCATAACCGCCGCCAAGCCCGCAGATCATCGAGTGATTCTGGAAGTCACCGGACAAGCTCGCCATAACAATATGCCAATTGGCATTAAAGAGTATAAATGCATAGCAATTGGCGGGCGGAACATGGGCAAACCGCAAAAACCATGACGCGGGAGAGCGAAGAGCGGGTGCGATCTTCGAAAAAACAGGGTTTTCGGTCAAGCACTAGTGTAGGCCATCGGGCAGCTTTCCACCCAGCGCTCGAACAAGCCGGAGACCTCGAGAAATTCAGCAAAAAATGCCAACTGTCCGAGTGCCGTGGCGCTGCCGTTCTCGTCCCATCGCACGTGAAAGCGACCTCCCGGGGTGCTCACGCGCAGTTCCTGTTCACCCGCCGCCAACTGTTCGGCGAGCGCCGCCTGAACCGCCGACACGACCGCCCGCTGTGGAAATCGCGCTTCACCCATTGGGTGACCCTCCCAATCCGCCCGAAAACCGCATCAGATCACGGTTTGCGGCCATTTCGGAACCACTAACTGAGGAAAATAGGTTCATCGCCACCCCCTCCAAGTTTCAGAGTGCCTCTACATTAACCTGTTTGGTTCCGGCTCCGCCGGCTTAGGATCTTCGACAAGAACCGTTCAAGGTTTGATGGCGGTGACGAAGCGTCCCGCCTCCACCGCGACGTTACGAAAACCCGCGCTGCGGAGGGCCGCCGCAATGGCCTCGAGGTGTTCCGCCAATTGTCCCGCGTACGGAGCGATGCTGACGGTTCCCCCGGAACGTAGGGCGGTGAAGCAACCGCGCGCAGTTGTGGCCCAGTTGACTTGGCCCAGGATGACGTCGTTAGCGACGATGCGATTGACGGATCCGGCCGGGAAGATCTCTCCCACCATCTCGGCGCCGGCCCGCACCAGATTCGGAATGGCTTGAACCTGCTGGCCAACCAGCGGATTCAGGTTTATCGCACCGGACACCTCCCCGGCGCCGGCAAGATTGACTACCGCTCGTCCCGCCGGTTGATTTCGCAGCAGGGTCTGTGCAGTCTGCCTAAGCGCCTGGAGATCAGTGGCAACAGCAGCCGCGGGCGCCGCCCGCACTACGGGTGCGTAGCGCAGCCCCGCCAGCGTAAAAAATGCCTGAAGAAGCGTGCTGGAGGCGGCCTGCGCATACTGCCGTTCTTCGTCCAACGCACGTTGGAGCGCGCGGATGAGGGCTGGAGTAGTGGTGGCCGACATGATAGTGGGGAAAATGATGTTCTCCGGGCCGCGATAGTGAGCGTACACAACAAAACCGGGCCGGCGGGCAACGGAGGACTGCACTGCGGCGAGGGCCTGGGGTTCATTTGGATAGATACCCGTCAAGGCGACTTCTGCATTGCCGCTGAATGGGTCGGGCGATAGATTGAAGCGCGATCGTGGCATGGTGAAATTGCGCGTGCCGTTCGCATCGAGGTCGAGGCGGAATGGGCCTCCCAGGCCGACAATGCCAACGCCGTGCACCCTGCGCTCGACGTAATTGGCGCTACGGTGAATTGAGTCCGGAAGATCGGCCGTGGGTGTCGACCTTATCGCTGCCGTCGGCGCGCCTGCCAATTCGTCGAGTCTGCGCAATGTGGCCTGCTCCGGATCCACATGTCCATCCACGGACAAGTGCTGGGCGCGTTGAAATGCCAGGATCGCCTGATAGAGATCGGTTGTCGCGGCGCCTCTGACCACGTTGGTTGGCAGCGGATTCTCGCGACGCCCACCTTGAGCCTGCCCGATCCGATTGAGCAAGCCGATGACGAGGGATTGGTCGGCAGGGAGGTTGTGGCACTGGCGCGTGCCGTTATCGGACCTTCCGACGGACGCCGAGATACGGCTCATGGAACGTTCCTTCAAGTTGATCGAGAGCGTGCAAAACCGCGGGAGGCTTTCTGACGGCGGCGGCTCTGCGCAACCGGTCGATGACCAATGCTGGGTCGGCTTTTCTGACAAGAGTTCTGCCCTGCGAATGAGGGCATGATAATCATCTTAGCCTCCCACGGTTTTGCACGCTCTCGACTACGGCAAGCGCGCGATGTCGCCGTCTATCCGGTAACGCAACACGAGTACGCGCGGCAACACGAGACGGACGGCGACCCCGATCCGCTGCACGCACGTACAGGGCGTCTGCGGATGGCAGGCAAGCGAGAGCTCGGTGCAGGAATCGACGATTGAAGACATCTGGCACGGCAAGCGGCAAAAGCCATACTCTACCGCGCCAGAAGGGAGCGAGGCCATGCGCCACGCATGGCCGCCGATTGACGACCGATCCTACTTCGGCTGCGGCACCACGCGCAAATAGGGCTTGAGCGCCTTCCACCCGTTCGGATACTTGGTCTTGGCGGCTTCGTCATTGACAGAGGTCGGGATGATCACGTCCTCGCCCGGCCGCCAGTTCACCGGCGTTGCCACTGTGTGCCGGGCATTGAGCTGCAGCGCGTCCAGGCTGCGCAAGACCTCGTCGAAATTGCGACCGACCGCCATCGGATAGGTCATGCTGAGCTTGATCTTTTTGTCCGGCCCGATGATGAATACCGAGCGGATCGTCGCGTTGTCGACCGCCGTGCGCGAGGCGGCACTGCCACTGGCGTCGGGGTGGATCATGTCGTAGAGCTTGGCCACCACCAGGTCGGTGTCACCGATCAGCGGGTAGTTGAGCGGGGTGCCCTGGGTCTCGGCGATGTCGCCGGCCCAGCGCCGGTGGTCATCGACGCTGTCGATCGACAGGCCGATCACCCGGGTGCTGCGCTTGTCGAATTCGGGCTTCAGCTTGGCGAGATAGCCGAGCTCGGTGGTGCACACCGGGGTGAAATCCTTCGGGTGCGAGAAAAGGATCGCCCACTTGTCGCCGATCCATTCATGAAACCGTACCGAGCCTTCGGTGGTCGGCGCGGTGAAATCGGGTGCTTCGTCGCCAATGTGCAGTCCCATGGCTTGCTCCTTTCTTTCGGTGGATGGGGTGCGAACTGCTCGAGAGGGAGGCCGCGACACTTTCGACCGTTTCCTGCTGTCGAAGTTACCCCAGTGCGGCGAGATAAAGAAATGATCTCGGGTCATATGGATCCGATGCGCCGGCGCAGCGATCGATTTGCTGCATGCCAGCGTGCCCCGCGCCGGCATTCGATGCACAATGTGCAGACAATACTTCCAACCCCGCCACACGGAGGAGACCATGGCAGATACCTGCTGCACACTTGTTCCCTACTTCAAGGTTCACCCCGGCAAGCTCGGCCAGTTCAGAGCGCTGTGCGACGAGTTCGTCGCCAAGACCGCGTCCGAGCCCAAGTGCCTGCACTATGCCTTCAGTTTCGATGTAGACAATGGTGTCCCTCCGGCAAGCCAGCATGAAATCGATCGACGTCCTTGCTAACTTCAGCTGCGAGTTCAACCGGATGAGGAGAGCAACTGATGGACGAGAGGGCGAAGGTCGAGCAAGCGAGGGGGCATGGTGACCGCCGGCGCAAGCAGAAGAGGTGAGTGCAATCGTACTTCCGATTCCACCGCCCGATCCACACCGACCGATCAGTGCGGCGTGCGCGACCCACTGCGTGCATGGAGGTGGCTGACTTCCAGTTCCATGCACTCGAGGCCCGTCCGATCCGTTTGGCGGCGACACACGACCGTCGCCTCGTAGTGTTTGCCCGTCATGTGGAACATGACGATATTGGTCGCATCGCCGTCGTTTTCGCCCTTCGCGACTTCTCTCCACTCACGAACGAACACCGCCACGTCGACGTTATCCAGTCCCACGACCTGGTTCATGATCTGAAGGTGTCGTCCTGTACCCGAATCGTCTCCAAGCAGCTTCACGGCGCCTACCCGGGCGATCGTTTGCTGGCCCATTCGGACGAAGAACAGGTGCGGCGGCACACTGCCTTCTTCAAGGAGCATGCGGGTTACCACCGAGGTGCACCACGCCAAAACACGCTGGAACTGCCCATATTCCTCGCGTTGCCGATCGCCCAGAGTCATTATCATCCCCGCTGATGCAATTGCTTCCATCATCTCGGGAGAACGAGCACCTTCAAGTCCGGCGGGAACGGGCGGGCCTGGTGGGCTACGGTGGCTGCAAGCTGTGCGGGAAATGCTTGGCGACGATCTGACTGAATCAGCCGATACGAACTGGGCACCGGAGGTCAGGTCGGAGGTCACTAGGCGAGTAGTCGAGCCCGGCCATCACGGGACAGTCCGGCTACGAAGAATCCGGGGCAGCGCGAACGGCTGGTAACGGGTCCATGATCCGTCGCTCGCCTGCGCCTGCCTGTCGGCCAGGTCATCGGCCACAGCGGTCGGTGGAGTGGTGCTCCGGCTGGGGCCGCTACGCGCTGGTTACCTGCCACTCGTCGGAGAATAGCGCCGAACGGCAGCGTTTCTCGTATCAAAGTCAGGCGCCGACCCCAAGCCGCCTGATGACGAATGGAAGTAATCTGGCGGCTTACTGATCATGATGCCGCCAGCCGAGTTTCTGGCTTCGCGATCTGAACCTCGGCCTTTGCCGCAGAAACAGTTCAGCGTCGCCGGCCTGTTTAGACCATTGAGCGGACTTTAGCTTGCCGCAGTACGGACACGTCACATTCAAGAGGTGCATGGGCTTGTCCTTGCTGGGCCGAAGGAAGCGCTTCTGTTCGCGTGGTCACCGCGCTGTTCCCTCTTTCCGGCTCCAGCCCGGGTTCATTGGCGGAATCGTCGCGTCTGTCGATGATTTCCATTCGCTACCGCCCAAGGAGATGCGGCCCGCGTAGCACCTGAAACTCGCTCGGCAGCAGGCAGGTCTGCAGCGTTCGCTGCCCGAAGATGAACCGCCTGTCGCAGACGAAGCCCAGCTCTTCCCAGTTCACCGCGGTGTTCAGCAAGCCGACCGCGCGCTCGATGTTCATTCCTGGATCTTTCGGGAACAGCGCCAGAATCGATCCGTCGTAGTCCTTGCAGGGGTGCAGGAAGAACGGTTTCAGCCGGCGGGTCTTCTGATTTACGTAGATCCGCGGCGCCTGACTGACGTGATGGAGACGCCCCCACTGCCACCAATTCGTCCCGTCGAACCTCCGGATACGCCGGGCGAGCAGCCGATCCTTGTGTTTCGCTAGGTGGGCATTCTTGACGCCGAAGAACATGCGGCGGGTCTTGCCGGTGTCGATCGTCTGCGAGCAGACAAACTCGGCGTTCCCATTCGGGTGCGTGTAGACCTCGTCGAGCCCTGACACCGCGCCCACTCTTACGTCAAAGAGATCACCCAACGGCACTGTGTAGCGGCCGGCGAGGAACATCAACTGGCCGTCGATCAGCGAGAAAACGCGCCCATCGTGCATGCGGCGATCGAACCGCCCCTTCTCGAAGCGGAAGATCGCGCAGTTCGGTACCGCGTCGGTGAAGATCCGCGTATCTCCGGTCTCGATGAAGTCGGTGATCGTGCCATGGTCGAAAACGAACTTGTTAAGTCGGCGCGCCGCCGTCAGCTTGATGAAATCGCGTGGCACGATGAAGATCAGCTCGCCGCCGGGCAGCAGATGCCGGACGGCCTTCTCGATGAAGAACAGGTAGAGATTCGAGCGCCCGTCGAAGAGGCCGCAGTCGAGAAGCTTCTTGGTATCCGCCCGGATGTCCTGGTAGCGCACGTAGGGCGGATTGCCAATGATTGCGGAGAAGGTCTTGCTCACCGGGTACGCGAAGAAGTCGCCCAACCACGCGTCCCTGGGCGCGACGCGCGGATCGATCTCGATGGCTACGCAGCCGCGGATGCGCCGGCTGAAGGCGCCATCGCCGGCGGACGGTTCGAGCGTGCGGCCCTTGTTCCGGCGCAGCGCGAGCATCCGGTCAACGATGGCCGTCGGCGTGAAGATTTGCCCGAGGGTGGCGACGTTCAGAGCGATCACGGGGCGTACCTCCGTAGATGGCGGTCGAAGGACAGCAAAGGGTTGGCGCCGAGGACGAACGACTCGCGTAGTGCGGCAAGGACGAACGACGCAGCCTCGTCGAACGGTCTTTCAACCCGCTCGCGGTTCTCGCTCCACTTGCACTGGTAGGGTGGATTGCTGCCGTTCGGCCGCAGGCGCTGCAGGCACTTCAAGGCCGTCCAGAAGACGTCACCGGCATCGACCTTGCTCACCGCAAGGAAGTAGTAGTCAGCGTCCCGATTCCGTCCGAGATTCGCCGCCAGCTGATCGCAAAACTGTTCCCAGGAATTGATCCGAACGCTTCGGGGATCAACGCCGGTCAGCGAGAAAAACAGTCCTTCCTTGCTGGACAGATTGTCCGCCGACAGGAATGTTGAGACTTTCACGTTGACCGGGATGAACAGATCACCCGGTCCCCGAACGCAGAAGTCGTGCCAAAAGCGCGGGTCAGCGACCTCGATCGACAGGCCTTCCAATCGGAACCATTCGTTCGAATGCGTGAAAAGGCGTAGGGCGTGCGAGATCTGGCGTTCGTTTTCCTGGGAGTTGACCCGCCCGTCCTGGTTTGGGGTGTCTAGTGACAAAGCGCGATCGGACAATGCTCCGGCGAGGTAATTTCGCAAGAGATCCAGAATAACAACGATTCGCGCTGGCGTTGGCATGCTTGTGGAATTATATCGAAATCCCCGCAGCCATCGACGATCGATTGCCGGCGTCTGCAATGCCGCCGACACTGAATCGGCGAGAGCAAAGTGCGAGCGGATTTCGGCCAAAGCTGCCTCACCTTTCAATCGTGGTCTCCCCACCCGGAGAAATCCGTCTCGGACGCTTTTAAAGAAGGGTTGCGCTGCCGCAGTCCACCGTTTCTATTGCCCGCAATGACCCACTGTCTCGCGATAACATGTCTTCGAGTGCAGCAGAACGTCGATGAAGTTAACGGGGTATTGTTTGTTTTGCCGCTTCAGCCTGGATACACTTTTTCCCATTCGGACACCGCGATCAATTCGCTGGGTCGCGTAAGGGTCTCGTCAAGGATGATCGCTCACATGCCAAAAGCTTCCATTCAGGATCGTGCTGCCGGCGCAATTATGGGCGCCTTCGTCGGCGATGCGCTGGGTCTTGGCCCACACTGGTATTACGATTTGGCGGAGTTGCGGCGCGACTACGGCGATTGGATCAACGGGTATACGGATCCCAAGCCTGGCCGCTACCACGCCGGCCTGCGGGCGGGACAACTATCACAGGCCGGCTTGATCTTGCGCCTGACGCTCGAATCGCTGACCGAGCGTCACGAATACGACGAGTCCGACTTCTGTCGCCGGATGGACGAGCAGTTTTTTCCTCTGCTCGACGGCACACCTATGAGCGGTCCGGGCGGGTACACCAGCCAGTCGATCCGGGAAGCCTGGCGACGTCGTGTGCAGCAACGCCGGCCATGGGCCGAGTCGGGCGGTCACGCCGACACCACGGAGGCGATCGAGCGAACCCTGGCGATTGCGGTCCGCTATGCCACACAAACCGAGCATCTTGCTGCCAATGTCGCGTCCAACACGGCGCTGACCCAGATTGACGACACCGTGATATCGATGACTGTCGCCTACGGCGCGATTCTCGGCCTTCTGGTTCAAGGCGAACCTTTCGACCCAACTCTGTCAGGCAAACTCATGCAACTTTCGAAGTCCGGCCGATTGCCTTTCCACATTGTGACCACCGGTAACCTTCAAGCACCGCGTCCAGGCGAAACGGAGGCGCCACGTGCGGGACAATTCGCCTCTCCCGATGCGCTCCTGACGCCCTCTTACATGGCGGCGGCTGCTTGTGATCCGGGCATTCGCATCGAACCCGCGTGGAAGGTCTCCATCGTCTACGGCATGCCTTGCGCCATTTACCATCAATTGCCCGCGGCCTACTACCTCGCAGCACGTTTTCAGAACGACTTCGAGTCGGCGGTACTACATGCGATCAATGGTGGAGGACAAAACGAGGCGCGCGCCATGCTCACTGGCGCGCTGGCCGGCGCTCAAACGGGTCTGGACGGAATTCCGGATCGGTTCATTGCGGGTCTTGACGATTCAGCAAGCCTCCTGCGACTCGCGAACACGCTGGCCTCGCAGGTCGGTTCCTGAAAACGACAATCGGGCCGGCGATATCTCGGTGAGTGATGGGCCGGACGAACCATGGCACGTCGTCAGCACAACCGTTCATCGTTGAATTGGCTGGTACGGAGAGCGGGATGAACCAATCGCCAATCAGCGCTTCGCCAGCTTCGAAATATCCCGACATATTGCAAAAACATTTCAGCAATCCGCCGTCCGTCCGCGTTCTGATTCGACGAATGCGTACCCTCGACCCAGCCACTCAGCCTCGGCCGAAGCGGACATTGAAGGTATGTGACGGAATCGTGTGCCCCCTGTCCATGAAGCGCCCGGTGCGGCCCCGCATGCCGGGTGGCGGGGAGAGGGCCGGTTCGAAGCCGGCCCCAACCCGATTAGGCATTGGTCAGCACCGCGAAGATAACAACGGGGATGAGCAAAAGGAGCAACAGAACACCCAAGCAGCCACCGGGCGCCTTCGCTTCAGAGGAATAGCGCGCAGTCGCCGCCTGCGCCGGCACGGTCCGGGCGCCGCCTGCCCGACTGGATGAGGCGATATCGGCACGTTGCGGTGGAAATTGCGGCGGCTGCGCGTTTCGCCATTTTTTGTGGCAGGCGTCGCAGAAGACACGGCGACTTCCCTTCTCCCAAGCCGTGACCGTACGCTTTGTGTGGGCGAACTGTCCCGAGCATCCCGCGCAGGTAAAGTACATGTTGGTGGGACCACGATAGGACGTGGGCTTCGCCCCAGACGAACGGCCGGCGCTTCGGCGCCAAACGAGGAAACCGATAACGAGTGCAGCAATTCCGACGACTCCAGCGATGAGTTCAACGGATGGGTTCATGACCAATGCCCAACGAGGGTGTAGACAAACCCGATTTTCGGCCAGCCCGTACCTTGCGGGAATCGCTCGATATGCTCGCACAGGCCCCGACTGCGTTGTCGGGCGGATTCTACGGCAGGTTCGTCATCGATCGAACGTGTCAGGATCGTATCCGGGCGCACCGGGGTTCTCCGGCTTGGGCGGGGCAATCGGCTCGGGGTCCGGCCTGCGCCGCTTTCCATGGCCATTGAGGGTGTTCATGGGGTTTTCTCCTTGGGCTCCTGCTCGAGCCACTTCAGACGGATGAATGAATCCGGCAGCACGAGATCATCGACCGATAGCGAAACGCTCGTCTTGCTGCCCAAGTCGTTGACCTTGACGCTGGAGTTCTCCGGTGGGAACACGTGGTCGACAACATTGACGAAGTCGAGTCTGCCGTGGACCGTGATCTCGGCTTTGAACCGGTAGGTGAGCCATGGGAACTCGACGCTCACATCGCTGAGTTCTTGCGGCCTTACGCTATCGAACGTCACGCCGAGCACCGCCTCGCGGTCAATGAGATGCAACGCCTGCGACGGCAGCGTGTAGCGGCGCGCGATCGAGGTGGCGTCGGCGACCGCTTGTTCCGGAACCAGATCGAACCACGTGGTGCCTGCGACCTCACGCACACGCACCCGCGGGTTCCGGAATAACGCCGACCACGCGTCATCCGGTTGCATCGAGAGTGCAGCCTCAAATGCCGCCGTGATCGCCGCCTTGCGCTCCCTGGACTCGGTGTCAACTCGCACGTAGTGCACGTAGGCCGGATTCGCCTCCCAGGCGCGAGCTTCCGCCGCCGGTCCGTATGCGAATGCAAGTGCGTACGGCTCGCGCGAGATCAGCGTCTGGTACTCGCACTCGACGACTCGCGTGACGGCGAAGCCCATGCCCTCGAGCGCGACGTTCCAGGGTTTGACGCTTGCGTGATGGGCACCGTAGCACTCTAGCCGATACTTCCAGTCCTTGAGGAGCTTGCCCGAGCGACGATTCCAAACCCCCTCGCAGATTTCGCGCAGCCGCGCGCGGATCGCCGGCGTATCCGCGTAACGGCAACCGGGCAGGAAGCTCTGCAATGCCCGGTAGGACTCGTGGTTTTGAGAGTCGGGCTTGACCATGCCAACGTGGCCGGACTGCACCGGGTACCAGTCAAGATCCCCGAAATAGCTCTTGGCTGAGGCCTCGGACACGAAAAGATCCTCGTTGCCCGATACCACCCGGATCTGGATCGACGCCCGCTGGCTGTTCGGCAACTTCAAGTCTCCGCCATTGACGATGTGCAGGGCCCACTCGCTTCGCAGCGCCCTGAGGAACTCGTGCGCTACGGCCAGGCTGGCCAGCTGGCTGCGGCTGCGAAACAGGTATTTCGCGAAGAACTGCAGAAACCACAGCTTGACCGATCCCACGTGCAGGAGCAGACGGATTGCGTTGACCCAGGCCGAGCCCTCGACCGGCGTACCGTACAGGATCAGTCCGAGCACCGGCAACGGCCGCGCCAGGCGCAGTTCGCTGATGACGTAAGACATGCAGACCAGCCCACCCATGCTGTGGCCGCACAAGACGATCGCGTATCCATCCAGCGCCTGGCCGATGGAGTTGCGGAACTGCTGGACGATCGTCTCGATCGGGGGGGCGCTGCGCAGCACACGCGACGTGTAGCCGAACGAGAAGACATCGAAGTCGTCGAGCGAGTCGTCGCCCATGATCAGGCTCATGAACGAAGGCGGAGGTGGGCCGGGACCGCCCGCGTCTGCCGTCCACGTCGAGAGCGCGTCGCCCGTGAAACCATGGACGAACACCAGCGCCCGCGGGCGCTGGTGTCCCGTCCGGATCCAGCCACGCAGATGCTCCCCGAACCGCATTTCCGCGTATGTCGCGGTGCCCAAGACCATGTTCGCCTCCGAAACAACGACCACCGATTTGGGAAAAAGGATACGGCGTGCAGGATGGTCCGTCCAGCGCGGAATCTGCCATCGAGCGGCGCTGGCGAGGCATACGAATCGCCCTTATGACCGACGGGTCTGCGCCTCGCAGCAGTCGCCGGTAACCAACGGCTCTATGACTCTGCCTCGGCCACTGCGGACGGTCGGCCTCCGTTCCGGGAAGGTCTGCAATGCAACAATTACCTGCCGGACGTTTATGAATCTCGCCGAGCGGCAGCTATCCGGTTTTTGCTATAGCGGGATTCGACCCATAAGTGCCAGTCAGGTTTTTTGCCCCAAGGACGGCTTCGCAGCGGTTGCCGTCTGTCATGGCCGCCGGTTGAAGTGGCCTTCTGTGTTCCATACCGGTCCTCGTGCCGCTTGCTGCCCATCGCAGTCGCCTGCTCGCTCGCCGAATGGCCGAAGTTCAGCCCTCTAGTCGGGCGGTATGAGGGTCATAGACAAACTCAGTGATCGTCCCGTCCCGAATGCGCTGGACCGCCTCGTCGATGACATGCAGCGGCACGACGAACCATTCTCTCGGCTTCACCGGCTTGCCGAAACGATCCTCGATGGTCAGGTCGAGTTGCACGGCGCCGAACAGCCGATGAAAGATGTTCTCCATCTTGACTCGGCTGAGGCTGTGCAGTTTGTACTCGGCCACGATCTCGACCGGGGCCAGCAGGTACGTCGCCTGGTTCTCGGCATCGGCAATGCGCGTTTGAACCTTTCCGCCCGTGACGCCGATCTTGTGGATCAGCATTCGGTGCTCGGAAACAAACGGGTGCTTGGATAGGCTGCGCAGCACGTAGATCGTGCCGGTCGCGATGTCGTCCGGCTCGGCGGTATCACCGAACAGCGGACCGGCATCCGGGTCGCTCAACCGCCGCCCGTTGATGTCCTTGGTCAGCGCCTTCTGCAGCGACCGCATCAGCAGATTGCTTTCGGTCCCATTGCCGTAGATGAGCCGCAACCGCGCATCGGGCTGTCCGCTGCTGGTCTGGAATTCTTCGCCCTTGTCGGCCACGTAGGCGAACTGCCCGCCGACGATGAAGAGGTTTCCCTGTTCGACACTGGCTTCGCCTTTGAACAAAATCGCCTTGCGTAGGCCGTCGTTCAGTTCGCGCTCCGCGCGTTCGAACAGCGGCTGGAACTTGTCGAAGTCCTCGCACGGCGTGCGGTCGGCGATCTCTTCCGCGATCTGTCTGTCGGCGTGGGAGCGAACATGGCGGAGCACGGTGATGTCGGCTTGATCGGATGGGTCGCTGCTGACGCCCAACTCGGCGAGCAAGTCATCCTCGGCCAGTTCATCCACGTCGACCGGCGTCGCTGGTGCTTCGGACAGTAGGCCAGGC
Source organism: Candidatus Methylophosphatis roskildensis (assembly GCA_016708905.1). GTDB lineage: Bacteria > Pseudomonadota > Gammaproteobacteria > Burkholderiales > Rhodocyclaceae > Methylophosphatis > Methylophosphatis roskildensis. The sequence goes on along the minus strand of JADJEV010000003.1, from coordinate 808,205 downwards.
TTGTCCAGCTCGACCAACAGGGCCCGCGCCTCGGGCAGCTTGCGAAGCTGATCCAGGCGCACCGCGTACAGGCGCTCGAAGATGTCGCCGTTCTCATTGGATTGGCAGTGCTGCGGTGCGCGCCCGTGCGCTTCGTGAAAGCGAAGGATGTCCTCGAAGCCAGCGATGATCCGTTCTTCGCGGGGCGTGCGACCGCCGGCCTTGATGGGCGCGACTTCGACGCCCAAGGCCTGCAGCAGTTCGTCGTCGTCGAGGTCAGCCATTGCCGGACGCTCCTTGCGAACCGGTCGATTGGGCTGCCTTGGCTTGGGCGCGATAGCGCGCGAAAGCGGCCACACCCTCGGCCATGCGCTTTTCCCAGGCGTCGGCCGAATTGATGTCCGGCACGCGACCGCGCTCGTTCTTGAACAGCAAAGCGCGCTTCGCCAGCTCGCGCGCCTCGTCCTCGGTGATCTTGATGTTCCTGCCGGCGATGCTGGCCTGAATCTGGCGCAGGGACTTCTCGTCCATCGTCTTTGCCAGCACCGCATAGGCGGCCTCGAACGGATTGATGCGGTCGATCAGGTCGATGTCCAGGTCGCGCACGTTGATGAACTTGCGCACGCCTTCGATCAGGTCGGTGTTGCTGTGGACCTTGTCGGCGGGAGTGCCACCATCGTCGCCATCCAGGGTAGGGATCGGAGGCAGCACCTGGTCGGGCGTGTCGAGCGCCAGCTTGGCCTGCTGGGTGATGTTGATGACGGCAATGGCGTGCTGGCGCACCGCTTCCTGGTCGGCATCGCTGAGCTCCGGGTAGCGCTCGCGCACGATCTTGCCCAGGCGCTCAATGGTCAGTTCCTCAGGGATCGTGTTTTCCTTGTCGAGCGTGCCGCGCTCGAGCGCGGGCTTGTCCTGGATGAAGGCAGCGATGACTTCGTTCAGGTCTTCCTTGCAGATGCGCTTGCCCTCTTTGCTCTTGGGCTTGGCCAAGCCGTTGATCTCGATGTGGACCTCGCCGGTCTCCTTGTTCACACCCAGGTTCTTGCCGCCGTCCACGTAGCCGTCCGGGCCGTAGTCGAACCCTTCCTGAGAACCGGCGTTGCGGGGCGTGAATTCGTAACGCGGGGCCAGCACCTGCTCCATCAGCAGGCTGGCGGAAATCGCCTTGAGCATGTCGTTCACCGCTTCGGCCACCGCGGACTGCTCGGCTGTCGGTTCGGCGATCAGGTTGGTGAAGCGTGCGCGTTGCTTGCCCTCGGCGTCGCGCGTGGCACGGCCGATGATCTGCACCACCTCGGTCAGGCTGCTGCGGTAGCCGATGGTCAGGGCGTGCTCGCACCAGATCCAGTCGAAGCCTTCCTTCGCCATGCCCAGCGCGATGATGATGTCCACGTGGTTGCGGTCATCCTTGTGCGCCGGGTCCTTCAGGGCGCCCAGTACGCGGGTGCGCTTGGCCGCGTCGCTGTCGTCCACCAGGTCGGCCACTTTCAAGGTGCGGCCGTCTTTAGCGTCGATGAGGTGGAAGCCGGTCGTCTCGTCGATCCCCTTCCACTCGCCAAGCGCCTGCATGATCTCGTTGACCTCACGCTCCTTGTCCTTCAGGCTTTCGCGCGAGTTGACGCTGGGGATGTGGACGATGGTCCTCAGCGCCGGATCCAGCACCTTGGCCACGGCATCGACGTAGCGGCCGGTGTAGAAGAAGTAGCCGATGTCCAGCGACTTCAGCCAGCGGTAGCCGTTGAGCTGTTCGTAGTAGGTGTAGGTGACGGTCTCGAACTTGCCTTCGTCCGCAGGTGCCAGCACGGCCTCGCTGTCGCCGCGGAAGTACGAGCCCGTCATCGCGACCAGATGCACCTTGTCGCGGGCCATGAAAGCGCCCAGCTGGCTGCCCAGTTTGTTGTCGGGGTTGGCGGAAACGTGGTGGAACTCGTCGACGGCAATCAGGCGGTTGTCGAACGCCTGGATGCCCAGTTCCTCGACCGCAAAACGGAAGGTCGCGTGGGTGCAGACCAGCAGCTTGTCTTCGCTGGCCAAGAACTGTTTGACCGCCTCGACTTTGGACTTGGCGATGCGCGGCTCGTCGACGCCTGGCGCGTTGCACAGGTTCCACTGGGGTGCGACCGTCCAGTCCCAGTAGAAGCCGTGTCGGGTCAGGGCTTCATCGGCGAAGCTGCCGCCGATCGACCGTTCCGGCACCACGACGATGGCCTGCCGCAGGCCCTGGTTGTGCAGCTTGTCCAGTGCAATGAACATCAGCGCCCGGCTCTTGCCCGATGCCGGCGGTGATTTGATGAGCAGGTACTGTTCGCCGCGCTTGGCATAGGCACGCTCCTGCATCGTGCGCATGCCCAGCTCGTTTGCCTTGGCAGAAGCGCCGGTGCGTGCCGTGGTGATGGACACCGACGGCACGGTGTAGGTGTTGATCGGGTTCGTCATGATTCTTCGTCGTCCGCGGCGGAGTCATCGGAGTGATTCGAGCCAGCGGCGCCGCCCAGCTCACGCTCGATCTGCTCGATGCTCGGCAGGCTGGTTTGCAGCTCGGGCGGCAATGACTCCACCAGTTGGTAGTCCGCCACGCCCAGCGGCTTGTTTACATTGCGCAGCGCGTACTCGGCCACCACCTTGTTCTTGCTCTTGCACAGCAGCAGACCGATGGTCGGCGCGTCCTGCGGGTGCTTGACCTGCTCGTCCACCGCGGTCAGGTAAAAGCTCAACTGGCCCAGGTGCTCCGGCTTGAACTTGCCGCCCTTGAGTTCGATCACCACGTAGCAGCGCAGCTTGAGGTGATAGAACAGCAGGTCGATGAAGAACTCGTCGCCTGCCACGTCCAGAAGCACCTGCCGGCCGACGAAAGCGAAGCCCGCGCCCAGTTCGAGCAGAAACTCGGTGACGTGGCGCACCAGCGCGCGTTCGATCTCCCGCTCCTGCGCCTCGTCGCTCAGGCCCAGGAAGTCGAAGCGGTACGGATCCTTGATGGATTCGCGCGCCAGGTCGGATTGCGGCGCCGGCAGCGTGGACGGAAAATTGGTGACGGCTTTGCCGCTGCGCTCCAGCAGCCCGGTCTCGATCTGCATCACCAGCACGTTGCGCGACCAGTTGTGCTCGATGGCCTTGGCGGCGTACCATTTTCGGGTTTCCGGCCCGGGCAGCCTGTCCAGCAGCACCAGGTTGTGGCCCCAGGGCAATCGTGCAACAGCCTGCTGCACAAATGCCGCGTCCGCCCATGCATCGGCGAAGGCGCGCATGTACTTCAGGTTGCGCGGCGAAAAGCCCTTCATCTCGGGGAAGGCGGTGCGCAGGTCTTTCGCCAGCCGGTCGATCACCTTCGTGCCCCAACCTTGCTCGGCCTGCCGCGCCAGGATGTCGCGGCCGATCTGCCAGTACAGCAGCACCAGTTCGTGGTTGACGGCCAGCGTGGCGCGCTGCTGCGCGGTGTGGATGCGGGTCTTCAGCTCCGCCAGCCACTCGGCATAGCCCCGCGGCGGTGACGTCAGGCTGACGGGTTTGTCGCTCACGCGGCTGCCCTCTTTACAGACTTCTTGGCCCGCACTGCCTTGGCCCGCTTGGCTGTGCCCGGCTTCGCCACCATTTTGGTGTACAGGTCGAACAGCTTCTCCAGCCGCTCGGTGTCGTTCTTGAAGCGGCGACCGATGTAGATACGTTCCAGCACCTCGTCGTTGTGCTCGTGGGCCTGGCGCAGGTTCTCCGGCATCGTGTCCGGGTCGTAGAGGTCGGCAATGGTCGCGGGGAAATGCGCTTCGCGGGCGAGCAGGACATCCTCGGCGCAGTGGGTCAGGTCGGCCTTGTTCTGCTCGGTCAGCAGCGGGACGGGGAAGGTATTCCAGCCCAGGGTATTGGAGTAGCGGAAGTCCGTTTTCATCTTGCCGCAGACAGTGGCAATCCAGACCAGATGCAGGCGGCTGGCGATGAGTGCCATGTTCCATAGGGGGGCGTCATACAGGGCGAAGGCGGCGTCGGCGACGACTGTCCCGGCAGGTTCGTAACCACAGGGCAGGTACTCCCGGGACTCGGAGGAGACTCGAGGGACGACGATCGTTGAGTACCGCCCAACGTAAGTCCGCTGGAACTGGTGAGATCGTTCAGCGATATCTCTCGCCGTCTTCCCACCATTGAGCCTGAGAGCTCGCACGTCTCGAACACGTCGCGCAACAGCATCGATATCCAGCGCCTCGGACAAGTGCTGATCCTCAATCCAGAGACAGTAGCGTTGCAAGCCGCGAATGAACTCAGCCGATCCCAGAATCCTCCGAACGAAGCGGAGCTGCTGCGCCGACGTCAGCCCCAGCGCGTCACGCTCGTCTCGGGAGAACAGCAGGTGACCGCCATCTATCGGTGTGTTTCCAAAGGTCATCTCACTCAGCGCACTGAGCGGCTGACTCGCCTTGTCGACGATCACGCTCTCGCCGGCGGCAAGGTACGCATTGATATGCGTGCATTGGCGCTCGACGGTGTTTCCAGCATAGTCAACAGAGAACAAGCGCCTCGGATTGCGTGGCCGCGCTGTGAAGCCGACGACGGCTACCGTGACACCTGCGTTGTGACTGGCGAGATTGGCCCACCGAAACGATGTGTGAGCGAACTCGATCTGGCAGCCAAGGCGAAACACTTCGGGCCACAGAATCGGAACCTGCAGGCCTTGGCAGACGGAGTTCGTGGACACAAACGCTGCGGTGGACTGCGTCTTGGTCGTGTAGTCGGCAGCCTTGATGAACCAGCCGGCAACATAGTCGAGTGACTTCCAGTTCTGAACTCGCTTGTCGAAAAGAAGCTGCAAGTCCGACTTCTGTTCGTCCTGCTGATCGCGCGAACCAAGATACGGCGGATTGCCGCAGATGTAGGTCTCGCCACCCTCGTTCTCGAAATCGATCTCAGTCTGATCAAGCGGGGTCTCGAACAAGTCATCCGCCGTCACCTTCACGCCGGTGCCCGTCGGCGGGCATACGCTCAGCCAATCCAGCCGCAGCGCGTTGCCGCAGACGATCCAATTCTCCGCCGACAGGGGCAGAAACTCCGCCAATGCATCCTTCTGCCCCCGGTAGAGCACGTCACACTGGAACTCCGCGATGATCAGCGCCAGCCGCGCGATCTCCGCAGGAAAATCGCGCAGTTCGATGCCGCGGAAGTTGGTCAGCGGGATCTCGCTGCGCAGGTGCGTTTCGCCGCGCCTGCGGTTGATCTCCGCTTCGATGTCGCGCATCTGCTTGTAGGCAATCACCAGGAAGTTGCCGCTGCCGCAGGCCGGGTCGAACACGCGGATGCGCGCCATGCGCTTGCGCAGGTTCAGCAGCTTGATCTTGTTGTCGCCCGCGGCCTCCAGTTGCGCACGCAGGTCGTCGAGGAACAGCGGGTTCAGCACCTTCAGGATGTTGGGCACGCTGGTGTAGTGCATGCCCAGCTCGCCGCGCTCGTCCTCGTCGGCCACGGCCTGGATCATGCTGCCGAAGATGTCCGGGTTGATCTGCTTCCAGTTCAGCGTGCCGGCGTGCAGCAGGTAGGTGCGTGCCATGCGGGTGAAGCGCGGCACGTCCGCGCTGCCTGAGAACAAGCCGCCGTTGACGTAGGGGAAGACGTCGGCCCAGCGCGGCAGGTTGGCGGCGGCCCGGTCCGCGATCTTCACGTTCATCGCGCGGAAGATCTCGGACAGCACCTGGTGCGTGTTGCCGGCGTCGCGGTCGCTCATCTGCTCCACGGTGCGGGTGAACAACGCCTCGCCATTGAAGATGTCGGTGTCCTCGGCGAAGTAGCAGAAGATCAGACGCGCCATGAAGTGGTTCATGTCCCCGCGACGCTCGGACGTTGCCCAGTCCGGGTTCTCGCGCAGCAGCTCGACGTACAGCTTGTTCAGGCGGCCGGTGGCGCGCACGTCGATGGGGTTGTCCTTGATCTCCTTGATCGTGGAGATGCCGGCCAGCGGCAGGAAGAAGCCGAAGTGGTTGGGGAAGTCCGGGTAGTCGCAGGCGATGGTTTCGTCCGCGTCCAGGTCTTCGGCCTCCAGCGTCTGGCCGTCCGTGGCGAGGATGAACTTGGCCTTGCCCTTTGCGGTGGCTGCGCTGCTGCGCAGCGCGTGCAGCCCGGCGCCGGTGCTGCCGGGCTGGCAGACGGCGATGTGGATGTTGTTGCGCTGGAGCACGCCGCCGGGCACGTCGGAGGCGTTGTTGTTGCCCGCGCGCAGGCGCCTGAGCGTGGTGTCCTTGTTGCCGAAGGCGGCCAGGAAGGCGAAGGGGAACTCGGCCGCGTCGAAGGGCTGAAGCGCCAGGTCGGAGATGGCTTGTTCGATTTCTACGGCGTTCATAGGTGTGCGGGCGCTCCTCGGGCGCCGCAGCATGGTAGCATCTCATGGTGGGGGACGAGATTCAGGCGCGTGAGTGCCTCAGGGCAATCGCTTACGTAGTTATCATGGATTCTTTGCTCGACGATGCGGAGAATGCTGTGTCGATCAGGGACTCACGGTAATCTTGATTGCGGTCGGCATGGGTACGGCGGCGGCGCAAGCCCATCTTGGAACCTTCTTCCTTGCGTAAGGTAGCCAGGACAAACTTGCGCAGCGTCGAGAAGTTGCGCGCCGAGTGCCCGGTTCTGGTGCGGCACTGATCCTCACGGAAGACCACATCGAGCGTCCAGTGCAGCCGGTTTTCAATGCCCCAGTGGCTGCGCGAGGCCTTGGCGAACATCTCTACCGTTTGCACGCCCGACGAACCGATGGCGTAGCGATGCTCGACGGTAATTTCATCGCCGATTTGCCGCACCGACTCGATCATGCCCACCCCGCCCAGTTTCTTCCACGCTTGGCACATCGACTTGTCCATCCAGGACACATCGTTGATCCACGTGTAACGGCGTGTCCAGATCCGGCCGTGATCCTTCTCGATGTCCTCGATGCGTCCGACCGTGAGCTTACCAAAGCCGGCCTTGCCGCCTTGCTCAAAGAACTCGCGAATCGCCTCGGCAAGATTCTTCTGGTTGTCCTTGACCTGCAAGAGGTAATCGCCTCCACGGGCGACGATGCGCTCGGCCAGCTCGGTCTGGCAACCAAGTGCGTCCATCGTTACGATGCATCCTTTCAAGATCAGAATATCGAGCAGCGACTTGACCCCCGTCAACTCGTGCCCCTTGCCGCAGGTGCCTTCCTGCGCCAGGCACAGGCCGCTTTGCACCGCGTAGGCCGTCACCATGTGCAGCAGCGCATTGCTGCCTTTGTTGCCCGAGCCTCGCAAGGTCTTCCCATCGATCGCCACCACGCCTTCGACCACCCCCGCCAGTGCGTTGATCCACTGCCGAAAGCGCGCCTCGAATACGCTTGCGTCCAGTACGCCAAACACGTCGCCAAAAGTGTCATGCGACGGTGTGCCCCTGTCCAAGCGCAAACCAAATCGTTCCTTGAGCCACTGCCGACGATCCTTGCACCAGTCGGCCACTTCGACCCAGTTGTCCGCTCCGCACAGGACCGCGCAGATTGCCATCACCAGAATCTGTGCCAGCGAGAAGCGCAGCGCCGCACCTTTGCGCTGGTCCGGCAGACCGGAAAATGTCTCCATCAACGTCATCTCGAAACCCTCCGAAAAGGTCAGAGTAGACGCCATTCATCCCGCAATGCCAAGCCCATGTCATAATATGTTGATCGTAAACGAATATTTACAAGAGTTTACGACGCCTGCGTAAGCGATTGCCCTGGTGAGTGCCTTGATCCGTCGCAGTTGGTTCCGATGTACTGCACCAGCTGTCACTTGCGGCAACGACTGGCCGGACCGGCCAAGAACCGTCACTCAGCAGCCAATCTCGAATGTCCGCAGCCAGTCTGAAACCCGGCCCGACAGGTTTTGCCGACGAATGGCCCTTGATGGCCGGGAGCCGCGAGTCCAAACGTTTCCCGAAAGCCGCCGACGGAAAATTGGGGATCGATGCGGCGGTCAGCTTTCCGGCGCGACCTAGCTGGGCAGCCCACGGCCAGGAAGAGACGTTCAGAAGCGTTCACGGTCGCCCCGGCGGACGTCTCGTCCTACCGCAAAGACGGAGTTGAGTCAGTCGGCTCGAAGGTCGGAATGCTCAAGTCGGTGACCAGCGTTGCAGCCGCGCTCGGACCTCGCCTTGAGGCGGACGACTGCGTGGGTGATTCGAAATGCGCATCAAGCCCTCGTGCAGCAGGGTGGTGCCAATCTTGCCCGAGGACTCCATCTGGTCGAGGATCCACAGCAAACCATACACCGCGCACCGCCGTGATTGGGCCTCCGTGCGCAGCAGCTTGTCACCGGTCACCAACGCGTAATCCGGTCGCCGAGCGCAGCTCAGGGCGAAGCAATCTGGAAGCGACAAGCCGGGCTGTTCCTTGCGCAGCTGCTGGGCAAAGGCCACCTCGTCCGGGACCAGTGCAACGACACCCAGGCCAAGACGCCGCAGCAACAGACCGTTGTCGGGTTCAAGCTCACGTGCATACAGCAGATCGGGCACCACCATCGTCAGCCCGCAGGAAAACGCGGGCTCCAGCAGCCCACCTCGCTCCAGGTCGATCAGGACGGACGTGTCCGAGACCAGGATGATCATGACCGTTTAGGCAGCCTGCCCCATCAGTCGGCGATCCAGCTCGCGAACGCTGATGTTCAGCAGTTCTGCGGCACGGGCCTCCGAAATCGCACCCTCGGCAACCGCGCGCAGGCACAGCCGTTCCATGCGCTGCGGCACTTCGGCCGGTAGAAGGCCGGGCTCAGTGGACGCCTGACTGTTCCAGCCCAAGTGCTTGATCTGAGCCCATAGCCGACCATAGGCTGCCTTCGTAAGGATGCCGATCTGGGCGCAGCGCACCACCAGCGAAGCGATGCTGACCTTGAAGATCTTCTTTAGCTCCGCCAGTTCGCCGATGGATATCGACGTACGGTGCGGTCCCAACAGCCGCAGGACCATGTCCTTGGCCATCAGGAACGCGCCAGCAAACCGATCGGCGGCCTTCTCCTGCTCCAAGTCGCTCAGCCCACTGAAACGCAGGACCAGATGCGCCAGCTCGTGGGCCAGCGTGAATCGCTGACGCTCGCCGTTATGTCCCTGATTTACGACAATCACCGGCACGTCCTCGCACTTCGGTCGCTGCACGAAGGCCTTGGAGCCCGACACGTTCTCCGGCAAGTCCAGGGCGATAACCTTCACCCCTTTGTCCTCCAGCAGCTCTGCAACGGAGGGGATCGGGTCAATGCCCAGTTTCCAAAGTCGCCGCAACGCGTCAGCGGCCTGCTCAGCGTCCTCGATGCGGCCGACTTCGAAGGTTTTGCTCGAAGGCGCTCCCCATGGATCCTCCGCACCGGGCAGCAGCTCTTCAAGCTCCAGGTAGCGCTCGATCCGGTCGAGCACCGTCGCTTCAACTGCGCGCTCTTCCTTGGCAGCGGCATGGGGCGCCTTGCGGAAGTCCACGCCCGCAAGCGCGATCTCGCGCTTGCTGAGCAGGTACTCGGGTGAGACCTTGAGCGCCTTGGCCAGTGCCAGCAGGATCGTGGAACTCGGCATCATCTCGTCGCGCTCGTACTTGCCAATGGCTTGCGCAGTGACCTGCCCTTGGATGGCGGCCTCCAGCTCACGCAGGGACAAGCCTAGGGATTCTCGCGCCCTCTTGAGTCGGTTTCCGATCATGGTGCTCTCCGCGTCTTTGTGGTTTACAAATTGACTTTTTAAATTGTCGTTTGTAAACTACGCTACGTCAACTTCGGCGAACTGGAGGTTCGTGATGGCCAACCGGAACAACGTTCACATCGTTCAGCGCGACAACGGCTGGGGCACCCTCCGCGAAGGCGGGCAGCGCGCGACCCAGGTGTTCGACACGCAAGCGCAGGCCGTCCAGGCTGGCCGGCAGATGGCACGCCAGGGCCAGAGTGAGATCCTGATCCACGGTCAGGACGGCCGCATTCGGGCTCGCGACTCCTACGGCAACGACCCCTGTCCGCCGAGGGACCGCAAATGATCAAGATTGACATCAAGATGCCCAGCAAGCCCGATCTGATGCGGGCGGCGATGGCCGAGGTCGAAAAGCAGATCACTAGGAAGGCGAGGGATGCGGCCGCGCGGCGCGGTGGCGTCACGGTGCGGTTCAGCCGAAAGCCGGACGGCAGCATCCGCACGGTCGAGTTCCAAGGCTCCGAAGCCGCCATCAAGGCGGCAACGGCGGCCATCGCACCTTGACCCAGATAGGACACCACCATGCGTGACTGGCTCTCGGAAGTCCTGGTGGTGCTCTGTCACTCCGCCAAGACGCAGCTCGCAATTGCGCTAGGCCTCATCTTCTTCGCCGGCACGCTGCTCATGGGCCACGTGCTGGTCGACGGACTTGAGCTGCGCGGCCTCATGGCGCCACAGGCTGATGTGATCCGTGACGCGCTGATGCACCGCTACGACAAGGCGGCCTGGATGGCGCTGGGCGGCTTCTTGCTCGTGGCCATCAAGACCTATCGCAAAGTCAGACGCCGACTTCTTGGCCTTTGATTTCGCGAACCAGAGTCCCTACCTCCCATATGCCAAAGAATGTGCCCGAGCCCTTTCAGATCCTCGCCCTGTCGGGCGGAGGATTCCGTGGGCTGTACACGGCCAAGGTGATCGCGGACATCGAGCGCGAGATCGATGCGCCGTTCGCCTCCCGGTTCGACCTGATCACGGGCACCTCGATCGGCGGCATCCTGGCCTTGGCGCTGGCGCTGGAGATCCCTGCCCAGAACGTCGTTGACCTCTTCGTCGACCACGGCGAGGAGATCTTCAGCAAGCGCTGGTCTCTGCGCGGCTTGGTGCGGGCGTCGTACTCGCCGGCACCGCTGATGGGGCTGCTCTCCAGCTCCAAGCTGTTCGGCGACCGGCTTCTGGGCGCGTGCAAGCACCCGGTGATCATCCCGAGCCTGAACTACTCGACCGGCGAACCGGTTGTTTTCAAGACGCCGCATCACGCCGACTTCAAGCGCGACCACAACCACCGCATCGTGGACGTCGCGATGGCCACGAGCGCAGCCCCGGCCTACTTCCCGAGGCATTGTTTCAACAACAGCCAGTACGTCGATGGCGGCCTCTATGCCAATGCCCCCGGGCTGCTTGGCCTTCATGAGGCGAACAAGTTCTTCAACCAGGATCTCGAAAGGGTTCGCCTGATGGCGGTAGGCACGATGTCCTCGCGCTTCACCGTTAATCCGCGGCAGAACCGCGATGGCGGCGTTCGTGACTGGGGAGGCTGGTCGCCGATCAAGATGTCGCGGCGGCTCTTCGGGCTGTCCATCTCGGCGCAGGAAGTGCTGAGCGATTTCATGCTCGGGCACCGCCTTGGCAATCGCTACCTCCATGTGGACGACGAGCTCCACGACGAGCGCGCTCGCGCAGTGGCGCTCGACGTCGCCGATCAGAACGCCCGCGAAGTCCTGCTGGGCGCCGCCATCCAGCGATCCAAGACCTGCATCAGCAAGCCCGAGTTCCGAACCTTCTTGGAGCACTCGCCCTCCAAGCCGGTCTTCTTCTACGGCGAGAACGCGCACATCTGAGGCCGTAGACCATGCTTAAGCTCAACCGTCTGCTCTTCGCTACTGCCGAAGAAGTGTTCATCGATTCCATCGAACCCACCAAGAACCAGCGCGACGTGCTGTTCACCGCCAAGAACGAGATCCGCGATCACCTGCGCCCGCGAATCCGCGAGGCGACGATCAAGGTGCTGGGCATGGACAAGGCGGTTACGCCGCGATTCCGCACCCAGGGTTCGTGGTCGTACAAGACCTGTGTGCAGCCGGCCTGGCACCCGCCGCAGGAGATGGACTGGGACTTCGGCGTGTACCTCCCAGTGTCGATTTGGGAAGACAGCGGCCCACCGCACGTCATGGCCAAGCTCTACTTCCAACTGGTCGAGGGTCTGCTGCGGGACCTTTGCAAGGAGAAGGGCTGGCAACTCTACGGCGGCAAGGACACCTGCATCCGCGTTCAGATCAACGCTTGGGCGCACATCGACATCCCGCTGTACGCCGCTCCCGAGGAACAGTTCGTCCAGATCGTCGAGAAGGGTGCGTTTGACGCCGCGAGAACCTTGGACGCCCGCGAAGCACTGGTCGCGAACTTCGCCGAAGAGGACTTCACCCAGCAGCAGTGGGAAGACATGGTCGACATCATGATGGCCACGCGCGCTGGCGAGTGGAAGCCGTCAGACCCCGAGGAAGTCTCGCGGTGGTTCCTTGACAGGGTCGAGGAGCACACCGAGCAGCTGCGGCGCGTGTGCCGCTACCTCAAGGCTTGGCGCGACCTTCAGTGGAAGGACGGTGACGGACCTACGTCGGTATGCATCATGATCGCCGTAGGGCAGACCTTCGAACCGCAGCGGGGCCGCGACGATCTGGCGCTGGAAAAGGCTGCCCGGACCCTGGCCACCGCGCTAAAGGGCGACGTGCGAGAACCCGGCATCGCCGAGGGCCTGGAAGACTTCAACAAGCGCCTCGATGAGGCTGGTCGCCAAGTAGCCTCGGTCCGTGCCGAGACGCTTGCTTCCCAGATGCAATCAGCCCGACTGAAGGCCTCGCACTTTGCGGGCGACGCAATCGACATCCTTCGCATGCAGTTGGGCGGCCGCGTTCCCTACCGCACCGATCTGGTTGAGCCGGATGGCGGCGAAGATGCCGTGCGCGTGATCGGCGCCGATCGCGTTTCACGGCCGGTGGTGAAGTCGACCAGCGCGGGCTGAACCGCATGCCGGAAGCCTCGGCATCGCGACTCGCCGAGGCGCTCAGGCTGCTGCGGTCGAGGGGTTTCAAGCCCAGCGGCCAGCGCGGCGGTGTCCGGTCTTTCGATGGTGCGCTTCCATGCAAGGGTGGACCGATCAAGGTCAGGTTCGCCATCGCCGACTGGGATTTTCTGACCTACCCGTCGATCAAGGTGCTCGATCACCTCGACATACTGCCGGCGCTGTCGCCCCATGTGTACGCCTCCGGTGGCTTGTGCTACTTCGCGTCTGGCGCCGTGGTGCTGGATCGATACGATCCGGCCGAGTCGATCGCGCAGTGTCTCGATCAGGCGCAAAGCGTCCTGGAGCGAATCCGGCATGACCCCGACTTCCGGCACGACGATATCCAGGACGAGTTCCTGCAGCATTGGTCGCATGGTGAATCTAGTGCTGTCTACTCGGTGATGATCGGCACCGTCGACCGGACGACCAAGTCTTCAAACTACTGGTTCGTGACCATCGGCGACGAATCTCACGCGGTCGTAGCAGACAGCAAGGAGGAAGTCGAATCCCTCGCGGTCGCGTTGGGCGCAAAGCCACCCACCGAAACGAAGTGCCCGTGCTGGCTGTTCGCGACCGAGGTGCTGCCGGCTGTGCCGGCCACCATGCCCGCCAACGTCAAGGAACTCTTCGCTTGGCTCCAGGCCTGGGATCGTCGGCTGTACCAGCAGATTCAGCTCGTGCTAGAGCGCGAGCCTCAGTACCTGAAGTACTCCATCGCGACATTCGCCGTTCATACGCCGCTGGGGTGGCTGGGGTTCGGGTTCGAGCTCGATCCTGTCCATCGGCTCGGTGCGCAGAAGAAGCCCAAGCTCTACCGCCAGTTCCTGCACAGCCGCGGGGGAACGCGCAAGATCAGCCGCCTGGCGATCACCGAGTTCGGGCCTGACTTCGTCCACAGCCGCAACCTCACATTCCCAGACCTGAAGGGCAAGCGCATCACCGTGATTGGCTGCGGCGCCATCGGCTCACACGTTGCGCCTGGCTTGATTCGACTGGGTGCCGGTACCGGGAAGGGACACCTGGACCTCGTTGACCACGACGACATGAAGCCGGAGAACCTCGGGCGACATGTGCTCGGCTATCCGGCACTCTTCAAGCACAAGGGCGAGGCGCTGGCCGACGAACTGAAGCGGCAGTTCCCGTTCTCGAAGGTTCGTGCTCGCGTGCGCAGCGTGCGTGGGCTGACCGATCTCTTCAATGCAGACCTGGTCATCGATGCAACTGGAGAAGAGGCCGTCAGCGAGGTGATCAACGCGATGCGTCTGGATCGAGGAACCGACACCCCGGTGCTCCACGTGCGGATCCGTGGGAACGGGGAATGCGTTCAGACCTTCTGGGCCCAGGGGCGCGAGCTCGGGTGCTTCAGGTGCTTGCTGCAGGCCGACCACAAGAACTATCGCCAGGAACGGTATCCGGTCTTGAAAGGGCAACCCAGGCGCAAGCAATTGGGCTGCAACGGCTTTACCCCATACGCGGTCAGTGCCCCGATGTCCGCGGCGGCTCTGTGCATGGAGGTTGTGGTCGACTGGCTCCAGAACGGACGGGCAAGTCCGAGATTCAGGACCAGCGCAACGGCCAACGCGAATGTGTATGGCGTCAAGAACCAGGACGTGACTCGGTTGGCTGGGTGCCCTGCATGCGGATCGCACGATGCTCAAGCCGCTGCCGTTTCGTCCTAGCGGCGCAATGCTGCTTGTAGAGCCACAGGTGCTGGAGCGGCTATCGGCCTTCAGGCAGATGGAGACATCAGCGCCTGAGGCTGGCGGCATTCTGATGGGGTATCGCCGCGGACCACACACGCACGTGACCGAGGCCACGGTTCCAACATCGCGAGATGCGCAGAGGCGCTTCGGGTTCTTCCGCCATGCAACGCATCATCAACGGGTCGCGCTGCGCCGGTGGAAGGAAAGCGGGGAGACCATGGACTACGTCGGAGAGTGGCACACACATCCTGAAGACGATCCCTCACCGTCAGGCGTCGATTTCAGGCACTGGCGCGAGATTGCACAAGCGTCGACCAGGCCGATGGTCTTCTTGATCGTCGGGCGATCGTCCAACTGGTGCGGAGTCGGGCTGAAGAACAACTTGACGTGCGTTTCGGGCGCGAACTTCTGAACATGCGGGTGCTGGCACAAGTTGGGGAGCAGTCGATCGTTCCGGAGCACAACCGACATTTACCGTCAACGCCCCTCAAAGTCCGGGCCTGCAGTGGCGATCTTTCGACCGCAACACGTGAAACGCAGCAGCCGGCGGCGCCCTGCCGGCGAGATTTGGTAGAGCAGACGCTCAAGATGGCTTCACGGGCGACGGTCTGCTAACCGCTCCATTGCTGCCCGAACTCTCCCGGCGCCTCACCGTCTCCTTTGGCCGAACTGCTGCCTC
Source organism: Candidatus Methylophosphatis roskildensis (assembly GCA_016708905.1). Lineage (GTDB taxonomy): Bacteria > Pseudomonadota > Gammaproteobacteria > Burkholderiales > Rhodocyclaceae > Methylophosphatis > Methylophosphatis roskildensis. Next base: position 793,108 of record JADJEV010000003.1, on the reverse strand, counting down.
CGCTGGATCGTTCGCGTGGGGCAGCTATGCAATGACATTCCAGCCGTTCATCTGAGCAGGTCTTGAGCCGGTAAGTGACTCTTGCTGGCCGATCTTACGCCTCCAGCATTTTCTCTGATAGCGGCCCCTTTCTCCGCGTGCGTCGGCGCGGCATCGAATTGCGCGCTATTGCGCACCCGTCCGCCAATAGAACAGACTCCGCTGCGCCTCGGCCAAGGACAGCTCGCCGGCGCAGACCTTGGTTTGCAGCTTGCGCTCGAACTGGTCCTTCTTCTTCGCTCCGTCTTCGCCTTCCCAAGGCTGCAGCTGCAGGTTCACGAGATTGCGCGGATGCCCGCCCAGGGCGAGTGCGACCATATGGTCGAGTTCGAATTCCGGTGCCCGGGATGCCGGCAGGCCGCGATCCCGGAGCAGCTTGAGCTTCACGCCGTTCGTGTAGAGGGTCGACGGTCGGACCGAGGCCGCATAGCCCAGCTGGCAGATCGTCAGGTGAATCGAGTCCTGCCGCACATCTGGGTTCAGCGCCTGCACGGGCACCTGTGCTTCGCTGACGGCTGGATTCGCCCCTTCTGGCGCAGCCGGAATCGGCGCGACCGAGGCGCAGCCCACGAGGGCTGTCGTCAGAGCGAGGACTAGTAGCTGGTTCGGATTCATCGTGAGGCAGCTTGCGAACCATGGGCCCGGCGATGATACTCGTGGCATGTGCAATCGCTACGTCGCCCCGGCTGAAGGGGACATGAAACGCTACTGGGAGATCAGTCGCCGTCATCCGTGGCCGCGCGACATGGACGTCTTCCCGCGTAGTGCCGGCCCGTTCCTGCGCGCGATTCCCGGCGAATCCAATACCGAGCTTGTCGTCGGGCAATGGGGGTTGATTCCCTGGTTTGCCAAGGCGGCGAAGCTCAGGTATTCGACCAACAATGCCCGGTTCGAGGAACTGGCGCAGAAGGCCTCCTACAAACAGCCGTGGGCCAGGGGCCAGCGCTGCATCATCCCAGCCTCGATGTTCTATGAGCCCTGCTGGGAGACTGGAAAGAATGTGTGGTGGCGATTCGGCCGAGCCGACGGCCAACCGTGGGGCCTGGCCGGCCTATGGAACACCTGGCTCGACAAGGAGACCGGCGAGATGGTCGAAAGCTACACGATGTTCACGCTCAATGCCGATCGGCATCCGCTGATGTCGCGTATGCACAAGCCGGATCCGAAGCTGCTGCCGGATCAGCAGGACAAACGTAGCGTGGTGCCGATCGAACGCAGCGATGTCGAGACTTGGCTGAATGCGTCAGTGGACGAGGCGGCAAAGCTGGTCAGGCTGGCGCCATTGGAGATATTCGATGCGGAAGCGCTCGGTTGACCTAGCACGTCAGCATCAACAAGCCCGGTGACAAGTCACAGGGTTCACGGGACACCGTCACACACCGCATGACCGGTCGCACCCAGCCTGGCACCCGCTGGTTACTTGATGCGCTCGCCCCAGCGCAGGACGCGACCGAGCAACGCGTCGGAACGAGGGTTTTCGGCCAGTAGCGTCATGAACCCGATCGCCTCCAGATCGATATGGCGCCCCGCCCGTTCCCCGATCAGCATTCTGGTGAATCCGCATTGCCGCACGATCGCCATTGCGCCGGCGAGCAGTGCCCTGCGCCGGCCGACTTCGCGGTGCAGAATCGCCTGCACCTCCAGGGTCACGCCATCGTCGAGTGCGCCGCATCGCGGACGGGCTGCGATGACCGCGCCGCACAGATTGCCGGATGGATCGAACTCTCCGAAGGCCATCGGCCGGAGGCCGAACCAACCGACCGAGAGCCCTTCTTCGCCAGCGAACCGGCACGCCTCATCGAGGCTGATCTCCTGGAACGTCGGACGCGACGGCCGGAATCGAAGCCGGAAACGGGGCGGCCGCTTCACCTTAGCGTCGGCCTGAGCTCGGGCTGTGGCTTTGTCGTTTGCGTGTTCGGCCGGCCGAAGTGAAAGCCCGACCGGCGTATTGCCCACAAAGAGTGCCGCAAACACGCTGAGCGGGGGTAGGGGAAGAATTGGTTCCATGTTTGATTTCCTCGTTCGATCGCCGCTCCGAACTTCGCCTCGCGCTGGGCCATCAGGTCCAGGTAGTGGCCGGTCAGCTCTTCCGGCGTCGTGCAGTTGATATCCAGGCCGACCGCGGCAGCCACCTCGTGTCGCACGCGCGCCAGCAGGGCCGATTCTTGCGCCGTCGGCACCGTGGCCGGCCAGCCTTTCTCGTACAACGGATGAGGCGGGATCGTCCTTTCGCTCCCGTCGCCGCAGCGTGAAGGTTGCCGATTGGGGCAGGATGCGGAACGAGCACGACACTCGAGTAGAGCGTTACACGCGATAGGCTCCGTGCAACCCATCATCCTGCTCCATCACGTAACGAGTCACGTCGCCCCGTCTCTACCCGAGAATGGAAAGCCATGCGCAGCCGAGTCTGCAACTACGAGAGAGCGTCTCGTCGATTGTCACAACCACGAAAGCCAAACGCCATCACGACGCGTGCGCCCAGCGATGCGTGATGGAAAGTGTGTGGCAGACCGTGATTCTGAGTTGAAGTTGGCGATGCCGTTCGGGCTTATACTGATAGCATTGCGTTGCCCTCTTCCGATCTGGCATGTCCGCAGCCGATGCTTCATGAAACTCGACAACGCATCAACACTTTCGATCGAGCTGCATTGCATACTCTACGTGTCGTCGGCAATTCGCCTTCTCTCCGAGAGGGAAATGGAGCATCTGTTGTCGAGGGCGCGAGCGCGGAACACGGAAGCGGGCGTGACCGGCGTCTTGCTGCACCGGGAGGGCTCGTTCATGCGGTACATCGAGGGGCCGAAAGACGGATCGGAGCGCATCTACCGAATCATCAGCCAGGATCCGTTGCACACCGGAATCATTGAACTCATCGACGAGCCCATTTCCATTCGCGAGTTTCCAACCGTGTCGATGCCCTTCGGAACCAAAGACGTGCGGGCACACGCCTATATGGATCGGGATGCATCGCCGCTTCCGCGGGCGCTGAGACCGAACCAGTCGGTGAATTCTCCAGCCGTGTGCGTGTTGAACGGATTCTGGAACTGCTAGCCCGAGTGCTGTAGCCCCCCTCCTCCGGACCAGTCTGTCGCGCAGCGGCGATTGGACATTAGCCGCTGGATTGGGCTGAAACAATTGCGACTGCATTCCATTGCCGAATCCGAAGGGCGATTGCATCCCCCATGGCTCCGGAACCACGATCCCGCCGACGTCGACCCGTTCCATCGGAAGCGAATCGGCGAGGCGAGCCGAAACACACCCGAAATCGCCAGCAATTCGTCCCGACGGCGATTTGGGCATGCAAATCAGTCTTGAAACGGCCAACGCCGTATGCAATACTTCTATCGCTTTCTCGTAGGTACTCGTACCTACTCGGCCTTCGTGGCGGCTGCTCACGCAGTCAACATGAAGTCCGGATCGAGTCTCTCGATCTGGCGCAGCTGGCGTTAACAGCCCTGGAGTCCGATCGCCTTGGCGCGATCCCGTTGCGCAAGCAACAGTGAGTTTCAGCGTCGCAAGACGCAGTGTCGGTAGTCTGAGGTTTGCGACCTTCGTGTCGCGCGTCATCACGCCGGGATTTCACGATCCCGGCTGTGGTTCATTGGAAGCTCAACACTTCCAGTCGTTGCGAAGGCCCTGCGGCTTTGCCACAGGGCTTTTGCATTTTTGCGACGTCATCCGGCGTTGCTTGTCACCCGGGCGGGGAACATCGGTTCCCCGTCCGGGGGCTTGGTGTTCCCCTTCTTCATTGAAGGAGAACATCCATGCTGGATAAGCGTTTTGTGCGATCATTCTTCAATTGGCTTGAAGCAGCCCCGCTGCCGGAGCTGCTCGCGAAGCGGACGGAACTGGAAGCGGCGCTCGAAGGGTTTCGCGAACCAGAGGCTCGCCGCGATGCGCGCTTCCTGCTCAAGCACCTAAACCGCGAAATCCTCGAACAGCAGCTATTCGGTCGTTCGAATGAGACTTAGCGGATGGGTGTTGAGTCGATCGAGAATCGCTTTCAGGCGTGTCTTCTGTTCCGTGTCGCCTAGCGCAATCGCCACGACATAGGCTCGTTCGATGCCTTCGCGATGGGAGCGCGGCTTCTTCGCCGCAATCCTGGCAACTTCTCTTCCCCAGTAGGCGGGGAAGCTGGCCTCAAGCGCTCGCATGAGCTGCTCGCCACTCGTGACGTTGCGGATGTCGATTCCGGCGCGCCCGAAGCGCTCCCGGAAGCGCGCCAGCCCGACCTGGGTGAAGTGCAGCCTGTCGCCGTCCAGGACGATGCACTGTTCAATTGCGGGCAGGTCGTCATCGTCAGACTGCTCAAGGTCGTCCATGACTGCCCCAGCCCGGCAGCGTGCGCATGATGGCCTCCAGTGCCGGCTGTTTGCCACGCACTTCCTGTGCCGCCCGTCGTAGCTCAAAGGCAAGACGCGCATCGGATGCGGCTTCAAACTGCGCTTGCGTCGTGATCTTCGTGATGTCGAAGCCGACTTCAGCGAAGTCTCGGCCGAAGGCCTCGACACCCTTGCGGGTGAAGTGGATCTTCCCGGTGGCGACGTCCTTCACGAACAGCCGTTGCAGTTCTTCATCGCTCATCATGGGCGGTTTCCTTGGCAGGCATCTGAACGCCTAGTCTAGGCGCCCGGCCAGCGAATGCAAGAACGGTAGCTGCAGCAGCGCACGCGTGAACGCGCGTGCTTTCAATCTTCCTCGATCCGCAAGGTGAGAGGCAACCCGAGCGGGGAACACTGTTTCTCCGACCTCGGGGGACTGGTGTTCCCCTTTTCCGTTTCTGGAGAGGAGAACACCATGCAAGTCATCAAGTGTGTGTTGGTTGGCGGTACGGGAAAAACCAAACCGCCGGTCGTTGTCGCCGCCCTGCTCAGGTCGTGGAGCAAGCCGTCATGACGGACAGGGAAGCGAAGCGGGCAGTTGCCCGCGCGTTGCAGCTTGCAAGGGAAGATCCCCAGCTTGTGAAGCAGCTTATCAAGCAGCTCAAAGCAACCGGGGAAGTCGACGCTGGCGATCTGGACTATCTGGAAGAGCTCGCCGACAAGTGGATCCGAATTGCGGAAGAAAACCGCATGAAGGGTCGAAGAGTCTGAGTCTAGGCGGTAGGCGGAACCGGGTGGATACTCTCGCCCTTCTGCTCTACCGCCTTGATCAGCATGTAATCGAATTTGCGCAGAACGTCCGGCCGAACTTCAGCCAGGCACAAAGCCCAGACTTCCACGGCTCGCGCGTACTGGTCACGGCTTCGGACATGTTCGACGTTTAGACCGACGCCCCGATGTTGCTCAATCTCATCGGACGTCAAGCGCAAACTGTCGCCTGCAATCAGCATCTCAGATTCCTTTCCTGAGTCGTTAGTGTAATCCGGCTCGCATCGCCGTCAAACCCCGCGGAACCGCTTGGGCTCCCGGGATCTCGGCGGTCGCCGGAGTACAGCTGAAGTCGGCCGTCGTTCGCGCACGGCGCGAGTTGCCTCATGAGGGAGTCGAATGTCGGTCGGTTATAGACTGCAGCCCACATTAACTCTCTCGATGGCAGCGCGCCCCCGTTTATCACACGAAGCGAATCGCGGCCTCCGGCGTGCGTCGTGTTATCCGCTGCCATATTTAGAGTTTTCTCATGAAATCAGTCGCGGCCGTTTGGTCCTCCGCCACGCGCTTACGAAGCATCCGTTCGAGCTTTGCGACCACGTCCGGGCGGACTTCGGTCATCACCAGCGCCCAGAGTTCAACGGCGCGTGCAAATTGGTCAACGCTGCGAACTTGGCTGAAATCCAGGCCGATGGCAGCGTGCCGATCGATTTCGGCAGGGTTGAATCGCAAGCTGCGGCCGGAAGTCAGCATCGTCAATTCCTCTCCTGAGTCGCCAGTGTAGTTCGACTCTTCTCGTCGTCAAACCCCGTGGGGACCGCTTTTTTGCCCCTGGGGCAGAGCCGTCTCCACATTTTCTTGGAGACTGCAACATGAGTCTTGTGATTCCCTCGCTGCACAAAGCCCGCCAGGCGCGGACGAGCGAAGAACACGCCTGGGATACGCTCTATCGCACCAAACACGATCCCACCGCTGCCACAGAAGTGGTCGAGTACCTGGACAGCGAGCCGGAAGTGCGAAAGGCCCATCTGGGTCTGTATCTGTGCTGTCGGCAGACGGTACGTGCCCATGAGGCGCGCAGAGTGCGCACGCAACGCATCGCGGCATTCCTGCAACTGGCCTTGCATCTGGTTCTCGTCGTTCCGCTCCGCGTTGTCATACGTGCCCTCCGGGGTAGTGGTGACGTGGCGGTGGAGCTGATGCCCCAAGTTCCAGCTCCTGCAACTGTATTGCCCAAATCCGAGCCTGCAACACGAAGGATTCGGAAGTTGGTGAAGAGAGGTGAGTTCGCGCAAGCGAAACAAGCCTTTCCAAAACCTGCAGGAGTGTCCGACGCGGCAACCAGCGCAACGCCCGAAGTTCCCCCGACGGCAAGGGCGCCGAGGCGTTTTCCACGATCCGCTAACGCAAGGCCGCCTGAAGTTCCCTGTCAATCAGGTAGTGAAGAAACTTCGTGTCGTCCGAGACACCCCAGTAGTACTTCTTGCACTCGGCGACATACTCGTCCAGGTCCTCGCGCGTCTTCACGTCCACGGGCACAAAGCCCGTGATTTCCGTGAAGCGCGCGACTTCCCGGCGTGTCAGTCGAACCTGGTTTCCACACTTGAGCATTTCGTCCGTCCGACTCCTCTACGACGATGTTGTCAAAGGGCCGCCTGCCCCAAGGTCTTCGGTGGGAGTCTATTACGCCGGATGACATTGCCAAGTCCTGGTCGAGAGCGCTGCCGGCCGGCAGATCGTCGGAGCTGAATCATGCAAATTGCGGTGAGTGATCCGGTGCGAAGGGCACGCACCGGGGAGTGTGCAGCCGTCCGGGCAGTCCGTCCGAGCAGGCGGAGAATTGAACGTGGACTTCACACGCTGGAAAGCGAGGACAACTCGCATGCGGAAGGACGGCTGTCCAAGTTCGGTCATTTGAACGAACAGCGCCAGGCCACTTGGGCACGCTACAGTGGCGTGCAGACTGCGCAATGACCTATGAGTTGGTGCTCTAGCGCGCCTTCGCGGCCCCAAGTCCTTCGCGAATCAGCTTGTCGAGAACCGAGGCCTGATTGGGCATTCCCAGGAGCAACTTGAGCCGATTCAGGCCTGCCCGCGTCGTCTTCTTCACTTCAACGTTGAGTACCACGCGCTCCGGTTGTGCTGCAACCAGCGCTTTCTTTGCGCTTGCCGGCGTCGGCTTCTTCCGCTTCACGCTGCTGCCGGTCGACATGCGCGTGACAGTTCCCTTAGCCATTGGCCATTCCCTTTCTTCGCTCGATGGTCTTGCCGAGCAGGGATACTAACACCGGCTTCGGATCGGTCCAATGACGTTTCAATTGACAGCGCCAGGTTCATGTCCGCTGGCAATCAGACAGTGTCTCGGCATCCGGACAAAAGGGACCATGCGCTTGCCGTGTCGTCAGTCACGCGCATACGTGCCGGTTCGTCGATGTCGGGCGCAGGCTCGATCCGGCGTACTGCGAAGCTGCCCTGCAGGAAGACGTCTGCCTGTTCGTTGCAACGGAATCGGGGGCGGCGCGACTCAATGACGAGAGCAACCCGGACTGCGTCGCGATATTCAAGCCGTGGCTGGCCGCATCGGCGAGCACCGGGCAGCAATGCTCGGTCGCCGCTGGATCGTTTTGCGCGCACTGCACCGAAGTAGGCCGAAACCGGCCTTTCACAATTCCCCGAGGGGCGCTGACCCCTCGGGGATCGGTGCCCTTCGGTATCCAGGAGATCATCATGTTTTCCGAACGTATCGAGTATCTGGCAAACCGGGTCGGTCACTGTTCTTCCGATCCGCAGAGGGCGACATTCGCAGCGCACCTGATTGCAGAGAAGACCCGCCTCGACAATCTGCACCGGCTGGCCGAGCAGATCATCGCATCGAATTGCGGCACGGCGGTTGGCGCGGAGCTCGCCTTTCAGGCGCCCAATGGAACGCGCTACTGCGCGATCCTCGAGGAACCCGATTCATCGGGCCAGGGTCGCATCGTGTACTTCGATGCTGATGCGCTTCATCGTCATCAAGTCCATGGGTCACCCGCCGAGGCGCTCGAACAAGCCCTGGCGCAAGGGTATCTTGAGCGTGCCGACGGGACCATGGATCGCCTTGCCGCAACCGAGGCTTGGCGGCGTGATCTTGCGTACAGCGAATTTGTCGGCCGCTATGCAAGCGGCGAAATTGGCGCACAGCAGTTCGCGGTTGAGGTTCGCAAGCTCGGCTGAGGCCCGGCCTGCGCCCCGAGTGTCTGGTTTCAAGCTCGAACGCCCTGCCCGGTTCATGCCGGCAGGGCGTTTGTTTGTCGGGCCATGATCTGAAGGCAAGGCACGATCGTCTGATGGCGGTCCACGAAGAACGTGCTCCGCATCAAGAAAACAATTGCAACGATTTGTCCACAAGAACTGTGGACAAGTCCTCTGCTTGCGCCGCAAACCCAGCGTGCTCGCTTGCTCTGAACTGGTCTGCTCAAGAATTGGGCAGCCTCTGTCGGGCTCGCCTCGTACCCGACCCGAGCGCCCTCGCCGGCCGCTTTGGCCGGGTTTCGTCCTCTAGGACATGAAACCTGTTGCACGGGTCATCATGGTGTCCGAGAATGCCACGCTGACCGCCGGCTTTCCAGTTCTCCAGTAACGTGAATGGCATGCCACGCAACAGCGTCGTCGGCCGTTTCAGCGTCGTCGGCCGTTTCGCATCATTGGAGAACCACGGATCATGAACAAGGAAGAAATCCTCGCCCAGCTGGCAGCCGGCTCCCTCGACGTGCAGGAGGCTTCTCGACTCCTCGCAGAACTCGAGCAGCCCAATCGCGGCACGCTCTACTGCAAGGTGAGCCCCAAGGGGGCCATCAGCCTGTATGGTCTGCAGCGCATGCCCGTCACGCTCTATGTCGAGCAGTGGGACCGGCTGCTGGGCTTCGCCGACGAGCTGCGCAAGTTCATGAAGGACCACGATACGGAGTTCAAGCGCAAAGAGCCGAAGGCTTGACGCAGCCGAAGCGCTGAGGCGGCACGAAGCCCACTGCGTCGCGAGGCGTCCCGATGCTCTTGTCCGGGTGACTGGTCCTTCGTGCTCTGTTCCCCGCATTTGCTTGCCCAACTTTCGCCCGCTGTGCCTGGCTGATGCAGCGATGCATACGCGGTGATCTCGACGTACTCGCGTATCACCTGCCAAGCGCCAGCCGAGCGGCGGCAGGACCTTCGACTGGGTTCGCTCGCGCCACCCGAGGATGGCGCCTGCCAGCATCGCGCGCTCCGCTGCGGTGGAAACATCGTTGATTGCGTTGACCGCGCGGACCACTCGTCGTGCTCTGTCCTCGCTTCCAAAGTTCAGCGCAGTCACCTCCACACCAAGGCGACCGAACCGGGAGATCGCGACTTTGTTTCCTGGCGGCATACCGGCGATCACTGCGAGACATGTCTCAGGCAGCGATTCATTGGCGGGGCATGCCTTCAACATGAAGCCACCGCCTCCTGCATCGCATCGAGGTCGATCACCGCATCGGCCATAGCCGTGAGTTCGGGCGTCTGCGAGATGAAGAGCTCCCGCCCGTACCCGCCGAGACGCAGCACTTCCCGCTTCATCGCCATGAACATTCGCTTGCGTTCGGCATCGAGCGGCCCATCAGCCTCGTCCGAGAACAGGGTCTCGTAGCGCTGCCCGCTGTTCTGCGCGAGGTACAACGCGATCGCCCGCGTCAGGCATTCGTTGAGCCACTATGCCGCGAATCGGGTTATGCCGAGTGGTCCTCAACGGCGAGGTATCCGCGCCAGTGGACGCATACCAAGACCATGCAATGATGGTCGGCATAGAAGTCGCATGAGCGCCGTGATCTGTCGGTAGCACACCATGCGCACTCAATAGCCCCCTCGCATGATCTCGCTGGCCATTGACGATGCCGGCCCGGCGATGTCAACCCTGGCCAACGATCTGCTGCTCGCTTGCTACGGACCGCGATTCACAGTGTCGATCCACACCCTGCTTGAGACCGGCAAGTGAGCAGAAGGAAGGCTTCGACGGGACGCTTGACCCGGAGCGCAAGCGCATGTTCATGGCGATGAAGCGGGAGGTGCTGCGCCTGGGCGGTTATGAGCAGGAGTACTTCATCTCGCAGACCGCGGCACTCACGGCGATGGCGGATGTAATGATCGATGTGGGCCGTCAGTGCTGGGAGTCTCCTGACCAGGCCAATGAAGTTGCTGCGCTGGCCGAAGCATGAGGCGTGTCACTTCGTGAGCCACCATCGTGGCGTGGATGTTCGCTGCCGAGGAATCTGGCGGCGGACATCCAACTGGCCCCTACAAAGCGGCAAGAAACGTCAGCAGTTGATCGTCTGGCCGGTACCGGCCAGACTTTCCAACATGCGGCGCTGTCTTCTCCAGGACTTGCTCCTTTAACGTCATGTCGGCCTCCAAGTAGATCTGCGTCGTCTCGACCGACTCGTGCCCCAGCCATAGCGCAATGACGGAACGATCGACACCGGCCAAGAGCAGATCCATGGCTGTGGTATGACGCAGCACGTGGGGCGTCACGCGCTTGTCCTGCAACGAAGGGCAGGCCGTACTCGCGGTCGCGACATGTTTGGCCAGAAGGTACTGGACACCGTCAGCACTGAGCCGGGTGCCCCTCGCACTCGGAAACAACACCGTACACTCGGGAGGCAAGTCGATTCGCATCCATGCCTGCAGGACGCGGCGGGTCTGCTTCGCCAACGGCGTGCACCGCTCCTTGCGCCCCTTTCCGACGACATGAACGTTAGCACCGGTGTCGAGTCTGACATTCTCGCGGCACAGGCCGGTCAGTTCGGAGAGCCGCAACCCGGTCTGCACCGCCAGCAGGAGGAGCGCATGATCGCGCCGACCGCCCCACGTGCACGGGTCGGGCGCGGCGAGCAGCGCCTCAACCTCCTGGCGCGTCAGATGGCACACCTGATTGCGTGGGCCACGCTTGCTGGGGATGGCGAGGATGCGCTGGATCTGGGCGGAATGTGTTGGCGCCTCGAATGCGGCGTAGTGGAAGAATGAACGAATGGCGCTCAGGCGCAGATTCCGACTGCGCGTCGAGACACCTCGTTCGCGCTCCAGGTCACCGAGAAAGTCTGTGATCAACACCGCGTCGAGTTGCTCGAGGGCCAGTTTGCTGGGTGAGGTGCCAAGCTGCTTGTGCATGTATTTAAGCAGCAAGCGGAAGGTGTCTCGATAGGAGGCGATCGTGTGTGGGCTGGCCCGCTGTTGCTGCATGAGCCGGCGCGTGAAGAATCCCTCGAGTAAGGCGGCAAAGGTATCGGTGGTGGCGGTGGTCATGACTTCATCTCCCAGCGGTGCTCAAGCCGATTCACGGCGTGTCCCATCAACTCCGGATAGGCGCTGAGGTACCAATAGGTGTTCTCGATGCAGGTGTGGCCGAGATAGGTCGACAACTCCGGCAGACGCCGCTCGACATCGTCGCCGTTGCGATACCACTGCAGCAAGGTCCGGACGGCGAACCGATGCCGCAGATCATGCAGTCGAGGGCGTTGCGCGTCCCCCACGACGAAAAGCCCGGTCTGCTCCAGCAGCACGTAGAAAGTGCGGTGGACGCAACTCGGGATCAGCGGCGTTCCCCGTCCGGATACGAAAAAGCGTCGCTGTACGCGGCCCTGTAGCAACCGATCGCGTCGATCCCTGTATTGCAAGAGCACGGCTCGCGTGGATGCCTGTATCGGAATCAGCCTGGACTTGCCGAACTTCGAATCGCGAACTGTTAGCACGTCCTGGTCGAGGTCGACGTCCGTCACGTCGAGCCGGAGTGCTTCACCGAGCCGCATGCCCGTGACGCTGAACAGTCCAAGCAGACAGTAGTACATCCACGGCCGCAGACCGTCTTGTGGAGGTAGGCACAAGGCCCGCGCCAAGAGACGTTCGACTTCGTCGTCGGTATCAGATAGGGCTGCCGTCGATGCACGCGATGCGGCAACAACTTGGCGGGCGGCACCTCGGTGGCGGGATCGATTCCGATATGGTGACGCGCGAAGGCGCGAACGGCGCGCAGTCGTTCGGCCGCGCGCTCGGGCCTTGCGGAGGGCTTGCTCAGGGCCCAATCCAGTGCCACGCGCGTGGTAATCCTGGTAACTCCCCGTTCTTCGGCGAATGCCACAAAGTCCTTCAGACAGTCTTCGGCGTCGCGAAGTTTAAAACCGAGGGCTCGGCGCAAAGCCAGGTACTCAAGCACGGCTTGACGTAGCGACTTCATAGCACACCTCCCGGCCAAGGCTGTGCCAGGGTGCGCAGCGATGTGAGATCGACCTTGGCATAAATCATCGTGGTGGACTGTTGGCGATGCCTCAACACCTGCCCGATCTCGGCCAGCGACGCTCCCCGACGTAGCATCTGGGTTGCCAGCGAGTGCCTCAATACATGCGCGCCCTTACTTGGTGGGTCCATGTCTGCGCGAAGAAACGCGCGGCGTGTGATGCTGGCGATCGCCGTCCCAGATGAGAATGGCGTTCGTGGCGCCTGCGCACGCACGAATACATGGCGCGTTGAGCATGACGGACGCCCTTGGCTAAGATACGCGGCCAGCGCGGCGCCGACGTCGTGAGGCAAAGGCATGCAATCCTGCCTGGTCTCACCGTTGCGCACGCTCAGTTTGCCAGCCCTCCAATCAATGTCATCCAGCCGCATTGCGGCAACCTCACCGGCACGCAGTCCGAGGCGTGCCAACAGAAGAATGATGGCGTAGTCGCGGCACCCATTGGCCGTGGTCGGATCACAGTGAGCAAGCACGCGGCGGACTTGGTCTTCGCCCAACGCTTTGGGTATCGAACTCAGGGACCAGTTCGCTGGCGAAGGGATGCAACCCGACAGGTCGATGCGGGTCAGTCCCCGATGGTGGGCGGAGCGCAAAAACGTTCGCACGTCCGAGACGACTCGATTGGCGCTTCTGGGGCTGCAGCGGCTTGCCAGCCTCCGGACAAACTCGATGACATCTGCTGCGGCCATCTGTTCGAGTATGACTTCGGCATCTCCGAACAGGCTCGTCAATAACATCCTGACGGTCTTCACGCCGCCGTGGATCGTACTTGGCGCCAAGTTGCGTACGTCGCGCAAATAGACGCCATGGGCATCGGCAGTGCGCTGCGCCGACGATTGTGAAACGGCCACGCTGGCTGGCCCGACGAGGATTCCTTGCTGGACGAGGTGCGAAATCAACCGATGAAGGGTCGGGCGGTCCTCCCACCGGGGTGTTCTGCGGCGCTTGCGACAACGCAGGAACGCGTCGATGTAAGCCTCAGAGAGGTGGCCGGTCGAAATGCCGCGCCGCAGCATCCACCGGCTGAAGTCGCCAACGATCCAAATCGCCCGGCGGATTGACGCTCGTGCATACCCATGCGCAGCCAGGTTCTGCGTGAATGCGTCGATGTGATTACCCAGCGGACCCTCATGCATCCGCGCCAGCGCCCAAGGGCGCTCCATGAACTGTTCCATTGTGTTCTCCTTCCGCGGTTTAACGGCCGCGGTGTGGAGAACGTTATGCCGAGTTCTGATCGGCGGTCCACGGTGCCGTTCTTGAGATTCAGTACCAGACTCGGCATAACCCGGTTCGCGGCATAGTGGATCTCATGCCGAGCTCGGCATGAGATCCACAACTTCTCGCCACCGCTCATGTAGTCCAGCTCCTTGCTCTGGCCGGACTCTGCGTCGTGCACGATGATGCAAAACCCCTCGCGGCATTCGCCTTTGGCGCTCTCGACCTGGGTCTTCAGCGAGACCGTGAAGCGCGGACCGTAGCAGCCCAGCAGCAGATCATTCGCCAGTGCCGAGAGTGTCGGTCCCGCATCGTCGATCGACAGCGCGACAATCCCGTCGTTGCCCAGCGCCTTGGCAAGCATCGACCACAGCGCGATCTGCGCCTCGATGTGCGCTACCCTGCCGCGCGCCTCGACGACCCGGTTCTCGACGCAGGACAGTCGGCCCGCCGAATCGGCGACCGTCTGTTGCGCCTGTTGTCTCTGGGTCAATTGCTGGTCGGCCGATTCCAGCGCGCGTGTTGCCGCGTCGACGTCCTTGACGGCCTGTGTCAGCAGCCCCGCATCGAACGGGGCGGGCAGCTGCGCGAGCAGCCGGTTGAGCGAGGCCGTCTCCCCGGCCCGCTTCTGGTTCTCCGCCCGACGGGCCGCCTCGATCCGCGCGATGCCGCTCTCGATCGCCTGCCGCTCGGCTAGTTCGTCGCTGGTCGGCCTCGCGTCTAGCGGGCCGCTTGCCGCGAGTTGGGCATTCACCGCCTGCCATTCGAGACGTGCCCGCTCGATTTCGGGAAGCCGCGCCCGCAGACGATCGCGTTCCTGCAATCGCCGCGCGGTCCGCGCCCTTTTGCTCTCGGCGATGTCGTAGCGCGCGGCGGCGTCCTTCAAGGCTTTCGTTTCCTCCTCGATCCTCTTCAGTTGTGCCATCGCGGCGGAACGTTCTTCGCCCAGTTCGCCGAGTTTGCGTTGTGCCGAGGGCATCAGTGTCCTGGCCTGCACCGCATCGCCGAGCAGTTTGCACTGCCCCTGCAGGTCGGTCCCCACGCACGGCACCTCGTTGGTGAGACCGAAGCGGCGTTTCAGATCTTCGGCGGCGAGCGAGGCTTGCCCGGCCTCGCGTTCGATGCCCTGAATCCGGGCTTGGGCCGCTTTTGCGTCGGCGAGCAGATCGCGTGCGTGCTGCGCCTGTTCCTGGCCGATCCTTTCGCGTTCGACCCGCTGCGCCAACACGCGGGCGATCCGCTCGTATCGCGAGCCGGCCCGCCGGACCCTGGTCTCGTCTTGCAGGACAGCGGTCAGATTCGCCTTGCGGCTTTCCAGTGCCGCTTGCTCGCGCCGTGCCCTGCCGACGCGTTCCGCGATGCGCCGGTCGAGGGTCGTCTTGCGTGTCTTCTCGTTCTCCTGCTGCTGATTCAGCCGATCGATGGCACGTTGCCACGCGGCGTCCGCCTCGTTCATGCGGGCGCGGATTTCCGCGCGCTGTTTCGTGTTGCCCTCGTCGGCCGCAGCCTGTTGCTTCAAGGTCGTCAAGCGTTCATGTGCCTTGAGCACCGCTGCCTGCGCCGCCTCGCGTGCCTGGCGCGCGGTCTCGGTGGCGGCCTGCGCCGCCGGCAGCTTGTCCTGTGCCTGGCGTACCGCGATCCGATCGCCTTCCAGATTAGCGAGTGCCCCCCGCACGGCGGTCAGCCCGGCCTTGAGCAGCTTCGCCACTTCGGCCGCCTCGCTCGCGCGTTCGCGGATGGCCGCATGTCCGAGCAGTTCGGCCAGCAGCGTCTTGATTTCGGTACTCGTGTAGGCGGACAACGGCCGGCGCCCCTGTGCGGAGAAGACCGAGGTGAAGAACGTCTCCGGCGTGCCGAGCAGGGCCACGATGCAGCGCCAGTAGGTGTCGACCTTCCCGTCCGAGACGGTGCCATCGGCGATCGATATGGGCGCCCAGCCGGTTTCCCGCCACTCGAGCAGGAAGGCCTCGGTCTTCTTCTTGCCGTTCATCCGGAACACCAGGTGACTGCGAAAGCGCCGTCCTTCGTGACGCCAGATCAGTTCCTTCTCGGCCTCCGGCAGGCTCAGGTGCGCGTAGTAGGAGAAGCGCCCTATGCCATCCTGCCCGGCCCTTGACGGCATGACTGGGAATGGGTGGCAATTGTCCATGACGGTGGTCTTGCCGCGCCCGTTCGGCCCGGCCAGCGCCACCAGCGATGCGTCGCCGGCCAGTTGCTCGAAGTCGAGCCGGATCTCGTCGAGTCCCAGTCCGTCGCGGATGCCGCGGAAGCCTTTGAGTCTCAGTGTTTCAATCCACATCGCCTATGCCCTCCCCTATTGATCGCTCATGTTCATGCAAGGCCAGTGCGGTTGCACCGTACTTGTCGTTACGTCCAGTGTGTCCGATACGCATTTCGCATCAACCGAACAGGTCGCACAGTTCCGACTCAGGTTCTGGTCCCGGCACGGCTGGCACCGGCACAGCCGCCACGCTCGCTTGCGCCGCTGAAAGGGTTTCCGGCAAGGGTGCTGCCGTGGCGAGGATCGCGGCGGCGATGGCTTCCGGCGTACTCGATTCGAGTGTCGCCAACGTCGCTGACAGCGGCGCAGGGTCGGCACCGACGACCGATGCCCACTGCTGCAGCTTGTCGTGCAGCGTCCCCGCCTTGGAGATGCCCGCTGCCCGTGATCGCACCACGGGAACGATCCGCCCTTCGAGCTTCACTTCGGCGGCACCGGCCAGCGCCGCTTCGATCGCGGCACGATCGACGCTCGCCCGTTCTTCCTCACCGATCTCCCAGCGCACCTTGACGAAGGCGCCCTGGGCATCTGCGGCGATTGCCCGCAATTCATCGAGATTCGGTGCGCCGGCGAACGACACGTCGATCGTCCTTCGGGCCGGAGTGGGATCGAGAACAGCGGACGCGCCCTCCGGCCCGACCTCCCACACCAGCATCCCCTTGTCGCCTTCCTCGCCGTAGTGGAAGCGTCCGATCGAGCCGGCGTAGGCAATCAGGCGGTCACCGCTCTCCCATATCTGGTGACGATGGATGTGCCCGAGCATCACCGCCGAGGCCTCGGCCGCGAACAGCGAACCGGTGGTGAATTCGTGATCGAGGCCAGCCATCGGCACGCCGTGTTCCGTGGTGCAGCCGCTGACGGTGCCGTGCGATACGACGGCGGTCGGGATACCACTGGCACGCGCGTCCCGGTGCCCCGGTGCCAGGGCGCGCAACAGGTTGGCCATCTCCGCGCCCAGCGCTTCGGCCGCCTGGGTGGCCCCGACAACGGCGGCGACGGCACCCTTGTTGACCGTGGGAATGCACGAGACGAGCAGGCGTGTCCCGTCGGGGATCCCGTCGAATCGCCATCCCGAGGATTCGGCCCAGATGCCGCCAGGGAGCAAGGCCACCTGCTTGATCCGATCGGCCACCATGACCGGGTAACGACCGCCGAGCAGCCCGAACACCGCGAGGGTGCCGGGCGGCTCGTGGCTGAACGTCCCCTGCAGCATGAGGACCGGGCAATGATCGGCCAGGCGTCGGAGATTGCGCGCCAGGGCCGCGAAGGCCGGCGCGTGCGCATCGAGCGCATGGTCGGTCGAGTCCCCGCTGATGACCACGCAGTCCGGGCCGGCCGCGATCGCCCGATTGACCGCGTAGGCAAAGCAGCGCTCCGACTCGGCGAGGTTCTTTCCCGAGTAGTGCAGGTCGCTCATCTGGCAGACCCGCACGGTTGATTGAATCCGCATGGCTGTCCCTCTTACGAGAACACGTTAAGTTCGGCGTCGATTCGCTCGATCAGCGCCGCCGGATCGCCCCGATAGGATTCCAGCTCCTCACAGGCCCGCTTCAACCCGTTGGGATTCTTCGACCAACCGGGACCCCAGCGCTTGCCCGCGAACTGGATGTACTTCCCGGCGTCGACGCCGATGCCCTGCGCCTGAGCGGTTACCGCCGCCACGCCGTCGGTAGCTTGGGTCGCGGTCCCGTTGGGCGCTCGTTGGGCCGCTGCCGGGCTCGCCGGGCTGGCTGGCGCGGCCTGCTGGGGTGTTCTGATGGGTGCCTGCTGCGTGTTGCGAGCCGAAACATCCCGCTCGATCGGCGCACCGACGTCGCCGTCGCCATCGTCGCCCTCAGAGGCCACGGTAGCGGTCGCGATACGCCCCTCCGACACCACGGCACCGTCATCCGTCACTACTGCAGCCGCGGTCTCAGCGACAAACGAAGCGTCCGTGCCGTCATCGATCCGCTCGGCGTTCCCGGTCAGGATGCTTGCCGCCCGCTCGCCATCGGCAAGGATCTGTTCCTGCGGCGCGCCGAGCAGTCGCGTGGGATCGATCATCACTTCGAGACCGATGATCCACTGCTCGACCCGCACCGCCCGCCCTTCCTCGTCGATGTGGGGCACCTCGGCCAGCTTCTTGGTGAGCCAGAAGGCCTCCTGCCCCTGCAGAAATCCGGAGAAACGTCCACCCCGCATTGCCGCGATCTGTCGCAGCGTCTCCCGCACCGCGTCGAGGCCATACAGGCTATTGGTCGGCAGTTCGAGGGGAGCGACACGTGTGATGCCGGGGATGTAGAAGATGATCCGGCCTTTGACGTTGCATTGGCGGTTCTGGTACTCGGGACAGTTTTCCGGATCGCACCGTCCTTCGTTGGCTTCGCGCAGCTGGTGTTTGCGCCCGCCGAATATCCGGATGGCCCGGCCGGAACTGGCCTTGCGCACCGGCGCGAAGGTCATGCAGTAGCGCTCGCTCCCATCGGCCGAGAAGTCGGACCAGAACTTGATCGACCCCGAGCCGTAGGCTTCGAGTTTGTGCGGCATCACGTCGAGCAGGCTGTCGGATGCGAAGACGACCGGAAAGCGGTAGAGCCGCAGGATGCCGTCGCCCCGGTCTTCGGCGTACTTCGACATGATCTGTCTGGCGATCTCGGGCATTGCGAAGTCGCTCCCGCGAACCGTGAAGTACGGGACGTTGCGCGGTGTCAGCGGTGACCGGTCGAGGTTGGGCACCGCCGCCCGGATCCGGGCCTCGATGTCGTCGAACGATTGCCCGGCCTCGACACCTTCGTCATAGAGCCGGCGGGCGGCCTCGATCTTCTGGGCCGCCCTGGTCAGTACCTTGATGCCCGGCCGGATTTTGCCGCCGGTCTGACACGAATACCGCCGCTCGCCCAGTACGCTGGGCAGTGCCGGCAGACCTGCCGGGTCCATCTTCATCAGTGCTGAGGTCATGAGCTTTGCTCCCGTGGGTTGCGAAGAGTTGCAAGGTCATGATCCCGCCGGAATGCGCGGCTTCAAGTGGCGGGTTTCGGCGAACGGCGAGAGATCCAGACGGGCGGGAGTCAATGCGGGCAAGCCAGGCCTGCGTCAAGCAGCCCAAATGTCTTGGCAGCCCGGCGAAGTCATGTCAGTTCGGCGAGTCGTGCCGGCAGTTCGCTGCGGACAGCGGGCATCGGCGTAAAGTGCGAGGCCGGCAGCGCCCTCTTACATCGAACGGCAACTGTCTGGCGTCGACCGGACTCCTCGAATCATCGACCGTGTCTGGCGGTTCGCGACCCATACCCGCCCGATGGGTTGCTCCAAAGCGGCCGCAGGATGAGGAGCCGGATTTCCGAGTTTCGCTTCCACAAACCGGCCGTTGGGCAAATCGTGCTCGCGGCCAAGAGCCGACGTTGGCTGGCCGCTGAAATCGGAGCCCTGAACGTCTGCACCACCTCGGTAAGCTGACATTCTCAGGCTCCAAGGCTACTTCAGCCGTTCTGAGCGTTGGTGGAAGCGCGGGTGAATCGGGGGCGCATCGCGAAGCATCCGGATACGTATCGACGGTCATCCCAGGGGGCCAGTCCGGATCCCTTCCGACCACCTCGCGGAGCGTCCATTCTGGACAGGTGGTAACGCATACGTTACCATTACACATGCTCATCCGGGTCGAAGAATACGTGCGCGAGGATGGCTCGAATCCCTACAGAAAATGGTTCGACAGCCTTGACTCGCAGAGCGCGGCGAAGCTCACGACGGCCAAGTTGCGGCTGGAGATGGGCAACACATCCAGCGTCAAATGGTTCGCCGGGATGGGCGAGTGCGTCATCGACTGGGGACCCGGCTATCGGATCTACCTGGCCAAGGAGGGCGAGACGCTGATCGTGCTGTTCGGCGGCGGCACCAAGCGCGGACAGCAGCGGGACATCGATCAGGCCAAAGCCTTGTTGGCGGAGTACAAGGCACGGAAGCGGGCGCAGATCAAGGCTGGTAAGGCATCCGTTGCGCCGGGCAAGAGGTGAAATTCATGGCACTGACACGAGATTTCAAGCAGACGGTCGTCGAACGCATCAATCGTGATCCGGCATTCGCGCAGGCCTTGCTCGACGAGGCGGCCACGCTGTTTCTGAACGGCGAGCCCGAGACCGCGCGGCTCATCCTGCGTGATCTGGTCAATGCCACGATCGGCTTCGAGCAGCTTGCCAGCATGACCGAGAAGCCGAGCAAGAGCCTGCACCGGATGCTCTCGCCGGCGGGCAACCCAAGCATGGACAACCTTGCGGCAATCTTCGGCGTCCTACGCGCTTGCCTGAACGTAAACCTCGAAACGCGCTCGGTGGCGGCGTAGGGGCGACTTCGACTCGACTTCGACCGACACCTCGCCCCTGGACAGAAAGGGGCCGGCGTGCCGGGTAGGCGGTTTCTTGACCGTACGAGCAGCGCGGCTGTCTCAGCCAGGACCCGGTCTTTGCGCAACAGCTCGCGCTCAAGCTCCCTGATGTGTTTCTTGTCAGACCGTGTGGCTTGCGGGCTGGCGCGAGCTTCTTCGGGAAGGGGCTCACTGGTTCGATTGCGACGGGTGACACCGCCGACTCACCGCTGACCAACATCCGGAGAATGCGAAGCTGTTGATGATGAGTGATGAGTGCTATCAACCCGATCTCGCGTGGGTCCATGACCTTGGGTACTCGGAGTATGTCGTACAGGCCACGCCGGCATGTTGCCGGGGGTGGAAATCCGCCTCTTTTTGGGGATGAGAAGCGCTTGCCTGCATGGCAGTAAGCGCCCGACTGCCGCGCTTACTGCCATGACGAAGCGTATCGCCCCTCCACCGCGTCAATGGTTCGCTTCGCCAGGCTGCATAAGGCCGCAGCCTGCCATTGACCCGGCTACGGGGCTGGCCTGCGTCACAACCGCAAAGCATTTCTTGTTCCCGAAAAACGCACGCCACCAGATTCGCGCGGATTTCGACCACCATTAACACGGCATCCTGGAGTTGCTCCGATACGGCGGGCTGTCCCCTGGCAGCCGCGTGCTCGACGTCGGCTGCGGCAGCAGTGTGCTTGCCCACACGCTGGGAGGTGCAGTCCCGCCGAGTTGCGGCGCGTGAATGGCTCGGCGTCTCGATCGCGTCTGCCCAGAGCAATGGCGAAAGTCGGCCAAGAGGAGTCAGTCAGGAATCCCGAAGAAGTTGCCGATGACCGTCCGGTGCTCGTCCTATACGAGACCTTCTTCAATTCGGCCTCGGTGGCACCCCCGACCACAGCGGCGGATGGAGTATCAACTTCAGTATTGTGCGGTCTGACTCCGTCGGGGGTACTCGACGGAAGCGCGGCCCCCGACCGGAAGGGCAAACCGCGGTGGGTGTTCTACTCGGCATGGGACTCTGCCGAAAGCCGAGCGTCACCATAGTTGACCTTTCGTCATAACGATTCGGTCGACTTCACTCGCGTCACTCCCGGGGCGTTACTCTATCTACACACTCGAACAAACGTTGGAGGGTGTTCCGTACGCACTCTCCAGCGCAGCATTTGCATTACGCGATCCGTTGCTCGCGAGTATGCGCATGCTTCACAAGGAATCGAAGGTCGGATCGCCCGGTTCGATCCGGTTGGGGCGACGAGCCGGATATGCGCGCGATGGGGCGCCTCCTACGAACCGTGCGACCCTGGACACGAATCGCGAGCTTCCTTTATCTTCAGCAGTGGATGCCCTGATACACGCTGCACCAAGCTCACTGTTCGCAGATAGCGCGGCGCGGTCTTGTACCAGAAGTAGGTTGCCCGCACGAGTCCCCAATCGGCGACGTAGGAGCACGTGAGATACAACTGCCCTTCCTGTCGAATCTGTTCGAGATCCTCGGTTGCGGTCCGCTCGGCTTGAGGACCGAGTCTGCGGACCGCGAATCGTATCGACGGATCGACCGACCGGGAAACGAAGATCGATTTGAGCGAGCCTGGTGCGCTCTGCTTGAGCATACGAATGTTCAGCGACCAAGTCTCCCGATCCATTTGCGGAATCGTCGGCACGAAGCCGGATGGGACGGTGTCCTCGTAGTCAATATAGCGATCGTAGCGTCCGGGTCCCAGGCTTTGCTGCCATTCCCTGGCTCTAGGCGCTTGCCCATCCGGCGTTGCCGGTCTTGCGTCAGCCGCGGGCGTGTCTAGATCTCCCGCGGCACTTGCATCACACGCAATCTCCTCCGCGCCCCAGCGGCGGGATGTCAGCGATACATCACAGCGCGCCTCACGCACTGTGAACTCACCCCAGGCCGCGCGATAGGTGCATTGGCTCTGCCCATTGGGTGCGGACTGTTGGCCGAGCAGGCACGCAGTAATGCGGGGCGCACGATTCTCGCGCACACCGTCCATCGAGTAGCTGGCACCGCGGCAGTCATAGACTTGCGAGAAACGCGGTTCGCGCTTGATCACGGCGATTATGTAGGTTCTACCGTCGACGAAGGGATTGTTTTCCAGGTGGCCCAGCGTCTCGGTATCGAGCGTCGCCTCGTATAGCTGTCGGACGTAGCAGCCACACCACTTGTCTGCAGCGCCTTCGCCAGTCTGCCTTGCGCAGTTGTCGAAAATCTTGCGGTAGCGCCGTCCCTCCGCCGTATCAGCACCTGGCAGCCCATCTGCGAAATACGGCCTCTCGCGCATCTCGCGTGCATAGGCAAGCAAGTTGCTCGCATAGTGTCCGGTTTCCCGTCCCCCACATCCGTAGCGCCTCACGAGCAATGCAACGTCGCTCTTCGCCTCCCTGGATGGCATGACCGTGACCGGCTCCTTCTGCCGTTCCACGCAGGCCTCATAGTCGCCCGGCCGATCGGAAGGATCACGTCTGCAGTTGATGGGTCTACCCATGAAATCGAACAACCAGATCAGCGCCTGAGCGTTATCCGTCGGGCTGCCCTCACCGTGCACAACGCGCGCGAGCGCGTCCTTTCCCGCTTCCAGGGCGTAGGGCAGGGCCGTGACGATCGCTGTGTCGAGGCCGAGATCCGGGCATGCCCGATTCAGATCGCCGACCGTCTGGGCGTAGTAGCGGAGAACGTCGAGACCGGCGCTCGGCGCCCAATCCCAGCGGCCCGCATAGACATTCGTGACGAACTCCGGTTGCAGGAACCCCTTGCCGTCAATCGCAGGTCCACGACTCGAAGCAGCGTCGGAAATCGGGCGATACATCTTGATGATTCTCGACGAAGCGAGTAGATCGGGTGCCTCCAACGTCAGATCGGCCGGCCTCGGCCCGCGATTGCCTTTCGTCTTCGCGCTGGCACCCCCGCGATTGATACATCTCCAGATGAATGTATTGTTGTAGGGGCTCGGCCTAGTCATGGTTGCTTTGCAGTCTTCGACTATCTGCCCAGAGATGAGTCCTTCACGCAATGCGCGCTGGATCACGGATGGGACGCAATTCTCCCATTCAGCCTGGGTTGGATTGGCACCCTTCCCGCATTCACGCTTAGCCGCCTGTTCCCAGCCGGCGTCAAACGCCGCAGCCGCTGCGGTGACTGCAATCAATGCCATGATGGCCGCAAAGGTGCTGGATACCCAATGTGTTTTGCTCATTTCGCTCTCTTCGTGCGTTGTTTCTTCGCTGCGCCCACCGACCGGACATACAACGGCGGCGTTGATCGGTGCGCGCACGTCGCTGCCCAACGCATCGTCCCGCCCAAGCTTGCTCGGACGCACCCTGAAGCGATTCCGCATCGCCGCGGTAGTGCGTAAAACTCCCTCGTGCCGCGCACGAGTCGATGCAGCGTCAATGGCAGGGTTGCGCCGGGCATGCCTCTCGGCCGGCGGGGACGGGGCACAAGGCCAACGGTAGGACTATGCGGCAAAACGGCGGAATAACACAGCTTCGACGATCCATGATCGCCCCCCACGAGTTAAGTCATATGGCATCACACGCATTGACTATGAGCATAGCGACACTGGTGCCCACTGGGAATCATCCATCCGTCGGATACGCCGCCGGCCTTTCCGGCGGCCTTCTCGAAACCCAGTTTCTTGAATCGATCCATGCCGACACTGAGGGCGCATTCGCCGCTCCGGTCGTACAGATCTGCAAGCACAGTTTGGCGAGGACCGGATCCTTGCGAAATTCGCGGATTCGCACCGTTCATCAATAGCGCGATGGTGTCCATTGGCGGTATCCAATCGTTCGCGCCGCCGATCTGCATCATCGATTGGTCCAGGCTTCCCAGTTGAGTTCGTTCTGCCGCTCCTCGGAATACAACTGAATCCATGTGTAATGGGTCTCCTTCGCTCCTTTTCCTTCTGCAGTAACTCCGGTGCCGAAGTCCCTAGCGATCGAAAGCTGAAGCACCGTTCCTGAATGGATCCACTGCCAACACGAGTAGGGTGGAGCTTCCGAGTCTTCGTTTTCACAAGCTACTACATGCTTGTCACCATAACGGCTTCGCAGGGCGTTGACGGCCGGAAAGAAGGCTTCCTTGCTCATGCGGAAAAACAAGACATACAGCGAGGCATTCGAATCTTCCCGCGGCGGCCGGAATATGGCGCTAATCTTGTTTACGTCGTGGCCGTCCATCGCAAGGCCGGTGTTGCCCTGCTTCTCGCAGTACGTGTGCGGGAAATCGAACTGCGGAGATGACCGGTCTCCCGGCCCGCAATCGCCAGGTTTCAGCGGCCACAGCCGGAACGCTTTAAAAGGCTGGCCGATGTATGCGCCATTCAGATCGAATGCCTCGGCGTAAGCCGTCCCGGGCAGTACGGAAAAAAGCACCGCAAGCCATCCAAATCGAATCCTCGTTATCGTCGTTTCACGTACGTTCTGCCAAGACCGCCTTTTCATTTGTCAAGTCTCCAAATAATACGACTCAAACGACAGCCAATTCGTCGGTTTCCTCAGTCCGTCAGCGCTAATTTGCTTCGCATAGGAAGAGCTTTTTGCCAGATGAACCAAGCGCCATTGAGGGAGTGTGCCTGACCCTTGGCTGCGCACTCCCCCTGCCGTTGACGTGTACACCAGCGAAGTGTCAGGAGTAGCACTGCGCAGTCGCCCGGAGCGGATGATGCTGGGGGCAGGTTCCGCTTGGGAAGAATGCAGCTGGCGCGTCGCCCCGGCTGCGACCGGGACCTAATAGACGGCGATCAAAAGGTGCGCCCTGATCACCCAAAGAAACATGGGTGCTCACCTAATCGCGGACCGCCGCCGCGTCTTCCTCCGCGGCAGTACGGACCTGCCTGCCGCGAATCTGCACCGCCGGCCCGGAACCCGGAGGAACATCGAGGGTCGGTTGGCGACCTCCACGGGAATGCATCCTGCTTCGCGCCAGCAATCGCCGCGCTCTAGGCATCGTCGATAGCACGGCTACCCGACGCCGAAAACCCCACGGGCGACGTCACGCTTGCACTCGACATGCTCTCGGTCATGACCGATCGATTCCATTTCCCTGCTACGGCGACTTGGTCCGCTGCGTGGTCGCGTCTGCGCTATTTGACGAAAACGCGAGCAAGTTGTCAGGGTTGCCCGCCCGAGGCCGTCGTTTCGCCCTGGCGCAGACGGTAGAACGATTGCATCAGTCGCCCGGTGCTCGCATTGGGCACCGGCCACAGAGTGGCGAGCACCCCTTTGGCACCGCTCTTCTGCACGGTGAGCGCCAGCCCGTCCACTTTACAGCCTCTGCCCCCGCCTACCGCCGTCTCGCAGGCCGACAAGGTGATCAGGTTAAACCCGTCGAACACGCAGCGCTTGCGCAAGCTGGCGAGGTCGAGACGGCTGCCGGCACCGAGCAGCGGGAACGAGTCGCGCTCGGTGGGACGGAACTGGAAGTGGCTGGCCAGATTGAACACCGGGTAGCGCTCGCTGAGGGTGCGCTGCAGCGCCTGCTCGGTGAACGCCTGATCGATACGCATGAGGCCGTCGAGAACGGCACCGCTGCGGTCCTTCCCGCGACATCCCGGCACCGCTGACACGTTCCCGCCCTTCGCCAATTGCCGCAGGCTGCGCAGCTACGCTCAGTTTCCGTTGGTGGGAATGAACAGCCAGCCATCGCCGGTCTCGACGAAGCGGCCCTTGCCCAGGTCGCCCTGGCGCAGCATACCGGCATAGCTGGGCGGCAATGTGAGGCCCTGGGCATCCAGGCCGGCGACGAAATCGCACAGGTAGCCGGGCTGGCCCGAGGCTTTCTCGCAGGCAACCTTTTCGCAGCGGGTCACCTGAACGGTGGCCCGCCCGGTGCCGCCGGTTGCCCCCCACTGCCCCAGGCATTGGATCGCGAGCAGCGGATCGTTACGGGCTGCGCCGCTCTTGCAGGCCTCGTTGACCTGGCGCATGTTTTCGCTGATCGCCCGGTACTTGTCGCGCAGCGCCTGACACAACTCCGCCTCGGTCGGCTCGGTCCCGCTGCGCCGCCGCGGTGAGTCCTTGGTTGCGGTCACGGCGGTCATGGCCGCGACCTTGTTGTTCGCGGCCTCGTAGCCCTGATTGGCCGCCATGCGGTAGTACTTGAGGGCGAGCGGCCGGTCCTGCGCCACGCCCCGACCGCCTTCGTATAGAGCTCCGAGGTTGTACTGGGCCGCCGGCAGTCCGCTGTCCGCCGCCTTGCGGTACCAGATCGCCGCCTTCTTCGGATCCTGCGATACGCCCCGGCCGTGCTCGTATAGCACGCCTAGGTTGTTCTGCGCGCCGGTATGCCCCTGCTCGGCGGCGGCGGAGAACCATCGCAGCGCCTGCTGCGGATCGCGCGCCGCGCCGTAACCCTGGTCGTACATGACGGCGAGCTTGTACTGGGCCTCCATCTCCCCTTGCTCCGCCGCCAGACGGAACCACTTCGCCGCCTGCATGTCCTCCTGCGCGACTTCGCGACCGAAGGCGTAGCGCTCGCCAAGCTTGCGCTGCGCAACCGGGTCGCCCGCCTCGGCAGCGGCCTGTAGCGGGTCGGTCTCGGCACGCGCCGTCACGGGTTCAGGCGGCCTCCGTTCGGCCTTGGGCTGCGACAGCGCATGCCTTGCGGTCTCGCTGAGGGCCTCGGAGGTATTCAGGGTCAGAGCGAATTGACCGCAGCTCGGATGCGTGATCCGGCCGGCAAAGTTGCGACCGTCGGCGCTAACGCGCCCGGACAAGCCGACGGCAATGTAGCCGGGCGGGCGGTCGATCCATGACGTGGGGCTCAGTTCGACAACACCCTGGCTTTTTCGGGTGTCACCCGCGACATAGTAGGCGCCCTCGGGTTGCCCCTGGCCGCCGAAGCTGAATATGGCGCGCAGCGGCGCCGACGGATCCGCCGCCCCCACGATCTTGAGGGTGAGCGCCGTGGTTCCCTGTGCGCAGCGGTAGCGCCCGACCCACTCCTGCCCGGCAAGAAAACCGGATTCGGCCCCGGCGGCAGGAACGGGACACAGGGCCAGGGCGAGAACCGCGAGGGAACACGGGGCAACGGCACGGCCTTGACGATTCATAACCATCCTCCATACATGGACAGCCATCCGGCATTGCAGAGTTCAATTATAGGCATACCGACCGCCGGGCCCAATGGAACCAGTCGATCCGTCAATTGCGCGGCCGGCATCCATTGTGCGCGCAGCGCGCGATCATAATCCGATATTCCGGATGGGAACGCTACATCCATGCCATCCAACCGGCCGCGAATCGATGACGATCGCTGGGCGAAGCCGGGGCGCCGACTGTTGCTGTCTCGCCGTGCGCCCAAGCGCGGATCAGCGATGCGGCAGTGCACCCTCGATGCCGTGGTTGATGCGGTCGCTCAGCTTGCGTCCGCGCGCCAGATAGGATTCCTGAATCTCGTGGGTGGTGCCTTCGCGCAGGCGGATTCTCACATTAGCGTAGCCGAGCAGCCAGCCCAGGAAGGTGTGCTCGTACCAGCAGTCGAACAGCTGCGCATAAGGAGCGCCATAGCGGAATTTCTTCCACGGCAGAACACCCCTCGCCAGGTCGACGCGCTGCGGCGTGGCGCTCCAACGCACGCTCGCAAGCAGGAGCACGCGGTACAGGCTTGTCGTGGCCGTGAAGGCCAGCATCGCCGCCGCGAATGCCTGAACCAAGAAGGGATCGTCGACCAACCCGTTGGCGATCGCAAGCTGGGCGAGCAACCATATAATCGCCGCAGTCACTGCCAGACGGAATGCCGGACCTACATAGACGATCCAGTGCTTGCGTGCAATCAGTTCTTCACTCATCGTTCATCTCCTTGGCATCGATTGCCTGATACGAAATGGGCAAGATCGACATTCTCTCGGCGCTCACCGCATGGCATCGAGACGTTGAGTGCGGGCAGAATGTCAGGAGGCGCGCCCGACCGGCGCACGACTCACTCTACTCACGCCGCGGCAGGCAGGTGATGTCGAGCGCATGACCCGGAGGGCATCACGCGGCAGGCGGGCCGGGATTCCCGTCTGGCCGATTGGCGCAAGGAAGAATCTGGCCACCGGAGAGGCGCCGCTTGCCCCTGGCGCACGTCGGATCAATCGCTTTGACGGTCCAGCGGCAGGAACAGCCAGTAATCGCCCTGCCGCAGGAACCTGCCCTGGCCCGCGTTGCCGGACTGCATGATGTCTCGCAGGGAGGCGGGCACGGCGAGGCCGTTCGTTTGCAGCCCGATGGCAAAATCGCACACGTAGCCCGACTGGCCGACGGCTTTCTCGCAGCCCAATTTCTGGAATCGGGTGATGCGGATTTCAAGCTTGCACGTTCCGCCGGTACCTCCGCACAGAGCGAGGCATTGCATGGCGATTAGCGGATCGTCGCGGAAGTCGCGGCGTTCACATCGCTCCTTTAGCTCGCGATAACCGGTATTGGCGCCGTCAACCTGGGCTTTCAGGGCGTCATACATTTCCTCATGATTCGGTTCCGCGTTACCCGAGGGTCTTGGCCGACTGGTCCGGTTTCCCGGGGGCGGCGGCGAACTGTCGGCAAGGACGCGCTGCTTTTGAAGTTGCTCCTTGCGCGCTTCGGCAATCCGCATTGCCTCTGCGACCGCCGGATGTGCCGTGTCGCCCGGCACGCCGAGAGCGCGGGCAAGGAGTCGGTCCACCTCCGTCTCGGAAGAGGCTCTTCGGACCAGGCCGCTGAGTTCCGCGCCGGCGGATGCCAGTTGCGCGCGCCGCTTTTCGAGAAACCGATCGTCCAGTGCGCGTACCGGAGTCTGATCGTCGAATTCCTTGCCATAGCGCCCGCGAAATTCGCGATACCACATGGCGCCCCGCTCGAGGCCAGCCAGCCCGCCGCCGACCTGGCCCAGCTTGGCCGCCTCCGCGTCTATCAGGCTCGTGAGAATGCCGCTGATTTTCTGCTGGATACGCTGTTCGTAACCGCGACGCACCTCGGGCGCCAGGCTAGCCAGGACTTCGCGATGCTGGCTCAAGGACCGCTTGAGTGCGAGCGCGCCGTCATAGCCGCGGGCCTCGGCCAGCTCGGCATTGATCTTCTCGGCCAGCGCGGGTTCGGCGACGCGGGTCCGCGTGGCGCTGAGCGCCGCTTCGACGCCCCCCTGCTCGCTCGGCCAAAGCTGATCGCGCAGGGATTTGGCGCGACCTTCCAACGCATTGAGGCGATCGAGACCCGCGGAACTACCCGGGAGCGACGGCAGTTCGGCCTGGATTTGCGCCAGTTCGCGGCGACCATCCCGCATGGCGACCACGGCCTGGGAGACCCGCGCGCGATTGAATTCGATTCCTCCGCGAAGCTGGAATGGTCGGCCCAATACGGCGCGCTGCCAGGTAAAGCTGCCGCGGTACTCGGGCGACGTAAAGCACTGACTGAGGACGTTCTTCCAGATTCCCTCCAATTCTGTATCGCCGAATTGATCGTAGGGCTTGCCGAAGTAAGGCACGAAGCTTTCGTCGCCGAAAAGCTTCACGGCCTTGGGGTAGATGTGGACGATGGTCGTCCGATAGAAGTTGTCCTTTGGATACTCGGTTTCAAGTCGTTTCGACCAATCGGCGATCCGCTGGCACTCGCTAGCGAGCATCGCGGAGCCGACCAATCGCCCGGCTTCGCGCGACAGACGCAAGCTTTTCGAGATGTCGCTGTTGCGCAGGATGTCCCCGAGAGCCCCCAAGCCGCCGGATGGGTCGGCACGAGCGGGCGCGATGCCGAGGATCGATACAGCCACCACGATAATAAACGCCTGCGTCATCACCGACGCAAACTCCTGCACTGCGCGTTGTCCAACCCGATTCATAACCTGCTTCATGGATTCCCCCATTGAGTAAAGAACATTGCACGACCGGACCTCGTTTCGATTGCGCCACCCTATGCCGCCGGCGTGTGTGTCGACCAACGCTGACATCGCTTTACATGCGGCGCCAGTCACTGGAAGATGCACGGCCGGTGCCAAAGCGGCGGCGCCGTACGCGATCTGCGCACATTCAACGCCAGCCTGATGACCTCGCCGGCCCAACAAGTGCGCGGGCGCCGGCCGCCGCTCAATGTTCAAGACGCAAAGTCGTGGGGAATGTCAGGTTCCGGGAAACCAGTAATACGGAAATGCCGCGTTACCGCATGCCAATCACGTATCTCAATGAGATGGACTGGAAGCGGTATCTTGCGAAGAAAACCCGCCGCCGCTGCGCGGGCGTGCCGGGGTTTGCTCGCCAAGCCGCAATGTGAGTGCGGTCTATGAAACAAAGACTCTGGGCGACGCCGGAAACGAACGGGCGATGGTCCTCGGCGCGGCCGGTTTGCGGAGGCACCGGAATTCCGCGCTGCCCTCGCGGCGCACGAAGTCGAAGTTCTCCTTTTCCTTGAGCATGGCAAGCACTTGCTGGGGTCGGGCAGGCGGCCGGCGTCGATCAGCAGGTCGGCGGCGAGCGCGAGATCGCGCTGCGCCTTGCCCCGCCATTGACTGCTCGAACTGCGCATAGGCCTGGTCGAGCAAGGCGCGGGCCTCGGCGTCCGCCCCTTCACGCCAGAAGGCTGGCCAATCCTGGGTGGCCGCAATGGCAACAGCGCAATTGAACGCGATCATCGCCAACGCGAGCGCACGAATCGCGTGCCGGTACATCGACTTCGTACGCGACACCGCAGCCATGGTCATCGGTTTCCTCCAGCAGAGGCTGGCAACCGCAGCACTCGAGCCGGTCGATCCAGCGCGGCCGCGTTTCGGCGAGCGTGCCGAGTGCACCGGCTAGTGATGCTTGCTCGCATTCGGCGACGCCTTGTCCGCAGCCAGCACTTCCCACGCGAATACCCGCGCCACCGCGCCTTCGGCCCTCAATCCGCCGGGACCACTACGGGTCGATTGCGGGCTGCCGCCCTCGAACACTGCCGCGGCGAACCAGTCCTCGGTTTCCGTGCGCGCGTCGCCGCGCGCGACAATCCCGGCCTGCGCGAGGAAGCCAAAGTCCACCGTGCCACCCTGGGGTCGGGCAGGCACGGCAAGCACAAGGAGGCGCTCGCTGCCCAGCGTGTCGTCCGTGAGCTTGATACCACCAGTATCGGGGTTGAGGTCGACGCTACGCAGCGTGTCGCCGCGCCCAATGCGATTGAGCTGCCCTTGGTCGGGAAACAGCGTGGTGATCCCGTAAGCGGCGTCAACGTAGAGCAGCGTGACGTCCACCGCGCTCGGTGTCTTGTTGGCGATTTCAAAGCGCACCACGTCACCGGCGGTAAGCTGGGGCGTACCGCCGGGGCGTAAAGGCTCGCCGGCGCCTGTCTTGCCGCCAGGCAGACGGGTGAGTTTTATCTCCAGTCCCGCAGCCGGTTTGAGTGTGCCGACCCCCTGCACCGCGCGCATCAGCCGGGTGGCTTTGGCGATGCGATCCAAGCTCTTGCCGAGTACCGATTGCAGATCCTGCACCGCGCCTTTCACTGCGACAGAAGGCGTGGCAGCCGCGCCCGGCACGTCTTTGACCAACGCACCCGCGGCCGGCAGGAACCACAGCCGCCCCTGTTCCACATGCAGCCGGACATCGGCGGGCTTGCCCCACCCCACCCATTCGAAGCGGGCGGCGTCGGAGGTGCGGCTGCGTACCGCTTCCAGCGCCGTCCGCACCAGTTGCCCGGCCTTGTCGTCCGAGGCGGGCGTGGCCGGCTGCGCGACGCGCAACTTGAAGGAGATATTCGGGCGAAGCATCCGCGCGTAGGCGGCATTGGGCAGCGCCGGTGTCTTACCGTCGGCATTCGGCAGCAGTTCGATACGGGACTCGAATATGTCCGTTGACACCACCTTGGCCTCTGCAATGCGCTCGCTGTCCTTGGCCTGGGGCGCCGCGAACAGGCCCAGGATTGCACCCTCGGATACTTGGCTCAGCAGGCCGGCGTTGACCACCGCAACCCCGTCGCGCTTCTCCACCGCCCACTGGCGCAACACTGGCCCGCCGCCGGCGCTGCCGAACACCGGCGCATCCAACCCGGAGCCGGAGAATGCCGGTGTCGGCTTGCGGCTGATGTTCTGGGTGGCGTAGCGCTGCAGAATGAATTCGGAGAGCTGGCGATAGGAGATGCCGTCCAGGCTTTCCAGGGCCTCTGCCAGCGTATAGCTCAGCACGCCGTGCAGGCGCTTGCGCGGGTCGCCGGCGCTCAGGCCAAGGGGCATCGGCATCTCGGGCGCCTCCTCGGTGGTCTGGGCGCCGTAGAAGGAGACGTAACGTCCTCTTCCAGCGGGATTCTGACTATCGATATGCAGCGGATCTTCCGCGGCGGCGCCGCGCGTTTGCGTGCCACGCTCTCGAGCCTGTTTCCTCGCCTCCGCCCACGCGGATTCGGGTATGCCGAGCGCTTCGGGTGGAACCTGTCGCACCCGCACGTCCTGGTCGCCGCTGCGCATCAGGGTGGCGGAGTGGCAGGCGTCGAATACCGACCACACAAAGGTATCCTTGGCGATGATCCGCTTCAGAATGGCAATGAGCTCGTGGTCGGCAATCGCGTTCTCGACTGCGGCCCGTTTGCCGTCCCAGTGGCCAACGTCGATCGGCAGGAAGATTTCGGAGCTGGCGTCCGGCTCGGGATCGGCGCCGGGCGGCAAACGCAGGGCGGGTTGCTGCGATCCATGGCCGGAGAAGTGGAGGTAGACGAAGTCACCGGCCTTGGCCTGGGTCGCCAGACGCTCGAGTGCCGCGAGGATGTTCTTGCGGGTCGGTTGCTCCGCGCCACCTATACCGTCTGCCAGTACGGTGATGTTCGTGGCATCGAACCGGCGTCCGGAAAGTATCCGGCGCATGCGCTCGACGTCATTTCGTGGGCCACGCAGTGGTTTGAAAGCGCTAGTGTTTGGGTAATCGCTGACGCCGACCAGCAGGGCGTAGCGCGCGGCGAGTACGGGCGGTGCGCCCCATGCCAGGAAGGTGGCGACGATGAGGACGATGAAGGGCGAACGGCGGTGACGTCGCATTGGGTGCCTTTCGGTTGGAAATCTGTCGTGGGGCTCAGGTTCGTACGCCGATGCCCCTCGGTCTTCATGACGCCGTTTCGCCGTGAGCGTCAGGCTCTACGCATGCGAAGTCACGTCGCGTCTGCCTCAGTGCAGGGTGGCGATCACCGGGCTCTCGGTGCGCCGGGTGAAATCGAACAGCCTTGGCTGCTGGGACTTTGTCGCGGACTTGGCCTTGACCTTCCCCGGCGAGGCCGAAAACGTCGCCCCGCGACCGTCGGCGGAATTGATGCTGGTGCGTCCGCTGTCCATGTCCGCCTGGATTTGGGGTACGCGCTGCACGCCGAAGCTTAGCCACTCGACCAGATCGATGCGCTTGTCGGTCGGGCGGAAATCCGCTCGCGCCCCGTCGATGCCATCGTTCACCAGCGCGTAAGTCAGCAACCCGTGTTGGAGAGAGGCGCTTTCGACAGCAACATTGTCCGCCTGCGATGCCGCCAAAATGCGCATGCCCTTGTCGTAGGCCAACTGCCCCAATCCGCGCGATCCCATCGGGCCGGGTTTGAATCCCCCTCCTTCGACCGAAGCCGCCGAGTGACACGCGTCGATGACCATCGACATTTCTCCCGCGTCGATATCCCTGAGCCAAAGCGACAGCTCGTCGGTTGAAACGAGTTTGTCGAGATTCACGCTTTGCCTGGCATCCTTTCCGATGTCCTGCGGAAACAAATAGAACAATTGATCGCTGCCACCTTTGCCATGGCCCGCGAAACTGAAGATCACCAAGTCATCAGGCGTCGCCGCAGTCAGCCGATTCCCATTGGGCACAGCCTTGAGCAGACTGGCATCGGCAGGTGCGCCGGCAAGCGCGGCGAAGACGGCACGCAAGTGCGCCTTCGTCGCATGATTGGGTGCTCCCGCGTCCGATAGCATCGTAAGTTCGACAACCTCCTCGAAGGCCCGAGTCTCGGAAATCCTCCTCGACAATGTCCTGGCCATGCTGCGAGCATCGTTTGCCGCGAAGTGCAGATTCCACGCCGGGCTCTCGTACTCGTTCACGCCCATGGCCACGATGTAGGCGCGGCCCTTGTGCGCCTTGCCGGCGGCGGTCTTGACGGCATAGGCCATGCGCGCCGTGGCGCTCTTCACCCGATCAACGTTGAAAGCATAGGCTGAGAACTGCACTGTGCCCACACCGCTGGGCAGGCGCACCGATTTGAAGGTGACGCGTGCCTTGTTGGCCTTCGGGTCCAGGTTCAAGGCCGCCCCTCCGGTTCCCGTATAGCCGACGAGTTTGCCGTCACGGAAAAGCCGCAGGTCATGAACCCCGCTTCGCGAACCCTTGGCGTCGGTCGTGCTCTCTGCCTGGACTGTCACGTTCACGCGTCCGGGGTTGCTTCTGTCGGGTTCGATCGAGACGATGCTCACGCCCGGCTGCGCGCGGTTGAGGCTGGCGAGATCGCGCACCGGTGGCAGCTTCTCGCCAGCGAGGGTGCGGGCGAGCAACCGCGGCTCGAAGAAGTCGCGCATGAAGACTTCAAGCGGCAGCGCGTGCAGCGGATCGTCCGGCACGATCCAGTGCAGGAACTCGATCTCCTCGAGGTTGTTGGTGTCGAAACGGCCTGCCGTGTCGATCACTGCCCAGGTACCGTCGGGGAACGTGAACAGCTTCAGCAGCCACGTGCCGCGCACGAGATCCCAGAGTATCGTGGTGCCGTTGTCCGAACTCGACGCAAGGAACCGGCCGTCGGGCGAGAAGGCCATCGCGCGGATCGCCGAGTCATGGCCCTGCAATATCTGCGAGGGTGTGCCGGCCCGACCCTGGGCGACAGGGAAGACTTCGATCGCCAACGAAGACGTCGCCGCGGCGACGAGATCACCCTTCGCATTGGCGACGGCAAACCGGTCACCGAATCGCTGGCCCTTCAGCAAGAGCCCTGCCACCGGCCCGCTCGCATTTGCTCCTTTCAACCGGGCATATCCTTCGGAAAGGATAGGCAGACCATGATCGCCCGGCATGACGCCGAGAAAATCCTCGGACCGCGTCGGCAACTCCCGCCTGGTCATTGTGGACGCCTTGCCGCTGGGAAGATCGAATACGCTTACCTCGCGGTTTCCGGAAATCACGAACGCTCGCCCGTCGGGAGTGAACTGTAGCGCCTTCGCCGGAAACACGTAGGCGCCACGGGGTGCAGTATCCTCGGCGAGGACTGCGCCGCTGCGCGGATCGATCGCCGCAAGACGACTGCCGGTGGTCCGGCGCTCGCCCGATCCGGACGCATAACTGCCGGACGCCGCCGGAACCCACTCGCTCATGACTAGGGACCCGTCGGGCGACAGTGCGAACCACCGCGGTGGCTGTGGCCACTTCGCATAAGCCTTGCCGCTGCGATCTCGCAGCGCGCGCTGCGAGATGGTCGAAAATGTCCGGGCGTCGAGCAACTCGATTCCCGTCTCGCCGCCAACATCCACCGCGTATCCCACCACGCGGCCGTCGCCGGATACTGTGACGCTCCCGCTGGAAGGGGGATTCACTATGGTCTTGGTGGCGACATCGCCGCTCGCCATGTCCCACCGGGAAATCGCGGCGACGATGCTTTGACCCTCCCACCAGCGTTTGCCGGGTACACCCGCGCCGGTGGGCGGCGACGGCGCAGGATAGGCCGGACTTACCTCATCGGTTCCGGAGCCGGCCCGCGCCTTCCCGCCGGAATGGCTTCGCCCCGCAAACGAGACAGCGAAACCCGGCATGCCCCGCGTGACGGTGATCAGGCTCCCTTCCGCCGTCCAGGTGACCGCATCCGCGCTGGCAACCCCTGGCGACCAGGCTCGCAGAGTGGGTTCAGGCGTCGACAGATCGATCACGGCCAGCCGGCCGGCGTTTGATGCGCTTCCCATGATTGCCAGTCGTCGGGCGTCCATCGACTGGGCAAAGGATTCCGCCGACATGGTGTCAAGCGCGTTGCCGGACAGCGACGATTCGAAGGACACCGTCCGTTCCAGACGCAAGTCGGCGCGCCGGCGGACCTCCAACGACAGGAAACTGCGCTTCTCTGCACTGACGCGGTTCAGATCGGCGGAATTGCGCCACACGAAAACATGCTCCTCGTCTCCCGAAAAGCCGATCCATTGGGCTCCGCCGAGGAGCGTCGGCGCAAGGTTGGCCGCTCCGGCGTAGGCCGCCTCGATCTGAGTGCGGATGACCTTTCTCTGCTCTGGTGTAAGCCCTTTTAGTGACTTCTCCATCTGATCTTTCATCTGACGCTGCAAGCCCTCCTGCATCTGCTGTTGAATGCCGCCGAGGAGGTCCGGCGCGCGGGCTACCCCGGAGGCATTCTGGCCGGCGCCCTCGGGTTCCGCGCCGAAGGAAACACTCTTGACCGCCCGCCGCGACGTACGGTCATACAAGGTGAGCGTGTCGCCCGAGACGGTCTGCACCACAACCCATCGTCCGGAAGGCGAAACTGCGCCGACACGCGCTGCGCTGGTCTGGGCGTTGCCAGCCGGCTCGGTCGATCCGGCGTAACCGGAAAGTGGTTCGGCCTTCGCCGATGCCGTGTCGCGTACCCGAAGCAGGACGTTCTGCGTTAGCCCGCCCACCGCGGGATTTGCCATCACATTCGCCTGTTCGAGCACGACCCGCGCATCGCCCGACCGGGCCAACACCGTCACGGTCTCGTTCTCGCTGCTCAAACGTGTCAGGGCGCCCGCACTGTCGAACACCTTTGCCGCATAGAGGTGAAAGCCGCTGGCAATAAGCAATCGGCCGTCCCCCATGGTCGCGAGATAGTCCGCAGGGTGGGCCGGCTGAACCGAGAGCTTGATCTCGCGCGCTTCGCCGCACTGGGCCAAATCCCAGAGCAATATCGATGCAGAGTTTCCGCCACTGGCGAGCACCCGCCCGTCGAGCGAGAATGCGACCGGCCCCGCACGTTGCGGATTCAGGGTACACACGAGACGGCCGGTCGCCGTTTCCCAGATCCGGATACCACCGCGTCCGATGCCCGACGCCGAGGCAACCAGGCGCCCATCTTTGGATATGGCAAGTGCTCCTCCGGCGCCGGTTACCCTGCCGTGTCCACTCTGCACGACGAGCCGAGGCGCATTGGCTGGTGCGGCGGCATGCGACGAGTTGGCCGTAATCCCGCCCAGGCCGGCAACCAAGCACCAGCACACCATCGCGACGCGTACCCGCTGTCCGAAGAAGCTCATGGCATCCCCCTTTACTTTGGTCTCCGGTTGGCTCCCGGACAATGCTTCGTGCATTTACACGTGATTGACGCCCCTCAACCCACTACTCACTCCGCGAAAACGTCTCGCCGCCTCACAACCAATTCCCCATCAGGATGAACGGCGCCCAGTAGAAGGGATGGGCGTAGGGCTTGTCCGGATCGGCGACGTAGGCCGGGGCAGTGGTTTGCGTACCTACCGACAGCGGCCGTGCCCCGCGCGCGGTATCGCTGGCCGCAGGCTTGACTGCACCGTTGAGCAACTCCAGTTGGGCCTGACGCAAGGCTTCGGCCTTGGTGAGCTGCGGCGCGCTCTGGCGCAGCCGGTAGAATTCCTGCATCAGCCGCCCGGTGCTGGCATCGGCCACCGGCCACAGGGTGGCCAGCACCCCCTTGGCACCGTTCTTCTGCACGGTCAGCGCCAGCCCATCCACTTCGCTGCCGCTGCCCCCGCCCACCGCGGTATCGCAGGCCGAGAGCGTGATCAGATCGACGCCGGCGAACTGGTAACGGCTGCGCAGGCTGCCCAGGTCGAGCTTCGAGCCATCGCCCAGCAGCAGGAAGGAATCCTTCTCGGTGCCGGGGCGGAACTGCAAGTGACTGGCCAGGTGCAGCACCGGCAGGCGATCGCTGAGCGAGCGTTGGAGAGACTTCTCCGTGAACGCCTGATCGAGGTAGATCACCCCGTCGAGCACGCCGCCGGGCTGGTTCTTGCGGCGCACGATGCCTTCCAGTTCGCCCTTGACCGCGGGCAGCGGGGCGAAGCCCTCATGGGCGCGGGTGAGCCCCAGCCCGGCGACCTCCCAGCTCGGCTGCGGGGCATCCTTGAGGTTGTCGCTGCCGGCCGCCTCGTTGACCACGGCAATCGCGTAGCGCTCGGCCAGATAGCGCGTGCCATCGTGCAGCGCCGACAGGGGGACGTAGCGCAGGCTGGCATCGAGCGAAACCATGAGGGTGGCGGCCTTGGCCTGGTCGAGGTCGGCCGCCAGCGGGGCGATGAGGATGTCGTAGAGCGCGCGCGCCGCCGGGCGCGGATCCTGGGCGGGGCTGCGCAGCCGGGCCTGCAATTCGGCCACCGCGCGGTTGATCTCCTTGGCGCCCCTGGGCAGGCGGTAGGCTTTCTGGGTGGCACCGCTGGTGAGCAGGATGCGCAGGGCATCGTCCAGCACGATGTATTGGAGCAGCAGCACCGGGCGGCCGGTCTTCTTCGACAGTTCGTCCATCAGCCCGATGCGGCTCACGTCCAGCTGGCGGCTGGCCACGTCGCCGCTGCGCTGGGCATCGAGCTTGGCGAAGGCCGATCTCATCTCGTCCAGGGCACCGCTGTAGGCTTGCTGGGCCACCCGCAGGTCGGCTTCGAGGGCGCCGATGCGCGCGTTCTGCTCGGCGCTGCGGAAAGAGGCCTTGATCTGGCGTAGCGAGTGCAGCTCTTCGCCCAGGGCCACCAGCCGGGCGCCGATCTGGTCGTAACGCGCCTGCCACGGTTGCTCGGTGGTGCTGAGACTGGCGCGGGTGGTTTCGACCTTGGCGCTGGCGTCGCGGCGCACGAAGTCGAAGTATTCCTCTTCCTTGAGCATGGCCAGCACCTGCTGGGCCTCGGGCAGGCGGCCGGCGTCGATCAACAGGTCGGCGAGGTGTCGGTAGGCGCCCACCTTGTTGGCGAGGAAGCTCTTCTGCAGTTCCTTGTCGAGGGTGACCAGTTGGCCGCGCAGCGCCTGGATGGTGTTGACCGCCTGCTTGCCGAAGTAGATCGCTTCGCTGGGGCGCTTCGTTTTAGCGCTCAGGTGGGAGAGGCCGTTGTGGATGCGCCACAGGGCTTCGGGCGACTGACCGGCCCCCACGATCGCCAACGCCCGCTGGTAAAGCGGCTCGGCCTTGCCGTAGGCGCCGGTGGCCTGGTACAGCCCGGCGAGGTTGTTGAGGCTCCCGGCGGTGTCCGGATGCTCGGGGCCGAGGGCTTTCTCGTGGATCGCCAGCGCCCGCTGGTAAAGCGGCTCGGCCTTGCCGTAGGCGCCGGTGGCCTGGTACAGCCCGGCGAGGTTGTTGAGGCTCCCGGCGGTGTCCGGATGCTCGGGGCCGAGGGCTTTCTCGTGGATCGCCAGCGCCCGCTGGTAGAGCGGCTCGGCCTGGCCATAGGCGCCGGTGACGCCGTACAGCGCAGCGAGGCTGCCCAGGCTCGTGGCGGTGTACGGATGCTCGGGGCCAACGGCTTTCTCGTAGATCGCCAGCGCCCGCTGGTAGAGCGGCGCGGCCGGACCGTAGGCGCCGGTGGCGCGGTACAGATTGGCGAGGTTGTTCAGGCTCGTGGCGGTGTCCGGATGCTCGGGGCCGAGGGCATTCTCGCGGATCGCCAGCGCCCGCTGGTAAAGCGGCTCGGCCTTGCCGTAGGCGCCGGTGTCCTGGTAAAGCCCGGCGAGGTGGTTGAGGCTCGTGGCGGTATCCGGATGCTCGGGGCCGAGGGTTTTCTCACAGATCGCCAGCGCCCGCTGGTAGAGCGGCTCGGCCTGGCCGTAGGCGCCGGTGTCCTGGTAGAGCGCCGCGAGATTGTTCAGGCTCTTGGCGGTGAGCGGATGCTCGGGGCCGAGGGCTTTCTCGTGGATCGCCAGCGCCCGCTGCAAGAGGGGCTCGGCCTTCGCATAGGCGCCCATCGAGCGGTACAGCTCGGCGAGGTTGTTCAGGCTCGTGGCGGTAGCCGGATGCTCGGGGCCGAGGGCTTTCTCACGGATGGCCAGCGCCCGCTTGAGGAGCGGCTCGGCCTGGCCGTAGGCGCCGGTGGCGTAGTACAGCGCGGCGAGGTAGTTCAGGCTCGTGGCGGTGGAGAGATGCTCGGGGCCGAGGGCTTTCTCGGTAATCGCCAGCGCGCGCTGGAAGAGCGGCTCGGCCTCTGTGGGCCGGTTCAGCAGGCGGTAGGTGTTCCCGTGGCTGGCCAGGGCTTCGGCCAGTTCCGGATCGTCCGGCGCGAGCGCCGCTTCGATCAGGCGCAGACCGTGGGCCTCCGCCTCGCGGCAGGCCTCAATCTGGCGCTGCGCCGAATGGAGCTCGCCGACAAACATCCATGCCCGACCGGCCTTGAGCCGCGAGGTGGCTTCCATCGCTTCGTCCGGACCAGCATCGCGCAGCAGTCGCTCCAACAGCGGCACCGCACGCTCGGCGAGAGCGGGATCTCTCTGCACTGCTCCTGCCCGCCCCTGCTCGAACTGCGCGAAGGCCTCATCGAGCACGGCGCGCGCTTCGGCCCCCGCCCGCTCGCGCCAGAATACTGGCCAGTCCTGGGTGCCCGCAGCGGCCACAGCGCAGCTGAACGCGATCATTGCCAACGCGAGCGCACGAGTCGCGCGCCGGTACATCGACTTCATATGTGACACCGCAGCCATTGTCATCGGTTTCCTCCAGCAGAGGCTGGCAACCGCAGCACTCGAGCCTGTCGGTCCAGCGCGGTCGCGTTTGACGAGCGTGCCGAGTGCACCGGCGCATGATCGCCATTGTTACCTTCGCTCCCATGCCAACCACATCGAACTCCCTGAAAGACCTACTGCGCCTGCGACACCACGATTCTCAGCGCGCCGGGCCGGATCTCGAAAATCTCGAACTTCTCGAATAGCGCGACGAGCCTGGGGTCGGGTTTGTCAGGCACCGTCGTTTCCACGTACCAGATCTCGCCTTCCTGCTTGATCTCCACGCTCAGTCCTGCTGCAGCGAGCGCCGCGCCGAGGTCGCTCGCATAGCGCTGCGGGTCGGCGATCTGCTTTGTCACCAGCGTCGGCAGACCGCTGCGGGTGGTCGCCGGCGCGTCAACCGGCACCCGCTCCTTAGGAAGCGCCAGAAACACGCCGACCGCGATCACCAGGGTCGCCGCGAGTGCGAAGGCGCCGCGCCAGCCCGGCAGACCCAGCCTCCATCGGCTGCGCGCCCGCTCAGGCGACTCGCGCACACCCGCTTCGGCCGACGGCGCGCCGCGCCGGGCGCGCTCGATCAGGCGCCGCTCCGCCTCCGGGTCTGCCGTGACAGATTCCACCGCTGCCGCCTCGCGGGCCGCACGCTCAGCCAGAATGGACTCCCTGAGCATATGCGCCTCCCGCACCGTGGCCGGGTCGGCGCCTGGCGCGGCCCGCCCCGCAAGGATGTCAAGCCAGTCCTGATCGTCCTTCTCGCTCATTGCGCGCTTTCAGGAGGAACCGCCGCCGAAGGCGAGCCGGTAGCATTCAGCATAGAACTCCCGCGCCTTTTTGCGCGCCTGCGAGATGAACTCGCGGGTCGCGCCCGGTGTGCGGCCGAGCAGCGCGGCGACCTGTTCGTTGCTCAGGCCGTCCTCGGCGATCCACGCGATGACCGCAGCGTGGCGCGGCGCCTGTTCGAGAAAGCGCCGCCCCTGTCGCTGCATGCACTCGGCCACTTCCCTGCGTGAGAGTTCGGTTTCCGGTGTGGCGATGCGCTCGCGCGACAAGGCGTCGAGCGTCCGCTGCGCCTTGGCCGTGGGCAGGCCGTCGGGGCCGTCGATCGGTTCCTCGGGGTCATCGCGGCGCAAGCGGTCGATCAACTGGTTGCGCAGGATCGTCTTGAGCCAGGGCAGGAGCTCGGAGTCGCCACGGTACTGGGCGCAGTTGCGCCACGCCTTGATCAGGGTCTCCTGCACCACGTCTTCCGCCAGGGCGCGGTTGCTGCTGATGCGCAGGCATTCACGCGTGAGCCGGGCGCCCCAGGCGCGGTAGAGCGCGCGCAAAGCCGCTTCCATGCGATTGCCGCCCTCGCGGCAGGCCGCGATGAACTCGCTGCTATCCATCGATTGCAAGAGCTGAGGACATTTGCAGTCTCGAATCGGAGCAGGCTACTCGGCGATCTCGACCCCGGCACGGCGCAGGACTTCGCCCGCGTCGTACTTGTAACCCGCTTCGCTCAAAGCCTCGGCGCGCAGTACTGCGCGGGAAAGTGGATCGCTGCCGCCTTGCTCGGCCAGGCGCAAGGCCTTGCGCATTCGCGCCACTTCCTCCGCGCTCGCCAGGCGGAACATGCCGTGGCGTTCCTGCCCTTCCGCGCTTACGACCCACAGGTAGCGGCTGCCACGGTGGAGCTTTTCGATCGATACGGTCGCCGCGGAGCCTGTGATCTTGGCGCCGGCAACCGCCGCCGTCGCGAGTCCGCCTTCCAGCAATTCGAAGCGCTCGACCCTCCGCAAATCGGCGCGGGCGAAGTCGAAACGCAGACTGCCATCGGCGGCCAAAACGTCGTTGAACGGAAACCCCGCTGGCGTATCGCGGCGTACCACGGCAGGGACGGTGTCGGGATCGCCTTTCAGCATGTCCCACAGGGTGAGCAGCAGGCCGGGGGATGCCGATCCGGTCGGAAGGCTGGCTGCCGAGATCGTCCGCCCCGCCTTGACCGGATGGCAGAAGCGCTTGCCCCTCCGATTCAGGAAACAAACGGTGACGTCCTCGGAAAGCACCTTGGCGCCCTCGCAATCCTCCAGCCGCAATGGTGTTGTTTTGTCGGTCCCGCCATGTGCCACCTTCGCCGGTCCGCGCGAGAGGATCGCGCAATTGAATCCCGCGACGGCGGTGTTTGACAAAAACAGGAACAACACAATCAGGATGGATTTCATCAATGACCCCAGAGGATGGCCGCCCAGGTGACGATGGCAAGGGCCAGGGCCGCATCAGCTACTCCCACTGGAAGCCCGTGGCTGCGTCGGCCGACGCCTACGAATTGCGCGTGGTGCGAGTCCGGCCCACGATGTAACCCGGCCCGGCTCGCGATCAGCGTCTTGGCGAAAACCCCAATGATCACTGGGCCGGGATTTACCCATAGGCTGAACTGGAATACGGCGGCACTGAGCTTCACCAGAACCAACACCAATATGGCAACGAGCAGCAGATTCCCGATGAGCAGACCACGCACAAGTGCGTAACGGCGCCACCGGTCGGGACCAGCCCTGTGTTCCTCGAATGCCCGTGCGGCCCGGTTGTAGACCTGCCAGCTCCAGTGGAACAGGTACCCGCACAGCACGCCGACCACCACGTCAAGTGCCACCGCAAAGGCGTGCGTGATGCCCTTGATCGGATGGTGACCAGAATAGAACGTGGCCGCATGAATCACGACGCCCGGTTGCCTGCCGAACGCGGTGATGAACTGATCGCGACCTTCGTACTCGCCTCCGAGAAAAACCGTGCGGCCGACGAGCGGAGGCAGACCAGCGGCATCAGCCACGCTGTCGAGCGGCATGGCGGCGGACTCCATCGCCGCGAAGTAGTCGGCATTCAATGGCAGTTGGCGGTGGAAATCGTCGGCAACGAGCGCGTGGTCGACGGAGAACTCCCTGCCGAGAAAGGCAGCGCGCTCCAGTCCATCGGCAACCAACTCGCATAGGGCGGGGGTCGAGGGCCGGT
The DNA here is from genome assembly GCA_016708905.1 of Candidatus Methylophosphatis roskildensis. GTDB lineage: Bacteria > Pseudomonadota > Gammaproteobacteria > Burkholderiales > Rhodocyclaceae > Methylophosphatis > Methylophosphatis roskildensis. Next base: position 749,335 of record JADJEV010000003.1, on the reverse strand, counting down.
CGCCCCCGGACACCTGCTGCGCTACCACCCCGAGAGATGCATGGTTCGTGCTCACCCTCAGCACCACACCCTGAGTCTGCAACACGTCGCTGAGGCCAAACTGGATGCCGGCCCGGCAGAGGCCGAGCATCCACTTGTACTTGATAGCCACGAGATCACCCGAGCGGACGGGCAGGGGTGTCGCCAGGACCAGCTTCGTCGTCCCGGCGCGAGCGATGCGCTCCAGCAGCCGATCGAGGATTTCCTGCCCGCGGTTTCCCGAAGCCCCCGCCGGCCCCGGCGACAGGTCGATGTCCACCGTGAGCATGGCCGGCCCCCTGGAGGCAATCACTTCGATCAGCCGCGCCAGCGTTTCACGATCGAGCGGCGATTGCTGCTGGAAATCCGTTTCGTACATGGTGTCGGTCAGCGTGATCACGAACGGTAGTCGCCAGTCGTGCACGGCCGGTCCGCCTGACGCAACCTGGGACGACGCGCGGGCGGTGCCAGCGATACGCAGCATCGCGGAGTCCAGCCACCCGATCAGTCGATACTGCTCCAGGATGACCACCACAGCCGCGACGACGATGGCGACGAAAAGATGTTCACCGGCTTCCCGCCAATGATGTCCAATAGATGACAATGCGCCCCTCCCGGCGATTCCGACATGCAACACTCATAGGATAACTCAGCCTACTCCGAAGTACAGCACCAGCACAACGCCCTACAGGACGCCAATGCCAGCCGCCCTATTGACTAGACGCTTGAAAGGCTTGCCCGTCAGGCATTGCGGCGCTGCGCCGAGCATTCGCGCTCGGGCGTCATAACGGCCGACAACATGCAGGCCACGGCGGACAATCTGCTGAAGTCGAACGAGAAGCGAGACACCGCATCAACCTCGCAGCGCGCCGACAGTTGGCACCGTATCTCGTGTACTTCCCGGCACGCTTGGGCTGATTACCTGGACATCGCCTGATGTATCCGAACGGCTGCTCAACGCCCAGAAGCCGACGAAAAACAATCCGGAAGCTGAATGACTCTTCAGGGTCGGGACACGACAGCCATCTTTTCGAGTTCATCGCCGGAAAGCCGCCATTGAAGTTTCGCTTCCCTGAAGCGGCCATTCGTCAATGAGTGCAGGCGACCCAGACCTGCCGGTCGAGTATTTCAAAGCGGCCGTTCGCAGCAACAACCGACGGGACGGAAGCTGCCGTTCGTTACGCCGAGGCCCTGTGGGCGCCTGAGCGGCAGGTTTGAAGTTGGACCGGCCAGTGAGCGAAGGACAGCGCCGGTCAGCCACCGGCCAACTCCGGACGCTCAGAGACTTGAATGACTACTCTGATCGAAGTCCGCTTCGAGTCGGAAACGGCCACTGAAATCGGCATCGCCGATCGCTGTTGCCGGGGGTGGAAATCCGCCTCTTTTTGGGGATGAGAAGCGCTTGCCTGCATGGCAGTAAGCGCCCGACTGCCGCGCTTACTGCCATGACGAAGCGTATCGCCCCTCCAGCGCGTCAATGGTTCGCTTCGCCAGGCTGCATGAGGCCGCAGCCTGCCATTGACCCGGCTACAGGGCTGGCCTGCGTCACAACCGCAAAGCATTTCTTGTTCCCGAAAAACGCACGCCACCAGATTCGCGCGGATTTCGACCACCATTAACACCTATCAGAAGCTGCTTTGGCAATTTGCTATGCAGGCTTCAGTGAGCCGCAAGGGCAACTGCTGGGGTTCATTGAAGACTGAGCTGGTGCATCACCGCGGCTTCGCTACACGGGAGCAGGCCGAGCGTGGGTTTGCCGAGTACCTCGAGATCTTCCAAAACCACATCAGAAAGCAGGCTTGACTCGGCCATCTGTCGCCCGCCGCTTTCAGTCAGCAATACCATGCAATGCAGATGGCCGCCTAAACCGTTGGACACTACGATTTGCGACCGGCCTCACAACTCGGGATATCGGCGCACCACTAGCGCCGGTTCGAGCTGAACCCGAAAGCGGTATGCTCCGCCGGAGGCAGTCGTTCTCGGGTTCAAGTCTTTGCGCCGCGGTGCCGATAGCGTCGCTGATAGCGAGGTTTCCTGGCGGCGAATCGGCACCCAATCCCGGGTACGCGATCACCAGTTGTCCGACCGGGGATCGCAGGGAGTGCATTCCGATGAAGGTTTCCCCCGGTTGCACCAGCGGCCGAAGCGCGGAGCGCCCGGACTGCCGTACCCAACATGGTAGCGCTCGACAATACCTCCGAGATGCGGTGCCGTGGCGCGGTCGTGCGCAGACTGAGAAGTCCACCCGCGTGCGGGAATTCGATCAATGACCAGTCAGACAGCATTGCGCGTCAAGCTTTCCGTGATCGTGACGGCGGTCACGGTTGGCGTCATGGGCGTGCTCGGCGTTCTTGTCACCCGCAACATTCAAGACTCAGCAAGAGAGAACAACGTCGCGTCTCTGGACAACCAGAATCGGCTGGTCGTGGATCTGTTGTCCACTACGAGCGAATTACTTAAGCTCGAAGCGGAAAAGGCCGGCCATGCCTTCAAGGCGCACTACCCGGGCACTTTCGCGCTCGACACTCGGACGACGATCATGCTCGACGGCCGGCCGACGCCCGAGTTGCGTCACGACGGCACGCGCGTCAACGGCGACTATCGGGATGTCGACGCCTTTACCCGCGACACTGGTGGCGACGTCGCGACCGTCTTCGCGCGCAGCGGAGACGATCTCATCCGCGTTGCCACATCGCTCGCCAACGAAAACGGCGTGCGCGCCGTGGCTACACGGCTGGAGCGGACTCACCCCGGCTACGCGCGGCTGATGCACGGCGAGCCCTACCTGGGCATCGCGCGGTTGTTCGGCACCTACTACATGACCAAGTATTGGCCGATCAAGGACCGGTCTGGATCGGTCATCGGCGTACTGTTCATCGGCATGAATCTTACCGACAGTCTGTCGACACTCGGGGACAAGATCCGCACCCTGGGGCGCACGAAGTCGAACTATGTAGGCATCATCGATGCCGCGCCCGGGTCCGCCCACGGCACAATCGTCCTGCATCCCACCAAAAAAGGAACGAACGGGCTACTCGAAGGCGATCCGCAGGCTCGCAGAGTGATCAAGGAAATGATCGATCTGCGGCAGGGTACGCTGTCCTACCAATGGATCAATGCCGAGCTGGGAGAAGCGCAGCCGCGCGAAAAGTTCGCCGTGCTGTCCGAATTCAAGGATTGGAACTGGATCGTCGCATCGACCTCATCCGCCGAGGCGCTGGAGGGGCAGACAAAGGACGTCCAGCGCCTGTTCGCGGCGAGCATCGTGCTGACCGCGGCCGCCATCATTCTCGGGCTCAACCTTGCCATCGGCCGGCTCGTCATCTCGCCCCTTCTGCGGATGCAGGACGGGGTGATACGGTCCCACGCCGAATTGCACCGGCTCAACCGGATGTACCAGGTGCTGACGGCATGTAATACGTGCCTCGTCAGCGCCACCAGCGAGAAGTCGTTGCTCGATTCGATCTGCGCACGTCTGATTGACATCGGCGGCTTTCGGCTGGCCTGGGTGGGCTTTGCCGAAGCCGACGAGGCTTGTACCGTGCGCCCTGCGGCGCAGGCCAGCACCAGAGAAGGTTACCTCGAGTCAATCCGCGTCGTCTGGGCGGATACCGAGTACGGGCAGGGCCCGGTCGGCACCGCCATCCGCGAACAGCGTCTGGTGGTGGAGCGGAATCTGCAAACCAGCCCGCGCTTCGCGCCGTGGCGCACGGCTGCCCGGCGGCATGGCCTTGCCTCGGCCATTGCATTGCCGCTGATGCTAGATGGGACCGTTTGCCTCGGTGCGCTGACCATCTATTCGGTCCAGATGGATGCCTTCGATGCCGACGAGACAAAACTTCTCGTCGAACTGGCGAGCAATCTTGCCCACGGTATCCAGGCGCTGCGCGATCGCGTCGCGCGTGGCCAGGCGCAACGCGCCCTGCTGGTCACGGCGGAGCGGCTACAGCACCTGTCGGAAGCCAGCCCAACCATCCTTTACTCGCTTCAACCCTGCGATGGCATGCTGTTGCCGATCGAAGTAAGCGACAACGTTGCGCGGATTCTCGGCTATGCGCCGGCCGAGGCATTGGAGTCGGGTTGGTGGTTCGCCGGCCTTCATCCAGAGGATCGCGAGGCCGCAACCGCAGCGAGCGGACGGGTTCTAACCGGCGAGCACGTCGTGCACGAATACCGCTTCGCCCATCGCGACGGCGGTTATCTTTGGTTCAGGGATGAGATGCGGCTGACTTGGGACACGGCCGGCCGGCCGAAAGAGGTGGTCGGCGCCTGGACCGACATTACGGAGCGTAAAAGTTTCGAACTCGGCCTGGAGCGGGAGCGCAATTTCTTCGAGACCCTGATCCGGACGCTGCCGGATCTGGTCTGGCTGAAGGATCCCCAGAGCACGTACATCATGTGCAATTCGCGCTTTGCGCGGATGTACGGTGTGCCAGAAGACGGTATTCGGGGTAAGACCGATTACGACTTCGTGGACAAGGAACAGGCCGATTTCTTCCACGCCAATGACCGTGCGGCCATGGCCGCCGGCGGGCCGACGATCATCGAAGAGGAACTGACCTTCGCCAACGACGGCCACCGGGAGTTGGTGGAAGTGATCAAGACCCCCATGTTCGACGGCGCGGACCAGCTGATCGGGGTGCTGTGCATCGGCCGCGACGTCACGGCATCGCGTCGGAGCCAGGCGGCGCTGCAGGAGAGCGAAGAGCGTTTCCGCGATCTTGTGGACAACATAGACGACCTCATCTGCACGCACGATCTGCAAGGCCGTATTCTGTTCGCCAACCCGTCCTCCGCGCGGTCGCTGGGTTACGCGCTCGGCGAACTACTCGGTATGAATATGCGCGAACTCATGGCCCAGCCATATCAGGTCCAGTTCGAAGCGTACCTCGCTAACATCCAGCATAACGGCAGTGCCAGCGGCGTGATGGCAATACGGACAAAATCGGGGGAAAGACGCCTGTGGAAATACCACAATTCCCTGCGCACGCAAGGCGTTCCAGAGCCGATCGTGCGCGGCCTGGCCCATGACATCACGGTGGAGATGCGGGCCGAGCAAGCCTTGCGCGAAAGCGAGGCGCGCTACCGCGCGCTGTTCGAGCACCTGCAGAGCGGATTCGCCCTGCACGAGGTCGTTGCCAACGATGCCGGCAAGCCGGTGGACTACCTATTTCTCGCCGCCAACAATACTTACGGCAGGATCACCGACCGAGAACCTTCCGAAATCGTCGGCATGCGGGTCTCGGAGGTGTTTCCCCAGCCTGTGTTCGACTGGGTCGGCCTATTCGGCAATGTCGCACTCACGGGTCGAAGCATTCATCTGGAACGCCACGTTGAGGTCGCGCGGCGCTGGTACGAGCTGACCGCCTATCAGCCGGCGCCCGGACAGGTCGCGGTTGTCGTGCAGGACATCACCGAGCGCAAGCGGGCAGAGGCAGCCGTTTTGGAAAGCGACGCGCGCCATCGCACGGTGCTGTCTGCTCTGGGCGAGGGCGTGTATGGAGTGAATCACAAAGGGCGTTGCACCTTCATCAATCGCGCCGCTTCCGCCATGCTGGGCGTTGCCGAGCAGGACGTGCTGGGGCAGGATCTGCATACCCTTTTTCATCACCACGGGGCGAACGGCCAACCCTATCCTCATGCGAACTGCCCGATCGTCCACTGCCTGCGCGATGGACTGGTTCGCCGTCTGGAGGAATGGTTCTTCGACCGCGATGGCAACGGCTTCCCGGTTGAGATGGTGGTATCGCCGATTGCGGACGGCGACGGACGTCGCGGCGCTGTGGTGGCCTTTCGCGATATTTCTGCCCGTCGGCGGGCCGAAGATGATCTGCGCAAGCTTTCGCTGGCGGTGGAACAAAGCCCGGAGAGCGTCGTCATTACCGACCTCGATGCCCGCATCGAATACGTGAACGAGGCGTTCTTGCGCAATACCGGCTACGTGCGCGACGAGGTGATCGGCAAGAACCCGCGCGTCCTGCACTCCGGGAATACGCCCGCGGCTACCTACCAGGACTTGTGGGCGACGCTGGCTGACGGCCTTCCGTGGAAGGGCGAGTTCTTCAACCGGCGCAAGGACGGTAGCGAATACGTGGAACTCGCCATCGTCGCCCCGATCCGACAGCCAGACGGGCGCATTTCCCACTACCTCGCAGTCAAAGAGGACATCACCGAACGCAAGCGCATCGCTGCCGAACTCAACCAACACCGTCACCACCTCGAAAAACTGGTGTCGGAGCGGACGGCGCAGCTCGGCCAGGCGCGCGAGCGGGCAGAATCCGCCAACCGGGCCAAGTCGGCCTTTCTCGCGACGATGAGCCATGAACTGCGCACGCCGATGAACGGCGTGCTGGGGATGATCGACCTGCTGCACCAGAGCGAACTGAACCCCGATCAGCGCGACATGATGGGGACGGTGAGCGAGTCCGCGCATTCGCTTCTTGGAATCATCGACGACATCCTGGACTTCTCGAAGATCGAAGCGGGCAAACTCAATCTGGATATGGTGCCGGTATCCATCGCCCAGGTGGTGGAAGGCGTGGCTGAGACGCTCGCCCCTATCGCGCTCAAGAAGAACGTGGAGTTGCTGCTCTTTTGTGACCCCGGCATCCCGCAATGGGTACGCGCCGACCCGGTGCGCTTGCGACAAGTGCTGTTCAATCTGGCCGGGAATGCCGTGAAGTTCACCGGAACCGAAGACGGCAAGGCAGGCAAAGTCGTCATCCGTGCCGATCTCGAGGAGTCGGCGGGAAAAAAGATTCTCGTGCGCATGCGCGTGATCGACAACGGCATTGGCATGAGCGAGGATTCGGTGGCAAAGCTCTTCCAGCCATTCATGCAGGCGGAAAACTCGACGACCCGGCGCTTCGGCGGCACCGGACTGGGGTTGTCCATCTCCATGCGACTGGCACATCTGATGGGCGGGGCCATCGAAGTGCACAGCACGCCCGGCGTGGGCTCCAGCTTTTCTGTGGCCTTTGAATTCGAAGGCGCGCAGGGCACGCCCGCGGCGGTTCCGCAGTTCGATCTGGCCAAGCTCGCCGTTGTCGTGTTCGCGCCTGGCGAGAACCTGCGAGAAATCCTTGTCCGCTACCTGGAGCACAGCGGGGCGCAGGTGCTTGCCGCGCAACAGCCGGACGATGCCGTGAAGCACGCATCTGCCGCGATGCGAACGGGAATCCCGTGGGTCGTCGTGGTGGCGGATGTCGGCAGAGACACCGCATTCGCGGCGGCGCTTCGGAACCGGTTCAGTGACGCGCCGGAGCTTGCCGGCACCCGCTTCGTGATGATTGAACGAGGACGCCGCCACACGGCTCGGCTGCAAGGGCCGGACTGCGTCAGTCTCGATGCCAACGCGATGGGTCGCCGGGCCCTCCAGCAGGCCGTCGCGGTCGCTGCCGGCCGCGCCTCGCCCGAGCCCAGGGAGGACCAAGCAAAACGACTGTTGCCGGCGAGCCGTCTGCCATCGATCGACGAGGCGGAAGCCGCGGGCAGGCTGATTCTGGCGGCCGAGGACAACAAGACCAATCAGAAGGTCATCGAGCGCCAGCTCCATCTGCTCGGCTATGCGGTCCAGATCGCAGGCGACGGGCAGGAGGCGCTTCTGATGTGGCAGCGCAGGCGCTACGGTCTGGTGCTGACCGACTGCCATATGCCGAACATGGATGGTTTCGAGCTGACGGCGGCGCTGCGCCGGGAGCAAGACGGCAGCGGCGTCCGCACGCCGATCATTGCCATTACCGCGAACGCCCTCAAAGGGGAGGACCAGCGATGCCTTGCCGCCGGCATGGACGACTATCTGTCCAAACCCGTCCAACTCGTGGCGCTGCGGGACACTGTGGCGAGGTGGTTGCCAGCCGGCCAAGCATCGCGCCCGCTTGCCGAAGCCACCGAACCCGCCGAACCATCCGCCGCGGCGCAGGCGCAGCCGCAGCCGCTTGCGGCGGCGGTCAATCCCGACGCCCTGAAGGAGATCGTCGGTGACGATCCGGCCGTGGTGGCGGAATTCCTGAGCGATTTCGTGATCACGGCGGGCGAGGCCGTCGCCGAGCTGCAGGCGGCCTACGCCAAGCGCGGCGGCCATGAGGTCGGGGCCGTCGCCCACAAACTGAAGTCCTCGGCACGCACGGTCGGCGCCGATGCCCTGGCTGATCTTTGCCTGGAATTGGAGCAGGCGGGCAAAACCGAAGACTGGACCGTCATCGATACATCGATGTCCATGCTGGCACCTTGCTTTGAAGCCGTTGAGCGGTTCATCGGAACGTTTGTCGGCCAAGGGGGGCAGAATGAGGTGACACAGCTTGAACTCGCAATGCCAACCGCGTAGCGCTCTGGTGGGTGACGACGCGTTCAGGCTCGAGATCATCTCCCGAACATTGCAGTCGGCGGGCCACGACCGGGTGCGCACCTGCCACGGCGCTGCCGCTGCCGGCTGTCACCCGGCGCACGGCTATTTCATCGCCAAGCCCATGCCGGGCGCCGATCTACCCGCCAGGCTCGAAAACTGACACGTCCCCTGACAGTTGCCGGTGCCCCGGCCGGCCCATGCCGTCTACTGAGGTGCAGGCTCGGCTTCCCCATCGACGATCCAGAATAGGTTATCGGTCAGGATGCTTCGCACATCGAGCAGGCGGTTGATGTTGAGTTGGCTCAGGGTGCGCCCTCGCGAAAGCAACAAAGTGCCGTCGGTGCTCAGTACGTGTTGCCAAAGCTGCATGCCCGGTTGCAACTGCTCCAGCGCGACCCGCCGTCGCGGCAGGTCCGCCTCGTCCGAATCGCCTCCAAGGGCCTCGTCGCCCGTAGTGGGGTCAGGCTGCACATGCGGTTGGACGCGAACTGTGCGCAGGTCCGTATCGACGGATTGGTAGCCGATGCTCGGCCTGACGTTAGGGCTCTCATGCATGGCCTGGGCGATCTTGACGTCTACCGCGCCCGGCTTCATGGGCTTGACCAGGAACCCGTTGACATCGAGAGCCATGGCCGCCCCGATTACCTCAGTGTTGGAATACGAGGTCAGTACTATGGTGCGGGTGTCCCGCGAAGCGCCGGTAAGACCCGAGCGTATGCGCCGCACAAGATCCAACCCGTTGATGCCAGGCATCTGAACGTCGGTGACTATCAGGTCGAAGGCACTTCCCTGCATGAGTGCGAGGGCGGATTCGGCGCTCTCCGCTTCGCTGACGTCGGAGAAATGCAAGTCCGTCAGAATCCGGCGCACAATCTTGCGCGTGAACGCATCATCATCGACGATAAGGATCTTTATCCCTTTCTCGACCGAGTCGCTCTGCACAAGCATGCGTGATCTCTCCTGGGGTGTGTCCACCGTATCTCGGTGGTTAACATACTGTAGTGCAAAACGGCTTCTAGTACTGGCTATTATAGTGCTTGACCGAAAACCCCTTCCTCCCAGCATCCGCAAAGGATTCCGAGGATCTTGCTGAGACGAAGAACGGATGGCCGACGCGGCCAACTGCGGTGAAAGGACCGAACTACGGGCCGGGTAGCACATTGGGATGGAAATCTTCGCGCCAGAAGAAGTGCGGAAGCGGTTGGCAAGAAAATCTTCGCTTCGTTCCGGAATGCCTGGCACCTGTAACCTATCGGCATTATAATTGTAGGTATTGAAAACCCCGATCAAGCAATTCCCCCGGAGGCAGGCGATGCGCGTTGTCCAGAATACCCAGATGCACATCGGCGAAGTCGATGTATCGCGAATCCTCCTCGACCCCAAGTCACGCGACGACATCCCGCAGGTTCTGAGAGGTCTGCAGCAGCTGTACAAAGACCCGGCCACGCGCGCAAAGCTCTTCCAATTGCTCGACTCGGAAATAGCTCCGCAGATCGACAAGCGAACGGGGCGCCCCGGAATGACGCTCTGGTCGATCTTCGTCTGCGGCGTGATCCGGCTTGACCTGAACATCGACTACGACCGTCTGCATGAGTTGGTCAATCAGCACAACAGCATCCGGCAAATGCTCGGACACGGGTTGTTCGATCCGACCTCGTACCACTACCAGACGCTCAAGGACAATGTCACGCTATTCACGCCGGAACTGCTCGACAAGATCAACCAGATTGTCGTCGAGGCCGGTCACGAACTGGTAAAAAAAGGACGGCGAAGTCCTGCGTGGGCGTTGCGACTCTTTCGTAGTTGAGACCGACGTGCATTACCCGACCGATATCAACCTGCTCTTTGACGCCACGCGCAAGGTGATCGAACTGACGGCGCGTCTGGGCTCCGATCAAGGGCTCCCCGACTGGCGGCAGCACGCCTACAACGTCAGGCACCTCAAGCGGCACCTGCGCGCCGCGCAGAACGCGAAGCACAGCAAGGCCCGCAACGAGGCGCAGAAAGCGACGAACGACACGCGCATGATCGAGGCGCACAAGACCTACCTGGAGGTCGCCCAAGGCTATCTGGACAAGGCCCGGGAAACCCTGGCCAAGACTGAATCTTACGGCGGTGCCGGCGGTGTCGAATACCTGGTCGCCAAAATCCAGATCGAAACGTTCATGAAACATGCCGACCGGCAAATCGACCAGACCCGGCGGCGGGTCATTCTCGGAGAAACGATCCCCCATGCCGAGAAAGTGTTTTCGGTATTCGAGACGCACACCGAATGGATCAGCAAGGGCAAGGCCGGCGTGCCGGTCGAACTGGGCTTGCGGGTCTGCATCCTGGAAGACCAGCATCGCTTCGTCCTGCATCATCGGGTGATGGAAAAACAGACGGACGACCAGGTGACGGTGGCCATGGTCAAGGAAACGAAGGAGCGCTTCGCCGACCTGGAGGCCTGTAGCTTTGACAAGGGATTCCATTCCCCGACCAACCAACAGGAACTGCAGGCCCATCTGAAACTGGTGGCGCTGCCGAGGAAGGGCAAGCTGTCGCAACAGGCGCAAGCGGTAGAGAGTTCAGAACACTTCGTCAAGGCACGACGTCGGCACTCGGCGGTCGAGTCGGCAATCAACGCGCTCGAGGTGCATGGCCTTGATCGCTGTCCGGATCAGGGCATTCGCGGCTTCAAGCGCTACGTCGCGCTAGCGGTGGTGGCGAGGAACGTCCATCGCATCGGCGCGATCCTGAAAGAACGGGAAAACCGGCGGGCGAAGCGCGCAACCCGGTATGCACAACGTGACTCGCCCCACAAACTGGCGGCATAACCGCCGCCAAGCCCGCAGATCATCGAGTGATTCTGGAAGTCACCGGACAAGCTCGCCATAACAATATGCCAATTGGCATTAAAGAGTATAAATGCATAGCAATTGGCGGGCGGGACATGGGCAAACCGCAAAGACCATGACGCGGGAGAGCGAAGAGCGGGTGCGATCTTCGAAAAAACAGGGTTTTCGGTCAAGCACTATTATAGGTCACTGTTGTCCAAAACAGCTTATGACGTTGGGTCATCCAAAGGTGTAGGGTGTTGGTGAATCGCCAAACCCACCGACACCTGACCGAAGGAGACCCAACGTGAAAGCATCATGCAGCATGTTCAGCCAGATACTCAAGCTGATCCCGCGGACCGACTTCGAGCGGATGGTCAAACAGACGGGAGCGCAATATCGAAGCAAGGGGTTGTCGAGCTGGAGCCAATTTGTTGGCATGCTGTTCTGCCAGTTGGGCCGCGCTCATTCTCTGCGGGAGATTGAAGGCGGGCTGAAGAGTTGCGAGGGCAAGCTGGTCCACCTCGGGATTGAAGCGCCGGCGCGCTCGTCGCTGTCCTACGCCAACGGCCATCGCCCGTGGGAACTGTTCGAGAAGGTGTTCTATGGTCTGTTTGAAACTGTCGCCGCCAAAGCGGTGGGCAAGAAGAAATTCCGTTTCAAGAACAAGCTGGTCAGTCTGGATTCCACGGTGATCGACCTGTGTTTGTCGATGTACGATTGGGCAAAGTTCCGTCGTACCAAGGGGGCAATCAAACTGCATCTGGTGCTCGATCACGACGGCTATCTGCCGTGCTTCGGGATCATCACCGACGGTAAAGTCGCTGACGTCAAGGCCGCTCACCAGATCCATTTCGCGTCCGAGACCATCGTTGTCGATGACCGCGGTTACAACGATTACCGGTTGTTCGCGAAATGGACCGATGCCAGCGTCTATTTCGTCACTCGCATGAAAGACAACACCCTCTTTGAAGTAGTCGAGGAGCACGAAGTGCCGAAGAACCGAAGCGTCCTCAAGGACCAGACCATTCGGCTGAGCGGGACCGGCGCGCAGGAGAAGTGCCCGCATCTTCTGCGCCGCGTCGAGGCGATCCGCGAGGATACGGGCGGCACCCTTGTCTTCCTGACCAATCATCACGGTCTCGGTGCCAGTACCATCGCTGCGATCTACAAGGACCGCTGGCAAATCGAATTGTTCTTCAAGGCGATCAAGCAGAACCTGAAGATCAAGACCTTCGTCGGCACCTCGGCGAACGCCGTCAAGACCCAAATCTGGACAGCATTGATCTCGATGCTGCTGCTGCGCTACCTGCAAATGTCTTCGCGCTTCGGCTGGAGTCTGGCCAACCTTGTAGCGCTTTTGCGCATGAATCTCTTTACTCATCGCGATCTGATGGCTTGGCTCGACCAACCCTTCGCTACGCCGCCCGATCCGCAGGACAGCCCGCAGGCCGCCCTGGCCTTCGCTTGATCTTGGACAGCACCCGCAGGCACGATCTTGATACCCCGTCATAACACGTCCGAAATCCGCGTCAATTCAAGGCAACAGATGACCAGTTTCGGCTATCTTGGACAGCAGTGATTATAGGTAGTGTGCTGCCTAGTATGCAAAAGGGTGCCGGGCAGTTTGAAGGCGTGGGTTGTCGTTTCCCGAAAATCCAACGCACAAAGTCCGTGACCCAATCCCGTCACGCGGCCAACTGGTCATAGTGGTGATGCAATCCGCCCAGCACCGATTTCGCGCGCACGAGCGCACTCACCGGGACACGATGGCGAAATTCTGAGTTCGACATCACCGCAGCCTGCGGCGGAGGATCCGGTACTCCTGGTCCGAGTGCGCATTGAGGACAGCCTCGATTGTAGTGCGCAGTCCACTCCTTCAAAAGCGACCGGAGATCCCCCTCAGACATCGGGATCATCCAGTCAAGGCATTAGCGCCGTATCGTTCCGATCACGCGCTCGCAAATTTCATTCGCTTTCGGACTCACCACCGGCGAGCGCAGCACCTCAAGCCCGAGTCCTTTGATGGAATCGTCCAGGTGCTTCAAGAAAATGCGATCCTGGTCGTGTAGCAGATACCCATGCCCGCCGTCCTCGCCGACGACCTCCGGCAACTGCTGCAGCGCCCAGTCCGATGTTGGATTCGTCGTCACGCTCACATCCACCAAGCGACGCGTTCCGTGCTCGATGACAATGAACGCGTAGAGCATCCGGAAAGTTGCCGTGACGGCAACCAAGATATCGCACGCCAATATCCCCTTGGCGTGATTCTTCAAGAACGTCGACCAGCGCAGGTCTCCATGAGGCTGCCCCGGTACTCGCTTTGGCATGTACTTGAGTACGGTTCGTGGCGACACCTACACCCAGAGCTTGATCAGCAGTTCGTTCACTATCCGTTCCTCACTCCAGAGCGGATTCTCACTGGCCATCCTGCGAATCAACGCCCGCAGTTCCGTCGGGATTGGGGGCCGACCTGCCGTACGCTTCCAGCGCAAGAAGAGCCGCGCTCCCAATCGGTGCCTTCGAATAATGGTCGCCGGACGAACAATGATCACTGCCTCTCGCCAATCGAACAGCCTGGAGAACAACGCAAGGCTGATACGCGTCGCCCAATCCGCTCGCCGGGCTTGATACCACGTTCTATGTACTTGGCGAGTTGCCTCCGAAGAACCACATTCTCGGCACGAATCACGGAGGCCGGGCGCAGCAACAGGACGCCGAACCTGAATCCGTCCCCGAACAAACCGCCGATCGTGCGCGCCAGTTTCAGCATGATTACATCATGCCAGTATGGCCGCTTGATTGCATCGGTTACCAGGCCGACGAGTCTCCGCGCGAATTATTGGGGAGCACAACGCTAGAGTGGCACTTGATGGCGGCGTAGTTGAACGGCCGACGAACAAATTGCCCTGATTGGCTGCTTGGCGTTCACTAAGCGGCCAGACGACTCCCATCTGTCATCAGACCGGAGTGGGTCGTGCACTGCCGGTGGCCTGAAAAGCCAGGACGACAGCTTTCAGACTGATCCGGGCATTGGTGATCGATTTTCGGCGCCTCTTGGCCTGGTTGGCCGCTCCAGTTCTCAAGGGGCCATTGAGTTGTCACGGTCGGCGGACGGCAGCCGACCCATTATAGTCAGTCCGTCCAATATTCCGTTTAGCAAGGTCTGTGCATGTTTATGCGGGAGATCGGAACGAAATGTCATCTTTGGTTTTATGGTCGAGTCACCAGTGCGCAGGGTTATCCACGGCGCCGCCCGCTGCCCCTTCTAAGGCACGGGCGGGCGGCGCGGTGGATAACCCGTGTGCGAAGCCGGGAGTATTCAAGGTTTGCCTGGTTTGCTTGTCGATGCCAACCGTCCAAAAGGAAACATTTCGTTCCGCTTTCAGTGATACTCATCACAGCTGGCAGGTCGCTGCCGGTGAAGGCGGGACATGCACCCGCGGACTACGAATAAGCCGACCCAAACGTCAGACGATTGCGGCATTAGCTTCGAGTTCGCGGGTGTGCTTGCGCTCGACAACGAATACTCAGGGTTCGCCGTCCTACCGGCTCACTATATTGCCTTCGCAGAACGCAAGCGTGCACGCCCCGAATCGACAATTTATCACTTCGGGAGGGATGACGTGAAACCGCTACCTACACAGCCATTCACGGCCCATGTGGGCATCGATTGGGCCGATACCAAGCATGACATCTGCCTGCAGGTGGCCGGCAACGAGCAGCGCGAGTTCGACTGCATTGCCCACCAGGTGGGTTGCATCGATGAATGGGCGCGGGCCTTGCACAAGCGCTTCGGCGGCACCATCGCGATTGCCCTGGAATTGACCAAGGGGCCGATCGTCTATGCCCTGCAGAAGTACGACTTCTTCGTGCTCTTTCCAATCAACCCGTCGACTTTGGCCAAGTATCGCGAAGCCTTCAAGCCCAGCCGGGCCAAGGACGATCCTACCGATGCCGAACTCGCCCTTGATCTTCTGCTGCGCCACCCGGAGCGATTTACGCCGCTGCAGCCGCAAAGTGCAGCGATGCGAACGCTGCTCAGCCTGACCGAGCATCGTCGACAGTTGGTCGGCGATAAGACCCGGCTGACCAACCGCCTGACCAATACCCTCAAGCAGTACTATCCGCAGGCACTCGACTGGTTCGAGCAGCGCGACACCATCCTCTTCTGCGACTTCCTGGCCCGCTGGCCGACGCTGGCTCAGGTCAAGCGTGCTCGCCAGGCCAGCCTCACGGCGTTCTTCCATGCTCACAACACCCGCCGCCCCAAGGTCATCGGGGCTCGCCTTGAGTCCATCAAAGCGGCCGTACCGCTCACTGAAGACCCGGGGGTCATTGTTCCCTGTCGCCTGCATGCACTGGTGCTGGTCGAACAACTGCGCGTGACGCTGCACGTCATCGATCAGTTTGATCGGGAGATTGCTGAGCTCGCACCGACGCTACCGGACTATTCCTTGTTTCAAGGATTACCCGGTGCCGGACCGCATTTGGCGCCCCGGCTGCTCGCCGCCTTCGGCGAGGACCGCCAGCGATTCCAGGCGGCTGACGAGCTGCAGAAATTCAGCGGTATCGCGCCGGTCACCGAGCGCAGTGGCAAGAAGAGCTGGGTCCATTGGCGCTGGCAGTGCCCGACGTTCCTACGCCAGACCTTTGTCGAATGGGCGGGGCAGACCATCAACAAATCGTTCTGGGCCGGTGCCTTCTATCAGCAGCAGCGCGAAAAGGGATGCTCCCATCAAGCGGCAGTGCGGGCACTGGCATTCAAGTGGATCCGCATACTTTACCGATGCTGGAAGACTCGGACATCCTACGACGAGAGCACGTACCTCAACGCATTGAGAAAGCGGGGATCGCCCCTCCTCAACAACCTCACCTTGAATCCACAAAACACTTGACGGACTGCCTCAGGGCGTGATGCAGTCACATGCACAATAGATATAGGGTGACCGGTCTAGCCTGCATTCCGGTCATTGATTGCCCGAAGCGGGCCATTGCCTTCATTGCCAGGTCAGTGCCTGTACGCTCCCATCCGGCCCGAAAGGTGTGATTAAAGATCTCTTGTCCCCGCCCGCGCCATGATCGAATAGACGTTAACATCTCGCTTTTGCCGTTTTAGGGCTCCCAACCTTCCATGTCACGCAAGGCGAAACGCTCCGCGAATCGCAATCGCCCCCGCCATACTGCCGAAGACGCCCGCTCGCCCGAGACGCAGGCAAGCGCGGCGCTGGAAGCATCGCGTTTCCGAGAGGCGATCGACCTGTACAAGGGCTTGCTCAAGGTCGAGCGCCGCCAGGACTGGGTCGACGCCCTGGCGGCGGCCTATGCGGGTCGTGCCGGCGATTTGGCTGCAAAGGGCATGTATGCCGAGGCGCTGGCGCTGTGGCGCAACCGCGCCCAGTCGTGCGCCAAAGCGCTGGCCGAAGGCCCGTACCTGGAGTGGTTGCTGCAGGCTGGCGAACACGATGCGGCGCTGCGCTTGCTGGCCGAGGCCGGCAACCCGCCAGGCACGCAGACCGGCGATCTGGAAACGCGTCTTGCCGCGCTGGCGCTGACGGCGCCGGACGAGGCGCTATCGCATCTTCACGCCGACAGTGCACTTCGCCGGCACCGGGCGCCCGCGCTGGCAGCGCTGGCGGCGTACAGCCGAGGCGATTTCGCCGATCTCGACGAGCACTTGCGCTCGATTCCGTTTCGCTCGCCCTATCGCGATCTGCGGGTGATTCTGAAGGCACTGGCGCTATTGCCCGGCGATCCGGTGCAGGCCGGCGAGCAGATCGCCCGGGTTGCTGCGGGCGGCCCCTTCGAGCAACTGGCCGCCGCCGCTCGCGTCGCCGTTCTGCCCGACGGCAGTTGGCTGCAGGCGATGCTCGAACTAAACGACGATGGCCGGCAACTGGTGCTCGACCTCAAGGGTTGTCCGGAGCAGCGCCGTGCGCTGCTTCTCGAACTGGCCGGGCTGGGGGCCACGCCGGCGCCGGCACGCATCCTCGATCTCTTGTTGCGGCGCAGCCGCGCCTTGCAGACGAGCGCCGCACAGCTGTGCCGCCACCTGCTTCCCCACGCGGCAGACAGGATGAAGCGCTACGTCGACAGTTTCGGCCCCCTGGAGGAGGTGCAGCGCGAACGCATCCTGGCTCTGTCCGCCGAATTGAATGATCGTCCGGAACGGGCTGAAGCGCATTGGTTGCGGGCGGTCGAACTGCTCTCCGCCCCGGATGGGACGCCCTTGCAGGCCGCGCTGATCCTGCGCCGCCTCTTTCATGGTGCGCAGGGTCACCAGGCGGCGAGCGAGCTCGACCCTATCGTCATCGAATGGCTGGAACGTAGTGCGGCGCTCGATCCGGACGACCGCGCGACGCACCTCAGGCTGATCCGGGTCTATCGCACCCAGCGCGATCTCAAGCGCGCACGCGCCACGCTGGAGGCGGCGCAGACACGCTTTCCCAACGATCCGGAGGTGCTGCTCGAGGCGGTGGAAACGGCCCTGGCCGGGGATGCCTTCAAGAAGGCCGTCGGCCTTGCCAAGCGCCTGCTCGACCTCGACCCGATCAATTCGCGGGTGCGCGCGCTTATCGGCCAGGCGCATCTGTCGCACGCGCGCAAACAGATTCGGGCGCGTCAATACGAGGCCGGGGGCAGGGAGCTCGATCAAGCCGACGAGTGGCTGAACTCGTCGACCGACAAGAACCTCGCCAAAGTGCTGCGCGGCCTCGTCGGCGGCGAGGACTCCGACCCGCTGCTGCGCGAGGCGGTGGTGGGCTTGGGCGGCGACCTGGTCGGGGGTTTCTACCTGCTGCTCGAAGCGGCGCGCATCAATGTCGATGCGACAGCGAGCCTGCGCCGGGGCGGGGTCGATCTGTCGATCACGCCGAGCCCGGCGCACGTGCTCGCCTTCGTCCACGCACTCAACGCGGTGGGTCAGAAAGACAAGTCGCTGCGCCGCATTCTCGATACCCTGCGGGCAGCGTTGACGCGGGCAGCCACCGCCGACTTCGCCGAACCCGAGCGGATTCTGATCTGCGAAGCGCTGCTGCGTCACAAGGAGAACAAGCTGCTGCGCGCTTACGCCGAGGGCGGGCTGAAACGCTGGCCGCGGCGGCCGGTTTTCGTTTTCTTCGCCGCCTTCGCCCGTGGTGAGCCCATTTTCATGCTGAGCGACAGCGAATTGCGCAAGCTGGAACAAGCCCATCAGGCCGCGCACGAGCAAGGCGACCTGCGTACCGCCCACCGCATCCGCGAACTGCTCGACCCGACCCCTCACTTTGGGCCGGACGATTCAGCAGATGAATTCGGCCCCGATCTGCTCGGCGATCCGCATGCTGTGCTCGACCTTCTCGTCGCGATGGGCGGCAAGAAGGCGTTCCTCGATATGGCGCGGCAGGCGCTGGGCGCGGCGCAGTTCAACGACTTGAAATGCGCCGCCGGCGGCAACGACAATCGTCTGGTCGACTTGCTGATCGATTTGTTTGCGGCAAGCGGCGTGCTTCCCGATCTCGGCTTGCCCGGCGGCGGCGCCCCGGTTCCGCTGCCACCGCCACGGCGCACGCAGGGCGCCAGGCCCAAGCCCGACGACAAACAGAAAGACCTGTTCGATGATTGATCCTTTCCGCGTGCTCAGCGTCGCCGCGACGGCCGACGATGACACGATCCGGGCCGCCTATCTGGCGGCCATTCGGGACTGCCCCCCCGAACGCGATCGCGAACGTTTCGAACGTGTTCGCGCCGCCTACGAGGCGATATCCGACGTGCGTCGGCGCCTCGCGCACGCGCTGTTCGATGTTTCCGTGCCGAGCCTGGACGATCTACTCGTGGCCGTCAGCGCCGATTTCCAGCCGCGCCGACCCGACGAACGGCGGCTTCGCCGGCTGTTGGGAGGCAAATGAGGGGGGGCAAATGAGCGGCCTCGATCCGGAGGCCAAGGAACGCCTGATCGAAGCGTTCCGCGCCAGCCTCGACGACTGGGATGCGGCAGGTAAAGATGAGGGCGAGGCGCCCGTCGATCTGTTCTCGCTGCTCGCCGAGATGGCCTCGCTGAACAACGAAGTGCGCCTGCAATCGCGTCAGTTCAAGAGCACGCTGGACGAATTGCGGCGCTTCGGCGACGACTTGCGCGCGCGCAACGAACGCCTGGAGCGTGAGCTCGATCGGGCGCGCGAGCAGTACGCATCGATACAGGCCCAGACCGAACGGCCGCTGTTGCTCGGCCTACTCGATTTGCGCGACCGCCTGCAAGCCGGCGTCGAGGCGGCGGCTCGGCCTCCGGCGTCACTGCTGGCGCGTCTGCTACCGGGTCTGAGCCGTTTCGCCGCCAGCCTGGCGCAAGGCCAGCGCCTGAGCTTGCAGCGCCTCGACGATCTGCTCGCCAGCTATCGCATGCGCCCCATCCCGGCGCTCGGCGAACCCTTGGCCCCGGAGCGGATGCGCGTCGTCGGCGTGGAGGCCGCCGATGACGTGGCGGACGGGACCGTGCTGCGCGAGGCGCGGCGCGGATTTTTCAAGGACGGCGAGATATTTCGTGTCGCCGAAGTCATTGTCTGCAAGAAAGCGAACAAAGCATGAGCGAGAATATCGTCGGTATCGATCTGGGGACCACCAACTCGGAAGTGGCCATCGTCCGCGACGGACGGGTCGAGGTGATCCCGGTAGCTGGGGAAATCAGAATTCTGCCGTCGGTCGTGGGCCTGGCCAGCGACGGTGCCCTGTTGGTGGGCGAGTCGGCACGCAACCAGTACGTCTTGCATCCGGAGCGCAGTGTGCGCTCGATCAAGCGGCGAATGGGCGAGAACTCGCCGGTGACGATGGCTGGCAAGGACTACAGTCCGCAGGAAATTTCCGCGATGATCCTGCGCCGGCTCAGGGATATCGCCGAGGCGCATCTGGGCGGACCCGTGAATAAGGCCGTGATCACCGTGCCCGCCTACTTCTCCGACGCGCAGCGCCAGGCGACGCGGGAGGCCGGCGAAATCGCCGGGCTGGAAGTCGTGCGCATCATCAACGAACCGACGGCGGCGGCACTGGCCTATGAAAGCAGCCACGCCGGTTCGCGCAAGGCGCTGGTCTACGATCTGGGCGGCGGCACCTTCGATGTTTCGGTGGTCAATCTCGAAGCCGACGTCGTCGAAGTCCTCGCCAGTCATGGCAACAATCATCTGGGTGGCGACGACTTCGATCAGAAGATTGTCGCCTTCGCGCTCGAACACCTAAAGCACGAGCACGGCATCGACGCCAGCCAGTCCCCGCTGGCCATGGCGCGCCTGCTACGCGCCGCCGAGACGGCGAAGATTGCCTTGTCCGACCAGCCTTACGTGACGCTCGCCGAGGAGTACCTGCTCGAGCAAAACGGCGTGCCGGTGCATCTTTCGGTGGAGATCTCCCGCCTGGACTACGAGGCAATGATCGAACCGTATATCGCCGAAACGCTGGAAGCGGTGCATACGGCGCTGAGCGGCGCGCACCTGACGGTATCCGAAATCGACGAAATCCTGCTCGTCGGCGGTGCGACACGGACGCCCCTGGTCCAGCGGCGGCTCGAAGAGGACCTGGGCGTGCAACCGCGCGCCGAGGTCGATCCCGACCTTTGCGTCGCGATGGGTGCGGCGATCCAGGCCGGCGTCATCGCCGGCGCACAGACGCCGACCGTGCTCGTCGATGTCACGCCCTACACGTTCGGCACCAGCGCGATCGGCGACCTCGACGGCGCGCCGTATCCCTATTGCTTTGTGCCACTGATTCGCAAGAACACGCCGATTCCGGTCTCCAAGAGCGAAGCCTTCTACACGGTTTTCGACGGCCAGACCCGGGTCGATATCAACGTCTACCAGGGCGAGGACCGCGATGCCCTGAATGACATCGAGATCGGGCGTTTCACCATCGACGGCCTGCGCGACGCACCGGCCGGCAATGCGGTGATCACCACCTTCTCGCTCGACGTCAATGGCATCCTGCAGGTCACCTCGCGCGAAAAGGACACCGGGCTCGCACACTCGATCACCATCGACAATGCCATCACACGGTTTGCCGACGAAAAGCTCATAGCGGCGCGCGCGCGGATCGACGTGTTGTTCGGCGAGCGGGCGGATGAAAAGGCCGCCGCTGGCACCGACGAGGACGGCGGCGGCGCCGACGGCCGGCGCCTGCGCGTCGAAGCCGCCGCGCTGATCGAAAAGGCCGAGCGCGCGTTAGCGACAGCCGGCGCGGAGGACGCCGAGGATCTCGTCGATGGCATCGAAGCGCTCAAGGAGGGCTTGGCGAATCCGGAGGCCGATCTGAAACCGGCACTGGACGCACTCGCCGACCTGTTGTACTACCTCGACACCTGAACCATGGAACGATGCTTGGCCTGCCGCGCCCGCCTTACGGAAAGCCCTGTCTGTCCGCGCTGCGGGTGCGATTTCTCCTTGGCGCGCCGCGCCGAGGCGCACGCGAGGCGCCTCGTCGGGCAAGCTGTGCGGGCGTTGGCGGCGGGCGAGCGCGAGGCTGCGCTGGCGTACCTGTCTGCGGCGCGAGGCTTGAAGGTCCTGGACCTCGGTCGGGCCGTGGAGGCCTTCGCCGCAGCGCAAGGCACAGCGCGCGTTGCCGAGGACGGTGTGGCGCGCGTCGTAGCATCGTCTTTCGTCATGAAGCGAGAATCGGGAGCGCTGTAAGTGCGGGCTCATGCGGCGCCGGAAACAGACCGCGCTCCAGCGCAGGCCGCTGGCCTGCAGGCGCGAACGATCCTGACGAGCGAGTATTTGCCGCCACCGCACGACCGAGAGGATTCATCCGCCGGAGCATTCTTCAGCGTTCGAGGCGCGACGCTGAACGCTAATTTGCGTGGCAACCAGCGCCAAGACACCGCCTGCCACGGCGCCTAATTGCTCATAAGCCTCTTCTGGCACATCAGCACTCCACAATCGAGGTCTCACCCAAGTGACATTCTGAAGCTTGCGCCCGATCGGTTTCTTGCCTCGACTACAGTGCTCGCCCATTCTCGTGAGCGTCCGGACCTGTCCGAAAGTGCTTTCGCAGCCGTTGAAACTCGGCTCCGCTCCATATAACATTAACAGCAGTTATAAGGAGGCCGCAGGCATGAACTTCAACATCTACCTTGACGACGAAACCGGTCAGCAGCTCAACCATGTGGCTGAGGAGGTGGGCGAAAGCCGCAATGCACTGGTTCGCCGAGCGGTGAGCGAGTGGTTGAAGCGACATGGCAAACCGCAATGGCCTGATGTAGTGCTCGCCTTCCGGGGTATGGCCGCCGTACCCCTGTTCGAGGCCACCAGAGACAGGCTCAAGCCACCCGCCGCCGATCCGCTGGCATGACCTACTTGCTGGATACCTGTACGGTCTCTGATTTCGTCAAAGGCCAACCGAACGTCCTGGCGCGCGTCAAGGCCACACCTCCGAACCTGATAGCCGTGTCAGCGCTGACGCGCATGGAGGTTGATTACGGCCTCGCGCTCAACGCGGAGCGGGCAAGGAAGCTGGCGCCAATGCTGGACGCCTTCTTTTCGGCCATCGCCACACTGCCGTTTGATGAAGCCGATGCCAAGGCTGCTGCGGCAATCCGTGCCGCGCTCAAGACTTTGGGGCAGCCCATCGGAGCCTATGACGTTCTTATAGCCGGCACGGGGCTAGCGCGAGGGTTGGTGGTGGTCACGTCGAATGTGGGTGAGTTCAAACGAATCAGCGGATTACAGGTCGAGGATTGGCGATGAAGTCAGGGCCCTTGAAAGTTGCGTGTCGGCTTGCAGTATGGAAGCGGTCGATCAGCGTGGCCACAAATTGGCAGCGTCACTGACCGCTGATGGCCGGGTACCGACCTCGGCGAACGACACGTCAATGACCGGTACCCCCACAAAGCCGCCCGCCGCGCGCGAAATTTGAGAATGCCAAGCCAATGGCTGCTTGCGGGTGGGCGGTCCCGCTCAACGTCGGCTTTGGAGAAAAATCGCGACCGACCGGTCATGGCCGGATGCGGACGGTCCGGACGGATCGCGTCCCCGATCATCCTCCGGCGCCGATCGTGCGGCGCCTGAGCGTATCCCTCTCGGATCGAAACATCACTCGTGGTCGGGGCGGCCTGGACAAGCTCCGCCGCCGGTACCGGGCGTGGGGCGATCCCTCAACGCGCCCGTGGCGAGCCAGCATGCGCGAAGCCACATCGCCTCGCTCTTGCCGAGTACCAGCCCCTCCGCTCGGCCGTCCTTGACGCGGTAGGCTTCGTGCCAGCCCGCGTCGCCCATGCGCAGGATCGCCTCGCCAGTCTCGGGGTCGTAGGTGTAGATGGCCTGCTCGCCACGCTCGTTCGCGAAGTATCCGAAGTAGGTTCCCGCCGCATCCCCGTCGAGGACCGGCGGCTCGCCGCAGGCCGCGGTGTGATGGTTGGACACCCTGAACAGCGGCTCGCGCATCGGCGTTGCTTGCTCCACGCCCATCGCCGTCGGCGCGGTCATCGCACGGCGTGCGTCACGGTCGTCCTCTCCCGGCGCTAACGCGTCCTCTTCGCCGTTCGGCCGCGGGCCACGCGCGAGCTCGGCGTACTTGCGGACGAGCGAGACGGGCGAGTCCATCTGCCGGGCGAGCGCGGAGAGCGCGTCGGCCTTCTTCAGGAGCTGCGCGTTTCTCCAGGACCATTGCAGGCGCCGCACCAGCTCGCCGCGGAGCGCCTCCCGGATCTCGGCTTCCGGAACCACCCCCTCGCTCGCGAGCTCCTCGTCTAGCTCGTAGAGCCTCTCGATGGCCGCGTGGACGGCGGGGAAGGCTGAGCGGAGGATCGCCATAGCGGTGTCATGGCCGTCCTCGCCCGCGAGAGACAGCTCCAAGGCGTCGACGACGTGCTCGGTCGCCAGCCGTCCGACATCACCGACGACCACCTGCTCAGGCGCGACCGGTTCGCCGGGACGCTCGTCCTCGATGCGCCACGCCGCCGGCAGCCGGAAGTCGATGAACAGTTGCCCCTCGTAGAAGGACCACTCGCATCCGTCAGGGTTGGCCACCTGGTCGAGGGTGTCAGTCAGATCGTCCTCGTCCCGGGCGCGCACGAGCGACGCGGAAAGGTCCGGCCAGCGGACGAGATAGATCGGCATGGCTTCCCTCCCATCGATGCGGCGAGCCCCAGGCACCTCGTCTTTACGGGTGACCCTACCACGGTCCGTCCCGCGGCACACGCCTATCTGCTCGGCAAGGCCTTCGGCGTTCGGCTAGACCGGATGCCTTGGGACAGCTCGCGATCCCGAGGCGGGAGCGGAAGGCGCCCGGGCTGCAGCCTGGCGACGTGGTGCAGCTCATGCTCGAGGGACAGCGGCTGAAGCTGGTGTTCCTGGTCGGATCGCTGTGAAAAACCCCGCCGACTCGCACAACCCTCCACAGGTCGCCCGCACCGGCACCGAGAATCGCGCCCCCACCGCGCTGCGGATGTCGGCAGACGAAGGCCGCCGCGGGTCTGGGGCCTCATCCGCGGCAACCCGACGGGAGGACGTCACATGCAGGGATTCGGTGTTTCCGCTTGGCGGCTCGCACCTCTCCGGGCTTGCGTCGTCGCGAAAGGATAGGAGATCCAACGCAACTTCCGTATGTATTCCGCACCCTGACAGCAGCTGAGCAGTCGTGATTCGCGAAGCATGGCGCCGACGCGCGAAAACCACGCGAGAATTGCATCGCAGTACTGCCCATGGCCCACCGGGCGGCCAACGCGGTGGCTCTGGTGACCCATGGCACGAGCGGTCCCCGTCGAGCGAGATCGGATCCTCGTCAAACTGTCCTACCACGCGATGCGCTGATCGAATTCGTACTCCGGTGCCGGCTGGGCGTGGTGGTCGAATCGGTCCTTCCCGGCGTCCGGCATCTCCCAGAGCGGTGAGCCAAGCGGTCGTTGGGCCAGAACTCCAGCGCTACGACCGCTGACCAACACATTGCGGCCGTTGGTGGCGACACGCCCCAATGGCCGTTGAGGCCGACGAGCCGCAACTCACGGCTGCCTGACGTACGTCGACTTGAACATTGGAGACGGTCGCTCGCAGCGGCGCCCTCGACTAATAATCGTATGGCCACGCCCCTCGCCGCCGAGTAGCGGCGGGCCGTCGCGCCATCCATCGGTCCGTTGCAGCATCCCCGGCCGCAGATGACAATACACGTCTTCTACCTGGTACAACCGCTGCGTTAGCCAACACAGAGGAGATCCACGATGGCAAAGGTCGTGCGCTTTCACCAAACCGGTGGTCCCGAAGTCCTCCAGATTGACGATCTCCCCCCGACCGAACCTGGGCGGGGCGAGGTGCGTCTGAAGGTGCAAGCGCTCGGATTGAACCGGGCGGAATGCATGTTCCGCTCCGGAATGTATCTCGAGACGCCCACGTTGCCCTCGCGGCTTGGATACGAGGCAGCCGGCACCGTGGAGGCGGTGGGGCCTGGCGTTACCGGGCTCAAGGCGGGCGAGCGTGTCAGCACCATTCCCGCCTTTCAGCTATCCAAGTATGGCGTCTACGGGGAATGGGCGATCGTCCCTGCCTATGCGTGCGCGGCCTATCCCGAGGCGATGACGCCCGAGCACGGTGCGGCGATCTGGATGCAGTACCTCACCGCCTGGGGCGCACTGATCGAGTTCGGCAAACTTGAGCGCGGTCAGACGGTACTCATTCCCGCCGCCAGCAGCAGCGTCGGGCTCGCAGCCATCCAGATCGCCAAAGCGAGTGGCGCCACGGCCATCGCGACGACCCGCACGAGCGACAAGAAGACTCGATTAGCTGAAGCCGGTGCAGATCACGTCATTGCGACCGAGCAGGAAGACCTACCCAAGCGCGTCATGGAGATCACTGCGGACAAGGGTGCCGACATCATCTTCGATCCGGTTGCAGGCCCTTACATCGAGACCCTGACGCAAGCGGCGTCGCAACATGGCAGGGTTTTCATCTACGGAATGTTGGACCCTCGCCCAACGCCATTCCCGATGGCGCCAGCCTTCACAAAGGGGCTCTCCTTGCGGGCCTACACGCTATTTGAGGTAACCGGCCAACCCGCGTCGTTGGAGAAGGCAAAGCGCTACGTGTACGAAGGCCTGAAGTCGGGCGCCCTCAACCCCATCCTCGATGAGCGCAGGTTTACCCTCGATCAAATCGTGGATGCACACCGCTACATGGAGAGCAATCGGCAATTCGGGAAAATCGTCGTGAAGGTCTAGCAGGAGCCGAATCACCAGCGGCAGAAGTCTCCAACCCGGGCCAATGGGTGAAGTCGGCCATCAAGAGTCATGCCGCAGCGAAATGTCGCCCCGTGCTGACGGCGGCTAACCAATCCGGAACCCGCCGTTCGGCACTGCTACTTGTCGGTCCAGTCCTCGGCCCAACGGCTGAAAAAGCGGGCCGTTGCCCGCCTCCAGTCGCCAGCCAGCGGCTTCGAGCGGATAGGGATCGGTCGGCGCTGGCGCGGGCATGGGCAGGGGCCAGACCGGCCCAGACTGGCAGGCCCGTCACGCGTGCGGCGATGGCCCAGAATCTATTGAGGGCCACGGCCATACTCCCCCTCGCCGTTTGCAGCAGCGAAACGCCGCGAAGATGCAAGGCTTGCAGACGCGATGGCGAGGGCGACGACGATCAGAGCCGCGGCGACAGCGAAGGTGATCCGCATACCGGCGGCAACGGCCTCAGGGGGCGCCGTTGTGATGTCGGTCGCCGCCGATCCGAACGCGAACACGGTGCCCATGACGGATGCGCCGGTGATGAGCCCCAGATTGCGGGACAGGTTGAGCAAGCCGGACACGACGCCGCGCTGGTCCGGACGGATATTCGTCATGACGGCGGTGTTGTTGGCCGCCTGGAACAGCGCATAACCGGCGGTGATGACGACCAGCGGCGCGATGTAGCCCGGTATGCCGAAGCTCGTCGGCAGCAGGGGCAGGATGAAGGAGCCGACCGCCATTGCAATGAGCCCGACGATGCTCATGCATTGTGCGCCAAACCGGTCCACGATGCGACCGGCCGGCACGCCCGTCAGTGCGGCGACGATCGGACCGGACGACATGACGAGTCCGACGCGGGCGGCGTCGAGCGCAAGCGCGCCGGAGAGATAGAACGGGCCGACCACCAGCGTCGCCATCACCACAGTTGTGACCAGGGCGCTCATGGCGAAGCCCGCACTCAGTGTCGGATTGCGGAACATCGACAGGCGCACCAGCGGTGACGTGGCTTTCGATTCGGCCAGTACGAACAGGCCGACTCCGACGATGGCCGCCAGCAGCAGGGCCATGTTGAGCGGACCGAAGCTGCCGCGCCCCACGGTCATCGCGAGCGCATAAGCCGCGAGCGTCATGGCAAGCATCAGCGTACCCACATTGTCGAAGCTGATCCGATCCGCTTTTCGGCGATCAACAGGCAGGAAGCGATGCGCGAGAAATAGTGCCATGATGGCCAACGGTACGTTGATGAGGAAGATGGCCGGCCAGCCGAACCCGGCGATCAGGACACCGCCGAGCGATGGCCCGAGCGCAGTACCGATCGCGGACATGGTGCCGAGCAGCCCCATGGCGCTGCCGGTCCTACCCTTTGGAACCGTCTCGCCGACAAACGCCATGGTGAGGGCCATCATGATCGCCGCGCCCAACCCCTGCGCCGCCCTGGCGGCCACCAGCAGCCATAGCGTGGGCGCGACGGCGCACAGGGCCGAGGCCAGGGAGAACAGGAACATCCCGGCCAACAGCAGGCGTCGGCGGCCGATCATGTCGCCGAGCCTTCCGACGCTGACGATCAGGGTGGTGATGGCAAGAAGATAGGCGAGGACGACCCACTGGACTTCTTGGAACGAGGCGGCGAACGCCAGCGCCAGCGTCGGCAAGCCGACATTGGCGATACTGGTTCCGAGTGAGGACAGCAGCACGGACAGCGACAGGCTGGCGAGCACCCAGCGAACCGACGATGTCCCTTCAGCGCTTACCGCAACTACCTCAGCGCGTACTGCAACGATTGTCTTCAACATGAACTCCTTTTTCTGTCGGCTCCCGACACGGGCCTGACAGAAGCGTAGGTCTTTGCATGACATGGCGGAAGGCGCAACGTTTGCACTTTATTCATGCATTTGACGCCACGTATCGATCAAACGCTGCTATGGTTGCTGCATGTCGACACCCGACTTGAACTTGCTCGTCACTCTTGATGTGCTCCTTGCGGAAGGCAGCGTTGCGCGCGCCGCCCGACGGTTGCGGCTTAGCCCGTCGGCGATGAGCAGGGCACTTGCGCGATTGCGCGAGACGACGGGCGATCCGTTGTTGGTTAGGGCTGGACGCGGACTCGTCCCCACCCCGCGAGCGATCGAACTGCGCGACCGGGTCAGTCAGCTCGTGCAGGATGGAAAAGCTGTCTTGCGCCCCACCGAGAAGCTCAACCTCAAACAACTCATCCGAACCTTCACGCTGCGGACCAGCGATGGTTTTGTGGAGAACTTCGGACCGGACCTGATAGCCCGCGTCGGCAAGGAGGCACCCGGCGTGAGGCTGTGCTTTGTGCAGAAGCCGGACAAAGACAGCACGCCGCTTCGCGACGGGATCGTCGATCTTGAAACGGGTGTTGTGGGGGATACGGCGGCTCCGGAGCTGCGTGTGCAGGCGTTGTTCCGGGACCGTTTCATCGGTGTCGTGCGAAAGGGACACCCGCTGAGCCGCGGCGAGATTACGCCTTCCCGTTATGCGGCCGGCAGGCACATCTACGTATCGCGGCAGGGTCGCACCAAGGGGCCGATCGATGAAGCCTTGAGTTCGCTCGGTCTGGAACGGGAAATCGTAACGATCGTCGGTGGCTTTCCGGCGGCACTGGCCCTGGCCCGTGCCTCTGATCTGATCGCCAGCGTTCCCGAACGCCATACCGGGAATCTGCGCGCCGGGATGCATAGCTTCCCACTTCCGATCCCTACGCCCGAGATCACTATTTCCTTGCTCTGGCATCCGAGGTTGCATGCCGATTCGGCGCATCGATGGCTGCGCGGCCTCGTTCTGGAGATCTGCGCGGCGATCCGCTGAAAAGGTAAGCGATCCGCCGAGGGCACCTTTGCCCCAGCCAGCGTGGCTGCTTGCAGTTTGCTAACGGTCCTTAAGTCGCCAAGGTCATCAGGCAGAAATGCGTCGACTACTGCCGGTGATCATCCCCATCCGTGGGTGTGAACCTGGCGCCGCCTAGATGGGCACCGTCAGCGGCTTGCCGCTATCGCTGGCCTTGAGGCCGAGCAGAAAAGGAACAGCCGTATCGGCCCAGACTTCCGCCGCCGGATAGTTCCCTGCTTCCTCGCCGAAACAGCTGCGCAGCATGTCGGTATCGATGATCCCAGGATTCAGCGGTATCGCGACCATGCCCTTCGGCAGATCCTGCGCCAGGGATCGCGTCAGTCCTTCGATGGCCCACTTGGTCGCACAGTAGGGTGCAACCCCGGGATCGGTTTCACGGCCCCAGCCGGAGCTGAAATTGACGATCACCCCTGACTTGCGCTCGACCATCGCGCGAACGAAGTGACGGATGACGTTGGCCACGCCTTTGATGTTGACGTCGATGACCTCGTCGAAGTCCTTGCAGTCCATTTCCCACAGGGGAGAGACCGGGTTGATCAGCGCCGCATTGTTGAGGAGTAAGTTGGGAGGGCCGACGGCCTCGATCACTTCGGAGGCCCAGTCCGATACTTGGGTATCCCGCGTGACATCGACGACCGAGAAGCGGTGCGGTGCGCCGAGTTCCTTCTGCAAGCCGGCAATGGCCTTTCTTGAGCGCCCACAGCCCACGACAACGTGGCCGAATTCGGCAAACTTGAAGGCCATGGCGCGGCCGAGTCCGCGACTGACGCCGGTGATGAGGACGATGCGGGGCTTTGACATGGTTGATCCTGACAGTACGACAGTCGCTGGATTGCGTAAGGATACCCAGAGCCGAACGTCCTATGACGGAACCTTGGCGATACGTGCGGCGAATTGCGCGTTGTGATTGCTCGTGTTGTCACGTACCGGATCGCGGCATCGGGCGCCACCCCAATCGCTCGAGCCGTCTTTGCGTGCCCTGCGCGGGTCCCGGTTGGGCGCTGCGGTCGTCGTCGCGCAGTTCCCATAGCGAAGGCGAGCGAGTGCACTACCCGCCCCACCCCTTGGAGCACTGCGACCGGCTCGCTTGATGCGGGGACCTGCGCGCAGTACCGGGAATGCCGGCACGCCAAGTCCGGGCGCGAGCCGAGTCAGAGGCCCGGGCTATTCCTTCGGCGCGGTGGTCGCGTCCTTCACGCACTTTTTGACGAAGCTCGACTTGGCGGCCCCGGCGAGCTTCTTCTCGCCTGCCTGATCGGTGCAGGTCTTGGTCGCCGCCTCGGTAGCGTCCTTCTCGCACTTCTTCATGAAACTGGTCTTGGCCGCGCCCGCCAGCTTCTTTTCGGCCGCCTGGGCTTCGCAGGCGGGATTGGCGGCATACACGGCGGTACTGGCAAACAACGCGATCAGGGCGGCAGCGGTGAGACCTTTCATGACATGTCCTTTCAAGCGGAGGGGATCGCCGGCTGCGAACATGAGGAGCTGGTACTGTACCGAGCAGCCAAACCGGCATATGGTACCCCGATGACGCCCGATTTCCGTGATTCCGCCGCCATTGATTGCAGCGAACCAGCGCGGAGGTCCTCGGCGGCAAGATTCCGGGTCCAAGCTGTCCGGACTGCGCCGATCCGCCGACGCGGCTGGGGCAAGCCGGGCACCCCCGAAGGGCGAAGCCTACCTGGATCGAAACAGGAAAGCGCTTGTGCTCATCGCTCGCCAATCCTCGGAGATATTGCGCTCCTCCCGACTCCATTCCAACTGCCTCGCCTCCTCCAGTCGGGCGGCATCCTGCTCGGTCATCGCATGGGTGACGTACCATCGGCGGCGGATCGGATCGAAGGCCCGGTAGCGGTAGTAGATCAGGATCGGCATGGGCCGCAGAATACTGGCCGGCAGGATCAAGGGGCGAGCCACGCGGACCGTCATGTCGAGGTTCGGTCGCCCAACTGGCCGCGCCATCGATTCGGGCTACACTTCCCGGGTGACCCCGCAAGCCGCCTCACGGCCAGTGCAACCCTCCCAGGAATCCATGACCCGACTATTGCCGTTGATCGTCGCTGTTCTTCTTGCCGCCGGTTGCGCCAGCCCACCGCCGCCAGCACCACCGGCCGATACCCCATGGGCTGGACCCGGCGAGTTCAAGGTATTGCCGGACGGTCGTCTGGTGGTTGATAAGCCGGCTCGACAGCCTTGATCCGGTTCCTCGCTGCCATCCTACTCGCGGCGGTGGCCCACTGTGCCGCTGCGGACACGCTGACTGGCCGCGTGGTGTCCATCGCCGACGGCGACACGATAACGGTGCTCGACACCGCCAACACGCAATACAAGATCCGACTTTCGGGCGTCGACGCACCGGAGAAGGGGCAGCCCTACGGCCGTGTCTCCCGCCAGCGCCTAGCCGACAGCGTATTCACCAAGACCGTTCAGGTTGAGTGGGACAAGCGCGACCGCTACGGGCGGATCGTCGGCAAGGTCATCGCGGACGGGAGGGACGTATGCCTGTCGCAGATCGAAGCCGGCCTGGCTTGGCACTACAAGAAGTATGAGATGGAGCAACCCGTCGCGGATCGCCGGGCGTACGCCGATGCCGAGGTCAGAGCGAGGGACCAGAAACGTGGGCTTTGGATGGATGCCCATCCGGTGCCGCCTTGGGAGTGGCGGCGTGCCGCTCGGTCGAACTGATCAGGCTAGATCTCGGGCCGGATTACCCGCACCACTGCCGTTCGCAGGGAATGCCGTCGTTGTCTCCGTCCATTTTCGTGTCCGGGCAGTTCCGCAGGAAGAATGTGGCCTCCTCGCACGAAGTCATCTGCGAACAGTGCGTGCGGCCGTCACAGCGGAATTGTGAAGCCCGTGCGCTGGCGGGGCGCTCGTCGCGCACGGTGGACGCTGCGGGCACGGCGGCTTCGGCGGGCGTAGCGCCTTCCGAGGCGGCTGACTCGTCAGCCTGCGCCAGACGGTGCCCCTGATACCTGGTGTAGCCCTGCCAGCCGGCGACGGCTATGAGTAGGAGAATGATCAGTCGACGCATCAGCGTATCTCCGAACTTGGCAAGTCCTTTACGCTCGCCCCGGCACCAAGCGCCCAATCTTGCGTGCGCGCCCGAATTGCACCGGCTCGACATTGCGGCAGCGCTCCTCCAACTGGTGGGCGATGCGGGTTATCGTCTCGTCCGACAACAGGTCGCCGCGCCAGCCGGACAGGAGAGACTTCGCCTCACGTCCGTTGATGACGCGAACATCGGATTTCGCCTGGCGCTCGACGTACCAGCCCGGCAGGGCAACCACCGGTCTGACCTCGACCGGGCTGCCGACGGCGCGCGACAGCCACCGACCGAGCCAGACAGCCTGTCGCCGCGCCTGTTCCAGGGTTGTCGTGTCGTGCCAGCCGGGGAACAGCAGTGCGTGACCGTCGAAGATCACCTTCGCGTCTTCGGCGCCGCCTCCCCGGTCGGGCTTGAGCCGACTCTTGGTCTCCACAGCGAACACGCCGCCGCGGGTTTCGACGACGTGGTCGATGTTGAACTGCTCGGCGGGAAAGTCATGGAACGTGATGGCTCCCTGGCGCATGAGCTGGTCCAGTTCCTGGGCCACGGCGATCTCGGCGTCGAGCGCACACTGTAGCTGGAAGCGGCGGTGGGAAGAGCCATGGAGCCGGTAGGCCAGGAAGGCGATCCCGCCAAGCACCACCAGGACGCTGGTGGAAACGCGGAATGTGGACTCCGGCGTTCCGGCAAGGTAGGACTGGGACAGGTGGATGCCAAGGACCGACAAGGGGAACGACAGCAGTGTGCTCAAGTAAGCCGCGATATCGCCGGAGGCGTCGTCTATCTCGCTTCGGAGCGTATTGCCGGGTCCTCGCAGGAGCTTGGATGTGAGCGGTGACCTTCGGCCGCGGCGCCGCCACGCTTTCAGGCGCAGCAGAACGCGCAAACACCGGCGCCAGCGCTGCCTCGATCTGCCCCCATGGCATCCGATTTGCCAGTACCGCCAGCGGGCGGCGCAGGTCGATCATCTGGTCCAGCCGGGCGCGAAAAAAATCGTCGGTCGCCATCAACTTGCCTCGCGATTTCCCTCAGGTTTTGGTGCCCAGTATTCTAATTTCTGGGAGTTCCAAGACACTGAAATTTCGCCAAATACCCCTGTTCATAAGGGTTTCGGGCTTTTGTAGGGTCGACTCAATAGCCACGAAGCGATTGCTCGCTGCGATGCTGTGGTATCCGGCAGGTCATGAGTTGGAACCGGTCGTCGAAGGTTCTATCTTCGAAGGGCTGCAAAGGCCGATTATGTAGATGCCTCGATTATGTTGAGCTTTCAGCGACGCGGTTCGGAAGAGCCCGTAACCATGGGCATTGCCGACAGTGCAGAGGATTTTTAGCTCGCCGACCGCGGCCTCATCGCTGTGCCCTCATCGGCCGCTGTGCGCCGCGGCCGACGACCTAAAAATCCTCTGCATTATGTGGAGCTCAACATAATGCCGAACTGCTGCCTCCGCTGGATCGTTCGCGTGGGGCAGCTATGCAATGACATTCCAGCCGTTCATCTGAGCAGGTCTTGAGCCGGTAAGTGACTCTTGCTGCCCGATCTTATGCATCCAGCAGTTTCTCTGATAGCGGCCCCTTTCTCCGCGTGCGTCAGCGCGGCATCGAATTGCGCGCTATTGCGCACCCGTCCGCCAATAGAACAGACACCGCTGCGCCTCGGCCAAGGACAGCTCTCCGGCGCAGACCTTGGTTTGCAGCTTGCGCTTGAACTGGTCCTTCTTCTTCGCTCCGTCTTCGCCTTCCCAAGGCTGCAGCTGCAGGTTCACGAGATTGCGCGGATGCCCGCCCAGGGCGAGTGCGACCATATGGTCGAGTTCGAATTCCGGTGCCCGGGATGCCGGCAGGCCGCGATCCCGGAGCAGCTTGAGCTTCACGCCGTTCGTGTAGAGGGTCGACGGTCGGACCGAGGCCGCATAGCCCGGCTGGCAGATCGTCAGGTGAATCGTGCCCTGCCGCACATCCGGGTTCAGCGCCTGCGCGGGCACCTGTGCTTCGCTGACGGATGGATTCGCCCCTTCTGGCGAAGCCGAGATCGGCGCGACCGAGGCGCAGCCCACGAGGGCTGTCGTCAGAGCGAGGACTAGTAGCTGGTTCGGATTCATCGTGAGGCAGCTTGCGAACCATGGGCCCGGCGATGATACTCGTGGCATGTGCAATCGCTACGTCGCCCCGGCTGAAGGGGACATGAAACGCTACTGGGAGATCAGTCGCCGTCATCCGTGGCCGCGCGACATGGACGTCTTCCCGCGTAGTGCCGGCCCGTTCCTGCGCGCGATTCCCGGCGAATCCAATACCGAGCTTGTCGTCGGGCAATGGGGGTTGATTCCCTGGTTTGCCAAGGCGGCGAAGCTCAGGTATTCGACCAACAATGCCCGGTTCGAGGAACTGGCGCAGAAGGCCTCCTACAAACAGCCGTGGGCCAGGGGCCAGCGCTGCATCATCCCGGCCTCGATGTTCTATGAGCCCTGCTGGGAGACTGGAAAGAATGTGTGGTGGCAATTCGGCCGAGCCGACGGCCAACCGTGGGGCCTGGCCGGCCTATGGAACACCTGGCTCGACAAGGAGACCGGCGAGATGGTCGAAAGCTACACGATGTTCACGCTCAATGCCGATCGGCATCCGCTGATGTCGCGTATGCACAAGCCGGATCCGAAGCTGCTGCCGGATCAGCAGGACAAACGTAGCGTGGTGCCGATCGAACGCAGCGATGTCGAGACTTGGCTGAATGCGTCAGTGGACGAGGCGGCAAAGCTGGTCAGGCTGGCGCCATTGGAGATATTCGATGCGGAAGCGCTCGGTTGACCTAGCACGTCAGCATCAACAAGCCCGGTGACAAGTCAGACGGTTCATCGGCCTTATTTAGAGAAGCAGATGGGGCGGGATGATTGCAACGGTCGATCGCATTCTCCGGGTGCTCCAGAACCACGATAACGCCGGCTTACACGCACTCAACTCGCGCCGATTCGACGCGAGAATCCGAAGCGCCCCGTGATTCGCCAGCAATTCGTCACGACAGCAACGCGGGCATGCAAGTCGGCCTTGAAACCGACAAATCGCCATGCAATACTTCAATGGCTTTCTCGTAGGTACTCGTACCTACTCGGCCTTCATGGAAGCTGCTCACGCAGTCAACATGAAGTCCGGATCGAGTTTTTCGATCTGGCGCAGCTGGCGTTAACAGCCCTGGAGTCGGATCGCCTTGGCGCGATCCCGTTGCGCAAGCAACTGTGAGTTTCAGCGTCGCAAGACGCAGTGTCGGTAGTCTGAGGTTTGCGACCTTCGTGTCGCGCGTCATCACGCCGGGATTTCACGATCCCGGCTGTGGTTCATTGGAAGCTCAACACTTCCAGTCGTTGCGAAGGCCCTGCGGCTTTGCCACAGGGCTTTTGCATTTTTGCGACGTCATCCGGCGTCGCTTGTCACCCGAGCGGGGAACACTGTTTCTCCGACCTTGGGGGACTGGTGTTCCCCTTTTTCCGTTTCTGGAGAGGAGAACACCATGCAAGTCATCAAGTGTGTGTTGGTTGGCGGTACGGGAAAAACCAAACCGCCGGTCGTTGTCGCCGCCCTGCTCAGGTCGTGGAGCAAGCCGTCATGACGGACAGGGAAGCGAAGCGGGCAGTTGCCCGCGCGTTGCAGCTTGCAAGGGAAGATCCCCAGCTTGTGAAGCAGCTTATCAAGCAGCTCAAAGCAACCGGGGAAGTCGACGCTGGCGATCTGGACTATCTGGAAGAGCTCGCCGACAAGTGGATCCGAATTGCGGAAGAAAACCGCATGAAGGGTCGAAGAGTCTGAGTCTAGGCGGTAGGCGGAACCGGGTGGATACTCTCGCCCTTCTGCTCTACCGCCTTGATCAGCATGTCATCGAATTTGCGCAGAACGTCCGGCCGAACTTCAGCCAGGCACAAAGCCCAGACTTCCACGGCTCGCGCATACTGGTCACGGCTTCGGACATGTTCGACGTTTAGACCGACGCCCCGATGTTGCTCAATCTCATCGGACGTCAAGCGCAAACTGTTGCCTGCAATCAGCATCTCAGATTCCTTTCCTGAGTCGTTAGTGTAATCCGGCTCGCATCGCCGTCAAACCCCGCGGAACCGCTTGGGCTCCCGGGATCTCGGCGGTCGCCGGAGTACAGCTAAAGTCGGCCGTCGTTCGCGCACGGCGCGAGTTGCCTCATGAGGGAGTCGAATGTCGGCAGGTTATAGACTGCAGCCCACATTAACTCTCTCTCGATGGCAGCGCGCCCCCCGTTTATCACACGACGCGAATCGCGGCCTCCGGCGTGCGTCGTGTTATCCGCTGCCATATTTAGAGTTTTTTCATGAAGTCAGTCGCGGCCGTTTGGTCCTCCGCCACGCGCTTACGAAGCATCCGTTCGAGCTTCGTGACCAAGTCCGGCCGGACCTCGGCCATCACCAGCGCCCAGAGTTCAACGGCGCGTGCAAATTGGTCAACGCTGCGAACTTGGCTGAAATCCAGGCCGATCGCAGCGTGCCGATCGATTTCGGCAGGGTTGAATCGCAAGCTGCGGCCGGAAGTCAGCATCGTCAATTCCTCTCCTGAGTCGCCAGTGTAGTTCGACTCTTCTCGTCGTCAAACCCCGTGGGGACCGCTTTTTGCCCCTGGGGCAGAGCCGTCTCCACATTTTCTTGGAGACTGCAACATGAGTCTTGTGATTCCCTCGCTGCACAAAGCCCGCCAGGCGCGGACGAGCGAAGAACACGCCTGGGATACGCTCTATCGCACCAAACACGATCCCACCGCTGCCACAGAAGTGGTCGAGTACCTGGACAGCGAGCCGGAAGTGCGAAAGGCCCATCTGGGTCTGTATCTGTGCTGTCGGCAGACGGTACGTGCCCATGAGGCGCGCAGAGTGCGCACGCAACGCATCGCGGCATTCCTGCAACTGGCCTTGCATCTGGTTCTCGTCGTTCCGCTCCGCGTTGTCATACGTGCCCTCCGGGGTAGTGGTGACGTGGCGGTGGAGCTGATGCCCCAAGTTCCAGCTCCTGCAACTGTATTGCCCAAATCCGAGCCTGCAACACGAAGGATTCGGAAGTTGGTGAAGAGAGGTGAGTTCGCGCAAGCGAAACAAGCCTTTCCAAAACCTGCAGGAGTGTCCGACGCGGCAACCAGCGCAACGCCCGAAGTTCCCCCGACGGCAAGGGCGCCGAGGCGTTTTCCACGATCCGCTAACGCAAGGCCGCCTGAAGTTCCCTGTCAATCAGGTAGTGAAGAAACTTCGTGTCGTCCGAGACACCCCAGTAGTACTTCTTGCACTCGGCGACATACTCGTCCAGGTCCTCGCGCGTCTTCACGTCCACGGGCACAAAGCCCGTGATTTCCGTGAAGCGCGCGACTTCCCGGCGTGTCAGTCGAACCTGGTTTCCACACTTGAGCATTTCGTCCGTCCGACTCCTCTACGACGATGTTGTCAAAGGGCCGCCTGCCCCAAGGTCTTCGGTGGGAGTCTATTACGCCGGATGACATTGCCAAGTCCTGGTCGAGAGCGCTGCCGGCCGGCAGATCGTCGGAGCTGAATCATGCAAATTGCGGTGAGTGATCCGGTGCGAAGGGCACGCACCGGGGAGTGTGCAGCCGTCCGGGCAGTCCGTCCGAGCAGGCGGAGAATTGAACGTGGACTTCACACGCTGGAAAGCGAGGACAACTCGCATGCGGAAGGACGGCTGTCCAAGTTCGGTCATTTGAACGAACAGCGCCAGGCCACTTGGGCACGCTACAGTGGCGTGCAGACTGCGCAATGACCTATGAGTTGGTGCTCTAGCGCGCCTTCGCGGCCCCAAGTCCTTCGCGAATCAGCTTGTCGAGAACCGCGGCCTGATTGGGCATTCCCAGGAGCAACTTGAGCCGATTCAGGCCTGCCCGCGTCGTCTTCTTCACTTCAACGTTGAGTACCACGCGCTCCGGTTGTGCTGCAACCAGCGCTTTCTTTGCGCTTGCCGGCGTCGGCTTCTTCCGCTTCACGCTGCTGCCGGTCGACATGCGCGTGACAGTTCCCTTAGCCATTGGCCATTCCCTTTCTTCGCTCGATGGTCTTGCCGAGCAGGGATACTAACACCGGCTTCGGATCGGTCCAATGACGTTTCAATTGACAGCGCCAGGTTCATGTCCGCTGGCAATCAGACAGTGTCTCGGCATCCGGACAAAAGGGACCATGCGCTTGCCGTGTCGTCAGTCACGCGCATACGTGCCGGTTCGTCGATGTCGGGCGCAGGCTCGATCCGGCGTACTGCGAAGCTGCCCTGCAGGAAGACGTCTACCTGTTCGTTGCAACGGAATCGGGGGCGGCGCGACTCAATGACGAGAGCAACCCGGACTGCGTCGCGATATTCAAGCCGTGGCTGGCCGCATCGGCGAGCACCGAGCAGCAATGCTCGGTCGCCGCTGGATCGTTTTGCACGCACTGCACCGAAGTAGGCCGAAACCGGCCTTTCACAATTCCCCGAGGGGCGCTGATCCCTCGGGGGGTCGGTGCCCTCGGTATTCAGGAGATCATCATGTTTTCTGATCGCATCGAGTATCTGACCCAGCGGGCCGATCACGTCGCTTCCGATCCGCAGAAATCGGCATTCGCGGCACACCTGACGGCCGAGCGGACGCGCCTCGACGATCTGCGCCGGCTGTCCGAGCAGGTCATCGCATCGAATGGCGGCACGGCGGTTGGCGTGGAACTCGCCTATCAGGCGCCCAATGGAACGCGCTACTGCGCGATCCTC
Source organism: Candidatus Methylophosphatis roskildensis (assembly GCA_016708905.1). Lineage (GTDB taxonomy): Bacteria > Pseudomonadota > Gammaproteobacteria > Burkholderiales > Rhodocyclaceae > Methylophosphatis > Methylophosphatis roskildensis. The sequence continues at coordinate 710,340 of JADJEV010000003.1, read as the reverse complement.
GAGGAACCCGATTCATCGGGCCAGGGCCGCATCGTGTACTTCGATGCCGACGCGCTTCATCGTCATCAAGTCCATCGCTCGCCTGCCGAGGCGCTCGAACAAGCCCTGACTCAAGGGTACGTCGAGCGTGCCAATGGGACCATGGATCGGCTTGCCGCAACCGAGGCTTGGCGGCGTGGTCTGGCGTACAGCGAACTGGTCGGCCGTTATGCCAGCGGCGAGATCGACGCACAGCAATTCGCGGCCGAGGTTCGCAAGCTCGGCTGATCCCGCCTTGTAGTTCTGCGCCCTGTCCGGTTGATTCCGGCAGGGCGTCTTGTTTTGTCGGGCCATGACCTGACGGCGAGGCGCGATCGTCAAGACTCTCGATCCGTGAACAGGTTGCGGGGACGAAACAGGAGTCATAACGGGGGTATTTCGTCGCCCGCGACAATGCCTCTTGCATCGACGATGTTCTGGTGCGAAACTTCCGGTGCATTGGGTTCTGTCGAACCCTCGGTGGCATCTGTCCATCGAGCAATCCGGTCCATCCGGCGTAGCTGGCGTTACCAGCCCTCAAGCAGCGCCTTTGGCGCATCCTGTCGGGAGCACTTTTCCCGGACGGGATCGGTGTTCCCGATTTTCTTTTCGGAGAACACCCACGATGAATTTCGAACACTTGCCGCTCGACGCGTTGCGGGCGGAACTGCTTCGTGAACCGGAGCCGTTGCCAGCCCCGTTGCCGTCCGTCTGTTCCGATTGCGCGCCGCTGCCGTACGCGCCGCCGGGTTTCGCACGCATGACCCTGTTCGACTACCGGCTTGCTGTCGCACGCCAGATCCTGCTGCGTGCGGCATACGAGGATGCGCTCGGAAAGAGCGTTCTCACCAGCCCGAGCGCGGCCCGTGAGTACTTTGCGCTTCACGTCGCCACGCTGCCGTACGAAGTGTTCCTGGTCGCCTACCTCGATGCGCAGCATCGCGTGATCGCGGTCGAGGAGGCGTTTCGCGGAACGTTGACCGCCACCAGCGTCTATCCCCGCGAGATCGTCCGGCAGGCGCTGTCTCACAACGCGGCGGCGATCGTCGCGTGCCATCAGCATCCAAGCGGATCGGCAACAATCAGCAGAGCAGACGAGGTTCTGACCGCCGCCCTCAAGGCTGCTCTCGCGCTCGTCGACGTCCGCTTCATCGATCATTTGGTCTTCGCGGCCGGCAGATTCGCCTCGTTCGCAGAAGCCGGCCTGCTATAGGCAGCGCCGCCCGATTCAGTTGTCTGTTGCCGCCCTACTGCGGCATCGCCTTTTCCTTTAGCCAACGCGCAGTGCGGCGGGCTCGCAACCGCGACCCGTCCACTGTCGTTCTCCGCAATGGTCCGGCATCGGTGATGACGCAGACCACATGAGCCATCGCGCCAACTTATCTGCCTGTGGGTGTGCATTGGCGACCTCGCTGGTCGATGTCTCTTCTTTGCGGCCGGACCCACACGCGGTTGCTGTGTTGTCCCTCTGCGATTGCTGGGGAAAGACAGGTCCGGGAATTGGTTGCAGCCAACAAGACAGATTCTCTGGAACGATCCCCAGATCGTCAGCCTAGCCGAAGCAAGCCGCGGCGCTGATGGACTCTTGAGCGCGATGTAGCTGCTATAGTGGAACGAGTCTATGACAGGCCAAAGGTGATTATCGTGGTCACGATTTCCAAACTCACCGTCACAAACGCGAAACCCATAGATGCCAGCAATTGGCTAACCGTGAGAGATGTATTCGGTCCGCGTGAGATTCCCGATTCGTCGCCGCGGGGGGATTGTATTTTGCAGGCCGACACCTCACCGAGGAACATCGCGACCGAGTGGTCGCAGATTGCCTGGAGCGGTGGCGAACCGATTGCCGGCAAACCCAATCAACGGCGGGTCAAGCGTCAAGCAACCGGTACGACAACCATCACCGCATCGATCGGAACCAGTAGCCAGAAGCTGGTTCTGTGGACCATGTGGGCCGATGTCTCTGTGCTCACAAAAGGACCTCGACCTGCGCAAGCAAAGCCCTGGAGTGAGGGTGTACCTTTCCCAGGACCCGATCAGTGCGGCGCCTTCGAAGTGCAGTCATTCTCGATGGGAAAGAATGCCCGTGGTCAGGTTGTCGCCGTTGCAAAACTGCAACCCCGTGGTGTCGGCAGAATCATTGTTGCGGCCGGGAAACATTCTCTGTTCCGTATTCGGCGCCAATTGACGGCGCATGATTATGTCAATGGCGCGCCGAACAAACACAAGAAGTCGTTTGGCGTCTGGGTCGACGATACGCTGCTGGAAATGCAGGTTCAGACGTCCGCCGCCAGCGACGAACTTTATGATACCGACGCGCCTGATCTTCCCGTGGCAACCCTGACAGCAGAAACCTATAACAATTTCCGCCAATGGCTCGATTGGGATGGACAACCCTGTTCGAATTTTGCCTACTGGTATTTCCAGGCACGCTGGAAGGACCAGCAGGTTACGCTCAAGGAGGTCGGGCAAGGCTCGATCACGCTCCCACAGCAAGCTTTCTATAAGAAGCCCTAAACCTCCCCATGTCTAAAGATAGGGGGTTCTGAGGACGAATCCATCGGGCTCTCCGGGCTCTCGTCTTTCGACTACAGCATCCCGGCCATGACCGCTGGCAAGTCCTCTTTTACAAACATTGACAGCCCGGACTACTCTTCGTGCGCTGTCCTCGTTCCGGAAATCCAGCCCAGTCACCCCCACGCCAAGGCGACCGCGCCGGGAGATTGCGACGTTCTGCCCTGGCGGCATACCGGCTATGACAACGTGACAGACATCGGGCAACCGGACCGGGATCGTGCGCGGCGTCAACATGAGACCATCCCCTCCCGCTCGCGCATCGCATCGAGGTCGATCACCGCATCAGCCATTTCGGTCAGCTCCGGCGTCTGCGAGATGAAGAACTCCCGCCCGTACCCGCCGAGACGCAGCACTTCCCGCTTCATCGCCATGAACATCCGCTTGCGCTCGGCGTCGAGCGACCCATCGGCCTCGTCGGAGAACAGGGTCTCGTAGCGTTGTCCGCTGTTCTGCGCGAGGTACAACGCGATCGCCCGCGTCAGGCATTCGTTGATCCACTATGCCGCGAACCGGGTTATGCCGAGTCTGGTACTGAATCTCAAGAACGGCACCGTGGACCGCCGATCAGAACTCGGCATAACGTTCTCCACACCGCGGCCGTTAAACCGCGGAAGGAGAACACAATGGAACAGTTCATGGAGCGCCCTTGGGCGCTGGCGCGGATGCATGAGGGTCCGCTGGGTAATCACATCGACGCATTCACGCAGAACCTGGCTGCGCATGGGTATGCACGAGCGTCAATCCGCCGGGCGATTTGGATCGTTGGCGACTTCAGCCGGTGGATGCTGCGGCGCGGCATTTCGACCGGCCACCTCTCTGAGGCTTACATCGACGCGTTCCTGCGTTGTCGCAAGCGCCGCAGAACACCCCGGTGGGAGGACCGCCCGACCCTTCATCGGTTGATTTCGCACCTCGTCCAGCAAGGAATCCTCGTCGGGCCAGCCAGCGTGGCCGTTTCACAATCGTCGGCGCAGCGCACTGCCGATGCCCATGGCGTCTATTTGCGCGACGTACGCAACTTGGCGCCAAGTACGATCCACGGCGGCGTGAAGACCGTCAGGATGTTATTGACGAGCCTGTTCGGAGATGCCGAAGTCATACTCGAACAGATGGCCGCAGCAGATGTCATCGAGTTTGTCCGGAGGCTGGCAAGCCGCTGCAGCCCCAGAAGCGCCAATCGAGTCGTCTCGGACGTGCGAACGTTTTTGCGCTCCGCCCACCATCGGGGACTGACCCGCATCGACCTGTCGGGTTGCATCCCTTCGCCAGCGAACTGGTCCCTGAGTTCGATACCCAAAGCGTTGGGCGAAGACCAAGTCCGCCGCGTGCTTGCTCACTGTGATCCGACCACGGCCAATGGGTGCCGCGACTACGCCATCATTCTTCTGTTGGCACGCCTCGGACTGCGTGCCGGTGAGGTTGCCGCAATGCGGCTGGATGACATTGATTGGAGGGCTGGCAAACTGAGCGTGCGCAACGGTGAGACCAGGCAGGATTGCATGCCTTTGCCTCACGACGTCGGCGCCGCGCTGGCCGCGTATCTTAGCCAAGGGCGTCCGTCATGCTCAACGCGCCATGTATTCGTGCGTGCGCAGGCGCCACGAACGCCATTCTCATCTGGGACGGCGATCGCCAGCATCACACGCCGCGCGTTTCTTCGCGCAGACATGGACCCACCAAGTAAGGGCGCGCATGTATTGAGGCACTCGCTGGCAACCCAGATGCTACGTCGGGGAGCGTCGCTGGCCGAGATCGGGCAGGTGTTGAGGCATCGCCAACAGTCCACCACGATGATTTATGCCAAGGTCGATCTCACATCGCTGCGCACCCTGGCACAGCCTTGGCCGGGAGGTGTGCTATGAAGTCGCTACGTCAAGCCGTGCTTGAGTACCTGGCTTTGCGCCGAGCCCTCGGTTTTAAACTTCGCGACGCCGAAGACTGTCTGAAGGACTTTGTGGCATTCGCCGAAGAACGGGGAGTTACCAGGATTACCACGCGCGTGGCACTGGATTGGGCCCTGAGCAAGCCCTCCGCAAGGCCCGAGCGCGCGGCCGAACGACTGCGCGCCGTTCGCGCCTTCGCGCGTCACCATATCGGAATCGATCCCGCCACCGAGGTGCCGCCCGCCAAGTTGTTGCCGCATCGCGTGCATCGACGGCAGCCCTATCTGTACCGACGACGAAGTCGAACGTCTCTTGGCGCGGGCCTTGTGCCTACCTCCACAAGACGGTCTGCGGCCGTGGATGTACTACTGTCTGCTTGGACTGTTCAGCGTCACGGGCATGCGGCTCGGTGAAGCACTCCGGCTCGACGTGACGGACGTCGACCTCGACCAGGACGTGCTAACAGTTCGCGATTCGAAGTTCGGCAAGTCCAGGCTGATTCCGATACAGGCATCCACGCGAGCCGTGCTCTTGCAATACAGGGATCGACGCGATCGGTTGCTACAGGGCCGCGTACAGCGACGCTTTTTCGTATCCGGACGGGGAACGCCGCTGATCCCGAGTTGCGTCCACCGCACTTTCTACGTGCTGCTGGAGCAGACCGGGCTTTTCGTCGTGGGGGACGCGCAACGCCCTCGACTGCATGATCTGCGGCATCGGTTCGCCGTCCGGACCTTGCTGCAGTGGTATCGCAACGGCGACGATGTCGAGCGGCGTCTGCCGGAGTTGTCGACCTATCTCGGCCACACCTGCATCGAGAACACCTATTGGTACCTCAGCGCCTATCCGGAGTTGATGGGACACGCCGTGAATCGGCTTGAGCACCGCTGGGAGATGAAGTCATGACCACCGCCACCACCGATACCTTTGCCGCCTTACTCGAGGGATTCTTCACGCGCCGGCTCATGCAGCAACAGCGGGCCAGCCCACACACGATCGCCTCCTATCGAGACACCTTCCGCTTGCTGCTTAAATACATGCACAAGCAGCTTGGCACCTCACCCAGCAAACTGGCCCTCGAGCAACTCGACGCGGTGTTGATCACAGACTTTCTCGGTGACCTGGAGCGCGAACGAGGTGTCTCGACGCGCAGTCGGAATCTGCGCCTGAGCGCCATTCGTTCATTCTTCCACTACGCCGCATTCGAGGCGCCAACACATTCCGCCCAGATCCAGCGCATCCTCGCCATCCCCAGCAAGCGTGGCCCACGCAATCAGGTGTGCCATCTGACGCGCCAGGAGGTTGAGGCGCTGCTCGCCGCGCCCGACCTGTGCACGTGGGGCGGTCGGCGCGATCATGCGCTCCTCCTGCTGGCGGTGCAGACCGGGTTGCGGCTCTCCGAACTGACCGGCCTGTGCCGCGAGAATGTCAGACTCGACACCGGTGCTAACGTTCATGTCGTCGGAAAGGGGCGCAAGGAGCGGTGCACGCCGTTGGCGAAGCAGACCCGCCGCGTCCTGCAGGCATGGATGCGAATCGACTTGCCTCCCGAGTGTACGGTGTTGTTTCCGAGTGCGAGGGGCACCCGGCTCAGTGCTGACGGTGTCCAGTACCTTCTGGCCAAACATGTCGCGACCGCGAGTACGGCCTGCCCTTCGTTGCAGGACAAGCGCGTGACGCCCCACGTGCTGCGTCATACCACAGCCATGGATCTGCTCTTGGCCGGTGTCGATCGTTCCGTCATTGCGCTATGGCTGGGGCACGAGTCGGTCGAGACGACGCAGATCTACTTGGAGGCCGACATGACGTTAAAGGAGCAAGTCCTGGAGAAGACAGCGCCGCATGTTGGAAAGTCTGGCCGGTACCGGCCAGACGATCAACTGCTGACGTTTCTTGCCGCTTTGTAGGGGCCAGTTGGATGTCCGCCGCCAGATTCCTCGGCAGCGAACATCCACGCCACGATGGTGGCTCACGAAGTGACACGCCTCATGCTTCGGCCAGCGCAGCAACTTCATTGGCCTGGTCAGGAGACTCCCAGCACTGACGGCCCACATCGATCATTACATCCGCCATCGCCGTGAGTGCCGCGGTCTGCGAGATGAAGTACTCCTGCTCATAACCGCCCAGGCGCAGCACCTCCCGCTTCATCGCCATGAACATGCGCTTGCGCTCCGGGTCAAGCGTCCCGTCGAAGCCTTCCTTCTGCTCACTTGCCGGTCTCAAGCAGGGTGTGGATCGACACTGTGAATCGCGGTCCGTAGCAAGCGAGCAGCAGATCGTTGGCCAAGGTTGACATCGCCGGGCCGGCATCGTCAATGGCCAGCGAGATCATGCGAGGGGGCTATTGAGTGCGCATGGTGTGCTACCGACAGATCACGGCGCTCATGCGACTTCTATGCCGACCATCATTGCATGGTCTTGGTATGCGTCCACTGGCGCGGATACCTCGCCGTTGAGGACCACTCGGCATAACCCGATTCGCGGCATAGTGGATCTCATGCCGAGCTCGGCATGAGAGCCACAACTTCTCGCCGCCGCTCATGTTGTCCAGTTCCTTGCTCTGGCCGGACTGCGCGTCATGCACGACGATCGAGAATCCCTCGCGACACTCACCCTTGGCGTTTTCGACCTGGGTCTTCAGCGAAACCGTGAAGCGGGGCCCGTAGCAGCCCAGCAGCAACTCGTTGGCCAGTGCCGAGAGCGTCGGCCCCGCATCATCGATCGACAGCGCGACGATCCCGTCATTGCCGAGCGCTTTGGCGAGCATTGACCACAGCGCGATCTGTGTCTCGATGTGCGTGACCTTGCCGCGTGCCTCGACGATCCGGATTTCGACAGAGGCCAGTCGGCCTGCGGAATCGGCGACCGTCTGCTGTGCCTGTTGTCTCTGGGTCAGCAGCCGGTCGGCCGCATCGAGTGCGCCCTTCGTCGCTTCGACGTCTTCGCTTGCCTGCACGAGCAGCGTGGCATCGAACGGCGCGGTCAACTGGGCGAGCAGCCGGTTGAGCGAAGCCGTCTCCCCTGCCCGCTTCCGGTTCTCCGTCAGGCGCGCCGCCTCGATCCCCGCGATGCTGCTCTGGATCGCTTGCCGCTCGGCCAGTTCGTCGCGGGTCGGTTGCGCATCCACCGCGCCGCTTGCCGCGAGTTGGGCATGCACGGCCTGCCATTCGACCCGTGCCCGCTCGATTTCCGGGAGCCGCGTCCGCAGGCGGTCGCGTTCCTGCAATCGCCGCGCGGTCCGCGCCCTTTTGCTCTCGGCGATGTCGTAGCGCGCGGCGGCGTCCTTCAAGGCTTTCGTTTCCTCCTCGATCCTCTTCAGTTGTGCCATCGCGGCGGAACGTTCTTCGCCCAGTTCGCCGAGTTTGCGTTGTGCCGAGGGCATCAGTGTCCTGGCCTGCACCGCATCGCCGAGCAGTTTGCACTGCCCCTGCAGGTCGGTCCCCACGCACGGCACCTCGTTGGTGAGACCGAAGCGGCGTTTCAGATCTTCGGCGGCGAGCGAGGCTTGCCCGGCCTCGCGTTCGATGCCCTGAATCCGGGCTTGGGCCGCTTTTGCGTCGGCGAGCAGATCGCGTGCGTGCTGCGCCTGTTCCTGGCCGATCCTTTCGCGTTCGACCCGCTGCGCCAACACGCGGGCGATCCGCTCGTATCGCGAGCCGGCCCGCCGGACCCTGGTCTCGTCTTGCAGGACCGCCGCCAGATTGGTTTGGCGCGCTTCCAGCGCAGACCGGTCGCGCCGGGCTTTGCCGACACGTTCCGCAATGCGCCGGTCGAGGGCCACCTTGCGTTTGGTCTCGGCCTCAATCTGCTGATTCAGACGTTCGACGGCACGTTGCCACGCCGCGTCGGCCTCGTTCATCCGAGCGCGGATTTCCGCCCGCTGGTGCGTGTTGCCCTCGTCCGCCGCCGCCTGTTGTTTCAGGGTCGTCAACCGTTCATGCGCCTTGAGTACCGCCAGCTGCGCCAACTCGCGTGCCTGGCGCGCGGTGTCGGTCGCGGCCTGCGCCGCCGGCAGACTCTGCTTCGCCTGTCGTACGGCGAGCATATCGCCTTGCAGGGTCGTGAGCGTCCCCCGCACGGCAGCGAGCCCCGTCCTGAGCAGCTTCGCCACCTCGGCCGCCTCGCTCGCGCGTTCGCGGATGGCCGCATGTCCGAGCAGTTCGGCCAGCAGCGTCTTGATTTCGGTACTCGTGTAGGCGGACAACGGCCGGCGCCCCTGTGCGGAGAAGACCGAGGTGAAGAACGTCTCCGGCGTGCCGAGCAGGGCCACGATGCAGCGCCAGTAGGTGTCGACCTTCCCGTCCGAGACGGTGCCATCAGCGATCGATACGGGCGTCCAGCCGGTTTCCCGCCACTCGAGCAGGAAGGCCTCGGTCTTCTTTTTGCCGTTCATTCGGCATACCAGGTGGCTGCGAAAGCGCCGTCCTTCGTGACGCCAGATCAGTTCCTTCTCGGCCTCCGGCAGGCTCAGGTGCGCGTAGTAGGAGAAGCGCCCCATGCCATCCTGCCCGGCCCTTGACGGCATGACTGGGAATGGGTGGCAATTGTCCATGACGGTGGTCTTGCCGCGCCCGTTCGGCCCGGCCAGCGCCACCAGCGATGCGTCGCCAGCCAGTTGCTCGAAATCGAGCCGGATTTCGTCGAGTCTCAGTCCGTCGCGGATGCCGCGGAAGCCTTTGAGTCTCAGTGTTTCAATCCACATCGCCTATGCCCTCCCCTATTGATCGCTCATGTTCATGCAAGGCCAGTGCGGTTGCACCGTACTTGTCGTTACGTCCAGTGTGTCCGATACGCATTGCGCATCAACCGAACAGGTCGCGCAGTTCCGACTCAGGTTCTGGTCCCGGCACGGCTGGCACCGGCACAGCCGCCACGCTCGCTTGCGCCGCTGAAAGGGTTTCCGGCAAGGGTGCTGCCGTGGCGAGGATCGCGGCGGCGATGGCTTCCGGCGTACCCGATTCGAGTTTCGCCAACGTCGCTGACAGCGGCGCAGGGTCGGCACCGACGACCGATGCCCACTGCTGCAGCTTGTCGTGCAGCGTCCCCGCCTTGGAGATGCCCGCTGCCCGTGATCGCACCACGGGAACGATCCGCCCTTCGAGCTTCACTTCGGCCGCCCCGGTCAGCGCCGCTTCGATCGCGGCACGATCCACGCTCGCCCGTTCTTCCTCACCGATCTCCCAGCGCACCTTGACGAAGGCGCCCTGGGCATCTGCGGCGATTGCACGCAGCTCATCCAGATCGGGCGCACCGGCGAACGAGACCTCGATCGTCCTTCGCGCCGGGGTCGGATCGAGCACTGCGGACGCGCCCTCCGGCCCGACCTCCCACATCAGCATCCCCTTGTCGCCTTCCTCGCCGTAGTGGAAGCGTCCGATCGAGCCGGCGTAGGCAATCAGGCGGTGACCGCTCTCCCATATCTGGTGACGATGGATGTGCCCGAGCATCACCGCCGAGGTCTCGGCTGCGAACAGCGAACCGGTGGTGAACTCATGATCGAGGCCAGCCATCGGCACGCCGTGTTCAGTGGTGCAGCCGCTGACGGTGCCGTGCGATACGACGGCGGTCGGGATACCACTGGCACGCGCGTCCCGGTGCCCCGGTGCAAGGGCGCGCAACAGGTTGGCCATCTCCGCGCCCAGCGCTTCGGCCGCCTGGGTGGCCCCGACAACGGCGGCGACGGCACCCTTGTTGACCGTGGGAATGCACGAGACGAGCAGTCGTGTGCCGTCGGGAATTCCGTCGAATCGCCATCCGTCTGATTCGGCCCAAGTGCCGCTAGGGAGCAAGGCCACCTGCTTGATCCGATCGGCCACCATGACCGGGTAACGACCGCCGAGCAGGCCGAACACCGCGAGGGTGCCGGGCGGCTCGTGGCTGAACGTCCCCTGCAGCATGAGGACCGGGCAATGATCGGCCAGGCGTCGGAGATTGCGCGCCAGGGCCGCGAAGGCCGGCGCGTGCGCATCGAGCGCATGGTCGGTCGAGTCCCCGCTGATGACCACGCAGTCCGGGCCGGCCGCGATCGCCCGATCGACCGCGAAGGCAAAGCAGCGCTCCGACTCGGCGAGGTTCTTTCCCGAGTAGTGCAGGTCGCTCATCTGGCAGACCCGCACGGTTGATTGAATCGTCATCAAGACCTCCTACGAGAACACGGTGAGTTCCGCGTTGATCCGCTCGATCAGCGCCGCCGGATCGCCGCGGTACGATTCCAGCTCCTCGCCGGCCCGCTTCAACCCGTTGGGATTCTTCGACCAGCCGGCGCCCCAGCGCTTGTTGGCGAACTCGACGAACTTCTCCGGATCGATGCCGATGGCAATCGCCTGACGGGTTACGTCCGTCACGCCGTCGGTGGCCGATGTCGCGGTCCCGTTGGGCGGCCGTGGGGCCGGTGCCGGGCTTGCCGGCTTGGCTGGCGCGGCCTGCTGGGGCGTCCGGACGGGTGCCTGCGGCGTGTTGCGAGCCGGAGCATCGTGCTCGATCGGCGCACCGGCCTCCCGGTTGCCATCGTCGCCTTCAGGGGCCACGGTCGCGGCGTGCCCGTCCAGGACCACAGGACCGGCATCCGTCTGGACTTCACTCGCGAATTCGGACACCCGTGCCGGGCCCGGTCCGTCATCGATCCGTTCCGCAGTGCCGGTGAGAATGCTTGCCGCGCGCTCGCCATCGGCCAGGCTCTGTTCCTGCGGCGCGCCGAGCAGTCGCGTGGGATCGATCATCACTTCGAGACCGATGATCCACTGCTCGACCCGCACCGCCCGCCCTTCCTCGTCGATGTGGGGCACCTCGGCCAGCTTCTTGGTGAGCCAGAAGGCCTCCTGCCCGTGCAGAAATCCGGAGAAGCGCCCGCCCCGCATTGCCGCGATCTGTCGCAGCGTCTCCCGTACCGCGTCGAGGCCATACAGGCTGTTGGTCGGCAGTTCGAGGGGGGCGACGCGGGTGATGCCCGGGATGTAGAAGATGATCCGGCCTTTGACGTTGCATTGGCGGTTCTGGTACTCGGGACAGTTCTCCGGATCGCAGCGGCCTTCGTTGGCCTCGCGCAGCTGGCGTTTGCGCCCGCCGAATACCCGGATGGCCCGGCCGGAACTGGCCTTGCGCACCGGCGCGAAGGTCATGCAGTAGCGCTCGCTCCCGTCGGCCGAGAAGTCGGACCAGAACTTGATCGACCCCGAGCCGTAGGCTTCGAGTTTGTGCGGCATCACGTCGAGCAGGCTGTCGGATGCGAAGACGACCGGAAAGCGGTAGAGCCGCAGGATGCCGTCGCCCCGGTCTTCGGCGTACTTCGACATGATCTGTCTGGCGATCTCGGGCATGGCGAAGTCGCTCCCGCGTACTGTGAAGTACGGGACGTTGCGCGGTGTCAGCGGTGAGCGATCGAGGTTGGGCACCGCCGCCCGGATCCGGGCCTCGATGTCGTCGAACGATTGCCCGGCCTCGACACCTTCGTCATAGAGCCGGCGGGCGGCCTCGATCTTCTGTGCCGCCTTGGTCAGCACCTTGATGCCCGGCCTGACCTTGCCGCCGGTTTGACACGAATACCGTTTGTCGCCCAGTACGCTGGGCAGTGCCGGCAGGCCTGCCGGGTCCGTCTTCATCAGCGCTGATGTCATGAGCTTTGCTCCCGTGAATTGCGAAGAGTCGCAAATTCATGATCCCGCAGGAATGCGCGGCTTCAAGTGGCGGGATTTGCCGCCTGGCGAACGGCGAGAACTTCAGAGAGGCGGGCGCGAATACCGACAGGCCAGACTGGTGTCAAGGAGCCCGGATGTGCGGGCACTCCGGCGAAGCAATGTCTGTGCGGCGAGTCGTTGCGGCAGGCCGCTGCAAACAACGGGCATCGGCATCAAGTGCGAGGATTGCAGAGCCCACACGCACCGATTGGCAACTGTCTGGTAGCAAACGGACTCATTGGATCATCGATCCTGTCTGGCAGGAAGCGACCCTCAACAGTCGTTCGACGAATCCGGGGTCGAATGGCAGCTAACTGAGGCACTGCTGTCGCCGGCTCCGGCAAACTGGCGGACGCCAGCTCAGCCGGCTAATGGTTGGCCGCTTCCATCGACCTTGAATTTGTGCTGCCGACCGATTGCAGCTACACCATCCTCCCCAGAGCCGACGCCGGCTTGTTAAGGGCGCGCAACCCACCGCTTTCATGAAATGCGACATCGTGTAGATAACTCGTAGAGGTAAGGCCCCCGCTCTGGCGGAGGCTTACCTCTACGAGTTATCACGCGCCGCCGACATGCAGTTGCCGGACAACGCCTGCCACGGTCCCAAGTACTGCCGAAGTGGCTTGGGATTTCCTGTCCTTGATCACTCCGGGCGCCCGCATCGAGGTCCGTGTTCGGCCAGCGACTGAGCTGGCGGCCCAGCGCACTTTTGCCGCCTTGCTTGGGTACCGATTCGTCACAAAGTCGTGATGAAGCCGTGAGATTTGCCTTCCATATTGTTGCATATGCTAGCTGCGCTCGACGGATCGACGTGTGGTCGGGCATCTCCCGAAAGTTTGGGGGAATGATCACGTCATCTTGCAACGCTGTCGTGAGTTGAAGTCAGCTCGCATTACAACGCTGGGAAGTCAGGCTCACCCTCCACCAGTACGGTCGGCGATGGGCGCGCTCCCTGCGCCCACACCCTTAACTTCTGGAGCCACGAACATGGGAAACGAACCGAAATGGCGAGTCGCAGAAGCCGCTGGTCGATCGGGAGATACTTCGAGATCCAGGCCGGTCGATCGGTATCTGCCCTGGGTGAAGGTGGCCGGGGCACTGACCGTCTCCCTGTTGTGCAGCGCAGTCGCCGCCGATAACGGTGATCGCCAGCATGGCGATCGTGGCAACGGTCCCACGCAGTTGCGGTGGTTCATCGACCAGCAGATCGGCGGGATTCACAAGTTGATGGTCCCACCCGACGATGCGTCGATCCCGCTACCGCGGCAAGCCGACGGCACCGTGAATCCGCGCTACAAGACGACCGAGGAGAAACGCTACCTTGGGAAGCTGCTCTTCCACGACCCAATACGGACGGCCCGAATCGACCCGGCCTATGGTGGCGTACTGGCCACGAAGCAGACCGGCTCCTGCGGCAGTTGCCACCTCGGCGAGGCGGCCGGCAAGGCCGGCGCAGTATTGAACTTCTCCGTGGGCGGTGAGGGGCGTGGCTACACGGACGAGAAGGGGAATTTCATCGTCCGCCGACGGGCCCGGTCCGACCTGCCGATCCTCCGGCAGGCCCCCCTCTTTCCGGGTGACGCGCTGGTGGACGCTCTGCCCACGCTGACGGACATCTACCTCGTGCCCCCACTTCCGGGTCATATCGAGGTGGCCACGCCAGCCAGGGGCCGGAGGGACCCGACACCCATAGAACTGCTGGCAACCGGCCGACTCGATGCGCTGGACAGCGTAGGGCGACAGTCACCAGGCATGATCGGGTTCGCATTCAACAACCGTCTTCTGCTGGGCGGGTTCGCCGGCGAGCCCGACTCCAAGCCGGGTGCTCTCAATCCCTTCGGCGACCCGGCTCAGGAGAACCTGACGCTGCTGCTGCTGGACGCGCACCGGATGCTGGGGGCCCAGTCGGCGGTACTGCAGAACATCCCCGCCTTCGTCAAGCTCTTCCGCGACGCGTTTCCAGAAGAGGCCGTCACCAACGACATGGATGTCCTCATCAACGATCAGACCGTCTTCCGGGCCACGGCGACCTTCCTGCGGACCACCGTCACTCGAAATACGCCTTTTGATCGCTTCCTGGCGGGCAACAACCGCGCACTGAGCGAACAGCAAATCCGCGGCGCCAAGCTGTTCTTCACGCCGGCTGCGGCGGGCGGGGCGGGTTGCGTCGCTTGCCACAGCGGACCGATGCTCAATAAGCAGCAGAACGACCCGGATGTTGCCGGAGTCGGTCAGTTCGTAGAAGAGAACTTCATCAACGTCGGGATTGGCGACCATCCGGTTCAGGCCCTGAACAGGCTGGCGCGAAACGATCCGAACTACCACGACACGGGCAGACAGGAGATCACGATGAAGGCCGGCGACGCCTTCAAGTTCCGATCCCTGACGCTGCGGCAACTCAAGGAAGCCCGCACCTTCTTCCACAATGGTTCGTTCGCGACGGTCCGGGACGTGGTGCAGTACTTCAACGCTGGCGTGCCGCAGGATCCCACGGCCGGCGCCGCCCCCACGCTGGACGCACGCTTCACGCATCCCCGCGGACAGGGTTCTCCGCGCGGCCTCGGCCTGAACGAACGTGAAGTCGATGCCCTGACGGACTTCGTTGAGAACGGCCTCTTCGATCCGGCGTTCTCCAAGTACGACCCGAATTCGTCGACGCGCCTGTTCCAGCCGGACCCAAAGGACCTGGCGTATTCGGTCTACCGTCCGGACCTCGCCGCGCTGGGCGCCAAGGACGGCCTTGTGCTCAGCGGCCTGGCGATCGACAACAACGACGCGCTCTCGCGGCGCGATCAGGGGCTCGAGTTCCTGGACGTGACCTCGCAGCTGCGAGCCGTGCCGAGCGATTGGCGAGAGCGCCGACATGAGCACGATTACGGCGAGATGAGCAGCTCGAATAGCGATAGCGGCGGCCGGCGACAGAAGGATGAATACCAGATCACCAACGACAGTTCGTCGATCATGGACACCCACCTCCTGATCGTTGTGAAAGGTCTCTCTGGCCAGGCTCGGCTGGTGAACGCCAGCGGGACCACGGGTGCCGGCGATCCTTACATCCGCGTGTTCCTGCCCAATGGGATCCTCCTGCCTGGCCAGAGCATTGCCGAGAACCTGCTCTTCAAGCGGAAGCCCTTCGCTGGCCCGGTGAGCTACACGCTCCAGTTTATCTCGGGACAGGGCACGCCATGAGCCAGACGCTCAACCGGTAGACTGAGCGCGTTTCTCGCGAGCCCCAGGCCCCGCTTTGAAGGCGGACCTGGGGCTTGAGCTCAGGCGTCGGCAGTTGACCGTCCACTTCAACTGCCGCGGGGGGCGGGATCAGCGCGGCCGCCTCTGCAAGACGTAGTGGTAACGCGAACGTGGGTGTGCCGGTGGCTGGGCAGCACTCGCTTCGCCGTCGGTCCCCGCCGAAGCGGGGCCCCTCGAATCCTTGCCCACGGTTTTGCCCGTGCCCGGTGCGCAGCGTGCGGCCACGACTTCCTCATCGCCGACTCGTGCAAGGGCCGTGGCGTGTGTCCGGCCTGCAACGCCCGGCGCATGGTTGAAACGGCCGCCCATCTCGCCGATCACGTCATCCCTCGTCTGCCGGTGCGCCAATGGGTGTTGTCGGTGCCCAAACGCCTGCGCTACTTCCTGCAAAACGATCCGGCTGTTGAGACCCTGGCGCTGCACATGTTCCTCTGCGCAGTGGAGCAGGGCTTGCGCCGGCGCAGCGCCGGGGCGGGTGCGGCCGCCCGCATCGGCGCCGTGGCCTTCGCCCACCGCTTTGGTGCGCTGCTCAATGCGCATGTGCACTTCCACTGCATCGCAAAGCGGCTCGCTACGTCTGGGCGCTACTGCTGGCGCGCATCTACGAGGTGTTGCCCCTGCTGTGTCCCAAGTGCGGTGGCGAGATGCGGATCATCGCCTTCATCACCGAGGGGCCGGTGATCCGGGAGATTCTCGGTCACCTGGGCGAGCCGACGTCACCGCCGCGTCTGATGCCGGCGCGGGGGCCGCCGTTGTGGGAGATGCATGACGGTGGATCGGACGGAATCGATCCGCAAGCGCAACCCATGCCGGACTACGAGTTTGATTAGCGCATCGCGTGGTAGGACACAAGACGAACAGACTTGCTCGTCGGCGGCGACTCGTGCCTGTGGCCACCTGGGCGGCCACAGGCATAGATAACGGGCATGCCGGGGCGGGTTTTCAAGATCCTTCAGCACTACTTTCAAGATTGACCACGACTGAAACGCAAGACATACCGCAAAAGTGGCCTTGAGCTTCCTATCCTTTAGATAGGTAGGGGCCAAACGCAGTACGCTGACAACTGTACTTTCCAACTGTGCGCTTGACGGGGGGCTTAAGGACACGACGTTAACATGGCTATTGCTTCAACCGAATCACCCCTGACAACACGAGAAAGATATTTGTTGCGCTGCCAAGTCTGCGCGCTAATATGGAATGTCATTGCCCTGGATTCGACGCCCTTGCACCAGCTCAGACATTCCAACAGCCATAGACCCTGTCCAGGAATCCGGTAATTGGGTGAATGGACTTTTTGGAGACCTATCATGGCCACTCACACCAGTGAAATCGAAGTCGTAAGAGGCGCCTGCCCGCAGGATTGCCCTGACACGTGCGCTTTCCTGTATCACGTCGAGGACGGAAGACTGGTTGAGGTCACGGGCGATCCCGACCACCCGATGACCCGCGGCGGGCTGTGCGTCAAGCTCAAGAATTATGCAGAGCATCACTACAATCCCGACCGGCTGTTGCATCCCATGAAGCGTGCCGGCCCGAAAGGCAGTGGAAAGTTCGAGCAGATCACCTATGACGAAGCGCTTGCTGAGATCAAGGAGCGCTGGGCAGGCATTATCGACAAGTACGGCTCTCAGGCCATCATGAATCACTGCTACCTGGGGAATCAGGGAACACTGAACGGATTGACCAGCGGTGACGCCTTCTTTAACCGCCTTGGCGCTACCATAGGTGAAAAGTGCTACTGTGAGTCGGGTTCCTCCACTGCCTGGATCATGACGGTAGGTCCTACGGGCGGCCTCGATGTAGAAAGCCTCGCCTATTCGAAGTACATCATCGTCTGGGCGATGAATATGATGAGTACCAACCTGCATGCCTGGCCTTTCATCCTCAAGGCAAGAAAGAACGGCGCGAAGATCGTGGTGATTGACCCAATACGCACGCGCACAGCCAAGCAGGCGGACTGGCACATCCAGATAAGACCGGGAACAGATGGCGCCCTCGCGCTGGGCATGATGAATGTGATTATCGCGGAAGATCTGGTCGATCACGATTACGTCAAGAATTACACCATCGGTTTCGATGAATTGCGCGAACGCGCCAAACAGTATTCGCCGGAACGAGTCGCGGGGATTACGGGAATCCCGGCAGCCGATATTCGCAGATTGGCACGCGAATTTGCCACGGCCCAACCTTCGGCCATTCGCGAAGGCGTGGCCCTTGAGCGTGCACCCGGCGGTGGGGATGCGGTCCGACTTGTGACCTGCTTGCCAGCACTCGTCGGTTCCTGGCGTCATGTTGGGGGCGGGGCTGTCGAGATGCCTATCTGGGAGTTCCCGTTTAATTTTGGTTTCCTTCAGCGGCCTGATTGGATCAATCCGGGTACGCGGGTCGTTAACGAACTCGACCTAGGAGCGGCACTCACGGGCGAACTGGATCTTGATCCACCTCTCATGTCCGTGTTCATACATAA
The DNA here is from genome assembly GCA_016708905.1 of Candidatus Methylophosphatis roskildensis. GTDB lineage: Bacteria > Pseudomonadota > Gammaproteobacteria > Burkholderiales > Rhodocyclaceae > Methylophosphatis > Methylophosphatis roskildensis. The sequence goes on along the minus strand of JADJEV010000003.1, from coordinate 692,473 downwards.
CTCGAACCCGGTGTCTCAGCAGCAGAACGCGAACAAGTTGGTCAAAGGACTACAGCGTGAGGATCTGTTCACGGTAGTAAGCGAGATATTTCTTACAGACACGGCGCGTTATGCCGACATTATCCTTCCGGCAACCCTGCAGGCTGAACAATATGATCTTCAGGTGACATGGGGCCATTTGTACGTGATGCTCAACCAGCCCGCCATCGAGCCGCCGGGTGAATGCGTTGCCAACGTTGATATGTTCCGCCGTCTTGCTAAGACCATGGGCTTCCACGATGACTACTGGGACATGAGCGATGATGAGTTGCTGATGAATATGTATGACTGGAACTCACCGGCGATGAAGGGCATCACTCTGGAGAAGCTTAAAGAGGTAGGCTGGATGCGGCTGAATGTAGGTACGCCTGACAAGCGGGCGCCACATGCCAAAGGCAATTTCAAGACGCCCTCTGGTAAATGCGAGTTCAAGGCCAGCGCGGCCGAGGGCGGTAACTTTATCGTGCCTGTTTGGCGCAATGGCTACAATGAAATGCAACCCGGTGACCCGGTCAATCCTGTTCCCGACTACATACCACCAGTCGAGGTATCCGGTGCAGATCAGGGCCTCACTAAGCGCTTCCCTATTAGCCTGATATCTCCCAAGCCACATGCTTTTCTGAACACGCAATATGCCAATGAGCCGGTTCAGCAGCGACGGCAAGGCGAACTGACCGTTACTATTCATCCGGATGATGCCGAAGGACGTGGCATCAGGAGCGGTGATCACGTACGCGTATTCAACGATCGTGGTGCATTTGAAGGCAAGGCGGAATTGAGCGAGGACGTCAGCAAGGGATTGGCGATGGCCAACCTGGGATATTGGCCAAGCCTGACCCGAAGCGGCTCGGGAGTGAACTCAACCACTTCGTCCAGACACTGTAATCTCGGTGGCGCCGGTTGCCAGTCAGATAACCTTGTTCAAATCGCGAAGGCTTCGTGAACTCCTCTGCGTGAAGTACGGTATTCTTATCTGGCGTTGCGGCGCCGACGTTTCTGCCGCCGCGCAACTTGGCTGCCCTGCGACGAGCGCTAGCGGGCCGTTAGCGGGATCCGTCCGGGCAAGCGAAGGGACGACGAGAGTGCGCAAAACCGTGGGATTGCGCGGCGAGCAAAAGGGCGGGGGCGTTCGCAGCGGTCGGCATCGGGCCACGCTTGGAGAATTCGTCCCAATACCGTCCGTTCAACACGACGCAGCGGATCTGCAGCAACGCGTTGGCGCCGGTCGCTGACCATCGCATCTGTTGCTTCTTGACGAAGCGCTTACTGATCACGCAGTTCACCCCGGACTCTGCGCTCGCCGATGATATCGGCAGTTCGGCGCGATACCGTCAAGGGCAATGGTCGCCTTAGTCTCTTACGACTTCAAAGTTTTGCGTCCTGGCACAGAAGTGCGAGGCCGAAACGATGCATTGCGGCTATGCGGCCATTGCAGGAACGATTGCGAAGTTGGTGAGGCGCTCGAACGCGGCGATGGCCATGCGGCCTGCTCGAGTCAGGTAGTAGCGGTAGGTGTTGGCGGCGCGCTTGATCAAGCCGAGGACGCGCAGGCGGCGGAGCTGGCGGGACAGTCGCGAGGGCGTTTGGTCAGGGAGTCGGCGCATCAAGTCACAGCGGGCCAAGCCATGGATGTTGAATTCGGGTCGTTGCACGGCGCGTAGGAGGGCTTGGTCGTTGGAATCGAAGAAGTTCAAGCCCTTGAAGGACCGGTCGCCGTCAGGTTTGGATTGCGTCACGCGTTCAAGCAGGCGTTGTCCGCTGCTGTGATCGTCCAGGCTGGAGAGGAACTCGAGATAGCGATGATTGCAGCCCAGCAGAATTTCGCGCAGGTCGATGAGACTGTAGATGGATTTCTTCAGTGGCGCGACTTCTCGCGTGGTGCGGCCGGTGCGGTGTTCCACCTTGCGGTGGTGCTTGAAGAACGAAACGTCATTGGTTGTGGTCTCGATGCGCAGGATGCGAGCGAACTTGTCGTAGATCTTGATAGAGACCGATCCGAATTTGTGCTTGATGCAGGTTCCCTCAATGCGCGTGCTCAGGCGCGAGCCAATCTCGGCGGCCAGTTGCGGGGTGATCTTCTTGCCCAGGAATGTGGCGATTTGCTCGGCCTTCACCGAGAGCACTGCCTCGCGGGCGAGCTGCTGGTACAGCGAGCCGAGGATCTTCTCGCTCTTGAACACCAAGTCGGTCGAGTATTCGGCCTGCATGATGCTCCAGTGGTAGGTCTGCCCAAAGACATCCAGGACGGGGCAGCACAGCTGGGCGTAGCGGTCCAGGTGGCGATGCAGCAACTCAGGCTTGAAGGTGTCGGCGAGTTCTTGCGCACGAGCGAAGTCGGTTATGCGAGCAAAAGCGTTGTCGGCTGCGGCGAAGTCGATGCCCTCGCGCCGCATTCGTTGCGCCAGCCAACTGTGTCCGTTGCAGTAAACCTGCAGCCGGAACGGACAGTAGGTGGGCACGCGCACGTAGATGAGCCCCAGCTCTCGGTCCATCCAGTAGAAGTAGTAGTGCAGGCACTTGGTGGTGTCCGGGCGCAGGAAAGTGCGTCCGCTGGCCTTGTCGTGCCAGGGTTGATAGGTCGCGCAGGTCTCCATCGCCGATATCACGTGCACCAGGCCGGGCGCATCGCCACGCGCCGCGAGCACCTTGGCCACGACGTCTTCTTTGCGAACGTGGGCCTTGGCGATATGTTCGATCCTGGCGCCGTGCTCCGTTGCCAGCGCCTGAGCGGCATGGCGAACGCGCTCCCGCAGAGGCAGCGCGAACTGCGGGTAGTCGAAGATACGGATCCCACGGGAGACCAAGAAGCTGGTCATGCCCTCTGCGAAACACGCGCCGGGCAACGTGCCGGTGATGACGATCCGGTCGTAGCAAGACAGCACGCCTGCCAGATTCTCCGCGTACCGGGTCGTAAGCAACTCCATGGCGGCCTCCGCATCGACAAGCTCCACGCAAGTGCCAGGCTACCGCTATTCCCCTGTTTGGTTCCGGCTCGTCCGGCTTAGGAGCTTGCAAGTGCCGACGTGGGCAGCGATATTGGCCTGATCGGATACCCTTGCTGCCGTGCACCGGCGCGGTCAATGACCCGCCTATCCTCATGCGGGAAGAGCGCAAGCTTGGTGGCACCACCCAAACTTGCGTTTGAGAACGCGGGGCCGCGAGATCCCATCTGCGGGAGTGCGATGCGATCTGCGCCGAACGCTCTTAGTCAATCGTCGAGAGAGTGGGCATCGAACAAGTGCCCTTCGCTCTTCGAAGTTCTCGGCCAATCCCAATCGGTGAGCGCCCGATCGGCAGCGCACGCCGCCGCTGCGTGTGTTCAAGGTCCGTACAGCAATCAGCAAGAATGGAGAATGGAAGGCGGTCGGTCGATGACTCCTGCTGACCCGAAGAGCCCGCTGAGATTGCTGCCGCAAGCGGGCGTCGGCATAAAACGGGTAGATCACAACGAGTGACTGACAGGCCGACGCCGCGGCATAGCATTCGGTCTTCTGAATGTCTCCTATCGCAAGTACACCGGACGGCCGAACGAACGATTTCATGTAGGCGCCACTGACCGCAATTGGCCGGGAGCCGCCCGCCAAATTATCGGCATCGCATTACCCTCCGTGGCCGCTGTGGCGATCATGCCGGACGTTCGCTCACGCACAAAACCCTGGCGCACACGTCCGCGCTATGGCGTCGTTCGCCGCCTTGCCGACGAGAATGGTGAAATCCGGCAAACCCTTCAACAGTGCCGCGCCCCACCGCTTGGTGATGATTCGTCGGTCAAGAATTGTCACCGTGCCGTGGTCGTTGACCGTCCGCAGCAGGCGTCCCACCGCCTGCTGCAGTCGGATGCTCGCCGCCGGCAGAACGATCTCGACGAACGGCGACCTTCCCAGCGACGTGATCCATTCGCTGCGCGCTTCCTCGAGCGGGGAGTCGGGTACAGAGAATGGCAATTTCGCCACGATCACGTGCGTACAGGCCTCCCCAGGCAGATCGACCCCTTCGGCCAGCGAACTCAAGCCAAAAAGGATCGAACGCCCTCCCCCTTCGATTGCGCTCTTGTGCCGGGTGAGCATCGCCATCTTCGGCATCGATCCCTGCATGAGCGTGGCCTCTTGCAGTTCAGGCGGCAGCCGGGCGTGGACTTCCCGCATCTGCTTTCCGCTCGCGAACAGGACCAGCGTTCCCCGGCTATGAATGATGCGCGGCAACAGCTCGACGATCTCGTCGGTATGGGCCTTGGCCTCTTTCGGATCGCTTCGCATCGGCGGAATGATCAGTTTCGCCTTGTTGCGATAGTCGAAGGGAGAGTCGACCGTCAGCGTGCGTACCTCGGGAAACACGGACAGCCCCGCCTGTCTCATATAGGGTCCGAAAGAGCCGCATGACTCGAGCGTGGCCGAGGTGACGATGGCCGCACTCGCCCGGTTCCACAACAGCCGTCTCAGCTTGTCCGCGCCGCTGATCGGCGAGGCGCACACCAGATAGTCGTGACTGGTGCCATCGCCGGTGCGCTCGATCCACCTTGCGTTGGGCGACTCCTGTTCCGCGTCGTCGGCGAGCATCAGGGTCCAGGTATCGACGAGGTTCTCCAGCTTCGAGGCGAAGTAGCCCAACTCGGAGACCAGTCGGGACACCATGGTCGGTTCCGAGCCGCCCTTCTCGAACATCTGCTCGCGCACGAGGGCGACGGTGCTCTGCAGCCGCTGACCGCGCGACAGAATGTTGATGCCGGGCGTCCGCGTCCAATCCGGGATGATGCCGTTCTTGAACCGGCGGACGGGCTTTTCGTCGAATGCGCCGGTACGATCGAGGGCCCTGGAAAGATCGTCGAGGTCGGCCGACAGGTCCTTGCACGATGTGCGGGCGTCGCGATAGAGGTCATGATCGAGATGAAGTCCCAGCACGATGTCCCGGACGCAATCGGCCAGACCGCGCAGCCACTCGATCCCGCCCTGCAGCGCGTGTTTGGCGGCGAATTGCTCCACCACCTTGGCAACCAGGGAATGGCCTTCGTCGAAGATGTAGAAGGTGTCCGCGGCGTCGGGCAAGACCCCTCTTCCGTCCATCTGCAATGAAGCCAGGACGAGGTCGTGGTTGGCGATGATCAGATCCACTTCCTTCAGGCGCTGGCGTGCCGCATAGAACGGGCAGCGTGCGAACTGCGGGCACCGGTTGCCCGAGCACCCTTGCCGATCCGTGGTGAGCTGCTCCCATGTATCGTCGCTGACCGGGCGCTTCAATTCGTCCCGGTCGCCATTCCAATCATTGCCCTCGAACGCCTGCGCCAATTCGATGAGTTCGCGCAGCGTCCGCTCGACCGGCTCGGCCTCGTCGCAATCGACAGGTGAATCTCCATGCTCGCCATCGAGACCCAGCGTCGTCTGCCGGGCATCCTCCAGTACCGCAAAGAGTTTGGCCGTGCAGGCATACCGTCGCCGGCCTTTGGCCACCGCGAACGTGAAGTCGATCGGCAACAGCCGCTGCAGGGTGGGAATGTCCTTGGTGCTGTACTGATGCTGCAGGGCGATCGTCGAACTCGATATGACCAGGCGCTTGCCGCGTGACTTGGCCATGACCAGCGCAGGCACCGACGCTGCGATCGTCTTGCCGGTTCCGGTGCCGGCCTCACACAGCGCGAAGTTTCGTCCCCGGGTGCCGCCGTCGTCTTCGCTGCGGCCGCAGGCCAGCGCATTGGCGACTGCACCGATCATCTCCAGTTGAGGCCGCCGTGTCTGAAACCCAGGCAGCCCTGCTCGAAGGGCGTCCATGCAGTGGCGGATCAGGGCGCGTTCGTCGTTGGAGACCATGCGAACACCCTACCCCACGACCGCCACGTGGCAAGGTGTTGGCCACAGTGAATCCCGATTCGGGTTGGCTGTTCGACTCACCCGGCGACAATCAGCGGTCCGCCGACGGATCGCAGTCGCGACGACAGGTCGCGCGCGATCTCGTCGACACGACGGCCCCGGCAGGCCCTCAAGGCGGGTCCGTGGTTAGTAGGCGCTCTTTCAGCTTCGACCAGCGCCGTTGCACCTGCTTGCCCTTGACCGCGATGGCGAGTGCCTTTTTCTGGCCCACGAGTACCACAAGTGCCTTGCCCCGCGTGATGCCCGTATAGATCAGATTGCGCCTGAGCATCATGTAGTGCTGGGTCGAGATCGGAATGACCACCACCGGGTATTCCGAGCCCTGCGACTTGTGGATCGTCGTGGCGTAACTCATAGAGGTAAGCCTCCGGCTCTGCCGGAGGCTTACCTCTATGAGTTACTCGAGCCCAAGAGGTTCGAATCGTGCCAAACCGACCGTGCAGTGCTGCGCAACGGCTTCGGCGTAGTGCGTCGCCCCGTGCTCATCCCCACGTGTGCGCCCCGTTTCAGGCGGCGTATCCACAAAGATCGAAGAGACAATCAGCGCCCCCTTGACAGAATAAAAGAACCCAAGCTGTTTCAGACCGCGCGATTCAGCGATTGCCACTGCCATTTCTGTCGACGTAGCGAGCGAGGCGGGCGGAAGGCGCAGGATCTCTGACCGTATTCGGCCCAGATACACGCAGCCCGTATTCTCTACAACGAACGAAGGCCCCAACGGTAGCAGCACCTTTTTGTCGGAGAGGCTTGGTGCCAGGACTTCAATCCCCAGAATCTGGTACGAGCCAGGTGGAAGAGCAAGGAGAAAGTTCTGGTAACTGGTCGCCGTGTCGTTGTCCCAAACTGCGAATGAATCGGCGAGCCGGAGCCGAATCTCCTGCCCGCCCGGTAAGTGACGCATGGCAAGAGTAAGGTCCATCGGCGGCTCGGGTGCAGTGGCCCCTTCTATGGGCACAAACGCCAACGCAAGCGTGCCAAGGACGTTGCGCGGCTGCTCTGCTACGACCCCGTTTGCCGTGAGCATAAACGCCGCTGCCAATACCAATTCTCTTAGCAACGTCTTCTCCTCTGCTTTCCGACGTCACTGGCGCAGTTTGTCTGCCAGTGCCGTATGAGGAAGACGTGCTCCCGCTTCCTGCATGCTACCAAACGCAAGATCATGCTCACCCCTTCTTGTTCCAATGGTGCTGCCACTTTGCGCGACTGTCGGCCGTCGAACAATCTTGCTAGGCCCATGCAGCCATAGCCCCGCTCCGTCGTTAGCCAATAACGTTCGACTCGACGCAACAGCGCGCAAATGTTGCGTCTTGTGCCCCGAGGTCAGATCATCCGCGGTCGATCTGGTCTAGAGCGTCTCCCTGCGGCCATTCGACCAGATGTGGCGACTCCGAAAGCCACAACGGCAGGAATGATGCAGCCCGCATTTCGCCATGCTGTCGCATGCCGGTCACGAACGCGGGACTGCGGTCAAACTTGGAGCCAACGCCGAGACCAGCCTTGTCCTTATGCATGGTGATCACGTAGATCTTGATCGGTTTATAGTCTGCGAACGCCGCCAAGGCCGAATCCCCCGGCTTGTTTTTGGTCCTCGGCTGAAGCTGATCGAGCCATTTGTTGACAGTCCGGATGAATCTCAGCTCTTGATTGAGCGAGAGGTTGCCTGCAAGCTCATTGCGTCTATCTTCGATCATGCCTAAGGAAAGCGGCTCCTCGTCGCGCTTCTGCGGATTGATCCGAATGACCCAGATTTCGTCGGGCGTGTGTTCTCTGTCGGTGCCGGCGGCGAACTCGCGCACCGGAGGATTCTGGGAAAACAACCCATCCCAGTACAACGCGTCCTTGCCGTCGATGTTCATCAGGCCGGGAATACGTTGCGATCTTCGGACGTCGGGCAGGGTACCGGATGCCGCTACCGCATCGTAGCTGATGGTGCGCTTGTCCTGGGGGCGCGTGTTCGGGTTACACCAGGAGTCGAACGCTTCGAACGTACCGCTCAAGACCTCCACCGCACCAAGCAGCAGGCGCGGCTTCACCTTGTCCCTCGCGATCTGGTCGAGGCGCGCCTGGATACGCGGGAACTCAGGTGCGCAGGTACGCAGCAGCGCTGCGAAATCGTAGAACTCTGGCCTAATCTCACCTAGATTCAGCGTCGGCGCGATGAGATTCTCCATCGACGACCACTGGCTGAGCGCGGACATTTGCCAATCGTAGAAGTAGGCCGGCATTGGCTGCTTGACGATAACACCGAGTTCCTGCAGCTTGAAGAACTGCTGGGCGAGCGCATTCATCCCTGCCTCGCCCGTCTTTTGCACCTGGAACGTATCCCACAAGTTGTTCACCGCGCAGCGCGCCTCCGTCCAACTGCCCGGATGTCCGTCCTTCGCCATTAGGCCGTACCAAACCATAAAGGCATTGAGCGCCCCGGCCGACGTGCCGCTCAGACCAATGATGTCGAAGCTGCGCATCGCGCCGTCGGGACGCTTGCCTCGCACTTCATCTTCCTTCGCCCTGAGTAGCGTAGTCAGAACCCCGCACGTAAATGCGCCGTGAATCCCGCCGCCTTGGCATGCGATAGCGACTTTGCGTATTTCCATGGCTATCCTCCTTGGATCACGATCAATCTCAATTCTGCTTGGATGAATGAGCAGACTGATGCGAAGGCCAACTGGCGCGCCCGGCTGTGTTTGGTGTCGGCGCCGATGCGACACGATTTGGCGGGCGAGGGCACTGAATCGACGCAGGCGGCCACGCGACTGTTCCAAGACTCGATACGCGCCCGCGGAAGGCGTTAAACGGCTTGTGCATGGCAGGACTGGGGTTGGGTGTTCATATGCTTTGAGGTGCCTAAGCGAAATACCGAACCGGAAATAGCGCTACGCGGCACCCATGATCGTCCGGCATCGAAAATCTTCCCATCGCGGCCCTCCCATTTCTTGAATCGGGCCGACTGTTCGGACTGCGAATTCTCGAACAGTTCATTGTTTTGTAGCATGTGAGCACCGACGTATGTATACGTGCTAGCACTAATTGACTTGTAAGCGGCTGAACAATATGGATTTGGCTTAGGCCGAAGCAAAGGTGTTAGCTGGAGCGGAGTCCCGGTCGCTGTCCAGTCGACCGAGACCACTGCACGCAGCACTCCCCCGTTTCACACCACTACAGGGCCCAAGAGTCACTTATAGCTTACTGATAGACAAATCTCCTCCAGCTTCTGTTGCCAACTGTCAAGGTCTGCCTGAAGCGTTACGGCGTTGACCATGTACACAGTTCCAGTCGCGCCGACAAAGAAGTACCGCATCACGACGACGTCCAAACGGTCTACAGCGTGTAGCCTAAACAAAACCCGCATGCCGTTGAGCCCATTTGCTGTTACCGTGGATTCAGAGACGAACGACACTCCCGGAGCAGTCGCCATGTGGGCCTTAAACCATTCGACGTATCGTTCTAGCGTGTCGTCATTCTTGAGTTGCTCCGACTCAATATAGATTGATTCGATGTAGTGATCGGCTGAAGACTCTGGTGGAGAATAGATCGCAAGCTTGACGCGAGGGCGGTTAGGTTTGAGGTCCGCTCTCCAGTCTGCCGGGACCGAAATTGACACGGACCCGTCGTCGCTAGTTATGCGGACCGTATCGGCGGCAGCATGCGAGTGCCTTGACAATATGCAAATCAATACGACCAGCGCTGCACGCGACCATTGTCGCAAAGCATTGAGGTGGCCGTGGAGGGTCCGATGGGGAGGGTTCGTCATGGCGGCTCCTGGGTGTTCGGTCATGCGTGGAGATCGCGTTGGTGGAAATACTGGAATTCGCCGGGGCGCGTTCGGAGTCATATCGAACTGATGACCACTGGAATCACGGCAGCCATCGGCGATGGCCAGGGCGATTCGATTGACGTAGAACGTAGCAAATCGGGGTCTTCACCTTTTGTGAGGTCAAGTCCAGCTGTCAGTAGCACACGCAGATACACTGCCGCTTAACCACCTAACTGCCGCAGAATGCGCAAGGAGACAAGATCTCCAAGTATCGCGTTACGCTCGACGGGTGGCAGGACATTCCGCAAAGCGAGAAGCTATCCCCGCAGCTGGAGCGAGCGGCTTGCGCGGCCCGAAGGCGCCGCTCATGGCTGCATTCTACGCGGGGGCGGAAGATGCGCGCGCTTTGGCGGATATGGCGCGCGACTTCAATGCAATCGGTCAGGGTTCGAGCAGGCAAAGGCATTCTGCATCACGAGCAAGCCTGGCAACCTGCGCTGGTCTCCAATGCTTGCGCAGCATGGGCAGCCCTCCTAGACGGCGCTGGCAACGGCCCGAGTACCTCGCCCGTGTTCCAAATCCAGGCGCCCTCGCCATCCCTCTCAATCACTTTGGACTTCACGGCTTGGTCCTTCTCGTCTGCGAACCTGCTCACTATGTACAGCGGAATCTCCCCGCCCTTGTCCGTGCCGGCGTCCAGCAGCAGGAAATTCGGGAAAGAGGCCGCGCTCGCGCTGTCGTATTGGAGCGGCTTGATGAAGGGCCGTCGTTCCGACTGGAGCTTGTCGAGAAGCGGAAGTTCGAAGGCACCGTTGAGCGGAATGTACTGATCGGAGACGAGCATCATGGTCAGCCGTTCGATCTGATACACGTTCTCCTGCTTGGCGTAGATAAGAGCGGCGATCAGGACGCGAGGCTTTCGCGGCACGTCCGCGTCGGTCGCCTCGAACAATGGCTGATAGACGCGTTCGGCTCGCGACCACGCCTTGTTGTCCATGTAGAGCGGCGTGTCCGGCATGTGCTTGATCCGGACCTTGCACGCCAGCGCTCCCTTCTCGGCCTCCTTGAATTCGCCGACGATGAAGCCGAACGGGAACGCGTTCACGTCATCGGAAGCGTTCAGAAACGCGAGCCGTTCGCGGCGCCGTGCCGCGATCTCGACCTTGTGTTCCGTGCTGAAGGGTTCCGGAACGTAGAGCCGCTTGCTCAACGGCTCGCCTCGAATCAGGATATGGTCTGCGGCCTCCATCAGGTACTTGCACAACACGCCCTGGTTGCGCGCGCCTTCCATCGCCGGGTACCAGCGATTGAACCGGGCGGTCTCGTACAGCATGTGCAGAACGGCCTGCAGGCTCAGGCGCTGCTTGGGCGCATGGACCTCCTTAAGCGGGTTGTGCTCGCCCCTGGGAATCGCCCGGCCGCCGGGCGATCGGGACAACGGAAAGCCAATATGGATTTCAAGCGTTTCCGGCGACTTCTCCACGATCGCGCCGCCCATCAGGGCGCCGCGCCCGGATGAGGCGGGATCCGGCTCGTAGTCCGGACAGGTCGGACGGTGCTGGTGCCCTGTCCCAGGCATCCGCGCCAGGTGGTAGCTTGACGATCGCCTTGAAATGTAGAGGTCGACCCCACCCTCGACACACAGGCAGCGCGGGCGTTCCGGGGTCTCGTAGATCGCGGCGAGCGCTGTTTGCAGCTCGGGACTGCCTGACTCGAAGGTTCGCCCTTTCACGAAGATCCGTTGTCCGTCCATGATGACCCTTCAGCGTGGATCGACTGCGGTGGTTGTCGTGACCTTCTGACAGACGATCTCGTCGAACAGCGTCGGCAGAGCGATCGGGTGCAGGTCGAGCAGATCGCGGATGGCCTTGCGATCCTTGATGCCGAGCGCCTCGCCGATCTGCTCGATCGTGGCACCCCGATCGCTCAATCGGCGTGCCAGGGTGCGTCGTATCGTCGATCCGCAGAGACCGGGGATACCGGAGAGCCGAAACACGCGCCGACAGGCTTCGAGGATTCCCCGGCACAGGTAGCGGTTACCGCCACTGCCCGACGATTCGACGATCTCGTAGGGCCGACCTTGATGATTGAGAAGCAGCGGTGTCACCGGATCCAGGCCTGCGAACGCCGGTGCATTGCCGGCACCCTGCCCCCGTGCAACCCGATGCTGCAGATAGATCAGGGTCGCGTCGACGGCCACTTCGCTCTTGAGGTAGATCGGCCGCTCAACACCGTTGATCGCGGCAATTGCCGGGATGCGCGCTTCGCTGCGGATCGCACCGCTCGCCGCAATGACATCCTGGACCCGCAGCCGCGCGAGTTCGAGCGGTTTGGCTCCGGTTGTCAGCATCAGATAGAAAAGCGCGAGATCGCCCGGTGAGCGTCTGCTGTACCGGCGGAGCCGATTGGCAATCGACTGGATCTCGTCGTCGGTCAGTGGTGCCCGGCGCTTGGCGCAGACCTCATGGTCGGCAGTGGGCAAGCTGACGCGAGTACCCGGTCGATCGAAGTTCGCGACTGCGCGATCCGGCGGTTGCGCCCCGCCGCGCGCCGCTTGACTGGAAGAGGTGCTTGGGAAGGGTGCATCTGACATGAGTGCGGGTCTCCGGGAGATTCGTCGATCATCCCGGCCCTCAGCACCATCGTCTAGTCAGAATACCCCCGAAAAACGGCCCCTTTCGCCGTTAGCTTGCCGTCTTGATCCGGTGCGCGCGCAGCCCGGCGAGCGGCCCATCAAGCCTGTCGCCTGATCCAGGACTCGAGTTCCTGCCGCGGAATCACATCCAGGATGCGCAGCATCCTGCCCGGCTGCCAGTGAACGATCAGTCGGTGATCCAGACCGAGACGGATTCGATAGTGCTCCGGCAGGCGCTCGAGTGGCTTCGTGTGGCGCCAGATAGTGGCCTCATGCGAGGCAAATTCACCTACCGCCAGTATCGCCTTTGCGGCGAGCGTTGCTGGCAGCGATGCAAAATGCTTGCGGAAACTGTCGGCGTACTCCGGGATGAGTGGCCGTCCTGCGGGCTGAACGGCCGGCGCCTCCTCGGCGGTACTGGGTTCGTCCGCCGGCGTGCCCGGCTCGGGGGCGGCCGCGAGCTTCTTGCGCTCGTGGGTGAGCATCTTGCGCAGTTGCCGGCGCTCTGCCTGCTGCGCACCGATTTCCGCTTGCAGGTCCGCCACCTGGTCCCGCAGACGTCGCAGCGCGGCCTCCTTCTCCGCGCCAGGGCTCGTTGTCTCGCCGATATCTGCAGGATCGGGCGGACGGAAAATGCGGGCCTTCTCCAGTTCGGCGCCGACCCGTCCGAGCGCCTGCTCGGTCTGCCGCAAGGTCTGCTTCTTTTCGTCGAGGGCGGCGAGCGTTTCATTCAACTTGTCGCTCAGCCGCCCGATCTCCCGGTTCTCTGCCTGCGCCTTCGCCTTCAGTTGGGTGCGATCCTCGATCCAGTCGAATAGCGCTTCCGCTGGATCGGCGCCCGGCGCCAGTTCGAGGTCGACCCGTGTGTCTCGTATGACATCAAGCAGCATTTCGTTGTCGAATTGCCGGTCCGGGTTGCTTGCGATCGCGGCCCGCGCGAAGGCGATCGCCAAGGCGGGGTGGCGCGGGGAAAGGTCGTAGGCCAAGCGGGTCAGGGGCTCGTCGAACTCGGTCTCTTCGTCGGAGACTTCGCACACACCCTTGCGGCAGTCGCGCTCCAGGAGCCCATAGCGCTCAGGATTTTCCAACAGGTCGAAACGGAATGCGATGGCCTGTGGTCGCCACCAGGCCTGATCCCCGCAGTGATCCCGGATCCTGCGCGCCAGATCGAGCTCGCCCGCCTGCAGGACCTCTTCGATCAGATCCTCGAAATGCCCCTCGTCGAACGCCTCCGGCTCGGGCGAACGTCGCCCGCACTCGAGGAGCATCTCGAAGGCGAGCTCCCGCAGCCCGAAGTCCAGGGCACACTGGTATCCGGTGAGCAGCTGACTCGTGCTGAGCGCGGCTGGCGCAAGCTTTCTCAGTTCGTGCGCGCGCAGACCCAGAATCACCTGCGGGTCATCGACCAAGCCGGGCTTGTTCTTCAAATCGGTCCGGGTGGCACCGGCATACTCGGAAGCATCGAGGAGCAGTTCCTGATCGTTGGCGTAACAGCACTTCTTGTACTTCTTGCCGCTGCCGCAGTGACAGGGGTCGTTGCGGCCAAGCTTGGGGATCGGCCGACGTACGGTGTAATAACCACCGACGCCGCTCTGCGCTGTGTGTTCCGGAAGCAGCTTGGAGAGCGGAATCTCGCTCCAGCGGAAAATTCGGGTCTCGCCCGGATTCTTTCCTTCGTCCAGAATCGCCAGGGACTGCGCGAGCAGGAACTGGACTTCCGGCGCGCGCGCCGGGTGCTCGAGCTTCCAGACGGCTTTGCGGATCGGCTGCGGGTCCATATTGAATTTGGCGGTTAGCTCCGCGGCCAGCCGGGCGGCGAAGCACTTGCGTTCGAGTGGCAAGGCCTCTGCGGCGGCGGCCTCCAGCAGGGGTTCGATCGCGCGTTCGTCCTGCAACGCGAAGCAGGGGACCGGGTCGGTTATGAACTCGCACACCCCGAGGCATCCGCAGAGAACCTTCGGGTCGAGCTGGAGCCCGTTGAACGCGCATACCTGCAGCAGACGGCTCAGCGCCCGGTCTTCACCGTCGTCGGCAAACTCCTGGAGAAGCGACTCGATCTGCGCGGTGGTGAGACTGCCAAGTTGTCCCGCGAGCGCGCCGACATCCGTCATGCAGGCGCCGGTGACACGCATGGATTCCAACAGGTCTGCCGGGACTTGGTAGGTCATCTGGGTACCCGCATCGTGGAGGATCGGAACGACGTGCCGGACGGGCAATGGAGGACGGTCGCGCCGTCAGCGATCGTCCTACCCTGAACTCTACGCGATCTCGATGTCGCCTCGTCTGGACCGCGCGTTGGCATCGTCGGGAACCTCGCCTGTGGCACCGATCCCAGGCACTTGACCGTCGCCGGACAGGTCCACTCTTAAGACGATCTTTTGCTTGTCGACGCCAAGAGCGAACAAGGCATTTCGGAGTGCGTCGGCACGGCGTTGTGCGAGACGTTGGTTGGTGACGTGCTTGCCGGTCTTGTCGGTGCATCCCGCGATTACGATCCTGCTTGCCTTCTTCAATGTAGAGGCCAGAGCCGTGATTGCTGCCAGTTGGACGGGATCCAGCTCTGACTTTCCCGTTGCAAAGAAGACGGACCGAATTGGCGCCAGGGCGACGGGCGCCTCCCTGGCAGTGGCGCCGCCACGTGTGGCGACGACGTCGACGGCTAGAGGTTTCGCGGCCTCCGCAAGCGCGACCGGAATCGCTACTGCCTCTTGGTCGAGACCAACCAGAGGCCGATTGTCATTCTCATGTGCCAATGTTTTCGGCGTTGGGTGTGCACACGCGCCATCGATACACGGGACGAGTTCCCATCGGTGCGATCGGTTCTGCTGGACCTGGAGAATTGGAGGGGAGCTTGTGGGTGCAATCGGAATTGAGGACGCGGTCACCTCAGGAGTACGCGGAATCGAACAGGCTGCCAGCAGGTACGCGCCCACCATTACACTCGCGCCGATCCTGACTTTCTGAAGGGGGGTGTCGTTCGACGCCTCGGCCACTATCGGTTGACGCAACAGGTACTTGGTCGCTGAGCTACAGTCCACCGTTCGGGTCGGCGGAACCGGCGCAGCGACGACATTGACCGGGATACCGGCGTTGGCCAAGCACCTCAGCAAACTACGCAGCCTCGATGCGTGCCTAGTCAGCTCGTCGCCGCTCAGGCCTTTGTACAGGTCGTCGAACACGAGGTACTGCGGCCGCTGCTCGTCGGTCTCAACGATGACCACCATGCGTTTTGGATGTTCATGGATAAGCTGGGCCGCGGCTTGTTCCCAAGCCACGAGCACGCGCTTTGCCGATTTCGACCTGCAGATCGTGAAGAGTTCCAAAAGGCGGCCCGCAGGGGAATCAGTGATGGTCCTAGTTGCATACGTCCTCGATCTCCAAGAGTTTGCCAACACGGATCGTCGTCCACACAGCACCGGAACAGCCGCTCGACGTGTTCAGACGCGAGGATTACGCGTTTCTGGCGGCATTTCTAGGGAGAATAGGCCCAAAAAAAGGGGGTTTTCGAGGCCAGCCATGTCTCCGCGGCGTCCGCGGCCGCGGAAGGAGGCGGTCCGGCCTGGCCTGTCAGTCGACCGCGACAGTGGCCCGGGCGATCGCCCGTCTCGCCAAATCCCCGAGCTCGTCGCCTTCCGGCAGTCTGGCCGCGACCTTCTTGAGCACCGCGAGCATCGTTGGCGCCGCGGCCATCAACGGCCCTGCACAGATCGGAACCTGGGCTGCCAAGAGTCGCTTGTCGGCATCCAGGACGACGTTGCTGAGGCCGTACGCATGCTTGAAAAACCGCCACGGCGCGGAGATGGTCATCTGTCGACTGATGTTTTGTACAGGTCTCGAAATGGTAGCATGGCGCCCGTGACCAGATCCGAACTCATATCGAGGATTGCCCGCCGTTTTCCCGAGCTCAAGCTGGTGGATGCCGAGGCATCGGTCTCTGAGATTTTGGGCGCCATCACTGCCGCACTCACCGCCGGCAACCGAATCGAGATCCGGGACTTCGGCAGTTTCTCGTTATCCGAACGGCGTTCGCGTGCGGGGAGAAATCCGAAAACCGGCGACGCGGTTTCGGTGCCGCAGAAGGTATTGCCGCGATTCAAGCCAGGCAAGCTGTTGCGCGCGATCGTCAAACGCGCGTTCCTCGGGTCGGCAGCACTCTAGCCAGCCTTCGCAACTTTGGCGGCCAGCTTTGCAAGCATCTCATCGTCGATCACTTTGTCCAGCCACGCCTGCATCAGAAGCTTCAATGGTGCCGGCAGAC
Source organism: Candidatus Methylophosphatis roskildensis (assembly GCA_016708905.1). Classification (GTDB taxonomy): domain Bacteria; phylum Pseudomonadota; class Gammaproteobacteria; order Burkholderiales; family Rhodocyclaceae; genus Methylophosphatis; species Methylophosphatis roskildensis. The sequence continues at coordinate 675,926 of JADJEV010000003.1, read as the reverse complement.
TCCGGTCTGACTCGTAACGAGAACCGGCGCTTTGCGTGACCCCGAACTTGGACCAGAAGACCGACTGATTGAGTCCGGTCGACTGCCTGATATTGCGGACGTTTGACAGAGATGCCTTCGCTTTCGCCATGATCGTTCCTATTCTGACTGCAGGTCTTGAGCATACCACGGCGACAATTCCAGTCGGGTACTCTAATGTCGTCGCCGATGGTGTCTTGGCTTCCCCAGACCCAGCAAAGCCAATCGCAGCGGCCAGCGCAATGAAGCCGAGACGCCTCATTCCGACTCCGAGTTCTGCGGAGATCCCGATTTCTTGGGCGGCGTCCGCGGATCCGCGGACGCTGTCATCAGGTCGGGGTCGAACGGTCTCAACAACGATCTGACTTCGAGGTCCGTGCGAGCATCGAGCCAGGCGTCCCATTCGTCACCGTCGAGGATCACGACCGATCGCTTCTCGTCGTCCGGTTTGCCCGGTTGACATGAGATCGCGAGCGGTCGAGGACACACAGACAAAACCGACTACCCAAAAGATCCCAACCGCAGCGCACAGGAATGTGTCCGCTACAAGCACCACCGCCGTGGTGGCGGCCATCACCAGCATTGCGAAAACGATCGCCTCGACAGCGGTGCCAATCCGATGATTCGAAATAAGTTCGGCCGTTCCACGCGTGATGCCGGAGCCAAGTGACAGCAGCACGAGGACGATTGCGATTTGCCCAAGGTTAGCGATCACGTATGTCTCTTTGTTGCGCCCATATAGTGAAACGTTCTCACACCACCTGCGTTTGTCAACTTTGCTTGATTGTCGCTTCGCGCACAGGAACTACCCGGCCCGGGCTTTGGCTTGCCACGCACTCTTCGCCCACTTCTAGGAAACGATCAATCCGGCATTCCCGAGCGAGTCACAGAAGTCGGGCGCGGTACCTGACGCGCGGCCGCACCGACGGCTTATCCACAAAAACGGTGGATGGCCGGTGGATAACTCCTCTTCGTGCGCCGCAAGCCCGGCGTGCTCGCTCACTCTGCACTCGTCTGCTGCAGAATCGATCAGCCTTTGTCGGACGACAATCCTATCCGATCCGAGGGCCCTCGCCCACATGGAACGCAGTCGCTCTCACGCCCATACGCGACGAGTTCAAGGCGTGCTACAACGCCCACTTCGTTCATCGATCCTTCGACGGTGAGACGCCGGTGAAACGTGCGGGCGCGCCCGCGCCGGCACAGCTCGCTTTCTACGGGTGGAAACAGCACTGTCGCGAGTTGTGCGAGACGCCGATTGCCGGTTGATTAAGAGTTCGCACCCCACAGGCGCATTGATAGCGGAGCACAGGGAGGTTGTTTGACTATGTCTGCGCAGCGTATCAGTAATTCATGTCCTCCCAGTATTCGCGCACGTCTTCCAGCCATACCTGAAATCGTTCGCGCGTCAGGATCGCCATACGAATGCGCGTGACGCTGAACCCCGCGCTCTTGAGCGATTTCTCCATGCGCGGGGGTTTCTGATCGTTCATGCTGTGGATCAGAATCGGCACAAAGCGAGGAACCGACTGAGTGATTGCGTTGATGAGCATAGAGCCGCTCAAGCTCAAGTCGCTTTGGGTAACCGGTTGCTTTTCGAGATCGTTGTCGAGGCAGATGCCGGCGATCCCTTCTGTCATGCCTCTTTTGAGTACGCCGGCTGCGCGCCCGCCAGAACTGGCTTCAATCAAGACAAATTCCGACCCCTCTAACCACGACCTGAACGTGGCGATTCGGCCAGGATCATCCTCGATCAATAGGATTCTGGGTTTGAGGGGCGCCATATTCATCTAGGGCGTGTTGACAATCAACTCTAGTTCAAAATGCCAACGGTGTTTTTCTACGAATAAGTCGTTCGCAGTCAATCGGTCGCACAGGGGCTGTTCCCAGCACTTGATTTATGGTCATATCCTGACTTTTGGGCGTGGTCAGGATGGTACGTGTGTGGTTGCGTGATGATCAGTTCGAGCGGATAGCAGCATTGTTGCCGGGCAAGGCGAGCGATCCGGGCTGTACGGGGGGCCGCTCATGTCTCCCCTTTTGGCTGCCGTTTGAATCGTTCCCGCACTGCCTAAGTCGATCAGACCCGAAGCCAATACGTTCCGGTTTCTCCGCGGCCCTAACGAGAATGGCACTTACTTTGGCCCTCGCGGATGAACCTCCCCCGGTTTTGCACGCTCTCTAGGACGAGAATAGGCGGGAAATTCGCGCTAGATTGTAACCTCGATTTGCGGAAAATAAGTCGAGTAGACCGCGATCTGCGGCTTTCCCCTGGGGCCGGCGCTCGACCTGCACGACACATGGGCGGGAATGTTTGATCTCGGTGAAGCGGGTCAATCTTGCGTGTGCGCGAGCACTCCCTTCGTATCCGATTAGAGAAGGATTTCCAGAGATTGTGGCAGACTCCGTCTCAACGCCGCCTGCGCATTGGCGCGACGCCACGCACTGATCTCTTTCCAAAGGCGCTCGCGGATTGCTCCCTGGCTGCAGCATACCTCGCGCGCCGCCCGAAAGGCTTCGCTGTTCAGTGCCACAAGAAACGCGTGTTTTGCCGCCGCATGAACTTGGGGTGGGGTTTCATTGCGAATGCCGCGGTGTTCAACGCTACTCACCTCGAATCGCGCGAGCTCTCGTGACGCAACAGATACAGCCAGCGTTGAGCGCCCGCCCGCGTCATCCTCTAACGCGAATACGTGAGCATTGCTCCGCAGACAAAGGTAGTCATAACTGCCGACACAGTGCCGCAGTTCAGCGCCTTCGCGCGCGAGTTCGCGTACCGTGACAAGCTCCCGGATGGTGACGGCTCCATGCCTCCATGCCGGACACAGGGCTGGCCACGTGATGTGTTCATACGCAGCCGCATCGTCCGCCACGGGGTGCGAGCAGGCCTGATGCCAGCGCTGCGATACCTCGATCAGTCGCAGCGGCGATAGCCCGGCGAGGGCTACCAGCAACGGGGCGGCTTGGGGGGCGATGGCCGCAGCGCTCACACGCGACGGCTCGCTGTGCCAGTCCTCGGCTAGCTTGATCAATTGCCCCGCGCCATAAAATTCCTCTATCACTTCAAGCACGGTTTTGGGCTTGCTGGGCACTGGTCCGACAGCCGCGGTCACGGCATTGATGAAATCGCGCGCGCCTGTGACATCGCGTTCCATCGCCCAGCGTCTTTCGCCGCGACTGAAACGCTTGCGCCAGCCGTTTCGCGCCCACCGATGCAAGAAGACTAATCCCGAGCGACGGAACATCTCCGCCAGCGCCGGGCGCCGGGTGCGGAGAAACACGCCTTCCAGTCCCGCCAGCAGCATCGACATCTCAGCAAAGCCACGCCATTGGTCCGCGGTGTGCGGAATCGCATTGGCCTCCAATGAGGCGAGTCGCCGCGCGTGCAGCTGGATGCGCTCGCCGGCATGTCCCAGCCAATGCGGTCGCACCCCCACCAGCGCGCGCACTCCGCGCTCCGGCACTGTACAGACGTTGGCCAGCGCTGGAATCAACGGCCGGCCTTGATCAACCACGGCTCCGAGCTCCCGTGGCGCCTTGGAGGCGGCCAATCCGACGATGCAGGGCAACACGTCAAGGGATTGCAGTCGCCGCTCACGCGAGAGGCCGTTCGTCCCCACCAACCAGTTGTATGCCCCACACGAAATCGAGCGCGTCCGTGCATGAAGTTCTCGAGCCACCGGATCGAGCGCTGCAACAAAGCTCCGCAATGCGCGTCTGACCAGCCGGCGCTCTCGGCATCGGAGATCGAGTGCATAGGTGTCGAATACGGAAATAAATGACAATTTGCCGGCAATAACTGACAATGCCCAATCCGGCTCGTCTCCAGCAATGGCGCGCACTTCGGGATAGTTGGAGCGCTTTTCTTGGATGTTGCGGCCGAACAACGCTGACCAAGATTTGACGGCAATTTCTGGCAATGTGTCGCTGTTTGCCGGAACTCGGTGACAACGGCTAAGAGTGGTTGCCGCCTCTGTCAAGCATCAGGTATTGGCACCCAAAGTCGGCTTCGTTGTCAGATTATTTCGTCAAATTGTCATTTATTTCCGTATTCGACACCAGGCGCATCTGACAGCACACGGCCGTGTCGAACATCCACATCGGCACTTCGACGCCGCGACGCTCTTGCTGCGGCTCCAATCCGCACTGGGCCACCATCCGCCCATGACGGTCCCGCTTCGCGTAGATCCACACGACGCGGCCGAACCACGGATGCCAGGGATAGAGAACTTCTCGGGATTCGGTACTATGGGTGTTCGATTGATGATTTGTACAACCGTCGGCGACCGCATCAGTCGTTGGACTGGCAGACGCCGGATGAAGCGTACTTCGGCCAGCTCGCAGCCAGTGCGGCCAAGGCGGCCTGAGCCATGCACTGTGGATTTGTGGACAGTCGGCTGCGCCGATCCCCGCCTTTGCGCTGCGCGCAATCCTATGGACGGCCCGTGGAAAACGCGCTGCGTTTCCCACCGCCCGCCCACAGGCCGGCGGCTGCCCACAAGCTCCACAGCGCTCGATTCAATCCGTATAAAATCCGGGAAAGTCAAAACCATCACCCAACCACCGGCCTTAGCTTATTCCACCCCGGTGACTGTCCAAACGACCGGAACCACCGCAGAAAGCCCGGTGTCCATGCGGGTCCCAGAGCATCGCTTATCGCCGCATTTGGCGACTCGTGAGCAAAGTTCTCTCACGCGGCCTTTGGCGTACGGAACCACGCGTTCGATGTCCCGCGAAACAGCATCACAAGAGCAACGACCTGCCCAAGCAATTGAACTACGCCGAGTAATCCAGAAACGGGCGTCGCAGAGAGAGACTGAAGGAGTGGCAAAAGCGATAAGGGAACGCCAACAACAAATAGGATAAGAAAGGTGATTCTCGCCCAGTTCCGCCGCGACCCGATCTTGTATATCAGCCCCGGCGGCCACCCAAACTCCTCCACTTGTGGCCACTTGAAAATCCCCCACCCAGGTGCATGCCGATGACCTAATTGTCGGCAATGTTGGTGGTGGCGCGGACAGGACATCATCGCCCCTCGATTCCAACGGGGGGTAGAGGAGGTGAATGTCTTGAAGCCGCATCAGAAGAGCACGGTCGTAACGCTGCTGCAGAACGGGGTCTCGCAGCGCGAGATCTGGCGCAAGACGGGGATCGATCGTAAGACGATCCGCAAGCTTGCCCAGGAGACCGAAGCCGAGGCAAATTCCCCCATGGCCACCGGCTCGCCCGGGCTGGCCGTTCAAATTCCTCCACCCTGGCCACCGGCGCTGGCGCCCGATCCATCCCCGCTGCGGCTACCTGCGCACGCCCGTTCAGCCTGCGAGCCGCACCGGGCATGGATCGAGGCGCAGGTGCGTTTGGGTCGCAACGCCATGGCGATCTACCAGGATCTGGTGGATCGCTTTGGCTTCGAGGGCCGCTACAACAGCGTCAAGCGCTTCTGCCGGGCGCTGCGCACCCAGGCGCCGGAGCAATTCGACCGGCTGGAGTTCCTGCCCGGGGAAGAGGCACAGGTCGACTACGGCGAGGGCGCGCCCACGCTTCATCCGAGCGGCCGGTATCGCAAACCGCGGCTGTTCGTGATGACGCTTCGCTACTCGCGCCGCTCGTATCGGCAGGTGGTGTGGAAGTCGAGCAGCCAGGTGTGGGCGTGGCTTCACGAGCAGGCCTTCCGCTACTTCGGCGGTTGCTGCCAGTACGTGGTGCTCGATAACCTGAAAGAGGGCGTCATCCGCCCGGACATCTACGAGCCGCAACTGAACCGCCTGTACGCGGCGATGCTCGCCCATTACGCGGTCGTGGCCGATCCGGCCCGCGTTCGTGATCCGAACCGAAAAGGGTCCGTGGAAAACGCGATCCAGCACACCCAGGCCACGGCTCTGGCGGGGCGGCGCTTCGAATCGATCGAGGCGCAAAACGCCTTTCTCATGCATTGGGAAGAGAAGTGGGCGGCCCAGCGCATTCACGGCCGGGCCAAGCGCCAGGTCGAGGAGATGTTCCAGGAGGAGCGCGCCCACCTCAAGGCGTTGCCTATCGAGGGCTTCCGCTACTTCGAGGAGGGCACGCGCACGGTGCAGGACGACACCACCGTTCAGGTTGACAGCGCCTGGTATGCCGCGCGCCCGGCCCCGATCGGCGCCGAGGTGTTGGTCCGCCTCTATGAGCACGAGATCGAGATCCGCGACCTGCACACGCTGGCGCTGATCCGCCGCCATACGCGCGCGAGGCGCAAGGGCGCAGTCGAACTGCCCGATGCCGAGCGCCTGTTCAACCCCTCCCGCCAGACACACCAGATCCTCAAGCGCGCCGAGCACATCGGCCCCCACACCCACGCGCTGTGTCGCGCGTTGTTCGAGCAACGTGGGCGCGAGGCGCAGAAGAGCATGTGGGGTATCGTGGGGCTGCACCCGCGCTATCCGGCCTGCATCCTGGAGCAGGCAGCCGCCAGCGCGCTCGCCCGCCACATCCACGCCTACAAGGCCGTGCGCGCGATCGCTGAGCAACTGCTCGCTCAGGCCATCGCCCGGCTCGATGGAACCCAGCCGGAATTGCCCCTGGGTGACGCTGGCTCGCCGCTCACCCAGCAGCACGAGCTCATCCGTGATCCCGCCGAGTATGCCGCGTTCTTCAACCGCAGTGTCGGCACGGAGCCGTTGGCGCCCGATACGCCCGCACCCTCACAGGCAACCGAGCGCGTGCAGCCACCGCTGGGCGAACCACAAGCGCAGGACTGCGCATGAGTACGCGGTGCACTCGCAACACCTTGGGGGCGCCGCCCCCAAACCCCTGCACTCGCCGTAAGGCAGGCCGGCAGGCGAAAGAACTGCCTGCCAACCCGCCAGGAGCGTATTTCTCCGGTCGCCGTCAAGGGTGCGCTGCGCCGGGCGAGAAAACCCCTCGCCCGCCCTTGACGGAACCGCCGCCACGCCGGGCTCAACGCCGACAAACCCGCGGCGTCCAAGCTCAACGCCCGCGCACGCCCAGCACCGATACCACCCATTACCCACCGTCCAGGAGACCCCAAGCCATGAGCATGAGCATGATGGAAATCGAAAAAACCCTCAAACAGCTGCGCCTGTCGGGCGTGCGTGCCACCCTGGAGACGCGCCTGATCGAGTCCCAGGCTTCCAGCCTGTCGTTTCTCGAGACCTTCTCGGCCCTGCTCCAGGATGAGCTGGACCGGCGCCAGTCTCGCCTACTGGAGCGCCGCTACCAGCTCTCCGGGCTCGAGGAGCGCGCTTCGCTGGCGGAATTCGACTGGGGCTACAACCCCAAGATCCCCAAGCGCACCTGCTTCGAGCTGCATACCCTGAAGTTCATCGCCGAGGGCGACAGCGCACTGCTGATCGGTCAGCCCGGCACCGGGAAGAGCCACATCGCCAAGGCGATCGCCTATTCGGCGCTGCGCTCGGGGCTGCGCGTGCTCTACGGCGAAGCCGATGAGCTGCTCGCCAATCTCGCTCAGGGCGCGAGCGCCGACAAGCGCAAGCTGCTCAAGCCCGTCATCGACGCCGACCTGCTGGTGCTCGACGACTTGTTCCTGGCCCGCCACCTCCCGGCCGAGGCCGCCGACGCCCTGCAATCGATCCTGCACAAGCGCTACAAGCTGCGACGCAGCTCGCTCATCACCTCAAACCGCATCATCGAGGATTGGCACAAGTTTCTCGGCGACGCCGCCCTCACCACCGCCATCCTCGACCGCCTCCTGCACCGCAGCGTCCTGCTCGAGTTCCGCGGCAAAAGCTATCGCCTCAAAGAGGCCGCCAGCCGACTTGCCAAAGCTACCCATCCCGAGTAACAATCCCCACACTCCTGTCCTCGCCCCTGGGGGATTTTGACCTGGCCACAGGTGGAGGAATTTCAAGTGGCCGCCGGGGATATCAGGAACCACGTTACGCCAAATATCACAACCCAAAGAAGAAGAATGAAAGTCGCGGGCGCTTGTTTGACCAATGTCTGAAATTCCAAGACAGCCCGTGGAACGCCGATTCCGAGGGTCACATAGAGTAGTTTCACAGCGTTGCTTACGATCGCCGGGCGGCCAGTTTGCTCATCGGTTGTTTCGGTCACGTTTCCCCCCCTTGATGTCTATCGAATACCGTTTATCCGCCGCAGCGGAAGTGGTTGAGGGCCGGAGCGCAGGGTCATGGTGGCAAACAATCCTGGTTGGACTGGACCGCGACGGCAGTGGCTATGGGGATTGTAATGTGGTGGTGGCCGAAGTCAATCGAATGGCATGGGGCGGGCCGCTACACGGAGGCTCGCCGAGGTGCAGCGGGGCGGCACAGCGTCGCTTGGCGTAGAGGAAAGCAATGTTGTTAGCGGTTCTGGCTCCTCGTTCACTCTGAGGTGCTCCGGTTTGCTAACAACTTTTCTGGCACTCGAAAGAAAGCAAAGTTGTCAACTCGCATCAGAGGCACTCGCATCAGAGGCAAGAAGCGTAGAGCGAAGCAAAGTTGGGTCTTCCGCACTTTGTGTGACGCCGGTGGATCGGAAATTATGGTCGTCACTCGGAGCGATTAACGTGGCGGCCGCGCGGCATTCGTTTGACATGCGTTGACCGGCGCGCTACGCTTGTGCCGGAGGCACAAGCGCTTGACGACGGGTTTGGAGCCTGCTGGTTCGATGGTGCTCGCGGTCGGCGCCTGCCTTGGCGGGTCGAGCATCTCAGTTCGGGTTCAATGCCCGAAGCCTTAGCAGCTCCACGCTCGCTCGACCGTACATTTGCCGCTTAAGAAATTTGAGGCGATTGACATGCCCTTCGGTCTGACCGTTACTCCACGGCAACGTGAAGGCCGCTCGCACCGCCGGTAGGTCAGAGCGCAGGCTGGCAGCGAACCGCTCAAGCTCCTTCACACCACAGCTTTCCAGGCGCTTGAGCCATTTGTCGAATTCTTCGGGTGACGGCGGTGCATCATGCCAAGGAACTGTCGCGTGAGGCTACGAACCACGGCCACCGACGGTTCAAGTACGCAAAGTGCCTCCACGAACCGCTCGTGCTCATCGCCTTGCGGCCGATCCGGGTTGAGCTTCTTCCAGCCGGCAAGCCAGCCGAACGCGCGCCGAGGCGACGGGCAGGCCATCGTGCGAGGAGGCTGCTTGACCAGCGGGTCCTTTCCTTGAGGCGTGAGCAGGCGCAAGACGCAGTCCCGCACGGCAGCGCGACTTCCCGTGTAGCCGCGCTCTCGGAGCTCCTTCCAAAGCAGTCTCGGGCTATGGCAGCCCTGCCGGATGCGTTCCTCGATGTATCCGCGATGCGCGTCCAGCGGCGTTGGGCCTCGCGTCCTGCGGGCGCGCTCCGGAAAGGCGCGAGCGGTGACGAACTTGCGCACCGTGCGATGGTCGATCGACAACTCGCGGGCGATGCCCTTCATCGTGCGGCCCTGCGCGTGCAGGGCCATCACCTCCTCGTAGCGGGCCAATCGTGCGGCGCGCCGGTCGTCGCTCAGGCGCTGCCATCCTCGAAGAGCTGTTCCGCGCGGCAACCCTTGCCGGCCCATCGGAACGCTACCGACCTCGACCTGCTGCGCGGCCTGACGCAACTGTGGCCCCAGGCGGTGCAGCATACTCTCGACGTTGTCGCGAAGATTGCCCAACAGGTGCCAGCGATCGGATACCTGCTGCGCCGCAGGCAGTGCAAGTTCTACCGCCTCTGAATACGCACCCGCACGGTCTCGGGCAACAATCCTGATGCTGGGGTTGTCGCGCAGCCAGTCGGCGACCACGGTCGTCTCCCGACCAGCGAACACCTCGATCGGCTCGCGGCGCTCCAGGTCGACAATGATCGTCCCATAGTGGTGACCCCGTGCAATCGCCCAGTCGTCAATGCCGACAACCTGAGGAGGGACCCTCTGCTTGCCCACCCCAGCTCGGCGCACCTCGCGCAGCACGGTGTCCGCACTGGCATGAATTCCTAAGTTCGTGGCCAGGCGAGCAGCAGCCGCTCCACCGAGGGCGTGACCCAGCGCTTGTAGCGCTCGTGCCTGAGATCGTGTTCGCCGTTGATGTCGCCCTGCCAGAGATTGGATGTCCTCGGCGAACGTTCGGCGGGGACAATCGGCGCTCGGGCACTTAAAGCGACGGATCTCAACAAATATTACGACCTGCTGTTCCAGGCTCGGGCGTTCGGTAAGACAGCGGACATAGCTGCCATGGAGCCGATCGCTCCAACTTTGGCAGTCCGGACACGGTGCCGAACGAACGGTGCTGCAGGCCTTGACGTTGATCTTGCTGTCATCATCGACGAAACACACCACACGCTTACTGGCGCGAGCCAAAATTCGTTCGATTCCATCGAGAACCTTACTCTTCATGCTGCTCTAGGTAAGGCTCGATCAGTCTAAAATCAAGCACACCACCGGCGTCACACAAAGTGCGGAAGACCCAACTTTTCTTCGCACGATGCGAACTGACAACGTTGCTTCGCTTGGAGTGACGGCAAAGTTGTCAGCAACCCGCGCGACGGTAGAGTGAGCAACAACGAGAAAGCGCTGACACTTTTGCTTCGGTCTACGAGCGGCGATCGGCGTCTAAAACAGCCTATGACAATGCGGGCGCCAAGCGTATTTAGTGCTTGACCAAAAACCCTGTTTTTTCGAAGATCGCACCCGCTCTTCGCTCTCCCGCGTCATGGTCTTTGCGGTTTGCCCATGTCCCGCCCGCCAATTGCTATGCATTTATACTCTTTAGTGCCAATTGGCATATTGTTATGGCGAGCTTGTCCGGTGACTTCCAGAATCACTCGATGATCTGCGGGCTTGGCGGCGGTTATGCCGCCAGTTTGTGGGGCGAGTCACGTTGTGCATACCGGGTTGCGCGCTTCGCCCGCCGGTTTTCCCGTTCTTTCAGGATCGCGCCGATGCGATGGACGTTCCTCGCCACCACCGCTAGCGCGACGTAGCGCTTGAAGCCGCGAATGCCCTGATCCGGACAGCGATCAAGGCCATGCACCTCGAGCGCGTTGATTGCCGACTCGACCGCCGAGTGCCGACGTCGTGCCTTGACGAAGTGTTCTGAACTCTCTACCGCTTGCGCCTGTTGCGACAGCTTGCCCTTCCTCGGCAGCGCCACCAGTTTCAGATGGGCCTGCAGTTCCTGTTGGTTGGTCGGGGAATGGAATCCCTTGTCAAAGCTACAGGCCTCCAGGTCGGCGAAGCGCTCCTTCGTTTCCTTGACCATGGCCACCGTCACCTGGTCGTCCGTCTGTTTTTCCATCACCCGATGATGCAGGACGAAGCGATGCTGGTCTTCCAGGATGCAGACCCGCAAGCCCAGTTCGACCGGCACGCCGGCCTTGCCCTTGCTGATCCATTCGGTGTGCGTCTCGAATACCGAAAACACTTTCTCGGCATGGGGGATCGTTTCTCCGAGAATGACCCGCCGCCGGGTCTGGTCGATTTGCCGGTCGGCATGTTTCATGAACGTTTCGATCTGGATTTTGGCGACCAGGTATTCGACACCGCCGGCACCGCCGTAAGATTCAGTCTTGGCCAGGGTTTCCCGGGCCTTGTCCAGATAGCCTTGGGCGACCTCCAGGTAGGTCTTGTGCGCCTCGATCATGCGCGTGTCGTTCGTCGCTTTCTGCGCCTCGTTGCGGGCCTTGCTGTGCTTCGCGTTCTGCGCGGCGCGCAGGTGCCGCTTGAGGTGCCTGACGTTGTAGGCGTGCTGCCGCCAGTCGGGGAGCCCTTGATCGGAGCCCAGACGCGCCGTCAGTTCGATCACCTTGCGCGTGGCGTCAAAGAGCAGGTTGATATCGGTCGGGTAATGCACGTCGGTCTCAACTACGAAAGAGTCGCAACGCCCACGCAGGACTTCGCCGTCCTTTTTTTTTACCAGTTCGTGACCGGCCTCGACGACAATCTGGTTGATCTTGTCGAGCAGTTCCGGCGTGAATAGCGTGACATTGTCCTTGAGCGTCTGGTGGTGGTACGAGGTCGGATCGAACAACCCGTGTCCGAGCATTTGCCGGATGCTGTTGTGCTGATTGACCAACTCATGCAGACGGTCGTAGTCGATGTTCAGGTCAAGCCGGATCACGCCGCAGACGAAGATCGACCAGAGCGTCATTCCGGGGCGCCCCGTTCGCTTGTCGATCTGCGGAGCTATTTCCGAGTCGAGCAATTGGAAGAGCTTTGCGCGCGTGGCCGGGTCTTTGTACAGCTGCTGCAGACCTCTCAGAACCTGCGGGATGTCGTCGCGTGACTTGGGGTCGAGGAGGATTCGCGATACATCGACTTCGCCGATGTGCATCTGGGTATTCTGGACAACGCGCATCGCCTGCCTCCGGGGGAATTGCTTGATCGGGGTTTTCAATACCTACAATTATAATGTCGATGGGTTACAGGTGCCAGGCATTCCGGAACGAAGCGAAGATTTTCTTGCCAACCGCTTCCGCACTTCTTCTGGCGCGAAGATTTCCATCCCAACGTGCTACCCGGCCCGTAGTTCGGTCCTTTCACCGCAGTTGGCCGCGTCGGCCATCCGTTCTTCGTCTCAGCAAGATCCTCGGAATCCTTTGCGGATGCTGGGAGGAAGGGGTTTTCGGTCAAGCACTATTTGTCAAGCACGGCAGGAGTGGGACAGGGCGCTCCAGCGCGCTGCGCGGCAGTGGAGGCTGCCCTGGCAGCGCTGCCAGTTCTATCTGCAGCAGAACGCCCAGTCCTACATTTCTCGCCTCAACCAGCGCAAAACCATTGGCGTACGCATCCGCTCGATCTTCAACGCCCCGGACAAGGCGGAGGCCGAGCGTCTGCTCAAGTAGGCTGTCGAGGCGTGGGCGAAAGATGCCCCGAAACTGGCCGAATGGGCCGAGGCCAATCTGGCCGACGGATTCACCGCCTTCGATTTCCCGCAGGCTTATCGCATCCGCCTGCGAACCGCCAACGGCCTCGAACGCATCAACCGCGAAATCAAGCGCGGAACTCGTGCAGCTTCGATCTTTCCCAACGCCGCATCGTGCCTGCGCTTAGTCTCCGCACTGCTCGCCGAGTGCGATGAAGAATGGATGACTGTAAAAAAATACCTCACCTTTCAATCGTGATCTTCTCATCCGAAGAGATCCGTCTCGGAAGTTTTTACAGAAGAAGGATTGCACTGCCAGATTCCGCCTACATACACGCCCATTTCCGGCATCGCCCAGAAACCCTTGTGCTACGCCACTCTCCGCCGATATGTCCCTAGCAAGTATCAAACTCGGGTGTGACAACCGGATAAGCACGGTCTGTTCAAGATACCGATTGGGGCCTGACTGTGATTTCGCCACTCACAGCCGCGCGCCTGTCAGCCGCAGCCGCCCATGTTCAATACATCATCCTTGTCGCAGGGTACGATCGACTGCAGTGCGCGCAGGTTGCCGCTGCCTGGGCAGCGACACAGCCACTCTCCTACAGTCTTGCCCGACCGCGTGATCGTAATCCCTGCCTCATGGGTTGCCGGTTCCATCTCGCCCTCGTAGTTATCGAACAACGTGTAGGTGTGGTCCCTGATCGAAAAACTCACCGAGAAGCGGTCGACCTGAAATCGCGAATAGCGGCTGTAGCGAAATGCCTTCCAGCTGTCGGGCCGCTGCCTCGGAAACTCCAGTTCGACATTGCCGCTCCGTCCGAAGCGATATTGCAGGTATCCGGCGCCCTCGCCGAGATCGCGGGAACCGCATAACGATACGACCCTGGAATCATTCTCGAGCGGACAACTGAAAACCGTCCGCTCATCGCGCAGGCAAAGCGACGGCGGCAGAGAATTTGCGGCCCAGCCTACGCTGGCCCCGGTCAACGCAAATGCGCAGTACAAGGAAACGACTGCCGCTCTCATCGCCGCCTATCCCAGGGCGCGGTGTTTCTCATAGGCAGTCTGCAGTTTGCGGTCGTACTGGTTCTCTGCAAAGCGAGGTCCGTTGTAGCCTTTAGCGAATTCGGCCCAGCGTCGGCTCCGCAGTCGTTCGTCAAGTCCGTTGGCTTGAATGAAATTGATGAACGCATCCAGTTGCCGGCCCTCCGATTCGAACATGGCTTCGACGTAGGCATCGATTGATGCAAACCCAGTCTTCCGGTAGTGGAAGCCCATGATCTGGAACAGCCCCCACGACGCCGACTCCAAGGCGGCCCTGCGATCGAGCGACATGGCTTTGGCCAGCCGCGCGTACTCTTTCTCTCCACCCTTGTAGAGCTTCTTGTCCCACTTGGCGCTGGAAACATCCGGATGCGTCGTGTCGTACTTGTGCTGGGTGCGCTTGGAAAAGATATGCGCCTCGAACAGAATCTTCGGCCTTGCGGAGGCAAGAAAGCCGCCGCCGCGCGATTCCACTTCAGTCACCGCCTTGACGCACGCGACCTCGCAGGCGAGCGATTGGGCCGCCCGCAGATAGTCGCCTTCTCCGAGGCGCGCCCCGCTCCGCGGTTCCGGCAAATCCTTCGACTCCTCCATCGCGTGTGCCGCGGAATTCTTGACCAGCATGGCGAGCGTTCGCCCCTCGGGATCCACGCGTCCGTCGGGACGCTTGCGATCGAGCACGTGCTTCTGGAAAGATTCGATCGCCGCAATGGTCCTGGGACTGACCTGGCCGTCCACCGTCAGTGCCGGCTTTGGTGGATGGCTACTGCCGTTGAGCAGATCCTGTACCAGGCGAACATCCTTGGGACTATTCACGCCATCGCGCCCTACCGAAGATCTGATGCTAGCCATCTGCACCCCCTTTTGGCTCCACACCAATTGCCGCCATAATACGTTCCATGAGCGACCGGCGGCAACTCTCGCGCGCGGCTCGCACGTTACTACGGCAGTGGTTGACATGAGAACCAGCAGTGCCCGATCCAGAAGTGCGAAAACGGCAGGCAGTCCGGGTGCCGGACAATGCTGACAAGATATTCCCAGATTACCCGCAGGCGGGAAACGGCGAGAAAGTTCTGCGGTGAATGCACTTCCAGCAACAGCCTGGAACGATCTCTGCGGGTCAGCTGCTCGGCCCCGGCCCCCACCAAGCACTCGAACCTGGCGCGTGCGGTGCCGCATTTCAGAAGGTCGACTGGGTCAGCAATGTCCAGGTCGTCGAGCCGGCGAGCCGGCAGGGCGATGCTCCCCGTCGCGGCTCAGGTTTGATCCTAGATTCCTCAGTTGGACGTGCCGGCGGGTGCGTAGCCGTGTCACCGGTCCCGCGGCCCGCCGCTATGGGAGATGGCCGATGCCGCGTCGGGCGACACCGACCCGCAGTCCCAACAGTTCGATTCACAGACCCAACCGACGCCCGACGACGAGTTCAATCAGCGCATCGCCTGGAAGGGACAGGACGACGACGAGCCGCCGCAGTTCGTCCAGGCCAGCTCGTGCCTCGAGCCACGTGAGCGGCAAACTGACGCCGGTTACCTGACCCCAGGCAGGGATAGCGTCGCAATTCCGGCGGCCATTTCACAACCCTTCGGCGCGACATCCGGGACTGACTCCGCCAGTCAGGCAATCGATACTCCAAGCTATGACGTTGGATTCCCTTATCCTTCTTTCTAGGGCTTCTGTACCGTGAGGCCGTATTCAGTGATGATCCGCGCGACCGCCTGCACCATCTTGCCGGTGAGATCTTCGCGCCAATCTTCGGCGGATTGTCCGTAGATGATCACGCGCCGCGTCGCCAGGTCGATCGGAATGTCGGCCGCGTTGCGCGACAGGATCAGCACCGGCTTGGCAAGGGTGTGAGCAATGCCCAGTTCATAGAGGACGTTGGGGTTGCGCCCGGTGATGTCGGCAGCGATGAAGTCCGCCGCGTGGATTGCGTTCCAGATGTCGTCGAGGATGTCGGTCGGCGTGAACAGGTCGTCGCCGCGCACCGCGCGCACGCCGGCCGCTGCGCAGGTTTTGGCAATCACGCGATGCACGTCGCCCGACCACTCCTGGCTGAAGGGCATGACGATGAAGCAGGACGCCTTGCGCGGGCCTGCGGGCGCCGCGGGGGGGCCGAACAGGCGCTCGGGACCGAGGAATAGCACCTCGCGTTTGAGGCGCGTGGCCGAATCGCGAAAGCCATCCAGAAACGCGCCCAGCCCGGTTGAATAAAGGGCTGCGCGAATCCTGGGCGGCGCGGCTTGCCAGTCGGACGACTCGAGGCGTCCCAAGTGGGTCCGCGCGACGTATTCACGCAAAAACGTGACGGTGTCGTCAAAACGATCGGTGATCCACACCAGCAGCATGACCAGCGCGACGACGAACAGCACCGAGACCAGCGACTTCCAGGCCGCCTCGATAGGCAGGAACCACACCAGCGGCGACAACAGGGCGGCGCCGAGGGAAATCAGGATCAGCACGCCCGACAGCCCGGAGCGGCCGTCGGTTGCCCTATCGCGGGTCGGCGGTATGGCGCGCTCGGATCCGTTGCACACCGAAGTCCTTGGCATCACGGCCACCGTGGCGAGAATCACGAATTGCCCGAACATCCAGACCGCATCGATGAGTTCCGGCACATTCTTGACACTGTATGCCATGTCGCTGGCCATCAGGATCACCGTACCGATCAGCATCCAGACCACGAGACGCCGCTCCTTGAGCAGCACGCACAGCAAACCCGTGACCAGAACCGAGTACTCAAGTACAGCGGTCACGCCATCGAGCCGACCGAGCGCATTGCCCATGTCGCCCGCGTACTCCTTGCAGTAGAAGCTGGCGAAGATCGCCCCTAGCCCACCCATCAACGCCGCGAACACCAGGATCGTTAGCGGCGAAAGCGGCCCACCCCGCCAGCGCACTAGAGCAAGGAAGGACCACGCACACAGCATCGCAAAAACGCTCAAGGCGTAGAGCGCGTTGGAAAAGAGATTGGACGGATCGTCGGCGACGATTTCCGACGTACAGGCAGACGGCGCCCCCGTCCCGTAGGTCAGCCATACGCCCGCCAGCAGCAGGAACGCAAACCCCTGCATGGCCAGAAAACCCCGGTACGGGGCGCCGGCGCGACGGCAAGCCAGCACCGCGGCCAGCCCGGTGGCGGCCGCGATTGTGGCCTCGTCCCAATTGTGATGGCAGGGGCCGAACGCCTTGGCGCCCAACACCAGCCAGCTGCCCAGCCAAAGGACATACAAAGCCGCGAAGGCGCCGACCTTGAGATCAGGCGAACGTGTCACTACGAGCAGTCTCTGGCCGGGGGAGCGCGCCAAAGTGGGGGCTAACCGATCCGCGAGCCATACTATCGGTTTAGGATCAGACCCTGGGGGGCGGCATACGTGTCGAAGATCAAAATCACTGACAATAGGGCCGTAATTACTGATAATGGGAGCCAGCATCGGCGGCCGAGTTCGACGATTTGGTGGCTTGCCGCACTCGCACAGTCGAGGGATTGCAGGTCTTCGAATGCCTGTTCAGATCCCGCGGTCTTGACAGACGGCTGCAACGCATTGTCAGATTATTCGGTCCAGATTGGCGAAATGTGGCTTCGATGCGACAAGCCAAGGAGCGGTATCAATTGCGTCGAAAGGCGCGCGAATGCTGCAACTGCGCGCGATTCGTCATTGTCAGCTATTTACACCGTATTGTCATCTGTTACTCAGAAATCGCTACGTTGCGCCACAAGCGATCCGCGGAGATCAAGCACTGGCGCGGTGTTCCATGATGTCGAGTGTCGCCTTACTTACCGACTTCTGAGTAAGACCTTTGACCCTATGCGAGTTGGAAGGAGCGTAAGGCGCTGGCGGCGGCGATCAAGCCGATCTACACGGCGCCCAGCGCCGAGGCCGCGGAGTCCGAACTCAATGGCTTCGAGCACGGCCCCTGGGGCAGGAGTTGCCGACGTTCGCTGCCGCCTGGCGTCGCGTTTGGGACAAGGTCATCCCGTTCTTCGCCTTTCCGCCGGCGGTGCGCCGGGTGAGCTACACGACCAACGCCATCGAGAGTGTCAATGCACGGTTGCGCAAGATCATCAAGACGCGCGGCCACTTCCCCAGCGACGAAGCTGCCACCAAGCTGATCTGGCTCGCCCTGCGCAATATCACCACCGACTGGGGGCGGGCGGCCAACAACTGGAAGGAGGCCACGAATTCCCGGCCCCGCGTCTCCGACGACAATGCCTACGCCGAGTCGTTGTTTCGCACCGCCAAGTACCGCCCCGAATTCCCCGTCAAGGGCTCTGCCGATCTCGCTGCAGCTCGCACCTGGGCTGCTGAGTTCGTGCGCTGGTACAACCACGATCATCGTCACAGCGGCATTCGCTACGTCAGCCCGGCGCAACGCCATGCCGGACAGGATCGGGCAATCCTTGCTGCCCGACATGACTTGTATCTCAAGGCCCGTGAGCAGAACCCGGCACGCTGGTCCGGCAATACGCGCAACTGGACGCCCATCGGCACCGTTACGCTCAATCCCGAACGCGACTCCGTCATAAAGACCCCTAGACGGTCGTGCATATTCAACCGTTGGCCCCATGACCGAGGCGACAAATACCTTGACGCGTGCCGGAACCCTTTCCCGATCCTCTACGAGGATCGTTTCACAAACCGAGTCGCGTAAATGCGCAGCGACTTTCCCACCGCGCCGCTTGCCGCCCGCTATACAGAGCGGGCGGCGGCACCGTGGAAAAGTCCCTCACTCCACCTCACACACAAAACTTCTCACACCCCGTGCCACGCCGCCACACCTCGACTCTAGCGCGGCCCGCCGCAGCACAGTGTACGAACATTCCCTTCAGGTCGTCCCTCTGTGCCGGCCCCCCGAGGTGGTCTTCTACCTGTGCAACCGGTTCCTGCAAAGCCATTGCCGCCTCTCGATAAACACCGAGAGTGGGCGCAATTTCGACGCAGTGCACAATTTTTCGTCAAGTCTCTTTGACCACAAACCAAATTTCTCAAGACGACGTTTGCGTAAGCGATTGCCGTGCACTCGGTCTTGACAATTCAATTTCTGCCATCTAAATCTAAACTCTGTGACAATGTGCTTTGAGGCCCGGTCGGACGCGTATAGGCAGCCGGGGCGGGATCCGACAGTACGCAGCGGCAGGAGACCAATGATGTTCAGGACTCTGTACTTGGGCCTCGATTCGCGTCGCTCCAGCGCTCCGCGTCGGGGCTTTTTCCTCCAAGCGGGGAATTGCCAAGCGCAAGCGTCTATCCGAAGCTTGAATCTATTGGGCCCTCCGTTCGCATCTCATAGGGGTGCCGCCAGCGAGCAGCATGATCTAGCACATCGTCCCTACGCCCATCCGCCGGGCAGGCTGAAATCGCCCAGCATTCCCGACACGAGTGCGCGCTCTACCGTAGAGGAAAAGCCAAATGCCAGACGTTAAGAAGATTGTCAAATCGCTGAATGACATTGGCAAAGCAACGTACAAGGGTTCCGCTTCAAGCCGACCCACTCTACATCAGCAGAACTTCGACAGACTTCAGGCCTCAGCGAAGCAGGTCGCAGCAATCCTCTCCGTTAATCCAAATCCCAACCGCGACTCACGGGAGAACATCGATAGCCAATTCGCCGCCATGAAGAAGTCCGTTGACGTTTATTGCACCAAGACGGCGGGAACAGAGGATGTTCTCTCGGCCTGGAACAAGGCCTACGCGGAATGGCAGCTTTTCGTCGGCGAGCAATAGCAGGTTCTTGCGATTACCGGTGATCAAGTCCGTGAGCGGTGCTTGGCTTGAGCCGATTGCGGTGACCCGTAACGAATGGAGGAAGAGACTTGGGCCGGCGGGCGATCAACGCAATCCTTGAATCATTGCGGACATAAGAGGGACAAAAATGAAGGGGGTATTCGATGACGTAGTGCCAGGGTTTCCTGCGGGCGGCTCAGGCATGGCCAAGCTGAAAAAGGGAAATACTTGCCCTGTTGGAAGGCATGGGGCTCAAGAAGGGAAGTTACAAAATTCCTAACTTCGAGGACTCCAAGATAGACAAGATCGAAATAGCGTTCACCGTGTCTGCGATTGATGACGACGTTGTCCACCTGGTCAAGGTATCGGGTCAGCGTCGTTAGAACCATCGGTTGATGATCGCAGGATGAGGCAATCGGAGGCCATTGTTGGCCGGACGGGGCAGCGTATGTCTCCGGCTGTGTGTGGGCAACGACGAAGGCTAGGAAATCCACCGGCAACTGCGAAAGCATTTCTGGGGTTGGCAGGCGCGGTCGACGGGGGATGGGGTGCCTAGGGGCGGTTGAAAAATGGCAGGAAGCGTCCTCCTACCACTGCGTGGGTCGCCCTTATTCAAGATCAACCAACGGAGCAAAAGAACGGTAATCCCGCAACCGAAAACGACTCACTTGTTGAATCGACCTTGTCTCGCCGAACAAAGACGGGACGACAATCCATAGTAAGGAGTGAACAGAATGTCAGACCATACTACGCCGATTGCAGGCAAAGCCGTTTCGGTTGTCGTCCTCGACCAGGTCCAGTACGATGTCATCGCCGGGCCGGAGGATGCCACCCCGCTCGTGCAAGTGGCCAGGGCGCAGATATTACAGACCATCGAGATCGACAAGTTGGTTCGAAACCTCAATCGAACCGACGATTTGCTCCATATCGCTGCCTGCGGCGTGGCGGGCTTCGTGAACCCCAGCACAAGTCAGTCTTTGAGCGCCCAAGTCATGGGTCTGCAATACAAGCTACGTAAGAACACGGGTGAGATGGGGTCGGCGCTGTTGCGCTTCGGGGAGTCCGCAGGGAACATGATCCCTATATTGCGTGGTGCTTTCAAGGATCTGTACGACTTGTATGAGGCCGACTGCGTCACGCGCCTCGCGCGCTGCGAAGCGGTCGCGACGCAAATGGCCACAACGTCCGACACGCTCAAGAGCACGTTCCAAGGGCTGGCCGAGGAGGCACAGAAGATCGCGGAGGACACGACCCAGACGAGGGACCTGCGTGAGAAAGCGCGCGAGGCCGCAATAGCGAGACAACGGGAAATCGAAGCGCAGGACGCGCAAACGCAAGAACTCAAAAAGTCTCTTCAGGCGCAGATCCCGCAGGTCAAGGGATGGTACGAGGAAGCGAAGGCGGCGCAGAACACGGCTGACGGGCGCATGTTCACCATGGCGATCGTCGGCAGTATCACCAAGGCACTCGGCGACGGGTTAGCCGCCGGGTTGCAATTCAAGGCGGCACCGGCTGTGGCGGGCGCGCAGCTCGCCTCGGCGATCGCAAGTAGAACCGTCGCCCCCGCGAAGGAGGAGAAGAAGACCGACGAAAAGTCTCAGAAGACGTCGGAGGTTCTGACGGCGCAGGCAGCCTACCGCGTGGCGAAGGAGTCCCTCACACTCACAGAGGAGACGTACAAGGCGGCGCAGGAGAAGTCGAAGGAGGCGCAGACAACGCTCGACGAGCTTGAGGAGCCATACACAACGGCTCGAGAGGAATACGAAGCGGCGAAGAAGAAGAAACCGAAGGACGCAAAGGCCAAGAAAGACGAGAAGGACAAGAAGGAAGCGTACGAAGAACTGGAGGGACCGTACAAGGAAGCGGAGACCGCGCTCGAGGAGGCGGAGACTGAGGAGGAGGAGGCGAAAACCGCCTACGAGTCGGCGCAGGAGAAGGAGAAGACGGCAAAAGCGGCGAAGGAAGAGGTGGATGCGAGCGCGCCCCTGGCGGGGGTCGCGGCGGGGTTGAGCTCAGCGGGCGCCAGCGCCCAGGACGCGGCGAGCGCCTACGCGGAGATCGCCGCGAACTATGGCAAAGAAAAAGCCAAGTACCTCGACATGCTGATGGATCTGCAAAAGCAGGAGCGTGAAGCCTTGGGCGCGATCGCCAAATTCGCTGTACAGATGCAGACGGAAAAGGGCAATGAGCAGCTCGAGCAGGCGGCGGTCGAGTCGCTGCATATCGCAGTGGGCGTGCTCAAATACGTCGTCGTGATCCTTCAGGACGTCACGCAGTTTTGGACCCAGATGGCAGTGGCTTGCAGGCAGTTGGCCGGGGCCGATCTGCGGACGGACATTGAAATCTACATGAAGAGGACCCGCGAGGAGCGGATCAAAGAGTACTCCAATCAAGACTTCATATTCCGTATGTTGGTGGTGGCGGCCCAATGGCACGCATTGAAACTGGTCGCCAGCGAATATCGAACTGCCACCATGAAGGTGTATGACAAACTGGGGGAGACATACAAACAGAATCTCCCCATTGCGGAAGCGCGAGCAGAAGCCAAAAAACTGGCCGCGAAGCTCGATAGCGAGGTGCAGAAAGAAATCCAGAAGTCGGACGAGGTAAAGGCGCAGATCGAGATAGCGAAAACGGAAACCGAGGCAGTAATAGCCGGCGCGGACGCCTAGGCGCGGGTGCTTATTGGCTGATTGATGCAACCAGGACTGGGCGTCGCCTGGACGCCCAGTCTTCCGGAGACCCTGGTATGTCGAAACTGCTGGGCGGGATCGCAATCGCGATCGCGCTTGTCCTGACGGTGACCGCGGCGCAAGCCGGGGATCAGTTGACACTGGTACAGCGCACATTTGATGCGTTGAGGCAGTCCGCTACCGCGCTAGAGCAAGGGGACGCTGGCAAGGCCCAGGCCCTGCTGGCCGGCATAAAGTCATCGGCCGAAGCGCTCCGCGGCACTGCCGAGCGCTTCGGCAAACAGGCGGCGGCCGCTGCGGAGCAACGCGAGGCCGAGGCTCGTGCTGTGACCACCAAGATCACCGAAACATACCAAGCCGAGCAGGCGGCGGACAAAGAGATACGCGAGCTCGAGGCTCAAATCGCCACTTTGACGGTGCAACTTGAAGCAGCCAATACAATGCGCAACGCTTTGGAAGCGCAGGCGGCTGTCTATCGTCGGGAAGTTGCGATGCGAAATGAATGCAAAAATCAACCTTTGGAAGGAATCTTTTATAGTGGGGAGTGTTGGCGGCTAAGCTTTGAAGATGTGTTCGCTAACAGGTGGATCGCTCTTAACAATAACATCAAAGACAATAACACCCAGCGCAATAACATAGAAAACGCGCGCCACAATTTGAACGGACAGCTGAATTCCCAGCAAGGTAAGCTGGGCGAGACAAGGGCGCGTAAGGCGCAACTCGAAGCCCAGCGGACGCGGCTGGAACAGCAGGTCAAGACTCTACGAGCAGCGGTGGTCAGCCTATCTGATGCCTCCGTCTTCTGGACTGACACGGTGACGCTCATCGGGTCCAAGATTACTTCGATCGAGACGTTGCAACAGAGCCTGCAAATTCTCGCTAAGCGAGCCAACCGGACCTCGACCGCGCCAGTCTTCGACAGCTACGACAAAGAGGCAGTTCGCAGCTTGGAAGCAACACTGATCGATTTCGCGCGAACGCTCGACAACAATACCAACATTCTCCTGCTGCCCAAAAATGGCGGCTCGCCCTCAGGGTACTGTGCGCCGCCGGTCGCGGCGATTAGCATTACCGATGCAGCCCTTGCTGCCGGCAGAGCGCGGGGAACCTGGTCGCGGACCAAATCCGAAGATTGGCAGAACTGGATCGGCGCCGCGCGGTGCGTATCGCCGGCAGCCATCTATTACGGCAAATTTCCCAACGTGCAGGAGTGCGAAAACCGGTGCATCGCGGACCCCACCTGCACGTTCTGGTCCTATAACGCGATGTATCAAGGCAACACGAATCCAGTGTGGGCTAACAGCCTGCAAGAGTGCTGGGGCGGGTCGAGCGCCCTCACGCCGAACAAGACTCAACCTGTTTGGGGTGGATTTCTTTCCGGCGGAATCCGTTAGCGGCAAGGCGAGCGCGTAACAGGTTATCCGCGCGGACCGAACAAAGGTGCATGCGTAGAAGAAGGCAAATCTGTCACTATAGAGCCTCTTGCAAAACCCAGAATTTGCTCATTCAACGCATCGCGCAGCAGGGGCGACGGGTTCTGTGAGCCAAGAACCTCATTTTTGGAGACTGGCCGAGTATGCCGACGCGCTGACGGCGGCAATCTTCGGGTAATCGGTTACGGCCAATGGAGGCCCAATCGCAATCGCGTCATGGTGTGCCAGGTATGATGGGCAATAGCGGAAGTACCGGCTTGCGGCGCTGCGCAGGGAATCGGGGACCAGCGCACTGCGAAGGAGCTTGCGCGGCAAGCCTAGCGCTTCGCGCAGCCGCCGGACGTCCACTGCATCACGGGTCGCCTCCACCCCCTCATAGGAATCGACATTCTTCTTTGCCAGCTGCCCGGCCAGGACATGACCCGGCAGCGCATTCATGCGGGCGAACTTCCACAGAATGGAGACGATCGACTCATGGGGATCGACCCATTTCGGATTGAACACATAACCGAACGAAGGCGACAGCCGACGCTCGTCGAACATCAAGATCGGCAACGGCGCCCCAGCTGCCGTATCGTGGGCGTCATGCCGCATCCGGCAACTCAGACACGATGCCTCCGTCTTCTGGACAGATACGGTGACGCTCATCGGGTCCAAGACTACTTCGATCGAGACGTTGCAACAGAGCCTGCAAATTCTCGCTAAGCGAGCCAACCGGACCTCGACAGCGCCGGTCTTCGACAGCTACGACAAAGAGGCAGTTCGCAGCTTGGAAGCGACACTGATCGATTTCGCGCGAACGCTCGACAACAATACCAACATTCTGTTGCAGCCATAGACTGGTAGCGCTCCTGGCGGTTCGTAGGCACCAGGCCAGCGCGACGAGTTGGCTTAGAACAGGAGACCGCAATTAAGTGCGGCGAGCGATTAGCACGGAGTTTGGACTTACAGTCATACACAAGGCGAACGACAAGATGTCAGTTGGGGTTATCGCAATAATACAAATTGAGGAGTGAAAAGCATGGCGGACGCTGTTACGCCGAATGCCAGTCAAGTCAATCCAGTGGTCATCTTCGACAACGTCAAATACGATGTGATCGCCGGACCGGACGACGCCACCCCGCTCGTGCAATTGGTGCGGACGGCGGCGTTGCAGACTATCGAGGTCGACAAGCTCGTCAGCAACCTCAAACGAACCGACGATCTGCTCTTTATCGCTGCCTGCGGCGTGGCGGGCTTGATGCACCCCACGACACAGCAGGCTTTGAGCGCCCAAGTCATGGGTTTGCAATACAAGCTGCGCACCAACACGGGTGAGATAGGGTCGGCGCTGTTGTCCTTCGGGGAGTCCGCGCGGAATATGCTCTCTGTTCTCAGAGGTGCCTTAAAGGATTTGTACAGCCTGCACGAGGCTGACGCCGTGACGCGCCTCGCGCGCTGTGAGTCGGTCGCGACCGAAATGGCCCACAGCGCCGGAAAGATCGAGGGCAACTTCCAAAGCCTGGCGGAGGAGGCAGCGGCGGTTTTGCGCCTCACGTCGGAGACGCGCAACCTGCATAGGCACGAGCGCCCGGCTGCACAACAGGGGCAGCGCGACATCAACGCGCGGGACGAGAGCATCAAGGCGACGCGGGCCGCGCTTGAGCAGCAGATGAGGAGAGTTCAAACGCTCCATCAGGAGGCGAAGGCGGCACAGGCCACGGCTGATGGGCGCGTGTCCTCGCAGTCGATGGTTAGCCATCTCGCCATGGCATTTGGCGGCGGGATAGCCGCCGAACCAGCCCTCACAATGGAGTCGCTTAAGGCGGGCTCGGAACTGGGGGCGGCGCTGGCGGAAACGCGGACCAACTATCCTGTTCGGAATGAAGAAGAAACCAAGGCGCCGACGCAGGACGCTCGGCCACTGACCGAAGAGGCGAAGAAGAAGGACGCGGCGACGGCGAAGCAGACGTACGAAGATGAGACGGCGTCGCCGGGCAGGAGCGCAGCTTTGGATGCCTACGCGGCAACCGCCGCATCCTACGCTCAGGAGAAATTCAAGTACCTCGACATGCTGATGGATCTGCAAGAGCAGGAGCGTGAAGCCTTGAATGCGATGGCCCACAATGCACTAGAACTGGGGGCGGCAAAGGACAATGAGGAGGTCGAGGACGCGGCGGTTGTCTCGCTGCATCACGCGGTCGTTACGCTCAATCAGATCGTTGTGATCCTAGCAGAACGAAAGCGGATATTGACCCAGATGGCAACCGAGTGCGCACGGTTGGCCAAAGTCGATCTGCGGACAGTTATTGAGGAACACATGAAGAGGTCCCGCGAGCACAGGATCGTGGCGTACAACGAGCCCGGCTTCCAGGTTCAACTGTTGGTTGTGGCCGCCCAGTGGCGTGCATTGCAGTTAGTCGCCAGCGCGTTTCGATCCGCCATCCAGACGGCGTATGCAAAGATGGGAGAAACATACACAAAGAATCCGACCATCGAGGAAGCCCGCCAACTTGTCCCAATCCTTGGAACCGCGCTCGCCCAGGAGGTCACCGTGGAAATCAGTTCGCTGAACGAGCGATCGGGCAGAGAGTGGTAGAGCAGCGTGAACAGGCGACAGACATCGAACAGGCAGTGGCCGGAGGGCGTCCCGGGGCGGCCGAAGTCTGATAGAGGCAACCCAGAGATAGGTTCTATGTTAGGCCGCGTGGGTTAGCCTCTAGCGGTGTTCTCAACCCGACGAGAAGCTGGCGAGACGATGAACCCGACGATCAGCATGGCGATTGAGCATGCGTTGGCGCTGACCACGGCTGCAATTCATGGACCAGATGCCCGTACTGATCGCGAGGGGTGGACTGTCCCAGTTGATCGATGCAACACGCCCTCAAAATCGGCGTCAAATGGGTTGGGACAGAGCGCCGACAACATCGCGGTCGTAACAGCGACGACGCAGTTACCTTCCGCTACGGAGCTGTGGCCAACTCCGACACGGACGTTGACCTTGCAAGTAGCACACCCTCACCCGACTTTGACAGTTCCCGGGCACATTCTCCGGCGGAAGCGATCTAACCCATTGATCTGTTTGAGAGGGTGTCTTCCTGTACGCCGAAATCCCTAGATACATGGATAGGCCCGTATGCCTTGACGGTAGGGCGATGCCGTCGATAACATTGGTCACATGTATTTGCGCGAATCCAAGCAGAAGCGCGCCGACGGTAGCGTGGTCAGCTACCTGCAACTGGCCGAGAATGTCTGGAACGCTGATAAGCGCCGCTCCGAGACCCGCATTCTGTACAACTGTGGGCGTGCCGATGACGAGGCAGTCATCGAGCGGTTGCGCCGGCTCGCCAAGAGCATCCTGCGCCGCTGCTCGCCCGAGCGAATCGTGGCCGAAGACGGCAACTGGCGCTTGGTCTGCGCTTGGCCCTATGGCGACGTCTATGCGCTGCAAGCGCTGTGGGAGAGGCTGGGCATTGGCGAGGTCATCAACGAGCAGGCGGGGGCGCGGCGGCTGGGCTTCGATGTCGAGCGGGCGTTGTTCGCGATGGTGGCCAACCGGGCGCTGGCAGCCTGTTCCAAGCTGTACTGCTACGAGCAGTGGCTGCGCGAGGACGTCAGGATCGCCGGCACGCAAGCACTGTCGCTGCAACACCTGTACGGGGCGATGGATTTCCTGGAGGCGAACAAGGAGGCCATCGAGCGGGCGATCTTCTTTCGCGTCGCTGACCTGCTGAGCCTCGACGTTGACGTTACCTTTTATGACACGACGTCTCTGCACTTTGAGATCGACGAGGAAGATCACGGCCTGGGTGCGGAAGATCTCATTCACGGCAGCCAGGCAGCGGGGCGCAAGGCCTACGCGGCGCCGCGCAAGCGCGGACACCCGAAGAACGGGCGCGGCGACGTGCCGCGAGAATCGTGGTGGGGCTGGCGGTCACCCGCGAGGGCTTCCCGGTGCGCCACTGGGTGTTCCCGGGCAACACCGTCGACGTCACCACGGTCGACCAAGTCAAGGCCGACTTGCGCGGCTGGCAGCTCACGCGCTGCCTGTTCGTGGGCGATGCGGGGATGGTCTCGGCTTCCAATCTCAGGGCGCTCTCGCGCGGCGGGGCCAAGTATCTGCTGTGCATGCCGATGCGCCGCGGCGATGAGATTACCCGCGAAGTTCTCGCCCGGCCCGGGCGCTACCAGACGGTAGCCGAGAACCTCCAGGTCAAGGAAGTCATGGTCGGCGAAGGCGAGCGGCGACGCCGCTACGTGTTGTGCTACAACCCGCAGGAGGCCGAGCGCCAGCGATCCCACCGCGCTGAAGTACTCAAGGAGTTGGAAGCCGAACTGGCGAGCCTGCGCGAGGCCGCCGACGAGCAACACAGCAAGCGTGAGTGTGCGCTGCGCGCCAGTGCTCGTTACGGGCGCTACCTGAAGCTGACTGCGCAGGGGCGTCTGCTGCTGGATGCCGCCAAGGTGAAGCAGGCCGAACGCTTCGACGGCAAGTTCGTGGTCCATAGCAACGACGACACGCTGAGCTCCGAAGATATGGCGTTGGGCTACAAGCAGCTGCAGCGTGTGGAGGAGGCCTGGCGGACGCTAAAGAGCGGATTGCGCCTGCGCCCGGTGTTTCATTGGGCGCCGCATCGCATCCATGCCCATGTGGCACTCACCGTTTTGTCGCTGCTGCTCGAGCGCACCGCCGAGCATGCCTGTGGGGACACCTGGCGCAACATCCGCGACGATCTCAAGCGCATCCAGCTTGCGCAATTGTTTAGCCCCCACGGCACCGTCTGGCAGGTTACCGAGCCCACGGCGGATGCCACTAAGCGACTGAAATCACTGCAAATCAAGCAGCCCGCCCCGATCCTGAGCCTCGCCTGAGGCCCGTTCCCGCCTAGATACACGCCCAATTCTGACACCGCCCGGAAAGCCGCGCCCCAGGCCGCTTCCAGCTGTTATGTCACTAGCAAGTGTCAAAGTCGGGTTTAATCGCACGGCGCTATTTCGACTCTTTCCTCCAGCATTTCGGCCCAGAAACCGAGTTATTGTCAGTATTACTTTGAGATTGTTGAGATTGTTGTAAATATTACGGGTCTTCCGCACTTTGTGTGACGCTGGCGCGGAGACGGATAATCGGGTCGTCCAATCGATTATCCGAGGTGGATCATTGAAGAACGCGCTCCCTGTTCTGTCGAAATCGCTCCATGCCGCGGCAAGCGGATCACCCAGTGGCAAGTCAGTGACGGCGGGCTCTCGGTGTCGGCGGTAAGCGAGGTGTCCGAGGTGCTCGCAACCGAGCAAGCGGATTCATGGCCGCTACATTCGCAAGGTGGCAGAGCGTGCCTGCGTGACGCAACCGGTCGCGCTGTTCGTAGAGGTCCGAAGATTCAAGTGCATCAACGCGAAATGTCCTCGGCGAACATTCGTGGAGGCACTGGGATCGTTGGCTGAACCCTACCAGCGCCGCACGACGGTACTGGCTCAGGCGCTGCGGGCCTTCGGCTATGCGCTCGGTGGCGCGGCGGCATCCAGGCTCACTGCCCAGTTGGGCATGCCAGCCAGCGGTGATACGGTGCTGCGCCAGTTGCGTCGGGCCGGTATGCCACCCGTATGTCCGCGAAAGTAATTTACTTTCGTCGACAATGACTGTGTTGGTCCCGCGCCTGCATCACCGGCCTTTTTTGTGTTTCCTCACCAGCGCCTTGATGTAGTCGATGATTTGCTGTTCGCGTGCGGTGGGTTTCGCTTTCAGGTCGTCAATCACCTTGATGCAGGCGGGCTCGCGAAGCTCGTCTCCGTCCAGCAATGTGGTGTGTCGGTGCCGGGCGTCGGTAAACCCTATACCCTTGTTTTTGGCGAATTCGTGAATGTGCGGTTCCTTCTCGTCCGGAAAGTATTTGTCGGGCATGGCACTGTCTCCTCTGTGGTTTAAGCAGAACGGGTTTCAAAGTGAAATTGAGCGGGTTGGAGCAAGACAAGACATTCACGCTTGGTGGGTTAATGTTCCCGATTACGGAACACAAGCGCCGGCAGGTCACGGCATCGCCGCTACACCAGGTGAATGGCATCCAGGTCATTCCTCCTCCCATCGAAGCGCCAACAGCCGCCTTGTTTTCAGTGATGACTTATCAGGAATGTAAAGTGAACTCATGCACTTATACATGAGACGCAGGCTCAGTAAATGCCACTTTCCTTAAGCGCGGCCTCGACTTCTGCCTTGCGCGCTCCCTTCTGCGCACCCTCCGGATCGTCTTTGAATTTCTGCAGGGAACCGTAACCCTCGAGGGTCGCGATTGACTTGTCGCTGAGCCCCAACGGCTTGAGCTTTTCCTTGGCTTTTGACGGCCAGGCTTTCTTCCACGGCATGACAATCCTCCTTTTGGCGATCTGCCCGAAAACAGTCAGAACACGCTCGATTAAGGATAGTAGATCCAACGCCACTTCCGCAAGTATCCCGGGTAATCCGGATTGTTCCAGGACGGTGTGAGCAGTTGTCAGGCGGGCACTGCGTGCTGATGACGCCTGAAAACCCGTAGTCCGAAGCAAAGATGGGTCTTCCGCACTTTGTGTGACGCTGGTGGATCGGAAATTATGGTCGTCACTCGGAACGATTAACGTGGCGGCCGCGCGGCATTCGTTTGACATGCGTTGACCCGACTTTGACAGTTCCTGGGCACATTTTCCGGCGGAACCGCGCTAACCCATTGAACTGCTTGGGAGGGCATCGTCCTCCACGCCAAAAGCCCTAGATACATGGATCGGCCCGTAAGCCTTGACGATAGGGCGGTACCGCCGATAGCATTGGGCACATGTATCTGCGCGAATCCAAGCAGAAGCGCGCCGACGGTAGCGTGGTCACCTACCTGCAACTGGCCGAGAACGTCTGGAACGCTGAGAAGCGCCGCTCCGAGACCCGCATTCTGTGTAACTTCGGGCGTGCCGACGATGCCGCCGTTACAGAGCGCTTGCGCCGACTTGCCAAGAGCATTCTGCGCCGCTGCTCGCCCGAGAGAATCGTCGCCGAGGACGGCAACTGGCGCCTGGTCTGCGCCTGGCCCTACGGCGACGTCTATACGCTTGAAGCGCTGTGGCAGCGGCTGGGCATCGGCGAGATCCTCACCGAGCAGGCGGCGGCGCGGCGGCTGGGCTTCAATGTCGAGCGCGCGCTGTTCGCGATGGTGGCCAACCGGGCGCTGGCAGGGTGTTCGAAGCTGTACTGCTACGAGCAGTGGCTGCGCGAGGACGTCAGGATCGCCGGCACGCAAGCGCTGTCGCTGCAGCACCTGTACCGGGCGATGGATTTCCTGGAGACGAACAAGGAGGCCATCGAGCGGGCGATCTTCTTTCGCGTCGCTGACCTGCTGAGCCTCGACGTTGACGTTACCTTTTATGACACGACGTCTCTGCACTTTGAGATCGACGAGGAAGATCACGGCCTGGGTGCGGAAGATCTCATTCACGGCAGCCAGGCAGCGGGGCGCAAGGCCTACGCGGCGCCGCGCAAGCGCGGACACCCGAAGAACGGGCGCGGCGACGTGCCGCGAGAATCGTGGTGGGGCTGGCGGTCACCCGCGAGGGCTTCCCGGTGCGCCCCTGGGTGTTCCCGGGCAACACCGTCGACGTCACCACGGTCGACCAAGTCAAGGCCGACTTGCGCGGCTGGCAGCTCACGCGCTGCCTGTTCGTGGGCGATGCGGGGATGGTCTCGGCTTCCAATCTCAAGGCGCTCTCGCGCGGCGGGGGCAAGTATCTGCTGTGCATGCCGATGCGCCGCGGCGATGAGATTACCCGCGAAGTTCTCGCCCGGCCCGGGCGCTACCAGACGGTAGCCGAGAACCTCCAGGTCAAGGAAGTCATGGTCGGCGAAGGCGAGCGGCGACGCCGCTACGTGTTGTGCTACAACCCGCAGGAGGCCGAGCGCCAGCGATCCCACCGCGCTGAAGTACTCAAGGAGTTGGAAGCCGAACTGGCGAGCCTGCGCGAGGCCGCCGACGAGCAACACAGCAAGCGTGAGTGTGCGCTGCGCGCCAGTGCTCGTTACGGGCGCTACCTGAAGCTGACTGCGCAGGGGCGTCTGCTGCTGGATGCCGCCAAGGTGAAGCAGGCCGAACGCTTCGACGGCAAGTTCGTGGTCCATAGCAACGACGACACGCTGAGCTCCGAGGATATGGCGTTGGGCTACAAGCAGCTGCAGCGTGTGGAGGAGGCCTGGCGGACGCTAAAGAGCGGATTGCGCCTGCGCCCGGTGTTTCATTGGGCGCCGCATCGCATCCATGCCCATGTGGCACTCACCGTTTTGTCGCTGCTGCTCGAGCGCACCGCCGAGCATGCCTGTGGGGACACCTGGCGCAACATCCGCGACGATCTCAAGCGCATCCAGCTTGCGCAATTGTTTAGCCCCACGGCACCGTCTGGCAGGTTACCGAGCCCACGGCGGATGCCACTAAGCGACTGAAATCACTGCAAATCAAGCAGCCCGCCCCGATCCTGAGCCTCGCCTGAGGCCCGTTCCCGCCTAGATACACGCCCATTTCTGACACCGCCCGGAAAGCCGCGCCCCAGGCCGCTTCCAGCTGTTATGTCACTAGCAAGTGTCAAAGTCGGGGTTGACCGGCGCGCTACGCTTGTGCCGGAGGCACAAGCGCTTGACGACGGGTTTGGAGCCTGCTGGTTCGATGGTGCTTGCGGTCGGCGCCTGCCTTGGCGGGTCGAGCCTCTCAGTTCGGGTTCAATGCCCGAAGCCTTAGCAGCTCCACGCTCGCTCGACCGTACATTTGCCGCTTAAGAAATTTGAGGCGATTGACATGCCCTTCGGTCTGACCGTTACTCCACGGCAACGTGAAGGCCGCTCGCACCGCCGGTAGGTCAGAGCGCAGGCTGGCAGCGAACCGCTCAAGCTCCTTCACACCACAGCTTTCCAGGCGCTTGAGCCATTTGTCGAATTCTTCGGGTGAGACGGCGGTGCATCATGCCAAGGAACTGTCGCGTGAGGCTACGAACCACGGCCACCGACGGTTCAAGTACGCAAAGTGCCTCCACGAACCGCTCGTGCTCATCGCCTTGCGGCCGATCCGGGTTGAGCTTCTTCCAGCCGGCAAGCCAGCCGAACGCGCGCCGAGGCGACGGGCAGGCCATCGTGCGAGGCGACTGCTTGACCAGCGGATCCTTTCCTTGGGGCGTGAGCAGGCGCAAGACGCAGTCCCGCACGGCAGAGTGACTTCCCGTGTAGCCTCGCGCTCGGACCTCCTGCCAAAGCAGTCTCGGGCTATGGCAGCCCTGCCGGATGCGTTCCTCGATGTATCCGCGATGCTCGTCCAGCGGCGTTGGTCCTCGCGTCCTGCGGGCGCGCTCCGGAAAGGCGCGAGCGGTGACGAACTTGCGCACCGTGCGATGGTCGATCGACAACTCGCGGGCGATGCCCTTCATCGTGCGGCCCTGCCCGTGCAGGGCCATCACTTCCTCGTAGCGGGCCAATCGTGCGGCGCGCCGGTCGTCGCTCAGGCGCTGCCATCCTCGAAGTGCTGTTCCGCGCGGCAACCCTTGCCGGCCCATCGGAACGCTACCGACCTCGACCTGCTGCGCGGCCTGACGCAACTGTGGCCCCAGCCGGTGCAGCATACTCTCGACGTTGTCGCGAAGATTGCCCAGCAGGTGCCAGCGATCGGATACCTGCTGCGCCGCAGGCAGTGCAACCGCAACCGCCTCTGAATACGCACCCGCACGGTCTCGGGCAACAATCCTGATGCTGGGGTTGTCGCGCAGCCAGTGGGCGACCACGGTCGTCTCCCGACCAGCGAACACCTCGATCGGCTCGCGGCGCTCCAGGTCGACAATGATCGTCCCATAGTGGTGACCCCGTGCAATCGCCCAGTCGTCAATGCCGACAACCTGAGGAGGGACCCTCTGCTTGCCCACGCCAGCTCGGCGCACCTCGCGCAGCACGGTGTCTGCACTGGCACGAAGCCCTAAGCTAGCGGCAAGCCGAGCTGCCGCTGCTCCGCCCAGGGCGTGACCCAGCGCTTGTAGCGCTCGTGCCTGAGATCGCGTTCGCCGTTGATGTCGCCCTGCCAGAGATTGGATGTCCTCGGCGAACGTTCGGCGGAGACAATCTGCGCTCGGGCACTTGAATCGACGGATCTCAACAAATATCACGACCTGCTGTTCCAGGCTCGGGCGTTCGGCAAGACAGCGGACATAGCGGCCATGGAGTCGATCACTCCAACTTTGGCAGGCCGGACACGGGGCCGCGCGAACGGTACTGCAGGCTTGCACATCGATCGTGCTTCCCAACTCAGCGCAATGCACAACTCGCTTGCCGATGCGCGCGAGAATTCGTTCTAGTCCATTGAGCAATTTGCTCTTCATATCGCTCTAGGTAGGGCACGATCAGTTCAAAATCAAGCCCTCCGGCGAGGCGTCACACAAAGTGCGGAAGACCCAAGTTCGCTTTCCTCTACGTTTCTGGACGTTCGCCAGCCCTGAGGCAGAATCGCTGAGTGTCTGCAATGAGGAACTTTGGGGAACTCGCCCACCGGCCAAGACCGGTCCGTCAATAGATGCGAAACGGGCACAGTTGAGCGTCCGAATCCCGTCGGATAGGTGCGACAGAGTCGTTCCTCAAACTGCGTAAATTCGTTGGTGCGCGGGCGATGGACCCCGGGATGGGTGGCTATCGTGCCGGCGACCGGCACCTTCTGCGAGGTGATCGCGGTGACTTTGTTGTCGGCATCATCGGTCATCCGCGAACTGACCCGCCAAGCTTTCCCCCGGAACTCGTCACGGCTGTTCGTGCTGGTTCATCGACAGGCGAAGATCCAGCGTGCCGCGGTCAGCTCCGGTCGTCACTTTGAAGCCGAGACTCCGTGCGAGACGCTGCATGCGTAAGTTGCCGTCCAGCGTTTCGCCGCGCAATTCACCGATGCCGCGGCTGTGGCAGTAGCTGACCAGGCTCTGCAGTAACAGTTGCCCGAGTCCCTTGCCCTTGATTCCAGAGGCGACAACGATCGCAAAGTCCGCGAACGTGCTGTCGGGATCGGCAACGGCCCGAACCTCACCCAGCGAACGCTCGGCACCGTCGTTCCCGCGCTCGATGGCCACCAGCGCCATTTCGCGATCGTAGTCAATCTGGGAAAAACGGGCGAGGCGGGCACGCGGCAGGTTCCTGGTCGAGCCGAAAAAGCGCATGCGGGAATCCTCCGGAGTAAGAGAATTAAGCAATTCGCCGAGTATGGTCTCATCCTCGGGTCGGATCGGGCGGATCAGGAGCGTGCGACCCTCCCAATCCACTTGCTGCTCCAGTTCCTTCGGATAGGGGCGAATCGCGAAGCGGCGGAAGCCGAACTTGCGTGCCCGCTGCTCGATGCTGATGCGCGCGTCCAGTACGACCACGCCCGAGGCCTCGACGTGCAGTGGATCAAGTTCCACGCCAGCCACCTCATCGATATCCGTCAGCAGTTGCGACAGACGAACCAGTGCATTGCTCGCGGCTGCTTGCAGCGCCGGCCGATCGTCTTCTGGGAGTCCCTCGGCAAAGCCGCTGCGTGCGACCAGATCGCCGGCCAGCACCAGATTGAGCGGTGGCAGGGCGACGACCAGTCGGCCTTCGCGGAAGCCCGAGACGGATGCCGGGCCAAGGAAGATCACCGGACCGAACACGGGATCGTCGGCAACGCCCAGACGCAGTGCGGGGGCGCCACTGCGGGCGGCGCTCGGTCGTAGCCGGTAACCACTGACGCGGTTGCCAGGGTGCCGTGTCCGCGCACGGCTGCGCAGACCGCGCGCCGCGACGGGGATCTCTGCAGGAGAACGAAGTCCTGACACGCCCTCTGAAAACTCCGCTCCATTGGCAAGAACGAGAACGAGATCGACTGGATAGCCGATGTCATCGGCGGTACTGATCGCCTTATCCATGCTGCTCGCCAACGGATACTCGCCAACGGGCAGGCCGTAGGCCTGCAACACGCGCCTTGCCTGCCGTGCCGACAGCGTCCGTGCCCCAGCAGCAATCGCTTCGCTGAGCGCGCTTCGGGCCGCATCGACGTCCGGAGAGAACCCTTCCGCGAGCGACGGCGGCATCTGCATCAGCAACGCGCGATTGCGCCGGTAACTGACGACACCGAGAAAGACCGCGATCGCCTTTTCCGGTGACTCATGGCTCAACACGCCCTGCGCCGCCGCGATCTTTTGCGCCTCCAGCATCGCCACACCGCCGACCCAGCAGGTAAAGACGTTGCGCTTGGTTTCCCGGGACACCTCACATATCGCCGCGGCGACTTCAGCGCTCGGTGCAAACGGGGACGGCGAACAGACCGTCAGGACGTTTTCCGTATCGTTGTCGGCAAGCACTGCAGATAGCGCCGCTCCCCAGTTCGTTGGCGTGATGTCCGCCGGTAGTGCCAGTGGATTGGAGAGGTTTGAACGCGTCTGTAGCAGTCCCTCGAGGCGCTTGACGGTGCCTGCCGACAGCTTGCCCAGCTGGCCGTCAGAACGTGACAGCGTATCGCCGGCAATCCGCCCGAGGCCATGACCGTTGCCCAGGATGGTCAGACTCTCGCCGCGCAGCGAACGTACCCGCGCCATCGCCTCGACGGCTTCGAACAGATCCCCGAGCGTATCGATGCTCACCCAACCAGCGCGGCGCAACGCCGCTTCGTCGACCTCGGCGGCAGAGAACGGCGTGCTGCCCTGATGCCTGCCGTGCACTGGGCCAGCGCGGATGGTGACTACGGGTTTGTTGCGTGCTGCGGCACGCGCTGCCGACATGAACTTACGCCCGGCCGAAACCTCATCGAACTGCACCAGGATCGACTTGGTGTCCGGGTCTGCCGCCAGCCAGTCCAGTACGTCGGCCAGATCGACATCGAGGCCTGCACCCAGGTGCAGCACCGTCGAGAAGCCGATCTCCTTGCTGTAGGCGCGATCGAGCACGGCTGCGGTCACGGCCGTCGACTGTGCGACCAGGGCAATTTTCCCTGACGTGATCGAGACCGGGGCAGCGCTGGCGTTAAGCCCTCTTGCCGGCACGACGAGACCGCCGCTTCCCGGTCCCAGAACACGCATCAAATACGGCTGGGCCGCTTCGAGAATGGCTTTGCGCGCCTTTGCTATCGCGCCAATGCTCATCCTGTGCCACATCCAAGGCCCCACGATCACCGCACGGGTGCCACGGGCGCCGAGTTGAGCGATGATCGACGGCACCTGGTCCAGTGAGGCACAAATAATCGCCAGATCGGGCACCACATCGAGTTCGCTGAGCCGGACATCGTCGCCCATGTGGAACAGCGAGCGCTTCTTTGCACTGACCGACATGACCGGACCGTTGAATCCGCCGGCCGCAAGATTGGATAACACCACCTCGGCATAGCGGCTCGGCTCGTCGGGTTCGGCGACCACCGCCACCGAGGCAGGGCGAAAGAGGAATTCGAGGTTTCGGACAGTCATGATTGCCTACGATCGGGATCTCGATGTCGTTCCGCTTGGGACGCTTCGCTGAGGCCCTGCACTCCCAGGCGAGACACGGTGCCAGTGTGCCACGTCCGACAACACGTCCCTGCCTTTCATCCTGCCCCGTGTGCTCTCTCCAACCCAAGTGTTCGTAGTTCGTTTCCATCGCAACGCATTACCTCTGGCCATGTGTTGTACTTCCTATTTGAGGCTGCCAGCCTTCAGCGGGCTGGGCAATCCAATCTTGCAATTGTGCGCAAACGGCCTTGCTGCCCAGTCGCCGCAAGTGCGTCATGCCATAGAAGATTCGCTGGCCTGCCTGCGGAAAAGTCAAATACCACCGGCAAAGCTGGCGGCTTAGTTTTGTTAGCGCCTCAAAGGCGCTTTCAAAACCGAGAGCCGCTTCGCGGCAAACCTTTTGTCGATTCGACCGCCTTGCCGAAAATTGACGAGCGCTCCGCAATTACCGTGACCTCAATTCATGCGAAATATCAACAGAGCCTTGCGACCGCCGTACAAGTCAAACCTTGGTGAATAGGGGTAGAACGGCGGTCACCGTCCCCTCCCTCCGAACCCGGTGTGCGGTTCTCCCGCGACGGGCTCTCCAGTCAGTTGTTTCCGCATCGGGATTGGCGCGCCAATTGATGGGCCTCGTACATCGTGAACAGTCCAAGATCAGCGAAGAAGGCGTTGCACTTGCCTCCTTTAACTCCGTATTTCAGAGCAGCCAACATAGCTTCCGTCCAGATTGGGGCTGGCGCGAATTTTCGCTGCTTGCAGCTTTCCAGCGCGCCGGCATCTCGTCTAGTCGCCTCCGACACTATCGATGCTTTGATTTCCATCTCTGTCCCTTTCCGGCCTTCGCTATCAACCTTCATGCCCCACTTCCCTCATGCGCCTTTTGCTCTGACGCACTTTTCCACGGTCAAGCTCGTTTCTCCGTGTTCGGTACTATTGGGACTCTGACTCCTGCCAACGTTCACTTCGCCGGCAGGTCTCCCCGCTTACCTCGTGCCACCTTCCCATCGTTCCGTCCTCAACCACGTGGTACGCCACACCACCGCTTTGTCCGCCACCGCAGCGTGATGCGTTACTTCCAGGCTTCGCCACGAGGACGCGGGCTCGCCGCCATACGCCGCCG
The DNA here is from genome assembly GCA_016708905.1 of Candidatus Methylophosphatis roskildensis. Lineage (GTDB taxonomy): Bacteria > Pseudomonadota > Gammaproteobacteria > Burkholderiales > Rhodocyclaceae > Methylophosphatis > Methylophosphatis roskildensis. The sequence continues at coordinate 637,678 of JADJEV010000003.1, read as the reverse complement.
AATCAGGTTCGTCATCCTACGGACCGACAGTTCGCTTCCGGTTACTCTCCACCCCGCCTCGCGACGACGCAGTTACCTTCCGCTACGGAGCTGTGGCCAACTCCGACAGGGACTCTCACCCTGCAAATGGCACGCCCTCACGGGCGTACGTCCTCCGGCAGAGCCGGAAGCTTACCTCTATGAGTTAAGACACGCTTGTCGTCACGGTGTTGCCTGAGCGCACTTTCTAGACGCACCGGGCCGTCGCCCACTAATTTGCCGCGCAGTTCGCTGTCCGCTTTGGCGATCATGGCGTCAATGGGCATAGAACTGTACGTTTGCCGGCAATTGCAGGGGTTCCCTTGGATCTGACACGCTTGCGAAGCGATCCCGACCGGCCCAGTCTTCATCAATCAGGTTGCCATGCCGCAAGTCTGTCGCGCCTGCGCTGCGGATCTTTCCCAGACGAGAAAGCGCACTCGAACAAGGGCTGGCGTCCAGTGGAACATCCACCAGGTTTCCTGCCTGCTCTAATATGGAGCCGTGGCCAGGAACTCGTGTGGTTGCGGCGGGGGTTGATCCCGAACTGCTTGCCGTCGCCAGTCGCCGCACGTTCCCGATGGACTTGAAGTTGATCGTTATCCCGAGGTGATGGAATCAGTCACACCAGCGGGGACGGCGACAAACCTGGTCGATCAGCAACGAGAGGAATACGGGTGTTGGCCATGGCGGGCGAAAGACGAGCAGCGTTGTGCCCTCTGGCACCGCCTCAACCGCGAAATTGAACTGTTGCGCCAACCTTCGGCCAAGGGGATCGCAAACTCGCAGACGTTGGCGTTGCTGACGTCTGCGCGCACGATAGCGCGGCGCCAACTCCGGCACGGGCACGGGCACGGACACTCTAGCCCGGAGCTACCGGTGCCGATGCGGCAGGTGTCGCAGTGCAGCCGTCGCGCAGCTCTCGCCGAAGGATCTTGCCGATATTGGTCTTCGGCAGCGGCTCGCTGCGGAACTCGACGATGCGCGGCATCTTGTAGCCGGTCAGATGCTGTTTGCAGTGCGCGAGCAACTCGCCTTCCGTCAATGCCAGATCCTTGGGCAGCACCACCACCTTGACCACCTCGCCCGAACGCTCATCAGGCACGCCGATTGCCGCGGCCTCCAGCACGCCAGGGTGCATCGTCAGAACGTCCTCGATTTCGTTGGGGAAGACCTTGAACCCGGAGACCACGATCATGTCCTTCTTGCGGTCGGTGATACGAATGCTGCCCCGCTCGTCTATCACGCCCATGTCGCCGGTGCGCAGCCAACCGCCGGCGGTAAACACATTGGCGGTCTCCTCGGGCCGGTTCCAGTAGCCCTTCATCACCTGCGGGCCGCGTAGGCAGATCTCGCCCACCTGGCCCAGCGGGAGCGGCCCGCCATCGTCGTCGAGGATAGCCGCATCCGTACTCGGGAGCGGCACGCCGATCTCACCGCTCCACTCTTGAATGGTGACCGGATTGGCGATCGCCACCGGCGCACTCTCGGTGAGACCGTAACCCTCCACCAGCGGCACGCCGGCCCTCTGCTTCCAGCGATGCGCCACCACCTTCTGCACGGCCATGCCCCCGGCCACCGCGAGCTTCAGGTGGCGCAGATCGACATCGGCGAAGCCAGGGGCGTCGAGCAGCGCGCGGAACAGCGTGTTGACGCCGATGATCGCGGTGAAGCGCGACTGCCTGAGCACTTTGAGGAACACGGGCAGATCCCGCGGGTTGGCGATCAGCACGGCCTGCGCGCCTTTGCTGAAGAAGGAAAGGGCACCCGTCAACGCGAACACGTGATAGAGCGGCAGCGGGATGACCAGTATCTCTTCGCCATCGTTCAGGTTGGGCGACATCCAGGCGGCCACCTGGAGCACGTTGGCCACCATGTTGCCGTGCGTGAGTATCGCGCCTTTGGCTACGCCGGTGGTGCCGCCGGTGTACTGTAGGAACGCGAGATCCTCGCGGGTGAGCGTCACCTCGTCGAACACCAGCGCACGGCCGACGGTCAGCACGCGGTTGAAGTCCACTGCACCGGCCAGTCGCCATGGCGGCACCATCTTCTTCACATGCTTAACCACGGCGTTCGTCAGCAGCCGCCTGAGCGGTGGCAGCAAATCGCCAACCTGCGTCGTGATGATTGTGCGCACCGGCGTGGATCCGATCACCTGCGCCAGCGTGTGCGCGAAGTTTTCCAGCACCACGATTGACGTGACGCCGGCATCGCTCAGCTGGTGCTCCACTTCGCGTGGCGTGTAGAGCGGATTGACGTTGACCACGACCATGCCAGCGCGCAACACGCCGAACAGCGCCACCGGGTACTGAAGCAGATTGGGCATCATCAGGGCGACGCGATCGCCACGCTGGAGCCGGGCGACTTTCTGCAACCAGGCCGCGAAGGCGCGGCTCGCGTCGTCGAGCTGCCGGAAAGTCAACGCCGCGCCCATCGAGTTGTAGGCTGGCAAGTCGGCAAAGCGCGCGCAACTGGCGGCGAGCACGTCCTTCAGCGACGCGAATTGGTCGGTATCAATCTCGGCCGGGACGCCGGCCGGATATTGACGAGCCAAGGCTTGCCCATAGGTTCTCTCTCTGCCATGGCAGTCAGGTGAAGGCACAAGGTTCTTTGAAATTGTGCTGCGCGCCTGTCACCGGAATTGCGCGAAGTCAACATAGTAACTGAAGTTTAGACACTCGCAGCTGGCGGTCGATGCCGAAGGCATCCAGGCTGCGAGAAAAATATTTCCACAAATGCAGAAAGTACTTGACATGACGGTCGATTTGCGAGGTCGCCGCGCTGCTCGCTCGGGGTTGATTTTAGAGCGAGCAGCGCGGGAGAGCGTGCAAAACCGTGGGAGGGTCATTTCGAGATGCCAGCGCGTTAACATACATGCATAATGCGTACATTTCTCCGTCAAGCCGCGAGTGCTTGAGTGGCGCAGCGCGGCATCTTGCGTGACGAACGCGCGTTCGATGTTCTTCCCAACCTTGCGAAACGACTTGGCGACAATTCACCGTTGAGTACGGCCACCCTGACCTGCACGAGACGGTGCGCCTCTGCATCGGTCCAGCGCATCTGGCGCTTCTTGGCCATGCGCAGGCTGACCACTTGATTGACCGCCGACTCGGCGATGCTGCTGCTGATGGGTAGTCCCTTGCGATGCCGGGCGCCGTAGTTCACTACGGTCGGGCGTGTTGTTGCGCAGGTAGCACGTGATTCCGTGAAGGTTCCACCAAAGTGTTGAGAATTCGTAGTGCTGTCTTGGCAGCAACATGGCATCGAGCGCCTTGATCCGTGCGATCGCCTTGCCGCCCTTGCCGTGCCAGACTAGCCACTTGGCGCTGCGAATCTCGGCCTTGACCGCCTCGCGCTCGAGCGGCTCGATTTGCTTGCAGCCGAAGAGCGCGTTCTCAGCGGCCTTGAACTTCATCGCGATGTGAAACCAATCCAGGATCCTGCCCCGGGCGAGCTGACTGCCTTCGACCGCCTTGCTGAACTCCCCCGCGTCATCACTGATTACGCTCACCCGCTCTTGTGGAGTGACGCCGTTGCAGCGAAGGAACTGGTCGAGCCTGGCGGCAGCCGAGCCCACCTCCTTGTGCACAGTAGGCATAGACGCGTGGTGCCTGCTTGGCAAACGTTGCCCGCCCAGCAACGATGTTCACATGACGCGCTTGAGTTTCGCTCTTCTCGCAACAGCGCAGCCACGCCGAATCGACACTGACGCAGCTGACGTTGTCGGCCTGCCGCAGCGCCTCGCCGGCGATGGCCTGCGGCTGCTGGGCGATGTCGCGCTCGATTTCCGCGTCGATTTGCGCGCCGACGCCGCGAACCCGGTTGCGGGTACCGCTGAAGGAGGTCGCCTTGTCCAGGGGCAGGACTTCTTTGAGCAAAGCTGTGGCTTGTCGGAATGGCAGATGGGCGGCCCATTTCACTTGCAGGTACTCCAACTCTGGCGTTACGCGTTTGGCAATTGCCTTGCACAAAGGGCTCGTCGAGTGCCGCGCGGCCCCGGATTTCGTCGCACAGGTACAGGACCAAAGCCTCGGGCTCTCCAACGCCATCTTGCCAAACACGGTGCGCAGCACGATGGACCGGCTGTCCTTGTGGCTCAAGGGCGAACCACAGCGACGGCAATGGGTGTTGGCAGACAGCCACCTCGCCACTTGTTGCGACACCAACGCGGACTGCACTTCAGCCAGGACGGATCGACCTTCTGCGAGGGTAAGCCCCAGTTGGGAGAGATCCTTGTCGCGCCGATCGACGATCGCGACAATCGTGCTGCCCTCACGCTTCGCATCGCATTCTCCGTCATCGATACGGGCCTCGATGATCAAACGCATGGTGTGCTCCAGTCGTTGATAGGCCCGCCAGAATAGCCGATCGGCATTGATTATCAACCGGTTGCGTAACACTCCCTCCGCCTCGAAGCCTCCCACGGTTTTGCACGCTCTCTCAGGGTTCGAGCAGGCGAAGGCAGATCAGTCGAATGAGCAGCGTGTCGCCGACTTGCGACTGAAGCCTCGTTGAATGTCCATGTTTCGCTCACTGGAAGGCGACTTCCGAAAAGCTCCGCAGCTTGCGGCTGTGCAGCTGGTCGGACCGCTGCTGGCGTAGTAGCTCGATCGCGCGCATGCCGATGCGCAGGTGCTGGTCCACGCGCTCGCGGTAGAACTGGTTCGCCATGCCGGGCAGCTTGATCTCGCCTTGCAAGGGCTTGTCGCTCACGCACAGCAGCGTGCCGTAGGGCACACGGAAGCGAAAGCCGTTGGCAGCGATGGTCGCGCTTTCCATGTCGAGCGCAATCGCACGGCTCTGACTGAAGCGGCGCAACGGTGTCTGCTGCGGCAGCAGTTCCCAGTTGCGATTGTCGGTACTGGCCACCGTGCCGGTCCTCATGATGCGTTTGAGTTCGTAGCCCGTGAGCTGCGTGATGTCGGCCACCGCGGCTTCGAGGGCGAGCTGCACCTCAGCCAGCGCAGGAATCGGCACCCAAGGCGGCAGATCCTCATCAAGCACGTGATCCTCGCGCACGTAGCCATGCGCGAGCACGTAGTCGCCCAGTTGCTGCGTGGTACGCAGACCCGCGCAATGGCCGAGCATGATCCACGCATGCGGACGCAGCACCGCAATGTGGTCGGTGATGGTCTTGGCGTTCGCGGGGCCGATGCCGATGTTCACCATCGTGATGCCAGCGCCGTCATGTCGCACCAGGTGATAGGCGGGCATCTGCGGCAGGCGCGGCGGCGCCGCGTCCAACGTATCGCCGGGGTCGGTGGCGAGTCCCGTACGACGAGTAACCACGTTGCCCGGTTCCACGAACGCGATGTAGTCGTGACTCGCCGGGTTTGGATCAGCCATCAGTTCCCGCGCGAGCCGCACGAACTCGTCGATATAGAACTGGTAGTTGGTAAACAGCACGAACTCCTGGAAGTGCTCCGGCGCAGTGCCACTGTAGTGGCGCAGCCGGTGAAGCGAATAGTCCACCCGCGGTGCGGTAAACAGCGCCAGCGGCGCGCTGCCGCGGGGCTCGAACGTTCCATTGGCAATGCCGTCGTCCATCGACCCGAGGTCGGGCAGGTCGAACAGATCGCGCATCCGCAGGCGCCGCTCGGCCGAGAGCGAGCCTTCGAGGTAATCATCCTCCAACAACGAGAAGTGCGCGGCAATTGGCTGCCTGCTTGTGCCAACTTCGAGCGACACCTGATGGTTGTGAATAAGCAGGCGGAACTGCTCGAGGTAGTAGTTCCCGAACAAATCGGGGCGCGTCAGCGTGGTCTCGAAGATGCCCGGCCCCGCGACAAAGCCGTAGCTTAAACGCGAGTCTGCGCGGGCGACGGTTGCGATCCGTATGCGGACGAACGGATAGCAGGCACGCACCCGCTGCGGCAGATCTTCGCCGGAAATGAAACGATCAAGTGCGCCGCGCAGATATTCGACCGACTGTTGATAAATCGCGCGCACCTGCGTGAGCGCAGCGAGCGGATCGTCAAAGCGTTGCGGCGGTGTGAAGGGGGAAGCAGGCACGAGCGCATCCTGTGGGGTGCGAATTTGCAAATCATAGCGCGAGCGCTCGGGAGCGTGCAGTCTTAAACAGATTGGCGGGCGTGATCGCGTGCCGGCATGTCCTCGTGAAAACAGACGATTACACCGTCATGGGCTCAATGCCTCGATTGCCGGCGCGGGATGACCGTTCCAGCGGAACCGAAAAGTGCTTCCCTTCCTCACATTCATCACAAGCACAGGGCGGAAACACGCGAGGCAGGTGCCGCCGGGTCGTCGAACGCTCGGGTACACGATGCCCAGCGAGCCGGCTTCGAGCAACCGCGCGGCGAGCGCTTGTGATCGCACGTAGCTGCCTGGATCGAGACAGTCGGCGCAATCGGGCGCATCGCGGATATCGTGGAACTCGGCGCTGAAGTCGGCGAGGTAGTCGTCCAGTGTGACCTCGTCCTCGAAGCGCCCCACTTCGGCCAGTTGCACCGCTTTGTGGAAGGCGACCTCCGCCTGCGCTGTCCTGACTTCGAATGCCGCATACCATGCGCCGCGCTCCGGGCCGTTGAACCGACTGCCAAGCGGATGCGGGTGGGTGAACGAGGCGTTCACGATGCTGCAATACGGCACACCGTAAAGAAGTTCGTGCCCCCCGATACCCGACAAGAGCTCGTTCTCCGCAAGCAATCGATCATTTGACGCATTGTCGAGATCGACGATGTCGCCAAGATGCGCGTCGTCATCGGCGATCCCGGCGAGCACGCTGTTGCCGTCGTCGCCATAGGCCGAAGGAATCAGTCGATGCGTATTGTTTCGGCGGACAAGCGACCTGCCGGGCGGCACGTCTACATCCCACTACGCCGCGCGTCGAGGAGTCGCCGAACGGTCTGCATCGCCGGCGTGCCGCCGCTCATCATGTAGACCAGCGGTGTGCGCCCGCCGAAGACACGGTTGGTATTTGGCAGACGAACCCATTCGTCGGCCAGCTTCTTGCCGTGCAACACGTTCAGCGCCTTGAAGATGCCGATGAGATACGAAATGCGCAAGAGTCTGTCGGAATCGAGTAGGCGGCCTTCGGGGTTCTTCTTCATGGCGTAGTACGGCCCATTCGTGACGCCGCCGAGCAGTCCTCTGGCATCCTCGTCACGCACGCCCCAACGGTCGATGATTTTGAAGAACGCACCGAGCGCCGATGGGCTCAACCGCTCCCGTTCCTCCCGGGAGGTGAGATCGACCAACGGTGCCGGTGCATAGCGTGTCGCGGGATAGGCCAAGCCAGCCATCGATGTCTCCTGTTTAGGAGATAATACGCTAGCCAAGAGGAGGGTTCAAGGCAAAATTTCAATTGAAGGAACGGGGAGCGCACCCAAGCCGGAGGCTGACCCCTGGCTTGATGCGTACCTACTCAGGCGAGCTGCGTAGCTCCCACTTTGGCGCGCTCCCCTGTCCACCATCTGGGATACAGCGCCCGCAGGGAGACCACACGCGGTGCCGGGATCTGAAACTGGGCGCCCAGAAATGCCAAGATGCGCCAGTGGATGAGTTCGGTGGAGTTCAGCACGCGACCGCTCATGCGCAGGAACCCGATATGCAATCCCAAGCCAAGCGGCATATCGCTTCCGCGGAGCCTCTTGACCGTCGCTATCTCCGCCGGGCTGAGGCGAAAGAACTGATCGACTTCGAATTCGCCCAGCCATGGTGGAATCGTCTCGATTCCCAGAAGCCCAGACGCCAACCTTGCATGACGGACTCCCTCGATCGGATCAGACCGAGTATGGCGTCAAGAAACCCTCTGTAGAAGGGAAAAGCTGGATATCTCGAAAACTCAGTCAGTTACAGAATTCGCGCGGCGTAACCTACTGAATTTACGAGATGTCCTTAGCGCTACTTTCTGCACGAATGTGCCATTACCCCCGTTCGGCGCAAATTGCAGAACCTGATTGGCCGCGATCCGATTCACGTGTTTCCGCTCACGCATTGCTTTGAGAATTACGCCAGCGGCTCCAACTGCACGTGCAGGTAGAGGAGCCGCAGCCAGAGAAACGGCCGTTCGGTTTGCGGGGTCCGGCGGGCCGTGTGCGGACTTCAGCAACGCGTACAAGTCGTCATAGTCCTACGGAGATAGACCCTGTTGTTCCTGGAACAGGCGCCGCGTCGCGTCCCGTTGCCAAGGTGTCAAACTCGCCTCGGTCCACGCCAGGATTTCATCGAGAAGTGCCATGGCTATCGCCTCGCCACAGGGAGTCAGAACACTGGCGCCGCGCTGAAGCGCGTCGCCCCATGAAAGGCTGCATCGATGCGATTCTCCTTAGAGGCTTTGCACTGAGATCGCTGTGCCAAGCTTCGATGCCTCTGCGAGATCAACCAGATGCTTGTGATGCGTGAAGAAGAGCACCTGTGTCTTGGCACTCAACTCGCTGAGCGCCTCGAGGGTCGCCACGGCCCGATCGTCATCGAACTGAACAAGCAGGTCATCGACGATGACAGGGAACGGACCCCGCCCCTCAATGTGCTGCTCGATGGCCGCGAGCCTCAGCGAGAGGAACAACTGGTCGCGCGATCCCTGGCTCATCCCCGCGACGGGAACGCGTACAGCGTCCGGCCGCACGCCGAGTAATACCTGGCGATCATCTTCATAGTCCACTGTGAGCCCCGCGAAGCTGCCCAGGGTGATGCGGGCGAAGACCTCGGCCGCACGGTTCAAGAGCGGGCCTTGATGCTGTTCCCGATAGAGTTGTACGACCCGGTTCAGCACGGCGCTCGCCAGCCGGACCCGGGCATAGGTGCGTGCCTCCTTCGCGATGCGCGCTGCGAGTGACCGCGTAGCCTGTTGCGCATCCGCGGCGGCCGTTCCTCCATCGATCGCGTCGAGACGCTGCTTCGCGCTGAACACGGCACCTTGCGCGGCTTCGACTTGGCGCTCCAGGTCTTCAATCTCAGTCTCGCCGTCTGAAATCTGGCGGGTCACGCCATCCAGCGTTAGTGCGCCGGCCTCCAGTAGCACCTCGCCGACTGCTCGCGCGTTTTGCTGTACGAGTTGTTCGTCTATCTCGCTTAGTCGTTGCTGCAGAGTTTGCTTTCGTGTCGCCTTGATTTCGATCTCAGGCAGTTCCTCCGCCGTCTCGCAGCCGGCCTTTCGCACAAGCGCGTCCAGCGCACTCCTCGCTTGCTCCGCAGCGACGTCCGCCTCCGAGATTGCCAGCGTCTCGCGTTCGATGTCGTTGGCCATTTGCTGCCGCTTCGCATCTTTACAGCGTGCGTCGGCCAGCGCACCGTAAAGGCGCTCACCGACGGTGTCCGAAGCCGCGGCCTCCAAGGGTTCGGTGACCGCCCGGGCGATATCGGTAACCTTTGCCTCAAATCCCGTTACTGCGGACCGATGCTCGCTTGCATCTGCATCGACCTTGCGAAGTTCCTCCAGCGCGGCGGACAGCCGGGAGAACTGGTCCAACCTCGTCCTGGCTTCAGCGGGTAGTGCGTCGGTTGTCAGGCGAAGGCCTTCAGCGGTTTCGGCCCACTTGCGCTTCCACTCGGCGAGCTTCGCCGCGATCTGTTGGTGCTGTTTCTGCAAGTCACGAAGCTCGGCCGTCCCGGCTTGAATCTGCTCGGAGACCGATTCGCGATCGGTCCTCGCCTTCCGGGCCGTATTGATCGCTTGTTGGGCGCGCGCGAGCATGGCAGTGGCGGACTCGTTGGCGGTCGAGGCCGCCAGCCCACAGGCCAGAAGCGCCGTATCCAGCAGGTTGCGGGCTCCGTTGATATCGCCGTCAACCGACGTCCGCTCGGTTCGCAGGCTCTCCAGATTCCCGTGTCGCTCGACCACTCGCTGGTGACGGGACAACCATTCCCGCAAGGCAGCCGGCGAAAGGTCCGACCGACGAAGAGGCGCGACCAGAGTTCCCCACCGGTTTTGCAGGTCCAGACGCCTGCGGGCAAGCAGATGGCGCTTTTCCTCGTTTCGCTGCGTCTCGGCCTGCATGTCGACGATCCGCTGTCGCGTTGCCTCCAAGTTCGTGGCGCGCTCGGTATCAGCCCGGAGCAGGTCGCCCAAACGGTCAGCTTCGCGAATCGCCGCCTCGAACGCGGCCGCAACTTCATGCTTAGGCCGAACTTTGACAGCCCCCTGAACGTAACACCGCGTCCGCATTAATCTTTATCGATCTGCGGGGTTTGCCTACTGGGTACAGGCGGGATTGAGCCCGAGCAGTTTGAAGGCTTTGGCCTGTATCGGCGTGGGGCGAGTCGTGAGGGTGATCTTGGCCTCGGGGTTGAGCGCGGTGTGGGTGATGTTGTAGGTCAAGGTGCCCAGGTCCTTGAGCAGTGTCCTGAAGCTGTGCAAAGGCAGTCCATCTTCGGCGAGTTTGCTCGCGTCCTTGGCCTTGGCCTGCTTGGATCGAACGGCCTTGATCACGGGTGAGGCGCGGCTGGCGCTGGCCTCGTCGAGGTATTCGTCGTCGAACAGCATGGGCTTCAGGCGCGCGCGCATGTGCCACTCGACGTAGTACGCCAGCATGCACAGGAACACATGCGCGCGTACGCGCTGCTCGCTGTAGTGGAAGACCGGGCGCACGTTCAGGTCCACCGTCTTCATCGAACGGAAGGCCCGCTCCACCTGGGCCAGACTCTTGTAGGCGGCCACTGCATCGGGCGCATCGAGCTTGTCCTTGGGCAGGCTGGTGCGAATCACGTACAGCCCGTCCAGCGCGGCCTCGGCGGCGATGGCCTCGTGCCTGCGGGCCCAGGCCAGGGTCGTGTCGGTGATCGTCAGCGCCAAATGCTTGGCCATGTGGAAGCGCCCGATGACGCGCCCCACGCGCAGCGCAATGGCCTGCTCGCCACGCAGCGGGTTGCGCGCGCGCTGCGTGGCCGCGGCAATCTTGGCCAGATCGGCCTCGGTGGCTGCCAGCAGTTCCAGGCGCTTGCGCGCACGCTCCTCGGCCAGCAAGGGGTTGCGGCACACCACCAGCCGCTCATCGGGGAAGTGCTGGCTCGTGAGTTCCAGCAGATTGCGCTCGTCAAACAGCGAGGGCTGAAACGGCCCATGCTCGGCGGCAAGCTGCGCGATCTGCGGCGCGCGCAAGCTGCTGACCCAGTCCATGCCCTGGGGCTTGAGCACCTGCTCGATGCGAGCCGAAGTCAGCATGCCCCGGTCCCCCACCCAGGCGATGCGCTCGATGCCGAAGCGCTCCTTGAGCTTGGTCACCTGAGCCGCCACCGTGGCCGGGTCGGCCGTGTTGCCCTTGAACACCTCCACCGAGATCGGACAACCTTCGGCCGTGCACACCAGCCCGAAGACGATCTGTGGATCGTCGCGCTTGCCATCGCGCGAATGCCCACGCGCGGCCAGCTCGCAACAACGCCCAGTCAGCCAGGTCGAGGTGAGGTCGTACAGCACCAGGGTGCTGCCCCGCAGATGCTGGCGCGCCAGCCGCCGCTCAATGTCCCCTTGAGCGTCGTGCAACCAGTCCAGCGCCCGGTACAAGTCATCGGCGCTGCATTGGCCCACCCCAGCACCCGCCCCAGCGACGAGGTGGCCGTGTCCTCCTGCAGCATGCGGTGCGTGGCCAGCTTGGAGGCCGGCTCGAGCACACGCGCCACCAACATGGCCTGCAACACCGGCTGCAGGTCCTGCGGGGCCGAAGCGAACCACACGCTCGAACCCGAGCCACGGGCGGCGCCGAGCACCGCCGCGACATGGCCGTGGGGCAGGCTGCGCTCGACGCTGAAGACCGACTCGGCACTGGGCACGGCGACACCGCCGCGCAGCAAAACCTTCAGGCCCTCGATCACATCGGCGGACAGGCAGGACAGGTTGGCCAGGGTGCGCTTGCGCACCTTGCCGTCGTCTCGGTACGACTCGCGAAGCAGGACCGCGGGGGCGAGTTGCGGTTGGGGACTGACTCGATATACATGGACATCGAATATAACCGATTCAGTGGCAAAAATCAACACAATCTGCCTATATTACATGGGTACATATCGAGGCCATAAAAAGGCCGAAACCCGCATCAATACTGGGCTACGGCCGGATCAGGGGGTCAAAGTTCGGCTTAGGTGTCCCCTCGGCGTCCTTCGACGCTGCCTGAGACACGCCGTCAAAGTGGATGCGGCGCAAGTCGGTCCACTTGCCGTCGCGTTCGGTTCGCGCCGCGGCAACCTCCGCTTGCGTAACCACCTCGCCCGTGGCCGCCAACACCTTGAGTTCGCGGCGACGGTCTTCGAGATCACGGGAGAGCGTCGCGTCCTTCTCCGACACCAAGCGCTCGTCTTGCGCGAGCGTGGCGAACTCGTTCTCAAACGATCCTGCCATTCCGGGCAGCGGGACGGTGAGCACCACGAGCTCCGACAGCGAACCAGACCACAGTGCCGCTGCCTCTCGCTGCAACCTTCCCTCCTCGTCGGCGATGTCACCATCGAGCTTTCGCCTTCGGGTCTCCAGATCAGCCAGGTTGGCGACGCTCGCAGCAGACGTCTCCAACTCGTCGACCCTTACGGACTCGGGCAGCGAGGCGAGCCGATCCTTCAAGCGCTCGATCGCCGCCGTCTTGGTACGAATCTGTGTTTCAAGCTGCTCTTCACGGTCCGCAAGGCGCCCGTGCTCGTCAACGAGAGACTGGACGCGGGCGACCAGCGTTTCCGGCGGGAGTAGCTCGGCAGATTGCGAGACCTCGCACGACGAGCCGATCTCCGCCAGCAGCTTCCGAATCCTCGCCGACAATTCGGCACGTTCGCGCACCAGTCGCGGCAGGGAGTCGCGCGCTGCGCGACAGCCGTCAATCGCATGAAACACCATTTCGATGGCGCTTGCCTGCTCCAGAACGCCATCACGGACGACCAGGGCCGCTGCGTCGGCATTGAGCTGTGCCAGTCGAGAATCAGCCACGCGCCTCGCTTCCTCAGCGCTGCGAAAACATTCCTGTGCCGCCACACGCAGCTGTGCCGTCTCAGGCGGCAACGACGGGATGTGCGAAAGACTCTCCGCTTCCTCTTGCTTGGCCACTCGCTCGGCAAGCAAAGGCAGGTTTGCGCGGATGCGCTGCAGACGTTGCTGCCCAGAACGCTTGCCCCTCAGAGCCTCTCGAAGCTGGGCGTGCTTCAGCTCGGCCTGACGGTGCTCGCGCTCCGCCGTTTCCCAGACGTAGGTGCGGACCGTCGCGTCCTTGAGAACCCGCCTCTGTTCGTCGAACTCGTTCAACGCACGATTCAGGCGCCCGGTCGTGCCCCGAGCCTTGAATGTGGCGGCCGCCTCCTCATCCAGGTCGGCAATGACGGTGCGCAAGCTCGCCAGGCCGGCCGCGGCCTGAAACAAACTGCGTCCCACCTCCCCTTCTCCACGTAGCAGCTCGTCGCTTCCTTCGACCAAGCCCTTCAAGTCCAATCCAAAGAGATTTTGATAGAGGGCCAAATCGAGCCCGCCAACCAGATCGACAGCCGTGCTGTCCGGCAAAGGCCGATCCGTGATTTCGGCGCCGGTGGTCTCGTCAATTGCAAACAGGGTCGCCTTGCGGGCCTTGCGACGCGTTGCAGACATCCGCGTTCCATCGGCGAGCAGCAGCGTCGCGCCCACCCGTAGCGCCGTGTAGTCGTGCAGAAACGCGTCCCCGGTCCGCTCCGGAATTCCGAACAGGAAGCCGGTGACCGCGCGTAGGATCGTCGACTTGCCTGCCTCGTTGGGTCCGAAAATCACATGGAGGTCTTTACCGGCGCCTGTGGGCAGCTCGATGACCCGGTCCCGGAAGGGTCCGAACGCCTTCAGGTACAGACGCGCAAACTTCACAGCGAGCCCCTGTCTCCGGCCAAGCGCGCCAACAGCTCGCCTTCTGCCTCTTGCAGGAGCTCGCTGAGGACATCCGGAGCGTCGAGCCGCAACACGTCGTCTTCGCTCAAGTCGGGTGGAAGCTTCTGCCTAAGTTCCTTCAAGGCATCGTTGGCAAACGACGTCAGTTTTCCCCGTCTTGCGCCAGCCCCTGAGCTCCCTGACGAGAAGGGCGACAGGATCGTCTCCGGCGGCGAGGCGATCGACCTCGACCAACGGTCGAACGCGCAAGTCGACTTTCTCCAGCCAGGCGTTGCCACCGGAGGCGTCCAGCGCGACGGCGCGAAGCTGTTCGGCGATCACCCCGGCCGTGCGGATACGTCCCGATGCACAGCGCCCGCGCCATGCAAGCGAATGCGCAAGCCGAGGATTCGGCCGTCGGCCCGTGCCAGCTCGGTCCTAACGCCGGCGGCGGCGCGATCGAACAGCGCGTCCAGGCCCGGCATTCCCGCCACATCGATGGCCAGCTCGGTCCAGCGCAAGACATCGAGAGCCACCGGCTCCGTGGTGATGCTGCCGTCCTCGACAGTGACCAGTTCGCAGCCCTTTGCCCCTTGCTCCCGGATATGCCGGCCTTGGATGTTGCCGGGATAGACCACCCATGGGTCTTGCGAGACGATTTCCCGAGCGTGGAACATGCCCAAGCGCCCAGTAGTCGTACCCCTTGGAGCGCAAGACCGCTTCGGTTGTCGGAGCGTAGTTGTCGTGTACAGGCCTGCCGTTGAGCGAGGTATGCAGCACGCCCAGGTTGAAGGAACCGTGCACCGATTGCGGATACCCGGCAGCCAGATCTTCGAGGACCGCCGCCGTCGCGAAGCTCTGTCCGTGGACAGCCAGGCCGAGGTTGTCGTCGGTCAACGTCGTCGGAGCCTTCTCCGGGAGCAAATGAACGTTCTTCGGCAAGGGAAGCGATCGAGTCAGCTTGCTCGCGGCATCGTGGTTACCGCGGACTACGTATACAGCAATGCCCGATTCCCCGAGCTGCGCCATGCCCTTCGCAAAGAAAAGGCCGGTATTGAAGTCGGGCCAATCACCGTCATAGAGGTCTCCGGCGATGACAACAAAGTCCACCCGCTCGCGCATTGCGTACTGAACCATGTTCTCGAATGCACGCCGGGTTGCGCCCCTGACTTCTTCCACCGGGGCGCCCCCATAGCGCTCTAGCCCGCGTAGTGGGCTATCCAGGTGGATATCCGCGCAATGGATGAACCGCATTTGTCGCTTCCTTGACCTATTCGACGATCGCGCCATTTCAACAAAATCCGACTGATCGCCTTGGCCTCAAACGTAAAATGTCGAAGATCCCAATTTCTGACAAAAGGGCCGCAATCGCTGACAATGGCGAATCGCGCGCAGTTGCAGCATTCGCGCGCGTTTCGAGGTAATTGATACGGCTCCTTGGCTTGTTGCATCGAAGCCACATTTCGCCAATCTGGGCCGAATAATCTGACAATGCGTTGCAGCCGTCGGTGAAGACCGCGGGATCTGAACAGGAATTCGAAGACCTGCAATCCCTCGACTGTGAGAGTGCGGCAAGCCACCAAATCGTCGAACTCGGCCGCCGATGGTGGCTCCCATTGTCAGTAATTGCGGCCCTATTGTCAGTTATTGAGATCTTCGACAAAAGCGATCTATCATCGTGACACCCGTATTCTCATGGTGGTCATTCGAATCACCCAAGAGAAGTCCGGCTACTTGGTCATTAACGCCGGACTGCTTTCAGGGCAGCTTCAATGGTTGTGAGCGGCAGCACCAGCGACCGCGCGGCATCCAGCAGAGGAAGCGCCCCATAGGTCTCGTACCAGATGGCCACCCTTTCATTCTTGGCGTCGATCAACAGGGCGACCCCGCCAACCTCGGCTGCCGCCAGGAGACAGCGGCGACCGGCCGCCAACAGTAGTTGTCCGCCCAGGCCCTGGCCCTGCACCGTCCGATCCACGGCCAGGCGTCCCAGACGGAACACCGGCACGTCGTAGCGGGCGAGCCCCTTCTTCACCAATGCAGGCGTGCGCGCATAGTCGATGGAAGCCGGGCTGAGGCTGTAGAAACCCAGAACACGTTTTCCGTCATCGACGGGCGTGGCGACGAAGGTTTTTGCGCCACCTTTGTCGTGACTCTGGCGCGCATGGCGCCGCAGGAACTCGTTCAGTTCCGCCTCGCCACAATCGAAGGACTCGCGCTCGTGCGCCTTCGAGATCGGCGCTTCGCGCCAATCCGGCAGGCTCATGCGCCCTTGGGCAGGCGGCGCGTCGCCGCCAGGAGCTTGGCGTTGGGCGCCGGTGGGTTATCCAGCATATCCAGCACCCGTAGGCTGTCGCGCTCGGACAGGGTAAGGTGCTCGGCCTGTTCGATGACCTTGCGCGCCGCCTCAAGGGCATGTCGCAGAATAAAATCGGTCATATCGGTATGCTCGAGCGCCACCGCGCGCATCAGCGTCGCCTTGTCGCCCGGGCGAACGCGCAAGGCAAGACGGCTGTTGTCTTCGACGATGGCACGGGGCATAGGGGACTCCTTACGTGTACGCCTTGAAATAGTACGCGTTTGCGCCAAGGGCCGCAACCACGTATGCATTGAAAGACTTGAGCTTTCCGGCACCTACTTCATACAACACTTCTTGAATTTGCGACCACTTCCGCACGGGCAAGGATCATTGCGTCCGATCTTGGAAGATTGACCGAGAAATCCCGGATGCAAGGCAGGAATGTCGCCTCGCCCGCTTAGGCGCCGAAGGTTATTGAACAACTGCGCAAAATCGCTGCCTATTTCATCAGGCGACGAAGACAAGGTTTGCCACTGAGTGCGGATTTTCAGTGCGTTGTTTAGTATGCCGAAGGCTTCATCGCCCTGGCCAGTCTCGCTCAAGATAGAGGCTAGATTGATAATCGTTTCCGGTGATCGCGGGTTGATGGCATAGGCTTTGCGGAAGCAGCCTAAAGCACCCTTGGGGCGATTAATTCCAAGGTTGACATTGCCCATGCGAAACCAGGACAGCCAGTCATCGGGGTTGTTGCCCACTATTTCCCGCAGCTGGGCATAAGCAGTCGGGGCAGGCTGAAGGGTTCCATCCGACGATAAAACATCCATACGCGAGATCAGGGCAGAATCTTGCTTTTCGCCTGAGTCAGCGGCCATTCGTAGCCGCATCGTTTCTGCCAATAAAGCCAACTTGGCTTCCGCTTCGAATTCAAAGTCGGCAAATTCGCCGCAGGAAAGACACGCAAACTCCTCGGCGATCAGGTATGGATGCTGAGCGGTATCGCCAATGACCAGATGCCTTACTTCATACCGGTTAACGTCCTTGCAGGATGTACAGCGCAGCGACAAGCTCAGCGTTGTGCGTGGTTCGAACAACTCGTCATGGTCCAAACTTTCAAGTCGCCGGATCAGTTGCGCCCTTCGATGCAGGATGCCGGTGCGCAAGTCCGCAAGCTCGGGCCCTTCCTGATCCAGCAGTCGGCACAGACGATAGTAGGTCTCGTTGATGAGATCCTGGTTACGACGCAACTCTGGACGAAGCTGCTCGATCATGCGGGGATCCGGTGAAGCCAGCATGAACGCGCACCACTCTTCGACATCATCGTGCAGCAACTCGCCTTTTCGGCTCAGCGCGAACTGCGCTACCGCTGCCCCGCCGACCGCCGTGATGACTGAACCGCCATATATACGTTGCGAGCGATCCAGCGTATCCCACTGAGCGATCAGCGCATCGCGCGCTGGCTCGCCAATGGCGAGTAGTGATTTTGTAGCGGCTTCCTTCAGGAAATCGCTTTGCGCTTCTTCGAGACACCCAATCAACGGCTGTACGAACTGCGCCCAGCACAAGTCGCCCATCACGCGGGCGAGCATTACACCGCCGAATGTGTCTTTGACTCTGTGTTGATGAATAATCGTCGCTGCGATCACTTCGTCTGTCGGCAAGCCGCGCAAGGCATTGACCAACGCGTCATAGTGAATACTGGTTCTCACATCCTGCGCCAGCAAAGTGAGCATCTCTTCCATGGTGAGCGCTGCGGTATCGACTGACTTGCGCTCGAATGCGCTCGCAACGGCGGATAACACCAGGGCAGCAAGCTCAACGGGATGATCATTGCTCCGGCACGCCTTGCTTTGCTGCAGCAGTTCCCATACACGCCGAGATTCGGCGCACCGGTCACGATGGGGTTCCAACAGACTCAGGGCGGCCGCTAGAGGCGCCGGCGACATCACCACTGCATCCATCTCGGCCAAGGGCGCATCGCTTTCGAACAGGCAGGCCAACTCAGTGAACGTGGCTACGGAGTATCCGCTGCGGCGCACGAAATAAAGATCTGCAAAACTGTCATGGCCGAACAGATCTTTGGTGACCGCTTCCACCATCGCCTCAATCTGTGGGTCCGGCTGGGAAAAAAGCGCCTCGAGCAAGTCCGGCAAGACGTGAATCTGTTTGAGCCGTAGCGCGGCAGCAAGAACATGAAGTCGTATGTGCGAGATGGGGGGGCCTTCATTGCCCCGACTCAGCGCCATCAGCTTCTCGATCATTGGCAGCGCCATGGGGTAAGGCAACGCCTCAACGTTGCCCAGAATGGCCGCAACTCGCGGGACCGACAAGGCTGGCTCGTGCTCTAGATAATCCGCAAAGACCTGCGCGGCCAGTGCCGGCTCGACCGCGGCCAGTATTCGCACCGCGGAACTTGCCAGATTCGACGGCCATTGGCTCCAGCGGGCGGCGATCGTGGAAGTAGCGTTGACAAAATATTCTTCCGGAACATAAAGCAGTGCAAGACGTCGCGCCTCCGCGTCATCGCCATCGATCCAGCGCCTAATATTGATGTCATGAAACCAGAGTTCGCCCAGCCGCTGTCCAAGCTCTGAGCCGGGCGCCAAATGCGCATAGTGGTGGAGCGCCCAATCCACCATGATTGGATCATCAAGCAGGCTCGCCGCACGGGAATGCCATGTCTGTTGCATGTAGGGTTTTCTCTAGGAAGGGCCACACAGGCCTTGGGCCACGAACAAAGGCGTCTTTCTCGGTTATGCATCGATCGTCGTTATCCCCTGCCCTGCCCCGTAGGGAGTCTTCGCTCGTGCGGATAGGACGCCCGGAGCACGAGGGGCGTGGCGGGCTACTTCTTCTTGCTGGCCCGATCCTTCAACGCTTTGGCCGCCGAGAACTTGGGCAGCGCATGGCGGCGATCTTGATCGGCTCGCCGGTCTTGGGATTTGTGCCCTTGTGCGCCTTGCGCTTGGCGGTCGAGAACGTTCCGAGGCCGCTGATCTGGACCTTGCGCCCGCGCTTGATCTCGTTGCCGATGATGTCGATGAGGGTGCCGAGGATGCGCACGATTTCGCCACGGGAAAGATTCAGGTGGAGGTGGCGATCGCGTCGAAGAGTAGGGTCGAGGACTGGCGCGCCGACATTAGGCTCCGGTGGGCGTTCCAGCGCTTTCGCACTGGCCCTCAGTCCGGCTGCCATCGTCACGTTTCCAACCCCCGCCTCGTCGAACGGAGCAGGCGGTTTTCCCGCACTCCGCTCTCCTGCGTGCTTCGCGTCAAAGGTTATGTGACCTGTCATGCTGGGGACACTTTCGGCGCACGACTGCGAACCCGGTAGCTGTTGAACAGCCCCAGAGTTGCGCCCAGCCGTTGCCTACTCCACGTCTTCCAGCCGAAGCCATGGCGTTTCTGAGCGCGCCGAATGTGCCGCCTGATCTTCTTCTCTACCCAGTCTTGGATGTAGCTGAAGCACCGGCTGGAATGCCCTACCGCGAAGTAGTTCACCCAGCCCCGCAGAATCGGATTGATCAGCTCGATCACCCGACCCACCGGTTGGGATTGGAATCGTCGGAAGACGTCCTTGAGTTTTTGCAATAACGCCGTGCGCTTCTTGAGCTTGGGCGTGTACTGCGGCCGCCACGCGCCGCTACGAGCGCGGATGCGGCGGAACTCGAATCCCAGGAAGCCGAAGCTCTCGCCTCGCGCCAGTTCTACGGTGGTGCTCTTCTCTTCATTGACCTCGACCTGCAGTTTGGCCAATTCCTGCCGCAGCCGCGTGGGTACCGCCTTCTTCAGCCATGCATGTCGCGGGTGCGCGTCCACCAGGACAACCAAGTCATCGGCGAACCGCGCGTACTCCACGGCGGAGTACTCGCCGTGGGTCGTCACGGTCTTGGCCCGTTCCAACATGCGATCTACCTCGGTGAGATAGATGTTGCTGAGCAGCGGTGAGATCACCCCGCCCTGCGGAACGCCTTGTTTGCCCGATGCCTTGAGGATCAGACGCAGCAAATGCATCACGTCGTCGTCCCGCACCCGGAGTGCTACTTTGTCTAGCAGCAAGTGATGCCGCACCGTGTCAAAATAGGCGCTCAGATCCAGATCGATCACGCACGTCTTTTGCTGGACGATCGCCTTCGCGACGCGTTCCACCGCTTGATGCGCTGTCCGCTTCGGTCGATATCCATACGAGCCAGGCTGGAAGTCAGCCTCGAAGATCGGCTCCAATATCAGCTTGAGCGCACCTTGCACTACGCGGTCTCGGATCGCCGGGATCGACAAGACGCGGACTTTGCTGCCCCCATCCTTCGGTATCTCCTTCTTCCTCGCCCGCAGCGGTACGTAGGTACGCCCGGTCAGTTCGTCCCGTATCTGATCGAGGAACGCCCCTGCGCCCTGCGTCTCGATGTCCTCGAACGTCACTCCGTCAATGCCCGGCGCGCCGTGGTTTCTCTTGGCCATCAAGTACGCCTCTTGCAGCGTTTCCATCTTGCAGACGTGAACGTACAACCCCCAGAATCGCCAAGACGGTTCAGCCTTCGCCTTGACGTATATCCCTCGCCTCAGGTCCTGCAAACGAACGGACGCCTTTGTCATGTCGTCCTTGCCTTCCATGTTGTCAAGGGAGTTACAACGCAGCAGGGCCCCATCGCTCCATCGGCGTTACCCAACTTCATCGCTACCGCGGGCCCGTCCGCCACCCTCTCGCCTTCGGCCCACTTCCCGGGTACACCGGTTATAGGGCCTACCTTGCTCCGACGATTTCGCGCCGGGGCGAGGAGGGCTTCTCCAGTTGCTTAGCTTGTCCTTGTCACCGTGCCATCGCTTTCACCCCGCCGAAGTGGGACAGCCGCGTCGATCAGATTTCGGCTGCTCATGCTGCTTTCGCCCAAAGAACGGGGGCTCAGCCTTCGGGATAAAGAATTACGAGGCCACATACGCGTTCACCTGCGTTACGGCCCGGTGACTCGCACCTTCCCTCAAGGAAGGCCTGTCGATAGGCTTCAAGTAGTCGGTTTCTCTTCTACTTGCTATCCAAGCTACGGGGCTTCTGATTCTTGCCCCGGCGGGACTGTCTCCCGCTGAACAAACCAGCCTTCGCTGGACGCACATTCCTTCTTGTTCATGTCATGGACTGTCGGTAGTGGTTGGCGCCAGCGAGTGTAGCAACAAGGGGTTGTAAGCCCAAGCAGAAGGGGGGAAGGCCCGAGCACGCGAATTTTCCGTCAAATCCGGCGCCCTGCCCCGCCAAGTCTTTGTATCTGCATGCCAAAAACCCTCGAAAAACCCGCTTCTTTTCCGATCCCCCCGTTTTGACCGCCTTTTCTGCCATCCATGAAAATAGGACGTTTCATGCGTTTCAAGCCAGAATCCAGGCGTCCGAATTTCTCTCCGGTCACCACCTCGAACGCGACGTCTCACGCAGAGACTATCCGTGAAAGTTTCCACGGCAATCGCGCTACGACAGCGCGGTCTTTTCGGGCGCATTTGTTTCGCGGCCCCCCGCCGACGTGATTGTCAAATATGCCAATGGGCATAAGCGACCTCTTGGAGCATGTCATCAATCTGAGACGCGAGGCTTTGAGTCTGCTTCGAACTAAAGGTGGCCATCGGCGTTCGGCTCTCGGTGGCGTTGGGGTCGAAGCCTATTCAGGCGAACCCAGCCCGTTTTGCGCGATCGTTGGTTCTATGCAGAACGCAAGTCAGGATCGAGCGCGATCCATTTCTCAGCGGCGTTCTGATAGTCGTTCAAACTCGGCGGTTTGAAAGTCATGGGTTTTCTTCGTCGATTTTCTTCGATCCCCGTCTTTACAGACGCCGTTCTGGATCTTCTTCGGTGATTCTTCAAGCGGATACACGGTCCGCGGCGAGGTGAGCGGATGCGGGATGCCCAACTACTGGCGTCGGAAGCCGTGATTTCCGAACCGTCAGGTTTGATCGAAATTCGCGGCGCCGCTGACACCATTTCGATCGGTGTAGCGCGACGGCGCGATCGCGCAATTGCGAGCGATTGTGCGAAAGCTGTATTGGCGGACCCTCCCTGCGCAAATTCGCTCGCCGATGCATGATTGCGCCGTGCCAACTCCGAGTTATACGTGCGAAACGCACCACATCGCGGGGGACATTCGGATCGCGGCTTTGTTGCTCCTTGAATTCCCAGAATTCATCGGCTACGCTGGCCTCATCCGGCATAGTCGGGCCGCTAGGCTTTGCCGGCCATCGCACGGCTTGTGCGCTGGCGTAGCAGTCGATACCTGCCTTAGCGAATGCCGCACCATCGAGCCCACGTTTTGCCGCAACGGCAAATATTGGATTCATGTGGTCGCGCGACGAAACTCGGTTTCGTGGAGTTACGGTCGGATTCCTGAATGCGCCGACATTCTTACGTCGTGTTTCCCGCCGTGTAGTTGGACAATCGCGCAGTCGAAACGATTCCCGTTTTGAACTTCCGGAGTTGGTGGTTCGGCCGGAGCGATTGCTCGCCCTTCGAGTCGGCTAAGAACGCCAACGGGCTATTATTCCAGCTCCCCCGTAGTGCAGTTGAATCAGTCGCGAGACCTGCTACCACTGCGCTCACCAACCACGTCCGGTTGAATCGCTTTCCCAAGCCATCTGCTTGAACGGCAGCGTCGAGTGACCCTGACGATCGCAGCGGACTGACGGCGAAACGCCCCTTCGGATGCTCATTGCCAGCCATAGCAATGGCGAAACGGCTTCGCTGAGCGGGCCGCGAGGACACTCCTTCAATCCAAGAGATCAGAATCTCGCCTGAGCGACAGATGGCGAAAAACCCCCGGCTGTTGCCAGGTGCAGCGGCTATCCCCATTCCCCTGCTTTCAGGACCTCACGCTATGACTACCGAACTGCCTGCCACAAGTCTCCTGCGCCTCCCCAACGTCATTCAAATCACGGGACTCGCACGATCGACGATCTACAAGTTGATTTCCGATGAACGCTTTCCACCTCCGCTAAAGCTGTCCCAGCGTGCCGTCGCCTGGCGCCTACTGGACATCGAGCAGTGGATTGCATCACGGACCCGGGCAACCTAACTCACATGATGTTTCGGCGCGGATTGTCTGTCGGCCTCGTGATCCTTGGATTGCGAGGCCGCTTTTCTCAACCGTGCCGCAGATCCGGTGTGTCCGATCTTACGCGCAGACTCAGAACTCACACGCCACTGAGTTCGTACTGGCAGTGAGGAGAACACCACATCCAATTGTTACCCGGGGCTGCGTGCAAGCCCTGAAGTTCCGCCACGCAATAGGTAGCGCTGCTAACCGCCGGAGAGTCCTCCCCACCGGGAAAAACCTTTGTCGTTACACCGGCCAAGATGATTGTCGCCGCCCAGCGCTATTCGCATCCATGTTCGTCCTTCGCAGTCTTGCGCTCACGCGTTCGCTGGTATGCTTCCATGCTTACGCAGGGAACATTCTGACCGACTTCGTTGTTGCTGTCTCGGATGGCGATACCATTACCGTTTTCGATGCAGAGAAGCAGCAGCACAAAATCCGGCCCCGGCGGCCACCCAAACTCCTCCACTTGTGGCCACTTGAAAATCCCCCACCCAGGTGCATGCCGATGACCTAATTGTCGGCAATGTTGGTGGTGGCGCGGACAGGACATCATCGCCCCTCGATTCCAACGGGGGGTAGAGGAGGTGAATGTCTTGAAGCCGCATCAGAAGAGCACGGTCGTAACGCTGCTGCAGAACGGGGTCTCGCAGCGCGAGATCTGGCGCAAGACGGGGATCGATCGTAAGACGATCCGCAAGCTTGCCCAGGAGACCGAAGCCGAGGCAAATTCCCCCATGGCCACCGGCTCGCCCGGGCTGGCCGTTCAAATTCCTCCACCCTGGCCACCGGCGCTGGCGCCCGATCCATCCCCGCTGCGGCTACCTGCGCACGCCCGTTCAGCCTGCGAGCCGCACCGGGCATGGATCGAGGCGCAGGTGCGTTTGGGTCGCAACGCCATGGCGATCTACCAGGATCTGGTGGATCGCTTTGGCTTCGAGGGCCGCTACAACAGCGTCAAGCGCTTCTGCCGGGCGCTGCGCACCCAGGCGCCGGAGCAATTCGACCGGCTGGAGTTCCTGCCCGGGGAAGAGGCACAGGTCGACTACGGCGAGGGCGCGCCCACGCTTCATCCGAGCGGCCGGTATCGCAAACCGCGGCTGTTCGTGATGACGCTTCGCTACTCGCGCCGCTCGTATCGGCAGGTGGTGTGGAAGTCGAGCAGCCAGGTGTGGGCGTGGCTTCACGAGCAGGCCTTCCGCTACTTCGGCGGTTGCTGCCAGTACGTGGTGCTCGATAACCTGAAAGAGGGCGTCATCCGCCCGGACATCTACGAGCCGCAACTGAACCGCCTGTACGCGGCGATGCTCGCCCATTACGCGGTCGTGGCCGATCCGGCCCGCGTTCGTGATCCGAACCGAAAAGGGTCCGTGGAAAACGCGATCCAGCACACCCAGGCCACGGCTCTGGCGGGGCGGCGCTTCGAATCGATCGAGGCGCAAAACGCCTTTCTCATGCATTGGGAAGAGAAGTGGGCCGCCCAGCGCATTCACGGCCGGGCCAAGCGCCAGGTCGAGGAGATGTTCCAGGAGGAGCGCGCCCACCTCAAGGCGTTGCCTATCGAGGGCTTCCGCTACTTCGAGGAGGGCACGCGCACGGTGCAGGACGACACCACCGTTCAGGTTGACAGCGCCTGGTATGCCGCGCGCCCGGCCCCGATCGGCGCCGAGGTGTTGGTCCGCCTCTATGAGCACGAGATCGAGATCCGCGACCTGCACACGCTGGCGCTGATCCGCCGCCATACGCGCGCGAGGCGCAAGGGCGCAGTCGAACTGCCCGATGCCGAGCGCCTGTTCAACCCCTCCCGCCAGACACACCAGATCCTCAAGCGCGCCGAGCACATCGGCCCCACACCCACGCGCTGTGTCGCGCGTTGTTCGAGCAACGTGGGCGCGAGGCGCAGAAGAGCATGTGGGGTATCGTGGGGCTGCACCCGCGCTATCCGGCCTGCATCCTGGAGCAGGCAGCCGCCAGCGCGCTCGCCCGCCACATCCACGCCTACAAGGCCGTGCGCGCGATCGCTGAGCAACTGCTCGCTCAGGCCATCGCCCGGCTCGATGGAACCCAGCCGGAATTGCCCCTGGGTGACGCTGGCTCGCCGCTCACCCAGCAGCACGAGCTCATCCGTGATCCCGCCGAGTATGCCGCGTTCTTCAACCGCAGTGTCGGCACGGAGCCGTTGGCGCCCGATACGCCCGCACCCTCACAGGCAACCGAGCGCGTGCAGCCACCGCTGGGCGAACCACAAGCGCAGGACTGCGCATGAGTACGCGGTGCACTCGCAACACCTTGGGGGCGCCGCCCCAAACCCCTGCACTCGCCGTAAGGCAGGCCGGCAGGCGAAAGAACTGCCTGCCAACCCGCCAGGAGCGTATTTCTCCGGTCGCCGTCAAGGGTGCGCTGCGCCGGGCGAGAAAACCCCTCGCCCGCCCTTGACGGAACCGCCGCCACGCCGGGCTCAACGCCGACAAACCCGCGGCGTCCAAGCTCAACGCCCGCGCACGCCCAGCACCGATACCACCCATTACCCACCGTCCAGGAGACCCCAAGCCATGAGCATGAGCATGATGGAAATCGAAAAAACCCTCAAACAGCTGCGCCTGTCGGGCGTGCGTGCCACCCTGGAGACGCGCCTGATCGAGTCCCAGGCTTCCAGCCTGTCGTTTCTCGAGACCTTCTCGGCCCTGCTCCAGGATGAGCTGGACCGGCGCCAGTCTCGCCTACTGGAGCGCCGCTACCAGCTCTCCGGGCTCGAGGAGCGCGCTTCGCTGGCGGAATTCGACTGGGGCTACAACCCCAAGATCCCCAAGCGCACCTGCTTCGAGCTGCATACCCTGAAGTTCATCGCCGAGGGCGACAGCGCACTGCTGATCGGTCAGCCCGGCACCGGGAAGAGCCACATCGCCAAGGCGATCGCCTATTCGGCGCTGCGCTCGGGGCTGCGCGTGCTCTACGGCGAAGCCGATGAGCTGCTCGCCAATCTCGCTCAGGGCGCGAGCGCCGACAAGCGCAAGCTGCTCAAGCCCGTCATCGACGCCGACCTGCTGGTGCTCGACGACTTGTTCCTGGCCCGCCACCTCCCGGCCGAGGCCGCCGACGCCCTGCAATCGATCCTGCACAAGCGCTACAAGCTGCGACGCAGCTCGCTCATCACCTCAAACCGCATCATCGAGGATTGGCACAAGTTTCTCGGCGACGCCGCCCTCACCACCGCCATCCTCGACCGCCTCCTGCACCGCAGCGTCCTGCTCGAGTTCCGCGGCAAAAGCTATCGCCTCAAAGAGGCCGCCAGCCGACTTGCCAAAGCTACCCATCCCGAGTAACAATCCCCACACTCCTGTCCTCGCCCCTGGGGGATTTTGACCTGGCCACAGGTGGAGGAATTTCAAGTGGCCGCCGGGGAATCCGGCTCATGGGAATCGACGCACCGGAGAAGTCGCAGGCCTTCGGCGACCGGTCGAAGTCCAGCCTGTCCCGGCTCGTGTTCAGCAAAGACGTGCGGGTCGAGTGGAACAAGCGGGATCGCTAGTCGCGAATTGTCGGCAAGGTAACCGTCCGACTGTTCTATCTGTCCGCTAACGTTGGACACAGGACTCGCTCAAGTCACGCGGGGTCTGGCATGGTGGTATCGAAAATGCGCCATGGAACAGACGCCGGAAGATCGCGGTCGGTATGAGTCTGTACAGACCGAAGCGAACAGCAAGCGAATGGGATTGTGGAACGACAGGAATCCTGTTCCGCCGTGGGAATGGCGGGATCATTGGAATTCCGCTCTCGGTAAAGTCGAGATGACCCGCGGCACCACGAGCGTGAGTCAATACGAACGCTCACAGAAATCGACGCCGGCAGCAAAGTTCATGGGCGTCAAGCGCTGAATGCGGCGAAGGCGCGTCCGGCGAAGTTCCGTGCGGAACTGGAACGTCACCAAGCGGATTGTGCGGCAGAACCGCAGCAGCACCTCGACACATCACGTCTAGCGATATTGTATATCAATACACAGCTTGGCTACTGGAGACACGGCCGTGTTATCGAACGCAAATTGTGCCGAGAGCAGGCCTGCGCCCGCAGAAGCCAAGCAGGCAATCTAAGTTGTGGGTCAATTTGTGGGTTGTTGTAAGTACATGTCTCAGAAACTATTCTGAAACATGTACTTACATGCTTGTGTTGGCGGAGCGGACGGGACTCGAACCCGCGACCCCCGGCGTGACAGGCCGGTATTCTAACCAACTGAACTACCGCTCCAGACCTGTGCGGCTTCGACTCGCCGTTCGAAGCCCTGAATTGCTGGCGTCCCCACGGGGATTCGAACCCCGGTTACCGCCGTGAAAGGGCGATGTCCTAGGCCTCTAGACGATGGGGACCGAGAACCACGATTCTTCGTTGGTGGAGGTAAGCGGGATCGAACCGCTGACCTCTTGCATGCCATGCAAGCGCTCTCCCAGCTGAGCTATACCCCCGACGAAAGAGGCCGAATTATAGGCAGTGTTCAAATGCTTGTAAAGAAAAGCCGCACCGTCGATGCGACGCCAGCCCACATCAAATGAGTTTGCCGCGGTTGAACAACCCGGCCGGATCCAGTGCAGTTTTCACGGCCTTCATCAGCTCGATTTCGAGGGCGGACTTGTATCGAAGGATCTCGTCGCGTCTGAGCTGGCCGAGACCGTGCTCTGCAGAAATCGAGCCGCCGAGTTCGCCGACGAGATCGTGAACGATCCTATTCACTTGCCCGGTTTGCGCGATGAATGTGGCGTTGTCGGCGCTCTCGGGTTTCGACAGATTGTAGTGAAGATTGCCGTCGCCCAGGTGGCCGAAAGCGACGATGCGCAGATCGGGGAACGCTTGTCGAAGCGCAGCGTCCGCGCGATCGAGAAACGCCGGCGTCTGGCTGACCGGCACTGCGATATCGTGCTTGATGCTGATTCCCTCGATCTTTTGCGCTTCGGATATGTTCTCGCGCAAAGCCCAGAACGCGTCAGCCTGGGCTTGGCTGTGAGCGATGGCCGCATCGCCTATCAGACCCTCCCGCGCAGCCTCGCTCAACTCGTTTTCAACTGCCGAGGCCAGATCGTAGCCATCGAAGGAATCGCTAAGCTCGAGCAGGCCGAACCACTGCGCCGCGGTCGACAGCGGATTTCGCGCGGATGGGATGTGCCGCAGCACCAATTCCAGTGCCGGCATGCCGACGATTTCAAAGGCGCTGACCCGTTCGCCGAAGCGCCCGCGAAGCGCTGACAGGAGTTCGACCGCACCGCCGACGCTTGCGAACGCCACCCAGCAGACGACCGAAACGCGCGGCCTGGGAAACAGCTTGAGCACCGCGGCAGTGATCACGCCCAGAGTTCCCTCGGCGCCGATGAACAGTTGCTTGAGGTCGTATCCAGAGTTGTCCTTGCGCAACGCACGCAGTCCATTCCAGGTGCGTCCATCGGGCAGGACAACCTCGATGCCGAGCACCAGATCGCGCATGTTGCCGTAACGCAGCACATGCACCCCACCGGCGTTGGTCGCAAGATTCCCGCCGATCTGGCAGCTACCCTGCGAGGCAAGCGTCAGCGGAAACAAGCGGTTCGCAGCGAACGCTGCCTGCTGGATGTTCTGGAGGATGCAGCCTGCTTCCACCGTTACCGTGTTGTTGGCCGGGTCGAGGCCGCGCACGCGATTCATGCGCGACAGATTGAGCACGATGTCCCGCCCATCGGTCAGGGGGGTTGCGCCGCCCGCCAAACCCGTGTTGCCTCCCTGCGGAACGATCGGTACGCCGTTTCGCGCGCAAACAGAGATGACACGCGATACCTCGCCGGTCGAGCCAGGCTTGACGATCGCCAGAGCAGCGCCGAAATAGCGCTCCCGCCAGTCGACGAGATACGGCGCGGCGGCATCGCGGTCATCGATGACCGCCGATGCCCCGACGATGGCGCGCAGTTCCGACAGCAGTGCCGCTATGGACATCGAGCCCTCGCCAGATATTCAGCGACCAAGAACGTAGCGAATGGCCGGCAGCATGCGCGCCACCGCTTCGCGGCCTTCTGCGATCGCTTCCACGCCACGATGGTAGTCCATCAGGCCAAGACCGGCCACGCGCGGTGCGATCACCACGTCGGCCGGCTCGCCGGCAAGTCGACTGCGGGCAATACGCACCTGCATGATCTGAATTGCACTGCTCAACACAGTGATCAGCGACGGCAGGTCTTCTTCCGGCTGCACTTTGCTGTCAGCCAGGCCCAGCCTCGCCAGCATCGACGGCAGAGCCCAGACCGGCGCTGCCTTGCTGTCCTTCGGCACTGTTGAGCGCCAGGCACGGCCAACGACATCGGATCCGAGATCCACGGCAATCACGATATCCGCGCCCATCGCTCGCGCAACCGAAACGGGAACGGGGTTGACCAGCCCGCCGTCGACCAGTAGTTGCCCGTCGCGTCGTATCGGCGAAAACAATCCCGGCAATGCAATCGATGCCCTCACCGCATCCGCGACGCTGCCATCGCGCAGCCAGACTTCGCGCCCCGTCTGCAGGTCGGTCGCGATACAGGCGAGCGCAATCGGCAGATCGGAAAAGTCATGGTCGACGAAGTGATCGGAGAAGAAGCGCATCAGCTTGTCGCCCTTGATCAAGCCGCCCCGCAGCCGGACATCGAGCAAGCCCAGTACATCCTGCCGTGTAAGGCTTGCAACCCAGGATTCGAGCTTGCCCAGATCGCCATTGGCATAGGCGGCCCCGACGAAACTGCCGATCGAGCAGCCGCACACGACATCGGGCACCACGCCCTCCTCGGCGAGCGCTCGCAATACGCCGATATGCGCCCAGCCCCGCGCCGAACCGCTGCCCAGCGCAAGGCCTAGGCGAATCGGATTTGCCACCGCAACCGCAATGCGAAATTCATGGCCGGCGATTCCGCGGCGCGGGCGGCCCGTTCAACCGATGACTTCCGCATAGAGGTCATGGACGTCGCAGTCAGTCACCCGGACACGATAGAACTCGCCGACCTTCACCCCTCGGGAATCGGGAATGATGACCAGACCATCGATTTCCGGTGCGTCGCCCTCCGAACGTGCCAAGGCGCCGTCCTCGTCGATATCATCCACCAGTACCGTTATTTCCCGATCGATCTTTCGCTCGAGACGTTGGGTGGAGATGTCCTCCTGAAAAGACATCAGGCGCGCCTTACGCTCCTCCCGCACCTGCTCGGGCAGCGCGCCGGGCAGATCGTTCGCCGTTGCACCGTCCACCGGCGAGTAGGCGAAGCAGCCAACCCGATCGAGTTGCGCCTCCTCGAGAAACTGCAGCAAGGCCTCGAACTCCTGCTCGGTCTCGCCGGGAAAACCGGCAATGAAGGTGCTGCGAATGGTGAGTTCCGGACAAATCGCTCGCCATGCCCTGATCCGGGCAAGGTTGTTCTCGGCGCTGGCGGGCCGCTTCATCAGCTTGAGAATCCGCGGACTCGCATGCTGGAATGGGACGTCGAGGTAGGGCAGGATGCGGCCCTCGGCCATCAGCGGAAGTAGTTCATCCACGTGAGGGTACGGATAGACATAGTGCATCCGCACCCAGACATCGAGTCCACCCAGGGCCTTCGCGAGTTCGGTGATTCGCGTCTTCAGCGGCCGTCCGCCCCAGAAGCCGGTGCGGAATTTGACGTCGACGCCATAGGCGCTGGTGTCCTGGGAGATCACCAGCAGTTCCCGAACACCGGCATTCACGAGGTTTTCCGCCTCACGCATCACCTCGCCGATCGGCCGGGAAAGCAGATCGCCACGCATCGACGGAATGATGCAGAACGTGCACTTGTGATTGCAGCCTTCCGAGATCTTCAGATACGCGTAGTGCCCGGGTGTCAGCTTGATGCCATGCGGCGGCACCAGATCGCCGAACGGATCATGCGGCCTCGGCAGATGCGCGTGGACGACATCCATCACCTGCTCGGTCGCATGCGGGCCGGTCACAGCCAGCACGGCGGGATGAGCGTCTCGCACCACGTTTCCCTTGGCACCGAGACATCCGGTTACGATGACTTTCCCGTTCTGCGCGACAGCCTCGCCGATCGCGTCGAGCGATTCCTCGACCGCCGCGTCGATGAAGCCGCAGGTGTTGACAACCACGAGGTCGGCGCCGTCATACGATGGCGCGATGTCGTACCCTTCGGCACGAAGGCGGGTCAGAATATTCTCGGCGTCGACGAGCGCCTTGGGGCAACCAAGAGAAACGAATCCGACCCGCGGCGCGGGTTTGGCTCTTGCCATGCTGCGTGGGTCGGGGTCGGACTGCAGAAGACGAGGGGCGCAGCGTTTACTTTTCGTCTATCTCGCCTTCACGCTCGGCAGCAGATGGCTGGCCGGGAAAGCCGGGCAACTGAAACCCCGCGAACAGGGTGCGGGTCTGGCTCTCGATCTGATCCTGCATCTGGATGAACATCTTTTTCGACTGTTCCATGTAGGTGCCCATCATGCTCTGCATGGCGGGCCCCTGAAAGTTCAGGAACTGGGTCCATAGATCCTTGTTCATCCCGTTGTTGTCGCCGTAAAGGCTGCGTACCTGGTCCTGCAGCTTGGCCTGCATGTCAGTAAACGCGGTGATGTTGGTCTCGAGATACTTGCCCATCATGCCCTGCATCGCATTGCCGTAGAAGCGGATCATCTGCGAGAGCAGGTCGCTGGTCAGCATCGGCATGCTGCCGGCCTCCTCATCGAGAATGATCTGGAGCAGGATGGATCGCGTCAGATCGTCGCCGCTCTTCGCATCGATGACCTGGAACTCCTCGGTCTTCAGAACGAGTTCCTTCACGTCCGCCAGCGTGATGTAAGAACTCGTCTTGGTATCGTACAGGCGCCGATTCGGGTACTTCTTGATCAAGCGGATATTCTGTGTCTTTGTCTCGTCTGCCATACTGTCTTTCCTGACTGCTGTGCTGGACATCGCCCGCCCTCCTGACCCACCGTGATCTTGTTCTGGTTAGGGAGCCGAAGCCAACGCCCCTCTTGCATGCTCGCGCGAAATCCGGCTTATTTGGAAAGTATACAAGAAACCTCCCGCATATTGAGCAGGTTTTTCAGCCTTCGTTGCCGACCAACCGGACCTTGCGTACCGATCTTCACTTTTCGATTCATGTATATCGTTGCAATCGCCTGGTTGTACGTTGCCATTCTGATGTCGATCACTGAAACCAACGTGACGGCGGGCGTACTGACGCTAGTATTCTATGGCCTGCTGCCGCTCGGCCTGCTGCTTTGGCTGGTCGGTACACCTGTTCGACGTCGCCGCCGGCTACTGGACCAGACCGAGACCGTCGACCAGCAGGTGAACTCCGGAAATCGAGAGAATGCCCAGGCCGATCAAGCCGACCTGCTGAACCGTGGCACCGAGTTGCGGGCGACGATGCAGCCCGGGAATCAGGTCCGCGACCGCGACGTAGATCATGCTCGAGCAGGCAAGCGCGAGTAGCACCGGCACGGCGCCATCGACCATCGGCAGGGCCACATACGCCAGCACCCCGCCGACCAGGGTGGCCAGGCTCGACAGCATGTTGAACAACAGGGCGCGGGCGCGGCTGTAGCCCGAATGGAGCAGGATCACGAAATCGCCGATTTCCTGCGGAATTTCGTGCGCGATCATAGCCGTCGCGGTAACCAGCCCGAGCGGAACGCTCTCCATGAATGCCGCCGCGATCAGCACACCGTCGACGAAATTGTGGAAGGTGTCCCCGATCATGATCAGAGCTCCGCTGCGTCCGCGGTCACCCTCCGCATGGCCGAGGGAATCATGAAGCTCGACATGCTCATGAGCTTCGCATTGATCCTCGTGGCAATGCCGCCACAGAACCAGCTTTTCCAGCACGAAGAACAGCAGTATTCCGGCCAGGATTAGACCGGCGATGTACTTCGTGTCGCCCGCCGTGCTCAGGGCGTGCGGCATGACTTCGAGAAAGGCCGCCCCGAGCAGCGCGCCGATCGCGTAGCTCACCAGGTGATGCACCCAGTGCGGGCGCAGTGAATAGGTGAAGGCGGCCGCAGCGACGACCGACAGCAAGCCGCCGGCCAGGCTCGCGGCGATGATCCAGTACAGGGGTGACATGTGCGGGGTCCGGGCGGACCGGTAAGCGAGCGCCGGATTATACGTCGGTGGAAGCGCCGCTTCCGAACCGTTCAGGCGAGCGCCCGGATGCTTTCCAGCGGCGGCTGACGCAACACCCGCCTGGTGCCGAACCAGCCCACCACCATGACACAGACCGCGCCGATCGGCGCCGCGACGAGTACCGGAAGCAGACTCGGCAGATAGTCGAGACTGAAGACCTGATGCGCGATCACCCAGCCGATCGCGCTCGCCGCAATGCCGGCAAGTGCGCCGGCAGCCGTCCCCAGGGCCGCGAACTCGGCGAGCAGCGCCGAGCGCAACTGCCGGTTGCGCGCGCCCAGGGTGCGCAGCACCGCCATTTCGAAGCCACGTTCGGCATGTGTCGAATCGAGCGCGGCGAGCATCACCACCACGCCAGCCAGCAAGGCAAAGCCGAAGACGAACTGGACCGCGGTCGAGATCTGATCCATCACGCTGCGGAACTGACGCATGATCGCACTCATGTCGATCACCGTCAGGTTCGGGAACCGGGCAACCAGCCGGTTGGTGAAATCCGCGCGCTCGTCCGGCAGATGAAACGCCGTGATGAAGCTGGTCGGGTAGGCGTCGAGCACGCCGGGCGGCGCGATGACGAAGAAATTGACCCGCATCGAGTCCCAGTCGAGCTTGCGCAGGCTGGTGATCCTGGCATCGACCGGCGTCCCGGCGACCGCGAAAGTCAGCATGTCGCCGAGCTCGAGCCCGAGGGTCTTCGCCAGCCCTTCCTCGACCGAGAACTGGGGCGTTCGCCCGGTGCCGTACCACGCACCGGCGACCACCCGGTTGCCCGGCGGCATCTGCGCCGAGTAGGACAGGTTGAACTCGCGCTCCACCAGTCGCCTAGCGCGGTCATCCTCGTACTGCTCCGGCTCGACCGGCTTGCCATTGCGTGCCGTCAGCCGCCCGCGAATCATCGGCGAAAGCGCCGGGCTCTCGACACCCTGCTCGGCGAAGAACGCCTCGATCGGCTGCACCTGCTCTGGTTGCGCATTGATGATGAAGCGGTTCGGCGCATCCGGCGGCGCCGCACGCTGCCACTCGGCCAGCAGGTCGTTTCGTATCAGGGTAAGCAGGAGCAGCGCAGTCAGCCCGACCGACAGCCCGACCACCTGGATCAGCGAGGCGCCGAGCCGGCGCCGCACCGACGCCAGCCCGTAGCGCCAGCCGGCGCCCGAGGCGCCGCGAACCCGCCCAACGGCCTCGATCGCGAGCCGCGCCGCGGCGGCGAAGGCGCCCAGCGCGACGGTGAATCCGCCGACCACCGCAAGACCCAGCTTCGCCTCGCCGGCGATCCAGAACATCAGGCCCGCCAGCGCGCCCAGCCCGACCGCGTAGCCGGTAATTGTCAGCCCCTCGGCGCCTGCCCATTCGCGCCGCAGCACGCGCAGGGTGGAAACCCGACCGAGGCGCAATAGCTGCGGTACGACAAAACCGGCCAGCAATGTAAGCCCGACCGCAAAGCCATGCGCCACCGGCAGCCAGGTCGGCGCCGGCAGATCGCCGCCGATCAGGGCGGCAAGCACTCGCGCGAGGCCGAACTGCACAGCGAAGCCGAGCACGCAGCCCAGCGCTATCGCCACCGCGCCGAGCATCAGGAATTCGGCCAGATAGAGCAGCGTGATGTCTCGCTGGGTGGCGCCGAGGCAGCGCATCACCGCGCAGCCATCGAGGTGGCGCTGCATGAAGCGCCGCGCCGACAGGCCGATCGCCACCGCCGCCAGCACCACCGCCAGCAAGGCCGCCAGTCGCAGGAACTTCTGCGCCCGGTCGAGTGCCGCGCGCACCTCGGGCCGGGCGTTGTTGATGTCCTCGAGCGATTCGCCCCGGGCCAGCCGCGGCTGCGCCCACTTGCGGAAGCTCTCGACCTGCGGCGGCTCGCCAGCGAACTGCAGGCGGTAGGAGACCCGCGAGCCGGTCCGGATCAGCCGCGTGGCCGGCAGATCGGCCGCGTTCATCATCAGCCTCGGCACAATTGCGAAGAAGTTGACACCGCGGTCGCCCTCGTAGGTGATCACCCCGGCCACCGTGAGGCGCGTCTCACCCAGCCCGACGGTGTCGCCGGATTTCACCTGCAGCGCCGAACTCAGGCGCTCGTCGAGCCACACCGTACCCGGCGCCGGGATGCCGTTTGCAACCGCGTCCGGCCGATTGAGTCCGGGCGCCACGCGCAACTGTCCGCGCAGCGGATAGCCCGGCTCCACCGCCTTGATGCCGGCAAGCTGGGCCACTTCGCCGGTGCTCGCCATGCTGGTGAAACTGGTGGTGGTGATGACGCGCAGCCCGAGCGCCCGCGCCCGCTCGGCAAAGCGCGGATCCCACGGATGGTCGGCCGTCATCAGCAGGTCGCCGCCCAGCAGTTGGTTGGCCTCGCGATTGAGCGCCTGCGAAAGCCGGTCGGCAAAAAACCCGACCGAAGTCAGGCTCGCGACCGCGATCAGCAGCGCGAAACCGAGGATGTGCAACTCGCCCGCGCGCAGGTCACGCAGCAGCAGGCGGAAGGCAAGACGGATGGAATTCACCGGAGTTGGAAGCAGGCTGGCGGGATCGGTTCCCGCCGTCGGCGCGAACGGCAATTATCGCTGATCGGCCGCACCCGCCAATTCTCCGCTTCCCACAGACATTCATGCCCAGAAGCCGTATGGATAGGCGCTCTGCGGCATTCATGCCCTGCAGCCCGCATGGATAGCCGTGCTACGCCATGCCATCCTTGAGAGCGCCTATCCATGCGGCCTCCAGAGCACCGCGTCTGTCGACGCGCGGCTCAACCGTGCGACAGCGCCTGGTCGAGCTTGTCGTCCACCTGCCCGATACAGGCGGCGAGGCTGTTGGTCGATTCGGTCATTGCCTGTTGCAGGGCGTAGTCGTGCCGGGCGGCCTGGGAGTCCGACTGCGCCTGACCCTGGCTGATCAGCTCGCGCAGGCCGGCGACTTCGCGATCGAGGTGGGCGCCCAGCTCGGTGAAGCGCGAGGCTTCGGCTTTGTCCGCGAGTTCGCGCTGGGTGGCGAGCTCGTTCGCCATGCGGCGCGATTCGGTGAACATCGCGGTGCGCAGCAGCAGCACGTACAGCCCGAGCAGGGCCACCAGCAGCACCAGGGCGGCCAGCAGCATCAGGCCGAGCGGCATGTCGACCACGCCGACCAGCAACGACAGCGCCACCGGCACGCTCAGCGCCTGCCAGTTGAGCAGCGCGAACATGCCCACCAGCGCGAGCATGAGAAGAATGACGATACCCAGTAATTTCATTGTTATGTCTCGCTTTCTTTATGTATCAACTTAACTCCCGCAAGCGCTCGATCGCTTGTTCGATGCGGTCCAGTGCAATCACCTGCATGCCCGGAATCGGCTGCCGTGGCGCGTTTGCCCTGGGGATGATCGCATGGGTGAAGCCGAGCTTGGCGGCCTCGCGCAGGCGCTCCTGCCCGCGCGGCGCCGGACGCAGTTCCCCGCTCAGGCCAACCTCACCAAACACAGCAAGTTTATTAGGCAACGGCCTGTTTTTAATTGATGAAACTATTGCGAGGCAGGCTGCCAGGTCGGCTGCCGGCTCGCCGATCCTGACCCCGCCGACCGCATTGACGAACACATCCTGGTCGTACAGCACCAGCCCCGTATGGCGATGCAGCACCGCCAACAGCATTGCCAGACGGCTCGCATCCAAGCCCACCGAGAGCCGCCGCGGACTCGGGCTGTGCGCGTCGTCGACCAGTGCCTGCACTTCGACCAGCAGCGGCCGCGTGCCCTCCTGCGTAACCAGCACGCAGGAGCCGGCTACCGGCGTCTCGTGCTGCGAGAGAAAGATCGCCGACGGGTTGCTCACACCCTTCAGCCCCCGGTCGGTCATGGCGAACACGCCGAGCTCATTGACCGCGCCGTAGCGGTTCTTGAAGGCGCGGATCAGGCGAAAGCTCGAACTGGTGTCGCCCTCGAAATACAGCACGGTATCGACGATGTGTTCGAGCACTCGCGGCCCGGCCAGGGCACCTTCCTTGGTCACATGGCCGACCAGGAACAGCGTGGTGCCGCTCTGCTTGGCAAGGCGCGTGAGCTGGGCGGCGCATTCGCGCACCTGCGCCACCGAGCCGGGCGCCGATTGCAGCGCATCGCTCCACAGGGTCTGGATCGAGTCGATCACCGCGATGCTGGGCCGCTCCCCGCGCAGCACGGCGATGATTTTTTCCAGGTTGATCTCGGGCAACAGCTTGAGCGTGGCGGCCTCCAGGTGCAAGCGGCGCGCGCGCAGCGCGATCTGCTCGGCCGACTCCTCACCACTCACATACAAGGCGGGGGCACGCGGTGCCAGATGGGCCAACGCCTGCAGCAGCAGGGTCGACTTGCCGATGCCCGGATCGCCGCCGATCAGCACCACGCCGCCCGCCACCAGGCCGCCGCCCAGCACGCGATCGAACTCCTCGATGCCGGTCGGCGTGCGCAACTCGTCGCGCGGACTGATCTCGGACAGCACCTGCAGCTTGCCGGTACTGCCGGTGATCGCCGCGAAACGCGAGGTCGGTGCGGTTTCGGCGATGGTCTCAATCAGTGTGTTCCAGGCGCCGCAGCCGGGGCACTGGCCCTGCCATTTGGGCGACACCGCACCGCATTCGGTGCAGGACTGTACGGACTTAGGCCGGGCCACGATCAGCCGATCACCGTCACCGGCACCCGCGGTGCCAGCGCGCAAAACAGCTCGTAGCTGACCGTGCCGGCCGCCGTGGCGACGTCGTCCGCCGGGCAGCCTTCGCCCCACAGCACGACCGGGGCGCCGACCCCGGCTTCCGGCAGGTGCTCGAGATCGACCACGATCATGTCCATCGAAACCCGGCCCAGCGTTCTCGTCATCCGCCCCGCGACGTTGACCGGCGTGCCGGTCGGCGCATGGCGCGGATAACCGTCGGCATAGCCGCAGGCCACCACCCCGATGCGCATTGGCCGATCCGCGGCGAACACGCAGCCGTAGCCGACGGTGTCGCCCGGACCGACGTCTCGCACGCAGATCAGTTGCGAGCGCAGCGTCATCACCGCTCGCAGCCCGAGTTGCGCCGCGCTCTGCCGGGCGGGAAATGGCGAACCGCCGTACAGCATGATGCCCGGACGCACCCAGTCGGCATTGACCTCGGGGTAGCGCAGCAGCGCCGCCGAGTTCGAAAGACTGCGCGGCAATCCGCTGCCCGCGCACAGCCCCTCGAAGCGCTGCAGTTGCCAGTCGATGCCGCGATCACCATCGGCGTCGGCGAAATGGGTCATCAGGGTGATCGGCCCGACCTGCGGGCAGGCGCGCAGCGCCGCAAGGGCGGCCGGCCACTCCTTTGCCGTGAGCCCGAGCCGATTCATGCCGGTGTTGGCCTTCAGGTAGACCGGCATGCGGCCCGGCAGACCCGCCCTCATAATCATATCCACCTGGTCGGCATGGCGGACGACCGGTGTAAGGTCGAATTCAGCGATCCGCAGCAGATCGGCCGCCTCGAACGCCCCTTCGAGTAGCAGGATCGGCTGCCGGATACCGGATTCGCGCAGTCGCACGGCCTCGTCCAGATCGAGCAGCGCGAAGCCGTCGGCCGTATCGCGCCATGCCGTGGCCGCATTTCCGATTCCGTGCCCGTAGGCGTTGGCCTTGACTACGCACCAGACCCGCGCGCCACCGGCGTGGGATCGCGCAGCCGCAAGATTGTTGCGCAGGCTGGCAAGATCGATGGTGGCAGAGATCGGGCGTGGCATTGGCGGAAATCGGCGGGCATGCTAGGTGCGGTCGACACATGATACCTCGCTGCCGCCGGCACGCCTCGCCCCGCCATGCTTCCGGCATTGCTGCCGTGCGACAGGCAGCCGAACCCGCCGTGCTGTCATCGCCGTCGCCAGACCTTCGTGGTATAAAGCGCCACCCTTCAGCCAGAGCTTGTCCGACCCGTGCCGCCGCACCGACCAACTCATCGATGAATCGCGGGTTCTACATCATCATGGCGGCGCAGTTCTTCTCCGCGCTCGCCGACAATGCCCTGCTGATTGCCGCCATCGCCATGCTGCGCGACATGCAAGCGCCGCAGTCGCACGAACCCCTGCTCAAGCTGTTCTTCACCGTCTCTTACGTGCTGCTGGCGGCCTTCGTCGGTGCCTTTGCCGACTCGATGCCCAAGTGGCGCGTTATGTTCATCAGCAACGGAATCAAGGTGCTCGGCTGTGCCATGATGTTCTTCGGATTCAATCCGCTGGCAGCTTATGCCGTGGTCGGGCTGGGTGCGGCCGCCTATTCGCCGGCCAAGTACGGCATTCTGACCGAGTACCTGCCGCATCGGCTGCTGGTGGTCGCCAATGGCTGGATCGAGGGCCTGACGGTCGCCGCGATCATCCTGGGCACCGGTGTCGGCGGCGCATTGATCAACCCCAAGGTGTCGTCCGCCCTGCTCGCCTTCGATTTCCCGCTGATCGACACCGGGATCGATACCGTCCCGGAAATGTCCTTGGCGATCGTCGCCGTCCTCTACGTGCTGGCGGCGCTGTTCAACCTCTACATCCCGGAAACCGGTGTCGATCACAAGCCGCTCTCCAACAACCCGCTCTACCTGTTCCACGACTTCTACCACTGCCTGCGCCTGCTCTGGCGCGACCGGCTCGGACAGATCTCGCTGGCCGTCACCACGCTGTTCTGGGGTGCCGGCGCCACGCTCCAGTTCATCGTGCTGAAATGGGCCGAGGTCGCGCTTCATCTCGATCTGTCGAAAGCCAGCCTGCTGCAGGGCGTGACGGCGATCGGCATCGCCGTCGGCGCGGTACTGGCCGCGAAAATGATCTCGCTGCGCCGCTCGGTCCGGGTCATCCCGCTCGGCATCGCGATGGGCCTGGTGGTCATCGGCATGAACCTGGTGCGCGAGGTCTGGATCGCCGTGCCGCTGTTGATACTGATCGGCGCACTGGCGGGGTTTTTCGTCGTTCCGATGAACGCGCTGCTGCAACACCGCGGGCACATCCTGATGGGCGCCGGACACTCGATCGCGGTGCAGAACTTCAACGAGAACCTGTCGATCCTCGTCATGACCGGTCTGTACGCGATCCTCGTCTTGGCCAATCTGTCGATCTACACCGTCATCACCTGCTTCGGCCTGTTCGTCGCCGGCATGATGTTCTGGGTCAAGCGCATTCACGAGGCCAATCAACGCGATCGCGACGACGTGAGTTTGCTCGACGACGGTTGTCACTGAGTCAAAGCAATACCGGCCGATTCGGCAATTCGTTCGGGTTGTCCGGACGCGCTGGAAAGTGGGCGGTCAGCAAGGCGCCGACGCGCCGTATCGCGGCAAGGGCGCCCTCCTCGTAGCGTTGGTTGCGAAACGCCAGCTCCATTTCGCGGCACACGGCGTCCCATTCGCCTTGTGCGACGCGCGCGTTGATGCCGCGATCGGCGAGTATCTCGACCTTGCGGTCGACCAACTGGACGTAGATCAGGACACCGCTGTTTTCCTCGGTATCCCACACCCGCAGATCGGAAAACAGTTCGACCGCGCGCTCTCTGGCCGTCTCCCCGTGCCAGACTGGCAGCAGATCCAGACCCGCCTCGACCGCGAAGCGCATTTCGCCGCGGTGGCTGATCTCGGACTCGCCGATGGCCGCCTCGATGGCAACCAGGGTCGACGCCGGAAAGGCGCGCCGAACCGACCAGGGCGGCGCGAGCAGATGACGGATCAGCCGACCGAATCGAGACACGCGCGCCATTACCAGTCTCCCGAGGCGCCGCCGCCGCCGAAGCTGCCACCACCGCCGCCGCCCCAACTGTCCGAGCCACCGCCCCACGATCCGCCAGAGCCGCCGGTCCATCCGCCGCCGCCCCAGCCACCGCCATGGCTTGCACGCCGGCCGGCACCCGACGACAGGACGAGCACGAAGACGAAGGCGATCAATGCGCCGATACCAGCCACCAGCATCGAGCCGGTGATGAACCAGGCGGCAGCGCCGACGAGGCCGCTCGACAGCCCGGAGCCGGCCAGCCGGCCGAACATCGCGCGCAGCACGCCACCCGCGACCACCGACAGCATGAGGCCGATGACGAATAGCTGCTCGAAGCTGCCCTCGCTGCCGGTGACCCCACGATCCGCCTTCGCCGGTGGCGGCAACGATTCGCCCTCGATCAGTTTTTCCATCTGCGCCACGGCGCCGGACAGTCCGCCGGCGAAATCACCCTGGCGAAACTTCGGCGCCATCGTCTCGCTGATGATGCGTTTGGCGATTGCGTCAGGTATCGCGCCCTCGAGACCATAGCCGACGTCGATGCGCATCTTGCGGTCGTTCTTGGCGACCGTGATCAGCACCCCGTCGTCATGGTTCCTGCGGCCGATCTTCCATGCTTCCGCGACCCGGATCGAGAACTGCTCGATGGCCTCCGGCTGCACGGTCGGCACCAGCAGGATCGCAATCTGGCTGCCGCGCGCCGTTTCGAACGCCGCGAGCTGCTGCTCCAGTTGCGCCTGCTGCCCGGCGGAAAGCGTGCCGCTGAGATCGGTGACATGCGCCTGCAGCGGCGGAATCGCGACAAGATCCCCGCCCGCCGGCTGCGCCAGCGCAATCGCGCAGGCGAGCCAGGCGGCACCGGCCAGCAGCAACAGGATCACGCGCGGCAAGCCGCGCGAGCCGATCATCATGAGGTACGCCAGTCTCTCAGTTGGCTGCCGGCTTGGGCAGCGGGACTGGCGCGGGTGCCGCGGCGGGCGCCGCCGGCTTCTGGAAGTTCACCGTCGGCGGCGTGGAAATCGCCTTTTCGTCCTCGACCGCGAAGTTCGCCTTGGTCTTGTAACCGAACACCATCGCAGTCAGGTTGTTCGGGAAGGTGCGCACGCCGACATTGTAGTTCTGGACCGACTCGATGTAGCGCTTGCGTGCCACGGTGATGCGATTCTCGGTGCCCTCGAGCTGCGCCTGCAGGTCGCGGAACTGCGCATCCGCCTTGAGATTGGGGTAGTTCTCGACCACCACCATCAGGCGAGCTAGCGCGCTGGACATCTCGCCCTGAGCCTGCTGAAACTTGGCGAAGGCCGCCGGGTCGTTGACCAGTTCCGGCGTCGCCTTGATGCCCGCGACACTGGCGCGCGCCTGGGTAACCTGGGTCAGCACATCCTTTTCATGCGCCGCATAACCTTGCACCACCTGAACCAGGTTCGGAACCAGATCGGCACGACGCTTGTACTGATTGAGCACCTCCGACCACGCGGCACTGACCGATTCGTCATTGATCTGAATCTGGTTGTAGCCGCAGCCGGAGAGCAGCAGGGTCAGCAGGGCAAGAACGGCAACACGCACAAAATGCATGGAAATCCTCCTGTCAAGGTTGAAGCAGTGCGTCCCGGCTTGCGCCGTTCAGCGAATATCGGTGCGAAGCATACCTGTTTTGCGACAGAACAAGCCAATGGCAAGAGCATGGGCTGTGGCGCTCAATCGGCACCCGTGGCAGGATCATCGCCGGCAAGCAGCCGACGAATCAGACACAGGTCTTCCCAGGCGCGGGCCTTGTCCGGCAAGTTACGCAGCAGGTAGGCCGGATGGTAGGTGACCAGAAGCGGGATGCCGTCGTAGGCAAACTCGCGCCCACGTGCCGCCCCAATCTTGACCTCGGTATCGAGCAGCGCCTGCGCTGCCGGCCGCCCGAGAGCAACCATCAACTTCGGCCTCAGCAACGCAATCTGCCGGCGCAGGAAAGGAAAACAGGCCGCCATCTCGTCGGCCTGCGGCGTGCGGTTCTCGGGTGGGCGGCACTTCACCGTGTTGGCGATGTAGACACCCTTGCCACGCGCCAGACCGATCGAACCGAGCATCGCATCGAGCAGCTTGCCGGCCTGGCCGACGAAGGGCTCGCCCCGCTCGTCCTCCTCCGCGCCGGGCCCCTCGCCGACGAAAAGCACCTGCGGCTCGAGGTCACCGACACCGAGCACCGCCTGCTTGCGCCGCTCGCACAGCCGGCAGGCGCGGCAGCCGGATACGCCGTCGCGCAACTGCTGCCAGTCCATCCGCGCGATCAGCGCTGCGCGGTCCATTTCTTCGCCAGTCGCCATCGCCGGCCCCGCGTCCACACCCCGCGCGTCTGTCGGCCCGGTCTCGATCCGCCTGGGTGGATCGGCATCGCCAGCCGATGGCGCCGGCCCTCGCCGCCGCCAGACCGGGGTCAAGCCCATCTCGCGCAGAATTGCACCGCGACGAGGGTTCATAGCGCCAGCACCATCACGATTGCATCCTCACGCCCGTCCAGCGCCGGATAATAGCCGCGCCTGCGCCCCACATTCTGAAAGCCGACCGAGTGATAGAGGATCTGGGCGACCCGATTGGACGGCCGCACTTCCAGAAAGAGCTGGCGGGCTCCGCCGTCACGGGCGAGTTTGCAGACCTGCGCCAGCAGAGCCCGACCGCGACCGGCACCACGCGACGGCCAATCGATGGTGATGTTCAACAGGTGAGCCTCGTCGAGCACCCGCAGCAGAATCGCGTAACCCATCATCGTTGTGCCACCGCGCGCTACCCACCCACTGTGTCCGGCGTCGAGCGAATCGGCGAAGTTCCTGCGCGTCCACGGGAATTGGTAGTTGCGTGCTTCGATCTGCGCAACTTCATCGAGGTCCGCCTCGCACATCGGCCTGAACGACATCGCTTGCGGCGCGCCGCGCGGCTGTGCCGGCTGCGAACTCACGCCCGCCCTCCCCGCGCAAGGCGTTCCGCCGTGGTCAGGGCGACCTTGTCGCGCACATAGAG
Source organism: Candidatus Methylophosphatis roskildensis (assembly GCA_016708905.1). Lineage (GTDB taxonomy): Bacteria > Pseudomonadota > Gammaproteobacteria > Burkholderiales > Rhodocyclaceae > Methylophosphatis > Methylophosphatis roskildensis. Next base: position 593,717 of record JADJEV010000003.1, on the reverse strand, counting down.
CGGCGCGGCCAGTGCGCAATCGATCGCCTCGCCGCGCGCCAGCCGCAGGGCAGCGATCCGCGCGACCGCAGCCGCGCTTGCGACGACGTTCGGTTCCATGACGATGCAATGGGAAGCAAGCCGCGGCAACAGCACTTCACGGTAAACCGCCAGGGCCGAACCGGCAGCGCACCAATCCGCGCCCTCTGGCGCCGGCACCAGTTCCGGCGCCGCGCAGGCGGGCTCGATCAGGTTTCGCACCTCGTCGCCATCTACCGCGTACCCGGCGTAGTAAATCTCGCGCATGCGCGCATCCACGCCGACCCAGACTCGAGACGCACCACTGGCAAGCGCGAGCGCCGCGAGACTGCACACGCCGACGACCGGCAGTGCCGCGCCGAGAGCCAGACCCTGCGCAATGCCGCAAGCCAGCCGCAGCCCGGTGAAGCTGCCCGGACCGCTGCCGAAAGCAATTGCGTCGACCCGGTCCAGCGCAACCCCCGCCTCGCGCAAAAGCCCGGATATCGCCGGCAGCACCCACGCCGAATGGGCCCGGCCGGGCTGCGATTCGCTCTCGAACGCACGAGTACCGACGAGCAGCGCGACCGAGCCCGCGTCGGTCGAAGTTTCGATAGCGAGAATGCATGACATGGCCGCATTGTAAGCGACGGCGGTCGGCGGACGTACTCCACGCCCGGGCGGCGCAGCGGGTGGTCGGCTAGCGGATTCGCCGCGAGGTGAACTCTTCTTCGATGTTGTCGCGGAAATAGCTCGACATCGCGCTCGAGGAGGACAGCCGGCGCCAAAGTTCCTGACCGACAGACTGGTATTGCATCAGCCGGCCGTCATCGAACTCGACCTGCAGCACGCGGGCGGCGGCGTCGTAGCCGATCGCGCGCAACTTGCCGGAACTGACCTTCTTCATTTCGATCGCCATTCGGATTTCTCCATCGAACGTGGCTCGCGCCAGGCGAGGCCCCGGAACTACTCGCCGCGAAAGCGCCGCGGACGACGATAGATGTCTCGTCCGGCTTCATCGATGTCGCGCCGCAACTGCCGCCGTTGCTCCTCGGACATCCGCCGATCGCGACGCTGATCCTCGCGAATCGCCTCGCGTCTGGGGTTGCCCCGGTCGCCGCCAGGATAGACGAAACGCTCGAAGCGCGCCGCGCCGCCGCCCCGATCGCCGCCGCGCTCCGCCAGCGCGTCGCCACTGGCGCACAAGGCGGCGAGCAACACAGCCACTACCCTTCCGAGCACGAGCCTGGCCGATCGATTCGAATTGCGAAAACTGTTCACCGCCCCTCGTTCCTCTTGTCAGCAGGCCAACCCGCCGGTATGCCGAGCCGCCCTTTGCGGGCTGTTAAGATTGTCATTGCTGGCGTTGCATACTGCGTACCCGTCGAAGAATACTCGCGCTTCGGTGTTAGCGGTCTGTGATCGGGCACGAACCCATTGTAAGTCTTTGTAAGTTGCCCGGCAGGGGCTAACATCCGCTCACATTGCACTGCCCGCGCCTTGGCCGGGCTGCGCCGATGACGCTAGGATTGCCATATGTCCGATGACAAGAAACGCATACTGATTGTCGATGACGACTTGCGCTTGCGCGAGCTGCTCAACCGTTATCTGTCCGAGCAGGGGTTTGCCGTCAAGGCTGTCGGCGACGCCGCGCAGATGGACCGCGCGCTCAACCGCGAGCATTTCGACCTGATGGTGCTCGACCTGATGCTGCCGGGCGAGGACGGTCTCTCGATTTGCCGCCGTTTGCGCAGCGCCAACAGCGGCACCGCGTCCGACATGCCGATCATCATGCTGACCGCGAAGGGCGACGAGGTCGACCGCATCGTCGGTCTCGAGATGGGGGCGGACGACTATCTGCCCAAGCCATTCAATCCGCGGGAACTGGTGGCGCGCATCGCCGCGGTGCTGCGTCGTCGTCCCTCGTCCCCGCCGGGTGCGCCGGCCACCGACGAGGAGTCGGTGACCTTCGGCTCGATCACGGTAAACCTCGCCACGCGCTCGATGACCCGGGGCGGCGAGGACCAGCCGCTGACCACCGGCGAGTTCGCGGTGCTCAAGGCGCTGCTGCAACACCCACGTCAGCCGCTTTCGCGCGACAAGCTGATGGAACTGGCACGCGGCAGGGAATACGAGGTATTCGATCGCTCGATCGACGTACAGATCTCCCGCTTGCGCAAGCTGGTCGAGGAAGATCCCGCCAAGCCGCGCTACCTGCAGACGGTATGGGGCTTCGGCTACGTCTTCGTGCCCGACGGCACGAAGCACTGATCGCGTTGCGCCGAGTCTTCCAGCAGATTCGCTTCGTCCCGAGTACGCTGCTCTGGCGTACCTTCATGCTAATCGCCGCGCTGATGCTCGCCTCGGTGCTGGCATGGTTTCGGGTGTACGCCTTCTACGAGCGCGAACCACGGGCTCAGCAAGGGGCGCAGACGGTGGTCAGCATCGTCAATCTGACGCGAGCGGCGCTGGTCAGCGCAGATCCGGCGGCACGCCGCGAACTGCTGTTCGAGTTGTCTGACCAGGAGGGTATTCGCGTCTATCCGACCGACCCGAAGGACGTCCTGACGCCATTGACCGACCGCCCGGTGCTGAACCTGCTGGTGGATAAGGTGCGGGCGCAACTGGGCGAGGCGACCCGCTTCGCCAACGCGGTCGATAACGACGAGGGCTTCTGGGTCAGCTTCCGAATCGATGGAGACGAATACTGGATCGCGCTTCCGCGCGAACGCATAGAGCGCAAGTTTCCGCTCGAGTGGGTCGGCTGGGGTCTGGCAGCGCTGGCACTGGCGTTGGCGGGCTCGTATCTGATCGTGTTCCGCGTCACCCATCCGCTCAAGGCTCTGACCTCGGCCGCCCGTACCGTCAGCCGCGCGCAGACTCCGGACGAGCTGGACGAATCCGGCCCGACCGAGCTCGCCACCGTCGCGAGGGCATTCAACCGGATGTCGCGCAGCCTGGCGCAACAGCAGGCCGACCGCGCGCTGATTCTGGCCGGTATATCCCACGATCTGCGCACGCCGCTGGCCCGACTGCGACTCGGCATCGAATTGTCCGGCGCCGACCCGCCGACCCGTCAGGGAATGGAGGCCGACATCGACGAAATGGACAAGATCATCGGCCAGTTCCTCGAGTTCGCCCGCCAGGACGATCCGTCGCAGGGCGGCGAATCGGCTGACCGCATCGACCTAAAGCGTCTGGTCGGCGAAGTCGCCGAGCCCTACCTCAAGCGCGGCGCCGACCTGAAGGCCGATCTGGCCGAACTGCCCCCGGTGCCGGGTCGCCCGCTTGCGCTGCGGCGCCTGCTCGCCAATCTGGTCGACAACGCGCTGCGCCACGCCGGTGAGACCAGGCCGATCGAGATCGGCCTGCGGCAAACGGGCGAGCACGCGGTGCTGTCGGTCAGCGACCGCGGGCCGGGAATCCCTCCCGCCCAGGTCGAACGCATGAAACGGCCGTTCACCCGGCTCGATTCGGCTCGTGGCAATGCGAAGGGATCCGGGCTCGGTCTGGCGATCGTCGACCGGATCGCCCGCAACCATGGCGGCGAACTGAAGCTGGTCGCGCGCGACGGCGGCGGCCTGACCGCCGAGGTGCTGCTGCCGATCGGGCAAATAGGCGGAATCCGCTGATCTCGACCGCCCGCTTCGACAAGGCGTCTGCTCGCGAAACGAAACCCGCGCACTTTGCGATTGGCATGAGGCTATTGAAAACAGCCGGCCCGCCAGAATGAGTTTGATTTGTGCGATGAAGCTACGATTGCCGATTGCCGACCACTACGGAATTGTGGTCGGGTATCGACCCAGACCTGCCGGTCGAGTATTTCAAAGCGGCCGTTCGCAGCAACAACCGACGGGACGGAAGCTGCCGTTCGTTACGCCGAGGCCCTGTGGGCGCCTGAGCGGCAGGTTTGAAGTTGGACCGGCCAGTGAGCGAAGGACAGCGCCGGTCAGCCACCGGCCATGACCGGTCGGTCGCGATTTTTCTCCAAAGCCGACGTTGAGCGAGACCGCCCACCCGCAAGCAGCCATTGGCTTGGCATTCTCAAATTTCGCGCGCGGCGGGCGGCTTTGTGGGGGTACCGGTCATTGACGTGTCGTTTGCCGAGGTCGGTACCCGGCCATCAGGAGACGCTCAAACCATCCGGAAATTGCGCTCACGAATGGCCGGACCGCGCCACATTGCCGACTTTTAGGATCTGCTTGGCTATGCCTCTCGATCAGCCAGACTGGTCAGCGGCGCTTCCATTGAGCCGTCGTTCAAGCACGGCGATGAACGACAGCTTCCCTGCAAGCTGAACTTCGGTTGCCCGCCAAAAGACGACGGAAAACGTATCCTATCGGTTGTGACGATGTTACGGAATGTGTACGGATGCGATTGTCTCGCTCCCGGCCCCGGGATACAATTGTCCGTAACATTTCTGTACAGGAACGTATAGTCATGTCGACAAACACGCAGGCGCACGAACGCATCGACCTTCGCACCTCGCCGGAGATCAAGGATCTGATTGTCCGAGCCGCCTCTTCGGCCGGGATGACTGTCAGCGCTTTCCTTTTGGGAACTGCCCAGGAGCGAGCGAAGGAAATCCTTGCAGAAAAGGAGATGGTGACGCTCACGTCTCGCGACTGGAGGGCTTTTGCCAAGGCGCTGGACAACACCGAGAGGCCGCGGCCCAAGCTCGCCGCCGCCATGAAGCGTCACCGTGACTGGCAGAAGCGGTGAGTGGCACGGCTGCGGTCGGCATTGAGCCCCTGGCGAAACGCCATGACCGCCGCGCGTTCTCCTGCGGCGTTGAGGCGCTGGATGTCTACCTGAAGCGCTTCGCCCGCCAGCACGCGGAGACGAACATCAGCCGGACCTACGTGGCTATCAGCGGCTCGACGGTTGTGGGGTTCTACAGCCTCGCCATGTCGGGAATTCGTCGAGAGAATCTCCCGGAAAAGTATCTGACCCGCTTCCCGAACTTTCCCCTACCGGTCACCCGCCTGGCTCGCCTGGCCGTGGGCTTGAAGCATCAAGGGCAGTGCCTCGGCGAACTGCTGCTGGCCGACGCGCTGCAGCGTTGCCTGCACATATCGGAGTCGATCGGCATGCTCGGGGTGATGGTCGATGCCAAGGATGCGCGGGCACGAGGCTGGTACGAGCGCTATGAGTTCGAGCGCCTGCCCGACGCCCCTCTGACGCTGTGGCTGCCGACCGCTGCGATTGCGCGGATGTAACCGATGCTCCCGACGGCAGCCGGCGCAGCAGCGCTTTCCAATCGGTCCGATTGGCCCTCCTGGCCAACGATCGTCTTCGCTAGCGAACCTTGAACGGCCGGTCGAGTTGCGGAATCCGGTCGGTACTGATGGTGAGTTCTATGGCCCTTGCCTTGCCGGGAACCCGGCGGATGAATCCTCGCTTCTCAAGCCGAATCAGCATCGAGTTTACCGAGGGTGCGGTGAGATTGAAGAATTGTTGGAGAATGGCATGTGTGGGCGCTACCCCGGCTTCATTGCGCATCATGTATTCGCGTATGAAGGCCAAGAACTGCCCCTGCTGGCGAGTAGGGCCGTCGGACGGCTGTGCGGCGAGCAGCCCATCTCCGTGCCCGGCGGACTCGAGGAACCGCAGGGCTGCGTGCATGTCCTCGATGGCGAAATCGATGTCAGCCCGGACTTCCAAGGGAGTCTCCTGCATGATGGGTTCATCTTGAACCGTGACGAGCAACCTTCCGATCGTCTGGCGTAGCAAATTCGCTGCCAGTGCGTTCGCCTCGCGAAGCCTGCATTCCTTGGCCTCAAGTCGCGCATCAACAGGATCAGGTTGGCCCATATTCATTCTCCGTTATCACGATGGTGCAAAAGAGCTTACTGTGACTGCAATTGGCATTCCAAAGGATGTGCAGAGTTCGGCGCAACAGATCGTCGAGCGCTTCAACCAGGCGAACCTGAGGAGTTCCGCCGTTTACGTTGCTCGCTTCAAGGGAATGTACTTGTATCTCGACCGGAAAGACTACGGCAGCGCACCCGTTGCCATCTGTCGTCTGAAATACACGGGCTCATTCAACAACTGGGGATTCGCCATCTTCAAGCACAGCTCAAACAGATACGATTCGGAGGAGTTCATGTTTCCAGGTGCCATCTATCTCGATGGCACGATTGAAGGTGCGATGCGGTGCAGTCTGGAGGCGTATCCTCCTTGATTGCCAGCATTGCGGAACGACTTGAGCATTGAGCGGCAGCTTTAGTGAAAGTCGGATGACTGGTTGAGGTCGGACGCGAGCGTTCGTTCGCATATCCGAAGGTGGGCTTAGGCGAGGCGGCAGCCTTTCGATGTGAGCCTCCGGTCAGACCGATCGAGAGTCACCGAGCCGAAATCACTGAGCGGCAGCTTTCTGTTCAGTAAGCGGCCAGCGTCGTTGCATTTGTCATCAGGCGGTTCAGGGTCGGCTGCCGTCCGCCGACCGTGACAACTCAATGGCCCCTTGAGAACTGGAGCGGCCAACCAGGCCAAGAGGCGCCGAAAATCGATCACCAATGCCCGGATCAGTCTGAAAGCTGTCGTCCTGGCTTTTCAGGCCACCGGCAGTGCACGACCCCTTGCCGCCTGATGCCATCTGGAAGTCGACTGGCCGGTTCCAGCAGCAAAGCCGACGGTCAATGAGATCTTCTATGGGTCGCTCGGTCGGCCAGCTCGCCAGGCCGGTGTACTCCACTCACCAGGAGGCGCTCCGGCAACCACAACAACGCCTACGGTCCTTTGCCCGGACGCCGGCGCTGATCGTCGCGCTGTAAGCCACGTCAAAGGAGTCGGCACTGCTCGGGCCATCCCAGGCGAACCGTGCTAAAGCCCGGCGCCTGCTGGTACCGGCTCCCGCAGCGCCGTCTACCCCGGATCCGTGCGCTTTTTGAACGCCACCTGCCATTCCGATAGAATAGCCGCGGACGTGCCATCGGGGAGTGCTCCGGGGTCGGCGAGCGAATGGAAGAAGAATGTCCCCCGGACGAGCCAGCGAAGCCCAAGCCATAGAGGAAATTGACCGCCTGCAGCGGAGCGGCCTGTTCGATGCCTCCGCAGGCAGCAAGCCCGCCATCTCCGAATACCAGCCCGACGCCGACCTGCGCGACGCTGCGCAAGTGCCGCTGCTGGAAGACGGTTGCAGCGAGGCGTCCATCCGCCGCGACGGGCTGGCCGATGGCTTGTTGAAGGGCGCAAAGGCGTGACGGCAAAGAAGCCTGATGCCGTCTCGCCCAGTGTCGCCACGTTGTACCGCGCGGTGCGTGCGGTGCTGGAGCAGGCGCGCACTTCGGCCTATCAGACGGTCAACGTCGCGATGGTGCGGGCCTACTGGCAGGTCGGGTGCCTGATCGTCGAGCACGAGCAAAAGGGCAAGGCGCGCGCGGCATATGGCGAAGCGATGCTGGAGGAGCTGTCGCGGCGTCTCATGGCGGAGTTCGGTCGCGGCTTCGACGTCACCAACCTGCGCAAGATGCGGCAGTTCTACCGGATGTTCGAGATACGAGACGCAGTGCGTCTCGTATCCAGCAAACCAAAACGAGACGCGGTGCGTCTCGCTTCTGCGGCGAACACGACTCGTCACAAGGTGTGTGATGAATTGAGCTGGAGCCACTATCGCCTGCTGATGCAGGTCGAGGATCCGGCGTCGCGCGAGTGGTACATGCACGAAGCTGCGGACCAGCACTGGTCCACGCGTCAGCTCGAGCGGCAGATCTCGGTGCTCTACTACGAACGCCTGCTGTCCAGCCGCAAGAAAGTGTCCGTGCGCAAGGAGGCCGCCACCAAGCTAGCCACGGTAGAACCGGAGCAGTTCATCCGCGACCCCTACGTGCTCGAGTTTCTCGATCTGAAAGACTACCCGGCGCTGCGCGAATCCGCCGTCGAGGCGGCGATCATCGGCAACCTGCAGGCGTTCCTGCTGGAACTGGGCAAGGGCTTCTCCTTCGTCGCCCGGCAGAAGCGCATGCGCTTCGAGGACGAGGACTTCTACGTGGACCTCGTCTTCTACAACTACCTGCTCAAGTGCTTCGTGCTGATCGACCTCAAGATCGGCAAGCTGACTCACCAGGACATCGGCCAGATGGACTCATACGTGCGCATGTTCGATGTCCATGCGCGACCCGAAGGTGACAATCCGACCATCGGCCTGATCCTGTGCTCGAAGAAGAACGAGGCGATTGCGAAATACTCGGTGCTCAGCGAAACCCGCCAGATCTTCGCCGCCAAGTATGTGAAGGTCCTGCCGACCGAACAGGAACTCAAACGCGAGGTCGAGCGCGAGCGGCGGCTGATCGATTCGCGCCATGTGGATGAGGGAGAACGCTGATGCCGGGCCGCCGCGCCAGCCACCGGGGGCGGAATCCGGTCGCGCGGCGAAGTACGTGCGAAAGGAGGCCGACGCGCAATGGCGAAACTATCCGGGCCCAAGCCGGGTGGCAGGAGTGATCATCGGATGCGAGGCAACGACGTGACCACAAAGCGAAGGTCCGGAACGCCGGCCGACACCGCCGCCACCGTCGGCTACGAAGCCCAGCTCTGGGCCATGGCCGACGCGCTGCGCGGCTCCATGGACGCGGCCGAGTACAAGCACGTGGTCCTCGGCCTGCTGTTCCTCAAGTACATCTCCGACGCCTTCGAGGAGAAGCACGCCGCGCTGCTGGCCGAGAAGACGCAAGGCGCCGACCCCGAGGACCCCGACGAGTACCGCGCCCTGAGCATCTTCTGGGTGCCGCCCGAGGCGCGCTGGGCGCACCTGAAGGCGCAGGCCAAGCAGCCCACCATCGGCCGGCTCGTGGACGACGCGATGGCCGGCATCGAGCGTGACAACCCGGCGCTCAAGGGCGTGCTGCCCAAGGACTACGCCCGCCGCGCGCTCGACAAGGAGCGGCTCGGCCAGGTGATCGACCTCATCAGCAACATCCGGGTGGGCGACGAGGCGAGTCGCGCCAAAGACGAGCTCGGCCGCGTCTACGAGTACTTCCTCTCGCAGTTCGCCAGCGCCGAGGGCAAGAAGGGCGGCGAGTTCTACACGCCGCGCTGCGTGGTCAAGCTGCTGGTCGAGATGCTCGAGCCCTACCGCGGCCGCGTGTACGACCCGTGCTGCGGCTCGGAGTCGAACTACACCACCTGGCGCCTGGCGCGCATGAACCTCGCCATCCGCGGCATCGACAGCGGCCAGATCGCGCAGAGCGACACCTTCCACAACGACCGCCACCCCGACCTCAAGGCGGACTTCATCCTCGCCAACCCGCCCTTCAACATCTCGGACTGGGGCGGCGAGCGGCTGCGCGACGACAAGCGTTGGTTGTACGGCACGCCGCCGGCGGGCAATGCCTCAGTGAGAGTCATATGAAGCTTGTCAGCAACATAGGACATGACCGGGTCGCCAATCTGATCGAGTCGGTGCTCGCAAAGGGCCATCGCCTCGATGTCGTGACGCCGGGGCTCTCGCTCTTCGCCTGCGAGGCGCTGCTCGGTCGGCTGCGCCGCGCCGGAGAGGCGCGGTTGGTGCTCCCGGCCGAAACAACTAAGTTGCCCCTGCTCGGCTCGCCGGCAGATCGTGCCTCACGCAACCGCCTCCAGTCCCGCGGGCTGGCAGCCAGAGTCCGCGACTGGCTCACCAGCAACACGGACATCCGGCTCGCGCGTGGCGTCGTACCGCAGGGAACGCTTGTTGTGCGCGACGGATCTGATCGTCCAGTGCAAGCGCTTCTCGGGTCGCTCGCGCTGACCACTGACGGCCTCGGTTTGACGCCGGGCAACCCGCTCAGCCTCATTCAAGCGTCCGAGACACCGGAAGAAGCGCTGATCCTCAGCCAATGGTTCGACGCTCAGTGGGCGAGCCTCGCCAGCGATCCCGGCGCGAAGGCCGCGGTCCTTGAAGCGCTCAACCAGATCGCGCGCCACCGTGATCCGCACCTCGCCTACGCGCTCACCCTCCATCATCTGTTCGCCAGCCGCGGCGACGAGCTCGACGAAGAGCAGATCGTCAAGTCGGCCACCGGCATCCGCAACACCGTCGTCTGGAAGAAGCTCTACAAGTTCCAGCGCGATGGCGTGGTCGGCGCGATCGACAAGCTCAACCGCTTCGGCGGCTGCATCATCGCGGACAGCGTCGGCCTCGGAAAGACCTTCGAGGCGCTTGCCATCATCAAGTACCACGAGCTGCGCAACGACCGCGTGCTCGTCCTCTGCCCCAAACGCCTGCGCGACAACTGGACGCTCTACAAGGCCAACGACCGCCGCAACGTCCTGGCGTCGGACCGGTTCAACTACGACGTCCTCAACCACACCGACCTGTCGCGCGACGGCGGCTCCTCAGGGGACATCGACCTCGCCCACGTGAACTGGGGCAACTACGACCTCGTGGTCATCGACGAGTCGCACAACTTCCGCAACAAGAAGACGCCGCAGGCGGGCGGGGAGACACGCTACGACCGGCTGATGCGCAAGATCATCCGCGAGGGGGTCAAGACGCGCGTTGCTGATGCTGTCGGCCACGCCGGTCAACAACCGCCTCGCTGACCTGCGCAACCAGATCGCCTTCGCCACCGAGGGCGACGACACGGCGCTGATCGATCACGGCATCGGCAGCATCGACGCCACCACGCGGCTGGCGCAGAAGCAGTTCAACCGCTGGCTGGATCTCGACGACGCCGAGCGTACGCCTTCGCGGCTGATCGAGATGCTGGGCTTCGATTACTTCACGCTGCTCGACCTGCTCACCATCGCTCGCTCGCGCCGCCACATCGAGAAGTATTACGGCACTGCCGAGACCGGCCGCTTTCCGGAGCGGCTCAAGCCCATCAACATCAAGGCCGACGTGGACCGCGCCGGCGCGTTTCCTGCCATCGCCCAGATCAACCTCGAGATCCGCCGCCTGAACCTCGCCTCGTATGCCCCCCTGCGCTACGTGCTGCCGCATAAGCAGGAGGCCTACGACCGCAAGTACAGCACCCAGGTGAAGGGCGGCACCGGCTTCTTTCGCCAGGTCGACCGCGAGGAGAGTCTGATCCACCTGCTGCGCGTCAACGTGCTCAAGCGCATGGAAAGCGCCGTGCCCTCGTTTGCGCTCACCGTGCAGCGCCAGCTGCGCGACGTGGAGGCGACGCTCGCGCGCATCGAGGCGCAGGCCGAGGACCTGGAAGAGATCGACGTGACGATCGACGACCTCGACCTCGACGATCCGGCTTTCGACAGTCTCGTCGTGGGCCGCAAGGTCAAAGTGCTCCTCAAGGATGTGGACCTCGTGCGGTGGAAGCAGGATCTGATCGAGGACCGCAACCGGCTGGCCACGCTCGTCTCCGCCGCCCAGCAGGTGGATGCCGCGCGCGACGCCAAGCTCATCGCGTTGCACGAGGTGATCGCACACAAGTGCCGCCACCCGATCAATCCCGGCAACCGCAAGGTGATCGTGTTCACCGCCTTCGCCGACACCGCCCGCTACCTCTACGAGCAGCTCGCCCCGTGGGCCAAGGCGACCCTCGGCGTGGACGCGGCGCTGGTCACTGGCGCGGGCAGCAACCAGACCGCGCTGCCCCGCCTGCGCAAGGACCTGGCGTCGATCCTCACCGCCTTCGCGCCGCGCTCGAAGGAACGGCCCGACGACCTTGCCGGGGAAGGTGACCTCGACCTGCTCATCGCCACCGACTGCATCTCCGAGGGCCAGAACCTGCAGGATTGCGACTGGCTCATCAACTACGACATCCACTGGAACCCGGTGCGGATCATCCAGCGCTTCGGCCGCATCGATCGTCTCGGCTCGCCCAACGAGCGAATTCAGCTCGTCAACTTCTGGCCCAACATGGAGCTGGAGGAGTACATCAATCTGGAGCAGCGTGTCAGCGGCCGCATGGTGCTGCTCGATATTTCCGCCACCGGCGAGGAGAACCTGATCGAGCAGCAGTCCGGCAACCCGATGAACGACCTCGAGTACCGCCGCAAGCAGTTGCTCAAGCTGCAGGATGCGGTGATCGACCTGGAGGACCTGTCCACCGGCGTCTCCATCGCCGATCTCACGCTCACCGACTTCCGCATCGACCTGGCCGAGTACCTGCGCGCAAACCCCGGCGTGCTCGAGACGCTGCCGCTGGGCACGATGGCCGTCACCACTTCGGCGGACGCCGAGATCCCGCCGGGCATCGTCTTCTGCCTGCGCGCCGAGGGCGCGGCTGTCGCGGCCGCCACGCGGGCGTTCGAGCCGGGCTACCCGCTGGCGCCGCACTACCTCGTGCACGTGGGCGACGACGGCGCCGTGCTGCTGCCGTTCACGCAGGCCAAGCAGATCCTCGACCGCCTGAAGCGCCTGTGCGTGGGCCGCGACCTGCCTGACGCCGCGGCCTGCGCCCGCTTCGACAAGGCCACCGGGCAGGGCGAGGACATGCGCTATGCGCAGCGCCTGCTCGCCGCCGCGGTGGCGTCGGTGGTGGGCAAGACCGAGGAACGCGCCGTCGCCAGCCTGTTCACGCCGGGCGGCACGCACGCGCTGGCGGGCGAGTTCGCGGGGATGGACGACTTCGAGGTCGTGGCGTTCTTGGTGATCCTGCCGGAGACAGCGACCTGAGTGAGCGGGCTACAGTGACCATGAAAACACAAATTGACGTTTTGTATTTTCATGGTATGTTTCGGCCATGACTCTTGCCCGGCCCCGCCTGCTGCAGTCGCTTCACGACGCGCTGGAACGCCGGCCAGTCGTGGTGCTGACCGGCCCGCGCCAGTGCGGCAAGACGACCCTCGCCCGCCAGCTTCTCGATCCCGCTGCACCCACCTACTTCGACCTCGAAGACCCCCGTACCGTCGCGCTCTTCGAGCAGCCGATGACGGCCCTCGAACCGCTCACCGGCCTCGTGGTGATCGACGAAGTCCAGCGCGCGCCGGACCTCTTTCCGCTGCTGCGCGTGCTCGCCGATCGGCGTCCGCTGCCCGCACGCTTCCTCATCCTGGGGAGCGCATCAGGGGAGCTGCTTCGGCAGAGTTCCGAGAGCCTTGCCGGCCGTGCCGAGCACCTGCGCATGACGGGGTTCACCCTCGACGAGGTCGGGACGCCGGAGGTCGAGCGACTCTGGGAACGCGGCGGATTTCCCGAAGCCCTGCTGGCCACGAACGAAATCGCCTCGGTCCGCTGGCGACGCAACTTCATCGATACGCTCGTCGAACGCGACCTGCCACAGTGGGGGGTTCGGGTCGCGTCCACCGCCATGCGCCGCTTCTGGACCATGGTGGCGCACTATCACGCGCAAATCTGGAACAACGCCGAGCCGGCGCGTGCTCTGGGCGTGAGCGAACCCACGGTGCGCAGCTATCTCGACCTGTTGACCGATGCACTGGTGCTACGCCAGTTGCAGCCATGGCACGCGAATCTGCGGAAACGCCAGGTCAAGTCGCCCAAGGTCTATGTGCGCGACTCCGGGCTGCTCCACGAGTTGCTCGGCATCGAAGACCGCACGGCGCTCCTCCACCACCCGAAGCTTGGCGCGTCGTGGGAAGGGTTCGCCATCGAGCAAGTGCTCGCCACCGAGCCTCACACCGATGCCGCGTTCTGGGCGACGCATCAGGGCGCCGAAATCGATCTGCTGCTGCAGCGCCAGGGCAAGTTGTATGGCGTCGAGTGCAAGCGCGTGGATGCCCCGCGTATGACGCCGTCGATCCGCAACGCGCTTGCTGACCTGGGCATGGAGCGCGTTGCGGTGGTGTATCCCGGTGCCCGGCGGTACCCCTTGGCGGACCGGGTGGAAGCCGTGCCGCTGGCCTCGCTCGCCGAGCCCGGGCGGCTCTTCCAGGCATGAGCCGATGAACGCCGCCGACCTCATCGCCGCGCTCGACCTGCCGCCCGGCGCACGGGTGGATCGCCGCGTGCCCAAGACGCTGCTGGTGCAGCACGGCGCGCCGACGGCCGCGGACAAGCGGCGCATCAACGAGGGCATCGAGGAAATGCAGTGGGTGGCGACGCTCAAGCCCACCACCATCGGCGTACCGGCTTTCCGCGACGTGGTACGCGAGTACCTCGAGATCGCCGTGCTGAGCGTGGCGATCCGGGACGCCGCGAATGCGAACCGGATCGCCGAGCTGATCCACCGCGCGGTGCCCTATCCGGTGTTTCTCATCATGGCGGAAGGCGCACGCCTCACGCTGTCGCTGGCCCACAAGCGCTGGTCGCAGGGTGAAGCGGGGGGTACGGTGCTGGAAGGCGAGCCGGTGTCGGTTGCAATGGCGGCTTTGGAGCCCGACGGGCCGCAGTCGTCATTCCACGATTCGCTGTCGCTGGGCCTCCAGCCCCGCGCCGACCTGTACCTGCTCTACCAGGGCTGGGTCGACACGCTCCTCGCCCTGCTCGCCTCCCGGGTGACGGGCCGCTTCGCGGTATCCCCCTCCCGCGAACAGGCGGCGGCGAGGCGGGACGCACTTGCGGAATGCGCCCGGTTGAATGCCGAGATCACCCGCCTGCGTGCAGCAGCCGCGAAGGAAAAGCAGGTGCCGAAGCAGATGTCACTGAACCTGGAACTCAAGCGCGTCGAGGCCGCCCGCGCCGCCGCGCTCACAAGGCTATGAGGAACGAGGAACCGATGAAGAAGCTGACCGTCAACGACCCCGAGACCCACAGCCCCGACCTCGTGGCCGAGAACGTCGAGCGGCTCAAGGCGCTGTTCCCAGAGCTGGTCACCGAGGGGCCGGACGGCGCCGCCGTGAACGTAGACGTGCTCAAGCAACTGGTGGGCGACCAGACCGTCACCAATGCCGACGAGAAGTACGGCCTCAACTGGCACGGCAAGCGTCGCGCGCGGCAGCTCGCGCTCACGCCCAGCACTGGCACTCTGCGCCCCTGCCCCGAGGACAGCGTGGACTGGGACACCACGCAGAACCTGATGATCGAGGGCGACAACCTGGAGGTGCTGAAGCTCCTGCAGAAGAGCTACGCCGGCAAGGTGAAGCTCATCTACATCGACCCGCCGTACAACACCGGCAAGGATTTCGTCTATCCCGACGACTTCAAGGACAACATCAAGAATTATCTGGAGCTGACCGGGCAGGTGGAGGGTGGGCGGACGATCAGCAGCAATACCGAAGCCAGCGGACGGTTTCACACAAACTGGTTGAATATGGTGCTGCCGCGTCTGAAGGTCGCCAGAAGTCTGCTGACGCGTGATGGCGTAATCTTGATGAGCATCGACGACAAAGAGATTGCGAACCTCAGGACTGTCTGCGATGAGATATTTGGAGCAGAGAACTTTGTCGCCGTGCTGGTGTGGGAGAAAAGCCGGAAGAACGACGCCAAGCTTATGTCAAGTGGTCACGAATATGTCCTCGTATGCGCGAACTCATTGGCGTTTCTGAATGAGCGCGCGGTTAAAGAACGCACTCGTCGTCGATTACTTCGCTGGTTCCGGCACTACCGGCCACGCTGTGATGGCCCAGAATGCAGCAGACGCAGGCAACCGCCACTTTATCCTTGTGCAGCTACCCGAGCCGCTTGACCCGGAAAGCAAAGATCAGAAGGTCGCCGCCGACTTCTGCGACAAGCTGAAGCGGCCCCGCAACATCGCCGAGCTGACCAAAGAGCGCCTCCGCCGCGCCGCGAAGAATGTCAAGGACGAGAACCCGATGTTCGCCGGCGACCTCGGCTTCCGCGTCTTCAAGCTCGACTCCAGCAACATCCGCGCGTGGGAGCCGGACCGCGATGACCTCGACCGGACCCTGCTCGACAACCAGGAGCACCTGAAGGCAGACCGAACTGAGGGCGACATCCTCTACGAGCTGCTGCTCAAGCTCGGCCTCGATCTCTGCGTGCCGATCGAAGCGAGGACCATCGCCGGGAAGGCCGTGCACAGCATCGGCGGCGGCGTGCTGCTGACCTGTCTCGCCACCGAGATTACCCGCGACGAAGTGGAGCCACTCGCGCAGGGCATCGTCGCCTGGCACAAAGCACTCGAACCGGCCGGCGACACCACCTGCGTCTTCCGCGACAGCGCCTTCGCCGACGATGTGGCCAAGACCAATCTCGCCGCGATCCTGAACCAGCACGGCCTCACGAACGTGCGAAGCCTGTGAGGACGCGGCGATGAAGCTCCACTTCGAACCCAACCTCGACTGCCAGCTCCAGGCCATCGAGGCGGTGTGCGACCTGTTTCGCGGGCAGGAGATCTGCCGCACGGAGTTCACTGTCACGCGCGACGTGGCGGACCCGCAGGGTCGGCTAGCCTTCGCCGAGAGCGACCTCGGAGTCGGCAACCGTCTCACCCTACTCGACGACGAATTGCTCAAGAACCTCGCCGACATCCAGCTCCGTCACGGCCTGCCGCCGTCCGGCTCGCTGGCCTCAGGCGACTTTACGGTGGAGATGGAGACCGGCACCGGCAAGACCTACGTCTATCTTCGCTCCATCTTCGAGCTGAACAAGCGCTACGGCTTCAGCAAGTTCGTCATCGTGGTGCCGTCGGTGGCGATCAAGGAGGGCGTGTACAAGTCGCTCCAGATCACCGAGGAGCACTTCAAGGGCCTCTACGCCGGCGTGCCCTTCGACTACTTCCTCTACGACTCAGCCAAGCTCGGCCAGGTGCGCAACTTCGCCACCAGCGCGAGCATCCAGATCATGGTCGTGACCGTCGGGGCCATCAACAAGAAGGACGTCAACAACCTCTACAAGGACAGCGAGAAGACCGGCGGCGAGAAGCCCATCGACCTGATCAAGGCCACCCGGCCCATCGTCATCGTGGACGAGCCGCAGAGCGTGGACGGCGGACTTGAAGGTCGTGGCAAGGAAGCGCTTGATGCGATGAATCCGCTGTGCACCTTGCGATACTCGGCCACCCACGTGGACAAGCACCACATGGTCTACCGGCTGGATGCGGTGGACGCCTACGAGAAGCGACTGGTGAAGCAGATCGAGGTGGCCTCGGCCACCGTGGAGGATGCACACAACAAGCCCTACGTGCGGCTGGTTTCGGTGAGCAACAAGCGCGGCACGATCAGCGCGCGGGTCGAGCTGGACGTGCAGGCCGCCGGTGGTGGCGTCCGACGGCAGGAAGTCACCGTGCAGGACGGCGACAACCTGGAGCAGACCACGGGCCGCGCCCTCTACGCGGACTGCCGCATCGGCGAGATCCGCGTGGCCAAGGGCGACGAATACGTGGAGCTGCGCGTTCCCGGGGGCGAGCAGTACCTGAAGCCCGGTCAGGCCTGGGGCGACGTGGACGCGCTGGCGGTGCAGCGCGAGATGATCCGCCGCACCATCCGCGAGCATCTCGACAAGGAGAAGCGGCTGCGTCCGCAGGGCATCAAGGTGCTCTCGCTGTTCTTCATCGACGAGGTGGCCAAGTACCGGAGCTACGATGCGGACGGCAACGCCGTCAAAGGCGACTACGCACGCATCTTCGAAGAGGAGTGCCGGCGCGCGGCGAACCTGCCCGACTACCGCACGCTATTCCAGGAAGTGGACCTGACGCGCGCCGCCGAGGAGGTGCACAACGGCTACTTCTCGATCGACAAGAAGGGTGGCTGGACCGACACGGCCGAGAACAACGCGGGGAATCGTGAGAACGCCGAGCGTGCGTACAACCTGATCATGAAGGAGAAGGAGAAGCTGCTCGGCTTCGAGACGCCGCTCAAGTTCATGTTCTCCCATTCCGCGCTCAAGGAAGGCTGGGACAACCCTAACGTTTTTCAGATCTGCACCCTGCGTGATATCCAGACCGAACGCGAGCGCCGACAGACCATCGGGCGCGGCCTGCGTCTGTGCGTCAACCAGCAGGGCGAGCGCATCCGCGGCTTCGAGGTGAACACGCTCACAGTGGTGGCGATGGAGAGCTACGAGCAGTTTGCCGAGAAGCTGCAGAAGGAGATTGAGGCCGACACCGGCATTCGCTTCGGCGTCGTCGAGGCGCACCAGTTCGCCCGCGTCACGATCGCCAAGCCCGACGGCAGCACTGCGCCGCTCGGCTTGGAGCAATCGAAGGCGCTGTGGGAACACCTGAAGGCGGCGGGGCATATCGACGCCGGCGGCAAGGTGCAGGACTCGCTCAAGCGCGCGCTCAAGGACGGCGCGCTCACGGTGCCCGAGCCCTTTGCCGCGCAACTCGACCAGATCACGGCCGTGCTCAAGAAGCTCGCGGGGCGGCTGGAGATCAAGAACGCGGACGAGCGCCGCCAAGTGCGTACCCGGCAGGCGGTGCTGCACAGCCCCGAGTTCAAGGCACTCTGGGACCGCATCAAGCACAAGACCACGTACAGGGTGCAATTCGACAACGAGAAGCTGATCGAGAGCTGCATCCGCGCAGTGCAGCAGGCACCTGCGATCCCGAAGACGCGCCTGCAATGGCGCAAGGCCGACATCGCGATCGGCAAGGCGGGTGTGGAGGCGACTGAGCGGGAAGGCGCTGCGACCGTGGTGCTCGACGAAGCCGACATCGAACTGCCCGATCTGTTGACCGACCTTCAGGACCGCACCCAGCTCACCCGCCGGAGCATCCAGCGCATCCTGAGCGGCAGCCAGCGGCTCGACGACTTCAAGCGCAACCCGCAGGCCTTCATCGAGCTGACCGCGGAGACCATCAACCGCTGCAAGCGCCTGGCCATCGTGGACGGCATCAGGTACCAGCGTCTGGGCGACGAGCATTACTACGCGCAGGAACTGTTCGAGCAGGAGGAGCTGACCGGTTATCTCAAGAACCTTCTTGACGCAACGAAGGCCGTTTACGAGCAAGTGGTCTACGACTCGGACACCGAGCGCACCTTCGGCGACCAGCTCGAGATGAACAGCGCGATCAAAGTGTACGCCAAGCTCCCGGGCTGGTTCACCGTGTCGACACCGTTGGGCAGCTACAACCCCGATTGGGCGGTGCTGATCGAGAAGGACGGCGCCGAGCGGCTGTACTTCGTGGTCGAGACCAAGAGCGGGCTATTCGTCGACGATCTGCGGGACAAGGAACGCGCGAAGATCGAGTGCGGTAAGGCGCACTTCAAGGCGCTGGCAGTGCAGGAGAGTCCCGCGCAGTACGTGGTTGCGCGGGAGGTAGCGGACATTCTGCAGTGAGCGACACGAGCTCATGCAGGCAATCGCACGCGTGAACCGCGTGTTCAAGGACAAGCCCGGCGGCCTGGTGGTGGACTACCTGGGCCTGGCGCAGGAGCTGAAGCAGGCGCTGGCCACGTATACCGAACGCGGCGGCACCGGGCGCACGGCGCTGGACCAGGACGAGGCCGTGGCCGTGATGCTGGAGAAGTGCGAGATCTGCGCCGGCCTCTTCCACGGCTTCGACTGGAGCGAGTGGACGACCGGCACGCCGCCGGAGCGGCTCGGCTTGCTGCCGGCCGCGCAGGAGCACATCCTCGCGCAGCAGACCGGCAAGGAGCGCTGCGTGGGCGCGGTGCGCGAGCTGTCGCAGGCCTTTGCGCTGGCGGTGCCGCACGCCGAGGCGCTCCGCATCCGCGACGACGTGGCGTTCTTCCAGGCGGTGCAGGCGGTGCTTGCCAAGCGCGCGCCGGGCGACGCGCGACCCGAAGAGGACATCGAGCACGCGGTGCGGCAGATCATCTCGCGCGCCGTGGCGCCCGAGGGGGTGATCGACATCTTCGCCGCGGCAGGGCTGGCCAAACCAGACATCTCGATCCTCTCCGAGGAGTTCCTCGCCGAGGTGCGCGGGATGCCTCAGCGCAATCTCGCGGTCGAGCTGCTGGAGAAGCTGCTCAAGGGCGAACTGGCGACCCGCCGACGCAAGAACGTCGTGCAGGCGCGGTCCTTCGCGGAGATGCTGGAGCAGACGATCCGCCGCTACCAGAACCGCGCGATCGAGGCGGCGCAGGTGATCGAGGAGTTGATCGCGCTGGCCAAGGACATGCGCGAGGCTCAGGCGCGCGGCGACGAATTGCGGCTATCGGAAGACGAGCTGGCGTTCTACGACGCGCTGGAAACCAATGACAGCGCCGTCAAGGTGCTCGGCGACGACACCCTGCGCACCATCGCGCAGGAGCTGGTAAAGACCGTGCGCGCCAACGTGACCATCGACTGGACGCTGCGCGAGAACGTGCGCGCGCAGTTGCGCGTGCTGGTGAAGAGGATCCTGCGCAAATATGGCTACCCGCCGGACAAGCAGGAGAAGGCGACGCAGACAGTGCTGGAGCAGGCGGCGCTCCTGTCTGAGGAGTGGGCAACAGCATAACCACGAGTGCCGACGCAAAAGGGCCACGCCTGCAAGGGTCTGCCGCAGAAGAGCGCCTCATCAATCGGCGGTGGTGCGCCTACGGGTATGACGTCTGGTGGCACGGCACAAGGCCAACAACGACACCTTTCGGTTCAAGGATGTAGTCGCAAATGGCTGCTGCACCGGGGCCTCTTCCGTGAGCGTCGAGGCCGAACGTCTCCTACCTGACTGCGACCGGACGCTCGGCGGTGAGGTCGTGCCGCCGCGTCAGTGACCGGAGATGGCCGGTGGCTGACCGGCGCTGTCCTTCGCTCACTGGCCGGTCCAACTTCAAACCTGCCGCTCAGGCGCCCACAGGGCCTCGGCGTAACGAACGGCAGCTTCCGTCCCGTCGGTTGTTGCTGCGAACGGCCGCTTTGAAATACTCGACCGGCAGGTTTGGGTCGTGCACTGCCGGTGGCCTGAAAAGCCAGGACGACAGCTTTCAGACTGATCCGGGCATTGGTGATCGATTTTCGGCGCCTCTTGGCCTGGTTGGCCGCTCCAGTTCTCAAGGGGCCATTGAGTTGTCACGGTCGGCGGACGGCAGCCGACCCACAACAGCCATCGGGCTCCGAACCAATGAATGGCGGCTTCCGGAGGTTCAGCAGCCTGCCGGCGCGGTGGCGGAATGAGGGCCGCCAGCCGCTCGATCAGTTCGAGTGGGGTCAGCATCAGGCTGACGCTGCCGCCCGGTCCCGGCTTGACAGTCTCGTAGACCAGGCGCTCAGCATCGACTGCGCGCAACTGCTCCAGTGCGAAGGCCGGTCGGGCGCATTAGCGCAGCAGCTGCACCAGCCCCAGGCGATCGTCCGGCGTCTATGCAGCACGCTGGCATCGACCGAGAAGCCCCCACCGTGATTCCAGGTACCCATCGCCTCGGCGTCTTCGCGTTCGAGCACTCCGCGGCGGGCGAGAACGCTCAGCGGATGGTGGCGCACCTGGGCTTGAATCTCGGCGATGGTTTCGGGACCGATGCCCCGGGCTTCATGAAAGCGCACGCTGCCCGCGCCGTCGGCCTCGAAAACCCCCTCGATTACGACGCAGTGGAAATGGACGTGGGGATTGAGCAGGGCGCCCAAGCGATGGATGAAGGCGACGGCACCGATCCGGAGGGCTGGGTTCGCCCCCGGGCTGCACCGGCGCAAACCCTGCTCCACCGCAGCGAGGAACAGGTGCAACACCAGGGTTTGCACGGCCGGGTCATTTTGCAGGAAGTGGCGTACCCGCTTCGGCGCCGACAGCACCGATTGACAACACCCATAGACCGAACTTTGACCCCCTGATCCGGCCGTAGCCCAGTATTGATGCGGGTTTCGGCCTTTTTATGGCCTCGATATGTACCCATGTAATATAGGCAGATTGTGTTGATTTTTGCCACTGAATCGGTTATATTCGATGTCCATGTATATCGAGTCAGTCCCCAACCGCAACTCGCCCCCGCGGTCCTGCTTCGCGAGTCGTACCGAGACGACGGCAAGGTGCGCAAGCGCACCCTGGCCAACCTGTCCTGCCTGTCCGCCGATGTGATCGAGGGCCTGAAGGTTTTGCTGCGCGGCGGTGTCGCCGTGCCCAGTGCCGAGTCGGTCTTCAGCGTCGAGCGCAGCCTGCCCCACGGCCATGTCGCGGCGGTGCTCGGCGCCGCCCGTGGCTCGGGTTCGAGCGTGTGGTTCGCTTCGGCCCCGCAGGACCTGCAGCCGGTGTTGCAGGCCATGTTGGTGGCGCGTGTGCTCGAGCCGGCCTCCAAGCTGGCCACGCACCGCATGCTGCAGGAGGACACGGCCACCTCGTCGCTGGGGCGGGTGCTGGGGTGGGCCAATGCAGCGCCGATGACTTGTACCGGGCGCTGGACTGGTTGCACGACGCTCAAGGGGACATTGAGCGGCGGCTGGCGCGCCAGCATCTGCGGGGCAGCACCCTGGTGCTGTACGACCTCACCTCGACCTGGCTGACTGGGCGTTGTTGCGAGCTGGCCGCGCGTGGGCATTCGCGCGATGGCAAGCGCGACGATCCACAGATCGTCTTCGGGCTGGTGTCGGCCGAAGGTTGTCCGATCTCGGTGGAGGTGTTCAAGGGCAACACGGCCGACCCGGCCACGGTGGCGGCTCAGGTGACCAAGCTCAAGGAGCGCTTCGGCATCGAGCGCATCGCCTGGGTGGGGGACCGGGGCATGCTGACTTCGGCTCGCATCGAGCAGGTGCTCAAGCCCCAGGGCATGGACTGGGTCAGCAGCTTGCGCGCGCCGCAGATCGCGCAGCTTGCCGCCGAGCATGGGCCGTTTCAGCCCTCGCTGTTTGACGAGCGCAATCTGCTGGAACTCACGAGCCAGCACTTCCCCGATGAGCGGCTGGTGGTGTGCCGCAACCCCTTGCTGGCCGAGGAGCGTGCGCGCAAGCGCCTGGAACTGCTGGCAGCCACCGAGGCCGATCTGGCCAAGATTGCCGCGGCCACGCAGCGCGCGCCAACCCGCTGCGTGGCGAGCAGGCCATTGCGCTGCGCGTGGGGCGCGTCATCGGGCGCTTCCACTGGCCAAGCATTTGGCGCTGACGATCACCGACACGACCCTGGCCTGGGCCCGCAGGCACGAGGCCATCGCCGCCGAGGCCGCGCTGGACGGGCTGTACGTGATTCGCACCAGCCTGCCCAAGGACAAGCTCGATGCGCCCGATGCAGTGGCCGCCTACAAGAGTCTGGCCCAGGTGGAGCGGGCCTTCCGTTCGATGAAGACGGTGGACCTGAACGTGCGCCCGGTCTTCCACTACAGCGAGCAGCGCGTACGCGCGCATGTGTTCCTGTGCATGCTGGCGTACTACGTCGAGTGGCACATGCGCGCGCGCCTGAAGCCCATGCTGTTCGACGACGAATACCTCGACGAGGCCAGCGCCAGCCGCGCCTCACCCGTGATCAAGGCCGTTCGATCCAAGCAGGCCAAGGCCAAGGACGCGAGCAAACTCGCCGAAGATGGACTGCCTTTGCACAGCTTCAGGACACTGCTCAAGGACCTGGGCACCTTGACCTACAACATCACCCACACCGCGCTCAACCCCGAGGCCAAGATCACCCTCACGACTCGCCCCACGCCGATACAGGCCAAAGCCTTCAAACTGCTCGGGCTCAATCCCGCCTGTACCCAGTAGGCAAACCCCGCAGATCGATAAAGATTAATGCGGACGCGGTGTTACGTTCAGGGGGCTGTCAAAGTTCGGCATAGATGGCGCACTGGTAGGCGCGGCATGACGTGATCGGCGAGATGGGCGGCGGTCTCCACCATACGCCGGGCATTTCAAGCGGGGCACGCGCCGCGCCCCTTGCACGGGTACGCGATCAGGAACGCGTGTTGACACGCATCACAGAAAGCGCGAGCAAAACCGTGGGCGAGGCGCTTGTGTGCGGCCGACTTGATTGTTCGGGAGGCTGAGTACGCCGTGAAGTTCAGCGGGTCTGCCAGCGGTGCGGTCCCGTGATGCCGCGCTGCGCGAAGAAGCGACGTGCCGCCTCGGAGTGGAGCGGGAAGGCGAAGACGTCGTCGAGGCCGTCGGGCCCGAAGATGAGCCCGCGCTCGCTCGTCTCGGAGCTCGGGACGAATGGAGGCAGGCTGGAGAGTTCGATCGCGGCGGCCAGCGAGAACAGCAGCACGCGGTTGGGCCTGGGCTGCGTCGAGGTGAACCAGAACGGCGTCAGCGTGGCCGGGTCGACCTGCACGCTTGACTCCTCGCGGATCTCACGCGCTCCGCCCTGCTGCCACGTCTCGTGGTCTTCGAGGAACCCACCGACGAGGGCGAGCTTGCCGAGCTGCGGCTGAATCGCCCGGCGCACCGCGAGCAGGCCTTCTCCGTCAGTCGTCTTCACCGGCATCAGCACCACGCTGACCGGAATCGCGTTCGACCAGACGGGCGTCTTGCAGCCCGGGCAGGAGCGCGGGTAGCTGAGCGGTGGCACGTAGGCGGTGCCACAAAACGAGCAGAAGGTGTCTTTGGCGTTGAGCACGGGCGCGAGTCGAGCACGTCGGTATCGCTGATTGAGTCGCAAAGTTGGAGGCGCGCGGGGAGTGTCAGATTTTTTGTGTGTGAGGTGGAGTGAGAGACTTTTCCACGGCGCCGCCGCCCGCTCTGTATAGCGGAAGGCGAGCGGCGCGGTGGGAAAGCCGGTGCTCATTTTACGCGAGTCGGTTGGGGAAACGATCTTCGTAGAGGATCGCGAATTGGTTCATCGCGAGTGGCGGCGCTTCGTTCTTCCTTCTTTCCCTGGACGACCAATTCCTGAAGAATTCCTGCGACGCCGCGGCGAAACTCGTTCATCCACGGCGCTTTCAGGAGATCCACCCATTCCGAAGTTTCGTAGATGCTCTGCTCGTTCTGATAAAGGGCGGTGCTCGCCACATCTAGGTAGCGCGCCTCGTCCTCTGTAACCGGTGCAGGCCCGACCACCCCGTCGGCGATGCGTTTTTCGATCAGCGCGGCGATTTCGGTAGCGCTGAGGGCGCCCTCCTGGATAAACCTTTCGCGGAAGCGCTCCTCATTCAGCCGGCGATGGAAATCTTCGTTCTGCCCCTTCACCAGGAAGCGGGCAAACCGGATCACGCGGTGGCCGGTTTCATCCTGCAATTGCTCGATCGCGTATAGGCACGGTAAATTTGTTCTCAAGTAACCCGTGGTCCGGAAGCTGAGTTATTGGTCATACGCAAGTAGTCGAAGACGAGGCGGGTATTGAAGCAAAGTTTGCGCATCATCTCGGCGATAGACTCGGTGCTCTGAAAGGACTTGAGGATGCCGACGGCGAAGCGACGCAGGCGGGTGATGTTTTCCGGGCCGTGGCCGGTACGGATGCGAGAGCGATCCTCGTCGTAGTTCCAGTCGATGATGTAATGGGTGCTCTCGATGCTCCAGTGGCCGCGATTGATCGCCAAGACCTCTTGCGCCGAGGCCTCGTGCGGCGACTGGCTCGTGATGCCCAGCGCGATCTCACGCGATGACTCGCCGGTTTTCTTCTTGATTGATTCGCGCTCGATCATGAACACCTGGCCGACGTGAGGGAAATCGAGGTAGGCATTGAGCGCCGTACTGCACCAGATGCGTCGGGTCTCGATGCGGCCATGGTCAGGCGGGGTCACGTCGACGAAGTCAGGATCGCCCCGCTTTTCAAACAGCAAGGCGATTTCGCGTTCGAGACCGGGCTGGTTGCCTTTGACGGTAAAGCTATAGTGGGCCTTGCGCCCGATCAGATACGCTGCCAGTGTGCGCTGGGTCAGCAGCGCATCGGCCGTGACCACCTTGCCGGCGAGCGCGCAGCCATCGAGCACGGGGATGGCCATGCCGATCTCGTTGGTACGCTTTTGCTCATCGCTGCCGGCTACGGGCAATGTCCCGACTTTTTTGGGTGTGGCAGGTGTTCGACTCATGGCCGATCACGCTCAGGATGTGCGTTTGATAGCCCTGCGCGTCGATCGCGTTCTTCATGACTTTACCATCCATCGCCAGCGCCCGGTCGTCTTTTGCCCACGCCTGGTTCCAGGCATTGAGCGCGCGATCCAGCGTGTCCGGTTCAATGCGCACCAGGCAATCGCGGATGACGAATTCGCTGGGGACGACATAACGCCCCTTCTCGCGCCGACAGCCAAAGCGCTCACGTGCCTTTTGCCCCAGGCTTTCGGCCCAGTCATGGGCGGCCTTGTAGCCGCGCATGCCGCACAGGATGGCGCCCGCGGCAATGCCCAGCACCACGGGCAGGCGGTGGCGGCGCCCTTGCCGGCGGCGCGGGTCGGTGACGGTGGTGAAGCACAGCGGCAGCGCGCGCATCTGCTCAGCGCTCAGCATCAATTTTGGGGCTCCCGTGAGTTGGAGGTGATTGCGCTCAGGATGCGTCAATTGCGCTCGGGCGGCCCGGTGCAAGGCACGCACAAACACGCGCTTGGGCGCGTCAATCTCGCCGCTGTAGCCTCAGTGCCGACGCACGTATAGCGTCGATTCAGGTTGTAGCACGATTATTCGGAAGACTCGGGCGGATTTGGGTCAAACAGGTGGCCGAGAAGGCGCTTTTGCGAGTGCGCCTGAGCGCTGGCCCGGTCGGATTCGACAGCCCGGTGACGTTCGGGCAATAGCGGGGCGCCCCGCGGCGAATGCAGGGATGGGACAGCGCGGTTTGCAGGCCTGTCAGGTGAAGCGAAGCTGGAACGGACGTTCCATGCGCTGTTTGACCGTTGGCGGATCGAGCCATGGGCCGCTATAGGTGCTGCGCACGAATTGTATGAAGGCGCGCACACCGATCGCCAGATGCTGCGCGACCAGCGCGCTCGAGAAGCGTGCCAGGGTGTTGAGCAGGTGCGCGAGACGCATCAGGTAATGATAGCCGCGCATCGCGTTCCAATTCTTGGCGAAGAGATGCTCGTAGCGGTAACCGTGGTGCTTTTCGACCAGGTTGCAGCTCTCGATCCCCCAACGGTGACGCGCCGCCAGATTGCAGCGTTGGTGGACGTTCTCGCGCCGCAGCTTTTGGCTTGAGATCCAGGCATGTTTGGCGGTCTTTGTCACGATCTCGCCGTCCTCGTCGAGCGCTTGCCAGTTTTCGCGGCAGAGCACGACGTGCACGTCGCGGTGATGGCGGTGGTTGGGTCCGTATTCGTAACGAATGTCATTGACCCAACGAAAGTGCTGCGCTCGCTCGCCCCAGCTCTGGCGGTGTTCATTGTCGGGTTTGAACTTCAGCAGAGCGCCGTATTCCGTCCACACCGTGGGCAGCGAATCGTCTTTGAGCACGATCATGAACTGCCAGTGATAATCGCGGCAACGCTCCAGCACGGGCCCGTTGGGATACAGTCCGTCAAGCAGCAGCATCACCGCCAGGCGGGGAAAGGCCTTTTGATGCGCTCGGCCAGGCGGTGAAAGGCCCGCAGCTCGCAGTCCTGCTTGTTCTGCTCGGTGTCACCGTGCTGATAGTCGAGAAACTCGCTCATCAGCGGAATCACCATGCCGTTGTGAAAGCACAGGTTCGCTTCCAGGACATAGACGTGGTACTGATAGCGGGCGTGCTCGGGCGCGTCCTGATCGGACCCTGACAGACGCTTTTCCTGTAGCGACTCGCTCCACAAAGTGGCGCCGCCCACCTTCTGCGTGCCATCGATGGCGATGGGATAGCAGTTATTGATCCGGTAGTTTGCAAACTTCTTCTTGCGGATGAGCCGCTCGACCAAATCGATATGTGCGTGCTCGATTTGGCCCACATCGATCTTGCTCAGCAGACGAAACAACGTATCGGCATGGGGCAAACTGTCCAACTCGGGGAACAGCAGCCGCAGGTTGTGCTCGAACATGGGCCGCGTGATATCGGTGTTGGCTTCCCGCCGTGAGCTGTAGTGCAGGACAAACACCAGGATGCCATACAGCATCAGGCTCACCAGCGCGTGCTTGAGCTTTTTCGGGTTGCGCGTGTCCTGGATCTGACGCAGTCGTTTAAGCAGCGTCGGCAGCTGCGCTCTGAACACGCGCGCCTGCTCGGTAACGGCCTCGGTGCGCGCGTGACATTCTTCTTCAACGCTTTGGTAAGGGCTTAAGCGGCTGGCTGGGCTCGGCGGCGCAGGAACAATGAGTCCGGCGGCTTGTTGTTGCTGGCGCAACTCACGGTACTGGTGTTTTTTTGAAGCGCTTGCTTGGCCGCCTCTCGTGCCGGACGCCGGCTCACTTTGCCCATGGTTCGTGCCTTTCCTGGAGTTGATCGCAGCACAGCAGGCGACGGCACTGCGCCTGCAGCGCTTTGACGAAGATCAGCTTGGCAGAGCTGTGATAGTGCTTGCCGGGGCGCGCCAAACCGCGACCGCTGGTGTGCCCCAGCAACTGCCAGCCGGCGCCGCGGTAGCAGGTGCCGCGATAGTGCGCCGGATCGACAAAGCTCTCCAGCAGCAGCGGCCGGTATCCCCAGCACGCCTGCCAGTCATCGGCCAACTGGCGTGCCAGCTGGCCCAGCACATGGCTGGCCAAGTGCTCGATCCGCACCCAGGGAAACACCAGGAAACGATTATTGTTGACCACCCAGGGCAGGTTCGCCAGGCGCTGGCGCGCACTCCAGCCGATCCAGCGATCACGCGGCTCGATTGCCCTGGCCGCGCCACACAGCAGCAGATAGCCCAGGCTTCGATCGGCGGCCTCAATGCGGTAGCGCGCCCAATAGCCAAACGGCTTGTGGTAGCCCAGCGGATGAAAGCGCTCGACATAGGCATTGCACTGCGCCACATCGTGCGCCTGCCCAAGCAGGCGCAAGCGCACCGGCCCAAGCTGCGCCAACGTGCACTGCACCGACTCACCCGAGACAATCGGCACGCTGGGCGTTGCTGCCCTGTCCCGCCCGCTCGTCTGGTCGCCGCCCTGTGTGCGCCGCGCCGGCAGACGAATCTCGCCGCCCGCTTCCAGGCGCGCCAGCAACTTCCTGCAAGCCTCTTTCTTGGGCGCACCCGCCGGCGTGAGCCACCCCAGATGTTCGCACAGCGTGTCAGCCAATTCCGAGCGCGCCAACCTGGGAAAGCGCTCTATCAGAGTGCGGATGTAGGCAATATCTTCTGCGCCAATCTCGCGATTGCCTTGCCACAGGTTCAACCCATCAGATTGGAACATCGCGTGAAAGCCCTTAAGGCGTGTTGGCTCACGCTCGATTATCCAAGACCGAAATCCGGCTGTCTAGCCCTTTCGCGAAGAAAATATTTTTGCCCGCGCTCCCACCCCTTGTAGCATCAGGGTTTCAGCACATGTGCGTCGGCACTGCTGTAGCCTTGCCGCGTGCGCCGGTAGCCTTGAGTGAGCCCCAGTTCCGTCCAGTTGGCCGCGCGATAGACGCCGCCATGAAATCGCCGCGGATCGACAAAGGTTTCCAGCAGGAGCAAGGGATGACCAAAGCGCCCCTGCCAGTCGCGGGCGATGCGCCGTTCAGTGAGCGAGAGCACCCGTGAGCCAATATTCGGCCGGTGCCACTCGGGCAGGATCAGGAAGCGACTGTTGTTGGCGATGAGTTTGAGTCGGTCATACTGCGTGCGAAAGTCCCAGCCGATCCATCGATCACGCACGCCGCATTTCAGGGCCGCCGCCGAGACGTTGAGTTGCGCGACCCACTGACCGCGCCAGGTTGCGACATACCAGATCGCCTCGCCGATCTTCGCGAGATCTCCCAGATAATGATGCCGCGCCATCTGCTCTCGATAGCGTTGTTCCTCGCTGCGCTCTACCGGCCGTACCTGAAGCTCCGATAGGACTTGCGCCATGGGTTTCATCGATTCCATCCCATGGGTTATACCGAGAAATCCCGGGCTTGTCCAGCCTTGCGTGCTAACCCATTGCACTAACAAACTAATTCAGATAGCGCCGATCCACCCTGCGCGTATAGGCGGAGCATCTTGCCAAGCACCTTCTTCACGATCGGGAATGGTTGGTGGCGATCGAAGTGGGCTATGTTCTGAATCCGCTCCACCTCAGCGGCAAGCTTCTGCAAGGCCGCATTCTGGCCGATCTGGCGCGCTTCCGCGTCGCACACATCAGAGATACTTACAAAGATTGTCACACACCCTCCCACATACTACGCCGGCGGGGTCTCATTATGCGAAAAGACTACAACACTGCGGCAGGTGGATCAACCGCAAGGTTGCGAGTTATCGGCCAACGGCTGCTTACGAGAAATCGGGTTCGACGAATGACTCCTTTGGATCAGTAGCCCGGGGGACCGCTTCTGGCCGGGTGCCGACGCTCTACGTGCAATCACGTTGGCATTGTCGGCCGCATTGCGCCGCGCGCCGCGCGCGAATCGCGCGCTCCGTGAGGCCAAGCTCGGCAGCCCCCAGTTCTCCATCGCTTCGACTGAAAATGGCTATTCGACGACCTCATTGCCACGCGGGCCGCTATCTTCAGGCGCCTCCAGCCTCGCCAGATCCTTGAGATCTTTCTTGCGCTGCCGGGCGCGGTCCTCGTAGCTTGCCTGGTTCTTCGTACACACGAGGCTGTACGGGCGACCGCGTTGTTCGGTGACGAAGTCCACGTCGCAGCCGCTGTGTCGGATCGAGGCCTCGACGTGGCTGCGCTCGGCTTGAGCAGCCTTGAAGGCCCACAGCTTGCGAGCGGGATCGGCGAGGAAGCGGTTCAGTTCGGCGCAATCCTTGCAGCGGCAGGGGATCGTAGCGGCACGCGCCAAGTCGCGCGGCGGTTCGAGCGGCTCGCCTATGCGCGCTCGCAGGTGAGCGAGGCAGGCGCTGCGCAGACGTTGCACCGGTGCCAGATCTCTGGCGTGCGCCGATTCGGTCAGACGCAGGGCGGCGGGGACGATTACCGCGTCCATCTCGAAAATCCTCGGACAGCCCAACAGGTGGTCGGTGGCGCGCTCGGCCATTTCGGCAGCGTCGATCTGACCGCATGCGCTCAGCAGATCGACGACGAGCGCGGCACTCACCGGCTCCGGCTGGTGCCAGGGATCGTTTTCCGGCGTGCGTTCTGGATCCCCCGGAAGTACGGCGACGAGGGCGGCGGCGGCCGGATGAAGGAGCGCGCGCGGAGCACCGGCATCGGCTGCGAATCGCGCGAGCAGGTCGGCGCAGGCACCCGAGCGCTCCACGGCGTTCTTCGTGACAATCCGCTCGAGCAGCTCGGCCGCGCGCTGCGCCGGCAATAGTGCCGCGGCTTGCACGATCGCCTCGTTATCCCCGCCACCGTAGGCGCCAGCGGCGCAGATGTCGGTCAGGAACTGGTCGATGCGTTGCGAGTCTCGCAGTTGAGCCAAGGCAGCGAGAACCCGAGTAGCATCGCTGCGCTTGCCGCGCGGGTAAAAGGGCCGCATCGGCCAGCCCTCGATCATGTGGCCGCCGAGTGCGTGCCCATCGCGCCGCAGCGGCGATTCAGGGTGTTCGCCGCTTTCGGTCCATCGTTGCGCGAGTTGTTCAAGGTAGGGGACGGTGACCGACAGGCCCGCCTGGTTGAGTACGGCGAAAACCCGCGAGCGGGGCCAGAGCACCAGTGCCGCCCGGCAGTAGGTGCGCTCGAAGGAAGCACCCTCGTTGCCTGTCGCCTCGTGGAAATGCTCTTCGTCCGGCTCCTCGTCGCTCAGGGCATCGGGCGGGCACAGCTCGTCGTCCTTTATCGGCAGGGCACCCATCTCGGGACGGCTGCCATCTGGCCGTCGCCAGTCCGAGATGCTCTGGTTTCGCTCGAACACCTCGCCGGCTGCGAATTCGACTTCATCGTCCGCTTCCCAGCGCCCCCGGCGGCCGCGCGAGCTGTAGCCGACGTATTCGGCGCTCCCGCTCTCCTCGATGGACACCAACGCCAGATGGACATCGCAGTCCGCCTGCGCCGCTGCCGGCACGAGCACCGCAGCCACGGCCGCGTCGGCGTTCTTCAGGTTGTCGAATGCGAGTTCCGCCGGCGTGTAGGCATGCTCGAGGGGATAGATCAGCTTCTTCGGCGACCCGTGCTCTGGTGAATCCATCTCGGCGGCCCAGCGGCGCAGCAGTTGCGTGATGCGGGTCTGCTCCGCGTCGTAGCGCGGAGGTTCAGGCGCCGGGCCCTTGCCCGTGCGCAGAAGATTGTAGATCAGGGTCAGCCGGCAGCCTGTGGTGACGGGGCGAACCTCATGCACGCAGTCGGCGTAGAAGGCGGCGAAAGCGACATCCGAGGGCTCCGGGCAGCGCAGGTCGAGCAGTACCTCGCGCTCGCGGTGGCGCACCATCAGTTCGCCGCCGGTGCAGATCGAGGGCAAAACGAGCACCAGGGTGGCGAACATGCCAGGAGCCTTTTCGGTGTCGCGATGGCGCACGAAAAAGCTGCCGGGGTCATAGACGAGGAGCTTGTAGAGCTCGGCCGATACCGGCTCGCTCACCCCAAGGCCGGTGGCTGCGCGGGCGACGATGGCATCCACTGTGTGTGCCCAATTGCGGCCCTGGATGTGGACGCGATCGGCGCCGATCTGCCAGGTGCGACGCACCTCGGTGTCGACCAGGGTCTGCTCGCCACGTCCGTAGGGCGCGCGCTCGGCGACGGCGATGAGTTGCTCGGCCTGCATCGGCAGCAGCGGCAAGGAAACGGCACCGACACCGTCGACCTCCAGGCGCGGTGCAAAGATCTCCGCCGTGCCGCTCGTGTAGAAGTCCCCGGGGCGCCGGATGGTCCGCAGGGTTTCAGCGAGCTCCTGGGTAATGAGTGACATCGGATTCCACCTCCTGTATTTGGCCGCGCGCTGTCTGTCGGAGGCGGCACCCATATCGAGTAGCTCGGGGCCACGCACGCGGTGTACGAGCGACTTGATTCCGCCGGGCAGCCGCTGGAAGCAGATGACGCACCGGCCACACGGCGGACGCCACCGCTAGCGCCGGGGCGGATTCAGCCGCGGATCCAGGTCGAGGGCTTCCTGGCATTGCAGCGCGTACTTGCCGGCAGCGCGATTGGCGTCAAAGACAAGGTTCCAACTGCGGCGGGATACCGCGCTCGGAATCGCAATGAAGTCATGCACGCTCAACAGCCGGCGCCCAAAGCCCTGTTGCGCCGCGCTGAGGGCGCACGGATATAGCCAAAGTTTGTTGGGGACGTCCTTGGGGTGGACGACGTGGACCTGGGCCCAGGGGATTGCCAGGGTCGCGGCCGACAGCACGTGCGCAACGGCGTTGAGAGTGTCGAACCCCTTGTGCACGGCGAGTTCGAGAATGGCAGTGGCTGGGTCGAGCGAGCAGTAAACGGCTGGCACGCCGGCCGGACTCCAGCGGCCGCCCTTCAGGCGCGATCCGTCACCGCTATCCCACTTCTTTGCATACCGCTTGTCGTCCAGCCGCCAGAAGTGGGCGGGACCGGTGTCACCCGGCAGGGGCGTCACTGATACACGCCGTAGCGCATCCGCTCGATGACGTCGTCGACCAGATGAACGCCCACCGGGGTGGTAAGCAGTTCGATCGGCCGGCGATTCTCGAGCGCCATCGCGGGCCTGAGCAACCAGTCAACGGCCCGTTCGCTGGAACCAAAAACATCCTCCGCCTTCGCGAGCAACGCCGCGAACTGCCAAACGCGCCCGCTTTGCTCAGCGTCCAGCAACTTGTCGGGCTCGGCCCTAAGACGCATATAGGTCCGCGTGCTGACGCCGAACACCGGCAACAGCTCCGCCACAGGTATGCCGCCTGACTGGATTGCCTCGAGCAACGCGCGACGCGGCAGCCCGGCATGAAGGGCTTCGTGCACGGCCACTGCCGAGCCCATGCTGCGCCTGAGGTTCCTCCCCACGCCGAGCATTTCCGCCACCCGACGTGCATAGGCAGGCGCGTCGCCGGTCTCGACCATCGTACTCATCGTCAGCTCCAATCGAAATCTGTCATGTGACACGTTGAACTATGCCACGTGGCGGCACTGAATTCAAGCTCGCCCGCACCCGACTGCGCCCGTCGGGAGCACTTGTCTGCACCAGCTTTCTTCGGCGTGCCCGTCTGGGGCCAGCCTGCCGTGGATCCGGCCTCCGTTCCCTGCGAGCCTTGGGGGCGCCGACTGAGCCCCAGCACGACGCCGACGGAGAATCCAGCCTTGCCCCGCGGCGGCTCAGGGTGGATCGGCGCTATCTGAATTAGTTTGTTAGTGCAATGGGTTAGCACGCAAGGCTGGACAAGCCCGGGATTTCTCGGTATAACCCATGGGATGGAATCGATGAAACCCATGGCGCAAGTCCTATCGGAGCTTCAGGTACGGCCGGTAGAGCGCAGCGAGGAACAACGCTATCGAGAGCAGATGGCGCGGCATCATTATCTGGGAGATCTCGCGAAGATCGGCGAGGCGATCTGGTATGTCGCAACCTGGCGCGGTCAGTGGGTCGCGCAACTCAACGTCTCGGCGGCGGCCCTGAAATGCGGCGTGCGTGATCGATGGATCGGCTGGGACTTTCGCACGCAGTATGACCGACTCAAACTCATCGCCAACAACAGTCGCTTCCTGATCCTGCCCGAGTGGCACCGGCCGAATATTGGCTCACGGGTGCTCTCGCTCACTGAACGGCGCATCGCACGCGACTGGCAGGGGCGCTTTGGTCATCCCTTGCTCCTGCTGGAAACCTTTGTCGATCCGCGGCGATTTCATGGCGGCGTCTATCGCGCGGCCAACTGGACGGAACTGGGGCTCACTCAAGGCTACCGGCGCACGCGGCAAGGCTACAGCGGCGAGATTGACGCGCCCAAGCGCGTGTTTGTGCGTGCCTTGCACCGGGCCGCCCGAGCGCAATTGACGCATCCTGAGCGCAATCACCTTCAACTCACGGGAGCCCCAAAATTGATGCTGAGCGCTGAGCAGATGCGCGCGCTGCCGCTGTGCTTCACCACCGTCACCGACCCGCGCCGCCGGCAAGGGCGCCGCCACCGCCTGCCCGTGGTGCTGGGCATTGCCGCGGGCGCCATCCTGTGCGGCATGCGCGGCTACAAGGCCGCCCATGACTGGGCCGAAAGCCTGGGGCAAAAGGCACGTGAGCGCTTTGGCTGTCGGCGCGAGAAGGGGCGTTATGTCGTCCCCAGCGAATTCGTCATCCGCGATTGCCTGGTGCGCATTGAACCGGACACGCTGGATCGCGCGCTCAATGCCTGGAACCAGGCGTGGGCAAAAGACGACCGGGCGCTGGCGATGGATGGTAAAGTCATGAAGAACGCGATCGACGCGCAGGGCTATCAAACGCACATCCTGAGCGTGATCGGCCATGAGTCGAACACCTGCCACACCCAAAAAAGTCGGGACATTGCCCGTAGCCGGCAGCGATGAGCAAAAGCGTACCAACGAGATCGGCATGGCCATCCCCGTGCTCGATGGCTGCGCGCTCGCCGGCAAGGTGGTCACGGCCGATGCGCTGCTGACCCAGCGCACACTGGCAGCGTATCTGATCGGGCGCAAGGCCCACTATAGCTTTACCGTCAAAGGCAACCAGCCCGGTCTCGAACGCGAAATCGCCTTGCTGTTTGAAAAGCGGGGCGATCCTGACTTCGTCGACGTGACCCCGCCTGACCATGGCCGCATCGAGACCCGACGCATCTGGTGCAGTACGGCGCTCAATGCCTACCTCGATTTCCCTCACGTCGGCCAGGTGTTCATGATCGAGCGCGAATCAATCAAGAAGAAAACCGGCGAGTCATCGCGTGAGATCGCGCTGGGCATCACGAGCCAGTCGCCGCACGAGGCCTCGGCGCAAGAGGTCTTGGCGATCAATCGCGGCCACTGGACCATCGAGAGCACCCATTACATCATCGACTGGAACTACGACGAGGATCGCTCTCGCATCCGTACCGGCCACGGCCCGGAAAACATCACCCGCCTGCGTCGCTTCGCCGTCGGCATCCTCAAGTCCTTTCAGAGCACCGAGTCTATCGCCGAGATGATGCGCAAACTTTGCTTCAATACCCGCCTCGTCTTCGACTACTTGCGTATGACCAATAACTCAGCTTCCGGACCACGGGTTACTTGAGAACAAATTTACCGTGCGCGGCGGCTTTACACTACCTGTTGGGCAAGATCGTGGAATCCACTGATCCCGGCCGCCCGCAAACATCGACGAGGAAACCCATGTCGCAATCCGGCACTGCCCAAACCACGCAGGCAACCCCGTACGAGTTGATCGGCGGCGAGAACGCCGTTCGGGCGCTGGTGCACCGATTCTACGAATTGATGGACACCCTGCCCGAAGCCTACGCGGTGCGCAAACTGCATGCGGCGGACCTCTCGGGTGCGGACGAAAAGCTCTTAATGTTCCTCTCCGGCTGGCTGGGCGGACCCGATCTGTACGTCCAGCGCCACGGGCATCCACGGCTGCGCGCGCGCCATTTGCCTTTTTCGATCGGCACCCGAGAGCGGGATGAATGGCTGCTGTGCATGAAGCAGGCACTCGACGAGACGGTGAGTGACGCCGGTATCCGCGACCGCCTGTATGAAGCAATGGCGGGACTTGCCGACCACATGCGCAATCGGCCAGAACCAAATCGCCCGGAAGCAGACTGAATGCGGAAGAGAGCAGCCAGGAACATTCTTCACAAATCACTTTAAGAGCAGTTGTCATTATTTAACAAATAGTTGTGTGTGCTTTATAATGTTGTGTATAAGAAATGAGGCTGGCGCTTTCCGGGGAACCATTGCGCGACTTCCAGCCGGCGACTAACCTGAGATCGGGCAAAAGGCCCGTACCCAACCTGCTTCTGACAATCCGGAGGATGACTCATGGCTCAAACCACGTGGATTCTTGTCGCCAACGCCAGCCTGGCCAGGTTTTATGCGAACTCGGGCCCCAACAAGGGTCTGGCGTTGATGAAGGAGATCCGCCATCCGGAGAGTCGACAGAAGAATGCCGCCCTGGTCACCGATCGGCCGGGCAGCATGGCCGGTACCGCCGGCAGGGGGGTTATGTCGCCACATACGCTTCCGAAGGAGCATGAAGCGCGCGTCTTCGCACTGGAGCTGGCGCGCGAGTTGAATCAGGGTCGCAACGGCAACCAATACCAGCGAGCCATCATCGTTGCCCCGCCCGCCATGATGGGGCTGCTCAACGATTCCCTCGATTCGGTGACCTCGAACCTGGTTACCGACCGCTTCGAGAAGGACTACACCAAGGTCAGCGAGAAGCAGATTGCCAGCCAGCTCGAGGGCTGCATCTTCCTTTAGCTTGGCTCGGCCAGCGGCCAGCGCCCGATGATTTCGTATCGGGCGGCAGCCGAAGACAGAATGGCTTCCACTAGCACGACCTGCCTCACCGGCCAGTCGAAGGGCACGGAATCCGGCGCGCTGCGGCTGCAATCGGCCTTGCGCAGCAATGTTGCGTGGGCAGCAAACGGCCGTGCCTCGAGCCGGAAACCCGCTGCCGACAGGCGTTCGCCAAGCAGGCTGGCGGTCTCGGCCAGCGTCGCAGGAACCACCTTCGGACCGCACCAGACGATGCGGTTGTGGCGCCAGCACCGCAGTTGATCGATGGTCATCGAAAACGCCGGCTGCACGCCGAGTCCGTCGCCGATCGCCAGCGCCGAATCGACCCGCGCCGCGTCGATATCGCCGATGAAGGCCAGCGTTATGTGCAGCGTATCGGTTCGCATGCGCCGGCCGCCGAACTCCGCATGGGCTTGCGCTGACAGCGTCTCGAGGTGGGCGCGCGTCGGCGAGTCTGGCCACAGCGCGAAGAAGACTCGCCGGGTGCTTGCTGCGGCGGGCACGGCGCGGGTTAGCCCTCGTGCCGAACCAGCAGGGCCACGGCCTGCGCGGCGATGCCTTCGCCGCGCCCGGTGAAACCGAGTTTTTCGGTGGTCTTGCCCTTGATGTTGACCGACCCGGCATCGACTGCGAGATCGGCCGCGAGATTTGCCGTCATCTGCGGCACGAAGGGCAGGATCTTCGGCCGCTCGCAGATCACCGTCGCATCGACATTGACCACGCGGTAGCCGGCCGCAAGGATGCGCGCCATTGCCTCGCGCAATAGCATCCGGCTGTCGGCGCCGGCAAAACGCCCATCGGTATCGGGAAAATGCCGCCCGATATCGCCCAGGCCGGCGGCGCCGAGAATCGCGTCGGTGACCGCATGCACCAAGACATCGGCATCGGAATGGCCGAGCAATCCGATTGCGAACGGGATCTCGACGCCGCCGAGAACCAGTCTGCGGCCGGGCACCAGCGCATGGACGTCGACGCCCTGGCCGATGCGAAAGGGGGAACTCGCGGCGCTCACGCTCTACCCTCTCTGCGTTGCCGGAGTATCCATTCTGCCAGTTGCAGATCGAGCGGAAAGGTCACCTTGAGGTTGCTGGCGTCGGCCGCCACCAGTCGCGGATGCAGGCCCAGCGCCTCGATTGCCGACGCTTCGTCGGTGACGTCGCGCGCATGGTCGAGCGCCCGGCGCAGCATCACGTAGCGGAACATCTGCGGGGTCTGCGCCTGCCACAATCGTTCCCGCGAAACCGTGGCGGCGACCCGCCCGCGCTCGTCTGCCCGCTTCAGCGTGTCGGCGACCGGCATTGCCAGCAATCCGCCGACCTCGTCGTGTCCGACCTCTTCGATCAGCCGGTCGAGGTGCCAGGGCGCCAGGCAGCAGCGGGCGGCATCGTGCACCAGCATCCAGTCGTTGGGCGCGACATCGTCGGCCACCGCGCGCAGCCCGTGCGCAACGCTGTCGGCGCGTGTCGCGCCACCGCAGAACAGCGGACTGAGCTTGGGCTCCAGCCGGCGCCAGTCGTGGCGGTCCCATTCGGCATCATCGACCGACAGCACCACGAACACCCGCTCGATGAGCGGATGGGCGCACAGGGTTGCGAGGGAGTGAAAAAGCAGCGGCTGTCCGGCCAGCGGCAGATACTGCTTGGGCTTGTCGGGGCTCATGCGGGCACCGCTGCCGGCAGCCGGGACAAGGGCGAACAGACGGGAATGGGGGCGCGACATGGCGCGAATTGTAGCCCGAGGCAGATAGAATCCACTTCATGCCCGACGAATGGCTGCCGACAACCCCAGCGGCGCCATCGCACCAACGCCACGGCTTGAAACTTCCCGGCATCGGAACCATATTGAAACCATGTTCTCCATGAATGCGTCCAACTCGATCCGCCCCGCCGCCGTCGCCGGCATGTTCTACCCGGCAGGCGCTTACGAGCTGGCCCATGAGATCGATACCCTGCTTGGCGGCGTGGCGCCGGTAGCGCTCGATCTGCTCAAGATCAAGGCGATCGCGGTTCCGCACGCCGGCTATGTCTATTCCGGCGAAACCGCGGCCTCCGCCTATGCATTGATCGCGGCGCGGCGCGACTCGATCAGACGAGTCGTGCTGCTCGGCCCGACCCACCGGGTTGCCGTGCAGGGGCTCGCCCTGCCCGATGCCGACGGCTTCGCTTCGCCCTTGGGCACCGTGGCCCTGGATGCCGAACTGGTCGCTACCGCGCGCACCCTGCCGCAGGTCGTCATCAGTCGAACTGCCCATGCGGCCGAACATTCGCTCGAAGTACAGTTGCCCTTCCTGCAGCGCGTGCTCGACAGCTTCACGCTGCTGCCGCTCGCCGTCGGGCGTGCGAACGCGGAAGAAGTTGCCGAGGTGCTCGACACCCTTTGGGGCGGCGCGGAGACCCTGATCGTCGTCAGCACCGATCTGTCGCACTTTCACGCCTACGATGAAGCCGTGCAGATCGATTCCACGACCGTTCGCGACGTCCTCTCGCTGCACACCAATATCGATCATGAGCATGCCTGCGGCGCCACACCGCTCAACGGCCTGCTGCTTTGCGCGCAGCGCCGCGGGCTCGCGCCACACCTGATCGACGCGCGCAACTCCGGCGATACGGCGGGCGACCGATCGCGGGTGGTCGGTTATGCCGCCTTCGCATTCACCGAGCAAACGGATTCAAATGTACGCACGTCCTCGTCGAGCGAAATCGGGCCGGTGCTGCTGGCCCGCGCCCGGCTGGCGATCGCCCGGCATCTCGGTCTGCCCGACACGGTGGTGCCCGACCATCCGTCGCTCTCGGAGACCGGTGCCAGCTTCGTCACCCTGAACCGCCAGGGCCATCTGCGCGGCTGCATCGGTACGCTGGCAGCCGGACGGCCCCTGCGCGACGATGTCGACCACAACGCGGTCGCCGCGGCCTTTCGCGATCCGCGTTTTCCGCCGCTGTCGGCCGAGGAGTTCGGCGATCTCGAGATCGAGGTCTCGCTGCTCAGCGAGCCCGAGCGCATGTCGTTCCGCGACGAAGCCGACGCCCTCGCGCAGTTGCGCCCCGGAATAGACGGCGTGATCCTGGCGAGCGGTCCCCACCAGGCGACCTTCCTGCCGCAGGTGTGGGAGAGTCTGCCCGGCCCGCGCGATTTCATGACCCAGCTCAAGCGCAAGGCCGGACTGGTCGACGATTTCTGGAGCCCGGATATCACGCTTGCGCGTTACCAGGTGCGCAAGTTCACGGAGTCGTCCGATGGATGAACCGATCACCGATACCTGGCCGGCACGATGGTGGCATGTGCTCGACGATGGCCGCATCCAGTGCGACCTGTGCCCACGCGACTGCCGGCTGCACGAGGGGCAGCGCGGCGCCTGCTTCGTGCGTGGCCGCAAGGACGACAAGATGGTACTGACGACTTACGGGCGCAGTTCGGGGTTCTGCATCGACCCGATCGAGAAGAAGCCGCTGAACCACTTTCTTCCCGGCTCGAGCGTATTTTCGTTCGGCACCGCGGGCTGCAACCTGGCCTGCAAGTTCTGCCAGAACTGGGACATCTCGAAGTCGCGCGACATGGATCGGCTGATGGATGCCGCCAGCCCGCAGGAGATCGCCCGCACCGCCGCCGAACACGGCTGCCGCAGCGTGGCGTTCACCTACAACGACCCGGTGATCTTCGCCGAATATGCGATGGACACCGCCGACGCGTGCCACGCGCTCGGCCTTGAGACGGTGGCGGTCACTGCCGGCTACATCCACCCAGAACCGCGGCGCGAATTTTTCGCCAAAATGGACGCCGCGAACGTTGACCTCAAGGCATTCACCGAGGATTTCTATTTCAAGCTGACCGGCTCGCACCTCGCCCCGGTACTAGACACGCTGATCTACCTGAAACGCGAGACCGATGTATGGGTCGAGATCACCACCTTGCTGATTCCCGGAAAGAACGACTCCGACGCGGAGATCGAGGCGCTGACCAAGTGGGTGAATCGGGAACTGGGTCCGGATGTGCCGCTGCATTTCTCGGCCTTCCACCCAGACTACAAGCTGTCCGACATTCCGCCGACGCCGGCTGCCACCCTGACCCGCGCACGCGACATCGCGCTCGGAAACGGACTGCACTACGTCTACACCGGCAACGTCCATGACAAGGCGGGCGGCAGCACGCATTGCCCGGGCTGCGGCAAGCTCCTGATCGTGCGCGACTGGTACGACATCCTCGACTATCGCGTCACCCCTGAAGGAACCTGCAGCGCGTGCGGCGCGGCGATCGCCGGGCGCTTCGACGAATACCAGGGCAGCTTCGGCCAGCGCCGGATACCGGTTCACATCCTGCGCCAGCACGCGTAGCGTGGGCTGAGCACAGCGAAGGCCTGGATGGGGGTAGAGCCGTGAATCCGCACCCGCGCTCGCGATCCCGTCGCGCAGTTGGGGTAGGTTGGGCAGAGCGAAGCGAAGCCCAACACTCGAGAACGATATCGTTGGGCTTCGCTTCGCTCTGCCCAACCTACCCGTTACGCGCTCAACGGGCCGCATGGATAGCAAGCGTAGGGCGCAATCGAATTTGCGCCGAATGCGGTCGTCCGGTGCAATGCGCTTCGCTTATTGCACCCTACGTACCTGAATGCCGATCGCCCCACATGGCGTACCGGACGCACCGTTTCCAGCCCGCCGCATGCCGCCGCGCCACGACCCCCATGGAATGGCGATCTACAGCATGCCAACCCCAGAAGCGCCTATCCACGCCGCTTTCAGCCTTGCCTGCCGGTAGACGTCCAATCCATGCGGCTGCCAGCCGGCCGCACGCCGAGGCGAGTACTTCGGAAGCCGAAGTGCGCGCCCGCCTGCCGCCCAAGCGCGTGTGCTGGTACGATCGCGCCATGGACCGCACGAGCCTCGCCGAACTCACCGCCCTGGTCACGCGCTTTCGCGACCAACGCGACTGGTCGCAGTTTCACAGCTTGCGCAACCTGATCGTTTCGCTGAATCTCGAAGCCGCCGAACTGCTCGAACTCACGCAATGGAAGCCCGACCACGAGATCGAGTCGTTGTCGGCCAACGCCCCTGCCCGCAACGCCCTGCAGGATGAATGTGCCGACGTGCTGGCGTACCTGCTGCTGATCGCCGATCGGGCGGGCATCGACCTGGCCGATGCGCTGCGCGCCAAGATGGAAAAGAATGCGCTCAAGTATCCGGTGGAAACCAGTTTCGGATCGAGCCGCAAGTACACCGAACTGGATGGTTAGCAGGAACATTTGACGAGCCGAGCGATTCACCACAAGCGAGGAGCCAGGATGTTGCATTGCCGGGTTATTTCAGCCGCGCTCTTTTCGGGCGCTGTGATCTTGAGTGCGGCATCGGCGAGGGCGCAGGATACGCAGCGCACGCCGCCGTCAGGCTCTGCCACCGAGACGCCAGCGCGACCCGCTGCCGAAATCAGGGAAGCGGACCGTCCGGTCGCGACGCATCCCGGCGAATCGGCGACGCATTCCGGCGGACCGGTCGAACGGGCCGGTCAGGCGGTCGATGAAGTCGTGGACAAGACCGGAAAGGTGGTGAAGAAGGTGGTCGTCAAGACCAAGGAAGGCGTCAAGACCGTCGTGGAAAAGACCGGGCAAACCGTCAGGAAGGCCGGCGAGAAGATCGAGGAAATCGCCGCCCCGAACAAGCCCTGATCCGCCGCCTGCGCTGCGCCTGGTGGCGCGAAGCGCGAACCACGCAGCCGAACTGCGGCCGTCGCTACGGCTGACTTATACTTGCGCTTTGCCGTGCCGCCGGATTGACGTCCGGCGGCTTTGCTTTTCCGGGTTCACCGATGCATCCGCTGCCCTCTCCTGTCGCGAATCTCGCCCTGCCGAAACCTGGCGCGCGTCTCGATATGCCGCCACTGGCGGGTGCCAGCGATGCCCTCTGGCTCGCCCATCTGGCTCAGCCGGGCCGGCTGACCGTCGTGGTGACGGCCAACCCGCTCGACGCACAGCGCCTGCAGGATGAAGCGCACTGGTTCGCGCCGCAACTGGCGGTGCGCGTGCTGCCCGACTGGGAAACCCTGCCCTACGATTCGTTCTCGCCGCACGAGGATCTGGTCTCCGAGCGCCTGGCCACGCTCTACGACATGCAGCGCGGCGCCTGCCAGTTGGTGCTGGTGCCGGCCTCGACCGCGCTCTACCGCATGGCGCCGCCGGAATACCTGGCCGCCTACACCTTCTTCCTTAAGCAGGGCGACGAGCTCGACGCCGAGGCTTTGCGCACGCAGATGACGCTGGCCGGTTACGCCCATGTGACCCAAGTGGTGAGCCCGGGCGAATACAGCGTGCGCGGCGGCCTGATCGACCTGTTCCCGATGGGCTCGGCCGTGCCCTACCGCATCGACCTGCTCGACGACGAGATCGAATCGCTCAAGACCTTCGACGTGGATACCCAGCGCACGATCTATCCGGTCAGCGAAATCCGCTTGCTGCCGGCGCGCGAGTTCGCGCTCGACGACAAGGCGCGCACGCGATTCCGTCAGCGCTTTCGCGAGGAATTCGAGGGCGACCCGTCGCGCTCGACGATCTACAAGGACGTCTCGAACGGCATCGCACCGGCCGGCATCGAGTACTGGCTGCCGCTGTTCCACGAGCAGACCGCCACCCTGTTCGACTATCTGCAGCCGGATACCCTGGTCTGCCTGCATCACGATGTCGCCGCGGCGATCGGCGAGTTCTGGCGCGATCTGAAGAGCCGCTTCGATCTGCTCAAGTCCGATCGCGCACGCCCGCTGCTCGCACCGGCGCAGATGTTTCTCGACGAAGAACGGTTTTTCGTCAGGCTGCAAGACTTCGCGCGAGTCAATCTTTCCGCGCGCTGCGATGCCGCCAACCAGGCCACGCTGCCGCTTGCCGACATCGCGGTCGACCGCAAGGCGAGCGACCCGCTGGCCAGGCTGCGCGGCTTCTGCGCGTCGTTCGAAGGCCGCGTGCTGCTGCTGGCCGAGTCTGCCGGCCGGCGCGAGACGATTCACGATTACCTGCGGGAATACGGGTTGCAGGCGGAGACGCTGGCCGATCTCGCCGCCTTCGCAAACGCGCCGGCAGCGCTCGGGCTGACGGTCGCGCCGCTTTCCGCCGGCTTCATCTGGCCGCAGGCAGGTCTCGCCTTGGTCACCGAGAACGAGCTCTATCCGACCACCGCCCGCGCCCGGGGCAAAAGATCGGAAGCGCGTCAGGCCAGCATCGAAGGCTGGCTGCGCGACCTGACCGAACTGAAGATCGGCGACCCGGTGGTCCATGCCAGCCACGG
Organism: Candidatus Methylophosphatis roskildensis; assembly: GCA_016708905.1. GTDB lineage: Bacteria > Pseudomonadota > Gammaproteobacteria > Burkholderiales > Rhodocyclaceae > Methylophosphatis > Methylophosphatis roskildensis. The sequence goes on along the minus strand of JADJEV010000003.1, from coordinate 549,632 downwards.
CATCGGGCGCTATCTCGGCCTGCTGCATCTGGATCTCGGTGAAGGAGACACGGAGTTCCTGCATCTCGAATACGCCGGCGAGGCCAAGCTCTATGTGCCGGTTTCCCAGTTGCATGTCATCTCGCGTTACAGCGGCGTGGCGCCCGACCAGGTGGCGCTGCACACGCTGGGTTCCGGCCAGTGGGAAAAGGCCAGGAAGCGCGCCGCCCAGCAGGTGCGCGACACCGCGGCCGAACTGCTTTCGCTGTACGCACAGCGCGCCGCGCGCCAGGGCCACAAGTTCGACGTCCAGCAACACGATCTCGAGGCCTTCGCCGATGGCTTCGGCTTCGAGGAAACGCCCGACCAGCTCGCCGCGATCAATGCCGTGGTCGAGGACATGCGCTCGGGCAAGCCGATGGACCGGCTGGTCTGTGGCGACGTCGGCTTCGGCAAGACCGAAGTCGCGCTGCGCGCTGCCTTCGTTGCGATCGCCGACGGCAAGCAGGTCGCCATACTTGCGCCGACCACGCTGCTGACCGAGCAGCACTTCCAGACCTTTTCCGACCGCTTCGCCGACTGGCCGGTGCGCCTGGCCGAGCTGTCGCGCTTTCGCAGTGCCAGGGAACAGGCGGCGTCGCTCGAACAGGTGGCCGCGGGTAAGATCGACATCGTCATCGGCACCCACCGGCTGCTGCAGAAGGACGTGAAGTTCGCGCGCCTGGGCCTGGCGATCATTGACGAGGAGCACCGCTTCGGCGTGCGCCAGAAGGAGGCGCTCAAGGCCCTGCGGGCCGAGGTCGACGTGCTGACGCTGACCGCGACGCCGATTCCGCGCACCCTCGGCCTCGCCCTCGAAGGCATGCGCGATTTTTCGGTGATTGCCACTGCGCCGAGCCGCCGGCTCGCAATCCGGACCTTCGTCTCGCCGATGTCGCGCGGGCTGATCCGCGAGGCGGTACTGCGCGAGTTCAAGCGCGGCGGCCAGGTGTACTTTCTGCACAATGAGGTCGACACCATAGCGACCATGTGCCGCACGCTCGAAGAACTGCTGCCCGAGGCGCGCATCCTGATCGGCCACGGCCAGTTGCCGGAACGCGAGCTCGAACGGGTGATGCGCGAGTTCACCCAGCAGAAGGCCAACCTGCTGCTGTGCTCGACCATCATCGAGACCGGCATCGACAACCCCCATGCCAACACCATCATCATCAACCGGGCCGACAAGTTTGGCATCGCGCAGCTGCACCAGTTGCGCGGCCGCGTCGGCCGCTCGCACCACCAGGCCTACGCCTATCTGTTGACCGACCGCGACGCCCGCCCCTCGAAGCAGGCACAGCGGCGGCTCGAAGCGATCCAGATGTCGGAGGAACTGGGCAGCGGCTTTTTCCTCGCCATGCACGATCTCGAGATTCGCGGCGCCGGCGAGATACTCGGCGAGAACCAGAGCGGTGAAATCCAGGAGATCGGTTTCAGCCTCTACACGCAGATGCTCAATGCCGCCGTGCGCGCGCTGCAAAAGGGCGAGGCGGTGCCCGATCTGACCCAGCCGCTCGAGGTGGTGTCGGAGATCAACCTGCACGAACCGGCGCTGCTGACCGCCGACTACTGCAGCGACATCAACGAGCGGCTGACACTCTACAAGCGCATGGCCAACTGCGAGGCAGCCGACGAGTTGCAGGCGATCCAGGAGGAACTTATCGACCGCTTTGGCCGCTTGCCGCCGCAGGCACAGGCGCTGCTGGAAACCCACCGCCTGCGCATTGCCGCCAGGCCGCTGGGCATATCGAAGATCGATGCGCACGAGGCAAAGATCCAGTTCAGCTTCATCCCGAACCCGCCGATCGAACCGATGCGCGTGTTCGAATTGATCCAGAAAAACCGCCACTACAAACTCGCCGGTCCGGACAAGCTGATCCTGACGGTGGAAACCCGCACCCTCGCCGAGCGCGCCGGCACGGTGCGCGATGCGCTGAAGAAGCTCGGCGGCGACAGTGTGACAAGCGTAAGCCCGACATCATCAACGGCACAGAAATGACAGATCAGACTGGTCCCTGACGCGCGACCAACGGATTCGTTGTCGACAGCGTCGGAATGCGGTTGAAGTCGCGGTCCGCCGACCACAGCTCGCGCACCCCATGCTGCAGGCACAGCGCGGCAACCCGTGCGTCATGAACCTGCGGGCCTGCGATTCGGCCGCCCTCGACTATCGTGCGCAGCTCGCTCCGGTAGTCGCCCGACTCGGAGAGCAAGACCAGAGTCGGCGACTCGCGCCATGCCTCCACCTGATCCAGGACAGACAGCAGCGGCGTCGGCGGTGCGAATACCCTGGGATGCGTGACGATGGCCAGAAACTCGTGGATGCATGGCCAGGGTATGGCCCAGGGAGCGCGCCCCTCGGCGAGTTCGACGACCCGTGCATTCGCTGCATCGTGCCATTCCGAATCCGCGCGGTGCGCATACACCGGAATGCTGGTGTCGACCGCGATCATCCACCGCGTTCGCCGCAGGCAAGTTCGCGGATTTGCTCCCAGGATAGTTCCTTGGCTGTCGGCTGCAGCCCCTCGCCGCGGAAACTCCCGTCTCGCAGTCTGAACGCCCCGCCACGCTTCCTCGCTTGAAGTACCTGCCGCAACCCCGCCTCGAGCAGCGCCCTCAGGGTTGTCCCTTCCCGCGCCGCGGCTTTCCTGGCCGCTTCAAGAAGTGGATCAGCAATATCGATTGTCGTCTTCATATGGACAACCATAGCACTGGCTGTTGTAACCCGGCAAGGCGCCATTGGCGGCTCCGTCCGAACAAGTTCGCCTGGATCAGCCCAACGCGACTTCACAGTTTGAATCCAAGCGCCCGCCCCGTGCGTATACCGACCAGTCGGACACGCGAAAGCGCAAGGAGGCATCATGCAGACAATGACCATCGAGGCGCACCTGCCAAGGTCGACCCGGCGCGAGTGGCGGATCGTTGGTGGAGTCGTCGGCTTCATCGGGTTGGCGGGAATCGTTGCGGGGCTGTTGCCGGCACCCGCAGCGCCGGTAGTCATCCGCAACGAGATCCGGATTGCGCGCGCTGCGCAGGACGTCTTTGCCTTCGTCACCACGCCGGGCAATTGGCCGAGGTGGCACCCGTCCTCGCTCGCGGTCTCCGGCGCCACGGATCATCCGCTTCAGGTCGGTGAGCAGGTCACCGAGCATTTCCGGGTGGCCGGCAGGCGTGGGCGCACCGTCTGGACGGTGACGGAACGCACCGCGCCGCTGCATTGGAAGATCGTGGGCGCCGGCCAGGAGGGTGGCCACGCGTGGATCGCCTACACGCTCACCGAGCAAGCGGGTGTCACCCGCTTCGAGCGTGAAATGCGCTACCGCATGCCGAATCTGCTTGCCGCCATGCTCGACCCGATCCTGACCCGCGACAAGATCGCCGGGGAATCGGCGCTGGCGGTCGAGCGACTCAAGCAGGTGCTGGAACACGACTCGGGCGGGCGTGAGTTCGGCAGCACAGATGTCGATGACGGAAGCACGATGCAATCCGCCGAAAGACCGATCTCATGAGTGAAGCGATTGCGCCCGCCCGGCGCTTCATCCCCCTCTTCGGCAGGGACGACGATGCGCGACGACTCCCCATGGCCAGTCTGTTGTGCAACGGATTCGCCTATGCGCACCTGCTTCTGGCTGCGAGCGGCATTCTCCCCGAGTGGACGCTGCTCGTGACGGTACCCGTCCTGGTACCACGCTGGATGATCGCGTTCACGAGCTATTCCATCTGCGCAGCGAGCGCGAGGTCGATACGGTGACGCGGCTGCTGCCGTTTTCGTTCACGCTGATGAGCGTCGGCTACCGCGAGTTGCTCGTCAATCATCGCAGCCACCACCGCCATATGGCCACGCCGCTGGATGCCGAGTATTTCCAACTGCGAGGTTCGCCGCTCGCGGGGTTGCTCAACGCCTTCAGCGCGCCCGAGCAGCTGTGGTTTCGCTGGATCGCCGAGCACGGCATGGACGGCGCGCTGCTGCGCGGCACGCTCATCCGCCTCGCATTGATCCTGGCATTGATCGCCGCTGCGGGCACCAGCTTTCTGTGGTATTGGGTGCCGGCGCGCGTAGCCTTCGGTCTCAGTTATTTGATCTTCTTCTATTGTCTGCACCGCCGGGGCAAAGCCTTCGGCGTCTATCCGCTGGTCCTTCCAAGGGCGCTTGCGCGTATCGCCAGGCTGCTGTGGGGACGCGACGTGGTGGAAGCCACGCTGCACCACGATGTCCATCATGCGCAACCGCGCATTGCCGCCCGACACCTTGCCGAGGCACGTCCTACGGTTCGGGAGTCGCGGCAGGTAGCGGCAAACCGGCTCCCAACGGGTTGAACGACACGACGTCGGTAGCTATGAGCTGACGACGGAAGCACTCCGCCGACGGCGATCCCTGTTGGGCTTCGCTTTGCTCAGCGCCAACCTACGTTCCGTGGTGCCGGCCCAGGGGCCTCATGGATAGGCGCTCTCACGGCATGCCCTGCCACCAGCGCCATTTCATGCGCACCCTGGCATTGCCATGCCTGAGAGCCAATCCCCATGCGGCTTCCAGCGTTGTCACAGGTGGAATTCTGCCTTGACTGCGACCTCCCGATCGAGACTGCATCCAGACTCACTTTCCCTGCGTATTCGGGGTGGCGGGCTCGTTGGTCCGTCCGTTGCCCACACTCGAAAAACCAGGAGAACTTCCATGAACCGGATGTCGATTGTCGTTGCCACACTGCTTGCCGCGTTTGCCGCGGAACAGCCCGCCCTTGCTGCCAGCCACCGCGAAGCGCCGCTGATCGCGCAGGATCCCACAGCCGACCTGACCGACGTGTATGCCTTCGTCAGTTACGATCAGGACAACCTGGCACGCGACCCGAAGGATCGCAAGCTGACCTTGATCATGAACGTGATTCCGGGGCAGCACCCGTCCGACGGTCCGAACTACTTCAATTTCGCCGACGACGTCGTCTACCGCATGCACGTCGACAACAACCGCAACGGGCGCGCCCAGGACATCGTCTACGAGTTCCGCTTCAAGACCGAGAATCGGCCGATCGGCGGCCCAGGCGGCCTCACCTCGCCGGTGCCCTATCTGGGAAATCCGGCGATACCGGCAGCCGTTCCGTTGCAGGGCATCACTGCACTCGACGGTCCCGGCTCCGAAGGCCTGACGAGACGACAGAGTTACAGCGTGACCGAAGTTCGCGGCAATCGTCGCACACGCCTGTTCTCCGGTCTGGTGGCGGTGCCCTCGAATGCCGGCTCGGCAACTTTCCCCGACTACGAAGCGCTGGCTGCTCAGGGCATCTACTCGGATCCGGACAGCGGCATACGGGTGTTCGCCGGGCAGCGCGCCGAGACCTTCTACATCGATCTCGGGGCGACCTTCGACACCCTCAACTTCCGCCGTTCTCCACCGCTGCTCAATGGCTCGGGGGAGGACAACGACGACGTCAATCCCTTCGGCATCAACCGCTTCGCCAACACCAACGTATCGACGATTGCGATCGAGATCCCGATCGTCCGCCTGACACGCGACGGAAAGCCAGCAACCACGGACAGCGACAACAAGTACATCGGTGTCTATGCCTCGACCTCGCGGCCCAAGTTGCGCGTGCTGCGCGATGACAACCTGCCGTTCGAAATCGGCGAATCGGTCCAGGTGGCGCGGCTGGCCAATCCGCTGGTCAATGAACTCATCATCAACACACCACGAAAGGATTACTGGAACACTCAGTACCCCTACACCGAAGCCCAATTCCAGTCCTTCTACCAGGCTCCGGTAATTCAGACCGCATTGGACCTGGTGTTCGGCGGCTTCGGCGTCAAGACGCCGCCCACCCCGCGGACGGATCTGATGCAGGTCTTGCTCAAATATCCCGGACAGAAACTCGACGGCCAGAACTGTGGCAGTCCCTGTTCCGATCTGCTGCGCCTCGATTTGTCGGTACCGCCGACCGCGCCCGAAAGCCAGAGTCGGCTGGGCGCCGCGCTGGGTGGCGATGCGGCCGGATTTCCCAACGGCCGGCGCCCCAACGACGATGTCACCGACATCGCCGTGCGCGTGGTCGGCGGCCCCGACTACATCAAAGTGCAAGCGGGTGACGGCGTGAACTTCCTCGACGGGGCACCCGGTTCGAGCACCAGCGACGGACCCGGTTACGGTTCGGTCGCCGGCAACCGGCTCGATGTCACGAGCAACGGAATCGCCAAGGAGTTTCCGTTCCTGCCGACGCCCTACTCCGGCCGCGCCGGAGTCGGCAACTATTGAGCATCATGCGACAGTCGGCGCCGCGCCGTTCGCGGCCGACGTCTTCTCCCTGGGGACTGCGATGCGATCGATACTGAACGACGCTTGCCCGCTTGCAAGCAGACTGCTGCTCGCGGCCTTGCTCTGCCTGGCTCTCGAATGGGCCACCGCAGCACCGGCAGCAGTGATCGAGGCGGCGACGAGGGCTCTGCAGGCTGCGCGTGGCAGCAGCGATCCGCAGTTGTACGAGCGTGCCGAGCGACAGCTCGCCGCCTTGCTGGTCAACGCGCCAGAAGATCCGCATGTCATCGCGCTGAATGGGTGGCTGAGCATGAGCCGCCATGCTTTCGCTTCGGCGCTCGAGCAAGCCGGACGCGCCCTGGCTGCCGACCCAGCGCAGCCGATTGCATTGGCCATTCGCGTCGATGCGCTGACCGAACTGGGCCGCTACGATCAAGCGGTGAGCGCCGCGCAAACCCTCGCCGATCGCGCGGCGCTGCTCACCGCCTATCCGCGCATCGCGCAGCTTCGCTTTCTGCATGGCGATTCCGCCGGCGCGATCGAACTCGCGCGATCGGCCCTGGCGCTGGCGCCGGAAGGTCACGCAGAGCACCGATGGCTGAGCGGCGATCTGGCGCGTTTGCTGGTTGAAGCCGGCGAGACACAGGCGGCGGTCGAACTGTTTCAGGCACTGCCGCCGCGCACTGCGCAGGAGCACGGCTGGCTGGCGCGCGCCCTGCTCGCCAGTGGTCGCCGCGAGGCCGCGGCGGAGCAGTGGCGTGAAGCCCATGCGCTGCAGCCGATGCCGGAATATGGCCTGGCATTGTGGAAGCTCGCTCGAGAACGCCACGATGATCGCGAGGCGGCGCGCTTTTCGCGGCTGCTTCGAGGGCAGGCCAGACTGGATGCGGCTCAGGGCGGCCTGGCCAACCGCGACTTCATCGAGTTTCACGCGCTCGATGGTCGTCTGGAACAGGCGTATGCGCTGGCGCTGGCCGAACTGCATTGCCGCCCCGACATCTTCAGCGAGGCACAACTGTCATGGATTCTGGAGAAGATGGGGCGAACCGAAGAAGCCGCAACATTCGCCGAGCGCGCGCGGCGCCTGGGCACGCGGAGCCATGAACTGGCGCAGTGGTTGAACAATGGTCCGGGCATGAGGACGCCAGCGCAAACCGCGAGCCAGCCATGAGGCGCGCCTGGACGATTCCGAAGACTTGCGTCAGCGCCCTGCTCGGCGCGGCCGCGCTTCTGCTCGCCATCGCCGCGGACGCCCACCCGCTCGGCAACAATACGGTGAGTCGTCAGGCGAGTTTCGCCCTCTCCGAGCGTGGCGTCGCGGTCCGCTATCGTATGGATTTCGCGGAGATTCCGACCCTGGCTGCCGCCGACGAGGCCGACTCCGATGGCGACGGCGCGACAGCAGCGTCGGAATGGCGCCGCTTCGCCCAGGCGTGGAGTCGCAGACTCGCGACGAACCTGCGACTCGAGGTTGACGGAAACGCAGTGCAGTTGATGCCGCGCACGGCCGATTATCGCCTTCGCAAAGGAGAGGCGGGGTTGAACGTGCTGCTGCTCGAAGTGGTGTTTGAGGCACCTTTGCCGATGGCCGGCCCGCATCGCGCGCGCTATCGCGACGACTTTCGCCCGCGCGACCTCGGCTGGAAGGAGGTGCTGGTGGCCCCCAACGAGTCGCTTCGAATTCGGGGTGAAGTCGCGCGTAGCGATCGCAGCGGCGGGCTCGCGCGCTATCCGAAGGATGGCTCCTCGCTCGACGAGTTGTCGGCGGATTTCGAGTTCCGATGGCTACCCGCGATGGTGAACGCCAATGAATCGGCGTTGCCGATCGCTGCGCCGAGATTGCCGCGCGAGGCGGCCACTGCGGGCCAGGCAGCAAACCCACAGCCCGCTATCGACCACGCAGCCGGCGTCGCAGCCCCGGACGCGGCGAGCATGCCCGTCGCGGCGCAAACCATTCAGGCGGACGATGCGCGCCCTGCCGAGCCGCCGCGGGATTCCGCCCCGCACGCGATGTCGTCGCCGGCAGCCTTCTTCGTGCTCGGCGTCCATCACATCGCGACCGGCTTCGATCACCTCGCCTTCCTGCTCGGCCTGCTGTTGATCTCGCCGCGCGTGCGCGAGGCGATCAAGCTGGTCAGTGCATTCACCGTCGCGCATAGCCTGACCCTGATCCTCGCGGCCGGCCATTGGGTGGCGCCGCCCGGCGCCTGGGTCGAGCCGGCGATCGCATTCACCATCGCTTATGTCGGCTTCGTTGCGTGGCGCGGGCACTCGGCGGGCCACGGCGTGGTGCTGGCCTTTGTGTTCGGATTGATCCATGGCTTCGGCTTTGCCGGCGCACTCGCGGAAACCCTGGGCGACGCGGCTCAGGGATCGGGCTGGCTGCTCAAGTTGTTGAGCTTCAATCTCGGCATCGAGGCACTTCAACTGGTGATCGTCGTCGGCGCGCTGGCCATTGCAACACGACTGCGCGGATCGGCTTGGCGCGCGGCCGCGCACAGTGCAGCGTCGCTGGCGGTGTTGGCGTGCGGCCTGGCCTGGTTGGCCGTGCGTCTGATCGAGCCGGCTGGCGCTTCCTGATTTCCACTGCATCCAGAAGCGAAGTTTCTGCGTACGACGGGTAGACCTGGCGAAAAACGGAGACATCATGTGCGAAAAGCCGGCCCTTGCCGCCCGGCAACCGGCCGGGACGATGACTATACTGATTGGCATGGATCTGCAACGGGACTCGCGATCGCCCGCGGCGGAACTCGCGCCGCCAATGCCGGAATCCGGGCCGGACTCGAACGAACTGCGTCTGCGCGAGTGGATCGCCAGGATTTCGCGCGGCGACGAACTTGCCCTGGGCCAGCTCTACGACGCCACGATCGGCCGTGTCTATGGCCTGGCGCTGCGCATCACGCGCAACGCACAGCTTGCGGAGGAAGTCGCCGAGGACGTCTATTGGCAGGTGTGGCGCCAGGCGCTGCGCTTCGATGCGGCGCGCGGGCATGCGATCGGCTGGCTGCTGACGATCACCCGCAGCCGTGCGCTCGACAGTCTTCGGCGCGGCGATGAAGCGCAGCCCCATCCGGAACCCGAGTCCCTGATCACCGGCGAAGTCTCAAGCGACGGCGATCCGCAGGATCTCCTTGAGGCCGTGCAGCGCGATCACCAGCTTCATGCGGCCTTGGCGACGCTCGATGCGTTGCCGCGCCAACTGCTGGCGCTGGCGTTCTTCCGCGGCCTGACCCACGAGGAGATCGCCACTCACTGTGCGTTGCCGCTGGGTACGGTGAAGTCCCACATCCGGCGCGCGCTGGCGGCGCTCAAGCGCGTGCTTTCACCGGAAATCGCCGCAACGGAATCGACATCATGAGCAAGACCGTACTCCCTTCCGACCTTGACGATTCGCGAAACGTTGAATCTGTCGAAAGTGCACTGGCAGAGGCGCTGACGCCGATCTCGCCCGACGGACTGCGCACGAGCGCGTTGCGCGCGCGGCTGATGCAGCGTGCCCGCGCCAGCCGCGCCGGCGAAGAGCAGTTTGTCAACGTGCGCCGCGACGAGGGCGAATGGCGTCCGTTGGCAAAGGGCGTGCGCGCCAAGATGCTGTGCGAGGGCAAGCGCGCGCACTCCGTGCTGGTGGAACTTGACGCCGGCGCGGCCCTGCCCACCCACCGGCACCACGAACATGAAGAGTGCGTGGTACTGCGCGGTGAGGCGCGGCTGGGCGAGCTGCAGGTGCGCCAGGGTGACTATCATCTGGCCCCCGCCGGCAGCCGCCACAGCCGCGTCAGTTCGGCGACCGGCGCGCTGCTCTACTTGCGCGGCACGTCGATCGGCAGCAGCGTCGGGGTGGCGCGCGATCTGATCACCGCCTGGCTGCCCGGTGCCGGCGCGAGCCCCATCACGGTGCGCGCCGACGAGGGCGAGTGGCGCGAATTCGCGCCCGGCGCGCAGATCAAGTCGCTGTGGCGCGACGCCGACGCGCAGTCGATGCTGCTGCGCCTGCAACCGGGCGCACGCGCAGACGCGCATGCCCACTCGACCGACGAGGAATGCCTGATGCTGGACGGCGAGGCGTTCTTAGGCGACACCTTGCTGCGCGCCGGCGACTACCAGTTGGCACCCGCCGGTAGCCGGCATCGCGAGGTGGCGAGCGACGTCGGCGCCTTGCTGTTTGTCCATGGTGGGTCGGCGCAGTGCGCGATTCGCTGAGGATACTCGACGGATGGGCCGATCTGGCGTCCCTATGACTCTGATCATGCCAAGCGCATCGACTTGACCTGCGCCACCCATCGCCGTGAGTGCCGCCTATCCGCGCGGCCCTTGCGCGCTTGTCGATCCCGCGCCAATTCAGCGGCGTCGCTTGCGACTCCAATCAGCCCGGTTCCGGACGCGCGATCGAGGGACGGGTCGTCGCCAATTCTGGTGCGCGATTGAAGCCGCGGCTTTCAGTCCTGCGGTGCTGCAAACGGGTTCACCAGTTCCACATCGAATTGCGTGAAGTCGGCGACATTGCGGGTCACGATCGTCAGTTTGTGAACCAGCGCCGTCGCCGCGATCATGGCGTCCTCGTAGAACGTGTCCGACTTGCGATGCATCAGCCGAGCCCAAACCCGAAATGTCTCGGCGTCCATCGGCAGAACGTTGTACGAGGCGGCGACGAGGTCGGCCCATGCTTCGATTTCGCGAGCCTTGTCCGCATCCTGCTCGCGAGTCAGTTCGATGCCGGCCTGGATTTCGCCGAGTGTGACGGCCGACAGGTGCAGATCGGCATCGGCCACCGACCGCAGCCAGGCGACGACCGCCCCGTGCGGTCTTGGCTTGCGCAATTCAAATACGACATTGGTGTCGAGCAGATACATCCGACTACCCGAACCGGGCGAGTTTGCGTCGGCGAGCGACTCGCCTCGGTGCAGTCAGGAAGTCGGTTCGCCCGAGGTCAGACAGCAGCAATTGCTTGAGCGATGGTCGCGCCGCCGCCTGCAGCCGTCGCCACTCGTCAACCGGCACCAGAACCGCGGCTTCGGTGCCTCGCCTGGTCACCATTTGCGGACCGTTGGCAATGCACGCTTCGAGAAATTCGCTGAATCGTGCTTTCGCGTCTTGAACCGGCCAAGTATCCATTTTGCCCCCTATCGGACTAGTCAGGTGACCAGTCTACCACTTGCAACTCGCTGGCTCAATGGCCTGCGCTGGCCCACCGGCGCTGGCCCACCGACCGACAGCCTGATCGATCCGAAAGCGCACGGCCCAGAGTCCGCATGAACACTTGCTCTACGGGGTGGCATGCCCGAAACCGCCATTCCATGCGGTTCCACAGCTAATACTGCTGCAAATGTCCGCGCGGTGCGGCTTTCGGGGCTGCGTCGGATCGTCTCAGCCTAAAGTGGCATCACTTCGGGATGATGCCGTCCGCACTCGAGCATGGCGACGTGCAACTTCTGGACGATAGCCAGGCAGGCAGCGGCCGGCCTATGATTGGCAGGTCGGGCGCGTCGTGCGCTCGAGCAGCCAGGGAATCGCCATGCCGTGCAGCGATACGTCTCCCGGCCGCAACGACCGGGACTGCGCAATTCCGCCTTTGTACCGCCGCCCATCGAAATGGCTGATGGCGCTCGGTCTGGGCTTGGCGGTGCTGCTGCAGAGTCTGTCGGTGCCGGCGCTGGCCGCCGCCGAGAAGCGCATTGCGCTCGTCGTCGGCAATGCACGCTACCCGAACAATCCGCTCGCCAACCCGGAGAACGATGCGCGGCTGATCGCCGGCGCGCTGCGCAAGCTGGGCTTCGAGGTCACCGAAAAGCTCAACCTGGGCAGCCGCGAGTTCCGCAAGGAAGTCATCGACTTCGCCAATCGCAGCGAGGGTCAGGAAGGCATCGCGCTGCTCTACTATGCCGGCCACGGCGTGCAGGTCGACGGCAGGAACTATCTGATCCCGGTGGACATCGCGCTCAACGACGAACGCACCGTGAAGTGGGAATCGATTGACATCGAGCGCCTTCTCGGCGAGATGGGCAAGCCCAGCCGGCAGGCGCGCATCGTGGTGCTCGACGCCTGCCGCGACAACCCATTTCTGGGCAGAACCCGCGCGATACAGGCAGGCGGCGGCCTTGCGGAAATGCGCGCCTACGGGACGCTGATCGCGTATGCGTCGGCACCGGGTGCCGCCGCCGAGGACGGCCCTCCAGGTACCAACAGCATCTACACGCGCCATCTGGCGCAAGAAATGCAAGCCGAGGGCCTGCAGATCGAAGAGATGTTCCGCAATGTGCGCGTCAAGGTCTATCGCGATACCGGCGAGCGGCAGATTCCCTGGGATCATTCCTCGCTGACCGTGAAGGTGGTGCTCAATCCTTCGCGCGGCGGCGGTAGCGGCGAAGTCGCCTCGGCCGAAGCACAGCGCCGGATGGACGAAACGATGCGCCGGCTCGAGGCGCAACGCGCCCAGCTCGAAGAGGAGCGCCATCAGCTCGACGAGGAAAAGCTGCGCTGGGCCCGCGAGCACCAGCAAACGGTCGCACTGGCAAGACCGCTGCCCGCACCGGCCGCCGAACAGCGCAAGGACGAGTTGCAGCGCAAGGAGTCCGAGCTCGCCGAGCGCGAAAAGGCGCTCAAGCGGATCGACGAGGAAGTCCACCGCGAGCCGCCGCCTGCGGTCGCGACGATCGCCCCGCCGCCGGCCGCATCGGTTGCGCCGTCAAGCCCGGTAGCAGTTGCGGCCGTGCCGCCCGCCGCCACCCAGGCGCAATCACATGCTGCGCGCGCGGGGTTGTGCGCCGAACTGGTCATGCGATTTCAGGTCGGCCTGCCACTGTCGGCCGAAGAAACCAAGTTTCTGCAACAAAAGGAGTGCAAGAAATGAACCCCAGCCATCCCACCCACGGACCCTACCCGAGTCTGCTGCGTTACGCGGCCGTCATCGTCGCAGCCAGCGCCCTGGTCGCATGCGGCAATCCGTCCGCCCGTCCGAGCGCGGAACCGGCCGGCAAGCCGTCGACCAAGGCGCCCGGCGCGAGCGACCCGCGCGGGCTCGCTCTCAAGGAAGCTGCCGCACCTGCGGCACCGACAGCCGCTCCTGCGGCGGCAACAGCCGCTCCTGCCGCACCGGCCGCCCCGCCATCTCCACCGCCGATCATGGCCTTCGAAGATGCGGTCCAGTTTGCCGCCAACAACCTGTTTGCCAAGGCCGATCTTCCGGTCAATCGCGGGATCGGCGACAGGTATCCGCTGGTCATCGATCCGCTGGTGGATGGCAACTCCGGCGTGCAGTCCACGGCCACCCAGACCATGGAGACGCGAATTTCGGCCCTGGTCAAGAGCAGCTTTCCGAAGTTCGAACTCAAGCCATTCAATTCCGAGAATCTGGTGCGCGGTCCGCTGCTCTTCATCGGCACTTTCACGCCGGTGGACATGGAGGGCAAGAATGCCGGTCCACGCGAGTGGTATCGCGTCTGCCTCGCGCTGGTCGACCTGCGCTCCGGTCTGATCATCTCCAAGGGCTTCGCCCGCGCCAGTCCGCAGGGCATCGACCATACGCCGACGGCCTTCTTCCTCGACAGTCCGGCTTGGGCGCCCGACCCGGCAACCCAGGGTTACGTGAAGACCTGCCAGGGCACCAAGGCGAGCGACCCGATCAACCCGGTCTACCTCGACCGCGTGTTCGCGGCAGCACAGATCAACGAGGGCATGCAGGCCTACAGCGCCGGACGCTACGACGAGGCGCTCGACATCTATCGCGGCGTGCTGCGCGGCGGCGCCGGCGATCAGTTGCGTGTGCATAACGGCATCTACCTGTCGAGCTGGAAACTCGGCCGCCGTGACGAGGCGATGAAGGCCTTCGCGAAACTGGTCGATTTCGGCCTTGGACAGAATCGGCTCGGCATCAAGTTTCTCTTCCGCCCGGGTTCGACACAGTTCTGGAGCGACAAGGAGATCAACGGCCCGTACGACCTCTGGCTGAGGCAGATCGCCACCACGGCGGCGCAACGTTCCAGTTGCGTCGAGGTGTCCGGCCATACCAGCCGCACCGGTTCGGAGCCAATCAACGATCGTCTGTCGTTGATGCGCGCGCAACACATCAGCCAGCGCCTGGCCAGCGACGCCCCGCAGTTGCGCCCGCGACTCGTCTCGATCGGCAAGGGCTGGCACGAGAACATCATCGGTATCGGCACGGACGATTCGCGCGACATTCTCGACCGCCGGGTCGAGTTCAGGGTCAGCCCGTGCAGCGCGGCGACTTCCTGAGCATTCAACCTGGAATCGGCAGTTGACCGCCGCTGATTCGAGCAAACTCGGCGTGGATGCTGGCTCTTTCAACGCCGTTTGTCGTCACCGAATGGGTGGGCCCGCTACGCACCCGCCGGCACCTCCGGACGGGCGCGGGCGGCAGACGATGCGGCGCCGGGCCGCTTCCGATACACGAGCCGGGATCTTCGCCCTGCCACGAGCGCCATTTCATGCGCCTCCTGGCTGTGCCATCCCGACGAGCCAGTCCCCATGCGGCTTCCAGCATTGTCTTCAGGCTGCATCGCGCGTTCGTTTCGCTAGCCGGCTTCGACCCGACTGACAGCGATCCACCCGACGGTCGCCCTGCAAAGGCCCTGCCGTTCGCGGCGATCCCCTGCCCGGAACCCCCCCTCGTCGCCGCCCCCGTCGACCGCCTGGCTGCGTGCAATCCATACGCGGCGGGCCTTGGCGCGCTTGATGACGTTGGCACGCACGTCCCGAAGCCTGCGCATCATCTGCAGCGCTGCGGGCCGGCCGATCTGCCCGCCGCGCCGCTGAGCAGCGCGCAAGTACAATGCGCCTTCGCGCAATGCCGTCCAATCGCCCCCTCCCGATCGCATGCTGTCCGAAGCCGAACTCGCCCACCACACGCCGATGATGCAGCAATACCTGCGCCTGAAGGCGCAGCATCCGGCGTTGCTGCTGTTCTATCGCATGGGCGATTTCTACGAACTGTTTTTCGAGGATGCGCAGAAGGCGTCGCGCCTGCTCGACATCACGCTGACCGCGCGCGGCCAGTCGGCGGGCAAGCCGATCCCGATGGCCGGCGTGCCCTACCATGCCGTCGAGCAGTATCTCGCCAAGCTGGTGAAGCTCGGCGAATCGGTCGTCATCTGCGAGCAGATCGGCGACCCGGCAACCAGCAAGGGCCCAGTCGAACGCGCGGTTTCGCGCATCGTCACGCCAGGCACGCTGACCGACTCTGCCCTGCTCGATGAGCGGCGCGATGCGCTGCTGCTGGCTCTCGCGGTGAATCGCGGGCGTACCGGCCTGGCCTGGCTCAACCTTGCCAATGGCGATCTGCGGCTGATGGAAATCGACAGCGCGCAACTGCCGGCCCAGCTCGAACGCCTGCGCCCGGCCGAGATCCTCGCGCCGGACACGCTGCCGCTCGCATTGCTCGATGCGCAGCCCGCGGCGGTCCGCCGACTGGCCGACTGGCAGTTCGATGCTAGCTCGGCGCTGCGCCAACTCACCCAGCATTTCGGCACCCGTGACCTGGCCGGATTCGGGATCGACGAGGCTTCGCTTGCCCTGGGGTCTGCCGGCGCCCTGCTCGACTATGCGCGCACCACCCAGCAGCAGGCGCTGCACCATGTGACCGGCATGCGGCTCGAACGCGACGGCGACTTCCTGCGGCTGGATGCCAACACACGGCGCAATCTGGAGATCTCCGAAACCCTGCGCGGCGAGCCGGCGCCGACGCTGTTGTCGCTGCTCGACACCTGCGCGACCTCGATGGGCTCGCGCTGGCTGCGCCACGCGCTGCATCACCCGACAGCGGTACGAACTCAATCGACGCTGCGCCACGAAGCGGTGACGGGGTTGATCGGCGATCGTGGCGACGGCCCGTGCAATGCCGTGCGCGAGCGCCTGCGCGCCATCGCCGATGTCGAACGCATCACCGCGAGGGTCGCCCTGAAGAGCGCACGCCCGCGCGACCTGGCCAGCCTGCGCGATTCGCTGATCGCGCTCGCGCCCTTGCGCGCCATGCTCGGGCAGCCGGCGGCGCCGCTGCTGGCCGGCATCGCGGACGACCTCATGCCGCCGGCCGAACCGCTCGAGCTGCTGGTTCGCGCGATTCGCAGCGAGCCCGCCGCGCTGCTGCGCGAGGGCGGCGTGATTGCCGATGGCTTCGACGCGGAACTCGACGAGCTGCGCAGCATACAGTCCAACTGCGGCGCGTTTCTGCTCGAACTGGAAACCCGCGAGCGCAGCCGCGCCGGCATCAGCAACCTGCGGGTCGAGTACAACCGCGTGCATGGCTTCTACATCGAGGTCAGCAGCGCCAACGCGCAGCGTGTGCCCGACGACTACCGCCGGCGCCAGACGTTGAAGAACGCCGAGCGCTACATCACGCCGGAACTCAAGGCCTTCGAGGACAAGGCCCTGTCGGCCAACGAGCGCGCGCTGGCGCGCGAGAAGCTTCTCTACGACGAGCTGCTCGATGCGCTCGCGCCGCATATTTCGCAGCTCCAGCGCATCGCCCGGGCCCTGTCGCTGCTCGACGGGCTGGCCGCGTTCGCGGACTGCGCGCTGCGCCACGACTGGTGCCGTCCTGCGTTCACCGAGGCGCCGGGGATGGAGATCGATGACGGCCGTCATCCGATCGTCGAGCAGCAGGTCGACAGCTTCATCGCCAACGACTGCGCGCTCGCGCCGACCCGGCGCATGCTGCTGATCACCGGCCCCAACATGGGCGGCAAATCGACTTATATGCGGCAGATCGCGCTGATCGCGCTGCTCGCCCACTGCGGCAGTTTCGTGCCGGCGGCGAGCGCGCGAATCGGCCCGGTCGATGCGATATTCACCCGCATCGGCGCCTCCGACGACCTGGCCTCGGGTCGCTCGACCTTCATGGTCGAAATGACCGAAGCGGCAGCGATTCTGCATGGCGCGAGCGAGAACAGCCTGGTGCTGATGGACGAGATCGGCCGCGGCACCTCGACCTTCGACGGCCTGGCGCTGGCGTTCGCGATCGCGCGCCACCTCCTGGAGAAAAACCGCTGTCATACGCTGTTCGCCACCCACTACTTCGAGCTGACGCGATTGGCGCACGACTACCCGGAATGTGCCAACGTGCATCTCGACGCGGTCGAACACGGCCACAGCATCGTCTTCATGCATGCGGTCGAGGACGGCCCGGCCAGCCAGAGCTACGGCATCGAGGTGGCCGCGCTGGCAGGCATTCCGGGCAGCGTGGTGCGCGAAGCGCGGCGGCGGCTGCGCGCACTGGAAAATCGCGAGGTCGCCGCGCAATCCGGCAGCGATGCGCAGCCCGACCTGTTCATCGCGGCACACGAGGAGGCCCACGAACAAGCGCATGATGTCATCGCACATCCGGCTGTTGTCGCCCTGCAGCAGCTCGATCCGGACGCCCTGACCCCGCGCGAGGCGCTCGAACGCCTCTACGATCTGCGGCGGATGCTCAAGCCTTAGCCGTTGGGCGTATCCTGCGGAGCGTCGGCGGGATTTGACGTGCCGCTGTGCCAAGCCGTGCGGCACCCGCGCCCGCGGGTTAGGTGGGAGGGATCGAGCATGCTGGTGAAATCGGATATCCGTCGTGCCGCGCTGCGCATCGTGGCGGGCCTGATCGGCCTCGCATCCGGCGTCGCTGCCGCTGCCGAGATCCTGATCGCACAGGTCGCGCCACTGAGCGGCCCGCTTGCGCCGACCGGCAACGGCATGCGGGTCGGCGCCCTGGTTTGCTTCGAGGCGATCAATGCCGCCGGCGGGATTCGCGGTTCGAAAATCCGCCTGGCATCGCGCGACGACGGCTACAAGGCCGAAGAAACCGTCAGGCTCGCGCGTGCGACGCTGGCCGAGTCCAGGCCGCTCGCGTTCTTCGGTATCGTCGGCACCGGCAACCTCGATGCGCTGATCAAGGAGAGCGTGCTGAGCGAGGCGGGCATTCCGGCGATCGGCCTGCGCTCGGGGGCAAGCAGCCTGGTGCGGCCCGAAAACACGCTGCTCTTCTTCACCCGAGCGAGCTATGCGGAAGAGGTCGAGCGCATCGTCTCCCACCTGTCGCTGACCGGCCAGAAGCGAATCGGCGCCTTCTATCAGGACGACGCGTTCGGTGCCGACGGCCTCGCGGCAATTGACGAATCGGCGAAACGGCACGCGGTCGAGGTGGTCGCCCGCGCAAGCTACGCAAAGAACACGACCCAGGTCGAGGCGTCCGTCAAAACCCTCGGCGCGTCGAAGGCGCAAGCGATCGTGATGGTCGCCAACACGGCTGCCAGTGCCGAATTTCTCAAGCAGTATCGTGCCGGCGGGGGGACAGCGCAGTTGTTCGCCCTCTCGACGACCGAGGGCCCGCAAGTCGCGGAAAAGATCGGCGCAAAGACAGCCCACGGCTTTGCCGTCTCGCAGGTCGTTCCCGACCCGCTCAATCGCGGGGTGCCGATCGTGCGCGATTTCCAGGACGATTTCCAGAAGTATGCGCCGGCCGGCAGCCAGCTATCGGCGACCATCCTCGAAGGCTATGTGGCGGCCCGCGTGCTGGTCGAAGGCCTTCGCCGCGCCGGCGCCGAGCCGACGCGCGCGAGACTGACGGCTTCCCTACAGGCGCTGCGCAATTTCGACGTCGGCGGCATGATCATCGGCTTCGATTCACCCTCGCGCTCGGGCTCTCGCTATGTCGATATCGCGATTCTCGGCGGGGACGGCAAGCTGCTGCGCTGATCTGCGCCCGGGGTGAACGGCAAACGCGGCCTGCAGGCCGCGTTCATCTCGTGGAACCGTTCGTCGCAGTCAGTGGTGGTGATGTCCACCCGGCCCATGCACATGGCCGTGGGTCAGCTCTTCACTCGTCGCGGCACGCACTTCGGCAATCGTCACGTCGAATACCAGGGCCACGCCGGCCAGCGGATGATTGCCGTCGACCACGACCTTGCCGTCGGCAATGTCGGTGATGGTGTACAGCATCTCGTCGTCGCCATCGTCGTCTTCGCCGCCGCGCTCGAACTGCATGCCGACCTCGATATTGTCGGGGAAAAGGTTGATCGGCTCGACGCGGACCAGTTCGGCATCGTAGTCGCCGAAAGCGTCTTCCGGTTGCAGTTTGAGGATGACTTTTTCGCCGGCGTCCTTGCCGTGCAGCGCTTCCTCGATCCGGCTGAAGATTCCGTCGTAGCCGCCGTGCAGGTAAATGAGAGGATTGCTGCCGTCGTCGATGATATTACCGTCCGGGTCCTTGACCTGGTAGTTGAGCGTGACGACGGTGTCCTTGGCGATCTGCATGAGTACGTCCTGAATTGTCGAGTTGTCTGACGAGCTGCAGCACCTGGGCCGCATGCCCGCGCGGGGTTACACCGTAAAGCGCATGCTGGACGATCCCGTTGCCATCGACGACGAAGGTCGAGCGCAGCACGCCCATTCTGCTGACGCCGTTCGACTCACGCAACTGCCAGACGCCGTACTGGCCACACACTTCGCAATCCGGGTCCGACAGCAGCAGTACCGCCAGACCATGCTTGTCGCGAAATTCGGCATGGGTGATGCAATCGTCGCGGCTGACGCCGAGCACCGGGCAACGCAGGCGGCTGAATTCCGGCTCCAGATCGCTGAACTCGGTGGCTTCGACGATACAGCCCGGCGTGCCGTCCTTGATGTAGAAGTAGAGCACGAAAGGCTGCCGGCCCAGCAATGCGCGAAGGTCGAACATGTCCATGTCCGCATCGGGCAGCGAGAAATCCGGTGCCGGCTGGCCGGGCTGGATCATGTGCTCTCCTTGGAGTCGAAGCGATTCTAAACGGGATTGCGTTACAGCACTACCGCCAGTTACATCGAGTCTCGCGTTCATTGTCCGCTACCCGTCCCTTCCGTTGACCGATATCAAGCACAAGCTCCGCGCACGTACTACTCTTTGGATAGACTAGGGCTTTCAGAGTAACAAGCTATTTCGACATGCAGGGGTAATCATGTCGCGGACGATGAAGGCGATGCTGCTCGAGCGCAGCGGTGAGCCACTGGTAGCGGCGACCCTGCCGGTGCCGCAACCGCAGGCCGGGCAGGTATTGGTACGGGTCGAAGCCTGCGGCGTCTGTCGCACCGATCTGCACCTGATCGACGGCGAATTGCCCGATCCACAATTGCCCATAGTGCCGGGACACGAAATCGTCGGCCGCATCGTGCAACTCGGCGCGGCGGTCGGCGAACTCAGGATCGGTCAACAGGTTGGCATACCCTGGCTCGGCCACACCTGCGGCGAATGCGATTTCTGCCGACACGCGCAGGAGAATCTGTGCGATCGCGCCCGCTTCACCGGCTATCAGATTCACGGCGGTTACGCCGAATACACGGTCGCCGAGGCGCGCTACTGTTTCCCGCTCGACGAATCGCTCGATGCCGGGCACACCGCACCCCTGCTGTGCGCCGGCCTGATCGGCTACCGCGCGCTGAAGATGGCCGGCGAGGCCAGGCAGCTGGGCATCTACGGCTTCGGGGCGGCGGCGCACATCGTCACCCAGATCGCACGCTGGCAGGGCCGCGAAGTGCATGCCTTCACCCGCGCCGAAGACAGCGCCAGCCAGGCCTTCGCACGCAGCCTCGGCGCGACGTGGGTCGGGGCCTCCGACGCGCTTCCGCCGCACGCCCTCGACGCTGCACTGATCTTCGCACCGGTGGGCAGCCTGGTACCAGCAGCATTGCGCGCCCTGCGCAAGGGTGGCGTGGTGATCTGCGCCGGCATTCACATGAGCGACATCCCGTCGTTTCCCTACGACATCCTGTGGGGCGAGCGGCAGATCCGCTCGGTCGCCAACCTGACGCGCAGCGATGGCGACGAGTTTCTGGCGATCGCGCCGCGCGTGCCGATTCGCACCGAGATCGAACGTTTCGCCCTGGCTGATGCGAACGACGCGCTGGCCCGGCTGCGCCGCGGCGACATTCAGGGTGCGGCAGTGCTGCATCCCTGATAACTCCGATCGGCCTTCTCCGGCGACTTGATTCTGCGGCGATTCCATCGTCGATCAGACGCGATGCCGGACGCCACATTTTTTTCTTGCACTTTTCCGATAACTGTACAAAACTACAGCCATCGATAATTTTTCCCGCACATCATGGAACCGCGCCTTTCCCTCGTCACGCTCGGCGTTGCCGACCTCGCCCGTGCCATCGCCTTCTACCGCGACGGCCTGGGCCTGCCGCTGCGGCCGGAAAGCGCGGGTGACATTGCCTTCTTCGGTCTTGCCGGCGTCTGGCTGGCACTCTACCCGCGCAGCGCACTGGCCGAAGACGCACTGAGCGCCCCGCAAGGCAGCGGCTTTCGCGGCTTCACGCTGGCCCACAACCTGCGCAGCGAAGCCGAAGTCGATGCCCTGCTTGCGCAGGCCTGCGCAGCCGGCGCCACGCTGGTCAAGCCGGCGCAGAAAACCTTCTGGGGTGGCTACTCCGGCTACTTCGCCGACCCCGACGGCTTTCTCTGGGAAATTGCCCACAACCCGCATTTCTGGATCGAGTAAGTTTCACCATGACCGAAAACAACGAGAAACTCACCGCGCGTCAGGCGGAAATCCTGCAACTGATCCGCGATAGCGTCGAAGCCAGCGGCGCCCCGCCCACCCGCGCCGAGATCGCGAAATTCTTCGGCTTCCGCTCACCCAATGCCGCCGAGGAACATTTGCGCGCGCTGGCGCGCAAGGGCGTCATCGTGCTCGAGGAAGGCCGCGCGCGCGGCATCCGCCTGCTGGTCGATCTCGGCCTGCCGCTGATTGGCCGGGTGGCCGCCGGTAGCCCGATACTCGCCACCGAACATGTGCAGGGGCGCTACCAGGTCGACCCCACCATGTTCAAGCCGCGCGCCGATTATCTGCTGCGGGTGCGCGGCATGAGCATGCGCGACGCCGGCATTCTCGATGGCGACCTGCTCGCCGTGCATCAGACCACCGAAGTGCGCAGCGGCCAGATCGTGGTCGCCCGGCTGCACGACGAAGTCACCGTCAAGCGCCTGCGGCGCAAGGGCAGCATCGTCGAGTTGCTGCCCGAAAACCCCGAGTTCGCACCCATCGTCGTCGATACCCGCAGCGAGCCGCTGGTGATCGAAGGCCTGGCGGTCGGGTTGATCCGCAACGGCAAGTCCTTTTAGCAACGTTCGTCCTGAGCGTAGGCCGCAAAGCGGCCGAAGTCGAAGGACCGGGACATGGAGATCAGATGCCGTTCTGGGTTTATATGCTGCGTTGTGGAGACGGCTCCTACTACACTGGCCATACCGACTCATTGGAGCAGCGCCTCGCACAGCATGAAAGCGCTCGAACCTGCTCCTACACGGCAACACGAAAGCCTATCAAGCTCGTTTTCGCTCAGGACTTTTCGAGCCGCGAGGAAGCGCTGACGATGGAATTGCGAATCAAAGGATGGAGCCGCAAAAAGAAGGAAGCATTGATGCGTAACGATTGGTGCGAAATCAAGCGATTGTCCCGCGGACTGCATCTGCATGAACGCATGGGCAAACGTCCTTCGACTTCGGTTGCTACGCAACCTACGCTCAGGACGAACGGGGTAGCTGGAAATGATGACACCCGTTAGCAGGCTGTCGAGACTTCCCGTTCGGCTGGAAATGATGACACTCGTTGGCAGGCTGTCGAGACTCCCCGTTCGTCCTGATCGTAGCGCGCAGCACGAAGTCGAAGGCGGTAGCTGGAAATGATGACACCCGTGGCAAGCTGTCGAAACTTCCCGTTCGTCCTGAGCGTAGCGCGCAGCGCGAAGTCGAAGGCGGTAGCTGGAAATGATGACACCCGTTGGCAGGCTGTCGAGACTTCCCGTTCGTCCTGATCGTAGCGCGCAGCACGAAGTCGAAGGCGGTAGCTGGAAATGATGACACCCGTTGGCAGGCTGTCGAGACTTCCCGTTCGTCCTGATCGTAGCGCGCAGCGCGAAGTCGAACGGGGTAGCTGGAGATGATGACACTCGTTGGCAGGCTGTCGAGACTTCCCGTTCGTCCTGAGCGTAGCGCGCAGCGCGAAGTCGAACGGGGTAGCTGGAAATGATGACACCCGTTGGCAGGCTGTCGAGACTTCCCGTTCGTCCTGATCGTAGCGCGCAGCGCGAAGTCGAACGGGGTAACTGGAGATGATGACACTCGTTGGCAGGCTGTCGAAACTTCCCGTTCGTCCTGAGCGTAGCGCGCAGCGCGAAGCCGAAGGACTCAATGCAAAGGGAGTCATTCGCTTTTCAAAAGCCTGTTAAGCCGCAGGAGAGAGCGATGAAGCGTACGTGGACAATCATCGGCGTTGCTGATGTTGCTCGCAGCCTCAAGTGGTATCAGTCGCTGTTTGGACAGCCGGAGACGCCTCCTGCTCATGATGATTTTGGCCAGATCATTGACTCGGACGGGACAGTCCTGCTTTGTCTCCATCAATGGGGAGCCCACGAGCACCCGCCATTGACCAGTCCGAATCACGCCCAGCCTGGCAATGGACTGCTTCTGTTCTTCCGCGTAGATGATTTCTCTGAAGCACTGCCTCGAGCTCGCGCACTTGTGACTCGCCTTGAAGAGGAGCCTCACGTGAGTCCCAACACCGGAACGATGGAGTTCGCACTCCGTGACCCTGACGGGTACTACGTCATGATCAGCGCACTGGCTGCGGCCTAACGATTCGTTGCCTGCAATATCGAGACATAGCAGCGTACTGTACTCCATCCCGGCCTTCCCCCTGCAAAGGGGGGAGAGAAAAATCACCCTGCCTACGGAGGGCTCGACATGATCTACAAAGGCAGTTGCCACTGCGGAAAAATTGCCTTCGAAGTCGAAGGCGATCTCGAACAAGTCATGGAATGCAACTGCTCGCACTGCCGCCGCAAGGGCTACCTGCTGTGGTTCGTTCCGCGCGACAAGCTGCATTTGGCCACGCCGGAAAGCGATCTGGCGACCTACACCTTCAACAAGCATGTAATCAAGCATCGCTTCTGCCCCACCTGCGGCTGCGCACCGTTCGGCGAGGGCGCCGACCCGTCGGGCAGGGCCACCGCCGCCATCAACGTGCGCTGTCTCGAAGGCGTCGAACCGGCCGACCTCAAGATCGTTCCAGTAGACGGCCGCAGTTTCTGAGCATCGCCTTTCGGAGGATTCCCGATGAACGCCATGGACACCGTTGCGAACGTCATTCCCACCCTGCGCTACCGCGATGCGCCGGCCGCGATCGACTGGCTGTGCCGCGCCTTCGGCTTCGACAGGCATCTGGTCGTGCCCGGCGAAGATGACAGCATCGCGCACGCGCAACTGGTTTTCGGCAAGGGCATGATCATGCTGGGCTCGGCGCGCGACGACGAGTTCGGCCGCTACATGAAACCGCCGCAGGATGGTGCCGGCACCCAGGGCGCCTATCTCGTCGTTGCCGATGCCGATGCGCATTACGCCCGCGCCGTCGCCGCCGGCGCGCAGATCGTCTACGACATCAAGGACGAAGACTACGGCGGCCGCGGCTACAGTTGCCTCGACCCCGAAGGCCACCTGTGGAGCTTCGGTACCTACGACCCGTGGGTTTGACCCCTTGCCATGCACCCGTTACTGAAGATCCTCGAAGGCGGCGACCGGCGCTCGATCGGCAGATCGAACCAAGCCGTCGCGCGCGCGCTCGAGGCGCCGGCTCTGATCGATGTGCTGTTCGACGGCATGGTCAGCGATGATCCGCTGCTACGCATGCGCTGTGCCGACGCGGCGAAAAAGGTCTCCGCGGCGCGCGCGCGCCGCAAGCCGCCGGCGGGGGTTCACAGCCCTTCGTACAACCCTTCGCACAAGCCTCCGGTCAGCCAGTGAAAGATGGCCAGCGTCCTGCCCTTTGCCGACTTGCCGCCGCGTACCGATGTATGGCGTGGCGACAGTCTTGCCGCGCCGTCGCTGCCCGGCATCGCCAGCGGCTTTGCGCAGCTCGATGCCGAATTGCCGGGCGGCGGCTGGCCGGTCGGTGCGCTGATCGAGCTTTATGCCGAGGCCGAGGGCATCGGCGAACTCTCGCTGCTCGCCCCCGCACTCGCCCAACTGGCTGCCCAGGACATGTGGATCGCCTGCATCGCCCCGTCCTGGCTGCCTTACGCGCCGGCGCTCGCCGCGCAGGGCATCGATCTTGCGCGTCTGCTGATCGTGCGTCCCCGCAGCCATGCCGAAACTCTCTGGGCGGCGCGCCAGGCCATCGCCTCGCAGGCCTGCAGCGCCGTGCTGTGCTGGCTCGCGCGTGCCGACATGCAAAGCCTGCGCCGCCTGCAACTGGCGGCCGAAGCATCACCCGCGCTGGCCGTGCTGTTCCGCCCGGCACACGAGGCACGGCAGGCCTCGCCTGCCGTGCTCAAGCTGCGGTTGCAGGCACGGCTCGACGGCCTCGCGCTGCACATCCTCAAGCGCCGTGGTGCACCGCTGGCTGCGCCCATCCTGCTGCCGCAACTGCAATGCATGGCACGTGCGCTGCCGCATCTGACAGAACCGATACCCATGGCGGGACATCATGACCTGGCTGGCACTGCATCTGCCCGGCCTGCCGCTACAGGTCTGCACCCGTGCTGACGGCAGCGCAGAGATCCCCATCGCGGTGTTCAGCCAAGCGGGAGCGAGCCCCCCTTCCGGCGGCCGTGCGGGGGGCTCTCGCGTGGTGGCAGCGAATCCTCGCGCGCTGGCTGCCGGCATCCACCCCGGCCTCGGCCTGGCCAGTGCACTGGCTCTAGCGCCGGATCTCGTCACACGCCCGCGCGAGGTCCGCGGCGAAGCCGCACTGCTCACCGAACTGGCCTGCTGGGCCGCCCAGTTCACGCCACAGATCGCGCTCGATCCGCCCGATTGCGTGCTGCTCGACGTCGGCGCCAGCCTCAAGCTGTTCGGCGGCATCGGCGAACTGATGCAGCGCATCGCGCATGCCGTCGCGGCGCTCGGTCTGGAACTGGCCCTCGCCGCTGCGCCCACGCCGCTGGCCGCGCGCTGGCTTGCGGTATGCGGCGGCGGGCGCATCGTCGAACGCCTCGACGAATTGCCGGCACGCCTGGCACCCTTGCCGGTCGGCGTGCTCGAATGCGCAGCCGATGCCAGGGGGACGGTCAAGGCCGAATCGATCGCCCTGCTCGAAGCGATCGGCCTCAGTACCATCGGCCAGTGTCTGCACCTGCCGCGCGACGGGCTCGCCAAGCGCGAGGCGCAGGCGGTCACCTGTGCGCTCGACCGGGCACTCGGCCGCCTGCCCGATCCGCGCCCGCCTTTCGTGCCGCCGCAGCTATTCCGTTCGCGCATCGAACTGCCGCTGCCGAGCGCGGATGCCGATCCGTTGAGCTTCGCCGCGCGGCGCCTGCTCGCCGCGCTCGCCGGCCATCTGGCCGCCCATCAATCCGGCATCGAGCACTTTCGGTTGCAACTCGAACACGACGAGCAGCCCGCCACCACGCTAACCGTCCATCTGGGCGTCATCTCACGCGACGAGGCGCGCTGCGGCCTGCTGGCGCGCGAGCACATCGCCACCCTGCGGCTTGCCGCGCCGGTCACCGCAGTGGCGCTGGAAGCCGCGCAGATCCTGCCGCTGCCCGGCGAATCGCGTACGCTGTTCGGCACGCTGGAAGGCGCCCGGCCCGGCCGCGAGCAGGCCGAGGCCCGCACGCTGCTGGTCGAGCGCCTGCGCGCGCGCCTCGGCGACGGGGCGGTCGGCGGCATCGTCCCGCATGCCGATCACCGGCCCGAGCGCGCCTGGCAGCCTGTCGCTCCCCGTGAAAGCAGGTCCACTGTCGCGCCACCCGATCATTGCCTGCCGCCGCGCCCGCTCTGGCTGCTGCCCGAGCCGCAGCCGCTCGCCCGCAGCGACACGCTGCAACTCGTGGCCGGTCCCGAGCGCATCGAGGCCGGCTGGTGGGACGGTTTCGATGTGGCGCGCGACTACCACTTGGCACTCGGCCCGCAGCATCAATTGCTGTGGGTGTTCCGTGAGCTGCGCGATGGCGAAAGCTGGTTCGTGCATGGGATTTTTGGGTGACGAGAGGGGTACCGGTGAGGGGTCAGGAGTGAGGGGTGAGGAGTGAAAGCGCAGGCGGGTTACCATCTGCCTCACCCCGCTCCCCTCTCTCTTCACCCCTCACCCCTCACCAAATTGCTGCGCCGCCTCTTCCATCTCGCCTGGCCCGTACTGATCGGGCAGTTCGCCTCGATGGGCATGATGGTGTCCGACACCATGCAGGTCGCACGCTACGCCACCGCCGATCTCGCCGCGGTGGCCGTCGGCAGCGGTATCTACATTTCGGTCATCATGGCGCTGGTGGGCATCCTCTCGGCGCTGTCGCCGACCATCGCTCACCTGTACGGCGCACGGCGCAACGACGAGATCGGCGCGCAATTCCAGCAGGGAATATGGCTGGCGCTCTTTCTCAGCGTGGCCGGTACACTCGCGCTGCTGTTCCCCGATCCCTTGCTGGCCTTGTCGCGACTCGAGCCGCCGGTGGAAGCCAAGGTCCGCTCCTACTTGCTGATGCTGGCGTTCGCGGCCCCGCCGGTCATGCTCTACCGCGCCTTCGCCGCCTTCAACCAGGCAATCGGCCGGCCGCGGCCGATGATGGTAATAGCACTCGCCGGCACGGCGATCCATGTGCCGCTCTCCTATGCGCTGATCCACGGCGCGGGCCCCTTTCCCGAACTCGGTGCGCTGGGCTGCGGCATATCGAACTTCGTCGTCGCCCTGCTCGCCTGCGTCGCCGGTGCGCTGTGGCTGTCGACCGGCGCCGTCACCGGCCCTTCCGGCTGTTCGCCGACTGGCAGCGGCCGCACCGCGCCGCCCTCGGCGGGCTGCTGCGGCTGGGCGCGCCGATGGGCTTCTCGGGCTTTGTCGAAACGACCTCGTTTACGCTGATCGCGGTATTCGTCGCGCGGCTCGGCGCCGAAGTCGTCGCCGGCCACCGGGTGATCGCCAACCTGCATGCGCTGATGTTCATGATGCCGCTGTCGCTCGGCATCGCCACCCTGGTACTGGTCGGACACTCGGCCGGCGCGCGTGACTGGTCGCGTGCCCGCGCCACGGCCCTGACCGGCATGGCAGTGGCCAGCGCTCTGGCCGTGCTGTTCGGGCTCGCCGTCTGGTTCGGCCGGGAAACCATCGTCGCCACCTATTCGCCCGACCCGGCGGTGCAGACCATTGCGCTTGGACTGATCGGCTACTCGGCGGTCTTCCTGGTATTCGACGCCGCCCACACCCTGGCCTCCTTCTCGCTGCGTGGCTTCAAGGTAAGCTTCATTCCGATGCTGATTCACGTCGTCAGCTTCTGGGGCGTCGGCCTGGCCGGCGGCTGGTGGCTGGCCTTCAGGGGTATCGGCACCTGGCTGGCACCGATGGGCGCCGCCGGCTTCTGGCTGATGGCGCTGCTCGCCACCGCGCTCGCCCTGGCGCTGGTTGGCTGGCTCCTCGTGCGCGTGACCCGAAGACATATCGAGGAGGCTCGTGCGACCGAAACGGCCCCATAGCCGTATCCGGAGAACCGCATGGATACTGCCTCTCCGGGCCACCTCCGGGCAGACGCTGGAGCACGGCGGCGATTCCGGTCAGGCCTCGATCAAGCCGTGGCGCACCGCGATCAGGGTCATTTCGGCCTGATTCGACACACCGAGCTTCTGCTTGATGTTGTAGAGATGGGTTCCCACTGTCGAAGGTGAGAGACTGAGCGTTTCGGCAATCTGGTTCACCGACTGGCCGCGCGCCAGTTGTACGAACACCTCGAACTCGCGCTCCGACAACTGCTCGACCGGGCTCTGCTCGCCGGTGAGATCCTGCACCGCCATGCGCTGCGCAATCTGGGCATCGAGATACATCCGCCCGCGGGCGATGCTGCGGATCGCGTCGATCAGCGCCTCGGGCGCGCCGCGCTTCGACAGGTAGCCGAGCGCGCCGGCCTTCAGCACGCGCCTGGGATGACTGGTGTCCTCGTGCGCCGAGAGGGCCAGTATCTTCGCGTTCTTGTCGCGGGCGACGATGCGCTTGACGGCTTCGATGCCGCCCATGCCCGGCATCGCGATGTCCATCACCACCACATCGGGCGAAACCTCGCTGTAGCGCTGGTAAGCCGCCTCGCCGGTTTCCGCCTCGGCGACCACCTCGATGTCGTCGGTCGCCTGCAGCAGCAGCCTGAAGCCCATGCGCACCACCGCATGGTCGTCGACCAGCATCACTCTAGTCTTCATCGATACTCCGGTTTCAATCCAGCGATGGGCCGATCGCTCAATTCAGCGGGATGCGCGCAAACACCCGCAGGCCGCCGCCCTCCGGTTTCTGCAGATCGAGCGTGCCACCCAGCGTGAACGCGCGTTCGCGCATGCCGATTACGCCATAGTGGCCCGGCGTGCGCCAGTCGGCCGGCAAACCGCGCCCATTGTCCTCCACGCTGATCGTCAGATCGCCATCCACCACGCCGAGTTCGATCGCGATGCGCGTTGCCTGCGCGTGGCGCAGCGCGTTGTTGACCGACTCCTGAATGATGCGATAGACAGCCGTCATCAGCTTTTCGCCGAGCACCTCCGGCAAACGGTCGGACTTCAGCGAGAATTCGATCTGCGGATGCTGCAGCCGCCAGTCGCCGAGCAGGTCGTCCAGCGCATCGGCCAGACCGAAACGGTCGAGCGCCAGCGGACGCAGCTTGGGGATCATGTGGTGCACCACGTCGTAGATCTGCCCGGCCGTATCGACCACCAGGCGCGCCGCCTGCTCGATGTCCGCATCCTTTCCCGCCGCGCGCTGGGCGATCGACAGGCCGACGCTCTTGATCGCGGTGACCGACTGACCGAGTTCGTCGTGCAGTTCGCGCGCGATCGCGCCGCGTTCCTCCTCGATGCGTGCCTGGATGATCTGCGTCAGTTCGCGGTTTTCGGCCAGCTTCTCGGTGGCCTCGGCCGCCGCCTTCTTCGCTGCGATCGTGTCTTCCACCGCCTGCGCCATGGCGTTGAAGGCGTGGCTCATCAGTTGCGCTTCCTTGCCGGGCAGATCCGGCAGCCGCGTGTGATGGGCGCCGCGCTCCATTTCGCGCAGTCCGTCGACCACCCGGCGCAGCGGACGCAGCGCGCGCCCGGCCAGCCAGTATGCGAGCAGATTGCCGAACACGAATACCAGTGCGGCCACCGCCAGCAGGCGTCCGAGATCGTCCCAGCCGTCGAGCGTGGCCCGCGACGCATCGGCCCGCACCACCAGGCGCCCGTTCGGCAATCCGATCAGTTGCGGCTGGACCGGCGGCGACACGATGCGGGCGAACCAGGCCGGCGCATCGCGCCCCGCCTTGTAGGGCGATGGCGGCGAACGGTAAAGCACGTCGCCGCGCTGATCGAGCAGTTCGATTTCGTTCGCCCGCACCCGGCCGAGCCGTTCGAGGAATTCGGTCATCCCGAGCAGGCCGCTCTGTCCGTAGACCCAGCTCACGCGCGTCAGCAGTTGTGTCGCGACCCGGCTGGCCGCCTCGACCTCCTCGCGCACGCTGCGCCGCGTGCTGTCGATCTGCTGCCACACCAGCACGCCGACGAAAAAACCGATCAGGGCGGTGAGGATCAGATTGATCTGCAGGCGCAGGCTCACGCCGTGCCCCGTTCATGCACGCTGTCGCCCCAGCCGGCAAAATCGCCGCGCGCAGCGAAATGGTCGGTGGCCTCGATCAGCGCCCGCGCCATCGGCGGATCGAACGGGCTGTGGCCGGCGCCATCGACCAGCCGAAGCCGGCTGCCATGCAGGGTGTGGTGCACCCGCCAGGCCGCCTCTGGCCGGCAGACCCAATCGAGCCGCCCGTGCAGGATCGCCGTCGGCAGGCCGTGCATGCGCGCCGCGCAGTCGAGCAGGCGCCGCTCGCCCAGGAAACACTCGCGCAGCAGGTAATGGGCCTGCAGGCGGTACTTGTCGATCAGCCGCTGCGCTTCGTCGCCGGAAGGTGAAGGCAGGGTGGTAACCGTGCGACCCGGCTGGGTCAGCGCCTCTTCCCAACGCATCCATTCGCGCACCGCCGCGAGCGCGGCTTCGCGGTCGGCGCCGCCGATGCGCCTGGCGTACCAGGCCAGCAGATCGCGCCGGCGCCGGCGCGGCGCATGGTCTGCCAGCCGCTGCCAGGCGTCGGGCAACAGATGGCGCATGTCGTCGAAGAACCATGCGGCATCGCGCCGCCCAGTGAGAAAGACGCCGCGCAGTATCGCCCCGCTGCACGCCGCCTTGTGCGCCGCGCAGTAGGCGAGCCCGAGACTCGACCCCCACGATCCGCCGAAAACCAGCCAGCGCTCGATACCCAGATGCTCGCGCAGGCGCTCGATGTCGGCCACCAGATGCGCGGAGGTGTTGTGCCGCAGTTCGCCGCGCGGCGTGCTGCGCCCGCAGCCGCGCTGGTCGAACAGCACCACGCGGTAGCGCGCCGGATCGAAGAAGCGCCGATGCCGCGCCGCGCATCCGCTGCCCGGCCCGCCGTGCAGAAAAACCACCGGCACGCCGTCGGGCGCGCCGCACTGCTCGAAATACACACGATGTCCGTCGCCGACATCGACCATGCCGCTGGCGTAGGGCTCGAGCGGCGGGTAGAGCGCGGGATCTTCGCTGTCGGGGTTCATGCCGGGAATGCTAGCGCATTTCCTTGCCGACCCTGGCTGGGCACCGCACTGCAGCAGGGCGCTCATGATAATCATGAGGGGTCATTCCATGAATCGTGGAGGCAATCGGGCGGCGCCACGCGCACACTGCGAAGCGTGACGAGCAATTGCTTCGATCGCTTAAGTCCATTGAGTCCACCGCGGTCCGTAAGGGCCACCCTGACAGGAGAAACATCATGAAATGGGAACAACCGACCGCTTGCGACATGCGCTTTGGCTTCGAAATCACGATGTACATCGCCAACCGCTGAGCACTTTTTCCGTTTTCACTTCCGTCGGTTTGGCTGACGGAAAGCCCGCGCAGTCTCCTCCAGGGCGCGGGCAGCATCAAACAGGGTCGGGGCGTTCCGGTATCGTGTGACAGCCGGAACGTCCCGATTCTTTTATTCCTGCTCCTACGCTGATTGCCAGAGGTAAGCCATTGAAAGTCCACGTTCTTGGCTCGGGCGCCGGCGGCGGCTTCCCGCAGTGGAACTGCAACTGCCCGATGTGCGACGGCTTTCGCAAGGGCAGCATCCGCGCCAGTGCCCGCACCCAGTCGTCGATCACGGTCAGCGGCGACGGGGAGAACTGGCTGTTGTTCAACGCCTCGCCCGACGTGCTGCAACAATTGCGCGGTTTCCCGGCGCTGCAGCCGGCGCGCGCGCTGCGCGACACGGCGATCCGCGCCATCGTGCTGATCGACGCGCAGATCGACCACACGACCGGCCTCTACATGCTTCGCGAGCATCGCCAGCCGCACGAGATCTGGTGTACCGGCCTGGTGCGCGAGGATCTGACCAGCGGCAATCCGCTGTTCAGAGTGCTCGAGCACTACAGCGGGCTCAACTGGCACGACGTTCCGCTGGCTGGTGACGGCTTCGAGATCCCGGGCATCGGCGATCTGCGCTTCACCGCGCTGCCGCTGATCTCCAACGCGCCGCCCTATTCGCCGCATCGTGACAACCCGCAGCCCGGCGACAACATCGGCGTCACCATTACCGATACGCGTTCGGGCAGGAAGCTATTCTACGCGCCCGGCCTCGGCCGCATGGAAGAGCATGTCTGGGCGGCGATGCAGGCAGCCGACTGCGTGCTCGTGGACGGCACGCTGTGGACCGACGACGAGATGATCCGCCTCGGCGCTTCGAAGAAGACCTCGCGCGACATGGGCCACATGCCGCAAAGCGGCGCGGACGGCATGATCGAATGGCTGGACAAGCTGCCTACGGCCACCCGCAAGGTGCTCATTCACATCAACAACACCAACCCGATACTCGACGAGGACAGCGAGCAGCGCGCCATCCTGCGCACGCACGGAATCGAGGTCGCGTTTGATGGCATGGAGCTGGCGCTTTAGTTTCCGCGCGGAGGCGACCCTATGACGCACGAAGCACTGCTCAGTGATGCCGGCAAGCGCTGGTCGGCCGACGAATTCGAAGCCAGGCTGCGCGACAAAGGAACCAGCTATCACATTCACCATCCGTTTCACGTGATGATGGCAGAGGGCAGACTCACGCAGAAACAGATGCAGGGCTGGGTCGCCAACCGCTTCTATTACCAGATCGCGATTCCGGTCAAGGACGCGGCGATCCTGTCCAACTGCCCGGACCGCGAGATCCGCCGCGAGTGGATACTGCGCATCCTCGACCACGACGGTTTCGAGATCGGCGGCGTCAATGATGCCGGCGGCATCGAAGCGTGGATACGCCTGGGCGAGGCGGTCGGCCTGACACGCGACGATGTCACTTCGCTGCGCCATCTCGCGCCGGCCGCGCGTTTCGCGGTCGATGCCTACGTCAACTTCGCGCGCCGCCAGCCCTGGCAGGAAGCCATCGCATCGAGCCTGACCGAGTTGTTCGCGCCGCACATCCACCAGCAGCGCATCGAGACCTGGCCGCAGAAATATCCGTGGGTGAACAGCGAGGGACTGCAGTACTTCCGCAACCGCCTGACGCAGGCGCGGCGCGACGTGCAGCACGGCCTCAAGTTCACGCTCGACTACTTCAGCCAGAGCCGCGCGCTGCAGGAGCGCGCGCTGGAAATCCTCCAGTTCAAACTAGACGTGCTGTGGGCGCTGGCCGACGCGATCATGCTTCAACAATGCGAAATCGAAATCAGGGGGCCGAAATCGTGAGCGATTTTTCGACGGTCGGCGCAGCCACGCTCGATGCCAGGCCGCGCGTCTCGAAGCAGTTTCGCCTGCAGTGGGAGGACGCGCAGCAGTCTTGGGTGCTGCTCTATCCCGAAGGCATGGTCAAGCTCAACGCCAGCGCCGGCGAGATCATGAAGCGCTGCGACGGTGCGGCGACCTTGCAGGAAATCGTCGCCGATCTGGAACGTAGCTTCGGCGCCGACGGTCTGATGAAGGACGTGCTCGGATTCATCGAGGTCGCCCGCAAGCAGCGCTGGATCGAGGTTTGACCACATGTATGGGATCGCAATGCGCCTGACCCCCACCCTGGCCCTCCCCCTGGAAGGGAGAGGGAATGGATTCCTCTTCCCCCTGCCAGGGGGAAGGTCCGGATGGGGGTTCGGCGGCAGCCACAACCCATGTCACCCGGGAGCAATCTCATGACGACGGCGCAAATCGGCCCACCACTCTGGCTGCTCGCCGAGATCACCTATCGCTGCCCGCTGCACTGCGTGTTCTGCTACAACCCGACCGACTTCGCCAAAACCGGCGTCGAGAACGAACTCTCCACCGACGACTGGCTGCGCGTGCTGCGCGAAGCGCGTGCCGCGGGCAGTGTGCAATGCGGCTTCTCCGGCGGCGAGCCGCTGCTCCGCGACGATCTCGAAATTCTGGTCGCCGAAGCGCACAGACTCGGCTTCTACACCAACCTGCTGACTTCCGGCGTCGGCCTCAACGAGACGCGCATCGCCAAGCTGAAGCAAGCCGGGCTCGCTCATATCCAGCTCTCGTTCCAGGATTCGACCAAGGAACTCAACGACTTTCTCTCCCACACCAAGACCTTCGAACTCAAACAGAATGTCGCCCACCTGATCAAGTCGAACGGCTGGCCGATGGTGCTCAACTGCGTGATCCACCGCCTGAACATCGACTACATCGACAAGATCATCGAGATGGCGGTGGAACTCGGTGCCGAGTATCTCGAGCTTGCCAACAGCCAGTACTACTCATGGGCACAGGAGAACCGCGACCAGTTGCTGCCCTCGCGCGAGCAACTGCAGCGCGCCGAGCGCATTACCAACGAGTATCGCGAGAAGCTCGGCGACAGGATTCGCATGTTCTTCGTCGTGCCCGACTACTACGAAACCCGGCCGAAGCGATGCATGAACGGCTGGGGCAACGTGTTCCTCACCGTCACGCCCGACGGCACCGCCCTGCCCTGTCACACCGCGAAGATGCTGCCTGGGCTCACCTTCCCCAACGTGCGCGAAATGAACGTCAGGGACATCTGGTTCGACTCGGAGGGCTTCAACCATTACCGCGGCGACGGCTGGATGAAGGAGCCCTGCCGCAACTGCCCGGAGAAGGAAAAGGATCTCGGCGGCTGCCGCTGCCAAGCCTATATGCTGACCGGCGATGCAGCGAACGCCGACCCGGTCTGCGACAAGTCACCGCTCCACGGCAGGATCGAGGAAGCCGTCGCCTACGCGCAGATTCCCGATGCCGAGCGCACGACCGTCAAGCCGCTGGTCTTTCGCGACCCCAAGGAATCACGCCGCCTGATCGAGCAACAGACCGCCGCCGAACGCCAGCCGGCCTGAGCGCCGGCCCGGTTATCCGTCTCTGCGGCGAACCACCCCGGAAGCCGCATGGATAGGCGCTTTCAGGACGTGCCATGCCACGAGCGCCATTTTATGCGCCTCTCCGGCATGGCATCCACGAAACGGCCTATCCATGGGGCTTCCGGTAAAGCGTCGCACGCGCCATCCCGTTTCTTGTATTGACAACGGCAATACACTCAATACAATCGGCTTGCATCCGGCCGGCTTCTGTACGTGGTCCACGTCGAGTTCGAAGAGGACTTCATCCGCATCGTTTCCGCCCGCCGGGCTACCACAAGAGAGGAAGGCGACTATGCAAAGTGATCGACTCAAAGCCCGCCTGCGCAAGGACAGGCCGATGACTTCCATCACCATCCGCATGCCGGTGGATGCCGTCGAATCGATGAAGACGATCGCGCCACTCAAGGGCCTGATCGGCTACCAGTCGCTGCTCAAGTCCTACGTCAGCGAAGGTCTGCGCCGGGACGAAACGCAGTATCTCGACAAGACTGAAGTACGACTGATCGAGGCACTCAAGCGCCGCGGTGTTCCCGATGACGTGCTCGAGGATGCTGCGCGCGAACTGCATCCGGGTTGAATCGACTATCTTGCAGAATCCTGATTGAGCTTGTCTGAACTTGGCACGCTGCAAGAGTTGGGCGCAATCGATATTGCGCCGAATGCAATCGCCCGGTGCAATGCGCTGCGCTTGTTGCAGCCTACGGATCTGGAAAGGAGAGGAAACACAGCAAGCGTAGGTTGGGCTGAGCGAACCGAAGCCCAACATCATGGAGCGCAACACGTTGGGCTTCCTTCGTCAGCCCAACCTACGCGAGCTGCCTCGCTTCCCGCGCGAAATTAAGCGATCTTGCCATCGAAGATCTCTAAGCATGGCGTGGACCCAAGGCCATCGCAGCGTCGGCCTCGGACGGTGCTCTCCGCGCTTCGCTTACAACCTGCGCTTGATGTCCATGTTGGCCGGCGCAGTCAACCGGGCGTCGGCGACCGTCCATGGTTTCAGAACGACTTGGTACGGCGCAGCCTTGCCGGCGTCTTCCAGGCGTTTGGCATTGCTGTAGGACGGTCAGGGTCTTGTCTTGGGGCCGGACCGCGTCGGCCGCCTTGCTGCCGAAATCCGGATTGACGACGGTAAGGTGCTCCGAATAGTCCCAGTCGTATCGGTCGGTTCCCGAACTCACCCAGGTCTTGAACATGATCTTCACCAGCGTGCCCGACGATGGCGGCGCGCTGACCGTCACTTTGCTCTTGAGCTGAAATCCGCGCAGTGAACCGAAGATGTCGCGATCGGCGTTGCTGCCGGATCGCTGGATCTTGGCGATTGCCCAGATGTCCGGCGCGACGTCGCACAGGCTTTCGTACTCGAGCGCCAGATCACCCTTCATGTTCCACCTGGTGAAGCCGGGGGCGCCCTGAACGCGCGGCAGTATGCCGGCCCACTTTTCCGTGCCGCCGGAGAATCGTGCCTTCTTGTTCGACAGAAATACATCGCGATGGAACGACTGCACCGCGAACACCGAAGCATGTGATCTGAGGTGGTCGGGTGCATCGAACTCGATCTTCGCGTCTCGGGAGCGGTTGTTGACCCAAGTGCGCAGGAAGGCACCGGCCAGCGTCGGCTGCAAATCCGGCATGTTCGCGTCCCACGCGGCGGCCAGACGCAGATACCAGGCAGCAACCTGGTCGACGGAATAATTCTTCAGATAGTCGTCTGCCATGTCGGCTCCGCGTTCATTTGTCCGATCCTTGTGCCTGGTACAGGCGAATCATGTCTGCCGCCACTTTCTCGACATCGAAGGCCGGTAGATCGACGCTGTCCGGCAGCAGCATCGCCAACGAGACCCGCACATCATAGGCGTGGTCATCGGTCTGCGCGACGGCATCGATGAATCCGCCGTTCGGTCCGCCAGTGCTGGACGGCACAACGGGCGAGCCTTGTGGCTTCACGAACGTACCGCCGCGCGCCCAGACGATAGTGACGAGATTGAAATGCCGCGCTTCATTCATTCCCGCTTGAGGAACGAGCTGAAACGTGTAAGCGCGTCGCCCGTTCTCGGTGACCGGCGGGAGCATCCGGTACAGGCCGCGCTGCAGGCGATCCGGAAACACCGACTCCAGTGTGACCAGTCGATCGAATCGTGCGAGATCCTGCTCGACCGAAGGCGATTGCACGGCCGGCGAAAGAGAACCTGGCTTCGCCGACGGCTCGGGCACGGCTTGCTCGCCACACCCGGCCAGCCCCATGGACAATGCCAGGAGGAGGACATTGCCCCGACACAAGCTGCCCCAGCGGCTGCCTGCTGATCCGATACGCATGAACATCGGGCAAGAATACCATGATCGCAAGGATCGACTCGTTCGCCGTGCGAGTTCCACGCGCTGCTGCCGCCCGCTGCGCCGGCTGAAGCACGACAGGCCGCAAGGCCGCATGGACAGGCGATCTGCGGCACGGCATCGCCAGCAGCGCCAGTGCAAGCGCTTTGCAGGCATGCCACGTCCGAGATCACCGCTGCATGCGCCTTGCGAGGCCGCCGCCGCGTCGTCGAGCATGAACGCCCGCGAGATCGGCAACTCGTTACGGTATATTCGGCAGCGAACCGCCGCGACCGCGAGCAGATCCCCTGGATTCGGTGGCCCGGCGAACCCCAAATCAACTCGGGCGCGGCGCCGCCGCGCGAACGAATGGAAATCCCTCTGCTGCTCGGCCTGATCATCCTGAACGGTCTGTTCGCGATGTCCGAAATTGCGCTGCTCACCGCGCGCAAGGCACGCCTGCAGAAACTCGCCGAAGAAGGCGACCGTTCATCCGTGTTCGCGCTGCGTCTGGCCGAAGACCCCACCCGTTTTCTGTCGACGATTCAGATTGGCATCACCTCGATCAGCATTCTCAACGGAATCGTCGGTGAAGCGATTCTCGCACGGCCGCTGGCGCTCTGGCTGCAGTCTCTGGGCGCCCAGCGCGATGCCAGCGAGATCGGCGCGACGGCGCTGGTGGTGATCGTGATCACCTATCTGTCGATCGTGCTCGGCGAGCTGGTGCCCAAGCGGCTGGGCCAGATCAGCCCAGAGCCGATCGCACGCATCGTCGCCCGGCCGATGCTCTGGCTGGCAATTCTGGGCAAACCCTTCGTCAAGCTGCTCTCGACCTCCACCAACCTTGTCCTGCGGCTGCTCGGCGCGCGCGCCAGCGGCTCGAATGCGGTGACCGAAGAGGAAATCCACGCAATGCTGGCCGAAGGGTCCAATGCGGGCGTCATCGAGCATCACGAGCATGCGATGGTGCGCAACGTGTTCCGCCTCGATGACCGGCAGATCGCCTCGTTGATGATTCCGCGCGCCGACATCGTGTATCTCGATGTCGATGATCCGATCGAGATCAATCTGCGCAAGATCGAAACCGCCGTGCACACCCGCTTCCCGGTGTGCAAGGGCGGCCTGTCGGATGTGCTCGGCATGGTCAGCGCCAAGCAATTGCTGACGCAGACGATACGCGGCGAAAAGCCGGCGCTGACGGCGAACCTGCAACCGGCCGTGTTCGTGCCCGAATCGCTGACCGGCATGGAACTGCTCGACAACTTCCGCTCGACCAGCATGCAAAGCGCATTGGTCATCGACGAATATGGCGAAATACAGGGGCTGGTCACCGTGCGCGATGTGCTCGAAGCGATCACCGGAGAATTCAAGCCGCCCAACCTCGAAGATGCCTGGGCAATACAGCGGGCAGATGGATCGTGGCTGCTCGACGGGCTGATTCCGGTGCCGGAACTCAAGGACCGGCTCGGCCTGCGCCAAGTGCCCGAGGAAGAAAAGGGCCGCTACAACGCGCTCTCGGGCATGCTGATGCTGCTGCTCGGGCGCGTGCCGCAGACCACCGACCATGCCGAATGGGAGGGCTGGCGCTTCGAAGTCATCGACATGGACGGCAAACGTGTCGACAAGGTGCTCGCCAGCCGGGTGCCGGGCGCGGCGGAAGCAGCCTCGGCAGCGAAGGACGACGCAGCCTGTTCGGTTCAGACCACGAGCGCCGGTCGAAGGTAGTCGGATCTCTTAGGCTGAAGTTCCTTTGACCGCGGGACGAGTTTTCATTGTATTTCGAGGGGTTATGTCGAAATCGTGGTTGCGTGTTCTGCCTACACGCGGATCTGATCAAGCAGCGCCATCGCGCGTTGGTGCACCGGGTTTGGGGTTGTAACGACCTCGAAGCTTGGGGCGTCAGGGGCAGCCGCTGGCGTGCGGCAGGTATTGCGCACGAGGGTGGCCAATTCAGCCATCAAGGTGGAAAAACTGTGTGCCGGCGTATTGTCCTCGAGGCTATGACGGGCAACCTTGTTCAGCGTGGCTTCAGAGCGCATGGCAGGTGCCACGGGGTCGCGCGTCGCTTTGGCTTGCTGGTCGGTATCGGCAAACATCAGTGCGCGCCAGGCTTCACGCATGTGCCACTCGACGTAGTAGGCGAGCATGCACACAAAGATGTGCGAGCGCACCCGCTCGGCCAGGCGGTGATGAATCGGGCGCACCTTCAGGTCGATGGTCTTGAGCGAGCGGAAGGCGCGCTCGACGTTGGCCAGCGATTTGTAGCTGCGCACGCACTGTGCCGCCTCCATGTGCTCGGAGGACACCGAGGTGCGAATGATGTACAGGCCATCCAGCGCCGCTTCAGCGGCGATGCTGTCCGGTTTGCGCGTGAAGGAGAAGCTCGTCTCGCCGATCGCCAGTTCGAAGTGTTTGGCGACCTTGTACTGATTGACGATCTTGCCCACGCGCACGCCGATCTCATCCTTGCCGGCGAGCTTGGCGGCCTCGACTCGGGCCTTGATCTTGTCGAGCTTGTTCTGCGTCGCACACAGCAGCTCTTCGCGCTTGTACGCGCGCAGCCTGGCCAGTTGCGGATTGCGGCAGGCCACCAGGCGCTCCCCGGGGTAGTCCGGCGAGCTCAGTTCGATCAGATTGCGCTCATCGAACAAGCCGAGCTGCAACTGTCCCTGCTCGATCAGCGCGCGGATCGAAACGCTCTTGAGCGCCGTGATCCAGCCGATGCCATCGCTATCGCGCATCTGGGCGATGGCCTTTTGCGAGATCATTCCCCGGTCGCCCACCATCACCATGCGCTCGATGCCAAAATCGGTGCGCAAGCGCTGCACCTCGGGCATGAATGTGGTGCTGTCCGAGGTGTTGCCCGCATGCACCGAAACCGCGACCGGACAGCCTCGTGCGTCCGTGACCAAGCCGTAATTGACCTGCAGCATGCCGTGCTTGCCATCGCGGCTGTAGCCGCGCTTGGCCAGCGGACAGGTGGTGCCCTCGAAGTAACTGGACGACAGATCGTAGAGCACCAAGCTGTCCGTGCCCAAACGCCGCGCGGCGAGCTTCTTCTCAATGGCCTCCTGGCGCAGCAGCAACCAGTCCATCGCCGCGTACAGATCGTCCTCGCTCGCCTCGGTCACCGCGAAGTCTTGCGCCAGCGTCGTCGTGTGCCACCAGCGCGTGGTGGCCAGCTTGGTCTGGGGCGCCACGATGCGCGAGGCCACCATCGCTAGCACCCGATCGCGTTCGCGACACGGCTTGGTGGCGATCAGCGAGGCCAGCCCCAGGCGCTGCATCGCAGTGGCCACCGCCTGCACGTGGCCATGGGCACGTGAGCGCGCAATCTCGAAACCTTGCGCGACCGGGCATAACCGCTCGCCGCGCAGCACTGCCCGGATCGCCTCGACCTGCGCGTGCGAAAGACTGGACAGGTTGGCCAGTGTGCGCTTGCCGACCCTTGCACCGTCACGGTAGGACTCCCGTAGCAAAACGGTCGGCGCTGATCCGCGGTTCGGCACGATATGAATATGCATGCCTACAATAATAGACGATTATATGACTTATAGCAACACGCACTACATGCCTACATTATGCCGGCGGACAATGACCGTATCTCGGTGATCTGACGCGCTAATTCGCTCAAACAACCGCCGTCTTTCGGGGGAACTTCAGCTTAGGCGCAGCGCGAATCAGCGCGCGCGCGGCCCGTTCGATCTTCGCTCCCACGTCGGCGCGGTCACATTGAAGGTCGTTTGCATGCGGCGGGCGAGCGCGTCGAAGGCGTGACGCCGGCCAGCCTTGCGGTAAATCTCGAGCAGTTTGCGCCACGGCTCGATGGCGCTCTTCGGGTTGCTGGCGATGTGCTCCTCGAGCGCCATCACTGCATCGTCGACGCGCCCGAACGACAGCATGAACTCGGCCAGTTCGAGCGGCGATTTCGGCTCGACCACCTCGATCTTGTGAGCATTCGGCGCGCCGTGTGGGTCGTCCTCATCGGCGCCGGCCGCGACCCGTGGTGTCGCTCGCGGCAGCGCGACCACCGGCTGTTCCGCTTCCGGCTCGCTGCCGCGACGTCTCGACCAACCTCGCCCCAGCACATACGCGGCCAGCACGAGCAGCGCGCCACCGACCCCGATTGCGATCAGCCAGTTGGCCGGGAACGCCGCGTCGTCGCGGGCGTCGGGCTTGAGACTGCGCGGCAGGACCGCGGGCGCGGCCTCGGCAGTGGCCGCTGCCCGAACCGGCGACTCGCGCGCGGCCGGCTCCGCCGCGGCGGCTGACAGGGCGAGATCCCGGGCGCGAATCTGGGACTCGATCTCGGCGCGCAGGCGCGCCACCGTGGCCTCGAGTTCGCGCAGATCGGCGTCCAGCCGCACCGCCTCGGCACCCGCTGCAGCGTAGTTCGCCGGTCCGTCCGCAGGCGCAGCCAGGCTGCGCGACAGCGCTTCGTCGGCCGGGGTCAGCGACACCGCGACCCGGTCGCCGGTTGGACGCGGCCTGGGCAGAACGCGCCTGGGTTTGCGCGGTGGCAAACGCGTCTCGGCTTGTGGCTGCGGTGGCTCGAACACGGGCGCCGCAGCGACCGGGACTTCCACCGGCGCGATTTTCGCTGGCGGGAGATGCAGAACGTAGTCGCGCCGAGCATCGACGCCGCAATTCAGGCGCAGGCTCAGAAGCGCGGCCTCGCCGACGCGCTGATTGCTATTGACGATCACGCTGTGGCGCCCGTCCAGCGTGCGCAAGGTGGCACGGCCATTCGCGACGACCGGCAGGCCGCCGGGATTCGGCGGATCGTCGGCGAGCGTGAAACAACTCGACCGTTGGGGAAACGCGTCGGTCGTCGGCCGAAGTTCGATTTCCACGCGCAGCGCGCCGTCGACGCGCGACACACTGATGATCTCGCCCAGTTCGACCGCGCCGGCAGGCTGCATCAGACTCAGCAGCGCGGCTGCAAACCACGAGCGCAAGGCTTTGTGAAACACACTGACCTCCCTCTTTCGCATCGCGGTTTCGGATGACCGCGATCACCGCTGCGCGACGTCCGGCCGGAGCGATGGTGCGCGACACGCAACGAGCGCGGCGCGGTGCCTACCCTACCAGAATTGCCGGCCGCACGTCGTGACGCAGATCCAGCTTCCTGCTGACCCGGCTGCGGGCCACGGTCTATGGACACGGTGGCCGCCACGAGGTAGGTTTGCAGCCATGCCACTGTCCAGTCAGGATGTCGATCGAGCCACCCGGCGGACGCGATCGACGGAGACCAGAATGCCGTCATCCCGACACGATCGCGGCCCGCGCGCCATGACCGCCGTCAAGGCGGGCATTGCCTACTTCGCACTGGTATTCGCCGCCGGATTCGTGCTCGGCGCGGCTCGCGTGTCCTGGGTTGTTCCGCGTCTGGGCGTGCGAACCGCCGAGCTGCTCGAAATGCCGGTCATGTTGATGGTGATCCTGTTCGCCGCGCGCTTCGTCGTGCGCCGCTTCGCCCTGCCGCCACGTGCCGGACCTCGCCTGGGCGCCGGCATCGTTGCCCTCGCCCTCCTGCTCGGCGCGGAGTTCACCCTTGTGCTCGGCTTGCAAGGCCTGACGCTGGCGGACTACGCGGCCAGCCGCGACCCGGTGGCGGGCACCGTCTATGCGCTGATGCTCGGTGTATTCGCGGCGATGCCGCTGCTGGTCGATCGCGGCTGAATCGCAGCGCATGAAACCTGTCGAATCACCATCCGATCGGCTGCCCGCTCGGGCCGATAACCGGAGAATGTCGTTGCGAAGGAACTGGAAGTCGACCCGCACCACCTGGCTGGGTCTTGCCGCAGCCGCGCTGGTCGCAGCGCTGATCGCGCTCGGCGGCAATGGCGCAT
Organism: Candidatus Methylophosphatis roskildensis; assembly: GCA_016708905.1. Lineage (GTDB taxonomy): Bacteria > Pseudomonadota > Gammaproteobacteria > Burkholderiales > Rhodocyclaceae > Methylophosphatis > Methylophosphatis roskildensis. The sequence continues at coordinate 505,924 of JADJEV010000003.1, read as the reverse complement.
CGGCCAAGCAACCCGCGCCGCGCAGTGTCTCGCCGCGCGGACCCTTCACCGCCGAAGAGAATGCCACGATCGAAACCTTCCGGCGGGTGAGTCCGTCGGTGGTCTACATCACGACGCTCGATCGCGTGGTCAATCCGTTCACCATGAACGTCCGCGAAGTGCCGCGCGGCACCGGCTCGGGCTTTCTGTGGGACGAGCAGGGCCATGTGGTCACCAACTTCCACGTGATCGCAGGCGCCCGCGGCGCTCAGGTGCGGCTCGCGGACCAGCGTGGCTTTGCCGCCGAACTGGTGGGCGCCAGTCCGGAAAACGACCTGGCGGTGCTGCGGATAAAGGTGCCGGACAAGCCCCCGGCCCCGATCGCGCTCGGCAGCAGCCGCGACCTTCTGGTCGGCCAGCGCGTACTGGCGATCGGCAACCCGTTCGGCTTCGACCACACGCTGACCACCGGCGTGATCTCCGCGATCGACCGCACGATCTCCGGCGACGATGGCCGTCCGGTCAGTCACCTGATCCAGATCGACGCGGCGATCAACCCCGGCAACTCGGGCGGCCCGCTGCTCGACAGCGCCGGCCGGCTGATCGGCGTGAATACCGCGATCTACAGCCCGTCCGGCGCCTCGGCCGGCATCGGCTTCGCGGTGCCGGCCGATACGGTCAATCGCGTGGTGCCCGAGATCATCGCCTTCGGGCACTACCGGCGGCCGACCATCGGCATCAACGTAATCGATCGCGTCAGCGAAGTCGTCACCCGGCAGATGAGCGTCCAGGGCGCGCTGATCGTCGGCGTGGACGCCAAGTCGCCGGCTGCGGAAGCCGGCATCCGGCCGGCGCGGCAATTGCGCGACGGCAGCATCGTGCCGGGCGACATCCTCCAGCGCATCGATGGCGAGCCGGTGGACAGCGCGGCCTCGATCGAGCGTGCGCTCGATGACAAGAAGGTCGGCGACAGCGTGACGCTCGACCTGCTGCGCCAGGGCAAGCCGCTGCAGCTTCGCCTGCGGATGGCCGGCCTGGCCCGCTAGGCTATTGTCGGCAAGGCTGCGAGCCAGTAGACACGGGCCTCTTCAGGCTGCCAATGCTGGCAGCCGCACGGAGCATGGCGCTTGGGCATGACATGCCTGAGAGCGCCTATCCATGCGGCCTTCAGCCGGTCCAGCGAGCTGGCTCGTCCGCCATCGTGTCACATCCCGCGACCCAGCGTGGCCGCCGCGATGGTCAGCAATCCGAGCGCCAGGTTCAGCCCCACCAGCTTGCGGATCTGCCCGAGTGCGGCACCGCCAGCCGGCCAGTCCTCCGCATCGCAGGCGCGGCAGAGCCTGCGATAGGGCACGAAGTACACTAGGGCGAAGATCAGCATCATCAGCAAGCCGAGCAGGAACATGATGTGCCAGTTGAGCGGCGCCGACTTGAAGCCGACCTGCAGCATCATCGCGAGCCCGCTCGCCAGGATCAGTGCGACCGCAACCCACACCCAGTTGAAGAACAGTCCGAACACCCCGCGCCACAAGGGCAGCCGCTGCGGCGACTGCAACAGGGTGGCCGCCACCGGGCGCAGACAGGCGTAGGCGAAGAACATGCCGCCGACCCAGACGACGACGCTCGAAACATGCACCAGCAGCAGCAAGGGTGTCAGGTCCATTTCAGTTCCAGTCGATTTCGTGTTGCCTGGGGACTTGCGGCTCGCCCTGCGCCAGCAGCAGACGCACCGGCCCGAAGCTGCGGCGATAGATCGCAATCACGCCGTGCGCTCTGAGCGCCGCAAGATGCGCCAAGGTCGGATAGCCCTTGTGCCGCGCCAGCCCGTACTGCGGATGGCGGGCGTCCAGTTCGCGCATCAGCGCATCGCGCGCGGTCTTGGCCAGGATCGAGGCGGCGGAGATCTCCGCCACCGTCGCATCACCCTTGACGATCGCCTGCACGGCGCAGCGCAGGCGCGGCGTGTGGAGGCCATCCACCAGCACCCGCGACGGTGCGAACGCCAGCCCCTCGACCGCGCGCTGCATCGCCAGCAGCGTCGCCTGCAGGATGTTCATGGCATCGATTTCCTCGACGCTGGCCTGCGCCACGCACCAGGCGGCGGCGCGGGTGCGGATCGCTTCGGCAAGCCGCAGGCGCGCACCCTCGGCGAGCTTCTTCGAATCGTCGAGGCCGTCGATCGGCCGCGCCGGATCGAGCACCACCGCGGCAGCGAACACCGGCCCGCACAGGGGACCGCGCCCGGCTTCGTCGACCCCGCAGATCATGCCGCTGCCCCCGCGGCGGCGGCATGACCGGGGCGCGCCGAAGCGCCGCCGAGCAGCGGCAGGATGGCCTGCGCGGCGCGCTCGGCGGTGTTCTGCCGCAATTCGAGGTGCATGTCGGTAAACAGGCGGGTGAGCCGGGCGCAGGTTTCCTTGTCGCAGACCAGGTTGCCGAGCGCCTGCGCCAGATTGTCGGCTGTCGCGTCTTCCTGCAGGAATTCGGGCACCACGAAGCGGCCGGCCAGGATGTTGGGCAGGCCGACATAGGGCAGGTAGCCCATGCGCCGCATCAGGAAGGCGGTGGCTGGCGCGACCTTGTAGGCGATGACCATCGGCCGCTTGAGCAGCGCGGCTTCGAGGGTCGCTGTGCCGCTGGCCACCAGCACGGCGTCGGCGGCGGCCATGGCATCCTGGGCGTGGCCGAACAGGATGCGCATCGGCAATTCATCGGCGCCAGCAGCTTGACGCATCTGCTCGAAAATCTGGCGCGTCTCGCGCGAAATCAGCGGCACCAGAAACAGTACATCGTCGAAGCGCGCGGCCAACTGCTTCGCGGTCTCGATGAAAGTCGAGTCGAGCCGTGCGACCTCCGACCGGCGGCTACCGGGAAGCAGGGCGAAAACCAGCTTGTCCGGCGGCACTTCGAGCTTTTCGCGGGCGCCGTCGCGGTCCACCTCGAGCGGCAACTGGTCAGCCAGTGGATGGCCGACATAGCTCACCGGAATGCCGCGCTCGCGATACAGCGCCGGCTCGAACGGGAACAGAGCGAGCATCTGGCTGACCGACTTGCCGATGGTCTTGATGCGCCCGCCACGCCAGGCCCAGATCGACGGGCTCACGTAATGCACGGTGGGAATGCCGGCGCGCTTGAGCCTGGCCTCGAGGCCCAGATTGAAGTCGGGGGCATCGATGCCGATGAACACATCCGGCCGCTCGGCAATCAATCGCCGGGCGAGCCGTCTGCGGATGCCGGACAGCTCGCGGTAGTGTCGCAGCACCTCGAACAGCCCATTGACCGCGAGTCTCTCGCTCGGCCACAGCACATCGAAGCCGGCGGCCTGCATCTTCGGGCCACCGATGCCGTAGAACTGCGCCTGCGGTAAGTATCGGCGCAAGGCCTCGATCAGATGGCTGGCAAGCTGATCGCCCGAGGCCTCACCGGCGACCATCGCAATGCGCATGTCCAGATTCCTCAGCGAATGACGCCGCGGCCCGATTCGGCGAGAAACGCGACCAGTGGTGCGAGTTCCGGGGTGGCCTCCACTGCCTCGGCAATCTGCGTGCGAGCGTCATCGAACGACAGGCCGTTGCGGTAGAGCAGCTTGTAGGCGCGCTTGATGGCTGCAATCGCCTCGGCGGAGTAGCCGCGGCGCTTGAGGCCTTCGGCGTTGATCGAACGCGGCGCCGCCGGGTTGCCGGCGCAGATCACGAACGGCGGCAGATCCTGCAGCAGCACGGTGCCGACGCCGCAAAAGCTGTGCGCACCCACCCGGCAGAACTGATGCACGCCGGTGAATCCGCCGAGTATCGCCCAGTCGCCGATGTCGACGTGGCCGGCGAGCGTGGCATGGTTGGCGAACACCGTGTGGTCGCCGACCCGGCAATCGTGCGCCACATGGACATAGGCCATGATCCAGTTGTCGTTGCCGACACGGGTGACGCCGGTGTCCTGGGCAGTGCCGGTGTTGAAGGTGCAGTACTCGCGTATGGTATTGCGATCGCCGATCTCGAGGCGGGTGGCTTCTTCCTCGTACTTCTTGTCCTGCGGCTCCTCGCCGATCGAGCAGAAGTGAAAGATGCGATTCTCGCGCCCGATGCGCGTGCTGCCGGTGATCACGCAGTGGTGGCCGATCGAGGTACCCGCGCCGATTTCGACCTGCTCGTCGATGATCGAAAAGGCGCCGATGCTCACCCCGGCGCCGATACGTGCTGCCCGATGAATGATCGCCGTCGGATGAATGCCGCTTGCCAGACCCATCGCGACTACTTCACCGGGCGATAGGCGCAGAGCAGTTCCGCCTCCGCTACGATCAGTCCGTCGACCCGCGCCACACCGGAAAACTTCGCGACCCCGCGGACCGAACGACCGGCGGCAATTTCGTACTGGATCTGATCGCCAGGCACCACCGGGCGCTTGAAGCGCGCCGAATCGATGCCGGCAAAGTAATAGATCGACTTGTTGTCGGGCCGTACGTCGAGGGTCTTGAACGTGAGGATCGCCGCCGCCTGCGCCATTCCCTCGACGACCAGCACGCCGGGCATGACCTGATAGTGCGGGAAGTGACCGGTGAAGAATTCCTCGTTCACCGACACGTTCTTCAGGGCGAGGATGCGCGACGGCGGCTCGCACTCGAGTACGCGGTCGATCATCAGGAAAGGGTAACGATGCGGCAGATACTCCTTGATCTGCGCGATGTCCATGACGGTCGATTCCTTCAAGTCCGCTTCTCCAGTTCAGCCAGGCGCTTCTCCAGCGCCCGGATTTTCTCGTCCTGCGCATCGAGGTGGCGCAGATGAGAGAAATTTTTCAGCCAGTCGTCGTGCTTCAGCGAATGCACCGCGCTGGTGTAGACGCCTGGCTCGCTCACCGACCGGGGCATGAAAGTGGTGCCTGAAACCGTCACGTCGTCGGCGATCGTGATGTGACCGTTGATCATCGCCGCACCGCCTATCATGCAGCGCCTGCCGATCTGCGCGCTGCCTGCGATGCCGGTACAGCCGGCGATCACGGTGTGCGCGCCGATGCGGCAGTTGTGCGCGATCTGCACCAGGTTGTCGACCTTCACGTCGTCCTCGACCACGGTATCGTCGAGCGCACCGCGATCGATCGTGGTGTTGGCGCCAATTTCCACATCGTCGCCCAGCATCACCCGGCCGATCTGCGGGATCTTCACCCACGAGCCGTCGCGCTCGCGGGCAAAGCCGAAACCATCGGCGCCGATCACACAGCCCGAGTGCAGGATGGCCCGCCTGCCGATCACGCAGCCGGCGTAGATCGTGACGTTGGCATGGAGTCGCGATCGCTCGCCGATGGCCACGCCGGCACCGATCATGCAGCCCGGGCCGATTACGACCTCCTCGCCGAGGCACACGTCCATGCCCACCCACGCCAGCGCGCCGACGCTCGCGCTTTTCGGCAGCTCGCATTCGACCACCGCGGTCGGATGCACACCCGGTCGGGCCGCTGCCGGCGGGTTGAACAACTGGGCAACCCGGGCGAAATAGCTGTACGGGTTGTCGGCGAGAATGCGCGGACCGACATGGCGGTCCGCCGCCTTCGGCGACAGGATCACCGCCCCGGCGCGGGTACTCGCCAGTTGCGTCGCATAGCGCGGGTTGGCAAGAAACGATATCTGCCGAGGGCCGGCCTGCTCGAGCGTGCCGACCTGCGCCACGCGAATTGCCCCGTCGCCGCGAACCTCGCCACCCAGCCGTTCAACGATCTCGGCGAGCGTAAGCGAGAACGCCTGCGCAGGCTCGGCCATCTGCCGGCTACTTCTTGAGATTGGCGGGGGCGGCCGGTGAAGCGGCGGCCGGAACATCGACGCCGTCGTTGAGCGACTTCAGCACCTTGTCGGTGATATCGATGCGTGGATTAGCGTACACCGCTTCCTGGAAAATGATGTCGAACTTGTCGGCCTCGGCGATCGCCTTGATCGCCTTGTTGGCCCGCTCGAGCACCGTCGACAGCTCCTCGTTGCGGCGCTGGTTGAGATCCTCGCGGAATTCACGCTGCCGGCGTTGAAACTCGCGACTGAGATCGGCAAGTTCGCGATCCTTGTTGCGACGATCGTTTTCCGACATGGTGACGGCGTTCTTTTCCACCGACTCCTGCATCGACTGGATCTGCTTGGCCATCTTCTGCAGTTCCTGGTCGCGTTTCTCGAATTCCTTCTCGATCTTCTTCAGCGCTTTCACGGCAGGTGCGGAATCGCGAAAGACGCGTTCGGTGTTCCACGAAACCGATCTTGTTCTCGGCCGCCGCCAGCGTGGCAAAGCCAGTCAGCATGGCCCCGGCGATTACGGATGCAAGCAGTTTCTTCACGTAAATTCTCCGATCTGCTTAGAAGGACGTACCCAGCTGGAACTGGAAGCGCTGAATGCGATCTTCGGGTTTTCTCTTGAATGGCTGGCCTATGCTGAACTTCAGCGGGCCGAGCGGCGAAGTCCAGGCGACCGACAGACCGGTCGAGTAGCGCATGTCGCCGAAACTGAGCTTCTGTCCCTTCTCCCAGACCTGGCCCGCATCGACGAACCAGCCCAGTCGCAGCGAGCGGTCGTTTCCGGAACCCGGGAACGGGAACAGAAACTCGAGACTGCCGATGGCCCGGCGGTTGCCGCCGAGCGACTCCTCGGTCACCGTGTCGCGCGGACCGATGGAACTCGATTCGTAACCGCGAACCGAACCGATGCCGCCGGCGAAGAAGTTCTTGTAAAACGGCAATTCGCGCCCTCCGTAACCGTTGCCGATCCCCACCTCGGTATTGAGCGCCAGGACGTAGCTGCGCGTCAGCGGGAAGAAGCGCTGGTACTGATAGTTCGCCTTGTAGTAGCGCAGGTTGCCTCCGGGCAGCGACAGTTCGGCCGAGGCGCGGTGAAAGCTGCCGCGGGTCGGATAGAGGAAGCTGTCGCGCCCGTCGGTCGCCCACCCCAGGGTCGACAGCAGCGTGCTGTTGCGATTGCCGAATTTCTCGACGAAGTCCTTGTAGCGCTGCGGACTGTTGTCGAAGGTTTCGATTGTCGTCCGGTCGTAAGACAGGCCGAAGTAGATCGAGTCGTCCTCGCCGATCGGAAAACCATAGCGGACGCCACCGCCGAGCGACTTGGATTTGTACTGACCAATCGACAGCGAGGTCGGATCGACGTTGCGCTGGTAGACGTCGAACCCGCGCGAAATCCCGTCGACCGTGTAATAGGGGTTCGTGAATGACAAACCGATGTTGCGGTTGATCTTGCCGGTGTTGGCCTGCAGGGAAAGCGCGTTGCCGCTGCCGAACAGATTGTTCTGGGAGATGGAGCCCGACAGGACGAGCTTTTCCGAGCTGGAGAAGCCGGCACCGAACAGCAGGCTGCCGGTCGGCTTTTCCTTTACCGTCAGATTGACGTCGACCTGGTCGGTGGTACTCGGAACGGCAGGTGTCTCGACGTTGACTTCCTCGAAGAATCCGAGCCGGTCGATGCGCTGGCGCGACTTGTTGATGCGCGATCCGTCGTACCAGGCACCTTCCATCTGCCGCGCCTCGCGCCGAATGACCTCGTCGCGGGTCCGCGTATTGCCTGTCACGTTGACTCTGCGCACATAGACCCGCCGACCCGGATCGACGAAGACGGTGAATGCCACCTCGCGCTTCTCCTTGTCGATCTCGGGCGAGGCGTTCACGTTCGCGAAAGCATAACCGTCGTTGCCGAGGCGATCCGAGATGGCCTTGGTGGTCTCGGTGAGCCGCTCGCGGGAATAGACATCGCCCGGCTTGATCGCCACCAGCTTGCGCAATTCGTCCTCCGGCAGCAGCAGATCGCCGGCCAGCTTGACGCTGGATACCGTGTAACGCTCACCCTCGACGAGATTGATCGTGATGTAGATGTCACGCTTGTCGGGCGAGATCTGAACCTGGGTCGATTCAACGCTGAACTCGAGGTAGCCCTGGTTCAGGTACCACGAGCGTAGCGTCTCTAGATCACCCTGGAGCTTCTGCCGCGAATACTGGTCGTTCTTCAGGTACCAGGTGAGCCACCCCGGCGTGGTCAGCGTGAACAGATTGAGCAGATCCTTTTCCTTCAGGGCCTTCACCCCGATCAGGTTGATCTGACGTATCTTGGCAACTTCCCCTTCATCCACGGCGAAGCTGATCGCGACCCGGTTGCGCTCGAGCGGTGTTACCGTGGTCTTGACTTCGACCGCATAGCGTCCGCGCGACAGATACTGGCGCTTCAGCTCCTGTTCGGCCTTTTCCAGCAACGCGCGGTCGAAGATGCGGGATTCGGCGAGTCCCACTTCACGCAAGCCCTTCTTCAGCTGGTCCTTGTCGAATTCCTTGATGCCGGTGAACTCGATGGTCGAAATCGCCGGACGCTCATCGACCACCACCACCAGAATGCCGCTCTCGACCTCGATGCGGACGTCCTTGAAGAAGCCGGTCGCGAACAGCGCGCGAATGGCTTGCGCGGCCTTGTCCTCGTCGAAGGTTTCGCCAACCTTTACCGGCAGGTAACTGAAGACGGTTCCCGCTTCGGTGCGCTGGATGCCTTCTACCCGAATGTCCTTGACGACGAAGGGCTCGAAGGCGAGTGCGCCGGTTGACGCGAGCATGGCTGCGAGCAGCCCGGAAATCAGCTTCTTCTTCATACGGCGAGTCGAGAAATCAGCCCGAAAGGAGGCGGTTTATGTCGTTGTAGAAGGCGAAGGCCATCAGCATGACGAGCAGCGCAAGACCGATCTGCTGCCCGATTTCCATGACCTTTTCGGAGACGGGACCACCCTTGATTATTTCGACGATATAGTACATCAAATGCCCCCATCGAGAATCGGGATGGGCAGCAGGTTGAGTACGCCAAGACTGATCGAGATCAGCGCGAGAAACTTCAGGTAGTAGGTGAGGCCGAGGCGGGCAGACTGACCTGCATAATCGGCGATGGTCACCGGCCCCGAAAGATTCTTCCAGGATACGTCGCCCGTCACCATGCGGCCGAGGATGCTGAGGCTGAAAGTCGAGGTTTCCCACGTGGTATGGACGGCCTTGGAGAGGGCATCGATCAGCGAATAGCTGACTGTCGTCATGAGGCGACTGCGATCGAAGTCGGTCTCCTGCGGGCCGATGCCGATGCGCCCGATACGCCGGCCGTTCTCCTCGACTTCCGTCGGCGTCAGGCGGGCGGATCTCGTTTCGTCGGCGCGGCGAAACTCGATTTCGATCTCCCTGTCGGCCGCAGCGCGTATCGCCGTCACCACATCCATCCAGTGCTCGATCGGCTTGCCATCGACGACGGTGAGGCGGTCTCCGACCACCAGCCCGGCACGCTCGGCGACGCCGTCGGCACTGAGCTTGCCGATGATCGCGGGCAGATCCGGACGGAAGAGGCGCAGACCGAGCTGGGAGAGCAGATCACCTTCCAGGTTCTCGGTCGAAACGTCCGACAGGTCGAGCGATCGCTCCGACAATTCGTTGCGCGCGTTGACCACTTCGATCTTCACCGGCGCCTTGTCCAGCGCGTGCTGCAGCAACTGCCAGCGCAGTTCCTGCCAGGTTTCGGTCTTCTGACCGGCGACCGCGGTGACCAGCTCGCCATCGGCAAAACCCGCGCGCTCGGCCACCGATTGCGCAACCGGCTTGCCGAGCAGCGGTCGCAACTCCTGGGTACCGTAGCTGTATAAACCCCAGTAAAGCGCGATCGCCAGCAAGAAATTCGCTACCGGGCCAGCCAGCACGATTGCGAAGCGCTTGCCGACCGGCTGGCGATTGAATGCACGATGCAGCTCATGAGGCTCGACCGGCGCTTCGCGCTCATCGAGCATCTTCACGTAGCCACCGAGCGGAAACGCAGCCAGCGTCCATTCGGTATTGTCCGGCCCGCGTCGGCGCGTGATCAGAGCCTTGCCGAATCCGACCGAGAAGCGCAGCACCTTGACGCCGCACCAGCGGGCGATCAGATAGTGACCGTACTCGTGCACCACGATCAGGATGCCGAGCGCGAATACGAACGCCGCCACCGTCGATACCATGTTCAAACCATTTCCTCCATCCAGCGCGATATAAGCGAACGCGAGACCGACCTCGCCCGGGCATCCGCTTCGAGCACATCGCCGAGCGTCCGCGCTGCTGTGCTCGCGATGGTGTCCAGGGATGCCGAAATCACGTCGGCTATTCGGGTGAAGCCCAGCCGCCGATCGAGAAACGCCGACACGGCTTCCTCGTTAGCGGCATTCAACACCGTGGACGCCGTGCCGCCCGCTCGCAATGCGCGATAGGCGAGCTCCAGGCAGGGAAAACGCAAGGAATCAGGCCGCTCGAAGCTCAACTGCGCAACCTCGAACAGATCCAATGAACGCACCCCTGCATCGAGACGCTCCGGCCACGCCAGCGCATGAGCGATCGGTGTTCGCATGTCCGGATTGCCAAGTTGCGCCAGCACCGATCCGTCGACGTAGTCGACCAATGAATGAATGACGCTCTGCGGGTGGATCACCACCTCGACCTGTTCTGCCGCCACGTTGAACAGCCAATGCGCCTCGATCACTTCGAGGCCCTTGTTCATCATGGTGGCGGAGTCGACCGAGATCTTTCGCCCCATCACCCAGTTGGGATGGGCACAGGCCTGCTCCGGCGTGACGCGGGCGAGCTCCCCGAGTGGCATCTGGCGAAACGGACCACCCGATGCCGTCAGGATGATCCGGCGGACACCCGATCGCGCGATGTCACCCGAATAGCCGTGCGGCAGCGACTGGAACACGGCATTGTGCTCGCTGTCGATCGGCAGCAGCAAGGCCCCGCCTCGGCGCACCTCTGCCATGAACAGCTCGCCGGCCATCACCAGCGCCTCCTTGTTGGCAAGCAGCAGGCGCTTGCCGGCGGCGGCGGCAGCGAGTGTCGGTTGCAGACCGGCCGCCCCGACGATCGCGGCCATGACGCAATCGACCTCCGCGTGATTCGCTATGTCGATCAGTGCCTGCGGCCCGCTCAGAACTTCGGTTGCGCAGCCGGCCGCCCGCAGATCCGCCCGCAAGCGGGTGGCGCCCGCGGCGTCGGCCGTCACGGCGATCTGGGGCGCGAACCGGATACACAGTTCGAGCAGACGATCGAGCTGGCGATGGCCGGACATCGCAAATACTTCGAAGCGATCTCGATGACGGGCAACCACGTCGAGCGTGCTCATTCCGATCGACCCGGTGGCGCCGAGCACCGTGATCCGTTGGCGCTGGCGAGCCGCATTCATGATTTCGTCAGCATCAGTGCAAGCGACACCAGCGGCAACGTGGACGTGAGGCTGTCGATCCGGTCGAGTATGCCGCCGTGTCCGGGAAGAATGTTTCCGCTGTCCTTGACACCCGCCTGGCGCTTCGCGAGCGATTCGAACAGATCCCCGACGATGCTTACCGCCGTGATCAGCACCAGTCCGGCGGCGAACCCCAGTACCCCCGAGACGCCGGACGGACTGGGCAGGCCGAGCTGGGGCCAACCATATGTCACGACGAAGCCATAGACGACCACGAACACAACCGCGCCCAACGCCCCCTCCCAGCTTTTGCCCGGGCTGATACCCGGCGCGAGCTTGCGGCGACCGATCGTCCGGCCGACGAAATACGCCGCAATGTCGGCAACCCAGACTACCGCCATCGCCGCGAGCAAAACGAGCGGATCGACTGCGCGCAAGTGCACCAGCGCAAGTCCGGCCGGGATCACCACCAGCCACCCGACGACGACCCCGACACCACCGGCACGCAATGGCCACTTGCCCGACAGCCACAGCGGTGCCACTGCAAGCCAGAAGCCGGCGCCGATGCCGAACACGAAGAGCAGCACTTGAGGGGAGGCCTCGGCGGATGTCCCGGCAAGGCCGCCGGCCAGGCAGGCGGCGAGAAAAAACCCCGCAGTGACGGCACAATAGATCAGTCGGGCAACGCCGAGCAGGCCGATCAGGCCACTCCACTCGGTTGTCGCAACCACTACCAGCACGCCGACAAACAATAGCCAGGCGTTCTGCGGCAACAGAAAGATCGCAGACAGAAGGGCACTGACCAGAACGAGCGCGGTAGCGACCCGCTGCCTAAGCATTTTGCGAGCTGGATCCGACGGAAGCCGCTTCGGATTGCGAACCGGTGGCGAGCTGTTCGCTGGTGCGCCCAAATCGCCGCTCGCGCCGACGATAGGATTCGATCGCCTGATCGAGCGCAGCGCCGTCGAATTCCGGCCACAGCAGTTCGGTGAAGTACAACTCGGTATAGGCGAGCTGCCATAGCAGGAAATTGCTGATGCGTTGCTCTCCGCCGGTACGTATGAACAGGTCCGGCTCCGGCGCGAAGTTCATGGCCAGATAGGGCGCAAGATCGTCTTCGGCGAAGCCGCCGATCTTTTCCGGATTCTCCGCAATCATGCGCTGCAGGGCCTGCAGGATGTCCCAGCGTCCGCCGTAATTGGCTGCGACAGTCAGGGTCAGGCGGTCATTGTCGGCGGTCATCGATTCGGCGCGAATTATCAGGTCGACCAGACCGGGATCGAATCGGGAGAGTTCGCCGATGACACGGAAGCGAATGCCGTTCTCGTGCAGTTTGGCTACCTCTTCCTCGAGCGCGCGCACGAACAACTGCATGAGAAACGAGACTTCGTCCTGGGGGCGACGCCAGTTTTCGGAACTGAATGCGAATAGGGTCAGATAGCGCACCCCGCTCTCGATGCATGCGCGAATCGTCGCCCGCACGGCGTCAACCCCGCGCTTGTGCCCCGCCACGCGCGGCAACAGCCGCTTGCGCGCCCAGCGCCCATTGCCATCCATGATGATGGCGATATGGCGCGGGACCGTCGCACTGTCCAGCACCTCTCGCGTGGAACTGGCAAACCGCCTTTCAGACATGGCATGAACCTCGTCGGCGGTCTGCGAAGGGAGAAGCGGATCTCAAATGCCGTCGGTCGTTCACCGCTTCAGACTTGCAGTAGCTCGGCTTCCTTGGTAGCCAGCATCTTGTCGATATCGGCCACGTAGTGATCGGTCAGCTTCTGCACGTCGTCCTCGGCGCGGCGTTCGTCGTCCTCGGAGATCGTCTTGGCCTTGACCGCGTCCTTGAGTGCGCTATTGGCATCACGCCTCAGATTGCGCACGGCGACCTTGGCGCTTTCGCCTTCGTGGCGGACCACCTTGATCAATTCCTTGCGCCGCTCCTCGGTCAGGGCCGGCATCGGTACCCGGACGACCTCGCCGCTGGTCGCGGGGTTCAAACCGAGATCCGCGTCTCGGATCGACTTTTCGACCACCGGAATCATCTTCTTTTCCCAGGGCTGAACGCCGATGGTGCGCGAATCGATCAGCGTCACGTTGGCAACCTGGGACAGCGGCACAATCGAACCGTAATAGTCGACCTGAATGTGATCCAGCAGACCCGTGTGGGCCCGGCCCGTTCTGATCTTCTGCAGGTCGCTCTTGAGAGAATCGAGGGACTTCTTCATCCTGTCTTCGGTACTCTTGCGCAGCTCGCTGATCATCGTCGAATCCCCTGATATCAGACGTACTAGACATGCACCAGCGTGCCCTCGTCCTCGCCGACAACGACGCGCCTGAGAGCACCCGGCTTCAAAATGCTGAAAACATTGATCGGCAGACGCTGCTCGCGACAGAGCGCGAGCGCCGTCGCGTCCATGACCTTGAGATCGCGCGAGATCGCCTCGTCGAAACGCAGGCGGGCGAAACGCGTTGCACCCGGATCCTTCTTCGGGTCTGCCGAATAGACGCCGTCGACCTTGGTTGCCTTCAGAACGATCTCGGCTTCGATCTCGCGGCCGCGCAGAGCCGCGGCTGTATCGGTGGTAAAAAAGGGATTGCCCGTGCCGGCGGCAAAAACCACGATCCGCCCTTCTTCCAGGTAGCGAATCGCCTTGCCGCGAATGTAGGGCTCGACCACCGGTTCGATGTTGATCGCCGATTGCACGCGGACATTCAGCCCGGCCTTGCGCATCGCGTCCTGCAGGGCGAGAGCGTTCATGACCGTGGCGAGCATGCCCATGTAGTCGGCGGTTGCGCGGTCCATTCCCTCGGCACCGAGCGCGGCGCCACGAAAGATGTTACCGCCCCCGATGACGACGCCGATCTCCACGCCGAGGCTCGATACTTCGCCGATCTCGCCGACGATGCGTCCGACCGTCTCACGGTTGATGCCATAGGCATCGTCGCCCATGAGGGCTTCGCCCGAGAGTTTGAGCAGGATGCGCTTGTAGGCGGCTTCAGGCATGCACTGGAGAATAGTCGCTGGTTAGACTTTCTTGGCCGCCGCCGCTTGCGCTGCGACTTCTGCCGCAAAGTCGTTCGACTTCTTCTCGATGCCCTCACCCACGACATAGAGCGTGAAGCCGGCCACCTTCGCACCCTTGGACTTGAGCAGTTGCTCGATCGTCAGCTTGTCGTCCTTGACGAAAGGCTGGCCGAGCAGCGTCACTTCCTTCAGGTATTTCTGTACGGTGCCTTCGGCGATCTTTTCCAGCATCGCTTCCGGCTTGCCCGCCTCGCGCGCCTTCTCCATCGCGATGCGGCGCTCTGTCTCGAGCAAGGCGGCGGCGACGCCGCTGGCGTCGAGTGCCCTGGGCTTGGTCGCCGCGATGTGCATCGCCAGATCCTTGCCCAACTGATCGTCGCCACCTTCGAGGTCCACGACCACGCCGATTCTCGCACCACCGTGTATGTACTGCTGCAGCTTGCCCTTGGCCGGCAGACGCGCGAAGCGACGAATCGACATGTTCTCGCCGATCTTGCCGACCAGCGCGGTACGCACTTCCTCGACCGTCCTGCCGTCCATCGTCAGGGCCGAGAGCGCGGCCACGTCGGCGGGGTCATTGGCCGCGACCAGTTCGGCCAGCTTCGCCGACAGCGCCAGAAAGTCGTCATTCTTGGCGACGAAGTCGGTTTCGCAATTGACCTCGATCATCGCACCGAGCTTGCCATCGACTGCCATCCAGGTTGCAACCACGCCCTCCGCTGCGATGCGCGCGGAAGCCTTGGCAGCCTTGTTGCCCAGCTTGACGCGCAGAATCTCCTCGGCCTTGAGCAGATCGCCGGCGGCTTCGGTCAGCGCCTTCTTGCATTCCATCATCGGCGCATCGGTCTTTTCGCGCAGTTCCTTGACCATCGATGCGGTGATTTCCGCCATGTTCACTCCTGAATCCTGTGTCGCTGATGCGAAGTCCGCGCCTGCCGGAGTCCGCTCCGAAATCCTCGCTGCCCGCGGATGCGCCATGCATTCCCCGGGCAGAAAAACTCAAACCGCCGAGGCTTCCCCGCCCTCGTCCTCGACTTCGACGAAATCGTCGGACACGGCTGCAACCAGGTCGGACACCGTCTGGCTGCGGCCTTCGAGAATCGCGTCGGCAATACCGCGCGCATAGAGGCGGATCGCCCGGCTGGAATCATCGTTGCCTGGGATGACGTAATCGACGCCGTCCGGATTGTGATTGGTATCCACAACGGCGACCAACGGAATGCCGAGCTTTCTGGCCTCTGTGATCGCAATCTTGTGGTAGCCGACATCGATCACGAAGAGCGCGTCCGGCAGGCCGCTCATGTCCTTGATGCCGCCGAGGCTCTTGTGCAACTTGTCGAGTTCCCGCTGGAGCATCAGCGCTTCCTTTTTCGACATCTTCTCGAGCGAGCCGTCCTCCGACATCTGCTCCAGTTCCTTCAGGCGCTTGATCGAGCCCTTGACGGTCTTGAAGTTGGTCAGCATGCCGCCCAACCACCGCTCATCGACATACGGCGCCCCGGCGCGCTGCGCCTCTTCGGCAACGATCTCGCGCGCCTGACGCTTGGTACCGACAAACAGGATGGTGCCCTTGTTGGACGCCATTTTGCGCACGAATCCCATCGCCTCCTGGTATTTGACCAGGGTCTTCTCGAGGTTGATGATGTGGATCTTGTTGCGATGGCCGAAGATGTATTGCTCCATCTTCGGGTTCCAGAAACGTGTCTGGTGGCCGAAATGAACGCCGGCCTCGAGCATTTGACGCATCGTGGTCATAAAACCAATCTCCGAACAGGGTTGATCCGCCGCCTGGCTCTGTTCGCCACCTGCAGCCCCTCAGGACTGGCTCGCGACGCACCCTTATCGATTCCAAGCGTGAGAATTTTGCGCGATCCGCACCCGAGCCTTGATCGAAAGGGCATGGTGCATGGTCGAACAATCGGCAGATGATAGCACGCTCGGGCAAATCCTCCCAAGTTCAGGGGCTTGCGAAAGCTGTCGAAGCCCGCCATGAACACCCGTTTCGACCCGGGCAAAATTGCCCCGGTCGCCTGCTTCGGATAATCTCACCAGTTTGCTGCCCCAAGCCCTTCAATGAGCGTAACGGTCAAAACCCCCGAAGAAGTCGACGCCATGCGCGTTGCAGGCAGACTCGCATCCGAAGTGCTCGATTTCATCACCCCGCATGTCAAACCGGGCGTCGCCACGGCCGAACTGGACCGCTTGTGCCACGAGTTCATGGTCGATGTGCAGGGCACGATTCCGGCACCGCTCAACTATGCTCCGCCCGGCTACCGGCCCTACCCGAAGTCGGTCTGCGCCTCGGTCAATCATCAGGTCTGTCACGGCATACCCGGCGACCGGCCGCTCAAGAAGGGCGACATCCTCAATCTCGACATCACGGTCATCAAGGGCGGCTTTCACGGCGATACCAGCCGGATGTTCATAGTCGGCGAAGGTGCGTCGATTCTCGCCAAGCGCTTGTGCGCGGTGACCTACGAATGCCTGTGGCTGGGAATCGCCCAGGTCCGTCCCGGCGGCCACCTGGGCGACATTGGCCACGCAATCCAGCGTCACGCCGAGGCAGCCGGCTTTTCGATCGTGCGTGAGTTTTGCGGGCATGGGATCGGACGCAAGTTCCATGAAGAACCGCAAGTGCTGCACTATGGCCGCGCCGATACTGGCATCACGCTCGAACCCGGCATGACCTTCACCATCGAACCGATGATCAACGCCGGCCGCGCCGCAATCTCCGAACTCCCGGATGGCTGGACCATCATCACCAAGGATCGCAGCCTCTCGGCCCAATGGGAGCACACCGTCCTGGTCACCGAAACTGGCTACGAGGTGCTGACCGTTTCTGCCGGCTCGCCTGCGGCCCCGTCGATCACAACAGCCTGAGTCCTCAAGCATGAAGAAGCCGGCGACCAGAGCCGCGACGTCGCCCGCAACGGAATCCCGGCCGGGACTGCACGCCCGCCTCAAGACCCGCTTGCAGGATGGCATGGGCGCATTGCGTGATGCCTACGCCGCAAAGGCCAATCCAAGACGATTGCTGAGCGGCCGCTGCCGCCTGGTCGACGGCGTACTGACAGATCTGTGGCGCGCAACATCGCTGCCCGATGAACTGGCCTTCGCAGCGGTAGGCGGTTACGGGCGGGGAGAGCTGTACCCGGCGTCCGACGTCGACCTGCTGATTCTTCTGCCGGAATCGATCACGCCGGAGACGGAACGGCGGCTCGAAGATCTCGTCGGCACTTTCTGGGACATCGGACTGGACATCGGCCACAGCGTCCGCACCCTGCCCGAATGCCTGGCAGAGTCGGCGCGCGACATCACGATCCAGACCAGTATCCTCGAGGCACGCCTGATCGGCGGCGACCATACTGCATTCTCCAGGCTGTGCCTGGCGATGCATGCGCAACTCGACCTGAAGACTTTTTTCAACGCAAAATACCTGGAGCAGGAACAGCGGTATACGAGGTACGAGCTCACCCCCTACAGCCTCGAACCCAATTGCAAGGAAAGCCCGGGGGGCCTGCGCGATCTTCAGGTAATCGGCTGGATCGCGCAGGCCGCCGGTATCGGTGCCGAATGGCGGGGGCTCGCCTACGCCCAGTTATTGACCGAGGCGGAAGCGGCCCAGGCGCGGCACGCCGAAAGGTTTCTGCGGCAAGTCCGGATCGGGCTGCATCTGCTGACCGGGCGTCGCGAAGACCGGCTGCTGTTCGACTATCAGGAGTCACTCGCGCGGGAACTCGGACTCGCCGCAAGCCCGACCAAGCGCGCGTCCGAAGTGCTGATGCAGCGCTACTACCAGAACGCCAAGCTGGTCACGCAGCTCAACACCATCATCCTGCAGAACCTCGCCGCGACGATATTCCCGACGCCCGGAAAGCCGGCCGTCTATTCGATCAATCCGCACTTCCAGATGACCCGCGAATTGCTGGATGTCACCAGCGAAGACTTGTTCAAACGCGAACCCCGGGCGATCCTCGAAAGCTTCCTGCTGATGCAGCAGCGCTCGGAACTCAAGGGGATGACTGCCCGCACACTGCGAGCCCTGTGGCGCGCTCGGCGGCTCATCGGCCCGACTTTTCGCGCCGACCCGGCCAATCGCGCGATGTTTCTGCAGATGTTCAAGCAAAAACGCGGTCTGGTGCAGGAATTCCGCCGGATGAACCAGTTGGGAATCCTCGGCGCCTATCTGCCCAGTTTTGGCCGCATCGTCGGCCAGATGCAACACGACCTGTTTCACGTCTACACCGTCGATCAACACATCATTCAGGTGCTGCGCAACGTGCGCCGTTTCACGGTGGCGGAGCATGCGCACGAGTATCCGTTGCTGTCCCGGCTGATCATCGGTTTCGAACTGCACTGGCTGATCTATCTTGCGGCCCTGTTCCACGATATCGCCAAGGGCCGCGGCGGCGACCACTCCAAACTCGGGCGCAAGGACGCGCAGGATTTCTGCCGCGAGCACGGGCTCACAGCCGACGATACGGCACTGGTGGGCTGGCTGGTCGAGCACCACCTGACCATGTCGTCGGTCGCCCAGAAGCAGGATCTCGCCGATTCCGAGGTGATCGGCAACTTCGCGGCGCTGGTGCAGGATGAACGCCGCCTGACCGCTCTGTACATCCTCACACACGCCGACATTCGCGGAACCAGCCCCAAGGTCTGGAATGCCTGGAAGGGCAAGTTGCTCGAAGACCTGTATTTCGCCACCCGGCGCCTGCTGCGCGGCGCCACGCCACACCAGGCACTGGGTGTCGAGCAGCGCCAGGAAAGCACTCGTCGCCTGATCCGTTATTACGGTCTGATGGCGGGGGTCGAGGACAAGCTGTGGGACGAACTCGACACGGTCTACTTCATGCGGCACGACGCCGAGGAAGTCGCCTGGCATACGCGCATGCTGTACTACCGGTCGCACGGCGCGCAGCCCGTGGTGCGTGCGCGGCCCAATCCGTTCGGCGAGGGCCTCCAGGTGATGGTCTATGCGCCGGATCAGCGTGATCTCTTCATGCGCCTGTGCGGCTTTTTCGCGCGAATCGGGTTCTCGATCGTCGATGCAAAGATCCACACCACCCGGCACGGCTACGCGCTCGACAGCTTCATCCTGCTCGACCCGCGCGGCGAACAGAATTACCGCGATGTCGTGGGGCTGCTCGAGCATGATCTCGAAGATCATCTGCGGCAGATCGCGCCGGCGGAAACCCCGATTCGCGGCCGGCTGTCGCGCCAGGCCAGGCACTTTCCGATCACACCGGAGGTGCTGATTCGTCCCGATGAACGCGGTCAGCTCTACCTGATGTCCGTTTCGGCCGCCGACCGCCCGGGCCTGCTTTATTCCGTCGCCCGCGTTCTGGCGAAACACCGCATCAATCTGCACACCGCGAAGATCGCGACCCTCGGCGATCGTGTCGAAGACAACTTCCTGATCAGCGGCGCCGTGCTGGCGCGCAACAACAACGTCATCCGCATCGAGCAGGAAGTGCTGAAGGAACTGCAGGTGCCGGCGTAGCAAATGAATGCCGATCGACGTTCAACCGGCACAGTGCCGATTCAGCGGCCGTCGAACTCTCCGGCCAGCATGCGAACCCCGCCGGCGCCGAGCGGGTACCAGTCGGACCCGTTCATCATGTAGCACCAGATGCCCGACGAGCCGAAGTCGACCACCAGATCGGCCTTCCGGTTGCCGTCGAGATCGGCTGCGACGATCTGTCGTGCCGAAACACCATGCAGTTGCTTCCATGCCGTGTTGTTGAGCCAGATCCAGATGCCATGGCTCGGACCGAAATCGATGACCAGATCGTCCTGGCCGTTGTGATCGATATCGACGGCGGTCATGCCACTGGCGGACTGGCCGTGAAGCGGCGTCCAGTTCGAATTGTTGTTGAGCACCCAGATCCCCGACTTCGGGCCGAAATCGACGACCAAATCGTCGCGGCCATTCTTGTCGAGGTCGGCGCGCAGCATGGCCGACGTGGACTCACCATGTATCGGCAGCCATTTCGAATCGTTCATGTACGCCCAGATGCCGTGCGGTGGCCCGAAGTCGACCACCAGGTCGTCCTGGCCGTTGTGGTCGAGATCCGCAGCGATCGCGGCGCGTGCGGTGGTTCCGTGCACCGCCTGCCAGCGGGTATCGTCGAGATACGCCCACGAGCCGAAATCCTTCCCGAAATCGACAACCAGATCGTCATGGCCGTTATGATTCAGATCGATCCGGACCATCCATGCCGCGGATCGGTCATGGAGTTTCCTCCACGTGCCGCTGCGCGGGCGCACCCAGATGCCGTGTTCCGGCCCGAAGTCGCCCACCACGTCGTCTACGCCGTCATGGTCGATGTCGGCCCCGACCAGATTGACGGACGGCAAGGCGTGCAGCGCCGCCCAACTGCCGTTATTGAACCAGCCCCTGATTCCCTGCCCGACGCCGAAGTCGATCACCAGATCGTCATGTCGTGCCGGCTGGGGCGGCGGCTCGGACGTACGCAGGCCGATGCCGACGGCAAGTTCTTCCACCGTCGGCAACCCGAAGATATCGTCGTAGTCGATCTGCCAGAGCAGCAGCGCAACCACCGAGACGATCCCCAATGTCACCATGCCATCGGCAATCAGTCTTCGGTACTTGCTCAGGCGCACCGAAAGCCGTGCCGGTGCCTGCGATGGTTCCGGCGGCAGCTCAATTGGGGCCGGCCGGCTTTCGTCGTCGGCCCGAACAGTGTCTCGCTGCGGTGTGCCTGCCACGGGTTGGCGCGCCGCTTCGCCAACCGCCAGCGGCGGCTCGGCCGGTGCATCGGTACTTTCCGGGTTGGCGAATTGCTCCGCGGGGATCCACTCGCGCGAACCCGATTGCCTGATCTGATCGCCCGGCAGGATCTTGCGCTGCTCGAACAGGATCTCGATCTCGGTGGCCGAAAACGGGCCTGCCTTGACCCCGCCGCGCTTGAGGTACCAGCCTTTCACGGTCGAACGGAAGCGGCGAAATTGGTCACGGCGGATTCTCGCACCCGGGTCTCAGGGATCACCTGCAGATGAAAGGGCGCCAAGCCACCGCCCCTCAATCGTCCGGTGTCGCGCTCCCGTCGGGAAACAGGACATCGGTAAAGCCGAAGCGCGCGAGATCGCGGATTCTCATCGGGTAGAGAATGCCGTCGAGATGATCGCATTCATGCTGCACCACACGCGCATGAAATCCGCTCACCTCGCGGCTGAATCGACGGCCCTGTTCGTCACAGCCGGAATAGCGCAGATGTTTGTAGCGTGGCACGACGCCGCGCATGCCCGGCACCGACAGGCAGCCCTCCCAGCCGTCCTCCAGCTCGTCGTCCATTGGTTCGAGCACCGGATTGATCAACACCGTATCCGGCACCGGCTCGGCGTCCGGATAGCGTGGATTGCTTTGCAAGCCGAAAATCACGACGCGCAAACCGACACCGATCTGCGGGGCGGCAAGACCGGCGCCGTCGAGATGCACCATCGTCTCGCGCATGTCGGACAACAAGGCCGCCAGTTCCGCGGTGCCGAACGCCTGTACCGGTTCGGCGCGTAGCAGCAGGCGTGGATCGCCCATCCGCAACACCGCGCGAATCACGTCCCGGTCTCGCACAGCTTGATGAGCACGAGACGAACCCGCCCCATCGCTGCCTGCAAGGTCGCTTCGATTCTGGCGAATGCAATGCCGTGCGAGGATTCGCCGCGCCCGGCCGCGAAGTTCGCCACCACCGCGATCGCCGCGTAGGCAAGCCCTGCCTCTCGGGCAAGCGCCGCCTCGGGCATGCCGGTCATGCCGACCACGTCCGCGCCATCGCGCTCCAGGCGATTGATTTCAGCCGCCGATTCCAGCCGCGGACCCTGCATGGCCGCATAGACGCCGCCGTCCACGATCGGTTCGCCGGTCGCCGTGGCCGCTTCGAGCAACACGGTGCGCAACTTTGCATCATAGGGAGAGGTGAAATCGATGTGCGTCACTGGAGAATCCGCCCCCTCGTGAAAGGTCATCTTGCGGCCCCAGGTGTAATCGATGATCTGCTGCGGCACCAGCAGGCTGCCCGGACCGAGATCCTTGCGTATGCCGCCTACCGATGCAACCGACACCACGCGCGTGGCGCCGACGTCCCGCAGTGCGGCGATGTTGGCGCGGTAGTTCACTTCGTGCGGCGGGATCGTGTGCCCGTAGCCGTGGCGTGCGAGAAATACCACGTCCTTCGCAGCGATGCGGCCGAAGGTCAGCGCACCCGATGGTTCGCCGTACGGTGTGCGGACGATTTCGCGCCGCGTGACTTCGAGGCTCGATAGCTGGGTGAGGCCGCTTCCGCCGATGATTGCGAGCATCTTTCCGGAGCACCACGATGAGAGACTAGAGATTGAGGAACATCGATTTTCGGCGGCGATTCTAGCATGCGACTCGCGCCGGCCAGACGGCCGACATGCGCCGCATGCTAGACTCCAAAGCTTTTCCTCCCGAGCCCTTTTTCATGTCCCGCGCCATTCGCAACATCGCCATCATCGCCCACGTCGACCACGGCAAAACGACCCTGGTCGATCAGTTGCTGCGCCAGTCCGGCACCTTCGCCGCACACCAGCAGATGACCGAGCGCGTGATGGATTCGAACGATCTCGAGCGCGAGCGCGGCATCACGATTCTGGCCAAGAACTGCGCGATCGAATACGAGGGCGCCCACATCAACATCGTCGACACACCGGGCCACGCCGACTTCGGCGGCGAGGTCGAGCGCGTGCTGTCGATGGTCGATGGCGTGCTGCTGCTGGTCGACGCGGTCGAGGGCCCGATGCCGCAAACGCGCTTCGTCACCCGCAAGGCGCTCGCGCTGGGGCTCAAGCCGATCGTCGTCATCAACAAGATCGACCGCCCGGGTGCCCGGCCCGACTGGGTGATCAACCATACCTTCGACCTGTTCGACAAGCTCGGTGCAACCGAAGAGCAGCTCGACTTCCCGGTCGTCTTCGCCTCGGCGCTCAACGGCTACGCGATGCTCGACTCCGCTGCCACCGGCAGCACGATGCGCCCGCTGTTCGAAGCAATACTCAAGCACGTGCCGCAGCCCAAGGTGGACGCCGAGGGCCCGTTGCAACTGCAGATCTGCTCGCTCGACTATTCGAGTTACCTCGGCCGCATCGGTATCGGCCGCATCAACCGGGGCCGCATCAAGGCAGGCGGCGAAGTCGCGGTGATGTACGACATGGAGCCGCGCGGCAAGGCCCGGGTCGGCCAGATCATGGTGTTCCACGGCCTCGAACGCACCACCACCGAGGAAGCCTCGGCCGGCGACATCGTGCTGGTCACCGGCATCGAGCAGACCGGCATCGGCGTGACCTTCTGCGACCTCGAGTCGCCCATCGGCCTGCCGCCGATCGCCGTCGACGAGCCGACGCTGACCATGAACTTCCAGGTCAATACCTCGCCCTACGCCGGGCGCGAGGGCAAGTACGTGACCAGCCGCAACATCCGCGACCGCCTGAACAAGGAGCTGATGAGCAACGTCGCGCTGCGCGTGCAGGACACCGCGGATGCCGACATATTCCTGGTATCCGGCCGCGGCGAGCTGCACCTGACCATCCTGCTCGAAAACATGCGCCGGGAAGGCTTCGAGCTCGCCGTGTCGCGCCCGCGCGTCGTATTCCGCGAGCATGACGGTGAAAAACAGGAACCCTACGAGGCACTGACGGTGGACGTCGAGGAAGCCCACCAGGGTGCGATCATGGAAGAACTCGGCCGGCGCCGCGGCGAGCTGCAGAACATGGAACCCGACGGCAAGGGCCGCGTGCGGCTCGAATACCGGATTCCGGCGCGCGGGCTGATCGGCTTCCAGGGTGAGTTCCTCACGCTGACGCGCGGCACCGGCCTGATCAGCCACGTCTTTGACGACTACGGCCCGGTCGCCGGCGATATGGCCGAGCGGCGCAACGGCGTGCTGATCTCAGCCGAACAGGGCGAGGCGGTCGCCTATGCGCTTTGGAAGCTGCAGGATCGCGGCCGCATGTTCGTCTCGCCCGGCGAACCGCTCTACGAAGGCATGATCATCGGCATGCACTCGCGCGACAACGATCTGGTGGTCAATCCGATCAAGGGCAAGCAACTCACCAACGTGCGCGCCTCGGGCACCGACGAGGCCGTGCGCCTGACTCCCCCGATCCAGCTCACCCTCGAATCCGCGATCGAATTCATCGCCGACGACGAACTGGTCGAGATCACGCCCAAGTCGATCCGCCTGCGCAAGCGCCACCTCAAGGACCACGAGCGCAAGCGCGCCAGCCGCGAGGCCGCGGAGTAAGCGTGGCGCAAAGGATAGTTGACCGCCGAGCTTTCCAACGGGCTGCGGCGGGCTAGACCGTCGAAGCAACTGGTTTGTTTCCACATTAACCTATGTCCAGCGACTATTGGCTAGATCATGCAGGTGATGGTCGCGCACGACACAAAGGCTCTTCAGCACATTGTGTACAATTCGATAGGTTCCTGAGTTCTCGGAAGCTCATTCGCCGACGTTTCAGATTGGTTCCAATTGTTCGGATTCTGGATACTCGATTGGTGACAGCAGATTCACCAGAATTGCAAAGATGACGGCCACCTTCAAAGGCGTCTGCTTTCTCGGATGCTTGTTGCTCACTGGATGTGAAGCCAGCGGCATTCCACCCTGTACGAAGACCGATGGGAGCGTTTCCGCCGTCTCCGCAGTACAAATTGCGGATCAGACCGCTTCCGGGCTGGATTTTCCCGGAAGTGCAGCAACGACAGGTACCGTGCGCTTCAAATTTGGCAAACCACTAGCCATCTATCCCGCTACGTACATTTGGCGATATTACCCACGATCCCAAGCCTCCTATTACACGACGTTCTTCTGGGGAAACGACGGGGAGTTTAGATGGGACGGTGGCCGAGCAAATACCTACTACGGGGCACATCCGTATCCATATCCTGCACCTCACTTCGTCCCACCAGAAAAGATCGGGCCGCGCTATTGGGAAATCTCTGTCGGCTCGCAAGACATCCTTAGTGAATCGACGGTCGAATACAACCGATGGCATACACAAGCGCTTGTGGTGTGGGCAGATTGGCTTGGCAGGAAGCATCACGAATTCCACTGGGATCTGCCCGATCTATCCAAAGTTCTCCGTCATACGGAGAGCAGAGACTATGGGAACAAGAACCCGCCTGTGCCGGCACTGACTTTTGGCGATGCCCCTTGGGCC
Source organism: Candidatus Methylophosphatis roskildensis (assembly GCA_016708905.1). Classification (GTDB taxonomy): domain Bacteria; phylum Pseudomonadota; class Gammaproteobacteria; order Burkholderiales; family Rhodocyclaceae; genus Methylophosphatis; species Methylophosphatis roskildensis. The sequence goes on along the minus strand of JADJEV010000003.1, from coordinate 480,529 downwards.
CCATCGGAGGAGATAATGGACGGCGTGTTGCGAGGAATTCAGATCTATGCGACTGCTCTGAACCTATCGGACGTCCTCGCCGAATCGACGGAGCCATTGTCGACGACCACCGGCAGAGCTTGCGTCTGGTATATGAATCTGAATCCAACACCAACTGATATCTCGGACAAATCGGGAAGGGGGCATAACCCGGAATGGGTTGGATCTGAACGGCCAACGCTTTGGACAAGTCGCTGATACCGTCGAGCGAAATCGGAGCGAACCGGCGAGCCCTGGAGGGGACCGCCCCAGATTGACGCGGCCACGGAATCAAAATTCGCCCGGTTCTCGCGCAAGTCCGAAATAGAAAGGGTGTAGGTCTACCGTTGATAATAAAATCAATGGCTTATGAGTATGCTGATAGTGTGTCCGTAAGTATTCGGTGAACCCGTAGTTTCTCCTGCGGGCAGCAAGACGTGCTGGACACGTCGCTCGCGCTGCGGTACCTTCCCGTCCATGGATGGAACGGTGCAGCTTCCCTGTTCGAGTGCGGCCCGCGGCGAAGCCAAGTCGACGCCCTTCGGCGACGTTTTTGTGACGCTGTCCAAACAGGAACACATCGAACTGGTCTGGGCGGCGAAGTATTGGAAGATGGAGCACGGGCGCGCGGCCGCGCGTGCGCTGAGCCTCGAGGCGGCGTACCAGGAGCGATTCCGACAAGCCGCGCAGCTGCGCAGGCGCGCGAGGCAGCGTTGTTGTGCGAGTTGGAGGCGGCGCAGGCCAAGATCCGCGATCTGCAGCAACGCCTGTTCGCTCGCAAGAGCGAGCGCGGTTCGCTGATCGACGACAAGCATCGAGGCGCGCCAGTGGGGTCACGGCGACGCGGACAGCAGCGTGGTGCCCCGGGTCATGGTCGTTCGCGGCAGGCGCACTTGCCGCTGCGCACCGAGGATATCGAACTCGAATCCGCGCTGTGCCCGGCCTGCGGTGAGCCGCTGGGCGCCTTTGCGGGTACCGAGGACTGCGAGGTTGTGGAAGTCGAGGTGCGGGCGTATCGCAGGCTGATCCGGCGGCGGCGCTATCGGCGCACCTGCGAGTGTGAGGCGCTGCCGGGCATTGTGACGGCCCCGCCCCCGGCGCGGCTGATCGAGCGCGGTAAGTTCGGCATCTCGGTGTGGGTGAGTGTGCTGCTGGACAAGTTCCTGTACGGGCGCCCCAGTTACCGCCTGGTGCAGGATCTGGCCGATCAGGGATTGAACCGAAAAACCGCAGTTGGGGTCTGGAAACGCTGGCTGCCCTTCGACAGGCTCAGGGCGAACGGCTCGCAGAGAGCCTCACCCATCGGGTGACCACAAGAAACTCCGTTCGTGCTGAGCCTGTCGAAGCATGAACGGAATATCGCTAGCGCAACTGCGGTTTCCAGGTTGAATCTGTCGATGGGCACGCTCACCGGGGGTTGCAGGCCATTGCCCCGCTGTTTGAGCCGGTGTACGAGGCGCTGTTGGACGAGTTGCGAGCCGGGGCGCACTGGCACGCCGACGAGACCCGCTGGGAGGTGTTCGTCGACATCGAGGGCAAGCGCGGCCACCGCTGGTACCTGTGGGTATTTCAGTCGCGCGCCGTGGCCTACTACGTGCTCGACGCGTCGCGCTCGGCGGCGGTTCCCAGCGCGGTGCTCGCCGAGGTGGACGGGGGCACCATCAGCTGCGACCGCTATGGTGCCTACAAGAAATTTGCCCGTCTGCATCCGGGCTTCACCCTGTTGTATTGCTGGGCGCACCAGCGCCGCGACCTGCTCATGCTGGCCAACGACTATCCGCAACTGGCGCCCTGGGCACTGGCCTGGGTAGAGTGCATCGGCGTGCTGTTCGCGCTGCACGCACAGCGCCGCGAAGCCTGGCTCGCCGGCCGTGAGTACGGCGAACTGGATCGAGGACTGCGTGCGACGGTGCAGGAGATGGCCGACAAGCGCGAGGCGGCGCTGGCCGATCCGACGCTGCCGGCCCCGGCGGCCAAGCTGCTCACCAGCATGCGCAGGCACTGGGCCGGATTGACGGCGTTTCTCGATCGCCCGCAGCGGGCACTGGACAATAACGAGGCCGAACGGGCCTTGCGTCCGGCGGTCGTCGGCCGCAAGAACTTTTACGGTTCGGGCAGTCAGTGGTCTGGACAACTCGCGGCGATGATGTTCAGTGTGCTGATGAGCCTGCGCCTGTGGCAGGTCAATCCGCGCACCTGGCTCAGCGCCTACCTGCAGGCCTGTGCCGAAAACGCCAACCGCCCGCCGGATCTGGCCGGGTTCCTGCCCTGGCGCATGGATGCGGCGCGGCTGGCCGCCCTGCGCAGCGCACCCGCCTTCACCCAACCCCCAGGGCAATCGCTTACGTAGTTATCATGGATTCTTTGCTCGACGATGCGGAGAATGCTGTGTCGATCAGGGACTCACGGTAATCTTGATTGCGGTCGGCATGGGTACGGCGGCGGCGCAAGCCCATCTTGGAACCTTCTTCCTTGCGTAAGGTAGCCAGGACAAACTTGCGCAGCGTCGAGAAGTTGCGCGCCGAGTGCCCGGTTCTGGTGCGGCACTGATCCTCACGGAAGACCACATCGAGCGTCCAGTGCAGCCGGTTTTCAATGCCCCAGTGGCTGCGCGAGGCCTTGGCGAACATCTCTACCGTTTGCACGCCCGACGAACCGATGGCGTAGCGATGCTCGACGCTAATTTCATCGCCGATTTGCCGCACCGACTCGATCATGCCCACCCCGCCCAGTTTCTTCCACGCTTGGCACATCGACTTGTCCATCCAGGACACATCGTTGATCCACGTGTAACGGCGTGTCCAGATCCGGCCGTGATCCTTCTCGATGTCCTCGATGCGTCCGACCGTGAGCTTACCAAAGCCGGCCTTGCCGCCTTGCTCAAAGAACTCGCGAATCGCCTCGGCAAGATTCTTCTGGTTGTCCTTGACCTGCAAGAGGTAATCGCCTCCACGGGCGACGATGCGCTCGGCCAGCTCGGTCTGGCAACCAAGTGCGTCCATCGTTACGATGCATCCTTTCAAGATCAGAATATCGAGCAGCGACTTGACCCCCGTCAACTCGTGCCCCTTGCCGCAGGTGCCTTCCTGCGCCAGGCACAGGCCGCTTTGCACCGCGTAGGCCGTCACCATGTGCAGCAGCGCATTGCTGCCTTTGTTGCCCGAGCCTCGCAAGGTCTTCCCATCGATCGCCACCACGCCTTCGACCACCCCCGCCAGTGCGTTGATCCACTGCCGAAAGCGCGCCTCGAATACGCTTGCGTCCAGTACGCCAAACACGTCGCCAAAAGTGTCATGCGACGGTGTGCCCCTGTCCAAGCGCAAACCAAATCGTTCCTTGAGCCACTGCCGACGATCCTTGCACCAGTCGGCCACTTCGACCCAGTTGTCCGCTCCGCACAGGACCGCGCAGATTGCCATCACCAGAATCTGTGCCAGCGAGAAGCGCAGCGCCGCACCTTTGCGCTGGTCCGGCAGACCGGAAAATGTCTCCATCAACGTCATCTCGAAACCCTCCGAAAAGGTCAGAGTAGACGCCATTCATCCCGCAATGCCAAGCCCATGTCATAATATGTTGATCGTAAACGAATATTTACAAGAGTTTACGACGCCTGCGTAAGCGATTGCCCTGACCCAACCCCCGGGAGTCGATACCTCGTGACCCTGTATTGCGGTCGGCACTTCAGCGCCGATGAACTGCTGATGATCAAAGGGCTGATCGCCCACACCCCGGGACTCAAACGCACCCCGCTGTCGCGCACCCTGTGCGCGTTGCTGGACTGGAGAAAGCCCAACGGCCAACTCAAGGACATGAGCTGCCGCGTGGCATTGCTGCGCATGCAGGCCGATGGCCTGCTCGAGCTGCCGCCCTCGAACATCGTGCAGCCGCGAGGCCGCCCGCACTTCCCGCCCTCACCAGCCACCGACCCCCAGCGTGCGCTGCGCGAACCCGTGCATGCCTTGCCACCCTTGAGGTTGCAGCCGGTCAGCGCCGGCCCCGCCTCGCGCCTGTGGAACGAGTACATCGCTCGCTACCACTATCTGGGATACACGCCGCTGGCCGGCAGCCAGATGCGCTACAACGTCTTTGCCGGCGAGCAACTGCTCGCCCTGATCAGCTTTGGCGCCAGCGCCTGGAAACTGGCCGAGCGCGATCGCTTCATCGGCTGGGCGCAAGCCCAGCGCGAGCGCAACCTGCAACTGATCGTCAACAACGCCCGTTTCCTGATCCTGCCCTGGATTCAGTCGAAGGGGCTCGCCTCGAAGATCCTCGCCCTGGCCGCGCGCCAGCTGCCCAACGACTGGTTCGCTCGCTACTGCTTGCGCCCCGCGCTGCTCGAGACCTTCGTCGAAACGCCACGTGTGTCCAGACGAAATTGGTCTGGCATGGGTGGGGGTGGGCCAACCTCGTGATAGAAGGCGGTTGGATTTGCGAGAAACAAGCACCGGAGGCTGGCCCATGGAAAGTGTAGCGAAAGTTGGCGCGCTCAAGGAAAAGGCGCGTGTCGGCGGCAAGGCGCTGGAGAGCCTATTGTGTTTTATCGAGGGGCGCAGGCGCTGCGCAAGTGACCATGGAGAAGGGTTCGAAGCGTTCGAGCGCGAAGTGCGCCGGCGCTTTGCCGAAGCCGAGCGCGAGTTTGTCGGCGAAGAGCTGGCGCGGCTGGACGTGACGCTCCCGGTGCTGAGGATCGAGGGGGTGCTCTACCGACGGGTGGTCAGCGGCTACGGCGAATACATGACGGCGGCCGGACCGGTGAAGGTGCTGCGCCACCGTTACCGTGCGGCGGGCACCAACGGGCAGAGCGAATGCCCGCTGGAGTTGCGTGCTGGGATCGTCGAGGGGTTCTTCACCCCGCTGGCCGCGCGGATGGGCTTGTGGGTGGTCACCCATCTGACGCCGGCCGAAGGCGAGCAGTTGTTTGGCGAGTTGGGCGGCATGCACCCCTCACGCAGCAGCCTGGACCGACTGCCCAAGGCGATTGACGCGAAGTGGGAACAACATCGTATGCAGTGGGAGAGCCAGTTGCGCGAGCAGGCGCCGCCCCTCGCCCAGGCCGCCGTGCTTGCGGTCTCGCTGGACGGGGTGATGGCGCCGATGAAAGACGGGCAGCGCGAGGACAAACGCGAACAAAGCCGACAGCAGGGCAAGCCCACCAAGGGGCCAGCGGGATTTCGCGAAGTGGGCTGCGGCACGCTGAGCCACTATGACGGGGCCGGCGAGCGGCTGCGCACGGTGCGTCATGCGCGCATGCCCGAGCCGAAGAAGTGCACACTCAAGCGCCAACTGGTGGCCGAAGTCGAACATGCGCTCCAGAACCAACCGCAACTACGACTGGTCAAGGTGGCCGATGGGGCGCGCGACAACTGGGAGTTCCTCGCCAAGGAACTGCCCCCAGGCGAGGAAGTGGTGGACTTCTACCACGCCGCGGAACATCTGCGGCGGGCCTTCGGTCATGTCTATGGTGAAACGTCCCCTAAGGCGCAGGCCCGCTTCAAGGAATACCGCCATCTGCTGCTCAAGGCCGAGGACGGCGTGGGCAGGGTGATCCGCACGCTCGCCTACCATCACAGCCGCAAGCGCCGTTGCAAGGCGCTCAAGCAGGAACTCACGTACTTCCGGCGCAACCGCGCACGCATGGACTATGCGCGACTGCGTGCCGAGAATCTGCCGATCGGCTCGGGCGTGGTGGAGGCGGCCTGCAAGACGCTGGTGACCCAGCGCATGAAACGCTCGGGGCAACGCTGGAGCATCGACGGCGGGCAGGCGATCCTCACCTTCCGTGCGCTGGCGCAGAGCGAGCGCTTCGATGCCGCGTGGCAGCTCGTCTCGGCTCAATACCGGCGCGAGATTCACTTCCCCGAAAACGTCGTGCCGCTTCCGACTCGCCGGGCATCAGTATGAGAGTTACACCCAATAGAAAGGAACTTGGCTAGAAGTGAGGGGCCAGGCTAAGGGCCACCCGGTTCTTGAACCGGCGTCGGTGGCTGAGCATTCGATTTAGCCCTCACCGCGTAGCGCGTAGATCGCCGGCAGGTTGCGCCAGGCGCCGTGCACGTCCATGCCGAAGCCGAACACGTAGCGGTTGGGCAGCCTGAGGCCGACGAAATCGGCCTCGATCGGCTTGGGCTTGCCGATGTCCTTGTCGGCGAACACCGCCGTGTAGCAGGCGGCAGCCCCAGAGTCGAGCATGCGTGTGCGGATCGCCGCCAGGGTGATGCCCTCGTCGAGTATGTCGTCGAGCACCAGCACCGTCCGTCCGGCCATGGCTTCGTGCGGCGCGGCGATCCAGCGCAGTTCGCCGCCGCTGGTTTCGTCGCCATAGCGGGTGACGTGGATGTAGTCGAAATCGAGCGGAAACGCGAGTTGCGGCAGCAGGTTGCCGGTGAATACCACGGCCCCGCCCATGACGGAGAGAACCAGCGGGTTCGCTTCGGCGAGCACCGCCGAGATGTCGGCCGCCATGCGCCGGACTGCCGCGGCGACCTCGTCGGCAGCACAGATCAGGTCTGCCGAGTCGAGGATGCGCCGTGCTTCGCCGGGTGACAACATGGACTTCAGGCGCCCGCTTTCTCGCACACCTGCTTCAGGTATTCGGCGAATTCGGCGCCGATCTCGGGGTGCTTCTGGCCCAACGCGACCTGCGCCATCATGTAACCGATCTTCGAGCCGCAATCGTAGCGGACGCCCTCGAACTGATAGGCGAGCACCGCCTCCTGGCGCAGCAGCGCGCCGATGGCGTCGGTGAGCTGGATCTCCCCGCCGGCACCCGGCTGCACATTGTGCAGGTGCTCGAAGATCTGCGGCGTCAGCACATAGCGCCCGACCACCGCCTGGGTCGTCGGCGCCTGGTCGGGGGCGGGCTTCTCGACGATCCCGCGCATCCGCTGGATCCGCCCCTCCTGCCCTTCGGTGATGACGATGCCGTACTCGCGGGTCCGTTCGCGCGGCACGTTCATGGTGCCGAGCACCGAGCAGCGGTTGTAGTTGTACACATCCACCATTTGCTTGAGCACCGGCGGATCGGCATCGATCAGATCATCCGCCAGCAGCACGGCGAACGGCTCGTCGTTGACGACCGGTTCGGCACACAGTACCGCGTGGCCGAGACCGAGCGGCTCGGCCTGCCGGATGTAGATGCAATTTACATGCTTGGGCACGGTCTCGCACAGCTTGAGCAGATCGTGTTTGTCCTTCATGTCGAGCTCGTGCTCAAGTTCGTAGGCTTTGTCGAAATGGTCTTCGATCGAGCGCTTGGTGCGGCCGATGATGAAGATCATGTCGGTTGCGCCGGCGGCCACCGCTTCTTCCACCGCATACTGGATCAGCGGCTTGTCGACCACCGGCAGCATTTCCTTGGGATTGGCCTTGGTGGCCGGCAAAAATCGGCTGCCCAAACCGGCAACCGGAAATACCGCCTTGCGAATTTTCTTCAAGATGATTCCCCAGAGTCGTCCCTATCGAGCAAGGCCATCAGTCCCGCCTCGTCGACAATCCTGATGCCCAGTTGCTGCGCCTTTTCCAGCTTGGAGCCCGCTTCGCTGCCGGCCACCACGTAGTCCGTCTTCTTCGAGACCGAACCGCTGACCATGCCGCCGGCCGCCTCGATCAGCGCGCCGGCCGCATCGCGCGACAGCGTCGGCAAGGTGCCGGTCAGCACGAAACGCCGGCCGGCGAGGCGGCCGCTCACGCCGGCCTCCGCTGCGCCTTCTTCCCATTGCACACCGGCGGCGCGCAACTGTTCGATGACTTCGCGATTATGCGGTTCGGCGAAAAACTGCGCTATCGAAGACGCCACGATGGGTCCGACGTCGGGAACCTGCCGCAGGCGCGCCGGGTCGGCCGACATCAGCCGGTCGAGACTGCCGAAGTGCCGCGCCAGATCCCTGGCGGTCTTCTCGCCGACATTGCGAATACCCAAAGCGTATACGAAGCGCGCCAGCGTGCTGTGCTTGCTCGCCTCGATCGCCCCAATCAGATTGGATGCGGACTTCTCCGCCATGCGTTCCAGCGTTGCCAGCGCCAGAACACCGAGCTTGTACAGGTCGGCCGGCGTGCCGACCACCGCATTGTCGACCAGTTGATCGACCAGTTTGTCGCCGAGGCCCTCGACATCCATCGCCCGGCGCGAGGCAAAGTGAAGCAGCGCCTGCTTGCGCTGCGCCGGGCAGAACAGCCCGCCCGAGCACCGCGTGACCGCCTCGTCCGCGGCGCGCACGGCATGCGATCCGCAGACCGGGCAGCGGGACGGCATGACGAATTCACGCTCGCTCCCGGTGCGCCGATCCGCCACCGCGCCGACCACCTCGGGAATCACGTCGCCGGCGCGCCGCACGATCACGCTATCCCCGATTCGCAGATCCTTGCGGCGAATCTCGTCCTCGTTGTGCAAAGTGGCATTGGTCACCGTCACGCCGCCGACAAACACCGGCGCGAGCCGCGCCACCGGCGTCAACGCACCGGTGCGTCCGACCTGGATCTCGATCTCGATCAGTTGGGTCAGCGCTTCCTGCGCCGGGTATTTGTGGGCAACCGCCCAGCGCGGCTCGCGCGAGACGAAACCCAGCCGCGCCTGCAGCGCAAGGCTGTTCACCTTGTAGACCACGCCGTCGATGTCGAATGGCAGCGACATCCGCTTGTCGGCGACCTTGCGGTGAAACGCCGCCAGCGCCGCGGCGCCCTGCCCTACCATGCGTTCCACGCACACCGGCAGACCACGATCGACCAGCGCGTCGAGCAGCGCGCTATGCGTCGGCGGCAGGGTCCAGCCATCGACTTCACCGATGCCGTAGGCGAAGAAGGACAGCGGCCGCTTGCGCGTCACTGCCGGGTCGAGTTGGCGGATGCTGCCGGCAGCGCCATTGCGCGGATTGACCAGCGTCTTTTCGCCTGCCGCCAGCGCCCTCGCGTTGAAAGCCTCGAAATCGTCGCGCCGCATATGGATCTCGCCACGTACTTCGAGCAGCGCCGGCGCGTCTCCGAGCAGGCGCAGCGGAATCGCGCGCACGGTACGCACGTTCTGGGTGACATCCTCGCCGGTCTCGCCATCGCCGCGGGTAGCGCCCCGAACCAGTATGCCGTTCTCGTAACGCAGACTGATCGCCAGGCCATCGAACTTGAGTTCCGCGGCATACTCGACCGGTGGATCGCCGTCGCCCAGCCCGAGTTCGCGTCGCACCCGGGCATCGAAATTGAACGCGCCGCTGTCCTCGGTGTCGGTCTCGGTGCGGATCGACAGCATCGGCACGAGATGGCGCACCGGCTTGAAGTGGGCCAGCGGCGCGCCGCCAACACGCCGGGTCGGCGAGTCGGGCGCCAGCAGTTCTGGATGCTCATGCTCGAGCGCCTGCAGTTCGCGGAACAGCCGGTCGTACTCGGCATCCGGGATGGTCGGCGCGTCGAGTTCGTAATAGGCGCGATTGTGCCGTTCGATCTCGGCGCGCAGTTGCGCTGCCCGCCGGGCCTGCTCAGGCGTGGCGGCCACGGACCCGGGCTGCCTCAGGCAAACAGGCGCAGCGCGGTCGCACTGCCGGCCGCGATGTCATGTTGCGCCATCTGCTGCTGGAGTTGCTCGACGGTCTGGCGGATCTTCAACAGCGCCGGCTCGCTCAGTTGCGCGCGATTGTCGTCGACGATTTCGCCGTTCAGCGAATTCGCCAGCCGCAGCGCCAGCCCGATCATCCGATCGAACGCATGTACGCCCTCGCCAACCCGTGGCACGTCCACCGTCAGCGTGACGCCGTGCGTCTGCAGGTTCGCCATCTCCTCGGCAGCGAACAGCGCGGCCTCCAGGTTGCCTACGGTAAACAGCGTGCGCCCCTCGCCGTCTTCGGCGTGGAACTGACCGTCGCCGCGCAACTGCAGTCCCGCCGCTTCGACGATTCCGCACAACTTGCTGCCGGCAAACGGCACCTGCGCCGCAACCACATGGACCGCGATCTGTGCGTCGACGCCGGCACAGAAGGCGTCGACCGCATTGGCATCGCTCAACACCGTTTCGCGCTGCGGGTAATCGACCACCGCGAGAAAGCGGTCGCCAAGCTTCTGCAGACCTTCGAAGAACGACACCATCTCGCCACCCGACAACGGACCGCGCCGGTCGGCAATCTGCAGCGCGCAGCAGAACTGCTGGAAGCGCCCGGCGTTGTGCGCATCCAGCTCGCGCCAGGCGCCGCCGCGCGACGGCTCGCGCGCGAACCAGCGTATCGGTTTGTCGATGAGTTCGAATGCGTGGCGCTGCGCCGACCAGAACTCATTCGCGGAGACCGGCTCCGCCGCCTCGAATCGCACGATGCAGTCGATTCGCGGATCGATGTCGGACAGCGTAGCATCTTCGTCGGCCTCCTCGACCGGCGGCGCCTCTTCGACCGGGGCAACGCCGATCACCGGTTCGATGCGCTCGGCCGGCGTCAGATCGGGCGCGGGCGCGACCTCGGCTGGCGATGGCGCCGATCGCTCGCCGGGCGGCTCGATCAGCACGTCCGGATGATCCTTGCGGAACACCCGCTCGGCATGAGTGCGATGCTTGCGCTCCTGCCACTTGTTGTAGCCGAACACGCCGGCCACGCCAGCGGCACCGAGCGCGATGAGGGCAATCTGAAGGTCGCTGATGGGCATAGTCGGTTCGGCGCTCAGGCCGCAATTTCCTCGCGCATGCGCAGGGCTTCCTCGATATCCACCTCGACCACCCGCGAGCAGCCCAGCTCCTGCATGGTCACGCCGACCAGTTGCTCGGCCATTTCCATGGTGATCTTGTTGTGGCTGATGAAGATGAACTGGGTGCTCGCCGACATGCGCCTGACCAACTGGCAGAAGCGCTCGGCATTGCTGTCGTCGAGCGGCGCATCCACCTCGTCGAGCATGCAGAACGGCGCCGGGTTGAGCTGGAACATCGAGAACACCAGTGCGATCGCCGTCAGCGCCTTTTCGCCACCCGACAGCAGGTGGATCGAGGTATTCTTCTTGCCCGGCGGATGGGCCATCACCTGGATACCCGAATCGAGTATCTCGCCGCCGGTCAGCACCAGCCTGGCCTCGCCGCCGCCGAACAGTTGCGGAAACAATTCGCCGAAGTGCCGATTGACGGTGTCGTAGGTCTGCTGCAACTGCTCGCGCGTCTCGCGGTCGATGCGGCGGATCGCATCTTCGAGCGTGGCGATCGCGGTGTTGAGATCCTCGGACTGCGCATCGAGGTAGGCCTTGCGCTCGGCCGATGAGGAGAGTTCGTCGAGCGCCGCCAGATTGACCGGGCCGAGTTCATTGACCTCGCGGTTCAGGCGGTTGATGTCGCGCGTCAGCGTGAGTTCCTTGACGTCCTTGAAGTCGGTTTCGAGCTTCAGGGCGACTGCCGCCTCATCCACCTGGGCCTCGACCAGGCGCGCCGCGAACTGCTCCTGGTTGAGCTGCGCCGCCTGTTCCTTGAGCCGCAGGTCCGACAGGCCCTCGCGCAGCGGGTCGAGCGATTGTTCGGTTCGCGTACGCTGCTCTTCGAGTTCATGCAGCACCGTGGCCGCGCCTTCCAGCGCATCGCGCCGCGAAGCGAGCAGGCCGTCGCGGGTGCCACGCAGATCGAGCGCCGACTGCAGTTGCACTTCGATGCTGGTCTCGTCGAGGGTCGCGCGTTCGAGTTCATCGGCCTCGCGCTCGTGCGCGATGCGTTCGAGCTGGCTGGCAGCCAGTTGCCGGGTGCGCGCCAGATCGTCGAGTTTGGTCGCGCATTCGCGCTCGGAGAAGCCGGCCTCCTGCGCCTCGCGCGCAAGCTGGGTTTCCAGCGCGCGCGCCTCACGCAGCCGATCGTCGGCTTCGCGCTGCACGCCCGTCGCCTGTTCCAGCCGCTGGCGCTGGGCCTCGGCAAGTTCACGTGAACGCGCGACCTCGGCCTGCGCCCGTTCGAGATGCGCGGCCTCCTGCTGTTCACTGGCAGAGATTTCGCCGAGATCGCGATCGATCTGCGCGACGCGCTCGTCGAAGCGGCTGCGTGCCTGTGTCAGCTTGAGCGCTTCGACCTGGTGTTCGTGCGCCGTCTGCTGCGCCTCGTTGAGCTCGCGCCGCACCACGGCGGTACGCTCCTGCAGGCTCTGGATTTCGGCATCGGTCGCCTGCAACTGCTCGTGGGCGCGTTCGGCCTCGCGCTGCAGGCTTTCCAGTTGCCCGGACAGTTCGTTGATTTCGCGCTGGCGCTCGATCACGCCGTGGGTCCGCGCATCCGGCGCGTAGAACACCAGCGACTGCGCGCCCACCATGTGGCCGTTGCGATCGACGAACAGGCCACCGGCCGGCAACTCGCCACGCCGCGCAATGCTGGCGCCGAGATCCTCCACGACGAAGATGCCGCGCAACCACTCGACCAGCACGCGCGACCACTTCGGATCGTCGCAATGCAGGCGCTCGAGCAGCGGTTCGGCAGGCCCCGGCGCGGACAACGACTCCGGCGAAAAATCGCCTTCGAGCGCGAAGGCCGCGCTGGCCGGCGCCGGGTCGCCGGCGAGCTGCAGCGCGCGCTGTGCATCGCCCAGGGCCAGCGCGCCGAGCCGTTCGCGCAGCACGGCCTCGAGCGCGGTTTCCCAACCGGCATCGACGCGCACCGCGCGCCACAGCGGCTCGGCTGATTCGAGGCCATGGCGGCGCAGCCACTCGCCGAGCTGGCCGGATTCGTGCACCTTCTGCTGCAATTGCTGGAGCGCATCGCGGCGGGCGCGCGCCTCGGTCATCTGCTTCGCCGCCAGACGCTCGGCTTCGAGCGCGGCGCGGTGCGCCTGCTGGGCCTGCGGCAGGCGGTACTGCAGGTCGGCAGTGCTGGCCTGCTTGTCGGCGACCGCCCCGTTCAGCGCGTCGATCAGCGCTTCGAGCTGCGCCAGCGCGCTGGTGTCGGGTGCGGCCAGCGCGGCGCGATCTTCCTCGATTCGTTCGCGCCGCTGGGCCAGCGCTTCGAGGCTGCGCTGCGCGCTCTGGCAGTGGGCATCCTCGACGCGAATCTGCTGTTCGGCCTGGTTGAGGTCGCGCCGCGCCGCTTCGACGGTGGCTTCGGCATCGCGCAAGGCCTGCTCGGCCCCCGGCAGCCGCACCTGCGCCTCGTCGTGGCGGGCGCTGGCGCTCGCGACGCGGATGCGCGCGTTCTCGGCGAGTTCTTCCCAGCGGGTCTGGTCGCGCTCCGCGGCTTCGCGCTGCTCGCGCCAGTTCTTCTCTTCGCCGTCGAGCTGGGCGAGGCGGGCTTCCAGGCGCGCGCGCGATTCGCGCTGGTGGGCGAGGTCGCTCTCGCAACGGGCGACTTCGGCGTTGGCCGCGAACATCTCGCTTTGCGCCGCGTGCACTGCGTCGGACGCCGCGTAGTGATCGGCACGCGCCTGTTCGAGCTGCGCCTCGGTCTCGCGCAGGCGCGCGGTTTCGGCTTCGATCCGGGTCAGCGCGTCAGCCACCGCTTCGGCGAGCCGGGCGCGTTCGGCTGCGGCGTCGTTGCGCCTGATCAGCCACATCACGTTCTGCTTGACGGTCAGCTCGTCGAACAATGCGCGGTAGCGGCTTGCCACCTCGGCCTGCACCTGCAGGCGCTCGATCTGGCTGCCGAGTTCGTTGCGGATATCCTCGACGCGCGACAGGTTGTCGCGCGCATCCGACAGGCGGTTCTCGGTCTCGCGGCGGCGATCCTTGTACTTGGTGACGCCGGCCGCCTCCTCGAGGAACATCCGCAGGTCTTCGGGCTTGGCCTCGATGATGCGCGAGATCATGCCCTGCTCGATGATCGCGTAGGCGCGCGGGCCCAGGCCGGTGCCGAGGAACAGGTCGATCACGTCGCGCCGGCGCACGTGGAGGTTGTTGATGAAGTAATTGGATTCACCGGAGCGGTCGAGCACGCGCTTGACCGAGATCTCGGCATACTGCGTCCACTGGCCCGCCGCCCGGCCCAGGGCGTTGTCGAACACCATCTCGACGCTGGCGCGGCCGACCGGCTTGCGGGTGCCCGAACCGTTGAAGATCACGTCCTGCATCGATTCGCCGCGCAGCGCCCCGGCCTTCGACTCACCGAGCACCCAGCGCACCGCGTCGATCACGTTCGATTTGCCGCAGCCGTTCGGACCGACCACGCCGACCAGCTGGCCGGGCATGTACACGGACGTCGGATCGACAAAGGTCTTGAACCCGGCGAGCTTCAACTTGGTCAGGCGCACGTTATCTTTTTTGAATCATGGGCTTGTGTGGTGACCGCGGGGACGATCGCGGGTCCGGCGGCTGTCGCGGATGGGCCGCTCACTGGGCCCGTATAATACCACCTTGTCGCTTCGACCTTCCCCGCCCAGACCCGTGCGGCATTGCGCCGCCACCCCCCGATGGCCACCAGACCGACCCGGAAACTCGACACCTTCGGCAACCCGCAGCCGGCCCGCGATTACCGGATTCACATTGAGATTCCGGAGTTTACCTGCCTCTGCCCGCTGACCGGCCAGCCCGATTTCGCGACCCTGGTGCTCGACTACATCCCGGACAGGACTTGTGTCGAATTGAAAGGACTCAAGCTCTACATCTGGTCCTACCGCAACGAGGGGGCCTTCCACGAGGCGGTGACCAATCAGATCCTCGACGACTTGGTCGCCGCCACCCGCCCGCGCTTCATGCGCCTAACTGCCCGTTGGTATGTGCGGGGCGGCATTTTCACCAACGTCGTCGCCGAGCACCGCAAGAAAGGCTGGAAACCCGCGCCGCCCGTGGTACTCGACGACTTCCCGGCCGGGTCGAACACGCGCGAGTGACGTCCCGCGAAAACCCGGCCTGCGACCCGCATGGAATGGCGATCTACGGGCAGGCAATGCCGGGGACCGCATGGATAGGCGCTCCGCGGCATGCCATGCCCGAGATGTCCATCCGGTCCGGCTCTCAGGCCGGCTAATCGCTGGCGGCTGGCGCCGACGCGCATCCCGGTTCTGCCGCTCGGCCGGAAACCGGGAATACCCGGGGCTTCACGGAAGACGGCCATTTGTAGTAACAACAATTCTTGACTTCCTGAATTACTGTTACCACAATAAAAACCGTGAGCACGCGCGTTCTTTGGGACGAATCCAAGCGAGAAGCCAATCTCGACAAACACGGTCTGGACTTCTGTGATGCGGTGATGGTGCTGGAGAGCCCGTATCGCCTGGACGTCGAGGCTGTGCGAGGCGGAGAACGGCGGACCCAATCGTTCGCTTACGTGTTCGATGTGCTGGCGGTACTGACGGTGGTGCATGTGGCTCGCCAGAATGCCCGGCGGATCGTCAGTTTCCGAGCGGCAAGTGAAGTGGAAAGGAGCGCTTATTATGGCTGGCTCGAAGATGACTTCAACGGCAAACAGTGAACCACCGGTCGCACGCAAGCGCGGCGAAAGCAGGACCGATCTGGCGAAGCTGCGCGCCGGGACACCATATGTCTGGGACGGCAAGGATGAGAACGACCGGCCACTGACGCGCGAAGAAATGCAGACCGGTATCGAGGCCTACCGGAAGCGACGCGGACGGCCCGTGGGGAGTGAAAAGGAGTCGACGACGATTCGCTTCGACGCCGACATTCTCGCGGCCTTCCGTGCGGGCGGGCCAGGTTGGCAGACGCGCATGAATGCGGCACTTCGCGAGTGGCTCGAAGCTCACCCCCCGGCGTGATCTCCGCCGCATAACGAGTGGAGAAAGCGCAAATCGACGATGACGAATCGCTGCGCGATTCGAATGCCATCGCTTTTGCTTGACATCGGGAAGCCGTTGTCGCTCAAGCTAACCGCCGCGTTTGCTCGTCATCGCTGCTTCGGAAATCGCAGCCCCTTTACTGATCGTCCTTACATCTAACGAAACTGCAAGGGATCGGTGAGGCGCCCGCCGCTATGCCGGTTGAGTCGCTGTGGCATGATTGCGGTCGTTCTCCATTCCTCCTGCCCGGCCAACGATGCGCGCACGCATTTCGAGGGTTCTGTGGCTGATCGCGATTGTGGTTTCGCCTGGACTTGCCGATCAGGCCCGAAGCTCGCCCTACGCCGAGCTGGCCGCTGGACGGGTTGCCGAACTCGATGCCCGGCTCAACGGACTGCAGGCCGCCTTCGAGCGCGACGCGGACGCGGAAGAAGCGCTGCAGTCGGCCATTTTTGCGTTCGAAGCCCTGCCGCGTCACACGCAAGCGGCCGAGGCGAACCTCGATTCATGGATCGAGCGCTATCCGCGCTCCTATGCCGCCCGGCTGGCCCGCGGGTTCTACCGATACCAACGCGGGGCCAACACGCGGGGACGTGACTACGTCAAGGACACGCCGCCCGAGAACTTCGAGACGATGCACGGCTGGTTCGAAAAGGCGCACCAGGATCTTCATGCTTCGCTCGAGCTTGCGGCCAGGCCGGTCGCCACCCGCATCGTCCTCATGGAGGCCGCGATGCGTTCCGGCACCAGGAAGGAAATCGAAGAGCTCTACCAATCGGCAATCGCCTACGCACCGCGCAGCATGAATCTGCGGAAGTCGTACATGCAGAGCCTGGAACCGCGCTGGGGCGGCAGCGAGGAGAAGATGATCCGCTACGCCGCCCGGTCGAGGATCGAACTCGGCGGCGGACCCGACGCAGATCGTCTCGAAGCCATGATTCCCGGGGATCGAGGACTGCGTCTGAGCGAGGCGAAGGAATACGAGCCGGCCTACGCCGCGTTTTCACAGGCCATCGCGCTGGCGGATCGCCCGATTTACCGTTGCTCGCGCGCATTCGTCGCTTACCACCTGCATAAACAGGCCGAGATGCTTGCCGACGTTCGCGCCGCACTGGTCGGGCGTCCCTACGCCGATTACTGCTGCGACGTGAGGGCTTCGTTCGTCGCACAGAACGACAAACTGCCGGACGGCTTCGAGCTGGTCGACGGCTTTCTGCAGCATGATCCCGATCACGTCGGCCTGCTCGTCCAGCGCGGCTGGCTCTACAAGGAGCGCGGCGATTTGCCGAACGCCTATAAGGACTTCGCCCACGCCGCGGAGTTTGGCAACGCCTGGGCGCAAACCATGGCCGGAAAATATCTGTTCAATGGCTCGGGCGGTGTCGCGGTTGATCGCGACAAGGGTTTGTCGCTGCTGCGCCTGGCAGCCGACCAGGGCGAGCCCAACGCCCGGCTTTCCGTTGTCCAGGCGCTCCAGGCGACGGGTCGAAACGACGAGGCGGCGCGCGAACAGGCGCGCTACGCAGCATCCGCGGCGCCCCCGGCTCCGCGCTCGGCGCTGGAATCGTTGCTCGATCTGCTGACGCCGCCGCGCGCGGCGGCGTTGCTGGTAATCCTGATCGCGCTGCTGCTGGGCCTGCGATGGTGGCGGAAACGCCGTTGATCGCGGATAGCCATGCCTGTGACCCGCATGGAATGGCGATCTACGGGCAGGCAATGCCAGGAGCCGCATGGATAGGCGCTCTGCGGAATGCCATGCCTGGGAAGTCCATCCGGTGCGGCTTCCGGGCCGGCTCAATCGAAAGCTGGTGCCGCCTCGCGCACCGGTTCGGCGACCCGGCCGGAAACCACGAATACCCCGGCTTCGCGGCACTCAGCCCAGGCTGCGCCGGCTATTCATTTCCCATGCTGTGGCATGACGGTGGAAGCTGCCTTGGTTTGAGGCCTTCACCGTTGGTACAGCTCCAGTTGATGCGGCCCTGGTCATCGACTGTCGGCGTGAATACGAGTTCGCCCTGCTTGATGCGGACGGTGAGCACCATCTGCTCGGGGTCGAGCGACAGCCGGGTGCCGTCCGCCAGTTGCGATGGAATGCCGGCAGCGTCCAGCGATTTGGGAGCCTTCTGCTTGGACCGATAGTAGTTGCCCAGCGCCTCGCGCATGGGTTGTGAGGCGATGACCGCGGCGCTTGCCTTGGCCTTGACCGTGTGGTCCTGGTACGCGGGTAGGGCGAGCGCAGCCAGCACGCCAATGATATAGACGAGGATCAGGAAGCCGAAGCCTGCGCCCAGGCGCCCGGCGTACGGAATGAACAGCGCCAGCAGATAGGCCAAGCCATTGCGCGCGGGCATCGGCGCGGCGGTGTTCATCACGCGGGCTGCGCGCTTGGTCAGCCAGGGGTAGCCGGCGATCAGTTCGTGAAATGACATCCAGAAGCCCGACGCGTGATTCGCCTGGCGCAGATAGGCCGGAACGTCCAGACGTTCCCAGCGTTCGGCACCCGCCGACAGCGCGGCCAGCGCGCGTGCGGCATTTTCCGGGGAGGCGCTGCAGGCCAGTCCGTGACGATC
This sequence comes from Candidatus Methylophosphatis roskildensis, assembly GCA_016708905.1. Taxonomy (GTDB): domain Bacteria; phylum Pseudomonadota; class Gammaproteobacteria; order Burkholderiales; family Rhodocyclaceae; genus Methylophosphatis; species Methylophosphatis roskildensis. The sequence goes on along the minus strand of JADJEV010000003.1, from coordinate 462,297 downwards.
GCATGTGCTCTCCCGGGCGCGAGAATAGGCGGCGCCGAGTAGCGGCAGCCATAGCACGGGCCAGCGCACCAGGTGGCCGCTCAGGTGTTTCATGCGCAAGTGGCCGAGCTCGTGGCCGATGTAGAAGCGCACGCCGTCGGCATGCTTGTTCATCGCATCGACGACATCGGACATCAGCACGACGAACTGTTTGCCGAGGAACTTGGTGGCGAACGCATTGAGACCGCCATTGCCGTTCAGCACGTATGCCTGCGGGCGCGTCTTCATCTGCAGCCGATCGCAACAGGCGGTGAATTGCGCGTGCAAGTCGGGAAATTGGGCTTCCGACAGATCGACGCCATTACCCTTGATGTGTGCAATCAGCGCGGATTGTGCGAACAGGTAAAGCACGAAACCGAGCGCCAGCCCGATCAACGCCGTACCGAAGGTGCCGACGATCAGGCCCAGCCAGACCAGAAGGCCGAGCACCAGGGTGATTGTGCCGAGCGTGCGCTCGCGCGGATAGACGAGTTCGTTCATGGTTCAGATTCCGCTTGAATGATGATCGGGCCGGCTTTCAAGCCCGCCCGCAGACTTGCCGTAGCGAAGCAGAGACAGCGCGGCCGAATGCGCCGCTGGCTTGCCTGGGTTTCCGCTCGCTCCTGGTGCGACGTATGGGCTTCGAACGGTACGCGTGCTTACGCACCAGGCATTACGGTATCGAAGCATAGCAAGACCTGGCCAGGATTCATTCCTGCTGCTCGCCCGGGAATCGCAGCGACCAGACGTACTTGACGAATGGCCCTCCCGCCCGTTCCTCGACGATCACGAGTAGCCGCCAGCGGTTCGACTGGTCCCGTTCGAGGCGCCGAGCAGCGTTGCGGCGGCGGCAGTTCGACCTATCCGGCAAGGCTGACATGAGATGGCGCGAGCCATCTCGTCGTATGAAGGACCACTTGCGAAGCCAGTGCGCCAACGGCCAGGCGCGCACAGTCAACAGCCCGGGTCAATGATGACGCCGAGGCGGCGCGTGCCCCAACACACGCCGCTGATCGTGAATAGCTCGGCCAGTGACCCGCATGAATTGGCGATCTGCGGGCAGGCAATGCCAGGGACCGCATGGATAGGCGCTGTGCGGCCGGCATGCCCTGACAGTGCCATCCGGTGCGGCTTTCAGCCCGGCCGATCTACCGGCGCGATCAGCCGGCCGCCGTCACCGCTGCCCGCGGCGTGTCGGCGACCCGGCCCGAGAACGGGCTGGCGGCGACGATCATCAGTTCCTCACGCAACGGCGCGGGCATCGGTTCGCCGATTTACTGCTTTTCTGATATCCTGCAATGCATGAAAACCACCGTCACGATCAACAGCCGCGGCGTCATCACGCTGCCGACCAAGCTGCGGCAGGCACTCGGCCTGAAGGCGGATGATCACCTGATCGCCGAGACCACGCCCGAGGGCCTGCTGCTGCGCCCGGCCGTCACGCTGCCGGTGGAGGTATACACGCCGCAGCGCGAGCGCGAGTTCGACGCGGCCGAGGCCGAGCTCGCCGCGGTGCTCGCCCGCCCGCCGGCGCCTGCGGGCCGTGCCGCCCGCAAACGCTGACGCACCCGCGGCAATGCGGGTTTTCCTCGATGCCAACATCCTGTTTTCCGCCGCCAAATCCGACGGCGCGGTGCGCCGCCTGTTGCACCTGTTGCTGGAGCGCGGGCACGAATGCTGGGCCGACGCCTATGTGGTGGCCGAAGCGCGGCGCAACCTCGCCGCCAAGGGGCCGGAGGCTTTGCAGGCACTCGATGCGCTGCTGCCGCGCCTGAGCGTGGCGGAGACCACGCCGGTTGCGGCGGAGCCGGCCGACACGGACTGGCTGCCGGAGAAGGACCGTCCGGTGCTCGCCGCCGCGATCCGCTGGCAATGCGACGCGCTCGTCACCGGCGACCGCACCCACTTCGGCGCCGGCTACGGGCGGCGGTTCGGCGGCGTCGCCATCCATTCGCCGCGCTCGCTCGCCGAGCGCATCCTGGCCTGAGAGGTTGTAGATAGATCCACTGCGCGGCCGGATTTCGGTCCTGCGGTGCAGAAATTGCCACTGAGCGCACTACTGTGTACGCGTGCGCTCCTCGGCCCGAATTCGGATCCTCATGCTCCGCGGGTCACGAAATCCCCCGCGGCAGCGACACGCCTCGGTGATCGGCGCCAAAGACCCGCTGAGTGGCCCATCGATCATCATGGAATATTCCTTGTCGATTGCGATATGCTTGGGCAACGTCCAGCTCGAACCCAAAACCCGCTCCGACGCGAGAGAAAGCGCGCAATCCATGGCCGGACTCTTCATCTCTCACAGCTCGCAGGACGACGCCTTCGTTCGCGAGCTGCGCGCGGCGCTCGCCGACCACGGACAGGCGGGGTGGATCGATTCGCGCGAGCTGCGCGGCGGCGATCTTCTTTGGCTGGAAATCAAGAAAGCGATTGACGAGTCCACAGCCTATGCGGTCGTCGTCAGCACCGACGCGCTGCAATCCAAATGGGTCGGCAAGGAACTGCGCCACGCGCTCCTGGTGCGGGAACAGCGCGGCAAGGACCAGTTCCCGGTCATCCCGCTCTCGCTGAATGGCACTAAGCTCGGCGTGCTGGAGGAATTCTTCAGCGAGGAGCCGATGTACATCGCGGTGAGCAGCGATGCGGGCGGCGTCGAAGCCGCGATGAATGCGATCCTCGTTGCGCTCGGCAAACGCGATCCCGCTGACGTCCCTGCCACGCCCCAGCCCAAGGCCGAGCCGATCGAGGAACTCGTGCTCGAGCTCACCGACCTGAAGTTCCACGAGCAGGACGGTATGCGCCGCGCGTCCGCCCGTGCCCGGCTCGTCCATGAACCGGCGACGCCGGGTCAGACCGACGTGCACAGCGTGCAGAGCTGGCGTCTCATCGCGCCCATCGGCCCCATCGAGACCGAGGAATTGCACTGGTATCTGGAGAAATACGCAGTCTGGCCGAGCCACAATTTCCGGGACCGCGCGCGCAAGGTGGAAGAGAACCTCGCGCAGTGGGGGCAGCGCCTGCACGAGGCGGCAATGCCGCTGGCACACACCGCGAACGTCATGAACGCCTGGGCGAAGACCGGCGAGCACGCCGGGCGCCTTATCTCGCCAGCAGTTCGACCTGCTGCAGCCGGGCGGCTTTCTCATCGAATGTCAGCAGCGGCGCTCTCCCGGCCGCACTGCACAAGCCGGCGTGAGGACAGTCGGCGAACCCGGCAGCAGTCGAACGGTATAGGTGCAACGCCCGTTCGAGGGCCGCGTCGTCCTGGAATTCGAGTTCCTGCGTTTCCAGCAGCGCATTGAAGGTTCCCAGCACGGTCGACTTGTCGAACCGATAGCGCGAACGCAACACCCATTCGAGCTCGAGCGCCACGGTAACCGGGACAAACAGCATCGCCCCGTTCGCGCGCGCCGACTCGAACACGCTGTCGACGCTGGCCACCTGCTCATCGTCATCCGCGATCAGCCAGCGCACCAGCACATCGGTATCGAGGCCGGGCATCAGAGCTTTTGAAGAAATCGTCGCGAGCGGCCCGAGTTCGGTCCGAGGCGCGCAGATGTACTCAGTGTTACATCGAGCACCGCAGGGCCGAAATCGGGACGCGCAGTAGATTAATTCACAAGCTCTCAGTCCTCGCCGATGTTCATGTCCTCTACCGCCACCTTGCGCCGGTTGCCACGCAGCGGTTTCAGCAAACCTCTGAGTTCCAGCACTGAGCGGGTCTTGGCGCGCATGACGGTCGTACCGTCGTCCAGCTGGGTGAACACCACCCGCTCGCCGGCACGCAGGCCCAGGGCCGTGCGGATATCCGCCGGAATAGTGATCTGGCCTTTGCTCGTCATCGTTGCCTCGGACATCGCGACTCTCCTTTCCCGACCGTCCCTACATTGAAGAAAACTGTAAGGGATCGGCGGGGCGCCCGCAATGGCGCCGGTCGGCCACTGCCACCACTCTTCAAGCCAGCGTCGTGCGGTCATGGTCGGCGGGGTCACGAAACTCCCCAGGGCAGTGACCACGCCTTGGTGATCCGCGGGAAAGACCTGATGAGCGGCCCATCGATCACCATGGAATACCCGCCATCCATTGCGCTATGCTTGATTGTGACACTTTGGATTTGCGGACCACCTCAACCGACACCCGCGGCCGATCGCGATAACTCGACATGTCCGGCATCTTCATCAGCTACCGGCAGGACGACAGCCAGGCAATCGCCGGGCGGCTGTTCGATCGCCTGGCACACCGCTTCGGCAAGGCGAGCGTGTTTCGCGACATCGACGCGATCGAACCCGGTGCGAGATTCGCCGAGGTGATCGCCGAGCGGATCGGCGCATGCGATACCCTGATCGCGCTGATCGGCAATGGCTGGCTCGACGCGAAGGACGGCCAAGGCCGCCGCCGTCTCGATCTCCCGACGGACTTCGTGAGGGCAGAAATCGCCGAGGCGCTCGCGCGGGGCAAGCTCGTGATCCCGGCACTGCTCGAAGGCACGGCAATGCCCGCTCGCGACGCGCTGCCGGCCGAGATCTCGGCTCTGGCGGACCGCAACGCGCTCCCGGTCAGCGATTCGCGCTTCGACTTCGATGTCGGTCGCTTGGTGTCGGTGATCGACAAGGCAATCGCCCCGCAGGTTGCGTCTCCCGCATCGACCGCGTTGCCACAACGCCGGGGGCTCTGGGCGAGGCTGAGCGATGGGCGGACGCAGCGCACGGTCGCCTTTCTCGGAGCGGGTATCGGGGTAGTCGCCGGGGCCGCGTGGACAGCCGATGTTCATTTCGCCGTAAAGCAAAAAGCGCCGACGCCGAACGTAGCTGCAACCCAAGGCGGCATCGCTGCAGGCGGCAACGTGACAGCCACAGCATCCCCCGGCGGCGTTGCGGTCGTTGCTTCGGGCCCGGTGACGATCGGGATCACGCTCGCGGAGTACGAGGAGCGCTTCAAGCTGCGGGAGCGCGAACTTCGCGAGGAGGCCGCGAATACGAGTCGGGCGGACAAGGACAGGATCGCGCTGCTCGAACGGCAGCTCGCCGCCGCCGAAGCCGCGGTGAAATCGCCCGAGCAAGGCTTGGAGAAATACAAGGAAGTCCTCGCCAGCGCAAGCCGGAGCCTCGGGGAACTCTGGCTGGACGTCCCCGCCGCGCAGCTTGAACGCGCCCGGCAGGCGCTCGCGCACGGCGATACTGCGGAAGCGGAACGCCTGTTCGAACAAGCGCTCGGCCAGGACAAGGCGCACGCCGCCGCCGCAGCCTACCAACTGGGGCAGCTCGCCGAGAGCCGGATCGATTACGCCAGCGCTTCGAAACACTACGGCGAGGCGGTCAAACTGCAACCGCAGAATCCCGAGTACCTCGGCGCGGCCGGCAACATGGCTCGCACGCTCGGGCAATACGACGAAGCGCAACCACTGCTCGTGCAGGCGCTCGCGATCCGGCAAAAAGCCCTCGGCCCCGAGCACCCGGACGTGGCCCAAAGCCTCAACAACCTGGCGCGGCTCCACCGGGCCCAGGGTCAGTACGCCAAGGCCGAGCCGCTGTACCAGCAGTCGCTGGCGATCATGAAGAAGGCACTCGGTCCCGAACATACGGACGTGGCGGACGGCCTCAACAACCTGTCGGCGCTCTACCACGCCCAGGGTGAGTACGCCAAGGCTGAGCCGCTGTTCCGGCAGTCGCTCGCAATTCGGAAAAAGGCCTTGGGCCCCGAGCATCCGGACGTCGCTGCAAGCCTCAACAACCTGGCGGCGCTCTACTACGCCCAGGGTCAGTACGCAAAGGCCGAGCCGCTGTACCAGCAGGCGCTCGCGATCATGAAAGTGGCCCTCGGACCCGAGCACCCAGACGTGGTGCAAAGCCTCAACAATCTGGCGGCGCTCCACTTCGCGCAGAGTCAGTACGCCAAGGCCGAGCCGCTGTACCGGCAGACACTCGCGATTGTAAAAAAGGCCCTCGGCCCAGAGCACCCAGACGTGGCTCAAGGCCTCAACAACCTGGCGGCGCTCTACTACGCCCAGGGTCAGTACGCCAAGGCCGAGCCACTGAATCAAGAGGCGCTCGCGATCTGGAAGAAGGCTCTCGGCCCCGAGCATCCCAAAGTGGCAACCGCGCTCGAGAACTACGCCACGTTGCTGACAACGCTGAAGCGTGACAAGGAGGCCGCCGATCTGCGGGCACAGGCCCAGGCTATCCAAGCAAAGCTCGCCGGTAAGTTGTGGCTGCCGGGGGAATCCAGAATCGCTGGCGCGACTTTGGCGAATGACCTTGTAACGTGATCGACCCATTGCGAGACAAGTACGCGAAAGACCAGCAGTGCCCATTCAACAAGCCGGGTCGATGATGGCGCCAAGACGGCCCGGCAGCCGACGAGCCACGCGGCGTCACGGGACTGCTCGCCTCAACACTCGCCGCTGATCGCCGGAGACCCGGCCTGTAACCCTCATGGAATGGCGCTCTGCGGGCAGGCAATGCCAGGGGCCGGATGGATAGGCGCTCTGCGGAATACCGTGCCCGAGAGGTCCATCCGTCGCGGCTCTCAGGCCGGCTCAACCGGAGGCTGGTGCCGCCTTGCGGGCCGGTTCGGCGACCCGGCCGGAGAACAGGCTGGCGGCGACGATCATTGCGCCGCCGACCCATTCCTGCGGCCCCATGCGCTCGCCGGCCAGCAGCGAGGACGAGACGGCGGCGACCACCAGTTCGAACAGGAAGATCACGATCGCCTGATTGGCCGGGGTGTGGGTCAGTCCGAACTGGACGATCAGATTGATCGCCAGCAGCACCACGCCGATCCCCAGCAGCAGGCCGACCGTGCGCGGCGCGAGCGGCAGGCTACTCGATTGCGGCTCGCCGCCGAGGGCGAGCAGGCCGAAACCGATCACCGCCACGCCGACAAAGACCGCCAGGGATTTCACCTCTATCGACAATTGCGGCGTCTTGCGGATCATGACATTGGCCAGGGCGAACAGCGCGCCGGCGGCCACCCCGATCCACTCGGCCCGTACCGAAGGCCACGGAAAACCCATCTCGGGCCGCCACAGCATGACGGCGGTACCAGCCAGCGACAGCGCGATCACGCCTGCGCCGAGACGACCGAGGTGCTCACCGAGCAGCAAGCGCGACAGCAGCACGGTCCATAGCGGCGACAGATAGAACAGCAGCAGTACCCGCATCACCTCGCCTTCGAGGGTGGCGAGCACATAGCCGATGTTGCAGCCGCCCGCCGCCAGGGCGATCGCGACCAGCCACCACGACGGCATCACCCCGCGCCAGGCGCGGCGCCAGACGAAGGGCAACAAGCCGATCGCCAGGGCCAGCAGATAGGTGAGGATGGACGCGGTGACCCCGTCGATGCCGGCCTGCGCGAGCAGCCGGTACGGATACCAGATCAGGCCCCAGACGATCGCGCCGGACAGCAGGGCAAAATGCGCGCGCAGACTGCCGCCGGCAGTGGTACTCATCAGCGAACTGCCTTATGATTCAATACTTTTCGCAAGATCGTGCAGAAACTGCCGCAAGCGCGCGCCGGCCCGGAACCATCGATGAATCCCAATCTGTCCAAGCTTCAGCCCTACCCGTTCGAAAAACTGCGCCGCCTGTTCGAGGGCGTCACGCCGCCGGCCCATCTGGCACCGGTGCGCATGTCGATCGGCGAACCGCAGCACGCGACACCCGCCTTTATCAAGGAAGCGCTGAGCGCGGGACTCGGCGGGCTGGCGAATTATCCCACCACCCAGGGCAGCGACAGCCTGCGCCAGACGATCGCCGCATGGATCGGGCGACGCTACCAGGTGCCGGCGCCCGATCCGGCGACCCAGGTGCTGCCGGTAACCGGCTCTCGCGAAGCCCTGTTCGCGCTGGCGCAGTGCGTGGTCGACGGCTCACGCCCGGGCGCGCTGGTGCTGTGCCCGAACCCGTTCTATCAGATCTATGAAGGCGCGGCCTACCTGGCCGGCGCGACGCCAGTGTTCGTCAACCAGGAGGCGCAGCGCGGCTTCGCCTGCGACTATGGCTCGATACCGGCCGCCACCTGGGCGCGCGTGCAACTGGTCTATGTGTGTTCGCCGGGCAACCCGACCGGAAACGTGATGACGCTCGACCAGTGGCGCGAGTTGTTCGAGCTGTCGGACCGCTACGGCTTCACGATCGCGGCCGACGAGTGCTACTCGGAACTCTACTTCGACGAAAATGCGCCGCCGCTCGGTGCGCTGCAGGCAGCGCACCGGTTGGGGCGGGCCGACTACCGGCGGCTGATCGCGATTTCCAGCCTGTCCAAGCGCTCCAACGTACCCGGCATGCGCTCGGGCTTCGTCGCCGGTGATGCGGCAATCCTCAAGCAGTTCCTGCTCTACCGTACTTACCACGGCTGCGCGATGAACCCGGCGGTGCAGGCAGCCAGCCAGGCCGCCTGGTCGGACGAAGCCCATGTCGCCGACAACCGCCGCCTGTATCGCGACAAATTCGCGCAGGTGACGCCGATTGTTGCGGCGCACTTAGAAACCGCGCGTCCCGAAGCCGGTTTCTACCTTTGGGCCTCGGTTGCCGGACTCGCGCCGATCGCCGACGATGAATTCGCCCGCCGCCTGTACGCTGAATATAATGTTTCGGTGCTGCCCGGCCGTTACCTGTCACGCGAAGCCGGCGGCAGCAATCCCGGCGCGGGCTACGTCCGCATCGCGCTGGTCGCCCCGCTGGCCGAGTGCCTGGACGCAGCGCAGCGCATCGCCACCCTTTGCAGGAATCTTTGATCGGACCCGACATGCAGGAATATCAGAACATCATCGAACAGGCGTGGGAAGACCGCGCCAGCCTCTCGCCCGGCAAGGCACCGGCGAAGGTCGGCGAAGCGGTCGACGCCGTGATCGACCAGCTCGACAGCGGCAAGCTGCGGGTGGCCGAGAAGATCGACGGCCAGTGGGTCACGCATCAGTGGATCAAGAAGGCGGTGCTGCTGTCGTTCCGCCTCAACGACAACGTGCTGATGGAGGGCGGCGAGACGCGCTATTTCGACAAGGTGCCGTCCAAGTTCGCCAGTTATGACCGCGAGCAGTTTGTGCGCGGCGGCTTCCGCGTGGTGCCGCCGGCTGCCGCGCGACGCGGCGCTCACATCGCGAAGAATGTGGTCCTGATGCCCTCGTTCGTGAACATCGGCGCTCGCGTGGACGAAGGCACGATGGTCGACACCTGGGTGACCGTGGGCTCCTGCGCACAGATCGGCAAGAACGTGCACCTGTCGGGCGGTGTGGGTATCGGCGGGGTGCTCGAACCGCTGCAGGCCAATCCGACGATCATCGAGGACAACTGCTTCGTCGGCGCCCGCTCGGAGGTGGTCGAGGGTGTGATCGTCGAGGAGAACTCGGTGATCTCGATGGGCGTCTATATCAGTCAGAGCACGCGGATCTACGATCGCGCCACGGGTGAGATCAGCTACGGCCGCATCCCGTCGGGTTCGGTCGTGGTTTCGGGCAACCTGCCCTCGGCCGACGGCAAGTTCAGCCTGTACTGCGCGGTGATCGTCAAGCGGGTGGACGCACAGACCCGCGCCAAGGTCGCCATCAACGACCTGCTGCGCGAGTGAGCCAGGGCGGGAATACGCCAGCCGCAGCCAAGCCGCGCGGCACCATGGAGATGACGGAATGATTGTCGACAAACTGTTCCAACTGATGGCGGAAAAGCGCGCCTCGGATATCTATGTGTCGGCCGGTGCGCCGATTCACATCAAGATCGAAGGTACCACCGTGCCGATCAACGCGCAGGTCATGGACCCGCCGTTGATCCAGCGCATGGCCTACGAGATGATGTCGCCGGATCAGATCGAGCGCTTCGAGCAGACCAAGGAGATGAATCTGTCCTTCGGCCGCAGCGAGGTCGGCAACTTCCGCGTCAACGTGTTCTGGCAGCGCGGTTCGATCGCGATCGTGGTGCGCTTCATCCAGGGCAACATCCCGGCGATCGACTCGCTCGGTTTGCCATCCGTGCTCTCGGACCTGATCATGGAAAAGCGCGGCCTGATCCTCGTCGTGGGCGCGACCGGCTCGGGCAAGTCGACCACCATGGCCTCGATGCTCGACCATCGCAACATCAACCGCGCCGGGCACATCCTGACCGTCGAAGACCCGATCGAATACCTGTTCCGCCACAAGAAGTCCGTGGTCAATCAGCGCGAGATCGGCATGGACACCGGTAGTTGGGAAAATGCGCTGAAGAACGCCATGCGCCAGGCGCCGGACTGCATCCTGATCGGCGAAATCCGCGATCGCGAGACCATGCAGGCGGCACTCGCCTATGCGCAGACCGGCCACCTCTGCCTGGCGACGCTGCATGCCAACAACGCCTATCACGCGATGAACCGCATCATCAACTTCTTCGCGATCGAGAACCGGCCGCTGCTGTTCCTCGACCTTTCGGTGAGCCTGAAGGCGATTATTTCGCAGCGCCTGGTCAAGAAGCCGGATGGCATGCGCTCCCCGGCGGTCGAAATCCTGCTCAATACGCGGCACATCCAGGAGCTGATCGAGCGCGGCGAGATCAATTCGATCAAGGAGGCGATGGAACAGTCGATGGCGCCCGGTTCGCAGACTTTCGAGCAGGATCTGTTCCGCCTCTATCGCGAGAACGTGATCACGCTCGACGAGGCGCTGGCGAACGCCGACTCGCCGACCAACCTGTCGTGGCTGATCAACAACTCGCAATTCGGCGCCAGTTCTGGCCAGGACAATCCCAAGCAGATGTCCAACATCGATTTCGACACCTCGGACGAGAACGGCACGTCGTTCACCGAGTTCTCTCTGCACATGGACGATGCAGTGGCGAGCTGAGTGCTTGCCGCGATGCGCCGGATGAACTTCACGCGGCACGCGTTGCTCTAGATACACGCATGCCTGAATCGCAAATCCTCGCCCTCGCCTGCGCGCTGATCGCGCGGCCTTCGGTCACGCCGGACGATGCCGGCTGCCTGGAACTGATCGGCGCACGGCTCGCCTCGCTCGGCTTCGCGCTCGAGCGCATCGACGTCGGCGGCGTATCCAACCTGTGGGCACGCCGCGGAAGCACGGCACCCGTTGTATGCCTGGCCGGCCACACCGACGTGGTGCCGACTGGCCCGCTGGCGAACTGGACGAGCGATCCGTTCCGGCCGGAGATTCGCGACGGCTTTCTCTTCGGCCGCGGTGCCGCGGACATGAAATCCTCGCTGGCGGCTTTCGTCACCGCGATCGAGCGCTTCCTCGCCGCACATCCCGATCATCCCGGCTCGATCGCCCTGCTTCTGACCTCGGATGAAGAAGGCGATTCGATTCATGGAACGGTCGAGGTCTGCCGCGCGCTCCAGGCACGCGGCGAGACCATCGATTTCTGTATCGTCGGCGAACCGACGTCGGTCGATCGGCTCGGCGACATGATCAAGAACGGCCGCCGTGGCTCGCTCTCGGGCAGGCTGACCGTCAAGGGCGTGCAGGGCCATGTCGCCTATCCGCACCTGGCGAAGAACCCGCTGCACCTGGTCGCGCCGGCGCTGGCCGAACTGGTCGCAATCGAATGGGATCAGGGCGACGACTACTTCCCGCCGACTACCTGGCAGATTTCCAACCTGCACGCCGGAACTGGCGCCAACAACGTCATCCCGGGCAGCGCCGAGATCCTGTTCAATTTCCGGTTCGCGGCATCGAACGCGCCGGAGGCACTCAAGGCGCGCGTCCATGCGGTTCTCGACCGTCATGGCCTAGACTACGATCTGGCCTGGACACTCGGCGGCAAGCCCTATCTGACGGCGCGCGGCGCGCTGGTGCGGGCGATGTCGGCAGCGATCCGCGAGACCCTCGACGTGGAAACCGCGCTATCGACCAGCGGCGGCACGTCCGACGGTCGATTCATCGCCGAAGTCTGCCCGCAGGTCGTCGAGTTCGGTCCGGTGAACGCCAGCATTCACAAGATCAACGAGTGCATCGAAGTCGCCGACATCGAGCCGCTCTCGCGTTGTTACCAACTGACGCTCGAGAAGCTGCTGCTCGAAGCCGCCGATGACCGCCAATCATGACGAGTTGCTGACCCTGCGGGACTGGCTGCGCTACGCCGTCAGCCGCTTCAATTCGGGCGGGCTGTTCTTCGGGCACGGCACGACCAACGCCTACGACGAGGCCGCCTGGCTGATCCTGCATACGCTGCACTTGCCGCATGACCAGCTCGACCCATTTCTCGATGCCCGGCTGACCGGCGACGAGCGCATCGCGCTGGCGCGGATCATTGACCGCCGAGTCGTCGAGCGTCTGCCGGCGGCATACCTGACCGGAGAGGCCTGGCTGCGCGACTATCGTTTCCATGTCGATCAGCGAGTGATCGTGCCGCGATCCTATTTCGCCGACCTGATATTCGACGACGCCTTCGCACCGTGGCTGCCGGACTGCGAGGCGGTCAGCAATGTCCTCGATCTGTGCACCGGGTCAGGCTGCCTGGCGATCCTGCTGGCCGACGCCTACCCGGATGCGGCCGTAGACGCGGTCGATATTTCGGCCGATGCGCTCGAAGTGGCCCGACGGAACATCGGCGATCACGGTCTCGATCAGCGAATCCGCCTCGTGCAGTCCGACCTGTTCGCCGGGCTGGCCGATCGCCGCTATGACCTGATAATATGCAATCCACCCTATGTCACCGCTGCGGCCATCGACTCGCTGCCGCCGGAGTATCGTCATGAACCCATGCTCGCGCTTGCTGCAGGAACAGACGGGCTCGACGTCGTGAGGCGGGTGCTCGCGCTGGCCGGTGAACATCTCGGGCCGAATGGCATTCTGGCGGTCGAGGTCGGCCACAACCGCGCCATCGTCGAAAAGGCTTTCCCATGGCTGTCGATGGTCTGGCTCTCGGCGGCGAGCGGGGAAGACAAGGTCTTTCTGGTAGAGCGCTGCGCCCTTCCCGGATGAACCTCGAACCAGCATGGTGTCGGCGGAGCACCGCCAACGGCCGGCACGGTGCAGCCATGAAGCTTGTCGGCCTCCTAGAAACCTGTCGGGCTACCACAGAGCAGCGCCGGGTCGAGTCGTTCGAGCACGTCCGCGCACGCTTGACGCTGCTGCGATGCCCAGGCTGACCCGACAATCCCTGCGCCTGCGACTCATCATCGCGACCGAGGCGGTCCTCCTGGCAACCCTGGCGCTGATGTCGTGGTATGGCATGCGCCTGCTCGACGAGAGTCTGCTGAGCCAGTTGCGGACCCGCGTACGCGAGGTCGAGCCGCTGCTCACCGCCGCCATCGAACCGCCCATGGCGAGCGGAAAGATCGAAGTGCTCGAATCCGTGCTGTCGCAGATCAAGGCCGACGAGAGTTTTGTCCATCTGGTGATTTTCGATGCGAGCGGCAGCATCTACGCGAGCCGCGGCTGGGACGGCGCGCGACCACTGCCGCAGGAGGACTCGCTCGACCAGTTGCCGCCCGGCCCCGCTTTCCACCACCGGATTGCACTGACCCACGGGGGGATGAATCTCGGCAGCGTTCGTTATGCGCTGTCGCTCGACCTCTTGCATGAGGCGCGCGCAAGGCTGCTCCGGGAAGGCGGACTGATCGCCGCCGCCGGACTCGTCTCGGTGTTCCTGCTGATGCTCTATCTTGGCTGGGCGATGACCCGGGATTTGGCGCGAATCAATGCCGGGGCGCGGGAAATGGCCGAGGGAAATCTCGCAATCCGGCTTGTGACTTCTGCCAAGGGAGAGCTGGGGCAACTCGCGCACAGCCTGAACACGCTGGCGGCAAGCCTCGAAGCGCGGCTGGTCGAAGTGCGCGCCAACGAAGAACGCCTCGGCCTGGTGATCCAGGGCACTTCCGACGGCATCTGGGACTGGGATCTGCTGTCGGGCCAGCGCTACCATTCGCCGCGTTTCCGGGAGTTGCTGGGCTATCGCGACGAGAAGGCGTTCCGGCTCGCCTACGACGACGACGCCGCGCTGCATCCTGAAGACCGGGATCGAGTCATCGAAGCACAAAAGGCGCATCTGGACGACCACCGGCCGTTCGACGAGGAGTTTCGACTGCGCTGCGCCAACGGCGAATTCCGCTGGTTTCGCGGCCGCGCGCAAGCGGCATGGGACGCCGCAGGGCGTCCGCGGCGTTACGCCGGATCGATCACCGACATCCACGATAGCCGTGTGACCGAGCAGGCGCTCAGAGAAAGCGAACAGCGCTTCCAGCATGTCGTGCGCGGGTCGACAGACGGCATCTGGGACTGGGATCTCAAGCATGAGCGCTACCACATCTCGGCGCGCATGAAAACCTTGCTCGGTTATGCCGATGACGAGCTCGCCGACGACCGGGCGAGCTTTTTTGTCGTGATGCATCCGGACGATCGGGCGCGCGTCAAGAGCGAAATCGCGCGCCATTTCACCGAGCGCATCCCGTTCGACACCGAACTGCGCCTGCGTCACAAGGACGGCAGCCTGATCTGGTTCCACATCCGCGGGCAGGCGGTGTGGGGCGAAAAGGGCGACGTGGTGCGATTCTCCGGTGCCTGCACCGACATCATGGCGCACAAGCAGTCGGAGGAACGGATCCGCCAGCTGCTGACCGAAAAGCAGGTGCTGATCGACAGCGTGATGGTCGGTATCGCCTACGTAAAGAACGGGGCGATCATCAACAGCAATCGTCGCCTCGAGGAGCTGTTCGGCTATCGCGCCAGCGAGCTCGCCGGACAACCGGCTGCCATGCTGTTCCGCGACCGCCAGGCCTTCGACCTGATCGAGCGCGAATGCCGTTCCATGACGGAAGCCAGGCCGATGTCGTCGCGCGAACTGGAACTCACTACGCAGTCTGGCGACACGTTCTGGGGCATCGTGACTTGCCGGGCCCTCAACCGGGAGGCGTCGACCGAAGACAGCGTCTGGATTTTCCTCGACAACTCTGACCGCCGCAGGGCGATCGAGGCAGTGCGGCAGGAGCGCGATTTCTCGGACGCGCTGATCAAGAGCATGCCGGGCGTCTTCTACCTCGTCGACCGCGATGGCCGGTTCTTGCGCTGGAATCGTAACCTCGAGGGGGTCACTGGCCACTCGCGTGAAGCCCTTGCGGCAATGCGCGGCCTCGACCTGTTTGCCATGGAAGACCACCCCGTCGTCCAGGAAGCCACCTACCGCACCCTCAAGCTCGGCGAATACCAGGGCGAACTCCCGTTGCTGACACGCGACGGGCAACGTGTGCCGTATCTGATGACCGGTGTCCGGATTGAAATCGAGGGTTTGACCCACATCATCGGCATCGGCTTCGACATCAGCCCCCGCCGGCAGGCCGAGGATGAAGTACGGCGGCTCAACGAAGAACTCGAAAATCGGGTGCGCGCCCGGACTGCGGAACTGGCTGCCGCGAACAAGGAGCTGGAGTCGTTCTCGTACTCGGTATCGCACGACCTGTCGGCCCCGCTGCGCGGCATCGACGGCTTTTCGCGCATGCTTGTCGAAGACTTCGCGCCACTGCTGCCGGACGTCGGGCGCGGCTACATCACACGCATTCGTGCCGCGACGCACCGGATGCAGCTGTTGATCGACGACCTGCTGCGTCTTTCCCGGGTTACACGCGACGAGTTGAAGCGCGGGCCGGTCAACCTGAGCGGTCTCGCAGACGAACTGCTCGAAGAACTTCGCTCGGCACACCCGAAGCGGGTCGTCACGACACGTGTCGCGCCGAGCCTGATAGTCACCGGCGACCGTAACCTGCTACGCATCGCGATGTCGAATCTCCTGCGCAACGCCTGGAAGTTCACCTCACGCAATGCAAGCGCCACGATTGAATTCGGCGTGTTGCGCAACAGTGATCAGACAGTGTATTTTGTCCAGGACGACGGCGCCGGCTTCGACATGCGCTATGCGGGACGGCTGTTCGGCGCGTTTCACCGCCTGCACCGCGCGTCCGAGTTCGAGGGAACCGGCATAGGTCTTGCAATTGTCAGCAGGATCCTTTTGCGGCACGGTGGCCGAATCTGGGCCGAAGCCGAGATCGACAAGGGCGCAACATTCTTCTTCACTCTGGGTTAGGAGCCCGAGATGGCCACCGATCGGCCCATATTGCTGGTTGAAGACAATCCGGACGACGAAGCACTGACCCTGCGTGCCTTCGCGAAGAACAAGATCGCGAACCCGGTGGTCGTTGCGCGAGACGGCGTCGAAGCACTCGACTACCTGTTCGGCACCGGCATTCACGCCGGCCGGGATGTCGCGGCAAAGCCTTCAGTCGTATTGCTCGATTTGAAGTTGCCCCGGATCGATGGCCTGGAGGTTCTCAGGCGGATCCGCGCCGACAACCAGACCTGCCTGCTTCCGGTGGTCATCCTGACCACCTCGAAGGAGCAGCGGGATATCTTCGAGGCTTACAGCCTGGGCGCGAACAGCTATATCCGCAAGCCGGTCGATTTCGAAAAGTTCATTCACGCCGTCGGTCAACTCGCTCTCTACTGGCTCAGCCTGAACGAACCGGTGGAGAGTCACCCCTGAAACCGCTCACTCCTGCGCGAGCAGGTGTTCGATCTCCGGTATCAGGTCTTCAGGTTTGGTCGTGGGTGCGTGGCGCGACACGACCGATCCGCGTCGATCGACCAGAAACTTGGTGAAATTCCACTTGATCGCCTTCGAGCCCAGCAGACCAGGGGCCGCTTCGGTCAGGTACTTGAACAGCGGGTGAGCGTCGGGTCCGTTGACCTCCACCTTCGCAGCAATTGGAAACGTGACGCCGAAGTTCTTTTGGCAGAACGCGCCGATCTGGTCCGATGACCCGGGTTCCTGGCCGCCGAACTGATTGCACGGGAACCCCACCACCACGAGCCCGCGATCACGATAGTCCTGCCAGAGTTTCTCGAGGCCCGCGTACTGCGGCGTAAAGCCGCATTCGCTCGCCGTATTGACGATCAGCAGCACCTTGTCCGCATAGTCCGCCAAGTCAAGCGTTCCGCCATCCAGCCGATCTATCACATACGAATAAACGTCGGTATCCATCCCGGTTCCTTACTCGGCAAGAAGACATTCAGCCAATCGGCTTGCGCGGTTTCGCAGCGTTCCGGCCAGGGTGGCCATTCGAAAATCCCGTGCTTCACGATTTTCCGAGCAACCGCTTACCTTGAATCATCACGACCTTTCCCGCGAAGCGCGCCCACACGGCCGCGACCACTGCGAACAGCATGGGGCCCGGATACTGGTGCGAAAAGAACTTGCGGTAGAACCTGACCATCCCCCGGTGCTTGTGCCATTCGACAAAGAACGGTCTCCCTCGACTGCAGGTTCCCAAGTGATGGACCACCTTGGCCTCGGGAACAAAGATGACCTTCCAACCCTTCTGCCGAAAGCGCATGCACCAGTCGAGATCTTCACAGTGCATGAAATAGCCTTCGTCGAGCGGCCCGACATCTTCATACGCTTCACGCCGCACCAGCATGCAAGCGCCGGAAATCGCCTCGACCTCGACCGGTACGGACGGGATAGGCTGCGCACACAGATCATACGAGGCGAAAAGTCGCGGCCAGCGTTCGCCGAATCGCGACAGGCCGAAGGCTCGCACGAACGAGCGCCAAGGCGTCGGCACAGCCCGCCGGCCGCCCGGTTGCTCGGTCCCGTCAGGGTGGCTCAATAGCCCCCCGGCCATTCCGGCTCGACCGTCGCACTCGACCGCCGCCAGCATCCGACCGAGCGCTCCCGGTTCGACCATGCAATCCGGGTTGAGAAACAGCAGGTACTTTCCCGTGCCGAGCGCAGCCCCCATATTGCACGCGACCGAAAATCCGAGGTTCCGTGTATTCAGGCTCAACTTCAGCCTGCCGTTCGCTTCCATCGCAGCATGGATGGCCTGACAGCTACCGTCGGAGGACGCATTGTCGACCACGATGACCTCGCGCGCCTGATTCAGGGCCCTGCGCACGCACGAACCGAGCAATGAACCAGCATTGTGATTAACGACGATCACCGAAACCTGATCGCGCGCCAGAATCTCCGGACTGGACCCCTCGACAACCCGGAGAATTCGTCGGCGTTCGACGACGGCGTTGCGCCGCGGCAGCACTGTAGAGTGAAAATCGGAATCTGCGAGCAACGGATACCTCTAAAAATTAGTTGGAGCCCAACAAGCCAGGAGGATGCACCGAGCACCGCTGCGTCGTGCGGCAACGACAGTGCCGATTCGGCGGAGGATGGTGCCAGTCCGATTTCCCAAGTATATGGGATTGCAGGCCCAATACCATCGCCCGCCTCGGGCCGAACGGTCCGGCCGGCGTGCCATCAAGCCAAGACTGCAGATCGGAAGTTGTCTGCAATGCGAAAAGGTGGAGCACGATTCGTTCCAGTTGCGATCACAGGATAAAATGTATCTCCCGAATCCTTCCCGCCCTGACCCATAAATGCCACCGAGATTGTCGTGCCCATGTCGGCCACGATGACGTTCTTGCGCTCGACACCTTCGCACCATCGTGTGCAGTGGGTCGAGTCTTCCGACCGCGTCGCGTCGAATCCGGCTTCCGCCTCGAACGGTGAGGGCGCGCGCCGGCCAGCGATGCGCGCCCGGATGAGTCGCGCCCGCGTTGAATCGGACCTGACTGGTCGTACCCGTGTCATCGCGTGAGTCGGCCATTCGGGTCGAGAATCTCGGCAAGTGCTACCAGATCTACGCTTCGCCGCGCGACCGTCTGAAGCAGTTTGTCGTGCCGAACCTCCAACAGTTGTTTCACAAGCCGCGACAACGGTACTTCCGGGAGTTCTGGGCACTGCGAGACGTAAGCTTCGATGTCCGAGCGGGAGAGACGGTCGGTATCATCGGGAAGAACGGAGCCGGGAAATCCACGCTGCTCCAGCTCATATGCGGAACGGCGACGCCGAGCCTCGGCGCCGTCGCGACACAAGGGCGTTTGGCGGCGCTCCTGGAACTCGGCACGGGCTTCAACCCCGATTTCACCGGGAGGGAAAATGCCTACCTGAGCTGCCAGTTGCTGGGCCTTTCCAGCGATGAAGCGCATGCCGTGCTTCCCCGCATCGAAGAATTCGCGGACATCGGCTATTTCATGGATCAGCCGGTGAAATACTATTCTAGCGGCATGTTCGTGCGGCTGGCTTTCGCAGTATCGACCTGCGTCGAGCCTGACATCCTGGTGGTCGACGAAGCCCTCGCCGTCGGTGATATCCGCTTTCAGGCCAAGTGCTTTTCCCGTCTCCACAAGTTACAGGATCGCGGCTGCGCGATCGTGCTGGTGTCGCACTCTACCGAACAGATTGCCCGCCATTGCGATCGTGCGCTGTTGATCGACTCCGGTCGGCTGCTGGCGTCGGGCGCGCCGAAGGACATCAGCAACCAGTACATGGATCTCATCTATGGCACCGCGGACGCCGGCGAGGGGACGGGCGGCGGGGCCGATTCTTCCCAACCCGCAGCAGTTTGCGACGCCAGGCTCGAAAAGCTGGGATTCGATGCCGGTTCGGAAGATCTATTTTGCCGGCGACCGCTTTACAATCCGTCGGAATATCGGTGGGGGGACGGACGAGCGTCGATTCTGGATTTCTGCCTGAAGCAATCAGATGGTCGGGCTGTCAATCAAATCGAATCCGGCTCGGTGGCCGAGCTCTTCGTGAAGGTGCTTTTTCGATCCGACGTCCGCTTTCCGGTTTTCGGCTTCTACCTCAAGACCATCGACGGCATGCTCCTGTCGGGCTGCAATTCGAGAGAGAACCCGGCGCGAAACGAAGTACGCAGGCTCCCGGTCGACTCGGGTCAGTTCGTCGTTTTCCGCGTGGGTCTCGCACTACCTCTCGCGGAGGGACACTACATGCTTTCTCTCGGCGTTGCGGAAGACGTCGAGGGCGAACTCGTCCCTCTCGATCGACGCTATGACGCGATACTGCTTTCGGTGCATTCCAGGGCGCCGTCGTTCGGTTTGATCAATCTTGGCCTCACATGCGATGTCTTTCGATGTGAATCGAACCTGCGCCCGCAGCGGTCGGAGCTGGCCGTATGACGGATGAACTGCAAGCGGCGATCGATTGTCTGCCGGAGTTGTACCAGCCGATATTGGGCTATGCCGCAGACAGCAAACTACCGCGCAGAGCGTGTGCGGACCGTCTCGACGCGATCGTCGAAGCACTGTCTGCATTCGAACTCGATCCGACTGTCGTAGTCGACGTCGGCGCAGCTCAGGGGTATTTCACGCTGGCCCTCGCCGAAAGGTTTCCGCGCCACCGATTCGTGGGTCTCGATTCGCTCGAGGAGAATATCCGGGTATCGAATGTTCTGAACGAAATTCGTCAGACCAACGCACGATTTCAACTATGCCAAGCGCGCGCGGGCACTCTCGGGCCGATGCTGACGGGGCAGCGGAATTGCGTGCTTCTGCTGAACGTCCTGCATCACGTTTGCACTCAACAAGGCTGGATAGAAACTGACCGGATGCTCAAGGAAATCGCCGAAAATGCGGATCTCTCGATCGTCGAACTGGCCAGCGCAACGGAACGCCTCGAATGGACCCGCGACCTACCGTCCGATGACTCCACATGGCTGGAGCATTTCAGATTCGTCCGGTCGCTCGGAACGTTCGGAACGCATATACCGGGTGTCGCGAGAACCATGTACTTGTGCAGTTCAAGATGGGTTCTTGCGGGCCACGACAAGTTCGAATTTTCCAGGGCAATCGACCGTTCGCATGACGACGCCCTGCCTTCGCCGGAAACCGGTCGACGCTATTTCCTTTCGCCAAGCATGGTTGCAAAATGCTTTGCGTTCTCTGGAAAGCTCGGCCGGCGCAACGTCGTAGAGCTCAATCGCGAGCTGCGCTTTCTCCGTTTCCCGCCGGAGGGGTTCGCCGTTCCGGAATTGCTGGGGGTTTCCCTCAAGAGCGGAAGCGGCGTCGTCGCCAGAGCGCGTTGGGAAGGGGAAATCCTGTCCGCAATGCTTGCTCGACCGGCCGCGGAGAATGATGCGAGAAGGATCATTTCGTCGATCTGCGGCGATCTCTGTACGCTGGAAGCATCCGGCCTCTTTCACCACGATCTGCGGCCCTGGAACACAATCGTGACCGCCGATGAAAGCATCCGGCTGATCGACTACGGGTCGATCTCGAGTCGGCGAACGAGAGACGTCTTCGAAGACGTGGTCGAGTTCGCCTGTTGGCTAATTTCGCCGAGAGAACGCCTGGAGCCCTGGGGCACTAAGCGCTACCGGTTGCCTTCCGGCAATCGGCAGGGCTGGCTGGAGTCGCTCGCATCTACAATCGATTCGACCGATACCCGTTCGCTCTCTTTCCGCTCCCTGAGGGAAGTACTGGAAAGACCGTCCACGCGACCACCGAGCCCGGCATCACCCGGAAGCAAGGCGCGATCACCGGATGCGTGGCACTACCTTGCCGGTCGCTTGACTCGCGCATTGTACGGAATAGGTCGGCTGACGGATTCTGCCAAGGAGGCGGAAGCCTACGCGAGATCGCTCGCGAGAGAACTCTCCGCGCTGCGCGACGATGCGAGGCTGCAAATAGGGGCACTGTCGGGCGAACTCGACAGAGTCCGCAATGACGCAAAACGACAGATCACCGCCCTTGCTCGGCGGGCGGAGAGATCGGAATCCCACGGCCGATCTCTGGCCGACAGTCTCCGTCGGACGCAGGAGGACTTGTCCCGGATGAGCGAAGACGCGCGGCTCCAGATCGGAGCACTCGCCGGGCGAGCCAACACTGCCGAAGTGTATGCCGGATCCCTGGTCGAGGAAGTCGACCGGCTGCGGAACGACGCACAGGATCAGATCCAGGCCCAAGCTCAGCGGGCACAAACCTCAGAGTCTTACGCCAAGTCTCTGGCCGACGAACTGGACCGGACCAGACGGGGGCTGGACGAAACGGTGCAGGAACTGAACGACATCAAGTCGACTCTCGTCGTCAGGGCAACCAAGTGGCTCCGGAAATCCTGATCATGCTCGTTAGTTCGTTGCGCTCCGTGAATGCCGGTTCAGCGCCGACACGTCAAGCGCAATCCGCATTCCCTGTCGGGCCCGGAAACCCGAGGCATGCATGGCGAAGATAGCCTGCTTCACGATAGCCTCCAGAAACTACCTTTCGTACGTGAAGGTACTGTTCGACTCCGTCGCTCGAACGAACCCGTACTTTCGTCGATATCTGTGCCTGGCGGACGTGGACGATCCGGCCACCCCATCGGTCCGGGGCGAATTCGACGTGGTGCGGGCCGATGAGCTGGGTATTCCCCACTTCGAGGATTTCGCGTTCCGTTACGACATCATGGAATTCAATACGGCGGTAAAGCCGTACATGTGCCTCTGGCTATTCGCCCATTCGGACGTCGACGCGATCATCTATCTCGATCCGGACATTCGCTGTTTCTCCGCGCTCGACCCGATTGTCGAGCTGCTCGACAACGGCGCCTCGGTGGTCGTAACGCCGCACGTCACCTCGCCGCTCGAGGATGGTCTGAGGCCAAACGATAGCCACCTGTTGCAGGCGGGAGTATTCAATCTCGGCTTTATCGCGCTCGCCCGCTGCGCGGAGGCGAGCGAATTTCTCGCGTGGTGGAGCCGTCGCATGGCCACCCAATGCATCAACTCGATTCCGGACAGTCTGTTCGTCGACCAGAAGTGGTGCGACCTGCTCCCTTGCTATGTCGGAAAGCTCGCAGTACTGCGACGCCCGGGTTTCAACGTCGCCTACTGGAACCTTTCCGAACGCAGTCTGAAGGTAAATTCCGACGGTAGGACCGACTGCAACGGAGAGCCGCTGGCGTTCTTCCACTTCAGCGGTATCAATCCGGGGAATCCGGATCTTCTCTCGAAGCATCAGGATCGACACTCGTTGTCGACCATGCCCGTGGTCAAACGGCTGGTCGAAGATTACACGCACGACCTGAAGCTCGCCGGTTGGGAGCAGACGCGCGATCTTCCCTATGCTTACGGGAGATTCGCGGACGGCACACCGGTTCGCGACATCGTCAGAAAGACATACCGACGCAGCATCCGCCCTGGCGACTTACGCTTCGGATCACCCTTCGATGCCGGCGCAGAAGCCGTCTGCAATGTTCCGGCCGAAGGCGTACCACAGTCGCCCGGGCCCAGAATCACGCGACTGATGCATGAGGTTTTCCTGATTCGGCCCGATATACAGGCCATCTTCAATCTGGCCAGCGTCGAGGGTCGGCACAGCTTCGCAAACTGGTTCGAGGCGTCCGCGATGCGCGAATATGGCCTCGACGATTCTCTTGTCCGCCAGCCGAGGCCGGCCGGTCCGGCCGGTGCGCGTACTGTCCGGACCGAGAACCGAGCGAATGGCTGCGACACGAACCGTGATCACCGCGTCAAGCGCTATCAAAGGCTTCTGGCCGTCGAGAGTGTCGCCATCCGTCTTAAGCGATGGATTCCGCCAGCGATTCGCGCGCGACTCAAACGCTACTGGACCTCGTACAAGACTCATGTGGCAGAAAGACTCTGACGGTTCGATTCGATGAACATGGAATGGCTTGACGCTCCTGCACCGCTTCAACACGCAAACCCGGATATACCGATATCACGGCTGATGCATCTGATCTGGCTCGCGAGACCCGATTTGCGCAGTGCTTTCGATCTGGATACAGCCACCGGGCAGCGTGAGTTCGCCGACTGGTTTCGTGTTTCGGCATTTCGCGAATACGGAATTGATACCGTCTCACGAGACGGGGACGGTCCCTCAACCGAGGGTGCGCGTTCCTTCGCCGGTCCGCTCCCTCGCGTTGGTCTGGGCCTTCACTCCTCCCTGATTCGGCTGGAAGCTTCAGCCCGTTCGATTTCCAGACGATTGCCATCCACGCTAAGAAAGGCGGGGACTCGTCTTTGGAAACGGACGCTGCACAACTCGCTGCGAATAGAATCGCGCTTTTCGACGCGCTGGAGCGGCGATCCGACGCAAATATCCGTCCAGGGTTCTGAGGCACTCGAAGGAACCGTTCGCGGCGAGCCTGGCGTGAGCCTGATCGGCTATGCGCGAGCGGAGCTCGGCATGGGAGAGCATGTCCGGATGTCGGCCGCCGCGTTGGAGGGCCGATCAATAAACTGGGGCGTGATCAATTACGGCGAGCGCATTCCAGGCAGACAGAAGGCCCAGACCGACGAGACGCGCTTTATTTCCGACAATCGTTACAAGTGCAATCTCTTTCACATCAATGCGGATCAGATGCTCCTCGCCCTACTTGCGCTGGGAAGGAGTTTTTTCGACAAGCGATACAACGTCGGCTATTGGGCCTGGGAGCTCGCCCATTGCCCGGAAGAATGGGATGCTCCGATGGCCCTGGTGGACGAATTGTGGGCCCCGTCGCGCTTCATACAAGGCGCTTTCGCGGAACGGGCGCGCGTGCCCGTAGTGCATATGCCGCTGTGCGTATCGTTGCCGAACTTCGCTGTGCGCCGACGCACAAGCCTCGGCCTTCAGGCCAATGCCTTTCTCTTTCTCTTTACCTTCGATTTTTTTTCCTACGTTGAACGAAAAAACCCGTACGGCGCCATTCGCGCCTTCAAGAACGCATTCCCGGGAAGGCATGAGCAGGTTGGTCTGGTCATCAAGGCAATGAACGCGGACGAATCCAGCGAAGGCTGGCAACGGCTTCTGGATCTGATCGACGGTGATCCGCGAATCGTGGTGATCAACCGGACGATGGACCGGCTTGAAGTACTGCAGTTGTTCGACGCGTGCGACTGCTTCGTCTCGTTGCATCGCTCCGAGGGATTTGGCAGGGGCCCTGCCGAGGCAATGTATCTAGGGAAGCCTGTCATCGTAACCAATTATTCGGGCAATACCGACTTCACGCTTTCGGAAAATTCGTGTCTCGTGGACTATCGATTGATCCCCGTTGGAAAGGATCACTACGTTTTTTCGGCCGGGCAGCAATGGGCCGACCCGGACGAGGATCACGCCTCGTGGCACATGAAGACCCTGGCAAGCGATCCGCGGCAGGCTCAGGAGATCGGCAAGAAGGCCCGCGCGTTCATTCGGAGCAACTTCAGCCCCGCGCGAATCGGTACGCTCTACGAGGAGCGACTGCGAAAACTCGGCTTGGTCTAGCGAATCGGAACTACAGGACACTGACTGATGAAGGAATGCAGCAAGTCGATAGCACGGCGAATCCACGACCCGGATTTCATGAATCGCTATTTCGCCGGCAACGGGATCGACATCGGTGGCAAACCCGACCCATTGATCCTCTATCGCGAGCTATTCCCCAAGGCGCACTCCATCAAGACCTGGGATCTGGAGGACGGCGACGCTCAACGACTCGCGGGCCTCGACGACGAATCTCTGGACTTCGTGCATTCCAGCCACTGTCTGGAACACTTGGCGAATCCACATGAAGGGCTGGCAAACTGGTTTCGAGTGCTGCGACCCACAGGTCACCTGGTGGTCACGGTTCCCGACGAAGACCTCTACGAGCAGGGCGTATTCCCGAGCACTTTCAACCGGGATCACAAGTGGACCTTCACCATTCACAAGTCGCACTCCTGGAGCGATCGGTCGATCAATGTGCTCGATTTGCTCGTCGCTCTCGGTCCGGCAGCGCAGATCGTCAAGGTGCAGTTGCTCGACGCGAGCTACCGCTATTCGCTTCCCCGCTTCGATCAGACCTTGACTCCGGTCGGTGAGTGCGGAATAGAGTTCGTGGTGCGCAAGCGCACCCGGGAGGAACTGACTGCCGATGGGAGACTGCCCGGCTCGTCTCAACCGCAGCGCGAAGTGCGAGTTCACCTCAATCAGTATCGCGACGATCACGCAACAATCCGGGCGGCGAATCCGTCGCGCCCTCCGTTCGAGAACGACTCCGATGTCTGACGAGCGCGATATGAGCGCAAACGCCTTGCCACCGGGAATGCTGTTTCGATCCCGCGCTCCGCTTCGCCTCGGCTTGGCCGGCGGCGGGACGGACGTGTCGCCTTTTTGTGACCTGCATGGCGGTTACGTCCTCAACGCGACGATCGACCTCTATGCCTATGCTTCGGTGGAACTGCTGGAATTGCCGACGATCGTTTTCGAGGCGGCGGATCATGAAATCCGCTTCGAAGGACCGGCCGATGGCCGTCAGGCGGTAGACGACCGGCTCGCGCTTCACCGGGGCGTATACGACCGAATCGTTCGCGATTTTTGCGCGGGCAATCCCTTCGGCGTCAAGCTGATCACGCATTCCGATGCTCCGCCCGGCTCGGGCCTCGGCGCCTCATCGACACTCGTCGTCGCCATGTTGCATGCTTTTGTCGAAGCCTTGAATCTGCCTCTCGGCGAATATGAACTCGCTCATCTCGCCTACGACATCGAACGCGTCGACCTCAGACTCGCCGGAGGGAAACAGGATCAGTATTCAGCGTCGTTCGGAGGCGTCAACTTCATGGAATTCGGCGGCCATGGCAACGTACTGGTCAACCCCCTTCGCATCAAACCGTGGATCGTCTCGGAGCTAGAGTCGTCCTTGCTACTGTTCTTTACTGGCGTATCGCGCGAATCGGCAAGGATTATCGACCAGCAGGTGCGCAACGTCAGGGACGGCGCACGCAATCCGATCGACGCACTGCTCAGCGTCAAGGACGAAGCGCTGAGAATGAAAGCGGCTCTGCTCAAGGGAGATTTCGGTGCGTTCGTCGACTCAATGAGAAGTTCGTGGGAATCAAAAAAGCAGACGGCCTCGAGCGTCTCCAACAGTCACATCGACGAGATATACAGTGCCGCCTCTGCGGCCGGAGCGCTGGCAGGCAAAGTCTCCGGCGCCGGGGGCGGCGGTTTCATGATGTTCTTCGTCGAGCCGTCTGCCAAGCCTCGCGTGGTCAAGACCCTGTCCGCCTTTGCTGGCCAGGTATTCAGTTGTCACTTTACGAAGACTGGCAGCCAGGCGTGGAGAGTTCGTTGATCCGCGGGCATTGGCAAGCGATGCTAACCCCGGCAACAGGAGTTGGACTTTGCTTCGACTGACCATGCTTGAATTTCCCCAGATACTCCAATGGAAGCGATAGTGCTCGCCGGCGGTCTCGGCACTCGATTGCGTGACGTGGTGTCAGACATCCCCAAGCCCATGGCGCCGGTAGCCGGACGTCCCTTCCTTGAAATCTTGCTCGCGAACCTGGCACGCAAGGGATTCGGAAGAGTGATTCTCTCGATCGGACATCTTGCTCAGGCGATCACCCGGCATTTCGGGGACGCCTTCGAAGGCATGGCGCTAAGCTACGAAATCGAGCCGATCCCCCTCGGAACCGGGGGAGCCGCTCGCGCCGCCCTTGCCAGATGCGACGAAGATCATGCCTTCGTTTTCAATGGCGATACTTTCCTCGACCTCGAGCTGACGGAAGTCGAAGCGCTATGGCGCAAGACCCGCGCGCCCATCGTGGTCGCCCGGCACGTGGCGGACACGACGCGCTACGGCAGACTGGACGTGCGAGATGGGCTAGTGCTGCTTTTCCGAGAGAAAGGCATTCCCGGACCAGGGCTCATCAATGCCGGAAGCTACTTGATGCCCCGTGACGCGCTCGCCCATTTTGCCCGAGGAACGCCATTCTCTCTCGAAACCGACTATCTGATCCCCGCCGTTCGGGACACCCGAGTGCACGCTTTCGTGACCCACGGCTTTTTCATCGACATCGGTCTCCCCGAGGACTTCCGTCGGGCTCAGGCCATATTTGCCGGATCATCCGAATGACAGCTTTCAGGGCGCTGTTCCTCGACCGCGACGGAATCATCAACCTGGATCACGGATACGTCCATCGAAAGGAAAACTTTGAATTCCTTCCCGGCATCTTCGATCTCGGACGAGCTGCCCGGTCGCTCGACCTTCGCATCATTGTCGTCACCAATCAGGCGGGGATCGGTCGCGGTCTGTTCACGGAACGTGAGTTCGCGGAACTCACCGAGTGGATGAACAGACGATTTGCCGACGAGAACGCACCGATCTTCGACGTCTATCATTGCTCCGCCCATCCGGAGCATGGCATCGGCGAGTACCAGGTCGACTCTCACGACAGAAAGCCGAATCCGGGCATGTTCCTCCGGGCTCAACGTGATCATGGCATCGATCTCGAGAAATCGATCATGATCGGCGACAAGGCATCGGATCTCGTCGCTGCCTTCAGTGCCGGGGTGGAAACCCGCATTCTGCTTCGGTCCACCCATCACCCGGGCGAATCGACGGAACACGCGACCCACGTTGTCTGCTCCCTCGAGGAGGCGATCAGCATACTTTCCTCGGCACTGATCGAAGAATGCACGCGGGATCAAGTTCCTGCTGCATATTCGACGGTCCCCAACCTGGACCAGTGCAGGGTTGTTCTCGAATCCGCCGGCTATCTGGTTCGCAAGCCGGTGTTTCCATCCTCGACCATCGTCGATCAGAATCTTTACGCGCCGTACATAAACAATTGGGCCACCTTTCAGCCCTGGATCGGCTCCGAATTCATCGAGGGTCTGGTCACGACGCTGCTCGCGGCCGGACGGCTGACCCTCGTAACCCGTGATCGACTATGGGTATTGAAGACTGCGTTCGAGCAAACCCGAAATCTGTCCGGCGAGATCTGGGAGACCGGCGTGTTTCAGGGCGGCACCGCTCTCATGCTCAAGCGGCTGCTCGAAGTCACGTTGACATCCGCACATCAGGCAGAACTGAGGCTGTTCGATACGTTCCAAGGGATGCCGGAAACACGCGACGATCTCGACTTGCACCGCGAAGGCGATTTCGCCGACACATCGCTGGAGGCCGTGCGCTCGCTGATCGGCCCGAAAGACTGGATCCATTTTCATCCTGGCCGGGTTCCCGAAACGTTTGCCGGACTCGAAGCCCGATTGATCCGGCTTGCTCACGTGGATCTCGACATCTACGAGGGTATCTTGTCAACCTGCGAGTTTGTCTATCCGCGGCTGGTTCCCGGCGGCATGATGGTTTTCGATGACTACGGATTCTGGTCCTGCCCCGGCGCCCGCATGGCTGTCGATCAGTTCTTTGCCGGAACGCCCGAGCAGCCGCTGGCCCTTCCGACCGGTCAGGCAATCGTGACCAAGCTGCCGGTCTCCGCCCCGTTGGCGGCCTCCACCCTTGAAGTCTCTCCGGATTCCGTCGCGCGGACATGAGCCGGACTCACTTCGAAACGATACCAGTCGCGGCGTACCGTTCGGGCAGTGCAAATCGTAAATGGCCCAGACTGCACACATGATGGGTGCCGATGTCACTCGGTGAGCCAAATCGTGTCGCTGGCTCTTCGGACAATTCAGACAGTTTGTCTGTCGTCGCGATCATCGTCAGTTGGAACTCAGGCGAGTGGCTGATTCCATGCGTGCAGGCGTTGTCGGAACAAAGCCATTCCAATCTCACCATCGCAATCTGGGACAATGCGAGCAGCGGGCCGACGCTGGCAGTCCTGGACCAAATTTCCGATTCCTATCCAATGACGAGGATCTTTCGATCGGACGCCAATCTAGGTTTTGCCGGTGGAAACAACCGTGCAGCCGAGAAGTATCCAGACACGAACTTCATCCTGACCGTCAATCCCGACGCGCTTCTCGACCACGACTCCGTGCGATTTCTCGTGCGAGCTGCTGCCACCGACGAGCATTGCGGCGCGATAGGCGTCACGCAGATGAGTCCGGACGGGCTCTACTTCGACGGTATAGGTGATTGCTACAACCCGTCGGGAATCGCATGGCGCGGCATGCATGGACAGCCAGCGCGGGCCTTGGGATCCGCACCCAGAAAGATCATTTCGCCCTGCGCGGCGATCGCCCTTTACCGGACGAGCGCATTCGCTGCCTGCGGCGGCTTCGACGAAGACTTCTTCTGTTACATGGAAGACGTCGATCTGGGATTTCGACTTCAACTCGCGGGTTGGCACTGCCTGCACGTGCCGGACGCCAAGGCGATACACTTCGGCGCGTCTGCGACCGGAAGTGGCAGCGACTTTTCCGCCTATCACGGTCACAGGAACATGATCTGGGTGTTCTGCAAGAACATGCCGGGCGTGCTGTTCTGGTTGTTTCTGCCGCTTCATCTTGTCGCCAATCTGGCGTCGATCGCAGTACTCGTGGCTCGCGGCAAGCCGGGCATCGCGTATCGCGCGAAGATCGACGCGCTGCGCGGGCTGCCGGCGATGCTCGGCAAGCGGCGGGCCATTCAGCGCCGGCGCAAAGTCTCGATCCTGACGATTCTGCAAAAACTCACCTTCAAGCTGCAGGCCGGGCAACTGTTCCGCTGAAGCTCGTCCGCGCAAGTCGATAGACGTCGACAGTCCGCTTTGCGGTCGTATCCCAACTGAATTGCGACGCGCGCTCGATCGATGCGGGGCGCGCATCGCGATTCCATTGTTCGTCTTCGAGGGCACGTTCGATCGCGCTCCCCAACGCCACCACGTCATCGGGATCGACAAGCAGCGCAACTTCGCTGGTAACCTCCGGCAGCGACGCCCGGTTCGAGCACACTATCGGCAATCCACTTGCCATGGCCTCGAGTACCGGCAGTCCGAAGCCTTCGTAGAACGAAGGAAACACGAACATTCGTGCGCCCGAGAAAAGCAGCGGGAGATCCCCTTCACTGACATAGCCCAGGTATCGGAGCCACCCGTCCCTCATTGCCCGCTCGATTTCGCCGAGGATTTCCTCATTGTGCCAGCCGCGGTCGCCGACCAGCACCAGCGGAAACCGTCGCCTGAGCGTATCGGGCAGCAATCGGTAGGCCGCCAGCAGTCCCACGATGTTCTTGCGCGGTTCGATGGTTGCGACGCACAGCCCGTATTCCCTGAATCGCAACCCGTGGCGACCGAGGAGCGCCTGTACCTCGGGCTCCTCGCGCGGATGAAATTCCTCAGCGCGAATTCACGGCGCCAACCCGGCAGGCGCCAGCAACCAGCCCGGGCCGCCTTGCGCATACCTGCTATGACCTGGTTCGAATGGGCAGGAACAAGCGGGGCTTTGCACGAGTTCTCATCGTATGCAAGACGCGTGCCAGCGCGGATTGATCGAGTTCCGGGCTCGGCAGGTCGATATCAGCGATACAATTTTGCCCCTCGATCGACCAAACGTGATTCCAGCCGTCCACACCAATGGCCACTTCCTCCTATTCCGAGTCCAGTTTCCGCGTCCTCAAGGGCCTCGAACCCGTACGGGAACGCCCCGGTATGTACACGCGCACCGACTCGCCCTGCCACATCGTGCAGGAGGTGATCGACAACGCGGCCGACGAAGCGCTGGCCGGGTTTGCCAAGGCGATCCACGTCGTCCTGCACACCGATGGATCGGTGACGGTTAGCGACGACGGGCGAGGCATTCCGGTCGGACTGCATCCGGAGGAAGGCGTACCGGTGGTCATCCTGGCGTTCACGCGCCTGCACGCCGGCGGCAAGTTCGACAAGAAGGGTGGCAACTCTGCCTACGCGTTTTCTGGTGGCCTACATGGGGTGGGCGTGGCGGTGACCACGGCGCTGTCGACGCGCGTGGAAGTGGAAGTTCGGCGCGGGGGCAAGATTCACCAATTGACGTTCTCGAAGGGCGGAGAGGCGATAAGCGACATCCGGGTGACAGGCGAATGCGCCCGTCAGACCGGCACGCGGGTGCGTGTCTGGCCCGATCCCAGATACTTCGACAGTCCCAGGATTCCGCTCGGCGAACTTGAGCGCCTGTTGCGGTCCAAGGCGGTGCTGCTGCCCGGCGTGAAAGTCTATCTCGACATCGAGCAGGCAAACGGTGAGCGCTTGTCGAAGACCTGGTCCTACCCGCAAGGGCTGGCGCAATACCTGGGCGAGCTGGCCGGTTCGGCCGAGTCGGTCGCGCCACTTTACACCGCCGAGAAATTCGCCCCGGCTGACGACGCGAGTTTCGCCGAGGGCGAAGGCGCATCCTGGGTGCTGGGATGGTTCGCCGAGCAGGTGCCGAGCGAGTCCTATGTCAACCTGATTCCGACCGTGGCCGGTGGCACCCATGAGTCGGGCCTGCGCAGTGGGGTATTCGACGCCGTGAAGGCCTTCATTGAGCATCACGGCTTGCTGCCGCGCGGTGTCAAGCTGCAGCAGGATGACGTTTGCGCGCGCATGGCGTTCGTGCTCTCGGCGCGTATTCTCGATCCTCAGTTCCAGGGGCAGGTCAAGGAAAAGCTCAATTCGCGCGAAGCGGTGAAACTCGTTTCGGGTGTGGTACGCGACCCGCTGGAGATCTGGCTCAACAACCATGTCGACGCCGGCAAGGCAATCGCCGAACTGTCGATCCGGCAGGCGCTGGCGCGGCAGAAGAACGCGCAAAAGGTAGAGAAGCGCAAGCAGTCCGGCGTGGCAGTGCTACCGGGCAAACTCTCGGACTGCGAAAGCGAAGATATCGCGGAGAACGAGTTGTTTCTGGTAGAGGGCGATTCCGCCGGTGGCAGCGCCAAGCTCGCTCGCAACAAGGAAACCCAGGCCATTCTGCCGTTGCGCGGCAAGGTGCAGAACAGTTGGGAGATCGATGCCGATCGCCTGTACGCCAATGCCGAAATCCACGATATCGCGGTTGCGCTGGGCGTCGATGCGCATGCGCCGAACGACTCGCCGGATCTCGGCAACCTGCGTTATGGCAAGGTGGTGATTCTGTCCGATGCCGACGTCGATGGCTCGCACATCCAGACGCTGCTGCTCACCCTGTTTTTTCGCCACTTTCCCGTGTTGATCGCGCGCGGGCATGTGTATGTCGCGCAACCGCCGCTGTATCGGGTGGACACCCCGGCGCAGGGGAAGAATCGGCCTGCGCGCCGCCTTTACGCGCTCGACGAAGGCGAGCTCACCGCGATTCGCGATCGACTGAAGAAGGAAGGCGTCGCGGTGGAGAAGATCGAGATTGGCC
Source organism: Candidatus Methylophosphatis roskildensis (assembly GCA_016708905.1). Lineage (GTDB taxonomy): Bacteria > Pseudomonadota > Gammaproteobacteria > Burkholderiales > Rhodocyclaceae > Methylophosphatis > Methylophosphatis roskildensis. Next base: position 429,515 of record JADJEV010000003.1, on the reverse strand, counting down.
GCTTCAAGGGCCTCGGCGAGATGAATCCCGAACAATTGCGCGAGACCGCCATGGACCCTGCAACCCGCCGCGTGCTTCCGATACGGGTGCGCACCGATGCGATGGCGGCTACCCTCAAGACCTTTACCATGCTTATGGGCAAGGGCGAAGCTTCGTCGCGCCGCGAATGGATGGAAGCCAAGGGCGATACGGTCGAGGCCGACGTCTGACAATCGCATGGCCAGCAACCTTACGCGTGTTGAGCATCGCGTCGATCGAAACAAGCGATACGAGCGGAACGGGCATTCCGGCGCCGTCGTGTGGCTCACTGGCTTGTCAGGCGCCGGAAAATCCACGCTCGCAGCGGGTCTCGAGGGACGCTTGTTCGATGCCGGTTACGCGGCCTACTTGCTGGATGGCGACAACTTGCGCCACGGCTTGAATTCGGACTTGGGGTTCTCTGCGAATGCTCGGCGTGAGAATATCAGGCGTGCTGGAGAGGTCGCTGCGCTTCTCGCAGATGCGGGGCTGGTCTGTATCGCAGCGTTTATCTCGCCGTTCGCGCAGGACCGTGCTAATGCCAGGGTAGCGGCCGGTAATCGTCCATTTTTCGAGATCCATGTCTGCGCGCCGCTCGCGATCTGCGAATTGCGTGATCCCAAAGGCTTGTACCGGCGCGCACGTCGCGGCGAGATTCCGGAGTTCACCGGAATCGATTCACCATATGAAGCGCCGTCGGCCCCCGATCTGCGGATCCACACCGACAGCCTGCCAATTGAAGCTTGTGTCGATCACCTACTCGACTTCGTTGTTCAGCGACTGGCCGACGCGGTGCGCTAGTCTCGATATGCCTTCGCTACTGCCGATGACGCGGCACTCGCCGTCCAATGCCAGTTGCCATGCCATGCAACGCAATTTCAGAACCGGCACCATACTTCCGGAATGAACGACACCCCTGATCTTTTCGACCCCCCGGCCCCTCCGGCGCCACCCTCCCCTCCTGTCGACGAAGGCGACAGCCTGCCGCTCGACGAGTTTGCCGAACGGGCATACCTGGCCTACGCAATGAGCGTGGTGCGTGGCCGCGCGTTGCCGCAAGTGGAAGACGGCCTCAAACCGGTGCAACGGCGCATTCTCTATGCGATGAACGAGATGCGGCTGGTTTCCAACGCCAGGCATGTCAAGAGCGCACGCGTGGTCGGCGACGTCATCGGCAAATACCACCCGCATGGCGACACCAGCGTGTATGACGCTGCAGTGCGCATGGCGCAGGGATTCACGCTGCGCTATCCGCTGGTCGACGGCCAAGGCAACTTCGGTTCGCGCGATGGTGATTCGGCCGCTGCAATGCGCTACACGGAAACGCGCCTCACCCCGATCGCCGAGCTTCTTCTGGGGGAAATCGACCGCGGCACAGTTGATTTCGTTCCGAATTACGACGGCGCGTTCAAAGAGCCGAAACTCGTGCCGGCACGCTTGCCGTTCGTGCTGTTGAACGGTGCCTCCGGCATTGCGGTGGGCATGGCCACCGAAATCCCGCCGCACAACCTACACGAAGTTGCCGCTGCCGCGCAGATTCTGATACGCAAACCCGAGGCCTCGCTCGATGAGCTGATGACGGTTATTCCCGGGCCGGATTTCCCCGGCGGCGGGCAACTCATTTCGCCGCCCGCCATGATTCGCGAAGCCTACGAGGTCGGCCGCGGCACCCTGCGCATGCGCGCGCGCTGGGTCAGAGAAGAGCAGGCGCGGGGACAGTGGCGCATCATCGTCAACGAACTGCCGCATGGCGTATCGGCCGCGCAAGTGCTGTCCGAGATCGGGGCGCTGGCCAACCCGCAGCCCAGGACGGGCAAGAAGGACGTCTCGCAGGATCAGAAGAACCTCAAGGCACATGTGCTGGGGGTGCTCGAATCCCAGCGCGACGAATCGAGCGACAAGGCACCGGTGCGCATCGTGCTCGAACCGCGCTCGTCGCGCCAGTCACCCGACGAGTTCATGGCGGTGCTGCTGGCGCACACCAGCCTCGAGAGCAGCGTGCCGGTCAATATGACCATGATCGGCCGCGACGGCCGCCCGCAGCAGAAAGGGCTGGTCGCCATCGTGCGCGAGTGGATCGACTTTCGCTTCGTCACCGTCGAGCGGCGTACCCGCCATCGGCTCGACGAGGTCGATCGTCGAATCCACATTCTTGACGGCAGGATGATTGCATACCTGCGGATCGAGGAGGTGATCGCCTGCATCCGCGAAGCGGACGAACCGAAATCCGCGTTGATCACACGATTCGATCTGACCGAGATCCAGGCCGAGGACATACTCGAAATCCGCCTGCGGCAACTCGCCCGCCTCGAGGGCATCCGCATCGAGAAGGAACTCGGCGAACTGCGCGAAGAGCGCGTGCAATTGCAGAGCCTGCTCGATGATCGCAGGGCGATGACCAGGCTGATCCTCAAGGAGATCGGCGAAGACGCCAGGAAGCACGGTGACGCCCGCCGGACCCTGGTCGAAGCCGTGGCACCAGTCGCGCTGGCGGAGAGCGCCGTGCCCAACGAACCAGTCACGCTGATCCTGTCGCGCAATGGCTGGGTACGTACGCGTCAGGGGCACGGCATCGACCTGGCAACGATCGGCTACAAGGCCGGCGATTTTCCGATGCTGGTGCGCGAAGCGCGCACCACTTGGCCGCTCGTGCTGGTAGACAGCAAGGGCCGCGCCTATTCGTTACGTGTATCCGATCTGCCCGGCGGACGGGGCGACGGGGTGCCCATCGCCACAATGGTGGAATTTCAGGATGGCGCCAAACTGGCTGCGGCCATGACCGATGCACCGGACGCCGCGTATCTGTTCGCCGGCTCGGGAGGCTACGGCTTCATTGCCCGGGTAGGCGACCTGATCACACGTCAGAAGGCCGGCAAGGCTTTCATCAGCCTGGAGCCGGGCGAACGCGTGCTGGCACCGGCGCCGGTGAGGCAAGGCGCAACTCAGGTCGCCTGCGTCTCGGAGGGAGCGCGGCTGTTGTGCTATTCGCTCGACGAGATCAAGGTGCAGGCGGGCGGACGCGGCGTGATTCTGATGGGTCTCGACAAGGGCGAGTCGCTTGTCGCGGTGGCGGCAGGTTCGGGAACATCCTGGGTGGTCGAAGGAGCGGGCCGCAGCGGCAAGACGAAAACATTGAGCATTGGCCCGCGGGATATCGAGAAGTATCGCCTTCACCGCGCGCGCAAAGGGTGTCTGCTGCCGGATAGGATCAAGCCCGTCGCCGTGCGCGCCCCTACTTGAAATGTCCACTAGGGCGGTTTGAACCCACACTCAACTCCATCGGCAGAAAGCCGGTAGTGGGGGATGCGGCAAACTAATAAGTCGGGTCGATCGAAACGCTACTTCAAGCCAGTCGAAGGCAGGATGGTGGTTCGGTTCAGAGCAGGCTTGAGGGCTGAACCCGCTGCCCTGCGCCCTTGGTCATGGGGAGATGACTGGGGCGACGGATGGGACTCGAACCCACGACAACCGGGATCACAACCCGGGACTCTACCAACTGAGCTACCGCCGCCATCGAAGAGGGCACTTAACTGAGCGCCCTTCTGCGAAGACGATGATTGTAACCGACTTTTCTGGCGGCTTGCGATCGAAACCGTCAATTCGGAGACGCAAAAAACACTCAACGATTGTCGACTTGGCCCGAAGTGATGGTCGATGCCGAAACGCCATGCAACGGCACCCAGGAATTGCCGTTCATGTAGACATAAATGCCGTACTTGGATCCGAAATCGACTGCCAGATCGTCCTGGCCGTTGCTGTCAAGATCCGCCTTGGACAAACTCTTGCTGGCCACACTGTGCAGTTGTACCCAGTTGCTGTTGTTGCGATAAATCCACAGTCCGTCGGTCCCGTAGTCGATGACCAAGTCGTCCTGTCCGTTGTGGTCGATATCAATGCCGATTGCACGGGTCGAGGCAACGGTTCTGGAATCGACTTGCCGCCAAGCGCTCCCATTCAGGTAGGCCCAGATTCCTTTGCCCGGATAGGCTTGCGCAGCACCTGTTCCGGCGCCGAAGCTCATCACCAGGTCGTCCTGCCCATTGTGGTCAACATCGGCCTTGATCATCCAGCTTGGGGAGCGCGTATCGAGCTGCTTCCAGTTGGGACCGCCGTTCATGTAGGCCCACACGCCATAGGTCGCACCGAAATCGATCACGACGTCGTCCCGACCATTGTGGTCGATGTCGGCGATGACGATTTGCTTGGCCGTCGTGCCGTGCAACGGCCGCCAGCTGCTGCCGTTCATGTACATCCAGATGCCGTACCGGGAACCGAAATCGACGATCAGATCGTCCTGGCCGTTGTCATCGACATCGGCCTTGACGGTCGAGTTGGCCGACTCCGAATGCAGCGGCACCCAGCTGGCGTTGTTCATGCGGATCCAGATGCCGTATTTGCTGCCGAAATCGATCACTTCATCCGCCTGTCCGTTGTGGTCGATGTCGGCCATGGCGATACGTTTGGATGTCGTGCCATGGAGCGGCGACCAGTTCGTATTGTTGAGCCATTGCCAGATGCCGTAGGTAGCACCGAAATCGACAACCAGGTCGTTGTCCATACCGACCTTGATGTAGCCAGACTTGGTGATGGACTTGGTGCCGCCGCTACCGGTCACCGAGAGCGAGACGGAATAGGCGCCGGCCCTGGTGTAGGTGTGACTGGGGTTCTTGGTCGCGCTGGCCGAACTGTCACCGAAGTTCCAGGCATAGCTGCTGATGGTGCCGGTCGAAGCATCGGTGAAGCTGACGTTCAACGGCGCAGCACCGGCTGTGCGGTTTGCAGTGAAGTTGGCACCGATTGTGGGTGCGGGCGTCGGCGCAGGAGTCGGCGCAGGAGTCGGTGTAGGAGTCGGTGTAGGAGTCGGTGTAGGAGTCGGCTTAGGTATCAACGCGTTGGCTTCGTTCGAATAGCCGCTCTCCCCTGCACCGTTATAGGCGGTGACTGCGAAGAAATAAGTCTGACCAGCAGTCAAGTTCGGAACTGTGAAGCTCGTTTGGTTGCCGACGTTAAGCTTTGAAGAATACGTTCGCGTTGCTTGACCGTAGTACACGTAGTACCCGGTCACTCCCGCGCTTGCACTGGGATTCCAGGCGAGTCCCGCCTGACCAGCAAAGGCCGGAACAGTAACGCCGAAGGCGAGAAGAACCGCACCCAGCGATTTTAGTAGCGCCGCGACGGCCCTAATCCCCGCGCAACCTCCAAAAGACCCGCTGCCAAACATCGCATCTCCCTTGATCGGCCACTCGACCGTCTCCAACTGAAACACTGGGCGCCGCAAAAAGCCGCGTACCATCTCGCCGCCACATCAGAATCACGCTGTCCCAAGCGCTTACGAGCCCTTGCTGCGCCCGTCCGCTTCTTAGACGATTTCTGTTGGTTCAGCACGAACTTGCAAACCGTTGCCTTAAAGCAATCATTGAGCCAAGCAAAACTCTTCTTGTTGAACAGTCGCTTAGTCATCTACGACTAATGGCCTAGTGCAACTGGGTGTCGCCTGGCAGCGACAGGCGAACGGCAATCTGAAGATAAGCATTTGATCAGAAAAGATTCATGGGTGTGCCAATAAGCAGACCGCCGGGACTGCGAACAGAAGCACGAGTGTCGCCGAAGCGATCTGATATTTCGTCCTGAAAGAAGCTCAGCATTCTGACGGCAAATCGTGTCGCGGTGCCAAATCTCACCTACTGACGTTGACGCTGAATAACGAGAATGCGATAAGCTGCATTCTTAATATTCTTCGCCACCGCCAGGATTCTGATGTACCAGTCTTTTTACGGCCTGACCGACAAACCCTTTCAGCTCAACCCGGATCCCTCGTTTTACTTTGGCAGTCGCGAGCATCGACGGGCGATGGCGTACCTTGAGTACGGCCTACACCAGAACGAGGGATTCATTGTAGTAACAGGGGAAGTCGGAACTGGCAAGACGATGCTGATTCGGAGCCTTCTCGGAAAGCTCGATTCGCATCGAGTCGTCGCGGCGCAATTGGTCAGCACACAACTTGACGCAGAAGATACGTTGCGGCTGGTTTGCGCGGCGTTCGGCCTGCCAGCAAAGGATATTGAGAAATCCGATGCCCTACTTTCGCTGGAGAATTTTCTCAGGTCGCTCGCAAGGGACGGAAAGCGGGCACTGCTGATCATCGATGAAGCGCAGAACCTGACGCCACGCGCAGTCGAGGAATTGCGCATGCTGTCCAATTTTCAGGTAGGGACAAATGCCCTGGTCCAGAGCTTTCTCGTGGGTCAGCCGGAGTTTCGCGAGACGATGTGTAGCCCTCACATGCAGCAGCTTCGTCAACGCGTCATCGCGTCATGCCACATCAGCCCGCTCAGCGAAGAGGATACGAAGGGCTATATCGAACACCGCTTGACGCACGCCGGCTGGACGACAGACCCGCTTATCAGCACGGATGCGTTCCAAGGCATATTCAGGTTCTCTGGAGGCACACCAAGGCGGATCAACACCTTGTGCGACAGGCTACTGCTATCGGGTTACTTGAATGATTCTCACGAGTTCGATGCCGAAGATGTCGAGAGTGTCGCGAAGGAACTTATGGAGGAAACGTTCTCGAGTGGCCGATCATTTTCGTCTGGTGCGCCGCCAGCGCCCTTGTCTCCACTAGCCGAACCGCAAGAGGATTCGGCTTCGCGGCAGTGGACCGGCCCGAATCTTGTGTTGAGCGGCGCACCTCAGCACGCGGGGGAGAAGCTCCTTGCCGGCCTTCAAGCTGACTCGATACTAGAAAGACTGGGGCGACTCGAGCGGTCCAGCGAAGTGATGGTTTTACTCCTCCGGCAGCTATTGGCCGCTGTCGAACAATCTGATGCTGCCGCTTCTCCAGACGACTCACCTCTCGAATCACAGGGAACACCGGAGTCCGGCAGTTCCGTGTCCAGTTGCCCCGACGAAGAGCTGGTTTCGCCAGTTGACGAAGACGATCAGACGATTCAGGCGTTTCCGAAGCGCGATACGCGGTGAAGGATGTCCGACTGTAGCCGGTAACCACCTGGCGTTTTTGTCTATTCGGGAAGTCTGTGCAGAGCTGAACGCAGCGGATCCCCAGCGAGTAGTGGCTTCCCCAGTCGCCGGGTGAGTTCGTGGACGCAGTTTGTCGGATGTTGCTTCACGTATCACGCTTCTGCTGTCCAAGGCCTTACCAGCGCTTCGCGTCGGACTAGCACCAACAATCTGAAGTGCGTCCGACTGCGCGGAAGGCGAAGCCTGAGAATGGGGGCTGCTTCGGTCATCCGAACTACTGCGCACCCCTGCCGGTGAGAACTACCTCCACTGTCTCGAGAAAAATCAACAGATCGAGAAACAGCGAGTGATTCTTGACGTAATAGAGGTCGTACTGCAGCTTTTGGGCCGAGTCCTCAATTGAGGCGCCATAGGAGTAGCGTACCTGCGCCCAACCTGTCACACCTGGCTTGATGCTGTGTCGGGCGCCATAGAAAGGTATCTTCTCGCTCAGCTGATCCACGAAGAATGGACGCTCGGGGCGCGGCCCGACCAAGCTCATGTCTCCCTTCAGGACGTTGAACAACTGCGGCAACTCGTCAATTCGGAGCTTCCGGATGATTCGTCCGACAGCTGTCACGCGATCATCCTTAGAACTGGCCCAACGTGGCTTCCCATCCCGCTCCGCGTCTGCACGCATACTCCGAAACTTGATGACGCGGAAAATCCGTCCGCCCTGTCCGACTCGCTCCTGAAGATATAGAATCGGAAAGCCGCTCTCGACAGCGATCAATAGGGCCGCAACGATCATCACGGGTGCGGCCAAGACCAAGAGCACCGCAGATGCCAGAAGGTCGAACGCTCGCTTGACGAACGCGCGAACCAGCCCTTGCCGAAACCCTTCCCCAAAGATTAGCCAACTCGCCCTCAATGAATCGAGCCTTACCTGTCCGATGACCCGCTCAAAATAGCTGGACAAATCCAGAACTTTGATCCCTGCGAGTTTGCAGTCAAGTAGTTCGTTCAATGGCAATCCGCCACCTCGTTGCTCCCCCACTGCTACAACGATCTGGCTCACGCGATTCGAATTTGCGACGTCAAGTAAAGACCTCCGCCCATCAAGAACTCTTGACTCCGGCACACATGTCGTATCGACGGAGTTCACAGGATAGAAACCGACGATCTGAAAATCCGGACTAAATCTGTGCATCGATTCCTGCACTCCAGCCGCCTCTGCACCCGTGCCCACAACCAGCACTCGGTTCGCGAAGACGGCCGAACGATCGCCGACTCGAGCGGCATAGCCGCGAATTGCAGTGTGCGACACAATCGCAACCACCGCCGAGAATTTGAGCACTTCGTACTGAGCCCACATCTTCGGCAACAACTCAAACTGGAGATAAGCGACGGGAATTGCCAGCGCCAGCGACAACAGCACTCTGATTGCAGTTTGCCACGGAGTGCGCCCAGCACGAGGCTGATACAATCCTAGGGCTCCATTGATCAAGAGCACCGTGGCCGCGAATAGCGCCAGAGACGGAATAGCGGTAAGAATCTCTCGGAACGTGCTCGGACTTGCCAGAGAAACCACGAACACGACGGAGAGAATGAGAACTACGGTTTCCAGGACAACACGGTACACCGTGTTCCACCGGAACCAGTGACTGAATAGCTGAACCATTTCTGACCTCCGCTAAGGCCCTTAATATTTCGCTGGGCCTTGCTTTATTTGATTTCGTTTTATTCTACATCACCGAGTCGGCTTACGCCACGCTCTCGGGCTCAAACCCATTCACCACAAACCCATTCATCAACAAGCGAACACATTCCATTCAAGCACCGTTACCGACATTGAACTTGCCAACAAAATCACGGACTCGAAATATCTGTCGAGCGTCTCCGGATGCCAATCATTGCTCGGCCAAACGACACTCTGCAAACCTGTAGGACTTGTCAATGTTGGTCCGTTTCATACACTAAGAAAATCCGTCAAACGATTAGTCCATTTGGCTGATTAAAGCGTGTCAATGGGTTCGACCCCAATGGCGCTACCTTAACCCGACTTCCGCTATTCGGGTAAGTATTCGGTGAACCCGTAGTTTCTCCTGCGGGCAGCAAGACGTGCTGGACACGTCGCTCGCGCTGCGGTACCTTCCCGTCCATGGATGGAACGGTGCAGCTTCCCTGTTCGAGTGCGGCCCGCGGCGAAGCCAAGTCGACGCCCTTCGGCGACGTTTTTGTGACGCTGTCCAAACAGGAACACATCGAACTGGTCTGGGCGGCGAAGTATTGGAAGATGGAGCACGGGCGCGCGGCCGCGCGCGCTGAGCCTCGAGGCGGCGTACCAGGAGCGATTCCGACAAGCCGCGCAGCTGCGCAGGCGCGCGAGGCAGCGTTGTTGTGCGAGTTGGAGGCGGCGCAGGCCAAGATCCGCGATCTGCAGCAACGCCTGTTCGCTCGCAAGAGCGAGCGCGGTTCGCTGATCGACGACAAGCATCGAGGCGCGCCAGTGGGGTCACGGCGACGCGGACAGCAGCGTGGTGCCCCGGGTCATGGTCGTTCGCGGCAGGCGCACTTGCCGCTGCGCACCGAGGATATCGAACTCGAATCCGCGCTGTGCCCGGCCTGCGGTGAGCCGCTGGGCGCCTTTGCGGGTACCGAGGACTGCGAGGTTGTGGAAGTCGAGGTGCGGGCGTATCGCAGGCTGATCCGGCGGCGGCGCTATCGGCGCACCTGCGAGTGTGAGGCGCTGCCGGGCATTGTGACGGCCCCGCCCCGGCGCGGCTGATCGAGCGCGGTAAGTTCGGCATCTCGGTGTGGGTGAGTGTGCTGCTGGACAAGTTCCTGTACGGGCGCCCCAGTTACCGCCTGGTGCAGGATCTGGCCGATCAGGGATTGAACCGAAAAACCGCAGTTGGGGTCTGGAAACGCTGGCTGCCCTTCGACAGGCTCAGGGCGAACGGCTCGCAGAGAGCCTCACCCATCGGGTGACCACAAGAAACTCCGTTCGTGCTGAGCCTGTCGAAGCATGAACGGAATATCGCTAGCGCAACTGCGGTTTCCAGGTTGAATCTGTCGATGGGCACGCTCACCGGGGGGTTGCAGGCCATTGCCCCGCTGTTTGAGCCGGTGTACGAGGCGCTGTTGGACGAGTTGCGAGCCGGGGCGCACTGGCACGCCGACGAGACCCGCTGGGAGGTGTTCGTCGACATCGAGGGCAAGCGCGGCCACCGCTGGTACCTGTGGGTATTTCAGTCGCGCGCCGTGGCCTACTACGTGCTCGACGCGTCGCGCTCGGCGGCGGTTCCCAGCGCGGTGCTCGCCGAGGTGGACGGGGGCACCATCAGCTGCGACCGCTATGGTGCCTACAAGAAATTTGCCCGTCTGCATCCGGGCTTCACCCTGTTGTATTGCTGGGCGCACCAGCGCCGCGACCTGCTCATGCTGGCCAACGACTATCCGCAACTGGCGCCCTGGGCACTGGCCTGGGTAGAGTGCATCGGCGTGCTGTTCGCGCTGCACGCACAGCGCCGCGAAGCCTGGCTCGCCGGCCGTGAGTACGGCGAACTGGATCGAGGACTGCGTGCGACGGTGCAGGAGATGGCCGACAAGCGCGAGGCGGCGCTGGCCGATCCGACGCTGCCGGCCCCGGCGGCCAAGCTGCTCACCAGCATGCGCAGGCACTGGGCCGGATTGACGGCGTTTCTCGATCGCCCGCAGCGGGCACTGGACAATAACGAGGCCGAACGGGCCTTGCGTCCGGCGGTCGTCGGCCGCAAGAACTTTTGCGGTTCGGGCAGCACGGTAAATTTGTTCTCAAGTAACCCGTGGTCCGGAAGCTGAGTTATTGGTCATACGCAAGTAGTCGAAGACGAGGCGGGTATTGAAGCAAAGATTGCGCATCATCTCGGCGATAGACTCGGTGCTCTGAACCGAAAAACCGCAGTTGGGGTCTGGAAACGCTGGCTGCCCTTCGACAGGCTCAGGGCGAACGGCTCGCAGAGAGCCTCACCCATCGGGTGACCACAAGAAACTCCGTTCGTGCTGAGCCTGTCGAAGCATGAACGGAATATCGCTAGCGCAACTGCGGTTTCCAGGCTGAAAGGACTTGAGGATGCCGACGGCGAAGCGACGCAGGCGGGTGATGTTTTCCGGGCCGTGGCCGGTACGGATGCGAGAGCGATCCTCGTCGTAGTTCCAGTCGATGATGTAATGGGTGCTCTCGATGGTCCAGTGGCCGCGATTGATCGCCAAGACCTCTTGCGCCGAGGCCTCGTGCGGCGACTGGCTCGTGATGCCCAGCGCGATCTCACGCGATGACTCGCCGGTTTTCTTCTTGATTGATTCGCGCTCGATCATGAACACCTGGCCGACGTGAGGGAAATCGAGGTAGGCATTGAGCGCCGTACTGCACCAGATGCGTCGGGTCTCGATGCGGCTATGGTCAGGCGGGGTGACGTCGACGAAGTCAGGATCGCCCCGCTTTTCAAACAGCAAGGCGATTTCGCGTTCGAGACCGGGCTGGTTGCCTTTGACGGTAAAGCTATAGTGGGCCTTGCGCCCGATCAGATACGCTGCCAGTGTGCGCTGGGTCAGCAGCGCATCGGCCGTGACCACCTTGCCGGCGAGCGCGCAGCCATCGAGCACGGGGATGGCCATGCCGATCTCGTTGGTACGCTCTTGCTCATCGCTGCCGGCTACGGGCAATGTCCCGACTTTTTTTGGTGTGGCAGGTGTTCGACTCATGGCCGATCACGCTCAGGATGTGCGTTTGATAGCCCTGCGCGTCGATCGCGTTCTTCATGACTTTACCATCCATCGCCAGCGCCCGGTCGTCTTTTGCCCACGCCTGGTTCCAGACATTGAGCGCGCGATCCAGCGTGTCCGGTTCAATGCGCACCAGGCAATCGCGGATGACGAATTCGCTGGGGACGACATAACGCCCCTTCTCGCGCCGACAGCCAAAGCGCTCACGTGCCTTTTGCCCCAGGCTTTCGGCCCAGTCATGGGCGGCCTTGTAGCCGCGCATGCCGCACAGGATGGCGCCCGCGGCAATGCCCAGCACCACGGGCAGGCGGTGGCGGCGCCCTTGCCGGCGGCGCGGGTCGGTGACGGTGGTGAAGCACAGCGGCAGCGCGCGCATCTGCTCAGCGCTCAGCATCAATTTTGGGGCTCCCGTGAGTTGGAGGTGATTGCGCTCAGGATGCGTCAATTGCGCTCGGGCGGCCCGGTGCAAGGCACGCACAAACACGCGCTTGGGCGCGTCAATCTCGCCGCTGTAGCCTTGCCGCGTGCGCCGGTAGCCTTGAGTGAGCCCCAGTTCCGTCCAGTTGGCCGCGCGATAGACGCCGCCATGAAATCGCCGCGGATCGACAAAGGTTTCCAGCAGGAGCAAGGGATGACCAAAGCGCCCCTGCCAGTCGCGTGCGATGCGCCGTTCAGTGAGCGAGAGCACCCGTGAGCCAATATTCGGCCGGTGCCACTCGGGCAGGATCAGGAAGCGACTGTTGTTGGCGATGAGTTTGAGTCGGTCATACTGCGTGCGAAAGTCCCAGCCGATCCATCGATCACGCACGCCGCATTTCAGGGCCGCCGCCGAGACGTTGAGTTGCGCGACCCACTGACCGCGCCAGGTTGCGACATACCAGATCGCCTCGCCGATCTTCGCGAGATCTCCCAGATAATGATGCCGCGCCATCTGCTCTCGATAGCGTTGTTCCTCGCTGCGCTCTACCGGCCGTACCTGAAGCTCCGATAGGACTTGCGCCATGGGTTTCATCGATTCCATCCCATGGGTTATACCGAGAAATCCCGGGCTTGTCCAGCCTTGCGTGCTAACCCATTGCACTAACAAACTAATTCAGATAGCGCCGATCCACCCTGCCTGCACACCTTTCCCGTCACACAATTCCTCCAACTGATAAAGGTACGCCGCGAGCGCGCCAAGACTCTCTACTTCGCTGCGGTAACTCCTGTCTACGAGCGCTCGCAAGATGCGCAGCACAAGGCTGCTGCGACGCAATAGATGGCCTCTTGGTCGGCGAAGACACAGTCCGCCGGTATCAAGAGCAAACTGCGTGGCACAGTTTGCGGTGTAGTCAAACGATGGGCCACTTACCTCCGAAGAGCATCGAGAGTGGAACGGAATACGCGAATAGCTTGGGTGGGCACGCCGAATGGCCTCCGTATGGAACTGGCACTCCAGAAAGAATCTGGCCGGCAGCGACGTCAGGAAATCGTATAGTGCGTGATCAAGATAAGGCATAAAGACAGCCCTTCTTGCGCGCCAGGTTGCCAGGGTGCCCAAAGCAATTGATCGGCGCGTGCGGTTGTGAAAGTAGAACGAGCTGATCGGGTTTGGAGCATTCGCGTGTCGGCCGAGTTCAGCGACAAGACTTTCGACGGCTAGTGCGCGACTGAACCGCCTATACTGCGGCTCAAGTAGAATTGTGGGAAGATAGCCGTCATCGCGCCCCAGAATTTCGTCCGCCAGGACTTCAAGTTTGCCCTCCTCGAACAGCGCTAGCCGTCGTGGGCTCAACAAGGAGCCGTCTTCGTCAAGCTCTCCGTCATCAAATACATCAACCCCGCCTTCAGACAACATATCGCCGCCGATGCCGTCGTATGCATAGTCCCAGGCACTGAGTCGATCTGCGAATGGCAAGCCCCACGCGTGCTCCATCGCACAGAATTCTGTCTGCCTGTTCTTCCGAAGCTCCGCTGAAAGCCTGTCAGGATTCTGCTCGACGACTACATGCCGAATCCCCAAAGTGCCGCACAGCTGCGCGGCAATTGCAACATCCTCGTCCACGTGTTCCGCGCTCTTGGGTAGCTTGCGCTGAGTCAGGCAAGCAGCCGGGCGGAAACCGGCTTCACAAAGCTCCAATAGGATATGCCGAGAATCGCGGCCACCGCTCAGTGGTACGACAAACTCGTCCGAAGGCGGTGCGCATCTGTGGATGGCCGCTCTAAAGAGTGCCACGTAAGTTTCGAGCGCATCGTCAGTACCAATTTGCTGAGGCTTGGCGATCGGCAAACCTGATGAGGTAATCCAGCACTCTCCGTTCTGCCATTCCAGCGTTGCGCCCGGTGGCATGGCAAGGATATTTTGAAATGGGGATTCATCGCCAATAAACCACCCCAGCCGCAGAAACACCGCCAGCCCCGCCGCGTTCAACTGGTTTGATGCACCACGCTCGAGCAACTTAGCGAGAGAAGTCGATATGCAGACACCGCGCGTATCCCGGAAGTAAAAAAGCGGGAAAAAACCATAGCGATCGTTGCGGACGGTCAGTCGCGTGCCATCCCATTGCCAGCACGCGAAGATGCCTTCCTCGTTGCCTCCTGCTGCCGTTTTCGTCCTGTAGCCAAGATTGCAGCTTGCCTGGCCTTCAAACTCAACACCTGAGGCTGATCGTCGTACACAAATGTACGGGCTACCAAACATATGCCTTTCCTTCTTGTAGTTGACCGGCATCGACTTTCAGCCATGTTGGGGACTCCTGAAAGCCCGCTTCTTCGAGCTTTACGCCCTGGGCTGTTGGCCTTTGCTCCGCAGCAAGTCGTAAATGCTCCTCATCGCTGACAGTCGTTTCCTGTGAAAGGCGATGAGTGCGGCAACGTATGTAACTGCCCCCACCAGGATTTCCACGGCTAACCGCGCTGCCATCGGCCAATGAGTAGGAAGCACTTCGAGCACGCCATAGACGACGGCCGCCATCACTGCCGTACAGCTAGTCGCAGGCCAAAGCGCGGTCAGATACTCTCCGGCAGACATATGTATCCGGCGAAAAACCACGTAGTAATACGGAAAGGTGATGAGTGGATAGACAATCAGCCAGACTGCGGCCACACCACCGATACCCCAGAAGGTTCCACCAAAGAATGCTATGGGAAGCAAGATGGCGCCGAGCGCCGATACGTGCATTGATGTCCGTGACAAGCCAATAATGGCAGCCACAGAGGGAATAATCACGAACGTTGAACGGTGGGCAATACTTATGCTTAAAATCTGCAGAGGCAAGATAGCAGGCCGCCACGCGTCGCCGAGTGCAAATGGCACAAGATCAGTGGCAACCAATGCAAGCCCTACCGATGCTGGCATCGTTAAGAGCGATAACGCCTCAGTGATGGCTGAAACGTAGCGGCGCAGCTTAGCCGAATCGTGTTGTACCGCGCTAATGACGGGAGGCAACACGCGAACGAGGAGACTGCCAATTTTCTCCACTGGAATCGCCGCGATCGTCATTGCAAGACTGTATGCACCGAGGAGTCGCTGTCCAAGCACTTTCCCGACCACAAACGCGTCCGCGTTCGTAGTCACGTAATAGCAAAATCGGAGTCCAATCATATGGCCTCCGTAAACTATCGCCTCCTTGATCTCCCGGTAACGTGGCCAAGCGAACGGCGTTGGGGCGACGCGGTACGCCAGTAGTGTGGATAGCATCGCACCAACAAGGTTGCCTATAACAAGGGCCCAGTACTTGAACCCCGAGAGCGCCAGTGCAACCATGAGAACGCTCAGAACAATGGCATTGATTCCCTCGTTCAAGGACACTGCACGAAACTGCATGTCTCGTTCGAGAATTGAAAGTGGGACGCTACGGAAAGAAGTGATAAAGAACCCCGAACCCAAAGCTAAGACGACCGCCACTAAGTCGGGTTCTCGGAAGAACACGGAGACTGGATATGCTGCAGCGCAGGTGATGCCCCAAGCCGCCAGGCCGACGAGCACACAAAGCCCGTTGATCTGCGCGATTTGTCTGGGCGTCAGATCGCGATGTTTAACAATCGATTGACCCATCCCAAAGTCGGACACCATTTCGACTAGGCTGGTGAACACGATGGCCATCGCAACCAGCCCATAGTCATCAGGCGTGAGCGCACGCGCGACGATCAGTGTTGACGCCCACGTGAAGATTTGGCTAAGGAATTTCACGCTTGCGTTCCACGCGACACCATGGACAAGCGATCGATCCAAATCTGATACCTCTCGAACGCCTCGCGACGTGGGAGGGTCATCGGCGCTTAGTGCGGCCCGTGCATCTTGATCTTCAGTCATCACGGTTGCCTTGCGGCTCTCTTTACTGGGTGCTAGGTCAACGACTCTAGTCCCTTATGACTTCACTCTTTACGAATTCTGAGCAGACTTTGTCATACGGCGAGAGCCGGGATGATGACGTGTTCAGAAAGTTTGCAGGCAGCCGCGATGGCATTGCGGCCGATGCGAGTGAGGTAATAGCGGTAGGTGCCGACGACCTTCTTGATGAGGCCGAAGTCGCGCAAGCGTTTGAGATAACGGGTGATGCTGGAGGCGGACAAGTGCGGCAGGTAAGGTTTCAGATCGGCCCGGCGAACGCCGCTGATGTTGAACTCTGGGCGTTGCAGCGAGCAGAGCAGGGAATGCTCGGTCTTGTCGAAGAAATTGAATCCCTTGACGCGATGCCCATCAATCTGTTTGGCGGTGGTCAGTTTGTCGAGGCTGCGAGTGCCGGCGGAGAAGTCATCAAGCGCCGAGAGGAATTCGAGATAGCGGCGGTTGCAGCCGAGGAGAATTTCGCGCAGATCGATCAGGCTGTAAATCGACTTCTTGACGGCGGCCAGTTCCCGGGAGGCATGTCCATCCCGGTGTTCCACCTTGCGGTGGTGCTTGAAGAAGGAAACGTCGTTGGTCGTGGTTTCGATACGCAGCACGCGACCGAACTTGTCGTACATCTTGACCGAGTTCTTGCCCAGTCGATGCTTGATGCAGGTGCCTTCGATCCGTGTGGACAAGCGGCTCTCGACTTCCTGCATCAGTTGCGGCGACATCTTCTTGCCCAGAAAGTGCATCACGTGCTCGGCCTTGACCGAGACTATGGCTTCCCGCGAGATGGCTTGGTAGAGCGGCAGCATCGTCGCTTCCGAGCGGAACGCAAGATCGGTCGAGCACTCGATCTGCATCAGGCTCCAGTGGTAGGTCTGGCCAAAGACGTCAAGGACCGGACAGCATTGCTTGGCGTAGTGATCAAGAACCCGGTGCAGGACATCGGGAGAAAGGCGGTCGGCCAGCTGCTGGGCGCGGTCCCAGTCGTCGATGCGGATGAAGGCGTTGTCGGCCATGGTGTAGTCGATGTTGGCTGCCGCCAGTTGTCGTGCGAGCAAACTGTGTCCATTGCAGTAGAACTGAAGCCGGAACGGACACTAGGTCGGCACGCGCAGATAAACCAGCCCCAACTTGGGGTCAATGAAGTAGAAGTAGTAATGCAGGCACTTGCCGGGCGTCGGCCGCAGGAAGGTCTCGTGGGTGCGCTTGTCGTGCCACGACCTGTACGACGAGCACGCTTCCATGGTCGAGATGACGTGGACCAGTCCGGGGTGATCGCCACGCTCCTGGATGACTGCAGCGACGATCGATTCCTTGCGAACATGGGCCTTGGCGATGTACTCGATCTTTGTGCCTGCGGACGTCGCCAATTTCTCAGCATTCGCCCGGATGCGATCGCGCAACGGCTCGGCAAAGCGGGGGTAGTCAAAGATCCGAATACGGTGCGCGTTCAGGAAACTCGTCATCCCCGCCGCGTGACATGCTCCAGGCAGCGTACCTGTAATGACAATCCGGTCGTAGCAGGTCAACACCCCCGCAATCCGGTCAGCGTAGCGCTCAAGCAGCGGTGCGTTCATCGCCACCCCCTCCAAGTTTCAGAGTGCCTCTACATTAACCTGTTTGGTTCCGGCTCCGCCGGCTTAGGATTTCGTTGTCCATCCGCAGCCGTGCGTTCTCGGCGCGCAGCCGCGACAACTCCAGCGCCGCAGGGTCGGCTGCGAGCGCCGGCTCGCGCTTGATCAGCGGCTTCTGTGAGCGTGCCAAGCGCACCCAGTTGGCCAAGGTTTTGTGCGAGATCTCCAGGCTGCGCGCCACTTCCGTCAGCGCTCGCCCTGCGTCGAGAACTTGCCGTACCGCCGCTTCGCGATATTCGGCTGTGTAGCTGCGTTTCACAATCGTCGGTTTCATACGTTCCTCCATGAAGTCCAATTCTTACACTTCATGGCGTCCGTTTTTCGGGGGCAAGGTCAGAGGCTCAATACGTGTGACTGACGGAACCGTAGACGGCGTTCTCGCAATAATCGCCCGTACCCGGAGCACTGCTATCAAAGCGCACTGTACGCAATCCGAATGAACCGGTGGTCTTCGGTCCAAGCTGCTTAACAAGAGCAAGAGTCAAAGCACGTTGCGTCGTTTCGAGAATGTCGATGCCGCCTTCACTCGAATTGCGTGTCCAACTCAGTCCGGTTCGAAGCTCCGAAAACGGGCTCAGCCTGTGAGTCAGGTCGACCGCCAATGAGCGTCCGTTCACGCTACTGGCACGCGAAAAGTCGTCTTCAATTCCGTTCGATGACGAAACCGGTCTGTTCCGGCTCCAGAGAACCGTAGCTGCGAGGGTGTTTCTTGCTCCTAGCAATGCGGCCGAAGCTTCAGCACGTTTGTCGACAAATACGCGCGACGTTAGGAATGCCGTGCGGGAGATCTGCTCTTCGGGGATTCCGGCATCTCGTAGTTGCTGACGAGCCCGCACCGACCGTTCCACCGGATCTGGTATTTGAGTTGCCAAGAGATCGAACACCCGGCCAAATGCCGAGGAATCTGGTCTGCTCGAGAGTTGTATCGACGAGGTTGTAATATCCTGGCTAGCCGAAAGACTCCACGAACTCAAGGGCGTTCGATGGCGAATGGCATAACGATAGCTGTGCCCAAAAAAGCGCTTGTCGTTCTCAAGATCAAGGCTCGTCCGTTCAGAGAGCGCCCATGACAAACCAATACCGTAGGTAGCATTGGCCCGGTCCTCTGAGGAATAGTCGTTGAGCTCCCGTCCAACTCGAGCGAAAAGGCGCAACGGTGGTCCGAAGTTGTAACTTCCTGTCCCTCGAACAAATGCCGCATGCGTGCCCAAGCCATTTTTCACACTATCGCGGGCATCCTCAAGTTCCACCAGCCACCCAAACTGGGTCTGTTCGGCAGAACTCGCCATTCGCCCAGCCCAACTTTGAGAATCGGAATCCTGTACCAGATTGCCCTTGGTGCGTGTAACCGCTTGATTGAATCGCAACTCGTAGGATGCCCGGGAGCCAAAAAAGCCGGTCAAATAGGGGCTAATCGAGAAATACCGCGTCTCCGTACGACTTGCGGTATCGCTTATGCTTGACGTGGGGCGAACGCCAAAGGCAGACGCGGCCTGCTGGGTAATGTATGCGCTGGCCTCAATAAAGAAAAACTTATCGATTGCCTCGAATGCGCCGAGCGCATTGAGGGAATTTTGAACATTGTTGCGCTGCGAATCTCGTGCAGACACTATACCGGCGAGACTGTAGTCGAGGTTAGCCTGCAATCGCGCAGTCTTACCTCGAATCGAAATTCCAGGGACGAGTTCCGTCACCCAGTCGCTCGACTTGCTTCCCGACGACTGCAGTGCGATGTTGTCGGTCCACGTCTCGCGAACCAACAGGCTCGGCTCGAAGAACCATTGTCGCGATAGTGACTGCGCCAACTTGTCGCGCGGTTGGGCAGGCCCGCCAGTCGAGCGCTCGTTAGGATCATCAGGCCGTGACTGATCTCCGTCTTGAACGACCCCAGGTTCTTTGGCGCTGCCCACCGGAACACGCCTCAGCCCGGACTCCAGAGACTGCGCCTGCGCCGAGACACCTCCGGCAATCCCAAGAGAAAACAAAGGAATACCAAATATCAAGAGCAACAATCTCCGCTTTCGCCGGGTTTGAGCAAGCGGAACCGCTCGATGTCCGAAAAACTCGCGCCCGGCCAGTCTACCGACCATACCCATACCCGTATCCGCCATGAGTCGTTCCCAGCGCGAGCCGACTCTTGTTCAACATTATCAATCTGACAGGGCAAACCTCTATAGCCGCAAGAGCCTGGCGCACTTGATCGTGAGTTGTCGATTCTGCGCCAACGACGACCACAACCTGCCCCATTTGTGTCGCAATTGCGCGGGCCTCATTGCTGCGCAGCAGAGGCGGGGAATCGAACACAATGATGCGGTCCGAATAGCGGCTGGCCAACTCCCGCAGCAGCTTGTTCATCACATCGCTCGAGAGCAGTTCGGTTGCCCGCGATTGGAACTTGCCACTCGGCAGCAAACTGAGGCTCTCGATGTTGGTCCTGATCAGCACGTCACCGACGTCGATTGAACTATCGGATAGAACATCCAGCAGTCCCATTTCAGTAGCAACCCCGAGCTTGGCCGGAATCGATGGATTCGCCACATCTGCATCGACCAGCAGAACCGTATAGTCGACCTCAAGCGCGATGCTCATCGCCAGATTCACGGCCGTTGTGCTCTTCCCCTCTGAGGGCAACGCGCTGGTGATCATCACGAGATTGCCGTTTGCCACAGGGGCCGCTCCCTTCCCTGTTGCATTGCGAAGAATCGGACGCTTGATATCCCGCAACTCCTCAGCAATGAGGGACTTGGGATCCCCCGGCGAAACCAGTCCAAGTCGCCCTAGCCGGTCGAGATCAATCGAGACACGATTGGTACTTTGCTGTGGCAACCGTTTAGCTCGCCCGCCCTCCCCCGCCTCTTGATTCAGTGCAACCGGCGACACGGACTGACACATGTCCCGGCTCTGCCCAGTCGTCGGAAATGGCCCTCCAATCGACGGCTCTTGCAGCAATTCCTTTTCGGACTCTGCAGCATTCGCATGTTTGAGCTGTTCCAGCCTTCTCGCCGCTTTCTCGATTACTCCCATAACCCGCCTTGGTCAGGCCGTCCTCACCATCATAAAAACCGCTGCGAATTCCGTTCCAAAGACGACGATCAAACCGAAAAGCGCCGCCAGGAAACCAACTAGCCCGCGACGCTCCTTTTTTCTTTCTGCCGGCGCCGCATAGAAACTAACGCTTCCGAGCACCGGCAACCCGGTGGCTTCACGAAGGGTCGCGACATCCACGAAAGTTGGCCAAACTCGGTTTACCGCAAAGCTCCCACCAACCCCAACACCCAGCGCACCGAGCAGAATAACTGGCAGAAGCTTTAGGCGGTCCGGCGCTACCGGCCTGGGCGAGACCCGCGGAGGCTCGACAACACGAAACTGCGCAACGCCCGCCGATGCCTCCATTTGCCCGGAGAGTTCCGCGGATTCGCGCCGAGTTACAAGCAATTCGTAGTTCTTCTTATTGACTTCGTAGTCTCGATTCAGCTGTGCCAATTCCGCTTCTACCTGAGGTACCGAGCGTGCGGCATCCTTTATCTGCCTGTAGCGGGCCTCATATTCGCCAACTCGCGTCCGGAGTGACGCGACAGTGGCCTCAGCCTGCGCCAGCGAAACCTTCAGCTCCTTGTAGGCGGGGTTCGCACTGACTGCCCCTGCGGCCCTAGAAGGCGGGGTCTTTTCCCGCGCCGCCGTCTCAATGCGCCGTTGCTCCTCCAATTGGGCGAGCACCCGTTTCGCTCCCGCAACATCCGGGTGCTCTTCAGTAAAGCGCTGCATCAGGCTATCGAGATTTCGCCTCACAGCATCGATACGAGCATCAATCTCGGGGGTCAAACCCTTGTCGCTAACCGCGCTCGGACCGACCAGCAACGGATCCTCGCCGGCTATCGCTCGCCGCAACGAATCGCGCGAGTTTTCGGCTTCCCTCAAATCGAGCCGCGCCTTGGAAAGCTCAAGATTGACGTCCTCCATTCTTGCGAAGAAGCCCTTTCCACCCTCAGACAATCCAAAATGGCGAATCCTGAAGTCCTTGAGGCGATTTTCCGCTTCCGAGAGCTTGACCTCATAAAGCTTGATCTGTTCGTCGATGAACTTTTTGGCGTCGAGGGAATCTGTCTGGCTTTCTACCTGACTCGATTGGATGAAAATTGATGTCAGGGACTCGACTACTCGTTTTGCCCGAGAAGGATCGGTGTCCCGAAAACTCAGTCGATAGAGGTTTTCCTTTCCGAGTGTGAGGATTTCCAGTCGGCCAATCAAGCTTTCTACGAGGGCGGCCTTCCTCGACTTTGAGTTCTCATTGACATCCAGTTTTGCCATTCCTATCAATTTTTCGATATTCGGCCGGCTGATCAGGCGACGACTCAACATTGTCACCTGTTGATCCACGTTCGGCTGTACGGCGAGCCCGACCATCAAGGGCTTCAGCACTGACTCGGTATCGACGAAAATCTTCGCCGAAGCCTCATAGCGTTGGGGAATCGCCCAGAGGGCAACGCTACCAGCAATGCCCGCCAACCACGCGACCGCCATTCCGATCCAGCGTCGATGCCAAATCCCGCGCAAAAGGATCAATGAGCGTCGGATCAAATCATCCATATATCAACGCCGTCGAGCGCATCAGGGGACTGCGTAGCACATCCTATCGTCAAAACCAATAGACCGGCCAAAAGACACGACAAGGCTACCCGAACGTGGGCCACGGCCATCAGAACCAGCTTTGAGGAATGATGACAATATCGCCGGGCTTCATCTCCACGTTAGCGGAATAGTCTCCACCTTTGACGAGATCCTTGAGCCGGACCGAGTACTGCTTATTGTTCTCCCTGGTGCGAAGGATAGTCGCTGCATTTCCATTCGCAAAATCGGTTAGCCCGCCCACAGCGATCATTACATCCAGCAGGGTCATCTTCTGCTTGTATGGCAGGGTCTGCGGTTTCGCCGCCTCGCCAATTACGCGCACCTGCTCGCCATATGGACCGACGAAATTGGTAACAATAACCGTCACAACCGGATCCCGAATGTAAGTCGCCAACGACTTCTCGATATCCTTGGCCAGTGTCTTTGGATCCTTCCCGATGGCCACAAGATCCTGAACCAACGGGGTGCTGATTTTGCCATCAGGGCGCACAGGAACCGTCATCGAAAGCTCCGGATTCCGCCAAACCGCAATATTCAGCGTGTCGCCTGGCCCGATGAGATAGCTGTACTCCCCGCCATCAGCTGTCGGGGGAGGTGGGGCAAATTTACTTGACACACATCCAACCATCGAAACGACAATGGCCAATATCGAAAAAGCATGACTTGTAACAACGCGACTTCTGAGATCAAACCGTTCAAGCATGACTTCTCCCCTTGATCGATAGGCCGTCCAACGGCGAACCTCAGCCGAGGCAATCAGTGTATAGACAGCACTTCAACTTCACTAAGGTCGAAAGTATCGCAACGCGATCAAGATTCACCCGATCTCGCTTTGCCACAAGCGCCTCATTGTCCAAACAATACCTCATTCTTCTGGCGCGCAACGCCGAAGTTACTACTTGGCAGCCTATCAAGCAACAAGCAGCGAGCCTCTTGCAAAACTCGAAATTCGATGACTCTGAGCTGCCGCATTCGCTTTCCAGAAGCGCTTTTTTGGCGGCGGCGGGTTCGTGCTGACTACGTTTCTAGCCGGTTCGCATATTTGTCATGATTCAGCGCGAAAGCTGCCCTGCACCATCGAATGCATCCGTGCCGGACAGGGGCAGAGAATCATTGTCGCAATCGCATCAATTGATCGGCAGACAACGCCAGGACACCGAACATCAAGTGTCCCATGACCTTGGTGCCGCCCTTGACCAGGATGATTTTGCCGCCGAACTCATCCTTGAGTCGCGCGTTGCTGCGCTCGGCGGCAGTGCGTTCGTTGTACCTGATTGCCTCGGCCGGCGCGAAATCGATCTTCTCGCCTTTGCGAGGGTTGTGATCGATCAGAGGGACATGCCCCAGGCTGCGGCTGTGTTCGCGCAACTCGACGCTGCAGTAGGCCGCGTCCATCAGATCGTAGAGGTTGGTGACCCGCTGTGCGCTCATCAGCGAGAGTGGGATGGCGGCACGGCTGTCGTGCATCGAAGCAGAGGACCGCAGTGCAGTAATCGGCACGCCGCAGTCGGCGGTGTCCAGGTGCAGCTTGTAGCCGTTTCAACTGATCTTGTAGCCTTGAGCATTGCACTTGGTTCCGCGATCACATGCGCTGGGGATGTCCTGGATCATCTGTGCCAAGCTCTGTTGGCGTTGGCGAGAGAGCGGCGATGCCTTGGCCGGGGGGCGAAGCTCACCTTTGCGAGGGCGACCTCGTTTGCGCCACACTGCCGGAGCCGCATCCGGTTGCGGCTTTGTCCGAAGCGGACGCTCGCGCGTTTCAATGGCGGTGCCGTCTCGGCTGATGTGCCCGATCAGTCGATCGCCGAGATGCTCCCGGATCAGCGCTTCATGCACGCGCTCGGCCAAGCATCTTTCGGCGAATTGCTCGAAGGCGCGCGAGAAGGTGGACTCCGATGGCAGTTTCTTGCACAGCACAAATCCACAGATGCGGCGCAGTGCGCGGTCGGCGCTCAGGCGTTCGATCAGCGCCGTCGTGCTGGTCAGTCCCAGCACCGACTTGGCGACGAAGGCATTGGCCAGCCACGCCCGCTCATGCGGCGGGCGCCCGAGACCACACCACGACGCGGCCGTGAAGTCCTCGATCCGTACCCATTCCAGGGTATGAACGACCCGCTCCAGCTTCGGCGTCAGGGTTCCCACTTGGTCCCGCAATTCGGGCAACAGTTCGTGTTGAATCACCTTCCAGCGTTGCATGATCACTTCGGGTCGGGTAGCATTCATTTCGCAGGCGTTATGGTGTTGGCATCGATAACCGCATCATGCCAGAAATGGCCGCCTGCACCCCTCCATTTCGCCTCTCGATGAAAAAAATCCTCCGCATCCACCGCGTTTTGCAAGAGGCTCTAATGTCAACCAGTGCCGACGCACGTATAGCGTCGATTCAGGTTGTAGCACGATTATTCGGAAGACTCGGGCGGATTTGGGTCAAACAGGTGGCCGAGAAGGCGCTTTTGCGAGTGCGCCTGAGCGCTGGCCCGGTCGGATTCGACAGCCCGGTGACGTTCGGGCAATAGCGGGGCGCCCCGCGGCGAATGCAGGGATGGGACAGCGCGGTTTGCAGGCCTGTCAGGTGAAGCGAAGCTGGAACGGACGTTCCATGCGCTGTTTGACCGTTGGCGGATCGAGCCATGGGCCGCTATAGGTGCTGCGCACGAATTGTATGAAGGCGCGCACACCGATCGCCAGATGCTGCGCGACCAGCGCGCTCGAGAAGCGTGCCAGGGTGTTGAGCAGGTGCGCGAGACGCATCAGGTAATGATAGCCGCGCATCGCGTTCCAATTCTTGGCGAAGAGATGCTCGTAGCGGTAACCGTGGTGCTTTTCGACCAGGTTGCAGCTCTCGATCCCCCAACGGTGACGCGCCGCCAGATTGCAGCGTTGGTGGACGTTCTCGCGCCGCAGCTTTTGGCTTGAGATCCAGGCATGTTTGGCGGTCTTTGTCACGATCTCGCCGTCCTCGTCGAGCGCTTGCCAGTTTTCGCGGCAGAGCACGACGTGCACGTCGCGGTGATGGCGGTGGTTGGGTCCGTATTCGTAACGAATGTCATTGACCCAACGAAAGTGCTGCGCTCGCTCGCCCCAGCTCTGGCGGTGTTCATTGTCGGGTTTGAACTTCAGCAGAGCGCCGTATTCCGTCCACACCGTGGGCAGCGAATCGTCTTTGAGCACGATCATGAACTGCCAGTGATAATCGCGGCAACGCTCCAGCACGGGCCCGTTGGGATACAGTCCGTCAAGCAGCAGCATCACCGCCAGGCGGGGAAAGGCCTTTTTGATGCGCTCGGCCAGGCGGTGAAAGGCCCGCAGCTCGCAGTCCTGCTTGTTCTGCTCGGTGTCACCGTGCTGATAGTCGAGAAACTCGCTCATCAGCGGAATCACCATGCCGTTGTGAAAGCACAGGTTCGCTTCCAGGACATAGACGTGGTACTGATAGCGGGCGTGCTCGGGCGCGTCCTGATCGGACCCTGACAGACGCTTTTCCTGTAGCGACTCGCTCCACAAAGTGGCGCCGCCCACCTTCTGCGTGCCATCGATGGCGATGGGATAGCAGTTATTGATCCGGTAGTTTGCAAACTTCTTCTTGCGGATGAGCCGCTCGACCAAATCGATATGTGCGTGCTCGATTTGGCCCACATCGATCTTGCTCAGCAGACGAAACAACGTATCGGCATGGGGCAAACTGTCCAACTCGGGGAACAGCAGCCGCAGGTTGTGCTCGAACATGGGCCGCGTGATATCGGTGTTGGCTTCCCGCCGTGAGCTGTAGTGCAGGACAAACACCAGGATGCCATACAGCATCAGGCTCACCAGCGCGTGCTTGAGCTTTTTCGGGTTGCGCGTGTCCTGGATCTGACGCAGTCGTTTAAGCAGCGTCGGCAGCTGCGCTCTGAACACGCGCGCCTGCTCGGTAACGGCCTCGGTGCGCGCGTGACATTCTTCTTCAACGCTTTGGTAAGGGCTTAAGCGGCTGGCTGGGCTCGGCGGCGCAGGAACAATGAGTCCGGCGGCTTGTTGTTGCTGGCGCAACTCACGGTACTGGTGTTTTTTTTGAAGCGCTTGCTTGGCCGCCTCTCGTGCCGGACGCCGGCTCACTTTGCCCATGGTTCGTGCCTTTCCTGGAGTTGATCGCAGCACAGCAGGCGACGGCACTGCGCCTGCAGCGCTTTGACGAAGATCAGCTTGGCAGAGCTGTGATAGTGCTTGCCGGGGCGCGCCAAACCGCGACCGCTGGTGTGCCCCAGCAACTGCCAGCCGGCGCCGCGGTAGCAGGTGCCGCGATAGTGCGCCGGATCGACAAAGCTCTCCAGCAGCAGCGGCCGGTATCCCCAGCACGCCTGCCAGTCATCGGCCAACTGGCGTGCCAGCTGGCCCAGCACATGGCTGGCCAAGTGCTCGATCCGCACCCAGGGAAACACCAGGAAACGATTATTGTTGACCACCCAGGGCAGGTTCGCCAGGCGCTGGCGCGCACTCCAGCCGATCCAGCGATCACGCGGCTCGATTGCCCTGGCCGCGCCACACAGCAGCAGATAGCCCAGGCTTCGATCGGCGGCCTCAATGCGGTAGCGCGCCCAATAGCCAAACGGCTTGTGGTAGCCCAGCGGATGAAAGCGCTCGACATAGGCATTGCACTGCGCCACATCGTGCGCCTGCCCAAGCAGGCGCAAGCGCACCGGCCCAAGCTGCGCCAACGTGCACTGCACCGACTCACCCGAGACAATCGGCACGCTGGGCGTTGCTGCCCTGTCCCGCCCGCTCGTCTGGTCGCCGCCCTGTGTGCGCCGCGCCGGCAGACGAATCTCGCCGCCCGCTTCCAGGCGCGCCAGCAACTTCCTGCAAGCCTCTTTCTTGGGCGCACCCGCCGGCGTGAGCCACCCCAGATGTTCGCACAGCGTGTCAGCCAATTCCGAGCGCGCCAACCTGGGAAAGCGCTCTATCAGAGTGCGGATGTAGGCAATATCTTCTGCGCCAATCTCGCGATTGCCTTGCCACAGGTTCAACCCATCAGATTGGAACATCGCGTGAAAGCCCTTAAGGCGTGTTGGCTCACGCTCGATTATCCAAGACCGAAATCCGGCTGTCTAGCCCTTTCGCGAAGAAAATATTTTTGCCCGCGCTCCCACCCCTTGTAGCATCAGGGTTTCAGCACATGTGCGTCGGCACTGAATGTCAACAGCGTCGTCGCAAATGCGGCACAGGCATGGGTTATTTACAATCAATAAGTTAGGTGAGACGCATCGAGTGCGTGTCTGCCGCTGGAGACAGTAGTTTGCGGCACTGCTGTCCGGTTAAAGCGCGAATAGATTCAATTGGTTGCCGCTCATGGTGCTTTCGGAACTGTAAGTATTCGGTGAACCCGTGATGGGCTCTTACTGTGCGAGGACGGAGCGGAAGTCCTTGCGCAGCGGATAGAGCCAGATGTCCTTGATGGGGATAATCGGGTGGTGCACGGTGGACTTCTTGCCGCGACCGACGGTCTGCCCGACGTGGATCCAGTTGGCGGCCTTGTAGCAGGTGCCGCGGTGACGTGGCGTTTCGACGAAGGTCTCGAGCAGCGCGGGGCGCAAGCAGTAGCGAGCGAACCAGTCGTTGGGCAGCTGGCGCGCGGCCAGGGCGAGGATCTTCGAGGCGAGCCCCTTCGACTGAATCCAGGGCAGGATCAGGAAACGGGCGTTGTTGACGATCAGTTGCAGGTTGCGCTCGCGCTGGGCTTGCTCCCAGCCGATGAAGCGATCGCGCTCGGCCAGTTTCCAGGCGCTGGCGCCAAAGCTGATCAGGGCGAGCAGTTGCTCGCCGGCAAAGACGTTGTAGCGCATCTGGCTGCCGGCCAGCGGCGTGTATCCCAGATAGTGGTAGCGAGCGATGTACTCGTTCCACAGGCGCGAGGCGGGGCCGGCGCTGACCGGCTGCAACCTCAAGGGTGGCAAGGCATGCACGGGTTCGCGCAGCGCACGCTGGGGTCGGTGGCTGGTGAGGGCGGGAAGTGCGGGCGGCCTCGCGGCTGCACGATGTTCGAGGGCGGCAGCTCGAGCAGGCCATCGGCCTGCATGCGCAGCAATGCCACGCGGCAGCTCATGTCCTTGAGTTGGCCGTTGGGCTTTCTCCAGTCCAGCAACGCGCACAGGGTGCGCGACAGCGGGGTGCGTTTGAGTCCCGGGGTGTGGGCGATCAGCCCTTTGATCATCAGCAGTTCATCGGCGCTGAAGTGCCGACCGCAATACAGGGTCACGAGGTATCGACTCCCGGGGGTTGGGTCAAGGCGGGTGCGCTGCGCAGGGCGGCCAGCCGCGCCGCATCCATGCGCCAGGGCAGGAACCCGGCCAGATCCGGCGGGCGGTTGGCGTTTTCGGCACAGGCCTGCAGGTAGGCGCTGAGCCAGGTGCGCGGATTGACCTGCCACAGGCGCAGGCTCATCAGCACACTGAACATCATCGCCGCGAGTTGTCCAGACCACTGATTGCCCGAACCGTAAGAGTTCTTGCGGCCGACGACCGCCGGACGCAAGGCCCGTTCGGCCTCGTTATTGTCCAGTGCCCGCTGCGGGCGATCGAGAAACGCCGTCAATCCGGCCCAGTGCCTGCGCATGCTGGTGAGCAGCTTGGCCGCCGGGGCCGGCAGCGTCGGATCGGCCAGCGCCGCCTCGCGCTTGTCGGCCATCTCCTGCACCGTCGCACGCAGTCCTCGATCCAGTTCGCCGTACTCACGGCCGGCGAGCCAGGCTTCGCGGCGCTGTGCGTGCAGCGCGAACAGCACGCCGATGCACTCTACCCAGGCCAGTGCCCAGGGCGCCAGTTGCGGATAGTCGTTGGCCAGCATGAGCAGGTCGCGGCGCTGGTGCGCCCAGCAATACAATAAGGTGAAGCCCGGATGCAGACGGGCAAATTTCTTGTAGGCACCATAGCGGTCGCAGCTGATGGTGCCCCCGTCCACCTCGGCGAGCACCGCGCTGGGAACCGCCGCCGAGCGCGACGCGTCGAGCACGTAGTAGGCCACGGCGCGCGACTGAAATACCCACAGGTACCAGCGGTGGCCGCGCTTGCCCTCGATGTCGACGAACACCTCCCAGCGGGTCTCGTCGGCGTGCCAGTGCGCCCCGGCTCGCAACTCGTCCAACAGCGCCTCGTACACCGGCTCAAACAGCGGGGCAATGGCCTGCAACCCCCGGTGAGCGTGCCCATCGACAGATTCAATCCCTGATCGGCCAGATCCTGCACCAGGCGGTAACTGGGGCGCCCGTACAGGAACTTGTCCAGCAGCACACTCACCCACACCGAGATGCCGAACTTACCGCGCTCGATCAGCCGCGCCGGGGGCGGGGCCGTCACAATGCCCGGCAGCGCCTCACACTCGCAGGTGCGCCGATAGCGCCGCCGCCGGATCAGCCTGCGATACGCCCGCACCTCGACTTCCACAACCTCGCAGTCCTCGGTACCCGCAAAGGCGCCCAGCGGCTCACCGCAGGCCGGGCACAGCGCGGATTCGAGTTCGATATCCTCGGTGCGCAGCGGCAAGTGCGCCTGCCGCGAACGACCATGACCCGGGGCACCACGCTGCTGTCCGCGTCGCCGTGACCCCACTGGCGCGCCTCGATGCTTGTCGTCGATCAGCGAACCGCGCTCGCTCTTGCGAGCGAACAGGCGTTGCTGCAGATCGCGGATCTTGGCCTGCGCCGCCTCCAACTCGCACAACAACGCTGCCTCGCGCGCCTGCGCAGCTGCGCGGCTTGTCGGAATCGCTCCTGGTACGCCGCCTCGAGGCTCAGCGCACGCGGCCGCGCGCCCGTGCTCCATCTTCCAATACTTCGCCGCCCAGACCAGTTCGATGTGTTCCTGTTTGGACAGCGTCACAAAAACGTCGCCGAAGGGCGTCGACTTGGCTTCGCCGCGGGCCGCACTCGAACAGGGAAGCTGCACCGTTCCATCCATGGACGGGAAGGTACCGCAGCGCGAGCGACGTGTCCAGCACGTCTTGCTGCCCGCAGGAGAAACTACGGGTTCACCGAATACTTACTCGGAACTGGAGTCGATGCCCGGAAAGGCTAGCTGCAAGGGCATCTTCTCGAAAAGAGTGACCGACAGAATCTGTAGCAATGTGAGCCTCTTGCAAAACGCCGTGGATGCGGAGGATTTCTTCGCATCGAGAGGCGAAACGGAGGGGTGCAGGCGGCCATTTCTGGCATGATGCGGTTATCGATGCCAACACCATAACGCCTGCGAAATGAATGCTACCCGACCCTAAGTGATCATGCAACGCTGGAAGGTGATTCAACACGAACTGTTGCCCGAATTGCGGGACCAAGTGGTTCAGCCAGACCGAGATCGCTGAGAAAGTCCTCGCTCAGGGGGCAGACTATGTCCTGGCGGTCAAGGACAACCAGAAGAATCTGTCCCAGGCGATCGTCGAGTTCTTCGGCACCGCCAGTGCCGACGCACATGTGCTGAAACCCTGATGCTACAAGGGGTGGGAGCGCGGGCAAAAATATTTTCTTCGCGAAAGGGCTAGACAGCCGGATTTCGGTCTTGGATAATCGAGCGTGAGCCAACACGCCTTAAGGGCTTTCACGCGATGTTCCAATCTGATGGGTTGAACCTGTGGCAAGGCAATCGCGAGATTGGCGCAGAAGATATTGCCTACATCCGCACTCTGATAGAGCGCTTTCCCAGGTTGGCGCGCTCGGAATTGGCTGACACGCTGTGCGAACATCTGGGGTGGCTCACGCCGGCGGGTGCGCCCAAGAAAGAGGCTTGCAGGAAGTTGCTGGCGCGCCTGGAAGCGGGCGGCGAGATTCGTCTGCCGGCGCGGCGCACACAGGGCGGCGACCAGACGAGCGGGCGGGACAGGGCAGCAACGCCCAGCGTGCCGATTGTCTCGGGTGAGTCGGTGCAGTGCACGTTGGCGCAGCTTGGGCCGGTGCGCTTGCGCCTGCTTGGGCAGGCGCACGATGTGGCGCAGTGCAATGCCTATGTCGAGCGCTTTCATCCGCTGGGCTACCACAAGCCGTTTGGCTATTGGGCGCGCTACCGCATTGAGGCCGCCGATCGAAGCCTGGGCTATCTGCTGCTGTGTGGCGCGGCCAGGGCAATCGAGCCGCGTGATCGCTGGATCGGCTGGAGTGCGCGCCAGCGCCTGGCGAACCTGCCCTGGGTGGTCAACAATAATCGTTTCCTGGTGTTTCCCTGGGTGCGGATCGAGCACTTGGCCAGCCATGTGCTGGGCCAGCTGGCACGCCAGTTGGCCGATGACTGGCAGGCGTGCTGGGGATACCGGCCGCTGCTGCTGGAGAGCTTTGTCGATCCGGCGCACTATCGCGGCACCTGCTACCGCGGCGCCGGCTGGCAGTTGCTGGGGCACACCAGCGGTCGCGGTTTGGCGCGCCCCGGCAAGCACTATCACAGCTCTGCCAAGCTGATCTTCGTCAAAGCGCTGCAGGCGCAGTGCCGTCGCCTGCTGTGCTGCGATCAACTCCAGGAAAGGCACGAACCATGGGCAAAGTGAGCCGGCGTCCGGCACGAGAGGCGGCCAAGCAAGCGCTTCAAAAAAAACACCAGTACCGTGAGTTGCGCCAGCAACAACAAGCCGCCGGACTCATTGTTCCTGCGCCGCCGAGCCCAGCCAGCCGCTTAAGCCCTTACCAAAGCGTTGAAGAAGAATGTCACGCGCGCACCGAGGCCGTTACCGAGCAGGCGCGCGTGTTCAGAGCGCAGCTGCCGACGCTGCTTAAACGACTGCGTCAGATCCAGGACACGCGCAACCCGAAAAAGCTCAAGCACGCGCTGGTGAGCCTGATGCTGTATGGCATCCTGGTGTTTGTCCTGCACTACAGCTCACGGCGGGAAGCCAACACCGATATCACGCGGCCCATGTTCGAGCACAACCTGCGGCTGCTGTTCCCCGAGTTGGACAGTTTGCCCCATGCCGATACGTTGTTTCGTCTGCTGAGCAAGATCGATGTGGGCCAAATCGAGCACGCACATATCGATTTGGTCGAGCGGCTCATCCGCAAGAAGAAGTTTGCAAACTACCGGATCAATAACTGCTATCCCATCGCCATCGATGGCACGCAGAAGGTGGGCGGCGCCACTTTGTGGAGCGAGTCGCTACAGGAAAAGCGTCTGTCAGGGTCCGATCAGGACGCGCCCGAGCACGCCCGCTATCAGTACCACGTCTATGTCCTGGAAGCGAACCTGTGCTTTCACAACGGCATGGTGATTCCGCTGATGAGCGAGTTTCTCGACTATCAGCACGGTGACACCGAGCAGAACAAGCAGGACTGCGAGCTGCGGGCCTTTCACCGCCTGGCCGAGCGCATCAAAAAGGCCTTTCCCCGCCTGGCGGTGATGCTGCTGCTTGACGGACTGTATCCCAACGGGCCCGTGCTGGAGCGTTGCCGCGATTATCACTGGCAGTTCATGATCGTGCTCAAAGACGATTCGCTGCCCACGGTGTGGACGGAATACGGCGCTCTGCTGAAGTTCAAACCCGACAATGAACACCGCCAGAGCTGGGGCGAGCGAGCGCAGCACTTTCGTTGGGTCAATGACATTCGTTACGAATACGGACCCAACCACCGCCATCACCGCGACGTGCACGTCGTGCTCTGCCGCGAAAACTGGCAAGCGCTCGACGAGGACGGCGAGATCGTGACAAAGACCGCCAAACATGCCTGGATCTCAAGCCAAAAGCTGCGGCGCGAGAACGTCCACCAACGCTGCAATCTGGCGGCGCGTCACCGTTGGGGGATCGAGAGCTGCAACCTGGTCGAAAAGCACCACGGTTACCGCTACGAGCATCTCTTCGCCAAGAATTGGAACGCGATGCGCGGCTATCATTACCTGATGCGTCTCGCGCACCTGCTCAACACCCTGGCACGCTTCTCGAGCGCGCTGGTCGCGCAGCATCTGGCGATCGGTGTGCGCGCCTTCATACAATTCGTGCGCAGCACCTATAGCGGCCCATGGCTCGATCCGCCAACGGTCAAACAGCGCATGGAACGTCCGTTCCAGCTTCGCTTCACCTGACAGGCCTGCAAACCGCGCTGTCCCATCCCTGCATTCGCCGCGGGGCGCCCCGCTATTGCCCGAACGTCACCGGGCTGTCGAATCCGACCGGGCCAGCGCTCAGGCGCACTCGCAAAAGCGCCTTCTCGGCCACCTGTTTGACCCAAATCCGCCCGAGTCTTCCGAATAATCGTGCTACAACCTGAATCGACGCTATACGTGCGTCGGCACTGCGGCACCGCCGAGGCGTTTGACTTTCGCAACATCGAGGTGCAAAAGCGCACCTCGGTCGAGAAGAATCATGGCCGCATCGAAACGCGCCGGGCTGCCTTGGTCCCTGACGTGTCGTGGATGGACAAGCCCATGCGCGAGTCCTGGAAGAAGCTTGCCGGGGTCGGCATGATCGAGGCCGAACAGCAAATCCAGGGCAAGGTGAGCATCGAACGGCGCTACTTTATCGTCAGCGCTGGGGTCAAGACGGTCGAGCAGTTCGCTCACGCGGCGCGAGCCCACTGGGGCGTTGAAGCCATGCACTGGGTGCTTGATGTGACCTTCCGCGAAGACGACTGCCGCGTGCGCAAAGGACACGCCGCCCGCAACCTCTCGGCCAACCGCAAGTTCGCTCTGTCGGCTTTGCGCGCCGACACGCTTTACCCGACCCGCAGCTTGCGCCGCCGCCGAAGACTCGCCGACCATCGCCCAGACTATCGGGCGACTCTCCTCGGAATCCAGTTTCCCCAATGAACCAGGGTGCCAACTCATGACGTTTATGTGTGCGATTGCCGTGGTGGGGGTTCAGCCCACACTCAACCCAGGCATACTATATGCTTAGACTTGTAGGCGCGTTTCGTTTCTTTCGGGTCATTCACCCGAACCGCGAGGAAAGCTCCTTCCATTCAGCACTTCACTGGAATAGTCGCGTTTGGTTAGCTTAGTTGCGGTCGGCCAGTCGTCTCACCAGCTACATATGATTGAAGGAGGCGTGTTTATCCAGTCTATGCCCACTATTCGCAGTGGATCATGAGACAGAAATCTCGCGATATAGCTTGGGCGTTAACCGGATACTCACGGAACGAAGATGCCTTGCCCGAAGGAAGACAACCCCCGGATCACATCATCAATACATGATGATGCACAAACCTTTGAGCGCGGAGTCCAACTGCACCAAATATCCGACAAGGTATTCAGCTTTTCTCTAAAATCGAGTCTCAAGGAAATACTTCACGGGCCGTAGTACTCTCGCAAGGAAAGCGGCAAGCCATCGCAGTGCTTTCACACCCTATCAACAACGGATCAACTGTTCGCAATTGTAGGAGTTCAAAACATGTTAACTCAGTTTCGCCGAGATTCTGGTAATAGATACAGTAGCTTGCTGAACGCCGTCATGTTCGTATCAATGCTCGCTACTACTGCACTGGTCCGCGCGGCAACGCTGCCGGCCATGCCACAGACCTTTGACACAACCTATTCCTCAACAACTGGTAATGTCATTAATGTAAACAATGGCGGAAACCTGCAATCAGCACTGAACAGCGCGCAACTTGGCGATACGATTGTTCTTCAAGCAGGTGCAACGTTTACGGGCCCGATATCATTGCCTAAGAAGACGACTGGAACGGGGTGGATTTATATCCAGTCGAGCGCCTACTCGAACCTCCCTGCCCCTGGCACTAGGGTCGGACCAACTGACGCGGCAAACATGCCGAAGATCGTGGCAACTTCAGGCGGCGGGACTACGGTCCAGACGGTATCTGGAGCGCACCATTTTCGGTTTGTGGGAATTGAGTTCAAACCGGTGTCAGGCAACTTCCTCTATAACTTGATCAGCATTGGAAATGGAGAATCGTCAGTAGCAAGCCTGCCGAACAACATCACTTTCGATCGATGTTACATCCATGGCGACGCCTCCGTTGGAGGCCGGCGCGGTGTCGCGATGGACGGAACCTATATTGCCGTCGTTGATTCATACATTTCGGACTTCAAGGAAGCCGGAGCGGACACGCAGGCATTGTGGGCCCACAGCACGCCTGGTCCATTGAAGATAGTGAACAACTATCTGGAGGCAGCAGGAGAAAACGTGATGTTCGGCGGGGCCGATCCGGGCATCGCAAATGTAGTACCTTCTGACATCGAGATCCGTAGAAATCATTTCTTCAAACCCCTCTCGTGGATGGGTTCGTCTTGGAGTGTCAAGAATCTACTTGAGTTCAAGAATGCTCGCCGCGCGCTTGTCGAGGGAAATCGCTTTGAAAACAACTGGGCGGCATCCCAGCAAGGGTTTTCGCTATTGCTCACACCCCGCAATCAAAACGGAGGTGCGCCATGGTCGGCGGTTCAAGACATTACGATTCGTCTTAACACCTTCTTGAACCTTGGTCAAGGAATCAACGTATCCGGCCGCGACGATACCTATTCGAGTCAAGTTACCTCCCGTGTTTTAATTCAGGACAATGTTATCAACGTGAGTAATTTAGGTTCATCGGGCGGACGGATGTTCCAGTTAGTAAATGGCCCCGCAGACGTTACTATCGATCACAATACCGGCTTTTGCACGTCGTCCCTTACGTTTGCAGAGAACAGCCCGAAAGCCGACGGCTTCCTCTTTCAGAACAATCTAGTGACTGAGGGTGACTATGGCTTTACGGGAACCGGCTCAGGCAATGCCATCAATACGCTAAACACATATTTCACCAACTGGCAGTTCTTGAAGAATGCAATCATTGGAGGATCGTCAAGCAACTACCCGACGGGCAACTACTTCCCCTCCGGCATCTCATCTGTCGGTTTCGCCAACTATTCGGGAGGCAATTATCATCTGGCAGCAACGAGTTCGCTCAAAGGACTCGGAACAGATGGCAAGGATATTGGCGCGAATATTGACGCCGTGACTGCCGCCGCAAGCGTCAGTGCAGTCGCCCCGCCGCCAGTATCGATTCCCTCCCCCCCAAAAGGTTTAAGCACAACCGTGCAGCAGTAGCCAAACGCAATCCACCATCAATTGAACATAGCGATAGCGGATCTCCATCCGCAGAAAGCGAGTGGGTCCACGAAGAGTGGACCCACTATTGCAAACCGGTCCAGACCACGCCCCTCCGTCTGACGAGGCGCGTGACATACTCGTGCTCCCTCCC
Source organism: Candidatus Methylophosphatis roskildensis (assembly GCA_016708905.1). GTDB lineage: Bacteria > Pseudomonadota > Gammaproteobacteria > Burkholderiales > Rhodocyclaceae > Methylophosphatis > Methylophosphatis roskildensis. The sequence goes on along the minus strand of JADJEV010000003.1, from coordinate 393,058 downwards.
TCTACGGAATCATCGCATTTGCGTTCAGTACTGATCTTGGCCCACAGTTGGCCCCCCGACGCGTACGTAGGCGCAGTTCGACCAGTGTACTTGTCTCGTCAGCTTGCGCGTCTGGGGTGGCAGCCTATTGTCCTGACTGTCAAGGAACAGACGTACGAGCGTATCAATCCGGCTGGTATCGCGGGGAGTGATTCTGCGCTCGTCGTTCGCACGTATTGCATCAAGAACCCGCGACATGCGTACTTGTGGCTAAAATCCTTCGCCTCTCGCATTCACTTCGGTAGAAGCCGCAACGCCACGGCAAATCACGAAAACCAAGCACGAACAAGGCGCGAGCCCTCCAGAGCTATTTTCGCGCTGTGCCGCCTCAAGCGCACTTTTCTCTCGTTGATCCATACGCCGGACGAGTTTCTCGGGTGGTATCCGTTCGCCTTGCTCGGTGGAATACGTCTGATGTTGCGATTTCGACCTGCATGCATAATTAGCACGGCACCACCATTCACCTCCCATCTGGTGGCCAGGATGCTTAAAACTCTGTTCAACACGCCATGGATCGCCGATTTCCGCGACCCTTGGTCATGGAGGGAAGGTCTACCTCCCGAGATTTCCAGCGCACTTTCTGATCGAATCAGCAAAGTACTGGAGAAGGGTGTGATTTACCACGCAGATCGGATCGTTTGCGTCACACCAGGTACAACCGAAAGATATCGCCAGATGTATCCGCAAGTGTCGGCTGACAAGTGGCTTACTGTTACCAACGGCTACGATCGTGACGAGTTCGCCGGACTGTGCCAAAGCGAAACTCCAACCAAGTTCACGATAAGCTATGTTGGTGGGTTTGATTTTTCAAGATCACCACGTCTGCTACTCCGTTCAGTAAGTGAGCTAATTGCTGAAGGGTTGATCGACAAAAGCAAGCTTGCCGTTCGGTTTGTTGGTCCCTGTGAAACGGCCGAAGGTATCCCGATTGTCTCCATGATCGACGAGTACGATCTGTTGGAGGTCGTAGAAATAACCGGCCTTGTACCGAGACCCGAAGCGCTGAAGGCGATTTGTCAAGCACACTTGCTTCTCTTGCTTGGCGGATCCCAGCGCCTGTCGATTGCCGCAAAGGTGTATGAGTACCTCGCCGCTGGAACGCCCATACTCGCCATCGCTCAAGAGGGTGAAATCGCAGACCTAGTTCGAAGCGTCGGCGCTGGATATGTCGTCTCACCTGAAGATCTTACCGGAGCCAAATACGCAATTGCGACTCGCTACGGCGATTGTCTTTCCGGCAGAAGCAACGACGTCAGCGCTGGCCCGCATCGCAATGGTGCTGCCGAAGCATATTCCTGGGACGGCCTTGGCTTAGCCTACTCAGAGATTATCAAGCAGTGCTCAATTCTGCCCCCGCGAGGATAACCTATCAACCTAGATTCCTCAGTTCAGGGCAATCGCTTACGCAGGCGTCGTAAACTCTTGTAAATATTCGTTTACGATCAACATATTATGACATGGGCTTGGCATTGCGGGATGAATGGCGTCTACTCTGACCTTTTCGGAGGGTTTCGAGATGACGTTGATGGAGACATTTTCCGGTCTGCCGGACCAGCGCAAAGGTGCGGCGCTGCGCTTCTCGCTGGCACAGATTCTGGTGATGGCAATCTGCGCGGTCCTGTGCGGAGCGGACAACTGGGTCGAAGTGGCCGACTGGTGCAAGGATCGTCGGCAGTGGCTCAAGGAACGATTTGGTTTGCGCCTGGACAGGGGCACACCGTCGCATGACACTTTTGGCGACGTGTTTGGCGTACTGGACGCAAGCGTATTCGAGGCGCGCTTTCGGCAGTGGATCAACGCACTGGCGGGGGTGGTCGAAGGCGTGGTGGCGATCGATGGGAAGACCTTGCGAGGCTCGGGCAACAAAGGCAGCAATGCGCTGCTGCACATGGTGACGGCCTACGCGGTGCAAAGCGGCCTGTGCCTGGCGCAGGAAGGCACCTGCGGCAAGGGGCACGAGTTGACGGGGGTCAAGTCGCTGCTCGATATTCTGATCTTGAAAGGATGCATCGTAACGATGGACGCACTTGGTTGCCAGACCGAGCTGGCCGAGCGCATCGTCGCCCGTGGAGGCGATTACCTCTTGCAGGTCAAGGACAACCAAAAGAATCTTGCCGAGGCGATTCGCGAGTTCTTTGAGCAAGGCGGCAAGGCCGGCTTTGGTAAGCTCACGGTCGGACGCATCGAGGACATCGAGAAGGATCACGGCCGGATCTGGACACGCCGTTACACGTGGATCAACGATGTGTCCTGGATGGACAAGTCGATGTGCCAAGCGTGGAAGAAACTGGGCGGGGTGGGCATGATCGAGTCGGTGCGGCAAATCGGCGATGAAATTAGCGTCGAGCATCGCTACGCCATCGGTTCGTCGGGCGTGCAAACGGTCGAGATGTTCGCCAAGGCCTCGCGCAGCCACTGGGGCATTGAAAACGGGCTGCACTGGACGCTCGATGTGGTCTTCCGCGAGGATCAGTGCCGCACCAGAAGCGGGCACTCGGCGCGCAACTTCTCGACGCTGCGCAAGTTTGTCCTGGCTACCTTACGCAAGGAAGAAGGTTCCAAGATGGGCTTGCGCCGCCGCCGTACCCATGCCGACCGCAATCAAGATTACCGTGAGTCCCTGATCGACACAGCATTCTCCGCATCGTCGAGCAAAGAATCCATGATAACTACGTAAGCGATTGCCCTGTTCCTCAGTTGGACGCGCCCGATGGTACGTTCGGGCAGGTGTATGGCGCGAAGCGACGACGCAGCAGGGCCGCTCCCTGCAAGGAGGAGCGACAAAGCCAGACGCCTGCCCGGACGTGCCAGCTGGTGCGTAGCGGGCTCACCCGTTTGGTGAGGCTCGTCGAAGCGGCATCGGCCACGCTCCATCTGAGATTGTAAGGGCCACGCAGCGACCAACCGAGGAATCTAGGATCAAGCAGAACCCCGCCTAACTCAGGCTTTTCCAAAATGGTATGAGTCTGAACTGTTGTCTGGATTTCCAAGAAGGAATGAGGCTGAACGCGCGTAACGGGATCGATCATCGGGGGCATGGTGATCGACATGAACGAAGTGAAGTTGGCGACGCTGAATCAAGTACGCGCTTTTCTGGCGGGGACGATTGCGGTCGAATTCGGGGCATCCGATCGGAGCGACGATCGCTACGGCCACATCGCCGAAGTACTGGGGCGGTTTGGCTATCGACGGCTGAACAAGCCGGACAAGGGCGTGGTTCTGCGCTATCTGCAACGTACGACCGGCTACTCGCGCCAGCAGCTCACCCGACTGGTCAAGCGCAGGCTGGCGGGCAAGATACTCACCAAGGCCTACCGCGCGCCCACCAATGGGCTGAAGCGCAAATTCACCGAAACCGACCTCGCCCTGCTGGCCGAGACGGACAGCCTGCACGGTACGCTCCCCGGCGGCCACCCAAACTCCTCCACTTGTGGCCACTTGAAAATCCCCCACCCAGGTGCATGCCGATGACCTAATTGTCGGCAATGTGAGTGGTGGCGCGGACAGGACATCATCGCCCCTCGATTCCAACGCGGGGGGTAGAGGAGGTGAATGTCTTGAAGCCGCATCAGAAGATCACCTGCTTGACCGCCGTCGCCCGAAACTCGGGCGTGTATTTCCGATCCGATCCAGTCTTCATTTCCTACCTCCGCAAGGTCAAACTACCATGCCTCGTGGCGTCCGTTTATTGGGGACCAGATCAAACAACGCCTTGGTCGCAGCCAGCTCATTGCCTTTGCCGGCCGTGCCTTCCTGTCCCAGCGATACGCCCAGCGTGCTGGCGTAGGCGCTGACCATGTGCAGGGCCGTGTTCGGCCCGTCCTTCGATCCTCTCACCGTCTTGCCGTCGAAGGCCACAACGCCTTGGGCCGCGCCAACGATGCTGCCAACCCACTGCCGAAAGCATTTCTGGAACACCGTTGCGTCCAGAACGCCAGGGCAATTGCATCAAATTGCCTCAAGCCCCAGAAGTCTGGCGCGATAGGAATCGGAGGAAGCGGCCAAGATTCGACGGGTGTAGATGCCGCCCTTACGTGAGGACTTATCGAGGCGGAACAGATTGAGGACAAGGCGACGCACCGTGGCGAGATTGGCCCCGGCATTTTTCTCCCGAGCCCGCATCTGATCATCGTTGAAGGCAACATCAAGGACGCCATTTCGGCCCAGCTTGCAAGCCCACGTCATATCTCTTTGACCCTAAACGAATTTCTCCAAGGGTTTACGACGTCTGCGTAAGCGATTGCCGTGACCCCTTTGCCCACAAGCTCCACAGACCTCATCAGTTTTGATAGGCATCCCGAAAGTCAAAACTTACTTTCCGCAGGTCGCGAGTCGAATATCCGCGTAATTTCCCCGCGGTCGTTTTTTTCACGCCTCGCGAGGCGCTTCGGCGTCGATCAGCCGTTCTGTCTCGACCTCCCAATCGCGTAGCAGCTGCTTGACGTTGCGATAATTGTCGATGGCAAGCCGCAGGATTGCGGCCTGCTCGGGCGAGACCGCGCGATGGACGAGCTTGCCCCCTTGCATGTGCCCCCACTCGAAGTAAGGCCCGTGACGTGCGTTCGGGTCTTGAGCGCAGCGGCAGCCGGCTTTGCCGCAGACCTTTGTCCGCTGGAGAAGGGTCCCGGAGCACAGGTAATCGACGTCGCCCAAGGTCTCGCGGATGCGGGCGATCCGCTGCCTGGCCTGTTTGATGATCGTTTCCGGTTTTCTCGGCATGGCGACTTGACTTTCGTAGATCTGTCGCTAAGATTAACGCCAGAATGAGCGACACGCAAGCCCATTTCCAAGACGAAACTCGATTCAACCTGCAAATCGAGCGGCTGGGCCCCTTACCCCTGATCAATCACTTCATCGAACGCGTCGGCGTCCAGCAGGCACTTGCGCGGCATATCCCCTCGGACACCCGCTGTGCGGTCACGCACGCCACCGCGCTGGGCGTCCTGCTCCGCTCGATCATCGTCGAGCGCGAGCCGATCTACCGCCAGCAGGAAACGGTGCACGGGTTTGCCAGCGGAATGTTCGGGGTCAGCGCCGAGGAGATGGCGCACTTGTCCGACGATCGGCTCGGGCGGGCGCTGGACCGCCTGTTCGACGCCGACCGGGCGGCATTGCTCACCGAGGTCGTGCTGGCCGTTGGTGAGCGCTTTGGCGTGCGCTTCGACGAGTTGCACAACGACAGCACGTCGATCAGCTTTTGCGGCAAGTATCCCGTGGCCTCGGGGCGAAAGATCCGTGGCCGCCGCGCCCCGGCGATCACCTTCGGTCATTCGAAGGCGCACCGCCCGGATTTGAAGCAGTTGCTCTTCATTCTGACGATGACTGCCGACGGAAACATTCCCGTCGCCTTCCGTTGCGCCGATGGCCAGACGAGCGACTCCCGGACCCACATTGACACCTGGAATGCGCTGCGGGCGGTGGCCGGGCGCGCGGACTTCCTCTATGTCGCCGATTCGAAACTGTGCTCGCGCGAGAACATGGAGGCGATCGATCGCGCCGGCGGACGCTTCGTCACCGTGATGCCGCGCAATCGCCTTGAGGACCAGGAATTCCGGCTCTGGATTCAGACCCACTCCCCGGCATGGGAAAGCGTCTGGGACCGACCCAATCCACGCTACCAGGACGGACCGCGCGACTGCTGGTGGGTCTATCGGGCGCCCTTGCCTTCAACGGAAGCCTGGTCCGTCGTCTGGGTCTGGAGCACCTTGCTCACCCTGCGTCAGGCAGCACGACGGCGCCGCAATATCGCCGCGGCAAGCGAAGAACTCCAGTCGTTGCGCGACCGGCTTGCCGGGGCGAAGACCCGGCTGCGCGGTGCAGCCGACATCGACTACCAAGTCAAGACGATCCTCGAGAAGCCAGTGCCGACGCACGTATAGCGTCGATTCAGGTTGTAGCACGATTATTCGGAAGACTCGGGCGGATTTGGGTCAAACAGGTGGCCGAGAAGGCGCTTTTGCGAGTGCGCCTGAGCGCTGGCCCGGTCGGATTCGACAGCCCGGTGACGTTCGGGCAATAGCGGGCGCCCCGCGGCGAATGCAGGGATGGGACAGCGCGGTTTGCAGGCCTGTCAGGTGAAGCGAAGCTGGAACGGACGTTCCATGCGCTGTTTGACCGTTGGCGGATCGAGCCATGGGCCGCTATAGGTGCTGCGCACGAATTGTATGAAGGCGCGCACACCGATCGCCAGATGCTGCGCGACCAGCGCGCTCGAGAAGCGTGCCAGGGTGTTGAGCAGGTGCGCGAGACGCATCAGGTAATGATAGCCGCGCATCGCGTTCCAATTCTTGGCGAAGAGATGCTCGTAGCGGTAACCGTGGTGCTTTTCGACCAGGTTGCAGCTCTCGATCCCCCAACGGTGACGCGCCGCCAGATTGCAGCGTTGGTGGACGTTCTCGCGCCGCAGCTTTTGGCTTGAGATCCAGGCATGTTTGGCGGTCTTTGTCACGATCTCGCCGTCCTCGTCGAGCGCTTGCCAGTTTTCGCGGCAGAGCACGACGTGCACGTCGCGGTGATGGCGGTGGTTGGGTCCGTATTCGTAACGAATGTCATTGACCCAACGAAAGTGCTGCGCTCGCTCGCCCCAGCTCTGGCGGTGTTCATTGTCGGGTTTGAACTTCAGCAGAGCGCCGTATTCCGTCCACACCGTGGGCAGCGAATCGTCTTTGAGCACGATCATGAACTGCCAGTGATAATCGCGGCAACGCTCCAGCACGGGCCCGTTGGGATACAGTCCGTCAAGCAGCAGCATCACCGCCAGGCGGGGAAAGGCCTTTTTGATGCGCTCGGCCAGGCGGTGAAAGGCCCGCAGCTCGCAGTCCTGCTTGTTCTGCTCGGTGTCACCGTGCTGATAGTCGAGAAACTCGCTCATCAGCGGAATCACCATGCCGTTGTGAAAGCACAGGTTCGCTTCCAGGACATAGACGTGGTACTGATAGCGGGCGTGCTCGGGCGCGTCCTGATCGGACCCTGACAGACGCTTTTCCTGTAGCGACTCGCTCCACAAAGTGGCGCCGCCCACCTTCTGCGTGCCATCGATGGCGATGGGATAGCAGTTATTGATCCGGTAGTTTGCAAACTTCTTCTTGCGGATGAGCCGCTCGACCAAATCGATATGTGCGTGCTCGATTTGGCCCACATCGATCTTGCTCAGCAGACGAAACAACGTATCGGCATGGGGCAAACTGTCCAACTCGGGGAACAGCAGCCGCAGGTTGTGCTCGAACATGGGCCGCGTGATATCGGTGTTGGCTTCCCGCCGTGAGCTGTAGTGCAGGACAAACACCAGGATGCCATACAGCATCAGGCTCACCAGCGCGTGCTTGAGCTTTTTCGGGTTGCGCGTGTCCTGGATCTGACGCAGTCGTTTAAGCAGCGTCGGCAGCTGCGCTCTGAACACGCGCGCCTGCTCGGTAACGGCCTCGGTGCGCGCGTGACATTCTTCTTCAACGCTTTGGTAAGGGCTTAAGCGGCTGGCTGGGCTCGGCGGCGCAGGAACAATGAGTCCGGCGGCTTGTTGTTGCTGGCGCAACTCACGGTACTGGTGTTTTTTTTGAAGCGCTTGCTTGGCCGCCTCTCGTGCCGGACGCCGGCTCACTTTGCCCATGGTTCGTGCCTTTCCTGGAGTTGATCGCAGCACAGCAGGCGACGGCACTGCGCCTGCAGCGCTTTGACGAAGATCAGCTTGGCAGAGCTGTGATAGTGCTTGCCGGGGCGCGCCAAACCGCGACCGCTGGTGTGCCCCAGCAACTGCCAGCCGGCGCCGCGGTAGCAGGTGCCGCGATAGTGCGCCGGATCGACAAAGCTCTCCAGCAGCAGCGGCCGGTATCCCCAGCACGCCTGCCAGTCATCGGCCAACTGGCGTGCCAGCTGGCCCAGCACATGGCTGGCCAAGTGCTCGATCCGCACCCAGGGAAACACCAGGAAACGATTATTGTTGACCACCCAGGGCAGGTTCGCCAGGCGCTGGCGCGCACTCCAGCCGATCCAGCGATCACGCGGCTCGATTGCCCTGGCCGCGCCACACAGCAGCAGATAGCCCAGGCTTCGATCGGCGGCCTCAATGCGGTAGCGCGCCCAATAGCCAAACGGCTTGTGGTAGCCCAGCGGATGAAAGCGCTCGACATAGGCATTGCACTGCGCCACATCGTGCGCCTGCCCAAGCAGGCGCAAGCGCACCGGCCCAAGCTGCGCCAACGTGCACTGCACCGACTCACCCGAGACAATCGGCACGCTGGGCGTTGCTGCCCTGTCCCGCCCGCTCGTCTGGTCGCCGCCCTGTGTGCGCCGCGCCGGCAGACGAATCTCGCCGCCCGCTTCCAGGCGCGCCAGCAACTTCCTGCAAGCCTCTTTCTTGGGCGCACCCGCCGGCGTGAGCCACCCCAGATGTTCGCACAGCGTGTCAGCCAATTCCGAGCGCGCCAACCTGGGAAAGCGCTCTATCAGAGTGCGGATGTAGGCAATATCTTCTGCGCCAATCTCGCGATTGCCTTGCCACAGGTTCAACCCATCAGATTGGAACATCGCGTGAAAGCCCTTAAGGCGTGTTGGCTCACGCTCGATTATCCAAGACCGAAATCCGGCTGTCTAGCCCTTTCGCGAAGAAAATATTTTTGCCCGCGCTCCCACCCCTTGTAGCATCAGGGTTTCAGCACATGTGCGTCGGCACTGTCGAGAAGCACTACGTTACCCGCTATCTCACCGTCCGTCGTACGGTACGCGAAGAGCATTTGTTCAAGCAGACCCGGCGCGGTCGCCCGGGACCGGAAACAGCCTACCGGAAGATCACCAAGCGCCGCTTCGATATCGAGTGGAGCACGGATGAAGAGGCCATCGCCTACGACCACCAGAGCGATGGCATGTATCCGCTGATGACCAATGATCGCAGCCTGTCACCGGCCCAGGTTCTCAAAGCGCACAAGGGCCAGCCGATGATCGAGAAACGCTTCGAGCAGATCAAGACCGTGCATGAGATCGCGCCCGTGTTCCTCAAGGACGAGGGGCGCATCGAGGCGCTATGCACTTTGTATTTCCTCGCGCTCCTCGTCCAGGCATTGATCGAGCGCGAACTGCGTCTGGCCATGAAGCGCGAGCGCATCGACGAGCTTCCCATCTACCCCGAGCAGCCCCAGTGCGCTCGCCCGACCACGGAACAGGTCTTGCGACTGTTCAGCCTCTCCGAACGGCATAAGCTGATGCAGGGCACGACCACCGTACAGGTCTTCGACGCCCAGCTCACCCCACTACAGAACCAGGTGCTCGACCTGCTCGGTGTCTCACCGTCGGCGTTTCGGCAAAAAAATTGAGCGGGAAATTCACGCGATATTGCGTCCGCGACCTGCGGAAAGTAAGTCAAAACCATCCGCTCAGACTCATACCTCAATTGGAATTGACTAACTCGGGGCCTACGCAACTTCCGGTAGGGCGCCCGGCAACTCTTCGCCATCCAAAACATGCCTTTGCCATAGTTCGAAATTAACGAGCGTCCACAAACGCTCGGTATGCTTGGCCTTTCCGCTAACGTGTTCGTCGACCAATTGCCGCAAGAATTCCGGTCGCAACAAACCCCTTGCCATCGCACGCTCTCCAAGCACAATGTCATCTAGAAGGTACCGAAACTCACCCCTGAACCATCTCTCCAGCGGCACTGGAAACCCCATTTTGGGACGATTCAGGATGGAATCGGGCAATACGCCCTTCATCGCCTGACGCAGAACGTACTTCGTAGTCCAGCCATGAAGTTTTAGCCGGTCGGGGAGCGCCGTCGAGAACTCCACCAATTTGTGGTCCAGAAATGGCACCCGACTTTCAATCGATGCCGCCATGCTCATCTGGTCCTGCTTCATCAGCAGCTCGTGCAGGTAGGTTTTCAAGTCCGCATACAGCAGCCGCTGGAGCAGGCTCGCCGTGGGGTGCGCGTCGAAGTGTTGGCGCATGCCGGCATAGGGACTTACTCCCTTGAGCTGATCCCGGAGATCCTTCGAAAACAGATCCCGCTGCATGTCACGCGGGAACACCGCGAAGTTGTCGAAGTACAGTGCGTCCACATCGGGCGGGCGATACAGAAACGTTCGTGGCAGCTTGCGTTTGAGTGAATCTGGCGCCAGGGCAGTTGCGACACCATTAACGACGCGCCTGATGCCATCCGTCGAGAATCGATGATAGATCCGTCCTGCGGAAAGGTTGAGCAGCGTCGTCCGATAGCGATAATAGCCGGCAAGGAGCTCGTCGCTTCCCTCACCAGTCAGAACCACCTTCACGTGTCGCCGCGCGAGCTGCGACACAAAATAAAGGGGGACGCTAGCTGGATGAGCAAGCGGCTCGTCCTCGTGCCAAATGAGATGTGGCAGGGCGGCCGCGAAATCAGAGGGTTCGATGAGGATCTCATGATGATCGGTGCGGAAAGCCTGCGCTGCCAGCCGCGCATACTCGAGTTCGTTTGCTTCAGGAACATTGAACGCAACTGAAAAAGTCTTGATCGGCTCCGAAACCAGCCGACACATCACAGCAGCTATGGCAGAAGAGTCAATGCCGCCCGAAAGAAACATACCAAGAGGAACATCCGCCATTAGGCGAAGTTTCACGGATGCTTCAAACAGATCGCGCCAGTCGTTGATGTATTCGGTGGAAGACCGCGCATGGCTTTCATCAACATCTCCGGGGCCAACATCCCAATAGCACGCGATGTTGGTTTTCCCGTCTTTCCAAGAAAGCGTGTGCCCCGGCGGGAGTCGTCGCACGCCTGCAAAGAGTGTCGTGTCGTCGCAGGTAGCGCGGTTGGCGAAATAGTCGGGAAGCGCGGCAATGTTGAGTTCTGGGCGGATCGCGTTAGCGGCCAGAAGCGCCTTGATTTCCGAGGCGAAGAAGAGAGATCCATCATCTGTGTGAACGTAGTAGAGTGGCTTTACGCCGAGACGATCACGAGCGATGAACAGCTCCTTCGTGCACCGATTCCAGATGGCGAACGCAAACATGCCCCTGAGGTGTTCGACACAGCGGCTGCCATGTTCCTCGTACAAATGCACGATCATCTCCGTGTCGGAACGCGTCGCAAATACGTGGCCACGAGCCTCGAGACCCGACCGATAATCTGCGTGGTTATAAATCTCCCCATTGAAGACAATCTGAAGCGACCCGTCCTCGTTGGACATGGGCTGGTGCCCCGAGGCCAGATCGACGATGCTGAGACGGCGGTGCGCAAGACCCACAGGGCCTTCGATGAAGATGCCTGCGTCGTCGGGGCCGCGGTGCCGCAGGACATCGCGCATACGGACGAGGATTGCCTCGTTCACATCAATAGAACGCCGAGGGGAAAGAGCGATACCGCTAATGCCGCACATGTTTGCAACGCTCCGTTTCGTCCCGTGATACCGCCAACGCAGGTATCTCATATTGAGAAAGAACGAGTGCTTCGACCGAGGCTAGAGTGTGCATTCGGCCATTGACGACGATACGGTCGACTTGCGGCGGCGGTCGGACCCTGATTCCGAGACAAGGATGAAGATCCATGGAGAGCACTCTTTCCTCCACTGAGACCGAAGCGAACGCGATTGGATGGTCGGCAGTCAACTCGAGATCAAGGAGAGAAATGTGTGTTCCGTGAATGAAAACGGCACGTTCAAAACCGCGATCATCCAAGGCGCGCCGCACCCATGCCCACTCGAAATCGGCGTCGAGGACGCCCTCTTCCGGAACGCCCCCCCCTAACCAGACAACGAGATCGTGGTGCCTCATCGTCGTGAGGCTCAGACTCTTTCCTTGCCTTGAGTCGAGTTTTCGGACTACCGGCGGAGGCTGATCCGGCACCCTCGGGAATAGAACGGATAGCAGCGCCACTGCGCCACTCGTCCGCACCGAATATACTCCGTGTGGAGCAGGCACCTTGGCGCCGTAACATGGCGACACTTGCCCATCATCCAACCGCCAAGAACCGCGATCTTCGAGACAGAACAAGTCCAAGATTGCCGAGTCTGCAATCGCCGACAGTCGGCAAGCCTCGCGGTCGAGGGTTGTCGCGACGTTTGGAGCCATGTGAAAGTGCACCGCATACTCATGCTCGCCAGTGGCGCCCACGCAATCTAGCATAAGCCAGTATTCTCGACCTACGAAGAACAGCGTCCGCGTGTGGGTTGCCGGGTCCGACAGCCGTGCGTACCCATCATGGCTACCCTCAAAGTAGGTAAATTCCGGGTGATCGTGCCAGCAGAGCATGGTGCATGTGGCGACATGCTTCCACTTGAAAGGGCCGGCCGAGACCGACGATGAGAGACCGTCGATCGTTAGCGTGTTATGCATGGCCGTAGACCGGAACAGATCCCGAAACTCTGGCGACCCCGTGTACGTGAATGTTCCCGGGTCAACGAGGATAGTGGCCCCTAGGGCGGCCACTTCAATGGCAAGGGCGTCCGCATGTGCATGACCGCAGTTCATGACGCCATGGGGACCGCAATCGACGAGCAGGTAGTTTGATCCCGTGCACCACCCGCTGCGCATCACGTAGAAGCCACCATCGACGAATGCGCGCGAGGTCCGGGCGGGCGGCTCGCCGGGGATGCGGTCAAACTCCTCCTTTGCATCCGGCCCAAGGAGCCAGTGAGTCTCCTCCGCAAACTCACCGGCAACGTGTTTGTAGTCGCCGCGTCCAAACATGACCGAGCCATTCGACAAAACGGCTCGCCAGTCGTTGGGCGCGCGCTCGTCCAGCTTAACGAGCTTGCCGCCATCGTCATCCCCCACATAGGGCGAGGTCCCGTCTGGTCTTGTGATCCACATTAGGTGTTCCAGGAGCGCGGCGAGGCGCTCGCGGACGCGCGCTGGCAGACAATCCTCAGAGCGCTCGGAAAGAAGGACGAAATGCATGTAGAAGTCGGCTGTATAGCGGTGATACCAACTGGACTGCTCGAAATAGACGCCATCAGGCCGGACGTGTAGCTCGAGCTGTTCGAGCAGGATCGATCGACCGAGGTTGCGCCATCGCTCGGCGCGCCTGAGTTCGGGCAGACATGTGCCGAGGTAATAGAGGCCGAGGGCTTCACCTGTTAAATGAGTGTTGGGACTGAAATAAGTCGACAGGTACGTCTCGATGTGACAACCTTGAACATGCAGGGCTCGCGCGATGTCCGACAAAGGCAGCGACGGCCATTTGCTCCACGTCCGGACCAGAGCAACTGCCCAGAGCCAACTGATGCATCGGAATGCAATATCGACGCTGCTAACCCAGTTGATTCCGAGTGTAGGCGGGTTCTCGCGGATCCATGAAGCAATGTGTTCCCCCAGTGCCTTGGCGTAGCGCTCATTACCAGTGTGTAGAAAGGCGCGACCAAACGTGAGCAAGTGCTGATGCCGGTTCAGTTCCCAGACGACTTTTTTGTCACCCGTCACCGACGTCTCCAACGAATCGAGCCGCTTCCAGGGCACCAACGGGCTTCGGCTACCGCTGGTCGGCTCAAGATGCCAATCGACCGGACACCCAAAAGCTAATCCCTCCAGCCCCAGCAGGTTGAAATAGCCTTCCAGCGCGCGGTCCGCGGAGCGACGAAGCACTTTCTCCTGGCTCGACTCCGGAAGAGCTTGGTTACCAAAAGCTTCCATGGCAGGTCTCACCGGCAGAAGTTTGGAAAGCCGAGCGAACAGCGTGAGTTGGTGAGCGTCAACCGAGAAGTACTTTTCCGTACTCGGAAGAATGCGCTTTTGAAGCCAGGGGATTCCCTCGGCCCTCGAGAGCAGCGCCTGCCTGACACGGTCAAGCAGTTCTGGTAGGGTGATTCTGCGCAATTGAGTTCGTAAGAGCTGCTTGCGCAGCGCCCTTCGTCAAGACGATGATGACTCCAGAGGCCGTATTGTCTTTCATGTGTGCTCGGCTAACCGGCTTGTCGGATTAGGAAAGGTGTCGCAGGGCGTACTTGGGAATGTTGAAACGCTTTGGAAAGTTCACGACCCGACGCATGAAGGATCCGCTAAGCTCCTCGAAGAACTGTCGTTCATAGTCTCCGAAGTACGTTCGCTCAACCTCGACTAGACCAGAAGGCTCGATGAGCCTCGAGCGAATAGCCTTGGTGTCGTAGTGTCGCTGATAAAAGACCGGCTTGCCCAGGTTGGGCTGCTCACCATAAACAGCTCCCTTCACGTAGATCTCACGATAGAAGCCCTCGTTGACGGGTGTAGAGAGAATGTAAAGCCCGCCAGGTCTGAGTAACCTACCTGAGGCAGCCATAGCTTGCGTGTCGCAGATTCCTTCGAAGTGCTCAATGACTGAGATATTCGTGATCACGTCAAATGAGTCCGGCTGCAACTCCGTCTTCAGAAAATCACGTTCGATAACGCGGAATCTCTTGGCGATATCCTCTGAGCTTGTCGCACTAGCAGCGTGCGCTAGTTGATTCTGGACCCAAGCAAACTTGTCGACACAAGTAATATCCCACTTCGTGTTCGCCAGCAGCCAAGTCGGGAGCGGTGAATCCCCCCCAGAGCCAATATCAAGATAACGCAGCGCTTTCTGAAAGAGAGGTTCGAGCCTCGCTAATATGTACGGAAGTTCAGCACACCGTTCATAAGGGAATCCCCGGAGTCGCTTTTTAAACGCCAGTCGGTAGTAGTGCCTCACGATTGGCCAAAGGAATCGAGCATTTATGGGTTTCACTGGAGTCACCGCAATCTAGAAGGCTTATAGCGAGCTGCCCCGTAGAAGAAAAGCATTCCTCCGGTCAACGCTTCATTTGTCATATGACATTCTCCGATAAGTTAGGTGGTTACGGAACCACCACGAATTGCCTACGGTTGACGAGATATCCTCCGATGTACCAACTCCGAGTATAGAGTCATCCAGCCTGATCTGACCGATTCCCACGTATATTTCGCGCACTCGGCCAAACCATTCCGGGTCAGATCTGCAAAAAACGCCGGGTCGCCAATGAGTTCCAGTGCCCTGTCGGCTATCGCCTCCGCGTCGCCCCGCGCTACCAACCTACCGGTACGATCGTCCTCGACGATGTACGGAATACCTCCAGGATTGGTGGAAACGACGGCCAGTCCACACGCGTAAGCCTCCAAAATCGACAGCGGCATGTTGTCCACGTCCGAGCCGTTCAGCCATATATCATGCTCGTCATACATTTCGGGCATATGCTGCGGCTGCACCCGCCCTACGAAGCGGGTATTGCGAAGCGAAAGCTCGCTCGCGAGCCCTTGCAGATAGTCGCGTTGAGGGCCATCGCCCGCGACAGTAAGCAAGGCATCCGGCCGCTTTCGCTGGATCAGTGCAAACGCCCGCAGGACGCAAGCGACGTTATAGTGCATCTCGAAATTGCGATTTACCAAAAACGCCGGCCTGGGGTTCGCGCGTGCGCGGAACTCAAAGGCACTTAGGTCGATCGCGTTGAAGACCGTCTGCGCCTGGAGGCCGAACCGCTCGAATACATGCACCAGATAGCCGGAGGGCACGACAATTCGATCGGCAAGACGCAGGGTGCGCACGGCTGACGGCCATCGGGCCAAGTGATCCTCAGCTTCGCCGCTATGGTAATTCAGGATCACTGGCTTTCGCAGATAGCGTGCGAAATAGATGGCGGGGGTCGCCGCAAGTACGAACGAAAAATAGGACGCTGAGAATACGTGAACAACATCACAATAACGCAATGCATGGAACAACTGCGCGCAGTAGAGCGAAAATGTGGGCACCGTTCTCGCGTATTTGACCCGCTGAATTGGCCGCAGTGCGGACGGCAATCTTGGGTCAATGGGCTGAAATGCCATTTCCAGCGACGGTTCGTCACGCAACCGGCGGAGAATCAGGTTCGCCTGAACGGACTGTCCTCCAATCTTGTCCATCGAGGGTGCCACCACCAGGACTCGTAACGGTCGAGACTGGCGAGCCACGGCAGATGATGAATCACGGTCACAAAGCATCGTCGCGAGTGTCGGCAACTCCGCCTTATTGGTACATCACTTGGTCATCAAGCAGATCAAGATAGATCGGCTTATACCTCGCGACCGAGGAGTCCCACCGCCTGTCCCGCAAAATCCTGGAGCGGCCCTCGATTCCAAGCCGAGTCCGCAGAGGCAAGTCACTCAACATGTTGATGGCTTTTTCCGCCAGATCCGCAGGATTCCCGGGTTGGAACAGGATCCCCGTCAGTTGGTCTGAAATGAGCTCGCGCAGCGCAGGAAGGTCACTCGCAAGCACGGCTTTCTGCATGGAGAGCGCTTCAAGCGGTTTTAGCGGGGTCGTCAGTTGCGTGGTGAGCGTCGCAATACGCGGATAGACGAGCAGATCAGCAACAGCATAGATCTCCTTCACCCGGTCGTGCGGCAGACGACCGGCAAACGTCACATGCTCACGGATTCCCTCGTCGTCCACAAGCTGCTCGAGCCTTGACTGCTCCGGGCCATCGCCAACGATAAGCAGTTGAATCCCACTTTTCCGTGCCGCGATCAACCGCATGGCCCGAATAAGGAACTCCAGTCCCTCATATGGCTGAAACGACCCGACGTAGGCGATCACCTGATGCCCATCGGGATTCCACTCTCTCTGCCAACCCGCATCGGGGTCCACGGGGCTGAATGCGTTTGGATCGGCACCATTTGGAGTAACAAATATCTTCCGCCCTGCTCGCCCATGAAGTTCATCACGGAGCGTCTCTCCAATTGTTACCACGGCATCTGCATGTCGGATGAGCCACGTCTCGATGGCACGAGCCACACGGTATGGAATCGATCCCGCCGCAAACTTGCCTCGGTCGACAGACGCGTTCTCCCAAAGATCTCGAACCTCGTAAAGAAGCGGCAATCCACGCTGCTTCGCGGCAATGTGAGCGGGGAGCCCCACGAGCACCGGTGAGTGCGCATGGACGATGTCAGGGTTGAACAGGTTGATCACGGCAGCGACTCGGCGTTCCAACGCCCACATAAGCTGCATTTCGCGAATCGGCGAGCGCGCAAGACGCGGGCAGTGGGTGCGAAAGTGCGGTACGCCTTTCGCAACCTCCTCCGGCGATCCGCCAGGCTGCTGCGCCGACGTCACGACTGCGACCTCGATGCCCATCTCTTGCTGCAAGGAAAGAATCTGGTCACTGCGGATACTATAACCGCAGACATGGGGCAGTGACGTGTGCAGGACGTGCAGGACACGCATAGTTGATTTCGCCGTTCTTGTCCTATCGCACCGCAAGTTCGGGCAAGGCGGGCGGGCAGCCGAGACGCCCCTGACTAAGCTTTGCGAGCCAACAGTCCAACATGATAAGGCGCCACAATAGGGCACTGTGGTCCCTCCGACCAATCGCGTGCTCGAAGACCAACCGTCGCGTGGCACCAACGTCTACGTATTGTCTGAGCCCTGGGGAAGGTTCGCGGAGAGCCTCAATGCGATATCGGAGCGGCCCCCGGAACCAACGCCCCAGCGGGATCTCGAATCCTTGCTTGGGTCGGGACAGTACCGAATCCGGAACGATCCCTTGGATGGCGCGTCGGAACAGCCGCTTGCTCTCGCCTTTGGTAACCCGCCCGTTTCCCGGAATGCGCAACGCGAAATCGACGAGGTCGAAATCCAGTAGCGGTACTCTTGCTTCCAGCGAGACGGCCATGCTGGTTCTGTCAACCTTCGTCAGGATATCGCCCGGGAGGTATGTCTCCAGATCAACAAGCATCATTGCGGCGGCAAAATCTTCACTCCGTTCCAAGGGAAAGCGATGACGCAGTTGATCGGCAATATACGCGCCCGCTCCCGGCTGATCTGCGCGCGCAACTCCTCCTTCATTCAGACGCACTGGCTGAGCCACCGTCGCGGCGTATCGCCCCCACTTCGAACGCCCGAAATCGACCAGACGATTCCGCCCCGGGAAGATATGCGGCAGCATGAGACCCAATGCAGATATCAGACCAGCTAGAACGCACCCATCCCCTCCGCTGCGCCCGAGAGTCTCGCGGTACCGCGTGTAACCACCGAAGAGCTCGTCACCGCCGTCACCCGAGAGCGCGACAGTTACCGATTGCCGCGCAAGCTGTGCCACAAGGAACGTGGGGATCGCGGATGAATCAGCGAATGGTTCGTCGAACATCGCGGCAATTGTCTCGAACATCTCCGCGACATTTGGGCGAACGATGAGTTCGGTATGATCGGTTCCCAGTTCCGCTGCGACGGCACGTGCCGCCGCCGATTCGTCGTACTTCTCTTCAGCGAACCCAACCGAGAACGTGCGGACCCGACCCGAGGCATGACGACTCATCAAAGCAACGACGGTCGACGAATCCAGCCCGCCCGACAAGAAGGCGCCAAGGGGTACCTCGGCTTCCAGATGCGAAGCTACGGCAGCATCCAGCTTCGCTCGGAGAATCGCCACGAGATCACGTTCGTCGATCGCTTGATCTTCAGGTCGAGGAGGCGTCCAGTATCTGCGGACCTCTGCGCCCTTCTTCGCGCTCCATACAAGATAGCTGCCCGGAGGCAGCTTTCGTACGTCCTCGAAGATACTTGATGGATCGGGCACATAGCCGAATGCCAGATATTTCATGACGGCATTCGGGGAAACCCGCAAGCGGCTGGAATCAAGGGCCCACAAGGAGCGCAGCTCAGAACAGAATTCCAGGCCGTTCGGCGACTCCAAGTAGCTCAGTGGCTTCATGCCCGTGCGGTCCCGAGCGATCAGTAGCTTCCGGTTGCGAGAGTCCCAGATTGCGAACGCGAACATTCCGTGAAGTCGAGACACCATCTCGACATCGAGGTCCTCATAGAGGTGAACCAGCACTTCCGTGTCACTGCGTGTCCGAAAGCGGTGCCCCGAAGCCTCGAGTTCTCGGCGCAGAGCATGATGATTGTAGATCTCCCCATTGAAAACGACGATGATCGATCCGTCCTCATTGCTGATGGGTTGCCTTCCACCGCCGACATCGATGATGCTCAATCGGCGCATGCCCAGCGCCACGCCATCGTTTACGTGATAACCGTCGGCGTCCGGGCCACGATGTACAATGGCGTCGCACATCGCACGTACACGCAAGCCTGCCTCCTCGTTGGATCCTTTGAACCCTACGAAACCTGCAATGCCACACATCCTAAAGTTTCCTCATTCCAATCCGCGTTGTGTCGCACGTGCCGTGCGTTCGAGGATGGTTGCTGAGCACCATAGCACCGTCAGAACCAGGTAGGGAAAGGTAAGAGCCGAATAGGTGCCGACCACGGCGGCAACGAGATAGGCAATGAGCGTCCGCTCAATCCAATACTGCTGAGTCGCCAACGCCTCCGCCCCAGCGTTCCGCCGACTGCGGCCAGCGTGGCGCAGCACGGACCAGAACAATGCGCACCAGAGCGCGAGCCCGGGAAATCCGGTCTCCGCCGCCAAATTCAGATAGGTGTTGTGCGTATCTCTCTTACCCAGATCCGGAGCATACATGGCGTTTGCCTGCGGATAGGCCCCCAGTCCCATACCGAACACTGGATTATCAAGGAAGATCCGCCATGCCACCTTCTGGATTTCAAGGCGCTGCTCGGCCGAACCCTCGGGGTCGGCTTCGGCAACTGTTTCAACGCTAGACAGCTTCTCTATGCCAGCTAAGCGTTCCCAAACATTCGCAGGAGTTACAAAACCAATGACCAGCACAATCAGGCCAGCGGGCACAAGTAGCCACCGCCGTTTTATCAGCAATAGAACCATGGCCGGTCCCATGCCAACCGCTAGCCCGATAACAGCTCCCCGTGATTGTGTCAGTAAAATCACTGCAAGCAATGGAATTGCACTGATTGCGGCACCGAGACTCACAAAGCTCCTCCATGAGTGTTCGGAGAACCAGAGAGCGAAGGCAACCCCGAGCGCAATGAGAGAGAGAGCTGCCAAGTCGTTGGGATTGCTATAGATGTAGTTCCATACCGCGCGACCGGAGATAGTATCGCCCCCCACTAGAGTTCCACGAACTGGGAACAGGACGAAACAGCCAAGAAAGAACAGAAGGTAGAAGCGGAGTTGTCCTTCAGTGCGCAGTGCATTGACGGCAATGAGCATGACCACGACTAGCTTGAGACGCTCTATTGCCTGTTCGAGTGCGATATCCGTAAATGGTGTTGCGAACGACCCTACGAAAACCCATAGCACAAACGCCGCATAAAGCCATAGGAATTTGGGTATTTTCAGGCCGCCCCGCTGCAAACATAGCCCCGCAACGCCAATAGCGATACCGATGTCCCCGATACGGACTTTGTAGGTAACCACCACAAATGTGAAGATGCATAAACCCACCAGCGTCAGTGACCAGTCGAAACGAGGTAACCCCATAAATGAGACGTACGCCACGGATCCTGGATTTGAAGGCGGCGTACGAGAGCTAGCGGATCTATCGAACATCATAGTGTTGTTAATTGTGCCATTCAGCTATCTCTGCGGCTCAGCATTCCTGCCGCACCGGACAACCAGCCTTTAAACGCAGTTTCAGACTGTGCCATCGTATCAATGTATCTTGGAAGTAGCAGTTGATTGTCTCCAGCCTTGGCGAGGCCAACCGCGCAGGTCGTCGCCGTCTCCACGCCAAGGCCGCGAAGCCAAGGCAGAAAAACGGGATCAACATCCCCGCTGGGATAGCAGAAGTGTGTCGCCGGACGTCCGGTCAGTTCTTCAAGAACGCGCCGGTTATCGAGTATCTCGCGGCGGAAAATCGACTCTTCGCGCGGAGTCCGGTGGCGATGGGTGTGGAGCTGTGCATCAAAGCCGCGACGTGCGATTTCGGCGATCTCTGCCGTCGTCATGAGGTGGAAGAGCCTGCTCCGCACGATGTTGTCCCAGTCGACCCCAAGTCGCGTAGCAACTTCGCCGACCCAAGCATGTTGCGCCTCGCGATCATCCGAGAGAGTTCGCGCCCCTTTGAGTAGACTCGCCGCCAGTCTTTCTCGTTGCTGTGAGTCTTCTAGCTTTATCGCGGCGTCCTGACCGGGAAACACGTTCGCGGCTAGAGCACGCGTTCGCGCCCGCCAGAGCAAGTAGCGGAGCGTCAGTCTCAGGATCGGGCGTTGATGAACAACATGGTAACTTGAAACATAGTTCGTGGCCGGATAGCCGAACTCTTCAAGTAGCGGTACGGCAGCCGCAAGGAAATTATGAAAGCCGTCGTCGAAGGTGAGCACGACGCTGCGGTGTGGAAGCGTACCGCAGCGCAGGTTACGAACTGCCTCGCCCAAGGGCAGTACCTCGTATCCACTGTCACGCAGAATCTCGAATCGCCGCCGAAGGAAGGCTGGGGTTACGAACAACTCAGGATCCCATTCGTGTTCGTCCTGCAACGATACTCCATGGTAGCAGAGGACGAGTACGCGCCGACGGCGCCACGTCGTTCCTGCGATCCACCTGAAGCCACCGACGGCACGAAGACCAGCCAGTGCCGCATGGCGGACATGCCTTGCTGTAATGCGCACGATTTCATTCATCAATACGTCCCGATATTTATCTTGTGGCGGTTCGCCAGCCTTTCGTAGAGCGTCGACAGTTTCTCGATCACGATCGACTGATGAAACTTTAGTCGTACCGCCTCGCGGCTCGCCTCGCCGAGCCGGGTACGTAGCATTGGATCAGCCTCAAGCATCCGCAGCGCGCCCGCAATCGGCGCGGGGTCATCGACAGGTACGAGAAGCCCCGTAACACCGTCCGTGACGGCGTCGGTCACTCCACCCACGGGCGTGGCAACTACGGCCCTAGCCGCTGCCATTGCCTCGATCACGGAATTCGGGAATCCTTCGCTTGATGAGCAGAGCACGCTGACGTCAAGAAACTGGTGCAGATTGCACGACGAGACCACTTCCCCCGCAAAATGCACACGGGACCCTATCCTCAGTTGTCGCGCGAGACCTTCGAGTTCGTTCCGGCAAGGACCCTCACCAATGACCATCAGATGAAATCGTTGATCGAGTTGCGCCATGACCCTAAAGAGCAAGGCGTGATTTTTCACCGGCGACAGGCGCGCGACTATGCCAATCACGAAAGCTCCATCTGGGAGACCCCAAGCACGCCGCTGTGCCGCCCGCTTCGCCTCAGCTACGGACTCGAATGCGCTTTCCGACAAGAAATTGGGGATCTCGACGATCTTCTGCGGCGGTACCGATTCCTCGCGATTAAGGAGTCCGGCAACCCCGCTGCTGTTCGCCAGGATACGATCAGCCAGTCGATAGCTCCAGCGATTGGCTGTCACCAACGCAGGCCGCGGCGCCTCGTACCACCAACGACGACTAGCGATAATCGAGCACCTGCCAAGCATGCGTACCCAAGGTACGGCAAAAATATTGGTGTAGATATCGTGCGTGTGCACGATATCTACACCCCAGGCCCGAAGATGCCTGGCAAGCCGAACCCCCTGGGCCATAGTCCGTGGTGAGTACAAGTTGGCAATCGGGAAATGGGTCATGCGCACACCATGGTTTTCGTAGCGTGCGTGTAGTGGACCATGGGTCTGGAGATGCACTACAGACAATTCAAAACGATCCGGATCCAGTGCTTCCACGGTTCGCACCGCATTCAACTCAGTTCCCCCGATGGCGAACGAATCAATGCAGTAGACGACACGGACGCGACGTGACGAAGACATATCAGTCCATCGACACAGAGTTATTTTGGATAGCCCAAAGGATGGTTGCCATTACGCGCTCCACCCCGCCGTACGGGATTGACGTAGCGCTTCCTGCATTTCGCTGCAAGTGCCAATCTTGCACTTTCCTGGCTACCACGCTTTGTGCGGCGGCTAATGGGTTAGCGAAGTAATCGGGCCGAAGCCGAAAATCGCCCGAAGGCTGCT
Organism: Candidatus Methylophosphatis roskildensis; assembly: GCA_016708905.1. GTDB lineage: Bacteria > Pseudomonadota > Gammaproteobacteria > Burkholderiales > Rhodocyclaceae > Methylophosphatis > Methylophosphatis roskildensis. Next base: position 370,261 of record JADJEV010000003.1, on the reverse strand, counting down.
CCAGACACGTCGTTTGAAAACAATCACTTAAAGTGAGCGATTTCAGAGTCACAGAGCTACAGTTTGTGCGCATCTTTGCCGCGGTCATACTGAGCTTTCTTCCAGGATCTCGACGCCTTCCCCGTTATCCAGACCCAGAAGGCAAACCCAGCCGCTACATTCAGCACGAGAAAGGATCCCGTGGCGGCGATAAGCCGCATCTGGGTATGAGTCCTCTGCAACACCCCAATCAACCCCAACGAATAGAAGACGATCTGCCCCACAAGGGCTGCTCTATAAAAGGGCCCCGACAACAGCGAACTCACGAGAAGCGCGCCCAGCAGAGCCCAAGGCACCAAGAGCCGCATCACCTTGTGTGACACAAACTCGAACCATATCGGATTGCGCCAGGGTAGCAACGCCCCCGGCAGCCGTGTCAGCAACTGGAAATTGCCGCTTAAGGTACGCACCTTCCGGCGAAACTCATCCTTGGTTCTCTCTGGAAAGCGGTCAAAGGCGAGCGCCTTCTCCTCATGAACCACGCGATAGCCAAGCATTGCAACCTGCAAAGGCCAATAGACATCATCCAGGATCGTTCCCTGTGGGATTGGCCGAAAAAGCCTTCGGCGCACGGCGCTGATCGCGCCGGTCACACCAACGGTCGAGTGAATGAGAGATTCAGTTCGTCGCAACCATTTTTCGTAACGCCAGTAGAGACCAACGCCAGACATAAGACCTGAGTCAGTCTCGATTACCAAATCCCCACTGACGGCCCCGACAGCGGGAACAGTAAAATTTCGCAGGAGGTTTTCGAGGGCATTCGGTGCCCAGCGCTGGCGTACATCAGCGAAAACGATGACATCACCTTGGGCAGCATTGCCGCCACGCGTCAACGCCTCAGCCTTGCCAACATTCGAGGGCAATTCCAACACTCGCACCCCTCCAGCATCATGCCTCCTTGCCAACATGGCGGTGCTATCCGTGGAGCCATCAGAAACGACAACGATCTCCCCTTCAAGGCCCGAGGCGGCAAGCAGGCTCTTCAGTTCGTCGAGGCGGCGATTGATGGAAGATTCCTCATTGAACACCGCTAGGACTATGGTTAGAGATCCCGTGAATTGACCTACCGGGCGAACTGGACGACCTCGCAAATCCGCCAGCAACAAAATAAACAACGGATAAAGCAGATATGTGTAAATGACGCACGCGGCACAGATCCAAAACAGAACCTGTAGAGTTGCGTCACTCATACTCTTGGATTCTTGCTCGGCGATAGTCGACAGGGGCGTGGGGTCGCGATCCTAAACTGGACGCACGCAAGCATGAGGTCACTTATCGCTCAATGACCAGACCATGCCGCGCGCCGAGACAGATCGAAACCGCCAAGGATCTCGACGATCCTTTCTGCCGCCCTGCCATCCCATCGCTCCGGTACCGTTCCGCGCGGCATCTCACCGTTCAAGACCATGGACGTGTAACGCAGAATAGCAACACCATCGTTGCCGGCGATGAAGTTCGTGCCTACCTCGCACGTAATCGGACGTTCGGTGTTCTCGCGAAGGGTAATACACGGCACACCAAGAACGGTCGTTTCTTCCTGCAGTCCACCACTGTCGGTGATAACCATCTTCGCATGCATGTTCAGGTGCAGAAACTCGAGATAGCCCAATGGATCGGTCATCCATAATCCTTGAGGGCTGTCCGCAGTCGAGAAATATCCGCCCAGCCCAAACCGTTTCACCATTTTTCGCGTCCTCGGATGAACCGGAAAGATAATCGGAATCACCTTGGCCACACCGCTCAAAGCATCCAAGATGCCGCGAAACGTTGCGGCGTCATCGACGTTCGATGGGCGATGCAAGGTCATCGTGGCGAACTCGCCGGGCTTCAATCCCCATCCTTCAAGTATACCCATCCCTCGTGCCAGTTCCTTGTGTTTCAACAGAGTGTCGATCATCACGTTACCAACGAAGTGGATTTTCTCCATGGAAACACCCTCCCTCGCTAGGTTCTCATTGGCGAAGTGGTCAGTCGTAAATAGGTAGTCGCACAAGACATCGGTGCAGAGCCGATTGATTTCTTCAGGCATCGTCATGTCGCGCGAACGTAGGCCGGCCTCCACATGCGCCACCTGGATGCCAAGCTTCTTGGCTGTGATCGTGCACGCCATCGTCGAATTTACGTCTCCAACAACAATGACTAAGTCAGGCAACTCACGCAAGCACACCTTTTCGAATTCCACCATAATCCGCGCCGTTTGCTCGGCATGAGAACCCGAACCAACCTCAAGATCGATATCCGGTTTCGGCATACCGAGATCAACGAAGAACGACTTGCTCATCCGCTCATCATAGTGTTGTCCAGTATGGACGAGGATATGTTGAAACCGCTCCCGTTGCTCGTTCATTGCTTCGATGATTGGCGCCATCTTCATGAAGTTCGGGCGCGCACCTACAACATTGATCACTTTCAAGGTATTGCCTTTCAGTATCACAGCAAGATGGCCGACACCGTGGTTCCTATATGGACCTTAGCTGATCTTTGATTGCGACGACGCTTCGTTGTCGACCCGGCGCAGCCAATTCTCCCGCCAATACGTGTTGGACGCGCGCGGACAGCCCAATCGCCTGTCCGTGCACTCGGCACGGCAATAGACGTCTTCAAGCTGAATGCATGGATTCTTCATCTGCATCATCTTGCCTGTCTGTTCGTTGATGAGGCGATCGACCTTCATTTGTACGCGAAACCGTTCACCGCAGTACTTTGACATTTCCATGTCGTAGCGCATTCCACGATTAAAGCCGCTCTCGGTAATCGTTGCGAGTATCTCATCTTGAGAACGCACCTCGACCCACTCCCCCGGGGTCAGATCCAGCAACTGAGTGGGAGTTGCTTGTCCATCGGGGATCCGACCCCTTCCCTCAGGATATGGCTTGCCGCCGCGTAGTCTCTGGAACCAGTTGAAGAAACCAACCAGAATTCGATACCCCACATCAAGACCGACGAGCTTTCGGTATGCCGCGAAGAGCAGCAGCTTGGTCATATGCCACGCCCCGTGGTTGCCGCTCGTGACGTCGCGAATATATTGACGTACATCCCACCACTTCAGGAGCGTCGTCGCTTCGTAGAGCGCCGTTGTTTGACACACCCACGTTGGATTCTCACTTGTCTCGTCGCCCTGCGCGCGAACTCGCTCGTTCACTTGCTCCTCCGAGCACCGCACGTTCGCGTCGGAGACAATCGAGTTTCTTGCCGGACCATTGACTCGGTCTAGCCAGGCCTCCTTCCAGAAGAACACGCAGTCCGCCTGGCAACTCCCGTGCGCGCTCCCGTCGCATCTCGCACCGTCGAGATGAACGGCGTCGACCATTCGACGCCCGCCGGTCTTTCGGATGTTGTCGCAGGTCTTATGCGCAACTTTGGCAACACGCAAGCGCTCGCCGCAGAAGGCGAACATCTCGGGTTGAAACGGAAGGTCGTCGAGCCGCGCGTGCTCGTCGAGGGTCGCCAGTATCTCTTCCTTCGATCTGACAACAGCCCACTCACTTGCGCGAAGACCGAGCTGGCCCCGACGGGCGGGATTAGCGGTCGACATCAGTTCGCACTCTCATTAGATTCACATTCATTGCACAACTGAAGTTTAGACATACGCCAGCGCCCACCGACCGGATTTTCGCCGGTGGCGATCAATGACAAACGCAACTACTCGACGATTCGATGCTGGGCGACGCGATGCAACGTGACTCAACACTGCAAACGCTGATCCTGACCGGGGAAAGGCATGACGAATTGACCGGACTTCGAGTCGTAGGCGTCGCGAACGGGAAGTCCGATAAATTGAATTCGCATCCACTGACCGAAGAGGCCGGCGGTGATCGTTGCGCCCTTGCGCCAGGGTGCGATCTCGATCAGCGGAAACGACTTCCACAAGCGCAGCGCGAGCAATTGGGTCAAGGCATAGGCGGTGGAGCGAATCTGCATCCACAGTTCCAGCGCTTCCTTCGACTGCTGCCACAGATTCGTCACGCCCCACCAGCGCTTGAGGTTGTGGAACAAGGGCTCGATGCCCCATCGCTCGGCGTAGATCTCGACCACCGCTCGCGCCGACAGATCGGTCTCCGTCGCCAGGATCAGTCGCGGGCGCGACCAGGTATCGTCGGGCTGGATCATCTGGCACCACACGGCCCGCACCGGCACCCCCTTGAGAAATCGCGCCACTGCAATGGCCGTTCGGACACGAACCGGTTGCACCTTGCCGTACAAACTCAGTTCCATTTCCGTCACCGGCAAGACCTCGAGCATCGCCGCATTGATCCGCAGGCCGTACTTGCGTTTGCGGCCCCGGCGTCTGGGCTCCGGCTCCGGCGGGAGAAACAAGGCCGTATCCCGCCTGACTTGGCCGATGATGCGTACCTGCTGATCGAGCAGGGGCAGGATCAGGCTCTTGCGCATGAACCAGGCGTCGATCAACAAGCGCACATCCTTGACATGCCCCCGGACCGAATCGATCAATTGCCGCGCCACCCAGAGCTTGCCGCGTTGCCCGGATTCTTCGACCAGCCACGAGCGAACGGGGATCGTCAGCGCCGAACCCAGGCGGACTTTCACGACCAGTGCCAGCGTCACCCAGCACTGGCTGTTCAGGTACGTGGGGCGATTGGCTTTGCGGCTGTGGTCGTGCTTGACACTGATACCCGGCCCACTCTTTGCGCACCGTGGCACCAGCGTATCGTCGATGATCAGATTCGCCACTGGGGTCGGGAACACGCTCAGCACCAGTTGCAGCAGGCGGATGGCCAAGTCGGCCACCGACACGTTCGCTCGCTCGATCAGCTTGTAATACGTGGTCCAGTGCGCTTCCCGGCAAATGGCGCCGATGGCGCGAGTGACCCAACCTTCCGGGTTGAGCATGCAGCCGATCAGAAGTTCGACGAAGGTACGGCGGGAACGTGGCGGAACCGCCACCAGGAGGAAGGAAACCCAATTCGAGAGCAGCAGACAAACCGAGGCCGACAGCGACATGAGGGAGCATCCAGGATCCGAAACGATCCCTCATTGGTCGCCGCGCTGCTCGCACCAAAATCAACCCCGTGCGAGCAGCGCGGCGACCTCGCAAAACGAACGTAATGTCAACCGTTTTTGGCATTTTCTCGAAAACATTTCTGCGCTCCGGCAATGCCCACGGCATTGCGCAGGGGGCGCGAGTGTCTAAACTTCAGTTGCACAACACGACGTTTGCTAAACAGACGCACCAATCGGCGGCGCGAAGTATCGAGAATCAGGCGCTCTGCACCCGGCGGTCGGCCGGCCGCGAACCATAGCATAGAGACAAAAAAGACATAGGTGATCGTCCCCAGTACGACTCCGGTGACCAGCCATGCAGCCGCGTGCAGGGCGGGCAGCGCGGTCGAATAATGCGGAAGAGCAGCACGAATCACCAGAAACATCCCCGCCGCCGCAGTTGCAGGTCGAGCCAACGCATAGACGAAAGCCGAAATCGGTACACCTATACGCAGTCGAAGTTGGTCGACGTAGGCTGGCATCGTCGACGTCGTGGTGGCCAATACGGCATACGCGGCACCAAGCGCTCCAAACCGCGGAGTGAGAAGGAGCATAAGCGCCAGCAAAAGCGCGACGAAAAACGCGTTCGTCCTCGTCGCAGTCGAAGGAAAACCCTTAGAGATCAATATGGAGCAGATCGATGATTGAAACATGAGGAAAGCGCCGCTGATCGAAAGAACCTCCATTAGCGGGACACCGTCGATCCACTTTCCACCTAGCACGACCGGAATGAAGAAGTGCGCCACCGCCGAAATGCCAACGGCTGCCGGAATCGCAACTATCGCCAGCATGCCCATGGCGTTGACGTACGCAGACTGCACAGCGCCGGGTTCCGACAACTTCGCAAAACCAGGCAGTAGAGCGCGATTGATAGGTGCCCCAATCTCGGTAGTAGGCAGATGGGAAAACTCGTAGCTAACGTTATACAGGCCGAGCGCGCCCGCGCCTAACTGACGGCCGACAATGAAGTCCGACAAACGCTCCTTTAGGAACCCAAGTGAATTGTTCAAGAGCAACCATCCTGAGAACCTAAGTAGACTGGCAGTCTTGGCGAAGGATAAACGCGGCCGGAACGGATGCGACAGATAGCTCACGGCCGTGCCCGCCAGACGCGCTGCAAGCGTGCCAGCGACGAGAGCCCAGTAATTGCGCAGCCAGAACGCCAATGGAACGGTCACGCAAAAACCAATAATCTTACGACTGATCTGAAACAAGAACTCCTTGCGGAAATCGAGGTCTTTGCGAAACGCTACGACACCGATATTCTCCAATCCACCAATGAGCGGACCCAAAGCGAGGACGCATACCACCGGAAACACTTCTGGGTGGCTGTAGAAGGCTGAAATCGGCCCCGCCGCAGCCAGCATCACCAGCAGAATCACAACCCCAATCAAAACGTTAAATGTCCATGCGGTATGGTAGTGTGATTCTGTCGCATCCTGATCGTGGATCAGCGCAATATCGAAGCCGAATGTGGACATAAGTTGCGCCATGACAATAAAGGATAGAGCCATTCCCACGACGCCGAAATCGGTCGGCCCGAGCAGCCGCGCAAGTATTAGCATACTGATCAGTCCAAGGCTACGCTCGACCAAGGCCAGTAGCACCATCCACACAGCACCGCCGGCCATTTTTCTTTGAATGCTACTGGGCATCTTCTCGTTTCCTGGGAGCAACGTCAGTGCGGCGCGCTTTTCTGGCTAAGCGTCGGTCGTGCAGCCTGGGGACCACGCCACCGTGTTCCCCTTGAGTCACGCATGTCACGCGATCAATTCCACTGAGACCGGTAACTGTCATCAGGATACATCGATGAAGACAATTCAGGACTCCTGACATGGGCGGAAGAATTTTTGCAACTGGAGGCGGCTCGTAGGCAAGCGTCAGGTCCGAACCGGGGTAGCGAAATTCGAGCGCGTTGAGGGTTTCACAGAGCTTGGCGAGGGCGCGGTTGTGTCGCGGATTGGCCAGTGAATGAATCCGGACTAGCAGACGCTGCTGTGCGGCTTGGGGCACGATGTCCGCACTGCTCAGCAGCATCTCGCGCACCAGCGCCCGTCCGTCGTCCTCGGTGCGCACCCCATTGAGCGTCAGACAGCGCACCAGCGCGGTTTCGGCGCGGAACGCGAGCATCTTGATGGTATCGGTGAGGTGCTTGGCCTCGGGGGCGAGCCTGACGATCTGAGCGTCGTCGAGCAACGCGTTGAGCGGCACCCGCTTGGGCAATTGTGCGAAGCGTACTCGCAGCTGCTCGCACTTGGCTTCGGCTTCGCGCAGTTGCCGGTTCAATTTGGCCTGCGCGATCTTGAACCCGCGCATGGTGGGCCGCTGCGCTTCCGGGTTGGCGCGCGCCTTCTGGCCGTAGGCTTGTTCGAGCTCCTGGAGGGCAGCGCGGCTGGCGCGAAGCTCTTTGGCCAGTGCCTTGCGCTCGGGGTTGGGGATGGTGCGCTCGGGGTCGGCGGGCTCCACTTGGTAGTTCACCAGCGCATCCAAGGCGAAGTGCTGGCGCATGTAGCGGAAGAAGTTCTCCTGCGTCCAGCGCTCGAACATGCGCCAGGCCACCACCTCGATGGGCCAATCCGTGCGGGTCGTCACAATGGAAGTCTGATGACCGTTGTCGCACAAGCGGCGCACCTCACGCATGCGAAACCCCGGTAGCACCCGGATCGAGCGCTCGGCCAACTGGTAGCTCACCTTGCGCCCATCGATGATCGCCTCCACCGTGCGAAACACTCGCTTGGGCCACTGCGCGTAGGCCCCCTTGCGGTAGGTGAGCACATCGAAGCCCTGGGCGAAGACTTCCTGGAAGAACTTCGGGCTCCAGCCCTCACGGTCGAAGGCCAGTGTCACGCGCCGCTCGCCCACCAGCTCGCGCACCTGCGGCAGAATCTCCCGACGCAGCATTGCCAGAAGATTGTCATTGGCCTCGGCACTCACCACAAACAGCGGCTGGGCATCTTGCTGGTTCACCCAGATGTCGGTGGTGGCCGGCATGCACAAGCGCCGCCGTGCCACCCACGCCTTGGGCAGCTTGTGTGTGGTGCCATGATAGGGCCGCACATGCCCATCGACATAGAGCAGCCCCACGGCTTGCGCGTTCTCGCTCACCCAGCGCTGCGTGAGCTGCCGGCTGAACCGGGCGGCCTGTTGGCGTGCCGTCAACTCCCAGAGCTTGCGTCGCAGGGTCTTGACCTCGGGGGCGCGGTCCAGTCCCAGCAACACGCCCAGTTCCCCCGGCGGATGGCCCTGCAACTGCTCGGGGGTACGAAGCCGCAGCAGCGCCATGAAGGTCAGCATCAACAGCGTGGCGCGCAAGCCGTAGAAGCCATTCTTCAGCGAACCATAGGCCTGCTCGCCCGCCTCCAGCAGCCCCAGCGCCAGCATCGCCGGCAGCGCCAGTAAAGCACCCCCGTAGCGCACCGCCTCGGCCGCCACAAACTGGGGGGCGGCTTCCTGGAGCTGTCCCATGCGCGCCAGTGCGCGTTCGGTGTGCCGCTGCACCGCCACGCCACCGGCACCGCGCGCCGCACGCTGGCTGCGCTCGCTGGGCCCGCTTGGCAGGCTCGCTTGCCTGCGCGCCGCCCTGCCGAGTTCGCCGCGGCGCAGCGTCCGGCGGATCGTGCCTTCGGTAACCCCCACCTGCCCGGCGGCCTGCCGGATCGAGCTGCCCTGATCGAGCAGCTGGGCCGCACGCGCGCGCTTCTCCGCCGTAAAGCGATGCGCACCCTTGGGTCCTCGCTTGTTCTGCACGACCCCAGCACGCCCTCGGTCCTGACTTTGCGGCTGTGGCGAGTCAGCGTGCTGCGATCCAGGTGCAAGGCGGCGCTGAGATCTTCGCGCCGTGCCAGGCCAAGCTCCATCATCTGCACCGCGGCCAGGCGCTGACCCACGGCGTCGCTCTCGGCGTGCGTGAACACCGGTATGCCGTAGGCGACGTAGGCTACCTGACCGTTGTTGCGCACAATCGCGAGCACCGCGTTGATCTCTTCAGCTCCCGTGGGCTGCACCGGCAGATGCGTCTGGGTCGGCATCAAAAACCTCCTCAACGTGGCGCAGTAATTATTACGCACCTCGCTCAAGAAGTCCAATGAAATCGGGCCGTTAATCCACCTATGTCAGGAGTCCTGCAATTAGCTTCTCGCCGTCGCTCATGCGGGCACACGTGCGAGTAGGCCCGCCCCTTCAAGGTCACTGGCCGCACGCGCGATCACCGTGAACGGCAAGCCGGCGCGTTCGGCGATATCGAGCAGTGACGCGTTACCGTCAGACTGGTTAAGCACCCAGAGTAGCGCTAACTGTCGCTCCGGGACGTCCTGGTAGCCCCCTGTGCTGCGATATAGGCCACGCCTGCCGAGTTGCGGCTCACCCCTGGGGGACAGGTTGACGTACGTGGCGTCGCCCTCGATTGCATCAGCGATTTTCAAGCACGCCAGCCACGCCTCGCCAAGCGCCTGAGCAGTGACGAACGATGGGCTGTCTGCCGAGGTGTGGTACTCCGGAAACTCGCCATTCGGCGTTCGGGTCAACCGCCCCATCGGTAGGTCGATGCCGGGCGAGCAGAACTGGCGTTCGTCGTAGCCCCAGGGCAGGAAATCGAGCCGCCGGGCATCGGCGAACTCGGTGCGCAAGACATGCCACGCGATGCGATCAATAGAGCGGTTCCCGGCACGCGAGACCTTGTAGTGAAACGGCCCTTCGCCGCCGAGAACCGACAACACAAGCCCATGGCTGATGCGTGCAAGGCGCGCTTCGTTTATCGAAAGCCAAGCGATAGACCCAATCGTTGCGGGCGCAAAGACGAAACGGTAACTGTATCTGGTCGCACGATGACGCAACCAAGCGGCAAGATGCACAGCGACGGCCAATCCGGAAAGGTTGTCATTCGCTAGAGACGGGTGACAATCATGTGCAAAGATCAGCACTTCATCATCAGTTGCACCTCGATGAAAATGCTCGGCCAGCGTCAAACTGCCCGGCACGAGCCGCGAGCCGATGACGGCGCGGTAGCGTCCTTCCGGTAGCGCCTCAAGGACGCGGTCAGCCAGGCAAAACCCCCAACTGCGCGTGTAGTACGAAGTGCGATAGGGTATCCAGTCTGGGTGCTCTGGCAGCGTATGCAGATGGGACCGAAGTTCCGCTAGCGTAAGAGTGACATCGACCGGAACGCTATAACCGACAACATGCAGGTTCGAGTCGCGCAAGTCCACGATGCGCTGCCCGCGGTCGTTCTCGATGAAGGCTTCGTCGATAGACCACTCGTCGGGAACCGTCCAGTCAAAAACCTGCTTCCCGCTCGGAACTTCGGTGACGTCGAGCGGAACCACCTCGCCGAGCCGACGTATAGTGGCGCGCAGCCCGGCGCCGGTGATGCTCCTTGCGAAAGGAAAGAGATCACGTAGCAGCGCATGCATGGCCTCGCCTTGTTCGGCCTTCGCCGCAATCGTCTCTCCATCGAGAAGCGTTGTCTGCATTCGATTCGTAGTCGCTCTCTTCAGGCCGGAGTCGCGAATATGACCCCGTTACTACCACTCAGTGCGGCCAAGTTCTGCGGACAAAGTAGTGCCACACTCCCCGCAGATCCTGCATGAAGACTTTGCGCTCCCAGAAGCACCCTTTGGCGATGTGCTTCAAGGCACGCGCCCGCTCACCGATCGGCATAGGAACCGACAGTGCCGCGCGTATCCAGCCAACTTGACGCTTGCTACCCTGAAACAACGTCCGCGCAGTTAGTTGCGGATAATGATGCCTCCACACTGCCGCTCGATCCTGCAGAGAGGTAGCGGTCGCCACAGCCATCCGTCGATAGAGTAAGCGCTCATTGAGGAGCCGGAATTTCCCGAGCAGCGCGAGATGGCCCATCAGTACGACGTCGGCAGACAGGTACGCCTCGATCAAGCGCGTGCGCCGCAGCGCCGACGTTCGTATCAGTCCATTCATCGCGTTGTTCAGCGCGAGCTCCGCTGTCAGCCGCGCGAGTCGAGCAGACGATGCATCATCAAGAACTTCAATGTCCCAAGCGTAATCCTGCCACGTGTCCAAGCTGTCACAAAACAAGCGGGTCTTGGGCACTGCCAGCACCGTGTCACCGTGCGCCAACAGCTCGTTCCTGCAATGTTCCAGAAAAGTTGGTGCGCACCAATCGCTCGCTGAAGACCACTTGAAAAACTCACCGCGAGCACGGCGCACGACGTAACTGTAGTTCGCATTCGCACCGATGTTAGCGGGTTGCCGTTCATAGCGGATTCGGTCGTCGCGTTGTTTGTATTCTTCGACCACGTCGCGTGTTGAATCGCTTGACGCGTTGTCGCTGACGATCAACTCGAAATCGCCAAAGCTCTGCGCCAACAGTCCTTCAATCGCCAGACCTATATGGTTGCCCGCATTGTAGACAGGCATACCGATGCTAACTTGGGGCAGTTTGGTCATAGTCGATGTGAAGTTAACGTGGTTGGGCGTGGTCGCGCGGCGACTAAAAGACGAACTTTCGGACGTGGAATGCCTCGGCCAAGCCACTAGCTGAGCGACACTCCATTCCACGTAAGCGCATCAATGCAAGAAAGCTATCGGCCATAAACCAATCCTTGCCCCGCTGTGACGCGAAGTGGCGCTCTAGATGCGCCACCTTGCGCCGTGCAAACTGTTCGGAAACCGGCACATACGCATTTGGCTGCGTCAGATCGCCTTCGTACTTCGGTATCTCATATTCGAGAATGAGGTGGTTGCGCCACGTGTTCCAGGTCAGTTCGGCTGCGAGTCGGTGGTCCTGATGGCGGTCATAAAGCCAATGGGTAAGGACGATATCCGGTTCATCACCCAGCTTCAGTTTTTCGAAGAAAGTCTTGACCTCCGCATACTGCGCTGGCAGGAACCCGTCACGAAACTCGCCAATCACGACGCGTGACTGCGCAGCGCGCCTTAACAGTGCGCCAGCGCTACGGCGCGCCTCTACACCCCGCTCGGCACACGCACTGAGAACGACCCAAGTGACTTCAATAGCTGGCAGCGAATCCAGCCAGTTAAGAATCGCCCCGCCACAGCCGATCTCCAAGTCATCGCTGTGCGCACCGATACACAGCAACCGAAGAGGAGATCCTCGACGGACCTGGGGCTGCAATCTCAACATGGGATACGCGGTAGGTCCGCCTCCGCTTCGAAGCGCAGGAACTTGCAGGCAAGCGTACGCAGCGAGTTGTCAGCTCCCATGACTAGCGTTTCCACACCATCCACGGGCAATCGCCTCGCGCTTCCATGCGGTCGAGCGTGATCTTGTCCTTGAACGTGTCCATTGCCGCCCAGAAGCCGGAGTACTTGAGCGCAAACAGTTGCCGCTGGGCTATGAGTCGGCGGAACGGCTCAAGAACCAGTTCCTCGCCGTCGCGCATATAGTCGAAGATGTCCTGCCGCAAGCAAAAAAATCCGGCGTTGATCCAAAAATCGGATCCACTCACTTCTTCGAGGTCCGTCACGCAACCATCTTCGTCCGCGCGCACCGCATGAAAGCTCTGTGATGGCCTGACCGCCAGCAAACTGGCGATTGCATTCTTATCCTTCACTTGTGCAATGTACTTGTCGAGCGGAAGGTCACTCAGGCCATCCGAATAATTGGCGAGAAACATTTCTTCGCCTCGAACAAGATGCTGAGCCCTCATCAATCGCTGCCCGAGGTTCGAATGCATACCGGTCTCGACGAACGTAATGCTCCAGTCGTCAATTCCATCGTCGTCGAGCAATTGAATCGTCTTCCCACTATTCGACATCGTGAAATTGCAGGACATCTCCGCGCGGTATTTCAGGAAGTACTCGCGGACGAGATCACCTCGATAACCCAGACACAGAATGAAGTCCTTGTGGCCAAAATGCGCGTAATATCTCATCAGGTGCCAAATAATGGGGCGATAGCCGATATTCACCAAGGGCTTCGGAATGGTGTCCGAATGTTCCCGCAACCGTGTCCCAAGTCCGCCACAAAAAAGAACGACCTTCATTCCAAGCCCGCCTTCTTCGATCGCCCAAATCTGCCAATCACGCGCTGATCCGCCAAAAGAGATCGTCATCAACCTGACCGGTTCGCTGCAAGTACTTGAGCTGCTTCAATCGCGTGAATGCGCGGAATTCATACTCTGCTTGCCCAAATTCAATCCGCTCAAACAATGACCGCAGCTCCTCAGCCCCCCGCGTAGCGGACCATTGGCAAGCGAATCCCGGCAAGTTCGACTTGATCTTATCGAATGACACCCGATAGCTGCGATTGTCCTTGCCGGGCGGCCCCGACGTAACCTCACATCCGGGAAAAGCCCCCGCAACAATCGCAGCAATTTCTCGGACTCGGTAGTTTTCATCGGTGGCGCCGACATTAAATACCTGGCCATTCACGGCTTCGACCGGCGCCTCGAGTGCGCAACGGACTGCTCCGATAATGTCTTCAAGGTGAACGATTGGACGCCATGGACTTCCGTCGCTAACCATAGCGATCTTCTTCTTCGTCCAGGCCAATGCGCACAAATCATTCAGTACGATATCGAAGCGCATCCGAGGTGAGGGCCCGTACGCCGTCGCATTACGCATGAACGTCACGGAAAAACTGTCGTCTGCTAGAAGCGAAACATCTCGCTCTACATTTACTTTGCACTGTGCATAAGCTGTTTGCGGATTCGTAGGGGAAGATTCGTCAAGGAAATCCTCCCCGGATCCAACGCCATAGACACTGCACGAGGATGCATAGACGAAGCGCCCAACCCCGGCTTCCTTGGCCGCCTTGGCTATCCGAAGGGACCCCTCGTGATTGATCTTGAATGTGATTTCGGGACGATTCTGGCCCAACGGATCGTTGGACAATTCCGCCAAGTGCACGACCGCGTCAAAGCCCTCGAACGTCTTTGGAGTCAGCGTACGCAAATCGGCGAAAACCGTTCGCGGGTAGGTCGGCATACGCAAAGGATCCATATAAAGACAGCCGTCTCGATAGAATCCCGTGTCCAACCCGGAAATTTCGTGCCCGCGCGCAGCTAGGATCGGAGCCATTCTGGCGCCGATGTAGCCCTCTGTTCCAGTTATGAGAATTCTCATAGTTGATCTCGGTTCGACAAAATGAACAATTTCGATTGGGTTACAGTCTGGACTTGCACTCGTTTGAATGCAGACAGTCCTAAAGAATCTTCACTTCGGGAATCGGGACTACAAACCTCCCACCCCACTCCCGGATGTATTCGGCCTCGGCGCAGATCTCGTCCTTCAGATTCCAAGGGAGTATCAGGACGTAATCGGGGCGCGCATCACGAATCGCCGAAGGAGCCAAAATCGCGATCCTTGTTCCAGGCGTAAACTTGCCTTGTTTGTACGGATTTGCGTCCGTCGTAAAATCCAGGAAATCACTGCGAATACCGCAGTAATTCAGCAATGTGTTTCCTTTGCCCGGCGCACCATATCCAACAACCTTCTTGCCGCTGTTCTTGGCCTCAATCAAGAACGAGAGAAGCTTCCGCTTAGTACGTTTGACTTGCTCGTCGAATCCCCTATATCGATCTAGGGTCAGAAAACCGTCGTCGATTTCCCTTTGACGAAGTTCATGAACGCGGTGTCCGACCTCGAGATCGGCGTTCTCTGCGTGGCGCCCATAGATTCGCAACGATCCGCCATGAGTTCTCAACTCCTCGACATCGAAAAGCGCAATGCCGTGATGAGCAAAGATCCGCTCGACAGCAACGAACGAAAGATAGCTGAAATGCTCGTGATAGATGGTATCGAACTGGTTCTCCGACATCAGCCTCATCAGATGCGGAAACTCCATCGTTATCACGCCGCCGGGCGCCAGCAGGCGTTTCATGCCTCCGACAAAGTCATTGATATCGGGCACGTGCGCAAGAACATTATTGCCTAGCAAGAGGTTGGGACGACCATGCTCGCGCGCAATCTCTTCTGCTGATTTCAAGCCGAAGAATCGTACCAACGTCGGAACACCTTTCTCTACGGCCGCCTTGGCGATATTGGCCGCTGGCTCGATCCCAAGGACCGGAACGTCTCGAGCGACAAAGTGCTGCAGCAGGTATCCGTCGTTGCTCGCGATCTCCATCACCTTGCTGTCCGCGTTGAAGCCGAATCGGTCGATCATCAAGCAGCAGTAATCGCGGGCATGCTCGACCCAACTGGTCGAAAATGATGAAAAGTAAGCGTACTCGGAGAAAATGGCGTCGGGCGAAACAAACTCCTGAAGTTGAACCAAATAGCACTGATCGCAAACATATGCGTGCAATGGATAGAACGGTTCCATCTCATGCAGCTGATCTGCGTGGATGTGCGTTTGACATAGGGGCGACATACCCAGATCAACAAGCGTTGTTTGGAGCGGTGAACCGCAAAATCGACAAGCAAAACTGTGGGCAACGCCTCTTTCGCCTCCAACTGTCTGACTGACTATTTTCGCCGTTTGCATAACCCGTTGCTCCGACCTCTATCTCGAAAGTTTCTCGTCGACTGTTTCAGGTTCGACTTGAACAACACTAGAATGTGCTCGCTCGCCACCGCCACAATCGCACAAACTAAAGCTGGCAGCACCATTTCCAACTTTAGCAGAGCGGGGCGCCTACCGGCAGAATACGTTCGATCAAAACCCTCTTCCTAACGGACTAGACCGTCTGAACATTCCCGGCTCCTTTTGTACTATAAGTCCCGCCCGCGAGTTTATGCCGTGACTGAACACACGCGCGCGATGAGGCGAACCGAGACCAGGACAAGCTCGCTTGATAAGTACCCGACCAAAGTACAGCCTCATTGTGGCTTTTCCCCCGGACGGGTTACGAATCCCTTTGCGAATCCGCTGAGGGAGCATAAAAGTGTATGGCCGCTGCGCGTCGCGACGGTGTTGAACAAAGGCAACCCGGAACCACTGACATGCCGACCCTATTGATCATGCTATCGCAGTCGGAATTCGCGTGAAATGAGTGCGATTGCCGGATTGCTGCGCCTGGACGGCCACCCGGCCGAGGCATCGCAGATTGAGAAAATGACTAAAATCCTGTCGCACCGCGGCCCGGATGGTAACGCAATACTGCTCGACGGCCCTGCGTCGTTCGGACATTGCATGCTCCGCTCTACCCCTGAATCTCTGAATGAGAGACAGCCTTGGCGGTTCGGCGAACTCGCAATCACCGCTGATGTACGCATCGACAATAGGGACGAGCTCTTTGATCGCCTGCAAATCTCGGACGCCCCACTTGAGCAAATCAGCGATTGCGAACTGCTAATCAGGGCGTACTTGCGCTGGGGCGAGGGTTGCCCTCAACGACTCGTCGGCGACTTCGCGTTCGCCATCTGGGATTCTCGAAAGCGGCAGTTCTTTTGCGCCAGAGACCAGCTGGGGGTCAAACCGTTCTACTATTTCTTTGGCCCGGCAAAGCAATTCATCCTGGCATCGGAAATCAAGGCAATTTTGTGCATTCCCAACGTACCCAGAACGATCAACGAAGTGAAAATCGGCGACTATCTGCTCGCAGATTTCGGGGACAAATCCAGGACATTCTATTCCCACATTTCTCGCCTCCCCCCTGCGACAGCCCTGGTCGTGGGGGACAAAGGAATCCGCTTACGCGAGTACTGGTCGCTCGACCCCAATAGAGAAATTCGCCTGTCGTCCGACTCCGAGTACGCGGAAGCGTTCCGGGAGGTGTTTTCCGAAGCGGTGAGGTGTCGCTTGAGATCCGCGTTTCCCGTCGGTTCGATGCTGAGTGGCGGCCTGGATTCTTCCTCCATTGCCTGTGTAGCGCACGATCTGATGGCGACTGAAAGGGCAGGCGACCTTCACACGTTCTCAATCATATTCGACGAAGTCAAGGGCAGTGACGAACGCGGACACATTCACGATGTTCTAGGATCAAGAAGTTTTCTGTCGCATTTCACGTTAGCCGACGACCTCACTCCGTTCGACGATCTTGACAAAGTGCTGTGGCATCAGGACGAGCCCTTCTACGCGCCAAATCTGTTTCTCAATCGTCAGGTATGGAAGATCACGAAGGAATGTGGCGTTAGAGTTCTGCTCGATGGCCTGTTCGGAGACAACGTTGTTTCACATGGAGTCGAGCACCTCAACGAATTGGCGAACCGGTGGCGATGGCTCGCTTTGGCACGAGAGCTCAAGCAGGTGATCGAGACTTCGAAACGCGATGTTCCGTTGCGCGAACCATTGCTGCGGTACATCTTGCAGATGGGGGTCCGGCCACGCGTACCCGAGTCCGCATTGGTGTTATGGCGCAGGATAAGGGGGTTGCCCTCGAAGCGCGATGCTGCGCAAACTGGAACGCTTTCGTCAGATTTTTGCGAACGGACGGGGATTCGCGAGCGGGTAGCTCGCCGATACGTCGAGGAGCGCAAGCCCAAAGCGGCCCGTCAAGCACATGCTGAGTCGCTGGAGTCCGGCATGATCGAAACCGCCTTGGAGATCTACAATCGGGGATGCAGCGAATTTGGAATTGAGACTCGATTTCCCTTTGCCGACATGCGAGTGGTCGAATTCTGCCTCGGCATTCCGGGAGAGCAAAAAATAAGTCGTGGATTTACAAGGATGATCGTACGCCGCGGGCTTGCGGGACATCTGCCCGAATCGATACGGTGGCGAACGGGCAAAGGGGATCTGCAATGGTGTTTCCTGCGAGGATTCACTTCACAGCGTGACTTCCTGGAAACGTCAATTGGCTCTTCATCCGAATTCCTCGGACAGATTCTCGATCTGGCTTCGGTCGATCGATTGCTCGCCAATTACCGGAAAGGAAGGATCTCCGACGCCGAACTAGATCTTTTTTACATTTCGGTTCTGTCCGCATGGCACGAAAGCACTTTTGGTGTGTCTGGATGACTTGCAATCCCTGACGAGAACCGCTAGGCTAACCGGACGTAGGCTCTCGTCATCTCTCGTCATTTTTGGGTCTACGCTGTTTTCACAACTTGGAATGCGAGGTCAGTATGAAAAAATCCTACGTTTCGCCAACCTTGGTCGTGCGTGGCACCATTGAGGACATTACGCAAGGCAGCGGGTTTGGTATCAGGGATTTGTTTGTATTCGGCATAGCCGATGTTATCGGTAACTGCAAAGACAATTCCTGCGTAATTTCTTCCTGAGTCGTTAGCAATAGTCAAGCCGTTCGGGGAATGGCGTCTTATTCCGCCTACGGCTTGACGTTTTCGTCCTCGTTGCCAATGCCGGAACTCCTGGCTTCCAGCCCGGAGGGTACGACAGACGTAGAGATAGCACTCGCCCCGGCTGCCAACCCCACGTCTGCTGACAGCTCAGCGATTCGATGCGTTAGCGCGTCTTCGTCGAAAGTCCATCTGAGTTGGGGGTCGGTGGGCGACCTCATTGTCGAGGGCGGACACTTCATTTCGGTCGTTCCCGCGCCTGACGCCAGTGTGGACACTCTTGGACTTTTCGTGGCGGGCGCTGGATTGGGCGTTCTGCTGCACCAGCGCGGATTGTTGGTCTTGCACGGAAGCGGCGTCCAAATTGGTGACCGAACTGTTGGATTTCTCGGAGGCAAGGGATGGGGTAAGTCCACGACTGCGATGGCACTCGGCCAACGCGGCCACTTGGTCGTTTCGGATGAGCACTTGGCTATCCGGCTGAACGAGGATGGGCAGCCCGTGGTGTTGCCCGGTTCGTCTCCTGTCAAGCTGTGGGCTGACGCGCTTTCGAGCTTGGGCGGCGTCCCTGAGGATTCGGTTCCTGTGAGAGCGGGACTGAACAAGTACTACGCGAGCCCGCCGGCAGCTTCAGGCCAGAGTTCCACGCTGGATCAACTCTATTTGCTCGATGTAGGAGAGCAACTTGCGATTGAACGTGTACCCCCCGCCAAGGCGTTTTTTGGTGTTGTCCCCCATCTCTATATTTGCCGATTCGGCACGTCCTTCCTTCAGGCTACGGGCGCTTCCGAATCGTTCAATCGGTTAAGCGCCTTGATCAGCAAGATGCCGGTCTGCCGTTTGGTCCGGAGACCCGACCTCACCCAACTGTCCGAGATGGCCCGCTTGATTGAAAGCCACAACGGCAGGTGATCGCTAGGCCCTTTTCGTTTGCCAATGCTTCAAGAGAAACTGAAACGCCCTAACACATGGAACTGAATACAGATTCGACGCTAGTTGCTAGCCGGAATCAAGTATCCGCGGATCTTTCACCGAACGGTACCGGAGAAGTCGTGATTCTCGGGCTCAAGGACGGTATGTACTTTGAAGTCAACGAGGTTGGCGCCCGAATCTGGCAAATGATCCAAGAGCCTCGCACGGTCACATCGGTGATCGCCGCGCTCCTTGACGAATACGACGTCACGAGTGAGCAATGCGAAGCCGACGTCTTGTCCATCGCGGGAGAGATGATTCGACGCGGGCTAGCCGAGATCGGTAATGGACAGGATCCGTAAGTTTCTCCGTCTGCCTTCGGGTGAACAGTGGCAGGTCTGCAAAGCAACTCTTCTGCTCCTCTCCGTGAGGTTTCTGCTGCGGGTGCTTCCTTTTCCTACTGTCCGGCCATTCTTGGCCAAGGCATGCCGTGGTTCGAAAGGATTGCCGCAGTTTTCCGCGAAGAAGTTGGCTTGGTCGGTGGCGACTGCAGGTCGATTCGTCCCCGGTGGAAAGCACTGTCTATCCCAAGCCATCACGCTGCAGATATTCCTGACCCGGCGCAGTTACGATTCGAGGGTGTGCTTCGGAGTTCAGCGGCATCCCGGGGCGCCGTTCATGGCACACGCATGGGTTGAGCACGACGGGGAAGTGTTGATAGGTGGCGAAAATCTTGGCCGTTTCGTCCGACTGACTCCTCGTTCCCATTCCGCCACCGGCTCCGGAGTCCTGGCAGACCCTTTCGCGTGACGAAACCTTGACGCCATCCAGCTCGACGGTGAAGCGCCCCGGCATTTCTGACGGCCTGAGGGTTGACCGAGCCATTCGTCTGGTCTGGAACGCTGCTCCCCGCTGGACGGTCGCCTCATTTTGCCTTCT
The DNA here is from genome assembly GCA_016708905.1 of Candidatus Methylophosphatis roskildensis. Classification (GTDB taxonomy): domain Bacteria; phylum Pseudomonadota; class Gammaproteobacteria; order Burkholderiales; family Rhodocyclaceae; genus Methylophosphatis; species Methylophosphatis roskildensis. The sequence continues at coordinate 350,248 of JADJEV010000003.1, read as the reverse complement.
TGCCATACAGAGTGTCGTTCCGCTGGGAACTTTGTACCTGTTCAAGTTAATTGTCGACAGCCTTACTGGTCCGGCTGGCACGAATGCCGCTGCCGAGATTCCGATCCTGATTCTGCTTGCCCTTGCGTTAGCCTTGCTGGGAAATCTCTGCGGCGCGTTGCTCGGTCACGTAAGTACTATTCAGGCTCATCTTGTGGCAGACAACATGCAGCGTGTTGTTCAGACGAAATCCATCGATATGGATCTCGCCTATTACGAGAACCCTCAGTACTTCGACAAGCTTCACAGAGCGCAACGTGAGGCACCAACACGGCCGATCCGGATTGTCGATGGACTCACCCAGGTCGCGCGAAACAGCCTCACACTCCTCGGCGCCCTAGCCATGCTGCTGTTGTTTCACTGGGGTGTGGTTGCGGCATTGTTGGCGGCTTCGATCCCCGTCGTTTACTTCCGCCTCCAACATGCAGAGCGGCTGTATGAACTCGATCGCCAAAAGACCCTCAGCGATCGTACAGGCAGATATCTGAATCAACTGATTACGACATCCGATCACGCCAAGGAAGTTAGGGTATTCGACTTCGGGCCGATGATCATCGAGCGATTCGCTGCCATACGAGAGAAAATCCGAACTGCACTCCAAACGATCTCTGCAAGCGCCTACCGCCGACAGTTTGCGACGGAATCGGCCGCCGCCTTGGCAGGATTTGGCTCACTTGCGTTCATCGCCGAAAGCACGCTCAATGGATCAACCAGTTTGGGCGAATTGGTGATGTACTTTGGTGCCTTTCAAGTCGCGATTGGGGCTCTGCGTCCAACCCTGGGCGGACTTGCGGAGCTGTACCAAAACAATCTGTTCCTGTCTTCGCTGTTCGAGTTCCTTGATGTACGACGAAGCGTACCGGACCCGGAAAACCCGACACCAATACCCACCCCGTGGCGTCTCGGCATCAAGATCGAGGGAATCGGGTTTCGGTATCCGGGCACGGACCAGGTCGTGCTCGACGGCGTCGACATGGCAATCGGTCCTGGCGAGATCGTCGCACTCGTAGGACGCAATGGCTCAGGCAAAACTTCGCTCACGAAGCTGCTGTGCCGGCTGTACGATCCGGACGATGGGCGCATCACAGTCGAAGGGGTCGATCTTCGGGACTGCAGCATTGCCGAGTTGCGAAACCAGATAAGCGTCATATATCAGGATTACGGCCGGTATCATTTGACTGCTCGTGAGAACATCTGCATCGGGTCTCCGAATATGGATCCACACGATCCAGCAGTCGAGGACGCAGCAAAGTGGGCGGGGATTCATGACGAGATCGTCCGTCTGCCCGACGGATACGATACTGTCCTAAGTCGGACATTGGCCAACGGTGCGGAACTCAGTATAGGCCAGTGGCAGAAGCTTGCTCTGGCGCGAGCCTATGTGCGCAAGTCCCAGTTGATCGTGCTGGACGAGCCAACCAGTTCACTTGATGCCGCCGCCGAGTTCGCATTTTTCGAGAAATTCCGCATGATGGCGGACGGACGCTCGGCACTCATCATCAGCCACAGATTCTCCACGGTTAGGTTGGTCGATCGCGTCTTCGTGCTCGACGGCGGGAAGATCATCGAATCTGGAACGCATGGCGAACTCCTCGATCTGAATGGCCTGTACGCGCATCTCTACAACAGACAGGCGTCATACTACGATGGTTCGCTCAGGCCGAAACGGGCGGATGAACCCCAAGAACTACGCCGAGCAGCAGCCGCCCCCCAATCCACTACGGTCACCAGTTGACCAGGCGCCCCAGACGGTCCTTGGCCAGTCGGACCGGCCGCACGAAATAGTAGAGGAAGAAGAGTGATGCAGGAAGGCGCACCATCGCGCGATCACGTTCATTGGGCGTCAGTCGGAGAGCAGCCTCGCGAGCGTATGGGTAGAGCTTGTCGCGCCACCGTTCGCGAATCCTGAAGTGAAACGCAGCCATCGGCATCCGGCTCGAATCACGATCGTCACTCGACTCGAAAAGGCGCGCAATGACGTGCTCCACTAGGGGGTCGAGTCTTCGGTCGAATTGCCCGGCCCAACTTACCTCAGTTGTCCCCAGTCCGAACAATCTCTCGGCAACTCGAATACCAACCTGCAGGATGCGAAGGCAGCCAAGCGTCCTGGCCGTCTCAACCACACGACTCAGATCGATATTGGAACGGGCACGAATCAGTTCGGCGATGTCGCAGACTTTGCTAAGTCTCAAAGCACTCTCGCCCCACGCATCCTTGATCAACTGGATGCACAACACAACAAGCGTATCTTCGGCAGACAGCGTCTCGATTCGACCACCGGCGATCGGCAAGCTCATTCTGTGAAGCCACAGACTTTCGAAATCCAGGTGAACGGGAAACTGATCTGGGGCCAGGTTCCTGTGAAGATCAACGCAAATAGATTCCGATTCGTTTACGAGGGTACATTCCCAACCCCATTCCGTTGTCAGACTGTATCCGGACGCGCCGAGCGATGCGCGTGTTCGCATGTAGTCGGCAGATTCGACCAGGATATCCAAGTCACCGAACTGGCGCATCGAGATGCTTCCGTAGGCGAGAACCGCGCCTACCGGTCCTTTATATGCGATTGCGCGAATGCCCGCGCCATTCAGCGATTGGATCAACTGCAGGAGTCTGGCAGTCAGGTACAGATTTCGGCGCGCAATGGCGACGCAACGACTGTTCAACTCGTTGATTACCCAGCGAGGAATTTCCACGCTGCAATTTTGCGACAGCATGCGCGAAACAATCGGAGTGACACGATGATGGATACACGTACGGACAAATTGGTCCCAATCCAGACCATGCGCGAGCAAGGCGGAAATTCGGCCCGCTGCCGCGTCGTCGATCCGTGACCGGGCGACAAGGCTCAGCAACTCCGCTTCCGGCGAAATCTTAGCTGTTATAACTGCCATGGCACCGCAGCATCGATATCTGGCACCGCCAGCGCATTTGATCGCTCAACCCGGAAATTGAACCGTCTCGTGCGGCGAATATTCGTTCGATCCAAGGAATTCTGTCTTCAACCCGGCTCTTGCCGGACCGTCGAAGCGACAGACCGCTTGCCGCGACACGAGGCATTCGTGCAAAGGTTCTGAGCGCAAAAGCAGAATCGAAGAATTCCGATTGATCTTCTCGCCTGAAGTTTAGACACTGGCGGCCATCTGAAAATGCCCGAGGCATTCATGCGGCGCGAAAAATATTTTCACAAAATGCCAAAAGCACTTGACATGACACTCGTTTTGCGAGGTCGCCGCGCTGCTCGCACGGGGTTGATTTTGGTGCGAGCAGCGCGGCGACCAATGAGGGATCGTTTTGGATCGTGGATGTTCCCTCATGTCGCTGTCGGCCTCGGTTTGTCTGCTGCTCTCGGAATGGGTTTCCTTCCTTCTGGTGGCGGTTCCGCCTCGTTCCCGCCGTACCTTCGTCGAACTTCTGATCGGTTGCATGCTCAACCCGGAAGGATGGGTCACCCGTGCCATTGGCGCCATTCGCCGGGAGGCCCACTGGACCACGTATTACAAGCTGATCGAGCGGGCGCACGTGCCTGTTGCCGAACTGGCGATCCGTTTGTTGCAACTGGTGCACAGGGTGTTCCCGGCCGAACTGGCGAATCTGATCATCGACGATACGCTGGTGCCACGGTGCGCCAAGAGTGGGCCGGGTATCAGTGTCAAGCACGATCACAGTCGCAAGGCCAACCGACCGACGTTTCTGAACAGCCAGTGCTGGGTGACGCTGGCGCTGGTCGTGAAAGTCCGCCTGGGTTCGGCGCTGACGATTCCGATTCGCTCGTGGCTGGTCGAAGAATCCGGGCAACGCGGCAAGCTCTGGGTGGCGCGGCAATTGATCGATTCGGTCAGAGGGCACGTCAAGGAAGCGCGCCTGTTGATCGACGCCTGGTTCATGCGCAAGAGTCTGATCCTGCCCCTGCTCGAACAGCAGGTACGCATCATCGGCCAAGTCAGGCGGGATACGGCTTTGTACCTGCCGCCGGAACCGGAGCCCAGGCGCCGGGGTCGGAAACGCAAGTACGGCCTGCGGATCGATGCGGCGATGCTCGACGTTCTGCCGGTGACGAAAATGGAACTGACCTTGTACGGCAAGGTGCAGCCGGTTCGTGTGCGAACGGCCATTGCCGTCGCGCGATTTCTCAAGGGCGTGCCGGTGCGGGCCGTGTGGTGCCAGATGATCCAGACGGACAATACCTGGTCGCGTGCGCGACTGATTCTGGCGACGGAGACGGATCTGTCGGCGCAAGCGGTCGTGGAGATCTACGCCGAGCGCTGGGGTATCGAGCCCTTGTTCCACAACCTCAAACGCTGGTGGGGCGTGACGAATCTGTGGCAGCAATCGAAGGAAGCGCTGGAACTGTGGATGCAGATTCGCTCCACCGCGTACGCCTTGACGCAATTGCTCGCGCTGCGCTTGTGGAAGTCCTTTCCGCTGATGGAGATCGCCCCCTGGCGCAAAGGGGCAATGATCACCGCCGGGCTCTTCGGGCAGTGGATGCGAATTCAATTTATCGGACTTCCCGTTCGCGACGCCTACGATCCGAAGTCCGGTCAATTCGTCATGCCTTTCCCCGGTCAGGATCTGCGTTTGCAGTGTTGAGTCACCTTGCATCGCGTCGGCATCGAATCGTCGAGTAATTGCGTTTGTCATTGATCGCCACCGGGGAAATCGGGTCAGCGGGCGGTGGCGTATGTCTAAACTTCAGTTCTCGCCGAAAATGCCGACATCGGAAAAAAAGCCGGACTGCAAGCCAACCCTATTGACGAAATCGCGTTTCAGATGGACGACTGACGCCGTCTTCGACGAACGGATGGCTCTCTCTGCCGTAGAGCGCCATCACCCGCTTTACGTAAGTGCGGGTCTCAAGATACGGGGGCACCCCCCGATACCGGTCCACGGCACCCTCGCCCGCGTTGTAGCCGGCCAAAACGAGCGGGACATCGCCGCGAAAGTATGCGAGCAACCAGCGAAGATAGGCGAGCCCCCTCTAAGATTCTGTTCCGGGTCGAACGGGTTCTTCACGTTGAACCGCTTCGCAGTGTCGGGAATCAGTTGCATCAACCCCTGCGCACTCTTTGGCGAGATTGCCTTGGGATCAAAGCCCGACTCGACCCGGATGACTGCGAGAGCCAACTTCGGATGAATTCTGTACTCGGGCGCAAGCCTGTTGACGAGATCGACCACCCTTTTTGGAATCGTCGGATCGTGTTCGACAACAGCCGGGCCTTCTTCATCGACCGCCTCTTCCTCAATCTTCACTTGCAGACATTCCGGCTGAACGGCCTCCTGTCCTGCAAGACGCGCAACCATTTGAACAGCATGCTCGTGCCCGGATTCGGCTGCAGCGCGAAACAGATACAACGCACGCCCGTCGTCACGGGGAAATCCACGACCATTCGCATACATCCAGCCAAGGCTGAACAGCGCCTCGGGGTCTCCCCGCCTGGCCGCATCGCAATATAGGGAATGGGCCCGGAGTTCGTCCTTTTCGACGCCCTCGCCGTGCTCGAGTGCGACCGCTTGAAGGCGCAGCCATTTAAGTTCCAGAGTGTCAGATTCCGTCAGTCCCGCGACTGCAATCTGGCTTGCCAACACGAGCCCGGCGCCGAGCATAAAGCGGCACACCTGAGAGGGTCCAGAACGAAATCGCGTCAACATCTCATCGAATTCCAAAGTCGCAGCTAACCCCAACATGTATTGCGCTTCACCGACGAAAACAAACACCGCTTCGAGCGCATCGTCAGAGGACTTCCCTGTTGCCGACCCAATGCAATACTCACCCGATCATTCTGAACCAATACTCGCGCCCATCCAAGCCTGCAAACGTACTAGTCCACATGGCCGGTCTCACCTCGATGCTGCGGGACGGTACGCGGTTCAGAAGGTGGGCAACAATGCAATGCTTGAGAGAATCAAGACTCGATGTCCGCACTTGCAGACTGATGCGCGGCAGGGAGGACTCGAACCCACCGACCCCCGGCTTAGAAGGCCGGTGCTCTATCCAACTGAGCTACTGCCGCATTTCGGAAAGCGGTATTGGTGAAACCCGAACCCTCTCAGATGACTCCGCGACGATCGCCGCGTTGGGCGCCAGAACCTCGCGTTGAGCATCGAATCAAGACGAAACGCCAGCGTTCCGATTCGGGCAGAAATGCTGGTCGGGGTGAGAGGATTCGAACCTCCGACATCTTGCTCCCAAAGCAAGCGCGCTACCGGACTGCGCTACACCCCGAGGACCGCGGATATTACCTGCGCGTCGCAAGCGGGTCAATCAGCGGGAGAGCCCGCAACGCGCGCTCTTCACGATCAGCGCCAAGTCGCCTGTCAATTGGGCTGTGACGGTGCTTCGGTCGCTTGTTGCCGCTGACCTTGTTGTGACTCGAGGGAAACCGCCTTCATCGACAAGCGAATGCGGCCCTTCTCGTCCGTCTCGAGCACCTTCACATTGACTACTTGGCCTTCCTTCAAATGGTCCGCAACTTTTTCGATTCTCTCGTTGGCGATCTGCGAGATGTGAAGCAGGCCATCCTTGCCCGGAAGCACGCTGACGATGGCACCGAAGTCGAGCAGTCGCAGCACTGTTCCTTCATAGACCTTTCCGACCTCGACCTCGGCAGTGATCGCCTCGATCCGCTTCTTGGCGACTTCCGCCATGTCGGAATTGACCGAGGCGATCGTCACCGTGCCATCGTCTGTAATGTCGATCGTAGTACCCGTTTCTTCCGTCAGCGCGCGGATCACGGCGCCGCCCTTTCCGATCACGTCGCGGATCTTCTCGGGGTTGATCTTCATCGTCAGCAGCCGCGGCGCGTAGGCCGAAACTTCACCACGCGGACTGGACATCGAGGCCTTCATCTGCCCAAGAATGTGAATCCGGGCTTCCTTGGCCTGTGCCAGCGCAACCTGCATGATTTCCTTGGTGATCCCCTGGATCTTGATATCCATCTGCAACGCAGTGACACCATTGTCGGTGCCCGCCACCTTGAAGTCCATGTCGCCCAGATGATCCTCGTCACCGAGAATGTCGGTCAGCACTGCGAAACGGCTGCCCTCCTTGATCAGGCCCATGGCAATTCCCGCCACATGCGCCTTCAGGGGCACGCCGGCATCCATCAGCGCAAGGGAACCACCGCAGACCGACGCCATCGATGAGGAGCCATTCGACTCGGTAATTTCCGAGACCACGCGCATCGAGTAGCTGAACTCCTCTGGCGCTGGCAGTACAGCGACCAGGGCTCGCTTGGCCAGACGCCCGTGACCGACCTCGCGGCGCTTGGGCGCGCCGAACCGGCCGGTTTCGCCGGTGGCGAACGGCGGCATGTTGTAATGGAGCATGAAGCGCTCCCTGTACTCGCCGGCCAGTGCATCGATGATCTGCTCGTCGCGGCCTGTACCGAGCGTCGCGATGACCAATGCCTGGGTTTCGCCCCGGGTAAACAACGCGGAGCCATGAGTGCGCGGCAACACGCTGTTGCGGATCGCAATCGGCCGCACCGTACGCGTGTCCCGGCCATCGATTCGCGGGTCGCCATTGAGGATCTGACTGCGAACAATGTTGGCTTCAAGATCGTGGAAGTGGTTTCTGACTGTATTGAGGTCGGACGCTGTGGCGCCTTCGGGCAGGTCAGTGGTCAATCGTGCGACCAGCGCGCTGCGAATCTCGTTGATCTTCGTGTTGCGAAGCTGTTTCTGGGTCAGCCGATACGCCTCGCGCAGCGGACCCTCGGCGATTTCGGCGATCGTGGCGATCAACCCGTCGTCCCTGGCGGGCGGTTGCCAGTCCCACTCAGGCTTTCCGGCAACTTCAACCAGTTCATTGATCGCGTTGATCGCGGCCTGCATCTGCTCATGACCGTACACCACGGCACCCAGCATGACATCTTCCGACAGTTCCTTGGCCTCTGACTCGACCATCAGCACCGCCGCCTGCGTGCCGGCTACCACGAGATTGAGTTGGCTCTCCTTGATCTGGCTCGCAGTGGGATTGAGGATGTAGGCACCGTCCAGGTAACCGACCCGGGCTGCGCCGATCGGCCCGTTGAACGGAATACCCGAGATCGTCAATGCAGCCGACGCGCCGATCAATGCCGGGATGTCGGCATCGACCTCGGGATTGAGCGAAAGCACATGGATGATGACCTGAACTTCGTTGTAGAAACCGTCCGGAAACAGCGGCCGGATCGGCCGGTCGATCAGGCGCGAGGTCAGCGTCTCCTTCTCTGACGGTCGCCCCTCGCGCTTGAAAAACCCGCCAGGAATCCGACCGGCGGCATAGAACTTCTCGGCGTAATCAACAGTGAGCGGAAAGAAATCCTGCCCCGGCTTGGCCTCCGTTTTCGCGACCACGGTGGCGAGAACCACGGTGTCGTCCATGCTGACGACCACCGCACCGCTCGATTGGCGGGCAACTTCGCCGGTTTCCAGGGCGACCGTGTGCTGGCCGTAGGTAAAGCTCTTTTTTTGCGTGATTAAACAAGGTCTTGTCCTTTCGCTAGCAAGCCGCAGTACGTAACATTCGCCATCTGCGAGGCTCAACAAACACAAAACCGGCGATAGCCTCATTGGCCATCGCCGGCGTCATTCCTTCTGCCCGCTCGGTTGAACTGGGCTCACCGACATTCGGGCGACTTACTTGCGCAGACCGAGGCGCTCGATCAGCGAGCGATAACTATCGGCGTTCTTGCGCTTGAGGTAGTCGAGCATCTTGCGGCGCGCGCTGACCATCTTTAGAAGTCCACGACGCGAGTGGTGGTCCTTCACGTGCGCTTTGAAGTGGCCGGTCAGGTCATTGATCCGCGCAGTAAGCAGCGCGACCTGCACCTCAGGGGAGCCGGTATCACCCTGAGCACGCTGGTAGTTGCCGACGATCTTGGCCTTGTCTGCTGTCTGGATTGCCATGAAGCGTTACCTGTGGTCTGGTCTCGTGTAAAACGAATGATTATACGTGCTTTTTCTTCGCCAACTCAATTCGCCGCGAGGCTTTTCGGCGGCTGTCCCGCGGAATCACTTGCGCCAAGCAGCCGCCTCGGTCGCAATTGGCCGGATTCGTGGTCGGCCGCCCCGATGAACCGGCCGGTCGGTCCATAGACCCGGACAAGTCCGTCGTTGACTTGGGTGGTCACGGTGGTCGTCTGACCATGCGCGAATCTGCGTGCTGCCTGTTCGTCGAGCGATACGGATGGCCGATCCGCAAGCAGGTGATCCACCGGCAGCAGCCATGCCGGTGCGCCGCTCGGGTCCGCCTCGATCTGAGCCAGCGGTATCGCTTCGTCGATCCTAAAGCGGCCAATTCGCGTCCGGCGAAGTGAAACCAGATGCGCCCCGCATCCCAGCAGCGCACCGATGTCCTCGGTCAGCACGCGCATATAGGTTCCCTTGCTGCAATCCACTGCAAGTCGTGCCGTATCCATCTCAGACCCCAGCACCTCGATCCGCTCGATGGTGACGCGCCTGGACTTGCGTTCCAGAGTCACCCCTTCGCGCGCGTAAGCGTAGAGCGGTCGGCCGGCCACCTTGAGCGCCGAGTACATCGGTGGCACCTGGTCGATCTCTCCGATGAATCTCCGGCATGCGGCGGCCAGGTCGGCCCGCGTGACGTTCGCCGGTCTGATCTCGATCACTTGCCCCTCGGCGTCACCGGTGCTGGTACACACGCCGAGTCTCAGTTCCACCTCGTAAGCCTTGTCGGCATCGAGAAGGGTCTGCGAGAATTTGGTCGCCTCGCCGAGACACAGCGGCAGCAGGCCCGACGCGAGGGGATCCAGCGTGCCGGTATGCCCGCCCTTGGCAGCATTGAAGGCCCGCCTTACCCGCTGCAGCGCTGCGTTCGAACTGATGCCGGTTGGCTTGTCGAGCAGGATCACCCCGTCCACCTTGCTACGTGGCGAACGACGCGGTGAATGCATTCAGTCCTGCCTGTGCCGAGCGTCGCGGTCGGACTGGACTGCCTCGTCGATCAGGCGGGAAAGCCGATCGCCCCGTTCGACAGAACGGTCGTACACGAAGTGCAGTTCAGGCAGCGTGTGGATTCGCACCCGGCGACCAAGTTCATGGCGCAAGAACCCGCTTGCTGCCCGCAGGCCGGCCATCACTTCCTCGATGCCGGCCTCGCCCTTCAGTGACGAGAAGAAGACCTTGGCATGCGCGTAGTCGGCCGTGATCTCGACGTCGGTCAGGGTGATCAAGCCGACCCGCGGATCCTTCAGCTCCAACTGGATCAGCTCCGCCAGTTCGCGGCCAATCTGCTCGGCCACACGGCTGCTCCGCGAGTACTCCTTTGGCATGGCCTCGCATGGGCAGGCGCGCTCAGAGCGTGCGTGCCACTTCCTCGATCTCGAACGCTTCGAGCAGGTCGCCTTCCTGAATGTCGTTGTAGTTCTTCAGCGAGAGGCCGCACTCGAAGCCGCCTTTCACCTCCCTGACGTCATCCTTGAAGCGTTTCAGCGAGTCGAGTTCGCCGGTCCATACCACCACATGGTCGCGCAGCAGGCGAATCTGTGCGCCGCGCTTGACCACGCCGTCGAGCACCATGCAGCCGGCCACCGCACCGACCTTGGAGATGCGGAAAACCTGGCGAATCTCGACCTGCCCGATGATCTTTTCGCGCTTCTCCGGCGAGAGCATGCCGCCGAGCGCCGCCTTGATCTCGTCGACTGCGTCGTAAATGATATTGTAATAGCGGATATCGACACCGAAGGTCTCGGCGGCCTTGCGCGCGCTTGCGTCAGCCCGCGTATTGAAACCGATGATCACGGCCTTGGACGCCGAGGCCAGATTCACGTCGGATTCGGTGATACCACCGACCGCACCATGAATGATATTCACCTTGACCTCTCCGGTCGAAAGCTTCGCCAGCGCGTGCGCCAACGCCTCCTGCGACCCCTGCACGTCGGCCTTGACGATCAGCGCAAGCGATTTGACCTCGCCCTCGCCCATCTGCTCAAAAATGTTTTCGAGCTTGGCCGCCTGCTGCTTGGCAAGCTTGACGTCGCGGTACTTGCCCTGGCGGAACAGCGCGATCTCGCGCGCCTTGCGTTCATCGCCAAGTACCATGGCCTCATCGCCGGCGGACGGCACATCCTGCAGGCCCTGAATCTCGACCGGAATCGACGGCCCGGCCTCAGCGACGCTCTTGCCGGCCTCATCCAGCATCGCCCGCACCCGGCCGAACACCGCGCCGGCGAGCAGGATATCGCCACGCTTGAGGGTGCCCTGCTGTACAAGAATCGTCGCGAGCGGCCCCTTACCCTTGTCCAGGCGCGCCTCGATGATCAAGCCCTTGGCTGGCGCGTCTTCCGGCGCCATGAGTTCAAGCACTTCGGCCTGAAGCAGCACGTTTTCCAGCAGGCTGTCGATACCCGCGCCGGTCTTGGCCGATACCGGAACGAATGGCGAATCGCCGCCGTACTCTTCCGGCACGACGCCTTCTGCGACCAGTTCCTGCTTCACGCGCTCGGGATTGGCTTCCGGCTTGTCGATCTTGTTGATCGCCACCACCAGCGGCACCCCAGCGGCCTTGGCATGATGAATGGCTTCCTTGGTCTGCGGCATCACGCCGTCGTCTGCCGCGACAACCAAAATGACGATGTCGGTCGCTTTCGCGCCCCGGGCACGCATCGCCGTGAACGCCTCATGACCCGGCGTATCGAGAAAGGTAATGACGCCACGCGGCGTTTCCACATGATAGGCGCCGATGTGCTGCGTGATGCCCCCCGCTTCGCCGGAGGCGACGCGGGTCTTGCGGATGTGGTCGAGCAGCGAGGTCTTGCCGTGGTCGACGTGGCCCATCACGGTCACGACCGGTGCGCGCGGCAGCGATTCGACATCCTTCTGGGCCTCCTGGTCTTCAGTCAGGAATGCGTCCGGATCGTCGAGCTTTGCCGCCTTCGCGATATGGCCCATCTCCTCGACGATGATCATCGCGGTTTCCTGGTCCAGTACCTGATTGATGGTGACCATGGTGCCCATTTTCATCAGAACCTTAATCACCTCAGCGGCCTTGACGGCCATCTTGTGCGCCAGGTCGCCGACCGTGACGGTCTCCGGCACCAGCACTTCGCGAACGATCGGCTCGGCCGGCATCTGCGCGGAAGGCGCTTCTTCGCTGTGGCGATGGTGGCGTCCACGCGGGCCCCCACGCCAACCGGCACTCGGGCTGGTATCCCCGCGTGTCTTGATGCCGCGGCGCTTGGCGCTTTCGTCCTTCCACGTCGACGCGGGCTTCTTTGCTTCCTTCTTTGCTTCGCCCGCGGCCTTGACCGGCTTGTGCAGCGTCGCAGTACCTGGCTGGGCAACTGCTGCGGCGGCCTCGACCGGCTTGGCGTCGGCAGCGCGCGCCTTTGCCTCGGCATCCGCCTGCAACTGCGCGAGCCGCTCTTCCGCCCTGCGCTTGGCTTCTACTTCGCGCCCCTGCTTCGCTTTGACTTCAGCAGCCTGGATCGACGCCAGATCGGCGTGACGGCGTGCTTCATTTGCCCGGCGCTCGAGTTCATCGGCACCAATCAGGGGTTCAGCCCTGGCAGCGATGTCGGCTGGCGCCTCACTCATACCCGGCTCGACCACGGCGTGCTCGATCGGCGCAAGCTCAACCGGCGAGACAACGAGCTCCGCAACAACCGTGACCGGTTCTACCGGCGCCGCCACTTCGCCAATTGGCGCCGCCCCGTGCTCGGCCGTCGCAGCTTCATTCGGATCGCGCTTGACCAGCACGCGCTTCTTGCGCACCTCGACCTGAATCGTGCGAGGCTTGCCGGTGGAGTCCGATCTCTTGATCTCGCTGGTTTCCTTGCGGGTCAGGGTGATCTTCGTCTTGGTCTGGGTTTCGCCGTGCGCCCGCCGTAGATACTCGAGCAAACGAGTCTTGTCCTGTTCGGAAAGGAGATCACTCGCCTCGCTTTTTTCCACGCCCGCCTTCTGCAACTGCTCGAGCAGTGCCGTCGCTGGCATCTTCAGCTCGCTGGCGAACTGTGTGACATTCATCTGTGCCATATCCGCTCCTGCTGCTACTCCTCGAACCAGTGCGCGCGCGCAGCCGTAATCAGATTCTTTGCGCGCTCCTGGTCGATCTCGCTGATTTCGACAAGCTCATCCACGGACAGGTCTGCCAAGTCGTCCCGCGAACGGATGTTAGCGCGCGCGAGCCGGGCTGCGAGCGGCTTATCCATCCCGTCTAGGTTGAGCAAGTCCTCGGAAACGTTCTCCAATTGCTCTTCGTCGACGATTGCCTCGGTCAGCAACACGTTGCGCGCCCGGTTGCGCAATTCACTGACCGTATCTTCATCGAAGGCCTCGATCTCGAGCATTTCCGCAAGTGGTACGTAAGCGACTTCTTCGAGCGTGGAAAAGCCTTCCTCGATCAGGATTTGCGCCACCTCTTGGTCGACGTCGAGCCGCGACATGAACAGCTCGCGAATCGTCGACTGCTCTTCCCCGGACTTCTTCTGCGACTCCTCGACCGTCATCAGGTTGATCGTCCAACCGGTCAGTTCCGACGCCAGGCGAACGTTCTGTCCGGCGCGCCCGATCGCGATCGCCAGATTGTCCTCGTCGACCACCACATCCATGCTGTGAGCGTCTTCATCCACCACGATGCTCGTCACCTCTGCCGGCGCCAGAGCACCGACAACGAACTGCGCCGGATCCTGCGACCAGAGAATGATGTCGACCCGTTCGCCGGCCAGTTCGTTGGTCACTGCCTGCACCCGCGAGCCGCGCATGCCGACGCAGGTGCCGATCGGGTCGACCCGCGGATCGTTGGACTTGACCGCGATCTTGGCACGCACGCCCGGATCGCGCGCGGCCGAGCGGATCTCGAGCAGATCATCGTCGATCTCCGGCACCTCAAGGGCGAACAGCCGGATGATGAACTCCGGCGCGGTCCGGGAAAGAATCAGTTGCGGACCTCGCGCCTGGCGGTCCACCTTGAGCAGGAAGGCGCGAACCCGATCACCGACCCGCAGATTCTCCTTCGGAATCATCTGGTCGCGCGGCAGCACGGCCTCGATCCGGCCCGCCTCGACGATCGCGTTTCCGCGCTCGATGCGCTTGATGGTGCCGGTAACCAGGTGCTCCTTGCGCTCGAGGAAATCCGTCAGGATCTGCTCACGCTCGGCATCGCGAATCTTCTGCAGAATGACCTGCTTTGCTGCCTGTGCGCCGATGCGTCCGAAATCGATCGGTTCCAGCGACTCCTCGACATAATCGCCGACCTGCACATCGGCGAGTTCTTCGCGCGCATCGATCAGACCCATCTGCTGGTCGTCGTTCTCGACCTCCTCATCGGGCAATACCAGCCATCGGCGGAAGGATTCGTAGTCGCCGGTCTCACGGTCGATCGATACCCGCACATCGGCACCCTCGTGGATCCGTTTCTTGGTCGCCGAGGCGAGCGCCGACTCGAGCGCGGAAAAAACGATGTCCCGATCGACATTCTTTTCGCGCGCCAGCGCATCCACCAGCAACAACAAATCGCGGCTCATTTCCCCTCTCCCGCATATTCCATTGAGGCGTCGGTCAGTACTTCGGTACCAGCCGCGCCTTGTCGATCTGCTCGAGATCGAGCGCAACCACGCCCGTGTCCGTTACAAGCTGGACTTTTCCGTCCGCCACGCCGCCCAGCACGCCGGCAAAATTACGCTGACCATCGATCGGCACGCGAATGCGAACCTGCGCCTCTTGTCCGGAAAAGCGCTCGAAATCGGCGAACTTTTTCAGCGGCCGATCCAGTCCGGGGGACGAAACCTCGAGGCGGTCGTAGTCGACGTTCTCGACCGCGAACAAACGCGTCAGGTGATTGCTGACCGTCGCACAGTCGTCAACCGTTACCCCGTTCGGACCATCGATGAACACGCGCAACAGCCTGCCTTTCGGGGAGGTTTCGAAGTCTGCCAACTCGAAACCCAGTCCGCGAACCGCCTGTTCAATGATTGATTCGACTTGCACCTGCCCCACCCGAACAATGAGAAGCAAAATCCGCCGCCACAAAAAAAAATGGGCGAACCGCCCATCCTTCGATCCGCCTACTTCCGGGTTTGTGGCACAACTATCCGCAGCGCCCTGCCACTACTCGCTTTAGCCTGAAAAGTATATCGGAAGACGCTCCCCAAGGCAATTACAAGTCTTATCCAACAGTGCCGACGCACGTATAGCGTCGATTCAGGTTGTAGCACGATTATTCGGAAGACTCGGGCGGATTTGGGTCAAACAGGTGGCCGAGAAGGCGCTTTTGCGAGTGCGCCTGAGCGCTGGCCCGGTCGGATTCGACAGCCCGGTGACGTTCGGGCAATAGCGGGGCGCCCCGCGGCGAATGCAGGGATGGGACAGCGCGGTTTGCAGGCCTGTCAGGTGAAGCGAAGCTGGAACGGACGTTCCATGCGCTGTTTGACCGTTGGCGGATCGAGCCATGGGCCGCTATAGGTGCTGCGCACGAATTGTATGAAGGCGCGCACACCGATCGCCAGATGCTGCGCGACCAGCGCGCTCGAGAAGCGTGCCAGGGTGTTGAGCAGGTGCGCGAGACGCATCAGGTAATGATAGCCGCGCATCGCGTTCCAATTCTTGGCGAAGAGATGCTCGTAGCGGTAACCGTGGTGCTTTTCGACCAGGTTGCAGCTCTCGATCCCCAACGGTGACGCGCCGCCAGATTGCAGCGTTGGTGGACGTTCTCGCGCCGCAGCTTTTGGCTTGAGATCCAGGCATGTTTGGCGGTCTTTGTCACGATCTCGCCGTCCTCGTCGAGCGCTTGCCAGTTTTCGCGGCAGAGCACGACGTGCACGTCGCGGTGATGGCGGTGGTTGGGTCCGTATTCGTAACGAATGTCATTGACCCAACGAAAGTGCTGCGCTCGCTCGCCCCAGCTCTGGCGGTGTTCATTGTCGGGTTTGAACTTCAGCAGAGCGCCGTATTCCGTCCACACCGTGGGCAGCGAATCGTCTTTGAGCACGATCATGAACTGCCAGTGATAATCGCGGCAACGCTCCAGCACGGGCCCGTTGGGATACAGTCCGTCAAGCAGCAGCATCACCGCCAGGCGGGGAAAGGCCTTTTGATGCGCTCGGCCAGGCGGTGAAAGGCCCGCAGCTCGCAGTCCTGCTTGTTCTGCTCGGTGTCACCGTGCTGATAGTCGAGAAACTCGCTCATCAGCGGAATCACCATGCCGTTGTGAAAGCACAGGTTCGCTTCCAGGACATAGACGTGGTACTGATAGCGGGCGTGCTCGGGCGCGTCCTGATCGGACCCTGACAGACGCTTTTCCTGTAGCGACTCGCTCCACAAAGTGGCGCCGCCCACCTTCTGCGTGCCATCGATGGCGATGGGATAGCAGTTATTGATCCGGTAGTTTGCAAACTTCTTCTTGCGGATGAGCCGCTCGACCAAATCGATATGTGCGTGCTCGATTTGGCCCACATCGATCTTGCTCAGCAGACGAAACAACGTATCGGCATGGGGCAAACTGTCCAACTCGGGGAACAGCAGCCGCAGGTTGTGCTCGAACATGGGCCGCGTGATATCGGTGTTGGCTTCCCGCCGTGAGCTGTAGTGCAGGACAAACACCAGGATGCCATACAGCATCAGGCTCACCAGCGCGTGCTTGAGCTTTTTCGGGTTGCGCGTGTCCTGGATCTGACGCAGTCGTTTAAGCAGCGTCGGCAGCTGCGCTCTGAACACGCGCGCCTGCTCGGTAACGGCCTCGGTGCGCGCGTGACATTCTTCTTCAACGCTTTGGTAAGGGCTTAAGCGGCTGGCTGGGCTCGGCGGCGCAGGAACAATGAGTCCGGCGGCTTGTTGTTGCTGGCGCAACTCACGGTACTGGTGTTTTTTTTGAAGCGCTTGCTTGGCCGCCTCTCGTGCCGGACGCCGGCTCACTTTGCCCATGGTTCGTGCCTTTCCTGGAGTTGATCGCAGCACAGCAGGCGACGGCACTGCGCCTGCAGCGCTTTGACGAAGATCAGCTTGGCAGAGCTGTGATAGTGCTTGCCGGGGCGCGCCAAACCGCGACCGCTGGTGTGCCCCAGCAACTGCCAGCCGGCGCCGCGGTAGCAGGTGCCGCGATAGTGCGCCGGATCGACAAAGCTCTCCAGCAGCAGCGGCCGGTATCCCCAGCACGCCTGCCAGTCATCGGCCAACTGGCGTGCCAGCTGGCCCAGCACATGGCTGGCCAAGTGCTCGATCCGCACCCAGGGAAACACCAGGAAACGATTATTGTTGACCACCCAGGGCAGGTTCGCCAGGCGCTGGCGCGCACTCCAGCCGATCCAGCGATCACGCGGCTCGATTGCCCTGGCCGCGCCACACAGCAGCAGATAGCCCAGGCTTCGATCGGCGGCCTCAATGCGGTAGCGCGCCCAATAGCCAAACGGCTTGTGGTAGCCCAGCGGATGAAAGCGCTCGACATAGGCATTGCACTGCGCCACATCGTGCGCCTGCCCAAGCAGGCGCAAGCGCACCGGCCCAAGCTGCGCCAACGTGCACTGCACCGACTCACCCGAGACAATCGGCACGCTGGGCGTTGCTGCCCTGTCCCGCCCGCTCGTCTGGTCGCCGCCCTGTGTGCGCCGCGCCGGCAGACGAATCTCGCCGCCCGCTTCCAGGCGCGCCAGCAACTTCCTGCAAGCCTCTTTCTTGGGCGCACCCGCCGGCGTGAGCCACCCCAGATGTTCGCACAGCGTGTCAGCCAATTCCGAGCGCGCCAACCTGGGAAAGCGCTCTATCAGAGTGCGGATGTAGGCAATATCTTCTGCGCCAATCTCGCGATTGCCTTGCCACAGGTTCAACCCATCAGATTGGAACATCGCGTGAAAGCCCTTAAGGCGTGTTGGCTCACGCTCGATTATCCAAGACCGAAATCCGGCTGTCTAGCCCTTTCGCGAAGAAAATATTCTTGCCCGCGCTCCCACCCCTTGTAGCATCAGGGTTTCAGCACATGTGCGTCGGCACTGCTTATCCAACAGTGCCGACGCACGTATAGCGTCGATTCAGGTTGTAGCACGATTATTCGGAAGACTCGGGCGGATTTGGGTCAAACAGGTGGCCGAGAAGGCGCTTTTGCGAGTGCGCCTGAGCGCTGGCCCGGTCGGATTCGACAGCCCGGTGACGTTCGGGCAATAGCGGGGCGCCCCGCGGCGAATGCAGGGATGGGACAGCGCGGTTTGCAGGCCTGTCAGGTGAAGCGAAGCTGGAACGGACGTTCCATGCGCTGTTTGACCGTTGGCGGATCGAGCCATGGGCCGCTATAGGTGCTGCGCACGAATTGTATGAAGGCGCGCACACCGATCGCCAGATGCTGCGCGACCAGCGCGCTCGAGAAGCGTGCCAGGGTGTTGAGCAGGTGCGCGAGACGCATCAGGTAATGATAGCCGCGCATCGCGTTCCAATTCTTGGCGAAGAGATGCTCGTAGCGGTAACCGTGGTGCTTTTCGACCAGGTTGCAGCTCTCGATCCCCCAACGGTGACGCGCCGCCAGATTGCAGCGTTGGTGGACGTTCTCGCGCCGCAGCTTTTGGCTTGAGATCCAGGCATGTTTGGCGGTCTTTGTCACGATCTCGCCGTCCTCGTCGAGCGCTTGCCAGTTTTCGCGGCAGAGCACGACGTGCACGTCGCGGTGATGGCGGTGGTTGGGTCCGTATTCGTAACGAATGTCATTGACCCAACGAAAGTGCTGCGCTCGCTCGCCCCAGCTCTGGCGGTGTTCATTGTCGGGTTTGAACTTCAGCAGAGCGCCGTATTCCGTCCACACCGTGGGCAGCGAATCGTCTTTGAGCACGATCATGAACTGCCAGTGATAATCGCGGCAACGCTCCAGCACGGGCCCGTTGGGATACAGTCCGTCAAGCAGCAGCATCACCGCCAGGCGGGGAAAGGCCTTTTTGATGCGCTCGGCCAGGCGGTGAAAGGCCCGCAGCTCGCAGTCCTGCTTGTTCTGCTCGGTGTCACCGTGCTGATAGTCGAGAAACTCGCTCATCAGCGGAATCACCATGCCGTTGTGAAAGCACAGGTTCGCTTCCAGGACATAGACGTGGTACTGATAGCGGGCGTGCTCGGGCGCGTCCTGATCGGACCCTGACAGACGCTTTTCCTGTAGCGACTCGCTCCACAAAGTGGCGCCGCCCACCTTCTGCGTGCCATCGATGGCGATGGGATAGCAGTTATTGATCCGGTAGTTTGCAAACTTCTTCTTGCGGATGAGCCGCTCGACCAAATCGATATGTGCGTGCTCGATTTGGCCCACATCGATCTTGCTCAGCAGACGAAACAACGTATCGGCATGGGGCAAACTGTCCAACTCGGGGAACAGCAGCCGCAGGTTGTGCTCGAACATGGGCCGCGTGATATCGGTGTTGGCTTCCCGCCGTGAGCTGTAGTGCAGGACAAACACCAGGATGCCATACAGCATCAGGCTCACCAGCGCGTGCTTGAGCTTTTTCGGGTTGCGCGTGTCCTGGATCTGACGCAGTCGTTTAAGCAGCGTCGGCAGCTGCGCTCTGAACACGCGCGCCTGCTCGGTAACGGCCTCGGTGCGCGCGTGACATTCTTCTTCAACGCTTTGGTAAGGGCTTAAGCGGCTGGCTGGGCTCGGCGGCGCAGGAACAATGAGTCCGGCGGCTTGTTGTTGCTGGCGCAACTCACGGTACTGGTGTTTTTTTGAAGCGCTTGCTTGGCCGCCTCTCGTGCCGGACGCCGGCTCACTTTGCCCATGGTTCGTGCCTTTCCTGGAGTTGATCGCAGCACAGCAGGCGACGGCACTGCGCCTGCA
The DNA here is from genome assembly GCA_016708905.1 of Candidatus Methylophosphatis roskildensis. Classification (GTDB taxonomy): domain Bacteria; phylum Pseudomonadota; class Gammaproteobacteria; order Burkholderiales; family Rhodocyclaceae; genus Methylophosphatis; species Methylophosphatis roskildensis. The sequence continues at coordinate 330,465 of JADJEV010000003.1, read as the reverse complement.
GCGCTTTGACGAAGATCAGCTTGGCAGAGCTGTGATAGTGCTTGCCGGGGCGCGCCAAACCGCGACCGCTGGTGTGCCCCAGCAACTGCCAGCCGGCGCCGCGGTAGCAGGTGCCGCGATAGTGCGCCGGATCGACAAAGCTCTCCAGCAGCAGCGGCCGGTATCCCCAGCACGCCTGCCAGTCATCGGCCAACTGGCGTGCCAGCTGGCCCAGCACATGGCTGGCCAAGTGCTCGATCCGCACCCAGGGAAACACCAGGAAACGATTATCCTAAAAACCTCAGTTAGCCGATTCCGTTTGCATGATTTTCGAGAAGCCGCTGGGCGCGAGGCGGTCCGACCCCGGCGAGGAGGCATTTGAGATGCTCGCAGACGAGGTTCCAGACGGTGGTTGGATGCAACTGCTCCGCAGCACGAGCTAACCAGCCCTGAAGCATGGCGGAGACACGCATTAGCGCTGCCCGCGCCTTCTCGAAATGAGCGTGCAAACCGGTCAGTGTGATCGTCGTCTGCCCGGCATGTTCGGTCCGGCGCCCCACCGAGGACATCAGCCACGGCCGACTGGTGATGGCCTCGCGGCGGGCTTCAGGATTGGCCAAGCGAACGAACAGGCTCCACCAGTTGTAGATGAGTGCCACGGCCCGGGCGGCCAACTGGCAGCGATGCAGGTCGTGCGTGGTAAAGCCACCCCATCCCCACTGGTTCTTGAGTTCGTCGAAGGCGTTCTCGGCATCCGCCCGATCCCGGTAGAGCTGACCCAGACTGACAATCTCGTAGTCGGTGTTGGTCACCAGCACCGCGTACTCATAGCCCGTGATGCCCTTGCCTGCCTTGCGGTCGGCTTCCACGAAGGCCAGCAGTTGCTGACCGTCAGCCTCACCGGCCACCGCGATCTCGCCCGTCAGCGGCCGGCGCAGCACGACGACGCGACGATTCTTCTCCCAGCCCTTGAGGGCAAGCGCCCCATCCTTGCCCTCCCAACCCTGGCCGGCATCCGTCCAGCCCGATTGGCGGAACACACTGACAATGTGACGCTTGACGTTCTTCGAGAGCTTGAGCTTGAACAGGTAAGGCTGCCCCCGTTGCTCCAGAGCCGTCATCATCGCGTCGCACCCGAAGGCGTTGTCCCCGCGCACCAGCTTCGGCTTGTTTTCTGCGGGCAGTTCATCGAGAACCTTGAGCAGACCGGGCTGAGCATGCTTGGCCGTGTGTTCGTTGCCGGCACACACTTCGACACCCAGGACCAGCCGCAAACCCGCCATCAGGTACGTGTGATAGGCATGGGACGGGCGTCCCGGTTTCTTCGGGTTATAGCCGATGAGCGCGCCTTCCTGATGGCCATACAACGGCTTGATCGTGGTGTCGATGTCCAGAATCCAGGCGGCGTTGAGCAGCGCGCTGACACTGTCCGACAGATGCCCGTCCAGCCAGGCGCACCCCGGGCCTTGCGGGATGCGCTTCAGGGCATTGCGCAGAGCGTCTTCGGAGATGACCTTGTCCATGCCCAACAGGCCGGGATTGACCCCGTCGCAGCGGATCCCGGTCACGTGGGCGTAGCGTCGGTGGCCCGACAACACCGAGAGCAGCCAAGTGCCCAGCACCTCCGCCTTCGAGGGTGCATTGGGACTGGCGTAGCTCAGCGGGGCGCTTTCCAGCCAACGACTCCACAGTCCAGTCAGGTTGAGAAACTCGATGAAGTAGGCCAATTGCCCCATCGGCGTGGCGGCGCTCTCCGACTCCCATCGCACCTGCACCCGACCTGCCATCGTCTGCACCCCAGCGCACGACAACAGCATTTCCTCTCGTTTCGCCAGCTTCAGTTTCGCCTCACCCATCGGGTGGCTCCTCAATTTCGTCGCCAACCCACAGTTTGCCGACCTTCGCACGGTTTGGCATACCGGCAACTCAGGTTTTTAGGATTATTGTTGACCACCCAGGGCAGGTTCGCCAGGCGCTGGCGCGCACTCCAGCCGATCCAGCGATCACGCGGCTCGATTGCCCTGGCCGCGCCACACAGCAGCAGATAGCCCAGGCTTCGATCGGCGGCCTCAATGCGGTAGCGCGCCCAATAGCCAAACGGCTTGTGGTAGCCCAGCGGATGAAAGCGCTCGACATAGGCATTGCACTGCGCCACATCGTGCGCCTGCCCAAGCAGGCGCAAGCGCACCGGCCCAAGCTGCGCCAACGTGCACTGCACCGACTCACCCGAGACAATCGGCACGCTGGGCGTTGCTGCCCTGTCCCGCCCGCTCGTCTGGTCGCCGCCCTGTGTGCGCCGCGCCGGCAGACGAATCTCGCCGCCCGCTTCCAGGCGCGCCAGCAACTTCCTGCAAGCCTCTTTCTTGGGCGCACCCGCCGGCGTGAGCCACCCCAGATGTTCGCACAGCGTGTCAGCCAATTCCGAGCGCGCCAACCTGGGAAAGCGCTCTATCAGAGTGCGGATGTAGGCAATATCTTCTGCGCCAATCTGGCGATTGCCTTGCCACAGGTTCAACCCATCAGATTGGAACATCGCGTGAAAGCCCTCAAGGCGTGTTGGCTCACGCTCGATTATCCAAGACCGAAATCCGGCTGTCTAGCCCTTTCGCGAAGAAAATATCTTTGCCCGCGCTCCCACCCCTTGTAGCATCAGGGTTTCAGCACATGTGCGTCGGCACTGACGTTTATCTGAAAGGCTATGCCACGATGGGCGAATTGATGATCGGCCTGGCCGCGTACTTTGTCTTCTACAACGGCGAGCGCCCGCATCAGTCGTTGGGTGATCGGACACCCGATGTTGTGTATCGAACCGGCATTGGTGGCGGGGCCATGATTCTGGATAAATTTGGCGGCGCGGGGGAGGAACCCTCTGTTCCGCTACGCTCCACAGACGTTTCCTCCCCCGCAGAAGAAAGGTCAGAGGCAACAGCAGAGTCAAATACCAAAGCAAAAGCAAAACCGGGGCAGCGCCGTCCCGCTGCGAATGAAGTCGAATGTACAGCTTAAACTCGGAGCATTTCTGTCTTGACTCCGGGGTCCACCTTACCCTGCAATCGATCCTGCACAAGCGCTACAAGCTGCGACGCAGCTCGCTCATCACCTCAAACCGCATCATCGAGGACTGGCACAAGTTCCTCGGCGACGCCGCCCTCACCACCGCCATCCTCGACCGCCTCCTGCACCGCAGCGTCCTGCTCGAGTTCCGCGGCAAAAGCTATCGCCTCAAAGAGGCCGCCAGCCGGCTTGCCAAAGCTACCCATCCCGAGTGAAAATCCACACACTCCTGTCCTCGCCCCTGGGGGATTTTGACCTGGCCACAGGTGGAGGAATTTCAAGTGGCCGCCGGGGGACTCCACCTGTGCAAACCAGAGCGGCAGTAGTATCGTTAATTAAGAGGGTTACCCACTACTGTCCGGTTAGATGAAGGTTGGAATCTCTGAAAGCCATGAATGACGCGGATTCCAGGGCGATCAGGGGTGGTGTCGATTTGAACGCTGAGTGCCAGTTCGGGCAGTGTGTCGGGCTTTTGCCCGGAGGCAGCCATGAACATCGGCAAGACGCTGTTCGCCCAGCTCATGGATTTCCTGCCATGGACGACATTCGCCCGGTACGTCGCGCGTTACCGAGAAGTGGATCGATGAGCACGAATGGCGTGCCGAGACGGGTCGAAAACGGGCGGAGAACGCGGCACTCTCGATCTTGAGTAACAACATAGGGTCGCAAGAATGAATAGATCGAAGCAAGAAGTGCAAGTGGCCTCAGTGCTTCACAACAGCAAGCGGTTGCTCCGGCAGATGGCGGCCAAGGTCGGGCTTCTTATCCCGACGAAAAACTTTGTCCTTCACAAGGGGAGCATGCTTCCACGCCCCGCAGACCGGTTGAACGGGCCAGACCAAGAGGATAACGAGTTTTTCATGAACTCGGCAATCAACGAGGCAACGAGGGTTATCATGAAGCTCGGCTGCACGCAGCGAGATTTCCTCGTTGATATCGGATGCGGACAGGGTCGGCTTCCGATTGGACTCACCCGCGAACTTCCTAGCCTGCGCTATCTGGGGATCGATGTTACTGAAAGTGTCATACAGTGGTGCAAGGACTATATTGAGTCGCAGTACCCTTCATACCAGTTTCAGCATATCAACTTGATCAACGCCCGATACAATCCATCAGGATATGTATTGAACGATGATTTTCACTTACCGGTTACCGATGGAGCGACTGACATCGTTTATATGTGGGGCGTCGTGACGAACATGGAACCTGAGCACCTCACCGTGTACGCGAGCGAAATTACCCGCATACTGCGCAGCGGCGGCAAGGCCTTCCTGACGGCCAATGTGGAAGACAACGTGCCGCAGTTCTCGATCAATCCCGAAAACTACGTGCCGTGGACGTACCATGGACCACTGAATATTGTCCGGTATGAAAGACACTATTTTCTTGATGTGTTTCAGCGCGCGGGCTTGACCCTGACAGATTGCGAGTACCATGGGGCCGGGAATTGCCAGAGTGACTTGTACTTCGTCAAGCAATAGGCGACCTGACTTGCGTGGTTGCTTCGGACCAGAGACTCACGGCAATTGCATCAAAATGCGAGTGACATTGTTGTTACGAATGGCATTGTCGTTAACAAAGTGAGCTAATCGTTCACAGTCAAGGGGTTGCAGGGGGCTGTTCCCAGTCCTTTGATTTGTGCGGCTTTCTGTCTTTTTGAGGCGACTTATGGCGACAGAAGAGCAGTATGTACCGGGCGAGCTGCTGTCACTGGCAGAAGCCTTTCCGGGTGTTGCGGATCCGCGTGTGCTTGGCCGCTCGAAGTATGCTCTGGTGGAGATGCTGGTGATAGGGGTGTGTGCAATGGTATGTGGGGTCGAGGACTTTGTTGGGATAGAGGCCTGGGCCAATGAACGAATCGAATATAGTGTGCGAGAACCTCTGGTCGGCGTGCCGGGCGAGCGAATTAGGGGCCCTCAGATGGGACTTGCTTTTGTTGGGCACGAACGTGCCCTTGTGGATGTCGGTCGAAATCCGAACAAAGATAGCGGAGCAAGTTCTTCGGGCATGCACCCTGCTTAGCGACGTCCCCATTGACGCCTCGAAGCCGAGTCAAGGGCGGGCAAAGCCCGGCGCAGCGCACCCTTTCGCGGCGAAGTGACCTTGCCCCCGAAAAACGGACGCCATGAAGTGTAAGAATGGAACTTCATGGAGGACGAGATGAAACAGAAGATTGTGAAGCGTAGCTACACGGCAGAGTATCGGCAGGCGGCGGAACGGCAAGTCATCGATGCAGGGCGGGCGCTGACGCAAGTCGCGTGCAGCCTGGAGATCTCGCACAAGACCTTGGCCAACTGGGTGCGCCTGGCGCGTGCGCAGAAGCCGCTGGTCAAACGCGAGCCGGCGGTGGCACCGGATGCGGCGGCGGTAGAGCTGTCGCGGCTGCGCGCCGAGAATGCGCAGTTGAAGATGGACAATGCCATATTGAAAAAAGCGGCGGCGTATTTCGCGAAGGAGTCGCTGTGAAATATGCCGGGATCGATTCACACCGCGACCACTTCAGTATCGGTTCGATGTGCCGCCTGCTCGAGGTCTCGCGCAGCGGATTGCACGACTGGCGGCACCGGCCGGTCTCGCAGCGCAGTCAGGACGATGCGCGCCTGGCGCAGGAACTGCACGCCCGCTACCTGCGCCACCGGGGCAAATACGGCCGTCCGCGGCTCACCGCCGATCTGCGCGAGGCGGGCTTTCGCGTCAATCACAAATGCGTGCATCGGCTGATGCGCCGTGGAGGCTTGCACGCGAGGCAACCCCGCCGTTTCGAGCGCACCACCGACTCGCGTCACGGCTTCGCCTTGGCGCCCAACGTGCTGGACCAGCGCTTCGAGACGAGCGCCCCGGATCGGGTATGGCTGGCCGACATCACCTATGTGGCCACCGACGAGGGCTGGCTGTACGTGGCAATCGTGATGGACTTGTTCAGTCGCAAGTTCGTCGGCTGGGCGATGAGCGCACACGTCGATGGCGCGCTTACCCTGAATGCGCTGCACCTGGCGCTGGGCAGGCGTCATCCCGGCCAGGATCTGATACACCATAGCGATCGCGGCTCGCAGTATTGCACCACGGACTACCGCCAGCGGCTCGCCGAGGCAGGCATCACGGTGTCGATGAGCCGGCGGGCCAACTGCTACGACAATGTACCGATGGAGTCGGCCAACGGCACGCTGAAGGTCGAGCGCGTCTATGACGAACACTACGCCACACGCCAGCAGGCGATCGACGACCTGACCGCCTACTTCGGCTACTACAATACCGAGAGGCGTCACAGCGCACTGGGTTACCTGAGTCCGGCCGAGTTCGAACGACGCTGGTATGCACAGCAAAATCGCGCATCGCCTCGCGATCCGAGTTACCCCCGTCGGGCGCTTTGCGTTCGTCGCAAGCGACGCACGCGCCCGCCCGGAGATAACTCTACGCCGTCAGATCATGGCGTCCATCAAACGGGGACAGGATCAGAAGGGGCCATATGGTCAGCATGGCTGTGAGCGCGGCAGTTGGGCGCTTACAGCCATGGAAGCGCATTTTCTCCGCCATATGCGCCGCCGCTAACAGCCCTGCAACACCAAGCAGGGAGCATGCAAGCATGGTGTCAGCAATTCCTGCAGTGTGCGTGGCCCCTCCAACTGGTTTCAATAAAGCGGATCTGGGATGACGGAAGTGTCCTCCAGCCTTCATGGAAAGATGGCCCGTGGGGCTGCTTGGATGGTGCTGCTCAATGTCGTCGAGCGTGCGCTGGGTTTGATCAGCATGGTAGTCCTTGCTAGGGTACTTGCCCCGACTGATTTTGGCGTTGTTGCGATGGCGGGTACCTTAATTTCCATGGCCCAGATGCTTTCCGCGTTTGGCTTCGACGTTGCGCTAATCCAGAACCAACGTGCCACCGAATCGCACTACCACACTGCATGGACTCTCAATCTTCTTCTCGGACTGCTGATCCTGCTGCTGATGTGGGCCCTGGCAGGGCCGATTGCGACGTACTTTAATCAGCCGGAGGTATTCTGGGTTGTATGTGTTCTCGCATTCGGTCCGCTTATTGGGGGGTGCGAGAACATCGGTGTCGTCGCCTTTCGAAAGGATTTGCATTTTCAGAAGGAATTCTCCTTTCAGATCAGCCGGAAGCTCATCGGCTTTGCGGTGACCATTCCGCTGGCGTTGTGGTTCCGTAGTTACTGGGCTCTCGTCACGGGCATGCTTGCCGCTCGACTGGCGGGAACTATTACAAGCTATCTGGTGCATCCATTCCGCCCACACTTATCACTTCACCACGCAGCGAGCCTTTTTGGATTTTCGCGATGGCTCTTGCTAAATAACATCGTCGGGTACCTTAAGGAACGTACGTCCGATTTCGTCATTGGGCGCCAGATCGGTGCTGCGGGTCTCGGCGTGTACAACATCAGTTACGAGGTCGCGCTCATGCCGAGCAGCGAACTGTCGGCCCCGATCAACCGCGCGTTACTACCTGGCTTCGCAAGCATGGTCAGTGATCCAGACACGATGCGAAAGGCGTATCTCGACGCGATGGGGGTGCTGATGCTGGTTGCCGTTCCCGCCGCCGCAGGCATCTATGTAGTCGCGCCGTACCTGGTTCCAGTCGTGCTGGGTCCTAAGTGGCTGGCCAGTGTTCCATTGATGGAGATTTTGGCATTGAATGGGGGATTGCTAGTGCTCCATTCATCGATCTGCACGGTATTGATCTCCAGTGGGCATCCTGACCAAGTTACAAAGGCCAATGGGTTGTATGTGGTGATCCTGTTGATGATGTTCGGACTTCTGGTTCCCCATTTTGGCTTGAGTGGCGCTGCATTCGCGGCGCTCGGCACATCGATACTTAGTACGCCCTTTTACCTATTCCAAGTGCGACGCCTTGTCGGCGTTCCCATTTATGGGTTCCTGCGCGCTTTAGCGCGCCCATTGGTCGCCGCGTTGGTTATGTCCGGACTAGTGCGCTGGATTGTGCCCGAGTGGTCCCCCGTCATGAATATGGCAACATCGATTGGTTGGTTGACTGTGGAAATCGCGCTAGGGATTGCTATCTACTCAGGGACCGTCGCGTTGCTTTGGCTTGCCGCGCGACGCCCAGTTGGGGCAGAGCGTGTAATCCTTAAGCGTGCGCAGCAGCGCTTCTTGCGTGGGGCCATCAGGCCTGCTTCCACGCGATCTTGACATGCGGAGAAGAAGTTGTCAGCGACCGGCACATAGGATCCCTTTCGATCGGCATATAGGAGCCACGAGCGGATCGGCGTAATGGTGCCACCGGCAACGAAGAATTGGGCAACGGGCATTTCGAATCTCAATGCGTGACCTGGAGCCTCGGCGGCTCTTTTGCCGGAGGGGCGATTAGCAGAAAGAAGATCGAAATGCACCATTACCTCGTTCAGCGGGCCGCTCTTGACCGCCTGCTTGCCCGCTCGAGCCCAGTCGCAGCGGGGCCGCGGCGCCCGGGCTGCGGGGCAGCCGGCTTGCCTGCCTTGGCGGAAACTCTATCCGGTTGCCGGGACAGCAGTTGGCGTTCCAGGGCCGCGACTTCAGCCTCAGGCATATCCGCGGTCATGCCGCGCTTCAGGCGCGGTGGCAGCTGTATCGGGCCATAACGCACGCGCATCAATCGGCTCACTGTCAGCCCGAGCGCCTCGAACATGCGCCTCACCTCGCGATTGCGGCCCTCGCCAATGGTCACGTGATACCAGTGGTTGGAGCCCTCGCCTCCCTTGTCGAACACCGAACCGAAGCGCGCCTCGCCGTCTTCGAGCGCCACGCCTGAAAGCAGCGTGTCGCGTTGTTCGGCAGTCAGCGAACCGACAAGCCGCACCGCATACTCGCGCTCCAGTCCGTAGCGCGGATGCATCAGGCGGTTCGCCAGCTCGCCGCTGGTCGTGAACACCAACAGACCACTCGTGTTGATATCCAGCCGGCCGACCGCGACCCATCGCCCACCGCGCAGCTTGGGCAGCCTGTCGAACACGCTGGGCCGCCCCTGCGGGTCGTCGCGGGAGACGATTTCGCCCTCCGGTTTGTGATAGAGCAGTACCCTCGGTGCGCGATGCTTCATACGCAGCGCGACCAGCCTGCCGTTGACACGCACCTTGTCCACTGCGGACACCTTCTGGCCGACCGCGGCAGGAAGTCCGTTGACACTCACCCTGCCCGACTGAATCCAGTCCTCGATCTCCCGCCGCGAACCCACCCCCGCCTGCGCCATCACCTTGTGCAGGCGTTCCGGCCTGACCAGGACGACTTCGGGTTCTTCACCGCGTCGTCCGCCCCGACCGCTGCCGGACAGATAATCGCCGCCTGGTCCGCGCCGCGCCGACGTGCCGCCTGGGCCGGGAGAACGTTCGCCCGGAACCGCTCGCTCACCACCTGCCGGCGGGCCATTGCCGTCGATGTCGCGGTTATCGTCCCGATGACGCCGTGGCGAGGGGCCGCGCGGTCCTCCCGGTCCGACCACGCCCGGTTTGCGCGGCCGCGGCAACCCGCTCGACGGCTGCCCCGCCCAGGGCGGGTCAGGCTTGCGGCGCCGCGTCGACAAGATCCAGCACCCTTTCGATTTCAGTAAGGGGCGGCAATTCGGACAGGCTGCGCAGCCCCAGGTCGTCGAGGAACATTCTGGTCGTCGCATAAAGCGCCGGGCGGCCGGGCGTGTCGCGGTGACCGACTGCATCGATCCAGCCACGCGATTCGAGACTCCTGATCACATTGGGGGACACCGTCACGCCGCGGATGTCCTCGATATCTCCCCGCGTAACCGGCTGGCGATAAGCGATGATGGCCAGCGTTTCCATCACCGCGCGCGAATACCTGGGCGCCCGCTCGATCTTGAGGCGGTCGATGAAGGGCTGGAATTCCGGCCGCGTCTGAAAGCGCCAGCCCGACGCGAGCAGCGCCAGTTCCACACCGCGATCGTTCCAGTCGCTGCGCAATTCATCGAGCAGCTTGCGCACCACATCCGGCCCGGGATCGGCCTCGAACAGGCGCCGCAGATCGGCCACCTGCAGTGGACTCGCGGCCGCCAGCAGCGCGGCTTCGAGCACCCTTTTCGCCTGAGGCAGCGTCATGCCATCTGCAAGCGTCGTCGTCCCCGGCCAGTGTTCGCCTGGCGCACGCTCAGCGCCGGCTTCCTCGACAAAGCCTCCAGCTTCGACCGACGCGAGTTCCAGCTCGGACAGCGATTCCGCTTCCGTGCGATCTTCTGTGGAATCTGCCGTAGGAGCGACAGGCTCGTCGGACGTATCAGGCAGACTCATGGATCGTCGCTTCCGCAAGCTTGACGTGAATCGGCGCGAATGCTTCGCGCTGTGTGATGTCCACCAGCTTTTCGCGCGCCAGTTCGAGCATGGCAAGAAAACTCACCACCAGTTTCGCTACCCCGCCGCCGGTCTCCAGAAGATCCTGAAACTCGACGTACATGCCGCCCTGCAGGCGTCGCAGGATGTTCGCCATGTGCTCGCGAACCGACAATTCCTCGCGGCGCACCTTGTGGTGTTGCGTCATGCGCGCCCGCTTCATCAACATCAGCCAAGCAGCCTGCAGGTCGTTCAGGGTGACTTCCGGCAGGCGCTCGGCAATCTGCCGGCTGATCGCCACGCTGACCCACTCGTAGTCGCGCAAGGCCTGCGGCAGCCGATCGAGCCTTGCCGCTGCCGCCTTCATCTGTTCGTACTCGAGCAAACGCCGGACCAGTTCGGCGCGCGGATCCTCTTCGCTCTGCTCGACCTTGTTCGGCCGCGGCAACAACATGCGCGACTTGATCTCCAGCAGCATCGCCGCCATCAGCAGATACTCGGCCGCGAGTTCGAGGTTGCGGTGGCGCATCGACTCGACATAGACCAGATACTGCGCGGTCAGCGGCGCCATCGGAATGTCGAGAACATTGATGTTGGCCTTGCGGATCAGGTAGAGCAGAAGGTCGAGCGGCCCCTCGAAGCTCTCGAGGAACACCTCCAGCGCCTCGGGCGGAATGTACAGATCCTTCGGCAGCTCGGTCATCGGCTCGCCGTACAGACGGGCCAGCGGCAGCGACTGCTGGTGGGGTGCGGTCGGCGGCAGGGAAACGACGTTTTCGCTCATCCGCCGGTCAACTGTAGTCGAGGCCCATGGCCTCGCGCACATCGCGCATGGTTTCCTGTGCCAGCTTGCGCGCCCTCTCGCAACCATCGGCAACGATGTTGCGAACCAGCGACGGGTCATCGAGATAGATCTGGGCGCGCTCGCGCATCGGCTCCTGCTCGGCGAGCACTGCGTCAATGACCGGCTGCTTGCATTCGATGCAGCCGATACCCGCACTGCGGCAGCCTTTCTGAACCCAGTCCTTGATACTGTCGTCGGAGTAGATCGCATGCAGTTGCCACACCGGGCATTTCTCCGGATCGCCCGGATCGGTGCGACGCACCCGCTGCGGATCGGTCTGCATGGTACGGATCTTCTTGGTGATCGATTCGGCGTCCTCGCGCAGCGAAATCGTGTTGCCATAGGACTTCGACATCTTTTGGCCATCGAGTCCCGGCATGCGCGAAGCCTCGGTCAGCAGGGAATCGGGCTCGACCAGGATCATCTTGCTCGACCCTTCGAGAAACCCGAACAGGCGCTCGCGGTCACCCATCGAGAGATTCTGGGTGTCGTTGAGCAGCGCGTGGCCCTGTTCGAGCGCCTCGTGATCGCCTTCCTGCTGAAAGCGCGTGCGCAGTTCCTCGTATAGCCTGGCGCGCTTGGCGCCGAGTTTCCTCACCGCCTCGCGTGCCTTGTCCTCGAAGCCCGGCTCTCGGCCATACAGGTGATTGAAACGGCGTGCCACCTCGCGAGTGAATTCGATGTGCGGCACCTGGTCTTCACCGACCGGCACCCGGTCGGCCCGGTAGATCAGGATGTCGGCCGCCTGCAGCAGCGGATAGCCAAGGAAGCCGAAAGTCGACAGATCCTTGTGCGACAGCTTTTCCTGCTGATCCTTGTAGGTCGGCACCCGCTCCAGCCATCCCAGTGGCGCCATCATCGAGAGCAGCAGGAACAGTTCCGCATGCTCGGGCACGCGCGACTGGATAAACAGCGTCGCTTGGCTCGGATCGACGCCGGCCGCCAGCCAATCGACGATCATCTCCCACGCCGCATCCTCGATCTTCCCAGGCTCGTCGTAGTCGGTGGTCAGCGCATGCCAGTCGGCGACGAAGAACAGGCACGGAAACTCCGCCTGCAGCTCGACCCAGTTTTTCAGCACGCCGTGATAGTGGCCGAGGTGCAGGCGCCCGGTCGGGCGCATGCCGGAGAGCACGCGTTCCTGGTACATGTCAGATCGATGGGTACGGTATGTGGATCTGCACGATGAATTCGAGCAGCGCCTTGATGAAGTTCATGCCCGGCTCGAGCAGCCGGCCGAGCACACCGGTCACCAGCAACAGCAGCAGGATCGGAAAACCGAAACGCTCGATACGCGCGAAATTCCACGCAATCCGGTGCGGCAGGAGACTCACCGCGATGCGGCCGCCGTCGAGAGGTGGAATCGGCAACAGGTTGAGTACCATCAGCACCAGATTGATCTGCACACCGGCTCGCGCCATTTCCGACAGCGCTCCGGTGTAGCTGAACAGCGGCACTGACCAGGCGAGTTTGAAAAGCGCGGCCCACCCGAGCGCCATGAAGAGGTTGGCCCCCGGTCCGGCCGCCGCCACCCAGAGCATGTCCTGCTTGGGTCGCGACAGGCGCGAGAACTCCACCGGCACCGGTTTGGCCCAGCCGAAAAGCAACGGCACCCCGCCTGCGCTGGATAGCAGATAAATGCCGAGCGGCACGAGAACGGTTCCCACCGGGTCGATGTGGCGCAACGGGTTGAGGCTGATGCGCCCCGCCAGATGCGCCGTGTTGTCGCCGAAATGTCGAGCCACATAGCCGTGAGCCGCTTCGTGCAGGGTAATCGCCAGGAGCACCGGCAATGCCCAGATTGCCAGTGTCGAAATGAGATCTTGCATGTCGAATGAGGGAAGGCGTCCCGCATTCTAGCAAATAGGTACCGCCGGGTCGTTCCCGCGCCTCAGCCGAGCCCGAACGGCGCAAGGCTGCCCCGCCCCGCTCGCACCAGGACCGGGCCCCCGCCGGTCAGGTCGATCACGGTCGTCGCTTCAGGGCCGCACGCCCCGGCCTCGATGACCAGGTCGATCGCGTTCCCCAGCCGATCGCGAATCTCCTCCGGGTCGGTCAGCGGCAGAACCTCGCCGGGAAGAATCAGCGTGGATGACAGCAAGGGTTCGCCCAGATCCCCGAGCAGGGCACGAACCAGCGGATGATCGGGCACCCGCAAGCCGATCGTCTTGCGCTTGGGGTGCAGGACGCGTCGCGGAAGTTCCTTGGTGCCTTCGAGCAGAAACGTGTAGCTGCCGGGCGTCGCGCTCTTGAGCAGGCGGTACTGCGCGTTGTCGACCCGGGCATAGATCGCGATCTCCGACAGATCGCGACACATCAGGGTCAGATGATGCCGTTCATCGACGCCACGGATGCGACGGATGCGCTCGATCAGTTTCGCATCGCCGGTGTGGCCGCCGAGGGCATAGGCCGAGTCGGTTGGAAAAGCGATCAACCCACCTTTGCGGATGATCTCGACAGCGTGACGAATCAGCCGCGGCTGCGGCTGCTCGGGATGCAGTTGAAAGAACTGGGCCATTTCTTCTTGTACTTCGCGCCAGGCGCAAATCCGGTCAGGCTGCCAGGCGCTCCCAGATCGGCTCGATATCGGGCGGCAACGGGGCAGCACGCCCGACATCGACCGCGCTTTCACCCGGGCCATGAAAATCCGACCCGCGCGAGGCCGCGAAGCCGTATTTGCGCGCGAGATGGGCGAATTCGCGCACCCCTGCGTGATCGTGTCCGCCGGCGACGACCTCGATCGCATCGCCGCCGAGCGCCTTGAATGCGTTGAACAGGCGATCCCGCTCGCTAGCCGACATCCGGTAGCGGCCCGGATGCGCCACCACCGCTACCCCGCCGGCGCCATGGATCCACTCGACAGCCTCTTCCAGCGAGCACCATTGGTGCGCGACATAGCCGGGTTTGCCGCGCCGTAGGTAGTGCTCGAAGACGTTGGCAACGTCGCGCGCATAGCGCTTCTCGACCAGCCAGCGGGCGAAGTGCGAACGCGACACCAGCGCCGGATTGCTGACGTAACGCAGCGCGCCTTCGTAGGCCCCGCGAATCCCGCTTGCGGCCAGCGAGTCGGCCATTTGCAGGGCGCGCGAATCGCGCCCCCCGCGCACACCGGCCAAGCCTTGCGCCAGTCTGGCGTTCGCCGCATCGACGCCGAGCCCGACCACGTGGATCGTCAGACCTCCCCAGGACACCGACACTTCGACGCCATTGACCAGGCTGACGCCGAGCGCGTCTGCTTCTTCTCGCGCCTCTGCCAGTCCGCCGAGATGGTCATGATCGGTCAGCGCGAGCAGTTCCACCCCGTTGGCAGCCGCCCGGCGAATCAGATCACGCGGTTCCAGCAAGCCGTCCGAGATGGTCGAATGACAGTGAAGATCGAAGTTGTTCATCGATTCATGATAGCAAAGCGAAGACCGCCAAGCCCCCAATCACGAGGCGATGCGACTGCACATCCGCACTGCTCAGTCGCCCAGGAGAAAGCGCTCCAGCGCCAGTGCGACCTGTTCCGGCTGGTCGTGCTGAACATTGTGTCCGGCATCCGCGACCTGAACGATCTGCAGATGGCGGAAACACGCAACGCGACGCTGATAGTCGTCAGGCGCGTTGGCGAAGCGATCGCGAACGTAACCCTGATCGGCAATCATCAGGAGCACCGGTGCCTCGACCGCCCGCCAGCACGCCATGACTTCCTCGACCTGGTAAAGGTACGGCGAGATCACCTTGTGCCACGCGTCGCAGGCCATTTCGACGTCGCCATCGGCGCGCACCCGCGAACCGTTGTGCGCGAGAAACGAGGCCCGCTCCGGCCTCAGCCGCGGATCGGCAAGCACCAGTCGGCGCGCCAGTTCCGCCGGATCGCGGTAGCTGCGCATTCGCGGGGCATCCTTCAATGCGTCGAGCCAATTCGCGATACGCGCCGGCGCGTCGCCCGGCCTGGTCGGCTGCAGCCCGAGAAAATCCAGCATCGCCAGCCGGGCGACCCGCGCCGGGCGCACGCCAGCATAGATGCTCGCAACGGCCGCCCCCATGCTGTGCCCGACCAGCAGCGCCGGCTCGTCCGGCGAGTAGTGGTCGAGGATTCGTTCCAGATCGCCGTAGTAGTCGGCAAACCAGTACGGTCGATTCAACCACTCGCTGGCGCCGAAACCGCGCCAGTCCGGCGCGACGACGTGCCACGCCGATTCGAAGGCATCGACCACGAACTGGAAGTTCGGCGAGGAGTCCATCCAGCCGTGCAGCATGAACAGCAGCGGCGCGCCGTCCGGCCCCCAGTGGCGGATGTTGTACTGCAGACCGCGCACGTCGATTCGCTCGCAGCGCGAGGCAGGATTCCTGTCCATGGCGCCATGGTAGCAGCGCCTGATGCTGCCTTGCCGCGGCGCGGCGATCCGCGTATATTGGCCTCGTCGCACGGGAGAGCGTGCGCCGCGACAGCGGTGGCACCGCCGAAGGCGTAACACCCGGAACCGCTCAGGCACCAGGGACCGGCGACGATTCAAGTCTGGAGAGCGATGGTGATGGCCGAGGGGCCAGATAGCCATCCACCGAAGGGGCACACGCGCCGGTCGATCCCGGCGCGCAATCTCTCAGGTACAAGGGACGGATGGGGCTCGGATCCAACGATCCGCGCCCCTTTTTCGTTCACGACCTGACAGGAACCGGCCGCCCATGACCAGACAGACGCCGCTTCACGACATTCACCGCGCCGCCGGCGCCAAGCTGGTCGATTTTGCCGGCTGGGACATGCCGCTGCACTACGGCTCGCAGATCGAGGAGCACCACCTGGTGCGCCGCGCCGCGGGCATGTTCGACGTATCCCACATGCTGGCGCTCGACCTGAGCGGCACCGACGCACGAACCTGGCTGCGCCATCTGCTGGCCAACGATGTCGCCAAACTCAGCACGCCGGGTCGCGCGCTCTATTCCTGCATGTTGAATGCCGACGGCGGCGTGATCGACGATCTGATCGTCTACCACTTCACCCCCGTTCGCTATCGGATCGTCGTCAATGCCGGCACGGCGGACGGCGATCTCGCCTGGATGCGACAGAACAGCAGCGGCTTCGCGGTATCGCTCGCGCCACGGCGCGATCTTGCGATGATCGCGGTGCAGGGGCCGCAGGCGATCGATGCCGTCTGGCAGGCGATTCCCGGCAGCCGCGAAGCCACCCAGGGACTCGCTGCCTTCGAGGCGGCGGAGTTCGGCGAAATGCTGCTGGCCAGGACCGGCTACACCGGCGAGGACGGCATTGAGATCAGCCTTCCCGCGACCCAGGCGGAAGCAACCTGGAACGCGCTGCTCGCCGCCGGCGTCAAGCCGGCCGGCCTCGGCGCACGCGACACCCTGCGCCTCGAAGCCGGCATGAACCTGTACGGCCAGGACATCGATGCCAGCGTCACCCCGCTGGAATCCGGCCTCGGCTGGACGGTCGATCTGAAATCCTCGCGCGATTTCATCGGCCGGCAGGCGCTCGAAACGCGGCCGGTGACGCGCCGGCTGGTCGGGCTGGTGCTGCTGCAACGCGGCGTCATGCGCGCACACCAGACGGTCGTGACCAAACACGGAAACGGGGAAACGACCAGCGGCAGCTTTTCGCCGACTATGAACTGCGCCATTGCGCTGGCCCGTGTACCCAGGGACGTTGCGCCCGGCGATACCGTCCACGTCGAAGTCCGCGATCGTCGCCTGCCGGCCCGGGTCGTCAAGCCGCCGTTCGTTCGTCACGGCAAGATTCTGGTCTGACGGCGCGCCCCACCTGAAACCTTCGAGGAGAACCACCACCATGAACCTGCCGCAAGACCTCAAATACACCGCCAGCCACGAATGGGTCCGGCTCGCCGACGACGGCACCGCGACCATCGGCATCACCGACCACGCGCAGGAACAACTGGGCGATGTCGTCTTCGTCGAGCTTCCCGATGCCGGCCGCCAGGTCAAGGCCGGCGAGGAATGCGCCGTGGTCGAATCGGTCAAGGCGGCCTCCGACATTTACGCACCGCTCAGCGGCGAGATCGTCGAAGTCAATCAGGCGGTCGTCGATGCGCCGGAAGGCATCAACGCCGACGCCTATTCCGCCTGGATATTCCGCCTGCGTCCGGCCAATCCGGCCGATGTCGCGCAACTGCTCGACGCGGCCGCCTACGAGGCCGAAATCGGGCAGCAGGACTAACTCCGCGACGAGACCCATCATGAGCGATCGCATGCCACCGAATACCGGATTGCCGAATACCCTTCCACTCGGCCTGCTCGAACAGAACGACGCGTTCGTCGCTCGCCACATCGGGCCCTCTACACCCGAGATCGCCGAGATGCTCGCCGCGATCGGCGCGCCGAGCCTCGATGCGCTGATCGCGCAGACTGTGCCGGCGTCGATTCGTCTTGAATCGCCGCTGCTGCTCGGCGCGCCGCGCGCCGAACACGATGCGCTGGCAACCCTGCGCAGCATCGCCGCCAGGAACCGCATCGCCAAATCGTTGATCGGCCTCGGCTATTACGGCACGATCACGCCGGCGGTGATACTGCGCAACGTCATGGAGAACCCCGGCTGGTACACCGCCTACACGCCCTACCAACCCGAGATCGCACAGGGGCGGCTGGAAGCCCTGCTCAACTGGCAGCAGATGGTCGTCGACCTGACCGGGCTCGAACTCGCCAACGCTTCGCTGCTCGATGAAGCTACCGCCGCCGCCGAAGCCATGGCGATGGCGCGGCGCGTCAGCAAATCGAAGTCCAACCGGTTCTTCGTGGACCAAGCTGCCTTCCCGCAGACCATCGACGTGCTGCGAACCCGCGCGGCATTCTTCGGCTTCGATCTGGTCTTCGGCCCTGCTGGCGAGGCCGCCCAGCATGACGCTTTCGGCGCGCTGCTGCAGTATCCGAACGCGCACGGCGGCATCACCGATCTGACCCAGCCGATAGCGGCGATCAGGACGCAGGGCGGCATCGTCGCCGTTGCGAGCGATCTGCTGGCCCTGGTATTGCTCAAGTCGCCCGGCGCTATGGGCGCCGACATCGCGCTCGGCTCGGCCCAGCGCTTCGGCGTGCCGCTGGGTTTCGGCGGACCGCATGCCGCCTTCTTCGCCACCCGCGAAGCCTATGCGCGCGCCACACCCGGCAGGATCATCGGCGTATCGAGGGATGTCCGCGGCAAGAGCGCGCTGCGAATGGCCCTGCAGACACGCGAACAGCATATCCGGCGCGAAAAGGCCAATTCGAACATCTGCACATCGCAGGTGCTGCTCGCCAACATGTCCGGCATGTATGCGGTCTATCACGGTCCGGCAGGGCTGCGCACCATCGCCGAACGCGTCCATCGACTGAGCGCCCTGCTCGCGCTCGGGCTTGAGCAAGCGGGTCTCGCGATCACCGATGCGACTTTCTTCGACACCGTCGTCGTCGAGACGGGGCCGCGCACCGATCCGATCTACGTGGCTGCTGCCGCGGCCGGCTACAACCTGCGCCGGGTGTCAGCCTCCCGCCTGGGCATATCGCTGGACGAGACGAGCACGCGCGACGATGTGCTCGCGGTACTGGCGGCGTTCGGCGCACCGGCCGACATCGACGCCCTGGATGCCGAAATCGCCTCGCGCGGTGGCGCCATTCCGCCGGACCTGCGCCGCGGCGATGCGATTCTCACGCATCCGGTATTCAACAGCCACCATACCGAACACGCGATGTTGCGCTACCTGAAGTCGCTGCAGAATCGCGACCTCGCGCTAGATCATTCGATGATCTCGCTCGGTTCCTGCACCATGAAGCTCAATGCCACCAGCGAGATGATTCCCGTCACCTGGCCCGAGTTCGCCAACATTCATCCATTTGCGCCGGCCGAGCAGACCGCCGGCTACCGCGAGATGATCGACGGACTGGCCGCCCAGCTCAGGGCGATCACCGGCTTCGACGCCATCTGCATGCAGCCGAACTCCGGCGCGCAGGGCGAATACGCGGGTCTGCTGGCGATCCGGCACTACCACGCCAGCCGCGGCGAATCGCAGCGCGATGTCTGCCTGATTCCGCGCTCGGCCCACGGCACCAACCCGGCGACCGCCCACATGGCCGGCATGCAGGTCATCGTGGTCGATTGCGACGAACGCGGCAACGTCGATCTCGCCGACCTGCGCGCCAGGGCCGCCGAGCATGCCGCGCGACTCGGTTGTCTGATGATCACCTACCCGTCGACCCATGGCGTATTCGAAGAGGCGATCCGCGAGATCTGCGAAGTCATCCACCAGCACGGCGGACAGGTCTACATGGACGGTGCCAACCTCAACGCCCAGGTCGGCCTGACCTCGCCGGCAATCATCGGCGCCGACGTGTCGCACATGAATCTGCACAAGACCTTCTGCGTTCCGCACGGCGGCGGCGGCCCCGGCATGGGGCCGATCGGCCTCAAGGCGCACCTGGCGCCGTTCATGGCCGACCACCTGATGGCACCGAGCGCGCAGCGGGCGGGCGCGGTCAGCGCCGCCCCGTGGGGCTCGGCCTCGATCCTGCCGATCTCGTGGATGTACATCACGATGATGGGCGGGGCCGGCCTGACCCGCGCGACCGAAGTCGCGATCCTCAACGCCAACTACATCGCCGGCCGGCTCGCGCCCCACTATCCGGTGCTGTACAAGGGATCGCACGGGCGCGTCGCGCATGAATGCATACTGGATATCCGGCCGATCCGGGCGGCGACCGGCATCAGCGAGGTCGACATCGCCAAACGGCTGATGGATTACGGCTTCCACGCGCCGACCATGTCCTTCCCGGTCGCCGGAACGATCATGGTCGAACCGACCGAATCGGAATCCAAGGCCGAGCTCGATCGCTTCATCGAGGCCATGATCGCGATCCGCGAGGAGATCCGCAAAGTGGAGTCCGCCGAGTGGACGGCGCAGGACAATCCGCTGCATAACGCGCCCCACACCCTGGCCGACATCGTCGACGCCGACTGGTCGCGCGCCTACAGCCGCGAGCAGGCGGCCTTTCCGCTGCCCTGGATCGCGCACAACAAGTTCTGGCCGTCGGTCAATCGCATCGACGACGTCTATGGCGACCGCCATCTGTTCTGCGCCTGCGTGCCGATCGACGAATACGCGGCCCCGTCCGCGGCGTAGAATCCACGCATTTGTGTGCGAGGTTTGCCACCATGATTCATTCACTGGGCGACAGAACGCCGAAGATCGACCCGCAGAGTTGGGTCGCCCCCAATGCCACGGTGATCGGCACGATCGAACTGCAGCGCCATGCCAGCCTCTGGTTCAACGTGGTGGCGCGCGGCGACAACGACTGGATCATCGTCGGCGAGGGCAGCAACGTGCAGGACGGCACCGTGCTGCATACCGACCCCGGCGTGCGGCTGACCATCGGCAAGCACGTGACGATCGGCCACCAGGCGATGCTGCACGGCTGCACCATTGGCGACGGCTCGCTGATCGGCATCAACGCCGTGGTCCTCAACAACGCCGTCATCGGCCGCGAGTGCCTGATCGGCGCCAACGCGCTGATCCCCGAAGGGATGGTGATCCCGGATCGCTCGCTGGTGGTCGGCTCGCCCGGCAAGGTCATACGCCAGCTTACCGACGCCAACGCGGCTTCGCTGATGCGCAGCGCGCTGCACTACATCGACAACGCCGCCGCCTACGCCAGCAAGCTGCGCCCCTGGCCGTAGTCCGCCGGTTCCAGCGCCGTCCGCCCCAGGTGGCGTCACCCCGCCCGGCGCGAGCCGGCGTTGAATCGATATCGCATCAACCGGAGATCCCCGCATGTCTCGAATCGCGTTCCCGACTGGTCCGTTCGTTCGCGCGCTGACGCTGCTTGCCCTGCCGCTGCTGGCAGCCGGTCAAACGCTGGCCGAACCGATCACCCGCGCGCAGGTGACCATCATCGACCTGTCGGCCGAGGCCAACCGCAACGCGCCCAACGATCTTGCCCGCGCCAACGCCTATTTCGAGGCGCAGGACGCCAATCCCGGCGAACTCGCCAGGCGCGTCAATCGCACCATCGCCGGCGGTCTGGAGACAGCCAAAGCCTACCCGGCCATCAAGACCCGAAGCGGCAGCAACACGACCTGGCCGGTCTATGGCAAGAACGCGCGCAACATCGAGGGCTGGCGCATGCGCAGCGAGATCCTGCTCGAAACGCGCGACACCGCGGCGCTCTCCGAACTGCTGGGCAAGCTGCAGAGCACCCTGGCGATCGGACAACTGACCCTGCTGCCCGCCCCGGAAACCCGCAAGAAGGCCGAGGATGAGGCCACGCTCGATGCCATCGCCGCCTTCCAGGCGCGGGCGGCGTTGATCGCCAGGGCAATGGGCAAGTCGCACCGGGTGCGCCAGATGTCGGTGAACACCGGCGGTGCGCGGCCGATCTACCCGATGGCACGCGCCGTGGCCATGTCGAAGATGGCCGAAGCGGAGCCGGCGCCGATCGAAGCCGGCGATTCGCTGGTCACGGTCACGATCACAGGTCAGATAGAATTGCCGCTCGATTGACGCGCGGGAGTCGAGATGTCCAGCACCCTGCGCGCCGGCCTGGTGCCGGCGCTTTGCGTGATGCTGCTCGCCGGCTGCGGCACGGTCTGGCAGCCCCGGCCTGCCCCGCCCACGCCCGGGCCTCCGACCCGGCCGAGCGCACCGGTGCCACCTTCGGGGTCGGCGCCACCGCTTACGCCGAAGCAACGGGTCGACCAGTACCTCCGCTATCGCTGCGAGAACGGGTTCGACTTCGCCGTGACCTATCAGGGCGGCGGCACCCGTGCGCTGCTCGAGCGCAGCGGCTACAGCGACCTGCTGCGGCTGGTATCGTCGGCTTCCGGCGCACGGTACACCGATGGCAAGACCACCCTGTCGGCCAAGGGCGATGGTGCCGTGCTCGAACTGCCAGGCGGCCCCACCTACCGCAACTGCCGCAGCCTGCCGGCGAGGTCGCCGCCAAAAGGATGATCGCACTGATCCAGCGCGTCACCGAGGCCAGCGTGCGCGTCGAGGGCGAGCTCGTCGGCTGCATCGGCGCCGGACTGCTCGCGCTGATCGGCGTCGAGCGCGACGACGGCGAAGACAATGCCGCGCGCTTGGTCGATCGAATGCTGACCTACCGGGTATTCGGCGACGATGCCGGCCGCATGAACCGCTCGCTGCTCGACAGTCAGGGCGCTCTGCTGCTGGTGCCGCAGTTCACCCTCGCCGCCGACACGCGCAAGGGCACGCGGGCGAGTTTTTCGTCGGCCGCCCCGCCCGAGCGGGCGCGCGAACTGTTCGATCACCTGGTCACGCTGGCCCGCGCGCGCTGCGCCGTCGTTCAGACCGGCGTGTTCGGCGCCGACATGGCAGTGGCATCGATCAATCATGGCCCGGTCACCTTCCGACTGGAAGCGTGATCGGCCGCGCGTACTGCGGCCGGCTGCCCGCGGGCCGCTGGTCGCCGTGCTGGTTTCGCTGCTCGCCGGCTGCGGCACGGCGCCATCCGCGCCGCGGCATGAAGCCGGAAGCAGCCGCGCATCCAGCCTGCGCGTCGAACGCGCCCGCGCGCAGGAGATCGTGCTGCGCACGCTGGCGCTGATCGACACCGGCTATGTGTTCGGCGGAAGCAATCCCGAAGCGGGCCTCGACTGCAGCGGCATGGTCGTCCATGTCTTCGAACAGGCGGCCGGCGTGCGCCTGCCGCACAATGCCGCGCAGATCGCACGGCTCGCCCAGCCGGTCGAACGCGAACGTCTCGGCCCGGGCGACCTGGTGTTCTTCAACACCCGCGGCTTTGCCGCCTCGCATGTCGGCATCTACCTCGGCGACGGACGCTTCGTCCATGCGCCGTCGTCGCGTGGCCGCGTGCGCATCGAGAACATGGACAACCGCTACTTCGCCGCCCGCTTCGAGGGCGGCAGGACGCTGTTCGTCGACTGAGCATCGGCCTGGAGGCCGCATGGATAGGCGGTCTACGACATGCCATGCCCGAGAGGCCCGCCCCGCCTTACCCGTGGCTGTGCATCCATGAAGAACGCCTGTCCATGCGGTCTGCGGGGCAGCCCATGCCGACCCCATCAACTCCGCAAACAAGGTAAGTGGCTATCAAGTGGGTCACCTATGCCGGGCTGCCGAACCGCATGCGAAGGGACCACCTATTCGCCGCGGCTGGAGCCCCGTTGCGGCGTGTGTTCGCTCGCAACCCCGTCCTTGTAGCGGAGCACGATGATCTGCTGCGCGAGCAGCCGTTCGGCGATCGCCCCGAGCAATGTGCGGTCATGCACGATCGCCGAGCGCGTGGTCTCGTCGTACTGCAAGGCGTAGTGGTGGTTCACCGCGATGATCGGACCGGAGGTCTGGCTGTCGTCGAGCCTGGCGAGCGCCGGTGTCAGTCCTCTGTTCGCAACGGCGCGTGCCAGCGATCGCAGTTCCGTGGCACGCGCGTTCACCTCCCTGACTACGCGCCGCGCCCAGGGCGCGGCAGTGCGCCCGATCAGCGCAAGACGATCGCCGATGAGGCCGGCTTGCTCGCTCAAACCTCCGCCCGTTTCGCCGGCAAGGGTGTTGTCGAAAACGAAGGCTCGACTGGCGTAGCCGATGGCTGCTGGCGCCAGTGCCAGCGTGCGCGCGTAACGCGCCCGGGTAACCACCTCGGGGACGTCGTGGCCACCGGCCGCCACGCGCGCCGCCACGCGCCGGACGTTGACGCCGGGGTCGTTGGTGGCAACCAGCAGCAGCGCGATGTCGTACCCGGCGCTCGCGGCCTGTTGCAGCTCGGCGATCTTGCTGGGGTGCGACATGACCGTTTCGTACATCATGTCGCGTCGCGCATCGAGTGCCTGGGCGCGCAGATCCCTGGCGAGTTGCTGGGCCTGTCGTGGGTCGCGGATCCGCCGCTCGCGCTGCAAGTCGTCGGCGTTGATGTACAGCGCCGGCAGGGCAAAGCGCGCATCGCGGCGCAGCGCGTTGATCAGGGTGCTCTTGCCCGAGCCGTTCGGCCCGGCGATCATGACCAAACGGGGCGGATCTGCCGCCGCCACGGGTCAGCGCGTGTGGTCGGCGACTTCCGGGTCTTGTGACGGCGTCGATGCGGTAGCGCTTGCGTGGCCAAGGGCGGCCTCGCGCGCGGCCTCGGACGCCACTTCCGCCAGCAGCGTGTGCGATTGGCCGAAAATCGGCAGGAATCGCTCACCGCCGCGGCTGTCATTGGCGACGGCCTTCATCTCGAACGGCAAACCACCCTCGGCGATCGTGCGTCTGATGAACACCTTCACCATGTCATTGGCGGTCATGCCAATGCGGGCGCCAACCCGCTCGAACTGCGCGCGCTCCTCGCGATCAAGTCGAAGGCGGATTTCGCGTTGTGCGGCAGCGGCCATGATCAGACTCCATGAATATCCACGTGGAAAGGCGCTCCAATATTATCCACCAAAGTGGAAAGAAGTGGACACTTCGGGACTTGTTACGTGCCACCAGGCTGGTCGTCTGCGACAAGCTGCGCGAGCCCGGATCAGGCAAGCGGTCGCTTGCAAGATGCAGGAGGCCCTGCTGTCGAATCCGAGGGATCAGCAAAACGGCCCGAAGAAGGCGCGGACGGTGATTGGCACCGAGCACACTGGTCAGCCGGTCGCTTGCCGTCGCTGCAATGGCTTGCCCGGAGCCGCCATTGCGCGCTATCGAATAATGGGGCTGGTGTCCGCATGGATAGGCGATCTACGACATGCCATGCCCGTGAAGCCCACCCCGCCTTGCCCATGGCGGCGCATCCCTGAAGACCGCCTGTCCATGCGGTCTGCAGGCGGGTCTTCCCGCATTCAGGGGGAAGACCGGGATGGGGGTAGAGGCGAGAATCTGAGCCCGCGCGCGCGATGCAAGCTTCGCGGCCCGTCTCGCGTGTTCCGGCGTCGACACGATGCCGTACAGCGAGACGATACCGTTGGTTACGGCCTCCGCGGCAGCGCCGGGGGCCTCTCGTACTGGGTCAGTTGCCGGGAACGCACTGTCACTTCGCTACCCAGTCGTGCAGGTCGCAGACCGCCTTGTCGCCAGGCATCAAGAGCTTTCCCCCTTCCGCGTTTCGGCACAACCGGGTGGATTGCTCGTTGTCCTGCGATGTCGAGCGCGCCCAAACGGTGACCAAGCCGGAGTTTTCGATCGTCTGATTGCAGCCCTCCAAAGCGTTGAAGGCATGAATTGCGTTGCGCTCGAAATAGGTCAGCCATTCCTTGTTCGGATCCTGATTGGCAAACCACTGCTGCCACCGCCCATCCGAGCCGTCGATCTCGACCGTCCAGCCGTTTTCTACGCGTTGATGCTTGAACTCATCGCTGTCCCAATGAATCACCATGTACTTGTTCTGGTCGATGCACTGCGGCTTGGTCAGCGTCATGTAGATTTCCTGCGGATGGTGGTAATGGAACGGATAGAAGGTGTTGAATAACTGGACCGTCATGCCGATTTCCGCACCGACCGTTTCACCGTCGATGTCCTTGATTCGCAGATTGCCCCAGGGGCCCATCACCTCCGCATAAAGGTAACCGCCGCGGAACCGCTCGCTGCCGGCATCCGCGTTCTCCGCATAGAAGGGAATCCAGCCCACCGATGACCAGAGCGTAGGCAAACCCCTGATACTGACGTCCTTGCTAAATTGCTCGCTGCTATGCGGATTCCATCCGCCCCTCGGATGCTCCGACGTGTTCTCGCCGAAGTCCTTTCCAGAGTGCTCTCTGGCATCCGGGGTCCATCCGCCTCTCGGATATTCCGACCTGTTCGAGCTGAAGTGGTTTCTGGAGTCCTCTCCGTCATGGTGGGTCGATTCGCCCCTCGGATTCTCCAACGTGTTGGCACTGACATCCTTTCTGAAGTGCTTGCCGGTATCGGTGCGTGAAGTCACCGCGAGGAAGTTCTTGTTCAGTTCGAGGCCTGCTGCGCTGATATCGCCGCCGATCTTCTCGAAGTAATCAGTCAGCAATGGACGATTGATCCATTTCGACACGGGTGACAGAGCCTGAACCGTCTTGCTCGGCGTGTACAAGGGGAACGCCATATAGTCCTTCTGCGGATCGAAGCAGGCCTTGGCCTTGTCCGGCTCGGCCAGAACGGCCTTCACGTGCTTGGCAAGCAGTTGCATGTCGCGGTACTTCATGATGCAGCGCGTCTGCTGCTTGCCGGTCTTGGAATCGTAAGTCTGGATGGTTGCCTCCGCCGAATCCTTGCAGTGGCCGGTCGGCGTCTTCAGCGCCCCCAGGTACTGATCCAGATACGTAAGCGTTTCGTCCCAGAACTGGTCGACCAGACGTTGTTCGTGACGACTGTAGTTGACCACTGGCACATCGTCCTGGCAGCGGAATTCGGCAGCCTGTGCTTGCAGACCTCCCAATGTGCAACCCAACACCACACCGAGCATTTTTTTGCGCATTTCCTGTCTCCTCACAATGGATGTTGCGGAGGGTTCGAACGTGCTCCCTCCGATGCTGCCGATCAACGGTTTACATCGACCACCACACGGCCCTTGATTTCGCCGTTAAGCAGTTTTGACGCGTGAGAAATCGCGTCGTTCAGACCGATCTCCTTGCTGATCATTCCCAGCTTGGCGATGTCGAGATCGCTCCCCAGGCGGCGCCATGCTTCGAGCCGGTCCGGTCGCGGGCACATCACGCTGTCGATTCCGGCCAGGGTGATGGCGCGAAGGATGAAGGGCGCGACGGAAGCCGGAAAATCCATGCCGCCCGCCAAACCGCAGGCCGTGACGACGCCCCGGTATTTGGTCGTCGCGCAAACGTTGGCCAGCGTGTGGCTTCCCACCACATCGACCGCGCCCGCCCAGCGCTCCTTGCCCAAAGGTTTGCCGGGCGAGGAGAACAACGCGCGATCCAGAATTTCCACCGCCCCCAGGCTCTTGATGTAGTCGGATTCCTCCGGCCGACCGCTCACTGCGACGACCGTGTAGCCAAGCTTGGTGAGAACAGCCGTCGCCACGCTGCCGACCCCGCCGGCAGCGCCGGTCACAAGGATTTCCCCATGCTCCGGCTTCACGCCATGCCGCTCCAGCGCCAGCACGCAAAGCATTGCGGTATAGCCCGCGGTGCCTATACCCATCGCCTGTTGCGGCGTGAACTGCGCCGGCAGCGGTACCAGCCAGTTACCGTTCAAACGTGCTTTCTGGGCCAGGCCTCCCCAATGCACTTCTCCGACACCCCATCCATTGAGAACCACGGCGTCTCCAACCTTGTATTCGGGGTGAGTGGTCTGCTCCACCGTACCGACCAGATCAATCCCGGGAACCATCGGGAACCTCCGCACAACCGGGCCCTTGCCAGTGATTGCCAGCCCGTCCTTGTAGTTGAGCGTCGAATGGCTGACCCGAACCGTCACATCGCCCGCCGGCAATTGCCCCTCGTCGATATCCGTTAGCGACGCCCGGTAGCCGGCCTCGTCTTTCTCAATCAAGATGCCTTTGAACATGTGTTTCTCCTTTGGAAAATAGACCGATCGTCTATCAAAAGACAAAAAAACTAACCGGCTGCCAATCCGGCAAGAAATCCTTCCGCAAAAATCTCGAGTGGAGCCGGGCTGGATTCAAGCTTTGCCCGCAATACCGCACCTTCCCATCCGATCCAGAAGAACGCGGCCAACTTCGCGCAATCCGTCCGCGACGAGATCTCTCCGACTTGCTGCGCAGCAGTCAGGCAGCGCGCCAATCGGACCTGCCAGTCGTCGAAGACGCCATGCAACTGCATACGAAAACTCTCCGGCAGCGCGCCCATCTCCTGGCCCAGATTTCCGATCAGGCAACCACGCCGGTAGCCGTACTTGGCCATTCCTGCCTGAGCGTCCGCAACGAATGCGCGAATGCGCGCTAGCGGCGCGAGCGACTGGTCGCTGAAATGCCGTTCGAGCTTGCGCGCGAAATAGGTTCCGTACAGCTTGATGAGTTCGGCGCCGAAAGCCTCCTTGCTCTCGAAGTAATGATAAAACGAGCCTTTCGGCACGCCGACGCGACGCAGAATCTCGTCGATCCCGGTGGACGAAAAGCCTTTCTCTGTGAGCGCTTCGAGGCCGGCGCGCAGTAGCATCTGACGCGTTTCGAGCAGGCGCTCTCCCTGCTTCGGCGGGCGGCCGCGGCGACGATTGATTTGAGGCTGAAGATCCATTGCAAGGAATATAGACCGGTCGTCTCAATAAATCAACCGCTATTTGGGGCTTGGCATGCTTCCCGATATTCCTACGAGTCAGGGAATCAGTGCGCGCCGCTCCGCAGAGCGCGAATTCAACCTCGAATTGCGACACCTCAAGGGGCGTGCCACAAGGGTTGAGCTGAAGCGAACGGAGTACGTTCGTGGTGTTCGAATCCGCAAGGACGATCGCCGTGCTTCTCTGGTCGGCCATTACGCCCAACGACAGCGGCTCAGATCGCCGCTGGGTTCGGGGGCCCGGCCCAGCAGGCGCAACACCGTGTCGATCAACTGTTCGCGATTGGCCATCACATCGTTCGCGCCGCGCCGCACGAGATCGTCCTTCTGAGCCAGCGCCCAGGTGCCGGCATACACAACCAACCGCGGTCCGCCCTGGCGCAAAACCGGCTGCTCGATGAAAGCCGCACCCGCGGTCGCCGATCGATCGGACGAATCCCGCCGGCCGAGGTCTGTGATGACAAGGTCGTAGCTCTCCTTGGCGAGCTGCTCGAGGGCCTCGCCGCTCGACACCACGTTATCGAAGACGATGCCATGCACGCGCAACAGCTTGCGCTCTGACTCGTTGTTGGCCGGCCGGTCGTCGACCCACAGCACACGCGCGGATCGACGCGGCGTCTTTGCCAGTAGCGGTATCGCTTCGACAAGCGCGTCGATGTCGGGCGCCAGCGATGTGCCGCGCTAGCAATATGCATTGCGCTTGGTGAACCAGCGCAAATCGGAGTGCAGCCCAGCACCCCCTCGCCGCGCCTCGCGCGCTTGCGCGACTTCGCCCGCGCGGCGATCCTGTATCGCACGGGCGCGAGTGTCGATGAGCGCGCCGAGCGTGCGATCCTTCCGGTGGGCGAGGCGATCGCAGTCACCCACGAACCGGCATTGAAGATCGAGGCCGCGCTGGCCCAACTGCGCGGCTCGACATACGGGCTGCGCTTCAATCCCAAGCTGGGCTACGGCTTCGACTGCGGCGGCACGCGGCACCTGGTGCTGCTGTCGTCCGAACTCGAGCGCGGCGCCTTGCTCGCGGCGCTCGGCGCGAAGCGACGGATCGCGGGCATTGTCGCGATGGTCGATGGCAGCGACACCGCGGCCAGTTACGTCGCCCGGCACCTGATCGTCGTGCGCCCAGCGCGCGACGGAATCGATGTCTCGGTGATCGACACGGACGGCGACGTTCAGTTGCAGGGCGGCCTGCGCCGCGACGGGAAGGGTCTTGCTCTGACGCTGCGCACCCACGGCGCGGCGCTACCGCCGACTGCTGTCGATGGCGCCGTCACGGACGACGGCGTGACGCTCGATGTACGCGTATTCGTCGGCGGCCCGCCGGTCAAGCGCCACGGCGAGGTCGATCCAATCGCCGCTTGAACTGCGCGAACGCACTGGCCTGCAACCCGTATGGACAGGCGATCTCCGGCACGGCAATCCGGTGAAGCGCATGGATAGGGCATTGCGGCCGCGCATGTCCGGAGAGCCGCATGGATATTGGCCGCTGGCCGCCCTCAGGGGGAAGGCCGAGGTGGGGGTAAAGCCGGGAACAAGCCCCGCGCCCGCGATTCCGCCACCCCGCCCTCGTAGCCCAACACCAACGGACGATGTCGTCGGGCTTGCTTCGTCAGCGCAACCTACGCCCGCTCATGCAAAGACACTTCGGGCTTGCTCCGTCAATACGGGCTGATCGGACGAGGCGCTGGCGGGCCGACCACCAGGTCGTTGTTCACGCAGCGCACGCCGCCGACTTCGGACGCCAGCTTCGCGGCCAGTCTCGCGTGTTCCGCCGTCGACACATTGCCGGACAGCGTGACGATGCCGCCATTGACCTTGGTCTGGATGATTTCGCGCAGCAGCGCCTTGTTGAACTTGAGCTTGCTCGACACCTTGATGTTGATGCCTTCGTCGCGGAAGAACGAGGGATCGCCCAGGCCGTCGCATTGCCGGGCCGGCTTGGCCGCCGGCTGCGCGGCTCGGCCCGGACCCGCCATCGCGAGCAGACAAGCCGGAAGGATCAGCAGGCACAGCGTCCGACGGGCAATGCGGTTTGAATGGAATGGTTTCATTTTCCGGGATGAGCGTTGGACAAGAACGGCGCACCCGCTCCGTTCGGGGGAACGCCGTTCGATATTCTGCCCTACTCCGCTGACCGACGTCGGCCGGGCGTTCGGCGGAACGAATGCGTATTCCGGGGGTGTTGATCAACGGTTTTCGAGGTCACCTGGCCCATGTCATATGAACCGCGGGGCCACAAATGGCGGCTTCCCGAGGTTGGAATGCCGAAAGCGCGAATCTCGCTGCGCCGGGTCATCGGCCTATCCGGTCCTTGGGACAACCAAAACTCCGCGTCAGCAATATCGCAGATTGCCGCCGTTGGCGTCTGCACTGTGAGCGCCAGCTTCCTGCGCCGTCGAATTCACCCTTGCGACCCCGAACAGCCAAATGACGCTTACGAACGCAATGGCAGCTACGTGATTATCACGCCGCCAGCCGAGACCTCAACCCGACAGTCGCGAGATCGACCATTGCGATCGGGCGTTCTTCCACGAGCGCCAGTCTGAATCCGGGTGCGACGGGCTCGCTCACCGCCGCATGCCCGCATGCCTAGTCAAAGTGGAAAGATTCTCGGCACATGCCCGATTTCGCGCCGCCACAACTGGCGCAGCAAATCCGCTTGCAAATCACTTCACCAACTCCATGAGCTTCCCGTAGCTGCTCACCACGTCGTACCTCACCTGATCCGAGGTGATCTTGGCGAAGAACTTTCGCGCGCATTCAATCTTGGCCTCTTCGATTTTTCGCAGGTCCATCGAGAACATGGAGCCTTTTGTTTCCGCGACGAAGAAGACGTGCTTCACTTTGCCCGCCTGGAAAGCAATGGCCCAGTCGGGATTGTAGTTTCCAACCGGCGTCGGAATATGGAAGCTCCGGGGAAGCTTGGCGTACACAACGACTTCCGCACTGGCATCGAGTTCGCCGACGAAAGTTCGCTCGTTTGTCGAGTCGGTGAACACGTAATCATAGATGTGGCGCGTCGCTTTGAAACCCTTGCTCAGGTCTTCCTTCTTCGCCTGGGTGAATATATCGACGGTATGGGTTTCGTCGAGGGGGTTGTAGGCAAGGTGTTCGACGACGACGGTTGCCTTCTGCTCGTTGACGATCGCGCCGGCCTTCAGGAGAAAGTCTTCTGGGTTCGTCTTGAATTGGCTGAAAACGGCAGCGTTGATTTCGCGCAGGATGGCGGCGATAGTCCGGCCCGACTTTGACAGTTCCCGGGCACATTTTCCGGCGGAAGCGATCTAACCCATTGATCTGTTTGGGAGGGTATCTTCATCTACGCTGAAATCCCTAGATACATGGATTGGCCCGTATGCCTTGACGGTAGGGCGATACCGTCGATAACATTGTGCACATGTATTTGCGCGAATCCAAGCAGAAGCGCGCCGACGGTAGCGTGGTCACGTACCTGCAACTGGCCGAGAATATCTGGAACGCTGAGAAGCGCCGCTCCGAGACCCGCATTGTGTGCAACTGTGGGCGTGCCGATGACGAGGCAGTCATCGAGCGGTTGCGCCGGCTCGCCAAGAGCATCCTGCGCCGCTGCTCGCCCGAGGGAATCGTGGCCGAAGACGGCAACTGGCGCTTGGTCTGCGCTTGACCCTATGGCGACGTCTATGCGCTGCAAGCGCTGTGGGAGAGGCTGGGCATTGGCGAGGTCATCAACGAGCAGGCGGGGGCGCGCCGGCTGGGCTTCGATGTCGAGCGGGCGTTGTTCGCGATGGTGGCCAACCGGGCGCTGGCAGCCTGTTCCAAGCTGTACTGCTACGAGCAGTGGCTGCGCGAGGACGTCAGGATCGCCGGCACGCAAGCACTGTCGCTGCAACACCTGTACGGGGCGATGGATTTCCTGGAGGCGAACAAGGAGGCCATCGAGCGGGCGATCTTCTTTCGTGTTGCCGATCTGTTGAGCCTGGACATTGATTTCATCTTTTTTGACACCACGTCGCTGCACTTCGAGGTCGATGAAGAGGATCACGGCCTGGGAGCCGAAGATCTCGTGCACGGCAGCCAGGCAGCGGGGCACAAGGCCTACGCGGCGCCGCGCAAGCGCGGGCACCCGACGAACGGGCGCAGCGACGTGCCGCAGATCGTGGTGGGGCTGGCGGTCACCCGCGAGGGCTTCCCGGTGCGCCACTGGGTGTTCCCGGGCAACACCGTCGATGTCACCACGGTCGAACAAGTCAAGGCCGACTTGCGCGGCTGGCAGCTCACGCGCTGCCTGTTCGTGGGCGATGCGGGGATGGTCTCCGCGTCCAATCTCAAGGTGCTCTCGCGCGGCGGGGGCAAGTACCTGCTGTGCATGCCGATGCGCCGCGGCGATGAGATCACCCAGGGAGTGCTCTCTCGCCCCGGGCGCTACCAGAGCGTGGCCGAGAACCTGCAGGTGAAGGAAGTGATCGTCGGCGAAGGCGAGCGGCGGCGCCGCTACGTGTTGTGCTACAACCCGCAAGAGGCCGAGCGCCAGCGATCCCACCGCGCTGAAGTGATCCAGGAACTGCAAGCCGAACTGGCGAGCCTGCGCGAGGCCGCCGACGCGCAACACAGCAAGCGTGAGTGTGCGCTACGTGCCAGTGCGCGTTACGGGCGCTACCTGAAGCTGACTGCGCAAGGCCATCTGCTGCTGGATGCCGCCAAAGTGAAGCAGGCCGAACGCTTCGACGGCAAGTTCGTGGTCCATAGCAACGACGACACGCTCAGCGCCGAGGACATGGCGTTGGGCTACAAACAACTGCAACGGGTAGAGGAAGCTTGGCGCACCTTGAAGAGCGGACTGCGGTTGCGCCCGGTGTTCCACTGGGCGCCGCATCGCATCCACGCCCATGTGGCCCTCACCGTTCTGTCGCTGCTGCTCGAGCGCGTCGCCGAGCATGCCTGTGCAGACACCTGGCGCAATATTCGCGACGATCTCAAGCGCATCCAGTTTGCGCAATTGTTGAGCCCCCACGGTACCGTCTGGCAGGTCACCGAGCCCACGGCGGAGGCATCCAAGCGACTGAAATCGCTGAAGATCAAGCCGCCCGCCCCGATCCTGAGTCTCGCCTGAGGCCGGTTCCCGCCTAGATACACACCCGTTTCAGGCATCGCCCGGAAACCCATGTGCCACGCCACTCTCCGCCGATATGTCACTAGCAAGTGTCAAAGCGGGTTTGGATCGGACAAGAAATACAATATGTGCTGCGCCACAGAGGGGCTTCTGTGACGCTCGAAAACCCGCGATGTCTGTTAACCGCGCACTCAAACAACGCCAAGCCCCTCGGATCTCCCTTGCGACGCAACCTTCCTGTCATCCTTCCGTCATCGAAGCATCAAACATTTGCTGTATTTCTATCGCTTCGCGAACCGGCGAACCAATCTCGGGGAGATCACATGACTGGCTTTCTTCAGGCGCTCGAACTTCAACGCTGGGACGATCATCGCTACTACCACCAGAGTCGTATCAATCAATCTCTGCATCTGGTGAGCGCAGTGAGCTTCCTGTGGGCCTACACGATGTTGCTCGCGGATCCCGCGCTCGCTGCCCTGATCGGCTGGCTGATCGCAATGGTGAGCCGTCAAATCGGCCACTTCTTCTTCGAGCCAGACGGCTACGATTCGGTCAATCAGGCCACCCACGACTACAAGGAAGCCGTAAAGGTCGGCTACAACCTGAAGCGCAAGATCGTGCTGCTGAGCCTATGGGCCCTGTCGCCACTGTTGCTGGTCTACGATCCCACCCTGCTTGGCTTGTTCGAGCCGCACGTCGACCTTTCCAGCTTCGTGCGCCATACGGCACTGCTGTGGCTCGCTCTCGGCGCTGGTGGCCTGATATTTCGCACCGTGCACCTGTTTTTCCTGCGCGACGTTCAGACCGGCCTGGTCTGGCTGACCAAGATCCTTACCGATCCGTTGCACGACGTCGTGCTCTACCACCGATCGCCACTCCATCTGCTGCGGGGCGAACTGATCGACCCGATGACTCATGTGGCAACTGAAACCACTGCTCAGACTCGGGCCTAGGACACGGTGCGCGCTGCATATTGGCGAGCCTCCGCCGCGTCAATTTGCAGCGCTTCCGAATCGCTGAGAGAGGATCTCGCGAAGAACCCGTCGTTTGATGGCCTTGTTGGTCATCCGCGGACTCGACCACCACCAGCCGTCCCGATACATCGATCGGGCCGCAGCGATGAAGCGATCGGCGACGGCAGCGAAATCCTGGTCGCTGTAGTCAAGACTGAATATCAGCCGGCCGGTGCCCACCCAGCTCAGCGTCAGACCCTCGGCACGCAGGTAGTACTGGAACATCCAGTTGTAGCGCGATGGCTGGGTGTAGGTGACAGTCCAGATTGAATGTAAATTGGATACCCGAACAGGCAGCGCCGCCTCGCACAAGCGCGCATTCAGGTAGCGCGAGCGTTCGTTCCATTGACCGTCGGCCCGGGCATAGAGCGCGACAATCCCGGGCTTCTCGATATGCAAAAGAAACTCGTTCATTGCCGCCATTACGTACGGATGCGAATTGAAGGTGCCGCGAGCAAAGCAAATGTCGGCGGGTCGCTGATCGCGGAAACGCTTCATCAGGCCCGCGCGGCCGCACACCACGCCGATCGGCAGCCCACCACCCAGCGTCTTGCCGTAGGTCACGATGTCGGCGCGCACACCGAAGTATTCCTGGGCGCCCCCGCGGGCCAGTCGAAATCCCACGAATACCTCGTCGAAGATCAGCACGATGCCCGACTCGTTGCATACCTTGCGAAGCTCTTCGAGCCAGGTGGTGTAGCTTGCCCGATCGAACCGCGCCTGGCGCCCGCTATCGATCAGGGACGAATCCGCCGGCGCGCCGGCATTCGGGTGCAAGGCTTGAAGCGGATTGACCAGCACGCAGGCAATGTCGCGCCGCCGGCGCAATACACGCAAGGTGTCCTTTTCCAATTCCTTGAGCGTGTAGGTCTCACGCGCGGGAATCGGATTGCCGACACCCGGCTGAACATCTCCCCACCATCCGTGATAGGCACCACAAAACCGGACCACGTGACTGCGTCGGGTGTGATAACGCGCGAGCCGTACCGCCTGCATCACTGCCTCGGTACCAGACATATGGAAGGACACTTCATCGAGCCCGGAAATGGCGCGAAGCTGCGTCACGTTGTCGGCAACAATCGGATGCAGGGCGCCCAGCACCGGACCGAGATCGCGCACCCGCTCGGCCGCGCGGGCAATGCAGTCCTTGTAGAAGTCGTTGCCGAACACGTTGGCGCCGTAGGATCCTGCCAGGTCGTACGACAGGTTCCCGTCGAGATCGGTAAGCAGCACGCCCGAAGACGATTGCACGAAGGCGCCCGCACCGAGTTTGCCCCGCACGTAGCGGCTGAACTGGAACGGCACCCGATATGCGCCAGTGAATTGCAGGTCAGAAATGGCGACGGCGGCCTCATTTGTCATCGCAGCGGTTCGCCAAAAGCGCTCGCGGTAGATCTCCGCGAGCCGCGCGAATCCGGCACGGCGGCGCGCAATGATTTCCGGTGGCGCATCGTCGACTTCAAAGATACGCGCTTCATCGTACTCGTAGTACGGCAGCATTCGGGCAACACTGCGTGCGATTCGCGAGTGCCCTGCGAGCGACGGATGCTTGGCACGCGAGAGATCCAGCCGTGCCTTGAGTTTCACGACGGACGCGGCAATCGCCGTGGCTCCGGCGGCGTACAACAGAAGCAGTTTGTCCATGGAATACCGATTTACCCGAGCACTATTACAAGCCAATGACCGTTCGCAAGGCGCTGATGCAGATCTTCATGCAGGAGGATCTGAACTTTCTTCTGTCCAATCGCATTCCTCGCCAGGCACTTACCCGCTTTGCGGGCTGGTTCAGCAAGATCGAACATCCACTTGTCCGCGATGTATCGATCGCGATCTGGCGGCTGTTTTGTAAGCTCGATCTGCATGAAGCACAGAAATCCCGGTTTTCGAGCATGCACGACTGCTTCACGCGCGCGCTCAAGCCGGGCGCAAGGCCGCTCGATCGCGACGCTGCGACGCTGGTGAGCCCATGCGACGCGATCGTCGGCGCGAGCGGACGCGTCGAGGGCACACGGCTGATTCAGGCCAAGGGCTTTCCGTACGGGCTGAACGATCTGCTGGGCGACGAGACGCTGGTTGCCGCGTACCGGGACGGGCTGTACGTCACGCTCCGCATAACCGCGAGCATGTATCACAGGTTTCACGCGCCGCATGATCTGACTGTCGAGCAGGTCAATTACATCAGCGGGGACACATGGAACGTGAACCCGATCGCACTCCGGCGCGTCGAAAAGCTGTTCTGCAAGAACGAACGGGCGGTGATCCAGACCCGTCTTGCCCGGGGCGACATCCTGCTGACGCTGGTTCCGGTCGCCGCCGTGCTGGTCGCAAGCATTCGTCTGCACTTCGTCGACGTCTTGTTCCACCTCAGATATCGCGGACCCGACGTGATTCGATGCAAGGTCGCGATGGCCAAAGGTCAGGAGATGGGCTGGTTCGAGCACGGCTCGACCATCATCGTGTTTGCGCCGGCTGGCGTCGAACTATCGGACAAGGTTCGCGAGGGGGAACTGATTCGCGCGGGGCAGCCGCTCATGCGATTGCCCTGAGACCCGGGCGCGCGCTCGGCGCGTTGCAGGGCATCGCGCTTCGTGCATTCGCGCATCTTCGTCCTCACGGCAAATCTTGCGCGCGCAGAGAAAGCTGCCACCTCTACAGCGGCAAGCCAGTCACCGCAGCGGCGACCAGTGTCCCGATGGCCGCGCCGGCCAGCACATCACTCGGGTAGTGCAGGCCGAGGATCGGTCGCGAGGCGCCGATCATTGTCGCCAGCACCATGAGTGCAGGCGCGAGTTCGCTGAA
Organism: Candidatus Methylophosphatis roskildensis; assembly: GCA_016708905.1. Taxonomy (GTDB): domain Bacteria; phylum Pseudomonadota; class Gammaproteobacteria; order Burkholderiales; family Rhodocyclaceae; genus Methylophosphatis; species Methylophosphatis roskildensis. The sequence continues at coordinate 293,267 of JADJEV010000003.1, read as the reverse complement.
ACTGTGGCTGACGATCAGCGACATTGAGAACGCGTGCAAGGTGTGTCCCGACGGAAAGCTGAAACGGTCGAGCGGGGCCGCCGCGGCGACGATCACCGAATGGGCCTGAAAGGGCCGCAGGCGAAGCGTCTTGCGCTTGAGACACTTGTAGGCGACGAGTCCGACCACTCCGCCAATCAGCATTTGCAGCACCACCGGCCATGCCCTGCTGCCGTAAGCCAGCGGCAGGATGGCCATCAGTGCATACCACACCACCCCGTCGCCCAATCTGCTTGCCAGGCGGAACGTTGCGCGCATGGCGCGATAGCGGCTCGCGCGGTTGCAGCGCACGCAGAGTGCGAGATCGAGCTCGCTAATCCGGCGCAACGAGAATGCGGCCTTGGACATGGCCAGGAAGGCGATGACGGCTGATGGCGGCTTCGAACCGTTCAACCAGGCGCGCGACGACCATGGCCCAGTCGAGATGGGCCACGCTGGTCGCTGCCGCGGTGCGCAGGCGCGCGTGCGTCTGCGGATTGGCGGCGGCCACCGCCTGGGCTACGAATTCAGTCCTGTTGGCCGGCGCCGCAAGGAGTCCGTTTTCGCCATGACGAACGAGTTCAGCCGCGGCGGCGTAGTCGAACGCGACCACCGGCAGACCGCTTGCCAGGGCTTCGGCGGTCACGTTGCCGAAGGTCTCGGTCTCACTGGCGAAAAGGAACAGGTCGGCCGATGCGTAGTGACATGCCAGATCCTCGCCCGCGCGCATTCCCGCGAAGATGACGCCATCGGTCTTGCGTGAGTCGATCTGCGCGCGTGCCGGACCGTCACCGACCAGCAGCAGTCGCGCATTGGCTATTTCTCGCCGAATCGCCGCATACGCCTGCAACACCAGGTCCACATTCTTTTCCGGCGCCAGGCGGCCAACGTAAGTGATCACCAGATCGTCGTCCCCTGCTCCCCAGCTCCCCCGCAGCGCGTCGCTGCGTCGGGCCGGATTGAACAGGCTGGTATCGACACCGCGTGCCACCACCTCGACCGCACGATAGCCAGCGCCAAGTAGAGCCTGCTGCAGTGCGCGCGTGGGCACGAGCGTGAGATCGCTGCGGTTATGAAAGCGGCGAAGATAGGCCGTGACGGGACGCTTGAGCCAACCCAGCCCGTAATGCGTGCTGTAAGCGTCGAAATTGGTGTGAAACTCGCTCACCACGGGAAGACGCAACCGGCGCGCAGCGGACAGCGCAGACCATCCGAGTGGCCCTTCGGTGACGATCTGCACGACATCCGGCCGATCTTCGGCCCATTGCGCCAACAGCGCACTGCGTGCGGGCAGCCCCATTTTCAGGTGGTTGTAGCGCGGTATGGGCACGCCGCGGGAGAGGGTTTCCCGAAGATTCTCCTGTTGGGTCGGTTCGTCGTCGCCGCGCTGGCGCGGGCGGATGAGCTGGATCTGGTGTCCGAGACGCAGCAATCCATCGACGAAGCGGCCAGTGGTCATCGCGACGCCATTTACTTCAGGTGGATACGTTTCAGTAACGACGGCAATGCGAAATTGCCGGCGGCTAAGCGTCAATTGCTCGATGCAGACATGCGAGGAATCCATCGGCGAATGTTCGCAGCGGCCGGCGACAATCGGATGACCGCGAGATTGCCACTGTGTGACTTGAAGGCAGGTCGACATCGCGGCGATTCGCTTGTCTTCGAACCGACATGTTTCCGAAACACAGGCGCAACCTGGCTTGGCGAAAATTGTGCCCTGTGCCGCGAGTCAGATCCCTCTTCCTCTCCGATATTCACCTCGGAGCCCGCGCCTGTCAGGCCGACCGGCTTCTCGACTTTCTTCGCGAGCACTCCGCCGAGCGGGTCTTTCTCATCGGGGACATCATCGACTTCTGGTCGATGAGCCGAAGCATTCACTGGACGGCCGCGCAAAACGTTGTCGTACAAAAACTTCTTCGGCGCGCTCGACACGGCGAGCAGATATTCATCATCCCGGGTAACCACGACGAGGCGCTGCGAGACTACTGCGGATCGACATTCGGCGACATTCGAATCGAGAACGAATGGATTCACGTCACCGCCGATGGCCGCCGATTCCTTTTGATCCATGGCGACGAATTCGACCAGGTCACGCGCTACCACCGCTGGGTAGCCGTACTGGGCGACGTTTCCTACAACTTTCTGGTGCGAATCAATGTCTTTCTTTCTTGGGTGCGTCGCAACCTCGGTCGTTCTGGCTATTGGTCTCTTGCTGGCTATGCGAAGCGTCGAGTCAAGCGGGCGTTGCAGTTCATCTTCGATTTCGAAAGCTCAGTCGTCCACGCCGCCCGATTGCGTGGCGTCGACGGAGTCATATGTGGCCACATTCACTGGGCGAAAATCGCCGAAATCGACGGTCTGACTTACGCGAACTGCGGCGACTGGGTGGACTCCTGCACGGCGATCGTCGAGCACTTCGACGGCCGGCTGGAACTCGTCGAGTGGACCAGCCATCCCGTCGACGCGGTGTCCTTGGTCCGCCTGACGCAGGAAGCCGCATGAAGGTATTGATGGTCAGTGACGTCGCGCTGCCGCGAGTAAACGGTGTATCGACCGCAATCGCTACCTACCGAAATCGACTGGACTCATATGGAATCGAAACCCGCCTGATCGCACCGCGCTACGGCGACGAGCCTCAAGAGGCGAGCACGACACGCCTGCCCGGGTGGCGCCTGCCATTCGATCCAGAGGATCGCCTGGTGCCGCCACTTCGCATGCGTCGCGCGGTCTGCGAGGCTGCCAGCAATGCCGACCTGATTCACATCCAGACCCCGTTCTCCGCGCACTACGCAGCCATGGCCGCCGCGCGTCGATTCAACTTGCCGGTCGTCGCGACTTACCACACGCTGTTCGAAGAGTACCTGCACCTCTATGCGCATGCATTGCCCGAACGTGCCACGCGTGCCTTGGCGCGTGCCGTGTCGCGCGCGCAGTGCAACGCCCTGTCGGCGACGATCGTTCCTTCCAGCGCGATGGCACAACGACTGCGCGACTATCGCATCACCACGCCGCTGCACGTGCTGCCGACCGGCGTCCCGCTCATGCACTTCACCGTGGTGGATCGCGCCGCCAGCCGCGCGCGCTTCCGCGCTCGTCACGGCATTCCGAACGACAGTCCGCTGGCACTCTTCGTGGGACGCATCGCCCACGAAAAGAACCTCGAATTCCTGATCGAAGCGCTCGGCCACGCCCATGGCGTCGTTCCCGAGCTGATGCTGCTGATCGCCGGTGACGGCCCGGCCGCCGATCGCTTGCGCGAGGTCGCCCGTGCCTCGGGTCGCACCGACCGCATACGTTTTCTCGGCTACCTCGATCGGGAGGCGGGGCTACCGGAATGCTATGCGGCGGCGGACCTGTTCGCCTTTGCCTCTCGCACCGAAACGCAGGGACTGGTCTTGGTCGAGGCCATGGCGGTCGGTTTACCGGTGGTCGCACTCGCCGAGATGGGAACCCGTGACCTGCTCGCGACTGGCCACGGTGCGCTCGTGCCACCGGACGACGTCGCAGCGTTTGGCGCCGCGATGGCCCGGCTCGCCACTGACCATGCGTTGCGCGAGCGGCTTGGCGAGGAGGCGAGAGCACTTGCCCGGGAATGGTCGGACCTCACGCTCACCTCACGCTTGGCGACGCTGTACCGCGAAATCGAATCGAGCCATCGTCGTGCCTTTCAGAGGCAGGTTTCCTGGTCATGAGTGCCGCCGGTGTCAGGCCTCTGCCGTGCAAGCTTGCAGATCAAGCCTTGCCCGCCCTCATGGTCCCGGCGCGGATCGCTCTGATGAGATCACTCGCTGGTTCGCGAGCTTCTCACGATACTCTTCGAGCAGGTTTTCGATTTCGACGCGCCCTATGCCGGTGAACGGCTCCTTCTGCGCCAGCGTCGCCCACATGCCCTTCGACTGGTAGCGCTCCAGCATATCGCGGCCGTATTCGTACAGCTTGAGGTTCTTCGCCTCGCACGACTGCGTCGCCGCCCGCTGGTCATCAAGCGAAGCCGTCAGGACACCGCGCTCGCCTTCGGTAGCGGCGAGCTTTTGCTCGGTGGCATGCAGCGCCGTTGCGGTTTCGGCCAGGTGCTTGTTCGCATCGGCCAGTTTGTCGGTGAGCATCCGGGATTCCTTTCTTGCTGCTTCAATCTCCTGGCGCAAGGATTCTTCCTGCTGGCGCGACCCGGCGAGCGTGCGCCGTATGGCAGCATTCTCGGCGCTGGACTTCTTCAAAGCCTGTTCGGCGGCCAGCTTGGCTTTCTGCAAGCTCTCCTTTTCCTGCTCCAGCGCAGCGCGGTCCGCTTCGGCTTTGCGCTGCGCCTGCTGGATGCGCCTGACCTGCTCGCGCATCGCGTCGGCACGCCGGTCGGCGGCGACAGCGGCGGGCGGCAAAGGGTTTGCCACCGCCAACACAACAAGGACCGCAAGAGCCTGCAAACGCTTCATCCGTCGTGCCCTCAGAAGTTCAAGTTCACGTCGGCCTGAAGGATGTCGCTTGAAAAGCGGCCGCCGGGCGCCAGGGTGGGCGAACTGATGGAATCGGCCGACAGCCAGCGCAGGTTCAGGCCGACATTGCGATCCAGCCCGTAGCTCAGACCGACGATGTAGCCCTTCTGATTGGTTCCACCGAATCCGAAATCGGAATCCGTGAACGCATCGAGAGTCGCATCGCTGCCCAGGTAGCGATAGCTGGCGAAAAACTGCCAGTCGCGCGCTTCCCTGATCCGCGGCATGCCTATCGTCACCTTGAACTGGTAACCGGTGTCCTTGGCGTCGGCCAGCCGCAGCCCGGTGCGCGCCGCGATCTTGTTCGCGTCGAAGTCGAGGTTGCGCACCCAGTCGGCGGTAAGCACGACGTGCACGGGGTCGAAGCTGGCCCAGTCGTAGCTCGCGGTCACGTTGAGCGGGCGGAACTTGGAAGCCAGCCCCCACAGATTGGACGAGCTGTTGTCCAGACGCGAATTGGTGCGGAACAAGGTGTTGCCCCGTTGTCGCAGGCCCGCCTCGTAAACGCTGTTGCCGTAGGTCGGCGATATAGGAAGCTGCAGGATCGAATCGAACGAAGCGTCGTCTTCCGGATGTCCCTCGAAGCGGCTGAAGTCATACACCGCGGCGCCAAACTTCAGGCTGTTGCGCGGGTTGAGCGTCCACTGAAATCCCAACTGCGCGCCGGCCAGCGCACGGCTGCGCGCCGCTGGTGGGTTGCGCTCCTTTACCGGGAAATATCCCGCTGTCACATAGGGCGAGAACGAGTCGGTCAGCATGGGTTTCCAGGTCGCCGCCACACCTTCGAAGTTGAGATCGTCATCCCACATCAGATCGGTGCCGAACCACGGATTGGGGATGCGCCCGCCCGAGACCGACAGCGACTCGAACGGCGCGTAGCGCAGATAGGCGCGATCGACCAGGAATTGGTACTTGTTGAAGTTCTGCCCTAGCGTCTGGTTAGTGGATACCCGGTCCTGCGTATTGCCGGTGGCCAGCCGCAAGCTGGCCGACCAACTGTCGGACACTTTCGCCAGCACGCCCAAGCGCGCGCGCACCCGAAGGCGCTCGCGCTGTTCCGTCGTGTTGGTCGCGAATGGCGCGCGCGCGTCGGCAAGGTCCGCAGCGCGCGTCGCGGCCCCGGCCAGCCCGAGGCCCGGCTGGGGCACGCCTTCGGGAAACACGTAGCCCAGGGGCGGCGTATTCTGGTCGGAGAGCGAGTCGTACTGGTAGCGCACTCGGACATCGCCTTCCAGCTTGATCCTGTCCAGCCATTCCGGAACGGCATTGGGCTGGGCCCAGCGCTCGTTCTTGGCCTGCGCCAACACCTCCTGCTTGAGTTGCTCGCGAATCTCGTTCTTGACGATCTCCGGAACATAGGGCACCCGAACCGTGCCCTCGGCGGGCGCGGCCGCCGGGGCGGCCTGCCCTTCCGCAACCTTGGCCTGCGCCTTGCGCTGGGCCTCGCTGATCAGGCGATCGGCCTTGTCGCGGGTCAGGATTCCCTGTTCCACCAGCGCCTCGATCAGGCCCAGCGTGGTCTCGCGCAATTGCTCGAGCGAGCTGCGCTCGTCGGCCCGGGCGGCCGGGGACATGAGGGCTGCCGACAATGCGGCGGCGAGCAGGGTGCGGCGTATCGGTATGGTCTGTCTCATGGCTGAAGTGAGAAAACGATGAAGGTTGGCGGCGCCGCGCCCGTTCAGGCGCCGCGGTTGGCGATCCTGACGCGCACGGGTTGCGGCAGATCGTCGGGTGGCGCCTGGTGCATGGCGGAGATGTCGGCCAGTGCGGTGCGGATCGAAGCATCCAATTCCTCGCTGCCGCTCGACTTGGCGACTTCGACGCGCTCGATGCGCCCGCCTCGATCCAGCCACACCTTGACCACCATCCGGTAGTCGGCATCGCGCAGCTTGCGGTTGCGGGCGAGCTGTTCCTGCAGGTGACGCTGCAAAGAACTGGTGAACACCGAGAACTGCATGCGGTTCGATCCACCAACCGAGCCGTCACCACCAATCTTCTGTCCGGCATATTCCTGCTTGACCGCACCGGCTGCCAGACCGGCCAGCCCCGTGTCGCTGCCCTGGCCTTCCATCTTCAACTGCTCGGCCTGTTGCGGCTGTGGCTGCTGCTCCTGCTTGGGCTGCTCGATCTTGACTTCCTTCGGACTTTCCTTGGGCGGCTCGGGAGGTCTCTCTTCCTTCGGTGGCGGCGGCGGCGGCGGCGGCGTATTCGGCACGATCCTGATCCTGGCGACCTGGCGCACCGGACCCTTGGTGCCTTTGATCAGATCCTTGAGCACGAACCACAAGCCGGCCAGCAGCGCGAGCCCCAGCAGCAGGCCCAGGCCGCGTTTCAGCCACAGCACGGCCGGCGAGCGATCGACTTCCTCTTCGGCCAGGCCGCTCATCAGGTTCCCAGCTTCGCCGTCACCAGGCCCATGTTCACCTGGGCGCGATTGCACAGATCGACCACCGTCATCACGCGCTGGTACTGGGTGCGCGGATCGCCCTTGATCAGCACCGACATTTCCGGGTCGCGCGCGCGTGCCGCGCCGAGCAGGGCCTCGAGCTGCTCGAGCGAGACCGTGGCGCCGTTGAGCATCACGCCGCCCTCGGGCGTTATCTGCACGATCTTGATCTCGTGCTTCTTCTCGGCCGGCTTGTTGCTCGGCTTGGGCAGCGAAATCGAGAGGCCCTGCACCGAAGCCGTCGTCATGATGATGAACACCACAAGCAGCACATAGGCCAGGTCGAGCATCGGCGTCACGTTGATCGTGTCGTAGGGCTTGGTTTCGTTTTGAACCTGCATGGACAACTGTTCCGCTATTCCGCCCGCTTGGTCACCAGACCGATTTCGGTAATGTCCACGCGCTTGAGGATTTCCAGCACCTCCATCACCTTGTCGTACTGCGCCTCGGCGTCGCCCTTGAACACCACCGGCAGCGCCGGGTTGCCGGCCTTGTACTGGGCCATGCGCGTCTCGAGCTCTTCCATCGTCACCGGGTAGGCATCGAGATACACCGCGCCATCGCGCGTCACCGTCACCGCCCGGGTCTGCGGCCGGGCGAGGTTCTGCGCCGCCATGGTCAGCGGCACGTTGACCTTGATGCCCTGCACCGAAGCGGTCGTCAGGATGATGAACACCACCAGCAGCACGTAGGCCAGGTCGAGCATCGGCGTGACATTGATGTCGTCATAGGGTTGATTCTCGTTCTTGACTTCGGCCGACATATCCGCTGCCTCAGCGCGCGCCGTAAGTCTCGGCCAGACGGGTGACGAACTCGTCGACGAAAATCTGCATGTCGGCGCTGATGTTCTTGATCCGCGAGGCCAGGTAGTTGTAGCCGAACAGCGCCGGGATCGCGACCGCCAGACCGGCCACCGTCGCCAGCAGCGCCGCCGCGATGCCCGGCGCGATGGCATTGACATTGACGTCGCCGGCCGCCGCGATCGCGGCGAAGGTGATCATCACCCCGACCACGGTACCGAGCAGGCCGAGGAAGGGGCCGCCGGAGATCGCGATGGTCAGCATCACCATCTGCGCGTTCAGCCGGTGCGATTCGCGCACCATGTCGGCATCGATGGCGGCCTTGATCGCGTTGATCGAGGCATCGGAAATCGCCACCGCCGCGCCGATCGAGTTGCCGGCGAAGCGCTTGCGCACTTCCCGGATTCCGGCGTCGTAAAGCCGATAGAGCGAACTGTGCGAGAAAGCCTGCTCGGCCGCGAGGTTGGCGAAGTCCTCGCCGGCATCGCGAAAGCGCTTGAGGAAACGCCGGTTGGCGCCATCGGTGCGCGATATGAATTGCGCCTTGCCTATCATCACGATCACGGCCAGCACGAACATCACGCCGAGGATGCCGATCACCACCCAGGCGTCGGTGGTCAGGTTGGACACCAGGATGCTCATGTACGAGTGCTGACCGGCCGCTTCCTCGGCCTGGTCGTCGGGCACCACGTCGGCGAAGGTCGAGTCCGGCCCCTGCGCCAGCGCGGTCAGGCGAATGGCCTCGGCCGTGGGTGCCGACGACAGCAACTGCAGCGCGTCGATCTGCCCCTGCAGTCCGTCGCCGATCCGCACTTCGCCGGCGATTTCGGGAAGCGCGGTCTCGGCGGCGGCGACCTCCTTGCCGTCGAGGTAGGCGACGATCTTTCCGGCGCCAACCACCAGCGCGACGTGCTGCCAGACGGCGGGACGCACGGCGCCGCCGGCGACCGGTTTCACTCCGGCTGCCGCCACCCTCAGCGTGCTGCCCTCGATCCCAAGTTCCAGACCATTGGCCCCGCCCTGGCGGAACAGGGACGCCTTGGCCAGCCCCGCATCGGGCTTGAGCCACATGCTCAGCGCGAACGCGGCGCCCGGCGCACGCCTGAGCGCCGGCACATCGGGCAGCACCATGGCTTGCCCGGTAAAGGCCGCCGAGCCGCCCATCAGGCCGGTCGATTCCAGCCGCGCCGGTCCGCTGCCCGGCACCACCGCGTTGCCGCCGGAATCCTTCGGCAAACCCTCGCGCTCGGAAAAGTTGAACACCGTGCTGCTGGCGCCGAACACCGCCTTCGGTTCGTCGGCCGCAGCCGGCGCTTGCGGATTGCCGTGATAGAGCCAGATGTGCTGGGTCGCACTGCCCGGCGCCAGCGTCGGCACCTGCACCCAGATCACGGCCAGTTCGTTGGCCGCGTCGTAGCGCTCGATGCTGTGCTTGAGCACGGTCTTGTCGTCGGCCGCGACGAAACGGATGTCCGAGCCGTCCGGCTTGGCATCGGCGAAGAGGAAGTTGCCGGTATGCAGACGTACTGCGACCGGCAGCGCGGTCAGCGTCTCCTTGATTTCGATGCCGTCGGCGGTGGTCACCAGCGCCACCTTTTCCCTGTGCGGCCAGTCGGCGTTCCACTTCGCCTGCGCGAGCGCCGGCGTCAGCGCGATCAGCAGCAGCCCCAGCGCGCCACACAGTCGCATCTTCGCCCTCCCGGCCGTGCTGGCCAAACCCGGTAGTGTCGTGGTCGCGGATTGCATGTTCATGAAATCGGTCAGCGAGTTGGTTCGATGGGTAGCGGGCGCCGGCTCATTGCGGGCGCGCCTTGCGCTTCTCTTCCTCGGCCCGGCGCTTGCGCTTTTCTTCCTCGTCTTCTTCGTCGCTGCCGAGCCCCAGCACCTCGACCGTCAATATCGAGCTCAGGCCTCTTTGCTGATCGGCGGCGCCGGCAAGCGCGCGGGCCGCTTCGTCGCCGCCGGCCACGTTCTTGTCGGCGCTGGAGGGCGCCGGCGGCACCGGCGGCGGTGGCGGCACCAGCGCAGGCACACCCGAAATGCCGCCACCAGCCTGGATCACGTCGGCGCCGATCACCCGCTGCGCGGCGATGCTGACGCGCCCCGCAGCGCGTATCCCGGCGTCGCCGGCATTGACCTCGCCGACCGGGGCGATCAGGTCGACATCGCCCGGTGCGATGTCGGTCCGCGTCAGCAGCACGCCGATGCCGCTGCCCTGCGCGGCGCCCGGATATTCGACGATGAACTGGCCGGTGCTCGGATCGAGGCGGATCACCGGCGGCGGCGCACTGATGGTGGTGCGCGAGCCGCGGCCGGCGTCGATGTTGCCTGCCGACGACCAGATCAGGATGTCGCCGCCACCGAGCGTGAACACCCGCGACTGATTGACCAGGAAGTCGTCGCGCACCATTGCCCGTATGCTGCCGCCGCGCTCGGTGATGATGCCCAGGTCGCCCGAACCCTTGGTGAAGCCGGCCGGCAGATTGGTCGCCCCGCCATTGACCAGGCCACCCGGCGCCAGGATGTCGATGCCGCCGCCGCGCTGGGTCTTGATCTGGCTGAGGAACAGACTCAGGCTGCCGTTGTACGAGAACGGCGCGGCCAGACCAAGCAGCCCGAGTGCATCGTAGCCGCGGCTATAGACGCCAGGCGTCGCGCCCTCCGGCAGCGCGTCGCGGCCGGTTCCCTTGAGCTCGCTCCACAGCACCGTAGTCGCGAAAGTGTCGAACAGTTGGGCGCTCGGCGCCTCCGGATTGCCGCCCTCGGCGGCAACGAATTTCAGCCATTCGTCGCGGTAGCTGCGCTTGAGGCCGGGCGCGCCCACCGGCTGCAGGTAGGCACGGGCGAATTCCAGCCGCAGCACGCTGCGGGCAAAGCGCACCTGGTCGGCATTCGGCAGCGCCGCGAAGGCAGCGCCCGCCGTGGCTTCGTTCAGACTCGCATCGCCGGTTTCGGCGCGCAGGAATTCGGCGAGCTGGGGCAGATAGCTGGTCGGCTTGGCCGGGTCCAGCCACTGCTCGGCGAAGCGCGCGGTATCGAGCCTGGCCTGCGCGCCCACCGTGACGGATATCGAAGCGCCGGTCTCCGGCAGCGCCGGGTTGCCCAGGTTGCCGCGGGTGACGATGCCCTGCGAATTGCCCAGCGTGATGTTGCGGCCGGCGCTCACCTGCAGTTGGCCCGGCCCGCCGACTTCGATGCCGCGGGCATTGGCGATGAGCTGACCGGTCGCCCCACGCGTTTCGTCGAACACGATGTCGCGGCCGGCAATCACGCGGGTCGTGTCGGATTCGGCCAGGTTCTGGGCGGCGAGGTGGAAGTTGATCAGGTCGCGGCCGGCAACTATCCGCGTCGCCTTCGGGAACACACCCGAATAGTTCACGGTCCGGCTGACGATGTCCCCGGTCTCGCTCATCAGAACGACAGGTCGCGTATCGCCCGCATGGATCGGCGTCGCAGCATGCTCGATGGGCGAGAAGGGCGAGCCTCGGAAGATCCTCGCCATGTCGTCGATGCCGGCGAGGGCGTCGGCTCCCGGCCGCGTCGGACTGGGCAGCATCGCCGGATCGAAATCGGGCATCTGGATGCTGTCACCGAGCGTGATCGAGCCACGCGCAAGGAGTTCCAGGTTGCCCATCGCCGCCGGGAACAACTTCAGGCCGTTGGGCAGCGTCAGGTCGCCATCGAGCGCGTAGGCCTTTACCGTTCCGGGATGCGGACTCAAAACAAGCTGCTCTTCCAGCGTCGGCTGGTTCCTCAGTGGATCGAACGGGGCCGACCGGACCCGATCACTGAAGCTCTTCGGCTCATTGCGCAGATCCAGGTTGCCTGCCACTGCCGACACACGCACCTGGCTGTCCGCGGTGTAACTGAACATGCTGTTTCCGCCGCCTCCAAGCGAAGAATTTTCCTCGGATTGCGGAAGCGCCATCGGATCGATCACGTTCTCGATCGCGACGTCCTGTCGGCCGGCCACCATCGCCTTCGCGTCGCCGAGCAATAGCACCGGCGCCAGCGCCGACCCGGCTGAATTCTGCGTACTGCCCGCGCCGACCGTGTCACCGGCCGCCAGGCGGAGTTCGCCGCGCGAGACCAGGAACTGACCACCGGCGATGTCGCGGCCGGCGGTCAGCCGCAGGTCACCGCCGCCCTCGACCACCAGCTTGCTCGCATCCGGTGTCTTGCTGTCCATGCGGGCGGTGGTCGGTATCATCGCCGACAGGGCGCGCACATCGCGGCCGGCGCTGACATTCACATTGCCGCCGGCCAGCGCGCCGACGTTCTGGCGGAACTTGTCCGGGCGCGGGAACCAGGCCGGCTGACCGCCAAACGGATACTCGCCGGTGGCCGGATCGAGTGTCGTGCTGCCGAATCGCCACAGCCAGTTCGACGGTACATAGGGTGTGGCGGCGCCGATCACGTCGCGCTGCGCCGAGATGTCGATGCCCCCGCCACCATTCGCATAGTTCGAGAATCCGGGAGCCCCGCCATTCTCCGGCGCCAGAAAATCGACGAAGTTCTCCACCACCGTTATGGACGGCCGCCCAGCCGTGTAGATACTGGCCGAATCGACGCCGCCCGATGCGAAGTCGCTCTCGATCCGCAGGTCGCGGCCAGCCGCGATCGCGATGCTGCCGCTGCCGGTGCGCACCATGGTTTGCGCCGCCACCACCACGTCGCCGCCGGTGGCGCCATCCGGGGCCGGCTTGACCCACAGCGGATCGGCCGCCGGGACGTCGGCGCCACCGATCAGTCGGTACGACCAACTGGGCCCGTCCAGCAGCGGCGTGGGCAATACGAAACCTGACCCGTTTGGATCGTCGGCCGAACGAACTTCCGACGCGAAGCCGTCACTCAGCGTCTGGCCGAGCAGCAGGTTGCCGCCGGCGCGCAGCGTCAGGTAACCGGACTCGCCGCCCGGCCGCAGTGCGGCCAGGTTCCAAGGCGTATCGAGGCTCAGGTCGCCACTCGCGCGCACCTCGACGCCGCTGCGCAACAGCAGGCCGGGCAGGCCGAGCCGGCCGACGATCGCGTCGCGGTTGGCCATGAAGCCCTCGGCGTCGGCGGCGACCTCGTCGATGCCCAGCGTGGTGCCGGACGAAGCGCCGGCGGCGATCTGCTCGACCCCGTCGTACACCCGCAGCGCTTCGACCGCGACTTCGCTCGCACCACTGATGGCCGAATCCAGCCGCGCTACGCGCACGTCGTCGTGCGCCTCGTTCTGCACGGCGCGTACCAGCAGCGTGCCGCCGCTGCCCTTGCTGCCGGCGCCGAGCACGATGCTCGAGCCGGTGGCCAGTTCGACCGTGCCGGTGCTGCTGCCGAGCACGATGCTGCCGCCATCCTTGCCGGCGCCGCTCGCATGGACATCGAGCCGCGCACCGCGCCCGCCATTGGCGCTGCCGCGCAGGGTCAGATCGCTGCCGGCGAACAGCGCGATCGTGCCGCCGCTGGCGCCGCTTGCATCGATGCGGCCGGCAATGTCGATCTTGCCGGTGTCCGCACTCAGTCTGACCGTATGGGCGCGCAGGCTGTCGCCGCCGGCCAGGTTCAGATCGCCCTCGCGCACGCGCAGGTCGAGCGCGCTGTCGAAACCACCGCTGCCGGCCCGCGCGACCACGGCCGACAGGCCGGCTATGCGACCGGCGTCGAGCGTCAGGCGGCCGCCTTCGCCGCCGGCAGCGGCGGCCCCGGCAATCTCGCCGCCGATCGCCACGGTACCCGCGGGTGCGCTCAGTTCGAGCGTGCCGGCATTGCCGCCGGCAGCGGCGGCGGAAACGTCGACCCGCGCGCCGGACTTGATGGTCACGTCGTGGCGCGCGTCGGCCACACTGGCCGGCGGCGCGGTATCAGCGCCGGTGGCGCCAGTGCCGGCTGCGCCACTTCCTGTCGTGCCGGTGCCGGTTCCGCTGCCACCAAAATCGTTGCCGCCGGCGGCCGCGACTTGCGGGCCGGCAATCAGGCGTATCGCGCCGGCGTCGGCCTGAACCGCGGTTTCGCTCTGCTCGCCGGCGTGAAAGACGCGGTTGTAGCCAGCGGCGCCGGTGACCGATCCGCTCTCCAGCAGCACGCCATCGCCTGCGCTCTCGCCGATCGCGCGCAGGGTCAGGCTGCCGGCCGGCAGGTCTATTGTGCCGCGCTGGGTGATGCTGCTGCCGGCAATCTCCAGCGCGGCGCCGAAGCCGGCCGCCGCGCTCGCACCGGCGCCGTCCGGGCGCGAAATGTCTACCGCGCCCGCCGCGACGATCCGGTGGGTCGATCCGGTCCGGCCGCCGACGCTGGCCGCCTGCAGATGGAGATCGCCCGAGAAGTTCGCGCTGCCCTCGCCCGCCGTCGCCAGCGTGCGCTGCGCGCCGAGCGAGGTGGCGGCGAAACCAGACAGCGCGAGGTTGCCCTCGCCGAGAATCAGATCGCCCGATTTTGCATCGCCGGCGCGCCTTTGCGCCTCGACCAGCAACTGTGCCTCGCCGCCCGGCTGGACGTCCGCACTGTCGATGCCGGTGGAATTGTGCAGCGTGACCCGGCCGGCCGCGATGGTGGTCGCGCCGCTGCCAACGCCGACAAGACCCGGCGCATCGAGGCTCAGGGCGGCGAACTGCTCGCCGCCGAGCGCGACATCGCCGAAGAACGAGATGTCGCCATAGCTCTTGAACGCCAACTCGCTCGCGCCCTGCAATTGCGCGAGCAGGGGCTGGCGGACGATCAGGCCGGCGCTGCCGGCTGGCGCTTCGCCAAAGCCGATGCGCCCGGCGGCCACGGCGACCGACTTAGTATCCAGCCTGACCGTCTGGCCGACCGCGATGTCGCCGCTCGCGTCCAGCAGCAGCGCGTCACCGGCGAGCCGGGTGTTTTCCCCGACCATGATGTTTCCGCCCTCGCGGGCGAAGCCACTGCGTAAAAAGCTGGCCTGGTCGCCCTGGGCGACGCGCAGCACGGCGCTGTCGCCATTAATCGAATAGGAGGTGGCGGGCCGGTCCGTCGCAGCGTCGGCCGATTCGAGTGCCGGCGCGGCCTCGATCGTCGTGCGCGAACCGACGTTCACCGTATCCTTCGCCACCAGGATAATCTCGCCCGCCCGCAGCGGTGCGGCGCCGTTGGCGACGATGACTGTACCGGCGCCGACTTCGATCGCCTGGGTTCCATCGACCGACTCGCCGCGCAGGCCGCCCAGCAGTATGCTTTGCGCGCCCAGGCCGCTGAGCATGCCGGGTTTGAGCACCAGCGAGCCGCTCACCGCAGCCGGTGTGTCGCCGACATAGATGCCCGGCGCATTGACATCGAGTTGACCGCCGAGCGCGCCGTCCGCCCCGCCGGCCGCGCTCATCAGCAGCTTGCCGAGCAGGTCGCGGCTGACCTGGGCGTCGAACTGCAGCCGCCCGCCATCCCGCGGCAGCCGCGGCGCCACCAGATCGTTGCGTGCCGCATTGTCGGTAAAGAAGCTGTTGGCGAACTGATCGCGGTATTCCGAGCGCTTGCGGACGGTGGCGGCCGGCTCGATCAGGTAGCCTTGCGAGCGGGCGTCGCGCTGACCAAGAACAGCGACTGTTTCGTAACCCGATACGATCGCCGATCCGTCGTTGCGGGCGGTCTCGCGGCCCGGCAGGAGGTCCGCGTAGCCGGCGACCGGTGTCACCGCAAAGGCACCCGGCAGAAGTGCGTAGTGCGCCGGCAACAGGGTGTAGCTGCCGGCCGGCAGGCCGGCGCCGGCGCTCAGGCTCACCTGGTCGCCGGGCTTCAGGCTGCCATACCCAGCGCTGAATTGCGGATCGTAGGGCGCGAAGGATGGCTTGTAGCCGGGAATCACCGCGAAGCTGGCCGTGCTCGCCAGCACGTCGCGCGAACCGCCGAGGCCGTTGACGAACTCGTAGCCATAGAGATCGCCGCCGCCCCGCAGATCGACCGTCGCGCCGGGGTCGACGCGCAGCGTGTCGCTGGTGAGCAGGATCTTCTTCTCCGGCGGCGCCGCGATCTGGACCGGCTTGTTGGTGGCGATGTCATAGACCCAGTTGAGCCCGTTCTCGCTGCGGCCGTAGGGAATCAGCAGCCCCTGCGCGGTCGCCGAGGTTTCGCTGCCGGCCTTCAGCGCCAACTCTTCGCTGGCGCTCAGGGCTATGGTGCCGAGTGGGGCGCGCAGCACGCCGCCCTGCTCGATGCGCCCGGCGCTGACCGTCAGCCGGCCGCCAGCGGAAAGCGGCAGATCGTCGGCGGCGCCGGCGCGCGCGAAGCGGATGGCCGAGGCATCTTTGGCCGCGGCCTCCGCGGCATCGGTGGTGGTCGCGGTCGTGGCGCCAGCGCCGGCGGTCGCGCCGGGGCCGGTGTCGGCCGGTGCGGCGAGCGCCGGGTCGGTCCAGGCGACGGTCGAGATCGAGAAGCTGCTGAGTGTGGTCGGGTAGATCTGCCCGGCGCGGAAGTCCAGTTGCCCGGCGGCCTGCAGGCTGCCGGTGGATTGCCGAACACTGGCGTTGTCCGAGATGACCACGCCGGACAGGCGGATGTCGGAGCGCCCGGTGAAGCTCGCGTGGCCGATGTTCTGCAAGGCGACATTGCCGCCGATGTCGAGCAGGTCGGCCACCATCGAAAGGCTGCTCTTGCCGCCAGCGGGCAGGTGCGGCACCTGATATGCCGTCAGGGAGTTGCGGTTGCCGAAGGACACATAGGGTGCGCTGACCGTCGCCGTGGCGATGCCCTCGGGTTGGAAGAACAGCGGTTCCGTGGGCGCCGAGAAAACCGGCGCATCGAGTGTGATGGAACGCGCCGCCGACAGATTCACCTCGCCTGCGAACACGATCTGCGAGTCGCTGGTCAGCGCGATCTGGTCGGCGCCCGAGGCGCGCAGGCGGGCGGCCGAAATCGGCGCGGTGCCGAAGAGCGAGAACGGAATGTCGGAGCCGGGCCGGTAGTTGCGCGGAATGCCGGCGCCCTTCTCGCTGACGATGATGCGCCGATCGACCTCCGGGTAGGGGCGCTGCTCGCCTGTCGTCGCTGGAGCGAACACGTTATCGCGGTCGAGCGTCAGCGCGAATCGCCCGCCGCTGGCGCTGCCCCCGCCTGAGCGGGCGTCGAGCGTGGCATCGAACAGCACGCCTTCGCGCGCCGCGATCGATATGCTGCCGCCATCGCTGTGGAGCGTCACGGGTGTCGACAGCACCGACCCGCCGGGGCCGTTCTGGCGCAGATCGATCTCGGCCGTGCCACCGTGCACATCGATCAGCGAACCGGTCTCCGCCACCACATAGCCCTTGCTCGCGCGCAGCGCGACGGTGCCGCCGGCGAACACTTCACCCTGTCGGGCGCCGTTGATGTCGGGCACCACCCTGGCGGCGCCGGTGGCGAGCAGCCGTGCGGTTGGCTTGAGCCAGATTGTCTGGTCGGGCAGAAAGCCGGCCTTGTCCTGTGCCGTGGGGTCGATAGCGTTATTCGGCTTGCCATCCTTCTCGTTTTCGATCGCCAGATCGATCGTGCCGGCCGGCGCGCTGATGGCGCCGGCGACCGTCAGTTGCCGGCCGGCGACCAGCTTGACGGCGGCGCCGATGTCGGCGTCGATGCTGCTGCCCTTGCTTAGTTCGACGATGCCGACGAAGGGGTTGTCGGCCGTCAGCGCAAGCCCGGTCGCCAGGCGCAACTCGGGCTCCAGCAGGGTCGGCAGCGCGAAGTCGCGCAGCGACCCGCCCGGGCGCGTCCACTCGCGGCCGTCGAGCAGCCACGAAGTGCGCCGCGGCGCCACACGGGTGGCGGGCGCGATGTCGATGCCATTGGGCGCGACGATCGCATAGTCGGCAAACCCGCCGCCCGAAAAAATGCCTGCCGGCAGCGCCAGCGTGTCGTCGGCGGCCGCGCCGCCGATTGACACGCGAGAGGTCACCAGCGCGAGCTTGCCGCCCTTGGCCTGGCCGAGCGCATAGCCACGCAACTCGCCCTCGATGAGCAGGGGGTTCCCGGCCGGCGCCTCGATAGAACCAATCGGATTGACCAGCGGGAAGGTGGCCTGCAGACGTATCGAACCGGCATCGCCGGCGGCGGTCTTCTGCTTGAGCGGCGTGCCGGTCAGCCAGGCGCCACCGGAGACGTCGATCAGCGTTCCTTCGCCGAGCCGGGTGGTGCCGGCAGCGCTGGCGGTGAAACTGCCGCCCTTGATGGCGACCAGCTCGAACTTGAGCGCGGCCGGATCGAGCACGTCATTCACCCATTTGCCGGCCAGGTCGACCCGGGTGCCCGGCAGCAGTTCGACCATGGCGGTTGGCGCGTCGGTATCGAGATGGTCGATGGTCGCCCTGCCTGTCAGCGAGACCGAACCGCCGGGCGAGACGATGTCGCCGGCCACGCTGACCTCGTGGGCGGTAAGCGCGAGCGAGGTCTTCGGCGCCAGATCAAGGTGCACCGCTTTGGACAGGCTGATGCTGCCATTGGCATAGACGGCGAGCGAGCCGAAGCCGCCGCTCAGCAGCGGCTGGGTGGACAGTCGGGTGACCGCTTGCCGGTCGCCCAGGGGGACGGTCAAGGGCAACAGGTCGAAATCGCGCTGCAGGCTGCCGAAGCCGTTGGCCAGTTCGACGTCCTTGACCACGAAATCGGCGTTGACCGGGTTGGGCTTGCCGACCACCAGTTGCCCGCCGGCGGGTGGTGCGCTGCGCTGCAAGGGCCCGAGCGTCGTGTGGCCCAGCAGGGTGGCATCCACCGCCATGCCACGCGCGAACAGCTCGACCTTGCCGGCTGCCGTGCCCTCGACATAGCCGGGCTCGAAGCGACGACTGGTGGCGATCGTCTCGTAGATGCGGTCGGCCGGCGCCGTACTGATGTCGAACGGCCGGCCGGCGGAGATCAGGGTGGTGCTGTCGATGAAACCGTCCAGATAGCGCAGCGAGCCGCCCGAGACGTCGACGCTGGCGCCTTCGCGCAGCACCAGCGCGCCGTCGGAGCTGATATTGACCGTGCCGCCAGCCGACGAGCGCTCGTCGATGTCGCGGCCGATGGCGTCCACCGCGCCCTGCACGTTGGCAATTGCGGGCAGGCCTTTGCGCAAATCGAACTTGACCGTCTTGCGCGAGAGCACGCCACTGCGTTGTACCGGCGAGTCGGCCAGCTCGACCCCGAACAGACCAGCCGACACCACGTTGCGCTCCATCGGCAATTCGACGTTGTGCAGGCCGGCGACGTCGATGGCGCTGTCTGGCGCCAGGACGATGCGGCTTATGGTCGCCCTCGCGGCGGGCGTGGCAACCAAAAGCGGGTCGGCCAGCGCGCGGGCAGTCAGGTCGACTTTTCCTGCCGGAGCTTGGATCAGCGAGCCGGATTGCATCAGGATCGTGCGCCCGACCACTTGCACCTGCGAGGGATTGAAGCCTTGTCCATCGATCGACGTTTCCGTCGATCTGGACGGCAGTATCTCGGTCACGCTGCCGGCGCCAAGTGTCACCGTGCCGTTGATCTCGGCAACGCGCTTCTGCGTATTGTCGGGTTGCGTTTGGGCCTGCGTGTTCTCGCGAGCGATCAGATAGACGGAGCCGTTGGCATTGACACTGGTCGTGGCGGAGATGCGACCTTGCTGATTGACCGCATGCCCCAGCAGCGTGACATTGCCGCGGTCGGCGACGATCTCGCCCTGTCCCTGGGCGCCCTTTTCGTTGGTGACCGTGCTGTCCGGTGCGCCAGCAAAGGCCAGCGGATTGTTGGCGGGGTCGTCACGCAATCTGCGATTGGTGTACGGGTCCACCTCGACCAGGAATCCGCGCAGCAGCGGGTCGTCGCTGGCCATCAGGTAGACCTTGGCGCCGGCGGCGAGCAGGGTCTGGCCCTGCGGGGTCTCGATGCGGCCGGCATTTTCCACCCGCTTGGCGAACATGAACAC
Source organism: Candidatus Methylophosphatis roskildensis (assembly GCA_016708905.1). GTDB lineage: Bacteria > Pseudomonadota > Gammaproteobacteria > Burkholderiales > Rhodocyclaceae > Methylophosphatis > Methylophosphatis roskildensis. The sequence continues at coordinate 273,671 of JADJEV010000003.1, read as the reverse complement.
CTGGCCGCCGCTGGCCGTCCTGATGTTCGCACCGTTCTCGACCCGGACCAGGCTCTTCTCGAAGCTGGCGAGGTCGCCGCCGTAGGCGAAGGCCGGGCTGCCGTCGGTGATGTTCTGGTAGCCGGACTTGAAGATGTCGTCCGAAATGTCGAGCGCCGAGGCCACCAGGCCGGCTACGTTGATCTGCGCGCCGCGGTCGAACAGGATGCCGTTGCCGTTGATCAGGAAGATCTGGCCGTTGGCGTCGATCCGGCCCTGGATGACGGATGGATTGGCGTCGAAGATCCGGTTGAGCGCGATCGCGCCGTTCGATGGCTGGACGAACCTTACCGCCGCCTCGCGCGAGAGGTTGAACTGCCGCCAGTTGAGCACCGCCTTGGGCGTGCTCTGGGTGACCGTCATCGTGGCACCCGCGACCGCCGCGTTGGCCGCGCCCTGGGTGGCAAATTCGGCGGCCGGTTTGGGCAGGGTGGCCGCTGGCAGCGGCCCGGCGCCAAAGCCGGCCGGCGCGGCGGCCAGCAGCAGCGACGCCAGCGCGGCACCCGGCAGCCCGCCGCGCTTGGCGCGGCGGCGCGTGCCCTCGTGGACCGGAACCAGGCGGCCATGCGTCAGGCTGAACACCAGGCGGTAGCAGTGGCGATTCATGCGCTCGTGCCGTTCGGGTGGCCGGGTTTCGCCATGCTCAGAACTCCCAGGCCAGGCCGACGTGCAGGCGGGTGCTGCCGTTGGCGGTGCGCGAGGCGGCGTGCTGCACGCGGGCCAGATCGGCGCGCAGTCGCAAGCCCTTGAACAGCGCCAGCCGCAGGCCGAGCCCGCTGCTGCCCAGGGTGTAGCGGGCCACCTGCGCGGGCAGCGGCTGCTGCAGCCGCACCTGCGCCCAGTGGAAGAAGGCCACCGCGCTGAGATCGAACCAGTCGCCGAGCCAGCCGCCCAGGTTCGGCGACTTGAGCTCGGCACGCAGGCGCAGACCGCTGTCGCCGGTCTGCTCCGATTCGAGATAGCCGTTTACCGAATCGACGCCGCCGACCGCGAACTGCTCGTTGGAAATCAGCGGCTGGGTGGCAACCTGGCCGTCTACATGGGCGAGCAGGCTGAAGCCGGCGCCGAGTTTCTGCCTGCGTTCGATCTCGGCGCGCAGCAGGGCGAAGTTGCCGTCGGCACCGGCGCGCTTGCATTCGAACTGGTCGACGCGCACCCCGTCGCAATCGACCTTGCGCCGGAGCAGGCCGCGCAGCCCGAAGGTGGTTGACAGGCCGAACTGCCAGTTGCCACCCTCGTCGATCGCCCCGCCGGTGTACTGCAGGCTCAGCGGCAGGTAGCGGATCGGCCGCTTGCTGGTGTCGGCACCGGCGATCACCGTGGCCTCGTCGAGATCCTTGTAGTCGAAGCCCATCGAGAGCGAGTGGAACTGGCCGCGCGGCGAGCGCAGCGGCGTGACGTAGCGCAGGCCGAAGGTCTTGCCCCTGCCGAGCTGGCCGATCTCCTGCGGCGTGGCGATATCGCTGTCGGAGAAGATGCCGTAGCTCACCAGTTGCGCGCCGGCGCTGCCCAGCGGCAGCGAGTAGTTGGCCACCAGCACATTGACCTCGTTGCGTTCGAGCGGCGAGGTGATGGTGCGCAGGCCGAGGCTGTGCATGGCCTGCCACAGGTTGTCGTAACGCAGCGCGGCCTCCAGCCGGCGGTTGCTGGTGTCGGCACTCTGCTTGTTGTTGAGTTCGATGCTGCCGTGCAGCGGCAGGCGGTCTTCGACCACCAATTCGACTTCCATGGTGCCGGGGTTCCTGCCGGGGCGCAGCAGCGGCGTGATCTGGCGGTCGGCCGAGCGCGACTGCTGCGCCAGCTCGGTCTGCATGTCGGGAAAGTACGGCACCTGGCCCTGTGCCAGCGAGGGCACGCCGGCGCGGATGTCGCCGCGCGAGAAATAGCGGTTGCCGCTGACCTTGAGCCGCTCGATGCGGCTCTCCGACACCCGCAGCATGATGGTGCCGCCGGCTACCTTCTGCTCGGGGATATCGACATACACGCTCAGATAGCCGGCGTCGTGATAGGCCTTCTCGAGCGCGCTCTTGGCGGCCTCGACATCCTCGATGCGGCGGCCCGGCCCGAGGTGCGGATAGACGGCCCGTTCGATGTCGAGCGCGCTCAGCGTGCTGTTGCCCTCGACCTGGAACTCCATGATGTCGAAGCGCGGCGACGGTTGCGGCGACAATGCGGGCGCCGGCGTGCCTGGATCGCCTGCACCTTCGGGCGACTGCGCACTGGCGGCGGCGGAGCACAGGAGGGCGAGCAGCATGCAGGGAGCGAAGAAGGAAGACCGCGACATGGGTGAAAGTGTTCGTCCGACAATCGCCAAGTCTGGCAGCCGCAGTTTGCAGGGCGTGGACCCGGCCACCCCCGCACATGAGCCGAACGGCCTATTGCGGCCGTAACACGCACATCGATCCGCGCGCCGGGGCTGCGTGCATGCGACTCGCAGGCCAGCCACCCTGCAAAGCGCCATTCCACGCGCCTTCCGGGCCATGCTTGCTGCACAGCGCCAACCCATGCGGCTCGCAGGGCACCGGGGCAAAATGCACTGGCAGCGGCAGGCCAAAAAAAACGGCAGTCCCGGGGAGGACTGCCGCCGCGTAGTCGAGACCTACGCAGGAGGAGGGATTCTCAGTTCTCGGCGCCTTGGTTACCGAAGACGATCGGCTGGTACGGCTTGCCGTTCGAGCTGCCCTTGGCGACCCGGGTCGGGTTGGCGACGTGATTGACGCCGGCGGCCGTGCTCGGCTTGGCGACGATGCCGCGCGGCGGGTTGTCGGAGATCAGATTGCAGTTGGCGCTGGGCTGAACCGCGGCGGCGGACAACGGATTGAACAGGCCATCGCCGAGGATCTCGCCGATGAAGCCGCTTTGCGCAGCGGTCAGGTTGGTGCGGCGAACGATGACGAACTCGTAGCCGAACGGGTAGCGGCCATCGGCGTAGGTCTCGCGCGCGCACTGGTCGCGCGAGGCCGAATCGATGACTCGGCCGAAGGGGTCGCGTGCGGTGCTGTGGGCGGCGGTCGCTTCGGGGCTCTCGCCATCGATCTTCAGGAAGCGCCAGTTGGTGCGCAGCGGGGCGGTCTGGGTACGCCAGTCGTTCTCGGCAGAAACCACGCCGAGCGCATAGTGGCTGCCGACCGAGAGAGCGCCACCCACACCGGCGGGAATCGAGGCGGCGGTGCCGTCGGGGCCGGTGCCGTTGTTGGCATTGCCGAGGCAGTCGAGCACGTCACCGGTGCCGCTGTTGGCCCACCACCAGAGCTTGCTCGAGCCGATCACGCTGCCGTTGGCGCCGGCAACCGTCGTGAAACCGCCGGCCGGCGCAATCTTGCCGACCTCCGACGAGGGATTGGCGAGGAAGAAGATGTTCGACGAGGCCTGGGTGCCCGAGGTGGCGACGCGCCGGCAGAGCTTGACCACGTTGTTGCCCGGGCCGGTGATGCCGGCGCCGAGCAGGGCCGCCCAGCCGTTCTTCAGCGCGCTGGCGGGCCCGTCCGCGATGGAAGCATAGGCTTCGCGGCTGATGCTGGGCTGGCAGGCCGGCGAGAAATCGTCGCCGGCGATGTCGCCCGCCGGGTTTTCGACCGTGCCGGTGGCATTGGTGCCGTCGTAGCAGGAAGCCGGCAGCACCGGCCCGAGATCGTTGGTCACGCCCTGCTGGAACTGCATCTTGCGGTAGAGAATGGTGTTGGCGACGACGGCGAAGACCTGCGCGCCGGAGGCCGGCGACACGCTGACCGGGTAGGTCGGGCCGGGGGTATAGACGTTCGAATCGGCAAAGGCGATCGGATCGACGTCGGAGGCGCCGCCCATCGACTGCGCCGACACGAGCTGGCCGGCGCCGGTGCCGCAGCCGGTGTAGTTGCTGCCGCTCGCGGTGCAGGTGCTGAAGTTGGCGATGATGCTCTGGCGTTCGGCGCTGCCGGCATTGATGTTGGTGGCCAGCACCGAATTGAGCGAGCCGCCGCTGACATTGTGGTGGATCAGCAGATTCTGGCCGGGGAAGGTGGTGGTGGCGGCCGCGTTGCGGCACAGATAGGCGCGGATGTTGCCGCTGTTGTCCATGCGGACGAGGCTGCCGCAGATGCTGGTGAGGCCGTTTAGCAGGTTGTTCTGGATGGCGGAAGCGCCGGTCAGGATGATTTCGCGCTCGGTGCCCTGGATGGCGGCGACATCGGTGGCATCGGCGGGGCTCAGCGCAGCGAAGGCGCTGGGTGCGGCCAGCGCGCACAGGACGGCGGAAGACAGAATGCAGAGTTTCATCGTGGTTTCCTCAAATTGGGTTCGAGTCTCGCCCTCCCGGCCGGCGTTGGCCGGCGGGAAGGACGGTATGCGGAAGTCTTGGGTGACGCCTAGCGCGGGCGGCGGCGGCGCACGATCATGCCGAGCATGCCGAGGCCGGCCAGCATCAGCGCGTAGGTCTCGGGCTCGGGCACCGGCGCGGTGTAGGAGAGCACACCCGCCGGGTTCAGGTTGAACTGGCCGGCGAACTTCGTGACGTCGGCGCTGCCGCCGAGAAAGTTCGCCTGCATGTCATAGACATTCTGGGCGGTGCCCAAGTTCTCGAAGGCGATGCCAACGAAATTGCCATTCCAGCTCGGCGCGAAGGACGCACCGAGGACACCTGCCGGGTTGGAGGACGCGAGAGCGGTGTTCGCGCCATTGGCGACAGCGCTATGGTTACCGAGACGGGTGTTAGCTCCGAACGTCGGTTCGGCGGCCTGGAAGTTTTGAAGTAGGAAGTCCTGCTGCTCTTGGACAATGTTGGTCGGGGTGTTGGACGTCGCAATCCCGCGGCCTATCGCATCAAATTCGTACGCACCAACCATCCACTGGGTGTTTCCAGGCTTCGAAGCGGTGACGAAGGTGTTCCATGCCTCGGACCAGGAACCCGTCACGCCACCCAGGCCGCTGGTCGTGTTGGCGGCCAGATTCCAACTGTTGTTGGTGCCGATTCCCTTGTTCGCCGGGGTGAAGTCGGTGATGTTGACGCCGAGGTCGAAGAAGCCCTGGATGTTGGCCGTGCCATCGACCGCGAACAGGAACAGCTCGCTGTTGCCATTGAAATCGCCAGAACCCGCGTCGAAGACGGCGTTGGCACTGCCGGCGGCGGCCATGCCCGCAACCGCGAGCGCGATCAGTTTCAGTTTCATAGTCAAACTCTCCTTGAGCAAGTGATGGTTCCGAACTGCGAGTGCCCCCCCTTCAGGAGACACTCGCACTATCGTCGCGGCACGTGAATCCCGACCATGCGGCACGGGAATCTCGACTGAGCCCTTTGCGCCATTTGTGTGATGTTTCGCACATGAACAGAAGTGTACGAGCCGTAGATGAAGGTTCGTGACCATGAAATGGCGGTCAAGCTGAGCCATTCGGGCTACGAGGATCGATCGCCGCGCGCTCCGCGGGGGCCGGGATCGACGGCCAGATGCTCGGGGTAATTGCGGAACACGCGGGCGGAGAGGCCGCGCGCGACGGCATGGGCGCGATTGCTGACCTTCAGCTTGCGCAGAATTTTGCGCACATGGTTTTTCACCGTCAGCGGACTCAGGCGAAGAATGGCGGCAATCTCGACATTGGTCTTGCCTTCGCGCACCCAGTTGAGCACCTCGACCTCGCGGTCGGTCAGCGGGCTTGCGGGCGCACTGATACGCTCGGCCGCGTCGCGATCGGCGCACAGCACCCGGTGCCAGGCCAGATGCATGTGGGGCATCAGCAGTTCGGCCATGTAGCGAGCGCGGACGTCGATCGCTTGCGGCGTGCGCAACATGATGAACAGGGTGGCGTGCTGGCTCGATACCAGCCGCGAACCGTGGACCGTCGCGGGCAGCAGATCGAGCCGGCCCAGTTGCCGGGCGGTACGCTCCCATTGCGACTGCTCGGCATCGAAGCCCAGCGGCATTTGCTCGTTGACGTACCAGTGGTCGAGCATTCGCGGGATCAGGCCGCCGACCGGATCGCCGAAGGCCCGGTTGAACTCGTCGCCGAGCACGGCGCGCGAGAACACTTCGTATGCGTAACGGCGTGCCGGCAGATCGCCATGCACGCACACCAGGGTCTCGTGCGGCAGGAAGTTCTGCAGCGCGCCCTGGGTCCACAGAAAGAACTGGACGCGCTTGCTCACCGAGACCGACGCATCGAGCGCGAACATCAGGCGCTCGAAGTCGACGGGGCTCAGGCTGACCGGATCCAACACTTTACTGCCCCGAGATTGCCTGCTAGCACGGGTGCCGGGGCTGTCCCCGTGCGGCACGCCGCGCGGATCATCGCGAGCCGCCTGCCGCGTCGCCGGCGACCACCGAAAGTGCATTTCTCAGCGCCGCCAGACCGGCCGGATCGAGCGAGCGCGACTCGGCACCCTTTTTGAGCAGCGCCCGCGCGAACCGCATGCGGCCATGGAGTACCGCGACATCCAGCGCGGTCAGGCCGTCACGATTGGGCAGGGAGAGGTCAGGGTGTGCGGCAAGCAGCACGCCTGCGCAGTCGAGCCGGTTGAGCGCGATGGCATCGTGAATCGGGCCGTTGCCGTTGCTGCTTCGCTTGTCCACCTGCGCGCCGGCCCGGACCAGCAAGCTGACGATACGCAGATAGCCCCTGGCAGAGGCCATGCCCAGCGGCGTGAAACCACTGCTACCCTTCGCATCGGGATCGGCACCGGCATCGAGCAGCAGCCGCACCGCTTCGGCATGACCCTGCTCGACCGCCGCCGTGAGCGCTCGATTGCCATCGTCATTGGCGGCATTGGGGCGAATCGGTTCGCCGAGCAGACGTTTGATGGTCGTGCTGTCGCCGCCAGCGGCGGCGTTGATCAGCGAGCGCTCGAGCGTGCCGGCGATCGCGGGAACCGGGTCGCCGGGCGTGGTCCGGATGGCGGCGAACTGCAGATCCGTCGGCCGCCGGCGGGAATCGGCCAGCGAACCATTCGATTCGCTGCCGCGAACCGCGATCCATTGCAGATCTGCGCCTTCGCTGGCCTCGGCCGCAAGAGCATCGAAAAGCGCTGCGACCGGGAACAAGGCAAGCAATGCCCGACGAACAGCGAACGCCCCGATCGACCTCATTTCGTTTCCCTCCCGGCAAAGCAGCAGGACTCTACGCGCGCACTGTTAAGGAATGAAGTACGGGTCGTTGCGGACAATGCGCCGGGCGTGCCATGCGGCCAATCGTGCGACGGAAGTTTCACGAACGATCACCGGTTCTGAAACAGTGGCTGATCCGAACGGCGCGCGCCGCCCGATGCGCGCGCCATAGCTGCTGAAACGCCGCCCAAAGACAATTCTCATGCTGCTGTCGAGGCGTCCCTACCCACACTACTGTTCCGGAGGTCCCATGTTCAAACCCAGATCAAGATCAACGAGCATCGCGCTGTTCGCGATAGCCGGGCTGTCGAGCGCGGCCGCTCATGCCCAGTACGTCGTCAATGGCAGTTTCGAGAGCGTTGCCGGTGTGGTGCCCGCCAACGGATTTCTCACTCTCGCCGCCGGGTCGACGGCGCTGACCGGCTGGACGATCGGCGCAGTCGTCCCCGGCGCAAGTTCGATCGACGTGGTCGATAAGGGATACTTCGTGCCGCCGGCCGGCGGAAACTACGTTGTCGATCTGGTCGGCACGCCTGGCGCGGGGTCGATCTCGCAGAGTCTCGCGCTGCCAACCGGCCAATACCACCTGAACTTCGACTATGCGGGCAACTTCGAGTCGGGCGATCCCTTCAAGGCAGCCTACGTCCAGACCGGGAACAGCTACTCGGTGATCGTCGATTTCGGCACCCCCGGCTCGCTCGCTCCAGGTGGTACGCCGGCATGGAAACACGCGTCGTTTCTCTTCGATGCCATCGTTCCGCCGCCGACCACACTGGCCTTTACCAATATCGCCGGCGGCCAGTTCTCCGGCGTATTGCTCGACAACGTCAATGTGACCGCCGTGCCAGAACCCGAGAGCTACGCGCTGATGTTGGCCGGCCTCGCCATGATGGGCGGAATCGCACACCGGCGCCTGCAACAGCGTCGATAAACTTGCCGAAGCCGAGTCAGCTTCAATCTCGCGGCCGCGTGCGCGAGGTTGTTGCGGCTGACGCGGCGTCGGCAGACCCCGGTCGTCCGGATGCGACGGCGCACGATTCAGGAATGCAATTGACACTGCGGCCGACAGTCCGCCATTGTCGGCTGCGGGGAAGCTGATACGCTCAAGCGTCCCAGTCTCGTGGATCAGACCCGACTCGGCTTGCAGACGTAATGGCACTGTCGCCGTCGTCACGGTTCGCTGGATGAAGCGCTTGGTTGGAAAGCCGAGCCGTGGTTTGGGCAATCACGCTTAATGTTCTTGTAACAATACAAATCCCAAAAACTGGCTAGACTAGCGGCGGCGCCCCCTGTGGGCAATCGAGGTTTTCTGTCAGCGAGGTAACGATGCTTTTCTTCGACCTGTTTCGACACGACCCGAGCTTCATCCAGATCAAGTCCGGCGAATACCTGTTTCGGGAAGGCGAAGCCGGCGACGTCATGTATGTGCTGATCAGCGGCGAAGCCGAAATCACCATGGGCGGCTTGTCGCTCGACATTTGCAGGTCCGGGGATATCGTGGGAGAGCTGGCGATGGTCGACGAGGCCCCGCGCTCTGCAACCGTCATTGCACGCACGGACTGTCAATTTGCCGTCATCGACAAGAACCGCTTCCACTTCCTGGTCGACGAGACGCCCCGCTTTGCGATCGATGTGATGCAGGTCATGGCCAGACGCCTCAAGCACGTCAATCAACGTCTGATCTGATGCGCGCCGTTGCAGCGAACCGCCTCGATCGCCGCGACAGATCCCGGTACGGGACATTGCCCGGCGCGATCTGAACAGTCACCCCCGATCCCTCATTCGGCACCGAGGCAGCACGCTTGCCCGCTCCCGGGCGAGTGATCGAAGCCTGTTTGAATTGGGCGTTCTAGCAGCCTGTTCGTACTCGATCCTGCGGACCCGGCGCAAGCGGTGACCCGGCCGCAGCGAAGTAGGCTTCGAGCGCGTCGAGGTCGAGGTCACCACCCAGTTGATCGGTGCCCGCATTGAAGACACTGAAGTTGTCGCCGCCGGAGGCGAGGAACGAGTTCATCGTCACACGGTAAATTGCGGTCTTGTCGATCGGCATACCGTTCAGCGTGACCGAACCGTCGCAGACGAAACCTCCGCCCTTCTGCGCCGCGAAGTTGCCGGGCGTCGTATCGAACGAATGCCTGTAGCTGAAACCGCGCGAGACTTCGAGGATGCGTGCAAACGGCTGAGCCGCGCCCCACTGCTGTTCGAGCAGGTCGTAGATCTGCTGGCCGCTCAGCGACTTGACCACCAGGCTGTTACCGAACGGCTGGACCGTGAAGGATTCTCCATAGGTCACGTTCCCGTCTCCCTCGCCCGCGACGCTCGATGCGAAGGCCAGATCAGCGCGAATGCCACCCGGGTTCATGAACGCTACCACCGCGCCGCCTTTCGTAGCCGGCGCGGTTGCGGCCAACTGGGCATCCGCAATGATGTCGCCCAGCGACGATTCGCCGGCGCTGTTCTGCGTGCGGGTCAGTGTTGCGGTGATGCTGCCGACGATGCGGTTGGAGATCGGCGCGGACAGCGCTTTGTAGTTTGCGACGATCTTCGCAATCCCAGCAACCGGCTGGATCGGTGTCGCCGCTTGTTGGAAGTTGTTGCGGTCGACCAGTTCGTTGCGCGCATCGACTGCAATCACGTCGCGGGTGCGCGTGTCGATCGTCAGGTCGATGCGCGTGATCAGGCGGCTGAAGGAACCCGCGCTGGTCACGCTCACTTCCCGACCTGCGCGGTTGGCAAGCCTGCAGTTGTAAGCTTGGTGGGTATGCCCGGTGACGACCAGATCCACTGCGTCGTCGAGGCGGCTCACGATATCGACGATCGGGCCACTCACGCCGCTGCAGCCGTTGATGCTGCCGGAACCGACCACGCCGCCCTCGTGCAACAGAACCACCACGGCTTTGACGCCGCGGCGCTTGAGTTCGTCGATCAGTGCGTTGGCGGAATCTGCCTCATCCTTGAACGACAGCCCGGCCACCCCTGCCGGCGTGACGATCGAGGGTGTCGACTTCAGGGTCATGCCGATGAAGGCAATTCGATGGCCCTTGAAGCTTTCGATACCGTAGGGTCGGAAGATTGTCTTCCCGCTTGAAGTATCGACGACGTTCGCGGCGAGGAAATCGAATCTCGCCCCCTCGAACGGATATTCGGTACCGACCTGATTGCCGCGACACGAGTTTGCATCCGTCGGGTGGCAGCCGCCGTACTGCATGCGCAGCAGTTCGTCGCGACCCTCGTCGAACTCATGATTCCCGACCGCGTTGAACGCGAGGCCGAGTCGGTTCATGGTTTCGATCGCCGGCTCGTCATGAAAGAGTGCAGAATTCAGCGGGCTGGCGCCGATCAGGTCGCCGGCCGAGACGACCACGCTGTTGGGCGAACCAGCCTTGAGCTGATTGACCAATCCAGCCATGTAGTCGACGCCACCGGCCGCTACGCCCAAGCGTGCGCCGGTCGCCGGGTCGGTGACGAACAGCTTGTCTGCATCGCTGCGCAAGTTCAATGACGCGCCATCGATGTTGCCGTGGAAATCGTTGAAAGCGATCACCCGAACGCGCAGCGTCCTGCCGACTTCCGAGCGCGCCGCGGCCCGGACGAGCTCCAGATACTCCCCGACTTCGATCTGGCGGCGCCTGAAAAGTCTTGCGCCGAGTATTGCGACCTCGGCGATGAATTCTCCGTGGCCGCCGTAGTTGGCACCCTCCAGTTCGGTATCGACGATCAGATCGTTCAGGCACTTGACACCGATACGCCTGTCGGGCACGGAAGTCACGACTCGAGCGCCGGCCTCCCCGAATGTAACCGAGCCGCTGCAATCGAGCGACGCGTCAGTCGTCCCCGCGACGCTCAATGACGAAAGCGCGAGAAGTGCGGCGAACTGGACGAACTTGAGCGAGAGAACCGGGGTCATGAGCGCGGCTCCAGGCGACTTGAACGGTCACCAGATTGGCACGCGAATGTTGCCGTTTGACGAACGTTGCACTTGGGGCAAAGCTCCCCCCGTTCAGCCGCGGCTCGCTGGCCGGGTCTATCGGTCGCAAATGGACAAGACCGCGAATCCGCATCGCTGCCTGCCGATCGTCCTCGCGGCAGACTGCCCAATTGCAAGGCCATTGATCGAGATTCGCGGCGTTCGGATTCCGCAGCGTCCACTGCTCTGGAACGTGGGACAGCCGCACAGCGGACTGCCCCACAACACGACTACTTCAGGCCCATGCAGTTGGCGTAGTAGGTGACGGTGGCCGGCCAGTCGGAGAAAATGCCGAGGATTCGCACCTTGCGCGCCAGCACGTCGAGCGCCTTGTACATGTCGCTGTCGGTCTTGATTGCCTTGCCTTCCGGATCGAACTGGTAGTACCAGCCGGCCTTGGAGGCGCCCTGGCGCAGGTCGGAACGCTCGAAGGTCCAGGTAATGATGTCCAGCCCGGCCCTCATGATGTCCTTCGCGTAGTCCGACGGGACGACCTCACCCGCGCTGTTGACCGCGAGCAGCGCCCACATTGGCGGTGCGAAGATGTTCACGCCCTGCTTCTTGAGCGCTGCCAACTCCTCGAATGTCAGACGTGGGATTGGCGGAGAGACAGTCGGATCGATGCTATCGAGATAGACGGCCTGTTTGCCGAACGCCGGTTCGTTCTCGATCCAGTAGAGCACGTCGGCCTTGTTGAACGACTGCGCGAAGACGTTCTTCGGACTGACGCCGGCTGCCTTGAGGGTGTCGATGAACTTCTGCGCATAGACTTCCTGGCTGCCGAAGATCGCGTTGATGCGATCCTGATTCTCTGCGCTCTTCAGCTCCGGCGTGTGCTTGACACCGAGCTTCTCATTGAGCGAGATGCTGTCTTTGAAGCTCATCAGTTCGGCGTGACCGGTGTAGACATCGGTGCGCCAGCTAGCAGTCCCACCAAGGTAGCCCTCCGGCGTCGTCGCGGCCGGATTGCTGGCATCCATTTTCGGCTTGAGGGACTTGAACTGTTCCAGCGTCAGGTCGCTGGTGCAGCACTTGGGCCCCGGGTTCTGGCCGGGACCGGACCAGGGAACCGAACATTTGCTGTTCAGATCGGTGGCCACGATATTGGTCGTGGTATGCAGATCGCACTCGCTGTGGCGACAGACCAGCTCGCCATCGCTGGTGAAGCTGACATCGCACTCGACGATGCCCGCACCCATGCGCGCGCCGGCGCGATAGGACACGTCCGAGTGCTCGGGGAACTGCATCGCCGCCCCGCGGTGCCCGATGGAAAAACTGGTGCGGTAGAAGGGGCCGTTCTGACATTGCAGCAGGCGGTCCTTGAGTCTGCCCTCCCCCATGCCCTGCACGAGGTAGAACGGGCGCGGGCCGAGCTGCACGCTCGATTTCGTGTTGAAGCGGTCTTCGCGATCGCTCCTGTCATCGTCGGCGCGCGCCGCCGAGGCGAGCAGGGCGCCGGCCACTGACACCGCGAAAATGATGGTTCTGAATTTGCGCATCGGATTCCTCCCTTTGAATCGATTCCGGTCGGGCGCGGAATTGCACCCTGGCGCTACTCTGGGGCCGGCATGTGTAAGCTGGATGGCGCTCGCGTTGCAGTTCGATAAACGCCGCGTGCCGCAAGCCGCGGACAGCGCAACCGGTGCGCGCCGCATTCAACGATTCGACGGCATGCCGGGATCGCAAGGCCAAACGACGACTGGACGCTGCGGACCCAATCGTGCCGCCCAGTCCGGGCGCCAATCCCACCAGGCACCATGGCCGCGATCGGGCATGCCCGGCGCTCCTGCCTGAAGCCGACCCCCCGGCAAGCGCCGGGGGGCCTCAGGATACGGCGGCAAAGTCAGATCAATCGAACGCTGGAAGCGCTCCCCACTCGGTACCGATGTAGCCGATGGCCGCCTTCTTGCGATTGCCCCACTTGCTGTTGATCTGGTCGAGCACCTGCTCACGATCGGCACCCAGATAGTTGGACAGCGTGCCGCCCTCGCCCGGATGCTGGAAGTTGCTCATGATGTACGCGTGACCACCATATCCCGGCGCGACCGTCAGTCCGGTCGCCTCGGCATTCATCGGCACAGAAAGTATGCGCGAGAGCTTGCGCGTATCGATGTTGAAGGCCCAGACGTAGTTGTTGTTCCGACGGCTGGTATCTTCTCCGATGAACAATGTGCGGATGGAATCCACATAGCGCAGATTGTCGGGACCGCACAGCTTGTCCTGGCTGCACTGGTTGCCCTCGGCATCCTTGACGCCGCCGTTCCAGCCGCCGACAAGTTCGGGAATCGAGACCAGATTGGTGCCGGCGAAGCGGCTGTCGATCGTTTCCCCATTGGTGTCCTTGATGCCCGGCGCCGTACTCATCTCGAGGATCATGCCGCCGTCGTTGCGCGCAACCTGGATTTCGCCGCTGGTGTCGGCCATGCCCGCTTCGACGCGGGATATCACCAGATAGAACTTGCGATCCTTCGGATTGAACGCGATGTACTCCATCTTGGAGAACTCGGTCGTCGCACCGAGCAGGGCGGCATAACGGCGCGTTTCGAGGAAGGCGGCCGCCTTTTCCATGCCTGGCTTGAGCTTGAGCCACTCGGTGCCCATGTAGGTCGCGACCTTGGAAAACGACGCATCGCCCGGATCAGTATTCGAGACCTCGAACATGTCGCTAAACTTAATGCCGCCGTCGACCAGCGCCTTGATCTCTTCGTCCGAGGCATGGCCCAGCTTGATCCACTGCAGATCGAAGGAGCCACCGTTCGCGGCGCTGGTCTGGGTCAGCTTCGCCGCGTAGATCGTGCCGGCGGAAAGATCCCGGCGCTTGTCCGCGACGAACATGAACAGGCCGGTGTTCTTGCCATCATCGCCGCCGATCGCGGTGCGGTCGTCGGAAGCCATTTCCTGCATCTCGCGCGCAAAGCGCCCGGTCGCATAGTGCTTGACCACGGAGGCCTCGCCGCGACGATTCACCGTCACTTCCGGCACCAGGCCGTAGTGGTAGGGATTTGCCGCTGCTGGATCTCCAAAGTAGTACTGGCTGAAGCTCGCAATGTCGGTGGCGTCGTCCGAGCCACTGGCCTTGTCCAAGCCCTCGCGCGTCTTGGCATCCGGTTCGTATTCCTCTGAGCCGATGTGCGTGTTCCAGCTCGACATCGTCGATCCACAGTGAATCCAGCCGCCATATACGTCGCTGAAGCTGACGTGCTCGTAGTCCACTACGTCCAGGGCGCCGGTCCAGCGATTCTGATCGAGTCTGGCCAGCCCCATGGTGGCCGGCAGTTTGCTCCAGAAGCTGCCGCTGCTGGAGCCGTCATCCGGGGGCAGTTCCCTGTATTCGAACTGGGTCACAAGCGCTAGGGCGTTGAACCGGAACGGATGGGTGGAGCGCATGCCCGGAATGTCGATCAGCGACGTACCATCTGGCGCATCCGAGGCCATCTGGCCGTCTGCGTCGGTGAGCGCGCTGTTGTTGACGTCGAACAGGCCGCCAACCACGCTGCCCTGGATGACATCCGTGGTCGCCATCAACTGATGGTACTTGAGGTCGTAGGTCTTGCTCCATCCGAAGGGAAACGTGTACTTGACCTTGGCCTTGGTATAGATGTCGGCCTTCTCCTCCGCGCTGGCCGGTGCGTCCATGCCGATGAATTCGACCGACCTGACGAAGTCCCATCCGGCCTGTGCCGGCTGAGAAGCGAGACCTGTACCGAAGATGGAAATGATCGCAGCAACACAAGACTTGAGCTTCATGTGACCTCCCGATGGCCGAGTTTGTTGTGAGTGAGCATCAATTGTTTCACCCGCTCGTTTCAGGATTCTTTCAATCCGCAAAGTTGTTGTGACGGCAGATCGACCCCGGGTAGCCTCGTCGGGACTCGGGCGCCGGGACGAACAGGCAAAGTTCCGGGTCGCGGATTTCCGAGGTCGATGTACCGAGCTGCAAGCCAGCGAGCAAAGACTGTGGCTTGCGTGGCGAGTCCCGTGTGACAGACTCGATCAGTCCCGCTGACTGAGGAAGGCGAACCAGCCCGCGATGGCAGTGAACGTGGCGATGATGGCCAGGATGACCCAGAATCCGCCGGGATCCTGCGCAAGCGGAACGCCACCGACGTTCATTCCAAGCAGCCCGGCAATGATGTTTATTGGCAGCGCGAGCACCGTGACCATGGTGAGCAGGAAAACGCTGCGGTTGGTCTGCTCGGTCGTGCGGGCGCCGATCTCCTCCTGCAGTAGCTTCGTCCTCTCCTGGAGTGCGGAAAGATCGTTCAGGACGGCCGAGAACTCTTCCGTGGCGCTACGGAGTTCCTGAATGCCGTCTTCGTCGAACCAAGACGGCGGGCGATTCAGCAGGCGAAACAACGCGCCCGGCTCAGGCGCCAGCAGTCGGCGCAGACGCACGAAAACCCGCCGCAGAGAGCCGAGCGCGCTTCGCTTGGTCTCGCCGTGACCTGCCAGCAGATTGTCTTCGATCAGGTCAACCCGTATCGTCGCGTCGCGGGCGATTAGCTGCAGCACATCGGCCTGATCGCGCAGCAAGTGAGTGAGCAGCGATGCCGGCGAGGCAAATGGCTCCCCCGCCTTGACCGAGACCCGCAGGCGATCGATGCTGCGCAAGGGATGCAGGCGGGCACTAACGACGAACCTGCGGTGGACACACATCCACAAGGTCGCGATTTGCGAGGGTTCGAAGGAGAAATCGAACAGAACATCGTTGATGACCGCAATCAGGCAATCGTCGGCCTGCTCGATGCGCGTCGAGCCCGGTCCCTCGCGCAGAGTCTCGAAGTAGTGCTCGGGTATCGGCAGATGGTCTTGCAGCCATTTCTCTGTGCTGCTGTTACCCAGACTGAAGTGCAACCACACGAATTCCCGGCTTGCCGGGTCGTGGGCACCTTGCAGCCAATCGAGGGCTGTGTCCGAGTCGATCGGGCGCACCCCATGGTCCGCACCGAAGGCATAGCCGCAGATCAGCCCTGAAGGGTCCGACCCGTAGGAAATCTCCGCGGCTTTCACCACGGGCCCGACCGCGACCAGATCACTGGCGATCGTGTCATTGCGAAATCAATAGACCGACGGCACGAACATCTCTTTCGGGACGGGATGCCGCAAGTAGTCCGGGTTATAGACGCGATCCGGCAGGGTGACCGGTTCGCGGTCGATCTCGGCGTAGCGGACTTGGGACAGCAGGTGATGGATGCAGTTGAGGCGCGCCTTCTTCTTGTCGACTGCCTCGATGATCCACCAGGGGGCCTCGGGAATGTGGGTTCGCTCGAGCATGGTTTCCTTGGCCTTGGTGTACAGCTCCCAGCGACGGCGGGATTCCATGTCCATCGGGCTCAGCTTCCACTGTTTGAGCGGATCGTGGATACGCATCAGGAAGCGCAGATGCTGCTCGTCGTCGGTAATGGAGAACCAGTATTTGATGAGGATGATGCCGGAGCGGATCAGCATCTTTTCGAATTCCGGCACGGTGCGGAAGAACTCCTCGTAATCCTCGTCGCTGCAAAAACCCATGACCCTCTCGACACCCGCCCGGTTGTACCAGCTACGGTCGAAAAGCACCATCTCCCCGCCAGCCGGCAAGTGGGATACGTAGCGCTGGAAATACCACTGGCTGCGCTCGCGCTCGCTCGGTGCCGGCAGCGCCGCGACACGGCAGACCCGTGGGTTGAGCCGCTGGGTGATCCGCTTGATGACCCCACCCTTGCCGGCAGCGTCGCGCCCCTCGAACAGGACGACCACCTTGAGCTTCCTGTCCACGACCCAGTCCTGCAGCTTGACGAGTTCTCCCTGTAGTCTGAAAAGCTCCTTGAAGTAGAAACGTCTGTCATCGTCCATCGTGTCGGCGGCGCGAGTCGTGACCTCGGCGACGAGTTCGTCCATGCGTTCGTCGTCGATTTCCATTTCAAGTTCTTCATCGAAACTGTCCATCATCTCGGCGTGTACGCGACGCTCGAACTCGACCTCTTCCTTGCTCTTGTCTGAACTCATCAGAACTCCTGTAGGTGCATGCTCATTGCGCAATGCGAGCATAGGGGGAATCAGCAGCTTCTGGAATACCCGGGCGAGGCCCACCCGTCCGCCGCAGCACGCCTGCGGTCCGCCGGGCCTTGACCGCCGAAACACCAGCGGCCGTTTCGCCAGCGGATTCATTCAACTCATCCGGACCGCTGGACCAACAACGCGACGTCATCGCTCGCATCCTTCAGCGCGACGCCGGTCAACTGCCGCCGCCGCGCCTCGGTCATCAGGTAGACCAGCTTGTGGGCGGCCTGCAGATGGCTTAAGCCGCCATCGGGCCGGATGTTGGAAATGCAGTTCCGCTCGGCATCGCTGCGGCCGACGCGCGGCGCATGGGTCAGATAGACGCCCAGACTGTCGGCAGACGACAGGCCGGGCCGCTCGCCGATCAGAATCGCCACCTGCGCCGCCCGCAGCAGTTCGCCGATCTCGTCGCCCAGCGCCACCCGACTCTGTTCCGCGACGACCACCGGCGCAACGTGCCAGCCGCGTTCCCCCAGCGCGGCCTGGGC
The DNA here is from genome assembly GCA_016708905.1 of Candidatus Methylophosphatis roskildensis. Taxonomy (GTDB): domain Bacteria; phylum Pseudomonadota; class Gammaproteobacteria; order Burkholderiales; family Rhodocyclaceae; genus Methylophosphatis; species Methylophosphatis roskildensis. Next base: position 256,065 of record JADJEV010000003.1, on the reverse strand, counting down.
CAGCGCCACTACGCCGGCGGCATGGTGGTGCGCAGCCAGTGCCGACAGGCCATCGGCGATCACCAGCACCGCATCATGGGCCTGCGCCGCAAGATCCGCGCACGACTCCAGCAGCGAGCGCGATGCGCCATCGAGCCTGCGCCCCAGATCGGGCCGCCGCAGGTAGATTTCGCGGTTCGGCGCGGCGCTGTGAACGCGCAATGTTTCGAGCCCGATCGCGGTCAGTTGCGCCTGGATTGCCGCGGCCTCGAACGGCAGATGCACCGCATCGCGGGCGCGCGCATGGGCAAGCTGGAGCTCGAGCATCGGCGCCGTCGGCAGACTGCCGCCCGCACACCCGAGCGCAATGCGCGCGCTGGTGAATCGCCGCAGCGTCTGCCACGGATTGGCGGTAACGATATCCTTGCCGGTCATGGCAACCCCGCCGGCAGTTGCGCCGTCACCAGCGGGTGACGCTCGTCGATGTGCAGCAGACGCCGACCCTCCTGCATCACGCCCATCTTCTCGAGCCAGGACTCGAACTCCGGCGCCGGCCGCAGGCCCAGCACCTGGCGCAGATACAGCGCGTCGTGGAAGGACGTGCTCTGGTAATTGAGCATGATGTCGTCGGCGCCCGGGACGCCCATCAGGTAGTTGCAACCCGCCACGCCGAGAAGCGTCATCAGATTGTCCATGTCGTCCTGGTCGGCTTCTGCGTGATTGGTGTAGCACACGTCGCAACCCATCGGCAGGCCCAGCAGCTTGCCGCAGAAATGGTCTTCCAGGCCGGCGCGGGTGATCTGCTTGCCGTCGTACAGGTATTCGGGGCCGATGAAGCCCACCACCGTATTCACCAGCAGCGGCGCGAAATGCCGCGCCACGCCGTAGGCACGCGCCTCGCATGTCTGCTGATCCACGCCATGATGGGCATTGGCGGACAGCGCACTGCCCTGGCCGGTCTCGAAATACATGACATTGTCGCCGAGCGTGCCGCGCTCGAGCGACAAGGCCGCCGCGCGCGCTTCGCCGAGCAGCGCGAGATCGATACCGAAGCTGCGGTTCGCTGCTTCGCTGCCGGCCACCGACTGGAACACCAGATCGACCGGCGCACCGCGCTCGATCGCCTCGATGGTGCTGGTGACATGGCCGAGCACGCAGGACTGGGTCGGGATGTCGAAACGCCGCCGCACCTCGTCCACCAGTTCGAGCAGAGCGATGATTTTGGAAACGCTGTCGGACACCGGATTGATGCCGATCACGGCATCGCCGGCGCCGTAGAGCAGTCCGTCGAGCATGGCGGCCGCAATGCCGCGCGCATCGTCGGCCGGATGATTGGGCTGCAGGCGTATCGCGAGCCGGCCCGGCAGGCCGAGCGTGTTGCGAAAGCGCGCCACGACGCTGCGCTTCTTTGCCACCAGGATCAGATCCTGGTTACGCATCAGCTTGCTCACCGCCGCCGCCATCTCGGGTGTCAATCCCGCCGCCACGCGCGCAAGTGCAGCATCGTCGGTCTCGTAGGACAGCAGCCAGTCGCGCAATTCGCCGACCGTGAAGGCCGCGATGTCGGCGAAGGCGTTGCGGTCATGCCCGTCGAGTATCAGACGGGTTACCTCGTCGACTTCGTAGGGAATCAGCGCTTCGTCGAGAAAGCTCGACAGCGGCAGATCGGCCAGCGCGTAGCGTGCGGCGACGCGCTCCTCGTCGCTCCCGGCGGCGATGCCGGCCAACTGGTCGCCCGACTTCGGTGAACTGGCCCTGGCCATCAGCGCCGTCAGGTCATCGAACGCGTAGCGGCGCTGGCCAAGGGTGTAGCTGAATCGCGTCATGTTGTTGTCCTGAGCAAGAACGACCGGGCGGACAGGCATCCCGGCCTGTTCGCTCAACGCGCGGCATGGCTGGTTGCCGCAGACTGAACGTCAGAGATCGCCGCTTCGTCCCGCCTTGGATTCCCGGAAACCTTTCGGGCAACCTCCGCCTGGCCGCGAATTGTCCAGCTCGAAGATTACAGCGGTTTGATGGTGCGCCGCCCATGCGCGGCTAGCCAGCCAGAGGATCCACGCGTGTTACGGATTTGCTGCAGTTCGTGGTCAACGGTATTGCAGTTATCCACATTTTCTGTGGATAGCTTCGGCGATCCAACGGAAAACTCCGGTCAAAGCAGAGAGTTACGCTGCAGCCCGAATTTTGGGCAGGCAGGTCTGCGCTCGAGTCGAGGAGTTTGATCCGGTGCGCCGATCGGCTGAGCCGAGCTTGTCGGATGGGCTTCCCATGGCGCTGCCCGGGAAGCCGCATGGATAGGTCGTCTTGTGGCAAGCATGCCTGCGGACAAATGTCCATGCGGCTCCCGGGCATGCCTGCCCGAAGAGCGCCTAAGCATGCGCCTCGCAGGGCAACACGGCGCGGCGGGCCGGCAGGTTGCCAGGTCGAGCGCGGGAACCACTGTCCGGCAACATTTCTGTAATGGATGCAGCGTAGCATCGGAGAGTTGTTTCACGAGAACCGCTTCGCCGTATGAATCCTGCCGCGCAGGACGCCTTCTTGCGAGCGGGTGGGTTCGACTGACCTTCCGATGTCGGCGACCATTACCGGCACGCAGAATGCCCTTCGTCTGTTGCATCGCCGAACGTTGGGGATTAGCCGGGGAACCCACCCTCGACGATTGGCTTCAAACAGAACGGGAAAACAATGCGATGATCGCTGACAGGAATTTCGCGCATGAATGGAACGATGCAATCGACAGTCGATGAAACTCCAAGCCTCACGAAAAAGCCGTTGCGGCGAAACCGCCGCACGCGGCAGAGCGTTGCCTGGGATGACGAGTTGTGCAATTCTCTCATCGACGAGCTCCGATCATTGCGCGAGGCCATGCTGGCGCACGAGGGAACACTGGCGCCCTGGCTGAATCGCGTCGATCCCGGTTTCCGGGCGAGCGCGCGCAATCTCGCGCATTACCTGGCGCTGCGAAAGGGTGACCGGCGTCCTCTTCAGGAAAACCTGGCGCAGGTTGGCGTCTCCTCCCTCGGCGGCGCCGAATCCAACGTCCTGGCCAATCTCGACAAAGTGCTGAGCATCCTGCATCGATTGACCGGGCAGCCCTGGCAGACCGGTTTTCAGAATCCGGTAGTCGGCATCGAGCGCAGCGGAAAGCTGCTCGAGCGGCACACCGCCGAACTACTCGGCACGCCACCCGCAGGAAGGACCGTCCGGATCATGGTCACCCTGCCGTCGGAGGCCGCAGTGGATTTCGGCCTGGTACGGGGATTGACGGTGTCCGGCATGGACATCGCGCGCATCAATTGCGCTCATGATGGACCTTCGGAGTGGAAAGCGATGGCAGCCAACGTCCGCAGGGCAGCGAAGGCTGTGGGAAGGCCGGTGCGGATAATGATGGACCTGGGCGGGCCGAAACTGCGTACGGGTTTCATCCCGGCCGGACCGGCAGTGCTCAAGCTGCGCCCTCAGCGGGATGAACTCGGTCGCATACTGGTGCCGGGCCGAATCGGCATGCGGGCGGCCGGGGCGACGATGCCGGTAGTCGGGGCCACAGCATATGTCGGCGTAGACACCGACTGGCTGGCCGCAATCGCACCCGGCGATTACCTCGATCTGACCGATGCGCGCGGAGCCAGGCGCAGCCTCCTCGTCATCCATCGGGACGCAGAGGGCGCACTGGCGGAATGCGAGCGAACAGTCTACCTGCTACCTGAAACGCGGTTGAAACGACGGCGCAAGGGTGCCGGTGCCCGGACTACCGGGCTCACGGATCTGCCGACCCGGCCCGGGTTCCTGTCCCTCAAGCAAGGCAGCACCCTGCGCCTGTCTCGAGAAGGGAACAGCGTCCCCGTCCCGAACAAGCGGGGGAAGCAATGGCGGGAGCCGGTTCCCGCGATCGCCTGCACCCTGCCGGAGGTTTTCGGGCAGGTCTCGGTCGGGGAGCGGATCTGGTTCGACGATGGTCGACTCGGCGGCGTGATCCGCCACGTGGATCGGGCATGGCTGGAGGTCGAGATCACCCATGCTCGCGAGAACGGCGAGAAGCTCGCGGGCGACAAGGGCATCAATCTGCCTGACAGCCGTCTCGAGTTGCCGGCATTGACGGAAAAGGACATCGCGGATCTTGCGGTAGTCGCCAAGGAGGCCGATCTGGTCGGACTGTCATTCGTTCACAGTGCCAGCGACGTCGAGATCCTGCGCGAGCACCTGCGCGCGCTGGGTGCACCGGATCTTGGAATCGTGCTGAAGATCGAGACGCGCCGCGGCTTCGAGAATCTGCCGGAGTTGCTTTTCTCCGCAATGGTTGGCAAGGCGGCCGGCGTCATGATTGCCCGCGGCGATCTGGCCGTGGAATGTGGCTACGAGCGACTGGCCGAGGTCCAGGAGGAAATACTCTGGGCGGCGGAGGCGGCTCACATGCCGGTGATCTGGGCGACCCAGGTGCTCGAAACCCTGGCAAAGACCGGACTACCCTCTCGCGCGGAAATTACCGATGCGGCCATGGGTGAGCGGGCGGAATGCGTCATGCTCAACAAAGGCCCCCACATCACCGACGCCATGCGCACCCTCGACGACATCCTGCGCCGCATGCAGTCGCATCAGATCAAGAAGCGACCCCTGTTGCGGGCGCTCAGCGCATGGTCGGCCAGGGCGGCAAGCGCAGACACTGTCATAACCAGGGAAGCGTCCGGACCCGTCGAGTGACGATTCCGGGCGAAGCGGGCCCCGCCTCGTAGCAGCCTGCAGGGGTCGCGCAACCTGCCTGCGGATCGGTTGGCGAATCTCGTTCGGGCATGGTAGCGAGATCTTGCACGGCGGGCCAATAAGTGGTTAAACTGTTTATACAGTTAACTCACTTGGCGGTGCCATGCTTACCCGAAAACCGATCATCCGTTCTTCCAGCGGCAAGCTGCCGGCCGGTGCTGGCTCTTCTGTCGACGCCCCCGCCAAGGCTGCCGCTGCGACCCGTCCAGCGAAAGCGTCAAGCCCCAAAGCGAAGGTGACGCGCGCGCAATCCCCCAAGCCACCGGCCGCGGCGGGCAAGACATCGAAGCCCACAAAGGGTGAGGAGCGCCCCGGGTTGGACAAGCGAGCCAAACCCGAGAAGGCGCAGAAGAAGCCGCCCAAGGTGCGTGCGCGACTCGTGCGTGACGGCTTCACGATGCCCGAGACTGACTTCGCCCTGATTGCCACCCTCAAATCGAGGGCGCTGGAAGCGCGGCGCGAGGCAAAAAAGAGCGAGCTGCTGCGCGCCGGGCTGCGCGCCCTGGCCGCGCTGGACAGCAAGGCCCTCGTTGCCACCCTCAACAAGCTCGAGCCGGTGAAGATCGGCCGGCCCAAGCAGGGGCACTGAGCCCGCCGGAGCGCCCGTCGCTCGCAGCCGCGGCTCCCTATGATGCATGGATGACCTCATCGTGGCAGCCGATACGATGAGTTGGTGGGCCTTTCTTTGTGCGGTCAGCGCACTCAATGTGCTGGCCTGGGTAGCCTCGGCAATGGTGCTGCGACACAGCCGGGATGCGCTTCATCACGAAGCGTGGAACTCCAGGCGGCTGCAGTTGCTGCTGTCGGCGGGTTACGTAGCCGGTTGCGCATACCGCTCGGCGCTGCCGGTCTATGACGTGCAGAGGCTGTGCCTGGTCGACTCATGGCTGTCGAGCGTGATTGTCGGGCGCTCGGTCGCCACGATCGCCGAGTTGTGTTTCGTCACGCAATGGGCCTTGCTGCTGCGTGGAGCCGCGCAGGCTACCGACAGTACGCCCGGCATGGTGGTCTCCCGAATCGCGGTCCCGCTGATCGCGGTGGCCGAGTTGTGCTCCTGGCATGCCGTGCTGACCATGTCGAATCTCGGCCACGTCATCGAGGAGTCGATATGGGGCTTGTGCGCAGCATTGTTCGTTGCGAGCCTGATGTTCATCTGGCCACGCTGCGGACGCGATATTCGACCACTGTTGGCCGGCTGCTGCCTGGCCGGCGTAGCCTACGTGTTCTTCATGTTCGGGGTCGACGTGCCGATGTACTGGGCGCGCTGGGTGGCAGACGAGGCAATCGGACGTCAATACCTGAGCATCCCCCAGGGACTGATCGACGCCTCGGCGCGCTGGGTCGTCTCGCATCGATGGGACGACTGGAAGACCGAGGTCGTGTGGATGTCGCTGTACTTCAGCGTGGCGGTCTGGCTGAGCATCGGTCTGATCCACCTGCCGCTGCCGCGTCGCGCATCGCGGGCGTAACGAGAGGTTCCTGCCTTCCAGGTCGTTCGGCGTTTCGTTCGGCCGAGCTACCGTTTGTCATCAAGCGCTTCAAGCCCACGCAACGCGTCGAGGCGGCTGTCCGCCTTTGGTGGCCCTATGCCGGCTCTTGCCGGAATCTGAATTTCGACTCGCGCGGACGGACTGATCCCGCTTGGGCCGCCTGAATCGGACCGACGCCGACCTCGTGCCGGCCCGCCAGCGTGAAGGAGAACTCGCCCTCGGGCCGCGGCTCGCCGATGAAGCTCTCGCGCATCAGCGCGAGGTTGCGGCCCCCAGGAGCCCGCGCCGACCGATAGCGCAGCCCGCCCCGCAGGTGGCGCTGCACCAGGCGCCCGACGCCCTGGCAAAAGCCGTAGTCATCGGCGGTCAGCCGCGGCTCGTTGCGGGCCGCGTCGATCAGGTCGGCCACGAGTTCCCCCACGACCGGTACCGACCATAGCAGCCGGATTTCCGGTTCGGCCGTTTCGGGATCGAGGCCGGCGAGCAGTTTCCTGCGCCGGTAATGCCAGGCGAACTCCGCCAGCGCCGTGCGCGGCTCGAACGCCGCGTACCACAGCCCGAAGCCAGCGTCGGCGTCATTGAAGCGCCCGGGGACGGGATTGGCGAGCGGGAACCCAATGACCTGGTCGCGCACCGCACCCGCCGCGCCGGACACAAAATAGGGCAGCGGGCCGATCGCGCGCATGATTTCCAGGACCGTGTCGGCTTCGGCTTCAGGACGACCGGGCGCGAAGAGCAGTGCCAACTTCGACGGGCGCGGAACCATGCGCCACACAGTCGCCTTGACCGCGGCAAGGCGCTTGAGCAAGGCAAGCGCGGCGGACGCGCTCAACGCTGCAACTCGGCTTCGATCAGGCCCAGCGTGCGCGTGAGCCTTTCGAAGCTTGTCAGCATGGTGGCAAGGATGCTCCTGCCGGCGAAGCCGGGCGGCTTGGATTGCAGCCAGCAGCCCGCCCCCTCCGGAAACAGATGATTGAGCGCGGCGGCGATGCGCAGTATGTTGGCGCAGCGCTCCATCTGGTCTGCCGCTTCGGGCACGCTCTGCCCGGTGCGGTAGCGGTGCAGTGTCGATCGAGCGCCCGCGGACAAACCCAACAGGGCCAGCTTCTGGGCGTCGTCGAGCCCCATCTGGTCCATGGCGGCCAGCGTATGGTGAATCACGGTGCAATCAACATGATCGCCGAGGGGTGATCGAATACGGCAAGTTGCGCCTGGACGAATCGGTCGATCGACTGTTGCCCGAACTCCCCGACCGCCGCATGCTGCGCCGTCTGGATGGCCCCGTCGACGACACCGTGCCCGCCGAACGACCGATCACGGTCGAGGATCTGCTGAGCTTCCACCTCGGCTGGGGTCCACCAAGCTGAATAGGCGATCGTGCGATCCGCGCAAGCTTACTCTTTCGTCCTGTTTGCCGCAGCGAGATACACCAGTCCCTTGTCGCGCCTGCCGACGGCGACTACGGTCACCAGCACGATCTTCTCGTCGACCTGGTAGACCAGGCGGTAGCCCACCGAGCGCAGCTTGATCTTGTAGCAGTCCGGCAGGCCGTGCAGGCGCGCCGAGGGAACGTGAGGTCGCTCGAGGCGCTCGCGCAGCCGGGCCTTGAATTGTTCACGGATTTGCGGCGCGAGCTTGCGCCATTCCTTCAGCGCCGATTCGACGAACGCGAGTTCATAGGTCATCGAGCGTGACCTTGACCTTGCGCTCTTTGGCGCGCGTACGCACCAACTCCGCCAACTCCATGTCTTCGAGCCGCTCCAGCAGGCGTCGATAGGTGGCCGCCGGCACCAGGTAGGCACATGGCTTGTTGTGGACCAGCACCGCCACGGCCTCGTCCTCGGCCGCTTCGATCACCGCGCTGGGATTGCGTTTGAGTTCGCTGATGCTGATGCTGGCGGCAGACAGGATTTGTTCCATGATTAGCTCCTAATTAAGCGCTGAATATGGCACTTATTTTGTCGCGTGGCAAGCACCCTCGAAGCAAACGGCGGCGTCACAGTCGGCTCGGTTCCACAGATTCACGCACGGATGTGAGCGCCCATCGCGCCCTGCGGCGCGGCTTTCGACCGCGCCGACCACAGTAGTCCGCTGCCCAAGGGGACAACCGGGATAAGGATTGGGCGGGCGAACATGCGCATACCCGATGCCTGGCGCTACGTCAGCGAAGTCCAGGACGCGGGCAAACTCGCCGACGTCACCGGCCATCGCTGACGCCTCGGCGGCGAGAGCGCGAGTTTTGTCGAAGGCAAGCGACTTCTGCCAGCCTACGGCATCGTCGTGCGCCGACCACATGACCGAGATGACCATCGACAGACCGAACGGCACGCCGCGCATCGTGATCATCGGCTGTGGGTTCGGCGGCCTGTTCGCCGCCCAGGCACTGGCCGGCGCCTGCGTCGCGGTGACGGTGATCGATCGCGCCAACCATCATCTGTTTCAGCCGCTGCTCTACCAGGTGGCCACGGCGGGGCTGTCCGCAACCGCGATCGCGGCGCCGATTCGCCATGTCTTGCGCCGCCAGAGCAATCCGCTGGTGTTGATGGCCGAGGTTCTCGCGATCGATGGCGGGCGCCGCGTCGTGGTGCTCGAAGACGGCACCGAGGTGGCCTACCACTACCTCATTGTCGCCAGCGGCGCGGCCCACAGTTACTTCGGCCATGACGAGTGGGCTCCTTGTGCACCGGGCCTGAAAACGCTGGACGATGCACTGGAGATTCGCCGCCGTGTCCTCGTAGCCTACGAGCGCGCCGAGCGCGAGACCGCTGATGCGCGCCGCGCACCGTGGCTCACCTTCGTCGTGATCGGCGCCGGCGCAACCGGCGTCGAGATGGCCGGCACGCTGGCGGAGATCGCGCGCCTCACTCTTCGCGACGAGTTCCGCCGCTTCGACTCGCGCGCCGCACGGGTGATTCTGCTCGAGGCCGGTGAACGCGTGCTGCCTGCTTACCCGGCCGACCTGACCGAGAAGCTGATTGCCTTGGCCGAACATCCGAGTGAGGCCGGGAGCGGTGTCAGCGTGAGCCGCTTCTGGAAGCAGGGTGCGGTGGATTACAAGCAGGTGCCGCAGCTGGAGGGTGTGGACCTCGATGCTTACCGCAAGGACGGGAGCATAGAGGTGAAGGTGAGCGTAGGGAAGTGAATGCCACAGCCCCGTTCGCGGGGCCGCGGCGGCTCCTCGGCGCAGACCATTGAGAATTTGTGCCTACTATCCGCCTACTGAACCACCAAAAAGCAAAAAGCCCGGCTCTTGTGTCCGGGCTAAGTGCTTGATTTTTTTGGTTGCGGGGGCAGGATTTGAACCTGCGACCTTCGGGTTATGAGCCCGACGAGCTGCCAGACTGCTCCACCCCGCGTCGGAGAGGGCAAATTATGACCGATTCGCCTCACCCGGTCAAACCACACTCTGGATTCTGGGGCACCAAGTCCGCTACACGGAGCCACCCGACTCGTCGACGAGCCATTCCGGGCGCGATGATTCGGACGGCGACGCACCGTGCCCCGGACGATCCTTGACGTACCCCAAGGCTCCCCGCCTGGCAGGAAAAGAAAACGGCCGGCGCACTAGGTGCGTCGGCCGGGAAACTCCTTGTGAGCAAGGAGGAGGTCAGGGCTCAATAGTAAGGCTGCTCGTTGGATAATGGAATAGGGCGAACACGAAATCTCGTGTAGGAATTTTTCCTACACGGCCGGGCCAAGACACCCGGGGCCTGGCGCCGGCAACTGGGGCCGACATGTTTACGCGCGTATGTCGGAGTGCGAGCCACGACCGCCCACAAAAGAACCGGGCCCACGCAGTCGAAGACATGAGATCGAGCCGGTTTGGTGCCCCGCCCTCACTCACATTTGGCCTGCGGATTGTTTGTTCATGCGGCTCGCGGTCATCTTAGCGAAATTACATACCAACAGAAATACCATCAACCGGTGGCGGATAGCCGGCAACCCGACGCTTGCCGAGGGTATCGGCCAGCACTTTGGAATTGGGGCATAGTCTATATCGGTTAGACCGAGGTTCCGTTTCCGAGTTTATCGCTTCACCTGGCCGCCGAGTGAGGCCGCTTCGTGCACCCTGAACGCGGAAGAATGGCGCTGGCTGACCAGCGGCATCGACTGGCGCCGCCTGCAGGCGAAACCGCTTGCGGCGTGGCAGGTCTGAGAGACTGGAAATTCCTGCTGAGCTCAAGGCCACCTTGGAAAAACTTCCGACCTGGCCCTACAGTCGCATCGATGACTTGTTGCCACTCAGGCTCATACCACTGAATAGCCCAGGAACGCGCTTCGAATCAATGCGCAGCCTTTTGCCATGCGCAGACACCTCGCAAATCATTCGACCGTGCAGGTCAACCGTCAATCCCTTCTCTGAGCTCATTCCTGCGGCCGAACTTCTAGGTTAGACCGAGCGCCTTCACCGCAGCCGTCTTCGGATCCCCATAGAATATCGGATCCACGTGCTCCATGATGTCGGCGCTGACATCGAGGAAATTCCGCTTGTTCTCGATTGGGATGAGTGCGCGCTTGGCGCCGTTGTCCTTCGCGACCTGGAGAGGCTCAGTCAGCGAGCGAAGAGGTTTGATGTTCCCCTGCACGCTCATGTCGCCGAGTATGAGGAGAGCGGGGCTCACAGGCGCCTTCCTCAACGCCGAGTAGCACGAGACGAAGAAGGCAACGCCAAGTTCCGCCTCGACGCGGTTCGCGAGCAGGTCAATTACTTCGACGTGGATGTCGGAAACGTCGAGATCGCGTGCGATGCCGAGATCCGTCTTCTTCGCCTGCAGGAAGCTGAAGGCGCGCTGGACGGACTCCTTCATTGCACCAGCGACGCCGCCGACAAGCTTGAGCTTGCCCGTGCCACTCGAGACGGAGACCTCGACGCGGTAGAGGCCGACGGTGCCGTCGGAGGTGACCCCGGCGCTGTAGACGGTTCCAGGAGCCAACGGGTCTGTGGAGATGAGGTCTCGTCCACCTTGCTCGGGCACCCCGACGAACTTCTCCTCGCCGGTCTCCTGCAGCGTGTAGCTGAAGGAGGTGTGGTAGTACTCGAAGGAGCCCATCTTCTTGAGCTGCTCCTTCACGCGTCGCCGTCCCTCGAGGGCTAGCTCGAGGATTTCCCCGAGCTCGTCCTGCGTCACCTCGCCATGCGGATACAAGATCTTCATCAGGCCCGAAACGGTCTTGCGGACGGCCTTCCGGTCGCGGGCGTTAAGGTGAGCGCCGAGAGAGAAGTGCCGGTCGATGACCTCCGTGAAGTTGTGCTTCCGGATCTCGCGGAGTGCCTCTGCGAGATAGTCGACAACGAACCCGTAGTGGTTCGTGAAGAGGTCGTTCCGCATCTTCGGGATCTCCCAACCCGGGAGGTAGAAGTGCATGCGGTCGATGAAGGCCATGTCGTCGCGGATGATGTCCGGCATCGGCGCGAAAAGGTGACCCGTCTGGACCATCACGTCGACGGGCTGGTTCGTGTTGCCGAACATGGCGATGCTCGCGTCGCCCGAGACCGCCTCTTGCCCTCGCTGGAAGGTGCCGGACTCGCAGTAGGTTTTCATCGTCGTGATGACCTCCTTCGGCATCTTCTGGAGGTCTGCGACCTCGTCGAACCCGACGACGTCCCAGATCTGCACCATGCCCTTCTGCCGGCCGTTCATGTGGCCGAACAGGTTGGCGACCGTCGTGCCACCCGTGAGCAGCGCCGAGTACGGCGAGACCTCCTGCACCACGTAGCTCTTGCCGGTGCCACGCGGGCCGAGCTCGACCAGGTTGTAGTTGCGCTCGGCGAGCGGGATGAGCCGCACGAGGAACAGCAGCTTCAAGCGCCGAGACATCTCGCACGGCTCGTAGCCCATGCTGCGCATGATGAGATCGAGCCACTCGTCCGTCGTGAGTTCGTTGCGGACCCGTCGGTACTCCTCGAGGTCGAAGGTCGCGATCTGGATCGGCGTGAGCTTGTCGATCCAGAACGGGTTCTTTCCCTTCGACTCCTCGTCGTACTCGAAGCGCATGTCGACCTGCGACCAGACGCCGCCCATCACGAGGCGCTCGTAGTCGCGGACGTAGTGCTCGGGGACGTGCACGTTCTTGTGGCCGAAGTTCGTGACCTCGGCCCAATAGTCCGAGTCGACAAGGCGCACCTTGACCTTGTCGATGAAGGTGTGGCGCCCGCGATCCTTCACCATCGCCTGCGCCTTCATCGACTCGTCGGAGCGGATATAGTTGTTGGCGAGCGTGTCGTTGACGACCTGGAGCCCCATCTGGATCGCGATTTCGTCGCTCGACGCGCAGTACTTGCCGAGCAGGTACTCGAGGACGAAGACCGGTACGTTGGCGCCGACCTTTACCTTGCGGACGAGGTCCTTGCGGACGACCTTGCCCGCGAACACGCGGTTGACCTTGTCGTCGAGGTCGTCTCGCCTCGCTACCGTCTCGTTCGCCATGGTCACATTCCTAGCTTGACGTGGATGTCGCCGGATTGAGCGAGGACCGCGTCGGTAGCGGGGTCCTGCGCGACGATCCGGATTTTGTTGAACTCGTCTCGGGTAAGCATCATCGCCACGTTCGCCGGCTTGCCGGGCTGCACCATCAGGACGCCAGAAGCCCGGTCAAGCTCTGCATCCAATGCCATGCCGCAGCGGCCCACTTCAAGTCCTTCCGCGAGAAGGACGAGGCGGACGGGGACCGGCTCCTGCGAGAAGAGCTCTGCCGCGATCACGACGCGCATGCCGAACGTGCGGTTGGTGAGCACGCTGGGGTGGCCCTCGAGCGTGACCTTCGAGCCCGACGCTGTCTCCGCCGCCGCCGACGGGATCCGCAGCGTGACCACGGGCACGATCATCTCCTGAAGGCTCGGGCCGCCGTGGTGGAACGCGAGATCTCCTCCGGCGCGGAACACGGCCAGGCCCGTCGGGAAGATGAAGTCGAGGTCGGTGTCGTAGCCGAGGTCAGCGCCAGACACGCGGGTCGCGGCCGTGGGTGTCTGACCACCGCGACCCGCCCAGCACCGGCGGTGCTGGTCGACGGTGTCGCCACCCGGCCTGTCCATCAGCATGTCCTCTTCCTTTCGGATCGAGAACTGATGGCCGTGGTCCGCGGTGATGACGAAGTGCTCGACACCCGTGCGAGCGAGCTTTCTGACCGCTCGCGCCAGGTTGCCGATGACCGTGTCCATGATCTGTCGGGCGAGCAGACCGCCGTCCATCTCGCCGAGGCCGTCGATCGACTGCGAGCGAACGATGACGAGAGGCGCGTCGGCGAGCTGCTTCTCCAGCGCGCGGGTCGACTTCTGCAAAAGCTCGCCGAGGTCGATGTCGACGGCTTCGGGGCGGACTGCCTTGAGATACTTCATCCGGTCGGCGAGCCCCGGCATGGTCGTGTCGCCAATACGGGCGGCGAGCTTGACTTTGTGGTCGACCACCGAAAAGCTCGCCGATGCACCTGGCAGCAGCGCTGCCATGCCGATCGGCGTGATCGAGGGAAGCGCTCCTACGGCAGGGCTTAGGCGCAGCTCCTGAGCCCCTTCGAGCTGCTCGATCAGGTCGGCTGCCATCTCGAAACGCATGGCGTCGACAAAGAAGTAGGCCACGCGGCCCCGCACCGGCTCGACCAGTTCGGGGTAGATGCGGGTCTGGTGGAGCACACCACTGACCGACCACCCGGCCGCGGCCAGCGCCGCCGTGTAGCCCTGGGTCATCTCCTTGAGGAGCGCTTCGTGGTTGCGACGGACCAGCCCAAGCGCTTTCTCGAGCGAGGGCTCCGGTTCGTCTTCGAGCTTCGCGACCCAGGACTCAAGCGCACGCTGAGCGAGGTCGGCGCGGTACCAGTCGCCCGCGTAGCCTTCAACCCAGATCTTCGGCGTCCCGTTGCCTTTCTTCAGGAGTGGGCGAATCCGGGCAACCTCGCGGCCCAGCTCCGCCATCAAGCGACAGGTCTCCCACTGCCCGAGCCGGCCGAGGCTGCGGTCGACCCAGAAGCTCCGCCGCCGGGCGAGCACCAGCTCGAGGGCGCGCTGGTAGTGCGCGTCGGCGATCAGCCTCGCCGCGTGCTCGAGCAGGACCGCTTCCTCGAAGCGGAAGGTGTCGATCGTCCCGAGTGCATCGGCGTCGATCGTTAGCGCGGGAAGGTTGAGCTCGCGCTCGATTCCGTCGGCGATGTCGCTGTAGGCGTCGGGGTGCTCGCGGCGAAGGCGCTCGGCGACGTCGCGAACTCGCTGCAGCTCCTCCTTCGTCGGCGGGGCCGGGACCACATCGAGTTGGCCGGGCGCCTTGCCCCCAAAGTCGGACCGGAATTCGTTGATGAGCACGTAGCGCAGGGTCTGGTGCCGCGCCTTGGCCAGGCCGACGTCGGAGAGCGAGAGGCCGAGGCGCGCCTGGACGAGCTTGAGCAGCTCGGGGGCGGCCTGCTTGGCTTCGAGCTCGGCGTCTCGGGCCTCGTTGGCGATCCAGTGGCAGATCAGCTCTTCACTCGAACCATTGCCCAGGACGAGCTTGACCAGCGAGGCCGATCCGCCTCCGGCGCCGTTCTCGTCGAGCAGGAAGCGCACAACATCGTGGTACGTGAGCGACTCGGGCGCGAGCATCTCGTCGATGTCGCCGTCAGTGTAGCGACGTCTCAGCTCGTTCCGTGCAAGGCCGCGCAGGCTCGGCTCGTAAGACTTGCCCGTGCAGTCGAGCTCGAAGAGCACGTTCCAGACATCCTTGCCCTGCGCGGCATTGGGGGCAGCCGGGCCCCGCAGCTTGCCGAGCCTTTCCCTGGCGTAGCCGGGTACGTACACGAGAAGCGGCTCGGGTTGCTGCGCCGCGAGGATCGGCTCGACCGCGGCCTTGAGCCCGAAGAACGAGCCCTCGAAGCGGACCACAAGGGTCAGCGTGTCGTGGATACAGACCCGGGGAAGGTCGCCCACTCCCGTGCCTACGACGTCGAGCTCATCAAGAAACGGGCGGAACTCCTCACGGAGGTCGTAGAACACGACGACGCGCCGCTCGCGGAGGAGACGGTCGAGCGTCGACGCGATGTGCTGGTGGAGGCCGTGCATCATCCGTCTTCTCCTTGCGAGTCCGCGTGGTAGCGCGCGCCGCGCTTCTGCCCGGTGCGCGTGACGTCACCCCGCTCGAGCAAGGCGGCGATGGCCTTGTTCCAGTCGCCGTCCGAGAGGCCGGTGGCGGCGAGGACGTCGGCCTTGGAGCCGCCGTCGGCCACGCTGGCGATCGCGGTCTTGACCGCGCTGAGGGTAGCCTCGTCGACCGTCGTCGCGTACGCTACTGCGGTGCGAGGGGCGGCCACAGCGGGCTTGGGGGCGGCGCTGCGCGGCGAAGCGCTGCGGCCTTTCGCTTTCCGTCCCTGGCTCGCCGTGGGCGTCGGCGCCGACAGGAGGTCCTTCAGAGCGGCCTTGACCGCTTGTGAGGTCCGCTCGGCGATGATCTTCTGAACGGTGGTCTCGTCGACGCGACTCTTGCGCCAGGTACCGGACTCGTCCTCGTGCCAGAACACGTCCTCGAGCCCATGAGCGATGGCGAGGCCGCGGTCGTCGATGCACTTCGGGACCACACGTTCGGGCCAGAGGTGTATCGCGAGGTTCGCCCAGTCGTAGTCGCCGCTGACGAGCATGTCCCAGGCCTTCTTGCATTCGCCCTGCCAGCTCCGGCTCTGGGGTACGAGCCGCCAGAGCGGTGCGAAGTTGAGGATGACGCCGTCGTCGAGGTTCGGCTTCCAGAGCGGGGCGACGCGCGCGACCTCGGTCTTCGACGCCTGCAGCTCGCCAACGAAGTTCTCCTGCTGCTCGATCTCATGCCTCTGGGCGGCTGAGGGGTTCGCGCCCGCCTCCTGAGCGAGCTCGTCGAGCTTGGCCTTCTCGTGGTCGAGCTTCGGCCCGACGAAGTCGTTGAGCACGTGGAACAACGTGTCACTGGTCGCCCGGTGGATGTAGATCCACACCGAATACGAGCCGGACACCGTCGCGAGCTGCCAGTAAATCGGCGCCTTACGGCGACTCTTGCTGTAGCGCTTGATGTGCGGCTCGAAGAATTCGCGGGCGAACCAGGTGCGCAGGTCCGGCGCGCCAAGGAGTTCGGCGGCCTCGTGCCAGCGGGCGTTGGCGTCGTCAAAGACGAGGTCGAAGACTGACCGGACGGCGCGCACCAGGTCGCGCGGGTGCCCGGGGTCGTCGACGAGGATGCCGTCCCCCGGGAAGGTCAGTGGGTTGCCTGCCGGGGCCGCGGTGACCGGCAGGCCGTCGTCGCCCGTGAGCATCCCGGGGGAACAGACCGGCAGTGGATCGAACGGTTCCGGTTCGAGCGGAGCAGCGCGTTCGCCGGTCGCGAGGCGCACGTCGAAGCGGCCAAAGGCGATGCCTAGCGACCATGAGAGTAGCGAAGTGACCATCGGCGCGGCGTCGACCTCGGCGACTTCTTCTTCGTCGCCGTCGTCTTCGGTAGGCACCATACCATCGTCTTCGCCGCTTGCATTGACGCCCTGCTCGATTCGCTTTCGATCCTCCGTCGCAATGCCATAAAGCCGAAAGACGTGGTCGTCGATAGTCGCAGAGTACTCGTCGATTACTTCCTCAAGGCCTGCGGCGTGTCGAATCCACGCTTCGGCTCGTGCCACGAGACTGCCGCTGTCCTGAAGAAGTGCGGGAAGCAAGAACGCGTGACTGATCTCGATTCGCGAATACAATCGTCGCCGCAGCGTCCAAGCCGTTCTCGCCATTGCCGTCAGTGAACTCGAATGGGAGATACCTACCGCTGGGACCGGCAAGCTCTGAATCAGGCCAACCTCGTACTGCACGCCCCCAACTTTTCCGGCAAAGACTCGGATCAAGGCGTCGAAGACCGCGCTATTGAAGAGAGCAAGGTAGGCAAGCAACTCAGCTTCCGGGACCAGCGCAACTTTGCCGCCAACGCTGAACACTGCCCCTCTAGGTACTGCCTGGCCCGAAAACACGATGCCCCGAAGGGGCCAGGTAATCCCTGGCAGGAAATACCGGTCGACCGCCTCCGGTCGTTCTTGCCACCGCCCAGGACGTCCGATGAAGCCACGAAACGTGGACCTGTCCTTATCCCAGTCGACCACGGTTGGAATGTCGGCGTAATACCTGGCGAATCGACCACCCTTCGTAAAGGGCGGCCATGCTAGGTGTCTGGGCCGGCGAAGAGTGGTTTCGAACCATAGGCGAACGTACCGGAAGTCGTCACATGTTGACGCTCCCCTCGTAGCAGTGCGATCGCCTGACTCGAACTTAGGAAACGCGCCGAACAGCGCTCGGAGGGAGTCGTCAATCCAGTAAGCGAAAGGCGAACTCGGAATGGAGCCAAAGGTTGCGATGTCTGCCTCGAACCGGATCGTCTTTGAGCCGCGGACGCCTTCCAGAATTAGTTCGGACTTCTCATCGACCGGCGCCTCGATGGCACGGATGAACACCGTCTTCATCAACGCACCTGCCCATCCCGCTTGAGCGGAACACCGCCGCGCCGCGCCAGTTTGAACCCGAGCCGATAGATATCCGGCACATCTATCCGACCGGTCTTCATCTCGCGCCAGACCCCAAGCTCCACGAGGCGCTTGCGTGCTTGCTCGGCCGAGTCGATCTCGGCGGCCACGACGACGTCCGGGTCGACGAGCGCGCCAGCCTCGTGCCACCGCGCCTCTGCGTCGGCGAACTCAAAGGGCACCGCCACATGCCCTGCCAGCACGGCCATCAGCGGCTGGACCCAAGGATGCTCGGCGATCTCCCCGACACGAATCCGTGACGCCTCGTGCACGCCGTCGTGCAGGCTGCGGAAGTGAATGGCGTACTCGTGATCGGCGTTGTGGTCGGATGTGTGGGTCACCGCCGTGGCCAGGGCGGTTAGAAAGCTCCGTGGGCTGATGTATCCATGCGCGTCGGCCAGGTGCGTGACGAGCCACTTATACGGGAAGCCCTTGCGTGCGCTCTCGCCCATGAAAGGACCGGTGAGCCGATGAAAGAGCCGTTCCTGCATCGCCGGCTCGAACTGCGATTCCGGCGGCGGCGTCCAGTCCGAGGCTTGCGAGAGCTTCAGGATCTCCTGCTTCTCGTCCTTGCCGAGGCCACGGCCATTGAGTCTGTGCTCGAAGAGCGTGGTGTACAGGTCCTGACGGTATTCCGCGCCCCGCAGCGGGTGGTTCCCGAGCAGTTGCCAAAGAAGGCCGTAGAGCTCCGTCGTGAGCCAGCGCAAAGACGCCGTCGACGCCCGCAGTTTGGACGCGTCGGGGAAGCGACCGACCCGGCGATCTTCGAACTGATCGGTGCGCAGGAAGACCTTGGCGCGCAGGTGCCGGAACGACCGAAGCTCGAGGGCGAGCTGACAGAGGCCTTCCACCAGGGTGTAGAACGTGGAGGCGTCGTCCGCAGCGTCGTCGAGGGCGTCGAAGACCCAGATGCTGTCGCGCTCAATCGCGTGCAGGGACGCGTCGAACTGCTGCAGCAGGCGATCGGCGGGCTCCGGGTTGCTCACCACCCAGGCGACGCGGTCCTCCCATGAGTCGATAGCCGGCAAGACCAGGTCGACCGGAGGAATGTGCCGACCGTCTCCGAAGCCGGAACCGTCCCAGAGGCCCGCGCCGCAGCCGCTTCCACCGCCGGAGCCCGTCCCATCTCCATGGCCTGCTCCGTCGCCCGCGCCTCGGCCGAGACCATGTTGCGCGGCGAACTGTCCGGCGCTCCAGACGACGATGGCCTTCCAGATGAGGCGCGACTTCTGCCGAGCCTCGAGGAGGCGCGCGAATGCGTCTTTGGTTGGGTACTGGGCCAAGTCAGGGGTCTTGCCGAAGCCTGCGAAGACTAGCGTCTCCTCACGAATTCGAACGTCTGGGGCCGTCCGGGCCAGGAGGCCGCGGTGTTCCCGGGATTGAAGCGCGGCCCACCAGTAGCTCTTGCCCATGCCGCGGTCGCCGAGCACCACCGGGATGCTGATGTGGAGCGCGCGCGCATGGGTCTTCGGCACGAAGAACTGATGCCTCGGCGGAGGCGCCCCGTACTCAGCGCTTTCGACCGGCAGGGCGTCCCGAATCAGCTCGCGGAGGTCGGCCGTGCGCATGCGCGTCGTCATGGTGCCTCCGGTTCTTCGAGGAGAACCCGGTCGAACCACTCTAGGAAGCTCTGGTACGCCGCGATCACGAACTGGTCCGTCCACTTGGCGAGCGGGTTGAAGGCCATCAGCCCGCGCTGCCAGTAAATCGCGCGTGGGAAGTGGTTGCCTGCATCGTCGTCGACCACCGGCGCGAGGAATCCGGCGCGGCTGGCTACGTTCGGCGCCGCATACAAGGTCTCGTCGAAGAGGGACCACGCTCGATCGCGAAGGCTCTCGACGTAGGCCTCGATCTCGGTGTCGGGCACCATCGAGCCGACGACCCAGAGCTTGTCATAGAACGACGCCACATCTGGGTGGCGGGTCCAATGCTTGAACAGGAAGCCGTAGGCACTCCATGTCTGAGGCGTGTCCACCGCGAACATCAGGGTGTGCGCCCCCATGGCGAGGACCAGCGCCGCGCTCGTATCGTGGAGGCCCGTGCGACTGTCGAGGAGCACGACATCGGGCTTCTCGCTCTCTTCGATGGCCTCAACCATTCGCTTGAGACGGCTGGGCCAGGGTTCGTGGCCGTTGGGGCCTCGCTCGAGGTACGCCCGCCCCAACTTCACCAGGTAATCGCCCGTGTCCGAACCGAAGGCAGGCACTACCGTGATCCGGCCAGCCTCAGTAGCCATTGAGCTCTCGCGAACCATCTCGGGAAGAACGACATCCCCGTGGCCGAGAGCATCTTCCACGAACCAGTCGACGGCCCCGAACCGAGGCAGGTCTGGGCCAAGGAGGGTGGCGCCGACGCCGGGCGACTCGAGGTCGAGGTCGAAGACGAGAATCCTCTTTCCCTTTCGGGCGAGGTGCCAGGCGAGGATCGTCGCAGTTGTCGAGCGTCCCACGCCACCTTTCATGGAAAACAGCGTGAAGCGCCGCGGCTGTCTCGTCTCGACGGCGGGCTGAGCGTTCCACTCCGTCCCCGTGAGCTGCCGATCGATCACGAGAACACGTGCACCATTTTCGGTTTTCGCAATCTCGGTTGCGCCGGGGAGCGCATCCCGGACGTCGGCTTCGCGGAGGAAGGTCGAAGCGGGGTCATAGGCGTAGTGGCCAAGCGCATGCGCAAGTTCTGCAGCAAGAGCGTCCGCGACACCCGCGAGCTCGTCTGACAGAACGACCCGGATCTTGCCAAAAAGATCGCGCACCAGAACGACAACGCGGTTTTCAGCACCAAGGTGACGAAGCGCGATCTTGGCAGCAGTGGGAAGCGCATCGTTGAAATTCATCAAAACACTCCGTCCAGAATGAGTTCCCGCAGCAATCGTCGGCATCCGTCCGCGGCGGCCTTGTGTGGGGCAACCGAGCCTGCGGTGAAGTGATGCCGTCCCCAGTAACGTTGGTTGGCGTGCCACGTTGAGAAGGGATTCGTCGGTGGTACGTGAGCGGCGTACTTCGCATCGAGCAATCCATGTGCGAAGGATTGAAACCCGACCCACAGCGCGTTTACGTGGTCGCAGTGGCCGTCGGGCCAATCGCCTTTCGCCGCCTTCGGGTGGCCGACACCCAACATGGCAGCCTTCAGAGAGCACTCGGCCGAGAACCCATAGAGATGGTCGGCGTTCGCGAAACGACCCTGTGCCTCGAGGAGGCCCCCATCCTCGAAGTGGCGGTCGGAGGCGTCTCGGAAGTCGGTGCTCATGCCGTGGCCTCCTTGCGGAGGCAATATGCCGCGACCTCGACCATCGCGCTGTCGAGGACGCCCTGGCCCAAGTCGGCAAACACGGTCGGCGGGGCTTCCTTGAGCAAGATTTCCTCCCGCCACTTCTGAAAGCTCGAGAGGAAGAAGCCGGTGCGGGAGGTGATGGCGCCCAGGTAGCCCGTCGGGTGGAGGAGCTCGATCCCTCGCTCCACGAACGCGGCATAGACATCGTTCTTGGTCCGGGGATATGCCGACTCGAACTCCTTCTTCGCCGCCAGGCTCGCCGCGCCGAAGGGCGGATTCATGAGAACCACGTCGAAGCGCTTTCGGCTCAAGTCGATGAAGGCGATGCCGTGGGCGGCGTCGTCGGCGAAGAGCTGGCGTCGCACGCTCATCACGGCCGGCGCACTCGCGGCGTACTCCTGCAGCGCGTGGACGATGCGCTCTTCCGCTGAATCGAAGAACGACTCGTCCGAGACACCGGACAGGTCGAACTCGAGCTGCGCCTTCCGGGGGCGGTCGAACCCGGGCAGCAACACTTGCGGCTCCTTCTGCTCACGTACGAACTGCGCCCTTGCCTTCGCGACCGCGCTCTGAAGGACGCCGTCGATCTTGAGCAGCGACCCGAGCTCTCCGGCAAGGCGCATCTCCTCGACCATCCGCTGAAAGAGCTCACCGAGCACCTGCGGCCGAAGTGTCGAGGCGAACTCGGCCACCATGCTTCGGTCGCCCGGCATCGGCTCGGCGGTCACGATATTCGTGCGCCCGATGAGCGGGCGTTCGTTGGCTGAGACCTTGTGGTTGTTGTACGCGCGCTGGGCACGCATCCAGAGAGCGAGGGCTGCGATCTGGGCTGCGCGCGGGTCGATGTCGATGCCGTGGAGGTTGTACCGGAGGATCAGCTCGGGGACCACACGGCGGAGGGCTGGTTCGGATTCGTAGTCTTCCCTGAGCGTCCGGCCGGTCACCTCGGACTTCGGTGCCGGCTCCGCGCGCCAAGCCTCCTCATAGATGCCGACGAAGCCACGCGTGGGGTCGCCGGCGAACAGGTCGAAGGCATAGAGGAGGAAGTGACCAGAGCCGCAGGCCGGATCCAGGACCCGCAGGTCGCGAGGATCCTTCGGCGAGCGTTCCTCGAAGCCTTCTGCGGTCTTCACGAGGTAGTCGAGGTGGGCGAGCTGCGTCTCGAGTCCACGCATCTCACACCATGTTCGGCCGAGCGAGTTGTCGGTCAGGAACTGGACGACGTAGCGCGGCGTGAAGAACTGGTTGCGGACAGCGAGCTCGCGACTGTTACGGGGGGCCTGGCTCTCCGCTCGCATCTGGCGACGCTCGTCCTCGCCGTTGAAATATTGATAGACCCAGCCGATGGTCTCGTCCTCGCCCCAGACCGACGCGACCTCGGGATTGTTCAGGGCGGCCAGCAGGTCGAGCAGCGCCGGGCGCCGTGGCCAGAGGAGCGTCGCGGCGTCGCGCCGATCGAAGAGCGCGCGCACCTCCTGCGCGATCTCGTCGAAGATGGTCTCGACGTAGAGCCGGTAGCCCTTGTCGGGCAGCGCCACGAGCCCAGGCGCGAGGGCGATGAACTCCTTGAAACCAGCCGAGTCTTCGCCACGCGAGATGCACTCCTGCACGAGCTTGCGTGCCTCGAGCATCTTGAGCGCCACGAAGCGATTGAGGGTGTGGAACGCGGCCTCGCGCAAGTAGGCTTCCACGGCATCCGCCGACATGATCCCCCGGGCGCGCTTGTGCGCCACGGCGGCCACTAGCCTGTCCCAAAGCACGCGCTCGCGAGGAGACAGGTGCGCGCCGGGCGCGAGCGGAATCCGCCCATCCAGGAGGACGTCGTAGCGGCCCTCGAGTTGCTCCCGGAACTCCTGTTCGAGGAGCCGTCGCGCTTGCTGGGTGAGGCGTTCCAGCCTCTGTCGTGTCTCCTTCTCCACGCGTTGCTCCTACTGAATCCAGACCTTCTTGCCCTCGCCGAGCAGCTTCTCGATGCGCTGGCGAAGCGCGCCGATGGCCGCTTCGAGTTGCTCCGGGGTCTCGACGCGTCCGGCGAAGAAGTCGCCAACGTTGATCGTGACGAGGCGATTGCCTTCGATGAGCTCCATCATCTGCTGTACCGCCGCCTTGAGGTGCTGCGGGCAGGCGCTCAGCTCGGAGCGCAGGAACGGGATGGTTGCCGAGGCCGGTACCGTGGCCGAGGCTCGGTTTGTGAGCGCCGCGGCGACACGCGACTGCTGCTCTTCGTTCAGCTCGGTCCACGCCGGGTTGCCATGGAGCGTCGCCAGCGCTTGCTGGTAGCACTCGGTGCGCGCGGCGGCGGCCGCCTGGAACCGCGCCTGGTACTCGGTCTCGATCGCCGTGGCGTGCTGGTCGATCTGCGCCAGGTCGCGGTAGAAGGTCTCGCGCACCATCATGTCGGCCAGCGCCTCGGCCTTCGGACGGAGCCCGTCGGGCAGGTCCGGCTCCTGGTCGAGGAAGGCCCAGTGGCTGTCGAGCGCGCGGCGTGCCCGCTTGAGGTCGAGCAGTCGCGGCTCCGTCAACGCCGCGGCGAGCTCGCTCGCGCGCTTCACCGCCTCCTTCAGGGCCTTGTGCGCGCCGTTGAAGGTGAGGATGGCGTCGTCCTCGTTGCCCCCGCGGATGGCCCGCATCTGGTCGATGGCCTCCTGGAGCACCGTGGCGCCGGGCAGCCCATGGGTGAGCAAGGTGGTGTGAACCTCGTGGAGCTTCTCCTCGGCCTCGCCGACCTCACGGCGGATCGCTTCGGCGATCACGCTGGCCTGGAGCTCCGGTAGCTGCTTGCCGAAGACGTCTCGGTAGGCCGCCTCGGCTTCGAGCCAGTCGTTGATGTCGGTGCCCGAGACGCGCTTCTGGAACGAGCACGCCCGAAAGAGGTTGTTGCTCGAGAAGGTGTTGCGCGCCTCGACGGAGAGCGCCGAGTCGATGGTGGTGCCCTTGCTGGTCGCCTTGACCTTGCCGGCCCGAACGAGGGCAACGACGAAGAGACGAACCACGTCGAGGTTCCACCCGAAGGGTTCCTTCTCGAACTCGTCAGCGAGGTAGCGGCCGGTCGCCGTCTCGCCGTAGCTCGTCTTGTTCTCGATGCGGTCCATCACCTCCTTGAGCACGCCGGTCTCGGTGTTGAAGACCGTCTGACCCTTCTCGTCGCGCACGAGGTTCAACTGCGCGAAGATGGGCGTGAGGCCGCGGAGGTTCTCGTTGGTCATCAAGGTGTCGAGGTCCTTTGACGCGACCCGCGCGGCGCCCTCGGCGAAGCGGTCGTAGACCTCCGGGAGCACATGGCCAAGTACTCGGCTCGCGGCTTGGCTCACCGCGGCCACCGTGTCGCCCGGGCTCCGGTCGTTGCCCTGGAAGTAGATGGAGCCTGCGAGGAGTGCCTCCCTGAGGAGACGGCGTAGCTCCGTCTCGTGCGTCCGCAGGCGCAGCTTCTCCTCCGCCACGAGGGACGTCTCGTCCTTGGTCTTCGCTGCACGCTCCTTGCGGGCGAGGATCTCGCGCGACCGGAAAACCTCGACCATCTCTCGGTCGATGTGTTCGTCGAGGCCCGCGACCCAGAAGACCGACTTGCGCTCCGCCTGGGACCGCGAGCGCGCTTCGGTGGCCTGGCGCTCGAGCTCCACGCCACGCTCGGCAAGCGTGACGTGGAACGCGATGTCCTCGTCGAAGAGGGACCGGCCATTGAAGGTGAGCCCGCCCTTGAAGGTGCGGGCATCCTGCAGGTTGTGGGACGGCCTGGGCTCCCAGAGCGCCATGACCGCGTCTGCGTGGATGCGGTTGATGTCGCCTGGCTTGGGCTGGAAGCTGGCGCGCGTGACCTCCCAGTCGTCTTCGGCGGGCGTCGGGATGCGGTATTGACCGTCGGAGACGCGCACCTTGTGTGCGTCGACGAGCTGCCGCAGGGCCTCCTTGACCTCGGGCAGGACCGAGTCGGCGCCGACCGCAGGATGGAGCGTCGAAGCGATGTTCTCGGCTGTCCGGTGGATACTCTTTACGTACTGGAGAAGGCAGATGGCCTTCGCCACGGGCTGGGCGAACGGGTGCGGGACCTCAGTCTTGATTGCCGCGATCTTCCCGCGAATCTCGCTCGGGATGTTGCTCGCGATGAGGTCGTAGATCTGGTCGATCGTCGCCAGCCTGCCGACGGGTTGTTCGGCGAGCTTCACGCCCTCATGGATCAGGAGCTGCTGCGCGAGCTTGATGATGGTGCGGTTTGCGCCGCCGACGTGCTTGGTCGCTCCGCCCTGGGTGCGAAGCCCGGAGACGACCTGGATGATCAGGTCGATCTGATATGGAAGCAGCGGGTAGAGGTCCTGGAAGCGGTCCGTGGAGAGATCGGGCAGTTGGATGTCCGCCGTGAGCCGCGTGTTCGCCGTGAG
The DNA here is from genome assembly GCA_016708905.1 of Candidatus Methylophosphatis roskildensis. GTDB lineage: Bacteria > Pseudomonadota > Gammaproteobacteria > Burkholderiales > Rhodocyclaceae > Methylophosphatis > Methylophosphatis roskildensis. The sequence continues at coordinate 230,717 of JADJEV010000003.1, read as the reverse complement.
GCGCCCGCTGTGCTTGCCGTAGAGATCCCGCAGCGTGTCGAGCGCCGCGGCGTTCTTGGCGAGGACGCGCTTGCTCGTGACCTCGGAGATGTCGGACGGCTCGAGGTGGACCTGCAGCGGGAAGCGGTCCATCAAGCGAGCGAGCTCGACCCGCTTGTCGTCGAGGCCGCCGACGAGCTCGGTCAGCTTCTCCTGCGAGGTGACCACGATCCAGATCTTGCCGCGACCGACACGGCCAAGGCTCTGCACGGCGGCCTGCAGGTCGAGCATCTTCTGGACATCGCGTGCGACGAATTGGCCGACCTCGTCGACGACGAAGACGAGGTTCTTCTGGGGGCGCCTGCGCCCCATCAGGTCCTTGCACCGCTCGGCCAAACGGCCCGCGGTGATGTCGGCGCGGTCCTGAACGGCCTGGACCCAGGAATCCTGGGTCTGGTAACGGCTCGGGAAGAGCCGGTGCATGACCGCGCTCGCCTCGCCCAGCGAGAAGGCGATGAGATCCTTGTTGGCGTTCCAGTCTTGCTCGAACATCTCGCGGTACGTCTCTTCGAACCGCTTGAGCTCGCCCTTCTGCTCGAGGGTAATTTCGAGCTCGGCGAGGTCGAGGTCCTCAGCGTAGCCCAGGCTCTTGAGGAAGAGCCTGTACATGATCTCGGTGAGCGTTTGGTTCCCGCTCTTGATGCCACGGTCCGTGGAGACGTCGAAGATGACGGCGTCGGTGGGTATGTGCTCCGAAATCTGCTTCAAAAGCACCTGAAGCTCGGTGTCGCCAGCCCGGCTCGCGAAGATCTCGGAGGCCGCCTCACCGAGCACCTGGCGGTTCTGGAGTGCCAAGCCGAGCATCTTGGCGAAGCTCGACTTACCCGATCCGAAGAAGCCGGAGACCCAGATGGCGATACCTTCGTGGGGCTTGTTGGGCGTCTCCCAGTAGCTGCGGAGAATGCTCTTGTAGTGGCCGCGGATAGCGTCTGTCAGAACGTACTCGCCGAGCTCCTCGCGAAGGATCGCTTCGTCGGTCTGGTCGACCTTGATGACCTCTTCGATGCGACGGTAGATGTCGCCAGCGAACAGCTCTTTGATCTGCGTGTTGGCCATCGGTCGCGCTCCTAGAAGATCTTCGGTCGGTAGTTGTGCTCCGGCTCGAGCACGCCCATGAACTTCAGGCCCGCCACACCGTCGAGCTCGCCCGGGTAGAAGAGCACCGCTGGAACCTCGAGCTTGCCCTTGAGCTGCTCGAGCAGGGAGGACGTGCGGTAGAAGGGGAACAAGGAACCTGCCCTCACGATGAACACGATGTCGCGGGCGGGATCGGCCTGCTCTGGAATCCGCGCCGCGACAAGGTCGTCGAGAGGCCGACGACGACTGATGACCATGTGGATGGTGTCGACCATTTTCTCGGTGCCGGTTCGCTTCTCGGCGCTCGCAATGCGGTCGGTAGTCAGCCCCTCAGCCACGAGGGCATCGGCAAGGCAGTCGGCGAGCGAGATCGTCGTGACCCGCTTGCCGATCTGCTCGAGGCGCGTGCGAAGCAAGGCCAGCTCGCCGCGCAACGGGATCTCCTCCTCAGGAGGGTAGTGGAAGATGGCATACGGCATGTTGTGGTATGCGCTGATCCGCGCCCGCGGGTCTGCCTCGCGCAGCACGGGCTCCAGGTCCCTCGTCAGTCGTTGCTTCCAGTCGCTCATGCCACCATCTCCCGTGCGTAGTCGGCGGCGGACGCGCAGGGCAGGTCGAGCTGTGCAAGCGTTCCGGCGACCTCGTAGTGAACGCGGCGGAACTGGTGAAGGCGGAAAAGCTCACGCTCCACGTCGTCAGCGTCCATCAGGAACATCCGCCAGTCGGACGAGTGCACGACCTCGCGCGCGTTCGGCTGCAACTCGATCATGGCGTGCAGCAGGTAAAGAAAGGACTCGTCGGGAAGGTGGTACGACGCGAACTCGCGAGTCACCGTGCCGCGCATGAGGCCGAAGTCGACGGCCATGCGCAGGAGCTCGGACGACACGCGCTTGAGCGTGCTCTCCTTCCAGGGCTCGACGACCAGCCCCTTGTCGTGGAGGGCGCGGAGATAGGGCCAGAGATCCTGGGCCCGGATGCGCAGCGTGCCCTGAGCGAAGTGTTCGTAGAGCCACTGGACCAAGAAGTCGCGGAAGAGGAACTCATCGCGTGTCATGTGCCAGAGGAGCAGGGGTCTCCACAGCTCGAGCGGGCAGCCACGCTGAGCAAGCTCGACAAGATTGCGGTCCCGACCTTCGGAGTCGAAGCGGCGGCGCAGGACGAAGGCAATGTCTCGAAGCCAATGTTCGCTCTTCGCTCCGATAACATTCTGCGCCTTCATAGAGGCAAGGTTCTCCTCCAACGAGGCCGCGAAGTCCCACCCCCGAAAGACGGCGAATGTCTCCTCGATCAATGCGCCCTTGATGATGGTGAAGGAGGACACGACTGATGCGCGGCTACTTCCCATCAGTCGTCCATCCGTGCGTAGGGCACCGCGAGCTTGCCAGGCTCTCCGCGCGAGAAGCCCGCGGCGAGTTGGGTGATGAGCGCATCGGACACCGTGTGGACGCCAGGAAGCGGGACCGCCCGCCCCTCGGCCAACCGGCGAAGCTTCGAGACGGTCTCGAGGTCTTCGGCACCCACGAGATCGAGCGTCTTCATGGTCTCGAGCAGGTCGGATGCTGGTCGTTCGATCGACGCGAAGAAGTCCGTCCAGGCGTCGCGTTCCTCGAGCCAGCGAGCCCAGCGCGCGTCGAACTGATCTTCGAGCGCAGCAGGCAGGATCCAGAGGGTCACGCAACCGGGCGGATCGAAGACCTCGACGCACCGCGCGCGAGCCACCTCGAAGACTAGGCGAGCCTGTGCGAAGCGGTGGGTGCGCGGAAAACCGCGACTCATGAGCACGGAGCCCGCGCGCCCCAAGAGCGCAGTTCGTCGTGCGGCGTCACCCGTATTCCACCACCGCGCGGCATCCATCTCACCATAGCGCGCGACGACGAGTCGCAGCCGGAGCAGCCGGTCGAAGTCGATGTTGGTGATGGCCGTACTCACTCGTTCTCCTTGGCGTCGGGCTCCGCTGCTCCACCAGCTTCAATCCAAGCATCGACCTGTGAGATCTTGAACTTCCACAGCCGACCGACGCGGTGCGCAGGCAGGGACTTGGACTCGATCCAGCGGTAGACCGTGTCCTTGGCGATGCCGAGGTGCTTGGCGACCTCATCCACCGAGACCCAGGGCTCTTGCTCTTGCATTGATCGGCTCCACCAGGGCGACGCAGAGGTCCCGCTCGCGCCCACGTCGGACGCGGCGACACCCTATCACGGTCTACGGGAAGCGCTCAAGCGCAACGGGGATCGAAGAAGCACGTTGAGGATCGGTTTTTCAACTGGGCGCCGCTCTACACCACGACCACTCATCGCTACGTCGAGGACGACCTCGCGATGAAGGAGAAGCCCTCGCGCGGCAGGCCCACCGCGCCGCTCGCGTCCCGCACCTGCCTGAGTCGCTGGCCGGGATGGCACGGCGGCTAGGACTGCTCCGTGATCAGCTCGATGGGCTCGGCGATGACTTCCTCGGCAAAGGGTGAATCTGTTTCGCAATACCGCTCTTTGCACCGAGGGGTCCGAGTGGGCGCAGATTTCGGACTTGACTCGGTGTTCGACGAAAAGATCCGAAAGGCATGCTACTCCCGTGGCCGTTGATCTGGCCAGGAGTGTGCAGCAAGACGATAAAGTGCCGCCGGGCGGAACGCTCCGGTTCGCATTTCCCCAGGGACCTCCTCCACCAGGTGCTGCTGATCGATCTTCCGCCGGAAGCTGCTCTTGTCAAGCCGCTCCCCCAGAATCTGCTCGCAGGTGGCCTGAAGCTCGCCGAGCGTGAAGCTCTCCGGCAGGAATCCTTGCGGCAGGTCCAGGCGCCGGATTTCGGTCCGGGTACTCTCCACCGCCTGCCGAATCAGTGCTGCGTGATCAAAGGCCATCGTTCGGTCCGCCATCGCTTCCTCCACCGGCCGCCAGACCAGCTCGTCCAGGCGCTTGCCCGGCCTGGGCGCGAAGGCGTCGCTGGGCAGTAGCGCCCGATACACCAGGCTGAGTGCCCACGGCGCCCGCGGATCTCTCCCCTTGCCGCCCACCGCACAGAGTTGGCGAAGAAACGGAAGTCCGGTGTTGAGCCGCTCCTCGGCAATGCGCTGCGCGGCCCCCTCAAGATCCCGATCGAGATCGATCCGCAGGACGGCGCCGGGCAAGGCCCATTGCCCCGCATACGGCCTACCCGTCCGCTTGCCAAGCAGGACAGCCAACCTGCCCTCGACGATCGACAGGATCGCCAACTCCAGACGCGTAAAGGGCATCGGGTACTGCTTCAGCTCATCGACCATGGGACACCTTAGTTGCACGTCGCTACGAACAGCGTATAGTTAGTAGTGTAACGCAACTAAGAGAAAGCGAGGCTTTCATGTACGACATCATCGGTGACGTGCACGGCCAGGCGGGCAAGCTCAGGGCGCTGCTCGCCAAGCTGGGGTACCAGGTAAAGGATGGCGCCTACCGGCATCCGCAGGGCCGCCAGGCGCTCTTCCTCGGTGACCTGATCGACCGCGGCCCAGCGCAGGTTGAAGTCATCAACATCGTGCGCAACATGATTGAAGCGGGAAGTGGACGCACCATCATGGGAAACCACGAATGGAATGCAATCGGCTTCGCCATGCGCGATCCGGAAGGTGATGAGTTCATGCGGCCGCGCACTGAAAACAAACTCAAGGAACACAGAGCATTCCTGCTTCAGGTCGGGTTGGACTCACCCCTGCACAAAGAACTGGTCGCGTGGTTCAAGACACTGCCGCCGGTCCTGGACCTGGGCCCGATCCGCCTCTGCCACGCCTGGTGGAACCCGGTGTGCATCGACCGGATCCAGGAGGCGATGGATGCCAACGGGGCGCTGGGCGAGGAATTCATGGTTCAGTCGTTCCGCAGGCGCAGTCTGCCGTGGGAAGCCATGGAGCGTGTCACCAAGGGCTACGAGATCCGCTTGCCTGGCGGAATCACATTCCTCGACCACAACGAGGTTGCGCGAAAGGATATTCGTGTTCGCTGGTGGGACGAATCGGCCACCGCCTTCCGCCAGGCTGCACTGGTTCCGGCAAGCGAGCGGGAAAGGATTCCCGATATTCCGCTACCGGCGACCGTGAAACTCGGTGCCGCCGGCAACGTACCCACCTTTGTCGGACACTACTGGCTGACCGGCAGGCCCGGCGTGCAGAACGCAACCACGGCCGTACTGGACTACGGCGCCGGACTCGATGGGCCCTTGGTGGCTTACCGCTGGGATGGGGAGCCCCAACTCAGCAACGACAAGCTGGTCTGGGTGGGGCCTGAATGGGAGATGCAGCCATGAGTGCCAGCCAACCCGACGGGACGATTGGTCGCGTTGGTCTGGTGGCCACCCTGCGCGGTAGCTTGGGCGAGGCCAATCTCGGCCGCCTTGTGGTGCTTCGCGAGGCGGCCGGGTTGGTCACCGACCTGGTCGGCAGCGAACAGCCGGTGTTCGCCTGGCTGGTCCACGCCTTGGGCAGCCCAATTGTCATGGGCGGGCAGGCGCAGCGGACGCTGTATGTCGCGGATGCCGATCTCGTCCCGGTCGGCGAGGTGCCCGAGGTCCGGCTCAGGATGATCATCGAGGCACAAAACGAGACCGACTTCGATGCTGCGCTCGCGGAGGCGGCAGCGATCATCGATGTGAAACAGATCGATGACAAAGAGCTGGCGTCGCTGCTGGAGAAGGCCGCCGAGCAGGCGTTCCTCGCCCACAGTCTCGCGCTTGTCGCCACGCCCGTGGCGTTGCGAGAGATGGGCTTCCGGAGCATGGCCGGTTCCGAGGAGGCCCTGCAATTCAAGCGTGCGCATGCGGGGGTTGAACTGCGCATCGACGCCACCGCAGACTGGCTGGCGAACTGGCGCCTGACCGGCATCTCGCATTCGGCGCGGCATGCGCAATACAGCGAGAAGCTGTTGCCCAACGAAGTCGCGCGCGGCAAGGTCTTTCTCGCCGTCCTGCAGATCTGGCGCGAGGCCTTCGGCAACGCGGGGATGCCGGAATGCCTGGAGTTGGCCGTGCTCTATGAGCGCCATCAGGCGTCGATGAACCGGATCCATGTCCGCCGGCCCGTTCTCACCGTCGATCCAAAAGTGTTTCGCGCGATCTTGCGCTGGATGCAGGAGCAGGAACACAAACTGCTCGATCCGCAAGGCGATGTCACACTGGCCTTCTCGGATGGCTTGTTGCGGCTTGCCACGGGTAACGTCGCCTATGGCTGTGCCGCCTGGGGCGATTGGGTGGACGATTGCGTTGTGGTGCGTCAGGACTTGCTCGCGTTGTCCGGGCCGCTTGCGCGAGCACGGCAGATCCGCATCGAACAGGCCGCCGATCACCTTGGGATCAATGGGCTGGTGCTCCACCGGTCTCCGCACTCGATCGTCCCGTGAGGGGCGTTCGCCTATAGTCGATTCCGATGGCAGTCGGCGCGCCTTCAAGAGTACCCGGCGGTGCGCATTGAATCTTGCCCAGGGGCTCTAGCCGCTCGTCATTGCAGCGGCCGTCGTTGATGTAGCGCGAGTCACCGACTTGTGGTTGCACAGGAACAGCTCTGCAACCTCCCCTCGGCACGCGCAACGCGGCCTGAAGAGCCGCCACCGCTGAACTTACCTAGCGCAGCTTTCGCGGAAATCGCATAATGATAAACGGGTCACAACCTCTTGTGTTGGTCACAATGAAAACGTTCCGAACGTTCGCCGTCTTTGTCTTGATTGTGTGCCAGTCTCCGACAGTCCTGGCCGAAAGTGTCGGGACAAGGGTATTCGCACAAGCTGCGAAAAGCATCGTGAAGGTCGTCCACGGATGGCCGACCATTGACACTCAAGGAAGTGGAGTTGTCGTCGACGAGAATCTTGTGGCCACGAACTGTCACGTTATTCGCGGAGCACCTCGCATCTACATCGACGCCGGAACGAATCCGAGGATCGTAGCGAAACTTCAGTACTCCGATACCGAACGTGACCTTTGCTTCTTGTTTGCCGCGGATTTGGACGCCCCCAAAGTCTCCGAGATTTCGTGGTCTGTACCTCCACCCGGAACGCGAGTATTTGCGATCGGGGCGCCGCTAGGCCTGGACCTGACGCTCAGCGAGGGAATCGTATCCGGCCTGCGGCAGACAAGAAGCACCAGCGTCATCCAAACCACCGCTGCCATATCACCCGGCTCCTCTGGTGGCGGTCTGTTTGACGAAACAGGTGCTCTCGTTGGAATCACGACCGCACAGATGCGTCAGGGGCAGAACCTAAACTTCGCCGTTCCACTGGACAGCTTGCGGCGATGGCTGGATGCCTACCGTGTAGCCCGTCGCGGCGCGCGACTTGCAGTCGGAGCCTCGCGCTTTCCCCCTCATGTTGAGGTCTCACTCGCACCCAGAATGTATCGCGACCCCATCGATTCAATTAATAGTTCGCGTTACGTAGCAAGTGCAATTCGCTTGACGTCGAAGTATGTCGCAACGGTGTGTTCTGCAGTTGGTGTGACGTCGTGGCCACTCAAGAAGACTCAGCATTACGTGCTATCCAACGGTATGTATTTGACGCAGGCAGACCAAAGCTGGGTAATCAAGGCCGACCTCCCCAAGGACGTCTGTATCGGGGACATCGCTGCAGTACCCAACCAAGTTCCCAGTGTGTCAATTGGACAAAGCATTGCGGTAGCTCGCGGTGATGCGGTATTCGCCTTTGTGGATCCCATGTCTGCCAAATCACTTGCGTTCGGAATCGTCGAGGAGACGTACCCTGCCGATCCGGGTTATGGCCAGCTTCTGACTGTGCGGTTCAGTTCGCCGATTGGCATCGGTTCGGGGGTCTTCACTCAAGATGGCAAGCTTGTCGGAATGGTGGCGAGGCGCGAAGACGGTGGCCTGATCGTACTGAATTCCGTTGAAGGGCTACTCGTCGCCCTTCAGGACGCCGCGTCCTTACCACAGAGCGCACCAGCACGGCGCAAACCTTGAGCCAGTTCCGGGGATCCGCAAAATATCCCACGCATCCTGCGTCGGCCGGCGCGTCTGCGCCGACAGCGAATCTATGCTACCCGACCGCGCGCCGCTTCACGGACGCTCCTTGTTCCTTGTCGCGGCTTAACGCGGCAATGCGCTCTCGGAAACCTTCTCGCTCCTACGAACTCGGCCGCACGGCCAGCGGCGCACCGTGCGCGGCGACGTACGCGAGCAGTTCGGCAATCGCATCCGGCTTGTCCTGCCGGTTGTCCTTCTCGAACAAGCCGAGATGCTTCATCAGCCGTTCGACGTTGGTGCCGCGATCGAGGAAGCGGATCTCGATGATCTCCTCAGGCGGCGCACTCTTGTCGACGACCACGCGGCGCACCTTGAAGCCGGACAGCGCCATGCGCGCCCGCAGCGGGACATCGCCCAGGTTGCGCAGGCGTCCGTTATCGTCGAAGAAGTCCAGCGGATCGAAGAACGCCATCGCCGCCAGGGTGGCGATCGTGTTTTCCACTTCAACGGCATAGCGCCGTGCGAGCTCGGCCTGGCGCATCTTGATTGCCTGCTGCACATCTGGCCGCCGAAGCAGCTCGGCACCGCGCACCGCCGAGGCTTTGGGTGCATAGCCGGCGACTCGCGCGGCGCGCGCGGAATTCAGCGTCAGCACGTAGGCATCGACGAAAGCATGGATACGAGCCGAGATCCGTCGCTCGCGTGGCGTTGCGACGTCCGGCATTACGGAAACCGACTGATCCGTCATGGCCGCAATCAATCAAGTTGAAGACGAAAAACGAAGAAACTTCACGGTGAGACTCCTTGCATTCAATCCGGGAAACCGCGCCTGCGCATGAAACCGGTCGGCGGCGGCATATCCGGCAGTGGTTCATCCGTCTCGGAAAAGCTCGCTCGCTCCTTATCGAAGCGCACCCAAACAGATCCGCGCGGGCCTGCTCGATTCTTTGCGACGATCAATTCGATCGGCTTGCCTTCCTGCTCATGCAGGAGCAGCACGACGTCGGCGTCTTGCTCGATCGAGCCCGATTCCCGCAGGTGAGCAAGCGTTGGGCGTTCTCCGTCTGCCGCGCGGTTGAGTTGGGACAACGCAAGGACCGGGACACCGAGATCCATTGCCATCGTCTTGAGCCGGCGACTGATATCCGACACCGCTTCGGTGCGGTTTTGCCGGCGCTCGGTGGAATTCAGCAATTGCAGGTAGTCGACGACAACAAGCCCGAGGCCGTGGCGACGCATGCGACGCGCCGTGGTCGCCAGCAACGGCATCGTCATCATCGTGGCGTCACGAAACGTGATCGGCAGTTCGTAAAGCTTCCCCAGCCCTGCCGTAATCGAATCCCAATCGGCCGCCTTCAGACTACCCGGGCCATCACCCTGCAGCAGCTCAAGTGGGATGCCGGAAGCGATCGACAAGGCGCGCTCTGCGTTGGCATCAGCCGTCATCTCCAGCGAGACGAACAGCACCGGCGCCACGGCACCAACTTTGATCGTGATGTTCAGCGCGAGCGCCGACTTGCCGACGCTGGGCCGTGCTGCGAGGATGATCAGCTCTCCCGGCCGCATGCCGCGTGTGATCTTGTCCAGGCCCTCGACGCCGTAGAGGATGCAAGACCGAACGACTTCGCCCTCGCAGGCGTTCTGCATGCGCTCAGTGACCCGCGACAGTGCCGTCCGCAGCGTGACCATCTCCCCGCGTTTTCCAGTCGGCCGCAGCTCGTACAGGGCGGCTTCCGCATGGTCCAAGAGATCGTCGACTTGTTGCGCGCCAGGAGAAAGGGCGAGATCGCCCAGTTCTGACGCCACCCTCGAGATTTCGCGGAGAACGGCCCGCTCGCGCACGATCTCGGCATAGCGGCGGATGTTCGCCGCGGACGGCGTATTGTTGGCGATCTCCCCCAGGTAGGCGAGTCCGCCGGCCTGCTCCGACTCGTTGCGCTTCTCGAGCGACTCGAACACCGTCACCACGTCGGCCGGACGGCCGGCTTCGATCAGTCCAGCGACGTGACGAAAAATGCGCCGGTGATCGTCGCGATAGAAGTCGGCCTCGGCGACGATGTCGGCGATCTTGTCCCAAGCCAAGTTGTCGAGCAGCAGACCGCCGATCAGCGACTGCTCGGCTTCGGTCGAGTGCGGCGGAAGGCGTAAGGCAGAAGGCATATTCATGACGGTCACAACTCACCTGCTCGCAGTTGCGACAGGCCCTGCTCTCGGCCCAAGTCGTGATACTTGCCACTCAGCACCTTGTCGAAGTTCTCGGCCTTCACCAGCCAGCCCAGGTCGCAGCCTTTCCATCGGTCAGTGAGGAAGTTCGACTCGCCAACGTAGATGAAGAACCGCCTGAAGAACTCGAGCGCAGATGGGCGATCTACCGCATACCGTTCGCCGTTTCCCTTCCTGGCATTCATCACCCAACGCCAGCGCGCCTGAAGGTTCTTCGCACGCTGTCCTTCCCATGCTCGTGGCTGCGGCAGGACCGGAAGGTGCTGCTTGTACAAGGAGAGAACTTCCTTCTGCGGACATGCGTCAGCAGCGCTGCTGCTCACAAGCTCTACGGTAGTAGAGCTAAATAACGGTTCCTGACGTTTACTAACGGATTGGCTCTCATGGGCGAGACCCGTCTCGATCATGGATGAGACCCGTCTCCCATCATGGGTGATAGGGGTATCACCGGTGATAAGGGTATCACCCACGAGAGCGGTAGGACTCTCACCGGCGATAGGGGTACGGCTATCATCGGCGAGAGTGGTAAGCCGCTCCAGCACGATGCAATACTGACGAGTCGCCCCAGGTGCCCCGCCGTTCTCGTTTCCTACGATCTGCAAGTACCCGTCCGCGACGAGTTCGTGGACTAGGCGGCGTGTCTGGACTTCGGACAGCCTCACCTTGCCCGCCAGGGTCGACATGCTCGGGTGAATGTTCGACCCGGCGTCGTTCGCGTAATCCGCCATCGCGAGCAGCACGAGCAGATTTCCGCCGCCAAGCTTTCCGGACTTCCAGACCATCGAACTTACGCGAACGCTCATTAGGATCATCCTGATCATCGAGGCGCGGCGCGGGATCGTATGATCCTGAAGGCCAGGAAGCGCCCATCGCGCAATTGCCCGACGACGCCCGACAAGCCCAATGCCGCCTGCCCATCGTGGCGCGTCGGTTTCATGCCACGCGCCTTGCGACCGACTCACGGCGGGCTACGACTTGATTGATCAGGCGCGCCCAACGGTGGCAGGTCAGGCACATGCCACTGCGGTCGACGGGGCAGAAACACGGCTGTTCAGACCAGCGGCGGGGCACTTTGGGTGCGACCGAAGCGGACGGGTTCATGACTACGCCGCCTTCTTGATCAGGTAGCGGCGCAGGTCACCGACGCGAAAGCTCGTGCGGCGGCCGTCACGCAACGGCTTCGGGAAGTCGGGGTCGTCTTTGATCCTGCGCCAGATTGTCGAGGTGGATGCGCTCAGCAGCGCCTCGACTACGGGGAACCTGACCTGCGCATCGTCTGGCAGCACCGTGAAGTGGGCCAAAGCATCGGGAATCGTGCCCGCGGCGGTCAGGCCGGTGCGCCGAGTGCGTCGCTTTGAGGCTGACGCGGGCTTCGATTTGGTTTGATCTGGCATCGCCTGAACCTCTGTTGAGGGAAGGATGCCAGCATAAAGTGCTCGAAAAGCAATAACTAGACAGCGGTGTGGAAATGACGGACAAGACGGTCCGTCTTGTCCGTATACGGACCTACTTCCGATCAGTCGGGAAGTCGATAGCCCGACCGATCGTCTTATTGCGCCTACTTAGGACGTAGTTCAGAACCTCGTCGTCCAAGAAGGCTTTGGGCGTAATCTTGGCCTGCCTCATGAAAGAATCGATCAGATCCTTCTTCGTCCCCCCTTCGTTCCATCCGAACTCTCGACACAGACGCCAGAATTCTTTATCTGTGCGCCTTCTGAGCAGTGCGGTTTTCTCTTTTCGGCGCTTCGCGCTCTCCTGCCCTGCTTGTATCTGGTATTCCTTTGGTCTTTCCTGAAGGAACTTGGCCGCATGGAATGCCGATCGCCCCACCTCGTCCCTGAGCCCGATCCGAGCCTCCATGAGGCCAAGAGCTGCAAATAGCTCGCAAAGGTTGTCCCTGTTGACCGTCGTTGCGAGCTCAAATCGAGCAGCTTCAACTGGTTGGACCTTCACTACTTCAAGAAAGCGCATCATGAAGTCTGCGTCTGACAACTCGGGACAAACTGGAAAAACGTCCGGAACATCGACCACGCCGTATCTCGCCGATTTCGCATCAGTCCACTTCCATCCGACGGCTTGTGCAAACTCCTTGAGACCTGCACGTATCTGGGCCCAAAGAGTCGCTACCTGGGCCGAGCTGAGCGAACCCGCTGCCTTTCTAAGTTGAGCAACATCCTCAACAACGCCACGAGCGCACTTGCCGGTCAGGAGGTCTCCGACAATCAGCGGAGCTCTCATCGTGCGTTGCGCACCAGGAGATTCGGTCCGCGCTCGTCGCGCACGCGATAAAGGTAGTAGCCTTCGAGCACCTCCATGCGTTCGCCGTTGCAGATCGCAGCGTCGCCATCTTGGAATTGCGCGCAGTCGCTGGCTACCACTATCTGCGCTTGCGGCACCGCGATGGTCGCCGTTTGCAACGCCGCGTCAGGGCCGGGGGCGGCTTCTCGCCTCCGCTCGTTCGCAGCGGCTTCCGCCTTGAGACGGTGCCGCTCTTTGAAGGTTTCCTGCTCGGCGCGTTCCTCGCCGGTGTATGGCTGGATCACGCAGCATTTTCCGGACGATGGTGCCCGCTGGATGACGATGTGTGCCTGTTTGAGGATCTTGCCTTGCCATTTGCCCAGCACAATCCGGCCGTCATCCTCGAACACCACGGTTTGCCAGACCTTGTGTTACCGGGCAAGCCGGGCAGCCATTAGGGTCTGATCAGCCCGAAAGACGTCAGGGCTTCCGCAGTCCCCGTGTATTCCCAGCCGCGCCAATAGGCGCGCGTGTGAAGCTGTCCGCCTACCGTCTCGATTCGGAAGCTGCGCGCACCGTACTCGTCCACCTTGACCTCCGTGGACGGCGGCATCGTCGCCCGCGCGAGGATGAAGTGATCGCGCGAGGATGAAGTGATCGCGATGGGTGCCGCCAAACCTGCGAACCGAACTGCGGTCGGGCACGACATCCGACAACGCAAGTGTGCAGTTCCGAATGCTCGACGGGGGATTGCCGTCACCCGGATTAGAATTGCGCTTAGCCATGATGCGAATCTCCCTAACAGATTGCTGAGTGGTGAGGCGGCCGGGGTGCTCCAACACCCTTGCCGCCGGTTCCCCGGTGATGCCCGCGCCAGCTTCGCGTGAAAGCTATGCGGCCAGCTTCAGTGGCTCGATCTTCGCAATCTCCCGCTTGAGCGACTTCTCCGCGTGCCACAGGTCGAAGTTGGCTTGCATGTGCAGCCACGACTCGGCGCTCGTTCCCAGCGCCGCGGCCAGGCGAACAGCCATATCGGCACTGATGCCGGCCTTGCCGTTGACAACCCGCGACAGCGCGACACGGGTCACGCCGAGGCGCTGGGCAAACTCGGTCACGGTAATCCCGGTATCTGCGAATACCCCATCACGCAGGACTTCGCCTGGGTGCGGGGGGTTGTGCATGCGACTCATCTCTCGTTCCTCTCAGTGGTAGTCTTGGTAGTCGACCAAAATCGCGTCGTCCTCGCCCTCGAACATGAAGGTCATGCGCCAGTTCTTGTCGACCCACACTGCCCAATGCCCGTCGAGAGCGCCGGTCAGCGGATGCAAACGCCAGCCCGGCAACCCCATGTCTTGTGGCCCCTTCGACGCATCCAGCCGACCGAGTTGCAGTCTCAACCGCTTGGCGTGCACGGCCTTGATGCCGGCCTTACTCCCTTGTCGGAAGAACTCCTCGAGCCCTTTGTGCCGGAACGTCTTGATCACGGATTGACTGTATAGCGTAGCGTTACGCTTGTCAATCAAGGCTTCTTGTAACCGACTTTCGGCTGAACGGTTCCCCCGGTGTTCAGCCCGGCTTTCCGTAGCTGACCATTAGGCATGCTGGACAAGGAAGATTTATTGCGCTACTCTGCGCGACATGGTCATCGCCGGCAGAGACTTTAACGATGAAGTCATAGCGCGCATTCGCGCGACGGTGCGCAGCGGCGTTGATCTGACCCGCGGTGCTGGCACGGGTGGTGTGCGGCTGGTTCGACTGGCGGCACGCTGACGGGCGGCCGAAGGAGACCGCTGCCGGATTGTGCTCAACAAGCTTGAACGGCGTGGGCTGATCGAGTTGCCGGGCGCGGGTGAGTTTCCTCGCGCGGCCGGCCCAGCCGGTGGCCCGGGGGGCTGTCGGCTGGGCCGCTTGAACTGGTGGTGGTCAACGGCGACAAGCCTTGTCGCGCCAGTGGCGAGCGATGATGCAAGCGCACCACCCGTTGGGCGACGGGCCGCTGTGCGGCGCTGCGCTATTTGATCAGAAGCGAGCAGGGATTCTGGGCGGCTGAGTTTTAGCGCGGCGGCATGGCGGCTGGTGTACGCGATGAGTGGATCGGTTGGAGCGAGGGCCCCGCGCGGCCCTGGCGCTGATCGTGGGCAACAGTCGATTTCTGATTGTGCCCTCGGTCCAGGTGAAGAATCTGGCCTCGCACGTGCTGGGCTTGGCCAGCCGCCAGCTCGCCGGCGATTGGCAGCGGCACTATGGCTACAAACCGGTGCTGATCGAGAGTTTTGTGGATAGCAGCCGCTACCCGGGCGCTTGTTACCGGGCGGCCAACTGGACCGATCTGGGGATGACCCAGGGGCGGGGCCGTCAGGATCGGGCGCGCCAGGGGCGGGGGCGCAAACAGGTATTCGTCTATCCGCTGCAACGCAACTGGCGCAAACTATTGACCGCGCCGCCCGAGTTGGCGCGCCTAATGCCCTGGTCCGAGCCCAGCCCCGCTTGACTGGGCGGAAGAAGAATTCGGACGCTGCCGGCTCAGTGAGCGGCTCACCCAGCGCTTGATGAGCATGGCGCGTGATTTCTGGGCCCGACCCATGGCCAACCTACCGAAGCGTGTGGGAGCGCGACCAAGATGCAAGCGGCCTATCGTTTTCTGGCCAACGACGACGTGCTGTTCGAGACCTTGTTGCAGCCGCACTATGCGGCCACCGAGCAGCGCATCAGCGAGTTGGGTGAGGGTTCAGTCGTGCTGGTACCGCAAGACACCACCAGGGAACACACCCAACTGAGCATCGAGGGCCTGGGTCCGATCGGCACCACGGCCAGGTGCGCAGGGCTTGCATTTGCACAGCAGCCTGGCGATGACGGTGCAAGGGGTGCCGCTGGGCTTTGTCGATGCGCAATGTTGGGCCCGTGATCCGCAGACGTTCGGCAAGAAGGCGCAGCGCCATGCCTTGGCAATTGAACAGAAGGAGAGCTATCGCTGGCTCAAGAGCTATCAGGCGGTGGCGGCGGTGCAAAGCGCAATCCACAGCTCACTGTGGTCAGTATGGGCGATCGGGAAGCGGACATCTATGAGCTGTTTGCCCAAGCGGCGCTCGAGCCGGCGGGACCGAAGTTACTCATTCGTGCTCAGCACGATCGCCAGTGCAAGACGAACAGGCGCGCCTGTTCGAGGCGATCCAGAGGCAGCCGATCGCCGGCTATCAAATCGTCAAACTGCCTCGGCAGAAGAATCGTCCAGCGCGCGAGGCCAAACTGGCGATCCGCTTTGCCGCGCTGACTTTGTGTGCGCCACAGGACAAGGCGCACCTGAGCGCGCTCGAGATCTGGACGGTGCTGGCCAAAGAAGAGGACACGCCCGAGGGCGTCGAACCCATCGAATGGCGGCTGCTCACCACGCTCGCCGTGCAGAGCTTCGAGCAGGCGTGCGAGAAAGTGGCCTGGTATACCCAGCGCTGGGGTATCGAGGTGTTTCATCGCACGCTCAAAAGCGGCTGCCGCATCGAAGATCGCCGGCTGGTCACGGTGACCGGTTGAGGCCTGCTTGGCCATCGACATGGTCGTAGCCTGGCGCATCTATCATATGGTCAAGCTCGGGCGTGAGGTTCCCGAGTTGCCCTGCGATGTCTATTTTGAAGAAGCCGAGTGGAAAGCGCTGGTTGCCTACAGCACGAAGAATCCCGTGCCGCCTGAACAGGCGCCCAGCCTGCGCGAAGCCATCCGCATGGTGGCCAAGATAGGCGGTTTCCTGGGGCGTAAGTCCGATGGGGACCCGGCACAGAGACTCTTTGGCGTGGCTTACAACACCTGGATCTCATGACGGATGTCTGGCGCGTGATGGCCAGTGGCCCATGAACCACAACTGTGCTGCCAATCGAACGGCAGACCAAGAGGTGCTCGATTAGCTGCCCGTCAGTGCTCACCAATACCACTTCGCACGCCAAGCACTGGCCCCGCGAGCGGTTGATCACAAGCGCTCGATTCTCGCCGCCGCCGCTCCAATCGGCACGGCCGTACGTGCCTCAAGACACGACTCGCCCGTCTGGCAGGGGTCTGTTCGACCATCCATTCGGAATCTCTCGCGAAAACGTCAGGGCGATGCCGCTTGGGCGAAAAAATACACCGAGTCCAGCGTGCGCAAAAGTCAGTTTCCGTAGAGGGGTAAGACCTTGGCGCCAAGCTTCAGACCATCAAGGTAATCCGCCCACGCCTGCATCATTCGACGGCGTTCCGGCAGGTGCTCGGCGTAGTTGTAGGCGGCCCGCACACCGTCGCGTTCGGAGTGCGCGAGCTGGCGTTCGATGGCGTCGCGGTGCCAACCTTGTTCATTCAGGAGCGTGCTAGCCATGCTGCGAAAGCCGTGTGCGGTCATTTCTTCCCGACCGTAGTCCAAGCGGCGTAACGCAGCATTCAGCGTGTTTTCCGACATCGAGCGGCCGTTGGTGCGCGCACCGGGAAACATAAACCGCCCGGATCCGGTCAGCTTTTCTAGCTCTTTCAGGATCACCACAGCCTGCAATGCCAGCGGCACGATATGAACCTCGCGCATCTTCATTCTTGCCGCGGGAATGCGCCACTCGCACTTGTCCATGTCGATTTCCGCCCATTCAGCCTTGCGAAGCTCGCCCGGCCGCACGAACAGCAGCGCGGCGAGCTGCAGACCGGCTCTTGTGATCGGCGAGCCGTCGTAACCGTCGATAGCGCGCAGCAGATCGCCGATCCGCTTCGGGTCGGTAATCGATGCGTGGTGCGTCTCCTTGACGGGCGGCAGTGCCCCGCGCAGATCCGCAGCCGGATCGCGCTCACCTCGCCCGGTCGCGACGCCGTACCGGAACACCCGGCTACAGGTCTGATGCACGCGGTGCGCGGTTTCGAGCGTGCCGCGCGTTTCAATCTTGCGCAGCACTGCCAGCAGTTCCGGCGCCGTGATCTCGCCGATCGTTCGCACCCCCAGGACAGGAAAAACGTCGCGCTCCAGAAAGCGAAGCGTCTTGGACGCGTGGTGCGCCGTCCAAGCGGGAGAGAATTTCGCGTACCACTCGCGCGCCACTGATTCGAAGTTGTTTGCCGATCGGGCTACCCCCTTGAGCTTCTCCATCCGCTTCGCTTCACCGGGGTCAATTCCTCCGGCAAGCAGGTTGCGTGCTTCGTCTCGCAACTCCCGGGCGCCCTTGACCTTGCGCGGTTTGCCTGTTTCCTCATCCTTCATTGTTCGGCTCGCCAGCGGCACGTCGGGATACACGCCGAGAGCAAGCGTCTTCTGCTTCCCGGCGAAGCGGTAGTTCAACCGCCAATACTTCCCAATGGCATTGACTAGAAGGTGGAGCCCGTGTCCATCGCTCAGCTTGTACGGCTTCTCACTAAGCTGCGCGTTTTCGATGGTCTTGGCCGAGAGAGACATGTTGGTATCTGGGAACGATGTGATGTCAGGTACCAACGTAAATACCAACGAATATGGTGGTATGTCAAGAGGAGAATTGACACGACCCGACACGCTGCTTCCGGGTCGTTCACTCTAGATAATCGGGGTTTTGATGCGCTGTGATACGCAATGAGATTCCGCTGTGGTGCCCCCGCCCGGAATCGAACCAGGGCCTGATGCTTACAAGGCAACTGCACGACCTTCATGCTACGGGGGCGGCGAAAGTGAAATTATAGCGGATCGCCGGTTCCCTACGGCTGTACCATGCCGTATCGATTCACAGTATGCTAATCGCCGATTCTCATTTGCCACCGACCGGATGCCCGAGCAAACCATAGCGCAACCACAGCTCCGCCTGTTGATCGTCGAGGACTCCGAGGACGATGCGATGCTGCTCCTGCAAAGGTTTCGAAGCGCAGGCTACACGGTGCAGTATCAGCGCGTCGATAACGACCCGGACATGCGGGATGCGCTGCAGTCGAGCGCCTGGGATGCCGTGCTGTCGGATCACCGCATGCCCTCGTTTGACGCCAATGCTGCGCTGACCCTGATGCAATCGCTCAACTGCGATCTGCCGTTCATCATCGTGTCAGGCGTGATCGACGAAGAGACGGCGATCGCCGCCATGCGGGCTGGCGCGCACGATTACCTTTCCAAGGACAAGCTCGACCGGCTGGTGCCGGCGGTCGAACGCGAGCTGCGAGAGGCGTCGAATCGCGCCGAGCGTCGCACTGCGCAGGAAGCGGTGCGAGATTCGGAAGCACGCTATCGCACCATTGCGACCAACCTGCCAGGGATGGTGTTCCAGTTGCGGCTTGATAAGGATCAGCCGGTTCTCACCTATGCCAGCGAAGGGTGCACATTGCTGCTGGATCTGGACCCGGAGCAGGTTTGCGCCGACGCTTCCTTGTTTACCCGGATGATCGAAGCGGACGACCGCGCGCGGCTCGAAGCCGCGCTGCTGCGTTCCCGGCGTGACGACTCCACGGTCAATTGGGACGGCCGGATACGCTTTGCCAGCGGCGAGATCAAGTGGATCAACATGCGTGCCGCGCTTCGTCACGACGCAGCCGGCGAGCGCCTGTGGGAAGGCATCATGTCCAATGTCACCCACAGCAAGCGGACCGAGGCCGAACTGCGCGATTCGCGCGAGCAACTGCGGGAACTGCAGTTGCACCTCGAGCGCGTCCGTGAGGAAGAACGCGAACGTATCGCCAGGGATATCCACGACGTGCTGGGTGGCAACCTGGTGGCGATCAAGATCGAGGCATCCTTGCTCGAAGCGAAGCTGGAATCCGACCCGCAGGCGCTGCGCGCCAGGGTTCGGTCGATTGCACAGTTGACCGACGACGCGATTTCCACATCCGGACGTGTCGCACGCGAACTGCGGCCGGGCATCCTCAAGGAATTCGGATTGCCGGCTGCCGTCGAATGCCAGGCCGAAGATTTCTCCCAGCGCACCGGACTGCCCTGCCACTGCGTGGAAATGGACTACGATGCGCAAGTCACCGAAGACGCCTCGATCGCGATGTTCCGCGTCTTCCAGGAGGCGCTGACGAACATCGCCAAACACGCCAGGGCCAGCTACATCGAAGTCAGCATGTCGCGGGAGGGCGGTACCTTGCTGTTGAGAATTCGTGACGACGGCCGCGGCATCGAACCGGGCGATCTGAACAAGCCGAAATCTTTCGGCCTGCGCGGCATGCGCGAGCGCATGGCCAGCCTCGGCGGCAGCGCGCAGATCGGCCCGTGCGCAGAAGGCGGCACCGAGATCGTCCTGCGCACGCCGCTGCTCCAAGAAACAGCCTCGGAATCCAGTCACTGAGCGCGTAACCGACAGCCAGGGCCATCCACGATATGTCACGACCACTTCGCATCCTTATCGCCGACGACCACGCGATCGTTCGCCACGGCTTGCGTCAGATACTCTCGGACGTCGATGACATGACGATTGCCGGCGAGGCGGAAGACGGCGTCAAGGCGACCCAGATGATTCGCAGCGGGGAGTGGGATGTAGTCCTGCTGGATATCTCGATGCCCGAGCGCAATGGTATCGATACGCTGAAGCTGATCAAGAAGGAGCACCCGCGGCTGCCGGTACTGATGTTGTCGATGCACCCCGAGGAGCAGTACGCGGTTCGCGCCTTGAAGGCCGGCGCCTCCGGATACCTGTCGAAACACAGCGCGCCCGAGCTGCTGGTCAGCGCCATCCGGCAGGTGGCGAGCGGCAAGAAATATGTCAGCCCGGCGGTGGCGGAACAGTTGGCCAACGCCATTTCCGACGAGGATTCGGATCGCCCCCCGCACGAGAAACTGTCCGATCGCGAATACCAGACGCTTTGTCTGATGGCGTCCGGCAAGACGCTTACTCAGATCGGCGAGGAACTCAACCTGAGCGTCAAGACGGTCAGCGTCTACCGCGCCCGCCTGCTGGAAAAGATGAACCTCAAGAACAACGCGGAACTGACTCACTACGCCCTCAAGCACGGCTTGGTCGAATAGGCTGCGACATCTCGCGCCGCGCAGATGCGCGGAGCCGCCGAGAATTCAGGTTCGCCACCAGTGCGCAGATTCCCTGCTCAAGTCGGCTCGACGGCCGACGTTAATGCCGGGAACAAACCCATCTGGCAATCATGGTCGAAGTCACCGCCCACCATCCGTCCGAAGTAGCACGGGAAGCCCTGCGCAGGCTGGCGATCCGCCGCATGCCGCCGACGCCCGACAATTACCGCACGCTGTTCAACGAGATTGCCGGACTGTCCGCCGAGGAGATCTTCCCCGAGCGGGTGATGCGGGCCATCGCCGCAGCACTGCCCCGGCGCAATCCCGAACAGGCTCGTCTGGCGCGGACCTTCGAAGCAGCCGTGGAAGAAAAAACCTGGCCGGCGATGCGTCGCGCACTGCTGGAAATCGCCGAGCAGCGGGTTGGCGTCCAACTCACCTGGGCGGCGCTCATTCGCGACCTGTTGCAGCAGTGGGAACGTCATCACACCGGCTTCACCATCGCTCGCAAGCGCCAGCAGGTGGACTACGTGCTCGAAGCCTCGGGTCATGACCCCGAGCAGCTATTTACGCGCCTGACGGCCGTACTGCGTGCCTGGGGCGACGGCAACGCGGCGGTTCAGTCGTCTTCAGTGACTGCCGCAGTTGTCGAGGAGCCGAATGACACCGAACCCGACCGTCCCGCAGCCGGGCGGGTAGCGACCTGCGCAAAGCAGCCGGATGACGAGGAACTCAGGCTGGCCCTGGCCGATCTGCTCGAACATTGCGCCTCGCTGATGCTCGACGCGCCACGCCTGGCGTTCGAGGCTCGCGGTTTGGCCACAGCGCTGCGCGAAGCGCGAAGCGCCGCGGAGCGCGACACCGCATGCGGCCGCCTGCGCGTGCTGGTCGGCAAGCTTCGCTGGGCGGCGGCCGATGCCGTCGATACCCGCCGCGGGCTGCTCGGCCTGCTGCAGTTGATGCTGTCCAGCCTCGGCGGGCTGGTCGATGACGATCAATGGGTGCAAGGGCAGATCGCCGTGGTGCAGGATATCGTCACCCATCCGCTCACCCAGAACGCGCTGGAGGATGCCGAGCGCCGGTTGGGCGACCTGATCGCCCGCCAGAACGAACTCCGGGACAGCCTCGACGCTCAGCAGGAACAGCTCAAGGCGATGCTGGCCGGCTTCGTCGATCATGTGGCACATATTTCGGATTCGACCTCCGGCTACCACGACACGATCGAACGGGCGGCGGTACGTATCGGCGCGGCCAAGAACATCGGCGAGTTGTCGGGCCTGATCGCCGAGGTGGTGCACGAAACCCGCAACATGCAGCAGAGTGCCGCCCGCTCCCGCGACGACATGGTCCACCTGCGCAGCAAGGTCGAAGAATCCGAGCGCGAGATCGACCGGCTGCAGGCCGAACTGGCCGAAACCAGCAAGCTGGTGCGACACGATCAACTGACCGGCGCACTGAACCGCAAGGGCATGCAGGAAGCCCTGGAGAAGGAAGTCTCGCGCATGCGCCGCCGCGAGGGCTCGCTTTGCGTCTCCCTGCTCGACGTCGACAATTTCAAGGCGCTCAACGATTCCCTGGGCCATCAGGCTGGCGACAATGCGCTGGTGCACCTTGCCGACGTCATCCGCGAGACCTTGCGCCCCCAGGACTCGCTGGCCCGCTACGGCGGCGAGGAATTCCTTGTCATCCTGCCCGACACGCGGCTGGAAGATGGCGTGGCCGCCATCACCCGCCTGCAACGCACTTTGACGCGCAAATTCTTTCTGCACGAGACCGAAAACAAACTGATCACATTCAGCGCCGGTGTTGCCGAGGTCTGCTTCGACGAAGCGCCCGAGGCGACGATCGCCCGCGCCGACCGCGCCATGTATCAGGCCAAGCGCGCCGGCAAAAACCGCGTCATCGCAGCACCCTGATGCGCGACACACTGTTCGCATCGAATCCCGGGCGCCGGCCCGCCTTGCCGGCAACGCACCAAGCCATGCCCCTTGCACGGCGGTGACAATCACCGCAAGGCCGTGCGGTTTTGCCAGTTTCCCCGCCCGTTCCCGTCGCTGCGCCGCTTAAGCCGCAGGTTCGACTGCCGTTAGATCATCAGGTCGGAATGTCGAGAAGCTGATCGCATCGCCACGATTGTCGCGGCAGCGGATCTGCCTGCGAACCTGGCCCGCAGACAGGCGGCCTGGAACCATGAATAGCGCATACCACCAATGAAGCAAGACCACCTGGGTCTGACGATGATCTGCGCCACGCTTGCGGCGATTGCGCTGATCGTGGCGGCCCTGGTCTTTCGCCAGACCACCGAGCACGAAAAACGCGTGCACGCCCAGGGCGTCGGACTGACGCAGTCGCTGGCCAGCCTTCCGTTCGACCAACTGGCGAACGGGCCGGAACAGGCCGGCATCCTGCAGACGATGGTACGCGTGCAACGCAGCCCGGCCTTCGCCTATGGCCTGCTGGTTTCCCCCACCGGCGCCAAGCTCGTCGAAGTCGCGGTCGCCAGCCTGCCCCCCGACGCTGCGCTACCGCAGGAGCCGGCTGGCTGGTTCGGCGAACGCGAGTTGCGCTCGCCGGAAGACGGGCGACGCATCATCGAGTTTCACGGCCCGGTAATGCGCGACGGGAATCTCGCCGGTTTCGTGCGCATTGGCTACTTCGCCACGCCGCCACTGCTGGGGCTCGAACAGATCTCCTTCTCGGCCCTGCTCGCTCTGCCAGTGTTCCTGCTGACCCCGCTGTTCTACTTCCTGATGCGCCGAGAAATGAAACCGCTGGCCGCGCTCGGCCGGCAGATCCAGGACATGGCCCCGTCGCTCGATGCACCGACGGCACGTTTGCCGGCCAACCCGCAACTTGACGATTTCGTCCAGCGCTTCGGCCAGTTCCTGCACGCGACCGAGACGCGAATCCGCGAACTGGAAGCCGAGCGCCTGACCTCGGTGACATCGAATCGCCTGCTCGCCTACAAGCAAGGCAAGGTCGAAGCTGTGTTGCACTCGCTGCCGCAGGGTGTGCTGGTCATGGATGAATCGTGCATCGTCACATTCGCCAACGCGAAACTCGAGCCATTGCTCGGCGCCTCGCGCGATCAGATCATCGGCCAGGCGCCGCAAAAATGGTGCTCCAATCGCGATGTGCTGGCCTTTCTGGTACGCCACCAGGGTCACGGCAGCCCGTCGGGACGCACCACCCAAACCGAAGTCGCGGTCGATGGCGCAACGCCGCGCCAGATCGAGCTGGCCTCCTATCCGCTGTTCTCGCCGCAAGATCACGGCAACATCTTCGGTACGCTGGTGGTCTTTCGCGACGTCACGCAGGAGCATCTGGCGAAGAATGCCGGGGCCGAATTCGTCGCCCACGTCTCGCACGAACTCAAGACGCCACTCAACAGCCTCGCTGCCTGGAGCGAGGCGCTGATGGATGTCGAAAACCTGACCGACGCGCTGCGCGTCGAGGCGGCCAATGTGATCCATGACGAGGTCCAACGAATGGCCTCGCTGATCAATAACCTGCTCAACATATCGAAGCTGGAGACCGGTGCCCTGGCCATCGAGCCCCAGCGGGTCAACCTGCGCGACCTGCTGCGCGATTCGTTCGAATCGCTGCGCCAGGGCGGGCTTGGCAAGGGCATCGAATTCCGCATCGAGGTACCGCCCAACCTCGGACTGGCGGCGCTCGACAAGGATCTGTTCCGCATCGCGCTCAACAATCTGCTCAGCAACGCCATCAAGTACAACGTGCCCGGCGGCCGAGTGACGCTCGCTGCCGAGGAGGCGGACGACCAGCACCTGGAGATTCGCGTGCGCGACAGCGGCATCGGCATTCCCGCTGAACACCGCGAACGGATTTTCGACAAGTACTTCCGGGTTACCGATTCGGCGGCGGACGGCGTCACCCGCTCCGGCCACGGACTCGGACTCTATCTGGTCAAGCAGATCGTCGAACTGCATCACGGCACCATCGGCGTGCGCAGCGAACCGGGCAAGGGCACCGAGTTCTGCATCCGCCTCCGCAAACAGACCACCCCCTTCGAGGAGGCTATCGCAGCGTGAAGCGAATTCTCATAGTCGACGACGAACCGCATGTATCGCGCGTGCTCAAGCTGACGCTGGAACGCGCAGGTTATGCCGTTCGCACCGAGCCGGACGGCCAGGCTGCGCTTGCCAGCGTACTGGCCGAGCCGCCGGACGCAATGATCACCGACATCCAGATGCCGCGCCTGAACGGACGCGAGCTGATGAAGATGCTGCACGAACTCATGCCTGAGCGTCTCTTTCCCGTGATGGTCATGACCTCGATGACCGCGCGCGAGGAACGCGAATGGGTGCGCGAAATGCCCGGGATCGAATTTCTCGAAAAGCCACTCAGCCCGCGCCAATTGGTCGCGCGCCTGAACCGCCATTTCGGCAACGAAAGCACAATCGGTGGGGTGACCAGCGATGTATGAACACGCACTCGATGACGTGGATTTCGCCAAATACCAGCGCTGGCTCGCTCGCGTGCTCGGTCAGGATTTCGCACTCGCCGCCTGCAACCTGGCCGGCACACCACTGTGGGCCAGCGACAACGAGGGCGGCGCCGCGCTGCGCGAGCAATTGCGCGCGCTGGAAGCAGCGGGCTTCGACTGGCCATTCGGCGGCAGCGGTTTCGAGTGGCGCACCTTCGGCGAGCGCAGCAACCTGTTGTACCGTCCGATCGAGCTTGCGCAGAATCAACGTCTGGGCTTGCTGGTGCTGACGATTGCCGGCCTGCAACCGGACGCCGCGGCGACCGAGCTGGACAACGTCGCCGAAGCGCTCGACGACATCACCGCCGCGATCGCCGACGAGTGCCGGCTGCATTACGAACTCGGCAGCGTCACCGAAGAACTTGCCCACCGTTACGAAGAGCTGCACCTGCTCTATCGTGTCGACGAACAGCTCTGCCTGCAGGGCCATCGGCCCGAGCTCATCGAAAACCTGCTCAAGAACTGCGCCGAGCAGCTCGGTGTCGATGTCGTCGCACTGACGCAGCCTGTTGCCGGTCTGTGCCTGTCGGCCGCCCTGCCGAGTAAGCCGATCCACAACCTCGACCTGGTGCTGGTCGAATTGCGCGGCGACCTGTTCCGCTTCATCCAGGCCTCGCGCGACAGCGTCGTGCTCAACGACGGAAACGACCCGCGGCGCGCCTACATCTTCACCGACATGCCCTACAAGGTCCTGGCCTGCCCGATCCGCCAGGGCAACACCATCGACGGCGCGCTGGTGCTGATCAATCACGACGACAAGCCCAACTTCACTAACAGCGACCGTCGTCTGGCCGAGATTCTCGCGAATCAGTTGTCCAGCCTGTTGCAGTCGATGGCACTGGTGCAGCAGCTCGCCGCCTTCAACCGTCAGATGGCATCCGCCCTGGTCGAGGCCGTCGAAGCAAAAGACCCCTACACCCGCGGCCACAGCGAGCGTGTTAACTTCCTCTCGATGGAAATCGGCCGCGCCCTCGGCCTGGCCGATGAGGAACTTGAAGACCTGCACTGGGGTTCGCTGCTGCACGATGTCGGCAAGATCGGCATCCCCGACGCGGTGCTCTGCAAACCGAGCCGGCTGACCAGCGATGAATACTCGTTTATCATGGTGCATCCCGAACGCAGCTACGAAATCCTGCGCCACATCGACTATCTGAAGAACGCCGTACAGGGCGCACGCCACCACCAGGAAAAGTTCGACGGCACCGGCTACCCGCACGGCCTGAAAGGCGAGCGCATTCCGCTGCACGGCCGCATCATCGCGGTCGCCGACACCTACGATTCGATCACCAGCTCACGCGCCTACCGGCCCGGCCGCAGTCACGAAGTCGCGATGAAGGAAATCGGGCGCGTCTGCGGCAGTCAGCTCGATCCGGCGCTGGTCGCCGTGTTCCGCGAAGTCTGCGCGGCTGAGCCCGACTGGCTGCGTCGCTTCGGCATTCGGCGCGAGCGACAGGAAGAAGCGCAGCATGGATGAAGTCATCGCGCGCAGCCGTGTCGGCGCGATGACCTACCTGTCGCCGAGCGGCCCGCTGCTCGACGAATCAACCAATGCCGCGCTGCTCGGCGCGCTGACCGCCAGCATCGCCTCGAACCAGGTTCAACTGGTGCTCGACCTCGGCCGGGTGCCGGCGCTCGGCGGCAAGTCGCTGGAGATTCTGCTCGACACCAGCGCCAAGCTCGCGGCACTCGGCGGACGACTGAAGCTGGTCAACCCGGTGCCGCTGGTGCAGGAAATCTTTCTCGCGACCGGCGTCGGCGAACGCCTCTCGGTCAGCGAACTCGGCGACCGCCAGCATTCCACTTTGGGCATTCCCACCGCGCCCGGCCCGCATCGCCGACGCCTCGGCGAAATACTGGTCGAGCACGGCGTGCTGAGCGAGGCGCAGCTCGCCGAGACCGTTCGCCTGCAGTCGGAAACCGGCAAGCGGATGGGCCAGATCCTGATCGAGAGGAGCTTCGTCGGAGAGGCCGAGTTGCTCAAGGCACTCTCCGAACAGCTCGGTCTGCCCTACATCGCCGTGCGCGCCGGCCTCTACGAGCCGGCCGCTGCCGCGCTGCTGCCGCAGGAGGTCGCGCGCCGGCTCGAAGTGCTGCCCCTGTTCAAGGTCGAAGACACGCTCACACTGGCCACCGCGGACCCGCAGGCGATTCCGGTGTTCGACGAGGCGCACCGGCTCACCGGCTGCAAGCTGCGCATCGTGCTGTGCCGTCGCGACGACATTCTGAAGGGCCTGTTCGACGCCTACCAGAACAGCGATTTCGGCAACGCCCTGCTCGAAGCGCAGGCCGGCGACCTCGAACTGATCGAGAGCCAGATTCCCGACGACTATACGGCCATCGACCAGATGGCCGGTGCCAGTCCGGTCATCAACCTGGTCAACAGCCTGATTCAGCGCGCGATCCGCGACAAGGCCAGCGACATTCACATCGAGACCACACGCGGACGCTCGCGCGTGCGCTTCCGGGTCGATGGTCTGCTCTACGAGGTGATGACGCCGCGCGCCGAGCTGCATCCGGCGATCGTCTCGCGCCTCAAGGTGATGGCCAACCTCGACATCGCCGAGCGCCGACTGCCCCAGGACGGCCGCATACAGGTCGCCACCCACGGCCGCACCGTCGACCTGCGCTTCAGCTCGCTGCCTGGCGTGCACGGCGAAAAGGTCGTGCTGCGGGTGCTCGACAAGAACCAGTCGATTCTCGATGTGGAGAAGCTCGGCATGAGCGACTCGGTCCTCGGTCGCTTCAAGCAACTGCTCGGCCGCAGTCATGGGCTGATCCTGGTCACCGGCCCGACCGGCAGCGGCAAGACCACCACGCTCTACGCCGCGATCAACTACCTCAAGAGCATGGAGACCAACATTGTCACCATCGAGGATCCGGTCGAATACCAGCTCGACATCATCAACCAGAACCAGGTCAATGAAGCGATCGGGCTGACCTTCGTGCGCATGCTCAAGCATGTGCTGCGGCAGGATCCCGACGTCGTGATGGTCGGCGAAATCCGCGACCGGCAGACCGCCGAAATCGCCGTGCAGGCTTCGCTGACCGGCCATCTCGTGCTAACTACGCTGCATACCAACGACGCCATCGGCGCCCTGTCGCGCATGATCGACATGGGCGTCGAACCCTACCTGCTCGCCTCGGCGCTGGCCGGCGTGGTGGCGCAGCGTCTGGTGCGCCAGGTCTGCCCGAGCTGCAAGACATCCTATCTTGCCACCCCGGATCTGGCCGCCACCTACGGCTGGGATCAGAGCGAACCGATCCGCTTGGTCAAGGGACGCGGCTGCGCAAGCTGCTACGACTCGGGCTACAAGGGCCGGCTCGGCATTCACGAACTGCTCCAGTCGGACGAGGCACTGCAGCGGCTGATGGTGCGCAGCCCGTCGCGCGACGAACTGGCCGCGTTCTTCAAGCATGCCGGCAGCCGCTCGCTGTTCGAAGACGGCCTGCAGCGCGTGCTCGAAGGCCGCACCACGCTCGAGGAAGTCTCGCGCGTGGTGCACGCCGTGTGAAACCGGGATGGCGATCGAGATCCCCTCCCCGACCGCCGCGCCGACGCCGGCACCGACGCTGGCTGCGGCCCTGCGCCTGCTGCAGTGGCGCAGCGGGCGCGTCGGCGTGCGAGAGCGCATGCTGTTTACCGAGCGCCTCGCCCTGCTGCTGGAAACCGGCGTCAGCCTGCACGCCGGCCTGAAGAGCCTGCGCGAACAGACCGACGATCCGCGTCTGGCGCGGATCATCGCGGCGCTGTGCGACGAGATCCTGCAAGGCAGTCCATTGTCGGCGGCATTGCGGCACCATCCGCAGATGTTCCCCGCCACCTATGTCAATCTGGTCGCGGCAGCGGAGGACGGCGGTTTCCTGCCGCAGGTGCTGCAACAACTGATCGACATGGACGAAAAGGCCGAGCGCCTGCGCAGCACGCTGTTCGCCGCGCTGTCCTATCCGGCGTTCCTGGTGTTCTTCTCGTTGGCGACCATCGTCTTCGTGCTGGTCGGCGTGTTCCCCAAGTTCACCGAGATGTTCGAGCGCATTCGTGCCGACCTGCCGCTGTCCACCCTGATCCTGATGGCCGTGTCCGACTTCCTGCGCCAGCACTGGGCATGGGTGCTGGGCGGCTGCGCTGTGCTGCTCGCGGGCCTGGTGTCGTGGCTGCAACAGCCGGCTGCGCGCGGCGCCATCGACGGGCTCAAGTTGCGCATCCCGCTGGTGAGCGAGCTGTTCGTGCAGATCTACCTGACACAGACCCTGCGCGTCATGGGACTGTCGCTGGCCAACGGCGTGCCGGTCGTCGATGCACTGCAGGCATGCCAGGATCTGGTGCGCAACTCGGTGTTCGCCCGCTTCATCGATACGCTGCGCCTGCAGGTCACCGAAGGCCGCGGCATCGCGCACGGGTTCGAAGAAACGGCGTTCATCCCGCCGCTGGTTCGCCAGATGATCCGCACCGGCGAGGACACCGGCAATCTCGCCAAGGTGATGACACGGGTTGCCGACTTCTACGACCGCGAGCTGACCAAGCGCATCACCGTGCTGTCCAAGCTCGCCGAGCCGGTGATGCTGCTGATCATGGGCGCGGTGGTCGGCGTCATCGTCTCCTCGCTGATCCTGCCGATCTTCAAACTCAGCCGGGCGGTGCACTAGCAAAGAACCATGTGACGCACATCACGTCGCGTCCCAATCACCCTTCGATCTGCCCTTCAGGTGCCGCGCTTTCGCTCAAGTCGGACCCGTGTGAAGTCGATAGAACGCCTGACAACCCGTTTCCATAAAACCGCTACGCATCGCAGGAGAAGCAAGCATGACCGCACCCCGCCGCATTCAACGCCAAGACGGCTTCACCCTGGTTGAACTGCTGATCGTGGTGATCATCCTCGCGATCCTCGCCGCGATCGTGATTCCGCAGTTCAGCAGCGCGACGACCGACGCACAGGAGGCTGCGCTGGATTCCAACCTCGGCGGTTTACGAAACGCAGTCGAACTCTACAAGGCGCAGCACACTACCTACCCGGGCGGGATCGCGACGACTGGCGGCACCTGTGCAGCGACCAAGGGCACCGGCGCAATCAACAGCGCCCAGGCCTTTATGGATCACCTGCTGATGTATTCCGATGCCACCGGCAACACCTGCAGCGTCGGCGACAACACGTTCAAATTCGGCCCCTATCTGCGCAAGGGCGTCCCGACCGATGCGATCACCCAGAAGGGCTCGCTGGTCGCGGAGATCGTCGTCACAAACACCGGCGCGCCGATCGCGCCTGCCGCGGCAACCGGCGGCTGGGCCTACGACACCAAGTCCGGCCAGATCGTGATGAACAGCAACGGCACCGACAGCAAGTCCAAGACCTACTCGACCCACTGAGCGCGGACGCGAGTGCATGCCGGCGACAGGCCTTGTGCTTGACGACGGTCCGCACCCGCAAGGACGCCGGCGCGACCCACCGGTCGCCGATCCGCTCCCCCGTCGATGCCCTGGAACCCGCATGGATACTGGGCCTTCAGGCATCTCGGGCGGCGCAGCCAATCGCAACCCGGGCAATTTCGCGGCCCCGCGGCCTCGCCGCTCGACGAGGCCAGGCAAAGGAGACGGGCGCGGGTTCACCCTGGCGGAGTTGCTCGTCACCATCGCGTTCCTGGCCATCCTGGCTACGACCCTGGTTCCCAACATGAATTCCGCCGATGCCGAAAAACTCGACGTCGCCGCCACCGAAGTGCGCAACGCCCTGCGCTTTGCGCGCAGCGAGGCCATGCGCCGCGGTCAGTCGGTGCTGGTCGATGCCGAGTCATCCCCTGGGCGGGTCAAGCTCTCCGCCATCTCGTGCACGTCGTTCGGTACACCGAAAGTCGTCAACGACCCGCGCACCAAACTCTCGTTCGACCTCGATGTGGGCGGCGGCCCGTATTCCGGCGGGGTCGGCGTGACACCGCAATTCATGGCCGGCGGCACGGCTTTTGGCGGCGTGATCTTCGATGCCACGGGCGCGGCGGCGGACACCTGCCAGGTCACCGGCATGAGCAGCAAGGGCACGCCGCAGGCCGGCAGCGGCATCCTGCTGTCGCGCGGTGCGCGGCAGGCAAAGCTCGCGCTCGATGCGGCAACCGGCCGCATCAGCGGCCCCTAGCACCACTTGGCACTGCGGCAATGAACATCACCCGCCAGCCAAAGCACCGCAGCGCGATCGCCGGACTGGCCTACCTCGAAGTCATGGTCGCGCTGGTGCTGATCGCCATGGCGCTGGTGCCGGCGTTGAATGCATTGCAGACCGACACGCGCGGCACACCGGCACTGATCGCCGTGTCTGCCCGCGACGCCCTGCTGCGCGCGAAGATGGAAGACGTGCTGGCCAAGCCGTTCGACACGGTGAATGCCGAGACCTTTCTCGCCGGCGGCAACACCACGGCCTCGGTCAGCGCCGCGCTGTCCGACGCGGCCGGCCCGGATCGGCGCATCGTCATCCTCTACCGCACCGACGGCAGCGCAGTATCGGGCAGCGACACCGGCCTGGTGCGCGTGCGGGTGGCGTGGGAAGTCGGCGGCACCGCGCTCGAAACGCTGAAATCCAAATGGTGGTGAAGGCGATGGCAACGCGATCCACATCACCACCGCCGACTGTGCGTCATCGCCAACGCGGCATGACCCTGGTCGAGCTGCTGATCGCCACCGCCATCGGCGCACTGTTGCTGGCCGGGCTGACCTCGGTGGCGCGCCAGGGCGTGCAGTCGCGCGCCATGACGCGCGACAACGACGAGGCGATCTACCAGGCGCGCTTCGCCCTGCAGCGCATGGCCGCGGCCGCCCGGGCCACGGCGCCGCACACGCTGCTGCCGCCGGCGGCCAACACCAGCGGCAACTGGTTCGACCCGGCGTACTTCTGCCTCAATGCTGCCAGCGCATTGATCGAGACCACCACCACCGACGCCGGTTGCACCGGCACGCGGGTGATCGCCGAGCGGGTTAGCGGTCTTGCCGCCACGCAGCCAGTCGGCGCCGGCGCGCTCGAAACGATGACCGCAGTGGTTGCGCTGAGCCTCGATGTGCCTGCAAGCGGCACGCCACTGACATTGTCGGAGCGGGTGCGGCTGGGCGGGGGCGTCAAGTGAATGCCCGATTGCGATTGCCGACGCGCCGCGGCACGGGCTTCATTCTGCTGCCGGTGGTGCTGTTGCTGACGCTGGTGGCGGCCGCCGCGTACATGGGCAATCGGGAAACCGGCCTGGCCAGCGCCATGGCCGGCGGGGCCACCGACATGGACAAGGCGCGCTACGCGGCCGAGGCCGGGCTGCACCGCACTATCGTGCAGATGCACAGCAAGGGCTGCGGTGGCAGCTACCCGGCGTTCTTCTTCTCTCCGATGCAGGACAACGCCTTCGACGACGGCAAGTACTACGCTTATGCGGGCGCCTTGAGCGGCTCGCCGGTGACGATCTACTCCACCGGCACCTACGGCGATGCGTCGATCACGCTGACGCGCCAGAACGTGCCGATGCACCAGGCGACCACCACCACGATTACGCTGCAGCCGGGTTCGGAAGGATTCGACACCTACCTAAAAAGCACCGGTGCCAACTACTCTAGCAGCGACTCGCTGGTAGCCAATGCGGGTACAGCGTTCCCGTTGATTCGGTACGACCTCGCGGCGGTTCCCGCCGGCAGCCATGTAACCGCCGCAACGCTATCCGGGTATGCAATCGGCGTCGGCGGCAGCGGATCGGTCGCCCTGCATCGCGTGACGCGCGACTGGACCGAGGGGGCGAGCTGGACCACCACCGACGGAAGCACTGCCTGGAGTCAGCCGGGCGGCGACGCACATCCGGACGCCGTAGCCGCGTCGCCGTTCAGCGGCGTCAACACCTGGATGACCTGGGATTTGACGGCACTGGTGGACAAATGGGTCAAGGGCAGCCTGCCCAATCAGGGCTTGCAGGTGCGCCTCGGCGCGGGATTGTCCAGCCTGACGCTGGTCAGCAGCGATTCGAGCACGCCGTCGCAACGCCCCAAGCTCACAGTCAGCTTCCTGCCGCCCTGCGGCTGGACGCCGCCGGACATCACCGTGACCCTGGGTCCACTGGCCGATACGGACATCGACTACGACGTTCCGACGACGAACTTCGGCAGCCAGCCCGACCTCTACCTTTCGCAGGGCTACCCGGCACATCCGTTGCTGCAGTTCGATCTGGCCGGCATCAACTCCGGTAGCGTTGTAAAGAGCGCGTCCCTGCGGCTGTACTTCGGCTCGCTGCAAGTCAATGCGAAAAGCGCCAGCAAGACCACCAAGAACCTGACACTGAACGTGCACGCAGTGACCAAGTCGTGGAAGGAACTCGAGGCCACCTGGAAGAAGCGGATCATTAGCTCGAACTGGACGACCCAGGGTGGGGATTATCGCAGCACGTCGGTCACCTCGATGACTTTGTCCAAGAACAGCACACCGGGAACCTGGCTTGAATTCGACGTCACACCGCTGGTGCAGGAGTGGGTGGACGGCGTGACGGCGAACAATGGGCTCATTCTGGAGACGCCGACTTCGTCGACCGAGGAGCTGATCTTCTCAAGCCGCGAGGCGGCGAGCAACCCGCCCGAACTCGTGGTCACCTACAAGTAGGCACGACGCGGACATCGATCGCCCGGCCGGGGTCAAGGGCGGGCCCTGCCTTGCCGTTAACTGGCGAAACGACGTCCCGGCCTCGGCCGCCACACTGCATCGGCAGCAACCACGGATCAGTCGTAGCCCCAGGAGTCCATGTGAAATGAAAATGCCCGGCAATCTGCTCGCACCGCTGAAGCGGTTCGCCGCCGAGGCGAGCGGCGAGATCGGGCTACATCTGTCGAACGAGCGTGCCAACCTGGTTCAATTCGAGAATTCGAACAACGGACCGCGCATCCGTGCCGCGGCCTCGCTGCCCTACCCGTGCACTCGTGAGCAACTGCTGGCCGATCCGCGCCGGCTCAAGGCGCTGTTGAGTCAGGCGCGCAGCGAACACGATTTCAAGGGGCGCCGCGTGGTCTCCTGTCTGCGCGCGGCGGAACTGCAGATCTTCCCGATCAGCTACACCGCGGCCGAAGGCCAGCAAGAAGCCGTCGCGATCCTCGGCGAACTGCGCGAACGGCTGAAGGGCGCGCTCGATGCATCGGTCATCGACTATCTGCCGATCCGCACGGAAGACGGCGACAACGCTAGGCGCGAGGCGCTGGTGGCTGTCGCATCGCGCGAGTCGGTCCTGCGTCACCTCGACCTGCTGGAGAACGCTGGCCTGCAGGCCAGCGCGATCGATATCGGGCCAGCCGCGCTGGCGCGTCTGGTCTCGTTCGTCAACCGGACGGACAAGCGCGAGCAGCACCCGAATGCGCTGGTGATCAACTTCGGCCGCGCAAAGAGCTATCTCAGCGTGGTGTGGGGACGCCGACTGATCCTCGACCGCGAGATCGAGTTCGGCGAGTGCGTGTTGGTGGAGCGCGTGGTGCGGCTGCTCGGCATGGGCGAAGACCTGGCAGTTCGCCTGTTGCAGGAATGCGGCTTTCGCAGCGACCCGGCACACGGCGGCAACGACCCGGAGATGGCGCAGACGCTGAAGGAAGTGTTGCGGCCGGAACTCGCCACGCTGACTGCCGAGGTGAACAAGACGCTGATCTACACCGCATCGCGCAGCCGCGGCCGCAGCATCGACCAGATCTACCTGCTCGGCAGCATCGGCCGCTATCCGGGCATCGATCGACTGATTCTCGAGATGCTCGCGGTTCCGGTCGAGGTGCTCAATCCGTTCCGCGCATTCGGCAGCCGGCTGGGCGAGGCGGAACTCGCGCGTCTGCGACCGATAGCCGGGATCGCGCTGGCCTGCGGACTCGCCCTGCGTGGATTCGATCATCATGCATGACATCAACCTGATTCCAGCCGACTACACCGTGGCGAGGCGGCTGCGGCGCGGGCTGCGCGCCTTCGGTCTGGCGCTGGCGACGGTGGCGGCGGTGACGGCGGTTGGCCGCGGCTGGATAGCCGTGCGCCTGTCCGACGGACGCCCGATGGTCGATCAGATGCGCAAGCAAGCGAAGTTGGCGCTTGATCGGCAGACCCAATTGGCCGAACTGGAAGCCCGCAAGGCGGCGGTCGAAACCCGCCTGGCTGCGCTGCACGCACTGCGCGATCATGCAACCTGGGTGGCGATGTTTGAGGCAATCGACCAGGCCTATAACCGCAACCTGTGGTTCGACGAACTCGCCTTCTCGCGCACGGTCCAGATCGATGCGCCGGTGCCCGCGAATCATCCGGCAGCAGATCCCCCGAGCCGCGAGCAGGCGACCGCGCCGCCGCGCATCAGCAATGGCTTCGACATCAAGGGCCACGCGCTCGACCACGCGGCGATTGCCGATTTCATGCGGACAATCGGCGCACAGCCGGGCGTCGAGACGGTGCGTCTGACCGATACCGGCCTGCGCAAATATTCGGCGATGGAAGTCGTGGACTTCAGCCTTGCCGCGACGCTCGGTGCGAGCGGATTGGTAGCGCGATGAAGGAACGCTTTCTGCGCAGACTCGGCGCACTGGACCGTCGTGTCGTGCTCGGCCTGATGACGGCCATCGTGGTGCTCGCTGGCCTTGAATCGTGGCTGCTGGTGCTGCGCGCCCCGCTGCTGGAGCTGAGGAGCCAAGCGAGCATCCAGGCCGACCTGGCCGCCGCGAACGCCGGCGGTGCCGACACGTCGGCACGGATCGAACGCCTGACCGCCGAACTGCCCAGGCTGGAGAAGACCCTGGGTGGCGAGCAGAGCGCACGTTCGGACGACGGCACGATCCTGTTCCTGATGGACGTACTCGGCCGCGCCGGCACGCGCCAGAGCGTCAGCCTCGGCAGTGTCAGGCCGGGCGCGCGACGGATCGTGCAGGGATTTGAGGAAACGACTTACGACATCGAGGTACGCGGCGAATACCGCAACCTCTACCAATGGCTGCACGAGGCGCAGGCCGGCGTTGCGCCGCTGGTCGTGAGTGGGTTCACGCTGCGGTCGATCGACGCGGGTCCGCGCATCGTCCTGGCGCTCAAGCTGGCCGGATATCGTCCCGTTACAGGCCAAGGGGGGTCGCAATGAAGGGCAGCAGATATCTTCTTTTCGTTCTGCTCGCGGCCTGGTTCGTGGTCTGCGCGATGGCAGCCAACGCTGATCCGGGCCTGCGGCATGATCCTTTCGCCCGGCCGAATATCGAACCGACGCCGCCGGCCACGGCTGCGCCGGGCGCGACAGCCGCCTCGGAATGGAAACCGCAACTGCGCGGAGTGATGGTGGCGGGCAGCAGTTCGATGGTCAATGTCGACGGAACGATCGTCCGCGTGGGCGGACAGATCGATGGCTTTCGTCTGACCCGGGTCGCCGAGCACAAGGCGGTGTTCATGAAAGACGGCGTTCGCATCGAATTGACGACGGACGGCGAAAAGGCGGTCGATAAATGAAGCAATGCCCGATTCGGCTGGTGCTGGCCACGGCCCTTGCCGCCACTCTGTATTCTGCAGTGCCGTCCATCGCGCAGACGCCCGAGGCGGAGTACGGCAGACCCGGCGAGCCGGTCTCGATGAGCTTCCGCGACGCCTCCCTGCATGAGGTGTTCGACCTGCTGTCACGTCGCGAGCGCGTCAACATCCTGCTCGGCAAGGGCGTGACCGGCACGGTCTCGGTCAGTCTGTACAACGTCGATGTCAGGAAGGCGATCCATACCATCGCCGAAGCTGCCGGGTACGTGGTCGAGGTGCGCAACGGAGACTACGTGATTCTCGACCGCAAGGAAAGCGGCCTCGACGTCGCGAATGGCAACACCCAGATCCGCTCGTTCAAGGTGCAGTATTCGAACCCGAAGCAGGTCGCCGAAATCCTCACCAAGCATCTCTCGCGTTACGGCAAGATCACGCCGCTGGCCGAACGCAACCAACTCGTGGTGGAAGATCTGCCGGACTTTCTCGAGCGCTTGCAGCGGCTGCTGGCGGAGATCGACGTCGAACCGAAGCAGATATTGATCGAGGCCAAGATCCTCGAGATATCCCTCGACAAATCGGAAGTCTTCGGCATCGACTGGAGCAAGATATTCTCGGCCGACGGCCGCAACCGGGTCGGCACCACCGGACTCGCACCGCGCAACGTGGCGGGCCTGTTCTTCAATCTGGTCAACAAGAATCTCGAGATTTTCCTGTCCGCACTGTCGAGCAAGGGCCGCGTGCACACGCTGTCCACACCCAAGCTGCTGGCACTCGAGAACCAGGAAGCATCGACCGTGATCGGCGACCAGGTTGGCTACAAGGTCACGACGACGATCAACCAGGTCACGACCGAGAGCATCCAGTTCCTCGAGACCGGCGTGATTCTCAAGGTCACGCCCTCGGTGGATCAACAGGGCCGGGTGATGCTGCGCATCCACCCGGAGGTCAGCTCGGCCAGTATCACCGGCGGCATCCCGTCGAAGAAGAGCACCGAGGTGACGACGCAATTGCTATGCGAAGATGGGCAGTCGATATTCATCGGCGGCCTGATCAAGAACACCAGCGGAAAGCGGCGTACCGGCGTGCCGGTGCTCGGCGACGTGCCGGGACTCGGCTACCTTTTTTCGAGCACCGAGGAATCCGGCGGCACGACCGAAACCGTGGTGGTAATCACGCCGCACATCATCAAAGGGGCCAGCGACACGATCTCTGCTGCGCAACTGAAACAGATGGACTCCGTTGGCCAGGCCGCCGCTCAAAATGGTCTGACCCTCGAGCGCACATTGTCTTTGCCGGCAGCAGAACCGCAAGACAGCGGATGGCCCGGTTTGTTCGGTTACTGAGAAGTCGACCGGTTCCGCTTCAAGCATTGCTCCAGAACCCAGTATCCATGCGGGTTCCAGAGCATCGCCGGGCAGCCGATCGGGGTTCTGCGGGTATCGGACGATAACGGACCGAAGCGCGGACGCGATACCTGGCGCACGAAATACTTGGGCTAGGCGCGCCGGTGCATGACCCGGCTCGACCACTCGGCGTCGTCCTGTCCGCGGGCTGCCCAGACTGCCGACCAGTCGGACGGATCGAAGCGCGGACGCGCGAAGCGGTCCGGTTCTTCCATCAGGTCGCGATAGGCGTCGTCATAGTGCCGCACCATGTCTCGGTCCGCCCAGTAGGTTTCCATCCAGCGGCGCGAACTCGTGCCTATCGATCGCCTCAGATCGGGTTCATCGACCAGCCGACCGATCGCCGGCGCTGCGTCTTCCAGCCGGTAATTCATCCACGGCAGGGTGCTGCAGCCGGTCAGCTCGAACAGAACGGCGACCATGCGCCGGTCAAGATAGGCGAAGGTCGGCAGACCCTGCGCGAGACTCTCCAGACTGCAGAGATGGTAGCTTCCGGTAACCATCTCGTCGACCGCGATCTGGCAGTCGCGCCGCATTCGCATGCATTGCTCATGGGCGGAGTTGCGCACGACTTTCACGTGGAGTCGGGCGTGGCGATGTGCAAGCCCGGTAAGTAGCGAAGCCGTTTCGGGGAACCCCTTGGTATCCCAGCGCTGCGGGGGGTCGTCGTGCGCCCATGCCGAGGCATCGACGGACGGCGCGAAAAACACGGTTACCGCTTCGTCCGCAGGTTCCGACGCAATGGGCCGATAGATTTCGTCGTCGATGGGTACGATGTTCGGGACCACGCGCGCATACGGGTAGTAACGTTCGTGAAACTGCCCGATTACCAGTTGTGGGACATCGGGAAACACGATCTGTTCGATGCTTGCTCCAGTCGTCCGCGCGATATGCAGCGGATGCGAATGGATCTGCCGGATGATACGGCGCTCGCCGGTCTGCCAGCGCAGAAAGTCTATTCCGAACGGGTTGGTCCGCAGGTCGAAGTAGTGGTGGAGATGAACCACATCTGCTTGCTCGAGCAGATCGAGCACCACGTCCTTATCCTGCTCCCAAGTGAGATCGGTATCGAAGGTGCGGTAGCCGTAAGCCCCAGGGTCGAGCACTACTTGATGCACGTCGTGCGGTGTGTGCTTTTGCAGTGCTCGAACGAGGCGAATTGGCGCTCCGGCCAACGGGGTCACGGAAAAATGAAGAATCCGCATTGGTGCTATTCCGCGGAACCCGAACAAAGGAGGATCTCGAAGAAATTTCCCATGGCGGTGCCCCACAGCGGAAACGGGTCGGGTGACAGACAGCGGTCGCGAACCTTGTCGAGCGGCAGGAACCTTCCCGACGCATCGGCGATCCGGAATCCTGCCAGCGCAGCGAATAGCGCAGCTGGGTCTCCCATCTGTTTCCAGAAAGGCGGATGCAGGCTCAGATAGATCACGAGATCCGGTTGCTCAGACAGCACGCCGAGATCCTCGTCGAGAAAAATTTCCGCACCTTCGATGTCGATCTTGATCAGGCTCGGATCGCGCACGTCAAGCTCTTCCATCAGCGCTGTAAGACGGATCGCTTCCACCGCATAGCCGTGGCCGCGCAACGACGAAGCCGAGGAAGTGCAGTCGCTGCCGTCCGCATTGCCGAACTGCACGCTGCCTGCGTCGCGGTGTATGCATCTGTTCAGCACTTCGATCCGGCCGTGCACACCGGGGTTGTAGTCGATGGTGCGCCGGAGGTGGGCCACCGTGCTCGGATTGGCTTCGACCGCGACGACCCGTTTCGCGCCATGGGCACAGGCGATCAGCGCTGTCGGGCCGATCCAGGATCCGACGTCGAGGAAGGCGCGGTCCGGACGGACAAAACGCCGGATCACCTCGAAGCTCTCCTCCTCCCAGCCGGAGCCGAATTGTTCCCAGAACCAGTGCGGTTCCACCCGGTAGCTGCGATCGGCGATGGCAACCCGGGTCTCGCCGTGTCGACCATGCTCTATGCGACAGTTGGACAGAGTGCCCGCCTTGGGGCGCGCCGTCGTACGGCTGAAGGACTCGCCTCCCCCGGCCACCCGGGCAGCAGACTTCATCACTTGCAGGGAGAAGACCGTCGGATCCTGCCGGTCGGCCCAGCAGCCATCGCCCCCATAGGCTCCACTCGAAACCGTCAACAAGTACGTGCCGGCTGGCAGGCACAGAGAAAGCGTGAACTCCACGATCGCGCGCTCGCCGACGAACAGCGGCTTCAGCAGCCCGGGTCCGCTGGTGCCGGCCATCAGACAGATGGCATCGGTGCCATCCGCACCGCCCATGCTGGTCAGCGTATACCGACATGCCGGTCGGGCAAACGGCTGACGCGCAAGCAGGTGGCACCTAAGCGTCAAGTGCTGTCCGACCACAGGTTCGCTCACTGGCTGGCGCGAATCTGCGTCTATCAGATCGATCCGATCCACTTGCAAATCGGACTCGGCTGAAACGCCCCTTTGCCGCAATGTTTCGTCCGCACCGACCTTGACCGGAGGAGTCGCTATCGTCGCGCCGTCGACGTATTCGATCTTCGGACGGCGCGCGGTCCGTTCAGGCTCGGGTGGGTTCGGCTCGATTGGCTCCCTCGATTGTGTCTGTCCCACCCCGTCAGCGCGGGTGACCGTCAGGCCGGAAATCATCGCAAGGCGCGGGGGAAATTCTGCCGGCTCGACGATCGCGCTGTTGCCAGCGAAGTCGAGGGCGATGTCCTCACCCTGCGCGTCCAGCGTTACCTGAAGCGGATGGCGCTGCCGATCCTCGGAAAAGTGAATCGTCCCCACGCTCTCGCCGCAAATCGACACATCGAGCGAAAATCTACGCTCCGGGTACAGCCCGATGGCAGCGCCGATCAGATCGCAGGAAATGGTACTGACCCCATCGAACAAGCGGCCGGGGAGCATGATCCTGGCATCGGGCATCAGCCATATCGCATCCTTCTCGCCGGCGAAAAGTCCGCTCCAGCCCGCATCCGCGGGCAAACCCAGCGGCGCGCGAAAGGGCCGGCGAAACAGCTTGTCGCCTGGGGCTTCGAAACCCGCCGCACGCATTTCGCGCATTAGGCGGTTACGGGTGAACTTGTTGCAGTGCATCCCGCGGGTTTCCGGAATCAGGTCTGACGCGCTTGGCGCGATATAGCGGTAGCCCTGGGCGATGAAGTCTTCATCGACCGGATAGAACGGGGTGTCCACGATCAGATAGCCGCGGGGACGCAGACCGCTGTAGAGCCGGGGCAGGATCTCCGCCATCTCCGAGGTCGGAATATGCTCGATGGTATCGAGCATGAGGACGGCGTCGAATGCTTCGTGGAAGTCATGATCGCGAAGGAATTCCAGCGCGTCTCCGCAATGCAGCGCCCATCTGTCCCGCGGCAGGCTGGCAAGCGAATCGCGCGCCAGGTCGCAGGCTGCCTCGGAAAAATCGACGCCGGTATATGACGCAGCACCGACGTCGCGCAGCAGATAACGTGCGGATTCGCCGCGGCCGAAGCCGAGTTCCAATACGGCCTTGCCGGCCAGATCTATCTGATCGATGGGATCGCGTATCTCACCGAATATGCCGCCGCCACGCCATTCGTCTGCGCCCAGCGCGCCATAGTGCGCCCTGGCACCGGACTCGTCGATGCCAGTGAAATATGTGCGCGAGTACTTTTCACGAAGAAAGCCCATTTTGCTTCACCTCAATCATTGATCCGCTGTTCGCCTGGCCTCGGCGCCTGCCCCTGCACCATCACCTGCGCGAAGGCAGCCATAGCCGCACTTACACCTCGACCGGCTGTCGCGCATCACCCTGTCGCAGCGAGGACTGAACTCCCCCAGCCAGTGCGCGGTCGACCGCCGCCCGCAGCGAGGCGTTCTCCGCGTCCAAATGCTTGGCCCACGACGCGAGGCCGAATCGTTTGACGTCGACCCGGCGCCAGAACTTGCCCGGGCTGCGCGCATAGTCGTCCAGATTGGCGATCGCCAGCGCACACTGCGAGGCCATGTCGGCAACCTCCGCCAGTTCCTGGAAACCGAACGTCAGCGGCGCCTCAGGGTCGCCGATGGCATTCTGGTCCGGCGCGTGCAGGGCTCGACGTGCGGCCTCGACGCCGGCGAGGAAGCTCTGGCGCGCCGCCTGCGCATCTCCGTCAACGAGGTGCATGACACCTCGCCAGAAGCGCGCTGCGATGGTCTTGGTCGTCAGCAGCGGACTGAAGATCAGCGGGTCCAGTTGCGCGACCTTCTCGAAATAGTCAGCTGCACGATCGCGGTCCGCGCAACGCAGCGTGAGCAGCGCAGCCACGTAGT
Organism: Candidatus Methylophosphatis roskildensis; assembly: GCA_016708905.1. Lineage (GTDB taxonomy): Bacteria > Pseudomonadota > Gammaproteobacteria > Burkholderiales > Rhodocyclaceae > Methylophosphatis > Methylophosphatis roskildensis. The sequence continues at coordinate 188,637 of JADJEV010000003.1, read as the reverse complement.
TCGCCGACAGTTTCCAGCGAAGAATGTGCGGGTTGTCCGAGGCGATCGCCGAGTAGGCATCCACCAGATTGCACAGATCCGCCACCTGCTCGTGCCTGTCCAGCGCCAGCAGGCGATAGCCGAGAATGGTGATGGCGGCACCGGCATCGGCGGTCTCGAGCGGCAGGCTGCCGAGCACGCGCAATGCGAGCTCGTCGAGCGCACCCTCGTCGGCAATTCTTTCGCCCATCTGCACCATGGTCCGGTAGAGCCAGGGTACGGCATAGCCCGCGCCGAACTCCGCGACATGCGAACCCTCGTGCGACGACCGGGCGAACTGCGGGTGCCGGTACTGCGCCGTGGCGCCACCAAGAGGATCGGCCGAAGCGACGACGATCCACCATTCGGTATCCGGCTCCCCGCTGTCGAGCGGACGCCGTGCGAGGGCGCGCTGCGAATCCCACATCTTGAAGCCGCCCGGCGCGTCCTGGCGGAACCGGGCCTCGACGATGAAGCCGTCGGCGAACGCGTGGCGGAACTTCGGCCAGTCGAAAGCGTGAAAGTGATACGGATTCGGGTCGCGCCCGGTTTCGTCGACCCATAGGTTCGGCACACTGGCAATGATGCGGCCGTCGGGCTTGAGCACGCGGCGAAATTCGGCGATCAGGGCCGGGTAATCCTCGACATGCTCGATCGTCTCGAACGAGACGATGGTGTCTACCGAGCAGTCCTCGAGAAAATGCAGGTCGGCTCCACTGGCGGCCACATAGTCGACGCCGTAACGCTCGCCGAACTGCGACTGCGCGTAAGCCACTGCCTGCTCGTCCACATCGACGCCGATGAAATTCGCACCTGACGAACTCGCCGCAAGGATGGCGCTGCCATAACCCAAGCCGCAGGCGCAATCGAGCACGGTGTCGCCCGGGCGCACCCAGTCGGCGGCCAGTGCATAGCGCACCATGTGGGCGTCGGCGCGTGGGCTCCACTCGCGTGACATGTCCATGTGCAGGTCGCGATTGGCGAGCAGCCAGTCCATCGTCCCGGATTTCAGGGCCGCATCAGATATGAGTTCGAATGCCGACAGATCACGCAATTGCGGGTGGTTGAGTTCGCTGTAGAGCCCGACGCTGAACTGGACCGGCGCACGACGATAACCCGCCGCCAGTGCCGACTGCGCCCAACTGCCTTCCTGCCCGCGAGCGCCCATCGCATGCGATTGCAACAGCAGGTCGCCGGGTGCCAGGACGACGTAGCGCGACGTATAGGCTCGCAGGGCGCTGAAGACGCCGACGGGATCGTCGATGGCCATCATCATCGATCCGCAGACGACGACACAGTCAAACGGGGCAGTACCGTCAGGCAGCAGCGGGCCGACGCAGCCGCCGAAATCGTGATCGAACCGTGCCTCCGGTCCCGGGACAACGAATACCCGGCAGCCGTGGGCAAACAGTTCGGCGGGCAGCGACGGCTCTTCACAACCGAGAATCAGAAACGAACCGGGCCCGACGATCCCGAGCAGTTCCTGAACGAGCTTGATGCATCCAGCCATTTTTCTGTCTCCTTGAGCAGAGCGCGATTCAGGCCGTGACCGGCTGCAGTTCAGTTTCGCAAACTAGGGTTTCGGGTGCCACGTGGCACCGCCCTTCCAGCGGGCGGAAGACCACCACGCAGGCCTGCCGGAATCCGGCACGGGTGACTTTCTTGCTGGTCACCCGGACAAAGACGAAGCCGCTATCGTCGGGGCATTCGATCAGACTGTTGCCACGTTGCTCGACGTTCTCCATCGACAGAGCCTGCATCAGGCTTACGCCATCGGTGTCATCAGCATTGTCCATGACCTTATCCACCGGCACGAGGCTGACGCGCTCGAGCTGCACCCACGACCAGCGCTTGCCGAACATCAGCCCGAGATCGGCCTCGCATTCGCCGACACCGATCGCCGCCATCAGGTAGCCGTCGTGCGTGCGGTGCAAGGGCACGTCTTCGATCGACAGGTGCGTGCCACGCGACACCATCACGGCGAGCAATTGCGGCGTCCCGCCGAAATCACGCGCGCGCAGATCAAGGCCGAATCGCTCCTGTGACAGCAGAGTCAGCGGCAGGTGGATACCGTGCGGCCGCAGTTCCATCGGCAGCGTCTGGCGCTTGCTGCCGTTGAGATACATCAAGCCACGGCGCCGCAGCCCGACCGTGGCCTGTTCCGGATCGAACAGTCGCAGCAAATCCTTGGTGCCGAGGTTCACATCGTGATGGAAGTCGTTCAATACCTCGACTTCCTCGCGCGAGGGCAGAAACAGAAAACGTCCAAGCAATGCGGCGCCAGTATCACGCGCCGTTTCGGGTCGCGCCCATCCGGCCGGCCGGGTCGAAGCCAGCGCCAGATCGACGAATTCGAGCGCCGCGGTCTGGATACGGTCGCGCAACGCGTCCTGCCGGTCGCTGAGGTCGCCGGTGCGGCGCACCGGCTTGCCGTCGTCCGAATAGTCGACAACGCTCTGCAGATCGCAGGTGCATAGCTGCTCCAGCATTGCGATGTGATTGACCAGGGATTGGACGCTGCGCGCGTCCATGCCGCGGCGATCGAGCCAGCCGGACTTGTCGGCGAGCGCGGTATGAACGTCGCGCAGCAGCAGATAGGCACCCTTGACCTCGACACCGAGGTCCGCTTTCATCGCCTGCTGGACCTTGCTCTGTACCGTGCCGGAGTAACCGAGATCGACGAATATCACCGTCTCGCCGCGCTGTACGCCGACCGTCTTGCCCAGGTAGTTCATCATGCGACGGCGGTAGGCCGCACTCGAAGCAAGTATCTGCCGCAGATTCTGCTGTTCGCGAATGCGCTTGACGAAGGTACGCCAGCCGTTCGGTTTGCTTTTCGCCTCGCGGATCAACGCACCCGCTGTCTTCGACGGCAGCAGCAACTGTTTTGCCAACGCCTCGTAGCGGTCGCTCGCGCCAATGAACGACAGATATTCGTTGACCTGCTCAAGGTCGGAGAACGACGCCGCGTAGCCCGAGAACCGCGATATCTCGGCCTCGCTGTGTGGAATGCCGGCCAGGCGCGGATCGGTGGCGAGCAAGCGTTCGTATACGCGATGCGGGAACCAGCCATCCCGCAACAGGAAAACAAGGTGTGGTCGCTTGCCCTGCCGCAATACCTCGGTTGCCTGCTCCGCCACCCAGCGCATGTAGCCGAGGATTACCGGACCGAGCATGGTATGGCCAATACGTTGCGCGGCATCCAGTTGATTGGCATGTTGCGCCCACAGGGCGTTGCACAGGCTGGACAGCGGGCGCTGATCGCGGATCTGCGGCAAGAGAACGCTCGCCGCAGCCGCGTGCAGCCGGATAACCTCTTCGATCGACTCGGTGAACGCAGAGAAGTGCACGCCACGGATGCCCGACTTGAATGCACCGGCGACGTCCGCCGCTACGTTGTCGCCGACATGCAGGATGTCGCTCGCATCGACATTCAGTTCGCGCATCACGTCTGCAAACAATCCGTTGTATTTCGATACGCCGAAGCGGCTCGAGCAGAACACCCGGTCGATCAGGCCGTCGAGCGACTCGATACCGAGCGCGGCAGAGATCAATTCACGCAACTGCTGCTCGTCGAAATAGGTATCGCTGACGATGATTACGCATTTGCCGGCCGCTTTTGCCCGCCGCACCAGGGACAGCATCGGCGCGAACCCGAAGCAGATCTCCATTTCCAGAGCGAGTTCGTCGGCGACGAGCCGGGCGATCTGGTCTTCGGCGGCGCCGGGCGCCGTGTGCCGATAGATCTCGTCGAGAGAGACCTCGTGTTTGGCGTCGCGCAACTGACGCGCAGATCGTGCCGCGGATTCGCCGCTGATCCGCGAGCGTGCAGTCAGGCCCAGCTTCCGAAATGTCGGGTATTCGGAAAGACGGTAAAAGGCATCGGTCGGCGCCATCACTTCCCGCCAGACCAGCGTGTCGAAACAGTCGAGCGAGAGGATGCTGCGATTGCCGCCGTGATCGTCGAGCAGACGATCGAGGCCAGCGACGTCGCATGTCATGTAGCTCATTGGATGCTCCCATATGCGTGCATGTGTTGGCGGAACCCCCTTTTGGGATCGCTTGCCGGCGAGTCTAGGCTGCGCGCGGTCCGCCCGATGCTCGAAGAAGGCGGGCCTTACGCCACGACTTTCCGGGATCGCAACGACGGCGATGCCCCACAATGCGTGTCATCCAATACGAATTGACCGGTGAATCGCCTCCAATTCCTTGACTGCCCCTAAATTTGTCGGGACCACCGCCGATAACTGGCTCAAGCACGCGGCACCTGTCTTCCAAAGCGCGGTAAATGGTTGTTCAGGCGCTGAAATCCTAAAGATCGGACGAGTGCGGACGTAAATCAGTTTGTCGGCGACATGCACGCCCCCTTGGGGAAAAGGTGGCGGCATGGTTCTCCGGTCAATCAGTCAGAAAGTTAAGGAGAAACAAAATGCCTCAGATCATCAACACCAACGTTGCCGCACTCAATTCCGCGCGCAACCTTTCGAACTCCCAAAGCGCCCTTGCCACTTCCCTGCAGCGCCTGTCTTCCGGCATGCGTGTCAACAGCGCCAAGGACGATGCCGCCGGCCTGGCAATTGCCGAGCGCATGAACTCCCAGGTTCGCGGCATGAACGTTGCGATCCGCAACGCCAACGATGGCATCTCCTACGCGCAAACCGCTGAAGGTGCATTGGCGAAGGTCGGCGACGCGCTGCAGCGCATGCGCGAACTCGCGGTGCAATCGCGCAATTCGACCAACAGTGACAGCGACAAGAATTCGCTGAACACCGAATTCGGTCAGATGCAGGACGAAATCACCCGCCTCCTCAGCGGCACCAAGTTCAACAACGCAGCCATCTTCGCGACGAGCGGATCGATCAACTTCCAGGTCGGCGCGGGTACCACGGGCGACGACTCGATCAACGTGAATTTCGGTTCGACCGCATTCAATGCGAACGCGACCATCACGGCAGTGACGGGCAGTACCGCGGTGATCGGCAGCTCGGCAGACGCTGCAGCGATCGGCACCGTGATCGACAACCTCGATACTGCCTTGAACACGATCAACGAAGAACGCGGCAACTGGGGCGCACGCCAGACCCGCTTCGAGTCGGTGATCTCCAACCTGCAGGTTTCGGTCGAGAACCAGAGCGCGGCGCGTAGCCGGATCATGGACGCAGACTTCGCGGCGGAAACCGCAGCCCTGTCGCGCAACCAGATCCTGCAGCAAGCGGGCACCGCGATGTTGGCCCAGGCCAATGCGTTGCCGCAGAACGTGCTCTCGCTGCTTCGCTGACCGACCGGTAGTCGAATGAGGTTCAGGCGCGGGAGCCCAATCGGGCCCCGCGCCTTTGCCGCACAAAGGGAGACATGCAATGGAAATAGCTCGCACAACTTCAGCGGTACTCGAATCGCCGGTCGCGCAGCGCAAGACTCGGGCCGACGGGGAACCGAAACCCGCAGAGACGGAGCGGACCAATGCAGATGCAGGACTGGCGCCCGCATCGGCCGAGCAGGTGGAACAGGCCGTCAAGGACATCCGCAAGGTGGTAAGCGCGGTCGCCAGCGACCTGCAGTTCTCGGTAGACAAGGATTCAGGCAGGACCATGGTCAGGGTGGTCGACGCCAAGACCAAGGAAGTCATCCGGCAGATCCCGGGTGAGGAAGTGCTGGCGATGCGCCGCGCACTCGACAAGATGAAGGGCCTGCTGCTTCGCATGGAAGCCTGAAGGAGGCGCTTATGGCAACAATATCGAGTGCCGGAGTCGGCTCCGGCCTGGACATCGAGGGCATCATCAGCGGCTTGATGGCCGTCGAGCGGAAGCCGATCACGCAGATCCAGACTCAGCAGTCGGGTCTGCGTTCCGACATCTCGGCCTATGGCCGCGTTCAGGGTGCGCTGTCGGCCCTGCAAAGCGCGACCCAATCGCTCAAGACCGGTTCCGCGTTCGCCGCCGCCAAGGCAAAGTCGTCCGATGAGACGATACTGACCGCCTCGGCTGCCTCCGGTGCGCCGAGCGGCTCGGTCAGCGTCGAGGTCAGTCAACTGGCAAAGGCGCAACAATTGACCAAGGGGGGATTCGCCTCGTCGTCGGCCGTCGTCGGCACCGGCACACTGACCCTTGAGATCGGCAGCTACAGCGGGCCGACGTTCACGGCGGACCCCGAAAAGGCGGCAAAGTCGATCACCATCGACAGTAGCAATAACACCCTTGCCGGCATTCGCGATGCGATCAACAACGCGCAAGCCGGCGTTTCCGCGGTAATCGTAAATGGCTCATCCGGCGCGCAGTTGTTCGTCACGTCGAACGACCAGGGAACGAACAACGCCATCCGCATCCAGCAAGGCGGCGGCAACGGTGGACTCGCGGCCATAGCCTTCGATAATGGCGCAACCCCCGGAGGACTGACCGAGAAAACGGCCCCGCTAGACGCGCTGCTCAAGGTCAATGGAGTTGATGTGACCAGCAGCAGCAACAATGTCGCGGGCGCCGTAGACGGCCTGACGCTCAATCTGCTCAAGACCAACGTCGTCAGTCCGGCGACGGTCAGCGTCGCGCCCGACACCGAAACCACACAGACCAACGTCGGCAACTTCGTCAAGGCCTACAATGACCTGAACAAGATTCTGCGCGACCTCACCGCCTACGATCCGGCCACCAAGAAGGCTGGAGAGTTGAACGGCGACCCGACGATCCGGTCGATCCAGTCGCAGTTGCGCAGCAGCTTCAGCGGCGTCGCCTCCAATGGCGGCTTCGGCTCACTCTCCGAGATTGGACTGGGCTTCGGCAGCGACGGCGCGTTGTCGCTCAATGCCGGCAAGCTCGCCGAGGCATTGACCAATCCGACCAAAAGCGTGTCGCGCATATTCGCCACGACCAACGGTGTCGAAGGCCTGGCCTCCCTGATCGACACGCGCGTTACCACGATGCTCGGCAGCGAAGGCCTGGTCACTGGCAAGGTCGACGGCCTCAATCAGCGTGTCGCCTCGCTCGACAAGCGCACGACTGCACTCGAAACGCGCATGACGTCGATCGAGGCACGCTATCGCGCGCAGTTTACCCTGCTCGACGTCACGGTCGCCAGCATGAACGCAACCAGCAGCTACTTGAAGCAGCAGCTCGCCAGCCTCTCAAGTTCCAGAGGCTAGGCCGTTACAGAATCGATGATGCCCGATACCCACCCTGGAGCCCGATAGATGTTTGCTCACCGGAGCGGCGCACTTGCCTACAAAAATGTTGGTGTCGAAAATGGTGTCAGTTCTGCGGATCCGCACCGTCTTACGCTGATGTTGTTCGAGGGTGCATTGGTATCCACCAACGCCGCCCGCATACACCTCGAGAGCGGTGACGTTCCGCTGAAGGGCAGCGCGATCTCGAAGGCGATCGAGATCATCAGCAATGGACTGAAAGTCAGCCTGGACTTCGAAGTCGGCGGGGAACTGGCGCAGCGACTCGCCTCCCTCTACGACTATATGTGCACGCGCCTGCTTCATGCCAACGTCCGCAACGACCTCGCAGCCCTGGCCGAGGTGTCGACATTGCTGCGCGAACTCAAGGAAGCCTGGGAGCAGATCGGCAAGCCCAATTCGATCGCCAACTCGGGCAGCACGGCCTGAGCGCGAGGGAGCACCAGCATGAGCACGCTCAATCTCTACGAAACACTAAGCGGAATCTCCGGCGACATGGTGCAGGCTGCGGAAGCGGGAGACTGGGACCGCCTGATCGAACTCGAACGTAAGGTCGCGCGACTGCGCAACCGACTCTCGGTCGAGGACGCGCGGACCAGGCTCACCGAACCGGAACGCGAGCGCAAGGTACACCTGATCAAACGCATCCTGGCAGACGACCGCAAGGTTCGCAGCTTTACCGAGCCATGGATGGAGCATGTCCGCCGCTTCCTCGGCGACGCCACGCCCGGACGCGATATGCGCAGCAGCTACACCGCGGCCGGGTACTAACCCGCCGCGACCAAGCTTCCAAGCCGGTAGGCCGATGATACCGAGCGCGCTGATCGCCCGCCTCAAGATGCTCGCCGAGTCGACGATCCAGTCGACCGAACCAATCCGTCCGTTGCGCCCCGACCCGCCGCCGCTCAATCCGGGCGACAGGATTCGCGCCTTTATCCAGACCGTGCTGCCGGACGGCCACTTTCGCGCGGAAATTGCCGGCCGGCCGCTGACGCTCTCGCTGCCAGTGCCGGCCAGGCCGGGTGATCAGCTCGATCTCGTCATCACTGGGCGAACCGGCGATACGGCAAACGGCAGTGAGCGGAGCACCATCACTGCCCGGATGGCCGAGCCGTCCCCGGCGAGCACGCCGTCGCCGCAACTGTCGCGCACAGCACAATTGATCGGCAGCCTGTTGACGGGTGCGGATGCAAAGCCAATACCCCTTGCGCAGGGCACTGCGCTGATGCCGCAGGCCAGCACCGACCCAGGGCAGATCGCCGCTGTGCTGCGGGATGCCGTTTCGCGCAGCGGCATGTTCTACGAAGCCCACCAGGCGCAGTGGGTCGCGGGCCGATCGACTCTTGATGACCTGCTGCGCGAACCCCAGGCAAGACTTCCGCCAGGCACGACGCTCGCATTGCCGGCACGGGGCGACACCCTGGCAAGCCGCGAACAACAGGCGACGAGCTCGCTGCTCGTGTATGGCAAGCAATCGACCGCCAACACCGGCTCAGGGCCGGGACACGAGGTCAGCGCCATCCTGCACAAGCAACTCGACGCGCTGGCAACTCAGCAACTGTCATGGCAGGCGCAGATCTGGCCGGGCCAGCAACTCGACTGGGATATCGACGCTCCGATCGAACGCGAAGCCGGCGGTGCCGGCGCGGACCTGCCCGAATGGCGCACAAGTTTGCGGCTGACCTTGCCTCGACTCGGCGCTGTGAGTGCCGAACTGGCCCTCAGCGGCGATCGTGTCAGCGTACGCCTGCAGGCTGATGACGTCGAACATGCAAGCCAGCTCATGCTGGCGCGGCCCGCACTGGCTGGCGCATTGGAGGCAGCCGGCCTGCGGCTGACCCAGGCGACGGTCGACCACCATGACTGAAGCGAAGCGACACAATGCAGTCGCGCTGAGCTACTGTGCCAGCGACGCCGCGCCGCGCGTGGTGGCGAAGGGCAGCGGCGTGATCGCCGAGCAGATCATCGAACGCGCACGCCAGGCCGGCGTGTTCGTTCACGAGTCTCCCGAAATGGTCGCCCTGCTGATGCAGGTCGACCTCGATGCGCACATTCCGCCGCAGCTCTACGTCGCGATCGCCGAACTGCTGGCGTGGCTCTATCGTATCGAAAGCGGTCAGACCTCGGCGCCCTTCGCCACGTCCGCGATCTGACCGGAAACTCCATGCCATCTTCGCGCGGCGGACCTCGCCATCCCGTGCTATAAATGGGCTTCAACAGATGCCGTCGACATCGATCGAACCCAACCCAGCGATGACCCACGCCGAACCCCATCCACTGCGCTTCGAACTGCTCAAGTCGGACGACTACGCGCACTACCTCCAGCGCGATCGGCGCGAGGTGCGTTTCATCCTGCGCAACCTGATCGAGCGGCGCGCCATGGTCAGTGTCTTTTTCGGGCCTACCGGCGACTTTCTACTGACCACCGTGCTCGGATTGTCGAACGACGAGAACAGCCTGTACCTCGACTGGGGCGCCGACGAGGCCATCAATGCCCGCGTGGCCGCGTCGGACGAGCTCACCTGCATGACCCAACTGGACCGGGTCAAGATCCAGTTTCACTTGCAGCACGCCAGGCCGTCCGCCCTCGAAGGTACAAAAGCCTTCGTGGCGCCGGTGCCGGACGCGGTGCTGCGCCTGCAGCGTCGCGAGTATTACCGGCTCTCGACCCCATCAATCCACGGCGTCATTTGCAGTGTGATCGTGCAAGGAGAAGGCCCGGAAGAAATGCGCGTCGACGCGCGGGTGCTCGACATCAGCGGTGGCGGCCTGGCGGTGATGGTGCCGCCCGAAGGCACGCCCTTCGAACCGGACCGCGAGTTCCACCATTGCCGCATCAACCTGCCCGAGATCGGCACCATCGAAGCCAAGATGCGCGTACGCAGCGTGTTCCGCATCAGCGCCGCGAATGGAAAACCCATGCTGCGTGCCGGCTGTCAGTTCGTCCGGCTGCCCGATTCGCAGGTCTCGATGATCCAGCGCTACATCCTGCGCGTCGAACGCGACCGGAATATGCGCACTCGCTGAGCGCAGAAGAAAAATGGCGGCCCACAGGCCGCCGAATCCCGATTCCTTGCGGAACGAGAGAGGAGAGCCGGTTCAGCGGTTGAGTTTTCGCATGCGCTCGGAAGGCGTGATGATGTCGGTCAGGCGAATTCCGAACTTGTCGTTGACCACGACCACCTCGCCTTGCGCAATCAGGGTTCCATTGACCATGACGTCCATCGGCTCGCCGGCGAGTCCGTCGAGCTCGACCACGGAGCCGTGTGCGAGCTGCAGCAGATTGCGGATCGAGATCTTGGTGCGACCCAGCTCCACGGTCATCTGGACCGGGATGTCGAGAATCAGGTCGAAGTCCTGCAGGTTTCCAGACTTGTTCCCCGATTCGCCGAAGTTCTGGAATAGCGCCGACGCCGCACTGGCGGCTTGCTGGGTTACCGTGCTGGCGGTGGTGGCGGCATCGGCCGCCGCCTGCTCGTCCATCGCGGCGCCCCATTCGTCGTCGCCGACCTGTTGTTCTTCCACGGTTTCAGACATGGTGTTCTCCTGAGTGTGCGTGCGCCATTTCGGGTTCGTTCGAAAACCGCTCTATCCTGAGCGCATAGCGACCGTTCTGAATACCGTACTGGCACTCGACCACCGGCACGCCATCGACCGCACCGCTGATGTGTTCCGGAATCTGCAGCGGAATCACGTCACCGGCCTTCATGTGCAGAATCTGACGCAAGGAAATCGTCGAGCTGCCCAGCGTGCTGACGAGGTCGACCTCGGCACCCTGCAACTGACGCGTCAGCGTGCCTGTCCACCGCGCATCCCGGCTGGCCTGATCGCCTTGCGTGGTGCTGTTGAGCAAGTCGCGTATCGGCTCGATCATCGAATACGGGAAGCAAATGTGCATGTCGGCGGTCGCACCGCCAAACTCCAGCGTGAATGTGCTCGCGATGGATACTTCCGAGGTCGTCGCGATGTTGGCGAACTGATGGTTCATCTCCGACCGGACATACTCGAACTTGAGTTCGAATACGGTGCTCCACGCCTTCTCGTAGCCGGCAAAAACCACGTCGAGCAGGCCGCGGATGATGCGCTGCTCGGTCGGCGTGAACTCGCGGCCTTCGACGCGCGTGTGGAATCTCCCGTCGCCGCCGAACATGTTGTCCACCACCAGGAAGACCAGGCTCGGATCGAAAACGATCAGGCCGGTGCCACGCAGCGGCTTGGCCTGGACGAGATTCAGGTTGGTCGGCACGACCAGGTTGCGCACGAACTCGCCGTACTTCTGCACGCGGGTCGGACCGATCGAAATCCCGGCGTTGCGATGCATGAAATTGAAAAGACCGATGCGCAGGTTGCGGGCGAAGCGTTCGTGAATCAGCTCCAGCGTGGGCATGCGCCCGCGTACGATTCGCTCCTGCGTGGCGAGGTTGTATGGCCGTGCGCCTTCTACCGGCACTTCGGCCTGCGGCTCGTCCGATTCGCCGCTCACGCCATTCAAGAGGGCATCGACCTCATCCTGCGAAAGAAAGTCCTGCGACATGAGTGGCTCTTGCGATGCTACTGGATGATGAATGAGGTGAACAGGACCGATACCACCGGGCCTTCCACCAGCGCCTTCTTGACTTTGCCGTCGAGCGCCGTGCTGCCCTTGCCTTTGGAAGTCGAACCGAAGCCCAGCACGACGTTCGAGGCCGACATGATTTCCTCGGCGAGCGCCTCGCGACCATCGACACCTTGGAGATCGGAGGCTTTCTTGCCCGACAACAGCATCAGCACGCGATGGCGCAGTTCGGGCATGTAGGTCTTCAGATCGTCGGCGACATGGGAATCCTCGACCTTCAGCGTAGCCACCACCTGAAGATACTGCTCGCCGTTTTCCGGCATCAGGTTGACGGTGAATGGTTCCATCGGCACAAAGGTGGGGGGCGAGCCCGACTTGGCCCTGGCATGCGCGGTGGCGGCCGGAGCGTGGCCATCCTCGCCGTCCGGTTCGGCTTCAGCGGCCTTCTTCTTCGACATCATGAAGAACGAGCCACCGCCGGTCAGGGCCAGAACCAGCACACCGATGCCGATCAACAGGATGAGCTTGCTCTTCTTCTTCGGTGGTGCGATATCGCCATCGGCGGTTGCGGCTGCGGCTTTGGACATCGAGTCAACTCCTGAGGGTATTCTTCATTATCGAGCCTGGGACGCGCAGCTTTAGGGTCGAACAGCGAGCAATACGCCGTTCAAATCACGCGAAGGTGTCCACCATGCCGTCGATTCGGCGAGTCGAGGCTGTCGGAAGCGCGATTTCCGTCACGTCCTGCGAGTCTCCGCCCTGTCCGGATCGGTTCCCGCGATTTCCGTCTGCCTTGCCCTGGCCGGCCTGTGTGTCACCGCCGACCGAGGCCTGCGTCAGGTTGATGCCGGCGTCGGCGAGGAATTCCCGCAGCTTGGGCAGGGCCTGTTCCAGCGCCTCGCGCGCCGCCGGGGTCGCAGCGACGAAGGTGGCGCTGGTCTGATCCCCGCTCACCGACAAGTGGACTTCGACGCGCCCGAGATGCGGCGGCGTCAGGACCAGTTCGGCAGATGCCGCTTCCTTGCCGATCAGCATCGTTACCTTGGATCCGAGATCCTCATGCCACCTTGGCGAAGTGACCGGTGCCGCCACCACGACACTCTCCCGCTCGATCCTGACTGATTCGGGCAGACGATGAAGAACCTGCAGTGTGGCGGGCTGCGATTCGAGTCGCGTATCCTGAAGCGGCAGTTCCCGGGCGGCAGTTTCCGCCGGCTTGCCGGCAACCGCGGCATCGGTTGCCGCCTGCCTGGCATCATCCGCAATCAATTGGGCGAATCCGGGCGAGGCTTCGCCGAACGTCGAGGATGCAGCCGCCGGGTCCGACATGGCCTGGGTCGGCAACGCGGTCGGTGTGGTAGCGCCTGGCAAGACCCGAACCGGGCGGGAGGCCAGCGCATCGGCCGAATCCGGCTTCGGATCGCCCGCCTGTAGGCCGTCGGGGCGCGCCGATATCGGCAGCAGCAGCCCCTGCAACAGGACCGACAGATCGACGGCTTGTGCAGCCGGGTCGGCTGGCGCGGCCTGCGGCAGATCCGCCGCGGCGCTCAGCGCCACCGGGGCGCTTTCCGCGGGCAGTGTCGCGCCGGCCATCTGCTGTCCGAACAACGCGGCGAACACGTCGTCGCCGCTCGCCTCACCACCGGATGCGATGGCATTGGCATCGGATACGAGATTGCCGGCCATCTGACGTCCGAGCAGCGTGGCGAACATGCCGTCGCCGGTCGCCTCTCCACCGGACGCAATGGCATTCGCATCGGATACGAGACTGCCGGCCGATTGGCCGGTTGGCGCAATCGCTGCGCCGGGCGTGACGGCGACCACTGCAATGGGCAAGGCAAGACCGGGCATCGAGATCTCCGGGGTTGTGGTCAATTGTTGTAGCGATCAGCAAGCGACGTGCCACCGGTATCCATGCTGTCTTCCAGCTTGTCCTTGAAGTGCTTGGCCGCGTGCTCATCGGCGGATTTCTGCTCCTGCCGCGTGGCGCGTCGCACTTCTTCGGATTCATGGCGCTGTGCCAGGGTATCGAAGGCCTTGTGCCGGTTGCGTTGTTCGACGAAGCTCTTCTGGCCGGCAACGGTGCGGTTCTGCGCCAACTGGCAGATCCGGCTCTGGTGCTCGATCGCCTCGTCGAGTTTGGCGAGAAAGCTCTGGTAGTTGGCCCATTCCTCCGGGCGCATGCCGCTGCGCGCATGAGCGACGAAGCGCCCCTGGTAGTCGGCACGATACTGCTGCAGCAGCTCGAGCTTGCGCGAGTCCTCGCTCTGCGCGGCGATCAGTTGCCCGAGCCGCTTGGCCGCATCATCGGCCCGTGACTGCGCCAGTTCGAGCAGCGTCTCCAGCGGAAAGCGGCTATGGCTCATTGCGATGCTGCGCTCACAGTGCCTGATCGAACAGGCGATGCAGTTTGAACACGCTGTCCTCGTAGTTGTCGCACTCGTCCATCTTCTGCTGCAGGAAGGCCTCGATCTGCGGATACATCGCCACTGCCTTGTCGAGCAGTGGATCGCCCCCTTGCGCATAAGCGCCCACCGCGATCAGGTCGCGCGAGCGCTGGTAGCGCGAATAGAGCTGCTTGAAGCGCCGGACCAGTTCGAAATGGGTCGGCTTGACGAGTCCGTGCATCGCGCGCGAGATCGACTGCTCGATATCGATGGCCGGGTAGTGCCCCGCTTCGGCCAGTGCCCGCGTCAGGACGAAATGGCCATCGAGGATCGCGCGCGCCGCGTCGGCGATCGGATCCTGCTGGTCGTCGCCTTCGGCAAGCACCGTATAGAAGGCGGTGATCGAACCGCCGCCGTCCGGCCCGTTGCCGGCGCGCTCCACGAGTTGAGGCAGGCGAGCGAAGACGCTCGGGGGATAACCGCGGGTGACCGGTGGTTCGCCGATCGCCAGGGCGATCTCGCGCTGGGCCATCGCGTAGCGGGTCAGCGAGTCCATGATCAGCAAGACCTGCCGGCCCTGATCGCGAAAATGCTCGGCCACCGTCGTCGCATAGGCGGCGCCCTGCAGGCGCATCAGCGGGCTGGTATCGGCCGGTGCAGCCACCACCACGGCACGACGCAAGCCTGCGCTGCCGAGAATCTGTTCGATGAACTCCTTCACCTCGCGGCCACGCTCGCCGATCAGGCCGACCACCACCACCTCGGCCGCCGTATAGCGCGCCATCATGCCGAGCAGCACCGACTTGCCGACGCCGGAGCCGGCAAACAGGCCGACCCGCTGGCCGCGGCCAACCGTCAGCAGTGAATTGATCGTGCGCACGCCGACATCGAGCGAGCGGTCGATCGCTGCCCGCTGCAAGGGATTGACCGGACGGCTGGCGAGCGATCGCATCTCACTGGTGTGGAGCGGTCCGAGGCCGTCGAGCGGCCGGCCGGAGCCATCGACCACGCGACCCAGCAGCGCCTCGCCCACCGGCAGATGCTTGGCGCGATCCTGGGCACGGCGTCTCGCGAAGATCCTCTCGCCGACCCGCGGCCGAGCGTGGCTCGCCTCGAACGGTGCAACCTGGGCACCGGGCGCGAGACCGAAGACATCATCGGTCGGCATCATGTAGAGCTTCTCGCCATGAAACCCGACCACCTCCGCCTCGACCACCGCTCCACTGCCGCCGACCGAAACACGCACCCCGCTGCCCAGCGGCAGCTTTATGCCGTTGGCTTCCATCACCAGGCCGTTGATGCGGGTCAGCGTTCCGCAGGTGGCGTAGGGTACGGCCGCCTCGACCAGTTTGCGGCATCCATCTAGATGTCCGCGCCAGGCTTCGGTCAGCGTCGGCATCAGACCGCACCCAATCGCGGCTCGGCGGGAGCCGACCAGTCGTCGCGCAGACCGAGCGATTCGACGACCCGCTTCCAGCGTGTCTCCACCGTCGCGTCGACCTGCGTTCCGGCCGCGTCGAGACGGCAGCCGCCCCGCGCGAGGCTGGCGTCCTCGCGAATGCGATGACCGGCATGTTGCACCTGGTCCGCGAGATGGGTGCGGACCAGTTGTGCGTCCCCGGGATGGACATGGATATTGACGTGCTGATGCGGCAGTTGCGCGAGCGCCTCGCGCACCACATCGAGCAGGCAGTGCGGCTGCGTCTTCAGTTCGCGCCGCACCACCTGGCGCGCTATCTCGAGCGCCAGCCGAACCAGCGATTCGCCGACCTGCTGATCGAACTCGCTGACCGCCGTCTCGAAGTGCTCGAGCAGCGTATTGATCTGCAACGCCTCCATCCGGACCCGCGCCGTGCCCTCTTCGTAGCCGTGCTCGAAACCGGCCTTGCGGCCCATCTCGGCGGCGTCGATGTGGATGCGCTCGATTTCGTCGGCCGTCGGCAGGCGCAACTCAGGTTCCGGCGGCGGCGCCTGCACGACCGGTTCTGGCGTGCGCGCCTTTGAGTCTTCGAAGCGTTCCGGCTCCCAACGCCGGTAGCGCTGTTCATGGTCGGGGCGCAGGGGCGTGACGTTGGCGGCGCTCATGGTCAGACGAAGGCATCCTCAGTGCCCTTGGAGGCCAACTGGATCTGGCCTTCCTCGGCCAGCCGGCGGGCGGTCTTGAGAATCTCCTTCTGCTCGGCCTCGACTTCGGACAGCCTCACCGGACCGCGCGATTCGAGATCCTCGCGCAACATCTCGGCGGCACGCTGGGACATGTTCTTGAACACCTTCTCGCGCAGTTCCGCCGGCGCGCCCTTCAGCGCGATGATCAGGGAGTCGGACTGGATCTCGCGCAGCAGCACCTGGAAGCCGCGGTCGTCGAGATCGATCAGGTTCTCGAACACGAACATCTCGTCGAGAATCTTCTGCGCCAGTTCCGCGTCATATTCGCGAACGTTGTCGATAATCGCCGTTTCTGCCGCCGAGCCAACGAAATTGAGAATCTCCGCCGCGGTCTTGACTCCGCCGAGCGCCGTCTTTTTCATCGACGCAGCACCAGCCAGCACGCGCGATAGCGCATCGTTGAGTTCCCGCAATGCCGCGGGCTGCACGCCGTCGAGCGTGGCGATCCGCAGGATCACGTCATTGCGCAGGCGGTCGGCGAAATTCTTGAGAATCTCGCCGGCGTGGTCGTATTCGAGATGCACCAGGATCGTCGCGATGATCTGCGGGTGCTCGTTCTTGATCATGTCGGCGACTGTGATGGCGTCCATCCATTTCAGTCCCTCGATACCAGCGGTATCGTTGCCGGAGAGGATGCGCGAAATCAGGTTGGCGGCACGGTCATCGCCAAGTGCCTTGGTCAACATGGAGCGGATCATCTGTTCGTCGGCGGTAACCGGCGCGCCCTTGCCGGCGTGACTGCTCAACTCGTCGAGCAAGGTTTCGACGCGCTGGCGCGGTGCAGCCTGCAGGCTGGCCATGGCGCTGCCGAGCTTTTGCACTTCCTTCGGCCCGAGGTGCTTGAGCACCTCCGACGCCTCGTCGGCGCCGAGCGAGACGAGCAATAGCGCGCCCTTTTCGAAGCCGTCATCCTTGTCCGCCATGGGTCCACTCCTTGATCATGTTGGCGACGAGTTTCGGATCGTTCTTTGCCAGCTCCTTGGCCCGCGTCAGCTTCTGATCGAACGTCAGAGCCCCCGCGCCATTCGGACCGGACAGCGCGACCATTGCGTCCTGGTCGTTCGGCGTCACGTCACGAACGTCAGCCTCGCCCTCCTTGCGTTCAGCCATCTGTCGTACCAGCGGCTTGATCACGCCGAACAGCAGGTAGAGCGCGGCGCCGGCGAACAGTGCGTACCTGAAGACATCCTTGACCAGCGATATGAACTCGGGCGACTTCCAGAACGGCGCCTCGGGCAAGGTCTCCGGATCGGCGGCGCGGAATGGCGAGCTGGTGACGTTCAGGGTGTCACCACGCTCCTTGTTGAAGCCCATCGCCTCGCGTACCAGGTCGGTAATCTGCTTGATCTCTACCTCGGACAGCGGCGTCGTCTTGATCTTGCCGTCGGGCAGCTTTTCCATCTTGTGATTGACCACCACCGCAACCGACAAGCGCTTGACGGTACCGACCGCGGTCTTGACGTGCCGCACCGTCTTGTCGACTTCGTAATTGACAGTGGAATTTCTCGTCGCGTTGATCGGTGGCGGCTGGTTCGCGGCAGCCGGCGTACCTGGTGCAGCGGGCGTGGTCAGCGGCGCGGTGGCCGGGGCCGGCGGCTGATTGGACAAGGCGCCAGGCACGCCGGCCGCACCGGCTTCGCGCGTCGTCTGTTCCTGCGACTGCTGGCTGCGTACGGCGGCCTTTTCGGCTGGATTCGGCGTATAGGTTTCCGCAGTCTGTTCGGCCTGATCGAAGTCGACGGCGGCCGTGACCTGCGCCCGATGGTTGCCCGGTCCGGTGATCGGCGTGAGGATCTGCTCGATTCGCCTGATGTAGCCCTGCTCCATGTCTTCGACGTACTTGAGCTGGGTCGGATCGAGCCCGGCCTCGCGCCCGGCGTCCTTCTGCTGAGACAGCAGCTTGCCATTCTGGTCGAGTATCGACACCGCCGCAGGCAGAAGCTCCGGTACGCTGGAGGCCACCAGATGCACGATGCCGGCGACCTGCGAAGGCTCCAGCAGGCGGCCGCCGCGCAGGTTCACCAGCACGCTGGCGGTCGGCTTCTGTTCGTCGCGCAAGAAGCCGGTCTGCTTCGGAATCGCCAGATGCACGCGCGCGCCGTCCACCGCCGACAGCGACTGGATGGAGCGCGCCAGTTCGCCTTCCAGTGCGCGCTGGTAGTTGATGTGTTCGGCGAACTGAGACAGGCCGAGCTTCTGCACCTCCATCAACTCGAAGCCGACCAGACCGCCACGCGGCAGGCCCTGGGACGCCAGCTTCAGGCGCACGTCATGGACCTGGCCGGACGGCACGAGTATCGCCGCACCGCCTTCGGAGTAGCGGTACGGCACGTTCTGCTGGGCAAGAGCGGCAATGATCGCTCCACCGTCTTTTTCGTTCAGGTTCGAGAACAGGACCTGATAATCGGGGGTGCGGCTCCACAACCAGAGGCCGGTCAGCACGGCAATCGCCAGCGCCGCGGCAGCCATTCCGGCGAACTTCTGGCGCATCGTCAGTTGCCCGATGAATGCCAATGGCGCAGGCAGTGCCGCCTGCACGGTAGTTGGTAGCGTTGCCTGTTCGGTTGCCATTTGGAGTCTCGCGGTTCTTTCCGTTGTTCCTCATCATTCTGTGCGACGGCAAACTTTGCCGTTGCGCCGATTAGCGGGCGCTTTCCTGGCCAATTTCCCGGCCCGCGCCGCCAGCAGTGCCACGAGCCGGGACGCTCGTGACATCCGTCACGCTCGCGCGCATCGGGACGACTCACGCGACGCCGTCGATTGTTCCGGCGACGAGGGCGCGCGGTGAATCGGAAAAGCGGCACTTTTTGCCGCCTGTTCACGGCCATCCGAGGGTGACGCGCTTGCTAGTCTGCCGCAATCCCAAAACGGCTTTGTGCCATGAGCGACCACGCATTGCTGATCGACAGCCCCTCGCAAGAGCCCGCGCAGATGGATCCTGCGGACCTGGCGGAGGCGTTTCGCCTGTTCAACGAAGCCTCGAGCGAGCTGTCGCGCGCCTACGACGGCTTGCAGGCACAGGTAGCGCAACTAACCGTCGAGCTGGCGCAGGCCAACGGCGAACTGCGCCGCCAATACCAGGAAAAGGCCGCGCTGAACGAACGCCTGGGCACCCTGCTCGCAGCATTGCCGGCCGGCGTGGTCGTGCTCGATCGGGCAGGCACTGTCGACCAGGCAAATCCTGCCGCCATGGCGATGCTGGGCAACGATATCGTCGGCTGGCAGTGGAAAGAGCTGCTGGCGACGCAGTTGAGCGCAAGCGATGCCACCAACGAATGGATTGATGCGAGCGACCTACGTCTCGAGATTCGCGAGACCGCGCTCGATTCCTGTGGCGGACGGATCGTGCTGCTGCACGATGTCACGGAAGCCCAGCGCATGCGTACACTGGCGGCACGCAACGAGAGGCTCGCCGCGATGGGCGAGATGGTCGCCGGTCTGGCGCACCAGTTGCGCACTCCGCTTTCGGCTGCCCTCCTCTACGCGGCCAACTTCGCCGCGCCCGCCCTCCGCGCGTCGGACCGCGAACGTGTTGCCTCGCGCGTCGTCGAGCGCCTGCAGCACCTCGAGGCGCTGATCCGCGACATGCTGGTATTCGCTCGCGGCGAGATCGGCAGCCGAGAACTCATGACGATCGACCAACTGGTCGGCGAGGTGTCCGCCAACTGCGATCCGATCGCCCGCGGCAAGGGTATCGAGTTTCTCGCGCTGGCCGAATCGGCCAATGCCGCGGTGTGGGTCAGCCGCACCGATCTGGTGGGCGCACTGATCAACCTGATCGAGAACGCAATCGGCGAGGTGCCGGCCTGCGGCATCGTCGCGCTGGACGCCGAGGTCGACGCGACGAACGTCACGTTCTGCGTCTGCGACAACGGCCCCGGAATTGCGCCGGCGCTACAGAAACGGCTGTTCGAGCCGTTCTTCACGACACGGGCCCAAGGCACCGGGCTCGGGCTCGCCATTGCACGCGGCGTGGCGCGCGCTCACGGCGGCGATCTCGAACTGCGCCCCGGTCGTGACTCGCCGGGCAGACGATGGACAACGGAGTTCCGGCTGAGCCTGCCGCGAGCGGCAGAAGCCAAGACCGGCAACAGGGTGCAAAGCGGGGAAAAACCATGAACGAAAAAATCGCGATACTGGTGGTCGAGGACGACGAAGCCCTGCGCGAAGCGGTCGCGCTGACGCTGCGCTGCGCCGGCCACAAGGTGACCGCAGTCGACGGCGGTCCGGCCGCACTCGCGCAACTATCGGGGAGCACTTTCAACCTCGTGCTTTCCGATCTGCGCATGGACCCGATGGACGGCATCGAATTGCTGCGCAGTGTGCGCGACCGCTGGCCCAGTCTGCCGGTGCTGCTGATGACCGCCTACGGCGACGTCGAGCGTGCGGTATGTGCCATGCAGGCAGGTGCCAGCGACTTCATGCAAAAGCCGTTCAAGCCGGAGGAACTGCTCGAGCGTGTAGCGCGCTACGCGTGGGCACCGCCGGTCTATGACGAATTGGTGGCCGAGGATCCGCGCACGCGCGAGACGATTGCACTGGCCGAACGGGTCGCCGCCAGCGAAGCCACCGTCCTGCTGACTGGCGAATCCGGTACCGGCAAGGAAGTCTTCGCCCGCTTCATTCATGGCCATTCACCGCGCGCTGCCGCGCCTTTTGTCGCGATCAACTGCGCCGCGATTCCGGAGAACCTGCTCGAAGCCACCCTGTTCGGCTACGAGAAGGGCGCTTTCACCGGCGCGCAGAATGCCCAGGCCGGCAAGTTCGAGCAGGCCCAGGGCGGCACCATCCTGCTCGACGAGATCTCCGAAATGCCGCTTGCCCTGCAGGCCAAGATGCTGCGCGTGCTGCAGGAGCGCGAGGTCGAACGGGTCGGCGGCAAGCGGCCGATTCCGCTCGACATACGGGTTCTGGCGACCTCCAATCGCAACATCATGTCCGAGGTGGTGGCGGGCCGCTTCCGAGAGGACCTGTACTACCGGCTCAATGTGTTTCCGATCGCCATTCCGGCGCTGCGCGAGCGGCCCGCCGACATCCTGCCGCTGGCCCGGCATCTGCTGACCCGCCATGCCACACGCTGCGGCAGGCCGGGGGCAAGGATTTCCGCCGAGGCGGCGTCGACCATCAACGCGTATCCGTGGCCGGGCAACGTGCGCGAACTGGAGAACGTCGTCCAGCGCGCACTGATCCTCGCGTCGACCGAAACCGTCGAAGCCGCGCATCTGCAACTCAAGACCAACGGACTCGCCGCCTGGGCAACCGGCATCACCGAAGCTGCACCGGCAACCCGCGCGCCGCTGGAGCACCACGCATCCAGCATGAAGGATCTCGAACGCCAGCACATACTCGACACGCTGGCCGCAGTCGGCGGCTCGCGCAAGAAGGCGGTTGAAAAACTCGGCATCTCGGAACGGACACTGCGCTACAAGCTGCAGCAGTATCGCGCCGAGGGAGTAATCTAGTACTGCGAACCTGAGGTATCGGAACAAGATGAAAGCGATGGATTCGGCCCGAGGGGTAGGCGCAAACGGCAGCGATACCAAGTGGTATCGCGAGGGTTTGCAACGACGCCATTGGGTTGAAGACGCGCTTTCATGTTTCGATAACTCCGGGGCGCTGTACTGGTATCGGGCATGGCACTTGCGTCGCCATCCGACGGACTGACAGGAATTCAAATGGAAACCAAGGGAATCGAGCAGATGCTGTCGCAGCTACGCGCCGTAGCCGATGTTGCATCCGGCAAGCCGGCGGACACGGCATCGGCGGCCGGCGGCGTCGATTTCGCGCAGGCGCTCGGCGCCGCCCTCAAGGGGGTCAGCAGCGCACAGGACGGCGCCCACGAAATGGCGCAGTCCTTCTCTGCAGGTGACCCCAACGTCAATCTGCAGGACGTGATGATCAACCTGCAGAAGGCCAATCTGTCGTTCCAGCAGATGGTTCAGGTACGCAACAAGCTGGTCACCGCCTATCAGGACATCATGAACATGCAGGTCTGACGACATCTGGCGCCTCGTGAGAAAAGCGGAACCAATTCACGACAAGGGCACGAACTACTTCACGGCAGCCCGGGAATCGACACCCGGGGTACCAAATACTTCACGGCAGCACTGGTCCGGCTCTCTTACATTGGGGCCGTACAACGACCGAGGGAGATTCGCCATGCAGCTCAACGAAACGGTTCGCGCTTCATCCTGCTTTCACCATTCGACGCGCACGCTGGCACCCGGCGAGAGTCTTCCGCCGTTTCCCTCGTTGCTGGAGCAGGTTGTTGCCTGCCGCAATGCGATGCTGAACCAGGCGGCCAACGACGACGAAGCCGAAGACGCCGTCGTCGCCGAAGACAGCCTCGAAGACGCCGTTGATGACGAACTCGACAGCTAGCGCGCCCGAAACCCGTTGCGGGTTTTTCGGATAAGCATTCCCGGACCCCCAGTTTTGCCCGCTGCGATGTGAATTGCAGCCCCCTTCTTCAGAGCGAGTGTGAGTTTGCCGGCGGGATCTCTCCCCCCGCCGGCATTTTTTTGCCTGCGCTCTGCCAAACCTCCCCCTCGTAGCGGATTCGTCGGCGAGCAGTCGTGAACCCGAATTAGGCAATTTTTGCCGGTCTTATCGGAGCCTCGATCCGGGCTCGCCGGCCCTACAGTGCGAGCCATGAAAAGAGCGCTCGCAATCGTCTCTCCCCTGCTCGCTGTGCCGCATGCCGCCTGGGCACAGGCCGCGCCGGAAGTCGGCAGCGGCCTGTTGCAGATGCTGCTCGGCCTCGGCTTCATCGTCGCCCTGATCTTCGGCAGCCTTTGGCTGCTCAAGCGCCTGACGGCCCCGCGCGGCAGCGCTGCCCAGGCACTTCGCATCGTTGCCGGACAGGCTGTCGGCACCCGCGAGCGCGTGGTGATCGTCGAAATCGGCGATACGGCGCTGGTGCTCGGCGTCGCGCCCGGACAGATCACCACCCTGCACACGATGCCGAAAGCCGCACTGCCGCAGCTGCCACAAGGCAACACGGCCCCAGCGCAACAGTTCGCCACCCGCCTCAGGCAGATGATGGAGAAGCGCAATGCACCGCCAGCCTGATCGTTTCTTGACTCGGGTGATTGCGCTGCTCACCCTGCTGCCGCTCGACGTGCTCGCGCAGGCGCTGCCGGCGGTCACCAGCACGCCCGCTGCGGGCGGCGGCACCACCTATTCGCTGTCGATTCAGACCCTGCTGCTGATGACCTCGCTGACGTTCATCCCGGCGGCTCTGCTGATGATGACCAGCTTCACCCGCATCATCATCGTGCTTTCGCTGCTGCGCCATGCGCTCGGCACGCAGACCAGTCCGCCGAACCAGGTGCTGGTCGGACTGGCCCTGTTCCTCACCTTCTTCGTGATGGCGCCGGTCGGCGAGAAGATCTACGCCGAGGCCTACCTCCCGCTGTCGGAGAACCGCATCGACTTTGATGCCGCGCTCGAGCGCGGCATCGTGCCGCTGAAGACCTTCATGCTCAAGCAGGCGCGCGAGAACGATCTTGCCCTGTTCGCCAAAATCAGCAACGCGCCGAAAGTGGACAAGCCGGAGCAGTTGTCGATGCGTCTGGTGATCCCGGCGTTTGTCACCTCGGAGCTGAAGACCGCCTTCCAGATCGGCTTCATCGTGTTCATTCCGTTCCTCATCATCGATATGGTGGTCGCATCGGTGCTGATGTCGATGGGCATGATGATGATGTCGCCGGTCATGGTGGCCCTGCCCTTCAAGATCATGCTTTTCGTGCTGGTCGATGGCTGGACCCTGGTCATCGGCACGCTGATTCGCAGTTTCGGATAGGACACATCAATGACCCCCACCACCGTCATCGAAATCGGCCGCGGCGCACTGGAAATGACGCTGATGGTCTCGGCACCGCTGTTCGCGGCCGCGCTGATCACTGGCCTGGTCGTCAGCATCTTCCAGGCGGCCACCCAGATCAATGAAATGACTTTGTCGTTCGTGCCGAAGCTGGTCGTCATCTTCACCACCCTGGTGCTCGCCGGGCCATGGATGCTGACCAAGCTGACCGACTACATCACCCGGCTCTACGAAGCGATCCCTTCGCTGATCGGCTAGTGTCTTTTGGTGGTGAGGGGTAAGGCGTAACGGGTAAGGAGCCACCCCTCACCCTTCACCCCTTCCCCCTCACCCCTCTCTGACCGATGCTCTCGTTCACCACCGCCGAACTCAATGCCTGGCTGATCGCCTATCTGTTTCCGCTGACGCGCGTGCTGGGGCTAATCGCCGCCGCACCCGTGCTCAACAACAGGTCGGTCCCTGCACGCGTGCGCATCGGCCTGGGTGTGGTGATCACCGTTGCGCTCGTGCCGGCGCTGCCGCCGGTGTACGGCATCGACCCGGGCAGCCTGGTCGGCCTGCTGGTACTGGCCCAGCAAATGCTGATCGGCGTGGCGATGGGCTTTGCCATGCGACTGGTGTTCGCCGCGATCGACACCGCCGGCGAAGTCATCGGCTTTCAGATGAGCTTGTCATTCGCCACGGCGTTCGACCCGCAGAACGGCGGCCAATCGGCCGTGCTGCAGGAATTCCTCGGGTTGCTGGCGACGCTGACCTTCCTGGCGTTGAACGGCCACCTGATGCTTATTGCCGCGCTCGCACAGAGTTTCAGTTTCCTGCCAGTCACTGCGACACCACTGGCCGCCGGCGGCTGGGGCGAACTGGCACGCGCCGGCGGCTACGTGTTCGCGGCCGGCGTGTTGCTCGCACTACCCCTGATCGCTACCCTGCTGGTCACCAGCATCGCGCTCGGCGTGCTCACGCGTGCCGCGCCGGCGCTCAACATCTTTGCGGTCGGCTTTCCGATCACCCTGACGGTCGGATTCACGATGCTCGCACTCTCGCTCGAATACCTGTCGCCCAACTTCCAGCGGCTGTTCATGCATGGCATGGAAACCGTCGACCTCGTCCTGCGCGGCCTAGTCCCCGCTACGCGGTAGGGGATCACCCGCCTCGGGTATCCTCGGCAGGTGGCGCTGGCGCCCGAGTTTGCGGACCAGGTTGATCGCGTCGTCCACGTACGAGAACACCACCGGAATCACCAGCAGGCTCAGGAAGGTCGAGGTGATCAGGCCGCCGATCACCACGATCGCCATCGGCGCACGAAAACTCGGATCGGTGCCCAGGCCGATCGCGATCGGCAGCATGCCCGCGCCCATCGCAACCGTGGTCATCACGATCGGACGCGCGCGCTTGCGGCAGGCGTCGAGCAGCGCCTCCCAGCGGTCGAGACCGTGGTCGCGCCGCGCCAGGATCACGTAGTCGATCAGCAGGATCGAATTCTTGGTTGCGATGCCCATCAGCATGATCAGGCCGATCATCGAGGGCATCGACAGCGCGGTGTTGGTGACGAAGAGCGCGAGCAATGCGCCCGGCACCGACAGCACCAGCGCGGCGAGAATCGTCGTTGGCTGGATGAAATCCTTGAACAGCAGAACCAGCACGATGTAGATGCACAGCACGCCGGTAGCCATCGCCAGGCCGAAGCTCGCGAACAGCTCGTTCATCGCTTCGGCATCGCCGATGGTGGTCTGGGTCACGCCCGGCGGTAGCTTGGCGAGGCTCGGCAGGGCAAGCGCGCGCTTCTCGACTTCGCCGAGCGGCTGCTGATTCAGCTCGATCTCGAAGTTGATGTTGCGCAGGCGGTCGTAGCGATCGATCTCGGCCGGACCGCTGTCGATGGCCAGCGAGGCGATGTTGCCGATCATCACCGGACCGTGCCTGCCGGGCACCGTCATGCGTTCGAGCAATGACAGATCCCGCCGCGCTTCGGGCGGCAGCTTGACGATGATCGGCACCTGCCGCTGCGCCAGATTGAGTTTGGCAAGCGCCTGGTCGTAGTCGCCCGCGGTGGCGATGCGCAACGTCTCGGCGATCGCCGCCGACGTCACGCCGAGATCGGCTGCCTTGGCGAAGTCGGGCCGCACGACGAGTTCCGGCCGTACCAGGCTCGCCGTGGTATTCACGTTGCCGATGCCCGGTATCGTGCGCAGCTCGCGCTCCACCTTGCGCGCATGCTCGGCGAGCATGGCGCCGTCTTCGCTCGCCAGAACCAGCACATACTTCTCGCTCGACCCGCCGAATCCGACCGTAACGCGCACACCCGGCAGTGATGCCAGCGCCTCGCGCAGCTCGCGCTCCACGGCCTGCTTGGTAATGCCGCCACGCTCGCTGCGGTGAGTCATGTTGATTGTCAACGTGGCCTTGCGCACTTCAGACGCGCCACGCGGCATGAACGGGTCCGATCCCGCCGCGCCGCCACCGATCGCGGTGTAGACCATTTTCACCTGCGGATTCTTTTGGACGATCTCGCGCGCCTTTTCGGCGATGGCCAGCGTCTGTTCGAACGTGCTGCCGGGCGGCAAGGAAAGGTAGACCTGGGTCTGCGAAAGATCGTCTGGCGGAATGAAACCGGTGGCCAGCAGCGGCACCAGCGCGAAGGAACCGAAGAAGAATCCCGCCGCCGCCAGACTGGTAAGAATGCGATGCTTGAGGCACCACGCCGCCCAGCCGAGGTAGAGCCTGATCCAGCCCGGCTCGTGGTGCTGACCGCGCGGCGGTTTGAGCAGATAGGCTGCCATCATCGGCGTCAGCATGCGTGCCACGACCAGCGAAAAGAACACCGCGATCGCTGCGGTCCAGCCGAACTGCACGAAGAACTTGCCCGGCACGCCGCTCATGAACGCCGTCGGCAGAAACACCGCAATCAGCGTGAACGTGGTCGCGATCACCGCAAGGCCGATTTCGTCGGCTGCTTCCATCGCCGCCTGATAGGGCGTCTTGCCCATGCGCAGATGGCGCATGATGTTCTCGATCTCGACGATCGCATCGTCGACCAGGATGCCGACCACCAGCGACAGCGATAGCGTTGTGACCACGTTGATCGTGAAACCCATCAGGTACATCACACCGAAGGCCGGAATGATCGAAAGCGGCAGCGCGGTCGCCGAAACGATGGTGGCGCGCCAGTCACGCAGGAACAGCCACACCACCAACACCGCCAGCAGCGCGCCCTCGATCAGCAGCCACATCGACCCATGGTAGTTTTCCAGCACCGGATCGACGAAATTGAAGGCTTCGGTGATCTCGATGTCCGGATGCTCGCTGCGCAGCAGGGCGAGTTCGGCACGCACGCCGTCCGCAACGTCCACCTCACCTGCGCCACGGCTGCGCGTGATTTCGAATCCGACTACCGGTTTGCCGTCGAGCAGCGCGGCCGAGCGTTGCTCGGCCACCGTGTCGCTGACGTTGGCCACGCGATCGAGCCGCATGCGGCGCCCGTCGGAGAGCGCGATCTCCATGCGCGCAAGCTCGTCGGCCGAGCGCACGGTAGCGATGGTGCGCACCGACTGCTCGATGCCGCCGACATCGGCGCGGCCACCCGAAGCATCCTGCTGGATCTGCCGCAACTGGCGCGAAATGTCGGCCGCGGTGGCATTGAGCGCCAGCATGCGCGCCGGGTCGAGTTCGACGCGCACCTCGCGACTGGCACCGCCGACGCGTGCCACCGCGCCGACGCCCTTCACGCTCAGCATGCGCCGCGAGACAGCGTTGTCGACGAACCAGGAGAGCGCCTCGTCGTCCATGCGCGTCGAGGCAACCGTGTAGGTGAGGATCGGCGAGCCGGACAGATTCATGCGCGAGATCACCGGGTCGCGCAGGTCGCCTGGCAGATCGGAGCGCACCCGCGAAACCGCATCGCGCACATCGTCCACCGCCTCCTGGGTCGGTTTCTCCAGGCGGAACTCGACGGTCACCGTGACCAGGCCGTCCTGCACCTTGGTATAAATATGCTTGACGCCTTGCAGGGTGGCGATCGAGTTCTCGAGCTTGCGCGCGACGTCGGTTTCCATCTGCGATGGCGCGGCACCCGGCAGGGCCGCGCTGACCGTGACGGTGGGCAGGTCAATGTCGGGGAACTGCTGGATCTTCATCGCCCTGAAGGACATCGTCCCCAGCAGGGTGAGCATGACGAACAGCAGGATCGCAGGAATCGGATTGCGGATCGACCAGGCGGAGACGTTCAGGACCATGTGCCGTGTCAACCGCCGTCGGTCTGCGCCGCTACCCGCACCACGTCGCCATCGGCGAGGAACCCGCCGCCCCTGACCACTACCTGCGCATTCGCCTCGAGTCCGCCGGTGATCTCGATGCGATCGCCCGAGCGCCTTCCGACCGAAACCTTGGTCTGCGCCACACGGTTGTCGCCGTCGAGCCGGAACACATAGGCGAAACCCTCGCGCAACAGCACCGCCGATTGCGGCAGGGTCAGCGCCGGCGCCCGCCCGAGTTCGAATTCGCCCCGGGCGAACATGCCGGCGCGCACATCCCGGCCGGTCGCTTCGGTCGGCAGGTCGACATAGACCAGGCCGTTGCGCGTTTGTGGATCGACAGTCGGGCCGACCGTGCGCAGGCGTCCCGAAACCCGAGTGCCATTGGGCGTGGTCAACGTGGCGGTCGTGCCGGGCTTGAGGCGCGACAGTTCGGCCTCGGTGACTTCGGCGCGCCACTCGAGGCGTCCGCCGCGTATCAGCCGGAACAGCTCCTGCCCGACCTGCGTCAGCGAGCCGACGGTGGCATTGCGCGCCGAAATGATGCCGGCATCGGGTGCCAGGACACGGGTCTGCGCCATGCGGACCTCGTCCGCCTGAAGCTTCGCCCGCGCGGCGTTGAGGCGTGCCGCCGCGGTTTGCTCGGCGGTCAGGTACTGGTTGACCTGCTGCGCGCTGATCATCCCAGAGCTCCGCAAGCGGTGCGCGCGCTCGGCGTTTGCCTGCGCTTCGGCCAGCGTGGCCTGCGTTTCGGCAAGGGCGGCTTTGCCCTGGGCCAGTTCGGCCGCCACCGTATCGCTCGAAATCCGCGCGAGCAGTTGACCCTTGCTGACCGTATCGCCGACGTTCACATTGACTTCGGTGAGCCGGTAGTTGCTGAGCTCGGCGCCGATGATCGCCTCCTGCCAGGCGGCAATATTGCCGTTGGCGGCCAGCGTCCGCGGCCAGTCCGCGCGCTGCGGCGTGGTCAGACTGACCGTCAAGGCGGGCTTGGCGGCCGCTGTGCGGTCGGCCTCGCCGGCCGGGGCCGATTCGGCCGAATGCCTGACCACTGCCCAGACCACCGCCGTGGCGAGCGCTACGGCGAGTAGCGTGACTGAAATCGGCTTAGCGAGGGCGTGGCTTTGCAATTCGGGAGACCTTCTTCGTTGGCGCGGGCTGACGGCGCATCTGCTCGTGCGCGAGCAATGCCCCGCTGTATCCGACCAGCCGATCGATGATGCGTTCGCCGGCATCCGCGCGGTCCAGAACCTCGGGCGCGAGTAGGCGCAGGAATTCGCGCGAGCTGCAGTAATCGTTGGCCATCGCGATCATCGCGAAGGCCAGTTGATGGACATCGGCATCCGGCGCATCGAGGCCGCAATGGCGCGCCACCAGGTCAGCCAGCGCCTGATGCAGCGGTGCGATCTCCTGCGCGATGATTTCGCGGAAGATCGGCGAAGGCTCGAGCATCTCGCGCAAGTGCAGACGCGCGACCTCCAGCTCGTGGTCGTCGTCCCTGAGTGCCATCGCGACCAGCGGCGCAAGAATCTGCCGGATCGCCTGCTCGAAGGGCTGCGCCGGGTCGCCGAAGTCGCCGAACTGCGCGGTGATCGCGTGGATCGGCTCCATCAGCGCGGCGCGGTACAGACCATCCTTGTCGCCGAAGTAATAGTGAATCGCCGCCAGATTCACCCCGGCGGTCTGGCAGATTTCGCGCGTGGTTGCACCAGCGAAACCCTTCGCCGCAAAGATGCGCGTCGCCACCGTGATCAACTGCTCCCGCGTCGCCGAACCCTTGTCGTAGCCGCCGCGCGTGCGCGCCGGCCCTGGCGGGTAGGTGGTCGGGTTCGCGGCGGCGGCAGGCGGCTTGCTCATGATCGAAGCAAGCCTAGCATGAAATCAATCGACTGACTGAATTGAGCGCTCGCACCCGCTTGCCCATGCCGCGCTCCCGGCTTCGCATGTTCCGTTTTCTTTGCCCCCGGATGCGCAGCGACCCCGCACCGCAGGCCGGCCCCCCGCCGATCAGGCAAGCGCGCAGTCAGCCCGGGTTGGATGGCCTGGAAGCCGCATGGACAGGCGGTCTTGCGGCATGCAAGCCCGGAAGCGAATATTCATGCGCCTCGCAGACGTGCCTCTCCGCAACACTCCATCCCATGCGGCTCGCAGGGTGCATGCTCCGTGACGCCCGACATCCGCCGCAGTTCCTATGGCCTCCGGATTCGGTCACGCCGATGATGACTCGTCCGACATCGGAGGACCGAACGAATAGGCGCCGGAGCGCGCTACTCGACGCTGGCGAGTGGGGCAGCGGATCTGCCGGTCAGGCGGATGGCGGCTTCGACGGTGCGCTGGCTGCCAAGCATGGCGGATTCGAGTGCCTCTTCGAAACGCGTGACCTCGTAGCCGCTGTAGCCATTGCTGCGGGCCAGTTCCCTCGCGCGGCGATGGAAGACCTGGCGCGCCTCGCCGTCGCCACCGGTGTGAAAGCGCCGCATCCGCAGCGCGAGCAGGTAGGTGTCGTCCGGCAGGTGCGTCTGCTCGATCTGCCAGTTCGGCGCCAGCGGGTCAAGCACCAGATAGACCGCGAGCGCAACACCGGCGTAGGTGACCAGCTTTTCGAGCGAGACGACGTAGCCTTCGCTGACGCGAATTGATGCGGTCGGGATAACGGGGCTGGAGCGCGGATACTCACCGGATAGTCCGCTGCAGCCCGCGGCGAGCAGCCCGCTGGTAATCGCGGCGCAGGCAACGCGTCGGCGCTTGACCATTACAGATAGTTGAACAGCGAAAGCTGCGAGGCCTGCATGAAGGTCTTCTGCGCGGCGGTCAGCGCGGTCTGCAGCTTGGCGGAATTGGTGATGGCGACGTTGTAGTCGAGATCCTGCAGCACCGACAGCGTAGACTGGTACTGCACGTCGAGCGCGGTGCCGGCGTTTTCCAGCGCGTCGAGTTCGGCACTGCGGGCACCGACGTCGGCGCGCACACGCAAGGCATTGTCGAGTGCCTGGTCGATATTGCCGAGCGCGACCGGCAGGGCCGCGCCGGTGGTCGAGGCGCCGGGCGTTTCGAGCGCCGTGATCAGATTGCGCACGGTGTCGAAGACGCTCTGTTTGCCACCGCCAACACGATCGACGCTTTCGAACACTTCGAAGCCGCTGTTGCTGATCGTCAATTGGCGCGCGGCCGAGACCTGCAGCTTGCGCTGTCCCTGGTCACCATTGGCGGTCACGCCGGCTTCGACGCTGCCCTCATAGGCCTGGGTTTCGCCGGCCGCCAGCCCGAATCCGGCGAACATGAACTCGCCATTGGCATCCCTGGCGTTGGCAATCGACAAAAGCTGGCTGAACTGCTGGCGCAGCTCGGTGGCGATCATCCCGCGCTGGCTGTCATTGAGCGAGCCGTTGCCGGCCCGGATCGCGCTTTCACGGACATTCTGCAGAAGATCACCGAGCGAAGTCAGGCTGATTTCAGTGGTGCGCAGCGCATCGCGCGCGGCGTTCTGGTTATCCAGGAATTGCGAGTTCATGTCCCGACTCTGGGTGACTTCGAGCGCGCGGGCTGCGGCCACCGGGTCGTCGGACGGATTGATCATGCGCCGCCCGGTCGCGAGCTGGTTCTGGACCTTCAGGAAGGCGGCGGTCTGGCGGTTGAGATTGGCCGTGCCCTGGTCGTAGATCATCGAGGTGCTGACGCGCATGTCTGTCTCCTATCAACCGAGCGCGAGGATCTCGTCGAAAATCTTGCCGGCGATCTGGATCACCTTGGAGGACGCCTGGTAGTGCTGCTGGAAGCGCAGCAGATTGGCCGCCTCCTCGTCGAGATTGACGCCCGATATGCCCTGCTGGGTCGCGGTGGTCTGTTCGACCAGCGTGGTGGCGGCACGGGCGGTGATCTGCACCTCGCGCGAGGTGCTGCCGACATCCGACACCAGGCTCGCGTAGGCGAACTGGATGCTCGCCGTGCCGCCGAGCGCGAGATTCGAAGTCTGCAGACCGCCCAGCGCCAGGGCATTGCGATTGTCATTGCGGCCGGTCGGATTGTTGCCGAGCGTGAACGTGTCGCCATTGGCCGGCGTTCCGGTGATGGTCAGTTCGACCCCGCCGACGCTGAATGGCTGGCCTGCCGCATAAGGGAACGGGCCCGCGGTAATGCCCCCGCTGGCGCTGAAACTGTTGCTGCCGCTGTCGTAGCTCAGCGTCACATTGCCGGCGAATGGCAGGCTGGTGCGATCGAACACGCGACCACCGTCGATCGCGGCGGCGCCAGTATTGGCCGCGCCCGCGGCAGTGGCAACCGGGCTGGCAGCGGCGACATCGCGCGTGTTCGCGATGGTGACGCGCATCTGGCTGGCCGCGGTGAGCACCGTCGGCGTGCCGCTAAAGCCGAAGAAATCCCCGCCGGCGGTACCGTCGATCGTCTGGCCCAGTCGGTGCTGCGCATTGAAGCCGCCGACGAAGTCCATCGCCAGTTGACCCAGCGCAGCTTGGGCGGAATCCAGCGTCTCGCTGCGGAACGACAGCAGGCCGCCAAGCGTGCCGCCGGTGAACATCGATTCGGGCACCGCCACCGTGCCGCCGCCGGCGAGCACCTGGCCGATGGTCATGCGTTGCGGATCGGCCGGGTCGGGAATCGCCGCCAGTTGGTAGGGCTGGTTGCCTACCACCAGCGACTGGCCGTTGCCGGCAAACACTGACACTGCACCGTCGCTCTGCGCCACCGTATTGACCTTGATGATCTGGTTCAGCTCGCTGATCAGTTGATCGCGCTGGTCGCGCAGGTCGTTGGCCGGCTGGCCCGGGCCGGCAGACTCCGCGCTCTGGATGCGCTGGTTGATCTCGGCAATACCGTTGGCGTAGGCATTGATGCTCTTGACCTGGCCTGCGATCTGCGAATTGATGTCGCCGCGAATCTCGTTCATCCGGCCGTCGAGCAACTGGAAGCGCGAAGCCAGCGCCGCACCGGCCGACATCGTGCTCTGGCGCGCCGTCGACGAGGTCGGGTTCGCCGACAGATCCTGCACGGCGCGGAAGAAACCCTGCAGCGCCGGCGAGAGCCCGGCTTCGGGATCGGCCAGCAGGTCGTCGAGCTGGCCGATCTGGGTTTCGTAGGTATCGAGTTCGGCCGAGCGCGACTGCGCGTCGAGCAACTGCTTGTTCACGAACTGGTCGTACTGGCGCAGGGTGGTCGTGATCTTGGCGCCGGTGCCGAGAAACCCGCCGCCGCTGAAGAACGGCTCCTGCGCTTCCTGCACGGTGCGCTGGCGCGTGTAGCCGGCAGTGCCGGCATTCGCGATGTTGTGGCTGGTCGTGATCAACCCCGCCTGCGCGGCATTGAGTCCCGACAATCCGATAGTGAGCACGCTCATTTGCGTTTTCCTTTGCCTGGTTTACGGCAAGGCATAGCAAAACCTTTGCCAGCCCGCCACCGCTCAGCCGTCGTCCGCCACCACGCCGGCCGAGGCGAGGCCCTCGATCACCCGTCTGAGTTTGCTGGCATAGGCCGGGTCGGTCGCGTAGCCGCCGCGCTGCAGACCGTCGGCAAAGGCACGCGCGTCGGTCTGCCCGGCTGCGCCGGCATAGCGGGCGTTGCCGTTGATCAGCCGGGCGTAATCGCGAAAGGCCTCG
Source organism: Candidatus Methylophosphatis roskildensis (assembly GCA_016708905.1). GTDB lineage: Bacteria > Pseudomonadota > Gammaproteobacteria > Burkholderiales > Rhodocyclaceae > Methylophosphatis > Methylophosphatis roskildensis. The sequence goes on along the minus strand of JADJEV010000003.1, from coordinate 154,656 downwards.
GCATAGGAGCCATAGGCGCGGAAACTGGCGTTCTCGTGCACCGGCGTGCCGTTCTCGTACTCTGTCGTCATCACCTTGGCCGAGCCGCCGTTCCAGTTGCTGCCGGCCTTGATGTTGAACAGGTTATAGCTTTGCGTTCCGTCGGCACGGCGAATCTCGGACTTGCCCCAGCCGGTTTCCAGCGCCGCCTGCGCCACCATGAAATGCGCCGGAATGCCGGTCTCGCGGCTTACCTGCATCGCATGGGGCCAGACTTTTTGCACGAACTCGCGCTTGCCCACCGGCAGCGCGGCCAGACTTGCCGGCAAGGTGGCACCGTCCGCGGCAGAACTTGCCGCACCGCGAGCGCGATCCGCGGCCGCCGCCGCCGCGCGGTAGCGATCGAGCGCCTGCGACATTGGATTGCCTGCCACGGCCGGGCCGGACAGCGCGGACGGCAGCGGATGCCCGGCCGCTTGCGGCGCCAGCGGCAAGCCTTTGCTTTCGCCGGGCGCGACGGCCGGTGCCATTTGCCTGCCGAGCTGCTGTTCGATCACGGCGGCCAGTCCGGTGCCGCCGCGCGAGCTAGACAAGGTCATGGCCAGTTGCTGATCGAGCAGCCCGGTGAAGGTCTTGGTCTGCTCAGAATCGAACATGCCGGCTTGCGGCGTAGCATCGCGCATCGACTTGAGGACCATCTGCAGAAAGACGGTTTCGAACTGCTGCGAGGCCGCTTTCAGCGCCGCCGGCGAGTTGTCGCGTGCCAAGCGCTTGATGCCGTTCAGGCTGTTGGCATCGAAGGCAAGCTGATTGCCGGAAACGGTCGCCATCATTTTCACCCTCAGATGATTTCGATTTCGGCACGCAGCGCGCCGGCCGCTTTCATTGCTTGCAGGATCGAGATCAGATCCATCGGGTTGGCGCCGAGCGCATTGAGCGCCTTGACCACATCTACAAGATTGACGCCGGCTTTGACGTTCATCAGCGCACCCGCCTCCTGTCTGACATCGATCTGGTTCTTTTCGGTGACCACAGTCTGGCCACCGGACAAGGGATTGGGCTGGCTCACCACTGGCTCGCTGCTCACGGTGACCGACAGGTTGCCGTGCGCCACCGCACAGCTTTCGAGTTTCACCGCGCGATTGAGCACCACCGAGCCGGTGCGCGAATTGACGATCACCTTGGCCGGCTGCTGAACCGGCGTGACGTCGAGGTTCTCCACCAGGCCGACGAATGCTACCCGGCGATCCGCATCGACCGGCGCGCGCACGACGATCTGGCGCGCATCCATCGCGTAGGCGGTACCGGGCGCGGTCGAGTTGTTGATCGCCTCCACCACGCGCTGCGCGGTACCGAAATCCGTCTGCCTGAGTTCGAGCAGGAACGTCTCGCCATTGCCGACCGTCGTCGCGACCTGGCGCTCGACCGTCGCGCCACCGCTGATCCGGCCGACCGAAAGATGATTCACCATGACCTTCGATCCGCCGGCCGAGGCACCCGCCCCGCCCACCACCACGTTGCCCTGGGCGATCGCATAGACCTGCCCGTCGGCGCCCTTGAGCGGGGTCATGACCAGGGTGCCGCCGCGCAGGCTCTTGGCATTGCCCATCGACGACACGGTGATATCCAGCGGCTGGCCGACCCGCGCGAAAGCCGGCAGATCGGTGGTCACCATCACCGCGGCGACGTTCTTCAGTTGCAGGTTGGTCCCCGGCGGCAATTGGGTGCCCATGTTGCCGAGCATGTTGATGATGCTCTGCACGGTAAACGGCGTCTGCGTGGTCTGGTCGCCGGTGCCGTCGAGACCCACCACCAGTCCGTAGCCGATCAACTGGTTGCTGCGCACACCGGCGATGGTGGCGAGATCCTTCAGGCGCTCGGCATGGGACGGGCGTTGCACGAACAGCAGCAGCACCAGCCCGATGGCCACCAGAATCAGCGCCCGGGTGCGTCTTACATGGTTGTCGAAATCGTCCATTTGCGTTCGCTCCTCAGAACGGCAGGAAAGTCAGGAAGAAGCGTCCGAGCCAGCCCATGACCTGGGCCGAGTCGATGTAACCGTTCTGCTTGAATTCGATGCGCGCGTCGGCCACCTGGGTCGACGAGACCGTGTTGTTGTTGATGTAGAGCGGGTTGACCACGCCCGAGAAGCGGATGAATTCGTCGCCCTGGTTGATCGCGACCATCTTCTCGCCCGACACCACCAGGTTGCCATTGGGATAGACCTCGATGACCGTGACGGTGATCGTGCCGGTAAACCCATTGTTGGCGGACGCACCGCCCTTGCCATCGAACTTGTTCTCGCTGTTGGCCTCGACATCGATGCCCTGCGCACCCTTGCCGGGAATTCCAATTATTTTTGGCACCGACAGGGCCATGGTGTTCTTGCGCTCGGCGTTGGCAGCCGAGGTCTTCTGCGCGTTGTTCTTTTCGTTGATCGTGATGGTCAGCGTGTCGCCGACGAAACGGGCGCGGCGATCCTCGAATATCGGCCGAGCGCTGCCGATCTGGTAGATCGCGCCGTTGCTTGGCCCGATCGCCTGGCGCGGCTCAGGCCGCGCGGTCATTGGCTGATGCACGCCGGTCGGCGGCGTGGTGGCAAGGCACCCGGCCAGCAGCGGCGCCGCAAGCAGGAACAAAGGGAAGATTCGCATCGACTGATCCTCGGCCCGGAACCCGGACATCCGGTTCTCCAGGCTTCCAGCGTAGCGCCGGCGACTCAATCCCGATGCATCGAGCAACGCGCGAAAGCCACGTCAAATCGCCGGTTCATTGCGCCGATCAGAGCTGGCTCAGGCGGGCGAGCATCTGGTCGGAGGTGGACACCGCCTTGGAGTTGATCTCGTAGGCGCGCTGGGTCTGGATCATGCTCACCAGTTCCTCGACCACATTGACGTTCGACGTCTCGACATAGCCCTGGGAGACCAGGCCGGCGCCATTGGTGCCCGGAGCATTGGGCGTCGGTGTGCCGCTGGAGGCCGTCTCCAGATACAGGTTTTCGCCGGTGCTTTGCAGTCCGCCCGGATTGACGAAGGTCGCCACCTGCAGGCTGGCGGCATTCTGCGGCGAACTCTGCCCGGCGCGCAGCACATTCACCTGGCCATCGCGGCTGATGGTGACGGTCTGCGCATCGGCCGGAATCTGGATCGGCGGCGAGAGCTGGTAGCCGCTCGAGGTGACGAGCTGGCCATTGGCATCCTTCTGAAATGACCCGTCGCGCGTGTAGGCGAGCGAGCCGTCCGGCATCTGGATCTGGAAGAAGCCCGAACCCTGGATCGCCACATCGAGCGCATTGCCGGTCTGCGACAGATTACCCTGGGTGTGGATGCGCTCGGTCGCCACCGGCTTGGTGCCGAGGCCGATCTGCAGACCGGATGGCACGGTGGTCTGCTGCGACGACTGGGCACCGGGCTGGCGCAAGGTCTGGTACAGCAGGTCTTCAAACACCGCGCGCGATTTCTTGAAGCCGTTGGTGCTGACGTTGGCGAGGTTGTTGGTGATGACGTCGAGCTGGGTCTGCTGCGCGTCGAGGCCGGTCTTGGCAATCCACAGGGAACGGATCATGGCGGTGCTCCTGATTATCTGGCGAGGATCTGCGTGGCCGCGCGATCGTTGGCTTCGGCGTTGGACAGCATCTTGGTCTGCATTTCGAACTGGCGGGCGAGCGAAATCATGCTGACCATCTGCTCGACCACATTGACATTGCTGCTTTCGAGAAACCCGGAGGCGATCTTCACGTTCGGATCGGCCTCGGCCTGCTCGCCGCCGCCGAGCCGGAACAGGCCGTCGTCGCCGCGAACCAACTGTGCTTCTTCGGGATTCACCAGCTTGATGCGGCCGACCGAATTGGACTGGTTCGGTGTGCCGGCGCGCGACACCACCGATACGGTGCCGTCGGTGGCGACCGAGATCTCGCTGTCGGGCGGAATCGAGATGGTCCCGCCGTCGGCCGCTACCGGCATGCCGTTGCGCGTCTGCAGCACCCCGTTCTCGGTCAGTTCCAGGCTGCCGTTGCGCGTATAGGCTTCGCTGCCGTCGGGCATCTGCAACGCGATCCAGCCCTTGCCGCGCAGCGCGATGTCGAGCGTGCGATCGGTCTGCTGCATCGGCCCGGGCGTGAAATCGGTCTGCGTCGAAGCATCGACCGCGAATGCCCGCGTCGGCAGGGCCAACGACTTCACCTGCACGGCGCGCAGCCGATGTTCCTCGGCGCGATAGCCGATCGACGTGGCATTGGCGAGGTTGTGCGAGACGGCAGCCTGCCGCGATAGCAAATTCGCCGCGCCGGTCATTGCCGTGTAGATCAGCTTGTCCATCTTGGCCCCTTACCCCTCACGCCTCACGCCTCACCGAAGATTGGTAATCGTCTGCAACATGGAATCCTGGGTCTTGATCGTCTGGGCGTTTGCCTGATAGGCGCGCTGCATGGTGATCATGCTGACCAGCTCGCGGGTCAGATCGACATTGGATTCCTCGACCGCGCCGGCCTGCAGGGTGCCCGCCGTGCTGACGCCGGGCTGGTTGTCGTTCGGCTGGCCGGATTCCGCCGTCTGAACCCACTGGTTGTTGCCGACCGACGCGAGTCCGCTCGGGTTGCGGAAAGTTGCCAGGGTGATACGTCCGATGTCCTGCGTCTTGCCGTTCGAGTACCTGCCTTGGACCAGGCCGTCGGCCGAGATCGACAGACCCGAAAAGTTGCCGGTCGGGTAGCCGGTCTTGTCGATCAGGCTGTTGATCGCGAACGGGCTTCCGTACTGCGTAATGCTCCTGACATCGAGCGTCAGATCGAGGTCGTTGGCGCCGGTAACGGCAATCGCCGGCAGGGTGATCAAGCCGCCGGCCGGCGTGGCGATCTGGCCAGTGGTGGTGAATTCGAGGTTTCCGGCGTCGACCGGTGCGCCGCTGTCGATGCGGTACTGCAGATTCCAGGCCGCTGGTGTGGGCGTGGCACCGCCCACCGCATCGGCCGTCTTCAGGTAGTACGTGCTAAGGGTGTGGGCGGCGCCTTCGGAGTCGTACACCGTCATCGACGACGACCCGTTGTAGGTGGTCACGTTGGCCGGATCGAAGCTGGCGACCGGATTCAGATCGCCGTTGCCGGTCGGGTCGTCGTCCTGCGGCAGATTGAGGTTCATCTCGATCATCGTCGATGCACTCGGCTGGATCTGGAATGCATTGACACGCAGCACGCCCGGCGTGGCGCTGGTCGGCACCGATCCATTGACACCCTGAACCCCCATCAGCACGTAGCCCTGGTCATTGACGATGTAGCCCGACTCGTTCAAACGAAACTGGCCATTGCGCGTGAAGCTGGCAGTCTGATCAGTCTCGTTGCGCTGCATGCGGAAGAAGCCCTGGCCCTTGATCGCGATGTCGAGCTGGTTGCTGGTAGCTGACACATTGCCCTGGGAATGCGACTGCGCGACCGTCGCCGCGTTGGTGCCGATCCCGACCTGCCCTGACCCACCCCCGATGGCGCTGGCGAACATGTCGGCAAAATGCATCTGCGATTCCTTGAAGCCGACGGTGTTGGCGTTGGCGACGTTGTTGCCGATGACATCGAGCGCACGCGACGATGCGTTGAGACCGGACAAACCCTGCTGGAAACCCATTTCTTGACTCCTTCTCAGAGAATTTCTTTGACATCGGCCAGGCCGATGCGACCCTGCGCGCCGAGATCCAGGCTGACGCCCGACGTTTCGCGTACCACGCTGGTGACGCGCGAGATCTGCAGCGGGCTCGCAACCACGGCGGCGTTGCCCTTCAATGCCTGCACGGTGATCGTGTAGGCGCCATCGGCGACCTGCGCGCCGCTGCCGGACTTGCCGTCCCAGTCAAAGCGGTGCGCGCCCGCATCCAGCGCCCCGAGTGACAGCGTGCGCACGGCGAGACCATTGGCATCGACGATATTCACTGCCACGTTGTCGGCCGCCGACGCGAGCTCGATGCCCGCGCTTGCGCCGGCACCGGCGATCTGCAGATTCCTGCCTTCCACCAGCACGTCGCGGCCTACCAGCGCGGCGGCCTGCAGCGCTTCGCTGCCCTGCTGGCTGCCGACCAGCTTTTCCAGCGTTGCATTGAGCTTGTTGATGCCGTCCACCGTGCTGATCTGCGCGAGCTGCGAGGTCATCTGTGCGTTATCCATCGGATTCAGCGGATCCTGGTTCTTCAACTGCGTTGTCAGCAGCATGAGAAAGCGGTCCTGCCCATCGACCGCGGCGCTGGCGCGGGTTGTCCCGCCGGCGCCGTTGATCGCCGACAGCACTTCGGGCGACAGCGTGTTCGAGCTTGCGTTTACCGATGCCATGATGTTCTTCCTTATTGACCGATCGTCAGGGTCTTCTGCAGCAGCGCCTTGGCCGTGGCCATCATTTCGGCGTTGTTCTGGTAGGCGCGCGATGCCGATATCATGTTTACCATTTCGTCGACCACGTTGACGTTGGGCATCGCGACGTAGCCCTGTTCGTTGGCCAGTGGATTGGCAGGCTCATAGACCATGCGCGGCGGTGCGGCGTCTTCCACGACCTGGGTGACACGCACGCCCTGGGCGCCCTGTCCGGCCACCGGCGTGGCGGCGAACACCACTTGTTTGGCGCGATAAGGCGTGCCGTCGGCGCTGGTCACACTGTCGGCATTGGCGAGGTTGGAGGCGGTCGCGTTGAGGCGGGCGGACTGGGCAGTCAGCGCGCTGCCTGCGATGTTGAATACGTTGAGCATGCTCATGGTTCAGCCCTCCGTCACTGACCGGTGATCGCCGTCTGCAGCGATTTCAGCCTGCCGTTAATGAACGTGATGCTGGCTTCGTATTGCACGGCGTTCTCGGCGAATTGCGCGCGCTCGATATCGAGATTCACGGTATTGCCATCGACGCTGGATTGCTGTTCGGTGCGGTACTGCGTGTCTGGCGGCAGCATCTGTGCCGGCGATTGCAGGTGCCGCGCCGAGGAGGTCACCAGCGCCAGCGTGCCGCCGTCGCGGCCACTCGTTGCCTGGGCCAGGGCGCTCTTGAAGTCGATGTCGCGCGCCTTGAAACGCGGCGTGTCGGCATTGGCGATATTCGATGCCAGCAACTGGCTGCGCTGCGCACGCAAGTTCAGCGCCGTCTGCTGAAACTTCAATGCCTGGTCGATCGAATTGCTCATTGTTTCTCGCTCCTGTTACCCAAACCTTTGCAGGGTTCATGCCAGGCATTGTGGGGCCGCCGCGCAGCGCCTGATCTACCGATAAGCGAAGGGAATGGCCGTCAATTCGCGGGGCGCAGCGGCAACAGATTGCCAGTCGGTGCGGCAGATTCTGCCGTGCGGCAAACGCCGGCCAGGTATCGAGAAGAAGGTGAATCTGCGCTCTGTTCAGGCCTTGCGTGGGCGGCCGGCCGTGCTCAAATCTGTCGCGTCATCAACCGCGACGGAAATCTGCAATGGACGAGCTCGAGACTATTCTCAAGAAGGGTGCTTGGCGTGTCGGCCTGCTGGTGACACTGGGTTCGCTGTTACTTGCCATCGCCAGCCACAGCGCCCATGCGCGCCAGGATCCGACGGCCGTCAAACAGGCCGTCGACGAATATCTGCGCGTGCAGACGCGGGGTTTGCCCGGCGAGGCGAGTTTCAGCGTCGGGCCCTTCGACCCGAACAACAACCTGTTGCCGTGCGGTCTGCTTGAGGCATTCATGCCGCCGGGAGGGCGTGCCTTCGGACGCACTCACGTCGGCGTGCGCTGCCAGGCTGAAGCGAACTGGCAGATCTACGTGCCGGCGCGGATTCGCCTGGTCGCCGACTATCTGGTCGCGGCGAAGCCACTGGTGATGGGTGAGCCAATATCCTCGGGCGATGTGGTGACACGGCGCGGCGACCTCGGCGAGCTGCCGGCCGGCGTGCTGACAAGCGAGGAACTCGCACTTGGCCAGACACCGAGGATGACCATCGGCGCAGGGCAGCCGCTGCGCGCCGACATGCTGAAACGGGAAGCGGCGGTGCAGGCCGGCCAGAACGTCAAGGTAGTGTCGCGCGGCGCTGGATTCGCCGTATCGACCGACGGTCAAGCGATGAACAATGCGGCCGAGGGCCAGCTCGCCCGGGTGCGCACCAGCGGAGGACTAACCGTCTCGGGCGTCGCCCGGCCAGGCGGCCTGGTGGAAATCGGCTTCTGATGCTCCCGCATCGCGGGAGCGGTGAGCGGGCTGCGACCCCGCTCACCGCCGGTCGGTCAGAAGGTCGACCGACGCGACTCAACCGCCCATTGCCGCGCCGAATTCATCCCGGTCCAACTTGCCGTCCTTGTTCTTGTCGGCGCTCTGGAACCGCTCGGTGAGACCCTTCATCTTGCCGGCTTCTTCCTGGCTGATGACGCCGTCGCCGTTGGCGTCGAGCTGACGGAACCTGTCGTCGATCGCGGCCTTCATGTCGGCGGCCGGGGCTTGCGGCGCTGCCTGTTGGGCGAGCGCAGCGCCGGCGGCGAGCAGGGATGTGAGGAACATTGCGATTGTCGTGTTTCGTGCGTTCATGTTGACTCCTGTCTTGAGTAATCGGAAAACGCGGACCAGACAGCCCACGCCCGATTGAGGGCAAGCGTCGTGCCTGAATCATTTTTCCGTTACACGTCAATATGTTGGATGATCCATTCCGGATTCCCACAGGCTCCAGGCAGGGCCACGCCGTCTCCCGCCGCAGACGATTTCCTTGGCATTTGCGGAAACACTCGTGTAAACAGATGGTTCCATGTCGGTGGCGGGCGACGACAAGCTGCAAGGGCACTCGGGCGCTGGCACAATCCGTTGAATTGGGTGCGTTAAATGGTTCTCATCGAAAGATCTAAAGTTTCCTGCGGAGGCTCCGTAACAGCACTTGTGGCTCCTTGCGGGAGTCAATAACTGAAAGGGTATATCCGTGAAAGTTGACAACTCCTTAAACGTTGGCGGTCTTCCCATCAGCGACCCCAAGGGCCGCTCGGTAAAGGGCCAGCCCGCATCGAAATCCGATGCGTCGGTGGAGTCGTCCTCGCTGTCGTCGCGCCTGGCGGAAATCCAGAGCAGCTTGAGCAACGTCCCGGTGGTGGATTCCGCCAAGGTCGATGAGATCAAGCAGGCGATCAGCGAAGGCCGCTTCAAGGTCAATGCCGACAAGGTGGCAGACAGCCTGATCGAATCCGTTCGCCAGATGCTTGGCGCGCAGACCAACAAGGCATAGCGCACCACGATGGCCGAAACGCTGGGCGATTTTCTGGCTCGCCGTATGGGCGACGAGACCGCGCTGTTGCACGATTTCGTCGCTGTCTTGACGCAAGAGCGGACAGCATTGGACGCCGACGATGCCGATGAGATAGCCGCGGCTTCGCAGGCGAAGATCGCCCTGCTCCGGCAACTTGGCCAATTATCGGACGAGCGCAATCTCGCGCTGGCACGCGAGGGATTTCCCGCCGACCGCGCCGGACTCGACGCATTCATGGCCCACGGTGTCGATAGCGGCAGCCTGGCGCAATTGCGAGAGCGGCTGATGACAGTCGCCGGCGAGGCCAACAAACTCAATCGCATCAATGGCAAGCTGATCCGCGTGCGGATGATGTACAACCAGAAGTCGCTCTCGATTCTGCTCGGAACCGGTGAGGGTGCTTCGGTCTATGGCCGCGATGGCCGTTCCAGCCTGGGCGGCAGTCCCGTCGGGCGCCGGCTGATAACCGCCTGAACCTCACCCCGCCGGTCGCTTCCGCTCGCCCACATTGGACCGTTGGCGCGCTTTTCCGGCAATTCGCTACCCGGTTCCGGCAGGCGTCCAATGTGCAAATCCTGACGTGGTGGCGCAACCTTGGGAACTTGGTTGACGACCGCTCAAACGCGTGGCGCACTCGACGGAAGCGCCAGTCCTTCGCTGCGCGCCTCCGGCGCCACGGACTCGACGAGGATCGCCACCCTGCGGTTACGGGTGCGGCCCTCCGGCGTGGCATTGCTCTCGAGAGGACGCTGATCGCCGTAACCGATGGCGGACAACTGGCCTGGCGCCAGACCCGACTCGGCAAGCAGGCGCGCGACGCTGGCCGCGCGTACCGCGGACAACTCCCAGTTCGAAGCAAAGCGCGACGTGGCGATCGGCGTGTTGTCCGAATGGCCCTCGACGGTGATCGGAAAATCCCCCTGGATCAGTGCGCCAGCGATTGCTCGCAGCACCTGCTCGGCCTCACTCGACAAGGTCGAATCGCCCGAGGCGAACAGCATCGACGCGTTGATCTCGATGGTGATGCCGCGCGCGCCTTCGGACACCTGCACCTGACCCTGGCGAACCATCGCGTCGAGCGCACTCATCGCCTGGGCAACCAGCTTGCGTGCCCGTTCGCGACGTTCGCGCCGGGCGTTGTCTTCAGCCAGACTGGTCCGCCGCGGGACGATCTGTACCGGCGCGATGATGTTCGGCGAACCGGTCCGGGCCTGCGGACGCGCACTGTCCGCCGAACGGAAGGCGTTGGTCAGTGAATCGGACAGCACCCGATACTTGCCGTCGTTGACCGACGAGATCGCGTACATCACGACGAAGAAGGCGAATAGCAGCGTAATGAAATCTGCGTAGGAGACGAGCCACCTTTCGTGGTTCTCCTGTTCTTCGTCCCGCCTGGCGCGTCGAGTCATGTTCAGCCTTTCAGATCCGCTACAGCGCATAGCCCTGCAGCCGGCTCTCGATGATTCGCGGGTTGTCCCCGTTGGCGATGCCGACCAGTCCATCCACCAGCATCTCGCGCAGGGTCACGAGGCGCTGGACATGCGCCTGCAGCTTCTTGGCGACCGGAAGGAAGATCAGGTTGGCCGAACCGACGCCGTAGATCGTCGCGACGAACGCAACGGCAATGCCGGCGCCGAGTTTGGTCGGATCGGAGAGGTTTTCCATCACATGGATCAGGCCCATCACCGCGCCGATTATGCCGATGGTTGGTGCGTAGCCGCCGGCCGATTCCCAGACCCTGGCGGCCAGCTTCATCTGTCTTTCGTAGTTGTCGATTTCCACTTCGAGAACTTCGCGCAGGTTGTGCGGCTCGATGCCGTCTACCAGCAATTGCAGGCCCTTGCGGGCAAAGGGGTCGGCAACGCTGGCGACCTGTCGCTCGAGTGCCAGCAGGCCCTCCTTGCGCGAGGTCTGTCCCCAGCGCACCACGGCGGCGATCAGATCGGATTGGGCGAGCATCGGCGGATTGAATATCCAGCCGCCCATCTTCATCCCGGTCACGAACACCGGCAACGGGCTTTGCAGCATCACCGCACCCAGCGTACCGCCAACCACGATCAGAAAGGCAGTCGGCTGAACCAGCGAGGCGACGTGCCCGCCCTCGAGCACCTGCCCGCCAACGATCGCCAGCATCCCCAGGACGAGGCCGATCAGGCTGATTCGGTCGAATACCGGTTTCGACTGCATGTGCGGCTCCTTGCGGAGTCTCCTTGTGGAGGCCTTGCGACCTCAGTTCAACGGCACGTCCGGCGCCGACTTGATCGAGTGCGGTGCGATCGATCCGGTTCGAGCACGGACAGTGATGTCTCAGGCGGCAATGCCGGACGGCGATTTGCTCTTTCTCGCCGCCCTGGTCCGTCCGCCGGCCTTCGCCGCGGGATTGTCGCCCTCGAACACCCGTGCGCGCAGCCGAGCCACGGCCTGAGTGTGCAACTGACATATGCGGGATTCCGAGACTCCCATCACCTCGCCAATCTCGCGCAGGTTGAGTTCGTCGTCGTAGTACAGGCTCATGACCATCTTCTCGCGCTCCGGCAGATCCCCGATCGCCCTGACCAGCGACTCGCGCATGCCCTTCTGGGTCAAGATCTCGAGCGGATCGGCTTCGCTGCGACCGCAGTTGTGTTCGAAGAAGTCGTCGTGCTCCGAGTCGGCGAAGTCCTCGAAGTAGACCAACTGGTGGCCGCGCGCATCGTTCAACATCTTCTGATAGTCCGCCAGCGGCATGCCGAGCGTTTCGGCCAGTTCCGACTCGCTCGGCTGTCGGCCGTGCCGCTGCTCGAGCACGTGGATCGCCGATTCGATACGCCGCATGTCACGCCGCAGCGAGCGCGGCAGCCAGTCGTTGTCGCGCAGACCGTCGAGCATCGCGCCGCGGATGCGCTGCACCGCGTAGGTTTCGAACTGCGCACCGAGTCCTTCCTCGAAACGGCCGATGGCATCGAGCAGACCCATCATGCCGTTCTGGATCAGATCCTCGACCTCCACGCTGGCAGGCAGCTTGGCCATCAGGTGGTAGGCGATGCGCTTGACCAGCGGCGCGAACCGGGTGACGAGTTGGTCCTTGTTGAGCGTTCCGGAGGCGTTGTACATGGCGAGATCTCGTAAGGTGGGTGGTCCAGGGTTCTGGGTCAGCCCGCGACGCCGTGTAGCGGCGAACGGGAATTCATCAATCCGCAAATGCCCGCCCGCGCGAGCAGGCGGCGCATGCCGCCAGGCGGGCGCTGCGGCGTCGAAGCCTCGACGCGCTCGAGCTGGTCGGCCAGGGCTGCGGCACCGTGCGCGACCGCCTCGGTGAAGGCGAACGGCTGCCCGTCGCGCGGCACCGGCAGGCTGCCGAAATCGGCCAGCATCGCGTCGAGCCGATCGCCAGACACACGCTGCAGGTTGGCGATCAGCGCCGGTCGTGCGGCGCCGTCGCGCAGGCGCGTCAGCACAACGCCGTAACTCGCATGGCCAATCACCGCATGCACCTGCTTGAGCAGCAGATAACCGTCGGTGAGTCCCGCGGCATGGCCCTGTACCGCCAGCACGATGCGGTTTGCCGCGCGCGCCAGCAGCGACGGACCATCGGCGTCGACTGCCGCGCGAATCAGCACGAACTCGGCACCCTGCTCGGCCATTTCGACGCAACGTGCTACGGCAGCACGCTCGCCGGCATCGGCCTCGCGCAGCGACGATGCGGCGCGCGCCGCGGGCAGCAGTGAGAGCAGGTTGGAAACGCGCACCACCGCGCGCGAAATCGAAACGTCGCGGCGCGCCGCCTGCAGCAGGTCATAGCGCGTCGCGCATTGCAGCGGCGCGGCGATCGACTGGGCGCCCTCATGTTCGTCGATCACCAACACGCGCGCACCGCGTGCCGTAAGCTCGAGCGCGGCTGCCGCGACCACCGCGGCGGAGTCGGCCGGGCTGGCGCTCGTCACCGCAATCACCCGGCGCTCTTGCAGCTTGACCAGGCGGCGCAGGCCGGCGGCCTGATCGTCGTGCCAATCAACCATGGCGCACCTCGCCGCGCGCGCGCAGCGCACTGCTGTTGCGCTGGGCCGCCAGCAGCAGCCCGGCCTCGTCGCCGAACAACTGGTGCGGCGAATCGCCAGGCAGATCCTTGAGCGCCCGATGCAGCAGGTAAGCGCGGTTCGGCAGATGCAGATCCTCCGGCACGCGCTGGCCGTTGGCGACATAGAACACGTCGAGCTGATGGCGGATCGCGACATCGAGCACTGGCGCCAGCGAGGCGGCTTCATCCACCTTGGTCAACACCACGCCAGCCAGGTCCGCCCCGTTGCCCTTGCCGGCATAGGCGCGCACCACGTCGTCGAGGGTGTCGCCGCGGGCGATGGCGTTGAGCAGCAGCAGCCGGCGCACTTCGCCAGCGGCATTGAGCATCGCCGCCTGCTCGGCGACCGCCTGGTCGCGCTGGCTCATGCCGACGGTATCGATCAGCACCATGTGCTTGCCAGCCAGATCGCGCAGCGTCGTGCGCAGATCGACCGCGTCGCGCACTACGTGCACGGTGACGCCGAGAATGCGGCCGTAGATGCGCAGTTGTTCGTGGGCACCGATCCGGTAGGAGTCGGTCGTGATCAATGCCAGGTTCTCCGCCCCGTGGCGCACCACGCAACGCGCGGCCAGCTTGGCGGTGGTGGTGGTCTTGCCCACACCGGTCGGGCCGACGATCGCATAGACGCCACCGCGATCGATGATGTCGGCATCGGAGCGGATGAGCGAGAGGCCGCGCGACAGCGCCTCGCGCACGTTGGCGCGCGCTTCGGTCTGGCTTGCCTGCGGCGCGATCTGCCCGGTCAGCTCACGCGACAACTGGGCCGAAAAGCCGGCCTCGAGCAGCTCGGACATGATCTGCGTGCGGGCCGGCGCATTGCGCGACATCTCGCCCCAGGCAAAGCCGGCGAGCTGCGATTCGAGCAGGCCGCGCATTTCGCCGACCTGTGCCGACAAGGCCTTGATCATGCGGGCACTCTCGGCCGCGTCGTCGATTGCCGCCTGAGCCTGCGCGCTCGGCACAGCCGGCTCGCTCGCTGCGGCCGTCTTTGCGACCGGCTCGGCCGCTGATTGATCGTCGAGGTAGCGCGCCGCCACGCTCGCGCCACGCGCCGTTGCTGGCTGCGCCGGCGTTGCCTTGGGCGCATCGACCCGACGCGGCTTCCAGGCCTGCGGCTCGATGCCGGGCTTGAAGCGCTTATCCACGCTGGCCGACAGGCTGACCTTGAAGTCATCGTCGCCGCTCGCCGCCCTCGCCTGCTGCTTCTCCGCGGGTCGCGGCGAAGCCAGCGCGGCGGCCGCTTCGGGCGGCAGCGCGAGGATCTCAACGCCACCGTCGACCTGCCGATTGGACAACACGATGGCATCGGCGCCGAGCGCCTCCTTCACCTGACGCAATGCGTCGCGTGCGGTTTCGCCGAAGAATCGTTTGACGTTCATGCTTGACTTCCTATCAGGGAGGTGACCCGGATGGTGCGCGAGTCGGGTACTTCAGAATGCGAAAGAACCTTGAGTTGCGGCAGCGAGCGGCGCAGGAAGCGCGACATCAGCCAGCGCAGGGCGTGCGGTACCAGCAGCACGGCCGGTTGACCGAGATCTTCCTGGCTGCGTGCAGCGTTCGCGGTGTGGCGCAGCAGGGCGTCGGCGAGGCCTGGCTCGATGCCCGCACCGTCGCCGCCGGTCGCCACCGCCTGCCCGAGCATGCGTTCGAGTTGCGGATCGAGCGCCAGCACCGACATCTCGGCGGCCCCCGGGAATAGGCCCTGCACGATCGCCCGACCCAGCGCGACACGGACCTGCGACGTGAGCTCGAGCGGATCCTGGGTGCGCGGCGCGTACTCGGCGAGCGTTTCGACGATGGTGCGCATGTCGCGAATGCCCACACCCTCTTCGAGCAGGTTCTGCAGCACGCGCTGCAGCGTCGCCAGCGAGATCTGCTTGGGCACCAGATCCTCGACCAGCTTGGGCGATTCCTTGGCGATGTGATCGAGCAGCGCCTGGGTCTCCTGGCGGCCGAGCAGTTCGCCGGCATGGGTCAGGATCACGTGATTCAGATGGGTGGCAATGACCGTCGCGGCATCGACCACCGTGTAGCCGAGCGCATTGGCCTGGTCGTGCATGCCGCTATCGATCCACACCGCCGGCAGGCCGAAGGCCGGATCGCTGGTGGCACGGCCGGGCAGCGTGCCGTTGACGCGGCCGGGATTGATCGCCAGGTGCTGGCCGGGGAAGGCTTCGCCGGCGCCGATCTCGACACCCTTCAGGGTGATGCGATAGCCCTGCGGCTTGAGTTCGAGGTTGTCGCGAATGTGTACCGGCGACGACAGGAAGCCAACATCCTGCGCAAACTTCTTGCGCAGACCGCGAATGCGGCGCAGAAGCTCGCCGTCCTGCCCCTTGTCGACCAGCGGAATGATGCGGTAGCCGACTTCCAGACCCAGCACGTCGACCGGTGCCACATCGGACCAGCTGGCCTCCGCCGGCTCGCTCGTCGCCGTGTCCCGGGCGGCCTGCGCCGGTTGCGTCTGTGCCGCCAGTGCCGCGCGCTGCTTCATCTTCCAGGCGATGGTGCCGAGACCCCCGGCCAGCGTCAGGAACACCAGATTCGGCATGCCGGGAATCAGGCCCAGCGTGCCGACGATGCCGGCCGTGATCGCCATGACGTTCGGGTCGCGGAAGATCTGCCCGATGAACTGCTCGCCCATGTCGCGGTCGCTGCCGACGCGCGTGACGACCAGGCCGGCGGCTATCGAGATGATCAGCGCCGGGATCTGCGCCACCAGGCCGTCGCCGATGGTCAGCAGCGTGTACTGCTTGGCGGCGTCGCCGACCGCCATGTCGTGCTGGAGCACGCCGACGACGAAGCCTCCGATGACGTTGATGAACAGGATGATGATGCCGGCGACCGCATCGCCGCGAACGAACTTCGAGGCGCCGTCCATCGAGCCGTAGAACTCGGCCTCCTGGCCCACCTCGGTACGGCGCTTGCGCGCCTCGTCCTCGGCGATCAGGCCGGCGTTCAGGTCGGCGTCGATCGCCATCTGCTTGCCGGGCATGGCGTCGAGGGTGAACCGCGCCGCGACCTCGGCCACCCGGCCAGCGCCCTTGGTAATGACGACGAAGTTGATCACCACCAGGATCGCAAACACCACGATTCCCACGGCATAGTTGCCGCCGACCAGGAAGTGGCCGAAGGCCTCGATCACCTTGCCGGCGGCGTCCGGCCCGCCGTGGCCTTCGAGCAGCACCACGCGGGTGGAAGCGACGTTGAGCGACAGGCGCAGCAGCGTCGTGACCAGCAACACCGTCGGGAAGATCGAGAACTCGAGCGCCTTTCGCGTGTACATCGCAACCAGCAGCACCATGATCGAGATCGCGATGTTGAAGGTGAAGAACACGTCGAGCAGCATGGCTGGCAGCGGCAGCACCATCATCGCGAGGATCATCACGATCAGCAGCGGAGCGGCCAACGCACGCACATTGGTGCGAGCAAAAATCGTCTGCAGGGAGAGTGTGTCGTTCATGGCGCGGGGGGTTTTCCTATGGCGCCATGATGCGGGGAACTTGAGGCCCGCAATCCCGCAATAAGGCGGGAAAAAGCGCGGCAATCCTTGCCGCCCTGCCCGACCCGCGGACGAGGGTCACATTGATCTAGCGCGACGGCGCGAAAACCCGAACCGCTGATCGGTCCGCGTGCACCAAGCCAAGACCAGCTCTGGATGGACGTTTCCGGCAGGGCACCGCCAGGAGCGCCATTCCATGAGCCTTGCAGCCGTGCCTGCCCGCAGACCGCCATTTCATGCGGCTCGCAGGCCGATGCTTGCCGAATGACTCTTGAATCAGTCGGGGCCCGGGCCGGGATCCAGCTCGGGCGGGACCGGCAGATCGGCTGGCTGCTCGGGCGGCAGGCCGCCCTGCGCGATGAAGTGGTTGAGCTGATAGACCCAGGCCATCACTTCGGCCACCGCGGTGTACAAGGCGGCCGGAATCGATGCGCCGATCTCGGTATGCCGATAGAGTGCGCGCGCCAGCGGCGGCGCTTCGAGCAGGGGAACCGAGTTGGCCGCCGCCAGTTCACGGATGTTCTGCGCGATCAGGTTCATGCCCTTGGCGACGACCCGCGGCGCGCCCATCGCGTCGGCGTCGTATTTGAGGGCGACCGCGTAATGGGTCGGGTTGGTGACCACCACGTCGGCTGTGGGCACCTCGGCCATCATGCGCTTGCGCGCCATCGCCCGCTGCGCGCCGCGAATGCGGGCCTTGATTTCCGGGTTGCCCTCGGCGTCCTTGGATTCCTGCTTGAGTTCCTGGCGCGACATCTTCAACTGCTCGGTATAGCGCCAGAGCTGCCACGGCACGTCCAGCGCGGAGAGCAGCGCCAGCCCGAGCAGGATCAGCATGGTGGCGATCAGCAGCAGGCGGGCGATCCCGGAGAGGCCGACCTCGAGGGGCGTCGAGGCGAGCGCGAAGATCGCATCGCGTTCGTGGCGGATCGCCCAGAAGGCGATGCCGCCGACCAGCAGCGTCTTGAGCACCGCCTTGACCAGTTCGACCAGGCTGTCGGCCGAGAACATGCGCTTGAAGCCGCGCAGCGGATCGAGCTTGCCGAAGTTCGGCGCCAGCGGCTTGGTGGTGAAGTTCCAGCCGCCGATGGCAAAGCGCCCGGCCAGGGCGGCGAAGATGGTCAGCGCCAGCAGCGGCGCGCAGGCGATCATGGCCGCCACGGCGGCATCGAACAGCGCTGTCAGCATGGCGTGGGGATCGAAGGCGGCGCGCCGCTCGACGTACAGACCGTCGCGCAACATGCCCTGGGTGTGCTGTGCGATCCACTGACCGAACACCCACATGCCGCCGACGCCGGCGATCAGGACCAGAAACGTCGACAACTCCTTGGAGTGCGGAACCTGGCCTTCCCCGCGCGCTTCGCTGATCCGTTTTCCCGAGGGGGCTTCTGTTTTTTCGAGATCGCTGCCTTCGGCCACGGCGCGCCTCCGTCATCATGGAAGGCCGATCATGGCGCAGGGCACGATCGCGCAATGCCGGGAGAACCGCGGAGAATCGGCCTCTATTCGACGCCGCGCGGATTCACGCCGCCGCGTCGGCTGCTACTACCGCTGATAGCGGCGCCAGCAGTTGCGTCCGTCGCCCTTGGCACGGTACATCGCGACGTCGGCGTGCTTGATCAGGGTTGCGGAATCGCCGCCATCGGCCGGATAGACGGCGATGCCGATGCTGGCCGTCACCACGCGCCGATGGCCATCGAGATCGACCGGCTCGCTGACCAGCGCGCGCACGCGCTCGGCGACCCGCTCGGCCACCTCGGCGCCGGCCAGCCCCGGCAGCACCACAGTGAATTCGTCGCCGCCCAGTCGCGCCAGCGTCGTGTCGCCGCGCGTGCC
Source organism: Candidatus Methylophosphatis roskildensis (assembly GCA_016708905.1). Taxonomy (GTDB): domain Bacteria; phylum Pseudomonadota; class Gammaproteobacteria; order Burkholderiales; family Rhodocyclaceae; genus Methylophosphatis; species Methylophosphatis roskildensis. The sequence continues at coordinate 136,076 of JADJEV010000003.1, read as the reverse complement.
GCCTTCGCCCGCCGGACGCGCGACGATGTCGCCCGGCCGCATTCCCTCGCGCAGGCGCTCGGCGACGATCTGCAGCAGCCGGTCGCCGGCATGATGGCCGAGGCTGTCGTTGATCTCCTTGAAGCCGTCCAGATCGATGAACAGCAGGGCCAGTTCCTGGCTGTCGGCGCGCGCGCGCTCGAGGCCGGCCGCCAGGCGTTCCTGAAATTGCAGGCGATTGGGCATGCCGGTCAGGGTGTCGAAATAGGCGAGCTGGCGAATCCGGTTTTCGCTCTGGTGCTGTGCGGTCACGTCGCGCAGCACGCACAGCACTTCGTCATCACCACTCCTGACGATGCGCGCTTCGAGGTACTTGTCGGTCCGGCCGTGGCAGTCCAGCGGAAACACCACCGAGCGCGGCTCGCCGCTCGCGATCACCGCCGTCACATGGGCCAGTCCACGCTCGAGCTGCTCGCCTCCCAGCAGGTCGGCGAGGCGGCAGCCGCTCGCCAGTTCGGGCAGCGCCAGACCATCGAGTTCCGGCCCGGGCTTGAATTCGCGGCACACGCCTTCGGCATCGAGCACCAGGATGGCATCGGGAATCGCATCGAGCATCGCGCGAATGCGCTGCTGCGCCGCCAGCAGCCCCAGCGCGGCGCGCGCCGAGCGCAGCACGTAATGCGCGCGCTTGCCCAGCACCGGCCAGTTGATCGGCTTGGCGACGAAATCGGTGGCGCCCGATTCATAGGCGCGATTGATCGATTCCAGGTCGTTCATGCCGGTCACCATGATCACCGGCACCATCGCCGCATCCGCGCGCTCGCGGATCCGCTGACACACGGTGAACCCGTCGAGACCCGGCATGTCGACATCGAGCAACACCAGATCGGGCATCGACTCGCCAAACAGCGCCAGCGCCTGCTCGCCGTCTTCGGCCAGGCGAACGGCAAAGCCGGCCTGGGTCAGCGTCTCGTCGAGCAGCATGCGGATCATGTCATCGTCGTCGACGACCAGTGCGTGAGGCTGCGTGCCGGGAGCGGTGGTCTTCATCCCGGCACCGGTGCCGCCAGCATGGCGGCCAGCGACTCGATCACTTTCGCATAATCGGCCTCGGCCTCGGCGAGCTTTGCCGGCGCCTCGTCCAGCGTGCCATTGCGGCCGATCAGCTCGAGTTCGAGACACCGCGCGGCGAGCCGCCTGGCGCCGAGATTGGCGCTGCCCGACTTGAGTCCGTGCGCCGCCTTGCGCAGGCCGGCTGCGTCGGCACGCGCCACCGCATCGCGCATGTGCGTCATGCGCGACGGGGCATCCGTGAGGTACAGGCGCAGCGCCTGTTGCAGCACCGATTCGCCCATCGCGCGGATCGAGTCGATCTCGCGCAGATCGATCGGCGGCTCCGTATTTGACGCCCCCGCCCGCACCGTGTCGGCCGGCGCGCGTATTGCAGTAGCGGCCTGCAGCGTGCCCTGGGGTGAGCGGCCGGGCAGCCAGCGTTCGAGCACTGCCACGATCTGCGGGCGGGTGAACGGCTTGGAAAGGTAGTCGTCCATCCCGGCGGCCAGACACTGGTCGCGATCACCATCGAGCGCGTTGGCAGTCAGCGCGATGATCGGCAGGCGTGGCGCGCCGGGCAGTGCCTGCTCGCGCTCGCGGATGGCGGCGGTGGCCTCGTAGCCATCCATGCCGGGCATCTGGCAGTCCATCAGCAGCAGATCGAATCGCTCGACCGTCACCGCCTGCAGCGCCTCGCGGCCGTTGCAAGCGACCGTTGCCTGAATGCCCAGCAGATCGAGCATGGCGAGCGCCAGTGCCCGGTTGACCGGATTGTCCTCGGCCAGCAGCACCCGGCCAGAGAGCACTCGCTGCGCGGCCGGCGCCCCGCCCGGCTTCGCCGCAGCGGCGTCTGCCGGATCGGCGACGAACTTCTGCCGATCGAGCGTGGTGACGATGGCATCGAACAGATCAGACTGGCGCACCGGCTTGGTCAGACTGGTCTCGATCACCCGGTTGCGCCGCTCGACGGAATCGCTGGACAGCATGACCGAACTCAGCGTCACCAGCGGCAGGGCGGCGAGTTCGGGCGCACGCTTGATCGCCCGCGCCAGCTCCAACCCGTCCATCTCCGGCATGTGCATGTCGAGCACCGCCAGATCGAAACGCTCGCCCACCGCCAAGGCCGCGCGCAGGGCGGTCAGCGCGTGCTGTCCGCTTTCGCAGCAGAGGTGGCGCATGTTCCAGGAGTCGAGTTGCGCGGCGAGGATTTCACGGTTGGTCGCGTTGTCGTCGACCACCAGCACGCGCAGCCCGTGCAGTCGCTCGACACGACGCTCCATGCTGCGGGCGCTCGGATCCTGCTTGACCAGCGGGATCTCGAACCAGAAGGTCGAGCCCTCGCCGGGCTGGCTGACGACGCCGATCTGCCCGCCCATCATATCGATCAGGCTGCGCGCGATCGTGAGCCCGAGCCCGGTGCCGCCGTAGCGCCGGGTGGTCGAACTGTCGGCCTGCGAGAACGCGTTGAAGATGCGCCGCTGGGCGTCGGCCGGAATGCCGATGCCGGTGTCACGGACCTCGAAGCGCAGCCGCGCCTGTTGCTCGGTCTCGTCGAGTAATCCGACGCGAATCGCGATCTCGCCCGCCGCGGTAAATTTGATCGCGTTGCCGACCAGGTTGGTCAACACCTGGCGCAGCCGTACCGGGTCGCCGACCACTGCAACCGGCAGCCCGGGCGGAACGCCGCAGACGATCTCCAGCCCCTTGGCGTCCGCCGCGTAGGCGAATATCACGCCGACATCCTCGACCAGCTCCCGCAGATCGAAGCCGATGTCTTCCAGATCGAGCTTGCCCGATTCGATCTTCGAAAAATCGAGAATGTCGTTGATGATGCCCAGAAGCTGTTCGCCGGACTGATAGACGGCATCGGCGAAGCGGCGTTGCCGATCATCCAGCGAGGTGCCGCGCAGCAGCTCGGTCATGCCGAGCACACCGTTCATCGGCGTGCGAATCTCGTGGCTCATCGTCGCCATGAAATCGCTCTTGGCGCGGCTGGCGGCCTCGGCGACGTCCTTGGCACGCAGCAAGTCCGCGGTGCGCGCTTCGACCTGCGTCTCCAGTTCGTCGCGGTGGGCGGCCAGACGCGCGTCGCGCGTCTCGATCTCGCTCAGCATGTCGTTGAAGCGCCGGGCCAGCGTGCCGATCTCGTCGTCGGTGGCGACACGCGCGCGCAGCGTGTAATCGCCACGGGCCGAGACCTCGCCCATCGATTCGGCGAGCGCCGACAGCGGCCCGGAGATCCGCCGCTGCAGCCGCGACAGCAGCGCGAACGAGGCCAGCAGCGCCAAGCCGGCGCACAGCACGGCGGCGGCGGCGAAGCCGGCAACCTCGGCGTAGATCGACGACAGGTCGACCTGCAGGTGCAGCGTGCCGAGGCGTCTGCCCTCGAACATCACCGGCCGCGCCAGCGCCAACATCGTGGCCGAGAATCTATGGCCATCGACCAGGGTCGCCGGCGCCAGTGCGTCGGCGCCAGGACCGCCGTACTCGGCGAGCTGGCGGCCACGGGCGTCCACCAGCCAGGCGCGGCGGACCTTGTCATCGGCTTCGAGCGAGGCAAGCAGCTCGCCGGCGGCCTTCGGGTCGTCGAAGGCCAGCGCCGCCGTGGCGTTGCGGGCCAGCATCTCGGCGGCGATTCCGCGGGTCGTCAGCAGTTCGTCGCGCGCGATGAAGAGTTCGAAGACCGTCAGCAGCAGGATCAGCAGGGCGAAGGCGCTGCCGGTGGTCACCAGCCCGATCCGCCGCAGCTTGTCGCGGATCGAGTGCAGTCCAGCGAATCGGATCAGTTGCATGGAATACCTCGCATCACTGCACGGCCTCGGCCAGACGCAACAGCTTGGAGCTGATCGACAGTCCCGCACGCCTGGCCGCACTGGCGTTGATGTCGAAGGCGACGCGTTCGCTTCGCAGACTCATGTTGATCATCACGCCATGCTGGCCGAGGCCCTCGCTGTCGGCCACGGTCAGCGTGGCGCCGCGCGCCGCCTGCTCAATCAGGCGCGGCGCATTGGCGGCCTGGTTGCGGGCGATGAACACGATCTGGCAAGTCGTGCCCTCGTCCAGCATGGCCAGGCGCCGGACCAGCAGCGCGCGCGCGCCGATCTTGCGCCCGGCCAGCTTGTCGAGCTGGCCGCCGAACGGATCGATGCCCACCACGCATAGCGCCAGCTCCTTGCCGACCGATTCGGGCCACTCGGTGAAGGCCGCGAAATTCAGCAGGAAGGCCGCCTTGACCGCGTATTCGTCGAGATTCTGTGCGCGCGCCGCGTCGTGCGCGAGCAGCCCGCACAGCGACAACAACGCTATCCGCAACAGGCGACGCGACAATTTGGGCAACGCCGGCTACCCCGCTCAGAACGTGTAGCTCAGGCGCAGCCGCAGGGTGCGTCCGTCCTGCTCGATGCCGCGCAGCGGCCGGCCGAGCGAATCGACATGCTCTTCCGACGGCGGATCGACGCGCCGGCGATTCAGCAGGTCGTAGATGCTGGCCGACACCTCGACCCCGCGCCACAGCCGGCGCGAGCCCAGCGTCAGATTGATGACCCCATAGCCTGGCATGCGATCACCATTTACCGTGTTAAGGGCGCTGGAGAACTGCGCCTCGATGCCGGCGCGCGCCGCGTCGCCCCACAGCGGCATCTGGTAATTGAGCTTGGCCAGCCGCGTCGGCGAGTTGGTCAGGCGTTCGCCGGTTTCACCGTCGGTCGCGCTTTGCAGGCTGTAGCTCAAACGCAGGCGCGTTCCATCTTGCCAGACCTTCTCGCTCTCCAGCCCGAGCCCCTTGGCGCGCGCCTGGCTTGCATTGCGATACACCAGCAGGCCGTCGTCCGGATCGGTGGTCAGGGTCACCAGATCCTTGATGCGGTAGGAGAACAGCGAGGCGCTGGCGCGCCAACTGCTGTGTAGATAGTGCTCGAGCACCAGCTCGGTGGTACGGATGCGCTCCGGCTGCAGATCGGGATTGGCCTTGGCGGTGGTGGCATCAGCGTAGTAGCGCTCGTAATCGTTCGGCGACCGGAACGCGCTGCCGTAGAGCAGCTTGACCGTGGTGGTGGGCAGCGGCTTGTAGATCAGCGCCAGGCGCTGACTGGTCTGCGCCGAATCGAGATAGTTGTCGTCGCGGCGGATGCCGGCATTGACGATCCACTGCTCATTCAGGGTGAACTCGTCCTGCAGGTAGAGCCCGACCCGGCGGCTGGAACGTACGTCGCGCACATACTCGCCCTCGCTGTCGAAGTTGAATTGCGCGGCGCCCATGTCGCGGCGCATCTCGCCGCCGGCCACCAGCTTGTGGTGCGCGAACGCGGTGCTCACCAGCTTGAGTTCGCCCGACCACCAGCGATCGCGCGCACCGTCGAAATTCTCGATCACCGGCGGGTAGTCCATGACATAGGTGCCGTCGTAGCGATAGCGACGGACAGGTTTGCGCTGAGCGCCAGCGTGTCGGACAGATTGCGATCGAGGCTTGCCGCCACCCAGGTCTGCTCATCGCCGGTCCGGCTGCGCGGATCGTCGAACACCTGGCCGTAGGAGGCGGTCGGAATGCCCTTGAGGCGATTGGCATAGCCGAGCGAGAGCGTCAGCCCTTCGTGGCGCAGCTTGGCGAAATAGCGCTCGGAGCGTTCGAAGTCCAGACCGTGGGCGATGCCGTCGGAGACTTCCGGTTCCGCGAACTCGGGGAACAACAGGTTCGGCCCGCGGCTGCCGTATTTCGAAGCCGCCAGCAGCAGGTCGGCGCCGTTGTCGAGGCGCTTGCCGACCATCACCTGCCCTCTCGCAGTGCGGTGACTGGCCGTCTCGCTGGCGACCACCGCGCCCAAGCCCACGCCGTTGCGTGTGATGACGTTGATCACGCCGAAAAAGGCGTTGCCACCGTAGATCGCCGAGCCGGGGCCGGGCACGTATTCGATGCGCTCGATCAGCTCCGGATCGAGCAGGAAATCCCGCCCGATCTGCGCCTGGTCATAAATGCCGTCATTGACGCGCTGGCCGTCGACCAGCAGCAGGATGCGCGAGTTGTAGTCGCCCGGGCGCTGAAAGCCGCGCGCGCCGAGATAGTCGTAATTGCGGTCGTTGAACACGTAGAGACCACGGATGCTGCGCAGCGCATCGGCGATCGTGCGGTAGCCGAAGGTCCGGATGTCGGCAGCGGTGATGACGGTGACCGCCGAGGGCGCATCGCTGATCTTCTGCTCGAATTTCGAGGCCGAGAACACGGTCAGGCCGAGGAGCGCCTCGAGCGGCAGACTGGTCAGGTCGTCCTCGGCAGCCTGCAGCGGGCAACTGCCGCCCAAGGCGAGCGCGGCGGCGACCGCCAGGCCCGCGAATCGGCGTTGCGGACCGAGCCGCGGTGCGGGTGTGACGGGACGACGCATGATGCCCGATTCTCCAGGAATGCCGGCGCCCAAACCCGGCTGCCGTGCACTCCGGATAACGGCGGCAGCCCGGAGAAGCTTGAGCCGGGCCGGTCGGCCGGGGCCGCTCGATCGAGCACTTGCCTGCGCGCTTACCGCCGAATAGCGGAACGGACATATGACCTGTGAGCCGCATGGATAGGCGCTCTCCGGCTTCGCCGCGCCACAAGCGCCATTCCATGGGCCTCTCGCGCATGGCGCCGTGCAGATTGCCTATCCATGCCGCTTTCAGCCCACCTCGTAGGTTGGGCAGAGCGAAGCGAAGCCCAACATCATGGAGCGCAACACGTTGGGCTTCCTTCGTCAGCCCAACTACGGGTGCTACTCGACGGCGGAAAGGCGGCGAACCTCGCGCTCGAGGGTCTCGAGTTGGTGGCGCAGCAGGCCGAGACGGTCGTGCATCAGGCCGCTGATCTGGCGCACCGCCTTGAGCGGAGAACCCGCACAGGCACGCGCGCTGTCGATGCTCAACTGCAAGCGGCGCAGATTACCGACGCTCTCCGGACGCGCGTCGATCAGCGCATCGATAGCCTGGCGGCGCGCCTGGAAATAGGCGCGCGCATCGCGGCGCGCGAGCCGCGACCAGGCATCGAAATCGAATGAACCCGGCGCATGCGCCGGCGGGAATGCCGGTGCGCCTGAATCGGGTTTGTTGTTGTCGGACATGCGATCGACCTCCCGATCGCATGCTAGCCGATGGGTGGCAGCGGGACAAGGCAGCGGCGAACCTTGCGCGGGCCGCCGTCCCTCGCTACCCGGCGCGTCCGGCGGCAGCTTCCAGCTTCAGTTGGAAACCGCGCGAACCTGTGACAGGTCGGTGAGACCCTGAAGGATCTTTGCGATGCCGTCCTGCTTGAGCGTGCGCATGCCTGCGCGGATGGCGGTATGGGCGATTTCCTCGATTTCGGCGCGACGCATCGCCAGGCGTTTGACCTCGGGTGTGGCGACCAGCAGTTCATGCAGCGCGATGCGGCCACGATAGCCGGTTCCCGAGCACTGGACGCAGCCCTTGGCCGCATAGAGACGCAGGCCACCCTTGCCGTCGCCATGTTGTGCGAGCCACTGCGCACGCACGGCGTCGACGGCCAAGCCGGCGCCCGTCGGCATGTTGAAGCAGAACTCCTGCAGCAATTCCTCGATCTCGTCCTCGCTCGCGCTGCGCTCATGGCGGCAGCCCGGGCAGAGTTTCTTGGTCAGGCGCTGTGCCAGCACCCCGAGCAGCGAATCGGCGAAGTTGAACGGGTCGACCCCCATGTCGAGCAGCCGGGTGATGCTCTCGGGCGCGCTATTGGTATGCAGGGTGGACAGCACCAGGTGGCCGGTCAGCGAGGCCTCGACGCCAATGCGGGCGGTCTCCTGGTCGCGCATTTCGCCGACCATGATGACATCCGGGTCGGCACGCAGGAACGAGCGCAGGGCATGGGCGAAGGTCCAGCCGATCTTCGCGTTGACCTGCACCTGGCGCAGGCCGGGCTGGGTGATTTCGACCGGGTCTTCGGCGGTCCAGATCTTGCGCTCGGGCACGTTGATGTAGGACAGCGCAGAGTGCAGCGTGGTGGTCTTGCCGGAGCCGGTCGGCCCGCACACCAGCAGCAGGCCGTAGGATTTCTCCATGATGCGGCGCAGGTGGTCGCGGTTCCAGTCCGATAAGTGAAGCTTGTCCAGCGGCACCGGCCTGGCGCTCGACAGGATGCGCATGACGACATCCTCGAGCCCGCGGTTGGTCGGAATGGTCGCCACCCGCAGTTCGATCTTGGCCGGGCCAAAGCGCTGGAAATCGATCTTGCCGTCCTGCGGCTTGCGCCGTTCGGAAATGTCCAGATCGGCCATGATCTTGATGCGCGCCAGCACCGCCTGGCGATAGCTGGCCGGCAACTCCAGGTAGGGCACCAGACCGCCGTCCTTGCGGAAACGCACGCGCGTCTTCTGCTTTTCCGGGTAGCTCTCGATGTGGATGTCCGAGACCTGCTGGCTGTAGGCATCGAGAATCATGGTGTTGACCAGACGAACCAGGGTGTTGTCCGATTCCTGGATCGGCACGTCGACCGAATCGTCGGCCTGCTGATCGTGCAGCGCACTGGCCAGCACATTGATGTCGGGCCGGGCGTCCGCGCTACGGCCGCCGCTGAAGTTGAGCGGCTGATCCTGGCCGCCGGATACCGAGCCCTGCGGCTCGCCATCGGCCGTGATGGGCTCGAACCACAGCACCTCCGGCCCGAAGCGCTTGCGCAACACGGCGTCGATCTGCCGCTTGGGCGCGACCACCGGCACGACCTTGAACTGGGTCAGGAAGCGCAGTTCATTGAGCCGGTCGACGCGCATCGGATCTTCCAGCGCGACGATCAGCATGCCGTCGTGCGCCAGTACCGGAATCACCTTGAGTCGGTTGACCACGCCTTCCGGAATCATCCGCAGCGCATTGGCATCGACCGGGAAATTGTCGAGGTCGACGACCGGGAAGCCGAGCTTGCGCGCCAGCACCTGGTGAAGATCCTCGTCGGTCAGCACACCCATGCCGACCAGGATGCGGCCGAGTGGCGTCGAGCGGTCCTCGCGCTGCTTCTGCAGCGCCTCTTCGAGCTGCGCGTGCTTGATCATGCCCAGTTCGAGCAGGGCTTCGCCCAGCCGCATGACCGGCATCGACTGCTGCTTGGCCAGCGCTTCCAGCAGTTGCGCCTCGCTGACGATATTCTTTTCGACCAGATAGTCGCCGATGCGCTGGCTGCGCATTGCATCCTGCTCGGCCAGCGCGAGTTCGACGTGCTCGGAGTCGACGATCTCGTGGTCGACCAGCATCTGTCCGAGGTAGCGGCCGATCGACAGATTCTTCAGTGACGCGCAGGGCACGAACAGCCGCTCGACGCTGAGTTCGTCGGCCTCGCCGACTGGCGGAAACAGGAAGGTGCCGAACGATTCCGTGACATGGCCGAGCGTAGCGCCCTCGATGACTTCGCCGTTGTGCAGGACCAACTGGAATGGCTGCAGCGCAGGCGCACCGGCCAGTGCGGGATCGAGCGCGGCACCGCTGGCCGGTGCCAGCCGGATCGGCCGCGTCAGCCGCAGGGTCAGGATCTCGCCGAGGTAGATCGTCTGCGTGGTCGTGGCGCGCGGAAGCTGGAACTCCAGCGCATCCTGCTCGGGCAGAAAGAACGTCAGCTTGCCGGCGACGCGGCGCCCACCGATCGCCGTGATCTCGCAGTCCTGTGCCTCGGTCTGCTCGATGTCGGCGGGAAAGAACGCGTAGGGTGGCGTCGGCCAGCGATAGTTGCGGGTGACCGGTCGCTCGTCTGTGCCCGGGGTGCGGTCGGAAAGCGGAATGACGGGGGGAGCGAGTTGCAGTTCCATGGTGGCGGTCGGGATTGGGTTGTTGGGGTAGATGCGACTCAGGCCGCCTCGGCCAGTTTCGCCAGCAGCGCCTGGCGCGATACACCACGCGTGTCGCCGCGCGAGGCGAGCAGTTCCTTGATGTCTAGAATCAGCACGACCTGGCCGTTGGACAGGGTCGTCACGCCTGCCACGCCTTTGGGCCGGAAGTCGTCGAGCGATTTGATGACGGCATCCTCGCGGCCGGCGAAGGCATCGATGGCGAGGATGAAACTGCTTTCCGCCGTCTGCATCAACACACCGTACTCCGGCGCATTTACTTGTTCCCATCCGAGCAGCGAGGCGAGCGGCAGGATCGACAACACCTCGCCACGCACGACCATGGTCGCGCGCCCGCCGATTTCCTGTATCTCGTCCGGCTGCACCGGCAGGATCTCGCGCACCATCGACAGCGGCAACGCGAAGGGCTGCTCGCCCAGGCGCACCAGCAACACCGGGAGAATCGCCAGCGTCAGCGGCAGGGAAATCGTGAAGGTCGTCCCCTTGCCCGGGGTCGAGCGAATCTCGATGGCGCCGTTCAGCTTCTGGATGTTGGTCTTCACCACGTCCATGCCGACTCCGCGGCCGGACACGTCCGACACCTGGGCGGCGGTCGAGAAGCCCGGCAGAAGCACCAGGTTCAGGCTCTGCCGTTCATCCATCATGTTGGCCTCCTCATCGGTGATCAGGCCCTTTTCCAGCGCCTTGGCGCGCAGATTCTCCGGATTCATGCCGCGCCCGTCGTCCGACACCAAGAGGACGATGTGATCACCTTCCTGATGCGCTTCGAGCCGCACCTGCGCCTTCGTCGGCTTGCCCAGGGCCAGTCGCTCCGAGGGCGTCTCGACACCGTGGTCGACTGCATTGCGCAGCAGATGGATGATCGGGTCGGAGAGATCCTCGATCATCGTCTTGTCGATCTCGGTGTCCTCGCCGGCAAGTTCCACCTCGATTTCCTTGCCGAGGCCGCGCGCCAGGTCGCGGACGATCCGCGGATACTTCTGGAACAGGCGCCCGACCGGCTGCATCCGGGTCTTCATGACGGCGTTCTGGAGGTCGGAGACCAGCAGATCGAGCTGGCTGACGGCGGCATCGAGTGCTTGCAGCGTCTCGCCGTCCTGTTTGCCGTTGAGGATGTCGCTGCGCAGGGCGTTGAGCCGGTTCTTGGTCAGGCCGATCTCGCCCGATAGATTGAGCACCTGGTCGAGCCGCGCAGTGTCGACGCGGATCGCGGTCTCGCGGACCCTCTCGCCCTCGCGCCGGCCGCTCATCTGAATATTGCCCGGCTTGTCGGTGGCTCGCCGGCCGAACGCGGTAGACGAAGCTTCCGCCACGTAGACGTTGGCGGCGCGTGACGCCGGCCCATTGTTGGCGATCAGCACCCCGGTGACAGCGGCATGCAGCGCGTGCCAGTCCGGTCCGGTTGCAGCAAGCGATTCGGCCATGACCGGCGCAAGTGCCACGGCAGGTACAGCAACGGCAACGCCCACCTGGCCGGCTACGGCGTTCTTCAGATCCTGCAACAAATGGGCCTCGGCGCCGGGCGGCTGCACGCCGCGCTCGAGGTAGCCGAACATGTGACGCACGGTCGCGGTTGCATCGAGAATCGCATCCATGATTTCCGGCGTGACTTCGAGTTCGCCATTGCGCAGCTTGTCGAACAGATTCTCCGTCAGGTGGCAGAGCGTGACCAGTTCGGCGGCATGGAGAAAACCCGCGCCGCCCTTGATGGTGTGAAAGCCGCGGAAGATCTCGTTGAGCAGCGCACGATCACCCGGCGCCCGTTCGAGGTCGACCAGCTTGTTGTCGACACCGGACAGCAGGTCAGTCGCTTCGACCAGGAAGTCCTGCAACAAGTCATCCATCCCGTGGAAATCGCTCATACGTATTCTCTCCGCTGATTGTGACGTTCTACGGATGGTGAAACCGCCGAACGCCCGCGCCGTCACTCGTCACCGGTCACCGCCTCAAAACCCCAGGCTCTCGAGCAGGTCGTCGACCTGCGCCTGATCGGTCACGACATCTTTACGACCCACCGCGCTGATCACCGGACCGTTCTTCAGACTGCCGCCAGCTTCGCCGCGCATCTGCTCGGGCATCGTGTCGATCAATACCTGCAGCAACTGGGTTTCCAGATTCTGCGCCAGGTCGACGACCTTCTTGATCACCTGCCCGGTCAGATCCTGAAAGTCTTGCGCCATCATGATTTCCATCAGTTGCGCATTGGTCGCGGCAGTCTGCCGCGGAACATCGTGCAGGAAGGCGCGCGTCTCGGCAGCCAGCAGCTTGAACTCTTCGACTGGGAGCCGATTGGCGTAGAGTTGGTCCCATTTTTCGCCGAGCAGACTCGAACGATCATGCATGCCGTCCTGAATCGGCTTGGCGATGTCGGTGGCATTGAGCACCCGGCTTGCCGCCTGTTCGGTCATCTGGGCGACATAGAGCAGCCGGCTCGTCGCGTCCGGCAGCGCATGCGCCGCCTCCTGCAGCGCCTTGTCGTAGCCGAGTTCGCGCAGGGTGTCGTGCAACTGGCGCGTCATCTGGCCGACTTTCTGGAACACGACGTCGCACGAGTGATCGTTCGGTGCCTCGGCCCGCGGCGTGCCCTCCGCTGCTTCGGCGCTGGCTTTGTCGAACAAGGCCTGCAGTTCGTCGCAATCGCCGGAACTGTCGGCCGGATGCACGACCTCGAGCTTGGGTTTGGGCGAACCGGCGGCGATGCTGTCGAACAGCGCCTGCAGATCTTCGGAATCGCCGGACTCGTCGAATGCCGTTTTGGCCATGGCGATTCCCCTAAGCCGCTTTCGCGTTCTGCTTCTCGAAGATCTTCGAGAGTTTTTCGGATAGCGTGCCGGCCGTGAAGGGCTTGACGATGTAGCCGGATGCACCCGCCTGCGCGGCGGCGATGATGTTCTCCTTCTTGGCCTCGGCCGTGATCATCAGCACCGGAAGATGCGCAAGCGCCGGATTGGCGCGTACTGCCTGCAGCAGTTGCAATCCGTCCATGTTCGGCATGTTCCAGTCGGTGACGACGAAGTCGAAGCCGCCGCCTTGCAGCCTCTGCAGCGCGACCGCGCCGTCCTCGGCCTCGTCGACATTGGCGAAGCCGAGTTCTTTCAGCAGATTGCGCACGATGCGGCGCATGGTCGCGAAGTCATCGACTACCAGGAATTTCATTTTCGGATCAGACATCGTGCTCTCCGGCTTTTGCTTCAGCGGGTCTTGTTCAGGTAGGGGCGCAGGGTTTCGGCGAGGACCGCCCCATCGAACTTGTCGACATAGGCGTCCACTCCGACGCTTCTGCCCATGGCGCGATTGGCTTCGGACGAGAGCGACGAGTGCATCACGACCTGGATGCCCGCGAAGCGGGAATCGTTCTTGATGTTGCGGGTCAGCACATAGCCGTCCATTTCCGGCATCTCGGCGTCGACCAGGATCAGATCGACTTCGTCCGACACCGGACGTCCGGCGGCCCGTAAATGGTTTGCCATGTCCTGCAGCCGGGTCCATGCCTCGAGACCGTTCAGGGCATGCTTGTGGCGAGCGCCCAGCTTGTCCAGCACCTCGGCGATCTTCTTGCGCGCGACCGACGAGTCATCGACGAAGAAGACGTTCACCGTGCGCTCGGAACCCAGAGTCGGGATCTCGCCGATGGCGGCCTCGCCGAAGGTGTTCGCGAGTATGGTTTCGACATCGAGGATCGACACCAGCTTGCCGTTGGACAACAGGGTGATCGCCGTGATCAAAGATTGCCCACCAGCATTCTCCGGCGCATGCACCTTGTCCCAGTCGACGCGGATGATCCGGTCGACCTCGTGCACCAGGAAGCCGAGGGTGCGCTTGCTGTACTCGGTCACCATCATCGAGCCGCCGCGCCCGGAAACCCCGGGAAGGCTCAATGCGCTGGCCAGAGAAATCACCGGAATCACGTTGCCGCGCAGGGAGATCAGCCCTTCCACGCCAGCGGGCATGTTGGGTGCCTTGGTGATGAACGGCGTCTGCGAGACTTCGCGCACCTTGAATACGTTGATGCCGAAGGTCTCGCTGGTACCGAGCGAGAACAGCAGGATCTCCATGCGGTTACTGCCGGCGAGCGTAGTGCGCGCATCGACTGCTTCGAGCAGGGCGTGGTCGGGTCTGTCCATTCGATTCGCCTCGTGGTCTCTTTCAGCGTGGATGTTTTGTAAGCTTATGCGGCAGCGCGCTCGCGACCCTTGGTGAGGATCCGCGCCAGCGTTTCGGCCAGGCGCTGCGGCTCGAACTTGGCCACGTATTCATCGACACCTACCGAGCGGCCCAGATGCTGGTTGGTCATGCCGGACAAGGACGAATGCATGATCACAGGCACGCCGGCAAAGCGCGGATCGCTCTTGATCTTCCTGGTCAGGATGTAGCCATCCATTTCCGGCATCTCGACATCGGTCAGGACCAGGGCGAGCGACTCGCGCACGCTGCGGCCGTGGGCAATCGCATAGGAGGCGACGCGATCGAGCTCTTCCCAGGCCTGGCGGCCATTGACTGCGGCGACATAGGGCACCTGCATCGCGTCCAGCGTGCGCTGGATCTGATTGCGGGCAACCGATGAATCGTCGGCGAAGAAGACCGTTGCGCCCTGGGCCCGGACTGGCTGGATGTTCTTGAACAGGTACTCGTCGTCGATGTGGGTGGTCTCCGACAGTACCTTCTCGACGTCGAGCATCATCACCAGCCGATGGTCGGCCAGCTCGGTGACTGCGGTGACCAGGCCGCCCATATTGGCCGTCAGCATCTCGGGCGGCACGCGCATCTGCGACCAGTCGATCCGCAGGATGGTATCGACGGCTTCGACCAGGAAGCCCTGGATGTGCCCGTTGTACTCGGTCACGATCATGAGATCGCGCGGAGATTCGGTATCGAGTCCGGCGTACCTGGCCAGATCGACGACCGGCACCAGTGCCCCGCGCAGACTTACCATGCCCTCGACCGACGCCTGCATCTCGGGCGCCGCGGTAATCTCCGGCCGGCGCATCACCTCTCGCACCTTGAACACATTGATGCCGAAGGTTTCGCGACGACCGGTCCGGCTGTTCTGCCCCAGCGTGAAAAGCAGGATCTCCAGCTTGTTGGTGCCGGCCAGTCTGGTCCGGGCATCGATGTTCTTCAGCAGCTCTGACATGGCTGGCGCTCCAGGACGGTGATCCGCATGATTTGTCGGGCTTGCCTCGGGCGCACCCAATCACTCCGAATAACGGCGGTCGGGTCGCGTACTTGAGAAGACCGCGCCGTGCGGCATGTCATGCCCCATGAAAATGCGGCGCCGCGGCGCCGCACTCAGCACAGTCGGAAGTCCGCATCACACCTTGAACCGCGCCGCCATCTCGTCAAGGTTGGCGGCCAGACCGCGCAGCCCTTCCGCTCGGGAAGTGACACTGCTGACCGCTTTTGCAGTCCCGTCCGCCGTCTTCGCGCTCGTCTCGACCCTGCCGTTTGCCGCGGCCCACGGCATGGTTCCGTCAGTGATGCACGCAAAGCACACTGGGATCGGTGCGTCCCGAGACTGCCATGCGCTCGAGTTCCTGCAGAACGTTTAGGCTGGCTGCCTCCATTTCACGAAGCTCGACCAGGCCTTGGTCGAATGCCTGCGCATGGAAGCACCGGACAGCTTCCACACCGTGCCTGTGAACACGCATGTGCGGCGATTCGACTTCCTTGTAGCCCGGCAACTTGGAGAAACACTCCTTGCCGTCACCCTCGTAATACCACTTGCCGAGTCGACATGTCGTGTGGCTGGCGAAATCTCCCGGCTGTTTGGCTGAAACGCCGAAGAAGACCTGGTAGATTTCCAGTTTGAACACCAAGTGGTCAAATTTTGCGGTCTCGACGAAGCTTCGCAGTGCCGATGCCGCGATAGTTCCGGTCATGCCGCGCGTCAGATCGTTCAAACCCTGCATGCTGCGTGTCGCCTCTTCGCCGTCTCGGGCAAACTCGGTGGCTTGTTGCGGGCTGAGTTCCATCATCGCCTTGACATCGCGCGTTTCCTGCTGGATCGTGCTGACCAGCGAGGCTATGTCGCGGGTGGCTGTGGCGGTGCGTTCCGCAAGCTTTCGCACCTCGTCGGCGACGACGGCGAAGCCTCGGCCCTGCTCCCCGGCGCGGGCAGCCTCGATGGCTGCGTTAAGGGCAAGCAGATTGGTCTGGTCGGCGACGTCCTTGATCAGTTGCACGATGCCGCCAATCTGGCTGGTGCGCTCGTTGAGCTGCTCAACCTTCGAGGATGTCGCGCTGGTGCGCTCGGACATGTCGCGCAGATTGCCGGCGATACGCTCCACCGCAACCAGATTGGCGTTTAGCGTCGAAGCCGCACGGATCGAGTGCTCGCGCTCGTCCTTCATTCCGATCGCCAGTTGCGCAAGGCTTCCCTGCACCTGTTGTACCGAGTCGCCGTATAACCCGATCCGCTCGAAAACGCCCGCGAACATGACTTGGCGGACGCGCAGTTCATCGCAATTGCGAGAAGCGACATCTCGCTCGGTGCGCAGCGCTTCGAGTTCTTTCGCGCGGTCGTTGAGTTTCGCCTCCGCCTGGTTGAGTTTCTCGCGGAGCTGCTGGTTCTCCTGGATATGCTTCGAGCAAAACATGGTGACTCCTCAGGGTTTCGGTTGGGCACCGCGAGCGATGGATCGCAACGTATGCAGCCGATTACGACAAGCGATGTTCACAACTTGAGCTGATCGCCGACGCGAGATCGAAGCCATTTGCCATACATGTCTACGCCATCCCATTCGGCTCGCCTCGGGCACGCTGTGCATTGCCTGCAACCTCACTTACAGGCAGAAATCGGGCGCTTCACTCGGCATCACTCCCGCTCCAACCACCGCCCACTCCAACGAGTGCGCTGCGTCGGAGCCGGCGGAGATCGCCTGGATCATGAGATGGCGAACAGCCTGCCGAAGTTGGCGATATCGAGCACCTGGCGCACGCTGCCATTGACGCGGGAGAGCGCGACGTTTCGATTGGCGCCGCGTGCCTTATCACGCACCAGAAGCAACATGCCAAGCGCGGAACTGTCGAGGTAGTCGACCCGCTTCATTTCGACGGTGACACTCTCGGCGCCCGGGATGCTCAGCGCACGATCGACTGCGCCGCGAACATCGCGATGCGCATTGAAGTCGAAGCGTCCATGCAACTGGATGACCGCACAGTTGTCTCGCGTAACGACATTTGCGCACATAGCCTCACCCCATGCATTTTGTGTAGTGCATAAACGGCGTCGGGGTGGCGCACTTGGGCAGCGCAGCGCTCCTGGCCGGAATAACCGGAGCGGGCAATCAAACGCGCACAGCCGCCGGTTCGCGGCGTGACAGCGATGCGACGAGGCGCGCGGCAATCTCGCCGAGCGCAGCACTCTCGTGCACGCCGCCCAGCGCCACCGCCTCGCGCGGCATGCCGTATACAACACAGCTCGCCTCGCTCTGCGCGATGGTGTAACCGCCGGCCGCGAACAGCGCCAGCGTGCCCTTCGCCCCGTCCTTGCCCATGCCGGTCAGCAGTACGGCGACTGCGCGGCTTCCGGCATGTTCCGCCACCGACTGGAACAGGACGTCGACCGAAGGTCGATGTCGATTCACCGGCACCCCGCTCGAAAGTTCGCAGAGGTAGTCGGTACCACGGCGGCGCACCAGCAGATGCGAGTGACCGGGCGCCAGATAGGCGTGTCCCGGCAGAATCCGCTCGCAGTTCTCGGCTTCCTTCACGCGGATGCGACACAGTCCATCGAGTCGCCTCGCAAAAGACGGCGTGAAGGTCTCGGGCATGTGCTGGACCATGACGATGCCTGGCGCATTCTCCGGCATCTGGCTCAGCACGGTCTTGATCGCTTCAGTGCCGCCAGTGGACGCTCCGATCGCGATCAGCCTGCCGGCACTCGTGCGGGGGTCGATGGGCAGCGGCTTGAAAGCCGGGGCGGGTATTTTCCGACGCGAGCCGTGCGCCATGCGAATCTTGTCGCGAACCTCATCAGCGTACTCGGCCAATCCTTTTGCCATATCGATGCCGAGCTTGGCGACAACGTTCACCGTACCCAGTTCGAGCGCACGCAGCGCGGTGGTCGACCCGCGCCCGGCCAATGACGAAATCATGACTACTGGCGTCGGACTCAGACGCATCAGCCGATCGAGGGACTGCAGGCCCTTCATTTTCGGCATTTCGACATCTAGCGTGATCACATCGGGCTCGGTCCGCTTGATCATTTCGCGGGCAACGAGCGGGTCCGGCGCGGCTCCAACGACTTCCATGTCTGCGGCACTGTTTATGACTTCGACGAGAATGGCGCGCATCAGCGCCGAGTCATCGATTACCAGAACCCTGATGCTCATCAGTTGCTCGGAGAGCACATCGTCCTCAACGGGCAGCGTCCGCGCGTTCATAGACGGTCCTGCCGATCGAGCGGAACAGGTCCGTCGCGTGAGTATAGCTCTCCGAATGACCGGCAAAAATCAGGCCGTCCCGATGCAGCAGCGGCTTGAAGCGCGCCAGCACCTTGTACTGCGTCGGCTTGTCGAAATAGATCATCACGTTGCGGCAGAAGATCGCGTCAAACGGCCCGTGCAGCGGCCAGTTCGGATCGAGCAGGTTGATGCGCTTGAAGTCGACCAGCCGAGCCAGGTCCGGACGCACGCGCACCATGCCGGCCTGTTCGCCCGCACCCTTGAGAAAGAATCGCGACAGCCGCGACGCGTCAATCCGCTCGACCCGTTCCATCGGATAAACACCGGTCCTGGCCTCTGCCAGGCAGTGGGTGTCGAGATCGCTGGCGAGGATCTGCACGGGCGGGGTCGCGGACCCGAACGCCTCGCACACCGCAATTGCAATTGAGTAGGCTTCTTCCCCGGTAGAACTGGCGCTGCACCAGATCTTCAGCGGCCGGTGCGACCACCTGTTGCGGATCTCGCCCGCAAGGATGTCGAAGTGATGTGACTCGCGGAAGAACGAGGTCAGGTTGGTCGTAAGTGCATTGACAAACGCTTCCCATTCCCTGTTCTCTCGTGACAGCAGTCGGTCGAGGTAGACGGAAAAGCTGTTCGCCCCGGTGGCACGCAGCCGCCGCGCCAGTCGGCTGTACACCATGTCGCGCTTGATCGACGATAGGGCAATCCCGGCGTGCTCGTAGATCAATTTGCGCACGCGTTCGAAGTCGGTGTTGGTGAAATCGAACTCGCGTTGCCCGCCGGACTGAAGCTGCGTGGGGCTCGGGCTCGCGCTTGTCATCAACCTGCCCGCTGCGATACCTGTCAGTCGCGATCTCATGCCTTCCTGGCTGTGGCCTGCCGCCCGCGGTGACGTTCCGTTTCGCGCAGGCGTTGCGCTATTGCAATCAGATCCGTCGAAACCCTATTCCGCATTGCCTGCTCTTCCGCCGGGAAGCTGCGGTGGGATGTCGCCGGGATCGAGCGGCTTGTCGGCTTCGACGTCCAGACTGTTGCCGTCGCGCATGAGAGCTTCTTCGGTGCGCTTGTTCATGACGATGATGCTGATACGCCGGTTGATCGGGTTGGTCGGATCATCCTTGTCGAACAGGATGCTCGAGGCCAGGCCGACGACACGAACCACCTTCTTCTCGTCCATTCCGCCGGCAATCAGTTCGCGACGAGAGGCATTGGCACGGCTCGCGGAAAGCTCCCAGTTGGAGAACCCGCGATCTCCGCCGGCGTACTGGGTCGCATCGGTATGACCGGACAGGCTGAGCCGGTTCTCGACCTGATTCAGAACCCGGCCGATCTCATGCAGGATGTCACGCGTATAGGGCTTCAGCTCGGCCGATGCGCTGTCGAACATCGGGCGATTCTTTTCATCGACGATCTGGATGCGCAGACCCTCGCTGGTGATGTCGAGCAGGAGTTGGTTCTTGAATGGCCGCAAGGACGGATTTGCCTCGACGAGTGCCTCGATCTGGCCCTTGAGTTCCGAGAGCCTGGCGCGTTCCTTCGCCTCGGCCTCGGCCCGCGCCATCTTGCCCTCCTTCTCCGCTTGCAGCGCCTGCAGGTTGATGGTGCGTTTCTTGGAGTCAATCTCGCCCTGGCGCACCTGACCGGTGCTGCGCGTCAGATCAGTACCGCCGCCCTGCAGCACGCTCGAACTGTCGCCCGAGCCGGAGCCTCCCATCAATGCCACCTTGAGCGGCGTGTTGAAGTAGTCGGCAATTCCCTTGAGATCGCCCTTGGCCGTCGAACCGAGCAGCCACATCAGCAGGAAGAACGCCATCATCGCCGTGACGAAGTCGGCATAGGCGATCTTCCACGCCCCGCCGTGATGGCCGCCGCCACCCTTCTTGATGCGTTTGACGATGATTGGCTGTTGGGTATCGTCGCTCATGCTCGATTCCGGATCGAACGCTCACGCTCTCGCCGTGGTAGCCCACGGGCGACGACCGAGCCTCCAGCCCTGATTGTTCGCCCGTAGTTGCCTGGCATCATTTGCCCTTGCGGCTCTTGATGTCTTCCTCGAGTTCGAGAAACGTCGGACGCTCGGTCGAGTAGAGCACCTTGCGGCCGAACTCGACCGCCACCTGGGGCGCATAGCCATTCATGCTGGCAAGCAGCACGACCTTGATGCACTGATAGATCTTGCTGCCCTCGCCCGCCTTCTGCTCGAGCTGGCCGGCCAGCGGCGCGACGAAACCATACGAGATCAGGATGCCGAGAAACGTCCCGACAAGCGCACCGCCGATCATCTTGCCCAGCACGGCCGGCGGCTGGCCGACCGAGCTCATGACGTTGACCACGCCCATCACGGCGACCACGATACCGAAGGCCGGTACCGAGTCGGCCACCTTCGAAACCGCATGCGGCGCCGTCTCGGCTTCGTGATGGTGGGTCTCGATCTCGATATCCATCAGATTCTCGATCTCGAAGGCATTGAGATTGCCGCCCACCATCATTCGCAGATAGTCGGTCATGAACTCGACCACGTGGTGGTCGCCGACAACGTTCGGATACTTGGAGAAGATCGGGCTCGCATCGGGATTCTCGATGTCCGACTCGATCGCCATCAGGCCTTCCTTGCGCACCTTCGACAGGAGCTCGAACAGCAGCGCCAGCAGATCCATATACAGCGCCTTGGAGAACTTCGAGCCCTTGAAGACCCCCGGCAGATCCTTGAGCGTGGCCTTGATGACTTTTCCAGTATTGCCTGCGACGAAGCCGCCGATCGTCAGGCCGACGATGGCCAGATACTCGGCCGGCACCCACAGCGCCCCGA
This sequence comes from Candidatus Methylophosphatis roskildensis, assembly GCA_016708905.1. Classification (GTDB taxonomy): domain Bacteria; phylum Pseudomonadota; class Gammaproteobacteria; order Burkholderiales; family Rhodocyclaceae; genus Methylophosphatis; species Methylophosphatis roskildensis. The sequence goes on along the minus strand of JADJEV010000003.1, from coordinate 115,032 downwards.
GACTGCCGTGGATGGCGTAAGTCCCCACGCTTGCCGCGAGGATGACCACGTATCCAACAATGAGCAACATCGCTGACTCCCCAGTCGCGCGCGACGACGCCGAAACTCGACTCGCCGCGACTTCTTCCTATGACCAGGCAAATATCGGCGTCATGGGGCGGGACTTGAGCAGGGGGGTCGGGCCGCATTGCGGCGGAGCAAAAAAAGCCGCCAAGGCACAGGCCCTGGCGGCGCGAACCCCTTGCGGAGCAAGGAGGAGGTCAGACGCTAAGGAGATTCTCTTCGGCAGCCGGCTGGTCTTTCTTCTTGCTGGTCTTGCCGGCCCGGGCCGGGACGTTGCACAGCCCGCATACAAAACTGTTCGTCAGGTCGTAGCCATGCGCCACGAAATGACCACCGCATTCACCGCATGTCGCGTACTTGAGCATCTTCGCGTCGAAGAAGCGGACCAGCGTCCAGGCGCGCGTCAGGCTCAGCACACAGTCCATTCCGTGCAACCGGACATGATCGAGATACATCCGGTAAGCCTTGAGGATGCCTTGCAGCTTGTCGACCTCCGCATTCTCCCTCAAATAACGATAGAACGCCATGAAAAGACTCGAGTGGATGTTCGGCTGCCAGGTCGTGAACCAGTCCGCCGAGAACGGCAGCATGCCCTTGGGTGGCGATTCCTTCTTCACCTCCTTGTACAGCCGCAGCAGCCTTTCGCGCGAAAGCTTCACCTCCGATTCAAGCATCTGCATTCTCGCCCCGAGTTCGATCATCTCGATCGCCAGGCCGATTTCGCGGGCTTCCGAAACTACGCTCTTGATGGTCATCTGATCGCTCCCGGTGGATCAGGCCAAGGCTTCCGCGGGTTTTCCGGCGGCGAGAATCGCCGCGTGCAGATGCGACGTCGCAGTCTCGCGGCCATGTCCGGAGAGCAGACCGAGCAACAGATTGTCGTCGAAGCGGAAGCGGCACAGCAGCATGTTGGAGCCTGCCATCTTGAGCATCTGCCCAGGCGTCAATCCTGTGACCACATCGGCCACGTCGGCGTTGATGCCGAGGCGAAACATGGCGCTCTCCCGATCGCCGCGAAGCATCTGCTGCGCAAGCATCAGGTAGGAAAGATTGAGTTCCTTGATCTCGCTGTACTGCTCTGCGTTGTTCATGTTGTTGACCCTTTCGATTTCCGGCGATCCCCTCGCCGCACGCTTCGCATTGTCCGGATGCGAGGACAGGCCCGGTATCGGGCAGATTCGAAATATGGGGTCGGAACGAACGCGCAGAAGCGTGTAGGAAGATGTCCTACAGGAACGGGTCGGCCTCGCGGCCTGGCGAACTCACAACCCGGTTACGGCAGGCTGAAAGCGATCTTTAGCCAGTTTCTCGGAAATCTTTTCGCCGGTCAGCGGACGGCTGAAATAGTAGCCCTGGAATCGCTCGACCTCCTGGGCACTCAGCAGCTTGGCCTGCTCGGCCGTCTCGACACCCTCGGCCACCGTCGTCAGGTGGAGACTCTTGGCCAGCGCGATGATTGCCCGGACTATCGCCGCGTCGTCCTCATCGTCGACGAGATCGCGGACGAACGATCGGTCGATCTTCAGCACGTCGATCGGAAAGCGCTTCAGGTAGGTCAGCGACGAGTAGCCGGTGCCGAAATCGTCGACCGCAATCTTGACCCCCATGTTCTTCAGCGCCCGCAGCATGCCCACTGCAGTCTCAGCATCCTGCATCAGCACGCCCTCGGTGATCTCCAGCGTCAGGTAATGCGGATCGAGACGCGATTCCTCCAGAGTTCGGCTCACGACCTCGAGCAGGCGCGGCTGGCCAAACTGGACCGCAGATACGTTCACTGCGATGGACAGATCCGCGAACCCCTGCTCGTGCCAGGCACGCATCTGGGCGCAGGCCTTCGCCAGAACCCACCCGCCAATTTCGACGATCAGTCCCGATTCGTCGGCAATCGGGATGAAGCGATCCGGCGGTATCAGTCCGCGCTCCGGATGTTGCCAGCGCACCAATGCCTCGAGCCCGACGATGCGCCCCGATCCGCTGTCGACGACCGGCTGATACTGGAGGAACAGCTCGTCGCGGGTAACGGCGTGGCGCAACGCACTCTCCAGCGCGACGCGCTCGGCCGAGCTGGCATTCATCTCGCGCGAGTAGATGCGCACGCCGTTGCCGCCGTGGCGTTTGGCAACTGCCATCGCGGTCTCTGCATTCATCAGCAGTTCATACACTTCGTGACCGTGCTTCGGCAGCAGCGACACGCCGATCGACGGTGTCAGATACAACTCGAGCCGGTCCTTGTGGAACGGCGCGTCAAAGGCCTTGAGCACCCAGTCGCCGATGGCCGCGGCTTTTGCCTCGTCATCGACTCCCTCGAAGAAGATGCCGAAATCGTCAGCGCCGAGCCGCGCGAGCACGACCCTCGACTCGACCGATTCATTGAGGCGGCTCGCCACCTGACGCAGCAACTCGTTGCCGGTCTCGTAGCCAAAGCTGGAGTTGATTCGCAGAAAGCGATCGACATCGACATAGAACAAGGCACCTCGGGCAATGCGCCCCCGCCGCTCTGTCTCCAGCAGCCATTCGCTGACCCGCGCACAGAACAGATTGTGGTTGGGCAGCGCGCAAAGGTTATCGTAGAAGGCGAGTTCCTTGATCCGGTCGTCGGCCTGGCGTACCGCCTCCCGCACTGCCGCACCACGCAGCTCGCGCTCGATCACCGGCACCAGGCGCGCGATATTGCCCTTGGGCACATAGTCGGCAACGCCCTGGTTCATCGCCATGAAGGCTTGCTCGTCGCAGATATGCCCCGAATACAGGATGAACGGGATGTCCTTGCCGCTGTGCTTCAGGATCCCGAGGGCGCCGAGCGAGTCGAATCCGGGCATGTTGTGGTCGCAGATCACGATGTCCCAGTCCGCCTCGCTTAGCGCGTCTGCCATGTCCTCCTCGGTATCGACCCTGACATACGCGACGTCGATGCCGTGGCCGAGAAGCTCGTGGCGCAGCAGCGTAGTGTCGTCCTCGCTGTCATCGACCATCAGCATGCGCAGTGCCCGCTCGCCCATCAGCGATTTCCGCGTTGCCGCTCCGTCGGCGCCGCTGCCGGGGATGAGCCGGCCGAACGGTAGGTTGTTGTCTGGTTTCATGCGCGGCTACCCCTGACCTGTCGAGCCGTTGCGCACTACGCCGTGCGGGCCTGCCTGCACCGCCGCAACGCGATTGCGGCCGCGCTGCTTGGCCAGATAGAGCCCCTGGTCGGCCGCCTTGACCAGGGCGTCGGAACCGACCATCTCGCTCGCCAATTCGGCCACGCCGATACTCACGCTGACGCGCAGCTGGAGCATACCGGTGCGTATCGTCACGGCCTCCACGACGTGGCGCGCACGCTCAGCGCAGACCATCGCCTGGGTCAAACCGGTATCAGGGCAGATCGCGATGAACTCGTCTCCGCCCATCCTTGCAATCACGTCCTGGCCGCGCAGCGCATCCTTGATCGACGCGGATACCTGTCGCAGCACCAGGTCGCCGACGTCATGGCCGTAGGTGTCGTTGACCTGCTTGAACTCGTCGACGTCTATCACCATGCACGATAGCGGGCGCTCGTGGCGCTTCGCCGATGACCATTCTTCCGTCATCCTGTCCATCGCACAGCGCCGGTTGGCAAAACCGGTCAGCGAATCGGTCAGGGCGACGTCGTTGAGTCGGCGGTTCGTCACCGCGAGTTCGGCGGCGAAGCGGCGCATCTCCTCGCGATCACGCTCGACCTCCTGCTGCAGACGAATCACCCGTTGTCCGGCACGCAGCCGAGCGCTCAGCACGCGCTGATTGAGCGGCTTGCTCATGAAATCGTCGACACCATTCTCGAACGCTTCGATGAGCCTGTCTTCATCTCCCATGCTGGTCACCAGCAACACGTACATTCCCCGACCGACGCGTGCCTGGCGCAGTGTGCGTATCAGTTCGATCCCGTCCATTTCCGGCATCATCCAGTCGGTGATCATCATGTGCGGCTGGCATTCGAGCGAGAGTTCGAGCGCTTCGCGACCGTTGGTCGCCACGAACACCTCGTGCCCTTCGTGGGCAAGCATCGCGCGCAGCACCGAGCGCATCGACGCATCGTCGTCCACAACCAATACGCGCAACCGGTTTGGTGGAATCTCGGCATGAAGCGTGGTCTCGACCTCGGGCGCGGGCAGGATTCGGGGCGCACTCGGCGCCTTGGCCAGTTCCTCGAACGATGGAACATCGCGGGTTGCGAGGTCGAGCAGCCCGCCCCATTCGCGCCACGACTGCGTAATCTGATCGCAAGTTGCCGAGAGCGTCTCGGCGTCGGTTTCGAGCCGCGAACCGAGAAGAAACAGCCTCGGCATCAAGGTACTGCGCAGGTGGTCGGCAGCCATGCAGATGGTCGACACGTATTGCGAGATGGCCAGAGCCTGCACCAGCAGCCAGGGGCGCGTACCTTCCGGAAACGCGCTGTCGCCACGCTCCTCGCAGTGATAGGCGACGTCGGAAAAGATCTTTGGCAAGCCCCAGTCGGCGAGCATGGCCGCGGTCAACTCGTTGTGATCCATCGCGAAGGCGCTACGTTCCAGGCCCGCCAGCGTCTGGCCGCGCTCGACCATGATCTGCCCGAGAACCAGCGAGTATTCGTCCGGATGCAGGGTAGCCAGTGCGAGTTCGCCGATGCGCGCCAGCAGTCCGAGACAGAACGCTTCCTCGGGTTGAGCGCACCGTGTTTGCCGCGCCAGGGCCTGCATGGCGATCGCCGCGACCAACGATGCGGACCAGAAGCCCTGGTAGTCGAAGTTGCGGCAGGCGCCATTGCGATACGTCGAGATCAGTGAAAAGCCCAGCGCAAGCGTGCGCACGGCAGGCAGCCCGAGCACGGTCAGCGCGTCCTGCACCGAAGCAACCGGACGGCGACCAGCGTAATTGCCGGTGTTGGTCGCCTTGATCAAGCGCCCGACAAAGGCCGGATCGGTCTTGATGATGCGTGACAGCTCGGCCATCGACACATCGCTGCGCCGAGTCATGCGAATGATGGCCAGCGCGACGCCCTTGGGAGATGGCAGATCGCCCGAGGCTTTGAGGTGTTCGAACCTGGATTTGTCGAGACTGGTCATGCGCGGTGCTTCTCCGTGTGTTCGCTTGCCCACTTCCGAAGGGCGGACATCGGCCTTGGTTTCGGCTCATGCGGGAGGCGGCAGCTTCGGTCGCTTCCGTGCGGGTAACGGCAGCCTTCCCCTCGTACTTGAGGCACTAGTACTGCGACCCGGGGGTATCGGAACAAAATGAAAGCGATGGATTCGGCCCGATGGCTAGGCGCAAACCGCAGCGATACCAAGTGGTATCGCGAGGATTTGCAACGACGCCATCGGGTCGAAGACGCGCTTTCATGTTTCGATACCCCCGGAGCGCAGTACTAGTACTGCAGGCCGGGAAACACCGCCAACCGGAGAGAGCGCAGAATCTGCCCGCCGCACTTTGGCCTTGACTACAATGCGGTTTTCCGAATCGTGCCGAACAATGAAATACTGCAGTGCCTGTGGCGCACCGGTCAGCCTCAAGGTGCCGCCGGGCGACCGTTTGCCGCGACATGTTTGCGAGGCCTGCGGCGCCATTCATTACCAGAACCCACGCATGGTCGTCGGCGCGCTGCCGGTCTGGGAGACCAGCATTCTGCTGTGCCGGCGGGCGATAGAACCCCGGCTCGGCTACTGGACGCTGCCGTCCGGCTTCATGGAGAACGGAGAAACCACTGCCGAGGCGGCGATCCGGGAAACCCTGGAGGAAGCCAATGCGCGGATCGAAATCGGCTCGATGTACACGCTGTGCGATGTTCCGCACGTCGACCAGGTGCATATCGTGTACCTGGCGCGGCTACTGGATCTGGACTTCTCAGCGGGGGAGGAATCGCTCGAGGTCGCGCTGTTCGAGGAAGGACAGATTCCCTGGGAGCAGATCGCATTCCGCTCGATCCGCTTCACGCTCGAACGCTTCTTCGCCGACCGCCAGCGCGGTAGCTACGGCTTTCACACCCGGGATCTCACCGGTCCACGCCCTGGTTAGTTGTTCCGCACTGCACACCCGCCTGGCCTGGCACTTCACACACGCGCAATGAGTCCGTCGGCCAGCCAGCGCTGCAGCCAGCCGACCACGAAGGCAGGTGCGCGTTCCGCGTTGATTCGCCGCGCAGCGCTCCTGCACAGTTCCTCGAATGTCTCGCCGCGCTGCAATGCGCGCAGGCACTCTGCTTCCGCCGCCTCCAGGGAACGCCATTTCGGCGTCAGGCCCTCGCGCCAGACCACCAGGCTGTGTCGATGTTCGACCGGTTCCGGCAATGCCTGCTCGATACCGGTCTCGGCATCGCGTGTCAGCGCCTGCCATATCGGTTCGACATTCCAATCGAGATCCAGCAGGCAGACGGACGGGTGAAGCTCGAGTCGCAGCGTCGGCCAAGCCTCGGGCGCGAGTCGCGCCAGCTCATCGCGGGTCGCGACTGGCGCATCGGCCGCATCGAAGGCGCAGCAGATCGCCCATTCAAGACGCAGCAGGTCGCGCAGTGCCGGGTGGGAAAGCACGTCGTGCTGCCCGACGTAGTCGTCCAGCCCATCGCCGAACCAGCGAATCGAAGGTTTGCGCGATGGCCGGGCGTCGATGTACTGCGCGGCAAGCGCGGCGAACGCCTCGTCGCCCAGCGCACGCGCGAGGGCCGGATAGTTGGCGGCCAGCGCGTCGGTGAGACGGCTGCGGTAGGCATGACGATAGATCTGCAGCCGTCGCAGCGGATCGCTGCTGCCTGCCGCGAGAAGACCGGCCGCTGCGCCGTCGGCGACGACCGCCAGCCGGAACGCGCGCTGCTGCTCCTGCAGTTCAGTCATGCCCGCCGCCAGCGCCGATGCGGTCGCAACACTCATCATGCCGCGAGCGCCACGGCTGAGGCGGCCGCCTCGCGCGCCTGCGCGAGTTCTGCCAGCAGAATATCGAGCGGCGGAATGTCGTCATCGCGCTCGATCATTGTCGGCACTTCGCCGATGCGCGCGATCGTGTAGCGATAAAGCGCCCACACTTCGTCGCGGACCGGATGATCGTGCGTGTCGACGACGAAATCGCCGTGGTCCTCGTGCCCGGCCAGATGAATCTGTTTCACCCGCCGCGCCGGCATGGCGTCGACATAGACCCACGGATCGAATCCATGATTGCGGCTGCTGACATAGACGTTGTTCACATCGAACAACAGATGGCAATCGGCGCGGCTCAACAGCTCGGAAACGAATTCCCATTCGCTCATTTCGTCCGCCGCGTAAGCCACATAGCTCGATACGTTTTCGAGCAGAATCCGGCGGCCGAGAAAATCCTGCACCTGCTGCACGCGATCCGTCAGATGCCGCAGAGACGCTTCGGTGTAAGGCATCGGCAGCAGATCGTGCAGATTGTGATGATCGACGCCCGTCCAGCACAAGTGATCCGAAACCCAGCCGGGTTGCACGCGGTCGATCAGTTGCTTGAGTTCCCGCAGGTAGCCGCGGTCGAGCGGGTCGCTGCCACCGATCGACAGCGATACGCCATGCATGACTATCGGGTAATCGCGGCGGATCGAATCGAGATAGTGCAAGGGCTTGCCGCCGGGCACCATGTAGTTCTCGGAAATGACTTCCAGCCAATCCACCACGGGCTTGCGGTCGACAAAGTCGTGGTAATGATCGGTCCGCAGGCCGAGACCGAAGCCGGAGATTTTTGTCGTGCAACTGGATGTTTCGTTCATACGCTCGGCCAACCGACACCTCACGGAAACGGCACGCGGCGCAGGGCGCCGCGTGTATGGCTAGCTTGCGCTTCGAGGCTGCTTACATCTTCTTGTCCATCGCGACCTTGCCGCCAGCCTTGTCGCACTCTTCCTTACTGGCCTTGTTCACCCAGCCCTGGCCCTTGCAGGAATTCGTCCCCTTGCAGGAGCTCTTCGCGGTGGCGCACTCGGACGTGCCCTTGCACGAATTGACGCCTTCGCACTTGACTTTCCCTTCTTCGGCAGCGTGGGCCAGCGGCGCCATCAAGGCACCGGTTGCAAACAGCGCGGCGGCGGTCGTGGCGAGCGCGACGCCAGTAAGTTTGTTCGACATGTTTCATCTCCTGAGTGGATAAGTGTAGGTGCATGATGCACCGGGTCCGGCCGGCGAGCCGCCGCAACAGCGACTCGGCAATGCATTAGACCGCGCGCCTGCCGCAAAGCTTACGTGGCAGGCCGGCTGACTTTCCGAATCCACCATGGTCCGACAATTCGAGCGAAACCGAAACGTCCGGAATCTCCGCAACATACGTTTCCACCAGCGGCGCCACGTCGCGCCGCCCGAAGCCGGCGGGCGCCGTTGCCTGCAGCAGACCCGCCGCCCTTACGCCACCCTCCGATACCGAGCTTTCAGCGTCGTTGAGATCGCCCAGCACGCGTTGGCAGTGTTCGAGAAACGCCGCGCCCTCGAAGCTCAGGGTCAGGCGCCGTGCGGTGCGGACCATCAGCATGACGCCGAATCGAGCTTCCAGCGAGTCGATCCGGCGGCCGATCACCGCAGGCTGCACGCCCTCCTCCCGCGCCGCAGCAGAAAGGCTGCCCCGGGTCGCCACCGAGGCGAAGGTTTCGATTCCTCGATATCGAGCCATTTCATGCTTTTTCGCACAATTGTAGTGACTGGATATAGCATTAGCCGGGCTACAAATGGGCAATTTACTTCGTGCTATCGCAGCATTCGGTCTACAGTCAAATTGGCGGCTGATCGATGGCCGGTTTGCGCCGGCAACAGCAATCAGCTCCCGGGAGATACCAGGCAGATGGAAAGCAAGCCGCAAGCACCGATCCGCGCGGTGGTGTTCGATGCCTATGGCACGCTGTTCGACGTGTATTCGATCGGCGTCCTGGCGGAGCAACTGTTTCCCGGCAAGGGCGACGCGCTGACCAGGATGTGGCGCGAGCGGCAGATCGACTATACGCGGCTGCGCACGTTGTCGAACCGCTACGAGCCATTCGACGTGGTCACGCGCGACGCCTTGCGCTGGACGGCAGACGCCCTGCAAGTGGCGCTGAGCACCGAGGCCGAGCAGGCGCTGATGCAGCGCTACGCGCAACTGTCGGCCCACGCCGATGCGCTCGAGGTGCTGCGCGCGCTGAAGGGCATGGGGATGCGTCTGGCGATCCTGACCAATGGAACCCCGGCGATGCTAAAGGCATTGGTCGAACATGCCGGCATGGGCGGAGTGTTCGAGCGCGTATTGTCGGTGGATACGGTCAGGCAATACAAGACGGCAGCAGCGGCCTATCAGCTTGCTCCGGACGCGTTCGGACTGCCGGCGAAGCAGATGTTGTTCGTCTCGTCGAACGGCTGGGACGCCTGTGGCGCCACCTGGTTCGGCTACACGACGATCTGGATCAATCGCAGCGGCCTGCCGGCCGAGCGTCTCGGCGTATCGCCCGATGCCACCGGCAAGTCGCTGCAAGAGGTGGTACGCTTCCTTACCGGGCGCACTTGAGAAGTCGGGCCGCCGCCCGAGGCATTCGCCACGTGTCGCGGATGCGGGTCACGAAATCACCAGTCATAAGGAACGACAATGGCATCTACCTCACGCAACACAGCACTCGACAGCGGACTCAGCCTGCCGGCCGGCGTACAGGTCATCGCGCCGCTCGAACCGGGGTTCGAATCGATTCTGACGCATGACGCGCTGGCCCTGGTCGCCCGGCTGCATCGCGCTTTCGAGCCTCGCCGCCAGGAGCGGCTGGCCGCACGCAAGCTGCGTCATGCCGAGATTTCCGCCGGCAAGCTGCCTGACTTCCTGCCCGAGACCAGGGCCGTGCGCGACAGCGCATGGACCATCGCGCCGCTGCCCGCGGCCCTGCACTGTCGCCGCGTCGAAATCACCGGCCCGGTCGAGCGCAAGATGATCATCAACGCGCTCAATTCGGGCGCCGACAGTTACATGACGGATTTCGAGGATTCGAATGCGCCCAACTGGACCAACCAGATCCAGGGCCATATCAACCTCAAGGAAGCCATCCGCTGCACCATCAGCCTCGAGCAGGGCGGCAAGCGCTACCTGCTGAACGACAAGGTCGCCACCCTCCAGGTGCGCCCGCGCGGATGGCACCTCGACGAGAAGCATGTGCTGGTGGACGGCCAGCGCGTGTCGGGCGGCATATTCGATTTCGCGCTGTTCATGTTCCACAATGCCAAGGAGCAGATCGCGCGCGGCGCCGGCCCGTTCTTCTACCTGCCGAAGACGGAAAGCCATCTCGAAGCCCGCCTGTGGAACGACATCTTCGTCGCGACGCAGAACGAGCTCGGCCTGCCGCAGGGCACGATCAAGGCGACCGTGCTGATCGAGACGATTCTCGCCGCCTTCGAGATGGACGAGATCCTCCATGAACTGCGCGAGCACAGCGCCGGCCTCAATGCCGGCCGCTGGGACTACATCTTCTCCTGCATCAAGATCTTCAAGCACAATCGCGACTTCTGTCTGGCCAACCGCGGCATGATCAACATGACCACCCCATTCATGCGCGCCTATGCGCTGCTGTTGCTCAAGACCTGCCACAAGCGCAACGCGCCGGCGATCGGCGGCATGAGCGCGCTGATTCCGATCAAGAGTGACCCGGTGGCCAACGAGAAGGCGATGGCCGGCATCCGCGCCGACAAGACGCGCGACGCGACCGACGGCTACGACGGCGGCTGGGTCGCCCACCCGGGCCTGGTCGAAACTGCGATGGAAGAATTCGTCAAGGTGCTGGGTGAGCGACCGAACCAGATCGACAAGAAGCGCGACGATGTCAATGTCGAGGCCAGGAACCTGCTCGACTTCCAGCCCGAGCAGCCGATCACCGAAGACGGTTTGCGCGGCAATATCAATGTCGGCATCCAGTACCTCGGATCCTGGCTCGGCGGCAACGGCTGTGTGCCGATCCACAACCTGATGGAAGATGCTGCCACTGCCGAGATCAGCCGCTCGCAGGTCTGGCAGTGGATTCGCAGTCCCAAGGGCAATCTCGACGATGGCCGCAAGGTGACCGCCGAGATGGTGCGTGAGCTGATTCCGCAGGAAATGGCCAAGATCAAGCCGACCATTCCCGAAGCAGCGTTCACCGCCACCTACCTGCGCGCCGCCGAAATCTTCGAGCAGATGTCGACCGCCGAAGACTTCGTCGAATTCCTCACCCTGCCGCTGTATGAGGAAATGGACTGACCATTCCCGTCCGTCGCAGAGGATACGGCACCTGCGGGTGCCGTATCATTTTCCACCGGCAGGTGCCTCAACGTTGAACGAGCCCGCTTTCGCATCGGTTCTCATCGAGCAGACTGCGGACGAATTTCCATCCGGCCGGGGTTCTGACAAAAGCGTAGCCGGTCACGCCGTCGATGAAGACGTCGAACGTCGCCGGCGCAGGGGCGTCGTCCGCCGGCACGGCGGCCTGTGTGATGTCAACGCCCTGCGCAGCGGTTGCCCAAGCAGCAGGTGTGAGCGCGATGGAAAGTCCCAAGATCCAGGCGGCTTTTGTGTTCATGTTGTCGCTCCTCAAAAAATGAATTGGAAAACCGGGTTGATCGAATCATCAGACATCCCTTACTATTTGTGAAATGGTTTGTTGTGATTTGTTCATTCATGTTGTGAATGATAGATGGACCTGCGCTCCCTGGATCTGAACCTGCTGGCGGTTTTCGACGCCCTGATGATCGAGCGCCACGTCTCGCGCGCAGCCGATCGCGTGGCGCTGTCGCAACCGGCGATGAGCAACGCCCTGTCGCGCCTGCGTGCCGCGCTGGGCGACCCGATTCTGGTGCGCACCTCGCGCGGCATGGAGCCGACCGCCCGGGCGCTCGAACTGCACGGGCCGATCAACGCAGCACTGGCGCAGATCCAGCACACGCTATCGACGCCGACGCGCTTCGAACCGCGCCGCGCCGTTCATCACTTCGTCATCGGCGCCAGCGACTACATGGAGTTCCTGGTGATGCCCAGGCTGGTAAGCTTGCTGCAGGAACAAGCGCCCGGCGTCGATCTGACCGTCCGCTCGCTGCAACTCTCGCAGCCCGAGGAGGCGCTGGACCGCGGAGAAATCGACTTGGCGTTCGGCTACTTCCCCAACCCGGCCAAGCGCCTGCACGAAGCACACCTGTTTACCGAACATCTCGCCTGTGCCGTGCGCAACGACCATCCGACCGTCAAGTCCAGGCTCACGCTGAGCCAGTATGTGAAGCTGCCCCATCTTTTTGTCGCGACCCGGCGCCGTTCCGGCGTGGTGGACGACGCGCTTGCCCGGCTCGGCATGACACGGCGTATTTCCGTCTCGATCCCGCACTTTCTGGTGGCGCCGTTCATCATCGTCGCCTCCGACGTCATCATGACGGTGAACAGCCGCATTGCGCTCACCTATGCGCGCGCTCTGCCCATCCGCGTGCTGCCACCACCCCTGAAGCTGCCGGACTTTCCGATCAGCATGGTCTGGCATCCGCGTAGCGACAAGGACGATGCGCACGCCTGGCTGCGCGCGCGCCTGAGCGAGATCTGCCGGGATCTTCAAGTGTCCTGAACCGTTCCGCCGGGCCGATGCGCCGGTCGTTCGCGCTCCCCCGCTTGCGCGGCGCCGGAGGCGGGAGCGAACCGGCGTCAGCGTCGATGTCATCCGGGCAACCGGAAAAGCCATGCAGTTCGGTCGTATCGCCTCATTTGCTTCGGATATCATGTCATCCGGTGGCGACGCCGTTCGATGTCCGGACAACCGGAAGCGACCCGCGCTGCATCACTCCCGGGTGCCATGCCCGACGCAAATACAATCGAAAAGGAGTCGACCGTGATGACCATGCGCCAGCTTGCCCTTGTTGTTCTTTCCTCTTTCGTGCTGCAGGCAGGAGCAGCGGATGGGCTGGTGACGGTCAAGAGCCCCCGCAGCGCCAAAGACACCATGAATCGGCTCGAGGAGGTCGTCAAACAGCGCGGCCTCAACGTTTTCGCACGCATCGACCATGCGACCGGCGCTGCCAAAGTCGGCATGGTCCTGCGCCCGACCGAGGTGCTCATCTTCGGCAACCCGCAAGGCGGCACGCCATTCATGGAATGCGCCCAGACCGTCGGCATCGACCTGCCGCTCAAGGCGCTGGTGTGGGAGGACGCCTTGTCGCAGGTATGGATCGGCTACAACGATCCGGTCTATCTGGCCGAGCGGCACGGCGTCGCGAAATGTCCGGTGGCCGAAAATCTGCGCAAGGCTATGGCCGGCATCGCCGAAGCCGCCATCGCGCCCTGACCGGCCACACCCGCGGGCACCCTGGCGCGCGCTCCGGATGATGCCTGAAGGCCCAGTATCCATGCGGCTTCCCGGGCAGCGGCCAACAGCAGGACGATTCGGCCCGGTCAGCCGGTGCGTACCATCATGCCGACCGCTTGGCGTTGTGCTTCTCCGAGCAGACTGGATGCTGCCAGAATCCCGCTCGGGGCCCGCATCCCATCGCGCTCGCTACGACTCCTTCACAACCGCTCAGTTGATCGAGGCGACGAATTCCTCGATCGTGATGCTTGGCAACTGCTCGACCTTCTTCAGATCCTTGCCCGACAGCGAGTCGCGGATGAAGTCGATCTGCTTCCAGTTGGCGAACGGGGTTTCGCTGTCGACCTTCGGCAGATAGGGCGAGGCTTCGACGCGGGCGAAGCGAGGAATGTAGCGCGGGCAGTTGGGGAACAACTGTTTCACGGTCACCCGCACGATGAACTGCGCCTCGTGGTATTCGGCCAGCAGCGGGTCGTCGTCGATGATGCTGGCACTGCCGTTGAGCCGCAGACGGTTGGGCTTTTCGAAATCGATGAACAACAGGCCCAGTTGCGGATTGGCGAGCAGGTTGCCCATCGACATGAACATCCCGTTGCCGTCGTAGATGGGGAAGGCAACGGTGTGCTCGTCGATCACTTTGACGAAGCCGGCGGCACCGCCCTTGAACGAGCACTGCGGCTGGCCCTGCCCGTCGACGGTTGCGAGAAAGAAGAAGTCCCGTCTATTGATGAAGGCCGCCTCCTCCGCCGTGATCGCGTCGTGCACGATGGTCTGATCGAGGCGATCGGCCAGGCGGCGCGTGTCGAACTTGTCCTGCAGGCTGCGCTGGCCGTCGTGGAAGCTGCTCATCGGGGTGTCTCCGTTTGTCGTGGAATGCGCGCCATCGTAGCGCAAAGCCGCCGGCAAGCGATGCGACGACCCGGCCGCGCTACCCACGGAAGATCAGAATCGCGCCACAATGCGCCGCTGCGCCGCCTCAATCGATATCGCCGGCGGCCAGCATGCGCCTTATACTCGGCACGCATAGTCCAGAAACACACAACGACAAATCCAATTCGACATGTCCGCTCTATCTTCAGTCTTCGCTTCCTTGCGCGACCTGGTTCGCCTGGTCTTCGTCCTGATCGGCAGTCTTGCTTCGCTTCTGTTCGGCCGCCTGCAGTGGACTTCGCCGCGCTGGCTGGACTGGCTCGGCGCGCGCCTTGCCGCCAGCAGCCGTGCCGCCGCTGCGCGGCCGGGCGCCAGTGCCTTGATCCTGGCCCTGCTGGTCGCGGCGGGCGTCGGCGGCTGGCAGGGCTGGAAATGGTGGCAGGCGCGGCCCCGGCCGGTCGAGGTGAAGTTCAGCGTGGAGGCACCGCCGCGCACCGAAATCGAGAACGAGCAGAAGCCGAACCCGCTGCTGGTCAAGTTCGAGCGCGGCGCAGCACCGATCGCGCTGGTCGGCAAGGAGGTGACGCAAGGTCTGACCAGCTCGCCGGCGATCGAGGGTACCTGGCGCTGGCGCGACGACCGCACACTCGAGTTCATGCCGAAAGCCGACTGGCCGGTCGGCACCGATTTCAGCGTGGGCATCGACAAGACCGCCGTTGCGCCGCAGATCCGCCTGGCCGCCTGGGAATTCACCTATCGCGCGCCGGCCTTCGTCGCCAAGCTGGTGAGCGCCGAGTTCTATCAGGATCCGGTCGATCCGGCGCTGAAAAAGGCGGTGGTGAGTCTCAACTTCAGCCATCCGGTCGATCCGGCGTCGCTCGAGAAGCGCGTCGAAATGCGCATGGCCGGTGCCGCGGCCGGCGTACTCGGCGTCGGCGCCGAGAAGACCGGCTTCGTCGTCAGCTACGACAAGCTCAGGCTCAATGCCTACCTGCACTCGCAGCCGCTGCCGATCCCCAAGGATGGCACGACGCTGGAAATCGCCATCGACCGCGGCGTGCAGGCCGCGCGCGGCGGCAAGCCGGGCGACGACCCCTTGAAGCAGAGCGTGGCGATACCCGGCCTCTACAGCCTGACGATAGGCGAGGTCGAACCGACGGTCGTATCCAACGAACATAACGATCCGGAACAGGTGCTGGTGCTGCAGACTTCGGCCGCCGTACATGAGAAGGAGATGCATAAGGCAGTGAGCGCCTGGCTGCTGCCGCTTCACCACCCGGACAGCAAGCCCGACGAGTGCACCCAGCCCTACGCCTGGGGCGATGTCGGCGAGGTGACGCAGGCCGTCCTCAAGGCCGGCGAGCGGATCGAGCTCGACGCGGTGGCGGCCGAGCGCGAACACACCGAAGTGCATTCGTTCAAGTACAAGGCAGATGTCGGCCGCTACCTGCTGGTGCAGACCGAAAAGGGTGTGAAGTCCTTCGGCGGCTATCTGCTCGGCCAGCGCGACCAGCGCATCGTGCAGGTGCCGCCCTTCCCCGCCGAGTTGCGCATCCTGAGTCAGGGTGCGCTGCTCGCGCTGTCGGGCGAAAAGAAAGTGGCGCTGCTGGTGCGCGACCTGCCCGGCGTGAAGGTGGACATCGGCCGTGTGTTGCCAGGGCAGTTGCAACACCTGGTATCGCAGTCGAGCGGCAAATTCAGCGTGCCCGACTTCAACGGCAGCTTCGGGCCGGACAACCTGATCGAGCGCTTCGAGCGCAAGCTTCCGCTGCCCAAGCTCAAACACGGCAGCGCGCACTACGAGGCGGTCGATCTTTGCGACTACCTGAAGCAGGACGGCGAGGAAAGGCGCGGCGTCTTCCTGCTCCACGTCCAGGGTTACGACCCGGCCAGCGAGAGCGGCAGCCCGCCGGCCGAGCCCGCGCCGATGGCGGAGAGTGGCGAAGGTGAAGGCGAAGGAGACGGTCCAGCCGTCGAACAGGTAGACCCGTCGCAGAAGCTTGACCGGCGCCTGATCCTGGTCACCGATCTCGGCCTGATCGCCAAGCGCGAGACCGACGGCACTCAGGTGGTCTTCGTGCAGTCGATCGCCAGCGGCCTGCCGGTGGCCGGCGCCAGCGTCGACCTGATCGCCAGGAACGGCGCCACGCTTGGCTCGCAGGCCACCGATGCACAAGGCATGGCACGCTTTCCCAAGGCCGACAATCTCACACGCGAACGCGCCCCGTTGCTCTACCTGGTGAAGAAGGCCGGCGACCTGAGCTTCCTGCCGCTGGGCAAGGGCGATCGCAGCCTCGACGTGTCGCGCTTCGATGTCGGCGGCATCGCCAATGCGCGCAGCGCCGACCAGCTCGGCGCCTACCTGTTCTCCGATCGCGGCATCTACCGGCCGGGCGACACCTTCCACATCGGCATGGTGGTCAAGGCCGCGAGTTGGGGCCAAAACGGGGGCAAAAACGGGAGCCAAAACGGGGGCAAGGATGGCGCGAAGAGCCTCGCCGGCCTGCCGCTGGAAAGCGAAGTGCTCGATGCGCGCGGGCTGGTGGTCAAGCGCGAGAAGATCAGGCTGGCTGCAGGCGGTTTCAACGAACTCGCCCACACCACGCTCGACAGCTCGCCGACCGGCAACTACACGGTCAACCTTTACACGGTGAAGGATGGCCATGCCAACCAGCAGATCGGCAGCACCCAGGTCAAGGTGCAGGAGTTCCTCCCCGACCGCATGAAGGTCAGCGCGCATCTGTCCAGCGAAGTCGCCGAGGGCTGGGTGCATCCGAAGGATCTCAAGGCGCGCGTGAATGTGCAGAACCTGTTCGGCACCGCGGCCGAGAATCGCCGGGTCGAAGCAACGCTGACGCTCTCGCCGGCCTACCCGGCCTTCCGCAGTCACCCCGACTACGTTTTCTACGATCCCCAGCGCGCCAAGGAGAGCTATAGCGACAAGCTGGCCGACGGCAAGACCAATGACAAGGGCGATGCCGAGCTCGAACTCGGCCTGGAAAAATACGCCCGCGCCACCTACCGGCTGCACCTGCTGGCGCGCGCCTTCGAGCCCGAGGGCGGCCGCAGCGTGTCGGCGGAAACCGCCACACTGGTCTCGGAACTGCCCTTCCTCGTCGGCTACAAGGCCGATGGCGATCTCGGCTATGTGTCGAAGGGTGCCAAACGCAGCGTCTCGCTGATCGCGATCGACCCGACGGCGAAGAAGGCCGCCGTCGGCGAACTGAACCTGCAACTGGTCGAGCGCAAGTTCGTTTCGGTGCTGACCAAACAGGAGAGCGGGCTCTACAAGTACGAATCGCGCAAGAAGGAAGTGCTGGTCAAGGAAGCACCGCTGTCGATACCGGCCGCCGGCCACCCGCTCGCGCTGGCCAGCGAGACGCCGGGCAACTACGCTTATGTCATTCGCAATGCGCAGGGGCTGGAACTCAACCGCGTCGAGTACAGCGTGGCCGGCCAGGGCAATGTCACCCGCTCGCTCGAACGCAATGCCGAGCTGCAGCTCACGCTTGACCGCAAGGACTACGCGCCCGGCGACGAGATCGCGATCAACATCCGCGCGCCTTACGTCGGTGCCGGACTGATCACCATCGAACGCGACAAGGTCTATGCGCAGCAGTGGTTCAAGGCCGACTCGACGGCCTCGGTGCAGAAGATCCGCCTGCCCAGGGATTTCGAGGGCAACGGCTACGTCAGCGTGCAGTTCGTGCGCGACCCCGCTTCGGACGAGATCTTCATGAGCCCGCTGTCATACGGCATCGTGCCCTTCGCCACCAGCCTCGACCAGCGCACCAACAAGCTTGCCTTGAGTTCGCCGGAACTGGTCAAGCCGGGACAGCCGCTTAAAATGAAGCTCACCGCTGCCGAGTCGACCCGCGCCGTGGTGTTCGCGGTCGACGAGGGCATACTGCAGGTGGCGCGCTACCAGAACGCCGACCCGCTGGCGCACTTCTTCCAGAAACGCGCGCTCGATGTGCGCACCAGCCAGATACTCGACCAGATCCTGCCCGAGTTCAGGAAGCTGATGGCGGCCGCCGCACCCGGCGGCGACGCCGAGAGCGCGCTCGGCCAGCACCTCAATCCGTTCAAGCGCAAGCGCGACAAGCCGGCGGTGTTCTGGTCGGGCATCGTCGACGTGAGCGGCGAGCGCGAATTCAGCTACACGGTGCCCGACACCTTCAATGGCACGCTGCGGGTGATGGCGGTGGCGATCAACGACAAGACCATCGGCATCGCGCAGGGCAAATCGCTGGTGCGCGGTGACTTCGTGCTGTCGCCCAACGTACCGAGCATGGTCGCCCCGGGCGACGAGTTCGAGGTCAGCGTCGGGGTGGCCAACAACGTCGTTGGCTCCGGCACCAAGCCGCAGGTCACGGTGTCGCTCGCCGCAACGCCCCATCTCGAAGTGATCGGCGAGGCCACGCAGAAGCTCGAGATCGGCGAACTGCGCGAGGGCGTGGCGCTGTTCCGCGTCAAGGCGCGCGACGGCGCCACCGCGCAGCTCGGCTCGGCGACCTTGAGCTTCAAGGCGGCGATGAACGACAAGCCGGGCGGCAAGTCGGCGAAGCTGGCCACCGATCTCTCGGTGCGCCCGGCCACGCCGCATGCGACCCTGCTCTCGCTGGGCAGCTTCAAGGGCTCTATCGAGGTTCCGGTACAGCGCGACCTGCATGCCGAGTTCGCCCGGCGCGAGGCCGCGGTATCGCCGTTGCCGCTGGTCGCGGCCGCCGGCCTGTCGACTTACCTGGCGAACTTTCCGCACCTGTGTACCGAACAACTGGTCAGCCAGGCGGTGCCGGCGCTGGTTCTGGGCAAGCGCCCGGAGTTCGCGCCGCTCGACGGCACCGCCAACAAGGGCAAGGCGCTCGACGAGGTGATCCGCGTGCTGCGCACGCGCCAGAACGCCGACGGCGGCTTCGGCCCGTGGTCGGCCTCGGTACGCGCTGACGAGTTCGCCTCGGTCCATGCGATACAACTGCTGCTCGAAGCGCGCGAACGCGGCGAGCCGGTGCCGCAGGACATGCTGCAACTGGGCACCGGCTACCTGCAGCAGCTCGCCGCCAGCCCGGCCGGCGATCTGTACGCCGCGCGCACCCGCGCCCAGGCGGCCTACCTGCTGACGCGCCAGGGCGTGGTGACCACCGCCATGCTGACCAGCCTGCGCGAGACGCTGGATGCGAAGTATCCGAAACAGTGGCAGGACGATCTGACGGCCGTGTGGCTGGCCGCCTCGTACCAGTTGCTCAAGCAGGAGAGCCTCGCCACGCAGTTGATCGCACGGCCGGCCGAGCTGCTGCTCAAGCGCGGACAGCCCTTCGCCTACGGCAACTACTACGACCCGCTGATCCGCGACGCGGCCACGCTCTACATGCTGGCGCGCCACTTCCCGGCACGCGCCAGGGCGCTGCCACCCGAGGCGATGCTGGCGATGATGAAGCCGGTGGCCGACAACCGCTTCAACACCCTGTCGGCGGCGTGGACGATCCTCGCGCTCGATGCCTACGCCGGCAACGTCGGCACCGACGCGCTGGGCAAGCTCTCGATCGCCGAGGTCGATGCCAGAGGCCAGGCCAATCCGCTCGTGCTGCCCGCGAATCTGGTGCCGCGTGTAGCCTCCTCGGCCGCTGCAGCAAAGCTGCGCTTCGGCAACGATGCCGACATGCAAAGCTACTACGCGATCAGCGAGAGCGGTTTCGACCGCACGCCGCCGAAGTTGGAGCTGCGCAACGGCATCGAGATCGTCCGCGAGTATGTCGATGCGAACGGCGCGCCGATCAAGTCGGTGCGTATCGGCGACGAGATCACGGTGCGTGTGCGGCTGCGCGCGCTCGATCGTGACCACGTGCATAGCCTGGCGATCGTCGACCTGCTGCCCGGCGGCTTCGAACCGGTGCTGCGCTCCCAGGCCGAACCGCAGCCCGGTGAAGCACAGCCGGCGTGGGCGAACCCGCTCGGCACCGGCGGCAACTGGGCGATCGAATACGCCGACATCCGCGAGGACCGCGTGGTGTTCTACGGTTCGGCCAGTCGCAACCTGGCCGAGTTCAGCTACCGGATCAAGGCCACCAACGCCGGCCGCTTCAGCGTGCCGCCGGCCTATGCCGAATCAATGTACGAGCGCGACCTGCAGGCGCGCTCCGCGGGCGGCGTGCTGACGGTGGAAAAGGCGACCAGGTGAACCCGTTAGCGCGACCGGCCCGATGAAGCTGCTGCGCAGACGCTGGCTGTTCGTTCCGGTGATGGTGCTGGCAACGCTGGCCGCGCTGCGTCTGGCGCCGGCCGAGCCGCTGTCGGCGCGGCTCGCCCACTCGACGGCGATCTATGCCCAGGGCGGCGAACTGATGCGGCTGACCCTGGCCAGCGACGAGCAGTACCGGCTGTGGCTGCCGCTCGACGACATGTCGCCGCGATTGCCCGAGGCGGTGCAGCTCTACGAGGACCGCTGGTTCCGCTGGCACCCCGGCGTCAACCCGGCCGCACTGCTGCGCAGCGCATTCGCCACCTATGTCGACGACTCGCGCCAGGGCGGCTCGACCATCACCATGCAGCTCGCGCGCCGCCTCTACCAGATCGACAGCCGCAGCGTGGCGGGCAAGCTCCGACAGATCGGCGCCGCGCTGTGGCTGGAGGCGCGCCATTCCAAGCACGAGATCCTCGAGGCCTACCTGAATGTCGCGCCCTACGGCGGCAACATCGAGGGCGCTGGGGCGGCGAGCCTGATCTACTTTCACAAGCGTGCGCGGGAACTGACCCTGCCCGAAGCGCTGACCCTGGCGGTGATTCCGCAGAACCCGCGCCGGCGCAGCGCACGCCATTCGCCCGCGCAGCCGCAACAACTGCCTGTCGCACTGAGCGAGGCGCGCGAACGCCTGTGGCGGCACTGGCTGGCACGCCATCCTGACGACGCGCGCTACGCCGCCGACATGAAGCTGGCATTGCGGCCGAAGTCGCCCGCGCAACTGCCGTTTCGCGCACCACACCTGACCGATCGGCTGCTGCGCGAACGCGAGGAGCCGCCGGCCGAGATCCGCACCGGCGTCGATCTGCGCCTGCAGACCACGCTCGAGCGCGCGATCCGCCAGTACCTCGAGGCAGGGCGCGAGATCGGCCTGCGCAACGCCTCGGCCATGCTGGTCGACACGCGCAGCATGCAGGTCCGCGCGCTGGTCGGCTCGGCCGATTATTTCGACGCCTCGATCGACGGCCAGGTCAATGGCACGGGCGCGAAACGCTCGCCGGGTTCGACGCTCAAGCCCTTCGTCTACGCACTGGCGCTCGACCAGGGCGTGCTGCATCCGCACTCGATACTCAAGGATGCACCGACCGCCTTCGGCCCGTTCAGCCCGGAGAATTTCGACGGCCGCTTCGTCGGCCCGATCAGCGCGCAGGATGCGCTGGTACGCAGCCGTAACGTACCGGCGGTGGCCGTGTCGGCCAAGCTGTCGCGCCCCGGTCTGTACGACTTTCTCAGGAATGCCGGAGTGGCGAAGATGGCCAGCGAATCGCACTACGGCTTAGCACTCACGCTCGGCGGCGGAGAGGTGACCATGGAGGAACTCGCCCGCCTCTACGCCATGCTGGCCAATCGCGGCGCGCTCAGGCCGCTGGCATACCGCGCCGACGACGCGCCCAAGCCGGCGCAGTCGCTGCGCTTGCTGTCGGAGGAAGCGGCCTTCGTCACCCTCGACATGCTGGCGGCCAATCCGCGGCCCGACAGCGGCGCACCTGCAGTACGCCCGGTCGCCTGGAAGACCGGCACCTCGTGGGGCTTTCGCGATGCCTGGACGGCCGGGGTATTCGGCGACTACGTGCTGGTGGTGTGGGTCGGCAATTTCGACGGCAGCGGCAACCCGGCCTTCGTCGGCATCAAGGCGGCGGCACCGCTGTTCTTTGCCATCGTCGACAGCCTGCGCTCCCAGCAACTCGATCCGCCCGCACCACCCCGCCTGCCGCCGCGCGGCCTGTCGCGGGTCGAGGTGTGCACCGCCAGCGGTGACTTGCCGAACGAATACTGCCCGGAGCGCGTGAGCACCTTGTTCCTGCCGGGCAAATCGCCGATCCGGCGTTCGACCCTGCATCGCGCGGTGTTGATCGACACGCGCAGCGGGCAGGCGGTCTGCGCGGCGAACGAATTCACGCGGCGCGAGATTCACGAGTTCTGGCCGAGCGACATGCTGCGGCTGTTCCGCTCCGCTGGCATGCCACGGCGCGAGCCGCCGCGCGCGCCCGATTGCGACGGCATGACGATGGCGGGCGAGGCCGACGCACCGCAGATCGTCTCGCCATTGCGCGGCGTCACCTACACGGTGCGGCTGTCCAAGCCGGCACCGCTGGCGTTGCGCGCCGAGGGCACGCGGCACAGCGACGTGTTCTGGTTCGCCAATCAGGGTTTCGTCGCCCGCGCGAGCGCCGGCGAGGCCGTGGCGTGGAATCCCGCCCAGCCGGGGCGCTATGTGCTGCGCGCGGTAGACGAGACGGGCGCGGCCGACGTGCGCACGGTCGATGTCGAATTCGAGCCGTGACTGTCGAGGATCCGGCGCATGCCGTAACGCGGCGCGGCGGCGGTGTAAGATCGGCGTCTCCCTTACCGTTTCATGACGTCACCGTTGCCATGACACAGACCGTCGCCGTCGAATTCCTGCGTCCCAATTCTCCGGTCCAGAGAGCCTGGGCCAAGGTGCCGGACGAGCCCGGCCCAGCCGAGCGCGAAGCACTCAGGCAACGCATCAGGCGCCTGCTCATCGAGCACGACGCGACCCTGGTGTCGCACTACTACGTGCACCCCGATCTGCAGGATCTGGCCGAGGAGACCGGCGGCTGCGTGGCCGATTCGCTCGAGATGGCGCGCTTCGGCCGCGCCTGCAAGTCATCGACCCTGGTGGTGGCCGGCGTGCGCTTCATGGGCGAGACCTCGAAGATCCTCAACCCGGAAAAGCGCGTCCTGATGCCCGATCTCGATGCCACGTGTTCGCTCGATCTGGGCTGCCCGCCGGACGAGTTCGCCGCCTTCTGCGACGCCCATCCGGACCGCACGGTGGTCGTATATGCCAATACCAGCGCGGCGGTGAAGGCGCGCGCCGACTGGATGGTGACCTCCTCGATCGGGCTCAAGGTGGTCGAGCATCTGCACGCGCGGGGCGAGAAGATTCTCTGGGCGCCGGACAAGCATCTCGGCCGCTACATCCAGGAGAAGACCGGAGCCGACATGCTGCTATGGCAGGGAGCGTGCATGGTACATGACGAATTCAAGAGCGAGGAACTCGCCGCGCTGAAGACGGCCAACCCGGGCTCGAAGATTCTCGTGCACCCCGAATCGCCGGAAGGCGTGCTGCGCCTGGCCGATGCGGTCGGCTCGACCACGCAACTGATCAAGGCGACCCAGGAGCTCGATGCGACGCTGTTCATCGTCGCCACCGACAAGGGCATCCTGCACAAGATGCAGCAGCTCTCGCCGCACAAGCGCTTCGTCGAAGCGCCGACCTCGGGCGTGGGCGCCACCTGCAAGAGCTGCGCGCATTGCCCGTGGATGGCGATGAACGGGCTGGCCAATCTCGCCAACACGCTGGAGACCGGCGCCAACGAGATCCATGTCGACCCGGCGCTCGGCCGCCAGGCCTACAAATCCATCGACCGCATGCTGGCTTTCTCGGCCAGCCTCGACGCGCCAAGGCCCAGCGGCGACCTCGCGCAGGACCAGAAGTCGATCTACAAGGAAGGCATGGGCCCGGCCTGAGAGCCGCACCGGATGGCGCGTAGGTTGGGCTGAATGAAATGAAGCCCAACATCGGCAGCCACTTCGTCGCGGCAGATGAATGATGAAGTACCGCCGATCACTCGTCGCAAGCGGGACTTTCTTTTTCACCGTCAATCTCGCGGATCGCCAAAGCGATTTGCTGGTTGCGCACGTTGAATCGTTGCGATCCGTGGTGCGATTGACCCGGCAGCGCCACCCGTTCGAGATCGTCGCGATGGTGGTCCTGCCCGATCATTTGCACGCGATCTGGCGCCTGCCCGAAAACGATACGGACTATCCGACGCGCTGGTCGCTCATCAAGGCGGGGTTTTCTCGCCGACTTGCAAAGAGTGAGTCGATCGGCGCGAGCCGGCTGCGCAAGCGGGAGCGCGGCATCTGGCAGCGGCGATATTGGGAGCACCAGATTCGGGACGATGACGATCTGGATCGTCACGTGGCGTACGTGCATTTCAATCCGGTCAAGCACGGTTACGTCGAACGCGCGATCGATTGGCCGTACTCGTCGATTCACCGATACGTTGGAGAGGGCGCCGTTTCGGAGACCTGGGGCACGAAATGAGGGGGCGAAAAACGCGGGCGTGAATGTTGGGCTTCCTGCGTCAGCCCAACCTACCTGACACCACCGAGCCGGGTAGGTTGGGCTGAGCATACCGAAGCCCAACGAGCTTTCCGCCACGACGTTGGGCTTCGCTGTGCTCAGCCCAATCTACCCCGCTGCCCTAGTGACATCCACATCAACACCGCGAAGACCGCGGCAAAGCAGAGCGCAGCCATCACGGGTTTGCGCGGCGACGCATCGAGGCGCGGGTCGGCCGCCCGCGCCGGCGGCGGCAGATCGAATACCAGTTCGCCGGCCGATTCGGCGCGCGTATCGAGCACATGCTGCCGACCGTCGGCGTCGATCCCGACCCGCCCTGCATGCGGCCCGGTCCTGAGGCCCAAGCGGATGGCCTGATGAAGACCTGAAATCGTGGCGATGAGCGGGCCCGCGCCGGGCTGCGCTCGAAACCCGCCGTCATCCTCGACCCATCCGCCAGCATCGATCCGACCTTCGAATCGGATCCCCATCCAGACGGGAATCGATGCCGTGTGCAAGCGGGCAAGCGTAACCGGGTCGTCGTCAAGCGCGGTCACGGCAATCACGCTCTCCCGTGTCGGCAGTTCGACCGGTACCGCGACGAGCCCCGCCACGGCCGCCGCGATCGCAGCGAGGAGGACGCAGACGATCCGGTTCGGCCGTACCCGCCCGTCCATGGTGCGGCGCGCCTTCTCGGTCCACCAGGCCATCGCAGCGAGCAGGGCGCCGAGGAATGCCGCGAATCCGCTCCAGTAGAAATAGCGATACTCGGCCGAGACGTTGAACGGAAAGTAGCCGAGCAGATAGATCGCCCCGGAGGCCAGCACGGCGGCGGAAAAAAGCCCGATCGGCGTCGCGATCAGATCGCGCGCCAGCAGCGCCGCCGCGCCGGCAACAAAGAGCAGCGCGAACACCCACGGCCGCCCGAACTCATCGTTCAATGTCGAACGCATGTATGCCTGAGCGGCGGCAGTCGTGGCGCGGGGTGGATCGGTAGCGACTTCCCAATCGATGCGCGCGGATTTCGGCGGCTTGTAGAGCATGGCTCGGGAGTTTGGATCCCGCATCGACCGGGTGAATGTCGCCGCCATGGCCGAATACAATGCGAGCGGGCGCGTCGCTGCCTCGCGCAACCATGTTCCGGTCAGCGCCGGCGAGCCCCACAGACCTTGCCGGACCAGGCCGATCTGGATGAAACCGCAATTGCCCTGCATCCCCGCCGCATCCCATTGCACCGGCGAGTAGCACGAGTCGACGATCTGCCGCGACTCTTCGGGCGTCCACTCACCGGGAAACAGGTTCTTCCCGGCGAAGTAGGACAGGGCGAGCAGGTGATAGGTCTTGATGCTGTCGCCGGGGTTGGTCGCACGCGCCTGGGCCAGCGAGCTGACCATCGCGTAGCTCGCCGGCATCAGCACCAGCACGATCCCGCAGGCAGCCAGATTTCGCTTCCGGCCGAACGAGCGGTTCGCATAGAAGAGCAGCGGGATCGTGCAGAAGATCGCGTTCGGCCGTATCAGGAAGGCGCCGATCGCACCGAGGTTGGCGAGCAGTTGCAGGGCAAGGCCCGAACGCGGGCCGCGCGCCGCCGAGTTCGCCAGGAAAGCGAGAGCGAAGCTCGCCAGCAGCCCTGCCGCCAGCATGGTGTCGCGATGCACATGACCGAGGTAGTTGAACAGCCCGGGCAGCAGCGGGATCGCGAGGACGGCAAGCGCCCACGCTCCGACGCTGCGCCGCAGCTCGACCACGAGGGCCGCGAGTGCGCCCCAGATCAGCAGGTTGTCGATAACGATGATGCCGACCGGCCCCGGCAGGATCTCGAGCAACGCCGACCAGAGCAGCGTGACGAACGGGGACTGCCAGTCGTCGATCCTGCCGGCGAGAATCTGGCGCAACTGCTCGAACGAGTCCGCGTTCAGGTAGCCGGGATAGCTGGCGTGCAATACCAGGCCGCCCAGAACGGCGGCGACTACGACTGCAAACGCAGCCGAATGCCATGATGGATCGCGGGCGTGCGGCATCTATGGGCCGGGCTGGCTCTCCTGCGGATTTCGGGCAATGAACACGAAGCGCTTGCTCAGGCTGAAGTTCACCAGCATCCCGGCCAGCGATCCGGCGGCGACCGCGGCAGGCAGCCAGATGCGGCCGAGGTCGAACACATAGACCAGCAGCGAGTAGATCGCGAGATTGACCGCACCACCACCGGCGCTCGTCGCGAAGTAGCGCAAAAACTCGGTTCGCTTGCGCACACCGCTCGCGGCGTTGCGAAAGGCGAGGCGGCGGTTGATCAGCCAGGTCGTCAGAACCGCCGCGCAGAATGACGCGATGCGTCCGAGATACGGGTCCGCGAACGCGGCCAGTGCGAGCAGCACACCCGCATCGACGACGTAGCCCACCACGCCGGCCACGGCAAACAGAACGAGTGGTTTCACTGGCCGATGCGCGACTGCTCGCCGCCGACTGCCGTGCCGCTGGCGAGATAGTGCAGGTGCTTGGCCTCCCGGCGACCGATGGTCACCGTCTCGAGAATCAGGCCGGTGACGAAACTCAGCGCGCTGAGGATGGCGATCCCGGTGCTGAGTATCGCGGTCGGAAAACGTGGCACCAGGCCGGTCTCGATATAGGTCAGCAGCACCGGCGTGCTCAGGATCAGCGCCAGCGCGGCGAGCAGCGCACCGATCACGCCGTAGAAGCGCAGCGGCCGTTCGACCGCGAACAACCTGACGATCATGTTGAGGATTCGCAGCCCGTCGGAATAGGTGCGCAGCTTGCTCGGCGAATCGGCGGAGCGAAGCCCGTAGGGTGTGGCAATTTCCGCACACGGCATGCGCAGTTCGAGGGCATGGATGGTCAGCTCGGTCTCGATCTCGAAGCCGCGCGACATCGCGGGAAACGACTTGACGAAGCGGCGCGAAAACACCCGGTAACCCGACAGCATGTCGGTGAACGAACCGCCGAAAATGCTGTTCATCGCACCGGTCAGCATGCGGTTGCCGAGACGGTGGCCGCGCCGGTAGGCGTCATGATGATCGGGAACCCGGGTAGCGACGACCATGTCCAGGCCGTGATCGATCAGTTCGCGGATGAGGCCGGGCGCGCTCGGCGCATGGTAGGTCGCGTCGCCATCGGCCAGCACATACACATCGGCATCGACATCGGCGAACATGCGCCGAACCACGTTTCCCTTTCCCTGCAGGCTCACGTTGCGAACGATGGCGCCGGCCGCGACAGCCAGCGCGCGCGTGGTGTCGGTCGAGTTGTTGTCGAAGACATGAATTGCGGCGCCAGGCAGCGCATTCCTGAACGCCGTGACGACCAGGGTGACAGCCGCTTGCTCGTTGTAGCACGGCACCAGTACCGCAATACGAAGCGCGCCGAACGAAGGCTCACCGACAATGGTCTTGCCGTCGGCGGATTCCACGCCGTCACCCGGATCGAGCGTCGACACGGAAAATTCAGTGCGGGTCAGTCCCGATTCGCGCATCCGCCGGATTATAGACGCTTGCGATGATGGGCCAATCGACGCCCTGCGCGTTGTGGATGACACGCTGGACCAACTCGTGGGCGACGCGATTTGCCCTGCACTCTTTATCCGGCGGGATACGCCGCGCGATCCGGCCCTGCGCTCGACGCGCGCTGATCCTGGCTGCGATGAAACCTCGGCCGCGCCCGGTCAATCCTTCTTGCGTTCGCGCCGGCGCGAACGCCCGGTGCCGGCGTAACTCTGGCGCATGGCGGACATCTCGGCCAGTGCGGCCGCCACCAGATAGTTGATGCTGCCCTCGGGCACCAGGCCGCTGTCGTCGGGTTCGCCTGCTGGCACACCGGTCAGCAGCGCGATCGCTTCGTCCACCGTGCTCACCGCGTAGATGCCGAAGCGGCCGTCGGCGCAGGCCTGCACCACATCCTCGCGCAGCATCAGATGCTTGACGTTGGCATCGGGGATGAGCACCCCCTGCTCGCCGTCGAGGTCGCGCGCCCGGCACAGGTCGAAGAAGCCCTCGATCTTCTCGTTCACGGCGCCGATCGCCTGCACCCTTCCGTACTGATTGACCGAGCCGGTCACCGCCAGCGACTGCCTGATCGGCACCGCGGCCAGCGCCGACAGCAGCGCGCACAGTTCGGCCAGCGATGCCGAATCGCCCTCCACCGGGCCATAGGATTGTTCGAACACCAGGCTCGCGGTCAGCGACAGCGGGATGCTGCGCGAATAGCGCGCGGCGAGGAACGACGACAGGATCATCACCCCCTTGGAGTGCAACGCGCCGCCGAGCTCGGCCTCGCGCTCGATGTCGATGACCTCGCCCTCGCCCAGTCGCGCGGTGGCGGTGATGCGCACCGGATGGGCGAACACGAAATCCCCCAAGTCGATCACCGCCAGGCCGTTGATATGCCCGACCTGGGCGCCGCCGGTGGCGATCAGCAGGGTCTCGCGCAATGCCTCACGCTGCAACTGCGCGCGAATCCGGTCGGCGCGGCGGATACGCGCATCGAGCGCGCGCTGAACGTCTTCGCGCGCCACCACGTCGCGGCCCGACTTGTGCGCCCAGTGGTCGGACTCGCGCATCAGGTCGGCGACACGGCGCGTATGCGCGCTGAGCTTCTCCGCGTCACCGCTGCTGCGCGCCGCGTCTTCGATCAGGCGCGCCACGGCCTCGCGCGCGAACGGGCGCAGGTCGTTGCCGCGCGCCAGGCGGGCGACCAGCTGGACATAGAGCCGGGTGTTCTCGTCGTTGCGTTCGAGATCGCTGTCGAAATCGGCAGCCACCTTGAACAGCTCCTCGAACTCGGGATCGAACTCGCGCAGCAGGTAGTAATGCAGACGTTCGCCGATCAGCACGACCTTGAGCTCGACCGGAATCGGTTCGGGCTCGACCGACAGCGTACTGATCAGGCCGACGATCTGTCCCAGCGATTCGATGCGGACGTGGCCCGACTTGAGCGCGCGTTTGAGCCCTTCGTAGGCGTAGGGCTGCGTCAGCAGCTTGACCGCGTCGAGCATCAGGTAGCCACCATTGGCGCGGTGAAGCGCGCCAGCCTTGATCAGGGTGAAGTTGCTTAGCAGGGTGCCCATGTGGGCGACCTGATCCACCCGCCCGACCAGATTCTGATGGTTCGGATTGTCTTCGAAGACGATCGGCGCTGCCGGCGTATCGGCGTTGTCTACCAGCAGGTTCACCTGATAGCGCTGCAGCGAGATCGAACCGGTCATCGTGATGGTGGTGGCATCCGCCTCCGACTTCTGGCTCTCGCGCAGTTCCTCGCCGGTCTCGACGACATCCTTGCGAACCGCCTCGAGAAACTCCGTCACCTCGGGCAGATCAGCGTAGCACTCGGCCAGTTCCTCGATCAGGTGGCCGACCGCCAGCTGCATGGTGTCGCGGCTCGCCTGGCGCATCTGCGTCTGCAATTCCCGGCGCCAGCGCGGAAACTGGTGCAGCAGCTTGCCGAGCTTTTGGCCGAAGGACTCGATGGCGGCCCGGATGCGCTTCTGCTCGTCGTCCGGCAAGGCCTGAAACTCGTCCGGACTCAGGGTCTCGTCGTTCTTGACGGGGGCGAAGGCAAAGCCCTGGGGGGTACGCAGCAGAGCCACCCCCTGCTCCACCGACTCCTGGCCCAGTTCGCGCAAGGCTGACTCCTCGCGCTTCTTGAATCCCTCCTGGATCGCCTCGATCCGCGAGCGATACTCATCGCTTTCAAAAGCGCTGGAGATGGCGCTGCCCAGTTCGCTGACGAACTGCTGCATGTCGCGCTCGAACTGTGCACCGCGGCCCGCTGGCATGCGCAAGGCACGCGGCGTCTGCGGCTCGTCGAAGTTGTTGACGTAGCACCAGTCGCCGGGTGCGGGTTCGTGCGCGGCTCGCTCCTCGAGCAGGCGTCGCACGGCAAAATGCCGGCCGCTGCCTGGCTCGCCGAGGACAAACAGGTTGTAGCCGGGCCGGCGGATATCGATGGCGAAGCGCACCGCCTCTTCCGCCCGCGATTGGCCGAATCCGTCCGCCGTGTCGGGCAGTTCCGCCGTCGTGGCAAAGTCGAGCAGAGCCGGGTCGCAGGGTCGGGAGAGAAGTTGCGGTTCGAGTGGTTTCATCTACGCCGTCGTGATTGTTGTCGGCGCGAGGGCCGGTTTCCGGTCTATGTCGCCGATCTCGGCGGGATGCGAACGCGTATTGTGACGGATTCCGAACGCGGGGACACATGGGCTCACACGGCCTGCCGCCCTCGACACCCTGAGCGGGATCGCGGCTCAGCGGGGCCGGCAGTAGCGAGCGATCTCGCGCAGCCGGTCAGCCTGAGAGCCGCGCCGGCTGGTGCTCTCCAGGCAGGCATGCCGCGGAGCGCCATCCCATGAGGGTTGCAGGGCTAGCCCTCTGTAGACCGCCATTCCATGCGGGCTACAGCCCGCCATCAGTTTCCGTCGATCTGTCCGGCCGTGATGCTGGCCGCGCCTACGCCGTTGATCTGCACCCAGTTGCTGTTGTTCATGCGTGCCCAGATGCCGCCACCGGCGCTGCCGAAGTCGACGATCACGTCGCCCTGACCGTTGCCGTCGAGATCGGCACCTGTGATGTGCTGGGCGCTGACTCCGTGCAGCAGCACCCAGTTGGCGTTGTTCATGCGCACCCAGATGCCGTACTGCGGCCCGAAGTCGATGACGACATCGTCCATGCCGTTGTTGTCGATGTCGACCGCCGCCACGCTGAGCGCGCTGGTGCCGTGCAGCGGCACCCAGTCGCGGTTGTTCATGCGTACCCAGATGCCGTACTGCGGGCCGAAGTCGATGACGAGGTCGTCCTGGCCGTTGTTGTCCATGTCGGCGGCAGTGATGCTCTTGGCGCTGGTGCCGTGCAGCGGCACCCAGTCGCGGTTGTTCATGCGTACCCAGATGCCGTACTGCGGGCCGAAGTCGATGACCAGGTCGTCCTGGCCGTTGTTGTCCATGTCGGCGGCGGTGATGTGTTCGGCCGAGATGCCGTGCAGGTCGACCCAGTTGCTGTTGTTCATGCGTACCCAGATGCCGTACTGCGGGCCGAAGTCGATGACGACGTCGTCCTGGCCGTTGCCCTCCATGTCGGCGCGCACGATGTGCCGGGCCGAGGTGCCGTGCAGCGGCACCCAGTTGCTGTTGTTCATCCAGACCCAGATGCCGTAGGGGCTGCCGAAATCGACCACCACGTCGTCGCGGCCGTTGAAGTCCATGTCGGCCGTGGCCACCAGTCTGGCCGGTACCCCGTGCAATTGCTGCCAGCTCAGGTTGTTCAGCCACATCCACAGGCCGTTGCCTACGCCAAAGTCGATCACCAGGTCGTCGCCGGGGGGGTGCTTGCTGCCGAGGAGGAGATCTTTGACTGGGGCAGGAGTGTTGCACTCGCAATACTGCGTAGTGCCGTTCCCCAGTTCACCCACACTATTCGTGCCCCACGACAACACCGTCCCATCGCCCTTGAGGGCGAGCCGAAGATTGAAGTCACCAGAAAGCATGCGAAATGGTGCGAGCGACGACAAAGAACTAGGTACGGGACTGACCAGAGGCGTGATCGGGCCGGAGCCCCAACCCCACAACGTACCGTCCGACTGGAGCGCATAAGTTTGCGAACCGGTCGGCCAGACAGATGTCACGCCGGAAATATTTGGTACCTGAGCCGGGCTGCTACGTGACGCGAAGGACGTTCCGACATTCACCTGCCCTCCAACACCGAGGCCGCCATAGCCCCAAAAGCCGAATGCCCAGAGACTACCGTCGGACTTGACGGCCCAACTCATGTCAGAACCTGCCTGGATTGCGATAACGTCGTCCAAGCCAGGGACTGGAATCGGTGCTGACGCAACAACTACGGACGGATTGCCATTCCACGGCACCCCCAATTCTCCAAACTGCATGTGCCCCCATCCCCATACAGTCCCATCTGACAGTAAGGCGAGCGCATGCCTGAATTGAGAACTGATCGAGACGACACTACTCGGAAGGAGAACGCGTCTAACTCCGGCATCGCTCCCCCATGACCACACCGACCCATCCGACTTCAGCGCGAAACTCTGACCCTCTACGGCAACAACCGCAACGACACCGCCAATTCCCAGCACTTGCCTGGGTGCTGGATAACCAGGCAAAGCGCCGTTTTGCTGGGATAAACCTAGTTGGCCTACGTGATTTGCTCCCCAAGCCCATACAGTCCCATCACACCGCACAGCCAACCCATGACTCCCAGATGCGGCGATTGCCGTCACACAACTCAAGCCAGAAACCAGAACGGGAGACGGACGAATCGTAAATGTTCCATCTCCAAGTTCGCCAAACGTGTTGGAACCCCAGGTCCACACTGTTCCGTCTGACTTCAGCGCCAGCCCATGCTGTACTGCGGCGACAATCTGCGGCTTCACCCCCGCATGGACGACCGGTGCGGCGACCCATTGCGCTGCGACCAGAATGCTTATCGACAGAACACGGAGGGCGTGCCCGACAAGACCTTGCTTCTGTTTCATGCCCGCTTCTCCAGTTGGTTTCGATCGAGAATGACGCGAATCATCGCTGTCGATCCTCATTGCTGCCTGCATTCGCCATCTTCCCATGCCACGCTTGTCGGCGAGCAAATGCGAAAGTGATTTTTTCGACATCTGATCGAGAATTCCGGAACCGGCCGCCATCATCCGCGGTCGATGAGCGGGAACCCGCCGCGCCGCGGCAGTATCATCGACCCCCCGCCAGACCCAGGAGCAGTACCGAATGCAATACAAGCGCAGCACGACGCCATCTTCTCCCGAGCTTCGCGGGCGCCGCCTGGCGATCGCCATCGGCTGGGGCTTCGTCGCCCTGGTCGTCTATCTGTCGCTGACGCGCATTCCGCCCGATCTCGGGATCGGCGTCGGGCTCGACTTCGGTCACGTCGTCGCCTATTTCTGGCTGATGATCTGGTTCGCCCAGTTGTATCGATCCGTCGCCGCCAGGTTACTGCTGGTGATCGGCCTGTTTTCCATGGGCGTGGCGCTCGAGTATCTACAGGGCGCGACCGGGTACCGGCACTTCGACTACGCCGACATGCTGCGCAACCTGTCCGGCCTCGCAGCCGGATTCCTGCTTGCCATGACGCCCATGCAGAACCTGTTGCGCGCGGTGGAATCACGGGCGATCTCGCGCCGACGGTCGGCCTGAGAGCCGCGCCGGCTGGTGCTCTCCAGGCAGGCATGCCGCGGAGCGCCATTCCATGAGGGTTGCAGGGCTAGCCCTCTGTAGACCGCCATTCCATGCGGGCTACAGCCCGGCCTTAGTTGCCGTCGATCTGCCCGGCCGTGATGCTGGCCGCGCCCACGCCGTTGATCTGCACCCAGTTGCTGTTGTTCATGCGTGCCCAGATGCCGCCACCGGCGCTGCCGAAGTCGACGATCACGTCGCCCTGGCCGTTGCCGTCGAGATCGGCGCCGGCGATGTGCTGGGCGCTGACTCCGTGCAGCAACACCCAGTTGGCGTTGTTCATGCGCACCCAGATGCCGTACTGCGGCCCGAAGTCGATGACGACATCGTCCATGCCGTTGTTGTCGATGTCGACCGCGGCCACGCTGAGCGCGCTGGTGCCGTGCAGCGGCACCCAGTCGCGGTTGTTCATGCGTACCCAGATGCCGTACTGCGGGCCGAAGTCGATGACGAGGTCGTCCTGGCCGTTGTTGTCCATGTCGGCGGCAGTGATGCTCTTGGCGCTGGTGCCGTGCAGCGGCACCCAGTCGCGGTTGTTCATGCGTACCCAGATGCCGTACTGCGGGCCGAAGTCGATGACCAGGTCGTCCTGGCCGTTGTTGTCCATGTCGGCGGCGGTGATGTGTTCGGCCGAGATGCCGTGCAGGTCGACCCAGTTGCTGTTGTTGATGCGTACCCAGATGCCGTACTGCGGGCCGAAGTCGATGACGACGTCGTCCTGGCCGTTGCCCTCCATGTCGGCGCGCACGATGTGCCGGGCCGAGGTGCCGTGCAGCGGCACCCAGTTGCTGTTGTTCATCCAGACCCAGATGCCGTAGGGGCTGCCGAAATCGACCACCACGTCGTCGCGGCCGTTGAAGTCCATGTCGGCCGTGGCCACCAGTCTGGCCGGTACCCCGTGCAATTGCTGCCAGCTCAGGTTGTTCAGCCACATCCACAGGCCGTTGCCTACGCCGAAGTCGAGCACCAGGTCGTCGTGCCGGGTCGCGGCGGGCCTGGCCAGCCAGCGGCTCAGCGCCGCGTTGTAGGCGACATCGAAGCGGCCGGCGAAACCGAGCCCGCCCGGATTGATGCAACTCGAATCGGTGCCGTACATCTGGCCGATCAGATAGTGCTTGCCGTCGATGGTGGCGAACAGGCCCGAGCCGCTGCTGCCAGGCTCGTGGATGCCCGAGGTATAGGCGATGGCGAGGTACTCGCCGGTGACCGGAGTCGCCACATCGCACTGGAACACGCCGCCGACGAGGCCAGTGCATTTGGCGAAGCCCCACAGGATGCCGAAGGTGATCTTCTGCAAGTCGCCCTCGGGATGGTGCAGCCCGGCCAGCGGGCTGCCGAGCGACACGCCGCTGGTGGTCCACGCCGCGTAGCGCGCCCCGGCCGGCGGCATATCGCGCAACTGCATGAAGGCGGTGTCGGTCGCCGCGCTCGAATAGAGCAGCGTGGCCCCGCCGGCGCGCGTCTGGTAGGCGGGGTTGTAGGCGGCGCTGTTGCACGAGACGGAACGATAGAACCAGTAGGTCTGTATCGTCGAAGCGGCAGACTGGTTGGGAATGCAGTGATTGGCGCTGAGGAAGTAGGGCGTGGCGCTGGACGGGCCGTCGTTGAGCAGCGTGCCGCTGCAGACGTAGCTCCCGCCGGCCCAGACAAAGGCCATCTTCGCCGTGGCGTCGCTCTCGGGGCGCCAGTCACCGTAGCAGGTGGCGTCGAGTTCGCAGCTCGCGCTCGGCGCCGGCACCAGCGGAGAAGCGAAGACGTGGGAAACCCGCGGCACCGCGATTGCCATCGCGGCGGGGCCGACACCCGGCGGCAGTTCGACCTCCAGCGTGACATCGTCGCTCTCGATCAGCGGCGACCAGAAGGTCGCGGCATCGTCGTCGCTGTCGCCGGCATCGCGATTGCGCTGCAGGGTGCTGAGTACGGTTTCGCCGGACACTTCGTGCGCCGCGCTGCTGCCGCTTGCGTAAAAGCGCAGTTTGGCCGACACCGGCAACCGGAACACGCGCACGCCGATGCGCATGCCGAGCGCGCTGCGCGAGGCGATGCCGACCGCCGCGACCGTACCGCCTTCGGCAGTCGGCTGCCAGTGCAGACGCTTCGCCGTCTCCGCGGCCGTGCCGAGCGGCGACACGTCGCGGGCGACGCCGATCTTGCGCGGCACGCCGGGGCGGGGCGGGGCGCCGTTCGCCGACAGTGCCCGCTGCAGGTCGGCCGTGTCCACCGCGACGGATTCGATTCGCGCAGGCGCCCTCGGGCGACGCAGACTGTAGGGCGCACTTTCAATGCGCTCGCTCGCCGACGCGGTCATGCCCTCGACCCGCTCCGCCAGTTTGTCGCCGGGGCGGGCCGACGAGGCGGCTGCGGCCAGTGCCATCAGCAATGCCGCCTCGGCGGCCAGGCGCCACCAACGGACCGGCTGGGGGTCGCGCCCGGTCAGAGCGTGCAGATCGGTCCTGCCTGTCATCCCTGCGTCATCCGTTCCGCTGCAAACCAACGCATTCTATTCGAATGTACTGACGCTCCGGGTTCCTGGGGCGCAAGAAAAGGGCGCCCCCGGGGCGCCCTTCCTTGCAGCCATCGCGCGGCTACATGCGGTCGATCATCGCCTTGCCGAATTCCGAGCACGAGACCTCCTGCGCACCTTCCATCAGCCGTGCGAAGTCGTAGGTGACGACCTTGTCCCCGATGGCGGCTTCCATCGAGCTGATGATCAGGTCGGCCGCTTCGATCCAGCCCATGTGACGCAGCATCATTTCGGCAGACAGGATCAGGGATCCAGGGTTCACCTTGTCCTGCCCGGCGTACTTGGGTGCGGTGCCGTGGGTGGCCTCGAACACCGCGTACTTGTCGGAGATGTTGGCACCCGGCGCGATGCCGATGCCGCCGACCTGGGCGGCCAGCGCATCCGAGATGTAGTCGCCGTTGAGGTTGAGCGTCGCGATGACGTCGTACTCGGCCGGGCGCAGCAGGATCTGCTGCAGAAAAGCGTCGGCGATCGAGTCCTTGATGACGATGCCGCTGGGCAGCTTGCACCACGGGCCGCCGTCGATCGGCTTGGCGTCGAATTCGCGCTGGGCAAGGGCGTAGGCCCAGTCACGGAAGGCGCCCTCCGTGTATTTCATGATGTTGCCCTTGTGCACGAAGGTCACCGACTTGCGCTTGTTGTCGACCGCGTACTTTATGGCGGCGCGTACCAGGCGCTCGGTGCCTTCGCGCGACACCGGCTTGATGCCGATGCCCGAGGTTTCCGGGAAGCGGATCTTCCGGACGCCCATTTCGTCGCGCAGGAACTTGATGAGCTTGCGTGCGCCGTCGGACTCGGCCTGCCATTCGATACCGGCGTAGATGTCTTCGGTGTTCTCGCGAAAGATCACCATGTCGGTCTTCGTCGGATCCTTCAGCGGCGAGGGCACACCCTTGAAATAGCGTACCGGGCGCACGCACTGGTACAGATCCATCTCCTGGCGCAGAGCGACGTTGAGCGAACGGATGCCGCCGCCGACCGGCGTGGTCATCGGGCCCTTGATCGATACCGCGTATTCCTTGCACGCGGCGATGGTCTCCTCGGGCAGCCATTCGTCGGAGCCGTAGATGGTGGTCGACTTCTCGCCGGCGAACACTTCCATCCAGACGATCTGCCGGGCTCCGCCGTAGGCCTTGTTGACCGCCGCATCGACCACCGCCTTCATGACCGGCGTGATGTCCACGCCGATACCGTCGCCTTCGATATACGGAATTATCGGATTGTTCGGAATCGGCTGGCCCGCAACGATCTTGCTGCCGCCCGCGGGTACCTTGATGTGAGAAACGCTCATGCCTGCTCCCTTTCGTGGATGCGCTGATGGTTGGGGTCGCAATTCCCTGCCCGCATGGGCTCATTCGGTCGCCGACGGGCTGCCACGGTTACTGCGTCGAACGCGATTATCCCCCAATTTCCCGCACCGCAACAGCAGACCCGGCGCAGAGGCGTGGCGGCGCGGATGATAGAATTCCGACTGCTGGCGTAGCTCGAACAGCCCCCTTATCGGGACGGATAGTCATGTCAAAGTCAGAGGTTTTCGCTTCGGTGCCGCAGGCGATCGCGCAGGCGATGGTCGAGGGTTTCAACAAGCACTATCGGCTGTTTCGCGAGTCGGCCTCGCATGCCAAGGAACGCTTCGAACAGGCAAGATGGTCGGAAGTACAACTCGCGGTCAAGGAGCGCATCCGCTACTACGACGAGCGCGTGGCGGAGTGCGTGGAGCGGCTGCGCAAGGATCTCAATGCCGAATCCCTCGGCGATACCGACTGGCGGCAGGCCAAGCTTCATTACATCGGCATGCTGGTCAATCACAAGCAGCCCGAGCTGGCCGAGACCTTTTTCAACTCGGTAACCACCAAGATCCTGCACCACACCTATTTCACCAACCAGTTCATTTTCTTCCGTCCGGCGATCTCCACCGAGTTCATCGAGTCGGATCCGCCGACCTATCGCTGCTACTACCCGAAGACCGGCGGCGGTCTGCGTCGCAGCATTCGCCGCCTGTTTCTCGACGTCGGCTGGCGCAGGCCCTTCGCCGATCTCGATCGGGACGTCGATTACGTCATGCGGGCGGTCGACGGCCACTTTCGCGGCGAGTGGCCGGAGATCGAACCGAACTGTCAGCTCAAGGTGCTCAACTCGCCCTTCTACCGCAACAAGGGCGCCTACGTGATCGGCGTTGCGATCAACGGCCACAGCGAGTGGCCGTTCGCGGTGCCGGTGGTGCACGATGGGCACGGCAAGCTGATGCTGGACGCCATCCTGCTGCAACCCGGACTCATCAGCCTGCTGTTCTCGCTGTCGCGGGCCTACTTCATGGCCGATATGGAGGTGCCGTCGGGCTACGTTCAGTTCCTGCGCGAGATCATGCCGAACAAGCCGCGCTCGGAGCTATACACGATGCTCGGGCTCGGCAAGCAGGGCAAGAACATGTTCTACCGCGATCTGTGGCACCACCTGCGCCATTCCGACGACCAGTTCATCGAGGCGCCCGGGATCCGCGGCATGGTCATGCACGTGTTCATGCTTCCGTCCTACCCCTACGTGTTCAAGATCATCAGGGACAAGTTCGGCAGCTCGAAGGACACGACGCGCGAACAGGTGAAGAACAAGTTCCTGTTGGTCAAGCAGGTGGACCGCGTCGGCCGCATGGCCGACACCCTGGAATTCACCGAGCTCGCCCTGCCCAGGACGCGTTTCTCGGACGAGCTGCTGGCGCAGTTGTTCGAGGTGGCACCCTCGATCGTCAAGGACGAGGGGGCCAACATCATCATCGCCCACTGCTACATCGAACGGCGCATGACGCCGCTCAACATCTATCTCGACACCGGCGACGACGAGCGGATCGATCATGCGGTGCACGAGTACGGCAACGCGATTCGCGAGTTGGCCCGGGCGAACATTTTTCCGGGCGATCTGCTCTGGAAGAACTTTGGCGTCACCCGCTACGGCCGGGTGGTCTTCTACGATTACGACGAGATCGAGTACCTGACCGACTGCAACTTCCGCCGCATTCCGCCGGCGCCCTATCCGGACATGGAACTTTCCGGCGAGGCTTGGTACTCGGTGGCAAGGAACGACATATTTCCCGAGGAGTTCGCCTCGTTCCTGCTCGGCAAGCCGAAAGTGCGCGCGGCGTTCATCAAGTATCACCGTGATCTGCTCGATGTCGAATTCTGGCAGCGGACGCAGGAAATCATACGGCGCGGCGAACTCGAAGACTTCTTCCCTTACCCGGAGTCGATGCGGTTCTGCAACAGCTTTCGTGCCGGCGCAACGGCGAAGCAGGCGCTCGCAGTTTGAGCGCGCTCAGCCCTTGCCGGTGCTGCCGAATCCGCCATCGCCGCGCTCGCTGGCGTCGAACGCGTCCACCAGATTGAACGCGACCTGCAGAACCGGGACCACGACGAGCTGAGCGAGCCGGTCCAGCGGATTCAGCGTAAAGGACTCACGCCCGCGATTCCAGGTGGAAACGAAGATCTGCCCCTGGTAATCCGAGTCGATCAGGCCGACCAGATTGCCAAGCACGATGCCGTGTTTGTGGCCGAGCCCGGAACGCGGCAGGATCATCGCAGCCATGCCCGGATCGGCAAGATGAATCGCCATGCCGCTCGGAATCAGATGGGTCTCGCCAGGTGCGATGGTCAGCGGCGCATCGATGCAGGCGCGCAGATCGAGTCCGGCCGCGCCCGGCGTGGCGTAGTGCGGCGGCTGATCGTTCAGGCGCGGGTCGAAAATTCTGACGTCGATCCGATGCACGGCGTGGTGCTCCTGACAGGTGTCGAGATCGACGGTTCAGCGGTGCGGATGAATCCGGCGAGCGACATGGGCAACGATCTGTCGAGCCAGATCGAGTTTGGGTGCGGGTGCGAGCGGCGTCGAACCGTTGTCGTCGAACAGGACGACGCGGTTGTCGTCGGCACCGAGGCCATCCTGCACCAGGTTGCCGACGATCAATGGAATGTTCTTGGCAATGCGCTTGGCCGATGCATGGTCTTCGAGCTTTTCGCTCTCGGCGGCAAAGCCGACGCAGTAGGGTGGGCTCGGAAGCGCGCCGACTTCGGCCAGGATGTCGGGATTGGGCTCGAGGTTCAACGTGCGCAACTCGCGACTTCGCTTGATCTTTTGCTGCGACATCTCGGCCGGCCGGTAGTCGGCGACCGCGGCGACGGCGATGAAGACGTCGCTGCCCTGCGCGCGCGACATGACGGCTTCACGCATGTCGCGCGCAGACTGCACGTCGACTCTCGCGACGCCGCGCGGCGTTGCGAGACTGACCGGCCCGCTGACCAGGGTCACCAGCGCTCCGGCCTCGTGTGCCGCGCGGGCAAGCGCGAAACCCATCTTCCCGGAACTGGAGTTGGTAATGCCGCGCACCGGGTCGATCGGCTCGAAAGTCGGGCCGGCGGTCAGCAGCACGCGCCGCCCCGCGAGTACCTTCGGCTGGAAATGCGAGATCACGTCCCCGAACAGCTCGTCGGATTCGAGCATGCGGCCATATCCAACTTCGCCGCACGCCTGATCTCCGGCTGCCGGGCCGAGCAAGAACACGCCGTCTTCAATCAGGCGGGCGATGTTCCGCTGTGTCGCCGGGCTTTCCCACATCTGGCGATTCATCGCCGGCGCCACCAGCAGTGGACAATCGGCCTGCGCGCCGTCGATTCCGGCGCGCGGACGCGCCAGGCACAGCGTCGTGAGCAGGTCGTCGGCGAGTCCGTTGGCCAACTTGGCGAGGAAATCGGCCGAGGCCGGTGCGATGACAATCGCCTGGGCGCCACGCGTCAGATCGATGTGCGCCATGTTGTTGGCGATCGACGGATCCCACAGGTCGGTCCAGACGCGATTGCCCGACAGTGCCTGGTAGGTCACCGCCCCGACGAAGCGCGCGCCGCTCTCGGTCAGCACGACATGAACCTCGGCCCCGTCCTTGACCAGCAGGCGCGTCAGTTCGGCCGCCTTGTAGGCGGCGATGCCGCCGGTGACCCCGAGTACGATGCGCCGAGAGCCGGGTGAATTCATGACAAGGTAAAATCCTTCCGTGGAGTCGGCAGATTCTAAAGGATAGTCCTGCGACTGGCGAACATGCGGCGGCCCCCGAAATGGCGATTACCGATTGGCCCGAGGACGAACGCCCGCGCGAGAAGCTGCTCGCACGCGGACCGGATGTGCTTTCCGATGCCGAATTGCTGGCGATCTTTCTGCGCGTCGGCGTGAAGGGCAAGAGTGCGGTCGAACTGGCGCGCGACCTGCTGGCACGCTTCGATGATGACCTCTCCCGGCTGGCGCACTCCACCTGGCAGGAAATGGCCGAAGTCTCCGGCATAGGGCCGGCCAAGGCTGCCCAACTGCAGGCAACGCTGGCACTGGCCCTGCGCGCGCTGCGGAGCCGCATGAGCACCCAGGACGTGCTGGGATCTCCACAGGCGGTGCGCGACTGGCTGCGCCTGAAGCTCGGCGGCCTGCCGCACGAGGTCTTTGTCGTGCTCCTGCTCGACAGCCAGAACCGCCTGCTGCACTTCGAGGAGATGTTCCGTGGCACCTTGAGCCAGGCCAGCGTCTATCCGCGCGAAGTGGTCAAACTGGCGCTCAAATGGAACGCTGCAGCGGTCGTTCTCGCGCACAACCACCCATCGGGCGTCGCCGAACCGAGCCGCGCCGATGAAGCCCTGACCACGGCACTCAAGCAGGCGCTGGCGCTGGTCGACGTGCGAGTCCTCGACCACTTCGTCATCGCCGGATCGGCACAGCCCTTGTCGTTTGCCGAGCGCGGACTGCTCTGAAAGAGTCTGGGCCAAGGCGGCTTTCGGATCGAGCTTGAACGGCTCGGACACTTACCCGTATAATGCCGGGTTCTGCGAAACCGAATTCGGAGTTTGAGCATGGCTCGCGTGTGCCAGGTAACGGGCAAAGGCCCAATGAGCGGGAACAATGTTTCCCACGCCAACAACAAGACCAAGCGTCGTTTTCTGCCCAACCTGCAGAATCGTCGTTTCTGGGTCGAATCGGAGAACCGCTGGATCAGCATGCGTCTGTCCAACGCGGCGTTGC
The DNA here is from genome assembly GCA_016708905.1 of Candidatus Methylophosphatis roskildensis. Lineage (GTDB taxonomy): Bacteria > Pseudomonadota > Gammaproteobacteria > Burkholderiales > Rhodocyclaceae > Methylophosphatis > Methylophosphatis roskildensis. The sequence continues at coordinate 72,769 of JADJEV010000003.1, read as the reverse complement.
GCACCATCGACAAGAAGGGTATCGACGTGGTGCTTGGCGAACTGCGCGCACGCGGCGAAAAGATCTGACAAAGGCGCTAAGCGTCAAATTGGAGAACGACCATGGCTAAAGGCGGCCGCGACAAGATAAAGCTGGAATCGACCGCGGGAACCGGTCACTTCTACACGACCACCAAGAACAAGCGCACCAAGCCCGAGAAGATGGAGATCATGAAGTACGATCCCAAGGCGCGAAAGCACGTCGCCTACAAGGAAACGAAACTCAAGTAGGCAATGGGATAGGGGCCCGGTTGCGCAATAGAGAAACCCGCTTCCAGCGGGTTTTTTGTTGCCCGGGTAGCAGGTATCGAATCGACCCAGTGTGCTCTGCGTTGTAGCTACCCGGGTAGCTACTCGGACAGCATGGGCAGTCTCAATTTGTTCGAGCTACCCGACATCGCGTACTTGCCGTCCGTGGAAGGAAAACGAACGACCAGGCGAGTTCCCTCGCCGGACTGGCTTTCAACGGAAATCTCCCATCGAATCATCTCCACGATCCGGGTCACGATCGAAAGCCCGAGTCCGTAACCGCTGCTGTTCTCGCCCTTGAAATGCCTCTTGAATATCTCGGAAAACCGCTCCTGGGGAATCCCGGTACCCGTATCGCTGACTTCAAGCTGGGTTTCGGTCAACCTGATCGTGATATGCCCCTCCCGCGTATGCGAAGCAGCATTGCGCAGCAGATTGCTGATCACCACGTACGCCAGCGATCGCTCAACCGAAACGATCGGACGATCAAGGATCTCGACGGTCACGGTAACAGGCCGCCCCTCGACCAGGGACATGCAATCCGCCTTGGCGTCGTCGATCACTTCGGCCAGTGCGCACGCGGGATCCGCGGACTGGCCGGTTTCCCGCGCGAGCAGCAACATGGCCTCGAGGATCTCGCCCATGCGGACCGCTTGCCGATGGATGGTCCGCAATCGCTCGTGCGCCGCTTCGGAGAACTCGCGGCTTTCCACCAGCACTTCGGCGGCACCGCGTATCACCGCAATCGGCGTGCGCAATTCGTGGCTGACATCGGCCGCGAAGTAGGACTCGCGCTGCACGAATCCATGCAGGCGCAAGGCAAACTGATCGAGAGCGCGCACCAGCTGGCCGATCTCGTTGTCCGGAAAATGGGCTGCCGAAAAACTCACCGGAGCACCCGACCGTAGCTCGATGGTCGCCGATTTCTCCGATATGTCGGTCAGCAGGCGTCGTATCGGACGCACCACCTGGCCGGCCAGAAGGTGCCCGAGCAGCGCGGACAATCCGCCCATCAGCAGAGTGCCGCCGACCAGCGCCCCGGCCAGGTCGAACAGGCCGGAGTCGCTCAAGGTCCGGTCGTATAGCAAGGCGTAGGGCCGGCCACCGATATCCCCGACCAGGACCGTGTACTTGCGCTCGCCGATCTTGTAGCGGCGAAAGCGCCCCGCCTCGGTGGCCGGTGGCTTGATCGACGGATAGATCGCGGACGGCAGGAAATCCCCGTGTATCAGGGTCGCGGACGGCGCCGGTGCGTCCGGATTGCGGTTCTCGCGGTTGCGGAAGCTCTCCATCTCGACCAGCAACACGCGCTTGATGCTGGTCTCGTCGATGTCCGCCACCAGCCAGATTGTGATGCTGCTGAGCACGGCGCTGACGGACAGGCCGAGCAGAGCGAAGGGCAGAATCAGCCGCTTGCGCAGGCTGTCATAGCCGAGGAGGAACAAGCGCCACCCGATAGCCGAAACCGCGGACCGTGTGCACCAGCTGACTGCCGAAGGGCTTGTCCACGGCGCCCCGCAGAGTATGCATATGGACGATCAGCGCATGGTAGTCATCCGCTTCGTCGCCCCAGACTTCGCGCTGGATCACCGAGCGGTGCACCACGTTCGGCGAGCGTCGCATCAGCAGAGTCAGGATCTTCAGCGGAACCGGCGGCAGCGCGACGGCTCGACCGGCGCGCTCGACGCGCATGGTTCCGGTGTCCAGACGCAGGTCGCCGACCTCCAGGATCTGGCTATCCACCTCATGTCTGGCACGGCGGATCAGGGCCTTTATCCGCGCCTCGATCTCGCGCAGCGCCGCCGGCTTGACGACATAGTCGTCGGCGCCGATGTCGAATGCGGAAACCTTGGTATCGATCTCGTCCTTGGCGGTCAGCATGACGATTGGAACGCGGCTGTGTAGTTCGGTGCGGATTCGGCGGCACAGGGTCAAGCCATCCTGGCCGGGCAGCATCAGGTCCAGGACGATCAGATCGTAGTCATTCTCGCCCAGCAAGTGCATCGCCAGCAAGGCGTCCGGCGCATAGTCGACGACATATCCCTGCAACTGCAGGTAATCGACCAGATTCCGGGCAAGATCACGATCATCCTCGACGATGAGAACCTCGAAACCCATACCGGCTTTACCCTCGATCGACGGCGGCCGCGAGCCCCGCCCGGCCCGTGCGCCGAACGACAACGAATCGAGCCGCATGTTCAAGCCCGCGACTCGAGCGGCCGCGATCCACAGTCAACGCATTGGGAAACATGCGCTCACAGTAAATAGTGTGCCAGCAGATATGCCAAAAGGATCACCATCACGCTCAGCGCCATGCCGCTGGTACTCCAGGTGCGCGCAAGCAAGGCGCTTGGGCGGTGCAGATCGAGGAGCCGGCTCGAGAGTCCTTTGACAGCATCAATGACGAACGCCATCGCCGTCGATCGCATGAAGCCGATGCCATGCTCCGCCAGGCGCACCAGTGCGGGCGCGAATCGACGATAGAACCAGTCCGAATCGAGGTTCACCGAGCGCAATTCCGGTGGATAGATGCCGGCTCGCATGAGCCAGAAGACGCCCAGCACGGCGAAGAACAGCAATTGAAGCTGCGCGAGCACGTGGGAGGCCGTGAACGGCGCGTAGTCGACCGGATGGGGCAGGATCGCATAGAGCGCGGCGGGATAGGTGCCGATGCCGATGCACAGTGCAGCCGCGATCGCCATCGCGATCAGCATGTTGAGCGGGGCTTCCTTGCAGCGTATCCCCGAATCGTGTCCGAAGAAGGCGAAGAAGGGAATCTTGATGCCGGCATGCTCGACGACGCCAGCCGATGCGAACAGCAGCGCGAGCCACACCCATAGATAACCCTGCTCGGCGGCGGACGCCATGATCATCGATTTGGTCACGAACGCACTGAACAGCGGCACAGCCGAGATCGAGGCGGCGCCGACGATGCAGAAGCCGGCCGTCAGCGGCATCGATTTGTACAGACCACCGAGCTCGGACCCTTTCACCGTGCCGGTTCGAAAGAGAACCGCACCCATCGACATCAGCAGCAATGCCTTGAACAGGATATCGGCAAAGGCATGCGCGACCGTCCCGTTCAGAGCCAGCTCGGTGCCCAGGCCGATGCCCACGACCATGAAACCGAGCTGGTTGTTGATGCTGTATGCAAGCACTCGGCGCAGGTCGTTTTCGATCACCGCATAAAAGATCGGGAACGCGGTCATCGCCACACCGATCCAGATCAAGGGTTCGGTCCCGGGGAAGCCGCGCGCCAGCGCATAGATTCCGAGCTTGGTCGTGAAGGACGAGAGCACGACCGTGGCGGTCGCGCTCGCCTCCGGGTACGCATCCTGCAACCAATTGTGCAGCAGGGGAAACGCGCATTTGATCCCGAACGCCAGCAGAATCAGCAGTCCCCCCGCGCTGCCGAGTCCGATCAGATCGAACCGAACCGAGCCAGCATCCTGATAATGCATCGCCGCGCCGGCGAGCAACAGCATGCCTGACAGGAACTGGACGATGATGTAGCGCAGCCCGGCGCGGCGCGCGCGCTCCGAACCCTGCCCCCAAATCAGCACCACAGAGGCAATCGCGGTCGCTTCCCAGAACACGAACAGTGTGATCAGGTCGCCCGCGAAGACGGCGCCCAGCGCGCTGCCTGCATAGACGAGCGACACGTAGCTCTCACTGCTGTCGCGGACATGCCAGGAAAAGATCACGTTGATCAACGCGGCGATCGCAAAGATATAGCCGAAGGCAAGGCTCAGACGATCAACCCGCACGATCTCGAGTGTCAGCCCGAGCGCTTCGACCGATACGCTTTGTCCCGGCGACAGCGACAGGAGCTGGACAAAGGCGAGTACTGGCAGTGCCAGCAGAAAGATGCCGCGAACTGCCTTGGGTACGAGCGGCGCCACCAGCCCGCCGAGGACGAGCACCAACCCGATCGGCAGCTCACCGGTCATAGTAGTCCTCGGGGCGCATGACCAGCCGCCTCAATCCCCGTGCGACCAGCACCAGCGCGACGCAGGCAACGAAGCCATAAAAGCCATGAAATCCGAACAACTGGGCAAACCCGAACTCCTCGTGGCGATGGACCCACAGGTCGGCGAGCAACAGCAGAACTCCGACGCACCATACGATGCGATAGAGCAGCGTTACGTTCTTGCTGCTGTCGAGCCAGTAGCCATGCTCCGTACTCATTGCGCCTGCCCCTCCTTCCTCATTTCACCGCTACGCCGACTTGCCGCGCCAGATCCAGAGGCACCTCGGCGAAGAACGGCAGTACGAGCGCCGCCACCGCCGTGGCGACAAGCGACAAGACCATCGGCCACGGCGCCTCGCCGTGATCATCGCTCCGGTCCCCGCCGCGGAAAAACGCGGCATGGACAATCGGCAGGAAATACGCCGCATTCAAAAGCGTGCTCAATACCAGCACGCCGATCGCAAGGTACTGTCCCGACTCGACGGCTCCAACGAATATGAACCATTTGCTGAAGAAACCCGCTGCGGGAGGAATGCCGATGATCGACAGCGCGCCGATGGTGAACGCGCCCATGGTCCACGGCATGCGCCGCCCGATGCCGTCGAGCTGGCTCACTTCGGTCTTGTGCGCGGCGGTGTAGATCGCACCGGCCGCGAAAAACAAGGTGATCTTGCCGACGGCGTGCGTCGCGATGTGTAACGCAGCACCGACGATCGAAAGTGGCGCCAGCAATGCGGCGGCGAGCACCACGTATGAGAGCTGGCTTACCGTCGAGTAGGCAAGCCGGCGTTTCAGGTTGTCGGCGCGCAGCGCGACAACCGATGCCGCAAGGATGGTGAAGCCGGCGATCCAGGGCAGCCAGCCGAAAGTCTCGGCGCCAAAGGCCGTCGTCCCGAATATATAGACGATGATCTTGACGACGGCGAACACACCCGCCTTGACCACCGCGACCGCGTGCAGCAATGCCGAGACAGGTGTCGGCGCCACCATCGCCGCCGGCAGCCACCGATGCACGGGCATCAGCGCCGCTTTGCCGATGCCGAACATGTAGAGCGCGAGCAGAGCCGCCACGCCGCCATCGGAAATCTTGCCGGCGAGGATTCCGCCCGGCGTGAAGTCGAGCGTTCCGGCGATCACCCAGGTCGCGATCACAGCAGGCAGGAACAGGACGGTGGAGGTCGACAACAACACCCCCAGGTAAATGCGCCCGCCGCGGCGCGCGTCGGCGTCGCCGTGGTGCGTCACAAGTGGATAGGTGACCAGCGTCAGGGCCTCGTAGAACAGGAACAGCGTGATCAGGTTGCCCGCGAAGGCGATGCCCATCGTGCACGCCAGTGCGAGCGCGAAGCAAACGTAAAACCGGGTCTGCCGCGCCTCGTCGTTGCCGCGCATATAACCGATCGAATACACCGAATTCACGATCCACAATGAGGACGCGACAAGGGCGAACAGCATGCCGAGCGGCTCGACCTCGAAGGCGATCGGCAATCCCGGCAAGATCTCGAAAAACGCCGCAGCCGGGCGCGCGCCTGCCAGGACCGGCGCCACCAGCGAGACCACCGTGAGCAACAAAAGAGACGCCGCGATGAGGGTCACGGACTCGCGCAGGTTCGGCGCACGGCCGCAGGCAGCAACACCGATCGCACCCACTGCCGGAATCGCGAGGGCGCCGACGATCGCCAACTCCGGTGTCACCGCGCGCCTCCGAGAAGCAGCGCGGCCGCCTCGCGCGCACCGCCAACCGAGAACGAAGTGTCGAATCCGAAGTAGAGGCTGCCGATCACCAGCACCCAGGCGAAGCCCAGCATCGACGCGGGTGCCTCCCCGCGCTTGACCGATCGCTCGTCGGGTTCGGACAGATAAGCCACCTCAACGAAGCGCCAGACATAAGCGACGGCGATCAGCGAACTGCCGACGATGACAGCAACCAGCCACCAGTAGCCACGATCGATAGCTGCGACCACCAGGTACCACTTGGTGACAAAGCCGGCGGTACCGGGAATGCCGATCAGACTGAGCCCGCTGATCACCAGTCCAAATGACGTTAAAGGCATGCGCTGCCCGATCCCCCTGAGCCGGTCAAAGCTCACGACGCCACAGCGCAAGGCGATGCCGCCGATCAACAGGAAGATCGCGCCTTTGGTGATGCCGTGATTCAGCAGATGCACGATGGATGCGGTGAGGCCCGCCTCGTTGGCGAGGCTGATACCGAGCGTGATGTAGGCGATCTGCGAGACGCTCGAATACGCGAACATGCGCTTGAGATCGTCCTGGAACACCGCGACCAGCGACGCCGTGACCATTCCCGCCACCGAGAGCGCGAGCAATACGTCCGCGGTCGGCAATCCCTCGAACAATATGCTTGCACCGAATACGGTGAAGTAGAAGCGCAGGAGCACGTACACCGACACCTTGGTCGCGGTCGCCGAGAGGAAGGCCGTCACCATCGATGGGGCGAACGTGTAGGCATTGGGCAACCACTGGTGCAAGGGAAACAGCGCCAGCTTGAGCCCGATACCTACGGTGATGAAGGCATACGCCGCGAGCAGCGGGCGGATCTCCTTCACGTCCCGCAAGCGCTCGGCGAGATCGGCAATGTTGAGCGTCCCGGTCATCAGGTACAGCAGGCCGATGCCGATGACGTAGAAGGTCGCACCGATGGTTCCCATGACCAGATACTGGTAGGCGGCCACCAGTGCCTTGCGGCGTTGCCCCAGCGCGATCATCACGTAGGTCGACAGCGACGAGATCTCGAGAAACACGAAGACGTTGAACACGTCCCCGGTGATCGTGATGCCGAGCAGTCCGGTGAGGCACAGGCAGAACATGGCGAACAGCAGGTACTCCTGTTCGCGCGGCAGTTCTGCCGCGATGCTGATCCGCGCATAGGGGGCAACGACCGCTGCAACGAGCGAGACGAGCACCAGCACATACGCGTTGAGCGCGTCGACGCGGTACTCGATGCCCCACGGCGGCGGCCAACTGCCGATCGCATAGGAGATGACGCCGGTCTGGCCGACCTTCACGAACAGCGCTATCGCGATTGCTAGCGATATCCAGCTGACCGCCACGGTCAGCAACCAGGCGAAGCGCTGGCGGCGGACCAACACGATCAGCGGCGCGCTGATCAGGGGCAGGACCACCTGAAGTGCGGGCAGATGGTCCAGCAGCCCGCTCATGCTTCTTCGCGACGATCCTGTTCGAGGATCTCGACTTCCTCGATCGTGCCGTAAGCCTCGCGGATGCGCACGACGATGGCCAGGCCGAGCGCGAGTGTGGCCACCCCGACCACGATCGCGGTCAGGATCAACACATGCGGCAGCGGATTCGAGTACGCCCGGAAACCGCTGGCAATGATCGGGGCGGTGCCGCCGATCAGCTTTCCCGGTGCGATGTAGAGCAGATAGACGGAAGTCTGAAAGATGCCGAGACCGACCAGCTTTTTGACCAGGTTGCCCCGCGCGATCACGATGAATAGCCCCGCGATCATGAGGAAGATCGTGACCCAGTAGCTGTAGTGGCTGGCCAGGCTCATCCGTTGTCCTCGTCTCGACGGCGCCCGGCGAACATGTAGAAGATCTTCAGCATCACGCCGGAAACCGTCACCGCCACGCCGACTTCGACCCAGAAGATGCCGCGGTGCTCGCCATGAACCGGATCATGATCCAGCACGAAATAGTCGAGATAGTTGCCGCCGAGCAGAATCCCGACCAGGCCGACGCCCGCGTAAATGAGCACGCCGCTCGCCACCATGCTCTCGACGATCCACTCGGGCACAAGCTGCCGCGTTGCGGGCAAGCCGAAGATGATGGCGTAGAAGACGATGGACGCGGCGATTATCACGCCGGCCTGAAATCCGCCGCCCGGTCCGAAATCGCCGTGGAACTGCACGTACAGTGCGAACAGCAGCATGAACGGGATGAGGATCTTCGCGATGACTCGCAGCACGATGTCGCGTCTCATTTTTCGCTTTCTTCGCGACTGCGGCGGCGGCGGCGAAGCAGTGCGATCACGCCTGCGCCCGAGGTGAATACCACCGTTGTCTCGCCGAGCGTGTCGAATCCGCGATAGCTCGCGAGTACCGACGTTACGACGTTCGGGACACCGGTTTCCTTCGGACTGTCATTGAGGTAGCGCGGCACGACGTGCGTATGAATCGGCGCCTGGGGATCGGAGAACGCCGGCAGTCCAAGCGAACCGTAGACGAGCGCAGCCCCTACCGCGATCGAGACGGCGAGCGCAATAAGCGGACGCCGAACCTCTGTGACTTCCTCGCCTTTGGTCAGGTATAAAGCGCCCAAAAGCAGCACGGTCGAGAGCCCGGCGCCGACCGAGGCCTCCGTCATGGCGACATCCACGGCGTCCAACGCCACCAGCACGGTCGCCATGAGAAAGCTGTAGATGCCCCCCAGCACGACCACGGCGAACAGGTTGCGCTGATTGATCATGGCAAACACCACCACCGCCATCATCGTCAGGAGCACATCGATCACGAGCGCTTCGATGACGGATCCTCCTCGTGCAGGCGCGGTTTCAGGCCTCGAGCGAGCGCGGCCTTCGCAAGTGCGTGAGCGGCGGCGGGGCTGGCGAAGAACATCAGCAGCCCGAGGAACACCAGCTTCACCATCACCAGGGTCCAGCCTGCCTGCAGCATCAAGCCAAGCAGGACGAGCCCCGCGCCGAGCGTGTCGGTGACGCTCGCCGCGTGCATGCGCGTGAAGAAATCCGGCATGCGGTTGAGGCCGATCGTGCCGACGATGCTGAAGAATCCGCCGGCGACGAGGCAGATCCAGCTCGCGATGTCGACCAACCCAGCCATTAGCTGGTTTCCGTTTCGTCGGCCGAATGGCCGAGGTCGCCGTGGCGAAAGAACTTCAACACCGCGAAGGTGCCGACGACATTGAGCAGCCCATAGACGATCGCCAGATCCTCGAAGTCGGGACGATCGGTGAGAAACCCGATCGCGACCAGCAGCAGCATTGAAATCGTTCCCACCGAATTGGCCGCCTGCACGCGATCGAACACGGTCGGCCCAAGCACCGCGCGCAGCAACGCGAACGCAAGCGCAATGAGTAATGCGATGATCACCGTGGCGAACATCACGCGCGCCCCTCGAAGCGCGTCACCCGCCGATCCATTTCGCTGTCGATGCAGCCTTGCGCGCCGGTTTTCGTCAGGCCGTGCACCAGAAACTCGCCCTCGTTCGCTTCGACGGTGATCGTGCCCGGAGTGAGCGTTATCGAGTTGGCATGGGTTACGAGACCGACGATGGTGCGCTGGGACGGCTTGAAGCGCACCAGGGTCGGGCTGATCGGCAGCTTCGGATCAAGGATGATCCTGCTGACATTCCAGGCGGATTTGATAATCTCTATTCCGAGCCAGGGCCAATAAGTCAGCGCCCGCAGGCTCAGGTGGATCGGATGGCCTTCGCGGTCGAGCACCTTCATGCGGTGCGCGAACAGCGCCACCGCTACGGACGATCCGGCGCCCGCGGCAACCAGGAAAGCCTCGAAGTATCCGGAGAGAAGCAACCAGAACGCGAACAGGCAGGCGCTGAGGCTAAGGCCGTAGATCACAGAACCTCCTTGACGCGAGTGCCACTTTGCGCCACGCGGCGAGTGGCTGCTCTTCGTATCCTAAGATCATTGTGGCGGCAGTCCGGCCGAACAAAGGATGAGAGATTACATTACTTCCGACGGGCAGACGGATTGGCGGCCTCAAGGCTTGCTCTTCAGAACGGCTGGATGAGCGTGCCGGCTCAGAATGAAGCTCGCGAAAAACTTGCACCAGATGGTGGAACCGGCAATCGCGGTCCAGGTTTCGTAGGGGAGCTGGGCGGCCAGCACGCCGACGATGACGAAGACCACGATACCCCCGGCGATCAGGTCGATTGCCGCCTCGAACGGCGCGAATTTCGCCGGGTTGGGCGGCGAAACGCCGCGCTTGAGCGCGACTTCCGAGAAATCGCGGCGCACGACGATCCGCCAGGCGCGCCGCAGCCAGAAGTACGCCATCGGAAAAAGGGCCAGAAACAGAACCCAGGTCAGCGCGACACTGACGTCGAACGACATCCGCAACTCCTTTGGCGTGGCGCGATGCAACGTGTCGCCCGCAGCCCGGCCAAAAAAAAAACCCGCCAGCATTACCGGCGGGGGTTGCCCCAGGCTCGCGAGCCGGCATAGCGCCGGCCCGCGATTCAGGGATTCAACGTTCAGTGTGCCCCATCCACGGCCTTGGCGCCGCGCGGCGTGCGCACGGATTCCACCAGATGCTGGATGTGCTCCGGCGGCTCCTTGGTTACCTTGTCCACCAGGAACGCGACGATGAAGTTGACCATCGCCCCGACCCCACCAAAGGCTTCCGGCGTGATGCCGAAGAAGGAGTTGGCGCCACCGATCAGGTCCAGATAATCGGTACCCTTGATGAAGAACAGGCCCTTGTGCGCGAACACGTAGAACAGCGTGACGAACAAGCCCGACAGCATGCCGGCCATCGCGCCCTCGCGGTTCATCTTCTTGCTGAAGATGCCCATCATGATCGCCGGGAACAGCGAGCTCGCCGCGATGCCGAAGGCGAGCGCCACGGTTCCGGCGGCGAAGCCCGGCGGATTCAGACCCAGATAGCCCGCGACCAGGATCGAGCATGCCATCGCGATCTTGCCGGTCAGCAACTCGCCCTTTTCGCTGATGTCCGGGGCGAACACGCCCTTGACCAGGTCGTGGGAGATCGCGGCGGAGATCGCCATCAGCAGGCCGGCGGCCGTCGACAGCGCGGCAGCCAGACCACCGGCAGCCACCAGGGCGATCACCCAGTTCGGCAGCAGGGCGATTTCCGGGTTGGCCAGCACGATGATGTCGGCATTGACCTCCAACTCATTGCCCTTCCAGCCGGCTTCCTCGGCCTTCTTCTTGAAGTCCTCGCTCTTGGACTTGTCGTTGTAGTACTGGATGCGGCCGTCACCGTTCTTGTCCTGGAACTTCAGCAGGCCGGTCTTTTCCCAACGCTTCATCCAGTCGGGTCGCGTCTCGTACTCGATCGCTGAATCCTTGCCGTAGACGTCGGCATTGCTCATGATCACGCCCGGTGTGATGGTACGGATCAAATTGGTCTTCGCCATCGCCGCCACGGCGGGCGCCGTGGTGTACAGGATCGCGATGAACACCAGTGCCCAGCCCGCCGAACTGCGCGCGGCCGCGACCGTGGGCACGGTGAAGAAGCGCATGATCACGTGCGGCAGACCGGCGGTGCCGATCATCAGCGAGAACGTGTAGACGAACATGTTCAAGGTGCTGCCGGCGGTCGACGTCGTGTACTTGCCGAAGCCGAGTTCGGTGACCACCTGGTCCAGCTTGGAAAGCAGCGAGACGTCCTGCCCGACGATGCTGGAGCCCAGACCGAGTTGCGGAATCGGATTGCCCGTCAGTTGGAACGATATGAAGATCGCCGGAATCGTGTAAGCGAGGATCAGCACGATGTACTGGGCGACCTGGGTGTAGGTGATGCCCTTCATCCCGCCGAACACCGCGTACAGGAATACGATGCCCATGCCGACGTAGATGCCGACCTCGCTCGATACGCCGAGGAAACGCGAGAACGCGACGCCGACACCGGTCATCTGGCCGATGATATAGGTGAGCGAGGCGACCAGCAGGCACAGCACCGCCACCGTCGACGCCGACTTCGAGTAGTAGCGGTCGCCAATGAACTGCGGCACGGTGAACTTGCCGAATTTGCGCAGGTAGGGTGCGAGTAGCATCGCCAGCAGCACGTAGCCGCCGGTCCAGCCCATCAGGAACAGCCCGCCGCCGTATCCCATATTGGATATCAGGCCGGCCATCGAGATGAACGAGGCGGCCGACATCCAGTCCGCCGCGGTGGCCATGCCATTCAACACCGGTGGTACACCACCACCTGCCACGTAGAACTCGCTGGTGGTTCCCGCACGAGCCCACATGGCGATGCCGATGTAGAGCGCAAAAGTCGCGCCGACCACGAGATAGATTGTAGTTTGCAGATCCATTTGTCGGCTCCCTTATTCTTCGTGGACGTCGAATTGGCGATCGATATCGCCCATCTTCTTCTTGTAATAGAAGATCAACGCGATGAAGACGTACATTGCGCCCTGGTGGGCGAACCAGAACCCGAGCGGATAGCCGCCCAGATGGAAGTTGTTGAGCATCGGCGCGAACAGGATGCCGGCCCCGAACGAAACCAGGAACCAGATTATCAATATCTTCGTCAGCAACCCGAGCGTCGCCTGCCAATAGGCTTTGCCACTCTTGTCCATATCTCCTCCCTTGTTTGACCTCGATGTGCCAGGGGCGCCCACTTAAATCATGCTTTCCTAATCACACGTTCCGATTGGGGGGCTTTGGCGCTCCGTAACATATGCCGGTCAAGATCAAGATTAGATCAACGCGAAAGCACGCTCGACGTGCCTCGGCGCCCGCCCGTAGCTTTTTCCCCACATCTACCGCACTGCGGCATTGACGGTGTCCTGACCGAGCAGCCTGTCGGGCTGCTACCCCGCGTATAGTCCGGGTTCGCGTCGGTTCGCCGGACCGCCAACTCATCGCGAGGAAATCGTGGACCCCTCCATCGAGTTCATCCTGACCAACGAGCTGCGTCGCATCGAGGACATACCGCCGTTCGACCAGATCCCGGAAGCGCGGCTCGGCGAACTCTTGGCGCGCAGCCGCATCGTCTTTTTCCGCTGCGGCAGCACCATCCTCCACCCGGAAATCGCATTGCCGGCGCCGCGCTTCTGGATCGTCCGCCGGGGCCGGGTGCGTACCGCAGAAGTCGGGCAGACTCGTATCGCGCCTGGCCCCGACCAGCACGTGGGCGTCGGTGCGCTGTTTCCGGTCGAAGTGATGCTGGATCGTGGCGGCGGCTGGCGCATCTATTCGGCGGAGGAGGACTGCTACCTGTGGCAGATCGAGGGCGAGGAAATCGACCATTGGCTGGCCGAACCAGCGTTGCTGCACTGGATCGCCCTCGGCTTGCAGGATGAACAGCGGCGCATCCGTGAGTCGGCTGCCGAATTGACACGGGCACGCCAGTTGTCCGACCAGGTGCTGGCGATGCCGGCGCGGTCGTTCGCCGCGTCCAAGCTGGAATGTGTCGAGTCCACTCGATCGATAGGCGACGTCGCCGCCCTCATGGCGCAGCGAAGAGTCGGCTCACTGCTCGTCGGATCCCCCGCGGCCGTCGAAGGTATCGTCACCCAGACCGATCTGGTGGTGCGCGGTCTGGCGACCCGGATGGCATCCGACATGCCAGTGTCGCAGGTGATGACGCAGGCGCCGCGGATGCTCGACGATGCGGCCTCGGTGCTCGAGGCCGGAATCGAAATGGCGCAGAACCATTGTCGCCATCTTCTGCTGCGCAGTTCCGAGGGCCAAGTGGTCGGCCTGGTGTCGGAGCGCGATATTTTTCGCGCCCAGCAGCATGGCGTCGAGCATGTCTTCAAGCCGATCGACGAAGCGCGCAGCGTGGCCGAGCTGGTCGATCTCGCCAGCAGAGTTCAGGAATTGGCCCAGCGGGTGTTCCGTCAGGGCATGGAAGTCAGCCAGTTCATGCGTCTGGTCTCGTCGATGAACGGCCGCATTTCCCGCCGCCTGCTGCGGGTGCTCGCCGCGGAAAAGAAGGTGGATGCGCGATTCTGCTGGCTCGCATTCGGCTCGGAGGCAAGGGAAGAGCAGGGATTCGTCACCGACCAGGACAATGGAATCGTGTTCATAGCGCCGACGGCCGATGCCATCGAGCCGGTCCGCAGCGCCCTGCTCGAATTCGCGGCCGCCGCCAACGACGGCCTCGACGCCTGCGGATTCCCGCGCTGCAAGGGCAACATCATGGCGGGCAATCCCGAATGGTGCATGTCGCTCGACGAATGGAAGGCCAGGTTTTCAGCCTGGATTCGCTCGACGACGCCGAAGGCCCTGCTCAACGCGGCGATCTTTTTCGACCTTCGCGCCACCCATGGGGACGAGGGGCTCGCCGACGCGATGCTCGATCACCTGCTCGGCGCGGCGAAAGGCAACACGATCTTCCTGCACCAGATGGCGATCAACGCGCTGGAAGTCGCTCCGCCGGTCGGGCGGATCAGCCGCTTCGCCACCGAAGGCGGCCGCCACGGCGAAACGATCGATCTCAAGACCCAGGGTAGCCGACTGTTCGTCGATACCGCCCGCATCTACGCGCTGGCCAACGGCGTCCGCTCCGCCAATACCGCCGAGCGCCTGCGCGTGGTCGGACAGCGCATCAAACGTTCGCTCAGCGCCATCGAGGGCGATATCGCGGCCTTCCGATTCGTTCAGGCGATTCGACTCAGACGTCAGCTCGAGTCGATGCGCGACGGCGGTGACCCCAACCGGGTCGATCCGTATTCGCTCGACGAACTCCAGCAGCGCATCCTGCGCGAATCCTTGCGCCAGGCGGTGTCGCTGCAGAGCCGCCTCAAAGTGGACTATCGGCCATGAGCCTCGGGACATGGCTCAACCGAAACCTGTTGCGTCAATCCACTACCGAGAAGGTGCCGACCGACGCGCTGGTCGAGATCCGCTTCTCGGTACTGGATCTCGACGTGACGGGAACCGCCGTATCGCGTGACAGCGTCTGGGGAATCGCCTTGCTTCCTGTCGAAGCCGCGAGCTTCAGGGTTTCCGACATCAAGTACTACGACGTTCCGGCGCAAGGGCCCGGCGTCGCCGGCGATCTGGCAGTCTGGCGCAACGACTATTCGGAACTCGCGCGAATCATGACCGACAGCCTGATCGTGACGTATAACGTGCGCTTCGTGCGCGCCATGATGGAAAGGCTCTGCGCGAGATTCGGACTCGAGCCACCATCACAGGAGTGGATGGAGATAACTGCATTCCTCGACGAATGGGATAGCGGGGATTCGGCGGTTACCAACATGAGCTACTGGCTGCAGAAGATGCAGCGCGGTCCGCGGCGCCCGCACGACGCCGTTTACGACGTGCACCTGATGGCGCAGATGCTTTTGGCCGTGCTCGCGTATTCGGAAGAGTCCGGGCACGAAACCCTCGAAACGGTGGTTCGCAACAGTAAAGCCCGAGCCTGGCTGCGCGGCTGATCCAGCCGATCGAGGAATCTCTTCGATCGTCGTTGCCAGCCGGTTTGCCGTGTCGGCCGTATCCCCGAGTTGAGTCGTATCCGGCAAGCGTAGCGATGCCGCCCGACGATGCTGCTCGAACGATGGTGGGTCTCCCACCGTTTCTTTTATCCAATCCACACAGGCGCTGCCGCGCGGCGGCGGCGCTGCGCGCATAAAAGTAAGGACACAAGGTGAAAGCTCTACTGGAAGCGCTGACATCGAACCGGCGCGAATCGATCGCGGGCTTGCTGGCAGAGATGGAAGCACCGCAACTGGCGGACCTGCTGGAATCTCTTTCGCCCGACGAGCGCATCTCGGTCTGGGATGAGATCGATACGCAGGTCAAGGGTGACGTGCTGGTCGAAGCGCACGGCGAGGTGCGCGCGCAACTGATCGAGGCCAGCACGCCCGACGAACTTGCCAAGGCCATGCAGCGGCTCGATCTGGACGAGCTGTCAGACCTCTATGACGAGGTGCCTGCCGACGTCATCGAAGCCGTGCTTGCGGGAATGGACGCACAGCGCCGCATCCGCTTCGAACTGGTGCGCGAGTACGAGCAGGACAGCGCCGGCGGTTTGATGGACGTCGATGCGATTGCCGTGCGCACCGACATCACACTGGCGATGGTGCTCGGCTACCTGACGTTGTACCGCACCGAGCAGGGACGATTGCCGGACCAGCTCGATGCGGTCAGCGTGACCGATCTGGATGGCCGCTACCTCGGGCGGCTTGCCCTGGCCGACCTGGTCTCGCTCGACGGCGGACAGCGAGTGTACGAGGTGATGGACACTTCGCTGAGTCCGATACTGGCGACGATGCCGGCGGTGCGCGTGGCCCGGCTGTTCGAGGATCAGAACCTGGTGTCGGCGCCGGTGGTCGATGCCTCGGGGCGGCTGATCGGCCGCATCACGGTCGACGACGTGCTGGATTTCGTGCGAGCGCAGGCCGACCATACGGCGATGGCGGTGGCCGGCCTGGACGAGGACACCGACACCTTCGCGCCGGCCCTGGCCAGCGCGCGCCGGCGTGCGGTCTGGCTCGGCATCAACCTCGTCAATGCGCTGATCGCCGCGGCGGTGATCGGCCTGTTCGACGCAACCATCGAGCGCGTCGTGGCGCTGGCCGTGTTGATGCCGGTGGTATCGAGCATGGGTGGTGTGGCCGGTACGCAGAGCCTGACGCTGGTCATTCGCGCCCTGGCGCTCGAACACATCAACCCTGCGAACCGCTGGCGCCTGCTGCGCCGGGAACTTGCAGTGGCCGCGATTAACGGCGTGGTCTGGGCGGCGGCGGTCGGCCTGCTGGCGAGTGCATGGTTCGGCAACACCAATCTGAGCCTCGTGTTCGGCGCGGCAATCGTGGTCAACCTGGTCGCCGGTGTCACCATCGGGACACTGATTCCGCTGGTTCTCGAGCGCTTGCGCATCGATGCGGTGATCGCCGGGCAGGTGCTGCTGGTCGCGTTCACCGACACCTTCGGCTTCTTCGTCTTCCTGGGTATGGCCGCCTGGTTCCTGCGTTAGTGCCGTCGCGGGATCGTTCATGACGCTGTCGACTTGTTCCTGCCGCGCTATCTGCGCGATTGCAGCCGAAGGAGTGGTGAGATGAAACTGATCGAGGTAAACGCCGATGCGGGCCATATCGACACGGTGAGCAGCATCGCCGACAAGAACGAAGCGGCAGACTTCAGGCTCGGCTACCAGGGCGACGACGGACGCCAGATCATGCGCATCCTGATTGCCGACGAGCGGGCGCAGGCGGTGCTGGACGCCCTGCAGCGATCCCTCGACAAGGATTCCGATGCCCGCATCATCGTAATCGGGGTGGAAGTGGCGTTGCCGCGGCCGCCCGAGACGCAACGCACCAAGGAGGAATCCGCCACCGCGATCCGCGAAGCAATGTACGAGGAGATCGAGAAGAGCGCGCGCCTGGACAGCAACTTCCTGATACTCGTCGTGCTGTCGACGATCGTGGCGGCAATCGGTCTGATCGAAGACAACGTGGCGGTGGTGGTCGGCGCCATGGTCATCGCGCCGCTGCTCGGGCCCAACCTCGCCCTCGGCCTGGGAACGGCGCTCGGCGACACCCCGTTGATGTTGAAGGCGGCGCGCACCAATGGCATTGGCATTGGTCTGGCCTTGCTCCTGTCCGTGCTGATCGGCCTGGTCTGGCCGGTGGACTTCGGGAGCCACGAACTGATGGCACGCACCCGGGTGGGCATGGACTCGGTCGCGCTTGCGCTTGCGTCCGGCGCGGCCGCGGTGCTGTCGATCACCACTGGTCTGTCGAGCGTGCTGGTGGGCGTCATGGTGGCGGTGGCGCTGCTGCCGCCGACGGCAACGCTCGGCCTGATGCTCGGTGCCGGACAGCTCGAGCATGCGCTGGGTGCAGGCCTGCTGTTGGCGGTGAATGTAGTGTGCGTCAATCTGGCCGCCAAGGTGGTGTTCCTGGCCAAGGGCATCCATCCGCGCACCTGGTGGGAGCGCAAGAAGGCCCGGCGCGCGATGGTTCTCTACCTGCTTATCTGGATCGCATCGCTGGCGCTGCTGGTAGCCGTGATCTATGCGCGAAGCACGAAGTGACCCGCCATTGGCCGCACTACCAGCGCGAGGCAAACGTGTCGAGCAGCAC
Source organism: Candidatus Methylophosphatis roskildensis (assembly GCA_016708905.1). Taxonomy (GTDB): domain Bacteria; phylum Pseudomonadota; class Gammaproteobacteria; order Burkholderiales; family Rhodocyclaceae; genus Methylophosphatis; species Methylophosphatis roskildensis. The sequence continues at coordinate 54,762 of JADJEV010000003.1, read as the reverse complement.
GCGCCGCTACGCCGCGACCGCGCGGCGCAACGATCATCTCTTGCGCGGCGACAACCCGTACCTCGCGGTTCAATAGCTCTTTCTGAATCGCCCCTGATAGCATTCCGGACAAGGCGGAATGTGCCCGGTCTTGCCGAGCTGAATGGTGTGGCCGCAATTGAGGCAGGTCAGCGTACCCGCGCTGGTAATCTCGCCCACTTCGCATAGCAGAGATTCGTTCAATGCTTCGTCGGTCTTGCGCGACCACGACTGGAGCCGCTCGCCAGCGGACTGCAACAGCGCAGCAAGCGAGGAGAGTGCGCCCGCGCGCAGCCGTTCCGGATGCAATCGCTCCGCGGCCTTGTGGCTGTACTGCCCCAGGGCCTCGCGCGCACGCTCCGCGTCACGCAACAGATATCGCTTGAACAGGGCCCCCTGCTCGGCGGTGAATTCGCCGGCTGCGCCGAGTTTCTCGCGCGCCGTATCCGCGGCCCGTTCCAGCGCCTCCCGGCTTTTCTCCTGGCTCGCTTGAAACAGCTCGCGAACGTGTTCGGCGAATTTGTCATAGGCCGCCTCCAGGCGCTCCCTGGATTGCGGCTCTTCCCGTTCGTTCTCACTCATGGATTGTTCCCTCCGTTGAAATCGCGGATCACTCCGGAGCCGTCCATTCCCGACTCGGCTCGCCCGATTCGCGAACGCCATCCTCGGCGCCGAGGACGGCCAGCGACCTCGGGGACCACGCGGACCAATAGACTTGGACTCAGTTGCCCGGCGCGTTGAGCCGAAGCTCCTGCCCAACGCGTAACCGACGCGGATCCCGAATATCGTTCCACCGCGCGAGGTCGCGATGATTCAAGCCGTGCTTTCTGGCGATGCTGGACAAGGTGTCTCCCCTGGCGACGACGTACCTGTCGGAAACGGCCATGGCCCGCTCGGCGGAAGCATGTGGGGCTTGTACAGGCACGGCTGGAGCCTCGGGCACAGCGGCCGGTGGCGCCGGCGCAGTTTGCGGAGGCGGCGAAACAGAGGGGATGGACGGCACTGCCACTTCCTCCTTCTTTCCGCAAGCGGACAACACGAGCACCAGCACGGGCAAGACGATCAAGGGTTTCATCGGATGACTCCTTTCTTTCCAGGGATTGAATTCGCTCAAATTCTATCTTCGCCCGCCTTGCCTGTTCCTTGTTGACTGGACGGGCACTATTCGCTTACGCATGCACCGAGTGCCAACCGCGATTTTGCACTTCACTCATCACGCGGGCGGCTGCGCTCTGCAACCAGGTGATCCTGCGGAACATCGACCACTCTATGCCGAATGGCTCGCTTGCCATCCTGCTTGACTTCGTACATCAGCCGGTCCGCCACCTCGAGCATTTCGCGAACCGAACCAGGCAGACTGACGAAGCTTGCAACACCAACGCTCAACCCTACCGTAAGCCCATGTGCGGTCAACAGTGCCTGAATGCGGTGACGCGCCTTGTCGATCACGATCAGCGCGGATTCCAGGCCGGTTTCGGGCAGCATGACCGCGAACTCGTCCCCGCCGAGGCGAGCCGCGCAATCCGTGTCGCGCAAGTTGCGAGTCAGGAAGCCGCCGACGATCCTCAGCACCTGATCGCCCTTGTCATGACCCAAGGAGTCGTTGACCGCTTTGAAGTCGTCGAGATCCAGGTAGGCGATGGTGATCGGACGGCGCGAGCGGGCGCTCCTTTGACGCTCGAGTTCAAGCCGCGACATGAACTGCCGCCGATTGGCAAGACCCGTCAGCGGATCCTGGCTCGCCAAGGCACGCTGACGCCGATAGGCTTCGCGCAGCGCCGACGTGATGTATGCGACAAGGCAGAATACCCCACCTCGAACAAGTGCATTGCTGTAAAGAACCCAGGCAGGCTGCGTTTCGACCGACACGAACAGATCCGCGCTCAACCACGACAAGACGGCGAGTACGGCGACCGACAGACCAAACGCAAGGCCGATAAACCAGGACACCGCGATCGTCGGCAGGAGCAATACCAGCGACAAAGCATGCTGCGCCTCGGTAACGATGCGGAATGTTCCGGCCAGGCCAATCAGTACGACGCACAAGCAAAGCAACACGACCTTCCCTGCCCTGCCGAATTCCGCGTGAAACAGCCTTTCAACTTGAGTGATAAGGAAAGGCATCTTGCATCAGTCACAATGCCGAACAGCAGGGCACAGCGTGCGCAGAATCCCGCACCATTGCCATGAAGGTCTTGCACGTCGTGAGATTGGACGATACGTTGGCAGTCTCACGCAGGGCCGAGCCAAGACCATCCAGCAAGCGGGTCAATCAGAAACCCGCTTGAAGACATCGGCGCCAATTCGGTTCGAAGACCACATCCACGCTTGCTCCTGGCTGTCGGGCACATTGGTGGCGTGCACCCATACCGTCCTGATCTGCCGGACCTGACCCTCCACCGTGTGTTGGCCGACCCAGGCAACAACGGTCCCGTGATTGGGAAAGACTGCGTTGAACGTAATGAGGTCAGTGCCGGCGCGTCCCCTGACTTCGACCCAGAGCGGTTCGCCGTCGTTGCCGACACCCATGTCAAGACGTCCGCTTACCTCACCGTCCGCCACCTGGAGATCCAATAAGGATCCGAGCTGGTTCTTCCACTTTCCGCTAAAGACGTCGCTCATTTCTGCTCCTCCATGAAAATGCGCAAGCCCGGCACCGGTTGACGGCGAAACAAAACCTCCGGCTCCGCATCCGTGGAGCATCTGCCTGGCCGCCTACAGTTCGATGCCATCGCGGTAGACGCATCATCTGCTGGTACCCGATATCACTATCTCGACCCGGCGATTCTGCTGCCGCCCAGCGGCCGTAGCATTACTCGCCACCGGATTGTCCTCACCAAAGCCGCGAGCAGCGATACGATTCGACTCGATGCCACGGTCCATCAGTGCGTTCTTCACGGCATTCGCCCGTCGCTCCGAGAGTGTCTGGTTCATCTGCTCCGATCCGACCGAGTCGGTGTAGCCCTCGATCTCGATAGTACGCGCGGGGTTCTCCTTGAGGAATGTGGCGAGTTGATCGATCGCCCGTGCGGCGCCCGGGTTCAGCGTCGCCCGTCCGGTGTCGAACAGCACGTCGCCGAGGGTCAGCACCATGCCACGTTCGGTCTGCTTGGCCTTGAGTTCGTCGAGCTGCTGTTCCAAGGTTTTTGCGCGTGCACGGGCGGACTCTGCCTGGGCCCTGGATGCCTGTGCTGCTGCCTGCCGCTCTTCAGCGAGCTTGCGTGCCGCCTCCGCCTGACCGCGCTGCGCCTCGGCGTCGCGCGTCCGCGCATCGATGAGAATGCGGTCGCGCTGCTGCGATGCTTCGCCGATTGCCTGTTCGGCCCGAGCGAGTTTCTCGGTTTGAATCGCTACCTCGGTGCGCTGCCTGGCAAGATAGGCATAATGCTCGATGTCGATGGCATCATCGCCGGCACGTAGCGCCGCCTCGGCCTTTTCCAATGCCTGCTGCGCCTTGCGCAGTTCCACCGGCGCGGTGCGAACCACCTGTGCGTCGGCGGCGGCCCGGCTGTAGGTCGCCCTGGCTTCGTCGAGAGACTTGCTCGTCGGCGCGGAGGCGCACGCCGCCAGCGTGGCGACGAGGCTGATTCCCAGCACACTGCGACTGGTAAGGTACGGGGTCGTCTTCATGGTCTTGGCTCCTTTGCGATCTTTGAGTTTTCGGCGCCTGCGAAACGAAGGCGCACGCGGGCAGGAATCAAGGCCGGGCCTTGCGATCGGCTTCCTTTCGCAGCACTTCGTTGGTTCGCGCCAGCTCGGCGGCTGCAGCTTCTGCCTTGAGCGTGCGCGCCTTGTGCTCTGCGAGCTCGGCATCGGCTTCTGCCTGTTCCGCGAGCCGTCGCGCACGCACGAATCGCTCTTCCCGTACTGCGGCTTCAGCCATGCCAAGCTTGTCGCGGGCGGAGAGAAGTTCAAGCGGCGCAGAATCGAGGGCGCCCGCACTTTCGGCCTGTGCGATCGAAGCGCGTGCAGTGGCCAACTGGCTGGTCGGCGCAGTGCCCGTGCTGGCGCAGGCGCCAAGCAGAACGGCCAATCCGGCGACGCCAGCAATCCCCAAGCGGCGATACCGCGAGACAATGCGATCCATGTTCGTTCTCCTTGGAAGTTTGTGAGGCGGTTAAGCCCGCAACGACGACGCCGGGCGCAACACGCGCGTGCCGGCCAGCCTGTGCAGCGGTTTACGGGCTCCGGTTGGCCTGCATCCTGAGCTCTTCCAGAATGGCTGAGAAAGTCTGCTCATTGTCGGAAGCGTTGCGCATGGGCTTGTCCAGGCGGCGCGTCAATGAGGCGACCTTGTTCTCATCAGCGCACATGTAGAGTTGTCCCATCTTTTCGGCCACCGCGCGATAGTTGTTGTCGATGTCCTGAACGCGCTTCGTCAGTTCGCCAAGCACGCCCTCACTGACATTGGCGAGGTCGGCGCCGAGTTCGGTCTCTTCGGTCATCTGCTGTTCCTCCTTCCGGCGATTGTGCTCGCCTGGGCGCGACCAGGAGCCCCGGCTCGCGCTAGCGAATCAGAATGTCGTTCTTGACCTGCTTTACGCCGCCGACCTTACGGGCCAGTTCGACGGCTCGATCGCGCTCGGCGGGTGTCTTGACGAAGCCGCTGAGTTGCACGACGCCTTTGAACGATTCGACATTGACCGCTAGCCCGCTGACCGTTGGGTCGTCAAGTAGAACCGCCTTGACCTTGGTCGTCAGCGTGGTGTCGTCGATGTACTCGCCGGTGCTCTCCTTCTGGCGGGTGCCGGCACATGCGGCCAGCGCGACCGCAACGATCAGACCGGTGATGAGTTTTCCAACTCGTCTCGTCTTCATTGGCTACTCCTGCTTGGTTCTCGTACAAAGTGAGGATGGGATTCTCGCGAGGGCTCACCGCGGGTCACCAGTTCGGTCAGCGAGAGCGGTCTGCCCTCTCCCTCTGGATCTTCGTTGGCCGGCCCAGACACCGGCTCAGCCACCGCAACGATCGCGCCCAGTCGGTCGTTGAGCAAGCGAAACTCGGTCGAGATCAACCGATGCAGGTTCTCGATACGCGACGCCTCGGCCTGGTCGGCCAGATCGTGGGCACGCTGAACCTCCTTGAGCAGCTTGCGGGTTTCGAGCAGCGAACCGATCTGGTTGCGCAGGTAGGCAACGAAAAACAGCGCGACTAGCACGGCGGCCAAGCCCAGCATGACCACCCCCAGCGGCGCCTGCACCTGGGCAACGACCAAGTCCAGCGGTGCCGGAGCCATCAGTGTCGGCCAGTTGAGCGCCGACAGGGTGGCAACCACGGCTACCGCGCCCCAGGCCAGCAGATTGCTCACTCGGTTCATATCGTCTCCTCCTCGCCCACGTCGCCGTGAAACCACGCGCCGGTCGCGGCGACCAACATGAGTATCGAACTTCGCATGTTTAGCAATCTACATTTCGAAGAACGCGAAGTAAAATCCAATTTTCAAAACCGTGCTTTGCAAATATGCAAACTCAGCGTGAATCAAAGGAAACCACCGCGGACGCCGCATCTCTGTCACCGCCGCGATCTCGGCTCGCCTGGACGGATTTCCACACCGTGCTCACCATTGCCCGCCACGGCAGCGTCGCCAAGGCCTGCGTGGCGCTGGGAATGACCCACTCAACTTTGCTGCGCAGGCTGGATCTCGTCGAATCGCGCCTCAAGACGAGGCTGTTCGACCGGGTCCGCGGCCGCTATACGCTGACCCAGGCCGGGGAGCAGATCGTGGATGCGGCCAGCGCATTCGAACCGGTCGCACTGGCCGCCGAAACCCGCGTGCGCGGGCAGGATCTTCGACCCAGGGGAAACGTGCGGGTCGCCGCCGCATCGATCGTGATCGAACACCTGCTGCCGGGTGTGCTGGTGCAGTTCGCATCGTCATTTCCCGAAGTCAGGATCGAACTGACCGCCTCGCGTGAGCATGTAAGCCTGTCGCGTCGCGAGGCGGATGTTGCGATACGCGTGGCCGACCGGATTCCCGACTGGCTGGTCGGACGGAAACTTGCCGACCTGCGGTTCAAGATCTACGGCCGGCGGCAAGGTCGAGCGAAGACGACGCTGCACAGCATCGCGGATCTGGTCGCACAGCAGCGCTGGATCAGCTTCGAGCGAGATGCCCGGGAGCTCAAGTTCGACCGCTGGCTTGCCGCACGCGTACCTGATGCTTGCGTGGCACTGCGGGTCGACAACTTCGGCCATGCGCTCACCATGGTCCAGGCCGGTCTCGGCATCGCCTTGCTGCCCGCCTTCCTGGAGTCCCGTCTGCCCGAACTCCGGGCCCTGACGGCACCAATAGACGAACTGCAGACGCCGCTGTGGCTGATCACCCACCCGGAGTCGAAGGACACGATGCGCATCAGGGTGCTGCTGCGTGCCTTCGGGCCTGCGCTGGCACACGCGGCCCAGGCGGCCCAGGCCGCCCAGGACGCCAGCGGCACGGACTGAGGGGCAGACGGATCGGTGCCGGCGCCCGCGCGAGGCCATGCAGCCGGGCCCAACGAAAGCCTCACGCCGAAGGCGCGCATCCTCGCCGCGCTCGACGTGGCTGCGGCTGAAGGACCGACTCTCGACAAGGCACGGCCCGTTATCCTGTCCGGGCAGGATTCTCAGAGCAGCGCCGAGAGAAGCGTCGCGATACCGAGGAAGGAGAAGAAGCCGACGACATCGGTGACGGTGGTGAGAATGATCGATGAGGACTGTGCCGGATCCTGGCCGAAGCGCTGCAGGGTGATCGGCACCAGCGCACCGGCAAAACCGGCGGCGACCATCGAGATCACCATCGCGGCGGAGATCACCAGGACCAGACCGACCGAGCGGCTCCAGAGGTAGACGCCGATCGCAGTCGTGGCCGCGACCGCCAGTCCGTTGAGCAGGCCGACGTTGAGCTCCTTAAATACCACCTTGGGCCAGTGCCGCAAGCTGATCTCGCGCAGCACCAGCCCACGCATCGTCACTGCCAGCGCCTGCGCGCCGGCATTGCCCGACTGGCCGGCGACCACCGGCAGCAGCACCGCGAGCGCCGTGTATTTGGCGATCGTGCTCTCGAACAGCCCGACCACAGCCGCAGCCAGAAAGGCAGTGAGCAGGTTGATCTGCAACCACGGCAGGCGCTTGGCGACCGCGAAGATGGCGGGCGAAAGCGCGCGCTCATCGCGGCTGGCACCGACCATGGTCTGGATGTCCAGCGTGGTTTCCTGCTGCACGGCCGAAGCAAGCTTGGCCTGGCGGATAGCGCCGACCAGGCGCCCGTCGAAGTCGATCACCGGCAGGTCGGCTATCGCGTCCTGCTGCATCTTCTCCACCACCTCCTCGCGCGGCGCGGTGTCCTGCACGGCATCCGCGATCTTGCGCGCGATACGCGCGAGCACCTCGTCCGGTTCGGCCAGCGCGAGATCCTGGATGTCGACGCGTCCGTCCAGCCGGCCGTCATCATCGACCAGATAGAGATCGCGCAGTCCGCGCCGCTTCGCCTGGCGCAGGCGCGCCAGCGCTTCATGCGCGGTCAGATCGCCACGGAAGGCAAGCACACGCGGATCCATGAGTTGGCCGGCGGAGTCGGCCCGGTACTGCATCAGCGCGCGTATCTCGGCCGCCACCTGCGCGTCGAGCAAGCCGATGTAGCGCGCGCGCTCATCCTCGTCGAGCCGGCTGAGCAGCGCCGCGCCGCGCGCCGGCTCAACTTCGGCGAGTAGCTCGGCCGCGCGCTGCTCGGGCAACTCCGTGAACACCGCCTGCTCGACGTCGGTGGCGAGGCTTTGCCACACTGGCACCACCGCGTGCACCGGCTGCGCGGCCAGCATCGCGCCCACCTCTTGGGCGGGCATTGTCTCGATGCGCCGCGCGGCCTCGCGCGGGTAGTCGAGCAGGAAGCGCAGATTGAGCGCGGCGACCGCCGCTTCGGCGCCAGCGCTCATGTGTCGCCCTCGCGGCGTTCGACCGGCAGCAGGCCGACGACCGCCTCGATCATCGAGGAGACACCGAACCAGTAAGCTCCGGCAACGCCGGCGAGCGTGTCTTCGGTGCGCCGCGGCGCCGGCGTGCGCTGTTGCGTCGACAGCGCACGCAGCAGCGCGCCATGCGTGAGCGCACCCACCAGTCGATCGCCACGCTCGACTACCGGCAGCGCCGATGCATCGCGCCATCCCGGATGCTCGCGACATCCCGCCAGCAGCGCCTGTGCCGGCAGCCGATGCGGGCTTGGCCGCACCAGGCGGGCGAGCGAAGTTGCGGCCGGCGCGCGCAGCAGTTCGGCGAGATCCACGTAACCGAGCAGGCGCTGGTCGCGGTCGATGACATGCGGATCGGAGGCGAAAGTTTCGTCCGCCGAGCGCACGCGCGCCAGCGACTCGCCGGCTGTCATGTCGGCGGGCAGCGCCAAGGCCCGTGGATCCATCGAGGCGCCGACCGTGCCCTCCGGATAACCGAGCAGCAACTCGTAGGCGAGGGTGAGCGCAGTCGGCAATTGCGCCAGCAATCGGACCCGCCGCTCGGCGCCGACGTAGCGCAGCAGCGCGACCCCGGCCTGTGCGCCGACGCCGCGCAAGAGTCCGGCTGTGTCGGCATCGTCGAGGCGCTCGAGGCAGCGCGCGCCGGCGAGCGGCAGCATCTGGCGCAAGACGGGGCAGGCAAGGCGCAGCGGCGCCGACTGCAAGAGCGCCGCCGCCGAGGCTGGGGCGAGCCGCTCGAGCACGCGCGCCGCATCGGCCGGGTGCGCTTCGAGATAGGCGTAGCTGAGCGCTTCGCTGCTAGCCATTACGCCCGCCACCGACGACCAGGACGATGACTTCCTCGTTGAACACCTTGGCCGGCAGACTCGCGCGGCCCTCGGTGGTTTCGAGCACGACCTCGGTATGCGTCAGTTCCAGAATCCGGCCTTCATAGCCGGCGACACGCAAGTATTGGCCGACAGCGTAGCGTTGGCGCAGATAATGCCCGCCGATCAGGTTGGCGACATACTCGCGCGCGCCCAGGCTGAGGGCAAGCGCCACCGCGCCCACCAGCGCGACGCCTGCCGCCGCCACGAGGATGACGAGAAAAGTGACTTTGATGCCGATCTGCTCGGCGCCGACGAGGATTGCCGTGACGAGGATCGACGCCTGCACCACGCGCCCGATCAGCTCGCGCTGGCGCGGACCCACGCTCGCGGCTGCCGCCTCCACCACCTCGCGCGCGAGCCGGCTGACGAGGAACCCGGCAACCACGATGAGCGCGCCAGCGAATACCGTCGGCAGGTAGTCGACGACACGGGCGAGCCAGGCGGTGAAGGTATCCAAGCCCAGCACCTGCGTCGCGGAGGTGAGGAAGAACAGCACCACCACCCAGAACACGACGCTGCCGAGAATCTTCGCCGATGCACGCGGCAGACCCACCGGTGTGGCGCGCTTGCCGGCGGAAACGCGTGCCAGCGCGCGCTCGCCGAGCAGCGCGAGGCGCACCGCCGCAGCGCGCAGCACGCGCGCGACGATCAAGCCGGCCATCAACAGCAGGAAGGCGCCGAGCACGTTGGGCAGGTAGTGCGCGAGCCGCTCTACCGTCTGGTCAAGAACACCGGTCAGCGCGTCACGCCATTGCGCAAGGATTTCCATCCACCATCTCCACGACATACATCGGGTTTGCGGCACGCGCGTTTGGCGGTTTCAACAATCGCGCAATCGCGCCGAGGATATCGCTTGTCATTTACTGCCCGCGGGCTGTCGGGCCGCTGGCCAGTGCCGCGTGCTGCCGAGCCATGCGGAGTCGCAGAACCGCCGAACCAAATTACCCCGATCGACCCTCATGGAGGAGTCTATACCGAATGCCGATCGAACGGCCTCGCGATCGGCCGAGCCCGGAAGGTGCCCGTGGATAGGCGCTTTCGAGATGGTGTGCCAGGAGAGCGCCTGTTCATGAGCCTTGCGGGCATTGCGGCCTGAAGAAGTCCAGCCCATGCGGCCCGCAGGGCAGGTGGGAAAAGTGCCACAAACGAGCGCGTAGGATCCTTGAATGACCGCGCCGGGCCAGTCATTTCAGTTGAATTCCGCCCAGGGACGAACAACGGCCAGGGCAGTCGGCGTAGAGCTGGACAACGAACTTCATCAGCTCTGGCTGTCTGACCTTTCGCTCGCAGACGGCCCCTCGGTCGCCAAGTCGCAATGGTTCGCCGCGCTGTTGCAGGAGGCCGGGCCCTCGGGTGACTCGGCCAACTGCTTGACGGTGAGGCCGCGGACTGCCTCGTCCGCGGCGTGCTCCATTTGCACGAGCACACCCTGCACCTCGGCGGGGACGCGCAGGGCATCCGGTCCGAGAAAGCGGCTCTCCCCGGCGGCTCGCACCTCGGCGAGCAGATCCGCGACCCCGACCATCCCCAGATCGCGTGCCGGCAAATAGGCGGGCGGATCATCGGCGGTCTCGGCCAACATGCCGGCCTGTTTCAGTGCGGCGAGTATGGCCTCCACGGCATGCATCGGCATACCCAGCGTCTGCACGAGTTGGGACAGTGTCCATGCCGGCTTCCCCTGCAAGTGGTGCTGCGCCACCAGGCGCATGACCATCAGCGCCAAACGCTCGCGCATCCGGTTGCTGAGGCGCGGCTCCCCGGCCTCCGCGACCAGATACTCGGGCCGTTGCCAGTAGAAGGCGATGCTTGCCCCGAGCAGCAGAATCAGCCAACTGACATAGAGCCAGATCATGAACAGGATGAGTATGGCGAAGCTCGAGTAGATCGCCGCGTATTGCGTCGAGGCCCCCGCGAAGAGCGCGAACCCCCAGCCGGCCGACTGCCAGAGGAAACCGGCGACGATGCCACCGACGAGCGCCGGACCCAGACGAACCTTGGTGTTCGGCATGGACAGGTACGCGAAAGCGAACGCGATGGTGACCAGCAAGTACGGAAGCAGTTGGCCAAATGCGTAGGCCATCCTGCCGAAGGGTTCGATGGCCAGGATCTGGCGTACCAGCGACGTGCTCATCACTGCGGCGGTGATGCCGAGCGCCGAGAACACCAGCACCGGGCCGACCACCAGCACGCTCAGATAGTTGCTGAAGCGCAGGCCCAAGCGGCGCAACTGGGTGACGTGCCAGATGTAGTTGAAGGTTTCCTCGAGCTTCTGCATCAATGACACCGCCGTATAAATAAGCAGTGCCAGCCCGACCGAGCCAAGCACACCGACGTTGATATTCTCGACGAACTGGATGATGCGCCGCGTGAGATCCTCGCCCTGTTCGCCCAGGGGTGCGAGTAAATTGAGGAGCATTGGCTGTATCTGGTTGTACACGCCAAACCCTTTGAGCACCGAGAAACTCAGCGCAAGAAGCGGGACCAGAGACAGCAGGGTCGTGTAGACCAGGCTCATCGCCCGCAGGGTGAGCTGGCCATACGCGACGTCGCGCGCGAGCACCAGCACGAGGCGCACGAGACGCAGCACGCATGCCCTCCACGGCGGCATGGTTTCCAATCGGCCGCCCCAGATCGCTTGTTGGATGCTTGCCACTATGTCCGTATGACACCTCCCGTGTTCATGAAGCCATGGTCTTTCCGCTCGGAACCCGACGCGGCATGCGGACCAAGGACGTCGGCATGGGTCGCAACCTCGTCCGGCGAGTCACTCGGTGAATGGCAGGGGCTGCTTGCCGAATTCCTTGTCCAGCGAACGGACATTGGAGAACAGATGATCGAGTTCCCTGGCCAATCGCGCCAGACTTGCCGCATCGAGATTGCGCAATGCCTCGGGCAGGATACCGCGTGCCGGGCTCGGCGCCGCGGCAAGCAGCGCACTGCCCTGGTCCGTGGAAAAGACGAGCACCACACGCTGGTCGCTGTCGGAGCGATTTCGCCGTACCAGCCCCGCAGTTTCAAGGCGTTCGAGGAGATTGCTGGCGGTCGACTGATGCAAGGCCATGCGTTGCGCAAGTTCTCCGACGCGAAGGCCGGGTGATTCAACCAGCTCTTGAAGTGCCCACAACTGCGCGCCGGTGATCCCGCTTTGGCGCTCGATCCACTGCGAATGCCGTTGAGCCGCGCGAATCAAGACTCGAAAACGCTGCAACACCGCCATCGCCGGGGCAGGTGGGATGTCGTCTTCCCGACCCTCCGCAGAGGATCGTGCCTTCGCCGATTTCCTCGCGTGAACCCTTCCCGATGAGCGCGTCGTCATGATCTACCCTTCCGACTTGCGTTTCACTCGACGGCGCAAAAAGCCACCAAAGGTTTTACAGGCAATTATATTTGTGCCAATATTATTAGCGGTAAGCTACTCGTGTCAAGCTGGCGCTCGATCGGGAGGGAGTAGCTGATTTCACGCCCGCCCGTATGGTGGCCGCTGCCCAAGCAGTCAAACACGCCCTGCTTCGCCCCTCGATGCTGGGGTGTTGTCCAGTCTAGCGGCATGGCGATATCGATGGTTCGGAGCGCCGGGTTGCGCCTTTGGGGAACGGTTCGCGAACACTGCGACTACTCGAATCAGGCAAGGAGAACACACGGGGGAACCGCGAGCGCACATGAATCGGAATACCCGTCTGAGTGATCTCGATCTGCATCGATTCCGCGTGGCTGCCCGCGCAGCCGTGCTCCGGAGGCTGACCGGTTCGCCATCTCTTGTGGCACACTAGCCTGCGTTTCTCACGTCGGCAAATCGCGCGTCCAGCCAGTCGACTCCAGGTCGCGGATCATCGGCAAGGTCGGGCGCAAAGGTACCGAGCTGATTGCGTTCACCACAACACTCGCGCTACCCATAATGCGTGCGCAGAGCACCGGCGCATGATCTACCAACACGACTTCGACGATACCGCGGGAGACAAACAATGCGCAACAATGCTCTGTCGACCCTGAACGCCGACCCCCTCTGGTACAAGGACGCAATCATCTACCAGTTGAACGTCAAGGCGTTCCTGGACAGCAATGGCGACGGCATCGGCGATTTCAGCGGCCTCACCGAAAAGCTCGACTACGTGCAGGATCTTGGCGTGAATACGCTGTGGTTGCTGCCCTTCTACCCTTCGCCGATGCGCGACGACGGCTATGACATCGCCGACTACCGCAATGTCGCAAAGGAGTACGGCACCCTGGCCGATTTCCGCGGCCTCATCCGCGAAGCGCACCAGCGCGGCTTGCGCGTGATCACCGAGCTAGTCATCAACCATACTTCGGACGAGCACCCCTGGTTCCAGGCCGCGCGCCGCGCCCCGGCCGGCTCGAACAAGCGCGACTATTACGTCTGGTCGGACAGCGACAAGAAGTGGCCGGAGACGCGCATCATCTTCACCGACACGGAGAAGTCGAACTGGGCCTGGGACGAGGTTGCCGGAGCCTACTACTGGCACCGCTTCTTCTCCCACCAGCCGGACCTGAACTTCAACAACCCGCAGGTGGTCAAGGCAGTCATCCGTACCATGCGCTATTGGTTCGACATGGGCGTCGACGGCCTGCGCCTGGACGCCATTCCGTACCTGTGCGAGCGCGACGGCACGAGCAACGAGAACCTGCCGGAAACACACGCCGTGATTCAGCAGATGCGCGCGGTGGTGGACGCTCACTACCCGGACCGGTTGTTTCTGGCCGAGGCCAATCAGTGGCCGGAAGACGTGCGCGAGTACTTCGGCAACGGCGACGAATGTCATATGGCCTACCATTTCCCCCTGATGCCGCGCATGTACATGGCGCTCGCTCAGGAGGACCGGTACCCGATCGTCGAGATATTGAGGCAGACTCCGGAGATTCCGGCCAACTGCCAGTGGGCGATCTTCCTGCGCAATCACGACGAGCTGACGCTCGAGATGGTCACCCACCGCGAACGTGACTACATGTACAACATGTACGCCGCCGACCCGCGCACGCGTATCAATGTCGGAATCCGGCGCCGGCTGGCGCCGCTTCTGGACAACAACCGCGCCAAGATCCAGCTCATGACCGCGCTGATTCTGACCATGCCCGGCTCGCCGATACTCTATTACGGCGACGAAATCGGCATGGGCGACAACATCTATCTCGGCGACCGCAACGGCGTGCGGACACCGATGCAATGGACGCCCGACCGCAACGCCGGCTTTTCGCGCGCCGACCCGCAGAAGCTGTACCTGCCACCGATCATGGACCCGATCTACGGCTATCAGGCGGTAAATGTCGAGGCGCAGTCGCGCAACCCTTCTTCGCTGCTGAACTGGGTCAAGCGTTTGATCGCGACCCGGAAGAGCCACACCGCCTTCGGCCGCGGCGACTGCGAGCTGCTCAACCCCGGCAATCGCAAGGTGCTCGCCTATCTCCGCAGCCACGGCGAGGAATCGATACTCTGCGTAGCGAATCTGTCGCACTCGCCGCAGCCCGTGGAACTGGACCTTTCGCACAAGCGCGGCCGCGTCCCGGTCGAATTGTCGGCGCAGACCCCCTTCCCGCCGATCGGGGATCTGCCCTATCTGCTGACCCTTCCAGCTTACGGCTTCTATTCGTTCCGCCTGGCGGCCGACGCCGAGGTGCCGTCCTGGCACGAGGACCGGCTGCCGCGAGCCGCGCTGCCGGTGCTGGTACTGGTCGAGGGCTGGCAGGCCATGGGCAGGATGAAGGGGGACGCCAACCAGGTGCGGCGCTTGATCGCCAGCCGCACCCACGATCAATTGCAAAAGGACGTGCTCGCGCCCTATATCGAAAGCAAGCGCTGGTACGCAGCAAAGGGTCGCCCCATCGAGAGTATCGATCTGCAAACCGAGGGCGAGTGGCTGACGCCCTACGGCAGCTGGCTGCTTACCCTGCTTTCCGTGAAGCCGGAGGGCGAGGCGCCGCAACTCTATTCGCTGCCTCTCGGACTCGCCTGGGAACGTGGGGGGGAGGACCAGAAGCTTCTGGCCCTGGGCGCCTGGACACTGGCCAAGGTGCGCCAGCGCGAACGCGAGGGCATCCTCTACGGCGCGCTCGGCGACGGCGATTTCTGCCATGCGCTGCTCGCCGCCATCGGCGAAAACGCCGAGCTCGAGTTCGGCGGCGGCAAACTGAAGTTTCGCTCCACCTCGGCCTTCGCGCGCCTGACCGAAGGCGTGATGGAAGAGCCGGTGCTCCACCCGTCGCTGGAACAGAGCAACACATCGGTGCTGTTCGGCAACAAGCTGTTCCTCAAAGCCTATCGGCGCGTGCACGAAGGGATGAACCCGGAGCTCGAGATGGGGCAGTTCCTGACCGAGACATCGCCCTTCCCCCATATCGTCCCGGTCGCCGGCGGCGTGCACTACGAGCGCAACGACGGCACGGTCCTCAGCCTGGCCCTGCTGCAAGGGTTCGTGGAAAACCAGGGCGATGCCTGGCGTTACACCCTCGACTACGTGGAGCGCTTCCTTTCTCCGACGGCAGGCGATTCGTTACCAATTTCGCCGGAGGAGGCGCTGAATCGGCACGCGCACTACGACGCCCTGATCGAGACCCTGGGCCGGCGCGTCGGCGAAATGCACAAGGCGCTGGCAGCCACCACCGGCGATCCGGTCTTCGACCCCGAGCCGGTTTCCGCCGAGGATCTCAAGGCCTGGACGGAGGCAGTCCGACAGGATCTGACGTCCACCCTTTGGCTGCTGCGCGACCGCCTGCATTCGCTGCCGGAGTCATTGCACGAGACCACACAGCGACTGCTCGACTGCAAGGGTCGCCTGCTTCGCGAGATCCACGCGATCTCGGACTTTCAGCCGACCTTCGCCAAGACGCGCTACCACGGTGACCTGCATCTGGGTCAGGTTCTGCTGGTGCAGAATGACTTCATCATCATCGATTTCGAGGGCGAACCGGCGCGGCCAGTGGCAGAGCGCCGCACCAAGAGCACTCCGCTGCGCGACGTCGCGGGCATGCTGCGCTCCTTCAACTACGCTGCCCACGCAACCCTGAAGAAGCTTACTGTCGAGCGGCCCGGCGACCGCGAGTTGCTCGAACCGCTGGCAAGCGCATGGGAGCGTGGCGCGCGCAAGGCCTTCATGGCCGGTTACCGGAATGGCATAGACGGGGCAGCGTCCTGGCCGGAGCAGTACGGTCGCGCACTTGGCCTGATCGCCCTGTTCAGCCTGGAGAAGGCCTTGTACGAGGTTCGGTACGAGTTGAACAATCGGCCGGCGTGGATCGACATTCCGATCGGCGGATTGCTCGAACTGGCTACCGGGGACATGAACGCCTCCGCGTGAGGCAGACGATTTCAAATGGGAGAACGACTATGAATGGGAGATCGATGATGAAAGACCCGAGGATATTGGCGATGGTGCTGGCCGGCGGCGAAGGCTCGCGTTTGCATCCGCTTACCCGAGAGCGCTCAAAACCCTCCGTGCCCTTCGGCGGGCGCTACCGGATTGTGGATTTCGTGCTCGCCAACCTGGTCAACTCCAAGATCTTTTCGATCTATGTGCTGGTTCAGTACAAATCGCAGTCCCTGATCGAACACATACGCCGCTCCTGGGTACTTTCCCCGATACTCCACGAGCATTTCGTCACGGTGGTGCCGCCGCAGATGCGCGAGGGCCCGGAATGGTTCGAGGGCACATCCGACGCGGTGTATCAAAACCTGCGACTGATCGAACATCACGTTCCGGACCTGGTCGTCGTATTCGGGGCCGATCACATCTATCGCATGGATATCCGCCAGATGATCGATTTTCACCTGGAGAACCAGGCCGACGTGACGGTGGCCGCCCTGCCGGTGCCGCTCGAGACAGCTTCCGCCTTCGGAGTCATCGACGCCGATAAGGATGGCCGCGTGCGTGGATTTCTCGAGAAGCCCGCCGAACCACCCGCGATGCCGAACGACCCGACCCGCGCCTATGCGTCGATGGGAAACTACGTTTTCAATGCGAAGGCGCTGACCGCTGCTCTGATCGAGGCGAATCGTCTGGGCGAAAAGGACTTCGGCCGACACATCCTGCCGCGCCTGATCAACTCCGACCGGATCTACGCCTATGATTTTTCGACCAACCGGGTGCCCGGGGTTCGCGACTACGAGGAGCAAGCCTACTGGCGCGATGTCGGCACGCTCGACGCCTATTACGCGGCCCACCAGGATCTGCTCGGTCGCGAGCCGAGGTTCAACCTGTTCAATCCCGAGTGGCGCATCGGATCGAGCAACTACCAGGGCCCCTCGCCCCGAATCATGGAAGCGCAGATATCCAACAGCGTGATCGGCTCGGGCAGTCTGATCAACGGCGGCAAGATCCGGAATTCGATTCTCCGGCGTGAGGTGACCGTCGAGGAGGGCGTCGAGATCGACGACTGCATCATCATGGATTACACGACGATCCGCCGCGGTGCACACCTGCGGCGTGTCATCGTGGATCGGTACAACATCATCGCGCGGGACGAACGGATCGGCTTCGACCCGACGATCGACGTCGGCCGCTTCACCATTACCGAATCCGGCATCGTGGTGGTACCCAGGGCACCCGCCAGGGCAGTCAGCGCCACCGGTGCAATCACGCGCTACATGTGAGGGGACTGTCGAGAATATGAAAACAACGAACGTTCCGATCTCGGCCGTCTGGCCGGGGGAACCCTATCCACGCGGTGCCTGCTGGGACGGCGAGGGTGTCAACTTCGCCTTGTTCTCGGAGCATGCGGCCAAGGTCGAACTGTGCATCTTCGACCCCAGCGGCAAGCGCGAACTCCAGCGCATCGAGGTCAGGGAACAGACCGACCTGATCTGGCACTGCTATCTGCCGGAGGCCCGGCCCGGGCTGCTCTATGGCTATCGCGTGCATGGGCCCTACAAGCCCGAGCAGGGGATGCGCTTCAACCCGAACAAGCTGCTGATCGAACCCTACGCCAAGTCGATCGTCGGGGATGTGCGCTGGAGCGACGCCCACTTCGGCTACCGCATCGGGTCGTCGTCGCAGGATCTTTCCTTCGATCGCCGGGACAACGCGAACGGCATGCCGAAATGCCGCGTCGTCGACCCCGCTTTCACCTGGGGCGACGACCGGCCGCCGCGCGTGCCCTGGAACGACACCGTCATCTACGAAATGCACGTGCGCGGGTTCACCATCGGCCATCCCGAGGTGCCACCGCAACTGCGCGGGACGTACGCAGCCCTGGCCACCGCGCCGGTGATCGACCACCTGAAACGACTGGGAATCACCGCGGTGGAGTTGATGCCGGTTCACGCGTTCATCGACGATCGGCACCTGCTGGAAAAGGGTCTGCGCAACTATTGGGGCTACAACTCGATCGGTTTTTTCGCGCCGGATCCCCGCTATCTCGCGGTCGGCAGCATCAGCGAGTTCAAGACCATGGTCAAGTCGCTCCACTCGGCTGGCATCGAGGTGATCCTGGACGTCGTCTACAATCACACCGCCGAAGGCAACCAGCTCGGTCCCACGCTGTCGCTGCGCGGCATCGACAACGTCGCCTACTACCGTCTGGTGGCCGACGACAGGCGCTACTACATGGACTACACCGGCTGTGGCAACACCCTGAACCTGCGCCATCCGCGAGTGCTGCAATTGCTCATGGACAGCCTGCGCTATTGGGTGCTCGACATGCACGTCGATGGCTTCCGCTTCGATCTGGCCTCGGCCCTGGCGCGCGAACTGCACGCGGTCGACCGGCTCGGTGCGTTCTTCGACATCATCCGGCAGGATCCGGTGATTTCGCAGGTGAAGCTGATCGCCGAGCCCTGGGATCTGGGCGAAGGCGGCTACCAGGTGGGCAACTTCCCGGTCGGCTGGACCGAGTGGAACGACCGTTACCGCGACAGCATGCGCGAGTTCTGGAAGGGGCACGGCGGGCTGATCGGCGAGACCGCCACCCGCATCACCGGCTCCAGCGATCTTTACGAAACCGGCGGGCGCAAGCCGCACGCCAGTATCAACTTCATAACCTCCCACGACGGTTTCACGCTGACCGATCTCGTTAGCTACGACCACAAGCACAACGAAGCGAATCTCGAAGACAACCGCGATGGCAACGACAACAACCAATCCTGGAACTGCGGCGTCGAAGGCCCGACCGACGATCCGGAAATCAATGCGCTGCGTGCGCGCCAATGCCGCAATTTTATTGCCACCCTGCTCCTGTCGCAGGGCGTGCCGATGCTGCTCGCCGGCGACGAGATGGGACGCACCCAACGCGGCAGCAACAACGCCTACTGCCAGGACAACGAGATCTCGTGGATCGATTGGTCGATGACGCCTGAGCGAAGCGACCTGCTCGCCTTCGTCCAGCGCATGCTGCGCATCCGCCAAGAGCATCAGGTATTTCGCCGCCGCAACTTCTTCCAGGGGCGCCAGATTCGCGGCCGTGAAGTCAAGGATGTGGTCTGGCTGAGCCCGGAGGGCCGTGAAATGAACGACGAGGAATGGAGCCAGCACTTCGCCCGCTGCTTCGGCATATATCTGGCCGGCGATTCGCTCGATGAAACCGACAAGCGGGGACACCCGATTACGGACGAAAGCTTTCTGATCCTGATCAACGCGCACCACGAGGAAATCGAGTTCCGCCTGCCCGCCTTTCAAGGCACCTCAGGCTGGCTGGTCGAGGTCGACACCGCCCATGAAAATGGACTGCGCGCGAACGGTACGTTTCCGGGCGATTCCGGCTATCTGATGGCCGGCCGGACACTGGTCCTACTGCAGGAGGGTCATCAAAGACCATGAGACGCGCTCACGCGATGCCTTTTGGCGCCGAGCTCCATTCGGCCGGCGCACGATTCAGGCTATGGGCCCCGTCCGCGCGGGAGGTGGGTCTGCATCTTGCAACCGGGCAGGACGAGGTCGTCCTGCCGATGCAGGCGCGGCACGCAGGATGGTTCGAACTCGATACGCCGCTCGGTCGTGCTGGCGGCCTCTACCGCTACCAGGTAGATGGCGGATTGATGGTCCCCGACGCCGCTTCGCGTTACAACCCGGGCGATGTTCATGGTGCGAGCGAGCTGGTCGACCCGCTTGCGTTCGACTGGCAGGACGATGACTGGACCGGACGGCCCTGGAACGAGGCGGTGATCTACGAGCTGCACGTTGGCAGCTTCAGCCCCGAAGGCAACTATGCCGGTGTCGAACGCCGACTGGACGATCTGGCCGAGCTCGGCATCACAGCAATTGAACTGATGCCGATCGCCGACTTTCCGGGAACGCGCAACTGGGGCTACGACGGCGTGCTCGAATTCGCGCCTGACGCGGCCTACGGCCGGCCGGAAGACCTCAAGCGGCTGGTGCAGAGCGCGCACCGGCGGGGCCTGATGGTTTTCCTCGACGTGGTTTACAACCATTTCGGGCCGGACGGCAACTATCTGCATGTGTATGCCAAGGATTTCTTCACCGAGCGCCATCACACGCCTTGGGGCGCGGCAATCAATTTCGACGGCGACAATAGCCGCACCGTACGCGATTTCTATATTCACAATGCGCTGTACTGGCTTGAGGAGTATCACCTGGACGGACTGCGCCTGGATGCGGTGCATGCGATCTGCGACGACTACGAGCCGGACATCCTGGAGGAGATTGCGCAGGCGGTCCGTGATGGCCCTGGCTCCCAGCGCCTGGTTCATCTGGTGCTGGAGAACGACGACAATGCGGCCCGCTACCTTGGGCAGGGCCGTGGAAAGTACACCGCGCAGTGGAACGACGACATTCACCACTGCTTCCACGTTCTGCTCACCGGCGAGACCGACGGCTACTACGCCGATTATGCCCAGAACACGATTGGCCTGCTCGGCCGCTGCCTGACCGAGGGTTTCGCCTATCAAGGTGACGCCTCGCAGTACCGAAACGGCGAATGCCGCGGCGAGCCGAGCGCGCACCTGTCGCCTGCCTGCTTTGTCTCCTTCATGCAGAATCACGATCAGATCGGCAACCGCGCGTTCGGCGATCGACTCACCGAACTCGCGCGTCCCGAGGCGCTGCGTGCCGCGGTGGAGATCCTGTTGCTCGCGCCGTCGCCACCGCTGATTTTCATGGGCGAGGAATGGGGCACGCGTGCTCGTTTCCCGTTCTTCTGCGACTTTGGCGGCGAACTCGCCGCCGCAGTCACCGAGGGCCGGCGGCGCGAGTTCGCCCGCTTCGAGCGCTTTCACGATCCGCAGGCCCGCGCGGCGATCCCCGACCCATGTGCCGAGACGACATTCTCCAGCGCCAGACTCGACTGGGCACAGCGCGAGGCGCCGCAATATCGTGAGTGGCTCGAGCTCTACCGGTGCCTGCTGGATCTGCGCCGGCGCGTGCTCATGCCCAGGCTGGCGGTGGCGCCCGGCGGCTCGGGACGCTTCAGCCTGCCGCAGCCGAACCTGCTCCAGGCCGACTGGACGCTCGGCGGCGGTGCAGCGTACCGGCTGCTTGCGAACCTCGGCGATAGAGTTGCCGAAGCGCCAGCGGATTCGATCGGTCGCATCGTGTATGCGTCGCCGGGCGTGTCCGATGCACCGCTTCGTCTGCCGGCCTGGTCCGTGATCTGGCGCATCGAGGATGGCAATGACTGACCAGCCAGGCTTGTTTGCGCTGGCCGCGCGCATGGGTATCGCGGCCGAGTACCAGGATGTCCGCGACCACACGCGCCATGCCGAGGCGGCCGTGGTGGGCGAACTGCTCGATGCCCTTGGCATTACGGCCGATATGCAGCGTGATCCGCAAGGTGCGCTGGATGCCCTCGATGACGCCGACTGGACTCAGCCGCTGCCGCCGGTGACCGTGCTGCAGCACCCGGTGCCCTCGGTTCGCGTTCGGTTTCGACTACCGGCATCCCGCCTTGCCCATCGACCGCGCTGGCGGCTGTTGGAGGAGTTCGGCCGAGAGCACAGTGGGAGTCTGCGGCTGCACCCTCCCGAGGACGCGCAGCGACGTACCGTAAATGGCGTCCCCCACGTCGCCGTCGACCTCGAAATCGCGGAGGCGCTGCCGCCGGGTTACCACCGGCTAGAGCTGCTTCAGGGACAAAAGCTGCTCGGCAGCATGTCGCTGATACTCGCCCCGCGCACTTGCTATCAGTCCGACGCGGTGCTCGAAGAGCGCCGCGTCTGGGGCCCCTCGTTGCAGCTCTATGCCGTGCGTTCCGAGCACAACTGGGGTATCGGCGATTTCGGGGATCTGCGACGCATTCTCGAACAGTTTGCCGACCTGGGGGCCGATGTCGTTGGTATCAGCCCGTTGCACGCGCTGTTCCTGGGCAACCCGGATCACTGCAGCCCATACAGCCCGTCGAGCCGCATCTTCCTGAACCCGCTGTACATCGACGTCGGCGCAGTGCCGGAGTATGCCGATTGCGCCGCGTTGCAAAGCCTGGTGGGCAGCGTCGACTTCCAGGTGCGCCTGGAATCACTGCGTGCCACCGACCTGGTCGACTACGTCGGCGTCAGCGCCGTCAAGCGCGAGGCATTCGAGCTGCTATACCGCGACTTTCGCGACCGGCATGTCGAGCCGGGGCGCGAGCGCGCCGAGTCGTTTCGCACCTTCCAGCGCAGCGGCGACAGGGCGCTGCGTCGTTTCGCTCTTTTCGAGACACTGTGGGAGCACTTCCACGCCGCCGACCCCGACGCCTGGGGCTGGCCACAATGGCCGGCTGACTTCCGCGATCCGGAGAGCGCAGCGGTGCGTGCATTCGAGCGCACCCATCTGGAGCGAGTTGAGTTCTTCGAGTATCTGCAATGGCTCGCGGATCAGCAGGCGTTCTCGGTCGGCGAGCGCTCCGCCGAGCTTGGCCTGGGCGTGGGCATGTACTTCGACTTCGCCGTTTCGGTCGACCGTAATGGGGCTGACGCGTGGGCGGATCAGAACTGCTATGCGCGGGACTTGAGCATCGGCGCCCCGCCGGACGAGTTCAACCCGCGGGGTCAGAAGTGGGGACTGTTGCCGCCGATCCCGCAGCGATTGCGCAACCGAGGGTACGCCCCGTTCATTGCGGCGCTGCGAGCGGTAATGCGTGATGCCGGCGCACTGCAAATCGACCACATCATGGGCTTGATGCGGCTGTTCTGTATTCCGCCCGGCCGACAGGCGAGCGACGGAACTTACGTCGCCTACGACTTCGACGAGTTGCTCGGAATCGTCACGCTGGAGAGCGTGCGCGCCCGCTGTATGGTGATCGGCGAGGATCTGGGCACTGTGCCCGATTCGGTGCGTGCCGCCATGTTGCGGCTCGGCATCCTCGCGTACCGGCCGCTGCTTTTCGCCAAGACGGCTTCGGGCGAATTTGTGCCTGCGCCGCAATTTCCGCACGACGCCCTCGTCACCGTCGCAACCCACGACATGCCGACGCTCGCCGGTTTCTGGCAGGGCCAGGATCTGTTGCTGCGTACCAGCCTCGGGCTTTTCGATTCGGATTCGATGCGCGAGGAGCAGATCGTGGAACGCTCGCGCGAACGCGCGCGGCTGCTGCTCGCCTTGGAGCGTGAAGCGCTGCTGCCGCCGACCATGACGGTCAATCCGATATCGGCGCCGGCAATGACACCGGAGTTCGCCCGCGCGGTCCACGTTTTCCTGGCGCGCAGCCCGGCCAAGGTGATGACG
Source organism: Candidatus Methylophosphatis roskildensis (assembly GCA_016708905.1). Taxonomy (GTDB): domain Bacteria; phylum Pseudomonadota; class Gammaproteobacteria; order Burkholderiales; family Rhodocyclaceae; genus Methylophosphatis; species Methylophosphatis roskildensis. The sequence goes on along the minus strand of JADJEV010000003.1, from coordinate 31,331 downwards.
GTCCAGCTAGAAGACGCATTCGGACTGGGCGACCAGGCCAATCTCCCGGGCAGCAGCCAGGATGTCCATCCGAACTGGCGACGCAAGCTGCCGCAAGCGCTCGAGCTCTGGCCAAAGAACCAGCCGATGGCCGAACTCGCCTCCGCAGTATGCGGCGCACGCGGAGTCCTGCCGCGTGCGCTGCGGGCGCGCGCCAGCCTGGGGCATTTGTCGGTTCCGCGCGCCACTTACCGTCTTCAACTCAACAGTGGATTCACCTTCAACCACGCCACCACCATCGTGCCCTATCTGGCGCGTCTCGGCATCAGCCACGTGTACTGCTCGCCCTACTTGAGGGCACGACCCGGCAGTCAGCATGGGTACGATATCATCGACCACAACGCGTTCAACCCGGAGATCGGCAGCGCAGCGGACTTCGAGCGCTTCGCCGCAGCGCTCGCAAGCCACAATCTGGGGCAGATGATCGATGTGGTGCCCAACCACATGGGGGTCATGGGGAGCGACAACGCCTGGTGGCTCGACGTGCTGGAGAATGGCGAGGCGGCAGAGCGCGGGTATTTTTTGACATCGACTGGGAGCCGATCAAGCCGGAACTGCGAGGCAAGGTTCTGCTTCCGGTGCTCGGCGATCACTACGGAACGGTCCTCGAGCGGGGGGAACTCAAGCTCGCGTTCGATCCGGAATGCGGCGAGTTCAGCGTCTGGTACTACGAGCACCGCTTTCCGGTAGATCCTCTCGAATATCCGACCATCCTCGGTCGGCGCAGCGCAAGTCTGGCGGCGCGATTGGGGGCCGAGGCCGACATCGAGCCTTCCTTCCGAAGTCTGACTACCGCCTTCGGCCATCTGCCGGCGCGAACCGAAACCTCCGCAGAAAAGGTTGCCGAGCGCAGCCGCGACAAGGAGATTCACAAGCGCAGTCTCGCCGACATGTGCCGGCGCTGCCCGCCGCTTGCAGCATTCATCGCGGAAAACACCGCGGAGATCAACGGCATTGCCGGCAATGCCGCGAGTTTCAATCCCCTGCACGAGCTGATCAACACTCAGGCATGGCGCCTCGCCTACTGGCGCGTCGCCTCGGACGAGATTAACTATCGGCGCTTTTTCGACATCAACGACCTTGCCGCGCTGCGCATGGAGAACAAGGAAGTCTTCGACAGCACCCACAAGCTGGTGCTCGACCTGGTCGCGCAGGGGAAGGTCGACTGCCTGCGCATCGACCATCCGGACGGCCTGTACGACCCGGCCCAATACTTCAACCGCCTGCAGGAGCCGTTCCTGGCCTGCGCGCAGTCTTCCGAGCGCGAGTCCGGCGCCTCGGAACAGCGGCCACCGCGACCGCTGTACGTGGTCGTGGAGAAGATTGTCGCCGGCTATGAGCGGCTGCCCGAAAGCTGGTCGGTCCACGGCACGACCGGCTACCGCTTCATGAATGTCGTCAATGGACTGTTCGTCGACACGACGGCCGAAGCCCGAATCGAACGCATCTATCGAGGATTCGTGGGCGAGATGCCCAGCTTCGACGATCTGCTGTACCGATCCAAGCGGCTGATCGTCCGCACGGCGCTTGCCGGAGAACTGACCGTGCTGGCCAACCAGCTCGGCCGAATCGCGGAAGCAAGCCGCAGCACCTGCGACTTCACCCTCAACAGCCTGCGCGACGCTCTGACCGAGATCGTCGCCTGCTTCCCCGTGTATCGCACCTACGTCACTGGAACTCTTGTATCGGAAGAGGACAAGCGCTACATCGACTGGGCGGTCGGGGCAGCAAAGAAGCGGAGCCGCGCGGCGGACATCAGCGTTTTCGATTTCGTGCGCGACGTCTTGACGACACAGGTCGCCGAAGGACGCAGTGACAGTTTCCGCGCGATGGTGCTGACGTTTGCCGTCAAGTTCCAGCAGTTCAGCTCGCCGGTCATGGCCAAGGGTAGCGAAGACACCAGCTTCTACATCTACAACCGTCTGGTTTCGCTGAACGAGGTGGGAGGCGACCCCAAGGCCTTCGGGACGACGGTTTCGTCCTTCCACGGCGCAAGCCAGGATCGCTGCCGCTACTGGCCGCACACGATGCTTGCCAGTTCCACCCACGACAACAAGCGTTCCGAGGACGTGCGTGCACGAATCAACGTGCTGTCCGAAATGCCCGCGCTATGGCGTCTGATGCTGCGTCGTTGGAGCCGCATCAACCGTAGCCGCCGGCTCAACATAGACGGTCGCGCGGCGCCGTCGCCGAATGACGAGTACTTGATCTATCAGACCCTGCTCGGGATCTGGCCTCTTGACGATCCTGACGAGGCGCAGCTCGCCAACTACTGTGCCCGAACTCAGGAATATATGCTGAAGGCCGTACGCGAGGCCAAGGTCCATACCAGTTGGATCAATCCGGACCAGGCCTACGAGAGCGCACTCAGCGATTTCATAGCTGCCCTTCTGACGCCGTCGGGGCGCAACCGCTTTCTGGCCGACTTCGCGCCTGTTGCCCGACGGGTGGCCCGTTTCGGCATGTTCAACAGCCTGTCGCAAACACTGGTGAAGCTAGCCTCGCCCGGTGTGCCCGACATCTATCAGGGCAATGAACTCTTTGATCTCAGTCTGGTCGATCCCGACAATCGGCGTCCAGTCGATTACGGCATGCGAGATGCGCTGCTGCGCGACCTCGAGGTCCGGATGCAACGCGGTGCCGGCGACTGCGCCGCCGAGGCACGCGTGCTTCTGGATTCGATCGCGGACGGCCGCGCCAAGCTGTACGTGACCTGGCGAGCGCTCGAGGTGCGGCGGCGGCATGAACGCCTGTTTCGCGAAGGCGATTATGCGGCGCTGACACCCATCGGGCAATTCTCCGACCATTTGTGCGCGTTTGCCCGGCGCCTGGGCGACGAAGCGGTGGTGGTAGTGGCTCCTCGGCTGTATTCGCGCCTGCTCGGCGAGCGCGACGAGCCGCCGATCGGCGAGCAGGTGTGGGGCGACACGGAGATCGGACTGGGGCCGCTGGGATTGGTCGCCGGATCTCTGTACAACGAATTCAGCGGAGAAGAAGTGCGTCTGCACCAAAGCAACGGAACGCCCAGCCTGTCTGCGCGCCAGGCGCTGAGCAACTTTCCGGTCGCCCTGCTAACGCTCCTTACGCCGGTTTCGAATCGCGCGCCGGCGCAAACCCGGCCGACAGACGAGGGGCCGTGCGAGTGAGGCCGAGACTGCCGCTGGAAATGGCGATCGTGGCCGTGCCAGGCGGGTATGCACTCACGAACCGGGACATGATTTCGGTGCCCACCACGATCAATGTCCAGATTGGACAATTCCGGGCGCCGCTGGGCATTGCGTGTTCATGACGCGAGCGGTGGTGATGCTCGCCCAACGGATCACTCGAATCGTCGCGCAGGAGGATGACACTCCCCCAGGCGAGCGCCCGGTCGAATCGATGCTGCTGCTGTACCGTCTCCTGTCCTAGCCCCGAAACGAGGTCTCACATGGAAACGATCCGAGAATTCCTTGATCCAGCCGCCTTGAACGCGTGGATGCCGATGCTGCGCACGGGCGTCCGCGTCCTGGTGATCTTTTTGATAGCATGGGTGCTGATTCGGGTCAGCCATCGCATGATCAAGAGCTTCCGGCTCTTTATCAGCGCGCGAGCTGCAACTGCCGACGACGCGAACCGGTTCGCCACACTCGGCCGCGTCTTCCGTTACATCGCATCGGTGGTCATCACGCTCATCGCAGGCATGCTCATCCTGAGCGAGTTCGGAATATCGATTGCGCCGATCCTCGGGGCCGCGGGCGTTGTCGGACTCGCAGTCGGATTCGGCGCCCAGAGCCTGATCAAGGACTACTTCAATGGCTTCTTCCTTCTGCTGGAGGATCAGATTCATCAGGGCGACGTGGTCGACGCAGGCGGCAAGGCGGGCTTCGTCGAGGACGTGACGCTGCGCTACATCCGCATGCGGGATTACGAAGGCAATGTTCATTTCGTGCCCAACGGTCAGGTGACTACCGTGACCAACATGAGCCGCGAATTCGCGCAATCGCTCATCGATGTCGGCGTCGCCTACCGAGAGAATGTGGATGAGGCGCTGGCAATCATGCGTCGGGTAGGCGGCGAGATGCGCGCTTGCGAGAACTACGGGCCGCGCATACTCGATGACATCGAGATCGTCGGCGTGGAGAACTGGGCAGATTCGGCTGTGACCTTGCGCTGCCGCATCAAGGTTCTGCCGCTCGAGCAATGGAGCGTGCGTCGCGAATACCTGCGGCGACTCAAGTATGCGTTCGATGCGGAGGAATCGAGATTCCTTATCCTCACCTGACTCTTTACGCAGGCGAGGCCAAGGATGGCAGTGCGCCGCCGTTCCGGGTGGCTCATTCGCCGCGTGAGGAACCGCAGTCGGCGTAGCCTGGCCGCTACGACCAATGGCGGAATCAACTCGCACAGGGAGATTGCGGGAGCGCTACCGACGAGCATTGCGCTCTGGCTATACCTGGGTGTCCCCGCGCCGGTGGCTGCGGCGACTGGTATTCTGGGGCGGCGCAATTGCAGTGGGCTTCGCCGCGACGGTGTTCGCCATATTCGGCTTCTATGCCGATGAAGCGTTTCACGACACGATTGCGAGCAATCGGTGGCTATCGCTGGCGATCGTCCCGGCTGGCGTCGCGCTGATTGCGTTCGTTACCCAACGACTCTTTCCCGGCAGCCAGGGTAGCGGCATTCCGCAGACAATCGCCGCGTTACAACTCGACGATGGGCCGGCGCGCAGCAAGCTGCTGTCGATGCGCATCGCCATGGGCAAGATGCTGCTCACCACACTCGGATTGCTGTCGGGTGCCTCGGTCGGCCGCGAAGGGCCGACGGTGCAGATCGGCGCGTCGATCATGCATTCGCTGGGCCGCTTCGCGCGCTTTCCCTCCCACGAAATCAGTCGGGGATTGATTCTCGCCGGCGCTGCTGCCGGCGTGGCAGCGGCTTTCAATACACCGCTGGCAGGAATCGTCTTCGCCATCGAGGAACTGTCGCGCTCATTCGAACACCGCACAACGGGCACGGTAATCACCGCGGTGATCTTCGCCGGCGTGACGTCGCTTGCCGTGCTCGGCAACTACACCTACTTTGGGGAGACCACGGCCGCGCTCTCCATCGAGCAAGGCTGGCTCGCAATACTCGTTTGCGGTGCGGCCGGCGGACTGCTTGGTGGCGCATTCGCGCGCATGCTGCTCGCAATGAGTGCCGGTTTGCCCGGCCGCATCGGCAGATGGATTGGCGATCGACCGGTCGCCTTCGCCGCCGCCTGCGGCATGGTCCTCGCACTGATCGGCATCGCGTCCGGCGATACGACCTATGGCACAGGCTACCAGCAGGCCAAACTGCTGCTCGAGGGCTCGAGCGACGTGCCACAGAGCTTCGGCATCCTCAAGCTGCTCGCAACCCTGGTTTCCTTCGTCAGTGGCATACCGGGCGGGATATTCGCACCATCGCTGGCGATCGGCGCTGGCCTCGGTGCCAATCTGGCTCATATCCTCCCTGACACACCCGCAGGCGCGCTGGTACTGCTTGGGGTTGTTGCCTACTTCACCGGCGTCGTTCAGGCTCCGTTGACAGCCTTCATTATCGTGATGGAGATGACGGCCAACCACGGGATGGTGTTCCCGCTCATGGCCACGGCGCTAATCGCGCAAGGGGCCTCGCGCCTGGTATGCAAAGAGCCCCTATACAAAGGCCTGGCGGAAGGCTTCCTGAAACGCACGACCGGCAGCGTCGGATCCCACCAGAATGATGCCCGGAACCGCGATGCCCGCAATCACGCCGAGTAAGGTGACGAATCGGTCGGAAGGGCGCGGTATTTGGGATCTCTGCACGTCAAAAGCGGGATGACGCGGATGTGGTGGCACGGACACCAAGTCCCTGCCAGACATGACGCAGGGCCGACGAAGCACAATCCAACCCTTGTTTGAGTGGCGCACCCGGCAGTATTCGAACCCACGGCCCCCTGGTTCGTAGCCATCCGGTATAGCGTTATCATTTTAATATTCAGTCACTTGCAGAGTGTCCCGTGGGTGGGATTTGCAAGGAAGTGCAGTGGAGTGCAGAACAGAGTCACCCAAAATTCACCCGGGCGAAAGGATCTCGGCATCCCATTATTATGTCGTTCTCATCGCTCTTGCTGATCGGGCGACTTCCTGCGGCCGAGATGCAGGTTGACCACGAGAGATCAAGGCCGCTGGAGCCACCAGCCAAACGAGGTGTGTTGAACACGACTGCTCGGGCAGCAATCTGCCGGGTTTACAGGTACTTCGAGTTTTTTGGCCCGCACGGGCATTCCAACTTCGGCAATTTGCCGATACAATGTCGGCAAACGCTCACCGGGATCTCCGAATGGTATTCCCTCATGTAAAAATGGCTGGCCGGGCCGCAGGCCACTCAGCGGCGCCGACGGACTTGTCGACGTCACCAATGCACGAGGTCGGGCTCATCGCGAGCAGACTGACTCAGCTAGCGCCGCATGCGGCCAGAACAATCGAGGCCGGTCTTCCACTGTCCTTCTTGGACAGCTTGCTTGCACTCGGAGTAAGCACCGCCGAAGTGCACGAGCTGGTGGTGAAACCCCGCACTCTGTCTCATCGCCGCGAAAGAGGTCAGCCTCTGTCTGTCGACGAATCTGACCGCGCGGTTAGAGTTGCCCGCGTCATTGAGCAGGCGACCCAGACATTCGGTGACCGGGACAAAGCCATGCGCTGGTTGCGCAAACCCAAGCGCCGATTCGATGGCCGAGCCCCGATGGGCATGCTGCTCACTGAGACTGGAGGGCGATTGGTCGAGGAGATGCTCATTCAGATGGACGAGGGCATGGTTGCCTGATGCTGCTCTGGCGCATCAGCAACCATGCTGAGCTATCCGGTGAGGGCGGACTTGGAGCTTCGGCGCGCTGGCATAGCGCAGGAAGAAGAATCGTATATCTCGGACAAAACCCGGCCACCTGCTTGCTTGAGCACTTGGTGCATCTTGAGATAGACGCCGAGGACATGCCATCGACGTTCCGGACATTGAAGATCGAGGTGCCCGATGTCATCTACGCCGGGTCTGAAACATCTCTAGGGCTGCCGAATGATTGGCAGGACAACATCGAGTTGACTCAGACGATCGGTAATCAATGGCTCACCGACGGCCCACTTCTGCTACGCGTTCCTTGTGCGCTTGTGCCTGAGACAGAAAACGTCCTGCTCAATTCGGGTCATCGCGATGCGCCGAGCATCAAAATCATCGACGTGATCGACTTTCCGTTCGACCAACGACTGATCTCCGGACGCTCGTAGCTGCCCGGGCAGGCGAGGCGGCGGAAATTGCGAGAGCCGTGCGTGCTTGCGCGGCACCGGCCAACACCGGCCCGGGCGATGCCCCATTGATAGTTGAAACTTGGGACGGCGGTCGGTTCATAAGCTAGGCGACCTTCTCCTTCGAGTCATCTGGCTCGCCTTGGGCAACATCACCGCCGACTGGGAACGGGCGGCCAACAACTGGAAGGAGGCGACTACTGTGAAAGTTGGGCTAGGCGAACGTGGGCGCGCCGTGCGCTTACAGCGCGGGCAGGCTGACGGCCAGTCAATGCTTCGATGTGTGGGACAACCGGACGAAGGTGACCGGCAGTGCACCTCTGTATGGATGCACCGGACGCGGGCCGGTTGTGACCGCGTCGGTTTTCTATCGGGCGCGCTATTGCCATCCTGGAAAGGGATGCTTCGCTTTCCGCGATCCGATGGGGATGGTCGATCCAACGGGGTGGCTGGCCAAGATTGTTCAACCGGGAAGCCAGAGTGTTCACCCGAACCACATGGCAACTGACTGGATGGCGCCGGCCTGCGGAGTAGGCGATAAGTGCGCACAGTAGATAGCGTCAAGCAGGATGGCCGGTTTACCGACAAACATTTTGGCCGGTCGACCGGGATGATTGTCGGTGGCTATTCGGTCATGGTTGTGGCTCCTTGTTCGTGATTGTCGGTGGATGCTTGTCGGCGCCGCCTGCTCTGTCTGTCGCTGGCCGTGCGTCGTCGATAGCTTTCGACATTCATCTCGAAGATCGTCGAGTGATGGACGAGCCGGTCGATCGCGGCCACCGTCATGCCCGGATCCGGAAACACCTCGTTCCAGCCCGAGAAGGGCTGGTTGGCCGTGATCAGAAGGCTGCGCCGCTCATATCTTTCGGCGATCAGCTCGAACAGCACGCTGGTTTCAGCCTGGTCCTTGCGGACATACGACAGGTCGTCCAGGATGATCAGGTCGAAGCGGTCGAGCTTGGCCAGCGCCGAAGGCAGTTGCAGGCTCTGACGCGCAGCCTGCAGTTTCTGCACCAGCTCGCTGGTGCGCGTGAACAGCACGCGGTAGCCCGCGTCGATCAGCGCATGTCCGATGGCGCTTCCCAAGTGGCTCTTGCCGCCACCGGGCGGGCCGAAGATCAGCACGGTGGCGCCTTTGTCCAGCCACGCATCGCCGCTGGCCAGCGCCATGACGTGCGCCTTGGAGACCATCGGCACGATGCTGAAGTCGAAGGTGGCGAGCGTCTTGGTCGGATCCAGATGCGACTCGGCGCGATGGCGCTCGATGCGCCGTTTGGCGCGCTCGGCCAGCTCGTGTTCGAGCAGTGCGCCCAGCAGTCGCGTCGCCTGCCAGCCTTCCTTGTCGGAGCGCTGCGCGAACTCGGGCCACAGCCGGCCGATGGTGGGCAGGCGCAGCTCATGGAGCATCAGGGCCAGACGGCCGGCATCGTAAGCGGGCGTACTCATGCCGTCGCCTCCGTGCCCAGAAGCTCGTCATAACAGCTTGCCGGCGGAATCTCGACACTGACCACGGGGCAGTCGCTCTGGTGTGGCGCAAATTCCTCGCGCAACGCTTTGAGGTCCGGCAGCCGCCCATCGACCAGCAAGGCGTTGAGCCGCGCGGCCAGCACGGCTTCGACACCCTCACGTGCCGCAAGCTCCAGCAGACCCACCATGGTCTTGCAGGCGTCGCGTTGGGTGAGCCGGCCCTCGAGCTCATCCCACGTGCGGCGATAGGCCTCGCGCGGAAACAACTCGTCGCGAAACGCGAGCCCCTTGAAGGCCTGAGGCTTGCGCTTGAGACCCTCGATGAAGTGCCGGTAATCGAGCGCGCGACGGTTATTGGCGGCACGCGAAGCGCGCGGGGCGCTGTGGACCAGCGCGCCGGACAGGTAGCAGTCGAGCCGCTCCGCGTAGAGGCGCACCTTCAGGCGGTGGCCGATCAGGCGCGAGGGCGCGCTGTAGAGGATGCCGCGCACGGTGAACGTGCTGCAGCGGGTGACGCGCGCTTCGTCCTCGACGAAGTCGGTCGTGCGCCGGGCCGGCAGATCCATGAGCTGTTCGCGCTCGATGCGAAACGCCCCCGCATGGCGTCGGTTGCGCCGCATGACGACCTCGCGCAGGAATTCGCCATAGGCCGCGCGATCGGCGAAGTCGCGATGACCGCGCAGCATCAACGCCTGATCGATCGCCTCCTTCAGATAGCGATGCGAGGACTCCACGCTGCCGTTCTCGTGGCCCTGGCCGCGGTTGTTGCGCGTGCCGCTCATGCCGTAATGCGCGAGCAGCGCGCAATAGCGCACCGTGAAGTCCTCTTCGTCGTGCAGGTTCTTGAACGCCGCCGACAGGCTGTCGGTGCGATGCTCGCGCGGACAGCCCCCGGCTTGCCAGAGCGCGTTCTGCAAGCCCGCGGAGAGCGCCTCGAAACTCTCGCCGCCTTCGACGACGTGGGCGTACTCCCACCCCGAGAAGGCCAGCACGAAGTGATACAGCCGGTGATCGAACGGCGCACCGGTGATCGTCACGCACAGCTCGCCCATGTCAGTGAAGTCCGATAGGCCGCGCGCGCCGGGCTCGTGCTGCTGGGGGAAGAAGACTTCCTTCGCTGGGCCAGCCATCGCCCGCCAGTGCCGGAGGCGTCGCTCGAGTGTGCGGCGCGTGCTGTCGGGGTAGTGACCGGGGTGCTCGTCCTGCAGTTTGCGCAGAATCGTGATGGCCTGCAGCCGCGGCGCGTTCACGAGCATCGGCACGACTTCGGCTTCCCAGACCTCGGCGAACGGGTCGGGGCGCGAGCGCCAGTAGCGGCGGGGCTTCTGTGACGGCAGCCTCGCGTCACGCTCGATGCGTCGAGCGCTGCGCACGCTGATGCCGGCCTTGGCGGCGGCGAGTTCCTGAGAATGGTGTTTGCGTTTGGACATGTAGAGACGAACCTGTTGGTCGGTAATTCGGGTTCCTGGCATGTAGCTGATCGCTTCTTCTTGATTCGATCAGCCATCGTAGAACCCGGCCGACTCGGCGCCGCGCCGGTGGGGAGGACTCTCCGGCGGCTACGCCGCCTCCGACTCCTCCCCACCGGCCAAAACCTTCGTCGTCATTCCGGCCAAGATGATTGTCGCCGCGCAGCACAGCTTGTCGTGAGCCCAGCTGTGCTCGGTGGCGCTGCCGCAGTCGCATCCGGATGAAAGTCGGACGATGTGAATTTCCAGCTTACGACCGGCCATGACTTCACACCGGACGACACGGGTCATTCGAAAAACGACCGACCGCTCCGCGCCGTAAAGCCGTAATATTCGTTACGCATGTTCTCTTTTGGTCCCCGCCACGGAGGAAACATTTTGCGAGGCGGGGAGCGGACCTTTATTGACCGGAAGAGACGCCCTCTTACTTCCCGTTCACTCTCACTTCCACCGTGTGGTCCCGATGGTCATCAACCAGTGCAATGGCTCTGTCGAGGCGCTCAACGCCATCGACCATTACGGTCATCGTTCCGATGGTCGCCTCGTCGCTACCTGATATCTGCGAGATCACGATGTGGTACACCGTCTCCCGATACCGGTAGTGGATCTTGAGTCCATGCCAATGCGCGGGCAGGCAGGGCGCAAAGCGCAAAGTCTCCGCCTCGAGCCTCAGGCCCAGCAGCGATTCGACGATGAGGCGGTACATCCAGCCGGCCGAACCTGAGTACCAACTCCATCCTCCGCGGCCGATGTGCGGTGTCAGTGCATAGACGTCGGCCGCGACGACATACGGTTCGACTTTATAGGAGGCAATTCCCTCCGCCGACAGCGTATGGTTCACTGGGTTGATCATGGTCAACAACTCCCAGGCGCGTTCGCGTTCACCCAATGCGGCAAACGCCATCGCTGCCCAGATCGCGCCATGGGTGTACTGTCCGCCGTTCTCCCTGACTCCTGGCACGTACCCACGGATGTAGCCGGGATCCAGGTTCGCCTTGTCGAATGGCGGATCGAGCAGCTGAATCAGTGCGTGCTCGCGGCGAACCAGCCGCTCGTCGACCGCTTTCATCGCCATGCGCGAACGCGCCAGTTTGCCAATCCTCTCCTGACCGACCGGCGTCCCCACCGCAGACAGCACGGACCAGCTCTGCGATATCGAATCGATCTGACATTCCGCGTTACCTGCCGAACCAAGCGGCGTGCCATCGTCGAAGTACGCGCGGCGGTACCACTTGCCATCCCAGCCGTGCTCTTCGATGCTCTCGCGCAGCCGAGCACCTTCCCCCAGGCAAAGTTCGGCGAAGGACGGGTCGCGATGCACGCTCGCCACCTCGGCGAACTTTCTGAGCACTTCGCAGAGGAAGAAGCCGAGCCAGACGCTCTCGCCCTTGCCGCGTATGCCCACCAGGTTCATGCCGTCATTCCAGTCGCCGGAACCGATCAACGGCAGCCCGTGCTGGCCGAATTGCAGTCCGTGGCGGATGGCGCGCACGCAGTGCTGGTACACGCTGGCCACGTCGGCAGAGCGGCCGGGCAGATCGTAGTAGGAATCGTCCTCCGGGTTGACCAGGCGGCCTTCCAGGAAATGCACGGGTTCATCCAGCACCCCGATGTCACCGGTGCTCATCACGTAGCGGCACACCGCCAGGGGCAGCCACAGGTAATCGTCGGAACATCGGGTGCGCACGCCCCGGCCCGATGGTGGATGCCACCAGTGCTGGACATCGCCCTCGGGAAACTGACGGCTCGCGCACAGCAGCAGGTGGTTGCGCACCAATGCCGGCTCGGTGTGGATGAGCGCCATCGCGTCCTGTAACTGGTCGCGGCATCCGAATGCGCCACCCGATTGGTAGTAGCCGCTGCGTGCCCAGATTCGACATGCCAGGGTCTGGTACACCAGCCAGCCATTGGCCAGCACGTTGACCGACTGATCCGGCGTTTCCACCTGTACCGCGCCGAGTGTGTGGTTCCAGTACTGCCATACCGCCTCGAGCGCGCCGCGCGCGGCCAGAGCGCCGCGGAAGCGCTGGACGAGCTGGCCGGCCTCGTCTACGTTGCGCCCGACGCCGAGCCGGAAGACGATTTCGCGCTCCTGCCCGTCGGCCAGATCGAAATTCACCTGGATTGCGCCGCAGGGGTCCAGCCCCGCTCCCACCTTGCCGGAAAGGCGCGACCGATTCAGGGCTGCCGGATTGCGCAGCGTGCCATTGCGGCCGAGGAATTCCGCGCGGTCGCCGCTGAGGGTGCGTTTCGGATCATCCACGTCGAAGAACGCGACCCGATCGGCGAACTCCATGCTGTAGGGGTTTCGCGCGTAGAGCGCGCCGCTGCGGGGGGCGATTTCGGTGGTCACATGCATGGCAGATTTCGCGCGAAGGTCCCCCAGGACCCACTCGACGTAGCCGGTTGCGGAGAGCCTGCGTGCTCGCCCCGATTCGTTTCGCATCTTCAATACCGAGAACTTGACGGCAGCGTCCATCGCCACATAGACCCAGAGTTCCGAGCGAATGCCTTCCGCGCTGGTCTCGAAGACGCTGTAGCCGAATCCGTGCCGCACGACGAAGGGGATCGATGCGCCGGCCGGCAGCGGCGAGGGGGACCAGACGTGGCAGGTCTCCTCGTCGCGAAGGTAATGAGATTCTCCGCCCGCATCGGTCACCGGGTCGTTGTGCCAGGGCGTCAGGCGAAATTCGTGCGCGTTTTCGCTCCAGGTATAGGCAACACCGTTCTCCGAAACGAGCGTGCCGAAGTATGGATTGGCCAGGACGTTGACCCACGGCGCCGGCGTCACTTCCCCGGGCGCGAGAGCAATGACGTACTCGCGACCATCGGGAGTGAATCCTCCGAGCCCGTTGAACAGGATTAGATCGCGGGACAAGGCGGAGGCTGGAGTGGCTTCGGGCCGGCGTGACTGGGTCGGCGCAAGTTGTGGCATGCGAGGTTCCACGAGACCACGATGGTCGAGCTGTTCCGCCAGCGTTCCGCGGCCATCCATGATGACGACGCGCGCAACCGACTGAAACAGGATGCGATCCTCGCCCGATATCTGCTCCGCCGACCGCACGAAGATGCCGCCCGGCCGATCGATCACGCTTGCCTCGATGCCCGAGGTGATCAAACCCATGATCTGATCCTGCAACTGTTGCCGGTAACCCGCGTGATCTTCGTTCCAGATCACCAGGTCGGCCGCCAGCCCCTTCAGGCGCCAGTACGCATGGGCCTGGACAAGTTGGCGCACGAGATCGATATTGGCCGCGTCGCTGATCTGCAGCAGCACGATCGGCAAGTCCCCGGAGATGGCGTAACCCCACAGACCGGACTGCCCGCCGCGATTCTTGATGAGCATTGCCGGGTCGGCGCGCAGGGAGGCGTTGGCGTAGATTACCGAGCTGGCCAGACGCGCATAGAGTTGCGCATCGGCCTCGCCTACATTGAGCTGCCGTAGCACGATCTCGACGTGCGTCCACGCCAGGTCGAAGACGCGGTCGGCCAAGTGCCGGTCCTGGTATTTGTCGATCAGGCTCACGGCTATCTCGCGCGTTTCGCCGATGCCCGACACGATGTCGATGGTGGCCGACTGTTCCGGATCGAGTCCAAGCAAACAGCGGATGGCGACGATCGGATCCAGCACCGAGCCCTCGGTGCCCGAGAGCGCCGCCGGGTCGCTCATCGCCAGGGGGGCGGCGGTGCTTCTTGCACGGCCGATGAAGCGCAGGCGATCGGTCTCGTAGGACACTACGCCGACATCCGCCCCGTGCGCCGTCATCAGGTGAAACATCCAGGGCGCCTGTTCGCCGCGGGAGCGGGACCGGCGCGTGCATAGGATCGCGTGCCGCTCGCGCAGGATCTCGGTCTGCACGAAGAGATTGCTGAAGGCCGGATGAAGCGCGTCCGCCGCCGGCGGAGCGATCACCACTTCGGCGTAACTGGTGACGTCGATCTGCCGGCGCTGTCGCGATCGATTGGTGATGCGGACCCGGCGCAGCTCGATATCATCCTCCGGCGATACCACGATCTCGGTATGCGTCTCGAAATAGTCGTTGCCGCCGATGCCAACTGAGTCGCGGCGGCGAAACTCGGCTCGCCCCTCGGAGAAAATTGCTTCGTAGTTCTGCGCGCGTGCAAGCGCCGGCTGGTAGCCGGTCGACCAGAACGCTCCGTTCGCCCCGTTGGTCACCTCGCGGATGTAGCAGAACGTGCCCCAGTTGTCGCAGGTGGCGTCTTCGCGCCAGCGCGTGACGGCGAGATCCTTCCAGCGGCTGTAGCCACCTCCCGCATTGGTGACCATCACGTGGTAGCGGCCGTTCGACAAAAGCTTCACCTCCGGCGTCGGCGTGTCGGGGCTGCTGAACACCCGAATCGGCGACTCTTCGGTGCCCGACGCCGAGCGTCCCTCGGAGAGTTGCGCCGTATGCGAAAACAAGGCGGTGTCCTTGGGAATACGCTCCTGAAGCAGCAGCAGGACGGCCTGGAACAGCCGGTCGGAAGCGAAGCGCCGCTGCATCGGACGATCCAGGAGCAGATAGGCCAGGGCGAGCAGGCTCATGCCCTGGTGATGCGCCATGAAGGAGCGCACGACCGTGCGCGATTGTCCGCGCCGCTGCCGTGCCGGCGTGTAGTCGATTGCTTCGAAGAAGCCGAATCTGCCGACAAACCCCTCGGCCGCCAGTCGTTGCAGGTTCAAGCAGGCCTCCTCGGGCGCCACCATCAGCGCGAGCGCCGAGGCATAGGGCGCGATGACCAGATCCTCGGCCAGGCCGCGCTTGAGCCCGAGGCCCGGCACGCCGAAGGCGCGGTACTGGTAGTTGAGATGCACGTCGACAATGTTGTAGCCGCATTCCGAGATGCCCCATGGGACGCCACGCTCGGTTCCATACTGGATCTGCCGGGCCACCGCCGCCTTGCAGGTCTGGTCGAGCAGCGTGTTGTCATAGGTCGGCATCACCAGGAGCGGCATCAGGTACTCGAACATCGAACCGCTCCAGGACAGCAGAACCGGGTCTCCGCCGGTGCCGGTGAGCAGACGCCCGAGAGCAAACCAGCTCTCCTGCGGCAATTGCCCCTGGGCAATCGCCACGAAGCTGCACAGTCGCGCTTCGGAGGCCAGCAGATCGTAGTAACTCGCGTCCGCCCGGTGCTCGCTCACGTTGTAACCGATGCTCAGCAGATGACGCGACTTGTCAAACAGGAAGTCAAAATCCATGCGCGCGAGGTCGCCGCATTGCAGTGCCAGGCGTTCGGTCGCTGCCACCCTGTCTCTCGCATGGCTGCTCCCTGCCTTGGCAAGCTCACGCAGGGTCGGAATCGTGTCGACTGCGGCGCTGTCGGCGAGGAAGCTCAAGTCGTCCAGTGCCTCGCGGCATTGCCGGGCGAGCGCCTGCGCCCACTCGTTCGCTTCGCTCGCGATCACACTGCCGTCCCCCACATCGCGGTTGCCCGAGACTTGGGTGACCAGCTCGGCGGCGACGGTTGCCAGGCGTTCGAGGCACAAGCGCGCCGCCGCGAGGGTGCTTGGTGGGGCAGTGCAAGCGGCATCCAGTGTGTTGCGAAACGCCGCCAGCGGGCCGGCAGCCCCCCTGTCCCTTGCGTCCGTTGCGTCCTCGTCCTCGAAGACCCTGAGTGTGTCGCTCAAGCCTTCGAACAGCCGCACCGCCAGTATCCTGTCATCGACCAGCGCGAGCAGACCCGCTCGCAGGGTCATCAGATGGCCTTCGAGGTTGCCGCTGTCCACCGAAGAGATGTACAGCGGCGACAGCGGCTGCAGAGACTGCGAGTCGTACCAGTTGAAGAAGTGACCTCGGTGCCGTTCCAGGGTTTCCATGGTGCGCAGGGTGTTGGCGGTGCGCTCGACGAGTTGTCCGGCCGGGAGGTAGCCGAAGTCGTAGGCGGACAGATTCGCCAGCAGCGCCAGCCCCATGTTGGTCGGCGATGTGCGATGCGCGACCGCGGCTAGGCGATACTCCTGAAAATTGTCGGGCGGTAGCCAATGATCTTGCGGACCGACGAAGGTGTCGAAGAATGCCCAGGTGCGCCGCGCAAGTGCGCGCAGGAAGTGCGTCTGTTCGACCGTCAGAGTCGTCTTGCGGGGAGCGAGCGGGCGGCTGATCCACCACGCAATGGCGGGAGAGGCGAACCACAGGAGCAGAATCGGCCCCGCCACCGCCAACACTGCCGGATCCGATAGCGCCAGATAGATCGCCAATGAAGCCGCAATAGCGGGGGCGATCCACATCGAACGGAACGATACGGCGAGGTCGCTGCCCCCGCGCTGGGTCGACACGCGAGCCGCCTCGCTTGACGGATTCCATTCCAGCAATCGTCTGCGTGTCACCAGCAATCGCCAAGCAGTCTGCACGATGGCCTGCAAACTGAAAAACGCCTCGTACGGCAGACAGGCAAGTTCGAACGCGAGCTGCTTCAGTTGCCGTGACGCAGAGCGTGCCACGGCTGCGAAGTGTTGTCGCAGCGTCGCCTCTTCCCGCTTGCGCAACACATCGACCATCCAGGCGCACAAGGATGGAATCAGCAGGATTCCGATCACCGTCAAGGTCCACAGCCACGCGGGTGCGAGGACGGACCATCCCAGTACCAACAGAAGTGTCAGCGCCGCGGGAACCAGACTGCGTCGCAGGTTGTCGATCAGCTTCCATTGCGACAGCACCGACAGCGGATTCTTCCGACGGCGTGCGCCTTCGCCCGGGACGCGAGACAGCAGCCAACCCGCCAACTGCCAATCACCGCGAATCCAGCGGTAGCGGCGGCTCACGTCCGCGCTGTAGCGTGCCGGGTAGTCCTCGTACAAGTGGACATCGCTCAACAACCCCGACCGCGCATAGCATCCCTCGAGAAGGTCATGGCTGAGGATGCGATTCTCGGGAAAGCGTCCACCCAGGGCCTGCTCGAACGCATCGACGTCGTAGATCCCCTTGCCGATGAACGAGCCTTCTCCGAACAGGTCCTGGTAAACATCCGAGACCGCGCGCGTGTATGGGTCGATGCCCGGCTCCCCGCCGTACAGACGCGCATAGAGCGAGCGGTTGGTCCCGGGCAGGCTCACTGCCACCCGCGGCTGCAGGATGCCGTAGCCCGCGCACACGCGCTGCCTGGCTTCGTCATAGCGCGGGCGATTTAGCGGGTGCGCCATCGCGGCGACGAATTGCCGCGCCGCGTCGCGTGGCAACTGCGTATCGGTGTCCAGCGTGATGACATACTTCACCCCGGACAGGGCCGCGGTATTGCCGACGACCAGCGAAAAGCCCTCCGCCGCGACCCCGCGTTCGCCGGCGCGCAGCAGTGCGTTCAAGTCCGCCAGCTTGCCGCGCTTGCGCTCGAAGCCCATCCAGATCCGTTCCGTCGGGTTCCATCGCCGCGGGCGATGAAAGAGAAAGAACGTGCCGCCCCCGGTTTCGCCACCCTCATCCACATACTTCTGGTTCAGCGCGTCTATCCTTGTCCGGGCCAGTTGCAGCAGCGGCACGTCCTCCGGGAGAGTCTCCTGATGTGCATCCAGAAAATCCGTCAGCAGGCCGAAGTGCAGGCACCTATCTCGATTCGCCAGAAACCTGACTTCCAGTGCCTCGACCAGATGCTCGACGCTCGAAGCACTCGTCAGCATGGTCGGGATCACCACCAACGTTCGCGATGTCGGCGGGATGCCTTCGGAGAAATCCATTCTGGGCAGCGAATGCGGCGTCACCAGCAGGGTTGCCAGCCAGTTCACCAACGACACTGCCAATTGACTGGTCGCGAGCAGCAAGAGGATGCCGATCGCCACCCGTGCGAACTCGAACACCCCGGCGGCCATCCCGGTGGCGAGCGCCTGCGCCAGCAGGCTTGCGCTGATGATCATCGTGATCAGCGCTATGCCGCCCAGATAGAGGGGCAACGGAAAACGGCCCGCCGTTCTGCGCAAGGCCTCGGCGCCGGAGAGGCGAACGTTCGCACCGCGTTCGAGTTCCGGCAAGCCCTCGCCGACCAGGTAGTAGCCGACGTGCGCCGAACGATCGGCGGCTCCGCCGCCGGTATCGATCGTTGTTCGTGCGCGAGCCAGCTCGAGCGCCTTGCGAGCAACTTCGCCCTCGGTCAACGGGCCCTTCTTTGCAATCGCTTCGGTCGCATGGCGGTATCGATCGCGCGTGGCGAAGTCCATCCTGCCATAGACGCCACCCGGATCTTCGAGCAGCGTCTGCTCGACGACGCTCATGGTCTCGACGAACGCGCGCCAGTCGATCGCGCCGAGAACCCGGAGACTGCCGATACTGTTGCTGATGGAGACCTGATCGGCGGCCAGCCGCTGGTTTTCCGACTGCACCAACTGCTCGATCGTCAGCCCCGATTCGGAGAGCCGCTGTTCGATCCAGGTCAGCGGCAGCGCCAGTGAGGGGCCGCGCCCCTGCAGGCGCCGCGCCAGCTCGGCGACGAACGCCCCGACCATCGGCGGATTCGACCGCGCCATGTCCGCAATCACCAGTATCAGGCCTTTCGGATCTTTCTCGGCAGCCTCCGTAATCTGGTCCGCCCACGAGTCGCCCAGGTTCCCCTCGACCCAGCCGGCCGCGATCAGCACGGCGACACGACGCAGGTTCTCGATGACTGCCAGCCGCAACATGATCGGAATCGCCCACAACTCGCCGAGCTTGAGGGCTGTGACGGTCTGGTAAGCCGCCACGAAACGACTGAGGCTTTCCGTGTCCACGCGGCCATCGCCGTGCGCTATGGTCTCCAGCGCGATGTCATAGACGCGCGGGCGCCCGGCCGACGACCCCGATCTTCCATTTTCCAGACGGGGAAGCTCCCGACTATAGCCCTTCGGGAGGTGCCGCTTGGCCGTGCGTATCTGCTCTTCGATCAAGTAGAAATTGTCGAGCAGCCATTCCCCGGCCGGAGTGATCCGACGCTTCGCCGAAATCTCTGCCGTCAGCAGATTGCATACGCTGACGAGAGTGATTTCATTCTCTGCCAGCCGCGCCAGGAGCTGGTCCGGCGCGCGCCCCGGCGCCAGTTTGTGCGAGCCCGCGAGCGCCTTGCCATGCTGCGCCATCTGCTCAACGCTGAACAATTCCGATCGCAGCGGCGGTTCGTCGTCGATCGAAATTCGTGGCGCCCCGCTGCCACGAACGTGCGTCGTCAACTGTCGCAACTGTCCGACAAGGTTCATTTCGGCGTTCAATTTTGCGGGTCCTTTCGGGAAACAGAACACCCCGCAGTCAGGCCCGGCAAAGCAACCTGTTCGACAGAGTTCGGAAGTGCTTCAACGGGCGTGTTGGTCGCTCCGCCCTCGGTAGCAAGACAACCGCGTCGGTCTATCAGGCCTGAATCGTGCCGTGTTGGGGCAGACCTTCGGCATTTCCGCAAACGCCCGGTATTGGGAGAACGGAAGTCAGATCATCCAAAGCAGCCTCGACGCCAGCCTCCAACCCAGTCTATGCCTGATCTACTTGATCCGCATGTCGTTCTTGACGGACTTCACCCCGCCGACGCCGCGTGCCACCTCGACCGCCTTGTTCGCTGCGGCCGGTGAGCCGACGAATCCGCTCAGTTGAACGACTCCCTTGAAGGTCTCGACGTTGATCTCTGCAACCTTGAGCTCAGGCTCCTTGAGAATGGCCGCCTTTACCTTGGTGGTGATGACACTGTCGTCCACGTACTCACCTGTTCCCTCCTGCTTTGGCGTGGCTGCGCAGCCCACTACGGACAGCAGGGTAGCCGCCATGAAAAATGCGACAAGATACTTACTGAGTTTCTTCATAATTGGCTCTCCAGATAGATACACACAATAGTACTTCTTGATTGCAATTCCCAACCGAAGATCGGTTACCCCGCAGAGCCGGGTCATTCGCCTTCTACCAAACTGACGCTGCGCCGATGGGGTGGCGAGCGGTGGCAAAACAGCCGACTCGCTGATGACCGCTTCGCCAACCGCCGACTCCATCGCTGACTTAGTACCCCGTTTCATAAATGCGGCCACGTATTTCGGCGTCTCTCCTCCTTTTGCGCGTGCTGAATAGGGTTGGGGTAGGAGCATACGTGTCTGTATTTGTGAAATCGACCACTTAGTGAGCCCCGCGGGAGAGAGCGTGGTACCCCACTAGCAGTAGGGCTGCGCCAACGACGGCTACCAACAGGCTGTAGAGATTGAAGCCGACAACACCCGCCATCCCGAAGGTGTTGAAGAGCCAGCCTCCGACGACTGCACCGACGATGCCGAGCACGATGTCCATTACGACACCCTGGCCCGTTCCACTGACAATCTTGCTGGCGACGAAACCGGCGATGAGTCCGAGTACGACCCATGCTATTAGCGACATGATTGCCTCCTGCATCTGAAGCTGTCGGGCCCTAGACATAATGGTTTAACGCGGGGCGGCCCGACTCCGTAGTAACGTGGATTGGGTGCGGAGGGCCGCACGCAGAGCCACACGGTTGGCACGGGGACACAAGCTTTGCATACAGGAGGCGGGCCATGACAAAGTCTAGCAATCTTTACGTCGGAATGGACGTGCGCAAGGATTCGATCGACATCGCCCTGGCCGATGGTGACGGAGCTCGGGAGGTTCGTCATTACGGCAGCATCGGCGGGGATCTGGCGGCACTGGAGCAGGCGGTCAGGAAATTGCAGGCAACGGGGAAGACGCTTCATTTCGTCTACGAAGCCGGGCCCTGCGGTTACGTGATCTATCGTCACCTGGCAGGCAAGGGTCTGGATAGCGTCGTGGTAGCACCCTCGATGATCCCCAAGCGCAGCGGCGATCGGGTGAAGACCGACCGCCGCGATGCCCAGATGCTGGCGCGGCTACACCGCGCCGGGGAACTGGCCGCGGTGTATGTTCCTCACCCCGAAGACGAGGCCGTGCGCGACTTGACGCGCTCGCGTGAGGATGCCAAAGAGGCTCAGACGCGCGCTCGTCACCAACTCAAGGCCTTTCTGCTGCGCTCAGGTGTCCGTTATGCCGGCAAGACCGACGTGAGTATCTCGATCGCGCGTTCTTCTGGAACGGGCTCGATCTCGCGCGAAAGCTGGACGGATTCAACCTATTTTCCTCTGTTATCCCTGCGGTGCAGGGGGCAGGCCGGGGATCATCGAGGCAGGCGGGGGTTGATTTTGCTTTCTGGCGGCGATGATTTTGTCGATGATGTAGTGCATCAGGGCCTTCCATCGGGCGGTTTTGGTCAACTGAGGCACAATTGCCAGAACCGTGTCCAAACCCTTGCGCACATTGGCGATCATGGTTTTGATCTGATCGCTGGCGGCATGGGTCAGCGTGACCAGCAGGCGGGACTGACCGGCATGCTCGGTCAGGCGCGCCACCCCCGCCAGCAGCAAGGGGCGAGAGGTGATGGCCTCCAGACGCGTTTTCGGATGCGCCAGACGCACATACCAACTCCACCAGTTGTAGATCAGGGCCACCGCGCGGGCCGACAGATTGCAGCGCTCCAGATCCTGGGTGGTATAGCCCCCAGCCCCACTGGTTTTTCAGCTCGTCAAAGCCGTTCTCGCAATCGGCCCGGTCCCGATACAGCTGACCGATAGCCTGACGATCGTAGTCGCTGTTGGTCACCAGCACGGCATACTCCCACAGCTTTCCCGCCTCCAGGGAGTCGGCAAACTGCAGCAGTTGCTGCCCGGGTTCGCGCTTGCCGCGCTTTTTCTTCTCCACCACGAGCGAGTGCTTCACGGCACGTCGTACTACCACCACCCGTCGCCCATGGTGCCAGCCCGACAGTGTCAGTCGCGCCTCCACTGCGTGATAGCCGCCACCGACATCCTGCCAGTCGCTGCGCCCCCCACAGCCGCTCGATCAAGCGCTTGACGCCAGCGCTCTGGCGCAGCTTGAACAGATACGCTTGGCCGGACTCTTCCAGTTCCGTCATCACCGGATCGACGCCGAGCAGGACATCGCCGCGCACCAGGCGCGGACGCTGCTCCAGCGGCAGCGACTTGAGAATGTCGATCAGCCGCGGCAGGCTGTGCCGGGCCGCGTGCGCCTTGCCGTTTTGCACCTCGGCATCCAGGGCCAGACGCACGTTGGCGATCCAGTAGGTGTGGATGACATGGCTCGGGCGCCCCGGCTTGGTCGGGTTGTAGCTGATCTCGGCGCCATCCTGATGGCCATAGAGCAGCTTGATCGTGGTGTCGGTGTCGAGTATCCAGCCGGTGGAGAGGGCCTCGCGCACGCTCTGTGCGAGCGCTGCATCCATCCAGGCGCTCGTCCTGGCCAAGCGGGCTTCCCGATCGGGGCGCTCTTGTTCAGAGCAGCGTGTCAGTGTGGGCGCAAGATGCGCCAGCGCCCGGCGCAGGCTTTCGTCGCTGATGATTCCCGTCATGCCGAGAATCTCCGGCGCCACGGCGTCGCCACGCAGGCCCGTGACATGCGCATAACGCCGCTGCCCATCGAGGATCGCCAGCAGCCAAGTGCCCAGCACGTCGCGTACCTCGGGCGCGTTCGGGCTAGTGTAGGCCATCGGGCAGCTTTCCACCCAGCGCTCGAACAAGCCGGAGACCTCGAGAAATTCAGCAAAAAATGCCAACTGTCCGAGTGCCGTGGCGCTGCCGTTCTCGTCCCATCGCACGTGAAAGCGACCTCCCGGGGTGCTCACGCGCAGTTCCTGTTCACCCGCCGCCAACTGTTCGGCGAGCGCCGCCTGAACCGCCGACACGACCGCCCGCTGTGGAAATCGCGCTTCACCCATTGGGTGACCCTCCCAATCCGCCCGAAAACCCCATCAGATCACGGTTTGCGGCCATTTCGGAACCACTAACTGAGGAAAATAGGTTCAAGGCGTACTACAACGCGCACCGCGTTCATCGATCCCTCGACGGGACCACGCCGGCGAAACGTCCGGGCGCGCCCTCGCCCTCGCCCGCCAAGCTCGCTTCCTACGGGTGGAAGCAACACCGTCGCGGGCTGTTCGCGACACCGACTGCCGCTTGATTAACAATTCGCCTCCCACAGGCTGCATCCGAACGTCGGGAATCGTGTATCACACTCTCGGCCTGATGGCATGCGAGAGTGTTTTCCAATTCAGGTATGAGCCTGAAGGGAGAGGAGATCAGTGACGTTGAGAGGCGGGTTGATGGGTCAAAGCGGCAGTGTAAAGGGATATGGGGTTGAGGCGGTAAATGGGCCGAAGCGGCGAAGCCGCAAGGGGGTTGGTTTTGGTTTTCGAGGCATATTTATGCCGGTCTTGAAGGCCGCCCGCAGGGCTTGCGGCAGGTGGATTGCGGAGCACTTGGGCTGTCTGGGCAAGCGAAGCGCGGCAGGGTTTGCGCTGGCGACAGGGTCAGGCCCGGCGCTTGGGTTTTTCGAAGCTGACGAACAGGTCGTGCTTGGCTTGTTGCATCGCCTTGGTCGCAGCCAGATCGGTTTGCGAACGCGCCAGTGCCTGCAGGAGTGGCAGCGTAACGTCTGCCTTGAGTTGGACCAATTGGCTCGCGCATAACATTGCCAAACATTCCAGAGGCGTTTTCACATCTGCGAGCTTGTAGCGCTTGATGAGTTTTCCCTTGGGGCCGACGACCGCTGTTGAAAACAGGCAGGGGCGGTGCAGATTGAGCCACGGGTTGAACGTTTCCTGATAGAACGCATTGATCCGCAGGGCAAAGTGTTGCGGAATATGCGCGTAGCCCATGTGCTTGCGTACCACGCTGGCATTCTTGCTCTCGGCCAGGGCGTTGTCGTTACTGTGGCGCGAGCGTGATTTGGTTTGCTCGATGCGCAATTTCTCCAGTAGTTTGGCCACCTGATGGTTGATGAACTCCGAGCCGTTGTCGGAGTGAAAGCCGAGCACCACGAACGGGAACTGTGCCAGGATCAACGCCAGCACCGGCAACAGAAAGGCCTCGCTGATGCCCTGCACACAGGCCTGGACCTGCCACTGGCTCACCGCATCGACGCAGGTGATGTGATACACGCCCTTGGCGCCGTCCTGATCGCCTTGATGAACGGTATCGACACGCACAAAGCCGGCACGGCCATCGGGAGCCGGCGCCTTGCGCACCCCGATGGCGTTGCACACCGGACGGGTCTGGGTGAAATGCGTGCGTTGCGCCTGATAGCCCGCGCTCTTGCGCAGGTTGTACAGATGCGAGGCGCAGAGCGTCGCCAGGCGCTCATAGCGCGGATCGCCGTACTCTCGGAAGGCTCGCCGTAGGAGATGCACGACGGCCGGCCCGCAGACGTCCTCATGGGCTTTATCCATTTCGACGAGTAACGCAATATCAGCGGCAGTGTATTTGCGCGCGAACGCCGACCGGCGCCCGATACCGCTTGGCCAAGGGAATCTCGGCCAAGCGGTTGCGCTGCCATCGGCTCACCAGTCGTGTGACTTGCGCCCGGCTGTAGCCGCTGGTGTGCTGCAGGTAACGCCGCAACACCCCTCGATCCCGCTTGCTGCGTCCCGGATAATCAAAGCGTTTGAGCACAAGACTGATGTGCTCATATCGCTCGCTATCGTCGCCAACCGCCAAGAACTCGATCGACGCGCTGGCGCTGAGAAACTGCTCGATCTGCTCGATCGTGCGAAGCTCCGTTTCGTTCATGTTGATCACCATCCTCGGGATGATCAACCCGCGCCTCTTCGCTTCAATCCCCTGACTTCAGGCTCATACCTCGGTGGAAATACACGCCCCCTTCAGGCTCATACCACGTTGGACAAGGCTGCGAGCGGCGAGGCGCGACCCCCGCGGCGGTGGCGTGCAAAATTGGGGCCCCCCCCTGTCGGAACCCATCGGAGCCGGCTCGATGACCCAACGCGAGCGCCGGCGGATCCCCGCCGGCCGCCCCCGGTCATCAACCGCCCCCCCGCCTACCGGCGCCCCCGCGCCCATCTGCGGATCGGCACATGAACGATGAAAAATCGGGGTGCCCGGGACCAGCAGCGGCCACCCTCCGGTCGTCGTCCTGAACAAGGGCCTCGACATGATTCAGATCGTGCTCGGCGAGGGTATCCACAACGTGCGCTGCAACCACGCCGACGCGCAACGGCGCAGCGTATGTCGGCAATGCCATGGGGCGTGAACTTCGTCTATGAGCGCAGCCGCGCGCAAGTGAAGGCAGACCTCGCGCGCCGCGGCTTCGGCGATTTCAAGCGGTAACGATTGCCTTGGACTGCAACAGCCCCCTCACGCGGCGATCAATACCGAGACAGGTATGGGCCTGAGCAACCAGGTTTGGTCCAACCAATCGATTGGGTGTAACTCTCATACTGATGCCCGGCGAGTCGGAAGCGGCACGACGTTTTCGGGGAAGTGAATCTCGCGCCGGTATTGAGCCGAGACGAGCTGCCACGCGGCATCGAAGCGCTCGCTTTGCGCCAGCGCACGGAAGGTGAGGATCGCCTGCCCGCCGTCGATGCTCCAGCGTTGCCCCCGAGCGTTTCATGCGCTGGGTCACCAGCGTCTTGCAGGCCGCCTCCACCACGCCCGAGCCGATCGGCAGATTCTCGGCACGCAGTCGCGCATAGTCCATGCGTGCGCGGTTGCGCCGGAAGTACGCCAGTTCCTGCTTGAGCGCCTTGCAACGGCGCTTGCGGCTGTGATGGTAGGCGAGCGTGCGGATCACCCTGCCCACCCCGTCCTCGGCCTTGAGCAGCAGATGGCGGTATTCCTTGAAGCGGGCCTGCGCCTTAGGCGACGTTTCACCATAGACATGACCGAAGGCCCGCCGCAGATGTTCCGCGGCGTGGTAGAAGTCCACCACTTCCTCGCCTGGGGGCAGTTCCTTGGCGAGAAACTCCCAGTTGTCGCGCGCCCCATCGGCCACCTTGACCAGTCGTAGTTGCGGTTGGTGCTTGAGCGCATGTTCGACTTCTGCCACCAATTGGCGTTTGAGTGTGCACTTCTTCGGCTCGGGCATGCGCGCATGACGCACCGTGCGCAGCCGCTCGCCGGCCCCGTCATAGTGGCTCAGCGTGCCGCAGCCCACTTCGCGAAATCCCGCTGGCCCCTTGGTGGGCTTGCCCTGCTGTCGGCTTTGTTCGCGTTTGTCCTCGCGCTGCCCGTCTTTCATCGGCGCCATCACCCCGTCCAGCGAGACCGCAAGCACGGCGGCCTGGGCGAGGGGCGGCGCCTGCTCGCGCAACTGGCTCTCCCAATGCATACGATATTGTTCCCACTTCGCGTCAATCGCCTTGGGCAGTCGGTCCAGGCTGCTGCGTGAGGGGTGCATGCCGCCCAACTCGCCAAACAACTGCTCGCCTTCGGCCGGCGTCAGATGGGTGACCACCCACAAGCCCATCCGCGCGGCCAGCGGGGTGAAGAACCCCTCGACGATCCCGGCACGCAACTCCAGCGGGCATTCGCTCTGCCCGTTGGTGCCCGCCGCACGGTAACGGTGGCGCAGCACCTTCACCGGTCCGGCCACCGTCATGTATTCGCCGTAGCCGCTGACCACCCGTCGGTGGAGCACCCCCTCGATCCTCAGCACCGGGAGCGTCACGTCCAGCCGCGCCAGCTCTTCGCCGACAAACTCGCGCTCGGCTTCGGCAAAGCGCCGGTGCACTTCGCGCTCGAACGCTTCGAACCCTTCTCCATGGTCACTTGCGCAGCGCCTGCGCGCCTCGATAAACACAATAGGCTCTCCAGCGCCTTGCCGCCGACACGCGCCTTTTCCTTGAGCGCGCCAACTTTCGCTACACTTTCCATGGGCCAGCCTCCGGTGGTTGTTTCTCGCAACTCCAACCGCCTTCTATCACGAGGTTGGCCCACCTCCACCCATGCCAGACCAATTTCGTCTGGACACACTATCGGCATACTCATAAGCCATTGATTTTATTATCAACGGTAGACCTACACCCAATCGATTGACCCGATTGACGCAAAAGACCTGCCAGTGACAAACTGTCCGCTGCGCCCCGAGCGGCGGGTGTTCGGCACGAGCGTCAGCCGCTCAAGCTGTGTTCGCGAGCCGGGCAAACAGGCGCTTCATGGCATTGACCCGCCGAGATACGCGCGTACGTCGTGATCGCCGCAGCGCTGTCCGGGCAGCAATCGGAGATAGCGCCGGGCGTAGGCTTCGCCCGCCCCGGCGCCGCACAGGTGGATGACGGCGGCAAGATCCTGTTTCTGCTGGAGCGTGGCGACGATCCGCTGTCGTTTGAGTGTTCGCGCGACCCCGCGATCCAACTCTGCCGAGGTCAGCGCGATGGCGTGGCTCGGCACGACCCGGCTATACAGGCTGTCGACCCAACAGGTTCCCGGCATGCCCATGGACTCATCGTCGGGAACAGCTGAATCGTACCGGCAGCCGCGTCTCGTCTGGGCGAACGTCCCGTCAGTTATCTGGTACATGCCGAGCGCGCTGGAAGCGGGGCGGTAGAGCTCGAAGGGATGCCACGTCGGATTCCAGCGCCAGTAGGTTCGTGCCAGCGGGTTGCCCGCACCTCGATCTGGGCGAGCGCGGCCAAAAAGTCCGGCGTGATGACGGCGGTTGCGTGGGTTCGAAACAGCGGTGCATATTCCTTCCACGTTTGTGAGGGCGTCTTGGCCAGCGCGCGGCTCACCGGGAAGAGCAACTCGGTCGGTTTGCGCAACACCTGATAGACCCAGTTGGCGCCCGCCCAAACACGACAAGTGCGACCACGCCAATGGCGAACCGCACCGCGTGCGGCGAAGCCAGCAATGCCCGAAGCGCGGTTCGGCGCCGGCCATTGCGCGGCCGAGTACCTCGGACACGGCGGCGCGTCATTCGGGCTCCGGTGCGCACGTCTCAGGACGGATGGGACCGAAACGAAGTATCACGGCGCAAAAAAATAACGCATCAATATCGACCCGTCCTCAACTGCCGCAGGCCCCTGCCTAAGCGAAGCTACGCCGTCCGATCCTGTTGGGTCACCGCAATTGCGAGTCTCGCACTCGGATCCAGCAGCCAGTTCGCCTGCTGTTGGCGCCGACTCGGAATTGACCACTTGTGCCGACAGGGCTATCCGTGCGCCCTCACGCTCGGGGCCCGTGACACCGAGAGGGGCCGATGAGCAGACCCGAATTGGCAATCAGATACTGGTGTTCGTGAAATTCGTCAAGCATGCTGCCGACGTGGACGCCATGCGGCGGCTCGTCGCGCCGCCTACCGGGACATCGAGGAAGATGGCGGGTTTCTCGACAGCCCTGGGCATGCGCATCGGTCCGCGCAGCGTGACGGCTGGGAGGAAAGCCATGCGCATGGCTTGGACCCGCTATCTGCAGGTGCAACGAAGCGCCTAGCGCTTCGATTGCACCAGGCGCTTCAATTCTTCGACATTCTGCGCGACGCGCTTGTTGATCACGGCAAGCGCGTCCGCTTGGGATTTGCGCGTCAGATCGGCAAGCTCACGCATGTATTCGAACGCTTTTTCCAAGGTCTGCTGCACCAGTTGACCCTCATGGGCGGCACCCTCCGTCGGCTTGCCGGCCATCTTCTGTGTCGTCGATTGCAGCGCTTCCATCGAAGCCTTCAGGATCTCGGCCTGCTTCTGCGCCAGCGTCTGGAGACTCTCAAGGGCGATGTTGTTGACCTGCATCAGTGCCTCGATGTCCTTCCGGCGGGCTTCGACGAGAGCGGACATATCGACACCCGGCAGTTTGAATTGCTCCATGATCTTGCTCATGTCCATGAGCGAGGTTGTTTGGTTTGCCATGGTGGTTGCTCCTTGTGACTTGGACTACGGATGCCAGTCCGTGTCTGGCGACCCTAAGAATCAAAGGGTTTCGGCATGCAAATCCGCTTTGATGTGGCGGTCAAATGCTTCCTGTATGCCATTATAGTCCTGCCCCGGTACTCTCGCTCGGCTTGCCGTCATAGCCGCCCCTTCGGTCCTTAGCCGATCAGCCCGGACGCGGCTGCTCCAGAGCGGGAGCAAGAACCTCTTCGATGCGGCGCAACGTTTGCGGATCGAGCGTCTTGCCGGAGGCGGCGGCATTCTCCCGTATCTGCTCTGGCCGGGTGGCACCGACAATGGCCGAGGCCACGTTCGGCTCCCGCAGCACCCACGCCAGGGCAAGTTGCGCAACCGTCATGTCGGCGTCTTCAGCCACCGCGCTTAGCTGTTGGACCGCATCAAGCATCGGCGCCTGCAGCCACTCGCTTGGAAAGAACCCGCCCATGGCCTCACTCGCAGCGCGCGAATCGGGCGGCGGCACACTGCCCGGCAGATACTTGCCTGTGAGCACGCCTTGCGCCAGCGGCGACCAGACGATCTGCGAGATCCCGTTGTCCCGACACAGCGGAATGACCGCCTGTTCGGGCGCCCGCCGCAGCATCGAGTACTGCGGCTGGCTCGAAACGAAACGCGCGACGCCTGGCAAGGCCAGTGCGGCCTGAATCTTGTCGACGGGCCATTCGCTGAAGCCGAGATAGCGCACCTTGCCCTGGCGCACGACTTCGGTCAGCGCTTCCATGGTCTCGTCGAGCGGCGTCGAAGGGTCGTAGCGGTGGCACTGGTAGAGGTCGATGTGATCGGTCCGCAGCCGCTGCAGCGAGGCATCCAGCTGTTTGAACACCTGTGCCCGCTACAGACCCCGGTCGGACTGGGTCATGGGAAAGAAGAGCTTGGTCGCCAGCACATAGGAGACACGGGGAACGTCCGCCAGCGCCTCGCCGAGTAAGGTCTCCGCGGCACCCCGGCCGTAGACGTTCGCTGTGTCGAAGAGGTTGATGCCCAGATCGAGGGCCGTGCGGATGCAGTCGATCGCTCGCGCCTTTTCCACCCCGCCTCCGTAGGTCAGCCATGGCCCAAGAGCAATCTCGGAGACCTTCAGGTCGCTTGCGCCGAGCAGTCGGTACCGCATGGTGTTCTCCTTGCTTCTGACGAGCATCTTCCACACCCACAGCAATCCACAACGGCGGGAAGGATTGTCGACGAACAACGATTGTCGACGAACTACCCTTAACACATTCGGACAATCGACGAGTCGTGTTCCTGCCCCTCCAGGACGATCTGTTCGAGGCCATGGACACCCTCGAAACGTTTTCTGGAGCGCTATCGCAAACGCCCCCGGGCGCCTGAAGGACAGCCCGAACCCGCTGCTTCAGCGTGTCAGGCGAAGGGGGCAAACGACGGCGGATCACCGTCCGGCAAGCCGGCCTCGCACAGGATCCGGTTCCACAGCTCAGCCAGGGTCAGCTCGCGATCCTGACAGCCCTCGTCCAGGCTCACATAGCGGTTTTGCAGCAGAAGCCGGCAGGCGGCCCGTTCGCCCCTGCGCGGGAACCCGACTCCGCTTCGCCCGCTTCCGGAACAGAAAATTGCAGCTGCCCCGGAACCGTCAGGCACGACGGATACAGCAGTAATCATCTGTAAGCCATGTGGCTGGACTAGTCTGTTACTTTTGTTCCCGACCGCTCAGTTTTCGGGCAAAGAGCGCGGGCGCATCAGCCTGCGCCGCTTCTACGTCATCAGCCAGATCGCATATTGCCGCGACGGCACCCGATACGCCTACCGCTCCACCGACAAGGGCGTCAAAGTCGCGTTGCTATTCGTGCTCTTCCACCAGCGCCTGCGTGGCCCGCTTGCCAACAGCCTGATTCACCCCCCAATTCAAACCATCAACTGACAAGCAAGCGCGAAGCCGCAGTCCACAGGGCTGACGTCTCGATTCGCGATGTCATACAGCTACTGGAAGCCGCATGAATTTGTCGAACAGATCTTGTTCGAAATCGAGAGCGGAAGAATCCAAACTCGATCGGTCGAGCAGGTAAGCTCTGTAGGGCCGAGGTGGGGTGACCCTGCAGGTACCACGACGATGATGGTGTCGTCCGTCGGTCCTTCGGCGGGACGTCAAGAATAAGCGGAAGGAAACCACTATGCGTAGCAAGATCGTTACTGCCGCCGAAGCAATCGCCCTGATCCGGGACGGCGATACCCTGGCCAGCACCGGGTTCGTCCAGACCGGCTTTGCCGAGGCTTTGCTGTCAGCGCTGGAGCGCCGCTTCCTCGACACCGGCAGCCCAAAGGACCTGACGTTGTTCGCCGCCGCCGGCCAGGGCGACGGCAAAACCCTGGGGCTCAATCACCTGGGCCACGAAGGCTTGCTGCGCCGGGTGGTGGCGGGCCACTGGGGCCGGATGCCGACGGTGGCGCAACTGGCACTCGACAACCGCATCCA
>JADJEV010000002.1 GCA_016708905.1 Candidatus Methylophosphatis roskildensis | reverse complement strand
GGGCTGCAGCATGACCGGCACCCTGCTCCGGGGCCCTGGCCCGGGCGCGCTGGGGCCGCACATCTTCGCCGACCGCGGCTGGCTGTCGCGCTGGCGCCGCCGCCACATCGTGCAGGGGCAGGCGCGGCGATCGGTCTGATCCTGACGGGCGCCTGGCTGCTGACCCAGCTGTCGCCGGAGGGCGTCTTTCTCGCACCAGCGACCTTCGTTCATTGCTACAGCGTTGCCGACGCCGCCGACTATTCGGCATGACCAGCTATCGTCCATCGAGATAGCCGTCACCGCCTGCAACGTACTGGCAACCGGCTCGATCGCCGCGGCAGAACCTGCGCGAGCCATCGCCCTGGCTGCTCGGGCTATTGATCACGCTGATCGGCGCGCGCAGCGGCCTGTCCACAACTTTATTTTCAGATGAGGACGGCGCCCTGCACTGGCTCACCCTGGCAACCTGTACGGTCTGGCAATCGGCACGATAAGGTCTGATCCTGGCGGTCAGGCTGCCGGACTGGTCACCTTTATCCTGGCCGGCTCCGCATTGCTGGCCGCAACCGCGCTGGCCAATCTGTTGCGGAAAATCCTTATGCCCGAACGGCGCTCAACGCCTGGAATGCCGGCCCAGTTCCTCAACTTCGGCGCGGACTGGCGCGGCTGATCTCGCTGCTTTGGCCGTTCGCGGCGCTGGCACCGTTCCTGATGACCGCGTCAGGCAATAAGCCGGTCGCCAGGCGCACACTGACCGGCGCAAGCGATGAATCGGGCAACGCAGGACGCGCAGTGGCGGTGAATCTGCAAGACATCAGAGCACCGCTGCCGAAAATGGCAAAGGCGCAGGCCGCGCCGATACTCCAACTGCAATCGATCCACCAGCTCTTTCCACTGTCGGCAGGTAGTGAATACCGGCAACGCCGCCAGCCGGCGCTCCACATATCATATGAAGCACGGAAAGCTTCGTCCTGCACAGATCCCTGAGCTTGCCTTTGCCGGCGCCTGCGCCAGTTGATCGCGCATATAACCGGCGCGTTCCAGGCTGGAAGGAGAAATTCGCGTTGGTGCCGGAGACCGCGTCGTATAGACGATATCGCGGCGCGCAGTCGAGCCAACATCTGCTTGTACTCGAGGCTGCGCCATCGATTCCTCGATCACCGAAGCGAAGCGCTGCCCATGTAGGCGAGGCTCGGCGCCGAGCACTTCGCGGCACGAATCGAGGCGCCGTCGGAAATCGCGCCGCCGAGTATCAAGACGCCGTCCCCGAACTCGCAGATCTCGCGTATCAGCGAGAAGGCGCTCTGCGTTCCGGCATGACCGCCGGCGCCCGGTGCGACCGCGATCACCCGTCCACGCCGGCCTCGATCACGCCTTCTTCATGATGCGCATGGATAATCCGGAGAAACACCAGGCCGCCGTAGCCATGCGAGCCCGCGCGATATCGCCGGGGTGGCCGAGGCTGGTGACTTACGAAACGGCACCCGGTGCTCGACGACCAGCGCGAAGTCATCCTTCAGCCGGGTATTCGACGGTGCAAATGGGTTCGCCGTGCAGCGAATCCTGCGGCCAGTGAGCGTTGATCTCGGCGAAAGCCAGGCTGCCGAGATACTCGATCTTCGCGCGCGTTCAGCGTCGGAAAGCCGCAACCACGCCGGCCTTGCAGGTCACGATGTGACCAGTTGCGGGCCCGAAACGAGAAACATCGGCGCGGCGATCGCGGGCACCCGCATTCTGCCGCGGAAAACCTCGGTACTGGCATGTCGTCCTCAATTCTGTCGCTGGTCGGGCGACTCTAGCACGGACGCCGCTACTGCAGTGGGCGCAGCGCTCTACCCGCCGTCATGCGTCGGGTCGTACATGCAGTGCCTGATCTTGTGTCGGTTGGCGATCAGCTCGTCGATCGACGGCTCGTTCATTCATCGCGGGGAAATCGCCAGCCGGGTGGCCTCGTAGTTGGTGCGGTACAGATCCTTCTGGTCGAGATCGGGGATCGGTCACCGCCTGCGAGTCGAGCTAGACCAGGATCGATGATGCAAAGCTCGTTGACTTGGTCGCGCGGAATGATGCCGTCGGCTACGCAGGATGGACGACCGCATCGGCGGTCGCCGGCCTGGCCGGCTCTGGTTGCGGTCGCGCACCGGCAGCACATGCGGGTGTGGCCGGCGGTCGGCCCATCAGATTCGCGAACGCCGCGCAGACCGGGCCCGTCCACGGGCCGATCACGATCTCGGGCATCGCGCGTCGGTGAACAGCCGGCACTGGCGAACACCGTCGCTTCGCCGGTACGCATGACGATTTTGTCGGACATTTGCCGACACCTTGGCGTTTGGAATCAGTGAAGACATGGGGGCGCGGTTGGAGTCGCGATCGGGTTCTGCAATTGCGTCGCCGCACCTTACGAAGAGCGATTCAGCATCACCGCCGAAGCGATCCATTCGACGACGATCGCGCTTGGTCGGTCGGCCGCGGATCGCGGCGCCCGGTTCCGAGAGCAGCCGGGTCTGGTCGCGCAGCTCTCGCGCCGTTCGGCTCGCTTCGGTCTCCAGGTACAGTTGCTGCGCCACGCTGGCAGGCCCGCGCTTGTCGGCCAGTCTGCGCACGACGACGACCCATTTCATCGGTCCGATCGGAAATGGCCAGCGTGTCGCCGGCCCGGATCTCGCTTGCCGGCTTCACGCGCTTCGTTGGTTGCACCCTGCCGCTGTCGACCGCTGCACTGGCGAGCGAACGTGTTTTGAAGAAGCGTGCGGCCCACAGCCACTTGTCGATACGCGTTCGTTCGGGTTGGTCGGAAGTCATCGGGCGGCTCACCAAGTATCCGGGCTAATCCTTGGACAGGCGCTTCGAAAGCTTGCGCTGCAGGGTGCGCCGGTGCATCTTCAGCGCGCGGAAGGTGGCCGGATATTGCCGGCGTGCTCGGCCAGCACGCGCTGGATGTGTTCCCACTCGAGTCGCGACACCGACAGGGTTTGATCCACGGCGCTGGCCCCATCGATCGGTCCGCTCTCGTCGAGCAGCGCCTTGACGATGGTATCGGTATCCGCCAAGCAAGCCCGGATACTGCGACGCGCCGAGCTTGATGGCGTCCTTCGCCGTGCTGATGCTGGCATAGCCGGTCAGCATCAATATCCGGCATGCGTCATTCGCTGCCCGCAGGGCGCCGATCAGTTTGAGGCCGGAGGAACCGGCGAGGTTGAGGTCGACCACGGCATAGTCGGGCGATTCCTCGGCGGGGCGGCCGAGACAGGGGCCAGCGCCTCGTCAGAGCGAGATCGCGGAGTCGACGGCGAAGCCCCGCGCGCGGCGAAAGGCGCGCTGCGCGAGCACGCGATTGAACACCGCGTCGTCATCGACCAGCAGCAGGCGGCCGAGATCTTCCTGAATGCTCGCTCACGATGCCAGCAAGGGATCGAGCGGCAGGCCGACCCTGGCGCAGGTGCCGCCGCCGTCACGCACCGCGTACGCCAGCGTGCCGCCGCTGCGCTCGATCGCGGCGAACGCCAGCACCAGGCCGATGCCGTGGCCGTCGGCACGGGTGGTCACGGTCTCGTGTCCGAGGCGGCGCGCGATGTCGTCGGAATGCCGGGGCCGCGGTCCTGCACCTCGCGTTCGAGCACATTGCGGCTCCAGCGCGCAGAGATCTCCACCTCGGCCGGACTGACATCGGCGGCATTGTTGAACAGATTGAGCAGCGCCTGGTCGAGGGTCGCATCGGGCACGATGCGCGGACCAGGCGTTCGCCCTGCAGATCGACGCGCGGTTTCGCCAGCGGACGCTGCGCCTGCCAGCGCGCGGTCAGCCCTTCGAGCCAGGCGTCGAGCGTCACTGCCTGGGCGGCCTCGGCGCGGCTGCTGCCGGCACGTGCGGCCAGCAGCGTGTTGATGCTCTTGCATTCCTGCACCTGACTGGCGGGCAGCAGGGCATCCTGGCGGGCATTGGCGGGCAGGCTGTCGTGGCGGGCGAATTCGACCGCCAGCACGGCCATGGTGGCCAGCGGCGTGCCCAGTTCATGCGCGGCACCGGCGGCGATTGCCGAGCGCCACGACGCGCTCGTTGCGCAGTGCGGCTTCCCGCGCCGCGGCGAGGCGCGGCGTCGCGCCCGCGCAGGGCGGCCGTCATGCGGGCGACGAACCAGGAAATGATCAGGGCGGAGAAGACGAAGGTCAGCCACATGCCGATCAGATGGACGCGGATCGCCAGTTCGGTGTCGTGAACATGGGTGGCTGTTCAGGGCAAACAGCATTGAATAGCCGCCGATCGAGGCTGCGGCCACGATCGCCGCCAGCCGGGCGGGAGAATCGCCGCGGCGATCGCGATCAGCGGCAGATACAGCGTCACCATCAGGTTGCTCGATCCGCCGGCGAAGTGACGATCAGCGTCAGCGCCGCCACGTCGCCCAGCAATTGCGCCAGCAACTCGGCGTTCGAAACGTTCGCGGCCCTGGCCAGCCGTGCGTAGGACAGGGCGTTGAACACCGCCTGCCCGGCGATCGCCAGCGCGATCGGCGCGAGCGGCAGATCGACTCGCAGTGCGCGGCGGACGAACGCGGGTGCGACGACATCATTGGCGGCGCGGCAGTATTCATCGAGGCGCGATTATGCTCCAGTCGGGGTTGCCGCCGGCCGCAAAGGCGTCGCACGGGATGCCTGCGGGCAGAGCCATGCCAGGCCGGGCGATCGCGCACTGCGACCAATGTCGCACCCGCGTAGCTGCATCGTGCGTTGTTTATACTTGCCGCTTCGACAATCGTGAAAGAGAAGCTCATGTCATACAGATCGCTGCTTCGTGCTGCCGGCCGGCTGTTGCCCGTGGCGTTCGTCTTGTTAGCCCAGCCGCTCCATGCGGCCGATGTGAAGGTCGGCGATCCGTGGGTCCGCGGCACCGTCAAGGGGCAGATGGCCACCGGCGCGTTCATGACGATCACCGCCAGCGAAGCCGCGGCGCTGGTTTCGGCCACCAGTCCGGTGGCCGGCGTGGTCGAGATCCACTCGATGAAGATGGAAGATGGCGTGATGAAAATGCGCGCGATCCCCGGCTCGATCTGCCGGCCGGCACGCCGGTAGCGCTCGATCGGGCGGCTACCACGTCATGCTGATGGACCTCAAGCAGCCGCTCAAGACCGGCGAGATGGTGCCCATCACCCTCAAGCTCGAAGGCAAGGACAAGGCGGTGACCACGCTGGAGGTCAAGGCCGAGTGCGCCCGCTCAACGCCGCCGCGCCGGCGATGGGCACAGCCACTGATTTGGCTGGCCCGGGGCCAGCACAATGCGCCCCCGGCGCGCATTGTCATCGGATGATCCGGCGCCGGCTACCAGCTCAGGCTGCGCCCGTTCGGCGCGAACAGCGCGGCCTGCGTGAGATCCGGATTGCCGAGCTTCGCCCCAGCGATCAGGTCTGCTTCGGCCACGCCGTAGTGCTTCATGCACATCGGGCAGACGATCACCATTCCGCCCGCCTGCAGCATCGGCCAGCAGCTTGCCGGTGGCGGAGCCGGCGGCAGCCTTGGTCGCGGTCTTGACCGCCATGTCGTTGAGAAAGACGGTGACCGGATGCTGTTTCTTCAGCACGTTGCTGGCAAATGTGAGCGCCATCTCCGTGCGATGCAGATCGGGCGCCGAAGTCACGTTGATGAACAGCGGCTCGCCGGCCGCCCAGGAGGTGCCAGCCAGCGCCAGTCCCGCCGGCGAGTATCAGTGTCTTCACGAGTTTCATGGTTTTCTCCGCAACGAGTCGATGAGTGAGGATGCGCAAATCACGCCTTCTGCTTATCCACTGCAACGGAACCAGAAGAGTTGATATTTCGCAAAGCGGCGCCGATCGGGCGGTGCGGCATATCGTCGCAGCCCTGAGAGCCGCATGCAGCGGACTTTCAGGCGATACAACCGCCAGGAGCGCCATTCCATGCGGGTCACGCGGTGCCATGCCCAAGAGCGCCAACCGGTGCGGCCCGCAGGCCGGTGGCGCAGCGCCGTCTCGCGTGATCGCCGCCGATGCGGCGGCGTGCAGCGCACCGACAGACCTCGGCTCCGGCGCGCGCTGATTTCGGCCACCTTCAAAACACGATTGATCGGGATCCATCTTGCAGCGTCCGGTCGGCCAAGCTTCTTTCGGCCGTCTCGCCCTATCAATGGGCATGCGCAGGGCGTAGAATCCCCACTGTCACCGCCCGGGCGGCGGTTCAGTTCAATCAGGCTTATCCTTCGCGACATGCACTCAGAGTCCGAATTCGCATGCGTGCCGCGAGGGACAAACCCTATTTGTTGGGCTAAAGATGCCAAGCGCCTTTGACCGAGGTGCCTTCGCTACCGAGCTTGAGTCTTTGGGCGCTGCTTCCGTCAGGGGAGAGGCTTGCACGTGGTGAGTGGCTATGGCCAGCAGACGAATGCGCCGAAGAGTGGCGTGAGCGGGAAGAAAAAAGGGGTATCCGTTGAAGCTGAGGCACGTGAGGAGGCCCGCTCCGAAGAGAGCCTATCCATCTCTCAGAAAGCCTTGGACAACTCACGGTTGGCAACAAGGATTTCTATCAGCGCAATCGTGCTGAGTATCATTGTCGCAATGCTGGAAGTCATAAGGTGGTACTCCCAGTAATCCCCACGCCTGCGGTTGACGCGGACCCCGCGCCTGCGGCGCTTCGCTGGTGACCACCACGTTCGGCCTCGCGAGTTAGCTCATATGACTAAGATTACGGCATCGACATTTCCAGGTGGTTCGAAGTCCCGAGTCAATCGAGCTGGTGACAATGTCCGAACGGAAATTGCGTCAGCAGAAGATTTACAGGTGATAGACGAATGGCGGGCGGCACATCGCAGCGTCCTGAACACCTTCCAGGCAATTCTGAGAAACCGCACGCGTGACACTGGGATCACAGTTGCGCAGCGCCACAAGCGAAAACGTACGATCTTCGACAAATTGCACCGGTTGCCAGGGATGCGACTCTCGCGCATGGATGATGTCGCAGGATGCCGATTGATTTTCAAGAACCTAAAGGCGCTTAATTCGTTTCGCGCAGACTTTCATCGCGCTCGCTTCAATCACAAGCGCCGAAATGAACTCAACAAATACGACTACATCAAGCATCCGAAGGACACTGGTTACCGCGGCATACACGATGTTTACGAATACGCCTTGACGCTCACGCGAATTGACCCGCGTGTGCTCACGAAAGCTGACCCACCCAGATAGGTGGCTGCCCATCCGTGCCGGTGCACTGGTGGAAAAAAGTCGACGCTCTTTCGCAAGATTCGCTGGACATTCCGGCCGCTATCAGTTCAAATTCACGAAGATGTCGTGTCTGCGCTGGATCGTAGGGCGCTAATTCGTGGGCTGCATTCGGCTAGGCAGCGCCATCCTGCGTCGATCGCGGATCGTGTGCGAAAAGCGGGGAAGTGGGGGGTGTTGGCGCGCGCCAACGTCTGATCGATCTGATCCGTGCGCACGGCGCAGCGCAACGCCTTTTCGCAGTGTGCGCAGTCGTGGCCAACGGCGCCTTGCATTCTTGCGTGTCATGGCCGACATACCGGCGGTTGTGGTTTGCGTACCTCTGTAGCGCGCGCCCGCCGGTCATGCGTACCCCGTTCGCATACGCTGCAACATTGTTTCGTCATAGCTTGTGGCGGGTAAGTGCCGCGTTGGACACGGGCATAACAGCGCGCACTCCCTGGGTCCGTTCTGATGAGCACAAATGGGTCCGTTTCCGTGAGCGTCGAGGAATACGACGTGAACTCGGAGGTTGGCCGGGGGCTCGCCGGTCTAAACGTAGAAATTCAGTACCGCACGTTGGTCCAGCACGCATGGTCCACTGCCGTTGAAGTTATTGGTTTCATCACCGAGAGTCAGCCCAAATTTCAAAGAGGGGATAAGCGCTATGAACATGCAATGGCTCTTGCCAGCTGAAGTTTAGACATACGCCAGCGCCCACCGACCGGATTTTCGCCGGTGGCGATGAATGACAAACGCAACTACTCGACGATTCGATGCTGGGCGACGCGATGCAACGTGACTGAACACCGCAAACGCTGATCCTGACCGGGGAAAGGCATGACGAATTGACCGGACTTCGGGTCGTAGGCGTCGCGAACGGGAAGTCCGATAAATTGAATTCGCATCCACTGACCGAAGAGGCCGGCGGTGATCGTTGCGCCCTTGCGCCAGGGTGCGATCTCGATCAGCGGAAACGACTTCCACAAGCGCAGCGCGAGACAATTGGGTCAAGGCATAGGCGGTGGAGCGAATCTGCATCCACAGTTCCAGCGCTTCCTTCGACTGCTGCCACAGATTCGTCACGCCCCACCAGCGCTTGAGGTTGTGGAACAAGGGCTCGATGCCCCAGCGCTCGGCGTAGATCTCGACCACCGCTCGCGCCGACAGATCGGTCTCCGTCGCCAGGATCAGTCGCGGGCGCGACCAGGTATCGTCGGGCTGGATCATCTGGCACCACACGGCCCGCACCGGCACCCCCTTGAGAAATCGCGCCACTGCAATGGCCGTTTGCACACGAACCGGTTGCACCTTGCCGTACAAACTCAGTTCCATTTCCGTCACCGGCAAGACCTCGAGCATCGCCGCATTGATCCGCAGGCCGTACTTGCGTTTGCGGCCCCGGCGTCTGGGCTCCGGCTCCGGCGGAGAAACAAGGCCGTATCCCGCCTGACTTGGCCGATGATGCGTACCTGCTGATCGAGCAGGGGCAGGATCAGGCTCTTGCGCATGAACCAGGCGTCGATCAACAAGCGCACATCCTGACATGCCCCCGGACCGAATCGATCAATTGCCGCGCCACCCAGAGCTTGCCGCGTTGCCCGGATTCTTCGACCAGCCACGAGCGAACGGGGATCGTCAGCGCCGAACCCAGCCAGACTTTCACGACCAGTGCCAGCGTCACCCAGCACTGGCTGTTCAGGTACGTGGGGCGATTGGCTTTGCGGCTGTGGTCGTGCTTGACACTGATACCCGGCCCACTCTTTGCGCACCGTGGCACCAGCGTATCGTCGATGATCAGATTCGCCACTGGGGTCGGGAACACGCTCAGCACCAGTTGCAGCAGGCGGATGGCCAAGTCGGCCACCGACACGTTCGCTCGCTCGATCAGCTTGTAATACGTGGTCCAGTGCGCTTCCGGCAAATGGCGCCGATGGCGCGAGTGACCCAACCTTCCGGGTTGAGCATGCAGCCGATCAGAAGTTCGACGAAGGTACGGCGGGAACGTGGCGGAACCGCCACCAGGAGGAAGGAAACCCAATTCGAGAGCAGCAGACAAACCGAGGCCGACAGCGACGCGAGGGAGCATCCAGGATCCGAAACGATCCCTCATTGGTCGCCGCGCTGCTCGCACCAAAATCAACCCCGTGCGAGCAGCGCGGCGACCTCGCAAAACGAATGTAATGTCAAGCGTTTTTGGCATTTTCTCGAAAACATTTCTGCGCTCCGGCAATGCCCACGGCATTGCGCAGGGGCGCGAGTGTCTAAACTTCAGTCTTGCCAGCGAAATTCTTGCGAGGGCTCACGAAGGCCTCAAAGGACCCTTCCCAGACGAGTCTGACATCCAGCTAACAGAGGCCTTTCTCGCGCTCGATAGGGAACTCGGCTTACTGAGAACGCTTCGTGGTCTAAATGCCGCAAATAGGGAAGTCTCTGCGAAGCGGGAATGCCATTTTGATCTTTTCTCCCACTGGAGAGCTTGAGGGTACGTGCGTTCCGCGACGCGCCAGATGCATTGCGCGCACTATTCGAACTCGAACGCGAGATGCCCGATCGAGACATCGTTCTTGTCCGAGCCGATACGAGCGATGAAGTGAGGCTCGCTTTCCGAAATTACTTTTCCGACGCTCGCGAGTTTATTCGCCTAATGGAGGCTGGTTGCACCAAGCTCTTAAGCCCAAAGTTGGACAGACACCAAGTTCGCTCGCGTCAAGAATCGCAGCCTGTGCAATCTCAAAAAAAACGTGATGCGCGGTAAAAGGGCCGGGGTCCAATATTTCTGATAAAGTATCCACATGCCCCGTCGCCCGCGACTTCACCTTGATGGCGTACCGCTGCACATCGTGCAGCGTGGTCACAATCAAGGAAAACGGGACAGACCACGATTCTTTCGCACCAGCGAACGCGTTACGCAAATTGCAGTTCCCCGACGAAAGCGGCCCCAAAGTATTCGTGCTCTGTCCCTTGTTACGTTGCCTCGTGCGGGCAGCGTCGGGTCTCTTCGTCCGCGTAGTGGCTGTGTCCAAGCCTTCGCTCAAGCGGAGCGCCAACGGCATGCCGTCGCTGGCCCTCAGTCTCAGTGTCAGGCTCGAACTGTTTTCTGTCTGTTGGATTCGAGATCAATTGCGGACAGACGGCGGTGGCCAGGATCGAGACCATTGACGTAGGCACCCTCAAGCCACATGTTGTGCCTCATTTCGCCGCGTCACTGCCAGTCGCAGACCTGCGGCGTCCAAAATGGCCAGCAATGTTTTCAAGGTCGGGTTGCCCCTTGGGCGAGAGCGCGCGGTAAAGGCTTTCGCGCTGGATGCCCGCCCGGGCTGCCACCGCATCCATGCCCTGGGCCTGGGCTACCTGACGCAGGGCCATCAGCAAGGCTTCATGGCCGCCAGGCTCGTCCGCGGCCTCCAGGCAGGCGGCCAGGTATTCGTCGGCGAAGGCGGGGTCTTCACGCAGCAGTTCCACCATGGCTTCGTTGTGGGGTCGGGATGCCTTCATCTGGTTCTCCGTTTCCAGTCGTTCCAATAATCCAGGGCGGTATCGATGTCGGCCTGTTGCCGGCGTTTATCGCCGCCCACCAGCAGCAAAATCAGGCGCTCCCCGGCGCGGGCGTGTATACCGATAGCCTGGCCCGTGGTCGATGCGCAGTTCCCACACGCCACCACTCAATGGTTTGCAATCGCCGAAGTTGCCAGCCGCCAGACGTTGCACACGTGCGGCAACACGAGCCTTGGCCATCCGATCCGCCAGGGATGCCAGCCAGTCCTTGAAGGGATCGCGCCCCTCGGGAGTCAGGTAGTCCTGAATCTCATGCATGGAGTCGTAGCGTATACGTTACAGAGGTTCCCCGCAAGGAGGAGCCTTGTCCAACGTGGTGTGAGCCTGAAGGGGGCGTGTATTTCCACCGAGGTATGAGCCTGAAGTCAGGGGATTGAAGCGAAGACAGGAAAACGAGGACAGACCACGATTCTTTCGGACCGGCGAACGCGTTACGCAAATTGCAGTTCACCGACGAAAGCGGCTCCAAAGTCTTCGTGCTCCGTCCCTTGTTGCGTTGCCTCGTGCGGGCAGCGTCTGGTCGCTTCGTCCGCGTAGCGCTTTGGTGCCGCGCCCGCGAGGGCGTGCCATCTGCAGGTTGAAAGTCCCTGTCGGAGTTGGCCACAGCTCCGTAGCTGAAGGTAACTGCGTCGTCGTGAGGCGGGGTGGGGAGTAACCGGAAGCGAACTGTCGGTCCGTAGGATGACGAACCTGTTTCGGCGGGGTATGACGGCGAGCCTGCACTAAGGTGGCGAAGCCTGGAAGCAACGCAGCACGCTGTGGTGGCGGATAAAGCGATGGTGTGGCGTACCACGTGGTTGAGGACGGAACGATGGGAAGGTGGCACGAGGTAAGCGGGGAGACCTGCCGGCGAAGTGAACGTTGGCAGGAGTCAGAGTCCCAATAGTACCGAACACGGAGAAACGAGCTGGACCGTGGAAAAGTGCGTCAGAGCAAAAGGCGCATCAGGGAAGTGGGGCAGGAAGGTTGATAGCGAAGGCCGGAAAGGGACAGAGATGGAAATCAAAGCATCGATAGTGTCGGAGACGACTAGACGAGATGCAGGCGCGCTGGAAAGCTGCAAGCAGCGGAAATTCGCGCCAGCCCCAATCTGGACGGAAGCTATGTTGGCTGCTCTGAAATTCGGAGTTAAGGGAGGGAAATGGCATAGTTTGATCGATAAGGTGTCTCGCCTTGAAACGTTGGAACTTGGATGGACCCGGGTGGCAAAGAACGCGGGGGCAGCCGGTGTGGACCGAATGAGCGTGGAACGATTTGCGCAAGGACGGGATCGCTATCTGGCCGAACTCGCGCGAGCACTGCAGGACGGGAGCTATCGCCCGCAAGCGGTACGACGTGTGTATATACTCAAAGGCAAGGGACAGCGCCCGCTCGGTATACCTGTTGTGAAGGATCGCGTGGCTTACTTTCCGCAGGTCGCGGACGCAATATCGCGTGAATTTCCCGCTCAATTTTTTTGCCGAAACGCCGACGGTGAGACACCGAGCAGGTCGAGCACCTGGTTCTGTAGTGGGGTGAGCTGGGCGTCGAAGACCTGTACGGTGGTCGTGCCCTGCATCAGCTTATGCCGTTCGGAGAGGCTGAACAGTCGCAAGACCTGTTCCGTGGTCGGG
The DNA here is from genome assembly GCA_016708905.1 of Candidatus Methylophosphatis roskildensis. Classification (GTDB taxonomy): domain Bacteria; phylum Pseudomonadota; class Gammaproteobacteria; order Burkholderiales; family Rhodocyclaceae; genus Methylophosphatis; species Methylophosphatis roskildensis. Next base: position 449,811 of record JADJEV010000002.1, on the reverse strand, counting down.
CGAGCGCACTGGCGCTGCTCGGGGTAGATGGGAAGCTCCTCGATGCGCTCGCGCTTCATGGCCAGACGCAGTTCGCGCTCGATCAGTGCCTGGACGAGGAGCGCGAGGAAATACAAAGTGCATAGCGCCTCGATGCGCCCCTCGTCCTTGAGAAACACGGGCGCGATCTCATGCACGGTCTTGATCTGCTCGAAGCGTTTCTCGATCATCGGCTGGCCCGTGTGCGCTTCGAGAACCTGGGCCGGTGACAGGCTGCGATCATTGGTCATCAGCGGATACATGCCATCGCTCTGGTGGTCGTAGGCGATGGCCTCTTCATCCGTGCTCCACTCGATATCGAAGCGGCGCTTGGTGATCTTCCGGTAGGCTGTTTCCGGTCCCGGGCGACCGCGCCGGGTCTGCTTGAACAAATGCTCTTCGCGTACCGTACGACGGACGGTGAGATAGCGGGTAACGTAGTGCTTCTCGAGGATCGTCTTGACTTGGTAGTCGATGTCGGCTGCACCGCGCAGCCGGGTCTTCGCCCCGGCAAGCCGGTCGCGCAACGACTGGAGTTCTTCGCTTGCCGCGGCGATATTGCGGCGCCGTCGTGCTGCCTGACGCAGGGTGAGCAAGGTGCTCCAGACCCAGACGACGGACCAGGCTTCCGTTGAAGGCAAGGGCGCCCGATAGACCCACCAGCAGTCGCGCGGTCCGTCCTGGTAGCGTGGATTGGGTCGGTCCCAGACGCTTTCCCATGCCGGGGAGTGGGTCTGAATCCAGAGCCGGAATTCCTGGTCCTCAAGGCGATTGCGCGGCATCACGGTGACGAAGCGTCCGCCGGCGCGATCGATCGCCTCCATGTTCTCGCGCGAGCACAGTTTCGAATCGGCGACATAGAGGAAGTCCGCGCGCCCGGCCACCGCCCGCAGCGCATTCCAGGTGTCAATGTGGGTCCGGGAGTCGCTCGTCTGGCCATCGGCGCAACGGAAGGCGACGGGAATGTTGCCGTCGGCAGTCATCGTCAGAATGAAGAGCAACTGCTTCAAATCCGGGCGGTGCGCCTTCGAATGACCGAAGGTGATCGCCGGGGCGCGGCGGCCACGGATCTTTCGCCCCGAGGCCACGGGATACTTGCCGCAAAAGCTGATCGACGTGCTGTCGTTGTGCAACTCGTCGAAGCGCACGGCAAAGCGCTCACCAACGGCCAGCACGACCTCGGTGAGCAATGCCGCCCGGTCGGCGTCGAACAGGCGGTCCAGCGCCCGCCCGAGCCGATCGTCGGACAAGTGCCCCATCTCCTCGGCGCTGACCCCGAACATTCCGCTGGCAAACCCGTGCACCGTTTCCTGCTGGCGGTAGATCGGCTCGCGCTCGACGATGATCGATCGGAGCAGGACGCCCAGCGCGGTGGCGTGCGTGACCGTACAGCGGGTGTCCGAGGGGATATGCCGCGCAAGTGCCTGCTGGACGCCGACGCGTTCGATGAAGTGATTGATCAGGGGTAAGGGGCCCAGCCGCTCGATTTGCAGGTTGAATCGAGTTTCGTCTTGGAAATGGGCTTGCGTGTCGCTCATTCTGGCGTTAATCTTAGCGACAGATCCACGAAAGTCAAGTCGCCATGCCGAGAAAACCGGAAACGATCATCAAACAGGCCAGGCAGCGGATCGTCCGCATCCGCGAGACCTTGGGCGACGTGGACTACCTGTGCTCCGGGACCCTTCTCCAGCGGACAAAGGTCTGCGGCAAAGCCGGCTGCCGCTGCGCTCAAGACCCGAACGCACGTCACGGACCTTACTTCGAGTGGGGGCACATGCAAGGGGGTAAGCTCGTCCATCGCGCGGTCTCGCCCGAGCAGGCCGCAATCCTGCGGCTTGCCATCGACAATTATCGCAACGTCAAGCAGCTGCTACGCGATTGGGAGGTCGAGACAGAACGGCTGATCGACGCCGAAGTGCCTCGCAAGGCGTGAAAAAAACGACCGCGGGGAAATTACGCGGATATTTGACTCGCGACCTGCGGAAAGTAAGGCGTGGTTCAGGCGGCCCTGAAATTGGTGATCGAGCCGATCTTTGAGCAAGAATTCGAACCGCGAAGCTATGGCTTTCGGCCGGGTTTAGGCTGCAAGGATGCGCTACGCGAAGTGGATCGGCATGTGAAAGCGGGCCACTTCTGGGTAGTAGATGCGGACCTGCAAAGCTACTTTGGTGCGCCAGGTTAAGCCCGGCGCTTTCAGCGGGTGAGATTCCCGCCCCGGCAAGGGGGAAGAGCCACCCCACCGGGAATCGAGTCTTGGGCTCATGAAGGTAACGACATGAGTTAAGCGTAGACAGAGCGATGACCAGGCCGTAACGCAAGTGAAGCGATGGAGCCTCGTGATACATCCGGAGGCCGACAGGGTCGAATACCTGGAAGGCAACAGTAGGCGACCGCTACGGGCGATGGTCGCTGGAGACTCCGGCGGGGTCTGAGAGCACGGCATGGTCAGAAATGGAAGCGTCATGGCACCTGGGAGATCCACCGCCGTCTTGGTCTGGCCATAACGGACCGAGTATGTTGACCGAAAGGACCATCCTGAGGGAGACAAACGCGACGGTGGAAGTCGGACTCGCCAGTAGTACTCGGAGCGCGGGAAAGCCGCGTACATGGGGAAGGGGCGGGGCAGGTTGAGTAGCTGGTCTGGGGAAACATTCCCTGCACGCAGAGGTTGGAAAAGAATGTCCACAACTGGACCAGATCGTTGGGAAAGCGAAATCGAATCCGAAGCTGCGCTTCACTTCGTTGGCGCATCTGATCACGCCGGAGTTTCTGCAAGAGACCTGGAAGCAGATGAATCGGCGAGGCGCAAGCGGGGTCGATGGAGAGACGACGAAGGAGTTTGAACGAGACTTGGACAGACGGGTCCGGGATCTGTGCGAACGCTTGAAGCAAGGGGCCTATCGAGCGCCACCGGTACGCCGCGTGGATATCCCGAAGGGTCCCGGCAAGGAAGGTACGAGGCCGTTAGGAATTCCGACGGTTGAAGATCGCCTGCTGCAGAGAGCGGTTGCGCGGATATTGGAAGCGGTGTTCGAGGCGGATTTCCTGGAATGCTCGTACGGATTCCGGCCAGGACGTAACCCGCACGACGCCCTACGGGCGTTGCGCGCGGTGATCGTGACGAAGAAGGTGGGACACTTGTTCGAGGCCGACATCCGAGGATATTTCAATCACATCCAGCATGATTGGCTACAGCAGATGGTGGCCCATCGGATTGGAGACCCGGTCATCCTGCGCCTGATTGGCAAATGGCTGAAAGCGGGCTTCATGGCGGGAGGTGTCGTGACGCGAACTGAAGAAGGATCGCCGCAAGGCGGGCCGATCAGCCCGATCTTGGCAAATATCTACCTGCACTATGTGCTGGATCTCTGGTTTGAGAAGAGGGTCAAGCCGTGGTGCCAGGGGGAGGTGTACCTGACGAGGTTCGCCGATGACTTCGTGGTGAATTTCCAATACCGGCGCGATGCGGAAGGGTTCGAAAAGGGCCTGAGGAAGCGGTTCGGGAAATTCGGCTTGGAATTGGCGGAAGAGAAGACGCGGCTGATGCGCTTTGGGCGCTTCGTGCGGACCGACCTGGAGAAGACCGGCGAAAAGCCGGAAACGTTTGACTTCCTGGGTTTCAAGCACGTCTGCGGAGTCGACCGAGGCGGCAAGTTTGCCTTGGTGCGGATACCTTGCGTAAAAGCTGCCGAAAGTTCTTGGCCAAGACCAAGGACTGGCTCAAGAGGCATATGCACTGGAAGCGACGTGACCAACAGCGTCAGCTAACCTCGATGCTGCGCGGCTTCTATCAGTACTTTGGGCTGCATCACTGCAAACCGAAACTCGACGCCATCCGTCGAGCGGTGGCCCGGCAATGGAGCCTTACGCTGCGACGACGCAGTCAGCGCCATCGCATGTACTGGAGCTACCTCAAGAGTCGATCCTGGTTTGAACTGCCTTATGCGGTTTCGACATGCCATGCGACGGTGTGACGCGCACCCGACGAGTGCAACCTGGGGAGCCCGTTGCGGTAATTCCGCACGGCGGGTTCTGCGAGGGGGGACGGGTACAAGAGGGCAAACCTCAAGGCCCGTCTCTACCCACCACACGATTCCACATGGCCCCCTTCTCACGAAAGTGGGAGGTCGGATTGCTGATGGTCGTGTGCTGGAACTCATCCAACGCTTTCTCAAGCAGGACATCATGGAAGATCTGAAGCGGTGGACGCCGATTTCCGGCACTCCGCAAGGGGCCGTGGTTAGCCCCTTGCTCGCAAACATTTACCTACATGAGCTTGACGTTGAAATGCGTGAAGCCGGGTTGGTGATGGTGCGATACGCGGATGATGCCGTGGTGTTATGTCGTAGCCGGGAAGAAGCGGAAGCCGCGCTGGCCCGTATGCGTGCTTGGGTGGGTGCGAACGGTCTGATGCTCCATCCCGACAAAACCCACGTAGGGGACTGCCGGGTGGAAGGCCAAGGGTTCGAATTTCTGGGTTATCGGTTTGAAGCGGGCCAGCGCTGGGTGCGCAAGAAGAGTCTGATGGCGTTACGGGATAAGGTTCGTGCCCGGACGCCCCGCAATCGAGGACACTCCATCGCGTGTGTGATTGCGGCGCTCAACCCGATCTTGAAAGGCTGGTATGGCTACTTCAAACAGGCCCATCGGTTCACCTTCTCCTCAATCGACGGCTTTATCCGGCGCCGATTGCGGGCGATGCTGCGCAAACAGCAGCACCGACCGGGTCAGGGACGATGCCTACGCGATCATAAACAATGGCCGAATTCCTTCTTCGCTGATCTTGGGCTATTCACGATGTCTGAAGCTCATCAATTGGCGCGCCAATCCCGATGTGGAAACAACTGACCGGAGAGCCCGTCGCGGGAAAACTGCACAGCGGGTTCGGAGGAGGGGACGGCGAGCGCCGTTCCCTACCCCTATCCAGGCCTTCGCTCAAGCGGAGCGCCAACGGCATGCTTGCGCTGGCCCCTTTCACTCTGGACCAGCGACATCCTGCCGCTGTCGTTCGCTTAGCTCGAACTTTGCGTTTTGAGTTGCAGGAATCGCAGTACGCGGTGAACTGTGTCGATGCGATTCTCCTGGGATGAACGTAAGGCCGCTGCAAACCTCTCCAAGCACGGTATCTCCTTTCCCGAGGCAGTAACAGTGTTCGGCGACCAATTGGCGCAAACGATCCCCGATCCAGATCATTCCCATGCAGAGCGTCGATTTCTGACTGTCGGCCTATCGTCCTCGGATCGACAGATGGTTGTCGCGCACACCGAGGATGACGATGAGGTCCGCGTGATCAGCGCGAGGCCCGCCACGAAGCATGAACGACGAGACTATGAATCCTAAATCGAAGCCCAAGTCTGATGAGATGAGGTCGGAGTACGATTTCTCGCAGGGTGTCCGCGGCAAGTATTTTCAGCGGTACCTGCAGAGCAGCAACGTAGTGGTGCTGGAGCCGGATGTTGCCAGCGCGTTTCCCAACGCCGAGGCCGTCAACGACGCTCTGCGCGGACTGATGCGTGTTGCTCAGCGGGCGACAGGGCTAAGCCGGCGTTCGAGCGGACGCGCGAAGAGCCCCGCGCGCCGCTCGACTTGACGCGTTAGCCGCCACACAAGCCTTAAAAGGATGAGGGATAAGGGGCCAGGCACGAATTGGATTGTGCGACTCCGGTCGCCACTGCGGTCCCCATCTCGAAGATAGAAGCCTGGGTTTCGCACAGATCCCGTCTAGGATGAAGAGAGTAGGGTTATTCTTGGGAGCCGGTCTTGCATGCAGCACAGATGTTGCTCATAGCAGTGTGTCTGCTGGCATCCGGCCATCTCCCGGCTGGCGAGATCGGGACGTGCGGGCATGGCCGGGTGGAGCTGGAGGCCAGCACCGCAACCGCCACGGATTTGCGCCTTGCCTGCGAAGCCGTGAGTCATGGCGTCGGATTTCTGCGCGCCCGAGGGGTCGAGGCCGACGCGACTTTGCGCATCAGAGTCGTGGACGAACTGCCCTCGCAGCACGGCGTCATCTCGTTGGGGCAGTTCGATCCGACACACTCGGAGATTCGAGTTCTTTCCCTGACGGATTTTCGGGCGGCGTGCGCGGACGATCCGCCCTTCGAAATTCCCCTGAGCCCCGAGGTCTACCGCAGTTTCATCGTGCATGAAGTCGTGCACGCCGTCACACACGTTGCGCTTGCCGGGCGAGCCGTGCGGCGGCTCGACATGGAATATCTGGCTTACGTGGCCCAATTGACCAGCCTGCCAAACGACCTGCGTGCGCAGTTGATCGCGGCGAGCGATACCGAAGGTTTCGAACGGGCAGAACAGATCAATGCATTCGTCTACTTCGCCGATCCCAATCGCTTTGGCATCATGTGCTATCTGCATTATCAGCGGCCGGAGAACGGTGATCGCTACTTGCGAAAGATCCTCGGGCGCCGATCACGGCAGTAGCGCGCCACCGACCCGCCAGCGACGTTGTGCCTGTTCGCCTGAAGCGCAGGCCCGCGGTGTCAGCCGAAACGACAAGAAACCGGAAGCGTGTGGTCTGGAGGCCGCATGGAATGGCGCTCTGCGGGCAGCCAATGCCAGGGCCGCCATTCCATGCGGCTCCTGGCGAACGCATGCCTGGAGTAGCCTATCCATGCGGCTCCCAGGGCAGTCGGCTCAGTCGGGCAGAGCGCTCGGGCTGGGATTGGCGGCGCGGCGCGCGGCTTTGCGGCGCTCGCGGCGGCCTTCGACCAGCGAATAGACGGCCGGTACCACGGCCAGGGTCAGCAGGGTGGAGGAGATCATGCCGCCGATGACGGCGATCGACAGCGGCTGATTGGTCTCGCTGCCGGCGCCGAAACCCAGTGCCGCCGGTGACAGCGCGAGGATCACGGTGGCCGAGGTCATCAGCACCGGACGCATGCGGATCGGGCAGGCGTTGGACAGCGCGTCGTCCACCTTCATGCCCTCGGCGCGCCGCTGATTGGTCAGATCGACCAGCAGGATCGAGTTCTTCGCCACCAGGCCCACCAGCAGCACCAGGCCGATCATCGAGTAGATGTTGAGCGTCTGTCCGGTCAGCCACAGTGCGGCCACCCCGCCGACCACCGCCAGCGGCTGCGCGACCATGATGATCAGCGGCTGCAGGAACGAGTTGAACTGGCTCGCCAGCACCATGTAGAGCAGGATCATCGCCAGGCCGAAGGTGAACGCCATCAGCCGGGTGGTGCGCTGGAATTCCTCGGCCTGGCCGATGAACTTGACCTGGAAGCCGGGCGGCAGGATCTGTGCAGCCAGTTCGCGCACCTGATTGACCGCGTCGCCCAGCGGCATGGTCGGCGTGCCGTAGAAGGTGGCCGCGTACTGCAGATCGAAGCGGCCGATCACCGCCGGGCCCAGTTGTTCGTCGAAGCGTGCCACCGAGTCGAGCCGCACCAGTTTGCCGTCGCGGTTGCGCAGGAAGATCTTCGACATGTCGGCCGGCCGGGCGAATTCGCCGTCGATCGCCTTTACGCGGATGTCGTAGCGCGTGCCGTCGCCCGGCACTTCGTTGAAGCGTGCGATGTCCACCCCGCCGGCCAGCATGTTGACGGCCAGCGCGACGTCCTCGGACGTGAGTCCGGCGTCGGCGATGCGGGTGCGATCGGGCAGGAAAACGAGTTGCGGCAGGTCGAGCTGCAGATCGGTATCGAAGCGCCCGAGTCCCGCCTCGGCCTGCAGGCGGTTCTGCAGCTCGCGCGCCAGCCGGCCGACTTCGCCGATGCTCTCGCCGGCGAGCACGAACTGCAGCGGCTCGCCGCGCGAGCCCTGGACCAGCGGATAGGGCGCGGCGAACACCCGCGCACCGGCGATCTGCTGTACTTCGTTGCGGATGATCGGCACGACCTGCTGCTGGGTCAGCTTGCGTTCTTCGCGCGGGGCCATGCGCACGACGATCGTGCCCTGGTTGACCTGGCTCGCGCTGCCGGCGCCGATCAGTGCGAACTCGGTCCGGATCTCCGGATGCCGATTGAGTATCGCTTCGGCCTCCTTGATCTTCGACAGCGTGTAGTCGATGTTGGAGCCGAGCGGCGTGCGCAGGTACACGAGGAACCGGCCTTCGTCCTGGTCGGGCACGAAGGACGAGCCGATGCGGGCGAAAAAGAACCCGCTGCTCGCCACCACCAGCACGGTCAGCAGCACGACCAGCCAGCGGTGATGCAGCACTGCGCCGAGCAGCCGCGCGTAGGCCCGGTCCAGCGCATCGAACGCGCGGTCGAGCAGCGCGTAGGCGCCGCGGTGCGACGTCTGTACCCGGATGTAGCGCGAGCACAGCATCGGCGTTAGGGTCAGCGAGACGAACAGCGACACCAGCACGCCGAAGGTCACCACGACCGCGAAGCTGCGGAAGAACTGGCCGATGATGCCCGAGAGGAAGATCACCGGCGCGAAGATGCAGACCAGCGACAGGGTGGCCGCCATCACCGCGAACACCACTTCGCGCGAGCCGTTGATCGCCGCCGACAGCGGGTCGGGGTCGAGCTCGTGGCGATGCCGGTAGATGTTTTCCAGAACCACGATCGCATCGTCGACCACCACGCCGATCAACAGCAGCAGTGCCAGCATGGTGAGCGAGTTGAGGGTGTAGCCGAAGAAGTAGATGACCGCGATGGCGCCCATCAGCGACACCGGAATGGCCAGCGCGATGATCAGCGTCGAGCGCAGCGAGCGCAGGAACAGCAACACCACCGCCGCGGCCAGCAGGGTGCCCTCGATCAGGTGTTCCTTGAGCGACTGGACGATCTCGAGTATGAACAGCGCATCGTTCGAGACGATGGTCAGTTCGAGTCCGGGTGGCAGTTGCGGGCGGATCTCGTTGTCGACCCGCGCCTTGATGTGCTCGACGATGTCGACCGTATTGGTGTTGGCGACCTTGACCATGCCGAGGCCGACCGACGGCCGGCCCTCGAAGCGCGCGAGCTGGCGAAAGTCCGCCAGGCCGTCTTCGACCTGTGCCAGATCGGCCAGCCGTATCGCCAGCCGGTCGCGGTGGACGACGATCATCTGCTCGAGATCCTCGACGGTGTGGAACTCGAGATCGAGCTTGACCAGGTTTTCCGTCGTGCCCCCGACCAGGAAGCCGCCGGAAAACTGCACATGCTCGCGCGCGAACGCGGCGGCGATGTCCTGCGCGGTCACGCCGAGCGCGCCCATGCGCTCCGGTCGGAGGTTGACCCGGATGGTGCGTTCGCGGCGGCCGCCGATGCGCACTTCGCCGACCCCGTCGATGGTTTCCAGCCGCTTCTTGATGACGTTGGCCGCGTACTGGTTGAGCTGCTGCAGGGTGCGGTCACCCTGCAGGGCCAGCCACATGATCGGCTGGGCGTTGGTTTCGACCTTGGCGACCACCGGCGGATCGGTTCCTTCGGGCAGCCGGCGCAGCACCTGGTTGACCTTCACCTGCACCTCGTTGAAGGCGACGTCGATCTTCTTCTCCAGCGCGAAGGTGATCGAGATGTTCGACACGCCGGGCGAGGACTGGGACTGCACGTGCTCGATGCCGGGTACGCCGTTGATCGACGACTCGAGCAGATTGGTGATGCTGGCGTCGACGATCTCCGGGTTGGCGCCTTTCAGGGTGGTGGTGATGGAAATGACCGGATACTCGATATAGGGCATGCGATCCATGCCGATGCGCTGGTAGCTGATGATGCCGAACAGCACCAGCACCGCGCTGAGCATCCAGGCCAGCACATGACGCTTGATCGAGAGTTCGGGCAGCGTCATCTCGCCGGCCTACTGCTTGGTTGCCGCCGCCTGTTTGGCGGTTTCCTGATGCTGACGGCAGCGCCGTCGCTGAGGAAACCGGCCCCGTCAAGGGCCACGGTTTCTCCGCCGGCGAGCCCTTTGGTGATTTCGACCATGCCGGCCTTGCGCGCGCCGGTGGTGACGATGCGCTGCACGGCCTTGCCGTCGGCGATCGCATAGACTACCGTCCCGGCCGGGCGCAGCACGACGCTCTGTTCGGGCACCAGCACCGCGTTGTCGCGCAGATCGATCAGCACCGAACCGTTAATGGTGCCGCCCGCCAGCAGGCCGGCTTCGTTGTCGAAGCGCACCAGCACGTCGACCGCGCGACTGCCGGCGCTGACCACCGGACGAATGTCCTCGACCCTGCCGCTGACCACCAGTCCGGGCGACTGAGGCGAAGTGATGCGCACGGGCTGGCCGCGCCGGATGCGTGCCGCGGCGGTTTCCGGGTAGGGCAGGATGGCGCGCAGGCGGCGATTGGAAACCATCTTGAACAGGGGATCGCCGACCTTGACGTAGTCGCCGGTGGCGACGATCTGGGCGTCGACCTCGCCGTCGATAGGCGCGACGACCCGCGCCTTCCCCTGGTTGCTGCGGCCGGAATCGGCCCGGGCCTGGGCGGCGGCGAGCTGGGCGCGCAAGGCGTCGCGCTGGGCGACCGCGTCGTCCACGGCGTTGCGCGAGACGAAGCCCTTGCCAACCAGATCCTTCTGTCGCTGTACCAGGCGCTCCTGCTGCTCGAGCAGGGACTCGAGCCGCTGCAATTCGGCCTTGTCCGAGCGAAGCGCCAGAGCCAGGTCCGACGGATCGAGCAGGGCCATGGTGTCGCCCCGGCGCACCTTTTGCCCGGCCCGGGTGAGCACCCGCACTACCCGGCCCGGCACCTCGGCACCGACCGTCGGATCGATCAATGATTCCAGTGTGCCCAGCGTGTCTTCAGTGACTTCAAGCGAGCGTGCGCTCACTGTTGTGGTGGTGACGAGGGTGGCCGGCCCCCCGGCCGCCTTCTTTTCCTCCTTGGGCGCGCAGGCGACGAGCGCGAGACATGCGCAGGCGGTGGAGATCAGAAGATGTGACTGGATTCGGAGCATCTTGAAACGCCCGGGCAGTTGCCGCTATCGGTATCCGACCCGCTAGGCCGGCGAATCGTTCGCCTTAAATGGAAGCTTTCAGGGAAGCGTCGTTTCGAGCGCAAACAGTTCCTCGACCGTTTCCCGGCGGCGAATCTGCCTGGCCTGACTGCCGTCGACCAGAATTTCGGCCGCGCGCGGGCGGGTGTTGTAATTGGAACTCATGGTCATGCCGTATGCGCCGGCCGAGAGGATTGCCAGCAGGTCGCCGGCTTCGACCGCCAGTTCGCGATCATGGCCGAGAAAATCGCCGCTTTCGCAGACCGGGCCGACCACGTCGTAGCGGCACGTCGCCACGGGCCGCGGTGCCACCGGTTGTATCTCATGGAACGCGTCGTAGAGCGCGGGGCGGGTCAGGTCGTTCATGGCCGCGTCGACCACCGCGAAGTTCTTCTCGGCGCCGTGCTTCAGGTACTCGATGCGGGTCAACAGCAGGCCGGCGTTGCCGACCAGCGAACGGCCGGGTTCGAAGCGGATCTCTTCACGTCGCCCCTCGAGCTGGGCGAGCACGGGTGCCAGATAGCCGGCGACCGGGGGCGGCGCTTCATCGCGATAGCGTATGCCCAGCCCGCCGCCCAGGTCGAGGTGAGTCAGTTCGATGCCGTCGGCAGCCAGGCGGTCGGCCAGGCCGAGCACTTTGGCGGTTGCCTCGGCGATCGGCGCGGGGTCGAGCAGTTGGGAGCCGATATGGCAGGCGATACCGCGGATCTCCAGATTCGCCAGCGCGCGGGCATGCGCATACAGCGCGATCGCGTCTTCGAAGGCGATGCCGAACTTGTTCTTCCTGAGACCGGTGGAAATGTAAGGGTGGGTTTTCGGATCGACATCGGGATTGACGCGAAGCGCGATCGGCGCCCGCTTGCCGTGCGCACCCGCGACGCTGTTCAGGCGTTCGAGTTCGGCCGCCGATTCGACGTTGAAGCAATGCACACCGGCCTCGAGCGCCGCCCGCATCTCGGCCGTCGACTTGCCGACGCCTGAGAACACCGTTCGTGATGCCTGGCCGCCGGCGACCAGCACACGCGCCAGTTCGCCGCCCGAAACGATGTCGAAGCCGCTGCCGAGTCGGGCGAACACATCGAGAATCGCCAGATTGGAGTTCGCCTTGACCGCATAGCAGATGCTCGCCCGCCGGCCGGCCAGGGCTTCGCGCCAGCTTGCATAGGCGCTGGTCAGCGCGGCGCGCGAATAGACATAGCAAGGCGTGCCGAAGCGCCGGGCGATGTCTTCCAGGGCAACGCCCTCGATGTGCAGCGATCCATCGCGAAAATGGACCGACTGCTCGGCAGAACTCAAGGCTTGGCCCCTGCCGCAGGGGCTTTGCTATCATCGGTCGAGACAGGTGCGGGCTGGGCGGCGGGCGGCTTTTTCGCCGGCGCAACGACCGGACGCTGCGGAATGTAGAGCGCGCCCTTGTTGCCACAGCCGGCACAGACGAAGGCGAGCATGAATGCGCCGATCAGACTGGATTTCATGGATCGATGGTCAGGCAGTTGGACGAATCAGAAGGCGATGATACATGGACGAAGCTCAATTCAATGCGGCTGCCGATGAGATGCTGGCTCACATCGAGCGCGCCCTCGACGGCTGCCCGGCCGAGCTCGACTACCAGGTGAAGCCAGGTGGCGTGCTCGAACTCGAGTTCGAGGACGGCAGCAAGATCATCATCAATCGTCACACGGCTGCGCGGGAGATCTGGGTCGCGGCGCGCTCGGGCGGCTTTCATTTCAAGCCCGAAGGCAGTCGCTGGGTGGGCACGCGCGATGGGCGGGAGTTGTTTGCCGCACTCTCCGCCATGGTCAGCCAGCAGGCCGGCGAGCCGATCTTTTTGTCCGGCTGATCAGCTTCGCGGCCGGATCGGCATCGGCGGCACGGCTTCGCGTATCGGTGCCGGCTTGGGTGCGACGGATGGCCCCGATTGCGCCGGGCCAGGCGCAGGCACAAGCGGTGGGGGTGGTGCGAGCGGCGAGGTTGGCGTCGGCGCGGGGGGGCCGGGCGACAGCAGGATTGCCGGCGCGGGCGCCTCGGCATCGCCCGACGAGGGCGGCGGCTCGGGAATCGAAGGCAGCACCGGGATCGCGGGCAGGTTTTCCTTGTACATCAGGTCGGAAACTTCCCGTCCAGCCGAGTCCGGCTCGCTCCTGATGCGGGTCAGTCCCTCCGGCACCTCCATGAAGCTCTCGGGGACGCCCTTCAGTACCTTGTCCATATAGCTGACCCAGATCGGCAGTGCGGCCGAGCCGCCGGTTTCGCCGGTCCCGAGTTTGCGCGGTTGATCGAAACCGATCCAGGCGACGCCGACGACCGTTGGCTGGTAGCCGCAGAACCACGCATCGATATACTCGTTGGTGGTGCCGGTCTTGCCTGCGAGATCGGCACGCTTGAGCGACAGGGCGCGGGTGGCGGTGCCGCGACGCACGACGTCGTGCATCATGCTGTCGATCAGGTAGGCGTTGCGTGCGTCGATGACGCGCAATTGGTCGTCGCCCGCGGCTGGCGGGTCGACCTGGGCGAGTACCTTGCCGTTGCCGTCGACAATCTGCTTCACGATATAAGGCTCGATCTTGTAGCCGCCGTTGGCGAACACCGAGTAGGCAGACAGCATGTGCCACGGAGTGGACGAGCCGGCGCCAAGCGCCATGGTCAGATAGGGCGGATTGCGGTCGGCCTCGAAGCCGAAGCGCCCGACATAGTCTTGCGCATAGCGCGTGCCGATGGACTTGAGCAGGCGGATCGACACCATGTTCTTCGACCGTGCCAGGGCGGTGCGCAGGGTCATCGGGCCGTCGTACTTGCCGTCGTAGTTTTTCGGCTCCCAGACCTGGCTGCCGGTTTCCTCGACCGAAAAAGCGATTGGGGAATCGTCGACGACGCTCGACGGTGCGTAACCTTTCTCCAGTGCGGCCGAGTAGATGAAGGGTTTGAAACTGGAACCGGGCTGGCGCCAGGCCTGGGTGACGTGATTGAACTTGTTGCGTTCGAAATCGAATCCGCCGATCAGGGCACGCACGCTGCCGTCCTGCGGATTGGCCGAGACGAAAGCGACCTCGACTTCGGGCAACTGGGAAATTTCCCAGCCTTTCTCCAGCTTGAGGATCCGGACCAGCGCGCCCCGGCGCAGGCGCTTGTTCGGCGGAGCCTTCTCGTCGAGCATGGGCGCGGCGAACTTCAGCCCGTCCGCGCCGATCGTGACCACTTCACCGCCTCGTCGGTAGGCACGAACGGCCTTGCGGCTGGCTTCGAGCACGACGGCTGGCCGCAATTCGTCGGAGTCCGACACGTCCTGCAGAAACTCGTCGAGGGCCTCGTCCTGTTCCGACTTGGCCTTGCCCATGTCGAAGTACGCTTCGGCCCCGCGGTAGCCGTGGCGGCGGTCGTAATCCATGACACCCTTCCTTGCGGCGGCGTAGGCCGCCATCTGGTCGGCACGGGTGATGGTCGTGACTACCTTGGCCCCATGAGAGTAGGTATCCTCGTGCAGGTGTTCATACGCTATTTGGCGGGCCATCTCGGCGACATAGTCGGCCCGCACCGGAAAGTCCTCAGGATCACGCTGGATGTGCAGTTTTTCCTGTTGCGCATCCGCCAGCTGCCTATCATTCACGAACCTCAGCTCGTGCATCCGCCGTAAAACATATTGTTGCCGCACGGCGGCACGCTTGGGGTTGGCGACCGGGTTGAAGGCGGACGGTGCTTTCGGCAGACCGGCGAGCATTGCCGCTTCAGCAATGCTCAAGTCCGCCAATTCCTTGCCGAAATAGGTGTGGGCAGCGGCAGAGAAACCATAGGCTCTTTGGCCGAGGTATATCTGATTGATGTATAACTGCAGAATTTCGTCCTTCGAGAGGTTGTTCTCGATCTTGAAGGACAGCAGTGCCTCGTAGAGTTTGCGGCTGACGGTTTTTTCGCTGCTGAGAAAGAAGTTGCGGGCGACCTGCATGGTGATCGTGGATGCACCTTGCCGTTTGCCGCCGCTCGAGAAATTGGACCATGCGGCACGCATCACGCCGATTGTGTCAACGCCGGGGTGCTGGTAGAAGCGCTCGTCCTCGGCGGCAAGGATGGCCTGCTTCATGATGGGTGGAACGTCCTGGATGCGGACGAAATTCCGGCGCTCTTCGCCGAATTCGCCGATCAAGTAGCCATCCGCGGTATAGACGCGCAACGGAATTTTTGGCCGGTAGTCGGTCAGGACGTCAAGCGAAGGCAGGTTGGGGTAGGCAAATACGGCAACCAAGCCACCCAGCGCAACGGCCAGCAGGACGAGTCCGACAAGAACGACGACCGGATAGAGGATCCAGCGCAGGATCGACGGCAAGGGAAGTCTCGGAGGGGAGGAAATCGTGGCAATTATATCAGTATGCCCATTTGGACCAAGAAATCCGCTTTACAGTCATCGGGGTTGCTGCTAGCATCTCATGTAAATTGTACGTTTAGCGCCTAACACACTAAAAAACAAAGGATTTCCCTTGCCGATTGATCTGTCGATTCTAAATCCGAAGGCGCGACCGCTGATCGGACTCGACATTTCGTCTTCCGCCGTGAAGATGGTCGAGTTGTCCGATGCCGGCAAGGGGGCGTTTCGGATAGAGCGCTACACCATCGAGCCGCTGCCGCGCGAAGCCGTGGCGGACGGCAACATCGTCAATCTCGAGGCCGTGGCCGAGGCGATCAAGCGTGCGTGGAAGCGCATTCAAACGCCGACCAAGTTTGTAGCGATGGCGCTTCCCGGCGCAGCGGTGATCACCAAGAAGATCATTGTCCCGGCGGGTCAGCGCGAGACAGAGCTGGAGATGCTTGTCGAATCGGAAGCCAACCAGTACATCCCCTTCGCTCTCGAGGAGGTCAACCTCGATTTTCAGGTCCTGGGTCAATCGCCGGGTAGTCCCGATGACGTCGAAGTCCTGATCGCCGCCTCGCGCAAAGAAAAAGTCGAAGACCGAGTGGCCGTAGCGGAAGCGGCTGGTCTGAAGCCGATGGTGATGGACGTCGAGTCCTATGCGGCGCAGTCAGCGTTTGAATTGGTCGAAGGACAACTGCCAGAAAACGGCAAGAACAAAGTCATCGCGCTTGTCGATGTCGGCTCGAACGTCATGAACGTCACGGTGTTCAAGAACGATCAGGCCGTGTATTCGCGCGAGCAGGCATTCGGCGGATATCAGCTGACACAGGACATCATGCGTCAATACGGCATGAATGCCGACGAAGCAGAATCAGCGAAGCGCGCGAGTACCTTGCCAGAGAATTACGAAAGCGATCTGCTGCGGCCCTTCCTCGACAATCTCGCACTCGAGGTTTCACGAGCGCTGCAGTTCTTCTTTACTTCGACCCAGTTCAATCAGGTCGATCACATCGTGCTGGCCGGCGGCTGCGCAGTGATTTCCGGCGTCGACGAGGTTGTGGCAGGCCGCACCCAGGTTTCCACGGTGATTGCGAATCCGTTTGCCAACATGGTGTTGGCCTCGCGCATAAAGCCGAAGAATCTTGCGGCAGACGCGCCCTCGCTGATGGTGGCATGCGGTCTTGCCATGCGGAGGTTCGACGAATGATCCGCGTAAATCTGCTACCTCACCGCGAAGAGAAACGCCGTGCCCGCAGGCAGCAGTTCTACGCCCTGGCGGGTTTGGTTCTGGTACTGGGGGCGGTGATTGCAATCGCCGTGCATACGATAATTTCCGGATACATCTCGACGCAGGAAGCCAAGAACGCCTTCCTGAAGACCGAGATCGCAAAGCTCGACAAGGAAATCGATGAGATCAAGCGGCTCAAGGAGCAAACCGACGCCTTGCTTGCCCGCAAGCGGGTGATCGAGTCTTTGCAGTCCAATCGCGCAGAGACCGTGCTGTTCTTCAATGAGCTGGCAAAGCAGGTTCCGGAAGGCGTATACGTTCGCGCGGTCAAGCAGAGCGGGCTGAAGATCAATATCGCCGGGTTTGCGCAGTCGAACGCACGCGTTTCCACGCTGATGCGAAATCTCGACGCCTCGCCACTTCTGGAAAAGCCGAATCTGGTCGAGATCAAGTCTGCCATGCAGGGGACAAGACGCTTGAGCGACTTCAACCTGAACGTCACGATCACCCGAGCTGCACCGGACGACGGGAAGGCCCTACCCAAAGGGAATAGCGCGCCCGCGGGAGGCAAGAAGTCATGAGCGCGCAAATCATGGACAGAGTGCGCGGCTTCGACTTGGGCAAGCTGGTTGACGATTTCCGAACTCTTGATCCGAAGGATCCAGGGCTCTGGCCGTTGGTTCCGAAGATCGTGATCCTTGTGGCGTTGCTCGCCCTCATCATCGCGGCAGGATGGTGGTTCGACTGGAAGGATCAGATCGATGAGTATGCGCAGAAGGAGCAGCAGGAAGTCAAACTGAGAGAAGAGTGGCTGGGCAAAAAGAGGCAAGCGGTGAACCTCGATGAACATCGCAAGCAGCTCGCCGAGATCGACCGGCAATTCGGCGCATTGCTGAAACAGCTTCCGAACAAGTCAGAGATGGAATCCCTATTGGTCGATATCAATCAGGCCGGATTGGGCAGAGGACTGCAATTCGAGCTCTTCAAGCCTGGTGTTGAAATAGTCAAGGATTTCTATGCTGAGTTGCCGATAACCGTGAAGCTGACTGGTAGCTACCATGATCTCGGTTCGTTCGCCGGAGACGTAGCGAAGATGCCACGTATCGTCACGCTGAATAACGTGGTGATCGATGGCTCAGGGGGCGGTTCGACACTCAAGATGGAAACGATTGCGACAACCTTCCGCTATCTCGATGAAGAGGAACTGGCTTCACAGCGCCGCGCCAAGGCGGCCGCTACGAAGCCCAAGGCCAAGTGACGCGCCATGAAGAATGAATTTCGCATGCGATCGGTGGTTGTGCTCTGCGTTGTCCTGTCGGCCTGCAGTCAGGGCGAACACGAGGACGTCAAGGCATGGATGAACGAATCGGCTAAAGACCTAATGGGCAAGGTTCCGCCGCTTCCCGAGATCAAGCCGTTTCCGGTTGTCGCCTACGATGCGATCAACTTAGTGCCGCCGTTCGCGCCGTCGCGAATCGAACCCGACAAGCGTGCTACATCGACGGGTTTGGGGCCTCGACCCGACCTGAACCGTCGGCGGGAGCCACTCGAAGCCTATCCGCTGGAGTCTCTCAAGATGGTTGGTTCGCTACTTCAGGGAAAACTGAAACAGGCCGTCGTACAGGCAGACAAAGCCTTTTACCAAGTCAAGGCAGGGAACTATATGGGCCAGAATTTCGGTGTAATAACAGGCGTTACCGAAACGGAAATCACGCTCAAGGAACTGGTAGAGGACTCCAACGGTGACTGGTCCGAAAGAACGAGCAAGATGCTGTTGCAGGAAAAGCCGCAGGAGGCTAAGCGATGAAAAGGGAAACGATGAAGTACGTAACCGTCGCGATCGCGGCGCTTCTCCTCATGGCGGGACCAGCGCTTGCCCAGGAAAACAGCATTGACTCAATGCAGGTGACGCAATCGTCTGGCGGCACCATCGTCAAGCTCATGATGAAGAAGGCGCTGGATAATCCGCCTGCAGCATTCAGCGTCGCGACTCCGCCGAGAATCGCTTTCGACTTCCCCTCTACCGGTAACGGGTTGGGTCGGACCACTCAAGCGATCAACGAGGGCGATCTGCGCAGCGCGAATGTCGTGCAGGTCGGGGATCGCACTCGGCTCGTGCTCAACCTCTCCCGCATGACGACATACGATACGCGAATCGAGGACAAGTCGGTTTACATCACACTCGCGTCACTACCGCCGACGGTGGTAGGGCAACCAGCGGTCTCGCACTTCGCCGAGACGCGTACGACTACGGCGCACCAGATTCGCAGCGTAAACTTCAGGCGCGGAGCCAACGGCGAAGGCAAGGTGGTCGTAGATTTGTCCGATCCCTCCACCGGTATAGACATACGTCAGCAAGGTAGTTCGTTGATTGTTGATTTTCTCAAGACTTCGGTGCCCGAGGGATTGCGCAAGCGCCTCGATGTAACCGACTTCGGTACGCCGGTGACTTCAGTCAACACGATCACCCAAGGGGATACCGTCCGAATGATCGTCACGCCGACCGGCTTGTGGGAACACAACGCCTATCAGAGTGACAATCAATTCGTGATCGAAGTAAAGCGTGTCGTTGAAGATCCCAACAAGCTGGTTCAGGGAACCCGCGGCGGCTACAAGGGCGAGAAGTTGTCCCTCAACTTCCAGAACATCGACGTTCGTTCGGTGCTGCAGGTCATCGCCGACTTTACCAACTTCAACATCATCACCAGCGATTCGGTCAGCGGCAACCTAACGCTGCGACTCAAGGATGTTCCGTGGGACCAGGCCCTTGACATCATCCTTCAGGCCAAGGGTCTGGACATGCGCAAGAATGGGAACGTGATCTGGATTGCGCCGCGCGATGAGCTGACGGCAAAGGAAAAACTGGACTTCGAAGCCAAGGCGCAGATTGGCGATCTCGAACCTCTGAGGACAGAGAGTTTCCAACTGAATTATCAGCGCGCAGATGCAGTGCAGGCACTCATCACCAATGAAAAGCAGAAGATGCTTTCCAAGCGGGGCAGCGCTGTTGTCGATCAGCGGACGAACAAGTTGTTTGTGCAGGATACCGGTGGCAGGTTGGACGATCTTCGACGCCTGATCCAGGAAATCGATGTGCCTGTCCGTCAGGTGATGATCGAGGCGCGGATTGTCGAGGCGGAGGACACGTTCAGCAAGAACCTGGGTGCGAGACTGGGACTGACGGGCAACCCGTACAGGGAGTTGCAAGGTACGGTGTCGCGGGAGCAGACAATTGGCGGAAGCGATACCACGACGAAGGTCACGTTTTACGATAAGGCCTTGGTAAGCGGCAGCCTCGCCGGGACGGGTTTCTTTACCGGGCAGATCGAAACAAAGCCGGATTTCTTCCGCGATGCACTAAACGTCAACCTGCGTGCGGGTGGCATCGCAGGCAGGAACCCGGGGCAAATTGCGCTGTCGCTGTTCAACAAGAGCCGATTTGCGGCGCTCAATCTGGAGATCTCGGCGCTCGAGGCCGACGGCAAGGGCAAGATCGTCTCGAGCCCACGCGTTGTAACTGCCGATGGTGTCGAGGCGCTGATCGAGCAGGGCGTGGAAATTCCGTATCAGCAGGCGACAAGCTCGGGGGCGACCAGCATATCGTTCCGCAAGGCGAACTTGTCCCTCAAAGTCAAGCCAAACATCACGCCTGACGGGCGGGTGGTCATGATTCTGGATGTCAATAAGGACTCTCCCAACGTGCGGATTTCGACAGGCAGTGGGATTGCCATCGACACGAAGCATGTCAAAACCGAAGTGCTGATTGAAAACGGCGGCACAGTCGTTGTTGGGGGAATTTACACCCAGGACGTGAGCGATGTGACGACGAGGATTCCGTTCCTTGGAGATTTGCCATATTTGGGATTTCTGTTCCGGAACCGGGAGCGCCGCGACAACAGGACCGAACTGCTGGTGTTTATCACGCCGCGCATCATTAGCGAGTCGCTTAGCCTGCGCTAAGGTATTCGGATGCTCCGCGAACGGCCGGCTTTAGCCGGCCGTTCTGCTTTGGAAGTCGATTCTCGCAGCCTGATCACTGCTGTCCAAGATAGCCGAAAGCGGTCATCTGTTGCCTTGAATTGACGCGGATTTCGGACGTGTTATGACGGGGTATCAAGATCGTGCCTGCGGGTGCTGTCCAAGATCAAGCGAAGGCCAAGACGGCCTGCGGGTTGTCCTGCGGATCGGGCGGCGTAGCGAATGGTTGGTCGAGCCAAGCCATCAGATCGCGATGAGTAAAGAGATTCATGCGCAAGAGTGCTACAAGGTTGGCCAGACTCCAGCCGAAGCGCGAAGACATTTGCAGGTAGCGCAGCAGCAGCATCGAGATCAATGCTGTCCAGATTTGGGTCTTGACGGCGTTCGCCGAGGTGCCGACGAAGGACACTGTTGTCCAAAACAGCTTATGACGTTGGGTCATCCGAAGGTGTAGGGTGTTGGTGAATGGCCAAACCCACCGACACCTGACCGGAGGAGACCCAACGTGAAAGCATCATGCAGCATGTTCAGCCAGATACTCAAGCTGATCCCGCGGACCGACTTCGAGCGGATGGTCAAACAGACGGGAGCGCAATATCGAAGCAAGGGGTTGTCGAGCAGGAGCCAATTTGTTGGCATGCTGTTCTGCCAGTTGGGCCGCGCTCATTCTCTGCGGGAGATTGAAGGCGGGCTGAAGAGTTGTGAGGGCAAGCTGGTCCACCTCGGGATTGAAGCGCCGGCGCGCTCGTCGCTGTCCTACGCCAACGGCCATCGCCCGTGGGAACGGGTGTAGGTCTACCGTTGATAATAAAATCAATGGCTTATGAGTATGCTGATAGTGTGTCCAGACGAAATTGGTCTGGCATGGGTGGGGGTGGGCCAACCTCGTGATAGAAGGCGGTTGGATTTGCGAGAAACAACCACCGGAGGCTGGCCCATGGAAAGTGTAGCGAAAGTTGGCGCGCTCAAGGAAAAGGCGCGTGTCGGCGGCAAGGCGCTGGAGAGCCTATTGTGTTTTATCGAGGGGCGCAGGCGCTGCGCAAGTGACCATGGAGAAGGGTTCGAAGCGTTCGAGCGCGAAGTGCGCCGGCGCTTTGCCGAAGCCGAGCGCGAGTTTGTCGGCGAAGAGCTGGCGCGGCTGGACGTGACGCTCCCGGTGCTGAGGATCGAGGGGGTGCTCTACCGACGGGTGGTCAGCGGCTACGGCGAATACATGACGGCGGCCGGACCGGTGAAGGTGCTGCGCCACCGTTACCGTGCGGCGGGCACCAACGGGCAGAGCGAATGCCCGCTGGAGTTGCGTGCTGGGATCGTCGAGGGGTTCTTCACCCCGCTGGCCGCGCGGATGGGCTTGTGGGTGGTCACCCATCTGACGCCGGCCGAAGGCGAGCAGTTGTTTGGCGAGTTGGGCGGCATGCACCCCTCACGCAGCAGCCTGGACCGACTGCCCAAGGCGATTGACGCGAAGTGGGAACAACATCGTATGCAGTGGGAGAGCCAGTTGCGCGAGCAGGCGCCGCCCCTCGCCCAGGCCGCCGTGCTTGCGGTCTCGCTGGACGGGGTGATGGCGCCGATGAAAGACGGGCAGCGCGAGGACAAACGCGAACAAAGCCGACAGCAGGGCAAGCCCACCAAGGGGCCAGCGGGATTTCGCGAAGTGGGCTGCGGCACGCTGAGCCACTATGACGGGGCCGGCGAGCGGCTGCGCACGGTGCGTCATGCGCGCATGCCCGAGCCGAAGAAGTGCACACTCAAGCGCCAACTGGTGGCCGAAGTCGAACATGCGCTCCAGAACCAACCGCAACTACGACTGGTCAAGGTGGCCGATGGGGCGCGCGACAACTGGGAGTTCCTCGCCAAGGAACTGCCCCCAGGCGAGGAAGTGGTGGACTTCTACCACGCCGCGGAACATCTGCGGCGGGCCTTCGGTCATGTCTATGGTGAAACGTCGCCCAAAGCGCAGGCCAGCTTCAAGGAATACCGCCATCTGCTGCTCAAGGCCGAGGACGGCGTGGGCAGGGTGATCCGCACGCTCGCCTACCATCACAGCCGCAAGCGCCGTTGCAAGGCGCTCAAGCAGGAACTCACGTACTTCCGGCGCAACCGCGCACGCATGGACTATGCGCGACTGCGTGCCGAGAATCTGCCGATCGGCTCGGGCGTGGTGGAGGCGGCCTGCAAGACGCTGGTGACCCAGCGCATGAAACGCTCGGGGCAACGCTGGAGCATCGACGGCGGGCAGGCGATCCTCACCTTCCGTGCGCTGGCGCAGAGCGAGCGCTTCGATGCCGCGTGGCAGCTCGTCTCGGCTCAATACCGGCGCGAGATTCACTTCCCCGAAAACGTCGTGCCGCTTCCGACTCGCCGGGCATCAGTATGAGAGTTACACCCGTGGGAACTGTTCGAGAAGGTGTTCTATGGTTTGTTCCTCGACGCTCACGGAAACGGACCCACTTGTGCTCATCAGAACGGACCCAGGAAGTGCGCGGTGTTATGCCAGGAGAGGGGTCAAGGGGACCGTGGAATAAATGCGGCGGTTTTATCGCCGCGTTTATGCCGCGAAAGCCCCTTGACGCCGCGGATGGCAGATACGCTCGGGGCAGCGCCGGGGATGGGTTTTTATCATCCCCGGCGCCTGCCTCCCGGGGAGGGTGGGGTCTGGGGCGAGGCCCCAGGGTTTGCCAAACGGATAGTGCTGCGGACTAGTTTGAGGAGTTGGGCGAGCGTCGCGCAGATTTGGACGGACTCTTGTGAGGCGGGGATGAGGGCGGCTCAGGTGTGCGCAGGGACGGGCCGTCGATGCGGATGGTGATGCAGCGATGCTGAAGACGGTCGAGCAAGGCGTCGACGAGGGGTTTGTTGGCGACCAACTCGTACCAGGCGGTGGGTTCCAGATTCGTCGTGATGACGGTGGAAACCCGACCGTAGCGCTAGTCCATCAGGCGGAAGAAGGCATTGGACTGCTCGGGTTTGAGGCTGAGGTAACCCAGTTCATCGATCAGCAAGGGTTGGAAGCGGGCGAGCTGCGCGAGCAGCTTCGGTGTCGAGCGATCGGCGAGCGAGGCATAGAGCTCGTCGAGCAGCAACTGGGCATTGTAGAAGCGGCCGGGGTGACCGTTGAGGCAAGCCTCGCGCAGCAGGGCGATGGCAATTCCGGTCTTGCCGGTACCGGGCGGACCGATGAGCAGGATGTTCTCGTTACGGCGCAGGAAGTCCAGTCCGGCCAAGGCGCGGATCTGGCCACGATCGACCCCGGGCTGGCGCTCGAAGGGGAACGAGTCGAGCGTCCAGCGCCAGGGGAGTTTGGCCTGCGTCAGGCGGTAAGCCAGGCTCTGCTCACGGCGATGGGCCTGTTCGGCGGCCAACAATCGCCAGAGGACTTCTGCAGGTGGTGAGCCTTCGCGTTCGGCCCGATCGAGTTCGGCCTCCAGTGCGGCCTTGATGCCGCGCAGGCGCAGTTGGGCGAGCTGTTCGTGGAGTTGATCACGCATCGTCGTTGAGCGCAAAGAAGTTGCCGGCGACCTGTTGCAGGATGAGTTTCTCCAGCCGTCCCAGATCGTACAGGCCGAAATGCGCGGCCTGACCCACGGCGGCCAGGAAAGGCGCTCTCGGGTAGGTGCGCTGAAGATCCAGCAACCGTCGCAATGCGCGCCCGGCGCGGCCGCGGCCGCGTTGCTTGAGGGCCCGGGCGTACGCTTGCAGCTCGGGACTGTCGGTCAGCAGCTGTGCTTCGATCGCGGGTGTGCGGCGCGCCCGGGTGGGCGTGGGATGGTGCGTCGGATCGGTACTGCGCGCATCGCGTTGGCCGATCAACCGCGGATGGGTCGCCACCGCGCGACCGCGATGGTGGATATGAACCTGGGCCGGATGTTTGTAGACCGCCACGCGCTGGCCGAGCAGACGCTCCGGGACGGAGTAGCGATTCGATTCGAGCGAGACATGTCGCGGCCGACCTGAACCCGGTTCAAAGGTGACGATGTGAAACCGGATGTTCTTCCTCGTTTTCTTCAGCTGGAAGTATCCGAGCTGGAGTCTTCTTCGCTGTTGGGTGTGTTCTTCGGTCTTCTTCAAGGATCGTGTAGTAGCCGGGGTTGTGACCTGGCAAGAGACACGACATGGGACGAGAGGAGAAGCGCGCATGCCTGAACTGCGGAGGGGATTTACTCCGGAGGCGCGTAACGCGCGGCATCAGCGGTACTGCCGCTTGGCACCGTGCAAGGCGGTGAGCAAGCGGGCGAGTCAGGCGAAATGGTTGGCCAAGGCGGAGAACTTGGACTACCACCGTGGACCACAAGCGGTGGCTCGGGTACAAGCCTGGCGGGCAGCGCACCCCGGTTACAGTCGGCGCAAGGCAGCGGTGGCGGCGCCAGAAGTCACAAGGCAAGAGGCCCTGCCGAGGGCAGCCACTGAATCCGCACAAGAGGACTTGCCGGCGGCGGAGTCGCTCGCGCAGCAGATCTCTTGTAACGCTCCGATCGCACCGTTACAAGATCTCTTGAATGCACAACCCATTGTTCTGGTTGGGCTTATCGCTCACATCTGGGGGACCGCGTTACAAGAAGACATCGCCTCGGCCGTCTCCCGGTTGGTACAACTCGGGCTCGACATCCGAGGAGGACATCATGAGCATTGCCAAGCGGGTTCTGAACCCGGAACGCCTGCGTCAGGTGCCCGAACACTTCAGCTGGGTCGATCACCGCCTGGTGCGGGAGCACACCATCGAGAAGGCTGACGTCTGTGCCTGGGCGCTCTACCTGTTTCTGGTCGCCGTTGCCGATGTCCACGGCCTGAGCTACTACGCCGAGGCCAGCCTGTCCCGGCGCCTCGGACTCGATCCGCACCGTCTGGCGAAGGCGCGCAGCGATCTCATCGGGCTCGACCTGATCGCCTACGACCCGCCGCTCTATCAGGTCCTGAGTTTGCCCGTCCAGTTGCCGATGGCCGCACGCCTTGAGCAATTGCACGCCATTCTCGGGCGGCGCTGATGATCGACTACGCCACCTGGTGCGCCATCCGCGATGGTGTCGAGAAACACCTCACTGCGGATCAACTGGCCACAGCGTTGAGCCTGGACGTCAAGACCGTCCGCCGCTGGATCGGCCGACCCTATGCGCAGCGGCAGACGGCCAAGCGCGACAGCAAGCTCGATCCGTTCAAGGGGCGCATCGTGCGCTGGCTGGAGACCCACGCGCTCACCGCGCAGCAAATCTTTCAGCGCCTGTGCGACGAGGGCTACGGCGGGGGCATCAGCATCGTCAAGGACTACGTCCGCGCGATTCGTCCGCGGCCCCGCGAAGCCTTCCTGACGCTGGCCTTTGCGCCCGGCGAGGTGGCTCAGGTCGACTGGGGGCTATGCCGAGATCGGCATAGCCCCCACAACGCCGAGTCCCGGATCATGCCGAGCCAACGTCTGGCCGAAGGCCAACGTCCCCTCCGGTGCCGGTTGCTGGTCGTTTCCGGCCGTGGTGGCTCGGCATAGTCTTGCTGCCTACAAGTTCTGCAAAAAGACTAGCAAGGCGTCGTCGGGGCGGTAAATCGTTGGCGCTCCGCCGGGTGGTGCCGTCTTTGCCAGCATCTGCCGTTTCAACTCCAGGTCCGCTTCGAGATAGACGCGGGTCGTTTCGACCGACTCGTGACCGAGCCACATGGCGATGACGGTCGTATCAACGCCGGCTTGCAACAGCATCATGGCTGCCGTGTGCCGCAGCACATGCGGCGATACCCGCTTGTGTCGCAACGACGCGCAGGCCTCGCCTGCCGTTTCGACGTGCCGGGCGAGCAGGTATTGCAGTCCGTCGCTGCTCAGGCGACCGCCGTACCGGTTCGGAAACACGACTTGCCCGTCACCACGCGTAGGCTCCGCAAGCCACGCCTGCAACACCGCTGCGGTCTGTTTCGTCAGCGGGGTGCACCGTTCTTTGCGACCCTTGCCGATCACATGGACGTAGGCGCCGGTGCCCAACTGCACCTCTTGGCGAGTGAGTCCCGTCAGTTCCGACAAGCGCAGCCCCGTCTGCACGGCAAGTAGGAGCCAAGCGTGATCGCGTCGGCCGGACCAGATGCTTTGATCCGGTGCGGCCAGCAAGGCATCCACTTCCGAGCGAATCAGATAGCCGATTTGCGGGTGTGCGGAGCGTTTGCACGGAATTGCCAAGACCCGCTGGATCTGATCGGCATGCTCGGGTAGTTCGAATGCGGCATATCGAAACAGGGAGCGGATCGCGGTCAGTCGCAGATTCTGGCTCCGTGCCGTGATGCCGCGATGTTCCTGCTGGTCATCGAGGAAAGCGCTGATCAGCGGGGCATCGATGTCCTCCCAGACGAGACGCGACGGGTCTTTGCCGGTTCGGGTCTTGGCGAACCGGAGCAGTAAGCGGAACGTATCACGATAAGAGCCCACTGTATGGGGGCTGGCGTGCCGCTGCTGAATCAGGCGCTGGGTGAAGAAGCGGGTGAGCACGCTCGCAAAGCTGACCGTCGGCATCATGACATTTGCTCCCAGCGCCGTTCAAGCCGCTCTTGAGCAAGTTTCAGTAGTTCCGGGCGCGCCGAGAGATACCAATACGTGTCGCGTACTTCCGTGTGGCCCAGATACGCGGACAGTACCGGCAGTCGTCGCTCTACCTCCTGGCCGTCGCGGTACCACGCCAACAGCGTTTCCAGGGCAAAGCGATGCCTGAGATCGTGCAAGTGGGGTCGACGCCGTTCCGCCTGAGGGAGCAATCCAACGACTTTCGTCAGGTGTTTGAACGTGTCGAGCGCCTGGTCGTGGCTAAGGGGCGTGCCGTGATCGTTCCTAAACACCTGATCGACGACGCGTCCGGTGAAGAAGCCTTGGCGGCGTTGCAGATAGTCGGTAAGCACGCGGACCGTGCTGGCGTGGAGAGGCACCAAGCGGGACTTGCCGAACTTGGATGAACGAATCGTCAGGACGCCCGCGTCAAGATCGATGTCGTCGAGGGTGAGCCCGCGGGCCTCGCAGGTGCGCAGGCCGGTCACGCTCAACAGTCCGAGCAGGCAGTGGAAAGTCCAGCGCCGCAAGCCGTCATCGGGCGGCAAGTTCAGCGCGGCTTTCAACAGGCCCGTGATATCGCCGTCAGCGAAGAAATAGGGTTGCGGCCGAAGGTATCGACCGGCGATCAGGTTGGGCGGCGGCACCTCGGTTCGCAGGTCGACTGCGCTGCAATAGCGGGCGAAGCCGCGCACGAAACTCAGCCGTCGAGCCCACTGGGTGACCTGAACCGACGTCGGCTGCTGTGCCCAGGCCAGGGCCAGCGCAGTGGTGATGTGATCGGCCTGCCGCTGCTCCATGAACGTGACGAACGTCGTCAGACCCGTTCCCTCGCTATGCAACTTGAACCCCAGGGCGCGGCGCGTCGTGAGGTAGTCATCCAGCAATGCGCGCAGGGTGATCATCGTGCATCTCCCGGCCAAGGCAGACTGAGCGGGCGCAATGCCCCGAAGTCGACCTTCGCGTAAATGCCGGTCGTCTTTGAGTGGCGATGTCGCAACAGGCTACCGATCTCGGTCAGGGTGGCCCCCTGCCGCAGCATCTCGCAGGCCAGCGCATGCCGAAACTGATGCGACCCCTTATGCGTGGTCGCGATACCGGCCCGCGTCATGGCCGCATTGACGATCGAACCGATGCTGGTCTGCGAGCCGAGGCCACGGATCGGCGCATTGGCGCGCAAGAACAGGGTCCGGCAGGCGCTGCCGGGACGCCCCCGTTGTAGATAGATGGCAATCGCTTCGCCGACTTCGCAGGGCAGCGGTAGCTGCGATTCCTGACCGCCTTTGCCGATCACCGTCAGGCAGCCGGATTCCCAATCGATGCTCTCCAGTGTCAGCGCCACGATTTCGCCTGCGCGCAAACCCAATCGGGCCAGCAGCAACAGAATTGCGTAATCGCGGCAACCCACCGGGGTGTCGCGTCGGCAGTTTGCCAAGACAGCCCGCACGTGCTCGGCGGCGATAGCCCGCGGGATTCCCGTCATCGACCAGTTGGGAACGCTCGGAACGGCCGCCGCCAGATCCAGTCGGATCTCGCCGCGATAACGCAAGTACCGCAGAAACGAGCGCAGGGCGATCGTTGCGCATCTGGCGCGGACCTGACTCAGCCGGACGGCCTGTCGCCTGACAAATCCGACGACATCGGCGGCGCACAAGTCGGAGAGATCGATGACGCCGTTGCCAAACCGTTCAGCCAGGAACTGTTCGATGAACGGGACGTATTGAACAAAGGTCGCATGCGATAGGGCCCGGTCCTGACGCAAGTGCTGCGCGAATGCGCCGACCACCATCTGAATCGGCGTCGCTTCAGCGAGCGGCGCCTGTTCATCGATGACGTCCAATTGCTGCAGAAACACAATGAGCCGGTGGAGCGCAGCATCAAAGCCCAGCTGACTCGATCGCCGGGGTTTCAGCCTGCGCAGAAATCGCTGAACGTGTTCCTCCGTCACCCTCTCGACGCCAATGTGATTCGCCTTCAGCCAACGACTGAATTTGGCAACCAGCCGAATCTGCGGAGCGATCGAATAGCGCTTGAATCCATGTTCGTTCAGCTGCCTCGCAAACGCATCGATGTACGGCACCAGTGGGCCTTCGGGTGCGCGCAACAGGGACCACAACCTATCGTCGGTCTGTTCCATCTCATCCTCCAAAAAGCGACCTTGGGGGAAGAAATGCTATGCCGAGCACACCCGCCCGCAGGGCCTTGGCTACTGCACCATGGAGCGACTTCTCGGCATGATCCGGGACTCGGCGTTGTGGGGGGAGTTCGGAACCATTGCCGTCGGCGACACTCGGCGTCGCCTGTCGTTCTTCGTCATGGTCCTGGCCTGGAGCCGGCAGATGTACGTCGAATTCACGCTCTCGCAAACCATGGAGCAGTTCCTGGCGGCGCACGTCAACGCCTTCAATGTCTTGGGCGTCCCCAAAAAGGTGATGGTCGACAACCTGCGCTGTGCCGTGCTCCGCCATCCCCGTGGCGAGCACGCCGAGTTCAATCCGCGCTATCTCGACTTCGCCCGCCACTACGGTTTCCAGATCGTCGCCTGCGCGGTGGCCAAGGGCAACGAGAAGGAGTGAGGTTCATACTATCTCCTGTTGGTCATGTGCAACGGCCATTTCGCTGGGCAACTTCCGCGGCCGGCCGATCTTGGGCGCGACAACCGTACCGGGTTCGGGCATCACGTACAAGCAATGGCTGGGGCCGCCGTAGATCTCGCGCTCAAGGATGCCCAGGTTCGCCCAGTGACTGACGGTGGCCACGCATACACCCAAGCGCTGTGCAATTTCCTCGGCTGTCTGTAGGCCACGCGCACGGAGGCGCTCGTAGCGACTTCTGAGCTTGTAGGCTATGCGCATGCGGCGAACCTTCAGGTAAGTGAAGGGTTCTTGCCGCCAGTTGCGATATCCCATCTCGTTGAGCCGTTTGGCCGCCTGGGTATCACTACATGTTTCGAGCAATTGGTCCAGTGCAATGACCACCTGGGGAGGTGTCTTGCGCACCTGCGCGATGGGCAGGCTTCGCGCTACACGGATCGAACTTGTCTGACCACCGCGCCAGCGAATTCCCGCAGTGATTTCCTTGCGGTCGGCCACGATCGTCACATCTTCGATCAATAGGGCCAGCATGCGCTTGCGCTCTATGGGATCGGTACGAGGGTCGTGCCACACCCGTGGGAAGTCCGCAGCGATGGCCATGACGCGTTCGCGGGCCTGGCTGTCGAGCGCCTTGGCATCGGACTGACGCTGTTGGTCATGGGATTGCTGCAAGGCACTGATCTGTCGCAGACACGCGTTCCAGTCGGCCTCCAGCGCGTCTGCAACAAGGCGGTTGTCTGGATCGACCTTGAGGAATCTGCGACGGGCAAGATCTGCTTCATAGCGAGCCCGCTCGAGTTGCTTGCTCCGCAATTCATCGGCCTGCCCAATGCGCGCGGCGATCTCGTCCTGGACCTGCAGGGCGAGCGCCAAGGCGGCCGGTGCGACCTTGTCCAGCAGCTGCGCACCGATCGCAGCGTCGAGGCTGGCCCCTTGTAGGCTCTGACATGCTTTGGCCCCGCGTCGCACCTGACCATTAGGCATGCTGGACAAGGAAGATTTATTGCGCTACTCTGCGCGACATGGTCATCGCCGGCAGAGACTTTAACGATGAAGTCATAGCGCGCATTCGCGCGACGGTGCGCAGCGGCGTTGATCTGACCCGCGGTGCGCTGGCACGGGTGGTGTGCGGCTGGTTCGACTGGCGGCACGCTGACGGGCGGCCGAAGGAGACCAGCTGCCGGATTGTGCTCAACAAGCTTGAACGGCGTGGGCTGATCGAGTTGCCAGCGGCGCGCGAGGTGAGTTTCCTCGCGCGCAGGCCGCGGCCAGCCGAGCCCATGCAGTGGCCGCAGATCGAGGCGGGGCTGTCGAAGCTGGGCCGCATTGAACTGGTGGTGGTCAACGGCGACAAAGCCTTGTCGCGCCAGTGGCGAGCGATGATGCAAGCGCACCACCCGTTGGGCGACGGGCCGCTGTGCGGGGCGCAGCTGCGCTATTTGATCAGAAGCGAGCAAGGGATTCTGGGCGGCTTGAGTTTTAGCGCGGCGGCATGGCGGCTGGGTGTACGCGATGAGTGGATCGGTTGGAGCGAGGGCACCCGCGCGGCGCGCTTGGCGCTGATCGTGGGCAACAGTCGATTTCTGATTGTGCCCTCGGTCCAGGTGAAGAATCTGGCCTCGCACGTGCTGGGCTTGGCCAGCCGCCAGCTCGCCGGCGATTGGCAGCGGCACTATGGCTACAAACCGGTGCTGATCGAGAGTTTTGTGGATAGCAGCCGCTACCCGGGCGCTTGTTACCGGGCGGCCAACTGGACCGATCTGGGGATGACCCAGGGGCGGGGCCGTCAGGATCGGGCGCGCCAGGGGCAAGTGGGGCGCAAACAGGTATTCGTCTATCCGCTGCAACGCAACTGGCGCAAACTATTGACCGCGCCGCCCGAGTTGGCGCGCCTAATGCCCTCGGTCCGAGCCAAGCCCCCGCTTGACTGGGCGGAAGAAGAATTCGGACGCTGCCGGCTCAGTGAGCGGCTCACCCAGCGCTTGATGAGCATGGCGCGTGATTTCTGGGCCCGACCCATGGCCAACCTACCCGAAGCGTGTGGGAGCGCGACCAAGATGCAAGCGGCCTATCGTTTTCTGGCCAACGACGACGTGCTGTTCGAGACCTTGTTGCAGCCGCACTATGCGGCCACCGAGCAGCGCATCAGCGAGTTGGGTGAGGGTTCAGTCGTGCTGGTACCGCAAGACACCACCAGTGTGAACTACACCCAACTGAGCATCGAGGGCCTGGGTCCGATCGGCACCACGGCCGACGGTGCGCAGGGCTTGCATTTGCACAGCAGCCTGGCGATGACGGTGCAAGGGGTGCCGCTGGGCTTTGTCGATGCGCAATGTTGGGCCCGTGATCCGCAGACGTTCGGCAAGAAGGCGCAGCGCCATGCCTTGGCAATTGAACAGAAGGAGAGCTATCGCTGGCTCAAGAGCTATCAGGCGGTGGCGGCGGTGCAAAAGCGCAATCCACAGCTCACTGTGGTCAGTATGGGCGATCGGGAAGCGGACATCTATGAGCTGTTTGCCCAAGCGGCGATCGAGCCGGCGGGACCGAAGTTGCTCATTCGTGCTCAGCACGATCGCCAAGTGCAAGACGAACAGGCGCGCCTGTTCGAGGCGATCCAGAGGCAGCCGATCGCCGGCTATCAAATCGTCAAACTGCCTCGGCAGAAGAATCGTCCAGCGCGCGAGGCCAAACTGGCGATCCGCTTTGCCGCGCTGACTTTGTGTGCGCCACAGGACAAGGCGCACCTGAGCGCGCTCGAGATCTGGACGGTGCTGGCCAAAGAAGAGGACACGCCCGAGGGCGTCGAACCCATCGAATGGCGGCTGCTCACCACGCTCGCCGTGCAGAGCTTCGAGCAGGCGTGCGAGAAAGTGGCCTGGTATACCCAGCGCTGGGGTATCGAGGTGTTTCATCGCACGCTCAAAAGCGGCTGCCGCATCGAAGATCGCCGGCTCGGTCACGGTGACCGGTTGGAGGCCTGCTTGGCCATCGACATGGTCGTAGCCTGGCGCATCTATCATATGGTCAAGCTCGGGCGTGAGGTTCCCGAGTTGCCCTGCGATGTCTATTTTGAAGAAGCCGAGTGGAAAGCGCTGGTTGCCTACAGCACGAAGAATCCCGTGCCGCCTGAACAGGCGCCCAGCCTGCGCGAAGCCATCCGCATGGTGGCCAAGATAGGCGGTTTCCTGGGGCGTAAGTCCGATGGTGAACCCGGCACAGAGACTCTTTGGCGTGGCTTACAACACCTGGATCTCATGACGGATGTCTGGCGCGTGATGGCCAGTGGCCCATGAACCACAACTGTGCTGCCAATCGAACGGCAGACCAAGAGGTGCTCGATTAGCTGCCCGTCAGTGCTCACCAATACCACTTCGCACGCCAAGCACTGGCCCCGCGAGCGGTTGATCACAAGCGCTCGATTCTCGCCGCCGCCGCTCCAATCGGCACGGCCGTACGTGCCTCAAGACACGACTCGCCCGTCTGGCAGGGGTCTGTTCGACCATCCATTCGGAATCTCTCGCGAAAACGTCAGGGCGATGCCGCTTGGGCGAAAAAATACACCGAGTCCAGCGTGCGCAAAAGTCAGGCGTCGCACGGCGGCCACCAGGCACTGGTAGTAAGGCACCGTAGTTGTGGCGATATGGCTGTATCGCGTGCTCATGCGCGCACCGCAACGTCCGCAAATGATGCGCCCCTGAAGCAGGCCAACGCCTTCGCGCGGCGGGCTGCCACGGCCGGTAACGCCGCGGCCGGGGGCGTTGTGCTTGAGCGTGAGCTGGTTGCGTTCGAACTCATCCCAGTCGATGTAGCCAGGATGTGCATTGCATATCAACGTATGCCACTGCTCACGCGGGACCTGCAGAAGATGGGGACGCAGATTTTCGTCACGGGCCGTGTGGACGCGCCCGTGAGACAAAGGCACCGGCGTAGCGCGGGTTGTGCAGTATCTCTACCACGCGCCTGTGATCGATCGAACCCCAAAGCACGTCACCCTTGCCGAGGCCCCGCTGCAGGCGCCGAGGAAAGCGGACACCCTCGCGCTCGAAGCGACGCACGACCGCACAAGCCGAGCCGCTTTGCCGGTAGGTATCGAAGACGAACTGCAACGCACTGCGGATCTGCGCGTCAGGATCGAGCACAACTGCACCGCTGGGTGTATAGACCAGGCCGACCGGTAGGGCCAATTCCAACTCACCACGGCTGGCCTTGTTGCGTATGCCGCCTTGCAGACGGGCCTTCAGGATGTGCAGTTCGGCCTCACTCATCGTGCCCTTCAGGCCCAGCAGCAGACGGTCGTTGAAGTGCGCAGGGTCATACACACCGTCTTCGTCGCAGATGAGGGTCTGCGACATGGCGGCGAGCTCGAGCAAGCGGTGCCAGTCAGCGTTGTTGCGCGCCAAGCGCGAGACCTCCAACCCAAGGACGATGCCTGCGTGCCCCATGGCGACCTCAGAGACGAGGTGCTGGAAGCCGTCGCGGTTTCGCGAGCTGGCGCCCGAGCGTCCGAGATCGTTGTCGATTGTGTGGATGCGTTCGATCGGCCACCCGAGTGCCACTGCGCGCTGTTGCAATGCGTACTGGCGCTTCGTGCTCTCGGTGTTTTCCAGCACCTGGCGCAAGGTGGACTGACGAACGTACAGGTAGGCATCACGACGCAGATGGTTGGTGCTGACCTTGGGGATTCAGAGTACATGGGTAGGCTCCTGTGTGTAGCGCAAGACCATGTCGGCCAGCAGCCGCAACAGAGCGGGGTCGCTCGGCGAGGCGGCGGGCGTGACGGCGGGCGCACCTGAGCTCACGCCCACTACGGGTGTGCCGGCTGCGCCGATGAGCTTCATGCCACCGAGCAAGCCGTGATAAGCCACGGCAGCAAGCCCCTCTGGACGAGCTTGGCCGAGCAGCACAGCAGTGCGCAGTTGCTCGTAGGCTTCGATTCCTGCCGGCACGATCTTGCCTTTGGTCGTGGTGTCTGAGCGCGCTTCGAGGCTCAGCGTTTTTTTTTCCGCTCCAACGCACGTTCGATGCTGCGTGGATGCACCGCGATGTGCTTCTCATCGCGTAGGGCCTTGGCGAGCGCTCGGGCGTGTAGCGTGGGATCCTCGGCCTGACGCCCGGCAATAAAGACCATGACCTCGTCGGTGAGCTTGTGCGCACCCTTGGGGCCGCGCCGTTGCGGCAAAAGCCCGGCTACGCCGTCGCGGTCGAACGCGTTCATCGCCTGGTACAAGGTCGGTCGCGACATTCCGTACATGGCCGCCGCCTGCGCCTTGGGCGTGCCCTCGTGGCTGACCTGGCGAAGCATCTCGTACTTCACCTGGACGAGGTCCAGCGCGTCGAAGAAGACACTGTTGCGAAAGTGTGGCGCGCTCACCCGGTCGGGGTGCAAGTTGAGCGACTCGTTCTGCTTTAGCCGCTCAGCCTTGGCGCTTCTCTTGGTCCTGATCACAGTGGTTACAGTGGCCGTTTGTATGTATTGTAATATATGCCGCCATTGTTGGATGTCAAGGGTAATTTTTTGCGAGGTAGACCTTTGAATAAGCCAAGCAAACATCACTAGCCCCCCACTTTCTACCTCCGTCACTCCGGCCAACCTGCCCAACCAGCAAGCCACGAAGTCGATCACCGTCACCATTGGTGTGTTCACTGACAAGATCATGAGCGGCATAATTAAAATGACGTATGCGGCGGAATTCATTTGACACCGCCTTCTTCGTCGCGAACCTTCAGCGCGGCGATCAGCGCGCTCAGCCGCAGCAGATCATCGACGCGCAGCCAACTGCGCCCCGCCGACGCCGCCATGAACGAATCGAGCTCGTGCAGACTCGTCCACGACGTCAGCACTGAGACCAGCTGTCCCCGCGCGTCGTAGTACATGATCCGGTCATCACCCCACGTCTTCTTGCGCGTGGCGGCCGTAATCCGCTCGCCACGCCTGGGATGAAATGCGTGCGTGATCTCAACAAGGGTTCTCTGACATTGCGTACAACCGTCAGTTGGGGACTTACGAGAAGGGCCGGGTCGAGCGCGGTGTCGGCTACGTCAAGGGCAACTTCCTTGCCGGCCTGGATCTGCCGGAGTTTGCCGCGCTCAATCCGGCACTGCGCCTCTGGCTGGAGTCGGTGGCCAATGTCCGCTTGCACCGGGAAACCCATCGCCGGCCAGTCGATCTGTGGAGGGAGGAGCAAGCCCATTTGCAGGCGGTCAATCCCCGCCCCTTCGATGTCGGCCGGGTGCTGACGCTGCGCGCCAACCGGCAATTCCGGGTGAGCTTCGAGGGCAACCGTTATTCGGTACCGGCGCGCTTTGCCGGCAGCCAAGTGACCGTGAAGGTTTATCCGGACCGACTCTGCGTGTATCACGGCGAGGAATTGATCGCACGCCATGGCCGCTCATTCGAGCGGCACCGCGACATCGAGGATCCGGATCATCCGAAGGCGCTGCTGGCACAGCGTCGCCATGCGCGCGACGCCCACGTGCTCAAGCGCTTCCTTGCCCTGTCGCCGCTGGCGGCGAAGTACCACGCCGGTCTGCTGGAGCGCCGCGGCAATGCCATTTCGCATGTCCGCAAGATCGTGGCGCTGGCCGAGATCCATGGCGACGATCCGGTACTGCGGGCGATGACTGATGCATTGGCCTTCGAGGCGTTCAGCAGCGAGTACATCGCGCATTTGATCGAGGCGCGCGAGCGCAAATTGCCCGAGGCGAGCCCGCTGCTGCTGATGCGCCGTCAGGATGCGCTGGATCTGGAGTTACCGCCGGCCGATTTGTCGGCTTATGCAAACTTAACAGGAGATGACAATGGGAATGACTGAGGCTCTATTGCAGACGAATCTGAAGCGCTTGCAGTTGCCGTATTTCGCCGACCACCACAGCGCCTTGATGGCGCAGGCGGGGCGCGAATCCTGGTCGCATGGCCGACTGCTCGAGCACCTGGTCGACGGTGAGGTGGCCCGTCGTGATGCCGCCTTGATCGAGCGCCGGCTGAAGGCGGCGCGCCTGCCCGGGATCAAGACGCTCGATGGCTTCGATTGGAGTTGGCCGAAGAGGATCAATCGGGCGCAGCTCCAGCAGGTGTTTCGCCTGGACTTCCTCCCCCAACACGGCAATCTGATCCTGCTCGGAGGCGTCGGTGTCGGCAAGACGCATCTGGCGATTGCCCTGGCGCATACCGCTTGCCTCAAGGGCAGGACGGCCCTGTTTACCAGCGCAGTCGATATCGTCAATACGCTGGCCGCCGCCCAGGCTACCGGCGGCATCAAGCGCGAGATGGCACGCCTGCTCAAGCCTTCGTTACTCGTCGTCGATGAACTGGGGTACTTGCCGATCGACAAGTTCGGCGCCGATGCGCTGTTCCAGGTGATCAGCCAACGCTACGAGCGCGGTTCGACGATCATTACTACGAATCGGGCGTTCAAGAACTGGCCGGAGATCTTCAACAACGACAGCACGCTGACTTCGGCTTTGCTCGACCGCTTGCTTCATCACGCCGAGTCCATCGTCATTGAGGGCCGTAGCTACCGCATGCGCGATCAGTCCGATTCCTGATCCGACCTTCACCATAAACCGCCGGCTTCCTGCATCGCAGGGCCGGCCGCTTTCGCTTGCTCCGGCGAGTCTCCCCTCGGGCCGCTTCAACACCCCAGTTTCCGCTCCGCTTCCAAGTCGTCAGATTCGGACCAGTTTCGAGCCGGCGCGGACAAGACATAGCCGTTCAGGTCCACCACCCGATCGAGGACCTCATAGATCGGTGGCAGCGCGCTGGGCAGCGATTGCAGGTACGGCTTCTCGATCACGTAGGCCGCCTCGGGCGACATCCCGAGAACGCGCTTGGGGTTGGCATTGGCCACCTCCTTGCACCAGGCGAGCGCTTGGCGGTTCAGATCGTCGAAGTCGGTGAAACTGCGCCCGGGCAGGAAGTTGGTCTGGACGAAAAAGAAGTTTCTCTCGATGCGTCCCTTGCGATCCGGATTGCCCACCCGGTGGGCACGGAATTCGAAGCCCAGCGTGCGGGCGAAAGCCGCCATCTCGGGAGCCATGACGGCGTTCTCACCGGCACCGCAGGCGAGCATCACGCTGGTGTTGTCGATCAGGCAGATCGGGCAGCTCCCCTGCATGAAGCACGCGGCCTCGAGCAGGAACTGCTTGGCCTCGAAGCGGCTGTAGCGCGGGTAATACTGAATGAAGAGCCGGCGCGAGTAAGCCAGCACGAGACCGGCACACTGGGCGGTGACGTTCTTCTCGGCCAGGCGCACGCGGTGCGCCGAGGTGTCGTGCTGCATCTCCTCGCCCGGACCAAAGTTGTATTCGCCGGCACGCGCAGGCGGTGCGCGCAGCCCCGCCTCGCGGACCCAGCGCGTCAGCGTGCTGTAGGAGAGGATCAGATCGTACTCGGCGGCAAGCAGTTGCTGAACCCGCACCACGTTGCCCTGAGCGCGCTCGAAGGCCGATTGCAGATAGCTCAAGGTGAGGCCGTGCTCGGCCGGTTCGTCGCCCGCCTGCAACGGTGCGCGCAGTATCCGGCGAACGGTGTTACGCGAGAGCTTCAGTGCTCGGCTGATTTCGCGCAGGCTCAGGCCTTGGGTTTGCAGGGTGCGGGCCGCATCTCGGATCGGGCTGGGGTCATGGTCAAAGCTCCTCG
This sequence comes from Candidatus Methylophosphatis roskildensis, assembly GCA_016708905.1. GTDB lineage: Bacteria > Pseudomonadota > Gammaproteobacteria > Burkholderiales > Rhodocyclaceae > Methylophosphatis > Methylophosphatis roskildensis. The sequence goes on along the minus strand of JADJEV010000002.1, from coordinate 411,607 downwards.
CAAGGTCGGACTGCAGAGCATCGAGTGCCGTGCGCAGGCGTGTCAGCGCGCTCAGCACGGGTTCGGGTTGTGCCAGCGTACTGAGCGTCGGCAAACACTGGCGCAGCCGTTTGATCAGTGCGAGCAGTTGCCGGACATCGGCCGCGCACTGCCCTTCGGGGCCCTCGCGCAGGCGCGCATCGGCGCGCTGCTCATCACGCGCTTGCACCGCCTCGATGAACAATCGTGGGTGCTCGACCATGCGCGCCCGGGCCGCACGCGAGGCGCCCTGGTAGTGCCGGAACCAGGTATGAAGTTCGCGCGTGCTCAGCGGTGTCGATGCCAGCGCACCGAGTAGTTGTGCAGCATGCTCGGCGTTGGCGCGCGCCAACGGGGCCAGCACGCGCGTCGCAGCCCAGGTGGAGAGATCGCCCTTGCGCACCGCTGTGAGCAGCACCTCGGGCAGCGCGCAGATGAGTTGCAGGCGCCGGCTGACCCAACTGACATCGCGGCCACTGCGCCGAGCGACCTCGCGCTCGGAGAGCCCCTGGCCGTGGACCAGTTCGCGCAGCAGGAGCGCTTCTTCCAGGGCCGCAAAAGGCCGCGCGTTGGCGCGCGCCAGGACCGTCAGCAAGGCCTGGGCGAGATCACACGCCCAGGCCTCCACGCTCGCGGTATCGCGCCCGAGCCGGCGCAATGCCAGGATGCGACGATAGCCGTCGACCAGAATCAGCCGGTTACCGTCCTCGGGCACCGCGATGCACGCAATGCGTTGACCGTTCTGCTCGATGGAGCGGGCCAGCGCCTCCACCGCCCGCGGCTCCAGTAGCCGCGCTTCGGCAAAACGCAGATCCAGACGATGCAGATCGACTTCCCGGGTCGTACCCGTCGCGGTGTCCATGGGCGCGAACTTACTCGCCCGGAGCTCGGAAACCTATGAGGTCCTCATTTGCAAGAACCCGCTCTTGGAGGTTACTCCATTGAAACCACGCGGATTTCTACCGTCCACACGTCCCCATTTGCAAGATTGCCCGGTACCACCGGACTCAGTACGTAAGTACCTGAAGGAACAAGCGGATCCCGCACTGACACGTCCCCATTTGCAAGAAGACGTGTGGCCCGCCTAAGGTCACGCTCGGACTGCTGCGCCCGATTGCGTTCCTGGTAGTCGGGGTGCGCCTGGCGGTACGCCCGCCAGTAGTCAGGATGGCACTGCCGCCATAACCGCCCGCCGCGCGCTTCGTTCTCCCGGTAGTCGGGGTCGCGCTGGCGGCGTTGTTGCTGCCACTGGCGCTTACGCGCGCGTTGGCAGGCCGGTTGCGGACAGAAGCGCTGATCGGGTCTTTGCGGGCGGGGATGGAATGACTTGCCGCAGCCAGCGCACTGTTTGCTCTCCATGGACGGACCTCATCGGAGGGAACCATCCAGCGAGCTTCAACCAATCAGCCGCTACGGACCAATTTGCAGCCGCCAAAATCAGGTTACTGGGTCAATCCTGTGAGCAGAAGACGGGTCAGTTCCAATGAGCGCTGAGGCAAGCTTGCCCAGGAGACCGAAGCCGAGGCAAATTCCCCCATGGCCACCGGCTCGCCCGGGCTGGCCGTTCAAATTCCTCCACCCTGGCCACCGGCGCCGGCGCCCGATCCATCCCCGCTGCGGCTACCTGCGCACGTGCGTTCGGCCTGCGAGCCGCACCGGGCATGGATCGAGGCGCAGGTGCGTTTGGGTCGCAACGCCATGGCGATCTACCAGGATCTGGTGGATCGCTTTGGCTTCGAGGGCCGCTACAACAGCGTCAAGCGCTTCTGCCGGGCGCTGCGCACCCAGGCGCCGGAGCAATTCGACCGGCTGGAGTTCCTGCCCGGGGAAGAGGCACAGGTCGACTACGGCGAGGGCGCGCCCACGCTTCATCCGAGCGGCCGGTATCGCAAACCGCGGCTGTTCGTGATGACGCTTCGCTACTCGCGCCGCTCGTATCGGCAGGTGGTGTGGAAGTCGAGCAGCCAGGTGTGGGCGTGGCTTCACGAGCAGGCCTTCCGCTACTTCGGCGGTTGCTGCCAGTACGTGGTGCTCGATAACCTGAAAGAGGGCGTCATCCGCCCGGACATCTACGAGCCGCAACTGAACCGCCTGTACGCGGCGATGCTCGCCCATTACGCGGTCGTGGCCGATCCGGCCCGCGTTCGTGATCCGAACCGAAAAGGGTCCGTGGAAAACGCGATCCAGCACACCCAGGCCACGGCTCTGGCGGGGCGGCGCTTCGAATCGATCGAGGCGCAAAACGCCTTTCTCATGCATTGGGAAGAGAAGTGGGCGGCCCAGCGCATTCACGGCCGGGCCAAGCGCCAGGTCGAGGAGATGTTCCAGGAGGAGCGCGCCCACCTCAAGGCGTTGCCTATCGAGGGCTTCCGCTACTTCGAGGAGGGCACGCGCACGGTGCAGGACGACACCACCGTTCAGGTTGACAGCGCCTGGTATGCCGCGCGCCCGGCCCCGATCGGCGCCGAGGTGTTGGTCCGCCTCTATGAGCACGAGATCGAGATCCGCGACCTGCACACGCTGGCGCTGATCCGCCGCCATACGCGCGCGAGGCGCAAGGGCGCAGTCGAACTGCCCGATGCCGAGCGCCTGTTCAACCCCTCCCGCCAGACACACCAGATCCTCAAGCGCGCCGAGCACATCGGCCCCCACACCCACGCGCTGTGTCGCGCGTTGTTCGAGCAACGTGGGCGCGAGGCGCAGAAGAGCATGTGGGGTATCGTGGGGCTGCACCCGCGCTATCCGGCCTGCATCCTGGAGCAGGCAGCCGCCAGCGCGCTCGCCCGCCACATCCACGCCTACAAGGCCGTGCGCGCGATCGCTGAGCAACTGCTCGCTCAGGCCATCGCCCGGCTCGATGGAACCCAGCCGGAATTGCCCCTGGGTGACGCTGGCTCGCCGCTCACCCAGCAGCACGCGCTCATCCGTGACCCCGCCGAGTATGCCGCGTTCTTCAACCGCAGTGTCGGCACGGAGCCGTTGGCGCCCGATACGCCCGCACCCTCACAGGCAACCGAGCGCGTGCAGCCACCGCTGGGCGAAGCACAAGCGCAGGACTGCGCATGAGCACGCGGTGCACTCGCAACACCTTGGGGGCGCCGCCCCCAAACCCCCGCGCCGTGAGGCAGGCCGGCAGGCGAAAGAACTGCCTGCCAACCCGCCAGGAGCGTATTTCTCCGGTCGCCGTCAAGGGTGCGCTGCGCCGGGCGAGAAAGCCCCTCGCCCGCCCTTGACGGAACCGCCGCCACGCCGGGCTCAACGCCGACAAACCCGCGGCGTCCAAGCTCAACGCCCGCGCACGCCCAGCACCGATACCACCCATTACCCACCGTCCAGGAGACCCCAAGCCATGAGCATGAGCATGATGGAAATCGAAAAAACCCTCAAACAGCTGCGCCTGTCGGGCGTGCGTGCCACCCTGGAGACGCGCCTGATCGAGTCCCAGGCTTCCAGCCTGTCGTTTCTCGAGACCTTCTCGGCGCTCCTCCAGGATGAGCTGGACCGGCGCCAGTCTCGCCTACTGGAGCGCCGCTACCAGCTCTCCGGGCTCGAGGAGCGTGCCTCGCTGGCGGAGTTCGACTGGGGCTACAACCCCAAGATCCCCAAGCGCACCTGCTTCGAGCTGCATACCCTGAAGTTCATCGCCGAGGGCGACAGCGCACTGCTGATCGGTCAGCCCGGCACCGGGAAGAGCCACATCGCCAAGGCGATCGCCTATTCGGCGCTGCGCTCGGGGCTGCGCGTGCTCTACGGCGAAGCCGATGAGCTGCTCGCCAATCTCGCTCAGGGCGCGAGCGCCGACAAGCGCAAGCTGCTCAAGCCCGTCATCGACGCCGACCTGCTGGTGCTCGACGACTTGTTCCTGGCCCGCCACCTCCCGGCCGAGGCCGCCGACGCCCTGCAATCGATCCTGCACAAGCGCTACAAGCTGCGACGCAGCTCGCTCATCACCTCAAACCGCATCATCGAGGATTGGCACAAGTTTCTCGGCGACGCCGCCCTCACCACCGCCATCCTCGACCGCCTCCTGCACCGCAGCGTCCTGCTCGAGTTCCGCGGCAAAAGCTATCGCCTCAAAGAGGCCGCCAGCCGACTTGCCAAAGCTACCCATCCCGAGTAACAATCCCCACACTCCTGTCCTCGCCCCTGGGGGATTTTGACCTGGCCACAGGTGGAGGAATTTCAAGTGGCCGCCGGGGCGGACAGCCGCGCATATTCGGCCTTGCGTACCTTGTCGAGGGCATCGTTCAGATGGCGCATCACATGGAACTTGTCGAACAGGATGGCGGCCTGCGGTGCATGGGCGTTGGTGGCGGTGCGAAACGGCTTCCACATGTCCATCACGGCCAGGCGGATGCCACGGGCCTTGTTCGGCCCCAGCCAGTCGTAGAACTGGTTCATGCTGGCCTCGCTCCTATCCTTGCCACCGAACCAGATCGGCCGGCCCCGAATCAGGTCGCTGACGACGATGCGGTAGGTGTACCCCTTGCGAATCGAGATTTCGTCGATGCCGATCGCCTTGGGCCCCGGTCGGCCGGCGCGTTCCAGTTGCACCCGCATGTACGCCTTGTCCAGTTCCTTGACTGCGCCCCAGTGCAGGTTCAGTTCCTTGGCGACATCCTTGATCGTGCTGCTTCGGCAGCGCCGACCGACAAACCAGGCAAAGCGCTTCGTGTAGAGCGGGTTGTCGGCGAGAAAGTCCAGACGCTCGCCTCTCACCTTGCCGTTGCACGGGCAGCGCAGGCGTCGAACCTCGAACTGCAGGTAGATCCGCGTGTCTGCACTCGAGAGATCGCGTGCCCGGCGCGTGGTGCGGTCGTACCAGGTGGTATGGACTTGGCCGCATTGCGGGCAGCGCGTTTTTTTGAGCGCCGGACGAGGGTAATGACCCGTGCCTGCGGATCGCCAAAAATGCCGCGCACGTCAGCGCGAGGGGTGAATCCGGGAAACCGGTATGCGTCCAGCAGACGCTTGCGCTTGGGTGAGGTAGCCATGGCGCGATCTTGCCAAGTTCGCTCGCCGCGTCAATCCATCTACCCATGTTCGACGGCACCAGCGATCTAACTGTCATGTGGATTTACCCACACTATTCCGAGAAGACCCCAACTCTTCAGCCCGCCTTCAATCTCCCGCAGAGAATGAGCGCGGCCCAACTGGCAGAACAGCATGCCAACAAATTGGCTCCAGCTCGACAACCCCTTGCTTCGGTATTGCGCTCCCGTCTGTTTGACCATCCGCTCGAAGTCGGTCCGCGGGATCAGCTTGAGTATCTGGCTAAACATGCTGCATGATGCTTTCACGTTGGGTCTCCTCCGGTCAGGTGTCGGTGGGTTTGGCCATTCACCAACACCCTACACCTTCGGATGACCCAACGTCATAAGCTGTTTTGGACAACAGTGATGTACGATGAGAGCGAAGACGACCGGCCATGCGATTCGCTCGACATCGAGCGCAGATCACTCTCAGTCGCCACCCAGCTCGCGCGTGCCGCGTTGGCTGGAGACCTGAAACAGTCGCAATTGCGCGAGCGCATGCGGCGAGTTCTTGGGCAAGCATGGCCGTGGATCGGTCCGCTGATCCGCCAGATCCGCCTCGACTATGGCGAAAGCATCGGCGCCGCGCAGCACGATGAACTGGTGCGCAGCATCCTCGGATTCGCTCCTCTTCGCAGTGCCTTTTAGTCGGCTGGCGAAGTTCCGCGGGTCCGCGGCTGGTATCCATTCCAGCCGCCGATGGGCGAACCGCCGGCCAGTCTCCGCGCCAAGGCGAAGGAACTGCCGCGGCTCGCCACGCCGGGAGATCTCGCCGATTGGCTCGGTCTGCCCATCGGGGAACTCGACTGGTTTGCCGCCAGCCTGCGTTCCGACCTTACCGCCGACGGCCCGCTCTGCCACTATCGCTATCGCTATCGCTATCGCTGGCTTGCGAAGCGGCGAGGCGGATATCGCCTGATCGAGATCCCCAAGCCGCGGATGCGCGGCCTGCAGCGACGCGTTCTGCACCGTATTCTCGAACAGGTGCCGGCACACGACGCGGCACACGGTTGTGTAAGCGGCCGTTCAACGATCTCCGCCGCGCTGCCTCACAGCGGCAAGAATCTCGTTCTTCAGATCTATCTGCAGGATTTCTTTACCGGCGTGACCGCGGGCCGCTTACACGCGATGTTCCGTACACTCGGCTACCCGCCGGCTGCTGCGCGGACGCTCACCGGGTTGGTCACCCACTCGACGCCCTACTCGATCTTGCGCGCCTCTCCGTCTCCGGAACTCGGACAGAACGACGATGCTGGCACGAAATCCCGGCGCCATGCCATGCTGCGGATTGCGCATCTGCCCCAGGGTGCGCCAAGTTCTCCGGCACTGGCCAACCTGTGCGCCTATCGTCTCGACCTGCGCTTGAGCGGCGCGGCGGCGGCTTGCGGCATTGGCTATACGCGCTATGTCGATGACCTGATCTTTTCGGGTGACGATGCATTTGCGCGAAAGATGGAGCGGGTCAAATCGATGCTCTATTCGATCATCGTCGACGAGGGCTTCGAACCCCACTACCGCAAGACACGCGCGCAAAGGCAGGCCACATCGCAGCGCATCGTCGGCATGGTTGTGAATCAGAAGCCCAATGTGCCGCGCCGCGAGTTCGATACCCTCAAGGCCATTCTGCACAATTGTCGGCGCCATGGGCCGCAGGGCCAAAACCATCTCTGCCACCCGCATTTCCGCCAGCATCTGCTCGGTCGCATTTCGAGAGTTGCCCAACTCAATGCGAATCGCGGCGAGCGCTTGCTGCGTGAATTCCGGCAGATCGATTGGTCGCCAGCCGTGCTTCCGAAGGCAGGTTGAAGTTCCCGAGCATCACCGTCCCACCGGCTGCCGGATAGGCCGCGCGAGAGGCCTGATCGGTCTGAAACCGTGACAATTCGCAAGTGTCGTCCTCGATAATCCGGGCGATTGCTGGCGGCGTGCGATCCGTCATCCTTGCCAGGTGCATGGGGCGCTACGCTGGCCGACATCCTCCCAACCGCCGTCGACCGCCCAGATGACACCGCAAAACCCCGACCTGCGCAAACCCTATCTCCCTCTCGGGCTGCTGACGATTGCCGGCGCGGGAACCGCGTGGGGCCTGATGAATCCGGGCGACGCGCTCGGCGCCTTCACGGCGTCCGCTCTCGCGGCCTCCGTCACGGCGGCGTTGAGCTTCTACTCGAGCTTGCGTGCCACCCGCCAGGAACTGGCCACGCAGACCGATTCTGCACAGTCCCTGGCCAATGAGCTCGTTGATTCGCGCGCCAAGCTCGATGTCGCGGTTCGAAGCCATCGACAGGAACTCGACAGCCTGCAGGCGCAACTCCAGGTGGAGACGACAAGGCGCGAAACCGCACAGCGCCTGGCGTTGCAAACGACGCACAACGATGCGCTGACCAAGCTGCCGAACCGCACTCGCCTGCAGGAAGACCTCACCAAGGCTCTGGCTGCGGCAGAGCGCCGGGCCGGCAAAGTGGCGGTCATGTTCGTCGACCTCGACGACTTCAAGCGCATCAACGACACGCTTGGTCACGGCATCGGCGATGAACTACTGACCCAAGCGGCGGCCCGCCTGTCGGCCTGCGTGCGAACCGAAGACGATGTCGCGATCAACCGTGGTGGTGAGCCGAGCAGCGTAGCCCGCGTCGGTGGCGACGAGTTCGTGCTCCTGTTTCGTGACGTGGCGGACCAAAACGCACTCGCCGCAGTGGCCCAGCGGCTGATCGACGCGTTCCGGGCGCCGTTCGGGGTCAGTGGCTACAAGGTCCAGAGCAGCATCAGCGTGGGTATCGCGTGCTATCCGCGTGACGGCAACTACGGCGATACCCTGCTCAAGCACGCCGACATGGCGATGTATCGCGCAAAGGAGGAGGGCAAGGACGGCTTTCAGTTCTTCTCGCACGCAATGAGCGCTGCCGCGTCGCGCAGGCTAGCGGTCGAGAACGGCCTGCGCAAGGCGCTCGAAAATCAGCAGTTCGTCGTGCATTACCAGCCCAAGGTGGAAACCGGAACCAACCGCGTGATCGGTGCCGAGGCGCTGGTTCGCTGGCGCAGCCCGATGCACGGCCTCGTCGCACCGGCCAGCTTCATCGAGATCGCCGAAGAGGCTGGCCTCATCGCGCACATCGGTGAATGGGTGTTGATGCAGGCCTGTCGCCAGCAGCGGGCCTGGCAAGAGGCCGGGCTGCCATCGATCCAGATGGCGGTCAACGTATCGAGCATGCAGTTCCGCGAAGACCACTTGCTGACGGCCGTGGTTACCGCCGTCAAGCAGACTGGAATCGACCCCAAGCTGCTGCAGCTGGAGGTAACGGAAAACCTGTTCATGAAGAACATGAACGCCGCGCGCAACACGCTCGAGTGCATCCGCGGCCTTGGCGCGACCGTGGCGATCGACGATTTCGGTACCGGCTATTCGTCCTTCAGCTACCTCAGACAACTGCCGGTGGACAGCGTCAAGATCGATCGCTCGTTCGTGCAGGATCTCGGCACCAAGGCGGACGATCGCGAGATCACGCGCGCGATCGTCAATCTCGCGCGAACGTTGGGCGTCAAGACTGTGGCCGAAGGGGTCGAGACCAAGCAACAGGCCGAAATACTCGCCGAAATGGGTTGTAACGAGATGCAGGGCTTCCTCTACGCGCCGCCGGTCGATGCCAACACGATGGCGAAGATCCTCAAGATCGGCGTGATTCCGCCGGACAGCCTGGCGGGCAAGCTGGCGCCGTTCATGCCACCGACCAGCTCGGCGCTCACGTCCGGCGACGCCGCGCAGGGCTCGTTCGACCTGCATTCCCAGGCGACCTTGCTCGTGCCGATCCGGGTCTCAGACTCGTAGTCGCTCGCTGTCCCGCCCGCCGATCGAGACCATTCCAGGGCGCGAATTCCGGCATCCACCGCCGACACCACCCGCGACATGCGAACATAGTCGAGCCGGTCGGCCGTGTCGCCGCGGCGGTGATACTCGTCGTTGCGGTAGAAGGCCGTGTCGGTGATCATCAGAGCAGGAAATCCCGCCTGCCAGTAGTTGCGGTGATCGATTCGACCGGAATCCGGCCGGTTCCATGCCTGCGGAATGTCTCGCCATCGACCACGAACGGCTGGCTCTCCACGGCGAAACCGAGGCCGGCAAGTTCTCCGGCGATGTAGTCGGCCGTCGAATCGAGATTGGCTTTGTGATCGAAGCTGCGCGGATGGAAGGTCTGCGACAGCGCGCGGACGTGGCGTTCGAGCGCAGCCCGATCGGATGCCTGTGCTACGACAGCAAGCGGCTGAACGAAAGGCTGCGTCGTCGCCACCCAGAACAGCAGAAGCAAGACGACACAGGCGGCGCCGATCGCCAGCGCTCTTTGCAAGACGAATCGTCCCACTGCGTATGCTCTGCTGAGCGTCGAATTCATCGCTGTTCGGAATCGGAATCCGGGCCCCGCGTTCCCATCTGTCGCCACAAACGGTAAGCCATTCCGCCGAGCAGCAGCACCGCCGCCAGCAACACGCCCCACAGCGTCCAGCGCTTGAAATCGACCTGGGGTCGAAGCTGCGCTTCGCCGCCCGCCGCCGTGGCCTCGCCCAGCGCAGCCGCGCCGATCAGCTTGCGCACGGCCTCGCTGCTGCCGTCGCCGTAGTCGGGCACCAGACTCTGGATCGGGTAGGCGGCTGCTGTCGCCTGAGCGCTGCCATAGACGAGTCGATAGGGCCCGGCGCCCCGCCCGGCGAACACCAGCGTATGGGGGGTCCAGCCGATCTCCAGTATCGGCGCGCCGCTGCCGAGGCCGCCGCCGCGATTGTCGATCCGCAGCAGCAGTTCGCGCATCGGACCGACTGCGATGTCCGGGTTGGCGAACTCGATGCCGTCCTGCTGCAGGCGATACACGGTGTAATTGCCGATCGTTTGCCAGGGATCTTCGCTGCGCGAGCGGGTGAGAAGTGTCACCGGCACCACGCTGTTCGGTTGCGGCAGATGCAGCCGCAGGCGGTCGATCGGCGCACCGACCGGCAGCTCGTAGGCATACTTGCCCTCGCTGCCACCGATGCGCAGGGGTTCGACGCGCTGCCAGATCCGCGCCGGCTCCCGCGTCGACGATGCCGGCTCGAGTGCCGCCCGTTCAAAACGCACTGCGCCCTGGGGCGATGATCCGCCGACCCAGCTCGCGCGCCAGTATTTCGCCGCGGTCGCCGGCCATTCGATGCGCAGGCGCGACAGTGTCTGCCCGTTGGCGTGAGTGACCAGCAGCGGCGCATTGCCGGCCAGCGTGCGCCAGTGCGCCAGATCGTCGCTGGCTTCGACCCGCATCCGCCCGATGAATTGTGCCGAGGCATCGGCCGGCACCAGCTCGAGCGCGCCGACCGTGCGTTCCAGCCGCGAGGCGTCGATCAGGTAAGCATCGGGCGCATCCTGCGCATTCACCGGCGTATCACGCAGCACGCTGACGATGGTGCCATCGCCGCGTTTCTCCACCTGCACGCTGAGCGAACCACTGCCGCTTGCCGCTTGGGGTAAGGCGAACAGCGGCACGTCGATCATCGCGGCCTTCTCGATCTTTGCCGATCGTCGCGGTTCGATCGCGTGCGGCACCACTTCGCCGGCTGCATTGAACACCCGCAGATCGCGCAGGTCGCCGTGGGTCAGCACGCGATAGACCGTCGCCGGCAACTCTACGCGCTGAAACGGTGTGGCCGCGCTGACCGCGATCGGTGCGCTGTAGGCGTAGTCGGCCGGCGTCTCGGCCAGAGCCAGCGCGGGGGCCAGCAGCAGGGCGTGCACGATCATTCTCATTTTGCGATCTCCGCTTTCGGTGGCACCGGCGCGAAGTAGCCGACCACCAGCATCAGCACACCGACGCCGATGAACGACACCACGCGTTCGATGCCGCCGACATTGGACAGGTCGATCAGGAACAGCTTGGCCACCACCACCGCCATCAGCGCCGCACCGATCAGCCACAGACTGCGCACGCCGCGCCGCGTCGCGGCCACCATCAGGCCGAGCGCGATCACGGTCCAGAAGATCGACAGCGCTGACTGCACCAGACGCGAGGCGAGCATCGCGTCCCAGTCCCACGGCACGCCACCCCAGTGGTGCAGGCTGCGCAGCAGCACGCCGTTGAGCACTGCGAACAGCAGCCCGCCCCACAGCGCGCTGCCGATCGCCGTGCGTTGTGCATTGCCCGCCACCAGGCCGCGCCGGTGCACCGTGGTCCACCACCAGGCGATCAGCAGCAGCGCGGCGAACAGCGTGAGCTCGAGCGGATTGACGACGGGCAGATAGGGCAACGGCGCGGCGCTGCCTTCGCCGTGCCAGTTGGCGGCGAAGGTCCACAGCGCGAGCAATGCCGCCAGCGGCGCTCCGCCGAGCAGCAGGTAGGCGCGCTGCTCGCTCAGCGGCCAGCGTGTCGGCGCGGCACGGCACAGTGCGCCGAGCAACAGTGCCGGCGCGACGCCGATGCCGACATCGGCCCAGGTGATCGAATCCGGCACCGCCGCGAACAGCCACCACTGGAGGGTTTTCGCCGCGACGATCGCCAATGTCCAGACACCCGTCGCATGCAGCCAGGGTGCAGCGCGCGGCGCCTGCGCCTGATGGAGCCGCAGCGCGTATAGATGGACGGCGAAACCGAACGGCCAAGCCAGGTAGCCGAGTGCGTCGAGCGGCCCGCTTGTTGCATCGACCGCCTCGAGCGCGAACAGCAGCAGCAAGGGCGCAATCGCCAGGCTCAGCAGCGCACCGCCGCGCCACTGCACACGCCCCGCGATGGTCGCCAGCGCCACGCTGGACAACGCGAACCAGGCGAGCGACGCGTGCACCGCGAGTTCGTCGCCGACGTACTCGTCGATCTGCAGCAGACCCGCGGCCGCCCACCACAGCGCGCCCCAGATCAGGAGCGCGTTGCCGATGCCGCGCTCGAACGGGCGCAGTTGTTGCGCGTGACGCTCGATGTAGGCGGCGCTGAACAGTCCGGCCAGCGCCACCATGGCGCAGCCGAGAAAGCCGACATTGAGCCACGGCAGGGCGCCGCCCTGCGGCAGATCGAAGAAGAACATCGTCCCGGCGCCGAATTGCAGCAGCACCGCGAACAGCCGCGCCGGCAGACGCTGCTGGCGTACGCCGATCCACAGGATCGCCGCCGCTTCCAGCGCCCACACGGCGGATGTCCAGCGGCCCTCGAAGGCCAGCGGCACCGCCAGCGTGGCGAAGACCACGCCGAGCGCGAAAAACGCCTCGACCAGCAGGCGCAGGCTCTGGTTGCCGCGCTTCAACAGGCGGCCGGCGAGGACCAGATAGAAGGCCGCCAGCAGCGCGGCGCTGAACGCCGCGCCGTATTCGAACTCACGCACCAGCCCATGCTGCAGGCCGAAAGCCGCCAGCGGCGTGCCGAAAATCAGGGTGGCATCGACCGGCGCGCGCAGCGCCACCGCCTGATGCCGCGCGTAGAGAACCGGCACCGCGACATACATCAGGAAGAACAGCACCAGGAACGGCTCGGTGCTGGCGAACAATTCCGGCCGATAGAAGCGCGCGCCCCAGGTCGCGCCGATCAGGAAGGTGAAGGCGAAACCGGCGAGATTGAGCTCGCGCCAGGCGCGTTTCAAGGCAATCGCCAGTACGCCGGCGTTGAGCAGCGCGTAGTAGGAAAACAGCATGATGTGGCTGCCGCTGCCGGTCGAGGCGAGCACCGGCGCAAGAAAGCCGCCGCTGGTGCCGAGCAAGGCGAGCGAGCGGCTGTTCTGCAGCAAGGCGAGCGCCGCCGAGAACGCGGCGATACCGATCAGCAGCACCATCGCCGCGCCCGGCGGGATCAACTGGTACAGGCGCAGCGCCGCAAACACGGTCAGGTAGAGCACCCCGACGCTGCCGCCCTGCAGCGCTTGGGCGTAGCCGGCGCGCTTGTCGCGCAGGCGCCAGCCGAGCACCAGGAGGGCCACCGCCAGCAGCGCGACGCCGGTCAGGCGCAACTCGATCGGCACGTGAACGCGCTCGTAGGCGTACTTGAGCAGGAAGGCGACGCCGAAGAACAGAATCACGATGCCGACGCGCACCACGGTGTTGCCGCCGAACAGCCAACGGGTGAACCAGTTCGGTTGCGAGGGTTGCGCCGTCGCTGCGGCCGCGCGCTGCGGTGCTGGCTCGCCGGATTCCGGGCGCTCGATCGGGGCCGTCGAAGCTGCCAAAGTGCCGTCGGGCTGCAGGCCAAGCGCAGAGCCATTCTCCATGGCATCTGTCTGGAGATCTAAGTCTGGCGCGGCCTGCGGGCTTGACACCTCGTAGACCGCCGATCCATGCGGCTCTCCGGCTACCTCTGGCGGAGAAGCCGACACCGGCTGCGGCTGCGCTTCGAGTGCCGCCACACGAGCGCGCAGCGATTCATGTTCGGCATGCATGCCGCGCGCCCAGGCGGCGAGCTGTTCCAGCGTGCTGCGCAGCTCGCGGTCGGCTGCCGGCTGCTCGCCGCGCCGCATCCGCGCGCCGACCAGCCCGCCGGCCAAACCGATCGCAAAAACCAGCGCGATCGCGCCGATGACGATGCCTTCCATGGCCTACCTCCGGTCGCCGCGCAGTCCGGCGACGATCTGCTGCAGATTATCGGGCGTCGCGAGGGCCGGCTCGACCGGCGACGTTGCAACCAGCGCGATGCTGCTGAACAGGCCGCGGCGCAGCGGCCGGCTCATCGCCGGGCCGTCCTTGCGCGAAAAGAAACTGCCCCACAGCCCGCGCAGCGCCATCGGCACCACCGGCACCGGCGTGCGCCTGACGATGCGGCGGATGCCGTTCCTGAACGGATACATCTCGCCGCTGTCGGTGATGCGGCCCTCGGGGAAGATGCCGACCAGATCGCCGTCGGCCAGGGCGACAGCGATGTCCTGGTAGGCCTTTTCCAACAGCGCCGGATCTTCCTTGGCCGATGCGATCGGGATGCAGCGGTTGGTGCGGAACACGAACGAGAGGATCGGGGTGCGAAAGATGTTGTGATCCATGACGAAGCGGATCGGGCGCCGGCAGGCGGCAGTGATCACCAGCGCATCTACGAAACTCACATGGTTGCAGACGATCACCGCCGGGCCTTGGTCGGGCACGTTCTCCAGGCCCTTGGTGTCCAGACGGTACACCGTGTGGATCAGTATCCAGACGATGAAGCGCATCAGGAACTCAGGCACCAGCGTGTAGATGTAGATCGCCACCACCGCGTTGAACAGCGCAGTGGCGAGGAACAGCTGCGGGATCGACAGGCCCAGTCGGAACAGCAGCAGGGTCACGCCGGCCGAGAGCACCATGAAGGCGGCATTGAGGATGTTGTTGGCGGCGATGATCCGCGACTGGTGGCTCTTCTCGCTGCGGGTCTGGATCAACGCATACAGCGGCACGATGTAGAAGCCGCCGAATAGGCCGATCAGCGCGATGTCGGCCAGCACGCGCCAGTGGGTCGCCGCGACCTGGAGCCAGCTGCCGGCGTGTTCGGCCTGCGTTGGCGAAGCCAGGAACAGGTCGACGCCGAACAGCGTCAGTCCGATCGCGCCGAACGGCACCAGGCCGAGTTCCACGCGCGAGCCGGAGAGCTTTTCGCACAGCAGGGAGCCGCTGCCGACGCCGAGGGAGAACACGGAAAGCAACAGGATGAATACGCTCTCGTCGCCGCCCAGCAGTTCCCCGGCGAAGCGCGGGAACTGGGCCAGCAGCGTGGCGCCGTAGAACCAGAACCACGAAATGCCGAGTATCGACAGCCAGACCACCCGGTTGCCCTGGGCGAAGCGCAGGTTGCGCCAGGTCTCGGTCAGCGGGTTCCAGTTGATCCTGAGATGCGGGTCGGCCGGCGGCGAAGCAGGGATGACCCGACTGGCAAGCCAGCCCGCCACAGCCAGACCGACCACCGTGACGCCGATCGCCGTGCCGCTGTCGCTCCACGAGATCAGTCCGGCGCCGAGCACCTGGCCGAGCAGAATGGCGACGAAGGTACCCATCTCGACCAGGCCGTTGCCGCCGACCAGCTCCGAGGTCGCCAGATGCTGCGGCAGGTAGGAATACTTGACCGGCCCGAAGAGCGTCGACTGCAGGCCGGTCAGGAACAGGGCGCCGACCAGCGGCCACAGCAGGCTGGCCATGAAACCCCATGCCGCCAGGCACATGATGGCGATCTCGAACAGCTTGACCGCGCGCGCCAGCGTGGCCTTTTCGAACTTGTCGGCGATCTGCCCGCTGGTCGCCGAGAACAGGAAGAAGGGCAGGATGAATAAGCCCGGCAGCACGGTGGCCAGCATCGACGGGTCGAGCGCCGTCAGCTGGCCGGCGCGAAAGGTCACCAGGGTGATCAGCGCCGTCTTGAAGACGTTGTCGTTGAAGGCCCCGAGAAACTGCGTGACGAAGAAGGGCAGGAAGCGCTTTTCTCGCAGCAGGCGGAACTGGTTGCTCATGTCGGCGTCTTGGCGGGGTGGGCGGAGTGCTCGAAAAAGGGACGGGTCTCGAATATGCCGGCGGCGAAGCCCTGACCCTGCCAGCGCAGGCGGCGCTTGAGAACGAAATCGAACAGCAGCGGATTATGCCTGCGGATTTGCGTCAACGGCGGTGCGTCCGCGCTGTCGATCAATCCGAGTTCGACCATGTAGTCGACCGAGAACAGCGGCATCACGCCGGGCAACGGGTAATCGGAGCCGTTGAGCAGGCGCGGGTGCCAGTCGCTGCGTTCGAGCAGGCGGCGCAGCACCGGCCCGGCCCGGTTGCGTTGGGTGACCGCCGAGATGTCGCCGTGGAGGCGGCCGCTGGCGCGGGTTTCGTCCATCAGGCGGGCGAACAGGTCGAAGCTGTCGACCCATGGGCCGTTTTCGCCGGCGTCCAGATCGTGGTCGGCGCCGAGCGAGGCGCAGTGGGCGACGATCACGCGCACGCCGTGTTCGAGCGGCCGGCGCAGGCGCAAGGGGTTGCCGTAGTGCTGGGTGTCGCCGCCGTGCACCGCGCGCTCCTCGCCGGCGTGCACCAGCAACGGCAGGTCGAGGCGCGCCAGCGCGGCGTAGAAGCGGTCGCACAGCGGCGAGCCGGGGTCCATGCCCTGCGCGGCGGGCAGCCATTTGACGGCCCGCGCGCCGGTGGTGGCGCAGCGTTCGAGTTCCTCGACGGCGTCGTTGCGGTAGGGATGGATCGACGCCGCCCACTCGAAGTAGCGCGGGTGCTTGCGCGCCACGTCCATCGCGTAGTCGTTGGGCGTGATGAACGAGGTTCGGGCGAGGTCGCGCCGGCCGCGCTCGTCGTAGTGCGCATCGAACGCCAACAGAACCAGCTTGCAACCGGGGCGCATGCCGTCGAGCAGGTTGCGCATGCGCTCGATCAGCGCGGCATCGACGCGCCCCGGCGCATCGTGCGCGCAGCCGGCATTGAGAAAGAACAGGCGCTGCGCATACTGCAGCGGCGCACGCAGGCTTTCCATGTCGGGGTTGGTCCAGATGCCGCTGCCGCCATCGCCGGTACCCACCAGGTGGGCGTGACAGTCCCAGACCCTTGTCGGGTCGAGTCCGGTCCAGGCGGCGGCGACGATTTCATGCCGGGCGAGATCCGGCGGCAACGCCGCGAGGCAGGGATTCGCGATCCCCTGCTCGGGCCACAGACGCCAACTGGCGAGTGCCGCCGCGCCGCAGCCCAGACCGGCCAGCGCGAGAATGCGCCTGCGATTCATGTCGCTGCCCGCCGGTCTGGTTGCTGATCGCGGTGCACGTCGCGAAAGCGCAGCATGGCGCCCAGGCGCTGTTCGCGCCAGTCGTCGAAGCCGCAGCGGCCGTCCCAACTGGGCGGATTCTCGTAAGTGCCGAACAGCATGTCCCACCACACGATATCGCCATAGTTGTTGCGATGGCGCCCGTATTCGTGATGGATGCGATGCATCTCCGGCCGCTGGAATATCAGCCCCACCCAGCGCGGCGTGCGCACGCTGGTGTGGTAGAAGAACTCGCCCAGCGCGGTGCACAGGGTGTAGATCGCCCCGCCTGCCGGAGAGAGCCCGAGCACGGCATAGATCAGCAGGCTACCGATCAGCGAATTGACCACCATCTCCAGCGGGTGCTTGTAGAACGATGTGATGACCTCCAGCCGCTGCGGGCTGTGGTGAATCTGGTGAAAGATGCGCCACAGCAGGCTGCTCTCGTGACGCCAGTGGTGCCACCAGTAGAAGACGAAGGTCGCGACGAAGTAAGCCAGCAGGCCGCCGGCCAGCGGAGACACCCGACTGCCAAGGTCCACCAACGCGGTACCGGCCAGTCATCCTAAAAACCTCAGTTAGCCGATTCCGTTTGCATGATTTTCGAGAAGCCGCTGGGCGCGAGGCGGTCCGACCCCGGCGAGGAGGCATTTGAGATGCTCGCAGACGAGGTTCCAGACGGTGGTTGGATGCAACTGCTCCGCAGCACGAGCTAACCAGCCCTGAAGCATGGCGGAGACACGCATTAGCGCTGCCCGCGCCTTCTCGAAATGAGCGTGCAAACCGGTCAGTGTGATCGTCGTCTGCCCGGCATGTTCGGTCCGGCGCCCCACCGAGGACATCAGCCACGGCCGACTGGTGATGGCCTCGCGGCGGGCTTCAGGATTGGCCAAGCGAACGAACAGGCTCCACCAGTTGTAGATGAGTGCCACGGCCCGGGCGGCCAACTGGCAGCGATGCAGGTCGTGCGTGGTAAAGCCACCCCATCCCCACTGGTTCTTGAGTTCGTCGAAGGCGTTCTCGGCATCCGCCCGATCCCGGTAGAGCTGACCCAGACTGACAATCTCGTAGTCGGTGTTGGTCACCAGCACCGCGTACTCATAGCCCGTGATGCCCTTGCCTGCCTTGCGGTCGGCTTCCACGAAGGCCAGCAGTTGCTGACCGTCAGCCTCACCGGCCACCGCGATCTCGCCCGTCAGCGGCCGGCGCAGCACGACGACGCGACGATTCTTCTCCCAGCCCTTGAGGGCAAGCGCCCCATCCTTGCCCTCCCAACCCTGGCCGGCATCCGTCCAGCCCGATTGGCGGAACACACTGACAATGTGACGCTTGACGTTCTTCGAGAGCTTGAGCTTGAACAGGTAAGGCTGCCCCCGTTGCTCCAGAGCCGTCATCATCGCGTCGCACCCGAAGGCGTTGTCCCCGCGCACCAGCTTCGGCTTGTTTTCTGCGGGCAGTTCATCGAGAACCTTGAGCAGACCGGGCTGAGCATGCTTGGCCGTGTGTTCGTTGCCGGCACACACTTCGACACCCAGGACCAGCCGCAAACCCGCCATCAGGTACGTGTGATAGGCATGGGACGGGCGTCCCGGTTTCTTCGGGTTATAGCCGATGAGCGCGCCTTCCTGATGGCCATACAACGGCTTGATCGTGGTGTCGATGTCCAGAATCCAGGCGGCGTTGAGCAGCGCGCTGACACTGTCCGACAGATGCCCGTCCAGCCAGGCGCACCCCGGGCCTTGCGGGATGCGCTTCAGGGCATTGCGCAGAGCGTCTTCGGAGATGACCTTGTCCATGCCCAACAGGCCGGGATTGACCCCGTCGCAGCGGATCCCGGTCACGTGGGCGTAGCGTCGGTGGCCCGACAACACCGAGAGCAGCCAAGTGCCCAGCACCTCCGCCTTCGAGGGTGCATTGGGACTGGCGTAGCTCAGCGGGGCGCTTTCCAGCCAACGACTCCACAGTCCAGTCAGGTTGAGAAACTCGATGAAGTAGGCCAATTGCCCCATCGGCGTGGCGGCGCTCTCCGACTCCCATCGCACCTGCACCCGACCTGCCATCGTCTGCACCCCAGCGCACGACAACAGCATTTCCTCTCGTTTCGCCAGCTTCAGTTTCGCCTCACCCATCGGGTGGCTCCTCAATTTCGTCGCCAACCCACAGTTTGCCGACCTTCGCACGGTTTGGCATACCGGCAACTCAGGTTTTTAGGGTCATTGCTCCCAGGTCACGCCGGCTGCGAGTACGACCAGCATTTGCACGCCGTTGATCGTCAGTACCCGAAGCGGCCAGGTGCGAACTGCTGGCAGCTTCCAGCCGGCCCAGAGGCGTTCGATCGCGAAGCAGACGACGAATGCACAGAGGATGATGGCTAGCATGGCAGCGATGCCTCGTCGGTCAGACGGCGAGATGCGCAAGGCCTACAAAGCGATATGTTTAAGTATTTGGACATGTTGGTCAAAAAATTCATGCGCTGCGCCGAACATAGTCAAGCACGGTGGCCAGGGCCTGTTCAAGATGCAGCCTGTCGATCCAGAAATAGACCTCCTTGCCGCGCTTCTCGCTGGCCAGCACGCCGGCTTCACGGAGGATCTTCAGGTGATGCGAGACCGCCGAACGCGACAGGGTCGAAAGCGAGGCAATCTGGCCGACATTGAGCTGCTCGCCCGGGTCGAAACTCAGCAGGATCCGCTGCCGATGCTCGTCGCCCAAGGCAGAGAACACCCGAGACATCGACTTCCATTCGTCGGGAATTGCGTCGGAATAGGCTCTTTTCATGACTATATGGTTAAACATTTCGATATGTGTGTCAACCGGTACAGCGGTTTGGTCATGGCGAATCGCGAACTCCGGTTCAACTCAAATCGGCCGCAGGTCGGCGACGTGAATTGCCATCCGCGAATTTGGTGCGCTGCAAAGGAAATTTGACTTCGCTACCGGCAAGCCATTAAAATCGTCACGCTTTTCGTACGACAATTGACGCAGCGCCGAGCACCTAGAAAAACGGGAGCCATGTTCAAGGCAGTCGGGTTCCAAGTGGGTGCCACCATCATAGCTGCAGTCATTGCGGCGGTGGCATTCGGTCTGCGCGGTGCAGTATCGGCAGCGTTGGGAGGCGCGGCCTGTTTCGTTCCCAACCTCGTCTTTGCCCTTCGGCTCAAGGCCCTCTCCTCGAGTCCGGGAGCGTCGCACGGCTATGTTTTTCTCGTGGGCGAGGTAGTCAAGCTCGTCTCGATTGCAGGTTTGTTGGTGGCAGTGCACTTCCTTTACGGCGACCTCCACTGGGGTGCCCTGCTGATCGGAGTGTTTCTGGCACTGCAGGCGAATTTCTTGGTCTTTGGAACTAGAACCTGACTATGGCTACCGGTCACGAAGCAGCCGCGCAACACGCCCCGACGGCGTCCGAGTACATCGTTCACCATCTCACCCACCTGAATACGTCCGGTCACGCGCAGAACGTAATCGTCGATTGGGGTCTGTTCAATCTCGACACCCTGTTCTGGTCGATTTTGCTCGGCGTGCTCGGCATGTTCCTGTTTGCCCGCGTGGCCTCCAAGGCGACCTCCGGTGTGCCGGGCCGGCTCCAGGCCGCGGTCGAGATCATCATCGAAATGGTGAATACCCAGGCCAAGGGCATCGTCCACAACGCCGAATCACGCAAGTTCGTCGCGCCCCTGGCGCTGACCGCATTCGTCTGGATCTTCCTGATGAACGCCATGGACCTGGTGCCGCTCGATCTGCTGCCCCTCGCCTGGCAAACTGCCACCGGCAACGAACATGCCTACATGCGCGTGGTGCCGACTGCCGACCTGAATGGCACGCTCTCCCTGTCGATCGGAGTGTTGATCATCTCGCTCTACTACAATCTCAAGATCAAGGGTATCGGCGGCTGGACACACGAGTTGCTGACTGCCCCCTTCGGCAGCCATCCGCTGCTGATGCCCGCCAATCTGGCGCTGAATCTCATCGAATACGTCGCCAAAACCGTCTCGCACGGCATGCGTCTATTCGGCAACCTGTATGCCGGCGAACTGATCTTCATGCTGATCGCGCTGATGGGCGCCTCGCTCTCCGCCAGCTTTACCGGCGTCTCGCTGTTTGCCGGTCACCTGATTGCGGGCACGGCCTGGGCGATCTTCCATATCCTGATCATCGTGCTGCAGGCCTTCATCTTCATGATGCTGACCCTGGTGTACATCGGCCAGGCACACGAATCGCACTAGGCGCGAACCGGTTTTCCCGCAGTTTTTGGTTTAGTTCTAACGTTCAACGTCAAAAGGAGTCGTCATGGAACACATTCTCGGTCTGGTCGCTGTGGCCGCTGGTCTGATCATCGGTCTCGGCGCCGCAGGCGCTTGTATCGGTATCGGCATCATGGGCAGCCGCTTTCTCGAAGCCTCCGCCCGTCAGCCGGAACTGATGAACACCCTGCAAACCAAGATGTTCCTGCTGGTCGGTCTGATCGACGCCTCGTTCGTCATCGGTCTAGGTATCGCCATGATGTTCACCTTCGCCAACCCGTTCAAGATCTAAGCGGGATCCCGCGGTTCAATCTGACTGAGGGCTCACTACCGTGAATCTGAACGCAACGCTGTTCGCCCAGCTTCTTGTGTTCTTCATTCTGGCGTGGTTCACGATGAAGTTCGTGTGGCCGCCCATCATGAAGGCACTCGATGACCGCGCGAAGAAAATCACCGACGGACTGGCCGCCGCGGACAAGGCAAAGACCGACCTCGCGCTGGCCGAGAAAAAGGTTGTCGAGGAATTGCGCAAGGCACGCGAATCCGCCGGCGAATTCCGTACCTCGGCCGAAAAGCAAGGTGGCGTTATCATCGACGAGGCTCGCGTCGAAGCGGCACGCATCATTACCCAGGCTCGCGAGGCGGCCGAGAAGGAAGCCGGCGCCGCCGCGCAACGCGCCAAGGAAACCCTGCGCGACCACGTCGCCCAACTGGCGGTGGCCGGTGCATCGCAGATTCTTCGCCGCGAGATCAACCCGCAGGTCCATGCCGAACTGCTGGCCAACCTCAAACGGGAACTCAGCTAAGCCATGGCCGAAAACCTGACGCTCGCGCGACCGTACGCCGACGCGGCGTTTTCTCTCGCCAAGGCGGGTAGTGCACTGGGGCGATGGTCCGAGGCACTCGATCGCATGGCCGCCGTTGTCGTCGATCCGCAAATGCAGGCATGCATCGACAATCCCCGGCTTAGCGCGCCGCAGATCCTCGCGTTCTTCACCGATGTCGTGGGCGACCTCACGGCAGAACAGAAGAACTTCGTTCAGGTGCTGATCGACAACGAACGACTCGGGGTGCTGCCCGAGATTCGCGACCTGTTCGTCGAGCTGAAGAACGGGTTCGAGGGCGTCCGGGACGCCGAAATCGAGTCCGCCTTTCCGATCGACAAAGCGGCACTCGCTCAACTCACCGCCGATCTCGAATCTCGCTACCGCTGCAAGATCAAATCGACCGTCATGGTCAACCCTGATCTGATCGGCGGCGTGCGGATCGCGATCGGCGACCAGGTCATCGATGCATCGGTCCGCGGCAAGCTTGCCGCCATGGCCTCCGCGCTAAAGAACTAGGAGCATTCTCATGAACCTCAATCCCTCCGAGATCAGCGACCTGATCAAGAGCCGGATCCAGAACCTCGAGTTCGCCGCTCAGGCGCGGAACGAAGGCACTGTTGTATCGGTGACCGACGGCATCTGCCGCGTGCATGGCCTGACTGATGTCATGCAGGGCGAGATGCTCGAGTTCCCCGGAAACACCTTCGGGCTGGCCCTCAACCTCGAGCGCGATTCGGTCGGCTCGGTCGTGCTGGGCGAATACGAACACATCACCGAAGGCGATACCGTCAAGTGCACCGGGCGAATTCTCGAAGTCCCGGTCGGCAACGCGCTGATCGGCCGCGTCGTGAATACGCTCGGCCAGCCGATCGACGGCAAGGGACCGCTCGGCCCGCATGAAACCGACAAGATCGAAAAAGTCGCGCCCGGCGTGATCTGGCGCCAGTCGGTATCGCAGCCGGTGCAAACCGGCCTGAAGTCGATCGACTCGATGGTGCCGATCGGCCGTGGCCAGCGCGAGTTGATCATCGGCGACCGCCAGACCGGCAAGACGGCAGTTGCGGTCGACGCGATCATCAACCAGAAGGGCCAGAACATGATGTGCATCTACGTGGCGATCGGGCAAAAGGCCTCGACCATCGCCAACGTGGTGCGCAAGCTCGAAGAAAATGGTGCCATGGATTTCACAATCGTGGTGGCTGCCACCGCCTCCGACTCGGCGGCGATGCAATACCTGGCGCCCTATGCCGGCTGTACGATGGGCGAGTACTTCCGCGACCGCGGGCAGGACGCCCTGATCATTTATGACGATCTGACCAAACAGGCCTGGGCCTACCGCCAGGTGTCGCTGCTGTTGCGCCGTCCGCCGGGCCGCGAAGCCTATCCGGGCGATGTGTTCTACCTGCACAGCCGTTTGCTCGAACGTGCCGCGCGCGTCAATCAGGACTACGTCGAGCGTGCCTCCAACGGCGCGATCAAGGGCAAGACCGGTTCGCTGACCGCACTGCCGATCATCGAAACCCAGGCCGGTGACGTCTCCGCCTTCGTTCCGACCAATGTGATCTCGATTACCGACGGCCAGATCTTCCTCGAAACCGATCTGTTCAATGCCGGCATCCGTCCCGCGATCAACGCCGGTATCTCGGTGTCGCGCGTCGGCGGTGCCGCCCAGACCAAGGTCATCAAGAAGCTCGGCGGTGGCATCCGTCTCGCGCTGGCGCAGTACCGCGAACTCGCGGCCTTCGCCCAGTTCGCCTCCGATCTCGACGAAGCGACCCGCAGGCAACTGGAGCGCGGTCGCCGCGTCACCGAACTGATGAAACAGGCGCAGTACTCGCCGCTGGCGGTGCCGGAAATGGCGGTCTCGCTGTTCGCGGTGAACCAGGGCTCGTTCGACGACGTCGATGTCAAACGCATTCTGCCGTTCGAAGCCGCCCTGCATCAGTTCATGCGCCACAAACACGCGGCGCTGATGGACAAGATCGAGCAGACCAAGGATCTCGACAAGGACGGTGAAAAGGCCATGGCCGCTGCCATCGACGAGTTCAAGAAGAGCTGGGCGTAGGTACCTCGTCCGGAACCAAGGAGCTCACAGATGCCAAGCGGCAAGGAAATCCGCACCAAGATCAAGAGCGTGCAGAACACGCGCAAGATCACCAAGGCGATGGAGATGGTCGCCGCATCCAAGATGCGCAAGGCGCAGGAGCGTATGCGCGCAGCGCGCCCCTATGCCGAGAAGGTTCGTCACCTGGCGGCGAACCTCTCGCAGGCCAACTCCGAGTACAAGCACCCGTTTCTCGAGAAGCGTCAGGACGTCAGGCGTGCGGGTTTAATTGTCGTTTCAACGGACAAGGGTTTGTGCGGCGGCCTCAATACCAACGTGCTGCGCATCGCCCTCAACCAGATCAAGGATTGGGACGCGGCCAAGGTCGACATCCGCGTTACCGCGATCGGCGGCAAGGCGCTCGGGTTCATGCAGCGCCTCGGCGCCAAGATCACCTCGCATGTCGCCGGACTCGGCGATACGCCACACCTGGAAAAGCTGATCGGCCCGGTCAAGGTCATGCTCGACGCGTTCCAGAATGGCGAGCTCGACGCGGTCTATCTGACCTACACCCGTTTCGTGAACACCATGAAGCAGGATCCGGTGATCGAGCAATTGCTGCCGCTGACGGGTGAGAGACTCGAGACCAGCGGCAGTCATGCGTGGGACTATCTCTACGAGCCGGATGCGCAGACGGTCATCGACGATCTGCTGGTGCGCTATGTCGAAGCCCTGGTCTATCAGGCGGTCGCCGAGAACATGGCTTCCGAGCAGAGCGCACGCATGGTGGCCATGAAGGCGGCCTCCGACAACGCAAAGAACGTCATCGACGAACTCCAGTTGGTCTACAACAAGACCCGCCAGGCGGCAATCACGAAAGAGCTGTCGGAAATCGTCGGCGGTGCGGCGGCGGTCTGACCATGCGGACGGGCTTGGTACAACACGAATTCACTAGTTTTTGAGGAAACAACGATGAGTAACGGACAGATCGTTCAGTGCATCGGTGCCGTGGTGGACATTCAGTTCCCGCGCGATTCCATGCCCAAGGTCTACCACGCGCTGCAGCTCGATGAAACCGCTGGCACGCATACCGCCGAAGACGGCCTCACCTTCGAAGTCCAGCAACAGCTCGGCGATGGCGTGGTGCGCACGATCGCTCTCGGATCGTCCGACGGCCTGCGCCGCGGCATGAAGGTGAAGAGTTCCGGCGCGCCGATCTCGGTACCGGTGGGTACCGGTACCCTCGGACGCATCATGGATGTGCTGGGTCGTCCGATCGATGAAGCCGGCCCGGTTCCCTGTGAAGAACGCCGCGCGATTCACCAGAGTGCGCCGAAGTTCGACGAATTGTCGCCATCGGTCGAGTTGCTGCCCACCGGCATCAAGGTGATCGACCTGATCTGCCCGTTCGCCAAAGGCGGCAAGGTCGGTCTGTTCGGCGGTGCCGGCGTCGGCAAGACCGTGAACATGATGGAACTGATCAACAACATCGCCAAGTCCTACGGCGGCTACTCGGTGTTCGCCGGTGTGGGCGAGCGGACCCGCGAGGGCAACGACTTCTACCATGAGATGGAGGAGTCGAAGGTTCTCGACAAGGTTGCGATGGTGTTCGGCCAGATGAACGAGCCACCGGGCAACCGCCTGCGCGTCGCCCTGACCGGCCTGACCATGGCCGAGAAGTTCCGCGACGAGGGCCGTGACATCCTGCTGTTCATCGACAACATCTACCGCTACACCCTGGCTGGTACCGAGGTTTCGGCGCTGCTGGGCCGGATGCCGTCCGCGGTCGGCTACCAGCCGACCCTGGCCGAAGAAATGGGTCGTCTGCAGGAGCGCATCACCTCGACCAAGGTCGGCTCGATCACCTCGATCCAGGCCGTTTACGTGCCGGCGGATGACTTGACCGACCCGTCGCCGGCCACCACCTTCCTGCACCTCGACGCCACCGTCGTGTTGTCACGCGACATCGCCTCGCTCGGTATCTACCCGGCGGTGGATCCGCTCGATTCGACCTCGCGCCAGCTCGACCCGCTGGTCGTCGGTGAAGAGCACTACAACGTAGCCCGCTCGGTGCAGGCCACCCTGCAGCGCTACAAGGAGCTGCGCGACATCATCGCGATTCTCGGCATGGACGAGCTGTCGCCGGATGACAAGCTGGCGGTGTCGCGGGCGCGCAAGATCCAGCGTTTCCTGTCGCAGCCGTTCAACGTTGCCGAAGTGTTTACCGGCTCGCCAGGCAAGATCGTCCCGCTCGCCGAGACCATCAAGGGCTTCAAGATGATCGTCAATGGTGAATGCGACGCGCTGCCCGAGCAGGCCTTCTACATGGTCGGCGGCATCGAGGAAGCCTTCGAGAAGTCCAAGACACTGCAGTGACAGGTGACGCGTGACCGGTGACGTTAAAGCGCCGGCTGTCCGAGTTACCTGTCACCCGTAACGGAGTCGATATGGCAATGACCGTTCAAGTAGACGTGGTCAGCGGCGAAGAGCAGATCTTCGCCGGTTTGGCCGAGTTCGTCGTGCTGCCGGGCGAGATGGGTGAGCTCGGCATTCTTCCGGGCCACGCCCCGCTGATGACGCGCATCAAGCCCGGCGCAGTGCGACTCAAGCTGCCCAACCAGGTCGAAGAGGAGCTGATCTTCGTGGCCGGCGGGATTCTCGAAGTTCAGCCCAACGCCGTCACCGTGCTGGCCGATACGGCGATCCGCGGCAAGGATCTCGACGAGGCCAAGGCGCACGAAGCGCTCAAGAACGCCGAGGAGGCGCGGTCCCGCGCCACCGACAAGCTGGAAGTTGCCACCGCGACTGCCGAAATCGCTGCGGTTGCCGCCCAGCTCGCTGCGATCCAGAAGCTGCGCAAGCGTCATTGACGCATCGCGGCGCGCAGAAACGACCAAGGCAGCCTCGGCTGCCTTGATTCTTTCGGGCTGACGATCTGCCCGCGTCGGTGCGTGATTACTCGGTATGCGTCGGCACGCCGCTGGGTAGAACGGTCGAAATGTCGATTGCGCTGTCCTTGAGACTCCAGCCGCCGACACTCAGCAGGGCGACCACTACTGCGGCCGCTATCGCCTGCCACGCATGCTTGCGCACTGTTTCACCGCCGCGCCGCGCCTTGGGCTGGTCAGTTGCCACGCCCTCGCGTACCGGCCAGGCGCACTCGACGCCCATGGCCTCGTCCACTGGAGGAACCGAAGGGCTCATTGAGCGCCCGCCTGGCGCACCGTTTCCCCACCCGGAAGCGCCGCGGCCGCGGTCGCGTTGGCTTCGACGCGTCCGCCCGGCTCGCCGGACGGCGTCAAGAGAAGCACGATTCCGCCGAGCGCGACTGCTACGGCAACGCTTACCGACGCAAACAACAGCGTGAATGCCAGATAGTCGACCAGCGAACTGCGTGCGCGGGAGCGGGTCTGGACTTGGGCGGTGCTCATCGGGTTCTCCTGTTCGGTCTGCTTTCGAGTGATGTCATTTCAGCCTTCAAACCGGGCGGCAGTTGGCAGCGAATCGGGCGTCATAGCGAGCAATTGTGGCAACAATCTGATTTCGCCTCGATCAAGCGCGCTCGCCCGGAGGCCAGCCGACGCCTGCGGTATATTCATCGGCACTTCCCTCGAGGAGCTGTAGCCATGGCACGCCGCATAGCCATCGTCGAAGACGACGCCGCCATCCGCAACAACTACGCCGACGCCCTGCGCCGCCACGGCTACGAAGTCGCCGCCTACGCGACCCGCAGCGAGGCGATGGCGGCGTTCCGGGCGCGCCTGCCCGATCTGGCGCTGATCGACATCGGACTCGGCGAAGACGTCGATGGCGGTTTCGAGCTTTGCCGCGAGCTGCGCGCCCTCTCGGCGCCCCTGCCGATCCTGTTTCTCACTGCACGCGATTCCGAGCTCGATATCGTCTCGGGCTTGCGGCTGGGGGCCGACGATTATCTGACCAAGGACGTCAGTCTGCCTCAGCTGGTGGCCCGCATCGCCGCGCTGTTCCGCCGCGCCGAACTGGCGCGCGCGCCAGTTCAGGTCGAGGAGATCCTCGATCGCGGGCCGCTCAGGCTCGATCTGAAGCGGTTCGTCGCGCGTTGGAACGAGCAGCCGGTCGACCTCACGCTGACCGAGTTCTGGATGGTGCATACCCTGGCGAAATTCCCCGGCCACGTGAAGGATCGAGAGCAATTGATGCGCGATGCCGAGCTGGTGGTCGATGACGCCACGATCACCTCGCACATCAAACGCATCCGCAAGAAGTTTGCGGCGGTCGACAGCGGGTTTGACGAGATCGAAACCGTCTACGGCATGGGCTATCGCTGGCGCGGCTGAGCATGCGCCTGCCGCTGCCGCGTTTCCGTTTCTCGCTGCGCAGCAAGCTCGCGCTGGTATCGCTGGCATTGCTGGCGCTGCCGTGGGCCGGCTACCGCTATGTCAAGGAGATGGAGCGCTTCCTGCTCGAAGCGCAGCAGTCGTCGCTGCTCGGCACCAGTCGGGCGGTGGCCACCGCCTTGCACGAACGCCCGCTGCTGCTCGGCGTGCGGCCCGATGCCTCGGCGCTGCGCCAGCAGGCCGAGGAGGAACTGCAGCGGCTGGCCGCCGAGCGCGGTGAACAGGCTGCGGTGGAGCAACTCGTCGAGCCCGAACCGCCGGAGGAGTCCTTCGACGAAGTGGCCGCCATCCTGCGCGGACTCGACCGCGCCAGTGCCCGGATCTGGGTGGTCGACCGGCGCTATCGGG
Organism: Candidatus Methylophosphatis roskildensis; assembly: GCA_016708905.1. Lineage (GTDB taxonomy): Bacteria > Pseudomonadota > Gammaproteobacteria > Burkholderiales > Rhodocyclaceae > Methylophosphatis > Methylophosphatis roskildensis. Next base: position 383,057 of record JADJEV010000002.1, on the reverse strand, counting down.
TAATCGCGCTGGCCGGAAGCCTGAAACCCAAACAGGCCCCGGCAGAGCAACCGGCCTGGCGCGGCTGGATGGAAGCACCCCTGCGCTGGCTGATGCCCCCGCCCCCCAACGACTTCGACGATACCCTCGATGCCGACCTGATCTACACCGCGCGCGAGATCGGTGCTGCCTTTCTCGGTGCGGAACGCACTGCCATCCGGCTCTCGGCCGACGGCAAGGTTTCCATCGTCTCTGCCGCACACCCGATCTGGGCCGGCGACCAGGTGATCGGCGCGGTCGTCGCCGAGGAAACCACCAATGCCATCCTGGTCGCGCGCAATGCGGCGCTGGAACGACTGCTGCTGATCACGCTGGTGGTATTCGCGCTGGTATCGCTGGCCCTGCTCGGCTTCGCGTCGCGCCTGTCGTCGCGCATCCGCCACCTGCGCGACGACGCCGATTCGGCGATCGACGCCCAGGGCCGCATCACCAGCCCGATCGCCGGTTCCGGCGCTGGCGACGAGGTCGGCGATCTGTCGCGCAGCTTTTCGCGTGTGCTGACGCGCCTGTCCGAACACCACGGCTACCTCGAGAGCATGGCCGGCCGCCTGTCGCATGAACTGCGCACGCCTATCGCCGTGGTTCGCTCGTCGCTGGAAAACCTGCGGCTGGCCGATCTGCCGGCCGGTGCCGGGGTCTATCTCGATCGGGCCAACGAGGGCTTGACCCGCCTGACGACCATTCTCACCCGCATGTCGGAGGCAACGCGGCTCGAACAAAGCCTGTCGGTTGCCGAACGCGAGCGCTACGACCTCGCTGCGGTGATCGCCGGATGCGTCGAGGGGTATCGCCAGGTTTACCGCCCGCAGGCGTTTGACCTCAGCATCGCGGCCCAGCCGCTGATGCTCGACGGCGCGCCCGATCTCGCCGCCCAGATGCTCGACAAACTGATCGCCAACGCGGTCGATTTCGCCCAGGCCGGCAGCGCGGTGCGGATCGAGCTCGGCCTCTGCGACGATGGCGCCTCGGCCCGGCTCGCGGTAAGCAACATCGGCCCGCCACTGCCCGAGGCGATGCGCGACCGGCTGTTCCAGTCGATGGTGTCGGTGCGCAAGGAGCGCAGTGGCATCGAGCCGCATCTCGGGCTCGGGCTCTACGTCGCGAGAATGATCGCCGAGTTCCACGGCGGCAGCATCAGCGCCCAGACCCTGCGCGACCCCGATGGCGTCGAGGTGGCGATCATCCTGCCCTTGGCCGTGCCGCATGCCTGAGCCAAGTTTGCCCGGCTCGTCCGTTCGGCCGTTTGCACTGGGTCGCCAGTCCCGTGCGGGAAATGATAGTGATCGCTCGCTGAGTGTGGCTGGGGCGCACAGTAATGGGTGCCGCAAGTTCAGGCGCTGCACGACCCGCGCGCCAGCCCGCACAATCCGCGGGCTGGCGCACCGGAGCGACTGCTCACTCGCGGATTGTTCCGGCGTGATCCGCTGTGCTTGATGGCCGTCAAGGGTCGCCAATCACACACGGGGTAGCATGGTCGCCATGTATGCGACCGCACTCGTTCTGCACCTGCTGGCAGCGACCGTGTGGACTGGCGGGCATCTGGTTCTGGCGACTTGTGTGCTGCCGCGTGCGCTGGCAGCGGGCGAAGCGCAGATCCTCAAGTCGTTCGAACAGGGCTACGAGCGGATCGGCATTCCGGCCCTGCTGATCCAGGTGGCGACCGGCTTGTGGCTGGCCCATCTGCAATTGCCGCTGGCGCAATGGCTCGATCTGGCCACGCCGCAGAGTCACCTGATCGCGATCAAGCTGGGGCTGCTGGCGCTGACCGCGGCCTTCGCCGTCGATGCCCGGCTGCGCCTGATCCCGAAGCTGAGTGCCGCAACGCTGCCGTCGATGGCCTGGCACATCTGGCCCGTCACGCTGTTCGCGGTGCTGTTCGTGCTCGTGGGCGCCGGCTTTCGGCTGGGCTGGGGCTAGTGCCCCAGGTTTGACCCGGCTGGAAGCCGCGTGAAATGGCGTTCCGCAGCATGCCATCGCCAGAACCCGCGTGCCTGATTGCTCGCAGCCAAGAGCGCCTGTAGGGCGCCTGTCCACGCAGCTTTCCGACCAGACTCAGTTCGCTTCGAGCTTTTCCAGCCGTTTTTCCAGCCGGGCCAGGTCGTCGCGCAGCGTATCGACGTCACTGGCAAACTCGGCCACCAAGCCAGGGCGCAGCAAGACCTGCCGCTCCTCGGCCAGGTAGTCGGCAGTCGTTTCAGCGAAGTTGCGCGCGGCGTTCCTCTGCCAGCTCGCGAACTGCGCGAACCCCATCGCCATGCGGCGAGCGACAATGTCGCCGAAAACTTTCGACAGGTCTTCCTCCGCATCCCAGCGCAGATTGCGCAGCACGAAGCCGAGGGTTTCGGCGAACTCGGCGTTGCCGCTGACCGAGACATGGCGCGACACCGCGTCGAAGCCCTGCAGCGCTCGGGAAACCGCGCCGGTCGGCAGGGCGATTTCGGCGTCGGCCGGGCTGTCCGCAGCGGCCTCGGCAAAATGGCCATCCGGCTCGATCGACAAGCGCAGCGCAAGCGGCGGTGAACTCAGCAAGGCGACCCGCCCGGCGTGCGGCCTGAGCTTCTCGCGCGCCCAGGCGGCTTGCCCGAGAACGTGGTTGAGGCTGGCGATGGCGACCTGGGTCAGCATCAAGAAGAAGAGGCTCGATCGAGCCTCTGCCTCGAGCAGCGACGGCTCAGGCGGCTTCCAACTGCTGGATGCCGGCGACCACCCAGCCGCCGCCTGAAACCGGCTTGGTGAGGTGCCACACTTCGTCGAATGCCTGCGGCGGCCCGGCATCGGGTTCCTCGCGCAGCTGGCCGTGGTAGCGCACGCTGACGACGTAACGCGTCGGCTCGGTCGTCACGTCGAGCACTTCGGCCTGGAGCTCGACGACCTCGGTGTGCTGGCTGCCGTGGCCGCGTTCGTCGAGCTGCAACTTGAGCTCGGCGAACACCTCGGGCGTCGTGAACTGGCGCAGATCTTCGCCATTGCCAGCATCGAACGCAGCCTGCAGGCGAACGAAATTGAGCTTCGCATTGCGCAGGAAAACCGCGACATCGAAGTCTGCCGGAATCGTCGGCGCATTGCCGGAGTAGGCGCTTACCGCTGCCCCGATTGAGGCAGAAGGCCGGATGCCCGGAACCGGATCGCTGACGCCGGCACCCGGTTCGAGGCGGATCGGCTGGCTGGCGGGCGCGTTTGCCCCGGCGTACTGGAGCGGCGACTGGCTCGCGGCGGCCGACGTCTGCCGGCTGCGCAGCAGGCGCAACACCATGAACACCGCGGCTGCGATCAGCAGACCCATCAGCAGGGTGCCGAGCATGCCGCCGAAGCCACTGCCGGAAAGCAGGGCGCCCAGACCGAGACCGGCGGCAAGGCCGGCGAGCGGGCCGAGCCACGAGCGCGCAGGTTGCGCTGCCGGGCTGGCAGGATTGGCTGCGGCACCGGGCTTCTGCGCCGGGGCAGCCGAGGTGGGCGGCGCGGCGGGCGAGGCCGGCGCGGCATCGCGCTTCATCAGCGCGTTGTCACGCTTCATGCCGAAGGACTTGCCACCGCCGAAGCGGCGCGCCTCCGCGTCCATCGAAGTGACAGTCAGGCCGAGTGCCAGAGCGGCGACAGCGGCGGCAGTGAGGAATCGCTTCATCCGAGATATCTCCATAAAAAGCTGGCCCTTCGGTCACACCCTCGGCCGCGTTCGCACGGTTTCCGGATGCCCTAAGCTCCGTCATGAGCGTTTAGAGTTTATAGCCGCGGTGCAGGGCCACGACGCCCGCGGTCAGGTTGAAGTATTGGACCCGCGCCAGGCCCGCCTGTTCCATCATGGATTTCAGGGTTTCCTGGTCGGGATGCACGCGGATCGACTCGGCGAGGTAACGGTAGCTGTCGGCATCGCCGGCCACCTTGCTGCCGAGCCACGGCAGTATCTTGAACGAGTAGATGTCGTAGGCCGGCGCGAGCGGTTGCCAGACTCTGGAAAACTCGAGCACCAGTAGGCGTCCGCCGGGTTTCAGCACGCGCCGCATTTCGGCCAGCGCGAGATCCTTGTGCGTCATGTTGCGCAGGCCGAAGGCCACCGTGCAACAGTCGAAGTAATCGTCGGGGAACGGCAGTTTCTCGCTATCGCAGCGGGCCGTCGGGCACAGATAACCGTGATCGGCCAGGCGATCCCGACCGCGCGCCAGCATCGCCGGGTTGATGTCGGTCAGCCAGACCTGGCCGCTCGGGCCAACCCGCTTGGCGAATGCGAGCGACAGATCGGCGGTTCCGCCCGCGACGTCGAGCACCCGATCGCCGGCCCGCACGCCCGCCAGTTGCACCGCAAAAGCCTTCCACAGCCGATGCAGCCCGAGCGACATCAGATCGTTCATGAGGTCGTAGGAATCGGCGACCGACGAAAACACCCCGGCCACGCGTCTGGCCTTGTCGGCCTCGGCGACCGTCTCGAAGCCGAAATCGGTTTGACTATCGCTCAAGCTCTTGCCCTGATCAATGTGAGTGATGACCGCAGGCGCCAGCGGAAGGTTTGGGCGCAGCAGGCGTATTCAAGCCCGGATCGCGGCTCGCGCCGGCTTCGTCGAGGCGGCGCAGGTATTCCGGCCACAATTCGTCCTGATGCTGGCCGAGCAGATACAGGTGGTCCCACGAGTAGATGCCGCTATCGTGACCGTCGGAAAACACCGGGCGGACGGCATAACTGCCCACCGGGTCGAGACTGACGATGTCCACCTCGCGCTTGCCCACCTGCAACACCTCCTGCCCCGGCCCGTGGCCGCGCACCTCGGCCGAGGGCGAGTAGACGCGCAGGTACTCGAAGCTCAACGAGTAATGCGCGCCGTCGGAGAAGCTGACTTCCATCAAGCGGGATTTCTGATGCAGCTTGATCTCCGAGGGAATCGGGGTATTTTTGTCGAGGCCGGCCATGGCGGGAGTCTCCTGTCGATCAGAGGCGTAGTGTACCGCAATGCGAACATCGCACCGGCAAGACGAACGCTGTCACAAAAGCGTCACGGCAGCGAAATAGAATGCATTCGTTCCCACAGGGTTTCGACCGACCATGGCCGCAAACATTCTGCTCGTCGAAGACGAGCCAGCAATTCAGGAGCTGGTCGCCGTCAACCTGGTGCGTGCCGGGCATCAGGTGCTGCGCGCCGGCGACGCAGAAACCGCGCTGCGACTGGTGCGCGAGGCCCTGCCCGACCTGGTGCTGGTGGACTGGATGCTGCCCGGAATGAACGGCGTGGAGCTGGCGCGGCGCCTGCGCGCCGACGAGCGCACCCGCAGCGTGCCGATTATCATGCTGACCGCCCGCGGCGAGGAACAGGACAAGATCACCGGTTTGGAAACCGGTGCCGACGACTACGTCACCAAACCGTTCAGCCCGCGCGAACTGGTGGCGCGGATCAAGGCGGTGCTGCGGCGCCAGCGTCCGCAGGCGACCGATGACATCGTCGAAATCGGCGGCCTGCAGCTCGACCCGTCGACCCATCGTGTCACCGCCGGCGAGCTCCCGATCAACCTCGGTCCGACCGAGTTCCGCCTGCTGCATTTCCTGATGACACACCCCGAGCGCGTGCATTCGCGCGCGCAATTGCTCGACCAGGTGTGGGGAGACCACGTCTTCGTCGAGGAGCGAACGGTCGACGTACACATTCGCCGGCTGCGCGGGGCGCTCGAGGCGACCCAGCACGACCGCCTGGTCCAGACCGTACGCGGCAGCGGCTATCGGCTGTCGGCCGACCTCGGAGTCGCTCCCGCGCTCGGCGTAGAATAGCCCTTCCTGGTTCGCGCGCGTATTCATCCCGCTTGAGTCCAATCCGGTTGCATGCCGCCAGGTGGCTCGCCACAACTGGCTGTCTGTCCCTGCTTGTCTGGCCGATCGCCGGACCGATGTGGGCGTTTGTATGCATGCTGTCCGGCACGCTGGTTCTGCTATGGCAGCACCTGTCGCAGATCGACCGACTGTTCGGCTGGGCCCGCGCACCGGAGGATTCGCAGGTACCGCCGGGCAGTGGCGCATGGGGTCACGTCTTCTCCGCCCTTTACCGGCGCAATCGCATCGCCGCGCAGGATCGGCAGCATCTGCTGCACCAGTTGCAGCGGCAGAGCGAAGCCATGCAGGCGATGCCCGATGGCGTCGTGATTCTTCATGGCGCCAACATCATCGAGTCGGCCAACGGTGTTGCCGGGCAGCAGTTCGGGGTCGACCTCAAGCGCGATGTCGGCCTGCCGCTCGCCAACCTGGTCCGCCAGCCTGAGTTCATCGCCCTGCTGGACGGCAGCGCCCCTGATGGCGGGCTGCTGATGCCCGCCCCCGGTCTGCCCGGTCACGTGCTGTCGACCCAGTTGATCGCATTCGGCGACGAGCGAAAACTGCTGCTTTCTGCCGACGTGACACATGTCGAGCGTCTCGAGCGCATGCGGCGCGATTTCGTCGCCAATGTTTCGCACGAAATGCGTACGCCGCTGACCGTCATCCATGGCTATCTCGAGATGCTCGCCGACGATCCTCGAGGCGTCTCGAGCGAGGAGGCGCAGCGGTTCATCGCCGCCGCCCGCGAACAGACCGGACGAATCGAGCGTCTGGTGGTGGATCTGCTCGCTCTCTCGTCCCTGGAAACCGGCCCCCCTTCGCCGAAGGAGGATCTGGTCGACGTGACGACGTTGCTGGAGACCGTCCAGCGCGAGGCCAAGACGCTGTCGGCCGGACGCCACCAGATCGACGTCGAAGCTGCCGGGCCGGCCTCGATCCGCGGCTCTGCGCAGGAACTGCACAGTGCCGTGAGCAACCTGGTCAGCAACGCGGTGCGCTACACGCCGCCGGGCGGCGAGATCCGCATCGCATGGCGCGTCGTCGATGGCCAGGGCTTGATCGACGTCGAGGACAACGGCATCGGCATCGAGGCGCAGCATATTCCGCGGCTGACCGAACGCTTCTATCGCGTCGATCGCGGGCGTTCGAGGGAAACGGGCGGCACCGGGCTCGGGCTGGCGATCGTCAAGCACGCGCTCGAGCGGCATCAGGCGAGGCTGGAAATCGTCAGCACGCCCGGGCGGGGCAGCCGTTTCACGGTCCGTCTGCCGGCGCAACGTGTGCTCGCGCGGGTGGTGGCCAACGCCGCCTAGCAGGCTGTCGGGCCGCTGGCGGAGAAGATCAGTTCACCGCAAACTCCACGCGTTCGAAATCGACCCCCTGCTGCAGCAGGGCGCTGAGCTTGATGCGAACCGCGCGGTCCACAAAGACCTCCAGCACGCGATCCTTCTGGTACCAGCCGCGCGGCAGAATCAGCGAATTCGGCTCTTTCAACGCGGCAACGGCGGGCAGCACGAAGGCGCGCGAATACGCGCCGGGCTGTGCGACATTGATGCCCGTCTGGCGTGCCGCCAGTGCATCCGGCGTGCCAGGCAGCAGCGCCACGCCGATCAGCAGTCCGCCGGTCGATTCGAACATCGTCCAGCTCACCTGCCCGAGCAACATCCGTTCGCCGTCCGGCGGACGGATGCCGATCAACTGGTTGTTCTCGATGCGCTGGCCGAGGCGTGATTCCGCCGATTCGTGGCGTAGCTGGAAACCCGCCACCGACTGATCGATCACCTGCCATTGTTCTAGCGCATAGCCGATCTGCGCGGAACGCAACTGCAGTTTCTCGCCGCCTTCGACGCGGTCACCGAAGGTCAGCATGCTGTCGACCTCGGCCCGCGTATAGATGCGCGCCGGTTCCGGCTGGACGAATTCATCGCCGCCGATGTAATAGTGGATCGGCTCGAACCCGAAGGAGAGTTCGGCACTGCCGGTGCCGCTACGTCGTTGAAAGCGCCGCAATGGGGCAGCCTGGCACCACGGCCGGTACAAGCGCAGCAAAAGCCGTGCGCCCTGCGGCATCGCGATGTCCTCGCCGAGGCCGAGCTCCGAAGGCGCCGCGCCCTGGCGCAGCCTGAGGATCAGTTGCTGCAGGCGCGGCGCCAGGCGCGCGCCGTCGAAGCGATAGAGGGACTGGGTGGGCGAGAGCATGGTCATCGGCCGCAGACCGCGATCGAGCATCAGGTCCACGCCGTAGCACTTCTGTTCTTCCGCCGTGCCGCTCGGCCGGACGATGCTGGTGTCCTGGGCGAAGAGCCTCGCCCAGCGCGTCACCCAGACGAACTCGCGCGGTGAGCGGCCGTAGGGGTTGGCCAGGTCGACCAGCAGGATCGCACTGTAGGCGTCCTGACAGGACTCGGTCGAATGCAGATCGTTCATCGGCTCGACCACCTGCAGCGCGGCGATACCCCATTCCTCGGCCGTGGCGTAATAGCCGTGCAGATCGATCCACAGACCCGGCGGAATCTCGCGCCGGGCGCGGAAGTATTCAAGGATAACGCGGCCGGAATAGTGGATGCAGCGCTGGCAGATCACCGCGAGCCGGCTCTGGACATGCGGCAGTTCGCCGCCGCGGCTGGCAACCTCCGAATACGAGTGCGCCATCGCCTGCAACAGCGACACGCCCTGCAATAGCAGATCATTCTCCTGCAGGGCCGGCGGCAGGGGCTGGAACGAGTAACGCTTGGCGATCTCCCCGACCACGAAGCTGACCGCCGGGCGCGCCTGTTCGAGCACTTCGAGGTGGGCTAGCGGTTCCGGCGGTGTCGCCAGCATGCCGCGAATCAGGCCTACCAGGGCCTCGCGCGCATGGTCGAGGTTGGTCAGCGGCACCGACGCCAGCAGATCGATGCACTGCTGCGGATTGGCGAAGTCGAAATTGATCCGGGGGAATTCCATGCGCGGGCGCACTCAGGATAGAGGTTCGAACAACACGCGATCGAAGTCCTGGCCGCGCTGCATCAGGGCCGTCAGTCTTAGCCGGCCCAGCGTCGGGTTGATCAGCTCGATTTCGCGCGGCCCGCGGAAGCTGTTCAGCGGCAGGATGATGCTCGCCGGTACCTTCAGCCGCCCGATTTCCGGCAGCACGAAGGCGCGCTCGAAGGTCTCGCGTCCGGCCAGTTCCATCGTGCGGGCGATCGCACCGAGCGGCGCCCCGGGTATCCACATGATTCCGGCATGAACCCCGCCCTGCCCCACGGCCACCATCCAGCGTGTCATGGCAAGCAGGAACGACTCGTCGCTCTGGCCCTTGAGCGCGATCAGTTGTCCGGCGCCAATGCGCCGTTGCGGCGGGCCGGCGTCGCGCGCGATACGCAAACCGCCGGCGCTCTGATCGATCAGGTGCCAGCTTTCGGGCGCGAAATCGCGCGCGGCGCGACCCTCCTCTTCGGCGGTCGACAAACGTCCGAAAGTCGCCAGTTCCGTGGCATGCTGGCGCGTCATGGTCGAAGTCGAGCCGGGTTCGCGGAACAGCTTGCCGGAGACGTGGAAATGGATGCCTGTCAATCCGCTGACCACGCGGATTTCTCCCTGCGCATGGCGCCGTGGATGGACGCGCGGCAAGGCGCTGCGGCTGCAGTGCCGGTACAGGTGCAACAGGAGCTCCTCGGCAGCCTCGGCTGAAAGATCGTCGCCGAGCGTCAGATCGGCGGGCGCCACGCCTTCCTTGAGCTTGACCAGCCGGGCGCGGATCGAGCCGCGCATCGCCGTCGTATCGAGCCAGCGCAGGTCCGCGCCCGCGCCGCCAATTGCGCCGGCCGGGCCGGATCCCGCCAGATCCACCGGCAGGGCTGCCGGATTGCCCTCGGCTGGCGCCGCCCGCAGGATCGCAACCTTGCTGCACCAGCGCGCGATCCAGCGGCGCAGCGCGATCAGTTGGCGCTGACTGAGCTGATAGGGACTGGCTGCGTAGAGCAGCAGTACCAGCGCATAGCCGGCGCCGGCACTCGTGGTTTTGCCGATCAGGCGCAGACCGTCCTCGACCTCGGTCTCGGCACAGCCCTGCCGCTCGGCTGCTGCATAGAGCCGGTGCAGGTTCTGCCAGAACACGCTGCCGACCTCATGCTGGGCACGGTAGGCGTCGAATTGCAGCATGCTGGCCGTGGCAATGGCGCGCTGGGCAATCAGCGCGGTGTCGCGGCGGGCCTCCGGATCGCCGGCTTCGGCCGCTTCGAGACACAGCCGATAGCCGTCGCCGAGCAGTTGCCAGAGCGTGCGGCTTGCCTCGTAGGCTGTCTGCTCGTGGGGCGCCAGCGGCAGCGCCCGGCCGGTGAACTTCTTCGCGCATTCGGTCTGTGCGAAAGCGACGGGTTCGCGCAGGAATTCGAGGATCGACAGGCGCATGGCCGGTCCCGTCGTACCCTGATTGATATGGCCGATTTCCGTCGCCAATGCCGCCTGCAGTTGCGAGGGGTTGGCCTGTGGCTGGCGTGCCAGCCAAGCCTTGGCGGAGGCAACGTCATGGATTTCGGCGATCGGTGGGACCGGCGTGCTCATGCGCGTCGCCTCCGAAACGTGATTGTTTGCTGAGCGACCAAGGCGTCGGCGCCTGGCAGCATTCGCCTTGCCGTCGATCCCCGCTGCGCGGGGCCCCTCGCCGGGTGGCTCATGCTGCCCCCGCCTGTACTTCGGCCAGAACCTGCACCACGGCCTCATGCAGCGCGGCGTCGCTGACCGGCGGGCGTGGCGGCGAGGATTCGCGCAGCGGCTCGGCCCAGATCGGCCGCGGAAAATGACGGTCGTCGCGCCAGCGCGGAATCACGTGCCAGTGCAGGTGGGGCACCAGGTTGCCGAGGCTCGCCAGATTGATCTTGTCGGGCCGCACCAGCGTGCGCAATGCCGATTCAACCGCATTGACCACGCTGCCCAGGTGACGCTGTTCGCCGGTGGTCAGATCGCTCATTTCCGTGACATGCTCCTGCCATACCACGCGGCAAAAACCCGGATAGTCCGGCTCATCGACGCGCACCACGCGGCACGCCCCATCCTGCCAGACCGGGTGTCCGCCAGGTTGTTCACACAGCTCGCAAGCAGCCACTCGCCGAGTCAAGGGATTCTCCCCATGCATTTTCGATTGGCGAATCATACGCCGCGAAGCACGCCCGCGTCATTCCGCCGGGCGCGTGAAAGCCCGAATGCCGGCCGGCGTGTTGCAGTCGATTCCGGGCATGCGGCGCATCGCGCGACCTCACTCGCCGAGAAGGTGCAGCACCACGTCGCGCCGCGCGCCGCGCGCGCGATGCTCATAGACGTAGATGCCCTGCCAGGTGCCGAGCGCCAGTGCGCCATCGATCAGTGGTACCGCGAGCTGGGTCTGGGTGAGCGCGCAGCGCACATGGGCCGGCATGTCGTCCGGGCCCTCGGTCGTGTGCTCGAACAGCGGATCGCCATCGGGCACCAGGCGCGCGAAGAAGCGCTCGAGATCGGCCCGCACATCCGGATCGGCGTTCTCCTGGATCAGCAGGCTGGCCGAGGTGTGACGGATGAACAAGGTCAGCAAGCCGTTCGTCAAGCCCTGACCGCGCACCCACTCGCGCACGGTCGAGCTGATGTCGGACAGCGTACGACCGCGCGTGCTGACGCCGACGATGGTCTGCGCCTGCCTCAAGGCCTGGCCACCGGCTTGACGACGATGCTGCGCCGTTTCGGGTTGCCGCCGGTGAGCACCCGCGCCGGCGTTTCGTTGATGAACAACAGCTCGTCATCGGCCAGGATGCGCGCGGAAAGCTCGTAGCGATTCCTGGCCACGATTGCCTTCGGATCGTAGGCGATCCGGAACGCGTATGACGTGCGCCGGCCCTTGACCTCGATGGTCTGCTCGCCCATCAGCGTGGCCGGCGCGTCGGCGGCGGTGGCCTCGAGCAACTGGACCTTGATCCGGGCCTGCGGCGGCAAGGCCGTGCGCGAGCGAAACGATACCGTGCCGGTGACGCCCGCCGTCATCCCCGGGGTCACTGCAGGCGCGGCAGGCTCGGCCGCGGGCGCCGGCTCGGCAGCCTGCGGCGCGGCGGCCGGTGGGGGCGTCTCTTCCGGCGGCTGGGCCTGCGGCGGCGGCGTCGACTGGCAGGCGGCGATCAATGCCGCTGCGGCGAACAGCACTGCGATTCGGGCGTTGGGCACGACAGGCTCCTAGGCAGTTTCGGGAACGAGCATTCTGCCACGCGCGCACCTCGCGGCGATGCGCGGAAATGGGCCGGGAAAGCTTGCCATCATCGTGGGCGAGATCACGGACCGGCGAGGCCGATAACGCGTGATGCTTGCCGGGTCGGCCCGTCGGACGTTCGGCCCGCTGGCCGTGGCTCGCAAGATCCACCGACGCCCTGCCCTGCAGACCGCACGGACTGGCGCTTTCCGGCATGGCACCGCGGTGTGGCGCGCGCAGTGGCCTTCTCCGGCATGCCGGCCCGCAGAGTGACTATCCATGGGCGTTCCAGGCCACCGAGCCCGTAGCTCGTGGCTCGTAGGTTGGGCAGCTCGTAGGTTGGGCTGACGAAGGAAGCCCAACAACATCGTCCTCTGGCGTTGGGCTTCGCTTCGCTCTGCCCAACCTACGGCTACAGCCAACCGACTACAATCGTGCGAATCGCAACGGAGTCCGCCAGGCATGCGCCAAACCATCGAGCTCTCGACCTCGCGCCGGGAGGCGTTGATCGACATCACCGCCCGGGTGACGGAGATCCTGCAGGCAAGCGGTGTTCGCGACGGCATCGTGCACATCTACGCCCAGGGCGCCACCGCCGCGATCATGATCCAGGAAAACTGGGATGCCAGCGTTCCGAGCGACGTGGTAGACCTGTTGCGCAAGCTGATTCCGCCGGGCATATGGCTGCACGACGAGCAGGACGGCAACGGCGACGCCCACCTCAAGGCGGGACTGGTCGGCCCGTCCGAAACGGTCCCGATCATCGACGGCAAGCTCGGGCTATCCACCTGGCAGGGGATCTTCTTCTGCGAGTTCGACGGCCCGCGGCAACGGCGCACCATCGTGTGCACCGTACTTGCCGACCCGACGGCGTAGTCTCGTAGGTTGGGCTGACGAAGGAAGCCCAACGATATCGTCCACTGGTGTTGGGCTTCGCTTCGCTCTGCCCAACCTACGACCTACGGCCTGCGACCCGCGTGGAATGGCGCTTTCCGGCATGGCATGCCTGAGAGCAAGGCGCTGTGCGGCTCGCAGCCATGCCACCGCCGAGAGCCGCGTGCTGGCTCGGTTTCAGGCCGGGTATGCGCGGGGCTCTACAGCAACACCCGCTCGATGCCGCCGTCGTTGGCCTTGGCCACGTAGTCGGCCATCCAGGTCTCGCCCAGCAGGTGGCGGGCCAGTTCGACGACGATGTAGTCGGCGCGCGTGCCGGCATCGTTGTCGAAGCGCGACAAGCCCTGCAGGCACGACGGACACGAGGTGAGGATCTTCACCTCGCCGGCAAATCCGCCGCCGCGCAGGGCATCGGCGCCCTTGCGCATTTCTTCCTCCTTGCGGAAGCGCACCTGGGTCGACACGTCGGGACGCGTAACGGCCAGCGTGCCGCTCTCGCCGCAGCAGCGGTCGGACAATTCGACCGGCGTCCGGTCGTCGGTGGCGATCAGGGCATTGACCACCTTGAGCGGCGCGTGCTGCTTGATCGGCGTATGGCAGGGATCGTGGTACAGGTAGCGCACGCCGCTGACACCTTCCAGCCGGACGCCCTTGTCCATCAGATATTCGTGAATGTCGAGCAGCCGGCAGCCGGGGAAGATTCGCTCGAACTCGTACTTCTGCAACTGATCCATGCAGGTGCCGCAGGAAACGATCACCGTCTTGATGTCGAGGTAGTTCAGCGTGTTGGCGACGCGATGGAACAGCACGCGGTTGTCGGTGGTGATCTGCTGGCCGCGCTCGGCATCGCCGCCCGAGGTCTGCGGGTAGCCGCAGCACAGGTAGCCGGGCGGCAGCACGGTCTGCGCGCCGACATGCCAGAGCATCGCCTGGGTCGCCAAGCCGACCTGGGAAAACAGTCGCTCCGAGCCGCAGCCGGGAAAATAGAACACCGCTTCGGCATCCTCCGCCGCAATGGCCGGATCGCGGATCACCGGCACGATCGCGGCGTCTTCGATGTCGAGCAGCGCACGCGCGGTCTTCTTCGGCAAGCTGCCCGGCATCGGCTTGTTGATGAAATGGATGACCTGCGCCTTGAGCGGCGGCCTGCCGAGCGTGGCCGGCGGATGCTGCGTCTGGCCGCCAATCAGGCCGAGCATCTTGCCGATGCGGTGGCCCAGGCGTTGCGCCCTGTAGCCCCACTCGATCATGCCCAGGCGCAGCGCCTTGATGGTGGCCGGATCGGTGGCGTTGAGGAAAGCCATCGACGCCGCGGTGCCGGGGTTGAACGTCTTCTTGCCCTCGCGCCGCAGCAGGTTGCGCATGGCGATCGAGACATCGCCGAAATCGATGTCGACCGGGCACGGGTTGACGCACTTGTGGCACACCGTGCAGTGGTCGGCCACGTCGGAGAACTCGTCGAAATGCCTGAGCGAAACCCCTCGGCGCGTCTGCTCCTCGTAGAGAAAGGCCTCGATCAGCAACGAGGTGGCGAGGATCTTGTTGCGCGGCGAGTAGAGCAGATTGGCGCGCGGCACGTGGGTCGAACACACCGGCTTGCACTTGCCGCAGCGCAGGCAATCCTTGATCGACTCGGAAATGCGGCCGATGTCGCTCTGCTCCATGATCAGCGACTCGGCGCCGAGCAGCGAGAACGATGGCGTGTAGGCGCGCGACAGATCGGCACCCGGCAGCAGCTTGCCCTTGTTGAAGCGGCCCTGCGGGTCGACGCGCTGCTTGTAGTCGACGAAGGGGGCGATCTCGGACTGGGACAGGAACTCGATCTTGGTGATCCCGATGCCATGCTCGCCCGAGATCACGCCGCCGAGCGAGCGCGCCAGCGCCATGATGCGCACCACCGCACCGCTGGCCTCCTGCAGCATTTCGTAGTGATCGGAGTTCACCGGCAGGTTGGTGTGCACATTGCCGTCGCCGGCGTGCATGTGCAGCGCCACGAACACCCGGCCGCGCAACACGTCCTGCTGGATCGCCGCGATGCGGCTGCGCACCGGGCCGAACAGCACGCCGTCGAAAATCTCGTCGAGCTGCGGCTTGAGTTCGCGCTTCCACGAGACGCGCAGCGAATAATCCTGCAGCCGGTGGAACAGCGTCGGCGCCGCCACGCGGTTGGCGAGCGGCCCGGCGACGATGCCGAATTCGGCGAAGCGGCCCTCGGCTTCGGCCAGCGGCAGGTCGAGACTGGCGAGCATCCAGCGCCAGCGCCGGCGCACCTTGAGCAGGTGCTCGATCGCCCTGGTGCGTCGATCGCCGATCAGCTCGTCGGCTTCGAGATCGGCATCGGGCTGGTGCAGCGGCAGGTCGCCGCCGAGAAACTCCCCCAGCGCATCGCACAGGCGCAGCTTGCTGCGGATCGACAGCTCGATGTTGATGCGCTCGATGCCCTCGCAGTAGTCGCCCATGCGCGGCAGGGGAATCACCACGTCCTCGTTGATCTTAAAGGCATTGGTGTGGCGGGCGATGGCTGCGGTGCGGGCGCGGTCGAGCCAGAATATCCGGCGCGTGTCGGCACTGACCGCGATGAAGCCTTCCGCCGAGCGCGCATTGCAGCGGCGCACGACCTCCGAAGCGGCGGCCATCACCGCGGTTTCCTCATCGCCGACGATGTCGCCGATCAGCACCATCTTCGGCCGGCCGTGGCGCTTGGCCTTGGTGGCGTAGCCGACCGCCCTGACATAGCGCTCGTCGAGGTGTTCGAGACCGGCCAGCATGACGCGCGCGTTGCCCGACTTGGGCAGTCCGTCGAGGTAGTCCTTGATCTCGACGATCGCCGGCACCGCCTCGCGCACCTGGCCGAAGAACTCCAGGCACACCGTGCGGGTGACCGGCGGCATCTGGTGCAGAATCCACACCGCGCTGGTGATGATGCCGTCGCAGCCTTCCTTCTGCACGCCGGGCAGGCCGGCGAGAAACTTGTCGGTCACGTCCTTGCCCAGCCCGCTCTTGCGAAAGCGCGCGCCGGGAATTTCCAGCAGCTCGGGGTTGCCCGAGGGCGTGCGCCCGTCGCCGTGAAAACGCTGGATCGAGAACCGCGCCAGCCCGGCATCGTGGATCTTGCCCAGGTTGTGATCGAGGCGCGTCACTTCCATGAAGTGCCCGCTCGCATCGACCATCCGCCAGGAGGCCAGGTTGTCGAGCGCCGTGCCCCACAGCACGGCCTTCTTGCCGCCTGCGTTCATGGCGATGTTGCCGCCGATGCACGAGGCATCGGCCGAGGTCGGATCGCAGGCGAACACGTATCCGGCGCGCTCGGCGGCGTCGATCGCGCGCCGCGTAACCACGCCGGCGCCGGTGCGGATCGTCGCGCACGGCATGGCGAGACCGGGCAGCACCGTCTGCTCGACCGGTCCGAGGTCGATCAGCTTCTCGGTATTGATGACGGCCGACATGGGTGTCAGCGGCACCGCGCCGCCGTTATAGCCGGTGCCGCCGCCGCGCGGGATGATGGTCAGGCCGAGTTCGAAGCAGCCGCGCACCAACGGCGCGATTTCATCCTCGGTGTCGGGATGGACCACGACAAACGGATACTCGACGCGCCAGTCGGTCGCATCGGTGACGTGCGAGACGCGCGCCAGCCCGTCGAAGGCGATGTTGTCGCGCCGGGTATGCCGGCCGAGCAGCTTGAGGGTGCGCCGGCGCAGGCTCGCGGTCTGTTCGAAATGCGCGGCGAAGGCCTGCACCGCTGTGCCCGCTGCATCGAGCAGCAAACCGACCTTGTCGTCGCGAGCGCGCCAGGCCTCGTCGTTGCGGTCGGTCGGCGTGCGGCGCTTGCCGATTTCCGTCAAACGGTGTCGCAGGGCCCCGACAAGTGCCTCGCGCCGCGACGGATTGTCGAGCAGGTCGTCCTCGAGATAGGGGTTGCGCTGGACGACCCAGATGTCCCCCAGCACCTCGTACAGCATGCGGGCCGAGCGGCCGGTCACCCGTTCGCCGCGCAGACTGTCGAGCACCTGCCAGATCGGCTCGCCGAGCAGGCGGATGACGATCTCGCGATCGGAGAACGAGGTGTAGTTGTAGGGGATTTCGCGCAGACGCACACTCGCGGGCGTGTGACTGGCGGTGAATTCCGGGGCGGGCTGCATCGGGACAGGCGCGAATCTCGCTTACGCTGACGAAAGCTTTTTAGTCTAGCCTATTGCGCTGCAAAAATCCCGTCGAATGAACCCCTTGCGCGATCAGGGTCAAGTGCGGCGATCGCGCTGCCGTCTACCAGATGCTTGAATCCGTTCATCGTGCGGCCCGTCCGCGGGCTGCTTCCCGGCTGGAGTGGTGCCATGTTTCGTTCCTTGATTTGCCTGATCGTTGCATTTGCGGTGGTTCTTCCCGCGCACGCCCAGAGCGCGCCGACCGTGGAAGATCTGGTCGCGCCCGCCGACCTGCAGGCCGGCGCGGCGCCGGCGCCGGCGCGTGGCGAGGCCAGATCGCGCGCCCGCATCGACCGGCGCCTGGTGCGCGAGATGGCGCCGGGGCGCAGATTCGGTTTCACGCCGCCGGGCGGCACGCAACGGCATTTCGTGGTCGAGCGTACCGTCGACCATGCCAATGGCGACCGCACCGTGGTCGGCCGGCTGGTCGGCGGCGAGGTCGAGCGGCGGGCGATCGTCACCACCGGCGTGGCGGGAACCGTGGGCCGGGTCGAGACGCCCGACGGCCGCTTCGTCCTGCGCGGCAGCGGCGACGCCCTCGAAATCACCGACCGCAAGGCCAGCGGCCGGCGGGTGGCACCCCCGGCCCGCGACGACGACAAGCGGCCGCCGCAGGCGGCCCGGCTGCAGGCGAACGGCACGGCGGGTTCGAATGCGCCTGCGAGCCCCCCGGCGGCCTACGCGGCGCCGGTCGGCAACTCGGTCATCGACCTGATGGTCCTCGCCTCGCCCAAAATGTCTTCGCGCTATCCGGGCGCCCTGCTGCAGACCCGCATCAACAATCTGATCGAAATCGCCAATCAGGCTTACATCGCCAGCAGCATCGCGATCACGCTGCGCGTGGTGCGGGTCCAGCAGGTCGCCTACGGTGACGCGCAGTCGCTCGATCAGGCGCTCGACGATCTGACCAGCGGCAGCGGCGCGCTCTCCGGGGTGGCCGCGTTGCGCACCCAGTACGGCGCCGACCTGGTGTCGCTGATCCGGCCCTACGACGGGGCGGTCGATTCGGGTTGCGGCATGGCCTGGGTGCTCGACTACGTCAATAACCCGGTGAGTTTCAGTCGCGCCCATGCCATGTCGGTGGTCGCCGACGGCGACGATCTGCAAGCCGCCTCGCCCTACTACTGCCCCGACACGGCCCTGGTGCACGAGATCGGCCACAATCTCGGCAGTGCGCACGACCGCGGGCACAGTTCGTCGGCCGGCACCTATCCCTACTCCTACGGCTACGGCTTCGACAGCATCTTCGGCACCATCATGAGCTACATCGATCCGGGCGTCGAACTGTTCTCCAACCCGCGCATCACCGCCTGCGTCGGCCGGCCCTGCGGCGTGACGATCGGCAGCGCGGGCGAAGCCGACAACGCGACCTCGATGAACAATGTGCGCGCCACGGCAGCGAGTTTTGTCGCGTCGATCGCGCCGCCGACTTCGGGCCTCAACGACCTGCTGGTCGATTTCGGGCCCGGAACGGGTCTGTGGCTCAGGCGCAACGACAGCGCCTGGGAAGCGGTACATGGGGTTGCGCCGCAGCAGATGGCCGCCGGGGACCTGGACAACAACGGCCGCTCGGACGTGCTGATCGACTTCGGCAGCCCCTACGGCATCTGGGCCTGGCGCAACGGCACGAGCTGGAGCGCGGTGCACGGCAGTTCGTCGACCCAGATCGTCGCCACCGACCTGGACAACAACGGTGTGAGTGACTTCGTCATCAACTTCGGCCCCCAGTACGGGCTGTGGGTCAGGCGCAACGACGCCAGTTGGAGCCTGCTGCACGGCGTGGCCCCGCGCCAGGTCGTCTCGGCCAACCTCGACAGCAATCCGCGGCGCGACCTGATCGTCGACTTCGGCCCGTCATACGGCATCTGGCTCTACCTGAACGACTCCAACTGGGTGGCCCTGCACGGCACCAGCGCCAGGAACATCGTCGCCGGCGACCTGGACGGCAACGGCATCGACGAGATCATCGTCGACTTCGGTCCGCAGTACGGGCTGTGGGTGCGCATGAACCAGACCAGCTGGGTGGCCCTGCACGGTGTTTCGCCCCAGCGCATGGTCGTCGGCAACCTCGACGCCGATGCGCGCAAGGATCTGGTGGTCGACTTCGGCAGCCAGTACGGCATCTGGGTGTGGAAGAACAACAGCACCTGGCAGTTGGTGCACGGGGTGACCGCCGAAGCGCTGGCGATGGCCGATCTGGACCGCAACGGCACGGACGATCTGATCGTCGACTTCGGTCCGCGGTACGGGCTGTGGGCGTGGAAGAACGGCACCACCTGGGCCGCCCTGCACGGCAGCTCGCCGCGCAAGTTCATCGCGGTCGATGTCGACGGGCAGTAGCCGCGGGGCTTCGGCGGGCCAGCGCGCGCGGGAAGTGCCGAGCGCGGCATCGCCGCCATGCCGGGATCGTAGACTATAGTGACCTGACCGGGATGAATCGGTGCCCGTCAGTGGCGCTGCTTCCGTCCGTTCGCCCCGGCCGCCATCCCATCTACCCACGTCCGCGAGGTCGCCAATGAAGCGAATTGCAGGACCAGTATGGATCGCGCTTGGCCTCGCGGCGGGCGTCGCCCACGGGCAAAGCGTTTCCGAACCCGGATTGCAGGTCACGCCCTATCTGACGGGTCTCGCCGCACCGATCGCGCTGCGCTTCATCGGCGCGGAGCGGGCGCTGGTGATCCAGAAGAACGATGGCCGCGTGATCCTGGTCGATCACGGTGTTCAGAGCACCGCCCTCGATCTGGACGTGCAGAGCGACGCGGAACGCGGCCTGCTCGGCATCGCGCTCGACCCCGGCTTTGCCGGCAATGGATTCGTCTACCTGTATCACGGCGTTACCAGCGCCGGCGCCGACTCGACCAACACTACTCAGTGGGTGGCCAATCGTGTGACGCGCTACGCCTGGAACGGCAGCACGCTGGTCAGCCCGCTGGTACTGGGTGATTTCGGCAGCGCCGACCCGCCGCAGGCCAATGGCCCCAACCACAACGGCGGCGTGCTCGCTTTCGGTCCGGACGGTCGGCTCTACGGCACGACCGGCGACCTCAACCGGCAGGGCTTCGAGCAGAATGCCCAGGGCGCGCCGAGCGCCGGCGTCGGCGGCATCTTCCGCATCACCGGCGACGGCGGCATTCCGCCCGACAATCCGTTTGCGGCGAGCGGCGCGTTCGCCCGCTGGTATGCCTACGGCGTGCGCAATTCTTTCGGCATCGCATTCGATCCGCTGACCGGCGTGCTGTGGGATACCGAGAACGGTCCGGCCGACTACGACGAGATCAACCTCGTGCCGCGCGGTTTCAACAGCGGATGGAACCAGATCCAGGGTCCGGACGCCCGAGACCCGCAGAACGCGCCGGGCGATCTGGCCGTGTTGACCGGCTCGGTCTATGCCGACCCAAAGTTCTCCTTCGTCAATCCGATCGGCATCACCTCGCTGCAGTTTCTGGCCGGCTCGAATCTCGGCGAGACCTACCTCGACACCGTGTTGACGGGCAACGCCAACACCGGCGAGCTGCATCGCTTCCGGCTCAACGCCGCGCGCAACGGCTTCGTGCTGTCCGGCGCGCTGGCCGATCTGGTCGCCGATTCCGCCGCCGAACGCGCGCCGCTGCTGTTCGGCCAGGGCTTCGGCGTGATGTCGGACATGACCCGCGGCCCCGACGGCGCGATCTATGTCACCTCCTTGTCGGCCGGCACGATCTACCGGATCGCACGGCGGCCGGCCAACGACCTGCTGGTCGACTTCGGCCCGCAGTACGGTCTGTGGCTCAGGCGCAACGACAGCGCCTGGGAAGCGGTACATGGGGTCGCGCCGCAGCAGATGGCCGCCGGCGACCTGGACAACAACGGCCGCTCGGACGTGCTGATCGACTTCGGCAGCCCCTACGGCATCTGGGCCTGGCGCAACGGCGCGAGCTGGAGCGCGGTGCACGGCAGTTCATCGACCCAGATCGTCGCCACCGACCTGGACAACAACGGTGTGAGTGACTTCGTCATCAACTTCGGCCCGCAGTACGGGCTGTGGGTCAGGCGCAACGACGCGAGCTGGAGCCTGCTGCACGGCGTGGCCCCGCGCCAGGTCGTCTCGGCCAACCTCGACAGCAATCCGCGGCGCGACCTGATCGTCGACTTCGGCCCGTCATACGGCATCTGGCTCTACCTGAACGACTCCAACTGGGTGGCCCTGCACGGCACCAGCGCCAGGAACATCGTCGCCGGCGACCTGGACGGCAACGGCATCGACGAGATCATCGTCGACTTCGGCCCGCAGTACGGGCTGTGGGTGCGCCTGAACCAGACCAGTTGGGTCGGGTTGCACGGTGTCTCCCCCCAGCGCATGGTGGTCGGCAACCTGGACGCCGATGCGCGCAAGGATCTGGTGGTCGACTTCGGCAGCCAGTACGGCATCTGGGTACGGAAGAACAACAGCACCTGGCAGTCGGTGCACGGGGTGACCGCCGAAGCGCTGGCAACGGCCGATCTGGACCGCAACGGCACCGACGATCTGATCGTCGACTTCGGCCCGCAGTACGGGCTGTGGGCGTGGAAGAACGGCGCCACCTGGGCCGCCCTGCACGGCACTTCGCCGCGCAAGTTCATCGCGGTCGATGTCGACGGGCAGTAGCGACGGCTGCCGCGAGGAGGCTGGCGACCCCGCGGCGCCAATTGTCGACCACCCTGGAAGCCGCATGGGCAGGCGCTCTCGCGGCATGCCATGCCACGAGCCAATACCCATGCGGTTTGCGGCCATGGATACCGGGAGACCGCCGTTCCATGAGGCCTGCAGGCCAGCAGGCGTACGGCGCAATCGATATTGCGCCGAATGCGGTTGTCCGGTGCAATGCGCTTCGCCTATTGCACCCTACCGCGCAAGTCGGTTGCATCCGTTTGTTCTGCGACGTATCATCTTCGGGCCAATTCACCCACGCGTTCCGCAATTTCCGTTCTCAATTCGGAAGTCACGCCAAATGAGGATTGGAGATTGGTGCTCCACGCGATAACGCGGACACGATCGCATATCTTGCCCGTAAACAAGCGCGTATCGTGATTGCCGAACCCAACGATCGGGTCAACTTCGTCGAGTGTGACATTGACCATTGGTTGAAGTTGGCGGACGACACCCATCCCATTGACGAGAAGTAGTTGGAAGTTTTCGTTGGATAGTTGTTCGATGAGGAATGGAGAATCGGCATCAAGCAAGCGATTCCGCAGCGTGGCAGGACGCAAGTTGCCCCACGTTGGATCGGTTGCCCATTGAACAAGATCCAGATGGCAGGCCGAGCCGCTGTAATATGACGCACCGCAGGCATTGACGACCAATTCGAGTTGATCAAACCATTGGCGGTACGGATTGCGGTCACGGTGAAAATATGCATTGCAGTCGTTCAAGACTTGTGCGACCACTGATGCCGGCGCACTGGCAAGGTCCGAAGTGCCCAATGATGTATGCGTAGCAAGACGACGTGAAGAATCGATCAGTTCATTTCCGTTGCGGTCGAGGAATTCGACGCGACTTGGATTGAGGCCGAGAGTTGCGACGGTGGCAGAGTGGGCGTTACCAAATGAGACTACCGGGGTGGAACCGGCGACCACGTGTGAATCGAGCGGAATCGGACGTCGAATACGACGTTCGATGTATTCGGGGGTTTGCGTCACGTGTTTTTGGTGGTGGGGTTAGTCGCAGAACTTTGTTATCGGGCGACGGTCCTGCGCCCGAACTCTGCCGGGTGTCTCCCGAACTCGGCGTAGTGTATCGCGCTGAAGCGCGCTTGCCTATTGGGCTGCTGGCTTATATACTGCTGTTGCATACAGTACTAAAAAGTCGTGAAAGGCAGCAGTCCACCGTTGCTGCCTTTGAAGCCCGTGAAAGTACTCGATCAGTTGCGCGAGCAAACGTAGGGCGCAATCGATATTGCGCCGAATGCAACCGTCCGGTGCAATGCGCGGCGCTCATTGCACCCTACGGCTCTGTTCTCTCAGCGACCCAGTTGCTGCTTGACCCTCGCCCAGTCTTCGCGCGTCAGCCCGGTCCAGCGCTTGACGCGCAGGCGTTTCACCAGTGGCACGCTATGCAGCAGGCCGGGGTTGCGCCGGTGGCGCTGAATTGCGTGCACCAGCCAGTCTTTCTGGAAGCCGGTCCACTCGCCGCCGGGAACCACGACGAGGTTGCGCCAGCAGGCCGGGGCGACCTCTTCTTCATAGATGCGTTCGAGTTCATCGACGGTGAAGCCGGTCGCGCGAAGCTGGCGCGCGATCGCCGCAATGTCGGCATCGTCGTGTTCGGTGTCGAGAAACAGATCGGACAATGCCTGCCAGGCCGTTATGCGGGCCGGATCGACCTCGACTCGATCGCCGTCAGTCAATCCTCATTCTCCGAGCCAGCCCACCACTTCCTGCTGGTCGAGCGCGTAGTCCGCGGCGGCGCTGAAAATCAGGGCGCCGGCGAGCCCGCCGATGATGAACAGTGCGGTCACACATACCGGCGCGCCCGGCCCGCAAAGGAAGCCGGCACTGGCATTGGCCGCGGCACCACCGAGTGCGCCGCCGAGCAGCGTGGCGCCTTCCTTGGCGCTCTGCCGCACCTTGTTCTTGGCTTCCCAGATGTTGTAGGCGGAGATCGCCACCGTCACGACGGCCAGGCTGCGGCCGAAACGTGTCCATTTCGGGATCTGGTTGGTAAACCTCGGCCTCGATCGGCCGGATGCTTCGATGACTTCCATGAACACTTGGCGCCGCTGGGCCACGGTGAGATCGGCGAACGAATTGCCCGGAAACAGCTTCTTGGCCGATTTGTCGATGGCCTCATCGAGTGTCAGGCCGCTCGCCTTGGCGGCCTGGGCGCCCGCGCGGCCAATGGCCGAGGTGATGGCGCGGCTTTCCTCCATGATCAGGTTGCGTGCCTCGTTGGCGAATCTGGCGCCGTCTTCCGCGCTGACGACACCGGCCAACACGTCGCGACGAATCTGGGCGGCTGCCTCGGCAATGCGGGAGACATAGGCGGCCCTGGCCCTGGCATCGTTGATGAAGCGCCAGGCAAAGTTCTGCGCCTGCGATTGAAGTGCGTCGAGCGCCGCATCGAGCGCCTGCAGTTCGGGCCGGTGCGTGTCTTCGCCGAGCACACCCGGCATGGGCGTCCGCGCCACGCACAGGGTGCTGGTGTCGATGATCTGTGGATCACTCGCCTGGCATTGCGGTCCGGGAACTCGTCCACCCATGCTCGCACCCTCGGTTCGTTCCATCTCCAGCCGGCGGTGTCCGGCCCACTCGTGCTGGCGCACTCTACACGTCCGGCGCGGATATTACACGCCCGGTCGCAAGCCGTATGCGCCAGGCGGCGGCACAGCCATTCGTACGACAGCGTTGCGCCGCTCCAGGGGCGGTTCGGCGAATTGACCTAGCCCGGATGTTTCACGAGCGGCGCGCCAGCCCGCGCCCGGGGCGGCGCTAATTTTGGATGGCCGGCCGGGGCCCACTGGCGAACCAAGTAGGGGCTCGCGGCGTGCGTTCCGACGAGTCGGCAGCAAGCGCATGGCGCAATCGGTATTGCGCCGAATGCGATCGTCCGGTGCGGTGCGCCGCGCCAATTGCACCCAACATATCTGACCGTCGACTTCGGCCACCGGTACGGACTGTGGGCGTGGAAGAACGGCACGACCTGGGTCGCGCTGCACGGCAGCTCGCCGCGCAAGTTCATCGGGGTCGATGTCGACGGGCAGTGAATCGGCGCGCGGGCAGAAGCCGGATGCCGATCGCATCCGGCGGCGGCCCCACCTATCGCGAAGCCAGCCAGACGATCGCCGCATAACGGGCGAACCTGCCCGCCGCCATCCACAGCGCGCAGGCGATCCAGTTCAGCCGCAGCCAGCCGGCCGCGACACACAGCGCGTCGCCGACGACCGGCGCCCAGGCGGCCAGCAAGCTGACACTGCCATAGCCCCCTACCCAGTCGAGCCTGGCCGGAATCTTCGCCGCCGGAATCAGCCGCGCCATCCAGTAGGTCGTCATGCCGCCGAGCGTGTTGCCGATGGTCGCGGCAATCAGCGCCGGCCCGGCCTGCTGCGGCTGCAGCTTCACCAGGGCGAACAGCACTGCTTCGGACCCGCCGGGTAGCAGGGTCGCCGAGAGGAAGCTGGCGACGAACAGCCCGGCGATGCCGGCTTCGGGCGACAGGTGCAAGAGATCGAACAGCGCGCTCAATGACAGCCTCGGGGAAAAACCGGACGCAGATTCAGATGCCGCCTGCAGGCGTCGGTGCGCCGCAGCGCACCCGCATCTTCGGCCAGCCTGGAAGCCGCATGGGCAGGCGATCTCGCGGCATGCCGTGCCACGAGCCAATATCCAGCCGGGTCGTGGGCATGCATGCCGGTAGACCGCCATTCCATGCGGCCTGCAGACCAGCACATCTGGAAGCTTCGCACCCAGTATAGTCGCAGCCCGCCGGCGCCCACCCACATGCTCGCCTCGGCAAGGGTGCGCCGGCAGTGCGGGTGAAACGGTGTTCGCCGGCTTTGCGCGCCGAATGCCGGGATGCGCTGTGCCCTGTCCGACCTGCGAAAGCGCCGAGCACTGCGCGCAGGCTGCTGCGGATCACCCAATCAACCAGCATGCTGCGCGCCGGCCGAGCCGGCAGACTGTCGTTTCCCGCATAATCGCGGCTTGCGGGCGCATCGTGCGACCTGTCGAGACTACCCGGGTGGCCGGGCCGCAATGCAACACGACTATCTTGAGAAGATCCTCAACGCCCAGGTCTACGACGTCGCGATCGAATCGTCGCTCGACCACGCGCACAATCTGTCGGCCCGGCTGGGCAACCGCATCCTGCTCAAGCGCGAGGACATGCAGCCGGTGTTCTCCTTCAAACTGCGCGGCGCCTACAACAAGATGGTGCATCTGACGCCGGCGCAGCTCCGGCACGGGGTGATCTGCGCCTCCGCCGGCAACCACGCGCAGGGCGTGGCGCTGGCGGCGCAGAAGATCGGTTGCCGCGCGGTGATCGTCATGCCGACCACCACGCCGCAGATCAAGATCGATGCGGTCCGCGCGCGCGGCGGCGAAGTGGTGCTGGCCGGCGATTCCTATGACGAAGCCTACGCCCACGCGCTGGAACTCGAGAAGGCGCAAAAGCTGACTTTCGTGCACCCCTACGACGACCCCTACGTGATCGCCGGCCAGGGCACCATCGGCATGGAGATCCTGCGTCAGCACCCGAAGCCGATCCACGCGGTGTTCTGCTGCGTCGGCGGCGGCGGACTGATCGCCGGCGTGGCCGCCTACATCAAGCGCCTGCGCCCGGAAATCCGGATCATCGGGGTCGAGACGCGCGATGCCGACGCCATGTCCCGCTCGCTGACCAGCGGCGAGCGGGTCAAGCTCTCGCAGGTCGGCCTGTTCGCCGACGGCGCAGCGGTCAAGTACGTCGGTGAGGAGACCTTCCGTCTCGCCCAGCTCTACGTCGACGAGATGGTGCTGGTGGACACCGACCAGGTGTGCGCCGCGATCAAGGACGTGTTCGAGGACACGCGTTCGATCCTCGAACCGGCCGGCGCGCTGGCGGTGGCCGGCGCCAAGGCCTGGCTTGCGCAGCACAAGCTCCATGACAAGACCATCGTCGCGGTGGCCAGCGGCGCCAACATGAACTTCGACCGCCTGCGCTTCGTGGCCGAACGCGCCGAGATCGGCGAGGCGCGTGAAGCCGTGCTCGCCGTCACCCTGCCCGAGAAGCCGGGCGCCTACAAGAAGTTCCTCGCGCTGATCGGCAACCGCAACATCACCGAATTCAACTATCGCTACAAGAGCGAGGCCGAGGCCCACGTATTCGTCGGCATCCAGGTGCACAACCGCGGCGAATCGATCAAGCTGCTCGAACTGCTGCACCGTCACGACTATCCGGCAATCGATCTGACCGACGACGAGCTAGCCAAGCTGCACGTGCGGCACATGGTCGGCGGCCACGCCAGCGGCGTCGACAACGAGATCGTCTACCGCTTCGAGTTTCCCGAAAGGCCCGGCGCGCTGATGAAGTTCCTCGACAGCATGAATCACCGCTGGAACATCAGCCTGTTCCACTACCG
The DNA here is from genome assembly GCA_016708905.1 of Candidatus Methylophosphatis roskildensis. Taxonomy (GTDB): domain Bacteria; phylum Pseudomonadota; class Gammaproteobacteria; order Burkholderiales; family Rhodocyclaceae; genus Methylophosphatis; species Methylophosphatis roskildensis. The sequence goes on along the minus strand of JADJEV010000002.1, from coordinate 355,874 downwards.
AAACCACGGCGCCGACTACGGTCGCGTGCTGGTCGGCATGCAGGTGCCGCCGCGGGACATGGAGAAGTTTCGCGGTTTTCTCGATGCGCTCGGTTACGCATACCGCGACGAAACCGCCAACCCGGCCTACAAGCTGTTTCTTGGCTAGCCCGACTATTTCACGTCGGTGGAGTCGGCGGAGTCGGCGCGTCCGGCGCGAAGGGATTGACGATGCGTAGCACGCCGTCGATCTCCAGGCTGTCCTGGAGATCCTCCGACAAGAGGATTGCGCAGCCGCACCGGCGCGCAGCCGCGACTACCAGCGCATCCCACCACGAGAACCCGTGTCGGTCGGACTACCGCCACAGGCGGTCTCGAACAACGCGATGTCGGGTGGCGAAGGATTCCAGGCCTGCAGCGCGGCGACGTCGGCGCGTGCCTGATCCACAGGCATCCCGAGATTCCGCGAATGGGTCGCAACCTGATAGAACTCGGTCAGCACCTGCCAGGAAAGGCGTCCGTTGCGGGTTTGCGCCAGATGTTCGAGCCACGTCGCGGCGATCGACTGCTTGACCGTGTCGCGTGCATCACGGGCGTAGGCGACGATGTTGGTGTCGACGAAGACCAGCGTCATCGGCGGCTGCGCTCATGCAGTTCGTCCCGTGTCGGCCAACGGCGCCCATCGTCGCGCTGCGGTGGATCGAGATAGGGCCCGCGCGAGAAGAAGTCGTGCATGGCACGCTCGCAGGCATCATCCTCGCCGAACTTCTCCTTGAGAATTTCGCCGACCAGCCGCGATACGCTGACGTTCCGCTTGGCGGCCTCCATCCGGGCTCGCTGCAGGGTTTCCTCGTCGGCGCTGATGGTTAGATTGGGCATGCTGCAATCTCCGGCCATGGGTCACGAATTTAGCGTATCACGAAGTTCGTGATATCGCTGCGGGTTGCGCTATGCCAGGGTCTTGCGCCCGCCGCGTGTCGGTTTGGTCAACAACGATCCGCTGAATTCTGCGCTGGCCGCATCACGGCGCCGTCGCGGGCGAAGATCCCGGCTTCTGTGACGAGCCAGTCGAGCGGCGCGTCGTAGGGCTGCGGGTGGATGGTCGGGCAGCGCGCGCATTCGAATCCGATGCCGATCACCGTCGGGCGCGCCCCGGACGCGGCCAGCGCCTCGATCGTGCGGTCGAAGTAGCCGGCGCCGTAACCGAGGCGATAGCCGGCGTCGTCGAAGGCAACCAGCGGCACTACCAGGCAGTCGGGAACGACGGGTTGCGCAGCCGCCGGGATCTCGATGCCGTAAACATCGGCGACCATGGCACAGGCGGGAAGCCAGCGACGGAACGTCATCGGCGTGCGCGGCGCCATCACCACCGGCAGCGCGGCAATGCGCGTGGCATCATTCGTCAGCCACTCGCCGACCACCTCGCGCACATCGACCTCGCCGCGGAACGGCCCACAAAAACCCAGACGACGCGGTTGCATGCGAGCAATCACGGCCGCCAGCGAGTTACAGATCAATGCCGCCTTAGCAGCGTGGTCGTGTAGATCCATCGCCTCGCGCGCGGCGATACTCTGCTCACGCAGGGCCTTGCGGAACGCCTTCAGCGCTGACTCATCCATCTCGGCAGCTTGCTCACCTGTGCTAACCTCGAAACCATGTTCTGCATAAACCAGAAGGATGGTAATCGATGACGGCTGGTCTCGCCGGCGAGGTGCAGCGCTTGCTGCGTGTGCGCCTCGTTCCGATCCTGCTCTGCGTTGTCTGCACCGCTGCGGCCGGTTCCAGCGGTGACGAGCGGATTCTCGCGGCCCGCGAAGCGGCCCGCGTCAATGACAAGGCCAAGCTCGCCCAGCTCGCGGCGACCGGCGGCGGGCATCCGCTCGACCCGTATGTCGAGTACTGGTCGCTCCGCGCACAGCTCGATTCGCTCGATGCGGCCACGGTACTGGATTTCCTCAAGCGCAACGACGGCGCCTATCTGGCCGAACGGCTGCGCGGCGAGTGGCTCAAGGAACTGGGCAAACAGCGCAACTGGGCGCTGTTCGATCAGCATTTGCCGGCGCAGTCCGATCCTGACCAGGAACTCAGGTGCTATGCGCTGCACAGTCGCTACCTCGCGGGCGACACCCAGGCCGCGGTGCAGGCCAGGGCCCTGTGGCTCGACGCCGATCTGCCGGATTCCTGTCACCAGTTGATGCTGGCGTTGATCGCGGATGGACGCGCCAGCGCCGACGAAGCCTGGGAGCGCGTGCGTCGCCTGGCCGAAGCCCGGCGTCTCACGGCCGCAAAGGTTGTCGTGCCCTGGCTGGCTTCGGCGGAGCAGCCCGACAGTCGATCGCTCGATAGCGCGGTGAACAATCCGGCCACCTATCTCGGTCGCCTGCCGAAGAACTTCTCGATCGATCGCGCCGGGCGCGAACTGGCCATGATCGCGCTGGCGCGTCTGGCACGTAGCGATGCGGCGAGTGCTGCGGCGCGCTGGCAGTCGATCGCTCACCGCTTTTCCGGCGAAGAGCGCGGCTGGGTCGGCGCCCACCTCGGCCACTACGCCGCCCAGCAGCATCAGTCCGACGCACTCGCCTGGTACAAGTCGGCCGGCGATACGCCCCTGACGGAGGAACAGCATGCCTGGAAGGTGCGCGCCGCATTGCGGGCCGGCGACTGGCGCAGCGTGAAGAGCGCGATCGAGGCGATGTCCGAAACCCAGCGCAACGAGGGGGCGTGGACCTACTGGCTCGGTCGCGCCGAACTGGTGCAGGACAAGCGGGAAGAGGCCGTGGCGCGCTTCACCCGCCTGAGCGGCCAGCCGAACTTCTACGGCAATCTCGCCGACGACGAACTGGGTCGGCCGATCCTGCCACCGTCGCGCGCCGAGCAGCCCTCGGCCGACGAGATCGCCGCCGCCGCCGCCGAAGCCTCGATACGGCGCGCACTGATGTTGTTCCGGCTCGGCCCCGACCTGCGCATGGAAGCCATCCGCGAATGGAACTGGGCGCTGCGCGGGCGTAACGACCGCTTCCTGCTCGCCGCTGCCGAGGTCGCCCAGCGCAACGAGATCTGGGACCGTGCGATCAATACTGCCGACCGCACCAGCGGCGAACACAACTACGATTTGCGTTACCTCGCGCCTTTCAAGGATCTGGTCGCACCGCGGGCCAGCGAACTCGGGCTCGACCCGGCGTGGGTGTATGGACTGATGCGCCAGGAATCGCGTTTCGTGATGAACGTGCGCTCCTCGGCCGGCGCTCAGGGGTTGATGCAGTTGATGCCAGCAACCGCCCGCTGGGTCGCCAAGCGCATCGGGCTGAAGGACTTTTCGCCCTCGCGGATTTCCGACATGGATACCAATGTCACGCTTGGTACCAACTACCTGTCGATCGTCTATTCCGACCTGGGCAACGATCCGGTGCTCGCCTCGGCCGCCTACAATGCCGGACCCGGCCGTGCCCGCAGATGGCGCGACGCGCGCCCGCTGGAAGGCGCGATCTATGCCGAAACCATACCCTTCGACGAGACTCGCGATTATGTCAAGAAGGTGATGAGCAACGCCATCTATTACGCCGCCCAGTTCGAGGGCAAGCCGCAGTCGCTCAAGCTGCGTCTGGGAACCGTGCGGCCCCCCGGCGTCGAGCCAGCCAGCGACACACCCTGAGTGCCTGTGGGCCGACGGCCGGCGCACGCTGCTCCGTCTTTGGCGGGCCAGCCACATCCTCGGTGGCCAAACTCGCAGCCTGACATTTTGTCAATCGGTTTCCTCGTTTAATCAACGTATTGAGACGACCCGCCCTCTCTCATGACAATTTGTCATGAGAGAGGGCGGCAATAAGTCACGCCCGCTCAATTCCCGAATTGATAACTCTCTGAAATATAAGAAGTTGGATGACATTCGTCCTCCTGGCACGCAAGCTGCAGCAGCAGGAATGAACGACACGATTGGGGAATCCACAAGTCATGGCTCGTATCTCTTCCGCTGCTGCGGCGCTACTGGTATTCAGTTCCATCCTGTTCGCCGCCGAGCCCGATGCCGTGGTGATCGGCGGGGCGCGCCCCGCCGAGCGGCCGGCAGACGCACCCGTAATGCGAGCGAGTGATCATGACCGATCGGAGGCGCGACAGATGAGGGGCGTTGTCGCGCCCTATCCGAAGTCGCTGCGCTTCGTCGCCAACCACGGCGGCTGGTTCACGCCATTCACGGAGCCCGGCATGACCGGTCGATACGACCTGCGCGGGTATCACAACCGGCGCCACCCGGAGCCCGATGTGGTTCGGGCAGACGGTGGCTGACGGAGGAATTCAGGCGGTCCGCCTGATGCAAGCAGCCGTCGAAGTGCGTCGCATGAAACGGACAAACGATACACAACGTGCTGCATTTATTGTTTTTTTATAGGGGGTAAGTCGGATGAAAGCCAAACTCACACAAGCTGCTATCGCTGGTCTGATGTGCCTGGCCGCTGCCAGTTCATATGCCGAGGATCAAAAGGGGATGTCCGGCATGCAGGGTCAAAAGGGCATGTCGGGTATGGAAGGCCAGAAAGGAATGTCCGGCATGTCGGGACAGAAGGGCATGAGCGGCATGGAAGGCCAGAAGGGCATGTCGGGCATGAGCGGTATGGAAGGCCAGAAGGGCATGTCGGGCATGAGCGGTATGGAAGGCCAGAAGGGTATGTCCGGCATGAGCGGCATGGAAGGCCAGAAGGGTATGTCCGGTATGTCAGGCATGGAGGGCAAGAGCAAGGCCAAAAAGGCCAAGAAGGCCAAGAAGTCGGGTCAGTCCGGCATGAGCGGTATGTCCGGCATGGAAGGTCAGAAAGGCATGTCGGGCATGAGCGGTATGGAAGGCCAGAAGGGCATGTCCGGTATGTCGGGTATGGAAGGCCAGAAGGGCATGTCGGGCATGAGCGGTATGGAAGGTCAGAAGGGTATGTCGGGCATGCAGGGCAAGTAAGCTCCAACTGCTTCAGCGGCGCCGGCGGGCGGCAGCTCTCCGGCGCTGAACTGCCACAGGCGGGTCCGGTGGTGTACGTGCGACCCTGCCCAGGAAACGGGTGTTTCAATGAATTCAGTCCTTCCCGCAGTTCGTCGTTCGATCGGTCGGCTGGTCCGGCTTGCTTGCACGACGATATTGCCGGTGTTGCTGCTCGCCGCTTCGGTGCGTGCCGGCGAGCTCGATTACCAGCGTGCGCGCTGGCATCCGAGTCACTTTTCGCCGCAGATCGAACGGGCGAGCGACGATCAATGCCTCGCATGCCACCGGGAGATTCTCACGCATCGGCCACGCCAGACCTCTCCAGCCGGGGTATCGGCTGCCAAGGTTCTCGCCTGGTATCAGACGCTGGATACCTACACGGGTGAGCAGAGCGACTTCCACGTACGTCACCTGCAATCCGCGTACGCAAAGGAAGTCATGGCACTCAAATGCACGACTTGTCACCAGGGCAACGATCCACGCGAGGAAGCCGTCTCGCCGCCGACTTCGCAGCCGGCCGCTTTCACGCTGCGCAAGATGGTCGATCCGAACACCTGCCTGATGTGCCACGGCCGCATGCAGCATGAAATCATGGGCCTGCCTTCTGCGTGGCCGGAGTCACGCGAGATGTTCGGCAACAACTGCCTGACCTGCCATGCGGCGATACGCACGGTGCGCCACCAGGTCGATTTCCTCAGGGCGGAGAACATCGAAAAGCTCGGCGCGGCCGATGGCGACGTCTGCTATGGCTGTCACGGTGGCCGCCAGTGGTACCGTATCGGCTTCCCCTATCCGCGCCACCCGTGGCCGGGTATGGCCGACGAGGTGCCGGACTGGGCCAAGGGTCGGCCCACCGAATCCGCGCCGCGGCATCGCATAGACAAGACGAACAAGACGACATCCGCCGGGAGCAATGACGATGCAAGCCGATAACACCCTGCTCGAACGGCTCACCGCGGCGCTGGCGAACAGTCGCATCAGCCGGCGCGATTTCCTCAAGGACACCGCACTGGCTTCGGCGCTCGGCGCGACCGGGCTGGCCAGCCTCACGCGCAGTGAAGAAGCCAGTGCCTTCGCCTACGAGCCCTACTACGCCGACAATCAGCTCACCATCGTCGTCACCTCCTGCGCGCACAACTGCGGCTCGCGCCACATGCTGGTCGCGCACAAGAAGGGTGACGTGATCGTCCGCTTGTCGACCGACGACGGCAGTTACCAGTCGGAAGGGGCCTTCGGCCTCGACACGGAAGAGCTGCCGCAATTGCGTGCCTGCCTGCGCGGCCGTTCCTACCGCGCGCGTCTTTACTCGCAGGAGCGCCTGCTCTACCCGATGATGCGTGTCGGCGAACGCGGCGAGGGCAAATTCAAGCGCGTGTCCTGGGATACCGCGCTCGATTTCGTCGCCCGCAAGATGGTCGAACTCAAACGCAAGTACGGGCCGACCGCGATTCTCGATCAGGCCTATGCCGGTGCATCCTATGGCGTGTTGAACAAGTCTGACCAGATCGAGGGCCTGCTGGCGCGATTCCTCGGCATGTTCGGCTGCCGCACCAATTCGTGGTCGGTGCCCTCGTATCAGGGCACGACCTTCTCCTCGCGCATCACCTTCGGCACCATCGTGGACGGCAACGAGGACGACACATTCGCCCACTCCAAGCTGATCATCATGTGGGGCTGGAACCCGGCCTACACCTTTCACGGCGGCAACACCTTCTACTACATGCGGCTGGCCAAACAGCGCGGCTGCAAGTTCGTGCTGGTCGATCCGCAATATACCGATTCGGCCTCCGCCTACGATGCCTGGTGGATACCGATCAAGCCGAACACCGACGCCGCAATGCTCGCGGCGATGGCGCACCACATATTCGCGAACAAGCTGCACGACCAGGGGTTCATCGACAAGTTCTGCCAGGGCATGGATTCCGGCAACATGCCGGACTGGGCCAGGCAGCCAGGACAGGAGCAGGAGAACTTCAAGGACTACATCCTCGGCAAGTACGACGGCACGCCAAAGACGCCCGAATGGGCCGAGCCGATCTGCGGCGTCAAGGCCGATGACATCAGAAAGCTCGCGCAGATGTACGCCACCACCAAGCCGGCCGCCCTCAAGGCCTCGTGGTCGCCCGGCCGCAACGCCTACGGCGAGCAGTACAACCGCATGGCCGCCGCGGTGCAGGCGATGACCGGCAACATCGGCGTGCTCGGCGGTTGCGCCGAAGGGGTCGGCAAGGCGTGGCACGCCGAGTCGATCGCCTATCCTTACGACGACAACGCCAACATCTGGTTTGGCTCGATCAAGTCCGACCGCTGGGCGCACTGCGTGCTCAACTATCCGAATGTCAAGCGCGAAGAGGTCGGCCTGTGGCCGCGCGACGACGAACTGGACGGCAAGATCCCGAACATCCGCGCGATCTGGTGGCACGGTTCGGACTGGTTCAACCAGCTCACCAACATCAACAAGGAGATCGAAGCCATCAAGAAGCTCGATCTCGTGGTGTGCAACGATTCGACCATTACGCCCTCCGGCCTGTGGGCCGACGTGCTGTTCCCGATCGCCACCCACTTCGAGCGGCACGATGTCGCACTGCCCTGGTACAAGGGCCACTACTACATCCACCGCCCGAAAGTGATCGAGCCGCTGGGCGAATCGAAGACCGATTTCCAGGTTTTCACCGAACTGGCCTACCGGCTGGAAAAGCTCGACCCGAAGCTCAAAGGTTTCGGCAAGCGCTTCAATCCGCGCGCCAAGCGCGATTACTTCCGCAACAACGACGCCACCGACGAGGCCTACCTGCGCGCCTGGTGGAACAAGGGTGTGATGGGCCATCAGAAAGTCGAGATGGGCTGGGACGAGTTCAAGAAGCACGGCGTCTACAAGTTCTTGCTCGACGAGCCGCACGTCGCGTTCCGCGAACAGATCGAGCGCGGCGAGCCGTTCGAGACCGGCTCGGGCAAGATCGAGATTTTCTCGGACTACCTGGCGAAGATCACGGACTGGACCAAGACCCAGTACGGCTACCCGATCCCGCCGATACCGAAATGGATCGAGCCTTGGGAGTCGCTCAATTCGCCGAAGACCGCCGAATTTCCGTTCCATCTGATCAGTCCGCATCCGCGCTGGCGTACCCACAGCATCTTCAACAACATCGCCTGGTTGCGCGAGACCTTCGCGCAGGAGGTCACCATCAACGCCTCGGATGCCAAGCGTCTGGGCATCAAGATGGGCGACACCGTCGAGCTCTTCAACGAGCGCGGACGCATCGTCCTGCCTGCCTACGTGACCGAGCGCTGCATGCCCGGCGTGCTGGTGGTTTATGAGGGCGCCTGGATGGATCTGGACGACAAGGGGGTCGATCGTGCCGGCAATCCGGATTTCCTGACCATGGACGAACCGAGCCCGGCCGGCGCATTCGCCTACAACACGGTGTTGTGCAACATCCGCAAGACCGATCTCGTGCATCGCCCGGGCTGGGATGAGCTCGCGACCGCGCGCAGCCAGGTCTTCCGGCGCGGCGACTGAGGCGGAGAACATCAATGGCAGACCAGGACAATACAGACCGCATCAAGGAAGCCGTCAGGCGCCACAAGCGGGAAACCTACACGCCGGTGGTGCCCGAGCGGCAACTCGGTTTCATTCACAACAATGTCGATTGCATCGGCTGCCGCGCCTGCGAGATCGCCTGCAAGGACAAGAACGGCCTGGCCGCCGGGCCACGGTTTCGCCGCGTGCTCTACATCGAGGGCGGCCGCTATCCGGATGTCTACGCCTACAAGGTCAACGTCTCCTGCAACCACTGCGCGGAACCGGCCTGTCTGCCGACCTGCCCGACCGGTGCAATCTGGAAGCGCAAGAGCGATGGCATCGTCGATATCGATTCGACGCTGTGCATCGGCTGCCGCCGCTGCGAAGCCGCCTGCCCCTACGGCGCGCCGCAGTTCGATCCGGCCGACAACCTGGTCAAGAAGTGCAACCTGTGCGTCGACGAGATCGAGGCCGGGCGCAAACCCTACTGCGTGATGGCCTGCATGATGCGCGTGCTCGACGTCGGTCCGATCGACGCGCTGCGCGCCGGCACCCACGCGACCAAGGCAATGGGCCCGAACGACAATCCGGTGGGGGCGGTCAAGAACTTCGCCGATCCCGAACTCACGCATCCGTCGATCGTCTTCATCGCCCACAGCAAGGGACAGGTCGATGGAAAATGACGCCGACCGGGCGTCCGGCGCAAGCTTCGCCGCCTGGCGTGCCGAGATGGCCAAAGAGGTGCGCACACTGGCCGCGCTGCACGCTGCCGAAGTCGATGTGGAGGTGATCAGGCGCCTGGGTGCGGCGAACTACCCAGCTGAATCGGTGCTGCCGATCGACGACGACGATTCGCGCCGTGCGGTCGATCTGATGCGCCAGGCAGTCTTCGAGTTGCGTGATCCGACGAGCCAGCAGATCGACGAACTGGCGGTCGACTATGCGGCAATCTACCTGACCGGCGCTCTGCATCTGTCGCCCAACGAGTCGGCCTGGCTCGACGAAGATCATCTCGAGCGCCAGCAGCCGATGTTCGAGGTGCGCAACTGGTACCAGCGCCATGGCGTTCGGGCGGCTGACTGGCGATGCCGCTCCGAAGACAATCTGTCGCTGCAACTTACCTTCATTGCGATGCTCCTCGAGCTGGAGGATCAAGACGCGGCCATGAGTGAAGCAGCGACGTTCATGGACCAACACCTGTTGCGCTGGCTCGGCGATTTCGGCAGCGGCGTTGCCCAACGCTGTTCGACCAAGTTCTACGCCGCACTTGCGCTCTACACTCATAGCGTGACCGTGGGACTGCGCGCCGTTGTCGGCGAACTCGGCGGCATTCCCCGTTTCGAGATCCCCGCATCCGGTGGCGCCCGACCAACCGGGCAACAGAGCGACGCGGCGGTCCAGCCCATGCATTACTTTCCCGGGGCGGCACCCAGTTGGTGAGGTCAAACGCATATCCTGATTCGACGGCTTTTGATGGCAGCTCCTCCTCCTCGCTGGGTTCAGGGTCACCCCCCTCTGCCCAGCGTTTTTTTTCCTGGCGGCGCCGACGAACCCGCGCCGTGGGACGACGATGACAGCGATCGATGCCGGGCGCAGGCGCCTGCTCGGTCTGCGAAGCCCGCGCCCCGCGCCGGCTGACGTCGCGCGCACCACCACCGTTCCGGTCATCGATCCGGCGCTGTGCAATGCCTGCGACGCCTGCGTCAGGGTCTGCGCCCCGGGCGCGCTGCGCTTCGATAGCGTCGATCCGTGCTACGCGATCGACCCGGCGCTGTGCACCGATTGCGGCCTGTGCGTCGATGTTTGCGACCGGGCCGCGGTCAGGCTGGAACGCGACGCCGTTGCCGCCCTGCCGGTGCGCGTCGCCCTGCATCGTGTGCGCTGCCCGACCTGCGGCGCCGAATACACAAGCACCCGGCCGGAACCGGCCGACATCTGCCGTTCCTGTTCGCGCCCCGCGGCCGCCCGTGGAGCGTTGCGATTGCAGGAATGACAAACTGGCGGTTCGACGACAACCCCGGAAACTGCACTTGCGCAGGCGAAATTCCGTTCATGCTTCGACAGGCTCAGCACGAACGGGATTTCTTGGGGTCGCCCGATGGGCGAGGATCTCCGCGAGCCGTTCGCCCTGAGCCTGTCGAAGGGCAGGCAACGTTTCCAGACGCCAACTGCGGTTTTTAGGATAATCGTGGTTCCGCCCTGTCCTGCTCGAGAACATGTCCGTTTCAGGACACGCATTGCTCGCCTGGTTTTCCGCCCGCCTGCGGCGCAAGCTGCTGCTGGCGATGGCGGCCGCCGCCGTCGCCGCCGCACTGATCCTGCTGCTGCTGTTCGTGCTGCTGTATCGCGCCGAGCTCGAGCGCGAGCGCGGTGCGGCGTCGATGCAGGTCAATCTGTTGCTGCAGGCGGCGCTCGAGAACGCCATGCTCAAGCGTGACGTTCCCGGCCTCCAGCAGGTCGTCACCCGCATGGGCGAGCAGGCAGCCATCCGTGGCGTGATGATCCTCAATCCGGCCGGCGAGGTGCGCTTTGCCGCCGAGCCCGCCCGCCTCGGCCAGCGCATGCCGGAGCTGGTCGACCGCGCGCTGGCCCGCGGTACGGCGATGGACGAGCTGGCGCAGTCTGCCGACGGCATCGATGTGCTGCGATCGATCAACCCGGTGCACAACAAGCCCGCCTGCGCGGTTTGCCATGGGCCGGTCGAGTCTCATCCGGTCAATGGCGTGCTGGTCGTCGACTACGATGCCTCGACGCTGCGCGACAAGGCGCGCACGTCGGCCGCCTGGATGGCACTGGCCGGGGCGGGCGTGATGCTGCTGCTGACTGCCGTCGGCTGGCGCGCGATTCAGCGCAGCGTCCTCGACCCGCTGGCGTCCTTGCTGGGGGTCAGTTCAAAGCTCGGCGCCGGCGACATGGGTGCGCGTGTGCCGATCAAGGGCAGCGACGAATTCGCCCAGCTCGGCGTCACCTTCAATCGCATGGCCGATTCGCTCGCCGAGGCCATGCGCGCCAGCGAACTGCAGCGCAGATTCCTGCAGCAGTTGGTGGACGGCCTGCCCGACGGGATACGGGTGATCGACAGCCGTTACCGCGTGGTGCTGGTCAATGCCGCCTACCGCAGGCAACAAGGCATCGGCCGCGGCGAGACCGTCGATGTCCCGTGCTACGCCTCGAGCCACCAGCGCAAGCAGCCGTGCGTGCCGACCATGGTCGTCTGCCCTCTCAGCGAACTCAGGCAGGCGGGCGATACGCTCAAGTGCAATCATGTCCACGTCCGCGCCGACGGCGGCAACCTGCCGGTCGAGGTTCACGCCTCGATGGTCGAACTGCAGCACAACGGGGCCAGCGATCTGTGCGTGGTCGAATCGATCCGCGACCTGTCGCAGGTCTCGGAAGTCTCGCAGCAGCAGCGTCTGTCGGAACTCGGCCTGCTGGCAGCCGGCATCGCGCACGAGATCCACAACCCGCTCGGGTCGATTCGCCTGGCGGTCCAGTCGCTACTGCGCGAGGTCGATCAGCAGCGCTCGGACCCGGCCGAGATGGCCGAGTACCTGCGGCTGGTCGATGACCAGATCGACAAATGCATCGAGGTCACCCGGCGCCTGCTCCTGCTGAGCCGCCACCCCGACTCGCGCAAGGCGCTGGTGGACATCAACGAGGCGGTGTCCGACTCGGTTCACCTGCTCGCCTATGATGCCGGGCTGCGCAACATCTCCCAGCAGACGGTGCTCGACCCGGCCCGGCCGCGAATTCTCGCCGACCAGGCCGAACTGCGAATGGTGATCCTGAACCTGTTGCAGAACGCCCACCACGCTATGCCGGAGGGGGGCGAGATCACGATCACCACTCGATCGATCGCGCCGGATTCAGTGCAGATCTCAGTCGTCGATAACGGCGGCGGGATAGTACCCGAAACGCTGCCCCACATCTTCGACCCGTTCTTCAGCCGGCGCGCCGACGGACAGGCGGGAACCGGTCTCGGGCTGACGATCTGCAAGTCCATCGTCGAACGCTACGGCGGCACGATCGCGGTCGAATCCAGGCCGGGCGCGGGAACCACCTTCACGATCAATCTGCCGCGCGAACACGGGGATCAAGCCCGATGAAAAAGACTGTGCTGGTGGTCGACGACGATCCGGTGTTCAGCGGCCTGGTTTCCCGCTGTTGTGCGAATCTCGGACTCAACACGCACGCGGCGGCGAGTTGGGCGCAGGCGCGAGCCCTGCTCGAGCGGGTCGAACCCGACCTCGTGATACTCGACTACAAGCTGCCCGATACCGAGTGCGGCGAGGTGCTGCCCGAGCTGTCGAGCCAGTACCCGGTCATCGTGCTGACCGGCTTTGGATCGATCCGCCACGCGGTTTCCGTGATTCGCGGCGGCGCCACCGACTATCTGACCAAGCCGGTCGACCTCGACGAACTCGAACTCACGATTTGCCGCACCCTCGACAATGCCTCGCTGGCAAACACCTGCGATTTCTACCGGCGCCAACTGCATTCGCTGCGTCCCGGTTCGCTGATCGGCGACAGCGCGGCGATGCTCAAGCTGAGCGAAATGATCGACATGGTGGCGCCGACCGATGCGACGGTGCTGATCCAGGGCGAGAGCGGCACCGGCAAGGAAATGGTTGCCCGCGCGATCCACGAGCGCAGCCGGCGCGCCGAGCGCGAACTGGTGACTGTCGATAGCTGCGGCCTGCAGGAAAGCCTGTTCGAATCCGAGTTGTTCGGCCATGAACGCGGCGCCTTCACAGGGGCCGAGCGGCAGAAGAAAGGCTTGATCGAGGAGGCCACCGGCGGCACGCTGTTTCTCGACGAGATCGGCGATGTCAGCCCGGCCATCCAGGCCAAGCTGTTGCGGGTGATCGAGACCGGCACCTTCCGCCGGCTGGGCGGCAACAAGACCCTGAACGCCGAGGCACGCTTCATCGTCGCCACCAATCGCGATCTGCAGCGGCTGAGCCGCGAGGGCGGGTTTCGCATCGACCTGTTCTTTCGCCTGTCGAGCTTCACCATCACCGTGCCGCCACTGCGCGAACGGCGCGCGGACATCCCGCTGCTGGCGCGCCACTTCATCATCGACTTCAGCCGCGGGGCGTCCAAGCACCTGTCGAACGCTGCCGAGGACTTGCTGATGGGCTACGACTGGCCGGGCAACGTGCGCGAACTGCGCAATGTCATCGAACGCGCGGTCATTCTCACCGGCCGCACTGCCGAGATCGGCCCCGAGCATCTTGCGTTCGCGCCGTCGCGCACGCGCAGCGGCATCGCCCTGGTCTTCGATCACGAGCCGACACTGGAAGAGATCGAGGCACGCTATCTGCGCAAGATGCTGCGCCGCTATGGCGGGCTGCGCTACAAGGCGGCCAGTGCGCTCGGCATCAGCGAACGCCACGCCTATCGACTGATCGAAAAATACGGCCTGCGCGACCTGCCCGAATCCGACGCCGAAGCGCCCGAGCAAGGTGCCTCCACCCATGAGCGCGAAACCTGACGCCCGTCAGGGCCGGCCGCCTGTCCGCGCGGCCGCCGGGTTAGAATCGCTCCGCACCTGCCGTGCGACGGTCGATCCGGCGCATGCCGCCCAGTTCGATGTATTGGGCAAGACTCGACCCTCGAACCCGACTCTTTTTCGACCCTCAGCCAGATGAACACTCGCACAGTCCTCTTGATAGGCGGCTCCGGCTTCGTCGGCAGCCGCATCGCCCACCACTTGTCCGAACGCGGATTGCGTGTCGTCGTGCCAACTCGGCGGCGCGAGCGCGCCAAGCACCTGATTCTGCTGCCGACCGTCGAGGCCGTCGAAGCCGATGTGCATGACCCGGCCACCTTGCGACGGCTCTGCGCCGGCCAGGATGCGGTGATCAGCCTGGTCGGCATCCTGCAGTCGCGGCGCGGCACGCCCTATGGCGCCGATTTCGCCCGGGCGCACGTCGAATTGCCGACGCAGATCGTCGCGGCCTGCCGCCGGACGGGCGTGCCGCGCATCGTCCATCTCAGCGCGCTGAAATCCGCCGCCGATGCGCCGTCGATGTATCTGCGTTCGAAAGCCGACGGCGAGGCGGCGATCCGCGCCGGCGCGCCCGACATCGCCACGACGATAGTCCAGCCATCGGTGATCTTCGGTCCGGGCGATTCCTTCCTCAACCTGTTCGCCGACCTGGCCCGTCGCCTGCCGATGCTGCCGCTGGCGTGTCCCGACGCGCGCTTTCAGCCGGTCTATGTCGATGACGTCGCGCGGGTGGTGGCCGAGGCACTGGACAACGAGGGCAGTTTCGGCAAGACCTACGAACTGTGTGGCCCCACGGTCTACACCTTGCGGCAACTGGCCGATTATGTCGGCGTGCTGAGCGGCTGCCGGCGCCCGGTGATCGGCCTCTCTCCCGCACTCTCCCACCTGCAGGCGCGGGTGATGGAATGGCTGCCCGGCGCTCCGATGTCGCGCGACAACGTCGATTCGATGCGCGTCGACAACGTCTGCAGCGGCTGCGCGCTGCCGTTCGGGCTTGCGCCGACCGCGCTCGAAGCGGTTGCGCCGAGCTACATCGGGCGCGCGGTGCCACGGTCAGCCTACAACGCGTTGCGCGGCAAGGCGCATCGCTGACCGGAACGACAGGTGATCGAACTGGCGCCCCCGCTGCTCATCGGCAACGACAAGGGCCGGTCCGGTCCCGCCCGCGCTTAGACGCACCTGATGCAGACCTACACCGTCGGCGGCGCGGTGCGCGACGAACTGCTCGGCCTGCCGGTCAGCGACCGTGACCACGTGGTGGTCGGCGCGACACCGGCGCAAATGATCGCCCAGGGCTACCGGCCGGTCGGCCGCGATTTTCCGGTGTTCCTGCACCCGCAGACCAACGAGGAATACGCGCTCGCCCGCACCGAGCGCAAGACCGCGCCGGGCTACACCGGCTTCGCCGTCCACGCGGCCCCGGATGTGACGCTGGAACAGGATCTCGCGCGACGCGACCTGACCATCAATGCCATGGCGCGCGACCCGGCCGGCGCCCTGATCGACCCCTACGGCGGTCAACGTGATCTGGGGGCGCGCGTGCTGCGTCATGTCAGCCCGGCCTTCGCCGAGGATCCGGTGCGCATACTGCGGCTGGCGCGCTTCGCGGCGCGATTTGCCGACTTCACGGTCGCGCCGGAAACCCTGGCGCTGATGCGCACCATGGTCGCCGCTGGCGAAGTCGACGCGCTGGTGCCCGAGCGCGTCTGGCAGGAGCTTGCCCGCGGCCTGCTGGAAGCCCGGCCCTCGCGCATGCTCGAAGTCCTGTGCTCGTGCGGCGCGCTGGCGAAAATACTGCCGGAAGTCGACCGTCTGTTCGGCGTGCCGCAGCCGGCCCGGCATCATCCGGAGATCGATACCGGCGTGCATGTGCTGCTGGTGGTGGATGCCGCCGCGCGGCACCGCTTCGCGCTGACCGTGCGCTTCGCCGCGCTGATGCACGACCTCGGCAAGGGTCTGACGCAAGCCGAGGACTGGCCGCATCACCACGGCCACGAACGGATGGGTGTCGAACTGGTGAGCGCGGCGTGCGCGCGCCTCAAGGTGCCGACCGACTGCCGCGACCTGGCAACGCTCGCGGCGCGCGAGCATGGCGTGATTCACCGCGCAGCGGCGCTCAACGCGACCACCGTCGTCAAGCTGATCGAGCGCTGCGACGGCCTGCGCCGGCCCGAGCGCTTCGCCGAACTCCTCGATGCCTGCGCCTGCGATTTCCACGGCCGCCCCGGCAACGAGACCCTGCACTATGCGCCGCGGGAGATCCTGCTCGCTGCACTGGGGGCGGTGCGCGAAGTCGATGCCGGTGCCATCGCCAGACAGGCGACGCAGACGACACAGATCGCCCGACGCGTGCATGAGGCGCGGGTCGCAGCGGTCAAGCGGCTGGGCGCGTAGTGCTCACACCAGGCGAAACAGCGCCCACGCCAGCAGCGAAAACAGCAGCACCGACATGAACGGGAACTCGTAGCGGCGACCGCGATAGCTGACGCTGACATCACCCGGCAGGCGCGAGCGCATTCGCAGTCGCGGCAGCGCGATGCCCACCACCAGCACAGTCAGCATCACGGTCAACAACCACTTGCCCATCGCGGTGCGGCCCTCCTTTGCGGCGATCCCGCCTGGTTCGACTGCGCCTGCTGCGCGCTCTCGGTACAATCGGACGAGACTTCTCCGGATCGACCCAATGATAACCCTCTACACCTGGAGCACGCCCAACGGCCGCAAGGTCTCGATCATGCTCGAAGAGTGCGGCCTGCCTTATGTCACCCATGCCGTCGATATCACCCAGCGCGAGCAATTCGCACCCGGCTTCGTCGCGATCAATCCCAACAGCAAGATTCCCGCGCTGACCGACAGCGACGGCCCAGACGGTGCGCCGATCACGCTGTTCGAATCCGGCGCCATCCTGCTGTATCTGGCGGCCAAGACCGGGCGCCTGCTGCCGGCCGATGTGCGTGGCAAGTATCTGGCACTGCAGTGGCTGATGTTCCAGATGGGCGGTGTCGGGCCGATGTTCGGCCAGGCGCATCACTTCCTGCGCTTCGCGCCGCAGAAGGTTCGCTACGTCATCGAGCGCTACAAGACCGAAACGGCCCGCCTCTATGGTGTGCTCGATGCGCGCCTCGGCGAGGCCGACTACCTGGCCGGTGAATACTCGATCGCCGACATCGCCACCTACCCGTGGGTCGCGCGCCACGCTTGGCAGGAGATCGACCTCGCTGCCTACCCGAAGGTGGCACGCTGGTTCGCCGCGGTGTCGGCACGGCCGGCGGTACAGCGCGGCATGCAGGTGCCGGCATGATCGACCAGCGCTTCGGCAAGATCGAGGTTCTCTCGCAGGCGCCGACAGGCAATGCGCGCGCCACGCCGCTGCTGTTCGTGCACGGTGCCTATACCGCGGCCTGGTGCTGGGCGGAGAACTTTCTGCCCTGGTTCGCCGAACAGGGCTGGCAGGCTCACGCGATCTCGCTGTCCGGTCACGGCGGCAGCGCCGGGCGCCAGCATCTCGACAGCCTGTCGATCGCCGATTACGTCAGGGACGTTGCCGAAGTCGTCTCGCGCCTGCCCGCCCGCCCGGTACTGATCGGCCATTCGATGGGTGGCTTCGTGGTGCAGAAGTTCCTCGAGCGTGAAGACCTGCCGGCAGCCGTGCTGATGGCCTCGGTGCCGCCGCAGGGCCTGCTCGGTTCCGCCGTCGGCATGGGTTTCGCCAAGCCGGGGTTGATGCGCGATTTCGGCAGCATCGTGAGCGGCGGCTCCGTCGCGCTGGAAACGCTCCGCGAAGTGCTGTTCGCCCAGCCGGTGAGTGACGAGCGGCTCAAGCATTTCATGCGCTGCATGCAGCCGGAATCGCATCGCGCGGTCTGGGACATGAGCATGTTCGATCTGCCGAGCATCTCGCGCATGCACCGCCCGCCGATGCTGATCCTCGGTGCCGAACATGACCAGCTGATTTCCGCCTCGACGGTCGAGATGACCGGCCGCGCCTACGGAATCAAAGCCGAGATCTTTCCGGCCATGGGCCACGGCATGATGCTCGACGCCGACTGGCGCAAGGTCGCGCAGCGGATTGTCGGCTGGCTGGAGCAACTTCCCGGGCTTGCCTGACGCCGGGCTGGGATCCGCATGGATGAAAGATCCGCGGGCAGGCAGTCCTGCGAGCCTCTGTTCATGCGGTGATTGGGCAAGGCAGGCTGCAGAGCGCCGCCCGATGCGGCTTCCCTGGCAGCCATATCGACGAGGCTCATTCCAGCCGGCCGTAGAACACCCGCGTCGCGTAGTCGAAATCGACCGTACCGCCGTCGGCGTGGCGCACGAAACAGGCGGTCAGTGCATCGATCATCGGCTCGAATCGCGGGTGGCCCGGCTCGGGCGTGTAGGAGGCCGACATGGTTCGGCCGCGCAGCCCGTCGAGATCGAAAACCTGGCGAAAGGGAAAGCTCGCCTGGCGAAATCCGGCGGGCGCGAAGAACGCGCCGAGCACCGCCTCGTCGACGTTGCGGTGATCGACCGCGCGATAGTCGAGGCTGTAGTCGCACAGCAATTGCTCGTACTCGCGCAGGAAGGGCGAGACATCGACCAGCCGCTCGTTCCAGATCAGTGCCACGAAACCGCCCGGGCGCAGGATGCGCGCGAACTCGCCTCGCGCGGCGACGCGCTCGAACCAGTGAAAGGCCTGGCCGGCGACGATCAGGTCGATGCTGGCAGCGGCCAGCGTCGTCGCCTCGGCGCTGGCCGCCACGCTGGTGAAGCGCGGGCAGTCGGCGAGCAATGCTGCGCCGGCCTCGCGCATCTCGGTGTTGGGTTCGACGCCGAACAGCGGATTGCCATGATCGAGCAGCAGACGGCTCAACAGGCCGGTGCCCGAGCCGATGTCGGCGATCACGCTGGCCGGCCCGAGCCCGCACTCGCGTTCGAGCAGGCCGACGATCTCCCGCGGGTAGCCCGGCCGCCAGCGGACGTAATGCGCCACCCGGCTGGCGAAGCGCCGGGTCGGGTCGCGCGGTCCGGGCGCTTTGGCGTTCACTTCGGCGCTGATTCGGCGGCGTCGATGAACTGTGCGCGCACCACGCGCCACTCCTGCCTGCCGTTCAGCGTGCGCGAGCAGCCGAGCTTTTCCGGTTCGCCGCCCGGCGCGAGATCGGACTTTCCGCGGTCGCCGGTATTCACGCCCATGTGCCAGCGCTCGAGCCAGACCCGGATCGGCCTGTCCGGATGCTTGCTGCGCACCATGATCATCACGCCTTCGCGCGCCACGCAGGTCGCCTCGAAATCGTCGACGAACTCGACGAACTGCCCGGGGTCTTGGTCGGTGGCCTGGGCGCGCAGCGGCGCACCCGGCTGCAGCATCAGGCAGGCGATCAGCGCTGCCGGAACTAGCGACGATCCACCCTTCATCGCGGACGCTCACCGTGTTCGTGATGCTCGCGCGGGCCGACCGGTGCGCCCGATTGCTTCCACGCCTTGAAGCCGCCGTCGAGATGGGCGACGCGCGGCAGCCCCATGTCGGTCAGCGCCGCCGCGGCCAGCGCCGAGCGCCAGGCCGAGGCGCAGTACAGCACGAACTGTCTGCCCGAGCCGAACACGTCCTTGTAATAGGGGCTGTCCGGGTCGACCCAGAATTCCAGCATGCCGCGCGGCGCCTGAAAGGCGCCCGGAATCATGCCCTCGCGATCGAGTTCGCGCACGTCGCGGATGTCGACGAACAGCACGTCCGGGTCGCCATGCAGGGTGCGCGCCTCATCCAGCGAGAGCGTGCGGATTCTCGTCCGTGCTTCTTCGATCAGTTGCCTGTAGCCTTTGCTGAGCTGCATGTCGGTTCCTCGATTGGCGTTGCAAGATCGCCGGCCGGCGATCTTCGACAGAGGCTAATCGGCGGCGGGAGTTCCGGCAAGCCCGGCGCGCGGCCTGAAACCCGACTCGCTGGCCTGAAACGCTTGTCCCGGCGCGAATTCGCGGCCTGTCACGATTCTATAGAATGGGTTGCTTCCAGTCCGGCTCTGCAGCCCGGCGCAACCCGCAATCCTACTCGGGATGGATCAGGCCGTTTCCCTCCGCTTTCCGCATGATGCGCCGCCGCCGCGCGGCACCAGCACCGAAGTCGCGCCCGGCATCCACTGGGTGCGCATGCCGCTGCCGTTCGCGCTCGATCACATCAATCTGTGGCTGCTCGAAGACGGCCCAGGCATCACGCTGGTCGACTGCGGCCTGGGCACCCAGTTGACCCACGACATCTGGGGCGAGGTGCTGGCGGCCTGGCTGCCACAGCGCCCGGTCAGGCGCATCGTGGTCACCCATTTTCACCCCGACCACATCGGCCTGGCCGGCCGGCTGGCCGAGGACCACGCGGTGACGGTGAGCATGACGCTGGGCGAATTCATGTCGGCACACGCGATCTGGCATCAACTGCCCGGCTTCGACATCGAGACCATGGCGCGGCACTTCGCCCGCCACGGCCTGTCGGCGACGGCGTGCGACGCCCTGCGCAATTTCGGCAACCGCTACCGCAAGGGCGCGCCGACGCTGCCTCAGCGCTTCGACCGGCTGTTCGACGACGGCACGCTGAGTATCGGCGGGCGGCAATGGCAAATCATCTGCGGCCACGGGCACGCACCCGAGCACGCCAGCCTGTATTGCGAATCGGCCGGGGTGTTGATCTCGGGTGACATGGTGCTGCCGCGCATTTCCACCAATGTCGGCGTGCACGCCAGTTCGCCCGACGACGACGCGCTGGCACAGTTTCTCGATTCGCTGGCGCGGCTGGCGACGCTGCCGCAGGACACCCTGGTGCTGCCCTCGCACGGGTTGCCGTTCTACGGCCTGCAGACGCGCATCGCGGCGCTTGGCAAACATCACGACGAACGCTGCGCCGAACTGCTGGCTGCGATCGACGAGCCGAAAAGCGCGGCCGAGCTGATGCCGGTGCTGTTCTCGCGCCCGCTCGACACCTTCCAGACCATGTTCGCGATGGGCGAAGCGATCGCGCACCTGAACCATCTGCTGCACGCCGGCAAGGCGAGCCGGGCAGAAGCCAGCGACGGCATCATCCGTTTCGTGGGACGGCACGATAACGGGTAATCTGGCACCTGCCCGGCTGGGGGTGGTCCATGCAAAAAGAAAAAGCCCGGAAGATCCGGGCCTTGGTCGAGTAGCGCCGGGAAACCGCTACGACGCCGACAGGTGCGTCTTCCCGCCGAACGCGCTTTCGCTCATGTGCGCCCACGCCTTGGGGAATGCCTGCGACAACGCCGCGCCAAGCGGCAACAGCGCCATTGCCGAGCCCACCAGAGCCACGACCCAGAAACCGACCATCGGGGAGAGCACCACGACCAGCAGTGCACAGATAGTTATCTTGAGAAGCTCTTTCATCACGTTTACGCAGCACCCGTCTTCGAACCCTCGGACGAAAAGTGCGTGTGCGTCCTCCATCAAATGTCGGCCAACCTAGAGGTACGGACAGCCTTCCGGCTCGACGGGATACGCGCCATCCGGGGTCGAAGCTTGAACGCAGGTCGACCCAGCCTTTGCTTCCTGTGCCCAGAGTAAACGAAACGATTGCTGCGACGCACAAACTTCCGTGTTCTCTCGTGACGTTTTCCATGCTGCACTGCGGTTTGCCGGGGCTCGCGGCCCTCGGTCGACGAACCGGGATCGCAAGTGCCGGCCCCGTTCGCCGAAAATCGCAGGACGAACCGCTGATAGGGATAGCGGCGCCAGACGAGGCCGCCTTGAGGTTTTTTTGCAGTGCACAGACAGGGAAAGGCGCGCCAGGAAGCGCTGCTTCGCTGCTACCCGATTCGCGAGGGGTCGCCGGCGGCGTCCAGCTTGCGCGCCCGCGTCACGAATGCATCGACCATGGTCAGGGCCATCGGTGCGATCAGCACATCGCCGACCGGCTTCAGCCAAAACGAACGGACCTCGTAGTCGAGGGAGAAATCGACGCGGCAGTGTCCCTCGGGGGTCGGCGAAAACGACCACAGTATCTCGAAGCGCGAAAACGCCCGGTCGTTCGAGGTCACCCGGATGGCACGGGGGCGGTCGAGCTCGGTCCGGGTGCGAAAACGGTGCACCAGTAAACCCAGCGCCAGAGTTTGCTGGGTTTCGTAGGCGTTCTCGCTGCGGCCGACGATCGTGGCATCGCGCATCAGCGGCAGGAACTCCGGATAGCGCTCGACATCGGCAACCAGCTCGAACAGTCGCTCGGCCGGAACGGCGACCACACGGCTTTCGCGGTGCGGTGCCATCGTCATCTCGGCAGGTTCAGGCTGTGCTGAACGCCGGCCGTGAGACTCGGGGGGAGAAAGCGCTTGGACATATGACGACGCGGCGTGGGCGGAACCGCATTGTAGCGCCCCGCATCCACGCCGGTTCACGCCGGGGCGAGGACGCCCCGTCGAGGTTCTGCCGTATTCCGCCTGGCTGGCTCAGTGCCTGGCACGCTTCAGCCGCCGCTGGCCGACCACTTCCAGCGTCACATCGGCCAGCCCGGACCGGATGAAGCCGAGCCTTTTCGCGGCGGCCTGCGTCACGTCGAGCATGCGGCCGGGCGAGTTCATGCGATCGTTGATGGTCACTATGACGCTGCGCTTGTTCCGGGTGTTGGTGACCTTGACCCGCGTGCCGAAAGCCAGCGTCGGATGTGCCGCCGTCATGGCAAACGGATTGAAGCGCTGGCCGGATGCCGTCTTGCGTCCGGCGAACTTCCTGCCGTACCAGGCGGCGGTGCCGCTCATGGCGTGATCCGCGGCGACCGGTGCGGCGGCGGCGGGCATGGCCGATTCGGCAGCGGGCGGCGCCGCCTGCTGCGCGTTCGCCATGGTGGCGGCAAGCAGGGCGAGCGATGCGATTGCGATTCTGAAGGTCTTCACGATTTCTCCCCGGTTGATTCGAGTGTTGGTGCGACGAGCGCGCCGCAATCCTGCCGCAAATCGGCGCGCCGTGCCAAGCTCGATGTGTCGATTTGCTACACGCAGGAGTTTGCCGAGGCGGTGGCGGCTCGCTTATCCGCAAGAATCGGCGCGCTGCAACGAGGCATCGCCAGCAGCCGCACGAATCGGCGCTCCAAGCCGTGCATGCCCGCAGAGGTCCATCCCATGCGGGTCGCAGGGCAAGGCGCTGCGCAAGCGGGTTCGCGCTGCGGCTTTCGGCGACGGACGAAAATTTTCGCGGCCTCGTCGATCCGGCCGCCAGCCGATCGACTATACAAAAGGACGGCCGCATCCGACGCCGTCCTTTTTCGAGAGGAGAACGACGATGACCGACAACCCCGTCCGCTGGTTCGAAATCTATGTGCAGGACATGGAACGCGCCAAGCAGTTCTATGAATCCGTCTTCCGCGTGAAGCTGGAAAAGCTCAACAGCCCGGACCTCGAAATGTGGGCGTTCCCGATGCAGCGGGGCGCCATGGGTGCCTCGGGATCGCTGGTCAGGATGGCGGGCGTATCGTCGGGTGGCAACAGCACGCTCGTGTACTTCGGCTGCGAAGACTGCGCGGACGAGGCGGCGCGCGTCGCAGAAAGCGGCGGCCGCATACAGCGGGAGAAGATGTCCATCGGCGAGTACGGCTTCATCACGCTGGCGATCGATACCGAAGGCAACATGCTTGGCCTGCACTCGCTGAAATAGGGGCGGTTGGCGCGGCCGGCTGGATGACGACCGCGATTACCGGCCGCCCCACGCTGGAATATGCGACGGAATGGCCGCGTCTGGTCTATCCTGATCAAATCAGCCGTCACGAACCGTTAGACGGCGGTGGTGCAGCCCGGAAACCGAGGAGACAGCCATGACAAACGTGAGCGTTACGCTGAGCGGGCTCGATGCCGACTGGGCCAAGGCCTGCCGCAATGCGGTGACCCGCCTCAACTTCCTGTTCAAGCAGAACGGAATCGCGGTGGTTCTCTCGGCCGGCGGATCCAAGGGCCCGACCATCACGGTCAGTACCGACCCGGGTATCAAGGGCGACGCGGTGCACGGCCGCACCAGCGCCGAAAGCGATGGCGCCAACCGACTCATTCAAGCCAAGGTGGGGCTGCCGGAGAAGGTCACGATCAACACGCCCCAGGGCGTGCGCAAGGCCGGTACCGGCATCCTCGAAATCATCGCAGCCCACGAGTTCGTCCACGCGCTCGGGCAGGCCGAACACTCGTCGCACCTGATGGCGCAGACGTTCTACAAGGAACCCGGCGATAACGCCGCTGGAGACAAGCTCAAGGCCGGCGGCGTCAAGTTGCCCCCGCTCCTGCTCGCGCCCGACACCGTCGACACGCTGAAGGGCATCTGGAGCTGAGCGGCGCTCTTAGTTGCCGGCCGGAAAGTAGCTCGTCGGAATCAGCAACAGGTCATGAGCGTCTTTGCCTGGCGCAGTGATTGGACAGGCGTACCGTTCAGCCGCCCACTGATCGAGGTTCAGGCTGCCGGCGGGGTCGGCGACGCGTCCTTCGCGCATCTGCGCCCGCGAGAACATCGCGCTTGCTGCCTCGTAGTCGAAAAAGCTTGGGCACGAGACACGGATCGGCAATCTTCTTGCGGATGATGCCGGATCGCGCCGGGATCCGTTCCTGACCGGGCGATCACGAGTTTGGCCGAGTGCTGTGCATGGTGCCGCGACACCGGGACACGAGCATCACCCGCGCATGCGTCCATTCGTGCGCCGACACCGCGGGGCAATATACATGCCCCTTTGCTCGCGCGTCCACCACTGCCCCCTTCGTTTCTCGTCCGATGTCGAAAGGCGATAGTCGTAGGCGCAGCTGACATTGCGATCGCGCACCCAGGAGTCAATGTGTGACAGCTTGTATGCTTCATTGCGCATATCAGCTATTTATTCTTGTTTAAGCATGAATTGTTATTATTCACCATTCGAAATAAACTCCAGATATTCTCCTTCAGGAATGATCGCCGTGGCTGACACCATCCGCACTTCCGGCCAGATCGGCCCCGTCCTCAAACGACTGCGCAAGAACAAGGGCTGGTCGCAACTCGAACTGGGCCGGTGCATCGGCCTGTCGCAGGAGCGCGTCTCGGTGATCGAGAATCATCCGGAGCGGATTGCCATCGACCAGTTGCTCACCGTGCTGATGGCGCTCCACGCCGAACTCCGCATCCAGCCGCGCGACACACTCGAGGCAGATGCGCCTGCGGCAATTCCGCGCGAGCCCTGGTGATGGCAGGTCGTCCTTCGAGCAGAAGATCGCTCGGTGTCTGGATGAACGGTGAGCTCGTCGGCACGTGGACCTTCGCCACGGCCGCCGGACATTCTTTCAGCTATGCGCCGTCGTGGCTGACCCATCCGCAGGGCCGCTCGCTATCGCTCTCGCTGCCGATCGCGCAGGGACCGGCCCCTTTCACCGGCCACATCGTCGAGGCATGGTTCGACAACCTGCTGCCCGACAGCCCGGGCATCCGCAAACGCCTGGCCTCGAAGTTCGGCGCCGAGTCGACCCATGCCTTCCAACTGCTGGAGAAGATCGGCCGCGATTGCGTCGGCGCGATCCAGTTGCTGCCTTCAGACAGCCCGCCACCCGACGTGCGGCGCGTCGACGCGGAGCCGCTCGGCGAAGCGCAGATCGAACGTATCCTCGACGACGCCGTGAGCAACCGCAGCATCGGCGTGCCTATCGAAGACGAACTGCGCATCTCGATCGCCGGCGCTCAGGAAAAAACCGCGCTGCTTCGGCACGGTGACCAATGGTGCCGCCCGCGCGGTGCCACGCCGACCACCCATATCCTCAAGCTGCCGATGGGCGAAGTCGGCGGCATGCGCGCCGATTTCTCGACCTCGGTCGAAAACGAGTGGCTGTGCGCGCAGTTGCTGCGCGGCTACGGGCTACCCGTCGCCGACTGTAGCATTGCCACCTTCGGCCGCCACAAGGTGTTGGTCGTCACTCGCTTCGATCGCGGCTTCCTCGACGGCTGGTGGGCGCGCCTGCCGCAGGAGGATTTTTGCCAAGCCATGGGATTGCCGCCGGAACGCAAGTACGAAGAACATGGCGGCCCCGGCATCTCCACCATACTCGACACCCTGCGCGGCAGCGAGCATGCCGAGGCCGACCGCAGAAACTTCCTTGCGGCCCAGCTTCTGTTCTGGATGCTCGCCGCACCCGACGGGCACGCCAAGAATTTCAGCCTCTTCAGCGGCCCGCGCGGCCGCTACCGTGCCACGCCGCTCTATGATGTCATGTCCGCCTGGCCGGCAATCGGCAAGGGGGTACGCCAGTTTCAGTGGCAGAAGGTGAAGCTCGCCATGGCGCTTCACGCGAAGAACGCGCACTACCGGATCGCCGAAATCCAGCGCCGGCACTGGAACGAAGTGGCCAGGGCGAATGCGCTGGGAACCGATTTCGAAGCCGTCATCGGGCAAGTCGTCGGCATGACGCCGGCGGTGATCGAATCGGCCGCAGCGTTGCTGCCGGCGGGTTTCCCCGCCGCGGTATCTGAGCGGATCTTCGCCGGGCTGAAGGCGCAGGCGATACGACTCGACGCCGGAGCGTGAGCGGTCTATCAACTCGCCGGCCCGCGCCGCGGGGCCGATTTGGATTCGCGCCCTGTTCTTTCAGACGCCGGCATTCCGGCCACCGCTGATTCGCCGGGCACTGAGGGAATGGCTGGAATGTCACGGCAAGCCACAGTGGCCTGATGTCGTCCTCGCCTTCGAGGGCAGGCAAGCATGCCGCCGTTCGAGTCCAGCCGCGACGGGCTCACGCCGCCTGCCGAAGTTCCGCTGGCATGACGTACCTGCTGGATACCTGCACGGTCTCCGACATCGTCAAGGGACGGCCGGGCGTGCTGGCGCGAGTCAAGGCCATGCCGCCGAATCTGCTCGCGGTCTCTGCCCCGACGCGAATGGAAGTGAATTTCGGTCTCGCACTGAATGCCGGGCGGATGAAGAAACTGGCCCAGGCGCTGGATGCCTTCTTTTCCGCGCTTGCCACCCTGCCAAACCCCTGCCAACCCTCGATTCCGACCTGCCGCCACGTGTGGGGGGTCTGCTGCTCGATCTGTGGATTTGGCGCGCCCGAGACGATTCGAACGTCCGACCCCTGCCTTCGGAGGGCAGTACTCTATCCAACTGAGCTACGGGCGCGTGGAGAGGGCGAAGCATAGCCGGTTTCGCGGCCATCGTCCATTTTGAGCCTTGTCCAATGGGGTTTGAGTCTGAGCGAGGGGTGAACCGGGTGGCTGAGGGGCGCGGGACCTGGGATGGGATTTTGGAAGGCCCGGCCCGCGTGTCCCGGCCTGTGGCCTTGAAGGTCCGGTCACCCCCCCCTCTGCTGGCCCGACCCCCATTCGTCCCGCCTGCAGCGGGACCCCCCTCCTCCCCCCGCCCGGCCCCAACCCCCCGGCCGCGTCCCAGGCCGGGGCCCAGCCCACCCCCCCCCCCCGCCGGGTCAGGAAGGCCGGCGAGCGGTGCCGCGAGGCCGTCGAGGCGCTATAATTATGACCTTTGACGCACTCCCCGAGGGGCCCGACCATGTCCGATCCGCACGACGACCACAGTACCTTCATCAAGACGCCGAAGCAGTTGATTGTCGCGGTCGTTGCTTTTTTTGCCGTGGTCATTCTGCTGCCCGTGATGTTCTCGCAGCTCGTGACCGCGGGACGCAAGGCCGAACCGAGCGAGGAGCAGACGGCCAGGCTGATCCTGCCGGTGGCGCGCGTGGAACTGGCGGCCGGCGGCGGAGCGGCGGCGGTCAAGGGCGCGAAGACCGGCGAGCAGGTGGTCACCGCGGTATGCGGCGCCTGCCACACCGGCGGGGTGGCAGGCGCGCCGAAGACAGGCGACAACGCGGCCTGGGCGCCGCGGCTCGCGCTTGGACTGGACGGACTGACCAAGAGCGCGATCGCCGGCAAGAACGCGATGCCACCGCGCGGCGGCGGCGCCGATCTGACCGATGCCGAGATCGCACGCGCGATCGCCTTCATGACGAACAAGTCGGGTGCGAACTTCAAGGAGCCGCCGGTCGAGACGGCAGCCGCGCCGGCCAAGTAGTCGGGTCGGCCGAAAAAGGCTGCGGCGCCCGTGCGGGGCGGTTCGACCGCATTCGGTCAACGGAAGCCGCACCCCCACCCTGGCCCTCCCACTGAAAGCGGATGGAATATCCTGCCATGCCCTGGAGTGCGCATGGATAGTCGCTCTGCGGCATGCATGCCGTGTGAGCCGCATGGATGCTAGGGTTGTGGCATGCATGCCTGAAGAACGCCTGTCCACGCGGCCTGCAGGCTGATGCTCTGAAAATCTCCGGCCGTCGTGGCGGTCTCAGGCCTTGTTCAGCATGGCCTTCAACTGGGCGAATTTCGCGGCACGCGCCGCGGCGTCGGGCGGCGCACTCTCGGTCTTGCCGCCGCTCATGCGCAGCTCTTCGGGCGCCATGCCCTTGCCGAGTTCCTCGATGAAGCGCGAGGGTTCGCAGACGCGATCCTCCTTGCCCATCTTTCGCTTCTCGCAGTAGCTGATCGCGAGCGAGCGCTGCGCGCGGGTGATGCCGACGTACATCAGGCGACGCTCTTCCTCGAGCTTGCCCTGCTCGACCGATTCCCGATGCGGCAGCAGACCTTCCTCGATGCCGACCAGGAACACATGCTTGAACTCCAGCCCCTTGGCGGCGTGCAGCGTGGCGAGCTGCACCTGGTCGCTGCTCTCGTCACCCTTGTCGAGCATGCTGATCAGCGCGACGGTCTGGGTGAGTTCGAGCAGATTCTTGCCATCGTCATCGCCCTTCCTGCCCAGCCAGCCGACGAAGTCGCGCACGTTGGCCCAGCGGGTTTCGGCCTCGCGCGGCTCGCAACTGTCGAACAGCCAAGCCTCGTAGCCGATGGCGGCGAGCAGGTCGCCCAGCACCTGGGCGGCCGGTTCCTTCGGCGCGCGGGATTCCATGCGGTTGATGAAGCCGGCGAACTCGCGCACCGCTTCGAGCTGGTGGCCCTTGACGTGCAGTTCGGCGCCGGCTTCGAAGGCCGCCTCGAACAGGCTGATATGGCGCGTGCCGGCGTACTTGCCGAGTGCTTCGAGCGTGGCGCCGCCGACGCCGCGTTTGGGCACGGTGATGGCGCGGATGAAGGCAGGATCGTCGTCGCCGTTTGCGATCAGGCGCAGGTAGGCGATCAGATCCTTGATCTCTGCCTTCTCGAAAAAGCTTTGCCCGCCCGAGATGGCATAGGGAATCTTCTGGTTGCGCAACTGCTGCTCGAACACACGCGCCTGGTGGTTGCCGCGGTAGAGAATCGCGTAGTCGCCCCAGCTGGTGCGGTGCTCGAACTTGTGCGCCTGCAGCTTCATGACCACCAGTTCGGCCTCGTGCTCGGCATCCTTCGCGGCGGTGACAGCCAGCGCCTCGCCGGTGCCGTGCTCGCTCCACAGGCGCTTGTCGAACAGCTTGGGGTTGTTGGCGATCAGCGAATTGGCAGCCTTGAGGATGCGCTGCACCGAACGGTAGTTCTGCTCGAGCTTGACCACTTTGAGGCGCGGATAGTCGGCCTGCAGCGTGCGCAGGTTCTCGCTGTCGGCGCCGCGCCAGGCGTAAATGGCCTGGTCGTCGTCGCCGACCGCGGTGAAGGCGCCGCGCACGCCGGCGAGCTGCCTGATCAGCGCGTACTGGCAGCGGTTGGTGTCCTGGTATTCGTCGATCAGCAGATAGCGCAGCCGGTTCTGCCAGCGTTCGAGCGCCTCAGGGTGCTGCTCGAACAATTGCACCGGCAGGCTGATCAGGTCGTCGAAATCCACCGCTTGGTAGGCGCGCAGCGCGCGCTGGTATTCGCCGTAGGCGCGTGCGGCGGCGAGCTGCAGCTCGTCGCCGGCTGCGGACAGCGCGGCATCGGCGCCGACCGTCGCGTTCTTCCACGACGAGATCTGCCACTGGATGCGCTTGAGCCTGGCCTTGTCGGCATCCTTGACGATGTCGGCGACAAGGCTCGCGCAGTCGGAACTGTCGAGGATCGAGAAGCGCGGCTTCAGGCCGAGCAGTTTCGCTTCGGCGCGCAGGATCTTCACGCCGAGCGAATGGAAGGTCGACACGTTGAGGGCCGACAGCGAACGGCCCTGCAGCAGCCTGGCGGCGCGCGCCTGCATCTCTTTGGCGGCCTTGTTGGTGAAGGTGATCGCGGCGATGTTGGCCGGCTTGAAACCGCACTGTTCGACCAGCCAGGCGATCTTGTGGGTGATCACGCGGGTCTTGCCGCTGCCGGCGCCGGCCAGCACCAGCAGCGGACCATCGAGGTATTTGACAGCTTCGCGCTGCGGGGGATTGAGGTCGGAGAGCACGAGCAGGGACCGGAAAACAGTGCGCCGCCCGCAGGCGGCGCACATTCGATTCACCCGGATTCTACCTCGGCCCGCGGGCGTGTCGGGCTGGTGCAGCGCAATTCACTCGTGCCGATCCGGCCGCTCGCCGTCGTCCCGAACAATGTTGTCGCGCGTGGCGCTGACCCGGCGCGCCGCAGACCAGCGCAGCAGCAGTTCGATTGCCGCCCAGAACGCGACGCCGACGCCGACGGCGATCAGCAGCGCGTTCCACTCCGGCGCATTCACGCGCAAAGCTCGGGCTTATCGGCCGAGGGCACCGAAGACTTTCTTGGCGAGGCCGCCGACCGCACCGACCGGATTGGCGCGAATCGCCTTTTCTTCCTCGGCGATCATGGTGTAAAGGCCGTCGAGGGCCTTGCGCGTCACGTAATTGTCGATCTGCGCGTCTTCCTTCTTGACCAGGCCGAGCTTCGTTCCCTTGCCGGCGAGTTGATCGTACTTCTGGGCCAGGTCGACCTTGGCGGTCTGCTGCTTGACGATGGGCAGGAACTTCTCGGTGAGCTGGGCCGAGGTCTTCTCTTTGAAGAAGGCGGTCACCGAGCCATCGCCGCCGGTGAGAATGTTCTTCGCGTCATTCACGCTCATCGACTTGACCGCGTTGGTCAGCAGCAGCTTGGCTTCGGGCACCGCAGCCTCGGCGGCCCGGTTCATCGCGGTGACCAGCTCGTCGGCCTGCTTGCCCATGCCGGCCATGCGCATCAGCTTTTCCGCCTTGGCCAGGGCATCGGGCAGCGGAATCTTCACCTTGTCGTTGCCGAGGAAGCCGTCGGCCCGGCCGAGCGAGCCGACCGCAGAACTGACCCCCTGGGTCAGCGCCTCCTTGAGACCGCCCGACGCTTCCTGGTTGCTCAGGTCGCCGAGGGACAGCGCCCAGGAGGCCGAGGAAACGACGAGCAGGGTGAGAAACCCGAGAATCGCGCGCATGGGTCTTCCTTTCAGGATTGTGAGAAATGATTATGAGGGTTCGCTCTCGTCGCGGCAGTTGCAAGGCGTGAGAAACTGTCACGCCCCCGCCGGTCCAACACCAACGAACAACCAACAACGCCCCGAGCTGTTTTCCGATGACCCTGCCGCGTATTCGTCCCCTGTGGATCGTGCTGATTCTTTTGCTTGCCGCCGCCGTTTTCGCCCTCACCCGGCCCCGCGAGGCGGATGTCGCGATCGCGCAGAAGCGTGCGCTCACACAAAGCGTCGTCGCCACTGGCCGGGCCGCCACGCCGGCGCGCATCGAGCTGGGTTCGCAGGTCACGGCGATCGTCACGGCGGTGACGGTGCGCGAGAGCGACCGCGTCGCCCGCGGTCAGGCGCTGGTGAAACTGAAATCGGCCGACGCGCAAGCTGCAGTCGAACAGGCCCGCGCCGCGCTGGCCGAGGCACAGGCGCGCGCGCGCCAGCTCGACAGCGTGGCCGAACCGGTGGCAGTACAGGCGCTGCGCCAGGCCGAAGCCAATCTGCGGGTCGCCAGGGCGGAACTCGAACGCGCCCAGCAACTGGTGGCGCAGGGCTTCTTTTCGCCGTCGAAGCTCGACGATGCGCGGCGCAACCATGACAACGCGCTGGCCGCGGCGGCCAGCGCCCGCGCCCAGCGCGAATCCAATCGCAGCGGCGGTACCGAGCGGGTAGCCGCCCAGGCGCGCGTGTCGCAGGCGCAGGCCGCGCTGGAGGCCGCGCACGCGCGGCTCGCCCTGCTCTCGCTCGCCGCGCCGGCCGACTCGGTGGTGTTGACGCGCGAGGTCGAGCCGGGCGACGTGGCGCAGGCCGGCAAGGTTCTGCTGACCCTGGCCGAGACCGGCGAGACGCGCATCTACGCCACGGTGGATGAGAAGAATCTGCGCCATCTGAAGAACGGCGCCACCGCCCAAGCGGTGGCCGACGCCTTTCCCGGCCAGTCGTTTCGCGCCGAACTCTACTACATCGCGCCGGGTGTCGATGCCCTGCGCGGAACGGTCGAGGTACGGCTGCGGGTACCCGAACCACCGGCCTTCCTGCGGCCGGACATGACGGTGTCGGTGGAAATGATCGTCGGCCAGCGCGAGGATGCCCTGGTGCTGCCGGCCGATGCGGTGCGCGATGCCGACGGCGCCGAACCCTGGGTGCTGCTGGCCGACGAGGGCAACGCGCGGCACCAGCCGGTGAAGCTGGGCCTGCGCGGCGTCGGCCTGATCGAAGTCACCGGTGGCCTGAGCGAAGGCGCGCAGGCGATCCTGCCGACCGCCCCGGTGGTCGAGGGCGATCGGGTTCGCGCCCGGCCGCCGCGCGAGAAGAGTACCGCCGGCATCAAGTCGATTCCGCAGGGCATGACGGGCAGATGATGCCTCGCCTGCGGTTCGAATGGCTGGTCGCGTTGCGCTTTCTGCGCGAAGGACGCATGCAGACCGTTCTGATTCTGGCCGGGGTGACCGGCGGCGTGGCGGTTATCGTCTTCCTGACCCAGTTGATCACCCAGTTGCAGGCCACCATCATCGATCGCGTGCTGGGCAGCCAGGCGCATGTGGTGATCCGCCCGCTCGAGGAGGCCAACGCCCGCGCGCTCGACCCGGCCGGCAGCTCGGCGATCGTCGAGCCGCGCGCGCAGCGGCTCAAGTCGGTCGATCAGTGGGAGGCGGTGATGCGCGCGGCCGCCGCCACGCCGGGCGTGGTCGCCGTCTCGCCGGTGGCAACCGGGCCGGCCTTCGCGGTGCGCGGCCAGGCCAACAAGTCGGTGGCCCTGCTCGGCGTGGATGCCGAGCGCTACCGGCGCATCGTCAAGATGGACGACAACATGACCCGCGGCCGCTTTGAGGTCGAAGGCACGCATGCGCTGATCGGTATCGAATTGGCCAAGGATCTCGGGGTGACGGTGGGCGACAAGATCCGCGTCGTCACCGCCGACCGGCGCGACGAGCAACTGACGATCACAGGCCTGTTCGACATGGGCAACAAGGATCTGAACCGGCGCTGGGTGTTCGTCACCCTCAAGCTGGCGCAGTCGCTGCTCGATCTGCCGGGCGGCGTGTCGAACATCGACCTCGCCGTGAGCGACATTTTCGCCGCCAAGGACGTCGCCACCCGGCTGGAGGCGGCGACCCACCTGACCGTCGACAGCTGGATGACGACCAATGCCCAACTGCTCGCCGCCCTGCGCAACCAGACGGTATCGAACAATCTGATCCGCAGCTTCGTCACCATCATCGTCGCGCTCGGCATCGCCAGCGTGCTGGTGGTGAGCGTGGTGCAGAAACAGAAGGAGATCGGCATCCTGCGCGCGATGGGCGCGTCGAGCCGGCGCATCATGGCGGTTTTTCTGCTGCAGGGCGGAATGGTCGGCCTGGTCGGCGCGCTGCTCGGCACCGGCCTGGCGATCACGCTGCTGCAGGTGTTCTCGCGCGTCTATCGCAATGCGGACGGCAGCGCGCTGTTCCAGGCGACGCTGGAGCCGCGCTTCGCCGTGCTCGCCGCTCTGGTCGCCCTGGTGGTCGGCCTGCTGGCCGCCGTCATCCCCGCCCGCCGCGCAGCCAAGATGGACCCGGTACAAGCTATCCGCGTATGAGGCCGGCGATCGTCGAACTGCAGGGCATCCGCAAGATCTATGGCATAGGCACGCCGGTGGTCACCAAGGTGCTGCATGGCATCGACCTGCGGCTGGAAGAAGGCGAGTTCGCCGCGCTGATTGGCCCCTCCGGCTCGGGCAAGAGCACGCTGCTCAACCTGATCGGCCTGCTCGAACACGCGACCGCGGGCGAGATCGCGATCGCCGGCGAATCGGCCACCGAGCTGGACGAAGTCGCACTGACCGAACTTCGCGGGCGCAATATCGGCTTCGTGTTCCAGTTCCATTACCTGCTGCCGGCTTTTACCGCGCTGGAGAACGTGATGATGCCGGCGATCATTCGCGACGGTTCGCCGACGCCGCGTGCGGAAGCAGACGCGAACGAACTGCTGGCGAAGGTCGGCCTGGCGGGGCACGAGTACAAGAAGCCCTCGCAGCTTTCCGGCGGGCAGCAGCAGCGGGTGGCGATCGCGCGATCGCTGTCGCTCTCGCCGCGGCTGATCCTCGCCGACGAGCCGACCGGCAACCTCGACACCCACACGGCCGACGAGATTTTCGCGCTGCTGCGCGAATTCAACCGCGAACGCGGTAGCGCCTGCCTGATCGTCACCCACGATCCACGGCTCGCCGGGCGCTGCGATCGGAAGATTGAACTGGTCGATGGCGACATCGTTGGCTCACATGAAATTGCCGCGGATGCCGATCGGTGATTCCGGCAAAATGTACATCTATAATTGCATCGATCTGTACACTTGGATGCCATCATGAAGCGAGCCACCTTCACCGAACTGCGTAACCACGCCAAACAGTACTTCGATCTTGTGGAGGCTGGGGAATCGGTGCGCGTCCTGCGCAACGGCAAGCCAATTGCTGACATCGTGCCGGTACCAGCGAATCTGCCGTCGTGGAAGCGGCGTACCGCACAGCCGTTGGTTCTGGAGGGCATTGCCGTCAGTCGGATGATTCTTGAAGAACGAGAGGCCGATGCCTGATGCGGGTTTTTTTCGACTCGTCGGCCTTCGTCAAGCGATACGTTCGGGAGGACCGAACAGAGGCTGTCCTTGACTGGTGTGACCGGGCGACTGAAATCGGCCTCTCCGGCATCGCACTGCCCGAGATTGTGTCAGCGTTTTGCCGCCTTCGCCGGGAGGGGTCGATCGACGAATGGCAATATCGCCAGCTCAAGTCCCTGCTGCTCGACGACATTGAAGACGTGGCCGTATGCGATCTCACCCCAGCGGTATTGGGGCAGGCGGTAAACGCGCTGGAAAGCAACACCCTGCGCGCCATGGATGCCATTCACGTCGGCAGCGCAGTGGTCTTCAAGGCCGACGTTTTCCTCTCGGGCGACATGCGACAACTCGACGCTGCCACCCGGGCAGGGTTGCGTGTCGAAGCGGTATAGACGCAGCGTAGCTACCGCAAGGAGATCTTTTCACCTACGCCGGCAGCGTGCGCCTGCTGATCGGCGTGATAGCTGCTGCGAACCATCGGTCCACATGCCGCGTTCGAGAATCCCATCTCCAGTGCTTCGCGCTCGAACAACCTGAACACGTCCGGATGCACGTAGCGCAGCACCGGCAGGTGGCCGGCCGTCGGCTGCAGGTACTGGCCAATGGTCAGCATGTCCACGTCATGAGCGCGCAGGTCGCGCATGACTTCGAGGATTTCCGCGTCGGTTTCGCCGAGGCCGACCATCAGACCGGACTTGGTCGGCAGCGTCGGATGGCGCGTCTTGAAGTTCTTCAGCAGCAGCAGCGAATGCGCGTAGTCGGCGCCGGGGCGGGCCTGCTTGTACAGGCGCGGCACGGTTTCGAGATTGTGGTTCATCACGTCGGGCGGCGTCGCGGCGAGTATGTCGATCGCTAGATCCATGCGCCCGCGAAAGTCGGGCACCAGAGTTTCGATCGTCGTCTTCGGCGACATCTCGCGGGTGGCGCGTATGCAGTCGGCGAAGTGCCGGGCGCCGCCGTCGCGCAGGTCGTCGCGGTCGACACTGGTGATGACCACGTAGGAGAGCCCCATCGCGGCGATGCTCTCGGCGAGGCTGCGCGGCTCGGTCTCGTCGAGCGGATCGGGCCGGCCGTGGCCGACATCGCAGAACGGGCAGCGCCGCGTGCATTGGTCGCCCATGATCATGAAGGTCGCCGTGCCCTTGCCAAAGCATTCACCGATGTTCGGGCATGACGCTTCTTCGCAGACGGTATGCAGCTTCTGCTCGCGCAGGATGCGCTTGACGTCGTTGAAGCGTTCGACCGCCGGGCCGGCGGTCGCGAGCCAGATGCGGATCCACTCGGGTTTCTTCAACCGCTCGGCCGGCACGATCTTGATCGGAATACGCGCGGTTTTGTCGCTTCCGCGTTGATGGCGCGGGACGTCTGCGGGTATGGATGGAGCCTGATCGCTCATGCGCGGGTTTCCTTCGCGTGTCGGGGTGCGAGCAATTTGTCGAGAACGGCGGTCAGCCGTTTTCCGACCGCGTCCACGCCTTCGGCAATGCCGAGATCGGCAAGTTGCGTCACTTCGAGCTCACTATAACCGCAGGGGTTGATCGCGGTAAATGGTGTGAGGTCCATATCGACGTTGAGCGACAGGCCATGATAGCTGCAGCCTTTCTTCACCCGCAGGCCGAGCGCGGCGATCTTCTCGCCCTCGACGTAGACGCCAGGTGCGCCGGCACGCCGCTGGCCGGCGATGCCGTAATCGCCGAGCAGATTGATTACCGCCTGTTCCATAATGGTGACCAGTTCGCGCACCTTGAGGCGGCGCCGCGCGAGATCGATCAGCAGGTAGGCGACGAGCTGGCCCGGACCGTGGTAGGTGACCTGGCCGCCGCGGTCGATCTTCAGCACCGGCACCCCGATGTCGCGCAGCAGATGTTCGGGCTTGCCGGCCTGGCCCAGGGTAAACACCGGCGGATGCTCGAGCAGCCACAGCTCATCGGACGTCGAGCCGTCGCGCGAGGCGGTGAAAACCTGCATCGCGCGCCAGGTCGGCTCGTACTCGACCAGCCCGAGCCGCCTGACCGCCAGCGTATCCAGCGCACTCGTCACGCGTCACCCGTCACTTGTCACCGCCCTAGCAGCCTGTCGGACTTGATTCGTGGGATGCGTTGTCGCCAAACCGGGATGGATGCAAGGCGCATCGCGCAGGCAATGGTCGTTCCATTGCCAAGCGGTGCAACGCCGCAGACGCCCGGTTTGGCGACAACCCGGGACGGGGTCGATTTGGGCGCATCGCGGTGTTGCGCCTCCTCGCTTGGGGGACACCCAA
Organism: Candidatus Methylophosphatis roskildensis; assembly: GCA_016708905.1. GTDB lineage: Bacteria > Pseudomonadota > Gammaproteobacteria > Burkholderiales > Rhodocyclaceae > Methylophosphatis > Methylophosphatis roskildensis. Next base: position 318,795 of record JADJEV010000002.1, on the reverse strand, counting down.
GCTTCGTCGGCGCGCCTTGCGCTGCACCCCAAATCGACCCCGTCGCACCCACGAAGCAAGTCCGACAGGCTGCTAGAGCACAACTTTCACCATCGGCTGTCGGGTGAGGTCGCGATAGAGGGCGTCGAGCTGCTCGCGCGACGTGGCGCGGATGGTGCACGTCAAGGCGATGTAGTTGCCGCCGCTCGAGACACGCGTCTGAGTGCCGCTGGCGTCGAAATCAGGGGCGTGGCGCAGCACGACGTCGAGCACGGCCTGCGCGAATCCATCGTCCGCCTTGCCCATGATCTTGACCGGAAAGTCAGTCGGAAACTGCAGCAGGCTTGGCTGCTCGGCCATCGTTGGCACCTCATGCGCCACTCACTGAAACCACAGGCGCACGGTGTCGATCGCGCGGCCGACGATGCCGGCGGCGGGCACGGCCTCGATCGCCACTGCCGGGTAGTCGCCCAGCGGCTTGTCGTCGACCGTAAGCTTGAGCGTGCCGATCGGGGCGCCGAGTTGCACCGGCGCCATCAGCGGCTGCTGGCTGATGAACTGGGCCTTGACCTTGTCGGCCTGGCCCTTGGGCAGGGTCACCACGAAGTCCTCGAGGAAGCCGGCGCGGACCGTGTTCTTCTCGCCCTTCCAGACACGCAGCTCGTTGACCGTCTGGTTCTTCTGATAGACCGTGACGGCGTCATAGGCGAGGAAGCCGAAATTGAGCAGCTTCTGCGATTCCTGTGCGCGCACGTTGTCCGAGGTGGTACCGAGCACCACCGAGATCAGGCGCCGCGGCCCGCGCTTGCCGGAGGCGATCAGGCACCAGCCAGCCGCTTCGGTGTGGCCGGTCTTGACGCCGTCGACGCTCGGGTCCATCCACAGCAAGCGGTTGCGGTTCGGCTGGGTGATGTTGTTGTACTTGTACTCCTTCTGCGAGTAGATCGGGTAGTACTCGGGGAAGTCGCGAATCAGCGCCGCGACCAGGATCGATAGATCGCGTGCCGTCGTGTAGTGGCCGGGGTCGGTGAGGCCAGTGGAATTGGTGTAGTGGGTGTTCTTCATGCCGAGCCGATGCGCTTCGCGGTTCATCATCTGGGCGAACACTTCTTCGCTGCCGGCGATCGCCTCGGCCAGTGCCACGCAGGCATCGTTGCCCGACTGGATGATCATGCCGTGGATCAGCTCGTCTACCGTCACCGGCTTGTTCGGCTCGATGAACATGCGGGAGCCTTCCTGCTTCCATGCGCGGGTGCTGACCGGCACGCTCTGGGTGAGCTGCAGGGTCTTCTGCCTGAGCGCCGAGAAGCTCAGGTAAGCCGTCATCAACTTGGTCAGCGAGGCGGGTTCGATGCGCTCGTCGGGTTTTTCCGAGGCGAGAATCTGATTCGACGAAGCATCGAGCAGCAGCCAGGCTTTGGCCGCAACCCCCGGCGTTTGCGGCGCCGCCTGGGCGAAGACGGACGAAGCGAAAACACCAATGCACAGCGACAGCAGAAGCGCAAATAACCTCATGAAATTTTTGGGCGTTGCGGGAAGAAGTCGGATTATAACAAACGTGCTGGCCCGGCCCGCCATCAGTCGGGTCGGGCGGTCGCCGCGCGCACCACACGACCGATCGTCAGGCCTTGGCCGAGGATCGAAAACACCACCACGCAATAAGTCAGGCCGAGAACCATGTCACGCTCGGGACCAGCCGGCAGCGAGAGTGCCAGCGCGACCGAGATGCCACCGCGCAACCCGCCCCAGGTCAGCACTTTCGAGGCGCCGCGCGGCAGATTGAAGACACCGCGCAGCAGGCCGACTGGCAGGCCAACGGTGAGGGCCCGGGCCAAGAGGGTGACCGCCACCGCCACCAACGCGGCGACCAGCAGACTGGCCGAGAACGCCACCAGCAGCACCTCCATCCCGATCAGCACGAACAGCACGGCGTTGAGTATTTCGTCGAGCAGCTCCCAGAACATGTCGAGGTAGCGCCGGGTGGTGTCCGACATCGCCAGTGCCCGGCCGTGGTTGCCGATCATCAGGCCGGCCACCACCATCGCCAGCGGGCCCGACACGTGCAGGTGGGTGGCCAGTGCATAACCGCCGGTTACCGCCGCAAGCGTCAGCAGCACCTCGACCTGGTAGTTATCCATACTCTTGAGCAGGCCGAAGGTGATGTAGCCGAGGACCAATCCGAACACGAGACCGCCACCGGCTTCATGCAGCAGCAGTTCGAGCCCCTGGCCCGGCGTCGGGGTGGATCCGCTGGCGAGCGCACCGAGCAGCAGCGAGAAGACCACCACGCCCACGCCGTCGTTGAACAGCGATTCGCCGGCGATCACCAGTTCCAGATTCTTCGGCGCGCCGGCCGACTTGAGAATGCCCATCACCGCGATCGGATCGGTCGGCGAAATCAGCGCGCCGAACAGCAGGCAGTAGTGCAGCGGCAACGATTGCCCGATCAGCGGCAGCGCGAGCCACATGCCGAAACCGACCACCAATGTCGATGCCAGCGTGCCCAGTATGGCCAGCCCGCCCACCTGCCAGCGGTAAGCCTTGAGCTCGCTGATGTCCACGTGCAGCGCGCCGGCGAACAGCAGCAGCGACAGCATGCCCTGCATCAGCACTTCGGAGAAATCGATCGACCGCAGCAGCGATTCCTCGTACTCGCGCAGGCCGTGCGCGACGCCCATCGCATCCAGCCCGACCAGCGTCAGCGAAAACACCAGCGAGGTGGCCATCACACCGATGGTGGTGGGCAGCCCGACGAAACGGTGGTTCACATAGGCGAGCAGCGCGGTGACGACAAGACATGTGGCGACGATGTCGAGCATGGTTCGGTGCCGGAGGCGGATGGGTACGAGGCCGGACCAGCCGTAGCAAGTCGGAGCGGATGATGGGACGACGCGCCGAACGCTGGCGGGTGCGCCGTCCTGCGGGCGGCGGGGTTCCCGGAATCAACCGGGGAGCGCTGCCGGCCGTCGACCATTGCCGGCAGAACTGCCCGGGTTCAATCCTTGCGCAGCTTGGCCAGCCAATACTCCATCTGACGGCCCGCCGCTTCACGACCACCCAGCCCGAACGACAGCCCGATCGCCAGCGCCACGGCGCCAAGTATCAGGCCGAAGGCGAGATTGACGATGTCATCGGCCACGCCCATCGCGCGCAAGCCCATCGCGATGACCAGGCCGAGGATCGCAAAGCGCGCGATGCCCGCTCCGGTTCCCGCATTTTCGGTGTCACTGCGGCTGATTGCCGAGTGCACGATGCCGGCGAGCCAGAAGCCGATCGCAACGATCACCGTGCCCAGAAGCACATCGCCGCCAAACTGGATGAACGTCGTCACCACATCGCGCACCTGCGTGAAGCCGACGCGGTTGGCGGCCTCGACCGTGGCAAACAGCATGGCGAAGAACACCGCGAGCTTGCTGGCCAGGCCGGATACGGTCAGATTGCCGCCGAGCAGCCCGGGGTGGCCGAGCGCCTCGGGCACCCGATCGGCACCGAGCCCGGACAGCAGCCGCGCGAGCAAGCCGGCGACGAAGTTCGCCACTACGTAGGTCAGGCCGAGTATGACGGCCGCCGCGAAGATGTCGGGAATCGCGGCGAGGAACCTGCTCAGCATGTCGGTCGCGGGGCGCGAGATCGACTCGATCTTCAGCGCGTCGAGTGCGGCGATCAGGGCCGGGAAGAAGACGAAGATGAACACCAGCGTTCCTGCCAGCGCCGACAGGCTGACCGCCTGCGAGTGGCGGTCGATGCCGGTGGCGCTCAGCAGGCTGGTCACCAGTCCGCGCAGCGCCTTGGCGACGACATAGCCGACGGCGCCGATCACGAACGCGGCGAAGATGTCGGGAACCATGCCGAGCATCTGGTTGATCATGTTCTCGACCGGATGAAGCAGACCGGTCAATGACAGCGCCGACAGGATGATCGGCGTGAACAGCAGGATCACCAGCCAGAACAGGATGTTGCCGATGTTGTCGCTGACCGGCTCCATGCCGGCCTCGGCCACCAGACGGTCGTCGAGCGTGGTCTTGGCCAGCAAGCGGCTCGCAATGGCGCGCAGGGCGGTTGCCAGCACCCAGGCAACCAGCAGCAGAACGCCGCCGGCGACCAGATTGGGCACGAAGCCGAGGAACTGCGAGACCAGCAGGGCGAACGGCGCCGATACGCTCTCGAGGTCGAGGGAACTGAACATTGCTGCCAGCGTGACGGCGATGATCAGCCAGAACACGACCATCGAGAGGCCGCCTTCGACGTCGATCTTCTGTTGCAGAACTTCGCCGAGGCGGCGATTCAATCCGGCAGCGCCGGTCGCCCGGCGCACGCCAGCCCTGACGATCACGGCGATTATCCAGCCGAGAACCAGTATGCCGATGGCACCGAGAATCATCGGCAGGTGCGCGCCCAATGTCGTCTGAAGCGAGGTCACGATTGCAGTGAAGTCCATAATATCCCCCTTGTATGAGCTGAGTTTGACTGGCCCGCTTTTGGAATGCGTCCGAAGACTGCGGACGGGGTGACGATCGAACCCGCCTCGAGTGAGTGAGGGCTCGTTCCGATGGAGTACTCATGTTAGCACAACTGGCTTGCTGGCTTGGTCGCCGGCCATGAAGGGTGATTGTCACCCCGCAGCGGATCGGTGCCGATCAGCGGCGCGAGCGTCAGCGACGAATCAGCAGCGGCTTGAGGCCGAGCACCTCACCGACGCGTTCGGCGATGACGCGCGCATCGTCCAGGGAGCCGTAGGGGCCGAGGTGAATCCGGTACAGGCCGCTGCTGGCGTCGATCAGCAGCCGCGTCGTGAGCCAGCCGACTTCACGTTTGACCCGGTCGCGAAAGCTCGCGGCCTTGTCGCTGGTGCGAAAGGCACCGAGTTGAACGAATATGCTTCCGTTCCCTGAATCGCCCGCGGTCGGCGAAGCCGGCGGCTTTTCCTCGTTCCCTAGGGCCAGTACGGCGATCGGATCGCCGGCCGGCGCGGCCGCCGGCGACGTTGACGGGTCGGACGGCGCGACTACTGCAGCCGGTGACGATGGCCTTGCCGGCGCTCTAACTGCGGCCTGGCGCGCCGGCGGCGCCTGCTGCGTGGCGGCGATGCTCGCCCGGTCAGGAACGATGCTCTCGACCTCGACCAGCGTATGGCCCTTTGCGACGTAGCCGAGCCGGCTCGCCGCGGAATATGAAAGATCGATCACCCGGCCGGGATGAAACGGGCCACGGTCGTTGACGCGTACGACAACCGATTTGCCGTTTGCGACATTGGTGACACGTGCGTAGCTCGGTATCGGCAGGGTCGGGTGCGCCGCCGTCATCGCGTACATGTCGTAGGGCTCGCCGATCGACGTCTTCTTGCCGTGGAACATGCGCCCATACCAGCTCGCCAGTCCGCGCTGGCGGAACTTCGCCAGTTGCGTCGATGGTGTGTAGTCCTGACCGAGCACAGTGTAGGGTTGGTTGGCAAAGCGGTGCAGTGGCTCGGCGCGCGGCTGCGCATCCGGAAGGCTGGCGAGGTCCGGCGGCGGATCGTCGCCCGGTCCGTCATCCTTGTAATAGCCGCCGGGACGCGAACCTGGCGCGGCGACCGGGGGCGGCGCGGCGTCCGCCGGCCGTTGCTCGGATTTCACCGGCGGCAGCGACGGGGCGGATGCACGCTGCTGGACGCTACCGCAGGCACCGAGCAACACGCTCGCGATCGCTATCAGGATATTGCGCAATGCCATCCTTTCCGGAACATTCAGTCGATGCGCGTCAGGTCTGCACGAATTGGCGGCCGCGCTGCACGCTCATCAGGATACCGACTCCGAGCGAAAGCGTCACCAGTGCGGTCCCGCCATAGCTGACGAAGGGCAAGGGCACGCCGACCACTGGGAGAATACCGGTCACCATGCCCATATTGACGAAGGCATAGGTGAAGAATGTCAACGTGATACTGCCGGCGAGCAGGCGGGAAAACATCGTCGACGCGCTGCTTGCGATCAGCAGGCCGCGGCCGATCAGCAGCGCGTATAGTACGATCAACACGCTTATGCCGAGCAGACCGAATTCCTCGGACAGTACCGCGAGCACGAAATCGGTATGCCGCTCGGGCAGGAATTCGAGGTGCGCCTGGGTGCCGTTGAGCCAGCCCTTGCCGAATATGCCGCCCGATCCGACGGCAATCGTCGACTGGATGATGTGGAATCCCTTGCCCAGTGGATCGGCCTCGGGGTCGATCAGGGTCAGGATGCGCTGACGCTGGTAGTCGTGCAGCATCGACCACGCGAAAGGCGCCGCGGCGGCAGCGGCGGCGACCATGCCGAGGATGAACTTCCACGGCAGGCCGGCGAAAAAGATCACGTAGAAGCCGGCCGCAATGACCAGGATCGCCGTTCCGAGGTCCGGCTGGCGGACGATCAGCGCGACCGGAATGATCAACAGCACGCCTGCAACGAGGTAGTCGCGGACCCGCAGGGCTTCTTCGCGCTGGTGGAAGTACCATGCGAGCATCATCGGCATCGCGATCTTCATGATCTCCGATGGTTGCACGCGCAACATCCCCAGACTGAGCCAGCGCCGGGCGCCTTTCGAAATGTCGCCGAACAACGCGGTGGCAACCAGCAGCAGCACCCCGACCACGTACAGGGGAACCGCCAGATTCAACAGGCGCGTCGGCGAAACATTGGCTATGAGCCACATCACGGCGAGCGCGACACACAGGTTCAGGATGTGCGAGTTGATGCGTGCCGGCGCATCGTTCGAGGCCGACAACTGCACCACGAATGCGTAGCCGAGCAGTGCGCCGAGGATCCACAGCAGCGGAAAGTCGATCGGCGCCAGCACCCGCCGAACCAACCCGATCAGGTTTTCATTGAGCATCGGAGGCGTCCTCGTCTTCCGCCGCCGCCCCGGCGGGAAGCTTGCCGAGCAGGTAGTAGTCGAGCACCTGGCGCGCGATAGGCGCGGCGGAGGTCGCGCCGAAACCGCCGTTTTCCACCAGCACGGCGAGCGCGATCTTTGGCTCGTCGGCCGGTGCGAATGCGATGAACAGCGCATGGTCGCGCAGCCGCTCGCCGACGCTTCCCTCGCGGTAGGTGCCGCCCTTGAGCGAGAACAACTGGGCGGTGCCGGTCTTTCCCGCGGAAACATAGCCCGCACCGGCGAAGGCGCGCGCACCGGTGCCCGACTGATTGACGCCGATCATGCCGCGCCTGACCGTATCGAGATGTTCGGGGCGGAAGGGAATCCGCCTGACCGGCTGCGGTTCGACGATGCGTTTTTCGCCGGTCTTGACATCCTCGATGTACCTGACCAGGTGCGGCTTGAATACCACGCCGTTGTTGGCCACCACCGCGGTCGCATGGGCCAGTTGAATCGGCGTGTAGGCGTTGTAGCCCTGACCGATGCCGATGCTGACGGTCTCGCCGGCATACCACTTCTGCTGCTCGGGCTTCTTGAAACGCTTGCGCTTCCATTCCGGCGAGGGAAGGATGCCGGTCGACTCGCCGCCGAGATCGACACCGGTGCGCGAACCGAAACCGAGCTGCGCCATGAAGGAGGCGATGCCGTCGATACCCCAGTCGTTGGCCAGCCGGTAGTAATAGGTGTCGCAGGAAACGACGATCGACTTCACCATATCGACCGTGCCGTGGCCGCCCGCCTTGTCGTCGCGGAACCGGTGGCCGCCGAAGTCGAAGTAGCCGGGATCGGCGATCGCCTGATCGGCGGTGCGCTTGCCCGAGAACAGGGCGCCCAGCGCCATGAAGGGCTTGAACGTAGAACCGGGCGGGTAGGCGCCGTTGAGCGCGCGATTGATCAACGGATGATCGGGCGAGTTGTTCAGCAAGTCCCAGTTCTGTGGATCGATCCCGTCTACGAACAGATTGGGGTCGAACGTCGGACTCGATACCATGGCGAGAATGCCGCCGGTCGACGGTTCGATCGCCACCAGGGCACCGCGGCGGGTGCCGAAGGCCCTTTCGGCGACCGCCTGCAGCTTGCCGTCGAGGGTCAGAAAAAGGTTGTTGCCCGGCACCGGCGCTGTGCGCGAGAGCAGGCGCAGGGCGCGCCCGCCGGCGTCCACCTCGACCTGCTCGTAGCCGGTCTCGCCATGCAGTTCGCGCTCGTAGCTCTGCTCCAGCCCGGTCTTGCCGATATGCTCGGTGCCGCGGTAGTTGGCCTGGTCTTCCGATTCCTCGATGGATTCGAGCTCCTTCGTGTTGATGCGGCCGATGTAGCCGACGACGTGGGAGGCCAGTTGTTCCTCCGGGTATTGGCGAAACAGCCGCGCCTTCACGTCCACCCCGGGGAAGCGGTAGCGCTGGGCGACGAACTTCGCGACCTCCTCGTCGGAGAGCCGGGTGCGGATCGGCAGCGATTCGAAGTTCTTGCTTTCGTCGAGCAGTTTCCTGAAGCGCTTGCGATCCCGCGGCTGGATCTCGATCAATTGCGACACCGCGTCGATCGTTTCCTCGACGTCGCGCACCCGCGACGGCGTGATTTCCAGCGTGTAGGCGGAGAAGTTCCGCGCGAACGACCTGCCGTTGCGATCGGCGATCAGCCCGCGGTTGGGAACGATCGGCAGCAGCGTGATTCGATTGTCCTCGGCCCGCGTGTGGTAGTAATCATGGCGGACCACTTGCAGGTAGAAGAATCGTCCCGCGATCACCACGAAGGCCAGCAACACCACCCCGACTGCAACCGCAAGCCGTCCGCGAAAGCGGGCCAGTTCCTGTTCGGGTGGGCGAAATTCGTGGGGTTTCATGCCACGTACCCAATCGCGCAGCGATCAGTCCGCGTCCCTCTCCCCTCCGGGGAGAGGGACTGGGGGTGGGGGGACAACGGTCGCCAACCGGCCGCCGGTCGAGCATCTTCAGATCGGCCGGTTGTCATCGCGCTCGACCGGGCGGAATTGTGGCAACAGCAGCAGGTAGTTGAGCGGTGTCCACAGCATCGCGGCGAGGAAACAGCCGGCGAAGTACCACCAGCCGGGAAATGCGGCGCCGGCCATCAGGCGGGTAATCAGCATCGCGACCTGCGACAGCAGTAACAGCGGCAGGATGTGCAGCGACTGCTGCAGCAGGCCGAACCACAGCACCCGTCTCGACAACTGCCCGGCGAAGTAGGCGAGCAAGACATAGGCCAGCGCATGCTGCCCCATGACAGCGCCGCCGATCACGTCCATCACGATGCCGACGATGAAGGCCGTCAACATCCCGACCCTGAGCGGCTCGCGTACGCACCAGAAGGCGAGCGTCAGCGCGATCCAGTCCGGGAACCCAGGAAAGCGTCCGAGCGGAACGGCGTTGAGCGTCATGGCGGTCAGCAGGGTGAACAGGATGAACCACGGCTTGACCGGCAGCAGGATGCGGCGCGAACTGTGAGTGGGCTGCATGGCGGGCGCTAAGCTGGTGGATCTTCGATGCGCAACGCAGCAGAATCGAGCGGCTTCATCGACGCCCCTTCTTCGACTTCGCCGGGACATCGCGCACCGGCGCTTGCTCCGGTACTTGGGGCAGCGCCTCGCGGTTGCCGAGAACCAGCACGGTTCCGTGCTGCTCGATACCGGCCGCAGGCTGACAGAGGATCCGCGCGAACGAATAGGAACTGTCGCGGTCGATGCGCACGACCTTGGCCACCGGCAGACCCGGCAGGAAGACGCCGTCCAGCCCCGAGGTCACGACCTCGTCGCCGACCTGGACGTCGGCGCTGGCGGCCAGAAAACGCAGTTCGAGCTGCCCGTTGCCAACCCCGAATATCACTGCCCGCAGGCCGTTGCGGGTGATCTGAACCGGCACCGCCTGATCCTTGTCGGAGAGCAGGGTCACTTCTGCCTGCAGCGGGTAGCTGCGGGTGACCTGGCCGATCACTCCGGCGTCGTCCACCACCGCCTGGCCGGTATCGATGCCCTGCTGCAGGCCCTTGTTCAGAATCACCCGCCGGGAGAAGGTGTCGCGCGTGTTGTAGAGAATCTCGGCCACGACCCCGGAGACGGGCTGCTGCGCCTTCATGTCGAGCAGTGCGCGCAGCCGCAGGTTCTCCTGCTCGACGCTGTCCTGCCGCAAGAGACGCCCGGACACTTCCACCTGCTTGCGCGCGAGGTCGGCGTTCTCCCTTGTCAGAGCTTGCACGGAGGAGAAGTAGGTGTCCACCTTGCGAGCCAGTTCGACGGGTCCGTAGGCGGCCATCTGGAGAGGGTAAGTGACCACTGACACCGCCTGTCTGAGCACCTCCAGATAGCGGTAGCGCAGGTCGGCGATCAGCAGAACCAGACAGAGAATGAGGAGAAACATCAGCCGGGCCAGCGGAGCCGGGCCACGCTTGAAGAACGGAGGCGGCCCTTGACCGGCGACCGAAGCCATTGTCGGTCAGAGGTGAGGGATGAGGGGTGAGGGGTCAGGGGAACACACCGGGTGGGGCCACCCCGCTGTCTCGCTCCTCACCCTTCGCGCCTCTCCCCTCACCGCCGAAGGCTATTCGCTGGCAAAGATATTGCCGAGCTTGTCCATCTTCTCCAGCGCCATGCCGGAGCCGCGTACCACGCAGGTCAGCGGTTCGTCCGCCACCACCACGGGCAGACCGGTTTCCTCCATCAGCAGGCGATCGATGTCGCGCAGCAGTGCGCCGCCACCGGTCAGCACCATGCCGCGTTCGGCGATGTCGGCGCCGAGTTCGGGCGGGGTCTGCTCGAGGGCTGTCTTGACCGAGCTGACGATCGAATTGAGCGGGTCCGTCAGCGACTCGAGGATCTCGTTGGACGAGATCGTGAAGCTGCGCGGAATTCCCTCGGCCAGATTGCGGCCCTTGACCTCGATCTCCCTGACCTCGGAGCCGGGGAAGGCCGAGCCGATTTCCTTCTTGATCATCTCGGCCGTGGCCTCGCCGATCAGCATGCCGTAGTTGCGGCGGATGTAGTTGATGATCGCCTCATCGAACTTGTCGCCGCCGACCCGCACCGAGCCGGCGTAGACCATGCCGCCGAGGGAGATGACCCCCACTTCTGTGGTGCCGCCACCGATGTCGACGACCATCGAGCCGGTCGCATCGGCGACCGGCAGGCCGGCGCCGATGGCCGCGGCCATCGGCTCTTCGATCAGATACACATTGCTGGCGCCGGCACCGAGCGCCGATTCGCGGATCGCACGGCGCTCGACCTGGGTCGAGCCGCAGGGCACGCAGATGATGATGCGCGGGGACGGCGAGAACAGCCGCGTCTCGTGCACCATCTTGATGAACTGCTTCAGCATCTGCTCGGTGACGGTGAAATCCGCGATCACGCCGTCCTTCATCGGGCGGATGGCGGTGATGTTGCCGGGCGTCTTGCCGAGCATCTGCTTGGCGGCCATGCCGACGGCCTGGATCGTCTTCTTGGCGTTCGGGCCGCCCTCGGTGCGAATCGCCACGACCGACGGTTCGTCCAGCACGATGCCCTTGCCGCGAACGTAGATCAGCGTGTTCGCGGTACCCAAGTCGATCGCCAGATCATTGGAAAAGTAGGAGCGAAGAAAACCAAACATCATTGTCTGTGGGTCCCGATAGATCCCGGCTGCGGCGTCTTGTCGTCGAACGGCAGCATCGGCGGCGCGTCCCGATCGCCTTCGCCCGCGGCGGCGGGTGGGGAAAGATAAACGGGTATGATACCCTAACTCGCTCCCTGCATTAAGCCACGAAACGCGCTGTCACAGCCCGAGTGGAACCGGCCCGATGTCACTCACCAACGAACAGGTCCATCGCATCGCGCATCTCGCGCGCATTGAACTCGCGCCCGGCGAAGACGAGCGTATTCGCGATCAGTTGAACGGCATTTTCGGCCTGATCGAGCAGATGCAGGCGGTCGACACCGCGGGCGTCGAGCCGATGTCGCACGCAGTCGATCTGTCGCAGCGGCTGCGCGAAGACCGCGTCAGCGAATCCGACTTGCGCGGGCGCTTCCAGGCGATCGCGCCCGACGTCGAAGCCGGCCTCTATCTGGTACCCAAGGTCATCGAGTAGATCGTCGGGCGGTCCGGGCACCGCGCGTTCCAAAGAACCCACCATCCATGATCAACGCGTCACTTTCCGAACTGTCCGCCGCGCTCGCCGCCGGGCGGATTTCGAGTGTCGAACTGAGCACCCTGTTCCTCGACCGTATCGCAGCGCTGAATCCGGCAATCAACGCCTTCATCACGGTCGACCATGAGCGAACGCTGGCCGAGGCGAGGGCGGCCGATGCGCGGCGCGCCGCCGGCGACGGCGGCCCGCTGACCGGGATTCCGATCGCGCAGAAGGACATCTTCGTCGCCGACGGCTGGCTCACCACCTGCGGTTCGAAAATGCTGGCGAACTTCGTCGGCCCCTACGACGCGCACGTGATCGCGCAGTTCAAGCGCGCCGGCAGCGTGACCCTGGGCAAGACCAATATGGACGAGTTCGCGATGGGTTCATCGAACGAGACTTCGTTCTTCGGCCCGGTCAGGAATCCGTGGAATCCGGGCAGGGTGCCCGGCGGCTCGTCGGGCGGCTCGGCCGCCTGTGTCGCCGCGCGGATGGCGCCGGCCGCCACCGGCACCGACACCGGCGGTTCGATCCGCCAGCCGGCCGCACTGTGCGGCCTGACCGGCTTGAAGCCGACCTACGGCGTGGTCTCGCGCTACGGCATGATCGCCTTCGCCTCGTCGCTCGATCAGGCCGGGCCGATGGCTAGGTCGGCCGAGGACTGCGCCTTGCTCCTCAACGCGATGGCCGGCTTCGATGCGCGCGACTCGACCTCGCTCGATCGCCCGGTCGAGGACTACACGCGCGATCTCGCCCGGCCGCTGGTCGGGCTGCGGATCGGATTGCCCAGGGAGTTCTTCGGCCCCGGCATGGCCGACGACGTGCGCACGGCGGTCGAAGCGGCGCTCGAGCAGTATCGCAAGCTGGGCGCGCGCACCGTGGACATCAGCCTGCCCAACTCGGGGCTGTCGGTGCCGGCCTACTACGTGATCGCGCCGGCCGAGTGCTCGTCCAACCTGTCGCGCTTCGACGGCGTGCGCTACGGCTATCGCGCGCCGGAATACGGCGACCTGACCGACATGTACTGCAAGAGCCGCGCGCAAGGCTTCGGCGCTGAAGTCAAGCGGCGCATCCTGATCGGCACCTACGTGCTGTCGCACGGCTACTACGATGCCTACTACCTGCAGGCGCAGAAGATCCGCCGCCTGATCGCGCAGGATTTCGTCACCGCGTTCGCGGACTGCGACGTGATCATGGGGCCGACCTCGCCCTCGGTCGCCTTCGCGCACGGTGCCAGAATCGCCGACCCGGTGCAGATGTACCTGTCGGACATCTATACGATTTCGACCAACCTTGCGGGGCTGCCCGGCATGTCGATCCCCTGCGGCTTCGGCGCGGACGAAAAATCCGGGAACATGCCGGTCGGCCTGCAGATCATCGGCAACTACTTCGGCGAAGCGCGCATGCTGGGCGTGGCGCACCAGTATCAGCTCGCGACCGACTGGCATAGCCGCATGCCGGCCGGATTCGCATAGTCGCATGCCCTGGAAGCCGCACAGGTACTTGTTCCTCAGACTGGCAATGCCAGGAGCCGCATGCCTGCTGGTTGCTGGCTGTGCCGGCCTGGAGAAGCCCGCTGGGAGCGGCTCTCAGCCAACCCCCGTTGTAACTTCGCCGGCGCAAAGGGCCGAGCGGCCGGCCCCGCGCGCCAGGCGCGGGCCGATTCCCCTGCGCCCGCTCAACGTGCGCTCGGACTGCGCGTTCAAGGACGAAACCGGCTACAACGGCGCGATGAAGCTGCGCGTGGCCGCCGGACTGGTGCAGGAGTTCGAGGCGACGGTCAATCACCCCAAGCACGGTACCTGCCGCTTCGCATTACGCGATTTCCGCCAGACCAAGGACATGCCCAACGTCGAGTTGCAGGGCGAGCGCCGGCGCTGCACCGTGCGCATGTGGGAGCAGGGCCGCCAGGTGGCGGTGGCATTCAGCGCCTGCAAAACCATGTGCTCGGGCGACGTGGTCGATTATCTGTGGCCGATACTGGCCGATGCCTACAACGGCAGCTGCGGCTGAACGACGGAAGACGAGATGGCACTTGTGGACAACTGGGAAGTCGTGATCGGGCTGGAAACCCACGCCCAGCTCGCGACGAAATCGAAGATCTTCTCCGGCGCCTCGACCGCATTCGGTGCGGCCCCGAACACCCAGGCCTGCGCGGTGGATATCGCGCTGCCCGGCGTGCTGCCGGTATTGAACGGGAAGGCGGTCGAATGCGCGATCCGCTTCGGGCTGGCGGTCGGCGCCTTGATCGCGCCGCGTTCGATCTTCGCGCGCAAGAATTACTTCTATCCCGACCTGCCCAAGGCCTACCAGATCAGCCAGTACGAACTGCCGGTGGTGCAGGGCGGCTCGTTGACGATTCGCGTTGGTCAGGGTGAAGACCTCAGTGAAAAGACCGTGCGCCTGACTCGCGCGCACCTCGAGGAAGACGCCGGCAAGAGCCTGCATGAGGATTTTCACGGCAAGACCGGCATCGACCTCAACCGCGCCGGCACGCCACTGCTCGAGATCGTGACCGAGCCCGACATGCGCTCGTCCGACGAGGCGGTGGCCTACGCCCGCGCCCTGCATGCACTGGTGCGCTGGATCGACATCTGCGACGGCAACATGCAGGAAGGCTCGTTCCGCTGCGACGCCAATGTCAGCGTGCGGCGCCGGGGCGAGAGCAAGCTCGGCACGCGGCGCGAGATCAAGAACCTCAACAGCTTCCGCTTCATGCAGCAGGCGATCGACTTCGAGGTGCGCTGGCAGATCGAGCGCATCGAGGATGGTGGAACGATCGAGCAGGCGACGGTGCTGTTCGACCCCGACAGCGGCGAGACGCGCGCCATGCGCAGCAAGGAAGACGCGCACGACTACCGCTACTTCCCCGACCCCGATCTGCTGCCGCTCGACATCGCGCCGGCGTGGATCGAGCGCGTGAAAGGCGAGATGCCCGAACTGCCGGGCGCGATGAAAGCGCGCTTCGAGCGCGACTACGGACTGTCGGCCTACGATGCGACGACGCTGACCGGATCGCTGGAGATCGCCCGCTACTTCGAGGCAATGCTTGCCGCCGCCGGCCGAACCGCGGCCAAGACCTGCGCCAACTGGGTGATGGGCGATCTGGCCGCACGCCTGAACCGTGAAGACAAGGACATCAGTGAATCGCCGGTTAGCGCCGCACAACTCGGCGGCCTGATTGCACGCATCGCCGACGGCACGATCTCGAACAGCATCGCCAGGAAGGTCTTCGACGCCCTCTGGAATGGCGAGGGCGAGAGCGCCGACCAGATCATCGAAGCCGAGGGGCTGAAGCAGATCTCCGACAGCGGCGCGATCGAGAAGATCATCGACGAGGTGCTCGCCGCCAACGCCAGATCGGTCGAGGAATTCCGCGCCGGCAAGGAGAAAGCCTTCAATGCCCTGGTCGGCCAGGCGATGAAGGCGACCAAGGGCAAGGCCAATCCGCAGCAGGTGGGCGAGCTCTTGCGCAAGAAACTCGGCGCTTGACGCGCCCGGGTGCGCGCGGAATCCTGGCCGCTACTCGGCTGCCCTGGGCGCGTTGCGCAGCAAGTGAATGTAGCGGCGCTTGTCTTCGTCGTAGCGCGCGTTGACGGCGTCGATATCCTTCTTCTTCGAGTCGACGATGCTTTGCTGCGCCGCGATGTCGGCCTCGTTGGCACGTATCGCCGCACGCAACTCGGCGGGCATCGTCTTGCGCCGGTAGAACTCGGTCTCCTCGACCAAGGCCTGGCGCTGCTTCTCCAGCTCGACCAGTTCGTTCTTCGCCTGCAGCATGCCGTGCTCGATTTCCTTGATCGCGCGCTCACGCTGGACGTCGATATCCTGCACCGAATTGTAGGTGTCGATCAGGATGCGGTCGCGCCGCAGCCCTTCGCGGCGGGCACGGTCTTCCTCGAGCTGGCGCCTGTCCTCGATGATGCGCTGCCTGCGCTGCTCGGCGGACAGCGGCGCTTCTTCGCGCCGAACCACGGTGCTGCCCTCCATCACGCGATAGGCGCGGTTGTAGCACTGGTGGGGCAAGCGGTCGGAGCAGATCTGCACACCATCGGAGTCGTTGCAGCAGTAGGTCTGCTTGGGGGTCGTCGATTGCTGTGCCCACGCGCTGCCAGCGCCGGGCATCGCGGCGACGATCAACTGAACCGCCAGCACCCAGATCCGTTCAAACCGCGGCATGGGCAACTCCGTAGCTTGCGCGGTAGCGTCGTACCGCATCGAGATTGGCGGCAAGCGCCGGCGAGTCGGCGAGGTAGCCGATCAGGTCGTCCAGGCTGGCCACGCTGACCACGGGCATGCGGTAGTGCTGCTCCACTTCCTGCACGGCAGACAGTTCGCCCTGGCCGCGCTCCATCCGGTCCAGCGCAATCACCACGCCGCACGGCGTGGCGCCGGCCGCGCGGATCAGGTCCACCGACTCGCCCACCGAGGTGCCGGCCGAAATCACGTCGTCGATGATCAGCACCCGACCCGAAAGATCGCTGCCGATGCTGGTGCCCCCCTCGCCGTGGTCCTTGGCTTCCTTGCGGTTGAAGCAATAGGGAAGGTTACGGCCATCGTGCGCAAGTTCGATCGCCGTTCCCGCGACCAGCGGAATACCCTTGTAGGCGGGGCCGAAAAGCATGTCGAAATCGATGCCCGACGCGAGGATCGCGCGGGCGTAGAAGGCGCACAGACGCCGCAGCGATTCCCCGTCCCGGAACAGGCCCGCATTGAAGAAGTAAGGTGACAGGCGCCCGGCCTTGGTCTTGAACTCGCCGAAACGCAGCACCCCGAGATCGCACGCCAGTGCGATGAATTCACGACTAAAATCCACGATCCCCCGATCGTCCTTCCGAAGATTCGATTGGAGCACAATTTTCGGCCAAAACCTAGCGGAAGCGCTCTGGCAAAGGCTAAACGCACCACTCGCCATGATGCTGACCGGATTGCGCCGGCATCGGTGACGTGGGACAGGACATCGATCCACCAACCGGGCGGTCGCACCGCCGACTTCCATGCTCAGGATCGTCTCGCTCAATCTCAACGGCATTCGCTCGGCGGCAAGCAAAAACTTCTACCCCTGGCTTGCCGAACAGAATGCAGATGTGGTGTGCCTGCAGGAAATCAAGGCGCAGATTGCCGATCTGTCGCCGGAAATGCTCGAGCCCGCGGGCTTTCACGGGTATTTCCATTGCGCCGAAAAGAAGGGCTACAGCGGCGTAGCGATCTACACGCGGAGCAAGCCGCAGCGCGTGATCCAGGGCATGAACGACGATGAATTCGACCGCGAGGGCCGCTACCTCGAAGTCGACCTCGGCAAGCTGACGGTCGTTTCGCTCTACCTGCCTTCGGGTTCGTCGTCGCCTGAACGGCAGGCTGCCAAGTTTCGCTTTCTCGAACGCTTCCTGCCTCATCTTCGGGCGCTTGCGGCATCCGGGCGGGAGATCGTGCTGTGCGGTGACTGGAACATCGCCCACCAGGCGATCGATCTGAAGAACTGGCGATCGAACCAGAAGAACTCCGGTTTTCTGCCCGAAGAGCGCGCCTGGCTGACCCAGGTGTTCGATGAAGTCGGCTGGGTCGACGTATTCCGTCGCCTCAACAAACTGCCGGACCAATACACGTGGTGGTCCAGTCGCGGCCAGGCGCGGGCAAGGAACGTCGGATGGCGCATCGACTATCAGATCGCCACGCCGGGCATCGCCGCCAAGGCAAAGCGGGCCGAGATTCATACGGCGCAGCGCTTTTCCGACCACGCGCCGCTGACCATCGATTACGCGGTACGCTGAAACTTCTGCGCGCAAATCGCCCGGGTTGAGCCCGGGTTGAGCAATAGGGCTTGAATACGAGCGATAATGACGCCACATGGATTTCGATTGGATGCCGCCCTTCACCGCACTTCACTTTTCCGCCGGGAGACTCGTATGACCGAAATGGACAGCAACAACAAGGACAAGCTCGTTACCGACCTCAGAGGCGTGGTTGCCGATGCCGAGGAACTGCTGCATGAAACCGCCAATGTCAGCGGCGAGAAGATGAGTGAGCTGCGGGCGCGCCTGCGCGAGCGGCTGATGACCGCCCGCCACAAACTCGCCCAGGCCGAAGAAGCGGCGGTCGAAAAGGCCAAGGCTGCGGCACGGGTCACCGACGACTATGTGCACGATCATCCGTGGCGGGCTGTCGGCGCCGCAGCCGCCGTGGGATTGATACTCGGCCTGCTGATCGGCCGCAGGTAAGCCCGGCATGCCCGAAACGCCTCGGCGCGAAGGCGTATTCGAGTCGCTGCGCGGCAGTGCCGCGACGCTGCTGGCGGTCGCGCGGGTGCGCATCGATCTGTTCGCCACCGAACTGCAGGAAGAGAAGGCGCGCGCCGGCCTCACGCTCTTGTTCGGCGCGGGTGCGGTCCTGTTCGTCAGCTTCGGCCTGCTGTTCCTCGCAGTGGCGATCACCGTACTGCTGTGGGAAAGCAACCGCCTGCTCGCCCTCGGCGTCTTTGCGGCGGTCTTTCTCACCTGCGGCGTCTTCTTCGGCTTGACGGCACGGCGCCATGCGCGTCCTGGCACGCAAGCGTTCGCCGAGAGCATTGCCGAACTCAAGCGCGACGCCGCGGCGCTCAAGCGCGAGCGATGAGTGATCGCCTGGCCGAGCTTGCGCTGAAAAAGCAGCGTCTGCTGCTGCGCTCGGCCGATCTGCGCGATCGCATGGGCGCCCACGCAGACGGACTTGCGCCGGTGTTCGTTGCCGTCGATCGATTGCGCGAGGCCGGCGCAGTCGTGCGCCGCAATCCCGAGTGGGTTGCCGGTGGAATAGTCGTCCTGGTCGTCGCGCGGCCGCGCTTTGTCTGGCGCTGGGTCCGGCGCGGCTATGTCGGCTGGCGCATGTGGAAGAGCGCGCGCAAACTGCTCACATCCTCCTGACCCTGATCGAGTAGTTCCCCATCCCGCTGTCGCGGTTCCAGTGGCGGATCTGGACGAAGTATTCGCCTTCGATCAGATCGACCGCGATGCGCGCGTTGGTGTCGACACCCGAGTCGTCGTCCTCGGCGATCACGGCGGTCTGCGAGTCGGGACCGAACAGCTTCATCACCACGTCGGTCGGGCCGCGAGTGTCCACCACGTAGCGGCCGGACCGGGCGGCGGTAAAGCGGAACAGGTCTTCCTCGCCGAATTTGCCGATGCCGGCTGCAGTGCGCCGGCGCGCGCCCAACTCGAGTTCCGTGATCTCGCCGCTGACGCCGGGATCGCTCTTCGGGTACATCTTGGCCGCGGCGACGAAGCGTTTGTCGGTCTCCGAAAGCACGTTGTTCTGCTTGGTGGCAATGCCGTTGGTCGTCCATTCGGCCGGGAAGAAATACAGCATGATCGAGTCGGGGTCGAAGGCCGTGCCGTTGATCTGGTCCGCCGTGTACTTGCGCAGCACGTTGTGGCGCGTCTGCGCCTCGCTCCAGAAGTTGGGCGGGCCGGCCAGATCGCGTATCACCACCGCCTCGTTCCACTGGATGCCGCCCTCCGGGTTCTGGTGCTCGTGGGCCAGCCCGATGGCGTGGCCGAATTCGTGGGCCGCCGTGCCGCCGTCGAGAAAACCGAGGTTCATCGTTGCCTCGCCGGCGGCAATCCCCTTGGCATCGGTACCGACATAGCTCCAGGCACCGTCGTTCTGGTCGAAACTGATGCGGATGTCGGCATCCGGCGCATTGCCGAAGACAAAAGTGAGATTGGCATGAGCGGTCCACCACAGCGCCTGCTCGCGCGCGATCGCCTGTTGCTGCGGCGTCCCGCCGAGGAAGCTGACGTGCAGCGTCGAGCCGTTCATCCAGGTCTTGCCGATCGGTGCTATGGCACGGCTGCGTCCGCCGCGCGTCGTGATGGTGGGTTGCAGACGCATCACATCGCGCGGCAGAACGCGATCGATGCAGACGTGTGGTCGCTGAGCCATGGTTGAGTCCTCCTTGCTGGCAATGCCGCACGGCAGCCGGGTGAATCGGCTGAAACCGGCGATCGTCGGGTGACGATAGGTATGCTAGCGCGGCGCGGTCATCGCACCAATCGGACCAACGGCCAGTCGCGCGTCGGACGTAGGTAATAGGTCCACCGGACTGCCAGCCGAAGCGACGCGGATCGTAGCGGGGTGGCCCCTTGCCGGAGCCCGCATCAGCAGGGCATACTGGGGCAGCTTCTGCCGTTGAACCTTATGGATGCCGGCTTGCGGCCGGCTGCCTCACTTGCAGCCGTTACTGATTGAGCGCGGGCAGCGTGGTCGAGTCGAGCAGGCGCGTCAGCGCGAAAACCACCGCCGCGCGGCGTACCGCTTCGCGGTCGCCGTCGAAATGGGCGAGCCGGGTGACCGGCTGGGCGCCACGCACCACCCAGGCAAAGCAGACCGTGCCGACAGGTTTGTCCGGCGAGCCCCCGACCGGCCCCGCGATACCGGTTATCGCCAGCGCCACCTCGGCGCGACTGGCCGCCAGCGTGCCGAGTGCCATCTCCGCCGCCACAGGTTCGCTGACGGCACCCTGCGCGGCCAGCGTCTGCGCGCTGACGCCGAGCGACTCCTGCTTGGCCTCGTTCGAGTAGGTGACGAATCCGCGCTCGAACCACTCGCTGCTGCCCGCGGTGGCCGTGAGCACCTGGGCGACCCAGCCGCCGGTGCACGATTCGGCGCTCGCCAGACGCAGCCCGCGACCCTTGAGCCAGGCGCCGACCTGCGCCGAAAGCTGCGCGAGATCGGCATCCATCAGACGAGCACCCTTGCCGCGAGGGCCAGCACCAGCACGGTGTAGCCGGCGGCGATCAGGTCGTCGGCCATGACGCCGAGGCCCGTCTTGACGTGGGTATCGATCCAGCGCGCCGGTTGCGGCTTGACGATGTCGAAGATGCGGAACAGCAGGAACGCCGCGGTCTGCCAGAGCAGGGTGGGCGGGGTGAGAAACAGCACCAGCCAGAACGGCACGATCTCGTCCCAGACGATCGCGCCGTGATCGACCACGCCGAGCGTGCGGCCGGTATGCGCCGCGGCAAAAACGCCGAGCACGAATCCGATCAGCAGGAACACCGCAAAGGCCGGGTCCGAGAACTGCGGCCGGATCAGCGGATAGAGCAGCCATGCGGCGAGCGTGCCGGCGGTGCCCGGCGCCCACGGCGACAGCCCGCTGCCGAAGCCGCAGGCCAGAAAATGCGCCGGGTGCGCGAACAGGAAACGCAGGTCAGGACGGATCATGATCGACTGCAAGCAGGATCGGGTTGCAGCATCGTCGCGTGCTCACGACGCGAAATGATCATAGCCGCGCCGCACGGGGATGGTGAGTCTGCTGTCGGCCTCGCGCAGGCTGAGCGAGCCGGCCGGCTCGTCGGTAACGCGGCCGATGCGCGTCAGCGGCAGCCCCAGACGCTGCGCCAGCCCATCGACCTCGGCGCGACGCTCGGCGGCAGCGGTGAATATCAGCTCGTAGTCGTCGCCGCCCGCCAGCAGGCTGTCGCGTACCAGTTCCGCATCGCTGCAAAAGCGAGCAAGGCCGTCCGCCGGGAGCGCCGTCATGTCGACGATCGCCCCGACGCCCGAGCGTTCGAGGATGTGGCCGAGGTCGGCCAGCAGCCCATCCGAGACGTCGATCGCGCTGCTGGCAAGGCCGCGCAGCGCCATGCCGAGCGCCAGCCGCGGTTGCGGCCGGCGCAAGGCGGCGAGGCATTCGGCCCGGCCGTCGTCGGCCAGTACCGTGAGACCCCGCGCCTGCGCCAGGCCCAGCGCGGCCCGCCCCGGCTGGCCGGAAATCCAGATGTCCTCGTCGGGCCGCGCCCCGCCGCGGCGCAGCGCGCCGCCCTGCGGTACCTCGCCGAGAATCGTCACGCAGAAATTGAGCGGTCCGCGTGTCGTATCGCCGCCCACCAGGTCGATGCCGAAAGCGTCGGCGCAGTCGAACAGCCCGCGAGCGAACGCCGCGACAAAGGCTTCGCGCGGCTGCGGCAGCGCGATCGCCAGCAGCGCCCATTTCGGGACCGCCCCCATCGCCGCGAGGTCGGAAACACTGACCGCCAGCACCTTCCAGCCCAGCGACTCGGGATCGTCGTCGGCCAGAAAGTGGGTGCCGCCGATCAGCATATCGGTCGACACCACCAGTTCGCAGCCAGCCGTGGCGCGGATCAGCGCCGCGTCGTCACCGACACCGAGTTCGGTGTGCCGCGTCGGGCGCTGGAAATGACGTTTGATCAGGTCGAATTCGGAGATCATCGCGGGTCGTCAGCGGTGCTCGGCAGGGGTGGTAGCCGCAGTACTATCAGTTCTGGTTAGTGCTTGCGTGCCGCCGCGACTTCGACCTCGCGAAACCGTGCGGCGAGTTTGTCGACCACCCCATTGACGAACTTGTGGCCGTCGGTCGCACCATACTCCTTGGCCAGCTCGATCGCCTCGTTCATGACGACGCGATAGGGCGTTTCGGGATGCGACTTCAGTTCCTGCCCAGCCAGCAACAGCAGCGCGTGCTCGACCGGAGAAACCTCGGCCAGCGGCCGCGAGAGATGCGGCGCGATCGCCGCGCGCAGCGCGTCGGCATCGGCGATCGCACCGTGCAGCAGCGCGCGAAACAGTTCGCCATCGGCCTTGTCGAAGGCGGTCACCTGCGACATGTGTTGTTCGATCAGCGACACGCTGTTGTGCGAGAGCAGCCACTGGTAGATGCCCTGCAGGGCGAACTCGCGCGCGCGTCGTCGCGCCGACCTGCTCATGTGCGCCGCGCGACCAGATGTCTGAGCAGGTTGGCCATCTCGACCGCGGCCTGTGCCGCATCGCGGCCTTTCTCGAGCATGCGCGACAGCGCCTGATCGTCGTCCTCGGTGGTCAGCACGCCATTGGCTACCGGCACGCCGGTCTGCAACTGCACGTCGGTGATGCCGCGGGCCGATTCATTGGCGACGATCTCGAAGTGATAGGTCTCGCCGCGTATCACACAGCCCAGCGCGAGCAGGGCGTCGAAGTGGCCGCTTTGCGCCATGGTCTGCAGGGTCAGCGGCAGTTCGAGGGCGCCTGGTACGCTGGTGATCAGCACGTCCTGGTCGCGCACGCCGAGCCGTCCCAGCTCCTCGACCGCGCCGGACAGCAGACCCTCGCCGACTTCGGCGTTGAAGCGGCTCATCGCGATGCCGATGCGCAGGCCACGGCCTTCGAGGCCGGGTTCGAGTTCTTCGATGTTGTCGTAGCGTGCCATTTCACAGATTCGCTTCGTCGGTGGAAAGGTGGCCGGTGATTTCGAGGCCCCAGCCGGTCATCGAGGGCAACTTGCGTGGATTGGACAACAGCCGCATCTTGCCGACCCCGAGCGCGCGCAGGATCTGCGCGCCGATGCCGTAGGTCCGCGGATCCCATTTCGCCGATTCGCTCGCGCTCGCCGCCTCGGCGGCCAGGGCGGCCAGCACATCCTCGTTGCTGGCGTGCCGGCGCAGCATGACGATCACGCCCTTGCCCTCGCGGGCGATCACGCGCATCGCCTGATCGATGCCGAACGAATGACGTCCGCTGGTGGTGTCGAGAAAGTCCAGCACCATGATCGGTTCATGCACCCGCACCAGCGTCACCTGGTCGCCGACGATCTCGCCCTTGACCAGCGCGAGATGCACGCCGCCCGAGGTCTTGTCCTCGAACGCATGCAGCATGAACTCGCCATGCGCGGTGAGCACCGGCTTGCTTACGATGCATTCGACCAGTTGCTCGGCACCGGCGCGGTGATGGATCAGGTCGGCGATGGCGCCGATTTTCAGCCCGTGTTGGTGGCCGAACCCGATCAGGTCGGGCAGGCGCGCCATGCCGCCGTCGTCGTTGAGGATTTCGCAGATCACCGCCGCGGGTTCCAGCCCGGCGAGCTGCGCCAGGTCGCAGCCGGCTTCGGTATGGCCGGCGCGCACCAGTACGCCGCCGGGCTGCGCCATCAGCGGAAAGATGTGGCCCGGCTGCACGATGTCGGCCGGTCGGGCATTGCGCGCCACGGCGGCCTGCACGGTGCGCGAACGATCCTGCGCCGAGATGCCGGTGGTCACGCCCTCCGCGGCTTCGATCGAAACCGTGAACGCGGTGCCGTGCGGCGTGCGGTTGTCGCGCACCATCAGCGGCAGGTTGAGCTGGCGGCAGCGCGATTCGGACAAGGTCAGGCAGATCAATCCGCGCCCGAACTTCGCCATGAAGTTGATCGCCGCCGGCGTGACGAACTCGGCGGCGAGCACCAGATCGCCTTCATCCTCGCGATCCTCTTCGTCGACCAGGATCACCATCCTGCCAGCGCGTAGCTCGGCGATGATTTCGCCGATCGGCGCCAATACACTGTGGCTGCGATCGTTCATCGGCCGATCATCCACGTTCGGCGCCGGCCGGAACGCCGCCCTCCACCATGCGTTCGACATAGCGCGCGATCAGGTCGACTTCCAGGTTGACGCGGGCGCCGGCGGTCAGGCGCTTGAGGGTGGTTAGCGCGACGGTATGCGGAATCAGGTTCACGGAGAAATCGGACTTGTCCACACGATTGACCGTCAGACTCACGCCGTCGATGGTGATCGAGCCCTTGCGCGCGATGTACCTGGCCAGATCTCGCGGTGCACGCACCACCAGTTCCCAGCTCTCGCCGATCTGCTTGAACTCGACCACCTGGCCGACGCCATCGACGTGGCCGGTGACCAGATGGCCGCCGAGCCGGTCCGCCAGGCGCAGCGCCTTCTCGAGATTGATCTCGCCTGGCGCATCGAGCCCGACCGTGCACGACAGAGTCTCGCCCGAGACATCGAAATCGAGCAGCCCGCCCGCGATGGCGACCACCGTCAGGCAGACCCCGCTGCAGGCCACGCTGTCGCCGATCGCGATGTCGTCGGTACCGAGCGCCGAGGCATCGACCGACAGGCGATAGCCGTTTTCGAGCGGCGCAATCTTCGTGATGCGGCCGACGGCGGCAACGATTCCGGAGAACATGGGTTGAGTGCGCGGAGGATCTGCGGGAGGTCACGTCATTGTAGGCGATTTCAGCTTGGACGCGGCGCGCTAGAAGCGGACGAAATCCTCGCCGGTGGCGGCGCCGTCCGAACGGCTGCTTGCAGCGCGGCATACGAGCATGGCATTACCCTAGAAGCCGCATGGACAGACGTTCTCCGGCATGGCAATGCCGTGAGCACCATTCCATGCGGCTTGCAGACATGCCATGCCGGAGAGCGCCAGCCGGCGCGGCTCGCAGCGATGCTGCCTCGGGGCTCGCGCGGGATCCGATCGGCCGGCCGGTCGCGCAGTGCACGCGCCGCGACGGGAACATGCAGTCGCGGAATCGTCCACCGCGTCGGCGCCACTGCGCTCCGGGACGCGCCCCGACTTTGGTGTAACATCATCGGCACATGCTGACGCCGCAGCCTCGATCGCCTCGACTGCGGCGTTTCTGCTCGAACATCCATGCTGCAAGGATTCGACCATGGTTCCCCACCGCACCACCGTGCCGACTAGCTCATTGCTGAATTCCGGGCGCACCGCGCCGATCACGAGGCGGCCATGAGCGGCATGCGTTTCGCCTTCATCGTCGATCCGCTCGACCACCTCAAGGCCTACAAGGATTCGAGCATCGCCGTGATGCGCGAGACCGCGGCGCGAGGCCATGCGGTGTTCGCCATCCAGCGCCCGACGCTGGCCTTGCGCGACGCCACGGTGAGCGCACGCGCCCAGCGCCTGGCGCTGCCAGCCGACGATCACGACTGGTACCGGGTCGAGGCCGAGAGCGTCGAGCCGCTGACCGCTTTCGACGCCGTGCTGATGCGCCAGGATCCGCCGTTCGATTTCGAGTATGTCGCCGCCACCTGGCTGCTCGAACGCGCGCAGGCTGCCGGTGCGACGATCTGGAACGACCCGCGGGCGATCCGCGACCACAGCGAGAAGGTGGCGATCGCCGAGTTTCCGCAACTCATCGCCACCACGCTGGTGGCGCGCGACGCGCGTGATCTCGACGCCTTCATCGATGAACTCGGCGACGTGATCCTGAAGCCGCTCGACGGCATGGGTGGCAGCCGGATCTTTCGGGTGCGCCGCGACGATCCGAACCGCAACGTGATCGTCGAAACCCTGGCCCGCGACGGCGCTAGCAGCGTCATGGCGCAGCGCTTCATCCCGGAGATTGCGGCCGGCGACAAGCGCGTGCTGATCGTCGGCGGCGAGGTGATTCCGTACTGCCTGGCGCGCATACCCAAGGCCGGCGAGACGCGCGGCAATCTCGCTGTCGGCGGGCGCGGCGTGGCGCAGCCGATTTCGTCGCGCGACCGCGAGATCGCCGAATATCTGGCGCCGATCCTGTTTGGGCGCGGCCTGATGATCGTCGGCCTGGACGTGATCGGCGACTACCTGACCGAGATCAATGTCACCAGCCCGACCTGCTTCGTCGAGATTGCCCGCGAGACCGGCTGCAATGTCGCAGCGAAGCTGGTTGATGCGCTTGAACGGCAGTGAGGGGTGAGGCGTGAAGGGTGAGGGGTGAAGAACCCCGCAATCTCCGCGCTATTCTGGTCACGCGTCGCCCGTCACCTGTCGCTGCTTCTCCTTGTCGCGCTGGCTGCCTGCGCTCCGCCGCCGCCGCTGCTCCAGCAGGAATCCTACGTATTCGGCACTCGCGTCGAGGTGCTGGTGTTCGGCGAGCCCGAAGGCGGTGCGCGCGCTGCGGCAGCCGCAGTTTTGCAGGAGTTCGACCGCCTGCACCGCATGCTGCACGCTTGGCAGCCGTCGGAGCTGACGCGGCTCAACGAGGCAATCGCAAGCGGTGAGACCGCCACGGTATCGCCCGAACTGGCGGACCTGTTGGCGGATGCGCAGGCGATCGCGGCGCGCGGCGACCAGTTGTTCGACCCGGCCATCGGTCGCCTGATCGCCCTCTGGGGATTTCATTCCGACGAGTTCACACCGCAGTTGCCGCCAGAGGAGCAGATCAGAGGACTGGTCGATGCAGCCCCAACCATGGCCGACCTGGTCATCGAGGGCAATCGCGTGAGCAGCAAGAAACCCGAAGTGGCGATCGATCTCGGCGGCTATGCCAAGGGCTACGCGCTCGACCGTGCGGCGGCGATCCTGCGCGACCGTGGGGTGGCCAATGCGCTGATCAACATCGGCGGCAATGTCATGGCGCTCGGCAGCAAGGGCGATCAGCCGTGGCGGGTCGGCATCCAGCACCCGCGCGGGCCGACCGCGCTGGCGAGCCTGCCGCTGTTCGACGGCGAGGCGGTCGGCACCTCGGGCGACTACCAGCGCTACTTCGAACTCGACGGCACGCGCTTCTGCCACCTGCTCGACCCGCGCAGCGGCCGCCCGGCCAACACTGCCCAGGCGGTCACCGTGCTGGTCACGCCGCGCAGTCGCGCCGGCGCCCTGTCCGACGCGGCGAGCAAACCGCTGTTCATCGCGGCCGATGCCGACTGGCGGCGGCTGGCGCGGCAGCTCGGTGTGCAGCACGCGCTGCGGGTCGATGCTGCCGGGCGGCTCGTCGTCACCCGCGCCCTGGCCGGGCGGCTCGAGCTCGCACCCGGCACCGTGATCGACCGCGTGATCGATTGACGGCGGCGTTCAACAGCCCTGCCTCAGCCGGTGTCATGTGAGCGCCCTACGGTACAATCGCGACGAGGCACGGGTCGGGCGGTCCGGGCAGATCGAGGCGCACCAATGATCGGCATATTCATCATCACGCACGGAACGCTGGGCGAGGCCCTGCTCCATGACGTCGTGCACGTGCTGAACAAGCGCCCGCCGCAGCTTGTGCAACTGGGCGTGGCTTCCCAGGAAGATCCGCTCGACCTGCTGCCGATGGCGCGGGATCTGCTCGAGCGCGTCGATACCGGCGACGGCGTGCTGATCCTTACCGACGTATGGGGCGCCACGCCGTCCAACATGGCGGTCAAGCTGCTGCGCCCCGGGCGCGTCGAGGGCATCACCGGCATCAACCTGCCAATGTTGCTGCGCGCGCTTACCTACCGCGACAAGGACATGCATACCCTGGTCACCAAGGCCACCAGCGGCGGCCGCGACGGCGTCAAACACATGGAGCCGATCTGATCGTGCACAAGCGCCAGGTCGAGATCATCAACAAGCTCGGGCTGCACGCGCGAGCCTCGGCAAAACTGACCCAGACCGCGTCGAGCTTCGCCAGCGAGGTGTGGCTGGAGCGCAGCGGCCGCCGCATCAATGCAAAAAGCATCATGGGCGTGATGATGCTGGCGGCCGCCAAGGGGGTGACCATCACCATCGAGACCGACGGGCCGGACGAGGACGCCGCGATGAACGCCATCCTCGGATTGATCGAAGACAAATTCGGAGAAGGCGAGTGAAACGGTGAGCTTCGCACTGTTCGGCCTCGCGGTATCTCCGGGCATTGCCATCGGGCGGGTCCAGCTGGTTTCCCATGCCACGCTGGAAGTCTCGCACTACACGGTGCCGGCCCGGCAGGTGGAGGCCGAGATGGCGCGCTTCGACGGGGCGATCGCATTCGTGCGCAACGAACTGGCGAGCCTCAAGACGAGCGCCCACGTCGGTGCGCCCTCGGAGGTCGGCGCCTTCGTCGACCTGCACATGATGATCCTGGCCGATCCGCTGCTGTGCGATGTGCCGCGCAAGATCATCGCCGAGCGCCGCTGCAATGCCGAGTGGGCACTGGTGCAGGAGATGGACGAACTGGTCGCCCAGTTCGACCAGATCGAGGACGCCTACCTGCGCGAACGCAAGCAGGATATCGTGCAGGTGGTCGAGCGTGTGGTGAAGGCATTGCTGGGCAAGCCCGGTCGCCTGGTCGTACGCAAGGATAGCGACGAGGCGGCGATCGTCATCGCGCACGATCTGTCGCCGGCCGACACCATCGACTTCAGGCAGTTGCGCATCGCCGGCTTCGCCACCGATCTGGGCGGGGCGACCTCGCACACCGCGATCGTCGCGCGCGGCATGTCGATTCCCGCGGTGGTCGGCATGCACCACGTACGCCAGTTGGTGAAGGACGAGGATCTGGTGATCATCGACGGCACGCGCGGCGTGGTCATCGTCGATCCGGACAAGCGCGTGCTCGAGGAATTCCGGCTGCGCAAGACCGAGCTGGAACTCGAGCGCAACAAGTTGAAGCGCCTGAAGACCACGCGTTCCGAGACGCTCGACGGCGAGGCCATCTTGCTACAGGCCAACATCGAGCAGCCGGGCGACGTGGCACAGGCGCGCGAGGTCGATGCCGCCGGCATCGGCCTGTACCGAACCGAATTCCTCTTCATCGGCCGCGACGAACTGCCCGGCGAGGACGAGCAGTTCGAGGCCTACCGCAGCGTGGTGCAGTCGATGCGCGGCCGGCCGGTGAACATCCGCACGCTCGACGTCGGCGCCGACAAAGGGTTGCGCGGCGTCGCCCGGATCGAGGCGAACCCGGCACTGGGTCTGCGGGCGATCCGCTACTGCCTGGCCGAACCCAAGTTGTTCCTGATGCAGTTGCGCGCAGTCCTGCGCGCCTCGAACTTCGGCCCGGTCCGGCTGCTGATTCCGATGCTCGCCCATGCGCACGAGATCGACCAGGCGCTCGCGATGATCGAGATGGCGAAGAAGCAACTGCGCGAATCGCGGCTTCGTTTCAACGACGACATCGAAGTCGGCGGCATGATCGAGATCCCGGCCGCTGCCCTGTCGCTCGGCGTGTTCGTCAAGCGGCTCGACTTTCTCTCGATCGGCACCAACGATCTGATCCAGTACACGCTGGCCATCGACCGCACGGATGAAGCGGTCGCACACCTTTACGACCCAACCCACCCGTCCGTGTTGCGCCTCATCCAGCAGACCATCCAGACCGGCACCCGGGCCGGTCTGCCGGTCGCCGTGTGCGGGGAGATGGCGGGCAACCCCGACTACACGCGCCTGTTGATCGGCATGGGGCTGCGTCAGTTCTCGATGCATCCGGCGCAGATTCTCGAGGTCAAGCAGGAGGTGCTGCGCTCCGATGCCGCCGAACTCGGCGCGAAAGTGGCGCGCGCCCTGCGCTTCGACGAACCCGACCGGCTGCGCGAGGCGCTCGAAAAACTCTGACGACGCTACGTCGCGCCGGCAGATCAGTGCACCCCGTCCGGGCCCGTCGAGGGAAACTCCGCGGCGTGCTTTTCGATCCACTCCATGGCGGCTTCCTCCGGCGTGATCTGGCGTCCCTCGTCGCGAAGCACCGCTTGCCTGTATTCCTCAATGTGACATACCTGCTCGACCATGCGAGCGCGGAACGCGTCGTCGGGGTCGAGAAACTCGACCCCGAGTTCGTAGCCGAACTGGCCCGCCCGGCACCAGACCACCCGCGCGGAAGTCGAGAAGACCGGACGGACGACCGGAATGCTGAGTCCGATGACGCTGCCAGGATCGACCTCGTGCTGGCAGTGAAACGCCAGCCCACCCAGGCCGAGGTTGTTGGCGTGATGCTGGCCGCGAAGCGAGGCATCTCCGGCACTGATCTCTATCGGTATGTCCGCAGGATGGCGGATGAAATGTCGCATCATGGTTGCAATCGCTGGTGAATCGAGGAAACCGTGGATCGAGCCGGACACACGGTCCGTCGCGCTATGCCTGCAGTATAGGCAAAGTATCGCGGCGGTGCGATTCATGTTTGTGCCCGCGGGTTCAGTCCAGGACGTAGCCGAGCGCCAGCGGAATGAACAGCAGTGAGGCGAGATTGCCGATCATCACGATCGAGGCGACCTTGTCGGGCTCCTGCCGGTAGCGTTCGGCGAACACGTAGTTCAACACGGCAGGCGGCAGCGCGCCGAACACTAGTAGCAGGGCGCGCTGCTGGCTGTCGAGACCGAGCATCCAGGCGATCGCCAGCGCCAGCGCAAAACCGATCAGCGGCCGAGCGAGCGCACCCAGCACGCCGACCCGCCATGCCTGCAGGGACGAATCCGACAGACGTACGCCGAGCGCGAACAGCAGCAGCGGCACCGAGATGTCGCCGACCATGCGGATGGCGACCATCAGCGGCGGCCAGATCTCGATGCCGGCCAGGCTGACCAGCAGGCCGCCGATGGATGCGATCACCACCGGCATGCGCCACAGCGTGCTGAGCTTTGCATGATGATCGAGTAGATAGGTGCCGACCGAGAAGTGCAGCAAGTTGGATATCACGAACAGCACGACCGCCGGCGCCAGGGCGGCCTCGCCGAAGGCCAGCACCGCCAGCGGCAGGCCGAGGTTGCCGCAGTTGTTGAACATGATCGGCGGGGCGAAAGTGCGCGGCGCGACACCGAGCATGCGCGCGGCGAGCCAGCCGGCGAGGCCGGAGGCGATGACGGTCAGCAAGCCGGCGAGGGCGAGCAACTGGTATTGCGCAGGCTGGAAAGACCTGGCAGCCAGCGCGCCAAATACCAGCGCCGGAATGAACACGTCCATGTTGATCTGATTGGCGACCGTGAGGTCGGGCTGCCTGCGCCGGCCATAGACATAGCCGATCGCCGCGATCGCGAACACCGGAAAGACGATGGAGAGAATGCGCAGGATCATCGGCGAGGTCGAAGCCGGGGGCGTACCGCAGCATACTCTACGGAGACGACCAGCGCGGCGGGCCGGTCGAAGCAGCGGCCTGCAAGCCAGCATCCATGCGCCTTTCCGGGAGGTGTGCCGGGAAAGGCGCGTCCCTGCTGGGCCCTGGGGGTGCTACAGAACGTAGCGCGCCAGATCCTCGCTCTGGGCGAGCTCGCCGAGCCGGGTATCGACGTACTCCGCGCCGATTTCGACCCGCTTCGCGGCGCCGTTGCCGGCCTCGAACGACACTTCCTCGAGCAGCTTCTCGATCACCGTGTACAAGCGACGGGCGCCGATGTTCTCGGTCTTCTCGTTTACCGAGAAGGCGATCTCGGCCATGCGGCGGATGCCGTCGGCACGGAAATCCAGCGTCACCTCGTCGGTGCCGAGCAGTGCCTGATACTGGCGTGTCAGACAGGCGTCGGTGCCGGTCAGGATGCGCTCGAAGTCATCGACCGACAGCGAATCGAGTTCGACGCGAATCGGAAATCGGCCCTGCAGTTCGGGGATCAGATCGGACGGCTTGGACAGGTGGAACGCCCCGCTGGCGATGAACAGGATGTGATCGGTCTTGATCATGCCGTACTTGGTGGACACCGTGGTGCCTTCGACGAGCGGCAACAGGTCGCGCTGTACGCCCTGGCGCGACACGTCGATGCCCTGACTGTCCGATCTCGTCGCGATCTTGTCGATCTCGTCGAGGAACACGATGCCATTCTGCTCGACATTGTGCACCGCCTGCGTCTTCACCTCGTCGTCGTTGATCAGGCGCGCGGCCTCTTCCTCGGCGAGCAGACGCAGCGAATCCTTGATCGCCAGCTTGCGCAGCCTGCGCTTGCCGCCGCCGAGATTCTGGAACATTCCCTGGATCTGCGAGGTCAGTTCCTCCATGCCGGGCGGGGCGAACATCTCGACGTGGGGCGAGGCCTGGGCCAGCTCGATCTCGATTTCCTTGTCGTCGAGTTCGCCTTCGCGCAGCCGCTTGCGGAACTTCTGCCGGGTGGCGTTATCCCCGCTGGCAGGCTGATCGCTGAAGCCGACCTGTCGTGCCGGCGGCAGCAGCGCGTCGAGCACGCGATCTTCCGCGGCATCCATCGCACGGCTCTGCACGCCGCGCATCGCCGCTTCACGCCCGTCCTTGATCGCGGTCTCCATCAGATCGCGAATGATGGTGTCGACGTCGCGCCCGACGTAGCCGACTTCGGTGAATTTCGTCGCCTCGACCTTGACGAAGGGGGCGTTGGCCAGCCGCGCCAGGCGGCGCGCGATCTCGGTCTTGCCGACGCCGGTGGGGCCGATCATCAGGATGTTCTTGGGTGTGATTTCTGAGCGCAAGGGCTCCGCCACCTGGGCGCGGCGCCAGCGATTGCGCAGCGCGATCGCCACCGAACGCTTGGCGCGCCCCTGGCCGACGATGTTCTTGTCGAGTTCGGAAACGATTTCCTGCGGGGTCATTTGGCTCATTGGCGTTAGGGGTGAGGAGTGAGGAGTGAGGGGAGAGGGGTGAGGGGTGAGGCGGAAGAGGTGGTGACGACCGCGCCGGGTTTTACTCCTTACCCCTGACTCCTCACCCCTCACTCTCCAACGTCTCGATCACATGCGACTGATTGGTATAAATGCACAGGTCGCCGGCGATGGTCAGCGATTTCCTGACGATCTCGGCCGGCGGGAATTCGCTGTTCTCCAGCAGCGCACGCGCCGCAGCCTGGGCGTAGGGCCCGCCGCTCCCGATGGCCACGATACCCTGCTCGGGTTCCAGGACGTCGCCATTGCCCGTGATGACCAGCGAACTGGTGCGGTCGGCCACCGCGAGCATCGCCTCGAGCCGGCGCAGCATGCGGTCGGTGCGCCAGTCCTTGGCCAGTTCGACCGCGCTGCGCAGCAGGTTGCCCTGATGCTTGTCCAGCTTGGATTCGAAGCGCTCGAACAGGGTGAAGGCGTCGGCCGTGCCGCCCGCGAAACCCGCGAGGATCTTGTCCTGGTAGAGCCGCCTGACCTTGCGCGCGCTGGCCTTTATGACGATGTTGCCGAGCGTTACCTGGCCATCGCCGCCGAGGGCGACCGAAGTGCCGCGGCGCACCGACAGTATGGTGGTGCCGTGATATTGCTCCATTGGAGGTATCCGATCCGCCGAAGAAAGTCGGCTATAGCTGGAGTCACCGCCGGGAAAATCAAGAGCCTTGCGGCGAAACCGGTGGCAAGTACTTCGTGTTCGGCGACGCCCGGTCGGCCGATCAGGTCTTCTTCGAGCGCTGCAGGGTGACGATCTGATCGATCCCGAGCACGGTAAACAGTCCTTCGACCAAGGCGTTGACGTCGATGAACCTGATCGACTTGCCCGCCGCCTGCCACTTCACGATCAGGTTCAGCAACGTCCCGGCACTGACGAAATCCATCCGCCGCAGAGCCGAGCAATCGACCTCGATGATATCGCATTCACTGGCCAGGGCGGACAGTCCGGCGAAGGCATCGGCGCTGGCACCGAGCACGTCGCCGCACAGCGCGTTGGCCGGAGGCCGGGCCGACGGCGGCGGTGCGACCTCGCGCGTGGCGACCGCTTGGTCCTCCCACGCCGGCGGCGATTTTTCGAAGGTAACGGCGTAGTTGAGCGCGAGTTCTTCGAAGGGATCATGCCGGCCGAGTTGCTGATAGGCTTCGAGCAGCAGCAGCCATAGCGACTCGTTTTGCGGCTGCCCGGGTTGAATCTTCTGTTCCAGCAGGCTGGCGAGCACCGGCGCATTGACCAGGAAAAACGGCAGCTTGCGGCGCTTGAAATCGGCGATTGCCTCGACCAGCAGTGCGCCGCCGGCGGCATCCGCATCCTTCAGCCGATTGACGTCGATGCGCATTTCCTTCGCGCGTTCCGACAGTCTGCGCAGTTGCTCGATCGACGCGGCGCTGGCCTGGCTCAGCACACCGGAAAGCGAAATCAGCGGCGCATTGGGCCGAACGCCGGAGCTTGCGTCGGGCGACGTCCACGAAGGAGGAGACCTCTCGAAGGCGACCGCGTAATCGACGCCGTGGGCCTCGAAGGCGTCGTGCTGTCCGAGAAACTGGCACAGGTCGAACAGCATGCGCCACACCAGCTCGGGTGCCTTCGGATTGGCGAGCACCGCAGCCTGCAGGAGCTTCAGCGCATCGGCATCATGGCCGTTTGCGAATGTCATCGCAGCCTGTTCGGCCGCCGGGTCGAGCGAGCGGCTGGCCTCGGTCATCGTCATGTGGGCGTTGCCGACGACCAGCCCGCCTTCATCGCTGGTGGTGAAATCGAGCGAAGCGAGATCGTAATCGTCCGGAAACTCGGACGCCGGTGGCGCCTCGGGCATCGTCGCAGGTGATGGCAATTGCGGGTCGGCAGATGGAACAGCGCGCACCCCCGGCTTGACCGGTGGTTTGGCGACGACGCGAGTTTCCTTTTTGCCGAAGAACGGAAAGGCCACTTATCGATTCCTGCCTGCGAAACGGAGGATGTCCGAGCCGAAAGCCTTGCGGGGTATCGCTGCCACAAGGCGACTATCCGCGGCTCGCTGGGGGCTCAAGAATAGCATCGACGGCCACACGTTGTGCTGTGCGGGAGTGCACAAGGCGGCCGGATTCAGAGGATGCCCCGGACACGGACTGCCAGTATACCGGCGCAGCGGGCGAAATCCGGCCGCCCTGACTGATGGCCTGCAAGGTTTGCAAAAGTTTCCCGAGCAGCCTGTCGGAACCGCCAGTCGGATGTCGGCGGACATGTCGCTCCGGGCAAAAAAGCTGGCCCAAAAATGCATCTGGCCCGAGAGCCGCATGGATAGGCGATCTCGGGCCAGAGTCTTCGAAGATGCCCGTGTTTGCTGGCTCTCCGGGCGGGGGGGTGGTTCAGCCGTCGCCGTACTGCTTTTGCAGCCGCTCCCGGCGCTCCTGCGCTTCGATCGACAGCGTCGCGGTCGGACGGGCCAGCAGCCGCGGCACGCCGATCGGTTCGCCGGTCTCGGCGCACCAGCCGTAGCTGCCGTCGTCGATGCGGGCGATCGATTCCTCGATCTTGCGCAGCAGCTTGCGCTCGCGGTCGCGGGTGCGCAGCTCGAGGGTGTGCTCTTCCTCGACCGTCGCGCGGTCGGCCGGATCGGCCACTGCCTCGATCTCGCGCATGTGCTCGACGGTTTCGGCTGCCTTCTCCAGGATTTCGTCACGCATGACGCTCAGGCGCGACTTGAAGAACGCCAACTGCGCAGCGTTCATGTAATCCTTCTCCGGCATCTTGAGCAACTCCGCTTCGGTCAGCGGGCCTTTGGTTTTCGCCATGGTCTCGATTCCTTGTCCAACTTTCCTCCATCCCCGGCCCTGCGGCCACGTCTGGCCGTGGGGTGGCCATGGGCGCGGATTAGAACATCAGCCGCCGCACCATGCAACAGGATTGCGCAAGCGATCCCCTCATGTCACCTGGCAAAGCAGCCCTTTCAGGTATTCGCCCTCTGGAAAAGCCAGCCCTACCGGGTGATCGGCGCTGGCGCCCAGCCGTCGTAGTATGCGCGCATCGACGCCGGCATCGGAAGCCGCGCCGGCAACGATTTTCTGGAACAGTTCCAGTCCCACGCCACCCGAGCAGGAGTAGGACATCAGCAGCCCGCCCGGGTTGAGCAGTCGAAAGCCCAGCAGGTTGATGTCCTTGTAGGCGCGGGCCGCACGGTCGGCGTGCGCAGCCGAGGGCGCGAACTTGGGCGGATCGAGCACGATCAGATCGAATTTCCGGCCCCCGGCACGCAGTTCTCGCAGCGCGGAAAAAACGTCGGCTTCCAACCATTGCGCGCGTGTCCCATCGAGTTGCGGGTTCAGTGCCAGGTTGCGCTGCGCACTCGCCAGCGCAGGGCCGGACGAATCGATCGAAAGCGCGTCGGTCGCGCCCCCGGCCAGCGCCTGCAGGGTAAACCCGCCCGTGTAGCAGAAACAGTTGAGTACCGCGCGGCCACCGGCGAGTTCGCCGCACAGCCGGCGATTCTCACGCTGATCGAGGTAGAAGCCGGTCTTGTGGCCGGCCTCGACATCGACTTCCAGATGAAGGCCCTGTTCGGTAATCAGCAGGGCGCCGTCGATCGGCGGGCCGTGCAGCACCCCGGCGGCGGGCGCTAGCCCTTCCAGGCCGCGCACCTCGGAATCGGAGCGCTCGTAGATCCGCGCGCAGCCTGCAGCCTTGAGCACAGCGGCGGCGATCGCGCCGCGCCATTTCTCCGCCCCCGCACTGGTCAGCGCCAGCACCACGGTGTCGCCGTAGCGGTCGGCGATGATGCCAGGCAGGCCGTCGGATTCGCCGTGGATCAGCCGCAGGCCGGGCTGATCGCGCAGTTCCGGCAGGGTCGTGCGACGCGCCACGCTGGCAGCAACGCGGCGCTTGAAAAAGGCGTCGTCGATGCTCTCGTCCACCTCGAACGACCACATCCGGGCGCGGATCTGCGAGTGGGGCGAAAACGCCGCGCGGCCCAGCGAGCGGCCATCGTGCGAGACCACCTCGACGGTATCGCCGGGACGCGCCCGGCCATCGAGTCTGGCCACCGACCCCTCGAACAGCCACGGGTGGCGGCGCATGACGGAGCGCTCCCTGCCGGGATTAAGGATCAGTCTTGCCATGGCATGCTCGAGCTGGGGAGTCGGCGATTGTCGCACGCCGGGCCGTGCATATGTCATTGCCCCGCCCGCATGGTTGGCTATAATCCGGTCGAAACCTGTGATGCCGGGAGACCCGCCGTGCCCTTGATCGCCCCCCTCACCCTGGTCATCCAGGGCTTTTTCATCTACCACGTGTTCAAGACCGGGCGCCCCTACTGGTGGGCGTTCATCATTTTCTCGTTCCCGATTCTGGGCTGCGTCATCTATTACTTCGTCGAGGTGTTTCCGACCTCGCGCGAAGCGACGTCGGCGCGCCGCAAGACCCGCCAACTGGTGCGCGCGATGAACCCGGACGCGGACCTCAAGCGCCGGGTCGAGGATCTCGAGGTCTGTGGCAGCACCGAGAACCGCGCATTCCTGGCCCAGGAATGCATGTCGCGCGACATGTTCGACGAGGCGGCGCGCCTGTTCCAGAGCTGCCTGGCAGGCCCCTTCGAGAAGGATCCGGCGTTTCGTCAGCGCCTGGCCGAGGCACTGGTCGCCGGCGGGCGTTACGACGAGGCCGCCGACGTGCTCGCGCTGCTGCGCGACGCCAACCCCGATCACCGCGCCAACGACTGCGAACTGCTGCAGGCGCGCATCCTCGAAGGCCAGGGGCGCAACGACGAGGTGCTCAACCTCTACCGCGGGCTGATCGGCAAGTTTGCCGGCCTCGAGCCGCGTTATCGCTACGGCGCGCTACTGAAGAAGCTCGGCAACGACGAATCCTCGCACCAGATCTTCGAGGAGATCCTGACCCATGCACGCCGCTACAAGTCGTTGCCGGAATCCGAAGAACGCTGGATCAAGCAGACACGCCGCGCCCTGAGCCCGGGTTGAGCGGGCTGCGTCAGCCCAGCGTGCGGGCGAACGCCGCAGCCGCCAGCTCGCCGATGCGGACCAGGTAGATCGTGCCCATGTCGGGATAGAAGCGCTCCGGGTCTTCGCTGCCCAGCGCTACCATGCCGATGGTATCGCCCTCGTGGCGCAACGCGACGATCGCCAGCGAGCGCACATGTTGCGCCTCTTCGCCGAACCACTGCATGACTTCCTGCGTACCTGCCGGGCCGCAGAACGGGTAGGCCAGGCCGCTCGCCGAGGTCCGCGTCTGTTCCGAGACCTCGCCGAATTCCGGACGATCGAGCGCGGCCGGCCCCCACAGCCGCAAGCCGACATGCGGCACGGTGAAATCCTCGCGCAGGTGAAAATCGAGCGCCGCCGCTGCCTGGTCGAAATCCCGCGCGCCGATCAAGGCCACCGACAGTCGATGCACCCGGGCGCTGATCGAGTCGTTGTCTTCGCCGAAGCGGATCAGCTCGGCCAGCTTGCCCTCGAGCGCCTTGCCCTTGTCGCGCAGCGTGAGGATCTGCCGTTCGGTGATCGATACGGTGCGGCCGCCGTGCGGATGCGGTATGTACAGATGGGCCAGCAGATCGGCATAGTCCTCGAAGAACTTCGGATTGTTCTGCAGATAGCGCGCAACGTCGTCGGCCTGGATCATGGTTTCCCCTCGCAATCCTTGTGCTATTCAGTATCGGGCAGATCGAGCGCGCCCTCGAAGACCGTCACAGCCGGGCCGCGCAACAGTACCGGGCGGCCGATACCCTCCCAGGCGATCGTCAGTTCGCCGCCGCGCGTTACCACCTGCACCGGCGAGGTGAGCAGTTGCCGCCGTATTCCGGCCACCACAGCGGCGCCGGCACCGCTGCCGCAGGCCATCGTTTCGCCGGCGCCGCGCTCGAACACCCGCAGCCTGATCCGCTGTGCATCGACGACCTCCAGGTAGCCCGCATTGACCCGGTTTGGGAAGCGCGGATGCGATTCGATCCGCGGCCCCTGCTCGGCGACCGGTGCCGCATCGACATCCGCCACCACCTGGATGGCATGCGGATTGCCCATCGAAACCGCCGTGATCGCCAGAATCCGGCCGTCGACTTCGAGCGGCTGCACGATCGATTCGCTGTCCGAGAGGAACGGAATTTGCGGCGGCCGGAACTCGGGCACGCCCATGTCGACGCTGACATCGCCATCGTCCTCGAGTCGCGGCGCGATGATGCCCGAGCGCGTTTCGACGCGGATTTCGCGCTTGTCGGTGAGTCCGTGCTCATGTACGTAGCGGACGAAGCAGCGCGCACCGTTGCCGCACTGTTCGACCTCGCCACCGTCGGCGTTGTAGATGCGGTAGCCGAAGTCCACGCCGGCCTGGTTTGGCCGCTCGACCAGCAGGATCTGATCGCAGCCGATCCCGAAATGACGGTCGGCGATGAAACGCACCTGCCCGGCGCTCAAGGCGAGCCGCTGGGAGATCCCGTCGAGCACGACGAAATCGTTGCCCAGGCCTTGCATCTTGGTGAAGCGCAGTTTCATGCC
This sequence comes from Candidatus Methylophosphatis roskildensis, assembly GCA_016708905.1. GTDB lineage: Bacteria > Pseudomonadota > Gammaproteobacteria > Burkholderiales > Rhodocyclaceae > Methylophosphatis > Methylophosphatis roskildensis. The sequence goes on along the minus strand of JADJEV010000002.1, from coordinate 279,333 downwards.
ATGCCGCTCAGTCCCGGCACAAGGCGTTGTAATCGCGGTAGATGCAGCGATCCATCACCACCGTGACGCCGGCATCGGCAGCGCGCCGTGCGGCGGCTTCATCGACGACATCGTCCTGGAGCCAGATCGCCTTGACGCCGAGGCGCAGGCACTCGTCCACCAGCGGCGCGATGTGTTCCGGGCTGCGGAACACGTCTACCAGATCGAACGGCTCCGCGACATCGGACAGGGTCGGGTAGGCCCTTTCGCCCAATACCTGGTCCACCGCCGGACGCACGGGGATCACCTTGTAGCCGAACTGCTGCAACGCGCGCGCCACACCGTGACTGGGGCGGAGCGGGTTTGGCGACAGGCCGACCACGGCAATCGTGCGCACCGATTGCAGCAGGGCGCGGATCGCTGCCGCGTCCGGATTGCGGAATGTGTCGGGCATGGGGCGGCATTGTACGTCACCCGCCCGTTCGGCCGGGTCGGCTTACGGATTGCGGGAGAATCGGACCGCCGAGACCACCTGCTTGAACTCGACATCCTTGCGCAGGGTCGTGTGGGCGCCGGCTTCGCGGGCGGTGCGGTGCTCGGCCTCGTCGGTGCTGCTGGTCATGACGATGATCGGCGTGTCGGCGAATTCCGGATCGGCGCGAACCATGCGGCACAGATCGAGGCCGTCCAGCTCCGGCATGAGCAGGTCGGTCACGATGCAGAACACCGGTTCGCGCGCCAACACCGCCATGGCTTCCTTGACGCTGCCGCATTCCTCGCAACGGAAACCGGCGCGCCCGAGCGCGACGCGGGCGAGCATGCGCCACATCTCGTCGTCGTCGACGATCAGTACGGTCTGGGTTGGAATCGGCATCGTCCGAATATGCCTTCATCGTCGGCTGGCAGCAAGCCCCGACGGCAAGAGTCGATCAATATAGTTGCGCCTCGCCGGGCGGGCGGGTCTTGAAGCGTTTGTGCACCCAGTAGTACTGCGCCGGCATCGTCAGTACGAACTGCTCGATCGCCGAGTTCATGCGCCGCGTGTCGGCTTCGACGTCGTCGGTCGGAAAATCTGCCCAGGGCTCGCCGATCTGCAGTACGTAGCCCTGTCCGCCGGGCTCCATGCGCGCGATGCACGGGATGACGGCCGCCGCCCCGCCCAGCCGGGCGAGGCGCGACAGGCCGGTGATGGTCGCAGCCGGCACGCCGAAAAACGGCGCGAATATCGCGTCGCGGGCGCCGTAGTCCTGATCGGGCAGGTAGTAGAACGGCCGCCCGGCGCGCATCGCCTTGACGGTCGTCCGTACCCCTTCCTGGCGTGACAGCAGCAACTGGTCGCCGAAGCGGCTGCGGCCGTGCAGCAGCAGGCGGTTCAGCACCGCGTTCTTCTGGTTGGCGTAGATGCTGACAGCGTCGATTTCGAGCGCCAGCCGGGTCGCGCAGAGGTCGAGTCCGACGAAATGCGGCACCAGCAGAATGCTCGGCCGGCTGGCCGCCAGCGCCTTGAAGTTCTTCAGGCCATCGATCCGCACCAGGCGACGAATCCGCGCTTCGCTGGCCCACCAGGCCAGGCTGCGTTCGAGGAAGCTGCGGGTGACCAGCTTGAAGTGCTCGCGTGCAAGGGCTTCGCGCTCACCTTCGGGCAGGCCGGGAAAGCACAGCCTGAGGTTGGTGCGCACCACGCGGCGCCGCTCGCCCGCCAGCCGCCAGAGGACGGCGCCCAGGCCCCGTCCAATGGCGGCCAGCGCCGCCAGCGGCAACAGGTGCAGCAACCACAGCAGACCGACCGCCAGCCGGGTCACGCCGGATCTCCCGCTGCGTCCATACCTGCTGGCGTCTTGTAGCGGTTGTAGCCCCAGAGGAACTGCGCCGGGTAGCGCAGGATCAGCGCCTCCAGCGATCGGTTGATGGCGTCAACCCGTTGCTGCAGGTCGCCCTGCAGCGGTGCGGCCGGCGGCAGGAAGTGCACGACATAACCGGCGCCGTCCGGCAGACGCTCGCCGAAGGCGAGCAGCACACTGACCCGCTTCATCTCCGACAGGCGGGCGGCAAGTGTCATCGTGTAGGCCGATCTGCCGAAGAACGGCGACCAGGTGCCCTGACCGCCGCCAGGCACCTGGTCGGGCAGGATGCCGACCGTCTCGCCGCGCTTGAGCGCGCGCATCAGCAGGCGTACGCCACTGGCGTCGGCAGGCACCGGAGACAGATTCGGTCGGATGCGCCCCTTCTCGACGATGTCCTGCAGCCAGACCTGCTTGGGCGGGCGAAACATGAAGGTCATCGGAGCGTGAGAGCCGAAATACAGCGGAATGATCTCGAAGCAGCCGATGTGCGGAGTCAGCAACACGATACCCTCGCCGCGCTTCCAGGCTGCTTCGACGCAGTCCCAGCCGCGCACTTCGCGTACGCAGGCCAGAGCCTCGTTCTGCTCGCGCAGCCACAGGCGCGGAATCTCGAACATCATGCGCCCGGCACTGCGAGCCGCCTCAGCAGCGATACCCGGTGGTACGCACTGCGGGTAAGCCAGCGCGAGGTTGGCGTCGAGATGGCGCCGATAGGTCGGCGACAACCAATACACCAGACGGCCGACCGCGCCGCCCAGCCGATGCACGGCACGCAGCGGCATCCGGGCAAGCAGGCGAAACAGGGCGGCAATCAGGATGGACGGCACTGGAGATCGAGCTGTTGTGACTTTGTTCGCGCCCGCGCGGCGCGCTTTTTTGACCGCTTCGGGGGGTGAGTTTATACTGCGCCGCAACCGCCGAGTTAATCAGGACAACTTGCAGGGCGGTCAGCGCAGCACCACAAATACTGCTAAAGCGTCGCCTGCTTCAATTCCCCGGAGCCGGTCACGCCGGTCACATACGCGGGAATTTTCATGGAGCAGATCAATGGCTGAATATCTCTTTTCGTCCGAGTCGGTATCCGAAGGTCATCCGGACAAGGTCGCCGACCAGGTTTCCGATGCGGTGCTGGATGCGATCCTCGCCCAGGATCCGAAAGGCCGCGTCGCTTGCGAAACCCTGGTTTCGACCGGTCTGGTGGTGATCTCGGGCGAGATCACCACGACCGCCCACATCAACTACATGGAAATCGCCCGTGACGCCGTGCGGCGCATCGGCTACGACCATTCCGACATCGGCTTCGACTACAAGTCGTGCGCGGTGCTGACCGCGATCAACCGCCAGTCGCCCGACATCGCCCAGGGCGTGGATGAAGGCACCGGGCTCGATCTCGACCAGGGCGCCGGCGACCAGGGCCTGATGTTCGGCTATGCGTGCCGCGAAACGCCCTCGCTGATGCCGTTCCCGATCTACTATGCGCACCGCATCATGCAGCGCCAGGCCGAAGTGCGCCGCGACGGCCGCCTGCCCTGGCTGCGCCCCGATGCCAAGAGCCAGCTCACGGTCAAGTACGTCGATGGCCAGCCGGTGGCGATCGATACCGTCGTGGTGTCGACCCAGCACGGCCCGGATGTCTCCCATGCCCAGGTCAGCGAAGGCGTGATCGAGGAGATCATCAAACCGATCCTGCCCAGGGACATGCTGACCGCCGACACGCGCTACCTGATCAACCCGACCGGCCGCTTCGTCGTCGGCGGTCCGCACGGTGACTGCGGCCTGACCGGCCGCAAGATCATCGTCGATACCTACGGCGGTGCGGCGCGGCACGGCGGCGGCGCGTTCTCGGGCAAGGATCCGTCCAAGGTCGATCGCTCGGCCGCCTACGCCGGCCGTTACGTGGCCAAGAACATCGTCGCCGCCGGGCTGGCCGAGCGCTGCGAGGTGCAGATCGCCTATGCGATCGGTGTCGCCAAGCCGGTATCGCTGATGGTCAATACCTTCGGCACCGGCAAGGTGAGCGACGACAAGATCGTCGCGCTGATCGGCAAGCATTTCGATCTGCGCCCCAAGGGCATCATCCAGGCGCTCGATCTGCTGCGGCCGATCTACTCGAAGACCGCCGCCTACGGCCACTTCGGCCGCGACGAGCCGGAGTTCACCTGGGAGAATACGGACAAGGCGGCCGCGCTCAAGGCGGACGCCGGGATATAGACCGCGCAGGACGGTGCGACCCAACCCACTTCCCGGCCTTCCCCCTGCCAGGGGGAAGGAGATGGTTGCAGCACCTGACCACGTAGGGTTCGATGACCCGATCCTCCATCTTCAGGGAGGCGGTGGGGTGCCCGATCCGGTTCCGCCGATTCGCCAGTCGCCGCAAGCAACGCCGCTCTGAGGGCGCGGAATATAATCGGGGCTCTCGCGGGTGCGACCCGCCTCGATCGGGTTCCCCCGTATGAGCCACTTCAAGTACCACGTCTTCTTCTGCTGCAACCAGCGCGAACCGGGCGAGACCTGCTGCAACAACCACGGCGCTTCCGACGTCCGCGGCTACGCCAAGGACAGAGTCAAGGCGCTCAAGCTGGCCGGAGAGGGCAAGGTGCGCATCAATCAGGCCGGCTGCCTGGATCGCTGCGACCAGGGCCCGGTACTGGTGGTCTATCCCGAGGCGGTCTGGTACACCTACGTCGACGAGTCGGACATCGACGAGATCATCGACGAGCACCTGGCCCACGGTCGCGTCGTCGAGCGGCTGCGCATATGACGCGGCCGCCCGCCGAGCGCATCAGCATCGAGGGCCCGGCCGGGGCGATCGAGGTGGCGATCGATGCGCCGGCCGAGGTTCGCGGCATCGCGCTGGTCGGCCATCCGCACCCGCTGTTCGGCGGTACCGCCGACAACAAGGTGGCATACACGATGGCGCGCACCTTCCGCGATCTGCACTATGTCGCGCTGCGGCCGAGCTTTCGCGGTGTCGGCGAGACCGAGGGCGATCACGACGAGGGCGAGGGCGAGACCGACGACATGCATGCGGTGCTCGATTACGCGCGCGCACGCTGGGGCCGGTTGCCGTTCGTGCTGGCAGGCTTCTCCTTCGGCTCGAACGTTCAGGCGCGGCTCGGCCGGCGGCTGACCGAGGCCGGCGCGCCGCCGCAACGGCTGGTGATGGTTGGTACCGCCGCCGGCACGGTGACCGGGCTGCGCCACTACGACACGCCGCCGGTGCCGGCTGACACCATCGTCATTCACGGCGAGAAGGACACCACGGTGCCGCTCGCCAACGTGCTCGACTGGGCAAGGCCGCAGCAACTGCCGGTCATCGTGGTGCCGGGGGCCGACCACTTCTTCCACTCCCGCCTGCACCTGATTCGCGACATCATCACCCGCGCATGGCGGCACTGAGCGAGGACGCCCCGGCACCGCTGGAAATCCGCGGCCTGCGCAAGTCTTTCAACGGCGTCGACGCGGTGGCCGGCATCGACTTCGCCCTGGCGCGCGGCGAGTGCTTCGCCCTGCTCGGCCCCAACGGCGCCGGCAAGACCACCACGCTCAAGCTGCTGCTCGGCCTCTCCGTCCCCGACGCGGGAGACATCAGGCTTTGCGGCCGGGCCATTCCGGTCGAGGCTCGCCAGGCGCGCCGCCATGTCGGTGTGGTGCCGCAGAACGACAATCTCGACCCGGATTTCACCGTGACCGAGAACCTGCTGGTGTTCGGCCGCTACTTCGGCATGTCGGCCGCGGCCGTGCGCAGCCGCATCCCGGAACTGCTCGAATTCGCCGGGCTCGCCGGCCGGGCGTCGGAAAAGATCTCTGCCCTGTCGGGCGGCATGAAGCGGCGACTCGCGCTGGCCCGCGCCCTGGTGGGCGACCCGGAACTGCTGGTGCTCGACGAGCCGACCACCGGCCTCGATCCGCAGGCGCGCCACCTGATCTGGGAGCGCCTCAAGCAGCTCGTGGCGCTGGGCAAGACGGTGCTGCTGACGACGCATTTCATGGACGAAGCCGAGCGGCTGGCCAACCGCATTGCCATCATGGACGGCGGACGCATCGTCGTGCAGGGTCCGCCGCGCGAGGTGATCGCGCGCAACATCGAGCCGCAGGTGGTCGAGGTCTATGGCGACAACGTCGTCGGGTGGGCGCAGCGCGAGGCGGCGCGCCATGCGTCGCGCTTCGAGATCAGCGGCGAGACGGCGTTCTGCTATGCCGATGATCCGCGCGCCCTGCTCGAATCGCTGCAGCATCAGCCGGCGCTGCGTTACCTGCACCGGCCGGCGAATCTCGAGGATGTGTTTCTGAAACTCACGGGCCGCGAACTGCGCGATTGACCAATGAATCCCGACCACTACCGGCTGCCCGAACTGTCGCTGCGTTTCGTCTCGGTGTGGCGGCGCAATTTCCTGGTCTGGCGCAAGCTGGCGATCCCCTCGATTCTCGGCAACCTGGCCGACCCGCTGCTCTATGTGATCGGCCTCGGCTTCGGCCTCGGCATGCTGGTGCGCGAGGTGCAGGGCGTCTCCTACATCACCTTTCTCGCCACCGGCATCGTCTGCCAGTCCACGATGAACAGCGCGACCTTCGAGGCGCTCTATTCGGCCTACTCGCGGCTGGCGACGCAGCGCACCTGGGAGGCGATCCTCAATGCCCCGGTGTCGCTCGACGACATCGTGCTGGCCGAGCTGGTGTGGGCGGCCTCGAAGAGCGTGCTGTCGGGCGCCGCGATCCTGCTGGTGATCTGTCTGTTCGGACTGTCCGATGCCTGGGCCTCGCTGTGGGTGCTGCCGATCATCTTCCTGATCGGGCTGGCCTTCGCGGCGCTCGGGCTGTGCGTGACGGCGCTGGCGCCCTCCTACGACTTCTTCATGTACTACTTCACCCTGTTCATCACGCCGATGATGCTGCTCTCCGGCGTGTTCTTTCCGGTCGAGCAATTGCCGCCGGCGGTGCAGGCGGTGGCGGTCCTGCTGCCGCTCAATCACGCGGTCGAGCTGGTGCGTCCGCTGCTGCTCGGACGCACGCCCGACGACATCCTGCTGCACTTCGCCGTGCTGCTGGGCGTGACGCTGGTCGGGTACCATGTCGCGCTGGTGCTGTGCCGGCGGCGGATGATCAAGTGAACCTCGCCCTGCATCCCGACTCCAAGCGACCATGAGCTTTGCCGAAGAAACCCTGTTGGTGCTCTCCAACCTGCCCGACCGCGATGCCGCCGAGGCGCTGGCGCGCGCGCTCATCGAGCGCCGGCTGGCCGCCTGCGTCAATATCCTGTCGCCCTGCCGTTCGGTGTATCGCTGGCGCGGTGCGGTCGAACAGGCCGACGAGGTGCCGCTGCTGATCAAGACCACCCGCGCGCGCTATGCCGAACTCGAAGCGGCGATGCGCGCGCTGCATCCCTACGAGGTGCCGGAGATCATCGCGCTGCCGCTGACCGGCGGGCTGCCGGCATATCTCGACTGGGTTGCCGCCGAGTGCGCCGTGGCGCCCACGACTTCGTGCTGATGCGTCGCCTGCTCCTGCTGCTCGTCCTGCTGCCGCTGCTGGCGGTCGCCGCGCCGGAACTGCTGCCGCCACAAAAGGCGTTCCGCTTCACTGCCGTCTCGCCCGATCGCGCGACCATCGAAGTCCGCTTCGAGATCGAGGACGGCTACTACCTCTATCGCGACCGCTTCCGCTTCGAGTCGGCCGACGCCACGCTCGGCGCCGCGACCCTGCCCGCCGGCAAGATGAAGCAGGACGAGACCTTCGGCAATGTCCAGGTGTATTACCACGGCGTCGTCGCGCGGCTGCCGGTCGAGGCCGCCGCCGGCCTGCAGACCCTGAAGCTCGACGTCACCTCGCAGGGGCTGCGCCGACATCGGCGTGTGCTTTCCACCGCAGACCCAGGCGGTTGAAGTGGCGCTCGGCGCGGTGGCGGGCGTCGGCGCCGCGGCAGCGGGCACCGGGCCCCCGGCCGTCGATTTCACCCCTGCACCGGCGCAGGCATCGCGCGCGCCTGCGGCCGGCGTTTTCGACGAAAGCGGGCGCATCGCCCATCTTCTGAAGACCGGCGGCTGGCTGGCGATCATCGGCGCCTTTTTCGGCTTCGGCGTGCTGCTGGCCTTCACGCCCTGCGTGTTTCCGATGATACCGATCGTCTCCTCGATCGTGCTCGGCCGCGGCCAGGCGCTCGGGCGCACCCGCGCCGCCGTGCTGTGCAGCGTCTACGTGCTGGCGATGGCGCTGGCCTATGCGGCGGCCGGTGTGGCGGCCGGCATGTCGGGCACCATGCTGGCGGCCGCGCTGCAAAACGCCTGGGTGCTCGGTGCCTTCGCCGCGCTGTTCGTGCTGCTGTCGCTGTCGATGTTCGGTTTCTACGAGTTGCAGTTGCCCAGCGCGATTCAAAGCCGGCTGTCCGACGTGTCGAGCCACCAGCACGGCGGTTCGGTGCTCGGCGTGGCCACCATGGGCATGCTTTCGGCATTGATCGTCGGGCCCTGCGTGGCCGCCCCGCTGGCCGGCGCGCTGCTCTACATCGCGCAGTCGGGTGACGCACGGCTGGGCGGTCTGGCGCTGTTCGCCATGGGCATCGGCACCGGCGTGCCGCTGATGGTCTTCGCGCTGTCGGCCCATCATGTGCTGCCGAAGAGCGGCCCGTGGATGGAGGCGGTGAAAAAGTTCTTCGGCGTGCTGCTGCTCGGCGTGGCGATCTGGGTCGTCTCGCCGGTCATCCCGCCGGTAGCTGCCATGCTGGCGTGGGCCGCCCTGCTGATCTTCTCGGCCATGTTCCTGCACGCGCTCGACCCCTTGCCACCCCATGCGCACGGATGGCAGCGCTTCTGGAAAGGCGTCGGTGTGGTCGCGCTGCTGGTCGGCGCGGCACTGCTGGTCGGGGCGCTGGCGGGCAGCCGCGATCCGCTGCAGCCGCTGGCCATTCTGCGCAGCGCCGGTGCGACGCCGCAGGCGCATGCGCGCTTCGAGCGCGTCAGATCGCTGGCCGAACTCGAACAGCGCGTCGCCGGCGCCGGCAAGCCGGTGATGCTCGACTTCTATGCCGACTGGTGCGTCACCTGCAAGGAGATGGAGCGCTTCACCTTCTCCGACAAGGAGGTGCAGCGCCGCTTCGCCAGGCTGCTGCTGCTGCAGGCCGACGTGACCGCCAACTCGGAGGACGACAAGGCGCTGCTGGCGCGCTTCAAGCTGTTCGGCCCGCCCGGCATCGTTTTCTTCGACGCCAGCGGGCGCGAAATCGAAGACCTGCGGGTGATCGGTTATCAGTCGGCCGAGCAGTTCATCCCGGTGCTCGATCGGGCGCTAGGTCTCTGAGCGACCCGGCCCCGCGCGCAAGCCAGGCGATACACCCGGCGCGTGCCATGCCTGGAACCCGCATGGATAGGCTGTCATGTGGCATGCAATGCTGCGAGGCGCATGGATTGGCGCTCGTAGGCATGCCTGCCTGAAGACGCCCGTGGATACTGGCTTCCAGGCCATATGCTAACGCGGAGTTGCGCCGGCCGGCGGTACCCAGCCGGGTCGCCGGCGCGCGCAGCCGTTACAATCGGTCACCACCCTGCCCGGACAGCACCGCCCAGGATGTCGAACCAACCCGCTGCGCCCAGCCTCGCCGAGGGCATCAACCACTGCCTGGCGCTATTGCGTGCCGGCCAGCCCGCGGCGATGGAGGCGGCGGCCGACCGGCTCGCCCAAGCGTTCCCCGCTGCCGCCGCGGCATGGCAGATGCTCGGCGTGGCGCGCCTGGTCGCCGGCGAGGCGGCCCGCGCGGTCGAGCCGCTCGAGCGGGCGAGCCGGCTCGCGCCGCAGGATGCCGGCGTGTGGGACAACCTCGGCGCCGCCCACAACGCGCTGCGCCACTTCGATCGCGCAGCGGCCTGCTATGACACCAGCCTGGGGCTCGATCCGCGCGATCCCAAGGTGCTGTCGAACGCCGCGGCCAATGCCGGCGACGCCGGCCGCGATGCCGATGCCCACGCCTACGCCGCCCGCGCGCTCGCCCTCGACCCGGCACTCGCGCATGCCCATCTGGCGCTGGGCAACGCGGCCGCGCGGCTCGGCCGCCACGGCGAGGCGCTGGCCGCGTTGCGCGAGGCGGTGCGGCTGGCGCCGGCATTGCCGCAGGCCCACCTGAGCCTGGGCAACGAGCTGCAACTCGCCGGCGACACCGCCGGCGCGATCCGCGTGACCGAGGACGCGTTGCGGATCGCCCCCGGTTTCGCCGACGCGCAGCAGAATCTCGGCCGCTACCACCACGATCTCGGCCACATGGCGGCCGCCGCGCGGCACTACCGGGCCGCGCTGCAACTGGCGCCGCAGCGGCTCGACGCCTGGAGCGGCTGGCTGTTCTGCCTCGCCCACGACGCCGGCATCGGCGCGGCCGAACTGTTTCGCGCCCACCGCGAGTTCGGCGACCATGTCGAAGCCACGTGGCGCGCCCGCTGGGGCGGCTGGCTCAACGCGCGGGATCCGCACAAGCGGCTGCGCGTCGGTTTCGTCTCGGGCGATCTGCGCGATCACGCGGTCGCGCATTTCGTCCAGCCGATCTGGCGTCACCTCGATCGCGATTCGATCGAGATCATCGCCTACGCCACGCAGACTATAGAGGACGCGCGCTCGGCCGAACTCCGGCAACTGGCCGACGCGTGGCACAACGTCGCCGGGCTCGACGACGACGCGCTGGAGGCGGCGATCCGCGCGGCGCGCATCGACATCCTGTTCGACCTGTCCGGCCACACCGCGCAGCACCGCCTCGGCGTCTTCGCGCGCAAGCCGGCGCCGCTGCTGATTTCGTGGATCGGCTATCCCAATACCACCGGCCTGACGGCGATCGACTACCGGTTCATCGGCCGGCGCGCCGCAGCGCCCGGCGAACTCGACGCGCAGTTCAGCGAACGGCTCGTCCATCTGCCGATCGGCACCGTGTTCCAGCCGCCGCCGGAACTGCCGCTGGTCAATCCGCTGCCGGCACTCGAGCGCGGCTTCCTGACTTTCGGCAACTTCAATCGCCCGATCAAGCTGACCGATCCGGTGATCGGCCTGTGGAGCGCGGTGCTGCGGGCGCTGCCCGGCTCACGCATGCTGATCGGTGCGGTATCGAACGACGAGGTTCGCCAGCGGCTGACCCAGGCCTTCGCGCAACACGGGATCGACGCCGCGCGGCTGGATTTTCATCCGCGCGTCGGCCTGCGCGACTACCTCGAACTCCATCACGAGATCGACGCCATCCTCGACACCTTTCCGTTCACCGGCGGCACCACCACCAACCAGGCGCTGTGGATGGGTGTGCCGACCCTCACGCTGACCGGCGACACCCTGCCGCAGCGCCAGGGCGCAGGCATCATGGCGCGGGCCGGCCTGGGCGAGTGGATCGCCGACAGCGAGGCCGCTTTCGTCGCCCGCGCGGTGGACATCGCCGGCGCGCCGCATGAACTGGCCGCACTTCGCGGGCGCCTGCGGGGCAACTGCGAGGACTACGCCGAGTCGGAAACCGCGCAGGCGGCGCGGCTGGTCGAGTCGGCACTGCGCACGATGTGGCAGCGCTGGTGCGCGGGCGAGCCGGCACGCTCGTTCGAGGTCGCGCCGTGAGCCGGGCGCCGCTCTACGTCACGCGCCCGCTGCTGCCGCCGCTCGAGGAATTCCGGCCCTGGCTCGAATCCATCTGGCAGAGCGGCCAGGTCACCAACGGCGGCCCCTACCACGACGAACTCGAACGCACGCTGGCTGCGCATCTGGGCGTCGAACACCTGAGCCTGTTCGCCAACGGCACGCTGGCCCTGATGACCGCGCTCAAGGCGCTGGGCCTCGGCGGCGAGGTCGTCACCACGCCCTATTCGTTCGTCGCCACCACTCACGCGCTGGGCTGGTGCGGATTGACTCCGGTGTTCGCCGACATCGATCCGGTGACCCTGAACCTGCGCCCCGACGCGGTCGAGGCTGCGATCACCCCGGCGACCCGCGCGATTCTGCCGGTCCATGTGTATGGCGTGCCGTGCGATACGGCCGCGCTCCGGCAGATCGCCGCGCGGCACCGGCTGGCGCTGGTGTACGATGCCGCCCATGCCTTCGGTGTGGCCGACGCCGGCGGCAGCCTGCTGCGCCACGGCGATCTGTCGGTGCTGAGCTTTCATGCCACCAAGGTGTTCCACACCTTCGAGGGTGGGGCCGTGGTGTGCCACGACGCGGCGATGAAGCGCGAACTCGATCTCTTGAAGAATTTCGGTTTCGTCGATGAAACCACGGTGGTGCGAACCGGCATCAACGCCAAGATGGACGAACTGCGCGCCGCCTTCGGGCTGCTGCAGTTGCGCCATGTCGATGCGGCGATCGAGGCGCGGCGGCAGATCGATGCCCACTACCGTGCGCATCTCGCCGGCCTGTCGGGCCTGCGCTGCCCGCAGCAGCCGGCGGCGGCACGCTCGAACCATGGTTACTTTCCCGTCTTTATCGATGGTGGGCGGGCGCTACGCGACGCGGTCGCCGCGCATCTGCGCGAGCACGACGTCATGGCGCGCCGCTACTTCCACCCGCTGATCAGCGATTTCCCGATGTATGCGGCGCTGCCCAGCGCCGCGCCGGCGCGCCTGCCGGTGGCGCGCCAGGCGGCCGACAGCGTGCTGTGCCTGCCGATTCACCCGCAGATGAGCGCCGACGATTGCACCCGCGTCGCGGCGCTGCTGGCCGAGGCGCTCGGCCGGCAGCGCCGCGACGCCCGAATATAGCGCCGCCGGCGGCCCGGACGCGGTACCCGCTACACCTGCGCGTCACCCCGCCAGCGCGCCGGCGAGCCGAGGTAAAGGCCGGGCTTGTCAGTATTGCGCGCCAGCACCGCACCGGCGCCGACGAAGCAGCCGGCGGACAGGCTCACGCCGTCGCGCAGGGTGCAGTTCGCGCCGAGTACGCAGCCCTCGCCCACCGTCACCTCGCCGGCGATCACGGCGCGGGCCGCGATGAAGCAGTGATCGGCGATCGTGCAGTGGTGCGAAACATGGGCGCCGCTGCGCACGATGCAGTTGTCGCCGATGCGCGTGTAGGGCTGCACGATGGCCCCATCGTGAATCATGCAGTTCGCGCCGAGTTCGAGATCGGGCCAGACCAGGGCGCGCGACGAAACGTAGCTGGCGAAGGCATAACCGGCGGCCCTGGCGGCGAGAAAGCGATCGGCGCGCAGCGCGTTCATCCGCGTCCACCCGGTCGGTATGCTGATGGCAAAGGCGTCGGGCGGAAAGCGCGCCGCGACATCTTCGAAGTCGACCACCGGCAGGCCGTGCAGGCTCTGCATGCCCCGCCGGTGCGAGGCGTCGACCGCGAAACCGGCGACCTCGCGCGGGCTGTCGTGGGTGAACACGTACCAGGCCAGGCTGCTCAGCGCGCCGGTGCCGAAGATGACCAGCGGCCGGTCGTCGTTCTGCCCTGGCGCAGCGAGGACTTCCGCGCCGCTCATGTCATATTGTCCACGATCTCGTGGCGTATGTCGGCGACCGGCATTTCGAACAGCCGCTGCAGGATGCTCGCCGGATCGCCGCGGTAGTCCGGCAGGAACTCGAGCGCGATGCCGTGGCGGGCGAACTGCGCCACGTCGTACAGGTGCCGGCCGGCCGGCGCGTTCAAGTAGCGCGTTGCGCCGAGCAGCCGGCAGATCGCGATGATCCGTTCATGTCCCTTCAGGTCGCGATCATGCGCCAGCTCGCTCGAACGCACGAAGGGTACCCGCATGCCGAGCGAATCGGCGCAGATGTGCAGACTGCGCAGCAGGTTGCCCGCCAGATCGTGCGAATCGAGACGAACCAGGCCGGCGGCCGGCCCCGCCTGATCGAGCGCCCATCTGCCGGCAGGAAACGCCGCCACCCGGCGCGGCCATTCGCCGTCCAGCGCATCGCGGCGCAGCGCCGCCTGCACTATCGTGCCGGTCACTGGCTGGCGCAGCAGCGGCAGAGTCAGCCAGCCCAGGCTGCCATCGCCACGCGCGAGCCGGTTGCGATGCACCCAGCCGCCGCGCGGGAACTGCACGTCGTCGAGCACCACGAAGGCGTCGACTCCGCACATCAGGCGGAAATAGCCGGCGTAGGGCAGGAAGTAGGGCTGCATGATAGAAATGCGCATCGGGCGCATTATCTGCCGCTTTGCCGCGATCGAGCGTTCTTGGCGCTCACGCGGTTCCACGCCGGAACACACTTGCGAGGGAAGCGGGAATGGCTGCCGCCTGGAATCAGATATTGCGCAGGGCGCCCTGGCTGACTGCGTAGGGCGCGAAGTCTTCGGGCAGCAGCGCCTGCTCGAGACTGCGCTGGGCGAACAGGAAGCGGCCATCGCAGACGAAACCCAGCTCGTGCCAGTCGACCCGGTTGAGCAGCGCGCACAGCGCGGCCAGATCGGCCCGCGGCTGATGCGGAAACAGCGCCAGGATCGAGCCGTCATAGTGGATCGACGGATGCACGAAGAAGGGCTGCGGGTTGCGGGTGCGATTGTTCACATAGACGCGCGGGCGCTCGCTGACATGATGCTGGCGGCCCCATTGCCACCAGTTGGATTCGTCGAAGCGGCGCACGCGGCGCCAGCAGGCGCGGCTTGAACGGATCGAGATACGGCAGGCGCTGGTTGTAGATCATGCGGCGCGTCTCGCCGGTGCGCGCGGTGTGCGAGCAGACGAAATCGATATTCCCCAGTTCGTCGCTGGTGTAGATGTCGTCGGCGCCCGAGACGGCGCCAACCCTGACCGCGAACACCTCGGCCAGCGGCACGCTGTAGATGCCGCGCGAAAAGGCGAGGTGCCCACCCGAGAACACCATCCGCCGGCCGTCGCGCGTGCGGTGCGAATGGTCGTCCTTCTCGAAGCGCCAGATCGCGCAGTTGGGCAGTGCGCCGTCGAACACCTTCGCATCGCCGAGTTCGACGAAATCGGTGATCGTGCCTTCGCGATACAGCCGCGCGTTGAGCGGCGCACTCGAGGTGGCCTTGAGAAAATCGCGCGGGGTGATGAAGATCAGCTCGCCGCCCGGCGCCAGGTGGTCGAGGCACTTGTCGATGAAGAACAGGTAGAGGTTGGCGCGCCCGTCGAGCCGGCCGGGCTGGAACAGCGCGCGGGTGGCGGCGCGGATGTACTGGTAGCGCACATAGGGCGGATTGCCGATGATGGTGTCGAACTTCTCGTCGGCCGGGCAGGCGAAGAAATCCTGCACCCGCGCACCGGGCGGCGCGAAATGCGCATCGAGTTCGATCGCCACGCAGTCGCGGATGCGCGCCGAAAACGCCCCGTCGCCAGCCGCCGGGTCGAGCGTGCGGCCGTGGCGGCGGCGCAGCGCGAGCATCGCATCGACGATGGCCGGCGGCGTGAACACCTGGCCCAGGCGGGCGATGTCGCGGGCGTCAGTGGAGGTCGAAGCGAGTGCGCTCATGTGCGGGATGTGTGCTGCGAGCCCGGATTCTACACGCGCCGAAAAGCAGCGGTCACGCTCACCCGCTCGGCGGCGTTGGCGAAGCAATGCTTCGCCTCAGCCCGCTCTGTCGAGCGGGCTGATCACGCCTCGCCCACCGCGATTGAGAACATGGGTGTAGATCATGGTGGTGGACACGTCCGAATGGCCGAGCAGCTCCTGAACCGTGCGGATGTCGTAGCCGGCTTCGAGCAGATGGGTGGCGAAGCAGTGGCGCAGCGTGTGCGGCGAAACCGGCTTGACGATGCCCGCCGCCTGCGCGGCTCGCTTGACCGCGCGCTGAATGCGCTTCTCGTCGAGGTGGTGGCGGCGCTGGGCGCCGCTGCGCGGATCGACCGACAGCCCGGCGGCCGGAAACACGTACTGCCAGCCGAGCAGCCGTGGCGCGTTCGGATACTTGACGGCCAGAGCATCCGGCAGCCAGACACCACCGCGCCCGGCCTCGATCTCGGCCGCGTGCAGCGCGGCGACCCGCGCAAGCTGAGCACGCATCGGCGCCACCAGCTTTGCCGGCAGCATGGTCACACGATCCTTGCCGCCCTTGCCGTCGCGCACCACGATCTCGCAGCGTGAAAGCTCCACATCCTTGACACGCAGGCGCATTGCTTCCAGCAGGCGCATGCCGGAGCCGTAGAGCAGTTGCACGACGAACGCGCACTCGGCATCGGCAACCGCGCCGATGAGGCGCCGCAGTTCGTCCGATGTGAGCACGGTGGGAAGCCGCAGCGGGCGTTTGGCGCGCACCACGTCGTCGAGCCACGGCAGATCCTGCCCCAGAACCTCGCGATAAAGGAACAGCAGCGCGGCCAGCGCCTGCGACTGCGTCGATGCGGCCACGAGCCGTTCGACCGCCAGCGACGAGAGAAACGCCTCGACCTCGGCCTTGCCCATGCCGCCGGGGTGGCGCTTGCCGTGGAAAAGGATGTATCGTTTGATCCAGCCGACATAAGCCTGCTCGGTGCGCAGGCTGTAGTGCCTGACCCGAATGCGCGCCACTACCTGGTCCAGCAATCGTGGCGCGGCGCCGCAAGCATTGCCGCCACCGGCTGAAATGTTATTGGACAGAGTAGACACGATACTGGACAAGGGCGCACTATGAATCAACATCTTACAAGCTTATACTGTTTTATTGTACAGTCCTGTAAAAAATTATCGTGCTTCCAGTCCTGTAATTTACGTTAGGCGCCCATACCAGGAGAACCACGTATGACTATGGATGCTCAAGACCTGATGCTCGAAGAGTTGAAGCTCATGTCCGAGGACTATCGTTATCGCGATCAGCTCATGGTGACGGAGTTCGGCCTTTCCATGACCGCAATTGCTCTTGCGGCGAACGCGGCGTTCCGCACAAGCTCCTCGGCGATCCAGCTTCTGATATTTGCACTTACGCTGGTGTTCGCGTGGCTAATCGCGAATCACATGACGAGAATCAACGTTGATAGGCTCAGTGCCGGCGCTCGAAGGAAGAAGTTGCTTGGCGACTTGCACATGCATCAGCCGCACATGGGTTTTGAGAGAAAGCAGGCAAGGTTTACATTTCCAGCACCGGTGAGCATGGTTATCTCCCCGGCGGCCACTTGAAATTCCTCCACCTGTGGCCAGGTCAAAATCCCCCAGGGGCGAGGACAGGAGTGTGGGGATTGTTACTCGGGATGGGTAGCTTTGGCAAGTCGGCTGGCGGCCTCTTTGAGGCGATAGCTTTTGCCGCGGAACTCGAGCAGGACGCTGCGGTGCAGGAGGCGGTCGAGGATGGCGGTGGTGAGGGCGGCGTCGCCGAGAAACTTGTGCCAATCCTCGATGATGCGGTTTGAGGTGATGAGCGAGCTGCGTCGCAGCTTGTAGCGCTTGTGCAGGATCGATTGCAGGGCGTCGGCGGCCTCGGCCGGGAGGTGGCGGGCCAGGAACAAGTCGTCGAGCACCAGCAGGTCGGCGTCGATGACGGGCTTGAGCAGCTTGCGCTTGTCGGCGCTCGCGCCCTGAGCGAGATTGGCGAGCAGCTCATCGGCTTCGCCGTAGAGCACGCGCAGCCCCGAGCGCAGCGCCGAATAGGCGATCGCCTTGGCGATGTGGCTCTTCCCGGTGCCGGGCTGACCGATCAGCAGTGCGCTGTCGCCCTCGGCGATGAACTTCAGGGTATGCAGCTCGAAGCAGGTGCGCTTGGGGATCTTGGGGTTGTAGCCCCAGTCGAATTCCGCCAGCGAAGCGCGCTCCTCGAGCCCGGAGAGCTGGTAGCGGCGCTCCAGTAGGCGAGACTGGCGCCGGTCCAGCTCATCCTGGAGCAGGGCCGAGAAGGTCTCGAGAAACGACAGGCTGGAAGCCTGGGACTCGATCAGGCGCGTCTCCAGGGTGGCACGCACGCCCGACAGGCGCAGCTGTTTGAGGGTTTTTTCGATTTCCATCATGCTCATGCTCATGGCTTGGGGTCTCCTGGACGGTGGGTAATGGGTGGTATCGGTGCTGGGCGTGCGCGGGCGTTGAGCTTGGACGCCGCGGGTTTGTCGGCGTTGAGCCCGGCGTGGCGGCGGTTCCGTCAAGGGCGGGCGAGGGGTTTTCTCGCCCGGCGCAGCGCACCCTTGACGGCGACCGGAGAAATACGCTCCTGGCGGGTTGGCAGGCAGTTCTTTCGCCTGCCGGCCTGCCTTACGGCGAGTGCAGGGGTTTGGGGCGGCGCCCCCAAGGTGTTGCGAGTGCACCGCGTACTCATGCGCAGTCCTGCGCTTGTGGTTCGCCCAGCGGTGGCTGCACGCGCTCGGTTGCCTGTGAGGGTGCGGGCGTATCGGGCGCCAACGGCTCCGTGCCGACACTGCGGTTGAAGAACGCGGCATACTCGGCGGGATCACGGATGAGCTCGTGCTGCTGGGTGAGCGGCGAGCCAGCGTCACCCAGGGGCAATTCCGGCTGGGTTCCATCGAGCCGGGCGATGGCCTGAGCGAGCAGTTGCTCAGCGATCGCGCGCACGGCCTTGTAGGCGTGGATGTGGCGGGCGAGCGCGCTGGCGGCTGCCTGCTCCAGGATGCAGGCCGGATAGCGCGGGTGCAGCCCCACGATACCCCACATGCTCTTCTGCGCCTCGCGCCCACGTTGCTCGAACAACGCGCGACACAGCGCGTGGGTGTGGGGGCCGATGTGCTCGGCGCGCTTGAGGATCTGGTGTGTCTGGCGGGAGGGGTTGAACAGGCGCTCGGCATCGGGCAGTTCGACTGCGCCCTTGCGCCTCGCGCGCGTATGGCGGCGGATCAGCGCCAGCGTGTGCAGGTCGCGGATCTCGATCTCGTGCTCATAGAGGCGGACCAACACCTCGGCGCCGATCGGGGCCGGGCGCGCGGCATACCAGGCGCTGTCAACCTGAACGGTGGTGTCGTCCTGCACCGTGCGCGTGCCCTCCTCGAAGTAGCGGAAGCCCTCGATAGGCAACGCCTTGAGGTGGGCGCGCTCCTCCTGGAACATCTCCTCGACCTGGCGCTTGGCCCGGCCGTGAATGCGCTGGGCCGCCCACTTCTCTTCCCAATGCATGAGAAAGGCGTTTTGCGCCTCGATCGATTCGAAGCGCCGCCCCGCCAGAGCCGTGGCCTGGGTGTGCTGGATCGCGTTTTCCACGGACCCTTTTCGGTTCGGATCACGAACGCGGGCCGGATCGGCCACGACCGCGTAATGGGCGAGCATCGCCGCGTACAGGCGGTTCAGTTGCGGCTCGTAGATGTCCGGGCGGATGACGCCCTCTTTCAGGTTATCGAGCACCACGTACTGGCAGCAACCGCCGAAGTAGCGGAAGGCCTGCTCGTGAAGCCACGCCCACACCTGGCTGCTCGACTTCCACACCACCTGCCGATACGAGCGGCGCGAGTAGCGAAGCGTCATCACGAACAGCCGCGGTTTGCGATACCGGCCGCTCGGATGAAGCGTGGGCGCGCCCTCGCCGTAGTCGACCTGTGCCTCTTCCCCGGGCAGGAACTCCAGCCGGTCGAATTGCTCCGGCGCCTGGGTGCGCAGCGCCCGGCAGAAGCGCTTGACGCTGTTGTAGCGGCCCTCGAAGCCAAAGCGATCCACCAGATCCTGGTAGATCGCCATGGCGTTGCGACCCAAACGCACCTGCGCCTCGATCCATGCCCGGTGCGGCTCGCAGGCTGAACGGGCGTGCGCAGGTAGCCGCAGCGGGGATGGATCGGGCGCCAGCGCCGGTGGCCAGGGTGGAGGAATTTGAACGGCCAGCCCGGGCGAGCCGGTGGCCATGGGGGAATTTGCCTCGGCTTCGGTCTCCTGGGCAAGCTTGCGGATCGTCTTACGATCGATCCCCGTCTTGCGCCAGATCTCGCGCTGCGAGACCCCGTTCTGCAGCAGCGTTACGACCGTGCTCTTCTGATGCGGCTTCAAGACATTCACCTCCTCTACCCCCCGTTGGAATCGAGGGGCGATGATGTCCTGTCCGCGCCACCACCAACATTGCCGACAATTAGGTCATCGGCATGCACCTGGGTGGGGGATTTTCAAGTGGCCACAAGTGGAGGAGTTTGGGTGGCCGCCGGGGTTATCTTCTGCTGGCTCACCGTAGCCGTTCTAGCCCGAACTTTGACAGCCCCCTGAACGTAACACCGCGTCCGCATTAATCTTTATCGATCTGCGGGGTTTGCCTACTGGGTACAGGCGGGATTGAGCCCGAGCAGTTTGAAGGCTTTGGCCTGTATCGGCGTGGGGCGAGTCGTGAGGGTGATCTTGGCCTCGGGGTTGAGCGCGGTGTGGGTGATGTTGTAGGTCAAGGTGCCCAGGTCCTTGAGCAGTGTCCTGAAGCTGTGCAAAGGCAGTCCATCTTCGGCGAGTTTGCTCGCGTCCTTGGCCTTGGCCTGCTTGGATCGAACGGCCTTGATCACGGGTGAGGCGCGGCTGGCGCTGGCCTCGTCGAGGTATTCGTCGTCGAACAGCATGGGCTTCAGGCGCGCGCGCATGTGCCACTCGACGTAGTACGCCAGCATGCACAGGAACACATGCGCGCGTACGCGCTGCTCGCTGTAGTGGAAGACCGGGCGCACGTTCAGGTCCACCGTCTTCATCGAACGGAAGGCCCGCTCCACCTGGGCCAGACTCTTGTAGGCGGCCACTGCATCGGGCGCATCGAGCTTGTCCTTGGGCAGGCTGGTGCGAATCACGTACAGCCCGTCCAGCGCGGCCTCGGCGGCGATGGCCTCGTGCCTGCGGGCCCAGGCCAGGGTCGTGTCGGTGATCGTCAGCGCCAAATGCTTGGCCATGTGGAAGCGCCCGATGACGCGCCCCACGCGCAGCGCAATGGCCTGCTCGCCACGCAGCGGGTTGCGCGCGCGCTGCGTGGCCGCGGCAATCTTGGCCAGATCGGCCTCGGTGGCTGCCAGCAGTTCCAGGCGCTTGCGCGCACGCTCCTCGGCCAGCAAGGGGTTGCGGCACACCACCAGCCGCTCATCGGGGAAGTGCTGGCTCGTGAGTTCCAGCAGATTGCGCTCGTCAAACAGCGAGGGCTGAAACGGCCCATGCTCGGCGGCAAGCTGCGCGATCTGCGGCGCGCGCAAGCTGCTGACCCAGTCCATGCCCTGGGGCTTGAGCACCTGCTCGATGCGAGCCGAAGTCAGCATGCCCCGGTCCCCCACCCAGGCGATGCGCTCGATGCCGAAGCGCTCCTTGAGCTTGGTCACCTGAGCCGCCACCGTGGCCGGGTCGGCCGTGTTGCCCTTGAACACCTCCACCGAGATCGGACAACCTTCGGCCGTACACCAGCCCGAAGACGATCTGTGGATCGTCGCGCTTGCCATCGCGCGAATGCCCACGCGCGGCCAGCTCGCAACAACGCCCAGTCAGCCAGGTCGAGGTGAGGTCGTACAGCACCAGGGTGCTGCCCCGCAGATGCTGGCGCGCCAGCCGCCGCTCAATGTCCCCTTGAGCGTCGTGCAACCAGTCCAGCGCCCGGTACAAGTCATCGGCGCTGCATTGGCCCACCCCCAGCACCCGCCCCAGCGACGAGGTGGCCGTGTCCTCCTGCAGCATGCGGTGCGTGGCCAGCTTGGAGGCCGGCTCGAGCACACGCGCCACCAACATGGCCTGCAACACCGGCTGCAGGTCCTGCGGGGCCGAAGCGAACCACACGCTCGAACCCGAGCCACGGGCGGCGCCGAGCACCGCCGCGACATGGCCGTGGGGCAGGCTGCGCTCGACGCTGAAGACCGACTCGGCACTGGGCACGGCGACACCGCCGCGCAGCAAAACCTTCAGGCCCTCGATCACATCGGCGGACAGGCAGGACAGGTTGGCCAGGGTGCGCTTGCGCACCTTGCCGTCGTCTCGGTACGACTCGCGAAGCAGGACCGCGGGGGCGAGTTGCGGTTGGGGACTGACTCGATATACATGGACATCGAATATAACCGATTCAGTGGCAAAAATCAACACAATCTGCCTATATTACATGGGTACATATCGAGGCCATAAAAAGGCCGAAACCCGCATCAATACTGGGCTACGGCCGGATCAGGGGGTCAAAGTTCGGTCTAGCCGCTACAGTTGCCTATCTCGCCTGCTGTCAGTGCGCACTCCCCATTGGCACAAGATGAGCCTCCGGGTGCGGGCGCCTAATCGGGTAAGGACCGGCGTCTAACCGGTCCTCCCCACACCACCCACCGTGCGGGTCCGCAGTGGGCGGTTCATGAACAGGACGCACATGACGCCTCAAGTGTAGCCGTGGGCCTTCATCCAGAGGTCGCGGATACTCACCAAACCCTGTTGCTTCAACCAATCATTCGTCATCCCGGTTTGCGTCGCCATTGACCGTGACAGGTGCCAGAATCTTTTGCCGCTGACCCCCGTCAGGATCCTGACTTTTGCGCACGCTGGACTCGGTGTATTCTTTCGCCCAAGCGGCATCGCCCTGACGTTTTCGCGAGAGATTCCGAATGGATGGTCGAACAGACCCCTGCCAGACGGGCGAGTCGTGTCTTGAGGCACGTACGGCCGTGCCGATTGGAGCGGCGGCGGCGAGAATCGAGCGCTTGTGATCAACCGCTCGCGGGGCCAGTGCTTGGCGTGCGAAGTGGTATTGGTGAGCACTGACGGGCAGCTAATCGAGCACCTCTTGGTCTGCCGTTCGATTGGCAGCACAGTTGTGGTTCATGGGCCACTGGCCATCACGCGCCAGACATCCGTCATGAGATCCAGGTGTTGTAAGCCACGCCAAAGAGTCTCTGTGCCGGGTTCACCATCGGACTTACGCCCCAGGAAACCGCCTATCTTGGCCACCATGCGGATGGCTTCGCGCAGGCTGAGCGCCTGTTCAGGCGGCACGGGATTCTTCGTGCTGTAGGCAACCAGCGCTTTCCACTCGGCTTCTTCAAAATAGACATCGCAGGGCAACTCGGGAACCTCACGCCCGAGCTTGACCATATGATAGATGCGCCAGGCTACGACCATGTCGATGGCCAAGCAGGCCTCCAACCGGTCACCGTGACCGAGCCGGCGATCTTCGATGCGGCAGCCGCTTTTGAGCGTGCGATGAAACACCTCGATACCCCAGCGCTGGGTATACCAGGCCACTTTCTCGCACGCCTGCTCGAAGCTCTGCACGGCGAGCGTGGTGAGCAGCCGCCATTCGATGGGTTCGACGCCCTCAAGCGTGTCCTCTTCTTTGGCCAGCACCGTCCAGATCTCGAGCGCGCTCAGGTGCGCCTTGTCCTGTGGCGCACACAAAGTCAGCGCGGCAAAGCGGATCGCCAGTTTGGCCTCGCGCGCTGGACGATTCTTCTGCCGAGGCAGTTTGACGATTTGATAGCCGGCGATCGGCTGCCTCTGGATCGCCTCGAACAGGCGCGCCTGTTCGTCTTGCACTTGGGCGATCGTGCTGAGCACGAATGAGTAACTTCGGTCCCGCCGGCTCGATCGCCGCTTGGGCAAACAGCTCATAGATGTCCGCTTCCCGATCGCCCATACTGACCACAGTGAGCTGTGGATTGCGCTTTGCACCGCCGCCACCGCCTGATAGCTCTTGAGCCAGCGATAGCTCTCCTTCTGTTCAATTGCCAAGGCATGGCGCTGCGCCTTCTTGCCGAACGTCTGCGGATCACGGGCCCAACATTGCGCATCGACAAAGCCCAGCGGCACCCCTTGCACCGTCATCGCCAGGCTGCTGTGCAAATGCAAGCCCTGCGCACCGTCGGCCGTGGTGCCGATCGGACCCAGGCCCTCGATGCTCAGTTGGGTGTAGTTCACACTGGTGGTGTCTTGCGGTACCAGCACGACTGAACCCTCACCCAACTCGCTGATGCGCTGCTCGGTGGCCGCATAGTGCGGCTGCAACAAGGTCTCGAACAGCACGTCGTCGTTGGCCAGAAAACGATAGGCCGCTTGCATCTTGGTCGCGCTCCCACACGCTTCGGGTAGGTTGGCCATGGGTCGGGCCCAGAAATCACGCGCCATGCTCATCAAGCGCTGGGTGAGCCGCTCACTGAGCCGGCAGCGTCCGAATTCTTCTTCCGCCCAGTCAAGCGGGGGCTTGGCTCGGACCGAGGGCATCAGGCGCGCCAACTCGGGCGGCGCGGTCAATAGTTTGCGCCAGTTGCGTTGCAGCGGATAGACGAATACCTGTTTGCGCCCCACTTGCCCCTGGCGCGCCCGATCCTGACGGCCCCGCCCCTGGGTCATCCCCAGATCGGTCCAGTTGGCCGCCCGGTAACAAGCGCCCGGGTAGCGGCTGCTATCCACAAAACTCTCGATCAGCACCGGTTTGTAGCCATAGTGCCGCTGCCAATCGCCGGCGAGCTGGCGGCTGGCCAAGCCCAGCACGTGCGAGGCCAGATTCTTCACCTGGACCGAGGGCACAATCAGAAATCGACTGTTGCCCACGATCAGCGCCAAGCGCGCCGCGCGGGTGCCCTCGCTCCAACCGATCCACTCATCGCGTATACCCAGCCGCCATGCCGCCGCGCTAAAACTCAAGCCGCCCAGAATCCCTTGCTCGCTTCTGATCAAATAGCGCAGCTGCGCCCTGCACAGCGGCCCGTCGCCCAACGGGTGGTGCGCTTGCATCATCGCTCGCCACTGGCGCGACAAGGCTTTGTCGCCGTTGACCACCACCAGTTCAATGCGGCCCAGCTTCGACAGCCCCGCCTCGATCTGCGGCCACTGCATGGGCTCGGCTGGCCGCGGCCTGCGCGCGAGGAAACTCACCTCGCGCGCCGCTGGCAACTCGATCAGCCCACGCCGTTCAAGCTTGTTGAGCACAATGCGGCAGCTGGTCTCCTTCGGCCGCCCGTCAGCGTGCCGCCAGTCGAACCAGCCGCACACCACCCGTGCCAGCGCACCGCGGGTCAGATCAACGCCGCTGCGCACCGTCGCGCGAATGCGCGCTATGACTTCATCGTTAAAGTCTCTGCCGGCGATGACCATGTCGCGCAGAGTAGCGCAATAAATCTTCCTTATCCAGCATGCCTAATGGTCAGGTCAGGATCGCCGTGCGCTTGCCGACTCCCAACGCCAACAAATGGCTGATTTTCGTCCGGGTGGAGCGCCACTGTTTCCAGTAGCACATGCGCACCCGCCGACGCAGCCATTCATCGAGTTCGAGGATCGGCCGGTAATACTCCGAGATGCCGAAGTAGCCCATCCAGCCACGCAGGTATTGCCCGAGCTTCTCGAACCGATGGTCCATCGAGACTCCCCAGCTTCGCCCCGTCAGTTCCCGGATGCGGTGCTTGAAGTCGTCGAAGGCGGCATCCGACCAGCGCAGCTTCTTCCTCCTGAAAGTGAATCCGAGGAACGTGCATTGCTCGACCTTTGCCACTTGGCTCTTCTTCTCGTTGACCGGCAACTTGAGCCGCCGATTAAGATACGTGGTGAGACTGGCCTTGACGCGCTGGCCGGCTCGTTCGCTCTTGACCAGAACCATCAGGTCATCGGCATACCGCGCAAAGCGGTGCCGCCTTCCTTCGAGTTCCTTGTCCAGATCGTCGAGCAGGATGTTGGCCAAGAGCGGCGAGAGCGGTCCGCCTTGCGGCGTACCCAACTCGCTGGGTTGAAGCTCGTCATTGATCAGAACGCCCGCCCGCAGATATTTGCCGATGAGGGCCAGCAATCGCTTGTCGCGCACCTTCCGGGCCACGCAGGCCATCAGGATGTCGTGATCGACGTTGTCGAAAAACTTCGCCAAGTCGAGGTCGACTGCGATGCGATAACCGGCCTTGATGTCGGCGCGGACCTGCCTGAGTGCGTCGTGGGCGGAACGTCTTGGTCTGAAACCGTAGCTCGAATCCGAGAAGTCCGGATCGAAGATCGGCGTCATGACTTGGGCGATGGCTTGCTGGATGACCCGATCGACAACGGTCGGGATGCCCAGCGCGCGTTCGCCGCCACCGGCCTTCGGGATCATTACCCGTCGCACCGGTTGCGGTTGATAGCGGCCATCGTGCAAGGATTGGCGGATCGCCGGCCAGTGTTCGCGGGCATACGCCGGAAAGTCGTCGATGTGCATGCCGTCAATTCCCGGCGCACCGCGGTTGGACTTGACCCGGCGCCACGCTCGTTTCACGTTGGCCGACGACAAGACTGCTTCCATCAAGGTTTCATGCAAGGCTGGCTGGGTGACACCACGCCGATCCCCGGCTCCCCCGGGCGGGTTCATCGTCGAGTTCGAGTGATTCACGGCTCTTCCTTGTCTCTCCATGTTCGGCCCTTCACCCCGTGCTGGCGGCTAGTACGGCCTCTGCTGACTTCTGACCGATCACGCCGGCGATTCCTCGCCGCCGCGCTATGTCCCGATGCTCCGCTCGCTGTCGTGTTCGCTCGTCTGCGGCCGACAGCACGCCGCGACGCCCGGGTCGTTGGTGACAGTGACCCCGCCTGTATTCGCGTTGCACCGGCGCATCGCTCGCCGATCAGATCTCCCCAGGTAAGAACGCGATGTTTCCGTGCACAAGCGCTGCATTTACCTTGTCCGCTGTCCCGACGGGCTTCGTCACGAGGTGCCAACACGCCCACAGACCAGGCCTTCTATGCAGTTTCTGTCCGTCGCCTCGCACGTTTGCACTCCGGCTTCCTCCGGACAATCCCTCGCGGTTTTGCCCTTGCCTTCGGCTAGTGGTTATCATCGATTCATCATGAATCTATGTCGGTACTCCCACAGGGGACTTCCACCCCATTACATCGCGCCCATGCTGGGCGCACACCCGGCAGTCAACCGGACGCTGCGCGATAGCGCCGCGCAGCACCGGTTATTTCTACGTAGGCCTCACATGTCACCCCTCACCACCGTCATATGCCGAAAGTGCATCTAATCGAAGGCCCCGTCGGTGCCGGCAAGTCAACCTATGCCAAGTCATTGGCGCTTCGCACGAATGGGATTCACATCGCCCTGGACGAGTGGTTCGTGAAACTCTTCAGTCCCGATCGTCCCACGGCCGATTTCATTGTTTGGTACGTCGAACGAAAGAAGCGACTTCTGGAACTGATCTGGAGCCAAAGTCGCAGCATCCTGGCGTCAGACACCGACGCGATACTCGAACTCGGCTTGGTTCAAAAACAAAGTCGAATCGCGTTCTACCAAAAGGCAATGGGCGAAGGCGCCGAACTCAAGGTCTATGTGCTCGATGCCCCAAAGCAAGTTCGCCTTGAGCGTGTGAGGCGCCGAAACACCGAGAAGGGTTCAACGTTCTCCATGGTGGTCCCAGAACAAGTCTTCGAGATGGCAAGCAACATGTGGGAAGCGCCAGATGAGGTCGAATGCAGCAATTTTGCAGTCGAGTTCGTCTCTGGCATGCAGGCCAACGCCAGTGACGCCTAACGCTGTGGTCGAGGGGACCGTTACCGGCAGGCCAGCTTTGGCCCTCATTTCATTCTGGGCCAAAGCCGTCCTGCCGGCGCCAGCCCCTTAGCTCCACGTTGGGCCTCGATGTGGCACCAGACGCGCAAGCAATGAACACCCTGTTGTCAGCAAGCCCTGCGGTCTTGATCGTCGCGACCCTGATTCTCCTAGGTTGCGGGGCACAGCAGAAGGCCGACACCGCGGCCGTTCGCTCGACGCCGGCGTACCGAGCATTCGGCGATCCGCAACGCGTGAGGATACGTGGCTATCAGGGCGACGCGATGGAGCCATTCATCACGAAGGACGGGCGATACCTCCTGTTCAACAACAAGAACGATCCCCGCATCGACACTAAGCTGCTCTTCGCGGAGCACGTCCACGACTTGAACTTCGATTACCGGGGCGAGCTCAATGGCGTCAATACGAGTGCTTTGGAGGGCGTGCCCAGCATGGATCGGCACGGCAACCTGTTCTTCGTGTCCACGCGCAGCTACGCGGAGACGCTCTCGACGATCTATCGGGGGCGCTTCGACCACGGCCAGGTGTCGGGCGTCGAGCTAGTGGCCGGCAACTCGCGGCGCCAGCGGGGGATCGTGACATTCGACGCCGAGGTCTCCGCTGACGGCAACACCCTGTTCGTCGCGGACGGCCGGTTCGCGGGCGGACACGCTCCGCAGACGGCCGACATCGACATCGCCGTCCGGGACGGGGCCGGCTTCCGTCGCCTGACGTCGGCTCGCGATCTCCTGAAGAACGTCAACACTGAGGCGCTGGAGTACGCTCCCGCGGTCTCCAGCGACTTGCTCGAGCTGTTCTTCACGCGCCTCGATCGATCGGGGCGCACGCCCAGGACCGTAATTCTCCGTGCGATCCGCCCCAGCGCCGAAGCACCGTTCGGTCCGCCGGAGCGCCTTGTTTCGATCACGGGCTTCGTCGAGGCACCAACGCTGTCGAGCGACGGGCGGTCGCTCTACTATCACCAGCTCGACGGGGGACGCTTCGTCATTCTTCGCGTGGCAAGGTGATTCAAACCACAGCGAGGCCCAACATGGCGGTCGAGAGGGACGTTGAACCAGCTGCGCTGGATGGGTTCCCAGCGCGCTTCGCGCTCCGGCCGCCCCTCACCTCTACGCTCGGCGTCACCAAAGCCGCCCTTTCAACCATTGGCGGAAGGGGCGTAACATCATGCTATGCAAATCGTTACCGGTACCGTGGTCGGAGGCAAGATAGTGCTCGAAGGCGCGTCCCTTCCCGAGGGAACGGCCGTCACGGTACTCGCCAAGGACTCCGAAGCGGCGGTGCGGCTTTCTCCTTCACTGCAGGCCGAGTTCGAGGAAGCGCTTGACGAAGCCGACCGCGAGGAAGGTATCGCCGGTGAGGAGTTGCTTGAGAGGCTTAAGAAGTACGGTTGAGCGTGGTGCTCATCGTACGAATCAAGCCCCGAGCGGAAAAGCAGATTGAGGCCGCCGCCGCTTGGTGGAGCGAAAAGCGCCCAGCGGCACCAGGCGCGATTCGTTCAGACCTCAAGGCCGCCCTCGATGCACTCGTCGAACAACCAGGCATTGGTGCTCTAGTCGAAAATTCACGTGATCCTGAAGCCCGCCGGATTTGCTTGGCAAGGACGCGGTACTTCCTCTACTACCGTCCGCGCGGGCGGTTCCTTGACGTTGTTGCCTTCTGGCATTCGAGCCGTGAACATGGTCCAAAGGTCTAGGCAGATGAAAACGACGCCGAACCCTCGCTTGCAGAGGACCGTACGCAAGCGGCGCGAAAACCCCGCGCCGCTTGCGCCCGCGCCCTGAAGCTAGACGTTGACGGCTGGGAGAAGTTCATGGCGTTCTCATCGCATGAAGCCTATTTCGAAAGCGTCGCGGCCGAGGTCCGACCTCTGTTGGCGTCGATACAGGCAACGGTCGAGTCGTTGCTACCCGAGGTCTCTCGCTGCATCAGCTACAACATGCCCGCCTTCAGAGGCAAGCGCGTCTTCCTCTATTTCGCGGCGTTCAAGAAGCACATAGGCATCTATCCGCCAGTCACTCGGGATACCGCGCTCTTGCGTGAGCTCGCGCCGTACCGTGGTGAGAAAGGCAACCTGTCGTTTCCGCTCAATCAGCCGTTGCCAGTTGATCTCATCGGTCGCGTGGCCGTTGCATTGCATCGCGAGTACGAGCACAAGTGAATTCTGCACCCTCACGATCGCCGCCTAACCAGTCGTTGCACCCGGCGTTCGGCGTCATGAGCACCTGGCGGTACGATCGTGGCAGGTTGTTCGTGGGGATCGTCGATGAACTTCAGCATAAAGTGTGAGCAGGAGCAAGACAGACGTTGGCTTGCCGAGGTTCCACAGTTGCCCAGCGTGCTTTCCTACGGAACGCCCGCCGATGACAGAATGGCAAGGGCCGAGGTTCTCGCACTTCGAGTTATCGCCGAACGCCTGGAGCACGGCGAGACTCGTGCACTTGAGATCAATATCTCGCTGCCTGCTGCAGCATGAGCCAATGGCCTTCGTCAGAGGCCAAACGCGTTCTGGCCGCCCCCTTTTTCCCATCGGCTGGGCAATCAAGCGGCAATCGGGTTCACCCCGCACGTTGTACCGCGTGGGTTGGGCCGATTTCGCTTTCGCGTTCCACGATAGCGAGGAGATTGGTCCCCGCATGCTGACTCGGATTGCCAAGCACACAGGTCTCACACCAGAGGACTGGTGATCTGTGGGCACCGCGATGAAATGTCGCCGAACGAATGGTCGAGGGGACGCGCAACCGATTTGACCCGCGAGGCGCCACATCCATCGGGCTGCGAGCCGCATGGTTGCTTGCTTTCAGCCGTGGCAGGTCGGGGAGCGGCGTTGCATGCGCTTCGTGGCATTGCCTGTCTCGATCTGCCCGTCCCGATTGGGTTGCAGCCGTGGTCACGGTGGCGAACGCTTTCGCACATTGAGCCGCAGTCGCTTTGCCGACTCACGCGCTATCGGTGTTCCACCGCGCGCTTCGAGGTTCGCGTCTTTCAGCGCCGGCGGCGTGGGCCGGTGTCGCTTCGCTTCCCGGCTGGCCTCGGGCAGTGGTACGCTGATGCCCATATTCTCGGGAAATCGAGGCGTTGCGATGTCCGGGTTTCGTGATGCACTTTCGGTGAGCAGTTGCGCCGCAAGGCTCGCGGTTGGGCTTGCTGTTTCGTGCCTAACGCCGCGGTCAAGGGGACGCCCGAACAGCGGCGCAGCTTTGCACCGCCCGCCTCGCGCGGGTGCCTGTTGCCTACTCCGTTGGGCGTCATAACATGGGCTACTCCCTGTCCTTGATTGCAGTCCAATGCGCCGATCCAGCGCAGGCACTGTCGCACTTGGGCATCGTCCGCACCGGCCTGTTTTGCGAGTACGCACGCGAACCCATGTCCGGGTGCGTCCTACCGGACAACTGGTTCCTCATCGTCGCAAGGAGATGCGATAGGCCATTCCTGAAACCAAAGGTTCTCGGTCCGCTATCGGACCAAAGTCCGGTCGTGGCTTGCTCGATCGAAGAACACACAATGTTCAGTTCTGCCGAGTATTGGGCAGATGGAAAGATGATCTGGCGAGCCGAACACGTCGGCGAAGATGGCCCCATTCATTTGAAGACATCAGGAGTTCTACCGCCTGATTTTGAGACGATGGCTGCCGCTCACAAGGCGCAACAAGAGGCCGATGGAGGCGAAAAGGCGGGCGTTGACCACTACTTTGGGTGTAACTCCCACACTGACGATACCCGATGGGCATTTATGGGCACGACGTTTTCGGGGAAAGAGACGTCACGGCGGTATTCTGCAGAGACCAGCTTCCACGCACCATCGAAGCGTTCACTTTGGGCAAGAGCGCGGAAGGTCAGGATGGCCTGACCGCCGTCGCTGCTCCAGCGCTGGCCCGATCGCTTCATCCGCTGGGTAACCAGAGTCTTGCAGGCGGCTTCGACGACACCCGAGCCGATCGGCAGGTTCTGCACACGCAGCCGCGCATAGTCCATGCGCGCCCGGTTGCGCCGGAAGTACGCCAGTTCCTGCTTGAGCGCCTTGCAACGGGGCTTGCGGCCGTGATGGTAGGCCAGGGTGCGGATCACCTTGCCCACGCCGTCCTCGGCCTTGAGCAGCAATTGCCGGTATTCCTTGAAGCTCGCCTGCGCTTTGGGTGAGCTCTCGCCATAGACATGGCCAAAGGCACGACGCAGATGTTCGGCAGCGTGGTAGAAGTCCACCACCTCTTCTCCGGGCGGCAATTCCTTGGCCAGGAATTCCCAGTTGTCGCGCGCCCCATCGGCAACCTTGACCAGTCGTAGCTGCGGTTGGCGCTTGAGCGCAAATTCCACTTCTGCCACCAATTGCCGCTTCAGGGTGCGCTTCTTCGGCTCGGGCATGCGGGCATGGCGTACCGTGCGCAGCCGCTCGCCGGCGCCGTCATAGTGGCTCAGCGTGCCGCAACCCACCTCCCGGTATCCGGCCGGACCCCGGGTGAACTTGCCTTCCTGCCGGCTTTGCTCGCGTTTGCCCTCTCGCTGGCCGTCTTTCATCGGCGCCATCACGCCATCGAGCGATACGGCCAGCACGGCGGCCTCGGTGAGCGGCCCCTGCTGCTCACGCAACTGGCTCTCCCATTGCGCACGGTGCGCTTCCCACTTCTCGCTGATCGCCTTGGGCAACCGGTCAAGGCTGCTGCGCGAGGGGCTCATGCTCCCCAGTTCGTCAAACAACTGCTCGCCTTCGGCCGGCGTCAGATGCGTTACCACCCACAGCCCCATGCGCGCGGCCAGCGGCGTGAAAAACCCCTCCACGACCCCGGCACGTAATTCCAGCGGGCATTCGCTGGCCCCGTTGGTGCCCGCTGCACGGTAGCGATGGCGCAGCACCTTGACCGGCCCGGCAGCCGTCATGTACTCGCCGACCCCGCTGACCACCCGACGGTAGAGCACGCCCTCGATCCTCACCTCCGGTAGCGTGACATCCAGACGGGCCAGCTCTTCGCCGACCAACTCGGACTCCGCTTCGGCAAAGCGCCGGTGCACTTCGCCCTCGAACGCTTCGAACCCTTCTTCCAAGGCCGTGGCTGCGCACCTGCGCTCCTCGATGAACTTCAGCAGACGCTCCAGCGCCTTGCCGCCAACCCGTGTTACTCCCTTTTCCGCACCAACTTTCGCTACACTTTCCATGGGCCGATCTCCGGTGGTTATCTCTGACAGGACAACTACCTTTCTATCATGAGCTCGGCCCACCTTCCTCTACGCCAGACCAGTTTCGTCTCGGCACCCTATAGACATATCCGTAAGTCATTGTTTTTATTATCAGTGGTAGACCTACGCCCACTACTTTGATATTCCTCTGAACGCGGCCAGGTCGGTTATTGGATTCAAACATGATGAGGAGATTCCAGGGGTGGATTACGACAAGTTCGAAGTACTTGGCAAGGCACCCACGTCGAAAGGAAACACCCCTTGGTGGTGCTTTTGGAAATGATGCCCAACCCTGCGGTCGAGGGGACGCTGCGCGATAAAGCAGCGCAGCGCCGCTCACCGTTACGTCGGGCGTTACACATCAATCGCGAGGAGACTCCTCTGTCATGAATGCCAACGACTTGCGGTCTGTCCAGGCTCCGCTGAAGGAGCACTATCGCGAGGCGCCGCAGGCGGCGCTCATCACTCTGCGTGCGCAAGGACGTATCGGCGAAGGTGTCAGCTGCAAGATCGAAACAGGCAAAGCACTTGTTGTTGCCGGATTGCATCCGGCCACCGGTGGCAGCGGACTGGCTGCCTGTTCGGACGACATGCTGCTGGAAGCTCTGGTGGCCTGTGCTGGCGTGACGCTGAAAGCCATGGCCACGGCGCTTGGGATCGAGTTGCGAGACGCGTCCGTCCAGGCCAAGGGTGATCTCGACTTCCGCGGAACGCTCGGTCTGTCAAAGGAAGTTACAGTCGGCTTCCAGAGCATTCGGTTGCAGTTCGACCTCGACACCGACGCAACGCAGGAACAACTCGCCACTCCCCTGCGCCTGACGGAGCGTTACTGTGTTGTGTACCAAACGATCGCACATCCACCTGCGCTGGTGGTCACCCGCAAGCGCGTCACCGCCTGAGCGCCTACGAAGACGACGCCCAAACTTTCCGCCTCGCGGGCCAATCCGTATCCGGCCGCTCATGTCCAACGGCAGACCGCTTGGAGACTTTCGATGCAGATTTCCGATGCGCAGAACAAGGCGACTGGCGAATATGTCGCGTAGCGATTCGTTGGGCGAATCAAGGGAGGGCAGTGTGATGGCACAAGTGCCGATGCCGGCGCTACAAGCCTTGCGGGTGCGCACAGTGCGCGTGCCAATGCAACACCCACATCAGACTGCCAGCGGCATCGTCTCTGAATCACCGCTGGTTCTGACCGATGCCGTATTCGACGACGGAACGGTTGGCCACAGCGTCGTGTTCACCTATACGCCCGCCGCACTCAAGCCTACCGCCGATCTCATACGGAACTTCGAGGGATTGGTGAAGGGCGATCGGCTCGCTCCGGCAGAAACAGAGCAAAAGCTCGCCAGGCGCTTTCGCCTGCTTGGCACCCAGGGTCTGGTGGGTATCGCGCTTTCTGCAATCGACATGGCGCTTTGGGATGCACTTGCGCGCCGTCACGCTACATCCTTGATCCGTTTGCTCGGTGGCGTCGAGAAACCGATCCCTGCCTACGGTGCAATAGGGTATGACGGCGTCGAGGGCTCGGCGAGGGTTGCCGAAGACTGGGCGAAGCGCGGGTTCACAGGCGTAAAGGCGAAGATAGGTTATCCCACGGTTCAGGAAGACGTTGCGGTCATTCGCGCCATTCGTAGCGCGGCAGGCGGTAGCATGTCGATCATGGTCGACTACAACCAGTGCCTCACCCCGGTCGAGGCCGTGCAGCGACTTCGCGTGCTGGATGACGAGGATCTCACCTGGGTCGAGGAGCCAACGCTCGCCCATGATTACGCCGGACACGCGATGATCGCGCGCGAGGCAAAGACACCCATACAGTGTGGAGAAAACTGGTGGGGATCCCTGGATATGCAGCACGCCATCGACGCCCAAGCGTCGGATTACGTGATGCCGGATGTGATGAAAATCGGCGGCGTAACCGGCTGGCTGCGCTCGGCGGCACTCGCCCAGACGAGAGGCATTCGCCTGTCCAACCACCTGTGGCCAGAAACAGCGCGCAGTTGATGTGCGTGACGCCAACCGCACACTGGCTCGAGTACGCCGATTGGTGGAACCCCGTGATCCGTGAGCCACTACAGATAGCAGGTGGAATGGCGGTTGTCGGCGAAGTATCGGGCAGCGGAGTGGATTGGAATGAAGAGGCCGTAGAGAGGTTATCGGTGTAGATCATGTTCCATCCACAGAGAAATCGTTCGACGCCCCTGTTCAACCGCTCGCCCCAAGAGGGCGAAATTGCGCCCTGCAGAAAACCAAAATAGCATGGAAGACGCCACACCAATCCAGCCTGCGGAATGCACCGCGCGCCAGGTTTCGCCACCTCGCTGAGGTGCGCGTAACCACTCGATCGACCAGGCATTCCGCAAGCGGGCCGCCTCCTGGCTCGAACCTTAGCTTCACGACATCCGATTGGAGGTAATCGTGATCGCAGTGATTTTTGAAGTCTGGCCGGCCGAAGGGCGGGCCGGCGAATACTTCGACGTGGCAGCATCTCTGAAGGCCGATCTGGAGAGGGTTGACGGGTTCATATCGGTCGAGCGTTTCGAGAGCCTGATCACCAAGGGCAAATACCTTTCATTGTCGTTCTGGCGTGATGAAGCGGCAGTTCGCGCATGGCGAAATCTGGCGGGACATCGCGGCGCTCAGGCCCTGGGGCGCGGCGGTGTATTCGCCAACTATCGCTTGCGAGTTGCATCCGTAGTGCGAGACTACGGATTGAAGGACCGCGGCGAGGCGCCCGCCGACAGTCGCGACATCCATGGCTAGCAGCCTGTCGGATTTCGTTCGCACCCACGAACAAATCCAGGCAGGCTGCTTGCCCTTGGTTCCGGGCGACAGCCTTCGGCGGGGCGGCATTCAAGCCCCGGGCGCGCGGACTCGCACACTGCCCCGCCGGCTGATGAGCCACATGGCGAGTTCGATCCCATGATTCCAGGCGAAACCTTTGCCAAGCGCGTCTTCTTTTGGGCCGGCGTCTACGGCCTCGTTGTACTTGCGCCTCAGTATTTCCTCGAGGGCACCATAGGACGTGATTTCCCGCCGCCCATAACTCACCCGGAGCACTTTTACGGGTTCATCGGTGTGGCCTTGGCGTGGCAGTTTGCGTTCCTGCTCATATTCAGAGAACCAGGCCGTCTTCGGCCAATCATGCTGGCTGCTGTCGCAGAAAAGTTCTTGTTCGCGACCTCGAGCTTCGCACTTCTGGCTCCGTCACGTGCGCCGGTTTCGGTTGGTCTCTTCGCCGCGATCGATCTGACCCTTGGTTTCCTGTTCCTTGTCTCCTTCTTCAGGCTCCGCAAATCGAGTGCCGGAGCCTAGCAGCCTGTCGGGCTCTGTTCGCACTCACAAATAAGGTCCGCCAGGCTGCGAGTCAGGATCTTTCACGAGCCGACCGCTTGACGCAGGCTCCGATGCTCCGACCGCGCCTGGCATCGGATCAGATTTTCTTTCGCCTTTCACGCGGGACAGGCCAGACGCAGCCGTTCTGCTCGTCCCGCATCATGCAGCCGGACTCGGTTCGAGGTCGAGTTGACAGGCCTCGACGTCAGCGCCTAGTCTAGCGGCGGAACGGGACAATGCGGAGCGCGCGCTTCGCGTGCTTGAAGAGCGGATGGTTGAGCGAGGGTTGCAGTTCCACTCGCGCAAGACCCGATGAGGATCCCACGGTCGTGCTGCCGGCTTTCACGAACAAGCCGCGTCCGTTCTCCCGTAGTTCCTGTGGCGTTACAATCAACCACCATCAACCGAATCTGGAGAAGCAATCATGAGTGCGAGCAAGATCAATGCAGGCGTTGCGACCGGCGACGCTTGCCAGGCTGTCTTCGCTTTGGCCAAGGCAAAGAAGTTCGCCCTGCCGGCGGTGAACGTCATCAACACCAGCACTGTGAATGCAGTCATGGAAGCCGCCAAGGAGCTGAATTCTCCGGCGATCATCCAGTTCTCGAACGGGGGCGCACAGTTCTTTGCCGGCAAGGGCATGGACAATGCCAGCCAGCGCGCCTGCATCGCCGGCGCGATCTCGGGTGCCAACCATATCCACCAGATGGCCGAACTCTACGGCGCGACGATCATTCTGCATACCGACCACGCGGCCAAGAAACTGCTGCCGTGGATCGATGGGCTGCTCGACGCCGGCGAGAAGTATTTCAAGGTGCATGGCAAGCCGCTCTACAGCTCGCACATGCTCGATCTGTCGGAAGAGCCGCTGCAGGAGAACATCGAGATCTGCAAGCGCTATCTGGAACGGATGAGCAAGATGGGTATGACGCTCGAGATCGAACTTGGCGTCACCGGTGGCGAGGAAGACGGCGTGGACAATACCGGCGTGGATAGTTCCAAGCTCTATACCCAGCCCGAAGACGTGGCGCTGGCCTACGGAGAGCTCTCCAAGGTGAGCGATCGCTTCACCGTGGCTGCCGCGTTCGGCAACGTGCATGGCGTGTACAAGCCGGGCAACGTGAAGCTGCAGCCGATCATCCTGAAGAACTCGCAGGACTACGTGCAGAAGAAATTCAACACCGAGAAACTCCCGGTCGATTTCGTCTTCCACGGCGGCTCGGGATCGACGCTCGAAGAGATCCGCGAGGCGATCTCCTACGGCGTGATCAAGATGAACATCGACACCGACCTGCAGTGGGCGTTCTGGGACGGCGTGAGAGGCTTCTACAAGAAGAACGAAGGCTACCTCCAGGGCCAGATCGGCAACCCCGAAGGCGACGAGAAGCCGAACAAGAAGTACTACGATCCGCGGGCCTGGATGCGCAAGGGTGAAGACACTTTTCGCGAGCGGCTCAAGCAGGCGTTTGCCGACCTGAACAACGTCGGCACCCTGGCCTGACGATCGGCTGAATCGGCGGCACTGTCGGCCCGCCGGGGCGGGCAGTGTTCGCGTCGAGCCCGGCGTGAGCCAGCGGACGGGCTGACAGTGGCCCGTCCTTTTGCTGCGCGGCGCGGGTTCTCAACCGGGCAAAGCCGGCGGGTCGCTCGACGCGCCCGTCGAAAGTCCTCACGTCCATTCGCCTGCTCGACCCGGGTTGCCCTGAGTTTCCAAACGCCCGCCCGAAACGGGCCCGGCCAGAAGGCGCCCTGCCTTCCCCGGGGGAGCCCAAGATTGGCGCATATCGCGTAACCGGGACGGCTTTCTGCACCACGATGGCGCGGTGAGTCCCCCGACCGCACTGCCTCGTTTTCTCCATCGCGCCGTGTCGGCCCGGTTTTCCAGCGGATCCGGCTTGGGCATGGATGATGCTAACGCGACACGCACGAACGGTGTCGTCAGCCTCTCCTGCACCACCATCGGGCGTGCCGACGAACCCGGCATGCAGAACGTCCCGTTCCCCGACCTGCATGAGTGCCTCGACCCGGCAACCAGCGTGCTAATCCAAAGGAAATGTTCATGTCATCAGATACGATTACCGTCACCGACGATCGCCACGGAAAGAGGGCCGAGTTTCCAATCCTCGAAGGCACGATGGGGGAGGCGACAGTCGATATCAGCGCACTCAACTCGGAGCTTGGCTATCTGAGCTACGATCCGGGGTTCGTCTCGACCGCCAGTTGCAAGAGCGCAATCACCTTCATCGATGGCGACGCCGGCATCCTGCTCTATCGCGGATACCCGATCGAACAACTGGCCGAGCGCAGCACCTTCCTCGAAGTCGCCTACCTGCTGCTGAACGGAGAATTGCCGGCTCGTGCCCAACTGCATGAATTCGCCGGCGAGATCGGGCGTCACGCCAATATTCATGAGGCGCTGCGACACTTCTTCAGCGGCTTCCACTACGACGCCCATCCGATGGCGATGATGGTGGGCGTGGTCGGTTCGCTGTCGGCCTTCTACCATAGCGAACTCAACATGAATTGCCCCGAGGATCGGCGCATGTCGGCCATGCGTCTGCTGGCCAAGGTGCCGACGATTGCAGCAGCCTGCTACCGCCACTCCACCGGCATGCCGTTCGTCTATCCGCGAGACGACCAAAGCTATTGCGAGAACTTCCTCAACATGATGTTCTCGGTGCCCGGACGGAACCATTACATCGACCCATTGGCAGCCAAGGTCTTGAACCTGCTGTTCATTCTGCATGCCGATCATGAACAGAACGCCAGCACTTCCACGGTCCGCCTGGCCAGCAGCACCGGCGCCAACCCCTATGCCTGCATCGCGGCGGGCATCGCGGCCTTGTGGGGCCCGGCGCACGGCGGCGCCAACGAGGCGGTGCTGCAGATGCTTGCCGAGATCGGCGACGTCGACCGGATTCCCGAGTTCATCGCCCGTGCCAAGGACAAGAACGATACCTTCCGGCTGATGGGTTTCGGCCATCGCGTGTACAAGAACTTCGACCCCCGTGCCACCATCATCCGCAAGGCCTGCCATGCGGTGCTGGAAAAACTGGCCGGCAAGGATCGGCTGTACGACCTGGCGCTCGCCCTGGAGGAGGTCGCGTTGCAGGACGAGTATTTCATCGAGAGGAAGCTCTATCCGAACGTGGATTTCTACTCGGGCATCATCTATAAGGCGCTCGGCATTCCGGTCAACATGTTCACGGTCATGTTCGCCATCGGGCGAACGGCGGGCTGGGTTGCCCACTGGCTGGAAATGAAAGCCGATCCCTCGCAGCGAATCGCCAGACCCCGCCAGCTCTATGTCGGCCCGCCCCACCGCGAGTACGGATCGGCGGGCGCGGCCGCATGACCGGTAGCGCGCGGCGATGTCCGGTCAGTCGGCATTTCCGGGCTGCGCTGTCGCGACTGCCTGTGGCCCCCGCCCGATCGGCTCACAGTCGGGGCCGATGAACAAGGCTTCGTCGCCGGTCCACGGATCGATCACCCAGCCGATGCTGTAGTCGTGGTTGAAGAAGGCCTTCTGGGTTCGCCGGTCGGTGTCGCTGAAGAAGGCGGTCAGTCCCGGGTGGCTGTGGTACCAGCCGACGATCAGTTGGCCCGGCCGCAGCGCTGCGCGCGCGGCGGACCATACCGAGGTCTCCATGCGCAGTGCGATGGCCGTGCCGTCGGCGTCGCCAGCCGGGACTGCCTTTTCGACGCTGACGTGGCTGACCGCTTTCGGCTGACGGCTCGTGCCGCCAAGCCAGGCGCGGCCGATCAGCAGGCCGCCCTGTTCGACAGGCTGGTCACTCAAGTGAGCAAGCACTTCAGCGAGGACGTCCGGTCCGATGTAGACATCGCGCGCGCCATCGCGGCCGGGCAGAACCGGCAGAGGATCGGGCGCGGGCGCGTTGGTCCAGCGGATCGCCATCGTTCGGCTCAGGTCTGCACTTCGACGTCGCTACCGCACAACGGGCAGTTGACGCTGCCGCGACGCCCGGCAGGCAGGCGCAGCGACTTGCCGCAGGCCGGGCAGGGACGGATCACGCGCTCGGTGTCCCATTCGACGCGGTCGGTCGGAAATGCCTCGGGCGTGCGGGCGACCTGCGCCAGATACCAGCTCGCAGCGGCGCGATTGGCCGGCGATGCCGGATTGACATGGGCGGGATCGAAGCTCGCCAGCCGGATCATCCGCTTGACCAGCAGATCCAGGCCTTCGGCCGGCAGCCACCGCTCGCCCTGGCAGACCAGGCCGTTGGCGAACACGTTCGGGTGAAAGATCGGCGACTCGATGGTCACCACCGGCCGCTCGAAAGGGTAACGCGCCGGCAGGTCGATCCGCAGGCTCACGCCGACCACGGCCCTGACCGGGTAGCGCGCGTCGGCCGCCGTGCGACAGCGCATTTCCAGGCGGATCGGCCGGCCCGGCACGGCGTCGGCGGCCAGCAGCTTCAGCCGGCCGCGGCTCGCCGTTTCGAGCGCACGCAGGCGCTCGAGGTCGGCCGCGCGGCGCAGTTGGTGAGCCGACATCAGGGCCGGCGATGCCCGGCCACAAGCACCGGCTGCACCTCGAGCACGTCGCCGTCCTTGACCTGGCCGCCGAGCGAGACCGCCGGGGTCAGCACCCGGCCGGTGGTGGTGTTGACCAGCGTGTAGTCCATGTCGGCCGGCAGCGCCCAGTTGTCCACCGCCGCCTGCAGCACCTCGGCCCCGGTGCTCTGCTCGTCGAGCGCGATATCGGCCCGGCGGGTCTGGTCGGCGGAGCGGACGACGAGTTTGCGTTCAGTCACGGTGAATCTCCTTGCCGGGCAGGGCCGGCGTCATGTCCAGGAGGTCGGCACCGACGCGCGCAAACGCGAGCGGTATCGCGAATTCTGCGAGATCGCGCTCGAGTTCGTCGATCCCGAGAACGTCCGCGAGTTCGATGCGGACGGTTTCGCCGCCGCAGCCGAAGCAGAACACCGCGGTCTGGTCTACCCGGCGCGCCGGCTTGCCGATGATCGCGCGCGTCGCGGCGGTCGGTCCGCAGCGGGTACAGGCAGCGGCGCGGGCGATCGGTTCGGCCAGTTCGACGCGAACGTCGTCCGCGAGTTCGCCGGCCAGCCGCCGGGCCTCGCGGGCCAGCAGCGCACCGGTGATTCCGCCGTCGCGAGCCAGCCTTTCGACAACGGACACTGGCGGCTCGCCACATCCCGGGCAATCTGCTCGCACGGGAATCAGCGCGTCGCTCGCCAACCCGCTCTCGCTGTCGATAAGCCAGCGCCTGCTGGACGTTTGCGGCAGAGTGAGCGCCTGCTGGACAGCGCGCGCGGCGGCCAGGCTGGCGGTGATAGCGGTGGTCGGCACGATGCGCTCGGCGCGCGCCGCCCGGGCGAGTCCGCCG
Organism: Candidatus Methylophosphatis roskildensis; assembly: GCA_016708905.1. Lineage (GTDB taxonomy): Bacteria > Pseudomonadota > Gammaproteobacteria > Burkholderiales > Rhodocyclaceae > Methylophosphatis > Methylophosphatis roskildensis. The sequence goes on along the minus strand of JADJEV010000002.1, from coordinate 238,408 downwards.
CAGGACAGGCGCTCGGCCAGCCGGGCATAGACCGAATCCGGCAAGCCGCATTCGTAGCAAGCGACGCCGGCATGTCGATCGAACGGGAACGTCTCGACGCTGGCATGGCGGCTATCGATCGCGGCGCTGACCCACGGCCGGCCGACTAAGCGGCACAGCCGATTGACCCGCTGACGCGCCTCGAAATTGTCTAGCGCACCGATCGCAACGTCGTAGCCGGCCGCAGCCGCCGGCCCCAGGGTGTCGCGCAGGTCGCCCGGCACCGCGCGCAGTGTGACGTTGCCGTCGATCTCCGCGGCGCGCGCCGCCACCGCGACCGCCTTCGGCTTGCCGACATCGGTCTCGCGCAGCAGGATGGAACGGGTCAGATTGTGCAACTCGACGGTATCGAAATCGTACAGGTCAATCGAACCGATGCCGAGCAGGCAGAGATTCTTCACCACCTCGTTGCCGATCGCGCCGGCGCCGAAGACGGCGACCCGCATGGCCTGCAGACGCTCCTGCGAGAACCCGGCAATCGCGCGATGCCGGCTGTAGCGGTCGGGCGGCGCGACGTTCACTTGCTGCCTCGGCGCCGCGCACTCACTGCCGGGCGACGACCTGCACCGGAACACGGTCCGTGCTGCCGCAATTGATGCAACGAGCGCCGTTCTCCTGGGCCAGCGCCCGCACGCTGGCGGCGGTGTAGAAGCTCTGGCAGTCGGCACAGCGGAAGATCTCCGCGTCCGGATCGAGCGTCGCCCCGGACAAGGCGTCGCGAGTGCGGGCGATCGCCTGGCGATCGACCATCACCGGCGCGTCGTCGCCCAAGCTGTGGCGGGCACTCTTGCCGCGTCGCGGCCGAAATCGCGAGCCACCCCCCGCGCGTGCCGACATGTCCTGGGCGGATCGCCAAGCCGAGAACGCCGCGACGCCGGCGATGGCCAAGGAAATCAACAGCCGGGGTAGCAAGGGATTGACCATGGAATGTCCGTTACCTGTTCTGACGATGATCGACCGAGGCCCACAAGGAACGCCCGTCCGGCGCCGGCAGTTGACGCCTCATCCGGCGGGACGCATGCTCGTCCTCGTTCTGTCGCCATGCGAAAACCTACGAGCATTGCTTCTTCCGTTGCTCGATTTCCAGCCGCAGGCGCTCGATCTCGCGCCGCTTCGCCTCGCGCGTGCCCCATTTCGGCTCGTCCGGCTGCAAGCGTTGTTTCTTCGCCTGCTGCTCGGCGATCCAGCGGTCGAACGCCGCGCGCTCCTCGGCCTCCTGCTCCTCGCGTTCGCGCGCAGCCGCATCCATGCGCGCGATCACGCTTTCGGCTGCAATCTGCGTCGTGCGGGCCGGCAGGTCCGCCAAGGCGAGATAATCGTCGATCCGCGCCCAGACGAAATCCAGTGAGAATTCGGCGATGAACGGCAAGTTCAATGCCGCGTAGATCGGTAGCCAGGCTTCGGCTGCGCCCCGGGTGCGGCGCAGCGCGAGCTTCGGGTTGAACTGATACCAGCCCTGCGTGATGCGCACGAACAACGCCCGGTTGTAGGCATAGTCGCGCTCGACCTCGTTGCGCGCGAGCACGCCCGACAGGTGCTGGCGCTTGTTGCGTTCCGGCCGCACCACATTGGCCGGCAGGTGCCGCCAGGCTTCGAGAATCGCCTGGGTTTCGAACGCGCCGTAGGGCCGTCGCTGGCGATGGGTGAAGCGCGACTTGAACATCGCCCACAGCGTCTGGAACAGGAAATACTCGGAAAGATGGCGGTCGATGCGCACCAGCCGCTCGCCGGTGGCGACGTCGATGCTGGCCGGCGCAAGCAGCTCGAACAGCGGTGCGAAAGGCCCGCGGGCGAACTTCGCATCGCGGAACGCTTCGCGCATCGCCCAATGCAGTGCGTTGCAGCCATAGTGGTCGACTGCCTCGCGGTCGGCGCCACGCGCCAGCAGGGCTTCGACTAGCGGCACATTGCCGGCGGCGGACGCTGCCATCAGCGGGGTCTGATTCATCGGCAAGCGGTGCTCGACGCCGTGCTGCTCGCACCGCCGCAGAATGTCCTTGAAGTGGCAGGCGAAATACGCGACGTAGCTCTTGCGCCCGAGCGTGGCGCGCTGTTGCGGGAAGCCGTTCGCTGCATCGAACTTGCCCTCCTGGGCCAGCCAGTCGGCCAGCACCGGTTCGTCGTGGCAGGTGGCGAATTCGTAGAGTTGCTGTCTGTGCTTGCCGCCCGGCGCCTGCTCGCGAAAAACCTTGATCAGCAGTTCGGTGACCTTGCTCTGGTCGAATACCGGCCACGGAACAGGCGTCTGCCTGAGAATATTGCTGCGAATCGCCTGTGCCTGTTCGTCCTTGCCCTGCAACTCGAGCTTGCGCGCTTCCTTCTGCCAGTCTTCGAGGCTGGATTGCTTGGCGTCGACCTTCACCTGCCCGGACAGCGAAAGCTCAAGCAGGCCGAACAGCGGGTTCGCGGTGTCCGATTCGATGATGTACAGGTTCTCGATCGCCCGCGTCAGCGCGACATAGAGGGCGTTGACGAAGAACTTGTACACCTCGAGCGACTTGTCGCTCTTGTCCTTTGCCCGCCGGTAGTCGAGCGTTTCGGCGGCCAGATCCTGAATGCCGACTCCTTCGACGATCGCGGCGAATTCGGCGCGATGATCGGAGACGAAACGGTAGAGAACGATGTTCTGGTATTCGAGCCCTTTCGCTTCGTGGATCGAGAACAGCAGCGGGGTGGCGAAGTGCTTGCGGGCCTCGGCCTTGTCCTCGTCGCGCATGACCAGCACGGCGAAGTGCGTGGATTGGCGGATCTTCTGGTCGAGTTCCTTCTTGACGGCATCCTTGTCCGGCATCAGGGCCACCTGGCCGGGTGCGCCGCCGACAGCGCGGACGAGGAAATTGCTCTCGCGGTCGATCGAGCCGAAGCGCCGCTGCTTGATCTTGAGCAACTGGTTGGCCACACGCGTGGCTTCCTGTCCATTGCGGAAGTTGGCGCTCAACAGTTGCAGTTGCTGCCGTTCCGCCAGTTGCGGGTCGCGCCAGAACAGGCTCTTCACCTGCGCCCAGGAAAAGAAGTTGGGATGGACGATCTGATTGGAGTCGCCGCACAGCAGGAAGTGGCCGGGCTTCTTCAGCGTCTTCAGCACCAGGGCAAGCTGCACACTCGTGATGTCCTGCACTTCATCGATGACGACGAAATCGTAGCGCGGCCCCGCCAGCGCTTGCCATTCATGAGCCACCAGGTTGAGGTCGAACAGCGCGCACTCGGCAAGCCAGGCGCGGTACTTGTCGAACAGGGCGTAGAGCGCATCGCGCTCGCTTTCCGGGAAGATCGACTGACGCACGCCGAGCTGCCGGTAGTCGTCGCGTGACAGCACACCGCCCGCGCCGGCCGCGATGACGCCACGGATCTCCTCGAATGCCTGATGGCCGTCGATGCCCTTGAACGTCTGGCGCATCCGCGCAAACCAGCCGGCGAAGTCGCGCCAGGTCGCCTCCCGCCCAGACGGAACGCGAATGGACTCGACGAACTCTCGATACGACAGGAATACCGCCTCCTGCCCCGGATGCTCGAAGCCGTTCCCGTAGTACAGATCGCGGGCGTTCTGGGCGAGATAGGCGGACTGGGTGACGTAGAGCGCCTCGCCTTCGGCATGCTTGAGCTTCTCGAGGGTCAGCGCGGTCTTGCCGCTGCCGGCACTGCCGACCAGGATCAACGGCGGCGGCTGACGATAGATGGCTTCCTGCGCGTCGTCGAAGGAAATCGGCTTGTCGAGCAGGTGGATCGCGGTGCGCTCCGGGTGCAGGTAGCGCACCGCCTGTGCATCACGGATCGCCTCGGCCGCATCGCAATCGAGGATTTTCGCCTCATCGATGGCGGCACCGCGCAGAAAGCGCGACTTGTCGTAGTCGTGGTTACGGATCACCTCGAGCATCAGCGCGCGCACCTCGTCGCCGTGGCGCACCAGGGAGAACAGCAGCCGGTCGGCGTCGTCGAGCTTGGCGCGGTAGAACTTCCCGTGCTGCAGATTGGCGAGCTTTTTGACCTGTGCCGCACGGAAATCGTCGCGCGCGATCGCATCGACGACCTTGCGATAGGCCGCCGTGACGCCAGAGGTGTCGAGGCCGATGTATTCGAGGGTCTTCACGAGGAGACAAGCCGCAGCATCTTGGGAACCTGCGGATTCTCTCATGACGGGTCGACAGCCCGCCAATCGCGGATCATGCGAAATCGTAAGGGATCAAACGGGTTTCGGCAGCCGGAAACAGTATCGGCTGCAAGCCTTTATTCATAAGCATCTTGGAGGTGGCAGCCGTGTCAGCGCCATTCCATGCGCCTTCCGGGGCATGCCATCCGCGGATCGCCATCTGGTGCGGCTTGCGGCCTATCGCGTTGCGGCCGGCCGATCAGGCCAGCGCATCCCGCGGAACCCGACAGACCGCTAGAAGCAGACCGCTTCGGGCGACAACTGCAGGACGGTCTTGACGCCGGCGACGGGGATCCGGAGCGTCGGTCCCAGTCGATCGGGGCCGCTGGTATAGAAGGCGAGCAATAGCTCGGTGTCGGTGTGGCCGTACTGAAAGCCGACCGCGTAACGACGCTGTCCGGGCTGCTCGGGGTCTTCCCAGCACACCTGCACGGTCTGCCCGTCGAGTGTGCCGAGGCGCTGGGCGCGCTGCACGAGATCCTCGGCGGTGCGGGCGGCAGTATTGCTTGCGCAGCGTCTTTCGACGAAGTCGTAGACGGGGGCCGGGGCCGGCCGGTGCGCCAGCGGCGGTGCGGGCTGCCCGGTTCTCGACTCGCTGAGGTTGATCACTGTCGCCATGTCGTTACCCGAATTCGCTTGTGCTCGGCGGTCGGTCAGCAGGCTGCGGCGCCGGGCGCCGGTTCCAGCTCGTTGGCGGCGCGCATGACGCGCACATGGGTGCCGCCCTTTCCGATGACTTCCGGCAGCTCGACTTCGTAGAACTCGTCGCCGGCGCCGCCGACGATCGCGCAGCAGATGCGCCCGGTCATCGTGTCGCCGTTCCAGCGTGCATGCACCCACTGCAGCGGGTGAAACACCGCGTCGCGTTGGGCCAGCGGCAGGGTGTTGTTCGCGCTGCCGCGGTACTCGGGTCCGATGGATTGCAGGTAGGCCATGCTAGTCACCTCGCTCGCTGCCGTTTTCAAACCGGTTAACGACAGGGTGCCACTTGAGCTTTAAGGTGCGAATACGCCATAGGACTCAGCCCTTCGTCTGCAGCGCCGGGTTTGCGTGAGTTTTGTCCTCGGCGCGGCAAGATCGCTATGCGCTTTGCACTAGCCCTGATGGCCAGGGCGCGAGTAGTGCGTCATGCGCACGCGATGAGCCGCGGTCTCAGCGGCTCGATACGCGGGCCCAGTCGAGCCCGAAGCGCGCCAGATACTTGCGCAGCCGGTCGGCGTCGTTGGCCTGCCTTTTCTCTTGGCGCGACACCGCGAACAGCCTGCGCCCGGCTTCGGACAGGCTGGCCGATTCGCGGCATACGCCGATCACTGCGGCGAGTTGGGCGCGGTCGAACAGGTCGAGCCGTCCGGCGGCCTCGCCGAGCAGGTCGGTCAGCGAGTCGTCCGTCTGCCCGACGCCGGACCATGTGTAGCGCAGGCGCTCGATCTCTTCTTCGACGCTCGCCTCGGTGATGCGCCCGGCGTCGGCCAGCGTCGCCATGCGGGTGACCGAGGCCGACAGCTCGCGGAAATTGCCCGGCCAGCGCGCCTCGACGGATGATGCGAACGCCAGGTAGCGTTGTCTCGCCTCGACATTGAAGCGCACCTGGCGGCCCTGCTCCCGCGCATGGCGCTCGAGCTCGAAATCGAGGTTTGGCTCGATGTCCTCGGCGCGCGAGGCCAGCCCGGGCAGCTCGAAGGTCCACAGGTTGATGCGCGCATACAGATCCTCGCGAAAGCGCCCCTGCGCCACCCACTGCCGCAGATCGCGATGGGTGCCGGCGATCAACTGGAAGGCGCTCGCCACCTCGCTGTCGGCGCCGAACGGCAGAAAGCGCTTCTCCTCGATCGCCTTCAGCAGCATCGCCTGCTCGTCGGGTCCGAGTTCGCCGATCTCGTCGAGGAACAGCAGACCGCCGTCGGCCGCGCGCAGGAGGCCGGGGCGCGCACTCAGCGCGCCGGTGAACGCGCCCTTGACGTGGCCGAACAGGGTCGACATCGCCGAATCGCCACGCAGGGTCGCGCAATTCACCTCGACGAAGCGCCCGGCGACCTGGTGACGCGCATGCTTGAGTTCGTAGATGCGCCGTGCCAGAAACGACTTGCCGGCGCCGGTCGGCCCGACCAGCAGCACCGGCGCCGTCGAGCGCACCGCCACCTGCTCGATGCGCTCGATCACCCGGTTGAAGCGCGCATTGCGCGTCGCGATGCCCGACTTGAGGAAGGACACTGTGTCCGCCTGCTCGCGCTTGGAGCGCTGGGCGATCCTGTCGTAGCGCGTCAGATCGAGATCGATGATCTCGTAGCCGCCGATCGAATCGGCCACCGCCTTCTTGCGCGGCGGCGCGGTCTGCAGCAGCCGCGCCGGAAGTGTTCGCGCCTCGGTCAGCAGGAACCAGCAGATCTGCGCGACGTGGGTGCCGGTGGTGATGTGGATCAGGTAGTTCTCGCGCTCGGTGTCGAAAGCATAGCCGCGGGCGAAGTCGTGCAGCGCGGTGTAGACCTCCTCGAAATCCCACGGGTCGCGCAGTTCCATCTCGACGCTGCGCACGTCGGTCTCGGGCGAGACGGATTGGATGTCGCGCCGCACTTCTTCGGCCAGCCGCCGGTTGCGCGCGTCGTGAATCAATTCGAGGCGGCGCACCAGCAGATCCTCGTGCTGGCACAGCGCCACACTGGGACGCCACTTCTCCCAGCGCGCAGGGCCCTTGCCCGCGTTATCGAGCACGCTGCCGAGGAAGCCGATCACGACGGACTTGCGCATCAATTGGTTATCTCAATGGATAAATGCTTATCTCAAAGTATATAGCTTCGGGCAGGATCTGAGGTGATCCGCGCCCCGCCTGCCGTCTTTGCGCTTGCTGTTTCGTCGACAGCTCAATGAGTTACAGGATCGCCTGCAAATCTCCCGCCGGCCTGGCGCGCGGCTCGCGATAGGAGCCGTGATCGCAAAGTTGGCCGCACCGCCCACGAGCCGGGGTTCAACCACCCGCTGGTGCGCAGGCCAAACGAGCAGCAGCGCCCCCTCCCGCATCGGCGGGAGGGGTTGGGGGGTGAGGGGTAAGGAGTGAGGGGTGAAGGGTGAGGGGTGCGCAAGCTGGCAATCCCACCAGGTTGAGCAACCATACCCGGCTACCATTCGGTTGGCGGGGGGTGGGGCAGACGGCCTCGAAGGAGATCGAAATGGAAGATCAGGGTTACGAGTTGCAGCAGGTCGAAGACGGCAAGCCGATCAAGATGTGGACGCACGGCGTGCCGGTCGAGGGCGATGCGCGCAAGCAATTGATGAACACCGCGAAGATGCCCTTCATCTTCCGCCATCTGGCGGTGATGCCCGACGTGCATCTGGGCAAGGGCTCGACCATCGGCAGCGTGATCCCGACGCAGGGCGCGATCATTCCCGCCGCGGTCGGCGTCGATATCGGCTGCGGCATGATGGCCGTGCGTACCACGCTGACCGCCGCCGACCTGCCCGACAACCTGCACGGCCTGCGCAGCGCGATCGAGCGCGCCGTGCCGCACGGGCGTACCATGCGCCGCGGGCGCCGCGACGAGGGCGCATGGGAAAACCCGCCCGCCAGCGTCGATGCAATGTGGGGCGAGCTGCTGGCTGGCTTCGAGCGCATCACCGAAAAGCACCCGCGGCTGAAAAACACCAACAACTACAAGCATCTCGGCACGCTCGGCACCGGCAACCACTTCATCGAGGTCTGCCTGGACGAGGCTGGCAGTGTGTGGTTCATGCTGCACTCCGGCTCGCGGGGCGTCGGCAATGCCATCGGCACTTTCTTCATCGCACTGGCGCAGCAGGATCTGCGCGCCCACATCGCCAACCTGCCCGACCGCGACCTCGCCTACTTCGAGGAAGGCAGCACGCATTTCGACGACTATGTCGAGGCGGTCGGCTGGGCGCAGGACTACGCGCGGCGCAACCGCGCGGTGATGATGGCCAACGTGATCACCGCCGCGCGCAGCGAAATCGCCCGGCCGTTCGAGGCCAATGTCGAAGCGGTCAACTGCCACCACAACTATGTGCAGCACGAAACCCATTTCGGTGCCGACATCTTGGTCACGCGCAAGGGCGCGGTGTCGGCGCGCAAGGGCGAACTCGGCATCATCCCCGGTTCGATGGGTGCCAAGAGCTATATCGTGCGTGGTCTCGGCAACGAGGAAGCGTTCTGCTCTTGCAGTCACGGCGCAGGCCGCACCATGAGCCGCAACGAGGCGAAGCGCCGGTTCACCGTGGCCGACCAGATCCGCGCCACCGCCGATGTCGAATGCCGCAAGGACGCCGCCGTGATCGACGAGATCCCGATGGCCTACAAGGACATCGACGCCGTCATGCAGGCGCAAAAGAGCCTGGTGGAAGTCATGCACACCTTGAAGCAGGTGGTGTGCGTGAAGGGTTGAACCGGGAAACCGCGGTTGCGCCGGCGAAATTCCGTTCATGCTTCGACAGAGCCTGTCCTGAGCTTGTCGAAGGACTCAGCACGAACGAAATTTCTTGGGGTCACCCGATGGGTGAGAATCTCGGCGAGCCGTTCGCCCTGAGCCTGTCGAAGGGCAGCTAAAGTTTCCAGACCCCACCTGCGGTCTTTAGCTGAACGAAACACGAAGGGAAGAGTAGAGAAATGATCGAACTCGACGGCGCCCAAGGCGAAGGCGGCGGGCAGGTTCTGCGCAGCGCGCTGACGCTTGCCATGATCACCGGCACGCCGTTTCGCATCGAGCGCATCCGCGCCGGGCGCAAGAAGCCTGGTCTGCTGCGCCAGCACCTGACCGCCATCGAAGCGGCGGCGGCGATCTCGCATGCGCGTGTCGAAGGCGCCGCACCAGGCTCGCAGACGCTGACCTTCGCGCCTCAGACGATTCGCGGCGGCGACTATCGCTTCGCGATCGGCACCGCGGGCAGTTGCACGCTGGTGCTGCAGACGGTGCTGCCGGCTCTCTGGTTTGCCGATGCACCGAGCACGCTGACGGTTAGCGGCGGCACGCAGAACCCGGCCGCGCCGCCGGCGGATTTTCTGATCCGCGCCTGGCTGCCGCTGATGCGCCGCATGGGCGCGACGGCCGAGATCGAACTGCTGCGCCACGGCTTCTACCCGGCCGGCGGCGGCGAAGTGCGCGCCAGCGTCGCGCCTTCGCAGCTGGCGCCGCTCGAACTCGACACACGCGGCGATTTCCACACGATGCGCGCCGAGGCCATCGTCGCCGCCGTGCCGAGTAATGTCGCCCGGCGCGAACTGGAGGTCGTGGCACGCGCCTTCAGCGGTGTCGATACCCAGATCCGCGATCTGCCGCAGCGCGAAGGCCCAGGCAACGCGCTGCTGATCGAAGTCGCGCACCAGCAGGTGACCGAAATGTTCACCGGCTTCGGCGCGCGCGGCGTCTCGGCCGAGACCGTCGCGAACCGCGTCGTGCAGTCGATGCGCGGCTATCTCGCGAGCGGCGCCGCTGTCGGCGAGCATCTGGCCGACCAACTCGCACTGCCGCTCGCGCTGGCCGGCAGCGGCCGCTTCACCACCTGCACGCAATCGAGTCATCTGGCGACCAACCTCGCGGTGATCGAGCGCTTCCTGCCCGTGCGTTCGCGCGTCGACGCAGTAGCGGATGGCTGGTCGGTATCGATCGAGGCGCGCGAATGAATGCCGGCCTGCAAGCCAGACGGGATGGACCTCACAGACATGGTTGCCCGGCGAGCGAGCATCCATGCGGCCTGGCGAGCATGCATGCCACAGAGCGCCAGCTCATGCGGCTTCGCGGGCAGCTCAAGGAATGAAAACCGGCGGTCCATGCCCGCTCGGCCCCAGACCACGGCACCAGCCGGGAGACTCTGCGTCGTGCCAGTATCATGTCTGCAAGTTGCCGGGTCTTCTGCCAGACTGGAATGGCATGAAGTGCGAACCAGAGCAGCGAATCGCACTTCGCACTGACCGTACAAGATTGGGCATTGATCTGCTATGAAGCCACGGAGGAATTCATTTGTTCCAGGACAACGGATTGAAACGCGTCAATTTCTTCGACGGCCAGTTGCTAACCGCCGCCGACCTGCGCGCCGAGCAGGACTATTTTCTGGGGCGCGGACGCAGGCATAACCGCCTTGCGCATGGCTGGGGCGTGCTGCAGGGTCTGGGGGTGAACGTTGCTGGCGATACGGTCGAAGTCCGCCCCGGCGCGGCGATCGACTGTGCGGGCAACGAGATTCACCTGCCGGCCTGCGTCGCGCTGGCGATTCCGCCGGATGCGCGTCGGCTGGTGGTGCTGATCCGCTATGTCGAGCGTGGTGTCGATCCGCTACCCGTTCTGGGTACAGACATCGCCGCCGACGAATCGTCCGTTCAATTCTCGCGCATCGAAGAAGGCTGCGAGGTCGAGCTGTCGAGTAACGCGGTTGCCGATCCGCATCCGGCGCTGAAACCGGGATCGCCGGGCTGTGGCTTGCCCCATCCCCTTGTCATCGCGCTGCTGCGCCGCTCGCGTTCGGGCTGGCGCAAGGCCCTGCTGGCGCGGCGGCGCGCCTGAGGCTGGCGACCTCGATCCATGCCGGAGCCTGCCATGACGTATCTCGTACTCGGACTGCTGATCTTCCTCGGTGCCCACTCGATCCGCATCGTCGCCGATGGCTGGCGCACGCGGCAACTGGCGCGCGTCGGCGAGCAGGGCTGGAAGGGCCTGTTTTCGGTCGTCTCGCTGATCGGATTCGTGCTGCTGGTGTGGGGCTACGGGCAGACGCGTGTCGCACCGATCGAGCTGTGGCAGCCGCCGTTGTGGACGCGCCATCTGGCCGCGCTGCTGACGTTGATCTCCTTCGTGCTGCTGGCTGCCGCCTATGTGCCGGGCAACCGCATCAAGGCCGCGCTCGGCCATCCGATGCTGGCGGGCACCAAGGTGTGGGCGTTCGCGCACCTGATCGCCAACGGCCGGCTGGCCGACCTGCTGCTGTTCGGCGCCTTTCTCGTCTGGTCGATCGCCGGTTTCATCGCCGCGCGTCGGCGCGACCGTTTCGCCGGTACCCGCTATCCGGCAGCCGGAGGTGCGCGCGACGCGCTGGCCGTATCGGTCGGCGTGCTCGCCTGGGTCGCGTTCGCCTTCTGGGGCCACCTCTGGCTGATCGGCGTGGCGCCGTTCGGCTGAATCTGTCAGCAACTTGCCGGCCTGCAAGCCAGTAAACACGGCTATTTCATGACAGGCATGCCGCAGAGGGCGGCCCCGTGCGGCTGCTGGCCGTGCCACGCCGTAGATCGCCATCCGGCGCGGGCTGCAGGCCGGTGTCGCTGCGCGTTTCAGCGAGCCTGCAGCGCTGTGGCATGATCCGCCGAGCATGAATTCGCCACCACCCAGACACTCGATCGAAGTTTCCGAACAAGCTGGCGTTCGCTACCTGCATTTCGGTACCGAGTGGATCCAGGGCGCCATGCGGGTCGCCCGACCCTGGTCGCTCGAGCTCGACTACACGCGCGAAATGATGGCCGCCCTGCTGTTGCGTCCGGGTGACGACTGGCCGGCGCGGGCGCTGATCATCGGGCTGGGCGCCGGATCGATCGCCAAGTTCCTCTATCGCCACCGACCGGCTGCGCGGCTCGACGTGGTCGAGATCAACCCCGAGGTGGTGGCGCTGGCGCGCCACGCCTTCCGCCTGCCCGAGGACGACGGGCGGCTGTGCGTGCATCGGGCAGACGGCGCGGCCTTCGTCAAGACCGGGCGCACGCGCTATGACTGCATCCTGGTCGATGGATTCGACCATCGTGCGCGCGCCGGTGCACTGGCAACCGAGGCGTTCTACTGCGACTGCCGCAAGCGCCTGAGCCGGCGCGGGCTGCTGGTCGCCAACCTGTTCGGGCGCAGCCGCAAATACGATGCGCAGTTTGCCCGGCTTGCCACCGCCTTCGCCGGCCGGGCGATCGCCTTTCCGTCGGGCGACCATGGCAACGTGATCGGTTTGGCGGCGGCCGGCGAGCCGATTTCGGCCGACTGGAGCAGCCTGCGCGGCGAGGCCAATGCCCTGCACCGGGCGACCGGGCTGCGCCTGCAGCCAACCATTGTGCGATTGCAGCATGCGGGCGCCTTCGAGGGGCCGGGCATCGCGCTTTGAGGCGGGTTGGCAATTGCCGATTCCGCGCCCCGCCGGATGGTGACGTACGGCACGCGAGGGAGAAAGCACGTATCCGGGTTGGGACTGTGGCGTGACTTTTGTCACACTGCCTCCGTCGCTACGACGCGACAATACGTCCAGTGCTCGCAAGTGCAGGAGGTCAGAACGTGAGGCCTGCAAATTGAGACGACAACTAAATATCTCAATTGCAAGGAAAACCCCACAGAGAGAAGGCTGGATTCGGATTTTGGTCCAGAGCCTCACGAAGCGACTGTCGGGGAAAGTTCTCGCAATCAGTCAATAAGCACTAAGAAGCGGCCATGCCGCAGTAGTATGCCTCGTGCGCCCGCCCCCGTGCGGGCGTAGTTTTTTGTGCTGCAGTGCAGCCAAACGCGCCTCGCTCCCTTCTTTCCGGCGTCGGATTGCCGGTGCGTCATCTACTCCCTGCGCGACTCGACCATCAACACCAGCGCGATCGCGGCGAATGGCAGGACTGACAATGCATCCGATGCCGGGCCGTCGAACAGCGGGTTGTGGCTGCCGGCCCAGGCGCCCAGCGCTGCGTCGAGCGGCGCCATGACGCCGGCAGCGATCGCTATGACGATGCCCGCCAGCGCCCCGCCGGCAATGTAGCCCGAGGCCAGCAGCACGCCATGGCCATGGTCAGCTGGTTGATTGCGGCGATCCGACCATGCCCGCACCAGGCCGCCGAACAGTATCGGCGCTGACGTCGACAGCGGCAGGTAGAGGCCCACCGCGAATGCCAGCGAGGCGATACCTGCCATCTCGAGCACCAGTGCGATCATCGCACCGGCAATCACCAGCGCCCACGGCAGTTCGCCCTGCAAGATGCCTTTGATCAGGTATGACACCAGCACCGCCTTGGGCGCATCGTACTTGCGCACGTGGCTGCCGTCGGGCCGCTGCGTGTGGATGCCGTTGATGCCCGGATCGACCAGCCACACGGCGCGGCCTTGCTCGTCGACCAGATACTTGCCCACCGGCCCGCCGGCGTTGTCCGTCTTGTGCCAGACGCGATAGCTCGCCGCATCGTCCGAGGCCTGCGGACCCTGCAGCGTTTCGCGGGTGTCGCTGGCTGCATCGGTGACCAGCGCCGGCGCCACTTTGGCGGCCGGCACGGACTGTCGCTGCATCGTTGAGGGTCAGCAGGACCGGGCCGAGTGCCAGCGCCGAGGCGAGGCTGCCGAGCAGGATCGCAATCTGCTGTGCGCGCGGCGTGGCCCCGACCAGGTAGCCGGTCTTCAGATCCTGCGCCGTCGTGCCCGCGTTGGCCGAGGCGATGCAGACGATCGCGCCGATCGACAGCGCGGTGACGAAGTAGGGCGCCGCGGTCCAGCCGAGCAGGCGGAAGATCAGGCAGGTCACCAGCAGGGTCGCGATCGTCATGCCGCTGATCGGGTTGGACGAGGAGCCGATTTCGCCGGTGAGCCGCGCCGATACCGTGCAGAACAGAAAGCCGAAACCTGCGATCAGCAGCGCGCCGAGCAGATTCATCTGCAGCGGCGGAGCGAGCGTGATGGCGGCGAGCAGCGCCGCCCAGCCGGCGAACACCCATTTGAGTCCGATTTCCCGCTCGGTGCGCAGCGGACTCGCCGGCAACGCGCCTTCGAAGCGCCCGAGCGCCTCGCGCAGGCTGCGCGCGATCAGCGGCAGGGCACGGATCAGGCTGACCAGCCCGCCCATGGCCACCGCGCCGGCGCCGATGTAAAGGATGTAGGCACCGCGCAAGTCACCGGCGCCCATTTCGCGGATTGGCTTGCCGGCAGGTGCGAGCGCGTGTTCGAGGCCGCTGCCGAAGTAATGGATCAACGGCATCAGCACCAGATAGGCCAGCACGCCGCCAGCGCACATGGTCGCCGCGATGCGCGGGCCGATGATGTAGCCGACGCCGAGCAATTCCGGCGACACTTCGATGCCGATCGATGCGCCCTTGTATGGCGCGCCGAAGCTCCACGACGCGACATCCTTCCAGCCCTTCAGCGCGATATTGGCGATCTTGTGACGAGGCCGATGGCGAAGCCTATGAACACGGTGCGGGCGCCGCTGACCGCCGGACCGGGCGAGCCGCCCGGCTTGGCCGCGTCGGCCGCCAGCAGCACCTGGGCGCAGGCCGTGCCTTCGGGAAACGAAAGTTCACGATGTTGCGCAACGATCAGGGTGCGACGCAGCGGAAGCATCATCAGGATGCCGAGCAGCCCGCCCAGCGTGGCGACCAGCATGACGCGCCAGATCTCGAGATCGAATCCGAGGATCAGGATCGCCGGCATCGTCACACCCAGGCCGAAGGCGATCGACTCGCCGGCCGATCCGGTGGTCTGTACCGCAACATGTTCAAACATGCTCGCATCGCGAACTCCGGCGCGGGCTGCGAGGCGAAACAGCGCGATCGATATCACGGCGACCGGGATCGAGGCGCTGACCGTCAGCCCGACCTTGAGCACCAGATAGAGCGACGAGGCGCCGAACAGCACGCCCAACAGGGTGCCGAGCAAGACCGCGCGAACAGTCAGTTCTGCAGGGCCGTCGGCGTGGATTTCCCTAGCATGCGCGGGATTCGGAGGTTCGGCTCGGGATCGCATGGGCGCACATTAGCGCAGATTGTCGGCGCTCCGACACTGGTGCATGCAGGTGGTGATATGGTCGGAAGGGGCAAGATGTGCCAGAATCGCCCGCTACAATACACATAACAGGTAAGAGGTCAGTTCATGTTGCGACTTGCAAGGCAATTGTCGGTTCTCGTCCTCTGCGCGTGCGCCAGCGCAGCGGCCTCGGCCGAGCATATCGATTTCAACGACCACGACGCTTTTGCCTGGTCGGGTCAGAGCATCGAGTCAGGCGGCTTCAGCTTTCTCGCGCTGGAAGTCGGTACGCTCGGGTTCATCTCGGTCGATGCGCAGCCCGACATCGTCGGCAACGGGTCACGGCGTCTTCTGTCCGGTAACAACACCGAGATCGTGATGACCAAAGCCGACGGCGGGACGTTCGACCTTCTTGGCCTGGCCTACGGCGGATCGTTTGTCGACCAGCAATTCCGCTGGGCCGACTCGATCGAGATCCTGGGTCGCTCGGTGAGCGGCAGGGTGGTTTCCCGTAGCCAGGTCGGTCTTGCGGGGCTTCGGCCGGAACCGAGTTACGCGAGTTTCTCGGATTTCACCGGTGTCCAGTCAGTGCTGTTTCGTCCGATGAAACTTGGCAGCAACCCCGGCAACAACTTCGAGTTCGTCCTCGATGACATTCGCGTTTCCGCGGTGCCGGAACCGGATTCCTGGATTCTGCTCAGTGCCGGTCTGGCAGGCTTGGCTATTGCCTACCGGCTTCGCCGCGGGTCGACTGCAAGGTCTGCCTAGCCCAACTTCCACAGTTGGCGGGGCGGTTTTGCGGATTATCAATGGGTTAATGTTCAAGGTCGGCACTACATTTGAGTCGTTGGTGGCGCCTTCAAGCGTTGCGGCAGGCTCAGGCCAAGGCGTTCGAGCAGGATGGTCTGCGCGCGCTCCGGACGTACGACGCAACGTATGCGCAGTTCGCGCTTGCTCGAATGCGCCAGCGGCAACACGATGTCGGCGGCGTGAATGCGCGCGAACTCCGTGAGGATGGTTCGCGGGCAGTGGCCGAGCCCTGCGCGCGATTGCCACTGCTGCAAGGTCTTCCATAACGCGTAGGCGAGGAAGCACACGAGGATGTGCGCTTTGATGCGGCCTTCCTTGTGGTGCCAGATCGGGCGGATCGCCAGGTCGGACTTTTGCACGCGGAACGCCGCTTCGGCCTCGGTCAGCTGGATGTAGGTCGTCCACAGTTCCTCGTCGCTCCACTGGGTGACGTTGGTGCGCAGGATGTAGAGGCCTTCGCTCAGCCGCGCCCAGTCGGTCCAATCGGCGCGGTACGCTCGGCTCATGCGGATTCCCGAGGCATGCGCCGCGTCGTCGGTAATCGAGATCGTGAATCCGCCGGCAGCCCGGCTGTTGCGTTCGAGCAAGCGTCCGATCTGGCGTTCGATGAGGCCCCGATCGAGCGGCTTCTTGCTCTTCTCGATGCGCCGCTCCAGGCTCGCGAGCGCCGTATCGATGCGCGCCTTGAACCGATCGTGCATCGCCCGCTCTTTCTCGACCCGACTGGCCGAGCGACAGAGCACAAACGTCTCGTCCCCGTCGGGGCTGCGGCACAACTTCACTTCAACGTCATCGCGGATGTGGCGCCAGTCGGTGCGCTCTTCGATCTGTTTGGCCCAGCGCTTGAGCTCTGCCTTCGGGGTGCCGATCACGTAGCGGCGTCCCGTCTCCTTGAGCCACGCCACGTTCTCCCGGCTCACCATCCCCCGGTCCATCACCCACACCCGGTTGGCTTTGCCAAAGCGGGCCTCCATCCCCGAGACGATCTGCTCGACCGTGGTGACGTCGGTGGTGTTGCCCGGGAATATCTCGTAGCCCAGCGGCATTCCATCCCGGGTCACCACCAGTGCAATGTTCACCTGCACGCAGTCCGGCCGGTGATCCCGGCTGTAGCCGCGCTTGGCAATCGCCGGATCGGCCACGCCCTCGAAGTACGTGCTCGTCACGTCGTAGAGCAGCAGGTCGTAGTCCAGATCGAACAACTCTCCGAAGCGCTTGACCAGATGCGCCTCGATCGCCTCCTTGTGCGGCAGCAATCGGTCCAGCGCCCGGTACAGCCGCTCCTCGTACAACTGCTGCGGGGCCACACCGAGCAAGTCCTCCAGGGCGCTCGTGCGGTACCACTGCTCGGCCACATGCAGTTCGCTGCTGGGCTCGCACAGCCGGCCAATCACCAGTATCGATATCACATCGGCCCAAGCGACCGACTCCCGACCTCGGGGCAGCAGGGCCTCGAACAGTTCGTCGAGTCTGAGCGCCTGCCACAGCTGCCGTCCCAACCACACCGAGCCGAAGCTTCTCGAGCGCTCCAGCCGCACTGCGTCGAGTCTGACCTTGATCGCTTCGGCCGTGCTCCCGTCATCGAACAGCGCGCCTTGTGAGCGCTCCGCTGCTCGCCCGCAAATCTCTCGTGCAAGCGACGTCGCGCGCGCTCGCCCCTCGGCATCGAGTTCTCCGAGCTGCGCCACCGTCTCCTGAATCACCTTGCGTCCGCGCCGCACCGAACGCACCAGGCGCCAGGGACGTGCGTCTTGCCGTCCTTGTGTCGCGTCGTATAGCGCAGGTACATGCCCTGCATTTTCGACATCGTCCGCCAGCCCGGCAACCCAGTAGGTCGGCACTACATGCGCTTTCTCGCCAAAAACGTCCGTACCGACGACCAACCGCGCACGACAATGCCGACGTTTCAGAGTGAAAACCGAGTGTGGTTCCCGCGCCACAACGAAGGCGTTTTCTTCCTCCGGGACGACTACTGTGGAAGTTGGGCTAGCCAGTATTCGGGCCCGTGCCCGATTTACGCGGTCACGCAGTCGACGAAATACCGCATCTCGCCGTCGATCTCTTCTTCGACCAGTCCGTGGATATCGGTTTCGAAACCGGGGAATTTCTCGTTGAAGGTGCGCGCGAATTTCAGGTAATTGACGATCGTCGTGTTGAACCGTTCGCCCGGTATTAGTAGCGGAATTCCGGGCGGGTAGGGCGTCAGCAACACGCTGGTGACGCGGCCCTCGAGCTCGTCGATCGGCACTCGATCGATCTCTCGGTGCGCCATCTTTGCGAACGCATCGGCCGGGCGCATGGCCGGCTCCATATTCGACAAATACATCTCGGTGGTCAGCCGCGCGATGTCGTTGGTCTTGTAGAGGCCGTGAATTGCCTCGCACAGATCGCGCAGCCCGACCCGCTCGTAGCGCGGGTGATGGGCGACGAACTCCGGAATTACCCGCCACAGCGGCGCATTGGCGTCGTGCGCATCCTTGAACTGCTGCAGCTCGGTCACCATGGTGTTCCAGCGACCCTTGGTGATGCCGATCGTAAACATGATGAACAGCGAGTACAGGCCGGTCTTTTCGATGTTGATTCCGTGCTCCGACAGGTAGCGTGTCACCATTACCGCGGGAATCCCGGTGTCGGCGAAGTCGCCATCGACATCCAGGCCGGGCGTAATGACCGTCGCCTTGATTGGATCGAGCATGTTGAAGCCCGGCGCGAGATTGCCGAAACCGTGCCAGCGGTCGTTGGCGCGCAGCATCCAGTCATCCCGGCTGCCGATGCCCTCTTCGGCAAGATTTTCCGGCCCCCACACTCTGAACCACCATGAATCGCCGAACTCGGCTTCGACCTTGCGCATGGCGCGGCGGAAATCCAGTGCTTCCCGGATCGATTCCTCGACCAAGGCTGTGCCGCCCGGCGGTTCCATCATCGCGGCCGCCACATCGCAGGAGGCGATGATCGCGTACTGCGGGCTGGTCGACGTGTGCATCAGATAGGCTTCATTGAAGCAGTGCCGATCGAGTTGCCGCATCTGCGAATCCTGCACCAGAATCTGCGAGGCCTGGCTCAGACCGGCGAGCAGCTTGTGGGTCGATTGGGTGGCGAACACCATCGAGTCCTTGCACGGCGCGCGGTCGCGGCCGATCGCGTGCATGCCGCGATAAAAGTCGTGAAACGTCGCGTGCGGCAGCCAGGCCTCGTCGAACAGCAGGGTGTCGATCTCGCCGTCGAGCATCTTCTTGATCTCATCGACGTTATAGAGCACGCCGTCGTAGGTGCTCTGGGTGATGGTCAGGATGCGCGGCTTGCTCGCGATGTCGCGCGCGAACGGATTGGCGGCGATCTTCTTCTGGATATTCTCCGGCGTGAATTCGTCCTTCGGAATCGGGCCGATGATGCCGAAGTGATTGCGCGTCGGCATCAGGAAAACCGGTATCGCACCGGTCATCATGATCGCGTGCAGCACACTCTTGTGACAGTTGCGGTCGACAACCACGATGTCGTTCTGTGCGACCGCCGAGTGCCAGACGATCTTGTTCGATGTCGAGGTGCCGTTGGTGACAAAGAACAGGTGATCGCAGTTGAAGATGCGCGCGGCGTTGCGTTCCGAGGCGGCTACCGGGCCGGTGTGGTCGAGCAACTGTCCGAGTTCGTCGACCGAATTGCAGACGTCGGCCCGCAGCATGTTTTCGCCGAAGAACTGGTGGAACATCTGGCCGACCGGGCTCTTGAGAAACGCCACCCCACCCGAGTGCCCCGGACAGTGCCACGAGTAGGATCCGTCCTGTGCGTAATGGGTGAGTGCGCGGAAAAACGGTGGCGGCAGGCTTTCGAGGTACTGCTTGGATTCGCGGATGATCAGCCGTGCGACGAACTCCGGCGTGTCCTCGAACATATGGATGAAACCATGCAGTTCGCGCAGCACGTCATTGGGAATGTGCCGTGAGGTACGCGTCTCACCGTACAGGAAGATCGGTATGTCGGCATTGCGGAAGCGGATTTCCTGCACGAAGGTACGCAACTGCTCGACCGGCCGGGCGGCTTCTTCGGGCGAACCGTGGAATTCCTCGTCGTCGATCGACAGGATGAATGCGCCGGCACGTGACTGCTGTTGCGCGAAACTCGCCAGATCGCCGTAGCTGGTGGTCCCGAGAACTTCCATCCCCTCATCCTCGATCGCCTTGGCGAGCGCACGGATCGACAGACCGCTGGTGTTCTCCGAGCGGAAATCCTCGTCGATGATGACGATAGGGAAACGGAACCTCATGTCATGCCTCGTCGCGGGTTCTTCGAAAGGCGCATAGTGTGACAGAGAACCCCGGCGCTGTGCATCGCACGGCTACGCATCGCGTCAGCGCAACAATCCCGATGCGCGAAACGACTTCTCCAGTTTTTCCGACAAGACGACGTGTCCTGCCGGATTCGGGTGCAGCGGATCGAGTCGCAATTCCGCATCCGACAACACGTCGCTCACCGCGTCGTTTACCAGGACGACTTCGCGGCGCGAACCGAGCGCGGCGTAAAAGCCGGCCGGCGCCAGATGCCCTGTCGCTGCGCCCAATACCGATGGCCGGGGAATCGCCAGCAGCGCCACTCGCACCTGATGCTGCTGCGCAAGCTCGACAATCGCCGCGAGGTTCGTGCTGATCTGCGACTCTGCGGCTCTGCGCAGCATGTCGTTGCCACCGATCTCGACAATCACGAGTTGGGGCGCGTGTTCGGCAATCAATGCAGCCAGGCGCTGCAGCGCGCCGCCGGAGGTGTCGCCCGACACACCGGCGTTGATGATTCGCCAGCCACTGCGGCGCGCCAGCAGTGCTGGCCAAGCTTCTTCCGGCATGACGCCATGCCCGGCAGTGATACTGTCGCCGAGCGCCAACACCACTGACCCCGGCGCGAGTTGTGCCTCGCGTTTTTGGCTGCATCCGATCGCCAGCGCCAGGCAGAACAGCGCGCACAACAAACGACCGAATTGCAGGTGGGATTTATCGATCCGGGACATCATCTTTGACCGTGCGAAATGTCTTCCGATCGTCTACCTTGAGCGTTGACGTGTTGCACGGTTGGTATTCGATGATCGGCCGTTCGCGCAACATGAGGATGCGGATCGTGCAGTGTGCGCAATGCGCGAACTGATGGAATCCAAGACAGTCTGACACGGGGATGGTGGCACATTGACATGGTGAACCGAATACTCAAGCGGATACGGATTTCCTGGCCTGGCGGCAGCGTCGTGGCGGCCTTGCAGCATACGCCGAGTTCCGAGGCATTGATCGCGTGCCTGCCGTTCAAGTCGGTGGCGCAGACCTGGGGGAAGAAGTTTATTTCGGCCTGCCGATCAGCGTGGATCTCGAGGCGAATGCGCGGCAGGTCGTCGAACCCGGTACGGTATGTATCTGGGTGCAGGGACATTCGATGGCCTTGCCGTTCGGGCCAACGCCGATAGCCGAAGGCACCGAATGCAAAATGGTGACGCCGGTCAACATGCTCGGATGGCTGGAAGGCGATGCGCGCGTGCTGGCCAAGGTTCGCGATGGCGATCCGATCGAGGTTCATCTGATCAACGGAGCGCGCGGCTGAATTCCCGCTATCCGGAAAACAAACGCGCCGCAGGATGCGGCGCGTTTGTTTTCCTCGGGCATGCGGCACGTTTCGCCGCGCCGCATCACCCGATCCTGATCGGCACGAATATGCGCGCGTCGCCGCGTTGCACCAGCAGCGCCATCCGGTTGCCCGACGACTGAACCAGCTTGGCGAATGCAGCAACATCCGTCACGGGTTGATTGTTCAGCCCGACGATCACGTCTCCGGGCTGGATGCCTGCGCGCGCCGCAGGGCCCGCCACATCCTCGACGACCAGTCCGCCGCCAATGCCGAGCTTGCTCTTCTCCTGAGGCTGCAGTGGCCTCACGGCCAGTCCGAGTTTGTCGCTGGCCGGCTTCTTTTCCGGCGCGGAAGCGCTGGCCACTTTCTCGGGGTTCAGGTCGGCCAGCGTGACCGACAGCTCTCGCGCTGAGCCCTGACGAAGCACCTTGATATTCGCGCTTTCGCCCGGCGACATATTGCCAATGATGCGCGGCAAGTCCGCCGAATCGGTCACCGAAGCGCCATTCACGCCGACGATCACGTCGCCAGGCTGGAGACCGGCCTTTTCTGCCGGACTGCCGATTTCCACCGATCCGACGAGCGCGCCCTCGGCCTTGGCCAGCCCGAAGGATTCCGCCAGTTCCTTGGTCAGCGGCTGAATGCCCACGCCCATCTTGCCGCGTGAAACCTTGCCCGTCTTGCGCAACTGGTCCGAGACCTTCATCGCCACGTCGATCGGAATCGCGAATGAAAGGCCCATGAAGCCGCCGGTACGCGAGTAGATCTGCGAGTTGATGCCGATCACCTCGCCTTTCAGGTTGAATAGCGGTCCGCCCGAGTTGCCGGGGTTGATCGCGACATCGGTCTGAATGAAGGGCACCAGCGTTTCATCCGGTAGATTGCGCGCCTTGGCGCTGACGATGCCGGCGGTCACGGAGTTCTCGAAGCCGAATGGCGAGCCGACCGCGACAACCCATTCACCGACCTTCACCGTATTCGCGTCGCCCATGCGAACGTACGGCAAACCCTTGGCCTCGATCTTGAGCACCGCGACATCGGTGCGCCGGTCGCTGCCGATCACCTTCGCCTTGAAGTCGCGTTTGTCGCCGAGCTTGACGATGACTTCTTCTGCGTCCGCCACGACGTGCGCATTGGTCAGCAGGTAGCCGTCTTCGCTGACGATGAACCCCGAACCCATGCCGCGTCGAGGCTGCTGGGGCTGCTGCTGTCTTCCGCCGTCGAACGGAATGCCAAAGCGGCGCAGAAATTCCTGCATCGCCTCGTCCGCCGGCCCGCCACCCTCGAGCCTGGCAGCGCGCAATGACTGGGTGGTGCTGATGTTCACTACCGCCGGTCCAACCGCTTCCACCAGAGTCGAGAAGTCGGGCAGCCCGCGCATCTCGACCAGGGGAGTGGCGACACCAGGCTGTTGCGCGGGGCTGACCGCGTGAGACCGGGCGAGCAACGGCGTGCGATCGTTGGCCACAAAGGCGAAAGCGACGACGGACACCGCAGCAACGGCTGCGGTACGGCTGAGCAAACGATTCATCGTTGGGTTACCTCCTGGAGCGCTAGTTGACGTCGCCGGTTGCGCAGAGTTCCTGCCACTTACAAACCCTTACACGCACCGACTGATTCTGAAACCGGCTTCGACTGCGGGTCAATCCCGTAAGATTGCGCTTTGCGCGACGATTTCAAGGGTTGAAGACCGTGCTCGAAGCCAGAATCATTCCCGTTACCGCGTTTCAGCAGAACTGCTCGTTGGTCTGGGACACGGAAACCCGTCTCGCCGCGGTCATCGATCCCGGTGGCGATCTCGACCGCATACTGGCTGTTGCCGACGAAGCCGCGGTAAGCCTCGACAAGATAATGCTGACACACGGCCATCTCGACCACGCTGCGGCAACCGCGGACTTGGCCGAGCTGAGGAAGCTGCCGATCATCGGTCCGCAGCGCGAGGATGCGTTCTGGATCGACGCAATGGCGGCGGCGGCCAGGCAATGGGGTTTTCCCCCTGCGCGTTGCTTCACGCCCGACCGCTGGCTGGAAGACGGCGATAGGGTGGAACTCGGCAGCTTGCGTTTCGAGGTCAGGCATTGTCCGGGCCACACGCCGGGCCACATAATTTTTTTCGAACCGCAGTCGCGCCTCGCCTTTGTCGGCGATTTGTTGTTCGCCGGCAGCATTGGCCGGACCGATTTTCCGCGTGGCGACCACGAGACGCTGATTCGCTCGATTCGCGAAAAGCTGTTCCCGCTCGGGGACGACGTGCGCTTCGTGCCCGGCCACGGCCCGATGTCGACCTTCGGCCAGGAGCGGCTTAGCAACCCCTACGTCGCCGATCACCTTTGCCGATCGTAGTCCCGCCGGGTGCGACCACTTACCAGCTGATCATCGAGCTGGCATGCCCGGTGCGAATCCAGGTTGGTCGTCTCGGCATCGCGGATTTTCCGGCCGGGACGTTTGTGTATACCGGCAGCGCCCGGCGCGGCGTCGAGGCGCGAGTACGTCGCCATCTGACCGGCGCCAGGCGGCTGCACTGCCACATCGACTACCTGCTGGCATGCGGCCATGCCCGCGTGACCGAAGTCCGCTTTTCGTCCGAGCCCGAATGCCTGCTCAACCAGCGCACCAACGGCCAGATCGTATTGCGCGGCTTCGGTGCGAGCGACTGCCGCGCCGGTTGCGGCGCGCACCTCAAGCGCATCGGCTAGCAACCTGTCGGGCTTGATTCGCATCCCACGAATCAAGCCCGACAGGCTGCTAGACTCGGCAGGTACAACGCGCTGGAGGGATGCACGGTGACACTGACCGACCTTCGCTACATCGTTGCATTGGCACGCGAACGGCATTTCGGCCGGGCCGCCGAGCGTTGCCACGTCAGTCAGCCAACCCTGTCGGTGGCGGTCAAGAAGCTCGAAGACGAACTCGGCGTGACGCTGTTCGAGCGCAGCGCGGCCGATGTACGCATCACGCCGATCGGCGAACAGATCGTCGAACAGGCGAGCCAGGTGCTCAACCAGACCACCCAGATCCGCGAAATGGCCCAGCATGGCCGCGACCCGCTGTCCGGTCCGCTGCGCCTCGGCGTGATCTACACCATCGGGCCGTACCTGCTGCCGCGGCTGATCCCGATCCTGCGCGCGCGCGCGCCGAACATGCCGCTGGTGATCCGCGAGAACTACACCAGCCGGCTCGCCGAAATGCTCAAGCGCAGCGAACTCGACGTGATCGTGATCGCGCACCCGTTTGCCGAGCAGGGGGTGGTCACACAGCCGCTGTACGATGAACCGTTTCGGGTGTTGCTGCCCAAGGGCCATCCGTGGCAGCGGGACAAACGCATCCCGCCGGCCCGGTTGGCCGAGGAGCACCTGCTGCTCTTGTCGGAGGGCAACTGCTTTCGCGAGCAGGTGTTGCAGGTTGCGCCCGACATTCCGCGCGATGGCCTGCCCGAAGCGCTGGAGGGCAGCTCGCTCGAAACCATTCGCCACATGGTGGCCAGTGGCGCCGGCATCACTGTGTTGCCCAGTTCGGCCGTCGATGACCTGCCGAAATCGCAGCCGCTGGTCACCGCGCGGCCGTTCGCCGAGCCGCAACCCACGCGTCGGGTTGCGCTGGCCTGGCGCGTGACCTTCCCGCGTTACGGCGCGATCGATGTGCTGCGCCAGGCCATCATCGACGCGAAGCTGCCGGGCGTGACACCGGTGCTGGCGGCAAAACGCGGCAAGTCGGTCAATGGTTGATAGCGAATACCGATCGGCATCATAGTCGCCGCACAATGGAATTCCGAGCGCCCGATCCGTACCATACGGATTCAGGCGATCGAAACGAAGGAGGCAGACGATGGACATCGGCATTTCGGACAAGGACCGCGAACGCATTGCGAAGGGTCTGTCGCACCTTCTCGCCGACAGCTATGCGCTCTATCTCAAGACGCACGGCTTTCACTGGAACGTGACCGGCCCCATGTTCAATACCCTGCACCTGATGTTCATGGAGCAGTACACGGAGCAATGGACGGCACTCGATCTGATTGCGGAGCGCATACGCGCGCTCGGGCATCCGGCGCCGGCCTCGTACGCGCAGTTCTCGAAGCTGGCGAGCATTTCCGAGGAGACCGGCACGCCCGACGCACAAGAGATGATCCGCCAGTTGGTCGCCGGACAGGAGGCAGTCGCGCGCACTGCGCGCAAGCTGTTCCCGACCGTGGACAAGGCGTCCGACCAACCGACTGCGGATCTGCTCACTCAGCGTCTGCAGGTGCACGAGAAGACTGCCTGGATGCTGCGCAGCCTGCTCGGTGGCGAAGCGCCCGGCGACACGCCCAGGGCCTCCAGACGCAAAGGCAAGTGATCGCGCAGCGGCCGCGGCGCTGAACTCGATATCGAAGAAGCTGACGGGCAGAGCATGCCGGAAGCCGCATGGAAACTGGCTCTCCCGGATGGCAATGCCAGGAGGCTCATGAACTGGCGCTCGTGGCAGGGCATGCCTTGAGAGCGCCTATCCATGCACTGCATGGAGCGGTCGCTGCCTGGCTGCGGTGGGCGGACGATGCCGACCTGCACCTGATTCGCGCCGCCTCGACTCGCGCTTGCCAAGGCCGTGACCAGACCCTAGTATAACAATCGTAATAACTTCGCGATGAGGCGGCCATGCACACGCTCAAGCTCGCCCAGATCGGCAATTCGGTCGGCCTGGTACTGCCCAAGGAGGTTCTCGCCCGTCTGAAGCTGGAGAAGGGCGACACGGTATTTCTCACTGACTCGCCGGAAGGACTGCGCATCACGCCCTACGATCCCTCTCTGGCGGAGCAGATCGAGGCCGGGCGGGACTTCATGCGCGAGTTTCGCGATACGTTTCACCAACTGGCGAAGTAAGCGGCGTCGATGAACTGGCGCTGGGTCGACAAGCGCGCGTTGCTTTTGCTGCACGACGAGAGCCTTGCCGAGCACGGCGGCGCATCGGGCATCCGTGACGAAGGGTTACTCGACGCTGCGCTTGCGCGTCCCCGTAGTCTTGCTGCCTATGGCGAACCGGACGCATCCGATCTGGCTGCCGGCTACGGTTTCGGGCTGGCAAAGAACCATGCGTTCGTCGACGGCAACAAGCGCGCCGCGTTCCTTGCGGTCGGTCTGTTTCTCTGGCTCAACGGTTATCGGCTGGCTGCCTCGCAGGCCGAGGCAACCTTGACCATGTTGGCACTCGCCGCCGGCGAACTCGACGAAGCCGCATTCGCAAACTGGATTCGGGCGCACGTCACCAAGCCGACAATGCGCTGACCCATCATCAACGCTCGTCAAGTCGCGAAATGCTTGTTGCCGGGAGTCCCAAGTTCTTCCCGCACTACCACGGCTATCGTCGTGCCGATAGCCAACAAAATGTCGAAAATGACGCGAGCTTGGGCAGTGTGATCAGGAGAGAACTCGACCACGGCTCCTTTGATGCTGGCAAAGGACGAACAGTACCGCTTGTGGCTCACCGATCCGCTGGCCCTGTACGCCGCGGAAAACGCAAAGCTGGCACCCGGGTATCGTCCCCCGGGTGCGCAAACAACAATATGACTGGAAAGGCAGAACACCATGGCCAAGACACTTGAAGCGCACGACAAGCTGATCCGGGAGATTTTCGAAGGCAGCTACCAGTTCGAAATCCCGGACTACCAGCGCCCTTACGCCTGGACGACCGAGCAAGCGGAGGAATTGTTCAATGACCTCCTGCGACCGGGAACCCAAGTCATCGGTCGCCGATGGCCAACAGCGATTGAGCACGCTGACGATGCTTTTCGCGGTGCTGCGCGCGGTGATGCCAGATGCCGCCGCCGACATCACTGACTTCCTCTACAAGAAGGGCAAGGTCAGTCTGGGCGAAACGAACGAGTACCGCCTGATTGCCCGCGAGGAAGATGCTTACTTCTTCCGCAGCTTTGTCCAGGAGCCGGGTGGCATTGCCCGCTTGGTCGCCAGCACGGACAGGCTTGAGGACAGCCGACTGCGCTTCCGCGAGAACGCTGCCCTGCTGCTGGAAAAGGCCACTGCTTTGCCCAGTGCCGAGCGTGACGCGCTGTGGAAGTTTCTGGCCAACGATTGTTCGCTGGTTGTCATCTCCACGCCTGACCTTGAGGCTGCGTACCGCATCTTCTCGGTGCTGAACAACCGAGGGCTCGACCTCGCTCCTATCGACATCATCAAGGCGGCCGTGCTGGGTTCGATTCGCACCATTTCAGGCGACGCCACGAGCCGCGTCTACGCCAAAGAGTGGAGCCAAATCGAGAGCACGCTGGGCCGCGATGCATTTGGCGATCTCTTTGTGCACATCCGAACGATCTATGCCAAACAGAAGCAGCGGGCGACGCTGGTCCTGGAATTACAGGATCACGTCACCCAATACAGAATGCCGATTGACTTGGTAGACAAGGTCATCAAGCCCTACGTCAAGGTCTGGGACTTTGTGCGCGATGCCGACTTTGAAGCCACGGAGCTGGCCGAGTCGATCAACGACCGCTTGTCGTGGTTGAACCGGGTCGACTTCAAGGACTGGGTGCCACCGGCGCTGGTCTATTTCAAGCGGTTCCGCCAGCAGCCGAAGTTGCTGGCGGACTTCTTCACGGCGTTGGAGCGCCTGACCTACTTCCTGCTGGTTACGAAGGTGGGCATCAACGAGCGCATCGAGACCTACGCCGACCTTGCCAAAGAGATCGAGCCAGACGCGTTCGATGGCGACCTGTTGGCATTGAAAGCTCTCGCGCTCACCGACAAGCAGAAGCGCGAGTTCCTTGCCGCGCTTGACGGCGACATCTACCTGCGGTTGCCCAAAGCTCGCATGGCGCTGATGTTGCGCCTCGAAGCCTTGGTCAGCGATGGCAGCAAGAAGCAGGCATTTGACCACCTGTCCCTGGAGCACGTGCTTCCGCAAACACCGCCCGCCGCATCCGAATGGGTCAAATGGTTCCCTGACGAGGACGAGCGCGATGCGTGGACACACCGGCTGGCCAATCTGGTTCCACTGCACCTCCGCAAGAACCCCGCCGCCAGCAACTACGACTTCGGTACCAAGAAGAACGCGTACTTCAAGGGCAAGGGCACGGCATCACCGTTCATCCTGACCCAAGAGGTCAGATCAGAGGATTCATGGACGCCTGCAATGCTGGTCGACCGGCAGAAGCGTCTCGTCGGTGTCCTCGAAAAGCACTGGGAACTTGAAGTGCCGCCAACCGAATCGGTCAGAAAGACGGCTGACACAACGACAGGACCGAAGCAACCTGAAGTGGGTTACCGACTTCATCTGGAACATCGCCGATGACCGCCTGGGCGACGTGTATGTGCGCGGCAAGTACCGTGACGTGAGCCTCTCCTTCACCGTGCGACGGCGGTTCGATGCTGTGCTGAAGTCGACCAAGCAAGCTATGCTGAGGCGCATGAAATTCTTGGGCACCCATGAAGTGGCTGAGCGGGATGGCGCGCTGCGGATGGCCCGCCATCTGGCGTTCTACGGCGGGTGATCGGCGCCGTGCTGTTTCCTGACGGCGCAGCTCGCCAACTCTCGTGCCCTATTGTGGCCTGCCGGTGTTCGGCTCGGTTCTGTATGCCGTGCAGCGGCGCTACGTCGGCGCGATCAACGGTCATGAGCAGTTGAGCGCCGACCTCGCCGCACGTCTGGTAAAGCGCGAGGCGGAACTCTCGCGCAACCATCAGCACCTGCGCGAATTGGAGCGCGCGCAGACCCTGGCGGACGAGCGCGAGCGCCTAATGCGCGACATGTACGACGGCCTCGGATCGGCGCTGACCTCGTCCGTGGTGCTGGTCGAGCGAGGCGAGGTGCAGCCCAAGGCACTCCCCAGCAGGCTGCGTGAATGCGCCGACGATTTGCGCGCGGTGATCGACTCGCTCGAACCGATCGACAACGATCTCGTGGCCCTGGTGGCAATGCCGCGGTTTCGAATAGGGCAGAGGCTGGACGCCGCGGGGGTCCGGCTCGACTGGGAGATGCAGGATCTGCTGCCGCTCGACTGGATGGGCCCGACCGAAGCGCTGCAAGTGATGCGCGTCGTCCAGTAGGCGCTGGCCGACTTCATCAAGCACGCCAACGCCCGCTGCGTGCGGATTGCGGCAGTTCATGCGGGTGAATAGGTCGAGGTGCGTATCGGCGACGACGGTGCGGGTTTCGACATGGCGGCTTCCTCACCGGGTAGGGGCTCGACGGCCGAAAGGCCGAATGGACGCGCGATGCCGCTTGGAGGCCGCGCCGGAAGCTGCATGGAGATTGGATCTCCGGTGAGCCGCGTCCTGTATCGGCCGCAGGGCAGGCATGCCGGAGAGGCGCGCCCCTGCTGCACCTTGGGGCATGCCAGTCTGCTGACCAGCATCCATGCGGCTTACGGGGCGGGTTGGTCAGGGACTCAGGCCGACCAGAGTGCCGCGTCGGCGAGTCGGGCGCCATACGCAGCAGCGGCCTTTTCCCTGCTGCGCGCGGGCACGCCATCCTCGGCCGCGGCCGAGCGCATCGCGCCACACCGCATTGAAAACGTCTGCCTGTCCGTTATCGAGAAACCAGCTCGCGAGACTGGCCGTCGGCGGCAGATCCTTGGCGGCGTTGACCCATTCGCTGTCGGGTCGCTCGCCAAAGACGATCAGCTTGTGTACCGCGAAGCGCTCCGCTGCCGGCAGCTTGGCCACGCAAGCACCGAGATTGGCAAACACGCATCCCTGCGTCGTTTGTTCCAGCGAAAATCCCATGAACTTGAGTGGTTCGAGCACGAGATTGAGCTGCTTCATGACCACCGGCCTGGTCCCGCGCGGCTCGCTGATCACGAAATCGAGCCGCAGTTCCTGATCTTGCGGATTCCGGCCGGTAGTCAGCCCAGACCCAGATACTCGGAAAATATGCCCAACTCGACATGCCGCCGGACCTGTCCGAAGCCGGCCGAAGCGAGGGTCGCGATCACCTGTTCGGGTGGCGCGCAGGCTTCGATCGTGTCCCAGTAGTAGCGGTAGAGGCGCGGCGTATTCCGATGCCGCGCGACCAGGCGTGACATCAGGGGCACGACGCCGCGCATGTAGAACCTGAGCAGCGCGTTCGTCAGCCGGCCTTCCGGGCGCGTGATCTCGAGCGCCAGCACGCGGCCGCCGGGTTTGAGCACGCGCCGGAACTCGCGGAACACGCCTGCCATGTCGTCGACATGGCGCAGCGCAAAGCCCAGCGAGAGAAAGTCGAACGAGGCGGCCGCAAACGGCAGCGCTTCGGCACGGCCGCGCAGAAAGCTGATGGCAAGCGCCGATGTCGAGGATGCCAGCATACCGGCACTCGGATCGATGCCGAAGACATCTTCGGAGTTGCCGATAACCCGCACGATCTGCCGCGACAACAGCCCGGTGCCGACAGCGACATCGAGAACCTTCATTCCCGGCGCCAGGCCCGCACGCAACAATGCCTGCCGGCGATAGCGGGAGCCGCTGCCGAATGCGAGCAGGCTGTCGACACGATCGTAGTCTGCAGCAGTCTGGTCGAAGATCTCGCGAACGAAATCGCGCTTGGATTTCTCGCTGTCGTAGTAGGTATCGAGAACGGGATGCGGCGCGCGCACGGATTCCTCGGCACCGATCTGTCTGTCAGGTGTCATGGTGCGGTATGGTAACCCGGCGTCCGGCACGCCATGCGGCCACGGAAGTTCCGAAATGCGGCAAGCTCGTGGTAGACGCTATCTCGCGAGCCCGCGCTGCTGCAGGAACTGCTGAATGATCTCCAGCCGAGAAATCGTGTCGTCGAGTTCGAGCAACTTTTGCCGCGCCGCAAGCGGAATCGGCAGCATCTCGCAATACCGGTACCCGGCCCACACTGCGTTGGCATAGTCGTGCGGCTCGGGAATGCGCTCGGCGCCGACTTCGGCGACGATTTCACGCAGCAGCGTCAGCAGGTTCTGCTGCGCCTCGGGCACCGGCTGCGACGACTCGTCGGCAATCGGCTCGACGCGGGCGCGGCGCAGGCCCTCGGGGTCGACGGCGCTGTCGATGATGCGAAAGCGCCTGCCACCGCGCGTAGTCACGTGCAGGACGCCGAGCTGCTGCATGTCCCAATCGACGATGCGCGCCTCGACGCCGACGGCGTGCGGCTTGGCGGCCTGGCCGACTTCGCGCCCCTGCGCGATCAGGCAGACGCCGAACGGCTTTTCCTCGCGCATGCACTCCGAAGTCATGGTCATGTAACGCTGTTCGAAGATCTTCAGCGGCAACACGCCGCCGGGAAACAGTACGGTGTTGAGCGGGAAGATCGGAATCTCGTAAACCGAACTCATTCGGCTGTACCCCAACGACGCATCAGTTGGTGCTCGACGCCGAGCTGGTCGAGCACACGCGCGACGACGAAGTCGACAAGATCCTGCACGCTCTGCGGACGATTGTAGAAACCCGGGTTGGGCGGCAGGATCACCGCGCCGGCGCGCGCGAGTTTCAGCATGTTTTCGAGGTGGATCGCCGAGAACGGCGTTTCGCGTGGCACCAGCACGAGCTTGCGGCCCTCCTTGAGCACCACGTCGGCGGCGCGCTCGATGAGGTTCTGCGCCAGGCCGGCCGCGACCGCTGCCAGTGTGCCCATGCTGCACGGACAAATGACCATCGCATCGGGTGGATTGGTCCCCGAGGCCAGCGGCGCGAACCATTCCTCGCGGCCAAAAACCTCGAGCTGCCCGGGCTGCGCGCTGAAGCGGCGCGAGAAATCCACCTGCAGTTCGGCAGCACGTGCCGGCAGGACGAGGTCCATCTCCTGTCTGGCGACGATCTGCGCGACCTGCGAGTAGAGCACTTGCACGCGCGCGCCGGATCCGATCAGACATTCGATCAGGCGCACGCCGTAGGGCATGCCGGAGGCGCCGGTCAGGGCGACGGCGAAGGTCTTGCGCTGGCTCATCGTGCTTGCGGTCCGCTTGCGGGAGACGACTGGTCGACGGCATCATCGGCCAACCATCTTGCTGCCGCAAGCCCGTTCGCCAGGCCGAACACCAGCGCGGCCAGCGCGAACACCGGCGAGAGCAGGAACACACCGTCGTGCGGCACCAGCCAGAGGCGCGCCAGCACGAGCTGCCCGGCAATATGGGCGAACGAGGCCGCGAGGGACATCGTCACCGGCCCGAACCATCTGCGCGGCAGGCGAACAGCCATGGCGAGTGCAGCCAGGCTCGCCAACGCGCCGCACAGGCTGAGAAAGAAGCCGGGCGCGAGAAAGGAGCCGAGCAGCAGGCTGGCGGCGAAAACCCGCAGCAGCGACACCCAGGCCGCGTCGCGCCAGCCGTAGCGCATCAGCACCACCAGTGTGACGATGTTGCCGAGCCCCGGCTTGACGCCCGGCAGCGGCAACGGGATCGCCGCTTCAGCCACCGACAGCGCGATGGCGACCGCGCTGTAGCGGGCGATCCGGTGATCGTCCGCATCGGGCGTCAGGGTGATCTCAGTAGTTGAGCGAATCATAGGCGCGGTTGCGGCCGACCAGCGCCAGGCTGACGCGATTGGGCGCGCAGATGGCGATGCTGTTGGCCTGGGTGAGCCAGCCCTGGCGGACGCAATACTGGCGCGGGCTCGGATCGGCCGCGACTCGCGCGCGGCCGGGTGCGATTTCGATGCGCGTGATACCCAGGGGACCGTCTACGGTGATGCTGCGCGGCTCGTTCAGCCCGACCTCGGCGACGATCTCGCCGTTGGCACGCACCACGGCCTTGCCCGCCCCGCCGCCGCGCCAGACCAGCGGAAACAATGCCGCGGTAAGCAGCGCGGCGAACAGCAATACGAACCAGTCGCCGGGCCGCAGCAAGCAGCGCCAGTCAGCGAATCGCATCGGAAAATCGTAGACTCGGAAGTGCGGGCCGGAAGCAAGCAGCCGGCCCCGCCATCACGGCATCCTGGTGATCCAAGGCCGCTCACCTCAGCGAGCGATGCCGCACGAGCACGCGAACCTGGCTGGCGAAGTGTCTGGCCAGCCATTCGGCGAAGTACACCGAGCGATGCTGGCCGCCGGTGCAGCCGATCGCCACCGTCAGATAGCTGCGGTTGTCGCGCATATAGCAGGGCAGCCAGTCGGCAACGAATCGACGGACGTCCTCGACCATCCGCCCGACATCGGCCTGGCGCTCGAGGAACTCGATGACCTGGGCATCCTTTCCGGTCAGCGGACGCAGTTGCGGGTCGTAGTGCGGGTTGGGCAGGCAGCGCACGTCGAACACCAGGTCGGCGTCGAGCGGAATGCCGTGCTTGAAGCCGAACGACTCGAACAGCAGGGTCAAGCCCGAGGTGGCATCGAGCCGGATAAAATCCTTGACCCAGGCGCGCAGCGCATTGGATGGCAAATCACTGGTGTCTACACGATGGCCGAGTTCGGCCACCCGCTCGAGCGTTTCGCGCTCCTTGGCGATCGCCTCGGCGAGCGTCACGCGCTCGTCGGCCAGCGGGTGGCTGCGGCGGGTCTCGGAAAAGCGGGCGATCAGCGTTTCGTCGCGCGCATCGAGAAAGATGAAGCGGACTTCGATGTCCTGATTGCCGAGCTCGGCGACCTGCTGCGGCAGCGCAGCGATCGACATGCCGGAACGCACGTCGACCGCCACGGCAACCTTGTCATAGCCTTCGTTGCGCAATTGGCGCATCAGGCGCGGCAGCAAGGTCGCCGGCAGATTGTCGACACAGTAGTAGTCGGCATCCTCGAGCACATTGAGCGCGATCGACTTGCCGGAACCGGATAAGCCGCTGATCAGTATCAGTTGCATGGTGCCCATTGTATCGGCACGGCTTACATTTGCTTACCAATTCCCGTTCATGACCTGCGCCATCTGGGCTACGGTTCGGCTGCGGGCGCGCCGCCGAGACGATCCTCCTGATGTGTACCACCTGTACCGGCGGTTGCGCTCCGCACCCATCTCGGCCGGGCGGCCCGGCGAGCGAATCCCGGTCAACGTCCGGTTGCCCAACGCGACAACAGCCAGTAGGCAATTCCGGGCAGCGCAAGACCGGATATCAGCAGCGGAACGAATGCACCCGGCGAACGACTCGCCGCGAGCAGCACGAACGGCGCAGCGACGGTGGCCGCCAACGTGCCGCCGAACGCGATCGAGCGCGGGTAACGCTGCCGACGTGCGAACAGCGCGCCGAGCAGGCTGCCGAATGCCATGCAGACTGGCACGATGATCAGCAGGATTGCGATCAGCGCCAGCAGCGCGCGCACCGGCTCCGGTAGGCCGGTGGCCAATTCCATGTCAGTCGAACTCGCAGCCGACCGAGGCGGCGGCTTCGCGCCTCTCGACAACCTGTGCCAGGATGGCCAGCTTCTGCAGATTGCTCGCCTGGCCCCACATGGCGATCTCGTCCAGCGTGCGCAGGCAACCCTCGCACAAGCCGCTGCGTTCGTTCATTTTGCATACGTTGATGCAGGGTGAGGGCACTGATCCGTCCACTTGCTGGTTCATGCGGCGGCCGCCTTCTGCGCCAGACGGGCATCGAATTTCGGCTTGTCGATGATGCAGCGCTCGTGGCGCCCGGTCGTAATGGTGTCCACACCGTCGTGGGCAGAGACACTGAATACCAGCCGGCGCTCATCGATTTGGTCGAGTCGCGCCCTCACGGTGACGGTGAATCCGGGCGGTGTGGCCGCAGTGTGAGAGAAATCGACGTGGGTTCCGACCGTCTGCTCGTTCGGCCATTCGAGATACGGTTTGACCAGCTCGAGGCAGCACCATTCGAGCAGGCCGATCATGAAACCGGTGGCCAATACCGCTGGCATTTCGACGAACGACGGCGATTCCGGGTAGAGCGCCGGCACGGTCTTGCGATCGGTCACGGTAAATTTGAGTTCGTGTTCGAGTCCTGCCTTGAGCCCTTGCTTCATGACTTCCCTCCCTCTCTGGCGCGTTGCGCGAGCCGTGCGCGTGCCACTTTCGATTGCGGCGACCGGCCCAGCGCGCCGCAGATGAATGCCGCGCAATCGACCAGCGCATCGAGGTCGACGCCGGTCTCGATGCCCAGGCCGTGCAGCAGGTAGACCACATTCTCGGTCGCGACGTTGCCCGACGCGCCGGGCGAATACGGGCAGCCGCCGAGCCCGCCGACCGAGGCGTCGTACGTCCCGACCCCCAGGCCGAGAGCCGCATGGATGTTCGCGATCGCCATGCCCCAGGTGTCGTGGAAGTGACCGGCCAGACGGTCGACCGGCACCACCCGAGCACAGGCGTCGAAGGCACGCAGTGTGGACGAGGGCGTGCCGACGCCGATCGTGTCACCCAGAGAGATTTCGTAGCAGCCCATGTCGTAGAGCGCGGCGGCGAGTCGCGCGACGACTTGTGGATCGACCGCCCCTTCGTAGGGACAGCCGAGCGCGCATGAAATGTAGCCGCGGCAACGCATGCCGTGCTCGCGCGCAGCTTCGACCACTGGACGGAATCGGTCGATGCTCACGGCGATCGAGCAGTTGATGTTCTTGCGCGAGAAGGTCTCGCTGGCTGCCGCGAAAACCGCGACCTCGTCGCAGCCTGCAGCCAGCGCGGCGCCGAAACCCTGCATGTTGGGCGTCAGAGCCGAATAGACGACGCCGGGCTTGCGTCGGATGCCGCGCATCACTTCGCCGCTTCCGGCCATTTGCGGCACCCATCTGGGCGACACGAAAGCGGCGGCTTCGATCGCGGCGAGGCCCGCACCGGCGAGCCGTTCGATCAGCGCGAGCTTGGTCGCAACGTCGATCGTCCCGGGCTCGTTCTGCAGCCCGTCGCGCGGGCCGACCTCGACAATTCTGACGCGGGCGGGCATTCGATCTGCCATCGCGGGCGGCCGGTAAATCAGTTGCCGATTCGAATGCGCCAGCGCACCAGCATGTCGTCGACCGCTGCGCGCCGCGCCGTGTCTGCCGAGCCACCGGAGATCTGCGCCTCGACCACCCCGATCATCGTCTGCTGGTACTTGCGGAAGGCCGGCGTATCGAGGCGGGCCACCGCCGTCCGCGTGCGTTCGGAGGCCATCAACTCCTTCTCCTTCTGCTGCAGGCGAGTGATGATGCGCCGCACCTCGCCCACCTCCTCCGGGCCGTAGAGCTCGGGTTGTGTGCCCATAGCCGCAATCCGGAAGGTGAAGCTCGGATCGAGCCCGGCATCGGCAGCGGCCTTGATCGATTCGCCGAGCGCCGGATCGGCCATGGCAAGATCGATCTCGGCCAACTCCGCCTCGGAGAGCTCGCGAAGCAGTGCCGACTTCATTTCCGCCTTGAGCCGGGGTTCGTCGACCGGCGTCATCTGCTGCAATTCGCGCTTGAACGCCGCGAAATGGGTTTTCCAAGCCGGGTTCGCCGGGCTCCATTGCGGGTCGGGACGCAACTGGCGGAACAGCACGCGCGCCTGCGGATCGAGCACTGCTTCGGCGAGCCGTTTTTCGTCGAGCAGCAGCCCTGCGTGCGGCGACGCGAGAATCGCGTCGGCCATCAGACCGCGCCGGTCTAGCTGCGCCTGCGCCGTTCCCTGCAGGGACAGCACGGCACCGAGCAGCAGGCAGAGTACTGCACGCTTCATCCGGCCGAGGCCGATGTCAGGTCGCGGATCCATCGTTACTGCCCCGCGAACCACCACGGCCGGCGGTTCTCGAGAAACGCGGCGATGCCTTCCCGTCCTTCTTCGCCGGCGCGGGCGCGAGCGATGCGCCGTGAGGTTTCCTCGATCAACTGGTCGGTGACCGGTTTGCCGGTGACCGCGCGGATCAGCGACTTGCATTGGTCGTGGGCCTGCGGACCGCCGGCGAGCAGGTCGTCCACGACCTCGCCGATCGCATTGTCGAGTTCTTCGTCGGAGGGCACGATCTCATGCAGCAGGCCGATGCGGTAGGCCTCGGAGGCGGAGAAGCGTTCGCCGGAGAGCATGTAACGACGGGCCCGGCGTTCGCCGATTGCAGCGATGACGTAGGGTGCGATCACGCCCGGTATGATGCCCAGACGCACCTCGGAAAAAGCGAACTGGGCGTCGAAAGTGGCAATCGCGATGTCGCAACAGGCCACCAGGCCGACCCCGCCGCCGTAGGCCGGGCCCTGCACGCGCGCGACCGTGGGTTTGGGTAGCTGGTTGAGCGTGTTGAACAGATTTGCCATGGTCTTGGCGTCGCGCACGTTCTCCTGCTCGGAGTAGGCTGCGGCGCGGCGCATCCACTTGAGGTCGGCCCCGGCGCAGAAGCTCTCGCCGGAACTGGAGATGACGATCACCCGCACGCCCGGATCCGCCTCCATGCCCTGCAGGGCAACGGTCAGTTCGCCGACCAGCACGTCGTCGAAGGCATTGTGCTGTTGTGGCCGGTTGAGCGTGACGATGCCCACGCCGTTGTCGACTTCGATCACCACCGATTCGCTCATTGTCTCCGCCTTGTCATGTCATGTCTGGTCGCGTTCGAGCCACTTCTCGATCTGCGGGGTCCGGTAATCGAGAAGTTGCTGCAGCAGCATTGCGGGCTCGGTGTCGACCAGAACCAGTCCGCGATGTTGCGGACGGATGAACGATTCGCCGGCCGCGTGATCGAGCAAGGCGAGCAGCATATCGTAATAGCCGCCGACGTTGAGCAGTCCGCAGGGCTTGGCGTGGATGCCCAACTGCATCCAGGTGACGACTTCGAAGAACTCCTCGAACGTGCCATAGCCACCCGGCAGTGCGATGAAGGCGTCGGACAAATCGCTCATCATCGCCTTGCGTTCATGCATCGAATCGACCACCCGCAGATCGGTGACGCCGCCATGACCGAGTTCGCGATTCATCAGCCGTTCTGGAATCACTCCGATCACCTCGCCGCCAGCCGCCAATGCAGCATCGGCGACAACGCCCATCAGGCCGACCTTGCCGCCGCCATACACCAGTCCTATGCCACGCAACGCAAGCAGAGTACCGACGGCGGTCGCCGCGGCCGCATATAGAGGGTGTCCGCCGACCTGCGAGCCACAGAACACGCAGATTCGCCGCATCCTCGCGGCGTTCAGAAGCCGCCCCCCTCCGCCAACCGCTCTTCAAGCCGCGACAGGTGATCGACACCCCGGAACGCTTTGCCATCGACGATCGGGTGCCAATCCAAGTTGCGCGCGAACCGGGCCGGGAGCTGGTCGATGGTTTGCGATGCAATGTCGCCGTAGGACGAGGATAAGTCGAAGCAGAAGTCGATCGGTGCGGTCACGTGATTTTCCGAAGTACCGGGCGGCCGTTTCCGCCGCCGCTGGCTGCGTATGCTACCGCAACCGAACCCGAGCGGTGCGTCGCCTCCGAGCAGTGCGGTCGTGCCGGGAGCGCCTGTATACGCGGCGTTGCGGCCATCGGCCGGCGTAGACCGCCATTCCACGCGGGTCGCCGAGCAGGGGTCAGTCTTGCTTCGCGTTGCGTTCGAGGTAACCGACGATCTCATCGACAGCAAGCTGCGGCTCCCGTGCATCGGGCCGCGAGCCGACCACCCGGTTCATCCACTGCATGTTGCGCGACATGCGCTCGACGATCTTGCGCCATTCCTGCCGCCTGCGCGACGCGGGATCGGGCAGCACATGGCACTGTGAGCAGGCTTCGCGAAAGCTCCAGCCGGCGGTCGCCAGATCGGCATAGCGGCGGGTTCGTATGGGCACCTGTGCGTTGCCCTGCAAGTAGTCCAGGAGAGCGTGCGTTTCTTCCTCGCCGGGGGCTGCGACGCTCGCCATCATGTCTTTCATCAGTGCTCCCGTATTGCCGCGGCCCTTCATGCGCAACACCATCCGGTCGACGATCTTCGGCCATTTCTCGGCGTGGTGCATGGCCGGGCTGGGCAGATGGTGGCACTGAACGCAGTAGCGCAGGAGCAGTTGAGCACCGCGCGATTCCGCTTCGGGTAACCGTGTCGGCGTCGTCGAGGGCGGGAGTATGCGTGACAACCACGCCCCGTGCGCGCTCTGCTCCCAACGTTGCTGTGCCCGCGCGACCAGCGCGACGTTGTTCGCCATGTCTGCCGCAAAAATGGGAAACGGCGCGACCCAGAGCAGCGCGGCGACGAGCGGATGGCGGTTCATGCGTGTGGGGCAGGGGGTCAGACGGAAGTTGCGGTACCTAGTAGGTCGCCAGCAAATGATAAGCCGCCCCGAATCGGGAGGTCCACGACTCGGGGCGGAGCCGGCGAAGCGGCATCGTCCGCAGAACTCGACTGAAGTGGAAGTCCCACCGCTACAACGCTTATAGGTCCGCATCTGCGAGCCACGCAACGGAGGTCAGAATGGTGATCGTCATGGGAACGGAATCTGGAATTCGCGAAACCGGTAGCACCGAATATGACGAAGAGGTGCTTAACGCCGGGTGGCTTGCGTGCCCGGATCTGCAGTTGCAGGAGGTGACGGGCAGTGACCGGCGCGTGCGCAAGGCGCGCAGCGCAGTTGACCCGGACGAGTTTCTGCGCGGCGTCTACCGACTGCAGGAGTAACACACGACGGAGCGTCTGCTACCATCGGTGGCGATTCACCATCGCCGTCGGCCGACAAGCATGAACGTTTCCGCAACGCTTCCGCCAGTTCCACACGATCGCAGCGCCTTTCATCACTTCCAGCAGCTCCAGACGCGCTGGATGGACAACGACATGTACGGACATGTCAATAACGTCGTCTATTACGCCTGGTTCGACAGCGTCATCACCGAATACCTGATACGCCAAGGTGGGTTGGACATCCAGGCATCCGATGCGGTCGCGCTCTACGCGGTGGAGACTGCGTGCCGCTTCCACCGTTCGCTGGCCTTTCCCGAGATCGTCGATGCCGGCTTGCGGGTCGGCCATCTGGGGAATACCTCGGCGCGATTCGAAGTCGCGCTGTTTCGCCAGAGCGAGGAAAAGGCCGCTGCGACTGGGTATTTCACGCTGGTGTTCGTCGATCGCGCGGTCAACAGGCCGACCTCGATTCCGGCGCCCATGCGGGCGAGCCTGCAACGCCTGCTCGACTGATCGAATTGGCTACAGGGTGTGGCTGCGATCGCCGCGAGCGAATCCGGGCAGCATGGCATCCAGTTCGCGCGTAAAGCCAATCACCTTGAACAGCTCACCCATTTCCGTTGGACTCAGTAGCTTCTGGACCTGCGCGGCAGCTCGCAGGTAGTCGACGGAATCGGTCGGTCCAGTGGCTGCTAGATTGTCGAGCAACCCGCATTCCATCAGAAACGCCGCTTGCGAAGTATAGCCGCCCATTTCGAGGCCGCTTGCTACCGCCACCTCTGCAAGCGACGTGAAGTCGACGTGCGCAGTAATGTCGTTGAGCCCGGGCAGCCAGAGTGGATCGGTATGGGCGTGGTGGCGGTAGTGGCACATCAGGGTTCCGGTGTTCCGCTGTGGATGGTAGAACTCGGCTCGCGAAAACCCGTAGTCGAACAGCAGCAGGGCTCCGCGCGTGAGCATGCGCCCGCATTGCGCGACCCATGCTGAGCCGGCGAGCGCAACTTCCGAAAGATAGGGTTGAGCCACTGGAAGCCGTCGCGCAACGTCCAGCGCCTGACCGGTCGCTAGACGATCCGCCCATCGGAGTCCGACGTCGGCATCCGCCACAACACCGCGTTCAAGGATTTCGTCGTCGGACCATAGCATCAGATGCACAGGCATGGCGTCGAGAACCTCGTTACCCAGCATCAACCCTTCGAATTCGGTGGGCAGGCGGTCCAGCCATGTGACCCGGTCGATCAGCTTGGGCACCTGGGCGCGCAGGGTCTGATACTGGCGCTCACGCAATTCGCCGGAAAGGTCGAGTATGCAATACTGGTCCGGAGGTTGCTCATGGCGCGCCAGTTCGGCCAAGAGATCGGCCGCCAACCGTCCGGTTCCGGCACCGAACTCGAGGATCTGCGGCTGGCTTTCTGCCATCACGGTCTCTGCCACAGGAGCGAGTGTTTGGGCAAACAGCGGGGTTAGTTCGGGCGCCGTCACGAAATCTCCGGCACGGCCGAATTTTCGCGCGCCTCCGCTGTAATAGCCGAGCATCGGCGCGTAGAGTGCGAGTTCCATGTAGCGGGCGAAGGGCATCCAGCCACCAGTGGCCGCGATTTCCGCGCGGATCTGACGGACAAGCGCCATGCTGCTTGCGGCAGCAGTTGGGTCGGGCAGGGGAAGTTCAGCGTTTTTCATGGCGGCCGCAGTGTCGGCCAACTGAAGGAAATTGGCAAACGGAAACGTCAATGGGAACAAGCGAGTCGATACTGGGCAAGTCCGTATTGGTAACCGGTGGGGCCCGCCGAGTGGGGGCGGAAATCGTTCGCACGCTCCATGCCGCGGGTGCGAATGTTAGTATTCACTATCGCCGCAGCGAGCGGGAAGCTTCGGCTCTGGCGGATTCTCTCAATACACAGCGAGCCGAATCGGCGCAGATCGTGCATGCCGACCTGGCGGACGCCGATGGATTCCGCGGGCTGGTCGCGGAAGTCGTCGACCGGTTCGGACGGCTCGACGGGCTGGTCAACAATGCATCGAGTTTCTTCTCCACACCGATGGGGCGTATCTCAGATGCGGACTGGAGCGAGCTGATCGGTTCCAACCTCAAGGCGCCGCTTTTTTTGTCGCAGGCCGCTGCCCCCTATCTCAGGGTTACCCGCGGTGCCGTTGTCAATATCACGGACATTCACGGCGAACGCCCGCTGGCTGGTTTCTCGGTGTACTGTACTGCAAAGGCCGGGCTGGTCGGTTTGACGCGTGCGCTGGCGATCGAACTGGCGCCGGAGGTGCGGGTAAATGGTGTGGCACCCGGGCCGATCGAATGGCCGGAAGATGAAACCTTCGATATCAAGACCAGGCAGGAAATCATCGACCACACTTTGCTCAAGAGAACCGGCACTCCGGCCGATGTAGCTCGCAGTGTTCTGTTTCTACTGGCAGGGGCACAATACGTTACAGGGCAGATCCTGGCAGTCGACGGTGGTCGCAGCGCGCATCTCTAGTCTGATTGAGAGCAGTTTGCGGCCCGCCATAACGATCTGGCATGTGAGAGAATTGGCGACCGGGTAGACGCAGGCTGAAAATGGTGCAAAATTCCTTTTCGGGCGCATGGCTGTAAGGCTATCTTGAGTTTTCATCTCCTACCATGGTCAAGCAGTCTCGGGGCTGCCGCGCTACCGAAACCTACGTTTGTTGAATGAGCATACTGGCCAGCGAAATGGATAAGAAATCGGGTAGAGACGGCGCAAGCGCCGGGTTTGCCCGTACCGGCGTCGACGGCGGCTGGGCAGCGAAGACCATGGTGGATGCTGGCGAAGAACCCCCGGTCGGGAGTCTGCGTACGCTCTGTGTGCTGTTCGCAGATGTCTCGGGCAGCACACGGCTGTATGAGCGGCTGGGAGACGCCGAGGCACTTCACGCAGTCGACCGATGCCTGAAGCGCATGGTCCGGGTTGCCGAAGGCTACGGCGGACGCGTGATCAAGACAATCGGGGACGAGATCCTCACGGTCTTCGGCTTGGCCGACGCCGCGCTTCAGGCAGCCTGCGAGATGCAGCAACGGGTCGACGATTTGCCGCCGGTTTCCGGTATCAAGCTGGCAATCCGCATCGGGTTTCACCGGGGCCCGGTGATCGAAGAAAACAACGATGTTTTCGGCGACAGCGTGAACGTCGCCTCCCGACTTACCGATCTTGCAAAAGCGGGACAGATCATTACCAGTTTTGAAACCACCGAGGCATTGACGCCGCTCTTGCGGGGTTCGGTGCGCGAACTCGATCAGGTGACGGTCAAGGGAAAGGAAAGCGAGACCCGCGTGTTCGAGGTGATGTGGCAGGGATCAGCGGACATGACCATGCTTTCGCCAAGCCCTGTCGTGCGCCCGCTGCCGCGAACGCGTCTCAAGGTGCGCCACCAGCACGTGAGCATCCTGATCGACGGCCAGCGCACCCACCTTACGCTTGGCAGGGAACTCGGCAACGACATTGTGATCGCCGATCGACGATCGTCGCGAACTCATGCCAGAATCGAGCGCCGTCGAGACAAATTCGTCTTGATCGATCTGAGCAGCAACGGCACTTATGTGACCTTTGAAGGCGAACTCGAAGTCGCGCTCAAGCGCGAGGAGATTGCACTGCGCGGACGCGGCCACATCTGCTTCGGCCGTACCTACGCTGAAGACGCCGAAACCGTCGATTTCGAACTGCTCGACTAGACGTTATTCACGGGGCGGACATCGCCGCCACTTCTGGTCGCTGTCCTGCGACATTCAGATCCTTGAATCAGAGGCAATTTCAGCTTCGGGCGATGTGTTGTCCCGTCCCGGCGACAGCCCAGATACCATTGCTTCGGTCAACCCATTGATTGATAATAAAAAACTCCTGGCACAGGGCATGCAAGTGTGTGGCTTCGAACTCGCACCGGCAGAAAGGAGACTGGTCATGTATCTGGACAAGTTCATTGAAGCGTCGATCGTTGCGCTGGGGCTGTCTCCCGGCGCCCAGGACCGCCTGATTGTGTCGTCCCGCGGCGTCTCGCAGTCAACCGACCGAACCTCGACCGAGCGGCATTCTCAGACTTTGCATCCAGTTGTCGCCAACCCGCCGCCGAGGCGCGACGAACAGGACTGATTCAAAAGCAATACGGGCCACGATGACGTGGCCCGTCGACCCAACGAGTGGAGTGCGAAAGCCTATCGCCTCCTCCTGGTTGGCGCTGCGGCGGGAGCTGAAGGGGCCCTGTCGCCGTCCACACCAAGCGAGCCGCCCGTGCCCAGTCCGTGCGGGCCAGTGGCCTGCTGTGGTTTATAGTTGCGCAACACCCTGACCATCTGGTTGTAAGCGTCGGTGAAGGCGGCGGCGATCACTTTGCCTTCGGGCGTATTGGAATAGCCGCCAAGGCCGCCCCCAGCACCGGTGCCGATCAGCCCGCCAAAAATGGAAAAATCGGTCTTCGACGAACTGCCCTCGGACGCCGATACCTGCACACCCGAGCGGTTATCGACCAGTGCCAACATGGTACTCGCCTCGCGCTGCTTGACGCCGGCCCCGATCGCACCAATCACCCCCAGGTGCCGACTGATTCCGCCCAGTGCGCCGCCCATTCCGCCGGTGTCACGCGCACTGAAGATTACCGTTGGAGTAAGGCCATAGTCGGCCGATACCATCTGGCCCTTGCCGAAATTCGAGCTTTTGCGCAGCTCGCCGGATTGCTCGAGCGCA
Organism: Candidatus Methylophosphatis roskildensis; assembly: GCA_016708905.1. Taxonomy (GTDB): domain Bacteria; phylum Pseudomonadota; class Gammaproteobacteria; order Burkholderiales; family Rhodocyclaceae; genus Methylophosphatis; species Methylophosphatis roskildensis. The sequence goes on along the minus strand of JADJEV010000002.1, from coordinate 194,043 downwards.
CGCTCGGTGGTCATCTGCTGGAAGCCGCGGCCCCGCTCGACGACCACGAAGCAGTTGCTTTGCTGCACCAGCAATCGAAGCAAGGGCACGGTGGAAGTAAGCCGGTACTCGCCGGTAAGGATTCTGTACCAGTCAGAGTTCTGATCTTCCAGAAGTGCCAGTGTCCCCAGCGGACGGTCACAGCGTTCGAGCTGGGCGTTAGCACCACTCGACGTCGCACCTCCTGCTGCGCCGGTCGCCGTCGTCTTGGCCTCGGGCGAGCCCATCTGAACCGGGTTGGAAAGACAGCCAGCCAGAGCAAGCGAAGCCAGGAGCGCGGCCAGACGCAGATTTGCCTTCATGTGATTCCCCCAGAACAGAAGTTGGATTGGACGTCGCCGCATTTTACGCGCCGCACGCAGGAAGTGAATCGGTCTTATGTCATAGCCGTGCGGACGAGCGCAAAGACGAACGGCGGTCTGCCGACCGCCGTTCTCCGACTGGGTGCGCAGAATCAACCCTTGAGGCAGGTACTCATGAACTTCTTGCGCTCATCCCCCGCTAGAGCCTTGGCCTTCGCGTCCGCATTGCAGTTCTTCATCTTTTGCTGTTGCGGTGACATCGTGGGTTGCTGCGATGTCATCGCGGATGCCTCTTCAGGCCTCTTTGCAGATAAGCATTCCTTCATGAACGCCTTGCGCTCATCACCCTTCTTGCCCTTCGCGTCTGCATTGCAGGCTTTCATCTTGTCCTGCTGCGGAGTGGCATAGGCGACCGGCGAAATGGCCAAACCCGCAGCAAACAGCGACGCGACAGCGCTCAACATCAGTCTCGACTTCATTGGCATCTCCTAGCCCATGTTTGTCGACTGTGTCAAAAACTCCTTAAGCATCAAGCAGATGCACCAAACAAGTCTCGCGAGTGGCACTACATTCGCGTTGTGGCGGAGTCAGGAGATCAGTTTCTGAACACCTCCGGGTGGGTGAGCCAGGCCAAGAGCGTCATAAAGACGCACGAGATCGGGCTCGGGACGCGTGGGCTTGCGCACATGCAAGGTACGGCCGTCCTTCTGCACGAAGCTGGCGGTCACGCGGGGCTGCACCGCCAGCACCTCGCGCAAACTGGCCCAAGAATCGTGAATGCCATGCGCCCTCAGGCGTTGGCGAATTGTCTGGACGAACTGATAAGCCAGCACCGAGATGAACAGATGGCCGTCGGAGCGTTCCTCCTTCGAATGGAAGATCGGACGCAACCCCAGTTCCCCCTTCAGGCTGCGAAACACCGCCTCAAGGTCGGTCAGCATCATGTAGGGTACGCCACAAGCGCGTGGCATCCCAGGACAGCTCGTTGCTACGCAAACAATAGACCCCCGGATCGGTCAGCATCGTGCCGGGGACAGGCGTCTTCTCCCAGCGCAGCGCCGTGACCGCCTTGCCAAGCGCATCGGTCTCCAGGGTCACCGTGTAATGCTGTCCCGCCCCGCGACTGGCCGCCTTCAGGCGTCCGATGCGTTCCTGAAGTCGGTCGGGACGCTTCTCCCCGCGCGGGGTCGTCAGCCCATTGGCCAGTTTCGTCAGGCCCGCCTCGAAGCGGGTGCAGAAGCGCTCCATGATTCCGGTCTCCTTCTGCGCCCGACCGGGCGAATGGCAATGCAGCCGCACCTCCAGAGCATCCTCGGAGAGTTCCCGCACCACCTGGATCGTCTCCTCACCGGCGGACACGAGATCAATCGCCTCGTCGGCGTCAAAGCGCCGCTCGCGCTCGCGGCTCACCACCAGATAGCGATACCCGTGTTCCACAAGCCAGGCCAGATTCGCCACCGTGGCAATGCCCCGATCCATGATCACCAAGGCTCCCGCTGGCGCCGCCAGACCGATCAGCATCCCCTCCAGGGTGCGGCACTCCAGCGCATTGCCGGCGAAGACGCGCGAGCGGCGGATGAACCCGCTGCCATCGCAGACCACGCCCAGGGTCAGCAGCGGGCAGTCACTGCGCTTCTCCTTCGAACGTCCTCGTGCCGCCTTGGGATTCGCCGCCGCCGCGCCTTCGAAATAGGTGTTGGTCAGGTCGTACAACGTCACGCTCGCCTCCAGAGCGAACAGCGTTTCGATCCGGGCAAACAGCCGGGTTTCGATCTCCTCGCGGTGCTTCATCAATAGGTCCGAGGCGCGATACAGGCGCGACAAGGGCAGCGCGGCCAGATCGACCTCCAGCAGATCACCCAGACCGCTGGTTCCGGTCAGCCAGCGATGGGCGGCCAATTCCGACCCCGGCGCGGCCATGCGGGCGATGATCGAGCCGACAATGGCCGTGCGCATCACCCCATTGATCCCCAGTGATTCCAGCAGCGGTTCGAAGGCCAGTTCGCGCATCGCTGCCAGGGCCACGTGTTCGACGCCGATGGAGCGCGGCTGGGTGAATTCCAGACTGTCCGGATCGACTTCGACAAAGGCTGCGGGCGACGCGGCGGACGCAGCGCTTGCCGTACCGGCCGACGTCGCTGCGCCACCTTGAGCCACCAGCCGGGCAAAACAATGCTGGGCGTACCGCTCCACGCTCTCCATGACCGCCATCGGCATCAGCGCCTGCTGCCCGGACAAGAGCTGTTCGAGGCGCGCACACAGATCCGGCCAGCGTTCCTTGGCCAGAGGGAAATGGCGACCGAGATTGAGCAGGGTGACCTGTCGCACCTTGCCGCCGACACGGCGGCTCTTCACCAGGCGGTGGGTGATATAGGTTTCGCCCGTCGTGCTGTTGCGGGTGGGGGTGGTACGGATGAACACGCCCGCAAGCGTAACGCAAAAAGCAGGCCGGAAACCGCACGAAGCAATGATTATGGCACTACATTTCAGCGGAAAATTGGGGCGCTAATAAAATCAACGGGTTATGGAATTCGACCCCGCGGGAAACCGCGATTTATGACGTATGTTTACAAACTTGGGCTAGGAATATGACTTCGGTTTGACAGCCATTCGTGAACGCGCTACAAACCGGCCCGGTTGACGTACGTCCGCTGCCCGTCATATATCCTGCCCGTCAATCGCACGTCGTTGTCGGTCAATGAATTCCTTGTTGGCGTCGATTCCGCGCAGCATCAGAACCGTTGTCCGAACTGCTGCCTCGAGCAATACGGCGAGGTTGCGACCGGCCGCGACCGGCAACACGACTCGACGAATTGGTACGCCGATGACGACCTGAGTCTGGTCGTCCAGAGGAAGGCGGGTTGCCTCGGGAACGCCAGGGGAGGGTTTTTGCAGGTGCACAATCAGGCGCAGGCGCATTTTGCGCCGACGCGCGGTCTCACCGAAGATGGTGCGTATGTTGATAAGTCCGAGGCCCCGCACTTCGAGGAAATCCATCAGCAGTTCAGGACAGCGGCCTTCCAGCGTCTCGGGTGCGACGCGAAACACCTCGACTATGTCGTCCGCCACCAGGCCATGGCCTCGAGTAATCAGTTCGAGCGCAAGTTCACTCTTGCCGGCTCCGGATTCCCCCGTGATCAGGACACCTAGGCCGAGGACGTCCATGAACACGCCATGCAGGGTGGTTCGTTCGGCCAGCGCACGCGAAAGGTAAAGCCGGAGCAGATCGATGACCGAAGCCGAGGGTAACGACGTCGTGAAAACCGCCACACCGGTTTCGGCCGACATCCGTGCGGTCGCCTCGATGACCTCGCATCCATCAGCCATGATGATTGCCGGCGGACGCACCTGGGCAATCTCGTCCATCCGATTGCGCATGCGCTCAGGCGGCTGACGCGCTGCCCACGCGATCTCGGCAGCGCCGACGACCTGCAGGCGGTTCAGGTGCATCTGATTCATGTGACCAACCAGATCGGCCGGCCATACGGACTCATCCGTAGCCTTGATCAGTGCATCAAGGCTACCGCTGACATGGGTCAGCTGGAGTTTTTCGCGGTTGTCTTCAAACAGCTGTCCGACGGTGGTTTGCTGCATTGGGATCCCATGTCGAGAACAGCGAATGAATTTCTTGCGCAGTCACCGCCTTGCCGAGCAGTTCGCGGAAGGCCTTGTCGCTGAACACCTGGGCGAGCTCGGACAGAATCTGCAGATGATGCTCGTTGGCCTGTTCGGGAACCAGCAGCACGAACAACAGACTGACCGGCTTGCCATCGGGCGCATCGAACTGCACGGGTTGGGCGAGCCTGACGAACCCCCCCACCGCTTCCTTGAGTCCCTTGATGCGCCCGTGAGGGATTGCGATCCCTTGGCCGAGCCCGGTCGAGCCGAGCCTTTCCCGTGCCAGCAGGCTATCGAACACCAGGCTGCGCGCGATGCCTTGGTTGTTTTCGAACATCAGTCCCGCTTGCTCGAAAACGCGCTTCTTGCTGCTCGCCTCGAGGTCAATTGCGACGTTGTTCAGGGGCAGCAGTTTCGCGATGAGATTCATCTGGATGTGTTGCGTGCCGCGCATGATTCACGCGCGGCATGGATGCTCGAATGTCTTGGGATGTCGAGACCGGGTTTGTCGAAAAGCAAATCGAGATTATACGCCTTGGCCTCGTCTCGGCTAGCCTACTCGGTCACGGGGTGATTCTTGAGAGTGTCGTGACCGTGATCCTGGGTCTTCTGCTTGTGCTTGACTACCTGACGGTCGAGCTTGTCGATCAGTGCATCGATCGCGGCATACAGGTCTTGGTCCTCGGCTTCGGAGAAGATGTCCTTGCCGCGCACATGCAGGGTGACCTCCGCCTTCTGTCGCAGCTTCTCGACCGACAGAATCACGTTGACACTGGTGACATGATCGAAATGCCGAATAACGCGATCGAGCTTGTTCGTCGTGTAATCGCGTATGGCCGGCGTGACTTCGATGTGATGCCCGGTGATCGTCAGATTCATGTTCGCTCCTCTCCGGAATGGTTCTAGATGGACTTGCGCAGATTGACCGACGGGATGTTGAGCGCTTCGCGGTACTTCGCGATCGTACGACGCGCCACAACGATGCCCTGCTGGCCGAGAATCTCGGCAATCTTGGCGTCCGACAGCGGACGCTTGGTATCCTCCGCGCCCACGAGCTGACGAATCAGCGCGCGAATCGCGGTGGCCGAGCATTCGCCACCGGCAACCGTCGAAACATGACTGCCGAAGAAATACTTGAGTTCGAAGATGCCGCGCGGCGTCGCCATGAACTTCTGCGTCGTCACGCGCGAGATCGTCGATTCATGCAGGCCGAGTTCCTCGGCGATTTCGCGCAGCGTCAACGGACGCATCGCGACTTCGCCATAATCGAAAAACTGGCGCTGCCGGTTCACGATCGCCTGCGACACACGCAGGATGGTGTCGAAGCGCTGCTGCACGTTCTTGATGAACCACTTGGCCTCCTGCAGTTGCGATGACAGCCCGGACGCCCCGGCGCCGTTGCTGCGCTGTTGCTGCAGGATGCCGGCGTAAAGCCGGTTGATGCGCAGCTTGGGCATGGCATCGGGATTCAACGCAGTGAGCCACTGGCTGCGCAGCTTCTTGACGATCACGTCGGGCACGATGTAACGCGTATCGATCGACGAGAACTGCGCACCGGGACGCGGATTGAGCGAACAAATGAGCTGGTGCGCGCGGCGCAATTCGTCGTCGCTGCAGCCCAGCGCCTTCTTGATTTTCACGTAGTCACGAGCCGCCAGCAATTCGATATGCTGGCGCACGATGGACAGCGCGAGATCGCGGTCCGGCGTCGCCCCCATATTGACCAATTGCAGGGCGAGGCATTCCGCGGCACTGCGCGCCGCGACGCCCGGCGGATCCATGCTCTGCATGTGACGCAATGCAATCAGCAGATCATCGAGTTCGAACTCGTACTCGTCAGGCAGAAGAGGTAACAGATCATCCAGCGACTGCGTCAGGTAGCCGTCGTCGTCGATCGCTTCGATCAGGAACCGGGTCAGGCTGCGGTCACGATCGGATAACTGGGTCAGCGCCAGCTGTGACGACAGGTGATCGCGCAGCGTCGTACCCGCCGCCTGGATGTCCTGATAGTCGTTGTCGTCGTCGTCCCCACGTGGACCGCTCGCCCCGCTGCCTCCCTCGGCAAACCAGTCGATCGCGGAATCGTCGCCGCCGCCGCTGCTCTCCTGCTGGTCCGCAGTTTGCTCGCGCGGCGACTCCGCTGCCTGCGTCGATGGCGATGCGCCCTCCTGACCGGGTAGGTAGGGCGTCGACTCGGGTTCGATGTCGTCGCGCTCCATCAGCGGATTGTCCGAGAGGAACTTCTCGATCTCCTGATTGAGTTCCAGCGTCGACAGTTGAAGCAAACGAATCGACTGCTGCAGTTGCGGGGTCAGCGCAAGATGCTGGGACAGACGGAGCTGGAGGGTTTGCTTCATCGATCAACGCACCATCGACTCGGTATTGTATTGGTGCGGCGCGCGGCACGTCGGCGGCGAATGGCGACTGGAAGACGCGGGGTGAAAGGCTCTGCAAACAGCATAATTTGTCCGTCGCTCAGAGACGGAAATTTTCGCCCAGATAGACTTTCCGGACGCTTTCATTATAAACAATTTCCTGCGCACTTCCTGCCGCCATCACCTCGCCTTCGTTGATGATGTAGGCGCGGTCGCAGATGCCCAGTGTCTCGCGGACGTTGTGATCGGTGATCAGCACGCCGATCTCGCGCTGCTTCAGATAGGCGATGATCTTCTGGATGTCGATCACCGCGATCGGATCGACGCCGGCGAACGGTTCATCCAGCAGAATCAGACGCGGACTGGTGGCCAGCGCGCGGGCGATCTCGACCCTTCGACGCTCGCCACCGGAGAGCGAAATCGCAGTGTTGTCGCGCAGGTGGGCGATATGCAGTTCGTCGAGTAGTTCTTCCAGCCGCTCGCGGATCCGGTTCTTCGACAACCCCTGCAGTTCCAGCACGGCCTCGATGTTCTCAGCCACGTTGAGCTTGCGAAACACCGAGACCTCCTGCGGCAGGTAGGACAAGCCGAGTTTCGCGCGACGGTGAATCGGCATGTGGGTGAGCGTCTGGCCATCGAGCGCGATTTCTCCGCCGTCGGCCGCAATCAGTCCCACGATCATGTAGAAACAGGTGGTCTTGCCGGCGCCGTTGGGCCCGAGCAGGCCGACCACTTCACCGCTGGCGATCTCGAACGAGACATCCTTCACCACGGTACGCGATTTGTATTTCTTGCGCAGGCTGTTCACCCGGAGCATGCTCATATGGGCACCTTTGGCGCTGCGCGCCGTCCCGCCAAGCGGGAACGTGAGCCCTTGGGGCGGCCCGGCGGCCTCACTGCGCATCCCCCAGCGGATCCTTCAGCAAGCGGTGCACGACCCCGGACGAAAACCCGCGAGCCGCAAGAAAGCGCGCCTGCTTCGCGTAGTCTCGCGCGTCCGCAGGCTTCGAGCCGAACTTGCGCAACCACAGCGCGCGCGCGCTTTCGAGTTCGGATTCGGTATCGCGCGCGGCATGCGCTTCGATCAACTCAGGCGCGATGCCACGATTCTTCAATTCGTGACGCAGCTTGAGCGTACCCAGCCGGGCACCGCGCGCGGCGACGAAGCTCTCGGCAAAGCGCGCATCGGATAGCAGGCCGGATTGCTCCAGTTGGGTCGCCAGGGAATCGATTTCTTCCGAAGTAGCGTGGGTTGCGAGCTTGCGCACCAGTTCGACGCGCGAGTGGTCGCGGCGTGCGAGCAGGCGCAGAGCCCGCTCGCGCAAGGTGAGCTCCATCCGTCCGGAACTAGGCAGCCGCCGCAGCCTGGGGTGCAGCCGTCACCGTCGGCAACTCGGGCAGATTGACCGCCGCGCGGATCTTGTTCTCGATTTCGCGCGCGATCTCCGGGTGTTCGCGCAGGTATTCGCGCGCGTTGTCCTTGCCCTGGCCGATGCGATCGCCGTTGTAGGCGTACCAGGCACCCGACTTGTCGACCAGCTTGTGGTTCACACCCATGTCGATGATCTCGCCCTCGCGCGAGATACCTTCACCGTACAAAATGTCGAACTCGGCCTGGCGGAACGGCGGCGCCACCTTGTTCTTGACCACCTTGACCTTGGTTTCCGAGCCCACCACCTCGTCGCCCTTCTTGATCGCGCCGGTGCGGCGGATGTCCAGGCGCACCGAGGCGTAGAACTTGAGCGCATTGCCGCCGGAAGTAGTCTCGGGATTGCCGAACATCACCCCGATCTTCATGCGGATCTGGTTGATGAAGATCACCAGCGTGTTGGTGCGCTTGATGTTGGCGGTGAGCTTGCGCAGCGCCTGACTCATCAGACGCGCCTGCAAGCCGGGCAACTGGTCGCCCATTTCGCCCTCGATTTCCGCCCGCGGCGTGAGCGCCGCCACCGAGTCGATGACGACGATGTCGACGCCGCCCGAACGCACCAGCATGTCGGCGATTTCCAGCGCCTGCTCACCGGTGTCCGGCTGCGAAATCAGCAGATCACCGACGTCTACGCCCAGTTTTTGGGCGTAGGTCGTATCCAGCGCGTGCTCGGCGTCGATAAATGCGGCGGTACCGCCGAGCTTCTGCATTTCGGCAATCACCTGCAGCGTCAATGTGGTCTTGCCCGACGATTCCGGGCCGTAGATTTCCACCACGCGGCCGCGCGGCAGACCACCGATACCGAGCGCGATATCGAGTCCCAGCGAGCCCGTCGACACCGACTGGATGTCCGATACGACATCCCCGTCGCCCAGGCGCATGATCGAGCCCTTGCCGAACTGCTTTTCGATCTGTGCCAGCGCCGCAGCCAGTGCCTTGCTCTTGTTGTCGTCCATGTGCGATTCCTTCCAGTCGAGTGTTGAAGCGATTATGGCACAGTAGTTGCGGTGGGACGCCCAACGAGAACCCCCAACGAGAACCCCACTTGGCACTCGCGGACGGGCAGCTCTGGAAGCCGCACGGGCCGGCCCTCTCCGAGCAGTCTCGCCGCAGATCGCCTATTCATGGGGTTCCCAGGGCAGCGGCCGTGACAGAGTTCCGGCCGTGTCGGCGGCGAGCCTTGGCAGTGCTGGCGCCTGGGGCTAGAATCCAGCCATTGTCGAGGAGCGTTGCGACCCGCCGTTGCGGGCCAGGCTCGGCAACCGAACAACGGCGCTCACAAACCAACAGCCGGTTTGTAGCGCCGTTTTGCTTTGGGTCACTAGTCAAGTGCCCCTGCGATCCGCGCCTCCGGTAGCCGTTCGAAAGGCTGATCGATGCAACCCGACCGCACGCAAGAACTCTCCGCCCTGCTCGCCCGACGCATCCTGATCCTGGATGGCGCCATGGGCACCATGGTCCAGCAGCACAGGCTGGCCGAGGCCGATTACCGCGGCAGCCGCTTCAAGGATCACCCGAAGGATCTCAAAGGCAACAATGATCTGTTGGTGCTGACCCGGCCCGATGTCATCGGCGGCATCCACCGCACCTACCTCGAGGCTGGCGCGGACATCATCGAGACCAGCAGCTTCAACGCGACCCGTGTTTCGCAGGCCGAGTATGGCCTGGCCGGGATCGCCTACGAACTGAATCTCGAAGCGGCCCGCCTGGTGCGCACCCTGTGCGATGAATTCACCGCCGCCAACCCGGCCAAGCCGCGCTTTTGCGCCGGCGTGCTGGGGCCGACTTCGCGCACCCTGTCGATCTCGCCGGACGTGAATGACCCCGGCTTTCGCAGCATCGGCTTCGATGAACTGGTGGATGACTACCACGATTCGGCGCGCGGCCTGGTCGACGGCGGCGCCGACATCCTGCTGATCGAAACCATCTTCGACACGCTGAATGCCAAGGCCGCGGTATTCGCGGTCGAGAAGCTGTTCGGCGAGCTTGAAGCGAGCGGCGACCACCGCCTGCCGCTGATGATCTCCGGCACCATCACCGACGCTTCGGGCCGCACGCTCTCGGGGCAGACCGCCGAGGCGTTCTGGAACTCGCTCTCGCACGCGCGGCCACTCTCCTTCGGCCTGAACTGCGCACTTGGTGCGGCGGAACTGCGCGCCTATGTCGAAGAACTCTCGCATGTCTGCGGCTGCTTCGTTTCGGCGCATCCGAATGCCGGCCTGCCCAATCCGCTGTCGTCCACCGGCTATGATGAAACGCCGGAACACTTCGCTGCCGAGATCGCCGAATGGGCGCGCTCGGGGCTGGTGAATATCGTCGGCGGTTGCTGCGGCACCACGCCGGCGCACATCGCGGCAGTGGCAAAGGCGCTCGCCGATGTGCCCGCGCGCGGCACACCACGGATCGAGAAGAAGCTGCGCCTGTCCGGACTCGAAGCCTTCAATGTCGGCGCCGATGCGCTGTTCGTCAATGTCGGCGAGCGCACCAACGTGACCGGCTCGCGTGTCTTCGCGAAGATGGTTCTCGACGGCCGCTATGACGACGCGCTGGCGGTGGCACGCCAGCAGGTGGAAAACGGCGCCCAGGTCATCGACATCAACATGGACGAGGCCATGCTCGACTCGACAGCGGCGATGGAGCGCTTTCTCAAGCTGATCGCCTCGGAGCCCGACATCTCCAAGGTGCCGATCATGCTCGACTCGTCGAAGTGGGAGGTGATCGAGACGGGGCTCAAATGCATCCAGGGCAAAGGCATCGTCAATTCGATCTCGATGAAGGAAGGCGAGGCCGAGTTCCTGCGCCAGGCCAGACTCGCGCGCCGCTACGGCGCGGCGGTGATCGTGATGGCTTTCGACGAACAGGGCCAAGCCGACACTCTTGCGCGCAAGACCGGAATCTGCCGGCGCGCCTACGAGCTACTGACTGAAATGGAGGGCGGGGGCTTCCCGCCCGAGGACATCATCTTCGACCCCAACATTTTCGCCATCGCCACCGGCATCGAGGAGCACGACAACTACGCGGTCGATTTCATCGACGCGGTCGGCTGGATCAGGCACAAGCTGCCGCACGCCCGGACCAGCGGCGGCGTCTCCAACGTGAGCTTCAGCTTCCGCGGCAACGACGCGGTGCGCGAGGCGATCCACACCGTGTTCCTCTACCACGCGGTGAACAACGGCCTCACCATGGGCATCGTCAATGCCGGCCAGCTCGGCGTCTATGACGATCTCGATCCGGTACTGCGCGAGAAGGTCGAGGATGTGGTGCTCAACCGCAAGCCGGGCGCGGGCGAGGCGCTGGTCGAGTTCGCGCAAACGGTCAAGGGCCAGGCCCGGGAGCAGGCGCAGGATCTCGCCTGGCGCGAATGGCCGGTCGAGCAGCGGCTGTCGCATGCGCTGGTCAAAGGCATCACCGAGTTCGTCGTGGCGGATACTGAAGAAGTGCGCGCCAGGCAGCAGGCCGAGGGCAAGCCGCCGTTGGCGGTGATCGAAGGCCCGCTGATGGCTGGCATGGACGTGGTCGGCGACCTGTTCGGCGCCGGCAAGATGTTCCTGCCGCAGGTGGTGAAATCCGCGCGCGTGATGAAGCTGGCGGTGGCCCACCTGATTCCCTACATCGAGGCCGAGAAGCTACGCACCGGTTCCACCTCGAAGGGCCGGATCGTGGTCGCCACTGTGAAGGGCGATGTCCATGACATCGGCAAGAACATCGTCGGCGTGGTGCTCGGTTGCAACGGCTACGAGGTGGTCGATCTCGGCGTGATGGTGCCGTGCGAGAAGATCCTGCATGCCGCGCGCGAGCATGGCGCGCAGGCGATCGGCCTGTCGGGCCTGATCACGCCCTCGCTCGAGGAGATGAGCCATGTCGCGGCCGAGATGCAGCGGCAGGGCTTCGATGTGCCGCTGCTGATCGGCGGCGCGACGACTTCGCGCGCCCACACCGCGATCAAGATCGCGCCGCACTACGAGCAGCCGGTGGTCTACGTGCCCGACGCCTCGCGCGCGGTCGGCGTGGTGACGTCGCTACTGTCCGACACCCAGCGCGACGGCTTCGTCGCCGATGTCGCGGCCGATTACGCCAGGCTGCGCGAGCAGCACGCGAACAAGAAGGGGCAGACGCTGATCACGCTCGCCGCCGCCCGCGACAATGCCTTCCGGCCGGCCCATGCGCCGGTCAGGCCGAAAGCGCTCGGTGTGCAGGTGCTGGAAAACTTCGCCCTCGCTGAACTGGTGCCCTATATCGACTGGAGCCCGTTCTTCCAGACCTGGGATCTGGCCGGTTCCTACCCGAAGATTCTCGACGACGCGCTGGTCGGCGAAGCGGCGCGCAGCGTGTTCGAGGACGCGCAGGCGATGCTCGCGCGCATCGTCGACGAGAAGTGGCTCACCGTCAGCGCTGTGTTCGGTCTGTTCCCGGCCAACGCAGTCGGCGACGACATCGAGTTCTATGCCGACGAGGCGCGCGCAACGCCGCTGATCACTTGGCACAACCTGCGCCAGCAGCACCAGCGCCCGGCCGGCAAGCCGAACTACTGTCTGGCCGATTTCGTCGCGCCGACGGGAACGCCCGACTATGCCGGCGCGTTCGTGGTGACGGCCGGCATCGGCATCGAGACGAAGCTCGCCGAGTTCCATGCCCAGCACGACGACTACCACGCGATCATGCTCAAGGCGCTGGCCGATCGCCTCGCCGAAGCCTTTGCCGAGTACCTGCATGCACGCCTTCGGCGTGAGGTCTGGGGCTATGCCGCCGACGAGGCGCTCGATACCACAGCCCTGGTCGCCGAGAAGTATGTCGGCATCCGCCCGGCGCCCGGCTACCCGGCCTGCCCCGATCACACCGAGAAGGGCGCGCTGTTCGATCTGCTCGGCGCCAGCGACAAGATCGGCGTCACCCTGACCGAGAGCTACGCGATGGTGCCGACCGCCGCGGTGAGCGGCTTCTACCTCGCCCACCCTCAGGCGCAGTACTTCGCGGTGACCAAAATCGGCGAGGACCAGCTCGCCGACGTGGCGCGGCGCAAGGGCATGCCGCTCGATCAGGCCCGGCGGTGGTTGGCGCCGGTCTTGTAATCCCTGTTCGCGGTCTCGCTGCTCGCCCGGCTGTGCGGAAATCCTCAGCCGGACAATCCGGCCGTTTCGTATAATACGTTTGTTGCGTATAGTTCGAACAAATGGCCGCCGCTGCGGTCAAAAATGGGCAGGCAAACCAAGGGGATATCATGGAGAACGGGCCCGACGCAATCGAAAGCGTGCTCGATGAGCACGATGCCGCAATGGCGCAGGCCGCACAGCGCTGCCTGATGGCCGCACTCGATCATTCGCGGGCCGCGCGGATCGCGTTGGTGGACGAGGCCGGCCATACGGAAGGCGCGCCGCTGATCGAGTTGCCTCCCAAGGCCTTGCGTTTCATGGCCGATGTACTCGGCCTGATGGCCCAGCGCAAGCCCATCGTCCTCATGCCGCAGAAGCTTGAACTCTCGACGCAGGAGGCGGCGGCCTTCCTCAACGTGTCGCGTCCGTTCGTGGTGAAGCAGATCGAGGCCGGCCGGCTAGCCTGCCGGAAGGTCGGGCGGCATCGCCGCGTGCTGTTCGAGGACTTGCTTGCATTCCAAAAGCAAATGCACGCCACGACCGAAGACGCATTGCAACAGCTCGCCGATCAGGCGCAGGAACTTGGCCTCGGTTACTGAGCGTGGCCGGCTCGTCGTGCTACACCGCCGTTCTGGATGCCTGCGTTCTCTACCCGGCGCCGCTGCGAGATCTACTGTTGAGCCTCGCGCGCGAAGGCCTGTTCCATGCGCGCTGGACCAATCGAATTCACGACGAATGGGTTCGCAATCTCCTCGCCAATCGGAGTGACCTGACGGAATCCCAGCTTCGGCGAACCTGCCAGCTCATGAACGACGCCGTTCCTGACAGCCTGATAGACAGGTGGGAAAAACTCGAGGGCGCCGTCGAATTGCCTGATGCAGACGATCGTCACGTGTTGGCTGCAGCAATCTGTGGTCATGCCGATGCAATCGTCACCTACAATCTGGACGACTTCCCGGCTCAGGCACTCGCGCAATTCGGAGTCGAAGCTCTGCATCCCGACGATTTCCTGCTCAACCAGATCGACCTCGCGGAGATTCAGGCACTCAAAGCGATCAAGGCCATGCGCGCACGTTTGCGAAACCCGCCGGTGTGCGGCGCCGACTTGATCGTCACGTTGGAAAAGCTTCAGCTCCCGCTCAGTGCGGCCCGTCTCAAAGCTGCCGCCGAACTGATTTGATCACCGGGCCGATTCCTGAAAGTCCCGTATCCGTACTCCGCCGCGGCATCGGCTGGCCCCCGAAGCAACGACCTTCAAGCAGGCTTCCTCGGCAAACATAGTGCTCGTCGAACACCCTGCGACCGCCAAATAGCCGTCGCGCCGGACAATCGGTCAGCTCGGGCGAAGAACAGAAGACATGGCGATCCGACAAGCGAAAACGGGCGGTTCCGTCAAACAGCGAATGTCGATGGTCCCACTTGCGCCCTTCCCCGCCGGCTACCCGGCCTGCCCCGATCACACCGAAAAGGGCGCGCTGTTCGATCTGCTCGGCGCCAGCGACAAGATCGGCGTCACGCTGACCGCGAGCTACGCGATGGTGCCGACCGCCGCGGTGAGCGGTTTCTACCTCGCCCACCCGCAGGCGCAGTACTTCGCGGTGACCAAAATCGGCGAGGACCAGCTCGCCGACGCGGCGCGACGCAAGGGCATGCCGCTCGATCAGGCCCGTCGGTGGTTGGCGCCGGTGCTGTGAGGGGCGTTGGCCAGCTTGCCTCAGTCAGTCATGGCAATTGCGTGTTTCGGGAATGCCCGCAGGATTGTGGTATCCATCGTCACCAGCTTCACCCCGAGCGTCATCGCCAGCGCCACGTATTCGCAGTCGTAGGCGGAGCAGTCGCTGTCGTGCACCAGCTCGAGTACTTGTCGTGACTCCACTTCGTACTCGGAGCCCGATAACAGGCTCTCGGCTTCGGACTGCACGTCGCGTGCCTGGTCGAAGCTCAGCGTGCGGCGCCGCATGTAACCGGCGAGGATGTTCCGGAACTCGCTGCGCCAAAGGACCGGGGCAACCCAGTCGGAGTCGCGCTCGAAGAGCGCCTCGGCGCCGGCCGTGTAATCGGTTGGCAGGTACAGCGAAGCCAGTACGTTGGCATCGACGACTATCATTGCCGGCCTTCTCGCCTGAACGAATCGACGTCGCGCACCCCGAATTTCCCTTTGGGAAGGGCGCTCCGAAATGCACGTGCCCTGGCGAGCCGTTCGCTCGGTGTCACGCGGCCCGGCAGCAGTACCGCTTCCAGGCAAACGATGGCCTCGCTGTTCAGGCTGCGCCGATGCGTCTCGGCCGAAGCCTTCAGCCGCAAGTACACCTCATCGGGAATGTTCTTCAGAGTCAATGTCGTGGGCATGTTTGTCTCCAACCGAAGTGCAACCATTATGGTGTCAATTTGTGTCTTGTCAACTTCGTGTCTCAGTCGCGCGACGCGCCGTCAGACCGGCGACTTTGGCTGTCACCGTAGCCCATTACAATACCGAATGGCGGCATCGCGTGTGAGGTTAACAGAATCTGGCCGACCTCGAATGACGCTGACGCATCACCAAAGAAACCGGGCAAGGGGTGAAGAAGTATGGTTGAGATCGAGAACGTCGTCGCGCGCGGCCTGAAGAGGATGCGGCAGATCATGGGTGGTCAGGCGGGGACGGAGGACAAACCGCTATCGCCGCGCCAGCTCGTGCGCCTGCGATCCCAGCTTCAGGACTGTGCCACCGCCCTTGGTGGTGAGGTTGCGGCGCGTCAACGGGCGGCCAGGCTGGCTGAGACCTACCTCGGGCTCGGCGATCGTGGCCGGCGCGAATTCCTGTGCATGATTGCCCGCGAGTTCGGTCCCGATCCGCAGATGGTGGCCAAGGCCCACAAGGCTTATCACGCAGCGATCGGGACACCGCGACAATGGGATGCCGAGGCAGGCTTGCGCGCCGCGCTGCGCTCCTCGCGTCTTCGCATCATGACCCAGTTCAACGCATTGCCCCAGGGCGTGAAGTTCCTGGTGGACCTGCGCGCGGACCTGCTGCGCTACCTGGCGCAGGACGAAGGCTTGCACCCGCTGGATCTTGAACTGGAATCGCAGTTTGTCGACTGGTTCGACGTTGGCTTTCTCGAGCTCCAGCGCATTACCTGGCAATCACCGGCGGCGCTGCTGGAGAAGCTGATCGAGTACGAAGCGGTGCACACGATCCATTCGTGGACGGACTTGCGCAACCGTCTCGATACGGACCGGCGTTGCTACGCTTTCTTCCACCCGCGCATGCCTCACGAGCCGCTGATCTTTGTCGAGGTGGCGCTGACGAACCGACTCGCCGACAGCATCCAGCTGCTTCTGGACGAGGACGCACCGGTATTCGATACCGGCCGAGCCGATACCGCCATCTTCTACTCGATTTCCAACACCCAGCGGGGTCTGCGCGGCGTCTCGTTCGGCAATTTCCTGCTCAAGCGGGTGATCGACGATCTGACGCGCGACTTCCCGCGCCTGAAGTCGTTTTCAACCTTGTCACCGCTGCCCACGTTCTGGCGCTGGGTGGAGCACAACCCGAAGGAGCTCGAAGCGGTGATGGGAGAGGGGTTGCTGGCCAGCGCCGGCACACCACGCGAATTCGCGCACAATCCGGCCGCGCTCGCGGCCTATCTGAGACGCGGCGAATGGCATGGCGAACCGCACTTGCGCCGCGTCTTGCGCCACCCCCTGACGCGGCTGGCGGCCCGCTACCTGCTAGGCACCGGCAAAGGCGAGCTTCCTTTCGACCCGGTGGCGCGCTTTCACCTGGGCAACGGTGCCCGCGTCGAACGCCTGAACTGGCTCGCGGATACCTCCGCCAAGGGATTTGCCCAATCCTATGGCTTGATGGTGAACTACCTCTACGATCCGAACGCGATCGAGGAAAACGTCGAAGCGTATTCGGCGCAGGGCCAGATCGCCGCCTCGGCCGCCATCCGCCGCGCGGCGAAGGAATGAGCGGGCGAGTCCTTGCGCTCGACCTGCCGAGCCCGGATTGGCATTCCCTCCGAACTGTTACTCGAGTCCCGCCCATGACACCATCCTTCGACTCCCTGCCGCTGCGTCTGCTCCGCGCGCTTGCCTTTGTCATCATGCTGGGCGGCCCAGCCGCCCATGCCCAGCATGATTTCCCGCCGTCGGCTTCGCTCACCGCCAAGGGGCGTGATCTGCTGGTCGACTTCGGCAGCCAGTACGGCGTCTGGGGCTACGCCGCCGCGACGGGCAATTGGCAATCCATCCACAACCGGGCAGTGGCCAGCGCAGTGCGCGCCGATATCGACCACAACGGCGTCGCCGACACCGTCATCGACTTCGGCAGCGGGCTGGGCATCTGGGCGCTGCTCGACAGCGGTGCCTGGAAGCCGCTGCATGGCATCGGCGCCAAATGGATCGTCGCCGCCGACATCGACGGCAGCGGGCACGACGACCTGATCGTCGACTTCGGCAGCGCTTACGGCATCTGGGTCTACCGCGACGCCACGAGTTGGGTGCCGCTGCACGGAACCAGCGCAAAGAACGCCATCACGCTCGACCTCGATCACGACGGACACAGCGACGTGCTGATCGACTTCGGCGCGCCTTACGGTCTGTGGGCCTGGGTCAACAACGCCGTCTGGCAGCAGATCCACGGCACCACTGCGCGCTGGATGCTCAAGGCCGATCTCGACCGAAATGGGCAGGACGATCTGGTGATCGACTTCGGCAGCCCCTACGGCATCTGGATGCGCCTGAACAACGCGCCGACGTGGGCGCCGCTGCACGGCACCAGCGCCAAGTCGGCGGTGGCCGCCGATCTTGCCGGCAGCGGCTTTGCCGACAGCCTGGTGATCGATTTCGGCAATCCATACGGCATCTGGATCTGGAGCCAGGCGGCCGGCTGGAAACCGCTACACGGGGTGAGCGCCCGCGGAATGGCGGTCGCCGACACCGATGCCAACGGCCAGGACGACCTGATCATCGACTTCGGCAGTCCCTACGGCATCTGGCGCCGCGGCAACGACACGGCCTGGAACCTGATCCACGGTACTACGGCGAGCAGCATTGCGGCGGTGAGCCTGCCTGCCGCGACGAGCGGGCCGACGAACGGCAACTGCCCGATGTTCCCCGCCAACGCGATGTTCAATCTGCGCATCGACGATCGCGCGCGCTTCCCGGCGCATGCGCAGAGCGCGGCCTGGATCGCGGCCATCGGCGGCACGCGCCGCTTCCACGCGGACTGGGGCACCAACGACAACCCGCAGCAATACGCCGACTACTACGGCATCCCGTACAACATCGTCGACGGCGCGGCCTCGACCACGACCTGGCCAAACGTGTCCTTCCCCAATGGCTATCCTGACGAGAGCGACTGCGCGCTGGCGCAGGGCAGCGCTTACACGATCCATCGCGGTTGCGACACCCTGGCGGCCGCGCAGCGCCGCTTCCCGTTCCCGCTGGATTCGCACATCAAGCTCGAAGGCGGCGCCTGCAACGACCCGAACACCTGCGGCGACCGCCATGTGCTGGTGGTCGAGCAGGGTAACTGTCGGCTCTGGGAGAGCTGGCTGAGTTACCAGGTCGGTGGCGGCTGGACCGCCGGCAGCACCGCGGCATGGGATCTGCGGGGCTACGCTCTGCGCCCGGATACGTGGACCTCATCGGACGCGGCCGGCCTGCCAATCCTGCCGCTGCTGGCGCGGGTCGATGAAGCCAGCGCGGGCGAGGTGCGCCATGCCCTGCGCGTCACCTTCCTCGACAGCGTGCTCGCCCGCACCTACGTCTGGCCGGCACGCCATGCCGCGGGCGGCGATACCCCCAACGGCATTCCGTTCGGCGCCCTGCTGCGGCTGCGCGCCGACTTCGTCGTTCCGGGCACCTGGACCATTCAGGCCCAGGCGCTGGCGCGCGCGATGCAGCGCTACGGGCTGTACGTGGCCGACATCGGCAGCAATCTCTTCGTCCAGGGCGAGCCGAGCGCGCAATGGAACCCGGCGACCATCACCCAGTTGCAGACACTGCAGATGAGCCAGTTTGAGTTCGTCGATATCTCGGCGGTCAGCCGCGATCCGCGCTTCAGCGCCGGCTCGCTGCAGGGCGCATGGTGACGGCGGTTCTATTGCCACTGCCATGAGAGCCGCATGGAATGGCGGTCGACGGGCAGGCCACGCCACCAGCGCCTATCCATGCGCCTCGCGCGCATGATGCCGTGAAGATCGCCTGTCCATGCGGCTGCCAGGCGTGCTGTGCCCGGCCCTCTCGCTCCCCCTGAAAGCGGGACGGAGCCCGCTGCGGCGGCCGACAGTCGGGTAGACTGGATCGCGAGTTTGCCAGCAAAGGATTCGCCGTCACATGTCCGCCATCGTCTACCTGCACGGGTTCCGCTCTGCGCCGCAATCTACCAAGGCCACCCAGCTCAAGGCGCGGATGGCGGCGCGTGGACTGGCCGAGCGCTTTTGGTGCGAGCAGCTTCCCGTCGGAGCATTCGACGTCGTGGCGCTGGCCGAGGCGGCGATCGCCCGCTTCGACTCGCCGACCCTGGTCGGCAGCTCGCTCGGCGGGTATTACGCGACCTGGCTGGCGGAGAAGCACGGCTTGCGCGCCGTCCTGATCAATCCGGCGGTGATTGCTCCGCTGTCGCTGGCGCAATACATCGGTCCGCAGACCAATCTTTACAGCGGCGAAACCTTCGCCTTCACTCAGGCGCACGTCGATGCGCTATGCATGCTCGAGGCGCGCCAGATCACCGACCCGGCGCGATACTGGCTGTTGGCCGAAACCGGTGACGAGCTGCTCGACTATCGCCAGGCGGTTGCCAAGTACGCCGGTGCGCGGCAGACGGTGCTCGACGGCGGCGACCACAGCTTCACCCGCTGGAGCGACTATCTCGACCCGGTGATCGCCTTCGCCGGAATGTGACGCCCCGCTAGACGCCGTTGGCCTTGAACCACGCCAGCATGCGCCGCCAGCCGTCCTCGGCTTCGCTCTTGCGGTAGGACGGACGGTAATCGGCGTTGAAGGCGTGCGGCGCGTCGGGATAGACGTGGATCTGCGATTTGCCGTGAGCCTTGGCCAGGGCTGTCCTCATGTCTTCGATGCTGGCGAGCGGAATGCCCTGGTCTTGGCCGCCATAGAGGCCGAGCACCGGCACCTTGAGATCCGCCGCGATGTCGAGCGGATGCCTGGGCTGGTTCGGGGTGACGGCATCCGCGATGCGCCCGTACCAGGCCACGCCCGCGGAAACCTTTGGATTGTGGGCGCAGTACATCCAGGTCTGTCGCCCGCCCCAGCAGAATCCGGTCACCGCCAGACGCGATGCGTCGCCGCCATTGGCCTGCGCCCATGCAAGGCTTGCGTCGAGGTCGGCGATGACCTGGGCATCGGGCACCTTGGCGATGATCTCGCCGATGATCTGCTGGAAGTTGTCGCGCTTGCGCGGGTCGCCCTGGCGCGAAAACAGCTCCGGCGCGATCGCCAGGTAACCCTGCTTGGCCAGCCGGCGCGTCAGGTCGGCGATGTGTTCATGCACGCCGAATATCTCCGAAATGACCACCACCACCGGCAGCTTCTTTCCGCCGGCCGGCATCGAGCGGTAGGCGAGCAGTTCGCCGTCCTTCAGCGGAATCTTCACTTCACCGGCCAGCAGCCCGGCGCTGTCGGTCTTGATGACCTGTTGCGCCATTACCGGCTGGACGGCCAGCGCGAAGCCGCTGCCCAGCAGGGTGGCGACGAAGTCGCGGCGGCTGAACGGTATCGCCGGCGCCAGGCTGTCGAAATGCGGATCAACGGAGGGTTTGCCGAGGTTCGCCATGCGGGTCTCCTTTGGGGTCGCAAATGGTTCGGATCGCGGGCGGCCGGCCGGGCTGTGGCTCAAGCTTCCCGCCACAGCCTGATCAGCCAGGTGCCGGTCAGCCAGGCCGCGCCGAGCCAGATCAGCACGATCACGGCGGCGGCGCGGTAATCGGTCTTGCCGCGCGTCGCATGATCCTCCGCCCTGGCGCGGGCGTCGATCATGACCTGCGGCGGGATCAGGCGCAAGGCCAGCCAGATCCCAAGGGGCAGCAGCAACAGATCGTCGAGGTAGCCGAACACCGGCACGAAATCCGGGATCAGGTCGATCGGGCTGGCGGCATAAGCCAGCACGATCGCCAGCAGCAGCTTCGCGTGCCACGGAGTGCGCGGATCGCGCGCGACGAAAACCAGCGCGGTCAGCTCGCGTTTGAGGCGGCGCGCGGCATCCCGCAGGCGATCGAGCAGAGACATTACAAAAGCACGATGTCGTATAGAAAATGGGTCGCGGGGGAACCTCTGAGAATCAACGAATTGTGACGCACGAATCGACGTTCTCGTTGCCCGGCCACTCCTCTGCCGACCCATGGCGTGAGGGCGCCGATTGCTCCGGATGCGAAGTGGTGAGCCGACCTGCCGGCGGCGCACTCGCGGTGCCGGTCGTCAGCGTACCGCATCGCCGAAAAGCTCCTTGATCACCCGCGCAGGGCTGTTGTACTTGATCGGGCCGTACGGTGTGTCGGCCAAGTGCATCGACAGGGTCATCAAATCGGACGTCTCCGGATACTCGCGGTGGCCTTCGGCCAGGAACGAGAACTCGTTCCTGGTGCCGAGAACGCTGCGATTCGCGGTCTTCGCGAAGGCGACTTCGGCCATCGCCGCCACCTCGCGTTCAACAGCAGCCCGGATGACACCGTGCCTGCGCAACACCTCGTCGAACTCGATGGGAAACCTCACGGCCAGCGTCGAGGCTGGCGCCAACGGCATCAACAGTGGCAGCAAGGTCCGCTCGCTTACGAGCAGCGCGAGCGGAGGCTTCCAGAACAGCGCCGTGGCGTACCAGTTGCCGAGAACTGTCGTCGGTAGCGACACGGTGGCCGCAGGGGCCAACTTGATACGATCTGATACGATCCAGAAGCTACTTTGTGCAATGAAGCGAGTATGCGACGAATGATCCTAAAAGCAGAGGCGCTCCTCGGTCACCCGGTGCCTCGCGTCGTAGCTCCGGGCCAGGTTCTCAAGCAGAATGCGCGGCTCCAACTCGGCCCGCGCGTCTTTTTGAGTCCAATTGAGTTCAAGTCGTCGTTTCTTGGTCATGCTGTGGATCGCCGATTCTCCGCACCGCCGCCAGGCAATCTGCCCAGACCTGCGGATACTGATGGCACAATTCGCTGAATGGCGCGAAAGTCTGGCCGGCACCGTCGAAGCACCACGGCAGTAGCCCGTGATCGTCAGCGTCGCGCAGGGCGGCTAACAGCTCGGGCGCCTCCGGAGCGCCGTCTGCAAGCAATGCCAGTGACGTCTGTACGATGCGGGTGAGCCGTCGATATGTTTTCAAGTAGCCGGCCGACATCGCCTCACGGCGATTAAGTCGCAGGATCTCGACCGTCTTCGCACCTCTTACAGACCAATCGCCGACATGAAGGTCGAAACGAGCAGTCAGGTTGCCCGTGTCGGGGTCGAAGTCAAGGTGCTGCCACGGGTCTTCGGCCGTTGGATCGATCAGCATCGGTCGGCGATTCGCCATTGGAAACTGACTACCCTTGAAACGGCCACATTCCGTGCAACACAGCAGCATGTTGGACCACTCAAAAGCCCGCCCGGGATAGCGCGCCTTCGGTCGAAAGTGTTCGATGTCGCTCCCATGCGAATCGACGCAATACATGCAGCGCTCGTGCACTCCCATCATCTGTTGCAGCGTGCGCAGAACAGCCCCGACGGCTTTGGTCTGCCGAGCCGCCTTCCACTCGCGTTGGATGTCCAGCGTGCCCAGCGCTCCGCGTTCGCTCGCAGCCAAGTGCCGCCTGTCGAGATACGCCTGCGCCCGTCCCGCCCGAGTTTGACACTTCCAAGGCACATTTTTCACCCACCCCCAGTAACGGCGCGGGTTTCCGGGCGCCAAGTCGCCAAAAGCCTAGATACATGGATTGTTGATTGTCGCCCCTGAAGGCCGCTACGATAGGGGCCATGTACTTACGCGAGAGCAAACAACGACGGGCAGACGGCAGCGTAGTGACCTACCTGCAACTGGCGGAGAACGTCTGGGATGCCGCCAAGGGAAGATCGCAAGCCAGCATCGTGCATAACTGCGGGCGCGCCGACGATTCCGACGTTATCGAGCGGCTTCGCCGGCTGGCCAAGAGCATCCTGCGCCGTTGCTCAGCGGAAGAGATCGTCGCTGCCGGCGGCGACTGGCGCCTGATCTGCGCCTGGCCCTATGGCGACATCTACGTCCTCGAAGCCATCTGGAAGCAACTCGGCATCGACGCGATCGTGCGCCAGCAGGCCGGCACGCGGCATCTCGGGTTCGATGTCGAACGCGCCCTGTTCGCTCTGGTTGCCAACCGTGCCTGTGCCCCGGCCTCGAAGCTCTACTGTCATGAACAGTGGCTCAAGGAAGACGCGCATATCGCAGGGACGCAGGCGCTGAAGCTGCACCAGATCTACCGGGTCATGGATTTCCTGGAAGCGAACAAGGAAGCCATCGAGCAAGCCATCTTCCACCGGGTGGCCGATCTGCTCAATCTGGACGTGGACGTGATCTTCTACGACACCACCTCACTGCACTTTGAAATCGACGACGAGGATGTTGGCGACAAAGAAGGCAACGTTCAGGGCAGCCAGACGGCCGGCAAGAAGTCCTACGCGGCGCCCCGCAAGCGCGGACACAGCAAGAACGGCCGTAGCGACGCGCCGCAGATCGTCGTCGGCATGGCCGTCACGCGGGACGGATTTCCGGTGCGTCACTGGGTGTTCCCCGGCAACACGGTCGACGTCACCACGGTCGCCAAGGTCAAGGAAGACCTGCGTGGCTGGCAGCTCACCCGCTGCCTCTTCGTCGGCGATGCCGGGATGGTCTCGCAGGCCAACTTGCAGGCGTTGGCCAAGGGCGGCGGCAAGTACCTGCTGGCCATGCCGATGCGGCGGGGCGACGAAGTCACCGAAGAGGTTCTGTCGCGTCCTGGACGCTACCGCACCGTCGCCGAGAATCTCGAAGTCAAGGAAGTCATCGTCGGCGAGGGTGAGCGACGGCGACGTTATGCGGTTTGCTTCAATCCGCTTGAAGCCAAACGCCAGAAGTCGCATCGGGAGGATCTGCTCAACGAACTGGAGGCGGAACTGTCCAGTCTTTCCGATCTGGCCAAAGTGAGCCACACGAAACGGGTCTGCGCTTTACGGACCAGCGCCCGCTACGGGCGCCTGCTGAAGGAAACGAAACAGGGGCTGGCGATCGACCGAGCGGCGGTGAAGGAACTGGAGCGCTTCGACGGCAAGTTCGTAGTGCATAGCAACGATGACACGCTCACGGCGGAAGACATGGCGCTGGGCTACAAACAGCAGCAGCGCGTGGAAGAAGCCTGGCGGACGATGAAGAGCGGGTTGAAGATGCGCCCCGTGTTCCACTGGGCACCCCACCGCATTCATGCCCACATCGCCATCACGGTCCTGTCCCTGTTGCTTGAGCGCACCATCGAGCATGCCTGTCAGGATACGTGGCGCAATATCCGCGACGATCTGAAACACATCCAGTTGGCGCAATTGTCCAGCCCCAACGGCCGCGTCTGGCAGGTCACCGAGCCGTCGTCGGATGCCGCTAACCGATTGAAGGTGTTGAAAATAAAGCCGCCGAAGCCAATCCTGAATCTGGATTGAGCACCTTCTTTGCCTAGATACACACCGATTTCGGCGTCGTCGCCGAATGCCTTGTGCCATGCGGCTTTCCGAGGGGCGTGTTACTTGGCAGTGTCAAAGTCGGGTCCCGGCAACGCGAGTCGCCTGACTCGCCGCATGGGTCAGGGCTCCTCGCCCGTCACAGCGAACAACTGAAGTTGGTTGGCCTGATCCCGTTCCGCCGTTGTCAACTTGGCGCCTGCCCGCTTTTTGGCCATGAGCTTTGCGTACTCGGCGCGCCCTTCCACCGCCCTGGGCGAGCGTGTGTTCTGAAGACCAAACGCCGGGGTAAGCAGTATAGTGTCCGGACGCGACGCGATAACGGTTCGATATTCCTCGTCGGTCAACGGGTGCGGCTCGTCGTCGCTTCCGGGCTCGGGCAATACGAACAGGCCATTCTCATCTGCCGCCTGGCAGATGATGGGGCTGTGGGTTGTCACCAGAAACTGAATGTTCGGGAAGTGGCGTTTGAGCCAGAAGCCTATTTCGCGTTGCCACTCAGGATGCAGATGAGCATCGATCTCGTCGATCAAGACTACGCCGCTACGCTTGACGAAGAGCTTGTCGTCGGAGCTGCGTTCAGTGAGGCCCGACACCCCATACGCGTTGATCAAATGCCGCAGGATGTCGGCCAGCAAGGCAAGCGCGGCGCGATAGCCATCGCTCATCTCGCTCCACGCCAGTCGCAATCCGTTGCGATCTCGTAACCACAGGCCGTCGGAATCAACACGGTCGACCGTGATTTGATTCGGCATGAGGTCGTCACGCAAGATTTCAATCAGCACGGCCAACTGTTGCTTCTCCTCGCCCTTGCCTTCCAAGTCCTTGTGGCTCAGGTTGCGCAGCCACTGATCCACCTCCGCCAAAGACGCCGCCTCTTGAAACATCGTCACAAAGCGCTCGGTAGCTGGCGCGACCATCTGACGTGTGGCTTCGGGCGAAGCGCCGAAGACTCGGCGAAACGGCCCATACCCACAGGAGAACCATCCCCTCGCATCGAGTGACCAGATGGTTCGTTGCGGCGTGGAGTAGTTCTTCGGCTTTCCAGCGGGGACGGTGATTTCGACGTGGGGTTCCTTGCCGCCGTTCTTCAACGAGACGCACGCTGGAAACTCTTTGCTGGGAGCTTTGCCCTCACCGGAGAGCGAGTCATCATCCGCGGTCCGGACGATCTGCAATTCGATTGATGCGTTGTGCTGACCGTCACGTATCCATCGATGGAAGCTCGGCTGCAATGCGCGCGCAGTCTCCTTGCCAGTCAATGCAACCGCGATCGCCTTGAGAAGCGAGCTTTTCCCGGAGCCGTTGTCACCCGTGAAGACGGTCCAGCCGGAGTAGACGCCAGCGCCTCGGCTCAACGAAAACTCCAGATCACGAAACCCGCGAATGTTCTTAAGCGTTACCTTATCGATGAACATGGTCTTGTCCCCTCGAAGATCTGCGGTGCAAGCAACCAGTGGGAGCCAGCATGACGAATTGTGACAGTACCCGATCGCACCAGAGCACAGTCGCCACTGTTACCGGCTGGCCGACTTCGCACTCCAGCTCTTCGATGGGTTGGTCTCGCTTGGCTCGAATCTCGTCCGGCCGCGCGAGTGGATTGCGAAGCTCATCCATCTGCCGTTGCTCATTTCGGATCCCAAACTTCTCCGAAAATGCAAATGCACCTCCGGGTTCGTTCGCGTTTTCTCGACGCGCCGATCCATTTCATTGTCTTACCGTTTAAGTGCGACCTTCAAGTCGTCGGCGCACGCGTCAAGCGGTTGGACTTGCTAAAGCAGCACGATGTCGAACTGCTCCTGTGCGTAACCGCTCTCCGGGTGCAGCGAAATCGGCTTGCCGATGAAATCGGAGAGCATCGCCAGCCCCTGCGACTCCTCGTCGAGAAACTGGTCGACCACGCGCGGCGAAGCGATGATGCGGAATTCGCGCGCGCTGAACTGCTTGGCCTCGCGCAGCAGCTCGCGCAGGACTTCGTAGCAGACAGTGCGCGCGGTCTTGACCTCGCCGCGGCCGCCGCAGGTCGGGCATTCCTCGCACAGAATGTGGGCGAGCGACTCGCGCGTGCGCTTGCGCGTCATCTCGACCAGTCCGAGCTGGGTGAAGCCATTTAGCGACAGCCGGGTGTGGTCGCGTGCCAGAGCCTTGTTCAATTCGGCCAGCACCGCGTTGCGATGCTCTTCGTTCTCCATGTCGATGAAGTCGATGATGATGATGCCGCCGAGATTGCGCAGGCGCAATTGGCGCGCGATGGTGTGGGCGGCCTCGAGATTGGTCTTGAATATGGTGTCGTCGAAGTTGCGGTTGCCGACGAAGCCGCCGGTATTGACGTCGATGGTCGTCATCGCCTCGGTCTGGTCGATGATCAGGTAGCCGCCGCTTTTCAGTTCGACGCGGCGCGCCAGTGCCTTCTGGATCTCGTCCTCGACGCCGTGCAGATCGAACAGCGGGCGCTCGCCGGTGTAGTGATCGAGCAGACCCTCGAGCTGCGGCATGTATTCGTGGGCGAAGGCCTGAATCCTGACGAAGTTCTCGCGCGAATCGATCACGATGTGCGAGGTCTCGGGCGTCACCAGATCGCGAAGCACGCGCTGGCTCAGCCGCAGGTCTTCATGCAGCAGCGCCGGCGGGCTGGAGACATTCGCTGCGCTGCGGATGTCGGCCCAGGTCTTGCGCAGATAGGCGATGTCGCTCGCCAGTTCGCCGTCCGAAGCCGATTCGGCAACGGTGCGCACGATGAAGCCGCCCGGCTCTTCGCTCCCCACCAGTTGGTGAAGCTTCTCGCGCAGGGCTTCGCGGTCGGATTCGCTTTCGATGCGCTGCGAGATCCCGATGTGCCGCTCCTGCGGCAGATAGACCAGCAGCCTTCCGGCGAGGCTGATCTGCGTGGACAGTCGTGCGCCCTTGCTGCCGATCGGGTCTTTCAGCACCTGGACGACGAGGTTCTGGCCTTCCGACAGGATGCGCTCGATCGGCTTGCCGGCATCGCCATTGCCGTTGCGCCGCAACCAGATGTCCGCCACATGCAGAAACGCCGTGCGCTCCAGCCCGATATCGATGAAAGCCGACTGCATGCCCGGCAGCACGCGTACCACCCGGCCCAGATAGACATTGCTGACCAGCCCGCGGCTGCCGACGCGCTCGATGTGCAGTTCCTGCACCACGCCCTGCTGCATCAGCGCAACACGGGTCTCCTGCGGGGTGAAGTTGATAAGGAACTGATCTTCCACGGCGAACGGTAACCGGAGTCCTGGGATGGGAGGATTCTACCCATGCCGTGCTGGATTCCCCAATTCGCCGAGTTCCTAAGCCGGACGAGCCGGAACCAAACAGGGGAATAGCGGTACCCTAGCGCTTGCGTGGAGCTTGTCGATGCGGAGGCCGCCATGGAGCTGCTTACGACCCGGTACGCGGAGAATCTGGCAGGCGTGCTGTCTTGCTACGACCGGATCGTCATCACCGGCACGTTGCCCGGCGCGTGTTTCGCAGAGGGCATGACCAGCTTCTTGGTCTCCCGTGGGATCCGTATCTTCGACTACCCGCAGTTCGCGCTGCCTCTGCGGGAGCGCGTTCGCCATGCCGCTCAGGCGCTGGCAACGGAGCACGGCGCCAGGATCGAACATATCGCCAAGGCCCACGTTCGCAAAGAAGACGTCGTGGCCAAGGTGCTCGCGGCGCGTGGCGATGCGCCCGGCCTGGTGCACGTGATATCGGCGATGGAGACCTGCGCGACCTATCAACCCTGGCACGACAAGGCCAGCGGACGCACTTTCCTGCGCCCGGACACCACCAAGTGCCTGCACTACTACTTCTACTGGATGGACCGAGAGCTGGGGCTCATCTACGTGCGCGTGCCCACCTACTGTCCGTTCCGGCTGCAGGTTTACTGCAACGGACACAGTTGGCTGGCGCAACGAATGCGGCGCGAGGGCATCGACTTCGCCGCAGCCGACAACGCTTTTGCTCGCATAACCGACTTCGCTCGTGCGCAAGAACTCGCCGACACCTTCAAGCCTGAGTTGCTGCATCGCCACCTGGACCGCTACGCCCAGCTGTGCTGCCCCGTCCTGGATGTCTTTGGGCAGACCTACCACTGGAGCATCATGCAGGCCGAATACTCGACCGACTTGGTGTTCAAGAGCGAGAAGATCCTCGGCTCGCTGTACCAGCAGCTCGCCCGCGAGGCAGTGCTCTCGGTGAAGGCCGAGCAAATCGCCACATTCCTGGGCAAGAAGATCACCCCGCAACTGGCCGCCGAGATTGGCTCGCGCCTGAGCACGCGCATTGAGGGAACCTGCATCAAGCACAAATTCGGATCGGTCTCTATCAAGATCTACGACAAGTTCGCTCGCATCCTGCGCATCGAGACCACAACCAATGACGTTTCGTTCTTCAAGCACCACCGCAAGGTGGAACACCGCACCGGCCGCACCACGCGAGAAGTCGCGCCACTGAAGAAATCCATCTACAGTCTCATCGACCTGCGCGAAATTCTGCTGGGCTGCAATCATCGCTATCTCGAGTTCCTCTCCAGCCTGGACGATCACAGCAGCGGACAACGCCTGCTTGAACGCGTGACGCAATCCAAACCTGACGGCGACCGGTCCTTCAAGGGCTTGAACTTCTTCGATTCCAACGACCAAGCCCTCCTACGCGCCGTGCAACGACCCGAATTCAACATCCATGGCTTGGCCCGCTGTGACTTGATGCGCCGACTCCCTGACCAAACGCCCTCGCGACTGTCCCGCCAGCTCCGCCGCCTGCGCGTCCTCGGCTTGATCAAGCGCGCCGCCAACACCTACCGCTACTACCTGACTCGAGCAGGCCGCATGGCCATCGCCGCGTTCGAGCGCCTCACCAACTTCGCAATCGTTCCTGCAATGGCCGCATAGCCGCAATGCATCGTTTCGGCCTCGCACTTCTGTGCCAGGACGCAAAACTTTGAAGTCGTAAGAGACTAGCAGCCTGTCGGGCTTGATTCGTGGGATGCGTTGTCGCCAAACCGGGATGGATGCAAGGCGCACCGCGCAGGCAATGGTCGTTCCATTGCCAAGCGGTGCAACGCCGCAGACGCCCGGTTTGGCGGCAACCCTTCGGGACGGGGTCGATTCGGTCGCATCGCTGTGTTGCGCCTCCTCGCTTGGGGGACATCCAAGCTTCGTCGGCGCGCCTTGCGCTGCATCCCAAATCGACCCCGTCGCACCCACGACGCAAGTCCGACAGGCCGCTAGAATCGGTAACCGAACTTCGCCAGCAGCATCGAGGTCTCGTAAAGCGGCAATCCCATGATGCCGGAATAGGAGCCGTGCATCTCGCTGATCAGCATGCCGGCGCGGCCCTGGATGGCGTAGGCGCCGGCTTTGTCCATCGGTTCGCCGGTGGCGACGTAACGGCGGATTTCGGCAGCGTCGAGCTGCCGGAATCGCACCTGGCTGACGCACAAGTGGTGTTCGACGTAATCGGCGTCGGCGACGGCGATGGCCGTCAGTACCTGGTGCGCGCGCCCGGACAGGTTGGCGAGGATCTGTTCGGCATGCTCGGCGCTGTCCGGTTTGCCGATGATCCCGCCATCGAGTTCGATCGTCGTGTCGGCCGCAAGCACCGGGTGCGGCATCAGCCGCCTCGATCCGACGCGCTCGACGCCGGCCAGTGCCTTGGCGTGGGCGATCCGCAGCACGTAGTCGGCCGGCGATTCGCCGGCCATCACGTCCTCGCACACCTCGACATCCTCGCGCAGGCCGGTGCGAAACAGCACGATCTCGAAGTTCACGTGAATCTGGTGCAGCAGATCGCGCCGGCGCGGGCTGCGCGACGCGAGGTAGATGCGGCTTTGCAGGTCTAGGCGCATGGCATGACTATTCGCGGTGATAGGGGTGATTCCGTGTCACGCTCCAGGCGCGATACAGCGCCTCGGCCAGTACCACCCGCACCAGTGCGTGCGGCAGGGTCAGGCTCGACAGGCGCAGCGATTCGCGGGCGTCGCGTTTCAGGCCCGCGGCCAGTCCGTCCGGGCCGCCGATCACGAAAACCACGTCGTCGCCTTCGCTCTGCCAGCGTTCGAGCCGTGCAGCGAGATCGCGCGTGTCGATGTCCGTGCCGCGTTCGTCGAGGGCGACGATGCGGGATCGCTGCGGCAGGGCGGCGCGAATCCGCGATTCCTCGGCCGCCAGCAGGGCATCGACCGGCTTGCCGCTGCGCGGTTCGGGGCGGATTTCCGTCAGCCCGAGTGGCAGTTCGCGCGGCATGCGTCGGGCGAAGTCGTCGAACCCGGTATCGACCCAGGCTGGCATGCGCGTGCCGACGGCGCATACCATGAGCTTCATCCCTCAGTGAGCATTCTGCACCGCGGCTCCGGCCGTGGGCGTTCGCCGCGCCGGCTTCGCTCGCCACAGCTCTTCGAGATTGTAGTAACTGCGCACAGCGGGCTGCATGATATGCACGACGATGCTGCCGAGGTCGACCAGCACCCACTCGCCGCTGTCGGCGCCCTCGATGGAGAGGACTTCGCCGCCGGCTTCGTTGACCTTGTCATGGACGCTGCGGGCAAGCGCCTTGGTCTGGCGCGTCGAGTCGGCACTGGCGATGACGATGCGCTCGAACATCGATGACAGCTTGCTGGTGTTGATCACTTCGATATCGCGCGCCTTGATGTCTTCGAGCGCGGCAACGACGATCTTCTGGAGCTTGGGCAGGTACATGCGTCAGGCGTAAAGGTGATTGGAAAGAATATAGTCGAGAACCGAGTCCGGGAGCAAATAGCGTACCGAGTGGCCGGCCGCCAGTTGCGCCCTTATCAGCGAGGCCGAGATCGCCAGCGGGGTCATGTCGAACGGCAGTATGCGGCCGGCCGGGCTGGTCCGCAGTTCGTTGGCGTTAGCGCCGAAACGCTGACTGCACTCGGCGGCCAGCGCCTGCGAAAGGGTTTCTGGAAAACGACGCGCATGCGGCGGATGCCCGGGCCGGTTGGCCACTGCGATATGGGCGAGCGCGAACAGTTCGCGCCAGCGATGCCATGATGGCAAGCCGGCGAAGGCGTCGGCGCCGAGCAGCAGCACCAGTGGCCTGGCCGGGCCGAACTTCGCGCGCAGTCGTTCCAGCGTGAGCACGCTGTAGCTCGGCGTTGCCGATTCGGCTTCAGCAGGGTCGACGACGATCGACGGGTTCGCGACGATCGCCAGCCGTGCCATCGCCAGGCGGTCGCCAGCCGCCGTTTGCGGCACTTCGCGATGCGGCGGCTGACCGGACGGAATCAGCAACGTCTGCTCGAGCGCAAGTGCTTCGCGCGCCTCCTCGGCCAGCCGCAGATGGCCGTAATGAATCGGGTCGAAGGTGCCACCGAGTATGCCGATGGGCGCGAGCAAGAATCTATTCCACGCCGCCCGGCCGGGAAACGTCCGGGGCGAACTCGACAAAGACGTCGCGGGCGCTGACGTAGAAGCTCGCGAACAGGGTCGGTACGAACAGGAACACCAGTACCATGACGACGGCGACGCTCACCATGTTCGAGGCCGCTTCGGAAACCGCGGCGGCGGCACCCACGATCAGTCCCGGCAGCACCGCGCTGATCAGCATCACGCCCAGACCATAGATCAGGAACGGGCGCCAGTTGCGCAGGCAGGAGAAGAAGCTGAAGAACAGCGACTTTCCAGTCGGCATGTCGGCCCAGGCGACTAGCAGCGGCGCGAACCAGTTGGCCATCGTCACCGGCATGGCCAACACGAGCGCGAACTGCAGCGCCGCCATCAGATTGGTATCGCGCAGGGTCTCGGCCGTGATCTTCTGTCCCTTGATCGCTGCCTGCCACAGCAGGCCGTCATCGACCAGCGTGCTCGCACCAAGCACGGCCAGCGTAAAAAGGAAATAGATCGCGCCGAGGCGCAGCAGGTTCGGCAAGTTCAGGCGAAACCCGGAAAACATCAGATCGAACCTGCCGGGGTCGCCGCGATCGACCGCCCGACAGCCATTGGCCACACTCACCGACAAGGCTGGCATGGCCAGCGATGCGGCGACCTGTCCGATCAGCGGGAACACGTTGATCGCCGCCAGCAGAAACCAGTAGCCGAAGACCAGGAATGTGATCAGCGGCGGGTTGCGTCTGAACAGGCGAAACCCCTCGACAATCCAGGCCCAGCCGCGCGCGGCCGGGAGTTGCCTAGCCTGCATGGCGCTCCATTGATCGACCTTCAGCCGAAGACATCGAGGTAGGACGCATAGGCCGCACCGATCATCACCGGCACGAGGACGATCATGCCGAGACCCATCGGCAGCATCGCAACGAATCCGGCGACCGCAGACAGAATGCCGAAGACCAGGAAGGCGACGAAATTCTGCAGGCAGGCGCCCAGGCTGGTTTTCATTGCGTCGATCGGTGCGAGGCCGCGCAATACCACCAGCGCGGGCGCGAACCAGAAGGCCATGCCGAGCAATACCGAGAGTATCAGCCAAACCAGCAGGCCCAGCGCAAGGCTGCCCGCGGCGAGACCGGCGCCGGACCAGCCGTGGGTGATCGCGCCGCCAATGGCGCCGCCGCTACCGATCAGGAAGGCCAGGCCGACTGCCAGCAAGCCGCCGACCGCGTACAGTGCGCCGACGATCGCCAGCGATGCGCCTTGCCGCTGGAAACCCTCGAACAAGTGCTCGACGCGCAATTCTCCACCTTCGCTGAGCGACTGGCAGCCCAGCACCAGCCCGCCGCCGGCGATTGGCAGTGTCACCAGGACGGCGATCTGACCGATCACCGGAACCATGGAGAGCACGAAAACCACGACCAGCATGATCACGGAGATGGCGATCCAGACGCCTGGGTTCTTGAGAAACAGGTTCCAGCCGGCCTTGAACCATTCGACGCTGCGGCCGGCATCGACGCTGCGCGCAGTGGGCGCAACATTCGCCACCGCGTTGCCGGGTGGAGCTGAGTCAGACATGCAGATGCCTCCGCTAGTGCAACAGGAATCGGAATTGCATTCGATTCATGCTATCCGATGGGTCGCAACAATTCAAACTGCCCACGGCAAGCCATCGCCGGCAGCCACGCGTAGTCGCAGAATGTCGCGAAAGCGCGCGGGATCGTGCGCATTGACGATTTCGCCGGGTCGCGGCAGGTTGTAGTCGAATACCCGCGATAGCCAGAATCGCAGAGCTGCGGCGCGCAGCATGGCGGGCCATGCACTTTTTCGGCGGCGTTCAGCGGGCGCTCTGCATGATAGGCGGCCAGCAGGGCGCTGGTCCGCGCCGTATCCAGTTCTCCCGCTGTGTCGGAACACCAGTCGTTGACCGTGACCGCGACATCGAACAGCAGCACGTCGTTGCCGGCGAAGTAGAAATCGATGATGCCGCCGACCCGCGGCACGCCGGCCGTGATCTCGAACAGGCAGTTGTCGCGAAACAGGTCGGCATGCACGACGCCGCGCGGCAGTTTGTCGAGGCGGTGGCTGACCTGAAAACGCAATTCGTCAGCCAGCATGGCTTGCTCGTCGGGGGGCAGAAAAGGCATGACCTGGGGCGCGGTTTCACGCCACCAGCGCGGGCCGCGCGGATTTTCGAGCCGGCGGCCGTAGGTCTGCCCGGCGATATGCATGTCCGCGAGAATCGACCCGATGGCCGAGCAGTGCGCGACGCCGGGCGACATCTCGGATGTGCCGGCCAGACGCGAGACGATGGCCGCCGGCTTGCCGTTGAGCTGGCCCAGATACTCGTTGTCGCGATCGGCGATCGGCGCCGGGCAGGGAATCCCGTGGCGGGCGAGATGCGCCATCAGGTGAATGTAGAACGGCAGCTCGCTGCGGGTGAGCTTTTCGAACAGGGTCAGAACATACTGGCCGTGGGTGGTGGTGAGAAAGAAGTTGCTGTTCTCGATTCCCGACGGGATTCCCTTGAGTTCGAGCGGCGTGCCGATCGAGTAGTTCTTCAGCCAGAGGCCGAGCTGATCGAGGGTGACGGGCGTGAATACGGCCATACGGGTGAGGGGGAGGCGTGAGGGGCGTGAGGCGTAGATCTTCGGCTGGCGGCACGAGGAGCGCGGATGTCTTGCCTCCTCACCCCTGACCCCTCACCCCTTACGCTTCACCCGCTAGAACTCCTTGATCACCCACAGCGGCACGCGCAGGCCGCTGTCGAGATCGTCGCGGCGCGAGAAGACGCCGGTGCCCTTGTCGTCGACCAGGTAATAGGGGCGGCCGTGCGGCGGCGTGACCTTGACCATGTAGAGCTTGCCGTTCAGGCGGTATTCCTCGACCTTGTCCTCGCCGCGCTTCTTTATCGTGACCTGCGGCTCCTCGGTGCCATCGCTTATCCCGACCGGCGGTGGCGGCGGCTCGGGAACCGGCTCGAGATTGGCAGGCTTTTGCGCTTGCGCCTGGGTGGC
Source organism: Candidatus Methylophosphatis roskildensis (assembly GCA_016708905.1). Lineage (GTDB taxonomy): Bacteria > Pseudomonadota > Gammaproteobacteria > Burkholderiales > Rhodocyclaceae > Methylophosphatis > Methylophosphatis roskildensis. Next base: position 159,175 of record JADJEV010000002.1, on the reverse strand, counting down.
GGCACTGGCGGCGAACAGCAGGGTGACGAGCAACTTGCAGGCGGGGAGGCGCATTGGTGATTCCTTCTGGATTCCTTTTGCGTGAAGCGCGATTCTATCAAAGACCGATCGCTCGACAGGCGGCAAGCTTACAGATTCAGCATCAGCTCGTGTTCTTCCGGAAGCGGTGCAAAGCCGCGGCGCTCGTAGAACTTGAAGATGTGCTCGACGACTTCTTCCGGCTGATCGATGATCTGGATCAGGTCGATGTCTTCCGGATTGATCATGCCTTCGCCGACCAGCCGGTCGCGAAACCAGTCGACCAGTCCACTCCAGAACGGCGTATGGACGAGGATGATCGGAATCTTGCGGCTCTTCGCGGTCTGCACCAGGGTCAGTGCTTCGAACAATTCGTCGAGCGTGCCGAAGCCCCCGGGCAGCACGACATAGGCGGTGGCGAACTTGACGAACATGTACTTGCGGGCGAAGAAGTGCTGGAAGGTCTGCGATATGTCCTGATAGGGGTTCGACGCCTGTTCCATCGGCAACTGGATGTTGAGTCCGACCGACGGCGACTTGCCGAAATAGGCGCCCTTGTTGGCCGCCTCCATGATGCCGGGACCACCGCCTGAAACCACCGCAAATCCCGAGTCCGACAGCAATCGCGAAATGCGCTCGGCAAGAATGTAGTAGGCGGAATCGGGCGGCGTTCTCGCGCTGCCGAATATGCTGACCGCGGGGCGAATCGCCGCCAGGCGCTCGGTCGCCTCGACGAACTCTGCCATAATGCCGAACAGGCGCCACGCCTCGCGCGCACTGGAAAGCGATTGCGCCGTCCCGGGCGCGACGACCTTCGGGAGCTTCTCTTTTGCTGTCATCATGAAATGTGCGGAACCTGACTGTATGCGCGCCGTGCCGATGCCTGAAGGAAATGGCGGCCATGCCGGTCTTGCCTGAATGACCACACGCACGCTGCTGCTGGTCGACGGGTCGTCCTATCTGTATCGCGCTTTTCACGCCCTGCCGGATCTGCGCAACAAGCATGGTGAGCCGACCGGCGCGGTGTATGGGGTGATCAGCATGCTACGCCGGCTGGTTTCCGACTACAAGGCGCAGTACCGGGCGTGCGTTTTCGATGCCAAGGGCAAGACGTTTCGCGACGACCTGTATCCCGGATACAAGGCGCATCGGCCGCCGATGCCGGACGACCTGACGCAGCAGATCGAACCGCTGCATGCCGTGATCAAGGCGCTGGGCTGGCCGCTGCTGATGGAAGACGGCGTGGAGGCCGACGACGTGATCGGCACCCTGGCGCGCGAGGCGGTTGCCAATGGCATGGAGTGCGTGATCTCGACCGGCGACAAGGATCTCGCACAACTGGTCGGCCCGAACGTCCGGCTGGTCAACACCATGAGCAACGAAGTGCTCGACGAGCCGGGCGTCGTTGCCAAGTTCGGCGTCGAGCCGGCACGCATCGTCGACTACCTGACGCTGGTCGGCGATGCCGTCGACAACGTGCCCGGAGTCGACAAGGTCGGGCCGAAGACCGCCGTCAAATGGTTGCAGCAGTATGGAACGCTGGACGACGTAATCGCCCATGCCGGCGAAATCGGCGGCGCGGTCGGCGAGCACCTCAGACGTGCGCTGGATTTCCTGCCGCTTGGGCGCAAGCTGATCACGATTTCCTGCGACGTTCCGCTTCCGGTTAACGTGTCCCAGCTCGAACCGGCACCAGCCGATGCGCCGCAACTGCGCGAGTTGTACGGCCGCCTCGAGTTCAAGACCTGGCTGCGCGAGCTGCAGGCTGCGGCGCAGGCCGGGTCTTCGTCTGCTTCGGCCGCCGAGCCGAACGCTGTCGCAGCGGACCCGCCGGCCCGGCCCGACGACGGGTCGCATCGCCAAGCATACGAATGCATACTCGGTCCGGCGCAACTGAACGACTGGCTTACGCGCATCGAGCGTGCGGAACTTGTCGCGCTCGATACCGAGACCGACAGCCTCGATCCACTGACCGCCAATCTGGTCGGCATATCGTTCGCGGTTGCGCCGGGCGAGGCGGCCTACCTGCCACTGCGCCATGGCGGCCCGGGCGTGCCCGAGCAGTTGTCGTTTGACGACACCCTGGCGCGCCTGCGACCCTGGCTCGAATCGGACACGGCCGCGAAAGTCGGCCAGAACCTCAAGTACGACATGCATGTGTTCGCCAACGCCGGCATTCGGGTGCGCGGCGTGGCCCATGACACCCTGCTCGAGTCGTACATACTCGAATCCGACAAGGGGCATGACCTCGATTCGCTGTCGATGCGGCACCTCGGCATCACCACCATCAAGTACGAGCAGGTGGCGGGCAAAGGGGCAAGCCAGATCGGCTTCGCGCAGGTGGACGTCGCACGCGCCACCGAATACTCGGCCGAGGATTCCGACGTGACGCTGCGTCTGCACCAGGCGCTGCACGGCCGGCTGCGCGATGAAGCGCGGCTCGAAGCGCTCTACCGCGACATCGAGATGCCGGTGCTCGACATCCTGTTCGAGATGGAGCGTACCGGTGTGCTGATCGACTCGGCGGCCCTGTCGCAACAGAGCCATGAACTCGGCACGAAGATGATGCAGGTCGAACGTGCCGCGCACGAGGCGGCCAGACACCCGTTCAATCTGAATTCGCCCAAGCAGATCCAGGAAATACTCTTCGAGCGCGAAAAACTCCCGGTGGTCAAGAAGACGCCGTCCGGCGCACCGTCGACGGACGAGGAAGTCCTGCAGCAACTGGCGCTCGATTATCCGCTGCCCAAGCTGATCCTCGAATACCGCACGCTGGCGAAGCTCAAGAGCACCTACACCGACAAGCTGCCGCGCATGGTCAACCCGCAGACCGGGCGCGTGCATACGAGTTTCTCACAGGCGGTTGCGGTGACCGGACGGCTCGCGAGTTCGGAACCCAATCTGCAGAATATCCCGATCCGTACTGCCGAAGGCCGGCGCATCCGCGCGGCCTTCGTGGCGCCGGAGGGATGGAGCGTCGTATCAGCCGATTACTCGCAGATCGAGCTGCGGATCATGGCGCACCTGTCGGGCGACGAACGCCTGCTCGATGCGTTTGCCAACGGGGAAGACGTGCACCGCGCGACGGCAGCGGAGATCTTCGGTGCTGCGCCTGCCGAGATCACCAGCGAGCAGCGCCGCTACGCCAAGGTGATCAACTTCGGCCTGATCTACGGCATGTCGGCGTTCGGACTGGCGCGCGAGCTCGGCCTCGAACGCGGTGCGGCGCAGGCCTACATCGACCGCTACTTCGCGCGTTACCCTGGCGTCAGGCGCTACATGGACGAAACGCGTGAATCGGCACGCAGCACAGGTTATGTCGAAACGGTGCTGGGCCGGCGGCTGTGGATGCCGGAGATCCGCAGCAGCAACGCCGGGCGCAGGCAGGGCGCGGAGCGTGCGGCCATCAACGCGCCGATGCAGGGTACCGCAGCCGATCTGGTCAAGCTGGCGATGATCGCGGTGACCGGCTGGCTTGAGGCGAGCCGGCTGCGGTCTCGCCTGGTGCTGCAGGTTCATGACGAACTGGTGCTCGATGTCCCGCACGGCGAACTCGAACGCGTCCGCGAGAGCCTGCCCAGGTTGATGGGCGATGTGGCGCAGCTTGCCGTGCCCTTGCTAGTGGAAGTCGGTGTCGGCGCGAACTGGGACGAGGCGCACTGAGAGATCCGCCGCGGCGCCGCGAATAGGCATCCTGCGACAGGCCGCAGTCTGTCAGTGCGTCGAGGCAGCAGCTCGGCGAGTGCCCGCACCCAGGGCCATGCCGGCAAGCGACCAGAACAGCAGGGCGTTTTCGCGGACGATGGTATCGTCGGCCAGACTGCGAACGATCATGCCGGTGAGCAGGGCCAGGCCGAATGCGCCGAACGAGCGGGTCAGGGCATCTTCCTCACGAGTCAGGCGAACGAAGGCCGCGCCGAGGGAGGCCAGCATCAGGCAGTATGCCGCCAACCCGGGAATCCCGAGCGAAATGGCCTGGTTGAGGAACACGTTGTGCGCATGCCAGGCGAGATCGTGGCCCATCCGCGCGCGGAAGTCCTTGCGCAGTATGCCGCGGCCATAGCCGTATCCATAGAGCGGTCGATCGGCAGCGCGGTGCAGCGCGTACTTCCAGATCAGTATCCGCTCGTCGCGCATCACCGCGGTCACCACGCCCTGGCTCGCCGATTGCTCGCTGCGCTTGATCGTGCTGGCAACAAAGAACTGCGCTGCGCTGATCCCTGCGATCAGCACAACCAGAAGCAGGGCAACGAGGCGGTTGCGCCGCGACCCGAGCCGGCTGGCGTTGTGGGCGAGCAGAAAGACGATCGCAGCCGCGCCGAGCGCCGGCCACATGGTGCGGTTGAGTGTCAGCGAGGCGGCGGTCAGCGCCAATGCCAGGACGAACCACAGTGCCACCGGTGACAGCGGCGCGATGCGGCGGTTGGCGAGCAGCAGCATCAGGGCCACGCAGGCGAGCGAAATCGTTGTGCTGAACGCATTGCGATCGCCGATGCCAATCGAATCGCCCGCCCGCCAGTCGTCATGTAGCAGCAGGCTCGCAATGCCGAAGGTCGACGTCAGGACTATCCCCGCGATCAGCGCGAGCATGATGCGGCGAACGTCGTCTTCGCTGCGGGTCAGCACGAAAAAGCCGAAATAGGCGGCCATCGCGTAACCGATCTCGTTGGCGACCTCGCCGCGCGAATACTCGCGGTCGACGCTCCATGCTAGCGAGGCGACCGCGATGGCTGCCCACAGCAGCAGGGTCTTGCGCGCGGGCAGCGGCGGGGTCGGCTCGCGCAGCCAGGCATGGACCGCCAGGCCGAGCGTCACGGCGAGCAAAACCATCCGGAGCGCGACGGTGTGGGTGATCGGGAGGATCGCGATCAACAGCGCTGCGGGCAGGATGATCGGCCAGGATCTCGAAGGGGTCGGGATCATCTGATTCGTCGCGCGCCGCCCGGTGCAGAGGCGCCAAGGCGGGCGAGCGCATCATCGACCGCGGTCGCCACGCGGTCCACCGACAGGCGGCGCACGTCCTCCCCCTCGCCCACCAGTGGACAGTGCCTGAGCAGCATATTGGGCGATGCCACCGCCTGCTTCAAGATGCCCTGGCGCGGGTCGGACCACAAGGACACCACCTCGAGCGGAAACTGCTGGTCGAGGTAATACACCAGCGACAGAATGCCGCTATCGACCGCGACCAGCACCTGGGTGCGATTGCGCAGAATCGACAGCACCTGCGGCAGGCTGGTGCGCCCGCGCAGATCGAGGATATCCAGCCGATCGAACGGCTGCGGCTGCGCGTGACCGACCAGAACCCATTGCACCGCATGCCGATTGCCCAGGCGGAAAAACAGTTCGTTCCAGCGCTCGCTCGGCCAGTCCTTGATGTAGCCGTAGAACTGGCCGGTCTCGGAACTGACATGCGCGACGATGACCGGCCGCTCGTTCGCGATGGCGTCGAAACGATCCGCCAGCGCATCCCATTCGGCCGGCCAGCGCAGGCGCGGCACGAACCGCCCCAGATCTTTGGCGATCCAGGTGGTCGGATCCGGGCGATCGAACACGATGTCGAAGTCGCCCGGCGCGATGCCTAGGGTGGCACAACTCTGGACGAAACCTTGCGGGTTGCCGCGTTCGAGTCCTGGCCAGACGAGTATCTCGTCGACCGCCGTCATGGCGAATGCCTGGTGCAGATCGCTGCGCGTGATCACGCTGATTCGCGCAGCGGGGAGACGGCCGCGAATGCTCGCGAGGAGCGCGCACAGACCCAGCGCGATGTCGCCCAGGCCGCGATTCCAGTAGAGCAGCACGCGTGGCTTGTCGCATTTGCCGGCACGACGCATCGCGCGCTCGAAGTCATTGCCGACCAGTCGGTCACGCAGGCGCCCGACGACCCGCTTCAGACTCATGCCAGTGGCACCGTGTCGTTGACCAGCACAAGGGCCTGCCGCAAAACCTCGTCGAGGTCGAGCCGGTCCATGCAGCGCGGATATGGACACTCGCGCGTGCTGCGGCCGCAGCGCTCGACCCAGGCGATCTCGCGCTTGAACAGCACGTGCTGATTGCGGCATTCGAAGGGCTCTGCACCAAGTCCGAGGTAGGGCGCGTTGCGCCAGAATCGCCCGCGCCCGCAAATGGTCGCCGAACCGGGGCCGAACAGGGTCACGGTTGGCGTGCCGACGATGCGCCCGAGGTGCGCAATGCCGGTATCCGGACACACCAGCAGGGCGGCGCCCGCCACCAGATGCCAGAGCTGGGCGAGATCCAGGCGACCGGCGTAACTGACGTAGCTCTGCAACGGGTCGATCGACTCGACGATCCGCTGTTCTCCGCGTCCACCGCTCCACACGATACAGAGCCCCGCCTGTTCAAGCTTGCGCGCGAGGGTCAGCCAGCGCTCGGGCGGCCAGAGCTTCAGCGGTGTACTCGCGCCGACATGAAGGACCGCGTATGGCGTGGCGGGCCGCGCGAAATCTCCCGCGGCGGGTGCAGGCCAGTCGGCAAGCGAATAGGGCCGGGGTTCCTCGCCATCGATCAGGCCGGCGACCGCATCGCCCCAGGCAGTCGGCACTGCAGGATAGTCGCGCAGTTCGTCCACCGGCCAGCTCTTGTACCCAGGGCGATCCCCGGCGAACGCAACGATCCAGCGTGCGCCCATGGCCGCGGCAAGCCAGCTGAAGCGGTTGTCGCCTGGCACCAGCGCCAGATCGAACCCCGCTTCGCACCACAGCGTGCGCAGGCTTGCCGCTTCCTTCGGCTCGAACGCCAGCGCCCGCACGCGGTAGGGTCGGGTCGCGTACAGCGGGAGGAATGCCGCCGGCACGGTCATCGTGACATCGGCATCGGGCCAGCGCTGGCGGATCTTGGCCAGCAGCGGCGTGAGCATCAGCGTGTCGCCGAGAAACAGGTGGTGCGCCACGAGTATGCGTTGCGGCAATCCAGGCCGCCGCCGCCGGCCAAGTGTGGCGACGCGCGCAAACGCTGCACGCGCGATCGTCTCAATGCGCCCGAGCAGCCGCGACGACATTGCGAAATACCGCTTCCATCTTGTCGAGCATGGTTTCCAGGCCGAAGCCGCTCGCGCAATGCGCTCTCGCGGCTTCACCGAGTCGCTGGCGCAAGGCCGCGTCCCCCAACAGGCGGGCCAGTGCCGCCGCGAGCTGCGACGCGTCCTGCGCCGGCACGACCAGCGCGGTCGTGCCGTTCTGCGCGATCTCCCCGATGCTGCCGACATCGGTGGTGACGCAGGGCAGGCCGCACAGCATGGCCTGCAGCAGCGCCTGCGGCACCCCCTCGTTGGCGTAGGAGGGCAGGGCGAACACATCCATGCCGTGCAGCCAGGGCCGGACGTCGTGCAGGTTGCCGGCAAAGCGGACGCGCGATTCGAGGCCGAGCGCAGCGCTCTGCGCCGCGAGCGCATCGCGCTGCGGGCCGTCGCCGACGATCAGCAGCAGTGTCCGCTCGCCGGCCAGGGCCGCGACAGCATCTATCAGGTAGCGATGGCCCTTCCAGCTTCGCAGCGTGGCGACGATGCCGACGACAGGCGCGTCGCCCGGCAGCCCAAGTGCTGCTCGTGCGCTGTCTCGATCTCCCGGCGTGAAGCCTAGGGTGTCGATGCCGGTCGGAATCGACGTGATCTTGTCGGCCGGATAGCCGTTGTCCGCGATCAGGGTGCGGCGCAGCGTTTCGCCGGTCGTCACGATGTGCCGCGTAGCGCGCGTGTACAGCCAGCGCGTTGCGGCGTTGCGCGGTGTGGGTGCCGAAATGTGGCGGGTTCTGACGATCGGCGGCGCACCCCGCAGCGACGAGCAGGCCAGCGCGGCCAGCCAGCTATCGGTCGAACTGTGGGTGTTGATGACGTCGCACCGGTTGCGCTTCAGCCAGCTTCGCAGAGCAACCACGCCACCGGATTTCTTGCGGCCGATCGGCAGCGCATGCACCGTGATTCCGCGTGCTTGTGCCTCGTCATGAATACGTGCCTCGCGCGGGCAAATCAGGGTGATGCTGTGTCCGCGCGCGATCATGCCCTGCGACTCCGAAAGTATGCGCAGTTCCTGTCCGCCCCAGCCGCACGAGGCTTCGGTATGCAAGATGTGCACATCAGGCCTCGCTTTCCGCGCTGGCCTGGTCCTGGGCGTACTGAATCCGGTGCAGGTGGGCGTAGATTCCGCCGGCCGCGAGCAGCTCGCCGTGCTTGCCGATCTCGACGATGCGGCCCTTGTCGAGAACCACGATCCGGTCGGCGCGCTCGATGGTGGACAGCCGGTGCGCGATGACCAGCGTCGTGCGGCCCTTCATCAACGCATCGAGCGCCGCCTGCACATGGCGCTCGGATTCGGAATCGAGCGCCGAGGTCGCCTCGTCGAGAATCAGCACCGGCGCGTCCTTGAGAATCGCCCGGGCGATGGCGAGCCGCTGGCGCTGCCCGCCCGACAGGCGCACGCCGTTCTCGCCGATCAGCGTGCTGAATCCCTCCGGCATGTCCCGGATAAATTCGAGCGCGTGTGCCGCGACTGTCGCCGCTTCGATCTCCGCCATGCTGGCGTCACGTTTGTTGCCGTAGGCGATGTTGGCAGCGACCGTGTCATTGAACAGCACGACATCCTGGCTGACCAGGGCGATGTTGTCGCGCAGACTCGCGAGTTTCAGGCTCTCGAGGTCGTGCCCGTCGAGCAGTATGCGGCCCGATTTCAGGTGGTAGAAGCGCGGCAGCAGATTGGCCAGCGTCGTCTTGCCGGATCCCGAGGAGCCGACCAGCGCAACCGTTTCGCCGGGTGCGACCGACAGGTTGATGCGCGACAGCACGACCCTGTCGTGCGCCGGATAACTGAAGCTCAGGTTGTCGAAGTCGATGCGTCCGCGGGCGCGCGAAATCTCCACCGTGCCGCGGTCGTCTTCCGAGCGCTCGTCCACCACTTCGAACACGCTCTCCGCGGCCGCGAGCCCGCGCTGCAACGCCGCGTTGACCTCGGTCAGCCGTTTGAGCGGGGCGGTCAACATCAGCATGGCCGTGATGAACGAAACGAATCCGCCGACCGTGGTCCTGTCGGTGATCGATTCGTGCAGCGCGAAGGCAATGACGATCGACAGCGCGGCCGAGGTGAACAACTGCACCGAGGGCGGAACCGCCGAGGCGGCAATCACATGGCGCATGTTGGCGCGGCGCTGGGAACGCGCCGCCTTCTCGAAGCGGCTCTCTTCGTACTGCTGGCCACCGAAGATCTTGACCACCTTGTGCGCCTCGATGCCTTCCTGCAACGTATGGGAGATATTGCCCATCGCCTGCTGCGCGGAACGACTGGCGGCACGTATCCGGGCGGAAAACAGTCGTGTCACCAGTGCCACGCAGGGAATCATCACCAAGGTGATCAGGGTCAGGCGCCAGTTCAGGTAGAGCAGCCAGCCCAGCATGCCGACTACCACCAGCGTGTCCTTGACGACGGTGGTCACGACCGAAGTGGCGGCGGAGGTGACCCCGGTCACGTCGTATGCCACCTTGGAAACCAGCACGCCGGATGAATGGTTGTCGAAGTAGGTGGTCGGCAGGGTGACCAGGCGGCGGAACATGGCGCGCCGCAGATCCAGCACCAGCTCGTTGCCGAGCCAGCCGAAGCCGTAGTCGGCGATGAAGCCGACAATGCCGCGCACCACGAACAGCCCGACGATCAGCGCTGGATAGAACCAGATCGGACGCCCATCCTTGTTGCCGAAGCCGTTGTCGAGCAGCTCCTTCATCAGGGCCGGCAGCACCGGTTCGGCGGCACCCGCGAGCCCCATGCAGACCACCGACAGGAGAAAGATCCGCCAGTGCGGGCGCACGTAACCGAGCAGGCGAAAGTAGATTTGTCGGCTCGAGGGGCCGGGGGTAGGCATTGCCGTGGCGGGACGTCCAAATGACAGGCGCAGATTATATCGGAAGCCCGTCATCCGCCCCGCCGCGGCTGCCCGCCAAGCGCCGTCCGAAGCGCCCGCAGGTGCCTGAAGACCCAATATCCATGCGGGTTCCAGGGCATCGCCCCGAGTCTCGCCAGGCCGCGTCTATGCCATCAGCGAGCGGTACAAAGCGACCAGGCGATCGGCCATGGCTTCACGCGAAAGCGGCATGGCGGTGGCGCGGGCCGCCGCAGCCATGGCTCGCGCGGCGCCGGGTGCGCACAGTGCGTCCAGCGAGCGAGCCAGCGCGGGGATGTCGAGGGCATCGCAGACGAAACCGTTGCGGCCCGGCTCGACAAGCTCGGATGCGCCGCAGGAGGCCGAGGTGACGAGCGGCAGGCCACTCGCCAGGGCCTCCAGCGCAGCGTTCGGAAACGGATCGTAGAGTGTCGGCAGCGCGAATGCGTCGGCCGCGCCGTAGTAGGGCCTGACGTCCTGTTGCGGGCCGAGAAAGCGGACCCGCCCGGCGACTCCTGCCCCTCTGGCGTGCGCCTCATAGCGTGCGCGGTGCTTGTCCTTGCCGATGATCCACAGCTGGGCGCCGCTTTCCCGCATCATTGCCGCTGCGTCGATCAGCGCACGAACGCCCTTGCGCTCGAAGCCGGAGCCGACGAAAAGCATGACCGGTGCGGCCTCGCCGACGCCCTGTTCCTGTCGCACCCGCGATCGATGTGCGTCGCGCAGTGCAGGTGAGTAGTCGTCGAGATCGATGCCGTTGTAGATGACATGCAGTTTGGCCGAATCGAGACCGAAGCGGCGTGCCAGGTCATCGCGTACCATGCGTGAATTGCAGATCACCGCTCTCAGGCGCGGGTCGGCGAACATCGCCGCTTCAGCCGCCAGCGTGTAACGATGCCAGGGTGACAGCGCCTGGCCGAGGCGCGACAGGCTTCCGCCGGCGCGCGAGCGCAGTTCCAGCCAGGTGGCATGGATACCGTCGCCGGCGCGGAAGACGTCGCAGCCGGTAATCCGTTCGTGGCTTTGCACGATATCGAAGCGCCGATCGGCGATCAGCTTTTGCACGCAGCGGGCAAAGCTGGCGTCGCGCCAGGTGCGGCCCAAGTGGAAGGGGTCGCAGCGCAGTACCTCGTGCGTCGGTGCGCCGCGCCAGCGGCGCGCCACGATCGTCAGCGACAGATCGCTCCGATTCAATGCCTCGACCGCACGTTCGACAAAGCGCTCGGCACCGCCGAACGGGGTGTAGCTCTGGCGCACGATCGCCAGCTTCATCTTGCCGCGAGCAGTTCGCGCACCGCCTGCAAGACGCGCTCGATCGGCAGCGTGGTCAGGCATTCGCTGATCTTGCCGCCGCCGCAGCCATCGAGCCCGCAGGGCCGGCAGGCGTGGCGGGTGCTCGTGACGACCCGGGCCTCCACGCCCCACGGGCCCCAGTCGCTATCGGAACTCGGACCGAACAGCGCGACGACCGGGGTGCCGACGGCCGCGGCGATATGCATCGGTGCAGAGTCCACACCGACGAACAGCCTCGCCCGAGCGGTCAGGGCTGCGAGTTCCTTCAGCGACAGTTGCCCGGCGAGGTCGAGCGCTGGCGCCCGGCTCGAAGCGGCGATCGCGGCGACCATATCGCGTTCGCGTTGGTCCGGCGCGGCGGTCAGCACCACCGGCCAGCCGTCTCCGTGAAGCGCATCGAGCAGCGCCGCGTTGCGTTCGACGGGCCAGCACTTGAAAAGCCAGCGCGATGCCGGATGCAACTGAATGAACCCTCGCGCGTTCAACCCGTGCTCGTGGAGCAGGCCGCTAACCCGGTACTGCGCCTGTTCGCCAGCGACCAGGGTCAGCGCGCGCTCGTCTTCGCCGGGCTGAATGCCGATTCGCCGCAGCGCATCCAGATTGCGCTCCACCGTGTGCCGTCCGGTGCGAGCGACCTGTGCATAGCGATGGGTGAAGCTGCGCCGCCACCAGCCGGCTTCGTCGTTGCGCTTGGGCCCGACCGCGTGGCGGGCGCCGAGCAGGCGCGCCAGCCATGCCCCGCGCGGGTGGTCGGTCAGGTGCACGATCAGGTCGTAGCGGCGAGCGCGCAGTGCCGACAACAAGCGCCATTCCGCGCGGGCCTGGGCGAGCGCGCCGGCCTGCTTCCAATTCCGGTCGACGGTATGCAGTTGTGCCAGCGACGGATGCAGAGCGAGCATCGGTGCGGTGTCGGCGTAGACGAGCGCGTCGATTTCTGCCTGCGGCGCGTGATTCTTCAGGACCGAGATGACCGGCGAGGTGAGCAGCACGTCGCCGTGATGGCGCAGCTTGATGATCAGCGCACGGCGAACCCTGTCGAGCGGAACCGCATCCTCAATCATGGCGCGCACCTTAGCACGCGGCGGGCGAACATCAGCGGTCGCTCCAGACGATGCGCGCCGAACCCGCCACGATGTCGATGCGTGTCGTGCGGGCGTAGTCGAACGGAATGCCCAGCCAATCGCCGCGCGGTAGTCCAGCAAGGTGACCGGCGATCACGCGCAGCGGCCCGCCATGGCCGACGATCACCAGCGCCTCGTGTTCGCGCATGCAGAGATCGTTCAAGGCATCCAGTACCCGGCGCGCCATCTCGTCGGCAGTCTCGCCACCGGGTGGTCGGAAGCCGAACGGGTCGGCGGCCCACGCGTCGATCGCCGTGCGCGGGAGTGCCTCGAAAGCCTGCATTTCCCAGTCACCGAAATCGATCTCCGTGAGCCGCGCATCGACCAGCGGTTTCGGGTCGAGCAGTCGGGCGAGTCGCAGGCAACGCGAGGCCGGGCTGCTCGCCAGCGTGTAGCGTGCGGGCAGGAGCGCGCGCAGACGATCCGCCGCATCGCGAGGGTCCGCCGCCAGCCCGAGGTCGGTCGCGCCGTAGTAGATTCCTGCCGGGGCGACGGTGCGCGGGTGGCGAATCAGATGGAGTTCGATGGATCCTCCGTCTCGCTCAGCAGCCAGGAGAAATTCAGTGCCAGGTAGATGGCGAGCTCGGCGAGTTGCTGGGTGGCGCCGAGGCAATCGCCGGTGTAGCCGCCGATCCGCCGGCGAAGATATCTTGCCGCCCACCAGGTGACGACGAATACCAGCACAACCACGCCGATCGCTTCGAGGCCGGTCAGCAATAGCAGCGGCGCGCAACCGAACACTGCTGCGCAGGTCAACTCGCCTCGCGACAGACGGTGCGCCAGCGGCTTGGCGCGGGCAATCTCGTCCGGCTGGTCCTCGCGCGCGTAGTCGAGCGCGTAGATCAGCGATGTGGACGCAAAGCGCGACAGCGGATGTGCCACCAGCAGCGCGGTCGGAACGAGTTCTTCGCCCATTTCGAGCAAGGCGAGAAACTTGGCCATCAGCATCAGGACGAGGCCGATCGCCCCGTAGGCGCCGATGCGAGAGTCCTTCATAATCGCGAGTATCCGAATGCGATCCCATCCGCCACCGAAGCCATCGCAGACATCGCCGAAACCGTCTTCGTGAAAGGCACCGGTGAAACGGATCGTCGCCGCCATCGACAGCACGATGGCCAGCGTCAACGGCAGGGCCAATCCGGTGACGAGAAATACCGCCGCACCGATCAATCCGACCAGCCAGCCGACCAGGGCGAAATAGCGCGCGGAGTGGTTCAGCAGATCGGTCGAGTGGCCGACCCAGCGTGGCACCGGCATACGCGTGAAGAATCGCAGTGCGTTGAAGAACAACTCGGCTTCGCGACGAATCATCTCGTATCGCGGGTCGCCACCCCGGCCTGCTCGAAACTCGCCATATCGTTGAGCATCGCCACCGCTACGCGAACCAGCGGCCAGGCGAGTGCTGCGCCGGTGCCTTCGCCCAGCCGCAAGTCGAGATCGAGCAGTGGGCGCGCCTGCAGATGATCGAGCGCAACGGCATGGCCGCGTTCCTGCGAACAATGGGAGAACACGCAGTAAGCCAGCACGCCGGGTGAAATCGCGTGTGCAACCAGCAGCGCGGCGGTGACGATGAAACCGTCGATCACCAGCACCATTCGCGATTGCGCCGCGGCCAGCATGGCACCCGTCAGCATCGCGATCTCGAACCCGCCGAAGTGGGCGAGCAGCGTCGCCGCATCGCGATCCCCGCGGTAGTCCGCGGCCAGGCGGTGCAGCGTCTTGCGCTTGAGCGCCAGACCGGCATCGTCGAGTCCGGTGCCGCGACCCACGCACTCGCCGAGCGGCGATCCGCCGATGAAGTGCGTGAGCAGGGCTGCCGACGCCGTATTGCCGATACCCATTTCGCCGAAACCGATCGCGTTGCAGCCGTCGCGGCGCAATCGGCGAACCAGAGCCGCTCCGTTCTGGATCGCCTCGGCGCACTGGGCGTCAGTCATCGCGGGTCCGTCGAACCAGCTTGCCGTGCCATGGCCGACCTTGGCGTCGATCAGCCCCGCGCGCATGCCGAAGTCATGCGCCACGCCGGCATCGGCGATCGTCAGGCTCATGCCGGCCTCGCGCGCCAGGACATTGACCGCAGCGCCGCCGGCGAGGAAGTTCTCCACCATCTGCCAGGTCACGGCCTGCGGATAGGCCGACAGCGCGCGACCGCGTGGGTCGGCCAGTGCGCCGTGATCACCGGCGCAGACCAGGAGATGTGGCTGCGCGAGTGTCGGAGACAGGCTGCCCTGAATCAGGCCGATCTGCAGGGCAAGCTGTTCGAGCCGGCCCAGACTGCCCGGCGGTTTGGTCTTGCCGTCCAGTTTGGCCTGCAATGCTGCTGCGATTCCCGGGTCGGGCGCTTCAATGTCGAATGCGATTTTCATGTCGATCGGCCGATTCCAGCCGGTGATTCTCTCACGCAGGCGGCTCGTGAAACACCCGGGCTAGAATGCGGGGCTTCCGCTCTCTCCGGATCACGTTCTTGCGCGCCACCCCGGTCATTGCCCTGCTCGTCGTTGCCGCCGGCCTGTCGGTCGTGGTCGGGCTGGGCGTCGGTTCGACTGCCCAGCCGCTATGGACGGCGCTCAGCGGCGCCGATCCGGCGGCTCACGAGGTGCTGTTCTCCCTGCGCTTGCCGCGCGCGCTGGCGGCCTTCGGTGTCGGTGCCCTGCTGGCACTCGCCGGTGCGCTGATGCAGGCGCTGTTGCGCAACCCACTCGCCGATCCTTACGTGCTCGGCGTATCGGGCGGCGCGGCGACCCTGGCGCTGTGCGCAATGCTGGCCGGCCTGCCGATCGCGGGCGTGCAGGCTGCGGCCTTCGCCGGTGCGCTGGGCTCGACGCTGCTGGTATTCGCGCTGGCCCATTCGCGGCACGATCTTGCACCCTCGCGCCTGTTGCTGACCGGCGTGGTGCTGGCATCGGGCTGGGGCGCAGCGGTGAGCCTGATACTGTCCCTGGCACCGGAAGCGCGTTTGCGCGGCATGGTGTTCTGGTTGCTCGGCGATTTCGCAGGAACCGAGACACCGTGGCCGGCGCTGATCGCCGCCGCGCTGATCCTCGCGGTCTGCCTGTTCGAGGCCCGGGCGCTGAATCTGCTGGCCCGTGGCGAACTGCGCGCTGCCTCGCTCGGCGTCGATGTCAGGCGCCTGCGCTGGAAGGTCTACGTGATCGCTTCGGCCGCCGCGGCGGTAGCCGTTACCACAGCCGGCAGCGTCGGCTTCGTCGGCCTGGTCACGCCGCACCTGCTGCGCCTGATCGGGCTGCGCGATTATCGCCTGCTGCTGCCGGCGTCGGTCCTGGCGGGAGGCGCCTTGCTGACCGTGGCCGATGCGCTGGCGCGCAGCATCATCGCTCCGCAACAACTGCCGGTGGGTGTGATTACTGCGCTGATTGGCGTCCCGCTGTTCCTCTTTCTGTTGCGCAGAGAAACGGCATGAACGCGCCGCTCTGCGAGGTGCGGGATTTGACAGTCGTCATCGGCGCCACGGCGGTATGCGCATCGCTCGACCTGTCCATCTGCACCGGAGAATGCTGGGCGGTACTCGGCATGAACGGTGTCGGCAAGACCACGCTGCTGCACACGCTGGCCGGTCTGCGGGCGGCGCAATCCGGCGAGATCCGACTGGGCGAAACCCCGCTGCGTGATCTGTCGAGACGCGAGATCGCGAAGCGGCTCGCGCTGATGCCGCAACTGGTCGAAGATGCCTTTCCCGCGACGGTGTTCGAGGAGGCGCTTGCCGGCCGCAATCCGCATCTGTCGCCGTGGGCCTGGGAGTCTGCGGAGGACGAGCAGATCACCCGCAACGCATTGACCGAGGTCGGGCTGGCGCCACTCGCATCGCGGCTGACCACCACGCTGTCCGGCGGCGAGCGCAGGCGCGTGCAGCTCGCGGCGTTGCTGGTCCAGGATGCTCCGCTGATGTTGCTCGATGAACCGGTCAATCATCTCGATCTTCACCGGCAGGTCATGCTGCTGGATCTTGTCAGGAAGAAGATCTCGGGCAGCCGGCGCGCGGCGGTCATGAGCCTGCACGACGTGAACCTCGCGGCGCGCTTTTGCGACCACGTACTGCTGATGTTCGGAACCGGCGAATGCGCCGCCGGAACGGCTGAACAGATGCTGACCGGGGAGATGTTGACCCGCGTGTACTGCCATAGCCTGCGTGCGGTCGACGTCGACGGACGACGCTTGTTCGTTGCTGCGTGAACTCAAGGCTGGGCGGGTCGATTGGCTCGCGCGTGCTCGAGCAGATCGCAGACGATTTGTGCAGCGTCGAGAATGCGCGGCGCGTGGCGCACCATGATGTCGGGCGGCATCTGGAAGATGTTGCCGCGTTTGGTTGCGGCGAGCCGCGGCCAGCGTCGCCACGCATTCAGCGCATCGCTGCGGGCCCCGGCTTCTTCGCTGCCGATTATGACTTCCGGGTCGGCAGCCAGGACGGCTTCCACATCCACCGTCGGCACGAGGGCGGACAGCGACGCGAAGACATTGATCCCGCCGCAAAGATTCAGCACCTTGCTGATCAGGTGGGCGTCGTTGACGGTCATCAATGGCTGATCCCATACCTGGTAGAACACTCTGACGGGCGGGCGCGTCGAATACCGTGAGCGGATTTCCGCTGCCCGTTGGCGAAAGTTCGCAGCCGCGCGATTCGCGCTTGACTCGGCGCCGGCCAGCTTGCCGAGGATCTGCAACGACGTCGCCACGTCGTCGAGGCTGCGCGGCTCGGATACGAACAACGGCAACCCGAGTCCGCGCAGTTGGTCGACGACCGCGGGTGGATTGCCGCTGCCCCACGCGACCACGAGATCCGGCTTGAGTGCGACGATGCGTTCGACATCGAGCGTTTCATAGCCGCCGACGCGCGGCAGCCGCTTCGCCTCCGGCGGATAGTCGCTGAAATCGACGCTTGCGATGACCCTGGCACCGGCCCCCGCAGCGAACAGCAGTTCGGTCGCATGCGGCGAGAGCGTGACGATTCTTCGTGCGGGATGAGCTAGCCTCAGTTCCTGCCCCGAATCGTCGCGCAGCGTGATCTGCGCCTGCGCGCTCGCGATGGCGATCATCATGCCGAACGCGACCAGGCACAGCCGCTTCATCCGCCGACCTTCAGAGTGAGCGGCAGCCCGGCCGCGACCAGCGTCACCCTGTCGCAGCACCGGGCCAATGCCTGATTGAGTCGGCCTGCCTCGTCGACGAACCGGCGCGTCATTGCGCCCATCGGCACGACGCCCCAGCCGATCTCGTTGGATACCAGCGCGATGGCTCCGTCGAGCTGCGGCAACAGCTTGAGCAGTTCGCCCCTTGCGGCAGACCAGGCGTCGAGCGGTGCATCGGTCTCGGGCTGACCCGTCGCGCAGAGATGGTTGCTTGCCCAGAGCGTCAGGCAGTCCACGATCACGAACCGATCTGCGCCGGCCGCGGCCCGGAGTGCCGCGGCCAGGTCGAGCGGCGCCTCGACGGTGCGCCAATGCGCTGGCCGATGCGCGCGATGATGGGCAATTCTTGCCGCCATCTCGGCATCGAGCGGCTGCGCGGTGACGATCACCGAAACCGCGCAGCCGGATTCACGCGCCTGCTGCTCGGCGTAGGCGCTCTTGCCGGAACGCGCGCCGCCGAGGATCAGTTCGATCGACATCGCGGCCTGTCACCAGCAGTAGCCGACGCTGACGTATCCGTTGCGTCGGGCTTCGGTATAGGCGTTGAAGGAGGTCGGCGAGAGCGGGTCGTCCACCAGGGCGTAGGAGTAGTACCTGCGATCGAACAGGTTGTTGATGCCGGCTCCCAGCGTGACCTTGCCGATCGTGTGGGTCAGCTTGAGATCGGCCACCGTGTATGCGGGCATGTTGCGGAAGCGATTGGCCTGGTCGTTGTCATAGCGCTGCGCGCCGGTGTAGGTGACCGAGAGCACTGCTCGGGTCGATGGCAATGCCAGCCAGTTCACCGAGGCATTGGCGCGATGGCGCGGCACCGCGGGCACGTCATTGCCGGCGATCACCACGCCGCCGAAGACGCCATCGCGAAACTCGGCTCGGGTATAGGCGTAGCGGGCGGACAGATCGAGCGTACGGCTGGCGGCCAACGAGGTTTCGATCTCCACGCCGCGACGACGTGTTCGCGGCAGATTTTCGTTCTGACCGAAGAAGCCGGACAGCCGGTTGAAGTGGATCTCGCGATTCAGCGAGATGTCGAACAGCGCCAGTTGTGCCGCCAGATCGGCAGTTCGATACTCGATCCCGATTTCCCGGTCATGCGAGGTTTGCGGCTCGAGCAGGGCCTGGCAGGGCGGGAACGCGCAGCGTACTTCGTCCACATTGGCGACGCGAAAGCTGCGGCCGATTCGCACATAGGCTGCCAGCGCCGCGGTGATGTCGTGGCGCAGGCCGGCCTCCCAGGCGTTAAGCGAATAGCTGCGGCTGCGCGCGGGGATCGGCGTCTCGGATTCAGCGGTTGTCAGCTCGACACGCTCGTGACGGGCGCCCAGGGTCAGGCGTGTGGCGGCGGCCAGTTGCAGGTTGTTCTGCAGGTACGCGGCACGGTTGCGCTGGTTGGCGTTCTCGCTGGTCGGGGCGGAAAAGCCATCGCCCGCAAAAACGGAGCGGTTGGAATAGTCCCAGTCGGCCCAGTCGAAACCGGCGATCAGGATGTTCTGCATGCCGGCAAGCGCGCCGCTCCATTTCGCGCGTGGCGTGAAACTCGTGACGTGGGCATTGACGTCGGACGCGAAGCTGCCGCCACTGAAGGCATTGAAGTATTCGCTGGATTTCTCCCGGTAACCGAGATCCGCCGCCAGGTCGATGCTGCCGATACGGTGCTGGGCGTTGAGCGTGGCGTCCCAGCCGTCGAGCTTGCCGAAGTCGTCGGGTGTCGATGTGCCGCGCGGATCGTCGCGGAACTGGCTTTCGCTGCGCGGGCCCGGCAGGCGAACGCGTTGCCGGTTGCCCGAAACGCGCAGGCTCGCGCGGCTCGGCCCCTCGCTCAACGCGAATTCGGCGCCGATGTTGTCCACCGTGGCCTGATTGTTGTGGCGGTAGTTGTCGGTGTCGGTGCGGTTGCCAAACAGGGCAAAGCCCAGTTGGTCGTTGCCGCCGTTTGCCGCTGCCCGCAACTCCGATCCCTTGTAGCTGCCTACCGAAGCGGATACCGACCCGCCAGGAGGGTGGCCGATGGCCGCGCGCGTCACGATATTGATCGTGCCGCCGGTACCGCCACTGCCGTAAAGCACGCTGCCGCTGCCACGCAGTATTTCGATCCGCTCGATCGAGTTCAGGGGTACGGCGCTGATTCTGGCGGAGACGAGTTCGTTCTCGGTGATGCGCTGGCCGTTGATGAGTACCAGCGTGTTCTGGTCTCCCGATACACCGAAACCGCGCAGATCGAGCGGCTGATCGGGTGTGCCGGCCAGGTTCTGCCGAATGTGCACCCCGCCCAGCCGCGAAAGCACTTCGCCGAGCGAGGTTGCCGTACTGTTGGCGATGTCTTCGCCGGTGATGATGGTCATGCCGACCGGCTGCTCGAGCGCCGCTGGAAAACGAGTTGCGGTTACCACCACGCGGTCCAGCACCGGCGGGGTGTCGGCGACGCAAATACCCGACTGAATCAATGCTGCAAGGGTGGAAACGACGACGGTGCCGGTCTGTGCCGGCGCAGGACGACGATGCACGATGTTCTCCCTGGTTCCGGCGAGCGTCCCCGCGGGCCGGAGGTTGTCCGAGCTTGTGAAGAAATCGTCGCGAGCGGCCCGGCTTTGGTCCGCGCAGGAGATTCATTCACAAGCTCTCAGTGGAAACAGCGGGGAGCAGATAGCCAGGGCATCGGGATGCGCCGGACGCCGCGTCCCCGCGACGTTTCCGTTCTTGCGCACCACGGCCGGTATCCGGGCTCACAGGGAGTTGTGGCATCGATGGCGGCACCGAAGACCACTTGGCACACCGCCTTCCCGCGCAGAATTCGCGCAGTGGCTGTCGACCCTCATGGGGGTCGGCGTGGTGTGCCCGCACCTGCTTACCGTTGCGGGGGCAGCACAGGCATGACGGCGTTCGAACGCCGCGCACCTGTTTCCCGTTTAACCGGCGATTTTGAGTCGCGCGGCACCGTGCTGCTACGCGTCATCGACGACGACGCGGCGAAAATTGTACCGCATCGCCGGAATTCCCGTTTCGGGATTGTGATCATGTTGACCCGCCTGGCTGCTTCGGGAGAAGATTCGCGCCATGAACGATCAACTGTCCGCCCTCGAGCTGCGAATCGATCAACTGCTCGGCCACTTCGCCCAGGTTCGTGACGAGAATCGGGATCTGCGTCTGCGAGTCGCAAACCTGGAGAGCGAGAACAGGCGACTGCAGGAAAAGATCGATGCGGCAGCCGAGCGAGTCGAAGGTCTCATCGAAGGATTGCCAGCAGCATGAGCGAACAAACACTACTTGACATCGCACTGCTCGGCCGCGAATACCGCGTCTCGTGCCTGCCGGATGAGCGCGAGGCACTGCTGAAAGCGGCGTCCTACGTGGACGAGAAGATGCGCGAGATCAGGGGACAGACCCAAAGCGGCGGTGAGAAACTCGCCGTGATGACGGCGCTGAACATTGCGCACGAATTGCTGCAGATGAAACTGCCAGGCGGCATTGACCTGCAGGATTTCCGGCGTAGAATCGATTCCATGCAATCGCGTGTCGATCAGGCGCTCGCCCTGCAAGAAAATCTGTTCTAGTGCGGGCTTCGGGTTGGCAGCGATGGGAGGGTCAATCCCCTGCGGTGCCCGTTAAGGTCATAGATTCCTTGAACCTATGTTGTATGCATCTGGTTGCAGACCGTTTGCCGCTGTTGTGAGCACCCCTTAGTCGGGTGCACCTGATGCGGCGGGAATGCGACCACCCTGGACCCACGGTTCAGGATGCCGGCCTGACGACATTCGCGGGGGTCCAATTGCACAAACGCGAAGCCTCGAGCTTCGCGTTTGTGCTTTGAGCTTCGCGTTCGTGTTTCCTGTGGCCGCCGCGCGCTATTGGCTGATGACGATTTCAGGCTCGCATCGTTTTCGCCGAGAGCCTCGCCAATAAAGGCTTTGCGCCCTATGCCTTATGGTTGTCGCGGCGACAACTCGGCGGTACGGGTGGAAATCTGGGTGGCACTTCGGGCTGATTGTCTTTGGATGCTCGCGGACGTCAGCCGTTAAGCGTGCGCCTTGGTCTGCGTGCTCATAGCGCGCCGCACGGAAGTCTCTTCAGCCAAATGGTCGATGACCAAAGGCGGCCGGTCGGGAAATTTGGCCACCAGTTCCAGCTTACCCCCCATCGCTTCGACGTAGCGGCGCAGCGTGGAAAGCAGCATGTCGCTGCGTTTTTCCAGACGCGAGATCGTGTCCTGACCGACGCCGAGCGTCGCGGCCAGTTCTTCCTGCGTTTGTGCCACGGCTTGGCGCAAGTCCTTGAGCGTGGCCAGTTCCGACGCGCGCGCCTCGATCTTCCCCCGCCGCTTGGCGGGCAAGGCGGCCATGATCTGATCAATTTTTTTTGCCATGTCGGTGCTCCTTTCCTTCGTGCTGCTGTTCGGCCAGATGTTGGTCAAAGCGGGTATCGGCGACTGAGATCAGGCGCTTGTAAAAGCGCCGTTGGTCCGCACCGGCCTTGTTGCCGCCGACCAGCAAGATGGCCTCGCGTTTGAGGTCGAACGCGAAAGCCACACGCCAGACCTCGCCTTCCCAACTGAATCGCAGTTCCTTCATGTTGGCGTGCTTTGAGCCTTTCAGACCATCCACCGTCGGACGGCCCAGATTTGGCCCGAATTCGCGCAACAACAGGGCGTGCGCCAATAACTCGTCTTGCAGAGCCTGGGGTCGCTCCTGCATTTCGGCATCGAAGTCGTCGTGAAAAAGGACGTCCCAACTCATGACTAAATTATGGGCTTAACTGCATATGGATTGCAATACATGTCTCTGAGCAGTACCGGATACAGTTGGACCGCTCCGTCACGGCGCTTGCAAACCCCAGCCCCGCATGCGCTGTAGAATCGAAAAATCGTATAAAGGCAATGCTAATTGGCTGCAATGAGATGAAGAAAAACGAGCCGTGCGCTATTGGCTGATGAAATCAGAGCCCGACGAGGTCGCCATCGACGATCTCGAACGAGCGCCGGGGCAGCGTGTGCCATGGTTCGGCGTGCGCAACTACCAGGCACGCAATTTCATGCGCGACGAAATGCGGGTCGGCGACCTTGCATTCTTCTATCATTCGGGCTGTCCTGTACCCGGCATTGCGGGCATCTGCGAAATCTCCCGCCCTGCGTTCGCGGATGCGACCCAGTTCGACCCGTCGAGCCCTTACTTCGATCCGAAATCCGCTCCCGACGCTCCTCGCTGGGTCAACGTCGAGGTCAGGTTCGTCTGCAAGACCCCCTACATCAGTTTGGACACGCTTCGCCAGCATCCCCGGTTGGCCGCCATGCCACTGTTGCGGCGCGGCAACCGGCTCTCCATCACACCGGTCGAGGATGCGCAGTGGTCTTTCATCACGCGAGATCTGATGAGCGTCGATCTCTGACCGAGCGGCCGGGCGGTTCGGCTTCGCGCCGGATTCCGGCCATGCAGCCTGACGACCCTCACGGGCTTTTCGCTTCTTCCCAAGGCGAATGGATGGCTCGACAATGGCCGAATCAGACCGAGTGTTGTATACATCGGTCCACAATCAAGAGGGATCGATGCAAAATACCCTGAAAGATCTGCTGTCGGTCGGTGTCGATGCCGCAACGGCGATATCTGCACCGAGCCGGATGCCGCTCAGTTACGAGGGGTTGCGCGCACTGGTCGGCACGACATTGTCCAGTCTCAACGCGCTGGGCGTCGGGCGCAACGATCGGGTGGCGATCGTACTCGACAACGGCCCGGAAATGGCTGCCTGCTACATGGCCTGCGCTTCGGGAACGACCAGCGCGCCGCTCAATCCGGCCTACCGTGCCGACGAGTTCGAGTTCTACCTGTCCGACCTGCATGCCAAGGCGCTGATCGTCGAACGGGGCAACACGTCCCCGGCAGTCGAAGTCGCGCATCGGCTCGGCGTGCGGGTGGTGGACCTGGCGGTGCCGGCCGGCGCACCGGCAGGCAGCTTCATACTAGCCTCACGTGACGGCGGCGCCGGATCGCCGGCCGCAAGTGGCGGATATAGTCAGGCTGCCGATGTGGGCATGGTACTGCACACATCGGGCACCACGTCGCGGCCGAAAATCGTGCCGCTATCCGTGGCGAATCTTTGCGCATCGGCAGCGAACATTCGCGACACGCTCAATTTCACGGCCGAAGACATCGGCCTCAACATCATGCCCCTGTTTCACATCCACGGGCTGATCGCAGGCGTGCTGGCACCACTGTCGGCCGGCTCCCAGGTTTTCTGCACGCCGGGATTCAATGCATTGAAATTCTTTGCCTGGATGGACGAGGCCAAACCGACCTGGTACACGGCGGTACCGACCATGCATCAGGCGATCGTTGCGCGCGCCAAGGGCAATGCCGAAATCATCAGGCGCAACCCGCTGCGGTTCCTGCGTTCATCGTCGTCGTCAATGCCGCCGCAGGTGATGAAGGAACTGGAAGAAATCTTTGGCGCACCTTTGATCGAAGCCTACGGCATGACCGAAGCGACCCACCAGATGGCCTCGAATCCGCTCCCGCCGAAGTCGCGCAAACCGGGCACGGTCGGCCTGCCTGCCGGGCCGGAGATCGCCATCATGGACCAGGACGGCAGCCTGCTCGGCCCGGACAAGACCGGCGAGATCGTCATCAGTGGCGCGAACGTCACGGCAGGCTACGAGAACAACCCGAAGGCGAACGAGGAAGGCTATCTGAATGGCTGGTTCCGAACCGGCGATCAGGGTGTCATGGATGCCGACGGTTACCTCAGCATCACCGGCCGTCTCAAGGAAATCATCAATCGCGGTGGCGAGAAGGTCAGCCCGCGGGAGGTCGACGAAATCATCATGGATCACCCGGCGGTGGCGCAGGTTGTGTGCTTCGGCATGCCGCACCCCAAACTCGGTGAGGAAGTTGCGGCGGTGGTCGTATTCAAGGAAGGTGCGACCGCCACCGAGCGGGAACTGCAGGACTTCGTCGCCCGGCGTGCCGCTGACTACAAAGTGCCGAAGAAAATCCTGTTCATGGACGAGATTCCAAAGGGCGCAACCGGCAAGCTGCAGCGCATCGGCTTGGCGCAGAAGGTCGGTCTCGGGTAGCACGGCGGCGCTTGCGTCGCTGGTCGGCCGGGCAGGTCGCGTGCCCGTGAAGCGCAGCACCGACTCGGAGGGGAAAGATGAGGTTCGCGGTCGTCGGCGCCGGCGCGATCGGCGGATACCTGGGGGCGCGGCTCGCGATTGCCGGCGAGGTGGTTACGTTTATCGCGCGCAACAAGAACCTGGCCGCGATCAATGCCGGCGGCTTTCGCCTGATCCTCGAAGATGGCAGCGAGCAGCACGCCCGCGCCGTGCGCGCCGTGCAAGACATGGGTGATGCCGGTCCCCAGGACGTGGTATTGCTGACGCTCAAGGCACATCAGGTGGGCGACGTCCTGCCTGGTCTGCGTGAGCTGTTCGGGCCGGACACCATGGTCGTCACCATGATCAATGGCATCCCCTGGTGGTATTTTCACAAGCTCGCCGGCCCCTACGAGGGGCGATCGCTCGGCACGGTCGATCCCGACGGTCTGATCGCCGCCAGCATTGAGCCCGGGCGTGTGATCGGCAGCGTGGTCTATCCCGCTGCGGAGCTGGTCGAGCCCGGTGTCGTCAAGGTGATCGAAGGCAATCGAATCACGCTCGGCGAGCCCGATGGCGGCCGGAGTTCGCGCATCGAGGCGCTGTCGCGGGCGATGATCCGTGCCGGCTTCAAGTCGCCGGTGAGCAAGGACATCCGCGGCGAGATCTGGATCAAGTTGTGGGGCAACCTCAGCTTCAATCCGATCAGTGCGCTCACCCATGCGACGCTGCAGGACATCTGCCGCTACCCGCGTTCGCGCGAGCTCGCGGCCAACATGATGCGCGAGGCACAGACCATCGCCGGGAAACTCGGGGTCGAATTCAAGATTTCGCTCGACCAGCGCATTGCCGGTGCGCAGGCGGTGGGTGCGCACAAGACTTCGATGCTGCAGGATGTCGAGCATGGCCGCGCGCTCGAACTCGAGGCGCTGGTCGGCAGCGTGATCGAACTCGGCCTCATCACCGAAACGCCGACACCGACCATCGATGCGATCTACGCGGCAACCAGTTTGCTGGCAAGGACACTGGGGGAGGCGCGCGGGAGGTTACTGATCCAGCCGCTCGGTTGATTCGCGGTGCCTGTTCGCCAGGATCGCGAAACCGCTGCGTCATTGATGGCGGAATCTCGCCAGTTCATCCTCTTGTCGTCGTCGATCGATCAGCACTCTCGATCGTCGAGGCGGTAAACTGCAAGACCTCGCTTGAGATCACGCTGCCATGTTCTGGACCTCATGGGCCTTTGCCTATATCGCCATCGGGCTGTTCACCGGCTTCGTGGCGGGCCTGTTCGGCATCGGCGGCGGTACTGTCCTGGTCCCGCTGCTGACGATGCTGTTCACGGCGCAGCAGTTTCCCGCCGACCATGTCCTGCATCTGGCGCTCGGTACCTCGATGGCTTCCATCATTTTCACCGCCATTGCCAGCGCCCGCGCGCACGACAAGCACGGCGCGGTGCTTTGGCAGGTGGTGCTGCGCATCGTTCCAGGCATCCTGCTCGGCGCGGTGTTGGGCACTTTGCTCGCTGCGCGAATCTCCTCGCGGGCGCTGGCTGTGTTTTTTGCCTTCTTCGTGCTCTATATGGCGCTGCAGATGTTCGTGAGCTTCAAACCGAAGCCCTCGCGAGAGCTGCCGGCCACCGCGGGCATGATCGCAGCCGGCGCATTGATCGGCGGTCTGTCTTCACTGGTCGCGATCGGTGGTGGCATCCTGACCGTTCCGTTTCTGACCTGGTGCAACGTCCGGGTGCACAACGCCATCGGGACTTCAGCCGCGGTCGGAGTGCCGATCGCGGTCGGCGGAAGCGTCGGCTACATCTGGAACGGCATGCACGCGAGCGGACTACCGGCCGCAAGCTTCGGTTTCATCTATCTGCCCGCGCTGTTGTTCGTCATGTTGGCCAGCATCATGACTGCCCCGCTCGGCGCACGCCTGGCGCATCGCATGCAGGTCGATCTGCTCAGAAGATTGTTCGCGATCCTGCTGGTTCTGCTCGCGGCCAAGATGTTGCATGGCCTGTTCTGGAAATCCTGAGCGCAGCGCTGGATAGCCAGTTTGGCGTTAGAGTATCGGCTGACTATTCATGCTGACTGTTCGCAATCGAAGCTGATGATCCAATCTACTCGCGGTATTCGCGGAATGGCGGTTGCGCCCCATTCACTTGCGGCACAGTCGGCACTCGCCGTGCTGCGCGAAGGCGGCAATGCGCTCGAGGCGATGATCGCCTGCGCGGCGACGATAGCTGTCGCCTATCCGCATATGAACTCGATCGGCGGTGACTCGTTCTGGCTGGTTTCGGTTCCCGGCCAGGCACCGCGTGCGATCGATGCATGCGGCGCAGCCGCAGCAGCGGCATCACCAGAGTGGTACGCCGAACGCGAGGTAAAGACAGAACTGCCGGCACGCGGTCCGCTCGCTGCACTGACGGTTGCGGGAACGATTTCCGGCTGGGATCTCGCGTTGGCCCATGCACGAGAACTGGGTGGCAAGTTGCCGCTCTCACGCCTGCTCGCCGACGCGATCGACTATGCGATACGCGGTGTGCCGGTTTCCGCGAGCCTCCATCGTGCGATCACTGCCAAGCATGATGAATTGGCGCACCAGCCCGGCTTTGCCGAAGTCTTCCTGCCCGGCGGCCGTGCGCCGACGGTCGGCGATCGACTGATTCAGCCGCGGCTGGCGGCAGCGTTGCATCATCTGAGCGACGTGGGGCTCGATGCTTTCTATCGTGGCGACCTCGCGCACAGCATCGCAGCGGACCTCGAACGCCTGGGCAGTCCACTTGCGCTCAACGATCTGATCGTTCACCGCGCCCGCTGGCGAGCGCCGTTGATGCTCGCCCATCGGCGCGGCACGGTCTACAACCTGCCGCCGCCGACGCAGGGACTCGTCTCGCTGCTGATCCTCGGCCAGCTCGATGCGCTCGGCATCGACGGGCTGGCGCACGACGATGCCCGGTTCGTTCATCTGGCGGTGGAGGCGACCAAGCAGGCGTTCGCGATCAAGGACCGCTACCTCACGGACCCGGTCTACATGGCGGTCGAAGCGCAGGGGTTTCTCGATCGTGCGGCGATAAGCGCCATGGTGGAGCGGATTTCCCCGGACCAGGCGGCGCCCTGGCCGCCGTTGCCGGGCTCGGGCGATACGGTGTGGATGGGCGTGATCGACGCCGCCGGCCGCGCGGTCAGTTGCATACAGAGCGTCTATCACGAGTTCGGCAGTGGCATCGTGCTCGGTGATTCGGGTATCAACTGGCAGAACCGCGGCGTGAGCTTCTCGCTCGAGCCGAATGCCCTCAACCGCCTGATGCCCGGGCGCAAGCCGTTCCACACCCTCAACCCGGCGCTGGCGCAACTGCACGATGGACGCACGGTGATCTACGGCACCATGGGCGGCGACGGCCAGCCGCAGACTCAGGCGGCGATTTTCTCGCGCTACGTCAATTTCGGACTCGATCCACAGGCGGCGATCGATGCGCCGCGCTGGCGGCTCGGGCGCGCCTGGGGACAGGATACGGACACCCTGAAGCTCGAATCCCGCTTTTCCGCTGCAACCGTCGGCAGGCTGCACGATCTCGGCCATCAGGTCGAACTGCTCGGCGATTATGACGAATCCATGGGCCATGCCGGTATGGTGGTGCGCCATGCCAACGGCACCCTGGAGGGCGGCGCCGATCCTCGATCGAACGGTTGCGTGGCCGCGTTCTGAGCGGGATCAGTTCGCGGTCCAGTTGACCGTGCCGGTCCACGCCGTCCACAGTACGACGACGCCGAAGGCGATGCGGTACCAGGCGAACACGGTGAAGTCGTGCGAACTGATGTAGCGCAGCAGCCACCGTACGCACAGAAAGGCGGAGACGAAGGCGGCGACGAAGCCCACTACCCACATGCCGATGTCGTTGGCATCGAGCAGCGCCCTTTCGCGGTAAAGCTGATAGACGGTCGCCACCCCCAGCGTCGGGATGGCGAGGAAAAATGAGAACTCGGTCGCCGCCTTGCGCGACAGGCCGAACAGCAGGCCGCCGATGATGGTGGCGCCGGAGCGCGAGGTGCCGGGTATCAGCGCGAACGCCTGGGCGAGGCCCAGCTTCAAGGCATCCTGCCATTGCATGTCGTCTACCGAATCGATGCGGATCACATGCTTGCGCCGCTCCGCCCAGATGATGACGAAGGCGCCAATGATGAAGGCCAGTGCCACCGGCACCGGCTGGAACAGGTGCGCCTTGATCGCCTTGCCGGAGGCGAGTCCGAGCACGGCCAGCGGCAGGAAGGCGATGAACAGATTGACCAGAAAGCGCTGCGCCTTGGGATCGGAGCCCATCCCGCCCAGCACCTGGCCGATCTTGGCGCGGTACTCCCAGCATACGGCGAGGATCGCGCCGGACTGGATGACGATCTCGAACAGCTTGCCGCGATCATCGTTGAAACCCAGCAGGTCGCCGGCGAGAATCAGGTGGCCGGTGCTGGAGATCGGCAGAAACTCGGTCAGCCCTTCGACGATGCCGAGTATCAACGCCTTGAACAGAAGTTCGAGGTCCATGAGGACGCCTGAGAAAAGGGCGCATTATACCCGTCGCCAGATGACCGCCTTCCGCGGCTCCTGCAGATCGGTGTGCGTCCGCGTGCGGATATCAAGGACGGGTCATCTCGTCCATCAGCGCTATCCAGCGCATTGCGTGTTCGCGGCTGTCGCCGCACATCTCGTCGGAAGCCTGCAGCCCTGCACAGCATGCAGGGCGGGTGGCATGCCCGAAGATCGCGCAGCGCAAGTCATCGCTCAACTGCACGCACCGGGCGCCGGCCGGCTTCCCGTGCGGCATGCCCGGTATCGGGCTGGAGATCGAGGGCGCGATGCAACAGGCAGCGCAGCCGGCGCGGCAAGGTCGTTTCACTGGAGTCGTGTCGAGCGTTTCTGGTGGGCGGTGCAGGGGCGGCCCGGTCGCTCGCCTGGCGGTCAGTGCTCGCGACCGACGCCAAGTTCGACGTACAGGCGATCGACCAGTTCGCGCAGTTCATGCACCTCGCCGCGCAACTGGGCAAGATTGACCTTCAGTGCAGCGAGTTCGCCAGTGGTCACCGCATCGTCGCCGGCTACTGCCGCACTCGCGTCGAACGCCACCTCGCCGCACAGCAGGTGCGCCCAGCGCGCTTCGCGCGAACCGGGCTGGCGCGGCAGCTTCAGCACCAGCGCGCCGTTGCTACGCGTGGCCATCTCCTCGAGATAGGCTTCGAGCGCCGAGATGTCGGGGAACTTGTAAAAGCGATCGGCAGCGCTGCGCAACTCGCCCGGCGTCTGCGGGCCACGCAGCATCAGCGCGGTGAGCAGGGCAAGCTGCGGCGGCGAGATCTTCAGCACCCGATCGACGTTGTGCGCGTAGCGCATGACCCGGCCCGAGGCGCCGTAGCTGTCGATCACCAGGGTGCGCGAACGCAGATCGTCGAGCACCATCTGCGCCTCGCTCTCGGTCACGTTCATCACCGGCTCGCGGCTGGTCTTCTGGTTGCAGCCGGCGATCAGCGAATTCAGGGTCAGCGGATAGGTGTCGGGCACAGTGAGCTGCTTTTCCACCAATACGCCGAGAACGCGTGCTTCGAGAGGCGAGAGCGTGAGCGGAATGCCGGTGGTGGTTTCGTTCATGAGCATTCGAGGGGAAGGTTCGTCGATGGCCGATTCTAGCCGCAAGTGCGATTGAGTCACGGCCTATTCCCGGGTAAGATTCTTACTCGGTCGATGTAATACCACGGAGCCATAGATGCGGATCACCAGCAAGGGTCAGGTCACCATACCGCAGGTCGTGCGCGAACAGGCTGGGCTGCATCCGGGCAGCGAGGTCGAATTCGTCGTCGAGAATGGCAAGGTCTTCATCAGGCCAGCGGTCGCGAGCGGACGCACCTGGGCGCGCGAGGCGATCGAGCGCACGCGCGGCAGCGGCAACAACCCCGTGTTCAAAGGCTGGACCACCGAGCGGATCATGCAATTCCTGCGCGGCGACGACTGATGCCGGCGCGGACCCGCCGCGCGCCACCACTGCGCGAACCGGTCGCGCGCTACCTCGCGCCGCGCATGGTGATGGTCGATAGCAACGTGCTGATCGACGTGATCGGGAACGACGCGCGCTGGGCCGAATGGTCGGTGTCGCAGATCGAAGCCGCGATGCTTGCCGGCGGTCTGGTCATCAACCCGATCATCTATGCCGAGATCGCCGCCGGCTTCGACAGCATCGAGTCGCTTGATGCCGCAATCGCGCCGCTGCGTCTGTTTCGCCAGCCTCTGCCGTGGGAAGCCGCCTTCCTGACCAGCCAGGCCTTTCAGCAATTTCGCCGGCGCGGCGGTTCGCGCCGCTCGCCGATGCCCGATTTCTACATCGGTGCTCACGCTTCGCTCGCGGGCCATGCACTGCTCACACGCGATCCGCTGCGTTATCGCGAATATTTCCCCCGGCTTGATGTCATCGCGCCGGAAGTGTCATGAGCCAGGTTCGCCGACTTCAAGGAAAAGGTCATCGACCTGCTGGCGCAAGTGACCACGGTGAGCGTCGAGACCATGCGGATTGTCGAGGCGCTGAAAGTGGCGCCGCACTGAGAGACCCGTGGCTATTGGGTTTCCGGAAGGCAATCTCCGGAACGCCCGATCGACTGGGCCTCCACGGTGGCATGCCGTGAAAAGACAGCTGATTGCGGCTTCCAGCACGGCCTGCCCGGATCGAGTCTCGGCCGCGCAACGCGCGGAGTCTTGCTGGATCGGGTTCTAACGCATGATCCGCCGCACCTCGCCGCCGCGTGTCGCCGAGAAGATCGCGGGCGGCGTGATTTGTGCGGCCAGTCGTTTCATCTTCGGCCAGGCGCCGATGACGATCTCCGCCGTTTCCTGCGCCGACAGGTTGCCGGATGTCAGCGCGAACAGGATGACGCCGGCTTCGCGCAAGGCCGCAAGTTCGTCCGGCTTGCGGCGGATGTTCTGATCACGCGTCAGTACGAGCCAGCCGCGCCGGCCGACTTCGCGCAGCTAAGCGGGGTCGGGCGTGTCGTGGGCGAAATGATCGCGATGCGCTTCGAACGGGATGCCGGCGTTACGCAACGCGGCGTCCAGCTTGCCGCTCCAGGCGTCACGATCGATGAAGAGGACGAACGGCTCAGGCGGCGAGGCGTTGCTCAAAGCGCAGCGCTTCTTCGATGACCGACTGCTCGACACGGTAATCCTGCGCCATTTCTGCCAGCGAATCGCCAGCGTTGAAACGGTCGCGAATCACATCCGTCTTGATGCTGGCGGGCACCACGATAGGCCGGCCGAACGCAAGGCGTGGATCTAGCACGACTACGCGATCACCATCTGTCGAATTGGGGCGGGTGAAGGGATAGAGCCGCACTGGCGTGTCGGCAGGGTCGCGTTCGATGCGCTGAAGCACGCGTTCGAAGTCGCCGCGCATGGCCTCTTGACCTTGTTGGGAGACGCTGAGCAGGCGTGAAGCATGTTCGACGAACAAACGAATGCCATTCGTCTGGAACTGGACATCCAGCAGCGGTCGCGTCAGCCCGAGCCGCTTGCCGACGTAGTCGATGCTGTCGCGCACTTTCTGCAGCGTGACGCCATGTTTACGGCGAATGGCCGACAAAATATGCAACTCACACAGGTTTGCGAACGAGAGAAGGCGATTGCGCGAGTCTGCCGGGCTGATCACCGGCTTGAATCGTTTGTCGCGTTTGCGGGCGTCACGGTAGCGCTGACCGAAGCACCAAGCGTTCACCGTCGCTGTCGGCAAGCGAAGGATGCGTGCGGCTTCGCTGGCCGAGTAGGCTGGTCGGTCGATGATTGCGATTCCAGAGTCTTTGTGTTCTGTCACGGTGGCGTGTGCGCTTTGTACGCTGCGAGGCTTCGACGACGTCCGTTGGAACAGGTTTCGGCGATGGAGACCGATCGACTGTGGTCACACATGCAGCGCGAGGGGCCGATAATGGTAACGATTGCGTTGAGCCCGATCAATCCGGCGCGAAGCCGTTCTCGTTCGGGCCTTGTCAGTCAGAACGTTTCATCCGGCCGCAAATAGCGCCAGGTGCCGAGCGGCAGTTTGGACAGGGTGACGCTGCCGATGCGGATGCGCTTGAGCCCGGTGACGGTCAGGCCGACCAGTTCGCACATGCGGCGGATCTGGCGCTTGCGGCCTTCACGCAGCACGAAGCGCAACTGGTGTTCGTTCTGCCAACTGACGTGCGCCGGTTTGAGTTTGCGCTCGTCCAGCGCGAGGCCGTGGTTGAGCAGGGCGAGTCCCCTTTCGTCCAGCGTGCCTTCGACGCGCACCAGGTATTCCTTCTCGACCTTGCTGTCTTCGCCGACCAGCCGCCGGGCGATGCGCCCGTCCTGGGTGAACACCAGCAGCCCGGCCGAGTCGATGTCGAGCCGTCCGGCCGGTGCCAGGCCGCGCAGGTGGCCGCGCTTGAATCGCAACGGCAGTCTGTCTTCGTCCCAGCGGGTTTCCGGGCGGATCAGTACGGCGGCCGGTTCATGGCCGTCCTCGGCCTGGCCCGAGACGTAACCGACCGGCTTGTGCAGCAGGATGGTCACGGTTTCGCTCTGGTGTTGTCGTGCCGCCTCTTCGACGGTGATCTTCGCGTTCGGATGCACGCGGGTGCCGAGTGTTTCCACTACTTTGCCGTCGACGCGGACCCAGCCGTTCTCGATCCACTCGTCGGCCTCGCGGCGCGAACACAAGCCGAGTTCGCTCATGCGCTTGGATAGGCGCGGCAGCTCGGGTGACGAGGGCTTGCGTGGGGGAAGCGTCTCGCGCGCTGCGGCGGGCCGTCCGCGTGCATCCTTGCGTGTCTCGGGTGGTCGAGGGTGGCGCGGCTTGTCGCCTGCTTTCCCGTCGTATCCCCGAGTGTCAGTTCGCTTCGGGATGCTTGTCCGCGTGGCGCTGCTCCGCTCCGCTCGCGGCGCGGTGCGCGAACCGCGGGTTTCGTCCGCAGCACGATCCGTGTACCTGCGCGCTTCGCTGCGCCCACCTCCGGAAGCCGCACCGGATGGCGCTTTCGGGCGGGGCTGCCTTGCGGGCCGCGGCGGGCCGTCATCCTGGGCACGGGCAGGCTGCGAGGTCCGCGGGGCGCGCTTGTCCGGCCATGCATCATCCCGCGACTTGCGCGGCGCCTGGTCGGGCCATGGACGGCGCGGCCGGTCGGCGGTGCGCTTCGACTCGCTTGTGCGCGGTGCACGCGCCGGCTCGCTAGGACGCACAGAACGCGGCGGGCGATCGTCTTCGGGCGCTGCCGGTTGTGCGCTCGGCTGTTGCCGGGCGACGCGCTGCGGTGCGCCGCCGGTGCGCTTGGGTCTCGGTGCGTTCGGCCGCACGGTACCGCTGCGGGTCTTTTCGGCGCGTGGCTTGGCGGGGAGTTTCAGGGTGGGGCGGCGTGACATCGTGCTGTGCGTTCATCAGGTGACCGGCCGCGCAGTCTAGCAGGCAGCCTGCTTCGCTGTGTGCCCCAGGTGAGGGTGGCGTCAAGGGGTAGATTGACTTCGGCGCAAGACTAACTCTTGTCCGGGCCGGGCAGGCTGCGCGCGATCAGCTCGAGTGTCCGTTCGGTCGCGCCCGAATGGGTGGTGGCGAAGTGCCTGCCCGCCTCGCCCATGGCACGGCGGGCGGCCGGGTCGGCGAACAGGGCGCGCGCTTCGGCGATCAAAGCGTCGGCGTCGGCCACCCGTCGTGCCGCGCCGGCGGCAATGGCCTGCTCGGCGGCTTCGAGAAAGTTGTGCGTGTGCGGGCCGATCAGCACCGGCGTGCCGACGGCACAGGGCTCGATAAGGTTCTGCCCGCCGAGCGGCAGCAGGCTGCCACCGACGAAGGCGACGTCGGAGGCTGCGTAGTAGGCGAACAGTTCGCCCATGCTGTCGCCGAGCACGACGCGCGTCCCGGGACGAACCACCGCATCTTCGCTGCGCCGCTGCATCGCGATACCGCGGGCGACGATCAACCGCGCCACTTCGTCGAAGCGTTGCGGGTGGCGCGGCACGATCACGGTGAGGAAGTCGCCACCGGCTCGCTCGAGCGTAGCGAGTATTAGGGCTTCTTCGCCTTCGCGCGTGCTCGCGCACAGCAGCACCGGGCGCGCGCCCCAGTGCTCGCGCAAGGCTTCACCCAGCGCAAGCTGCTCGCTGCCCGGCGCGATATCGAACTTGAGATTGCCGGTGACTTCGACGCCGGTCGCGCCGAGTGCTCGCAGCCTTTGCCCATCGGCCTGAGTTTGCGCGCCGACGGCTGTGAGCCTGCCGAACGCTTCTCGCGTGAGTGCGCCCAGACGACGATAGCCGCGCGCGGAACGCTCCGACAGCCGAGCATTGACCAGCAGCAGCGGCACTTTGCGAGACGCGTATTCGGCAATCAGGTTCGGCCAAAGTTCGGTTTCCATGATCAGGCCGAGATCGGGTGCGAAATGGTCGGCAAAGCGGCGCACCGCGAACAGAAAATCGTAGGGAAGGTAGACGCTTGCAACCCGATCGGCATGGCCGCCGAAGAGTTCGCGGGCAGTCGCGCGGCCGGTCGGCGTCATGTGGGTGAGGACGATCCGGTGCATCGGATAGGCTGCCAGAAGGCGTGCCACCAGTGGCTGCGCGGCGCGGGTTTCGCCGACCGAGACGGCGTGAATCCAGATCGTGCGACCGCCACCGGCCAGGGTGTACCGGCCGAAGCGTTCGTGCCAGTGCTGGCGGTACTCGGGCTGCCGCCGGCCGCGCAGCCACAGGCGCAGCGGGATCAGCGGCAGCAGCAGCCAGAGCACGGCGGTGTAGAGTCTGCGGGCCATCAGCCGAGCATCTGCAGCGCCGCCGCCGACACGGTTTGAGCGCTCGGCGGATGCCCTTTGCCGCCGAGATTGATTGCCGGCGTGGCCGCCAGTACGCCGGTCAGACCCGGCTCGGAGCCGGCGAAGATCGCGACCACCGGCCGGCCCAACGCGGCGGCCAGATGGGTGAGGCCGGTATCCACGCCGATGACGATCGCGCCGCCGGCAATCAGCGTGGCCAGCCCCGCGATATCGAGAGGCGGCGCGGCAACCGCATCCGGCATGGCGGCGGCGAGCCGCGCGGCACGCTCGCGCTCGACCGGGCTGCCGCCCGGCAGCACGCAGGCGATGCCGTGTGCATGGAGGTCGGCGGCCAGTGTCAGCCAGTTCGGTTCGGCCCACAGCTTGTCGTCGCGGCTGGTGGCGGAGAGCAGCACCGCGTAGCGTCGCTGCGGCAACCATAAAGCGGCCAGCGGGTCTGCCCGGATGCCGTAATCAAGAGGCGGGTCGGCGGCGTCCGGCGGCGGATAGTCAAAGGCCGCGGCGGCCAGCCAGCGGTTGCGGTCGACTGCATGCAGGTTGCGCGGAATCGCGAACGTGCGGTTGTAGAAGCGTGCCGCCAGCGGCTCGCGTGCCGCCTCGGCGGCATAGCCATAGCAATTGCCGCGGGCGATCCAGCCGATCAGCGCACTCTTGACCAGGCCCTGTGTGTCGACGATGACATCGTAATGGCACGCGCCGAGCGCTTCGCGAAACGCGCGCCACTGGACGCGTGTTTCGCGCGTAAACAACCGCCTGCGCCAGCGCCGCAGTGCCACCGGTATGACCCGCCGCACCGCCGGGTGCAGGCGGGGAATGTCGGCGAACGCGTCCTCGACTACCCAGTCGATGGCGATTTGCGGAAAGCGGCGGCGCAGATCGGTGGCGACCGGCAGATTGTGTATCACGTCCCCGAGCGAAGATGTCTTGACCAGCAACGCGGATTGCGGCGGCGGCAGGGCAATCCTGGGCTGTGCGGGCAAGGGCATGGCGACGCGGTGCAATCGATCTGGATGTTCGACGGTTTGTTATCGGAATGCCACACGGGCCGGGTTAGAATGTCGGACAATCGCCGCGGCATTTGGTCGCCGCGGATTATATCTCTCTGGTCAATTCCTCCCCCGGTCGGTCGATTGCCCCATGTCAGGTTCGCGTGCCGCGCTGTCCGTCGTATTGATCACGCTCGATTGTGCGGAAACGCTGGCCCATTGCCTGGACAGCGTGACCTGGGCCGACGAATTCGTCATCGCCGATTCAGGCAGCACCGATGGAACGGTCGAGCTGGCAGCCGCCCGCGGTGCGCGTGTCGTGCATCAGGAATGGCTTGGCTTCGGCAAGCAGAAGCAATTCGCCGTCGAGCAGGCGACGCACGAATGGGTGTTGTGCCTCGACACCGACGAGCGGGTGACGACCGAGTTGCGCGCCTCCATCGAACAAGCGCTAACCAGCCCGACGCAGCATGCCTACGAGTTCGCGCGCTGCAATCGCTTTCTCGGCCGCTACCTGCGTCACGGCGAAGGCTATCCCGACTGGTGTCTGCGACTGTTCCAGAAGAGCCATGCGCGCTGGTCAGAGGACGTTGTCCACGAAAAGGTGATCACGCTCGGCACCGTGGGACGGCTCGGCGGCGACCTGTTGCACGAGTCCGCCGAATCCCTCGACAGCTATCTGGCGAAACAGAATCGCTACACGACGCTCGCCGCCGAGGATCTGATCCAGCAGGGCGGCGGTGTGTCGCGTCTGCAGATGCTTTTGTCTCCGGTGTTCCGTTTCGTCAAGTTCTATGTTTTTCGGCGCGGCTTTCTCGATGGTCTGCCGGGGCTGGTGCACATCGGCATCGGCTGTTTCAACAGCTTCTGCAAGTATGCGAAAATGATCGAGATTCAGAGACGGCAGGAGTCATCGTGAAAGTTCTGGTCACCGGCGCTGCGGGCTTCATCGGCATGCATGTTTCGCAGTACCTGCTGGCGCGCGGCGAGACCGTGGTCGGCCTCGACAACCTGAACGATTACTATGACGTGCGACTCAAGGAGGCGCGGCTGGCACGGCTCACGCCGGATCCGGCGTTTCGCTTCGTCAGGTGCGATGTCGCGGACCGTGAGGCGATGTCGCGCCTGTTCGCCGACGAGCGATTCGACCGCGTGGTCCACCTGGCGGCGCAGGCCGGCGTGCGCTATTCGCTGCAGAATCCGCACGCCTACGTCGATAGCAATCTGGTCGGATTCATGAACATCCTCGAAGGTTGCCGGCATACGAAGGTCGCGCATCTGGCCTATGCGTCGAGTTCCAGCGTCTATGGTGGCAACACGCGCATGCCGTTTTCCGAGCACGACAGCGTCGATCATCCGATCAGCATGTACGCCGCGACGAAGAAGGCGAACGAACTGATGGCGCATACCTATAGCCATCTATTCGGACTGCCGACGACCGGTCTGCGCTTCTTCACGGTGTACGGCCCGTGGGGCCGGCCCGACATGGCGCTGTTCCTGTTCACCAAGGCCATCCTTGAAGACCGGCCGATCGACGTTTTCAACAATGGCCGGATGAAGCGCGATTTCACCTACGTGGACGACATCGTCGAGGGCGTGGTGCGGGTGCTCGACCGAACCGCGCAAGCCGATCCGGCGTTCGATCCGGATCTACCCGATCCGGCGCGCAGCTCCGCCCCCTACCGGGTTTTCAACATCGGCAACAGCCAGCCCGTCGATCTGATGGTCTACATCGAAACGCTCGAAAGCGCGCTTGGCCGCACGGCGAAGAAGAACTATCTGCCGATGCAGGACGGCGACGTGCCGGCCACCAGTGCCGATACCAGCGAACTGGCCGCCGCGACCGGCTTTGCGCCGGCGACTTCCGTGCAGGACGGTGTCGGGCGATTCGTCGATTGGTATCGGTCGTTTTATCGAGCCGCGCCAACATAGAATCTCGATGCGATCTTGCTGCTGAGCTGTCGTCGATCCGATGATGCGGACTGATTCGGTCCCGGTCGTCGCGGTCGCCGGGTGTCGCGGCTGATGCGGCGCTATCGAGTTTTTTTTGGCCTCGGTGCCGCAACCGCGCTGGTCGCGCTGAGTGGGCTGTTTCGCGAACAGGCCGTGGCATTTCGATTTGGCACCGGCGACGCCGCCGATGTGTTCATTGCGGCAATCCAGATTCCGGTGCTGGTGCTCAACGTGTTCTCGAGCAGCCTGGGCGCGGGAATGGTTCCCTTCCTGGTCAGCCGCACAGTCGGCGGGGCAGCCGGCGGCGACGTCGAAGACATCGGCCGGATCAATGCGGTTGTCTATGTGTTTGTCGTCGTGGTCTTTCTGGTACTCGGCCTGGCTGCGACATTCTATGCGCCATGGATTGCCCCGGGATTCTCTGCCGCCAAGGCAAGTATGCTGACAGATGTCCTGTTCGTGCTGTGCCTTGCCGGGATATTTGCGGGAATCAGCGCCTATTGGGGCATTCTGCTGCAGGCACGAAACACGTTTGCGCGGCCGGCGGCGACGGCTGCTGTGCCGCCGGCGCTGGCTGGCGCATTCTGCCTGGGATTCGACTGGGGGCCGTGGGCGCCCGCCATCGGCACTGCTGCGGGTTTCGCCGTGCAGGCGGCCGTGCTTTTCGCATTCGTGAGTTCCGTGGGTGTCAGGGTGGCACCACGCCTCGGCGTGCCGGCACATCTGCCACTGGCCTCCCAGGTGGCGTCCGCCGCGGCGGCGACGGGCCTCATGTCCGGCGCCTTCGTCATCGCCAATGCCTGGGCGGCCGGCCTGGGTTCGGGGAGTGTCGCCACCCTGGGATTTGCCAACGTGGCGATCACGGCGGTCGTTGGATTCGGGCTCAAGGTGGTCGGTGGGCCCCTGCTCAACACCTACTCGCGACTGGCCGCTCTTCAGGACTGGGCGGGCTTGATCGCGGCAGTCAGAAAGCATGTGTCGATCGCATGGGCCGCAGGCTGCTTGATCGCAGCGGCGTTGTATCTTCTTGCCGTGCCCATCGTCAGCGTGCTGTTCCAGCGCGGACGTTTCTCGCCGGAGCATTCGGCCGAGGTGGCTGGCATACTGTTACTGCTGGGGATTCAACTGCCTTGGCACGTCTCGGGTGCGCTGGTTACGCGTGCCCTTTCGGCCTGCCAGGCCAACGGTGTTCTGATCGAGGCTGCGACGATCAATCTGGCGGTGCTGGTTTTTCTGTGTTGGCTTCTGGTCGATGGCTGGGGGCTCAAGGGCGTTGCGATCAGCGTGTCGGGCATGTATTGCGCGTCGTTCGTCTATTGCGCATTCCGGTTGCGCTCGGTGGTTCGGGAGGCGGTTCGCAATGGAAGACATTAGCTGCGATCTGTGCGGCTCCAGGCGGTATCGCGAAATCTACAGGATGCCCGACACCCACTTCCATCCCGACGAGTGGTTCTCGGTCGTTGAATGCACCGAGTGTGGTCTGGGCTTTGTCAACCCGCGACCGACGAAACAGGAGATCGGCAAGTACTACCCCGACGCGTTCTTCGATTCCTTCGACGAAGCATGGCACCAGGAGCGCTATCGTCGCGAGGCACGGTACCTCGCCGACCTCTCCAGACCGGGGGCTCGGCTCCTGGACATCGGCTGCGCCAACGGCGATTTTCCGCGCCACATGCGCGAGCAAGGCTGGGATGTCGCGGGGGTCGAGATTGGAGGCCAGGCGAGGCAGATCGACGACTTCGAAATCCACCGCTGCGAGTTCCCGGACGCCCCGTTGGCGGAATCGCATTTCGATGCGGTGACCGCATGGGCGGTCATGGAACACGTTCACCAACCTTCCGAGTACTTCAAGCGCGCTGCCGAGGTTCTCAGGCCGGGGGGACGCTTCGTCTTCCTAGTTCCAAATTTCAGCAGTTGGGGGTCACGCTATCTTTATCGCGAGGATTTGCCGAGACACCTATATTTCTTTACCGAAGAGACCGTCAGGCGTTATCTCGAATCGGTCGGACTGCGCCTGGTCGGGGCCGAGTACACGAATGCGATCTACGTGCTGCGGCCGGTGAACTGGTTGCGCTACCTCTGCTACAGGTTCGTGTTGAAAAGGCATCTGCCGTGGGCCGAACTTCCCGAGCGGCCAGTTGCGTATTTCGCGAGGATCGGCCGCGAGGATTGGATCGCCAAGCTCGCCTACGTATTCGGCAACCCGCTGACGGTGGTCGACCGGATGCTGCTGCCGTTGTTCGAGGCTGTCGGACCACGGCGGCTTACCCACGGCGTGGTCGTATACTCGGCCGAGAAGACCTAAGAAATGTCGACGGGCCTGGTTCCGGAAAGGCCGCCCCAGGTTACGGATCTGCTGTCGCGCATCCGATTTGCCGAGCTCCAAGGGCTTCGGGGTTTATTTCCGGCGGGAGCCAACGTTCTCGAGATCGGCGGCGGCAATGGATTCCAGGCCGCATGCCTGGCGGCTTGGGGTTTCAGCGTCTCTTCTGTTGACACCGGGCCAAGTGACTGGGAAATGCAGCATTATCCGGTGATTCCTTACGACGGTACTCGGCTTCCGTTTCGTGACGGCGTATTCGATGTGATCTTCAGTTCGAATGTTCTCGAACACGTGATCTGTCTTCGGAGACTGCTTGCAGAAGCCCGCCGTGTGATGCATGCGGGAGGACGTGCGATTCATGTACTTCCGACTTCGGCGTGGCGAGTGTGGACCTCCATCGCGCACTATCCCTGGTTAGCCGAATACCTGTTGTTCGGGCGACGCGGCGGCCACGGACGTCCACTGCCGGCACCATCCGATGTTTTGCAACGCCGCGGGATATGGGGAGCCATGCAACGCGCATTGGTGCCATCAGCGCACGGGGTGGACGCATCGAGCTTGCGCGAGATCATCACGTTCGGCCGCCAGCGATGGCTCCGTGAGTTCGAGGAATGCGGCTTCATCGTCGAGCGTGACTGGCCGATGGGCCTTTTCTATACCGGGTACTCCGCAGGACAGGGCCTCGATCTGCGCCTGCGGCAGGCCCTTGCCACCGTTTGTGGAAGCGCATGCCGAGCATACCTGTTGAAGGCTGCAGAGCGGGGTGCATCGGCGCTCGTCGGAGCCTCTGGCGGGGCGGCTGCATGAGTTTGCGCGTGCTTTTCATCACCACGGGCCTGGGAACTGGTGGCGCCGAGCGCATGCTGGTGAAGCTCATCGAATCCCTTGGCTGCCGCGGCGTCGAATGCCGCACCGTTTCATTGCTCGATGCGGGTTCCCAGGGCGACAACATCCGCGATCTCGGGGTTGTGGTTGACGAGCTTCGCATGAATCGCGTTTCCGGCATGCTCCTGGCACTGTTCCGGATTGTGCGAGTGATGTGGTCGTTCAAACCCGATGTCGTTCAGGGGTGGATGTATCACGGGAATTTGGGTGCGATGATCGCCTGGCTATTTCGCCCCCGCCGGTGCCGGCTATTCTGGGGGATTCGACATTCACCCTACGCGCTTTCGCAGGAACCCTGGCTTACGCGCCAACTGATTCGCCTGGGTGCAATGCTCTCCGGGCTGCCGCAGCGGCTGATCTACAATTCCCGCGTGAGCGTCGAGCTGCACAGCGCGATAGGCTACGCTGCCAAGCATGCAATAGTCATTCCAAACGGGTTCAACTTGCTGCGTTTCCATGCCGATCCCGAGCGGCGAAACCGCAAGCGCGGCGAATTGGGAATTGCGCCTGAGACGCCGGTAGTCGGTGTCGTTGCCCGCAATCATCCGATGAAGGACCACGGCTCGCTGGTCGAGGCAGCGGTTCGGGTCAGGCAGGACTTCCCCGCCGTGCTGTTCCTGTTGGCAGGCTCGGGCATCGACAGTTCGAACACACGCCTTGCGGACCGGATTGCGGCACGAGGACTGAATCCCAACTTCCTGCTTCTCGGCGAAGTCTCAGATACGGAGAATCTCTATCCAGCGATGGATGTGTGCGCGCTGTCGTCGAGTTGGGGCGAGGCATTTCCGAACGTTCTGGGCGAGGCGATGGCCTCCGGCATTCCCTGCGTGTCCACCGACGTCGGCGACGCGCGCCTGATTCTCGGGGACACCGGAACGACGGTGCCGAGTCGGGATTCCGCCGCATTGGCCGAAGCAATCTCGCGGATGCTCGGACTCGATGATGCGGCAAGGCGGCAGCTTGGCGAGCGTGCCAGCGAGCGCATTGGGCGCTTGTTCTCACTCGACGCGGTGTCCGATGCCTACCTCGGCCAATACGCGGTTCAAGAGACGACGCGGCCATGAAGAGATTCCGGACTCTCCCGCCGGAACGCACTTGGGAAGCGTATCCAAATGCTTTGGACGGCTGCTGCGGCGCATCCACGGCAAGCGCGGGACGGATCTCGAACATGAAGTCAGCGACTGATCGGGCGACCATCCTCAAATCGGGTGTGACGAATATGACTGTGTGCGCGGCTGGTCGCCTCTGATCTTGCCATGTGTGGACTCGCGGGAATCTTCGGGACACCAGCGATCGATCGCGAGCCTGTGGCGCGCAGGATGGCAACTGCGATTATCAGCCGTGGGCCGGATGACGAAGGTGTCTGGTCAGACAAGGAAGCCGGCATTTTCCTCGCGCATCGGCGCCTGTCTATCCTCGATCTCACCACGGCAGGGCACCAGCCGATGGCATCGGCCTGCGGCCGCTATATCATTGCGTTCAACGGCGAGATCTACAACCACCGTGCACTGCGTGCGGAGATCGAAGCTGCGCTGGGGCTGTCGCGCGAGGCGGCGGCAGCCCGCTGGCGCGGCCACTCGGACACCGAGGTGCTGCTGGCAGCCGTATCGAACTGGGGGTTGATCGAAGCGTTGCGGCGTGCGGTCGGCATGTTCGCGCTTGCCGTGTGGGATCGCGCGACGCGGACTCTGCAGCTTGCGCGCGATCGTGTCGGCGAGAAGCCGCTCTACTACAGCCATGTCGGCGGATGCCTGCGCTTCGCCTCGGAACTCAAGGCCCTGCACGCCGATCCGGCCTGGCAACCTCAAATCGACCGCGACGCCCTGGCGCTCTACATGCGCCACGCATATGTACCGGCGCCTCACACGATCTATCGTGAGACATTCAAGGTCCAGCCTGGAACGGTGCTGAGCTTCCGCTCCGGGAACGAAGCGCCGGTGCAACAGACCTACTGGTCGGCATGGGACGTAGCGAGCAAAGCGGCGAGTGGCCTGACTGGCTCAGCCGATGCATTTCCTGCCGCCGATCTTGGCCGTGCCACAGACGCCCTCGAGGCCGTGCTGGGCGACGCGATCGAACTGCAGATGGTGGCCGATGTGCCACTCGGTGCCTTCCTCTCCGGCGGCATCGATTCGTCGACCATTGTCGCCCTGATGCAGGCGCGCAGCACGCGACCCGTGCGCACCTTCACCATCGGATTCGACGAAGGCGGCTACGACGAGGCGGTCCACGCCAAGGCGGT
Source organism: Candidatus Methylophosphatis roskildensis (assembly GCA_016708905.1). Taxonomy (GTDB): domain Bacteria; phylum Pseudomonadota; class Gammaproteobacteria; order Burkholderiales; family Rhodocyclaceae; genus Methylophosphatis; species Methylophosphatis roskildensis. The sequence continues at coordinate 115,448 of JADJEV010000002.1, read as the reverse complement.
GGCCCGCTACCTCGGCACCGAGCACACCGAGCTCTACGTGAGCGCGGGCCAGGCGCTGTCGGTGGTCGACAGCTTGCCGCAGATGTTCGACGAGCCGTTCGGCGATTCCTCGCAGATCCCGACCTTCCTCGTGGCACAGATGGCACGCCAACATGTCACCGTCAGTCTGTCTGGCGACGCGGGCGACGAACTGCTCGGTGGCTACAACCGCTACTTCCTGGCGCGCGGCATCTGGGATCGCGTCCGTGGCTGGCCCTTGCCCATGCGCCGCGCCATTGCTTCAGTGCTGCAAGGCGTGACGCCCGAGCGGTGGAACCGTCTGATCGGAGCCGCGCCTTCGCTGCTGCCGGCACGCTACCGCCATGCGAATCCGGGCGACAAGCTGCACAAACTCGCTGGTATGCTGGATGCAAGGTCAATGCGTGAGGTCTATCGCCGACTGGTGTCGCTGTGGAACGAACCCGGGCACCTGGTGCGCGGTTCCCGGGAACCGCAGGGACCGCTTTGCGACGAGCGCCCATGGCGGGAACTCGGCGATCCATCTCTCGCCATGATGTATCTGGATCTGCTTACCTATCTGCCGGACGACATCCTGGTCAAGGTCGACCGCGCGGCCATGGCAGTCGGTCTGGAAACCCGTGTTCCGCTGCTCGACCACCGGGTGATCGAATTCGCCTGGCGTCTGCCGGTCTCGATGAAGGTGCGCGGCGGAATCGGCAAGCTGCTGCTGCGCGAAGTGTTGTATCGCCACGTGCCGCGCGCGCTGGTCGAGCGCCCGAAGATGGGGTTCGGGATTCCACTCGATGCCTGGCTGCGCGGACCCTTGCGCGCCTGGGCCGAGGACTTGCTCGATGAATCACGGCTGCGCAGTCAGGGATTTCTCGACCCCGAGACGGTTCGCCTCAAATGGACGGAGCATTTGAGCGGCCGGCGCAACTGGCAATATGCCCTGTGGAATGTGCTGATGTTTCAGGCGTGGTATGCGCATTGGCATGAGCGAAAAGCCTAAGCTGCTGTTGTTCATCTCGGAGGACTATTACTACTGGTCGCACCGCCGGCCGCTGGCGCGCGCGGCGCTGGACGCGGGTTACGAAGTGGCGCTGGTGACGCGGATAGGCGGCATGCAGAGCCGCATCGAGGCCGATGGCGTGCGCGTCATTTCCCTCTCGATCAGTCGCGGCGGAACGAATCCGCTGCGCGACCTGCGTATGCTCGTTCAACTGATCGGCATCTACCGCAGGGAACGCCCGGCCCTGGTTCACCATGTTGCGGTCAAGCCGGTGATCTACGGATCGCTCGCCGCACGCATTACCGGGGTGCCCAATGTCGTCAATGCGCTGGGGGGGCTCGGCTTCGCTTTCATTTCGCGAAGCTGGCATGGCCGGGCGTTGGGGACCCTTGTCCGGCTGCTCCTTCGAGGCGCCCTGGCGCGGGGGATCCTGATCCTGCAGAACCCCGACGATGTCTCGCTGCTTTGCCGCGAGCGCCTGATCGATCGCGATCGTGTCCGGCTGGTGCGTGGCGCTGGCGTCGACCTCGAATACTTTCGACCCGCGCAGGCTCCGCCGAGCGGAGTGCCGGTGGTGGTGCTCCCTGCACGCATGTTGTGGGACAAGGGGGTCGGGGAGTTCGTCGCGGCGGCGCGCCGTCTTCGTGCCGGCGGGAGTTCGGCGAGATTCGTGCTGGTCGGTGGTCGTGACGAAGAGAATCCGCAGGGTATCGACGCGCCGACCCTGGCCGATTGGCAGCGCGAGGGGGCGGTCGAGTGGTGGGGGCATCGCGAGGACATGCCGGCGGTATTGGCGCAGGCGACCATCGCCTGCCTGCCTTCGTACCGCGAAGGATTGCCCAAGGCACTGCTGGAAGCCGCCGCCTGCGCCCTGCCGCTGGTGGCGACCGATGTGCCGGGGTGTCGCGAGGTGGTGCGCAACGGCGAGAACGGTCTGCTGGTTCCGCCGCGCGATGCTGTGGCACTGGCCGAGGCTCTTGCCGCGCTTCTGGCTGATCCCGGGAAACGCCGGACCTTTGCCACGGCCTCGCGTGCCTTGGTGGAGCGCGACTTTGCCGAGAAGGCGATCGTCTCGCGTGTTCTGGCAGTCTATGCCGAATTCGCGCGACGCAAGTCCGTCGATTCGCCGGCGTGAGCCGGGCGAGCGCGATGGCGGAGCGTCAGCCCGAGCCTGATAAACTTCGCCCGCACATAGTCGCCCCGAATTGGCCGCCCCGGACCGGACAGGCGGGGTGGCCCCTAACGCGGCGTTGCCGTTGCAGAGTCCCGGCCTTCAGAATCCGCCAGCATTTCTGGAGCCGACCAATCGAGGGTGTCGCAGGATGTCGGAAACACCGTGAACTCGACAGTTCTGATCACCGGTGCGGCCAGCCAGATCGGCTTGTTCCTGCTGCCCGCGCTGGGTCGGCAGGACACCGACATCGTTGCGCTGACGCGGAACATCGACGCCGTCGACGATGGCTCGCGTCTGTCCAGCAGTGTGGCGCAGTTCGCACGCTGGATCGAGTACGACATTGGCTCCTCTCCCGACGGCGACACCGGGGTTTCGGCCGAAGCGTTGATCCATCTCGCTCCGCTGGCGACCTTGCCGCGACTCGTGCCGTCATTCGCTGCTCGGGGGGGCAAGCGACTCATCGCCTTCGGTTCGACCGGTCGTTACTCGAAGTCCCGCTCGGAGGACGCCCGCGAGCAGGCCTTCGTGACCCGCACATCCGAGGCGGAATCGATCGTCGCCGGGCTGTGCGAACAGCATGGAATCGCGTGGACGATCTTTCGCCCGACGCTGGTCTATGGCGCGGGCATGGATCGCAACGTCACGCTGATCGCCGAACTGATCCGGCGCTACCGCTGTTTTCCACTGCTCGGTTCGTCACGCGGCTTGCGGCAGCCGGTGCACGCAGCCGATCTTGCCGAGGCGTGCCGGCTTGCTTTATCCAACCCGGCAACGTTCGGCAAGGCGTACAACCTGAGCGGGGGCGAAACCCTGAGTTACCTCGAAATGGTTCGCCGAATATTCGTCGCGCAGGATCTGAAACCGCGTTTCGTGCGCGTTCCGCTGTTGTTCTTCCGGATCGCGATGTGGTCGATCTCGCGAATACCCCGCTACCGCGATTTCAATTCCCAGATGGCGCGCCGCATGAACGACGATCTCGCCTTCGATCACTCGGAGGCCGTCAGAGATTTCGGCTATGCGCCCCGCCCCTTTCAGCCGGTGGCTGCTGCGGTGAAGCTCAATGCTGCCTGAACTTGCGAAACCACTGTTCGCGTTTCTGGCGTCGGCTGCGGTGATCCATTTCATGTTGCGATTTGGTCTGCATGGCGCGCTGGACGCGCCGGTTCAGCGTTCGCTTCACCATCGCGCGGTTCCACGGACTGGTGGCGTTGGCATATTGGCGGCGGCAGCAATCGGCGCAGTGGAAGCCGGGGGGCCATGGCCGGCGACAGCCTTGGCGTTTTCGCTCGCGGCGATGTCGGCGTTCGACGACCAGTTCGATCTGCCGATCACGCTCCGCTTTCTGGCCCATCTTCTCGCGGCAATCGGTTTGTGGGCAGGAGGTGGATTTCCAGTTGCCTCATTGCCCTTGTCCGTCGCAGCCATCGTTGCTGTAGTCTGGATGACAAATCTGTACAATTTCATGGATGGCGCCGATGGCCTTGCCGGGGGCATGGCGCTGTTCGGGTTCGCTGCCTACGCCTATGCCGCACTGCAAGGCGGTGATGTGCAGATCGCCGTGTTTTGCGCGTGCATCGCAGCTGGCGCAGCGGGGTTCCTGGTGTTCAATTTCCATCCTGCGCGGATCTTCATGGGTGATGTCGGGTCGATTCCAATGGGTTTTCTGGCAGCCGCGCTCGGACTCGAAGGGCTGCGCCGCGATCTCTGGCCGCTCTGGTTTCCAATACTGGTCTTTTCCCCGTTCATCGTCGATGCGAGCGCAACCCTGGTCAGGCGACTCTTGAAAGGCGAACGTATCTGGCAGGCGCACCGCGAACATCACTACCAGGTGATGGTACGCAGCGGTCTCGGACACCGGGCCACCGCGCTGATCTGGTACGTTCTGATGGCCCTGGCGGGCGCAAGCGCATGTGCGGCCCTGGCCATCCCATCGATCGCCTCGGGTCTGGTGCTGGGGCTCTGGGTACTTGTCTACCTCGTTCTCGGCTACACGGTCAATGCCAGGTGTCGCCGTCACATCGACGGGCCTACCCGATGCTGAATCTCCGCGCCCGCTCACTGCTGGTGATGCTGTTCGACCTTGCAGCGCTGGTGGCGGCTTGGTGGGGGGCGTACCTGCTGCGATTCAACCTGTCGGTTCCCACCGAGTACGTCGACTCGATGCTTCGCACAGTGACCTGGGCGGTGCCGCTGCAGGCAATCGTGTTTCGGGTCTTCGGGCTCTACCAAGGGATCTGGCGCTTCGCCAGTATTCCGGACCTGTTCCGGATTGCCCGGGCGGTTGCCGTGTCCACCCTGCTGTTGGCGATGGTGCTGCTGATCGCCCGGCCGTTCCCTTCGGTTCCGCGTTCGGTCCTGCTGCTGCAGCCGGTATTGGTCCTGCTGCTGATGGGGGGCGCGCGGATGCTCTACCGTGCCTGGAACGAGCACCGGCTGTACGGCTCCCTGCGAATTCAGGGCAAACCAGTGCTCGTTCTCGGTGCGGGAGATGCGGCGTCCTCGCTGTTGCGCGAGTTGTCGCGTTCGAGTGAGTGGCGGGTAGTTGGGCTCCTTGACGACGACCCGCGCAAACACAAGCGAACGCTCGCCGGCCAGCGTATTCTCGGACCGCTGTCGGAACTCGACCGTTGGGTGCGCGAACTTCGTGTCCAGCACGCAATCATCGCGATGCCTGGCGCTAACCACACTGCGCGCAAGCAGGCGGCCACACTTTGCGCACGCGCTGGGGTGCGGCCGCTGACCGTACCGGCATTCGATGACCTGATGAGCGGCAAGGTCACGGTTTCGAAGGTGCGAAGCGTCGAGGTCGAGGATCTGCTCGGGCGCGATCCGGTGTGGATCGACACGCCGCTGCTGAAGACCGCCCTGGAAAGCAAGGTGGTGATGGTCACCGGCGCGGGTGGCTCGATCGGTTCCGAGCTGTGCCGGCAGATCGCACAGTTCCGGCCGGCGCAACTGGTGTTCTTCGAACTCAACGAGTTCTTCCTCTATCGCTTGCTCGAGGAGTTCCAGGCGAGCTTTCCCGAACTGCCGACAGTTGGGGTCGCGGGTGACGTCAAGGATGCGGTGCGCGTCGACCAGGTGATGCGGCAGTATGCGCCGACGGTCGTTTTCCATGCCGCGGCCTACAAGCACGTTCCGCTGATGGAGGAAATCAATTCCTGGGAAGCGGTACGCAACAATGTGCTCGGAACGGCGACCATTGCGCGGGCCGCGGCCAATCACGGCGCCGAAGAGTTCGTTCTGGTGTCCACCGACAAGGCAGTGAATCCGACCAATGTGATGGGCGCGAGCAAGCGGCTGGCCGAGATGGTATGCCTGGCGCTTCAGCAGTCATCGGCCTCGACGCGATTCGAGATGGTGCGCTTCGGCAACGTGCTGGGTAGCGCCGGAAGCATTATTCCGAAGTTCCAGGAGCAGATTGCCCGCGGCGGGCCGGTGACCGTGACTCACCCCGAGATCACGCGTTATTTCATGTCGATTCCCGAGGCCTCGCGGCTGGTTCTGCAGGCCGCCTGCATGGGCAAGGGCGGCGAGATCTTCGTCATGGACATGGGTGAGTCGGTGAAGATCGCCGATCTTGCGCGCGACATGATCCGCCTGTCGGGCGCCTCGGAGAGCGATATCCGTATCGAGTTCTCGGGCCTGCGTGCGGGCGAAAAGCTCTACGAGGAACTGCTCGCCGATGACGAGCAGACGGTGCCGACGCGACATCCCAAGTTGCGCGTCGCCAAGGCGCGCGAGGTCGAGCCGGGCTGGCTCGATGAGGCGCTGATCTGGCTCAGGCAGCCGCGCGTGGTACCGGATGCCGAGGTCAGGCGTGATCTGCGGCGCTTGATTCCCGAGTATCAGCCGACGCAGCGGGCCGAACTGCGCGCAATACCGACCGACCCTGGCGCGACGGCGACGCGGTGACATGGCAACCTACGCGATTGGAGACATCCAGGGTTGTTACGCCGCGCTGCAAAACCTGCTGGGTGAGATCGGTTTCTCCGCTTCGCGCGACCGCCTCTGGCTGGTCGGCGACCTCGTCAATCGCGGGGATGCGTCGCTCGAGGTCTTGCGTTTCGTACGCAGCCTCGGCAGCGTAGCCGTCACCACACTCGGCAATCACGATCTGCACCTGATCATGCTGGCCGAGGGCTGCAGCCGACGCAACAAGGAAGACACGCTCGACGCGGTGCTTGCGGCACCTGACCGCGACGAGCTGCTCGCATGGTTGCGCACCCGATCGATGTTCCATGTCGAGGACGAGTACGCGATGGTCCATGCCGGCGTGCTGCCCCAGTGGTCGATCCCGCAGGCACGCGAACTCGGCCGTGAAGTCGAGCTCGCGCTGAATGCGCCGGACTATGCAGATTTCCTTGCCAGCATGTGGGGGTCCGAACCGGCGCAATGGAACGACCATCTGCGCGGCTGGGATCGACTGCGGGTCATCGTCAACGCGATGACCCGCATGCGATTCTGCACCCACGACGGACGCATGGAGTTCCGCTCGAAGGGCCCACTCGATTCGGCGCCGCCCGGCTACCTGCCCTGGTTTGCCGTGCCCGGGCGTGCCGGTGCCACGCACACGGTGGTGTGCGGACACTGGTCAGCGCTCGGATTCAGACACGAAGAAAAGCTGCTTGCCCTCGACTCGGGGTGTCTGTGGGGCGGGTGTCTGACGGCGGTGCGACTCGAAGACCGGAAGGTTCTTCAGTATCGCTGCGCCCGGCGGCTCGCGTTAGATGCTTGGTGATCGATGCGTGGGCCTGGCGGGCCAGGTTCCGCCGATCCATGCCCTGCGATCCGATCGGTGTCAGTACGTCCAACTCCACATTCAGGTTTCGTGCCGACGCGATACTGCGCATCGATTCCCAGAAGGACATGTTGCCGAAATAGGCCGCCGATCTGCAGGGCGAGCCGTTCGCATCGACGTAACGCAGGGCGACAGGTACGACGCTCTTTGCGGCATCGGCCGCGCCCTGCAGCATTGCGCCGCGAAACGGCAGGACTGCGGAACCATCGGTAGACGTACCTTCGGGAAAGACGGCAACCGTATCGCCGGCTACCAGGGCCGCGACGATCGTTCGATTCAACTTCGCCGCCGCACTTCGGCTGCCCCGTTCGAGAAACAATGCCTCGTTCGAGGCGACCAGCCAGCCGATCAACGGCCACTCGCGTACCTCGGACTTGCAGACGAATCTTGCCGGGCGCAGGGTCGCAAGGACGAAGACATCGAGCCACGAAACATGATTGGCGACAACCATGCACCCGCTAGGCGGAAAGGCACCCGAGGACCGCAATCGGACATCGACGATGCGCAGCAGCCGGCCCGACCACCAGGCGCGGATTGCGCCGCGACACTCGCAACCGCATAGCGGTAGCACCAGACCGGAGATCGCCAGACCGGCAAGCAGATGGCCGCCGACGCGTGCGAGGCGCAGGCCGGTGCGGAATCTCAACTCTGACGCTCGACGAAATGCTTTGCGTAGCGCGCGGAAATTCTTGACATCGGCATCATGAGCAGAAGATCGGCGGTGTTGAAGTCGGGGTCCCAGGCCGGGTCGCCGCACACCCATGCGCCGGCGCGCAGGTAACCCCTGAGTAGTGGAGGCAGTTCGACGTTGTCGATCGCCTTCAGTCGATCCGTTGGCAGCGGCAGGCGTGGAAATACCCGGTACTCGAGGGGCGCCAGATGGCTGTCGATCTGGCCACATATGCCCGCAGCTCCGTGGCCGCCATCCACCATGCTGATGCTCGCACAGCCGATCAGATGTTCGTAGCGACCGTGCAGCATGTACCTGATCAGCCCCGCCCACAGCAGGCTGATCACCGCGCCACTACGATAGTCGGCATCGATGCACGAGCGGCCGACTTCGACGATGTTGCCGCGCAGGTGCCGTAGTCGCGTCAGGTCGAACTCGTTTTCGGAATAGTAGCCGCCGACGCGCCGTGCCGCGCCTGGACTCAGAATGCGGTAGGTACCGACGATACGACCGCGCTGCTCGTCCCGTACGATCAGGTGATCGCAGAACGGATCGTAGACGTCTTGGTCGACGCCCGGCGTGCAGACTTGCAGCCGCGCGCCCAGTTCGTCGGCGAAGACCCGGTAGCGCAATCTCTGCGCCTCGATGACCTCGCTTTCGCAGCAGGCGAGACCGACATGCAATCGCGGCGCAGCGCGGGCGCGCGGGCTGGCGTGTCTGTCGAGCATCAAACAACCCCGTTGAGTTGGAACGCGCCAACTCTATGTTGCGGCGGTTGCGTTGCCGTGACGCTGGCGTAACGGCGAAGTTACAGCAGACACTCAGGGCTGGGTCGGTTGAGGCCGGGGCTTGGGCGAGCGTCTGGGTCGAGGGGGCCACGGGCGGCGCAAGAACGCAGCCTCATGGTGAGTGACTAGGCTCGAAGTGACTGAACGGGCAACTGACATTGACAAGGACTTGCATCCACGGCAAATGACCGGGCACGAGAATAGACCCGCGGCGAGTCGACTGGTTCAACCTAGATTCCTCAGTTGGTCGCTGCGTGGCCCTCGCAATCGCAGGTGGAGCGTGGCCGATGCCGCTTCGACGAGCCTCTCCAAACGGGTGAGCCTGCTACGCACCCGCTGGCACGTCCGGGAAGGCGTCTGGCTTTGTCGCTCCTCCTTGCAGGGAGCGGCCCTGCTGCGTCGTCGCTTCGCGCCATACACCTGCCCGAACGCACCATCGGGCGCGTCCAACTGAGGAATCTAGGTTCAATCGCGCGCCGGGGCAGGGAGCGCGCCGATCACCAGATCGTGCTGCCGAAGGCGTCGCGATAGCGCGCGCCGATTTCGTCGAGTGACGGGCGATGATTCTGTCCGCCGCGCTGGGCGATCTTGATCGATCCCATCAGCGAGGCGAGTCTGCCGGTCTGCTCCCAGTCGAGGCCGTTGTCGATGCCGTGAATCAGCCCGGCGCGGAATGCATCGCCGCAGCCGGTCGGGTCGACCTCCGCCTCCGCCTTGACACTGGGAATTTCGATCACCCGACCATCGACGTGGATATGCGAACCGTTGGCGCCGAGGGTGACGATCATGGCGCGTACCCGGCCCGCCAGTTCCTCGATCGAGCAGCCGGTCTTCTGCGCCATCAGCTTTGCCTCGTAGTCGTTCACGGTGCAGTAGTCGGCGAGATCCATGAAATGCAGCAAGTCCTGCCGCTCGAACATCGGCATGCCCTGACCGGGGTCGAAGATGAACGGGATGCCGACGTCACGAAACTCCGACGCGTGCTGGAACATGCCTTCGCGACCATCGGGCGCGATGATGCCGAGCCGGACGTTGGGAACGTCGGCAACGTGATTCATGTGCGCGAAGTTCATCGCGCCAGGGTGGAAGGCGGTAATCTGGTTGTCGTCGAGATCGGTGGTGATGAAAGCCTGTGCCGTGAAGGTCTGCGGAACCCTGAGCACGTGAGCATCCGAAATGCCGAGCCGCTTCAGGCGATCCAGGTAGGGACCGCTGTCGTCTCCAACCGTTGCCATGATCACGGGCTCACCGCCGAGCAGTCTGAGATTGTAGGCAATGTTGCCCGCCGTGCCGCCGAATTCGCGGCGCATGTCAGGCACCAGAAAGGCGACATTCAGGATGTGGATCTGCTCGGGCAGGATGTGGTGCTTGAAGCGATCATGGAACACCATGATCGTGTCGTAGGCGATGGACCCGCAGATCAGTGTCGTCATTGCAGTCGCGAGGAGCGTGGAATGGAGGGACGATTATAGCCTGCGGCCCACTCCGCTCCGGATCTCGCGAGCCCGCGCGCGACGCGACGTCCGATGCCGGCCTGCGACGGCTAGCCGAAGATCACCAATGCCCAGATCGCGGCGAGATTGACCAGCGCAAGCAGCACGGCTGCGCTGCCGATATCCTTGGCGCGTTTGGCCAGCAGGTGGTGCTCGATCGAGATGCGATCGACCGTGGCTTCGATCGCCGAATTGAGCAGTTCGACGATCAGCACCACCAGCACGCTGCCGACCAGCAAGGCGCGGCCGAGTCCGCTGGTCGGCACGAAGAAGGCAAGCGGGATGAGAATCGCCGCCAGCAGGACTTCCTGGCGGAAGGCGTCCTCGTTCCGATAGGCCGCCGCAAACCCGGCACGCGAATAGTGGAACGCATTCCACAATCTGACCAGGCCGGTCTTGCCCTTGAACGGGCTCTCGCTATGCGGGTCGCTGCGAATGGCTGATTCGCCCGGTTCGTCGGTCATCTGGCTCGGGCGGCGGCGCGCTGGCGGCGTCGACATGTTCTTGCGTCGGGCGACGGCGCACCGCCTGCCCGATTACTTCAATGCCTTGAGCGCGGCCTCGTAGTTCGGCTCCTGCTTGATCTCGGGAACCAGTTCGGCATGAATGACCTTGTCCTGTTCGTCGAGCACCACCACGGCCCGCGCGGTCACGCCGGCAAGTGGTCCGTCGATGATTTCGACGCCGTACTTGGCCATGAAGTCGCGTCCACGCATGGTCGATAGTGAAACCACATTCTTCAGACCTTCGGTTTCGCAGAACCGCGCCATGGCGAACGGCAGGTCGGCGGCGATGACCAGGACCACCGTGTTGTCGATGCTCCCGGCGCTCTCGTTGAACTTGCGCGTCGAGGTCGCACACACCGGCGTATCGAGACTCGGCACGATGTTGAGCACTTTGCGCTTGCCGGCGAAGTCCTTGAGCGAAACGTTGGCAAGATCGGTGCCGACCAGGGAGAAGCTGGGCGCGGTGTCACCGACCTTGGGGAACTGGCCGGCGAGATTGATCGGGTTGCCTGCAAGGGTGACGGTCGTCATCTTGGTTCTCCTGTTGTCTGGGTGTCTGAAGGGTACGGCAGCGGCTGAGAATACTGCAATTCCCGGCAAGCGCTACGGATAAAACAGGTAGACGCGATAGCCAGAGGCGTTCACCTCATCGATTTCCAGCATCAGCTTCACGGCGACTTCGGCGTTGGGCCCGAAACCCGGTGGCGCGTTCTTCGCCAGGTAATCGGCCGGCGCGAAGACCCGTCGCACCAACGGCTGGTTTCTGACATCGGTCAGGGTCAGTTCGAGATGCGGGTATGACTGCGGATAATCGGCGCGGTTCTTCAGCGTCGCCACAAGCTGCAAATGTTTCTTGTCGCTCTCCGGATTGAGGTCGGACGATTCGATACTGACCCGGTCTGCATCGCGCGGCAGGTCCACCGTGCAGCCAAGCCGCTCGCATAGGGCCTCGAGGGGAGGACGCCAAGCCGGGTGATTCTTCGCCAGTTCGGTTCGATAGGCAAAGCCGAGTTGAATGAGCAAGGCGACGCCCAGCAAGGCCGCGACGACTGCCCAGGGCCAAGTGCGCGCGGGCGTGGCGCCGGCCAGATAGTCGGATACTTCGGCCTCTTCGTCAGGTTCGCGGTGATCGACGGGCTCGGCCGGCTCTTGTGCTGTCACGATCTCGGGCGCCTCGTCCTGCGCCGCCTCGTCGTGCGTCGCATCGAGTGCGGCACCCTCTGTTCCGGCTGCTGGCGCGGGTTCCGGTGTTTGCAGGACAGTGCGGCTATCGGGTGTGGCGTCGGCTTCATCGGGCGGTTCGGTCGACAATTCGGGGAACGGCTCGGCCGGCAATTCGGAGGCCGGTTCGGCGACGAGTGACGCGTTCAGCGCGGCCGCCTCGGCCGGCTTACCCACCGGCGTGTCGGCAGATGGGGTCGGGTCGTCCCGACCGTCGACGCCGTTGGTATCGACTTCGCCCGATTCCGCGGATTCGCCGCCCGTCGGCTCCGGCAGCGCAACAAAACGTTTGCGCTGCCCCAGGCCGCGGAAGTGCGTGGCCGAAGCAGGCAGCGGCGGTGGACTGTCGGTCTCGGCGGACAGCGGCGCCACGAAAGGTGCGTCGGTCGCCTCAGCGTCGATTCGATGCGCGATGGCGGAAAAGGCGAAATTGCATTTGCCGCAGAGCACACGGCCCTCCGCCTGTCCGAGTTGCTCCGGCCGCAGGCGAAACGTCGTGCCACAGCTCGGGCAGCGGGTCAGCAAGCGCGTCCCCCGGTGAGCAGAACCCAGCCGTCACGCATCGCCGCCACCTCGAGCCCGATGTACGGCGCATAGGCGTCGATCACCCGCTCGGCTTGTGCCTCGAGCACGCCGGACAGCGCGAGCGAGCCGCCAGGCGCGACGCAGCCGGCCAACAGCGGCGCGAGCACGCACAAGGGGTTGGTGAGGATGTTGGCGATCACGAAATCGAACCTGGCATCGAGTGGCTGGGCGATATCCTGCACCTGCAGCGGCACGCCGTTGCGTTGCGCGTTGGCCCGCGCAGCGTGCAGTGCTTTGTCGTCGATATCCACGCCGAGAACCTGCGCGCTGCCCAGGCGCAATGCGGCGATGCCGAGTATGCCGGAACCGCAACCGTAGTCGAGCACGCTGCTGCCGGTCAACGCCTGGCGCGTCAGCCATTCCAGGCATAGCCAGGTGGTCGGATGCGAGCCGGTGCCGAACGCCATGCCCGGATCGAGCACCAGGTTGACTGCCGACGCGTCGGGCGCGACGTGCCATGAAGGCACGATCCACAGCCGTTCGGTGACGCGAATCGGCTCGAACTGCGCCTGCGTCAACGCCACCCAGTCCTGCTCCTCGACTTCGCTGATCTCGCAGCGAGGCGGCGGCGCGATTTCGGCCTCCAGCGTGGCGGCGGCAAGTCGGGCCGCGAGATTCTCGGCCGGATCGAACAGCGCGGTGACGCGGGACGCCTCCCAAAGTGCGTCGGCGAGCGAACCAGGTTCGCCGAACTGCGGAGCCTCGCGTTCGGTACCGGCGTCGGCGTCATCGATGGCAACCGACAGCGCGCCCTGCCCGAACAGGGCGTCGGACAGGCGTTCGGCTTGTGCCGATGAGGTGACGAAGGCGACCGAGAGCCACATGTCAGGATTTATGCTGGCTGGAGAGCCGCACAGAATGGCGATCTGCAGGCAGGCCAGCCTGCAACCCGCATGAAATGGCGCTTGCAGACATGGCATCGCGCAGACCAAGCACTGGTGCGGCTTTCGAGCACATGGCTTGGTCCGGCTAGCGCGCCTTGACGACTTCTTGGCGGGCGGCGAGTTTCTGCTCTAGGTAATGGATGCTGGTGCCGCCCTTGATGAAATTGGCATCGAGCATGAGTTCCTGATGCAGCGGGATGTTGGTCTTGATGCCGTCGACCAGCATTTCGGACAGCGCAATGCGCATGCGCATGATCGCCTGGTCGCGCGTGTCGCCATAGGCGATCAGCTTGCCGATCATCGAGTCATAGTTCGACGGAACCGTGTAGCCGGAGTAGACATGCGAGTCGACGCGGATGCCCGGTCCGCCCGGCGTGTGCCAGTTGAGGATCTTGCCCGGACAGGGCGTGAATTTGTAGGGATCTTCGGCGTTGATCCGGCATTCCACGGCGTGTCCCTTGAATTGGATGTCGCGCTGGCGGAAAGCCAGCTTCTGCCCGGCAGCGATGCGGATCTGCTGCTGCACGATGTCGATGCCGGTGATCAGTTCGGTCACCGGATGTTCGACCTGTACGCGGGTGTTCATCTCGATGAAAAAGAACTCACCCTTCTCGAACAGGAATTCGAAGGTGCCGGCGCCGCGGTAGGTGATCTTGCGGCAGGCCTCGGCGCAGCGCTCGCCGATGCGCGCGATCAGGCGCGGATTGAGTTCCGCCGCCGGCGCTTCTTCGATGACCTTCTGATGGCGACGCTGCATCGAGCAGTCACGCTCGCCCAGATAGACGGCGTTGCGAAACGAGTCGGCCAGCACCTGGATTTCGATGTGGCGTGGGTTCTCGAGGAACTTCTCCATGTAGATGCCCGGATTGCCGAAGGCAGCCTGGGCTTCGGAGCGGGTCGTCTGCACCGCGTTGAGCAGGGCGGCTTCGGTGTGCACGATGCGCATGCCGCGTCCGCCACCGCCGGCGGTCGCCTTGATGATTACCGGATAACCGATGCTGCGGGCGATCTTCACGATCTCGCGCGGTTCATCGGGCAACAAGCCGTCGGAGCCGGGAACGCAGGGCACGCCGGCAGCTTTCATCGCGTCCTTCGCACTGACCTTGTCGCCCATCAGCCGAATCGTTTCGGGACGCGGGCCGATGAAGACGAAGCCACTCTTCTCCACGCGTTCGCCGAAATCAGCGTTCTCCGACAGGAAGCCGTAGCCCGGATGAATCGCCTGTGAGTCGGTGACTTCGGCGGCGCTGATGATCGCCGGGATGTTGAGGTAGCTTTCCTTCGACGGCGGCGGGCCGATGCAGACCGACTCGTCGGCCAGCTTGACGTATTTGGCTTCGGTGTCGGCGGTCGAATGGACGACGACCGTCTTGATCCCCATTTCCCGGCATGCGCGCTGAATTCGCAGGGCGATCTCGCCGCGATTCGCTATCAGAATCTTCTCGAACATTTTGCCTCTGTTACCCGCTCGATCGGCGCCGATCGATTCCGATCACCGTCAAAGCCAGCACATTGTCAGCCAAGAACGAACAGAGGTTGGCCGAATTCGACCGGTTGGCCGTTCTCCACCAGAATTGCCTTGACCACGCCGCCGGCGTCGGAGTCGATCTCGTTCATCAGTTTCATCGCCTCGATGATGCAAAGCGGATCTCCTTCCGTGACGTTTTGTCCGAGTTCGACGAAATTCTTCGCTTCGGGCGACGGGGCGCGGTAGAACGTGCCGACCATCGGCGACTTGACCACGTGGCCCTCTGGCAACGCGTCGACAGGCGGGGTCGCGGGAGCAGCGGTCGAGGCCGGCGTCGCCGGAGCCCCAGATGCAGCCGGGACATGCGCGACTTGCTGCGCAGGGCTCGGGGCGCCGTGCTTGACGATCTTGACCTTTTCCTCGCCCTCGGTCACTTCGAGCTCCGAGATGCCGGATTCCTGGACGAGATCGATGAGTTTCTTGAGCTTGCGAAGGTCCATGAAGACTCCTTTGTCGGCGCCGACCGGAACCCGGCGCCTGCCCTAATCGTTGCGCAGTCGTTCGAGCGCGAACTGCAGTGCCAACTGGTATCCGTGCGGGCCGAGACCGCAGATCACGCCGACCGCAAGATCCGAGAAATAAGACTTGCGGCGGAATGGTTCGCGCGCATGGACGTTGGAAAGATGGACTTCGATGAAGGGGATGCCAACCGCCGCGAGCGCGTCGCGCAGCCCAACACTGGTATGCGTGTAGGCGGCCGGATTGATGATGATGAAGCGAACGCCCTCGCTTGCTGCGGCCTGCACGCGGTCGATCAGATCGCCCTCGTGGTTGCTCTGGAATGATGCGATCTGTACGCCCGCGGAGCGTGCCTGGGCTTCCATCGCCAGATGAATATCCGCAAGCGTGGTCTTGCCGTAGACCTCGGGCTCGCGTGTCCCCAACAGATTCAGGTTCGGACCATGGAGGACGAGGATCGGCGCAATGGCCGCCTCGCTTTCGGTCTGCTTGCTTTCACGCTTTTTGGCCCGCATAGGGCGAATTTTGCCGTAAATCGCTGCAATTTGCCAGTTGGGCCGATTCCCGCAGAGTGGCTGCCCGGTTTCGTTCAGTCCGCGCCAAGCGCCCTGTCGAGCGCATCCTTCAGTTC
The DNA here is from genome assembly GCA_016708905.1 of Candidatus Methylophosphatis roskildensis. Taxonomy (GTDB): domain Bacteria; phylum Pseudomonadota; class Gammaproteobacteria; order Burkholderiales; family Rhodocyclaceae; genus Methylophosphatis; species Methylophosphatis roskildensis. The sequence goes on along the minus strand of JADJEV010000002.1, from coordinate 99,699 downwards.
GGGTGCGCGCATCTTGCCCAGCTTGACATGGGTGACTTTACCCGTTCGGCTCAGAATGGCAGTAAACGGCAGCGCCATCATTGTGTTGCCAACGGCAACCGCTGCCTGCATGGCATCGCCTTCGCCAATCAGTAGTGGGTAGGAGACCTGCACCTGTTCGTTGAATTTGCGCAGGTTGTCGACAGTATCGATACCGATGCCGACAAATTGAACGCCCTTCGCAGCATATTCCTCGCTGACCCGCGAGAACTCCGGCATTTCTTCGCGGCAAGGTGCGCACCAGGATGCCCAGAAATTGACCGCGAGAACCTTGCCGTTCCATTGCGACATGCTTTGTTTGCCGCCGTTCGCATCGAGCAGGGTCAGACGCATCAAAGGCGCACCGTCGACCCCCGCAGTCGAGCGGACGGAACCACGATTCTGGCTCAACATCAGTCCTGCGCCACCGGCAGCCAGTGCGACAAGGATGATCACCGCCCTTTGGCTCAGGCTTGTCACTGGCCGGACCCCTCGAGCAAGGACACAACGATACCGATTCTTGCGCGGTCGCGGACCTTGCCGGCACGATTGGTGCGCTTGCTGCGCTCGGCCAACTCGCTGTAGATGTTCAGACGCAGCGGCGTGGCGTCCCAGTCGAGATGCAGCACGGCCTCCGGCAGTTCGCCCGGACCCTGCGGGGTGCGGCCGTGTTCGTAGCGGATGTTGTGGTTGATCAGAAAAATCTCGACCTCCTTCGCGCTTTCGGCGAAAAGTTCGAGTTCCACCTCGGCGTAGCGGCCTGCGGTCCCGTCGAGAACCGGCCCGGTCAGATAAGGATTGAAGTCCGCAAGGAAACGCATCGCTGCAATGGCGACGCTGCGCAGTTCCTTGAGCAGTGCCGGCTGTTCTTCGGACTGGTAGAGCGCGAGATAGGTTCGCAGTTCCGCCTCGACCTCGGTGTTGGTCGGCAGCGCGCCGACTTCCGGCAGGCCGAGCTGCCGCGCAGCCTTGCGCTTGGCATAACCGAAATCGTCGATGCCGTCCTCCGCCATCAAGCGGGCGGCGGCTCCGGCAATTTCGCGACGGGCGAGCTTGTCGCGCGAGATGCGCGGTTTGGGTTGGCGGGACATCCTGGCTCCGCGGCTTGGGGCAGGGCGCCGGGGGCGGCGCTTGTTAGAATTCGAGACCATTCTAACCGTGCGGGTTCCTCATGCACATCCATATCCTCGGTATTTGCGGCACCTTCATGGGCGGTATCGCGTTGCTGGCGCGCGCCGCCGGGCACCGGGTGACGGGCTGCGACGCGAACGTCTATCCGCCGATGAGCACCCAGCTGGAGGCCCAGGGTATCGGCCTGATCGAAGGCTACGATCCGGGGCAGGCCGACCTTGCGGCCGACGTCAACGTCATCGGCAACGCGATTTCGCGCGGGAATCCGCTTCTCGAAGCGATCCTCGACCGGGGCCTGCCCTATGTGTCGGGGCCGCAATGGCTGGCGGAGAATGTATTGCAGGGCAAATGGGTCGTGGCGGTGGCCGGAACCCACGGCAAGACCACGACCACCGCGATCCTCGCCTGGCTGCTCGATCAGGCAGGGCTCAATCCCGGCTTCCTGGTGGGCGGGGTGCCAGTGGATTTTGGCGTTTCCGCCCGCTTGTCCGATTCGCAGTTCTTTGTCATCGAGGCCGACGAATACGACACCGCGTTCTGTGACAAGAGGTCGAAGTTCGTTCATTACCGCCCCAGAACAGCGATCCTGAACAATCTCGAATTCGACCACGCGGACATCTTTCCCGATCTTGCCGCCATCGAAACCCAGTTCCACCATCTCGTACGGACTGTTCCCCGTGCCGGCAGAATCATCATGAATGGCGCGCAGGAGAGCCTCGATCGCGTGATCGAGCGCGGCTTGTGGAGCGAAATCGAGCGCTTCGGTGGCGCGGGCGGGTGGCAGGTCGGGATCCCCGAAGCCGATGGTGAATGCGCGTTCTCGCTCGATGGCCGGGAATTGGGACGGGTCGTGCTGCCGCTGGCGGGCGCCCACAACCGGCTGAACGCACTCGCGGCGGTCGCCGCTGCGCGTCACGTCGGCGTTGCGCCGTCGCAGGCAATCGAATCGCTGGCGGCATTTGGCGGCATCAAGCGGCGCCTCGAACTGCGCGGAACGGTGCGCGGCGTCGCCGTGTTCGACGATTTCGCCCATCACCCGACGGCGATTGCGGCGACGCTCGAAGGCTTGCGTCAGCGCGTCGGGAGTCACCGGATTCTCGCTCTGCTCGAACCGCGCTCGAATACCATGAAACTGGGCGTCATGAAATCCCGGCTTCCGCAAAGCCTGGTGCAGGCAGACCGGGTCTGGTGCTATGCGGCCAATCTTGGCTGGGATGCGCGAGACGCGCTGGCACCGGTCATCCAGAAGACTTCAGTTCTGGATCGAATCGAGGACATCGTCGCCGAGGTCGCGCGAGAGGCTCGCGCTGGCGACCAGATCGTGGTCATGAGCAATGGCGGCTTCGGCGGCATACACGAGAAGCTTTTGGCCGCTTTGGCGAGCTGACTGTCGCCAGGCTTTTTCGTCCCGGTTGTCATTCGATCGGGTGCGGCCATTTAGCATGCGCCGCGAGGCCACAGCTTGACGCAGGTCAATTCCTTCTTGCTGGGCCAGTCGATGCTGTGGCATGATTCGGCGCACCCGACGCAACAGGCTGCCACAGAGCATTGAAGAACTGACGCGCCGGAGGGAGTGCATGAGTCGCTCACCGGGATGCTCGACGCTCGCAACCATGGAGATAATGGCGCCTGCTACATCGCGCGGCGCAATTGTTCCATCAGCCCGCAGGGACTGATAGGTTCCTTCACGGTCATTGCCACCGTCTCATTGCTGATCGGCATCGGCTTCGCCTCCCATGGCGCATGGATGGTTTTGCCTTTCGCAGGAATTGAACTCGTCACGCTCGCGATTGCGTTCGTCTGCTATGCGCGTCATGCGGCAGACTACGAGCGAATCAGTGTCGGCGCCGGCGAAATCGAGGTCGAGGTTTGCAATGGCGACTGCGTGCGCTGCCATCTGTTCAACCGGGCCTGGGTGCGACTGATCGTGCGTGATGCGCCGAGCGCGACGCGGCTTGCGCTGCGCTCGCGAGGGCAGGAGTTGGAGATTGGCCGGCACCTGGACGGCGCGGACCGGCAGAAACTGGCTCACGAACTGGGGCGGTGGCTGCGACTGACCGCATAGCGGTTGGTTCCGGCAGCAAGGACGAATTTACACAAACGGGGCTACATCGATGACAGTTGGCAGGTTGATTCGGCGAATCGCGGCACCTTTTGGCACTTCTGTTGCCGCATCCCTGGGAGCCGGAGGCTTGTTCCTGGCCAGTTCGGCGTATGCGACCGACAGCCGCTACAACCTGCAGACTCCGGTCACACAGATCGCCCAGCAGGTCTACGACCTGCATACCATCATGATGGTGGTTTGCCTGGTGATCTTCGTCGCCGTCTTCGGCGTGATGTTCTATTCCATCTATGCGCACCGCAAGTCAAAGGGCGCGGTGGCGGCGCAGTGGCACGAAAACACCACGGTCGAAGTTCTCTGGACGATCATTCCCGTATTTATCCTCCTCGGGATGGCCTGGCCGGCGACCAAAACCGTGCTCGCGATGAAGGACACGTCGAATTCCGACATCACGATCAAGGCAACCGGCTACCAGTGGAAATGGGGATACGACTATCTCAAAGGCGAAGGCGAGGGGATCCGGCTGGTATCCAACCTGAGCACGCCGCGCGATCAGATCGACGGCGGCAAGCAGAGCGAGCGCAGTCAGTCGTCCTATTTGCTGGAGGTGGATGATCCGCTGGTGGTTCCGGTTGGCAAGAAGATCCGGATTCTGACGACCGCCAACGACGTGATTCACGCCTGGTGGGTACCGGCGTTTGCCGTCAAGCAGGATGCGATTCCTGGATTTATTCGCGACACCTGGTTCAGGGCCGACAAGGAAGGCATCTATCGCGGCAACTGCGCGGAGCTGTGCGGCAAGGACCACGGATTCATGCCGATCGAAGTGCATGTCGTGTCGGCCGAGAAATACGCGACCTGGGTTGCTGAACGCAAGAAGGTCGCCGCTGCCGTGGCGGAAGACCCTTCGAAGAAGTACACGCTGGCCGAGTTGAAGGCGAAGGGCCAGAAAGCCTATGACGCCAACTGCGTCGCCTGCCACCAGGCAAGCGGCAAGGGTCTTGCGCCAGCGTTTCCGGCGCTGGATGGATCCAAGATCGCCACCGGCCCGATTGCCGAGCACGTTGGAATCGTCCTGAACGGCAAGGCCGGCACCGCGATGGCGGCGTGGAAGCAGTTGTCGGATACCGAGATCGCGGCGGTCGTCACCTTCGAGCGCAACAACTGGGGCAATGCCGTCGGGGACATGGTGCAGCCATCCGACATCAAGGCAGCGCGCGGCGGCGCGCAACTCGCGGCATCGCCTATGCCGGCGCTGGCCAAGGAGGCGCCAACAGAGTCCGCAACTACGGCTGCAAGCGATGCGCTGCCGGCGAAGCTCTATTTTCGGGTTGGAAAGGCTGCTCTCCCGGCCGACGCGATGGATGCAGTAAAGGCGGTTGCCGAGTTTCTTGCAGCCAAGCCGGAGGCCAAGGTCGACATCACTGGCTACACTGATCAATCGGGCAGCCTCGACAAGAACCTCGAACTGGCCAAGGAGCGCGCAAAGGCCGTTCGCGACGCGCTCGCGGGTGCCGGGATTGCGGAGGACCGCATCCACATGAAGAAGCCCGAGGCTGTCACCGGCGGCGGCGACAACAGGGAGGCGCGTCGCGTCGAGATCAATCCAGCGAGCTGACAGCCAACTCGATCATTACCCAGCAGAAATATCCGAACACGGGACAGGAGTAACCAGCATGAGTTCGATCGCACACGACCCCGCTCACGGCCACGGACACGACGATCACGCGCATCACCCGACGGGGATCATGCGCTGGATCGCCACCACCAATCACAAGGACATCGGCACGCTGTACCTGTGGTTCTCGTTCATCATGTTCCTGTCCGGCGGCGTGATGGCGCTGACAATCCGTGCCGAGTTGTTCCAGCCGGGGCTACAGATCGTCCAGCCGGAGTTTTTCAATCAGCTCACGACCATGCATGGCCTGGTGATGGTCTTCGGCGCGATCATGCCGGCCTTCGTCGGCTTCGCCAACTGGCAGATCCCGCTGATGATCGGCGCGCCTGACATGGCATTCGCGCGGATGAACAACTGGTCGTTCTGGTTGCTGCCGGTCGCGGCGATCCTGCTGATCGGCTCATTCTTCGCGCCGGGTGGGGCTTCTGCCGCAGGCTGGACGCTGTATGCGCCCTTGTCTGTGCAGATGGGCATGGGAATGGACATGCTGATCTTCGCGGTGCACATCATGGGCGCCTCGTCGATCATGGGGGCGATCAACATCGTTACGACGATTCTCAACATGCGCGCGCCCGGCATGACCTTGATGAAGATGCCGCTGTTCTGCTGGACCTGGCTGATCACGGCCTACCTGCTGATCGCGGTGATGCCGGTTCTTGCCGGCGCGGTGACCATGCTGCTGACCGATCGTCACTTCGGAACCAGCTTCTTCAATGCCGCCGGCGGCGGAGACCCCGTGCTTTATCAGCACGTGTTCTGGTTCTTCGGGCACCCCGAGGTGTACATCATGATTCTGCCGGCTTTCGGCATCATCTCGCAGATCATCCCGACCTTCGCCCGCAAGCCGCTGTTCGGCTACGCGTCGATGGTGTATGCGACGGCATCGATCGCGATCCTCTCGTTCATCGTCTGGGCGCACCACATGTTTACCACCGGCATGCCGGCGGCCGGGCAGTTGTTCTTCATGTATGCCACCATGCTGATCGCGGTGCCCACCGGCGTCAAGGTTTTCAATTGGATCGCCACCATGTGGAAGGGTTCGCTGACCTTCGAGACACCGATGCTGTTCGCGGTGGGCTTCATCTTCGTGTTCACCATCGGCGGTTTCACCGGGCTGATATGTGCGATCACGCCTATCGACGTTCAGATCCAGGATACCTACTACGTGGTAGCGCACTTCCACTACGTACTGGTTGCCGGTTCGCTGTTCGCATTGTTCGCCGGGGCCTACTACTGGATACCGAAGTGGACTGGTCACATGTATGACGAAGGGCTGGGCAAGCTGCATTTCTGGTGTTCGATGGTCTTCTTCAATGTCACCTTCTTCCCGATGCATTTCCTCGGCCTGGCGGGCATGCCGCGGCGGATTCCCGACTATGCGGTTCAATTCACGGATTTCAACGCAATCGCATCGGTCGGCGCGTTCGGGTTTGGGTTTTCGCAACTGATCTTTCTGGTCATTGTTCTCAAGTGCATCAAGGGCGGCAAAAAGGCGGCCGCGCGAGTGTGGGACAGTGCAGACGGGCTCGAATGGACCGTGCCTTCGCCGGCGCCCTACCACACCTTCGAAACCGCCCCGGTCGTCAAGTAAGCGATGTCCGAGGCAAGCGTGGGAGCGGGAGGCGGCATGGGCGGGCGGTCCAACAAGCGCACTGCGCTCGTGCTGCTGTCCGTCGTTGCGGTGTTCTTCTTCGGCATCGTGCTGAAGGTGTGGCTCTTCGGAAAGTGACCAAAGAGCACTTCGCATGAGAACCACCGCGCCCGACAATCGCAAGATGTTGTTGAAGCTGGCCGTGATCGCGCTCGGCATGTTCGGATTCGGGTTCGCGCTGGTCCCCTTCTACGAAAAGATCTGTCAGGTCGCCGGCATCAACAATCTGCTCCAGCCCGATACGGTGACCAACACACAGGTCGATCTTTCGCGGTCGGTGATCATCGAGTTCGATGCCAATACACACGACATGCCATGGCGCTTCCGGCCGCTGGAAGCCAGCGTCACGGTCCATCCGGGCGAGCTCAAGACGATCAGTTACGAAGTGGTGAATACCCGGGATCGGCCGGTTTCCGGCCAGGCAATCCCGAGCTACGGGCCGCAGCATGCGGCGCAGTATTTCCGCAAGATGGAGTGCTTCTGCTTCAACAAGCAGACGCTCGCCGCGGGGGAAAGGCGCCAGATGCCGGTTACGTTCGTGGTCGATCCGGCGTTGCCGGCGGACGTCGGCACGATTACCTTGTCGTACACGTTCTTCGAGGTGGAAGGATCGGCGGGCACGCCCCCGCGGGCACCGGCATCGCAAGGTCGGACGAGTTGAGTGAAAACGCTGGCCCCCCTCGTCGCGCCGGATTCCTTTCGACCGTCAGAGCGGTGCTCTGGTCGTTCGCGGGCGTCCGCAAGCGCAAGGACTATCAGCAGGATGCCACGTCGCTCAACCCGGTGTACGTCGTCATTGCCGGTGTTTTGGCGGCGATCGTGTTCGTGCTCACCATCGTGCTCGTCGTCAGATTCGTCGTATCACAGTAGGCCTATCCGGAGGGGAGAGATCGGATGACTCATCAAATAGAAAAGTACTTCGTGCCTGAGCCTTCTCGCTATCCGATATTCGGATCGGTCGCTTTGCTGCTGATGGCATTCGGGGCCGTGTTCTGGATGAACAAGGTCAGCGCCGGCCCGATGATCCTCGCGCTGGGATTCGCCACCCTCGTCTACATGCTGTTCGGCTGGTTCGGGCAGGTCATCCGGGAATCCGAAGGGGGCGACTACGGCAAGAACGTCGACGTGTCGTTCCGCTGGAGCATGGGGTGGTTCATCTTCTCCGAGGTCATGTTCTTTGCCGGGTTTTTCGGGGCCTTGTTCTATGTGCGCGTGATCGCCCTGCCCGACCTGTCGAGCCTGGACCATCAGCAGTTCCTGTGGGGCGATTTTTCCGCGCAGTGGCCAATCAAGGTGTCGCCGGGAAGCATTGTCGACCCCTTTACGCCAATCGGGGCCTGGGGCATTCCCGCGATCAATACTCTGTTGCTGCTGACGTCAGGCGCAACCCTGACCTGGGCGCACTGGGGACTGATCAACAACAACCGTGGGCAACTGAAACTGGGCCTCTTCCTGACCATCGCGCTGGGCCTGACATTTCTCGGGCTGCAGATCTTGGAGTACGCACACGCATACAGTGAGCTCAATCTGCGCTTGAGTTCGGGCATTTTCGGGTCCACCTTCTTCATGCTGACAGGATTTCACGGACTCCACGTGACCATCGGCGCGACGATGCTGATCGTGATCCTGCTGCGCGTCATGAAAGGTCATTTCAAGCCCGACCATCACTTCGCGTTCGAAGCCGTGGCCTGGTACTGGCACTTTGTCGACGTCGTCTGGCTCTTCCTGTTCGTCGTCGTCTACTGGCTGTAGTTGATCTGATAAGGACAGTTCCCGGAGGAACGGTGGAGGAGACGCCCCGATAAACCAAGGCGACACAAGAAGCATGGGGTACGAACGGTCGCGCCGCTGGAAATGCGGCGCTTTTCTTGAGCACGATTACAAGCGACCGGTGAGTAAACCGAAGTAGTAGCCGCCCATCAGCATCAGGAACAGGGCGATCGAAAGTCCGACGCGCAATGCCAGCGCTTTCGCCATGCGGCGACTCACCTCCGGGTCGCCGCGATCCTTGAACAGGAACATGAGTGCGGAGCCGAGGCTGGCAACGATGAGCAACAGGAACACGATAACGACGAGTCGCATGGGAAGTGATTACGCGGATCCAATCGCCAAGTTTACTCGTTGCTGCCCGGGTACTCCAGCCGAATGCCGCAACAACGTTGGGTGAAACGCCTCGTCCCGGCGCTGCTAGGCACCGTGCTGATCGTGACGGGCGTGGTCGCCGGCAGCTGGCAGCTCGACCGCGCAGCCCAGAAGCTGGCGATGCAGGCGAAGCTGGACGAGGGACGGGGGCGCGCCCCGATCGACATCGGTGCGTCGTCGGCCAATCCCAGGGAAGTCGAGTATCAGCGCGCGCGGGCACACGGTACTTGGCTTGCGAACCGTACGGTGCTGATCGACAACAAGGTGCGCGGGGGAATCCCGGGCTACTATGTCGTTACGCCCCTAAGACTCGATGGGAGTACCACGCACCTGCTGGTACAGCGGGGCTGGATAGCGGGGATCCCCGATCGGCGTGAGCCGGAGATCCGGACTCCGTCGGGCGAGGTGGAAGTCGTTGGTGAGCTTCGGATTCCGGCTTCGCGGGTGTTCGAACTGTCGAGTGCGCCGCCGCAGGGGCGGGTCTGGCAGAACCTCACACTCGACCGGTTTCGGGAAGCCACCGGGCTTTCGCTGCAGCCCGTCGTGATGCTACAGACCTCGGACGCCGATGACGGCCTGGAGCGAACGTGGGATCGGCCCGATCTGGGCATCGACAAGCATCGTGGCTACGCTCTCCAGTGGTTCGGATTGGCTTTCGCGACGGCCTGCGCGTTCGCGGTCTACATCTATCGTGGCCGCAAACGGATGAGGGAGCGGTGAAACAGGAACCATGAAACTTACTGGCCGACAAACCCTGTTGTTGATTGCCCTGGTCTGCGTGGTGCCCGTGGTGGCATCCTATTTCGCGTTCTATGTATGGACGCCGGACAAGACCACGAATTACGGAACCCTTCTCGAACCCGAGCCGGTTGTGCAGGAGCCGATGTCCGCCTATGATGGGCAGCCGTTTTCGCTTGGGCAATTGCGCGGCCGCTGGATCCTCGTCTATGCCGGAAACTCTTCCTGCGACGAGCCGTGCCGCCAGTCCCTCTACTACATGAGGCAGGTGAGAACGGCACTCGGCAAGGAGATGGACCGAGTCGAACGACTCTGGCTGCTGACCGACGCAGGCCGTCCGGAAGACAGCTTGCGCAGCGAGCATCCCGGTCTGCACATTGTTCGTGGCGAGAATTCGGCGCTCCTCGCCCAGCTGAATGCCGGCGGCTCGGCCGAGCAGGCTGTCATGACCATCGATCCGCTAGGTAACCTGATGTTGAGATTCCCACCGAACCCCGAACCCAAGCGCATGCTCAAGGATCTCGAGCGGCTTCTCAAGGTTTCGCGCGTAGGCTGACATGTTCCGCAAACTCGTTTTTTTCGCCACTGTCATTACGCTGTGCGTCGTGGTGCTGGGTGCCTACGTACGTTTGTCTGACGCCGGTCTGGGATGCCCGGACTGGCCGGGCTGCTATGGCAAGCTCACGCCGCACCATGCCGCCGAGCACATCAACGAGGCCTACGTCGCTGCGCCGCAGGGCCCGGTTTCGATGGCCAAAGCCTGGAAGGAGATGGTGCATCGCTACCTCGCGGCCTCGCTCGGTGTGTTGATCATTGTGATCGCCGGTCTCGCGTGGCGCCAACGCGGTCGTCTGGGGCAGTCGCCGTGGCTGGCTACCGCGTTGGTCGGGGTCGTCATACTGCAAGGCTTTTTCGGCAAGTGGACGGTGACCATGCTGCTCAAGCCGGCCATCGTGACCGGCCACCTGATCGGTGGCCTGGTTACGCTGGCCTTGCTGACATGGCTGTGGATGCGCCAGAGCGAATGGCGGCCGTCCCACGCTGTGTCCTCCGGCTTGCGGACGGCGGCGCGCGTCGGACTTGTGCTGCTAAGCTGCCAGATTCTGCTCGGCGGATGGGTCAGCACGAATTACGCGGGGCTCGCCTGTACCGACCTGCCGACCTGCCAGGGTCGCTGGCTGCCGGAAATGGATTTCGGCCATGGCTTCCACCTGGTCCGCGAACTCGGCCAGACTGCCGACGGCGCGATCCTGCCCTTGCCGGCCATGACGGCAATTCACTGGACGCACCGACTGGGCGCCGTCGTCCTCGCGGCCTACCTGATAGCGCTCGGCGTACTGTTGATGCGCGCCGGTTACGCTCGCGACGGTCGGTTGTTGCTCGCGCTGATTGCGCTGCAATTCCTGCTCGGCCTGTCCAGCGTCTGGTTCGGCCTGCCGCTGGCCGTCGCGGTGGCCCACAACGCGGGCGCTGCGCTATTGGTGATGCTGCTCGTCGTGATAAACTTTCGCGTCGCGAAATCCGCTTCCGCGTGACGTTGGCATTGCATCCGAAGACCCTTCCCGAGAGCCCGCGATGAAAGCCCTTTCGTTCGAACAACGTCCCTTGCCGCTGCGCCTGCAGCAATACCTTGCCTTGACCAAGCCGCGTGTCAATACGCTGATTGTGTTCTGCGCGGTGATCGGCATGTTTCTGGCGGTTCCCGAGGGCTTGCCGCCGATGGCAACGGTGTTCGCCGCGACGGTGGGGATCGCGCTGGTTGCCGGTGCGGCAGCGGCCATCAATTGCCTGGTCGAACGCACGGTCGATGCGGTGATGGCCCGAACGCGCGCGCGTCCCACTGCCCGCGGCGAAATCGGAACACGGCCGACGCTGGTGTTCTCCGCCGTCGTCGGCGGACTCGGGCTATTGATCCTGCACGAGCTGGTCAACCCGCTCACCATGTGGCTGACCTTCGCCACTTTCATCGGCTATGCCGTCGTCTATACCGTGCTGCTCAAGCCGATGACGCCCCAGAACATCGTCATCGGCGGCGCTTCCGGCGCGATGCCGCCGGTTCTCGGCTGGGCGGCAGTCACCGGCGAGATCTCACACGACGCGCTGATCCTGTTTCTGATCATCTTCGCCTGGACACCACCGCACTTCTGGGCGCTCGCACTGTATCGAACCAAGGAATATGCGCGCGCCGGCCTGCCGATGCTTCCGGTCACGCATGGCCCCGAATACACGCGCCTCCACGTGCTGCTGTACACGCTGATCCTTCTGGGCGTTTCGCTGCTGCCGTTCGCCACGCGCATGAGCGGCTGGCTTTATCTGGGCAGCGCCCTGGCGCTCGGGGGTGTCTTCCTGGGTTATGCTATTCGACTGTATACCCGCTACAGCGACGACCTTGCCCGCCGGACCTTTCGCTACTCGATCGTCTACCTCAGTGCGCTGTTTGCCGCCCTGCTGGTCGACCACTACCTGAAGTCCTGATGCCTTTGCGCCGGCTCCTGCTCGTGCTGCTGGTTGCACTGACCGCCACCGCTTGTGGCGAGCGCGCCGTGACGTTCGCCAGCACCGACATCACGGGTGCGGATTTCGGCAAGGACTTCCGCCTGACCGATCACAACGGCAAGGCGCGCACGCTTGCAGATTTCCGCGGCAGCGTCGTGGCGATGTTCTTCGGATACACGCAGTGTCCCGACGTCTGTCCCACCAGCATGACCGCCATGTCGGAGGTGATGAAACAGCTTGGATCCGATGCCAGTCGGGTCAAGGTGCTGTTCGTCACGGTCGATCCGGAGCGCGACACACCGGCGATGCTGGCGCAGTATGTGCCGCAGTTTCACCCGTCGTTTCTCGGCCTCTATGGCGACCTGCCTGCCACGCAGCAGGTAGCAAAGGACTTCAAGGTCTTCTACGAAAAGCATCCGGGCAGCACACCCACCTCTTACACCATCGACCATACTGCCGGCACCTACGTGTTCGATCCACAGGGCCGCCTGCGGCTGTTCGTGAAACACGGCGAGAAGCCCGCGATCGTCGCAGCGGACATCCGCCTGCTGCTGGCGGGAAAATAGCCCCGCGCCTGCCCATCCGTCTAGGCTTTTCGGCCTAGCCCATCCCGCCGCGTTCTGCCAAGCGTCTGATTTACGTCGGCCGCCGCCATCGCTATAAAGAACATCGTCACCTCGGGTCGAGGCGGGCACGCCACGCCGAACAGCAATCGATCGCCCGGGATGTGCGCCGCACAGGCGCGAGCGTCTGGCCAATCAGAACCCCAGGCGAACAGAACCGCAAGTTTCCTGCCCCTGCAAGGAGAGACACATGAAAGCGCTTTCTCTCGTCGCAGCATTGCTCGCCGCCAGCGCGGCGGTTACGCTGGCGGTCGGCACGCCCGGGCAGCCAGCGCCGGTGAGCGAGACCCCGGCCACCACCGAGTCCGCGCCGCCCGTTTCGAACTATGCGGACCCGGACTTCATCGCCGGCGAGGCCGGCCTGTCGCCGTCGGAACGCGCCGGGCGAGAAATCTGGTACAAGGCGACAGCCGGCAACGACCGCTTCCATACCTATGTCTTCCAGCAACGCGTAGGTGTTCTGATCGACTGGTTTCGCGTACTGCGTTCGGACGAACGCGGTGATCGCTTCCGCGCCTGGGGGGCGACCAACGATCCCGGATGTTGTACGCCAGGCTCGCCCAACTGCCCGGCGAAGAGCCCCGAAGAAACCTACGGCTTCGACTGGTGTCCGGGCGACCAGAACCTGCTCAATCACGTCGGCAAGACCGGTTACCGCGATCCGGCCTGTGACTTCAAGGACGCGCCGCTGGACCCGAACGATCCCCACGCGAAGAAGGGCGATCAGCGTCAATCGGCGTGCGACCTGAAGTTCGGCACCTCGGCCGGTGCGCTCGGAATCCGCAAGTTTCCCAATCCGAAATTCAACCGGGACGCATGGCTCAAGCTCAACGGCAGCCTCGCCACCTGGCAGGGATACAACAGCCGGCTGGGCGACAAGGGCAGCGACGGTGAAGCGCAGCTCAGCCGACTGCTCGACGGCTCGGTCGAACCGCCGTTTCTGATCGGAACCTCCTGCGGATCCTGCCATATCTCCTTCGATCCGCTCAACCCGCCTGCCGATCCGGCGAATCCGAAGTGGGAAAACATCAAGGCGCTGATCGGAAACCAGTACTCGCGCTTTTCCGAGATCATGGTCTCCGGCATGGCGAGCAACAGCCTCGAATGGCAGATGTTCGCCCATGCTCGTCCGGGCACCTCGGACACCTCGGCGATTGCGAGCGATCAGGTCAACAACCCGGGAACGATCAACGCGCTGATCAACATCGCCCAGCGTCCGACCTTCCCCAACGAATCGGTGCGCAAGTGGCGCAAGACCGATTCTTGCTCGGGCACCAGCAACGAAGCTGAGTGCTGGTGCGAGCCGGGTCGCAACAACAAATGCTGGCGCTGGTCCGAGGCCAGGGAGACGGTGCATCACGTCCTCAAGGGCGGCGAGGATTCGATCGGCGTGCTCGAGGCGATCCAGCGTGTCTACTTCAACATCGGATCGTGCTCCGAGCAATGCTGGGTCAATCATTTCTCCGATCTGCGTCAGATCGATCCGCAGCAGCGCGGCTTCGGGCAAACCCCGTTCGACATTGGCCAGTGCCGGCGCGATTGTCCGAATTTTCGCGCGATCGAGGACCGCCTGCCGAACATCCTGGCCTTCTTCCTCTCCAAGGAGGCCCACGTTACCGATCTGTCTGTGGCGCGCGAGAACGAATTGCGCAAGACCGATCCACAGGCGCGATACGCACTGCCGGATCTGGTCGTTGATCTGGAAAGCGAGTTCGGCCGTGGTGCGGTGGCGCGCGGCGAGAAGCTCTTCGGCGAGAACTGCGCGCGTTGCCATTCGAGCCAGGCTGCCGCCATCGACGGCAAGCAGACCGGGCTCGATTTCCGCAAGGTATTGGACACCACCGGACTGCGCGAAGACTGGCTGGGCAACGACCGCGCAACCAAGGTCTCTGAGGTCGGAACGGAGCCTTGCCGATCGCTCCACTCGAACCACATGAGCGGTCACGTGTTCGAGCAATACGGTTCCGAGACGCTGCGCTCGCGCGAGCGCGATGCGAATCTCAAGGAGCCGTCCGACGGCGGCCGCAGCTATTACCGCAACATATCGCTGCTCAATCTCTGGGCCCATGCTCCCTTCATGCACAACAACGCGATCGGACCCGAGCTGTGCGGCAAGCCGCACAACAAGGCGAACGATTTCTACGGCCAACGTCCGCGCTATGTCGACCCCAACAACAAGCTCCTGCCGGCCGAGCAGCAACCGGCCTGCTTCGAGACCGACCCGAGCGTGGACGGCCGCTTCCGCCTCTACAAGCTGTCTATGGACGAACTGCTCAATCCCGACAAGCGGGGGCGCCGCGTCACCGTGATCAACGAGCCGGTCACGCTTCGCGTCGGTCCGCGACTGTGGGACGGTGACGCGCAACGGCAGGTGCTCGGTCTCGAACTGGTGATCCCGCTCGAGGTGGATGGGCGACAGCTCACCGCGGGTCGTGTCGGCAGCTTCCAGCACAAGCCGTTCATCGTCGATCTGGTGCGCTCGAAGACCGCGCCACAGGAGCTCGCGGCGGATCTGACCCGGCGTTTCGGTGCGGATGACGCCAAACGCTTGAGCGCCGACTTCAAGACCATCGCCGAAGAGGTGAAGAAGAATCCCCGCTCGTTCGCCAAGGCGATCGCACGCCGCCCATATCTGGCGAGCGAGTTCTACACCTCGTGTCGTGAAGATGTCGAAAATGGTGGTCACCGCTTCGGCGAAGGGCTGCCGCCCGACGACAAGAAGGCGCTGACCGCATTTCTCGCGACACTCTGACGAGGAGATCCGACGATGAGAAAACTGATCCTCGCCCCGCTATTCGCGATGCTGTCACTGGCGGGCTGCAATCGCATCGACAGTACGCCGCCCGACGTAAAGTTCGCGCCGTACGGCGAGGGTTACGCGCAGAAGCCCGATTTCGCCGCGATCGAATACCGTTTCCCGCTTGCCGCCGCGGATCTCAGCCGGATCACGCCAAAGAACATCGCGCTGCTGGACCAGGAGCAGGTCGACCAGATCTATGCGCGCCTGACCGCTGGGCCGATACCCGATGGTGCGTTCGAGGGCGATCTGTTCTTTCCGAAGGGCGGCAGCGGCAAGCTGCGACTGTCCGAGATCGCCGGAGGCGGTCTCAAGTCGCTGGCGGTCGAAGTCGGCGGAAAGAAACTCGATTTCATCGGCGAGACGCTGTGGAAGGGCAAGGTCTTCTATCGCGGCGAGGGTGTGCTGCGCAACCGCATTGAAGACATCGCGCTGCTGCAGAAGATCCGGCTCGGCGACCAGCCGCTGATCGAAGGCGATCTCTCGCAGATTCCGAAGATCAGCGTCGATGGCAAGGAGCAGTGGCTGATGTTTCCGGCCAAACTCTACTGCGGCCAGAGTCTGCTCGACGGCCGGCGCGAGTCGATCATCATCGATTACGCCTTTACGGACGACCTGCCCGGCTATCGCGAGATGCCCGACATGCTGGCCGGGCGGCGCGGCTTCCAGGTGCGCGACGAGATCCGCATGGTGCGGCCCGGCTTCTATCTCGGCCGTGCCTACCTCGGGCGTTCCTTCGCCCTCAATTTCGTCCTCTACAACAAGGAAATCGCCGAACGCGATGGCCCGGGTTTCGAGAAGACCGGCGTGGTCGCGCAGGACTGCTGGACCGGCACCCAGCAGCGCATCGTGGCGCAAGCCGGATGAGCGCATTCTGCGCCAGGCGCCATCGCGAGAACACTCATCATGAGCGCCATCCTGCAGACCCCGCTCCGCATCCTGGTGTTGCTCGCGAGCCTGTTCCCGGTCCAGCCGGCGAGCGCGCAGTCGCCGGATCTGCCGACGGCTGGCCGCTCGCTGTTCGATCATCTGACGACCGACGCCGACGGGCTCCGGCGAGTGCCATTTCCCTTTACGGCACTGATGGAGCGCGTGCGCCGCGAGGTCGGCCCGGACATGCTCGGTCATGCAGGCGTTCGCTCCGTGCTGATCCCGCTCGGTCGTTCGCTGCAACGTAACGCTTCGGTGTCCGAGGCCTACCGCTACCCGCGGGTCGTGGCGGCCGTCGTCGGGGAGCCGAAACCCGGCGCGCCATTGCTCAAGGACCGCCTGTATATCGGCTATCACGAAAAGGCCGGTCTGCTCGAGGTGATCAGCTATAACGAGGCAGCCGGTCGCTTCGAGTTCCAGGTGGTCAAGGACTATCGGGCGGGGGGTGCGGCGCGCGTTTTCCATGCTCGCCGAATCGTCTGTCTATCGTGCCACCATGATGGCGCGCCGATATTTTCTCGTCCGGGCTGGGACGAGACCAACGCCAACCTGCGCGTTGCGGCGCAACTGCGGCGCGTGAGCAGCCAGTTCCATGGCGTCCCGGCCGTGCGCAGCATCGACGAGCCCAATGCCATCGACAATGCTGTCGCACGCGCCAGCCGGCTGGATCTGACACAGCGCATCTGGCGTGACGGCTGCGCGCAGTCCGACGCGATCGAATGCCGGGTTCAGGCGACGCTTGCCGCGATCAAGTACCGGCTCGGCGCCGACACCGTGGTCGACGCAACGACGGCCGCGTACCGCGACAGGCTGCTCGCCCCGCTGCGCCGCGCCGGGGAGAAACGCTGGCCGGCCGGACTGCCGATAGTCGACCCGAATGTTCCCAACCGCGATCCACTCGCGATCTTCCCGGTCGATCGCATCGACTTTCGCGACAATGCCGCGCTGCTGCGAACCGCCGAGGTCAGACCGGCTTTCGATCCGCTGCAGCCTCGCGCGCCTCTGGGTCGCTGGCGTGCCGCTGACGAAGCCGACGTCGCCCTCTATGCTCGTGGCGTCGCCGAATTCCTGGCGCCGTCGGATATCCACGCGATCGACCGCAGGCTGCAACAACTTCGCACCGGGGCATCACGCCGTACCGTTCGCGCGACCTGCCGGGCCGACCGATCCACACGAACCGACGCCTTGCGCTGCGCAGTTGCCGAATCCGGCAGCCGATCGTTGCAATTCGAGATTCGGCTGGCCAGGGGTGAGGGCGGGTACACGTCAGGTGACATCTCGGCGATCTCGGTTTCGGGTTCCACGCTGGCGCAAGCGCTCGATCTGGCGCCTGCTGTCGGCCGGCCAGGCCAAGCGCCGCGAACGTGGTCGTACGACGGACCACCGGTTCGTCTGCCTGACGCGACCGCAGTCGAACGCGTATTGCTGCACTGGCGCGGCGACATGCAGCCTGCCGCCGAGGTCGACCTGCATCTCGCCGACGATACGCCGGTGCTCGAACAGGCCGTCGGCGAAATCGCTCGCCAGACGCGCCTCGGCGAGAGCGACGCGTTCGGCGATGCGCCACTTCGACGCGGCGCGTTGATGCGCGCGCTCTTTACGCAGCTCGGGATTGCGACGCCGCCCAGTTGCTGTGACGGTCCGCTGCCTGGCGTGCAACCCGTGCTGGATATCGACGCGGCCGGATCGACCGGCGACCTGCCGGCCCCGCTGCGGACCTTCGTTCGACACTGCGCCACCTGTCATGACACGCGGGAGGAGTCACCGCCGGGCTTCCTGCGCGGTGGCGCGGACGAGCTAAGCCGCAACCTGGCGCGCTGTGCCGAACGCATCGCCTATCGCCTCGCGATGTGGGAGCAGGCGCCCGAGGCGCGGTCCCGGGTACCGATGCCGCCGCCGCTCGCCAACGGCGCCGCCGTTCCGCCGCCACCACGCGACGACCTCGCACGAATGCGCGCCTACATCGCACCACTCGCCGGCGCCAAGGTGCGGCTCGACCTGCCCTACGAAGCGCTGGCCGCCTGCCGGCCGGAATCGCACTAGCGAGACAACGAGGACAGCGGGAGATCATCGTGTCCGACAAGGGAGCCGACAGCCCGAGAGAAGCCAGTGCCGACACGGCGCGTTGGCGGCGCCGCTTCGTCATCCTGCTGATGCTGTTACTGGTGCCAATCGCGCTGGGCATTTCGGTCGGGTCGCGTTTCCTGGTCGATCGTCCGGTGACTTACGACGGTATCGAAGAACACTTCAAGTACGGCTCGACCGGCGGTGAGCGCGTCTCCGGGTTTCCGTTCTGGATCTGGCAGGTGCTGCCGAAAGTCTGCGGCAAATACCTGCCCGGCGAGGGCTACGCCTCGCTCGGCTTGATCTACGAACCCGGAAAGGTGCTGCCGGTCGGGATGTCGATGCGGCGCAACCTCGGCCTCGATCGCGTGTTCCTCAACTGCGCGGCCTGCCACGCCGGCACGGTACGCGATACCCCCGACTCGGTGCCGCGCGTCTACATGGGCATGCCCGCGCACACGCTGAACCTGATGGCATTCGAAAATTTCTTCTTCCAGTGCGCGGGCGACGCGAAGTTCAGTGCCGACCATATCGTTCCGGAGATCGATCGACAGGCCGGCAGGCTCGGCATGCTCGATCGCTACCTCGTCTATCCGGTCGCCATCGCCCTGATGCGAGAGCGCCTGCTGATGCTGCGCGAACGCTTCGCCTGGTCGCTTGAACAGCCGGAATGGGGGCCCGGCCGCGTCGACACTTTCAATCCCTCGAAGGCGCTGTTCAACTTTCCGTCGGACAAGCTCTCACCGCGCGAGAGCATCGGCACGGCGGATTTTCCGTCGATCTGGCAGCAGCGCAAGCGCAAACAGCGAGACGATGGCCAGCCGATGCAGTTGCATTGGGACGGCAACAACACCAAATCGGAGGAGCGCAACAAGAATGCCGCCTTTGGTACCGGCACGACACCGCCCACCATAGACTTGCGGGCGATCGGGCGGCTGGAGGAATGGCTGCTCGATGTCGCGCCGCCGAAGTACCCCTATCCGATCGACCGGGTGCTGGCGCAAAAGGGCGCGCCGGTCTACGCCGAATATTGTGCCGCCTGCCACGGCGCCAGCGGTCAGGACTTCGCGGGCCCGCAGGTCGGCCACGTCGTGCCGATCGAACGCATCGGCACCGATCGCCGTCGGCTCGATTCGTTCACGCCGGAACTCGCGCAGAACCTCGGCTCGGTGTATGCCGGCTATCCATGGCGGTTCCAGGGCTTCCGCAAGACCTTCGGTTACGCCAACATGCCGCTCGATGGCATCTGGCTGCGCGCCCCCTATCTGCATAACGGGTCGGTGCCGAGCCTGCGCGACCTGCTCGAACCGAGCGCGAAGCGACCGAAGGCATTCTGCCGCGGCTACGACGTCTTCGATCAGCGCAAGCTGGGCTTCGTCAGCGATGTCTGCGAGGAGGGCGGACGGCACTACTTCCGCTTCGACACCGCCCTGCCCGGCAACGGCAATGCCGGCCACGAGGGCAAGGCTTATGGCACCGAGATAGCGGACGACGAGAAGGCCGCGCTCGTCGAGTATCTGAAGACCTTCTGACGACGGCGCCAGGAGAGATCGGAGACGACATGAACGACGAAAAGCTTTCCGTGAGTCCCGTCCTGCATCGTATCGCCATCGGCGTGATGCTTCTGCTGGTGCTCGGCGCGCTATTCGCCTACGTCGGCTGGTATCGGTTCCTGCGCGCCGAACCGCAACCCGACTGGGTCACGGCCACGCCCGAGATGCGTTTCAAGTACGGTTCGATCGGCGCCGAAAACGACGCCGGCATCCCCTACTGGATCTTCTATGTGCTGCCGCGCCTGTTTCCCGAAAGGCTCCCCGGCCCGGGCGGTTACGCCTCGCTCGGCGTGGCCTGGGAGCAGGGGCAGGAACTGCCGGTCGGTTTCACCAAGAAGACCATCGGCTTCCCGCGCGTCGCCAACACCTGTGCCGCCTGCCATACCGCGAGCTATCGCAGCAAGGTGGACGAAAATCCGACCTACGTGATCGCCGGCCCCGGCCATACCCTGAACCTCGAAGCGTTCTTCCGCTTTCTGATCGATTGCGCGAAGGATCCGCGATTCAATCCCGACATCCTGATGCGCGAGATCGAGTCGGTCACCGAACTCGACCTGCTGGACCGGCTGGCCTATCGCTTTCTGATCATTCCGATCACCAAGAAGCGCCTGCTCCAACGGGAGGCACAGTTCGCCTGGATCTACCGCAAGGATTTCCCCGACTGGGGCCGCGGCCGCGACGACGCGATGAATCTGACCAAATACTTCATGATCAAGGCGCCGATGGACGACACTTTCGGTCCGACCGACATGCCGTCGCTATGGAATCTCGACAAGTACAAGCCGGAAAAGGGGCATGTGATGAATTTCGCCGGCGACAGCCACGACGCTCGCTCGGTCATCATCGATTCCGCGCTCGGCGTGCTCGGCGCCGCGCCCAAGGACCAGGCCGACTTTCTCGGCCAGGTAAATTGGCTGCACGAATACCTCGGCAAGCTGCCTGCACCCAAGTACCCGTTCGCGATCGATGGACAGAAGGCGATGGCGGGCAAGGCGGTGTTCGATCGGGTCTGCGCCTCATGCCACGCGTCGGAGCGCACCGGCACGCGGCTGCCGCTGACCGAGATCGGAACGGATCGCGGCCGCCTCGACAGTTGGAACAAGGATGCGGCGATCAAGGCCAATCAGGTCGTCCGGCAGATGGGCATCGAACGCAAGGGCCTGGTCGAGGAGACGCTCGATGGCTACGTCATCCAGTTCCTCGACGGCATCTGGCTGCGTGCGCCCTATCTGCACAACGGCTCGGTGCCGACACTGCGCGATCTGTTCGAAGTTCCCGAGCGGCGCCCGGCGTTTTTCCTGCGCGGCTACGACGTCTATGATCAAACGAGGGTCGGTTTCGTGACTGCCGGGCCGGAGGCCGAACGGGTCGGCACGCCCTTCGACACCGGCTTGCGGGGCAACGGCAATGGCGGGCACCTGTACGGTACCGATCTGCCCGAAGCCGACAAGGACGCGTTGGTCGAGTATCTGAAGACACTCTGAGGCGATATGCGCGACCAGGTTTTCATCAGCTACAGCCACCGCGACGCCGCCTGGCTCGATCGCCTGCAGGTGTATCTGGCCCCGTTTGAGCGGCATGGCCAGGTGCGCCGTTGGGACGACACGCTGATCGCGCCCGGCGAGCGTTGGGCGCGGGAAATCGGTGAGGCGCTGGCGCGCGCCAAGGTGGCGGTGTTGCTGGTCAGTGCGCAGTTCCTCGCCTCGGATTTCATCGCCCGCGTCGAATTGCCGCGCCTGCTCGGTGCGGCCGAGGATCAGGGCGTCACGATCCTGCCGCTGGTGCTCGACTGGTGCAACTTCGAGCGTATGCCGGAGCTCGCCCAGTTCCAGTCGGTCAACCCGCCGTCGCGTCCGCTGGAAACGCTCGACGACGTCGACTGCAAGGCCATGCTGGCCAGATTGGCGGCGGCGGTAGCCGATGCGCTGCAAGGCGCGGGCGACGAAGCGCCGAGCCAGGCGGCAGGCGAGCGTGGTCGCTTCGTCGGCTTGCCGGCGCGCAATCCGCTATTCACCGGCCGGCGCGAGCTGCTCGAGGTGCTGGGCGCTGCGCTGGCGGACGGTGGCCGCGCCGGACTGTGCGGACTGGCGGGCATCGGCAAGACCGAAACCGCCATCGAGTTCGCGCACCGCCAGCGAAACTGCTACGCATGGGTGTTCTGGTCGCGTGCCGAATCGGTGCAGCCGCTGCTGCGCGGGTTCTGCGCCGTCGCGGCGGCGCTCGGCCTGCCCGAAGCCAAGGGCAGCGATCAACTGGTTGCCGCGCAAGCCGCCCGCCGTGCGCTGGCTTCGCGCAACGACTGGCTGCTGCTGCTCGATTCGGCCGACGATCTGGCCGCGGTGCGCGAGTGGCTGCCGGATGGCGACAACGGCAGTGTCATCATCACCAGTCGCAGTGCCGCGCTCGGCGGGCTGGCGCAGCCGTTCGAACTCGAACCGCTCGACGACGAGTCGGCCGCCCGCTTCCTGCTGCGGCGCGCCCGCCTGGCCGCGGCTGACGGCACGGCCGATACGGCCCTGATGAACTCGGCGATCGAGATCGCGCATCTTGCCGGCGGCCTGCCGCTGGCGCTCGAGCAGGCCGGCAGCTACATCGAAGAAACCGGCTGCAGCCTCGATGAGTATTCGGCGCTGTGGTGCAAGCATCGCAGCGACCTGCTCGCCGAACGCGGCGAGGCCGGTCTGCGCGGTGGCGTGACGCTGATCGACGCATGGGGACTCTCGCTCGGCGAACTGCAGCGGGCCAACCCGAACGCGGTCGACCTGGTGCGCCTGCTGGCCTTCTTTCACTGCGACGCCCTGCCCGATACGTGCTTGCAGGCGGGTGCGGCCTTCGCCGGCCCCGATCTGGGCCCGGTGCTGGCCGATGGTCTGGCGCGCAACGGGGCCTTCCGCGATGCGCAGCGTTTCGCCTTCGTGCGGCGCGATGTCAAGACCGGCACCCGGGCGATGCATCGGTTGATGCAGGCGGTTCTGCGCGACACCCTGCCGGAGCAGGAGCGCGAGCTCTGGTGCATGCGCGCGCTCGAGGTGCTCAACGCGGCGATGCCGGAACCGCGATTTGCCGACTGGGCGCAATGCGACAAACTCGCCGCGCATGCGCTGGCGGTGCTCGATCACGCGCTCGAGCAGACCATCGAGACCGGCGCCGGCGCACGCGTGGCCTGCGAGATGGCGGCCTATCTGGGCCAGCGCGGGCGCTACTCGGAGGCCCTGCCACTGGCCGAACGCGCGCTGGCGGCGCGCAGCAAGTCGACGTTCGTCGCGCCGCGAGATCTGGCGCGGGCATTCACCGTCTGCGGTCAGATCGATCTGGGCGCCGGCCGGCTCGCCGAGGCACGATCACGACTGGAAGCTGCCGCCAGCGCGTTGCGACCAAGTGGCGCGAGTGTCGAATTGGCACGGGTGATCGACATGCTCGCGACGGTGGACACCACCGCCGGCGATCTGCCGGCGGGGCAGGCGCGGCTCGACGATGCGGCGGCGATGATTGCGGTGGCCGGTGCCGCGGAAAGCGTGGAGGCCGCCCAGATCGCCAACGACCTGGGTGCCGTGCATTTCAAGTGTGGCAATTATGACCAGGCGCGCGTTGCCTTCGAGCGCGCCGCGCAATTGCGCCAGGCGTTGCTGCCGGGTTATCACCCGAGCGTTGCGCAGTCGCTCAACAACCTCGCCGCGGTCTGCGCGCGGCTGGGCCAGCACGACGAAGCGCGGGCGCGCTACGGGCAGGCGCTGGCCCTGCGCCAAGCGGCGTTCGGGCCGCAACATCCGGACGTGGCCGAGACCCTGCTCAATCTCGCCCTGCTCGACCTCGCCTGTGATTGCGTGGATCAGGCACGGAGCGAGGCGGAGCGCGCCGTGGCGATCCTCGAAGCCTGCTACGGCGCGGACAATGCGGCGGTGGCCAAGGCGCGCGCCTGTCTCGGCGATGTCGCGCTGAAGCAGGGGGCGCTCGATGAAGCGCAGCAGCTCTACCAGCGCTCGCGCGAGGTGCGCACGCGGCTGCTCGGCCCCCGCCACGCCGAGACGGCGCGCGCGATCGTCGGTCTGGCTGATGTCGCGCTGGCGCGCGGCGACCATGCGGCCGCGGTGTCCCTGCTTGACGAGGCGCTCGAGGTATTGCGCGAGCGCCTGGGCGCCACGCATCCCGATGTTCAGGCCTGCGAAGACGAATTGCAGCGCGCGCGCCAGGCAGCGGCGGCGCCGGTGGAAACGCAATTCTTGCCGAGAGTGGGAATACGATGAAGCGAATACATCTGCTGATCTTGATCGTAGTCGCCATCGTCCTGACACTGTTCGCCTTGAGAGTCAGCGAGAAGGCGGATCTGCCGCCGGCGACGAGCACTCGAACGAGTCCGGGAACCGAACCAGGCGCCGTGCCGCCGAGCGAATCACGCCCGGCCGGGAGCCTGGAGCGCGAGGACGCCGGCATCGGCACCAGCACGCTGCCGCGCGCGCCGGCCTCGCTGGAGCGTCCGTGAGCCAGCCGTCGATCGGCGTTCGACGAAGCAGCGGCGGACTCGCCGCGGCGTGGCTGTGCCTGATGATGGGATTGGCCGCCTGCGCACAGGTGCCTGGCCCGGCCGCTGCGCCACCGGTTTCGGTGCCCCCGCCGCCCGAAACCGATGCCAGGAAACCGGACCCGAAAGTCCGCAGCATCAACCCGGCCGACCTTCCACGCGAAGAGCCGGACGTGGGCGTCGGCGGCCTGATGCACGAGCCGGCACAACCGGCGCAGTAGGCTGCTGGCATGTCGACGAACCGATTTCGCTCACTCGTCGTGCTGCCTGTTGGGCTGTTGATGTTCGGTCTGGCGCTGGCCGAGCGTGATGTCGTGGTGAACGGGGAACGCTTGTCCCCTCGGCAGCTCGTGGACCTTTATATAGCGCACTGCGGGACGATTCCGAACGGACGCTATTGGCTCGGCAAACGCAGCGGAATCTGGGGCTATGAGGGGAATCCGAAACCTCAGGGGCATATTTCCGACAATTGCCGCAGGCCGGGGCGTCGCCCGAGCCTGTCCGAGCGCGGCATGCTGTACTCGCCGGGTGAACTGTTGCGCCAGGACAGTGGCGCTAGACTCCCAAAGATCTATCGCGAGGAATCCGAAATCGGTACCACTTCGCAGCCGCATGCGCCAACGCTGCAAGAGCTTCGCCCGTGAGTACGATCGACCAGGCAATTGACGTGGGTATTGTTCGATTGGGAGTCCAGTGTGTGGGGTAAGCATCATTGTCCGGCGGAGCGAGGCTGGGGATCGTCCACTGGTGTTGCTGGTCGTGGTGCAGCCGGCCGAGTTCGATCAAATGCGGCAGTTGATCAATGGCTAGAGCAGAGAGGCGAAGGTGATCATCCCGGCTTCGGGGAATCAACACGGATGTGCAGGAGGCGAAAATGTCCGGAATTCAGACTGGTTGTGTGTTACTGAGCGGCTTGGCGATGCTTGCTTACGCGGGCGTTGCACAGGCCGAGCGGTATGTCGTGGTCAATGGCCAGCGCCAGACACAGCAGCAGATATTCGCGCTGGAGCGTGCGCGCTGCGGGCCGCTTCCTAACGGCCACTATTGGCTCAACTATCGCAACGGAGTCTGGGGCTACGCGGGCAATCCGCGGCCACAGGGACACATTGCCGACAATTGCCGCAGGCCGGGGCGTCGCCCGAGCCTGTCCGAGCGCGGCATGCTGTTCGCGCCGGGCGAACTGGCGCACTGAGGTGGGCGGCGGGGCGCAAAGCCGGCGGAGGCGCCACCGCCGGAACCCGTATGGATAGGCGATCTTTGGCATGCCAACCCGGAGATGCCCGTGGATACTTGGCCTTGGCTTTATATGCCGGTAGATCGCCTATCCATGCGGGTTCTGTGGCATGTGCATTTTCGGGTCACTTGCAGAGGTACCGGCCTACCAGCGAGGCGGGACGCGCCTCCTGGCAGAGACGTTCCGGAGATCGCCTATCCATGAGTCTCTCCGGGCACATACAATTCGGGCACTGCAGATTGCAGATGGGCGTGCTTGTGGCATAGTGCGCCCGGTAACACGTTAGCCGTCGTAGTGCGACCTGTGCTGACACACACGTTGGACAAGGCTCTTGGTTGCGCACATCATGGGCGGAGGAGTAATCTGACCCAAATGGAACGGCCAGTGATCTCCTGCGATACAAACGTGATGGGCGGAACCCCTGTATTTACTGGTACTCGGGTTCCCGTCCAGACGCTCCTTGATTACCTGGAGGCGGGTGAATCGATCGACGACTTTCTCGAGGGTTTCCCCTCGGTTGGCCGAGAGCAAATCATCGCGTTCCTTGAACAAGCGAAAGATCGGCTGGTTGCTGCCGTCGCGTGAAGGTCTTGCTCGACGAGTGTGTTGATTGGCGCCTTTCGCGCGAACTACTCGGCCACGAAGTCAAGACGGCGCGCCAGATGGGATGGTCGACGATCAAGCATGAGGAGTTACTTTCGCTGGCCGCGAAAGAGTTCGAGGTTTTCGTTACGGTCGATCGCAATCTCTCGTTCCAGCAGCATCTTCCGACATTCGACATCGCCGTCATCGTGCTCTGTGGCAAATCGAATCGACTCGCTGATCTTCAGCTGCTGGTCCCTGAGTTTTTTTCTGCTATCGGAGCAGCCAGGCCCGGTGCCATCACGCTCATCGGAGTCTAGCCCTGCGTTCGTGAGGAGACAGCGAAAATCGCGCGGCGCCTCTCGACTTTGACGATTTCAAGCTCCAATCTCGTACCAATCCAACCGAGGAGACGATCGATGAAATCCGTTCTGCGCCTGTTGGCCATCGCAGCCTGCCTGATCGCGGCGCCCGCCTTCGCCGCCGCCGAGGTGGCCGGCATCAAGTTCGAAGACACCGAGCAGGTGGCCGGCCAGGCAACCGTGCTCAACGGCGCCGGCCTGCGCACCCGCCTGTTCTTCCAGGTGTATGCGATGGGCCTCTACCTGCCGAAGAAGGAAGCGAGCGCCGCCGCGGCCATCGGCGCCAGTGGGGCCAAGCGCGTGCATATCGTGACGCTGCGCGACCTGACCGCCGAGCAGTTCGCAGAGGCGCTGGTCAAGGGCTTCGCAGAGAATCACGATGCGGCAGAGATGGCGAAGCTGCAGGCGCGGCTCGACGAGTTCAAGGCCACGCTGCTGTCGATCGGCGCAGCCAAGAAGGGCACCCAGATCAGCATCGATTTCGTGCCGGGTAGCGGCACGCGGCTGCTCGTGGGTAGTAACCAGAAGGGCAAGGACATCGCAGGCGAGGACTTCTACGCCGGACTGCTGCGGATCTGGCTCGGCAGCAAGCCGGTCGATGCCGATCTGAAGGCCGCCTTGTTCAAGGCCGGCTGAATCGGGCCGAGCGGCCCACAACGACAACAACACGGAGGCATCATGACAAGCAATCTGGTTCGCGGTCTCGCAATCCTGGCATTCGTCGCTGGCGCCGGCGTAGCGCACGCCCAGCAGTTCATCAACGTGCTGACAGGCGGCACCAGCGGCGTGTATTACCCGCTCGGCGTGGCGCTGACACAGATCTACGGCAAGGCGCTGCCGAACGCCAAGGCCACCGTGCAGGCGACCAAGGCGAGTGCCGAGAATCTCAATCTGCTGCAGGCCGGTCGCGGCGAGGTGGGATTCACGCTCGGCGATGCGCTGTCGGATGCCTGGAAGGGCGAGGCCGAGGCTGGCTTCGCCACACCGTTGAAAAAGCTGCGTGGCCTGGCGGCGATCTATCCCAACTACATACAGATCGTGGCGAGCGCGGATTCGGGCATCAAGTCGATCGCCGACCTCAAGGGCAAGCGCGTCGCGGTGGGCGCGCCGAAATCCGGTACCGAACTCAACGCACGGGCGATCTTCAAGGGCGCCGGTCTCTCCTACAAGGATTTCGCCAAGGTCGAATACTTGCCGTTCGGCGAATCAGTCGAGTTGATGAAGAACCGCCAGCTCGACGCGACGCTGATTTCCGCTGGCCTCGGCGTGGCGGCGGTGCGCGACCTGGCGACCGCGGTCAAGATCGTGATCGTGGCGGTGCCGGCCGAGGTGGTCGCCAAAATCGGCGACCCCGCCTACAACGCGGCCGCGATTCCCGCGAAGACCTACGAAGGCCAGGACCAGCCGGTGAACACGGTGGCGATCCAGAACTTTCTGGTGACCCATGCCGGTGTCCCTGCCGACGTGGTCTATGCGATGACCAAGTCGATGTTCGAGAACCTCGACGCGATGGTCGCCGCACACGCGGCCGCCAAGGGGATCAGCAAGGAAAACGCCGCCCGGGCAATGCCGCTGCCGCTACACCCGGGTGCCGAGAAGTATTACCGGGAAGCCGGCCTGATCAAGTGACGGCGGCAGCGCCCGACCTGCCGGGCGTGCTGCCCGCATTCGGCTGGCATGCCGGTGGGCAAGGCCGGGCGCTGTTCCTGATTGCGATCGCCTTTTCGGCTTTCCAGATCGTCACGGCGGCATTCAGTCCGCTGCCCTCGCTGATCGTGCGCGCGGTGCATGTCGGCTTTCTGCTGCTGATGACATTTGCGCTGTTTCCCGGCTTCACGGCGCGCACACGGCCCTACCACAGCCTCGCCTGGGCACTCGGACTGACCGGCTTCGCGATGGCCTTCTACCACTGGGTGTTCGAGGCCGAGCTGATCCAGCGCGCAGGAGACCCGACCGGGGTCGACATGGTGGTCGGCATTGCCACCATCGTGCTGGTGTTCGAGGCGGCGCGGCGCATCATGGGTATCGCGCTGCCGCTGATCTGCGCACTGTTCCTGGCCTATGCGCTGTTCGGCAATCATCTGCCGGGCGAGCTCGCGCATCGCGGCTACGACTTCAGCCAGGTGGTCGACCAGCTCGGCTTCGGCACCGAGGGCATCTACGGCATTCCGACCTATGTGTCGTCGACCTACATCTTCCTGTTCATCCTGTTCGGCGCCTTCCTCGAACAGGCCGGCATGATCCGGCTATTCACCGATTTCGCCCTCGGCACCGTCGGCCACACCAAGGGCGGGCCGGCCAAGGTGTCGGTCATCAGCTCGGGCCTGATGGGCACCATCAACGGCTCGGGGGTGGCCAACGTGGTGACGACCGGGCAATTCACGATTCCGCTGATGAAGAAGTTCGGCTATCGCGCCGAGTTCGCCGGCGGCGTCGAGGCCACCTCGTCGATGGGCGGGCAGATCATGCCGCCGGTGATGGGCGCGGTGGCCTTCATCATGGCCGAGACGACCAATGTGCCCTACGTCGAGATCTGCAAGGCGGCGCTGATTCCGGCCATGCTGTATTTCGCCTCGGCGTTCTGGATGGTGCATCTGGAAGCCGGCCGCGCCCGCCTGCTCGGCCTGCCCAAGGCGCAATGCCCCGACCCGTGGGCCGCCGTGAAGCGGAACTGGTACCTGCTGCTGCCGCTGACTGCCCTGGTCTGGCTGCTGTTTGCCGGCTATACGCCGCTGTTCTCGGGCACGGTGGGCCTGGCGCTGACGGCGATCCTGATTCTGGGTGTGGCAGCGGCGATGCCGCTTAGATCGACCGGCCTGCGAGTAGCATTCTGGATCGCGCTCGGACTCGCCTGCTCGGCCTTCTTCAAGCTCGGCGTGGGCGTGTTCTTCGCCATCGTCGCGCTGCTGGCGCTGGTCTGCTTTTTCGTCAACGGCGGGCGGGCGACCCTGGCGATCGCCGTCAATAGCCTGGCCGACGGCGCAAAGCACGCGCTGCCGGTCGGCGTGGCCTGCGCGCTGGTCGGTGTGATCATCGGTGTCATCACGCTCACCGGCGTGGCGACCACCTTCGCCGGCTATGTGATCAAGCTCGGCGAGCACAGCCTGTTCGCTTCGCTGGTACTGACGATGCTGACCTGCCTGGTGCTCGGCATGGGCATCCCGACGATTCCCAACTACATCATCACCAGCTCGCTCGCCGCGCCGGCGCTGCTGGAACTGCAGGTGCCGCTGATCGTCAGCCACATGTTCGTCTTCTACTTCGGCATCATGGCCGACCTCACGCCGCCGGTGGCACTCGCGGCGTTCGCCGCGGCGCCGATCGCCCAGGCATCGGGCCTGCGCATCGGCGTGCAGGCAGTGCGCATCGCGCTCGCCGGCTTCATCATTCCTTTCATGGCCGTGTACGACCCGGCCTTGATGATGCAGGGTGGCAGCCTGCTCGATACCGCCTATGTAGCGTTCAAGGCGATGCTCGGGATCGGCCTGTGGGGCAGCGCATCGATCGGCTACCTTTGGGCGCCGCTCGCCTGGCCGGCGCGCATCGTGGCGACCATCGCCGCCTTCCTGCTGATCGCCGCGCTGCCCATTACCGACGAAATCGGATTCGCGCTGTCCGCGATCTTTCTGATCTGGCACTGGCGCGCCAGCCGGCATTGCCCGCGATCGTGATGACATTGTGCGTTTGGGCCGGCGCAGCCCTGCTCGCGACCCTGCCGATCAGCGACTTCACGCTGGCCTGGACACACTCGATCGAGAAGATCCGCTGGGAGGAGGACTGGCGCATTAGCCCTGCCGGACTGGAGATCGTCGAGGCGCGCATTCGTGGCACGGGCGCCGGCATGGAACCGCCGGCGGGCGCCGAGTTGCGCGATGGCATCTGGCATTACCACCCGGCAATTGGCGTGCAGGCGTTCATAGAACTCGCGCGCTCGAGCGAGGTGCCGGACTACGAGTTTTGCGTATCCGGGAAGTGCCGAACGCTTTCCCAGGCGATCCCGGGTCTGGGAATCGCCACTTCTGCCAAGTTGATCGCTTGCCCGGAGAACGACAAGGCAAATCGATCCGATCGCAAGCAGTGAAGACCAAGCGCATTGCGGCGCCCTCTTCCATCGCGTGCTTGCCGGAGTCGAACGCCGCGCGCAGAATCTGCATCATGACGCAGACCGATCTTCCCTACGCCGCCATCGTTGGCCTGCCGCACGGCGCCGTGGGCCTGCGCTGCACAGGGTCCGCGGTTACGGCGCTGGATTACCTGCCGGTGCAGGCCGAACTGGCCCCGCGATCGCCCCTGGCAAGCGAGGCGGTCCGCCAGATGCGCGCCTGGTTGCAGGAGCCGGCGTTTCGCTTCGACCTTCCGCTCGCGCCGGTGGGTAGTGCATTTCAGCAGCGCGTCTGGCAGGAGATCTCGTACATTGCCTGTGGCGAGACACTGACCTATGGCGAACTTGCCGGGCGAATCGGTTCCGCGGCGCGCGCCGTAGGTCAGGCCTGCGGTGCCAACCCATACCCAATCGTGGTGCCGTGCCATCGCGTGGTGGCTTCGACGCGCGGCCTGAACGGCGGCTTCGGCGGTTTCGCGCACGCGACAGATGGCTTCCTGCTGGACATCAAGCGCTGGCTGCTGGAACACGAAGGCCGTATTCGCGTCGGTTGAGCAGGGTCAACGCCGTCGGCAATCGCGTTTGGCATAGTGTGCGGCAATAGTCCGACCGAGGATTCGACATGAACAAGCCCGACCACGCGCCGGAGACACCGGCCACCAAGTTCCTGCATACCCACCGGATCGCGCACTCGAATCACCTCTATGACTACGAGGAGCATGGTGGAACCCGGGTGTCCGCCCGCGAACTGAATGTCGACGAGCACGCGGTCGTGAAGACGCTGGTGATGGAAGACGAGGCGAAGAAACCGTTCATCGTGCTGATGCACGGTGACCGCAAGGTGTCGACCAAGGAACTCGCGCGGCAGATCGGAGCCAAGCATATCGAAACTTGCACACCGGAAGCGGCGCAGCGGCACACCGGCTATCTGGTTGGCGGCACGAGCCCGTTCGGCACAAGGAAGACCCTGCCCATCTATGTCGAGAAATCCATTTTCAATCTGCCGCTGATCTACATCAATGGCGGGCGGCGCGGCTATCTGGTCGGCGTCCACCCGCACGACCTGATGCAGGCGCTTAGACCTACCCTGGTGCAGTGCGCCCTTCCCGATTGAGGCGGCTCAGGTCGGCTTGTCGCGCCCCCGCTCTATGAAGACGCCGACGCGCTTGACGTCTTTCATGATGCCCGCCTTGGCGATGGAGATCTTGACCCACGGCGCCTTGAACTCGTCGAACATCAACTTGACGATGTGCTCGCCCAGCGTCTCGAGCAGATTGAAGCGCGACTTTTCCAGTTCCGCGCGAATGCGATTGATCACCGCGTCGTAGCCGATGGTGTCGGCGATGTCGTCGTTTTCCGCCGCCGCATCGGGCACGCCGAAGGTCAGATCGATTTGCAGCATCTGCGGCGCGGCCTTCTCGCGGTCGAAAACGCCGACCCAGGCGATCGCCCGCATGTCTTCGATAAAGATGAAATCCACGACGCTGCCCCTCGCCTTGTCGGCCGGCCCATGCCGGTCCGCCTGATAGAATTCGCGCCATTCTAAGGCCGCCAGTCACTTCAACCTAGATTCCTCAGTTGGTCGCTGCGTGGCCCTTACAATCTCAGATGGAGCGTGGCCGATGCCGCTTCGACGAGCCTCACCAAACGGGTGAGCCCGCTACGCACCCGCTGGCACGTCCGGGCAGGCGTCTGGCTTTGTCGCTCCTCCTTGCAGGGAGCGGCCCTGCTGCGTCGTCGCTTCGCGCCATACACCTGCCCGAACGTACCATCGGGCGCGTCCAACTGAGGAATCTAGGTTCAATGAGCCTGTTGCTGTTTGTCGTCGTCGCCTATCTGATCGGCTCGGTACCGTTCGCGGTAGTGGTGAGCCGGTTGTTCGGTCTGGCTGACCCACGCAGTTTCGGTTCCGGCAACCCGGGTGCGACCAATGTGCTGCGCACCGGCAACAAGCTTGCAGCGCTGCTCACGCTGATCGGCGATGCTGCAAAGGGCGCATTCGCGGTCTGGCTTGCCCGCTCTCTCGGCCCGCAGTGGTTCGACAACGCCACCGTGCCCCTGGTCGTGGCGCTGGTCGGTCTCGCTGCCTTGGTCGGCCACGTATTCCCGATATTTCTCGGTTTCAAGGGCGGCAAGGGGGTCGCGACCGCAGCCGGGGCCGTGCTCGCCCTCAATCCATGGCTGGGCCTCGGTACACTGCTGGCCTGGCTGGTGGTGGCGGTATTGACGCGCTACTCGTCGCTGGCCTCGGTATGCGCCGGCTTGTTCGCGCCGCTGGCGGCGATCTGGGTGATCGGCTTTCGGGTCGAGATTCTGGGCATCGTCGCGATGTCGGCGATCCTGACCTGGCGTCACATGGGCAATATTCAGCGCCTGCTCGCCGGTACGGAAGGCAGGATCGGCGAGAAGTAGGCGCCGGCATCGCCCGCGCAGTGAAACCTCAGGACAGCGAAGCCAAGGGCCAGCGCGGGCTGACTGCGAAGGCGCCACTTCCCGGCGTCACTTTTCCGGACTGCAGGCGCAATGCGCCGGCAAAGGCAATCATTGCACCGTTGTCGGTGCACAATTCGAACTCGGGGTAAAAGACGCTGAAGCCTCCGCGCGTGCCCGCAGCATTCAGTTGGTCACGCAAATGACGGTTGGCGCCGACACCGCCGGCCACGACGAACTGATCGAGTCCGCACTTCGCCACGGCGGCGATCGACTTGGCGACCAGCACGTCGACCACGGCCGCCTGAAAATCCGCTGCCAAGTCGGAGCGATCGGTTTCCGACAAGGTCCGTTCCGTCATCAGCGTCAGCACGGCCGTCTTCAACCCGCTGAAGGAAAAAGACAGGTCACCGGAGTTGAGCATCGGCCGCGGCAGCTTGAAGCGGCCGGGCTTGCCCGATTCTGCCAATTGCGACAGCTTTGGACCACCCGGATAACCCAAGCCCATCAGCTTGGCGGTCTTGTCGAAAGCCTCACCCGCGGCGTCATCGAGGCTCTCGCCGAGCAGTTGATAGTCGCCGACGCCGCCAACCCGCATCAATTGGGTATGTCCGCCCGACACCAGCAGGGCGACAAACGGAAAGCGCGGCGGATCGGCCGACAGCATCGGCGACAGCAGGTGTCCTTCGAGGTGATGGATCGGCAACGCCGGCAAACTGCGTGCGGCAGCCAGCGCCTCGGCCACGCTGGCGCCGACCAGCAGCGCACCGGCCAGCCCCGGTCCTGCGGTATAGGCGACAGCATCGATACCGGCAAGCTCGCAGCCCGCCTCGCGCAGCACCTTCCTGATCAACGGCACAAGCCGCCGGATATGGTCGCGCGACGCTAGTTCCGGCACCACCCCGCCATACTCGGCGTGCAGATCGATCTGCGTATGCACGGCGTGGGCGCGCAGGCCCGTTTCGGTATCGTAGATGGCGACGCCGGTTTCGTCACAGGACGATTCGATGCCCAACACGCGCATGTTCGAGACTCGGCGGCAAAGTGGTCACTGTACGCGACCGGCGCCTAGCAGTGTGTCGGGCTTTTGCCCGGAGACAGCCATGAACATCGGCAAGACGCTGTTCGCCCAGCTCTTGGATTTCCTGCCATGGACGACATTCGCCCGGTACGTCGCGCGTTACGGTGGCGACAAAGGCGTTCGCTCTCTGAGTTGCGCGGAACAATTCCGGGTGATGGCCTTTGCCCAACTGACCTACCGCGAGAGTTTGCGCGACATCGAAGTGTGTCTGTCGGCCCAAGAGGCGAAGCTCTACCACATGGGCTTTCGCGAGCCGATTCGGCGCTCGACCTTGGCCGACGCCAACGAATTGCGCGACTGGCGCATTCATGCCGACTTCGCGCAGCGGCTGATCGGCCAAGCCAGAGCACTTTACGCCGGCGAGGATCTTGGGCTGGAATTGTCCAACACCGTCTATGCGCTCGACTCCACAACCATCGACCTGTGCTTGTCGGTTTTCCCGTGGGCGCACTTTCGCACGACCAAGGCCGCGGTGAAGATGCACACGCTGCTCGACCTGCGCGGGAATATCCCGAGCTTCATCCACGTCTCCGAGGGCAAGCTGCACGACGTGCATGCTCTCGACCTGCTGCTGCCCGAACCCGGCGCCATCTACGTGATGGATCGCGGCTACGTCGATTTTGGCAGGCTTCATGCGCTGCATCTGACGGGATCCTTTTTCGTCACACGGACCAAGTCGAACATGGATTTCCATCGCGTCTATTCGGCCAAGACGGATCGCGATGCCGTAATCATTTGCGACCAGACAATCGCGCTCGATGGCTTCTACACCAAGCAGGACTACCCGACGCATCTGCGCCGTGTTCGATTCAAGGATCCCGAGACCGACAAGACGCTCGTCTTCCTCACCAATCAGATGACATTGCCGGCGGCGACCATCTGCGCGCTCTACAAGAACCGCTGGCAGGTGGTGTTGTTCTTCAAGTGGATCAAGCAGCATCCTCGGATCAAGCGCTTCTTCGGTACCTCAGAGAATGCGGTCAAGACGCAAATCTGGATCGCGGTGTCGGTCTATGTGCTCGTCGCCATCGTCAAGAAGCGCCTTGCCCTCGATGTCTCGCTCTACACATTGCTACAGATTCTGTCGGTCACTCTTTTCGAGAAGATGCCCTTGCAGCAAGCCTTTCCGGGCATCAACTCCAGTTCCGAAAGCACCATGAGCGGCAACCAATTGAATCTATTCGCGCTTTAACCGGACAGCAGTGATCTGCAGTCGCTGCGAATTCCGGGGGGCATCGGGCTTCATGGCGGCAGGACTATTTGACCCGCATGCCCGGTTCGGCACCCGAATCGGGCGACAGAATGTAGAGACCCGCCGTCTTGCTGTCGGTATCCGATGCCGCCAACACCATTCCTTCGCTGATGCCGAACTTCATCTTGCGCGGTGCGAGGTTGGCGACCATCACCGTGAGCCGGCCTATCAGCGCGGCCGGATCGTAGGCGCTCTTGATGCCGGCGAAAACCTGGCGCGGTTTCTCCTCGCCGATGTCGAGCGACAGGCGCAGCAGTTTGTCCGCGCCCTCCACATGGTCGGCGGCCACAATCTTCGCGATGCGCAGATCGACCTTGGCGAAGTCGTCGATCGAGATACGAGCGTTGTCTTCGTCCACTGCAGAGGCTTCCTTCTGCGTGACGTGCTGCTGATGCTCGGCATGGCGCTGCTGAGAGTGCGGCGTCGGCGCGGCAGGGGCGAGCGATTCCTTGTTGGCATCGACCAGCGCGGCGATCTGCTTGGAGTCGATGCGGGTCATCAGGTGCTTGTAGGGCGCAATCCGCGCAATCGCCACGCTCGGCAGGTTGTCCCACGAGAATTCGATGCCAAGCAGATTCCGTTCTACGCGCGCTGCCGTGGTCGGTAGTACAGGCTTCAGAAACGCGGTGAGGTAAGCGAAGCACCGAATTGCGGTACTGCAGACCAAATGAAGTCTCTTTTCGGGATCATTGGCTTTCGCCATTGCCCATGGTGCCATGTCGTTTACGTAAAGGTTGGCCTGATCGGCCAGCGCCATGATTCGACGAATTGCTTTTCCGTAATCCCGCTCCTCGTAGGATTTTCCAACCTCTTCGGCAGCATCGAGGAAATCCCACTCGAGTTTCCATTCACGTGGCGTGGTTTCTTGTCCAGCCAGGGGCATTACTTCGCCATCGAAACGTTGGGTAAGAAAGCCCGCGCATCGGCTCGCGATATTGATGTATTTGCCGACCAGATCCGAATTCACCCGCGCGACGAAGTCGTCCAGGTTGAGGTCGATGTCCTCCATCGAGCCGTTGAGTTTGGCGGCATAGTAGTAGCGCAGCCATTCCGGATTGAGGCCGAGGTCGAGGTAGCTCTGGGCGGTGATGAAGGTGCCGCGGCTCTTCGACATCTTCTCGCCGTTGACGGTGAGAAAGCCGTGCGCGTTTATCTGTGTCGGCACACGGTAGCCGGCGTTCTGCAGCATTGCCGGCCAGAAAAGCGCGTGGAAGTAGAGGATGTCCTTGCCGATGAAATGAACCATCTCGGTGCCTTCGGCGGCAGCCTTTTCGGCGTGCAGGAAGCTCGCTTCATCGATCTCGATGCCGCGCGCTTTCTGCTTCTGCACGTAGTTCCGGAAGCTGCCGAAATACCCGACCGGTGCATCGAGCCAGACGTAGAAGAACTTGTCGTCGGTGCCCGGAATGCGGAAACCAAAGTAGGGCGCGTCGCGCGAGATGTCCCAGTCCGAAAGCCGGCCTTCTCCTGATTCGCCGAGCCATTCTTTCATCTTGTTGGCGGCCTCGGGCTGAAGCACGCCCGACCCCTGGGTGAAATCGCGCAGGAACTGCTCACACCGCTGCGCCGACAGGCGAAAGAAATGGTGCTCGCTGGCGCGTCGCTCGGGCGCGGCGCCCGAGACCACCGAATAGGCGTTTTTCAGATCGGTCGGCGCGTAGGTGGCGCCGCAGACCTCGCAGGAATCGCCGTACTGATCCTTGGCGCCGCACTTCGGGCATTCGCCCTTGATGTAGCGGTCGGGCAGGAACATCTGCTTGAGCGGGTCGTAGAACTGCTCGACCGAGCGCGTGGCGATGAGGTCGGCGCTCTTCAGCTTCGAATAGATGTCCTCGCAGAACCAGCGGTTCTCTTCGGAGTCGGTCTCGTGATAGTTGTCGAAGCTGACCAGAAAGCCCGCGAGTTCGCCCTTTCCGGCCTTCCATGCCGCCTGCGCGTCAAGCCCACCGAAGAAATCCCGCGCGTGTTCGCCGAGCACGCGGTCGACCAGTTCACGCGGGCTGATGCCTTCCTTCTCGGCGCGCAGCATGATCGGCGTGCCGTGCTGGTCGTCGGCGCCGACATAATGGACCTCGTGGCCGCACATGCGCTGAAAGCGGACCCAGATATCGGTCTGGATGTACTCGACCAGGTGGCCGAAATGGATCGCGCCGTTGGCGTACGGCAGGGCGCTGGTGACGAGGATTCGGCGTTTTGGGTCGGGCATCGGGCTGGCCGGGGTGGAGCCGCGGCCCGCTCTGCATGGGCGCGACAAGGGTCTGAAAAGACAGTCATTCTAACAAACGGGGCACGCGCTCGTGCCGCTTTCGGGCGGATCGGTTAAACTGTAGCGAATTAGTCGGGATTAGCCTTTTGTCGGCCATTCCGGTCCGTACTTCCGGCAATTCCGCGTATCCCGGAGATCACTCATGAGCATTACCGAACAGCAGATCCAGGCAGCCCTGAAAGAGGTCGTCGACCCCAACACCGGCAAGGATCTGGTCACTTCGCGCGCTGCGCGCAACATCAGGCTCGACGGTGGCGATGTCACGCTCGACGTGGAACTCGGCTACCCGGCGAAGAGCCAGATCGATCCGATCCGCCGCGCGGTGATTGCCCGGCTCAAGGGCGTGCCCGGCATCGGCAACATCAGCGTCAACGTGTTTCAGAAGATCGTCTCCCACGCCGTGCAGCGCGGCGTCAAGCTGCTGCCCAATGTCAAGAACATCGTTGCGATCGCCTCGGGCAAAGGCGGTGTCGGCAAGAGCACGACGGCGGCAAACCTCGCGCTGGCGCTGGCCGCCGAAGGCGCGAAGGTCGGCATTCTCGATGCCGACATTTATGGCCCGTCGCAGCCGCAGATGCTCGGCATCACCGGCCGGCCGGAATCGCCCGACGGCAAGACCATCAATCCGATGGAGGCCTACGGCATCCAGGCGATGTCGATCGGTTTCCTGATCGATGTCGAAACCCCGATGGTATGGCGTGGTCCGATGGCTACCCAGGCGCTCGACCAGTTGCTGACCGAGACCCGCTGGGGCGACATCGACTACCTGCTGGTCGATATGCCGCCGGGCACCGGCGACATTCAGCTCACCCTGTCGCAAAAGGTGCCGGTGACCGGTGCGGTGATCGTCACCACGCCGCAGGACATTGCGCTGCTCGATGCGCGCAAGGGCCTCAAGATGTTCGAGAAGGTCGGCATTCCGATTCTCGGCATCGTCGAGAACATGAGCATTCATATTTGCAGCAAGTGTGGGCACGAGGAGCACATCTTCGGCACCGGAGGCGGCGCGCGCATGGCCGGCGACTACGAGATCGATCTGCTGGGCGCCTTGCCGCTGGACATCAACATCCGCGAGCAGGTCGATTCCGGCAAGCCTACTGTCGTGGCCGATCCGGATGGCCGTGTCGCGGCGATCTATCGCGAGATAGCGCGCAAGATCGCGATCAAGATCTCCGACAGCGCCAAGGACATGACATCCAAGTTTCCGAGCATCGTCATCCAGAACACGTGAACCCCGGTATGGCGGCCTGGCTGATCGGACACATGACGGTTCGCGACCCCGTGAAATGGCAGGAGTATCTCGGTCAGGTTGGCGCGACCGTTGCAGACGCCGGCGGCGAGGTCGTGTTTCGCGGCCACCTGTGGGACCAGGTTTGCGATGAGGCGCCGGGGCAGTTGGTCGTCGCCATCCGGTTCGCCGATCCGGCGAGCCTGCGCAAATGGCATGAATCAACGGCCTACCAGCGGCTGATTCCGATTCGCCAGGCCGCAGCTGAGGTCGTGCTTTCCGCCGACGAGGACTGAACGCGCTGCGCCGGGCCTCAGGCTCAAGCTGGAGGCGGCTCGTGGATTTTCCGGGCTAGAATGCCGGTCTTGCGGAATGTCGGGAACGCCCTGCGATGAGCATCAAATCAGACAAGTGGATTCGCCGCATGGCGGAGCAACACGGCATGATCGAGCCGTTCGAGCCGTCGCTGGTGCGCGAAGCGAACGGCCACAAGATCGTCTCTTACGGCACCTCGAGCTACGGCTACGACATACGCTGTGCGCCGGAATTCAAGGTATTCACCAATATCAATTCGACCATCGTCGACCCCAAGGCCTTCGATCCGAATTCCTTCGTCGAGATGCATGGCGACTTCTGCATCGTTCCGCCGAATTCCTTCGCGCTGGCACGCACTGTCGAGTATTTCCGCATTCCGCGCAGCGTGCTCACCATCTGCCTGGGCAAGAGTACCTACGCGCGCTGCGGCATCATCGTCAATGTCACGCCGTTCGAGCCCGAATGGGAAGGGTTCGTGACGCTGGAGTTCTCCAACACGACGCCCCTGCCCGCCAAGATCTACGCCGGCGAAGGATGCGCGCAGGTGGTGTTCTTCGAGAGCGACGAGGTCTGCGAAACCTCCTACAAGGACCGCGGTGGCAAGTACCAGGGCCAGGTCGGCGTCACGTTGCCGAAGATCTGATCTGCGCTCTCAAGGAAAAGAACCGACGGAGGCCGTTTTCATGCGGCTGCCGCCACGGGGTTGATGCAGAAGCCCAGGGCTACGGCATGGCGCTTGAGCGCTGCGACGCGGCGCTCGTGCTGTTGGGCCTCGTAACACCTGCCCTTGATCGACGACGGCCTCGCCGCAGGTGCGCACGAAGAACACCATCCGCGCCGACACCTTGCCAGCGAGGATCTTGGTGGCCGGACATAGCCCCAGCCACGAGCAGAACAGAGGTACACTCCCGCGACATGCCAGCAGCACGGCAATCCACCTCAATCGGCAGCAAGGCTTTGTGCGACAAGCGATGACCGACGCCCCACCACCACCGCCGGACGACGAGGACGACGACCACACGCGTATCGTGCCGTCGTCGGCCACCTTGCCGGGCAAGCGGACCACGCTGCCCGGCACCGCCGCAACCGGCGCCCAGGTGCGCCAGGCCGGGCGCTACCAGATTCTCGAGCTGATCGGTCGGGGCGGCATGGCCACGGTGTTCAAGGCGCACGATCCGAGCATCGGTCGCACCATCGCAATCAAGTTCCTGCACGCCTCGCTGTGCGAGGATGAGCAGTACCGCGGCCGCTTCCTGCGCGAGGCGCGCGCCGCCGGCATCCTGTCGCACCCCAGTATTGCGACCGTGCACGATGTCGGCGAGATCGAGGGCCGGCCCTACATGGCGATGGAGTTGCTGGAGGGCGATCCGCTCAACGACCTGATGACCGGCGGCACGCTGTTTCCGGTGCGCGAGGTGGTGGAGATCGGCATCCAGCTCGGGCGCGCGCTCGACTACGCGCACAGCAAGGGCATCGTGCACCGCGACATCAAACCGGCCAACATCATCCGGCTCAAGGGCGGCAACCTGATCAAGGTCACCGACTTTGGCATCGCCCACATGGCCTCCAGTTCGATGACCCAGCACACGCAGATGGGCGACGTGCTGGGCACGCCCCAGTACATGTCGCCGGAGCAGACGCTGGGGCAGAAGATCGACGGGCGTTCCGATCTGTTCTCGGTTGGCGTGGTGCTGTATCAGTTGCTGACCGGGCTGCGGCCGTTCGACGCCGATTCGATCGTCGCGCTGATGCTGAAGATCGCCAAGGACGAACCGACGCCGATCGTCAAGCTGCGCAACGACGTACCGCCGTCCCTGCGACGGGTGGTCGAACGCTGCCTGTCCAAGCAGCCCGATCGTCGTTACCAGAACGGCCTCGAACTGGCCAATGCGCTGATCCAGGTGATTCGCGAGATCGACGACAACGCCAGTGCCAGGCAACGTCCGCGCATCGTGTCGGTACGGGTCAAATGGACCGCGCTGATGTCGCTGGTGGTCGCCGCGGTGATGGCGGTGACGGCGACCGTGGTCACCAAGTATCAGTATGCGGCGATGATCGGCCAGGTGGTCGACTACGGGGCGTCGCTGTCGCGCTTCATCGCCTCGCAGAGCGCGGTGCCGATGCTCTCCGAAGACTGGGTATCGCTCGACGTCTTCGTCCAGGCGGTGATGAAGGGGCAGAACTTCCACGCCATCACGGTGATCGATCGAGAGGGTGTGGTGCGCGCGGCGAGCGACGCCGCCATGGCCGGCCAGGCCTATGGCAAGCCCGCCGGCGAATCGCTTGGAGCCCGTGCCGGTGGGGTCGGCGTGCAGCGCATCGTGGTCAAGGGAGAAGAGGTGCTCGAATTCGAGTCGCCGATCACGTTCCAGGGCAAGGAGATCGGACGGGTGGCGCTCGACATCCCGGAGAAGCCGCTGGCGCATGTGGCGCGCCTGTCGCTGGTGATGATGGCGCTGCTGGTGATATCGACGATTGCGGCGGTGGCGCTCGCCACCTTCCTGATCGCCAACTGGTTTGCCAAACCGATCAAGCTGCTGCGCGAATCGATGGCCGAGATCGGCAAGGGCCGTTTCGACCATCGCATCGGCGAACGCCGCAACGACGAATTCGGCCTGCTCTACCAGGCCTTCGACGACATGGCGCAGGCGCTGCAGCAGAATGCGGCGCCGCCCGCATCCGCTGCCGAGCCCGAGCCGTCTGCGGCGGCGCAAACAGCGGCACCGGCCAGGCCGGAAGGCGGTGCGCCATGACCATCGCGTGGTCAACCCGCTGCTGCCACCGGCTGGTGGTGATCGCTGCTGCGACTCTGGCGATCGGCCTGCTCGGCGGATGTGCCGGGGTGATCCAGCTGCCGGCAGGCGACGGTCCGGCCAGTGGGCGATCTGCTGCCCGGGGGCCGGTATTGGCGCAGAACGATCGCTTCCTGATCTACGATCCGGCGCCCGGCGACAGCCTGCAGGGGATCGCCGGGCGCTTTCTCGGCAGCGCCGAGCGCTGGTGGGAGATCGCCGATTTCAACGGCATCGGCGCCCTGCAGGCCGGGCGCCCGGTGGTGGTGCCGCTGCAGGTCGTCAATCCCGGCGGCATCAGCCGTGATCGCTACCAGACGGTCCCGATACTTTGCTATCACCGGCTCGGGCCGGGCAGCGGCAAGATGGTGGTGTCGGCGGCGAACTTCGCCGCCCAGCTCGACTGGCTGGCGCGTAACGAGTACCGTGTCGTTCCGCTCAAGGCTCTGCTCGGATTCCTCGATGGCAAGCAGCCGCTGCCGCGGCGCGCCGTGGTACTGACCTTCGACGACGGTTACAACTCGATCTACAGGCACGCGTTCCCGTTGCTGAAGAAGTACGGCTTCGTGGCCACGGTCTTCGTCTACACCGATTTTGTCGGCGCGGGCGACGCGCTCGACTGGGCGCAGATGCAGGAGATGGCGGCGTCGGGGCTGGTCGATTTCCAGGGCCACTCGAAGAGCCACTCCAATCTGATTCAGCGCCTGGCCGGCGAGTCCGACGAGCGTTACCGGGAGCGCGTCGACGCCGAGATTCGCGTTCCGCGCGAAGTCATCCGGCAGAAAATGCAGATCCCGGTGACCGAATATGCCTATCCGTACGGCGACGCCAACGAACTGGTGCTCGACGCCTTGGCACGCAATGGCTACCAGCTCGCTGCGACCGTCAATCCAGGTGGCAATTCGTTCTTCGCCCAACCGTTCATGCTGCGCCGGACCATGATCTACGGCGACCATGACCTCGGGGAATTCAAGGCAAAGCTGCAGGTATCTCGGGAGATCGATTCCCGATGATCCGGCGGTCGCTTTCGGGGCAGGTCGGTGGCCGGCTCGCCGCCATTTGCTGTGCCGTGCTGTCGGCCTGCTCGCAGGCGCCGGTGGCGGTCGACAGTTCCGGCGAACCCGCGGTGCCGGCCCTGCACGATTCGCCCAATGCGGCATTCGAGCAGCAGCAGCGCGAGCGGGCGAAGGATCTGACCCGCCAGGGGGCATTCGGCGAGGCGGCGATCGCCTGGGAAGTGCTGACGCTGCTGCGGCCCGATGTCGTCGAGTACGCCGAGAATCTGCAGCGCATCCGGTCTCGCATCGAAGCCCGGGTGGCGCAGAAAATCCTGGCGGCCGATCAGGCACGCCGGCGCGGCGAGGCCGATCAGGCGGCGCAGCTCTATCTGCAGGCACTCGCCGACGATCCGCTCAACGCCCAGGCCGCGCAAGCCCTGCGCGCCATCGAACGCGAGCGCAACAAGCGAAACTACCTCGGCAAGCCCTCGCGCCTCACGCTCGCCCGCTATGCGACGGCCGAGGCCGAGCGGTCGCGTGCCGCTTCGTCATCGGTCGATCGCAACGATCTGGAGCACGCGTCATTGCTGATGCACCAGTCCGAGTATGCCGAAGCGATCGGCATACTTGAACGCTACCTCAAGGTCTTTCCGCAGGACGAGGCCGCACGCAAGGCGCTGGCCGAGGCCTGCTATCAGATTGCGGAACGCAAGCAGGCGAACGAGCCGAGAGCGGCACAGGCGCTTCTGCAACGGGCCGTCAAGCTGGATCCGGCCCACGATCAGGCGGCGAAGCGACTGCGACAACTGGGCGCCGCGCACGGCAGGACGCCGCAAGCGGTCCCCGCCGCGCGCCGGTGAATCACCTGACGTCGTTGATCCTCTGCTGGAGTTTCTGCGCCTTCTGCTTCTCCAGGCGCGCGGTGTCGTTGCCCGGATCGAGTTCGAGCACGCGTTCCCAACTGCGGATTGCCCCGTCCAGATCCTGCCTTGCAAAGGCGCCGCGTGCATTGCGCTCGTGCTGGAGCACGAGTTCGCGGCGCACCTGATCGGCCTTCGCCCGCGCATCCGGATGCGCAGGGTCGAGTTGCGCGGCCTGGCGAAACTGCT
This sequence comes from Candidatus Methylophosphatis roskildensis, assembly GCA_016708905.1. Taxonomy (GTDB): domain Bacteria; phylum Pseudomonadota; class Gammaproteobacteria; order Burkholderiales; family Rhodocyclaceae; genus Methylophosphatis; species Methylophosphatis roskildensis. The sequence goes on along the minus strand of JADJEV010000002.1, from coordinate 55,546 downwards.
GGTAGGCCCGCTCCCTGTTGCCCGATCTCTGAGCCGCGATGCCTTCACGATAGGCCTTCTCGGCGGGTGTGACCACATCCTGCGGTGGCGGTTGAACCGGCGGCGGCGGGGGTGCTGCGGGGGGCGGTGTGGATTCGCGCTCTTCTCGCTCGACCACCGGCCGGGGGGACTTCGGTTTCGGTTCGGCGGTCTGCCGCGGCGGCCTGATCACCTCGGGCGGCGGCGTTCTTCCCGGTACGCGGATGGTCTGGCCCGAGGAAACCAGCCGCGGCACCCTGACATCGTTGTAGCGGGCGAGCAGGTAGAAGGCGTAGATGTCGCCCATGAAACGGCCGGCGATGCGCGAGAGCGTCTCGCCCGGCCGTACTGTGTAGGCGAAAGACTCCGCACCCAGCGCTGCGAGTGGGTCGACCGTCATCTGCCGCAGGAAATTTTGCGCGAGCTTGTTGTTCGGGTCCAGCAGCAGCGCACGATCGATCTCGCTGCGCGCTTCCTCCTCGTTGCCGGCTTCCAGCAGATCGGCCACGTGCAGTGCGATCTTCTGTGCCTGCTGCTGCTCGGCCGCTGTCGGCGGCGGCCGCGGAGCGACCTCCGTGGCCGGCTGCGGTCGGGCTTCGGGTGGCGCGGGCGGCGGCGCGGGCGGCGGGGTTGTGCAGGCCGACAGGGCGAGAGCGGCTGCGATTGGCAGAACATGGCGACGCATCGAGATCCTCTTGCTGCTGGGGGGCCGCCGAGGGCGGCTGCCAATTGATCGAATTGCCCGGCCTTCCGGTGTGGTGGCGCGGCTACAATGACGCGGGATTATAGACCGGGTCGCTTTGCGGTGCAGCATCGGTCGCTGAGACCGCAGTATGCACCAGCGTCGGCCTAGTCCTTTCGACGGAATCCGTAGCTGCCGCACAGCGGCGGCGGGCGTGACATAATCTTGCAAGCATCGCCACCACCTATGATCGATCCTCGCCGGAGAAGACCGCGATGATGAAAATCCGGGTAATCACGTTTCAGGGGCAAGCCGTGCCCCATGCGATATCGCACGACTTCGACGGACTCGGTGGCACCATCGGGCGGGCCGAAACCAATCAACTTGCGCTGCCCGACCCGCAGCGTCATATCTCGCGCCTGCAGGCGCGCGTGGTCTGCCGCGACGGCCATTACGAAATCATCAATCAGGGCGCCAATCCGATCACCGTCGATGGCCATGCCATCGGCAACGGCAGCTCGATTCCGATCGCGGCCGGCGCACGCATCGAGATCGGCGGCTACCTGCTGGAAGCGCTCGCGCCGCCGGCGCCGCAGTCCGTGCCTCCGGCGCAAGAGGTGACGATCGCCCCCGAGGCATTCCGCCCGCCGCCGCGACCGGTGGCCGCACCGTCGCCGATGGCCGCCTCGCCGCAGCCGGAGATTGCGCGGCCGGCGAGCATGCCACAGCCTGCGCCGCGCGCACCGGCAGCACCACTCGCATCGCCCGCGCCAGCCGTCGCGCCACCGCTGGCCGCGGGCCCGGTCGACGACCCGCTCGGCATGTTCGGCGGCGCGCCGAGGACCGGTGCCGACCCGTTTGCCGACATCCTGAGTGGTGTCACCGCCGCATCGCCTTTGCCGCCGCCCGAGCCGGCAGCGAGCCCGGTGGACGATCCGCTGGCCGGTTGGGCCGCGCCGCCCTCGACACCTTCCCCCGAGCAGTCGCTGGCCGATCTGCTGGCCCAGCCCTCGGCAAGCAGCCAGTCGATGCCCAGTGTCAGGCCGGGCATGATTCCGGACGATTTCGACCCCTTCGCCGACCCCCTGGCGGCCCCGCCCAAGGACGAAGAGGTCAATCCGTTCGACGACATGGAAGTCGGCCTGGGCGAGGCCACCGGCAAGGGTGCGAACTTCGATTCGATGTACGAACTCGGCCCTTCGATGCCGGCCGATACCCGCGATCCTTTCGTCGGCAGCTCGCTCGGCGAGTCGCCCGTCGAGGGGCCGGTCAACGAGACGCCGCTCGATCCGCTGGCGGCGTTTTCCGAGACGCCGCTGCCGGGTGGCGGATATCAGTCGATGCCCGACCAGGTGCCCGAACTGCACGGCGCGTTCGTGCCGCCGCGGGTCGAGCCGTTCGCCGCCCCGGCGCCGGGCGCCTTCGCTGCGCCGACGCCGGCACGCGCGGCCCGGCCATCGGAGAAAGAAGTCTTCATGTCGTGGGAGAAGGATCTCCCGGGGCAGGGTGGCCGCAGATCCTCCGCGCCGCCGCCTGCCGAGGATCCGTTGCTGGCGATGTTCGATGGCGCGAGCCCGGCGGCCGGGGCGCCGGCCGGTGCCGACGTTCTCGGCCTGGGTGTTACGCCGGCGATGCCGGGAGACGATCTGATGGCGGGCCTCGGCACGCCTCGTGCGGAGGCGCCGCCGCCGGCACAGCCGGCCAGAGCGGCGCCGGCCGACAAGCCTGCAGTGGGCGCGCCGCCGACCCTGCCGGGCGATACCCAGTTTGCCGGCATCGGCAATATCAAGGCGGCGGCCGAGCCGATGATCGCAAGTGCGTTTGCCGAACCGGGCGTTATTCCCGCGCCGGCGGTGCGGCCGCTGCCGGTGGCAAGCGCGCTGCCGGCGACGGCCCCGAAGCCGGCTCCGGCTGTGGCACCCGCGTCGTCCGCAGCTTCCAGCGAAGCGCTGAGGCGGGCCTTTCTCGCCGGGCTGGGCACACCGAATCTTCCCCTGCCCGAGGAGATGACGCCGGAAATGATGGAGCGCGTCGGCCGCCTGCTGCGCGAGGCCACACAGGGCACGCTGGACCTGCTGCTCGCGCGCGCCATGACCAAACGCGAAGTGCGCGCCGACGTCACCATGATCGTCAGCACCGACAACAATCCGCTCAAGTTTTCCCCCGATGTCGGTGCCGCGCTGCTGCACCTGCTGGTGCCGCAGGGCCCCGGGTTCCTGACGCCGGTCGCCGCGATGCGCGACGCCTACGACGATCTGCGTTCGCATCAATTCGGATTCATGGCCGGGCTGCGGGCGGCGCTGGCCGGCGTGCTCAAGCGCTTCGATCCGGCAGTGCTGGAACAGCGGCTGACGCAGAAGTCGGTGCTCGACAGCTTGTTGCCGATCAATCGCCGCGCCAAGCTGTGGGATCTCTACATCTCCTTGTACCGCGACATCGCAGTCGAGGCGGAAGACGACTTCCACACTCTGTTCGGGCGCGAGTTCCTGCGCGCCTATCAGGAACAGGTCGAACGGATCGGTCAGGGCAAGCCCTGACCGATCCAGGCTGAACGGGGTCGCGCTTGAATCTCGAGATCGCAGTGCTGTCGAAGCCGGGTGGCCGCTCGCTCAACGAAGATGCCTGCGGATACTGGACCTCGGATGCCGGCTGCTGCTGGGTGGTCTCCGACGGTGCGGGCGGCCATGGCGGCGGCGATGTCGCCTCGAAAAGCGTCGTGCGCAGCATCCTGAACGATTTTGCAGACGCGCCGCTGGTCGAGCCGGAGACGATTTCCCGGCTGATCCAGCGTGCCAACGACGCGGTGCTGCGCGAACAGCAAGCCCAGCAGTCGATGCGCAACATGCGGGCCACCGCCGCAGTGCTGCTGATCGACCAGGCGGCCGATGTTGCCCTGTGGGGTCATCTCGGCGATTCCCGGATCTACGGCTTTCGCGGCTGCCGGGTGTTGTTCCAGTCGCGTGACCACAGCGTGATGCAGAGCATGGTCGATGCCGGCTTCGGCGACGCGGGCCTGTTGCGCAGTCATCCGCAGCGCAGCGTGCTGCTGGCGGCACTGGGTAGCCCGGACGCGGTCAATCCGGCGGTCACGCAGTCGGCGATGGCGCTGCGCGACGGCGACGTGTTCATGCTGTGCAGCGACGGCTTGTGGGAAGCGGTCGAGGAACCGACCATGGAGCGACTGCTCGCCGGCAGCACGTCGGCCGAGGGCTGGCTCGCAGCGCTAGAGGCCGAACTGCTGGCCCACGCCAGGCGCGATCACGACAACTACAGCGCGATAGCCGTGTGGGTAGGCAATCCGGCCGATGCGACGCGGATCATTTCGGCTTAGACTGAAGACAATCAACCACGAGGCCGGCCACCAGGTCGGCCAGATTGAACTGCCCGATCGGGCAAGGAGAACGACAATGAAACTTTCGATCCATTCCCTTCAGGTCGCGGCCGTCGTGTTCGGCGCGCTGTGTCTGTCCGCGGCACAGGCCGAACCGATACTCAGGGGCAAGGACATCAACGAGCGCAACCTGATCGAGGCGCTGAGCCCGGCGCCCGGCGGGGCGGTCGAGGGCGAGCCCGAGGTGCGCACGCGCAGCATCAAGGTGATGCGCGATTCGCCGACCGCCAAGCCGGGCGAGGCGGCGGTCAAATCGGCCGCGCGGGCGACCGACAAGAAGGCCAGCGCATCGCTGTTGATCACCTTCGAGACCAACTCCTCCGAACTGACATCGCAAGCCCGATCCGCGCTCGACGTGGTCGGCAAGGCGCTACAGAACGACAAGCTGGCCGAATTTAAGTTCGCCATCGAGGGCCATGCCGACCCGCGCGGGGGCGACGACCTGAACTTCCGGCTGTCGCAGGCGCGCGCGGAAAGCGTCGTCGACTACCTGGCCAGCGCGCACAACATCGACCGCGAGCGCCTGCGGCCGGTCGGCAAGGGCTCCACTGAACTGGCCAACACCCAGCGCGCCGACGCGCCGGAAAACCGCCGCGTCACGATCACCACGCTGCGATAAGATCTCTCGGCCGGGTGGGCAGAAACCCGCATGGACAGGCGGTCTTGAGCATGGCATGCCTGAACGTCAAGCGGGGTGCGGCTCGTGGCAAAGCCTCCTCGCGGATGCCCTGCCCATGCGGATCTCGGGGTAGTCGCTCCTGGTCTCAAACACCAAGCGCGGTAGGGTGCAATAAGCGCAGCGCATTGCACCGGACAACCGCATCCGGCGCAATATCGATTGCGCCCTACGCTTGCTGGGCAGTCGCATTGCTCGGCATCGCAAGGATAGCCAACTCACCCAGGTACAGCTTGCGGAAACGTTGGGCGTATCGCAGCCGACGATCAACGCTTGCGAGGCAGGGCAGCGGCGCGTGCCCGTCTCGGCCCTGCCAATTCTCGCCAAGGCGCTAGACGTCGGCTTGGAGGAACTACTCGGCGAATCGCCGGCTGCGACGAAGAAGCGCGGGCAGGCACCGTAGCTACAGCAGCAGGTGGAACTTCTTGCCCAACTGCCTAAAGCACGGCGGCGCGTGGTCATGCAAATGCTCGACGGCGTGCTCGCCCAGGCCAGTAGCCGTTGAGCGTAACCGACAGGAGCCAGAACGATGAGCCCGACCGAACAAGTTTTGATCGAAAAGATCAGGACGCTTTCGCCACAGCAGGTGGCAGAGGTGGAAAATTTTGTGGAATTCCTTGCTGCCAAAGCCGCGCGGCGCGCGGCACTCGATCGGCTGCTCGCCATCGTTCCAGCCCTGGAGGCGGCCGGGGTCGAACCGATGAGCGACGAGGAGATCGCCGCCGAGGTGAAGGCGGCGCGCGCGGAACGGCGAGCACGGGACCAGGCAAAGGGTTCGGGTGCGGATCGTCCTTGATACCAACGTGGTGCTGTCGGCGCTGTTGTGGCGCGGCACACCCCATCACTTGCTGAGCACGATCCGCGAGCACGCGAGCATTCAGCTTTACAGCAGCGCGGCGCTGCTCGATGAGTTGGCCGATGTACTGACCCGCCCTTCGGCCACCAAGCGTCTGGCCCTCATCCGCAAAACTGTCCGCGAGGTGCTCGCCGATTACCTCGATGCTGTCGAGTTGGTCGAACCCACCGACGTGCCCCGCGTGGTGCCCAACGATCCCGATGACGATCAGGTGATCGCCGCCGCGCTCACGGCGGGCGCGGATTGGATCGTCTCCGGCGATGTCGATCTGCTGTCGCTCAGGCACCACCACGGTATCCCGATCGTCAATTCGGCACAGGCGCTACAACAGATCGCCAAATAGACTGAGGGCCGCAAGTGCGACCTCGCATCAGCAGCTACCCGCTTAAGACGGGCGATCGCGCGAGAGGTCGGCATGCCGCAGGCCTGCATCCCGCATGGAATGGCATTCTGTGGCATGGTACCGTCGAAACCAGTATGGATAGGCGCTCTGCGTGCATGCATGCTGCAACACAAGCACCCATGCGGCTCCTGCGGCATGCCGGCCGAAGCGCGCCAATCATGCGCCTTCCGGGGCAGGCACAGGTGACGACATTCGCTCCTCTTTCCGGGCTGGGGCGCGGCGCTTGAGCAAGCCGTATGCGCGCGTTCGTCCGCCCGGCCCCCATCCCGGCCTTTCCCCTGGGAGCGGGGAAGGCGCGTGTCCGGCGCGCGCTGCACGCTGCGATGCGCAGCCACAACCACAGCCGTTGCCGTTGCCCGTGCCGTGCGACTCTCAGGCGGATGTCGGTAGCCGGGAACCCGCGGCACAGCCGTCTGCGTCACCCAGTCACGGTGACCGGCTGGTGCGCGGCTTGGCTGCGGCCGGTGCCTCGATTTCCTCGATCGTGAATACCGCGGCACCGTAGGCGTCGGCGCAGTCGGTGGCGCCGTCCGGACATGCCAGTTTGCCGAGGAAGGGCGACTGGCCGGTCGGATGGCTCGCCGCCAATTGTGCGGCGGCCTCGAACGGGAACTCGGCAAACGGATCGACCTTCGCCAGACCGGTGTCGGAGAAATCGCGCGGATTCTCGCTGACCACCGCAACGAACTGGTTGGCGCCCGGCGGCCCGCCCGCCACCATGACCCAGCCGGCGCGCGGCAGCGAGATCTCCTTGCCGGCTTCGACGCGATTGCGATCGTCGATCGAATTCGGGAACAACCGGTAGAAGTGCTGGTTGTCGGTGCCGGCCATCAGCACATAGAGGTAGCCCGACTTGTTCGAGCGCAGGCGAAAGCTCAGCCGGTCACGGCCGATTCGCACCCGCCCCTGTTCGAGTGCCACCGCGACGCTGTATTCGCGGCTGCGCTGCTGGAAGATTCGGTCGATCTCGGTGATCGGATCGAACGGCTTGGCGACCGGTGTCGGCGTCGGCGTTGGTGTTGGTGTTGGTGTTGGTGTTGGTGTTGGAGCCGGTTTTGGCGGCGGTGTTACCGGGGTGGTCGGTGGCGCCGGCTTGTTGATGAAATAGTAGCCGCCGCCGGCGAGCGCCGCGACGACCAGCAGGCCGCCGATCAGCAGCGCGGCCTTCGGGCCCGCGGCGGCTGGTGGGCGCGCGGCTTCGGCCGCCCGCGCGTCCCTGCCGGTGGCGGGCGAAACGCGAGTAATCGTGTGCGGTGCCGGCCCGTGATCGACGCCGAGCAGGTCGCGCATTTCGGCGATGCTCTGCGGGCGCTGTTGCGGCTTGACCGCCAGTCCGCGGTCGATGCCGCGCAGCAAGGTGTCGGAATAGCGGCCGGCCGCCTGTTGGGCGAGCGGCACCATCAGGTCGTTGATGATGCGGCCGACCGCCGGCGGCGGGGTCTTGCCCATGATGGCGAAGAAGACCACCGCCGACAGCGCATAGATGTCGGTCCATGCGCCCTGCTTCATTTCGGGCATCTCGGCATACTGCTCGACCGGCGCATAGCCCGGTTTGAGAATCACGGTCAGCGCATGCGTCATGTCGGTGATGACATGCCGGGCGGCGCCGAAATCGAGCAGCAGCGGGCGCTCGCCGGCCAGCAGCATGATGTTGTCGGGCGCGATGTCGCGGTGGTAGACCTGCGCCTCGTGCATCACTTCGAGCGCATCCATCACCGGCGCCAGCATGCGCTTGAGCCAGTCCTCGTCGGGCGGGGCGGGCATCGCCTTGAGTGCCTGCTTGAGCGTGACCCCCTCGTAGAACGGCATCACCATGTAGGCGGTGCCGTTGGCTTCCCAGAAGCGATACACCTTGACCAGCGACGGGTGATCGAACTGGGCCAGCAGCCGTGCCTCGTTGACGAAGCTGCGCCGGCCGGCCTCGAAGGTCTCGGCGTAGCGTTCGGACTTGACGCTGACCTGCGCACCCTGGCCTCGGGCTGCCAGCGAGGACGGCATGTACTCCTTGAGCGCGACGCGCCGGCCCAGCGAATGGTCTTCCGCCAGATAGACGATGCCGAAGCCGCCGATGCCGACCAGTCCGATCAGCTCGAATTCGCCGAGCCGGGTGCCGATTGGCAGCGCGTTATCGGCTTCGCCGAGCTGCAGTGGGCCCTGGGCCTTCGGCGTGGCGGTCACGAGGACGGTCTTGTCGTCGTCGTTCGGGTCGGCCATGAGCGGTCGGCTACGCGTGGCGCGTCGGCACGGCCCGCAGCATGGCTGTGAAGCGCGCGCCGTCGGGCAGGCCGCGGCAGGCCAGCAGGGGCGCGCCAGCACTCGGCCCGCTCGGTGCCCACCACAGCGAGCCACCGCGCACCGCGTCGCGCAGCACGTTCGCCCCGGCACCCATCAGTGTCTGGGCCAGTTCGTCGTCGGAGGGCAGGGTGAACATCGCGGCCTCGTCGCTGCGCAGCACGCCGACCAGTTGGCGCGCCAGTGCGACCCGCGGCGGTGCGACGGTCGGCATGCGCAGGGCGAGCAGCGAATCGTCGAACTGCTGGACGGTGCGCGAGGTGTCGAGGGTAGACAGGGCGAGGGATTCGATGCGGTCGAGCCAGTCGGCCAGCGCATTGAATTCGCGCTCGGTGGTCGCGAAAACCGGGGTTTCGCAGGTGATGGTGACAGGGAAGTAGCGCCCCACCTTGTCCACGCTCGGCATGAACACGCCGACCCAGGTCGCCTCGCCGCACACGCCGGGGAACAGGATGAAACGCCAGACCGGGCTGGTTAGGTAGGCATCGAGCCAGGATTCACCGAGGTGACCGCGCGAGGCCGACATTACCTCTTGCAGCCAGCCGTCCCAGCGGGTGATGAAACCCGGTGCCAGGCGGCGCGAGGCGAAGTCGCCGAGGCTGGCGATCTTGCCGTACCAGCCGGCCACCCCTTCGGGAGTATCGGTCACGATGCGGTCCTCACGGGCACTGAAACTGATCGAGTTCGCGCAGCCGGAACGGGTTCTGGACGCTGTTGGCGAGCACTTCGAAGCGCGCCCTGCGCCCATCGACCGAGAAGGTGACGATGAAGCGCTCGGGTTGCGCGGTGGGGTCGATGTTGACCTTGTCGAACATGCGGAACAGTGCCCACGGCCCCTCGGTCGTCATGCCCGAGACGCCGCTCGGCCCGGCCGGCTGGATCTGCACCCTGACAAGCGAACTGCCGCGCGGGCCCGGCCAGGTCACGCTCTGTGGCACCTGCGGGCCATGGCTGTACTTGACCAGTTGGCCATCGACATCGAGGATGAACTGGGTCAGCGCGGCGTCCATTTCCAGCGGCTTGAATTCGAGCCTGAGCCCCGCCGTGCGGCCGCCGCCGCGGAAGAACACGTCGCGAATCACTTGCGCGCGCTGGAACTGGATCAGCGCGCCCGAGCCGCCCACCGGCACGTCGTTGATGCGGCGATAGGCCCATGGCCGCGCCGAGGTGTCGACCAGTGGCGAGAGCACGCGCTGGAAGAAATCGTCCATCTTGCCGCCCGGTGCGAACAGGCTGGCGAAGTCGTCCTGGGTGGCGTCGCGGGTGGCAGAGCGGTCGAGCGGATAGCGGCCGGCGATGGCCTTGCGGCAGAACTCGCCGACTTGGGAACCGATTGCCTCGTTGGTATTGGCGACCAGTGCGCCGCTGGCCAGGCGCGCACTGGTTTCCGACAGGCTCTGCAGCACCGAGCGCAGGGGTTCCGGCATGCTCGGCGCCTGGGCCTTGACCTTGATCGGAACGTCCGAGGCGGGCGGGGCGGCCTTGCTCTTGATCGCGCTGTCGGCGGCATTGAGCATGGTATGCAGCTCGCCGACCAGGGCGATCGCCTGGTCGACCGGCGCCGGCTGGCCCTGGCTGGCGCTCGTCACGTAGCGGCGCAGCGATTCGAAGCGCCTATCGACGATGTACTCGATCGGCTCCGAAGCCGGCTTCGGCGTGGTGGCAACCACTTCGGTCCCGAACATGTAGCCCAGCTTGCGGCGCGCCTCCTTGGCCAGCTTGTCGGTCGCCCTTTCCGTCAGATCCTTGTCGCCTTCCGGCTTGACCAGGGTGGTTTCGCGCGAGGCGGCCCGCAGGAACGGCGCCAGCGGATTGTCGATCGCCGAGAGGATGCGCGCGACTTCGATCGTCTGGTGGATATCGCCGGGGCGAATCAGCTTGACGTCGTTGAGGAAATCGTCCCAGGTCTTGGCGTAGTCGGTCAGATACAGGCGGCGGACGTCCTCGGTCAGCCGCTCGCGCCCGGCCGCGTCGGTGAGCCGGCCGGTGACGCCGGAATCCTTGATGTCGAGCACCCAGCCTTCCTCGTCGGCCAGTTCGTTGGCGACCTTGTCGGATTCGCGCTTGAAGGCCTTGTAGTAGCCATCGTAGGTGAACAGGCCGGGCACGCCCTTGGTCAGCGGCTGGCCCGACAGACGCGTGAATACCCGCGGTGCCGCCGGGCCGGCTGCCTTGATGACGGTGAATTCCTGGATGTCGCCGCCCACGCCCTGGCGTTTCAGTCGGCCGTAGACCCGGCTGGCCAGCGCGTATTGCGAGAGCATGGTGCGCACCGAGGCGATCAAATTCTCGTCCGCCGGCACCGGGCTGGCGACCGCGCCGCGTTCCATCATCGAATCGAGATGCGCCTCGAGCGCTTGGCGCTGCTCGATCGTCAGATCGCGCGGCAGGCTGTGCTCCCAGTCGAAAGTGATCCAGGCTTTCAGCGCCGCGGCGTCGAAGCGCGCCGGATCGTTGAGCATCAGGTAGGCCTTGAGCGCCTCGTAGGCGAAATCCAGATTGTTGGCGTTGGCGCTGCGCAACTGCTCTTCCACGCGCAGCGAGATGCGCGGCAGCATCACGTCCTCGAGCAGGCGCCGGTAGGCCTGTTCCGCGGCCGCCGACAGCTTTCTGCCCTGGAACATGCCGAAGCCCATCGACAGCGGCGGTCCGTTGGCAATCTCCGGCGTGGTCGCGATCTGCCGCACCGCGTCGAGCGCCGGCATCAGGCCGGCGACATCGGTGTTGTTGGTGACCGGCAGCGATTCGATCTGCTTGCGCACTTCCGGCAGTCGCGCCTCGACCTCGGCGACATAGCTCTTGTTGCGCGAATAGCTGACCAGCCAGGCAGCACTCGATCCGACCAGCAGCAGCGCGGCGGCCGCATAGACGCCCCATCGCAGCAGCGTGCGCTTGCGCTCCCAGCGCAGGTTGGTGCCGGCCATGCCCTGTTCGGGGAACACCACGTTGTGCAGCAGGCTGGTGATGAAGTAGCTGCGTCCGCTCGATGCCTGGGGTGGCAGCAGCTTGCGCTCCATGCCGAAGGCGCGCGCCAGGGTGCCCATGACGCGGTCGATCGGGCTGCCTTCCTGGGTGCCGCTGGTGAAGTACACGCCGCGGATCAGCGGCGCCTCCTCGTACTTGGAAGCGGCGAACACCCGTCCGAGAAAGTCGCCGAGCAGCGTCTTGATGGTCGCGAACTGCTGCGGGAAAGCGAAGATCAGTGCCCGTCGCGCCGGATCGCGCTCGGCCTGCATGCGGTCCATCACGCGATCGAGCAGGTTCTTCTCGAGCAGGTCGAACTCGCTGCCGAATCCGGTCAGCGGTGCGGCCTTGATGTCCTCGCTGTAGGCGAAGGTGGTGCCCCAGACCTGCGCGCGATCGTCCTTGCCCAGTTCACCGAAGAACTCCATGAAGCCGGCGAGCAGGTCGGACTTGGTGACCAGCACGTAGATCGGGAAGCGGATCTGCAGGTGTTCGTGCAGCTCCTGCAGCCGGGCGCGCACCGCGGCAGCATGAGTTTCCCGCTCTTGCGGCGACTGCTGCAGGAGGTCGGAGACACTGACGGTCAGCATCACCCCGTTGATCGGCCGCCGTGGACGGGATTTCTTCAGCAGCTCCAGAAATCCCTGCCACGCGGCGCTGTCCACCTCGCGATCCGACTCCTGGGTGGTGTAGCGGCCGGCGGTATCGAGCAGCACCGCTTCGTCGGTAAACCACCAGTCGCAGTTGCGCGTGCCGCCGACACCCTTGATCGAAGCGGTGCCGAATTTTTCCGCCAGCGGGAACTGCAGTCCCGAGTTGATCAGGGCCGTCGTCTTGCCCGAACCCGGCGCACCGATGAAGATATACCAGGGCAGCTGATAGAGAAACTGGCGGCCGGAGAGCGACACCATGTCGGCGAAGCCGGGCCTCTTGCCGGCGGCCGACAGGCGCACCTTCTTCAATACGGCGACCGCCTCCTCGAAGCGCTGCTTGAGTGCCGCCACCTCCTCCTGCGAGGCCGTCGGGCCGGGCGGCGGGGCGGCGGCGGCCTGCTGAACCAGACCGTCCACGAGTTGGGCGTTGGCGCGCCGCGCATTGAACCAGGACCAGGCGCGCTTGATCAGCCATGCCAGCACCATGATGCCGATCAGCACCCAGCGCACGGTTTCCGATTCGAGCGGGCGGTAGTCGGCGATGGCGATCAGCGGCCCGACGAACCAGATGATCAGTGCGGCCGCGAGCAGGCCGATGATCACCAGCAGCAGTGGGTGGAACAGGAAGCGGAAGATTCTTCTGAACATGTTGTCGGGTCCGTTCGGTCAGGTGCCGGGCTTGGCGACGAACAGCGTGATCTCGACGCGGCGGTTCTTCGCACGACCGGCCGCCGTGGAGTTTTCGGCGACCGGTTCCGATTCGGCGCGCCCCTCCGACTTTATGCGTTCCGGCTTGACAGATCTGGCGAGCAACTGCTGGACGGCGAGAGCCCGCTCCTGCGACAAATGCCAGTTGGACGGGAAGCGCGCCGAGCGGATCGGCTGGTTGTCGGTGTGGCCGGTGATCAGCACCGCGCCCTGCACCGAGTTCAGCGCCTCGCCGATGCGCACCAGTAGCGGCAGAACCTTGTCGGCGACCGTGGCGCTGCCCGGGTCGAAGAAGCCATCCCCCTTGATCGTGATGATGCTGCGATCGCCGAAGTCGCCGACCGCGACCAGGCCTTCCTTGATCTCCGGTTCGAGGAAGCCTGCCATTCGCGGCTTGGGTGCCGCGGCGACGACCTTCGGCGCCGGGGCCAGCGCCTTGGCGCGCAGGGCCTGGATCTCGGCGAAAACCGGATCGGACTTGGCGTTGAGGCTCATCGACAGGCCCAGATACAGCCCGATGGCGAGCAGGCCGGCGACCGCGATCACCACCCACATCGGCAGCAGCGACATGACATTGCGCTTGGCTTCGATGCCGCGCCAGTGCGGCGACAACTCGCGCTCGTACTCGCCGCGCTGATTGCGCAGCATGACCAGCAGGCGTTCGCGCAGCAGCTCGAGCTGGGCGCGACCGTTGTCCAGCACCCGGTAGCGACCCTCGAACCCGAGTGCCAGCACCACGAAAAGAAGCTCCAGCAGATCGCGGTTGGCGCCCGGGTTCTCGGCCAGCTTGGCCATCAGTTGAAAGACCTTTTCGCCGCCCCAGGTCTCGTTGTGGAACATCACCAGCAGGCTCTGCTTGCCCCACACGCCCGAGCCACCCCAGGGCGTGCTGGCTGCCGTCTCGTCGAGGAAGGTGCACAGCACGTAGCGTGCGCCGATCACCTTCTGCGGCTCGACGCCGCTGGCCTTGGCCTTGGATTCGAACGCGCGAATGCCCTGGGCGAGGGTTTCGCGCAGGCCGATCGGATTTGGGTGGGTCAGCGAGGCGCGCAACTGCGGCACGGCGTTGAGCAGCGGGCTGGCGGCGATGATCAGCGGATTGAGGCCGGCATTCGGGATCAGCGCCTCGACTGGCACCTGCGGTTCCTGCCCGCCGGCGAAACCGGCTGCGGCGGGGGGGTCGCCCTCCGGCGCAGCCCGCGCGGCGCGCTGCCCGGGCGAGGGCATCAGGAAGGTCCGGTCCGACTCGGACGAGGCAAACGGGTCGTCGTTGCTCATCGCTTATCCCCTGATCGCCCAGCACTCGAGTTCGAGGCCGGGAAATTCGCCTGCGATGTGCATCGCCAGTCCGCCCGATTTCTGCAACTGCTTCCACATCTCGCTGCCGCGTTCGAGTTCGAAGTAGGTGAAGCCGGAGTGGTACGGAATCTGCCTCGGCGCAACCGGCAGCGGGCGCAGCACGATGCCCGGCAATTGCAGGTTGACCAGGTCGCGCAAGCGCTCGACCGGCCCCATCTTGACCTGGGTCGGGAAGCGCACCCGCAGGGCATCGCCGGGCATCTGCGCATTCACCGCCAGGACGAAGGAGGCGCTGCGCAGCAATTCGTGGTCGGGAACGATCGCCACGCGCACGCCGTACTTGCGATCCTGCAACTCGATCGGGATCGCCGTCTGCTCGAGCACCATCGACAGCGATCGGCGCAGGTCGGTCATCACCGGGCCGAAGCAGGCCTGCGGGTCGTCGTGGATGTACTCCGGATAATCGGGCGGGCGGCGGCTCTCGCGCGAGAAGGTGCACAGATCGCCCGCCAGCATCAGGCAGTTTCCATAGAGCTCGCGCGGATGAAGGACCGACAGCTCGCCGAGATGCTTGAATACCGGCTCGAAGCGGTTGACCGTCTGCAGCAGCAGAAAGTCGGCAATCTCGGCCACGCCGCCGCGACCCGGTTGCGACAGACGCGCGCCCAGGGCCTCGCCGCGCTGATGCAGCAGGCCGTGGATTTCACGCACGTAACCCGCCAGTATCGGGTTGCCGCCGGCAGCCAGGGTCGGTCCGACATAGATCTTGTCGAGCACCAGCTGATTGTCGACCCGCCGTTCGACCACCCGCGCCACGCCCAGCGTGGCGTAGGCGTCGGTCGCATCGCGTTTGAGCATCAGCTTCATGCGCAGGTCGCCGACCTGGACCAGGGCGGCCTGTCCGCTCGCCAGCGTATTGTCGGCAACGTCGAATTCACTGGTCGCGTAGCGCGTCAGTCCGCTCGGGTCGTCGCCGGCCAGATTGGCGTCGGGGCTGCCGGCGCGGCGCAGCGGCAGGGCCAGCACCACCAGTTCTTCCTTGGCGTCGGTCGGGAAATCGAGCGGCAGCGGGCCGGCGCAGTCAGCCGGAAAATCGAACGGCGTGCCGTCGCCGAATATGCCGCGTGCCGTGGCGATGGCAAGCTTGCCCAGCGCCAGCGCCGCCTCGTCGAGCACCAGGGTGGCAAATCCCCAGCTGTAAGCGCTTATCGGCTGGGTACGGCCTTCGATCAGACGCTCGATGTAACGGTCATGCTGTTGCAGGTGCTGGGGTTGCAGAAACATCCCCTCGGACCAAATGACCTTGCTGTTCCACGACATGGCCGCCCTCTTTTTCGATTGGTCGGTAGCTTCGCCGGGGCGACGCGCACGACGTCTGCCCTACTTGCCCGCTACGGAAACGCTGCGCGCGTCGAGCCTGATGTTGATCGGCTGGTTCTGATTGACGATGATCGGTGCGGTCGCCCGCCAGCCCGCGCGGTCGAGATCGCGGAAGGCGGCAATCACGCCGACATAGCGCGTTTCGGGTTGCAGGGTCCGTTCGAACTTCTTCTGATCGCCCGGACGCAGCTGGAATTCGTCGCGCGCCGTCATTTCGGCGGACAGGACTTCGCGTTCGCGGTCCCACAGCGAAAAGAAGTCGGCGTTGTTGAAGGCGGCGATCGATCTGAGTTCGAACATCCGCATGACAATCGGCGATGGCCGGCCGTTGGCATCGGGGTTGACCGTTGCCGCAGCATCGATGGTGGCGGTGATGATCGTGGGTTTGGGGGAGAAAAACGGAACCTTCGGAGCGCTCGAGCAGCCGGCCGCCGCGGAAAGACTGGCGAGGACGAGCAGCAAACGCACACATCGCCGTGCAACATAACTTCGTTCAGCCAAATCGTTCTCCTCCGATCATCTTGAGCCGGCATTCTCGCTGCTTGGACCAAGGGCGTCCAGTCTCTCCGGCGGACCCGGGCCGAACTTGCCACGAGTATAAGTCCTGCCGCTTGTATCGGTTTCGTTCGAAGGTCCTAGACATCAGGACGATTTCGCCGACACCCGGCATGGCGCTATGCTAGCGGTAAATTCGGCTGGCGCCACGTTCCGACTGCAGCGGGCGTGGCAGATCGAATCCGGAGGTCATGATGATAATGCGGTATTCGCGCGGCGAAGTGCAGGTACCGGCGGCCTGGCTGGTTTTGCTGCTGGCCGGCTGTGCCGCTGCACAGCCGGCCGCAATCGCCACCCGGGGTGCAAATCCGCCGCAGGCTGAGCACATCGAGCACGCAGCGCAGGCGCGCACCACGACTGCCGTTTCGGTGCCACCCGCGCAGCCGGCCGCCACCGACGTGCCGGCGCCGCGCAGCGAAGCCGAACGGCAGGCCTTCAGCACGCGCTATGCGCACTTTCTGCCTGCGAGCTGGACCGAACTGCCTGGCTGGCGCGAGGACCGGCTGGCCGAGGCCTGGTCGGCCTTCGGCCGCAGTTGCGCTGCGCTCGGCCGCAAGCCGGCCTGGGACGGGCCGTGCGAACGCGCCGCCGCGATCAGGACCGCCAGCGACGAGGCGATTCGCCAGTTCTTCGAGCGCGAGTTCGCGCTATACGAAATCCGCAACACCGACCGTTCGCCGGAGGGTGTCATCACCGGCTACTACGAACCCCTGATCAACGGCAGCCGCAGCCAGGGCGGGGCATTCGTCTATCCGGTCTATGGCGTGCCCGACGATCTGCTGATGCTCGACATCCGGCAGATACCGCAGGAACTGCGCGGCAAGCGGGTGCCGGCCCGCATCGAGGGGCGCAGCGTGATCGCTGTGCCCGGTGGCGACGCCCCCTACCTGATCGACGTCGGCGATCTGCGGGCCGATGTGCGCGACAAGAAGCTGCGCGTGCGCCTCGAGGGCGAGCGCATCGTCCCCTACGCGACGCGGGCCGAGATCGAGCGCGACGGCCTGCCCAATGCCCGTGTGCTGGTGTGGGTCGACAACCCGGCGGCGTTCTATTCGATGCAGATTCAGGGCTCGGGGAAGGTCCGCCTGCCCGACGGAAAGATCGTGCGTCTGTCCTATGGCGAACAGAACGGCCATCCTTTCACCCCGCCGGCTGGCAAGGGAAACCGTGGCGGAAAGAAAGGCCGGGTCACCACCCGCGGCCTGAGCATCGATCTGCCGGATGTCGAGGACGAGATGGCCGGGGCGGATCAAAACGCCGGGCAACCGCTGACCCGCGGCGGGAGAGCAGCGCCGGCCCTACGGCCGGTGCCGCGCGCGGACGAACCGTCGGCGGCCGATGTCGAGCGACTGGTCGAACAACTGGCGACCGGCAAGCCGGCGACCATCGGTCCCCGCCGACCGCCAGCCAGGGTCGCCGCCGCCGGGGGTGTTCCGGCATCCGCCGTGGCACGTTTTCCGCAGCCCAGCGCGGCGCTGGTGAACGCAATTTCCGCCGATCCGAGCTACGTCTTCTTCCGCGAGATTCCCGATGGCCCGGAGGGTCCGATCGGTGCGCTCGGCGTCTCGCTGACCGCCGGGCGCTCGGTGGCGGTCGACCCGCGCACCACGCCGCTCGGCTACCCGGTCTTCATGTCGACCGGCGAACCCGGGCAGACCGACAGTCTCAACCGGCTGGTGATGGCGCAGGATACGGGTGGGGCGATTCGCGGCGCCGTGCGTGCCGACTACTTCTGGGGTTTCGGTGCCGCGGCCTACGAGCAGGCCGCGCGCATGAAGGAATCCGGCCGCATGTGGCTGATGCTGCCGCATGGCCAACAGGTCGCCGCACGCGATCAGGCGCTTCGCACTCGTGGCGCAAGCGGCGGCAGATCCGACCTCGAATGCGTGATTGCCGACCCTGACCTATGTGTCGAGGACCGTTGAGAGCTTGTGAATAAATCTACTGCGCATCCCGATTTCGGCCCTGCGGTGCTCGATGTAGCACTGAGTACATCTGCGCTCCTCGGACCGAACTCGGGCCGCTCGCGACGATTTCTTCACAAACTCTGAGCTGGCACGCTGGAAGCCGCACCGGCTGGACGTTTCAGGCATGCCTACCCGGAGAGGCTTATGGATGCTGGCTCGCGGAGTGGAATGCCCGCAGATCGCCATTCCATGCGGCTTGTAGCCGGCATCAAAGCACAAAGGCCAGGCAGATGCCTGGCCTTGCGTCTGGTGGGTTGTGATTGGCTCGAACACTCGACCAACGGATCAAGAGTCTCACGCAGTTGCATTGCAGTTTAGATAAATCAGTCGCTTGCAACGCTTGCCCGGATCGAAACCCGCGTCTCACACTGGGAAGACAGCAGTTGCCGGCCTTCATAGCGGTCACGCGATATGGTTGATGGTCTCTGCGCGACTGAGCATTTCGGTGCACTGATCCAAAGGTAGCGGTCGGCTAAACAGGTACCCCTGAAACGAGTCGCACCCAAGTAGATTCAAACATTCAAGTTGTCCGTTGGTCTCCACACCTTCCGCAATGACTGACATTCCCAGGCTATGACCCAGATCGATTACGGTGCGGACCAGCGCCTTATCTGCTTGCCCGCCGGGCAGGTCAATGATGAATGATCGGTCAATCTTCAGTTCGTCGAGCGGAAACTTCTTCAAGTATGCAAGCGATGAATAACCTGTTCCGAAGTCGTCGATCGAGAGCCGCACGCCCAAGGCCTTCAGTTCGTGCATCATCGAAACACATTGGGGCACATCATCCATCACCATGCTTTCGGTCAGTTCGAGCACCAGCCTATGGGCTGGCAAGCCGCTATCGCGCAGAACCTGTCGCACCACTTGGCCGAGGTCGCCGGACACGACTTGTGGCTTCGACACGTTGACGGCTACCGTCAGGTTCTCAAGGCCTGCCTGCATCCAGACTGCCATATCACGGCAGGCTTGTTCAAAGACCCACTGACCGATACCCGCGATCAGTCCCAGTTCCTCCGCTAACGGGATGAATTCCATCGGCGGTACCAGCCCACGATCGGGGTGCTGCCAGCATACCAGTGCCTCGAGACCGACGATGCGCTGGCTCGAAACGTGTACCTTCGGCTGGTAGTGCAGGCGCAGCTCGCCACGCTGCGTCACGCCTCGCAATTGGGCTCCGAGTCTTAACCGCTGGTACGACTTGGCATTGAGCTCCGGAGAAGCGAACGAGGCGTGGGCTGTTCCCTGCTGGCGCCCGTGGGTGCCGGCCAGATCGGCGCTCTGGCGCAGCGTGCTGGCAAGCTGGCCGTCACCGGGGGCCACCGCAATGCCGAGCCACGGCGCGGGTGCCACTTCGTGCTGCCCAAGCATCACCGGCTCGGCGAGCGCAGCGAGCACGGCCTTTGCAGTTGTCTCGACAGCATCGATGTTCTTCAGCCCATCGATGACCAAGCCAAAGTGCTGCTCGCTGAAGCGAGCCACCCGGTGCCGCTGATCGACCGCGCTGTAGGTTCCAGCGATTCGCTCGAGCCGTCGCGCAACTACCACGGCAAGCCCGTCCGCGGTCGGCCGGTCAATCGTCTCGCGCAACTGCCGGCATTCCGGCACCGTGATGCTGATCATCGCCAACAGGCCACCCCGCGACACCTGCCGCGCCAACAGATCGCCGACAATGCCTTCGAACCGGCGTTCGTTCGGCAGCCCGGTCACATAGTCGAAATGACTCATCCAATCGTGATACTGCTCAAAGGCTAGGGTATTGCGTACGCGCAACACCAGTTCGCTGGGGTCGACCGGTTTGGCGAGAAAGTCGGTAGCACCGAGCCGCAGCGCGCGCAGCTTGAAGTCGGAACCGGATGATGCCGTCAGTACAATCACCGGAATGAAGCGCAGATCTGCTTCGGCGCGGATCGCCTCAAGGATTGTAAAGCCCGAGACCTCAGGCATCATCAGGTCGAGCAACAGCACCCCCGGTTTTTCCTGACGCACCAGATCAAGCGCTTCCCGCGGGCTGTTCGTGACGATGAAGTTGGAATAGCCGGCGTCTTCCAGATGTGTCCGGATGAGGTCGGTCATCAGCGTATCGTCGTCGACCATCATTACTTTGGCATCGAGCAGGGGCGAGCGCATCTCGACCAGCGTAAGGTATCCCGGCGGCAACTCCTGCGTCAGGACTCGGATGTCTTGATTCATTGCAACATCTCCTCTGGAACTTCTTGGGACTTCGCGCCGCCACGTACAATGCGCCGCGACAGGCTCTGCAGTTCGGCCACCAGCGGGCCGGCCGCCTCGACATCGCCTCCGTTGGCAGCGTCTTCGAGTGCTTTGGCTGGCTCGAACAGCTCGTCGAAACCCATGCTGCCGCCAGCCCCCTTGAGCCAGTGCGCCAGGGCTGCCAATTCCGCAATGTCGCCGCGCTGCAATGCGTCGTCCACTTGCATCAGCTTGCCGGGCAGTTGTGTGACGAATCGACCCACGATGAGGCTCAGTTTGGCGTGGCCGGCAAGCCGCGAGGCGATGGGCGGACCATCGCCATCGGCCTGCGATGAAACCAGCGACGGCAATCGGGGCACCGCGGTTACCTCCGCGCTGTGTGTTCCGGCGGTCTCGGTTGCGGCTTCCGCGAGGACTTCCCCACCAAGGCGCTGTGCGAGGTCGTGCAGCAGAGCGTCGACGTCAATCGGTTTGGTCTGGTAGCCGGAGAAACCAACGTCTTCGAGCTCGCGTTCGAAGCCCTTCATGGCGTTGGCGGTGAGGGCGATGATCGGGATCGTGCAACCACGCTCACGCAACCGCCGCGTGGCAGTCGTGCCGTCCATGACCGGCATGCGCATATCCATCAGCACAAGGTCGAAGGATTCGACCGCAATGCGCTCAAGCGCAATCCGGCCGTTATCGGCCTCGCTCACCCGCAGCCCCACGTCTTCCAGCAGGACATGCATGAGCTGCCGATTCTCCACCCCGTCGTCGACCACCAGCACGCGTCGCGGCGGGAAGCGCCAGCGCACGTTCGCGACCGCCACAGGCACCACGGCCGCGGCAGCCAGCTCGGCGGGCCCGAGCAACGTCGAGAAGTCGATCTGACCGGCATCGAGCCACAGGCTGAAGGTCGTGCCATGCCCGGGTGAACTGCTGACTGTGATGTCGCCGCCCATCGCCCGCGCGAAGCCGCGGCTGATCGTCAGGCCGAGGCCGGTGCCGCCGAAGCGCTGGGTCGTCGACGCTTCGGCCTGCACGAACGGCTCGAACACCGACTCAAGCTTGTCGGCGGCGATGCCGATGCCGGTGTCCTGGACGTCGATGCAATAGCGCGTGCGAGTGCCGTCCGGCGCGAGCCCCAGCCGCACGGTGATGCCGCCTCGCTCAGTGAATTTGATCGCGTTGCCGATCAGGTTGGTGAGGATCTGGCGAAGCCGCGCCGGGTCGCCCTCGATGCAGGCCGGCAGCGGCTCGGCGAAATCGAGGTCGATTCGCAGGCGCTTGTCCTCGGCGCGCCTGGAGAGCGTGTGCACGACTTCCTGCGCCACGACGTGCGCTGCAACGGGCACGCGCTCCGTCTCCATTCGCCCGGCCTCGACCTTTGACAGATCGAGGATGTCGTTGATCAGGTTCAGCAGATGGCGACCGCTGGAATGGATGATGTCCAGATGCTTGGCTGCCTCGCCCGGCCGGCGCAGACCGCCGCGGAGCAGGATCTCGGTAAAGCCGAGGATCGCGTTCATCGGGGTACGGATTTCGTGGCTCATGTTGGCCAGGAAACGGCTTTTTGCCTCATTGGCGGCATCGGCCTGTTCCTTGGCCTCGCGCAGCGCGACGCCGCGCTGCTCGAGTTCGGTGACGTCCTGGAAGCTGACCACCAGCGCCTGCAGTTCGCCGTTGTCGGCGACGATCGGCGAGCAGTTGGCGCGCAGCGCGTAGCGTGCGCCATCGGCGCTGGCGACATGAAGGTGCACATCGCGTTGTAGCTGACGGTCTGTCAACGCCAAGGTCCAAGGCAGTGCGACGGGGTCAATGGCGGCGCCGTCCAGATCGCTCCAATGGAATGCGCTTGGCGAACGGCCGATGAGTCGCGTCTCGTCCACACCCAGCATGGTGCTGGTCGACTTGTTCGCCAGCACGATTCTGCCTCGTCCGTCCAGCACCAGCAGCCCCTCGGTGAGCGTGTCGTAGGCGGTGCGCACGCGTGCCGGGACTGCTCGCGACGGATCCAGCTCGCGCAACATGCGTCGCAGGTAGACCGCGAACAATGGGCAGCAGAGTACGAAGACAACGGCAGTCAGGCGCAACCCGGCATCTTGAGCGTAGGCATGCCAGCCACTGTCGCGCAGCGGCGTGAAGCGCAGTTCCACATTGCCCCATGGCTCGCCGGCCTGCCACACCGGCACCAGCAACTCGCTATCCGTGGACTTTGCATGCAATCCCGCAGACCACTCGGCACCGTGTTGTCCGACGTCGACCAGCAGTGTGCCGTCACTCGACCGTACTCCAATGGACAGCAGGCCCGGGTTGCGGTCGCGCACGAAAGCCAGCATCTCCTTCAAGACTTCCGGCTGGGTCTCGTCGATCAGGCTCGAGATGCTGATGGCTGTGGTTTCAGCCAGCGCGGCGCGATGTTGGCGCGTCAATGCCTCTGCATCAGGAATGAATCCGAGCCACGTCGCCACACACAGTATGCTCACGGTGATCGCGGCCAGCCCGAGCGTCAGATGCGTTCGCGCTGACACACGCCGAAGCAACGACAATCCTTTCATCGCTTGGCGTCCTCCGGTTGCCCAGGGTCGGTGGGCGCAGTTGCCACGCGGTGGTCGGCGATTCGCTTCGCCGATATCGTGCCTGCGGCGCCCGCCTCGCCCGCTCGCACCGGGCGAGAGGCTTTGTCAAACAGACGTTCGACCTCGGGTTCATCGGACTCGCGCTTGCCCCGCTTGCGCGTCGCCGCGAGCACCGGCAACGGGTCGATCATCTGCCAAGCCGGCAAGGCCGAGAGCATCGCGCTTGCCAGCACGCCACCGCGTACCAGCCAGATCACGTATCCAATCGAAAGACCACCCGACAGCGCGGCGCCCGAAGCGATGATGTTGCGTCTGGTATCGGCAGCTTCGTCGAGTTGATGCCGCATCTCCTCGAACCGACGCCGCATGTCTTCGCTGGTCAACATCTGGGCGAAAGACGCGGGTTCCGGACTGGTGAGCTGCGAGAGCTCGACATCGGCCAGCACGCTATCGGCCCGACTCGAAAGACGCATGGCGACCAGCACATCCGCGTCGGAGCGGTGGCTCGGTTCGGCCGAGGTAGGCTGATAGCCATCGTCGGCCAGGAGTTCGACGGTCGCCGCATGTGGGACGCTGACCGGCGCGACGGGGGCCGCTGCAGCTTGCGTTTCGTTCGTCGCGCGCGGTTCCGCCGCTGGAGGAGGCGACTCCGCCGGGGCAACGATTGGCGCCTGAGAAGGTATGACAAAAGGCGCGGCCGGAACCGCCGGGGCAGGAGCCGCCGGGGCAGGAGCCGACACTGTTATCGCAACCAACACGTGCGCTGCCGCACCCGCGCTGTCAGTGGCCGTGACGAACAGCGTGTGCGTACCGACATCGGCATAGCTCGGCGTGCCGCTGAAGGTCTGGCTGGCGGCATTGAAGCTCAGCCAGCTGGGCAGCGCCGCGCCTGAGAGAAGACTGGCGCTATAGCTCAGCGTATCACCCGCATCGATGTCGGTGAAGATTCCGGGCGGCAGCGCGAACAGAAAAGCGCTGTCCTGAGTGGCGCTCTGGTTGCTGACGGGGCTGGTCAGCACCGGAGCATCGTTGACGTTGGCCACCGTCAGCGTGAAGTCGTCGCTGGCCGTGAGGCCGCCGCCGTCGGTGGCCGTCACGCGAATGCTGAGCGTGCCGACGTCGCCATTGGCCGGCGTGCCGTTGAAGGTGCGCGTGCCCGCATCAAAGCTCAGCCACGCGGGCAGCCCACCACCGCTGGTCAGCGTCGCGCTGTAAGAGAGCGTGTCGCCAGCGCCGATGTCGGTGAAGCTGCCTGCTGGCACGGTGAAGCTGAAGGTGCGGTCTTCGATCGCCGTCTGGTCGGCAATCGGCGAAGCAATTTTCGGCGCATCGTTGACCGCCGTGCCGGTCATGTTTTTCGTGCCGGTGAGCGGTGCGGCCACCCCGTCGCTGACGCTGATGGAGATGCTGAAGCTGCTGTTGTAGTTGCCCGCCGGCGCAAAAGTCAGCCCTGCCAGCAGCGCGTTGACGTCGGCGATTGCCCCGCTGGCGCTCCACACGCCGGTGCCGGCGACATAGGTCGAGCTCACCGCACCCGCGGTCCCGGTGTTCAGGCTGCCGGCGGCCACGTCGGACAGGGTCAGGGTGACGCTGACATTCGCGCTGTCGAGGTCGCTGACCACGATGTCGGTCAGGTTCAGCGGCGTGTTTTCGACATAGGTCTCGGGCGCATTCAGGTTGGTCGCGGTCGGCGCATCGCTGACCGCCGTGCCGGTCATGTTCTTCGTGCCGGTGAGCGGTGCGGCCACCCCGTCGCTGACGCTGGTGGCGATGCTGAAGCTGCTGTTGTAGTTGGCCGCCGGGGTGAAGCTCAGCCCGGCCAGCAAGGCGTTGACGTCGCCGATCGCCCCGCCGGCGCTCCACACGCCAGTGCCGGCGTTGTAGGTCGAGCTCACCGCACCCGCAGTCCCGGTGTTCAGGCTGCCGGCAGCCACGTCGGACACCGTCAGGCTGACGCTGACATTGGCGCTGTCGAGGTCGCTGACCACGATGTCGGTCAGGTTCAGCGGGGTGTCTTCGACGTAGGTCTCGGCCGCATTCAGGTTGGTCGCGGTCGGCGCATCGTTGACCGCCGCCACGCTGATGCTGCGCGTGCCGATGGTGCTGTCGGCGGTACCGTCGTTGACCACGAAGCTCACGCTGCGCAGCGCCGTGCTCGGCGCCTCGCTCGTGTTGACGTAGGTGATCGAGCGCAGCGCCGTTTCGTAGTTGGCCACCGTGGCGCTGCCGGTCAGCGTGAGCACGCCGGTGCCGGCGTTCCAGCTGCCGCTGATGCCGTTCTGGTTGGTAAAGGACAGAAGGTCCTGGCCGGCGGCGTAGTTGGCGCTGATGCTGACCGTGGCGCTCGTGAGGTTGGCGTTGTCGACATCGCCCACCGTCAGCGCCGGGTCGATGGCCGTGGCGGCATCGTTTTCGGTATAGGCCAGCGTGCCACCGCTGGCGGAGAGCACCGGCGCGTCGTTGAGCGCGGCCATACTGATACTGCGCGCAGCCGTGTTGCTGTTGGCCGCGCTGTCGTTGACGACGAAGGACACCGTTCGCGTGGCCGTGCTCAGCGCTTCGCTGGTGTTGACATACGTGATGCTGCGCAGCGCGGTCTGGTAGTTGGCCACACTGGCGTTGCCGGTGAGCGTGAGCACGCCGCCGCCGGCGTTCCAGCTGCCGCTGATGCCGTTCTGGTTGACGAAGGCCAGTAGGTCCTGGCCGGCAGCGTAGTTGGTCGAGATCGTGACCGTGGCGCTGCTGAGGTTGCCGTTGTCGACATCGTTGACTGTCAGTGCCGAGTCGATCACGGTGGCGGCGTCATTCTCCGTATAGGCCAGCGTGCCACCGCTGGTCGTGAGCACCGGCGCATCGTTGACGCCGTTGACGTTAGACATGACGGTGCGGGCAATCGGGTCGGAGTCGGCGCCCCCGTTGGCCGTGCCGCCATCGTCCTGCACGCGGAACGTGAATGAGGCGTAGGCCGCACCACTGCCGTCTGCGCCGGGCGTGAACACCAGTTTGCCGGCGATGATGTCGGCCACTGCGATCGCCTGGCCGGCGCTCAGCGGCACGCCGTTGTTGGTCAGCGCGCCCGCGGCCGGCAAGGTGTCGATGTGCACCCAGGCCAGCGCGTCGGCCGGGCTGTCGATGCTGTCGCTGAAACCGAAATCCGCCGCACCGAAGACATGGGCCGTGTCCTCGTCGATGCCGATCACCCTGTTCGCGCCGGAAGGTGCGTCGCTGACCGGCGTGACGGTAATGCCGGTGCCAAACTCGTCGACCGAGAACGCCGTGCTGCCGCCGCTGCCCGTGGTGTCGGCCGTGCCGCCGGTGCTGCCGCTGGTGCGGTCCCAGGCGCGCAACGTGAGGCCGCTCGCCACCGTGCCGTTCCAGTTCGGGTTCGGCACGAAGCGCACCGAGGTGAGCGCGTCGACAGCGAGCAGCCTCGCGTCGGCGACGGTCGGTGTGCCGAAGGCAACCCAGCTCGTGCCGCCGTCGATGGTGTACTGCCAGGTGCCATTAGCATTGTCGGCGGCCGTGATCGCCACGCCCGCCAGCGCGCCGCTGTCGGCATCGCTCACCCGCCCCGCGATCAGCGCCGCGACCAGCGTGCCGTTGTCGCCGGTGACGTCTTCGGTGATGTCGTTGAGGGCATTGGCGCCCGCCAGCGCCGGTGCGTCGTTGGCCCCGTTGACGGTGATCCAGACCGTCGCCGAACCGCTGCTGCCCGACGTGCTACTGACGTCGTAGCTGAAGCTATCGAGCGCACTCGATCCCATCGCCAATGCGGCGAAGGCGCCGTTCGGGTTGTAGACGAAAGTCCCATCGGCGTTCATCGCCAGTGTGGCCCCGGACGCCAGCACGACCGTGCTGCCGATCGCCGCGCTGTTGCCGTTCACTGCGCTCACCGTCAGCGTGCCCGCAGCGGGATCGCTGTCGTTGGCCAGCACCGACGCCGCGTTGAGCACGGTGTCTTCCGCCGTGGCGCGAGTGTCGTCGGTAATCACCAGACTCGTCGACGCCTGCACCGTGATGGCCAACGAACGGCCGGCACCGCGCGGGCCGCCCGCACCGCTGTTGCCCTGGTCGTTGGCCAGCACCGAGACGCTGGCGGCGCCGCTGAAGTTGCTGCTCGGCGCAAAGATCATGCCGTCGAGCGCGGCGTTGATGCTGGCCAGCGATCCGGTGAAGGACATCGACGACGACCCATTGCCGCCGGCGCTGAAGTTCAATCCAGCGACCCCCGCCAGAATCAGCGTGCCGTTGGTCGCATTGAGCGTAACCTCGAGATCCGCACCGCCGGCATCGACATCGGCGACCGAGATCGGGTTGCCGTTGGCCGTCGACAGCACCAGCGCCGTGTTGAAAGCCGTGGCTTGCGCGGCAGGCGCCGAGATGATCGGCGCGTCGTTGACCGCGCTGACATTGACCGTCATCGTGTTCGGCGTCGGGTTGAGGTTGATGCCGCCGTTGGCCGTGCCACCGTTGTCGCGCACCTGGAACGTGAAGCTGGCGTAGCCGCTGCCGCTGGCGTTCGGCGCCGGCGTGAACACCAGCAGGCCGGCATTGATATTGGCTACCGTGATCATCTGCCCGGCACTGACCGCCGCGCCGCTGAGCATCAGCGCCCCCGCCCCTGGTAGCGTGCTGATGCGCACGCCGTTCAGCGTGTTGGGCGGGCTGTCGTTCGGGTCGCTGAATCCGAAGTCCGCCGCGATGAAGGTGCGAGCCGTGTCTTCGTCGATGACGATCGTGTTGTCGGCGCCCGAGGGCGCATCGTTGACCGAGGCGACCGTGATGCCGGCGCTGGCCGCCGCGCTGGAGAACGCAGTGCTGCCCCCATTGGTACCGGCATCCGCCGTACCGCCGGCGCTGCCGAACGTGCGGTCCCAGGCTCGGAAGGTCAGCCCGCCAACAAGCGTGCCGTTCCAGTTCGCATTCGGTACGAAGCGCACCGAGGTCATGGCATCGGCGGCCAGCAGCCGCGCGCTGCCGGCCGTGGGGGTGTCGAAGGCGGTCCAGCTGCTGCCGCCGTCGGTGGTGTATTGCCAGTTGCCGTTGCTGTTGTCGACGACAGTGACCGCGATGCCGGTCAGCGCGCCGCTGTCGACGTCGCTGACCTGCCCGCTCATCAGCGCCGATACCAGCGTGCCGGGGTTGCTGGCCGGATCTTCGTTGATCGGATTCAGGTTGTTCGCGCCGGTCAGCACTGGCGCGTCGTTAAGTGCGGCCATGCTGATGCTGCGCGTAGCGCTGTTGCTGTTGGCTGCGCCGTCGTTGACGAGGAAGGACACCGTGCGCGTGGCCGTGCTGGGCGCTTCGCTGGTGTTGACGTAGGTGATGCTGCGCAGCGCTGTCTGGTAGTTGGCCACGCTGGCGCTGCCACTGAGCGTGAGCACGCCGGTGCCGACGTTCCAGTTGCCGCTGATGCCGTTCTGGTTGGTGAAGGCCAGCACATCCTGTCCGGCGGCGTAGTTGGCACTGATGCTGACCGTGGCGCTGGCCACGTTGGCGTTGTCGACATCGTTGACCGTCAACGCTGGGTCGATGGCCGTGGCGGGGACGTTTTCGGTGTGGGCCAGCGCGCTGCCGCTGGTGGTGAGCAGCGGCGCGTCGTTGACAGCCGCGACGCTGATCGCGCGCGTGCCCGTGTTGCTGTTGGCTGCGCCGTCATTGACCACGAAGGCCACTGTTCGCGTGGCCGTGCTGGGCGCCTCGCTGGTGTTGACGTAGGTGACGCTGCGCAGCGCTGTCTGGTAGTTGGCGACCGTGGCGCCGCCGGTGAGCGTGAGCACGCCGGTGCCGGCGTTCCAGCTACCGCTGATGCCGTTCTGGTTGACGAAGGCCAGCACGTCCTGTCCGGCGGCGTAATTGGTCGAGATCGTGACCGTGGCGACGGCGAGGTTGGCGCTGTCGGTGTCAGCCACGGTCAACGCCGGATCGATGGCGGTCGCTGCGGCGTTCTCGATATAGGCCAGCGTGCTGCCTGTTGTCGTGACGATCGGGGCCACGTTCGGGGCCGGCGTGTAGGCGATTGCCAGGCGCGGCGGTGTAGCGCCTTCGCTGCTGTCGTAGGTGACCGTCGTCGTGCCCGAGTTCGGGCTGCCGAGGATGATGCCGTGGTTGGCCGTACTGCCCAGGTGCCAGGCTCGCACCAGGCTCGTGAGATCCCAACTGTGCTGCCCTATCGCGGCCGTGTTCAGTGTGGCAACCACCGCCGGGTCGAACGTGCCGCCCGGCCCGGCCGTCCAGGCCGTGCCGGGAAGTCTGTTGTTCCAGTTGGCCGCGTCGGCGCTGCCATTGCCGTTGCCTTCGACCCAGGCCTCGGTGAGCCTGTAGACATTGATGTCAAAGGCCGAGCCGTTCTGCGTCGCCTGCATCTGCAAGGTGGCGCTGGTGATGGTCGCGCCTGCGGGGATCGAACTCAGGTCGAACTGCAACAGCACGCGCTTATCGCCGAGGCTGCCGCCCGACCGGTCGAGGACTAGGCTCGTGGACGCGCCGTAGTTGTTCGTGCTGTTCTTGGTGACGTAGGTGTCCTGAGCCGCCGTGATCTGCGTGTTGACGAGCGCCGCCACGCTGACGTTGCGCGTGGTGGTGTTGCTGTTGGACGCGCCGTCGTTGACCGCGAAGGACACGGTGCGCGTCGCCGTGTTCGGCGGATGGCTGGTGTTGAAGTAGGTGACGCTGCGAAGCGCGGTCTGGTAGTTGGCCACGCTGGCGCTGCCGGTCAGCGTGAGCACGCCGGTGCCGACGTTCCAACTGCCGCTGATGCCGTTCTGGTTGACGAAGGACAGCAGATCCTGGCCGGCGGCGTAGTTGGCGCTGATGCCGACCGTGGCGCTGGCGAGGTTGGCGCTGTCGACGTCGCCGACGGTCAGCGTCGGGTCGATGGCGGTGGCGGGGGCGTTTTCGGTGTAGGCCAGCGTGCTGCTAGTTGTGGTGACCAGCGGAGCGTCGTTGACGGCGTTGACCGTGATCGCCGCGCTGTCGGTGTCCACCAGATTCAGATCGGATGCGAGATTCGCGATCTCCGCGGCCGTCAACGCTCGGCTATAGACGCGGGCGTCGTCGATCTTCCCCGTGTAGTCATGCGTCGTCGAGCTGTTGCCATGCGTGCCGATGTAGCTGTTCGCACCCAGCGTGTAGGAAATCGAGCCGGTCTCCGCGAGTGCGGCAACCTGGACGCCGTCCAGGTAGAGCTTCTGCACATTGCCGGCGTTGTCGAACGTGTAGGCGACGTGGTGCCAGCCTGTTCCCGCGAGTGTCGTCGCGTAGGTGACGTTCTTCCAGGCTGAGCCGTTGTAGATGTAGCCCTTCAGGTTCCCGAGATCGTCTACACGAAGTGCCGTGCTGTCCCCCAGCGAGATGACGTCCCCTCCGTCCGTCGGAGCGGCCGTGAAATTGACCCAGGCAGCCAGCGTGACGCTGGACGGGCTGCCGAAGTGCCCGGTCATTCGCACATAATCGGCGCCGCCGGCGGCATCGAGGTTCAGGACGTTGCCGCGCGCAGCGTCCACCGCGGCGGTCGCGCCACCGACGCACGAGCCGTCGTAAGCGCCCGCCGGACTGGTATCGTTGCCCAGGTCGCTCGTGTCGTCGAAGGTGTAGCGGCCCTTCAGCGCGCCATCGATATTCAACGCGACCAAGTTCTCGTCCAGAGTGCTGATTGTCAGCGTCGCGCCGCCGGTGAAGTTGGCACTCGGGCTGTAGCTCAAGCCGTTCAGGGCGGCATTGATGTTTGCGTAGGTGCCCCGGAACGTCATGGTCGGGGTGCCGTTGCCACCCGCTATGAAGGTCAGCCCGGTTGTCCGGCTGAGGGTCGCGTTACCGTTCGTCACCGTCAGCGTGATCTGCGGCGAGCCGCCGGCAGAATCCGCGTCGCTTATCGAAATCGCGTTTCCGTTGCCGGTCGAAAATACGAGGTTGGAGTTCGTAAGCGCGGTCTGCGCTCCTGGCACAGCGTTCTGCGGCCCGATCGCCATCAACCCTTGCCACTGCGCCTGCGTGCGTTCGTCGGCCACCACGCGCGCTTCGATCTGCCCATTCTGGTATTCGAGCCGCCAATTGCCGCCGAACTGTTCGTTGCCGGTGAGATCCGTGCTGGCGGCGACGTCCGCGCCGGTAAGTGCAGCCAAGTCCTGCACCAAGCGCTGGCCAATAACCGTCTCGGCGAAGTCGCAGCCGTAAAGCAGCAGGTCGGCATCAGGCGTCAGCGCCTCGCTCCAGGCGGCGACCTCCGCCGCCCGGCCGAGCAGGACTTTGCCGTCGAGCGCGCTGCTACCCAGTTGCAGCCGGCCGTCGCTGCCATGCGACAGCACATGGACGGCGCTGAGGTCGTGCCGCCCGGCAAGGGTCTGCGTCATCAAGGCGAGGCCGTCCTCGCCACGCCCAATTGTGACGACTTCCATTGGCCGCCCGGCTGCGTTTTGTGCCAGCAGGTCAGCGCGCAACTCGACCGCGTTTGGCAATGCGGCGTCGACGAACGCAATCTCGCTGCGATTCACTTGCGCGGCAGCCGCGGTGGCCGCATCGGCCGGGCGGGAGTCGATCGCGGCGGACCCCAGCAGCAGGGGTGCCAAGTCGGCCGAATGGAGGATGCGATCCTCCATGGTTTCGGCGATCAGGCGAAGGCTGGCTGAATCGCGGTGCATGGGATTGCGGCCTCGGTGCAGCGCCCCTCTCAGGGCCGGCTGCTGGCGACCGGCCGGATCGCAGCCGGGATTTGAAGCGAGGTCGCGAACCTGAGCGACGTGGCAGCCTGGTGTGAGGGCGGGACGGCGCGCGGCGCCGAGTTCACCGCGACCGGCGCCAGATCGGCCTTGCAGCGCAGGCCGGCGCGCAAGCGGTTGTGCGGGTTGGGCAGCGACAGCCGCACGCGGAAGCTGTTGCTCGCCGCATCGAGCACGTGGTCAACCTGACTCACGGTCGCCGAAACCGGCTCGATACCGGGCAGTTCTGGCCGAATCGTCAGTTGGTCGCCGACGCTTATGGCACGGTACTGGGTAGACGGAACCATCAACTCGACACGCAAGGGGTCAAGTACGGCCACCCGCATCAGCGGCTTTTCCTCGACTCGCTCACCCAGGTCTACGAAACGCTCGACCACCACA
Organism: Candidatus Methylophosphatis roskildensis; assembly: GCA_016708905.1. GTDB lineage: Bacteria > Pseudomonadota > Gammaproteobacteria > Burkholderiales > Rhodocyclaceae > Methylophosphatis > Methylophosphatis roskildensis. The sequence continues at coordinate 23,835 of JADJEV010000002.1, read as the reverse complement.
CCGGCGAACGGACTGCGAATTGTGCGCAGCGCCAACTGCGCCTCGGCGACGCGACGCTCCTCGGCCCAGATACGCTGCTGACCACGGGTCTGGGCAAGTTTCTGGCGTGCCAGTTCGAGTTCCGCCGCCGCCTGGTCCAAGGTCTGCGCCGATACGAATTTAGCGGACACGAGGGCCTGTGCACGGCGCAGCTTCTGCTCGGCCAGCGCCAGGCTGGCCCGGGCGGCCAGCACGTCGGCGTCGACGCGGGCACGGGTCTCGGCCACGCCGGCGTTGGCGCGTTCGACCTCGGCGCGCAGCGTCAGCAAGGGCTGGCCGGCACTGACACGGTCCCCGCGTTCGGCACCCAGGCGCTCGACGACGCCAATCACCTGCGAGCCGATGTCGGCGACGCGGTCGGGCTCTATCAGGCAGCCGAACGGCTTCGCAGCCGACGCGACCGGCGTTGCAGTCAGCGCCGGCAGGGCGGCGAGCGCGAGTATCAGGCCGGCGGCCCGGCGAACGAGAGTCTGCGCTGCCAGTGCCGGTCTTGCTGCAGCAGTTCGCGGCGCAAGGTCGCACGCCGGCAATCCTCGCGCCATTGCGACCACCGCCGAGCGGATTGAATGAGCCAAGCTGCCCCCCAAGATTGCCGATATGTCCATCTCCCATGCTTATCGACATCCCCCAGCACTTCTGAATTCGCAAAGCGCGGCAAAAACCACGTTTCGGCACTACCCGGATCCCCCTGACGGCCGGCACGGCCGGCGAGCTGGCGGTCGAGCCGGTACGACGGGTTGTGCTGGCATGACAGCACGTGCAGGCCACCGGCAGCGCGCGCGGCGGCGTCGAGCACGATATCCGTGCCGCGGCCGGCCATGCGTGTAGCCACCGTTACTCGGCCGGCGCGGCCGGCCGCAGCGACAATGGTGGCCTCATCGGCGTCATGGAGCGCATTCAGCACGCGATGCGCGATGCCTGCCGCCTGGAGTTGGTGCGAGAGCGCCTGTGAATCCGCGACGCTGTCGGTGCCGACCAGCACCGGACGGCCGGCGGCCTGCAGCGCGGCGACCCGCTCGCAGACCGCGGCCCAGCGTACGTCGGCGCGCTCGAACAAGCGCGGCGGCAGTGCCTGCCGCCGGCACGGCGCATGCAGCGGGACGCGGACGACGGCGGCACCGAGCAGCCCGCGCAGCTCAGCGCGCGCCTCGCGCAGCGTGCCGCTCAGACCGGCGACGCGCCAGTAGCGCAGAAAGAAGCGCTGGAACGTGATTTGCGCCACGGTGTCGGTCTCGTCCGGCGGGCTCAGGCCCTCCTTCAGCGCGACGACCGTGTGCAGGCCGCGCGACCAGACGCGGCCTGCCGCAATGCGTCCGGTTACTTCGTCGAGCAGCTCGATCGCACCCTCGCGGACGACGTAATGCGCATCGCGATGGCAGGCGTGCAGGCCGTGGAGCGCCAAGCCTATGGCTTCGCGCCGGTAGCGCGGCCGTTGCCACGGGCCCGCGAGTCCAGCGGCAAGCAGTGCGACCCGCTCTTCGCCGGCGGCGCTAAGGACGGTGCTCAGTGCCGACGCACATGTGCTGAAACCCTGATGCTACAAGGGGTGGGAGCGCGGGCAAAAATATTTTCTTCGCGAAAGGGCTAGACAGCCGGATTTCGGTCTTGGATAATCGAGCGTGAGCCAACACGCCTTAAGGGCTTTCACGCGATGTTCCAATCTGATGGGTTGAACCTGTGGCAAGGCAATCGCGAGATTGGCGCAGAAGATATTGCCTACATCCGCACTCTGATAGAGCGCTTTCCCAGGTTGGCGCGCTCGGAATTGGCTGACACGCTGTGCGAACATCTGGGGTGGCTCACGCCGGCGGGTGCGCCCAAGAAAGAGGCTTGCAGGAAGTTGCTGGCGCGCCTGGAAGCGGGCGGCGAGATTCGTCTGCCGGCGCGGCGCACACAGGGCGGCGACCAGACGAGCGGGCGGGACAGGGCAGCAACGCCCAGCGTGCCGATTGTCTCGGGTGAGTCGGTGCAGTGCACGTTGGCGCAGCTTGGGCCGGTGCGCTTGCGCCTGCTTGGGCAGGCGCACGATGTGGCGCAGTGCAATGCCTATGTCGAGCGCTTTCATCCGCTGGGCTACCACAAGCCGTTTGGCTATTGGGCGCGCTACCGCATTGAGGCCGCCGATCGAAGCCTGGGCTATCTGCTGCTGTGTGGCGCGGCCAGGGCAATCGAGCCGCGTGATCGCTGGATCGGCTGGAGTGCGCGCCAGCGCCTGGCGAACCTGCCCTGGGTGGTCAACAATAATCGTTTCCTGGTGTTTCCCTGGGTGCGGATCGAGCACTTGGCCAGCCATGTGCTGGGCCAGCTGGCACGCCAGTTGGCCGATGACTGGCAGGCGTGCTGGGGATACCGGCCGCTGCTGCTGGAGAGCTTTGTCGATCCGGCGCACTATCGCGGCACCTGCTACCGCGGCGCCGGCTGGCAGTTGCTGGGGCACACCAGCGGTCGCGGTTTGGCGCGCCCCGGCAAGCACTATCACAGCTCTGCCAAGCTGATCTTCGTCAAAGCGCTGCAGGCGCAGTGCCGTCGCCTGCTGTGCTGCGATCAACTCCAGGAAAGGCACGAACCATGGGCAAAGTGAGCCGGCGTCCGGCACGAGAGGCGGCCAAGCAAGCGCTTCAAAAAAAACACCAGTACCGTGAGTTGCGCCAGCAACAACAAGCCGCCGGACTCATTGTTCCTGCGCCGCCGAGCCCAGCCAGCCGCTTAAGCCCTTACCAAAGCGTTGAAGAAGAATGTCACGCGCGCACCGAGGCCGTTACCGAGCAGGCGCGCGTGTTCAGAGCGCAGCTGCCGACGCTGCTTAAACGACTGCGTCAGATCCAGGACACGCGCAACCCGAAAAAGCTCAAGCACGCGCTGGTGAGCCTGATGCTGTATGGCATCCTGGTGTTTGTCCTGCACTACAGCTCACGGCGGGAAGCCAACACCGATATCACGCGGCCCATGTTCGAGCACAACCTGCGGCTGCTGTTCCCCGAGTTGGACAGTTTGCCCCATGCCGATACGTTGTTTCGTCTGCTGAGCAAGATCGATGTGGGCCAAATCGAGCACGCACATATCGATTTGGTCGAGCGGCTCATCCGCAAGAAGAAGTTTGCAAACTACCGGATCAATAACTGCTATCCCATCGCCATCGATGGCACGCAGAAGGTGGGCGGCGCCACTTTGTGGAGCGAGTCGCTACAGGAAAAGCGTCTGTCAGGGTCCGATCAGGACGCGCCCGAGCACGCCCGCTATCAGTACCACGTCTATGTCCTGGAAGCGAACCTGTGCTTTCACAACGGCATGGTGATTCCGCTGATGAGCGAGTTTCTCGACTATCAGCACGGTGACACCGAGCAGAACAAGCAGGACTGCGAGCTGCGGGCCTTTCACCGCCTGGCCGAGCGCATCAAAAAGGCCTTTCCCCGCCTGGCGGTGATGCTGCTGCTTGACGGACTGTATCCCAACGGGCCCGTGCTGGAGCGTTGCCGCGATTATCACTGGCAGTTCATGATCGTGCTCAAAGACGATTCGCTGCCCACGGTGTGGACGGAATACGGCGCTCTGCTGAAGTTCAAACCCGACAATGAACACCGCCAGAGCTGGGGCGAGCGAGCGCAGCACTTTCGTTGGGTCAATGACATTCGTTACGAATACGGACCCAACCACCGCCATCACCGCGACGTGCACGTCGTGCTCTGCCGCGAAAACTGGCAAGCGCTCGACGAGGACGGCGAGATCGTGACAAAGACCGCCAAACATGCCTGGATCTCAAGCCAAAAGCTGCGGCGCGAGAACGTCCACCAACGCTGCAATCTGGCGGCGCGTCACCGTTGGGGATCGAGAGCTGCAACCTGGTCGAAAAGCACCACGGTTACCGCTACGAGCATCTCTTCGCCAAGAATTGGAACGCGATGCGCGGCTATCATTACCTGATGCGTCTCGCGCACCTGCTCAACACCCTGGCACGCTTCTCGAGCGCGCTGGTCGCGCAGCATCTGGCGATCGGTGTGCGCGCCTTCATACAATTCGTGCGCAGCACCTATAGCGGCCCATGGCTCGATCCGCCAACGGTCAAACAGCGCATGGAACGTCCGTTCCAGCTTCGCTTCACCTGACAGGCCTGCAAACCGCGCTGTCCCATCCCTGCATTCGCCGCGGGGCGCCCCGCTATTGCCCGAACGTCACCGGGCTGTCGAATCCGACCGGGCCAGCGCTCAGGCGCACTCGCAAAAGCGCCTTCTCGGCCACCTGTTTGACCCAAATCCGCCCGAGTCTTCCGAATAATCGTGCTACAACCTGAATCGACGCTATACGTGCGTCGGCACTGCCCTGGTGAATGCCCCCTTGACGTGGCCGAACAGCTCCGACTCGATCAGCTCGGCGCTGATCGCCGCGCAATTGACCGGCGCGAACGGACGCTGGGCGCGCGGACTGCAGCGATGCAGTGCGCGTGCCGCCACTTCCTTGCCGACACCGGATTCACCCTGCAACAGCACCGTGCTCGGCATCGCCGCCACCCGCAGGATGGTCTGGCGCAGTTGCGCCACCGCCTTCGAGTTGCCGATGATGCTGTCGACCCCGCCGGCCATTTCCTCGACGGTGCGGCGCAGGATGAAGTTCTCCCGCACCAGCCGCGCGCGATCGAAGCAGCGCTGCATCGAGTTGAGGATCTGGTCGACGCGAAACGGCTTGAGGATGAAGTCCGATGCGCCGGCACGCAGCGCGTTGATCGCGGTGTCGATGTCGGCGAATGCAGTGATCAGGATCACCTCGCCCTGGTAGCCGGCCTCGCGCAGCTCGGCCAGCCAGGCCACACCGGACTTGCCGGGCAGGGTGATGTCGAGAATGATCAGGTCGAAGTGGATGCGGTTGAACAGCAGTTGCGCCGCCTCCGCGCTGGCCGCCGTCTCCACCATTGCGCAGCGGCTGGCCAGCATACGCGTGAGGAAGCTGCGCATGCCCTCTTCGTCGTCCACCACCAGCACCGAATGGTGCTGCCAGCGGTGATTGGCCTGCGGCACGAGCGCTTCGGCTCGATCCGCCGCCGGATTGCCGGCCAGCGGATCGAGCAGCGGCTTGCTCATCGCCTGCCACTCATGGCGCCGCCGGCTGTTTGGCGATCGCCACCAGCACGCTGCACGGCGCATCTTCGACCAGCGACGCGCCCACCGAGCCGCGCCACCAGCGCTCCAGCCGCGAGGCGCGATGGCCGTGGCCGACCACGATCAGGTCGACATCCAGTTCGCGTGCCAGGCGGCAGATCTCATCGATCGGCTCGCCCGTCACCAGGTGGCCTTCGGCACTGACGCCACGCCCGGTCAGCAGCGCCAGCCCCTCGTCGAGCACCTCGCGATAGGCGCGGTTCTGCTCGTCCTGTAACGTATCGGGGACGAAACCTTCGGTCAGATAAATCCCGGCCGCGATCGGCGCGACCGCGAGCAGGTGCAGCTCCGATCCGACCAGCAACTGCTGGATGGTCGCGCACTCGAGCAGGCCCGATCGCCCGCTCGGCGAACCGTCGAACGCAGCGAGAATCTTCCTGTACATCGTCACCTCCACAATCCGCCAGAAATGTTAGCCGGGCCGCCCGCTTCGCGCCATTCGGGTGGCGCGAGGGCCACCCCGGCCGATTGCTATACTCGAACCCGGATCAAGCATACGGGCATTCGACCACATGGATGAAACCGTCGTTCGCGCAATGGCACGCTGGCCGAATGTGCCCGATTGCTATGGCTGGCTTACGCTGACGCGTCGCGGCGAATGGCGCATCGGCGAGCGGCGCGAGCGTATCGCCCACCGCGGCTTGAGCGAATTCATCAACCGCAATTATCTCGCCGGCGAACGCGGCGCGTGGTTTTTCCAGAACGGGCCGCAGCGCGTCTGGGTGTCGCTCGATTACATGCCGCTGGTCTATCGGTCCGGTCACGACGAACCAACGCAACTCACCGCGCACACCGGCACGCCAGCCCGAAGCATCGAACGCATGGCGATCGACCAGGACGGCTCGCTGATCCTGGTCACCGAACTCGGTCCCGGCGTGCTCGACGACCGCGATCTCGCCGCGATGCTGCCGATGATCCATGCTTCGAGCGGCCGGGCGCTCGAGGACTGCGTGGGCAACCCGGCCGAAGCGCTGCGCTTCGGCCCGGCCGGGATGCCGGTCGAGCGCCTGAGCGCCGATTCGCTGGAGACCGAATTCGGTTTCGTGCGCCACCCGAGCGCACCGATCAGCGCGAATCGCTCCTGAACGACCGGCCTGGAAGCGGCGTGGAATGGCGGTCTGAGGTATGCACCGCCAGGAGGCGCATGGATGCTTGCTCGCAGCGGTGCCACCGCCAGAATGTCCATTCCATGCGGCTCCCAGACCATCCGTATTCGCGCCTTACCGCAGTGCAACCGGGTCGCGCTTTTCGTACCATTGAGTGATCGCCCGGCCGTCCCAGTGCAGCGCGATGTGTGCCGCGGCGCGCGGATTGCGCAGGGCTCTGGGCCGCAGCAGGCCGACGCACAGCCCACCGGCATGGCGCACGCTGTAATAGACGACGCCCCAACTGCCGCCCTCACGCAACCGGCCGCCGAGCGCCTGCGCGGTGCCGTAGTGACCCGGATCATAGAGCGCCGGTTCGGTCTCGCGCAGGCCGCGCAGATCGTGCAGCGGCGCTTCGACGTCCGCGGCGACCAGGCGCATGTCGATGTCGATTGCCGGCTCCCTGGTTCGCGCCATGAACACCGCGCGATGGTGGCTGACCTCGGCCAGCGCGGTTTCCATCGACTGCGCCGCGTAATAGACGCCGTAGCTGCCGTCGGAGAAGCGCGAGCCTTCGGGATTCAGATGGGTGAAGGCGGCCATCACCATGCTGCTGCCCGGCCCGGCGATCCGCTCGGCCGGCGGCACCAGCCGCAGTTGCCCGAGTTCATTGCGAATGCGCGTGTTGGTCAGGGCTTCGACCGCGAACACCACATCCACATCGGCCGGGTCGGCGATCGCGTCGTACAGGCCGACCGTCGGGTAGCGGGAAGGGATCAGGCGGTAGCTCGGGGTCCAGTGCGTCAGTGTGACCGGGATCGACGCCGAATCGATCAAGCCTTGCCCCCGCGCTGGGCGTCGAGGTATTGGCGCACCACATAGAGATCGGCCACCTGCCCGCCGAGCATGCGGTCGAGCGCGGACTGGCCGGAAAACAGCGGCGCGTCGTTGGGTTTGCGGACCCATTCGTCGGCCCGCTCGGCGACCGGCAGCAGGATCTGCAGCGCCGCGTAAATGCCGAATAGGTAGGACAGGCGCTCGAGCACGTGACGGTCGAGCGGGCCGACCTTGCCCTGTTTCCAGTGATAGAGCGTGGTGCGGCCGACGCCGAGCAGGGTCAGTTGCTCGGCGACACTGAGCTTCCAGGCCTCCGCCAGACGCCAGAAGCTGCGCAAAGCCGCGCCGGCCGCCTCCGCCGAATCGAGGTCGACGGCTTTCCGGGGTGCTTCGAGGACTGCGCTCATGACCGACTCCGCTTGCCTGCCCAAGACGGTGGGACTTCTATCCCGAAGAATAGTTCAAGATGGAACTATGTACAAGGATTCGTTCAATTACGAACCACCTGACTCGGCAAATCAGCCGCCGCCGTTGCGAAACCCGGCTGGATTGCGGCTCTGCCAGCGCCAGGCGTCGGCGCACAGAGCTGGTTCCGGAATACTGGACTCGGGGATAAGTGGTAAGGAGGTGGATTGCTCTATGATGGTCAGTGCCGACGCACATGTGCTGAAACCCTGATGCTACAAGGGGTGGGAGCGCGGGCAAGAATATTTTCTTCGCGAAAGGGCTAGACAGCCGGATTTCGGTCTTGGATAATCGAGCGTGAGCCAACACGCCTTAAGGGCTTTCACGCGATGTTCCAATCTGATGGGTTGAACCTGTGGCAAGGCAATCGCGAGATTGGCGCAGAAGATATTGCCTACATCCGCACTCTGATAGAGCGCTTTCCCAGGTTGGCGCGCTCGGAATTGGCTGACACGCTGTGCGAACATCTGGGGTGGCTCACGCCGGCGGGTGCGCCCAAGAAAGAGGCTTGCAGGAAGTTGCTGGCGCGCCTGGAAGCGGGCGGCGAGATTCGTCTGCCGGCGCGGCGCACACAGGGCGGCGACCAGACGAGCGGGCGGGACAGGGCAGCAACGCCCAGCGTGCCGATTGTCTCGGGTGAGTCGGTGCAGTGCACGTTGGCGCAGCTTGGGCCGGTGCGCTTGCGCCTGCTTGGGCAGGCGCACGATGTGGCGCAGTGCAATGCCTATGTCGAGCGCTTTCATCCGCTGGGCTACCACAAGCCGTTTGGCTATTGGGCGCGCTACCGCATTGAGGCCGCCGATCGAAGCCTGGGCTATCTGCTGCTGTGTGGCGCGGCCAGGGCAATCGAGCCGCGTGATCGCTGGATCGGCTGGAGTGCGCGCCAGCGCCTGGCGAACCTGCCCTGGGTGGTCAACAATAATCGTTTCCTGGTGTTTCCCTGGGTGCGGATCGAGCACTTGGCCAGCCATGTGCTGGGCCAGCTGGCACGCCAGTTGGCCGATGACTGGCAGGCGTGCTGGGGATACCGGCCGCTGCTGCTGGAGAGCTTTGTCGATCCGGCGCACTATCGCGGCACCTGCTACCGCGGCGCCGGCTGGCAGTTGCTGGGGCACACCAGCGGTCGCGGTTTGGCGCGCCCCGGCAAGCACTATCACAGCTCTGCCAAGCTGATCTTCGTCAAAGCGCTGCAGGCGCAGTGCCGTCGCCTGCTGTGCTGCGATCAACTCCAGGAAAGGCACGAACCATGGGCAAAGTGAGCCGGCGTCCGGCACGAGAGGCGGCCAAGCAAGCGCTTCAAAAAAAACACCAGTACCGTGAGTTGCGCCAGCAACAACAAGCCGCCGGACTCATTGTTCCTGCGCCGCCGAGCCCAGCCAGCCGCTTAAGCCCTTACCAAAGCGTTGAAGAAGAATGTCACGCGCGCACCGAGGCCGTTACCGAGCAGGCGCGCGTGTTCAGAGCGCAGCTGCCGACGCTGCTTAAACGACTGCGTCAGATCCAGGACACGCGCAACCCGAAAAAGCTCAAGCACGCGCTGGTGAGCCTGATGCTGTATGGCATCCTGGTGTTTGTCCTGCACTACAGCTCACGGCGGGAAGCCAACACCGATATCACGCGGCCCATGTTCGAGCACAACCTGCGGCTGCTGTTCCCCGAGTTGGACAGTTTGCCCCATGCCGATACGTTGTTTCGTCTGCTGAGCAAGATCGATGTGGGCCAAATCGAGCACGCACATATCGATTTGGTCGAGCGGCTCATCCGCAAGAAGAAGTTTGCAAACTACCGGATCAATAACTGCTATCCCATCGCCATCGATGGCACGCAGAAGGTGGGCGGCGCCACTTTGTGGAGCGAGTCGCTACAGGAAAAGCGTCTGTCAGGGTCCGATCAGGACGCGCCCGAGCACGCCCGCTATCAGTACCACGTCTATGTCCTGGAAGCGAACCTGTGCTTTCACAACGGCATGGTGATTCCGCTGATGAGCGAGTTTCTCGACTATCAGCACGGTGACACCGAGCAGAACAAGCAGGACTGCGAGCTGCGGGCCTTTCACCGCCTGGCCGAGCGCATCAAAAAGGCCTTTCCCCGCCTGGCGGTGATGCTGCTGCTTGACGGACTGTATCCCAACGGGCCCGTGCTGGAGCGTTGCCGCGATTATCACTGGCAGTTCATGATCGTGCTCAAAGACGATTCGCTGCCCACGGTGTGGACGGAATACGGCGCTCTGCTGAAGTTCAAACCCGACAATGAACACCGCCAGAGCTGGGGCGAGCGAGCGCAGCACTTTCGTTGGGTCAATGACATTCGTTACGAATACGGACCCAACCACCGCCATCACCGCGACGTGCACGTCGTGCTCTGCCGCGAAAACTGGCAAGCGCTCGACGAGGACGGCGAGATCGTGACAAAGACCGCCAAACATGCCTGGATCTCAAGCCAAAAGCTGCGGCGCGAGAACGTCCACCAACGCTGCAATCTGGCGGCGCGTCACCGTTGGGGGATCGAGAGCTGCAACCTGGTCGAAAAGCACCACGGTTACCGCTACGAGCATCTCTTCGCCAAGAATTGGAACGCGATGCGCGGCTATCATTACCTGATGCGTCTCGCGCACCTGCTCAACACCCTGGCACGCTTCTCGAGCGCGCTGGTCGCGCAGCATCTGGCGATCGGTGTGCGCGCCTTCATACAATTCGTGCGCAGCACCTATAGCGGCCCATGGCTCGATCCGCCAACGGTCAAACAGCGCATGGAACGTCCGTTCCAGCTTCGCTTCACCTGACAGGCCTGCAAACCGCGCTGTCCCATCCCTGCATTCGCCGCGGGCGCCCCCGCTATTGCCCGAACGTCACCGGGCTGTCGAATCCGACCGGGCCAGCGCTCAGGCGCACTCGCAAAAGCGCCTTCTCGGCCACCTGTTTGACCCAAATCCGCCCGAGTCTTCCGAATAATCGTGCTACAACCTGAATCGACGCTATACGTGCGTCGGCACTGACGGTGCTGCGTTCGCTTGCATCGATCTTGAAATCGCGCCCTGGCTCCAACTGGCGTGCCACAGCCAGCGCCTGCCACAGGAAGGCTCGGCGTGCCGCCTGCGGTACGTTGCGCGACAGGATCAGGGGCACGTCGGCCTCGTCCAGCAGGATGCTGTCGGCTTCGTCGAGCAGTGCCATGCACAGACCGCGCATGAGCGGCGGCGGATTGGAAGCGCCGGCAAGCGCCGCAGCGGTCCGTTCGGCCTCGCTCCGCGGACCGAATGCCAGCCGATCGCGCAGGTAGTCGAACGCCAGCTCGCGGGCAGTCGCATAAACCACGTCGTGCTCATAGACGGCGCGGCGCTCGATGTCCTCTCGTCCAACCGGAAGCGCTGCCGCCCGCAGGCCGAGGGCAGCAAAAAAGGGTGCCAGCCAGGCCGCATCGCGTCGGGCCAGATACTCGTTGGCGGTGACCACATGCACCGGCATGCCGGCCATTGCCCCGACCGCGGCAGCAAGTGCCAGTGCCAGCGTCTTGCCCTCGCCGGTGGCCATTTCGGCCATTCGCTGATCGAGCAGAACGGCCGCGGCGAGGATCTGCGTTTCGCGTGGCGTCTGGCCCAGCACCTCGGTGGCTTTGGCCGCGGCGATGCCCAGTGCGTGCGCCGCAGCGGCCGGCGTCAATCCCTCGCGGCGCAAGCGAACGCGCACGGCCAGCAGCGCGCCTGCCCGGGCGGCATCGTCCAGCCGATGCCAGGCCGCGGCCGCGCCGGCGGCTGCCCGGGCGATGCTCCGGGCATGGCCAAGCGGCCGACGCAGCAGGGTCGTGAGCCGGAGTCGACGCCAGAGCGGCGCGGTATCGTCGGCGGCACGCAGCGGGTATGTGCCCCAAACCGGGCCGGGCCGCGGCAGCACCTTGACGATATCCATCGGCACGTTCATAGCTGCGGATTGAAGCGACGCAGCAGCTCACGGCGCAGACTGCCCGCCAGTTGCCAGGCGATCGGCGCGTAACCGGCATCGAAGCGCGCCCAGGCGCGCTCGCCCAGTCGTGCGGCGACGCCGCTGCCGGCCAGAAGCTGCACGTCGAGCATCACCACTGGGCGCACCGGCTTCAAGTCGTCTTTGTCCTGCGGGTCCGTCGGCACCGGGCCACCATGGCGCTGACTCAGCGCGGCACTCGGCAGTTGCGCGACGGCGCCGGCGCCATCTCGCAGCAGCTTCGCCTCGTGCGCATGCTCGCGCGAGGCCGCGAGGCGCACGCTGACGCTGCGTACCTTGCCGTCGAGGTCATTGGCCTCCGATTCGGGCAGCGCGACGCGTATGGTCGGTGGCGTCGTATCGAGCACCTGACCGAACAGGCTGCCGCGCCGCAGATAGCGTTCCGAGAGGTCCGCCGCCTGGGGCAACGCCACGCGCCCGCCGATCCTTGCGCGCACGCTCAAAGCCGCCTGGCGCTCGACCAGCCGTTCGAGTTCGGCTTGGGCCCTGGCCAGTTCGGCCCGCGCATCGCCGGCTCGGCCTTCACCGCTCGGCGAGTTCGATTCCGTCATGCCACCCGGCAAGGCCTGCACCAGCTCCGCCTCGAACGCAGTCACGCGTGCTGCCTGGCGTTCGAGCTCCGTCTGCAAGGCAGGGTTTGCAAGCTGCAATACGACCTCCCCGGGCGACACCTGGCTGCCGTCGGCGACCCGCAGTTCGGTGACAAAGCCGTCTTCGTCGGCGCGTAACTGCGACTGCTCAGGCGGCCATACCACGCCCTGAACACGCGTGCGTTGCGGCACTGGCAGCAGCAGTACGACGACCAGCAGCACGCCGCCCGCCAGCAACAGCCGATGCCATCTGCGCGCCGTGCCCTGGTGCAGCATCGCGGCACGGCGCAGCGCTCCGAGCAACGAAATCATTGGCTGCAGGCCCATCTGCCAGGCGAGCAGCGCGCCGCCGACGAGGCCGAGCAAGAGCGATAGCTGTCCCAGCCAGGCCACTGCCAGTGTGGCGATCACAAGCGAGTTCAGCCAGGCCAAGGGCGCGTAGGCCGCCAGCCACGCGGCCTCGCCGGGCGCCGCCACCATCGGCTCGGCCGACGGTACCCGTAGCAGGCGGCGGCGCAGCACGTCCTGCCACCACTGGCGGCTGCGTGGCGCCAGGTTGGGCAAGTCGAGCGCGTCAGTGGCGATGTAGTAGCCGTCCAGACGTTGCAGCGGGTTGGCATTGAACAGCAGCGTCGACACGCCAGCGATGAAGAGCGTGACGAAGGCGGCATCTCGCAGCAGGCCATCCGACAAGGTGAGCCACAAGGGGAGCGCTACGGCAGCCAGCGCCAGTTCAGCCATCATGCCGGCGGCACCAACGATGATGCGTTGCTGGCGTTCGGTGAAGGCGGTGGCCGCCGAGGCGTCGACCCAGGGCACGGGCAGCCCGAGCATCAGGGTGATGCCGGCCTGGTGTACTTTCCCTCCCCAGCGTCGTACGGCAAGGCCGTGTGCCAACTCGTGCAGCAACTTGATCGGCACGTACAACACGACGGCCAGCGCGGCATAGCGCGGCGTGGTCAGCCATTGCCGGCCGTGAGCGATGAGTGCCGGCGCATGCTGGATTGCGAGCAGCAGCACGAACATTACCGCCAGCCCCCAGACAAGCGCCGCGGCGGGCGAGAAGAGAACACGCCGCAGCGGCGCCAGCCGGTCGAGCAGCGCCGAGGGGTCGGCCAGCGGGATGCGCCAGGCGAGCAGGTTGTTACGCTGGCGTGGTCGTGCTACGCGCTCGAGGTGCGGAATTAGCTGCTCGCCGTCGGCTGGGCGGTCGAACGTGACCAGCGCAGCCTCGCGCAACTGGGCGAGCAGATCGATGACCTCGTCTTGGGTTGGTGCGTCCTTGCCGGTGCCGAGCAGGTGGTCCCACAACTGCTGGATGGTGTGGCACCCGTCGAAGCGCCCGGCCATCGAATAGGCTGCGGCGTTGAGCCGCACAAAGCGGGCACGGCCACGCTCGGCCAGGACGTACCAGGTCTCACCCCGCAGACGCTGGCGGCGGAGCTGCAGCTGCGCAGACAGCCGCGGCTTGAGGTTTGCCACCCGGTACCAGCGGGCGCTGGGACCGCGGTCACGCCCTACTCCAGCCAACTCCACAGGGAGACGCGCAAGCGCAGTAGCGCGTGGCGCGTCCACGCCCAAAGCACGGGCGCTCGACCGGTCACGAGTTCGGCGCGGCCGAGCAGGCCGGGGCGCAGATCGGCCTGCGACGCGCTCAAGCGCGCCACGACCTCGAAGACGTTGCGCCCATCGACCGGCTTGGAAATCGGCGCGATGCGATCGACAACGAGGTCGTGTTGTTCCCAGGGGAGCGACGACAGCGCAAGCTGCCCCGCTTGCCCTGGCTTCACACGCGCGATATCGACCTCGTCAACCTCAACAACGACCCGTTGGCGGTCGATGGTTGCCAACGTCAACAAGGTATCGCCTTGACGGACAGGAGCGCCGATCGATTGGCTGAGGTCACCCTGGATCACTTGTGCGTCGAACGGGGCGGCGATTCGGGCCCGCGCAAGCTGCCCGTCGACCAGCGCCAACTGCGCCTGCGCTTCGCTAACACGCGCTATGCTGGTCGCGGCGGCGAAGCGGTCGGAGCGGGCCATCGCCGAGGCGTAAGCGTTCTCATGCTGCACCAACTGGCTGGTCCATCGCTCGCGTTCGAGGTGCAGATCGGCTTCAAGCAGATCGACCAGCGGGTCGCCGGCCTTGACTATGTCGCCAGGGCGCACGTGGGCGGTCTTGATGAAGCTGTCAGTCGGCGCCGATATCGTCCTTTGCTCGAAACCTTCGATGCGGGCGCGGCCGCCGACGTGATCTTCGAGTGGCACCAACGCAACGAAAGCAGCGACGAGGAACGCCCCGATCAGCATTCGTCGCCGGTTGTTGCGCTCGGGCCGGCGTAGTGCGGCCCAGTATCGCCATAGCGCCTGCCGCGCACGACGGTGCCAGGATTGATGGGCGGCGTGCATCCAGCGCAACGCCGGTGCAGCAAGGACCAGCCGCTGCTCCAGCCCGAGCAGTTCGCTCGATGTGAATTGTGTGCCACCTCGGCGTTCAACGCAGACTGCAGCGAAATGCTCACCGCTCAGGCCCAGGGGCACGGTGGCAATCGCAGCGTTGACTTGGTGCTGCAATAGCTGGTGTTCGACCAGAACCTGGATTGTGTCGCTCTCGATTGCCGGGCAGGTCAGCGAGTGCCCTTGCTCCAGTGCTTCGTCCATCGCGCCCAACAGCAACTGCTCCAGTTCGGGCGGCGTTTGCCCAAGGTCGAGGTGCGAACTGGCGATCAGCCGGGTTCGACCCCGTTCGCACAGACCGATTGATACTCGGTCAAAACCGCCATCGACCGCCAAAGTGGCAGCCAGACGGTGTGCGGCAACCGACAGGGTTTCGGATTCAAGGAGTGCAGCGAACAGCGCGATTCTCGCCTGAGCGTCGCGCAGTGCCTGCGCGTGATCGCCATCATTCGAGGCGGGCCGGGCGGTATGGTCCAATTGGCACGGCGCGCCTCGCCCGCTGTTTATCAGGGGCTCAAGCATGGCACTTGGGATCGGCAGGTAAGTGGGAAATTTCGGGCACGGATTCCATACAGCCATCAAGGTTCGACTGGGGTCATGGCTCGGACAACAACCCGCTCTTATGCTGGAGCCCTAACTACGTCGCTCCAGACTTCCCGGCTTTATCGGCACTTTCAGCCGCCCGATTGAGGCCGACGTGGTGTTATTGGAGGGACTTCGTGACTACGGCGGCGAGGTGCGCATCATCGTCTCCGCACCCAACGCCGGCCCGGGGCCTGCTACTGAGGGGAATCCGGGGGCGCTGCGCCGCGCGAGTTCGACCCACAGGCCCAACCGGCGCCGAACGATTGATTCGATCAGCGCTATGGGTAGCGGCCAGGGCAGATGCCCGCCCCCTTGGCTCGTAATGCGCCGTCTCGCCGCCCGGGTGCCCGAAGGAAGTGAGCAGGGTAGTGTCCGGGTTCCAAGCCACACCATTTCTCAGGGCCCTCGGCACCCAATCCCTCATTGACCGCGTCTGCCGGAGCCAGAGATACTTGCAGCTTCCGCAGATCCCACTGGATTTCCTATCGTGGGATATTTGTCGATCGCTCGATGACACGGAGGCAGCGCTGGTCGCGGTACCGGCGCCGCCAGCGCCCGACTGGTAGATCGACGCACAGATATGCGCGCACGAGCGCCGTCCGCTGCCAATGAAACCACTACTCGCCCTCCTCCTTCTTGCCCTTGCGCTGGCCGCGCCGACCTGGGTCGTCGCCGGGCGCGCCCAACCGCTGCAGGAGTTCTCCGAATCCGGCGGCTGCAGGCTGCGGCTCGCCCTGAATCGGTCAGGCGCCAGAAGGAAATCGCCGCGCAGGGATATGTCACCTGGGAAGGCGGTTGCGTTGGCGTCTACATTGACGTGCCGGGAATTCTGCGCCATCAGGGAGTGGTGCTTGAAAACGGGCGCCAACGCCGCTTCCCCTTTTTCCCTTACCGGCGTCGCCCGTTCAGGGCTGCGTACCGGCAAATGGCGGCGCGAATCCTTCAACATGTTCGAGGACAGCGCGAAATACTGGACCAGCCTGTCGACACTCGACTACGTCGACGGTGTCGCGAAAGGCTCCAGGGGAAGTTCCTGCAGGCGCGCAGCAGCGCCGGCTTCGGGGTGCCGTTTCAGCGGTTCCTGGCCACGATTGACCGCGACTTGGCCGCGGCGCGGAACGATCCACGACAAGCCGATGCGCGCGCTGCGGCCGCGGCCACCGCCCCTGCCGCCGAAGCGCCTTCTACGTCAGCGCCACTCGATGAACCATCGGTGCCAACGGCACCACGACCGCGGCAGGATCGGCCGGCGGCCGACAATGCAAATGCCGACGCAGATAGCGTCGCCCCTCGTGCACCCCGCCACCGCCCGCTGCCCGACTCGCAGCGCCAGCCACGCCATCGTCGTCGCTCACGGCGTTACGCCCGACGGCCGCCTCGCCCGCGCCTCCGGCGGCAGCGCTCAGCGGCAGCGCCACCGCACCTGACTTGCGCCACGGCAACCTCAAGCCCTTGGCGCCGCCAGGTACGCGGCTTCCCGCGCCAGCCCCGCCGGCATTGCCGCAACAGCAGATCCTCGAACAGCGTGATGCCTGCTCCGTCGAGCAAATCAATGGACGTGCCGTGGGCGAACAAACCATCGACACCGCGGTGTCGCAACCCTTGCACATCGCCGGCTGGGCTGCCGTCCCGCAGCGTCACCCGTTCCCCCGACCAGCCGTATATCCCGGAAAACGCCTGGATCCGCTTCTACCACCGGGGTGGCGGTCCCGGTCTGCTGATCGACATGCCGCGCAACACCGATCGGCCCGATGTCGCAAGGGCGCTCGGGCATCCGGCATATGCGCGCGCGGGTTTTCGCATCACCGTCGATCCCGGCCGGCTGCGCCCCGGCGAATACACAGTGGCCATCCTGCAGCGGTTCGGCGCTGACTTGGCCGTGTGTAGTTCGATCGGCCGCGTGAGCCTCAGATAGCCGGGACGCTCCGACCACCACTTGGATGCCACAGCGGCTCAGTGCGCAGCACAATGGAGGCGAAAAAGGCTTGACCGTGTTCCGGCGTCGCCGGTATCGGATTGTCGACAAACTGCTGGCGTGAGCCGGTGTCCTCGAAGCGGAGACAATTTCGGCGAACCGGCTGAGACGCCACGATAGAGCGGAATCGATGATCGGGTCCCCGAAAGACGGACGGCACGAGGCATGGTAGTTTGACCTTGCGGAGGTAGGAAATGGATAGTGGATCGGATCGGAAAAACACGCCCGAATTTCGGCCGACGGCGGTCAAGCAGGTGATGGAAGGTGGTCGCAGCGTGCCGGCTGGCGCGCTAGCTGGAGATGTCGCCATACCTGCGCGGCAGGCAGCTGACGGAGATCGATAGGGAATTGATCGCCAAAATCGCGGAGGTCAAGTGGCACGGTCTTCGGCACACGTGGGCGAGTTGGGTGGCACAGGCCGGAACACCGCTCAATGTCCTGCAGGAATTGGGCGGTTGGGAGTCGGAATCAATGGTGAGGCGCTATGCGCACTTGGCGCCAGCCCAATTGATTGAGCACTCAGAGAAGGTTGCTGGTTTGCTCGGCGGCACAAATACGGCACATCGTGGAAAGAAGGGCCAAGCGGATGCCTGACCCTTTTTCCTGGTGGGTTGTGACAGATTCGAACTGTCGACCTACGGATTAAGAGTCCGCTGCTCTACCAACTGAGCTAACAACCCGGCGTTCGGATTCTGGCTGCGGGACATTGATTCGGGCGCGGACTCTGGTGGGTCGTGCGTGACTCCGAACACGCGACCAACGGATTAAAAGTCCGCTGCTCTACCAACTGAGCTAACGACCCGCAGATTGAGGCCGCGTCCCGCAAAAAGAAGCGCGAAGTATAGTAAGCGGTTGCCTGCCTGTCAATTTTGATCGCCCATGGCGCAGGGTGGATCGGCGCTATCTGAATTAGTTTGTTAGTGCAATGGGTTAGCACGCAAGGCTGGACAAGCCCGGGATTTCTCGGTATAACCCATGGGATGGAATCGATGAAACCCATGGCGCAAGTCCTATCGGAGCTTCAGGTACGGCCGGTAGAGCGCAGCGAGGAACAACGCTATCGAGAGCAGATGGCGCGGCATCATTATCTGGGAGATCTCGCGAAGATCGGCGAGGCGATCTGGTATGTCGCAACCTGGCGCGGTCAGTGGGTCGCGCAACTCAACGTCTCGGCGGCGGCCCTGAAATGCGGCGTGCGTGATCGATGGATCGGCTGGGACTTTCGCACGCAGTATGACCGACTCAAACTCATCGCCAACAACAGTCGCTTCCTGATCCTGCCCGAGTGGCACCGGCCGAATATTGGCTCACGGGTGCTCTCGCTCACTGAACGGCGCATCGCACGCGACTGGCAGGGGCGCTTGGTCATCCCTTGCTCCTGCTGGAAACCTTTGTCGATCCGCGGCGATTTCATGGCGGCGTCTATCGCGCGGCCAACTGGACGGAACTGGGGCTCACTCAGGCTACCGGCGCACGCGGCAAGGCTACAGCGGCGAGATTGACGCGCCCAAGCGCGTGTTTGTGCGTGCCTTGCACCGGGCCCCGAGCGCAATTGACGCATCCTGAGCGCAATCACCTCCAACTCACGGGAGCCCCAAAATTGATGCTGAGCGCTGAGCAGATGCGCGCTGCCGCTGTGCTTCACCACCGTCACCGACCCGCGCCGCCGGCAAGGGGCGCCGCCACCGCCTGCCCGTGGTGCTGGGCATTGCCGCGGGCGCCATCCTGTGCGGCATGCGCGGCTGCGAGGCCGCCCATGACTGGGCGAAAGCCTGGGGCAAAAGGCACGGAGCGCTTTGGCTGTCGGCGCGAGAAGGGGCGTTATGTCGTCCCCAGCGAATTCGTCATCCGCGATTGCCTGGTGCGCATTGAACCGGACACGCTGGATCGCGCGCTCAATGTCTGGAACCAGGCGTGGGCAAAGACGACCGGGCGCTGGCGATGGATGATAAAGTCATGAAGAACGCGATCGACGCGCAGGGCTATCAAACGCACATCCTGAGCGTGATCGGCCAGGAGTCGAACACCTGCCACACCCAAAAAACGTCGGGACATTGCCCGTAGCCGGCAGCGATGAGCAAAAGCGTACCAACGAGATCGGCATGGCCAGCCCCGTGCTCGATGGGTGCGCGCTCGCCGGCAGAAGTGGTCACGGCCGATGCGCTGCTGACCCAGCGCACACTGGCAGCGTATCTGATCGGGCGCAAGGCCCACTATAGCTTTACCGTCAAAGGCAACCAGCCCGGTCTCGAACGCGAAATCGCCTTGCTGTTTGAAAAGCGGGGCGATCCTGACTTCGTCGACGTGACCCCGCCTGACCATGGCCGCATCGAGACCCGACGCATCTGGTGCAGTACGGCGCTCAATGCCTACCTCGATTTCCCTCGTCGGCCAGGTGTTCGTGATCGAGCGCGAATCAATCAAGAAGAAAACCGGCGAGTCATCGCGTGAGATCGCGCTGGGCATCACGAGCCAGTCGCCGCACGAGGCCTCGGCGCAAGAGGTCTTGGCGATCAATCGCGGCCACTGGACCATCGAGAGCACCCATTACATCATCGACTGGAACTACGACGAGGATCGCTCTCGCATCCGTACCGGCCACGGCCCGGAAAACATCACCCGCCTGCGTCGCTTCGCCGTCGGCATCCTCAAGTCCTTTCAGAGCACCGAGTCTATCGCCGAGATGATGCGCAAACTTTGCTTCAATACCCGCCTCGTCTTCGACTACTTGCGCATGACCAATAACTCAGCTTCCAGACCACGGGTTACCGAGAACAAATTTTCGTGGCCCATGGCGAGCCACAGTTCCAGCTGAGGTGCGATGAAGCAGCCGGCGATGATCGCGGCCAGCGTGAGCATGGAGCCGAGCGCCAGTGTCGACATGCCGCTGATCCCCTGGCCGATCGTGCAGCCGAGTGCCGTGACGCCGCCGAACCCCATCAGTATCCCGCCTGCGATATGGCGCAGCATGTCCGCGGGATCGCGAAAGGATTCGAGGCGAAAGCTGCCGCTGGCGATCGCCCAGGCCGACGAGCCTGCCACCACGCCCAGCGCTGCGGCAATGCCGAAGCTGACGGACTTGCTGGCGTCGCTCCAGAACATCAGCAGTTCGAGCGTGTAGGCGAAAGGCGCGACAAAGGTCAGCGATTCGGCCCGCGCCGCTGTTGGTGCCGACGAAGGCTTCCTGCAGGGTTTCCGGGTGTTCGGGCGATGTAGCCGAGATGGCCGGTCACATACCAGCCGCCGCCGCTACGACCAGTCCGACGACGATACCGCCGAGCAGGTTGTCGAAGCGCCGGAAATCCCGCGGCGCGAGCGCGAACCCTGCCAGGATGCCGCCCGCGACCAGTGAGCAGAGGAGTATTGCTGCGGTCGTGCGAGGGCGCCGGTAATCGTCAGCAGCGAGGGCAGATCCTGTTGGGTCGGCAGCGCGATCGCTCGCGTATCGAGCAGCTCGACCCGCCATAGCGCGAACAGCCCGCGCAGGTCATGTAGGCGGAGATCGCCATGAAGGCGAATACCACCAGCGACTTCAGGTTGCCACCGCCGATGCGGATCAGCGTCTTGCTGCCGCAGCCCGAGGCCAGCGCCATGCCGATACCGAAGGCCATGCCGCCGGCGATCGACGACAGCCACTTCAGCCGGGATGCAAATGTAGATCGACTTGCTCAGGTCGACGATGCCGGTGTACCGGAGCGCCTGGCTGCCGAGGATTGCTACCGCGATCGCCAGCAGCCACATCCGCATGCGGTTCCAGTCGCCATGGCGACGATGTCCGCCACGGCGCCCAGGGTGCAGAAGTTCGTGCGATTTCCCACCGCGCCGAACAGCGTGCCGAGCGCGAAACCGAGCCAGGCGATGGAGCTTGGCGTGGCGATCGAGGTCTCGCCCATGGGTGGCTAGGTCGGAAGCCGCGCGATTCACGCATAGCGTGTCGGATCGTCGATGCCGGCGTCGGCGAAGCGCCGGCGCGCCGCAGCCGGCACGCATCGCATTAGTCGCATGCGCGGCCGCTCGAGTCGGCCTGATAGCAGGACACGGTCAGCGAGAAATCGACGCCGAGCGCGACGCCGGTGCGGATGATCTGCGACTTTGTGAGATCGATCAGTGGCGCATGAATCCTCATCCTGGCGCCCCTGACGGCGGCCTTCGCCGCCAGATTCGCCATTTCCGCGAAGGCCTCGATGTAGGCTGGCCGGCAATCCGGGATAACCTGAGTAATCGACCGCATTGACACTGATGAAGATGTCGCATGCGCCGAGCACCTCGGCTGAAGGCTCATGCCAGCGACAGCATGACCGTGTTGGGCGCCGGTACGTAGGGTGACGGGAACGCCGGGTTCGATGTCCCGTGGTCCGGACCGCCCGCATCGGGTCGGTGTAGGGCCGAGCCGCCGAACTGCTCAGATCGATCCGCATCACTCGGTGTGCCAGCGCGCACCCAGAGCCGTGGCGACCCGCCGCCGCATTTAGCTCGGCGCGGTGTCGCTGGCCGTAGTCGAACGACAGCGCGTGGCAGGCTGGCCGCGATCGCGATGGCCAACACGTTCGCGGAATCCAGGCCGGAAAAGCAGCGACTTATTTGCTGAGGACAAGCCGGCCCGCTCTGAGGGTGATGCGGACCGTACCTCGGTAGCGTGGTTGCGGAACACCCGGGCCGCGAATCGGCCGATGTCGGCTGTCAGCGCCTGGCGTGTGCCCCAGATCACCTTTCGTAACTGATCTGCATGCGCACCGGCAGGCGGTCGTCGAGCATCCATTGCGCAAGGTCGGCCAGGGCGTGGGCTGTCGGCGACCGGCGAAAAACATGTACCGGGCAGATCGAGGTCAAGATCACGGTTCTCCAGCATCTCGCGCGCCCACGCGTAGTCCGCCCGGTCGGCCAGCACGAACTTGAGTTCGTCGTCGGCCGTCGAGCAGGCCGATGTTGTCCCAGCGGTTTTCCTCCTTTTCGCCCGGAGCCGCCGGGTGCCTTAAGTCCATCACTTTCGACACCCGCGGATCGACGCCGGCCAGGTCGATCGCACCGCTGGGTCTGGTTTGAGACCGAGTAGCCGGCATCGCATAGCGGGTGAGCAGGTCGAGACAGCCCTCTGCGCCAGCGGCTCGCCGCCTGTTACGCAAACCCGGCGCGCTGCGAAGGCGCCGACCCGTCCGGGAATCTCCGCTCACGCCGGCGGACTCGCCGCCCTGAAAGGCGTAGGCCGTGTCGCACCAGACGCAGCGCAAGGGGCAGCCGGTGAGCCGGACGAATACTGTCTGCGAGTCGGCGCGGCTGGTTTCACCCCGCAGGGAGAAGAAGATCTCGGTCAGGCGCAACCGCGTCGCCGCCGGCGCGCCTTGCCCGGTCTCATCGCGATGCTCGACCGCTGGTTGCGGCGCATGCGTGTTCGGCTGCGCCCGGTGCGCCTTTTCGCCAGCCGCTTGGCGACCCGCGCCGCATTGTTCGACGGGTAATTCCTGAGCAGCGATTGCAGGGTCGCCTTCGCAGCCTTGGCGTCGCCCGGGTCGGCTTGCGCATTGGCCAGACCCAGCATCGCATCGGGTGCGCGGGCATCGTTCGGCCAACCTCGACGCGACCTTGCTGAAGAAGTTGTTGGTCTCGGCATGACCGCGCCCCTTATAGAGAAAGCGCCGCCGGCCCAGTAGTTGGTCAGATGCGAGAAACCGGCTGTCCGGGTACTTGCCGACGAAGCCCTCGAAGGCGTTGCCTCGTCGCGATAACAGGTTTCTGCCGCCCTTGAGCAGGGTCAGGCCGCCTCAGTAGTCACGGCCTCTCGGCCGGATCGACCTTCGGCGTGGAAGTGGTGGCGGTGGGTGATCCGGGCAGCCGCCTTGGCGTGTTGTTCCCGCGCGGCAGTCTCGAGTTTGCGTGAGCGGTCGTCCAGGTCGACGTAGAAATCCTTCTGCCGTTTTTGCGCGGACTCGAGTTCGTAGGTCGGCACTTCGATCTGGCCGCGCAGTTTGGCCGGCTGTCCTGACGCACCAGTTCGAGCCGGTTGGCGAACCCGATCTGCTGTCGCTGGGTGGCTTCCCGGCGCTCGAAAGTGCGGTGGTTTCGCGGCGCTTGAGTGCCTCGATGCGCGCGCGCTTCCTCATCGTCGGAACATGCCGGCACGGGCCGGGGAAACTGTGCTGTCTGCCAGCAGAATTGCGAGGCGGATCGTCTGAGGTCCTGATGGCGACTGGTCGGGGAGGTTCGGGAGTCATCGGGGCCACGGCACGCGACGGGACGGGCACCTGAGGGGGCGCCGTCCTGCCGCGATCAGTAACTCGCCCGAATAGAGCATGTCGCCGCGGCGGTTCGGCCCAGGCCGCTTCGTCGTGGCCGCTGTTCTGGCCTTTCCTCACCCAGGCTCACCGCCCGGATCTGCGCGTCTCGGCGCCCAGCAGCGTCAGCGCCTTGCGCGCCGCTTCGGCGCTTCTGGCCGAGGGCGAGGCCACTGCGCGAGCCGTTCGTCGGCATTGCCCCGGATCAGCATCTGATCTCCGGATGCTCGCGCAGGAATCCTGCCATGCTCCGACCAGGCCTTGGCTCGTCCCCGATCACGTAGCTGTCGAAGTCGAACAGACTGCGCTGGACAGGATGCTGCGCGGATCCTTGAGGATCGCCAGCGGCGAGCCGGTGGGGGCGTCCGGAGTAATGGTCTCGATCGAGCCGTCGGACGACGACGCCC
>JADJEV010000001.1 GCA_016708905.1 Candidatus Methylophosphatis roskildensis | reverse complement strand
CCCCGAACGTAACACCGCGTCCGCATTAATCTTTATCGATCTGGGTGGGTTTGCCTACCGGGTACAGGCGGGATTGAGCCTGAGCAGGCTTGAAGGTTTTGGCCTGTATCGGCGTGGGGCGAGTCGTGAGGGTGATCTGGCCTCGGGGTTGGAGCGCGGTGTGGTGATGTTGTAGGTCAAGGTGCCCAGGTCCTGAGCAGTGTCCTGAAGCTGTGCAAAGGCAGTCCATCTTTCGGCGAGTTTGTTCGCGTCCTTGGCCTGGCCTGCTTGGATCGAACGGCCTTGATCACGGTGAGGCGCGGCTGGCGCTGGCCCGTCGAGGTATTCGTCGTCGAACAGCATGGGCTTCAGGCGCGCATGTGCCACTCCCGACGTAGTACGCCAGCATGCACAGGAACACATGCGCGCGTACGCGCTGCTCGCTGTAGTGGAAGACCGGGCGCACGTTCAGGTCCACCGTCTTCATCGAACGGAAGGCCGCCCACCCGGGCCAGACTCTTGTAGGCGGCCACTGCATCGGGCGCATCGAGCTTGTCCTGGGCAGGCTGGTGCGAATCACGTACAGCCCGTCCAGCGCGGCTCGGCGGCGATGGCCTCGTGCCTGCGGGCCCAGGCCAGGGTCGTGTCGGTGATCGTCAGCGCCAAATGCTTGGCCATGTGGAAGCGCCCGATGCGCCCCACGCGCAGCGCAATGGCCTGTCACGCAGCGGTTGCGCGCGCGCTGGGTGTGGTCATGGCAATCTTGCACAGATCGGCCTCGGTGGCTGCCAGCAGTTCCAGGCGCTTGCGCGCACGCTCCGGCCAGCAAGGGGCCAGGCACACCACCAGCCGCTCATCG
Source organism: Candidatus Methylophosphatis roskildensis (assembly GCA_016708905.1). Classification (GTDB taxonomy): domain Bacteria; phylum Pseudomonadota; class Gammaproteobacteria; order Burkholderiales; family Rhodocyclaceae; genus Methylophosphatis; species Methylophosphatis roskildensis. The sequence goes on along the minus strand of JADJEV010000001.1, from coordinate 763,898 downwards.
GGGAAGTGCTGGCTCGTGAGTTCCAGCAGATTGCGCTCGTCAAACAGCGAGGGCTGAAACGGCCCATGCTCGGCGGCAAGCTGCGCGATCTGCGGCGCGCGCAAGCTGCTGACCCAGTCCATGCCCTGGGGCTTGAGCACCCGCTCGATGCGAGCCGAAGTCAGCATGCCCCGGTCCCCCACCCAGGCGATGCGCTCGATGCCGAAGCGCCCTTGAGCTTGGTCACCTGAGCCGCCACTCGTGGCCGGGTCGGCCGTGTTGCCCCTGAACACTTCCACCGAGATCGACAACCTTTCGGCCAGCACACCAGCCCGGAAGATTATCTGTGATCGTCGCGCTTGCCATCGCGCGAATGCCCACGCGCGGCCAGTTTCGCAACAACGCCCAGTCAGCCAGGTCGAGGTGAGGTAATGTACAGCACCAGGTGTTGCCCCGCAGATGCTGGAGGCACAGCCGCCGCTCAATGTCCCCTGAGCGTCGTGCACCAGTCCAGCGCCCGGTAATGGGTCATCGGCGCTGCATTGGCCTTACCCCCCAGCACTCCGCCCCAGCGACGAGGTGGCCGTGTCCTCCTGCAGCATGTGCGGTGCGTGGCCAGCTTGGAGGCCGGCTCGAGCATTACGCCACCAACATACTGCAACACCGGCTGCAGGTCCCGGTGGGGCCGAAGGAACCACACGCTCGAACCTGAGCCACGGGCGGCGCCGCCGAGCACCGCCGCGACATGGCCGTGGGGCAGGCTGCGCCGACGCTGAAGACCGACTTCGGCACTGGCACGGCGACACCGCCGCAGCAGCAAAACCTTCAGGCCCCTCGATCACATCGGCGGACAGGCAGGACAGGTTGGGCCAGGGTGCGCTTGCGCATCTTGCCGTCGTCTCGGTACGACTCGCGAAGCAGGACCGTGGGGGCGAGCAGTGGTTGGGGACCGACTCGATACATGGACATCGAATATAACCGATTCAGTGGCAAAAATCAACACAATCTGCCTATATTACATGCGGTACATATCGAGGCCATAAAAAGGCCGAAACCCGCATCAATACTGGGCTACGGCCGGATCAGGGGTCAAAGTTCGGGTTAGCGCCGTGGCGACCCGGAGACCACGTCCTCGCCCCTGGCTGTTGAAGCGGAAGTCCAGGTACATGCGGTTCTCGCCGCTGGCCGGATCACGGGTGAAGCCGACACCCGATCCCGATGTGCCGCCGGCGTTACCGAACACTTATGCGCTGCACCGTCACCGCGGTGCCCATGTCCTCGGCGATGTCGTGAATCCGGCGGTACCGATTGCTCGCGGACTCATCCACGAATCGAATACTGCAGAGACCGCCGCCCCGATCTGGTCGACCGGATCCTGCGGAAAGGCCGCGGGTCAGCGATTCGGAAGGCCAGGATCAGGTAATCGCGCGCCAGCGCGCCCAGGCTCTGGAAGTCGAGTTCTGCGGTCGTGCGACACGCGCCCGATCCATCGCCACATCGAGCGCGGCACGAAACGGCGCCGGGTCCGCCCGTAGCGCTGCTTCGGCAAACTGCGATCAGCCCAGGCGGGTAGGAATCCCACACCATGCGCGGGTTGCCGGTCAGGCGCAGCAGACCGCGCAGCGTCGAGTCCGTCAGCCCGATGTCGAGCACGGTACCATCCTTTCCGGCATCGAGACCGGCGCGCCGGATCGCACCGACACCAGCAAGGGGCTTACGCTCGGCGCCGAACTCCAGGCCGCATGCCGCTTCGAGGCCGCTCCATCTGGGATTCCAGCAGGCCGCGCAGGCGCTCGCGGAACTTCTGCGGATGGGCGCGATGTGTTCCGCGCATGGCGGTGCCCAGCACGAATGCCTGCGGCACCGGCAGGCCGATGCGCACCATGTGGGCAAGCGGGTTGCAGGCCTTGAAACCCATCGTTTCTGCAACCGGCTCCGGCGGAACCGCCTTGCGGCCGATCGAGAAAACATTCTGCATGCGTGTCGTCATGGTTGCCGTCATTCGCTTGCCATGGTGCCGAGCACGGTAGTCGCGCAGTTGCAGCCCCGTGTGCATCACCGCATCGGCTGCCGCCTCGGAGGCTGCGCGCGCATTCGGCGAAGGCATACAGCCCGCGGAATTCCCGCGCTTGCGCCACCATCGCGCGTTTGACCGCGCGCTGCGCGTCGTCACTCTGCCGCTCGGCCGCCGTGATGCGGTGGATCGATTCGAGGAAGTCCTGCGTATCCTCGCGCGGCCCGCCACGGCGCACACTTCGGCGCGGTTTCCAGCGCTTTCCAGATATTCCTGCGCGCCGCTGACCGATAGCGCGGCGAGCGAATACAGCGCCTCGTGCAGCGCACCGTCGGCCGTCGCGCGGCAGCAGGGTGAGGTGGAACGCCGCTTCTTCGAGTTCGTCGGCGATGTCGTCGGCACCTTCGATCAGGTTGCGGTAGAACTCGACCCGCTCGGCATGCTGGTTGAGTCCGCGTGCCTGATTGACCAGTTCGTCGGCCCGATGCTCCCAGTCGCGCGCCCGCTGGGCATTGCGCTCGATCCGCTCGTGCGTCGGCGCCGTGCAGGTCGAGCAGGCGGTCACGCACGCCGGCAGCGATTTCGATCGACAGCGCCGCATGCTCGGCCGCGAGATCGAGCAACTGTTGCTGCGCGCGCTGCGAAACCAGCTGACCAGTTCGGCGCGGATTTCGTCGCGATACAGTTCGTGAGTCCGGTTCTGCAGCATGCCCTGGCTGCAGGTGCGCAAGACGAACTGCATGAAACCGACCGCCTTGCGCAGTTCGAGCATGTCGTCGAGCCGCGCGCCGAACGCCGGCGGCGATTTAGCGGCGAAGGAAAGGGCATCGAAGATCAACTGCTCGCCGCCGGCACATAGCCACGCCATGTGCCCGATGTCTGATCGGCTGCCCACTTGAGCAGCGCCATGGTTTCCCGTTTCGGCAGCAGCAGGCGCAGCCGTTTGCGGGCGCGGTTCCAGTCGATCAGAAACGCCAGCCGCGAGCCGAGAAAGGCAAGGTAGTCGGTCAGCCCGGCCTCGCTGTTGGCAGTGGTTTCCTGCCGACGCACAGGTGGTGACACCGTCCTCCATGTTGCGGTCGGTGCGCGAGTGGTGTCTTCCCAGCGAACCGCCCAGTGCTCGAACAGGCTCTGAAAGAACAGCAGGCGCTGGATGTGCACGTCGGTGTAGGTCAGCGTGACGCTGCGCTCGATTACGTGTATCACCAGCACGTGAGCATCAGTGGTGCCGATATCGTTCTGATGGGCGCTGTCGCCCTGCTCGCGACTGCCCGAGGTCAGGCGCGCGATCTGGATGGCGCTGATCGTGTCGTCCTCGGCGCACCACGGTTCGCCCTGCAGCGCCGCCAACCGGGCGGAGAATTCGCCTGCCGAATCGGCTCCCGCCCCGTGAGGGGGTCGAGCATGGTGGCCAGTTCCGCGCCCAGCCGCGCGCAGACTTCCGACACCTGCGGAATGCAGTAGCGGCCGGCTTCCAGCCTTGCGCTGTGGGCCGGTACGGTATCCAGCGCGTCTTCTTCCACGCCGGCGGCCGAACGTTCGGCCACCAGTTCCGGCGCGCTGCGCTGCGGGTCGTCGGCACGCGCCTGGGCAATCGGCAGCAGCGCAAAGTAGTACTTGGCGCGGTCGTTCGCGGCCAGCGCCTCGTTGACCAGTGCCGGCAACAGCAGCTTGGGTTCGCCCAGCGCGTCGATCATCCATGTCTTGTCCGTCGTGCGTCGTTACCGGAGAGACGTGACGCAGATGTTGCGGCAGACAGGTGACAGGCGTATTTCGGCGGCCGAAACATCCGGCGACGACAGGCCGCAAGGCGGTGGCGGACCGCTACTCGCCGCTGCGATCGGGTGGCGCCATCGGCAGCACGGCGGCCTCGCCGTGATGCGGCTCGCCAGCCGCGCGCGCCTGCAGGGCATGGAATTCCGCCTGCAGCCGGCTCATCAGCGTGGCACCCGCTTGCCGTAATGCACGACCTCGTAAGCCACCGGCGCGTCGAGCGCGGCGCGGTCGCGCGGGGCGAAGCACTGCCAAGCGGCTTCGACGAAATGCTTGCGCTGGCTATCGACGAACACGATCTCCTCGCGGTCGATGATCGCTAGCACCTGCATGCTGCGGATCGGCACGAATACCGCGTCGCCGCCGCGCGCGAGCAGGGTATGCGCGAGGTTAGGCACCGCGGCGGGCAGGTATCGCGGCTCACGGGCAAGCTCCGGGCCGCGATGCCATTCGATCTTCAGCTGGACCTGTGTGCACGGCATCGGACGCGGGCGTCTTGTGCGACGGACAACCGACGGCGACCGCGCTGCGCGGATGGGCGATAGAATGCGGTTCGGTTGGCAAAACCGGGGCCGTCGGCCGCCACGGTGTTCGGCGTTTTCGGCATCAGCCGGCAAATCTTCTCGGGCATAGAGTGCTTCACGTCGCCACCCTGACGTAAGTCGGATGCTCCGATTCTAGCCCTCAACCTGGGAGAAACCGATGCGCACGTTCACCGCCCTATTCGCCGTCCTGGCCACACTGCTTGGCGGCTGCACCGATCGACCCGATCTGCAGTTGCGGCTCAAACCCGGCGTATGTCGACCGGGTTCGACGTACGCGAGGCAATGGGCACGCCATCGATGGAATGGAAGAACGCCGACGGCAGCACGACCTGGGAATTCACCCGCATGCCGGCCGGCAAGAGGAACTATATGGCAACGGTCGGCGCCGACAACATCCTGCGCGAGTTCACCCAGGTGGTCAGCGAGGAGAATTTCGCCAAGGTCACGACGGGCATGGGCGAGGACGGGTTGCGCCGCCTGCTGGGCAAGCCGACCAACACCATGCGCCTGCCGCTGAAACCCGAGGACGTGTGGTCGTGGGCCTATGACGACGTGTTCCCGCGCGAGATGTTCTTCGATGTCACCCTGAACAATGACGGCAAGGTGATCAGCACCGGCCAGCGCAACGAATATCGGGGCTGAGACATGCCCCGGCCTGAGAGCCCCATGGAATGGCGCTCTGGCCGATGGCATGCCTGGGATCCTCTTGGAATGGCGATCTGCAGGATGGCATGCCAGAACGCGCCTACTGGCGCGGCTTCCAGGCTTATATGCCGTGAAACGACCGCTACGGGCGGGCTCCAGAGGTGCCGCCCGTGGGGCTTGGCGGACCATCGCCCCATGGTGCGACCTTGAGCAATAGCAGCATGCCGGGCACGGCGAGCGCCGCGCAGAGCCAGAAAAGTTCAGCCAGCCGAGCGATTCGACCAGCCAGCCGGTGGTGGCGTTGACGAAGGTGCGCGGCACGGCGGCGAAGCTGGTGAATAGCGCGAACTGCGTGGCGGTGTAAGCGGGGGTTGGTGGCGCGCGCGATGTAGACGACGAAGGACGCCCCGCTGAGCCATGGCCCGGCACTCGTTGCGATTCTGGCAGGATCTCCACGCACCGGTGGCATGCCATTGCCGAACAACGACTGCCAGGGCCCGAAATACTTGCGCAAGGCGCATTGGATTTCCTATCTTCCGCGACACGACGAGGATCCCGCGGTGAACAGATTCGGATCCTGCACCATCCGCAGGCGATCCACCCCTATGGCACTTTGCCTTTCACGACCCAGGCAACTGCGGCGTAGGACCGTGGACCATCGACCTCTCCATCCAGATACGCCAGTTCGACCATATCTCGGAGCTTTTCCTGGCTTCCACGCATAGAGTCCCCACGTAGTCCGCGACCGGCCTATCCTTGCCTTCACTGGGTGCCCAGAAATCCGCGAAGGATGCGAAGTCCATGCGGGTCGTCAGCATTCCGTCCACAACATCTGTCAGACCAGCGTCATGCCAAGCGCGCACTAAATCCCCAGGGCGACTCATGGGCCTGGTGTACGCCCGCGCTCTGCCCTCATTCCCGTACCGATCGAGCATGGCTGCCGTATCGAAGATCAGACGAAAGTAAACGAGCCCTCCGCGCGGTCCCACGTCGCCGCGGCGACAGTTCCGCCGGGACGTGTGACACGCCGCATCCACGCACCCGGAGGTGGGGCTGCGGAATGAATTGCAGGACTAGCAGCGAGAGGCGTGGTCGAACCAGCCGCCCGGAAATGGCAGATTGCAAGCGTCTCCGACTTCGAAGTCGATGCGTGCGTGGCGGTTTCTTCGCTTAGCGTGCTCGACGTAAGCGGGAGAAAGATCGATGCCACGCACGCTGCCGATTGCAGGGTTTCGCGCTAGGTTGAAACTCAGATTTCCTGTGCCGCACCCGACGTCCAGCACGCGCTCGGCTGTCGTGATCCCCGCGAAGTCAATGAACAGGGGCGCGAGGCGCCGGCTCCACCGCCCCATCTGGACCTCGTAACGGTCCCCGTCTGAGGCGGCGAATGTCGATGAAATGACCATGCGGTCGTCTGATGTGGACTGGGCGACGGCTCCCATCGGGTACGGCCGCTTAACCGAGCGGCCGCCCTCAGCCAGGGCCGTCCCGTCACTGCGGCTGCAATCCGATCGCTTCCACAAGCGCTGCGTTGACGGCAATCTCCTTCTCGAGATGCGCTCGAACTCGGTCGGGGTCATCACCATTGGATCGATGCCCAGTCTCGCCAGCTTGTCCCTTACCTTGGGCTCTTGCAGCGCTTTGAGCGTCTCACGGTGAAGCCTGTCGACGATATCGCGTGGCGTCTTCGCCGGCAGAAAGATCCCCAACCAGAACGGATACTCGGCATTGGCAAAGCCAGCCTCAAGCGTGGTAGGCACCTCCGGCAGCAAGGAAGAGCGTTCTTTGCCGTTCACCACGAGCGCAGTGAGCTTGCCCTCCCGTACGTGCGGCGCCACGACCCCGACCGGCCCGAAGAAAAGTCGACCCGTCCGGTCATCACCTCGGTGATGATTTCCGCCCTGCCTTGAGCGGAACATGCACGGCTCGACTCCCGCGCTCGACCGGAATCGTTCCGCGCTGAGATGAGTCGCAGTCCGACACCGGCTGAGGCGAAATTCATCGCGCCAGGCTTTGCCTTGGCTGCGGCGACGAACTCGCCAACTGTCTTGAATCCTTTGGCTGGCGGGACGACGAAGACGTTCGGCGTGACGCCGATCGGGATGACTGCAGCAAAATCCCGCACTGGATGGTAGTTCAGGTTCAGATGAAGCTACGGCGCTTATCGCGTGCGCGGACGAGTTAACGAGGAGGGTATAGCCATCGGGGGCCGACTTGGCGACGACGCTGACGCCGATCGTTTGCCCTGCGCCGGGACGGTTCTCCACAATGATGGGCTGCCCGAGTTGCGTCGACAGTTGTTCGAACACCACACGCGCCACAATGTCGGCCATGCTGCCCGCCGCGATCGGTACTATCGCCCTCAGCGGTTTCGTGGGCGGTTTCTGCCTCGGCCTTGAATGTCGCGACGGTGAGGCCGAGCGCAGATAGCAGCATCAAGAGTATCGGTTTCATCGGCTTTCCTTGCCACGCATTGGCTCCTCGCGCGCAGGAGCGGGATCCACGCAGCAACTGTGGCGCAACACGGCTTAGCCGTCCAATATATAATTCCTCTGGTCACTTATGTCGATCGGGCATAACCACGTGGATCTGCGGCACGCGCGAACCTTCGTCACCGTTGCCGAACTGGGCACTGTCTCCGGCGGCAGTGCGCCTGCGCATTGCTCAGCCTGCTCTGTCCCGCCAGATCAGCAATCTCGAGCAGGAGCTCGGTCTGAAGCTCTTCGATCGTGTCGGACGCCGCCTCGTGCTGACTGGCGAAGGCGAGCAGTTGCTTGGCGACTGCCGTGGTCTGTTGAGCTGCGCCAGCGCGGTCGTCGAGCGCGCGCAACTGCTCCGGCGCGGCGACACGGGCACGCTGAAGGTGGCGGCCTCCCCTCAATTCATCGAAGCCGCTATGTCCGATTTCCTGCACCGATACGCGCAACGTTTCCCCAGCGTGCAGGTGAAGTTGATCGAGGCAATTGCGTGGTCCGACACCCTCGGAATGCTCGAGCGCGGCGAGATTCACGTTGGCCAGAATCTGCTTGGCGCGGTTCGGCCCGGCGATCCGCGTTTCGCGAGCCTCGCGCTACAGGTGGTAGAACTGCTCGCCGCTTACCATGCGCCGCTGATACTCGGCAAGAGCGGAGCAATCGAGATTGCCCGCCTCGCAGCCTACCCGCTGCTCGTGCTGGATAACAGCTTCGTATCCCGCCGTAACTTCAACGCCACCTGCCGTCTGGCAGGCACGGAGGCCAATATCGTCTTCGAGAGCCGGACACCGCATACGCTGCTGGCGATGGCCGAGAGGGGACACGGTGTAGCAGTCGTTCCCTCTGCGGTGCGAATCGATCGGTATCCGCTGCGCATCGTTCGGGTAACCTTCAGGGGCAAACCGTTGCACGAGCCCTGGCCCGTCTTCTGGGACAAGCGACGCCACATGCCGTCCTACGCCACGGCCTTTTGTGCAATGCTGGCGGAGTACGTGCGCGAAGTGTTCCCAATTTCGCGGCCGTCCGAACCAAAGACTTAGGGGATCTTGGAGCGGGACTCACTCAGCAGGCGACCAGTAGCTGGGAAGCCGTGACCCCGCTTCCCGTCTGGTCGTTCCGGACTGCAGTACGTGGTCACGCGCTCGCACGGAGACGTCCCAGGGAGTGCCTTGCCCGCGCCGCCACCTTGAGGAGATGAAGCGAAGATCGAAACGAAAGCGACTTCGGGCGGATGTTCATCGCGTGGGCTGCTTGGCCGCCGGTGTTGCACCCGCTATGACCCCGGTCAGGCACAGCGCATGGGGCCGGCGTTCCGGTCCGAGCCTGGCTGTTGCTCGCCTTTGTCGGCGTGCTGGCGGCCTTGAGCGGCTCGGGCGCGCAGGGAAAGGCGGGCAAGGTCGAGAAGTTCCATTTCGCCTGAGCTGGCATGGTGCGTCAGCGCGGTGGTCCTCTATGCGGTGATCCTGCGCTGGGCGGGTGTCCTGGATCCATGTTTGCGCTTGTCGTGATCTCCAGCTGCGAGCCACGAATTCCGCTGGAACTAAGGCTTGATCATCCTGTCGATCGTGATGGCCGATCACGTACGTCGTGTTCATCATGGGCCTGAAGCTCACGATCCCGGTACTGCCGGCGTTCCTCGAAGAACCAAATTTAGACGGACCCAACGGAGACGGCAGTGGAACTGTTGAGCAATCTGGCGATCGGTTGACACCGCGCTGACGCTGCAGAACCTCTTCTATGCGTTTGCCGGCTGCCTGATCGGCACGCTAATCGGCGTGTTGCCCGGAATCGGCCCGGTCGCGACCTCGCGATGCTGCCGCCGACGACCTACGCGCTGGAACCAACCTCGGCGCTGATCATGCTGGCCGGCATCTACTACGGTGCGCAATACGGCGGCTCGACGACGGCGATTCTGGTCAATCTGCCCGGTGGATCGTCTTCCGTCGCGGACCTGTCTCGACGCTACCAGTTGGCACGCCAGGGTCGCGCGGGGCGGCGCTCGGCACGGCGGCGATCGGGCATTCGTTCCCGGAACCTTCCGCAACGGTTCTGGATCGCGGCGTTTCGCCTGCCGCTTACCGAACTCGCATTTAAGTTCGGTCCCGGAATACTTTTTCGCTAATGGTGCTGGGCCTGATCGGCGCGGTCGTGCTCGCGTTGGGTTCGCTCGTAGGCAAGATCGGATGATAGTGCTCGGTCTGCTGCTCGGCTCGTCGGTACCGACGTGAACCGGGCGTGGCGCCTTCAGCTTGATATTCCGGGACGACCAGACGGCATCGGCTTGTCGCGGTGGCGATGGGTGTGTTTGGCTTTGCCGAGATCATCGCCAACGTGGAAAAGAAAGGCCACCGCGAGGAATTAACCAGCGGTCGGTTCGGTCAGCCGAACGTCAAGGAGTAGGACGGACGCGGCCCCGGCGTGGTGCGCGGCACGTTGCTGGGTTCGATTCTCGGCATCCCTGCCAGGGGCGGCGGCGCGTCTGCTCGCGGCCTTCGCGGCCTACGCGGTCGAAAGAAACTCGCCGGTCCGAATGCCGATCCGCCGTTCGGCAATGGCAACATCCGCGGCGTAGGCCGGCCCAGAGTCGGCCAACAACTTGGCGCAGACCGTCATTCCCGATGCTGACGCTCGGCATCCCATCCAACGCGGTGATGGCCTTGATGATCGGCGCGATGACGATCCACCAACATCCAGCCCGGCCCGCAGGTGATGACGAGCAACCCGACGCTTTTCTGGGGCCTGGTGCATGGTGTGGATCGGCAACCCTGATGCTGGTGATCCTGAACCCGCCGCTGATCGGGCTGGTTGAGTAGCTGGAAGGTGCCGTACCGGCTGCGCTATCCGGCGCTCGGGTTCTGCTGTATCGGCGTATTGACTCGCAGCAACAGCGACCTTCGACGTGCCCATGACCGTCGCTTCGGCGCGCTGGGTTATCTCTTCTACAAGTTGCGCTGCGAGCCCCGCATCGCGATCCTCGGTTCATCCTCGGCCCGATGATGGAGGAGAACCTGCGGCGGGCGATGCTGTTGTCCCCCGCGGCGATCCGACCACGTTCGCTCACACGCCGCCCTCTCGCTCGGCTGCTGCTGGGCGGCCTTGGCGTTGCTCGTCATCGACGCTGCCGGCGGTCAAGTCCAAACGCCAGGAGGCGTTCCAGGAAGCGGCTTGGGGCCTGGAGATCAACCTCAGGAAAGCACAGTCCCCGGGCCGGCCAGCGCAGCCGCTTCATCATCGCCACGGCGGTCCTGGGGCAAGGACGCAGGTTCCTCGGTCTCTGGATCGACTCCGGCAGCCCCAGTGCTCCGATCCGTCGTAGCCAGGGCGCCGAAGAAGTGCCTGGCGGTGGTAGTCAGCAGATGGAGTCCGCGTAACTTCGCCACATCCGCCCGCGCTTCGCACGCGGCGACGAGGCGCCGCCCGATGCCCTGTCCGCGCCGCTCCGGTTGTACAGCAAAAGGGCCGAAGTCGAAAGAGGGGTCACGAAAGGGCCCATCCATTGATCGGCCCGTGTCAAGTGGGCAAGGCGGTTCCCACGGCGGCGCCAGCCGCCGGTTTTGAACTCTGTCGCTACGCCTCCGCAATCGCCGATCGCGCCCCGCTTCTTCAAAGTATGGCTGCGAACGAATCGCGCCAGCCACCCATCAGGATCAAGCGATCAGCGATGCATTGCCTTAAGACTAAAAGGGAGACTAAACTGACGTTCCCCCCTACGCCGTGCAGGTTTGTCCTTATAAATCTGAGTGGTAGCTGAGTTCTGGGTGTCGTGCGGCTGGCTACACGGAGATCGCGTTGAGCAGTTCAGGCGCGCTGCTGTGTCGGGTTGGGGTCGTTACGATCTGAAGCTCGGCGTTGGCGGGTCGCTGGCGCGGTGCGACACGTGTTACGCACGATACTGGCGAGTTCCTCGATGAGGTGCGGAAGCTATGCGCTGGCACGCCGTTGTCCAAGCGATGGGTGGCGGCTTTGCGTAGCGCAGCCGTTGAGCGCCGGGCCGGGGCGACCGGATCATTCATGTCCTTTGCATCGCGAGTCTCATCGGCAAAGAGCAGCTCGCGCCAAGCCGCGCAGGTGCCACTCAACATAGTAGGCGAGCATGCCAGGAAGATGTGGGCGCGTACCCGTGTCTCCAGCCGGTGGTGGATGGGGCGGATCTGCAGATCCACCGTCTTGAGCGAACGAAACGCCCGCTCCACCTCGGTGAGCCGCTTGAGCCGCGCACCACTTGGGCGGCGTCCATACGCTCAGGGGCAAGCGCGGTGCGAATGACATACAGTCCGCCCAGGCCGCCTCCATCGCCACCGATTCCTCGCGTACGCGTGTCGAAGCGGCGCGCTTCGATCGTCAGCCGAAGTGCTTGGCGACCTTGTACTTGTTCAGCACCTTGCCCACCCGCAGGCCGATCTTGTCCTGTCCCGAAAGGCTGCCGCGCTCGACCATCGCCCGCACCCGATCGGGTTCGCTGCGCGTGGCCTCGATCAATGCCGTGCGTTAGTGGCCGCGCCCGCCCCAACTGCGGGTTGCGACAGGCCACCAGACGCTCGCCCGGGTAATCCGGGGTAGAGTTCGAACAGGTTACGCTCGTCGAACAGCCCCAACTGCACTGCTCCTCGCCCTGCACCAGCGCGCGAATCTGGCTGCTCTTCAATGCCGTGATCCAGCCCAGCCCCGGTAGGTGGCGCGGGGTCCTGACCGCCGTCTGCCCGATCATGCCCCCGATCGCCCACCGCACCACCTGATCCAGGCCGGGAGTCCTGCTTCAGCGCAGCACCTGGGGCGTGAGCGGGCTGCGTCGGCGACGTTGCCCTCATACACCGACACCGCCACGACACCAGGCCGCTCGGTGAGCAGCCCGAAATTGACCTGGAGCTTGCCGCGCTTGCCGTCGTCGGCGAGCCGAGCTTATCAGCTGCCCAGCAACGGCCCTCGAGGCCTCGACGACAGATCGTAGAGCGCCAGTGCCTTCGCTCAGGTGACGGGCGGAAAGCCTTCTACTCCCGATCGTGGCCCGGCGTGCCAGCAAACCAGTCCATCGCCGCGCCAGGTCGTTCATCGGCCTGACTCACGCCGAAGTCCTCGGCGGCTGCGTCGTGCCGAGCCGCGGGGGCAGGTCGGGGAGGGCCAGCAGCCGTGCTGCCACCCAGGGCGCGCACCGCGCTCGCGCGCTCAGGCTGGGCGCGCGCACTGCTGCGAGCAGTTGCGCAAGCCCAAGCGCTGCATGGCTACCCTTCAGCCCGCACGTGGCCGTGGGCACCGAGCCCACCACCTCGAAAACTCCTCCACCGGCCACAGCGGTTCGCCCCGCAACACCGCACGAATGCCGCTGATCTGTTCCTCGCTCAGGCCGAGAGATTGGCCAGGTGCGCTTGCGCACCTTGGCCCCTTGCGGCAGGGACTCCCGCAGCAGGTAAGCGGGGCGCGAACCCCGGTTCGAACAACACTCATGTGCATGGCCCATGCTCTACGGTCAAACGCAATAATGCAACCCACCGCCTGGCTACATTTCGCGCGACAATCGCCACCACAACCGTCGAGTTGTCTCCCGAATCGACGTATTCGCCTGCGTTCTCTGGGGAGAACTTCAGACCAAAGGGGCCTACTTCAAATTTCTTCCTATTCGAAGCGGCGCTGGCGATGGGCGCCTCGGATCACGCCGCTCCGAACTGCTCGGTCGTCTGGCGGTGTTGATCCCACCATCACGCCGGCATCGTCACTCCACCTTCGGGGTGCTGGCGTCGAACTCGCCGCTGTGCTCGGCGGTAGCTGCGTGGGCGCCGGTGGAGGCCGAAAGACCGAAAGCTGAGAGGCCGGCTGCAGCGGTGGCCGATTCGGTGTCTATTTTGCCGAGCGCATCGGCCGAGGCGATCGCAAAGCGGGAGAAGCACACCGGCCCGAGAGCCGCATGGAATGGCGCTCTGGCGGTGGCATGCCTGAGAGCCGCATGGAATAACGCTCTGCAGGATGGCATGCCCGATAGCGCCAGTTGGTGCGGCTTCCAGGCCAGTATGCCGTGGAACGACCGCTAGGGGCGGCCTCCAGAGGTGCCGCCCGTGGCGCTCGACGGACCGTCACCCCACGGTGCAACCTTGAGCAGTAGCAGCATGCCCGGCACGGCGAGCGCCGCGCAGAGCAGGAAGAAACTGAGCCAGCCGAGCGATTCGACCAGCCAGCCGGTGGTGGCGTTGACGAAGGTGCGCGGCACGGCGGCGAGGCTGGTGAATAGCGCGAACTGCGTGGCGGTGTAAGCGGGGTTGGTGGCGCGCGCGATGTAGGCGACGAATGCCGCGGTGCCCAGGCCCACTTTGAGTGCCTCGAAGCCTATTACCACCGCCAGCACGATCAGGCGGTCGGCATCCGGCGCGGCCGGCCCCCGCCAGGCCAGCCAGGCGAAGCCGAAGATCGACACCAGTTGCACCACGCCGAACAACCACAGCGCGCATTGATGCCGAGTCTGACCATCCACATGCCGCCGAGCAGGGCACCGATCACGGCCGGCCACAGTCCGGCATTCTTTGCGATGATGCCGATGTCCGATTTGGCATAGCCCATCTCGAGATAGAACGGTGTGGCCAGCGCCGTGCACATCGAATCGCCGAGCTTGTAGAGAAAGATGAACGCCAGAACGAGGGCCGCCATGCGCCAGCCGGAACGGTTGATGAACTCGTGGAAGGGCTCGACCACCGCTTCGCGCAGGGCGTGGCGCGGCGATCGCCGATAGCGGCTCGCTGATCACCAGGGTCATCGCGAGCCCCGGCAACATGAACAGCGCGGTGACCAGGAACACCAGCGACCACGGCACGTGGTCGGCCAGAATCAGCGAAAGCGAGCCGGGCACCAGGCCGGCGATGCGATAGGCGTTGACGTACACCGCGTTACCGAGCCCGAGTTCTTCCTCGCGCAACAGCTCGCGGCGGTAGGCGTCGAGCACGATGTCCTGTGTGGCAGACAGGAACGCCACCGCCATCGCGCCGTAGACCACCCAGGAAAGATGCTGGGACGGCGAGAGCTGACCGAGCCAGGCGATCGCCGCCAGCAGCGGCAACTGCGTGGCCAGCATCCAGCCGCGGCGGCGGCCGAAGAACGGAATCGCATAGCGATCGAGCAGCGGCGACCAGAGAAACTTCCAGGTGTAGGGAAACTGGATCAGCGCGAACAGGCCGATCGCCTTGAGGCTGATGCCCTCGGTCTTGAGCCAGGCCGGTACGAGGTTGAGCAGCAGGTAGAGCGGCAGGCCCGAGGAGAAGCCGACGAACACGCAGATCAGCATGCGCCGGTTGGCCAGCGCCTGCCAGATGGTTTCGCGCGGCGCTTGGGCAGCCTCGCTCAGCTGTCGCGCCCGAGCCGGTAGAGGGCAAAGCTGCCGAGGAAGTTGGGTTCCTCCTCGACCGGCCTGCCCTGGTCGTCGAGCACCAGCCGCTCGCGCACACGCAGCCCGAGCTTCTCGCACAGCGCGTCGAAATCGACGATGGTGAAGAAGCGCACGTTCGGCGTGTCGTACCACTGGAAGGGAAGACGATCGGACACCGGCATGTGGCCTTCCATGATGGCCCGGCGGTGCTTCCAGTATGCGAAGTTGGGAAAGCTCAGGATCGCCTCGGCACCGACCCGCAGCATTTCGCGAAGCACCTTTTCGGTGCGGTGCAGGGCCTGCAGGGCGTCGGACATGACGACCACGTCGAAGCTCGCGTCGCGAAAGCCGTAGAGGCCCTGCTCGAGGTCGATCTGCAGCACGCTGATGCCGTTCCTGACGCAGCCGAGCACGCGGTCGGGGTCGTTCTCGACGCCGTAACCGACGGCGCCGCGCGTCTCGCGCAGGTGGGCGAGCAGTTCGCCATCGCCGCAGCCCAGGTCGAGCACGCGGGCGTCCTGCGGCACCCAGGATGCGATGACTTGGTAGTCGAGTCTGTCGGCTGCGAGCATCATCGTCTCACACGCGAATGTTGTCGAAGTAGGCGCGCATCACCGCATGGTATTGCGCATATTCCATCAGGAACGAATCGTGGCCGTGCGGGCTGGCGATCTCGGCATAGGTCACGTCCTTGCGCGCGTCGAGCAGCGCGGTGACGATCTCGCGCGAGCGCGCCGGCGAGAAGCGCCAGTCTGTGGTGAACGAGACAACCAGAAACTTGGCCAGCGCGCGGGCCATCGTGGCCGACAGGTCGCCGTCGCATTCGCGCGCCGGGTCGAAGTAGTCGAGCGCCTTGGTCATCAGCAGATAGGTGTTGGCGTCGAAGTAGGTGGCGAAGCGGTCGCCCTGATAGCGCAGGTAGGATTCGATCTGGAACTCGACGTCGTAGTCGAAGTTGAGTCGTTCGCCACGCAGTTCGCGGCCGAATTTGGCCGCCATCGAATCGTCCGACAAATACGTGATGTGGCCGAGCATGCGCGCCAGGCGCAGGCCACGTCGCGGCACGACACCGAAATCGTAATAGTGGCCGTCGTGAAATTCCGGATCGGTGAGGATGGCCTGCCGCGCCACATCGTTGAAGGCAATGTTCTGTGCCGTCAGTCGCGGCGCCGCGGCGATGACGAGCGCGTGGCGCACGCGCTGCGGGTAGGTGATGCTCCAGCGCAGCGCCTGCATGCCGCCCAGACTGCCGCCCATCACCGCCGCCCAGCTGTCTATTCCCAGCAGATCGGTCAGGCGCACCTGTGAATGCACCCAGTCGATCACGGTGACGATCGGGAACTCCGCACCCCACGGTTTGCCGGTTTGCCGATTGACGGTCTTGGGCCCCGTCGAACCGTGGCAACCGCCCAGATTATTGACGCCGACGACGAAGAACTTGTCGGTATCGAGCGGCTTGCCCGGTCCGACGAGGTTGTCCCACCAACCCAGGTTATTCAGATCGTCGGCATAAGTGCCGGCCACGTGGTGCGATCCCGACAGCGCATGGCAGACCAGCACCGCGTTGGACTTGGCGGCGTTCAGCGTGCCGTAGGTCTCGTACACCAGGTCGTACGCCGGCACGACGCCGCCGCTGCGCAATGCGAGCGGCTGGTCGAAATGCGCATGCTGCACGGTGACGTTGCCGATGCCTGTCGCTGCTTGTGCCCAAGCCTGCGCTCGTGAAATTCGCCCCTCGGGGCGATCCGCGAAGGGCGCTGCTTCAACGGGGCAGGGCGCTCGATCCCACGAGGAATTCATCGACCGCGCGGGCGGCCTGGCGCCGTTCGCGGATCGCCCACACGACCAGCGATTGTCCGCGCCGCATGTCGCCAGCGGCGAAGACCTTCTCGGCGTTGGTTCGATAGCCGCCAGCAGCTTCCGTCGTGGCCTTGGCATTGCCGCGCGCGTCCTTGTCGATGCCGAACGCTTCGAGAACCGAGGCCACCGGGCTGACGAAGCCCATGGCCAGCAGCACCAGATCCGCCTTGAGGATCTGTTCGCTGCCGGGAACCTCGATCATCTTGCCGTCCTTGAACTCGACGCGCACCGTCTTGATTGCCGTGACCGCGCCCTTCTCGCCGATGAACTCCTTGGTCGAAATGGCGAACTCGCGCTCGCAACCTTCCTCGTGGCTGGACGAGGTACGCAGCTTGTACGGCCAGTACGGCCAGGTCAGCGCCTTGTTCTCCTGCTCGGGCGGCATCGGCAACAGTTCGAACTGGGTGACGCTGGCTGCACCGTGACGATTGCTGGTCCCGACGCAGTCGGAGCCGGTATCTCCGCCGCCGATGACGATTACGTGCTTGCCGGAGGCCGTGATCTGCCCCTTGAGCTTGTCGCCGGCGTTGACCTTGTTCTGCTGCGGCAGGAACTCCATCGCGAAATGGATGCCGTCGAGTTCGCGCCCCGGGGCAGGCAGGTCGCGTGGCTGTTCGGCGCCACCGGCGAGCAGCACGGCGTCGAAATCGTTCAGCAACTGTTCTGCCGCGACGGTTTCCCTGGCCCAGTTGGTGATCTTGCCGTTGTCCGCAAGTGCGCCGATCAACACGCCGGTGCGGAAAGCGACGCCTTCGGCCTCCATTTGTTGGACGCGCCGATCGATGTGCGACTTCTCCATCTTGAAGTCGGGAATGCCGTAGCGCAGGAGGCCGCCGATGCGGTCGTTCTTTTCGAACACGGTCACCTCATGGCCCGCGCGCGCAAGCTGCTGTGCGGCCGCGAGTCCCGCCGGGCCGGAGCCGACCACCGCGACCTTCTTGCCGGTCTTCGATTGCGGCGGCTGCGGCACGACCCAGCCTTCGTTCCAGGCGCGGTCGATGATCGCATGCTCGATCGACTTGATGCCAACGGGGTCGTCGTTGACGTTCAGCGTGCACGCGGCCTCGCACGGGGCCGGGCAGATGCGGCCGGTGAACTCCGGGAAGTTGTTGGTCGAGTGCAATACATCGATGGCATTGCGCCAGTCATTGCGGTACACGAGGTCATTGAAGTCCGGAATGATGTTGTTGACCGGACAGCCGCTGTTGCAGAACGGCGTGCCGCAATCCATACAGCGCGCGCTTTGGATCTTGGCCTCGTCCTCCTTCAGGCCGATCACGAATTCCCTGTAGCTCTTGAGTCGCTTGTCGACGGGCTCATAGCCCTCTTCCAGACGTTCGTACTCAAGAAAACCGGTGACTTTCCCCATTTGCTATGGCTCCTGTTCGCGCGTTTTGCGGCAGCCGGTCAGGCCTTGGCTGTGGTCGTGCCGGATTCGCGCGCCTTGGCAATCGTGGCCGCGGTTTCGTTCCGGGCGTTGAGTTCGCCCAGCGCACGGCGGTACTCGTGCGGGAACACCTTGACGAACCTCGACAGCGATGCCTCCCAGTGATCGAGAATCTCGCGCGCCCGCAGACTGCCGGTCCATCTGTAGTGATCTTCGATCAGCCTGCGCAACTGAACTTCGTCGGTCTGGCCGCAATGAAAGACGGCGGCATCCTGCTTGGCGGTCTGCTCGGCCGCCGGCAGCATCCTTTCGAGCGCAACCATCGCCTGATTGCAGCGCTTGGAGAACTGGCCGTCCTCGTCGTACACATAGGCGATGCCGCCCGACATGCCCGCGGCGAAGTTGCGGCCGGTCTTGCCCAGCACCACTGCCGTGCCGCCGGTCATGTACTCGCAGCCGTGGTCACCGGTGCCTTCGACGACGGCAGCGGCGCCGGACAGGCGCACCGCAAAGCGTTCGCCGGCAACGCCGCGGAAGAACGCCTCGCCTTCGGTCGCGCCATAAAGCACGGTGTTGCCGACGATGATGTTCTTGGCTGCGTCCCCGCGGAAATCGAGACTTGGCCGTACCACCACGCGACCACCCGAGAGGCCCTTGCCGGTGTAATCGTTTGCATCACCGATCAGGTAGAGCGTAATGCCGCGCGCGAGGAAGGCGCCGAAGCTCTGGCCGCCGGTGCCTTCCATCTGCACGAATACCGTGTTGTCGGGCAGGCCGTCCGGATGATGACGAATCAATTCTCCGGAGAGCATCGCGCCGACCGTGCGGTTGACGTTTCGCGCGTCCTGCATGATGCGCACCTTTTCGCCCTTTTCCAGCGCAGGGCGTGCCTTCTCGATCAGTTTCACGTCGAGCGCGCGGTCGAGGCCGTGATCCTGCAGATCGACCTGGTGGCGCGCAACCTCGGCCGGCGCATCGGGCAGATGAAAGACGCGGCTGAAATCGAGCCCGCGTGCTTTCCAGTGCTCGATACCCTTGCGGGCGTCGAGCAGGTCGGCACGCCCGATCAGGTCATCAAATTGGCGAATGCCGAGCTGCGCCATGATCTGGCGCGCTTCTTCCGCAACAAAGAAGAAAAAATTGACCACGTGTTCGGGCCGTCCCTGGAACTTGCGGCGCAGCACCGGATCCTGCGTGGCGACACCGACCGGGCAGGTGTTGAGATGGCACTTGCGCATCATGATGCAGCCTTCGGCGACCAGCGGCGCGGTCGCGAAGCCGAACTCGTCGGCACCGAGGATGCCGCCGATCACGACGTCGCGACCGGTCTTCATCTGTCCGTCCGCCTGGACGCGAATCCGGCCGCGCAGGCGGTTCAATACCAGAGTCTGTTGGGTTTCGGCCAGGCCGAGTTCCCATGGCGTGCCCGCATGTTTGATCGACGACCAGGGCGAAGCGCCGGTTCCGCCGTCATGTCCGGCGATCACTACATGGTCGGCCTTTGCCTTGGCGACACCGGCGGCGACCGTGCCGACACCCACCTCGGACACCAGTTTGACGCTGATGCTGGCGGTCGCGGCGACGTTCTTCAGGTCATGAATCAGTTGGGCCAGATCCTCGATCGAGTAGATGTCATGGTGCGGCGGCGGCGAAATCAGTCCCACGCCGGGGACCGAGTGGCGCAGCTTGCCGATGTAATCGGAGACCTTGCCGCCGGGCAATTGCCCGCCCTCGCCGGGTTTCGCTCCCTGGGCCATCTTGATCTGCACCTGGTCGGCCGACACCAGGTATTCGGTGGTCACGCCGAAGCGTCCCGAGGCGACCTGTTTGATCCTGGAACGTAGCGAATCGCCCGCCCGCAGTTCATAGTCGGCCTCGACTACATCGGCGCCGATGACTTCCGAAACCTTGGTGCCCTGGGCAATCGGAATGCCGCGCAGCTCGTTGCGATAGCGGTTCTTGTCCTCGCCGCCTTCCCCGGTATTCGACTTGCCGCCGATGCGGTTCATCGCGACCGCCAGCGTGCTGTGCGCCTCGGTTGAAATCGAGCCCAGCGACATGGCGCCGGTGGCAAAGCGCTTGACGATTTCGCCCGCAGGTTCGACCTGGTCGAGAGGAATCGCCCGAGCGGGATCGAGCCTGAACTCGAACAAGCCGCGCAGTGTCATGTGGCGGCGGCGACTGGTCGTTGATGATCTGCGCGTATTCCTTGTAGGTCTCGAACTTGCCCGAGCGTGCGCTGTGTTGCAGTTTTGCGATGGCGTCCGGGGTCCACATGTGCTCTTCGCCACGCGTGCGCCAGGCGTATTCGCCGCCGGCATCGAGCATGCGCGCGAGTACCGGATCGTTGCCGAAGGCGGCTTTGTGGAGACGGACGGCTTCCTCGGCGACTTCGAACACGCCAATTCCGCCGATCTGGGTCGCGGTACCGCTGAAATACTTTTCGACAAGCTCCGGATTGAGCCCGATGGCCTCGAAGATCTGCGCGCCGCAATAGGACATATAGGTCGAAATACCCATCTTGGACATGATCTTCGATAGTCCCTTGCCGATCGCCTTGATGTAGTTGTAGATGGCCTTTTCGGCGGACAGATCGCCCGGCAGCTCGGCGTGAACGGCAATCAGTGTCTCGAGCGCAAGATAGGGGTGGACCGCCTCGGCGCCGTACCCGGCGAGAACCGCAAAATGGTGCGTTTCGCGCGCCGAGCCGGTCTCGACAACCAGCCCGGCCGTGGTGCGCAAGCCCTCGCGGACCAGGTGTTGATGTATTGCCGACAGCGCAAGCAGCGCTGGAATCGCGACATGCGCGCGATTCATCCGGCGGTCCGTAATGATCAGGATGTTGTGACCGCTCTTCAGGGCATCAACCGCTTCCGCGCAGAGTGAAGCAAGCTTGGCCTCGACGCCCTGGCTGCCCCAGCTCAGTGGGTACACGACGTCAAGCTCGTAGCTCTTAAATTTGCCGCCGGTGTGGCGCTCGATCGAGCGCAGCCGCGCCATACCCTCGAAGTCGAGGATCGGTTGCGAGACTTCGAGGCGAATCGGCGGATTGACGGCGTTGATGTCGAGCAGGTTCGGCCTTGGGCCGATGTACGACACCAGCGACATGACCAATGCTTCGCGGATCGGGTCGATCGGCGGATTAGTGACCTGCGCGAACAACTGCTTGAAGTAGTTGTAGAGCGGCTTGTTCCTGTCGGACAGGACCGCGAGCGGCGAATCGTTGCCCATCGATCCGATGCTCTCTTCCCCCGTGGCGGCCATCGGCGTCATGAGAAACTTGATGTCTTCCTGCGTGTAGCCGAAGGCCTGCTGGCGGTCGAGGAGCGCCTCGGGGTAGGTGACCGGTTCAGCAGTCGCGACGACGTCGTCGAGGCGCACGCGAACGTTCTCGATCCATTGGCGATAGGGCTTGGCGGAGGCAAACTGGTTCTTCAGTTCCTCGTCGTCGACGATGCGGCCTTGCTCGAAGTCGATCAGGAACATCTTGCCCGGCTGCAGCCGCCACTTCTTGACAACGCGACTCTCGGGGATCGGCAGGACGCCGGATTCCGGACGCCATGACGACCAGATCGTCATCGGTAACGATATAGCGGGCCGGACGCAGCCCATTGCGATCTAGCGTGGCGCCGATCTGGCGGCCATCGGTGAAAACCATGGCGGCAGGACCGTCCCAGGGTTCGAGCATGGCAGCGTGGTACTCGTAGAAGGCACGGCGGCGCTCGTCCATCAGCGTGTGCTGTTCCCATGGCTTCGGGAATCATCATCATGGCGGACTGTGCCAGCGGGTAGCCGGCCATGGTCAGCAGTTCGAGCGCGTTGTCGAAGGTTGCCGTGTCGGATTGGCCGGGGAAACTGATCGGGTAGAGCTTGGCCAGATCGTCGCCGAGCACCGGCGATCTCATCACGCCTTCGCGCGCGCGCATCCAGTTGAAATTGCCCTTGACGGTATTGATCTCGCCGTTATGCGCAACCATCCGGTAGGGGTGAGCGAGCGGCCACTCCGGAAAGGTGTTGGTGGAGAAGCGCTGATGCACCAGGGCAAGCGCGGACACAGCCCGCGGATCCTGCAAGTCACGGTAGTACTTGCCAACTTGGTTGGCCAACAACAAGCCCTTGTAGATGACGGTGCGGCACGACATGCTCGGCACGTAGTACTCGCGGCTGTAGGTGAGCTTGAGTGCCTTGATTGCGCTGGAAGCCGATTTGCGGATGACGAACAGCTTCCGCTCAAGCGCGTCCGGCACGATGATGTCCGGCCCGCGGCCAATGAAGATCTGCCGTATCACGGGCTCTTTCGCGCGTACCGTTGGCGACATGGGCATATCGCGGTCGACCGGTACGTCACGCCATCCCAACACGGTCTGGCCCTCCGCACGAACTACGCGCGCCAGCTCCTGTTCGCAGGCCAGGCGAGACGCGTGTTCCTTGGGCAAGAAGATCATCCCGACCCCGTATTCCCCGGGGGAAGGAAGTTCGACGCCCTGTGCGGCCATTTCGGCGCGGTAGAGTTCATCGGGAATCTGAATCAGGATGCCGGCGCCGTCGCCCATCAGCTTGTCTGCGCCGACCGCGCCACGATGGTCGAGATTCTCGAGAATCTGGAGTCCCTGCTGAACGATGCTGTGCGCCCTTTTCCCTTGATATGAGCAACGAATCCGACACCGCAGGCGTCGTGCTCGTTGGACGGGCTGTACAGGCCTTTCCTTGTGAGAGTGGCGATCTGTTCTTGCGAAGCCGCTTCCACTTCCGCCTTGTTTGCCATCGAGATCTCCAGAACTTGAACCGTGAGCCTCCTACAGTAATGCAGCGCAACGCAGCTTTCAAGGCAAAATAAATGGGGTCAGACTCTTTTTTTTGCCGCACCGAAACCGGGCGTTTTTAATGGGGACAGAGTCAAGTGGTGCATCGCAGCGTTCTGCGATGTCGGCAATGAAACGCTGCGGGTGCCGGGCACCAATCACCCAGTGAGAGGCCTACCACGCGGACGCGGCGCAACCGGACGCTCGGTTCGATTCGCCAGCCAAGTCAGAAATTCGTCGCTGCCGCACGCCCAGCCCTTGAACGCCGATTCGGAAATCTTCCTGACTTCCTGGTCGGGCAGGCCTTGATCGAGCAGTGAACGCCACGCAACCTCGCGCTCGAACGGCGTGTTACCGAGCGCCCAGAAAAGCGGATGGTCGGTCACCAGCTGGCTTTGCCGCTGGCCCAGGTGAAAGCCTGCACTGGACCAGGGATAGTCGCCAGCTCGGACAACCATCCCGGCGCGCACCGGGTTCAGCTCGATGTAGCGCATGCAGGCTAGAAGATAGCCCTCCGTCTCTATCACGGCGCAGCGAAAACGCCCCTCCCAGAGCGTGCCGCTGCGGCCATGTCGGGCATTGAACCAGCCGACATAGCGGCGGCCGAGCGATTGCATGGTCCGACTCCAGCCCTTCGGCAGTCGCCGGGCTCGCGAGAATATGTACGTGGCGCGCCGTGGCGTCGGGGCCCCACGGGGCGTTTGGCGCCGGGCCGGCGGCACGCGCCTGGTACTGCGGAGGCAGGAGGCTCGGATCACCCATGAACGCGCCGAACAGGTCGGAAATGATCCGATTGGCCTTGTTGGTCATCCGCAGTACCTGATAGTGGCGGTAGAGGTTGTCACGCAGAAAGCCTTTGAGGGCGCGATTCTCTGCTGCCATCGATGCGCTGAAAGCAATCAGAGGCGGCGCTCGATGGATGTCCGCGAGCGATGTCGGTTCGACTGCCGCGATCCTGGCGCTCGAGGATTCGATCAAGTCAAGAACCTGCGCGTTGATCATGCGTCTTGTCGTCTCGTGTATCAAACGACGCCCGGAAAGCCCTGGATACTCGCGACGCGCCTCATTGGAATGTCGCGCAAACAGTGCCACGCCTTCGAGCTGATCGAGGGAAACGAGTCCGGAGCGCAGCCCGTCATCGACATCGTGATTGTTATAGGCAATCTCGTCCGCCAGATTGCATACCTGTGCTTCGAGCGACGGCTGGGTCTTGTCGATGAAACGCTGGCCAAGGTCACCGAGGGCTTGCGCATTTCTGATTGCGCAGTGTTTGAGGATGCCCTCACGTGTCTCGTAGGTCAGGTTGAGCCCGTCGAAAGCACCGTAGCGTTCTTCGAGCAAATCGACGGTGCGCAGAGATTGCAGGTTATGTTCGAAACCGCCGTATTCGTTCATGCATGCATTGAGCGCATCCTGTCCGGCATGCCCGAACGGGGTGTGGCCGAGGTCGTGCGAGAGCGAAATCGCCTCGGCGAGATCCTCGTTCAGACGCAGCGCGCGCGCAATAGAACGGGCGATCTGGCCAACTTCGAGACTGTGCGTCAGCCGGGTTCGGAACAGATCGCCCTCATGATTGACGAACACCTGCGTCTTGTATTCGAGCCGCCGAAATGCCGTGCAATGAACGATGCGGTCGCGGTCACGCTGAAATTCGCTGCGCGCAAACGGCCGTGCTTCGGCAATTCGACGACCCTTCGAATTGCCCTCGGAGACCGCGAAGTCGGCGCGTTGCGCGAGCTCAACCATGGCTGCAACACTGATCGATCGTCGCCCGGATTTCGGCATCGGATGCCGCCGCACTGAGCACCGCCTGACCGAGCCCTTTGAGCAGTATCAGCCTGAGTTGTCCGTTTGCGACTTTCTTGTCATGGCGCATGAACTCCACGTAACGCCCCGCACCGAGATTGGGACCTACAACCGGCAACCCGGCACGCTGAAGCAGGCGCCTGACCCTATCGGCATCATCGTCGGCAAGCCATCCGAGGCGCCGAGACAGATCGGCGGCCATCATCATACCGGCAGCGACGGCTTCGCCGTGCAGCCACTTGCCATAACCGAGCCCGGTTTCGATCGCGTGGCCGAAAGTGTGGCCGAGGTTGAGCAACGCGCGCTCGCCCTGCTCGGTTTCGTCGGCTTCGACTATCGCTGCCTTGTTGCGGCACGAGCGTTCGATCGCGTAGGTCAAGGCCACCTGGTCACGTGCCAGCAGGGCCGCGACGTTCGCTTCGAGCCAGACAAGAAAGTCGGCATCGCGGATCAATCCGTATTTGATGATCTCTGCAAGACCGGCGCGAAGTTCCCGTTCGGGGAGCGTATTCAAGGTCGCCGTGTCGGCCAATACCAGACGTGGCTGGTGAAAGGCACCGATCATGTTCTTGCCGAGAGGATGATTGATCGCTGTCTTGCCGCCGACCGACGAATCGACCTGAGCCAGCACGGTCGTGGGAACCTGAATGTACGGCACGCCACGCTGGTAAGTGGCCGCTGCGAACCCCGTCATGTCACCGATCACCCCCCCCCCAAGGGCCATCAGAGTCGTGCCGCGGTCGGCAAGCCCGGTCAGAAGGCCGTCAAAAATGCGATTGAGGGTCAGCCAATCCTTATGCGCCTCACCATCAGGCAGCACGATGGCGGTGGCCGTCGCGCCAGCGCCGCGCAGGGCGCGTTCCAGCCTATCGAGGTAAAGCGGCGCAACCACATCGTTGGTGACCACCACGACCCGCCCGCTTCTGAGGTGGGGCGACACGAGGTCGGCACGGTCGAGCAAACCGGCACCGACGTAGATCGGATAACTGCGATTTCCCAGCGCGACATTCACGCTGAGCATTGTTCGCGCATCCTTTTCTCCAGCATTCGCACGACGCCGAAGGGCGACTGGCGGTTGCCTTCAACCACCAGATCGGCGACCGAACGATAGAGCGGATCACGTTCGGCGTAAATCTCGGTCAGCCGGGCCTGCGGGTCATCGACCTGCAGCAGCGGGCGATTCCGGTCCTGCCGAGTTCTTTCATACAGCGCAGCCGGCGGCGCGCAAAGATACACGACGAAGCCGTTCCGGGCGAGATACCGGCGGTTGCCCTCCGCAAGCACGGCGCCACCGCCCGTCGCCATCACGATTCCGTCGAGTTGCGTGAGTTCTTCGATCATCTGCGCCTCGCGGCGACGAAATCCCGCCTCCCCTTCGATCTCGAATATCACAGGAATCTTCACGCCCGATCGGGCTTCGACCTCTTGGTCGCAATCGACGAACCGCAGATGCAATCGCTTCGCCAAGTGCCGACCGACGGTCGTCTTTCCCGCCCCCATCATGCCTACCAGGTAGATATTGTTGCTTCGCTTGCTCACGCCGCAGATTCTATCAGGCTGCGAGAATCGACTTCCAAAGCAGAACGGCCGGCTAAAGCCGGCCGTTCACATTGCATCGGAAGGATCTAGCGCAGGCTAAGTGACTCGCTAATGATGCGCGGCGTGATAAACACCAGCAGTTCGGTCCTGTTGTCGCGGCGCTCCCGGTTCCGGAACAGGAATCCCAGATATGGCAAATCCCCTAGGAACGGAATCCGCGTCGTCACATCGCTCACGTCCTGAGTGTAAATTCCCCCAACAACGACTGTGCCGCCGTTTTCGATCAGCACTTCGGTCTTGACATGCTTGGTGTCAATGGCGATTCCGCTACCTGTCGAAATCCGCACGTTGGGCGAGTCCTTGTTGACATCTAGAATCATGACCACCCGGCCGTCAGGGGTGATGTTCGGCTTGACCTTGAGCGACAAATTGGCCTTGCGGAACGAAATGCTGGTCGCCCCCGAGCTTGTCGCTTGCTGGTACGGAATTTCGACACCCTGTTCAATCAGTGCCTCGACCCCATCTGCAGTTACGACGCGTGGACTTGAAACGATCTTGCCCTTGCCGTCGGCTTCGAGCGCAGAGATCTCCAAATTGAGCGCCGCAAAACGGCTCTTGTTGAATAGCGAAAGCGCAATCTGACCCGGATTTCTGCCCGCAATGCCGCCCGCACGCAAGTTCACGTTCAGAGCATCGCGAAAGAAGTCCGGTTTGGTTTCTATTTGCCCGGTGGCAAAGCCGGTGTCGGCGAGGCTGCCGCCAATTAATGCCTTATCGAAATAAGTGACTTTCGTGGTGGTGTCCGATCCACCAATGGTTTGCTCCCGCGATACTGTTCCCTGCAACTCTCTGTACGGGTTGCCCGTCAGTCCCAGTCTCGCACCCAGGTTCTTGCTGAACGTGTCCTCCGCCTCGACAATCCGCGCCTCGATCATCACCTGACGGACAGGCACATCGATTTCCTGGATCAGGCGCCTCAAGTCGTCCAACCTGCCACCAGTATCCTGCACAAACAACTTGTTCGTCCGCTGGTCGACAACAGCGCTACCCCGCTTGGAGAGCATCTTCTGCTTTTCGTTCGTGATGAGCGCCTGCACCGCGTCTGCGCGCTGGTAGTTGAGCTGGAAACTCTCTGTCCTCAGAGGTTCGAGATCGCCAATCTGCGCCTTGGCTTCGAAGTCCAGTTTTTCCTTTGCCGTCAGCTCATCGCGCGGCGCAATCCAGATCACGTTCCCATTCTTGCGCATGTCCAGACCCTTGGCCTGAAGGATGATGTCCAAGGCCTGGTCCCACGGAACATCCTTGAGTCGCAGCGTCAGGTTGCCGCTGACCGAGTCGCTGGTGATGATGTTGAAGTTGGTGAAGTCGGCGATGACCTGGAGTACCGAGCGAACGTCAATATTCTGGAAGTTGAGGGACAGCTTTTCGCCCTTGTAGCCGCCGCGTGTTCCCTGAACCAGCTTGTTGGGATCCTCAACGACACGCTTTATTTCGATCACGAATTGATTGTCACTCTGATAGGCGTTGTGTTCCCACAAGCCGGTTGGCGTGACGATCATTCGGACGGTATCCCCCTGGGCGATCGTGTTAACCGAGGTCACCGGCGTACCGAAGTCGGTTACATCGAGACGTCTACGCAGACCTTCGGGCACCGAAGTCTTGAGAAAATCAACAATCAACGAACTACCTTGCTGACGTATGTCTATACCGGTGGAGGGATCGGATAAGTCTACGACCACCTTGCCTTCGCCGTTGGCTCCGCGCCTGAAGTTTACGCTGCGAATCTGGTGCGCCGTAGTCGTACGCGTCTCGGCAAAGTGCGAGACCGCTGGTTGCCCTACCACCGTCGGCGGTAGTGACGCGAGTGTGATGTAAACCGACTTGTCCTCGATTCGCGTTTCGTATGTCGTCATGCGGGAGAGGTTGAGCACGAGCCGAGTGCGATCCCCGACCTGCACGACATTCGCGCCGCGCAGATCGCCCTCGTTGATCGCTTGAGTGGTCCGACCCAACCCGTTACCGGTAGAGGGAAGTCGAAAGCGATTCTCGGCGGAGTCGCGACGCTGAATGCTGCAGGCGGATTATCCAGCGCCTTCTTCATCGTGAGCTTGACGATCGTGCCGCCAGAAGATTGCGTCACCTGCATTGAGTCAATGCTGTTTTCCTGGGCAAGCGCTGGTCCCGCCATGAGGAGAAGCGCCGCGATCGCGACGGTTACGTACTTCATCGTTTCCCTTTTCATCGCTTAGCCTCCTGCGGCTTTTCCTGCAACAGCATCTTGCTCGTTCTTTCGGACCAGTCACCGTTGGAGTCCTCTACCAGTTCCTTGAGCGTGATTTCCGTTTCGGTAACGCCTGTTATTACACCGAAATTCTGGCCCATATAGTTCCCTGCCTTGACTTGGTAAAAGGCTTTGTCTGCCTGTACGACGGCCTGTTTCAGTTTTCCCTGAAGTAGCGAACCGACCATCTTGAGGGACTCCAGCGGATAGGCTTCGAGTGGCTCCCGCCGACGGTTCAGGTCGGGTCGAGGCCCCAAACCCGTCGATGTAGCGCGCTTGTCGGGTTCGATTCGCGAAGGCGCGAACGGTGGCACCAAGTTGATCGCATCGTAGGCGACAACCGGAAACGGCTTGATCTCGGGAAGCGGCGGAACCTTGCCCATTAGGTCTTTAGCCGATTCGTTCATCCATGCCTTGACGTCCTCGTGTTCGCCCTGACTGCAGGCCGACAGGACAACGCAGAGCACAACCACCGATCGCATGCGAAATTCATTCTTCATGGCGCGTCACTTGGCCTTGGGCTTCGTAGCGGCCGCCTTGGCGCGGCGCTGTGAAGCCAGTTCCTCTTCATCGAGATAGCGGAAGGTTGTCGCAATCGTTTCCATCTTGAGTGTCGAACCGCCCCTGAGCCATCGATCACCACGTTATTCAGCGTGACGATACGTGGCATCTTCGCTACGTCTCCGGCGAACGAACCGAGATCATGGTAGCTACCAGTCAGCTTCACGGTTATCGGCAACTCAGCATAGAAATCCTTGACTATTTCAACACCAGGCTTGAAGAGCTCGAATTGCAGTCCTCTGCCCAATCCGGCCTGATTGATATCGACCAATAGGGATTCCATCTCTGACTTGTTCGGAAGCTGTTTCAGCAATGCGCCGAATTGCCGGTCGATCTCGGCGAGCTGCTTGCGATGTTCATCGAGGTTCACCGCTTGCCTCTTTTTGCCCAGCCACTCTTCTCTCAGTTTGACTTCCTGCTGCTCCTTCTGCGCATACTCATCGATCTGATCCTTCCAGTCGAACCACCATCCTGCCGCGATGATGAGGGCGAGCAACGCCACAAGGATCACGATCTTCGGAACCAACGGCCAGAGCCCTGGATCCTTCGGATCAAGAGTTCGGAAATCGTCAACGAGCTTGCCCAAGTCGAAGCCGCGCACTCTGTCCATGATTTGCGCGCTCATGACTTCTTGCCTCCCGCGGGCGCGCTATTCCCTTTGGGTAGGGCCTTCCCGTCGTCCGGTGCAGCTCGGGTGATCGTGACGTTCAGGTTGAAGTCGCTCAAGCGTCTTGTCCCCTGCATGGCAGACTTGATCTCGACCAGATTCGGCTTTTCCAGAAGTGGCGAGGCGTCGAGATTTCGCATCAGCGTGGAAACGCGTGCGTTCGACTGCGCAAACCCGGCGATATTGATCTTCAGCCCGCTCTGCTTGACCGCGCGAACGTACGCCTTCCGGAACCTGCTTTGCCAGCTCATTGAAGAACAGCACGGTCTCTGCGCGATTGGACTGCAAAGACTCGATCACCCGCTTGCGGGCAAGCAAGGCGTCGGTTTGCTCCTTGAGCCGCTTGATCTCATCGATTTCCTTGTCGAGCTTTGCGATCTCGGTCTTCAGGAAGGCGTTCTTGGCTTCCTGCGTCGAGATGTATCCGGAAATTATCGTATGCACGGCGATTGCAATCACCGCCCCCAGTACCAGAACCAAACCCGCCAGGGCGTAGAACTGCTGCCTGCGGGCACGGCGTTTCTCTTCGCGGTGAGGTAGCAGATTTACGCGGATCATTCGTCGAACCTCCGCATGGCAAGACCGCATGCCACCATCAGCGAGGGCGCGTCTGCCGCAAGATTCTTCGGCTTTATGCGCGAGGCCAACACCATGTTGGCAAACGGATTCGCAATCACCGTGGAAACCTGGGTGCGGCCTGCCACAACCTCGTCGACGCCGGAAATCACTGCGCAGCCGCCGGCCAGCACGATGTGATCGACCTGATTGAACTGGGTCGAAGTAAAGAAGAACTGCAGCGCTCGTGAAACCTCGAGTGCGAGATTGTCGAGGAAGGGCCGCAGCAGATCGCTTTCGTAATTCTCTGGCAAGGTACTCGCGCGCTTCGCTGATTCTGCTTCGTCGGCATTCATGCCGTATTGACGCATGATGTCCTGTGTCAGCTGATATCCGCCGAATGCCTGCTCGCGCGAATACACGGCCTGATCGTTCTTGAACACCGTGACGTTCATGACGTTCGAGCCGACATCGACAAGCGCGATGACTTTGTTCTTGCCGTTTTCTGGCAGTTGTCCTTCGACCAATTCAAACGCTGACTGCGCCGCATAGGACTCGACGTCCATCACCATCGGCTTCAGACCAGCCGCTTCCGCTACGGCCACTCGGTCTTCGACTTTTTCTTTGCGCGAGGCGGCGATCAGGACTTCGACGTCATCGGGACTACCCGGCGATTGACCCAGGACCTGAAAATCGAGGTTGACCTCCTCGAGAGCGAAGGGGATGTACTGGTTGGCTTCCGATTCGACAAGCATCTCCAGCTCTGTCTCGCGCTGACCCGCCGGGACAATGATCTTCTTGGTGATCACCGCTGCGCCGGGAAGCGCCATCGCTACAAACTTGGTCGGCGTTTGAATGCGCTTCCACGCACGCTTGATCGCCTCGGCCACGGCCTCGAGATTGACGATGTTGCCGTCCGCCACGGCTTCGCGCGGCAGCGGCTCGATGGTGTAGCGCTCTATCCGAAACGCCCCCTTGCCGGCATCGGACAACTCGACCATCTTCACGGCGGAAGACGAAATGTCGAGTCCGATCAGCGGTCGCGCCTTCGGATTTAGAATCGACAGATCAATCGGCAAGGGAAATCCTTTGTTTTTTAGTGTGTTAGGCGCTAAACGTACAATTTACATGAGATGCTAGCAGCAACCCCGATGACTGTAAAGCGGATTTCTTGGTCCAAATGGGCATACTGATATAATTGCCACGATTTCCTCCCCTCCGAGACTTCCCCTTGCCGTCGATCCTGCGCTGGATCCTCTATCCGGTCGTCGTTCTTGTCGGACTCGTCCTGCTGGCCGTTGCGCTGGGTGGCTTGGTTGCCGTATTTGCCTACCCCAACCTGCCTTCGCTTGACGTCCTGACCGACTACCGGCCAAAAATTCCGTTGCGCGTCTATACCGCGGATGGCTACTTGATCGGCGAATTCGGCGAAGAGCGCCGGAATTTCGTCCGCATCCAGGACGTTCCACCCATCATGAAGCAGGCCATCCTTGCCGCCGAGGACGAGCGCTTCTACCAGCACCCCGGCGTTGACACAATCGGCGTGATGCGTGCCGCATGGTCCAATTTCTCGAGCGGCGGCAAACGGCAAGGTGCATCCACGATCACCATGCAGGTCGCCCGCAACTTCTTTCTCAGCAGCGAAAAAACCGTCAGCCGCAAACTCTACGAGGCACTGCTGTCCTTCAAGATCGAGAACAACCTCTCGAAGGACGAAATTCTGCAGTTATACATCAATCAGATATACCTCGGCCAAAGAGCCTATGGTTTCTCTGCCGCTGCCCACACCTATTTCGGCAAGGAATTGGCGGACTTGAGCATTGCTGAAGCGGCAATGCTCGCCGGTCTGCCGAAAGCACCGTCCGCCTTCAACCCGGTCGCCAACCCCAAGCGTGCCGCCGTGCGGCAACAATATGTTTTACGGCGGATGCACGAGCTGAGGTTCGTGAATGATAGGCAGCTGGCGGATGCGCAACAGGAAAAACTGCACATCCAGCGTGATCCTGAGGACTTTCCGGTGCGGGCCGACTATGTCGCCGAGATGGCCCGCCAAATAGCGTATGAACACCTGCACGAGGATACCTACTCTCATGGGGCCAAGGTAGTCACGACCATCACCCGTGCCGACCAGATGGCGGCCTACGCCGCCGCAAGGAAGGGTGTCATGGATTACGACCGCCGCCACGGCTACCGCGGGGCCGAAGCGTACTTCGACATGGGCAAGGCCAAGTCGGAACAGGACGAGGCCCTCGACGAGTTTCTGCAGGACGTGTCGGACTCCGACGAATTGCGGCCAGCCGTCGTGCTCGAAGCCAGCCGCAAGGCCGTTCGTGCCTACCGACGAGGCGGTGAAGTGGTCACGATCGGCGCGGACGGGCTGAAGTTCGCCGCGCCCATGCTCGACGAGAAGGCTCCGCCGAACAAGCGCCTGCGCCGGGGCGCGCTGGTCCGGATCCTCAAGCTGGAGAAAGGCTGGGAAATTTCCCAGTTGCCCGAAGTCGAGGTCGCTTTCGTCTCGGCCAATCCGCAGGACGGCAGCGTGCGTGCCCTGATCGGCGGATTCGATTTCGAACGCAACAAGTTCAATCACGTCACCCAGGCCTGGCGCCAGCCCGGTTCCAGTTTCAAACCCTTCATCTACTCGGCCGCACTGGAGAAAGGTTACGCACCGTCGAGCGTCGTCGACGATTCCCCAATCGCTTTTTCGGTCGAGGAAACCGGCAGCCAGGTCTGGGAGCCGAAAACTACGACGGCAAGTACGACGGCCCGATGACCCTGCGCACCGCCCTGGCACGGTCGAAGAACATGGTGTCGATCCGCCTGCTCAAGTCCATCGGCACGCGCTATGCGCAAGACTATGTCGGGCGCTTCGGCTTCGAGGCCGACCGCAATCCGCCCTATCTGACCATGGCGCTTGGCGCCGGCTCGTCCACTCCGTGGCACATGCTGTCTGCCTACTCGGTGTTCGCCAACGGCGGCTACAAGATCGAGCCTTATATCGTGAAGCAGATTGTCGACGGCAACGGCAAGGTACTCGCCCAGGTCGACCCGCCAGCCGCGGGCGACGACCAATTGCGCGTCATCGACGCACGCAACGCCTACCTGATCGACAGCATGATGCACGACGTCGTGCGTCGCGGCACCGCCACCCGCGCCCTGTCGCTCAAGCGTGCCGATCTCGCAGGCAAGACCGGCACCACCAACGAGTATATCGATGCGTGGTTCTGCGGCTACCAGCCAACGGTCGTCGGCGTCGCCTGGATCGGTTTCGATCAACCGCGCAAACTCGGGACCGGCGAAACCGGCGGCTCGGCCGCACTGCCGATCTGGGTCAGCTATATGGACAAGGTACTGAAGGGCGTCCCCGAGAGCTTCATGGAGGTGCCGGAGGGACTGACCCGCATCAGGAGCGAGCCGGACTCGGCTGGACGGGAAGTTTCCGACCTGATGTACAAGGAAAACCTGCCCGCGATCCCGGTGCTGCCTTCGATTCCCGAGCCGCCGCCCTCGTCGGGCGATGCCGAGGCGCCCGCGCCGGCAATCCTGCTGTCGCCCGGCCCCCCCGCGCCGACGCCAACCTCGCCGCTCGCACCACCCCCCACCGCTTGTGCCTGCGCCTGGCCCGGCGCAATCGGGGCCATCCGTCGCACCCAAGCCGGCACCGATACGCGAAGCCGTGCCGCCGATGCCGATCCGGCCGCGAAGCTGATCAGCCGGACAAAAAGATCGGCTCGCCGGCCTGCTGGCTGACCATGGCGGAGAGTGCGGCAAACAACTCCCGCCCATCGCGCGTGCCCACCCAGCGACTGCCTTCGGGCTTGAAATGAAAGCCGCCCGAGCGCGCCGCGACCCAGATCTCCCGCGCAGCCGTGTGACGATTGATGATGATCTTGCTGCCGTCCTCGAACTCGAGTTCGAGCACGCCACCTGGCTTCACCTGGTAGTCGAGCTCGGCCGGGCAGCCGTCGAGGGCGCGCTCGATGTGAGCCAGCATCTCATCGGCAGCCGCATTGAATTGAGCTTCGTCCATGTATCATCGCCTTCTGATTCGTCCAACTGCCTGACCATCGATCCATGAAATCCAGTCTGATCGGCGCATTCATGCTCGCCTTCGTCTGTGCCGGCTGTGGCAACAAGGGCGCGCTCTACATTCCGCAGCGTCCGGTCGTTGCGCCGGCGAAAAAGCCGCCCGCCGCCCAGCCCGCACCTGTCTCGACCGATGATAGCAAAGCCCCTGCGGCAGGGGCCAAGCCTTGAGTTCTGCCGAGCAGTCGGTCCATTTTCGCGATGGATCGCTGCACATCGAGGGCGTTGCCCTGGAAGACATCGCCCGGCGCTTCGGCACGCCTTGCTATGTCTATTCGCGCGCCGCGCTGACCAGCGCCTATGCAAGCTGGCGCGAAGCCCTGGCCGGCCGGCGGGCGAGCATCTGCTATGCGGTCAAGGCGAACTCCAATCTGGCGATTCTCGATGTGTTCGCCCGACTCGGCAGCGGCTTCGACATCGTTTCGGGCGGCGAACTGGCGCGTGTGCTGGTCGCCGGCGGCCAGGCATCACGAACGGTGTTCTCAGGCGTCGGCAAGTCGACGGCCGAGATGCGGGCGGCGCTCGAGGCCGGTGTGCATTGCTTCAACGTCGAATCGGCGGCCGAACTCGAACGCCTGAACAGCGTCGCGGGTGCGCACGGCAAGCGGGCGCCGATCGCGCTTCGCGTCAATCCCGATGTCGATCCGAAAACCCACCCTTACATTTCCACCGGTCTCAGGAAGAACAAGTTCGGCATCGCCTTCGAAGACGCGATCGCGCTGTATGCGCATGCCCGCGCGCTGGCGAATCTGGAGATCCGCGGTATCGCCTGCCATATCGGCTCCCAACTGCTCGACCCCGCGCCGATCGCCGAGGCAACCGCCAAAGTGCTCGGCCTGGCCGACCGCCTGGCTGCCGACGGCATCGAACTGACTCACCTCGACCTGGGCGGCGGGCTGGGCATACGCTATCGCGATGAAGCGCCGCCCCCGGTCGCCGGCTATCTGGCACCCGTGCTCGCCCAGCTCGAGGGGCGACGTGAAGAGATCCGCTTCGAACCCGGCCGTTCGCTGGTCGGCAACGCCGGCCTGCTGTTGACCCGCATCGAGTACCTGAAGCACGGCGCCGAGAAGAACTTCGCGGTGGTCGACGCGGCCATGAACGACCTGACCCGCCCCGCGCTCTACGACGCGTTCCATGAGATACAACCGGTGGCACCGCGGCCCGTGGCGACGTGCCGCTACGACGTGGTCGGCCCGGTCTGCGAAAGCGGCGATTTTCTCGGCCATGATCGCGAACTGGCGGTCGAAGCCGGCGACCTGCTGGCAATCCTCTCGGCCGGCGCATACGGCATGACCATGAGTTCCACTACAACACCCGCCCGCGCGCGGCCGAAATTCTGGTCGACGGCAGTCAGGCCAGGCAGATTCGCCGCCGGGAAACGGTCGAGGAACTGTTTGCGCTCGAAACGACGCTTCCCTGAAAGCTTCCATTTAAGGCGAACGATTCGCCGGCCTAGCGGGTCGGATACCGATAGCGGCAACTGCCCGGGCGTTTCAAGATGCTCCGAATCCAGTCACATCTTCTGATCTCCACCGCCTGCGCATGTCTCGCGCTCGTCGCCTGCGCGCCCAAGGAGGAAAAGAAGGCGGCCGGGGGGCCGGCCACCCTCGTCACCACCACAACAGTGAGCGCACGCTCGCTTGAAGTCACTGAAGACACGCTGGGCACACTGGAATCATTGATCGATCCGACGGTCGGTGCCGAGGTGCCGGGCCGGGTAGTGCGGGTGCTCACCCGGGCCGGGCAAAAGGTGCGCCGGGGCGACACCATGGCCCTGCTCGATCCGTCGGACCTGGCTCTGGCGCTTCGCTCGGACAAGGCCGAATTGCAGCGGCTCGAGTCCCTGCTCGAGCAGCAGGAGCGCCTGGTACAGCGACAGAAGGATCTGGTTGGCAAGGGCTTCGTCTCGCGCAACGCCGTGGACGACGCGGTCGCCCAGCGCGACGCCTTGCGCGCCCAGCTCGCCGCCGCCCAGGCCCGGGCCGATTCCGGCCGCAGCAACCAGGGGAAGGCGCGGGTCGTCGCGCCTATCGACGGCGAGGTCGACGCCCAGATCGTCGCCACCGGCGACTACGTCAAGGTCGGCGATCCCCTGTTCAAGATGGTTTCCAATCGCCGCCTGCGCGCCATCCTGCCCTACCCGGAAACCGCCGCGGCACGCATCCGGCGCGGCCAGCCCGTGCGCATCACTTCGCCTCAGTCGCCCGGACTGGTGGTCAGCGGCAGGGTCGAGGACATTCGTCCGGTGGTCAGCGCCGGCAGTCGCGCGGTCGACGTGCTGGTGCGCTTCGACAACGAAGCCGGCCTGCTGGCGGGCGGCACCATTAACGGTTCGGTGCTGATCGATCTGCGCGACAACGCGGTGCTGGTGCCCGAACAGAGCGTCGTGCTGCGCCCGGCCGGGACGGTAGTCTATGCGATCGCCGACGGCAAGGCCGTGCAGCGCATCGTCACCACCGGCGCGCGCAAGGCCGGCATGGTCGAAATCACCAAAGGGCTCGCCGGCGGAGAAACCGTGGCCCTTGACGGGGCCGGTTTCCTCAGCGACGGCGCTGCCGTCAGCATCAAGGAAACCGCCAAACAGGCGGCGGCAACCAAGCAGTAGGCCGGCGAGATGACGCTGCCCGAACTCTCGATCAAGCGTCATGTGCTGGCCTGGATGCTCAGCGCGGTGCTGGTGCTGTTCGGCATCATCAGCTACCAGCGCATCGGCATGGATCGCATGCCCTATATCGAGTATCCGGTCATTTCCATCACCACCACCCTGAAAGGCGCCAACCCGGAGATCGTCGACGCCAGCATCACCAATCTGCTCGAGTCGTCGATCAACGGCGTACCCGGCATCGAGCACGTGCAGTCCCAGTCCTCGCCCGGCGTGTCGAACATCTCGATCACCTTCGCGCTGGAGAAGAAGATCGACGTCGCCTTCAACGAGGTGCAGGTGAAGGTCAACCAGGTGCTGCGCCGGCTGCCCGAAGGAACCGATCCGCCGGTGGTCGCCAAGGTCGAAACCAACGCCCAGCCGATCATGTGGCTGGCCCTGCAGGGTGACCGCACCCTGCAGCAGCTCAACCAGTACGCGGCCAACGTCATCAAGAAGCGGCTGGAAACCATCGACGGGGTCGGCGAAGTGCGCATCGGCGGCCGCCGCGAACGCACCATCCGGGTCAACCTCCGACCGGAGCGCATGGGCGCGCTCGGCGTGACCGCGCAGGACATCGCCGCCGCGTTCGCGCGCGAGCATGTGCAGTTTTCCGGCGGCTTCCTGGTCGGGGGCACGACGGAAAACCTGGTCAAGCTCGATCTCGAGTTCCACACCGTCGAGGATCTCGAGCAGATGATCGTCGTCCACCGCGACCGGCTGGCGATACGGCTGGCCGATCTGGCACAGGTCGAAGACGGCCTGGCGGACTTTCGCCAGCTCGCGCGCTTCGAGGGCCGGCCGTCGGTCGGCCTCGGCATGGTCAAGGTCGCCAACACCAATACGGTCGACATCGTCGAGCACATCAAGGCGCGGGTCGACAACGAGATCCGCCCGCAACTGCCACCCGGACTCGAACTGACCATCGTCTCGAACGATGCGCTGTTCATACTCGAGATCGTCCAGTCGCTCAAGGAACACCTGATCGAGGGCACCCTGCTGGCCGCGGCGGTGGTGTTGCTGTTCCTGCGCTCGCTGCGCTCGACGCTGATCATCGCGCTGGCCATTCCGGTGTCGCTGATGGGCGCCATCGCGGTCATCTACTTCTTCGGCTACACCCTCAACTCGCTCACCATGCTGGCACTGCTGCTGTTGATCGGCGTGGTGGTCGACGATGCGATCGTGGTTCTGGAAAACATCTACCGGCATCGCCACGAGCTCGACCCCGACCCGCTGTCGGCGGCGATCAACGGCTCGCGCGAAGTGGTGTTCGCGGTGATGGCGGCCACCCTGTCGCTGGTCTGCATCTTCGCGCCGGTGATCTTCCTCTCGGGCATCATCGGCCAGTTCTTCCGCAGCTTCGCGGTCGTGGTGACCTTCGGCGTGCTGGTGTCGCTGTTCGTCTCGCTGACCCTAACGCCGATGCTGTGCTCGCGCTACATCCGGGTACAGACGTCGCACCGCGGCGCCTACGCGCTGCTCGACCGCGCGTTCGATGCGCTGGACCGGGCCTACGCGCGGCTGCTCGGCGCAGTGCTGCATCACCGCTGGCTGGTCGTGCTGCTGACCGTGCTGGTGGTGGCGAGCAGCGGGTTCTTTTTCGCCCGCATCGGCTCGTCCTTCGTGCCCGACCAGGACGAAGGCCGGTTCCTCAGGTACCTGCGCACGCCGCTCGGCTCCAACATCGACTACACGCTGTCGAAGATCAAGGAGGCCGAAGCGATACTCAATCGGCATCCGGAGATCCGGACCGAGTTCGCACTGATCGGCGCCGGCAGCGCGAGCCAGGTCAACCAGGGCACGATCGTCGTGCGCATGGCCCCGCGCGAAGAACGCAAGCTGACCCAGCAGCAGGTCGTGCCGATCATCCGCAACGAAGTACAGCAGATCGCCGGTGCGCGGGTGTTCGCCGCGCCCTATCCGCTGGTCCAGGGCTCGCGCGGCGAGCCGCTGCAGTTCGTGCTCGCCGGCGAGAGCATCGGCGAAGTCGGCCGGCTGGCGCGCGAGCTGCAGAACCGCCTGCAGGCCGAGGCGGGACTCGGGCGCTTCGATACCGATCTGCAGCTCGACCTGCCGCAACTCGTTTTCCTGCCCGATCGCACCCGCATCGCCGACGCCGGACTCACGTCCGAGGACGTCGCGCTGGCCGTCAACATGCTGGCCGGCGGGGTGGACATCGCACGCTTCAACGAAGTGCCGGGCGACGGCACGCGCTACGACATCCGCGTAAAGGCGATCGACGGCGAATTCGCCCGGCCGGCCGACATGTCGAAGATCTTCCTGCGCAACCGCGACGGCAAACTGGTGCGGCTCGACTCGGTGGCACGCTTCGACGAACAACTGGGCCCGGCGGTGATCGGCCGCTTCGATCTGCAGTACGCGGCCACCTTCTACGGCACGCCGACCATGCCGCTGGGCGACGCGGTCAATCAGGTGCGCGAACTGGCTGCACAGATCCTGCCGCCCGGCTTCCAGGTCAAGTTCATCGGCCAGGCCGAGGAATTCCAGCGCACCACCCGGCTGATGGCGTTCACCTTCGGCCTGGCGATGATCCTGCTCTACATGGTGCTGGCGAGCCAGTTCAACTCGTTCCTGCAGCCGCTGATCATCATGGTCGCGCAGCCGCTGGCGGTGGTCGGCGGGGTGGCCGCACTGTGGCTGACCGGACAGACGCTCAACATCTACTCGATGATCGGCCTGGTGCTGCTGGTGGGCCTGGTGGCGAAGAACTCGATCCTGCTGGTCGATCTGACCAATCAGCGGCGCGCCGAGGGCATGAAGGTGGACGACGCGCTGTCCAACGCCTGCCCGATCCGCATGCGTCCGGTGCTGATGACCTCGGCCACCGTGATCCTCGCGCTGTCACCGGCGGCACTGGGTTTCGGCGCCGGCAGCGAGACCAATCAGCCGCTGTCGATCGCCGTCATCGGCGGCATGATCTCCTCCACCCTGCTGACCCTGGCCGTGGTACCGGCCGTCTATTCGCTGGTCGAAGGCCGCCGCGAGCGCCGCAAAGCCGCGCGCCGCGCCGCCAATCCCAGCCCGAGCGCTCTGCCCGACTGAGCCGACTGCCCTGGGAGCCGCATGGATAGGCTACTCCAGGCATGCGTTCGCCAGGAGCCGCATGGAATGGCGGCCCTGGCATTGGCTGCCCGCAGAGCGCCATTCCATGCGGCCTCCAGACCACACGCTTCCGGTTTCTTGTCGTTTCGGCTGACACCGCGGGCCTGCGCTTCAGGCGAACAGGCACAACGTCGCTGGCGGGTCGGTGGCGCGCTACTGCCGTGATCGGCGCCCGAGGATCTTTCGCAAGTAGCGATCACCGTTCTCCGGCCGCTGATAATGCAGATAGCACATGATGCCAAAGCGATTGGGATCGGCGAAGTAGACGAATGCATTGATCTGTTCTGCCCGTTCGAAACCTTCGGTATCGCTCGCCGCGATCAACTGCGCACGCAGGTCGTTTGGCAGGCTGGTCAATTGGGCCACGTAAGCCAGATATTCCATGTCGAGCCGCCGCACGGCTCGCCCGGCAAGCGCAACGTGTGTGACGGCGTGCACGACTTCATGCACGATGAAACTGCGGTAGACCTCGGGGCTCAGGGGAATTTCGAAGGGCGGATCGTCCGCGCACGCCGCCCGAAAATCCGTCAGGGAAAGAACTCGAATCTCCGAGTGTGTCGGATCGAACTGCCCCAACGAGATGACGCCGTGCTGCGAGGGCAGTTCGTCCACGACTCTGATGCGCAAAGTCGCGTCGGCCTCGACCCCTCGGGCGCGCAGAAATCCGACGCCATGACTCACGGCTTCGCAGGCAAGGCGCAAATCCGTGGCGGTTGCGGTGCTGGCCTCCAGCTCCACCCGGCCATGCCCGCACGTCCCGATCTCGCCAGCCGGGAGATGGCCGGATGCCAGCAGACACACTGCTATGAGCAACATCTGTGCTGCATGCAAGACCGGCTCCCAAGAATAACCCTACTCTCTTCATCCTAGACGGGATCTGTGCGAAACCCAGGCTTCTATCTTCGAGATGGGGACCGCAGTGGCGACCGGAGTCGCACAATCCAATTCGTGCCTGGCCCCTTATCCCTCATCCTTTTAAGGCTTGTGTGGCGGCTAACGCGTCAAGTCGAGCGGCGCGCGGGGCTCTTCGCGCGTCCGCTCGAACGCCGGCTTAGCCCTGTCGCCCGCTGAGCAACACGCATCAGTCCGCGCAGAGCGTCGTTGAC
This sequence comes from Candidatus Methylophosphatis roskildensis, assembly GCA_016708905.1. Classification (GTDB taxonomy): domain Bacteria; phylum Pseudomonadota; class Gammaproteobacteria; order Burkholderiales; family Rhodocyclaceae; genus Methylophosphatis; species Methylophosphatis roskildensis. The sequence goes on along the minus strand of JADJEV010000001.1, from coordinate 722,706 downwards.
GGCCTCGGCGTTGGGAAACGCGCTGGCAACATCCGGCTCCAGCACCACTACGTTGCTGCTCTGCAGGTACCGCTGAAAATACTTGCCGCGGACACCCTGCGAGAAATCGTACTCCGACCTCATCTCATCAGACTTGGGCTTCGATTTAGGATTCATAGTCTCGTCGTTCATGCTTCGTGGCGGGCCTCGCGCTGATCACGCGGACCTCATCGTCATCCTCGGTGTGCGCGACAACCATCTGTCGATCCGAGGACGATAGGCCGACAGTCAGAAATCGACGCTCTGCATGGGAATGATCTGGATCGGGGATCGTTTGCGCCAATTGGTCGCCGAACACTGTTACTGCCTCGGGAAAGGAGATACCGTGCTTGGAGAGGTTTGCAGCGGCCTTACGTTCATCCCAGGAGAATCGCATCGACACAGTCTACCGCGTACTGCGATTCCTGCAACTCAAAACGCAAAGTTCGAGCTAAGCGAACGACAGCGGCAGGATGTCGCTGGTCCAGAGTGAAAGGGGCCAGCGCAAGCATGCCGTTGGCGCTCCGCTTGAGCGAAGGCCTGGATAGGGGTAGGGAACGGCGCTCGCCGTCCCCTCCCTCCGAACCCGCTGTGCAGTTTTCCCGCGACGGGCTCTCCGGTCAGTTGTTTCCACATCGGGATTGGCGCGCCAATTGATGAGCTTCAGACATCGTGAATAGCCCAAGATCAGCGAAGAAGGAATTCGGCCATTGTTTATGATCGCGTAGGCATCGTCCCTGACCCGGTCGGTGCTGCTGTTTGCGCAGCATCGCCCGCAATCGGCGCCGGATAAAGCCGTCGATTGAGGAGAAGGTGAACCGATGGGCCTGTTTGAAGTAGCCATACCAGCCTTTCAAGATCGGGTTGAGCGCCGCAATCACACACGCGATGGAGTGTCCTCGATTGCGGGGCGTCCGGGCACGAACCTTATCCCGTAACGCCATCAGACTCTTCTTGCGCACCCAGCGCTGGCCCGCTTCAAACCGATAACCCAGAAATTCGAACCCTTGGCCTTCCACCCGGCAGTCCCCTACGTGGGTTTTGTCGGGATGGAGCATCAGACCGTTCGCACCCACCCAAGCACGCATACGGGCCAGCGCGGCTTCCGCTTCTTCCCGGCTACGACATAACACCACGGCATCATCCGCGTATCGCACCATCACCAACCCGGCTTCACGCATTTCAACGTCAAGCTCATGTAGGTAAATGTTTGCGAGCAAGGGGCTAACCACGGCCCCTTGCGGAGTGCCGGAAATCGGCGTCCACCGCTTCAGATCTTCCATGATGTCCTGCTTGAGAAAGCGTTGGATGAGTTCCAGCACACGACCATCAGCAATCCGACCTCCCACTTTCGTGAGAAGGGGGCCATGTGGAATCGTGTGGTGGGTAGAGACGGGCCTTGAGGTTTGCCCTCTTGTACCCGTCCCCCCTCGCAGAACCCGCCGTGCGGAATTACCGCAACGGGCTCCCCAGGTTGCACTCGTCGGGTGCGCGTCACACCGTCGCATGGCATGTCGAAACCGCATAAGGCAGTTCAAACCAGGATCGACTCTTGAGGTAGCTCCAGTACATGCGATGGCGCTGACTGCGTCGTCGCAGCGTAAGGCTCCATTGCCGGGCCACCGCTCGACGGATGGCGTCGAGTTTCGGTTTGCAGTGATGCAGCCCAAAGTACTGATAGAAGCCGCGCAGCATCGAGGTTAGCTGACGCTGTTGGTCACGTCGCTTCCAGTGCATATGCCTCTTGAGCCAGTCCTTGGTCTTGGCCAAGAACTTTCGGCAGCTTTTTACGCAAGGTATCCGCACCAAGGCAAACTTGCCGCCTCGGTCGACTCCGCAGACGTGCTTGAAACCCAGGAAGTCAAACGTTTCCGGCTTTTCGCCGGTCTTCTCCAGGTCGGTCCGCACGAAGCGCCCAAAGCGCATCAGCCGCGTCTTCTCTTCCGCCAATTCCAAGCCGAATTTCCCGAACCGCTTCCTCAGGCCCTTTTCGAACCCTTCCGCATCGCGCCGGTATTGGAAATTCACCACGAAGTCATCGGCGAACCTCGTCAGGTATACCTCCCCCTGGCACCACGGCTTGACCCTCTTCTCAAACCAGAGATCCAGCACATAGTGCAGGTAGATATTTGCCAAGATCGGGCTGATCGGCCCGCCTTGCGGCGATCCTTCTTCAGTTCGCGTCACGACACCTCCCGCCATGAAGCCCGCTTTCAGCCATTTGCCAATCAGGCGCAGGATGACCGGGTCTCCAATCCGATGGGCCACCATCTGCTGTAGCCAATCATGCTGGATGTGATTGAAATATCCTCGGATGTCGGCCTCGAACAAGTGTCCCACCTTCTTCGTCACGATCACCGCGCGCAACGCCCGTAGGGCGTCGTGCGGGTTACGTCCTGGCCGGAATCCGTACGAGCATTCCAGGAAATCCGCCTCGAACACCGCTTCCAATATCCGCGCAACCGCTCTCTGCAGCAGGCGATCTTCAACCGTCGGAATTCCTAACGGCCTCGTACCTTCCTTGCCGGGACCCTTCGGGATATCCACGCGGCGTACCGGTGGCGCTCGATAGGCCCCTTGCTTCAAGCGTTCGCACAGATCCCGGACCCGTCTGTCCAAGTCTCGTTCAAACTCCTTCGTCGTCTCTCCATCGACCCCGCTTGCGCCTCGCCGATTCATCTGCTTCCAGGTCTCTTGCAGAAACTCCGGCGTGATCAGATGCGCCAACGAAGTGAAGCGCAGCTTCGGATTCGATTTCGCTTTCCCAACGATCTGGTCCAGTTGTGTGGACATTCTTTTCCAACCTCTGCGTGCAGGGAATGTTTCCCCAGACCAGCTACTCAACCTGCCCCGCCCCTTCCCCATGTACGCGGCTTTCCCGCGCTCCGAGTACTACTGGCGAGTCCGACTTCCACCGTCGCGTTTGTCTCCCTCAGGATGGTCCTTTCGGTCAACATACTCGGTCCGTTATGGCCAGACCAAGACGGCGGTGGATCTCCCAGGTGCCATGACGCTTCCATTTCTGACCATGCCGTGCTCTCAGACCCCGCCGGAGTCTCCAGCGACCATCGCCCGTAGCGGTCGCCTACTGTTGCCTTCCAGGTATTCGACCCTGTCGGCCTCCGGATGTATCACGAGGCTCCATCGCTTCACTTGCGTTACGGCCTGGTCATCGCTCTGTCTACGCTTAACTCATGTCGTTACCTTCATGAGCCCAAGACTCGATTCCCGGTGGGGTGGCTCTTCCCCCTTGCCGGGGCGGGAATCTCACCCGCTGAAAGCGCCGGGCTTAACCTGGCGCACCAAAGTAGCTTTGCAGGTCCGCATCTACTACCCAGAAGTGGCCCGCTTTCACATGCCGATCCACTTCGCGTAGCGCATCCTTGCAGCCTAAACCCGGCCGAAAGCCATAGCTTCGCGGTTCGAATTCTTGCTCAAAGATCGGCTCGATCACCAATTTCAGGGCCGCCTGAACCACGCCTTACTTTCCGCAGGTCGCGAGTCAAATATCCGCGTAATTTCCCCGCGGTCGTTTTTTTCACGCCTTGCGAGGCACTTCGGCGTCGATCAGCCGTTCTGTCTCGACCTCCCAATCGCGTAGCAGCTGCTTGACGTTGCGATAATTGTCGATGGCAAGCCGCAGGATTGCGGCCTGCTCGGGCGAGACCGCGCGATGGACGAGCTTACCCCCTTGCATGTGCCCCCACTCGAAGTAAGGTCCGTGACGTGCGTTCGGGTCTTGAGCGCAGCGGCAGCCGGCTTTGCCGCAGACCTTTGTCCGCTGGAGAAGGGTCCCGGAGCACAGGTAGTCCACGTCGCCCAAGGTCTCGCGGATGCGGACGATCCGCTGCCTGGCCTGTTTGATGATCGTTTCCGGTTTTCTCGGCATGGCGACTTGACTTTCGTGGATCTGTCGCTAAGATTAACGCCAGAATGAGCGACACGCAAGCCCATTTCCAAGACGAAACTCGATTCAACCTGCAAATCGAGCGGCTGGGCCCCTTACCCCTGATCAATCACTTCATCGAACGCGTCGGCGTCCAGCAGGCACTTGCGCGGCATATCCCCTCGGACACCCGCTGTACGGTCACGCACGCCACCGCGCTGGGCGTCCTGCTCCGATCGATCATCGTCGAGCGCGAGCCGATCTACCGCCAGCAGGAAACGGTGCACGGGTTTGCCAGCGGAATGTTCGGGGTCAGCGCCGAGGAGATGGGGCACTTGTCCGACGATCGGCTCGGGCGGGCGCTGGACCGCCTGTTCGACGCCGACCGGGCGGCATTGCTCACCGAGGTCGTGCTGGCCGTTGGTGAGCGCTTTGCCGTGCGCTTCGACGAGTTGCACAACGACAGCACGTCGATCAGCTTTTGCGGCAAGTATCCCGTGGCCTCGGGGCGAAAGATCCGTGGCCGCCGCGCCCTGGCGATCACCTTCGGTCATTCGAAGGCGCACCGCCCGGATTTGAAGCAGTTGCTCTTCATTCTGACGATGACTGCCGACGGCAACATTCCCGTCGCCTTCCGTTGCGCCGATGGCCAGACGAGCGACTCCCGGACCCACATTGACACCTGGAATGCGCTGCGGGCGGTGGCCGGGCGCGCGGACTTCCTCTATGTCGCCGATTCGAAACTGTGCTCGCGCGAGAACATGGAGGCGATCGATCGCGCCGGCGGACGCTTCGTCACCGTGATGCCGCGCAATCGCCTTGAGGACCAGGAATTCCGGCTCTGGATTCAGACCCACTCCCCGGCATGGGAAAGCGTCTGGGACCGACCCAATCCACGCTACCAGGACGGACCGCGCGACTGCTGGTGGGTCTATCGGGCGCCCTTGCCTTCAACGGAAGCCTGGTCCGTCGTCTGGGTCTGGAGCACCTTGCTCACCCTGCGTCAGGCAGCACGACGGCGCCGCAATATCGCCGCGGCAAGCGAAGAACTCCAGTCGTTGCGCGACCGGCTTGCCGGGGCGAAGACCCGGCTGCGCGGTGCAGCCGACATCGACTACCAAGTCAAGACGATCCTCGAGAAGCACTACGTTACCCGCTATCTCACCGTCCGTCGTACGGTACGCGAAGAGCATTTGTTCAAGCAGACCCGGCGCGGTCGCCCGGGACCGGAAACAGCCTACCGGAAGATCACCAAGCGCCGCTTCGATATCGAGTGGAGCACGGATGAAGAGGCCATCGCCTACGACCACCAGAGCGATGGCATGTATCCGCTGATGACCAATGATCGCAGCCTGTCACCGGCCCAGGTTCTCGAAGCGCACACGGGCCAGCCGATGATCGAGAAACGCTTCGAGCAGATCAAGACCGTGCATGAGATCGCGCCCGTGTTTCTCAAGGACGAGGGGCGCATCGAGGCGCTATGCACTTTGTATTTCCTCGCGCTCCTCGTCCAGGCACTGATCGAGCGCGAACTGCGTCTGGCCATGAAGCGCGAGCGCATCGAGGAGCTTCCCATCTACCCCGAGCAGCGCCAGTGCGCTCGCCCGACCACGGAACAGGTCTTGCGACTGTTCAGCCTCTCCGAACGGCATAAGCTGATGCAGGGCACGACCACCGTACAGGTCTTCGACGCCCAGCTCACCCCACTACAGAACCAGGTGCTCGACCTGCTCGGTGTCTCACCGTCGGCGTTTCGGCAAAAAAATTGAGCGGGAAATTCACGCGATATTGCGTCCGCGACCTGCGGAAAGTAAGCCACGCGATCCTTCACAACAGGTATACCGAGCGGGCGCTGTCCCTTGCCTTTGGGTATATACACACGTCGTACCGCTTGCGGGCGATAGCTCCCGTCCTGCAGTGCTCGCGCGAGTTCGGCCAGATAGCGATCCCGTCCTTGCGCAAATCGTTCCACGCTCATTCGGTCCACACCGGCTGCCCCCGCGTTCTTTGCCACCCGGGTCCATCCAAGTTCCAACGTTTCAAGGCGAGACACCTTATCGATCAAACTATGCCATTTCCCTCCCTTAACTCCGAATTTCAGAGCAGCCAACATAGCTTCCGTCCAGATTGGGGCTGGCGCGAATTTCCGCTGCTTGCAGCTTTCCAGCGCGCCTGCATCTCGTCTAGTCGTCTCCGACACTATCGATGCTTTGATTTCCATCTCTGTCCCTTTCCGGCCTTCGCTATCAACCTTCCTGCCCCACTTCCCTGATGCGCCTTTTGCTCTGACGCACTTTTCCACGGTCCAGCTCGTTTCTCCGTGTTCGGTACTATTGGGACTCTGACTCCTGCCAACGTTCACTTCGCCGGCAGGTCTCCCCGCTTACCTCGTGCCACCTTCCCATCGTTCCGTCCTCAACCACGTGGTACGCCACACCATCGCTTTATCCGCCACCACAGCGTGCTGCGTTGCTTCCAGGCTTCGCCACCTTAGTGCAGGCTCGCCGTCATACCCCGCCGAAACAGGTTCGTCATCCTACGGACCGACAGTTCGCTTCCGGTTACTCCCCACCCCGCCTCACGACGACGCAGTTACCTTCAGCTACGGAGCTGTGGCCAACTCCGACAGGGACTTTCAACCTGCAGATGGCACGCCCTCGCGGGCGTACACCAAGCCGCTACGCGGACGAAGCGACCAGACGCTGCCCGCACGAGGCAACGCAACAAGGGACGGAGCACGAAGACTTTGGAGCCGCTTTCGTCGGTGAACTGCAATTTGCGTAACGCGTTCGCCGGTCCGAAAGAATCGTGGTCTGTCCTCGTTTTCCTGTCTTCGCTTCAATCCCCTGACTTCAGGCTCATACCTCGGTGGAAATACACGCCCCCTTCAGGCTCACACCACGTTGGACAAGGCTCCTCCTTGCGGGGAACCTCTGTAACGTATACGCTACGACTCCATGCATGAGATTCAGGACTACCTGACTCCCGAGGGGCGCGATCCCTTCAAGGACTGGCTGGCATCCCTGGCGGATCGGATGGCCAAGGCTCGTGTTGCCGCACGTGTGCAACGTCTGGCGGCTGGCAACTTCGGCGATTGCAAACCATTGAGTGGTGGCGTGTGGGAACTGCGCATCGACCACGGGCCAGGCTATCGGGTGTACTACGCCCGCGCCGGGGAGCGCCTGATTTTGCTGCTGGTGGGCGGCGATAAACGCCGGCAACAGGCCGACATCGATACCGCCCTGGATTATTGGAACGACTGGAAACGGAGAACCAGATGAAGGCATCCCGACCCCACAACGAAGCCATGGTGGAACTGCTGCGTGAAGACCCCGCCTTCGCCGACGAATACCTGGCCGCCTGCCTGGAGGCCGCGGACGAGCCTGGCGGCCATGAAGCCTTGCTGATGGCCCTGCGTCAGGTAGCCCAGGCCCAGGGCATGGATGCGGTGGCAGCCCGGGCGGGCATCCAGCGCGAAAGCCTTTACCGCGCGCTCTCGCCCAAGGGCAACCCGACCTTGAAAACATTGCTGGCCATTTTGGACGCCGCAGGTCTGCGACTGGCAGTGACGCGGCGAAATGAGGCACAACATGTGGCTTGAGGGTGCCTACGTCAATGGTCTCGATCCTGGCCACCGCCGTCTGTCCGCAATTGATCTCGAATCCAACAGACAGAAAACAGTTCGAGCCTGACACTGAGACTGAGGGCCAGCGACGGCATGCCGTTGGCGCTCCGCTTGAGCGAAGGCTTGGACACAGCCACTACGCGGACGAAGAGACCCGACGCTGCCCGCACGAGGCAACGTAACAAGGGACAGAGCACGAATACTTTGGGGCCGCTTTCGTCGGGGAACTGCAATTTGCGTAACGCGTTCGCTGGTGCGAAAGAATCGTGGTCTGTCCCCGTTTTCCTTGATTGTGACCACGCTGCACGATGTGCAGCGGTACGCCATCAAGGTGAAGTCGCGGGCGACGGGGCATGTGGATACTTTATCAGAAATATTGGACCCTGGCCCCTTTTACCGCGCATCACGTTTTTTTTGAGATTGCACAGGCTGCGATTCTTGACGCGAGCGAACTTGGTGTCTGTCCAACTTTGGGCTTAAGAGCTTGGTGCAACCAGCCTCCATTAGGCGAATAAACTCGCGAGCGTCGGAAAAGTAATTTCGGAAAGCGAGCCTCACTTCATCGCTCGTATCGGCTCGGACAAGAACGATGTCTCGATCGGGCATCTCGCGTTCGAGTTCGAATAGTGCGCGCAATGCATCTGGCGCGTCGCGGAACGCACGTACCTCAAGCTCTCCAGTGGGAGAAAAGATCAAAATGGCATTCCGCTTCGCAGAGACTTCCCTATTTGCGGCATTTAGACCACGAAGCGTTCTCAGTAAGCCGAGTTCCCTATCGAGCGCGAGAAAGGCCTCTGTTAGCTGGATGTCAGACTCGTCTGGGAAGGGTCCTTTGAGGCCTTCGTGAGCCCTCGCAAGAATTTCGCTGGCAAGACTGAAGTTTAGACACTCGCGCCCCCTGCGCAATGCCGTGGGCATTGCCGGAGCGCAGAAATGTTTTCGAGAAAATGCCAAAAACGCTTGACATTACATTCGTTTTGCGAGGTCGCCGCGCTGCTCGCACGGGGTTGATTTTGGTGCGAGCAGCGCGGCGACCAATGAGGGATCGTTTCGGATCCTGGATGCTCCCTCATGTCGCTGTCGGCCTCGGTTTGTCTGCTGCTCTCGAATTGGGTTTCCTTCCTCCTGGTGGCGGTTCCGCCACGTTCCCGCCGTACCTTCGTCGAACTTCTGATCGGCTGCATGCTCAACCCGGAAGGTTGGGTCACTCGCGCCATCGGCGCCATTTGCCGGGAAGCGCACTGGACCACGTATTACAAGCTGATCGAGCGAGCGAACGTGTCGGTGGCCGACTTGGCCATCCGCCTGCTGCAACTGGTGCTGAGCGTGTTCCCGACCCCAGTGGCGAATCTGATCATCGACGATACGCTGGTGCCACGGTGCGCAAAGAGTGGGCCGGGTATCAGTGTCAAGCACGACCACAGCCGCAAAGCCAATCGCCCCACGTACCTGAACAGCCAGTGCTGGGTGACGCTGGCACTGGTCGTGAAAGTCTGGCTGGGTTCGGCGCTGACGATCCCCGTTCGCTCGTGGCTGGTCGAAGAATCCGGGCAACGCGGCAAGCTCTGGGTGGCGCGGCAATTGATCGATTCGGTCCGGGGGCATGTCAAGGATGTGCGCTTGTTGATCGACGCCTGGTTCATGCGCAAGAGCCTGATCCTGCCCCTGCTCGATCAGCAGGTACGCATCATCGGCCAAGTCAGGCGGGATACGGCCTTGTTTCTCCCGCCGGAGCCGGAGCCCAGACGCCGGGGCCGCAAACGCAAGTACGGCCTGCGGATCAATGCGGCGATGCTCGAGGTCTTGCCGGTGACGGAAATGGAACTGAGTTTGTACGGCAAGGTGCAACCGGTTCGTGTGCAAACGGCCATTGCAGTGGCGCGATTTCTCAAGGGGGTGCCGGTGCGGGCCGTGTGGTGCCAGATGATCCAGCCCGACGATACCTGGTCGCGCCCGCGACTGATCCTGGCGACGGAGACCGATCTGTCGGCGCGAGCGGTGGTCGAGATCTACGCCGAGCGCTGGGGCATCGAGCCCTTGTTCCACAACCTCAAGCGCTGGTGGGGCGTGACGAATCTGTGGCAGCAGTCGAAGGAAGCGCTGGAACTGTGGATGCAGATTCGCTCCACCGCCTATGCCTTGACCCAATTGCTCGCGCTGCGCTTGTGGAAGTCGTTTCCGCTGATCGAGATCGCACCCTGGCGCAAGGGCGCAACGATCACCGCCGGCCTCTTCGGTCAGTGGATGCGAATTCAATTTATCGGACTTCCCGTTCGCGACGCCTACGACCCGAAGTCCGGTCAATTCGTCATGCCTTTCCCCGGTCAGGATCAGCGTTTGCAGTGTTCAGTCACGTTGCATCGCGTCGCCCAGCATCGAATCGTCGAGTAGTTGCGTTTGTCATTCATCGCCACCGGCGAAAATCCGGTCGGTGGGCGCTGGCGTATGTCTAAACTTCAGCTGGCAAGAGCCATTGCATGTTCATAGCGCTTATCCCCTCTTTGAAATTTGGGCTGACTCTCGGTGATGAAACCAATAACTTCAACGGCAGTGGACCATGCGTGCTGGACCAACGTGCGGTACTGAATTTCTACGTTTAGACCGGCGAGCCCCCGGCCAACCTCCGAGTTCACGTCGTATTCCTCGACGCTCACGGAAACGGACCCATTTGTGCTCATCAGAACGGACCCAGGGAGTGCGCGCTGTTATGCCCGGAAAGGGGTCAAGGGGACCGTGGAATAAATGCGGCGGGTTCATCGCCGCGTTTATGCCGCGAAAGCCCCTTGAGGCCTTGGAGGGCATCCACGCTCGGGGCAGCGCCGGGGATGGGTTTGTCATCCCCGGCGTCTGCCTCCCGGCGAGGGTGGGGTCTGGGGCGACGCCCCAGGGTTTGTAAAGCGGAGTGTGCTGCGGACTACTTCGCGAGCTTGGACTGGCGTCGCACACACGGTGAGGCAGCGCGGAAGCCAGGCGTAGCGGCGATGCGATCAAGCAAGGGGAGATCTTGGCGGGGACTGTCCAACGCGGCACTTACACGCCACAAGCTATGACGAAACAATGTTGCAGCGTATGCGAACGGGGTACGCATGACCGGCGTGCGCGCGCTACAGAGGTACGCAAACCACAACCGCCGGTATGTCGGCCATGACACGCAAGAATGCAAGGCGCCGTTGGCCACGACTGCGCACACTGCGAAAAGGCGTTGCGCTGCGCCGTGCACGGATCAGATCGATCAGACGTTGGCGCGCGCCAACACCCCCCACTTCCCCGCTTTTCGCACACGATCCGCGATCGACGCAGGATGGCGCTGCCTAGCCGAATGCAGCCCACGAATTAGCGCCCTACGATCCAGCGCAGACACGACATCTTCGTGAATTTGAACTGATAGCGGCCGGAATGTCCAGCGAATCTTGCGAAAGAGCGTCGACTTTTTCCACCAGTGCACCGGCACGGATGGGCAGCCACCTATCTGGGTGGGTCAGCTTTCGTGAGCACACGCGGGTCAATTCGCGTGAGCGTCAAGGCGTATTCGTAAACATCGTGTATGCCGCGGTAACCAGTGTCCTTCGGATGCTTGATGTAGTCGTATTTGTTGAGTTCATTTCGGCGCTTGTGATTGAAGCGAGCGCGATGAAAGTCTGCGCGAAACGAATTAAGCGCCTTTAGGTTCTTGAAAATCAATCGGCATCCTGCGACATCATCCATGCGCGAGAGTCGCATCCCTGGCAACCGGTGCAATTTGTCGAAGATCGTACGTTTTCGCTTGTGGCGCTGCGCAACTGTGATCCCAGTGTCACGCGTGCGGTTTCTCAGAATTGCCTGGAAGGTGTTCAGGACGCTGCGATGTGCCGCCCGCCATTCGTCTATCACCTGTAAATCTTCTGCTGACGCAATTTCCGTTCGGACATTGTCACCAGCTCGATTGACTCGGGACTTCGAACCACCTGGAAATGTCGATGCCGTAATCTTAGTCATATGAGCTAACTCGCGAGGCCGAACGTGGTGGTCACCAGCGAAGCGCCGCAGGCGCGGGGTCCGCGTCAACCGCAGGCGTGGGGATTACTGGGAGTACCACCTTATGACTTCCAGCATTGCGACAATGATACTCAGCACGATTGCGCTGATAGAAATCCTTGTTGCCAACCGTGAGTTGTCCAAGGCTTTCTGAGAGATGGATAGGCTCTCTTCGGAGCGGGCCTCCTCACGTGCCTCAGCTTCAACGGATACCCCTTTTTTCTTCCCGCTCACGCCACTCTTCGGCGCATTCGTCTGCTGGCCATAGCCACTCACCACGTGCAAGCCTCTCCCTGACGGAAGCAGCGCCCAAAGACTCAAGCTCGGTAGCGAAGGCACCTCGGTCAAAGGCGCTTGGCATCTTTAGCCCAACAAATAGGGTTTGTCCCTCGCGGCACGCATGCGAATTCGGACTCTGAGTGCATGTCGCGAAGGATAAGCCTGATTGAACTGAACCGCCGCCCGGGCGGTGACAGTGGGGATTCTACGCCCTGCGCATGCCCATTGGATAGGGCGAGACGGCCGAAAGAAGCTTGGCCGACCGGACGCTGCAAGATGGATCCCGATCAATCGTGTTTTGAAGGTGGCCGAAATCAGCGCCGCGCCCGGAGCCGAGGTCTGTCGGTGCGCTGCACGCCGCCGCATCGGCGGCGATCACGCGAGACGGCGCTGCGCCACCGGCCTGCGGGCCGCACCGGTTGGCGCTCTTGGGCATGGCACCGCTGTGACCCGCATGGAATGGCGCTCCTGGCGGTTGTATCGCCAGAAAGTCCGCTGCATGCGGCTCTCAGGGCTGCGACGATATGCCGCACCGCCCGATCGGCGCCGCTTTGCGAAATATCAATTTCTCTGGTTCCGTTGCAGTGGATAAGCAGAAGGCGTGATTTGCGCATCCTCACTCATCGACTCGTTGCGGAGAAAACCATGAAACTCGTGAAGACACTGATACTCGCCGGCGGACTGGCGCTGGCTGGCACCTCCTGGGCGGCCGGCGAGCCGCTGTTCATCAACGTGACTTCGGCGCCCGATCTGCATCGCACGGAGATGGCGCTCACATTTGCCAGCAACGTGCTGAAGAAACAGCATCCGGTCACCGTCTTTCTCAACGACATGGCGGTCAAGACCGCGACCAAGGCTGCCGCCGGCTCCGCCACCGGCAAGCTGCTGGCCGATGTGCTGCAGGCGGGCGGAACGGTGATCGTCTGCCCGATGTGCATGAAGCACTACGGCGTGGCCGAAGCAGACCTGATCGCTGGCGCGAAGCTCGGCAATCCGGATCTCACGCAGGCCGCGCTGTTCGCGCCGAACGGGCGCAGCCTGAGCTGGTAGCCGGCGCCGGATCATCCGATGACAATGCGCGCCGGGGGCGCGCATTGTGCTGGCCCCGGGCCAGCTTGGGAATCAGTGCTTGTGCTCCATCGCCGGCGCGGCGGCGTTGAGCGGGCGCACCTCGGCCTTGACCTCCAGCGTGGTCACCGCCTTGTCCTTGCCTTCGAGCTTGAGGGTGATGGGCACCATCTCGCCGGTCTTGAGCGGCTGCTTGAGGTCCATCAGCATGACGTGGTAGCCGCCCGGATCGAGCGCTACCGGCGTGCCGGCCGGCAGATCGAGCCGGGGGATCGCGCGCATTTTCATCACGCCATCTTCCATCTTCATCGAGTGGATCTCGACCACGCCGGCCACCGGACTGGTGGCCGAAACCAGCGCCGCGGCTTCGCTGGCGGTGATCGTCATGAACGCGCCGGTGGCCATCTGCCCCTTGACGGTGCCGCGGACCCACGGATCGCCGACCTTCACATCGGCCGCATGGAGCGGCTGGGCCAACAAGACGAACGCCACGGGCAACAGCCGGCCGGCAGCACGAAGCAGCGATCTGTATGACATGAGCTTCTCTTTCACGATTGTCGAAGCGGCAAGTATAAACAACGCACGATGCCGCTACGCGGGTGCGACATTTGGTCGCAGTGCGCGATCGCCCGGCCCGGGGCATGGCTCTGCCCGCAGGCATCCCGTGCGACGCCTTTTGCGGCCGGCGGCAACCCCGACTGGCGCATAATCCGGCCTCGATGAATACTGCCGCGCCGCCAATGATGTCGTCGTTCCCGCCCTCGTCCGCCGCGCGCGGCGCCGGCTCGGCCAGCCTGTCGCGCCTGCTGGCCCTGCGCTGGCTGTCGATCGCCGGACAGATCGCCGCCATCGCGGCGACCATGATGATGCTGCGAGTCGATCTGCCGCTCGCGCCGATCGCGCTGGCGATCGCCGGGCAGGCGGTGTTCAACGCCCTGTCCTACGCGCGGCTGGCCAGGGCCGCGAACGTTTCGAACGCCGAGTTGCTGGCGCAATTGCTGGGCGACGTGGCGGCGCTGACGCTGATCGTCTACTTCGCCGGCGGATCGAGCAACCCGATGGTGACGCTGTATCTGCCGCTGATCGCGATCGCCGCGGCGATTCTCCCGGCCCGGCTGGCGGCGATCGTGGCCGCAGCCTCGATCGGCGGCTATTCAATGCTGTTTGCCCTGAACAGCCACCTCCATGTTCATGACACCGAACTGGCGATCCGCGTCCATCTGATCGGCATGTGGCTGACCTTCGTCTTCTCCGCCCTGATCATTTCCTGGTTCGTCGCCCGCATGACGGCCGCCCTGCGCGGGCGCGACGCCGCGCTCGCCGCGGCGCGGGAAGCCGCACTGCGCAACGAGCGCGTCGTGGCGCTCGGCAATCTCGCCGCCGGTGCCGCGCATGAACTGGGCACGCCGCTGGCCACCATGGCCGTGCTGGCGGGCGAATTCGCCCGCCACGACAGCCTGCCCGCCGATGCGCGCGAGGATGCCCGGCTGCTCGCCAGTCAGGTGCAGGAATGCAAGCGCATCATCACGCTGCTGGCCGCACGTGCCGGCAGCAGCCGCGCCGAGGCCGCCCAGGCAGTGACGCTCGACGCCTGGCTCGAAGCGCTGACCGCGCGCTGGCAGGCGCAGCGTCCGCTGGCGAAACCGCGCGTCGATCTGCAGGGCGAACGCCCTGGTCCGCGCATCGTGCCCGATGCGACCCTCGACCAGGCGCTGCTCAATCTGTTCAACAATGCCGCCGATGTCAGTCCGGCCGAGGTGGAGATCTCTGCGCGCTGGAGCCGCAATGTGCTCGAACTCGAGGTGCAGGACCGCGGCCCCGGCATTCCCGACGACATCGCGCGCCGCCTCGGACACGAGACCGTGACCACCCGTGCCGACGGCCACGGCATCGGCCTGGTGCTGGCGTTCGCCGCGATCGAGCGCAGCGGCGGCACGCTGGCGTACGCGGTGCGTGACGGCGGCGGCACCTGCGCCAGGGTCGGCCTGCCGCTCGATCCCTTGCTGGCATCATGAGCGAGAGCATTCAGGAAGATCTCGGCCGCCTGCTGCTGGTCGATGACGACGCGGTGTTCAATCGCGTGCTCGCGCGCGCGCTCGCCGCGCGGGGCTTCGCCGTCGACTCCGCGATCTCGCTCGACGAGGCGCTGGCCCTGCTCGGCCGCCCCGCCGAGGAATCGCCCGACTATGCCGTGGTCGACCTCAACCTCGCCGGTTCCTCCGGCCTCAAACTGATCGGCGCCCTGCGGGCAGCGAATGACGCATGCCGGATATTGATGCTGACCGGCTATGCCAGCATCAGCACGGCGGTGGACGCCATCAAGCTCGGCGCGTCGCAGTATCTGGCCAAGCCGGTGGATACCGATACCATCGTCAAGGCGCTGCTCGACGAGAGCGGACCGAACGATGGGGCCACGCCGGATCAAACCCTGTCGGTGTCGCGACTCGAGTGGGAACACATCCAGCGCGTGCTGGCCGAGCACGCCGGCAATATCTCGGCCACCGCGCGCGCGCTGAAGATGCACCGGCGCACCCTGCAGCGCAAGCTTTCGAAGCGCCCGTCCAAGGATTAGCCCGGATACTTCGTGAGCCGCTCGATGACCTCCGACCAACTCGAACGAACGCGTATCGACAAGTGGCTGTGGGCCGCACGCTTCTTCAAGACACGTTCGCTCGCCAGTGCAGCGGTCGACAGCGGCAGGGTGCAACTCAACGAAGCGCGCGTGAAGCCGGCCAAGGAGATCCGGGCCGGCGACACGCTGGCCATTTCGATCGGACCGATGAAATGGCTCGTCGTCGTGCGCGGACTGGCCGACAAGCGCGGGCCCGCCAGCGTGGCGCAGCAACTGTACCTGGAGACCGAAGCGAGCCGAACGGCGCGCGAGGCGCTGCGCGACCAGACCCGGCTGCTCTCGGAACCGGGCGCCGCGATCCGCGGCCGACCGACCAAGCGCGATCGTCGTCGAATGGATCGCTTCGGCGGCGGATGCTGAATCGCTCTTCGTAAGGTGCGGCGACGCAATTGCAGAACCCGATCGCGACTACAATCGCGCCCCCATGTCTTCACTCGATTCCAAACGCCAAGGAGCCGGCAAAATGTCCGACAAAATCGTCATGCGTACCGGCGAAGCGACGGTGTTCGCCAGTGCCGGCCAGTTCACCGACGCGATGCCCGAGATCGTGATCGGCCACGTGGACGGCCCGGTCGGCGCGGCGTTCGCGAATCTGATGGGCCAGACCGCCGGCCACACCCGCATGTTCGCGGTGCGCGACTGCAACCAGATGGCCAGGCCGGCGACCGCCGATGCGGTCGTCCATTGCGTAGCCGACGGCATCATTCCGCGCGACCAAGTCAACGAGCTTTGCATCATCGATCTGGTCTAGCTCGACCCGCAGGCGGTGACCGATCCCGATCTCGACCAGAAGGATCTGTACCGCACCAACTACGAGGCCACCCGGCTGGCGATTTCCCGCGCGATGAACAACGAGCCGTCGATCGACGAGCTGATCGCCAACCGACACAAGATCAGGCACTGCATGTACGACCCCGACGCATGACGGCGGGTAGAGCGCCGCGCCCAATTGCAGTAGCGGCGTCCGTGCTAGAGTCGCCCGACCAGCGACAGAATTGGAGGACGACATGCCAGTACCCGAGGTTTTCCGCGGCAGAATGCGGGTGCCCGCGATCGCCGCGCCGATGTTTCTCGTTTCGGGCCCGCAACTGGTCATCGCGACCTGCAAGGCCGGCGTGGCTGCGGCCTTTCCGACGCTGAACGCGCGCAAGATCGAGTATCTCGGCGCCTGGCTCGCCGAGATGAACGCCTCACTCGGGCCGCAGGATTCGCCGTACGGCGTGAACCTGATTTTGCACCCGTCGAATACCCGGCTGAAGGATGACTTCGCGCTGGTCGTCGAGCACCGGGTGCCTTTCGTGGTCACCAGCCTCGGCCACCCCGGCGATATCGCGCGGGCCGTGCATGGCTACGGCGGCCTGGTGTTCTCCGACATCATCCATGCGCATCATGCGAAGAAGGCGATCGAGGCCGGCGTGGACGGGGTGATCGCGGTCGCATCGGGCGCCGGCGGTCATGCCGGAACGCAGAGCGCCTTCTCGCTGATACGCGAGATTCGCGAGTTCTGGGACGGCGTCTTGATACTCGGCGGCGCGATTTCCGACGGCGCCTCGATTCGTGCCGCGGAAGTGCTCGGCGCCGATTTCGCCTACATGGGTACGCGCTTCATCGCGACCGAGGAATCGATGGCGCAGCCCGAGTACAAGCAGATGCTGGTCGACTGCGCGCCGCGCGATATCGTCTATACCGACGCGGTCTCCGGCACCAACGCGAATTTCCTCCTTCCCAGCCTGGAACGCGCCGGTTATACGCGCGATCAACTGGTGCAGGGCGCCGGCAAAGGCAAGCTCAAGGATCTGCAGGACGAAGCCAAAGCCTGGCGCGACATGTGGAGCGCCGGCCATGGCGTTGCCGGCATTCACGACCTGCCGACAGTGGCAGAGCTGGTGGATCGATTGCAGTTGGAGTATCGCGCGGCCTGCGCCTTGCCACCTTCGGCAGCGGTGCTCTGATCTCTTGCAGATTCACCGCCACCGCGCGTCCCGCGTTGCCCGATTCACCGCTTGCGCCGGTCAGTGCGCCGGGCGAATCGGCCGGCTGCTCGACGCGGTCATCAGGAACGCCAGCGCCGCGAACGGCCAAAGCAGCGAGATCAGCCGCGTCAGTCCGTTGAAGTTGAGGAACTGGCCGGCATTCCAGGCGTTGAGCGCCGTTCGGGCATAAGGATTTTCCGGCAACAGATTGGCCAGCGCGGTTGCGGCCAGCAATGCGGAGCCGGCCAGGATGCGCTGCGACCAGTCCGGCAGCCTGACCGCCAGGATCAGACCCATCGTGCCGATTGCCAGACCGTACAGGTTGCCAGGGGTGAGCCAGTGCAGGGCGCCGTCCTCACCGGTGTACAAAGCTGCGGACAGGCTGCGCGCGCCGATCACCAGCGTGATCAATAGCCCGAGCAGCCAGGGCGATGGCTCGCGCAGGTTCTGCCAGGCGATCGAGCCGGCCGCCAGTACGCCGCAGGCGGCGATCGCCATCTCGATGACGAGGAAGCCACGCGCCGAATAGTCGAGCGGCGTCGGCAACGCCAGCAATGAACGAAGGTCGCCGGTGCCGAGAAAGACGCCCTCCGGCGACAGCTGGGTCAGCAGCCAGGCGCCCATCAGGATCAGACCGAAATCGCCGCGCCTGCCCCGCACGATGCGGCGGCGGCGCCAGCGCGACAGCCAGCCGCGGTCGGCGAAGATGCGGCCCCAGCGCGCCCCGGCCAGGGCCCCGAGCAGGGTGCCGGTCATGTTGCAGCCCCAGTCGACGTTCGATGGAACGCGCGTGGGAAGAAGGCCCTGCAACACCTCCATCGCGAAGGACAGCGCAGCGCCCAATGCGAACGACGCCAGGACCGCCCAGCCGCGCTTGAGCCGCGTTTCCAGCGCGGGCACCAGCAGGAACCCCAGCGGCAGGTATGCGGAAACATTGACCATCAGGTCGAAGCGCGTGAAGTAGCGCGGCCAGGGCGCGCCCAGAAAATCCAGCATCGGTGTCCCGGCGATACGCCAGCCGGCCAGCGGGTGAAGGCTGGCGTAGATGATCAGCAACGCGTAGACGAGTGCCAGCGTACGGGCGAGCCGGTAGGCATCCCGCTCCGCCATGCTCAGCGGGCACCGATCCAGGCGGCGATCAGCGGGACCAGCAGAGCCGTCGCCACGCCATTGAGTCCCATTGCCAGCGCGGCGAAGGCGCCCGCCACCTCGCTGACCTGAAATGCCCGCGCCGTGCCGATGCCGTGCGCGGCCAGGCCGACTGCGAAACCGCGCACGGCGTGATCCTCGATGCGAATCGCATTGAGCAGCGAGCGGGCGATCACGGCGCCGATGATGCCGGTGCTGATCACCAGCACGGCGGTAAGCGAGGGCAGCCCGCCGATCTTTTCCGCGATGCCCATGGCAATCGGCGTGGTCACCGACTTGGGCGCCAGCGACATCGTGGTGACGCGCGTCGCGCCGAGCGCCCAGGCGATGGCCATCGCGGACAGCAACCGCCGTGAGCGATCCGGCCACCAGCGCGACCAGCGCCGGCACCAGCATGGAACGCAGCCTGGCGAGCTGGGCGTAAAGCGGAATCGCCAGGGCAACCGTGGCCGGGCCGAGGAGGAAATGCACGAACTGGGCGCCGTCGAAATAGGACTTGTAGGGGGTGTCGGTCAGCAGCAGCACCAGCACGAGAATCGCGACCGCAATGGCGACCGGATTGGCCAGCGGGTTCATGCCGGAGCGCGTGTAGAGCCAGTACGCGGCCTGGTAGGCCAGCAGGGTCAGGGTCAGTCCGAGCAGCGGCGTTGCCGAAAGGTAGACCCAGATTTGGTCGAGTTGTACGTTCATGGGTTCTTTCGGCGCGCAGCGCGGCGCGATACCAGCGCCCGCAACACCAAGGCAGTGACCACCATCGTCAAAGCCGTGCTGCCGATCAGCGCGACGACGATCGGCAGCCACTCGGACGAGATCAACGCGCCGTGGACCATCACGCCGACGCCGGCCGGCACGAACAGCAGCGACAGGTGCTGCAGCAGGCCGTTGGCCGTGTCGCGCAGTG
Organism: Candidatus Methylophosphatis roskildensis; assembly: GCA_016708905.1. Classification (GTDB taxonomy): domain Bacteria; phylum Pseudomonadota; class Gammaproteobacteria; order Burkholderiales; family Rhodocyclaceae; genus Methylophosphatis; species Methylophosphatis roskildensis. Next base: position 703,161 of record JADJEV010000001.1, on the reverse strand, counting down.
TCGGACTGGCCTCGCCGCGCAGAATCAGCGTGAGGAACAGCAGCAGCATGCCGAGCACCGGCCCGGGAACCGGCAGGTGCAGCAGTTGTACCGCAACTTCGCCGACCAGTTGGTAGACCAGCAACAGGGTGAGCGCGCCGAGCATGTCGCCTCGTGTACTTTCGGAGACGTCATTCTAGACGACGCGCCGATCGACGCTTGCTCATCGCGCAGACTCGCACCCGACCGTCGCTCATCGAATGGGCGGTCAGGCGTGTGCGGATTCGTGCTGCAGGTTTGCCGGTAAATCCGGCGCGATTCGGGTCAGCGGACGCCGCGAGGCCTGTCGTGCCCTTCAGGCGTTGGGCGTATGCCCCGGCGGATGATGGTGAACATGCCCGATACCCTCGTGGGCCAGCCCCGCCGTCGCGGATGGATGGGCGAGGTGACCATGGCGCAGCTGGTCGTGAATGTGCGGCTCGTGGTGCAGGAACTGCGGCATCAGCGATCCGACGATCATGCCGCTCGCGCTGGCGACGAGTCCGGCCAACTGGGCCGGCACGATGACCTCCTGACCGAACAGGAGCAGCGTGATCCAGGTCGTCAGGCCCAGGAACATCGACATCAGCGCACCCTGCCGCGTCGCGCGCCGCCAGAACAGGCCGCAGACCAGCGGAACGAAGGCCGTGACCAGAGTCACCTGGTAGGCGTTCTCGACCATCTCGAAGATCGAAGCTGTGGAATTGATCGCATAGATGGTTACCAGCACCGTGAAGCACAGGGTGACCATACGCATCCACAACAACAGCCGGCGATCCGACAGCCGGCTGCCCAGCATCGGCTTGAGTATGTTCTCGGTGAAGGTGACCGAAGGCGCGAGCAGGGTTGCCGACGCACAGCTCTTGATCGCCGACAGCAGCGCACCGAAGAACATGACCTGGGCAAACAGCGGCGCATGTTCGAGCACCAGGGTCGGCAGGATCAACTGCGGATCGGTCTCGATCAGTCGCTCGACCAGTTCCTTGTCGATCAGGGTCGCCGAGTAGGCGAGAAACATCGGCACGAAGGCGAACAGGAAGTACAGGCTGCCGCCGAGCACGGTGGCCCAGATCGCGATCTTTTCGGTGCGCGAGGAGGTGACGCGCTGAAAGACGTCCTGCTGCGGAATCGAGCCGAACATCATGGTGACCCAGGCGGCAATGAACGCGAGAATCGCGGTTGGATTGGCCGACGGCAGGAATTCGAACTTGCCCGCCGCCGCGGCATGGCTGATCACGTTACCGACGCCGCCGGCCATGTCGGCCACGTTGCCGCCGATGTACAGCATGCCGATGACGATGATGATCATCTGCAGGAAGTCGGTGATCGCCACCGCCCACATGCCGCCGAAGAAGGTGTAGACGAGGATGGTGGACGAGCCGATGATCATGCCGCTGAGCTTGCTGATCTCGCCATTCGAGACGACGTTGAACACCAGCCCGAGCGCGGTGATCTGCGCCCCCACCCAGCCGAGGTAGGAAATGACGATTGCCATGGTCGTGATGACTTCGGTGAGACGCCCGAAGCGCTTCTTGTAAAAGTCGCCGATCGTCAGCAGGTTCATCCGGTACAGCGGGGCGGCAAAGAACAGCCCGACCAGTATCAGACACATCGATGCGCCGAACGGGTCGGCGACCACCCCGCCGAGTCCTTCCTTGAGAAAGGTGGCGGGAATGCCGAGCACGGTCTCCGAGCCGAACCATGTCGCGAACACCGTCGCCGTGACCATGTAGTAGGGCAGATGGCGGCCGGCGATCGCGAAGTCCTTGGTATTGTGCACCCGTGTCGCCGCATAGAGGCCGATCGCGACCGAGATGATCCAGTAGATGATCACGAACCAGAACAACGTTCCCATGACGCCGCTTTCAGATGATCGGGAAAGTGGGGAATATAACGCGGATCCCTGCCGACGCGGAGCGGCACGGGAGCGGGGGAAACGTCCGGCGATACCGTGGATCTGCGGCTTCAGAGCAACTGCAACAGTCGCGCGGCCTCCAGACCGAGCACGGCCGCCAGCAGGATCGCAATCAGCGTCAATAAACGCGATTGGCGGCGCTGCTCGCGTCCCGTACGGCGAATCAGATTCAAGTCCGGCTGGACCGGCATCTGCGCCGTCAGCGCATGGTGCATCAGGCGCGGCAACTCGGGCAGCATGCGCGCCCAGTTCGGTGCCTCGAACGCGAGCTGGTTGAGCATTGCCGGCAGCCCGATCTGCTCGCCGATCCAGCGTTCGAGGAATGGTTTGGCGGTTTTCCACAGATCGAGTTCGGGGTCGAGGTCGCGGCCCAGTCCTTCGATGTTGAGCAGGGTCTTCTGCAACAGCACCAGTTGCGGCTGGATCTCGACGTTGAAGCGGCGTGACACCTGAAACAGCCGCAATAGCGTCTTGCCGAACGAGATCTCCTTGAGTGGCTTGTCGAAGATCGGCTCGCACACCGTACGGATCGCCGACTCGAATTCGTCCACTCGCGTGTCCTTCGGCACCCAGCCTGCGTCGATGTGGGCCTGTGCGACGCGCCGGTAATCGCGCTGGAAGAACGCCAAAAAGTTGGTCGCCAGATAGTTCTTGTCCACGTCGGTCAGCGTGCCCATGATGCCGAAGTCGAGCGCGATGTACTGCCCGGTATTCGAGACGAATATGTTGCCCGGGTGCATGTCGGCGTGGAAGAACCCGTCGCGAAAGACCTGGGTGAAGAAGATCTCCACGCCGGCCCGCGCCAGCATCGGAATATCGACGCCCTGGGCGCGCAAGGCATCGGCCCGGCTGATCGGCACGCCGTACATGCGCTGCATGGTCATCACCTGGGTCGCGCAGTAGTCCCAGTACACCTCCGGCACGGCGAGCAGATCCGAGCGCAGAAAATTGCGTCGCAACTGCGAGCAATTGGCCGCTTCGCGCATCAGATCCAGTTCGTCGCGCAGGTGCTTGGCGAATTCCGCCACCACTTCGCGCGGCTTGAGCCGGCGCCCTTCCTTCCAGACCGATTCGACCAGCATCGCGGCAGTGTCGAGCAGCGCCAGATCGTTCCAGATGATATTGCGGATTCCGGGCCGCAGCACCTTCACCGCCACCTGCGTGCCATCGGCGAGCCGTGCGAAATGCACCTGGGCAACCGACGCACTGGCGACCGGGGTGGCACTGAACTCGGCAAACAGCTCGCCCACCGGCTTGCCCAGCGCCAACTCGATCTCGTCGATCGCCTGCGCCGAGGGGAACGGCGGCACGCGATCCTGCAGGTGCGCCAGTTCGTCGGCAATATCGGTCGGCAGCAGATCGCGCCGTGTGGACAACACCTGGCCGAACTTGACGAAGATAGGCCCGAGCGCCTCGAGTGCCTTGCGCAGGCGGACAGCGCGCGGTTCTTTCAGCCGTCTCCAGAACAGGAATACGCGCGATATCGCCAGCAAGCGGCCCGATGGCTCGACTTCGAGCAGCATCTGATCGAGCCCGAAGCGAAAACTGACGGCAAAGATCTTGAGAAGACGGAAGAAGCGCAAGACGCGAGGATGCCGAGTGATGCAACGCCGCGAATTTACACAGATTCCCCCGACGGCGAAAGGGCGAGTCCGGGACCGGTGGCCGTGCCATCCGGTATAATCGCGTTCTTTTCCCAGCGCGGCCGTACATGGTTGTCGACATCAAATCCCACCTGGCCGGCTTATTGCGCGAGGCACTTGCCAGCCTGGCGCCCGATCAATCCGACATCGAGTTCGCGCTCGACCGCTCCAGGCAGGCGAGCCACGGCGACTTTGCGAGCAACCTCGCCCTCCAGCTGGCCAAACCGCTCAGGCGAAGTCCGCGTGACATCGCCAGGCTGCTGATCGCCGAACTCCCGCATTCCGCACTGGTCGATCGGACCGAGGTTGCCGGCGCCGGCTTCATCAATTTCTTCGTCGCCGGCGATGCAAAGACCGCCGCAGTAGGTGCCGCACTGCGCGAGGCCGGTGAATTCGGGCACAGCGACATCGGCCGCGGCAGCAGGGTGCAGGTCGAATTCGTTTCTGCCAATCCGACCGGCCCGCTCCATGTCGGCCATGGCCGTGGCGCTGCCTACGGTTCGGCACTGGCCAACGTGCTCGAAGCCACCGGACATGTCGTCACCCGCGAGTTCTATGTCAACGACGCCGGCCGCCAGATGGATATCCTGACCGCCTCGGTCTGGTTGCGCTATCTCGAACAACGCGGTGAAACGATATGCTTCCCGGCCGACGGCTACCGCGGCGACTATGTGCGCGATATCGCCGCCCTGCTCGGCGAGCAGCAGGGCGCGCGCCTCGCGCGCGATGCAGCACAACTGCCCAGGGCGAGGGACGATGAGGACGCCGACGCTGCGCTCGACGCGCTGATCGCGTGTACCCGGTCGCTGCTCGGCGAGGAGTGGTGGACGGTCCATCGCTTCGCGCTCGATGCGATGCTGGCGGACCAGCGCAACGACCTTGGCGAATTCCGCGTTCACTTCGACGTCTGGTATTCCGAGCAGTCGCTCCATGCCAACGGCTCCGTCGAGCGCGCAGTCGAGCGGCTGCAGCAGGCCGGCCACCTGTACCACCAGGATGGCGCGCTGTGGTTTCGCTCCACCGCCTTCGGCGACGAGAAGGACCGGGTGGTTCGCCGCGACAACGGCGCCTACACTTATTTCGCGTCCGACATCGCCTACCATGCCGAGAAGTTCGCCCGCGGTTTCGAGCGAATCATCGACGTCTGGGGAGCCGACCATCACGGCTACATTCCGCGCGTCAAGGGTGCGCTGGCCGCCCTCGGCATCGATCCGTGCAGGCTCGAGGTGGCGCTGGTGCAATTCGCGGTGCTCTACCGCGGCGGCGAAAAGACGGCCATGGGCAAACGCTCGGGCGAATTCGTCACGCTGCGCGAGCTGCGGCGCGAGGTCGGTGACGACGCGGCGCGATTCTTCTATGTGCTGCGCAAGAGCGATCAGCACCTGGATTTCGACCTCGATCTGGCAAAGTCCGAGTCCAACGAAAATCCGGTGTACTACGTCCAGTACGCGCATGCCCGCATTTGCAGCGTGCTCGCGCAATGGGGCGGCTTGGCGCACGAGCTGGCCGATGCCGACCTGACGCCGCTCAAGGGCGAGCGCGAGCTGGCGCTTTGCGCGCGAATCGCCGCCTTCCCGGATGCGCTCGAGGCTGCCGCGCGCGACTATGCGCCGCACCTGGTGGCCTTCTACCTGAAGGATCTGGCCGCCGACCTGCACAGCTTCTACAATGCCGAACGCATTCTGGTGGACGATGGGGCGACGCGCGAGGCGCGCCTCGCACTGGTTGCTGCGGTTCGCCAGGTGCTGGCCAGCGGACTCGCACTCCTGGGCGTTCGCGCGCCCCAAACCATGTGAGGCACAGTTATGGGTCGTGATTACAAGCCGGGGGCAGGAGACAGGACGCGCGGCAGGACTGCGGCAAGACGCCGGTCGTCCCACGGCGGCACCCTGATCGGCCTGTTCATCGGCCTGGTATTCGGCGTGATCTTCGCGCTCGGTATTGCCTGGTACATCAACCGCACGCCTATCCCCTTTATGTCGGGCAAGAACGGCAAGGCACCGGCCGAAGCGCCGGCCGAAGCCGAAAGGCCCGCCAAACCGGTGCCGACCCCCGGCCAGCCAGCGGCCCTGCCCGGCAAGCCGGGCGACAAACCGCTGGAGAAGCCGCGCTTCGACTTCTACAAGATCCTGCCCGAGGGCGAAAAGGCGTCGACCAAGCCCGGCAACGGCACGCCGGCCATTGCGCCAACGGACAGTGCGACTCCCGACAAGCTTTATCTTCAGCTCGGCGCGTTTCAGAATCCGTCCGATGCTGACAACCTCAAGGCCAAAGCCGCGTTAATGGGTCTGGAGGCCAGCGTGCAGAAGGTCGAAACGGCGGACAAGGGCACCCTGCATCGCGTGCGGGTGGGCCCCTATCTGGTGCCAGACGAAATGGAAAGCGTCCGCGCGCAACTGGCGCAGAACGGGATTTCCGCCACGCTGGTCAAAGTCAAGCCAAGACCGAAAGCCGCGCCGGTCGCGGAAGGTACGGCCAAACCGTAGTGACCCCTGGAGAACGAACCAATGCACAAACTCGGATCGATCGCCGCAGCCGCCCTGATCGCATGCTTCGTACAATTTTTGGCGCCGCTACCAGCCGCCGCTCAAGCCGTGGCAGGCAAGGACTACGTGCTGGTCAACCCCGCGCAGCCGACCGAAAGCAAGGGCAAGGTCGAAGTGATCGAGTTCTTCTCCTATGGCTGCTCGCATTGCAACGAGTTCGAGCCGCTGCTCGAAAAGTGGACCAAGGCGCAGGGCAAGGATGTCGAGGTTCGGCGGGTACCGATCACCTTCGGCCGCGATGTCTGGACCCCGCTCGCCAGGATGTACTACTCACTCGAGGCGCTGGGCGAGCTGGATCGCATGCACGCAGTGGTGTTCGACGCAATTCACAACCAGCGCGTGCCCCTCAACGTCGAGGCCACCCAGTTCGAATGGATCGCCAGCAAGGGCATCGACGCCAAGAAATACCAGGATATCTACAAGTCGTTCACCGTGCAGAGCAAGGTCGCGCGCGCGCAGCAGGTGGCAGCCGCCTACAAGATAACCGGCGTGCCGACAATGGCGGTCGGCGGCCGCTTCATGACATCCGGCTCGCTGACCGGCAGCCATGAGGCTATGCTGCGCACGATCGACCAGTTGATCGTTACGGCTCGCGCGGACATCGCCACGAAGTGACCGACCCAGCGGCGGCGTCTCCCGCCGGTCCTCCGCCGCGCGTCTTCATTACCGGCGCCTCGAGCGGCATCGGCGCCGCGCTGGCGCGCCACTATGCCAGCCGTGGCGCGTTGCTCGGTCTGGTCGCCCGCCGCGGCGATCGGCTCGAAGCGCTGGTACGCGAGCTTGGCGGCGCACGCTTCAGCTACCCGGCCGACGTCTCCGATGCCGATGCGCTGGCCGCGGCTGCGCAGGACTTCATGTCGCGCAGTGGCGCGCCTGACATCGTGATCGCCAATGCCGGCATATCGGTCGGCACGCTGACCGAACATGCCGCGGATCTGGCGGCGTTCGAGCGGGTTTTCGCGATCAACGTGGCCGGCATGTTCGCGACTTTCGCGCCTTTTGTCTCCGCGATGCGCGCCGCGGGTCGCGGCCGGCTGGTCGGCGTTGCCTCGGTTGCCGGCATTCGCGGCATGCCCGGCGCAGGCGCCTACTGCGCCTCGAAGGCTGCGGCGATCGCCTACCTCGAGAGCCTGCGCGTCGAACTGCGCGGCAGCGGCGTGCAAGTCGTCACGCTCTGCCCCGGCTACATCGAAACCCCGATGACTGCCGTCAACCCATACCGGATGCCCTTCATCCTGCCGGCCGACGAAGCCGCCAGACGCCTGGCACGGGCGATCGATGCCGGTCGCAGCTACGCCGTCGTGCCCTGGCAGATGGCAATCGTAGCCAAGCTGTTGCGGATGCTGCCGAATCCCCTGTTCGACCTCCTGTTCTGGCGCGCCGGGCGCAAGCCGCGCGGGCTGCAAGTGTAGGGGGCCCGCTACAGGTTGGCGGAACGCCACCAGTTGCTGTGATCCTTGCGGAGAACGGCGGGCGAAGGCATCGGGTAGTAGACGAGTTCGGAACCAAGGCCCACGAAAAAGCCGTTCTTGACCATCCGGAACGGAAACTCGAGCGAATGCACGCGATGGACCAGCTTGTTCTGCTTGGTTCGCGGTGTCAGCTCCATCAGGGCTTCACGCAGGTGCTGCATGAAGGAATACGGCAGATCGCCTTCCTGGCCGTTCTCCGGATCGAGCGCCAGCGGTCCGAGTTCGAGTTCGACGAAGCACATTCCGGGAAACCGAAACGACTTGGAGGGCTTGGTGGTCACATCGGCGTAGTAGGCCGCCGGATCGAGCAGGCTGACGATCAGGCTGTTGATCGGAGCGAGATCCTGGTACATGTGCAACTCAGGCTCGACCGCCGGCAATTCGCTTCCGCGATTCAAACCCAGCGTCGCGCCCATCGCCGTGGTCAGGTACAGCTCGCCCATCGCGCTCACCGTAAGGTGCTCCATCACGCGGTACATCGACACGTAGATGGAATTCTTGGGAGCACCGCTCGCTTTCGGCACACAGCGCGCGTAGCACCCGTCGATGTCGAAGTACTCGTGGCGGTATGTCGGGTCGATCTCGAAAAAGAGCGCCTGTCCCTTCGACTTGAACTTGTGCCCCGTCGCGTAATACTGCCCGAACTCCTCGGGCGGCAACATCGAGGCGATCAGCGCTTCAGGAATCAGCGAGAAATAAAGATGCAAGGACATGGTGGGCCTCCTTCATAGAGTCGACTTCGTTCAGTGACTGCTTCGATTTCCGCAACAACGAGCACCGCGAAAACTTCCGGGCCGGAAATATCGTGCAGCGGTCCAACGATGACCGCTACTAATCCTCTTTCTTGGCGATGATACGCATGCCATAGAAGCTGCGGTACACGAACACGAGATTGACGGCCAGGAACAGTGCAGCCAGCAGGTACACAACCAGTTGGTGGCCCTGCACCTGCAAGCCCACCGCCATCTCGACCGCCAGAAGGCCGAACAGCGTGGTGAACTTGATGATCGGGTTCATCGCAACCGAGGCTGTGTCCTTGAACGGGTCGCCGACCGTGTCGCCGACGACCGAGGCGTTGTGGAGGTCGGTTCCCTTGGCGTGCATCTCGGTTTCCACGATCTTCTTGGCGTTGTCCCACGCTCCGCCCGCGTTGGCCATGAACACCGCCTGGTAAAGCCCGATGATTGCCAGCGAGATCAGGTAACCGATGAAGAAGAACGGTTCGATGAACGCACAGGCCAGCGTTCCGAAGAACACCGCCATGAAGATGTTGATCATGCCTTTCTGCGCATAGATCGTGCAGATCTCGACGACTTTCTTGCTGTCCCTTTGCGACGCCTTGACGACCTGATCCAGGCGGATGTGCGTGCTGATGAATTCGACGGCGCGGTAAGCCCCGGTTGAAACAGCCTGCGTGCTGCTGCCCGAGAACCAGAAGATGGTCGCGCCTCCGCTCACCAGGCCGAGCAGGAAGGGCGGGTGCAGCAGCGACAGCTTGTCGAGGTTCTCGGTAAGGCCGGCGGTCAGCAACATGACGATCGAGAACACCATGGTAGTGGCGCCTACCACCGCGGTGCCGATCAGAACCGGCTTGGCAGTCGCCTTGAAAGTGTTTCCGGCGCCGTCGTTCTCTTCGAGCAGGAATTTCGCCGTACGAAAGTTGAGGTCGAAGCCGAAATCCTTCTTCACCTCCTCCTTGATGCCGGGTAACTGTTCGATCATCGAGAGTTCGTACACCGACTGTGCGTTGTCGGTGACCGGGCCATAGCTATCGACCGCGATCGTCACCGGCCCCATGCCGAGGAAACCGAAGGCGACCAGCCCGAACGAGAACACCGCCGACATCATCGCCGCCTTGGCATAGTCGGGATTGATCACAGCGGCAAGGTCGAACTGCGAAACAACGAAGGCGCCGGACATCAGCGCAACGATGATCACGCCGATCCAGAATGCCGAGAAGTAGCCCGCGACTATCCCGGACAAGATGTTGAGGCTGGCGCCACCCGCCTTGGACGCCGTGACCACTTCGCGGACGTGCTTGGAGTTGGTCGAGGTAAACACCTTTACCACCTCGGGAATTATCGCGCCCGCCAGAGTGCCGACGGTGATGATCAGCGAAAGCTGCCACCACAGGTTGGTATACGCCTTGCCGGCAGCCGCGAAGTTCCCGATCAGCAGATACGACACGATGAAGGTGATGATCAGGGAGACAACCGAAGTGATCCAAACCAGCGAGGTCAGCGGCGCTTCGAAGTTGAAACGCTGCTTCGCGCCGTACTTGCGCTTCGCGTGCACCTGATTGCCCAGATAGGAAATGCCCGAGGCCACGATCATCATCACCCGCATGGCGAACAACCAGACCAGCAATTGCACTTGCACGGCGGGCTCGGGCACCGCGAGCATGATGAAGCTGATCAGCGCCACGCCGGTAACCCCGTAGGTCTCGAAGCCGTCCGCGGTCGGCCCGACCGAGTCGCCCGCATTGTCGCCGGCACAGTCGGCGATCACGCCCGGGTTGCGCGCATCGTCCTCCTGGATGCCGAATTCGATCTTCATCAGGTCGGAGCCGATGTCGGCGATCTTGGTGAAGATGCCGCCTGCGATTCGCAGTGCGGCCGCACCCAGCGATTCCCCGATGGCAAAGCCGATGAAGCACTTGCCAGTCAGTGAGGCCGGCACGAACAGCATGATGCAAAGCATGATCAGCAGTTCGGTCGAGATCAACAGCATGCCGATGGAAATTCCCGACTTGATCGGAATGGCATAGACCGGATAGGGTTTGGCGGCGAGCGAGGCGAAGGCGGTGCGGCTGTTCGCAAGCGTATTGATGCGTATGCCGAACCAGGCAACCGCGAACGAGCCGGCGATGCCGACCAGGGAGAAGATCAGAATCAGCCCGACGTCGGTCGCCGGGAGATGCTGAACGAAGTAGAAGTAGCCGATCATGATCACCGCGGTGAATGCTTGCAGGACCAGCAGGAACTTGCCCTGGGTGATCATGTAGGTCTTGCAGGTCTCGTAGATCAGCTCGCTCACTTCGGCCATCGAGCGATGTACCGGCAGCCGGTAGATCTGCCGGTAGATGACGGCGCCGAAGATCAGGCCGCCGAGGCAGACCAGGAGTCCGTAGGAGAGCAGGGTCCAGCCCGACATTCCGCCGAGAAACGCGACCAGCGATCCATCGGACAGATCGGGCAAGACCAGATCGGCCTCGCTGACGTGGCCTGTCGCCGCAAGGGCCGGAATCGATCCCGATGCAATGGCCAACAGCAAAATTAGCAGCAGGCAGCGTGGCGCGTCGCGCCAGGCAGGCACTGAGGCATGGTTGTTCGACTTCATTATTGTTACCTCACAGGGAAGACGAGTGTGTTCTCGAAACCGCACGATCCGAGCGAGGCCGTTGGGGACGGAGCCGAAGCGCGTTGCGAATTGTCCCACGACGGGCGACATATGAGGTCATGAAGCGCGATGCCGCGGCGCCGGGCGTCATTGCCGAAAAACAAGGCAGGGCTTCCGAGGAAGCCCTGCCTTTGATCATGCTCGTTTGCGCCGCACCTGGGCGAGGCCATCGTCGTGGCGTCGGCGATGCCTTGTGTCTCAACGGCGGCCGAACAGGCGCACCGCCGAGAGCGACCGTGACGCGATCAGCCTTTCACAGATTGGCCGATCGCCACCAACTCTGGTGATCGCGCCGCAGATCGGCGTGCGAGGGCATCGCGTAGAACGCCAGGTCGGCGCCGCTGCCCACGTAGAAGCCCCCCTTGACCATACGGTACGGGAACTCGAGCGAATGCACGCGGTGCACGAGCTTGCTGTCCTTGGTGCCGGGCTTGAGGGTCATCAGCGCCTCGCGCAGGTGATGCAGGAACGAGTAGGGAAGGTCACCCGCCAAACCGTTCATGGGATCCTCGGCCAACGCCCCCAGATCGAGTTCGACGAAGCACATGCCGGGGAAGCGGATGAACTTCGCCGGCTTGCTGGTGATCCCCTCGTAATAGGCGGCGGGGCCCTGCGTGCTCACGACCAGGCTGTTGGCCGGCGCGATGTCCTGATACAGATGCAAGCCCGACGTGGGTGCGTGCAACGCGGCACTACGGGCGAGTCCAAGCGTCTGGCCATACGCGGTCGCCACGTAGAGCTTGCCGATGGCACTCACCGGCAGATGTTCGAGAACCCGGTAGACGGACACATAAACCGAGTTTTTCGGCGTTCCATCGGCGGCCGGGACGCAGCGAGCGACCGCCTGGTCGATCTCGAAATAGGGATGCCGGAATGTCGGGTCGATCTCGAAGAAGGTCGACTGCCCCTTGGATTTGTAGTCGTGACCCGTCGCGTAGTACTGCCCGAACTCCTCCGGCGGAAGCATCGACGCGATGAGTGCTTCGGGAATCAGTGAAAAATAGAGATGCACGGCCATGACTTCAATTCCTCCCTAAAATTGGATGCCGGCGACGCAGGGCGGCGCGCATAAATTGCGCCCCGCCGGCAATGTGTAGAAACGCGAAGTGTTCTTGCCTTGGGTATGCCCCGAGCCGATCAGGATTATATTAGCTTATGTGAGCCGCTGTCATCGGGGCGTTCGCGACGCCCGTCAATCGCCGAAACTCACGCCCACGGCGCGCGCGGACTGCACGAGTTCGTGGTCGATGGTTTTCGGCACGCCGACGATGTCGATGCCCACGTCCTGGAGCTTGCTGAAGATGTTCATCGTTCCGTCGCCGCCGATGGCGATCAGCCCGTCCAGTGTTCAGCGCTTGAGATTGCGGATCGCCTTGTACGACATGTCCTGGATCTCGATGCTCCCGTCCGCCCGCTCCACCGGATAGTGCCAGGGATCGCCCATATTCGACGAGCCGAGAATCGTTCCGCCCAGGCCGAGGATGTTGGACGCCTCCTTGCGCTCCATTTCATGCATCTGTCCTTCGACGACGGCTTCGAAGCCGTCGTGGATGCCGATCACGGTGGCGCCGTACTGGTTCCAGGCCGTCTTGACGACCGCGCGGATCACCGCGTTGAGTCCCGGGCAGTCACCGCCTCCGGTCAGGATACCAATGCGTTTGCTGGGGTTCTCAACATGCGTGTACTCCCTGCTCGGATTTCGGGCCAAGGCGGAGTTTAATCCAATCGCGCTGAGAGCGCCTGTCGTGGCGCTCCTGCATGCCGTGAAGGGAAACGGGATCATCGACCTGCCGCCCGTCGAATTGCTCGTCGTCGCAGTGCGACGACAGGCGATGCAGACTTCGATACGCCGATCATCGGGATTCTCCGTTAAAGTTGGCGCTGAGATGCATAAGGTCCGCAGACGCGCACGCATTTGCGGACCTGCGCGCGACACGACCCGAACCAGGATCGGCAAATAACAATGCACAAACCTCCAATCACCGTCGTGCAATCCGGCGCACCCCATCCTCTCGGCGCGACCTGGGACGGTGAGGGTGTCAACTTCGCCCTGTTCTCGGCCCATGCCGAAATGGTCGAGCTATGCCTGTTCGACCCAAGCGGCAGGCATGAGCTGCAGCGCATCGAACTCACGGCGCGGACCGACGATGTCTGGCACTGCTATCTGCCGCAGGCCCGCCCGGGCGCGCTCTACGGCTACCGCGTCCACGGCCCGTACCGGCCGCAGGATGGTCACCGGTTCAACGCGCACAAGCTGTTGATCGATCCCCATGCGAAATCACTTGCCGGCGAGATTCAATGGAGCGACGCGCACTTCGGCTATCGCATCGGTCACGACAACCAGGATCTGTCCTTCGACCGCCACGACAGCGCGCGTGGAATGCCCAAGTGTCGCGTGATCGATGGGGCCTACAACTGGGAAGGCGACCGGCCGCCGAACGTCCCCTGGCCGGACACGGTGATATACGAGCTGCATGTCAAGGGATTCACCATGCGCCATCCCGAGGTGCCGCCGGAACTGCGTGGCAGCTACGCCGGGCTTGCCAGCGCGCCGGCGATCGAGCATCTGAAGCGCCTCGGCGTCACCGCGGTGGAGCTGATGCCGGTGCACGCGTTTGCCCAGGACCGCCATCTGGTGGAGAAGGGCCTCAGCAACTATTGGGGCTACAACTCGCTTGCCTTCCTCGTGCCCGAGCCGCGCTATGCGGCCACCGGCCACATCTCCGAGTTCAAGACCATGGTCAAGGCGCTCCATGCGGCCGGCATCGAGGTCATCCTCGACGTGGTCTATAACCACACCGCGGAAGGCAACCACCTGGGTCCGACCCTGAGCCTGCGCGGCATCGACAACGCCAGCTACTATCGGCTGATGCCCGGCAACGCCCGCTATTGCATGGACTTCACGGGTTGCGGCAACACGCTGGATACGGCCAATCCGCGCGTCCTCCAGCTCGTCCGCGACAGCCTGCGCTACTGGGTCGACGAAATGCACGTCGACGGGTTTCGCTTCGATCTCGCCGTCGCGCTGACGCGGGGCGCCAACGGCGTCGAGATGAGCAGCGCCTTCCTCGAAGCAATTGGCGAGGATCCGGTGCTGTCGCGCGTCAAACTGATCGCCGAGCCCTGGGATCTCGGCCTCGGCGGTTACCAGCTCGGCGGTTTCCCGCACGGCTGGTCGGAATGGAACGACCGCTATCGCGACGCGATGCGCGCCTTCGGCAAGGCTGATTCCGAGACCATCGGCGAGTTTGCCACGCGCTTCACCGGCTCGAGCGATCTCTACGAGCACAGCGGGCGCGAGCCCCATGCGAGCGTCAACCTCGTCACCGCCCACGACGGCTTCACCCTGCACGATCTGGTGAGCAACAACCACAAACACAACGAGGCCAATCTTGAAGGGAACGGGGACGGCTCCGACAACAACCAGAGCTGGAACTGCGGTGCCGAGGGCCAGACCGACGATGCCGAAGTCAACGCCCTGCGCCGGCGCCAGAAGCGCAACTTTCTCGCCATGCTGTTCCTCTCTCAAGGGGTACCCATGCTGCTTGCCGGCGACGAGATGGGGCGCACGCAGAGCGGCAACAACAACGCCTACTGCCAGGACAACGAGATCTCCTGGGTGGACTGGAACCTGGGGCCCGAAGATCGCCAGTTGCTCGACGTCGTTCGGCGGCTGATCCGCCTGCGCCGCCGGCGACCGGTCTTTCGCCGCGACGAGTATTTCCACGGACAGCCAGTCCGTGCCAGCGGGCTGAAGGACATCATGTGGTTGAACCCTGACGGGCGCGAGATCGACCATCATGTGTGGCATCAATCGCATGCACGTTGTCTCGGCGTTCTGCTTGGCGCCTCCGATGCGCAAGCGCCGCCCGTTCACGGCGACCCGCAGGCCGCAAAGCACTGCCGCTGGATGTTGTCGCTGCTGCGCAGGCTGGCGCACTGGCTGGGGTTCCGGCGCCGCTCGGCGGCCGACGGCAGCATGCTGGTTCTAGTGAACGCCCATCACGAGACGATTCCGTTCGTGATCCCCGAGCTCGAAGAACGCCTGGTCTGGTCGCCGGTACTCGACACCTGGTTCGAGGACGGACGCAAACCGCGCACGCTGTTCGAGGCGGGCGACACCTATCAGCTATCCGGCCGCTCGGTCGCCGTGCTCGGGACTGCGCCTGGCAAACGGTCTTTGACCGGCCTGTTTGCGAATGCATAGCACCCACCGCCGCACCGCCTGGCCAGACCTGGCCTAAGATGAATCTCGCACGCCGCACTCCGCTGACGTGCCGCCGGCCTCGGAGGTGATCATGCTGGTTCGCGCAAATACCGGAAACGCCTGCATCACGTATCGCTTCGAGGGCGGGCAGTCGGCCTGGACGATCGACAAGTCGGTCGGCCAGGGCGGCTTCAACCACAAGGGCGACGTGCAGACGATCCAGCGCCTGCTCAACCTGATCGAGGTGAGCGACGGCGGGCCGATGCCGCCGCTGGCCGAGGATGGCCTGGTCGGGCCGAAGACCATCGGGGCGATCCGCGGCTTCCAGCAGTTCCATCACACCGGCAGCGACGGCCGGGTCGATCCGAACGGTCCGACGCTGAAAAAGATGAACGAGGTGCCAAAGAACCGGCTGGCGCAGCAGAACGCCAGCCGCCTGGCGCGCACCGCCCAGGCGATGCCCGACCTGGTCGCCATGGCCAGGAAGGCCCAGCGCACCGCGGAAGCGGCGATGGATTTCCTGCGCCTGGGCATCGGCAGTTCGAAGCGCGCCCACGAGTTGGCCGATCTGCATTTCGCCTTCGGCAGGCAGGCGCAAGGCGCCACGATCGCCGAACTGGCTTTCATCCGCACCACCTTCGTCCGCGCAGCCGGGGTGCTGGTCTCGCGCGCCAGCCCGCTGACCGGCGGCAACCCGTTCGGGGTATCGATCTACACCATCGACCCGCTGGGCAGGGACTGGATGGCCTACAGCCCGATGCAACTGGGCGATGACAATCGCGACATCCCCGAGGTGCATTCGGGCCATGTCTATCTGTGCAACCGCCTCGATGCCGGCGTCGTGCCCGACCTGTTCACGCACATCCTGTTCCACGAGCTGATTCACTTCGTCGATGACGAATCGAAGGAGCACCGCATCGTCGATCACGGCTACCGGGAAAAGGCGATGAAGCTGCCGCACAGTCTGCGCATGCACAATTCGGACAACTACGCCTTGTTCGCCTCGCACATCCACTTCGGCCGCGACCGCCTGATCGCCAGCCAGCCGTCATTGCGACCGCATATTCCGGCCAATCTCTGAGGTTCGCGCGAGGGGGCGCGAACCACCACTCGCAGGTGGAGCGGCCACACATTGCGTCGTCGCGCCTTGCGGTGGTCGCCGGGTCAGGACACCCGTTCAGCCTATCTGTGCGACATGCAGCAGGTTGGTGTTGCCGCGTTCGCCGAAGGGCAGGCCGGCGATGACCACCACCGTGTCGCCGCGGCGGGCGATGCCGTCCTCGAGCGCCGCGGCCGAGGCGTGGTCGACCATCTCGGCCACGTCATTGACCGCGGGCGAAGCCACCGGATGCACGCCCCACACCAGCGCCAGCCGCCGCGCGATGGCGAGCTGCGGCGTCAGCGCGATGATCGGCGCGACCGGCCGCTCGCGACTGGCGCGCAGGCAACTGAAGCCGGAGGTGGTGAAGGCCACCGTGGCCGCCGGGTTGAGCAGGCCGGCAACCCGGCGCAGCCCGCAGCAAATGGCATCGGGCGTGTTGCGTTCGGCCGGCGTGTGGCTGGCCTCGAGCCCGCTGCGCCAGGCCGGGTCGTGCTCGACCTCGCCGATGATGCGATCCATGATGGTGACCGCCTCCACCGGATACTGGCCCGAGGCCGACTCGGCCGACAGCATCACCGCGTCCGCGGCATCGTAGATCGCGGTGGCGATGTCGGAGGCCTCGGCGCGGGTCGGAACCGGCGCGCTCACCATCGATTCGAGCATCTGGGTAGCCACCACCACCGGGCGGCCGGCGGCGCGCGCCGCGCTGACGATGCGCCGCTGCAGCACCGGCACCTGCTGCGGCGGCAGTTCAACGCCGAGATCACCGCGCGCCACCATCACGCCGTCGGCCAGCGCGACGATCTCGTCCAGGTGCTCGATCGCCGCGCGCTTCTCGAGCTTGGCCATGATCCACGCACGGTCACCGATCAGTTCGCGCGCCTCGCGGATATCCTCGGGGCGCTGCACGAAGGACAGCGCCACCCAGTCGACGCCGAGTTCCAAACCGAAAGCGAGGTCGGCGCGGTCCTTGGCGGTCAGCGGCGAGATCGGCAGCACCACGCCGGGCACGTTGACGCCCTTGCGGTCCGACAGCGCGCCACCGACCATGACGGTGGTCTCGGCATGGTCGGCCGCGAAGTCGTTTACTCGCAGGCGCAGCTTGCCGTCGTCGAGCAGCAGCTCGGTGCCGGTTTCGAGCGCGGCGAATATCTCCGGGTGGGGCAGGTTGGCGCGGCTGGCGCCGCCCTCGGCCGGGTCGAGGTCGAGGCGGAAGCGCTGGCCGGCTTCGAGCACCACCTTGCCGCCGTTGATCCGCCCGATGCGCAGCTTGGGGCCCTGCAGATCCATCAGCACGCCGATCGGGCGGCCGCTCTCGCGTTCGAGTTCGCGGATCAGACGCAGCCGCTCGGCGTGGTCTTCGTGGTTGCCATGACTGAAATTGAGCCGGGAGACGTCGGCGCCGGCTTCGAACAGCGCGCGTATGCGCGCGGCACTCGAACTGGCCGGGCCCAGCGTGGCCAGGATTCGAGCACGACGATCGCGTTTCATTCTTGCTCTCTCGGGTTGGCGATTCCGGCTGCCAGCGCGGCGACGCCGGCACGCGCGACTTGCGCATCTTCGCCGGCCTTGACGCCGGATACGCCCACTGCGCCGATCACCGCGCCGTCGACCAGCACCGGTTCGCCGCCTTCGAGCGGCACCACGGGCAGGGCCAGCGCCGCGAAACGACCGTTGTTGACCATGTCCTCGAATACCTTGCTCGGTTTGCCGCTGAGCACGCAGGTTCGCGCCTTTTCCGGTGCCACGGCGGCGCTCATCAGCGGCGCGCCGTCCATCCGCTGCAGCAAGATCAGATGTCCACCGGCATCGCAGACCGCGATGCTCACGGTCCAGTCGTGGGCGACTGCCTCGGCCTCGGCCGCTGCGGCCATGCGTTTTGCGTCGTCGAGCGTCAATGCCTTGGTGTCTTTCATTTGCTGTGTCCTCGGAAGTTTTGCGGGCCTCGGGTGATCAGTATGGCGCGGAAATCATTGACATTGGTCAGCGTCGGGCCGCTCACCACCGAGTCGCCGAGCGCTTCGAAAAAGCCGTGGCCGTCGTTGTCGTCGAGACGCTCGCGCGGCCGGATGCCGCGCGCCAGCGCGCGGGCCAGCGTATCGGGCGCTAGCCAGGCGCCGGCGATTTCCTCCTGGCCATCGACCCCGTCGGTGTCGCCGGCGATCGCGTGGATGCCCGGCCGGCCATTCAGCGCGAGCGCCAGCGCGAGCAGGAATTCGACGTTGCGTCCGCCACGGCCCTTGCCGCGAACTGTCACAGTAGTCTCGCCGCCCGACAGCAGTACGCACGGCGGAGCGAACGGCTGGCCTCGCGACGCGACCTGCAGCGCGATGCCGGCCATCACCCTGGCGACCTCGCGCGCCTCGCCCTCGATGCTGTCGCCGAGAATGTGGGCGGCGATGCCGGCTTGGCGCGCCACGGCGGCGGCGGCCTCGAGCGCCATCTGCGGCGTGGCGATCATTCGCGTTTCGCTGCCGGCGAGGCGCGCATCGCCCGGCTTGACTGACTCGCCCGCGCCGCTCTCGAGCACCGCGCGCACCCCATGCGCCAGTTCTATGTCATAGCGTCTGACGATCGCCAGCGCGTCGGCGCAGGTGGTCGGGTCGGGCACCGTCGGGCCGGAGGCGATGTCGATCGGGTCGTCGCCCGGCACGTCGGAGATCAGCAGGCTCCGCACCTTCGCCGGGTGGCAGGCGGCGGCCAGCCGCCCGCCCTTGAGTGCCGACTGGTGGCGGCGCACGCAGTTCATCTCCGAGATCGTGGCTCCGCTCCGCAGCAGCGCCCGGTTGACCGTCTGCTTGTCTTCCAGCGTCAGGCCGGGCGCGGGCGCGGCCAGCAGCGCGGAGCCGCCGCCCGAGATCAGCGCCAGCACCAGGTCGTCGGCGCCGAGCCCCTGCACCTTGCGCAGGATGCGCTGCGCCGCTTCAATGCCGGCGGCATCGGGCACCGGGTGCGCCGCCTCGACGATCTCGATCCGGCTGCACGGTACGCCATAGCCGTAGCGAGTGACCACCAAGCCTTCGAGCGGTCCGTCCCAGTTGTCCTCGACCGCCCGCGCCATGGCCGCCGAGGCCTTGCCGGCCCCAATGACGACCAGCCGGCCCCTGGGCCGCGGCGGCAAGTGCGGCGGCAGGCACAGCGCAGGCTGCGCTGCCGCCACCGCGGCGTCGAACATGCTGCGCAACAAGGCGCGTTGCTGGCTCATGGCATTGCTCTCCACTGCCGCTTTGGCGGCATGGCGCGGGCGGGCCGGGCGGCTGCGCCGGCAGGGTTCCCGTGTATCGCTTGAATGATTTTCATCGTTGCAAATTGTGCAGAGGCCGCATGGATCCTTGATCTGAGGTTTTGTTCACATCGAGAGAGGCCAGCATCTGCAGTCATCGGTGAGAACTGCTCAACTCACATCGCGCGGCCTACTTGCCGCCGATCTCGTGATTGGCCAGCTTCTCCAGCGCGCGCACCATGCCCGAGTGGTCCCAGGCCGCGCCGCCGTGCGCGACACAGGCGTTGAACAGTTCCTGGCAGGTCGCGGTGTTGGGCAGACTCACGCCCAGTTTGCGCGCCGAGGACAGCGCCAAGTTGAGATCCTTCTGGTGCAGCGCGATGCGAAAACCCGGATCGAAAGTGCGCTTGATCATGCGCTCGCCGAGGATGTCGAGGATGCGCGAGGTGGCCAGGCCGCCCAGCAGGGCTTCGCGCACCTTGGCCGGGTCGGCGCCGGCCTTCGAGGCGAACAGCAGGCCTTCGGCCACCGCCTCGATGGTCAGCGCCACCACGATCTGGTTGGCGACCTTGCAGGTCTGGCCGGCGCCGTTGTCGCCGACCAGGATGATGTTCTTGCCCATCAGCGCGAACACCGGCTTGACGCGCTCGAATGCCGCCTGGGTGCCGCCGACCATGATCGACAGCGCGGCGTTTTTGGCGCCGACATCGCCGCCGGAGACCGGCGCGTCCAGGTAGTCGCAGCCCAGTTCGTTAATGCGGCGGGCGAACGCCTTGGTTTCGACCAGTGCGATCGAACTCATGTCGACCACCGTCTTGCCCTTGGTCAGGCCCTCGGCCACACCGCCCGCCGCGAACAGCGCGGCCTCGACGTCGGGCGTGTCGGGCACCATTGTGATGATGATTTCGGCATTGGCCGCGACTTCCTTGCCGCTGGCGCAGGCTCTGCCGCCTGCTTCGAGCAGCACCTTGGGCACTTCGCCGCGGGTGTGCAGATAGAGCTCGTGGCCGCCCTTGATCAGGTGCCCGGCCATCGGGCTGCCCATGATGCCGAGTCCGATAAATCCAATTTTCATGTTCGTTCTCCAGGTCGTTGGGTGGGGTGGGAGCGGGTTCTCAGTTCAGGTAGGGCTTGAGCCAGCCCAGTCCGGCGCGGGTCGCGCCGGCCGGTTTGTATTCGGCGCCTATCCATCCATCGTAGCCGCCGCGATCGATGAAACCGAACAGGAACGGATAGTTGATCTCGCCGGTGCCCGGCTCGTTGCGGCCCGGGTTGTCGGCGATCTGCAGGTGGGCGATGCGCCCCAGGTTGCGCGCGATGGTGTTGGCCAGTTCGCCCTCCATGCGCTGCATGTGGTAGATGTCGTACTGCACGAACAGGTTGTCCGAGCCGACTTCGGCGATCAGATCGAGCGCCTGCTGGGTGCGGTTGAGGTAGAAGCCGGGAATGTCGAAGGTGTTGATCGGCTCGATCAGCAGCCGGATGCCGGCCTGTTGCAGTTTGGCCGCGGCGAACTTCAGGTTGGCGACGAACAGCTCGCGCAGCTTGCCGGGGTCGACACCCTGCGGGGCGATGCCGGCCAGGCAGTTCACCTGCTTGCAGCCGAGCGCGGTGGCGTACTCGATCGCCCGGCCGACGCCGTCCTGGAATTCGCCGACGCGATCGGGCAGCACCGCGATGCCGCGCTCGCTCTTGCCCCAGTCGCCGGCCGGCAGGTTGTGCAGCACCTGAGTCAGCTTGTGTTGGTGCAACTGCTCGGCCAGTTGCGCCGACGAGTACGGGTAGGGGAACAGGTATTCGACACCCTTGAAGCCGTCTTTCGCCGCGGCGGCGAAGCGCTCGAGGAAATCGACCTCGTTGTAGAGCATGGTCAGGTTGGCGGCGAATTTCGGCATGTCGGTGTTCTCCTTGACGGGGGCGACGCCGTCGTTGCGGCCGTCCATTCTGGCCCAGATCAGCGCCGGGGAAGCGCGCGGCGCGTCAGCGGATTGGTTTGCCGGGCCTTGCGCTATGATTGCATCTCCGGGAGGTCGGACCTTGGGCTGCGATGAAAATACTCAAATACATAGCCTTCGCGCTGGGTGGTGTCGCAGCGCTGCTGATTGCCGGCGGCCTGTTCATCTACGCGACCTTCGATGCCGACAAGCTGAAGTCGGAACTCACCCAGATCGTCAAGGAGAAGAAGCAACGCACGCTGACCATCGATGGTGAGGTCGCACTGTCGTTCTGGCCGTCGATCGGTGTGCGGCTCGGGCGCACGCGGCTCTCCGAGCACGCGTCGGATGCCGAGTTCGCGGCACTCGATTCGGCGCGGGTTTCGCTGGCGGTGCTGCCGCTGTTGTCGAAGCAGGTGGTGATCGATCGGCTCGAACTGGCCGGCGTCGGCGCCACCCTGGTGCGCGGCAAGGACGGCAAGCTCAACATCGACGACCTGCTGTCGACAGATGACACGCCGGACAGTCAGAGCGTTCGCTTCGATGTCGCGTCGATCAGGTTCAAGGACGGCAAGCTGACCTACCGCGACGAGCAGAGCGCGCGTTCCGTCACGCTCTCGGCGCTCGATCTGACCACCGGCAAGATCGGCAACGTCGCGCGCGGCCGCATGCAGCTCGATGGCAAGCTCGCCGTCGACAAGCCCGCGATTGCAGCCGACCTGGCACTCGCCGGCGACTATGACATCGATCTCGACAACAAGCGCTTCTCGCTGGGCGCGACCGACATCCGCCTGAAGGGCAAGGTGGCGGCGCTGAGCGAACTCGATCTCGGTTTGACCGCCGGCAAGTTCGGGTTCGATGCGGGCGCCGCTCTGCTCGAAGCCGAAAAGCTCAAGCTCGCGGCAACCGGCAAGCTCGACGCGGACACCGTGGAAGTCCGGCTCGAGGCGCCTAAGCTGCTGGCCGACGCCGACAAGGCCAGCGGCGAAACGATCAATATCATCGCCCGCCTCGCCGGCGAGCAGCGTTTAGTCGATGCGAAGCTCGATGCGTCCGGCCTGCAGGTTTCGGCCAAGGCTCTGCAGATCGGCAAGCTGGCACTGAGCTTCGATGCCAAGGCCGGCAGCGTTACGGCCAAGGGCAGCGTCGACTCGCCGTTCAGTGCCAACCTGCAAACCATGTTGTTCGAGATGCCGGGATTCGCGCTCGACATCGACGCCAGGGCCGGTGCCAATTCGGTCAAGGGGCGCGTGCAGTCGCCGCTCACAGCCAACCTGCAGGCAATGCGCATCGACCTGGCCAAGCTGGGCGGCGAGCTGACCGTCGCCAGCCTGCAGATACCGGTAAAGAGCCTGCGCCTGCCGCTCGACGGCGAGTTGCACGCCGACTTCGGCAAGCAGACGGCGAGCGGCCAGTTGGCAACGAAATTCGACGAAAGCGCGTTGCGCAGCAAATTCAACATCGGCAAGTTCAGTCCGCTCGCGCTGGGTTTCGAGCTCGACGTCGACCGCATCAACATGGACAAGTACTTTCCGCCCGACGCAACCGACGCGAAGAAGGCCGCCGGGCAGGCCGACAAGCGGATCGATCTGTCGGCGCTCAAGGGGCTCAATGCCACCGGCGTGGTGCGCATCGGCGCGCTGCAGGCATCCGGGGTCAAGGTCTCGAACCTCAAGCTCGAGATCAAGGCGGCCGACGGCAAACTCGATGTCGCGCCCCACTCGGCAAGTCTCTACGAGGGCACACTGGCCGGCAGCTTCAGCGCCGATGCCAATGGCAACCGCATCGTCGCCCGGGAGACGCTGACCAATGTCAACATCAATCCGCTGCTGCGCGATCTGGCCGACAAGGATCTGCTCGAGGGTCGAGGCAACCTGACGCTCGACATCGCCACCGGCGGCGCCAGCGTGGCCGCGATGAAACGCGCGCTGGGTGGCAGCGCGCGGGTCGCCCTGCGCGACGGCGCCGTCAAGGGCATCAACATCGGCAAGACGCTGCGCGAATACAAGGCCATCACCGGCGCGAGCGAGGGTGCCGCGCGCAAGGCGATCAGCACCGAGAAGACCGACTTCACCGAAATAAGCGCATCGTTTCGCATCGCCAACGGTGTGGCGCATAACGAGGATCTGTCGGCGAAATCGCCGCTGCTGCGGCTGGGCGGTTCGGGTGATATCGACATCGCCGGCAACAGCATCGATTACCTGCTCAAGGCCACCGTGGTCAACACCGCGACCGGCCAACAGGGCAAGGAACTCGCCAACCTCAGAGGCGTGACCGTGCCGGTGCGCCTGTCGGGGCCGCTCGACGCGCCCGCCTATCAGGTCGATTTCGCGGCGATCGCGACCGGCCTCGCCAAGGCCAGGCTCGACGAGGCCGCGAAAGAGTTGCAGCAGAAGGCGCAGGACAAGGTGCGATCGCAGGTGCAGGACAAGCTCAAGGGGCTGTTCGGACGTTGAGCGACGATCGCCCCATCCACCCGCCGCCCGCCGTGCCCGGCGGGCTGGTCGCTGCCCGATGAGCGAAGCGCCTTTCGCCATGGAGGGATCGGCCGGCGTCGTTGCGATGCTCCACGGCACCGAACGCGCGCTCGAGATCTTGCGCGCCACCTTCGGCCACAAGGCGTTTCGCGGTGCGCAGGGCGAAATCGTCGCCCATGTCGCGGGTGGCGGCGACGCGCTGGTGTTGATGCCGACCGGCGGCGGAAAGTCGCTGTGCTACCAGGTGCCGGCGCTGCTGCGCGAGGGCACCGCCATCGTCGTCTCGCCACTGATCGCGCTGATGCAGGACCAGGTTGGCGCACTGGCGCAGCTTGGTGTGGGGGCGGCGTTTCTCAACTCTACGCTCGATGCCGCGACAGCGCGCGACACCGAACGCGCGCTGGAGAGCGGCAGCCTCGACCTGCTCTACGTCGCACCCGAACGCCTGACCACGCCGCGCTGTCTCGATCTTCTCTCGCGCTCGAAGATCGCGCTGTTCGCGATCGACGAGGCGCATTGCGTGTCGCAGTGGGGCCACGACTTCCGGCCCGAGTACTTGCAGCTCTCGATCCTGCACGAGCGTTTTCCGGCGGTGCCGCGCATCGCGCTGACTGCCACCGCCGACCCGCAGACGCGCAGCGAGATCAGGCGCCGCCTCGGGCTCGACGAGGCGCGGGTGTTCGTCTCGAGTTTCGACCGGCCGAACATCCGTTATGCGATCGTCGACAAGCAGGAGGCACGCGCCCAGTTGCTGCGCTTCATCCGCGACGAACATGCCGATGATGCCGGCATCGTGTATTGCCTGTCGCGGCGCAAGGTCGACGAAACCGCGGCCTGGCTCTCGGGCCAAGGCTTCGCCGCTCTGCCTTATCACGCCGGCATGGATGCGCGCTCGCGCGCCGAACACCAGGCGCGCTTCCAGCGCGAGGAGGGCATCGTGATCGTCGCGACGATTGCGTTTGGCATGGGCATCGACAAACCGGATGTACGCTTCGTCGCCCACCTCGACCTGCCCAAGAGCATCGAGGGCTACTACCAGGAGACCGGCCGCGCCGGGCGCGATGGCGAACCGGCCGACGCCTGGATGGCCTATGGTCTAGCCGACGTGGTGCAGCAGCGCCGGCTAATCGAGCAGTCGGAGGCCAGCGACGAGTTCAAGCGCGTGTCCAGCGCCAAGCTCGACGCGCTGCTCGGCCTGTGCGAATCCGCAGGTTGCCGCCGGGTGCGCCTGCTCGACTATTTCGGCGAAGCCAGCGCGCCCTGCGGCAATTGCGACAACTGCCTCGACCCGCCGCAGACCTGGGACGCGACCGAGGCAGCGCGCAAGGCGCTGTCGGCGATCTACCGCAGTGGCCAGCGCTTCGGCGCCGTGCACCTGATCGACGTGCTGCGCGGGCGGGACAACGAACGTGTGCTGCGCTGGGATCATCACAAGCTGAGTGTTTTCGGCATCGGCGCCGATCTTGACGAGAACGCCTGGCGCGGCGTGTTCCGCCAGTTGGTGGCGATGGGCCTAGCGCGCGTCGATCACGAGGCGCACGGCGCACTGCGGCTGACTGAGGCGAGCCGCGCGGTGCTCAAGGGCGAACAGCCGGTCGCGATGCGTCGCGCGGTCGAACGCAAGCGCGCGGCGACCCGGCGCAGCAGCCCGGCAGGCGGCGATCTGCCGGCGCCGGACGCCGATCTGCTGGCGCGGCTCAAGGCTTGGCGCCTGACGCAGGCGCGCGAGCAGGCAGTGCCGGCCTATGTGATCCTCCATGACAGCACGTTGGCCGAAATCGCGCGGCGCCGGCCGGCCGATCTCGACACGCTGGCCGGTATCGGCGGCATCGGCGAGCGCAAGCTCGAACGCTACGGCGCGTCGATCGTCGCACTGGTGCTCGAGCGCGGCTGAGCCGGCGCATCGGCAATTCCCGCCATGGCACATGGCTGGAAGCCGCATGGACAGGGCATCTCTGGATAGCACGGCCTGGGACGTCCAGTCAGAGCGGGCTCCGGGCATCCCATGCTGTAGGCCGCCTGTCCATGCGGCCCCCAGGCACGACGATTTTGCAGTTTCGCACGTAAGCCGGCTGCTACACTGTCGCCGTGACGGCCGCTCTGCTCTTGCTCCCCGACTTCTCGCTGATCCTGCTCGGTTCGCTGCTGCGCCGCTGGCTTGGTCTGGGCGATCATTTCTGGCGCGATCTGGAGAAGCTGATCTACGTCGTCCTGTTCCCGGCCCTGTTGTTCGGCACGCTGGCGCGCACCCGCATCGACTTCGCTGCCGCGGCACCGCTGGTCGCCACCGGACTCGCGGTGCTGCTGACCGGTGCGCTGTTCGGGCTCGCCGCGCGGCCCTTGTTCCGCCAGGCGCCGCTGGCATTCGCCTCGCAGTTTCAGTGCGCCTTCCGCTACAACTCCTACATCGGGTTGGCGGTCGCCGCCAAGCTCAATGGCGCCGAGGGCCTGGCGGCGATGGGCATCCTGGTCGGCACGATGGTGCCGGTGGCCAACCTGCTGGCGGTCGGCATGCTGGCGCGCCATGGCGAGACTGGACTGCTGCGGGAACTGGCGCGCAATCCGCTGATCTTCGCCACGCTGTCGGGGCTAACCTTCAACGCGGCGGGTTTCACCTTACCGGCGATGCCGATGCAGTTGCTCTCGCGCCTCGGCGAGGCGTCGATCGCGCTCGGCCTGCTGTCGGTGGGCGCCGCGCTCAAGTTGCGCGGCAAGGGCGGCGCCCAAGGGGCGGCGATCTACTTCACGGCGGTCAAGCTTCTGGCGCTGCCGTCGCTCGCCTGGTGGCTCGGCCGGGCGCTCGGCCTGGGCGGCGTCTACTACCAGAGCGCGGTGCTGTTTGCCGCCCTGCCGACGGCGACCTCGGCCTACATACTCGCGGTGCGCATGGGCGGCGACGGCCCCGGTGTGGCCTGGCTGGTAACGGTCAGCACGATGACGGCCATGCTGACGTTGCCGGTCTGGCTGACGCTGCTATAGAAAGAGCGTGAGGACGCCGGTGTAGCCGTACAGCCGGTCGTGCGAGATCTCGCCATTGGCAAAAAAACCGGCAAGAGGAATGTCGCCCAGCTTGGCGCGAATCATCTCGATTTCGGTGGAGTCCTCGCCGAACATCGCGCCGCCGCGCCCGGTGCAGGAGAAGTAGAGCCCGGCCCTGGGTGGGGCCGGCAGGTCGTCGGCCAACTCCGCCAGCATGCGCTGCATGTCGCGCTGCGCGGCAACCGTGGTGCGGTGGACGAAGATCAGGCCCTGGCCGGTCTGCACCGGCTCGTTGATCGCCAGGAGGCCGTTGCGCGGATCGATGCCGACGACGCTGCGCACGATGTAGTCGTCGCTGTCGTGACCGCGGGTCGGCAGGCCCACCAGCACCACCGAGGCCGCCTGGCGCAGGTCGTGCACGCCGCAGCGGGCGGCGGTTTCGCGATAGCAGTCGAGCGCCAGGCGCCCGTCGAGACGGCCGATGATGTTGCCTTCGGCTTCGGAGATCTCGAAGCGGTCGGCGAACGGCTCGCAGCTCTGGGTGAGCCGGGTGGCGATGCTGACCGACTCGTTGAAGGCCACGCCCGAGATACCGCCGCTGAGCAGGCCGTCGGCAATCTGCACCGTCGCCCTGCGCGCCGACGATATTCCACCGGTAATGAACCCGCTGCTGACCTTGGACGACATGTCGGCGACCAGTCCGGACATGTCTTCGGTTCGCGGGTCGCCATGCACGACGGCGAAGTACGGTTCCTCGCCATCCTTGTCGGCGCGCAGCGGGGCGCGGCCGGAAAACACCCGGAAACTGCCGGCGGGGAAGCAGCCGACCAGCATCGACATGCCGGCCCGGCCGAGGTGCGCCTGGTCGGCGCCGATCACCCCGATGCCGACCGAGCCGACCCAGTGCTCGACAGCGGTTTCCTCGCGCACGGCGGCGAACAGGTTTTCGGCGTCGTCGGTGTAGCGATCGGAGAAATACAGGAAGCCGAGATTCGCCCCGGCCGGAACGGCCAGGCGATCCATGCAGTCACCGAGCGCGCGCTCCCACACCGGGGCGAAGGCGCAGGCGCCGGCGAACCCGGCGGCGGACATTTGCAGTTACTCGCCGCCTTCCGGCTTGCGCGGCGGCGGCTCCGGCGCAGCGGGCTCCGCCGCGACCTGCTGCATGAGATTCCACGGCCACATCGACGGCGTGACGAACGGATTGGCATTGGGCTCGGCCGTCTCGCTCGGCGCTTTGTCCGTCGTTTCGCTCGCCGATTTGCCTGCCGCCTTGCCGGCCGCCTTGCTCGCAACCGCGCTCGCCGTGCCGCCCGTTTTACTGCCCGCTTTTGCCGCCTGGGCGAATGACTGCAAGGTGGCCAGCGTGGCGCGCTGGACTTCCAGCGTGTTGATGCTGGCCGACAACATGTTGAGATTCATGCGCAACCAGCCCTCGACCGCCCGCAGATCCTTGATGCGCTTTTCGAGCTCATTGGGATCCATCGTCGGTATCATCATGCCGGGCACCGTAACACCCATGTTCGACCACATCTGCTTCATGAAAGCGAGCGGATCCTGCGGATTCCCATTGTCGGACATTGTTCAGATCTCCTCGGCGTCGCAAACGATTCAGTGGGCCATCTTACACCGTGCGTGGGTGGGCGCGTTGTCGGGCCGGGCGAGAAAGAACGCGGCTTGCGCCGCGTGTGAAGGGGAGGAGCCAGCGTTTCGGACGGCCTGGCCGTCCGGGTCCGGCTACCGGGTGGCAGTCGGCGCGTCCAGATGCGCTGCTGACGCCATCTGCATCACCTGCGCGTCGACGCCGCGAGTGCTGGCGGAGACGGTGATCGACTGGCCGACCTGGTCGAGCGATTCATGGATTTCGTACAGCGCGAACAGCGCGATCACGGCGGCAACCGCGATGATGACCGCCTCGGCCAGTGATGGCAGTACGCCAGCCTCGGGTTCCGCAGGGTCGTAGTACGGGTCGTGTTCGTCGCGTGCCTTGCGTGTTGTCGCCATGATGTTCTCCTGTTTCGGGCAACCCGTTCCCGGATTCCCGAATCCGGCGGTGTCGATTGCATGACTCAAGTATCGTCGGCCGCGGCGCGCCGCGAAATCGGCTTTTCGGCTGATCCGGTTCCGCGAAACTTCCTGGGAACCTGCCGGAAAGCCGCGCCAGTGCTCGATCTACGCCGGGTTGTCGGGGTGCCGAGGGGGCATAAGACGAAGGGATGATGTTCGCGAGCCGGGCCCCGCTCGGAGGAAGTTCCTAGGCGGTGCGCGGCACCGACAGCCGCTGCTGCAGCTTGAAGTTGATCAGCGTGCGCAGCTTGGCCGGCATCACCGGCTTGAGCAGCAGATGCAGGTCGTGCTGCTTGGCTTCTTCGATGTGTTCCGGGGCCGTGCTGCCGGTGACAAGAACTGCGGGCAACTCATTGCCGAAGCGCGCGCGCAACTGGGCGATCACGTCGAGACCGGTGAGGTCGTTCTGCAGCCGGAAATCCACGATCGCGAGGGCAGGCGTCAGCTTGTCCGCCGCGAGCTTTTCGAGCACCACATCGCCCGCCGGGCCGCCGACAACGTGGGCGCCCCAGCCAGAGAGCAGCACGCGCATGCCTTCGACGATCGCCTCTTCGTCGTCGATCACTGCGATGACGATGCCATCGAGACTGCCGGGCGCCCGCTCGGCGGCCCGTCGGTTCATCTGCTCGACTGGCGGCGCGACGTCGCCGGCGGCATTGAGCCGGAATACGGTTCCGCGTCCGACGACCGAGCGCAGCTCGAGCGGATGTCCGAGCAGGGAACACAGCCGCCGGACGATCGACAGGCCGAGGCCGAGTCCCTTCTTCGATGAGCGCTCGGGATTGGCGAGCTGGACGAATTCGTCGAAGATCTGTTCCTGCTGCTCTGCCGGAATGCCGATGCCGCTGTCCCACACCTCGATCGAAACGGTGCCGCCGCGCCGCCGTGCCGCGACCAGCACGCCGCCATGGCGCGTGTAGCGCAGGGCGTTGGTCAGCAAATTGCGGACGATACGTTCGAGCAACACCGGGTCACTGCGCACCCAGAAGTCGTTCGGGCGAATCGACAGCCGCAGCCCCTTGTCGTAGGCTTCCGCGTGGAAATCGAGGCGCAGCCGGTTGAACAGCTTGCCCAGCGACACCGGCTGCGGCACCGCCTGAATCGCCCCGGCGTCGATCTTCGAGATGTCGAGGAGCTCGTTGAACAGCCCTTCGAGCGCGCCGACCGAGCTGTTGATGCTGTGCACGACGTTGAGGACGTCGGGCTCCTTGATCTTGTCCGACAGCGCGCTGGCAAACAGCCCGAGGGCGTGCAGCGGCTGCCGCAGGTCGTGGCTGGCTGCGGCGAAAAACTGCGTCTTGGCCCGGTTGGCGGCTTCGGCCTGGGCGCGGGCCTGCTCGGAAATGGCCTTCTGCCGAGACAGCTCTTCGACCAGATCGACATTCTCGAAGCGCTTGTCGAAGGACTCGACGATGACCTTGTGCAGCGTGCGCCCGAATGCCAGCGCGACGCCGAGCGCGATGGCGACGACGGCGGCCAGCCAGTTGCTCGTGCTCGAGCCCTCGACCAGCAGGCGGACCAGCAGCGGCAGCAGCATCAGCAGGATCAGGGTGATGAAGCCCTTCCAGAACGCCGACAGCCCACCGATCGAGACGCCGGCAATCGCGATCATGAACATGGCCAACACGGTCTGATGTGGCGGCGAGCCGGGCACCACGAGAAACCAACTGGCAGCACCCCAGATCAATCCGGCGCTCAGGGTCGCCAGCCAATAACGTCGACCCCAGCGTTCCATCTGTTCGGCTGCCGGCTTGGCACGGCGCCAGGCGATGAAGTCATACACCCTGAAGCCCTGATGCAGGACCAGCGCAACGAACCACCCGAGCAACAGGCGGTGATCGATCACGCTCCACAACATGACGACCAGCGAAGCGCCCGCGGTCAGCGAGCCGATGGTCGTGGTCGGGGAGTTGCTGTAGACGGCGGCGATCTGTTCGGCGCGCACACGCAACGCGCGGGTTGGGCGCTGATTGCTCGGGAGCTTTTCGGAATCGACGAGCGTGCTCATGCCGCGACGAGTTTCAGTGACCGGCGCCGGCCAGCCTTAGCTTCAGCCGGCTCGGCAAACGGCTGCTGTGAGTGAAGCCACTGCGGCAACACCTTGCCGTGCGCATCTGTAACCGCCATCGGTTCGAGGATGGCGGCGCGCTCGGCCGCGGAATCGAAATCGGCGTCGGTCAGGGGCACCCGCTCCGGCGGCGCGGTGTCGCTGCCGGCGATCAAGCTGCGCGAGGCGGGCGGCGGAAAGACTCCTTGCAGCCCGATCATGTCGAGAGCATCGACCACCGCGGCGCCGGGCCGGCCGGCGCTCAGGAATCGCGGCGTGTCATCGGCCAGTTTGCGCAGGCGATTGCCGATCGAGAAGATCTCGCCGCAGGCTTTGCGGTAGGCGTCGAGGAATTCCGCGACGCCGGCGTGTCGCGGACGTGTCACCAGCGTGTAGCCGGTGAAATCGCGCAACAGGGCGTTGGGCAGAAAGGCGCCATCCTCGGCGGCCAGACGCTTGAAATGAGGGGTGCCGGGAATCGGCGATTCGAAGCACAGGAAGGTCGGGACATGCAGCCCGGCATCGCGCACCAGGGTGGGCAGACGCTCGATGTAATCGAGCGTGTCGATCTGCGGTGACAGCATCAACCCCGAAATCACCAGCATGCCGTGCTCGCGGCAGCAGTCGATCGCGGCGCGCGTCTTGTGAGCAACGTTCTGGTATTTGTGCATGTCGGCCAGCGCGGCCGGATTAAAGCTCTCGAGGCCGACGAAGACGCAGATGCAGCCGGCATCGCTCATGGCGCGCACCAGTTCGCGGTTGGCGATCACGTTGAAGGTCACCGCGCAATACCAGCGCAGCTTCATCGGCTTGAGTGCGTCACACAGTTCGCGCAGAAAGCCCAGGCTGCCGCCGAGGTTGTTGTCGGTGAAGCCGACCAGCCGGTGGCGCAGTCTGTGGCCGCAGCTCGCCAGTTGTGCCTGGCCGTGGCGAATATCATCGATCACCTGCCCGACCGACCGAGTTTCGTAGCGCGTGCCCAGCCCCGACAACACGCAGAATTCGCAGGCGTAGGGGCAGCCACGGCTGGCCTCGAGGGCGAAGCCGAGCGGCGCGCGCCCGGCCAGCAGGCCGAATCTCGGCGTTGCGACCGAATCGGCACGATACGGACCACTGCGATACAGGGGCTTGAGCCGGTGCTCGCAGAAATCGCGATACAACTGGGGAACCGTGCTCTCCGGGTCGCCGATTACGACAGAATCGAAATAGGCTTGCACGAGTAGCGGATAGCTGCTGGCGAGCGAACCGCCGAACACGGTGGCGGTGCCGCGGCGACGGTAGTAGTGGGAGATCTGACGCGCCCGATCGAGATCGGAATGCAGTGCCGAGATGAACAGCAGATCGTAGTGACGCCGGAAGTCGAGGGCCTGCGAGGTCTCGTTGATGACCTCGATTTGCGCGTCGGCGGGTAGAAGCCCTGCCAGCAGCGGACCGATCTGCGGCTGCAGCGCGAGCGCGTTTCGACGGCCGCGGCGATGGTAGTCAACAAAGACCGACACGATGCCGATGCGCACCGCCACCTCCCGATTCAAGTTTTTGCCGGTTGCCCGGCAATACTTCAGGAATCCATCAGGTTTCCGACGCGCAGCCCCAAGCGGCTGGCGGCGATGACGGCCTGGGTGCGATTGGAGGCGCCGAGTGCCTTGAGAATCGCGGTGACATGGATCTTCACCGTGCCCTCGGCCAGATTGAGCGCACGGCATATCACCTTGTTCGGCTTGCCTTGCAGCAAGAGAGCCAGCACTTCGGACTGCCGCTCGGTGAGGCCGATATCCGAGGGGTTCATACCGGTCGGAAGCGCTTCCGGGATCTGGGCGAACCCCGCGGGATCATCGTGCGATCCGCCCGAAATCGCCTGCGGCGGCACGTAAACGCCGCCCGAAAAGACCAGCCGCAGCGCCGAGATCATCAATTCGTTGGAGGAGGTCTTCGGGATGAAGCCCATGGCGCCGGCATCGAGCGCGCCGACCACGACGCCCGGATCGTCGCGCGCGGACAGCACGACGACGGGTACGGCGGGAAACTGTTCGCGTAGCGATTCGAGCGCGGAAAGCCCGCTGGAGCCCGGAAGCGACAGGTCGAGCAGCACCAGGTCGAGATCCTGATGCGCGAGAATCTGGTCGGCTGCCGCCGCGCAGTCGTCCGCGTCGAATACCTGTACGTCTCGATCGAGCTGGACCAGCACGTGCCGCACGGCTTCGCGGATGAGCGGATGATCATCGACTATCAGGATTTTCATTTCCGCGCTGACCCCCATTTCGGACTGCGGCGTGCCCGCTCTGTCGGCGCAGAACGTGGTCGAAAGCCGAGTATAGCCGAAGCCCGTCCGCGCCTGTGACGACGCATGTGGTTGGGGAAAGCAGTCCATTTCCTCCTACGTGGCGGATGGGCGGACGCAGTGCAATGCTGGCGTCAATGCTAGCCCCCGGTCAGCAGGTGCCATCCTCCATTTCGCCTAGGCTGTAGGTCATAGCCGGCGTTTAACCTCTTGCCACAAAGACGCGTGTGTCCAGGACTACCATACAAGTCGCACAACCACTGGTTACGTTGTCGTTCGATGCGATCCACCAAGATGTACCGGGCACGGCAGCTCGGAGACTCGTTGCCGACGGAGGCCCAATCTTGAAGCTCCTGGTGGTTGAAGACCATGCGCTGGTACGCGAGGGCTTGGTCCTGACCCTTCGCAGCCTCGATCGCCGCGCCGACCTGCTCGAAGCCAGCAACGCGGGCGACGCGCTCGCCCTGATCGAGGGTGAACGCGATCTCGATCTGGTGCTGCTGGATCTGCTTCTGCCCGACGTGAACGGCCTGTTGCTGCTTCTCACCGTGCGCGGGCGCTATCCGATGCTGCCGGTTATCGTCGTCTCCGCGCTCGAAGACCCGGGCACCGTCAGGCGCGCGATCCAGGCCGGGGCCAACGGTTTCGTCGCCAAGTCGAGCCCCTCTTACGTGTTGCTCGATGCGGTGCGTGCAGTACTGGCAGGCGGCGTGTTTGTCCCGGACTGTATCGACGGGGAGGGCGGGCGCCGCGAGGGATCAGCGCCATCCACGGACGCGAAAGACCTCGACCTGACGGTCGGTCAACGACGGGTATTCAATCTGCTCGTGCAGGGCCTGAGCAATCGTGAGATCGGTCAGTCCTTGGGCCTCACCGAGGGCACGGTCAAGGTCCATGTTTCGAAAATCCTTCGCAGCCTCGGCGTCACCAGCCGTTCTCAGGCGGTGCTCGTCGCGGCGCGCCTCGGACTGAAGATCTAGCAGGCGCGTAGCCACCAGCGCTCGATGACACGTCACCCGGTGACAGTCGGGCGCCGGACCCGGAATTCCGGCCATCCGGCGATTCAGATCCGGTAGAGATAGAGGCGTGTGCCGCGGCGATCGCCGACATCGACCACGCGCTCGGGCGTCACCGTGGGAACCGGAAAGCTGTTGGCGATCAGCAGGCTGCCGCGCTTCAACTCGACATTCAGCTTGCGCCACAGTCGGGGCATCGGTACCGGCGAAAGGAATGCGTAGACCACGTCGAACTCGCCGAACTTCGAAACCCAGAAGTCTGCCCGGTGAATCACGCAGTTAGGCTGTGCCTGCGTCGCCAAGCGGGAGATCAGGTAGGGAAGGAACGCGCTTTCGATGCCGACGAATTGCGATTGCGGATGGGCGGCAGCGAGGATCCTCAGCAGGCCGCCGGTGCCGCTACCCAGATCGAGCAGACGGACTGATCGATCAACCGGCAGGAGGTCAGCCACCACTCGCGCGGTCTCGCGGTTGGACAGGAACAGCGGTACCTGGGTCCGAAAGCTCGATCCGTAGATCAGCAGCAGCAGCACGAAGGCGCCGAGGTACCAGCCCGGGTGGAGGCCGAGTCGCGCGGCAAACAGCAGCGCGGGCCCGAAAGCCAGGTGTATCGGTATCCACCAGTTGTCGGCGCGCAACGCAAGCGACGCTGCCGCCGCGACACCGCCTTGAAAGACCATC
This sequence comes from Candidatus Methylophosphatis roskildensis, assembly GCA_016708905.1. Taxonomy (GTDB): domain Bacteria; phylum Pseudomonadota; class Gammaproteobacteria; order Burkholderiales; family Rhodocyclaceae; genus Methylophosphatis; species Methylophosphatis roskildensis. Next base: position 668,157 of record JADJEV010000001.1, on the reverse strand, counting down.
AGTGCGAGCGGCTGATCTGCCGGCATCAGGCCGAAGACGAGGGTCGCCGCCATCAGGCCGAACCCGACGAGCTGGGCAACGAGCGCTTTCAGTGCAGGCGGCATCGATGTCGATGGGGCTCCGGCGTAGATCGCTGTCGGCGAATCACTCCCAGCTATTGAATTCGCCGTGCTCGCCCGGCCGCTTGCGCAGCGTCAGCCCGCGCTTGCGGCGAATTGGAGGATTGGCTTTCCATTCCGTTTCCCGTGGGGTCGGCGGCAGCGATCTGGCCAAAAGCATGGATTCTACCCAAACAGGCGCGGGCCCCGATTCATTGGCGCCGGTGCGGAACGGTTGACGTCATCGGTGCAGAAGGTTCGCGCTGCAGCGCGTCCTGACCAGGCCGGTGCCCTGGGGGACGGTGCGGCTTGACGATGATAGGCCGGCGCACCGGGCCGACGATCACTGTCGGCTGGTTGCGCCCGTAGGGGTCGGCCTCGCAGTCGAGCCTGCGCTGGGCCTCGCAGTCGGCACGCGCCCGGGCGAGCTGGTCGGCTTCCGCTGCCTGCGCCAGCGCGCGCAGGCGGCGCTCTTCTTCGAGCTGCGATTCAAGTCTGCCGAGGCGATCGCGCAAGGCTGTTTGCTCGGCGGAAGCGGGGGCGGTTGCGGCGGGCTTTGCCGGCGCGGGCACGACGCTGACCCGGCTGTCGTCCGCGCTGACCGGTTTCGCTTTGCTGCCCGGCGGAGGTCGGCTGCCGTAGTTGACAACCCCACGCTCGTCGACCCAGCGGTAGACCTCGGCCGACGCGCTGACCGCCAGCAGCAGAACGACTGCACTCGAAAATCGCCGGATTCCGGGCATCGGGTTCGCCAGCCCTATTCCTGTGGGCCGCGGTGGCGGGGCGTTTTGTGCGCGATCAACTGCGCGATCGCGCAGGATGCGGCGCGCGTCTCGGCCGAATCCGCCCGACTGGTCAGCACGATGGGCACGCGCGTGCCCAGCACCACGCCGGCCATCAGTGCATCGGCCAGATACTCGAGTTGCTTGGCAACCATGTTACCGGCCTCGATGTCGGGTACTAGCAGAATGTCTGCCCGACCCGCGACACCGGAAATGATCCCCTTGGTCTTGGCCGCAACCAGCGATACCGCGTTGTCGAAAGCCAGCGGGCCGTCGAGTAGTCCGCCGTGAATCTGCCCGCGATCGGCCATCTTGCACAGTGCAGCGGCGTCGATGGTCGAGCGCATCTTCGAGTTCACCGTCTCCACCGCCGCCAGAATTGCAACCTTGGGCTCGGCAATGCCCATCATGAGCGCGAGGTCGATCGCGTTCTGGACAATATCAACCTTGTCGTCGAGCAACGGTTCGATGTTGATCGCGGCGTCCGTGATCAGCAGCGGGCGCGGATAAGTCGGTACGTCGGCGATGAATACGTGGCTGATACGCCGCGCGGTGCGCAGACCGTTTTGCTTGGCGACGACCTCGCTCATCAACTCGTCGGTATGCAGACTGCCCTTCATGACAGCATCGACGTCGCCTCGATGCGCGAGCTGTACCGCGCGGGCCGCCGCTGCGTGGCTATGCGGCTGGTCAACGATCTTGACACCTGCCAGGTCGAGCTCGAGCTCCTCGGCCAGCGCGCGAATCCTTTTCTCCGGGCCGACCAGCACCGGGATCACCAGCCCCAGATCGCGAGCCGTCAACGCGCCACGCAGAGACTCCGCGTCGCAAGGGTGGGCAACGGCAATGGGGATCGGCGACAGGCCGCTGGCGGCTGACAGCAGGTGTCGGTAGCGCAGTTGCTTGTCCGAGATCGTCACAGCCGGCAGCGACATGCGCAGACGCTTGATCTTTTCGATCGGCGCCAGCACTTCGGCCGTACCAGATATGACTTTCATGTTGTCCTGGTTGACCGCCATGCAATCGAACAGGACGTGGTGATTGTGGGTGAACTTCTGGCTTACCGTGATCGTCACGGTGATGGTGTCGCCAATGGTTACCGGGCGATGGAAACGCAGCGTCTGCCCGACGTAGACGGTGCCCGGTCCGGGATACTCGGTTCCCAGCAGGGTGGAAATCAGTGTGCCGCTCCACATGCCGTGCGCCACCACCTCGCGAAACTCGCTGGATCGCGCGTATTCAACATCGACGTGGGTCGGATTCACGTCGCCGGACATCGCCGCGAACAGATGGATGTCCTCCGGGCGAAGCGTGCGAACCAACTGCGCCGAAGCGCCGAGTTCGATCTCTTCGAAGGTTACGTTCTGAATGTAATGGGGTTGCACTTCAAGCATCTGGCACGGCTCCCTGATGTTCATCGCATTGTATGCCCGCAATCGTGCCGTGCGGATGATGCAGGTCAATCCGTGCCGTGCTTCCTGGCCGCACACCGGCTGCATGATAAAATCCGCCTTCAGTCAGCTCCCTCCGCGCATTGCGCGCGCCCGCCCAGATGCAGGTTGTCATTCTCGCTGCCGGACAAGGCAAGCGTATGCGTTCCGATTTGCCGAAGGTGCTGCAGCCGCTTGCCGGCAAGCCCCTGCTGGGCCACGTGCTCGCAGCCGCGCGCGCGGTTGCGCGCGCGCGGATTTGCGTCGTGCACGGGCACGGCGGCGAACGCGTACGCGAAGCGTTCCCAGATCCGGCGATCGCCTGGGCCAAACAGGAGCCTCAACTTGGCACCGGCCATGCCGTGCAGCAGGCGCTTCCCCATCTCTCCGAGACCGGCACGGTTCTGGTGCTCTATGGCGATGTGCCGCTGATTTTAGAAGCCACGCTGGTTCGATTGACGGCTGCTGCGGGAAGCGAGCGGCTCGCCCTGCTAACCGTCGAGGCCAAGGATCCGACCGGCTACGGTCGCATCATCCGTGATGATGCGGGGCGCGTGCAGCATATCGTCGAGCAGAAGGATGCAAACCCGGAACAACTGCGCGTTCACGAGATCAATACCGGGATTCTCGTTGCGCCGGTCGCGCGTCTGCGCGGATGGCTCGAGCGGATCCGCAACCACAACTCGCAGGGCGAGTACTACTTGACCGACATTGTCGGCCTGGCCGTCGCAGATGGCGTGGAGGTCGTCACTACGCAACCTGATCACGAATGGGAAACCCTCGGCGTTAACAGCAAGGTGCAGCTCGCGGAGCTCGAGCGAATTCATCAGCGCGACCTCGCCGACCAGCTGCTTGAAGACGGTGTGACGCTGATCGACCCGGCGCGCATCGACATTCGGGGCGATTTGGTTTGCGGGCGCGACGTCGAAATCGACGTCAATTGCGTCTTCGAAGGGCACGTCGAACTGGGCGACCACGTGAAGGTCTCGTCACACTGCGTGCTGCGCGACGTGGTGGTCGGCACGGGCACCGTCATCAATCCGTTTTCCCATCTCGAGAACTCGGAAATCGGCAAGGGCTGTCAGATCGGGCCGTACGCGCGCATGCGGCCGGGTTGCCGTCTGGGCAACGACGTACATCTGGGCAATTTCGTCGAGGTCAAGAACAGCGTGATCGCCGACCACTCGAAAGCCAACCATTTGTCGTACGTTGGCGATGCTGACATTGGCAGCAAGGTAAACGTCGGCGCTGGCACCATCACTTGCAATTACGATGGCGCCAACAAATTCCGCACGGTAATCGAGGATGACGTATTCATCGGGTCGGATACTCAACTGGTCGCACCTGTCCGGGTTGGGCGTGGCGCGACGCTGGGCGCAGGCACCACGTTGACCAGCGATGCACCCGCCGGAGAGCTGACCTTGTCTCGGGCCAGGCAGGTCACCATCTCCGACTGGAAGCGGCCGGTCAAGAAGAAGTGAGGACATAGCGATGTGTGGAATCGTCACTGCGGTCGCTGGGCGCAACATCGTGCCGGTGCTGCTCGAAGGGCTCGCCCGACTCGAGTACCGCGGCTACGATTCGGCTGGCCTGGCGGTAATCAATGGTGGTTTGCACCGGTTGCGCTCGGTCGGCCGGGTGGCCGAGCTGGCGGAACACGCCAAGGGTGTGGAAGCGCACCTCGGCATTGCCCACACACGCTGGGCGACGCACGGCGTGCCCTCAGAGCGAAACGCCCATCCGCACATCTCCGGCAATCTGGCGGTCGTGCACAACGGCATCATAGAGAACTTCGAGGAACTCAAGACCAAGCTGTCGGCGAAGGGCTATGTGTTCGTCTCCGACACCGATACCGAGGCCATCGCGCACCTGATCGAGCAAAAGCGTGCGGCTCACCCCGATCTGTTCGATGCCGTGTGTGCGGCGACGCTGGAGCTCGTCGGCGCCTACGCCATCGGGGTGGTCTGTCTCGATACGCCGGACCAGGTGATCGTCGCGCGCAGTGGTGCGCCGTTATTGCTGGGCGTCGGCGAAGACGGCAACTACGCTGCGTCCGACGCTTCGGCGCTGCTGCAGGTGACGCGCAAGATGATCTATCTCGAAGATGGCGACGTTGCCGAACTGCGGCGGGATTCGCTGCGCATCGCGCGCGCCGACGGAACACCGGTCGAGCGGCCGATCAGCGTCAGCAGCCTGTCTCCCGACGCGGTGGAACTCGGCAGCTTCCGCCATTACATGCAGAAAGAGATCTTCGAACAGCCCCAGGCGCTGGCCAACACGCTCGAGATGATAGGCGGTGCGCGCGCGATTTCGCCGCAGCTGTTCGGCGCCGAAGCGGCCGACGTGTTTGGCGATCTTTCCGGCGTGCTGATTCTCGCCTGCGGGACCAGTTATCACGCTGGACTGGTGGCGCGCTACTGGATCGAGTCTCTGGCGCAGGTGGCGGTTAGTGTCGAGATCGCAAGCGAGTATCGTTACCGCAGTTCGGTGCCCAATCCGCACCAACTCGTGGTGGCGATTTCGCAATCGGGCGAAACGGCGGACACCCTCGCCGCGTTGAAGCATGCCAGATCACTGGGCCACGCGCGCACGCTGTCTATTTGCAACGTCGCGGAATCGGCCATCGTGCGTGAAACCAGGCTGCGCTTTCTTACACGCGCCGGTCCGGAAATCGGCGTGGCTTCGACCAAGGCATTTACCACTCAGCTCGCCGCGCTGTTCCTGCTCGCCGCCGTGCTGGCCAAGCAGCGGGGCCGACTCGACGCCGCGGAAGAGATCGCCCAGCTCAATGCCTTGCGTCATTTGCCGGTCGCGGTCGGCAAAGCCCTCGAACTCGAGCCGCAAATTTCAGTCTGGGCACAGCGGTTTGCCCTCAAACGCCATGCGTTGTTCCTTGGCCGCGGCCGCCACTACCCGATAGCGCTCGAAGGCGCGCTCAAGCTCAAGGAGATCTCCTACATCCATGCCGAAGCTTACCCGGCCGGCGAACTCAAACATGGCCCCTTGGCATTGGTGGATGCCGAGATGCCGGTGATTGCGGTCGCGCCGCGCGATGATCTGCTGGAAAAGCTCAAGAGCAACCTGCAGGAGGTCAAGGCGCGCGGCGGCGAGCTTTTCGTCTTTGCCGACGCGGAAAGCGAGATCAGCGAAAGCAGCGGTGTCAATATCATCCGCATGCCGGAGCATTACGGCTTGCTGTCGCCGGTGCTGCACGTCGTTCCCCTGCAACTGCTGGCCTACCATGCGGCGTTGGTCAAGGGAACCGATGTTGACAAGCCACGCAACCTGGCCAAGAGCGTTACCGTCGAGTGACGCGTCGCAAGTCGCTGTCAGGTATTCAGGCCAACAGACGTCAACACTCTATCCCGGCTTCGACAACCGCGATCGCGGTCATGTTCACGACCCGCCGAACCGTCGCCGACGAAGTGAGTATATGGACCGGTCGCGCAGCGCCCAGCAGGATCGGGCCGATCGTTACACCGCTTCCACCGGTCACCTTGAGCACGCTGAACAGGATGTTCGCCGCATCCAGATTGGGCATCACGAGGATGTTCGCTGAACCCTTCAGGGTGGATTGCGGGAGGAACGACTTGCGGATATCTTCGGAGAGCGCCGTGTCTCCGTGCAACTCACCGTCGCATTCGACCTCCGGCATGGCTGCGGCGAACAGCCCGTAGGCGGCGCGCATTTTCCTTGCCGAGGGCCGGTCGCTCGAACCGAAAACCGAGTGCGAAACGAAAGCGACTTTCGGCGGCAAGCCGAACCGGCGGACCGCTTTCGCAGCCATTTCGGCGATCTCGGCCAACTGCTCGGCGGGCGGGTCGTCATTGACAAACGTATCGGTGATGAACATCGTCCGGCCCGGCAGCATGAGCGCGTTGAGCGCAGCGAAGCAACTCGCGTCGTCCTTCAGGCCGATCACGTCGCGCACGATGCCGAGGTGGCCGTCGAAGCGCCCGACCGGGCCGCAAATGAGTGCGTCGGCATCGCCGCGGCGCACGCTGAGCGCGCCGATGATGGTCGTCGAGCGGCGGACGGCGGCCTTCGCCATCTCGGGCGTCACACCGTGGCGTCCCATGATGGCCTGGTACTCGCTCCAGTACTCGCGAAAGCGCGGATCGCTCTCAGGGTCGATGACGGGCACATCCGCGCCAGGGACGAAGCGCAATCCTGCGCGCGCGACGCGAGACGCGATCACGCTCGGCCGGCCGATCAGAATCGGCTTCGCCAATCCTTCGTCCAGCACTACCTGCACCGCGCGCAACACGCGCTCGTCCTCGGCCTCGGCGTAGGCCACGCGTTTGGGCCGCGCACCCGCCGCCTCGAAAACGGGCCGCATGAACATCGATGTGCGGGTGACGAAGCGGGCGAGTGCGCGGCCGTAGGCCTCGATGTCGGCGACCGGGCGCGTCGCAACGCCCGATACCCGTGCGGCCTCGGCGACCGCCGGTGCAATCCGCATGATGAGGCGCCGGTCAAAGGGCTTCGGAATGATGTACTCAGGGCCGAAGGCCAGATGCTGGCCGGGGTAGGCTGCCGCCACATCGTCGCCGATTTCGGCCTTGGCGAGCCCGGCGATCTCACGCACGCAGGCAAGTTTCATTTCGTCGGTAATCGCGGTTGCCCCTGCGTCGAGCGCGCCCCGGAAGATGTAAGGAAAGCAGAGTACGTTATTGACCTGATTCGGATAGTCGGAGCGGCCGGTCGCGATGATGCAATCGGGACGGACGTTCTTCGCAAGCTCGGGGCGAATCTCGGGTTCGGGATTGGCCAGCGCAAGGATGATCGGCTGCCGGGCCATCGTGGCGACCATCTCGGGTTTCAGCACGCCGGCGGTCGAGCAGCCAAGAAACACATCGGTGCCGTTGACGATTTCGGCGAGCGTACGCGCTTCGGTGAACTGCGCATAGCGCTGCTTCGAAACGTCGAGATCGGATCGTCCGGTGTGGAGCACGCCCTTCGAATCGACGACGAAGATATTGCTGCGCGTGACGCCGAGAGCCACCATCAGGTCGAGGCAGGCAATCGCCGCGGCTCCGGCGCCGGAGCACGCGATCTTCACGTCGCCGATCGTTCGCCCGGTGAGTTCGAGGCTGTTGAGCAACGCAGCCGAGGAGATGATGGCGGTGCCATGCTGGTCGTCGTGAAAGACGGGTATCTTCAGCCGTTCGCGCAGCTTGCGTTCAACGTAGAAGCATTCGGGAGCCTTGATGTCCTCGAGATTGATGCCGCCGAGCGTGGGTTCGAGCGCGGCGATTATGTCGACCAGCTTGTCGGGGTCGCCCTCGGCGAGTTCTATGTCGAACACGTCGATACCGGCGAACTTTTTGAAGAGGCAGGCCTTTCCTTCCATCACTGGCTTGCCGGCGAGCGGGCCGATGTTACCGAGACCCAGCACGGCGGTGCCATTGGTAACCACCCCAACGAGGTTAGCGCGGGACGTGTAGTCCGCTGCGAGGGTCGGATCACGTTCGATCGCCAGACAAGCGTACGCAACCCCGGGTGAGTAGGCGAGCGACAGGTCGTGCTGGTTTGCTAGAGGCTTGGTCGGGGTGACGCTGATCTTGCCGTGCTGCGGCGTGCAGTGGTAATCGAGCGCAGCCTGGCGCAAGGATTCTTCAGCCGGCGTCAGGGAAAGGGGCGGTTTGTCCATCGTCTTCTTCTCCAGCGCGTTAGGTCTGCGCAAACCGCGTGAGTTTACGCTCAATCTGGAATAGCGGCAGCGAACGTGGTTTCGACCCCTTGTGATCCGCGAACATCCGAGCTCGCCAGCAACAAGTGCCAGTAAGCCATTTGGCGCATTGAGTTTTTGTGTCCTCGCCTAAGCCGAGTGCTGTACGGACTGCGACGTCACGCCGAAACGGGAGTACTTCTCGACGTAATGTCGACTCCGCCGAACACCTGTACCCTCAAACGTCGATGTTCCGCGCGTTGAGCGCATTCGATTCTATGAAATTGCGTCGCGGCTCGACGTTGTCGCCCATCAGGGTGGTAAAGATCTCGTCGGCGGCTATAGCGTCGTCGATCTGCACTCTCAGCAGCCGCCGCACCGCCGGGTCCATAGTAGTTTCCCAGAGTTGCTCGGGATTCATCTCGCCGAGGCCTTTGTAGCGCTGCTTGTTCAGGCCTCGCTCGACCTCGGCGAGCAGCCATTGCATGGCTTCCGCGAAGCTGGCGATACTCTGGCCCTTTTCACCACGGCGGATGACGGCCCCATCGCCGATCAGACCACTGATGAGTTGAGCGGCGTGTCGGATCTGCTCATAGTCGCCTGAGAGCAGGAACTCCTCGTCGACATGGCCGACCTTGAGGTTGCCGTGGATGGTCTTTTCAACGCGCAGAATCCAGCGTTCCGTCGTCTCGTCAAAGCGGGCCTCGACCAGCACACCATTGGCGATGGATCTGGTCAGACGCTCCGCCGAGGCGCGTGCCGCGGCTTCGTCGGATAGCGATAGCTCGATATCGTGGGCCAGCAGGGCGTGCAGGGCCTGACTGTCGATGAAATCAGTCAGGCGGGTTATGACGGCTTCCGCGAGCAGGTAGGCGCGCGCGAGTTCGTCGAGCGCCTCGCCGGAGAGCATACGGGCACCTTCGCGCGGCAAGAGTTCGGCGCCGTCGAGTGCCAGTTTGAGCAGGTGCTGGTTGAGCTCGTGGTCGTCCTTGATGTAGCGTTCGCTCTTGCCATGCTTGATCTTGTAAAGCGGCGGCTGGGCGATATAGACGTGGCCGCGATCGACGAGTTCGGGCATCTGCCGGTAAAGAAAAGTCAGCAGCAGGGTGCGGATATGGGCACCGTCCACATCGGCATCGGTCATGATGATGATGCGGTGGTAGCGCAGCTTGGCGATATTGAAGTCGTTGGGGCCAATGCCGGTGCCCAGCGCTGTCACCAGGGTTACGATCTGCTCGGAGGAGAGCAGCTTGTCGAAGCGCGCCTTTTCCACGTTGAGCACCTTGCCGCGCAGCGGCAAAATCGCCTGGAATTTGCGGTCGCGGCCCTGTTTGGCCGAGCCGCCGGCGGAATCGCCCTCGACGATGTACATCTCGCATAGCGCGGGATCCTTCTCCTGACAGTCGGCGAGCTTACCGGGCAGCCCAACGCCATCGAGCACGCCCTTGCGCCGCGTCATCTCGCGCGCCTTGCGAGCCGCTTCACGTGCGCGGGCTGCGTCGATAATCTTCCCAGTGATGATTTTGGCATCGACCGGTTTTTCCTGCAGGAACTCGGTGAGCCTGGCAGCAACGACTTCTTCGACCACCGGGCGTACTTCGGAGGAAACCAGCTTCTCCTTGGTCTGCGAGCTGAACTTGGGCTCCGGTACCTTAACGGAGAGCACGCAGGCGAGGCCTTCGCGCATGTCGTCACCGGAAGTTTCGACCTTGGCCTTTTTTGCGATTTCGGTTTCTTCGATGTACTTGTTGATGACGCGGGTCATCGCGGCACGCAAACCGGTAAGGTGTGTGCCGCCGTCCTTCTGCGGGATGTTGTTGGTAAAGCACAGCACCTGCTCGGCGTAGGAGTCGTTCCACTGCATCGCGACTTCAACGGTAATGCCGTCCTTGCTGCCGCCGGCGTTGAAAACGTTGCCATGCAAGCAGTTCTTGCTGCGGTTGATGTATTCGACGAATCCCTTGACGCCGCCGGAATAGGCGAAATCCTCTTCCCTGCCGCTACGCTGGTCGGTCAGCTTGATCTTGACACCGTTGTTGAGGAAGGACAGCTCGCGAATGCGCTTTGCGAGTATGTCGTAGTGGTACTCGATATGGCCGAAGATTTCTTCGTCTGCGAGGAAATGCACTTCGGTGCCACGCTTGTCGGTCTCCCCGATGATCTTGAGCGGCGAGACCTCGACGCCGTTTTGCAATTCGACCAGTCGGTCGACCGGAATGCCGCGGTGGAACTCCATGAAGTGTTTCTTGCCGTCGCGCCGCACCGTCAGCCGCAGCCACTTAGACAAACCGTTGACGCACGATACGCCAACGCCGTGTAGGCCACCCGATACCTTGTAGGAGTTGGAATTGAACTTTCCGCCGGCGTGGAGCACGGTCATAACGATTTCCGTTGCGGAGCGCTTGGGCTTGTGCTTGTCGTCGAACTTTATGCCGGTAGGTATTCCGCGGCCATTGTCGGAAACACTGATCGAGTTGTCGGGGTGGATGACGATCAGGATTTCGTCGCAAAAATTGGCCAGCGCCTCGTCGATCGAGTTGTCGAGTACCTCGAAAACCATGTGGTGCAGGCCGGTTCCGTCCGATGTATCGCCGATGTACATGCCGGGACGCTTGCGCACGGCCTCTAGACCTTCGAGCTGCAGGATGCTCGACGCGTCGTAGGCGTCCGCGCTGTCTTGGGAGGTTCGCGTTGGCGGTTGCTGTGGCGGTAGCGAATCAGACATCATTTCTCCGGTGGGGGCTGGATGAATACGCGGGCTAGATGCGCATCGGCATCACGACGTACTTGAATCCCTCGTTACCCGGCAGGGTGAACAGGGCGCTGGAATTCGAATCGTTAAGGCGGCACTCGACGTTCTCGGCAGAGACGTTGCGGAGCAGGTCGAGCAGGTAGGTGACGTTGAAGCCGACATCAAGCGCTTCGCCCGTGTAGTCGACTTCGATTTCCTCGACGGCCTCTTCTTGTTCGGCGTTGGCGGCGATGATCTTCAGGCTGCCATCGGCAAGGACGGTGCGCACGCCACGGAACTTCTCGTTAGTCAGGATGGCAGCACGTTCTAGCGATTGCAGCAGGGTTATTCGCGGAATGGTAAGAAGTTTTGGATGGTTCTTTGGAATCACCCTCTCGTAGTCAGGAAACTTGCCATCGATAAGCTTGGAGACCAGTTCGACTGAAGCGAAGCGGAATATGACCTGATTACCGCCAAGCTGGATCTCCAAAGGGTCGTCGCTGTCTGCGAGCTGCCGGGCGAGCTCCAGCACGGTCTTGCGGGGCAGGATGGCTTCGGTGTGGGCAAGATTCTCTTCGATCGGCTCGGCTGCGAAGGCGAGTCGGTGGCCGTCGGTAGCGATGACGCGCAGTTCGGCTGCGGCAACCACCAAAAGCAGGCCATTGAGGTAATAGCGGATGTCCTGTTGCGCCATGGCGTACTGGACGAAACCGAGCAGGCGCTTGAAGCGTTTTTGAGTCAAGTTGAGCTTGAGTGCTTCGCCTTCCGACTGCGCCATCCGCGGGTAGTCGGCTGCCGGCAGCGTTTGCAACGCAAAACGGCTCTTGCCTGCCTTGACGGTCAAACGCTTGTCGTCGAGTTGCAGGCTCACATCGGCGCCCTCGGGGAGAGCGCGAAGGATGTCCTGCAGCTTCCGCGCTCCAACGGTCAGCGCAGCGTCTGCGCCTCCGGTGGTTGGTGTGCTGGTCTTGATCTGGATTTCAATGTCGGTCGCCAGCAGCGTCAGCCGATCACCCTGTTTGTCGAGCAACACGTTGGAGAGGATCGGCAAGGTGTGGCGCTTCTCGACGATGCCGGAAACTGACTGCAAAGGGCCGAGCAGAGCGTCGCGCTGGGTGTTTATTAGAAGCATTGTATTTATACCTCTTATAAAGACTATGCTGCTGCGAATTCTGTTGATAAGTGCATTTTAGTTATATTAAACAGTAAGTTGGGTATCTGGTAAAGTTGTCGGCGAAGCCCCGGGATAGCGGTGGGCGAATTGTGGATGGTTTTCCTTCAAAGCCGGAACGGCCGGCTTATCCACAATCCGTTCGAGCATCCATACGCAATTAGCGCACCGGCCTTGTGGCAGGCGGAGGGGCTCATCCGCGCAGCACCTGGGTAAGGACGTGTAGGTCGTGATTGAGCGTGGGATCACCCAGACGCAGTTGGGTGATGGTGCGATAGGCGTGGAGGACCGTTGTGTGGTCTCGGCCACCGAAGGCATCGCCGATGGCCGGGTAAGACACAGGCGTCAGTTCCTTGGCGAGCCACATTGCCACTTGGCGAGGGCGAGCGATAGCGCGGGTACGTTTCTTGGAGTACATCTCGGCTACCTTTATCTTGTAGTAGTCAGCGACGGTCTTCTGAATCGATTCGAGCGATATCTGGCGGTTATACGCACCGAGCAGATCCTTTAGAGCTTCCTTTGCCACTTCGATGGAAATTTCGCGGCCGTGAAAGCGGGCGAAGGCCAGGACTTTTTTCAACGCGCCTTCGAGCTCGCGAACATTGGAGCGCAGGTTCTTGGCGATCAGAAACGCGACGTCTTCGGAGAGCGTGATGCGCTCGGATTCCGCTTTCTTGTTGAGAATTGCGACCCGCATCTCGAGTTCGGGCGGCTCGATCTGCACTGTCAACCCCCAGTCGAAACGGGAGATCAGCCGATCCTCGAGGCCCTCGACGTCCTTTGGGTAGGTATCGCAGGTGATAACAATCTGCTTCTTCGCTTCGGTCAGCGCGTTGAAGGCGTGAAAGAACTCTTCTTGGGTGCGGTTCTTATTGTTGAAGAACTGGATATCGTCGATCAGTAGCAGGTCGAGTGAGCGGTAATAGCGTTTGAAGACGTCGAAGGACTTCTGCTGATATGCGCGAACGACATCGGCGTAGTAGTCCTCGGCGTGAACGTAACGAATAACGGCGCGCGGGTTTCGACGCGCGACCTCATTGCCCAGCGCGTGGATCAGGTGGGTCTTGCCCAGACCAACTCCGCCGTACACGAAGAGGGGGTTGTAGGAAACGCCGGGATTCTGTGCGACTTGCATGGCTGCGGCCCGTGCCAGATCGTTGGCGCGGCCGGTTACCAGCGTGTCGAAGGCGAAATCCCGGTTCAAGCGGGTCTTTTCGTAGGCGTTTGCTTCCGGCGAGGACGGCTGTACTGTGACTACGTCTGCGCTTTGAACGGCCGGTGGGACAAAGCCGGGCCTGAGATCGCTGAAACCAAGGGATTGCGGAGTCGGCGCGGTGGTTTCGGATAGCGAGAGCATGATGCTGACCGGTGAATCAAAGAACTCTTGACTCAGTTCCTCAATTCGCCTGAGGTAACGCTCCCGCACCCACTGCAAGACGAAGCGGTTCGGGGCGATCAGGCAAACCCGATCGTCCTTGTCACGGTCGTTTGCCGCATCTTCCGTTCGCAATGCCTTGATCCAGGTCTGGAATTGCTGCTGTGAGAGTTCCTGCTCGAAGCGACTCAGGCAAACAGTCCAAAAGTCGCTCGAACTCATGCGGCAGACCGGAGAATGGGCGCTGGCGAACCCTGAAGCCTTGGGCACGAAAACAACGAAAAGCAGATCATGTCAAAGCACGCGCCAAGACAAGGACTCATGTTTTTGGTGACTAAGGATATGAAAAAAATAACCATTTCAAACGAACCCGCGCTCTTCGTTTGTTTCTTGAAGCCCGAGTGCGCAGGCCGGACTGGCATTCTAGCGCTGTCGATAGAGGTTATCCACAGCCCGGGAGAAGAAAAAGGCATTGACTTTAGAAACATCGCACGATGTAATCACAGGCTTTGCCAACGTCAGAAATCGATCATGAAACGCACATATCAACCCTCAGTCATCCGTCGCAAGCGCACACACGGTTTTCTGGTACGGTCGCGTACTCGTGCAGGTCGGGCCGTGCTTCGAGCGCGTCGGGCGAAGGGCCGGAGCCGCCTGTCGGTCTGAACGAGCCCGCCGAGGTAGAGCGCAAGCCGGCTTGCCAGTGTCTTCGACGCATCGACAGACTTGGCACAACGGATGATTTTTCATCCGTTTTTGCTTTTCGCAGATCGCTTCGCAGTGAGCACTTCCAACTCCTCTATCGTCCGGCTGGCTTGGCCTTTGCGAGATTGGGCGTCGTTGTTGGGAAGAAGCTGATGGGCCGCGCGGTGGATAGAAACCTGGTCAGGCGCCAAGCGCGGGAAGCTTTCAGAACGGTGCGTGTCTACCTGCCCGCCTTCGATATGGTGTTGCGTCTTTCGGCAGGTTTGGGACGGATGGAGAAGCCGGCGGTGCGCGCCGAGATCGATGGTCTGCTAAAGCGGCTGCCCGAATGAGACGCTTGGTATGCACGGTTCTGCAGGGGTACAGCTACCTGATCAGCCCGCTGCTCGGACACAACTGCCGTTTCTATCCAAGCTGCGCCAACTATGCGCGCGAGGCGGTCGAAAAGCACGGCGTGGTGTATGGCCTGTGGCTAGGTTCCTGTCGGGTCGGGCGCTGCCATCCGTGGAATCCAGGTGGTATTGATCCGGTCCCATGAGTTCGATCCGTTGCCACCCTTGATCACGTATTCTTGTCGCCTCGATGGCTCGTGCCGTCGCTGATTCACAGACCGGAAAGACTCTCCGCATATGGATTCGCAGCGCCTGATACTAGTTTTGATTCTCACTTTCTCATTGGTGATGTTGTGGGACGGTTGGCAGCGCCAGCATCTGCCAGCCCAATCCGCAGCGGTGCCGGCCGAAAAAAATGTGACACCGACAGGCGTGCCGACACCGACGACGAGCTTGTCCGCAAGCAGCAGTGCCGTCCCGGTCGTTGGCCCAGTAGCGCCTGCCGCGGCTTTGGCCAAGGCGATCGTTGCGACCGACCTGTACATTGCGGAGGTCTCGGCCCAGGGTGGTGATATCGTGAGGCTGGAGCTGACGAGGCACAAGGCGACCTCCGATATGAGCAAGAACTTCGTGCTGCTCGAATCCGGGGGCCAGCACATTTATCGCGCGCAGTCCGGATTGATCGGCGAAGGTTTGCCGTCACACAAGACTATGTTCAAACTGGCGCCCGGCAGCTACAGCTTGGCGGAGGGCAAGGACAGGGTCGAACTGCGACTCGAGGCACCCGAGGCGAAGGGACTCTCGGTGAGCAAAGTATTGACCTTCCATCGAGGCAGTTACCTGATTGATGTCTCGTACGAAATAGGCAACAAGGGAACGGAGGCTATTGCGCCAAACGCGTATTTCCAGCTCGAGCGTGACGGCACTGCACCGCCGAGCGAAACACGGATGGTGCAGACATTTACCGGTGTTGCGCTGTACACTGAGGGCGAGAAATACAAGAAGATTACCTTCGAGGACATCGCCAAGGACAAGGCGAAGTTCCCGCCCAAGGCCAACAACGGCTGGATCGGCATCGTTCAGCACTACTTCGTGTCGGCTTGGTTGCCGCAGGGTAGTGCCGAGCGGGAGTTCTTTGTGCGCAAGGTTTCCGACAACCTGTATTCCGCAGGTGTGATTCTGCCGGTGGCCAACATCGCGCCCGGCTCGACGGGCACGATCTCGGCGCCGCTGTTTGCGGGTCCGCAGGAGCAGGGCCGGCTCAAGAGCCCGGACCCGTCGAATCCCGGATTTGTTGCGACCGGGTTTGATCTGGTGGTCGATTACGGCTGGTTGACGATGATCGCTGCGCCGTTGTTCTGGGTGCTCGAGTGGTTCCACAAGCTCATCGGCAACTGGGGCTGGGCGATCATTGCATTGACGGTGCTGATCAAGGCGGCGTTTTTCCCTCTGTCGGCTGCGAGTTACAAGTCGATGGCGAAGATGCGCCTGGTTATGCCGAAGCTCACGCGCCTCAAGGAGCAGTACGGCGACGATCGCGCGAAGCTTAATCAGGAAATGATGGAGCTCTACAAGAAGGAAAAGATCAACCCGCTGGGAGGATGCCTCCCTATCGTCGTGCAAATACCTGTGTTCATTTCGCTCTATTGGGTACTGTTGGGCAGTGTCGAGATGCGCCATGCGCCCTGGTTGGGCTGGATCCAGGATCTGTCGGCCAAGGACCCGTTCTTCATACTGCCTTTGGTAATGGGCGCGACAATGCTGATCCAGACCAAACTGAACCCGACGCCTCCGGACCCGATCCAGGCCAAGGTTATGATGTTCATGCCAATTGTGTTTACCGGCATGTTTCTGTTCTTTCCTGCCGGTCTGGTGCTCTACTGGGTCGTCAATAACCTGCTCTCGATAGCCCAGCAATGGCAGATCACCCGGATGATCGAGGGTGGCAAGGCCAAGGCCGTCTGACATTATCGCCGCGATTGCCACCGCGTCGGGGCGCGGTGGTGTCGGCGTGGTGCGTGTTTCGGGGCCGCAACTCGGCGGGTTGGCGACAACCGTAGTCGGGCGGAAGCTCGATCCACGAGTTGCGAAACTCGCAACCATTCGCTCGGCGGATGGCTCGACGATAGACCAGGTAATTGCGATTCTCTATCCGGCTCCGCATTCGTTCACCGGCGAGGATGTCCTGGAACTGCAAGGGCACGGCGGTCCTGTCCCGCTGCGCATGCTCCTCTCCCGCTGCATCGATCTTGGTGCCCGGCTGGCGGAACCCGGAGAGTTCACGCAACGCGCCTTCCTGAACGGCAAGCTTGATCTGCCGCAAGCCGAGGCTGTGGCCGACCTGATCGAGGCGTCCAGCGAGCAGGCGGTGCGTTCCGCCATGCGTTCGCTTTCCGGCGAGTTCTCTCTGGCGATACGCGGCTTGCAGGCGGGATTGACCGATCTGCGAATGCGGGTGGAGGCCGCTCTTGATTTCCCGGAGGAAGAGGTGGGATCGGCCGATCGGGAAGATGCACTGAGGCGTCTTGGAACGATCCACCGAACTGTTGATGGAATTCTGGTGAAAGCGAAGCAAGGAAGTCTGCTGCGCAGCGGGCTGCAAGTCGTGCTGGCGGGTCAGCCGAATGTCGGAAAGTCCAGCCTTCTCAACCGGTTGGCCGGAGAAGAGCGGGCGATCGTTACGGAAATCGCCGGAACCACGCGCGATGCGCTGAGGGAATCGATCCAGCTCGAAGGGGTGCCGCTGCATGTCGTCGATACTGCAGGTCTACGCGATAGCTCGGATCAGATTGAGAAGATCGGGATCGAGCGAAGCTGGACCGAGATTGGACGCGCAGACATTGTGTTGCATTTGGTCGACGCGCGCTCCGGATGGAGCGGGGCTGATGACGCGATCGAGGAAAGATTGCCATCCGGGGTCGAGCATGTAGTCGTAGCCAACAAGATCGATCTTGCGCGATTGCCAAGCTTCTGTGAGCACCGCGGCGACCGGGTGTGGGTCGGTCTTTCTGCGCGCACTGGCGACGGCATCGAGCTGTTGCAACGGGAATTGCTGCGAATCGGCGGTTGGCAGGAGGGGGTCGAGGATGTCTTCCTTGCCCGCGAGCGCCACATTCGGGCGCTGCAGGAAAGCGCCGCGTTCCTGGCAGAGGCGGAAGCTGTGGCGGGACAGCCCGAGTTGTTCGCCGAAGAACTGCGATTGGCTCAGTCAGTCTTGGGTGAGATCACCGGGGAGTTTTCTTCGGACGATCTGCTGGGGGAGATTTTTTCCCGTTTTTGTATTGGCAAATAGGCTACTTCGCAGCTGACGTGATTGACCAGGGATCGGCGCGATGAGGCAGGTTAGGAGCCAGGTTCCGAGAGATCCGCTGATCGCCCGCCGGTCGCTCGCAGCGGTTGCGTTGCTGCCGCAAAACCGGCGGGCCAGCGTGTCGACGCAAGGCCATGCGCGGTCAGGCGACGGACGACTCGCGTTTCACGTGAAACGCTGAGTCATGGAACTACCGCTGCTTCTTGCTGGTGCATTCATTGCGGGATTGATTGATGCTGTGGTCGGCGGCGGTGGGCTGATCCAGATTCCGCTACTCTTCAGCGCGTTTCCGCAGACCGCTGCGGCCACGATCTTCGGAACGAACAAGCTTGCCGCGGTTTTTGGAACGGCAAGCGCGGCGTTGCGCTATGTGCGTCGGGTTCGAATTCCTTGGCGGGCTGCTTTGCCTGCTGCTGGAGCGGCGTTCTTCTTCGCCTTTCTCGGCGCGACGACCGTCACGATTTTGCCCCAAGCGATACTGAAGCCACTGGTTTTGGTGCTATTGGTCGTCGTTGCCGCCTATACATGGACACGCAAGGATTTCGGTCACACCGACCTCGAATTGCAGTTCGGCAGGCGACATACCATCGGGGCGCTAGTGCTGGGTGGCGGAATAGGGTTCTACGACGGGTTTTTCGGGCCCGGGACCGGAAGTTTTCTGATCTTTCTGTTTGTTCGGTTCTTCGGCTTCGATTTCCTGCGGGCTTCGGCAACAGCCAAGGTGGTCAACGTCATGACGAATTTTGCGGCACTGTTGCACTTCGGTTCCGGCGGAGCCATTATGTGGCAGCTAGGGTTTGGGATGGCTGTCTTCAATATGGCGGGCGCGCTGATTGGAAGTCAACTGGCGCTGCGACATGGAAGCTGGCTGGTGCGATGCTTGTTTCTGGTGGTTGTATCGCTCTTGATTGTGCGATTTGCCTGGGAATTGCTGGAGCAGTAGCAGCAGGAAGGCGGGGCGCATTTGCGCCCCGTTTCACGTGAAACAGCCCGACTAGAACCCGATAAAGACAGGCGGGATGGAGATCGTTACGCCTGGCCGCCGGTGATACATCGGCTGTTCCTCGTAGTAGATGGGCGCCGGATAGACCACCCTCGGTGGAGGGGGTGCATACACGATCGGCGGCGCATAATACCTCGGGTAGTAGGCAGTCGGAGGCGCCAGAAAAACCGGACCCCGACGGTGTTCGCCGTGATGCCAACCTCTGTGGTGCCGGCCGTCGTGGCGCCACCCATCGCGAGCGTAGGCGCTTGCGGCGAATCCACCGAGCAGACATGTCGCAATTCCCGCGGCAATCAGTCGCTTCAACATTTCATTCTCCTTGCTCATCGGACACCCAACATTCGACGCTTCAATGCTAGCGCAAGCCATCGCGGCCAGCGGGGGCACTTTGTAAGCAAATGAAATCCACCCCTTGGCCAGTGCCGACGCACATGTGCTGAAACCCTGATGCTACAAGGGGTGGGAGCGCGGGCAAAAATATTTTCTTCGCGAAAGGGCTAGACAGCCGGATTTCGGTCTTGGATAATCGAGCGTGAGCCAACACGCCTTAAGGGCTTTCACGCGATGTTCCAATCTGATGGGTTGAACCTGTGGCAAGGCAATCGCGAGATTGGCGCAGAAGATATTGCCTACATCCGCACTCTGATAGAGCGCTTTCCCAGGTTGGCGCGCTCGGAATTGGCTGACACGCTGTGCGAACATCTGGGGTGGCTCACGCCGGCGGGTGCGCCCAAGAAAGAGGCTTGCAGGAAGTTGCTGGCGCGCCTGGAAGCGGGCGGCGAGATTCGTCTGCCGGCGCGGCGCACACAGGGCGGCGACCAGACGAGCGGGCGGGACAGGGCAGCAACGCCCAGCGTGCCGATTGTCTCGGGTGAGTCGGTGCAGTGCACGTTGGCGCAGCTTGGGCCGGTGCGCTTGCGCCTGCTTGGGCAGGCGCACGATGTGGCGCAGTGCAATGCCTATGTCGAGCGCTTTCATCCGCTGGGCTACCACAAGCCGTTTGGCTATTGGGCGCGCTACCGCATTGAGGCCGCCGATCGAAGCCTGGGCTATCTGCTGCTGTGTGGCGCGGCCAGGGCAATCGAGCCGCGTGATCGCTGGATCGGCTGGAGTGCGCGCCAGCGCCTGGCGAACCTGCCCTGGGTGGTCAACAATAATCGTTTCCTGGTGTTTCCCTGGGTGCGGATCGAGCACTTGGCCAGCCATGTGCTGGGCCAGCTGGCACGCCAGTTGGCCGATGACTGGCAGGCGTGCTGGGGATACCGGCCGCTGCTGCTGGAGAGCTTTGTCGATCCGGCGCACTATCGCGGCACCTGCTACCGCGGCGCCGGCTGGCAGTTGCTGGGGCACACCAGCGGTCGCGGTTTGGCGCGCCCCGGCAAGCACTATCACAGCTCTGCCAAGCTGATCTTCGTCAAAGCGCTGCAGGCGCAGTGCCGTCGCCTGCTGTGCTGCGATCAACTCCAGGAAAGGCACGAACCATGGGCAAAGTGAGCCGGCGTCCGGCACGAGAGGCGGCCAAGCAAGCGCTTCAAAAAAAACACCAGTACCGTGAGTTGCGCCAGCAACAACAAGCCGCCGGACTCATTGTTCCTGCGCCGCCGAGCCCAGCCAGCCGCTTAAGCCCTTACCAAAGCGTTGAAGAAGAATGTCACGCGCGCACCGAGGCCGTTACCGAGCAGGCGCGCGTGTTCAGAGCGCAGCTGCCGACGCTGCTTAAACGACTGCGTCAGATCCAGGACACGCGCAACCCGAAAAAGCTCAAGCACGCGCTGGTGAGCCTGATGCTGTATGGCATCCTGGTGTTTGTCCTGCACTACAGCTCACGGCGGGAAGCCAACACCGATATCACGCGGCCCATGTTCGAGCACAACCTGCGGCTGCTGTTCCCCGAGTTGGACAGTTTGCCCCATGCCGATACGTTGTTTCGTCTGCTGAGCAAGATCGATGTGGGCCAAATCGAGCACGCACATATCGATTTGGTCGAGCGGCTCATCCGCAAGAAGAAGTTTGCAAACTACCGGATCAATAACTGCTATCCCATCGCCATCGATGGCACGCAGAAGGTGGGCGGCGCCACTTTGTGGAGCGAGTCGCTACAGGAAAAGCGTCTGTCAGGGTCCGATCAGGACGCGCCCGAGCACGCCCGCTATCAGTACCACGTCTATGTCCTGGAAGCGAACCTGTGCTTTCACAACGGCATGGTGATTCCGCTGATGAGCGAGTTTCTCGACTATCAGCACGGTGACACCGAGCAGAACAAGCAGGACTGCGAGCTGCGGGCCTTTCACCGCCTGGCCGAGCGCATCAAAAAGGCCTTTCCCCGCCTGGCGGTGATGCTGCTGCTTGACGGACTGTATCCCAACGGGCCCGTGCTGGAGCGTTGCCGCGATTATCACTGGCAGTTCATGATCGTGCTCAAAGACGATTCGCTGCCCACGGTGTGGACGGAATACGGCGCTCTGCTGAAGTTCAAACCCGACAATGAACACCGCCAGAGCTGGGGCGAGCGAGCGCAGCACTTTCGTTGGGTCAATGACATTCGTTACGAATACGGACCCAACCACCGCCATCACCGCGACGTGCACGTCGTGCTCTGCCGCGAAAACTGGCAAGCGCTCGACGAGGACGGCGAGATCGTGACAAAGACCGCCAAACATGCCTGGATCTCAAGCCAAAAGCTGCGGCGCGAGAACGTCCACCAACGCTGCAATCTGGCGGCGCGTCACCGTTGGGGGATCGAGAGCTGCAACCTGGTCGAAAAGCACCACGGTTACCGCTACGAGCATCTCTTCGCCAAGAATTGGAACGCGATGCGCGGCTATCATTACCTGATGCGTCTCGCGCACCTGCTCAACACCCTGGCACGCTTCTCGAGCGCGCTGGTCGCGCAGCATCTGGCGATCGGTGTGCGCGCCTTCATACAATTCGTGCGCAGCACCTATAGCGGCCCATGGCTCGATCCGCCAACGGTCAAACAGCGCATGGAACGTCCGTTCCAGCTTCGCTTCACCTGACAGGCCTGCAAACCGCGCTGTCCCATCCCTGCATTCGCCGCGGGGCGCCCCGCTATTGCCCGAACGTCACCGGGCTGTCGAATCCGACCGGGCCAGCGCTCAGGCGCACTCGCAAAAGCGCCTTCTCGGCCACCTGTTTGACCCAAATCCGCCCGAGTCTTCCGAATAATCGTGCTACAACCTGAATCGACGCTATACGTGCGTCGGCACTGCCCCTTGGCGCCGGCGCTGTGCTTTCGTCGCGTCGCGGCGTATCATGGCGTCCCTCGCGCCTTTCGCACGTCTTCCATGCTCTTCCCGACCCGTTTCGATGTGATTGTCGTCGGCGGTGGCCACGCCGGCACCGAGGCTGCACTCGCCGCCGCGCGTGCCGGAGCGAATACGCTTTTGCTTACACATAACATCGAAACGCTTGGCCAGATGTCCTGCAATCCGTCAATCGGCGGCATCGGCAAGGGGCACTTGGTCAAAGAGGTCGATGCCATGGGCGGTGCCATGGCTGCTGCCACCGACGCGGGCGGAATCCAGTTCCGCATTCTCAACGCGAGCAAAGGATCCGCAGTGCGCGCAACCCGGGCTCAGGCGGATCGTCTTCTATACAAGGCCGCGATCCGGCGACGACTGGAGAACCAGCCGAACCTTGTGCTGTTCCAGCAAGCGGTCGATGATCTGTTGTTGGCCGGAGACCGCGTCGCGGGTATTGTGACGCAGATCGGGGTGCGATTCGAAGCCGAATCAGTGGTGCTGACTGCAGGCACCTTCCTCTCCGGGCTGATCCACGTCGGCCTTTCGAGCTATCAGGCCGGGCGGGCGGGCGATCCGCCTGCCACGACACTGGGCGCTCGTCTGCGCGAACTCAAGCTGCCACGAGGCCGGCTGAAGACCGGCACGCCGCCGCGCCTGGATGCCCGCACCATCGATTTTTCGCTGATGACCGAACAACCCGGCGATGACCCGGTTCCGGTGTTCTCCTTCCTGGGTTCGCCGAGTCAGCACCCGCCGCAGGTTTCATGCTGGATTGCCCAGACCAACGAACGCACGCACGACATCATCCGCGCAGGCCTGGATCGCTCGCCCATGTTTACTGGCGTCATCGAAGGTGTCGGCCCGCGATACTGTCCGTCGATCGAGGACAAGATCCACCGTTTCGCCGGCAGGGCGAACCACAACATATTTCTCGAGCCGGAAGGGCTCGACACCCACGAGATCTATCCGAATGGCGTATCCACGTCTCTGCCGTTCGACGTGCAATTGGCGCTGATACGCAGCGTTCGGGGCCTGGAGAACGCCCACATACTGCGGCCGGGCTATGCTATCGAGTACGACTACTTTGATCCGCGCAACCTCAAGAGCACGCTCGAAACCAAGTCGATCGCCGGCCTGTTCTTCGCCGGACAGATCAACGGCACGACTGGTTACGAGGAAGCGGCGGCGCAGGGTCTGCTCGCAGGCATCAACGCGGCGTCTTACGCACGCGGCGAGGCCGGATGGTGCCCCCGGCGCGATCAGGCGTATCTGGGTGTGCTGGTCGACGACCTGATCACCCGAGGCGTCAGCGAGCCCTACCGCATGTTCACCTCGCGCGCCGAATACCGGCTGTCACTTCGTGAAGACAACGCCGATCTGCGACTGACCGAGGCCGGCCGCAAGCTCGGGCTGGTCGATGATGTGCGCTGGGATATGTTCAACCGCAAGCGTGATGCGATTGCAGCCGAAACCCAGCGGCTCAAGAGCTTCTGGGTGCGCCCCGAAACCATGCCAGCTGACGAAGCCGAGCGCGTGCTGGGCAAGCCCATCGAACGTGAACGCAACCTGTTCGAGCTGTTGCGGCGGCCCGGCGTCACCTATGACATATTGATGACGCTGCCGGGCCTGCCCGAGCCGATCGCCGATATTCAGGCCATCGAGCAGGTTGAGATCCAGGCCAAGTATCAAGGATACATAGACCGCCAACAGGGCGAGGTGGAACGCAATCTGGAGGCCGAATCGTTGCGCTTGCCCTTCGATTTCGACTACGCCGGCGTCCGCGGTCTCTCGAACGAGGTGCGGCAGACACTCAATCAGCATCAGCCGGAGAGCGTCGGCCAGGCGGCCCGGATACAGGGCGTTACTCCCGCCGCGATATCCCTGCTGCTGGTGCACCTCAAGCGTGGATCGCTCGCCGCCGGCCGGATCGAATCCTGCGCACCCCGCAAGACGGCATGATGATCGACGAGCAACTGACGCGCGGCATTGTCGGGCTCGGCCTTGAATTGCCACCGGAGGAGCAGCAACGGTTGCTGGCCTTCGCTGCCTTGCTGGCCAAATGGAATCGCGTTTACAACCTGACCGCGTTGCGCGAGGAATCGCAGATGGTGACCCATCATCTGCTGGACTCGCTCTCGGTTCTGCCGTTCCTCGATGCTCGGAGCATTGCGGACATCGGCACCGGCGGCGGCCTGCCTGGCATCCCGTTGGCGATCGCGCGCCCCGGTCTGCAGGTCGCCCTGGTAGAAACCAGTCACAAGAAAGCGAGCTTTCTGCAGCAGGCAAGGACCGAACTCGATCTCGGCAACACGACGATCGTCAACGAACGTGTCGAGCAATGGCAACCCGAAGAGCAGTTCGACGCGGTCATTTCCCGGGCCTTTTCGGACATCGCGGATTTCGTGCGCCTGACACAGCATCTCGTTGATTCCAGTGGTCGCTGGTACGCGATGAAGGGGTCAACCCTCACGACGAGGTTGCCCAGTTGCCAGCGGGCTTTCGAGTCGACAAGGTCATGGCGCTCAAGGTACCCGGGCTGGACGCCGCACGCCATTTGATCGTCATAGAGCGAAGCTAACAGTACACCCGATGGCCAGAATATTCGCGATCGCCAACCAGAAGGGCGGTGTCGGAAAGACCACCACCAGCGTCAATTTGGCCGCAGCGCTTGCCGCCTCCGGGCAGCGTGTGCTGCTGATCGATCTCGACCCCCAGGGCAACGCGACCATGGGCAGCGGACTGGAAAAGCGTTCGCTCGTCCGGTCCATCTACCACGTACTGGTCGGGCTGGCGACCATCAATGAGGTGCGGGCAGCGTCACCCGCGGGAAAATACGATCTGCTTCCCGCCAACCGCGACCTGGCCGGTGCCGAAATCGAACTCGTGGAACTCGAACACCGAGAGACACGTCTCAAGCGGGAACTCGCCGCGCATGACCACGAGTATGACTTCGTCCTGATCGACTGCCCGCCCTCGCTGTCGCTGCTCACCCTCAACGGTCTGTGTGCCGCCAACGGCGTCATCATCCCGATGCAATGTGAGTACTTCGCGCTGGAGGGGCTGTCCGATCTCGTCAACACCATCAAAAAAGTGCACGCCAACCTCAATCGCGATTTGAAGATCATCGGTCTGCTACGCGTGATGTTCGATACGCGCAATACACTCGGCCAGCAGGTATCCGCACAACTGGAAGCGCACTTTGGCGACAAGGTGTTCCGCACGATAGTCCCGCGAAATATCCGGCTCGCCGAAGCGCCGAGCCACGGTCTGCCGGGCGTGGTGTTCGACGCATCCGCCAAGGGTTCGCAGGCCTACCTCGCGTTCGCCGAAGAGATGATCGAGCGGATGCAGGTGATTTAGCCACACCGTGCAGCAAAACCGAGGGAGGTCGCGATGACACCACCAAGACTCAAGGGGCTGGGCCGCGGACTGGATGCGCTGCTGGCCGGCGACAAGAGCGACGATCCCGGCTACCAGGGAACGCTTGAAGTCACCCAGATGCGGCCGGGCAAATACCAGCCGCGTACCCGGATGGACCCCGGGTCGCTCGAGGAGCTCGCCGCGTCGATCAAGGCGCAGGGCATCATGCAACCGATCCTCGTCCGCCAGATTACCGCGGAGCGATTCGAGATCATTGCCGGCGAGCGGCGCTGGCGTGCGGCGCAACTGGCCGGCCTCGACGCGGTCCCGGTGCTGATACGTGATATTCCCGATGAGGCAGCGCTCGCAATGAGCCTGATCGAGAACATCCAGCGCGAGGATCTCAACCCGCTCGAAGAAGCAGCTGGCCTGCAGCGTCTGATCGACGAGTTCGGCATGACCCACCAGCAGGCCGCCGATGCGGTCGGCCGGTCGCGTCCCGCTGCGTCGAACCTGCTGCGTCTGCTGCAGCTCGCCAAGCCGGTGCAGGAGTTGCTGATGGCAGGCGACATCGACATGGGCCACGCGCGCGCGCTGCTGCCTCTGGGCGGCGCCGGCCAGATCGCGCTTGCCAACCGCGTTGTCGCCCGGCGCCTGTCGGTGCGCGAAACCGAACGCGTTGTCGCCCGCGAATTGAATCCGCCGATCCATCGTGCAGCAATGGCCGAGGTCAATCGCGACCTGCAGCGCCTGCAGGACGAGCTTTCCGACACCATCGGCGCCAATGTCGTGATCAAGGCAAACAAGAAAGGTGCAGGCCGGCTCGGCATCGAGTTCGGCAGCCTCGACCAACTCGATGGCATTCTCGATCGACTGCGTGGAAGCGCCTAACCGGGCGAGGGTTTGGGCAGCCTCCTTGCCACAAGGTGGCTCGCACCCGTCTACGAATGGCCACGCGTCGGCTTGCGATCGCCAGAATGCGCAGGCTGCGCGCTTGACGCTTCGGGGGGTACTGATTAGTCTGCGCGTGCGGCGCGCGACTCCAAGCACAACGGTCAGAGGTTCGAGCAACCCCTCCGCGCTCTTGGGCTACCCAAGGGTCGAGCACTTCCAGCATCACGCGGCATGAGCGGCACTGCGCCTGCGGCGCAGGGTTGCTCACGCACGACACGACGGGTTGGATTGCGCGCCGCAACCCCGATACCTGTCACTTTTTGCCATGTACGATCACTGCTGTCCAAGATAGCCGAAAGCGGTCATCTGTTGCCTTGAATTGACGCGGATTTCGGACGTGTTATGACGGGGTATCAAGATCGTGCCTGCGGGTGCTGTCCAAGATCAAGCGAAGGCCAAGACGGCCTGCGGGTTGTCCTGCGGATCGGGCGGCGTAGCGAATGGTTGGTCGAGCCAAGCCATCAGATCGCGATGAGTAAAGAGATTCATGCGCAAAAGTGCTACAAGGTTGGCCAGACTCCAGCCGAAGCGCGAAGACATTTGCAGGTAGCGCAGCAGCAGCATCGAGATCAATGCTGTCCAGATTTGGGTCTTGACGGCGTTCGCCGAGGTGCCGACGAAGGTCTTGATCTTCAGGTTCTGCTTGATCGCCTTGAACAACTGGGCGACATACTGCCCGTCAACATCTCTCCCGTGAAGTCGTAGTTCGGTATCGCTTTCATCCGCTCGTGGGTGAGCGCCTTGCGGTGGTCAGGCTGCACCAGGTCCATGACGAGCCATGTTACGTCGTGCGACGGCCTGATGGATCGACCGTATCAATTCCCGCCTGGATGACTGACCTCGCAGCCGGCGAGGTGCAACTCACCAGTGAACCGTGCCTGCCCGTTGCCGTGTTGGTTGCGCTTCGTCGTGTGGTATCGACGTTCTTATCTTTGTCGGCCTGCACAGGCCCTACAGGAGAGCGCGATGCCGCCACGCCAAATAGCTCAGAGAGTTCTGTTCGAAGACGCCGAATCTGCGCCCCTGCCGCAACTACCGCGGGATCTTCAGGCACAGTTGCTGCAGCAAATGGTGCAGTGGATGCAAGCGGTGGCCGTGACGATCAACGAGGAGGCGCGTGATGAGCAAGATTACTGCTGAGCATCTGTCGCGTCGGGCGTGCGTCCGTCCGTCAATCAACCGCCGATCAAGTACAGAACAACCTGGAGAGCCAGCGCCGGCAATACGCATTGGTCGAGAGGGCTCGGGAATTGGGATGGGGGCAGGTCGATGTCATTGACGATGATCTTGGGCGCTCGGGTTCAGGCACGGTGCGCCCCGGTTTCGAACGGCTGCTGGGCTTGCTGTGCGACGGCCATGTCGGCGCGGTCCTGAGCATCGAAGCATCGCGCCTGGCACGCAACGGTCGAGACTGGCATACGCTTTTGGAATTTTGCAGCGTCGTTGGAGCATTGCTCATCGACGCCGAGGGGATTTATGATCCGGCGCAAATGAACGACCGGCTGCTACTGGGTATGAAGGGCACGATCAGCGAGATGGAACTGGCCAGCTTCAGACAGCGCGCGCAAGAGGCCATTAAGCAAAAGGCCAAGCGCGGCGAACTGTTCATGCGTGTTCCGATCGGTTACGTACGATCCTGTGACGACCGTATCGAGAAGGATCCCGACGTCCGCGTGCGCTCCGCCATCGAGCGGGTGTTTCGCAAGTTCGCTGAGCTCGGCAGTGCGCGGCGCCTTTACTTCTGGCTCTGTGAGCAGTGCATCGA
Organism: Candidatus Methylophosphatis roskildensis; assembly: GCA_016708905.1. GTDB lineage: Bacteria > Pseudomonadota > Gammaproteobacteria > Burkholderiales > Rhodocyclaceae > Methylophosphatis > Methylophosphatis roskildensis. The sequence continues at coordinate 640,207 of JADJEV010000001.1, read as the reverse complement.
TATGCCGGCAGTGGGCAGCGCCAGCAGCAGCGAACGCGTCGCCTGGCAGACGCCGCGTTACCACAGCTTGTTGAGCCTGCTCCAGAACCCGATGTATGCCGGGGTCTACGCGTACGGCCGCAGCAAATCCAAATTGCGGATCGAGCAGGGGCGCAAGCGCGTCGTGCGTACTCATCATCGCAAGCCCGAGGACTGGTCGGTTATGATCGCCGATAACCACGAGGGTTACATCGACTGGGACCTGTATTGCCACAACCAGGAGCTGATGGCGCACAACACCAACGGCCGGGGCAGTGCGGTGCGCGGATCGGTCAGGAGCGGCGGTGCATTGCTGTCAGGGCTGTTACGCTGCGGCCATTGCGGGGCCAAGCTCATCGTGCAGTACCCTGGGCCCACAAGCATTCGCTATCAATGCCCGACGCGCATCCTCTCCCGCGAGCATTCGAGCTGCGTCATGTTCGGTGGCCTCGGCGCCGATCAAATGGTGGCCGAGCAAGTGCTCCGTTGCCTCGAACCCTTGGGACTCCATGCCGCCCTGAAAGCCCTGACCATTCAGTGCCGACGCACATGTGCTGAAACCCTGATGCTACAAGGGGTGGGAGCGCGGGCAAGAATATTTTCTTCGCGAAAGGGCTAGACAGCCGGATTTCGGTCTTGGATAATCGAGCGTGAGCCAACACGCCTTAAGGGCTTTCACGCGATGTTCCAATCTGATGGGTTGAACCTGTGGCAAGGCAATCGCGAGATTGGCGCAGAAGATATTGCCTACATCCGCACTCTGATAGAGCGCTTTCCCAGGTTGGCGCGCTCGGAATTGGCTGACACGCTGTGCGAACATCTGGGGTGGCTCACGCCGGCGGGTGCGCCCAAGAAAGAGGCTTGCAGGAAGTTGCTGGCGCGCCTGGAAGCGGGCGGCGAGATTCGTCTGCCGGCGCGGCGCACACAGGGCGGCGACCAGACGAGCGGGCGGGACAGGGCAGCAACGCCCAGCGTGCCGATTGTCTCGGGTGAGTCGGTGCAGTGCACGTTGGCGCAGCTTGGGCCGGTGCGCTTGCGCCTGCTTGGGCAGGCGCACGATGTGGCGCAGTGCAATGCCTATGTCGAGCGCTTTCATCCGCTGGGCTACCACAAGCCGTTTGGCTATTGGGCGCGCTACCGCATTGAGGCCGCCGATCGAAGCCTGGGCTATCTGCTGCTGTGTGGCGCGGCCAGGGCAATCGAGCCGCGTGATCGCTGGATCGGCTGGAGTGCGCGCCAGCGCCTGGCGAACCTGCCCTGGGTGGTCAACAATAATCGTTTCCTGGTGTTTCCCTGGGTGCGGATCGAGCACTTGGCCAGCCATGTGCTGGGCCAGCTGGCACGCCAGTTGGCCGATGACTGGCAGGCGTGCTGGGGATACCGGCCGCTGCTGCTGGAGAGCTTTGTCGATCCGGCGCACTATCGCGGCACCTGCTACCGCGGCGCCGGCTGGCAGTTGCTGGGGCACACCAGCGGTCGCGGTTTGGCGCGCCCCGGCAAGCACTATCACAGCTCTGCCAAGCTGATCTTCGTCAAAGCGCTGCAGGCGCAGTGCCGTCGCCTGCTGTGCTGCGATCAACTCCAGGAAAGGCACGAACCATGGGCAAAGTGAGCCGGCGTCCGGCACGAGAGGCGGCCAAGCAAGCGCTTCAAAAAAAACACCAGTACCGTGAGTTGCGCCAGCAACAACAAGCCGCCGGACTCATTGTTCCTGCGCCGCCGAGCCCAGCCAGCCGCTTAAGCCCTTACCAAAGCGTTGAAGAAGAATGTCACGCGCGCACCGAGGCCGTTACCGAGCAGGCGCGCGTGTTCAGAGCGCAGCTGCCGACGCTGCTTAAACGACTGCGTCAGATCCAGGACACGCGCAACCCGAAAAAGCTCAAGCACGCGCTGGTGAGCCTGATGCTGTATGGCATCCTGGTGTTTGTCCTGCACTACAGCTCACGGCGGGAAGCCAACACCGATATCACGCGGCCCATGTTCGAGCACAACCTGCGGCTGCTGTTCCCCGAGTTGGACAGTTTGCCCCATGCCGATACGTTGTTTCGTCTGCTGAGCAAGATCGATGTGGGCCAAATCGAGCACGCACATATCGATTTGGTCGAGCGGCTCATCCGCAAGAAGAAGTTTGCAAACTACCGGATCAATAACTGCTATCCCATCGCCATCGATGGCACGCAGAAGGTGGGCGGCGCCACTTTGTGGAGCGAGTCGCTACAGGAAAAGCGTCTGTCAGGGTCCGATCAGGACGCGCCCGAGCACGCCCGCTATCAGTACCACGTCTATGTCCTGGAAGCGAACCTGTGCTTTCACAACGGCATGGTGATTCCGCTGATGAGCGAGTTTCTCGACTATCAGCACGGTGACACCGAGCAGAACAAGCAGGACTGCGAGCTGCGGGCCTTTCACCGCCTGGCCGAGCGCATCAAAAGGCCTTTCCCCGCCTGGCGGTGATGCTGCTGCTTGACGGACTGTATCCCAACGGGCCCGTGCTGGAGCGTTGCCGCGATTATCACTGGCAGTTCATGATCGTGCTCAAAGACGATTCGCTGCCCACGGTGTGGACGGAATACGGCGCTCTGCTGAAGTTCAAACCCGACAATGAACACCGCCAGAGCTGGGGCGAGCGAGCGCAGCACTTTCGTTGGGTCAATGACATTCGTTACGAATACGGACCCAACCACCGCCATCACCGCGACGTGCACGTCGTGCTCTGCCGCGAAAACTGGCAAGCGCTCGACGAGGACGGCGAGATCGTGACAAAGACCGCCAAACATGCCTGGATCTCAAGCCAAAAGCTGCGGCGCGAGAACGTCCACCAACGCTGCAATCTGGCGGCGCGTCACCGTTGGGGGATCGAGAGCTGCAACCTGGTCGAAAAGCACCACGGTTACCGCTACGAGCATCTCTTCGCCAAGAATTGGAACGCGATGCGCGGCTATCATTACCTGATGCGTCTCGCGCACCTGCTCAACACCCTGGCACGCTTCTCGAGCGCGCTGGTCGCGCAGCATCTGGCGATCGGTGTGCGCGCCTTCATACAATTCGTGCGCAGCACCTATAGCGGCCCATGGCTCGATCCGCCAACGGTCAAACAGCGCATGGAACGTCCGTTCCAGCTTCGCTTCACCTGACAGGCCTGCAAACCGCGCTGTCCCATCCCTGCATTCGCCGCGGGGCGCCCCGCTATTGCCCGAACGTCACCGGGCTGTCGAATCCGACCGGGCCAGCGCTCAGGCGCACTCGCAAAAGCGCCTTCTCGGCCACCTGTTTGACCCAAATCCGCCCGAGTCTTCCGAATAATCGTGCTACAACCTGAATCGACGCTATACGTGCGTCGGCACTGCTGACCATTAGGCATGCTGGACAAGGAAGATTTATTGCGCTACTCTGCGCGACATGGTCATCGCCGGCAGAGACTTTAACGATGAAGTCATAGCGCGCATTCGCGCGACGGTGCGCAGCGGCGTTGATCTGACCCGCGGTGCGCTGGCACGGGTGGTGTGCGGCTGGTTCGACTGGCGGCACGCTGACGGGCGGCCGAAGGAGACCAGCTGCCGGATTGTGCTCAACAAGCTTGAACGGCGTGGGCTGATCGAGTTGCCAGCGGCGCGCGAGGTGAGTTTCCTCGCGCGCAGGCCGCGGCCAGCCGAGCCCATGCAGTGGCCGCAGATCGAGGCGGGGCTGTCGAAGCTGGGCCGCATTGAACTGGTGGTGGTCAACGGCGACAAAGCCTTGTCGCGCCAGTGGCGAGCGATGATGCAAGCGCACCACCCGTTGGGCGACGGGCCGCTGTGCGGGCGCAGCTGCGCTATTTGATCAGAAGCGAGCAAGGGATTCTGGGCGGCTTGAGTTTTAGCGCGGCGGCATGGCGGCTGGGTGTACGCGATGAGTGGATCGGTTGGAGCGAGGGCACCCGCGCGGCGCGCTTGGCGCTGATCGTGGGCAACAGTCGATTTCTGATTGTGCCCTCGGTCCAGGTGAAGAATCTGGCCTCGCACGTGCTGGGCTTGGCCAGCCGCCAGCTCGCCGGCGATTGGCAGCGGCACTATGGCTACAAACCGGTGCTGATCGAGAGTTTTGTGGATAGCAGCCGCTACCCGGGCGCTTGTTACCGGGCGGCCAACTGGACCGATCTGGGGATGACCCAGGGGCGGGGCCGTCAGGATCGGGCGCGCCAGGGGCAAGTGGGGCGCAAACAGGTATTCGTCTATCCGCTGCAACGCAACTGGCGCAAACTATTGACCGCGCCGCCCGAGTTGGCGCGCCTGATGCCCTCGGTCCGAGCCAAGCCCCCGCTTGACTGGGCGGAAGAAGAATTCGGACGCTGCCGGCTCAGTGAGCGGCTCACCCAGCGCTTGATGAGCATGGCGCGTGATTTCTGGGCCCGACCCATGGCCAACCTACCCGAAGCGTGTGGGAGCGCGACCAAGATGCAAGCGGCCTATCGTTTTCTGGCCAACGACGACGTGCTGTTCGAGACCTTGTTGCAGCCGCACTATGCGGCCACCGAGCAGCGCATCAGCGAGTTGGGTGAGGGTTCAGTCGTGCTGGTACCGCAAGACACCACCAGTGTGAACTACACCCAACTGAGCATCGAGGGCCTGGGTCCGATCGGCACCACGGCCGACGGTGCGCAGGGCTTGCATTTGCACAGCAGCCTGGCGATGACGGTGCAAGGGGTGCCGCTGGGCTTTGTCGATGCGCAATGTTGGGCCCGTGATCCGCAGACGTTCGGCAAGAAGGCGCAGCGCCATGCCTTGGCAATTGAACAGAAGGAGAGCTATCGCTGGCTCAAGAGCTATCAGGCGGTGGCGGCGGTGCAAAAGCGCAATCCACAGCTCACTGTGGTCAGTATGGGCGATCGGGAAGCGGACATCTATGAGCTGTTTGCCCAAGCGGCGCTCGAGCCGGCGGGACCGAAGTTACTCATTCGTGCTCAGCACGATCGCCAGAGTGCAAGACGAACAGGCGCGCCTGTTCGAGGCGATCCAGAGGCAGCCGATCGCCGGCTATCAAATCGTCAAACTGCCTCGGCAGAAGAATCGTCCAGCGCGCGAGGCCAAACTGGCGATCCGCTTTGCCGCGCTGACTTTGTGTGCGCCACAGGACAAGGCGCACCTGAGCGCGCTCGAGATCTGGACGGTGCTGGCCAAAGAAGAGGACACGCCCGAGGGCGTCGAACCCATCGAATGGCGGCTGCTCACCACGCTCGCCGTGCAGAGCTTCGAGCAGGCGTGCGAGAAAGTGGCCTGGTATACCCAGCGCTGGGGTATCGAGGTGTTTCATCGCACGCTCAAAAGCGGCTGCCGCATCGAAGATCGCCGGCTCGGTCACGGTGACCGGTTGGAGGCCTGCTTGGCCATCGACATGGTCGTAGCTTGGCGCATCTATCATATGGTCAAGCTCGGGCGTGAGGTTCCCGAGTTGCCCTGCGATGTCTATTTTGAAGAAGCCGAGTGGAAAGCGCTGGTTGCCTACAGCACGAAGAATCCCGTGCCGCCTGAACAGGCGCTCAGCCTGCGCGAAGCCATCCGCATGGTGGCCAAGATAGGCGGTTTCCTGGGGCGTAAGTCCGATGGTGAACCCGGCACAGAGACTCTTTGGCGTGGCTTACAACACCTGGATCTCATGACGGATGTCTGGCGCGTGATGGCCAGTGGCCCATGAACCACAACTGTGCTGCCAATCGAACGGCAGACCAAGAGGTGCTCGATTAGCTGCCCGTCAGTGCTCACCAATACCACTTCGCACGCCAAGCACTGGCCCCGCGAGCGGTTGATCACAAGCGCTCGATTCTCGCCGCCGCCGCTCCAATCGGCACGGCCGTACGTGCCTCAAGACACGACTCGCCCGTCTGGCAGGGGTCTGTTCGACCATCCATTCGGAATCTCTCGCGAAAACGTCAGGGCGATGCCGCTTGGGCGAAAAAATACACCGAGTCCAGCGTGCGCAAAAGTCAGCTGAAAGCCATCGAGAATCTGCAAGGCGCCGAGGACGAACGGCTTGCCCAGAAACGGCTGGCGTTGCAACGGGCTGGCTACGAGGTGAGCCGCGCACAACGCCAATATGACGCCGTCGATCCCTCGAACCGTCTTGTGGCCGGCACGCTCGAAAAGCGCTGGAATGATGCGATGGCGGTGCAGTCTCGGCTGGAAGAGGAAATCGAAGTGTTGATGCAGCAACATCCCTGTGCGCCGAGCGAGGAAACGAAGCAGAGTCTGCTTTCGCTGGCCAATGATCTGCCGCGGCTGTGGGATCACCCGGCGAGTTCGCATGACATCAGGAAACGCATCCTGCGTACCGTGCTGAAGGAGATCGTCGTGTATTCCGAGGGCGACTCAGTGCGCTTCATCGTGCACTGGCAAGGCGGCGATCACACGGAGTTGAGTCTCAAGAAGACGCCCGTAGGTCGGCATCGCCACATCACGAGTACCGAGACCATCGAACTGATCACATCGTTGGCCCGTCAGCAGCCGGACGAGCGCATCGCGGCGACGATCAATCGATTGGGCCACCGCACGGCGCACGGGAAGACCTGGACTGCTGCGAGGGTGTGTTCAATCCGCCAGGGCCACGGCGTTGCCGCCTATCGAGAGGGCGAGCGCCAGACACGCGGCGAATTGACTATCGACGAAGTCGCCGCCGTACTGAAGGTTGCGCCAACGACCGTCCTGCGTCTGGTCCGGCGGAAGGAGTTGGCGGCTGTGCAAGCTTGTCACAACGCGCCGTGGGCCATTCGCCAGGACGACCTCGACGATTACTTGGCAGCAAGGGCGCGGCAAAGCCCGTCGGCATGTAACTCAGACCAGATGGCTCTGGATATTCAATGACATACGAAGGAGTGCGGAATGAAAGGTAGTCGAAGAACAATTCGATTTGCCAGCGGTCCTTGTAGATTGCAGCGATGGTACTGGCACCGAGACCGTGATGATTGGTCAGGAAGACAAGGGTGCCGCCAGTATCCTCGCGGATCGCCTCGACGCGGCGCAGAAGATGCGGGCACTTCTCCTGCGCGCCGGTCCCGCTCAGCCGAATGGTCTGGTCCTTGAGGATGCTTCGGTTCCTCGGCACTTCGTGCTCCTCGACTACTTCAAAGAGGGTGTTGTCTTTCATGCGAGTGACGAAATAGACGCTGGCATCGGTCCATTTCGCGAACAACCGGTAATCGTTGTAACCGCGGTCATCGACAACGATGGTCTCGGGCGCGAAATGGATCTGGTGAGCGGCCTTGACGTCAGCGACCTTGCCGTCGGTGATGATCCCGAAGCAGGGCAGATAGCCGTCGTGGTCGAGCACCAGATGCAGTTTGACCGCCCCCCTTGGTACGACGGAACTTCGCCCAATCGTACATCGACAGGCACAGGTCGATCACCGTCGAGTCGATACTGACCAGCTTGTTCTTGAAACGGAACTTCTTCTTGCCCACCGCTTTGGCGGCGACAGTTTCGAACAAACCATAGAACACCTTCTCGAACAGTTCCCACGGGCGATGGCCGTTGGCGTAGGACAGCGACGAGCGCGCCGGCGCTTCAATCCCGAGGTGGACCAGCTTGCCCTCACAACTCTTCAGCCCGCCTTCAATCTCCCGCAGAGAATGAGCGCGGCCCAACTGGCAGAACAGCATGCCAACAAATTGGCTCCAGCTCGACAACCCCTTGCTTCGATATTGCGCTCCCGTCTGTTTGACCATCCGCTCGAAGTCGGTCCGCGGGATCAGCTTGAGTATCTGGCTGAACATGCTGCATGATGCTTTCACGTTGGGTCTCCTCCGGTCAGGTGTCGGTGGGTTTGGCCATTCACCAACACCCTACACCTTCGGATGACCCAACGTCATAAGCTGTTTTGGACAACAGTGCAGCCTGATAGAATCTGCGGCGTGACCAAGCGAAGCAACAACATCTACCTGGTAGGCATGATGGGGGCGGGAAAGACGACCGTCGGTCGGCACTTGGCGAAGCGATTGCATCTGCGGTTCGTCGATTGCGACCAAGAGATCGAAGCCCGATCGGGCGTGAAGATTCCTGTGATATTCGAGATCGAAGGTGAGGCGGGATTCCGTCGCCGTGAAGCGCAGATGATCGAAGAACTCACGCAACTTGATGGGATCGTCATGGCGACTGGAGGTGGCGCCGTGCTTGCGGACGGCAACCGCAGGCATCTCGTCCGAAACGGCTTCGTCGTATATCTATGCGCGCCGCCGGTTGCGCTGTACCAAAGAACTCGGCAGGACCGGAATCGCCCGCTGCTGCAGGTCAATGACCCGCAGGCCAGGCTGGCCGAGATCTACGCCGAACGTGATCCGCTGTATCGCTCGGTCGCCGATCTGGTGGTTGAAGGCAACCGCCAGTCGCCCTTCGGTGTCGTGCGAATGCTGGAGAAAAGGATGCGCGAACAATGCTCAGCGTGAATGTCGCGCTGGGAAATCGCAGTTATCCGATCTACGTCGGTGCCGGTTTGCTCGACCGTGCCGACCTCGTGTCGCCCCACCTGAGAAGCGGGCGGGTCGTGGTGGTCACCAACGAGGTGGTTGCGCCGCTTTACCTCGATAGGCTGGAACGCGCCCTGCGCGGCGCTGGCGCGACGGCCACCGCCATCGTGCTGCCTGATGGTGAGGCGCATAAGGATTGGCTGACCCTCAATCGCATTTTTGACGGCCTTCTGACCGGGCTTGCCGACCGCGAGACGACTCTGATGGCCCTTGGGGGGGGGGTGATCGGTGACATGACGGGGTTCGCAGCGGCCACTTACCAGCGTGGCGTGCCGTACATTCAGGTTCCCACGACCGTGCTGGCTCAGGTCGATTCGTCGGTCGGCGGCAAGACAGCGATCAATCATCCTCTCGGCAAGAACATGATCGGTGCCTTTCACCAGCCACGTCTGGTATTGGCCGACACGGCGACCTTGAATACGCTCCCCGAACGGGAACTTCGCGCCGGTCTTGCAGAGATCATCAAGTACGGATTGATCCGCGATGCCGACTTCCTTGTCTGGCTCGAAGCGAACGTCGCCGCCCTGCTGGCACGTGACCAGGTGGCCTTGACCTACGCGATCGAACGCTCGTGCCGCAACAAGGCAGCGATAGTCGAAGCCGACGAAACCGAGCAGGGCGAGCGTGCGTTGCTCAACCTCGGCCACACTTTCGGCCACGCGATCGAAACTGGGCTCGGTTATGGCACGTGGCTTCACGGCGAAGCCGTCGCTACCGGTATGATGATGGCCGCCGATCTGTCTCGGCGCCTCGGATGGCTTGCCGACGATGATGCCGATAGAGTCAGGCGCCTGCTTCAGCGTGCCGGCCTGCCGGTTACCGGCCCCAGCCTCGGTGCGGCGCGCTACCTGGAACTCATGCGCCACGACAAGAAAGTCGCGAACGGACAGCTCAGGCTGATACTGCTTGAAGGGCTCGGTCAGGCAGTGGTCAGTGCGGCGGCATCTGAGGCCGAAATCCGGGCGACGATCGATCAGTGTTGCAGCCATGGCTGAGCTCGCGCAATGCGCTGATTACGCGGTCTCCGAGGGCAATTCGAAGGGTCGTCGAATTACCGAAGCACGGCCGTTCGCGCGCAACGAATTTCAGCGTGACCGCGACCGCATTGTTCATTGCACGGCATTCCGGCGGCTCGAGTACAAGACGCAGGTGTTCGTCAACCATGAGGGCGATCTGTTCCGAACCCGGCTGACGCACAGCCTCGAAGTTGGCCAGATCGCCCGTTCTATTGCCCGCGCGCTGCGTCTGAACGAGGATCTCGCCGAGGCGATTTCGCTCTCGCATGACCTCGGCCACACTCCGTTCGGGCATGCCGGTCAGGATGCGCTCAATGCCTGCATGAACGAGTACGGCGGTTTCGAACACAACCTGCAATCCCTGCGCACCGTCGATCTGCTCGAAGAACGCTACGGCGCTTTCGACGGGCTCAACCTGACCTACGAGACACGTGAGGGCATCCTCAAACACTGCGCAATCAGAAATGCGCAAGCCCTCGGTGACCTTGGCCAGCGTATCATCGACAAGACCCAGCCGTCGCTCGAAGCACAGATATGCAATCTGGCGGACGAGATTGCCTACAACAACCACGATGTCGATGACGGGCTGCGCTCCGGACTCGTTTCCGTCGACCAGCTCGAAGATGTGGCGCTGTTTGCGCGGCATGCCAATGAGGCGCGTCGCGAGTATCCAGGGCTTTCCGGGCGTCGTTTGATCCACGAGACGACAAGGCGCATGATCAACGCGCAGGTTATCGACTTGATCGAATCCTCGAGCGCCAGGATCGCGGCAGCTGCACCGGCATCGCTCGCGGACATTCATCGAGCGACGCCTCTGATTGCTTTCAGCGCATCGATGGCAGCAGAGAATCGCGCCCTCAAAGGCTTTCTGCGTGACAACCTCTACCGCCACTATCAGGTACTGCGGATGACCAACAAGGCCAATCGGATCATTTCCGACCTGTTCGGCGCGTTCATGGGCGATCCGCGCCTCCTGCCTCCTCAGTATCAGGCACGCGCCGCAGGCCCGGCGCCAGATGCCCCTTGGGGCCCCGATGCCAAGGCGCGATCCGTGGCCGATTACGTCGCGGGCATGACTGACCGCTATGCGATGCGCGAACACCGTCGGCTGTTTGCAGTCGGAGAAATCTGATCGTTACGATCATCGACGGCTGACCGGCGCCATGTGCGGGCGCCATGTGATGCGGGAACGCTGATGGCAAGACTTCCGCGCCTGGTCGTGCCGGGTCTCCCGCATCACGTCATCCAGCGTGGCAACGACCGGCAGTCCATCTTTCGCGACGAATCCGACCGGCGCCGCTATCTTGAAATCCTCCAGGACGTGATCCGTACCCATCGCCTGGCGATCCACGCCTACGTTTTGATGGACAACCACGTACATATTCTCGCGAGCCCGGCGACTGCCGAGGGGCTGAGTCGGACCATGCAATCCCTCGGCCGCCGCTATGTCGGCTGGTTCAATGCCCGACATGGCCGCAGCGGCACGCTCTGGGAGGGGCGTTTTCGCTGCGCAGTGATAGAGACGGAGCGCTATCTTCTAGCCTGCATGCGCTACATCGAGTTGAACCCGGTGCGCGCCGGGATGGTTGTCCGAGCTGGCGACTATCCCTGGTCCAGTGCAGGCTTTCACCTGGGCCAGCGGCAAAGCCAGCTGGTGACCGACCACCCGCTCTTCTGGGCGCTCGGCAACACGCCGTTCGAGCGTGAGGTCGCGTGGCGTTCGCTGCTCGATCAAGGCTTGCCCGACCAGGAGGTCAGGAAGATCTCCGAATCGGCGTTCAAGGGCTGGGCCTGCGGCAGCGACGAATTCCTGGCTTGGCTGAAAAACCGAACCGAGCGTCCGGTGGCGCCGCGTCCGCGTGGTAGGCCTCTCACTGGGTGATTGGTGCCCGGCACCCGCAGCGTTTCATTGCCGACATCGCAGAACGCTGCGATGCACCACTTTGACTCTGTCCCCAATTAAAAACGCCCGGTTTCGGTGCGGCAACTAAAAGGAGTCTGACCCCATTAATTTTGCCTTGAAAGCTGCGTTGCGCTGCATTACTGTAAGAGGCTCACGGTTCAAGTTCTGGAGATCGCGATGGCAAACAAGGCGGAAGTGGAAGCGGCTTCGCAACAACAAATCGCCACTCTCACGAGGAAAGGCCTGTACAGCCCGTCCAACGAGCACGACGCCTGCGGTGTCGGATTCGTTGCTCATATCAAGGGGAAAAGGGCGCACAGCATCGTTCAGCAGGGACTCAAGATTCTCGAAAATCTCGACCATCGTGGCGCGGTTGGCGCAGACAAGCTGATGGGCGACGGCGCTGGCATCCTGATTCAGATTCCCGACGAGCTCTACCGCGCCGACATGGCAGCACAGGGCGTCGAGCTTCCTTCCCCCGGGGAATACGGGGTCGGGATGATCTTCTTGCCCAAGGAGCACGCGTCTCGCCTGGCTTGCGAACAGGAGCTGGCGCGCGTAGTTCGTGCGGAGGGCCAGACCGTGTTGGGATGGCGTGACGTACCGGTCGACCGCGAAATGCCCATGTCGCCGACGGTACGCGCGAAAGAGCCCGTGATACGGCAGATCTTCATTGGCCGTGGGACTGACATCATCGTGCCGGACGCGCTCGAGCGCAAGTTGTTCGTCATCCGCAAATCGGCTTCCAGCGCGATCAAGGGACTCAATCTCACCTACAGCCGCGAGTACTACGTGCCGAGCATGTCGTGCCGCACGGTCATCTACAAGGGCTTGTTGTTGGCCAACCAGGTTGGCAAGTACTACCGTGACTTGCAGGATCCGCGGGCGGTGTCGGCGCTGGCCCTGGCGCACCAACGTTTCTCCACCAACACCTTTCCGGAGTGGCAGCTCGCTCACCCCTACCGGATGGTGGCGCATAACGGCGAGATCAATACCGTCAAGGGCAATTTCAACTGGATGCGCGCGCGCGAAGGCGTGATGAGATCGCCGGTGCTCGGCGACGATCTGGCCAAGCTCTACCCGATCAGTTTCCCCGGCCAATCCGACACGGCAACCTTCGACAACGCGCTCGAACTGCTGACCATGGCCGGCTACCCGCTGGCACAGTCCGCCATGATGATGATTCCCGAAGCCTGGGAACAACACACGCTGATGGACGAGCGTCGTCGCGCCTTCTACGAGTACCACGCTGCCATGCTCGAACCCTGGGACGGTCCTGCCGCCATGGTTTTCACCGATGGCCGCCAGATCGGCGCCACGCTCGATCGCAACGGGCTGCGTCCGGCCCGCTATATCGTTACCGATGACGATCTGGTCGTCATGGCGTCGGAATCCGGCGTCCTGCCGATCCCCGAGAGTCGCATTGTCAAGAAGTGGCGGCTGCAGCCGGGCAAGATGTTCCTGATCGACTTCGAGCAAGGCCGCATTGTCGACGACGAGGAACTCAAGAACCAGTTCGCCTCCGCCAAACCCTATCGCCAGTGGATCGAGAACGTTCGCGTGCGCCTCGACGACGTCGTCGCGACGGCCGACAAAGTCAACTACCCCGAGGTGCTTCTCGACCGCCAGCAGGCCTTCGGCTACACCCAGGAAGACATCAAGTTCCTCATGGCGCCGATGGCAGCCACGGGGAAGAGAGCATCGGATCGATGGGCAACGATTCACCGCTCGCGGTCCTGTCCGACAAGAACAAGCCGCTCTACAACTACTTCAAGCAGTTGTTCGCGCAGGTCACCAATCCGCCTATCGATCCGATCCGCGAAGCCTTGGTCATGTCGCTGGTGTCGTTCATCGGCCCACGGCCCAATCTGCTCGACATCAACGCCGTCAATCCGCCGATTCGTCTCGAGGTCTCGCAACCGATCCTCGACTTCGAGGGCATGGCCCGGCTGCGCTCGATCGAACGCCACACCGGCGGCAAGTTCAAGAGCTACGAGCTCGACGTCGTGTACCCGCTGAACTGGGGCAGCCAGGGCGTCGAGGCGAAGCTTGCTTCACTCTGCGCGGAAGCGGTTGATGCCCTGAAGAGCGGTCACAACATCCTTATCATCACGGACCGCCGGCTGAATCGCGAGCACGTCGCGATTCCAGCGCTGCTTGCACTGTCGGCAATTCATCAACACCTGGTTCGCGAGGGATTGCGCACGACGGCCGGCCTGGTTGTCGAGACCGGTTCGGCGCGCGAAACGCACCATTTCGCGGTTCTCGCCGGGTTCGGCGCCGAGGCTGTCCACCCCTATCTTGCGCTCGAGACACTGACAGCCATGCACGCCGAGCTGCCGGGCGATCTGTCCGCCGAAAAGGCCATCTACAACTACATCAAGGCGATCGGTAAGGGACTATCGAAGATCATGTCCAAGATGGGCATTTCGACCTATATGTCCTATTGCGGCGCGCAGATCTTCGAGGCCATCGGGCTCAAGCCGGAACTGGTCGAAAAGTATTTCAGCGGTACCGCGACCCAGATCGGCGGAATCGGCGTTTTCGAAGTGGCGGAGGAAGCCGTGCGTCTGCACAAGGCCGCCTTCGGCAATGATCCGGTACTCGCGCGCATGCTCGATGCCGGTGGCGAATACGCCTGGCGAACCCGTGGCGAAGAGCACATGTGGACGCCGGACGCCATCGCGAAACTGCAACACAGCGCGCGCTCGGGCAAGTTCGAAACCTACAAGGAATACGCGCAGATTATCAACGATCAGAGCCGTCGTCACATGACACTACGCGGCCTGTTCGAGTTCAGGCTCGATCCCGCCCGGGCGATTCCCCTCGATCAGGTGGAACCTGCCAGCGCAATCGTCAAGCGCTTCGCCACCGGCGCCATGTCGCTGGGCTCGATTTCGACCGAGGCGCACAGCACGCTGGCGGTCGCGATGAACCGCATCGGCGGCAAGTCGAATACCGGGGAAGGCGGCGAGGACAAGAACCGCTATCGCAACGAGCTGCGCGGCATTCCGATTGCCCAGGGCACCAAGGTTTCGGAAGTCATCGGCGCCGATGTCGTCGAGGCCGACTATGAACTGCAGGCCGGCGATTCGCTGCGCTCCAGGATCAAGCAGGTCGCCTCGGGACGCTTCGGCGTCACCACTGAATACCTCGTCTCGGCCGACCAGGTGCAGATCAAGATGGCGCAGGGGGCGAAGCCCGGCGAGGGTGGGCAATTGCCCGGTGGCAAGGTCTCCGATTACATCGGCAAGCTGCGTCACTCGGTTCCCGGCGTGGGGCTGATTTCGCCGCCGCCACACCATGACATCTATTCGATCGAGGATCTGGCCCAGCTGATTCATGATCTGAAGAACGTCGCCTCGACCGCCAGCATCAGCGTCAAGCTGGTGTCCGAGGTCGGTGTCGGCACGGTTGCCGCCGGTGTCGCCAAGGCCAAGGCCGACCATGTGGTGATCGCCGGACATGACGGCGGAACCGGCGCTTCGCCCTGGTCGTCGATCAAACACGCCGGTACGCCGTGGGAACTCGGCCTGGCCGAAACCCAGCAGACGCTGGTACTGAACCGCCTGCGCGGCCGGATTCGCGTCCAGGCCGACGGCCAGATGAAAACCGGCCGCGACGTCGTCATCGCCGGCCTGCTCGGCGCCGACGAGGTCGGCTTCGCGACCGCGCCACTGGTGGCCGAAGGCTGCATCATGATGCGCAAGTGCCATCTCAACACCTGCCCGGTCGGTGTCGCGACGCAGGATCCGGTACTGCGCCGCAAGTTCCAGGGGCGGCCCGAACACGTGGTCAACTTCTTCTTCTTCGTTGCGGAAGAAGCACGCCAGATCATGGCGCAGCTCGGCATTCGCAAGTTCGATGACCTGATCGGGCGTGCCGACCTGCTCGACACCCGCAAGGGTATCGAGCACTGGAAAGCGCGCGGGCTCGACTTCAGCCGCCTCCTCCATCAGCCCGATGCACCGGCCGAGGTGGCACGCTACCAGGTCGAGCTGCAGGACCACGGGCTCGACCGCGCGCTCGACGTGAAACTGATCGAGAAGGCGCGCCCCGCGCTGGAAAAGGGCGAAAAGGTGCGCATCATGCAGGACGCGCGAAACGTCAACCGCACGGTCGGCGCGATGCTCTCCGGCGAATTGATTCGTCATCATCCGGACGGCCTCGCCGACAACACGGTATTCGTGCAGATGGAAGGCACCGGCGGCCAGAGCTTCGGCGCTTTCCTCGCGCGCGGCATCACGCTCTACCTGATCGGTGATGCAAACGATTACACCGGCAAGGGCCTCTCGGGCGGACGCGTGGTGGTACGGCCGAGTCTCGATTTCCGCGGCGACGCAGCCAAGAACATCATCGTCGGCAACACCGTGCTTTATGGCGCCACCGAGGGCGAGGCTTTCTTCCGCGGCGTTGCCGGCGAACGCTTCGCTGTGCGCCTGTCGGGTGCCTCTGCCGTCGTCGAAGGCACCGGTGACCACGGCTGTGAGTACATGACCGGCGGCACGGTGGTCGTGCTCGGCAAGACCGGCCGCAACTTCGCCGCTGGCATGTCGGGCGGCATCGCCTACGTGTTCGACGAAGACGGGCAGTTCTCCAAGCGCTGCAACCAGACGATGGTTGCCCTCGAAAGGATGCTGCCGGCGGCCGAGCAGACTGCCACGCAGGATCCGGCCATCTTTCATTGCGGCCAGACCGACGAAGTTCAGTTGCGTAGGCTGATCGAAGACCATTACAGATGGACGGGCAGTCTGCGGGCGCGCGAGATTCTCGACCACTGGGAGGCATCGCTGTCCAGGTTCCTCAAGGTGTTCCCGCACGAGTACCGCCGGGCGCTGGGCGAACTCAACGCCCGGAACGAAACCGCGGCCACGATTGCCAAGGCGCGCGAATCCGACAAGCCCACCGTCAAGGCCTGACCGGCTGCCGCGAAACGCGCAAACAGGAGCCATAGCAAATGGGGAAAATCACCGGCTTTCTTGAGTACGAACGTCTCGAAGAGGGCTACGAACCCGTCGACAAGCGACTCAAGAGCTACAGGGAATTCGTGATCGGCCTGAAGGAGGACGAGGCCAGGATCCAGAGCGCGCGCTGCATGGATTGCGGCACGCCGTTCTGCAACAGCGGCTGCCCGGTCAACAACATCATTCCGGACTTCAACGATCTCGTGTATCGCGATGACTGGCGCAACGCCATCGATGTATTGCACTCGACCAACAATTTCCCGGAGTTCACCGGCCGCATTTGCCCGGCACCGTGCGAGGCTGCGTGCACGCTGAACGTCAACGACGACCCCGTTGGCATCAAGTCGATCGAGCACGCGATCATCGACCGCGCCTGGAACGAAGGCTGGGTGGTGCCACAGCCGCCGTCATCAAAGACCGGCAGAAGCGTCGCGGTGGTCGGCTCCGGCCCGGCGGGACTGGCGGCCGCACAGCAGCTCGCGCGCGCGGGCCATAAAGTGACCGTGTTCGAAAAGAACGACCGCATTGGCGGCCTTTTGCGCTACGGCATTCCCGATTTCAAGATGGAGAAGTCGCACATCGATCGGCGCGTCGAACAAATGGAGGCCGAAGGCGTCGCATTCCGCACCGGCGTGCTGATCGGCGCACTTGCAGGCGACGGCAAGATCACCAACTGGGCCAGGGAAACCGTCGCGGCAGAACAGCTTACGCAGGATTTCGACGCCGTGCTGCTCGCCGGTGGCGCTGAACAACCACGCGACCTGCCTGCCCCGGGGCGCGAACTCGACGGCATCCATTTCGCGATGGAGTTCCTGCCGCAACAGAACAAGGTCACCGCCGGCGACAAGCTCAAGGGGCAGATCACGGCCTCCGGCAAGCATGTAATCGTCATCGGTGGCGGCGATACCGGCTCGGACTGCGTTGGCACCAGCAATCGGCACGGCGCCGTCAGCGTCACCCAGTTCGAGCTGCTGCCGATGCCGCCCGAGCACGAGAACAAGGCGCTGACCTGGCCTTACTGGCCATACAAGCTGCGCACATCGTCCAGCCACGAGGAAGGTTGCGAGCGCGAGTTCGCCATCTCGACCAAGGAGTTCATGGGCGAAAAGGGCAAGGTCACGGCAATCAAGACGGTGCGCGTCGAGTTCAAGGACGGCAAAATGATCGAGGTTCCGGGCAGCGAACAGATCCTCAAGGCGGATCTGGTGCTGCTGGCGATGGGCTTCGTCAGCCCGGTTGCCTCCGTTCTCGAAGCGTTCGGCGTCGACAAGGACGCGCGCGGCAACGCCAAGGCCACGACAGAAGCAACTGGCGGCTATCTAACCAACGTCGACAAAGTCTTTGGGGCCGGCGATATGCGGCGCGGGCAATCGCTGGTCGTGTGGGCGATCCGCGAAGGGCGCCAAGCCGCCCGCGCGATCGATGAATTCCTCATGGGATCGAGCGCCCTGCCCCGTTAGAGCGGCGCCCTTCGCGGATCGCCCCGAGGGGCGAGTTTTTACGAGCGCAGGCTTGCGCCTGCGCGGCGCGAACGGCGCCAGGCCGCCCGCGCGGTCGATGAATTCCTCATGGGATCGAGCGCCCTGCCCCGTTGAAGCAGCGCCCATCGCGGATTGCCCCGAGGGCCGAGTTTTTACGAGCGCAGGCTTGCGCCCGCGCGGCGCGAAGGTCGCCAATAAGACCGACGTATTCTGATCGGCCAATGCTCGCCCCGCGGTGACCGCGACGTGTCAGGGTTGTTGGTTCGAGTTCCCCGGTTTGACTTTCGTTCGACCTGGCGGTAACTTTGGATCAAGCGCCGATTTGACTCAGCTTGCGGGCGCTCAACAAATGCGGCTGTGCGACCTGATGGTCGCTTAGGTAGCTCGCCTAGCCAGGGCAGTATCACTTGGCGAAACGGAGCCTTAGAGTGAAAGGTGCCTGAGACATGGCACACCTAGCTTTACCTGAGTGGCGTAAGCCACTTTGACGATTGTCTCGACCGCAGCAACGCGGTCAGCGAGACCTGCTGTTCAGCCAGCAGTAGTCTAGGGATCGGTGCGTCCTCGGCAACGAGGAGGTGCCAAGCGATCCTGACAACGTAACCACCCATGAGGTGCGAATGATCCCGCGAGGGACGTTCGCGATTCTGCCAGCAGCGCGGCGGATGAGGTGCCAGGCTGGATGGTATGACCAACACATGTGAATTGCCGGATAACGCACCGTGATTGTTAGCGGGCTAAAGCTGCTGATAAGCCCGAACCAAAACGGTAAGTGGCGGGTCCTCCCATAAGCCGTTTGGGGGACGCTGACGTATCGCCACCGGTGCATAGGCAAGGTCTAACCCATTCGTGTCGTCGAAGTGGAACAGGGTAAGCCCGTCGTCCCGCCCGGAAGGGCAAGCTGACCGCAAGGAAAGCCCAGGGGCCGGCGGGTAAAGGATCGCGGAGAAAGCGAAGGCCGTCCTGTAATCGGATGGATAGGGGTTGCAACATCACCCCGCTCGAAAGAGCGCTGAATTCCGCGTGGTCTCTTGTCACAAGAGATCCTGTCGAACCGTCATCCCCAAGGGGGCAGAGCGTCCCCCAACGGGGATCGCCTTGCCTCCCGCCGGGATCAGCGAAAGGAGGCAAGCAAGTGAGCACGCCGAATCGGGCGTCTGCGGCCTCCATGGCCCCGTGTGACTGGCACCAGTTCGACTGGAGCCGATTGCATGGAACCGTGAGGCGGCTGCAGGCGCGTATTGTGAAGGCAACCCAGGCCGGCGACTGGCGCAGGGTGAAAACCCTGCAACGGTTTCTGACCCGCTCGTTCAGCGGCAAAGCCATCGCCGTCAAGCGAGTGACTGAGAACCAAGGCAAGAATACGCCGGGCGTCGATCGAGCAACCTGGTCGACGCCCGTGGCGAAGCGGCAAGCCATCGAAGCACTCGGTCGGCGCGGCTATCAGCCGTTGCCACTGAGAAGGGTGTATATCCCGAAAACCAATGGCAAGAAACGCCCTCTGGGCATCCCGACGCTACACGATCGGGCGATGCAGGCGTTGTATCTGCTCGCCCTCGCGCCGGTCGCGGAGACGCTTGGCGACCGGAACTCCTATGGGTTCCGGCCTGAGCGTTCCACGGCCGACGCGATCAAACAGTGTCATACGATTCTGTCGGGTCACGACAAGGCAGAGTGGGTGCTGGAGGGGGATATCAAAGGCTGCTTCGGTGCGCCAGGTTAAGCCCGGCGCTTTCAGCGGGTGAGATTCCCGCCCCGGCAAGGGGGAAGAGCCACCCCACCGGGAATCGAGTCTTGGGCTCATGAAGGTAACGACATGAGTTAAGCGTAGACAGAGCGATGACCAGGCCGTAACGCAAGTGAAGCGATGGAGCCTCGTGATACATCCGGAGGCCGACAGGGTCGAATACCTGGAAGGCAACAGTAGGCGACCGCTACGGGCGATGGTCGCTGGAGACTCCGGCGGGGTCTGAGAGCACGGCATGGTCAGAAATGGAAGCGTCATGGCACCTGGGAGATCCACCGCCGTCTTGGTCTGGCCATAACGGACCGAGTATGTTGACCGAAAGGACCATCCTGAGGGAGACAAACGCGACGGTGGAAGTCGGACTCGCCAGTAGTACTCGGAGCGCGGGAAAGCCGCGTACATGGGGAAGGGGCGGGGCAGGTTGAGTAGCTGGTCTGGGGAAACATTCCCTGCACGCAGAGGTTGGAAAAGAATGTCCACACAACTGGACCAGATCGTTGGGAAAGCGAAATCGAATCCGAAGCTGCGCTTCACTTCGTTGGCGCATCTGATCACGCCGGAGTTTCTGCAAGAGACCTGGAAGCAGATGAATCGGCGAGGCGCAAGCGGGGTCGATGGAGAGACGACGAAGGAGTTTGAACGAGACTTGGACAGACGGGTCCGGGATCTGTGCGAACGCTTGAAGCAAGGGGCCTATCGAGCGCCACCGGTACGCCGCGTGGATATCCCGAAGGGTCCCGGCAAGGAAGGTACGAGGCCGTTAGGAATTCCGACGGTTGAAGATCGCCTGCTGCAGAGAGCGGTTGCGCGGATATTGGAAGCGGTGTTCGAGGCGGATTTCCTGGAATGCTCGTACGGATTCCGGCCAGGACGTAACCCGCACGACGCCCTACGGGCGTTGCGCGCGGTGATCGTGACGAAGAAGGTGGGACACTTGTTCGAGGCCGACATCCGAGGATATTTGGACGTGGCTTCATACTGCACCCGTTGTCATGATTTTTGAGTGAATAGGTCAGGCTGGTCGTCTATAATCCTGATTCGTATGCCTTTTCTTCTTCCTCGGATGACGTGAACGGCGTCAAGTTCGCCGCGCTTTACACGCTGCAACACGGTCTGGCGCGAAACGCCGAGTAGCAGAGTGGCTTCGAGCATTGCCACGTAGCCTTCGGGCGGCTCTTCGACGAATCGTGCGCGCAACTCGTCCGTGATGCGAATACGCCACGGCGCACCCGGGGTAAGTTGTTCGCCAGCGATCAATCCCTCGGCGAGCCAGCGGTGAATTGTGGAAGGGGCAACCTGCAGAATGTCGGCCGCGCCGGCGATCGTTACCAGTTCGCCTTTTGGGGGCTCTGCGGGCGGCTCGAAGCGCGCAATGTCGCGATACCGCCGCAGGCTGCCCACCTGGTTTGCGCTGAAGCGCTCACCGCGGACCGTCTTGCGGCCTTGACGATTGAGGATGCCCGCGATGAGGCCATCCGGGTAGTGAGCGGCGAGCCGTCGAACGAGCTCGACGGTGTCTTCGTCGGTGTGTATGCGAGCGGGATTGAGGCGTGGCAAATGGACATCGATTTCGCTGATCATGCCGCCTCTCCAACGCAGCGTCAGATGGGCGCGCCATTCGTCGCGTTGCACGGTAATAATCACTTCTTCGAGCAGCGTGCGCAGCAACTCCTTCTTGTCGCGATCGGTGGTCGTCGGCGCGGCCCAGACGCGCTTGAGATCGGCGCCGAGTGCGCCGATGCGCTGACGCTCTTCGGGACTCAATGTATGGGGCCGCAACTGGCGCTTGCGGGCGAGTTCGGTTTGCGCCTGCTCGAGCTCACTCAAGCGCAGTTCCCATTCGGCTTCCAGCCCGCGCGCGACAAGCCGGTTCTCGGCATCGACAGCACGATACCGACGCTCGGCACGTTGCGCTTCGTAGCGCACCCTTTCCACTGTCATACGCCACTGTGCCAGCGCCGCATGGTGGTCAGATTCGAGTTGTTGCGTAGCCTGTAGCGCCGCCTCCAAGGCAGCTGGCTTGAGAGCTTCAAGAAGGCTATCGGCGACGGCCTGGTCGATTTGCATGCCGCCGATGTTCAGGCAGTGGACACCGCGGCCGTTGACGACGTTCTCGCCAGCGCAGTAATAGCCGGGACGCGCATTTCGCCCGGGATATTGGGTGCGCAGTTTGCGGCCACAGTGACCGCAAGTGGCAATGCCTTGCAACAGGGCCGCACCCTCTCTCACGGCCCCTCCGGGCTGATGCGCTCGGGGCCGTATATTGGTCCCCAGGCGTGCCTGGTTGGCTTCATAGGTGGCTCGGTCGATATAACCTTCGTGATGCTCGTGGATCAGAACGGCCCATTGCGATTGGGGCAACTTGCGGCTGCGCTTCTTGATCTTACCCGCCTCGTCGAGGACGCGTTCGTGGCGGCTCTTGCCATAGACGTACGCGCCGGCATAGACGGGATTGGTGAGTATGCCGTGAATAGCCGTATAGGTCGGAGTCCCCCAACGGATTTCGTTGCCATAGTTGTTGTATTGCGCTGGAAACGACAGGCCTTCGCCGCGCAACCACAACCAGACACGGCGCGCCGAGCCGAGTTCGGCGAAGCGCTCGAAGACACAGCGTATCGCCTGCCTGACGGCCTCGTCGGGATGCAGCAATACCTCGCCGTCTTCCTCCCCCAGATGAAACCTGTGGGCAATCCGCGGCGCAGTTCGCCCCGGGCGGCCTTGTTGCGAATACCGCCTTCCAGACGTGCGCGGATGATATGCAGCTCGGCCTCACTCATGGTGCCCTTGAGCCCGAGCAGCAGCCGGTCATTGAACCACGCCGGATGGTATAGACCGTCGGCATCGCCGATCAGTGTATCGGTCATCGCACACAGGTCGAGCAAGTGGTACCAGTCGGCATTGTTGCGTGCAAGACGTGACACTTCCAGACCGAGCACGATGCCGACGAGCCGCATCGCCACCGCAGCGATGAGGCGGGCGAAGCCCGAACGCTTGTCCGTGCTTGAACCCGAGAGGCCAAGGTCCTCGTCGACGACGGTCACCTGTTCGCGGGACCAGCCTAATTCCATGGCGCGATCGGCCAACGCATACTGCCGTTCGGTCGACTCCCGGTTATGCTCGACTTGCGCCGGCGTGGATTGCCGTACGTACCCGAAGGCGCCGCGTTGTCTGTGGGCCGGCTTGATCTTGCTGTCGTCAGTCATGAGCTTGCACCTCGCTTGGTTGGGGCAGTGCTGCCTGCACGATCAGCCGAGCCAATACCTCGATGACGACCTTCTGCTGTTCCTCGCCTATTTGCTTCCACGCGCTGCTGTCGGGGATTGGATCCTCCACAATGCTCAGACTCAGTTGCATCATGCTGGCGCTCCTTTCTGGGACGCTGGTCCGTCTCCTGCCCTGGTGCGGGAAGGCGACGCAGCAGAGCATCCACGATGGTGCGTGCATGCAGCAAATCCGAAAGAAGAGCGAGGCTGTGACTGGTCAGGTCAGCTGGTGCGCTGCACTGCGATCCGTGAAGATCCGTCCATTCGGTCGGAATGAGCGATCGACTGCCGTCGGGCAAGACCAAGAGCAACTGCGCACGACCCTGCCGATGAACGAGCCCGTGTACGGCGAGGCGCTGACCTTCGAAGGCATGACGCGATCGAGTGATGGTGACGCTTGGAGGAAGATCCTCGTGATGGGTAGTGTGTCGGGGTTTCCTTCAATCACATCCAGCATGATTGGCTACAGCAGATGGTGGCCCATCGGATTGGAGACCCGGTCATCCTGCGCCTGATTGGCAAATGGCTGAAAGCGGGCTTCATGGCGGGAGGTGTCGTGACGCGAACTGAAGAAGGATCGCCGCAAGGCGGGCCGATCAGCCCGATCTTGGCAAATATCTACCTGCACTATGTGCTGGATCTCTGGTTTGAGAAGAGGGTCAAGCCGTGGTGCCAGGGGAGGTATACCTGACGAGGTTCGCCGATGACTTCGTGGTGAATTTCCAATACCGGCGCGATGCGGAAGGGTTCGAAAAGGGCCTGAGGAAGCGGTTCGGGAAATTCGGCTTGGAATTGGCGGAAGAGAAGACGCGGCTGATGCGCTTTGGGCGCTTCGTGCGGACCGACCTGGAGAAGACCGGCGAAAAGCCGGAAACGTTTGACTTCCTGGGTTTCAAGCACGTCTGCGGAGTCGACCGAGGCGGCAAGTTTGCCTTGGTGCGGATACCTTGCGTAAAAAGCTGCCGAAAGTTCTTGGCCAAGACCAAGGACTGGCTCAAGAGGCATATGCACTGGAAGCGACGTGACCAACAGCGTCAGCTAACCTCGATGCTGCGCGGCTTCTATCAGTACTTTGGGCTGCATCACTGCAAACCGAAACTCGACGCCATCCGTCGAGCGGTGGCCCGGCAATGGAGCCTTACGCTGCGACGACGCAGTCAGCGCCATCGCATGTACTGGAGCTACCTCAAGAGTCGATCCTGGTTTGAACTGCCTTATGCGGTTTCGACATGCCATGCGACGGTGTGACGCGCACCCGACGAGTGCAACCTGGGGAGCCCGTTGCGGTAATTCCGCACGGCGGGTTCTGCGAGGGGGGACGGGTACAAGAGGGCAAACCTCAAGGCCCGTCTCTACCCACCACCACATCAGCCACGACTGGCTGGTCTCAAACGTCCCCCTGGACCGCGAGATCCTCCGGAAATGGCTGAAGGCCGGATACATCGAAACCGGAAGACTCTTTCCGACGGAAGCGGGGACCCCGCAAGGGGGAATCATCTCGCCGACGTTGGCCAATTGTGCCTTGGACGGACTGGAGGCAGTACTGGAGGCCCGATTCGGGTCGAAGGGAAACCACAAGGCCGGCAAGACCAAGGTGAATTTCGTGCGCTATGCGGACGACTTCGTGATCACCGGCAGCTCACAAGAGCTGCTGGAAAACGAAGTCAAACCGTTGGTGGCGGCATTTCTGGCCACCCGAGGTCTGGAGCTCTCCCCGGAGAAGACCCGGATCACGCATGTCGCAGAAGGGTTCGATTTCCTGGGCCAGACGGTGCGGAAGTTCAAGGAGGCCATCCCCATCACGCCTTCGAAGAAGAACGTCCAAGCCTTCATGGCCAAGGTCAAGTCGATCTTTGCGGCGCAAAAGACCGCGCCGCAAGAGGCGCTGATCTTCCTGCTCAATCCGGTCATTCGGGGTTGGGCGAATTATCACCGGGAGGTCAGTGCGTCACAGACTTTCGCCAAAATCGATGCCTGGCTTTGGCAGAAGACGTGGCAATGGGCGAAACGCAGGCACCCGAACAAGAGCGCGGGTTGGACCAAAGCGAAATACTTTGGGACAATCGGTGCCAGGCACTGGGTGTTTGGCGCCCGAACCACGGACTCGGAAGGCCGACGGGTGACGCGGGCGCTGGTGAAAGCCAGCGATACGAAGATTCGTCGGCGCGCGAAAATCAAGGGTGCGGCGAATCCGTTCGACCCGCAATGGGAAACCTACTTCGAAGACCGCCTCGGTCTGAAGATGCAAGGATCCTTGAGCGGACGGCAGAAGCTGCTGCACCTCTGGTGGTGCCAGAACAAGCGTTGCGAGTTGTGCGATCAGCTCATCACGTCGGAAACCGGGTGGCATCTTCACCATCGGATCCCGCGGGAACAGGGCGGCGACGACAGGTTGCGCAATCTGGTATTACTGCATCCGAACTGTCACCGGCAGATTCACGCCAACGGTTTTAAGTTGCGTACCGGCCCCTTTTAACAGGGGCTTCGTAGAGGCTCGAGCCGGGTGCGGGGAAACTCGCATGCCCGGTTCTTAGGGGAGGGTGACGCAGCAATGCGTCATCCTTACCCGACAAAGCGAGGGCAAGAAACCCAGCCCCGCCTGTCCGCCGGTTGGGTTTTTTCATTTGACGGAACGAATCTTGGACCAAGCTGCGACAGGCATCGGCAACGTCACCGTGCTGCGTGCGCATTTCGACCAGCCGCTCGCTTTGCGCAGCGGTGGCGTCGTGCCGGCGTATGACCTGGTGTACGAAACCTACGGTAGCTTGAACGCCGCCAAGTCCAACGCGGTGCTGGTCTGCCATGCGCTGTCCGGCTCGCACCACGTGGCCGGTACTTACGCCGACGATCCGAATAACCTGGGTTGGTGGAACAACCTGGTCGGTCCAGGCAAGCCGCTCGACACCGACAAGTTCTTCGTCGTCGGTGTCAACAATCTGGGCGGTTGCCACGGTTCGACAGGACCGAAGACCATCAATCGGCAAACCGGCAGACCGTGGGGTGCGGAGTTCCCGATCGTCACCGTGATCGACTGGGTGCATTCGCAGGCGCGCCTGACCGATCTGCTGGGAATTGATAGCTGGGCGGCGGTGATGGGCGGCAGTCTGGGCGGCATGCAGGCGCTGCGCTGGAGCATCACCTATCCGCAGCGCGTGCGCCACGCGCTGGTCATCGCCGCGGCGCCGCGACTGACGGCGCAGAACATTGCCTTCAACGACGTCGCGCGGCAGGCCATTCTCACCGATCCGGAGTTTCACGACGGTCACTATTACGATTTCGGTGTGGTGCCGCGGCGCGGACTGCGCCTGGCGCGCATGCTCGGCCACATCACGTATCTGTCGGACGATTCGATGGCGGCCAAGTTCGGCCGTGAGCTGCGTGGCGAACGACTCAACTTCGACTACGACGTCGAGTTCCAGATCGAATCCTACCTGCGCTACCAGGGCGACCGCTTCGCCACCTACTTCGACGCCAACACCTATCTGCTGATGACCAAGGCGCTCGACTACTTCGACCCGGCGCGCGAATGCGACGGCGACCTGTCGGCCACGATGGCCCGCGCGCTGGCCAAGTTTCTCGTCGTCTCGTTCACCACCGACTGGCGTTTCTCGCCCGCGCGCTCGCGCGAGATCGTCACCGCGCTGCTCGACGCGCGCAAGGACGTGACCTATGCCGAGATCGCCAGCCCCCACGGCCACGATTCGTTTCTGATGGAATATGCGCAGTACCATGCGGTGATGCGCGCCTACTTCGACAACATTCGCGTGTGAGGCGATGATGCTCGCTCCCGACCGACTCGACTACCAGGTCATCGCCTCCTGGGTGCCCCAGGACGCCCGCGTGCTCGACCTGGGCTGCGGCGATGGCGAACTGCTCGCCCACCTGCGTGAGACGCGCGGCGCCGTCGGTTACGGGGTCGAGAACGACCCCGAACGCGTGCTCGGCTGTGTCAGGAACGGCATCAGTGTGCTGCAGATCGACCTCGAGCAGGGCCTCTACGGCTTTCGCGATGCGAGCTTCGACGTGGTTGTCATGTCCGATGCCCTGCAGGCGCTGCACCGTACCGAAAAGGTACTGCGCGAAATGCTGCGGGTCGGCGCGGAGGCGATCCTGAGCTTTCCCAACTTCGCCTACTGGAAGCACCGCCGGGCCATCATGGAAGGCCATATGCCGGTGTCCGATCGTCTGCCCTACCAGTGGTACGACACGCCGAACGTACGCTTCTTCACCATCGTCGATTTCGACGCGCTGTGCGAAAAACTCGGGCTGCGTGTGCGTGAGCGGTTGGTGCTCGACGACCAGGGCAGGCCGGTCGAGGAAGAACCCAACTTCCTCGGCAGCTTCGCCCTCTACCGGCTCGGGCGCGACAGCTGAGCGAGGCTGCCCAAGCGCCGCGCGAGACCATCTGGCAGGCGCTGGCCAACCGGCGCATGCTGATCTGCGTGTTCGTCGGCTTCTCCTCGGGCCTGCCGCTCTACCTGCTGCTCAACCTCGTACCGGCCTGGCTCAAGACCGAGGGCATCAGCCTCAAGGCGATCGGCCTGTTTGCCCTGATCCAGTTTCCCTACACCTGGAAGTTTCTCTGGTCGCCGCTGCTCGATCGCTATGCGATTCCCTTCTTCGGTCGTCGTCGCGGGTGGATGCTGGTCACCCAGTTGCCACTGCTGGCGGTGATCGCCTGGCTCGGCCAGCTCTCGCCGTCGCAGCATCTGTCGTGGGTGGTTTACGGCGCTGCGGCGGTGGCGTTCCTGTCTGCCACGCAGGATATCGTGCTCGACGCCTACCGCCGCGAACTGTTGCGCGAGGAAGAGCTCGGGCTCGGCAATGCCTTGTACGTCAATGCCTATCGCATCGCCGGCCTGGTGCCCGGCTCGCTGTCGCTGATTCTGGCCGACCACCTGCCGTGGTCGCAGGTGTTCCTGGTCACTGCACTGTTCATGCTGCCCGGAATCGCGATGGCCCTGATGATCAGCGAGCCGGCATCGGCGATCGCCGCACCCCGCACCCTGCGCGAAGCGGTGGTCGAGCCCTTCCACGAGTTCATTAACCGTTCCGGCTGGCGCATGGCGGTCCTCGTTCTGGCGTTCATCTTTCTCTACAAGCTCGGCGATTCGATGTGCACGGCGCTGGCCACACCGTTCTATCTCGAGATGGGCTATGCCAAATCGGACATCGGCATCATCGCAAAGAATGCCGGACTGTGGCCGGCCGTGATCGGTGCCCTGCTCGGCGGCATGTGGATGGTCAGACTCGGCATCAATCGCGCGCTGTGGCTGTTCGGCGTGGTGCAACTGGTGTCGATCTTCGGCTTCGCCTGGCTGGCCTGGCTGGGGCCGGCCGCGCCGGATGCCGACCGCCTGATCGTGCTGGCGGTGGTAATAGGCTTCGAGGCACTCGGGGTGGGCCTGGGCACCGCGGCATTCGTCGCCTACATCGCGCGCGCCACCAACCCCGCTTACACCGCCACGCAGTTCGCGCTATTCACCAGCCTCGCCGCCGTGCCGCGCACCTTCGTCAACGCCACCACCGGCTGGCTGGTCGAATCGCTCGGCTGGCTGAACTTCTTCTGGCTCTGCGCGGCGCTCGCCGTGCCCGGCATGCTGCTATTGCTCAAGGTCGCACCATGGGGTGATGGTCCGCCGAGCCCCACGGGCGGCACCTCTGGAGCCCGCCCGTAGCGGTCGTTCCACGGTATATTAGCCTGGAAGCCGCGCCAATAGGCGATTTCTGGCATGTCATCGTGCAGAGCGCCATTCCATGGGGCTCTCGGGCATGCCATACGCCAGAGCGCCATTCCATGCGGCTCCCGGGCCGGTGTGCTTGTCCCGCTTTGCGATCGCCTCGGCCGATGCGCTCGGCGAGGTGGGCACCGAATCGGCCACCGCTGCAGCCGGCCTCTCAGCTTTCGGTCTTTCGGCCTCCACCGGCGCCCACGCAGCTACCGCCGAGCACAGCGGCGAGTTCGACGCCAGCACCCCGAAGGTGGAGTGACGATGCCGGCGTGATGGTGGGATCAACACCGCCAGACGACCGAGCAGTTCGAGCGGCGTGATCCCAGGCGCCCATCGCCAGCGCCGCTTCGAATAGGCCCCTTTAGTCTCTTTAGTCTTAAGGCAATGCATCGCTGATCGCTTGATCCTGATGGGTGGCTGGCGCGATTCGTTCGCAGCCATACTTTGAATAAACGGGCGCGATCGGCGATTGCGGAGGCGTAGCGACAGAGTTCAAAACCGGCGGCTGGCGCCGCCGTAGAACCGTTTGCCCACTTGACACGGGCCGACTAATGGATGGCCCCTTTCGTGACCCCTTTCGACTTTCGACCCTTTTGCTGTACAACCAGAGCGGCGCGGACAGGGCATCGGGCGGCGCCTCGGCGCCGCGTGCGAAGCGCGGGCGGATGTGGCGAAGTTACGCGGACTCCATCTGCTGACCACGACCGCCAGGCACTTCTTTGGCGCCCTGGGCTACGACGAGCTCGAGCACTGGGGGCTGCCGGAGTCGATCCGCGAGACCGAGCAATACCGCGTCCTGTGCCCCAGGACCGCCGTGGCGATGATGAAGCGGCTGCGCTGAGGCCCCGGAGGCTTTGTGCTTTCCTGAGGTTGATCTCGTGGCCTCAAGCCGCTTCCTGGAACGCCTCCTGGCGTTTGGACTTGACCGCCGGCAGCGTCACGATGACGAGCAACGCCAAGGCCGCCAGCAGCAGCCCGAGCGAGAGGGGGCGTGTGACGAACGTGGTCGGATCGCCGCGCGACAACAGCATCGCCCGCCGCAGGTTCTCCTCCATCATCGGGCCGAGGATGAAACCGAGGATCAGCGGTGCGGGCTCGCAGCGCAACTTGTAGAAGAGATAACCCAGCGCGCCGAAGACGACGGTCATGTACACGTCGAAGGTCGTGTTGTTGATCGAGTACACGCCGATACAGCAGAACCCGAGGACCGCCGGATAGAGCAGCCGGTACGGCACCTTCAGCAACTGAATCCACAGCCCGATCAGCGGCAGGTTCAGGATCACCAGCATCAGGTTGCCGATCCACATCGATGCAATCAGGCCCCAGAAAAGCGTCGGGTTGCTCGTCATCACCTGCGGGCCGGGCTGGATGTTGTGGATCGTCATCGCGCCGATCATCAAGGCCATCACCGCGTTGGATGGGATGCCGAGCGTCAGCATCGGAATGAACGAGGTCTGCGCGCCAGAGTTGTTGGCCGACTCTGGGCCGGCCACGCCGCGGATGTTGCCATTGCCGAACGGCGGATCGGCATTCGGACCGGCGAGTTTCTTTTCGACCGCGTAGGCCGCAAAGGCCGCGAGCAGAGCGCCGCCGCCTGGCAGGATGCCGAGAATCGAACCTAGCAACGTGCCGCGCACCACCGCCGGGGCCGCGTCCTTCATCTCCTTGACGTTCGGCATGACCGAACCGACCTTGCTGGTCAATACCTCGCGGTGGCCTTTCTTTTCCACGTTGGCGATGATCTCGGCAAAGCCAAACACACCCATCGCCACCGCGACGAAGCCGATGCCGTCGGTCAGTTCCGGAATATCCAAGCTGAAGCGCGCCACGCCCGAGTTCACGTCGGTACCGACGAGTCCGAGCAGCAGACCGAGCACTATCATCCCGATCGCCTTGACGAGCGAACCCAACGCGAGCACGACCGCGCCGATCAGGCCCAGCACCATTAGCGAGAAGTATTCGGCGGGACCGAACTTGAATGCGAGTTCGGTAAGCGGCGAGGCGAACGCCGCGATCAGAACCGTTGCGAAGGTTCCGGCAATGAATGACCCGATCGCCGCCGTGCCGAGCGCCGCCCCCGCGCGACCCTGGCGTGCCATCTGGTAGCCGTCGAGACAGGTCACGACGGAAGACGATTCACCGGGCAGATTGACCAGAATCGCCGTCGTCGAGCCGCCGTATTGCGCACCGTAGTAGATGCCGGCCAGCATGATCAGCGCCGAGGTTGGTTCCAGCGCGTAGGTCGTCGGCAGCAGCATCGCGAGGGTCGCGACCGGGCCGATTCCGGGCAACACGCCGATTAGCGTGCCGATCAGGCAGCCGGCAAACGCATAGAAGAGGTTCTGCAGCGTCAGCGCGGTGTCGAAGCCGATCGCCAGATTGCTCAACAGTTCCACTGCCGTCTCCGTTGGGTCCGTCTAAATTTGGTTCTCGAGGAACGCCGGCAGTACCGGGATCGTGAGCTTCAGGCCCATGATGAACACGACGTACGTGATCACGGCCATCACGATCGACAGGATGATCGCTTGGTTCCAGCGGAATTCGTGGCTCGCAAAGCTGGAGATCACGACAAGCGCAAACATGGATACCAGGACACCCGCCCAGCGCAGGATCACCGCATAGAGGACCACCGCGCCGAGCACCCATGCCAACTCAGCGAAATGGAACTTCTCGACCTTGCCGCCTTTCCCTGCGCGCCCGAGCCCGCTCAAGGCGACCAGCACGCCGACAAGCGCGAGCAGCCCGCCCAGCACGGTCGGGAAATACGCCGGCCCCATGCGCTGTGCCGTACCGAAGTCATAGCGAGTCGCGAACACCGCGAAGAACAGCCCGAACGCGATGAACATCACGCCCGACCAGAAGTCGCTTTCGTTTCTGATCTTCACTTCATCTCCTCACGGTGGCAGCGCGCTTGGGCAGGCTCCTGGGACGTCTCCGTGCGAGCGCGTGACCACGGTACTGCAGTCCGGGAACGACCAGACGGAAGCGGGGGTCACGGAGTGCACCAGCTACCTGGTCGCCTGCTGAGTGAGTCCCGCTCCAAGATCCCTAAGTCTTTGGTTCGGACGGCCGCGAAATTGGGAACACTTCGCGCACGTACTCCGCCAGCATTGCACAAAAGGCCGTGGCGTAGGACGGCATGTGGCGTCGCTTGTCCCAGAAGACGGCCAAGGGCTCGTGCAACGGTTTGCCCCTGAAGGTTACCCGAACGATGCGCAGCGGATACCGATCGATTCGCACCGCAGAGGGAACGACTGCTACACCGTGTCCCCTCTCGGCCATCGCCAGCAGCGTATGCGGTGTCCGGCTCTCGAAGACGATATTGGCCTCTGTGCCTGCCAGACGGCAGGTGGCGTTGAAGTTACGGCGGGATACGAAGCTGTTATCCAGCACGAGCAGCGGGTAGGCTGCGAGGCGGGCAATCTCGATTGCTCCGCTCTTGCCGAGTATCAGCGGCGCATGGTAAGCGGCGAGCAGTTCTACCACCTGTAGCGCGAGGCTCGCGAAACGCGGATCGCCGGGCCGAACCGCGCCAAGCAGATTCTGGCCAACGTGAATCTCGCCGCGCTCGAGCATTCCGAGGGTGTCGGACCACGCAATTGCCTCGATCAACTTCACCTGCACGCTGGGGAAACGTTGCGCGTATCGGTGCAGGAAATCGGACATAGCGGCTTCGATGAATTGAGGGGAGGCCGCCACCTTCAGCGTGCCCGTGTCGCCGCGCCGGAGCAGTTGCGCGCGCTCGACGACCGCGCTGGCGCAGCTCAACAGACCACGGCAGTCGCCAAGCAACTGCTCGCCTTCGCCAGTCAGCACGAGGCGGCGTCCGACACGATCGAAGAGCTTCAGACCGAGCTCCTGCTCGAGATTGCTGATCTGGCGGGACAGAGCAGGCTGAGCAATGCGCAGGCGCACTGCCGCCTTGGAGACAGTGCCCAGTTCGGCAACGGTGACGAAGGTTCGCGCGTGCCGCAGATCCACGTGGTTATGCCCGATCGACATAAGTGACCAGAGGAATTATATATTGGACGGCTAAGCCGTGTTGCGCCACAGTTGCTGCGTGGATCCCGCTCCTCGCGCGCGAGGAGCCAATGCGTGGCAAGGAGAAAGCCGATGAAACCGATACTCTTGATGCTGCTATCTGCGCTCGGCCTCACCGTCGCGACATTCAAGGCCGAGGCAGAAACCTGGCCCACGAAACCGCTGAGGGCGATAGTACCGATCGCGGCGGGCAGCATGGCCGACATTGTGGCGCGTGTGGTGTTCGAACAACTGTCGACGCAACTCGGGCAGCCCATCATTGTGGAGAACCGTCCCGGCGCAGGGCAAACGATCGGCGTCAGCGTCGTCGCCAAGTCGGCCCCCGATGGCTATACCCTCCTCGTTAACTCGTCCGCGCACGCGATAGCGCCGTCGCTTCATCTGAACCTGAACTACCATCCAGTGCGGGATTTTGCTGCAGTCATCCCGATCGGCGTCACGCCGAACGTCTTGGTCGTCCCGCCAGCCAAAGGATTCAAGACAGTTGGCGAGTTCGTCGCCGCAGCCAAGGCAAAGCCTGGCGCGATGAATTTCGCCTCAGCCGGTGTCGGGACTGCGACTCATCTCAGCGCGGAACGATTCCGGTCGAGCGCGGGAGTCGAGGCCGTGCATGTTCCGCTCAAAGGCGGGGCGGAAATCATCACCGAGGTGATGACCGGACGGGTCGACTTTTTCTTCGGGCCGGTCGGGGTCGTGGCGCCGCACGTGCGGGAGGGCAAGCTCACTGCGCTCGTGGTGAACGGCAAAAAACGCTCTTCCTTGCTGCCGGAGGTGCCTACCACGCTTGAGGCTGGCTTTGCCAATGCCGAGTATCCGTTCTGGTTGGGGATCTTTCTGCCGGCGAAGACGCCACGCGATATCGTCGACAGGCTTCACCGTGAGACGCTCAAAGCGCTGCAAGAGCCCAAGGTAAGGGACAAGCTGGCGAGACTGGGCATCGATCCAATGGTGATGACCCCGACCGAGTTCGACGCGCATCTCGAGAAGGAGATTGCCGTCAACGCAGCGCTTGTGGAAGCGATCGGATTGCAGCCGCAGTGACGGACGGCCCTGGCTGAGGGCGGCCACTCGGTTAAGCGGCCGTACCCGATGGGAGCCGTCGCCCAGTCCACATCAGACGACCGCATGGTCATTTCATCGACATTCGCCGCCTCAGACGGGGACCGTTACGAGGTCCAGATGGGGCGGTGGAGCCGGCGCCTCGCGCCCCTGTTCATTGACTTCGCGGGGATCACGACAGCCGAGCGCGTGCTGGACGTCGGGTGCGGCACAGGAAATCTGAGTTTCAACCTGGCGCGAAACCCTGCAATCGGCAGCGTGCGTGGCATCGATCTTTCTCCCGCTTACGTCGAGCACGCTAAGCGAAGAAACCGCCACGCACGCATCGACTTCGAAGTCGGAGACGCTTGCAATCTGCCATTTCCGGGCGGCTGGTTCGACCACGCTCTCTCGCTGCTAGTCCTGCAATTCATTCCGCAGCCCGACCTCGCGGTGCGTGAGATGCGGCGTGTCACACGTCCCGGCGGAACTGTCGCCGCGGCGACGTGGGACACGCGCGGAGGGCTCGTTTACTTTCGTCTGATCTTCGATACGGCAGCCATGCTCGATCGGCACGGGAATGAGGGCAGAGCGCGGGCGTACACCAGGCCCATGAGTCGCCCTGGGGATTTAGTGCGCGCTTGGCATGACGCTGGTCTGACAGATGTTGTGGACGGAATGCTGACGACCCGCATGGACTTCGCATCCTTCGCGGATTTCTGGGCACCCAGTGAAGGCAAGGATGGGCCGGTCGCGGACTACGTGGGGACTCTATGCGTGGAAGCCAGGGAAAAGCTCCGAGATATGGTCGAACTGGCGTATCTGGATGGAGAGGTCGATGGTCCACGGTCCTACGCCGCAGTTGCCTGGGTCGTGAAAGGCAAAGTGCCATAGGGGGTGGATCGCCTGCGGATGGTGCAGGATCCGAATCTGTTCACCGCGGGATCCTCGTCGTGTCGCGGAAGATAGGAAATCCAATGCGCCTTGCGCAAGTATTTCGGGCCCTGGCAGTCGTTGTTCGGCAATGGCATGCCACCGGTGCGTGGAGATCCTGCCAGAATCGCAACGAGTGCCGGGCCATGGCTCAGCGGGGCGTCCTTCGTCGTCTACATCGCGCGCGCCACCAACCCCGCTTACACCGCCACGCAGTTCGCGCTATTCACCAGCTTCGCCGCCGTGCCGCGCACCTTCGTCAACGCCACCACCGGCTGGCTGGTCGAATCGCTCGGCTGGCTGAGCTTTTTCTGGCTCTGCGCGGCGCTCGCCGTGCCCGGCATGCTGCTATTGCTCAAGGTCGCACCATGGGGCGATGGTCCGCCGAGCCCCACGGGCGGCACCTCTGGAGCCCGCCCGTAGCGGTCGTTTCACGGCATATAAGCCTGGAAGCCGCGCCAGTAGGCGCGTTCTGGCATGCCATCCTGCAGATCGCCATTCCATGAGGATCCCAGGCATGCCATCGGCCAGAGCGCCATTCCATGGGGCTCTCAGGCCGGGGCATGTCTCAGCCCCGATATTCGTTGCGCTGGCCGGTGCTGATCACCTTGCCGTCATTGTTCAGGGTGACATCGAAGAACATCTCGCGCGGGAACACGTCGTCATAGGCCCACGACCACACGTCCTCGGGTTTCAGCGGCAGGCGCATGGTGTTGGTCGGCTTGCCCAGCAGGCGGCGCAACTCGTCCTTGCCCATGCCCGTCGTGACCTTGGCGAAATTCTCCTCGCTGACCACCTGGGTGAACTCGCGCAGGATGTTGTCGGCGCCGACCGTTGCCATATAGTTCCTCTTGCCGGCCGGCATGCGGGTGAATTCCCAGGTCGTGCTGCCGTCGGCGTTCTTCCATTCCATCGATGGCGTGCCCATTGCCTCGCGTACGTCGAACCCGGTCGACACGCCGGGTTTGAGCCGCAACTGCAGATCGGGTCGATCGGTGCAGCCGCCAAGCAGTGTGGCCAGGACGGCGAATAGGGCGGTGAACGTGCGCATCGGTTTCTCCCAGGTTGAGGGCTAGAATCGGAGCATCCGACTTACGTCAGGGGTGGCGACGTGAAGCACTCTATGCCCGAGAAGATTTGCCGGCTGATGCCGAAAACGCCGAACACCGTGGCGGCCGACGGCCCCGGTTTGCCAATCGAACCGCATTCTATCGCCCATCCGCGCAGCGCGGTCGCCGTCGGTTGTCCGTCGCACAAGACGCCCGCGTCCGATGCCGTGCACACAGGTCCAGCTTGAAGATCGAACTGCATCGCGGCCCGGAGCTTGCCCGTGAGCCGCGATACCTGCCCGCCGCGGTGTACAACCTCGCGCATACCCTGCTCGCGCGCGGCGGCGACGCGGTATTCGTGCCGATCCGCAGCATGCAGGTGCTAGCGATCATCGACCGCGAGGAGATCGTGTTCGTCGATAGCCAGCGCAAGCATTTCGTCGAAGCCGCCTGGCAGTGCTTCGCCCCGCGCGACCGCGCCGCGCTCGACGCGCCGGTGGCTTACGAGGTCGTGCATTACGGCAAGCAGAGTGCCACGCTGATGAGCCGCCTGCAGGCGGAATTCGCCCATGCCCTGCAGGCGCTCGCGGCCAAGGAGCCGCATCACGGCGAGGCCGCCGTGCTGCCGATGGCGCCACCCGATCGCAGCGGCGAGTAGCGGTCCGCCACCGCCTTGCGGCCTGTCGTCGCCGGATGTTTCGGCCGCCGAAATACGCCTGTCACCTGTCTGCTGCAACATCTGCGTCACGTCTCTCTGGTAACGACGCATGACGGACAAGACACGGATCATCGACGCGCTGGGCGAACCCAAGCTGCTGTTGCCGGCACTGGTCAACGAGGCGCTGGCCGCGAACGACCGCGCCAAGTACTACTTTGCGCTGCTGCAGATTGCCCAGGCGCGTGCCGACGACCCGCAGCGCAGCGCGCCGGAACTGGTGGCCGAACGTTCGGCCGCCGGCGTGGAAGAAGACGCGCTGGATACCGTACCGGCCCACAGCGCAAGGCTGGAAGCCGGCCGCTACTGCATTCCGCAGGTGTCGGAAGTCTGCGCGCGGCTGGGCGCGGAACTGGCCACCATGCTCGACCCCCTGCACGGGGCGGGAGCCGATTCGGCAGGCGAATTCTCCGCCCGGTTGGCGGCGCTGCAGGGCGAACCGTGGTGCGCCGAGGACGACACGATCAGCGCCATCCAGATCGCGCGCCTGACCTCGGGCAGTCGCGAGCAGGGCGACAGCGCCCACCTGCTGGTGATGGACATGCACAAGGCATTGAACGCGCTGCAGGCCGGCATCGCCTCGGACAATATCGATGGCGCGGCCGCCTACGAGATCGGCCCCGACGATCGCGGTGTGATCTGCGCCTTCATGCGCGGGCTCAACGGCACACGGGCGCTCAAGTTCGATCACCCCGGGCTGGGCACCACCGCTACCCGGGCCGGCGATCGGCTGGTACTGCAGAACGATATCGGCACCACTGATGCTCACGTGCTGGTGATACACGTAATCGAGCGCAGCGTCACGCTGACCTACACCGACGTGCACATCCAGCGCCTGCTGTTCTTTCAGAGCCTGTTCGAGCACTGGGCGGTTCGCTGGGAAGACACCCGCTCGCGCACCGACCGCAACATGGAGGACGGTGTCTACCACCTGTGCGTCGGCAAGTTCACTGCCAACAGCGAGGCCGGGCTGACCGACTACCTTGCCTTTCTCGGCTCGCGGCTGGTGTTTCTGATCGACTGGAACCGCGCCCGCAAACGGCTGCGCCTGCTGCTGCCGAAACGGGAAACCATGGCGCTGCTCAAGTGGGCAGCCGATCAGGACATCGGGCACATGGCGTGGCTATGTGCCGGCGGCGAGCAGTTGATCTTCGATGCCCTTTCCTTCGCCGCTAAATCGCCGCCGGCGTTCGGCGCGCGGCTCGACGACATGCTCGAACTGCGCAAGGCGGTCGGTTTCATGCAATTCGTCTTGCGCACCTGCAGCCAGGGCATGCTGCAGAACCGGACTCACGAACTGTATCGCGACGAAATCCGCGCCGAACTGGTCAGCTGGTTTCGCAGCGCGCAGCAACAGTTGCTCGATCTCGCGGCCGAGCATGCGGCGCTGTCGATCGAAATCGCTGCCGGCGTGCGTGACTGCCTGCTCGACCTGCACGGCGCCGACGCGGCCGAGCGGATCGAGCGCAATGCCCAGCGGGCGCGCGACTGGGAGCATCGGGCCGACGAACTGGTCAATCAGGCACGCGGACTCAACCAGCATGCCGAGCGGGTCGAGTTCTACCGCAACCTGATCGAAGTTGCCGACGACATCGCCGACGAACTCGAAGAAGCGGCGTTCCACCTCACCCTGCTGCCGCGCGACGCGGCCGACGGTGCGCTGCACGAGGCGCTGTATTCGCTCGCCGCGCTATCGGTCAGCGGCGCGCAGGAATATCTGAAAGCGCTGGAAACCGCGCGCAGTGTGCGCCGTGGCGGGCCGCGCGAGGATACGCAGGACTTCCTCGAATCGATCCACCGCATCATGGCGGCCGAGCGGCAGAGTGACGACGCGCAGCGCGCGGTCAAACGCGCGATGGTGGCGCAAGCGCGGGACTTCCGCGAGCTGTATGCCTTCGCCGAATGCGCGCGCAGCCTCGAGGCGGCGGCCGATGCGTTGATGCACACGGGGCTGCAACTGCGCGACTACGTGCTCGGCACCATGGCAAGCGAATGACGACAACCATGACGACACGCATGCAGAATGTTTTCTCGATCGGCCTGCAAGGCGGTTCCGCCGAGCCGGTTGCAGAAACGATGGGTTTCAAGGCCTGCAACCTTGCCCGCATGGTGCGCATCGGCCTGCCGGTGCCGCAGGCATTCGTGCTGGGCACCGCCATGTGCGCGGAACATCGCGCCCATCCGCAGAAGTTCCGCGAGCGCCTGCGCGGCCTGCTGGAATCCCAGATGGAGCGGCTCGAAGCGGCATGCGGCCTGGAGTTCGGCGCCGAGCGCAAGCCCTTGCTGGTGTCGGTGCGATCCGGCGCGCCGGTCTCGATGCCGGGCATGATGGATACCGTGCTCGACATCGGGCTGACCGACTCGACGCTGCGCGGTCTGCTGCGCCTGACCGGCAACCCGCGCATGGTGTGGGATTCCTACCGCCGTCTGATCCAGCAGTTTGCCGAAGTGGTGTACGGGGCGGACCCGGCGCCGTTTCGTGCCGCGCTCGATGTGGCGATGGATCGGGCGCGTGTCGCACGACCGCAGGAACTCGACTTCCAGAGCCTGGGCGCGCTGGCGCGCGATTACCTGATCCTGTTCGAATCGCTGACCCGCACGGCCTTTCCGCAGGATCCGGTCGACCAGATCGAGGCGGCGGTCTCTGCAGTATTCGATTCGTGGATGAGTCCGCGAGCAGTCGAGTACCGCCGGATTCACGACATCGCCGAGGACATGGGCACCGCGGTGACGGTGCAGCGCATGGTGTTCGGTAACGCCGGCGGCACATCGGGATCGGGTGTCGGCTTCACCCGTGATCCGGCCAGCGGCGAGAACCGCATGTACCTGGACTTCCGCTTCAACAGCCAGGGCGAGGACGTGGTCTCGGGTCGCCACGGCGCTAACGATGCACCGCGCCTGGCGGTGGCGCTGCCGGCCGTGTCGGCGCAGTTGCAGGCGCTGCACGGAACGCTGGAAACCGAGTTCCGCGACGCGCAGGAATACGAGTTCACCGTGCAGGACGGCAGCCTGTGGCTGCTGCAAACGCGCAATGCCAAACGCACGCCGTGGGCGGCGCTGCGCATCGCGGTCGAGCAGGTGCGGGCGGGTGAGCTGGAGCCGGCGCAGGCCCTGCGGCGGCTCGACGGCATCGAGCTCGCGCGCATCGAACAGCGGCGCATTGCGCTCGATGCCGACTGCGAGGTGCTCGCCACTGCGCTGCCGGCGAGCATCGGCGTGGCGACCGGCATCATCGCGCTCGACGCAGCGGGCGCGCAGGCCCATGCCGCGGCCGGACGGCAGGCGATTCTGCTGCGCGAGGACACCAGCACGGCCGACATCGCTGGCATCGCCGCGGCGCGCGGCACGCTCACGGCGCGAGGCGGACGCACCGCGCATGCGGCGGTGGTGGCGCGGCAGCTGGGCAAGGTCTGCCTGGTCGGTTGCACGAGCATGCGCATCGACAGCGTCGCGCGGCGCGTGAGTTTCGGCGAGCGCCAGCTGCGCGAGGGCGACGTGATCACCCTCGATTGCGAGAACGGCCGCGTGCTCGCCGGCGAGGCGCGCGTGGCAGTGGAACGGCCGACCGAATGGCTGGAGGAAGTTGCGCGCTGGCGCGCGTAGGATAGGGGCCCTTTCTCATTCGATCAATGGTCCCTGCATCTCGTGCATCGCCGAATGACGGCCATGCAGCGGGCCGTTTCGGAATCCGGGATTTGCCATGGTCCGAATCATTCCCGCCCGGTGTCCCTCGACCCGGAATTCCCGCGCGTAGTTGTTCCCCTGCGTGAGGCCATGAGCGCGCGCCGCCCGCAACTTCAACTCGGCAGCATCACTGATCAGCAACTGGCGCGACACGATTTGGCGTGGCGATTCGGAACTGATTGCAGGAGTCTCGACGGCGGATGCGGACCCGCTGCAGACCCGATCACCCGGGCGGCACAGTGGCGTGCGGCTTGCTCGCGAACGCCAGGAAGCAGATCAGCCCCAGGCCGAGAAAGCCCGCCATGCCGAGCGCCAGAGTGAGTGTCGAGCCCCACAGCAGCGGCACGAAAAAGGCTGCAGCGAGCGAGGTGGTGAGGCTCTGTGCAAAGCTCTGGCAACTAGCCGCCAGACCGCGTTGCGGTAACTGGTCGAGGCCCAGCAGGGTGAGGTTGGGCATCGCCAGCGCCATGCCGATGTTGTAGAGCGGAATCGGCGCAATGCTCTGTGGCACGCCGGGTGTCGCGAGACTGTTGAGCAGCACGTTGAGGGTGGCTGCGCTAAGCATGATCGCGTAGGCGATCGACACCGTGGCGAGCGGCGTCACCTTGCCGGCGAGGCGCCCCGACAGGAACGAGCCGATCACCATGCCGAGCACGGTCGGCACGAACAGGGTGGCGAAGCCCTGCGGCGATACGCCGAGGTGCTCGATCAGGAACTTCGGCGCGGCGAGAACGTAGAGAAAGAAGCCGCCGAAGTTGAGCGAGAGCGCCGCGATCAGCAGCAGGAACTGGCGGTGGGTGCAGGCATGCAGATAAGCGCGGCCAAGCTTCACCGGATGCAGGCTGTGGCGGCTCTCGGGGGGCAGGGTTTCCGGCAGGTAACGCCAGCACAGGACGAACAGCAGCAAGCCAAACAGCAGCAAGAAGCCGAAGGTCGCACGCCAGCCCAGCGCCACATAGATCCACCCGCCGATGATCGGGGCGATCGCCGGCGAGATCGCGAAGATCATCGCCACGCGGGCCATCAGCCGCTGCGCTTCCGGGCCGGAGAGCAGGTCGCGCACGATCGCCCGTCCGACCACCATGCCGGCGCCCGAGGTGATGCCCTGCAGCGCGCGGCCGAGCCAGAGGATCTCGATGCTCGGGGCGAACATGCATACCGCCGAAGCCGCGGCAAAGCCGAGCAGGCTCGCCAGCACGACGATCCGCCGTCCGAGGGCATCGGAGATCGAGCCATGCCACAGCGTCATGAACGCGAACGGTGCGAGGTAGGCGGTCAGGGTCTGCTGCACGTGCAGATCGCTGGTGGCGAGCGATCTGGCAATGGTCGGAAACGCCGGCAGGTAGGTGTCGATCGCGAACGGACCGATCGCCGCCAGCATTGCCAGCAATACCGGGAGCCCGGCATGATTCCTCGCGGCGCCAGGCGATGGAATGGCCGGGTCTTTCTTCAGTTGGCCGGACGCGCGGCCGGGGCGACGGGTACGGGCGGTGCCGATGCTGCGGTGCCAGGCGGGGTCTGGTAGTCGATCGCCTCGACCGGCTTGATGCCCTTGACGAAGTGCTGCGTCTCGCCGAAACAGGTCGTGGGCACGCCGATGTGCTGGTCATAGGCCAGCGACACCCGCTTGCCCATGGTCTCGTTGATCTTTGCGGCAACGGGGGCGTCGCGCACCGAAAACGCGAACTTTTCGGTCACCGTTCCCGGCATGGTGACCATCGCGAGTTCTCCCTCCCAGGTCTTGCAGATCCAGCCCTTGTGGGAGAACTTCTGCACATAGCCGGCGCGCTCACCCTGCGAGTAACTCCAGGTCAGTACGATCCAGGTGTAGCCCGCGAACAGAAGGGCGACAAACACCAGGAATCCGAACAGCCAGGCGAGCCAGCTCGATTTGCGGCCGGTGACCGATGATGTAGCAGGGCTCATTGTGTCCTCGTTGGGTGCTTGGTCGGTTTCAATCGTCGCCGAGATTTCGCCGGTAGTGGATCGCCTCGGCAATATGGGCGCTGGCGATCCTCTCGCTGCCGGCGAGATCGGCGACCGTGCGGGCGAGTTTCAGCACGCGATGATACGCGCGCGCCGAAAGCTTGAGTCGCACCAGCGCGGCCGAAAGCAGCTTTGCTGCAGCTTCGTCGGGCGCGCACCAGCGGTCGATCTCCCTGGTCGCCAACATCGCGTTGGATTTGCCCTGGCGAGCGAGCTGTCTCGAGCGGGCGGCGATCACCCGAGCCTGGATGCTTGCGCTGGCTTCGCCGTCGGCCGCCCCTTGCAGTTCGGCTGCCGACAGCGTCGGCACGTCGAGCGTCATGTCGATGCGGTCGAGCAGCGGACCCGAGAGCTTCGAGCGATAGCGGGATACCTGGTCCGGTGTGCAGCGGCACTTCGCGCTGCCGAGGTAGCCGCACGGGCAGGGATTCATCGCCGCGACAAGCTGGAAGCGCGCCGGAAAGTCCACCCGCCGGCTCGCCCGCGCGATACTCACATGGCCGGTTTCGAGCGGTTCGCGCA
Source organism: Candidatus Methylophosphatis roskildensis (assembly GCA_016708905.1). GTDB lineage: Bacteria > Pseudomonadota > Gammaproteobacteria > Burkholderiales > Rhodocyclaceae > Methylophosphatis > Methylophosphatis roskildensis. The sequence continues at coordinate 597,624 of JADJEV010000001.1, read as the reverse complement.
GAGCTTCCAGCGTGCGCCGCTCGAACTCAGCCAGTTCGTCGAGAAACAGCACGCCGTGATGCGAAAGCGATATTTCGCCAGGGCGCGGATCGCTGCCGCCACCGACCAGGGCGGCGGTCGATGAGGTGTGATGCGGGGCGCGATAGGCGCGCTGTCGAAATCGCTCGGCGCGAAACGTGCCGGCGATCGACTGGAGCGCTGCCGCCTCCATGGCTTCGTCATCGGACATCGGTGGCAGCAGTCCGGGAAAGCGCTGGGCCAGCATGGATTTCCCCGTCCCCGGCGGGCCGACCATCAGCAGGCTGTGAGCGCCAGCGGCCGCGACTTCCAGCGCGCGCTTGGCCTGCGCCTGGCCTTTCACGTCGGCCAGATCCGGGTAGCACACTCGCACCTCGGCCGTCGGCATGGCATGGCGCGCCATCGGCGTGTGTCCGGCCAGATGGGCAACCACTTCGAGCAGCGATCCCGCGGGCAGTACGGTTGCCGCGCGCACCAATGCGGCTTCGTCGGCGCTGGCGGCCGGCAGTATCAGTGTGCGTCCCTCGCTGCTGGCGCGCCAGGTCATCGCGAGCGCGCCGCGTATCGGACGCAGATCGCCGGTCAGTGACAGCTCGCCGGCGAACTCATAGCCATCGAGACCCTGCGCATCGAGCTGACCCGATGCGATCAGCAGCCCGAGGGCGATCGGCAAATCGAACCGGCCGGACTCCTTGGGCAGATCCGCCGGTGCCAGATTGACCGTGATGCGCCGCGCCGGAAATTCGAGTCGCGAGGTCTGGATGGCCGCGCGAACGCGGTCGCGCGCTTCCTTGACCTCGGTATCGGGCAGGCCGACCAAGGTGAAGGTGGGCAGCCCGTTGGCCAGATGAACCTCGACGGTGACTTCGGGGGCGTCCATTCCGGCAAGTGCACGGCTGCGCAGAACGGCGAATGACATGATCGAAGCCGGGAAGACGAGGGAATGACGGGAGTTTACCGCAACGCCGTTACGAACATGACAAACAAAAACGGGGCGCAGCGCGCCCCGTTGCTTGTCGTACCTTCGGCGTCAATCCTTGTAAGCCTCGATCGGGATATTGAGTTGCACCAGGTCCGAAACGGCCGGGACGTACTTGGTCATGCCCCATTCCGAACGCTTGATCACGGCGCCGAGGTCCGCTGCACAGAGCGGCTTCTTGGTGATCGGGTTGGCGCCGCAGTTGAATTTCCTGATCTCGAGCCTGACCGGTTTGGTGACGCCGAGGAGGGTCAATGTGCCTTCGGCCGCCACCGGCTTGTCTCCGTCAAAGACGAACTTGTCCGACTTGAACGTCATGGTCGGAAAGGCTGCGACATTGAAGAAATCCTCGTCCTTCATGTGAGCGTCCCATTTGTCGAGCCCCATGTCGATCGATCCGGTGTCGATCGTGACTTCGACCGAACCTTTCCTGGCCGAACGGTCGAGCGTGATCTTGCCGCTGGTCTTGTTGAAGCGGCCGTGCTGGGTCGAAAAACCGAGGTGGTTTATCGCGAAATAGGGCCAGGTGTGGTTCGGGTCGATGGTGAACGACTCGGCTGCCAGAGCCGAACCGGTCAGGGCGGCGAATGCCAGTCCGACTGCGGTCTTCTTCATGCGCTTCTCCTGGAGGGTTTGCGATTCGCGCGGCTACTTCTTCGCGGCAGCCACGAGCTTGAAGTTGATCTGCACTTCATTGGCAACGGTATCGAAATCGGCCCACACGCCCTGGCCGATGCCGAAGTCGGCGCGATTGATGACGAAACTGCCGTCGAACTGAACGCTCGCAGCCTGTGCGGTCATCGTGAAGGGTGCGAGCACCTCACGCGTCTTGTCGCGGATGGTCAGCGTGCCGGCAACTTCGAACTTGCCGCCGCCGAGCGGCCTGACGCCGGTCGAGACAAACCCGGCCGTGGGAAACTGCCTGGCGTTGAACCAGTTCTTGCCGACGACCTCCTCGTTGGCCTCGGCGCTGCCGGCGTCGATGCTCGCCATGTCGATGTCGATCCTGGCGCGGCCGGCCTCCGGCTTTGCCGGGTCGAAACTCAACTGCGCCGAGAACTTCCGGAACTCGCCGTCGATCGGAACGCCCATCTGTTTCGAGACGAAGGCGACCCGGCTCTGGTCGATCTGAACCGGGCCGACCTCGGCGGCGCTTGCAGTGCCGGACGCTGTTGCGCCGGCGAATATCAGGCTGGCCAAAGCCACGGCTGTCGTTCGAATCATTGTGCGACCTTCTTGTTGTTTACAAAGGGCAGCATGCGCGCAAGGACATCGTCGCGATCGACCAGGTGATGCTTGAGCGCTGCGCCCACGTGGGCACTGACCAGCGCAGCCATGCTCAAGTTCAGCGTTTTGTGCACCAACGCCAGCGTATCGCCGAGGTCCTTGTTCTTGTCCAGCAGGTCGGGCAGGGGCAGCACACCGAACCACACAGTCTGGAAACCCTTGGCCGAACTCATCAGCCAGCCGGTCAGCGGAATCGCGACGATCAGGACGTAGAGAAGGTGGTGGGTCGCATTCGCGGCCATGCGCTGCCACCGCGGCATGTGGTCGGGCAGCGGCGGCGCTGGGTGGGTCGCGCGCCAAGCCAGGCGGATCAGCGCCAGCAGGAAGATCGTGACACCGGCCCACTTGTGATACGAGTACAGCTTGAGCTTGGTCGGCGACAGCGGCAGTTCGTGCATGTAGAGGCCGAGCGAGAAAGCCCCGAAAACGCCCAGCGCAACCAGCCAGTGCAGCGCAACCGCAGTCGTCGTGTAGCTGCCGGCGGCAGCCGACCTCGGCATCAGGCGGCCCGGCGCGGGCGCGATTTCGCCGCCCCCGTCATTTCGGCTTCCTCGAGGGTCAGTTCGTGTGTGGCTTCGAACAATTCGCGCAGGCGGCGCAGGGTCAGTTCAGTGTGCTGCACCTGGGTCTCACTGAGGCTCTCAAAGGCCCTGCCGAGGTGCGCGAGATGGGCCGGGAAAACGCGGCGGAACAACTTCTCGCCGGCCGCCGTGAGCACCACGATCTGGCTGCGACCGTCGTGCGGGCATTCGGTTCGCCGCACCAGTTCCCGCGCTTCGAGGCGGTCGACCACGCCGGTCAGCGTGCCTTTGGTGATCAGTGTGCGCTCACCCAGCTCCTTGAAACTCAGGCCCCTCGTGTTGCCCAGCGTGGCGATGATGTCGAACTGCGGCGAAGTCAGGCCGGTCGAGCGGATGTGCGCGTCCGAAAAGGATTCGAACGCCTGGTAGCAGCGCGCGAGTTCGCGCAGGGTGCGCATGAATTTAGCGTCAGCTTCAGCCACGATGACGATTCCCGAGTAGAAATATGCGAAACGGAGTGTATCCGATAGTACGCGTTAGGACTAAACAGATTGCCGGAAAGTTCCCGTGCCGGGCACGGTGGCTGCTTGCCGCCGGCGGTTCAGCTTCCCTCGGCCGGTCCGCGCTGGGCCAGTTTCGCTTCGAGCGAGGCGATGCGCGCTTCGAGTTCGCCGAGTTTCTGGCGCGAACGTGACAGGACTTCGCGCTGAACGTCGAATTCCTCGCGTGTCACCAGGTCGAGCCGGGAGAACGCGTTGCTCATCATCGCCTTGGCATTCTTTTCGAAATCCGCGGCAGGGCTGGCGGCCAGCACTTGGGCGATCTTGCCCGACAGGTCTTCGAAGAACTTCGGATTGAGCATGGATTTCTCCGATCGGATGGGTCGACTTTAGCACAGCCCTCCGGCGCGGCGGACTGGGCCGCCATTACCTGCCGACCGGCGCACCAATATAGTGCATACCACCCTCCTGGTGCGCTTCAAGCTTGTGCGACAGGGCGGACTCGGAGCTTGCCAGGAATCAGAATTCGCTTCCAAGCCAATGAAAAACAACAATACTTCCTTGCTGGCACACAATCTGCGTTGAGCTCAACGGGGATTTCCATTGACCTTCGAGGAGTAATAACAATGCGCAGGATCACCTTGCTCGCCGCAACCCTTACCGTGGGCTTGACCGTTTCGAATTTTGCCGCGGCTGCCGAAGAGCCCGCCTCGCCGCACAGCTTCACCGGCAACGTCGGCCTGTTCAGCCAATATGTGTTCCGCGGTCTCGCCCAGACCAACGAGGAGGTCGCCCTGCAGGGCGGATTCGATTACTCCCATTCGGTCGGGATCTACGCCGGCCTGTGGGGTTCGAACATCAGCTGGCTGCGAGATGCCGGCGCCTACAAGGCCGGCGGCAGTGCCGAGATCGACCTCTACGCCGGCTACAAGGGCGCTGCCGGCGACTTCAGCTACGACCTGGGCGTGCTGCAGTACTGGTACCCGGGGGATCCGGCCGACGGCTTCGTCAAGGCCGATACCACGGAACTCTATCTCGCCGGCGGCTGGAAGTGGTTCACACTCAAATACTCGAACGCCGTATCCAAGAAGGTGTTCGGCGTGCGCGATGCGCGCGGCACCGACTACTGGGATCTGTCGGCGGCCTTTCCGGTCGGCGAATCCGGCGTCACGCTGGGCGCTCACTACGGCATCCAGAAGTTCAAGGGCACCGACCCGGCGCTGGTCGGCATCGGCAGCAACGACAGCGTCTATTCCTACGAGGATTGGCGGGTCAGCGTCGCCTATGACCTTGGCAAGCTCGGCCCGAAGCTGGCGGGCACCGAAGTCGGCCTGATCTATACCGACACCGGCAGCGCCAGCAAGCTGGGCTTTGGCAGTGTCTCGGAGGGTGGCGTCTACCCGAAGAACATTGCCAAGGATCAGGTCACCGCCTACCTCAAGCGCACGTTCTGACCGGACACTACCAATCGAAGCTGCGCGGCGATCCCGCGCATCTGTGAACAGGGGATGCATTCATGAAACTGGTCACCGCCATTATCAAGCCGTTCAAGCTCGACGAAGTGCGTGAAGCGCTGTCCGCCATCGGCGTACAGGGCATTACCGTCACCGAGGTCAAGGGTTTCGGCCGGCAGAAGGGCCATACCGAGCTGTACCGCGGCGCGGAATACGTCGTCGATTTTCTGCCCAAGGTCAAGATCGAGGCCGCCATCAAGGACGACATGCTCGACCAGGTGATCGAGACGGTCGAAAAGTCAGCCAGCACCGGCAAGATCGGCGACGGCAAAATTTTCATCTTCGATCTCGAACAGGTCATTCGTATCCGAACCGGTGAATCCGGCGTCGACGCGCTCTAGAAGGGGATGTCAACATGAAAAAGTTTCTTGCAGTCCTGCTGACGGCGCTGACCGTCGGCTTTGGTGGCGGCGCCCTGGCTGAGGACAAGCCGGCCGCCGGGTCAGCGGTCACCGCGCCGGCGGCCGATTCCGCGGCGCCGGCCGCCGCCATTGCGGCGCCGGCGGCAGGCGAATCCGCATCCGCCACACCTGCGCTACCCGAGCCCAACAAGGGCGACAGCACCTTCATGTACATCGCGACCGTGCTGGTGATCATGATGGTCATTCCGGGTCTGGCGCTGTTCTACGGCGGGCTCGTCCGCACCAAGAACATGCTCTCGGTGCTAATGCAGGTGTTCGTCACCTTCTCGCTGATGATCGTCCTGTGGGTCATCTACGGCTACAGCGTGGCCTTCACCGGGGGCAATCCGTTCTTCGGCGGCTTCTCCAAGTTGTTCCTCGAGGGGGTGAATGCGGCCGGCGGCGGCGCGACGTTCAGCAAGGGCGTCTATATTCCTGAAATGCTCTTTGTCGTGTTCCAGGCGACCTTCGCCGCGATCACGCCGGCGCTGATCATCGGCGCCTTCGCCGAGCGCATGAAGTTCTCGGCGGTGCTGATCTTCATGGCCATCTGGTTCACCTTCGCCTACCTGCCGATGGCGCACATGGTGTGGTTCTGGGACGGCCCCGATGCAATCACCGATGCGGCCTCCCTGGCAACCGTGACCGCGAGCGCCGGCTGGCTGTGGGCCAAGGGCGCGCTCGATTTCGCCGGTGGCACCGTGGTACACATCAACGCCGGTGTTGCCGGCCTGGTGGCGGCCTTGGTGATCGGCAAGCGTATCGGCTACGGCAAGGAATCGATGACCCCGCACAGCCTGACCATGACCATGATCGGCGCCTCGCTGCTGTGGGTCGGCTGGTTCGGCTTCAATGTCGGCTCCAACCTCGAGATGACCGGCACCGCGACCATGGCTTTCGTCAATACCCTGCTGGCCACGGCGGCGGCAACCCTCTCCTGGACCTTCTTCGAAGCCATCTTCAAAGGCAAGCCTTCGATGCTCGGCGCAGCTTCGGGCGCGGTCGCCGGACTGGTCGCGATCACGCCGGCATGTGGTTTCGTCGGGGTGAAGGGCGCGCTGGTCATCGGTCTGGTGGTCGGGCCGCTGTGTCTGTGGGGTGTCTCCGGCCTGAAGAAGATGCTCGGCGCGGACGATGCGCTCGACGTGTTCGGCGTCCATGGCCTGGGCGGCATCTGGGGCGCCATCGCGACCGGCATCTTCGCCGCACCCTCGCTCGGTGGTTCGGGCATCTTCGACTACGTCGCCAATGCCGCCAGCGCCGACTACTCGATCAGCGCCCAGGTCTGGGTGCAGTGCCAGGCCGTGCTGACGGCGATCGTGCTCTCGGGCGTGGTCTCGTTCGTGGCACTGAAACTGATCGACATCGTGATCGGCGTACGGGTGCCCGAAGATCAGGAACGTGAAGGTCTCGACCTTGCCGCCCACGGCGAGACGGCCTACCACTATTGAGCTCACTCCAGTGCGATATTCGGGCGCCCTCGGGCGCCTGTTTTTTTTGACCGCGCTGGAAGCCCCGTCAAATGGCGATCTGCGGGATGGCGCGTCTAACACCAGCATGGATGCTAGCCTGCAGCGTTATGCCGCTGAAGAACGCCATCCCGTGCGGCTTGTGGGCCGCCTGCGAATTCAGCGCTTGCGGTAGGCCCAGGCCAGCAACCCGATGCCGCAGGCGATCATCGGCAGCGACAGCCACTGACCCATCGACAGCCCGAAGGTCAGCAAGCCGAGAAAATCATCCGGCTCGCGGCCGAATTCGGCGATGAATCGAAGCACGCCATAACCCAGCAGGAACGCGCCCGACACCGCCCCGCGCGGACGCACCGACGCGGCGAACCACCACAGAAGCGCGAACAGCAACAGGCCTTCGAGTGCGAACTGGTAGAGCTGCGAGGGATGGCGCGGGAGGTTGTCCACGCTCGGGAAGATCATCGCCCACGGCCCGTCGGTCACCCGGCCGACCAGTTCGGCGTTGATGAAATTGCCGAGCCGTCCGGCGGCCAGCCCCAGCGGCACCAGCGGGGCGATGAAGTCGGTCACCTCGAGCCAGCGCCGCCCGCTGCTGCGGGCGTAGAACAGGACGGCGATCAGCACCCCGAGCAAGCCACCGTGAAAGCTCATGCCGCCTTGCCAGACCGCGAGAATCTCCAGCGGGTTGGCCAGGTAGTGGAGCGGCTTGTAGAACAGCACGTAGCCGAGCCGGCCGCCGAGAATGACGCCCAGCACGCCGTAGAACAGCAGGTCGTCGATGTCGCGCGGGATCCATCCCGACAGCACGTTGCGCCGCGCCCGCAGCCGCCCCAAAACCATGAACAGAATGAAGGCGATCAGGTACATCAGCCCATACCAGCGGATGGCGATCGGGCCGAGCGAAATGGCGATGGGGTCGAACTGCGGATGTACCAGCATGGGGGCAGTGTTAATCGAGATGCGGCATTTTACCCGCAGCGCCGATGGCCGGCCGATTTGCAGCCTGCGCGACATCCGCAGCAGCCTTGGGGCTCGAACGTATAGGCTAGAATCTGGTCACTGTTCCTGTCGCTGCGGCCAACGCGGCCGGCGCCCCGAGAGAGACGACCATGCCCGATTACCGTTCCCGAACGACCACCCACGGCCGCAACATGGCTGGCGCGCGCGCCCTGTGGCGTGCCACCGGCATGAAGGACGGCGACTTCGGCAAGCCGATCATCGCGATTTCCAACAGCTTCACCCAGTTCGTGCCCGGCCACGTCCACCTCAAGGATCTCGGCCAGATGGTCGCGCGCGAGATCGAGGCCGCCGGCGGCGTGGCCAAGGAGTTCAACACCATCGCGGTCGACGACGGCATCGCCATGGGCCACGGCGGCATGCTGTACTCGCTGCCCTCGCGCGAGCTGATCGCCGATTCGGTCGAATACATGGTCAACGCCCACTGCGCCGATGCGCTGGTCTGCATCTCCAACTGCGACAAGATCACCCCGGGCATGCTGATGGCCGCGCTGCGCCTGAATGTGCCGACGGTGTTCGTCTCGGGCGGACCGATGGAAGCCGGCAAGGTGAGCTTACCCAATATCGGGGGACCGAAGGTGATCGCCATCGATCTGGTCGATGCGATGGTCAAGGGTGCTGACAGCAATTGCAGCGACGAAGAGTCGGATGCCTACGAGCGCTCGGCCTGCCCGACCTGCGGCTCGTGCTCGGGCATGTTCACCGCCAACTCGATGAACTGCCTGACCGAAGCGCTCGGCCTCTCCCTGCCCGGCAACGGTTCGATCGTCGCCACCCACGCCGACCGCAAGGATCTGTTCCTGCGCGCCGGCCGCGTGGTCGTCGACCTAGCCAGGCGCTACTACGAAGGCAACGATTTCTCGGTGCTGCCGCGCTCGATCGCCAGCTTCGCCGCGTTCGAGAACGCGATGAGCCTCGATGTTGCGATGGGCGGCTCGACCAACACCGTGCTGCACCTGCTGGCCGCCGCACACGAGGCCGGCGTCGACTTCACGATGGCAGACATCGACCGCATCTCGCGCCGCGTGCCCTGCCTGTCGAAGGTCGCCCCGGCGAAATCCGATGTGCATATGGAGGACGTGCATCGGGCTGGCGGCATCATGGCGATACTGGGCGAACTCGATCGCGCCGGCCTGCTCAACCGCGATCTGCCGACGGTCCATTCCGCCAGCATGGGCGAAGCCATCGCACGCTACGACGTCGCGGTGACCCAGAGCGAGGCGGTGCGCGACTTCTATCGTGCCGCGCCGGGCGGCATTCCGACCCAGGTGGCGTTTTCGCAGGACCGGCGCTATCCCGAGCTGGATACCGACCGCGCGGCCGGCGTCATCCGCGACAAGGCCCATGCCTTCAGCCAGGATGGCGGGCTGGCCGTGCTCCACGGCAACATCGCGAGGAACGGCTGCATCGTCAAGACCGCAGGCGTCGACGAATCGATCCTCAGGTTCACCGGCACCGCGAAGGTCTACGAGAGCCAGGAAGATGCGGTCAGCGCGATCCTCGGCGATCAGGTCACAGCCGGCGACGTGGTGGTGATCCGCTACGAAGGGCCCAAGGGCGGCCCCGGCATGCAGGAGATGCTCTACCCGACCAGCTATCTGAAGACCAAGGGCCTCGGTACGGAATGCGCGCTGCTCACCGACGGACGCTTTTCCGGCGGCACCTCGGGCCTGTCGATCGGCCACGTCAGCCCCGAGGCCGCGAAGGGCGGCGAGATCGCACTGATCGAGAATGGCGACACCATCGAGATCGACATCCCCAATCGCACCATCCATCTCGCACTCGGCAACGAGCAGATCGAGCGCCGCCGCGCCTTGCAGCAAGCGCGCGGCGCCGATGCCTGGACGCCGAAGAACCGCGTGCGCTATGTCTCGGCGGCGCTGCAAGCCTACGCGGCGATGACGACCAGTGCCGACACGGGTGCGGTGCGCGACGTGGGCCAGCTTCAGCGCTGAGTTTCGCGCGGGAACGAACGCAGAGGGCCGCGCGAGCGGCCCTCTGCGCTTTTCCTGCGAACGTCGATTACGTGGCCCGTTCTCGCTCGTCGGCGGCAGTGCGTGCCGGGCGCGCCCAGATCCGTTCGGCATAGGTCTCGAGCGCCGGCGAGGCATGGGTCACGCCGGCCGAGCGCGCCCACATCAGGCTATGGGCAATCAGGATGTCGGCCGCGGTGAAGGATTCGCCGGCCGCGAACTCGCTGCCGGCGAGGCGGGCATCGGCCACCTTTGCCGCGCGGGCAAACTCGCGCACCGCGGTCGCCTCGATCTGCGGCACGCGCCAGTCGGGCGGCAGCGCGAAGCGGTGCTTGGCGATCGTCCATAGCGGCTGCTCGAGTTCGGAGATCACGAAGAAACACCACTCGAAATACTTCGCCCGCCGCGCTGGATCGACCGGTACCAGTCCGCGTTGCGGAAAGCGCTCGCCAATGTAGGTCAGGATGGCGCCCGACTCGGTCACCACGATGCTGCCGTCGATCAGCGCCGGCACCTTTCCGCCGGGATTGACAGCCAGGTATTGCGCCGAGCGGCCTTCGCCCTTCTTCAAGTCGATCCTCGCGTAGTCGTAGTGCGCGCCTGCTTCCTCGAGCGCCCAGGCGGCGCGCAGCGAGCGGCTGTTCGGACAACCGTAGAGCGTGAGCATGTTCGATTCCTCCAGTCAGACGAGTTCAACAGCCGGGGCGGCAAGCCCGGATGGTAGCGGAAGCTGTCCCACAAGACATCGGCGTGCCGCATTGCGACGGCTGCCAACCGCGGTTCGACATCGGGCTCGCCTTGGGCTGACGCGAGAAGCCCAACGGACGATGCTTCGCGCGACGTTGGGCTTCGCGAAGCTCAGCCCAACCTACCGCTCTGAGACAGGGTGGTCTGCGAGCCTTATGGATAGGCACTCTCTAGCATTGCACTGCCATGAGCGCCTATCCATGCGGGTTGCAGAGCCTGCATGCCCAGGAGGTCCAGCCGGTGCGGCCTTCAGGCAGGTGGCAACATGACTGCTGGCCGCGATCGCACTGGCGTCGAAGACGACCGGTGCGGTATGCTTGAAACACACGGCATGGTGCAGCGCTTGTAGGTTGGGCAGAGCGAAGCGAAGCCCAACGCCGGGGGGCGATATTGCTGGACTTCCCTCTTCGGCCAGAAGCTTGCACCCGAGCCGACGTACAACCGCGTGCCGCCGATGTCAGCGGCCGATCTCTAGAGTTAGGCAACCCAGGCAACACCATGGTCTCAGTGAAGTCTTCGGAGTTGGTCGACGCTTTCGAGTTCACAAGCTTCGGCGGGCTCTACGAAGCAAAGGCCTTCGTCAATCTCGATACCGGCGCCCTCCTCTGCATCTCCGACGACATGCAACTCGAGGACCAGGCAAGGCAAGACCTCGATGCGTCTGACCGATATCTCGCCTTGCCCCACAAGAACGATCTGGGCCTCGGCAGGGATCTCGCGCTCTCGTTCATCGAACAGCACCTGCCCGGGGAATTGGACCGAGTGTCAGGCTACTTCCACAAACGAGGAGCCTACAGCCGGTTCAAGGATCTCCTCGAAGATCGCGGAGCTGTCGAAGCCTGGTACGCATTCGAGAAGCAAGCGACGGAAGATGCGCTGAGGCAGTGGTGTGACGAACACGGGATAGAGTGCGAGTAGGGCGGGTCAGCGAAGCGTAGCCCGCCCGCCCTGCAACAGGCGAGCTGCGCCAGCGCGAGCCCGCTTCGAGCCGCCAGTTCCTGCGCTACTTCTTGGGCTTTTCCTGCCACATCGCCAGCGTGGCGCCGGTGGGATCGGTGATGACGCTCATCAAGCCGAAGTCGCCGACTTCCATCACGTCGAGGCACACGGTGGCGCCCAGTCCCCTGGCTTTGGCCGTCATCGCGCGTACGTCGTCGACGCCGACATAGGCCAGCCAATGCGGCGGCACATTGGGCTCGGGGTTCTGGAACATGCCGCCGCCCGTGCCTTCGCCGACGCTGATCATCGTATAGGTGCCCTGGGCCCCCGGCATCGGCATATCCTCGAGCTTCCAGTCGAAAAGCTTCGAATAGAAGTCCTTCGCCTTGGGCAAGTCCCTGGTTTGCAGTTCGACGTGCACGAATGGGTTGGGCATGGCTGCGGTCCTTTCAGGTTGGGGTCGGCGTCAATGGCACGCGTCGGCTTACGGACCTGCTGGTCCGGCTGCGCGGCCCTGCTCGAAGGCTAGTCAATTCGGAGGCCTCCCTCAAGCTCCACTTGGCGCCCGCAGACTGCCGGCTTGTTGCTCACACTCGCAGGCCGATTACCTGCCACATGATCGTCGCGCCGACCGAATGGGGTTCCCACCCTTGCGGTACCCTTGAAGCTGAATGGACAGTGCGGCGCCGTGCGAGCGAGGCAGGGCTGGCGCGGGTCTTGCATGCAACGCTGCTCGCAGTTGATCCCTGTTTGGCCTATCGTATCGGTGTCGAGCATGCATGAAATGTCGCTTGCCGAAGGCGTCCTGCAGATCGTCGAGGAGGCTGCGCGTGAGCAGGGGTTTGCGCGAGTACGTGCTGTTCGGCTGGAGATCGGGCAGTTGTCCTCGGTCGAGGTCGAGGCGCTGCGTTTCTGTTTCGACGCCGTCACACGCGCTACGCTGGCAGAAGGCGCGCGGCTGGAGATCGATACGGTGCCGGGTGCCGGCTGGTGCATGATGTGCAGTGCGAGCGTGCCCTTGCCGGCCTTGTACGAAGCCTGTCCGCGCTGTGGCGGCTACCAGGTGCAGCCGACGGCGGGTACCGAAATGCGCGTCAAGGATCTCGAAGTCGACTAGGCTCCGAACAGTCGATTCGTTGTTGAAGGAGAGAAGCCATGTGTACCACCTGCGGGTGCGGCGTCGGCGAAACCCGAATCGAAGGCGAGACGCACGAGCATGCCCACGAACACGAGCATGTCGCGGCCGACGGGACAGTCTATCGTCACGTCCATGCCCATACCTCGCATGCCCATTCCCATGGCTACGCCCAGGCGCATCGCCACGCCGACGGTACGGTTCACCAGCACGAGCACGGTCGCGATCATGGCCATCTGCTCGACCAAGATCACGGCGAGGCGGAGCAGCATGCCCGTGCTACTCCGGATCGGGTGGATTGCGGCAGCGGGCCGGCCGGCGCCCATGCCCCAGGCATGTCGCAGGCGAGGATGGTGCAGATCGAGCGCGACATTCTGTCGAAGAACAACGACTACGCGGCGGACAATCGCAAGCGATTCGACGAACTCGGCGTATTTGCACTCAATCTCGTGTCGAGTCCCGGTTCGGGCAAGACCACGCTATTGGTCAGGACGATCGAGGCGCTCAAGTCGAAGCTGCCGCTGGCGGTGATCGAAGGCGACCAGCAGACCAGCTTCGATGCCGAGCGCATCCGCGCGACCGGCGCGCGGGCGATCCAGATCAACACCGGCAAGGGTTGCCACCTCGATGCGCACATGGTCGGGCGTGCGCTCGGGCAGCTCGGCCTCGTTGAAGGCTCGGCGCTGATGATCGAGAACGTCGGCAACCTCGTCTGCCCGGCCGCCTTCGATTTGGGCGAGGCGCACAAGGTCGTCGTGCTCTCGGTGACCGAGGGTGAGGACAAGCCGCTCAAGTACCCGGACATGTTCCGCGCCGCCAGCGTGATGCTGCTGAACAAGGCCGACCTGCTGCCGCATCTTTCCTTCAATGCCGAGCTGGCCGTGGAATACGCGCGGCGGGTGAATCCCGAGCTCGAGGTGATTCGCACTTCCTCGACCAGCGGCGAAGGTTTCGAGGAATGGCTGGCCTGGATCGAACAGGGGGTCGCCGCGCAGCGCGCCAGGCGCATCGGCACGGTTGCCGCCTTGCGCGGCCGGGTTGCCGACCTCGAAGCCGAACCGACCCGACTCAAGAGCTGACGGTCCGATGCTGATGGATTCGCGAATCCACACCCACGCCCTGCATCTGCGCTGCCGCGGACTGGTGCAGGGCGTCGGCTTTCGGCCGTTCGTGTGGCGGCTGGCGACCGAGCTCAATCTGCAGGGTCACGTGCGCAACGACGGCGACGGCGTGTTCATCGAAGTCTGCGGCAAGCCAAGCGCACTGGCGGTGTTTCGCGAGCGGCTTGCGCAGGACGCCCCGCCGCGCTCGCGCATCGAACACATCGAGGTCGAGACGTGCACCTGCACGGGCTGCCAGGAGGGTTTCGTGATCGCCGACAGCGCCCCCGCAGCCGGTGGGCAGATGCGGACCGCGATCGGGCCCGACAGCGCGGTCTGCGACGATTGTCTGATCGAGCTGTTCAACCCGCGCGACCGTCGCTATCGTTACCCGTTCATCAACTGCACGCAATGCGGCCCGCGTTACACGATCACCCGCAGCCTGCCCTATGACCGTGCACGTACCAGCATGTCGGCGTTTACCCAATGCCCGACTTGCGAGTCGGAATATCGCGATCCGGCGCACCGGCGCTTCCATGCGGAACCGAACGCCTGTCCCTCGTGCGGCCCCAGGTTGTGGCTGGCCGACGCATCCGGCACCGAGCTGGTCCAGGGCGACGTCATTGTCGCCGCGCTGGGTGCCATCCAGCGCGGCGAGATCGTCGCCATCAAAGGCCTCGGTGGTTTTCATCTGGCCTGCGATGCGTGCAACGGCGAGGCGGTTGCGCGCCTGCGCAGCCGCAAGCAGCGCGAGGAGAAGCCATTTGCGCTGATGCTCGCCGGCACCGAATCGGCGCGCGAATTCGTGCACGTCGGCGAGGACGAGCGCGCTCTGCTCGACTCGCCCGAGCGGCCGATCGTCCTGCTCGAGAAGCGTCCGGGCGCTGACGAAATGCTGCCCGGCGTCGCCCCCGGCCTTGCCTGGCTCGGCGTCATGCTGCCCTACACACCGCTGCACTATCTGCTGTTCCACCAGGCGGCCGGCCGGCTGACCGGCACGGCTTGGCTCGATTCGGTGCAGCCGCTCGTTTTGGTGATGACCAGCGCCAATCCGCACGGCGAACCGCTGGTGGCCGACAATGATGAAGCGATCGAACGTCTGCGCGGCATTGGCGATTTCTACCTGATGCACGACCGCGAGATCGTCGCACGCTGCGACGATAGCGTCATTACGGTGAGGAGTGAGGAGGGAGGCGCGAGGCGTGAGGCTGCCGCCGTTTCCCCTCACCCGTCACCCCTCACCCCTGACCCCTTACCCCTCACCGCTCACTTCGTCCGCCGTGCCCGCGGCTACACGCCGCGGCCGATCCGGCTGGCCCGGTGGGTTCCGCCGGTACTCGCTTTCGGCGCATGGTACAAGAACAGTGTGGCGTTGACCCGCGGCGACGAGGCCTTCGTTTCGCCGCATATCGGCGATCTGGACAACGCTGCCACCTGCGAGGCGCTGCTGGAAACCATCGAGCACATGCAGGTCGTGCTCGACGTCACGCCGCAGTTCGTCGCGCACGACCTGCATCCCGATTTCTTCAGTACCCGTGCCGCCGTCGAGTACGCACAGAAACGCGGCCTGCAGGCGGTCGGCGTGCAGCACCACCATGCCCACGTCGCCGCCGTACTGGCGGAGCACCGCGTCGACCAAGTGGTGCTCGGCCTGGCACTCGACGGCGTGGGCCTGGGCAGCGACGGCGCTGCATGGGGTGGTGAGTTGCTGCGCGTCGACGGCGCGCGATTCGAGCGCCTCGGCCACCTGCGCAAACTCGCGTTGCCGGGTGCCGACCGCGCCGCGCGCGAGCCTTGGCGCATGGCGGCAAGCGCGCTGCACGCGCTCGGGCAGGGCGATGCCATCGGCCAGCGGTTCGCGCATCAAGCGGCGGCCGATGCGATTTGCCAGATGCTCGAGCGCGCTTCGCGCTGCCCGACGACCAGCAGCATGGGCCGCTGGTTCGACGCGGCAGCCGGCCTGCTCGGTGTGCGCGATATGATGTCGTTCGAAGGGCAGGCCGCGATGCTGCTCGAAGGCCTGGCCGAGGAGTACGGTGAGGTCGCCGCGGAGGACAGCTTTGCCGTGCAGGCCGATGGCACCCTCGATCTGCTGCCGCTGCTCGCCGCGCTGAGCCACGAGCGTGATGCCACGCGCGGCGCCGCCCGCTTTCACGCTACGCTGATCGCCGCACTCGATGCCTGGGTGTGGACGGCCGCGCAGCGAACCGGCATTCGCACTGTCGCGCTCGGCGGCGGCTGTTTTCTCAATCGCATCGTCTCGCGCGGCTTGTCCGCGCGACTCGATGCACGCGGGTTGAAGGTACTGGCTGCACGTGCCGTGCCGCCCAATGACGGCGGACTGGCGCTCGGACAGGCATGGGTCGCGGCGCAACATTTCATGAGGTGATCGGAACATGTGTTTGGCCATCCCGGCACGCATCACGCACAAGCTCGAAGGTGACATGGCAGTCGTCGACCTGGGCGGCGTGCGCAAGGAAATCTCGCTGGCGCTGATCGACGGCGCGGATATCGGCGACTATGTGATCGTGCATGTCGGCCACGCGCTGTCGAAGCTCGATCCAGATGAGGCGGCGATAACCCTCTCGCTGTTTGCCGAAATCGCCGCCGCGCTGCCGCCGCAATGAAATACGTTGACGAATTCCGCGACGGCGATGTGGCGCGCGGTCTGGCTGCGGCGATCACACGAGAAGCGCGCGCCGATCGCAATTACAGTTTCATGGAGTTCTGCGGCGGCCACACCCACGCGATCTCGCGCTATGGCGTGACCGATCTGTTGCCGCCCAACGTGCGCATGATCCACGGCCCCGGCTGCCCGGTATGCGTGCTGCCGATCGGGCGCATCGATTTGGCGATCGAGCTCGCGCTGGAGCGCGGCGTCACCATCTGCACCTATGGCGATTGCATGCGGGTGCCGGCCTCCGAGAGCCTCTCGCTGCTCAAGGCGAAAGCCCTGGTTGACAAGACACGTGCGGACATCCGCATGATCTACTCGGCGACCGACGCGCTGGCGCTGGCGCGCGCCGAGCCGCAGCGCGAGGTGGTGTTCTTCGCCATCGGATTCGAGACCACCACGCCGCCAACTGCGCTGGTCATCAAGCAGGCGAAGGCCGAAGGGCTGGCCAACTTCAGCGTGCTGTGCAATCACGTGCTGACCCCGGCGGCGATCTCCAGCATTCTCGAATCACCCGAAGTGCGCCAATACGGCACTGTGCCGCTCGACGGTTTCGTCGGCCCGGCCCATGTCAGCACGGTGATCGGCTCGCAGCCTTACGAGTTCTTTGCCGAGGAATACCGCAAGCCGGTGGTGATCGCCGGTTTCGAGCCGCTCGACGTGATGCAGGCGATCCGCATGCTGGTACGGCAGGTCAACGAAGGCCGGGCCGAGGTCGAGAACGAGTTCACCCGCGCGGTCACGCGCGAGGGCAATCTCAAGGCGCAGCAACTGGTGAGCGAGGTGTTCGAGTTGCGCCGCAGCTTCGAGTGGCGCGGGCTGGGCGAGGTACCGTACTCGGCGCTGCGTATCCGCGCAGACTTTGCGGCGCACGACGCCGAAGCGAAATTCGCCCTCGAATACCGGTCGGTGGCCGACAACAAGGCCTGCGAATGCGGCGCGATTCTGCGCGGCGTCAAGAAGCCGCAGGACTGCAAGCTGTTCGCAACCGTGTGCACGCCGGAAAATCCGATGGGTTCCTGCATGGTGTCGTCCGAAGGCGCTTGCGCGGCACACTTCACCTACGGGCGCTTCCGCGACATCGATGTGGTGGCCGCCTGACGGAAGGATCATGGCGGAAATGAAGAAGGGTTATGTCCGCCCGCTCGATCTCAAGCACGGCCGGGTCGACATGAGCCACGGGGCGGGCGGTCGGGCGATGGCGCAACTGATCGAAGAACTGTTCCTCAAGGCATTCGATAACGAATGGCTGCGTCAACAGAACGACCAGGCGAATTTCGCCATCGCCACGGTTCCCGGCAGCCGCATGGTCATGGCAACCGATTCGCATGTGGTCTCGCCGCTGTTCTTCCCCGGCGGCGACATCGGCTGTCTGTCGGTGCATGGCACGATCAACGATGTCGCAATGGCCGGTGCGAAGCCGCTCTACCTGGCCGCGAGTTTCATTATCGAGGAAGGTTTCGCGCTGGGCGAGCTGGCGCGCATCGTCGATTCGATGGCGCGTGCCGCGCGCGAGGCCGGCGTGCCGATCGTCACCGGCGACACCAAAGTCGTCGAGCAGGGCAAGGGCGACGGTGTGTTCATCACCACCACCGGCATCGGCGTGGTGCCGCCGGGTGTAAACGTCTCCGGCGACCGGGCGCGCCCCGGCGATGCCATTCTGGTCTCCGGCTTTGTCGGCGATCATGGAACGGCGATCATGAGCAAGCGCGAATCACTCGCGTTCGATACCGAGATCGTCTCGGACACCGCGGCGTTGCATGGCCTGGTCGCCTCGATGGTTGATGCGGTGCCCGACATCCACGTGCTGCGCGACCCGACGCGCGGCGGGCTTGCCACCACACTGAACGAAATCGCCCGGCAGGCCGGCGTCGGCATGATGCTCGAGGAGGCCGCGATCCCGGTGCAGCCGCAGGTCAACGCGGCCTGCGAGTTCCTCGGTCTCGATCCGCTCTACGTCGCGAACGAAGGCAAGCTGGTCGCGATCTGCGCAACGGAGCACGCCGACCTGCTGCTCGCTGCGATGCGTGCCCATCCGCTCGGCACCTACGCGGCGCGCATCGGCGAGGTACATGCCGATACGCACCATTTCGTGCAGATGAAGACCGCGTTCGGCGGCAAGCGCATCGTGGATTGGCTGTCGGGCGAGCAGTTGCCGAGAATATGTTGAGGGCGGTGACGGGTGACGGGTGACAGGTGACGGGTGACGGGTGACGCGCGCCATGGAATACGCCGCGCACCTTGCGATGCAAAGCCATCGCTCGTTCGTGGTTCTCGGCTCCCATCCAATCGACATCCACCCGTCACTCGTCACCCGTCACTAGTCACCGGTCACTGAACCTCATGCGCATCCTGTTCCTGACGCACAGCTTCAACAGCCTCACCCAGCGCCTGTTCAGCGAACTGCGCGCGCGGGGGCATGTGGTCTCGATCGAGTTCGACATCTCCGATTCGGTGGCCGAAGAAGCCGTGGCGCTGTTTCGTCCCGATCTGATCGTCGCGCCCTATCTACGCCGTGCGATTCCCGATTCGATCTGGTCGCGCAATGTCTGCCTGATCGTTCACCCAGGAATTCCCGGAGATCGCGGACCGTCCGCGCTCGACTGGGCAATCCAGAACGGCGAACGCGAGTGGGGCGTCACGGTGCTGCAGGCGAACGCCGAGATGGATGCGGGCGACATCTGGGCGTCCGAGAGCTTCCCGATGCGCCGTGCCAAGAAATCCAGCATTTATCGCAACGAGGTCACCGAGGCCGCCAGCCGTGCAGTGCTCGCGGCGGTCGAGCGCTTTGCGTCGGGCAGCTTCATTCCAATACCGCTGGCGACAGCGGCGGCGCGCGGGCAATTGCGGCCGCTGATGCGCCAGACCGATCGCCGCATCGACTGGTCGCGCGACGACACCGCCACCGTCATCGCGAAACTCAATGCGGCCGATGGCTTTCCTGGCGTCGCCGACCAGTTGTTCGGTGTGCCGTGCAATCTGTTCGATGTACACGCCGAAGCGCGACGCCCGGACGGTATGCCAGGCGAGATCGTTGCGCGGCGCGACGGCGCGCTGCTGCGGCTGACTATCGATGGTGCGCTGTGGATCGGCCATGTCCGGCGGGTCGACCACGACGGCGCTGTCAAGCTGCCGCCGACGATCGCCTTCGCGGCGCAGGCAGCAGGCCTGACCGAACTTGCCGCACCGTTGATGCGCGATGATGGCGCGCAATGGAGCGAACTCACCTACCGCGAGGACGGCGCAGTCGGCTATCTCGCCTTCGAGTTCTACAACGGTGCGATGTCGACCAATCAGTGCCGGCGGCTGCGCGAGGCCTTTGCGTTTGCGCGCTCGCGTCCGACACGGGTTATCGTGCTGGAGGGCGGCAGAGACTTCTGGAGCAATGGCATCCACCTCAACACGATCGAGGCCGCCGACAGCCCGGCCGACGAATCGTGGGCCAACATCAACGCCATCGACGACTTCGCCCGCGATGTCATCGAGACCGATACGCAGCTGACAGTGGCCGCGCTGTGCGGCAATGCCGGCGCTGGCGGCGCGTTCCTGGCGCTGGCGGCCGATCAGGTCTGGGCACGCGCCGGCGTGATTCTCAATCCACATTACAAGAACATGGGCAACCTCTACGGCTCGGAGTACTGGACTTACCAGCTGCCGCGGCGCGTCGGCGCCGACCATGCGCGGCGCATCATGACCAACCGCCTGCCGCTGCCCGCACCGCAGGCGCTGCGCGAGGAATTGATCGACGCGAGCATCGACGTCGCCCCGGCGGCGTTCGCAGAACAGGTGTCCACGCGTGCGCAGGCGCTGGCACAGGCGCCGGATTTCGCCTCGCGACTCGACGCCAAGCGGGCGCGGCGCGCGCACGACGAGGCCGAGAAACCGCTCGCCCGCTACCGGCAGGAAGAGCTGAAGCATATGCGCCGGAACTTCTATGGATTCGATCCGAGCTATCACGTGGCGCGCTACCACTTCGTCGCCAAGAGTCCGAATTCGTGGACACCACGCCACCTCGCGTTGCATCGTGAACTCGGCTGGCGGGTGGCGGAGACAGCATGAATGGCCCGCCTGCGGCAACGGCGGACCGGCTTGTCTGCAGACCGCATGGAATGGCGGTCTACGGGCATGTGCCGTCACGGGGCGCATGGAATGGCCGTTGTGGTGGCGCATGCCTAAAGAAGCGCATGGATATAGGCTTGCGCACGGTGTGTGCGACTGGCATTCGGTGACAGGCGACGCGTGACGGGTGGCTGGATCCTCTCGCGTCACCTGTTACCCGTCACCCGATAGGAAGCCAAGGATGGAACGATTCACGATATCGCTGGACGAGGATCTGGCACGAGACTTCGACCGCCTGATCGCCGCGCGCGGTTACAGCAACCGCTCGGAGGCGGTGCGCGACATCCTGCGCGGCCAGCTCGAACGCCATCGCCAGGAAACCGAACAGGCGCCGCACTGCGTCGCCAATCTGAGCTATATCTACAACCATCACGAGCGCGAACTCGCCGAGCGACTGACCGGGCTGCAGCATGATCACCACGATCTGTGTATATCGACGATGCATGCGCATCTCGATCACGAGAACTGCATCGAAAGCGTGATACTGCGCGGGCCGACCGCCGACGTGCGGCGTTTCGCCGATGTGATCGCCGCCGAGCGAGGCGTCCGCCACAGCAGCCTGAATCTGGTGACAGTCGATCTGCAGGCCGGGGCGAAGTATCGTCACCCGAGCGGGCGCGGTCATACCCATATGAAGCCACGCAACTAGAGAAGTCCCGCGCGATCGTCGGCGTCTGTTGCTGCCGATTTCGGCGTCGCAGGAGCGGCGACGACCGCGCCGGCCGCGCCGATCGCGCTGTCGGATGGCTTTGCCGTCACCGAAGGATGTCCATGGATCGGGGTTTTCGCCAGCACGCGTGACGCGCGAGGAGCGGATACGAATTTTGTGTGAACTTTGGTATATTGTTCATACATTCGATCCCGGACCAGAGGCGAACCATGCATGATCTTCCCGGTGACTGGACGGCGCTCGCAGCGCTGGTTTTCATGCTCGGTGTCAAGCATGGCTTCGACGCCGATCACCTGGCGACGATCGACGGCCTGACGCGCTACAACGCGCGTGCCAATCCGCGCATCGCCCGCCTGTGCGGAACGCTGTTTTCGCTCGGCCACGGCGCGGTGGTGGTCACGATCGCACTGGCGGTCAGCACCCTGGCGCGGCATTGGCAGGTGCCACAGTGGATCGAGACGGCAGGGGCGTGGATCTCGATCGGCTTTCTCACCCTGCTCGGTCTGGTCAATCTGCATGCGGTGACCGCGGCGGAGCCGCACGAACTGGTTGCGCCGGTGGGTATCAAGGGACGCTGGCTGGGCCGACTGACGCGTTCGTCGAACCCCGGCTGGGTCATGCTGGTGGGTGCGCTGTTCGCCCTGTCGTTCGATACCTTGAGCCAGGCTGCGCTGTTCGCCCTTACGGCGACCCGGTTCGGCGGCTGGGAGCACGCGTTGACCCTCGGCCTGCTCTTCATGCTCGGCATGCTGGTGACTGATGGGGCCAACGGTTTGTGGATTGCCCGCCTGATCGCGCGCGCAGACCAGGTAGCACTGGTCGCTTCGCGCGTAATGAGTCTGGTGGTGTCGTCGATGTCCCTGCTGGTCGCCGCGTTCGGTGCGGCGAAGTTCCTATCGCCCGAGGTCGACGCGTGGTCCGAGGGTCGCGAACTGCTTTTTGGTGGCGCGCTGATCTGCTGCGTCGCCGTCAGCTATCTCTTCGCCCTGCGTCTGGTCCGCATCCGGAATCCCGCAGCGCACGTATCCACGGTAACAAGCTCCGCCGGTTGATCCGGATTCGCAGGCCGGGCCTGTCCGGATAGAAAGCGCTTGTTCCTGCCTGTTTCCGAGTTTCCCATGGAGTAAGAACAAATGGAAAAACATCATAACACGCTGTCGCCTCGTATGCATCGGCGGGTTGGCCGTGCATTGCTGTTCGGCCTCTTGCTGGCAGCCAGTTCGACGGCGCAAGCGGCTGGCGTGCCGACCCTGGATACGGTGGACGTCAGGGCCGGTGCTGACGGTCTGATCGGCGCGGCCGACAGCGCCACGGAAGGCACGATCAGCGCAAAGCAGCTCGCCACGCGACCACTGCTTCGGCCCGGCGAAATGCTGGAAGTCGTACCCGGCGTGATCGTCACCCAGCACTCGTCGGACGGCAAAGCCAACCAGTATTTCCTGCGCGGCTTCAACCTTGACCACGGCACCGACTTTCTGACCACCGTGAATGGCATGCCGGTGAACCAGCCGACCAATGCGCATGGTCAGGGCTACGCCGACCTGAACTTCCTGATCCCGGAACTGGTCGAGCGGGTGCGCTACAAGAAGGGCCCGTACTCGGCGGAGGAGGGGGATTTCGCCGCCGCCGGGGCGGCGCATCTCGACTACTTTCGCAACTTGCCGCGGAGCTTCGCAGAGATCGGCATCGGCGAGGACGGCTGGCGGCGTGCGTTGCTGGCGGGATCGCCGCCCGCGGGCGGCGGCACGCTGCTATATGGACTCGAGTATTACGAGTACGACGGGCCGTGGACCGTTGCGCAGAATTTCCGCCGCTACAACCTTGTCGGCCGCTACAGCCAGGGTCGGGCTGACAATGGATACTCGGTTACCGGTATGGTCTATGAGGCGACCGGACGCGCAAGCAACCAGGTGGCGCGCCGCGCGATCGACAGTGGCGCCATCTCGCGCTTCGGTTCGCTCGATCCATCCGACCTGATGGATACGTCGCGCTACAGCTTGTCGGGGCAATGGGCGAAGAGCGATTCGTCTGGCATCACGCGCGGCAACGCCTATCTGATGCGCTCTCAGCTCAAGCTGGTGTCCGACTTCACCTACTTCCTCGACTTCCCGGCCGCCGGCGACCAATTCGCGCAGGAGGAACGGCGTACGACGTTCGGTTTCGACGCAAGCCATACCTGGTTCAGCAAGTGGGGCGCGCGCGAGGGCGAAACCATCGTCGGCCTCCAGTCGCGTCATGACAACATCGATCCGGTCGGGCTGTATCGCTCGCGGGGCGGAGTACGGGCAGACAAACTCGATGCCGATGGAAATCTGCAGCCGGCGATGGTGCGCGAGGATCACGTCAAGCAGAGCAGCGTCGGGCTATATGCACAGAACAGCCTGCAGTGGCTGCCCTGGCTGCGTTCGGTGGCCGGGCTGCGCGCCGACTTCTATCGTTTCGATGTGTCGAGCAGCATCGCGGCGAATTCGGGCAAGGTGAATGACCACATCGTCAATCCCAAGTTATCGCTGATCTTCGGACCTTGGGCCAAGACCGAGTTCTACCTGAATGCCGGCGGCGGCTTTCACAGCAACGACGCGCGCGGCACGACGATCCGGGTCGATCCGAACGATACGGCGATCGCAGCAGATCCGGTAACACCGCTGGTGCGCGCGAAGGGCTATGAGGCCGGTGTGCGCAGCGCAATCGTTGCCGGTGTGCAGAGCACGCTGTCATTATGGCGGCTCGACCTCGATTCCGAGCTGCTGTTTATCGGCGATGCCGGTACCACGGAGGCGAGCCGCCCGAGCCGGCGTTCCGGCATCGAGTTCGCGAACTATTGGCATCCGGTGGCTGGCGTGATCGTCGATGCCGATCTTTCGTGGTCGCGGGCACGGTTTCGCGACGACAATCCGGCGGGAAACCGCATCCCGGGAGCGATCGAGCGTGTGGCCTCGGTCGGCGTTTCGCTCGATCGCGGTGAGTGGTTCGGCGGTTTGCGGCTGCGGCATTTCGGTCGCCGACCGCTGATCGAGGATAACTCGGTGCACTCCGGCAGTTCGACGCTGATCAACCTGCGTGCGGGGTACCGGATCAACCGCAGCCTGCAGGTCTCGCTCGACGTGCTGAATCTGCTCGATCGCGAGGTCAGCGACATCGAATACTTCTACGAATCGCGGCTGGCCCGCGAGACGGGGCCGGTTTCGGATATCCACCTGCACCCCGCGGAGCCGCGTACCCTGCGGCTGTCGCTGCGCGCGAGTTTCTGAGGAGAGCGGGCGGCGGAAAGTAAGACGGGCGCCTTGCGGCGCCCGTCCTTCTGTCAGGCCGAAAACCTACGCGGCCTTCTTCTTGCCTTTCGGCATCGCGGTCACATTGGTCAGCGCCTTGACTGCAGAATCGGTCGCGACCGTCATGTTCGACTCGGCCATTTCGCCGACCTGCTTGGCTGCCTTGGTAATCGCGTTGTAGGCGGAATCGGTGGCAGCCATCGTGGATCTGAGCGCGGCGACGGCGGGCTCGCTGCCGGCCGGGGCCGACTTCAGCGCTTCGTCGATCGCGGCGGAAGTCTTGGCTTTCAACACGTCGTACTGCGAGCCAGCGATCTTGCTCATCTCTTCGACGGTTTCGGTGCAGATTGCGTAGGCGGCGCGCGAGTAGGTTACTGCGGCTTCGGCCGCCGGCCTGGCAGCTTCGGTCTGGAACGCCGACAACTCGTCAAGGCTCTTGATCGACAGCAAGGCCTTGTTGTTATCCGCAGCGGCAGCCAGCAGGTTGCGTGCGGTATTCAGGTTCAGTGCGGCAAGACGCTCGACACAGTTCAGGGCTGTCCCAGCCATCGTCAGGGCGGAGTCGAGATTCGCATTGGCAGCATCTGTCAATTTTTGCGGGTTGGTGTTCATGAAAGCCTCCTTAACAAAGCGTTGATCAGTACGACCGCTCTGCAGAGTTGAACCCAGGTCGAATACCTTTGTTGCACTGCAGCATAAGTTGATTATAGGCGCTCTACGGAAGATTGCAAGAACGATTGCTGCGACGCACCAATTCTTTGCGTGCCGAGCTAACACTCTGAAGAAAATAAGAATTCTCCGCACGGCGCCCGCAGGGATGGCCCCGCACGCACGATTCGGCTCGACAAAGTTGACCAAATTGTTCGGGTAATAGGCGGCCGATGCTAGACTGGGAGAGACAACAACCCGCGGGAAAGTGCCATGCCCAACCGACTTGCCCACGAAACCTCGCCGTACCTGCAGCAGCACGCCGAAAATCCGGTCCAGTGGTTTGCGTGGGGGCCGGATGCCTTGGCCTTGGCGCGCGAGACAGGCCGCCCGATTCTGCTTTCGATCGGTTATTCGGCCTGCCACTGGTGCCACGTGATGGCGCACGAGTCGTTCGAAGACCCCGAGGTGGCGGCGGTTATGAATCGGCTCTATGTCAATGTGAAGGTCGACCGCGAGGAACGGCCCGATCTCGACCAGATCTACCAGAGCGCACATCATCTGCTAACCCAACGCGCGGGGGGCTGGCCGCTGACGCTGTTCCTCACGCCGGACGGCACCCCGTTCTTTGCCGGCACCTATTTTCCGAAGTCGCCGCGCTACAACCTGCCCGGCTTCGTCGATCTGCTCGAACGGGTTGCCCAGGCCTATGCGCAGAAGCGTGGCGAGATCGAGCAACAGAACCAGGCGCTACGCGACGCGCTGGCGCGCGGCAACGGCGAGGACACGCCGGAGTCGCTCCATCTCACGCGAGCGCCGATCGATGGACTGCGCCGTCTGCTGGAGGCCAGTTTCGATCCCCGCGACGGCGGCTTCGGCCAGGCGCCGAAGTTTCCCCATCCGACCGATCTGGCTCTCCTGCTGCGACGTCATATCGAATCCGGTGACGCGCGCGCGAAACAGATGGTGCTGACGACGCTCGACCACATGGCAGCCGGCGGTATCTATGACCATCTGGGCGGCGGCTTCTGCCGCTACAGCGTGGATGGCCAGTGGGTGATTCCGCACTTCGAAAAGATGCTCTATGACAACGCACCCCTGCTGGCTCTATATGCGGAGGCGGCGATCCTTACCGGCGCGCCGCGATATCGGCAGGTTGCCGAGCAAACCGCAGCCTGGGTGATGCGGGAAATGCAGAGCCCGCAGGGCGGCTACTATTCTTCGCTGGATGCGGACTCCGAGGGCGAAGAGGGCAAGTTCTATGTCTGGACGGCCGCCGAAGTCAAGGCGCACTTGCCCGCCGACGAGTTCGAGGTGGTCTCGCGCCATTATGGCCTCGACCAGCCCGCCAACTTCGAGAACCAGTATTGGCACCTGCACATCAACGGCGATCTGCGCGAGATTGCCGAAAAGACTGGCTGGAGCCTATCCGAGTGTGAGCGCCTGCTTTCGTCGGGACGTCGCAAACTCCGCGATGTGCGGGACCAACGCGTACATCCGGGACGCGACGAGAAGACACTGACAAGCTGGAACGCGCTGATGATCGACGGCATGACGAGAGCGGGTTCTCTGCTCGGCCGCCGTGACTGGATCGCCTCGGCGCGCCGCGCCTCCGAGTTCCTGCGCCAAACGCTCTGGCGGGATGGGCGTTTGCTGGCAACCTGCCGGGACGGCCGAGCGCATCTGAATGCCTACCTCGACGATTACGCCTTCCTGCTGGATGCCCAGCTCGATCTTTTGCAGGCGGATTTCCGGTCGGCGGACATCGAATGGGCGATCGCGCTTGCCGATGTACTGCTCGACCGGTTCGAGGATAAGGAACGAGGCGGGTTCTATTTCACCAGCGACGACCATGAGTCCCTGATCGCCCGGCCGAAGCCGTCTCACGACAACGCGACTCCATCGGGTAACGCGGTAGCCGCCTTCGGCCTCCAGCGACTCGGCCACCTTACGGGAGAGAGCCGATATCTGGAGGCGGCGAGGCGCTGTCTGGCTGCCTTCTTCCCGTTCGCGGAAAACGCCCCAGCCGGATTTGCCACCTACCTGATGGCACTCGAGGAATATCTGCGACCGCCGACCTCGATCATCCTGCGTGGCCCGGCTAACGAAGTGGCAGATTGGCAAGCGCGTTTGTTGTCCCGGCTGCATCCCGCCGCCATGGTGATTCCCGTTGCCGAGAACTGCGAGCGGCTTCCATCAATGCTCGACCGGCCGACCAGCGATACCGTCAACGCTTGGGTCTGCTCGGGCGTTACTTGCATGTCGCCCGTCACCGACTGGGCGGAACTCGATCGCATATGCAACTCCCGGGACATCGGGTAGACTTCGGTCCCTGTTTCAACCACATAGTGAAGGGAAGATGATCATCATGAAGATTGCCGTTATTGCTTCGGTCGCCGCCGGTCTGCTGATCGCTGCGCCCGTCATGGCAAGCCAGGAACTTGCCCAGAAGAAGAACTGCCTCGCCTGCCACGCAACGGACAAGAAGCTGGTCGGTCCCGCTTACAAGGAAATCGCGGCCAAGTACAAGGGCGACAAGGCTGCGGAAGCCAAGCTTGCGGAAAAGATCATGAAAGGCGGTTCGGGCGTCTGGGGCCAGGTGCCGATGCCGGCCAATCCCCAGGTCAGCGCCGACGAGGCAAAGACGCTGGCGAAATGGGTTCTCGGCATGTGAGTATGCCCCGATCTCGAACAAGCCAGCCTCCGGCTGGCTTTTTTGTTTTCTGCCTCGACCTGACTGCCGATTCCTGGACGCTTTGGAAGTGAATTGACAGCCAGCGAGTCTGCGTCGCACAATCGGCGGCGCCTTTTCCCGCACTCTGCAATTCCCGGACTTGGAGAGACATCGAATGAACCGACCAGCAAACGGCCTGCTACTGTCACTGATGGTTGCGAGCATGCTCGTAGCCTGCGGCAAGAGGGAAGAAAAAGCACCTGCGGCAAGTGCCGGCAGCGATCCGCTGGTGGTCAAGATCGGCGCCGCTTCGCCGCTCACCGGGCCACAGGCGCATATCGGCATTGACATCAGGAACGGAACGCAACTCGGCGTCGACGATGTGAATGCTGCCGGTATCGAGGTCGGCGGCCGGAAGGTGAAACTGGAACTGATTGCCGAGGACGACGAAGCCAATCCGACCAAGGCAACCACGGTTGCCCAGAAGCTGGTGGATGCAAAGGTGGTCGCGGTGGTCGGGCACTTCAATTCCGGCGCCTCGATTCCGGCGTCGAAGATCTATTCAGACGCCGGAATCGTGCAGATCTCGCCCGGGTCGACCAATCCAAAATACACGCAACAGGGATTCAAGACGACCTACCGTGTAGTTGCCAACGATGATCAGCAAGGCCCGGTCGGTGCACAGTTTGCGGTTGAGAAGCTGGTCGCCAAGAAGATCGCGGTCATCGACGATTCGACCGCCTATGGCCAGGGCCTGGCCAACGCTTTCGCGACCAAGGCGACGGCACTCGGCGCGACCATCGCCGCGCGCGAGCACACCACGGACAAGGACACCGACTTCACCGCGATACTCACGGCGATCAAGGCGAAGGATCCCGATCTGGTGTTCTTCGGCGGCATCGATACCCAGGCCGGCCCGATGGCCAAGCAGATGGCGGCTCTCGGCATCAACGCCAGGTTCCTCGGTGGCGACGGCATGCAGACGCCGAACTTCATCAAGCTTGCGGGCGATTCCGCGGAGGGGGCAATGGCCTCGATTCCGGGACTGCCGAAGGACAAGATGCCGGGCGGCAAGGCATTCCTCGACAAGTTCAAGGCCAAGTACAAGACTGAAGTCGAGCTCTTCGCGCCGATGGGTTATGACGCCGTTTTTGTCATCGTCGAGGCGATGAAGCGCGCCGGATCGACCGAACCGTCGAAGATTCTCGCCGAGATGCCCAAGACCAACTACAAGGGTGTGATCGGTCCGATCGCCTTCGACGACAAGGGTGACCTGAAAGACGGGCCCCTGACGATCTACGCGGTCCAGGGCGGCAAGTGGGAGCCGCTCGAAATCATCGGCGGCCCGGCGATCGTGTCCGCTGCTGCGACCATGGATGTCCCCAAGGATGCCGCGAACGATGCTGCCAAGTCTGCCGGCGAGGCGGCCAAGGAGGTCGTCAAGGAGGCCGCAGATGCGGCGAGGGCCGCAATCGACAGGAAGTAAGCGCTTCTCGGCGGATCGGCAAAACGGCGCCCCTGGCGCCGTTTTGATTTCGAGGGTGGTGAGTTCTTGCTGTCTCCCGGAAGTACGCCGACTGCTGCGGCGAGCTTGCGTCTGGCAGCCTGTCCGGTGAGAGGCCGCTGACGATCCGCCCAACAGGACTCGCTGAACTGGCGCTGGCGCCGCTGGGGAGCTTGTCATGGGAATTCGCCGGATCAACAATTCTCGCGAAGTTATCCAGGTTTCGCGTCGAGTATGAGTCGGGCGGCCCCCTCGTCGCGCCAAATTTGCATGCCGGGCACCGCGCAAAAAGGGTGCTTTGTTATGATTCGCCGAATGGGAACCCGCGTCGCCTGACCGTCCACCGCATGGACACTTTCATCCAGCAGATCATCAACGGCCTGGTACTCGGCAGCATCTATGCGCTGGTCGCGCTCGGCTACACGATGGTCTACGGGATTCTGGGGCTGATCAATTTCGCGCATGGCGAGGTAGTGATGGTGGGTGCCCTGACGGCACTTTCCATCGTCAAGGTCTTGTCCGGTAGCGGACTGCCGGGGCCGGTCGTGGCGCTGCTTGGCCTGATGGGCGCGGTTCCCGTGTGCATGGCACTGGGTTTCACGATCGAGCGGGTCGCCTATCGTCCTTTGCGCAATGCGCCGAGGCTCGCACCGCTGATTACCGCAATCGGCGTATCGATCGTCCTGCAGCAGCTGATGATGCTGGGATGGGGAAGCACCTACCTGTCGTTTCCGCAACTGTTCTCGGCACAGCCGCATAGCCTGATGGGCGCATCCATCAACGATCTCCAGATCATGATCATCTGCGTCGCGGGGGCGATGATGGTCGGACTCGTCCTCCTGATGCAAAAGACGCGCATCGGCCGGGCGATGCGGGCGACTGCGGAAAACCCCGCGATGGCCAGCCTGATGGGTGTCAATGTTAATCGCATCATTAGCTTCACTTTCGTCATCGGCTCGGCGCTTGCTGCGGTCGCCGGCCTGATGGTCAGCGCGAACTACTCGATCGCCCACTACAGCATGGGCTTCATGCTCGGATTGAAGGCCTTTACCGCGGCGGTGCTCGGCGGCATTGGCAACCTCGCAGGAGCGATGCTGGGCGGCGTGCTGCTGGGGCTGATCGAATCGCTCGGCTCCGGCTACATCAGCGACCTGACCGGCGGGGTGCTCGGGTCCAACTATCGCGATGTGTTCGCCTTTTTCGTCCTGATTCTCGTGTTGGTCTTGCGACCATCCGGGTTGATGGGCGAACGGGTTTCGGAGCGGGCGTGAATCCCGCCACTTGCGGTCGGCGCGATCCGCGTGTGGCCTTTGCTGGTACGTTGCTATTGGCCGTTGCGCTGGCGCTGGCGCCGTTCGCGGTGGGGGCAGGGGCCGGAATCGCTTGGGTGCGCGTGATCGACTTTGCGTTGCTCTACATCATGCTGGCGCTCGGCTTGAACATCGTGGTCGGGTTCGCCGGATTGCTCGACCTCGGTTACATCGCCTTCTACGCGGTCGGCGCCTACCTGTATGCCCTGCTCAGTTCGCCTCATCTGGCGGGCGCGTTTCCGTCGCTGGCACCCGGCCTGCACTGGCCAGTGTGGGCCGTTTTGCCGCTTGGGGCGCTGGTTGCCGGCGGGTTCGGCGTGATTCTCGGCGCGCCAACCCTGCGTTTGCGCGGGGACTACCTGGCGATCGTCACACTGGGCTTCGGCGAGATCATCCGCATCTTCCTGAACAATCTGAATCGGCCGGTCAACCTGACCAATGGCCCGCAAGGCATCACGCAGATCGATCCGATCGACATCGGCGGTGTCTCTCTCGGCAGCACTCTGGAGGTGTTTGGCATCGCTGTTCCGTCGGTCTATCTCTACTACTACTTGTTCCTGGCCGCGACCTTGCTGGTCATCTTCGTATCGATTCGTCTTGAGGATTCGCGCATCGGGCGCGCCTGGGTAGCGATTCGCGAAGACGAAATCGCCGCCAAGGCCTGCGGGATCAACACGCGCAACGTCAAGCTGCTGGCTTTCGCCATGGGCGCATCGTTCGGCGGCGTGGCGGGGGGCTTGTTTGCAGGATTCCAGCAGTTCGTCAGCCCGGAAAGCTTCACCCTGCTGGAATCCATCATGGTTCTCTGCATGGTCGTGCTGGGCGGCATGGGGCATATTCCGGGTGTCATTTTTGGCGGGGTTCTGCTCACGCTGCTGCCCGAGGCACTGCGTTACGGTGCCGGGCCGGTGCAGACCGCGCTGTTCGGCAAGGTGCTGATACCGCCGGAGTCTCTGCGGATGTTGCTGTTCGGGCTGGCGTTGATTCTCGTCATGCTCTACCGGCCGGCCGGCTTGTGGCCGTCCGCCATCCGTCGACGCGAGTTCGCTGGTGCGGGCAGGAGCGTGGAGGGCGACCGTGAGTAACGTCCTGCTCGATGCGCGGCGCATCGGCAAGTCGTTTGGCGGTGTGCAGGCTTTGCGCGATGTCTCGCTGACCATCCGCCGCGGCGAGATCTACGGACTCATCGGCCCGAACGGCGCGGGAAAGACGACGTTTTTCAATGTACTTACCGGCCTGTACTCGGCCGACGCCGGCGAGGTGATGTTCGATGAGGCGCGCCTGAACATAGGCGCGCCTCACGAGGTGACTCGCCAGGGAATCGCACGCACCTTTCAAAACATTCGTCTGTTCGCCAATATGAGTGCGCTGGAAAACGTGATGGTCGGGCGTCATCTGCGCAGTCGCACCGGCGTGATCGGCGCGGTATTGCGCAACAAGGCAACCCGGATCGAGGAGGCGGACATCGCGGATCGGGCTCATCGGCTGCTTCAGTATGTGAACGTCGACGCGCGCGCCAACGATCTCGCGCGACATCTGTCCTATGGTGATCAGCGTCGGCTCGAGATCGCGCGCGCGCTCGCGACCGAGCCCAAGCTCCTGGCGCTCGATGAACCGGCCGCCGGCATGAACGCGACGGAGACGGCCGCTCTTCGCGAGTTGGTCGAATCGATACGCGATGACGGCGTGACCGTGCTGCTGATCGAGCATGACGTGAAACTGGTGATGGGACTTTGCAATCGCGTTGCCGTGCTTGACTACGGCGAGAAGATTGCTGAAGACGTTCCGGAGTTGGTGCAGCGAGATCCCAAGGTCGTCGAGGCCTACCTCGGCGGAGCGCTCGCCTGATGCTCAAGGTGAGGGAATTGCGGGTTTCCTATGGCGGGATTGCGGCGGTCAAGTCGATCGACCTCGATGTCGCCGACGGAGAATTGGTCTGCCTGATCGGCTGCAACGGCGCTGGCAAAACCAGCACGCTGAAGGCGCTCGCGCGCATACTGCCGGCCCACGGCGAGATCCGTTACCGGGGCGACGATATCGTGCACTGGCCGGCGCATCGTTTGATCGGCGAAGGCATTGCGCTGGTGCCTGAAGGACGCGGGGTGTTTGCGCGGCTCAGCGTCGCCGAAAACCTTGCGATGGGCGCGTATTGCCGGGAAGACAAGGCGGAGATCGCGTCCGATCTGGCGCGGGTTTTCGACCTGCTTCCGCGCCTCAAGGAGCGTGCCGCGCAGCTTGCCGGCACCCTGTCGGGTGGTGAGCAGCAGATGCTGGCTATCGGCCGCGCCCTGATGGGCCGGCCGAAACTGTTGTTGCTCGACGAGCCCTCGATGGGTCTTGCCCCGATCATGGTGCAGAAGGTGTTTGAGGTCGTCAGGTCGGTTGCCGCTGAAGGCATGACCATCTTGCTCGTCGAACAGAATGCGAAACTGGCGCTGTCCGTATCGACGCGGGGATACGTCATGGAAAGCGGCTGCATCACGATGGCGGACAGTGCAGCGATGCTGCTGGACAATCCCAAGGTCCGCGACGCGTATCTGGGCGGTGAATGAAGTAGAGACGGCCGGGCGGCCGCCGGGACGAGAATCTGCCGTGGCTGCGGAGTCAGGCCGCTCTTTGCGAGGCACGAGCGATCCGGTATGCGTTGGCAGCCCACTGCACGGCGTAATCTGCGGCGTTCAATCGGCTTGCAGGGTATCTGCGAATGAAACCGCCGAGAGTTGCGCGCGGTTAATCGTCTGGAAGTCGAGTCCGAGGCTCTCCGCCTGGCGGGCGAGAAGCCTTGGGTCGTCCTCGCAGGATCGTGCCAGGTCGAGGAACGGTTTGTAGACGCCGCCCTGGCCGGTGAGCGCCGAGGTAATGGAATCCGGCAAATGCATTTCGCCGAGAACCGCTTCCATGCTGGTTCCCAGCAGCACGTTCAGTAGCGAGAAGGCGCCGGTTATGAACAGATTGTCATGCTCGCTCTTGTCGAAAAATACTCGGCCCACCTGCTCCATGAAACGGCCGCGTGCGACGGCGGCCTGCATGATGGCAGACGCACCCGGTTGCTTGCTCGCCGTGACAAGCAACAGCGAAAGCCATTTGTTGAGATTGTCGTAGCCGAGCATGGTCACGGCATGACGGAAAGACTGGATTTCCACAGGCAGGCCGAAACCGGCAGAATTGATGTAGCGAAGCAGCTTGTAGGAAAGCGCGACATCCAGCTTTAGCGCGGCCTCGATTTCCTTGATGTCAGCGTCACGCCGGACCAGGTTCAGTACGCGCACGATTTGCGCATGACCAGGTGACAGGCGGTGTGCCTTGGGCCCGCCGTTCAGGAAGAACCAGCCGGTTGCACCGGCGTAGCCAACAGCCATCGCCGCATCGAACCCGGCCGCATTCGTAAGCCCGACCGCCAACGGTACGCCGACGCCAGGGAGCACGCGCGGGTGCGAAACGATGTCGATCAGTCCGAATCGCAGCGGTACGTTGGCCGGCAATTTCTCGCCGTGGCCGACGTTCGTAACGCACAGACCGATGCCCTTTTCAGTCAGCGCCTCTGCGAGTTGCGTTCCCTCGGCCGTGACCAGAAGGCTTGCCGGCAACTCGATCAGCGTGTTCTCCGGTAGTTCCCACTCCACGAGGGTTGCGTCCAGCGGAATGCCGGACAGACCCAGCAATACCGTGCGTTCCATCGGCCAACTCGGCGCCACTTCGTTCAACGCGTCGCAGGCCGCATCCATAGATGGTGCATGAACTACCAGCCGGTTCGCGGTGATGGCTCGCGACTTATTGACGACGGGTTCATGGGTTAGCAGGACGGTCATCGGTTGGGCTGGCTGTCGGCGGCGTACGTGAACGAATCGGCGAAGAACTCCCCCTCGGGCAACTGGCAGACCCGCACGAAGTCCTTTTTCGCAGCTTCGATCATGGCCGGCGCTCCGCAGGCATAAACCTGATACGCTGACAGATCGCGCAAGTCGTCGATCACAGCCTGGTGAACCAGGCCAGTGCGTCCCTGCCAATTATCCTCCGGAGGATTATCGGACAGCACCGGCACATACTTGAACCCCGAAATCGTCCTGGCCCAGCTTTCAGCGACTTGGTGCAAGTAGAGTCCGGCACGATTGCGCGCGCCCCAATAAAGCGCCATCGGCCGCTTCATCTGGTGATGAATCGCGTGTTCGATGATCGCCTTGATCGGGGCAAAGCCGGTACCGCCGGCAACAAGAACGATCGGCTTGCCCGGACTCTCGGCGGCCTGCTCGCGCAGAAAGAAACTGCCCAGCGGCCCTTCGAAACGAAGGATGTCACGCTCCTTCATCGCGTGGAACACGTGGTCGGTGAACTGCCCGCCCGGAACGTGGCGAATGTGGAGCTGTAGATACGCATCATCGTGCGGTGCGTTGGCGACCGAGAAGCTCCGGCGCTTTCCGTCTTTCAGCAGGAAATCGATGTATTGCCCGGCCAGGAACTGCAGTCGTTCATTGGCCGGCAGCCTCAACTGAAGCATCACGACATCCTCGGCGGCACGCTCGATCTTCTGCACCCGGCACGGAAGTGTGCGGACCGGAATATCCTTGAGCGAGCCGACCTCGCGGCACTCGATGGTCACATCGCCTCTTGGCCGGGCGCAGCAGAACAGCGCATAGCCCTTCGAGCGCTCCTCCGCGGTCAGCACCTCTTCCTGATAGTCCCCATAGTCCACGTCGCCCGCGAGCACCTTGCCTTTGCAGGAACCACAGGCGCCGTTGCGGCAACCGTACGGCAGGATGAAACCGGCATCGAGCGCCGTCTGCAGAATGCTTTGTTCGGGATCGGCTCGATAGCTGTGGCCGCTCGGTTTGATCGTGACCAGAACCGTCATGGTTGTTGAAACTGACTCGAAAGCGTGTCGTGAGATAATTTCAAGGTGAGAAGACTGTTGATTATCGGCTGCGGTGATGTGGCCAAGCGCGCATTGCCTTGGCTCGCGCGGCGATTCAGGGTCTTTGCGCTGGTACGCAACGCCTCGGACGACGCTGTTGTCCGGGTCCTCGGGGCGGTTCCCCTGCGCGGTGATCTGGACAAGCCAGCAACGCTGCGAAGGCTGGCGGGAATTGCCCATTGCGTATTGTATGCCGCACCACCGCAGGACCGTGGAACCAGTGACAAACGCACGCGAAAGTTGCTCGCCGCACTCGCTACCCGCGCGAGTCTACCACAGCGGATTTCCTACATTTCCACCTCTGGCGTATATGGCGACTGCATGGGTGAAAGGGTCGACGAGACTAGATCCGCGCGGCCGGCTACACCGCGGGCACGGCGACGTGTCGACGCTGAGCGGGCATTGCGCGATTTCGGGATCCGCAGCCGCTGCGGTGTTGCAATCCTTCGTGCTCCGGGCATCTACGCGGCCGACCGACTGCCGATCGAGCGTCTGCGCCGCGGCGATCCAGTGTTGACTGCTGAAGATGACGTATTCACAAATCACATTCATGCCGTGGATCTGGCCCGGTTGGCTGGCATGGCGTTGTTTCGCGCACGAGGTGGACGCGTCTTCAATGCCAGTGACGATTCCGACCTGCGCATGGGCGATTATTTCGATCTTGTCGCGGATGCACTCGGGCTGGCGCACCCAGCGAGAGTCAGGCGCGCCGTAGCTGGCGAGCGCTTGTCGCCTGTGACTATGTCATTTATGTCCGAGTCGCGCCGACTGATCAACAATCGATTCAAGCGAGAGTTGCGCGTCAAGCTACGGTTTCCGCATATCCGCGATGGCCTTCGCACTTTGGCGGAGTGCTAAGTGGTAACGATCAGCGGTCTCTGGGTGTACCCGATCAAGTCGTGCCGGGGTATCGATCTGACGACCTCGATCCTGACCGCGGACGGGTTGGCCTGGGATCGGCACTGGATGCTGATCGACCGCGAGGGCCGCTTTCTGACACAGCGGCAGTTTCCGAGAATGACGCTGATCGCGACACAGCTTGGCGAAGACTCGCTGCGCGTGAGTGCGACTGGACTGTCCGATCTGCAGGTTCCGTTCGGACACGAAGGAGAAATCGTTACCGCGAGCGTGTGGAGTGATCAATGCCAGGCCATCGATGCGGGCGAGCCGGCAGCGAGCTGGTTCTCGGAGGTGCTCGGTACGGATTGCCGGCTGGTAGCCTTCGACAAGCGTGCCAAGCGTATCAGTGACCCGGAATTTGCGGGTGATTCCGGCGCGAGTACGCTGTTCTCGGATGGCTTTGCGCTGCTCGTTATCGGCGAAGGGTCGCTCGGTGCCCTCAACGAACGCCTGATTGAGAAGGGGGCAGAAGCCGTGTCGATGGCGCGCTTTCGCCCAAACCTGGTACTACGGGGTGTCGAGGCGTTCGACGAAGATTACATTCGCGAGCTGCGCGGCAAGCGCGGTCTCATATTGCGCTTTGTGAAGCCCTGCGCTCGCTGCCTGATCACCAATGTCGATCCCGCAACGGGCATGCGCGATGTAACCGGGGAGCCGCTCACGACGCTGAACCAGTTTCGCATCGATCGCGACTTCGGCACGACCTTCGGGCAGAACGCGATTGTTCTCGGTGGGGCAGGCGACCGGGTATCGATCGGGGACGAACTGCAAGTCAACTGGAATTTCTGAACGGAATGCTGGAACCATGCTCTGGCTCAAGACCTTGCACATCGTGTTTGTCGTAAGCTGGTTCGCCGGGCTGTTCTATCTGCCGCGGATCTTCGTCAATCTTGCGATGGTGCCGGCGGGCAGCGAGGCGGAGCGCTGCCGCTTACTGTTGATGGCTAACAAGCTCTATCGGTTCATGACGCCGCTGGCTGTGCTGGCGGTCGTCCTCGGGTTCGCGCTGTGGTTCGCCTTCGGATTCGGGGGAGCGTGGCTGCATGTCAAGACCTTGCTGGTTGCGACGCTGGTTGTGTATCACCTCTATTGTGGCCACCTGCTGCGCGGGTTCGCAGAAGGTGTCAATCTGCATGGTCACGTCTGGTTTCGCTGGTTCAACGAACTGCCTGTGATCATGCTTTTCGTTGTGGTCTGGCTCGTCATCTTCAAGCCGTTCTGATTCAGGACATTCCCCACCGTGACCCAACCCCGTCTCTGGCGTGCCTCCGCTGTCCCATCCACTACGCTCAATGCGTCGGCGGGCCTCTACCTTGGTCCGCAGGAGTTCTTTGCGCCCTGTCCGCGGGGTCTCGAAGCCCTCCTTGTAAAGGAACTGACCGGATTGTCGGCAGCCTCTGTGGAAGCGGTGCCCGGAGGCGTTCACTTCGTCGCCGACTGGCGTGTCTGTTATCGCGTCAATCTGTGGAGCCGCCTTGCGACGAGGGTACTCTGGCGGGTTGCCCGATGCCCGTATCGCACCGAGGACGATATCTACGCAATAGCACGCAACCTGCCGTGGAACGAATGGTTTTCTGTCGAACAAACGATTCGAGTTTATGTGACTGCGATCCGCAGCCCACTGAAGAGTCTCGAGTTTCTGGCGCTGCGCACCAAGGACGCGGTGTGCGATGCCTTTCGCGCCGTGCTGGGCAAACGCCCGAGCGTGGATACAGCGAACCCGGACATGCGTATCCACTTATTCCTCGATGATCGCGAGGCGATGCTCTATCTCGATACTTCGGGCGCACCGCTGTACAAGCGGGGACTCAAGCGCGCGAGGGTCGAAGCGCCGCTCAAGGAAAACCTGGCGGCGGGAATCCTGATGCTCGCCAACTGGAAACCCGAGGAGCCGCTTTTCGATCCCATGTGTGGCAGCGCCACTTTTCTTCTGGAGGCGGCCCAGATCGCGCTGGAAATTGCACCGGGGCTGGGGCGCAAATTCGCGTTCGAGCGGTTTCGCCGTTTCGACCCGCCCTTGTGGCGATGGCTGGTTTCCGACGCACGGGCTGCCCGACGCGAGCGTGATTTCAGGATCAGTGGCGCGGATGTCGATGCGGTCGAAGCTGACCGAGGCCGCCGCAATCTGCAGTACGCCAGTCTGGACGGGCGGATAAAGGTCGTGCAGGCGGACATCCTGACCGTCAATGCGCCCGCCGAATCCGGCGTGCTGGTAACCAACCCGCCCTACGGTGTGCGCATGGGCGAGCAGAAGTCGTTGGACGCCCTGTATCCGAAGCTCGGCGATGCGTTGAAACAGCACTTCGCAGGCTGGCGTTGCTACTTCTTTTCCGGTGACGAGAATCTGCCCAAATTGATCGGCCTGAAAGCCAGCAAACGGACACCGCTCTACAACGGCGCGCTCGAGTGCAGGCTCTACGAGTACCGGGTCGTTTCGGGTAAGCTAAAGAAAACCGCGCCGCCCGGTCTGAGTACGGAGTCTAAATGATGTCGAGGTGCCCGACCCCGGCCGTCAGGTCGCGGTCCTTGGATTCCTTGCCCTGCAGTTTGATGTGCAGACGCAGGTCATTGACCGAATCGGCGTTGCGCAGCGCGTCTTCGTAGGTGATCTTGTCGGCCTCGTGGAGGTCAAATAGGGCCATGTCGAAGGTCTGCATGCCGAGCTCGCGTGAACGCTTCATCACGTCCTTGATCTCGGTGACCTCGCCCTTGAAAATCAAGTCCGAGATGAGCGGCGAATTCAGCATGATTTCAACCGCCGGCACCCGTCCCTTGCTGTTCTTCAGGGGCAGAAGCCGTTGCGAAACCATGCCGCGCAAGTTGAGCGACAGGTCCATCAGCAACTGCGAGCGGCGTTCCTCGGGGAAGAAGTTGATGATCCGGTCGATCGCCTGATTTGCGCTATTGGCATGCAGCGTTGCCAGACAAAGGTGGCCGGTTTCGGCAAAGGCGATCGCGTAATCCATGGTTTCGCGGTCGCGGATTTCTCCCATCAGGATCACGTCCGGCGCCTGGCGCAAGGTGTTCTTGAGCGCCGCGCCCCACGAATCGGTATCGACACCGATTTCGCGCTGAGTAATGATGCAGTTCTTGTGGTCGTGTACATACTCGATCGGATCTTCGACCGTCACGATGTGGCCGTAGCTGTTGGTATTGCGATAGTCGACCAATGCTGCCAGCGAGGTCGTCTTGCCGGTGCCGGTGCCACCGACGAAGATCACGAGCCCGCGCTTGGTCATCGCGATGTCCTTGAGCACCGGCGGCATGCAGAGCTCGTCGAAGGAAGGGATCTTCTGCTGTATGGTTCGCAGCACGCAGCCGATGCGCCCCTGCTGCACGAACGAATTGACGCGGAAACGGCCGATCCCGCTCGGCGAGATCGCGAAGTTGCACTCCTTGGTCGATTCGAACTCCGCGGCCTGCCGGTCGTTCATGATCGAGCGGGCCAGTTCCGCCGTGTGTTGTGGCGTCAGCGTCTGGTTGGACTGTGGCGTGATCTTGCCGTCGATCTTGATGGCCGGTGGAAAGCCCGATGTGATGAAAAGGTCCGAACCCCGCTTGCTAACCATCAGGCGCAGCAGATCGTGCATGAACTTGAGTGCCTGATCGCGTTCCATCCTCGTACTCCTGCTGTGTCGGCGAACCTAAATTGTTAGGCCGGCAGCTTCCGTCTAGGCCGAGTGGCCGACATCAACCGGCAAAATTGTCCTTGTTCTGCGCCCTGACTCGGGCCTCGGGTGCCGACACGACATTGCGCCTGACCAGATCGAGCAGGCACTGGTCGAGCGTCTGCATGCCCACATTTGAACCTGTCTGGATCATCGAATACATCTGCGCGATCTTGTTCTCGCGGATCAGGTTGCGGATGGCGGGCGTGCCGATCATGATTTCGTGCGCCGCCACGCGGCCCGAACCATCCTTCGTCTTGAGCAGCGTTTGCGAGATCACGGCTCGCAGCGATTCCGAAAGCATGGCGCGGACCATGTCCTTCTCCGCGGCAGGAAATACGTCGACGATACGGTCGATGGTCTTGGCAGCCGAACTCGTGTGCAGCGTGCCGAACACCAGATGGCCGGTTTCCGCGGCTGTCAGCGCAAGCCGGATGGTCTCGAGGTCGCGCATTTCACCGACCAGGATCACGTCCGGATCCTCGCGCAGCGCGGAACGCAGCGCATTGTTGAAGGACAAGGTGTCCTTGCCGACTTCTCGCTGGTTGATCAGGCAGCGCTTGGATTCATGCACGAACTCGATCGGATCTTCGATGGTGAGGATGTGCCCGTATTCGTTGTCGTTCACGTAGTCGACCATTGCCGCCAGCGTGGTCGACTTTCCGGACCCCGTCGGGCCGGTCACCAGCACGATACCGCGCGGCTGGTTGGAGATCTCCTTGAAGATCTTCGGCGCCTCGAGTTCCTCGAGCGTCAGCACCTTTGACGGAATGGTACGGAACACCGCACCGGCGCCGCGCATCTGAACGTAGGCGTTGACCCGGAAACGCGCGAGGTTCGGCACGGCGAACGAGAAGTCGCACTCCAGGTGCTCCTCATATACCTTGCGCTGGCCATCGTTCATGATGTCGTAGACCATGCCATGCACGTCCTTGTGCTCCATCGGCGGCAGGTTGATGCGCCGGATGTCGCCATGAACACGAATCATCGGCGGCAATCCCGACGAAAGATGCAGATCGGAGGCCTTGTTCTTGACGGCAAAGGCCAGAAGTTCGGTGATATCCATTCGCCATTCCCTGTCGTGGCGCCGGCCGCAAACCGGCGCTAC
This sequence comes from Candidatus Methylophosphatis roskildensis, assembly GCA_016708905.1. GTDB lineage: Bacteria > Pseudomonadota > Gammaproteobacteria > Burkholderiales > Rhodocyclaceae > Methylophosphatis > Methylophosphatis roskildensis. The sequence goes on along the minus strand of JADJEV010000001.1, from coordinate 556,568 downwards.
CCCCTCGAAGCGCCAAGCGCTCCTAGGGTGCTATAATTTCCGTACTGTTTTCAAACAATTATGACAACAATTCAAGCTCGCCTGCAAACCGTTCGGCAGCGCATCGAGTCAGCCTGCCGGCAAGCGCATCGTGCCCCCGGGAGTGTACTACTGTTGGCGATTTCCAAGACGTTTTCTGCCGCGAGCATAAGAGACGCCTATTCTGCCGGACAGCGCAGTTTTGGCGAAAACTATGTTCAGGAGGGCGTCGAAAAGATCACGGAACTGGCGGATCTGGATCTCGACTGGCATTTCACAGGGCCCTTGCAAAGCAACAAGTCCCGGCAGGTTGCCGCGCGATTTGCCTGGGTGCATGCCATCGACCGGCTGAAGATTGCCCAGCGCCTCTCCGACGCCCGTGGTTCACATTTGCCGGAGCTCAACGTCTGCATTCAGGTTAACTTGAGTGGGGAACCGACCAAGAGCGGCGCCGCTGCGCGAGAAGTCGGTGCGCTCGCGCGCTCGGTGTCAGTGCTGCCGCGGCTCAAACTGCGCGGGCTGACGACCATCCCGGAGCCGTGCAACGACGTCGCACGGCCGCGCGTACGCTTCGCAGAGTTGAGACGACTGCTTGAGACATTGAACACGGAAGGTCTCGGGCTTGATACCCTATCCATGGGGATGTCGTCGGATCTCGAGGCAGCGATTCTGGAAGGCGCGACGATCGTTCGGGTAGGGACGGCAATCTTCGGTTCGCGATCTGCGGCAGACAGGGCATCACAATGAGAGTCAGCTTTCTCGGCGGCGGCAATATGGCGGCCGCGCTGATCGGTGGCATGGTCAAGCGCGGCTTTTCTGCTGCGGCGATCCAGGTGGTCGAGTTGGTTCCGGAGGCGCGTGCGCGCTTGACCGCCCAGTTCGGCGTGCGGTGTGCGGCCGTTGCCGACGATTCGGCGCTCGCCTGCGATGTCCTGGTACTTTCCGTCAAGCCGCAGCAATTGCGTGAGGCGCTCCTGCCCTTGGCCGGCCGGCTCGAACGGCAACTGGTGGTAAGTATCGCCGCTGGGGTAAGGGTTGCCGACATCGCGCGCTGGCTGGGCGGCTACCGGCACATCGTCCGGGCGATGCCCAACATGCCGGCGCTGGTCGGCGCCGGGGTTGCCGGGCTATGTGCCGATCTCTCGGTCGGTCGCGAAGAGCGCGAGATCGCCGATAGTGTGCTGGCTGCGGTCGGCGATACGGTCTGGATCGACGACGAATCCCAGATGGACGCGGTGACTGCCATATCCGGCAGCGGACCGGCCTATGTGTTCTACTTCATCGAGGCTTTGCAGGCCGCAGGTGAGGGGATGGGTTTCGCACCGGACGCCGCACGCAAGCTCGCCATCGAGACGTTTTCGGGTGCAGCAAAGCTGGCAAAGCAGTCGGCCGAATCGCCTGCCGTGTTGCGTGGGCGAGTAACTTCGAAGGGTGGCACCACCGAGGCTGCGCTGAATTCGCTCGATGCCGATCAGGTCGCGGCGGCGGTTTCCCGCGCGGTCGCAGCCGCGTTCGAGCGCGGTAAGGTTCTCGGTGACGAACTTGGTGCTGGGGGCTGAGCGATGTTGGACACCATCTTCCTGATGATCGTCAACGCCGTCGTGAGCGTGCTTACCATCACCTTGTTGCTGCGCTTCTACATGCAGTGGATGCGTGTGTCCTTCCGCAACCAACTCGGCGCATTCGTCACTCAGTTGAGCGACTGGGTGGTGCTGCCGTTGCGCCGAGTCGTGCCGAGCCTCGGTGGGCTCGATCTGTCGAGCCTGGTGCCGGCGATTCTTCTTCAGGCGCTGGAGATCGCAATCGTCGTGTGGCGGCGTGGATCGCCGGCCGGCATCGACGCTGTCAGGCTGGGTGCGATCATGCTGGCGGTCGGATTGATCGAGGTCATCAAGCTCTCGGTCTGGTTGCTGATCATCGTGGTTTTTGCTGCGGCGATCCTGTCGTGGGTCAGTCCGCATTCGCCGCTTGCCCCGACGCTCAACAGTCTCGCCAGACCCTTCCTGCGCCCGATTCAGAAGCTGATTCCGCCGATCGCCAATATCGACCTTTCCCCGCTGGTGTTGCTGTTATTGCTGCAGATCGTGCTGATGCTGATCGGTCAGGTTCGTGTTTCCCTGCTTCCTGTCATGTTCTGATGCCGCGGTCGTGGGCACGCTCTGACCGCGAGGCGGTAATCCTGTCCGTTCATGTTCAGCCGGGCGCCTCGCGCAACGAAATCGTCGGCGAGCATGGAGACGCGCTGAAGATCCGCTTGGCAGCTCGGCCGGTAGACAGCAAGGCAAATGCAAGCCTGGTTGCTTTCGTGGCGGAGCGACTCGACGTGCTGCGCAGCCAGGTTGAGCTGATCGGCGGCAAGGCATCGCGGCACAAGCGCGTCCGGGTCAGCGGCACGTCGCTCGATGCGGTCGAAGCCGCGTTTCGGACAGGAACCGATCAAGCGCCCGCGCAGGTGCCGCAACCGGCCGAAGCGCAGCATCGCCGCATTCGCTCATCAAGCGCCAAATCCCGCCCGGAATGATGCCCGGAGACCCAGTATCCATGCGGGTTCCAGAGCACCGCCTGGTGCGCGCTGTGGCGAGCGGCAGGCAATTGCAGGTGCCGATTCAGCGTTGCTCGAAAACCACGTGCCCGCCCGCCAGCGTGTAGCGCGTCCATCCAGTCAGCTCCAGTCCGAGAAACGGCGAGTTCTTCCCCTGACTCTTCAGCGATTCCCGCGTCACCCGCGCAGCCGCACGTGGATCGAAGATGCACAGGTCGGCCGCCGCGCCTGGCGAGAGTGTACCCGCGGCGATACCGAGAACCCTTGCCGCATCCGAGGTGATGCGCGCGAGCGCGGTCGACATCGGCAGCTTCATTTCCCGAGCCCATTTGAGCGTCAGCGGTAGCAGCAATTCAAGCCCGGTTGCACCGGATTCGGCTTCGCCGAAAGGCACTTGCTTGGCATCGTCGTCTACCGGCGTGTGATCCGAGCACAAGGCGTCGATGCGGCCGTCGGCCAACGCCCGGCGCAGCGCATCGCGGTCGGAATGCGAGCGCAAGGGTGGTTGCAACCGGCAATGGGTGTTGAAGTAGCCGATGTCGACATCGCACAGATGCAGGTGATTGACCGAGACGTCGCAGGTCACCTTGAGGCCGCCTGCGCGGGCCTCGTCGATCAACGCCAGACCAGCGGCGCTCGATATCCGCGCGAAGTGCAGCCGTACGCCGGTCGAACGCACGAGCTGCAGAACGGTGGCGATTGCCACCGTCTCGGCCAGCACCGGGATGCCTGCGAGTCCAAGACGCGAAGCGACCTCGCCATCGTGGGCGACGCCCTCCCTGGCCAGATAGCTGTCCTGCGGTTGCAGCCAGACGCTGTGGCCGAAGGTCGCCGCATACTGCAATGCGCGCAACAACACCTGGGTGTCCTGCACCATCGTGTTGGCCTGGCTGAAGGCCACGCAACCAGCCTCGGCCAGTTCGCCCATCTCGGTCAACGTTTGTCCCTTGAGCTTGATGGTCAGCGCGCCGTGTGGGTAAACATGTGCGAGATTCAGATTGCGTGCGCGGTGCTTGAGCATCTCCACCAGGCCCGGCTCGTCGAGCGGCGGCTCGGTGTCCGGCGGACAGGCCAGGCTGGTGATGCCGCCTGCCACTGCCGCGGTGAGTTCCGATTCCAGGGTCGCCTTGTGCTCGAACCCTGGTTCGCGCAGGCGTGCCGAGAGGTCGATGAGTCCGGGCGCGACAATCAGCCGGTCGGCATCTATGGTGCGATTGGCAGTAAATCCGTTCGGCGCCTGCCCGACCCCGACGATTCTGCCGGCGGCGATGAACACGTCGTTGCGTGCATCGATCTTGTTGGCCGGGTCGATGACGTGGCCGTTCCTGATGAGAATCTTCATCCCGTCATCCGCGCGCCAGCATGCTCATCACGGCCATCCGAACGGCGATGCCGAAAGTCACCTGCGGCAGGATCACTGCCTGCACGCCATCCGCCACCGCCGAGTCGATTTCGACGCCGCGGTTCATCGGCCCGGGATGCAGCACGATCGCATCGGGCTTGGCCAGTGCCAGCTTGGCTTCCGTCAGTCCGAAGAACTTGAAGTATTCCTGCGGGCTGGGCAGCAGCGAGCCCGTCATGCGTTCGTTCTGGAGGCGCAACATCATCACGACGTCGACATCCTTCAATCCCTCGCGCATATCGTGAAACACCCTCACACCCAGGCGTTCGACATCGCTCGGCAGCAGCGTCTTGGGCGCGATCGCACGCACCTCGGGCACGCCGAGGGTGGTCAGCGCATGGATCTGGCTGCGCGCCACGCGCGAATGCAGGATGTCGCCGACGACCGCCACCGTGAGCCGGGTGAAATCCCGTTTGTAGTGGCGAATCGTGTACATGTCGAGCAGGCCCTGCGTCGGATGCGCATGGCGACCATCACCTGCATTGACCACGTGCACGTTCGGCCGGCGGGTGGCTTCGAGATGCTGCGCGATCAGGTGGGGTGCGCCGCTCGATGCATGGCGCACGACGAACATGTCGGCGTGCATTGCGACCAGGTTATCCACCGTATCGAGCAATGTCTCGCCCTTGTTGGTCGACGAGGTCGAGACGTTGAGATTGATGACGTCGGCCGATAGCCGCTTGGCGGCGATCTCGAAGGTGGTGCGGGTGCGTGTCGAATTCTCGAAGAACAGGTTGAAAACGCTCTTGCCGCGCAGCAGCGGCAGCTTCTTCACTTCACGTTCGGCCACCTCGGTGAAGGGTTCGGCGGTGTCGAGGATGGCGGTGATCATGTCGCTCGGCAGCCCCTCGATCGACAACAGGTGCTTGAGGTTGCCGTTGGCGTCGAGCTGCGGGTTGTTGGCCACTGTCGTCGGACTCCGCTTGCTACTTCGCTTCGATCAGCCGCAGCGAGAACGCGCCGTCGGCGTCGCGTTCGAGTTGCAGATTGCGATTCGCCGACAGCGGCTGGGCCAGCCGGTGCGCGCAATAGCGCGCCTCGATCGGCAATTCGCGGCCGCCGCGGTCGACCAGCACTGCCAGATCGACGCGGGCTGGTCGCCCGTAGTCGAACAACTCGTTCAAAGCGGCGCGCGTAGTGCGCCCGGTGTACAGCACATCGTCTACGATTACCACCGGACGGCCTTCCACGTCGAACGGGATATCGGAGCGCCGCGCCTTGGCATGCAGGCCGCGGCTGTCCAGATCGTCGCGATAGAAGGCTACGTCGATGCTGCCCATTGGCGCGGCCAGCGCAAGCTCCGCATGCAGGCGTTCGGCCAGCCATACACCACCGGTGTGGATGCCGACCAGGGCGGTGTCGGGCGCGATGCTTGGTCGCATTTGCGCGACCAGTTGTTCGATGAGCTCGTCAGCCTTGGGCAGTTCCATGGTGCTCCAGCAGGTAGCTTTGCAGAATCACTTGTGCGGCATGCGCATCGAGCACGGCCTTGCGGGCTTGCCAGCGTGTGACATCCAGCTTCAGCGCGGCATCGGCCTCGAGCGAACTGTAGCGTTCATCCACCAGCGCGACGGGCAATCCGAAACGGCCATGCAACTGGTTGGCGAAGCGGCGGCAGCGCGCACTCAGCGCGTGTTCCCTGCCATCGTCGCTGCGCGGCAGTCCGACTACCAGCCGGGCCGGTTGCCATTGTGCGATCAGCCGTTCGATCGCAGCAAAGCGGATGTCGACAGCATCTTCGCTAATCGTTGTCAATGCCCTGGCGGTACCGATCAGGGACTCGCCGACTGCGACGCCGATTCGCTTCTCGCCGAAGTCGAAGGCGAGCACCGTTTCGGAAGCGGGCGCGGCGGGGTTCGGGGAACGCAAGGCGGACCGGGCGTTGCGCTCAGGCATGCCCGGCGACTTCGGACAGGTTGGCGAAATCGACACCGAGCAATTGCATCGCCGCTGGCAGGCGTTCTTCGTATGGCAGATCGAACATGATCGCATGATCGGCTGGCACGGTGAGCCAGGCGTTCTGCGCCAATTCGTGCTCGAGCTGGCCGGCCGACCAGCCGGCATAGCCGAGGGTCACCAGAATTTCCGCCGGTTCACCCGATTGCCCAACCGACTCCAGGATGTCGCGCGACGAGGTCAGTGCGATCGAACCGCCGATTGCCAGCGTCGAATGCCAGGTGCCGGCCGGTCGGTGCAGCACGAAGCCGCGATCGGTCTGCACCGGGCCGCCGAAGTACACCGGCGTGTCGTGAAGGCGTGCCGCCTCGAGCTTGAGATCGATGCGGTCGAACAAGTTGTCGAGCGACATGTCCATCGGGCGGTTGACGATCACGCCCAGCGCGCCCTGCTCCGAATGCTCGCAAATGAAGGTCAGGGTGCGGGCAAAGTTCGGGTCGACCATGGCGGGCATGGCGATCAGGAAGTGGTTCGTCAGATTGACGTTGTGGGTCGGCGGATTGGTCACAACGCAATTTTACCGCCGTGCGCGGTCACAGTTCAAACGAGCGTCGCTCCAACGCGCATTCAGCGTTTCTCCCGGATACCGCGCTCGGGACAGTCCAGCTCGCAGCCAAGCAGGGTCGGACTTCTTCGAGCACGTCGCCTGGCGAGGCGCATGAATACGGGCTCCGCGGGATATGCGAACCGAGGCGCGCGTGTTTACTGGCTTCCCGGCACGGTGCATGATGTCATCCAGCGTCGCGAAACGAAAGGCGGCGCGATCCGTCAGCTTCTGCGTTATCTCGCAGGGACTGCGACTAACTTCGGTCAGGTCATGAAAATCGCCCCGCCGGCTGCCCTTGTCTGGTTTCGTCGCGACCTGCGTGATGTCGATCATGCTGCCTTGTCGCACGCGCTGGCCGAGTTCAAGCGGGTGTTCTGCGCGTTCGTGTTCGATAGCGAGATTCTCGATGCGCTGCCGGTGCGTGCCGATCGTCGGGTCGAGTTCATCCGCGAAAGTCTCGTCGAACTCGATGCACACCTCAGGGAAAGGGGCGGCGGGTTGCTCGTTCGCCACGGCTTCGCAGGCGTCGAAATTCCCCGGCTGGCCCGCCAACTCGCGGTCGCGGCCGTGTTCTGCAATCGGGATTACGAACCGCAGGCGATCGCGCGCGATGCCGCCGTGGCGCGTGCGCTCGAAGCGCAGGGTGTGGCACTGCGCAGCTTCAAGGATCAGGTGGTCTTCGAGCGGCGCGAAGTGGTGACCGGCAGCGGCAAAGCGTTTTCCGTTTTCACGCCCTACCGCAACGCCTGGATCAGGCACCTGAGTCCGCGCGACCTGGCACCCCATCTGTGCGAGGCGCGCGGCCGCCTTGCCGCGCCGCCCGAGTCCAGCGCGGTTCCGACGCTGGCGCAGATCGGCTTCGAACCGAGCAATCTGCACGATCTCAAGCTGCCGTGCGGCATGCGCGGCGCACGACAGTTATTCGACGATTTCCTGTCGCGCATCGACGGTTATCAAGAGCGGCGCGAATTCCCGGCGCTCAAGGGACCATCGTACCTTTCCGTGCATCTGCGCTTCGGCACGATCGCGATTCGGGCACTCGCGCGCGAGGCGCATGCGCGAATGCTTCATGGCAGCAAGGGTGCCGAGGTCTGGCTCAACGAGCTGGTGTGGCGGGACTTTTACCACATGATTCTCGCGCTCAATCCGCACGTCGTTGGCGCGGCCTATCGCCGGGAATATGACGCAGTGAAGTTCGACCAGCGCGCCGACTGGCTCGCGGCGTGGTGCGAGGGCCGGACCGGCTATCCGCTGGTCGACGCGGCAATGCGTCAACTCAACACCACCGGCTATATGCACAACCGCCTGCGGATGGTGGCGGCGTCCTTTCTGGTGAAGGATCTGGGCATCGACTGGCGCCAGGGTGAGGCGTGGTTTGCGCGCCAACTCAACGACTTCGACCTGGCGGCGAATAACGGCGGCTGGCAATGGGCGGCGTCAACCGGCTGCGATTCGCAACCGTACTTTCGCATATTCAACCCGGTGACGCAGTCAGAGAAATTCGATGCGGCCGGCGAATTCATTCGCCGTTACCTCCCCGAACTGATGAAGGTGCCCGCAAGGCATGTTCATGCGCCATGGTTGATGAGTCTGCCGGAGCAGCAGGCGGCACGATGCGTGATCGGCCGCGATTATCCGGCACCGCTGGTCGACCACGCCGAGGCGCGCAAGCGCACGCTGGAACGTTACAAGGTGGTGAAGCAGGCGAGCGCGTGAACGCGGAGTGCTCTACTGCTTGGGTGTGCCCGAGTCGACAAGCCGGCAATCGCTGACCTCCTTGCGTCCTGCGGCGTCGTCTACCGCAACGAGCAGCGTGCGCGGAGACCACAGCCCACCTGCGACGTCCTGGCGCACGAAGTACGTCTTGCCGGCTTCCGTTTTGAGGGCCACGCGACTGATGTTTTCGCCGTAGGCCAGAATCTCGTGTGCGCCGGGCGCGACCTCCCACAGTAGGTAGCTGCAGGGGCCGGTGCGCGCGGTCAGCTTGTCGTCCAGTACCACAGCCAGCGGCAGATTGCGAATTGAGCCCGGCCGCACGACATAGATTGCCGATTTGCCGGCGGCGACCACAAAACTCTTCGCCCGCATGTCGTCGGATGCGCTGCGGAAACTGATGTTCTTGCAGCCGGCCAGCGCAACGCCGGCGACCAGGGCCGCCACGGCGGCGCGTTTGGAAATCGAACTCATCATGACCGGTCCTGGGGTGCGATCAAACGGCGCTCCGTACCGCGGCGTAGCTGCTTATGAGTGCCAGCAGTTCCTCTTCCTGATACGGCTTGCCGAGGTAGTGGTTGACGCCAATTTCCCTCGCGTAGTTGCGGTGCTTGTCGGCAATGCGCGAAGTGATCATGATGATCGGCACATTCCTCGTGCGGTCGTCGGAACGCACATTGCGCGTCAGATCGAAACCGTCCATGCGCGGCATTTCGATATCGACCAGCATAACATCGGGCACGGTGTCGACCAGTTGCTCGAGCGCGTCCACGCCATCCTTGGCGGTAAGCACGTGGTAACCAGCGCGTTCCAGCAAGCGGCCGGTGATCTTGCGCACGGTCAGCGAATCATCGACCACCATGACGGTTGGCGCGCGTGGCGGCTCTGCGCGCGGTGCGAGCGGGGCGGTTCCGTGGGGGATGCGCAACTCACGGGCAGCGAGCGCAATCGGGTTGAGCATCAGGACGATCTCGCCGTCGCCGAGCACCGTTGCGCCGGCGATCCCGATGACGCGGGCCAACTGCGGGCCTGTCTTCTTCAGCACGATTTCCTGGTTGCCGCGCAGCGCATCGACACGCAGCGCAACCCGTTGGGCGCCTGCGCGCAACAGCAGCAGCCAGTGCAGGCGGCTTGCTTCCGGCACGCTCTCGAAATCGCCCAGCAGCCGCGGCAGGTAGTGGTACGGATAGCGTTCGTCCATCCACTCGGCCGCGCCATCGCCGACGATTTTGTCGAGAGCTGCCTGCTTGAGCTCCATGACATGCTCGACCATCGCCGACGGAATCGCGTAGGTTCTGCCGGCGCAACTGACCAGCAGCGCCTGGGTGACCGCGGTAGTCTGCGGCAAGACGATCGAAAAGCGTGCCCCGGTGCCGGCTTCAGAATGCACTTCGATGCGCCCGCCGACAGTTGCCGTTTCGCTCTGCACCACGTCCATGCCGACACCCCGGCCGGCAACTTCGGTAAGCTGCTCCGCGGTCGAGAAGCCGGGCGCAAATATTAGGTGGGTAAGTGCGGTTTGGTCATTTGCCTGGTCGGGTTGCAGCATGCCGAGCGCCAGTCCCTTGGCCCGAATGCGATCGAAATCCAGGCCGCCGCCATCGTCGGTCATGGTGATCGCGACGTCGTTGCCCTCTTGGGTGAGCGCCAGCACGATCTGGCCGATCTCAGGTTTTCCGCGTTCGGCGCGAACTTTGCGCGATTCGATACCATGGGTAACGGAATTGCGCAGCAGGTGCTCGATCGGTGCGGTCATCTTGTCGAGGACACCGCGGTCGATTTCTATCTGGCCGCCACGCAGGTCGAGGTTGACCTTCTTGCCCTGATCCTTGGCCGTCTGCCGGACGACGCGATAAAGACGCTCGGCGATCGAGTCGAACGGCATCAGCCGCATGCTCATCAGACCCTGGTGCAAATCGCGGTTGAGCCGTGATTGGGCGGTCAGCGCCGCGTCTGCCGCGTCGAGGTTGCGCAATAGGTTGTGTTGCACCGTGGTCACGTCATTTACCGACTCGGCCATCATGCGCGTGACTTCCTGCAGGCGCGTATAGCGATCCATTTCGAGCGGATCGAACTCGGCATCGATGGTTTGCGCATGTGCCAGGCGCGACTGCATCTGCGATTCGGCCTGAATCTCGATTTCGCGCAGCTGATTGCGCAAGCGGATGACGTTCTCCGTCAGATCGAGCAGCGAGGCGCGCAGGGTGCGCATCTCACCCTCGATGCGGGTGCGCGAGATGCTGATCTCGCCGGCCTCATTGACGAACCGGTCGATCAGTTCGGCGCGCACGCGCACCATCGCGCGCTGTGCCGCCAGTTCGGTCTCGAGATCTTCCAGCGTCGAGGCCGAGATTGCGGCTGCCGCTGCCGTGACAGGCTCGGGCGCCGCCATGGGCTCGGCCGAAACAGAAGGCTCGCCGCTACGCAATCGTTCGATCATTGCGCCAGCGTGATCGTAGGATGCCTCGAGTTCGTCAAGGAATGCCGCCGTCACGGCCTCACCGGTGCCGGATTGCTCGACCCGCGATTCCATCGCATGGACCAACTCGCCAAGTCCCATGGCGCCTGCCATGCGGGCGCTGCCCTTGAGCGTGTGGAGGAGCCGCGAGAGCGACTGTGCATGTTCCACGGCGCTTGGCTCGGCGCGCCACTGGCGCAATTTGCCACCAATCTCGCGTTGCAGGTCGTCGGCCTCCTCAAGGAACAACGGAAGCAGTTGGTCGTCGAGGTCGTCTGACAGGCGCAGCTTGCGACGCCGTTCCTCGTGCGCCATCGGCAGCTCGGCAGCAGGCAGAAAATCAGCAGTCGCTGGAACCACCGGTGGTTTCATCGCCAGCGCTTCGAATGAACTCGCTGTTGGCGATGGGGGTTCCGCGGAAGCCGGAATTTCGTCGATGGTCGGCGGGCTGACGATGCGGAGCGTTACGACATCGGCCTTGGCCGGTGCTGCAACGATTGCCGCCAGGCGATCGATCAGGTCCGGCGCCGGGTGGGGCATCAGGTGCGCGGTGATCGAACTCACCATACCCTCCAGCACGCTGGCCACACTGTTGAGCAGTGCCGACTGGTCCGCATTTGGCGCAAGATCGGCTCGAACCAATCGAGTCTGCGCGCTCTCCAGGGCTCGACCGAGGTCGTGGATCGGGTCGGCGCCGATCGTGCTGGCAATGCCGGAAAGCGTATGAGCGGCGCGCACCGCCGGCTCCGGTGGCAACAGGGCCGGATTGACGTGCAAGCGGGCCAGTTCGCGTCTCAGGGTGGCAATGTGGCCCTTGGCCTCGGTCAGGAACATATCGAGCAGTCCGGGAGAAATCTCGCGACTACCTAGCGATATGGGCGTAGGTTCGGCAGGGGAAACCGCTTCGTCAACCTGTGCTGGAGGTTCGCGAGTGCCGGCATTCGGTTCATTGGCGGCTTCTTCTCCGAGTGTCAGCAACGGCTGCGCGTCCAAAGCCGGCTCCTCGAGTTCGATTGTTTCCTCGGCAGCGGATTCGTCGAAACTCAATTCAGGCATCAGGATTTCCGCGTCGGGCGGCTGTTCGAATTCCTCCGATTGACCGGCCAGCAAGGCGTCGCCCATCACGATCGTTTCGGCAAAATGCACAGCGGAATCGTCTTCGGGTTTCTCGACCGGTGAGGCTGGAGTCTGAACTTCGGAAACCGAGTCCGAGCTATCTTCGGCAGTTGATGTCGCCGCTGCCGCTTGCGTTACAACGTCTTCGCCGGCCTTAACGCGTTCAGCAAGAGCCATTACGGCGGTGGCGTCGCGGTAGGTCGGGCCGCCCGCCTCAAGTTGCTCGACCCAGGCAGAAAACAGCTCGCGCGCATCGTCGATCAGGGCAAAGAGGGACGGCGAGGCGCAGGTATCATCGTCCTGCAGCAGCCGGTTCATGACTTGTTCGACGCCCCATGCGGCTTCACCGAACTCCTTCAGCCCGACCATGCGGCTGCTGCCCTTGAGAGTGTGGAATCCACGTCGGATCGTGGTCAGCACTTCGCGATCGTTCGGGTTGTTGCGAGCAGGCTCCATGTTGGCACCAATGGTGCCGAGAACCTCGTGCGCCTCCTGCAGGAAGATCTCCAGCAGCTCTGCGTCGATTTCCGCGTTCGTCGATTCGGCCAGTCGAGTGGTGTCGGCTGATGGTCCGGGCATCGCCGCGGGTTCGGCAGCGGCGCTGGCGAGCAGCGCCTGAATGCTGGTGGCAGTTGCATCGAACTTCGCTTCCGGCGCGGCCAGTGCGTGTAGCGCATCACGTGCATGCTGTTCGAGCGCCGAATCCGCGACGATGGTCGCGTCCTTGCGAATGGCTTCGAGGTTGTGCTTGAGCTCCTCGCGCAGCGTGCCGTCGTCGGGTTTGTCCTTGAGTTGCGCGGCGAGCACTTGCGCAGAGCGCAACTGCTGCGCGAGTTCGTCCTCCATCGCGGCGCCGGCCTGCTCCTGCTGTGCTGCGGGCTTGCCGCCAGTCGAAAGCAAGGCTTCCAAATTCGCATTGCCGTGCTGCAGGGCATCGACGTAGAAGCCGAGCGCGGACAGCTTGTGCGCAACCGAATCGAACTGCTGCGGGTCGGCAAGTGAGCCGAGCTGGGAGAAGTCCTGGATCTGCGCTGCGGCTTCCCGCAAGACCGTGATTGCCCGGATCTCGCCCAGGATCGCCAGCGCGCCTTCGACCTGCTTGAGCGGCGCATCGAGTTGCGCCAGGTCGGCATGGCGCGCCGGGTCGCGAAAGTATCCATCGAGTGCTTGCTCGACCTGGCCGAGACTGGCCTGGATCTCGCGGGCGACTTGCGAGAGCAGCAGGCGCTCCTGGGCACGGCGCGACAGCTCGCCGAGCAACGGGGCCGGTTCGGAGAGGGAAACCTCGCCCCGTTGCAATGCCGTGAGCCGCGCGGCCATCGTCGCGCCCTGCTGGGTGAAGTCCGAGCCGGGCTGGGCGAACTGCTCGAGTCCGGTTTCCAGCACCAGCAAAGCTGTGGCCATTTCCATCGCCACCTGGTCGCTATGTCGCAAGGGATCCTTGCGTAACCACTGAGTGATGTCGTATACGGTCCGGACCAGCGCTGCGAAGTCGGGGCGGATGAGCGCGTCGATATCGTTGCGCAAGGACTGGATCTTCTCCTCGAACTGCGGCAGGGCGACTGCAGTGCCGGCACCAAAGCGGTTCCAGGCGTCCTTCGCTTCTCCCAGAGTTTCCCGCAGGGCGCGCAGCCGAGGCTTGTGCGACGAGGCTTCGAGGGCCGAGTCCGCTGTCGGGATGAGGCTTTCGACACGATAGGTCGACTGAATCTCGCGAATCAGTGGTGTGGCCGGCGACGCAACGGCGACCTGATAGAGCAGGTCGCGCATCAGCCGTTCGCCCACAACGGTCGAGCCTTCCGCCAGTTTTCGCATTTGTCCATCGATGCGCGCACAGAGTTTCTTGATCTCGGTGCTCAGTTCGAGGTGTCCGCCGATCAAGGCGTCGAGCAGTCCCAGCGTGACCCACCATAGGGCGCGGGTTGCGGGGAGCGTTTGCGCGCGTTCGATTGCGCTGACCGCAGTGCGCATGAACTGCAGGCCGATGCTGGTCTTCCCACGCAGCAGATCAAGCACCCCACGTTCCAGTCGCGCGCGCTCGAGACGCAGTTGCTGGGGAGTAAGTGGAACGGCCGGCGATTCGCGCCGCGGCGGACGCAGCATGAGGTCGGGAAAGAACAGATCACTGCCTGCGGGCTTGGGTTGACCTCGCGCTATCTGAATGTCTTCATAGAGCGGCGTCAGACGCAGAGGCTGGTTTGCCGATCCGGCCGCCAGTTCGTCGAGGAACTGACGCATTGCCGCGATCGCCCGCTTGGCGAGCGCAATCCGGTCAGCGGTGGCGCCGTCCGCAGTCAGTTCACCGACGAGTTGCTCGAGCGCCTCGGAGAACTGCGTCAGTCCGTCGAGCCCGACGATGGACAGCGCTCCGTGGGCCTGATGCAGGTGGGTATGGGCGAAGCGAAGTTGGGAATTGTCGCCAGCACTCGCCAGGGTCAGCGCCTCTGCGCTGCGGCCCAGCGCGAGATCGATTTCTCCCTTCACCCAGGACAGAGGTCCCAGATCGGTATCGGCGGCGCTATGCATCATGTTTTGCTCACGAGCTGCTGGCTATGGGACGCAGTGATCAGACCTTGAAGCCGGAGACAGAGCCCTTTAGTTCGACGGCCAGCTCGGCGAGCTGGCCGATCGAGACGGCTGTCTCCTGTGTTCCCTGGGTCGTCTGCTCGGTCACTCGCAGGATACTCTTCATGGTTTGCGCGACATGTGTGGCGCGAGACGATTGCTGCTGCGTCTGCTGGGTGATCTGTTCGATCAGTCCGGCGAGGCGCATCGATACCTCGGAGATCTCGGCCAGAGCCTGACCCGCGTTGTCGGACAATTTTGCTCCGTCCACTACACCCCGAGTCGAGCTTTCCATCGCGGATACCGCGTCCTGGGTATCGGTCTGGATGGTCTTGACGATTGCGGCAATCTGTTTGGTGGCTTCCCCCGAACGTTCGGCCAATCGCTGCACTTCTTCGGCCACTACGGTGAAGCCCCGCCCTGCTTCGCCCGCACTCGCTGCCTGAATAGCTGCGTTCAGCGCCAGCACGTTGGTTTGTTCCGTGATGTCGGAAATAAGCTCGACGATTTCGCCGATCTCCTGCGAGGATTCGCCGAGCCGCTTGATCCGCTTCGACGTTTCCTGGATCTGCTCGCGAATGTCGTTCATGCCGCGGATCGAGTTCGTTACCGCCTGCGCGCCCTTTTCCGCAGCGTCTAGCGACTGCCGGGCAACCTGGGCTGATTGGGTTGCGTTGCCCGACACCTCGCTCATCGAGCGGGCCATCGACAGCACGGCGTCGCCAGCTTCGGTGATTTCCTGTGACTGCCGGTCGGTGGCCGCCAGCAGTTCATTCGACGTACGCTGGGCCGAGGCCGTGGCCGCCGAAACGCGCTGAGCTGCGTCGTTGATACGGCGCACCAGCACGGCGAGTTCTTCGATCGTGTAATTGACGGAGTCGGCGATCGCACCAGTCACGTCCTCGGTTACGGTTGCCCGAACTGTCAGGTCCCCATCCGCAAGATCGCCCATCTCGTTCATCAGCCGAAGGATCGCCTGCTGCGTGCCGCTGCGGTCGGTTTCCGAGCGGGCCATTTGTTCCTCCGCCTCGATTCGGCGGCGCTGAATGTCGCGCCCATACATCTGCGCCAGAAGGAATACCGCGCCAAGTGCCATCAGTCCGAAAGCGATGGCCAGCAACGTCGTCAAGCTCAGGCCCGCGTTCTGAGCATCGTAAGCTTCGTGTAGCTTGTCGGTGGCGTCGAACAGCGCACCGCTGTCCCGAACGACCGCGCTTCCAGCCTGCTTGGCCTGAACCAGGGGCTGCACATTGGCGAGAATGCCGCTGATCGCGTGTTCGCTTTCCTGTGCCGCCTTGTCCAGCTGCGCAAGCCGCTCCTTCAAGTCCGGGTCGCTGGCGGCGCCCAGTCGCAGGCTCTCCGAACCGCTTGTGAGTCCGTTGATCAACTGACGAAAGCTGACGCTGTCCTTGCCCAGCAGGAAGGTGACCTCGGGGGCTATCGCGTCGCCCACCAGCATCTGGTTGGCGTTCTTCGCGATCCGCTGGGTGAGCATTGCGACCTGATTGGCTGCGGCGATTTCTCGCGCGTTTGCACCGAGTTGAAGCTTCATTGCGGCGATCTGTTCTGCAAGTTCGAGGAGTTGCGAATTTCTGGCATTGATCGTTGCCACCGAGGTGCCCAATTCCACCAGGTTCTTTTCCTGGGCGACAACGAGGCTCACGTTGCCGTCAATCTTCTCCCATGCCTTGGTCAGCGCTTCGAGCTGGGGCGCAACCGCCGCGGGGCTGGCCGGTACCGTGCGCGAATCGACCGGACCACCCTTCGACAGGGCTTCCAGCAATTCCCCGAATTTGCCACGGCTGCTGCTCAATTCGCGTAGCGCAGCTTGATTGCCCAGCAGCGAGACCTGCGCTGCTTTCGCGATGCGTTGCGAGAGCATTCGCATCTGGGCTGCCGCGGAAACGTAGCTCGCGTTGTGGCCGTTGCTGCGTGCGGTCAGCACCATCATCACAGCGGCCAGCATGGCCAGAACCGCAAAGGCGACGGCGAGGATCTTGATTTGTTCCTGTTGCGGTTTGCTGCCGATTAGGGGCAATGCGGCCGTGGGCCGCGGCTTTTCGCCCGCACTCTGACCCGGAACAACGATCAGCGTCTTGTCGGACCCGCCAGTTTCCGGGGCGGCTTGCGTTCCGAGCGACGGGAGTTTCAAAGCCATCTTCCGATCTCCGTTCGGCCCTTCGGGCCGGACCCGCGTATTGGGCCATATTGAACGTTCAAATTCCTACATCCAGGAATCGCGGCTGCATGACCAGGTTTCGGACCAGCAGCGTGTTCCAGGTTCTGCCTTGCAGGTCGACGTAGGCATCGCCGACCCATGGTCGGATCTCGTCGGTGCGGGGAGAACTCTCGAGTTCGTCCAGGTTGCGCAATCCCAGGGCTCGGCTGACCAGGATTGCGCTGTTCAAGCCAAGTCGAGTGCCGATGAGCAGCAGCCGCGACTCGCTGGTCGCCGGCGTCGGATCGCCGCCCTGAAAGCCCGCAAAGTCGACTACGCTGTAGAGACTGCCGCGGATATTGGCGAGGCCACGAAACCAGGGTTGAGTCAGCGGAACCGTGGAGAGGTGCGGTGTGGGAACGATCTCGCCCGAATCGGTCAGATCAACCAGCCAGAACTCGCGTCCTGCCTGAACGCCGAGGGCGGCATGGGTCGTCTGCCCTTGCTGAGCAGTAGTGAGACGCTGCACCAGGTTTTCCTGGAACTCGCGCAGGCTGATCTTCTTCGACATGGTCGCGTGAGGTTCCTAGCCGAGTTCCTGGATCTTCTTGATCAGGGCGTCGAAGTCGATCGGTTTCACTATGTAGCCGAGGGCGCCCTGGCGCATTCCCCAGATCTTGTCCGTATCCTCGCCCTTGCTGGTGCACATGATGATGGGAATGTTGCGCGTCGCCTCGTCGCGGGAAATCGTCCGGGTCGCCTGGTACCCGTTGATGCCGGGCATTACGACATCCATCAGGATCAGGTGAGGGGTTTCGCTGCGGGCCTTGGCAATCGCCTCTTCCCCGCTCTCGGCGGTTACGACACTGAATCCCTGACGGCTCAAGAACTCCTTTAGAGCAAAGCGTTCGGTGGGCGAATCGTCAACCACGAGGATCTTCTGGATTGGCATGGTGTGCGCTCTATGTCCCGCCTGTTCCGGTCAGGCTGTTCGAACCGCATGAGTGGCGACCGCCTTGAGCAGGCTGTCTTTCGTAAAGGGTTTGGTCAGATATTCGTCCGAACCCACCATGCGTCCTCGGGCGCGGTCGAACAGGCCATCCTTTGACGAGAGCATGATGACCGGCGTCGCGCCGAACCGTGCGTTCTTCTTGATCAGGGCGCAGGTCTGATAGCCGTCCAGTCGCGGCATCATGATGTCGACGAACACGACGTCCGGATGATGGTCGGTGATCTTGGCCAGCGCATCGAAGCCATCCTCGGCAAGAATCACCTGACAGCCAGCCTGAACCAGAAATATCTCGGCGCTGCGACGGATGGTGTTGCTGTCGTCGATTACCATTACCTTGACGCCGCTGAGATTGGCGGTTTCAGCCACGCGTTCTCCTCGGTTTAGATGACCGTACGGGCATCCTTGCCTCGCAGACGGTCGTCACCCACAGATGCGCGCCGATTCTATACCTTTTTCTCCGCTGTCGCGTCTATCTGTCCGTGCAGTAACGTGATTTTGTTGTTAGGTTTTGTCTTTTGCGCGCCATGCCGAGATCCTCTTCAGATCTCGATCAACTCGAAATCGTCCTTTCGTGCGCCGCATTCCGGACAGGTCCAATTGGGCGGGATCTTGTCCCAGCGAGTGCCCGGCGGGATGCACTCTGCGGGAATCCCGTTCTCCTCTTCATAGATAAAGCCGCAAATCAGGCACATGTATGACTTGAATGGGGCCTGGGCGGGAGCGCTCATGGTCGTTGATCGTTTTCAGTTACTGAAGTTTAGACACTCGCGCCCCCTGCGCAATGCCGTGGGCATTGCCGGAGCGCAGAAATGTTTTCGAGAAAATGCCAAAAACGCTTGACATTACATTCGTTTTGCGAGGTCGCCGCGCTGCTCGCACGGGGTTGATTTTGGTGCGAGCAGCGCGGCGACCAATGAGGGATCGTTTCGGATCCTGGATGCTCCCTCATGTCGCTGTCGGCCTCGGTTTGTCTGCTGCTCTCGAATTGGGTTTCCTTCCTCCTGGTGGCGGTTCCGCCACGTTCCCGCCGTACCTTCGTCGAACTTCTGATCGGCTGCATGCTCAACCCGGAAGGTTGGGTCACTCGCGCCATCGGCGCCATTTGCCGGGAAGCGCACTGGACCACGTATTACAAGCTGATCGAGCGAGCGAACGTGTCGGTGGCCGACTTGGCCATCCGCCTGCTGCAACTGGTGCTGAGCGTGTTCCCGACCCCAGTGGCGAATCTGATCATCGACGATACGCTGGTGCCACGGTGCGCAAAGAGTGGGCCGGGTATCAGTGTCAAGCACGACCACAGCCGCAAAGCCAATCGCCCCACGTACCTGAACAGCCAGTGCTGGGTGACGCTGGCACTGGTCGTGAAAGTCTGGCTGGGTTCGGCGCTGACGATCCCCGTTCGCTCGTGGCTGGTCGAAGAATCCGGGCAACGCGGCAAGCTCTGGGTGGCGCGGCAATTGATCGATTCGGTCCGGGGGCATGTCAAGGATGTGCGCTTGTTGATCGACGCCTGGTTCATGCGCAAGAGCCTGATCCTGCCCCTGCTCGATCAGCAGGTACGCATCATCGGCCAAGTCAGGCGGGATACGGCCTTGTTTCTCCCGCCGGAGCCGGAGCCCAGACGCCGGGGCCGCAAACGCAAGTACGGCCTGCGGATCAATGCGGCGATGCTCGAGGTCTTGCCGGTGACGGAAATGGAACTGAGTTTGTACGGCAAGGTGCAACCGGTTCGTGTGCAAACGGCCATTGCAGTGGCGCGATTTCTCAAGGGGGTGCCGGTGCGGGCCGTGTGGTGCCAGATGATCCAGCCCGACGATACCTGGTCGCGCCCGCGACTGATCCTGGCGACGGAGACCGATCTGTCGGCGCGAGCGGTGGTCGAGATCTACGCCGAGCGCTGGGGCATCGAGCCCTTGTTCCACAACCTCAAGCGCTGGTGGGGCGTGACGAATCTGTGGCAGCAGTCGAAGGAAGCGCTGGAACTGTGGATGCAGATTCGCTCCACCGCCTATGCCTTGACCCAATTGCTCGCGCTGCGCTTGTGGAAGTCGTTTCCGCTGATCGAGATCGCACCCTGGCGCAAGGGCGCAACGATCACCGCCGGCCTCTTCGGTCAGTGGATGCGAATTCAATTTATCGGACTTCCCGTTCGCGACGCCTACGACCCGAAGTCCGGTCAATTCGTCATGCCTTTCCCCGGTCAGGATCAGCGTTTGCAGTGTTGAGTCACGTTGCATCGCGTCGCCCAGCATCGAATCGTCGAGTAGTTGCGTTTGTCATTCATCGCCACCGGCGAAAATCCGGTCGGTGGGCGCTAGCGTATGTCTAAACTTCAGTTTTCAGTTAAAATTGTCAAGATCTTACCGCAACTCAGTCAGCAACCTGGATTCGTGCTGGCGAGGTCTTCCGGTCAGCCTGCGATCCTGCTCCTGCCGGCCCTGTCCCCGTTCCCCGGCACTTATCTCATGTCCAACCCAGCACCAATTCTCAGTCGGCAGGATCTCGTGCCGCCCATCGTGCTTACTTTTGCTGGGTCCGATCCTTCGGGCGGCGCCGGACTGCAGGCCGACATAATGACTCTGTCGAGCATGGGATGCCATCCGCTGTCGGTGGTAACGGCGATTACCGTGCAGGATTCGGCTGGAGTGGAAGATGTGCTGGCGATCGACGCGAACTGGGTTTCGGACCAGGCGCGCGCCTTGCTGGAGGACATGCCTGTCGCCGCGTTCAAGATCGGGCTGCTGGGCAGCGTCGAGAACATCGCGGCGATTGCCGAGATACTCTCCGATTACCCGCAAATCCCGTTGATTCTCGATCCGGTGTTGAGCACGGGCCGTGGCGACGAACTGGCGAACGAAAAAATGATTGTCGCGCTCTCGGAATTGCTCTTGCCGCAGACGACCATCCTGACGCCCAACAGCCTGGAAGCGCGTCGCCTCGCCCAGGACGATGATATCGAGGACGACGATCCTGACTTGGCCGAGTGCGCCCGGCGCCTGATCGATTCTGGCGCCGAATACGTGTTGGTGACCGGCACGCACGAAACCACACCCAAGGTCACCAATACGCTTTATCGCGAGGGTGGCACCGTACGTGCCGACAGTTGGGAGCGTCTGCCGGGTAGTTACCACGGGTCAGGGTGCACGCTGGCCTCGGCCATTGCCGCCAATCTGGCAAATGGTCTCGATATCGAAGATGCCGTGCGTGACGCACAGGAATACACGTGGCAAGCCCTCGCCAACGGATTTCGTCCCGGTATGGGTCAATACCTGCCCGACCGATTCTTCTGGGCGCGCGAAGCCGAGCAAGATGACGTTCAAGCCTGAGCGCCTGCGCGGGCTCTACGTCGTCACCCCCGACTTGCCGGACACCGACCGGTTGGCCGGTGTCGTTCGAGACGCGATAGCGGGCGGCGGAGTGCTGGTGCAGTACCGCAACAAGGCGGCCGACCAACGTCTTAGGCGCACGCAGGCGAGCGTGCTTCAGACGATTTGCGTTGATGCTGGCGTGCCGCTGGTGATCAACGATGATCTTGAACTTGCGATAGCGATCGGTGCGGCGGGGGTTCATGTCGGTCGCGACGACGACAGTGCATGCGCCGCGAGAGCGAGTCTCGGTGGCGGTCGGCTGCTCGGGATCTCCTGCTACAACCAGATCGCCCGGGTGGACGATGCCATCGCCGCTGGCGCCGACATCGTGGGCATAGGCGCGATGTTTGGCTCCGCCACCAAGCCGGCTGCAGTCCGGGCGCCGCTCGGCTTGCTCGGCGAGGCACGTACTCGCGGCGCCATGGTGGTGGCGATCGGCGGAGTTTCGCTTGAGAACGCGCCCGAGCTGATCCGCGCAGGTGCCGATCTGCTCGCCGTCATTTCCGATCTGTTCGACAATTCCGATGTTGCAGCCCGGGCTGCCGACTACGCCAAGCTGTTTGCCTCGACGGAGCCGTGCGCATGACCAGCAAGAACGAAACCCTCTTTGCCCGCGCCCAGCGGACCATTCCGGGCGGCGTGAACTCGCCGGTTCGTGCCTTCCGCTCAGTTGGCGGCACGCCGCGTTTTTTCGTGCGGGGCCACGGCTCGCGCCTCATCGACGCCGACGGCAAGGAATACATCGACTACGTCGGCTCGTGGGGCCCCGCGATTGTCGGCCACGCCCACCCGGCTGTAATCGAGGCGGTCCAGCGCGCCGCAGCCAGCGGACTGTCGTTCGGTGCGCCGACGGAGGCGGAAGTCGATCTTGCCGAGCTGCTTTGCGAAATGCTGCCCAGCCTCGAGATGGTCAGGCTGGTCAGTTCCGGCACCGAGGCGACCATGAGCGCCATTCGCCTGGCCCGAGGATTTACCGGACGCGACGCCATTGTCAAGTTCGAAGGGTGCTACCACGGCCACGCCGACAGCCTGCTGGTCAAGGCCGGGAGCGGCTTGCTGACTTTCGGCAACCCGAGTTCCGGCGGCGTGCCGGAGGACTTCGCCAAGCACACCCTGGTGCTCGACTACAACAACCTGGCGCAGCTCGACGATGCGTTTGCCCGGGCTTCGGATCGGATCGCAGCCGTAATCATCGAGCCGGTGGTCGGCAACATGAATCTAGTCAGGCCGACACCCGAATTCGTGCGCAGCCTGCGGAACCTGTGCACGCACTACGGCGCGTTGCTCATCTACGACGAGGTAATGACCGGCTTTCGCGTGGGGCCGCAGGGTGCGCAAGGCCTGCACGGCATACGGCCCGATCTCACCACGTTGGGCAAGGTGATCGGCGGCGGCATGCCGGTCGGCGCCTTCGGTGGACGGCGCGACGTCATGCAGCATATCGCGCCGCTTGGCCCCGTCTATCAGGCCGGTACGCTGTCGGGCAACCCGGTTGCCGTTGCTGCCGGCATCGCCACGCTCAAACTGGTGCGCGAGCCGGGGTTCCATGCGCGGCTTGAGGCCGTCGCCAGGCGCCTGACCGACGGGCTCGAGCGGGCAGCGCGGGGTGTGGGCGTGCCGTTTTGCGCGCAGTCGGTCGGCGGGATGTTCGGCATTTATTTCCGTGAAGGTCTGCCCGCAACCTATCGCGAGGTCATGGAATCGGACCGCGAGATGTTCAACCGGTTTTTCCATGCAATGCTGGATCGAGGCGTGTATTTTGCGCCGTCGGCCTTCGAAGCCGGATTCGTGTCGGCGGCGCATCGCGATGACGATATCGACCAGACTATCGAGCATGCCCGGGCGGTGTTCGCATCCTTGAAGATCGGCTGACTGCCTGCCGGGCTCGAAGCTGGCCAGCTCCGGGCGTGACGCATGCCTACAGAAGGAACAGCGTGGCCAGGCCGAGAAAGATGAAGAATCCGCCGGAATCGGTGACTGCAGTGATCAGCACACTCGATCCCACTGCCGGATCGCGGCCGAGGCGCGCCATGGTCATCGGGATGAACACGCCGACCGTCGCCGCGAGCATCAGGTTGAGCGTCATCGCCGATGTCATGACGACGCCGAGCTTGACGCTGCCGTACAGCCACCAGGCGAGAAGGCCGAGCAAACCGCCCCAGGCCAGGCCGTTGATGGCGGCGACGCCGAGTTCCTTGCGAAACAGCTTGCGGGCGGCGTCAGGCTCCACCTGACCAAGCGCAATCGCGCGCACGATCATCGTGATGGTCTGGTTGCCCGAGTTGCCACCGATGCCGGCGACGATCGGCATCAGCGCTGCCAGCGCAACCAGCTTCTCGATCGAACCTTCGAAGGCACCGATCACGCGCGAGGCGATGAACGCCGTTACCAGGTTGACCGCCAGCCATGCCCAGCGGTTGCGCACCGAACTCCACACCGAGGCGAAGATGTCCTCCTCTTCCTTCAGCCCGGCCTGGGCGAGGATTTCCGACTCGCTATCTTCGCGGATGAAGTCCACCACCGCGTTGACCGTGACGCGGCCCACCAGCCGACTGTCCGGATCGACCACCGGCGCCGAAACCAGGTCATAACGCTCGAACGCCTGCGCCGCAGAGTCGGCCTTGTCGTCCGAGTGCAGCGCCATCATGTCGGTCTGCATGATGGTCGAGACCAGGACTTCCGGGTCGTTGACCAGCAGCAGGTCCAGCGGCAGCACGCCCTGCAGATGTTCCTCGCGATCGACCACGAACAACTGGTCGGTATGGTCGGGCAGCTCGTCGAAACGGCGCAGGTAGCGTAGTACCACCTCGAGCGACACGTCCTCGCGCACCGTCACCATCTCGAAGTCCATCAGGGCACCGACCGAATCCTCCGGGTAGGACATCGCCGCCCGCAACTGCTCGCGCTCGTCGGTGTCGAGCCCGAGATAGAGATCCTGCATGACCTCCTGCGGCAGGTCGGGGGCGAGGTCGGCCAGCTCGTCGGCGTTCAGCGTTTCGGCCGCGGCGACAAGCGCCTCTGGCTCCATCGCGCGGATCAGCGTCTCGCGCACCGCGTCGGACACCTCGAGCAGCACTTCGCCCTGACGCTCGGACTCGAGCAGATCCCACACCAGCAAACGGTCGACCAGCGGCAGTGCTTCCAGCACGTAGGCGATATCCGCCGGGTGCATATCGGTCAGCTTGCGCGAGAGCTCGACGGTGTGCTGCTTGTGCACCAGGTTCTCGACAATGTCGTGCTTGGCCATTTCCTGGCGATGCACGAGCCCTTCGACCAGCCGATGGCGGGCCAGCAGTTCCTGCATCTCACGCAGGCGCTGCTGAACGTCTTCCTGATGCAGGAGTTCTTCGGATTCGGCCATCTGTTGGGTATGAACTGGAGAAGGGACCGCAAAGGCAGAAGATTCTACCGCCTGCGTATCTCGGCCGACCTGTCGCTTCTAACACCGCGTCGACGAGTGTGGACATCGAGGATAAGGCGTGTCATGCAAATGCCGGTATCACCCATCGGGCGCGTGCGGGCGTCGCGATCGGGGAGGCCGCTATGCAGAAGTGTTCGGCCATGTCGCGGCTCACCAACGGGTTTTGGCGAGTCGATGGTAGTCGCCGGTTGGCCGTCTGGCGAGCGCGGCTCAGCGTTTCCGGGACGACTGGGCCTGACTCAGAAACGCATCGCGCTCAACGCCGGACAGATGCGCCGACAACAGCGAATACAGATGGCGCTCGTCGCTGGCGACGGCCGCTGCCTTGCGCGCGAGTACGTTGGCGATCGGGCCGATGTAGTGCGCCAGGCTTCGCGCTGCGCGCTCGATGGCTTCCGGCGCCAGCGGAGCCGAGCGTTGCGAGCCGGACGCCGGAAGCGGTGTCGCGCCCGGCGCCGCGGGCGGCCGCGACACCGTATCCGATGTTGCGGCGGGCGCGAGCCTGCGGGTATCGCTGAGGAAGGAACGACGATCGGCATCGGTGTCGAGATTCTCGGCGAGCATAGTGCAGAGTTGGCCGAAATCGGTGGCGCGCACCGAAGCATTGCGCACATGCAGCCGCGCCACCGGTCCGATGAAGGCCGCGAGATGCCGCTCTATCGTCCGCAGGGTTTCGTCGCGCCAGATCGATGGTGTCGAGCGGGTGTTCGGCGGATGCGAGGCGGAGACCCGCTGCGGCTCCTGCATCAGCGCGGCCGTGATCATGATCGTGTTTTCCGAAACGTCGGGCGTGGCTGCCGCGGAGAAAACCGACTCATGTACCCGCCTGATCGCGTCGGCGAACTCCGCAGCGCTCTGATATCGCGCGGCGGGGCTTTTCGCCAGCGCGCGCGCAACCACCGGGTCGAAGCTTGGCGGCAGGCTCGGCACGATCTCCGAGGGCTTGCGTTCCTGCTCGTTGCATATGCGATGGGCGATGGCCTCGGTCGGACCGGCGAACGGGCGCTCGTGCGTGAGCATTTCGTAGAGGATCACCCCGGCCGAGAAGATGTCGGCCCGGTGGTCTACTTCAGTGTGCTTGAAATGCTCGGGTGCCATGTAACCCGGCGTCCCCATCACCGTGCCGACCCGCGTCAGGCTCGAACCATCGATGCGTGCGATGCCGAAATCGGCCAGCTTGAGCCTGCCGGTGCGCGTGATCATGGCGTTGGACGGCTTGATGTCGCGATGGATCACGCCGGCGGCGTGAGCATAGTCCAGCGCATCGAGCAGTTGCAGGAGAAACCCGCAGGCATCGGCAACCGGCAGCGCCACCTTCTCGCGCAGGAGAGCACGAAGTTCGCAGCCCTCGACGTATTCCATGGCGATGAAGGCGAAATCGCCGTCCTCTCCGTAGTCGTAGATGGCGACGATGCCCGGATGGTTGAGTCGGCCCGCGGCGCGGGCTTCATTCTGGAAGCGCTTGACGACGTCTGGCCCCTGATCCTCCAGCAGATCCTTGCGTATCGCCTTGAGCGCAACCCGGCGTTGGATGATCGAATCCTGGCCGAGATAGACCGTGCCCATGCCGCCCTTGCCGAGGACACTGGTGATCTCGTACTTGCCGAGCTGGTTCGGGTGTTTCATGCGAGCGCTTGGTCGGCCTCAACTTGAAATCATCTGGAATGCCTGCACCATGCTCTTCTTCATCCGGTTGAACGATTCGCCGAGCCTGGCGATCTCGTCGCGCCCCTTGACCACGAATTCCGGCGCATCCATGTCGCCCAGGCTCACCTGGTCGGCGATCCTGGCGAGACGATTGACCGGCCGCACCACGAGCAGCCAGAGCAGCAGATTCATCGAAACGAAGAGAAAAACGAAAACCGCCCCGAACAAAAGCATGAAAACCCGGAACACATTGTTCGCCCGGTCGATCGGCACCGCCATTGGCACCGACACGACCTGCGCACCAATGATTTCGTTCAGGTTCCAGCCGAAGCCGTTGGCCGGGCCGTATCTGTCGACCATCGTCTTGGGCGCCGCCTCGATCGTGCTGTGGCAGAGCAGGCAGGCCGGGTCCTTGATTGCCAGCGGACGCGCGAGAAACAGCGCGCGGCCGTTCGGTGTGTCGCGCTCACCGAAAACCTCGGTTCCGGCCTGACCTGACCGAAAGGCATTGACGATGTCCGCCTCCCAGTCCGCGGCCCGGTCGCGCGGATTGGTCGGGTTGAGCGCGGCCTCTTTGTACGAATACTCGGGATACTTGCGATGGACCTCGGCGAAGTACTCGGTCGCCGAGTAGCTCGGTACCGACTGCGGCAGGAATTCGTACTTCATCTGGGTTTCCAGCAGCGGCTTGATCTGCTCGCTGGTGTACTTCCTGACCGCCAGCGCGGAATCCATCAGGATGCGCGCGTTTTCGCGGATCTCTGCCCGGGCGTTGGCCTGCAGTAGTTCGTGCGACTCGTACGCGGTCACCAGCATCCCGAGTACGAAGACCAGTAGTAGAACCAGATTGAACTTGACGATGAGTTTCATTGGGGGCGCTCCGTGTTCACACTGTCTCGGTATTGTGGCTTCTGGCGGCCTGCCTCGGGCGGGCGCGGCGGGTAGAGTATCCGGTGCCATTCCGGATGATGGTTCATGTTGGCGGCGACCGCCTTGCGGAACGCCGGGTCGCGCAGCCGCGCCGAAAAACGCCGCACCATTTCGCCGCGCCACGTCTGCGGCAACTGAAGCAAGTCGCTGACCTCATCGTAGGCGGCATCGTGATCGGCTTTCGGCGCCTTCGGGTTCGTCTTGAGCCGCCCGGGTCGCGCCGGCAGCGCGTCGCGGAACCAGCGCGGCATATTCTCCAGGAACCCTGCGTCGGGCCTGGCCCGCACGGATGTCCGCTGCGCCCTCATGCGGCTGGCGAACTGCCCGGCACCGAGCGCAGCGCCCCCGGATGCTCTGCCCGCCTCGTCGGGTTCGAGAATGCGCGCTGAACCGGATTCCAGAAACAGGCTCGCGCGCTGATCCGCCGCATGCAGCAGCAGTTTCGCGTCGCGTGTCGACACGCCCAGCGCAGTGGTCAGGACGCGGTAGCCGTCGGCCGGCGCTTGCTTGCCCGATTCCAGTTTCAGCCAGCCTGCCAGCAGGATGATCGCCTGTCCGGGCTCGGCGCTCTTCGAGCGCCGCGTGCCTTCCGGCAGGTAGAGCCGGGTACGCGGGCCGAGGCCGAGCAGCAGGCCATCCGCGAATTCGACCACGCTGATCCCGCGCTCATTGGTTTCGAGGACGTCGCCCGGCTGGATTCGTACACCTTCCGAGGCATTCAGCAACGACGGTCCGCGCAGCAGGCGCACGCTGCCCTCGGCGAGCGTGATCGTGCCGATTTCCGCCGCATCGAGCGGCAGCGACAGGACGAGCAGAAGGGCTCCGGCGAAGCGAAGCATTCGGACGATCATGGCACTGCAATTCTCTCTGTTGGCCGTGCCGGGCATCCCCGCCGGGCCGGCCTTCCTGATCTTGGATATTTTGTGTTCTCGGCACGCCATGCTAAGCGCGCGCGAAACCAGAATCAATCGGACGCTTGGGCTAGATCGGAACGTCTATCAATCCCAGCCGCCCAAGTCGGCCTGCTTCGGGCGGAAATCGCGGCCTGTCGGTTTGCGCTTAACGCGCAATCAGGGCAGGTCGGTACTCGCCATGCGGCTCTGGATCCGATTGGCGTGTGCCTGCAAACGCGGTCCGAACTGGCTTTCGTACTTGCGCGGGTTGGGCAGCATCACAGCCAGGCGCGCAGCCTGGGCGGGGCCGAGCTGCGCGGCCGAGGTCTTGTAATAGCGCTGCGCGGCCGCCTCGATGCCGAATATGCCGTTGCCCCACTCGACCACGTTCAGGTAGATCTCCAGAATGCGCTGCTTGTCCAGTAGGTATTCGAGCATCAGGGTGATCGCCGCCTCCTGCAGCTTGCGCCACGGCGTCTTGGAAGGCGACAGGAACAGGTTCTTGGCCAGTTGCTGGGAGATGGTCGAGCCGCCAGCGACCACCTTGCCTTTGCGCTGGTTCTTCTCGATCGCCTTTTGCATGCCTTCCCAGTCGAAGCCTTCGTGGTCGATGAACTTGTCGTCCTCGGCCGCGATAACTGCCCGCTTCACGTGGGTCGAGATCTTTTCGTAGGGAACCCAGCTCTGCGCGATCTGGGCGCGCGGATCGTTCGCCCGCATTTCGTCGAGGCGGATTTCCATGAAGCTGGTCAGGTGGGGGTTGGCGTAGCGCCAGTAGACGATGTGCAGGAAATACCAGCTCTGTAGCGCGGCGAAGCCGAACAGCGCGAGCAGCAGCCCGCGCTTGATCCAGCGGCCGACCCGCGTCATGTGCCGTGCAGCTCCGCGGCGAGATCCGCCAGCACCAGCCGGGTATCCGGCCGCACGCCGCGCCACAGCAGGAAGGATTCGGCCGCCTGCTCGACCAGCATGCCCAGGCCATCGGCCAGGCGGCTCGCGCCCTGCGATTGCGCGCTCGCCAGAAAGGCGGTCATTCCCCTGCCGTACATCATGTCGTAGGCAGTCGAGCCGGGTGCATACAGGCCGGGCGGAATCGCCGGCGCCTGGCCGGCGAGGCTGGCGCTGGTGGCATTGATAACCAGATCGAACTGCTGGCCGGCCAGCCCGGCGAAGCTGCAGGCGGCCACGTTCGCCTGTGCGGCGAAGGTATCCCGCAGCGCCAGCGCGCCCGATGGCGTGCGGTTGGCGACGGTCAGCGAAGCCGGTGATTCGCCGAGCAGCGGCAGCACCACGCCACGCGCGGCCCCGCCGGCACCGAGCAGCAGCACGCGCTGTCCGGCGATTGGGCAGTCGAGGTTGCGAACCAGGTCCGCCACCAGCCCTGCTCCGTCAGTGTTGTCGCCGAGGATCTGACCCGGTTCGAACTTCAGTGTGTTGGCGGCCCGCGCAGCCTCGGCGCGGGCGGTGTGGCACTCCGCCAGTGCGAAAGCCTCGAGCTTGAACGGCAGCGTCACGTTCATGCCGCACCCGCCGGCGGCGATGAAGCCGGCCATGCTGGCGGCGAAGCCATCGAGCGGCGCGAGGATTGCCTCGTAGCTCAGATCCTGCGCGGTCTGGCGGGCGAACGCCGCGTGTATGCGCGGCGACTTGCTGTGCGCGATCGGATTGCCGACGACGGCGTAACGGTCGGTCATGCTGGCGAGTCGTTCAATCCCTGTCGGCAGAGGTCGCAAGCGAGTCGCTGTTGGTGAAGGTCCACGTGCGGGCGAAGGCGAGGATGTCGAACTTCTGGTGCATCTCGGGCGGAAAGGCGGCGAACGGGCTGGCCAGGCGCACGATGCGCATTGCCGCGTCGTCGAGGATCTTGTTGCCCGACGAGCGCTGGATCTCCACCCGGTTGATGTCTCCGTCCGCCTTGATCTCGATGTAGAGCAGCAGGCTGCCGTAGTGCCTGCCGCGCGCGGCCTCGGGGTAGTTCAGCGTGCCGATGCGTTCGATCTTTTGCCGCCAGGCCTCGATGTACTGCGCCGGTATGTACTCCGAAGTTCGGGCGCCGATGAATTTCTTGCGCGGCCGCTTCTGGTATTCCTCGAGCTCCTTGTCGATCTGCGCTTCCAGCTTGGCCACCGCCAGCGCGCGATCGGCCAGGTCGCGGCCCGAGACGGGGGCCGGCGCTTCCGGCTGTTCGCTCGTCCGGTACTGCTCGGCCACTACCGCGGCTTTCGACTTCATCTGCGTCATCAGCCTTTGCTGCATCGCCTCCAGTTGCTCGACCCGCCGCTGTGCTTCCACTAGCGCGTCGCCCTCGCGCTTTTGTTGCGATGCGGGCAAGGGGGTTTTCGCGCGCCTGTCCTCGTCGGTATTGCCGCCGCCATCCAGATTGCTCTGTGCGCGCGCCTGCGGCTTGTCGGGCCGGGTCGCGCTCTTGGAATTCACCAACACCACCTCGAGCTGGCTTTCCTTGTGGCGAAAAAGCGATGCATCGGGGAACTTGAAATGCAGCGACAGCGCGATCAGATGCACCAGTACCGATAGCCCGATCGCCAGTTGCATCCGATTGTCCGGGTTGGCCAGGGCGCCGCCCCGCACCGGCCGCGGAATGCTCGATCTGGCCTTCGGCCGGGCCGCTCGCGGGCCCGCCTTGGCCGGGCGTGCGGCGGCGTGATGGCCCGCGCTTCGGGCCGGCTTCACAGGAGAACTTTCCGCCGCTCGGGCGGGGGTGACGATGGGTTTTGCGGCCTGGGCGGGCTTCGACATGACGGGAGATTCTACTCCGCCGCAGCCTCCGGCTCCATCGCATCAGAGGAGGGTTCCGGCGCCAGTTCGAGGTATCGGGCGCGGATCTCCGCATCCATCAGATCGATCGCCTCGATCTCGAGTCGCACCGCAGTGCCGGCGTCGAGCGCCGGCAGCGAGGGCACCCGCAACACCAGCGGCAGATGTGCTGCGCGTACCAGGCTCTCGCGCAGCACGCGGGCCTCGATCCGCGTGGCCTTCTCCTGGCGCAGCCAGCGCAGACACCAGTAGCGCTCCATGCCGCGCTGGAATTCGGCGTAGGCGGCGTAGGTCAGCTCGAAGTCGCGCATCGCCGTGAGCAGTGCCTCCGACTTGGGCGCGAACGGGGCCGGCTCATCCTGCAGCAGGGCGATCAACTGCCACTGGTTCACCAGATCGACGTAGCGGCGCAGCGGACTCGACGACCAGGCGTAGCAATCGACGCCGAGGCCCTCGTGCGGCGCAGCCGCAGTGGTCATGCGGACCTTGCCGCCGCTTTGCGCCCGATACAGGCCGGGGATCTTCGCCTGGTCGAGCAGACGCCCCCAGGTACTGTTGGCGATGATCATCGTCTCGGAAACCAGCTTGTCGAGCGGACTGCCGCGCTTGCGCTCGTCGATCTCGATGCGGCCAGGGCCATCCTCGCCCGCCGCGTCCCAGTCGACGCGGAAGTTGTAGTCCTTGCCGAGTTGATTGGCCGTCGGCTTGCCACGACCGGCTTCGCAAACCGTGGCGAAGCGCCACAGCGTCATCATCTCGTCGCGGAATTCGAACGGCGGCACCTCGCCGCTGGCCACGGTCTGGTCGTTGAACAGCGGCTCGATGTCGTGATGGCGCAGGTTGGCGACAACCGGCACGCGCTCGATGCGCGATTCGCTGCCGGCGATGCGCAGGTCGCTCGTCACATCGAGGTAGAGCGAGAGTGCCGGCAGGTTCTTGCCCGCGGTCAGCGTGAAGTGCTCGACCAGCGCGTCCGGCAGCATGGTGATCTTGCACCCCGGCATGTACACCGTCGACAGGCGTCGCCTGGCGATTGCATCGAGCGCAGAGCCCGGCGCGAAACCCAGGCCGGGTGCCGCGATATGGATGCCGATGCGCCAGCCACCGGGTTCACATGGCGTGACCGAGAGCGCATCGTCGATCTCGGTGGTCTGCGCGTCGTCGATCGAGAATGCGCGCACGGCGGCCAGCGGCAGGTCGGCCGGCACAATCGCATCGTCATGGGGCGGAAAATCGGTGCCCTCGGGAAAATGCTCGAACAGGAAGCGCCCGAGGTGGTAATCATGCGACGAACTCAGCCCGCCGGCCCGCGCCAGCAGCTTCGGCACCGACAGCCCGCTCTCGCCACAGGCGGCTTCGAGCGCCTTGGTCTCCAGCCGGTTGCGGTCGGGCTTGTAGAGCAGGTGTTCGAGCATGGGCGGGAACTCGGCCGGCAGCCGGCCCGCGAGCAACTCGCCGGTCATGCGTTCGACCGCGGCCGCCTGCAGTTTCTTCTTCTCCAGTCCGGCCAGTGCGGCCTGCAGGATCTCCGGTGGGGCCTTGCGGAAGCGGCCCTTGCCTTTGCGGTGAAACCACATCGGCGCCGAATGCAGGCGCAACAGGATCGCCGCCGACTCCACCGCGTCGGGCGGGTGCCCGTAGTACTCGCCGGCCAGTTCACCGAAGCCGAATTCGGCCTCGCCGCTGACCTCGTAGAGGAACTCGGTGTCGATGGTCTCGGCCTGTGCCTCGGCGGCATCGAGCAGATCGCCGCAGCCTGGCTCGCGGAAACGCAGCAGCACGTTCGTCGCCTTGATCTTGGCGCGGCGCCCGGAGGGTGTTTCGACCTGCAGGGAGCTGTCGTTATCGGTGAGGATGCTGGCCGCCTTGAAGGCGCCGTCTTCCTCGAACAGGACGTTCATTGCGGCATGGGGTCGATGCTCGGCTGCGGATTATAGCGGAGCCGCACTCGCAAGACTGGGCTGCCCTGCGAGCCAGGCTGAACAAGGATTTCCAGCCAGGCACCGCCAGGGGCGCCTTCTATTGAGCCTTTCCAGCATGCATGCTCGCAGAGCGCCATTCCATGCGGGTCTCAGCGATGTCAAGAATCGCAGCCCGTGGCCGATATTCGAGGGTACCGACAAGCTCCCGAATCCGGATCAATGCTCAAACGCGTTCCCGTCACCCAGTTGCGCTGCGGCATGTTTGTTCACGAACTGTGCGGTTCGTGGATGGACCACCCGTTCTGGCGCAGCGCTTTCAAACTCAAAGACCCGAAGGACATCCGCCGGGTCATCGAATCCGGCGTACGCGAGGCGTGGATCGACACCTCGAAGGGGCTCGACGTCGCGCCACCGGCGCCGGTCGCCCCGGTCGAGCAAGCCGCCGTGCCACCCGATCCGCCGCTTGACGAGCCGGTTACCGCCGAGGGGCAGACGGCGAAAGTCGAAACCGCCGGAGAACTGGCCCGCGCCGCCCGGATCTGTGCGACCGCGCGGGAGGCGGTGACCTCGATGTTCCAGGAGGCGCGCATGGGCCAGGCAGTGGACGCCGAATCCGCCGCACCGCTGGTCGAGGAGATTGCCAATTCGGTCATGCGCAACCCCGGCGCGCTGATCAGCCTGGCCCGCCTGAAGACCAAGGACGACTACACCTACATGCATTCGGTCGCGGTGTGCGCGCTGATGATCGCGCTCGGCCGCGAACTCGGCCTCGACGAAGCGATGATCCGCGAGGTCGGCACGGCCGGCCTGCTCCATGACATCGGCAAGATGGCGATCCCGCTCGAAATCCTCAATAAGCCGGGCAAGCTGACCGACAGCGAATTCGTGGCCGTGCGCGCGCACCCCGAGGCAGGCTGGAAGATGCCGCAGGAGGGGCGCGGCGTCAGCAATGTGGCGCTTGACGTCTGCCTGCATCACCACGAGAAGGTCGATGGCAGCGGCTACCCGCACCGGCTCGCCAACGATGCAATCAGCCTGGTCGCCAAGATGGGCGCGGTCTGCGACGTCTATGATGCGATCACCTCCAACCGGCCCTACAAGGCGGGTTGGGCACCGACCGAATCGCTGCGCAAGATGACCGAGTGGTCGAACGGCCACTTCGATCAGACGGTGTTCCGCGCCTTCGTCAAGGCGGTGGGCATCTATCCGCTCGGCAGCCTGGTGCGCCTGCAGTCGGGGCGCCTCGGCGTGGTCGTCGCGCAGACCGGCAAGTCGCTGTTGACCCCACAGGTCAAGGTGTTCTTCTCGACCCGCTCCGACGCGCGCGTCCAGCCCGAGATCGTCGACCTCGACCGTCCCGGCTGCCCCGATCGCATCATCGACCATGAAGACCCTGCCAAGTGGGGTTTCGGTGACCTGTCGGAAATGTGGGCCATGCCGGCCTGAGGGCGGAATTCTCCGGTTCCTCCGCCCGCTCTTCGCAGGGCATAATGACCGGGAGTTCCCGGCTTCGCGGATACCGGCTCGGAATCGACGAGCCAACGTAAGGAACCTGACACTTGCTCTCGCCCGTGAACCTGCTGGTTGTCGAGGATAGCGAAGACGATCTGCTGCTGATCGAACGGCAATTGCGCGGACAGTGCCCGGCCGCGCGCTGCACCCAGGTGTCGGAGCCCGGGCAGATTGCCAACGCGCTGGAAAGCCCGCAGTGGGACGCCGTGCTGGTCGACTACCATCTGCCGGGCGTCGACTTCCTTGGCCTGCTGCGGGACTTGCAGACCCGGCTTCCCGATGTTCCGATCATTCTCGTCTCGGGCAATATCGGCGAACATCAGGCGGTCGATCTGCTGAAAGCCGGGGTGTGGGACTTCGTTCTCAAGGATCGTCTGGCACGCCTGGTGCCGGCGATCGAACGCGGGCTGGCCGATGCCGCCGGGCGTCGTGCCCGGCAGGCGGCCGAACTGGCGCTGAAGGAAAGCGAAGCGCGTCTGATCACGACACGGGAGCAGGAGCACGACGCGCTGGCTGATGCCGAGGCCCGCTGGCAGTTTGCGCTCGAGGGTTCCGATCTCGGCGTGTGGGACTGGAACGCGCAGACCGATACCGTGTATTTCTCGCCGCGCTCGCAAGCCATGCTCGGCTACAATGACAACGGTATGTCCGGCAGCCGGGAGCAGTGCTGGGCGCGTGTGCATCCGGACGACCGTGCGCGGACGATGGAGGCGCTGGAGTGCCACATCCGCGGTGAGTGCGAGTTCTACGAGTGCGAACATCGCCTGCGCTGCAAGGACGGCAGCTACCGCTGGGTTCTCGGACGGGGCAAGGTGATCGAGCGGGCCGCCGACGGCAGTCCCTTGCGCGTAATCGGCACCCAGAAAGACATTACCGATCGCCGAGTGTTGGAAGATGCGATTCGCGACAGCGAAGCGCGCGCCAACCTGATCCTCGACAGTGCGCCCGAAGCGATGCTGGTGATCGACGCGCGCGGCATCATCATCCGCAGCAACGAAATCGCCGACCGGACATTCTGCTACCCGCCTGGCGAACTGGTCGGTCTGCCGTATGAAGAGTTGGTGCCCGAAGCTGCGCACTCGGCGCATCGCATGCACCATGCCGCCTTCATGGCCGGGCCGCGCCAGCGGGCGATGGCGGAAGGGCGCAACCTGCAGGCCCGGCGGCGCGACGGCAGCCAGTTTCCTGCGGAGATCGGGTTATCGCCGATCGAAATCGGCGGTGAGCGGCAGGTGATCGCCACGATTCTCGATATTTCGGTTCGCAAGAAGGCGGAACTTCAGCTACAGCGCTTCGCGCGCATCGTCGACGTCTCGGGCGACATGCTCGCGCTGGTCGATCGCGAACTGAAGTTCATCGTGGCCAACCCGGCCTATGCTGCACATGCCGGCCAGACGCCGGCCTCGCTGCGCGGGCGCAGCCTGCGCGAGGTTCTCGGCGAAGCGATGTTTGCCGAGATCGAGCCTCGCCTTTTGGCTGTGCTGGCG
This sequence comes from Candidatus Methylophosphatis roskildensis, assembly GCA_016708905.1. Taxonomy (GTDB): domain Bacteria; phylum Pseudomonadota; class Gammaproteobacteria; order Burkholderiales; family Rhodocyclaceae; genus Methylophosphatis; species Methylophosphatis roskildensis. The sequence continues at coordinate 521,126 of JADJEV010000001.1, read as the reverse complement.
GGTGTAGAACAACACTTCAGGATCGAACGGCAGTTCGGCGGTGGCCCTCGCTACGTGCTCGACGGCGAGTACCGGCCGTTCCGCGCCGACGGTGAGGTATGCGGTATCGTCGCCAGTCTGCGCGACGTTACGGCTCAAGTGGAAGCGGAACGGCTGCTCGAGCGTGCCCAGTCGACGGCCAAGGTCGGAAACTGGACCTATGATGTGACGAGCGACGTTTTCGCTCTCTCGCTGCAGAGCCAGCTCATGCTCGATCGGCCTGGCCGACAGATTCCCGGTGCGGAAATGATCGCGCTACTCCACCCCGACGATCGGGCACGCGTGCGTGCCAACGGGATGGCGACCATCAAGGCCGGCATGCCGTTCGACCTGGAGTTCCGCTACCGGGTCAACGGGGCTATCCTGCACGTTCACACGGTCGCGGAAGCTGCACGCGATACGACAGGTCGGGTGGTAAGGGTCGTAGGCATCATGCAGGACGTGAGCGAAACCCGCGAAGCCCAGCTCGCGCTGCAGGTGCAGCACGAGCAACTCGAACAACAGGTCGCGGGACGCACTGCGGAATTGCGCCAGCAGCAGACCTACCTGCATGCCCTGATCGACAACTTTCCCTTCCGCGTCTGGCTCAAGGACACAGCCGGGCGCTATCTTGCGGCCAATCGCGCCAACCTCAACGGTGGAACCGGCGAGACCCTCGACCCGCTCGGCAAAACCGATCATGATTTGTGGCCGAGCGTGGTTGCCGATCGCTACCGTGACGAGGATCAGGCGGTGATGCGCGAGCGTCGTCCCAGGACAGTCGAAGTCGGGACCGCCGGCGCGGCGGGCTCGAGCTGGTTCGAAATATACAAGGCACCGGTTGTCCGGATGGATGGCGAGGTGCTGGGCACCGTCGGCTACACCCGCGACATCACCGAACGAAAGACGCTGGAAGCCGCACGCGAAGCGGCGCTGCTTGAGGCGCAGCGGCTGGCGCGGGTGCGCAGCGAGTTTCTCGCCAATATGAGCCACGAGATCCGCACGCCGCTGTCGGCGATCCTAGGGCTGGCCCAGGTCGGCTTGCGCGAGGACGCGGGGCGGCGATCTGGCGACGCGTTCGCGCGCATCGTCGAATCAGGGGAGTTGCTGCTCGGCGTGATCAACGACATCCTCGATTTCTCCAAGATCGAGGCCGGCAAGCTGAGCGTCGAGAGTGTCTCGTTCGATCCCTGCGAAGCGATCGATCGCGCGGTGGACTTCACCGCCGCCCAGGCGGAGGCCAAGGGGCTCGAGTTCGCGGTCGAGGAGGCGGCCGATCTGCCCGCGAGCTGCCTCGGCGACGCGTTGCGTCTGTCGCAGGTGCTGGTCAATCTGCTCTCCAACGCGGTCAAGTTCACCGAGGCGGGACGCGTAGGCCTGTCCGCCTCGCGCGATGGGGACTGGCTGCGCTTCGACATCGTCGACACTGGCATCGGCATGCAGCCGGATCAGGTCGGGCGGCTGTTCCAGCCGTTCGAACAGGCAGACAGCTCCACGACGCGGCGTTTCGGCGGCTCCGGCCTGGGCCTGGCGATTTCCCACCGGCTGGCGGAGCTGATGGGCGGCGAGTTGTCGGTGGGCAGCCGGCTCGGCGCGGGGTCACGCTTCACGCTGCGCCTGCCGCTGATCGGCGCAACCGAGCCGCACCCGCGCGAAGCAATGAACATGAGCCTGATCGGCCTCGACCAGGGCAGCGCGGCCCGGCTGGTCACGGCCCTGGCCCAGCGCGAGGTCAGCGCGAAGATCGAAACCGCCGCCGCGGCTCTTGCGCGCCCGGCGGATCTGATCCTGATCGGTTGCCAGGTAGTCGATGAGTCGGTGAGTGCGGCGGCAGAACTGGCGATCGAGCAAGGCCGGCGCGTCGCCGTGGCCTGCCATCACCAGGATACGTGCGCGACGGCTGAGCGTCTGCGCGAGCACGCTGCGCATATCGACTACCCGCTGCGCGCCCGCCACCTGATTGCGGCGGTACATACACCGCGCAAGGTCGAGCGGGTCAGCGCATCGGCAAGCATGCGACTGCGGGGCGTGCGGGTGCTGGCGGCCGAGGACAACCCGCTCAATCGCCTGGTGCTCGACGAAATCCTGCGACTCGAAGGCGCGAAGTTGACGCTGGCCGAGGACGGGGAGCGGGCGATCGGCCTGCTGCAGTCGGGTGGCGCCCAGGCGTTCGACATCGTCCTGACCGATATCCAGATGCCGGGTATCGACGGCTACGAAACCGCGCGCCGCATCCTGGCGTTCGCGCCGGCGCTGCCGGTGATCGGACTGACGGCCCACGCGATGCGCGAGGAACGCGATCGCTGCATGGCAGCCGGCATGGTCGAGCATCTGGCGAAGCCGATCGACTTCGAGGCATTGGTCGCGGCCGTATTGCGCCACGTTCCGCCGCGCCGTGCGGCAACGCCACTTGCCGCGCGGGCAGCCGATTATGCCGAAGGCGGGCTGCCGGCGTCCGCGGCGATCGACTGGGCGGGCCTCGAAGCGCGTTTTCCAGGACGTGTTGCCTTCATCGACCGGCTGGCCGAGACGCTATTGCGGACGCAGAGCGAGACGCCGGCACGGCTGCGCGCGGCGGCTGCGCGCGAAGATCGCGCGGCCATCATCTTCATCGCCCATACGCTGAAAGGGATGGCCGGCAACCTGATGGCACCGCGCCTGGTCGAGCGCGCGCGCGAGACCGAGGCGGCAGGGCGCGCCGAGTCTCCCGGGCTGGGCCGACTGGCAATCTCCCTGGCAGACGCAATGGCCGATGTGATCGAGGAGGCAAAGGCGCGCATGGCACTCAGGCACCCGCAGTCAGGCGTCGCACCTGGGCGCTGAGCCGTCGGCAGCGTGACAGGATCGACTTGGCAAGCCGCGGGCGGCCGGCTAGAATCCGTCTATTGCTGAGGGGCGCTGCGACCCGACGAGACGGGCCAGGCTCAGCAACCGAACAACGGCGCTCGCAAACCCAGTCTGGTTTGGAGCGCCGCGTCGTTTCCGGGTGCTCCGCTTTTGCCTAGGAGATACCTATGTCCGCAGTTGCCCAATCCAAACCCACGTTCACCGATTTCCAGGTCGCAGACCTTGCCTTGGCCGCCTGGGGTCGCAAGGAAATCGCCATCGCCGAGACCGAAATGCCCGGCCTGATGGCGATTCGCGAGGAATACGCCGCGACCCGTCCGCTGCGCGGCGCCCGCATCACCGGCTCGCTGCACATGACGATCCAGACTGCCGTGTTGATCGAGACCTTGAAGGCCCTCGGCGCCGAGGTGCGTTGGGCCTCGTGCAATATCTTCTCGACCCAGGACCACGCGGCCGCGGCGATCGCTGCCGGTGGCACGCCGGTGTTCGCCGTCAAGGGCGAGACGCTGGACGAATACTGGGATTACACCCACCGCATCTTCGAGTGGGCCGACGGCGGCTATTCGAACATGATCCTCGACGACGGCGGCGATGCCACGCTGCTGCTGCATCTGGGCACCCGCGCCGAGAGCGACATCACGCTGCTCGCCAATCCCTCGAGCGAGGAGGAAGTCTCCCTTTTCAACGCGATCAAATGCAAGCTGGGAAGCGACCCGAAGTGGTATTCGACGCGCCTGGCTCGGATCAAGGGCGTGACCGAGGAAACCACGACCGGCGTGCATCGCCTCTACCAGATGCACAAGGAAGGCAAGCTGGCTTTCCCGGCGATCAACGTCAACGACTCGGTGACCAAGAGCAAGTTCGACAACCTTTACGGTTGCCGCGAGTCGCTGGTAGACGGCATCAAGCGCGCCACCGACGTGATGATAGCCGGCAAGGTGGCGCTGGTCTGCGGCTACGGCGACGTCGGCAAGGGTAGCGCGCAGGCGCTGCGCGCGCTGTCGGCGCAGGTGTGGGTGACCGAGATCGATCCGATCTGTGCGCTGCAGGCGGCGATGGAGGGCTATCGCGTGGTCACCACGGAATACGCCTGCGAGCACGCCGACATCTTCGTCACCGCCACCGGCAACTACCATGTGATCACGCATGATCACATGAAGAAGATGAAGGATCAGGCCATCGTCTGCAATATTGGCCACTTCGACAACGAGATCGATGTCGCCTCGCTGTCGCAGTACCAGTGGGAGGAGGTCAAGCCGCAGGTTGACCACGTGATCTTCCCGTCGGGCCGTCGCATCATCCTGCTCGCCAAGGGCAGGCTGGTAAATCTGGGCTGCGGTACCGGTCACCCGAGCTACGTGATGTCTTCGTCGTTCGCCAACCAGACCATCGCGCAGATCGAGCTATTCGGCAATACGGCGAACTACCCGGTCGGCGTCTACACCCTGCCCAAGCATCTCGACGAGAAGGTCGCCCGTCTGCAGTTGAAGAAGCTCAACGCGCAACTGACCGAACTGACCGATGTGCAGGCCAGCTACATCGGCGTCGAAAAGGCCGGACCGTACAAGTCGGAGCAATATCGGTATTGATGCGGTGACGCGTGACAGGTGACGTGTGACAAAAGCGAAGGGGCACCGCGACCTCGTCGCATGGCAGGAAGCCATGTCGCTGGTGACCGCCGTCTATCGCGCCACGCAGGCTTTGCCGCGGGAAGAGCAGTTTGGTTTGACCGCTCAAATGCGGCGGGCCGCGATCTCGGTGCCATCAAACATCGCTGAAGGTGCGGCACGTCGCAGCAGGCGCGATTTTGCGGACTTTCTCGGCATCGCTCGAGGATCGCTCGCGGAACTCGAAACGCAACTCGAGATTGCACGCAATCTGGGTTTCCTGGCAGAGTCGGTATCGCTCGACGCGACGATCGCACGCCTGTTTCGCCTGATTGCCGGACTGCTCAGTTCCCTCAACAGCAAGAACGAAACGGATTGCGCGCCATGATGTCACCCGTCACCAGTCACTCGTCACCAACCTTCAGCGCCGAATTCTTCCCGCCGCAGACCGCCGAAGGAATCGAGAAGCTGCGTTCGGTGCGCAAGCAACTTGCCCAACTGCCGCTCGAGTTCTTCTCGGTGACCTTCGGCGCCGGTGGCTCGACGCGCGACCGTACGCTCGAAACCGTGCTCGAAATCCGCGACGAGGGCTATGAGGCAGCACCCCACCTGTCCTGCATCGGCACCACGCGCGAGACGGTAGGGGCGCTGCTAGACCGCTACCGCGCGGCGGGCATTCACCGCCTCGTCGCGCTGCGCGGCGACCTGCCATCCGGGGTCGGTGACATGGGTGATTTCCACTATGCCAACGAATTGGTGGCCTACATCCGCGAGGTCAGCGGCGACTGGTTCCACATCGAAGTTGCGGCCTATCCCGAGGTGCATCCGCAAGCGAGGAGTCCGCGCGACGATCTGCTGGCGCTCAAGCGCAAGTTCGATGCCGGCGGCAACTCGGCGATCACGCAGTATTTCTACAACTCCGATGCCTATGCAGCTTTCATCGACGACTGCGCCAGGATCGGCATCAGTGCGCCGATCGTGCCGGGAATCATGCCGATTGCCAACTTCAGCAAGATCGCGCGCTTCTCCGAAGCCTGCGGCGCCGACATTCCGCGCTGGATGCGCAAGCGCTTCGAGAGTTTCGGCGACGACGCGGCCAGCGTGCGCGCATTCGGTCTCGACGTGGTGACTTCGCTGTGCGAACGGCTGCTGGAGCAGGGCGCGCCGGGCCTGCACTTCTACACGCTGAACCAGGCCGGACTGACTAACACCATCATGCAGCGGCTCGGTGCAAGCTGACACGGTCCAGCCTACTCGTTCGCCAGCCGCTGCTCGATGCGATCCAGCCATGCTGCGTAGGCTTGTTCGTAAGCCTGCCGTGCCTGGCTGAAGCGCGTCCATACGCAGTCCTCGCAACCGGACTCGCAGCATTCGCCTTCCTGCGGCGGCTCGGGTGGTAGTGGCGCCGGATCGTCCGGCGGCGATCGGGGTTTGGGGCGTGGATGCATCTGTCGTTGCGGGGCGCTATGCTTGGCTTCGCACACTACCAGATATGACGATGATCAGACTGCTGCAGCGCTTCGGTCAACCTCGACCAGATCGGCGGGCGGGTATCCTGAATTGTCAGCGGGGCGAGTTTTGCCGATGATCTGGGGCTTTCCCGCCGCAACCATCGGCCTGCTGTTGGTCGTTGCCGGACAGGTGCGCGACCGGCGTGGCGCGCGGCTGTGCGGTGCAGCCTTGCTGGCATTCGCGCTGTGGGACTTCTCCGCCACCTCATGGCGCTCGCCAGGCGGTGATGCGGCGATACGCTTCGATCTGCTGCTCCTGCTGCCGATTGCGCTGGCCGCTGCCATCGGCGGCATCGTCAGTCTGATTGCGCGGCCGTTGCCAGTGGGCGAGCCGGCCGATCAGGAGAGCGACGAGGCGAACGAAGAACCGCCCGACACTTGAATGGCTTGTCGCAAACGGCGCGGGCAGGCTCGAACTTCGGACGCGCCTCAAGCCAACCTGCTCACGTCACCATTGCTGCGGACTTGTGCCATTGTTTTCCCCCAATTGATGGGCATACTGCAATGGAATGAATCGTCGCGCGTGCCCCTGAAGGAAGAGAAAGGAATTATCGAATGACTCGCCCGTCTTTGGCAATCGTCTGGTTTGGCCTCTCAATCGGCCTGCTTGGATCCCCGGTATCCGTCCGGGCGGCCGACGAGGCTCAGGCGCTCGTCACTCCCGACGGCGGGCGCTATTTTGGCGCCCTCGTCGATGGAAAACGGCACGGGCCGGGGCGGATCGAATGGAGCAACGGTGCCAGCTTCGATGGTGGGTTTCGCGAAGGTCTGTTTTCCGGCAAGGGGCGCTTGCGATTTCCGACCGGCGACGTGTACGAGGGCGATTTCGCAAAGGGCATGGAGTCGGGCCGCGGGCGACTGACGTCGAAGAGCGGCGCGGTCTATGAAGGTGAGTTCCGTGATGGCGTGCTTGCCGGCACGGGGCGCTACGACAGCGGCAATGGCACCGTTTACGAGGGCGAATTCAAGGATTCCTTTTACCACGGCAAGGGCCGCATTGTCGGCGCGTTCGGCGAGTACGCGGGCGAGTTCCAGCTCGGCGAGATCTCCGGCAAGGGAGAAATGCGCTTCAAGGACGGGCGCACCTATGTCGGAGATTTTGCGCACGGTGATTTCGAGGGCAAGGGGCGTCTCGCCTACCCGTCGGGCCAGATCTTTGAGGGGGATTTCGTCGCTGGCGAATTCACCGGATCCGGCGTGGCGACCTGGCCGGGGGGCATGTGGCACGCGGGGCGATTTCGCAACTGGCGGCCCGAGGGGCCGGGGATCTTCAGCGACGACGGCGGAACGACCTACGAAGGACGCTTCGCGAACGGCGAGCTGACCGGATCGGGGAGAATCGTTGCGAAGGATGGCTCGCGTTACGAGGGCGAGACCAGGAACCGCATGCCCCACGGAAACGGCGAACTGCGACTCGCCAACGGAAACGTGTATCGAGGCGGATTCGAGTTCGGCGTCTTCGCGGGTCAAGGCACGATGACGTACGCGACGCCTCAATCCGACGGAAGAACCCGCGACGAAGGTATTTGGCAGCATGGGCGCCTGAAGAAGGAGCACGAGGAGGAGCGCCGGCTCGCCAGGGCGAATGTCGAACTCGCGCTGTACAAGCAGCCGGCCTTGCTCGCCGATGCGCTGCGCGAGTTCGCGCCGCGCGATGCACGGGGTATCAACATGTATCTGTTGGCGGTGGCGGGAGATGGCTCGCAGGAGGTCTTTCGGCGCGAAGTGGAATTCGTGCGCAAGCAGTTCGACATGGATTTCGGCACGCGCGGGCGTTCGCTCGTGTTGGGGAACAGTCGAAACACGGTCGGCCGCGTTCCGCTGGCGACGGTTACCAGCATTCGGCAGGCGATATCGGCCGCGTCGGCCGCGATGGACAAGGAGCAGGATATCCTGTTCCTCTACATCACCAGCCACGGCTCGAAGGAACGAGAGATTACCCTAGGGCTCACCGGCATGGACTTGCCGCCGCTGAGCGCGCGCGAACTCGGCGAAGCACTCAAGGAGTCGGGAATCCGCTGGAAGGTCGTGGTGATCTCGGCCTGTTATGCGGGCGGTTTCATCGACGACTTGAGGGATTCCCGAACGCTGGTCATCACGGCATCGCGCCACGACAGAAGATCGTTCGGCTGTGCCGACGAGAACGACTTCACCTATTTCGGGCGGGCCTTTTTCAAGGAGGCACTTCCCAAGGCAGCTTCGTTCCAGGACGCGTACGCAAAGGCCGACCGACTGATCACCGAATGGGAAGATGGCGACGCGCAGAGGAATCGTACATCCGACTCGGCAGGCGCGTCGAAAGACGACGAGCGCCATTCGCTGCCGCAAATGGAGGATTCGCCGGACATCCGGAACCACCTGAAGAAGTGGTGGGCGCAAATCGCCGCAACGCCCAAGAATGCGCATTCCGCGCCCGGACCGGCTGCCGGCACTGCTGCGGCCGCGCTGCCGCCGCTTGGCAGATCGTCGCGCGGTTCCCGTCAGTAGACACCGCGCCGCGGTTTTCGAACTCGCGGCCCCCACGCAGGCGTACCGCCAAGGCCGTTTATCCATCAGGCCTGGAGCAGGATGCCCCTGCAGATCGCCATTCCATGCCCCTCGCAGGGCAGTGACCGAATCGGCGCCCCATCGATCCCGGGCGCGGTGGTAAGATCGGCACTCTTAACCCGGAGGAGCCAGCATGAGCACACGCCCGTTTCGCATACTCGGCATCCAGCAGGTCGCAATCGGCGGCCCGGACAAGGCGCGGCTGCGCCGCTTGTGGGTCGACATGTTCGGCCTCGAAGTCACCGGCAATTTCGTTTCCGAGCGCGAGAACGTCGACGAGGACATCACCGCGATGGGCAAGGGCCCGTTCAAGGTCGAAGTCGACCTGATGCAGCCGATCGACGCGGCGAAGAAGCCTGCGGTACATGAGCCGCCGCTCAACCATATCGGGCTGTGGGTGGACAACCTGCCGGTCGCCGTTGAATGGCTCGGCTCGCAGGGTGTGCGCTTCGCACCGGGCGGAATCCGCCGGGGCGCCGCCGGCTACGACATCACCTTCATGCACCCCAAGGCCAACGAGCAGTTTCCAATCAGCGGCGAAGGCGTGTTGATCGAACTGGTGCAGGCTCCGCCCGAGGTGGTCGAGGCGTTCTCAAAACTCGCCTCGTAGATTGCGCTCAGCGCCCGGCGGCTGATCTGCCGCCGGTACGCTCAGGTGGCCGGGGCGACCGCGCGTCAGAGCTGCCTCACGGCAAAGGTATCGCACTGACGCAGATCGCCGGTCTCTACGCCGCGCTTGAACCAGCGCACGCGCTGTGCCGAGCTGCCGTGGGTGAAGCTCTCCGGCACCACCATGCCGCGCGTCTTGCGTTGCAGCGTGTCGTCACCGATCGCGGTGGCGGCGTTGAGCCCCTCTTCGATGTCGCCCGATTCCAGCACATGGCGCGAGCGGTCGGCATGGTTGGCCCAGATGCCGGCGAAGCAGTCGGCCTGCAGCTCGAGCCGCACCGATAGCTGATTCCCCTCGGCCTCGCCGGCACGCTGGCGCAGGCGGTCGACCTTTTCCGAGATGCCGAGCTGATTCTGCACGTGGTGGCCGATCTCGTGGGCGATCACATAGGCCTGGGCGAAATCGCCCGGCGCGTGAAAGCGGTTCTTCAGTTCGTCGTAGAAACGCAGATCGATGTAGACCTTCTGGTCACCCGGGCAATAGAAGGGCCCCATCGCCGACTGGCCGGTGCCGCAGGCGGTCGGTGTCGCGCCGGAGAACAGCACCAGCTTGGGCTCGACATACTGCCTGCCGTTCTGGGCGAATATCGCCTTCCAGGTGTCCTCGGTGTCGGCCAGCACCTGCGACATGAATTTCGCGCCGGCGTCATTGGCCGGCGGCTTGGCCGCGGGCCCGCTCGGCGCTTCGATCGGCGCCGGGCCGGTGGCGGTATTGAGGACGATCGACGGGTCGACGCCAAAATACATCGCGACCAGCGCCAGCACGATCGTGCCGATACCGATCGAGCGTCCACCCAGACGCATGCCGCCGCCGTAGCTCTGGCCGCGGCGGTCTTCGACATTCTCGCTTTCGCGGCCGTCCTCGATGCGCATTACTGGTCTCCCACCGACTGTTGGCCGTCATTCTGGCACATGGTCGCGGGCTCCGCGCTAGCGCATCAGAAATGTAACGACTGCGGAGGTCCAGATCACGAGCACTAGCGCCGCCCAGCCCCGTGCGCCCGCGATGGCGGCCGACGCCGCGCCACGCTTGTAGCCCGAGAACATGGAGGCGACCAGATTCTCGCGATGCACCAGGCTGCCGGTGGCGACACCGACGAGGTGGATCAGCACGACGGCCAAAGCGGCGGTGGATGCGCCCTCGTGCAACTCCTCGAACAGCTCGCCGCCGATTTCGTTGAAGCTCAGCCAGCCCGACACCACGCTGATCGCACCGAGCGCCAGCAGCGCGACGATTGCCCAGCCGCCGGCCGGGTTGTGCCCGACCGTATGCTGTGGCCACGAACCGGGCAGGCTCATCAGGTACTGCCAGGCTGCGCGCGGCGATTTCACGAATTGCGTGAAGCGCGCGTAGCGCGTGCCGACGAATCCCCAGACCAGGCGAAAGGCGATCACCGCGCCGAACAGGTAGCCGCTCGCAACATGGACGTTTCGCCACGACTCGCTTTCCGCGGTCAGCCAGGCGAGGGCGAAGCTGCCGGCGAGCAGCCAGTGGCCGATCCGGGTGGGCAGATCCCACACGAGTATGCGGCGGGCAGTGTTGGCACCGTCTCGTTGGTCGGTGACGCCGGCGACCCCGCCGTCCGGGTGTGCTGTCGAAATGCTCATGCTGTCCTCCATGTGTCGCGTCAGCGCCGGGTAACCGGGATGACGATGTCGTCGTCGTCGTAGTCGCCGCGATCTGCCCCGCGGTGGCAGGCGGCGCAGTTGGCGGCGCTTTTCACATTGGGGTCGCGCCAGGCAGCCGGCGATACCTCATCGTGCTCGCGGACGAACCAGGGTGTGTCGGTGATGCGCAGCGTGCTCGAGGCGTTGCGTTGGCCGCGTGTCGAGGCGTTGCGTTCGAGGAAGGCCGTGATCTTCGCTGCGCTGGCTGCGTCGAGCGAGGCGTTGCTACCGAAGTGTCGGTCGAGTCCGCCCATCATCCGGCGCCAGTTGTCGGCGGTCAGCAGAGACGGTGGATAGGCGAGGTGGCAACTGCCGCACTCCTCGATCCAGGTCTTGTCGATCTCGCGCGGCATGCGCGGTCCATCGGCGAGCAGGCTGCCGCTCGCAAGCAGCGCGCTGCAGATCAGTATCGCTTTCACTTTCATCATGCGCCCCCGGTAGCGACGAGAAACTCGATCAGATCGGCCTTTTCCGCGGCCGAGCACTCGCGGCCGACGACCTCGGTGCAATTGCGCCTGAACCACTTCTCGACCTTGGCAAGCTTGCTAAAGCGCTCGGGGTTCGCCGCCGGCGCCAGCGGCTTGATTGGCTTGGCGGTGATGACATGGCTGCCCGCCCTGTCGGGCCGTTCGGTGTGGCAGGACGCACAATCGGGCATCTTGTCGGTGACGTTCCACTTCCTGACGAAGAAGCTGCGTCCGCGCTCGGCGGAGGCGCTGAAGCCCGGCTGGCTGCTGGCCGCCTGCTGCGCATAGCGGGCAACCAGGTCCGTTGGCGTTTCGGCGTGGGCCGCGAGGGCGATGCCAATGCCAAGCGGCAAGGCGATCAATCGGAACATGGCAATCCTCCTTCTGCTGCACTGTGATTTCATGGGATACAGTGTGCCGAGGAGCCATTAATCGCCGGTTAAGTTCACCTTAATGCCAGCTTAGTAGCCTCGCACAACGTTCAACGCCGCCTATCCAAGAGATGAGAATCCTGCTGGTCGAAGACGATGCACTACTCGGTGACGGCCTGAAGGCGGGGCTGACGCATCTGGGCTTTCAGCTCGACTGGGTTCGCGACGGCGTCGAGGCGCTCAATGCCGTGTTCAGCCACGACTACGCCGCGGTGGTGCTCGATCTGTGCGTTCCGCGTCTGGATGGGCTGGCCCTGCTGCGGCGCATTCGCGGCAGCGGAAGCCAGGTGCCGGTGATCATCCTTACCGCACGTGACAGCAAGCTGGAGAAACTGGCCGGCCTCGATGGCGGCGCGGACGACTATGTCGTCAAGCCGGTCGATCTCGACGAACTGGCGGCGCGGCTGCGGGCGCTGATACGCCGCGCCGGCGGGCGCGCCGCGCCGCTGCTGGTGTGTGGCTGCGTCACGCTCGATCCCGCGGCGCGGCGTGCCTGGCAGCACGGCGAGCCGGTCGAACTCTCGGCGCGCGAACTGGCGATTCTCGAAGCCCTGATGGAAAACGCCGGACGAGTCATGTCGCGGGCGCAGCTCGAGGCGTCGATCTATGGCTGGGGCGAGGGCGCCGAGAGCAACACGGTCGAGGTCTACGTGCACTACCTGCGCAAGAAGTTCGGCGCCGACTTCATCCGGACGCTGCGCGGCGTCGGCTACATGATCGTAAAGCCCGAGCGGTGATGCCCAGAGCGCTGAACTGGCTGATCCTGCGGGTTCTGCTGCTGACGCTGCTGGTAGTCGCGATCTGCGGTGGCGTTGCGGTGACCATCAGCTATCGCAGCGCACTGCACGAGGCCGACGAATTGCTCGACGCGCAGATGGCGCAGACCGCGCAAACGCTGCTCGCCTTGACCGCACGGCGTGCCGCGGAGGAGTCGACCGAAGGCGAAACCATCGCCAGCGACACCGGTGCGCCACGCCACAAGTACCAACCCAAGCTGATGTTCCAGTTGTGGCACCGCGACGCGAACGGTGCGAGCCTGATGTTGCGCTCGCCGAACGCGCCGGCCGAGATGCTGCCCGGCGGGCGCCAAGCGGGGTTCGTGACCGACGACTGGGAGGGCAGGCGCTGGCGCTTCTATTCGCAGGCTGAACCGGCGCAGTCCGTGCTGGCTATCGTCGGCCAGGACTTCGCGATTCGCGAGGAACTGGCGGTGGAAACCGCGCGACACGGCTTGGTGCCGTTTGTCGCCGGCCTGCCGGTGCTGGCACTGCTGCTGTTCCTCGCGATACGGGCAGCCTGCGCGCCGGTTCGCCGGCTGGCAGACGATCTTGCCGCGCGCGACCCGGACAATCTGCAGCCGGTCGAAATCGGCAACGTCGCGCGTGAGATCGAACCGGTGACCGACGCGCTCAACCGCCTGTTCGTGCGCCTCGAATCCACGCTGGAAAACGAGCGCCGTTTCACCGCGGACGCCGCGCACGAATTGCGTACCCCGCTGGCCGCATTGATTGCCCAGTTGCAGGTCGCGCAGATGGCGGACAGCGACACCAAGCGATGTAGCGTGCTGAGCAAATGCGAGCGCGGTGCGCGCCGCATGTCTCATCTGGTCGAGCAGATGCTGACCCTTGCGCGGCTCGACGCCGGGCCGGCCGCACCCGCGCGCGAGCCGCTCGACCTCCAAGTCGAGGCGGTCGCGGTATGTGCCGATCTCGGTCCCGCGGCGGTCGCCGGGCGACTGGCGCTCTCGCTCGATGCGGTGGGCTCGCTACCCCTGCTCGGCCAGGCAGAACTGCTGCGGGTCATGCTGCGCAATCTGATCGACAACGCGATTCGTTACACGCCGGCAGGCGGGCGTATCGACGTTTCGCTCACCCGTGAGGGCGACTGGGTGGTCGGCGTGGTGCAGGACGATGGGCCCGGTGTGCCCGAGGCGCAACTGGCCCTGCTCGGCCAGCGCTTCCGTCGGTTTGGTTCGCCCGAGGTCGAGGGTGTCGGCCTCGGACTGTCGATCGCGCGCCGCATCGTCGCCCTGCATGGCGGGCAGATCGACTTCTCGAATGTTGCCGCGTCGCACGGCCTGCGCGTCACGTTGCGCCTGCCGGCTCCAATCGCGGCTGCAAGCTGAATCCGGCTCGGCGTTTGGCATAATCCCCGGACGCCCCACTTGCGGGCGGAGCCGGAGCCGATGTCCATGAACGCCTCTTCCGCCATAGCAACACCCGGCGTCCCTCGCCGCTACCGCTTCCATGTTCACGTGGCCGTCATCTTCACGGCGCTGACGATGATCTCCGGCGGTCTCATGAGCTGGCACAGTCATCGCGAAATCAGCCGGCTCGCGCTGTCGGTCTCGATCGAGGTGTTCGCGCAGATCAGCCGAGAGACCGTCGCGGACCTGCGCCGGCTGAATGCGCCGATCGAGACCCTGGTCGACTTGCTGGCACACGAGCCCCTGGTGCGGGCGCGGTCCCTCGATCATCGGCTGGCCAGCCTTCCCCTGCTGCGCGAGGCGCTGGCGCAGAACGCCCGAATTTCCGCGCTCTACGCCGGCTACGACAACGGCGATTTCTTCCTGATCCGGCCGCTGCGCGACGTGGCCCTGCGCGAGCGCTTCGCTGCGCCGCCCGAGGCGCGTTATCTGGTGCAGTCGGTCGAACGAGCGCCGGGCGTCGAGCCGCTCGGGGTGTACCTGTTCTTCGATGGCGATCTGCGCCCGCTGCGCCGCGACGCGCGCGTGGAATACCGCTTCGATCCGCGTACGCGCGGGTGGTACCAATCAGCCGCCGGCAAGGGGCAGCTGTCCCAGACAGCGCCCTATGTCTTCTTCACCACGCGCGAGGTCGGCACCACCTTCGCCCGCGCCGGCGCCGACGGCACAGCGGTGGTCGGCGCCGATCTGGTGCTGAGCGAGCTGGCGCACGCCTTGGCCAGTCAGCGGGTTTCGCCTTCGGCCGAGTTGGCACTGTTCGCCGAACCCGGCGTGGTAATCGCCTATCGCGAGCAGGGGCGGGCTGTGCGTGAGGAGGGTGGCGAAGTGAGACTCGCCCGGCTCGACGAGATCGGTGCGCCGGTGCTCGCCAACCTGTTGACCCACTTCAATGCGCGCGAGCTTGGTACCCCACTTCAGCTTTCCTCGGACGGGCGCGACTGGGTCGGTCTGGTCGCCGCGTTGCCGGGCAATCTGGCGCAGCCCCTGTACCTGGCCGTGGCGGCACCGCGCGACGAACTGCTGACCGATGCCCAGCGCATTCTGCGCGAGCAACTGCTGATTTCCATCGGATTGCTGGCGATCGTCGTCCCGCTGGTGTGGCTGATGGCGCGGCGGGTGTCCAAGCCCCTGCGCTGGCTGGCTCGGGAGGCCGAGGCGATTCGCCGGTTCGACTTTCGTACTCCGGTCGTGGTGCGCTCACGGGTGCTCGAGATCGACGAACTGGCCGGCTCGATGGGCACCCTCAAGACGACCATCGCCAACTTCATCGATATCGGTTCGGCACTCTCCGGCGAACGCGATTTCGATCGGCTGCTCGCCCATCTGCTGTACGAGACGCTGACCATCTCGGGTGCCCGTGCCGGCCTGATCTACCTGCTGCAGGACGATGAGCGCACCCTGCGTCCCGCGGCGCTGCGCCGTGCCGACGGACCCGCCAAACATGCCGATCTCGCGGACATTCAGGTCGGTGCGCAGTCGCCGTATCCGGCGCTGGTGCGGGCGCTGGAACGGCGGGAAACCGTGGTCGCGGCGCTCGATCGTGCCGACCCGATGCACCGGCAGTTCGCCGCCGCGCTCGAAGCCGGCGACGACGCGGCGACGCTGGTCGCGGTGCCGCTGGTCAATCGGCAGGGGCACGTGGTCGGCCTGCTGTGTCTGGTCGCCGGCACAGCCGAGGAAATCGGGGCCGAGCGGCTGGCATTGATTCAGGCGCTGTGCGGCCCCGCGGCACTGTCGATTGAATCGCACCGTCTGCTGCAGGCCCAGAAGGATCTGTTCGCCGCCCTGATCGAAATGCTCGCCGGTGCGATCGACGCCAAGTCGCGCTATACCGGCGGCCACTGCCAGCGCGTGCCGGAACTTGCGCAGATGCTCGCCCACGCCGCCTGCGAGGCGCGCGACGGCCCGTTCCGCGATTTCGATCTCGATGGCGAGCAATGGGAGGCCATGCACATCGCCGCCTGGCTGCATGATTGCGGCAAGGTCACGACACCCGACTACGTGGTGGACAAGGCCACCAAACTCGAAACGCTGTACGACCGCATCCACGAGATTCGCATGCGCATCGAGGTCTTGAAACGCGATGCGCATGTCGAGTGCCTGCGGGCGATCGCCGGCGGTGGCGATGCCAAAGCCCTGGAAGGCGAATTGCGGTCGCGCTGGGCCGAACTCGACGAGGAGTTCCGCTTTGTCGCGAGCTGCAATCAGGGCGCCGAATCGCTCGATCCCGAGGCCGTGGCAAGGCTGCACCGGATCGCGCAGCGCACCTGGTGGCGCACGCTCGACGATCGCATCGGCATTTCCTGGGAGGAACACGATCGCAAGTCGCGCACACCGCCCGAGCCGCTGCCGGTGCGCGAGACCTTGCTGGCCGACAAGCCCGAGCATCGGGTCGAGCGCAGCATCGCGGACATCATGCCGGCGGACAACCCCTGGGGCTTCCGCGTCGACGTGCCGGTGCTCAAGTACAACCGCGGCGAACTGTACAACCTGGCGGTCGGCCGTGGCACGCTGACCGCCGAAGAGCGCTTCCAGATCAATGACCACATGGCCCAGACCATCATCATGCTGTCGCGACTGCCGTTTCCGGAGCATCTGCGCAATGTGCCGGAAATCGCCGGCGGGCACCACGAGAAGATGGACGGCACCGGCTACCCCAGGCGCCTGAGGCGCGAACAATTGAGCGTGCCCGCGCGCATGATGGCGATCGCCGACATCTTCGAGGCGCTGACCGCGGTCGATCGGCCTTACAAGCGCGGCAAGACGCTGTCCGAATCGCTTGCCATCATGGCGCGCATGAAGCAAAACGCGCACATCGATCCGGACCTGTTCGATCTGTTCGTGCGCAGCGGCACCTACCTCGACTATGCCAGAAGATTTTTGCGGCCCGAACAGATCGACGAGGTGGACGCCGACGCCTTGCTGCGGGCTGGCTGAGCGAGCGCCGGCGGCGAGGTGCGACGTGCGACGTGCGACGGGTCGCCGCGACTCAGACGAGCGGCCTAGGACTTCTGCCCGATTTTCACGGCGCCAGGAATTCGGCAAAGTTCGTTCTGCCGGCCGATGGTGTGCGACGGAAGAAAAACAGGAAACCTGCTTGGCCTCCTCCGCTGTTTCGTTCTTTCGCCGTCGTATGCTGTCGGTCGACACCACCCCCGGATCATCGAGACTGCGCAGCGCGAACTGTTCGCGCGCTGCGTGGACTCGAGTCCTTCGAGTCGCCATGCAGCTCTTGCGGGTCACAGGGAACAGATGCCTTGTCCGGCGAATCGTCCTGTTGCCGAGCGCTCGTCCAATCCAGCCGTTCAAGGATCTGTCGCATGCCCGGTGGTGCCGTGGCCGAATTCACGCCGAGCCGGATTTGGCGCGGATTGCCGGCCCAATGGCGTAGTTTGCCGCAGCGCGAACCCGCTGTTCAGCTTGAAATACGACATTGGTGATCTGCAGGGGCAATCGATGCTGGACGAGGTATTCGAAACAATCGAGGTCGAACCGCGAGAAGGGCGCGAGACGCAGTTGATGTACTGGTTCCGCATCTGCGTGGCCGAGTGGAGCAACGGCGTCAGCCCGCGCCTCGGCGTGACCGAAGAAGAGCTGCTGATCTGGGACAAGGGCCGCCAGCGCCATATTCTGGAGACCCATCGCTACGGTCGCGAACTGCCCCACCAGTGCGAACGCACAGCACTGACCCATGATGCCATCCGCGTGTGGGTCGGGCATCGAGGTCGGGCCATCGTCTGGCGCGCCGACGCCCAATCCTTCTACCCGGCGTTCGTACATCCGAGGCCGAAGGGGGCGCACAGGAATCGCGCCGCCGCCTGAGTCCGCGGCGGCGAATTCGTCCCGAAGCGCCGCCCTGCCGGAAGCCGCGCCGAATGGCGATCTTCAGGTAGGCATGCCGCTCACCCTCATGAAATGGCGCTCCTGGCGAGGCGTCTCTGAAGATCGCCATTCCATGCGGCTCGCAGCGGTGCCAGAAAAGCAAACGGCCCGCGCGAGGCGGGCCGTCGTCGGTGCGCAACGGACTTTCGGCTACTTGAAGCGCAGGATGGGCTGGTCCACCGAGAGGCTTTCGCCCGACTTGGCGAGCACTTCGTCGACCGTGCAGTCCTGTTCGGCCTTGAGCACGTTCTCCATCTTCATCGCCTCGATCACCGCGAGGTTCTCGCCCGCCTTGACCTCCTGACCGGCCGCCACCGCGACTTCGCGCAGCAGACCGGGCATCGGCGAGAGCAGGAACTTGGACATGTCGGGCGGCAGCTTTTCCGGCATCAGGGCGAGCAGTTCGGCGGCGCGTGCCGTCATCACGGTCGCCTTGCAAATCACGCCGTTATGCGCGATGCGGAAGACCAGGCCGATGCGTTCGATCTGCAGACAGATCGGCTCGCCGTTGCAGGTGCCGGTGAATAACGGCAGTCCGAAACGCCAGTCGGAGATGATGCGGTAGCTTTTGTCCTCCATCTCGATCTGATAACCGTTCACCCCGGGCTCGTCGATGGTGGTCAGCGTAAGCGGGTAGTACTTGTGGTTGATCAGCACCGTCCACTCGGCGCCGACCTTGCGGCCCATGCCGCGCGCCTGATTGGAGATCTGCACCGCGCGGTCGATGTATGTGCGTCGGCCGCAGGCGGCGACCGCGGCGAGAAAGCCGAAATCCTCGTGCGGAACATCCTCGCCATGGAATCCCTTGGGGTATTCCTCTGCAATGAAGCCGGTGTTGAAGTTGCCCGAGCAGAAACGCGGATGCTGCATCAGGGCCGCCTGGAACGGAATGTTGCTGCCGACGCCGCGGATGTAGAAGGCATTGAGGGCATCGCGCATGCGCTGGATGGCCTCGGTGCGGTCCTTGCCGTGCACGATCAGCTTGGCGATCATCGAGTCGTAGTACATCGAGATTTCGCCGCCTTCATAAACGCCGGTATCGACACGCACTTGGCCGGGAATCTCGTCGGGCGGCTGGAACTTCACCAGACGGCCGGTGGAAGGCAGGAAGCCGCGGAACGGGTCTTCCGCGTTGATCCGGCATTCCATCGACCAGCCGTCGAGCTTGACCTCGTTCTGGGTCAGCGGCAGCTTTTCGCCGGCCGCCACACGGATCATCAGCTCCACCAGATCGAGTCCGGTGATGAACTCGGTGACTGGGTGTTCCACCTGCAGGCGAGTATTCATCTCCAGGAAGTAGAAGCTCTTGTCGGCGCCGACCACGAACTCCACCGTCCCGGCCGACTCGTACTGCACGGCGCGGGCCAGCGCGACCGCCTGCTCGCCCATGGCCTTGCGGGTGGCCGGGTCGATCAGGGGCGAGGGCGCTTCTTCGATGACCTTCTGGTGACGGCGCTGGATCGAGCAGTCGCGCTCGTTCAGGTACACGTAGTTGCCAAAGGAATCGCCCAGCACCTGGATTTCGATGTGGCGCGGTTCCAGAACGTACTTCTCGATGAAGACGCGGTCGTCGCCGAAGGCATTCTTGGCTTCATTGACGCAGGATGTGAAACCTTCGAAGGCTTCCTTGTCGTCGAAGGCAACACGCAAGCCCTTGCCGCCGCCGCCGGCGGAGGCCTTGATCATCACCGGATAACCGATGCTCTTGGCGATCTCGACCGCCTGTTTCGGGCCGGGAATGGCTTCGTTGTGCCCCGGGATGGTGTTGACCTTGGCTTCGAGCGCCAGCTTCTTCGACTCGATCTTGTCGCCCATCTTGCCGACCGAGTAATGCTTGGGCCCGATGAACTTGATCCCTTCTTCTTCCAGGCGGCGCGAGAACTCGGCGTTCTCCGACAGGAAACCGTAGCCTGGATGGACCGCCTCGGCACCGGTCTCCTTGCAGGCGGCGATGATCTTGTCGATCACCAGGTACGACTCCTTCGACGCGGCCGGGCCGATGCAAACGGCCTCGTCGGCCAGTTGCACGTGCAGCGAGTCCTTGTCGGCTTCGGAATGAACGGCAACCGCCTTGATGCCCATCTTGTGCGCGGTCTTGATGACCCGGCAGGCGATCTCGCCCCGATTCGCAATCAGTATCTTCTTGAACATTCTGATTCCCCTTGTGGTGGCGGGTGACCGGTGACGAGTGAGCACACCCGTCAGCCCAGCCATTCCCGCCACGTGTTACCTGTCACTCGTCACTTGTCACCCGTCACCGAACTACAGCGGTATGTTGCCGTGCTTGCGCCAAGGATTCTCCAGCTTCTTGTCCTTCAACATCGCCAGCGAACGGCAGATGCGCTTGCGCGTCTCGTGCGGCTGGATCACGTCGTCGATGAAACCGCGCGCGCCGGCCACGAAGGGGTTGGCGAACTTGGTCCGGTATTCGGACTCGCGCCCGGCCAGCTTGGCCGGATCGCCCTTTTCCTCGCGGAAGATGATCTCCACCGCGCCCTTCGGTCCCATGACCGCGATCTCGGCGGCCGGCCAGACCAGGTTCACGTCGCCGCGCAGATGCTTGGACGACATCACGTCGTAGGCGCCGCCGTAGGCCTTGCGGGTGATTATGGTGATCTTGGGGACCGTGCATTCGGCAAACGCGTAGAGCAGCTTGGCGCCGTGCTTGATGATGCCGCCGTACTCCTGCGAAGTGCCCGGCATGAAGCCCGGCACATCGACGAAGGTCACCACCGGAATGTTGAAGGCATCGCAGAAGCGGACGAAGCGCGCGGCCTTGATGGCCGACTTGATGTCCAGACAGCCGGCCAGCACCAGCGGCTGATTGGCCACCACGCCGATGGCCGAACCGTCCATGCGGGCGAAGCCGACGATGATGTTCTTGGCGTATTCGGGCTGCAGTTCGAAGAAGTCACCGTCGTCCACCACCTTGATGATCAGCTCCTTCATGTTGTAGGGCTGATTGGTGTTGTCGGGCACCAGGGTGTCGAGCGACAGGTCGATGCGGTCGGTGGGATCGAAGGGCGGCACCACCGGCGGCTTCTCGCGGTTGTTCGATGGCAGAAAGCCGATCAGCCGGCGCATCATCATCAGCGCCTCGACGTCGTTTTCGAAAGCCATGTCGGCCACGCCCGACTTGGTGGTGTGGGTGACCGCACCGCCGAGTTCCTGGGCGGTGACATCCTCATGCGTCACCGTCTTGACCACTTCCGGGCCGGTGACGAACATGTAGGACGAGTCTTTCACCATGAAGATGAAGTCGGTCATCGCCGGCGAATACACCGCGCCGCCAGCGCACGGGCCCATGATCAGCGAAATCTGCGGGATCACGCCGCTCGCCATCACGTTGCGCTGGAACACGTCGGCATAGCCGCCCAGGGAAGCCACACCTTCCTGGATGCGCGCGCCGCCGGAGTCGTTGAGGCCGATCACCGGCGCACCAACCTTCATCGCGTGATCCATGATCTTGCAGATCTTTTCGGCGTGGGTTTCCGACAGCGAACCGCCGAACACCGTGAAGTCCTGCGAGAACACGAACACCACGCGCCCATTGACCGTGCCGTAGCCGGTCACCACGCCGTCGCCCGGCGTCTTGTCGGCTTCCATGCCGAAGTCGGTGCAGCGGTGCTCCTTGAACATGTCCCATTCCTCGAAGGAATCGGGATCGAGCAGCAGTTCGATGCGCTCGCGGGCGGTCAGTTTGCCCTTGGCATGTTGCGATTCGATGCGCTTCTGTCCGCCGCCCAGGCGCGCTGCGGCGCGCTTTTCGTCGAGTTGCTGGATGATTTCGTGCATGCTCTGCTCCCCTATTGAATTGCTCTGCTATTTGCCCTCAAACATTCCCAGCAGACGCTGTGCCGCGAGGGTCGGCATGGTGTTGCCCATGGCGACCGCCTCGACCAGCGTCGGCAAGGTGGACCGCACCTGCGGGTTGCCGCGAAAACGGGCACGCAGGCCACGATCGATCAATTCCCACATCCAGGCCAGCGCCTGGCCGCGCCGCTTGGCCATGAACTCCCCGCTGGCGCTCATGACATCGCGGAAGCGCGTGACTTCCGCCCAGAACGAGGCGACGCCATCATCCTTGAGTGCCGAGAGAACCAGCACCGGCGGCTCCCAACCCGGCGTCGTATGCCGCAGCATCGACAGCGCGCTCTTCAACTGGGCCCGCGCCAGCGCGGCGGCCTCCGGATCCAGGTCGGCCTTGTTGATGACGATGAGATCGGCCAGTTCGACGATGCCCTTCTTGATCGCCTGCAGGTCGTCGCCGGCATTGGGCAGTTGCAGCAGCATGAAGATGTCGGTCATCGCGGCCACCGCCGTTTCCGACTGACCGACGCCGACCGTCTCGACGATCACCACGTCGAAGCCCGAGGCTTCGCACAGCAGCAGGGTTTCGCGTGTGCGATCGGCCACGCCGCCCAGCGAGCCGGCCGACGGCGAAGGCCGGATGAATGCCTCCGGTCGCTGCGAGAGCATTTCCATGCGCGTCTTGTCGCCGAGGATCGACCCACCCGACACGCTCGAGGACGGATCGACCGCCAGCACCGCGACCCGCATTCCCTGGGCGATCAGGAACAGGCCGAAGGTTTCGATGAAAGTCGACTTGCCGACCCCGGGCACGCCGGAAATGCCGATGCGGATCGAGTTGCCGGTATGCTGCAGCAGCGCGTTGATCACCTGCTGCGCGCGCCGCTGGTGGTCGGAGCGCGTCGACTCGATCAGCGTGATGCTCTTGGCGAGCGCACGCCGATTGCGCGCCAGCACGCCGTCGACCAGGGCCTGGTCGGCGGGTGCCAGTGTCAGACGCGAGTCGGCGCGGTTCATGCGCGATATGCCGGATGATCTGCCGCGGCGTCAGGCCACGGCACGGGCCTTGCGGATCGCCGCCAGCACATCCTTTGCCGCCGCGGGGATCGGCGTGCCGGGGCCGAAGATGCCGGAGACGCCGGCCTGCCTCAGAAAGTCGTAATCCCGCGGCGGAATCACTCCGCCGACGAATACGATGATGTCCTGGGCGCCTTCGGCCTTCAAGGCCGCGAGCAGATCCGGCACCAGGGTCTTGTGCCCGGCCGCCAGCGTCGATACGCCGACCGCATGAACGTCGTTCTCCACCGCCTGGCGGGCCGCTTCGGCGGGCGTCTGGAACAGCGGGCCGATGTCGATATCGAAGCCGAGGTCGGCAAAGGCCGAAGCCACCACCTTGGCGCCGCGGTCGTGGCCGTCCTGGCCGAGCTTGGAGATCATGATGCGCGGGCGGCGCCCGTCTTCGGCGGCGAACTTCTCGATCTCCTGCTGCAGCTCCTTCCAGCCGGCATCGGCTTCGAAGCCGGCGCCGTACACGCCGGACACCCGCTGCGAGTCGGCGCGGTAGCGCGACCAGGCTGTTTCCAGCGCGTCGGAGACTTCGCCGACCGTGGCGCGGGCGCGCATGGCGGTGATCGTCAGCTCGAGCAGGTTGCCCTTGCCGGAGCGCGCGCTGTCGGAGAGTGCCGCCAGCGCATGCTCGACCGCCGCGCCGTCGCGGCTCGCCCTGACCTTCTTGAGCCGGGCGATCTGCGAGTCGCGCACCGCGCTATTGTCGATTTCGCGGGTTTCGAGCGCCGCCTCCTGCTTGAGCTTGTACTTGTTCACGCCGACGATCACGTCCTTGCCGGAATCGATGCGCGCCTGCTTGTCCGCCGCCGACGCCTCGATCTTCAGCTTGGCCCAGCCGCTGCCGACGGCCTTGGTCATGCCGCCCATGCGGTCGACTTCCTCGATGATCTCCCACGCCTTGTCGGCCATGTCCTGGGTCAGCTTTTCCATCATGTAGGAGCCGGCCCACGGATCGATCACGCTGCAGATATGCGTTTCTTCCTGGATGATCAACTGGGTGTTGCGCGCGATGCGAGAGGAGAAATCGGTCGGCAGCGCGATCGCTTCGTCGAGCGAGTTGGTGTGCAGCGACTGGGTGCCGCCGAACACCGCGGCCATCGCCTCGATCGTAGTGCGCACGACGTTGTTGTACGGATCCTGCTCGGTCAGCGACCAGCCGGAGGTCTGGCTGTGGGTGCGCAGCATCGACGACTTCGGGCTCTTCGGCTTGAACGCCTGCATGATCTTCCACCACAGCAGGCGTGCGGCACGCATCTTGGCGACTTCCAGATAGAAGTTCATGCCGATGCCCCAGAAGAAACTCAGCCGGCCGGCGAACGCGTCGACATCCAGCCCCTTGGCCAGCGCCGTCTTCACGTATTCCTTGCCGTCGGCCAGGGTGAAGGCGAGTTCCAGCGCCTGGTTGGCCCCGGCTTCCTGCATGTGGTAGCCGGAGATGCTGATCGAGTTGAACTTGGGCATGTGGTGCGCGGTGTACTCGATGATGTCGCCGACGATGCGCATCGACGGCTCCGGCGGATAGATGTAGGTGTTGCGGACCATGAACTCCTTGAGGATGTCGTTCTGGATGGTGCCGGAGAGCTTGTCCTGGGTCACGCCCTGCTCCTCGGCCGCGATCACATAGCCGGCCAGCACCGGCAGCACCGCGCCGTTCATGGTCATCGAGACGCTGATTTTTTCCAGCGGAATGCCGTCGAACAGGATCTTCATGTCCTCGACCGAGTCGATCGCCACGCCGGCCTTGCCGACGTCGCCGGTCACCCGAGGGTGGTCCGAGTCGTAACCGCGGTGGGTCGCCAGATCGAAGGCCACCGACACCCCCTGGCCACCGCCGGCGAGATTGCGGCGGTAGAAGGCGTTCGATTCCTCCGCGGTCGAGAAGCCCGCGTACTGGCGGATCGTCCATGGCCGCACCGCGTACATGGTGGCCTGCGGGCCGCGCAGATAAGGCGGCATCCCGGGCAGCGTGTCGGCGTAGGGCAGGCCTTCGACGTCGCGCCTGGTGTATAGCGGCTTGACGGTCACCCCGTCGGGCGTCTGCCAGTCGAGCTTGGAGAGGTCCGGCGCCGACTTGCTGGCGGCCTTGGCCCAGGCGTCGAGTTGGGAGGAATCGGGGCACTTCGGTGTGTCGGACATGGTGGCCTCCTAGGTTGGGCGCGATGGGATCGCTAGTACTGCGCCCCGGGGGTATCGGAACAAAATGAAAGCGATGGATTCGGCCCGAGGGCTAGGCGCAAACCGCAGCGATACCAAGTGGTATCGCGAGGATTTGCAACGACGCCATCGGGTCGAAGACGCGCTTTCATATTTCGATACCTCCGGGACGCAGTACTGGGGCATGGTCGCCTTGTTTTCATCGTTGCTGCGGTCGATGTCGCGGCGAACCGCCAGCTTAGCCCGAAACCGGGCCTGCGGCACACGCTGCCCTCCCCTCCCACGGGATGCCCGCAGCGAGTTCAGGCAAGATCGCAGGCAGGATCGCAGCCAGGAGCGCCTTGACAATCAACCCTTCGCATAATACGTTATCCATAATTATCAAAGCAATAGCCTCTGCGGCACTGCAGCGAAGAAATCGCCCGGCAGGCACTGCGGTGTTAGCGCCCACTCCCCATATGAGCCATCAAGCCATAGCCCCTACGGCCCTCTACCAGGCGGTGGCCGAGCGTTTGCGCCAGCGCATCTTTGCCCACGATCTGGCGCCCGGAACCTGGATCGACGAGCAGACGCTGGCCGAGAATTACGGCATTTCCCGCACACCGATGCGCGAGGCGCTCAAGGTGCTGGTTTCCGAAGGACTGGTCACGCTCAGGCCGCGCCGCGGCTGTTATGTCACCGAGCTGACCGAACAGGATCTCGACGACATCTTTCCGGTGCTCGCCCTGCTCGAGGGCCGCTGTGTTCACGAGGCCGTCGCCAAGGCCCGCCCGGCGGACATCGCCGGCCTCGGCAAAGCCCACCAGCTGCTCGAACAGGCCGCCGCACGCGGCGATGTCGACGCCTTCTTCGAAGCCAACCAGAACTTTCACCTGCGGGTGCAACAGCTCGCCGGCAACCGCTGGCTGCAACAAGTCATCGAGGATATGCGCAAGGTTCTGAAGCTCAACCGCCACGACTCGCTGTCGCGCGACGGACGGCTCGGCGAATCACTCGAAGAGCATCGCCAGATCATGCAGGCCATCGAAGCCAGGGATGCGCTGGCTGCCCAGAGCCGCATGCAGGCGCACCTGATGCGCGCCCGCGCGGCGCTGGCCGAGCTGGCCGGCCGCGGCGGCGCGGTCAGCAGTGGCTGAGTCCGCCGGCGCGCGACCCCGCCGATCCACCGGGAAACCTACATGAGCGCCCATATCGACCTCGCGCGCGACGGCGCGATTGCTACTGTCATCGTGGCCAACGACGGCAAGCTCAACGCCGTCACCGCGCAGATGTGGCGCGACCTCAAGGCCGGCTTCGACGCCCTCGCGGGTGACGACGGCCTGCGCTGCGTGATCGTGCGCGGTGCCGGCGAGGCCTTCGCCGCCGGCGGCGACATTGGCGAATTCGCCGAACTGCGCGACACTCTGGCGCGCGCCCGCCAGTTGCATGAACAGTGGGTGGCACCGGCGCTGGCCGCCGTGCGCGACTGCCCGCACCCGACCATCGCGGCGATCCGCGGCCCGTGCATCGGCGGCGGCCTCGAGATCGCCTGCGCCTGCGATATCCGCATCGCCGCTGCCGATGCGCGCTTCGGTGCGCCGATCAACCGGCTCGGCTTCTCGATGGCGCCGGCCGAACTGGCGATCGTGCTGGCAGTCACCGGCCCGGCCGCGGCGCTCGAACTGCTGCTCGAAGGCCGCATCATCGATGCCGCCGAGGCGCTGCGGCGCGGCCTGGTCAACCGCTTGGTCGAATGCGATGCGCTGGATGCCGAAGTGCTTGCCAGCGCGCGTCGCATCGCCGCCGGCGCGCCGCTGGTCGCACGCGCCCACAAGCGGCTGATCCGCCGCCTGCAACAGGGCACGCCGCTCTCCGAAGCCGAACTCGTCGCCAGCTACGACTGGTTGGGCAGCGACGACTACCGCGAGGGCCTGGCTGCTTTCGCTACCCGCCGCAAGCCGGACTTCACGGGAAAGTAGCCTCCGCCGCGACCGGCCGCCGGTGTCGCCGGCACCGATGCCCGGAGATCCGCATGGAATGGCGCGCTCAGGCAGGGCATTCCTGCGAGGCAATGGTGGTGCGGCTTTCCGGGCTGGCAGGCTGGAAACGTCCATTCCGTGCGGCTTGCAGGCCAGGTCTGCCCGGGATATTCGGCACGCCAGAGGCTGGAATCCATGCGCTGATTGCCTCGCCGAGGCCGGTGGGACGATAATCCTAGATTCCTCAGTTGGTCGCTGCATGGCCCTCGCAATCGCAGGTGGAGCGTGGCCGATGCCGCTTCGACGAGCCTCACCAAACGGGTGAGCCCGCTACGCACCCGCTGGCACGTTCGGGCAGGCGTCTGGCATTGTCGCTCCTCCTTGCAGGGAGCGGCCCTGCTGCGTCGTCGCTTCGCGCCATACACCTGCCCGAACGCACCATCGGGCGCGTCCAACTGAGGAATCTAGGATAATCCCACCACTGTTTTCATGGTTTCCGGATCGCGCGGCGCAAACCCGACCGCATTGCCCTGCCAGCCGACCTGCAATGGATCAACCGAACCCCGCCACCGCCGACCGCGTCCAGCTCGAGCGCATCCGCGTCTTTTTCGGCCATGCCGGCGGCAACATGCTGAATGTGATGGTCGGCGCGGTGCTGATCGCCATCGTGCTGCGCATGGGCGGGGCCGACCCGTCGGTGCTGGCCACCTGGTTCGTGCTGCTGGCTCTCGTGTGCGCCGGGGTTCCGCTGTTCGAGCGCCATGTCGCGCGGGTCGGCATCACGGCCAGCAACGGCCGGCGGCTGCGCAACATCCGCATCGGCTTCGGCGCGGTGATGGCGACCTTCTACGGCGTCGCCGGATTCCTGTTGCCCGACGCGGGAACCCAGGTCCACGACACCTTCCTGTTCATCATCGTGTCGGCGATGGTCATGGTCGCCACCCTCGGTTACACGGTAATGCCTTTGTACTATGTCGTACTGGATGCGGTGAGCCTGGTGCCGCTGACCGGGCGCTTCGCCTGGCAATTCGCGGTCTCCGGCGACAACTACTACTTGCTGCTGACGGTCGTCGCGATCGTCTGGCAGGTGGTGGTGCTGCTCAAGGCGCGGCGTGTTTCGCTGACCGCGATCGGGGCGATCGAGCTCAACCAGCGCCTGCGCGACGAGATCGAGGAGCACGACCGGACCAAGGAGATGATCCGTCACATGGCCCTGCACGACGTGCTGACCGGGCTGGCCAACCGCCGCTATTTCGAGGAGATGCTGGCGCGGGCGCTGAGCAACGCGCTGCGCGAGGACGGCTATTTCGGCCTGCTGGTCATCGATCTGGACGGCTTCAAGCCGATCAACGACCGTCACGGCCATGTCGCCGGCGACGCCCTGCTGAAAACCCTCGGGCAGCGGCTGTCCGGCGTGACCCGGGCCGGGGATTTCTGCGCCCGGATCGGCGGTGACGAGTTCGCGATCATCGTCGGCGGCGTCGCCGGTGAAGCCGACATGCTCCAGTTGGCGGCCAAGGTAGGTGCGGCGCTTTCCCGGCCGATCGTGCTCGACGGCGGCCTGGCGCTCGAGATCGGCGCCAGCGTCGGCCACGCGATCTGCCCCGACGACGGCGATACGGCCGACCATCTGATCGGGGTCGCCGACCAGCGCATGTATCGGGCCAAGCAGTCCGGCAAGGGACGCCAATAGGCGGCGCCAGACGTTCGAGTGCGGCCCGGCATATCGCCCGCCTTCGCCGCTCGCCGCCAGCTCTACTTCAAGCGAAAGTGGCCGCGGCGACCGGTTGCCGGCGCCGCCAGCCCGATGCCCGGGAAACCGTACGCAGTGGCGCTCTCAGGCAGGCCATGCCTGTAAGGCATGTGTGGTACGGCTTACCGGGTAGGCAGGCCGAAGAAGTCCATCCCGTGCGGCTTGCAGGTGGGCCTGTTTCCGGCGGTTGCCGCAGATCACTCCGCGGCGCGCCGCCTAAGGTCGTCGACCATCCAGCGATCTCGCGGCGCCAGGATGCTGCGCTGCTGCATCGCCTCGGCGATCCGCAGCGCGCGCCTTGCGAAGGACTTGTCTCCAGTTGCCTCGGCGAGCTTGACATTGCAGGCAATCAAGTCGCGCTGCCACTGTGCATTGGCGGGATCGCGCGCGGCCAGCGCCTCGCCGATCGCGAGGCTCTTGCGAAAGGCGGCCTGCGCCGCCGGCCCGTCGCCCTGGACCACCATCACTTCGCCGATCTTGATGTGGCTGACCGAGAGGTCGCGCTGCCCACTCGGTGTTGGCGGGATCGCGCGCGGCCAGTGCCTCGCCGATGGCGAGCCCGATGCGAAAGGCGGCGAGTGCCCCCGGCCCGTCGCCTTGGGCCACCAACGCGTCGCCGATCTTGCCGTGGCTGACCGCGAGGTCGCGCTGCCACTGGGTGTTGGCCGGATCGCGCGCGGCCAGCGCCTCGGCGATGGCGAGGCTGGTGCGATAGGCGGCGAGTGCCCCCGGCCCGTCGCCTTGGGCCACCAACGCGTCGCCGATCTTGCCGTGGCTGACCGCGAGGTCGCGCTGCCACTGGGTGTTGGCCGGATCGCGCGCGGCCAGCGCCTCGGCGATGGCGAGGCTCTTGCGATAGGCGGCCAGTGCGCCTCCGGCACGTCGCCCTGGGCCACCAGCACCTCGCCAATCTTGATGTGGCTGACAGAGAGGTCGCGCTGCCACTCGGTGTTGGCCGGATCGCGGGCGGCCAGCGCCGCAATAATCGCGCTTTTCTTGCGGTACGCCGCGAGTGCGCCAAATCCATCGCCCTGGGCCACCAGCACGTTGCCGACCCTCTCATTGCAAATTCCGAGGTCGTACTGCCACTGGGTGTTCGCCGGATCGCGCGTGGCCAAATCATCGGCGATGACCAGCCCCTTGCGATAGGCGGCCAGCGCGCCCGGCCCGTCGCCCTGAGCCACCAGCGCGTCGCCGATCTTGTCGTGGCTGACCGAGAGGTCGCGCTGCCACTGGGTGTTGGCAGGATCGCGTTCGGCTAATGCCTCTGAGATTGCGAAACTCTTTCGAAAGGCGGCGACCGCCGCGGCTCGTTCGCACTGAGCGACCAGCACCTCACCGATCTTGATGTGGCTGACCGAGAGGTCGCGCTGCCACTCTGCATTGGCCTGATCGCGCGCGGCCAGCACCTCGCGAATAGCGACACCCATGCGATACGCGGCGAGTGCGCCCGGCCCGTCGCCCTGGGCCACCAGCACGTCGCCGATCTTATCGTGGCCGACCGAGAGGTCGCGCTGTCACTCGGTGTTGGCCGGATCGCGCGCGGCCAGTGCCTCGCGGATGGCGAGGCTCTTCCGATAGGCGGCAAGTGCTGCCGGCCCGCCGCCCTGGGCCGCCAGCACGTCGCCGATCTTTTCAAAGCTGACGGAGAGGTCCCGCTGCCACTGGGAGTTGGCCGGATCGCGCGCGGCCAGCGCCTCGCGGATGACGAGGCACTTGCGATAGGCGGTGAGCGCGGCCGGTCCGTCGCCCTGGGCCACCAGCACGTCGCCGATCTTGTTGTGGCTGACCGAGACATCCCGCTGACACGCGGTGTTGGCCGGATCGCGCGTGGCCAGCGCCTCGGCGATGACGAGGCTATTGCGATAGGCGGCGATTGCTGTCGGCCCGCCGCCCTGGGCCGCCAGCACGTCGCCGATCTTGATGTGGCTGACCGAGAGATCCCGCTGCCACTGGGTGTTAGCCGGATCGGTCGTCAGACGTCCCTCGGCGAGCTCTCGTGCTTTCGTGTAGGCCACACCGGCGTCTCCTAGCCCAACTTCCACAGTAGTCGTCCCGGAGGAAGAAAACGCCTTCGTTGTGGCGCGGGAACCACACTCGGTTTTCACTCTGAAACGTCGGCATTGTCGTGCGCGGTTGGTCGTCGGTACGGACGTTTTTGGCGAGAAAGCGCATGTAGTGCCGACCTACTGGGTTGCCGGGCTGGCGGACGATGTCGAAAATGCAGGGCATGTACCTGCGCTATACGACGCGACACAAGGACGGCAAGACGCACGTACTGGCGCCTGGTGCGTTCGGTGCGGCGCGGACGCAAGGTGATTCAGGAGACGGTGGCGCAGCTCGGAGAACTCGATGCCGAGGGGCGAGCGCGCGCGACGTCGCTTGCACGAGAGATTTGCGGGCGAGCAGCGGAGCGCTCACAAGGCGCGCTGTTCGATGACGGGAGCACGGCCGAAGCGATCAAGGTCAGACTCGACGCAGTGCGGCTGGAGCGCTCGAGAAGCTTCGGCTCGGTGTGGTTGGGACGGCAGCTGTGGCAGGCGCTCAGACTCGACGAACTGTTCGAGGCCCTGCTGCCCCGAGGTCGGGAGTCGGTCGCTTGGGCCGATGTGATATCGATACTGGTGATTGGCCGGCTGTGCGAGCCCAGCAGCGAACTGCATGTGGCCGAGCAGTGGTACCGCACGAGCGCCCTGGAGGACTTGCTCGGTGTGGCCCCGCAGCAGTTGTACGAGGAGCGGCTGTACCGGGCGCTGGACCGATTGCTGCCGCACAAGGAGGCGATCGAGGCGCATCTGGTCAAGCGCTTCGGAGAGTTGTTCGATCTGGACTACGACCTGCTGCTCTACGACGTGACGAGCACGTACTTCGAGGGCGTGGCCGATCCGGCGATTGCCAAGCGCGGCTACAGCCGGGATCACCGGCCGGACTGCGTGCAGGTGAACATTGCACTGGTGGTGACCCGGGATGGAATGCCGCTGGGCTACGAGATATTCCCGGGCAACACCACCGACGTCACCACGGTCGAGCAGATCGTCTCGGGGATGGAGGCCCGCTTTGGCAAAGCCAACCGGGTGTGGGTGATGGACCGGGGATGGTGAGCCGGGAGAACGTGGCGTGGCTCAAGGAGACGGGACGCCGCTACGTGATCGGCACCCCGAAGGCAGAGCTCAAGCGCTGGGCCAAACAGATCGAAGAGCGCACCGACTGGCGCCACATCCGCGATGACGTTGAAGTGAAGTTGTGCCGCAGCCCCGACGGGGACGAGACGTTTGTGCTCTGTCGCTCGGCCAGTCGGGTCGAGAAAGAGCGGGCGATGCACGATCGGTTCAAGGCGCGCATCGATACGGCGCTCGCGAGCCTGGAGCGGCGCATCGAGAAGAGCAAGAAGCCGCTCGATCGGGGCCTCATCGAACGCCAGATCGGACGCTTGCTCGAACGCAACAGCCGGGCTGCCGGCGGATTCACGATCTCGATTACCGACGACGCGGCGCATGCCTCGGGAATCCGCATGAGCCGAGCGTACCGCGCCGATTGGACCGACTGGGCGCGGCTGAGCGAAGGCCTCTACATCCTGCGCACCAACGTCACCCAGTGGAGCGACGAGGAACTGTGGACGACCTACATCCAGCTGACCGAGGCCGAAGCGGCGTTCCGCGTGCAAAAGTCCGACCTGGCGATCCGCCCGATCTGGCACCACAAGGAAGGCCGCATCAAAGCGCACATCCTCGTGTGCTTCCTCGCCTACGCGTTATGGAAGACCTTGCAGCAGTGGCAATCGCGCGCAGGGCTCGGCCACTGCCCGCGAACCATCCTCACGGAGTTCGCGCGCATTCACGCCGCCGACATCGTGTTGCCGCTGGCGCATTCGAGCAAGCGCGAACTGCGCATACGTTGCGTCGTACGTCCGGAGCGCGCGCAGACCATCCTGCTCGAACGCCTTGGCCTGAGCCTGCCGCAACGCTTGAAGGCGCCACCAACGACTCAAATGTAGTGCCGACCTTGAACATTAACCCATTGATAATCCGCAAAACCGCCCCGCCAACTGTGGAAGTTGGGCTAGATTTCCCATTCGCAGAAAGACTTCGCCGAGTCCGTTTTGCGCGGCCATTTCGCCCCACGAGTCACCCTGAGCGATCGCGGCGTTAAGCGACTGGGACAAGGCTGCGCGAGCACGCGGTAGGTCGCCGAGCAGGATCAATGCATGGCCGAGCAGCCGGCCGGTCTCGGCGTGTTCCGGTTCTTCCGCCAGGGCCTTGCGGTAGAACGCTACCGCCTTGGTTACGTCGCGCAATAGCGCGAGGTTGGCGACGTTGCGCGCGGCCTCGGCCATGGTGTGGCGTGCCTCCTCGGCGGCGCGCTCTTGCGCCTCGTATTCGCGCTCGAAGGCGTCTTCGGCGGCCAGCGTGTTGCCGTTCGTGAGTTCGGCGAAGGCTGCGGCGAGGCCCTTGCGCTCGAAGGCAGTCGCCTCGGCGAGCCTGGCGGTGAGTTGGTCGAGGGTGCGACGCAGCGCGTCGATCTGGCCGGCCTGCAGGTGCCTGGTCCGTTCGAGATCGGCCACGCGCTGCTGGGCGGCGGCGGCGTCGCCCAGCAGGGTGTCGAGATCAGGCCCGACGACGAGGCAGGCGGCTTGCGCGATCTCGGCGATCAGGCGGCGGATGCCGTCTTCCCAGCCGTCCTCGGTGACGCGGCGGGCGTTCCAGACTTCGAACAGCGGCCGCAGTTCGGCCGGCAGGGCAGCGGTCTTCGGCAACTCGGCGCCTTCGACCAGCGTCGGAACCAGCGTGATCGCATCGCTGGCCAGTGCCGTGACGAGTTCGTGGCGCACCATGTCGCCCGCGTCGTGCAGCCGCGGCAGATTGCTGGCGTCGGCCCAGCGCGGGCCGATGACCGCCACGCAGGCCGCGCTTTGCGCCAGCGCAGCGTCGATCTTGTCGCGCCACTTGCCGACACCGATGCTGTGCACATCGCGGAACACCTGCTCGCGGCCGAAGCCGATGCGCAGCCAGTCGTAGATGCGCCCGCTCGCGCCGCGCGCGTCGTCTCTGCGGTAGCTGATGAAGATGTGCTGGCGAACTGCGGGCTGCGGCTCGGCCGTCATGCCGTCCTCCGTTTGCAGGCGGCGCAAGATGCCGGGCCGCCGCGCCGATGTCGGATGAATTGTAGCGCTCGTCCGCGGGACAGGGTCGCCCTGCCGCGGCTTTAGTTGTAAAGTGCGCGCCTCGCGTTTTGCATGACCGACAACACCCGCCATGCCATCGATCTACGATCTGAAACCCCGCTTCCAGGCGCTGCTGCGTCCGCTGGTCGTGCGGCTCCATGCCGCCGGCGTCACCGCCAATCAGGTCACCCTGCTGGCCTGCCTGGTTTCCGTCGCGATTGGCGTCGCGATCTGTCTGGCGCCGGAGCGCCGGTCGCTGTTCGCGCTGATTCCGCTCTGGATGCTGTTGCGCATGGGCCTCAACGCCATCGACGGCATGCTGGCGCGCGAGTTCAGCCAGAAGTCTCCGCTCGGCGCCTACCTCAACGAGCTGACCGACCTGTTCTCCGACGCGGCGCTCTATCTGCCGTTCGCTGTCCTGCCGCACTTTCAGCCGCTGTGGGTGTGCGCGGCGATCGGTCTGGCGATGGCAAGCGAATACGCCGGAGTGCTCGGCCTGATGGTCGGCGCCTCGCGCCGCTATGACGGGCCGCTCGGCAAGAGCGACCGCGCCCTGGTCTTCGGCGTGCTCGGCCTGGCCATCGCGCTCGGCCTGCCGCCCGCGGCCTGGCAGGGCTGGATCATGCCGGCGCTGTGCCTGCTGCTGGCACTTACCGTGGTCAACCGCGTGCGGGCCGGCCTGGCCGAGTCGCGCGCGTTGGCGGCCTGAAACCTCACGATCCTTTCATCCAAGCGAATCCCCGATGCTCGAATCCCTGGTCGCCAGCGCCATTTGCGGTGTGGCCCGCGCAGTCACCGGCGCGCGGGCCCTGTGGCGCGGCTGCGCGCCGCAGCCGGTGCAGCGCGTGTATTTCGGCAACCACAGCAGCCATGCCGATTTCGTCCTGATCTGGTCGTCGCTGCCGCCCACCCTGCGGCGGCAGACCCGCCCGGTGGCCGGCGCCGACTACTGGGACCGCGGCGGCCTGCGCGGCTACATCATCCACCGCGTGTTTCGCGGCGTGCTGGTCGACCGAGAGCGCGCCGAGCGCAGCGCCGACCCGATCGAGGTGATGGTCGGCGCGCTCGACCAGGGCGCTTCGCTGATCGTGTTTCCCGAAGGCACGCGCAATCCGCAGGAGGGCCTGCTGCCGTTCAAGAGCGGCATCTTCCGCATCGCCGAGGCGCGCCCCGGCGTCGAGTTCGTGCCGGTGTGGCTGGACAACTTGAAGCGCGTGATGCCCAAGGGCCGGCTGCTGCCGCTGCCGATCTTATGCACGGTGAGTTTCGGCACCCCGCTCAGGCTGCAGGCGGGCGAAACCCGCGAGTCGTTTCTCGCCCGCACCCGTGACGCGCTGCAGGGCCTGGCGCCACAGGAGAACCCGGCATGATGTCCACGGCCATGTCGCCCGCCGCCCAGGCGCAGACCCTGCTGCTATTCGCGGGCATCGGCGGCGCGCTGCTGGTGGCCTCGCTGATCGGCTTTCTGCTCAAGCTGAAAGTCGGATTGGCCACGCCGCATTCGGTGATCGACAACCTGAATTCGCGCATCAAGGCCTGGTGGGCGATGGTGGTGGTGATCGGCCTGTCGTTCGTGTTCGGCGAGGCCGGCGTGATCGTGCTGTTCTTCCTGATCTCGTTCTTCGCGCTGCGCGAGTTCATCACGCTCGCGCCGACGCGCGCCGGCGACTACCACGCGCTGGCGGCCAGCTTCTACATCGCGCTGCCGCTGCAGTACCTGCTGATCTGGTTCGACTGGTACGGCCTCTATTCGATCTTCATTCCAGTCTATGGCTTCCTGGTGCTGGCGATCCTCGCCACCGCCGGCGGCGAGACCACCCGCTTCCTCGAACGCGCCGCCAAGGTGCAGTGGGGGCTGATGATCTGCGTCTATTGCATCTCGCATGTGCCGGCGCTGCTGACCCTGCCGATCCCCGGCTACGAGGGGCGCAACCTGCTGCTGATCGCGTTCCTGGTCATCGTCGTGCAATCGTCCGACGTGCTGCAGTATGTCTGGGGCAAGCTGCTCGGCCGGCACAAGATCGCGCCGCAGCTCTCGCCGTCGAAGACCGTCGAGGGCTTTGTCGGCGGCGTCGCCTCGGCCACCGCGCTCGGTGGCGCCCTGTGGTGGGTCACACCGTTCGCGCCCTGGCAGGCCGCGCTGATGGCGCTGGCGATCAACCTGATGGGCTTTCTCGGCGGGCTGGTCATGTCGGCCATCAAGCGCGACCGCGGCGTCAAGGACTGGGGTCAGATGATCGAAGGCCACGGCGGCATGCTCGACCGGCTCGATTCGGTGTGCTTCGCCGCGCCGATCTTCTTCCACCTGACGCGCTACTGGTGGGTCGCTTAGCCCATGTTTGTCGACTGTGTCAAAAACTCCTTAAGCATCAAGCAGATGCACCAAACAAGTCTCGCGAGTGGCACTACATTCGCGTTGTGGCGGAGTCAGGAGATCAGTTTCTGAACACCTCCGGGTGGGTGAGCCAGGCCAAGAGCGTCATAAAGACGCACGAGATCGGGCTCGGGACGCGTGGGCTTGCGCACATGCAAGGTACGGCCGTCCTTCTGCACGAAGCTGGCGGTCACGCGGGGCTGCACCGCCAGCACCTCGCGCAAACTGGCCCAAGAATCGTGAATGCCATGCGCCCTCAGGCGTTGGCGAATTGTCTGGACGAACTGATAAGCCAGCACCGAGATGAACAGATGGCCGTCGGAGCGTTCCTCCTTCGAATGGAAGATCGGACGCAACCCCAGTTCCCCCTTCAGGCTGCGAAACACCGCCTCAAGGTCGGTCAGCATCATGTAGGTACGCCACAAGCGCGTGGCATCCCAGGACAGCTCGTTGCTACGCAAACAATAGACCCCCGGATCGGTCAGCATCGTGCCGGGGACAGGCGTCTTCTCCCAGCGCAGCGCCGTGACCGCCTTGCCAAGCGCATCGGTCTCCAGGGTCACCGTGTAATGCTGTCCCGCCCCGCGACTGGCCGCCTTCAGGCGTCCGATGCGTTCCTGAAGTCGGTCGGGACGCTTCTCCCCGCGCGGGGTCGTCAGCCCATTGGCCAGTTTCGTCAGGCCCGCCTCGAAGCGGGTGCAGAAGCGCTCCATGATTCCGGTCTCCTTCTGCGCCCGACCGGGCGAATGGCAATGCAGCCGCACCTCCAGAGCATCCTCGGAGAGTTCCCGCACCACCTGGATCGTCTCCTCACCGGCGGACACGAGATCAATCGCCTCGTCGGCGTCAAAGCGCCGCTCGCGCTCGCGGCTCACCACCAGATAGCGATACCCGTGTTCCGCAAGCCAGGCCAGATTCGCCACCGTGGCAATGCCCCGATCCATGATCACCAAGGCTCCCGCTGGCGCCGCCAGACCGATCAGCATCCCCTCCAGGGTGCGGCACTCCAGCGCATTGCCGGCGAAGACGCGCGAGCGGCGGATGAACCCGCTGCCATCGCAGACCACGCCCAGGGTCAGCAGCGGGCAGTCACTGCGCTTCTCCTTCGAACGTCCTCGTGCCGCCTTGGGATTCGCCGCCGCCGCGCCTTCGAAATAGGTGTTGGTCAGGTCGTACAACGTCACGCTCGCCTCCAGAGCGAACAGCGTTTCGATCCGGGCAAACAGCCGGGTTTCGATCTCCTCGCGGTGCTTCATCAATAGGTCCGAGGCGCGATACAGGCGCGACAAGGGCAGCGCGGCCAGATCGACCTCCAGCAGATCACCCAGACCGCTGGTTCCGGTCAGCCAGCGATGGGCGGCCAATTCCGACCCCGGCCCCCGCCCGGCGGGCGAGGACGGGCCGACAATGGCCGGCGCATCACCCCATTGATCCCCAGTGATTCCAGCAGCGGTTCGAAGGCCAGTTCGCGCATCGCTGCCAGGGCCCGTGTTCGACGCCGATGGAGCGCGGCTGGGTGAATTCGGACGACCCGGCGCTTCGACAAAGGCGCGGGCGACGCCCAGCGCTGCCGTACCGGCCACGTCGCTGCGCCAGTCGATTCTTGCTTTCCGGGGTTTTCCGGGGTTCTTTGCTCGCCGATGCGGAGACTGCTGTGTCGATCAGGGACTCACGGTAATCTTGATTGCGGTCGGCATGGGTACGGCGGCGGCCAACCCATCCTTGGAACCTTCTTCCTTGCGTAAGGTAGCCAGGACAAACTTGCGCAGCGTCGAGAAGTTGCGCGCCGAGTGCCCGCTTCTGGTGCGGCACTGACCCGCGAAGCCCCACGGCGTCCGCAGCCCGTTTTCAATGCCCCAGTGGCTGCGCGAGGCCTTGGCGAACATCTCGACCGTTTGCACGCCCGACGAACCATGGCGTAGCGATGCTCGACGCTAATTTCATCGCCGATTTGCCGCACCGACTCGATCATGCCCCCCCCCCCCCTCCCCCCCCCCCCCCCCCCCCCCCCCCCCCCCCCCCCCCCCCCCCCCCCCCCCCCCCCCCCCCCCCCCCCCCCCCCCCCCCCCCCCCCCCCCCCCCCCCCCCCCCCCAAGGTCTTCCCATCGATCGCCACCCCTCGACCACCCCCCAGTGCGTTGATCCACTGCCGAAAGCGCGCCTCGAATACGCTTGCGTCCAGTACGCCAAACACGTCGCCAAAAGTGTCATGCGACGGTGTGCCCCTGTCCAGGCGCAAACCAAATCGTTCCTTGAGCCACTGCCGACGATCCTTGCACCAGCCGGCCCCCCCCCCCCCCCCCCCCCCCCCCCCCCCCCCCCCCCCCCCCCCCCCCCCCCCCCCCCCCCCCCCCCCCCCCCCCCCCCCCCCCCCCCCCCCCCCCCCCCCCCCCCCCCCCCCCCCCCCCCCCCCCCCCCCCCCCCCCCCCCCCCCCCCCCCCCCCCCCCCCCCCCCCCCCCCTTTTTTCCCCCCCACCCCCATTTCCCCCCCCCCCCCCCCCCCCCCCCCCCCCCCCCCCCCCCCCCCCTTGAGCCACCAGCCGGGCAAAACAATGCTGGGCGTACCGCTCCACGCTCTGCATGACCGCCATCGGCATCAGCGCCTGCTGCCCGGACAAGAGCTGTTCGAGGCGCGCACACAGATCCGGCCAGCGTTCCTTGGCCAGAGGGAAATGGCGACCGAGATTGAGCAGGGTGACCTGTCGCACCTTGCCGCCGACACGGCGGCTCTCCACCAGGCGGTGGGTGATATAGGTTTCGCCCGTCGTGCTGTTGCGGGTGGGGGTGGTACGGATGAACATGCCCGCAAGCGTAACGCAAAAAGCAGGCCGGAAACCGCACGAAGCAATGATTATGGCACTACATTTCGGCGGAAAATTGGGGCGCTAATAAAATCAACGGGTTATGGAATTCGACCCCGCGGGAAACCGCGATTTATGACGTATGTTTACAAACTTGGGTTAGGCGGCGCCGCCCGACGTCGCGGGCTGCCGTGGCCTTATAAGCGCCCAAAGCGGTCGGCCTGAGACCCGCATGGGATGGCGATCTGCGGCATGCCATGCCTGGGGGCCGCATCCCTGCTGGCTCCCGGCGATGCCACCGCCGGGAGCGCTATTCCATGCGGGTCTCAGGCCGGTGCGTTTCCGCTGGCAGCCGATCAGGTCGTTGCGAACAGCCTGCGCGCCGCCTCCGGATCGGCTGCGAGATCGACGATGTCGCCGTGCGCCGGGATCAGCCAGCGCGGCGGTTTCTTGCGCGCTTCATCGGCCAGCCAGCGCCGCAGCGCCGCCTTGTCCCTGACCATGAACAGCGGCGCGATGTTGTTGTAGCGCAGGCCGGGCGCGCTCCCGCTCAACCGGAACGCCAGCCGGGCCAGCGGATGACGCGGCAGCTCGCGCATGTTCATGATGACATCCGTGACATACCAGACCAGGCCGCGCGCGGAGTCGATGCGCAACAGAACTTCGCCGGTCTTGTAGAAAGGCATATCCAATAGGTCCAGCCGCGGTCCGGCCATGGCGCGTGCATCGTCGATCGGCCGGATGCCGTGCAGCCCCGTCTGTCGCTCGACCCGGGCGATCGACTGGGCCGGCGCGAACAACTCGGCGGCGGGGCAACGCGCTTTCCACTTCGCCAGTCCCATGTGGTGAAAGGCGTTGGTCGCGACCAGCGCGCGTACCGCGCCGAAACGTTCGAGATCCTCGAACGCGCCCGGCGCCTTGCGGGGCGGGCTCAGCACCATCAGACCGCCCTCGCAGCCGACAGCCAGCGCGTTGGCGACGCCGGGGCCGAAGGAATACGCGTAAGTCAGGATCGGCGTTTGTGCATCGAAGACGTTCCAGCCGTGGGGTGTCTTGTCCATGAACAACCTCGCTCGCAGGGTAGGGAGTCGGAGTTCGCCTCGAAAGTATCTGCGACCCCCGCAGTCGTGGTCAATCGCGGGCACCGTGCCGGCCGGCCTAGCGACCCTCGAGCGAAAAGTCGAACTCGAGCCGCAGGGCGTCGCGTTCGGCGCTGAGCCCCCGCAGGTCGAGCCGCGGCAGCGAAACCTTGTAGGGCGGCGAATTGCCGGTCAGGATGCGCGTGAGTTCCTGGCGCAGATTCACGTTGATCACGCGCGGCAGGTTGGCGGCGAGAAAGTTTTCCAGCAGCGGACCGACCGCGTCGCTGCCCTCCTCGAGGCGCAAATCGGTGATGCCGACCACCTCGCCGCGCAGGAAGGGTCGGCCCGACACGCTGACCCAGAAGGCCTCGACATGTCCGACACAGCCCGATGCCCCGGCCACGCCGACCTGCGCGGAGAAGTGCATGCGCAGGTGAATGCGCCCGCCGCGCAGGCTGGTCGCAGGCTTTTCGAGGTAGGCGTAGGAGCAGCTTTCCAGATCGCCGGACAGCAGATAGCGCCCCCCGGTGCGGAAGATTTCCTGTTTCAGCCCGGCGTCGATCGCGCTCGCGTGGAGAGTGATGTCGGCGGCATGGGAAGAACCGCAGCCGAGAACGGCCATGCCGATCAGGCAGGCGAATGGTTTGTGGAGAAGTCTGTGCAATGTGAAAGTCATCGTCCGTCGGCGGGAAGCATGAGTGAGTCGGGAAGCTGCAACAGCGCCCATCCTACCCGTGCCGGGATGGCGGCGGGTGCACATCTCCGGGCGCACTGCCGACCGGCTTCCCGTGTCGATCCACGAGGCATTCGATCCCATGACGGCCGCTCGCACAGCGATCACGGGTTTCGCCTCGGCGCTTCAATTCGCGGTCGGCGACAACAGTCCGGGAGGCGCTATCCGGTGGAACGGGACGACGATGATGATAGGATGGCCGATGTCCTCGCCACGTGTCTCGGCAAACGCCACGGCATCGCCGTCCCGGCAGGGGCGCATCTACCTGTTTGGCGATTCGGTCGATGTGGGCCTGATCGTGCCGCAGGATGGGCGAGATGTTGAGCAGACAGTCCAGGAAAAGGAGATGGGAAATGCGTAATCGATTGATGGTGGTCGGAACGCTAGGTGCGTTCATGCTGTCGGGCTGCGCCAATATGGATCAAACCGGCAGTGATACCGCCAAGGGTGCTGCGATCGGCGGAGCGGC
Source organism: Candidatus Methylophosphatis roskildensis (assembly GCA_016708905.1). Lineage (GTDB taxonomy): Bacteria > Pseudomonadota > Gammaproteobacteria > Burkholderiales > Rhodocyclaceae > Methylophosphatis > Methylophosphatis roskildensis. The sequence continues at coordinate 479,910 of JADJEV010000001.1, read as the reverse complement.
CGGTGCCGTGCTGGGCGCGGTGGTCAGCGACAATCGCGGCAAGGGTGCGATGGTCGGCGGGGCGATCGGTGCCGCGGCTGGTGCCATTGGCGGCAATATCTGGTCCAAGCGCATGCAGGAGCAGAAGCGGGCGATGGAGGACGCCACCCAGGGTACGGGCGTGGCGGTGACGCAGACCCCCAACAACGAGCTGAAGCTCGACATCCCGAGCGACATCTCCTTCGACACCGGCAGGGCCGACATCAAGCCCGAGATGAGGCCGGTGCTCGACAGGTTCGCGCAAAGCCTGACCCAGCACCCGGTAACCACGGTACGCATCATCGGCCACACCGACAGCACCGGCAGCGATGCCATCAACAACCCGCTGTCGCTGGACCGCGCCGCGAGCGCGCGCGATTACCTCGCCGCGCGCGGTGTCGCGACCAGCCGGGTAGCCGTCGACGGCCGCGGTGAGTACGAACCGATCGCCGACAACAGCACGCTCGAGGGACGCGCAAGGAACCGCCGCATCGAAGTATTCGTGGCCGAGCCAGAGGCGCCGCCGCCAGCCCGCCAGTAGGGACTGCGTTGCGGGACAGGTCGCGACTCGCGCCCGCGGAAAAGCTCTCGATCAGATGCGCGGAACGATGAAGCTCGATTCGAGCACGAGTTCCATGGAGCGCGGTGGGCTTTCGCGTGCGACAGTTGGATGTCGAATCGACTGCGGTCGTCGGGTTCACATCCGCCCGGGGGCGAGGCGGTTCCGAATCAGGCCAATGCCGCCACGTTCAGCCCTGCCACGCGCTTGAATGCGGCGTCGCCGGTCAGGAACAGGTGATCGCCTGCCAGTTGCAGACAACTGGCTGCTTGCAGGGCATCCGGCGTGCGCAGGCCGTGTTTGGCGCGGATGGCTGCCGCCAATTCGACGACTTCCCGGGTCATCTCCACCCAGACCAGATCAGGACGGGCGAAGAAGCCATCGAATGCCGCCAGGCGTGCGTGGTCGTTGGCTTTCATCGGCCCGACGCGGCACTCCAACCACGTCAGACGGCTCACGGCAGAACCCAGATCGGGGTGCCGCGCGGCAGCCGCCGCCAGCTCGCCCCGCAGCTTGCTGGCGAACGGCTCCTCAGCCTCGATCAGGTAGATCAGCGCGCTGGCATCGAAGAACGCAATCACCAGTCGCGCTCGGCCTCGAGGTCGGCATCGATCCGCGCTTTGCTGCGCTTGCCGGTAGCCGGTTGGGCCAGTAGCCACTGCACCGCGGTCAACCCGGTAGACGCCGCCACCTTGCCGTGGGTGAGCCGCTGATACTCGTCCTCTGACAACACCACGGCGGCCAGCTTGTTGCGCTTGACGATATGCACGGGGCCAAGTCGCAGGCCCTCCTCGATGGCGGCCATGCCACGGCGCTTGATTTCGGCAACGGTGATCGTGTTGTCCATAGCTTTCTTGGCCTCATCACAGTACTGATCGTGTTCTCACGATACCGTTCTCGGTACTGTTTTTCAATAGGGATCTCGTTCGCTGCGCGTAAGCGACGCACTTGCCGAGCGGCAGCTTGTCGCCACATCTCTGCCGCAACGCCGGCAGGGGGCGGCGAATCTCACGTCACACGCCGCCCAGGCGCGCGAGCAGCATGACGTTGGCGAAGGGCGTGCCGGCGCTCATCGGCAGCGGCTCGACATGAAAGCCCAGGGCGGTCAGCGCGGCGGTCCATTGCGCCAGGCTGCGGCAGGTGAAACGCGCCAGGCGGTGACCGCGGCTGAAGGTGACCAGGTGGTCGACCCAGTTGCTGATGCGAAAGGGCAGGCCGGCGGCGGCATCGCCAATGCGCAGCAGCAGCAGGCCGCGCGGCGCCAGGGCATCGCGGCAGCGGCGCAGCACCTCGTCCTGCGCAGCGAGATCGAGGTAGTGCAGCACGTCGAGTATGACCACCACATCGGCTGCGCCGAACGGCGTGTCGCGGATGTCGCCCAGGACGAACTCGGCCCGGCTGTCGGCAGCCCGGCTCAGCGCATCGCGCGCGCGTTCGACGTCTCGCGGCATCAGTTCTATCCCGCGCAGGGCAGCGACGCGCGGTGCGGCCGGCCAGCCGGCCGGCCACTGGCCGCCATCGTGCAGCCGATGTGCGCTCGAAAGCCATGAGGCGAGCAGTCCCTGGCCGCAGCCCAGATCGAGCACCCGCGCGCCGTCGGGAATCAGTCCGCGTTCGAGGATCTGGCGAAACGCCGGGTCGCCGCCGAGCTTGCCGCGCGCGAAATGCCAGGCGAATCGCCCGGCGCGCTGGTAGGGCTGGCTGGCGGCATCGAGCAGCCGCGGCAGGAATTGCGCCGGTGTCACGGGCCGTCGAGCGCCGATTGCAGGGTGACCGGCCGCAGTCCGGCGCGGTGGATCGCCGCGAGCACCTGCGGCAGGACATCGAGAATCACCGGCCGGCCGTCCCGGCTGCGCGCGGCGTGGCCGTCGTGCAGCAGCAGGATGTCGCCGGCTGCCAGGTCGCGCAACAGCCGCGCGCTGACCGCGGCGGCATCGCGGGTGCGGGTGTCGAAACCGCGTCGCGTCCAGCTCGCGAGCTGGAGATCGAGCCTGGCCAGCACCGGATCGAGAAACGGATTGCGCAGCCCGGCCGGTGCACGGAAAAAGCGCGGCTCGCGGCCGGTGATCTCGGTCAGGCTGCGCTGTCCGGCTTCGATTTCGCGCTGGAATCCGCGCGGGCCGAGCAGCGAAAAATCGTGTCGATGATGCTGCGAGTGGTTCTCGATCGCATGCCCGGCCCGCACGATCTCGCCGCACAGCGCCGCGTGGCGCTGCGCGCGTTCGCCGATGCAAAAGAACGTGGCACTCGTCGAATGGCGATCGAGCAGTTCGAGCACCCTTGGGGTCACCTCGGGATCGGGGCCGTCGTCGATGGTGACCGCGATCTCGCCACGCGCCGCGGCCGGCGCCGGCAGCCGTGTCCAGTTCGGGCCGAGCAGGCTGCTGCGCGGCCACAGACCGGCGGCGGTCAGCACGGCATGATCGGTCGCCACCAGGCCGAGTGCCCACGGCCACCAATCCGGCTGCAGCGCCAGACCGAGCGCGGCGCCTGCATGCAGTCCGACGGATGCCTTGATCAGCGGCGCCCAGCCGCGCTTGCGGGCAACGACGGGCTGCGCGGCAGCAGGGTTCGGGTCGTCGCGGCTCATTCGTGCGATTCCGGCTGCTCGTTGCACTGGCGTGGCAGCAAGCCGCGATCGAGCCAGGCTTCCCACGCCGCGAGCCAGGGCCCCCAGTCGTGTCCGCCCGGCACGGGACTCGAGCGATCGGCAGGCAGGGTGCCGGCGATCATCCGATGTCCTTCGGCAAAGCGGTCGTCGCGACCATAGCCCAGATAGACGGCGGGCGCCCGGTCGGGGCGCGTCATTCCGTCGGCAAGCCAGCCCCAGACCTCGCGTTCGAGATCGTCGCCGGTGCCGTGCGGTTGCGCGCGCCAGCGGCCCGGTCCGCCGCTTGCGGCAATCTCGCGCAGCACTTCGCGCGAGCCGGGATACGGCGCAATCGCTACCACGCCATCTATCTCCTCGCCGTGGCGCGCCGCGTAACCGAGCGCGGCCAGGCCGCCGAGGGATATGCCGATCAGCCAGATTTTCCTGTGGCCGGCCTGGCGGTCCGCCAGCACCATGTCCTCGCGGATGCGCCGGATCACGCTGTGATCAGTGAAGTAGCCGAGGTGGGCATCGGCGATCACGATGTCGGCTGCCAGTCCGCGGCTGCGCACCGCCGAGACGAATCCCTGTGCGCGAAAATCCGCCGGCCGGCTGTAGGCGCCGGGCAGCATGACCAGCAGGGCCGGCGCGCGCGAGGTGCAGCTTGCCGCATCGTGGAGCGTTTCCATCGGAGTCACGGTTGGCCGTGCCGCCTTGCAGCCAGCGAGCGCCGCCAACAATGATGCATTGCCGAGCAGGCGCCGCAATCCATCGATCATGCCCGCTCGGCTTGCCCGGGTGCCGCGAGAAGTGCCGAGAAGACCAGCGCCAGCACTGCGCCGGGGCCGACCGTGGTGCCGATCGCATTGAGTACCGGCACGCTGGAAAAGCCGAGCAGTCCGAATCCGATCAGCGTGGTGAAATTCGCCAACAGCAGGGAGGCAAGCATCCGAGGCGGCGGCCCCGAGCGTTCGCCGCGGGCGCTGCGGTCGAAGAACAGCGCGTAGTTCGATCCGACCGCGACGATCAGCAGTATGCCGACCAGATGGATGATGATGAGCTTGAGGCCGGCCAGCGCGAGGCCGGCAACGACCACCAGCACGGCCGCCGCCAGCGGCAGCGTGACGCGCAGCAAGCGCGCCGGGGAGCGCAGCGCGAGTGCGAGCAGCACGAGGATTGCAGCCAGGCCGGCGACGGACTGCCAGATCGCGTCGCGCAGGTAGCCGCCATACAGCTTGTCGGATTCCACTTTCAGGTCGACGAAGCTTGCGTTGGTTCCGTCGATCGCCTTGCGCACCGCATCGGCATCGATGACGAAGGCCGACGGTCCCGAATCGGGTGACTGCAGCGGCATCAGGACACTCCAGCCGTCGGTGCGCTTCACCAGCATGGAATCGATCGCCAGCGCGAACGAACTGCCCGCCAGGTCGTCGCGCGTGAGCAACGCGCCGCTGCGGGCCGCCTCGACATCGTCGATGAACGGTTCCAGCTTGTCCGCGCGCAATGGCAATCCGGCTGTGGCGCGCTCGAGACTGACACGCAGTTCCTGCGGCGGCGGCAGACTCGCCCTGCGCGCAAGCTGCGTCGTCTCGCTCGGCAGGTAGCGCGACGGCGTCTCGAATCCGGCTATCACGCCCTGATCGACCAGCGGCTGCAGCTTCGCGCTGACCCGTTCGGCGCCCTGCAGCGCGGCCTCCTCGGTCGGGGCCATGACCACGATCATGGTGCGCGTGTCCGGTGCACCGAGGTCGGCGCGCAGGCGCGCATCGAGATCCTGTGCGGCCAGCGATACCGGGCTCAGCGCGCCGAGTTCGCGGTTCCACAGCTTGTCATGCTTGACGAACAGCACCACCACTGCGATCGCGACCAGCAGCGGTACGATCGCCCGCCACCGTCTGGCGCGAGAAATCAGTTGGACGAGACGTTGCCCGAGCGGGGTCAGATCGCGGATTCGCAGACTGGCCGGCAGCAGGGCCGGCAACACGAAGCGGGTGATTGTGGCAGCCGTGATCAGGCCGGCGATCGAATACAGGCCGAGTTGGGCGAGGCCCGGAAAGCCCGAGAACAGCAGGGCGGCGAAGCCGCACACCGAAGTCAGCACGCCGAGGCGGATGGTCGGCCAGAAGTCGGTCAGCCAGGCATCGTCACGATTGCGTTCCGATTGCACGAACAGGTAGATCGAATAGTCGACGGCCTCGCCGATCAGCGTCGTGCCGAATCCCAGGGTAACGCCGTGTACGATGCCGTGCCCCAGGCTCACTGCCGCGATCGCCGCCAGCGCGCCGCAGGCGACCGGCAGCAGCCCGAGCAGCAGGCCGGCAAGCGAGCGATAGACGATGAGCAGCGTACTGGCGATCAGCACGATGCCGAGTGCGGCCAGGCGCTTGACCTCGCGCTCGATCGTGCTGCGTGCCTCGACCGCGAACACGCCCGGCCCGCTCAGCAGCAACCGCGTCGGCTGTGCCATGGCGACCTCGTGCTCGGCTGCGGCGCAGGCATCGCGCACCGCGGCCAGCGCGCGTGCCTGGGCGTCGGTGTCGGCGCCGGTCGCCCGCGTATGGGCCAGCAGGAGCGCGCGCTGGCGATCGCGCGACACCCAGACCCCGTTCTCCGTCGCTGTCCGCGAGGCACCACCCAGTTCGCGCATCAGCAACACGGTCAACTCGCCGGTCGGGTCGCGCGGCACCAGCGCCTTGGCGAGCAGGCCGGCCGACGATGCCAGCAGGTCGAGCGTATCGCCGATGGCGGCGCGCAGCCCGGCTTCGCTGAAGCGCTCGGGTGTGACGGCGGGACTCAACAGGTAGCGATGGGTGAGCAGGATGTCGCGTTCGCGCGCAAGCCCAACCGGCTCGCCGTTGGCGATCAGGGCGAATTGCGAATCCTGCCGCAGTCGCGCGGCCAGCGCACGCGAGACGCGCGTGCGCGATGCGGCATCGCCCTGATCGATGCCGATCAGAATCAGCCGCGAGACCGCGCCGTCGCGCAACTGGTCGACCAGCACCTGCTGCTCGCGCGTCGGCGTCTTGGGCAGGAAGGCGGACAGATCGGCGGTGAACTGCGTCCGCGCGACGATCAGCACGCAGCCCGCCATCGCCGCGAGCCAGATCGCGATGGCAATTCGACGGGCCGCCGTCACGAGGCCGGAGCCTTGTCCGGCCGTCCCGCCTTCTGGATGCTCATCAGCGAGCGGTCGCCGTCGGCCTGGAGAATCTCGATCGAGCTGACCTCGCCGTGGCTGCCGCCGATGCGGATCTTCTGCACGATCTGCGCCATCCGCGGCTCGCTCGGCGTCAGGGTCAATGTCCACTGCGCGGCATCGCCTTCGAGCGCGAGCCCGTAGGCGCGCTGCAGGGCCTCGCGGTCGCCGGCCAGCGTGCCGCGGATGCTCTCGACGAACGCGCCGACTTCCGGGTAGTCGGCAAGCGGAAGGCTGCGCTTGCGTCCGCCGCGCTCGAGCGTCAGCATGCCGCCTTCGAGCACCATCGATTCGGGCTTCGGCCTGAGGGTGCGCTTCTCAAGCCGATCTGGCGCGACATACGACAGTTCGCCGGATGACTCGACCGGCTGGTCGAGCAGGGCGATGTACTTGCGCTCCACGAACCTCGCCTCGCTCGACTTGTTGTGTGATAGCAATTCCATCAACTGTGCGAGATCCCACTCGCCGGCTGCGCCGGCCGGCAGCGCCGTGAGCAGCAGTGCGACGAATCCGGCTATGACGGCGCGCAGGTCAGCGGATCTTCGGACTTTCGGAATCATCGCGGATGCGCCAGAAATCATGGAAGTTGAACCAGTTGTACGGCGCCCGGCGGCAGTGCTGCTCGAGCAGCGTTGCATAGCGCTCGATTGCCTGGTGGATGCAGGCGTCGCGTTCGCTCGCCGCAATCTCCGAGTAGTCCGCGAGGCGCTCGAAGTGAACCTCGTAGCGGTTGCCACCGAGGTAGAGACCCGCCATGAACACGACCGGCCGGCGCAGCAGGGCCGCCATGCGCATCGGCCCGGTCGGCAGAGCCACGGGTTCGCCGAAGAATTCGACCGTCTGTACCGGCTCGCCGCCGGGTGTTCGATCGCCGAGCAGCCCGACCATGCCACCTTCGGCGAGGCGGCCGCGCACCGCGAGCATCGAGTCGACACGGCCCAGCGCAATGATATCAGCCTGCATTTCGGGATTGATGGCGGCCAGCGCGCGATTGATCTTGCGTGCGTTCTCGACGTGCATCACCATCGCGACGCGCAGCCCGCCCTGCTGGCGGCCGACGGCGCGCAGCACCTCGAAGCTGCCCATGTGCGCACCGAGCAGCAGCACGCCCTGGCCGTCCGCGACCGCCTGCCTGATCACATCCTCGCCGACCACCGAAACGTCGAACAGGTCGGGACGATCGTTCACCAGATAGACGCGGTCGTGGATCGTCGAAGCGAAGCTAAGGAAATGTCGGTAGGAATCGCGCCAGGTCGGCGGACGGCCCAGCGCGCGGCGCAGGTAATCCTTCGAGGCCCGGCGCGCGGCGGGCGCGAACAGCAGGAAATACATGGCGATCGATCGCAGCACGAGGCGGCCGATTCCTCGGCCCAGGTGCAGCGAGATCAACGTCATCACGCGCAGCCAGAACATGTTGCTGCGCTCGGGGCGGCGCAGCCACTCGGCGCGATCTTCCGCAGCGCGGTCGACCAACTCGTGTCCCCCGGCCTGCGTGCTCACCGGCGCTCCGCCCGAGATTCCGCGCGCAAGACGAGCGTGGCGCTGGCAACGCGCCGGCCGCCGGCCGACAACTCGAGACGCAGCGATCCGCCCGCTACGGCCTCCCAGCGCAAGCACAGCGATTCGCCGGGTGCGAGCGGGCTGTGGAACTTCGCGCTGGAAATCCCGCAGCCGCGGGTTGACAAGCCAGCCCGATCGAGCGCCTGCATGGCCTGGGCCAGCAGCAGTGCGCCGGGCAGGATCGGATGACCGGGAAAGTGGCCGGCAAACGCCGGGTGATCGGGGGCGATCTCGATGATGGTCTCGTTCATCAAGCCAACTGACCACGTCGTCGAACTTGCGCCGCCGCCAACTCCGCGAGCGCCGGCCGGGGCAGCTTGCCGGTTGCGGCACGCGGCAGGGCATCGACCAGAACCAGTGGGCGCGGCAGGAACACGCTGTCGATGCGGCGGCGCAGTTCGCCGAGCAGCGCGGCCCGCGTCAGGCCGGGCGCGACGACGAAGGCGGCAAGCCGCGCCACGCCATCGTCCGGGACATCGTCCGGCAGGTAGAAGACGCCGTCCTCGACACCTTCGATCGAGTTCAACTGATGGCTGAGGTAGGCGAGCGAACTGCGCTTGCCGGCGAGATTCACCACGTCGGCCGATCTGCCATGCAGCACGAATCGGCCACCGGCAGTGGTCTCGATGATGTCGGACAGCGGCGTCGCGCGCTCGACGTGACCGCCCGAGGCCCAGGCCTGGCCGTCGCGGGCCTCGATACGGACATCGGGAAGCGGCTCCCATTCGCTGGTCCGGGTCGAGCGCCGCGTGGCGAGCTGGCCGGTCTCGGTGCAGCCGTAGATCTCCAGCAGCGGGGCGCCGCTGCGCAGCTCGGCCTCGCGCGCCAGTTGCGGCGACAGCGGCGCGGTCGCGCAGACGATCATCTCGAGTTGGGGCAGCAGCGCGACCTCGGCCAGCAGGGTGCGCAGGTGGAAGGGCGTGATGACCAGCACCCGTGGCGCGTCGATGCGCGCCAGTGTCGCGCAGATGTCGGCCGGGTAGAACGGCCTGCCGGCATCGAACGCGGCCCCGCTCTGCATGGCCACCAGAACCGAGGATTCGAAGCCATACATGTGCTGCGGCGGCACCGTCGCGACTACCACCCTGTCCTGGTGCGCCAGCAGGTCGAGACGCGCGGCCTCGCCGACGACGTTGCGCACCAGCGCGCCCCAGCGCTTGGCGTGTGGTTCCGGCCGCCCGGTCGAACCGGAGGTGAAGACGATCGCGCAGCCTTGTTGCGCGTCGATCTCCGGCACGCGCAACGGCCCGGCCGGCGCGGCCTCGTTGAGCGGGAAGTCGAACTGCGGCAGGTTGATGTCGCCACCTGCCTTGTCGGCCAGGCAGTACAGGTCGGCGGCGAATCCGCGCAGTTGCCGTACCGTCTCGGGCGTGTGGTCGGGCGGCATCAGGGTGATCTGACCGCGCAGCATCGCCGCGCCGAGCCCGACCGCGAAGCGATAGCGATCGCTGCATACGTTGAGCACATGGCCGCGGCCGGGCATGGCCGCCGCGGCGCCCTGAACATCGGCGAGATAGCGCGCTGCGCTGATCGGCTGTCCGTCGCGCCAGGCAACGACAGATTCGGGGGAACGGTGCGCGATCAGTGGCAGGCGGGCCATCGGGTACCGATCCGCAGCGACTCGCGCTAGTGCGAGTCGCCCGACGCTGCGCTGGCTGATGACGCGGCCCAGATGGAGCGGACTGAGTCGAGCATGCCGACATGTTCGAACTTGGGCAGCACGCGCAGCCTGACCAGATATTCCGCGCCGAACATCGCCCCGACCAGGATGGGCGTCAGCAGATTGGCGAACAGTGACCAGATCGCAAGCGGTGCGAGCATGAACAGGCCGGCCGAAATCAGGCACAGGGCGACGAAGAACGCTGTCCACGCCAGCGTGACCTGGCGGGTGTAGCGCGCCACGTCGTCGGTCAGCGACCCATGAACGACGCGGTGTAAGCGTGTGCACATCGGCTCGGCGCCACGGCCCAGCGTGCGGCCGAAGGCGATCGCCAGCACGACGAAGGTTCCGGCATGCTGGATGAAGTACAGCCAGGTGAAGTTCTCCAGCAGCGCCCCGCGCTCGAGATAGAGCACACCCAGCAGGGCCAGACAGCCGGCGATCATCAGGCCGCGCCGCCTGGATTGCCAGGCCAGGAGCATGCCGACCGCCAGCCAGGGCGCCAGCGCCAGGACGGCGCCGAAATCGGCCAGCTCCGGATCCGAGATGAACCAGTGCGCTGCCAGTGCGTAGCCTGCGCCGAGCACGAGCAGCGCCGCGAAACGCAGTCGTCGAATCGTGCTCGTGCGCATCGGATCAGGCGCTGCGGTTGGCCGCCACGAAATCGGCAAGGCTGCGCAGCGAGCGGAAGATGGCGACGTTGTTCTCGTTGTCGGCCCGCAACTGCACGCCGAAATGCTTGGAAACCGCCAGCGCAACCTCGAGGATGTCGATCGAATCGAGACCGAGCCCTTCGCCGTACAGGGCCACGTCCGGCTGGATCTCCTCGGGTTTGATATCGAGGTTCAGCGCGGAGACGATCAGTCGCGCTAGCTCGGCGAGCAGCGCCTCGTCGGGCGCGGCCGCCTGCGAGACGGATTCAGTTGGGTCGGGCATGAGCGAACACCGGTAGGAGTGGCGACTGCTGAAAGCTTCGGCCGGAGCGCCTTGAAGCAAAAGATCATTTTACCTTGGCGGTCAGGGGGCATCAACTTCGCGCGCGTCGGTCGGCACAGTCATCGATGCGTATTGAATCCCCTGTTGACCACGATCGCCGGCAGGAACCATCCGTCAGGCCGAGCTGATGCGGCGCGCGCATCGATCGCCCCACCAGGCTGCCTCCTCGAAGACCGAATAGCCCGACAGATCGCCATGGGCGAACAGGATGCGCCCGTCGGCTTCGCGCAGCGCCTGCAGACCGCGATTGGACAGATAGCCGGGCGCGGGAACCGCCATCCCGTGTCCGCGCAGGGCGATCTCGGCCCGCTCGCAGCAGGCGGCGAGCTTCCAGCCGTAGGCGGTGCGCAGGTCGGCGCTCGCCAGTTCGAGCAGCTCGGCGGGCGAGGCACGGGTCATCCATTCGCGGGCCGCGCCGGGCGACATCTCTGCCAGCGCATGATAGGCGGTGAAGACGGTGCGCGGCGGCGGGCCGACGCGCAGATCCTGGTGCGTCGAAACGACATAGCCGAGGCTCGAGCTGCCGAGCACGATGTTGTCCCAGGCCAGCGTCGCACCCGGCAGCTCGGCCGGAAAGCGCGACAGGACGAAGTTGCTCACCAGCCAGGGCGCTTGCGCCGGCAGATGCTCGCCGGGGTCGAAGCCGAAATCCTGCATGGCCTCGACCACTCGGCCGGCGGCATGCAGCGGCATCGCGCAGATCGCACGCCGGGCTGTCACGACATAGCTCTCCAGTCCGCCGGCACCCTGGGTGACGCAGAGCGCCTCGACGCCGGCGCGGATTTGGCGCAGCGAGACGGCCGTGCCATCGAGCAGGCGCGGCGCTGGCCGCGCATCCGAGCGGTCGGCGCGAATAAGCCCGGCCGCCTGGGCGAGCCGGTCTGCCAGTGCGCCGAGGCCGGCCGGCCAAGTGAGCACGGCGCCCCGTTCGGCGTTGCGCGCGTCGCCGGCGCGGCTGGCGAAGTAGTGCAAGCCGGCATAGGCCGAGACCTGATCGGCGCCGCGTCCGTAGTCGTCGCGGCAGGTGTAGTCGAGGTACCAGCGCAGCGCTGCGCTGCGATAGCCCTCGCGCTCCAGCCAGGCCGCAAAGCTCAGCGCGTCGAGCGCGCGCCATTGCGCGTCGGCCGACGACGCGGCGATCGGCATCGCGAACGCGCGCTTGCCGTCGCTGCCGCGCGCCAGCGCGAGTTCGTCGACGTGGCTGAAGAAACGCTGATGTTCGGCGCTCCCGGCCGCCGGGAGCGCGCTCGCCGGTAGCACGCCGTCGTGCCAGACGCCGTCGATCAGCAGGCGCGATTCGGGCGCATGGACGACATGGCGTTCGTCGTAGTAAGGCCGCTCCGCCTGGGCGCCGTCGAGGATGATGCCGAGATCCTCGAGCATCTCGCGAATGTGGGTCGATTCGCGCGAGGGCAGCGGCAGATAGTGCGCGCCGGTCGGATAGCGCGCTTCGCCGGCGATGCCCGAGGCGAGGTTGCCGCGCGGCTCGGGTCCGCCGACGACGATGAAACGCGAGTGCCCCGATTTCGCCAGTCGCCAGGCGGCCGTCAGGCCAGCCGCACCCGAGCCAAGGATCAGCACATCGGTCCGGTAGTGCGCGCGCGGCGGTGGATTGGCCTGCCGATCGCGCAGCAGGTGGCCGAGCTGGCGTCCCGGCGAGCGTATCTCGGTGGGGAATTCCAGCCAGCGCCAGAAGCCGGCGCCGCTCGCCGCCGCCGCACCGGTCACGCCGGCGGCGAGCAGGAAGTTGCGCCGATCCATCAGCGGATCACCCGATGCCAGTCCTGCTCGAAGTAATGCACCAGCGACTGGTTGTTCAGGCGGTTGGCTTCGACCGCCGGACGCGGCATGTCGGGCGCGAAGGCGAACATCCCGCGGGTGACCTCGGCATCGAGAAAGCGCATCGGAATCCGGTAGTGCTGCGGCGGGGAAAACGGGCCCTGCAGCGAGGCCAGCACGAAACCCCATTCGCCGAAGGAGGGCACGTAGGCGTGGTAGGGCCAGGTGCGGAATCCCGCTTCCGCCAGGGTGGCGACGATCGACCAGTAGGCCCGCGGCGCGAAATAGGGCGAGGTCGACTGCACGACCACATAGCCATTGACGGCCACGCGCCTGGCGAGCAGCCGGTAGAACGGCACCGAATAGAGCTTGCCGAGGGCGAAGCTCGACGGGTCGGGGAAGTCCACGATCGCCGCATCGAACATCTGCTCGCTGTGCTCGATCCACTGCGCGGCATCCTGGTTGATCACCGTCACCCGCGGGTCGGCCAGCGAGCCGTGATTGAGCGCGGTCAGCGGCGCCGAGGTCGAGAACAATCGCGTCATCTCGGCATCCAGGTCGACCAGGGTCACCGACTCGACGTTCGGGTACTTGAGCACTTCGCGGAGTGCCAGCCCGTCGCCGCCGCCCAGTACCAGCACCGAGCGCGCCCACGGCGCCGATTCGAGCGCCGGATGCACCAGCGCCTCGTGGTAGCGGTGCTCGTCGCGCGAGGAGAACTGCAGGTTGCCGTTAATGTAGAGCCGCAGGTCGTCCTGCCAGCGCGTGATGACGAGGCGCTGGTAGGGCGTGCTGACGGCGTGCACGATCTCGTCGCCGAACAGGCCCTTTTCGGCCCAGGTGACGAGCCGGTCGGATACCAGAAAGACGCCGCCCAGCAGCGCGAAGACGGCGGCGCCGCGCAGCACCTGGGCGCCCGGCCGCGGCAGGCTCTTGCGGAACACCCGGATGGTCCACAGTCCAACCGCGACATTGAGCATGCCGAACAGCAGTCCGGTCCGCGACAGCCCGAGACGCGGCGCCAGCACCAGCGGAAACAGCAGCGAAACGGCCAGGGCGCCGAGGTAATCGAAGGTCAACACCTTTGCCACCAGTTCGCTAAACTGGGCGGAGCGCGCGTGGAGCGCGCGCATGACCAGTGGAATCTCCATGCCGACCAGCACGCCGATCGCGAACACCAGCGCATAAAGGGTGGTGCGAAATGGCGCGGCGAGCCAGGAGAAGGTGAGGAACAGCGCGGTGGCCGACAAGCCGCCGAGCAGCCCGACCAGCAACTCGATGTCGACGAAGCGCGCCAGCACGTCCTCGTCGCGCACGTATTTCGACAGGTGGGCGCCGACCCCCATCGCGAACAGGTAGCAGCCGATGATCGACGAGAACTGCAGCACCGAATCGCCGAGCAGATAGCTCGACAAGGCACCCGCGATCAGCTCGTAGGCGAGCCCGCAGGAGGCGACGATGAAGACGGACAGGATCAGAATGCGGTCGATCATGAGGGCGGTTTCAACCTGCGGAGCGTTCCATGCTGATGTACGTGGCTAATTATGTTATCTACCTGCTGTCGGGCGTGCTGTTGCTCGGCGTGTTCTTCGTCATTTATACGCGCACCACGCCGTTCGACGAGATCGCCCAGGTTCGCGCCGGCAACACGGCGGCGGCACTCACGCTGTCGGGCGCGCTGATCGGCTTCTCGCTCACCGTTGCCTCGGGCATCCTGCACAACAGTGCGCTGATCGGCTTCGTCGCCTGGTCGGCCGGGGCGATGCTGGTGCAGCTTGCCGCCTACGCCGTGTGTTCGCGCCTGCTGCCCGGTGCCAAGGAACAAATCGAAGCCGGCAATGTTGCCATGGGCGGCCTGCTCGGCGCGATTTCCCTCACGGTCGGTGCGATCAACGCCGCCTGTCTTTCCTGAGCCGCGATGTGGCAATACACGGCCAAGCTGCTCGTATCGGCGACTGTGATAGTCATCGTGTCGGAGCTGGCAAAGCGCAATTCGATGGTTGCCGCACTGGTAGCGGCGCTCCCGCTGACCTCGTTGATAGCGTTCGTTTGGCTGCACGTAGAGGGTGCGGAGTCGGAGCGCATAGCGGCGTTGTCCGGTCAGATCGGCTGGCTGGTGCTGCCGTCGCTCGTACTGTTCATATTGCTGCCGGTTCTGTTGCGACAGGGTTTCGGATTCTGGTTTAGTCTCGCTTCGGCTTCTCTAGTAACGGGGTTGAGTTACGGCGGTCTGCTCGTGCTGTTGCGGCGACTTGGCGTGCACGCCTGAAACGGCGATGCTTCGATTCACGTAGACGGAGGTACCTATGAGTCTCGGTTCGTTCATCAAGAAGCAGTTCATCGACATCCTTCAATGGACCGAAGATACCGAAGGCGTGCTCGCCTGGCGCTACCCGATGGCCGACAACGAGATCCAGTACGGTGGCAGCCTGACGGTGCGCGAGTCGCAGGTGGCGGTGTTCGTCAATGAGGGCAAGGTGGCCGACGTGTTCGCACCCGGCATGTACAAGCTCACCACCCAGACCCTGCCGGTACTCACCTATCTGAAGAACTGGGACAAGCTGTTCGAGTCGCCCTTCAAGTCGGATGTCTATTTCTTCAGCACCCGTATCCAGACCGGGCGCAAGTGGGGTACGCCGCAGCCCATCACCGTCCGCGACACCGATTTCGGCATGGTGCGCCTGCGTGCCTTCGGCATGTATTCCTATCGCGTGACCGACGCCAAGCAGTTCTACACCGAGTTGTCCGGCACCCGCGAGATCTACACGCGCGAGGATGTCGAGGAGCAGTTGCGCGGCATCATCATGGCGACCATGGCCAGTTCGCTCGGCACCTCGGGTGTGCCCTTCCTCGACATGGCGGCCAACCAGGCGCTGATGGCCGCCAGGATCAAGACCGATCTGGCGGTGGTGCTCGAGCGCTACGGCCTCGGGCTCGACGAGTTCAATGTTTCCAGCATCTCGGTGCCGGAGGAACTGCAGGTCGCGCTGGACAAGCGGATCGCCATGGGCATGGCCGGCGATCTGGGCAAGTACACCCAGTATCAGGTGGCCAACGCGATTCCGCTCGCCGCGCAGAACGAAGGCGGGCTGGCCGGTGTCGGCGCCGGGCTGTCGGCCGGCATGGTGTTCGGGCAGACCATGGCGCAGAGCATGCAGGCTGCGCAACAGGCAAGCCAGGCCGGGCAGCCTGCCGCGGCAGCGCCCGCGCCCGCGGCGCCTTCTGCGCCGGCCGTCGAAGCTCCCGAAATCAGGCTGGAAAAGCTCAAGGGCCTGTTCGACAAGGGCCTTATCTCGCAGGCCGACTACGACACCGCCAAGGCCGAGTTGCTGAAGAAGCTGATCGGTTAAAGCCGCCCCCATGACGTTCCGGCATCGCGCGGCGCGCCGGCGCCGCGCCCACTGACGCGCCCATGTACCAGATCCTCTGCCCAGGCTGCGGCGCGCCGGCGACATTTCGCTCGGCGGCGTCGGTGATGGCGGTGTGCGAGTTCTGCCGCACCACGATGTTGAAGGACGCCGATTCGGTGCGCGATCTCGGCAAGATGGCCGAGGTGCTCGAGGACTATTCGCCGATCCGCATCGGTGTGTCGGGGGTGTTCAACCAGCACGCCTTCACCGTCATCGGGCGCATCCAGTTGCGTTACGACGCCGGCTTCTGGAACGAGTGGTACGTGATCTCCGACGAAGGCCGCCCGGCCTGGCTGTCGGACGCCTCGGGCCAGTACGCGGTGACCGCCGAAGCGGCCGGGCCGCCCGATCCGCCGAAGTTCCAGTCGCTGCGCGCCGGCAACCGGGTGAACCTGGGCGACGCGGCTTATATCGCCGCCGATGTGCGCAGCGCCAAGTGCGTCGCCGGCCAGGGCGAGCTGCCGTTTCAGGTCGGGCCCGGCTGGGAAGCGCGGGTGGCCGATTTCCGGCGCGGCCGCCAGTTCCTCACGCTCGACTATTCGGACGGCGAGGTGCCGAAGTTCTATCGCGGCCAGGCGGTCCGGCTCGACGAACTGAAATGCCAGTTGCTGCGCGCGCCCGACGAGATCCGCGACACCGCCGGGCGTTTCAAGGGCAAGGTCGGCACACTGGCCTGCCCGTCCTGCGGCGCCTCCGCCAGCTACACGCCGGGTGCGACGACCCATCTGGTCTGCCCGAGCTGCCGCGCCCAGGTCGACACCAGCGGCCCGGTCGCCGAGGTGATCGCCGCCGGCGAGCGGGTTGCCGCAGTCAAGACCACGCTCGAACTCGGCGCCAAAGCCACCATCGAGCGCGAACCCTGGACCCTGATCGGCCTGATGCGGCGCGAGGAAATCGGCGAGGGCGAAGACTCGCAATGGACCGAATACCTGCTGTACTCGGAGAAGAAGGGCTTCCAGTGGCTGATCGAAACCAGCGAAGGCTGGGAGGCCGCGTTCGTGCTCGACGAGTGGCCGCAGTGGGATGGCGGCAGCCAGGCCACGCTTGCCGAGGGCAGCTACAGCAAGCTCTACGACTACGGCGCGCGGGTGGTGTTCGCCGCCGGCGCTTTCAACTGGCGGGTGGCGGTCGGCGACAGGGTGCGGGTCACCGACTACAGCGCGGGCGATCGCAAGCTGTCGATGGAGGCCGGCGCCGAGGAGATCACCTGGTCGCGCTCGGCCGGCCTCGATGCCGACCAGGTGATGGCATGGTTCGGCAAGGCCGGGGGACTCGCCTGCCCCAAGCTGTCGTCGTCCGCTGCCATCCGGCAAAACAACAAGACCATGGCCAAGTGGCTGGTTATCGCGCTGCTGGCGATCAACGTGATCCCGCTGTTCGTCGCCTTCGACGATGTGTTCGAGACCCTGCTGTTCTTCGGGGCGGCGCTCTACCTGCCGGCGGTCTGGCTCGACGGCAAGTCGGGGGGTGAGGCGTGAGGGGGATGTTCCTGCTGTACGGACTCGTCGTCGTGATCATTGCCTCGCTGATGTCATGGGGCGAGGTCGTCAATCGGGCCGGCGGGGCTGGTGTCTGGCGCTCGACGTCGGGATCGGGAAGCTGGAGTTCGGGGGGGCACAAGTGAGCACGGCCCATGTTGCAAACGGCGCGCATCTGCTGGCCGATCTGCACGGCGTGGCCCGCCGCCTGCTATGCGACGCCGCGGCGCTCGAGGCCCTGCTGATCCGCGCCGCGGCTGCGGCCGGCGCACAGGTGCTGTTCGCCCATTTCCACGGCTTCGGCGATGGAGGGGGCGTCACCGGTGTGCTGCTGCTGGCCGAATCGCACATCTCCATTCACACCTGGCCCGAACACAGCTTCGCCGCGGTGGACATTTTCATGTGCGGCGGCGCGCTGCCCGAACGTGCCTTGCAGGTTATCGAGCACGGGCTCGCGGCCGCCCGCTGCGTGCATCGCAGCGTGCCACGCGGCATCGCCGACCCTTCCCACAAGGCTAGTCAGCCTCGGCTGCCCGCCACAGATACCAGCTCGCCACGCTGCGATAGGGCGCCCAGATCTCGCCGCGTTCGCGCAGTTCGCGAGGCTTGACCGGCTCATCCGCACCGGCGGCCCGGGTGTAACCCTTGCGCACGCCGTAATCGTCGACCGGCAGCACGTCGAGCCGGCCGAGCGTGAAGATCAGCAGCATCTCGACCGTCCAGCGGCCGATGCCCTTGACCTGGGTGATGCGCTCGATGATCGCCTCGTCCTTGCTGCGGGCGATCGCCGCGCGCTTGAGCGGCACCACGCCGGAGCCGGTGTGCGCGGCGATGTCGCGGATGTAGGCGATCTTCTGCCGCGACAGACCGGCCGAGCGCATCGCCTCGTCGCTGGCCGCGAGCACCTGCGCGGGCGGCGGGAACGGCGCGCCCGGAAACAGCTCGACGAAGCGCTGAAAGATCTTCCCCGCGACGTTTCCGTTCAACTGCTGATAGATCACCGCTTCGATCAGCGCATCGTAGGGCGAGCGCGCCCACGCCGGTTCGAGACCGCACGCGCCGTGCGCGCGAATCAGCCGGCGCATCAGCGGATCCGCCCTGCTCAGGTGGCGCTGGGCGAGCGCGAGCTGCTCGGGATACGCGCGTTGTGACATGACGGGCTCCGCTACCTGGCTCCGCGGCGCGCAGGCAAAGACGCGCGCCGACTTCACGATTGCCTGCGAGTGTGCCGCGAAGCGCTCGCCGCATCAATGCGGCGAATTTGCGCCGCATTGATGCGGCGATAGCGAAGCCGCCTGGATGTATCATCTCCGACACCTCCGGGGCGCAGTACAGGGGAACGACCCGCTTCGCGATTGGCCGCAGGACTCGAATTGCAGGTTCGGAAAGGGGAAAACACGTGGCGAAAAACATCGGCAAGTCAGTCGGATCGGGTGGGGTGAACCTCTACTCCGATGTCCGTGTGGTGCAGTATCTGTTGAATTGCGTGCCGGTTTCGAGCGGCGGGCCGCAGAAGGAGCTGGCGATAGACGGCGCTGCCGGTCCGCTGACCAAAGCCGCGATCGTGGGCTTTCAGAAGCAGAAGCTGGGATTCTGCGACGGCCGCGTCGATCCCGGCGGGCGCACGCTGACCGCGCTGCAGATCTTCGACCCCTACCCCATGCAGCCGATGGCGTCGCCACCGGCCGGCAAATCCGGCGCGGCCGGCACAGGTGCAGCCTACGGCAAGGATGCCACCGGCAAGAGCCCGGCTTACCCCGGAGGCGGCAAGTCCGATGGCGGCGGGGATGGTTCGGGCGGCAAGACTTCGGGCGCCGGAGCCAGTGGCGGCGTCGTCGACACCTGGGGCTACTACAATCCGGCCAGCCCCTACTACATGACAGCCGGCTACGAGCCGGGTAGCTCCGGCGGTGGCAAATCCGATTCGGGCAAGAGCACCTCGAACGCAGGCGGATCGGGCAAGAGCAGTTCGAGCTGGGACGGCTACGGCGGCAAGTCCTCGGGTGGTGGCGCGGGCGGTGGGTCGGCTGCCTCGACCGACCCATGGGGTTACTACAATCCGGCCAGCCCCTACTATATGAAGTCCGGCTACGCCCCGGGCGCTGCCGGCGGCGGCAAGAGCACCAGCTTCGACGGTGGCGGCAAGTCGGCCTAACAGCCTGTCGTGCCGATTTTGGTGCGATCAGCGGCGACACGCGCTCAGTATCCGGGCCAGGCGTGAATAGCGATCACGAACTCACCGCTTTCGTGCGCGAGGTCGTCCTGCCGGGCGGGCCGGATGCGCTGCCTCGGGTCGACCCGAGGCATAGCCGGTTCCGCCTGGCATCCGCGCCGTCGGCGATCCATCGCTGGGGCATCTTCGCCGCCGAACCGATTCCCGCCCGGCGACGGGTGATCGAATACTGCGGCCAGCGCATCGGCCAGGCCGAGGTGGCGCGGCGCAGCGTGCGGCCGAACCTGTACATCTTCTGGCTCAATCCGCGCGCAGCCATCGACGGCGCGATCGGCGGCAGCGGCGCCGAGTTCGTCAATCATTCCTGCGACCCTAATTTGTATGCCCGCGTTTCGCGTGGCCACGTGCATCTGGTCAGCCTGCGCCGGATCGCTGCCGGCGAGGAGCTGAGCTTCGACTACCGCATCATCGGCGAAGGCGGCCCCGTTGCCTGCCATTGCGGCTCGCCCAAATGCCGCGGATTCATGAATCCGCCGTGGCAGGCCTGAGCATCGCACGCGCGGCGACAGGCAGCGAGCAAGCGCCGCGCTCGCCGTCGTGGCACCATGAACGGCGACATTCCATCGACACCGGCAGGAGGGCGCAATGACACACGGACCCATGCAGTTCGATTTCAGCTTCGGCAAACCGCAGGGCGCGCGCCGGGTCGATGACGAGGATCCCTTCCGCATCCTGGTGCTGGCCGATCTGGGCGGTAGCGCAGTGGAGCGAGCGGCCTCGCCCCTGGCTGCGCGCAAGCCGCTGGCGGTCGACATCGACAACTTCGACAGCGTGTTCGACCGTCTCTCCCCGCGGCTGGAACTCGATCTCGACGGCACCGCCCTGGCGATCGATTTTCACTCGATCGACGACTTCCATCCCGACCGGTTGTTCGCGCGCCTGGCGCCCTTCGTCGCGCTGCGTCGTCTGCGCGCCGAACTGGCCGACCCGGCGCTGTTTCGTCTGGCGGCGGCGGCATTGGGCGCCGCCCCCGCGGCTGCGCAATCGCCGGGTGCCGCGCCCGCTGCCGAGGATGCCGGCGACATCGAACGCCTGCTCGGCCGCAAGCCGGCCGCCGCCCCGGCCCCCCCGGTCGCCGGGCTGGACATCGAAGGCTGGCTGCGCGGCATCGTCGCGCCGCACGTGGTGCCGGATATCGCCGACCAGCAGGCGCAACTGACAGGTGCGGTGGATGCCGCGATCACCGAACAGATGCGCCGGGTGCTGCATCAGCCGGCCTTCCAGGCGTTGGAGGGGAACTGGCGTGGCGTCGAACGCCTGGTGCGCGAACTCGAACTCGGTGAGTCTCTGCAACTGTGTCTGCTCGATGTCTCGCGCGACGAGCTGGCGCAGGACGCCCACGCCGCCGATCCGTCACGCTCGGCGCTGCATCATCACGTGTGCGGGCCGCAGACCGAGCCGCCCGACGGCAAGCGCTGGTCGCTGCTGGTGAGCGATCTGGCAGTCGGCGCCGACATCGACGCGCTGCAACTGCTCGCCGCGCTCGGCGCCATGGCCGGGCGGGCCGGCGCGCCCGTGCTCGCCGCGGCGCGCCCGTCCCTGCTCGGCTGCGCCGGCGTCGACCAACTGGTCGACCCGAGAGCTTGGCAGCCGCCCGAGCCCGACGCCGCGGCCTACTGGGCCGCGCTGCGGCATTGCCCGCTGGCGCCGTGGATCGGCCTGGCCCTGCCGCGCCTGCTCGCGCGCCAGCCCTATGGCGCGGCGAGCGAGCCGATCGGCACCTTCGGCTTCGAGGAACTGCCGCCCTCGCGCGAGCACGAGGCCTACCTGTGGGGCAGCCCGGCTTTCGCGCTCGCCCTGCTGGCCGGCCAGGCCTTTACCGAGGACGGCTGGAACATGGATCTGGCCGCCGGGCTCGACATCGGCGACCTGCCCAGCCACATCTACCGCGAAGACGGCGAATCGCGGCAACAGCCATGCGCCGAAGTGGCCACTGGCGAATCGGCCGGCGAGGCCATACTCCAGCACGGCATCATGGCCGTGCTCAGCTACCGCAACCGCAACGCCGCACGCCTGCTGCGCTGGCAATCGATCGCCGACCCGCTGCAGCCGCTGCAGGGCGCGTGGGTGTGAGCCGCTGAGAATTCCGGCTGGCCTGCAAGCCGCACCGGCTGGCGTTCTGCAGCATGGCACCGCTGCAACCCGCATGGAATAACGCTCTTGGCGGCGCCATGCCTGGGGGCGCCATTCCATGCGGGTCGTGGCTCGTGCCAGTTGGGCTGACGTAGGAAGCCCAACATCATCGTCCTCACGTGTTGGGCTTCGCTGCGCTCAGCCCAACTACCGCGCTGCAATTTCATGAACGCCTGCTCCAGTGCCGCCAGATCCCCGCCGATGCTGACGCAATGAGGAACCTCCTGACCTCCGGCACCATCGGTCAGGGCGATGTCGATCGAATCCTTGTGCGCGTCCATTCCGACGTAAAGATTGCTAGACTTTGTCATGGCCCGCCTCCTGTATGCAAAGGTTGTGTCCCCGTGCCAACCGTGTGGCTCTGCGTGCGGCCCTCCGCACCCAATCCGCGTTACGACGGAGACGGGCCGCCCGGCGTTAAGCCATTACGTCTAGCTCGCTTATGACATCCGCCACTATCAAACTCTTTCTCCCACACGGCGACGCAAAGCGCTTACGCGTCGGTGAAGTCTCAAACTGGACCGGCAAAGCCCTAGCCGCCCCGAGAACCGAAGTTGACGACTTGCTTCTCCGCGAGGAGGCAGAGAGTGCCGGTATCTACTTTCTCTTCGGCTCTGATCCGGAGAGTGGCGACGCTCTGGCTTACATTGGCGAGGCTGAGGTGATTCGTGACCGCCTTAAACAGCACAAGGCCAAAGACTTCTGGAATGCGGTTGTCGTCTTTGTGAGCAAGGACGAAAATCTAACCAAAGCGCATATTCGTTACCTTGAGAACCGCCTTCTTCAGGAAGCAAAGACGGCTGGTCGCTATCGCCTTGAGAACGCCAACGCGAGCAATCCGAAACTCCCTGAGTCAGACCGCGAAGACATGGAGGTTTTCCTGGCCCGCATTCAGCAAGTCCTACCGGTTCTTGGCTCCGATCTACTCACCCCAATCTCTGGCTCGCATAAGACAACGAAGCCGCAACGGGAGCTTCTGTGCAAGATTAAGGGCGCTGCCGCTTGCGGGAAGCGTACCGAAGGAGGCTTCGTAGTTTACAAGGATTCAACAGCGGTTCTCGTTGAAAGACCATCTGCTGAAGGACAACATCCCTACATCGTCGCTCTTCGCAAGAAACTAGTGCAAGACGGGACGCTTGTCGAAACGAACGGCGTTCTTATGTTCACCAAAGACGTGGAGTTTGGCAGTCCTAGTGCCGCTGCTGCCGTAATTCATGGAGGGGGAGCCAATGGCCTTACTGCTTGGAAAGGCGCGAATGGCAAGACTCTCAAGGAACTCGAAGAGAGCTAACGAGTAAGGTTAGATCGCAGAAAATGGCAAAACCAAAGGGGCCAGGGTCGGGTTATTTTTGGCAGAGCCGAACTGCCTTTGAGCCTGGCCTCCCTTTTTGGAGGTAGCCGGTAAGCCATGCTTGCCGGCGGTCCGCTCGACCGTAGCGTTCGGCCACATTGTTACGTACTGCGAGAATGACGTGCCACGTACTTGCGAAGAACACTGTCCATCAGGGATTGCCAACCTTCGCCAGTGGACTTGAAGTAGGCAACGACCTCCGGGCTGTAACGCACCGACACGAGTAACTTTTTGTTCGCGGACTTGGGCCGTCCCCGCACGGAGCGCAGGGGAACCATGGCCTTGAGTTGCTTTGGCGTAAGCGGCTGTGCGTCTGGATCGCTCCGAGCTGCCGCGGTAATGGCCTTGTCCTCTTCGGCCGTGGGCATACGAACCGGGGGACGCTTAGATATTCTGGACATAGTACTTGACCTCACGACGATTGGAGCGACGAAGACCGATGATCCTTCGCACGCTCCCACGTTCTACAAACGCCACGTAGTAGAGGATTCCGGTTTTCGGAGCGAGTGCGATCATTCGCGTTTCGTTGTAGTCAAACCGTTCATCGACCCAGACCAACGCAGCTTCCCAGTCGAGTTCAATGGCCAACGACAGAGATACGCCGTGCTTTGCTTGGTTCGAGACGTCCTTGGCGGGATCGAACTCAATGGGCGCACTTTACTGTAGCTACATAAAAGACGACTGTCAAGACTTGCGGGAACTTCCGCCTATGGGGCCGAATCGCGATACGGAAGGCAAGCGTAGGGCGCAATCGATATTGCGCCGAATGCAGTCTACCGGTGGAATGCGCTGCGCTAATTGCACCCTACGGCCAACGGACGCGATACCCGAATAGCATTGCGCCGAACAATTCGGAATTCGATACTTTCCCGATGCCTGACTATCGTCGCGCCTGGCATTCGGTCGGTACCTGCTTATTTGAGCGGAAAAAGGGGACTGAGCCTCAGCAGCGAAGCCCGCGGGACAAAAGCATCGCCGCCACGCAAGCCATGTCGACCGTCACTCGGACGTCTCCGCCGCAACCCGCATGGAATGGCGCCCGTGGCAGTGCCATGGCCGGGAGCGCCTATCCGTGCGGGTTGTGGCTCGTGCAAGTGGGGCTGACGCAAAAAACCCAACATTGTCGTCCTCTGGTGTTGGGCTTCGCGAAGCTCAGCCCAGCCTACCGCGCTGCGCCTTGCGCGTGTCGCGATGGGGATTCTCAAATCCTCTTGCCGCCGCCAGTGTCATCTGCTTCATCGTTCGAGCCTTGTTGTTCAAGGCCCAGCGTCAGACAGCATGACAAAAACATCGTTCACTCGGGGTGGGACTTCTCGGTGTTTCCCTGGTTCATCCCACGCTGCGCCGCGGAACGGAGCTGCGCGACGCGTGGATGCGCCGCAAGCTGGGCAGCATGTGCACCAGCGCGTTGTCTCGCAGCACATAGTGATGAAAGAGCGCCGCAGCAGCGTGCAGGCCGATCAGGTAATAACCGAACGTGCCGATGGCCTCGTGGATCTCCTTGAGCGAGTCGTAGAGGCCCTTGTCCGGGCCGATCAGCGCCGGCAACTGCGCACCGAAGAACATGACCGGATCGCCCTTGGCACTCATGGCAAACCAGCCGAGCAGCGGCATGCCGATCATGAACACATAGAGGGCGACATGAACGATCGCGGCCAGCCGGCGCTGCCCGGCCGGGTCTTCAGGTTCGATCCGCGGCGCGGGCCCCGACAAGAAACCGATCGCGAGACGCGCACCGACCAGCACGAAGACCGAAAGCCCCAGCATGAAATGCCAGGTCTTGAAGACCGCTCGGAGTTCACTCCCTTTGGGGAATAATTCGTGCAAGTTGATCGTTGCGTACACGCCAATGAGCAGCACGAGCATCAGCCAGTGCATGGCGATGGGCAACGTCCCGTAGCGGGAGCTTGTATTCTTCCAGTTCATCGCGTCACTCCAAAATCGATCAGGCAATGTCGTGATACTGACGTGATGAACATGAATTGACGCTGAACGCGCCACTCGATGGATCCGGCATCTCGCCTGCCGTGACCACCATTCGTGGGTAGCAAGCGTACGGCGCAATCGATGTTGCGCCGAATGAATCGTACGGTGCAATGCGCTGCGCTTAATGCACCCTACGGCCTGATCAGCTTCCGCAATCACAACGCTGCGCCTGCAGCGCCGGCAATCGATCGCCGACCCGTTGCTGCCACTGCAGGGCGCGTGGGTCTGAGCCGCTGGAAATACGGCGGGCCCGCAAGCCGTACAGGTGGCGTTCTGCAGCATGGCACCGCCGCAACCCGCATGGAATGGCGCCCGTGGCGGTGCCATGCCTGGAAGCGCCTGTCCGTGCGGATTGCGGCTCGTGCCAAGTTGGACTGACGCAGGAACACCGACATTGTCGTCCTCACGCGTTGGGCTTCGCGAAGCTCAGCCCAAGCTACCGCGCTATGCTCGGTAAGCATTCCCAGGCGTTACGTATGGCGAGTGATTTCGGGAAAGGCACGAACAGGAATTGAGGTCCACCTCGTCGTTGTCCCGCCCACAATTCACTTGTTCTGCAAGAAGGTCTCGGCGTCGATGCCGGCTTGCTGGAGGATGGCGCGCAGGGTTCCCTCGGGCATGTCGCCGGGGTGATTCGGGATGGTCGTGTATTGGTTCAATGCCGGGTTGAACCAGATTTCGTGCGAGCCTGCGGCCTGGCGGTGAAATTCGAGGCCGAGCGACTTGAGCCGCTTGACGATCTCGCGGTAGCTGAAACCCGCCAGCCGCCCCATCAGGTGGCGACGATCAGCGGATAGTCGAAGATCTCGCTCGCCGGTGGCAGCGGGGTGGTGCCGGGGCCGGCCTGTGCCTCGATCAACTTCTTGGCCACATCGCGCGCGATCTCGATCGTTTCCTGGATCGTTCGACCTTGTGCGACGAGTCCCTGCACGTCATCGCTGGTGGCGAGATACACGCCTTCGGGCAACTTCTCGATATGCAACTGGATCATGTGTTCCATCGCGATTACTCCTGAACGACCGCACGACTGCGCTCGCGCCGAGGCCAGTTTGCCTGGACCTCACCGGCTTGCGCACGATCACCTCGAAAAGATACCACACCGGTTTGCAAGCGTTCCGTTGTGCCAGCTACCGGCGAAGCGGAACGGCGCCGCGCCTGTTCCACCTACCTGGCACGCATGCGATTGTTCTTGGGGTTGTGTTCGAGCTCGCACAGGCCGAGCGCTTCCATCAGCGGTAGCGAGCGTAGGGCGCAATCGATGTTGCGCCGAATGAATCGTACTGTGCAATGCGCTGCGCTTGTTGCACCCTACGGCCTGATCAGCTTCCGCAATCGCAACGCTGCGCCTGCAGCGCTGGCAATCGATCGCCGGCCCGCTGCTGCCGCTGCAGGGCGCGCGGGTGTGAGCCGCTGAAAATTCGCCCGGCCCCCAAGCCGCACCGGCTGGCGTTCTGCAGCATGGCGCCGCCGCAACCCGCATGGAATCGCGCCCGTGGCGGTGCCATGGCCGGGAGCGCCTGTCGATGCGGGTCGTGGCTCGTGCAAGTTGGACTGACGCAGGAATCCCGACATTGTCGTGCTCGCGCGTTGGGCTTGGCGAAGCTCAGCCCAAGCTACCGCGCTGATATCCCCTCTGCCCGCGTGCGGGGAGAGGCCTGGGGCGAGCGGGCAAGCCGTCGTTCCCGCGCAGCCGGGAATCCGGCGCATCTCATGGCGCTAAAATCCCCCATGCCCTCAGCAAACAACGATCTCCGCGACGCGCTCGGCACCGTCCACGCCCCGGCGGAGGATGCCCTGCGCATCGTCAGCCTCGTCCCCAGCCTCACCGAACTGCTCTGCGACCTCGGATTGTCGGACAAACTCGTCGGCCGCAGCGGCTTCTGCATCCATCCGCGCGAGACCGTCAAGCGCATCCCCAAGATGGGCGGCACCAAGGATGCCGACATCGAAAGAATACGTGCTGCCACACCCACCCACCTCGTCGTGAACATCGACGAGAACCGCCGCGAACAGGTCGAGGCCCTCGCCCGCTTCGTGCCGCATATCGTCGTCACCCACCCGCTCGTTCCGGAGAACAACCTCGAACTCTTCCGCCTCTTTGGCGGCCTCTTCGGTCGTGAAGCGCAGGCTCGAGCGCTGGCAGAGGACTTCCGCGCCGCACGCGAGGAACTGCACCGCGCAACCGACCACCTGCCACGCCAGCGCGTGCTCTACCTGATCTGGAAAGATCCCTGGATGACGGTCGCCCGCGACACCTACATCTCCGCCATGTTCGCCGCAGCCGGCTGGGACACCCTGCCCGAGGCGAGCGACGTGCGCTACCCGGAAGTCGACGCCGTGTCGCAAGGGCTGATGTTCGCGGACCGTGTGCTGCTCTCCACCGAGCCCTATCGTTTCACCGAAAAACATCTTGCCCAAACCGCCGCTCGCTTTGGCGCGCCCGCGCAACTCATCGACGGCGAAATGCTGTCGTGGTACGGCAGTCGTGCGGTGGCCGGGTTGCGCTACCTGGCGCGACTGCGACACGAGCGCAGATGAACCGGGAAAGCAAGCGTAGCCAGGGCTGAGCACAGCGAAGCCCGGGGACAAAGGCATCGCCGCCACGCAAGCCATATCCACTGTCACTCCGACATCGCTGCTGCGACCTGCATGGAATATCGCTCGCAGTCAACGCGCCGCCAGGATCGGCAACACTCAAATGCGCCCCTTTGAAACTCAACGCCGCGCGCCTGTTGCGCTGGCAATCGATCGCCGACCCGCTGCAACCGCCGCTGGGCGCGTGGATGTGAGCCGCTGAAAATCCCGCCTGCCCCGCAAGCCGCACCGGTTGGCGTTCTGCGGCATGGCACCGCTGTAACCCGCATGGAATGGCGCCCGTGGCGGTGCCATGGCTGGGAGCGCGTGTCGATGCGGGTCGTGACTCGTGCAAGTTGGACTGACGCGGGAACCCCGACAGTGCGTCCTCACCTGTTGGGCTTCGCGAAGCTCAGCCCAACCTACCGCCCTCCCGACCACGTGCCGCGCGGCCTTTGGACGTCCATTGCGCCAGCTACCGGCGCAATGCCACGGTGCCGCGCTCGAGCCGCCTATTTGGCTCGCATGCGATTGTTCTTGGGGTTGTGTTCGAGTTCGCACAGGCCGAGCGCTTCCATCAGCGGCGGGACATAAACGCCGAATCGACCGCGCAGTCCCTTCTTCAGGCCGTACCAGCCGCCGGCCGGATTGCTCGGATCGCGACCCCAGGCCTCCACCGTGCCCGGCTTCGCGGGTTTCTGCTCGTCGGCGCCGCCGAGTTCGACCCAGTCGCCGGCAGCCTCGAGCATCGCGTGCAGATCGTCGATGCAGCGCGCGTCGTAGTACAGCACGGTCTTGCCGACCGTGCAGGCAAGAACGGCCTTACCGTCCTTCTCTTCGACGTGCATCGTGTACGCCGACGTTCCCGGCGGAGTCTTGAGCTGCCAGGGATTGTCCTTCGTACGATCGAGTTCAGCCATGGTTCACCCCGCCACTTGGTTGATCGGCACGCGCGCAACGCCCGCGTTTCCAGTCCACTATTGTGCCGCTTGCCCAGGATTTTGAACTATAAAGAAGCATCATCGGCCGAGCGATACCCTGCACTAGAAATCGTCTCCCACGACCAGGCCACCCGAAAGGAGAATTGCCATGGCTAGCTTCATGCTTGTAAGGCACAAAGTTCGGGACTACGCTGAATGGAAACCGGGGTATGACGCACACGGCCCACATCGTCTCGAAGCGGGGCTTACCGAAAGGTACCTTCTTTGCGGAGCGAGCGATCCCAACGAAGTCGTCATTCTTTTCGAGGCAAAGGATCTCACCCTAGCAAAGGCCTTTGCCGAGTCGGCAGATCTGAGAGAAGCCATGCAGAGGGTCGGGGTCGTGGACAAGCCGGACATCTACTTCCTCACCAGTTGAGGAAGTAACGCCCCGGCTCGGTGGCATTTACGGTGCGGTACGTCTTCGTTCCCGTTCGATTCACTAATCCTGACGCCGGGTTTCCGCTGCCGGTTCGAGCGGACACCTATCGACCGCACCTCGCGCTTGGCAAGTTCAGCCTCGCAAACGCGGTGGCTTGCCGCTCAGTTGATGGCCATGCCAAAACGATGTACGCAGGTGTTGAATTCTTACCGCATTCGGAGGAAAAGGGGATCTCGTCCAGGCAGTCGTACCAAGCTAGCGCCCGCCGGCTATGCGTCGGCAATTCCTGGAGAACATCATGGCAACGTTTATCAGTCTTGTGAGCTTTACGGATCAGGGAATCCGAAACGTCAAGGATTCGCCTGATCGCTTCGATGCAGTTCGGGCAATGGCTGAAAAGATGGGCGTCACGGTCAAGGGCGGCTACTACACGCTCGGAGACTATGACATGGTGCTTATCGTGGAGGGTCCCGAGGAAGCTGCGATGGCGATGCTGATGAAGGTGGGCTCGATGGGAAATGTTCGCTTGCGGTCGTTGCGTGCCTTCAGTCCGGACGAAATGAGGCAAATCCTGAGCAAGATGCCCTAGCCGCTTGTCCTGATGGCCGGGCGAACTTGAAATGCCCGACGCACATCAGGCGTACCGGCCGAATCGGGTTCGCTGCCGCCGTTTGTGCCAATGGACCCGAGTCGTCGGATTTCGCGAGGCATCAGTGCCGATCGTCGCCGGGAAACTGCCACGCGGCGACCAGGTAGAGCGCCGCGGCCAACGCTACCACGGTGGACTCGCCCCAGTGGATCGCCAGCAAGGTTGCCAGCAGCGTGGCGACCACCGAGGCGAAGCCGTTGATCCCCCACGCCCAGGGCACCAGTGCCTCGGCGCGCGCGGCCACGGCCGCGAGCCCGAGCGGAAACGGCATGCCCAGGCAGAAGGCGAGCGGAGCGATCAGGGCTATCGTCAGCACGACCTTCCAGACCTGCGCGAGTCCCATCAGCGCGGCCAGCAGTCCGGGCAGCGCGGCCACGTAGAACAAGGCGATTGCAACGACGGCGGCGAAGGGCCAGCGCGCGCCCTGCGCGACTCGCGCCGAATGGCGCGCGCCGAGTCCGGCGAAGACCAGAAAGGCGGCCAGCACCACGGCCGCGGCGTACAGCGGATGGCTGAGGAACAGCGTGAAGCGCTGCAGGAATGGAATCTCGATCGCCATGAAGCCGAGCCCGAGCGCGAGGAAATAGACGGCCACGCGTCTGCGCAGGACCGGCGCTGTCTTGGCGAACGCGCGCCGCGTCCCGGCCAGCGCTAGCGGCAACACGATCAGCGCGAGACTGATCAGCACTGCCTGCAGCAGCGCGACCACCAGCACCGGGTAGCCCCAGTCCATCGGTGGCAAGGCGCCCTGCGAACGCAGGCTGAGCAGTTCCGGCAGGGTGCGCCACTTGAAGAAATGGAAGAAGTAGGGCCTGTCGTCGGTGGTCGGTGCCAGTTCGAACTTGTAGTCGTCGAGGAAGGCCTGGCGCCCGGGACCGAGCAATGCCCGGGCGCCCCGGAAATAGTCGTCGCGCCCGAGCAGATTGAAGACATTGGCCTCGCCGGCAGCCAGCCCGGGAAGATGCACGATGTCGAACGAGTAGTGCCGGCAGAAGTCCCGCACGGCTTCGATCTCGGCTGGCGAGAATTCGCCGTTCTTGACCAGCAGGGTGGTCGTGTTCCAGCCGCGGATCATCGCCATGGCCGTGCCCGGCTCGCGCAGCTTGCGTCGTTCCAGCGCCGCGATGGCGGTCGCGAACAGGCGCAGGCCGTCGCGCGGTGGCAGCGACACCCAGCGCGTTAAGGCGAGCAGCCCGTCGGGCGCCAGCCGCGCGAGATAGTCCGCGAATGCCTCGACCGTGTACAGATGACTCTCGCTCAATGAGCCGAGTCCGGCCGCACTGGAGCCGAATGCGTCGAGCAGCGCGACCTGGATCAGGTCGTAGTGTTGCGGGGTGCGCGCGACGAAGCCGCGGGCATCCGCCACATGCAGGTTTACGCCGGGTGCGCTGTACGGTCGCCCGGAGAATCCCGCCAGGTCTTCCTGCACCAGCGCCACGACCTGCCGGTCGAGTTCCACGGCGTCCACGCTGCGCGCGCCATGCACCACGGCCTGCAGGACATCGGCACCGGTGCCGGCGCCCAGCACCAGCACGCGCGGGCGGTCGAGCAGGCGGTACGGCAGGGCGGCGGTCGTCTGTTTCAGATAGCCGAGCGGTGCCGGGTCGCCATCGAAGCGGATGATTGCGCCGGCGGTCTGTCCGTCGACAAACAATCCGATTTGCGCGGGGGGTCCGGAGCCGGCATTGAGGGACAGGCCCGGCGCATGGCGCAGCGGCACCTGCGGGCTGTCGACTGCGCTGACGACGCCGAGTGGTCCGCTGCGCTGGGCGACGATGCGCGCGCCATCGACGCGCAGTGCCTGGCGCAGATCCTTGTATTCAGAGGCGACCAGTTCCAGCGCCGCCGCTGGCAGCAGCCACGGCCCGGCGAGCGCGGCCAACGCGAGAACGACAGCCGAGCGCCTGGCCTGCGGCCACGCGGCCAGGGCCGCGGCGGCGCAGCCGAGCGCGAGAATCGCGCGCAGGGCATCCGCGGGATGGACGACGAACAGCAGGGCCAGCAGCCCCAGGCTGCCCAGGCCTGCGCCGATGATGTCGGCGCCATAAAGCCGGGCGATCTGCGTGCCGAACGTGGCGTAGGCGACGCACAGCGCAGTCGCGGCGCAGAAGAAGGGCACGAACAGCAGCAGGTAGATCGCCGCAAGGCCGAGGAACTGGGCCGGATTCCAGGCAATCTCGAGGGCGTTGAACGGCACCCGCTCGGCGAGGCCGAAGCAGGCGATGGCGGTCGCCGCGAAAAGCGCGGCGCCGGCGCTGAAACTGTACGGGTAGAGCGCAAGCAGCCGGCGCCTGGCCAGGGTGACGAAGGTGCCGGCGGCGCCGATACCCAGCAGGGCGACGCTGATCGAAAGGTAGGCGAAGTGGTGCCACTGGACGATCGCGAACAGGCGCAGCAGCAGCACTTCATAGGCCAGGGTCGCGGCCGAGAGCAGGGCGACGGCGGCGAGCGGCGGGCGGTGCGTCATCGCGAGCCCGGTGGTCAGTCGCGGCCTCCGGTGAGGGGCACGAATCTGACCGGCATCATCTGACGTGTCGTCACCGCGCCATCCGGACGCTTCTCGACCAGCATCAGTTGCTGGGTCTGGAAGGGCGCGCCGACCGGGATCACCATCCGTCCGCCGGGTTTGAGTTGCTGCAATAGCGGCGGCGGCACGTGGCTGGCCGCCGCAGTCACGATGATGGTGTCGTAGGGGCCGTGGTCGGGCCAGCCATGGTAGCCATCGCCGGCTCGGGTCGTCACGCCGCTGTAGCCGAGGCGGCGCAGCCGCTCACCCGCCTCGTCGGCCAGCGTCGTGACGATTTCGATCGACCAGACCTTCACGCCCAGTTCGGCCAGCACGGCTGCCTGATAGCCGGAGCCGGTGCCGATTTCCAGCGCCGTGTCGCCGCGGTCGACATCCAGCAGATCGGTCATCACGGCAACGATGTAGGGCTGGGATATCGTCTGGCCGTGGCCGATCGGCAACGGCCGGTTGTCGTAGGCGCTGTTGCGCAACGCCGATGAAACGAACTCATGGCGCGGCACGCGGCCGAGTGCCGCCAGCACTCGCGGGTCGATGGTCTGCGTGCCGGTTTCCAGGCCGAACGAGCGCGCCATCTGCACCACGTCCTGCACCATCGCCTGCCGTTGCAGGGCCAATTCCTGCGCCTGCACCGTTCCGTTCAGGCAGACCGCGAAGCAGAGCGCCAGCAGTTGCCGAACCCGGCTACCCATTGCGGCGCCCGCGAGCCAATCTGGATGCGCAAAGCGTGTTCGAGACGGCATTCTGACCTCGGTTGGTCGAATCAAGCGGGCGGCTCGTGAATCACCCCGGCTGGATCCGCTGATGACGTCGCCGGGAAAGACGATGACGACGGACTAGAGCCGGGCCGTCGCCCCGGGCTGCAATGCCACCGGTGACCCCTATCCTAGTTCCCGGCAATACCCGGCGCAACTCATACAAACACGCAGTCGGGGGACGACAGGCCCGCAGGTCCGGAATTCAGGGCGCGACGGACTGGGGATCGCGGGCGAGCTTGCGCCACAGCCAGCCGGCGCGCTGCGCCCGGCCGTGCAGCACGTAGTCGCGGTCGTTCACGTTCACCAGCGTGCCCTGCAGGCGGGCGCGCGCCGTCCGGGTGCTGGCAAAGAGGATGTCGTCATCGGTGCGGAGGGCGAAGCTGTCGTCCGGCAGCACGTGCTGCTGTCCGGCGCGCAGCACCAGCAGGGGCACGGCGTTGAGGCGTTCCTGGCGGTTGGTCGGGTCGCGCAGCAGCGCGTTCAATTCGATCTCGGCGCCGCCGCGCAGTGCCGGTTCGAGCGCCGGGGCGCCCCGCCCGTCGAGCGCCACGTTCCAGGTCATCGGCACGCGTTCGCCGCAGGTCTGGGCGATGCGCGCCACCACGGCGTCGCTCCAGGCGTCGTCGCGGCGCTTGACCTCGGCGAGAAAGCGGGCGAGCAGCGGCGTCATCAGCAGGCCGAGACATTCGTGGGCGATGATCTGCGCCGGGCGCACGGTGAAGTCGGCCTGGAAAGTCGAGAACAGCGACTGGTTGGACTGCAGGTTCTGCCGCAGCACGGTGAACAGATCCGGCTTGCGTTCGGCGGCGGTGGCGACGATGGCGAGGTTGGCGATGTCGTTGTTGGTGCCGGCGATGATGCCGACCGCCCGCTCGATCCCTGCCTGTTCGAGCACATGGCGTTCGTTGCCGACGCCATGCACATTCTGCGAGGTGCAGGCGATCGAGTGATCCGGTTCGATCACGGTGAGGTCGATGCCTTCGACCTGCAGGTCGTCCGCGATCGCCTGGCCGAAACGGCCGTAGCCACAGAGTATCCAGTGGCCGCGCGGCGGTTCGCGCTGCGGCTTGAGCGTGGCGCCGGGTGTCGAGGTCAGCCATTCCATCAACTGGTAGGAACCGGGCGAGCGGATCGCCAGGGCTAGGTACTCGCCGAATGTCTCGAACGGATTGATGATGTGGCCGATGCCGAAGGATTTCATGTTGTCGGCGATTTCCGGGCGCGTGACGCGGCACAGGATCGACGCCTCGCCGTTATGCAGCAGACGGGTGGCCGCGGCGACCACCAGGTTGGCCTCGTCGTCGCTGGTCAGCGCGATCACGCCGATGCAGTGGCGGCTGGTCAGGCCGGCCATCAGCAGGTTGTCGGGATGGCGCGCATCGGCGGTGATGGCCGGTGCGTCGATGCGCAGATCCTGCAGTTCGAGTTCCTCGATGCGCGCCGGGTCGATGTCGAGCACCACGAAGCGCCGGTTCAGGTGGTCGAAGGCGCGGCACAGCAGTTGCCCGGTCTCGCCGTAACCGCACACCAGGTAGAACGGCTCGCGCACCCTGCGCACCGCGCGCCCGAAGCGCTGCATGGCGATCGCGTTCTGGAAGGCGCGGTTCTGCACCAGGGCCAGCAGCGCGCCGATCGCGTAGGCCCAGCCGATCACCGACAGATAGATGCTGAAGGTCACCCACATGCGTTGGGCATCGCTGAACGGGTAGGGAATCTCGCCGAAGCCGATGGTGGTCGCGGTATAGCTGATCACGTAGAAGGCGTGGAAGAAGCTCATGTGCCACGGTCTGCCGTCGGCATCGACGCCGGGCAGCAGCGTAAGCCCGAGCACCGACACCGCGTAGAGGGTGATCAGCACGATCAGCGGCGCGCGCATGCGCCGCAGGATCAAAAGGATGGCGCTGTTCGGATGCACGGCGCCGGCGCTCAGCGGCGCAGCATCATGGTTTCGACGATCAGCATGACGACCGAGATGATGTTGGCGAGCAGCGCACCGGCCGACAGCGAAACGATGGTGGTGATCGCGCCGGTATCGACGCCGGTCGGCGAAACATAGGCCGCATAGGCCCAGGCGCCCGCTGCGGCGAGCAACTGCAGGTCGGCCACTAGGCTGGTGGCCAGGTGCACCGCACCGACCTGGGTGCGGTCGCCGAACTTGAGCACCGTGGCGATCAGATTCACCACGATCGCGAAGAACAGTTCGGTCGCGTTGTGGTGCATCGGGTTGTCGATCTCGCCGATCACGAAACCGAAGTTAAGCGTCGCGGCGAAGACGATGAAGAAACCGAAAACGACCTTTTCGAGGTTCATGCGCGAGTCCCGCCTGGTTGGATTGAAGCGATTCTATGTCATGCCATGCGCAACCGGCGAGCCGCCATCGTTCGCCATGCCAGTAGAGCGGGCTTCGAGCGTTCGCTTCGCCACTAGCGGCGAAGCGCCGGACTTGCCGCGAGGCCGATCGCCGCCGCCCCGAGCAGCGCCGTCCACTGCGACCACGACTGCAAGGCGATCGATGCCGCCACGAACGGCAGGGCGCGCGGCAGGATCAGCGCGAGCACGCCGCCGAGCAGGCAGACGAGCAGGATCGGCAGCCGGGCACGGCAGCCGACCACGGCCAGCGAGATGATCGCCAGTGCAGCGCCCAGCAACGCCCAGGCAGCGGGCAGGTACTCGTCGCACAGCGCCGGCACGGCACAGCCCGTGGCGGCCAGATTGCGGCGGCCAATCAGGGCTCCATCGGCCTCGATCCGCGCGATGCCGCCGTCGTAGCTGGCGAGCAGCAGGATCTCCCTGCCGGCTTCGAGGACCGGTTCCGATTCGATCGGAAACTCGGTGCCATTCTCCCCGCTCACCGGCGTCCTGATGCGCAGGACCAGCTTGCGCCCTTCCTGGCCAAGATCGAAGTTGCGGTGGAATGGGTCGACCGAAAAGCTGACGATCCGGGCCGGGCCTTCCTGAAAGTCATTCGCCGGCGTGATGCGCGCCACCACCGTGAAGGCGTTGGCGCGCACGGACGCGACCGCGAATTCGCGCGCGACGGAATCCGGCAGCCGCCGCGGCTCGCCAGCGGTCAGTACCACGGGCTGCGCCAGCGCATACAGCGCCTCGCCGCCGATGGCGCTGTCGATGCTTGAACTGCCGCCCCGCAGAACGCTTGTCTCCGCGGCCGACAAGGCGCGCGGCAGCAGCGCGAGCGCGCCTATCGTCCCGGCCCACGGTCGATCGAGCGTCAATTCGTTGCCCAGCAGCAGAGCGAAGTCGGGATTCCAGTCGCGCAGTGCCGAAGAACGCACGGGCAGGCTCCAGACCAGCGACAGCCCCACTACGACCGCCACTGCGGCACCCAGCCAGCGGCGGCCGAGCAGCGGCATGTCGGCGCGCAGCGCCGTGCCGGGCGCCAGCCTGTTCCAGGCCAGCGCGCCGATCAGGGCGCCGCAGGCGTTGGCGGCGACATCGTAGGGAGACGAGTATCGCGCGACCTGCCACATCTGCAACAGCTCGATTGCGCCCGACAAGGCCATCGCGACGAGAAACACGGTGGACGGGCGCCGGCCCCACAGTGCAACGCCGAGCGGCGCATAGAGCAGCAGGTTCTCAGCGAAGTCGGCCGAGTCGAAGCCGCCGTCCCACCAGACAGCGGGACGCAACTCGATCGGGATGGCCGTCGTCGCGAGGATCGCCACCAGCGCCAGCGGCAGCAGATGGACACGATAGCGGGGGAAACGGGCGCTGATGGTCAACGGATCGGCTGGTCGTCCAGGGTTCGGTGCCGGATCGCGCAGACCCGGCTCTGTGTGCGCGTGGTGGTGCGGGACCGCCCGGCGCGATTCAGGCAGCGAACTTCCCGAACAGCACGAAGTATCCCATCAAGGCCGTCCATCCGACATAGGCGACGATGGCTGCCCAGAATGCCATCGGCTGCGTCGTGCGCGAATACGGCCCGCCCTTGCAGTAGACGCTGCCGCGAATCAGGCCCATCACGGCGGTAACCGCAGTCGCGGTACCAATCAGCAACAACACGATCGAAATGCCCATCCTTGTTCTTCCCTGGCCGGCATGCCTGATCGTCCGCCGTCGCACCCGCCGGCCATTCGGTGCCCCGGGCCGCAGCACTAGCGGCCGGGCAGCGATACCTCGAAGGTGGCGCCGCCGTAGCCGAACTCGCTGTCGCGTGCCTGGACGAGCACGACGCGGATGCCGGGCGGGATGGCCACGCCGTAAAGATCGCGCGTGAATGGCTGCTCACCGGCATGATCGTGCAGCAGCTTGCGCTCGCCGAAAACCCCTCCGGCTTTGCTGGTCACCCGGAAGGCGTCGGCGTAGCGCTGCGGCGTATCGTAGGGCGACGAGACCGTGACGTCGAAGTCGAAATGCCCCGCGCTGCCAGCGCGGACCTTGGCCGCGACGACGTCCGGAAACCGCTGCGCGACCGCGTCGGCGGCTAGCGCCATGCTGGCTGCGGCGGCAGTTGCGGCGAGCAGGGCGAAGAATCTGCGGCGACTCGGCATGATGTCCGCCATCTTAGGGGTACAAGGGCGAGAGCGCAAAGCGCTTGACGACCTTCATCCACAGGCTCTCAACGGCCTTCGATCGCGTTGACCAGTTGGCCGACGTCGTGCGCCCACCGCGTATCGCCTAGCTCGATGGCATTGAGCCTGGCCAGTCCCCTGAGCGGGGCCGGCAGGGCCGATTCCGCCGGCATTTTCGCCCCGCCGACCAGTACCGGGAACACGCGCTTGCCGCGGGCCAGCGCGGTCGCGATCTCGAGATGAACCATGTCGGCCGGATCTTCGATGCGCGGGCGTGAATGCGCGTCGCTCAGGGTCAGCCATTTCTCCCCGATCACCACGACGACCGCATCGACCGCCTCGAGCGCGTGCCCGATCAGGTTGCCGAAATCCGCGCCGGGGCCGATGTCGGCGATATCCATGAATACCCGATCCGGCTGGAAATCCGCGACCAGCCGATCATGCAGCAGGCGCGCGTACGGTGCGCTGTCGCGCCGCCGGTAGCTGATGAACACGCCGATGTCGCGCGTGCGGTCACTGCGCGGGTCGACGCGGTCGAGCTGCTGCGCCGGATCAGCCTTCCCGGTAACCAGCAACTCGTCGACGTAGCTGAGTGCGAGTCTGAGCGCGGCGAAGGTGGCCAGCCGCGCAATATGGGCCAGCAGCGCGAAGACCACGAGACTGACGGCGAGCGCCTGCGGATTGCCGAGCGGCGGCGGCAGCAGGGTGACCAGGAAGATCCAGTAGGCGAAGAAGAACAGCAGGCCGGCGCGGTTGTCCCCGGTCGGCCAGAACGAGTTCTGCGCGAAGCGCATGGCGACCAGCTGGTGCGGCTCGTCCCGGCCCGACTTGTCCTTCGGCCAGGCCTGGTCGGAGAAGAATTCGTGCAGGTAGTTGCTGATCGACAGGTCGACCCGCTCGGCGCCGCGCCCCGGAATCTGCGGCAGCAGCTTGACCATGGCCGGCATCGCGACCACCGCCAGCGCGACCAGCCAGGCGAGCGACATCAGCCACTGGCTCGGCAGTGGAAAGCTGAACGCCGGCATGGACGGTGGCCAGCGCAGCAGCTCGCTCACCTGGCCGGAGCTGGCAAAGGCATTGGCATAGCGGCTGAGGAACATCGCGGCGCCGGCGATCATCAGCGCGAGCACCTGGGCATTGAATGCGACGTTGGCGATGCGAAAGCCGAAACAGCGATTCACGTCCTTCGGGTTGATCTGGAAAAAACGCGCCTGCTCGCCCTCGGACGCCCAGCGGCGCTGGTAGATATTGCCGAGAAAGAACAGGTTGTGGCGGAACATCACGGCGATCGCGAGCATGCCGAGCAGCACCGCAGCGAATTGCGCGGCAAGCGCGAAAACCAGAAGCAGCAGGTTGAGTTCCCAACGCAGTTCCGGCAGCACCTGAAACATCGCGGTCCAGCCGAATTCGGTCCGTGGCATTGCCGTCACGAAATATGGCGCGAGGATCTGCGGCGCGTCCGCGGCATTCACGATGACGCTGACCGCGAGCGCGACCGCGACGTTGCGCTTCGACAGCACGCGGCGGCGCAAGGCCTCGTAGACCGCTTCCCTGGCGGGTTCCTCACGCACCAGGTCGACGATCGGCGGCAATACCCAGGTCGGCCAGCTCAGCCCGACCGGAACGATCCGCGCCATCAGGAAACGGAACGCGAACAGCAGCGCCGGCAGAAGGATGGCGAGCGACACCCAGTTCGGGCTGTCCCAATAGCCGGTATAGCCGCCCACGGTCCGATGCGCGCCGCTCAGCCAGGCCAGCAGGATCGGCCACGCTCCGACCGCGAACGCCAGCCCGTAGTCGAGGTAGCGCTTGCGGTCGAGCGCCCGGAGCATCAGGCGGGAGGGCGTGAAATGCTCGTCAGCGTCGCCGTTTGTCATGTCCCCCCGCCCATGTGCGCCGGACTTCCGTCCCGGTCATCAGGCTGTGCGACCGGCGAGCCGCCATCATTCGCCATGCAGATAGAGTACGTAGCTGTTGAAGGCGAACAGCATGAGCAGCAGCAGGCTCGCCCAGCCGATACCGCCCAGGACGCGGCCGTGCGGCCGATAGAGAAGGCCGACGACGACCAGGCCCGACATCATCATCGCCGTGATCACCGACGCCAGATGCACGCTGGAAACTGCACCCAGCAGCGGCCCGGGCAGGAAGGCGATATCGTCGATCGCGACGATCAGGATGTCGAACAGGTTGCTCCCCAGCACGTTGCCGATCGCCATGTCGAGCGCGCCGATGCGTAGCGCGGCGATGGTCACGGCCAGTTCCGGCACCGAGGTGGCGAAGGCGATGAACAGCGTGCCGACGAACGAGGTTTGCCAGCCCATGATCGCTGCCATCTGCTTGCCGATGAAGGGCAGCCACAGGCCGGCCGCGACGATCACCGCGGCGGCCGCGGCATAGCGCGTGGAGGCTTGGGCAAGGGTGATCCCGGGGTGCGGCGCCGCGGCGGCCGCCGCCGCTTCGGCCATGTGTGCCTTCTCGTAGCGGAACACACTGCGCATGGCAGTGAAATAAAGCAGCAGGATCAGCGGGGTGTACAGGCCGACATGGCCGATCGCCGGCAGCCGGCCGAGCGGCTCCAGCAGCAGGCTCATCCCGACCAGGCCGATCATCAGCACGCCGAAGCCGGCGGCCAGGATGTGACCCTGGTGGGCACGCCGGTAGATGCTCTCTTCGCGCAGCAGGAAATCGAGCACGGCGACGATGGTCAGATTGAAAACGCAACTGCCCAGCACGTCGCCGACCGCGATGTTGGGGGCGTTGGCCACCGTGACGGCGCTCAGGCCGGTGACCAGTTCGGGCAGCGAGGTGACGGTGGCGAGCAGCACCACGCCGATCCAGGTCCCGCCCATGCCGGTGCGGGCGGCGATGATGTCACCATACTTGGTGAGCTTGGCGCCGGCGATCGCGATCGCGATCGTGCACACCAGGAACTCGAGCCAGATGCCGATCATCGCGCGATGATAACCGAAGCGTCCTGCCGCGCGAGCCGGGAAATCCGGTGCCGGTCATGGCCGCGCTCGCGCGTCGGCGGCACCGAGCATCGGCAGCAGCGATGCGGCCTGCAACAGGACCAATGCCGCCAGGCTGGCCCGGTAGGCGGCCGAGGCGGCGAATCCCGCGGCCGTCAGCGCATCGATCAGTGCCCCGTAACTCCACTGGACGGCGAAGGCGCCGATGAAGGCCATCAGGTTGATCGCGGTGGACGCGCGGCCCGATAGCGCCGGCGCAAAATAGCCGGCGACCACGCCATAGACCTGCGCCGACACGGCGCTGGTGACTCCCCAGGCAAACCACAGCGCCAGGCCGCCGCCGTAGGTCAGGATGATCGCGATCTCGATCGCGATCGACAGCGCGAACCCTGCCTGCATCATCCGCAGCGACGTTACGCCGACGCGGGCGAGCCGGGTGGCGATCGCCGCGATCGCCAGTTGCCCGGCCAGCATGCCGAGGTTGATGGCCAGCAGGTGCTGCGCGGCGTGCGTCAGGCCGTGGCCGGCCACGTTGATCAGATACGGGACCGACCACAGGCTTTGCATCGCCATCAGGCCGCCGCTGAACAGGGCGGCCTGCGGCGCGAAGCGCCAGAACACCGGCGAGGCGAAGATCTGCCGCACGGTGCCCTGCTGTCCATCGGGCGAGCCGGCGCCGTGCGCTGGATGATCGGGCACGAAAAACCTTATCAGCAGCAGCACCGCCATGCAGGCGATCGTCACCGCGATGAACACCCCGCGCCAGCCGACCAGCGGCAGCGCGACCTCGAGCGGCAGGGTCGCGCTGATCGCACCGAGCGCGCCGGCGGCCATGATCTGTCCGGTCATCGCGGCGTATCGATCCGGCGGGTACCACTGCGAGAACGCCTTGAGCGCGGCCATCAGGCAGGCCGATACGCCAATGCCGATCAGCGCGCGCGCCACCGCCAGTTGCGTCAGTGAATGGCCGAAGGCAAACAGCAGCGCGCCGGCGGCGGCCAGCACCAGCAGGGCGGATTCGACGCGGCGCGGCCCGTAGCGATCGAGCGCGATGCCGACCGGTATCTGGGCCGCGGCGAAACCGAAGAAATAGGCGCCGGTGAGCAGGCCCAGGTCGGCTGCCGAGAGGCCGAGTTCGCGCGTCAGATCGGGCGAAATCACGGCGTTGACCGTGCGCAACAGATAAGACAGGTAGTAGCCCGCGGCGAACGGCAGTAACAGGCGCGCCCAGGGCGCGCGCGGCGAACTCAGGTGCTCTGCCAAAGCAGGGCCGCGCCACGCACCCCCGACGAAT
The DNA here is from genome assembly GCA_016708905.1 of Candidatus Methylophosphatis roskildensis. Taxonomy (GTDB): domain Bacteria; phylum Pseudomonadota; class Gammaproteobacteria; order Burkholderiales; family Rhodocyclaceae; genus Methylophosphatis; species Methylophosphatis roskildensis. Next base: position 438,302 of record JADJEV010000001.1, on the reverse strand, counting down.
CGCCATGACGATGGCGCAACAGCCGGGTCGCAATGACATCCGAAAACACATGGGCGGCCCACAGTCGCGGCACGCTGGCGACCAGGCGCTCGATATTGGAGAGTCCGCCGCCCAGCACGATGACGTCCGGGTCGAGCACGTTGATCACGCCGGCCAGCGCCTTGGCGAGCCGCTGTTCGTAGCGCGCCAGCGTGGCTTCGGCACAGGCTTCCCCGGCGGCGGCGGCGCGCACCAGTTCCGCCGGGCTCGCCGCGATGCCGGTGCGCAGGGCATGATCCCGCGCCAGCGCCGGACCGGACAGATAGGTTTCGACGCAGCCGCGACGGCCGCAATAGCACTGCGGCAGCGGCCGTGGCTCTTCGTCGAGTCGCGGCAAGGGGTTGTGGCCCCACTCGCCGGCAATGTGGTTGGCCCCTTCGAGCACCTGCCCGCGTACCACGATGCCGCCACCGACGCCGGTGCCGATGATCACGCCGAAGACCATGTCGGCACCCGCCGCGGCGCCATCGATGGCCTCCGACAGCGCGAAGCAGTTGGCGTCGTTGGCGATGCGGATTTCGCGCCCCAGCGCGGCTTCGAGATCGCGCCTGAGCGGGTGGCCGTTGAGGCAGACCGAGTTCGAGTTGCGCAGCAGTTCTCCGCCGGGCGAGAGCGAACCGGGCGTGCCGACGCCGACGCTGCAGACAGAGCCGAGTTCGCGTTCCGCATCGCGAACCAGTTCGGCGATTGCGTTCACGGTCGCCGCGTAGTCGCCTTGCGGGGTATCGATGCGCCTGCGCAGCGTTTCGCGCCCGCCATCGTCGAGGGCCGCGATCTCGATCTTGGTGCCGCCTAGGTCGATTCCCAGCCTGAGCATCGGCCCGCCTCAGAGCTTGTGAATAAACCGACTGCGCGGGCGGTCTGCGTCGTTACTCACTCGCTCACTCCTCGCCTATCTACAAACATGTCTCGTCGTTCGCTCGCTCGCGCCTGGCAGCCCATCCCGCTCGCTACGACTTCTTCGCAAGCTCTCAGCGCAGCGCCGAGAGCGCGTGCTCGTACTTCTCGACCATCTCCTCGATACTGCCTGCGCACATGCCCATGTCGCGAATCAGGCCGTCGGTCAGCCCGTAGATCCAGCCATGCACCTCGACCGCCTGGCCGCGATCCCAGGCTTCGCGTATCACGGTGGTTTCGCAGACGTTGACCGCCTGCTCGATCACGTTGAGTTCGCACAGGCGGTCGGTCTGCAGTTCCCCGCCGTCGGCCGCCAGCAACAGATCGCGATGCTTGTCGCGCACGTCCTGCACATGGCGCAGCCAGTTGTCGATCAGGCCGAGGCGGCTGTTTTGCAGGGCCGCCCTGACGCCGCCGCAGCCGTAATGGCCTACCACCAGAACGTGCTTGACGCGCAGCACGTCGATAGCGAACTGCATGACCGACAGACAGTTGAGGTCGGAATGCACGACCACGTTGGCGACGTTGCGATGGACGAACACTTCGCCCGGCAACAGCCCGACAATCTGGTTGGCCGGGACGCGGCTGTCCGAGCAGCCGATCCACAGGTATTCGGGCGCCTGCGCCTTGGCCAGCCGCTCGAAGAACGCCGGGTCGTCGCCGCGCATGCGTTCGGACCACGCGCGGTTGGCTTCGAACAGATGGTCGATCGCACTCATCTTGCTGGTTCCTTTTCTGTTGTCGATGGCATCTCGCGGACAGGCGCCGTGGCCGCCGCGGATCGCGGGAAATCCCGCGGGTCATTCTTCAGCAGCGGATTATACGGACCCGGATTGCCTGCATCGGCTCTACAATGGTGCAACAGAGGAGGCAGTCATGATCATCACCTTCAAGTCCAGGGCGGCCGGCGATGTGATCCAGTTCGGCGAGGTTGCCAAGCGCCTGCTTGGCATCATCGGCAAGAATGCCGATTCCACGACCGGCATCATCACCGTCGAGCAGTTGCCGGATGCGCTGGCACGGCTGAAGGCCGCGGTTGCCGCGGAGCGAGCCGAACTCGGTGGACGCTCGCGTAACGACGATGACGAAGAGCAGCAGGGCGGGCCGCCCGCGATCACCCTGTCGCAGCGCGCGGTGCCGCTGATCGAACTGATGGAGTACGCGCTGCGCGACAAGGCGCCGGTAACCTGGGGCGTCTAGCCCGCCACAACCGCTGCCCTGGAAGCCCCTATCCATGCGGGTCTCCGGGCATCCGCACGCCGACTACACGCCTTCCCCCTCTCAGGGGGAAGGTGTACGCGACACGTCACCAGCTACGCTGCCGAATAAGTGAAATGAGGTGCTCAGGCGCATCCTGCTGCGACGCACAAAAAATATTCTCCTTGCCTGCCAGAAAGTTGTCGTGTTTTTGCGCTATCTTGGCTGAACTTTCTCCAATAACTATCTATATTGGTACGAGAAAGTCCGTAGCCATCCTCGGCACGGCACTGGAGAACGAGATGGGCAAGATAGTGGTTTCGCTGGCGTTGGCCGCTTTGCTCGGCGCAACGGCCATCCATTACGGCGGCATGGTGCCGCTGGTTCTGCTTCTGGTGGCGCTGATCGCCTATTCCGTGCTCGCGCGTCAGCGCGCCACCCTCAGCGCGACGCCGGACGAAGTGCGTGAGGCGCGCGCCCGTATCGCGGCTCAGGCCGCTCCTTACGACCTCATCCGCCGCGACTGATTCGCGGGAAATCGATCCGGCTGCCCGCTGCGAACGGCGCTGGAACGCACGTCAGACGCCGCCGATTTCCTCCAGCGCCTGGTGCAGACCGAGCCAGTCCTCCTCGGCCTGCGCGATCGATTCGGCCAGCTCGGCCTGGCGCCTGAGCAGCCCTGGCAACTGCGGCGCGCCGGCCCCGGCGTAGAGGGACGAATCGGACAATCGCTCTTCGAGCAGTGCCTTCTCGCCCTGCCAGCCGGCGAGCTGGTTTTCCAGTGCATCGAGTTGCCTGAGCAGGGGCCGCCGCTGCGCGAGCTTCATGTCGCGATCGGCTGCTTCGGCAGCGCGATCCCGCTTGCGCTGCGCCTTGTCGGTTTCCGCGTCCGCACCGTTGTGCTGCGCGCGCTGACCATCGAGCCAGGCGCGGTAGTCGTCGAGATCCCCGTCGAACGGCGCAAGCCTGCCGCCGGCCACCAGGTGGAACGCGTCGACGGTCGTGCGCAACAGATGCCGGTCGTGCGACACCAGCACCACGGCGCCCTCGTATTCGGCGAGGGCAAGCGTCAGCGCCTCGCGCATCTCGAGGTCGAGATGGTTGGTCGGCTCATCGAGCAGCAGCAGGTTGGGCCGCCGATAGATCAGCAGCGCCAGTGCCAGCCGCGATTTTTCCCCGCCGGAGAACGCGCCGCACTTTGCGCTTGCCATGTCACCGCGAAAATCGAAACGGCCGATCCAGTCGCGCAAATCCTGCTCGCGCGCCGTCGGGTCGAGCTTCTGCGAATGCCAGAGCGGTGACTCGTCGGGCCGCAATTGTTCGAGCTGGTGCTGCGCGAAGTAGCCGATCGCCAGGCCATTGCCCTGCTGGCGCTGTCCGCTCATCGGCTCGAGTTCCCCGGCCAGCAGTTTCACCAGCGTCGACTTGCCGGCGCCGTTGCGGCCGAGCAGGCCGATCCGTTCGCCGGGCCGCAGTGTCAGCCCGATGGCGGAGAGCACCGTCTTGTGGCCGTAGCCCGCGCTTGCATCCTGGATCACCAGCAGCGGATCGGGCGCGCGGCCCGGCTCGCGAAAGCGGAAGGTGAACGGCGTATCGACATGCGCCGCGGCGATCTCTTCCATGCGCGCCAGCGCCTTGATGCGGCTCTGCGCCTGGCGGGCTTTCGTCGCCTTGGCGCGAAAGCGGTCGATATAGCTGTGCAGGTGCGAGATCTCGCGCTGTTGCGCCTCGAAGCTCGCCTGTTGCGCAGCCAGCCGCTGGGCGCGCAGGCGTTCGAAATCGCTGTAGCCACCGCGATAGAGCGTGAGCTGGCGCTGGTCGATGTGCGCGATGTGATCGACCGTCGCGTCGAGAAAGTCCCGGTCGTGCGAGATCAGCAGCATGGTGCCGCGATACTCGCGGAGCCACTTCTCGAGCCAGATGATCGCATCCAGATCGAGGTGGTTGGTCGGCTCGTCGAGCAGCAGCAGGTCGGAGCGGCACATCAGCGCCCGCGCCAGATTCAGCCGCACCCGCCAGCCGCCGGAGAAGCTCGCCACCGGCTCGGTGAACTCGGCGCTGCGAAAACCCAGCCCGTGCAGCAGTTCCGCGGCGCGGGCACGCGCACCGTAGCCGCCGATGTGGCCGAGTTGCTCGTGCAGTTCGGCCACCCGCATGCCATCGTCGGCGGCCTCGGCGGCAGCCAGATTGCGCTCGATCTCGCGCAGGCCGGCGTCGCCGTCGAGCGTGAAGTCGAGCGCGTCGATCGCCAGCGCCGGCGTCTCCTGCGCGACGTGGGCGATCACCCAGTCGCGCGGCAGATCGATCTCGCCGGCCTCCTGCTGCAGCTCGCCGCGCAGCATGGCGAACAGGCTCGATTTGCCGCTGCCGTTGGCCCCGGTCAGCCCGATCTTCTGCCCGGCGTGAAGCTGCATGGAGGCAGACTCGATGAGGACTTTGGCGGCGCGGGCGAGCGTCAGATTGCGTAGCTGGATCACGGGCGACGAGGGTCGAAGCAAGGCCGCCATTGTAGGCGTTGCCCACCGGCAACGCGCTTTCGCCATCCGCTTCCGGTATCCTTGTGTCCGATGAAAACCCTGCTCACGGCGCTGGCGCTGGCCACTGTCTTCGCCACCCGTATCGTGATTGCCGCCGACCCGCCGCCGAAGGTCTCGACCTTCGCACCGCTCGCCCCCGGCGAGCGCGAGCGCCTGCTCGAAGACGCCAAGGCCCGCCACGCACGCGCCCAGGCCCTTCGCAGCGAGGCGGACGACGAGTTCCGCCGCCGCGAGGCCGCATGCTACGACAAGGTGATGGTGTCTGGCTGCATCGGCGACGCGAAGCAGGAGCGCCTGCGCAAGACCCTCGAAGCCCGCCAGCTCGACGTCAGCGCGGATCGTCTGCAGCGCGAGGTCAGGCTGCGCGAGAACGCGCAGCGCGAAGCGCAAAGCGCCGACAAGTTGCCCGAGCACGAAGCGGCCGCGCGCAGTAGCGAGGAGGCGCAGATGCGTGCCACCGAGCAGGCTGAGCGCGACGCCGAGCGCGAGCGCGATCTGCAGGAAGCGCCGGCGCGCGCTGCCGCCGAAGCCGCGAGGCGCCGCAAGTCTGCCGACGATGCCGCGCGAAGGCAGTCCGCCGAGGCCGAGCGGGCGAGCAAGCGTGCGGCGTCGGCTGCCGAGCAGCGCGCCGAGATCGATCGCAAGGCGGCCGCACATGCCAAGCGCCGCGCCGAGGCAGAGGCTGCGGCGGCCACAGCCGGCGGCGGTTCGCCGGCACCCCGATAGTCGATGCGGCCCGCGCCGCGCCGGGCCATATTGCAAACCGCCGCCTGGGCGCGGCGAACCTGTTGAAGAGGACAATCTCGTGTCGTGTCGTTTCGTTCGTATCGCTGTCGTGATCGCCAGTCTCGGCGGCGCGGGATTCGCGCTTGGCGCACCGGCCGCACCGTCTGCCCCGTCTGCCCCGTCTGCCCCGTCTGCTCCGGCTGCTCCGCTCGCACCGGCTGCTCCGCTCGCACCGGCGGCACCGCTGAAGGTGGTGGCCCACTACGACCTCAGCATCACGGTCGATGCCAGCCGCAGCTCCGAGGCCGCCACCCGGGTCAAGGCGGTCAAGGGGGCCATGTCCTTGCTGGGAGGCTCGGTCTCGGCCGGTACCATCGACGATGTCGTCAGCATCTCGGAGACCGCCTACACGATAACGTCGGGGGGCCGAGCCAACCGCATTCTGGCCGCGGTGCTCGGCGGCGACACGCTCGCGCGGCGCAGCGAAGGCGCGGTCGGCGGCGGCTACCTCGCCTCGCAGAAGTTCAGCGAGTCGCGTGGCTCGAAACGGCGTCTGGCAGTCAATACCGACTATTCGAAACGGACTGCGACCTACTTCAAGAACGGCAGGCAGATCAAGGTCGAAGCGGTCGACTACCGCATCGCCGATAGCGCGAGCATGCCCTACCTGTTCCTGCGGCAGCCGCTTCCGCAGACCCCGATCACGATCGCCGCGACCGATGGCAATTCGACCAAGGAGTTCATCATGAAACCGTCGGACGACATGGTGCAGATCGGCAAGGATCAGGTCGCCGCGGTGCACCTGACGCGCGAGTTCAGGCACGGCGACGATGCTGCGCTCGACCTCTGGCTGCGCCGGGAGGACGGCATGCCGCTGCGCTTGCGGGTCGGTCTCGACGAGAAGTACGGCGTGGTGCTCGAACAGAAGCTGCGCGAACTGCCGCCGATCGCCAGGTGACAGACCGGGCTCTCAGGCTTCGATGCCCTGGCTGGCCAAGTATTCGTCGTAGCTGCCGCGGTAGTCGACGATCTTGCCGTCCTGGCGGATTTCGATGATGCGGGTGGCCAGTGAACTGACGAACTCGCGATCGTGCGAGACGAAGACGAGGGTACCGTTGAATTTCTCCAGCGCGGTGTTGAGCGATTCGATCGATTCCATGTCGAGGTGGTTGGTCGGCTCGTCCATCATCAGCACATTGGGACGCAGCAGCATCAGCCGGCCGAACAGCATGCGGCTCTGCTCGCCGCCGGAGAGCACATCGACCGGCTTCTTTACTTCGTCGCCGCTGAACAGCAGCCGGCCGAGCGTGCCGCGGATCAGCGTTTCGACGTCGCCGCCCTCGTAGCCACCGGCGCGCACATAGCCGCTGATCCAGTCGGTCAGCGACTCATCCGAAGCGAAGTCGGCCGCATGGTCCTGGGCGAAGTAGCCGGGCTTCGCCTTGTCGGTCCACCTGACCGTGCCGTGCTGCGCCGTGAGTCCGCCGCGAGCCGCACCCATCAGCAGGCGCAGCAGGGTGGTCTTGCCGGCGCCGTTCTCGCCGATCACCGCCACCTTGTCGCCGGCCTCCAGCGCATAGCTGAAGTTGCGGATCACCGGGGCGGCGGGATCGTAGCCGAAGGCGAGCTTATCGACCTCGCAGGCCAGCCGGTGCAGCTTGTCGCGCTCGTCATAGTCGAAGCGGATCCACGGGTACTGGCGCGACGAGGGCTTGATGTCCTCGATCTTGATCTTCTCGATCTGCCGGGCGCGCGAGGTGGCCTGGCGCGCCTTCGACTTGTTGGCCGAGAAGCGGCGCACGAATTCCTGCAGGTCGGCGACCTTCTCCTTCGCCTTGGCGTTGGCGGTGGCCTGCTGGGTGCGCGCCAGGCTCGAGGCTTCCATGTAATCGTCGTAGTTGCCCGGGTACACCTTGAGGGTGCGGTAGTCCATGTCGGCCATGTGGGTGCACACCTGATTGAGGAAGTGCCGGTCGTGGCTGATGATCACCATCGTGCTCTGGCGCTCGTTGATGACGTTTTCGAGCCAGCGGATGGTGTTGATGTCGAGGTTGTTGGTCGGTTCGTCGAGCAGCAGGATGTTCGGGTCGGCGAACAGCGCCTGGCACAGCAGTACGCGCAGCTTCCAGCCCGGTGCGACTTCGCGCATCGGACCACCGTGCTGCGCGGACGGAATGCCGACGCCGAGCAGCAGTTCGCCGGCGCGTGACTCGGCGGTGTAGCCGTCGTACTCGGCGAACTTCGACTCGAGTTCGGCGGCGTGCATGTAGTCGGCCTCGGACGCCTCGGGGTTGGCATAGATCGCGTCCTTCTCCTGCATCGCGGCCCACATCTGCTCGTGGCCCATCATCACCACGTCGAGCACGCGCGCGTCCTCGAAGGCGAACTGGTCCTGGCGCAGAAAGGCCATGCGCTCGCCGCTGTCGAGGGCGATGTTGCCGGCCGAAGGTTCGACGATTCCGGCCAGGATCTTCATGAAGGTCGTCTTGCCGGCGCCGTTGGCGCCGATCAAGCCATAGCGATTGCCCTCACCGAACTTGACGGTAACGTTTTCGAACAGGGGCTTGGCCCCGAACTGCATGGTGATGTTGTTGGCGATCAGCACTGCTATCCAATCCTGGTCAGGCGCCGCTACAGGGGAAATGCGGCGGTGCAAAAGGCGACGAGTTTAGCGGTTTCGGGGGTCGGAAGCCGCTCGCCGGGATGGTCGGCTGCGGGCCAGTATCCACGGCCTTCTGCGGTATGGCATGGCTGAGGCCGAATATCCATGCGGCTTTGCGGAATGCCATGCCGCAGACCGTCTATCCATGCGGCTCGCAGGCAGGCACGATGTAATCGTGTTTGCCGCTCAGTCGGCCGAACGTCCGAGTTCGTGCAGCCGCTCGATCCAGCGCAGGTGCTGTGCGCCGGGTTCCTCGACCATCCCGATCAGGGTTTCGCGGATCGGTTTGACGCCGACGAAGCCGAGCAGGCTGCGCTCCAGTCCGCGTACGCCGTGGGCGGAATAGGTCCAGCGATACCTGCGTGCCGGCATCGCCATGGTCACCACCACCCGCCCGGAATGCCCGGCCAGCAAAGCGTGCGCCGCTGTGGCGGCATCCGCCGCACCCGAGTTCAGGCGCAGCACCTGCTCGAAGAAGCCCTTCAGCAAGGCCGGCATGGTGCCGAGCCACAGTGGGAAGAACACCACCAGATGCTCGGCCCACAACATCGCCTGCTGCGCCGCCAGCAGCCCGGCCGGCATGCTGCCGCCCCCCCAGTCTTCCTGCGTGCGCAGCAGCGGGAAGTCGAGCTGCGCCACGTCCACCACCCTGACCTCGTGCCCGACTTCGACTGCGCCGTCGCGGTAGGCCTGCGCCAGTCCGTGCCCGTAGCGATTGCCGCGCGGATCGGGATGTCCCTGGATGATCGTGATGCGCTTGCCCATGTTTCGTCCCTCCGCGGGTCAGGCGTACTGCGCCACACCGTTGCCGAACGACCAGTTCTCCTTCTTCACTTCCACCAGATTGATCAGCACGTCCTCCCTGCGAATCGCCAGTTCGTCGTGCAGCCGCTCGGCGATCGTCGCGTAGAGCGCCTTTTTCATGTCGACCGATCGCCCCTCGTTGAGCGTGATCTGGATCAAGACCACGCCATCGCTGCGCCGGATGCCGAGGTAGTCGGGATCGTAGATCAGGGTGTCGGCGTCGTGCTCGCTGATGATCTGGAAATGGTCCTGGTGCGGCACCTTGATCGTATCGACCATCGCCCGATAGACGATCTCGCCGATCTTCCGCCCGTATCCCTGGTGCGGCCCCTTCATCAACGCAATGCGTACCAGTGGCATCTTGGCGTCTCCTTGCACTCTTTATAGTCGGTCCGCGGGCGCAACATGGACCGTGTCGATGTTGCCAGCCTGCCGGGCGGTGCGCTAGGGCTGCAACATGTTTGCCAGCGCGGGCCCGGCCCCGCAGGCTGCGCGCGGCGGCGACGGGTCAGGCATCTGTCTGATCGACGCGCCGATTCGATCTCGGCGGGAAGTACCACCACGCTGCAACGACGGCCAGCCCGAACAGCGAGTAGGTGACAGTGAAGACCCAGCCCGGGGCCTGGTAATAGAGGATGCGCTGCAACCAGTGCTCGATGAAGCTGCCGGCGTAGGTGCTCGCGTGAGCCCTCTCGCGCAGCCACATTTCCAGCGACGTCAGCGGACACACCACGCCGAACCAGGCCTCGGCCACGACGAACGCGATTGCCGCCAGATGCGCCAGCCTGAACCACATGGCATTGACCCAGGTCCAGCCGCGCAGGTTGCCGACGAGGATCAGGACGAGGCCGCCGACGACGAAGCCGACGGTCAACACGTGCAGCGTGAGCACCGCATCGGCGAGCAACTGATAGGGCACGGTGTCGTGCAAAGCCGCCAAGTACCTCGTTTCGCAAGTCCGAAACCGCGCTCTCTCGAACGTACCGGTGGATCACCCGGTATTCTGCCGCTTGCCAAGCCCAGTCTGGTAGGTTGGGCAGAGCGCAGCGAAGCCCAACATCAACGACTCGCCAATCCGGCAAGGTATTCGCTCGTGCGTCGCGCCCTCCGTCCCCCTTCGAGAGAACAACCTGGGCCGGGGGTGCGGCGCCCGGGCGAACCGGCCTGTACGCGCGCATTGGTGTTCATGGTCGATTGTAGCCCGCCACGATGCGCACTCTTCCAACTGCCATCGACCACCTCGGCCCATGTCCCGGAAGCCATACGCTTCCCGGGGCACCGAGCGCATTTGCTAACATCGCACGGACCGGGTCACTTCATCGACCGCCAATCGCACCACCGCCGGAATCCGACGTGCAAGCCGTTCGACTCTCCCGCTACACGATGACCAGTTGCCTGGGCCGCGGGCTCGACGCCACGCTGGCTGCGCTGCGCGCGCGGCGCAGCGGACTGGCGCCCTGCCGCTTCGAAACCGTGCAGCTCGACACTCATGTCGGCGAGGTCTCCGGCGTCGATGACGTGCAACTCGCAGCCGGCCTGCGCGATTACGACTGCCGCAACAACCGGCTGGCCGAACTCGCGCTGATTCAGGACGGCTTCGCCGAGGCGGTCGACGAGGCGATCTGCCGCCATGGCCAATCGCGAATCGGCGTGTTTCTCGGCACCAGCACCTCGGGCATCCTGCAGACCGAGCTGGCCTATCGCCGGCGCGATCCGGCCAGCGGTGCGCTGCCGCCCGACTTCAAGTACGCCACCACCCACAATTCCTACTCGGCCGCCGATTTCGTGCGGCGTCGTTTCGCGCTGAGCGGTCCGGCGACGGTGATCTCGACCGCCTGTTCGTCTGGCGCCAAGGTCTTTGCCGCCGCCGCGCGACTGATGGCAGCCGGGGTGATCGACGCCGCGATCGTCGGCGGCGTCGATTCGCTGTGCCTGACCACGCTGTACGGATTCAACTCGCTCGAGCTGCTTTCGCAGCAAGCCTGCCGGCCATACGACGCCCGGCGCAACGGGATTTCCATCGGCGAGGCTGCCGGGTTCATCCTGCTCGAGCGGAGCGAACGCGACGATGGTGCCGTCCTGCTGCTGGGCGCCGGCGAATCGAGCGATGCGCACCACATGTCGTCACCGCATCCGGATGGCCTGGGCGCGCGCATGGCAATGGAATCAGCGCTTGCCTCGGCCGGCTTGCGTCCTGACGATGTCGATTACATCAATCTGCACGGCACCGCCACCCAGACCAACGATGCCGCCGAGGACAAGGCGGTGTTCGGCCTGTTCGGGCCGCGCGTGCCGGTGAGTTCGACCAAGGGCGCGACCGGCCACACGCTGGGTGCGGCCGGTGCGATCGAATCGGTGATCTGCGCGCTGGCGCTGAGCCACGGCTTCATGCCCGGTGGCGGGGTGAATATGCAGACGCCCGACCCGGCGCTGAACAGCCGCTACCTGATCGACAACCTCGAGCAGCCGCCGCGCCGGGTGCTGAGCAATTCCTTCGGCTTCGGCGGCACCAACTGCGCGTTGCTGTTCGGCGTCGCGCCATGAGCAGTCTCGCTGCCCATGTCGATGGTATCGGGCTGATCGGCCCGGGTCTTGCCGACTGGCCGGCCGCTCGCGCCGTGCTGCGCGGCGAGGCGCCCTACGTCGATGCGCCGCCCGTGGTGCCGGCGCCGGCCGCGCTGCCGCCGGCGGAACGGCGGCGCACCGGGCAGATTGTCAGGCTGTCGCTGGCGGTCGGGTTCGAGGCCGTGGCCGCGAGCGCGCTCGATCCAGCCGGACTCGCCACGGTGTTCTCGTCGTCCGGCGCCGATGGCGACAACTGCCATGCCATCTGCGAAGCGCTGGCAAGTGCCGACCGGCAGATCTCGCCGACCCGCTTTCACAACTCGGTGCATAACGCCGCCTCCGGCTACTGGGGCATCGCAAGCGGTGCCATGGCGCCGTCCACCTCGATCTGCACCTTCGAGGCCACCTTCGGCGCCGGCCTGCTGGAGGCGGCGTCGCAGGTCACGGCGTTCGATCGACCGGTGCTGCTGATCGCCTGCGACACACCGTATCCCGAGCCGCTGCATAGCGTGCGGCCGCTGCCGGGCTGTTTCGGCGTGGCGCTGGTGCTCTCGCCGCAACGCTCGGCGCGAACGCTGGCCCGCATCGAAGTCGCCGCCGCGCGGAACGAAGTGTCGACGATCGGCGACCCGGCGCTGGAGACGCTGCGACGGAGCATTCCCGCGGCACGCGGCCTGCCGCTGCTGGCGGCCGTGGCGCGTGGCACGGCAACTTCGATAACCCTCGACTACCTCGACGGGCTGCAACTCACCACGCAGGTCACGCCATGACTTTCGACCGCGCCTGGATCGCCGCACACATACCGCACCAGGGAAGCATGTGTCTGCTCGACGGCGTACTCGAATGGGATGACGAGCGCATCGTCTGCCATGCCGACAGTCACCGGGCTCACGACAATCCGCTGCGCAGCCACGGTTGCCTGCACGCGGCCTGCGGCATCGAATATGCGGCCCAGGCGATGGCGGTGCACGGTGCGCTGTGCAACGCGGCGGGCGGCCGGCCTCGCGCAGGCTTCCTCGCCAGCCTGCGCAGCGTCGAGTTGCTGGTCGATCGGCTGGACGACATCGCCACGCCGTTGAACATCGCCGCGCAGAGGCAGGGCGGCGACCGCAACAGCGTGCTCTACGGTTTTGTCGTCAGCGGCACCGGTGCAAGACTGATCGAAGGCCGCGCGGCGGTGATTCTGGATGCCGCCGCTCTGGTCGCTCGGCCCGATGTCCGTACGAAAGGGAGCACACCATGAAGCGCGCCCTGGTCACCGGCGGCAGTGGCGGCATCGGCGCCGCGATCTGCCGCCGCCTCGCCCTGCAAGGCTGCCACGTCCTTGTTCATGCCCATCGCAACCTGGCGGCAGCACAACAACTGGCCGGTGAAATCGCGCGTGGCGGCGGCAGCGCGGCCGCGCTTGCTTTCGATGTATGCGAGCGTGAGGCCGCCCGCGCAGCGCTCGAGAACACGCTGGCCGACGGCCCGATCCAGGTGCTGGTCAATAACGCCGGCATTCATGACGATGCAGTGTTTCCGGGCATGCGGCCCGAGCAGTGGTCGAGCGTGATCGATGTATCGCTCAACGGCTTCTTCAACGTCACCCACCCGCTGACCATGCCGATGGTCCGCGCGCGCTGGGGCCGCATCATCAACATCACCTCGATCGCCGCGATCACCGGCAACCGCGGCCAAGTCAATTACAGCGCGGCCAAGGCCGCGCTGCACGGTGCAACCAGGTCGCTGGCGCTCGAGCTGGCCAGCCGCGGCGTCACGGTCAACGCGGTCGCACCGGGCATCATCGACACCGGCATGATCGCGGGCGCATTCGATCCGCAAACGATCAAAAAACTGGTGCCGGCCAGGCGCGCCGGCAAGCCCGAGGAGGTCGCCGAACTGGTCGGCTTTCTGGCAAGCGATGCGGCCGCCTACATCACCGGGCAGGTGATCTCGATCAATGGCGGCCTTGCATGACGGATGCGACGCTCGGCGATCGCAATTACCGGGTTCAGGCTGGCGTACTCTCGTCGGCCGGTTCGAGCAGCCCCATTCGGGCGAGCCAGTCCAGGCGTCGCTGCAGATCGGGAAAGCGGGCGATCAGTTCGCTGCGGCTGCGCGATCCGTCGAGCAAGCGAAGCAGATCCCGGGTGACATCGTCGACGATGCATTGCGAATGGATGCGTGTGGTCACGGTTGTGCCGTCAGCGGCCTCCAGGCGCGCCAGATGCCATACGACGGGGCGTTCTTCCGTACCGCGGCCGCATCGCTGCGCAACGGCGTGGGCCTCGATCAGCGCGCAGGCCCACAGCCGCTCCACCCTCAACGCGATTTCGTCCCTGTCCGCCTGAGCGGGCAGAACCTGTGCAAACGGCATGCTGCAGGGCCATGCCGCGCGAAGTTGCCGCAGGATGGCACGGCTCAACTCGCCGACCTCGCTGCGCGAGCCGGTCAGCGGATTGGAGACGACTATCTGCCCGTCCGCTGCCGCGCCGGTTTCGTCGGCCGCCGAACTGAACGACATCTGCCGCAGACCGGCGGTATCGATCGGGCGGCGCAACGCGACGCCGCTGCGGCAGAGCAGGATCTGGCGAAACGGGCGCAGTTCGAGAAAATCGAAATACTGCTCGCGCAGCAGCAGATCCCGTTGCTCGAGATCCTGCAGGATCTCGCGCGCCGGATCGCCGAGTTCGTAGGGCTGGCTGTCGAAGTGGCAGGCATCGGACAGGTACTGCATGCCGTGCCGTGCCGCCGCCTCAGCGACCTCGTGGAAGTGAAAGGGCTCGAACACCGGCCCGAAGTCGTCGTGGCCGACCCACCGAATGCCCTTCGCGTGCACCGCGTCGACCATCTCGGTGACGATATCCCGCCACGCACCGGGCCGCGCCGCACTTGTCTCGGCCATCAGTTCGAGCATGCGCACCGATGCCTGCGCGCGCTCGACCGGATCGATGATGCCGTGCGCGTGATAGGCCGCCGCTTCGCGCCAGGCCAGGCGCAGGGTGGAACCGGGGCGGGCATTGAAACTCAGATAGCAGATCGCATGCGGGCTGGCATGGCGGTTCACCAGTGCCAACAGCGCTTCGCGCACCTCTTCCGGCACCCAGGAGTAGAAACCGTGCGCGATGATGTAGTCGAACTCGCCGGCGTCGCCGGGGAATTCCAGCAGATCCATATGTTCGACGCGGATGTTTTGCAGTCCGAGCCGGGCGATGCACGAGCGCGCCTGCTCGACCGCCGTTTGCGCGAGATCGAAGCCGAAAAAGCGCGCATCCGGCAGGGTCGCCGCCATCGCGATGAGATTGAGCGCCGAGCCGCAGCCGACGTCGAGCACGTGTGCCGTGCGCGGATCGGCCGGCGTCATGCCGAGCAGCAGGCCCATGCTCGCCAGACGGTCGGGGTGGGTCTGACGGAACGGCCGGCTGACGTAGGGCAGGTCGTCGTAGGGCGTCATCAGGAAACCAGCAGTGCCTTGCGCGCCATGTCGCGCAGGATCGAATCGAGCGCATCGCGACCGCCGGCGGCGGCTTCGAGTTCGCTTCGCGTGCGCGTGCCGTCGATCAGTTGCAGCAAGCCGCGGATTGCCTCGTTCTCGAGATCGATTGTGCCCAGATTCAATTGCGGAATCGAGGATCCCAGAGCGGCTTCGAGGCGCGCAACGCGCCAGACCTGCGGCCGCTCGCCGGCCACGCGCACCGCCATTCGCGGGAGCGCATGAACATTGAGCAGGCTGGAGGCGTAGTACGAATGCAAGGCCGTACACAGGCTCTCGCGGTCGCCGGTGATGGCGGCCATGTCGGCGAACGGCACCGTCGCCGGCCAGGCATCGGCGATGGCCGCCAGCGCCGCCAGGCCGACCGGATTGTCGGTTGTTGCAGTCACCTCGTTCAGATCGTTGCGCCAGGCTCTGGCGCCTGCCGGCAGCGCATCACCCTGCGGCGCTACATCACGGAGCGGTGCCGAGTAGTGAAACTGCGCCATGCGCGAGACATCGGCTTCGTCGCGCAGCGCGACGCCCTGCCGGCACAACAGGGTCTGACGCAAGCGCCGCATCCTGAAGAAGTCGAGATACTGCTCGTAGCGGATGCGATCGGTGGCCCGCAGTGCCTGCAGCACCTGCGCCGCATCGCCGCCGATGCTGGTCGACTGCATGTCGCGGTAAATGGCTTCGGCCAGATACTGCATGCCGTGGCCCTCGGCCATCGAAACGAAGTCATGGAACAGAAACGGCTGCCAGACGGGCGCGAGGTCGTCGTGAAAAATCGACGAATCGCTCATGCCGCTGCGGCGCGCGACTTCTTCCTTTGCCAGTCGATGGGCGGCGTCGTCGCGCCTGGTGCCGTGTGCCACGAGGTGCAGGATGCTGCGCGCCTGGTCGATCTTGTCCCGCGGGTCGTCGAACTGCGCGGTGTGGAACAGCATCATGTCGCGCCACATCTGCCGGACGTGACACCCCGGATAGGCGTTGTAGCTGATGCAGGCGATGCCATCCTGGGCAAGGTGCCCCTGGCATATCCGCAGAGCCCGCGTGCGCACCGGCTCGGGCACCCAGCTGAATAGACCATGCGCGATGATGTAGTCGAACTGGCCGGCCTCCGCCGGGAAGTCCATCAGATCCATCTGTTCGAGGCGGACGTTGCGCAGCGCGAGCGAATCGATGCGCTTGCGCCCCTGATCGATCGCGGTCTGCGCGAGATCGATGCCGAGAAACGTGGCGTTCGGCAGCAGGTCGGCCAGCGGGATCAGGCTGCCACCCGACCCGCAGCCCAATTCGAGCACGCGGCAACACGCCGGGTTCTGCGGCTGCATCCCGAACAAGGTCGCGAGTACCGCCAATCGGTCCGGCTGGAACTGCGCAAATGGCCGGTGGGGATATTCGACGACGTCGTATTCGGTCACGGCTTGATCCGCCTTTCGCGCACATTCGGAATCCGCAGCCTGCATTCTAACGGGCTGATCAATCCCGATCGACGACAGGGCGAGCCGATCGGCACCCCCGATCGTGGACTGCCGGAACGGGAGCTGTCAGCCGGGACCGAATCGCCGCGCGATCAGCACGGGCAGGCGCAGCAGGAAACCGAGGAGCAGGCGGCCATGCATCCAGGTCAGCAGGGCGTTATCGCGCAGATAGTTGAAATGCGAAACGCCGCCTTCGTCGGGGCGGAAGTACCTGACGGGTGCCGACAGGTTGACCGGGCTGACGCCGGCCCAGCACATGCGAACGGCAGCCTCGGGGTCGAAGTCGAAGCGGCGCATCCAGCGCTGCCTGCGCATGAGCTTGCGCAGCGGCTCGATCGGATAGACGCGAAAGCCGAACAGCGAATCGCCGATGCCGGACCACAGGGTTTCCAGGTTTGCCCACCAGTTGGAGATGCGCCGGCCCCTGACCCGCAGCGCCGGTGCGCTGGCATCGAAGCGGGGCACGCCGAGCACCATGGAGGCGGGATGGGCAGCCGATGTGGCCATGAAGTCTGGAATCATCGCGGCCGGGTGCTGGCCGTCGGCGTCCATGGTCAGCGCATGCGTGTACCCCACCTGGACGGCCAGGTCGATCCCATGCAGCACGGCCGCGCCCTTGCCACGGTTCTCGGCCAGGACGATCACGCGCAGGCCGGCATCCTCGGCCGCCAGCGCCGCCAGCCCGGCAGGCGTGTCGTCGGTGCTGCCGTCGACCACCACCCACACCGGATTCCAGTGCGCCCGCGCGCCGCGCACCGTCTCATAGACTTTCGCGCCGGGATTGAAGCTCGGTATCAGCACCAGATGCGTCGCCGACGGCAAGTTCATCGGTCGCGAGCTGCGCAGTTGGCCGGAAGCATCGGGCTGGAGCCAATCGCCCTTCCTGGCTTCATCCGTTCCTCAATGAAGTCCGATTCGTGCACTTCATGACGTCCGTTCTTCGGGGTCAAGGCCACTCGAAAAACGGTGCGCTGTCCCGGATTGCGTGCGATATGCGCATGTTGTCGAGCAAGGCCGCAGACGCCGCACCACCGACTGGTGCACGGACTAGCTCGATACACGCTGTGCCCGCCGCCACGCCGCCGGCGGCTGACCGACCAGGCGCTTGAAGGCGCGCGCGAAAGCGGCCTCGGAGTCGTAGCCGACCTCCTGGGCGATCGTCGCCACCGTCGCGTCGCCGTCGCGCAGCAGGACCGCGCCGCGCTGCATGCGCCAGTTCGCCAGGTACTGCATCGGCGGCTGCCCGATGAACTCGAGGAAGCGCTCGTGCAGCGCCGAACGTGACAGTCCGACCTGCCGGCCCAGCTCGTCGATCGTCCAATGCTCGGCCGGTCGCCGGTGCAGCAGGCCGATCGCCTTGCCGACATGGCGGTCGCGCAGCGCCGCCAGCCAGCCGGTGGCGGGTTCGGGAAGCGACTCGATGTAGCGCCGCACAGCATCGACGAAGAACATCTCGCTGATGCGCGCGAGCAGCACGTCACTGCCCGCGCGCGGATCGCGCGACTCCGCCACCGCCTGATCGAGGATGCTCGCGACCCAGCTGGCCGCCCCTGCCGCCGGAACGTGCAGCACGCGGGGCAGCGCCGCGATCAACGGGTTGAACGGTCGCAGATCGCAAGCGATGAAACCGCACAGCAGGATTGTGTCGGCGGTGTCCACCGGCATCGATGCGCCCGGCTGCTCGACGCCGCTGTGGTAGGCGATCGGCATTGGCATGGGTTGATTGCGCGCTGCATACACCCAATCGAAATCGGAGTGGGACGGCTTTAATCCTGGCGCGCTCGACATCACGTGCGCATCGCCCTGCGGAAACATCACCACGTCACCCGTTGCGAGCCGAACCGGGCCGAGTCCGGAGACCGCTGCCCAGCCGTCGCCCTTGGTGATCATGTGGTACGCGATCACGTGTTCGGCGCCCGTTACCGCGGCGGCGACCTCGCGCACGCCCGAACCCTCCGCGGACCACGGCTCGCGGCAGCTCACGTAATAGAAGACCGCACCGCGCAAGCGCACGGTGCCCAACACGTCGGACAAGGTGTCATGGCTCATCGCGTAGTGGCTCCGGACGTTCGGGCAAGCCGCGTGGACGCTCGATCAAGCCACGCGCGCTCACGTGCGCACTTCTGGACGCGCGATCAAATATCCCCGACGCAGAGGGAAGCGTCAAGCAGCGCGTTTCTGAACAATCCATACCGTCGATGTCGCATCCGGTCAAGCGACAACGAACCGCCTTCTTTTCGGATGACTTCGAATTGAAGACATTGCTTCTGATGTACCAACCCCGAAGGAGATCATCATGGAATCCGATACCTGTATCGCAACCCCGCATGCTGCAGTGCCCAGGCAGGTTCAACCCGATTTCGCCGCCATCAAGGCGAAGCAGCAGTCCACCTGGGCCAGCGGCGACTTCGCGGTCATCGGCACCACCTTGCAGATCGTCGGCGAGTCGCTCGCCGAAGCCGCCGACGTGCGCGCCGGTGAACGTGTGCTCGACGTGGCCGCCGGCAACGGCAACGCCACGCTTGCCGCGGCACGCCGCTTCGCCCAGGTGACCTCCACCGACTATGTCCCCGCACTGCTCGACAAGGGCCGCGTGCGTGCACATGCGGACGGACTGTCGGTGCAATTCCAGGTGGCCGACGCCGAGGAGCTGCCTTTCGACGACGGCAGCTTCGACGCCGTGCTGTCTACCTTCGGCGCCATGTTCACCCCCGACCACGGCCGCCCGGCGCGCGAGATGCTGCGTGTGCTGCGCGACGGCGGGCGCATCGGCCTGGCCAACTGGACACCCGAGGGCTTCATCGGCCGGCTGTTCAAGGTGATCGGCGCCCATGTGCCGCCGCCCGCGGGGCTGAAGTCGCCCGCGCTGTGGGGCACCGAGCCGCACATCGTCGAACTGTTCGGCCCACGTGCCGCGCAGATCCGCTGCGAGCGACGGATCTTCAACTTCCGCTACCGCTCGGCCGCGCATTGGCTGCAGGTGTTCCGCGACTACTACGGGCCGACGCTCAAGGCCTTCGCCGCGCTCGACGCGGCGGGCCAGCAGGCGCTGGAGCGCGACATCACCGCGCTGCTCGAGGAGATGAACACCGCCGGCGCGGCTTCATTGGTGGTGCCCGGCGAGTACCTCGAAGTCGTGATCACCAAGCATTGAGACCCACGGCCATCCACGGTCCCGGCCTCGGGCTGCACCCGTGACATGGTCGGGTCCGCGGCGCGCGTTCGCTACACGGCGGACGACCACTGCTTCACCGTTCGATAGCCCTCAACCCATTCATCGAGGAGACAAGCATGCAAACCGCAATCCGAGTCCCTGCCCCACGTACCGCGCTCGTGTCAGCGCAGTCTGGGATCGTACAACCACCTCCTTATCGTTGAGGAGGTAACACCCGGCGCGTCCGAATGCGAAGGATTGACCAGAATGACGCTGTCTTCGGGCACGATGACGGATGGCACGGCCAGCACTGCAGTCCGCCGCGACTTCAGCCACGCGTCTCCAAAGTCGAGACTCGACGTGGCGGCTGGACGGGCATCCCAAGCAACGGGCAGAGATGCAGGTGTCCGAATCTCGCGGACACGCCATAGCGGATCTGGAACATCGATCGCGACCAGGTAACGGTTGAGAGGCAATCCGCTCGTACCCAGATGAACGAGGGTCTCGAGGCAGGCTAGCGACGGCACATCGGCGCAGTAGAGGATTGGGAGCCCCGGACGATTCCATCGGCCGCCGGTGATCTTCGCACCCGCCCCCGACAGGTCATCGGAACTGTAATCCGGCGTGTCGGTCGCAATCCGCCAGACCCGCATCAGGCGTACGCGCCCGACTGGGACTGAGCAAGCAGCCGGGATACGAGTTCCTGTCCTTCCATCGTGTCCATGAACTCCGCCGGCTTCGCACCGCCGAGCGCAGGCAGCGGAGTTTCCAGCCATGCGCCGACCCAGCGGTCTGCATCGAAACCCTCCGGATCACCGGATTGCGCAACCATGACTTCGACCTGCCCGATGAGCCGCTCGAGACCGATAACGCGTTCCGAGTGTTCGGCGGACAGAGCATCGTTGCTCCGGATCTTGCGATCGATGGTCGACCGAGGCAGGCGCAGCGTGCCGTACAATCGATCCTTCGGGATACCCATATTTCGAACGATCTGTTCCAGGACGGCTGCTGGCACACCTTCGCGGATCATCTGCACGCGCTCGAGCCCGGTCGAGCGGTAGAGAGCGGCAGGAGAAAGCGCTTTGAACGTGGCCGTCCGAAGCTTCGCATCGCTTGCCGGCTCCACTTTTCCGGGCTCGCGTTTGCCCTTCCCGGACGCTGGCTTCTGTATAGTCGCGAGCCGTTTCGAAGATGCTGTCTTGACCGGGCTGGCCTTCGCGGCAGAACGAGCGCGCACTCCGACCTGGTTCTTTGTTGCCACCCTGGTCCGCTTCTCCATGACCGTTCCCCTGCTCGAATGAGCATTTAGTATAGCCCATTCGACACGCTCGCTGATCGCTCATTCAGGCGCCGGCCTTGGCGACACGGCCCGGACTGGCCCGAATGTTTCACAAGCGTCGGGAGTGCTCGCGACGGACGGCGAGCGTGCCCGCTGGGCCGACCTCGAAATCGAAGGTTGATGGGCGCGTCGCGCTTCGCTAAGCTGCAAAGCAGAACGTCACGGATAAGCGACGGGAGCAGCCTTCGGGCGCCCACGCCGTTGTCGAGTCTTACGATTGCCGCTGTGGCCTCACGACGGGAGACCGCACTTGTGACGAAGACCATATGCATCGACCTGCTAGGCGGCTTTGCGCTGCGGCGCGACGGTGAGCCTGTCGTCCTGTCCACCCGCAAGGCGATGGCGCTGCTCGCGGTGCTGGCGCTGCGGCCAAGTACGGTCTGGCAGCGCGAGCGCCTCGCCGCACTGTTGTGGTCTCGCAGTGGCGAGGCGCAGGCGCGCGGCAGTTTGCGCCAGGCGCTGGCACAATTGAAGAAGGCACTCGACAATCCGGATGGACCGGTCTTGGACGTGCTGGCGGAAGGTCTGCGCTTGATACCCGAGCGCGTCCAGGTGGATGCGACGGCGCTCGAGCGGGCGCTTACCGATGCGGGTATCCCGGCGCTGGAACGCGTTGCCGACCTCTATGCCGGCGATCTGCTCGATGGCTTCAGTCTGGATGAATCGCCGTTCGAGGAATGGCGCCGGGCGGAAGCGGCACGGTTGCGTTCCCAGGTGTTGCGCGAGCTGGGGCGGCTGCTGAACCATCACGTAGACACGGGAGACCTCGACGCCGCCACTTCTCTGGGCGAGCGTTTGCTCGCCCTCGAACCGGCGTCCGAGGAATCACATCAAGCGCTGATGAAGCTGCACCTGAATCGCGGCGCGTTGGGTTCCGCCATGCGCCAGTACGATCGCTGCCGGGAAGCACTGCATACGCAGCTCGGCGTCGCGCCTTCGGCGCAGACAGAGGCGCTGCTCCGCCAGATCAGGGCGCGTCCCGACCGCGCCGCCCCGCAAGAAGCCGACACCCCGCCGCTGCTGGCGGTGCTGCCGTTCGCCAATCTCTCCGACGACGCCGCCCAAGGCTATTTCGCGCGCGGCTTCACCGAGGACGTCATCCACGAGCTGTCGCGCTTTCGCGCGTTGCGGATCATCGCGGCACAGTCCTCCTTCGCCGCGATGGAGCCGCATTGCGCCCCGCGCGAAACCGCCGAGC
This sequence comes from Candidatus Methylophosphatis roskildensis, assembly GCA_016708905.1. Classification (GTDB taxonomy): domain Bacteria; phylum Pseudomonadota; class Gammaproteobacteria; order Burkholderiales; family Rhodocyclaceae; genus Methylophosphatis; species Methylophosphatis roskildensis. The sequence continues at coordinate 416,243 of JADJEV010000001.1, read as the reverse complement.
GCCTTGGCGCCCGCTATGCGCTTTCGGGCAGTGTGCGGCGCACGGCGCGCTCGATTCGCCTCGCGACCGAGCTGACCGACGCCGCCAGCGGCCATCATCTGTGGGCGCAGCGCTATGACGTTCCGTTCGAGGAGATCTTCGACGCACAGGACGACATCGCCCGCAACGTGGCCGGGGCACTCGCCGTGCGCATCGATGCGGAGCGTCTCAAGCAAGCGCAGCACAAGCCGCTTGCCAGCCTGCATGCCTACGACTGTTGGCTGCGCGGCCTCGCCTGCCTGCGCGCGGCCACGCCCGATGGTCTCGCCGAGGCGCGGCTGCTGTTCCAGCGTGCGGTGGAAGCGGACCCAGGGTTCGCCCGGGCCTACTCAGGCTTGTCGCTGACTCATTTCAACGATTGGAGTTGTCTGGCCTGGGAGCGCTGGGACGAGACCGAGCGCCAAGCTTTCGAGTATGCGCGACAGGGTGTGGCGATCGACGACACCGACAACGTGACTCAGTTCATCCTCGGCCGCATCCTGCTCTACCGCCGCGAGTTCGAGCGCGCCGAGCACTACCTGGCGCGCGCGGAGACGCTCAATCCCAACGACGCGGACACGCTCGCCCAGCTCGCCCTGGCCCACACCTACCTCGGCCGTCCCGAGCACGGAATCGATTGTGTCCATTTGGCGATACGGCTCAATCCGTTCCATGATGATTGGTATTTTGCCTTTGCCGCGGTGCCGCACTTTTTCGGCCGCCGCATCGAGGAGGCGATCCATTTCGGGTTGAACGCGCCCGACGTCGCCACCGATGTTCGCGCGTATCTCGCCAGCGCGTACGCGCATCTCGGCCACATCGATCCGGCCCGGCAGCAGCTAGCACTGTTCCTGCAATTCTTCCGCCGCAATATCACGTCCGGGCGGGAACCCGAGGCGGGCGAGCTGGTACGCTGGCTGTTGCACGTCAATCCGATCAAGCGCCCAGCCGACGCGACGTTCCTGCTGGAGGGGCTCGCCCAGGCGGGCCTCGACGTGCCGGACGCGTTGCTGGCCGCCTGAAGCGCGCGCGCGGGCCGGCGGAGTGGGGGCGGAGTACGAGCATTCCAGGCGCCGCTCGAGGAAGCGACGCCTGGATCCTGCATGACATATAAATGCAGCTCGGCGGGCTCAGGCGGCTCGCGCGAGCATTTGCGCGTTCGCGCGTTGCAACAATGCGTTGCCGGCGGGGCTGGTCGGCTTGAGGTCGATGCGCTCGGCGGCGAGTGCGCGGGCGAGCGGGAACTGGCCGTCGCGTAGCGCCGCCTCGATCAGCGTGAGGCCGATGACATCGCGCTGAGCATGGCTGCCGCCGAAGCGCTGCGCGATGTCGCGGACCGGTCGCAGCCGCCGCACGCACTGGCCGTAGTCGCCGTCGCCGAAGGCCTTGATGGCGCGCGTCACCGCGGCGCCCACCGCACCCGTGAACAGGGCGTTGTCGCCGGGCCCACGCAGCGCGCGCTCTTGCGCGTCAAGCACGCGTTGCGCCGCTTTCGGCCGCCCCGCACTGGCGAAGGCCATCATCGCGTGAGCGTCGTTGAAGGCGTAAGCGCCCGCGGCGGCGACAGGCTCCCAGGCATCCGCAACGGGCTGCCAGCGATCGCCCAGTTCGATGCCGCGCAAATGCATCCGCCACAGCACCGCCGAGGCGTCGACCATGTCGAGCACGAGCGGGGAGCGCTCGCCGTAGATCGGGTCGTCGTAGAGCGCGAGCACCTCGCCCACCTCGTCGAGGTCGAGATGGAACAGCGCGAGGTGCCACCAGATGTGCACGCGAAAAAAGCACTCGCGCGACCATGCCTCCGTGTCGGCGCGCAACCACGCGATGCCCTCGCGTTGCCGGCCCTGCATCTCCATGACATGGGTGACGGCGTGCCAGGCCCAGCTGTCGCGCGGCTCCATCTCCAACGCGCGCTTCCCGGCCGCCTCCGCCCGGTCATAGTGACCGGTTTCTTCGAGGCCGAAAGCATGCATGCCAAGCAGTGCGTGGTAGCCGGGCATATTCTCCGACCACTGCGGCAGCGCACGCGCGATGCGATCGCGCAGCATGCGCCCGGCACCGCTGTAGAAATCGACCAAGTGACCGGCCTGCAATGCCAGCGCATCGTGCGGGAAATCGATGGCGAGATCCTCCAGCACGCGCGCGGCCGCCTGCCACTCGCCGTCGAGCAAATGGCCGACCGCATCGAGGTGGGCGCGCTCGCGCGGGTTGGCGGGCAGCTTGCGTGCCGCTTCGTACGCAGCACGTGCTACCGGCAGCGCCGCCGGCTCGGTGCCGACCAGATGCAGGTAGGCGCGGATGGCGTGGGCCATGACGAAATCCGGGCTGGCCGCTAGCGCTTCGTCGATCGTCGCGACCGGGTCGCCGATGTAGCACTGGAATTCGTGCAGCGCGCGCTGATAGATTTCGACCGCGGCGGCGCTCGCGCCGCTCACTGCGTTCCCCAATTCATCCTTGCGATTCATGGCTGTTCCTCCTTCGATCAAATCCGGCGCGAAGTGGCCGGGTGCGGAAGAAAGCTTAGGCGGGCGCCGCCAAGCAGGCGTGATTGCGCCGTGAATCGGCCGTGAAAAAGTGGCCGGCCGCCGATTCGCGATGCGGATCCGGCTCCGGCAACCCCGTAGGCGCGTCCGGGCCGGCATCGCCGAGAGTGCCAGATTCAACGGCCGGACTGCGCTATGCATATCGTCGTGCTGCGTCGACCCTTGCCGGGCAACCCGGCTTTGCGATTCAGGCGCGCGCAAGCGGATCAGGTGGCCAACGGGGGCTGCGGGCCGCGCGCCAGCTCCTGCTCGAAGTAGCGTTCCAGTTCCGCCTGGAACGTCTGCGCGTCGGCCGGCGGATCGAAGCGGCGGCCCAGCCGCACCCGGTAGCGCATCGGCATCGGCGGCTTGCGGAACAGCGGCCAGCCTTTGCGCAGATAGGGCGATTCGGTCTCGATGAAGACGGTCTGCACCGGCACGCCGGCCCGTTTGGCGATTCCTGCGGTCGCCCCCTTGAAGGCATTCACCGGGAAGCGCGTGGTGCGCGTCCCCTCGGGAAAGATCAGCAACTGCGAGCCGCCGCGCAGGCTCTGCGCCGCCTTGCCGACCAGGCGGACCAGCGAATCATTGCGGATGTAGCGCGCCAGCCGCGCACCGGCACCGAGGAAGATGTTCTCGATCAGTGCTGCCTTTATTACGCACACGACATCGGGCAGTCGCGACAGCACCATCACCGCATCGAGCAGTGAAGGATGGTTGGGCGCGATGATCATCGGCCCCTGTGACCTGAGCGCGTCCAGTGCCGACAGATCGAAACGGCAGGCTCTGGTGATCGAAAGCGCCGCCAGATAGACACGGAATGCCGCCATGATCACCCGGCGGCCCAGCGACTCGCCCCATCTGCGCGGCAGCAGCGGATACAGCACCACGGCGATTGCGGTCCAGCACAGGCAGATCAGTCCGAGCAGACCGAGGCCGTAGTAGAGCACCAGGTACTCGTAGGCGGTTCGCAGCGGGCGCAGCATGCCGGCTCGACGCGTCCCGAGCGGCCGGGCGCTACTCGTCAGCATTGACCCTGGTCGAGGACTCGCCGAGGATCCAGGCGATCGCCACACCGGCGAAGACGGCATTGTTGCGGCGGACCAGCGGGCTGTCCTCGAAGGCGGCGCTCTTCAGCGTGTCGTAGCGGGCGAAGCCGCCGACCCAGTAGCCGGGGAAGCGCTTGGACAGCGCAGCGAGAAACTGGGTGCCCGAATAGCCGCCGGGCGCCGAGTAGGCCGGCCGATTGGCGCTGGCGAACGCCGGCGACACCGAGTAGAAGTAGTCGTGCTGGCGGTGCGTGGCGTAGATCGGCCCGGCCAGCAGGCCGAGGTTCCAGCCGCTCTGCCCGGCGATATCGGCGATGTCGAGGTTGATCCGCGGTGAGGCGATCCAGCCCAGCGAGCGCGGGTTCGATTCGATGCTGACTGCGGCGCGCACGGGCAGCCGCAGATCGAGTCTGGTTCGCCTGTCATTGGCGCGCCACAGCGTGATGTCGAGCGAGGGGCCGATCTCGATCGAAGGCTTGAGGTCGGGCATGCCCGAGCGGGCGTCGTTGCTGTCGCTCGACACCGGCTGCGAGGCGTTGACGCTGAAGTTGAGGTCGAGCCGGTCGGTGTTGAACAGCATGCCGCGAATGCCGTTGCGGTCGGCCTTGAAGAACTCGCCGCGATAGACGACGTAGGGCACGGGCAGCAGCCAGCCGCGCGTTTCGTCGGAACCGCGATAGTCGGGAAACCACAAGCCGCCGACGCCGAGGCCCAGTTCCCACAGTGGCAGATCCCTGGCCTCGACGGCCGGCGTGGCCAGCACGCCGAGGACCAGGACGACAATGCTCGCGGCGCGGGCGCCAAAGGGTCGGCGCTGGGGCGTGTCGTTCATTGCTCTTGCTCCTCTATTCATCATGGGTCAGGGGGAAGCAGCGGTGCTCGGCGGGCGGCTGTGCGCAGTGGCTTCGATCTCCACCAGCAGGTCGCGCCGGCAGATGTCGGCCTGCAGGAAAACCACCTCGGCCGGCGCATCAGGCGCAGACTCGATCGGCGCCCGAACCGCGGCGAGATCGCCGGCATTGCGCAGATAGACCTTGAGCGCGAGATCGCCCAGCGCGTAACCACCGACGCGGCTCGCCCGGTTTGCCGCCGCGATCACCGCATGCAGATTGGCCAGGGTCTCCGTCGTCTGCGCGCCCGCATCCCCGACATGCAGCGTGCGGTGACCGACGATGCTGGCGGTGCCCGACAAGAACAGGAACTCGCCGTCGGCACAGGCGAGCAGGCTGGCGCGCGCGAAGGTGGGACTGCGCGGTCCGTATTCGGGCGGGTAGTCGTAGGCCGAAATCTGGCGCGGGTTCTCGACCTGGATCGGCGCTTCGCGTGCGGCCAGAAAAGCCACCACCAGCGGACCGCCGTGGGTGCCCAGGGCGCAGGCCGCCGGCAGGTTGGCATCGAGTGCGCGGCCGCCCGCACGGAATCCCTCCTGGCGGCCGATGTTGAACTGGCGATAGCGCTCGAGTCCGTCGACCTCCAGGTTGATGCCGCTGAAGTAGTTCCAGCAGCGCACCAGGTGCGGAAAGCCGAGCGCGTCGGCCGCCGCGAAGATCCCGGCGTAGGCCTCGCGTGCCGCCTCACGCAGCGACGAACCGCTGTCGGCCATCGTCCCGTCGTCGCAGGTCAGACAGCCGAACAGCATGGCGCCGTCCTCGCGGTAGCTGAGGCTGCCGTGCCGGCCGCCAGTGGGCCGGCTGGCGCTGCGCCAGATCTCGCAGACCGAGCCGCTGCCGCCCAGCACCGGCATCGCCACCGATGCGCACGGCACCTCGCTGGCGTCGGCCGTGGCCTCGCCATAGCAGATGAGGCCCAGCGCATGCTGCCAGTCCGAAAGCGCCGGCGGCAAGACGCTTGCGCCCGGCAGCACTTCGAGCGCCAGCAGCGGCGCAGCCATGTTCATGGGCCGGCAGGCGCGCCGGCTTCCTGCGGTACGCGGATATTGCGCCGCCGCGCTCTCCACGCGCGGACCGAGCGCGGCAGGTTGCCCAGCGAGAACAGGTAGTAGAGCGCGCGGAAGGCGTAGAGCGAGGGGCGGAACGGCATGCGGCCGAATATGTCGCCGGCCAGCACCGAGAGCAGCGCTTCGCGCATTCGCAGGACATTGCGCGGATTCATGAACAGGTGGCGCATGGTCGGGTTGGTGACCCGGAAGATGAACCACGAGAACTCGCGCGGCCCGTGGCGCATCGTGCGATCGAACTGCGCCAGCGCGCGCGGCGCCAGGGCCGGTTCGCGCAGGCAGCGATCGACCGCCTCGGCGCCGCTGAAGGCACTTTGCATCGCCAGCATCACGCCGGACGAGAACACCGGATCGATGAAGGCGTAGGCGTCGCCCAGCAGAAGATACCCCGGGCCGTGGGTGCGGTCGCAGAGGTAGGAGTAGTTACCGGTCGCCTCGACCTCGGAGACGATCTGCGCGCCGGCGAGCCGTTCGGCCAGCGCGGGGCACAGCGCAATGGTGTCGAGAAAGTACTCGCGCACCGGCTTGTCGCGCCGCTTCATGTAGTAGGGCCAGGTCACCGCGCCGACGCTGGTGGCGCCGTCCGACAGCGGGATGAACCAGAACCAGCCATGGTCGAACCAGAAGATCGAGATGTTGCCTGCGTCCTGGCCGGCGTGGCGCCTGGCGCCGGAAAAATGCGCGTACATCGCGGCGCTGTTGTGCTTCGGGTGGCGCTGCTTGGCCTTGAAGCGGCTGCCCAGAAAGGTGTCGCGCCCCGAGGCATCGATGACGAAGCGCGCTCGCCAGTGCGCGATGCGGCCGTCGTCGTGCTCGGCACTGACGCTGGCAGCGCTGCCGTCGGCCTCGAAATCGACTTCGCGCACGCGGCAGCCCTCGATCACTTCGGCGCCCTTGCGCGCCGCGTTGCGGATCAGGATTTCGTCGAAATCCGAGCGGCGCACCTGGTAGGCGTAGGGCATCGACTTGTTCCATGCCTCGCTGAAGCGGAAGGTCGATGTGTTCTCGTGCCAGGGCGAAACGAACTCGGCGCCCCATTTCATCATGCCGATGCGGCGAACCTCGTCGGCCACGCCAAGGCGCTCCAGCAGCGGCAGGTTGGCCGGCAACAGCGATTCGCCGATATGAAAACGCGGGTGATGCGCCTTCTCGAGCAGGGTGACCCAATAGCCGCGCTCCGCCAGCAGCGCCGAAGCGGTGGAACCCGCCGGGCCGCCGCCAATGACCAGCACGTCGCAGCGGCTGGCCTGGGCATCGCTCGGGCGGGATTCGATCAAGCTGTTCTCCTCTGCAGCAGGGTCTGCCGGCACGCAGGCACCGGCACAGATGGACAGCGGATTTTACCTGCTGGGCCGCACCGGGGCGAGACGCCCGGGTTAGTGAGACGCCCGGGCTAGTTTCTGCCGGCCGCGTTTTCCTTCTCGCGGTACAGCCGTATGACCTCGTCGTCGGACTTGCCGTCGGCCTGTTTGCCCAGGGACCGGCGAAAGTCGCCCGCCATGCTGGCTGTCGAGGCGGCTTCCATCTGCTGCCGCTGGCTTGATCTCGCCTCTTCGCGCGCCAGGTCGGCGGCGGCCGCCCGCGCCCTGTCACGATCGAGGGCCGCTTCAGCGGCGCGCGTGCTCTCGTCCGACTCCGCGAGAACGGTGAGCGACATCGCGACCAGCATCGATCCGGCGATCCAGGATTTCATGGTCAACTCCTCGTATCGGCAAACGTCCGACGGCCGTGCGGGGCGCGCTGGCCACCGGCGAAAAACCATAGCGCGAGGCCGCCAGTCTATAGCGCGCGCCGCGCAAACGTCGACTGCCGCACGGGCCGCCGCGCGTCGGCCCGGAAGGATTTTGCAGCCTCCCCTGCAACCCGCATGGAATGGCGGTCTGCGGACACCCACTGCCACGAGGTGCATGAATGCTTGCTCGCAGGACGGAATGCCTGTAGAAGTCCAGTCCGTGAGGCTCTCCGGGCAGTCATATGTTTGCATCCGCGCCGGGGCACGGGCTTTCGCGCACCGACAGCGGCCGCGCGCCGGGTGCCTGCGCCTAGGCTATATTCCCCGCATGAACGAATCCGACGCGCCGTCGCCCAGTTATCGCGACACTGAATGGTGGCGCGAGCATTTCGCCGGCAGCATGCTCGATCTGTGGCGGGCGATCGTGCCGCCGGAACAGGCGGCGGCAGACGCCGATTTCCTGCTGACCCACGGCGGCGTGCGGCCGGGCAGCCGGGTGCTCGACCTGCCCTGCGGCGAGGGCCGGGTGGCGATCGAACTCGCTGCCCGCGGCGTGCGAGCTACCGGCGTCGACATCTCGCCCGGCCAGATTGAGGCGGCCCGGCGCAATGCGGCCGCGCGCGGAGTGGATGTTGAGTGGCTGGTGGCGGACATGCGCGCCGTGCCGTGGGCGGCAGCCTTTGGCGCCGCTTTCTGCTGGGGCGACAGTTTCGGCTACATGGACGACGCCGGCAACCGCGATTTTCTCGCTGCCGCACATCGCGTGCTGATTCCCGGCGGGCGCTGGGCAATGGAAATGCAGATGCTGGCCGAGGTGCTGCTGCCGCGCCTGCAGCCGCGCGTCAGTGGCCGGGCCGGCGAATTCCGGGTCGAGGTGCGTCGCCGCTACGATGCGCAGTCCGGCCGCCTGGCCGTCGAATACGAGCTCGCGCGCGGCAGCCTGCGCGAGACCCGGCAGGCCTCCTACCGTATCCACACCATCGATGAACTCCGCGCGCTGCTGGAGCGCGCCGGGTTTCGCGTCGACCGGCTGAGCGCGCGCAACGGCAGCGACTTCGGGCCGGCCGCCGACCGGCTGAGGGTGCTGTGCACCGCACTGCCCGCTGCCCGGCCGCATAGCTGACCCGCGGCGTGCACGGCCTCACGATCGAGTCGTATGAATCCGCGCTAAGGTTGCCACCCCGGATGCCGTTTCCAGGCAAAGCGAGCCGGGGCTTAGCCCGGGCTCGGTCCGACAATCGCCGGGTGCGACCAGCCCGGGGCCAGACATGGGGAATGATCCGGTGCGACTGCTGCTCATACAAGCCTGCCAGGCCGCGACGATGTTGTGTTGCGCTGGCGCCATTGCGGCCGGCGGCGCGACCGCCGCGCCTGCCGACCGCGGCCTCGATTCGGGCCGCAGCTTCGACTACTCGGCCGGCGCGATCTGCCAGCCGCGCTCGATCGTACGTTTTGCCGGCGGCTCGTGCGCGGGCGTGTCCTCGGTCGGATTGGCGCCGGTGGAAATCTCTCGGGCGTTGCCCGACGGCCTGGCGCGCTATGACTTGCACATCGAACCGGGCCAGGACTCCGCCAGCGCGGCCGGCTTGCTGGCGTTGCAGTCGCATATCGCAGCGGGCCGGGTGAACGCCACGCTGCTCGGCCGGCGATCGAGCGAGGCGCACGAAGTGGTGCGCCTCGAAACCGCCTGGACTCCGCCGTGGCCTGCCGCGGCGGGCGCGCTGCGCATCGGCGACGGCATCACGCGCAGCGGTGCCTGGGGCCGCGCCGTGCGTTTCGGCGGTCTGCAATGGGGAACCGCGCCGGCTCCCGCGCGCGACGCCCTGGCCACACCCTGGGTCGCCTCGGCGGATGAGGCCGTCGTGCCCTCGGCGTTCGATCTGTTCATCGACGAGGCGGCGCAACGATCGCATGCCGTCGCGTCGGCACCGTTCGACGTGCTGGATGCGGCTGCTTCGGCGAGCAGCACCGAACTCAGTCCGGTGACCTACGATCTGCTCGGGCGCCGCCGGGCCGCGGCTGCACCGAATTTCGCAGCAGCCGGTCCGCTGCCGGCAGGCCGCAGCAATACGCATCTCGAAGCCGGGCGAGTGCGCGAGGCATTCGCCACGGCGAGCAATCGCTACGGTCGCCGCTTCGTCGCGGCGAGCCGCAGCATGGGCATCTCCGATCGGCTGAGCGGCGAGTTGCGGGCGGAGTTGCTGGCGCGCCGCCGCACCCTGGGCGCTGCGGCCAACTGGCGCTGGCCGGTGCTCGGCACCGCATCGCTGGCCGGGGCGGCGAGCCACGGCAAGCCCGGCAGCGGCCGGATGGTTTCGTTCGGCGTGGAACGGCAGAGTGGCCCGCTCGACTACGGTCTGCGCACGCGCTGGCTGTCGCCGCGATTCACCCAGCTCGGTATGTCCGAGTCGCAGCCGGCGCCGCGGCGCAGCAGCCTGGCGCGTGTCAGGCTGGCGCCGGCCGGCGGCGGCGCGCTGGCGCTCAACTATGCGGTCAACCAGGACAGCCTGCGTGCCCGGGTACAGTTGCTGTCCTTGCGATACACGCTCGATCACTCGCGCGAGCGGCGCATCTCCTTCGTTGCGCTGAGATCGCTCGCCGACAGCGCATCGGCGTTCCACTTCGGCGTGATGGTCAGTCAGTCGCTCGGCGGATAGCCACGGCGCAGCACGCTACTTGGTGATGCGCCTTCCGATCATCAGCAGATACGCCACTGGCATCAGCAGCATCGACAGCAGCGGTGCCGAGACCATGCCGCCGACCATTGGCGCGGCAATGCGCTGCATGATCTCCGACCCGGTGCCGCTGCCGATCATGATGGGTGCGAGGCCGGCGAGGATGATCGCCACGGTCATCGCCTTGGGCCGCACGCGCTGGGTGGCGCCCTGCATGATGGCGGCGATCAGCGCTTCGCGGTCGAACGGTCTGCCTTCGGCGGCATGGCGGGCGCGCGCCTCATCCAGTGCGCTGTCGAGGTAGATCAGCATGACCACGCCGAACTCGGCGGCCACGCCGGCCAGCGCGATGAAGCCGACCGCCGAGGCGATCGACAGGTCGTGCCCCAGCGCCCATAGCAGCCACACGCCGCCGACCAGGGCGAAGGGCACCGCCGCCATGACGAGGATCGCCTCGCCGAAGTTGCGGAAGATCAGGTAGAGCAGCAGCAGGATGATGGCCAGCGTGGCCGGCACCACCAGGGCCATGCGGCGTTCGGCGCGCTCGAGATACTCGTACTGGCCCGACCAGGCGACCGAGTAGCCGGGCGTCAGCTCGACTTCGTCGCGCACCCGGCTGCGCGCCTCGCGCACGAAGCCGCCGATGTCGCGCCCGCGCAGATCGACGTAGATCCAGCCGGAGGGGCGGGCGTTCTCGCTCTTGATCATCGGCGGGCCGTCGACCACCACCACGTCGGCCACCGATTCGAGCGTGATGACCGCACCGCGCGCGGTGACGACGGGCAGCGTGCGCAGCTTGCCGATCGAGTCGCGCAGCGCGCGCGGATAGCGGATGTTGATCGGAAAGCGCTCCAGCCCCTCGACGGTTTCGCCAATGTTCTGGCCGCCGATGGCGAGCGACACGACCTCCTGCACGTCGGCCACCGAGAGCCCATAGCGCGCCGCATCGAGGCGGCGGATGCGCACCTCAACATAGCGCCCTGCGCCAAGGCGCTCGGCCAGCACCGAGCTGGCGCCGGGCACGCCCTTGACCACCTGCTCGATGCGCGCGGCGAGGCGGTCGATCTCGGCCAGATCGGCGCCCGACACCTTGATCCCGACCGGGCTCTTGATGCCGGTGGCCAGCATGTCGATGCGGTTGCGGATCGGCTGCACCCAGACGTTGGACAGACCGGGCAGTCTGGTCGCCGCATCCATCTCTGCGATCAGCTTGTCGAGCGTCATGCCCGGCCGCCATTGGTCGCGCGGCTTGAACTGGATCGTGGTTTCGATCATCTCCAGCGGTGCGGGGTCGGTGGCGGTCTCGGCGCGGCCGGCCTTGCCAAACACGCGCGCCACCTCGGGAAAGGTCCGGATGATGCGGTCGGTCTGCTGCAGCAGTTCGGCTGCCTTGCCCGGGCCGATGCCGGGCAGCGTGGTCGGCATGTAGAGCAGGTCGCCTTCGTCGAGCGGCGGCATGAATTCGCTGCCCAATTGCCGTGCCGGAAACACGGTCGCTACCAGGGCCAGCAGGGCGATCGCCACCACCAGCCAGGGATGGGCGAGGGCCGCCCGCAGCACCGGCCGGTAGATGGCGATCAGCCAGCGGTTGAGCGGGTTGGCTTCTTCGGCGCGAATCTTCCCGCGGATGAACCACACCATCAGCACCGGCACCAGGGTGACGGAGAGTCCGGCCGCGGCGGCCATCGCCCAGGTCTTTGTATAGGCGAGCGGCGCGAACAGCCGGCCCTCCTGGGCCTCGAGCGTGAATACCGGCAGGAACGACAGCGTGATGATGAGCAGGCTGAAGAACAGCGCCGGGCCGACCTCGGCAGCGGCATCGGCGATCAGGCGGGTACGGGTGGCGAGGTCGGGTTCGGCTTCATGCGCGGCTGTCACAACGGGCGCGGTGGAGTCGTCGGCTGCTTTCATCCCCACTCCGGTCCGCCCCGTTCCAGGGGGAGGGCGGGAATGCTCGCTGCGCCAGCGCTCGAGATGCTTGTGGGCGTTTTCTATCATCACGATCGCGGCGTCGAGCATGGCGCCGATGGCGATCGCGATGCCGCCCAGCGACATGATGTTGGCGTTGATGCCCTGTACCCGCATGACCAGGAAAGCGACCAGCACGCCGACCGGCAGCGACAGGATGGCGACCAGCGACGAACGCAGGTGCATGAGGAACAGCGCACAGACGATTGCGACGACGACGAATTCCTCGATCAGCTTTTCCTTCAGCGTGGATATCGCGCGTTCGATCAGACCGGCGCGGTCGTACACGGGTACGATTTCCACGCCTTTGGGCAGCGATGCCTTGAGGGATTCCAGCCGCGCCTTGACCGCCGCGATGGTTTCGAGCGCATTCTTGCCCGAACGCATGACTATCACGCCACCGACCACCTCGCCCTCGCCATCGAGTTCGGCGATGCCGCGGCGCATCTGCGGGCCCGCCTGGATACGCGCGACATCGCCCAGCAGCACCGGCGTGGTGCCGGCGCCGCCGACCGCGATGGCGCGAAAATCGTCGGCGGTCTTCAGATAGCCGGTGGCGCGCACCATGTACTCGGCCTCGCCGAGTTCGAGCGCGGCGCCGCCGGCCTCCGAGTTGGATTTCTTCACCGCCTCGACCACCCTGGCAAGCGGCAGGTTGTAGCCGCGCAACTTGTCGGGGTCGACCACGATCTGCCAGGTTTTCACCATGCCACCGACACTGGCGACCTCGGCCACGTTGGGCACGCTGCGCAACTCGTACTTGAGAAACCAGTCCTGCAGCGCGCGCAGTTGCGCGAGATCCATGCGGCCACTGCGATCGATGAGCGCGTACTGGTAGATCCAGCCGACCCCCGTGGCGTCCGGCCCCAGTTCCGGCCGCACGCCGGCCGGCAGCCGGCTCTGCGCCTGGTTCAGATATTCGAGCACGCGCGAACGCGCCCAGTACAGGTCGGTGCCGTCGTCGAACAGGACATAGACGAACGAGTCGCCGAAGAAGGAAAACCCGCGCACCGCCTTGGCCCCCGGCACCGACATCATGGTGGTGGTGAGCGGGTAGGTGACCTGGTCCTCGACCACCCGCGGGCTCTGACCCGCGTAGGTGGTGCGGATGATCACCTGCACATCGGACAGGTCGGGGATGGCATCGACCGGCGTGCGCAGCGTGGCGACTACGCCGGCGGCCGTGACGACCAGCGTGGCGAGCAGCACCAGCATGCGATTGGTGATTGACCAGCGGATCAGCCTGGCGATCATGGTGGCGGCTCAGTGCCGGTGCGCTTGCGCGGCGCCATGCGCGCGCAGCGTCGTGACGACGAGATCGCCGTCGCGACGCACGACATCGAACTCGACTTGCTGCCCCGGCTCCACGCCCTGCAGCAGTGCCGGCGGGTCCACGGGAAAACCCATCGTCATCGCCGGCATGGAGACCGACGGGATCACGCCGTGGCTCAAGGTGATGCGCAACTTGTCGCGGTCGATGGCGTCAACCCTGCCCTGCGCCAGTGCCGCGGACGGCGCGCCGGGCGGCGATTCCGGCGTCATGCGCGTCAGCACGCCCTTGAGGCTGGCTTCGGAGTCGATCAGGAACTGGCCCGAGGCGACGACCCTGGCGCCCTCGGCCAGACCCTGGCGAATCTCGATGCGGCCGTCGCGCTCGGCGCCGGTCACCACGTCCACCGGGCGAAAGCGTCCCGGCTCTTCGGCCAGCAGCACCAGGCTGCGATTGCCGGTGGTGATGACGGCTTCGCTGGGCAGCCACAGCGCGGGCCGGGTCGTAGCGCCGCCGACCTGCACGGTGGCGAGCATGCCCGGGCGCAGCCGACCGCGCGGATTGGGCAGGGCGATCCGCACCGATGCGGTGCGGGTGGCGGCGGTGACATCGGGGTAGATGAATTCGACCCTGCCCTTGAAGGATTCCCCCGGGAAGGCGGGAAAGCTGATCTGCGCCGCACTGCCACTGGCGATGGAAGCGGCATCGCGTTCGGGCACCTCGGCCACCACCCACACGCTGTCGAGCGCGGCGAAGACGAACAGCGGTGCGCCGGCCGCGACGTTCATGCCGGGGCGCGCGACGATCTCGGTGACGATGCCCGAGGCCGGCGCGATGATCGCAACACTGCGCTGCACACGGCCGCTGGCGGCCAGCTCGTCGATCTGGCGATCCGACATGCCAAGCAGCGACAGGCGGCTTCGTGCGGCATCGACCAGCAACGCGTCGTTCAGGCGCCTGGCAAGCAGCAGTTCGTCCTGCGCCTGGACGAACTCGGGGGCGGTGATTTCCGCCAGCACCTGGCCGCGCGTCACCGGCTGACCGGTCGCGCGTACGCTCTGGCGCTCGATGTAGCCGCCGACCCGTGCCTGCAGCGAAACCGTGCGCGTTTCGTCGAAGCGCACGTTGCCGACCGCAGCAAGCTGCGGGGCGTCGCTGCGCGATTCGACATTCGCATAACGCACGCCGATGTTCTGGAGTACCCGTGGGTCGACGGCGACCGTGCCGGCAGCGGCCTGGTCGTCGTACACGGGCACCAGATCCATGTCCATGAAAGGAGACTTGCCCGGCTTGTCGAAGCGCTGGCCCGGCACCATCGGGTCATGCCAGTAGAGCACCTTGCGTTCTTCGGCGGCGGGTTTCGCCATGGACGCGGCGTCGCCGGCGACAGGTGCGACCGGTGCCGGCGCGGCTTGCCGGCTGGAATACAGCGCATACGCGCCGGCGCCAATCGCGGCGCCAAGCAGGACGGCCAGCATTGTTTCGGGCGCGCCCTTCATGGCGCTTCTCCGGCGAGTTCGTCCCCCGCGAAATCGTAGTAGGCGAGGCGGACGCGATCGCGTGCCATCTGGGTTTCGATTTCGACCTGCAGCAGTTGGGCTTCGAGTTCGTCGCGGCGCGCCTGGATCACCGCCGCCATCTCGCCACGGCCGCCGCGATAGGCGGCGAGCGCGGAGTCGACGCGTGCGCGGGCATCGGGCACGTGCTCTGCGATCACCAGGCGCAGGCGCTCGGCTGCACCCTGCCAGTCGCTCCAGGCGGCGGCAATCTCGGCGCCCATGACACGCAGATGATCCTCGCGGATGGCGATAGCGCGCTCGCGCTGGGCGAGGCGCGCGGCGACGCCCCGATCCTGCCGGTCGCGCGGGAACAGCGGCAGGTCCATCGAGAACTGGATGCTGACCATGTCGCCGAAGGCGCGCGAGCGGCGGCCATAACCGATCTCGATGCTCTTGTCGGGGCGCGTGGCTTCGCGCGCCAGGGCGACATCGGCGTCGGCGACACCGACGGTCCGGGCGGACATCGCATGTTCGGGATGATCATCGATCGCGGCCAGCAGTTCGGCCAGTGGGCGAGGTGCGCCGGGCGCCATGCCGTTGTCGTCGTGGGGCGTGGCCGCGTTGGCGGCGGCACCGATCCAGCGCGAAAGTTCGGCCCGCGCGCGTCCGGTCAGCGCGGCGAGTTCGACTTCGCGATGATGGGCCATTGTGACCATGGTTCGTGCCGCGAAGTAGTCGGCTTGGCCGCTGCGCCCGGCACGCAGCGAGGGGGCCAGCGATTCGACCTGGATGGCGGATTCGCGGCTCAGGCGGCGGGCGAGCGCGAGCTGACGCTGGGCGCCGCGCAGCGAAACGAAGGCGAGCGATGCATCGCGCACAATCTGGCGCTGGCGCGCGGCGAGTTCGGCGCCCAGTTGGTCCGCTTCGGCCGACGAGCGGGCGGCCCGCAGCGCGCGCTTGTTGCCGCCGGGCAGCATCTGCTCGACCGCGATCATGGTTTGGGTCATCGGCTCGCGGTTGAGCGCGAATCCTTCGACCGGCAGGTTGGCCAGACCGAGCTTCAGACGCGGGTCGGGCAACTGCCCGTCCGCGACCGCCTGCTCGCGCGCGGCCCGCACCGCGGCCGACTGCCCGGTGAGCTGCGGCTGGTCGGCGAGTGCGAGCTGCCTGACGCGTGCCAGGGTCAGAACTTCGGCTGCGCCCGCAGGTGCGCCGGCGAGCAAACCCAGGAGAACGAGTTCGGCAAAACGACAGAAAGACATACAGCCTCCGCTTGCGGCAATCGATCGAGCGGCGCGGGCGAAAATGCCGCGCGCCGGCTTACTGATCGAGCGGGGCTAGCTGCGGAAGGCGTGGAACAGAATGGAGGGCGGCGGATGGAGAGCCGGTGAGACTTCGGGCAGCGTGGCGATGCCGCAGGCACCGCGCTGTTGCGCCGGTGCGAGCCCCGGCACGATGAGCGCGGCGATCGCCGGCATCGGCGCGACGCCGGGTGCGGCAGTGGTCGGCGATTGCTCGTCGGCGCCGCAGTGCAGGCTGCACAGTGCGCCGGGGTCGGTGGCCGGGGCTTCGTGGCAATGCGACGGGGGCACCATCACCGACAACTGACCCTGGTGCGTCGCCGGCTGGCAGGCATGCGCGGCCACCACCAGATTGCCGAACAGAAGCAGTCCCGCGAGCACGTGTGCAAGGCGGCGAATCAGCAAACGGGACAGACCGAAGATCATGGACGCCAAGCTACCACAGGCGGCAAGATCCGGGCAACCGGCCTGATCGAGGGCAGCGCACAGCGGCGAAAGCTGCCGGCCATCCAGCGAGAGCAGGCGCCGCTCACAGTTCGAGCGGATCGACTTCGATGTGCCAGCGAAGCTCGCGCGGCGCCTTGAGCGCACGCAACCGCGGCAGCCAGGCGCTCAGCACTGCCTGCAGCGCTGGGCGGCCGGATGATTCGATCAGCAGTTGGGCGCGCTCCAGGTTGGCGCGGCGGGCCAGGCGCATCGGCACCGGGTCGTAGAAGACCACGGTTTCCGGCAGGGGTTGGGCGGCTGCAGCGGCGCGCTGCAGGAAATCCAGCGATTGCGCGAGTTGCCCGGCTTCGGCACGCAGTATCGCGTGGGCGGCGAAGGGCGGAAAGCCGGCGGCGCGCCGTTCCTTCAGTTGCTGGGCCGCGAACCCGGCATAGTCATGGGTCAGCAGGGCCTGGTAGAGGGCGTGGTGCGGGTACTCGGTCTGCACATACACCTCGCCGGGCAGGTCGGCGCGGCCGCTGCGCCCGCCGACCTGCATCAGTTGCGCGAACAGCCGCTCGGCGGCGCGAAAGTCGGCAGCGAACAGCGATGCGTCGGCACCGACCACTCCGACCAGCGTCAGGCGGGCGAAGTCGTGGCCCTTGGCGAGCATCTGGGTGCCGACCAGAATGTCGGCCTGATTGGCGTGGATGCGTTCGAGCATCTGCGCCCACTGCGCCGGGGTGCGCGCGGCGTCGCGATCGACGCGCAGCACGCGCGCCGCGGGAAACAACTGCGCGAGGCGTGCTTCGAGGCGCTGGGTGCCGCGGCCGAAGGGCTGCAGATCCTGATTGCCGCACGACGGGCATTGCTCGGGCAGTACGGTTTCGGCGCCGCAGTGGTGGCAGCGCAGGCGGCGGTCCGCCGCGTGATAGACGAGATTGGCCGAGCAGGCTCTGCAGCCGCTGACCCAGCCGCAGGACGAGCAGCACAGCACCGGCGCGTAGCCGCGGCGGTTGAGAAACACCAGGCTCTGCTCGCTGCGCGCCAGGCGCGCGCGCAGGGCTTCGATCATGGCCGGCGAGAGGCCGTTGTCGAGCCGGACCCGGCGGGTGTCGACCAGCTTCACTGCGGGGAGGGCCTCGGCCAGCGCCCGCTCGGGCAGGTCGATCAGCGCGTAGCGGCCGCGCTGTGCCGCGTGCCAGCTTTCCAGCGACGGCGTGGCCGAGCCCAGTACCACCGGCACGCCCCGATCGCGGGCGCGCCAGACCGCCAGATCGCGGGCCGAGTAGCGCACGCCGTCCTGCTGCCTGTACGAGGCGTCCTGCTCTTCATCGACGACAATCAGGCCCAGGCGGGGCATCGGCGTGAATACCGCCAGCCGCGTGCCGAGCACGATGTCGGCAGCGCCGGTCAGGGATTGCACGAATCCGCGCGAGCGGGCGCCGTCTGACTGGCCGCTGTGCAGGCTCACCACCAGGGCGTCGGGAAAGCGTTGGGCGACCCGCGCTTCGAGCTGCGGCGTGAGGCCGATTTCCGGCACCAGCAGCAGAACCTGCTCGCCGCGCGACAGTGATCGGTCGATCAGTCGCAGGTAGACCTCGGTCTTGCCACTGCCGGTTACGCCGTAGAGCAGAAAGGCTGCGTAGCCGCCGGACGCGGCTGCAATGGCGTACACCGCTGCGGACTGCGCCGGACGCAGCGGCTGCAGATCCGGCGCGGCGGAGGGTGCCGGGGCGACCGGGCAGATCGTGTCCCCGGCGAGCAGGTCGCCGATCGCGCGACCGACGGCGGAGGATGTCGCGAACTGTTCGCGCAGTGCGGCGCGCGTCTGCGGTCCACAGTCGGCCAGAGACTGCAGGATGCGGCGCGCTAGGGTGGCCCGGCCGTGGCTTGCCAGTGCCGATCGGCCCGCGTCGGTCAGCCCCAGCGGCCATAGAGCGGTCGGGTCGCGCTGCGGTATCAGCGCAGCGCGCCGCAGCGCCGGCGGCAGTGAAGCCGACACGACCTCGCCCAGGGGTGCCTGGTAGTAGGCGCTCGTGAATCGGGCGAGCCTGAGCCAGTCGGGCGGCAGCGGTGGAAGCTCGCGGAGAATCGCGCGAACCTGGCGCAACTTTCCGCTGTGCGCTTCGCCCGCGGGGGGGAGGTCGACGATTACGCCGGTCTTCTCGCCGTTGCCGAAAGGAACGCGCACGCAACGACCCAGATCGGCGGACGATGCATCGTCCGCCGCGTAATCAAAGGCCTGCGGGAGCGGGACCGGCAGTGCAACTCTGACTGTGGCCATGCGGCGTGGTGACGGGATGCCTCTATCGGGCTATCGATTGCCGGCCTTGCCGGACCCATTCGCTGTCGGTTCGGTCAAGCGGACACAGTTGCTATAGAAATCAAGACGTTCTCTCTGCCTGTGGATAAATCTGTGGGCAAATTTTCGTTACAAGATCCTGCACCGGCTTTGATCGGATAGGGACTTGTGCCACGCACAAGTGTGATGCGCAGAAAATTTATGTATTTCATAAGCTTACGGTTATGGGCCCCAGGCGAACGCACCGAACGGGCGCAGGACGCGGAGGAGCGCGATTCTGTGAATAAGTCAAGACCTTTTCACTTTCCAGTCCTCGTTTGTGTAGGCCCTTCATGATGTGAGTAGGCACTCATTCACGCCTGTTGCACCACCCACAGCGTTGCCGTCGGCCGGTTCTTGGAGAGCCGCGTCAGGCGGGGCTTTGCGGACCGTGGAATGAGCGGGATTCGACACGCACGGTCTCGACGAGTGCCGTGACGATTTCCGGTGGCGTGAACTGCGATATGCCGTGGCCGAGGTTGAACACATGGCCGCTGCCTGGGCCGAAGGAATGGAGTACCTTGCGCGCTTCGATTGCCACTACGTCGGGGCCGGCAAACAGGATCGATGGATCGAGGTTGCCCTGCAGTGCAACCCGTTTGCCGACGCGCGCGCGCGCTTGCCCGATGTCGATGGTCCAGTCGAGGCCGACCGCGTCGCAGCCGCTCGCCGCGATGTCTTCCAGCCAGAGCCCGCCGCCCTTGGTAAACACGATCACCGGAATTCGCTCGCCGTCGTGGGTGCGCGTGAGCCCGGCGATGATCTCCTGCATGTAGGCAAGCGAGAATTCCCGGTAGGCCGCGTGGGACAGCGAGCCACCCCAGGTGTCGAAGATCTGCACGGCCTGCGCACCGGCCCCGATTTGCGCATTCAGATAGGCGGTCACCGCCTGCGCCGTTACGCCGAGTACGTGATGCAGGAGATCCGGCCGGTCGTAGAGCATCGTCTTGATGCGACGAAAGTCGTCCGAGGCGCCGCCTTCGATCATGTAGCAGGCCAGCGTATAGGGGCTGCCGGAGAAGCCGATCAACGGAACCGAGCCATCGAGCGCACGGCGGATTTCGGCCACTGCGTCGATCACGTAGCGCAATTCGTCGTGCGGGTCGGGCGCCGCCAGGTTGCGGATCTCCCATTCGTCGCGCAACGGCCGCTCGAATTTCGGCCCCTCCCCCTCGGCAAAGTACAGGCCCAAGCCCATCGCATCGGGTACGGTAAGAATGTCGGAAAACAGGATTGCCGCGTCCAGGTCGTAGCGGGCCAGTGGCTGCAGCGTGACCTCGCAGGCCAGTTGGGGCGACTTGCACAGCGCCATGAAGCTGCCCGCGCGTTTGCGTGTTTCGCAGTACTCGGGCAGATAGCGCCCAGCCTGACGCATCAGCCACAACGGCGTGTATTCGACGGGTTCTCGCAGCAGGGCGCGCAGCAACGTATCGTTGCGGGGACGGGTCATGACGGATCCTGTGGACGGCGAAACCAGTGGGGCGACAGGCGCTCAGGGGGCTTGCGCGGAGCCGGGATTCTACGCCTTCGCCGATTTCGAAACTATGCGCTGCCGAGTTGTCGCGGGACAAGCGGACATCAGTTCGATTCGTCGGTGCGACGTCCGCCCTGCAGGCCAAGTTGTTTGAGCTTGCGGTAAAGATGGGTTCGTTCAAGACCGGTGCGCTCGGCCAGGCGCGTCATATTGCCGGCCTCCTGCTGCAGATGGTGCTCGAAGTACAGGCGCTCGAACGCTTCGCGTGCGTCGCGCAGCGGCAGATCGAGTTGCAGAGAACCAGCGGTCGCCGGCGCCTGATGAAGCAACTGGCCGACCTCGTCGGCGCCGATCTCCTCGTCGAGTGCGCCAAGCGCCAGCGATTTGACTGACGCGCGAAGTTCCGCGTAACCGCCGGGCCAGGCGCGGGTTCGCAGGGCGTTGAGGGCAGCAGTGGAAGCACGCCGTGGCGGCACTTCACCGGCCTCGGCGAGATGCAGCAGGATCTGGTTGGCGATCTCGGGAATCTCGTCGCGCAGATCCATCAGCGTCGGCGGCGCAAGGGTGACTTCGAACAGGCGTCTCAGCAGCGCCTCGTCCCAGCCTTCGCTGGCCAGATCCTCGGCGCTGTGCATGGAGGCAACCACTATGCGCAATCCGAACTTATCCACGCGCTCGACCGCGAACGCCAGATTCTTCTGCTGCAGTCGCGACAACAGCGCAAGCTCGGCGGCGAACAGCACCCCGCCACTTGCCGATTCCAGGGCAGAGAGGTCGAGCGGCGAGGCATGCGCACTCAGATCGATCCATGCCCGGCCGGGCGCCTGCAGGCTGCGGGCAGCAAGTTCGGCAATGCTGCCCGGACCGCTCTTGATCAATAGCAGCGGCGTGCGTGCAGCCACCTGTTCGAGCCGCTTTTTCAGATCCTTGAGGGGCGGACACCGGATGAACGCATCGAGCGTCAGTTGCGCGGGTACGCTCACCGGCTGGCGCGCCAGGCCGCGCTTGACCGCCGCCAGCAGCTTTTGCAGCGCGATCGGCTTCTCCAGGAAGTCCATCGCGCCGCAGCGGGTAGCCTCTACCGCCGTATCGATCGAACCGTGGCCGGACATCATGATGACCGGCATGGACAGCTGCCCCGCCGCCGACCATTCCTTGAGCAGCGTGATGCCATCGGTATCGGGCATCCAGATGTCGAGCAGAACAAGATCGGGTCGCTGCGCCGCGCGAGCGGCACGGGCTCGTGTCGCATTCTCGGCGAGCACGACGTCGTGACCCTCGTCGGTTAGGATCTCCGATAGCAATTCGCGAATGCCGACTTCGTCGTCGACCACCAGTATTTGTGCCATGTCCTTGCGCTTGCCCCTGACGCGGTCCCTATGCTACCAGCGGAAGGCGGATTTTCACCTCCGCGCCGTGCGGTTGCAGATTGGAAATCTCGATGCTGCCATGGTGTTCGTCGACGATCTTCCGGACGATCGCCAGGCCCAGGCCGGTACCCTTTGACTTGGTGGTGACGTAGGGCTCGAAAGCCCGCGCCAGGATGTTGGGCGGAAAGCCATTGCCATTGTCGGTCAGCCTGAGTTCGGCGAACCGGCCGTCGCTGCGCGTGGACAGCCGGATCAGCGGTTCCGCCAGGCCCTGCAGTGCGTCCTCGGCATTCTGCAGCAGGTTATGCATGACCTGCCGCAATTGTGTCGCATCGCCCGCGACCGGTGGCAGTTCCCGGTCGGCGACAAATTGCAGCCTTGCCCCGGCATGTTCGTAGAGCGCCAGCACTTCGCGGACGAGCGCATTCAGATCAAGCGGCGCAATCGTCGGCAGCGGGAGCTTGGCGTAATCACGGAAATCATTGACCATCGATTTCATGGCCTCCACCTGGGCGACGATGGTCCGCGTGGCGCGAGCGAGAATTTCGCGTGAGGCCGGGTCCACCTTGTCGGTGAGCTTGGCTTCCAGCCGTTCCGCGGACAGCTGGATCGGTGTCAGCGGATTCTTTATCTCGTGCGCCAGACGCTGGGCAACCTCACCCCAGGCAGCGCTGCGCTGCGCCGCTATCAGGTGCGTAATGTCGTCGAACACGACAACGAAGCCGCCCCCACCGGTCTCGGGCAGGCGGGTGACGCGCACCAGCAGCGTCTGGCCGATTCCGTCGGCATCGCGCATATCGAGCTGGCGCTGCCAGTCTGTGGTTCCCTGGGCAGCGGAAGCATCGTTGGCAAACGCTTCACGCAGCGCGTCGCGCAACTCGCGGAAACGCGGCCATTGATCCAGTTGCATCTGTTCGAAGCCTGACAGATCGTCACGCAAAATTTGCAGCGCGCCGCCGTTGGCTGCGCGCAGCCGGCCATCGCCGTCGAATGCCAGTACGCCGGCCGACAGATTTGCCAGCACGCTCTCGAGGTAGGTACGTGAGGCTTCGACTTCGGCGCGACTGGCGTCGGCCTGTGCCCGCGCTTCCTGCAACTGACGGGTCATCCGGTTGAACGACTGTGTCAGCACGCCGAGTTCGTCGCGGGCGGGCAGTGCCGCGCGTGGCGTGAAGTCGCCCTGTGCCACTGCCTGTGTCGCTTCGGCAAGTATCGCCAGCGGTGCAGACAGGCGCCGCGCCAGCACGAAAGCGACGGCGATTGCGGTAAATAGTGCGAACAGCAGGGTCAGGGTCAGCGTAAGGGCAAAAATGCGACGTAGTCCTTGGCGGGCGAGTGAAAGCTCCTGGTAGTCACGGTAGACGCTCTGCACCGCCTCGGCATTCTGGGCGAGCTGCTGGGGGACCGGCTGGGTAAGCTGGAGCACACGCGAATCGGCCGTGAACGCGATACCGGCTACCGGCACCAACACCCGCAGGGTGAATCCGCTCGTGGCATCGCCCTCGACGGCGCGGTAGCCGCTGCCGAGCCGCGAGCGACGCAGCAGCGCGCTCCCCGGCAGATCCGGCATCAGCGCCGAGAACTTCGCCGAACTGCTGGCGATGACCTGGCCGGACGTCGTGAACAGCGTTGCCGAATCGACGCCGGCCTGTTCGCGCCAGCGATTGAGCTGCTGGGCAGTGCGCTCGTGGTCCGTATCGCCGAGATCGAGCGCCATGTAGCGCGCCTTCGCGGCAAGATCCTCGAGCAGGAAGTCGAGTGTCGTTCGTCCGAGGTTGAGACCGCCTTCGAGTGCCGCATCGACCCGCACGTCGAACCAGGACTCAATGCTGCGCAGCGCGAACTGCACGGAAACGCCGTAGATCACCAGTCCGGGCAGAATCGCCATCAGGGCGAACAAGCCCATCAGCCGCAGCTTGAGCCGTGAGCCGAAGCGATGCTCTCGATATTCCGCCCACAGCCCGCGCAACTGAACGATGACCAGCACGATCAGCGCGACTGCCATCGCCAGGTTCAGACCGATCAGCAGCGGATAGCTTTCGGCGAACAGGGCGGTATTGGCGGTGGCGCCGGCGAGCAGGAAGAGCAGGATCGCTCCGACGGCGCCGGCGATGACGAGCAGGGTCTTCACTGACCCACGGGCTCGGTATTGCCGGCGCCGGGAACATAGGTCCAGCGCAGCCATTCGGTTCCGAGGCTCCAGTCCCGATCGCCGATTGCGCCGACCTGGAAGGGCTTCGGCATCTGCGTCAGATCGAGCCGGAATCGCAACTGGGCCTGATAGCCGACTCCGACGCTCAATGACCCTCGTTCGGCTACTGTCCAGCTGCGTACCCGAGACATGGTCTTGAGGGCGGATTCGAGCGTCGGGAAGTTCTGGTGGAGCGGACCCGTCGCGAGCCGATACTGCCGGGTCAGCGCATGGTATGACAGCCGATAGGTCAGCGAGCGTTTCGCCAGGTCTTCGTCGAACCAGTACCAACGCGGGCGCGTCAATTCGAATTCGGCGACGAAATAAAGCGGGACGCCGCGCGATACGACCTCTTCGAGCCGCGGATTGAGCTCGAATACGACATCGAACTGCAACTGATGGCCATCCTCGCTCGACACCAGTGCGACATTGCGCAGTTCGGGGTCGCTCGCGTGGGCAACGGAAAAGGCGCATGCCAACGCCAGCATTGCCGTGATCAGGACTCGGCGCAGCAAGCGCAGACTAAGTCCGCTTGGCGAGCAATGCGAAGTAGAAGCCGTCATGCAGGGCCGTGGGCAGGAACAGATGTTCGGTCTGGGAATTGGCCTCGGACAGCGGCCCACCGTGGAGCGGAACGCGCAGGCAGTCGGCATGACGATCGCAGAAGGCCGCAACCTGCTGCTGGTTCTCCCGGGCGAATATGGAACAGGTCACGAACAGCATTTTGCCACCGGGGGCCAGCACCCGCCACAATGCGTCGAGAATGTCACGACTCTGCCCTGCGAAACGCGCCACGTCCGATTCGCGGCGCAGCCACTTGATGTCGGGGTGCCGTCGCGCCACGCCGGAGGCGGTGCAGGGCACGTCGGCAAGTATTCGATCGAAAGGGCGGCCGTCCCACCAGTGGTCGAGCGTGCGGCAGTCGGCGACCCGTACGCGCGCCACCAGGCCGAGTCGCGCAAGATTGGCGTCGATGCGGGCGGCGCGGGTGGCATCGAAGTCGAGCGCGGTCAGCTCGACCTCCGCGAGTTCGAGAATATGCGCTGTTTTTCCGCCTGGCGCCGCGCAGGCATCCAGAACACGCTGTCCGGCCGCGACGTCGAGCCACGGTGCCGCAAGCTGGGCACCGGCATCCTGGACGGAAACCCGCCCTTCCGCAAAACCAGGCAAGCGGGCGACCGGGACTGGACGTTCAAGCATTACGCACTGCGGGATGTCGTCGCCGTAGGCTCGTGCCACGATATCCACCGCATCGAGTTCCGCCAGCACGCAGCCAAGTTCGGCACGGCGCGGGTTGACTCGCAATGCCATCGGCGGGTGGAGATTCCCGGCAGCGAGCACGGCGTCGGCGTGCTCTCGCAATTCGCGCTGGACTGTTTCCACCCACCACCGGGGATGACGAGCACGAGCGACGAGGTCTGCCTCGGCTGCGGCGAAAGGCGCCTCGGCTTGGCGCAGGACGTTGCGCAGCACTGCATTGACCAGACCCTTGAAGGCGCCGTCATGCAAGTGGTAAGCGGCCTCAACCGCCTGATCGACTGTGGTATGCGCAGCGCCAGGGTGGCTTTCCAGACGGTGCAGGGCGATCAGCAGCAGCGCGCGAACCGCAGGTGCTTCGAGCGGTCGGGCGAGCAGTCGGGCAAGCAGGAAATCACCGCGGCCGAAGTCGCGCAGTGTGGAGTAGGCAAGATCCTGCACGGCACCGCGCATCGCGGCCGGCCATGCCACATTGGCGGCTTGCGCCGCCAGCGCTTGATCGAGGTTGCGGCCATGGATCACCGATTCCACCGCACGCGCGGCGTGGAGCATCGAACGGGCTAGCGAATCGGCGGCCAGCGTCGGCGGGCTCACTGCAGCGCCGATCTGGCGCGTGCCATCGCGCAATCATTGCGCATGATGGTCTTCATGATGTCGGATCGGCTGCCACCCGATCAGTATAGCGACGCAGGCTCGGCACCCAGCGTTGTCCGAGCCTCGTTGCCGAGTGAAGCTGCCAGGTACGCGAGCGCACCTGGCCGGGACGCAGCAGGGATGAAAGTGCGCTAGCTCGTCAGGCGCTCTTGGCGCCGAAAGCCTTCGATCCCATGTCGAGCAAGTCGCTGGAGGCCGCGGATTCACCAGCAGCGAGGGACTTGACGTCCCCGGTCAACTCGCCGCCTTCCTGAATCACGATCTTGCCGTAGCGAATGGTTCCGGTGACGTGGCCGGTTGCGTGGATGATGAGCTGCTTGCGCGCGGTGAGTTCGCCTTCGAAGCGGCCGCGAATCTCCGCCACGTCGATATTCACCTTGCCGGCAAACGAGCCTTGGTCGGCGATCTGGATCACGCGGCTGTCCATGGTTGCCTCCACGCGCCCCTCGACCACCAGCGTATCGCAATCCTGGATCTCGGCGCCCTTCAACTTGATACCGGGCCCCACGATCAACTTGCTGCCCTGATGAGCACTGTCTTCGAGTGGCGGTATCTGGGAACTGGCTGTAGATGCCGTGGATTCCAACGACGAAGTGCCACTGGTTTCAGACTTGGGCATCGGCACGGTGCTGGACTCCGCCTTGGCCGTGGTCGACGGCTGCATGCCATAGCCCGCCGGCCGAACGCTGCTCTGCGGCGAGCTCGTATCTTCACGTTTGCCGAAAAGCGAGTTCTTGTTGATCATCGGTAGTCCTTTCCAGGTTGGTCATCGAAACAGTGTAGCGGCCCCGGGGGCAGCCACAATCGGAAAAACCGCAGCAAGTGACATGCCGCCGAGCGGTTCCTTTTTTCTATCAGACAGATAGTCATGATTCAAGAATAACATGACAAAGCATGGTGGGCGGTGGCGTCGCCATTGCCCGACAGATCGAGGAATTTGCGGACGCAAGTGCCTGCTAAGGCGGAGAAAAACCTGTCGTCGCGGCAAGACAGCATGATGCAACGATCGTTCAGCCGACGCAGATCTGAAAACGACTGGCGGACGTCAGATGAAATCCAGCCAGGAACTCGCGCGCTGCGAGCCGCTTGCCCCCCGGCTTCTGCAATTCGAGGAGGGATAGCGCCCGCACGCCGCACGCCACGACGATGCCTGACGGGCTACTCGACAGAACCTCGCCGGGTTCACCTTCGGCCCGGACGAGCGCGGCGCGCCAAATCTTGACCGGCGCATCGCCGTAACGCAGAAACGCGCCAGGCGAGGGGTTGAAAGCGCGAACCAGTCGTTCGAGCACCTCGGCGGGTTGCCGCAAGTCGAGCTCCGCTTCTGCCTTGTCGAGCTTGGCAGCGTAGGTTACGCCATGGTCAGGCTGGGGAGCCGCCGGCAGATCACCGGTTTCCAGTCGAGCCAGGGCGACGACGATCGACTCGGCGCCCAGTTTCGCCAGCTTGTCGTGCAGGGTCAATGCCGTATCGTCCGGTTCAATTGCGACGGCATGCTGGAGCAGCACGGGGCCGGTGTCGAGACCGGCATCCATCTGCATGATGGTGATGCCGGTCCGCTGGTCGCCGGCGGCGATTGCACGTTGAATTGGCGCGGCGCCGCGCCAGCGCGGCAACAGCGAGGCGTGGATGTTGAGGCAGCCTCGGCGCGGCAGATCGAGCACCGACTGCGGCAGGATGAGCCCGTAGGCCGCGACGATAAGCACCTCCGGATCGGCTGCCGCCAATGGCGCCCAGGCGTCTTCGGTCTTCAGGTTGCGCGGCTGGGCAATTATCAGTCCGTACTCCAGCCCGACCTGCTTTACTGCGCTTGGCGTCAGCTTCATTCCCCTTCCGGAAGGCCGATCAGGTTGAGTGAGTACTAACGTGACCGTGTGTCCGGCGGAGATGATCGCATCGAGCGCCCGGGCTGCGAATTCAGGTGTTCCGGCAAAGGCGACGCGCATCGAGAGTGGATCCTGCAAAACCGGAACGGGCCGGCAAGGTGCGTCGGGTGGCGAAGATCAGGCGGTGATGCGCGCCTGCTTTTCGAGTTTCGCGCGAATGCGGGTCTGCTTGAGGCGAGACAAATGCTCGACGAAAACGATGCCTTCCAGATGATCCATCTCATGCTGAACGCACACGGCAAGCAGACCGTTGGCGTCGAGCTCGAACGACTCGCCATCCGTACCTAGGGCGCGTACGCGAACATGCTCTGAGCGGGCCACCTTGTCGAAAATGCCCGGCACCGACAGACAGCCTTCTTCACAGACCTGCTCGCCATCGCGGTCGACGATCTCGGGGTCGATCAGCACCAGGAGACTGCTCTTGTCCTCCGTGACGTCGATGACGATCACCCGCTTGTGCACGTCGACCTGTGTCGCCGCCAAGCCGATGCCGGGCGCGGCATACATCGTCTCTGCCATGTCGCGCACGAGCTGACGAATCGAATCGTCCACAACCGAAACCGTTGCGGCCTTCTTGTGCAACCTTGGATCAGGGTAGCGAAGTATGGGTAGCAATGCCATAAAAGCTTGGATAGTGAATCAATTACTGGCAGAATCTAATGCAAACTGTGAAACTGCGTGCGCGCGTGCTAGACTGCAGGCGTTTGAATCAGGCGGAATGCGAATTCCTGTTTTGAACCGCTTCAGAACGCGTTGATTTTGCCGTTCTCGGAAGGCACCGCCATGATGGCGCGCCGGATACCGACCCGGCTCCCGCGCCATCTGTGCCCACCCACAACAAAGCCGTGCGAGGCTATCGATGATGATGATGCGCATTATATTCTCGGTGCTCCTTGGATTTACAAGCGCCGCGGCCATTGCGGCGAGCAGCAAGCCGATTCAGATTGCCGACAACGCGCCGGACAGCTACACCGTCCAGCGCGGCGATACCTTGTGGGGCATTTCCGGCAGATTCCTCAAGGAGCCTTGGCGCTGGCCGGAAGTCTGGCGCATGAATCGTGATCAGATCCGCAATCCGCACCTGATCTACCCCGGACAGATTGTCGTCCTTGACCGCAATGGACCCAGGCTGTCCATCGCACGTCCGGTCCGATTGCAGCCGCAGGTGTACGAGGAAAAATCGGAACAGGCCGTTCCCAGTATTCCGACCGCCGAAATCGCACCATTCCTTTCGCAACCATTGGTCGTCGACGAGGCCGGTCTGGCGAATTCCGCCAAGATCATCGCCACGGACGAATCCCGTGTGCTGGTGGGCGCCGGCAACAAGGTGTACGCGACCAACATCAAGCCGGGGATACCCTCGTGGCAGATATACAGGCCGACCCGGCCGGTGGTCGATCCCGGCACCAATGAGCTGCTCGGCTACGAGGCCTTCTATCTCGGCACAGCCCGAACGATCGCCGAAGGCGAGCCGGCAACCCTCGAGGTGACGCGCTCCGTCGAGGAAATCGGCAAGGGTGACCGCATGGTACCTGCGGCCAAACCCGACTTGCTGGCCTATTCACCGCATTCCCCGGACACGGATATTCGGGGCGAGATCATCGGAATCTACAGTGGCGTCGGGGAAGCGGGCGCCAACTCAATCGTCACGCTCAACCTCGGTGCTCGCAACGGCCTGGAAGTCGGCCATGTACTGGCGATCTACCGTGCCGGCCGGGAGGAAACCTATCGCGAGGGCGGCGGGCCGAAGGAGGTCTATACGTTGCCGGAAGAGCGCTACGGACTGCTGTTCGTGTTCCGCACCTTCGACAAGATGTCCTACGCACTTATCATGAACAGCGCGCGTCCGGTGACGGCACGCGATACGGTACGCACGCCCTGACTTGACGCCGGACCCCGAACTCGCCGCGTGGCTGCGGCTGACCCTGGTTCCGGGACTCGGCGGAGAGCGCCAACGAGCACTGCTGCGAGCCTTCGGCTTGCCCCGGCAGGTATTTTCAGCCGGGCAAGCCGAGGTGGCCCGGCTGATCGGGGAAAAGCTTGCAGTTGCTGTCGGTGACCACGACAGCAACGCGCAGGTCGAAGCCGCCCTCGCCTGGTGCAGCGAGCCGGGCAACCGTATTCTGACCCTGGCAGATCCCGATTATCCGCCGCAATTGCTCGAAATCCCGGATCCGCCGGTGGTTCTGTATGTCAAGGGCCGCACCGACCTGCTTGCCGGCACGGCGCTGGCAATCGTCGGCAGCCGCAATGCGACACCGCAGGGAATCGCCAATGCCGAGTCCTTCGCGCGGGCTGCATCCCGAGCTGGCGTCACCATCGTCAGTGGCCTCGCGCTGGGCTGCGATGCGGCTGCACATCGTGGCGGACTCGACGGTGCCGGGTCGACGGTCGCCGTGATCGGCACCGGCGCCGACCGGATCTACCCGGCGCGCAATCAGGCGCTGGCTCGCGCCATTGCCGAAAACGGGGCAATCATCTCCGAGTTCCGGCTTGGCACGCCGCCGCTGGCCGCCAACTTTCCGCGGCGCAACCGCATCCTGGCGGGCCTGGCCCGCGGCGTGCTGGTGGTCGAAGCCGCAGATCGCAGCGGCACGCTGATCACCGCCCGGCTAGCGGCCGAGCAGGGGCGCGAGGTCTTCGCGATACCCGGCTCGATCCATTCGCCGTTGTCGAAGGGTTGCCACAAACTCATCAAGCAGGGGGCCAAGCTGGTCGAATCTGCCCAGGACGTACTCGAAGAAATCGGCATCCTTGACGCCGGGGATCAGGCCGGCGCGCATGACGAGAATCTCGACGAGGAAGCCCGCAACCTGCTCGACGCCATGGGGTACGATCCGTGCGACATCGATTCCCTGCTCGAACGCTCCGGCTTGACGGCTGATGCGCTATACCCCATTCTCTTGCGCATGGAACTGGACGGCCGCATCGCCACGCTGGCGGGCGGCCTCTATCAGAGAATCGAGCGGGATCGCTGACACAATGTTCGAAATTCTGGTCTATCTGTTCGAGAATTATGCTCATGTAGACGCCTGCCCGGCACCGGATCAGCTTGCGCGCAAGCTTTCTGCCGCCGGATTCGAGGACGAGGACATCTCGGCCGCACTCGACTGGCTGTCCGGGCTGGATCGTCGGGCGGATGAGAAACGGCCGCAGATCAGCCCGTCGCCGCGCTCGTTCCGCGCCTACTGCAAGGAGGAATGTACGCGGCTCGATAGCAGTTGCCGCGGATTCATTGCCTTTCTCGAAGGGTCTGGTGTGCTCAATCCGCTGATGCGGGAGATCATCATCGAAAGGGCAATGGCGCTGTCGGAAGGCCGGTTGTCATTGTCGAAGCTCAAGGTCATCGTGCTGATCGTGCTGTGGAGCCAGGATCAATCGCTCGACACGCTGATTCTCGAAGAGTTGCTGTCCGACGACGAGGACGCCCGATTCCACTGAGCTCAGGGTCTGCGCTTGCGGTCGGCGCGACTTTGTTCTTATCATCGAGCCCGTTTTGTCCGCGATGCCACGCCGAGATGTAATCGCAACCGGGCTAATCCACCAACAACGTTTGTCGCCACTCGGGCGGATGACGCACCGGGTAGTTCTTTGTCTGCGGCAGGAAAGCCAAGATGGCCAAGCAGCTCATCATTGCAGAGAAGCCCTCCGTCGCCCAGGACATTGCACGTGCGCTGGGCGGCTTCACCAAGAGCGGCGAGTACTACGAAAGCGACGACTACGTGCTGTCGGCGGCGGTCGGTCATCTGCTCGAGCTGACGGTACCCGAGGAATACGAGGTCAAGCGTGGCAAGTGGTCGTTTGCCCACCTGCCCGTCATCCCGCCGCACTTCGCCCTGCAGCCGATCGAGAAGTCCGCCGACCGGCTCAAGGTGTTGATGAAGCTGATCAAGCGCAAGGACGTCGACGGCCTGGTGAATGCCTGCGATGCGGGACGCGAAGGCGAGTTGATCTTCAACTATATCGTCCAGCACGCGAAAACAAAGCACCCGGTCAGGCGCCTGTGGTTACAGTCGATGACCGCGGCGGCGATCCGCGCCGGCTTCGATCGCTTGCGCGAGGGCAGCGAAATGCGTGGCCTCGCAGATGCGGCGGTATGCCGTTCCGAGTCGGACTGGCTGATCGGAATCAATGGCACGCGGGCGATGACCGCGTTCAACTCGAAGACCGGTGGTTTTCACCTCACCACGGTCGGCCGCGTACAGACGCCAACGCTGGCGATCGTCGTCGAACGCGAAGAGCGGATTCGCAAGTTCGTCTCGCGCGACTATTGGGAAATCGAGGCCACCTTTGGCGCCAAGGCGGGCAGCTACGCCGGTCGCTGGTTCGACGAGAAGTTCAAGAAGCCGGACGATGACGAACACGCGCGCGCCGAACGCCTGTGGGACCAGGCCAGGGCGGAAGCGATCCGCGCCAGGTGTCTGGGCAAGCCTGGCAAGGTCGAGGAAGAGAGCAAACCCTCTACGCAGCTCTCGCCGCTGCTGTTCGATCTGACCAGTCTGCAGCGCGAAGCCAACGGCCGTTTCGGCTTCTCTGCCAAGACCACCCTGTCGATTGCCCAGGCGCTGTACGAAAGGCACAAGGTACTGACCTACCCGCGAACCGATGCGCGCGCGCTGCCGGAAGACTATCTGGACGCCGTGCCCGACATTCTCAAGGGCCTTGCCGCGGACTACTCGCCGTTTTGCCGCGAGATCGTCAAACAGAAGTGGATCAAGCCGAACAAGCGGATCTTCAACAACGCGAAGATCTCCGATCACTTCGCGATCGTGCCGACCGGCACGGCGCCGAAGCATCTGTCGGAAGCGGAGCAGAAGGTTTATGACATGGTCACGCGGCGTTTCCTGTCCGTGTTCTACCCGGCGGCGGAATACCTGATCACCACGCGCATCACGCGGGTCGAAGGGGATGCCTTCAAGACCGAAGGCAAGGTGCTGGTCAACCCGGGCTGGCTGGCGGTCTATGGCAGGGAAGCGCAGGCCGAAACCGGCGACGAGGGCAGCAAGCCGCAACTGATTGCCGTCAGTCCGAACGAAATCGTTTCGACCGATGACATCGTCGTCAAGCCGAATGCCACCAAGCCGCCGCCGCGTTACAACGAAGCCACGCTGCTGTCGGCGATGGAAGGTGCCGGCAAGCTGGTGGAGGACGACGAACTGCGCGAAGCGATGGCGGCACGCGGCCTCGGCACGCCAGCCACCCGGGCGGCGATCATCGAAGGTCTGATCACCGAGAAGTACCTGCTTCGCGAAGGCCGCGAACTGATGCCGACGGCGAAGGCCTTTTCCCTGATCATCCTGCTCAAGGGCCTGCAGGTAACCGAACTGACGCAACCCGAGCTGACCGGCGAGTGGGAGTACAAGCTGTCGCAGATGGAGCAAGGCAAGCTGACGCGCGCCGAGTTCATGAAGGACATCGCCGAGATGACGCGCCACATCGTGCACCAGGCGAAGTCGCACGAAAGCGATACGGTACCCGGGGACTTCGCGACGCTCGGGACGCCGTGCCCGAAATGCGGCGGCGTGATCAAGGAGAACTACAAGAAGTTTCAGTGCCAGAAGTGCGAGTTTGCCTTGTGGAAGATCGTTGCCAGCCGCCAGTTCGAGATCGAGGAAATCGAAACCCTGCTGGAAAAGCGCGAAGTCGGCCCGCTGATCGGCTTCCGCAACAAGATGGGGCGCCCGTTCAATGCGCTGATCCGCATGAACGACAAGCTCGAGCCGGAGTTCGATTTCGGCCAGTCGCGCGAGGACGAAGCGAATGCCGAGCCGGTCGACTTCGGCGAGCAGTCACCGCTCGGGCCCTGTCCGAAGTGCGGCGCGCGCGTGCTCGAGCACGGCCTGTCGTATGTCTGCGAGAAATCGGTCGGGCCCGGCAAGAGCTGCGATTTCCGCTCCGGGAAGATCATCCTGCAACAGAACGTCGAGCGCGAGCAGATGGAGAAGCTGCTCGCCACCGGCCGTACCGATATCCTGCGCAATTTCATTTCGCAACGCACTCGGCGCAAGTTTTCCGCCTTTCTGGTGCGCGGGTCGGACGGCAAGGTGGGCTTCGAGTTCGAGCCACGCGCGCCGAAGGCCGGCGCCAAAACCAAGGCGGCCGCGACGGAGGACAAGGCCACCAGCGAAGCGCCCAAGGCAGTGCCCAACAAGCGCTCGAAGGCCGCCTGAGCACCGCAGCCGTGATGCCACGGCGGCCAGCAGCCGTTCGGGCTGCGCCGCCCATGCATGCCCGTGGAGCGCCATTCCATGCGCCTCTCAGGCCGACGGCCTGTACCGGCGCTTCAGCGCATCAGCAGCTTGCGGATCGGCGCCGGCAGCGCCGCCCGATCGAGTCGATCGAGCGCGAGCCACTGCAGCCCGGGCTGAGCGGCGTGCGGTTCGATCCTGGTCACACGGCAGGTCAGCGGTTGCAGTGTCAATGTAAAGTGGGTGAAGCCGTGGGTCAGCGGCGGTTGCGCTTCGGCGCTGTCGATTGTGCAGGCATAGCGCAGACGCGCGACGTGCCGCGGGTCGTCGTCGATTTGCAGCTCTGGCAGGCATAGCAGCCCGCCCCAGATGCCGCTGGACGGGCGCTGCTCGAACAGCACGCGATCCTCGTGCCGCAGGATCAGGTAGCGGGCAGTGCGCCGCGGTAGCGCTTTGCAGGGTCGCGGACCGGGCAATTCGCCGACGCGGCCCTGCTTGAGTGCGATACAGTCGCCGTGCACTGGGCAGCGCACACAGTCCGGCTTGCCCCGCGTGCATACCGTGGCGCCGAGATCCATCAGTGCCTGAGTGTAGGTCTCGATGTCCTCGCTCGGCAGCAGCGATTCAGCGAGTTTCCACAGCCGGTTCTCCACCGCCCTGTCGCCGGGAAATCCTTCAATGCCGAAGCGGCGGGCGAGCACGCGTTTGACATTGCCGTCGAGAATCGCACCGCGCATACCATGCGCGAACACGGCGATCGCCGCGGCGGTCGAGCGGCCGATGCCGGGCAGCTCGGCGATCGCTGCGGCGTCGCGCGGAAACATGCCGTCGTGCTGGGCGACCACCGCGCGTGCACAGGCGTGCAGGTTGCGCGCGCGGGCGTAGTAGCCGAGTCCGCTCCACAGCGCCATCACGTCTTCGACCGGCGCGGCGGCAAGCGCGCGGATGTCGGGAAACCGTTCGAGGAAGCGCAGGTAGTAAGGAATGACCGTCGCCACCTGCGTCTGCTGCAGCATGATTTCGGACAGCCAGATGCGATAGGCATCAGTGGTGTTCTGCCACGGCAGGTCGTGGCGGCCGTGCTGCGCATGCCAGGCGATCAGTTGCCCGGCGAACCCGGTCTTCCGGTGAGGGAGGTTCAACCGCTCACCGGCTTGACGCGGCTTGCAGCCAGCCTGGCGCGGATGCGCGCTTCGTCGGTGTCCTTGCCGTTGGCCACCGCCACGCCCATGCGCCGCTTGACGAACGACTCCGGCTTGCCGAAAAGCCGGATGTCGCTGGTCGGCACAGCCAGCGCCGCGGCCACGCCTTCGAAGGCGATGCCCTTGTCCGCCATTGCCCCATAGATCACCGCCGAGGCGCCCGGCGCGCGCAGCGCTACGTCCACCGGCAAACCGAGTATCGCCCGGGCATGCAGCTCGAATTCGGACAATCGCTGTGTCGCCAGCGTGACCAGCCCGGTGTCGTGGGGGCGCGGGCTGACTTCGGAGAACCACACCTGATCGCCCCTGATGAACAGTTCGACGCCGAAGATGCCGCGCCCGCCGAGGTTGAACGTCACGTCGCGCGCGATCTCGCGTGAACGATCGAGCGCGCGCGGGCTCATCGCTTGCGGCTGCCAGGATTCGACGTAATCGCCGTTCACCTGCAGATGGCCGATCGGGTCGCAGAAGTAGGTCTGCACCGTGCCCGCCTCGTCACACGCCCGCACTGTGAGCTGGGTGATCTCGTAGTCGAAGTCGATGAAACCTTCCACGATCACCCGGCCCTGATCGACCCGCCCGCCGGCCGCAGCGTAGTTCCAGGCGCGCTCGATGTCCTCCGGCGTCCGGATCGTCGACTGGCCCTTGCCCGACGAAGACATCACCGGCTTGACGATGCACGGGCA
The DNA here is from genome assembly GCA_016708905.1 of Candidatus Methylophosphatis roskildensis. Classification (GTDB taxonomy): domain Bacteria; phylum Pseudomonadota; class Gammaproteobacteria; order Burkholderiales; family Rhodocyclaceae; genus Methylophosphatis; species Methylophosphatis roskildensis. The sequence continues at coordinate 380,574 of JADJEV010000001.1, read as the reverse complement.
GCCGATCGTCGCGACCGCCGCATGCAGATCGTCGAGCGAATCGGCGAACGCGTAGGGCGAGGTCGGCAGGCCGAGTTCCTCCGCCGCCAGTCGGCGGATGCCCTCGCGGTTCATCGTCAGCCTGGCCGCGCGCGCCGTCGGGATGACCTCGGCGATGCCTTCGCGCTCGATCTCCAGCAGCATGTCGGTGGCAATGGCCTCGATTTCCGGCACGATCAGGTGTGGCCGTTCCTGCTCCACCAACCGGCGCAGCGCGGCACCATCGGTCATCGAAATCACATGCGCGCGGTGCGCGACCTGGTGGCCCGGCGCATGCTCGTAGCGATCGACTGCGATTACCTCGACACCCAGCCGTTGCAAGGCGATAATCACCTCCTTGCCGAGTTCGCCGCTGCCCAGCAGCATGACACGGGTCGCCGACGGTGACAGGGGCGTGCCGATTCTCATGAGGGAAACTCCGAGGCGCTAAACGGGGTTGTGCGAGGCATCCACGATTATAGACTGGCGACGATACCCGGCCCGGCGCTCCGCCTGACCGCGCGGCACTCGATGATTCCCACCCTCCATCCCGCGCCCGATGCTGCATTCGACTCGCGCGAGTATCGCCATGCGCTGGGTCGCTTTGCCACCGGCATCACCATCGTCTGCGCGCGCGATGCCGTCGGCAAGCCGGTCGGACTGACCGTAAACTCCTTCAACTCGGTCTCGCTCGATCCGCCGTTGATCGTCTGGAGCCTTGCCCGGCATTCGCCGATTCGTTCGGCATTCGAGGGCTGCAGCCACTTCGCGGTCAATGTGCTGTCGCACGACCAGGAGTGGCTGTCGCGCCAGTTTGCAGCCCGCAACATCGACCGTTTTGCCGGCGTGGCCTTTGCCGATGGCGCCGGCGCCGCCCCGCTGATCGAAGGCTGTTGCGCGTGGTTCGAGTGCCACAACCAGGCGCAGTACCCGGGCGGTGACCATGTGGTGTTCCTCGGCCGGGTCGAGCGCTATGCGCGCCGCGAGGTGCCGCCGCTGGTGTATCACGGCGGCCGCTACCACCACCTGATCGATTGAGCGGGTTCGCGGCCGGCACCGCGCATTGTTCCATCGGCGCGCCGCTGTCTCATGCTGTGACAGTCTTGTCCTGGCCATCCGGCGCGGGTTTGCGAACCTCCTGATTCAACGCCCGCCCCGACCTGCGATTCCGATCCGAGCCGCACAAGAAGTGCTTGGTTCAGCATACCTGCGTCTCCGATGCCGATCGCATCGCGCCGTCCATCGATGTCTGCCTATGCGACGCAGAGCATAGGTCGCCACTTTCTGCCGCACACGCGGATTCGCCGGCATTCTCGGCGTGCGCGAAATTTCCCTTATCCGACATGGGCTTGTCTGTCCCGAGGCGATGGCACGCGGGTTGCGCAGGCGTCCACCTGTTCCGGGCGGCGTGCCCGGATCCGATCAATCCGCACTTCAGGAGGACGACATGAATCTGCTCGACGCTGCCAACCTCGGCATGCCCAACCCCTACAAACCGCGCTATGGCAACTACATCAACGGCAAGTGGACCGAGCCCTTGTCCGGCCAGTATTTCGAGAACGTAACGCCGATCACCGGCAAGGTGTTCTGCGAAGTCGCCCGCTCGAACGACAAGGACGTCAGCGCCGCGCTCGACGCCGCACACGCCGCCAAGGCTAAATGGGGCACGACGAGTCCGGCCGAGCGTGCCAACATCCTGAACAGGATTGCCGACCGCGTGGAAGCCAACCTCGACAAGATCGCGGTGGCCGAAACCATCGACAACGGCAAACCGCTGCGCGAAACCATGGCGGCCGACATTCCGCTCGCCATCGATCACTTCCGCTATTTCGCAGGCTGCATCCGCAGCGAGGAAGGCGGCATCTCCGAAATCGACCACACCACTTACGCCTACCACTTCAAGGAGCCGCTCGGCGTGGTCGGGCAGATCATTCCGTGGAACTTCCCGATCCTGATGGCGGTGTGGAAGCTCGCCCCGGCGCTGGCCGCCGGCAACTGCGTGGTGCTCAAGCCAGCCGAGCAGACGCCGGCCTCGATCCTGGTGCTGCTCGAGATCGTCGGCGACCTGTTGCCGCCCGGCGTGCTCAACGTGGTCAACGGTTTCGGCCTCGAAGCCGGCAAGCCGCTGGCATCGTCCAGCCGCATTGCCAAGATCGCCTTCACCGGCGAGACCACGACCGGCCGCCTAATCATGCAATATGCATCGCAGAACCTGATCCCGGTGACCCTCGAACTCGGCGGCAAGTCGCCCAACGTCTTCTTCGAAGACGTGATGGCCGCCGACGACGCGTTCTTCGACAAGGCGCTCGAAGGCTTCACGATGTTCGCGCTCAACCAGGGCGAGGTGTGCACCTGCCCGAGCCGCGCGCTGATCCATGAATCGATTTACGACAGGTTCATCGAGCGCGCGATCGAGCGCGTCAAGGCCGTCAAGCAGGGCAACCCGCTCGACAAGAGCACGATGATCGGTGCCCAGGCCTCCTCCGAGCAGCTCGAGAAGATCCTGAGCTACATCAAGCTGGGCAAGGAAGAAGGCGCCCAGTGCCTGACCGGCGGCGAGCAGGCTTCGCTCGCCGGCGAACTCAAGGACGGCTACTACATCACGCCGACCGTGTTCAAGGGCCACAACAAGATGCGCATCTTCCAGGAAGAGATCTTCGGACCGGTGCTGTCGGTCACCACCTTCAAGGACGAGGACGAGGCGCTCGCCATCGCCAACGACACGCTCTACGGTCTCGGCGCCGGCGTGTGGAGCCGTGATGGTTCGCGTGCCTTTCGCATGGGCCGCGGCATTCAGGCCGGCCGCGTGTGGACCAACTGCTACCACCTCTACCCGGCGCACGCCGCGTTCGGCGGCTACAAGCAGTCGGGCATCGGGCGCGAGAACCACCGGATGATGCTCGATCACTACCAGCAAACCAAGAACCTGCTGGTGTCCTACGATCCGAACAAGCTCGGCTTCTTCTGATGAGGCGGTGAGGGGTGACGGGAGACGCGTGACAGAACCGGTCGGTTTTCGTCACGCGTTACGCGTCACCTTTCACTCGCGGCCGCAAACCATATGCACACCGTCAGCCGAGTCACTGCCACGTCCGCCGCGCTGGAACTCATCGCCGCGCTCCGGGGGCAGCATGGCAGCATTCTGTTCCACCAGTCCGGCGGCTGCTGCGACGGCAGCGCGCCGATGTGTTTTCCGACCAGCGAATTCATGGTCGGCGGCAGCGACGTCTGGCTCGGCGAGATCGGTGGCGTGCCGTTCTACATGAGCTGCGCACAGTTCGAATACTGGAAGCACACCCACCTGATCATCGACGCCATTCCCGGCAACGGCGGCATGTTCTCGCTCGAGAGGCCGAGCGGCCTGCGCTTTCTGACTCGCTCGCGCCTATTCACCGATGAGGAAGAAGCCAAACTGGCGAATCGCGATCCGGCGCGCAGCGCGAGCAGCGACGGCGGCTGAATCCGTCTTGCATCCGGCCGGTGGCATAAGGATCGGCGGCGCCTTGCAGTGAATCGAGGATCCGCGACGACGCCCGGCCGATTCAGCGAGTGGTGACAAACTGGCACCACGTGGGATACTGGCGGCAATCTCACTCGACTGCGAAACTCGCTGCGCCAAGCTCTATGGCAACCAAAAATCTCGACCAACGAGGCCGCATTACCGCTCGCGTTCCGCAGCCAGTGGTGGCGGAGCTCGAGAAAGCTGCGGCGCTGGTCGGTGTTACGGTGAATCAATTCGTCGTTCAGGCCGCGTCGGAAAAGGCGCGAACGGTTATCGACACCTTTACGCGTATCGATCTGTCGCGGCGCGATGCGGAACTGATCGCCGGGTTGCTCGAGAATCCGCCGGCGCCGAATGCAGCGTTGAAGCGGGCGCGCCAGCGTTACAAGAGGGCGGTCGCGAATGACGATCCGGATTCAGGCGCTTCAGGTTCATCACGACACTGAGTCGTTTCAATGCGGCAGCGCGCCACTCGACGACTGGCTTCGCCGTGTAGCCAGACAGCATGGCGGAAAGGGTGTCTCCCGGACCTTCGTTGCCGTCGATCCGGACACGCCCGATTCGATACTCGGCTTCTACAGCCTTACGGTCGGCACGGCTGAAGGCGCGTCGCTTCCGCCGCAGCTCGCGAAGAGGTTGCCGAAGAAGATTCCGATTGTGCTGATCGGCCGCCTCGCGACCGCTGAGCCGGTCCGCGGTGCAGGAATTGGCGGCCTATTGCTGATCGATGCGCTCCGGCGAACGGTTCGGGTCGCATCCGAGGTCGGCATCGCGGCGATACTCGTCGACGCGAAGGATCAGAATGCGGCACGATTCTGCGAACACTTCGGCTTTCAGCCCTTGCCCGACGCCAAAGACCGATTGGTCCTCACCCTGAACACGGCCGCGACACTCTTCGACTGAGATCGGCGCCGCGTGCGATTCCAGCGCATCGCCGTTCTGCTAGACTCGCGCCCCATGCCGAATGCAATTGCCGTCGCATGAGTGCCGCGCCCGAAGCCGCCACTACGGTGATCGAAGACTTCATCGCCCGCTGGCAGCACGCGACCGGATCCGAACTCGCCAACGCCCAGCTATTCGTCACTGAACTCGCGCGCCTGCTCGATCTGCCGCAGCCCGACCCGGCACGCGAGGACACGCGCGAGAACAAGTATGTGTTCGAGCGCCGGGTGCGTTTTCGCCATGGCGACGGCAGCGAATCCGAGGGCCGCATCGACTGCTACCGCCGCGGCGCTTTCGTGCTCGAAGCCAAGCGCCTGCGGCACAACGCGGCCAAAGGCTTCGACGACGCCATGCTGCGCGCCCGCGCGCAGGCCGAGGCCTAAGCCCGCGCGCTGCCCGCCGAGGAAGGCCGGCCGCCGTTCCTGCTGGTGGTCGATGTCGGCCACGCCATCGAGTTCTACGCCGAATTCACCCGCAGTGGCGCCACCTACACGCCGTTTCCCGATCCGCGCTCGCACCGCATCCGCCTCGCCGATCTGCGCAGCGAGTGGGTGCGGGAGCGCCTGCGCGCGGTGTGGCTCGATCCGCTGGCGCTCGACCCGGCCCGCGTGGCTGCGCGCGCCACGCGGGAAGTCGCCGCCCACCTGGCCGAAGTCGCCAGGAGCCTCGAATCCGCCGGTCACAGCGCCGAGGTCGTCGCCGGCTTTCTCACCCGCTGCCTGTTCAGCATGTTCGCCGAGGATGTCGGCCTGCTGCCGAAGAATGCCGAGCACGGCGCCTTCGTCGGCCTGCTCGATCAGTACCGTGCCCAGCCCGATGTGCTCGGCCGCATGCTGCACGATTTGTGGCGCGCGATGGACCGCGGCGAGTTCGCCGCCAGCATCGCCGCGCAGGTGCTGCACTTCAACGGCAAGCTGTTCAAGAATCCGGACGTGCTGCCGCTCTCCCCGGCGCAGATCGACCGCCTGCTCGAAGCCGCCCGCGCCGACTGGCAGCAGGTCGAACCCGCCATCTTCGGCACCCTGCTCGAACGCGCACTCGACCCGGCAGAGCGCCACGCGCTCGGCGCCCACTACACGCCGCGCGCCTACGTCGAACGCCTGGTGCTGCCGACGGTCGTTGAACCCCTGCGCGCCGACTGGGCCGACGTGCAGGCCGCGGCCATGCTGCTGGCCGGCGAGGGCAAGATGGACGCCGCGCGCGCCGAGGTTCGCAAGTTCCACCACGCGCTGTGCAGCGTGCGCGTGCTCGACCCGGCCTGCGGCTCGGGCAACTTTCTCTACGTCACCCTCGAACACCTGAAGCGTCTCGAAGGCGAAGTGCTCAACCAGCTCGACGCCCTCGGCGACACCCAGGGCCGGCTCGAAGCGAGTGGTCTCACCGTCGACCCGCATCAGTTTCTCGGCCTCGAAATCAACCCGCGCGCCGCGGCGATTGCCGAACTCGTGCTGTGGATCGGCTACCTGCAATGGCACTTCCGCACGCGCGGCGGCGGCCTGCCGCCGCAGCCGGTACTCAAAGACTTTCGCAACATCGAATGCCGCGACGCCGTGCTCGCCTGCGAGCGTATCGACTTCCTGCTCGACCAGCGCGGCATCCCGGTCACCCGCTGGGACGGCAAGACCATGAAGCCGCACCCGGTCACCGGCGCGCCGGTGCCCGACGAAGCCGCGCGCATGCCGATCGAGAAGTACATCAATCCGCGCAAGGCCGAATGGCCCGAAGCCGATTTCGTCGTCGGCAATCCGCCGTTCATCGGCAACAAGCGCATGCGCATCGCACTCGGCGACGGCTATGTCGAAGCCCTGCGCGGCGTCTGGCAGGACGTGCCCGACACCGCCGACTTCGTCATGTTCTGGTGGCACCACGCCGCCGATCTCACGCGAAACAGCAGCCTGCGGCGCTTCGGCTTGATCACCACCAACAGCTTGCGCCAGACCTTCAACCGCCAGATCGTCGGCGCACAATTGGAGGCGAAGCCGCCGCTGTCGCTTGCCTTCGCGATTCCCGACCATCCGTGGGTCGACAGCGCGGATGGTGCGGACGTGCGCATTGCGATGACTGTCGCCTCAGCCAGCGCACAAGCTGGCCGGCTTCTGACCGTGATCGACGAAACGCCGGCCGAGGAAGGCGAGTTTTCGGTCAAGATTTCGGAGTGCGTCGGAAAGCTGCACGCCGACTTGACCACTGGAACGAGCATAGGTGATGTCGATCGCCTGCGCGCCAACGCCGGCTTGTGCTTTCAGGGAATGAATCTGGTGGGCAAGGGATTTCGCTTGTCCCCCGAGGAAGTTGTGGCGCTCGGCTACGACTTTGCGAATCTGCCATCCGAGATCAAGCTCCACTGCAATGCACGCGACATGATGCAGGGTGGCGAACTCTGCTGCGTCATCGACCTGTACGGCTACAACGCAGAGCAGGCGCGGCAAAAGCATCCCGCGCTTTACCAGTGGCTTCTCGATCGCGTGAAGCCGGAGCGTGATCAAAACAACCGGCAGGCTTACCGCGATCGATGGTGGATGTTTGGTGAACCACGCCGCGGCTTGCGACTGGCTTGGTCGGGGATGAAGCGAATCATCCTCACCCCAGAGACGTCAAAGCACCGCGTGTTCAGTTTCTTCGACTTGCCGTTCTGCCCGGACCACAAGCTCTATGCGATCTGCTGCGACGACGCTTACGTGCTCGGCGTCCTTTCCAGTACCGTCCATGCGCTGTGGGCGCTGCGAGCTGGAGGCACGCTTGAAGACCGCCCGACCTGGACGAACACGACCTGCTTCGCGCCCTATCCCTTCCCCGACGCCACGCCCGACCAACAATCCCGCATCCGCGCGCTCGCCGAGGAGCTCGATGTGCATCGCAAGCGCGTGCAGGCTTCGACCAGCATCACGCTGACGCAGATGTACAACGTGCTCGAAGCGCTGCGCGCCGGCCGGCCGGTGTCGGCCAAGGAGCGGGCGATTCACGACGCCGGACTGGTCGGCGTGCTGGCCGCGCTGCACGACGAAATCGACCGCGAAGTGCTGTCCGCCTACGGCTGGGACGATCTGGCGGGCACGCTGCGCAGCGAGGCAGGCCGAGATCAAGTGCTGGCGCGGCTCGTGGCGCTGAATGCCTTGCGTGCCGTACAGGAAGCCAACGGCGACGTGCATTGGCTCAGACCCGAATACCAGTGCGCCTCACAGGCAGTGCCGGCCGCAGAGCAAGGCGGGCTGGACCTGTCAGAACATGCCGCGCCAGGAGCGCTTGTCCATGCGGTTTCCAGGCCGGGCCGACTCGCGTGGCCGGCAGAGCTTCCGGCGCAGGTGGCGGCGGTGGCCGGCGTACTCGCGCAGGCCGCGGCCGCGCAATCGCTCGACGAGCTGGCCGCGCATTTCAGCGGCCGCGGCAAGTGGAGAAAGCGCCTGCCGCCGATCATCGAAACCCTCGTGGCGCTGGGCCGCGCCCGCGAAGCCGGCCCCGGCCGCTATATCGCCAGCGCCGGCTGAGCGCGTCGCTGGAACGGCAAGAAACTTTCAGAGTTCGCGCGGCTTTGAAAGAAATTGACCGCTTTCTTTCAAAGCCTATAATCGTTTGAAAGAATCCTTCTGTCAGCCTGCCTAACGTAATGAATCCGAATGATTTTACGCAAAACGCGAGCGGTCGGCTGATGCCGTCGCCGCAGGGCTTCCTGGCTTTCGTGCCGCATCCGCTGCCGCCGAAGCTCGAGTTCGACATGGGGCTGGCATTGGCGCTGTCCAAGGCCGACGCAGCGCTGTCGGAGCTCTCCGGCCTGGGCAGCCAGTTGCCGAATCCGCATCTGCTGATCGCACCCTACAGCCGGCGCGAAGCGGTACTGTCGTCGCGCATCGAAGGCACCAGGGCGAGCCTCTCGGACCTGCTGATCGACGAAATCGAAGACAGCCAGGCGAAGCCCGAGAACCGCGACGACATCGACGAGGTGCGCAACTACGTGCGCGCCCTCGAACACGGCATGCAGCGACTGCCGGAGCTGCCGCTGTCGCTGCGCCTGATCCGCGAGATCCACGCCCAACTGATGAGCGGCGTGCGCGGTGACAAGGCGACGCCGGGCGAATTCCGCCGTTCGCAGAACTTGATCGGCCCGGCCGGCAGCACGCCGATGACGGCGGCGTTCGTTCCGCCGCCGGTAGATGAAATGATCGAATGCCTGAGCGATTGGGAGAAATTTCTGCACATGCGTGAGGTGCTGCCGGACCTGATCCAGTGCGCGATGATGCATGTGCAGTTCGAGACCATTCATCCGTTCCTCGACGGCAACGGCCGCGTCGGGCGATTGTTGGTCACCTTCTTCCTGATGGAACGGGGGCGGATGACACAGCCGTTGCTCTACCTCTCCGCCTTCATCGATGCGCACAAGTCCGACTATTACGACCTGCTGCAGCGTGTGCGGACGCATGGCGACTGGGATGCGTGGATACGCTACTTCCTGCAGGGCGTGACCGAAACGGCGACGGCGGCCGGCCAGCAGGCGCGCGAGCTGTACCGCCTGCGCGAGCAATACCGTGCTCAGTTGCGCGACAAGCCGAATGCGCTGGCGCTGATCGACAATCTGTTTACCAACCCGTACATGACGATCGGACGCGCCGCCAAATTGCTTGGCAAGACCCACCCGACAGCAAAGGCCGCGATCGACGTGCTGGTGAAGAACCGTTTCGTAAAGGAGGTGGGCAGACGGCGGTGGGGACGTTTCTACGTTTGCGGGCCGATCCTGGAAGCGATCGACAGGCCACTGGCCTGAGCCGACGAGCGAGCGGCGATGCGATGCCTGGGCAGTTCTGGTTCGGTGCCGGTCAGCGTTCGTCATTTCGCCACGGCAGGGCGTCTTCCAGGCGAACGATCTCGCCTGCCGCCGCGGTGTCGTAGCCGGCGAGTTGCGCGACGCGGCGGCGAAAGGCCGGTTCGCGCAGCACCTCGATCAGGGTTTGCAGCGGCGCGAGTTCGAGGCTGGATTGGGCAACCAGCAGAAAGTAATCCTCGGGTACCAGCGGCAGGAAGGCCAGCCCAAGTTGCTGCGCGGCGGCCTCGATGCCGACGCCGACATCCGCTGCGTTCGCGGCGATGCGCGTCGCAACACCAAGATGGGTGCATTCCTCGATCTGGTAGCCCGCGATTTCGCGCGGCTGCACGTGCTGGTCGGCGAGGAACTGGTCGGTCACCAGCCGCGTGCCGGAACCCTTCTGCCGGTTGATGAAGCGCAGGCCGCGCTGTGCGATGTCGGTGAATCCGGTGACCTGCCCAGCGAGCGAGGGCCGCAGCATCAACCCCTGCACGCGGGTGGCGAAGCGGATCAGCCGGTGTTCCTGGGTTTCAACCAGCGCCGGTAGCCGACATGCTGCACCGAGCCCTTGCGCTGGTTGCGCGCGCAGTGAAAGCCGGCGATGTCGCAGGCGCCGTGGGCCAGCGCCTTGAGGTTCTCCTCGCTGCCGGAAAAGCGCAGGTCGACAAAGATCGCGCTGCTGCGCCGTTCGATCTCCTCGCGCAGTATTGGCAGGGCGAGATCGTGGCTGGCGCGCAGGCGCAGGGTTTCCTTCTCGGCGAACAGATCCTCCCGCAGCTCGGAGAGAAACTCCGCCTCCAGGCTGGCCGCCACCGGGGCGAAGCGCGACAGGATGCGCTGCTGCGCCCACACCAGCCGGGCGCCGAAGGCGGTCAGCGTGGCGCCGCGCCCGCGCTGCTTGACGATGAGTTCGGCGCCGAGCCGCTCTTCCTTCGCCCGCATCATGCCCCAGGCATGGCGGTAGGACATGCCGAGCGCGCGTGCCGCCTGCGACAGCGACCCCGAGATGCGCACGCCTTCGAGCAGCATGAACAGCGTGTCGTCGGGCGTGACGCCGCGCAGTCCATCGTCGGGCGACAGACTGAAGCTCACGCGCAGCGAGAAGGGTAGCGGGCCGGGTTTGGTCACTTTCGACTTGCGCCGGCGTAAGCCGGCCGGCGGGGTCAGATCGCTCATTCGATCAACGGCAATTCAATGCGCGTATTGTCGCGCATGGCGAGCGCAGTTGCAGAGCGGGTTGCCCGCCCTTCCGATCGATTGCGCAATTTGCTTACCACCTCACGGCTTCTTCGCGTTGGGAAAGAACAGTTGTTCGCCGCCGATCTTGTATTCGGCGATCGCCTTCTGCCCCTCGTCCGAAACCAGCCAGTCGATGAACTGCTGGCCGAGTTCCTTCTTGACGTGCGGGTGCTTGGCCGGATTCACGAGGATGACGCCGTACTGGTTGAACAGCCGCGTGTCACCCTCGACCAGCACCTTGAGGTCGCCGCGATTCTTAAAGTTGAGCCAGGTGCCGCGGTCGGCGAGGATGTAGGCATTCATCGACGAGGCGGTGTTCAGCGCCGGGCCCATGCCCGAGCCGGTCTCCTTGTACCAGGGGCCCTTGGCCCTTTCGAGATCGACGGCGGCGGCCTTCCAGTAGCGCAGTTCGGCGGCGTGGGTGCCGCTCTTGTCGCCACGCGAGACGAACGGCGCCTTGGCCAATTCGACCTTGCGCAGGCCGTCGAGGATGTCCTTGCCGGCCGCCTTGGCCGGATCGTCCTTCGGACCGATCAGAACGAAATCGTTGTACATCACCTCTTTCCGTTCGACGCCGTAGCCCTCGCCGATGAATTTCTCCTCGGCGTTCTTGTCGTGCACGAATACCACGTCGGCATCGCCGCGGCGGGCGGTGTCGAGCGCCTGGCCGGTGCCCAGCGCGACCACGCGTATCTGCACGCCGGTCTTTTGCACGTAGATCGGCAGCAGGTGGGTGAACAGGCCGGATTGTTCGGTCGAGGTGGTCGATGCGACGGTGATGAACCTGTCTTCGGCGTGGGCGCCGGGCAGTCCGACCAGCAGGGCAGCGGCGAGCCCGAACAGATTGCGGCGGATGCGATTCATGGCAATTCTCCTTTGAGGAATGCGTCGCCTTCGGGCGACTGTGGCTGGCGGAAAAATTGATCGGCGGGGGTGTGCTCGGTGATGCAGCCGTCGTGCATGAAGACGATGTCGTCGGCCAGCCGCCGTGCCTGGCCGAGGTGGTGGGTGATCATGACGATCTTGGTGCCACCCGCCGCAATCTCGGCGATGATGCGTTCGACTTCGCGCGAGGCCGCCGGGTCGAGACTGGTGGTCGGTTCGTCGAGAAACAGGATGCGCGGGGCGAGCGCCCAGGCCCGCGCCAACGCGACGCGCTGCTGCTCGCCGCCCGAGAGCACGCGCGCCGGCCGCTGCGCCACGTGGCCCAGGCCGACCCGGTCGAGCGCGGCGGCGGCCCGCGCGGTGCGCTCGGCCTGCGCTACGCCGGCCAGGTCGAGTGCGTATTCGATGTTGGCTCGTGCCGAGCGGCGCAGAAGCACCGGCCGCTGGAACACCATGGCCTGCGCGGCCGGGTGGATCCGCTGGCCGCCCCAGGTGATCTCGCCGGCGGTCGCTTTCAGCAGGCCGTGCATCAGGCGCAGGGTGACGCTCTTGCCGGCGCCATTCGGACCGAGCATCACCGTGCGCCGTTCGGCATCGAGCGTCAGGTGCAGCTTGCGCACGATGCTGAGACCGGCGGCCGAGAAGCCGACCTCGCGCAGCGCCAGCGGAAACATTCCATTGGCGTGGTCAGCCATAGCGGCGCTGCGCCAACTGGCGGGTGGCGTGGGCGGCGGCATTGACGATGATGACGATGCCGACCAGGATGATGCCGAGCGCCAGCGCCAGCGGCAGGTCGCCCTTGCTGGTCTCGAGCGCGATGGTGGTGGTCATGACACGCGTGACACCGTCGATATTGCCGCCGACGATCATCACCGCGCCGACCTCGGCGATCGCCCGGCCGAACGCGGCCAGCACCACGGTGACCAGGGAGAAGCGCGTATCGACCAGCAGCGTGAAGGCGGCGCGACCGGCCGAGGCACCGAGCGACTTCAACTGCTCGCGGTATTCGCGCCAGGCGTCGGCGACGATCTGCCGGGTGAAGGCAGCGATCAGCGGGGTGATCAGCACTGTCTGGGCGACAACCATCGCGGCCGGCGTGAACAGCAGGCCGAACTCGCCGAGCGGGCCGGCGCGCGACAGCAGCAGGTAGACCAGCAGGCCGACCACCACAGCCGGCAGGCCGATGAAGGCGTTGAGCAGCACGGTGACCGGGGCGCGCCCGGCGAATCGGCCGACCGCCACCGAGGCGCCCAGCGGCAGGCCGATCAGTGAGCCGAAGAATACCGCGGTGAGACTCACCCGCAGCGACAGCCCGACGATGCCGAGCAGCCGGGCGTCGAATCCGGCCATCAAGCCGAACGCGGTCGAGAAGCCCTCCGACAGCGTGCTCATCGAGCCGGCGAGACTGTGACCCGCCGCGGGGCGCGACTACGCCGCCGTACAACGGGCGGAATGGGGAAACGCAATGGCGCGGATACGCGATCCGCGCCCGTGGATCGGTTGGTTGCTAGTGTTCGACGCCGACCATCACGCTGTCGGCCTTGATCAATGCGTAGGCAGTGACACCTTCCTTGAGCCCGAGGGCCTCGACCGAAGCCTTGGTCACCTGGGCGGTGACTTCGATGCCGGGGGCGACCTCGATGGTGACTTCGCTGTTGATGCTGCCGTGGGTGATCTTCCTGACCGTACCCTTGAGCTGATTGCGCGCGCTGACTTTCATGGTGGACTTCCTGCGACGGAAAGCCCGATTCTACGCCGGTCGATACACTCACTTGGCAGCCTGGGCGATCAGCAGGTCCAGTTCGGGACTCGCGGCGGCAGTGATCTGCAGCAGGTAGTCGTGCCCCGGCCGGATTTCGAACAGCAGCGATTTGGGCACGCCGAAGCAGCGCAGGCGTTTGTCGGAACTGATCGGTGCAAGCGTCGCGCCGGTGCTGCGATCGATCAGTTCGATCCAAGCGCGCTCGCTGGTGGACACCCGGAAGACACCGCCCCGTCCGGGTGCAAAGGCCATCAATCCGCCGAAGGTGTTCGGCGGATTGGCCTCCGCCTTGGCCAGCGCTACGGGCTTGAGCTTTGCCTGCGGCAGCAGTTTCAGCCGGGTTCGAACCAGGGTGACCACCGGCCGCGCCGAGGACGCATCGGCCGCCGCGCCGAGGTTTGCGCTCGGTCCTTGCCACGCGCTGCGTTCCGCCTCGAGCTCGGCCGGAAGCGATTCGCATCTCGGCGCGGCAGGGGTGACGAACGGCTTGTCGTGTGCCGTCGCGCAGGCGGCGACGAGCAGCGACAGCAGAACGGCGGCGGAGCGATGTCGAACAGGCATGGTTTGCAGGACTGAAACGAGTGCCGAGTATAGGCAGGCCCGTGCCACCACAAAATAGGCAACGCAGAGCATAAGTTGCTGCCTATACGTGGCGGATCGCGGTCGGCAGTCCCGTATCGAGCCGGGCATCGACCTGCCTGAGCGGATCAAGGGTCGCCGCGGAATGTGCGACCCGGCAAGGAATCGGCGACACGCAGCCGACGAGGTGAAAGCCCAAGGTGCGGACGCGCGAGGCGCCGCGTTCTGGATGGAGCGGGTGAAGGGAATCGAACCCTCGTATGCAGTCGGGTAAGGAACACGCCTCGCGGCGTGTCCCTCCCCTAAGAACCGGACGTGCAGGTTTCCCCGCATCCGGCTCAAGCAGCCTGAAGTTACCTACCGTGTCCGGCTAAGGCAACCGCAGCAAAGTTGAAAGCGATCTACCAGACTCGCTCTCCGACTCACTCGTTGGCGTGGTGCTGCCTATGACAGTTCGGATGGAGAAGTTGAAGATTGCTCATGTTGTCCGACCCGCCTTGCGATCGCTTGATGACGTGGTGGATGTGCCACCCCGTCTCCTTCGTGATCTTCTGGCCGCAGTTCGGGCATAGTCCTTCCTGCCAGTACCACAACCATGCCAGTTTCCGGCGCCCTTTCAAGTCCGACTCCATCTTGTGCGCGAGGCGCGTGTCGAAGTAGTCCTCGTCTTCCGGGCTGTAAGGATTTCGGCTCCCATCGATCTTGGTGTGCGGCTTCTTGTGGAAGCTCACCAGTGTCAGTAGTGCCTTGTCCTTCTCTGCGAAACGCCAATCCCGACCCTTGATGCGCCGGAAGTACCGGGCCTTGATCCACCTTGCTCCCTTGTTGGGGTGTCGGCGGCATGCCCAGCGCCAAAGCGCTTGCCAGATCTGGTGATCAGTCTTCGCGAATGTGCGAGTCGCCATCTGGCTTCTGTGGTAGTTCGCCCATCCCCTTATGACGGGGTTCAGCTTGTCTATCACGTCTTCCTGTTTGGCCGTTCGCATCTCCCGCAGCGTCCCGCGAATCTTCTCCAAGAAGTTCTTGACGTTCTTCTTGGCGGGCTTCGTCAGCAACATGCGACCTTGCCAGCGGGCCGTCCATCCCAGAAAGTCGAATCCGTCTTCCACGTGCGTGATCAACGTCTTCTTCTCCGAGAGTTCCAGCCCCCGCTCGCGCATGAACTCCTGCACCAGCGGTTTGACCTCTTCTTCCAGCAGCTCTTTCGAACTGCCGGTGATGATGAAGTCATCGGCATATCGCACGAAATTGACCTTGGCGGCACGCGCATCGCGAACCGTGCGGAACATGCCCGCCAGCCTGCTTTGCAAACCATCCAATGCCAGATTCGCCAACACGGGCGAAATGATTCCGCCCTGCGGAGTCCCGCTCTCAGTCGGGAAGAGGGTGGTGCCCTCGAAGTACCCGGCTTTCAGCCACTTTCGCAGCACGCCCTTGTCCATCGGGACGCGAGCGAGCAGCCACTCATGACTGATGTTGTCGAAACATCCTTTGATGTCTCCCTCCAGCGCCCATTGTGGCGAGTGCCGTCGTCCAAGCGCATTGCGCACCTGTTCGATCGCGTCTGCCGTTGAGCGCCCACGACGGAAGCCGTAGGAGTGAGTGTCGCCGGTAGTCTCGGCTACTGGGTCGAGCGCCAAGAGATGCAGCGCTTGCATGGCCCGGTCGCGCATGGTTGGGATGCCCAGGGGGCGTCTGTCGCCATTTGCTTTCGGGATATAGACCCGTCTCAGTGGCCTTGGCCTGTAGCCCCTATGATGCAAGGTGCCGACGGCCTGCCACTTATCGTCCGGTGTACTCCATGTTTGCCGGTCGATTCCCGGTGTCTTGCAACCCCGGTTCTCGGTAACCCGCTTTACCGCAAGCGCTTTCGCACTCGTGGAGCGGGTGAGGAGTCTCTGCAGACGTTTGACGTTGCGCCATTCGCCTGCCTTTGCTGCTTTCGCGATTCTTGCCTGCAGCCTCCCGACCACCTGATGCGCTTCTGACCACGCTATTCCGTGCCAGTGCGTCCAGTTGGTGGAGGCAACATCGCAATTGCTTGCGTCCATATCAACCTCCGTTGACGTGGAGCGGGCGATGGGAATCGAACCCACGTTATCTGCTTGGGAAGCAGAAGTTCTGCCATTGAACTACGCCCGCCCGGTCCCGAAGGATGGACGTTCCCCCCGAAGGGAGGTGTCCCCTTCGGGCGGTTGGAGCAGACCTGTCTCGCGACAGGCCACCACGCGGAAGTCAGCGCCCTTGCGGGCCGGGGCAATCGTTGCATCCCCTATCCGGACCATTACAGCCCGGCATTCGCTTGCTCCGCGATCCTCTACCCACAACGGATGCGCGTGATTTTACAACCAAACTCGTCGTGTCTTGCGACCCGACACCGTTGTGGGCTTACCCTGTTCCGTGCAAGGAGCAGGAATCAGGAGGACTTCGCCTTTCTGCCGGTGACCGTCTTGTCAGCGTGTTTCCACCAAGCAGGAAAACATCCGATCACACACCTTTTGGTTGGAGCCTGTCAGTCGATTTGGCTCCTTCAAGCTTGACGGCATTTATCAGCGATTCACTTCACATTAGTCCTCTGACCCAGCCTAGCGCCTCAGCCGGATCCGACTTCCAGCATCACACACGTACCCTCACGGGCACGCACGTACCCGCAGAGGGTGGCTACATTGTCAGTACGCTTGGCACGAGGTCGTTACCAACCCCGCACTGCACCTAGGCTACTGGCGGCTGAACGCCAGGTTGCATGCGGACTTGCGCCCGAGCAACAACTCTATGCACGGCTTGCACCGCGCTTAACTCAAGCCCTCGCTTGTGGCGAGGATCGACCCCCGAGGGGGTCTTCTCCAGGGCTTTTGTTCTCCACACTTGAGCGATGCTTTCGCATCAGCGGTGTGGCCGGTCTAGCTGACCGGACGCGACTCTCAGGTCGCACGCTTGGGAAGCTGCCGTTCTGCCATTGAACTACACCCGCCGTGGCCGCCAATTCTATCCGATTCGGGCCCGCTGAACCTGATCGCGGACCGGGCGGGACATGGCGGCCCGCATGGTAAACTTCGCCCATGAAATCGCCTCTGGTCGAGCCGGGCAGCGGCCTTCGACTTACGATAAACGGCGCGGCGGAATCGCTGGCCAGCCAGATCACGGTGGCGCAATTGCTCGCTGCGCGCGGGCTTGCCGGCAAGCGCGTCG
The DNA here is from genome assembly GCA_016708905.1 of Candidatus Methylophosphatis roskildensis. GTDB lineage: Bacteria > Pseudomonadota > Gammaproteobacteria > Burkholderiales > Rhodocyclaceae > Methylophosphatis > Methylophosphatis roskildensis. The sequence continues at coordinate 363,663 of JADJEV010000001.1, read as the reverse complement.
CCGTCGAGCGCAACGGCGAGATCGTGCCGCGCGGGCTGCATGAGCAGACCCAACTGGCCGACGGCGACCGGCTGGAGATCGTCGTCGCCGTCGGCGGCGGCTGACCCCCATTATCGAGAACCCCATGAACGATCCCCTGATCATCGCCGGCAAAGCCTATGGCTCGCGCCTGCTCGTCGGCACCGGCAAGTACAAGGACTTCGCCGAGACCCGCGCAGCCGTCCAGGCCAGCGGCGCGCAGATCATCACGGTGGCCATTCGCCGCACCAACATCGGCCAGGAGCCGGGCCAGCCGTCGCTGCTCGAAGTGCTGCCGCCGGCCGAATTCACGATCCTGCCCAACACCGCCGGCTGCTACACGGCCGAGGATGCGGTGCGTACCCTGCGTCTGGCCCGCGAGCTCCTCGATGGCCACGATCTGGTCAAGCTCGAAGTGCTGGGCGACAAGCACAACCTGTTCCCCGACATGCCGGAAACCCTCAAGGCGGCCGAGATCCTGGTCAAGGACGGCTTCAACGTCATGGTCTATTGTGCCGACGACCCGATCCAGGCCAAACGGCTCGAAGAACTCGGCTGTGTCGCGGTGATGCCCCTGGCCAGCCTGATCGGCTCGGGCATGGGCATTCTCAATCCGTGGAACCTGCGCCTGATCATCGACAACGCCAGGGTGCCGGTGCTGGTCGATGCCGGGGTCGGCACCGCCTCGGACGCGGCAATCGCGATGGAACTGGGCTGCGACGGCGTGCTGATGAACAGCGCGATCGCCGGCGCACAGAACCCGGTGCTGATGGCAGCCGCGATGAAGAAGGCCGTGGAGGCCGGCCGCGAAGCATTCCTCGCCGGCCGCATGCCGAGGAAGCTCTACAGCGCCACGCCCAGTTCGCCGACCGGTGGGTTGATCGGGTGAGGGGTGAGGGGTGAGGTGAACCCTGCGCCCCTGACGCCTCACTCCTCACCCCTCCCCTCACCATGATCATGGACCACATCCGCAGCTATGTGCTGCGTCAGGGGCGGGTTTCCAGCGCGCAGCAGCGCCATCGCGAGGACATGATGCCGAAGATCGGCATCGACTATGCGCCCCGGATCGTCGATTTCGACGCGCTCTTCGGCCGCCGTGCGCCGCGCATTCTCGAGATCGGTTTCGGCATGGGCGAGACCACTGCCGCCATTGCGCAGGGAATGCCCGATCACGACTTCATCGCGATCGAAGTCCACACGCCGGGTGTCGGTTCGTTGTGCAAACAGATCGCCGAGCAGGGTATCGGCAACATCCGCATCGTTCAGCACGACGCGGTCGAGGTGCTGCGCGACATGATCGCCGCCGGCAGTCTCGCCGGCGCGCATATCTTCTTTCCCGATCCATGGCCGAAAAAGCGCCACCACAAGCGCCGCCTGATTCAGCCGCCGCTGGTCGGGTTGCTGGCTTCGCGGCTGGCCCCCGGCGGCCACCTGCATTGCGCGACCGATATCGAGGATTATGCGCAGCAGATGGTCGAGGTTTTGCGCGGCTGCGCGCTGCTGGAAAACACCTCGTCAGCGCCCGATGGCTTTGCGCCGCGTCCCGAATATCGGCCACAGACCAAGTTCGAGGCGCGCGGGCTGCGCCTCGGAAATGGTGTGTGGGACGTGGTGTTTCGCCGCAGGGCCGCACAAGCACAAGCCTGAAGCCTAGATCCCATCGGGCTCTCGGGCATGCATGCCCTGAGAGCCGCATGGATATTGGCCCGCATGATGGCACTGGCTGAGAGCGCCTGTCCATGCGGCTCCTGGCTCAGTCTTCGAGGAAAATCTGCAGCAGATCGTTGAGGAAGCGTTGCCCGGTCGCCGTCGGGCGGATGCGCTGGCTATCGGCTTCGAGCAGGCCGCGGCTGCGCGCGGCGATCAACTGCGGCTCGATCGCCTCGATCGGCAGCCCGGTGCGTTCGGCGAACAAAGGCGTGGCGAAGCCGTCCGTCAGGCGCAACGCGTTCATCATGAACTCGAATGGCAGTTCGCTTGCCCCGACTTCGCGCGATTCGCTGATCGCCCGCCCGCCGGCCATGCTGTCGAGATAGGCGTTCGGGTGGCGCTCGCGCACTTCGCGCCAGATGCGCGTCGCGCTCGACAGCTTGCCGTGGGCGCCGGCGCCGATCCCAAGATAGTCGCCGAATTGCCAGTAGTTGAGGTTGTGGCGGCAGCGCCGACCCGGCCGCGCGAAGGCCGAAGTTTCGTAGTGCTCGTATCCGGCTGCGCCGAGCTTGTCTTCGACCATGTCCTGCATGTCGGCGGCGAGATCCGTATCGGGCAGGTCTGGCGGCGCATGGGCGAAGGCGGTATTCGGTTCCAGCGTCAACTGATAGCACGACAGGTGTGGCGTGCCGAACGACAGCAAGGTGTCGACATCCTGCGCGGCATCAGCGAGGGTCTGCCCGGGCAGGGCGTACATCAGGTCGAGATTGACGTTGTCGAAATGCCGGAGCGCCAGGTCGATCGCGGCGCGCGCCTCGATCGAGTCATGGATGCGGCCCAGCGCCCTGAGCCGGGCGTCGTCGAAACTCTGGATGCCGAGCGAAAGCCGGTTGATGCCAGCCTCATGAAACGCCGCAAAGCGCGCCGCCTCGACCGTGCCGGGATTGGCTTCGAGCGTGATCTCGGCCTCGGGGATCAGCGTTACCCGGGTGCGGGTCGCGGTGAGCAGTTGGTCGACTGTCGCGGCCGACATCAGGCTTGGCGTGCCGCCGCCGATGAACACGCTCGAGACGCGCCGGCCCCAGATCGACGGCAGGGCACGCTCCAGGTCGGCGATCAGCGCAGCGAGGTAGGCGGCTTCGGGAATCGACCCGCGTACCTCGTGAGAGTTGAAGTCGCAGTACGGGCACTTCTTCACGCACCACGGCCAATGCACGTAAAGCGATAGCGGCAACATGGCGGTGAGTCGCGGCTGCCAGTCGCTGCCGGCGGCAATTGCGGCCACCGCGCGCAGCGGAATCACGCGCCGCTCGCTCATCGGGGCATCAGAGCTTGTGAATAGATCTACTGCGCGGGCGGTCTGCGTCGTTGCTCACTCGCTCACTCCTTGCCTATCTACAGATATGTCTCGTCGTTCGCTCCGGCGGGGAAAGGAAGGGCCCCCGCCCCTTCCTTCGCGCCTAGCAGCCCATCCCGCTCGCTACGATTTCTTCACAAGCTCTTAGAGCATGTCGCCTTGCTGCAGGCGCGCAGCCAGTCTGCCGAAGGCTATCGCGCGGTGCGACAGCACGTTCTTCATTTCTGCAGCAATTTCCGCCACGGATTGACCGAGTTGCGCCACGTAGAACAGCGGGTCATAGCCGAAACCGCCCTCGCCGCGCGGCGCGAACAGGATCTCGCCATGCCATTCGCCTTCGGCAATCACCGGCTGCGGATCCTCGGCCGAGCGCACCAGCACCAGCACGCAGACATAGTGGGCGCGGCGGTCGGCTTCGTCGGCGAGCTTCTCCAGCAGCCGCGCGTTGTTTCGCTGGTCGTCCTTGGGCAAGCCCGAAAACAACTGGTCGTAGAGCGCCGACTGGACGCCGGGCATGCCGCCGAGTTTGTAAACGCACAGCCCGGAATCGTCGGCCAGTGCCGGCAGGCCGGTAAGCTGCGCGGCGTGGCGCGCCTTGGCGAGCGCATTCTCGACGAAGCTGAGGTGGGGCTCGGCCGCTTCCGGTACCTCGAAACGGGACTGCGGCACAAGCTCGATGTCATGGTTTGCGAACAGGCTGGAGAACTCGCGCAGCTTGCCCGGATTGTTGCTGGCAAGCACCAGCTGGCGTCGCGCGCTCATCGCGCGAGCGCGTCCTTTTGCCTGGTTACCAGCCCGGCGATACCGTCGGCCGCCAGGTTCAGCAGCGCGTCGAGCTCGCCGCGCGAAAACGGGCTGCCTTCGGCAGTGCCCTGCACCTCGATGAAACCGCCGCTGCCGGTCATCACCACGTTCATGTCGGTGTCGCCGCCGGAATCCTCGGCGTAGTCGAGGTCGAGCACCGGCACACCCTCGAACATGCCGACCGACACTGCGGCGACCATGTCCTTCAAGGGGTTTTGCTTGAGCGCGCCTTCTTGCATCAACTTGCCGATCGCATCGGCGACTGCCACGCAGGCCCCGGTGATCGAGGCGGTGCGCGTGCCGCCATCGGCCTGCAGCACGTCGCAATCGATCGTGAGCTGGCGTTCGCCGAGCAGGCGCAGGTCCATGACCGCGCGCAGGCTGCGGCCGATCAGGCGCTGGATCTCCTGAGTGCGCCCGCTCTGCTTGCCCCTGGCCGCTTCGCGGGCGCTGCGCGTGTGGGTCGAGCGTGGCAGCATGCCGTATTCGGCGGTGAGCCAGCCCTGGCCCTTGCCGCGCAGGAAGGACGGCACGCCGTCCTCGATGCTGGCGGTGCACAGCACGCGGGTGTCGCCGAAGCTGATCAGCACCGAACCTTCGGCGTGGCGGGTGAAACTGCGCTCGATCGTGATCGTGCGCAACTGGTGGTTGCTGCGTCCGGAAGGTCTCATGGCTGTGTGGGCACCCTATTTCGAATACTTCTTGATCGCGGAGTTGATCTCGCTGATCGCCCGTTCGATCTCCTCGTCAGACAAATCGCTCGCCGACGGCGGCAGCCGGCTCTTGATTAGGCCTTCCATCTGGGTGGTGAAGTGATCGAGAGCCAGCGTCTGGGTCGAGATCACCTGCGGCGCATCGCCTTCTTCCCAGGCCATCGCCACCAGCGACAGGTTGTCGCAATGCTGGCCGCCGGCCTGCTCGGACAGGTCCATCAACTGCGGTACCGACTGTTCGAGGGTGGTCCCCGACAGGCTGCGCGCGATACGCTCCTCGTCGAGCGGGCCCCATACGCCGTCGGTGCACAGCAGGAGAACGTCGCCCGAGACGAGTGGCGTCTTGCGCGAGAAGTCGATCTGCGGCGTGGTATGGCCGCCGAGGCTGCTGAAGATCTTGTTGCGGCTCGGGTGCACCAGGGCTTCTTCGGCCGAAATCATGCCCTCGTCGAGCAGCATCTGGACGCGCGAGTGATCCCGCGTGCGCAGGGCGACCTGGCCGCGCCGCAGTAGATACAGGCGCGAGTCGCCGGCGTGCGCCCAGTAGGCCAGCCCGCCCTGCACGATGCAGGCCACGCAGGTGGTGCGCGGCGCCTCGGGCAGGGCGCGATCGAACGAGTAGTCGACAATCGCGTGGTGGGCATTGGTCAGGCCGCGCGACAGGAACAGGAACGGATCGGGCAGCGAGGGCTTGGCTTCGTTCTGGAAGACTTCGGTCAGGTACTGGACGGCGATCTGTGCCGCCACTTCGCCATGAAGATGGCCCCCCATGCCGTCGGCAACCACCATCAGCAGCGTGTCGCGCGAGTAGCAGTAGGCGATGCGATCCTGATTGTAGCGGCGCTGGCCCTGCCGCGTATCCTGGAAGATCGAGAATTTCATCCGCTCACCAGATTGGCTTGTTCAACCGCGTGCGCAGATTGCTGAGCAGCGAGGGCTCGCGCCGTTTGTGCCGCTGCGCGAGCTGCTTCTGCAGTGTGAATACGCTCTGCGGACGGGACAGCGGATCGAGCTGCAGGCACCAGTCGATGGTCTCGAGCAATTGCCTCGAATAGCCTTCCTTCCAGCGCTTGATCGCCGGCACCAGCTCGTCGCGCTCGGCGCGCTTCTCTGCCGCTGGTGGTGCGGTACCGGCGAGCGTCGCGTACATGGCGGCGCCGATGCTGTAGATGTCGCTCCACGGTCCGAGCTGATCGCGCGAGCGAAACTGTTCGGGTGCTGCGAATCCCGGTGTGTACATCGGCTTGAGCATCGGCTGGTCCGAGGCCAGCGTCTGGCGGGCCGCACCGAAGTCGATCAGCAGCGGGCTGCCGTCGATGCGCAGGTAGATGTTGGATGGCTTGATGTCCAGATGCAGCAGCTTGTGGGTATGCACCTCGCGCAAGCCGTTCAACAGCCGCGCGAACACGCCGCGGATGAAACTCTCGCGGATCTGGCCCTTGTTGCGGTGAATGAATTCGTGCAGGCTGCGGCCGCGTTCGTACTTCATGACCATGTACACGGTCTCGTTTGCCCGAAAGAAGTTGAGCACCTGCACCACGTTTGGGTGCTGCAGCTTGGCCAGGGCCCGCCCTTCCTCGAAAAAGCAGCGCATCCCATAGCGGAAGGCGGGCAGATTCTCGTCCGAGACTTGCGGCACGATCTCGCCGCTCTTGCGCAGCGCGAGCGAGTTCGGCAGGTATTCCTTGATCGCGACCGGGTTGCCCTTCTCATCCGCTGCCAGATAGACGATGGAAAAGCCGCCGAGCGAAAGCTGGCGCTCGATGATGTACTCGTCAAGTTGATAGCCCGTCGGTAGCGGCTGATTCGATTGATTGACCATTACAGGCTATGATTGTCTCTTGTGCGAATTCTCAAGCTTTGCCCGGACCGTGTAAAGCCGCGGCGAAGCCAGACTGGTCGACCCCATGTGTGTCCTGAGCATGACCGGCTTTGCCTGCCAGACGCGCGATCTCGGCAGGTTGACCCTCAATATGGAACTGCGCAGCGTCAATTCGCGCTATCTCGACGTCGCATTTCGCATCGCCGACGATCTGCGTCTGGCCGAGCCACAACTGCGCGAAGCGATCGGCGCCAGAGTCGGACGCGGCAAGGTCGAATGCCGGCTGTCGTTCATGCGCAACGACAGCGTCGCACGCGAACTGGCCCTGAACCCCGAGATGCTGGCGCAATTGCAGGGTCTGCAAAGCGCGGTGACGAAACGGTTTCCCGACGCGGCCTCGCTGTCGGTCGCAGAACTCCTGCGCTGGCCGGGCATGCTGGCCGACGACACGATGAGCTTCGAGCAATTGCAGCCGGAGATCGCAGCGCTTGCCGGCATCGCGCTCGATGAACTGGTCGCAACGCGCAAGCGCGAAGGCGGCAAGCTCGCCGCGATGATCATGGAGCGCATCACGCGGATGCGCGAACTGGTGGCCCAGGCCCAGCCGAAGTTGCCGCAGATCGTCGCCGATTATCAGGACAGGATCGCCAGTCGGCTGCGCGAGGCCGCCGCCAGCCTCGATGAAGAACGCATTCGCCAGGAGATTGCGGTGTTCGCAGCGCGCATCGACGTGGCGGAGGAACTTTCGCGTCTGACCGCCCATGTCGACGAGGTTGCGCGGGTGCTGAAACAGGGCGGCGCAGTCGGCAAGCGCCTCGATTTCCTGATGCAGGAACTCAACCGCGAGGCGAACACCCTGGCCTCCAAGTCGGTCTCGACCGACCTGACCGGTATCGCGGTCGAGTTGAAGATACTCATCGAGCAAATGCGCGAGCAAGTGCAGAATATCGAGTGACGCGTGACGAGTGACAGGTGACAACATCACTCGTCACTCGTCACCTGTTACCTGTCACTGCCATGAAGGGCTGCCTGTTCATCATCGCTGCGCCTTCCGGCGCGGGCAAGACCACGCTGGTGCGCGAACTGCTGGCGCGCGACCCTGCCTTGAAGCTGTCCGTCTCCTTCACGACGCGGGCGGCGCGGCCGGGTGAGCGCGATGGCGTCGACTATCATTTCGTTTCGCGCGATCGCTTCGGCGCCATGCGCGAGGCGGGGGAGTTTCTCGAATGGGCAGAGGTTCACGGCAACCTTTACGCCACATCACGGACCTGGCTTGAGGGCGAGATGGCCGCCGGGCGCGACATCGTGCTGGAGATCGACTGGCAGGGAGCAATGCAGGTGCGCCAGGCATTTCGCGAGGCGGTCGGCATATTCATCCTGCCGCCGTCGATCGAGGAACTGGAACAACGGCTGGTCGGCCGCGGCCAGGACCGGGCGGATGTCATCGCGCGCCGCCTGGCCAACGCGCGGGGCGAAATGCATCACGTGGGCGATTTCGATTATGTTATAATTAACAAAGAGTTGCGATCTGCCGCCGACGAGATCGAAGTGCTCGTCAGGGCAGCGCGGCTGCGCCCATCAGTGCAACGCGCGCACCACCCACAACTATTCTTCCAACTGACCCAGAGCGACGACGAGGATTGACCATGGCACGCATAACTGTAGATGACTGCCTGAAGCGCATTTCCAACCGGTTCCAGCTGACGCTGGCGGCCACCTACCGCGCGCGCCAGTTGTCGGCTGGCAGTACGCCGATGGTCGAGACCGACCGCGACAAGCCCACCGTGATCGCCTTGCGCGAGGTTGCCGCGGGCAAGGTCGGCCTGGAAATCCTCAACCGCGGCGGCGCCTGACGCACGGGCGCACGGGGGAAGGCGTGGAAGCCGCGTCGAGGATCCCCGAAACCGGCGGGCTGTCCCAGTCGCCGAGCAGCGCCCCCGTATGCGCCGATTTCGAGCGATTCCGCAAGGTTCTGACCGGATACCTGCGGCCCGAGGACATCGCCCGCATCGAAGCGGCATACCAATATTCGGCGGCTGCCCATGCCGGGCAGACGCGGATCAGCGGCGACCCGTACATCTCGCATCCGGTCGCGGTGGCCGAGATCCTCTCGGCCTGGCATCTCGATCCGCAGGCGCTGATGGCTGCCCTGCTGCACGATGTGATGGAAGACACCGGCATCGTCAAGGAAGAGATTGGCGACAAGTTCGGCAGGACCACCGCCGATCTGGTCGATGGGGTTTCCAAGCTCGACAAGATCGAGTTCCAGTCGCATCAGGATGCCCAGGCCGAGAACTTCCGCAAGATGCTGCTGGCGATGGCGCGCGATGTGCGCGTCATTCTGATCAAGCTGGCGGATCGGCTGCACAACATGCGCACGCTGCAGTGCGTGCGACCCGACAAGCAAAAGCGCATCGCCCGCGAAACCCTCGAAATCTATTCGCCGATCGCCAATCGGCTGGGCCTCAACAGCATCTACCGCGAGTTGCAGGAGCTGTCGTTCCTCCACCTCTACCCATTGCGCTATGCGGTGATCGACAAGTCGGTGCGGGCCGCGCGCGGCCACCGGCGCGAGGTCGTCGGCAAGATCCTCGAATCGATCAAGCGCCGCCTGCCCGAGAACGGCATTGCCGCGGAAGTCCATGGCCGCGAGAAACACCTATACGGCATATACCGCAAGATGGTGCAACGGCATCTCTCCTTCTCCCAGGTGCTCGACATCTACGGATTCCGGGTCATCGTCAAGGATGTGCCGACCTGCTACCTGGCGCTCGGCGCGCTGCACGCGATGTACAAGCCGGTGCCCGGCAAGTTCAAGGACTACATCGCCATCCCCAAGGCCAACGGCTACCAGTCCTTGCACACCACGCTGATCGGGCCCTACGGCACGCCGGTCGAGGTGCAGATCCGCACCGCCGAAATGCACCACATCGCCGAATCAGGCGTCGCTTCGCACTGGCTGTACAAGGAAGACGATGCGCTGTCCGAGCTGCAGCGCAAGACCCACAAATGGCTGCAATCCCTGCTCGAACTGCAGAATACCGCGGGCGATTCGGCCGAGTTCCTCGAGCACGTCAAGATCGATCTGTTCCCCGGCGAAGTCTACGTATTCACGCCCAAGGGCAAGATCATGGGCATGCCGCGCGGTTCGACGGCGGTCGATTTCGCCTACGCCGTGCACACCGATGTCGGCCACCGTTGCGTGGCCTGCCGCATCAACTACGAACTGATGCCCTTGCGCACCGAGCTGAAGAACGGCGATCAGGTCGAGATCATCACCGCCACACACCCCAACCCGATGCCGACTTGGCTGTCGTATGTGCGGACCGGCAAGGCCCGCTCGCAGATTCGCCATTTCCTCAAGAACATGCAGCAGCAGGAGTCGTCGTCGCTGGGCGAGAAGCTGCTCGACAAGGCGCTCGAAGAGATCGGCGTCAAGCCCGGCGCGATCGAGGCGCCGGCGTGGGAGCGCATGATGCGCGACTCCGGTGCCAAATCGAAGCGCGAGATTCTCGAGGACATCGGTCTGGGCAAGCGGCTCGCGGCGGTCGTGGCGCGCCGGCTGGTACTCAGGGAGGACATTCTGCCGCTGGATGCCAAGTCGGGCACCGGCGCGGTGGTGATTCGCGGCAGCGAGGGCGTGGCGGTTCAGTTCGGCAAGTGCTGCCGGCCGATTCCCGGCGATCCGATCGTCGGTTCGATCAAGAAGGGCCAGGGCCTGATCGTTCACACCCACGACTGCCATGCGATTCGCAAGTCACGGCACAGCGAGCCGGACAAGTGGATCGACGTCGAATGGGATGCCGATCGCGGCCGCCTGTTCGAGGTGCGGATCACCGTTCATGCGCAGAACCGCCGCGGCGTGCTGGCCAAGGTGGCGGCGGCAATCTCCGATGCGGGTTCCAACATCGAGAACGTCAGCATGGATGACGAGCGTGGCATCTACACCTCCTTGTTCTTCAACGTCCAGGTCAGCGACCGCATCCACCTTGCCCGTGTCATGCGTTCGATCCGCCGCATCCAGGAAGTGGTGCGCATCAACCGCGTTAAGACCGACGCCTGAACCTGCTTCTGGAAGCCGGTCCCGAAACATGCGCGGCCGGGCAGGGGCGGGTAGAATGTCGAGAAGATCATTGTTTGCGGAGCGACCAGGATGGCCATCTACGAATCCGAGCACACCCGATTCATCCGCGAATGGCTGGAAAAGCACCCCGAGGAGATCGAGGAGCAGGCGAAGGGCCGCGCCATGTGGTGGGACAAGCCGCAGGATCTCGAGTCGCAGCGACGCATCGCCGAATCCGGGGTGCCGATGAAGCCATATCCTTACCAGAACGAAGTCTGAGCCCAGCCGGACGACCGTGCGACGGGGCGGCTGGTGGCCGCCCCGTCCGCTTTGTCGCCTGATTTGCCGTCCGACCATGCTCGCCCCGTCGATCGCCTTCGTAGACCTTGAAACCACCGGCGCCAACCCGGCGGTCGATCGCATCACGGAGATCGCGATCGTCAAGGTCACCGACGGCAAGCTCGACTACCAGTGGTCGCTACTCGTCGATCCCGAGGTGCCGATCCCGCCGCTGATCCAGAGCTTCACCGGCATCAGCGACGACATGGTGCGCGGCGCGCCGGTGTTCAGCCGCATAGCGGAGGAGGTGCGCGCGCGTCTCGAAGGCTGCCTGTTCGTCGCCCACAACGCGCGCTTCGACTACGGTTTCCTCAAGAACGAATTCCGGCGCCTGGGCGAGACCTGGAGCGCGCGCGTGCTGTGCACCGTCAAGCTTTCGCGCGCGCTCTACCCGCAGCACCACCGCCACGGACTCGATGCGCTGATCGCGCGCCACCAGCTCGCCTGCAGCGCGCGCCATCGCGCGCTCGGCGACGCCCAGGTGCTGTGGGATTTCGTGCAACTGGTCGAACGCACGCACGCGGCCGACGTCATCGACCAGGCCGTCGCGCGTGCGATGAAGCCTGCCAGCGTGCCGTCCGGCGTGCCGGCCGACGTGCTCGATACGCTGCCAGACGTGCCGGGGGTCTATCTGCTTTATGGCGCGGACTCCGGCAACGCGCAGGCGCGCGAGGCCACGCTGGCCGAAGTGCCGCTCTACGTCGGCAAGAGCGTGAATATCCGTACCCGCGTGCTGGCGCATTTCAACTCCGACCACCGCGCCGGCCGGCAGATGGAGCTTGCACAAGCCGTGCGCCGTGTCGAATGGATCGAGACCGCCGGCGAATTCGGCGCCCTGCTTGTCGAGGCGCGGCTGATCAAGTCGCTGCGCCCGCTTCACAACCGCATGCTGCGCGTGCAGGGCGAGCTGTGCGCCTGGCGGCTGACGCCGGATTCGGCGGAGTGCGCGCTCGAACTCGTCGCCGTCGCCGACGCGGCGATCGACGATCTGCCCGAACTGCATGGCCCGTTCAAGACCCGGCGCGACGCCCAGCACATGCTGCGCGAACTGGCCGCCGCCTACAAGCTGTGCCTGAAGCGCGTCGGGCTGGAGAGCGGCAAGGGCGGCAGGGCCGGCGCCTGCTTCGGCGTGCAAGTCAAACGCTGCGAGGGTGTGTGCTGTGGCCGCGAGAGCATCGAGGACCACGACGCGCGGCTGGCCGGTGCGCTGGCCTCGTCGCGCCTGAAACGCTGGCCTTTCGCCGGCCGCGTCGCGTTGCGCGAGCACGACGCCGGGCGCGAACGCACCGAATTCCATGTCTTCGAGTCCTGGTGCCACCTCGGCAGCGTGAAGGACGAAGCGGATCTGCACGAACTCGCCGCAGCCCGAGTCGAACCGAACTTCGACCTCGATACCTATCGCATTCTGCTCAAGCAGTTCGATCGCCTGCCGCGCGGCCTCAGCGTGGTCGAGTTGCCGCACCAGCGGGTCACCGGGTGAACCCGCCGGAAGCCGCATGTAGCGGGCTTCCTGGCGGTGCCACGCGCAGGAGCCCCGTCCCTTGGCGCGCGCGGGCCTGCCCCGTTCGGGAGCGCCATTTCATGCGGCTTTCCACGCCCCCGCCGTAGTCACCAGACCGTTGGCGGCCATGTCTCGGGCAACTTGGCGTTCGAGGATGCCCGGCCGTCACGGGCCGTCGTTTGTGCCCAGGAAGCCGAAGTGATGCAAGCCTTCCAGAATCCCTTCTGCATAGTGAGACCTGGCAAGGTAGAGGCAGTCGGAGGAGTTGGTTTCGTACCATTGAAGGAGTTCCGGTCGGGCATTTCCGACGATGATGCCCCGTTCGTCACCAGCGCCGAACAAGGCAATGTCATTGCCCGAGTCGCCGCAAGCCACGGTTTGCGTTGCGTCGAATCCCCATCGATGGCGCAGGAACTGCATCGCCAGACCCTTGTTGCCGCGCTCGGGCAGAATATCCAGATCCTTGTCGTTGCTGTAGATGAGCTGGGTGGCCAGCGCGCGCTCCCGCAGCGAGGCATTCAAGTACGGCAATACTGCCGGAGCCGCGTCCCCGGTCAGGAAATAGCTGACCTTGAAGGGGGCCTGTTCCATGTCCGGCTGGGGAACCAGATCAGAAAACTGGGCCGCGACAGCGACGACCTGTTCCCGATCCCATCCCTGCGGAAGTCGTTCGGACCAGGCGGGATCGGGAACGCCGTCGCTCGTCGCGTAGTAGATTTCCGTCCCAACCGCCGTGACCAGAGCGTCCGGCGCCAACAGCTTCTTTTCCGCTGCGAGTTGCTGGTACAAGGCGAGTGATCGCCCGGTGATATAGACGATCTTGCTGCCGTGGGCCGACACCGAGTCGCCAAGACGCCGGTTGAGTTGCTCGAGGGCCCGGTCATCACCCACCAGGGTATTGTCGAGGTCTGATACGAACAGAAATCGGGTCACGGCGAACTCGTCGGGTCTTCGATCTGGCGATCTGCGAAATCGGAGTATCCGCGGGCTTGGCGGCCGCGGTCAATCAGTCGGCGGCGAGAGCAACGCACGACGCCATCCAGTCGTCTCGCCATCGATCGTGCGGTGAGCCGGCGACGCATCGCAAGCGCAGCATCCCGCTCACGCCCGCTGCCCCGGCTACTTGACCACAACCAAGACGCACGCTACTGTCGGCGACGACAACAACAAGGCGATTGGTCATCGACACCATGGAAGCCATTGAACTCCTGCACGCAAGAAACACCATCTCGCGACACAAACAACGGCTCCAGCAGGAACTGGTCTTTGTCATGCTCGTCGAGAACATCGCTTTCGACAAGCTGGTGGAAGTTCACTGGGCCGGCGAAGACAAGGTCTGGCATGTGCTGCGGGCCGAATACCAGGGTTTCGGCGGCACCAACCACGAGGTCTGGCGTGCCCACGTGACGCTGCATCCGTCCGAGGACGCCTCGCTGCCTGGCGATGTCGAGTTTGCATTGCGTTACCGGGTTCAAAGCAAGGAGTACTGGGACAAGAACGAGTCGCGCAATTACTTCTCGAACGCCGATTCGGGCGTGCTGCTGGAACACAACGCCAGCTTGCTCAATGCCGATTTCAACCCGATCCTGCAAGCCGGGCAGCGCCACTATCCGATCACGGTTGCCGTTCGCCACTCGCTGCAGCCCAAACGGGTCGACATTCACTGGACCACGGACAACTGGCGCAGCACGCAGGTGACGCCCTGTTTCTTCCGGCGCATGCACTGGGATCGGACGCTCAGGAGTGGCGCCCGCAATCCAAACCGCTACGATACGAGCATCTGGATCGGCCAACTCAAGGTCGACGACGCGTTTCGCGTGCAGTACGCGCTCGCCTGCGAGACGCCCCGCCGCACGATCTGGGACAACAACTTTGACCAGAACTATGTCGCCCACCGTCAGCGGCTGAAGATCCTTACCCTGAACCTTCACTGCTATCAGGAGGAGGACCAGGATGCCAAATTCAGTCAGATCGCCCGTGCAATCGATGAACTGGATATCGATCTCGTCTGCCTGCAGGAAGTCGCAGAAAACTGGTGCGACGGCGAGGGGGACTGGAATTCCAACGCGGCGCGCATCATTCGCGACCGCCTGCGCAGGCGCTATCACCTGCACACCGATTGGTCGCATCTCGGCTTCGACCGCTACCGTGAAGGCCTCGCGATCCTGAGCAAGTACGATTTCCGGATGACCGACTCCGGCTATGTGTCCCCCAGCCACGATGCATACAGCATCAATTCGCGCAAGGTGGTGATGGTGCAGGTCGACGTTCCCTACATGGGCGTGGTTAACCTGTTCTCCGCCCATCTGAGTTGGCTCAGTGGCGGTTTCCTCGAACAGTTCGAATACCTGCGCTCCTGGGCGAACGAGAAGCATGGCCAGCATCTGGCAGCCACCTTCCTGTGCGGTGACTTCAACATCAAGGCGGGTGCGGAGGGTTACCAAGCGGTCGTGCAGACCCGCGAGTACGAGGATCAATACTTGGCGGCGACATCGCGCAACGTGTTCGAGAAGATCTTCCGCAAGCAGTCGCCGAACATCGATCGACACCTGGCCAAGGACGGCCGCATCGATTACATTTTCATGCAGAAGCACAGTTCGCTGCAGGCCGTCGCGGCCAGGGAGCTGTTCACCAGCGGCGACCGCTACGGTCGCGTATCCGATCACACCGGCTATTGCGTCGAATTCGAGCCGAACTGGTGAGCCGGATTGCCCGCGCATGGCCCGCTCGAATGAATTGTCGACAGCGCATGGCGGCGGATACAGCATCCAGGGAAGGGTCGTACGCGAGCATCTCGCGTACCATGAACATTACATAATGAAACGGATTCAACATGCAGTTTGCCGAAGACTTTGCATTTCCTGTCGAGGTGGAAATCGGCAGGGACATTCCCCGCACGAATGACTTCAAGGACTTGTTTTACGTCCGTTGGGGCGCCATCCGGTTCGACGCGTTCTGGGGAGAAGAGCTGAATCTCAAGGTCGTGCTGAAGGTCTATCGCGCCGACGGTACATGCGAGCAGTTCATCGCCGACACCGACGCTTACGACGTCCGGTGGGACCGCCACAAGCGGGCCACCCGGGATTTCTATGTGCACCCGTTCTCGATGAAACTGGGCCACATCAGCCACGTCGGATTCTCGTTCCTTTGTCATCTTCACGGGCGCTCGATTCGGTCGCGACACGAATACATCTTCATGGATGGCCATCATCTCGGGGATCAGCACCCGCAGCGCCGGCACATCACTCTCGATCGTCTGGTTCCCAACACCTATCGCACCCACGAACTCGACGCCGGCGAGCTGCAGCGGGATGTCGATTGGTTCAACCATCATTTCGAGTCGCTGAATCTGGTCCCGAAATTCACCAAGGGGCAGCCCTATCACCCCTATCATCCGAAGCCGTACATCCACGAGCGGATCGACGCGACGATTCACCGGCAACTGACGCGACCCGAGCGGCAGGAGTCGATCAAGGTCTGCGTCGACTGCATCGACGACGCGGACTTCATCAGCCACCTGATCCACGCCCATGCCTGCGGCGTCAGGGTGCAGTGCATCGTCGACTGGCGCAAGATGGCCTTGACCAACAGCGACAACTACGTCCGGCTCAAGCGATCGGGAATCGACTTGCTCGGCGTGTTCTGCACGCCGAAGGATCGGCTGATCGAAGTCGCGCCGGACATGCACAACAAGTTCATCATCTTCGGCGACGAGGATGTGATCACCGGCTCGTTCAATATCACCTTCGACCGCTGGTGGGCCAACTGGGAATCGGGCATGAGCTTCCACTCGCGGGGCGTCTGCCGATTGTTCGACAACATCTTCCAGAGCGTGCGCGGCGGTGTGATCCAGCGCTACGGCATCGACCCGCTGAGCCACTTCAACCTGCTGTACACCTTCGGGCGCGGCGTGGCGCTCAACGGCAGGTACTATCGGCCGCATCACGCGATCGTTTCGGAAGTTCACCGCGCCCGCCATTCGATCAAGCTGTGCTCGTTCCTGATCGGCGAACTGCAAGGCGAGCACCATGACAGCGTAATCGACGCGCTGATCCATGCGCGGCGGCGCGGCGTCGACGTGAAGATCATTCTGAACGGGCACCTGGCCCGGCAGGGCAGCCCCGGCAAGGAACACCCGATGGCGGAGGAACTGCAGCGGCCCCTGCTGCCGGCCGTGACGCGGCTGAAGCAGGCCGGCATTCCTGTCGCGCTGGCCTACGGCCTCGACGATTTCGCCGTGCCCTATTCGCCGATCCATTCGAAGTACTGCATCTTCGATGACTATCTGGTTCTCGACGGCAGTTTCAACTGGTACAACGCGTCCGTCTTCTCCCACGACATCGTCATCATCGCGGCGAACCGGGAGGTCGCCGAACCGTATCTGTTCGAGTTCGAGCAGATTCTCAGGCGTCTCAGGATCTACTGGTAAGCCGGCCCGGACGAGTCGGGCAGTCGGTTTTCGAGGTCGTGCGCTGCGACCGGGATCCGAGCCGCAGGATCCTATCTCGCGAGCAGACGCTGCACCGCCTCGGCTGGCAGACCGGAACGCGCCCACAGCGTCGCCTCGGTACCGAAGCGGACCGCCGTGTCGAGCGCTGCCGCCATCGATTGGCCGCTGACCAGGGCATGCACCAGACCGGCGGCGAAGGCATCCCCTGCACCCGTGGTGTCCAGCGGCTCGACCCGCGCCGCCGGGGCATTCAGCGCGCCGGTCTCGCTGAGGGCGCGGGCGCCGGCCGCCCCGTCGGTGATCACCACCCAGCGCAGCAGCGTGCCGGCGACCGTGCGCCCGAGCGCCAGAGGGTCGCTCGCAGCGCTGGCCGGGAGGTCCGAGGCCGATGCGAGCAGAATGTGGGCCGGGCGCGAAGCGGGTTCGACCGGTGGCATGTGGGCCACGACCAGCGAGGTCGCCGCCTTCGCCGCCAGCAGCGCGGCCAGATCGGCGCGCCGGCTGCGCACATAGACTGCCTCTGCCGGCAGATCCAGCAGCCGGTACGGCGGCGCAGTCTCTTCGCACCGTGTGACATTGACCACGGTACGCTCGCCTGCCGGGTCGAGCAGGATCAGGGAGCGCGTCGTCGGCCGCGCGAGGCGCACGATCCCGGTGATGCCCACACCCGCCACAACCAGTTCGGCGAGTGAGGTGGTGCCCTCTGCGTCCTCACCGATCGCCGCCAGCAGGGTGACCTGATGACCCGCAGCGGCCAGGGCAAGCGCCGTGTTCGCTCCGCCGCCGCCCAGACGGGAGCCCGCCGCGGATCCGTTCAGATGCGCGCCGGCGCACAGCGGCTCGGCGAGCCGCACCACCTCGTCACGCGCTACCGAGCCGATGACAAGGATCTGCGCCAGTTTGCTGTCTCCTCTGAGAGCGTTGCCGGAAAACCGCCGCGCCTCGCCGCGCGGGCTTGTCTATGCCGGTCGCTTCGGCGTAACCTCCATGCCTGTGGCAAGAATCTTGACGTCCGTGCGATCGGCTGCGATCGTGATGCCGGTGCCTCACGATACGACAGTTGATTGAATCCTGCCATCCAAAGCAATGAGCGAACGCGCCCACGATACCGCAATCGATGCTGCCCTGACCGGCGACTGGCAGCGCGCCCACGAGATCGTGCAGGCGCTGGACGATCCGCTCGCCTGCTGGATTCACGCGATTCTCCACAAGATCGAGGGCGACGCCGCCAACAGCCGCTACTGGTATGCCAGGTCCGCCGGCCGGCGCTACGAGGACTTCGCCGACCCCCAAGCCGAGCTCGATGCAGCCCGTGCTGCCCGTGGCGACTAACGATCCGCGGTGCCATGGCCGCGAGCCGTGTCCCGTGGCGCTTTCGGGGGCCACGCCTTCCGGCAGCAAGCGTAGCAAGCGTAGGGCGCAATCGGTATTGCGCCGAATGCATTCGTCCGGTGCAATGCGCTGCGCTTATTGCACCCTACAGCTCTGAGCACAACGAAGCCCGGGGAACCGAAGCGTCGCCGCCAGGCAAGCCCGACCAAGGGTTCCGCCGACAACACCGCTGCGACCCGCATGGAATGGCGCTCGCGAGCAAGCCACCGCCCGGAGCGTCGCTGTATCGGCTTCGCAGGGCAGGCCTTCCCGA
Organism: Candidatus Methylophosphatis roskildensis; assembly: GCA_016708905.1. Taxonomy (GTDB): domain Bacteria; phylum Pseudomonadota; class Gammaproteobacteria; order Burkholderiales; family Rhodocyclaceae; genus Methylophosphatis; species Methylophosphatis roskildensis. The sequence continues at coordinate 345,301 of JADJEV010000001.1, read as the reverse complement.
GACCGCCTATCCATGCGGGTTGTGGCGTGGTCAGATTTCGCGCAGTCAGCCGGTGATGTCGGGTTCGGCCGGCATCAGATGGATGCCGGACGCCAGCAACGACACCCGGGCGATTTCGCCGACGGCGATGCCGTTGCGCCGCGCGACATGGGTCGGCACGCTGAAGCTGATGCGCGCGCGGACGTCGCCGTCGAGCGCCAGCACGATGCGCGTGGCATCGCCGAGCGGCAGGCAGTCGTCGATGCGGCCTTCGATCGGGTTTTCGCGTTCGCCCAGCGACGGGCGGTCGCGCCGGTGCAGGATCACGTTCTCGGGCGGGATCACCCATGACAATCGGGTGGCAGGCGCGAAGCCATCTACGCGCTCGACCTCGATCTTGTGCGAGCGCCAGCACAACAGGCCGCGGCCCTGGGCGTCGACGCTTTCCAGCGTGCCGCCGAACACGTTGTTGAGTTCCACCAGCCTCGCCACCTGCGCGCTGACCGGTCGGGTCAGGATGTCGCCGGGCGTGCCGCTCTGCAGGGTGCGGCCATGGGAGAGCAGGGTCATGCGGTCGGCCAGCATGCGCGCCTCGTCGAGGTCGTGGGTGACCAGCACGATCGGGATCTTCACTTCGCCGCGCAGCCGCGCGAGTTCGACCTGCAGGCGTCGACGCGTGACCTGATCGACGGCGGAGAACGGCTCGTCGAGCAGCAGCACCGCCGGGTCGCGGGCCAGCGCGCGCGCCAGTGCGACGCGCTGCTGCTGCCCACCGGAGAGCTGTGCCGGCTTGCGTGCTTCGAGGCCCTTGAGGTGTGTCATCGCCAGCAGTTCGAGCGCGCGCGCGCCGCGCTGCTGGGCCGGCAGGTGGCCGAGCGCACACAGAACGTTGTCCTGGGCGCTCAGGTGTGGAAACAGCGAATAGTTCTGGAACACGAAACCGACGCGACGCGATTGCGGCGGCAGGTTGATGCCCTGCTGCGCGTCGTACCAGTTCACACCGCCGCAGCGGATGTGGCCCTGCTGCGGGCTGTGCAGTCCGGCGATGCAACGAAGCAGCGTCGACTTGCCGCTGCCCGAGGGGCCGACCAGCGCCAGCAGTTCGCCCGGCGCGCAAGCGAGTTCGGCCTGCAGCGTGATCGGCTGGATCTGGCTGGCGACGATTTCGAGCCCGCCGGGCAGATCAGGCATCGCGCCGCCCGATATGCTGCGTCGCCCAGTGGATCAGCGCGATGCCGGCCACCGACAGCATCACCAGCACGGCCGACATCACGTGCGCCGCCTGGTCGTTGAACGACTGCACGCTGTCGTAGATCGCGATCGACACGGTGCGCGTTTCGTGAGCGATGTTGCCGCCGACCATCAGCACCACGCCGAACTCGCCCAGGGTGTGGGTGAAGGTGAGCACCAGCGCGGCGAGGACGCCCGGCCATGCCAGCGGCAATTCGATCTTCCACAGCGTCTGCCAGTTGGAGAGGCCGCTGCACCAGGCCGCCTCGCAGGCCTCGCGCGGTATCGCGGCAAAGGCGCGCTGGATCGGCAGCACCGCGAACGGAATATTGGCGATCAGCGAGGCCAGCAGCAGTCCGTCGAAGGTGAACACCAGCTGGCGGCCGGTCAGCGCTGCATACCACTGGCCGAGCGTCGATTGCCCGCCGAACACCGCCAGCAGGTAGAAGCCCAGCACGGTCGGCGGCAGCACCAGTGGCAGCGCAACCAGGCCGTCGACCAGGCCGCGGGCGACCAGGGGCTTTCTGGCAAGCATGCGCACCAGGGCGAGCGCCAGCGGCACCAGCAGCAGGGCGGTGGCCGCGGCCAGTTCGAGCGAGAGTCGCAGCGCCGGCCAATCCATCAGCGCGGCGCCGCGAAGCCGTAGCGAGCGAGAATTTCGGCCCCGGCCGGCGAGCGCACGAATTCGAGGAAGCGCCGCGCAGCCTCGCTCGCGCCCTCGATCAGCACCGCCTTCTGCCGCAGCGGCGCATGCAGCGTATCGGGCAGCAGCACGTGGCTGCCCTGGCTTGCCAGTTCCGGCGCCTGCATCAGCGCCAGCGGCAGGATGCCGGCCTGCGCCGCGCCGCTGGCGGCGAAGCGCGCCGCCTGGCCGGCGTTTTCGCCCAGCACCAGCTTGTCTGTCAGGCTCGCGAGCGCGCCGGTGTTGTGCAGCGCTTCTCGCGCCGCGCGGCCGTAGGGCGCGTGTTCGGGGTTGGCGATGGCGAAGCGGGTGAGCCGACCGTCGCCGGCCGCGGCGATCACGTCCTGGAGCGCGGCGTCGGCCCTGACCGGCGAACCCTTCGGCACGAACAGCACGATGCGGCCGATGCCGTACAGCACCCCGGGTGCCTGCGCGCGCCCGGCGGCGATCAGTGCATCGGCATAGGCCTCGTCGGCCGAGAAGAACACCTCGAACGGCGCGCCTTCACCGATCTGGCGGCGGAAGTTGCCCGACGAGCCGAACGAGATCTGCACCTGCCCGCCGCCCGCGCGCTCGAACGCGGCAGCGAGTCCCGGCAGGGCGAACTTGAGATCGGCGGCGGCCGCCACCTTGACCTGCGCGGATGCGGCGCCGGCCGGCATCCAGCACAGCAGCAGGGCCAGCCACGCAATGGTTCGAAACCGCAAGGTCGATCGCTCCGGCAATTCGTTGGCAGCCGGCATTATCGCCCAGGGCGGCGACCGACGTGCCCCGCGATCGACCTCCTGTTTCCGCATCCGCGGTAAGAGAAGCCGAATTGACGAAGGTCAATTCTTTTGCAGTGCAGCAGGATTCCAATGGCAGTACAAAATAAGGGGATCGTGCGACACCTTCGCGCTCACACGCCACCTGCTTCCGGATGGCGAACCGGCGAAACAACGGGCCGGTCTGCGACTGCCTCGGATGGTCGACGGGGTGCCGTTGTGCGAAAGCCGCGCGAGCAATTGCGTCCGCGTCGGTGCCGATCCGAGTGAAACGCTCGGCAAGTATCGCGCCGCATGATCCTTTCGCATGACGACGGGAGGAACACGTGACAGCGTCAACCACCAGCAAGCCCGGGTACAGCCGCCAGCAGATTTCCGTGCTGACGATGAACACGCTCGCGTTCACCGTGAACTTCGCGATCTGGACCATGTTTTCGGTGATCGGCATCAGGATCAAGCGAGAGCTGGGTCTGAACGACACCGAGTTTGGCCTGCTGGTGGCGACCCCGATCCTCACCGGTTCCCTGGTACGCCTGCCGCTCGGCCTGCTGACCGACCGCTTCGGCGGGCGCATCGTCTTTTTCATCCAGATGATCCTGGTGGCCATTCCCACCTACGGGCTGTCCTTCGCCGACCAGTACTGGCAATACCTGGCAATCGGCCTGTTCGTCGGCCTCGCCGGCGGCTCCTTCGCGATCGGCATCGCCTACACGTCAGCCTGGTTTTCCAAGGAACGCCAGGGCACGGCGATGGGCATCTTCGGCGCGGGCAATGCCGGCGCCGCGGTGACAAACCTCGCGGCACCCCTGATCGTGGTGGCCTACGGCTGGCGCGCGGTGCCGGAGATCTACTCGGTGGCGATGCTGGTCATGGCCGTCCTGTTCTGGTTCACCACCTACCCCGACCCCAAGACCGAGGAGCGCAAGAAGAGCAAGATCCGCTTCTCGCTGGGCGATCAACTGGCGCCGCTCGCCGAGGCGCGGGTCTGGCGCTTCGGTCTGGCCTACTTCTTCGTCTTCGGCGGCTTCGTGGCCCTGGCCCTGTGGCTACCCAAGTACTACGTCGGCGAGTACGGGCTGAGCCTGAAGCAGGCGGCCTTCATCACCATGTTCTTCACCCTGCCCTCGGGGCTGATCCGCGCCCTGGGCGGCTGGATGTCGGACAAATGGGGCGGCAACACGGTGACCTGGTGGGTGTTCTGGGTGAGCATCGTGTGCCTGTTCATCGTCTCCTACCCGCCGACCACCCTCACCATCCACGGCATCAAGGGCGACGTCTCGGTGCACATCGGCATCGGCATCGTGCTGTTCACGATGCTGGTATTCATCATCGGCATCGCCCAGGGCATCGGCAAGGCCAGCGTCTACCGCAGTCTTGCCGATCACTACCCGGACAACATGGGCTCGGTGGGCGGTCTGGTGGGCGTGATCGGAGGCCTCGGCGGGTTCACCCTGCCCATCGTGTTCGGTATCGCGGCCGATCTGGTGGGCGTGCGCAGCAGCTGCTTCATGCTCATGTATGCGGCACTGGCGGGGATCATGATCTGGACCTGGTCGGCCGCGAAGGGCGAACGCGAAGCGATCCTCCAGGAGAACGAGGGCCTGCGCGACGAAATGGTCCGCGATGGACTGCTCGACGCCGTGCGCGCCAGGAGAGTGTGGCTCAGCGACTGGCGGCCCGAGGTGGAGCAGTTCTGGAACACCACCGGGCGGGCCATCGCCAACCGCAACCTGTGGATCTCGATGCCGGCGCTGCTGCTGTCCTTCGCGGTGTGGGTGGTGTGGAGTGTGGTGGTGGTGCAATTGCCCAAGGCCGGCTTCCAGATCTCGACCAGCGAACTGTTCTGGCTGGCGGCCTTGCCCGGTCTGTCGGGTGCGATCCTGCGCCTGCTCTACTCCTTCGTGGTGCCAATCTTCGGCGGACGCAACTTTGCCGTGTTCAGCACTGCCTCGCTGCTGATCCCGACCCTGTGGATGAGCGTCGCCGTGCAGGATCCGAACACCAACTACGCAGTGTTCGTGGTCATCGCCCTGCTGTGCGGCTTTGGCGGCGGCAACTTCTCCTCGAGCATGGCCAACATCAGCTTCTTCTTCCCGAAACGGATGCAGGGTACGGCCCTCGGCCTCAACGCCGGGGTCGGCAACCTCGGTGTGGCGGTGGCCCAGGCTGTGGTGCCGGTGGTGATCTACGGCGGGGCGCTGTTCTTCATGGGCGGCCAGCCCCAGAGCGTCGAGGAGGACGGCGTGCAGCGGCTGATGTGGTTGCAGAACGCCGGTTTCATCTGGGTGCCGTTCATCGTCGCCTCGACCGCGGCGGTCTGGTTCGGCATGAACAACATCCGCCACGTCCGCGCCACCTTCGCCGAGCAGGCCACCATCTTCCAGCGCAAGCACGCCTGGTTGGGAAGCTGGCTGTACACCGGCACGTTCGGCGCGTTCATCGGTTTCGCGGTCGCTTTTCCGACCCTGCTGGCCACTCAGTTCCCGCACTCGCAAATGGTCCGCTACGCTTTCGTCGGGCCGTTGCTGGGCGCGCTGATCCGGCCACTTGGCGGCTGGCTGGCGGACCGCATGAATGGTGCCAGTCTCACCTTCTGGAACTTCGCGGTAATGGCCGTGGCCATGTTCGGCGTGTCGGGGATGCTGCCCGAAGGCGCCGACGCCGGTAACGTGACCGGCTTCTACGTCCTGTTCCTGGTCATCTTCCTGACCGCGGGGATCGGCAACGGCACGGTGTTCCGGGTGATCCCGAACGCCTTCCATGCCATCCACCAGCGCGCCTCGGCCGGCGGCGACGAGGCGGCGCGCGAGGCGGCCAGCCACCGCGCCGAGACCGAGTCGGCCGTGGCCCTCGGCTTTAGCGCTTCGATTGCGGCATTCGGCGGCTTCTTCATCCCCATCATCCTGGCCGTTACCGAAAGCCTTTACGGTGGTCCGAACGCCGCCATGGCCTTCTTCGGTCTGTTCACCCTGAGCTGCATGCTCGCCACCTGGAACTGGTACTACCGCAAGGGCGCGGAGGTAGCGTGCTAGCAGAAATTCGAGTCCGGCGATTTCGTTTTCCGCAATTCCCTACCTAGACGAGGTTCAGACCATGTCAGACATCCGAGAATGGCGCGTCGAGGATCCCGATTTCTGGGAATCCACCGGCAAGCGCATCGCCTACCGCAACCTGTGGATCTCGATCCCGGCGCTGCTGTGCGGTTTCGCGGTCTGGGGCATGTGGGGCATCATCACGGTGCAGATGCTCAACCTCGGATTTCCATTCACCCAGGCCGAGCTGTTCACGCTGACCGCCATCGCCGGCATCGCCGGCGCGACGATGCGCATCCCGGCATCGTTCCTGATCCGCCTCGCGGGCGGGCGCAACACCATCTTCCTGACGACGGCGATGCTGCTGGCCCCGGCCATCGGCACCGGCATCGTGCTACAGCACAAGGACTGGCCGTTGTGGGCCTTCCAGTTGATGGCGCTGTGGTGCGGCGTCGGTGGTGGCAACTTCGCGTCGTCGATGTCGAACATCAGTGGCTTCTTCCCGAAGCGGCTGCAGGGCACCGGCCTGGGACTCAACGCGGGCCTGGGCAACTTCGGCGTGACGACCATGCAGGTCGTCATTCCACTGGTCATGACCGTCGGCATGTTCGGTGCCTTGGGCGGCGAGCCGGAAACCTTGATCAAGGACAGCGGCTGGATTTTCGGCAAGATCCCCGCCGGCACGTCCACCTGGATCCAGAACGCCGGCTTCGCCTGGGTGCTTTCGCTGGTACCGCTGTCGATCCTGTGCTGGTTCGGCATGAACAACCTGAAGACGATCTCGCCAGACACCGGCAGCCCGATCGTCGCGTTCTCCAAGATCACCTACCTGTACACGCTGGCCTTCGTGCCGTCGATCTTCATGCTCTACCTGTACCTGCCGGCACCGACCGGACTGGGGGTGTTGAACATGTGGGTGGCGATTCCGCTGGACATCATCCTGGCATTGACGGTGATGAAGCTCGCCGCCTTCGGCCCGATGAAGGAAGGCGTGGCCAAACAATTCGAGATCTTCCGCAACAAGCACACCTGGGCCATGACGATCCTGTACATCGTCACCTTCGGCTCGTTCATCGGCTTTTCGATGGCGCTGCCGCTGTCGATGAAGGTCATCTTCGGCGTCAGCCATGTGCCCGATGCCAATGGCGTGATCCAGCACACGCTGCAGAACCCGAACGCGCCAGCGGTGCTGGCCTTCGCCTGGATCGGCCCCTTCGTCGGCGCGCTGATCCGCCCGGTGGGCGGCTGGATCTCCGACAAGATCGGCGGCTCGATCGTCACGCAATGGGTTTCGGCGACGATGGTCGTGGCCGCGGCCGCGGTCGGCTACGTGATGCTGCTGGCCTACAAGTCGGCCACGCCGGAGCAGTATTTCTTCATCTTCCTGACGCTGTTCATCGTGCTGTTTGCCGCCACCGGCATCGGCAACGGCTCGACCTTCCGCACCATCGGCGTGATCTTCGACCGCCAGCAGGCCGGCCCGGTGCTCGGCTGGACCTCGGCCGTGGCCGCCTATGGCGCGTTCATCGCGCCGGTCGTGATCGGCCAGCAGATCAAGGCCGGTACGCCCGAGATGGCGATGTACGGCTTCGCCATCTTCTACGCGCTGTGCCTGGTGCTGAACTGGGGGTTCTACCTGCGCAAGGGCGCCGAGATCAGGAATCCGTGACCGCATGAACGACACCCATGGGGCCGCGCACGCGGTCTCCGGCAAGCAAGGAGCAAATCGATGAGCCACTTTCTCGACCGACTGACGCACTTCAGGCTGCCCACGGAAACCTTTGCCGACGGCCATGGCAAGGTCACTGGTGAAGACCGCACCTGGGAAGACTCTTATCGCAACCGCTGGGCTCACGACAAGATCGTGCGCAGCACCCACGGTGTGAACTGCACCGGCTCGTGCTCGTGGAAGATCTACGTCAAGGGCGGCATCGTCGCCTGGGAGACCCAGCAGACCGACTACCCACGAACCCGCGCCGACCTCCCCAATCACGAGCCACGCGGCTGCGCGCGTGGCGCCAGTTACTCCTGGTATCTGTACAGTGCCAACCGACTGAAATACCCGATGGTGCGCGGCCGCCTGATCGAGCGCTGGCGCGCGGCACTCAAGCTGGCCAAGAGCCCGGTCGATGCCTGGGCCAGCATCGTCGAGGATGCGAGCGCCCGTCGCGACTACCAGAAGGTGCGCGGCATGGGCGGCTTCGTGCGTTCGAACTGGGAGGAAGTCAACCAGTTGATCGCCGCTGCCAACATCTACACGATCAAGACCCACGGCCCGGACCGCGTGGTTGGTTTCTCGCCGATTCCGGCGATGAGCATGGTCAGCTACGCCGCGGGCAGTCGCTATCTGTCGCTGATCGGCGGCGTCTGCCTGAGCTTTTACGACTGGTACTGCGATCTGCCCCCGGCCAGCCCGCAGATCTGGGGCGAGCAGACCGACGTTCCCGAGAGCGCCGACTGGTACAACTCGAACTACATCATCGCCTGGGGAAGCAACGTGCCGCAGACGCGCACGCCGGATGCGCACTTCTTCACCGAGGTGCGCTACAAGGGCGCCAAGACGGTGGCGGTCACGCCCGACTACTCCGAGGTCGCCAAACTGTGCGACTTGTGGCTGCATCCCAAACAAGGGACTGATGCGGCTGTCGCGATGGCGATGGGCCACGTTGCGCTGAAGGAGTTCTACGTCAACCGGCGCAGCGCCTACTTCGACGACTATGCACGCCGCTATACCGACCTGCCGCTGTTGCTCCGGCTCGAACAGAAGGTGCTCGCCGACGGCAGCAAGGTGCTGGCGCCGGGTCGCTATGTGCGCGCCAGCGACTTTGCCGACCGCCTGGGCCAGGACAACAACGCCGATTGGAAGACGGTTGCATTCGACGCCCAGGGCAAGACCGTGCTGCCGAACGGCTCGATCGGCTTTCGCTGGGGCCCCGATGGCCGCGCCGATGCCGGCAAGTGGAATCTGGAGGCCAAAGAGGCACGCCAGAACATCGAGGTGAAGCTCAAGCTGTCGGTGCTGGAAGACCTTGCCCAAGCGCATGAAGTCGTCGAAGTGGCGTTTCCCTACTTCGCCGGCGCCGATTCGCCGCACTTCCCCAGCAACCCGCAGCAGGGTGAATTGAACCGCGCCAGGGTACCCGCGGTGCGGCTGCGCCAGGCCGATGGCAGCGAGGCGCTGGTCGCCACAGTGTTTGACCTCCAGGTTGCGCAGTACGGCATTGACATAGGACTGGGCAGCGGGGCCAAGGACTACGACGACGACTACCCCTACACGCCGGCCTGGCAGGAGGAGATCACCGGCGTGCCGCGCGACCAGGTGATCACCGTCGCGCGCCAGTTCGCCGACAACGCCGACAAGACGCACGGCAAGTCGATGATCATCATCGGCGCGGCGATGAATCACTGGTATCACGCTGACATGAACTACCGCGGCGTGATCAACCTGCTGATGATGTGCGGCTGTGTCGGTCAGAGCGGCGGGGGCTGGGCGCATTACGTCGGCCAGGAGAAGCTGCGGCCGCAGACCGGCTGGACCGCACTCGCCTTCGCGCTCGACTGGATTCGCCCGCCGCGTCAGCAGAACGCCACCTCGTTCTTCTATGCGCACACCGACCAGTGGCGCTACGAAAAGCTGGGCGTCGACGAGGTGCTGTCCCCGCTGGCCGACAAGAAGGCCTTCGGCGGCAGCTTCATCGACTATAACGTGCGCGCCGAGCGCATGGGCTGGCTGCCCAGCGCGCCGCAACTGAAGACCAATCCGCTGAAGGTCGTCAAGGACGCGCAGGCCGCGGGACTCGATCCGAAGGACTACACGGTCCGCGCGCTGAAGGACGGCAGCCTCGAGATGAGCTGCGAGGATCCGGACGCGCCGCAGAACTGGCCGCGCAACCTGTTCGTCTGGCGCAGCAACCTGCTGGGCTCGAGCGGTAAGGGCCACGAGTATTTCTGCAAGCACCTGCTGGGCACCGAGAACGGCGTACAGGGCAAGGATCTGGGCAAGGACGAGGCCAAGCCGACCGAGGTGAAGTGGCACGAACATGCCCCCGAGGGCAAGCTTGATCTGCTGGTGACGCTTGACTTCCGCATGAGCACCACCTGTCTGTACAGCGACATCGTGTTGCCCACCGCGAGCTGGTACGAGAAGAACGATCTCAACACCAGCGACATGCACCCGTTCATCCATCCGCTTTCTGCGGCGATCGATCCGGTGTGGCAGGCCCGCTCGGACTGGGAGATCTACAAGGGTTTCGCCAAGGCCTTCAGCGAACTCTGTGCCGGCCACCTCGGCGTGGAAAAGGAGGTCGTGCTCACCCCGCTGATGCACGATACGCCGGCCGAACTGGCGCAGCCGTTCGACGTGAAGGAGTGGAAGAAGGGCCAGTGCGAGCTGGTGCCGGGCAAGACGGCGCCGCAGATCGCGGTGCTCGAACGCGACTACCCGGGGGTCTACAAGCGCTTCACGTCGCTCGGCCCCTTGATGGGCAAGGTCGGCAACGGTGGCAAGGGTATCGCGTGGAACACCCAGACCGAAGTCCAGCAGCTCGGTGAGCTCAACGGCCTGGATGTCGAAGGGCGTCCGCGCATCGTCAGCGACATCGACGCCTGCGAGGTGATCCTGCAGCTGGCGCCCGAGACCAATGGCCATGTCGCGGTCAAGGCCTGGGAGGCGCTGTCCAAGGCAACCGGGCGCGAGCACGCGCATCTGGCGTTGCACCGCGAGGACGAGAAGATTCGCTACCGCGACGTGCAGGCCCAGCCGCGCAAGATCATCAGCTCGCCCACCTGGTCCGGCCTGGAGAGCGAAAAAGTCTCCTACAACGCTGGCTACACTAATGTACACGAGCTGATTCCCTGGCGCACGCTGACGGGCCGCCAGCAGTTCTACCAGGATCACCCCTGGATGATCGCCTTCGGCGAGGGCTTTTCCAGCTACCGGCCACCGGTGGACCTGAAGACGACCTCGGGCATCCACAACATCAAGCCCAACGGCAACACCGAGATTCTGCTCAACTTCATCACGCCGCACCAGAAGTGGGGCATCCACTCCACCTACTCCGACAACCTGCTGATGCTCACGCTCAATCGCGGCGGACCGGTGATCTGGCTGTCCGAAGAGGACGCCAGGCGGGCGGGCATCGAGGACAACGACTGGGTGGAACTGTTCAACATCAACGGCGCGATCGCCGCGCGCGCGGTGGTGAGCCAGCGCGTCAACCCCGGTATGACGATGATGTATCACGCGCAGGAAAAGATCATCAACACGCCGGGCTCGGAAATCACCGGCGTGCGCGGTGGCATCCACAACTCGGTGACGCGCATTGCCATCAAGCCGACGCACATGATCGGCGGTTATGCGCAGCTGTCCTACGGCTTCAACTACTACGGGACGATCGGTACCAATCGCGACGAGTTCGTGGTGGTGCGCAAGATGAAGAAAGTCGATTGGCTGGATACGCCGCGCGATGACCATCTGGCGAAGGCGTATCAGTCGCAGGGCGAGAACCCTTAATCCAACGCCGATCGAGAGGAGTCAAGCAATGAAAGTTCGCGCACAAATCGGCATGGTCCTCAACCTGGACAAGTGCATCGGCTGCCACACATGCAGCGTCACCTGCAAGAACGTGTGGACCAGCCGGCCTGGCGTGGAATACGCCTGGTTCAACAACGTCGAGACCAAGCCCGGCATCGGCTACCCGAAGGAATGGGAGAATCAGGGCAAATGGCAGGGCGGCTGGGTCCGCAAGGACAACGGCGCGATCGAACCGCGCCAGGGCGGCAAGTGGCAGTTATTGCTGAAGATCTTCGCCAATCCGCACCTGCCGCAGATCGACGACTACTACGAGCCGTTCACCTTCGACTACGACCACCTGCACTCGGCGCCCGAGATGAAGGCCGCGCCTACGGCGCGCCCGCGCTCGCTGATCACCGGCCAGCGGATGGAAAAGATCGAGTGGGGTCCGAACTGGGAGGAGATCCTCGGCGGCGAATTCAGCAAGCGCAGCAAGGACAAGAACTTCGAAGAAGTCCAGAAGGACATCTACGGCCAGTTCGAAAACACCTTCATGATGTACCTGCCGCGGCTGTGCGAGCACTGTCTGAACCCGGCGTGCGTGGCGAGTTGCCCCTCGGGCTCGATCTACAAGCGCGAGGAAGACGGCATCGTGCTGATCGATCAGGACAAGTGCCGCGGCTGGCGCATGTGCGTCAGCGGCTGCCCTTACAAGAAGATTTACTACAACTGGAAGAGCGGCAAGGCCGAGAAGTGCATCTTCTGTTATCCGCGTATCGAGGCGGGGCAGCCGACGGTCTGCTCGGAGACCTGCGTCGGTCGCATCCGTTATCTGGGCGTGCTGCTGTACGACGCCGACCGGATCGCGCAGGCTGCCAGCATGGAGAAGGACACCGACCTCTATCAGGCGCAGCTCGACGTATTTCTCGACCCGAACGACCCGGCCGTGATTGCGCAGGCTCGACGCGATGGCGTACCGGAGAACTGGCTCGATGCCGCGCGCAACAGCCCCGTCTACAAGATGGCGATGGACTGGAAAGTCGCGCTGCCGCTGCACCCCGAGTACCGCACGCTGCCGATGGTCTGGTACGTGCCGCCGCTGTCGCCGATCACCGCCGCGGCCAATGCCGGTCAGGTCGGCGCCAATGGCGAGATCCCGGACGTCACGCAGCTAAGGATTCCGGTCAGGTACCTGGCCAACCTGTTGACCGCCGGCGACACGGTGCCGGTGGTACGGGCGCTCGAACGCTTGCTGGCCATGCGCGCCTACCAGCGCGGCCTGCACGTCGAGCAGCGCGAGAACACCGCGGCGCTCGCCCAGGTGGGCCTGACCAAGGCCGAGGTCGAAGCGATGTACCACGTGATGGCGATCGCCAATTACGAAGACCGCTTCGTGATTCCGACCACGCACCGCGAGTACGCGGAGAACGCGTTCAACGTTCGCGGTGGCTGCGGCTTTTCGTTCGGCAACGGCTGCTCGGAAGGCGTCACGCAAACGAGTCTCTTCGGCAGCGACAAGAAACGCACGATTCCGATCAAAGCGGAGGTCTGAGATGACGATAGCTCCCAAGATGACGCTCACGCTGCGCGTGCTGGCGCACCTGTTGCGCTACCCGGATGCGACGCTGTGCGCCCACCTCGACGAGTTGGGCTCGGCGCTGCATGGCGAAGCCGCGCTCAGCCCCGATCGTCTGGTCGAACTGGACCAACTGATCGAGCGGCTGCGCGCCGGCCCGGCGCTACGCGCGGAGGCCGAATATGTGGAAATCTTCGATCGCGGCCGCCGCACCGCGCTCCATCTGTTCGAGCATGTGCATGGCGACAGCCGCGACCGCGGCCCGGCGATGATCGATCTGGCGCAGACCTACGAGCGCGCCGGTCTGCTGCTCGACATCGGCGAACTGCCCGACTACCTGCCGGTAGTGCTGGAGTTCGCCAGCACGCAGCCGCCCAAACGGGCGCGCGAGTTCCTGGGCGAGACCGCGCACATCGTGAGGGTGATCTTCAGCGCCCTGCTCGAACGCGCCAGCCCGTACGCCAGCGTGCTGGCCGCCGTGCTCGACCTTGCCGGCGAGAAGGCCGAGAAGGTGCGTCTGCCCGAGGAGTCCGCGCTCGACGAGTGCTGGGCCGAGCCCGAGGCCTTCGGCGGCTGCTCGACCCAGGGCCAGGCCCGCTCCGACCAGCCGCAACCGATACACTTCGTCCGCCCGGTGGCCGGAGCACACTCCACGCCATCGCGCGTCACGCCCTGAGGAGACGCTTCGATGAACACCCTCCACACCTTCCTCTTCAACGTCTATCCCTACATCTGCCTGGCCGTCTTCCTGATGGGCAGTCTGGCCCGCTTCGACCGCGACCAGTACACGTGGAAGAGCGACTCATCGCAACTGCTGCGCGCGCGCCAGCTGCGCTGGGGCAGTAACCTGTTTCACTTCGGCATCCTGTTCCTCTTCATGGGCCACACGGTGGGCCTTCTGACGCCGCATTTCGTTTACGAACCATTCATCTCGCCGGCGCAGAAGCAACTGGTCGCGATCGGCGCTGGCGGCATTGCCGGCGCCGTCTGCTTCGTCGGCCTGACGATGCTGCTGCACCGGCGCATCTTCGATCCGCGCATCCGCCTTACCAGCCACCGTACCGACCTCGCGATCCTGGTCATTCTCTGGGTGCAGTTGGTGCTCGGTCTGATCACGCTCCCGTTCTCGCTCGGCCATAGCGACGGCACCGTGATGCTAGTGCTCTCCGACTGGGCGCAGCGCATCCTCACCTTCCGCCCCGACGCCGCCGGCCTCGTGGCGCTGGCCTGGCCCTACAAGGTGCACCTGGTACTGGGCATGACGATCTTCCTGCTGTTCCCGTTCAGCCGGCTGGTGCATGTGTGGAGCGGGTTGGCCTCGGTCCTCTACGTGTTCCGGCCCTATCAGATCGTCCGTGCGCGGCGCCTGAACGTGCCGGCCGGCCAGAACCAGCCGACCAGCGCAAGCTGAGCGCGCTGCGCCGGTCGGCAAGGTGAAGGCCAGGTAATTCGTCGGGGTTCCCGGACGGTCGCAAGGTCTGTCCTCGTTCGCGCGGCAGGCTTTGTGCGTCCAGTGCTTTGGGCGTTTCCAGTCTTGGCGAAACGTGATCGACTGCACCGCCGGGCTTCCTTCCCCGTTCGGCAAGCATCGGGTTGCCCAGAACTGCGCAGGTGTTCGGGCGGTGCGGGTCTACGATCTGCTACCCCAACGTGATTTCTCGAAAGATCCGGCCGTGCCTTTCATCAATGGTTTCAGTGCCTTGCTGGTGGCGATACTGATTTCGCCGCTGGCTTCTGCGGGCGTGTACTCGCCCGACGACTTCTACAACGGCGTTCGCGCCTACGAGATGGTTTATGGCGGAGTGCGGCAACGTGATCCGCGGATGGAAGGCAGCGCGTTCGAGTTTCTCGGCTATGTCAAGGCATTGACGGACAGCAACAATGGAATCGCGTTCTGCATTCGGCAAGATGCGTTCCCGAAAGCCGTCTCGCTGCTGGTGAAGCAGTACAACAGGCAGCCCGAGTGGCGCGATGTCGATCCCCCGGTCGTGGTTGTCGAAGCCTTGCGAAGCGCGTTCCCCTGCGGAACACCGCCGGTCATTACGCGTCCCTGACCCGCCGTATTCGGGTGCGGCCCGTATAATCGCGGCTTTTCGGCTGTGCCCGGATACGGGCATTTCCCGGTTCAATGCTCGAAGTCGACCAGCTCGCCTGCATGCGCGGCGACGCCCTGCTGTTTCGCGGTCTGTCGTTCCGGCTGGAAGGCGGGGCGCTACTGCATGTTGCCGGCCGCAACGGCGCCGGCAAGACCAGCCTGCTGCGCATGTTGTGCGGGCTGATGATCCCCGAGGCAGGTGAAATCCGCTGGCGGGGTACACCGATCCGCGCGCAGCGCGAAGAGTATAACGGCGAGCTGCTCTACCTGGGCCACGCCAATGCGGTGAAGGATGAGTTTTCGGCACTGGAGAATCTGCGTGTCGCCTGCGCAGTCGCCGGCCGTGCGGTCAGCGAGACGCAGGCGCTCGCTGCCCTCGAAGCGATAGGGCTGGCGCACCGCATCGACCTCGATGCGAAACACCTCTCACAGGGGCAGCGTCGCCGGGTGGCGCTCGCCCGGCTGTTGCTGGCCCAAGCCATCCCTCTGTGGATACTCGACGAGCCGTTTACCGCGCTCGATGCGCCAGCCGTTGCTTTGCTGGCGCGGACGCTCGAGGCGCATCTGGCAGGTGGCGGCGCGGTGATCTATACGACGCACCAGGATGTGCTGATCGCGTCGACGTCGCTCGAGCGTATCGACATCGGCGAGTTCGCGCCATGCTGAAGATTCTGATTGCCGTCGTGCGGCGCGACCTGCTGCTGGCGTGGCGGCGCCGGGCAGACGTGTTTACGACACTGGCGTTTTTCATCATCGTCGCGAGCCTGTTTCCACTCGGTGTCGGGCCCGAGCCCAACCTACTGCGCACCATGGCGCCGGGTGTGTTGTGGGTGTCGGCCCTGCTGGCAACGCTGCTCAGCGTGACCCGGCTGTTCGCCGCGGACTATGCCGATGGAACGCTCGAACAGATGCTGCTATCGACCGAGCCGCTGACGCTGATCGTGTTGGGTAAGGTGACGGCCTACTGGCTGGTCACCGGCTTGCCGCTTGTGTTGCTGGCGCCATTGCTCGGCGTGCAGTTTGACCTGCCGCAAGGCGCGATCGGGGTGCTGTCGCTATCTTTGGCACTGGGCACGCCGGCGCTATCCCTGCTCGGTGGCATCGGGGCCGCCCTGACGCTGGGCTTGCGCGGCGGCGGGGTTCTGCTTGCGCTGTTGATCCTGCCGTTGTATGTGCCGATCCTCATTTTTGGTGCGGGTGCGGTAGGCGCGGACGCGGCGGGATTGGGCGCCGGGGCGCATCTGCTGTTGCTGGCGGCGTGTTTCCTGTCGGCGCTGGCGGTCAGCCCGTGGGCAACGGCCGCCGCCTTGCGGATCTCCATGGAGTGACGATGGAGTAGACTGTTTGGCCGATGCGGCACGGGCCTTGCTAAGCTGGCGTTAATCTGTCGCATTCATTGTGTCTCGTCCGTGTTCGAGCGCCTGGCGCTTTCGTTGATCTGATGACTTCTTCCGGAAAAGCCCTCTCCGAAAAACTGCCCGAGTTCAGCGGCGGGATCAACTGGTTCAAGTACGCCAGTCCGCAAACCTTCTATCCGCTGGCCGGCCGGCTGATCCCGCTGTTCGGCTGGCCGGCACTGGTGCTGACAGTGGTCGGCCTCTACATCAGCTTCTTCGTTGCGCCGACGGATGCGACGCAGGGCGAGAGCTACCGCATCATATTCATTCATGTGCCGGCGGCGTGGATGTCGATGGTGATTTACCTGGCGATGGCGTTTTGGTGCGCCGTGGGTTTGATCTTCAACACCCGGTTGTCTTTCATGATGTCTCAGGCGCTTGCACCCACCGGTGCGATCTGGACATTCGTCGCCTTGTGGACCGGCGCCCTGTGGGGCAAGCCGACCTGGGGTGCGTGGTGGGTGTGGGATGCACGGTTGACCTCGGAACTGATCCTGCTGTTTCTCTATCTAGGCTATATGGCGCTGGTTGCGGCGATCGACGATCCGCGCCGAGCTGACCGTGCCGGCGCGGTCGTCGCCCTGGTTGGCGCGATCAATGTGCCGATCATCTATTTTTCGGTTACGTGGTGGAACACCCTGCATCAGGGGGCATCGGTAAGCGTGACCTCGGCGCCCAAGATGGCGAGCATCATGCTTACCGGCATGTTGATCATGGCGCTGGCTGCCTGGGCCTATTCAGTGTCCGTGGTGCTGGTGCGGGTGCGCGCGATCATGCTTGAGCGCGAGCGGAATTCAGACTGGGTGGCGGATCGGGTGGCGCAACTGGTGGAGTCGCATCGATGAACTGGGCCAGTGTTGGCGATTTCTGGGCCATGGGCGGCAAGGGCCTCTATGTCTGGGGTTCGTACGCGGTGACGCTGATCTGTGTGTTCGCGGAGATCGCGCTGGTGCGCGGCCGCTTTGGCGGTGTGCTGAAACGACTCGGGCGCATGAAGCATGCTACCGACAGAGGAGTGATTGATGAAACCTAGACACAAGCGCATGCTGCTGATCGGCGGCGGTGTCGCGGCCCTCGCGCTCTCGGCGACACTGGTGCTTTCTGCATTCCAGAAGAACCTGGTGTTCTTCTTCAGCCCCAGCCAGATCGTCAACAACGAGGCCCCGCAAAACCGCACATTCCGCATCGGTGGGCTGGTCGAGGCCGGCAGTGTCAGGCGCGAGGCCGATGGATTGACTACCAGCTTCGTGGTCACCGACACGGCCAATCGGATTCCGGTCAGCTACAAGGGCGCACTGCCCGACCTGTTCAAGGAGGGCAAGGGCGTGGTAAGCCAGGGCAAGCTCGGCGCCGATGGCGTCTTCGTCGCTTCCGAGGTGTTGGCAAAACACGACGAAAACTACATGCCGCCGGAAGCCGCGCATGCACTCGAACAGGCGCAGAAGGCACAAAAGACCGTGGTGCAGAAATAGCCTGTGCTGAACGATCAGCATGCAGACGGCGGAGGCGCCATCGCCGAGCCACTGCTCGATATTCCCTTGTACTTGCGCGATTGAAACCAGGCGTTCGCACGCAGAGGTATAGTCGATGATCCCCGAACTTGGAAGTTTTTCCCTTGCGTTGGCGCTGGCGCTGGCGCTGGTGCAGGGCATCCTGCCGATAGCCGGGGCGGCCCGCAACGACGCGCGGCTGATGGGGGTGGCGCGACCGGCGGCACATGGCCAGTTCGTCTTCGTGATGATCGCCTTTGCGTGCCAGATCTACGGTTTCGTCGCCAATGACTTCTCCATCCTCAATGTCGCCACCAATTCGAACTCGGCGCTGCCATTGCAGTACCGCGTGGCAGCCTCGTGGGGCAGCCACGAGGGATCGCTGCTGCTGTGGGCCTTGATGCTCAACGGATGGACGGTCGCGGTCACGGTGTTCTCGCGACATCTGCCCGAAGAAGTGGCAGCACGCGTGGTCGGCGTGATGGGTCTGATTGGTGTCGGCTTCCTGGCCTTCATGCTGATCACATCGAATCCGTTCGATCGTCTGCTGCCTGCCGTGGCCGATGGCCGTGATCTCAATCCGCTGCTGCAGGATCCGGGCATGGTATTCCATCCGCCGATGCTCTATATGGGCTACGTCGGCTTCTCCGTGGCATTCGCGTTCTCCATCGCGGCACTGCTCGGCGGGCAACTCGACGCGGCATGGGCGCGCTGGTCGCGCCCATGGACCACCGTGGCATGGGTGTCGCTGACCCTCGGCATCTGCCTCGGCAGCTATTGGGCCTACTACGAACTCGGCTGGGGCGGCTGGTGGTTCTGGGATCCGGTGGAGAACGCCTCGTTCATGCCCTGGCTGATTGGCACCGCGCTGATGCATTCGCTCGCGGTGACCGAGAAGCGCGGTACGTTCAAGAGCTGGACCGTGCTGCTGGCGATCTTCGCGTTTTCGTTTTCCCTGTTGGGCACCTTCCTGGTCCGCTCGGGTGTGCTGACATCGGTGCACGCCTTTGCGACCGATCCGCGGCGCGGCGTGTTCATTCTCGGCTTGCTGGTGCTGGTGATCGGCGGCTCGTTGCTGCTGTTCGCCTGGCGCGCACCCAAAGTCGGGCTCGGTGGTTCGTTCGGGCTGGTCTCGCGCGAATCGGCGCTACTGACCAACAACGCGCTGCTGTCGGTCGCCGCAGCATCGGTCATGCTCGGCACGCTCTACCCGCTGTTTCTGGATGCGCTCAATCTCGGCAAGATTTCCGTTGGCCCGCCGTATTTCGATGCGGTGTTCGTGCCGCTGATGACCCCGGTGGTCTTTCTCATGGCGATCGCGCCGTTCTCGCGCTGGAAGGGCGACTCGTTGCCGGCGCTCGCGCGTCGGCTGCGCTGGGCCTTCGGCGTCGCGCTGGTGAGCGCGCTGCTGTTGCCGCTGACCACTGGAAAGTGGACGCCGATGGTTGCCCTCGGCCTCTTCCTCGCCTTGTGGGTTTTCGTCACCAGCGCTCAGCACCTGTTTCAGCGGCTGCGCGGCAAGGCCGACGAGGGCACGGTCTTGTCCCGCCTGCGCGCCATTCCAGGTGGGTGGTGGGGCATGTGGCTGGCGCATGTCGGTATCGGCGTCACGGTGATCGGCATTACGCTGGTCAAGGGCTACGAGCAAAACCTGGATGTCAAGATGGCGACCGGCGACACCGCCCACCTGGCCGGCTATACCTTCGAGTTCAAGGGTGTCACCGAGCGCAAGGGGCCGAACTTCGTGGCGGCATCGGCGCTTATCGACGTCACCCGCGACGGCAAACCGGTGGCGACGATGAAGCCCGAAAAGCGTATGTACACAGTGCAGCAGATGCCGATGACCGAGGGCGCGATCGACCCGGGCTTCACACGAGATCTGTATGTCTCGATGGGCGAGCCGCTGCCTGGTACCGAGGCGTGGATCGTGCGCATCTTCTACAAGCCGTTCGTCGGCTGGATCTGGTGGGGCGCCATCTTCATGGGCGTCGGTGGCCTGATCGCCGCCGCCGACCGGCGCTACCGCAGGCTTGCCGAGCGCGCTGCGGCACGCCGGCCCGCCGTCGATGCCGCGGCTGTGCCGGCAGTGGCACGCTGACGAGCTCACTCGGATCGATCAATGGGACGCTACCTGATTCCGCTGGGCATCTTCATCGTGCTGGTGGGCTTTCTCGCCGTCGGCCTCAATCTGAATCCGCGCGAAGTCCCGAGCCCACTGATCGGCAAACCTGCGCCGGCTTTCTCGCTCCCGGTGCTAGAGGAATCCGGGAAATCCATCGCGCGAGACGAGCTCAGGGGAAAAGTATGGCTGCTCAATGTCTGGGCGTCCTGGTGCGTGTCCTGTCGCGCCGAGCACCCCGTGCTGGTGGAACTTGCCAATCGGAAGGCGGTGCCCATCTACGGCCTCAACTACAAGGAGGTGCGTGGCGATGGCAGCCTCGATGCCAGACAGATGGCTCCGGCCGATGAACTCGCGCTGGCGCGCAGCCGCGCCTCTCAGTGGCTGAATGAGCGCGGAAACCCGTATGTCGCTTCACTGCTCGACCTCGATGGTCGGGTCGGCATCGACTACGGTGTCTATGGCGTGCCGGAAACCTTCCTGATCGACAAGAACGGCGTCATTCGATACAAGCATATCGGTCCGGTCACGCCCGACGCAGTGCGGAACGTCATCCTTCCCAAGGTGAAGGAACTCAATGCTGCGTCCTGATCGACAGTGCGGGGTCTTGCGCCGACTTGCGCTGGTGCTGTTTGCCGCAGTTTCACTGGCGGGCTTGCCGGCTCACGCCGGCGAGGCAGCGCCGGCGGCCGAAGACCCGGTACTGGAGAAGCGGGTGACCGAGTTGTCCGAACTGCTGCGCTGCCTGGTGTGCCAGAACCAGACGATCGCCGACTCGCACGCGGAACTCGCGATCGATCTCAAGAACCAGATCCGCGAAAAGATGCGTGCGGGTGAGAGCGACAGGCAGATCGTCGATTACATGGTCGCCCGCTATGGCGATTTCGTGCTCTACAAACCGCCAGTCAAGGCGACAACCGTGGTCCTGTGGGCCGGCCCCTTCGTGCTGCTGCTCGGCGGATTGGCTTCGCTGTTCTTCAAGCTACGCAAGCGCGTGCGGCAGGCGCAGGCTGGCGAAGTGATGACCGAGGAAGAGCATCTGCGGGCCGCGGCCCTGTTGCAGGAAGATCCGGTCGGGAAGGGATCCACGCGATGACGGGGTTCTGGATCATCGTTGCCCTGCTGCTGGCCGGTGCGCTGTTGTTCGTGGTACCGCCGCTGTTGCGCGGCACCGGCGGGAAGGCGATCGCCTCGCAGCGCGAGGTGTCGCTGCAGATCCATCGTGACCAGTTGATCGAGCTGCAGAAGGATCGCGCCGAGGGTGTGATCAGCCAGGAGCAGTACGAGAGCGGCAAGCGAGAAATTGAGCGTCGCGTGCTCGACGAGACAGCGTCGCTCGGAGCGGCAGAAGCCACGCCACGGTCCGGCCGATGGGTCGGTGCCGTCGTGGCGCTCGCGGTTCCCGCGATCGCGCTCGGCCTCTACCTCAAGCTCGGCAACCTCGACGGACTCGATCCCGCACCCGCAGCCGAGGTCGCGCTGGGCGAACAGGGCGATGGGCACTCGATCACACCGCAGCAGATCGAGGCGATGGTTGCACAACTCGTCGAAAAACTGAAGCAGGATCCGGAGAACACCGAAGGCTGGCGGATGCTGGCGCGTGCCAACGTGTTCATGCAGCGCTACGGCGACGCGGCCAAGGCTTTCGCCGAGTACACCAGACGCGTGCCGGGCGATGCGCAGGCTCTGGCCGACTATGCAGACGCGTTGGCGATGGCCAACGGGCGGACACTGATCGGCGAGCCCGAGGACATCATCGCCAAGGCGCTTGCCGCGGACCCGAACAACATCAAGGCCCTCGCGCTGGCCGGCAGCGTCGAATTCGACAAACAGGCATACGCCAAGGCGGTGCCGCACTGGGAGAAGATTCTGACCCTGGTGCCGCCGGAGTCGCCAATTGCCGAATCGATGAGGAGCGGCATTGCCGAAGCGCGCGTCAAGGGCGGGTTGCCCGGAGGCGTGCCGCCACTCGCGCAAGGTCCGCAGGCTGCCGCGCCGATGTCGGCAGCGCCGGTGGCCGCTGGCGCCGCCGGCCAAACCGCGCCGGCCGAGACCGGCGCCCGGGTTTCCGGCACGGTGACTCTGGCACCGGCGCTAAAGGGTCGGGTTTC
Source organism: Candidatus Methylophosphatis roskildensis (assembly GCA_016708905.1). GTDB lineage: Bacteria > Pseudomonadota > Gammaproteobacteria > Burkholderiales > Rhodocyclaceae > Methylophosphatis > Methylophosphatis roskildensis. The sequence goes on along the minus strand of JADJEV010000001.1, from coordinate 323,314 downwards.
ACCGTCCGACACGCTATTCGTCTTTGCCCGCGCGGCGGACGGGCCGCGCATGCCGCTCGCAATTCTGCGCAAGCAGGCGAAGGATCTCCCCGTGCAGTTCGTACTCGACGATTCGATGGCAATGACGCCGACGATGAGGCTTTCGTCGTTTCCCGATGTCATAGTGGGAGCGCGCATTTCCAAGTCTGGCGATGCAATGCCGCAGAAGGGCGATCTGCAGGGGGCAACGCGACCGCTGGCGAATCGCGTGGACAAACTGACGATCGTGATCGATGGTGAGGTGAACTGAGCACCTCGCCAGCAGGCGGTTCCGTCTGCAGCGTGGTCACGACAATCCGTGGGCATCCCGATCGCGGAATGTTGGCACGATCGGCGCGCGACGAATCCCGAAGCAATGGCGATGCCCGCCGACCTTGGCACTCGCTGCGGACCCTATAATTCTCACTTTGTTTCCTTCTCCACCCATGTATAACGCGTATTTCCGGCTCAACGAGTCGCCTTTCTCCATCGCGCCCGATCCGCGCTTCCTGTTCATGAGTGCCCGGCATCGCGAGGCGCTGGCCCATCTGATGTACGGGGTCAGCGGCGAGGGCGGATTCGTCGTCCTCACCGGCGAAGTGGGAACCGGCAAGACCACGATCTGCCGCTGCCTGCTCGAGCAGGTGCCGGATGACTGTGATGTTGCCTTCATCGTCAATCCGGGGCTGTCCGCGGTGGAAATGCTCGCTGCGATCTGCGACGAGCTGCGCATCGGCTATCCGGAAAACCTCAACATCAAGGGCTATGTCGATCGATTCAACAGCTATCTGCTGAAAGGCAATGCGGCTGGCCGCAAGACCGTGCTGATCATCGACGAAGCGCAGTTGCTCGATCCCAAGGTGCTCGAGCTCCTGCGCCTGCTGACCAACCTCGAGACCAGCCGGCGTAAGCTGCTGCAGATCGTCCTGCTCGGTCAGCCGGAGCTGGTTACGCTACTCGCGCGTTCGGATCTGCGACAGGTTGCACAGCGCGTCGTGGCGCGCTATCACCTGCAGCATCTGTCGAAGATCGAGGTCTCGGCCTATGTCGCGCATCGCCTTGGCGTGGCGGGTTCGCAGACGAAACTGATTCCCGAATCCCTGATGGGGCTGCTGTTCAGACGGACCGGCGGCGTGCCGCGCCTGATCAACCTGGTCTGCGACCGGGCGCTGCTCGGCGCCTACGTCGAAGGCAAGCAAGTGGTCACCGAGCCGGTCCTGCGCAAGGCTGCCGCAGAGGTGCTCGGCACCAGGAAGTCGCGGACCCCGCGTATCGCTGCGGCCATCGCCGCCATCGCGCTGCTGGTTGCGGCCGGTGCCTGGTACGCAGTGCACCGCGCAGCCGTGCTACCGCCGACCGTGAGTCAGCCCGCCGAGTCGGCGACCGCGCAGTCGCCGGAAGGTCCGTCGAAGGCGCCGGCTTTGTCGGCAGCGGGTTCGGCCGTGTCCGATTCCGCGCCCCGCGATGTCGCGGCGACGACACCAATGGTCGAGGCCGCTCCGCTTCTTCACGCCGGGCAAACGCCAGAACAGGCCGAAGCGGCGGCCTTCCGTGCGGTTCTGGCGCGTTTCGGCCAGATCTACTCTCCGCATGGACGCTCTCGCGGGTGCCGCTACGTCGAGGCCGCGGGTCTGAGCTGTTTTTCCGCACAGGGGCAATACCGAGGTCTTTCAGACCTACAATCCGCCGATCATTCTTTATCTGCAACGGGACGGGCAGCGTTTTCCGGTGGTGCTCGACGGGCTGCAGGGGCACCAGGCCACTTTCATCGTGGCAGGGCAGTCGCGCTCGGCACCGATAGAATCGCTAGAGGGCCTGTGGACGGGTGAATTCGTTGTCTTGTGGCGGCCGCCGCCCGGCGTACCCAAGAGGCTCGAATTGGGTGCCCGCGGCCCAGCGGTTGCCTGGCTGGCGGATGCGCTGGCCGTCGTCTCGGGCGCCGAGCAACAGCAGCGCGTCGATCGCTTCGACGCGGCACTGCAGGAGAAACTCAAGGCTTTTCAGGCGCAGGAAGGGCTGAAAGTCACCGGGGTTGCCGGTCCATCGACCCTGTTGCGGCTGAGTCATCGCATCGATCAGCGCCTGGTAGGCCAGGCGGCACAGACCGGGAAGCGCTAATGTCGTACATCCTGGATGCGCTGAAGAAGTCGGAAGCCCAGCGGCATGCCGGGACGATTCCGACCGTAGTGGCACCCCATGGGGCCCCGATCGAGTCCCCGCGCACGGGTCGACTCGGCACGCTCGGCTGGATCGTGGCCGCGCTCGCCATGGTGCTGGGCGCCGCCTGGTGGGCGCGCCAATACCTGGAGCGTCCGGCACACGACGTCACGGCTTCGCCCGCCGCTCCCGTGGCACCGATGCCAGCGCCGGCCCGCGCCGAGAACGCTGCGGCGCCTGGGTCCGGTGAGTCGGCGCGGGGCGGCGAAGCCATACCGCGCCTCAAGCTGGCGATCAGTCTACCGGCCCGCGAGCAGCCAGCGCAGGAGCCGGCTGGCGAATCGTTGCCGGCGGCGCCGCGCGTGAGCGCCCCGCCACCACCGGCAACCATGGCGCCCGAGCCAGCCCAGGAAGCCTCGCCACCGCCTCGGGCAACGCTTTTGCTCTATGGGGAGCTGCCGCCCACGATACGCCAGGCGCTGCCGCCTCTGGTCGTGGGTGGCTTTGCTGCCGGCGCCAGCGGGGGCAATATGGCGATGGTGGACGACAGGCTGGTGCACGAGGGAGAAGAGCTCGCGCCGGGCATCCGGGTGGAAAAAATCCTCCCGGAAAGGGTCGAGTTCAGCTACAAGGGCTATCGTTTCCGCCGCTGACCAGCACGCATCACCGATTCGGACAAAGGTTCTAGTCTGTCGGTCTCGTTGCAGAAAGTCACAGAAATCGACTAGAGTCCGCTGACTCCAACAAAATCAGAGCGGGGGGCGCGTGACGCATCACCAGTTCCTTAGGCGTGACCTGGGCAGGATCGTCCTTTTCGTTTTCAGCCTGGCGGCCGGCTTGGTCCAGGCTGCATCCGAGGAGACGACGCAGGCAGCCGGTTCGCCGGCCTTCGAGTCCGCGGTTGCCCGTCAGCGCGACGCCGATACGCTCAAGGCGCTTTCCGCGGACGGGCAAATCCTCTATCAGCGCGAGCGGGTCAAGCTCGACGGATACCAGTACTGCAGCCAGGCGGTTGCCCAGGCCGAGCGCGGCGAATTGCGCGACAGCATCCGCTCGGCTTCCAAGGCACTGCACGTCGGTCAGGCACAGGGCAATGACGACCTTGTGGCGGTCTCCAAACGCGACCTCGCCATTGCCTATAGCTATGCCGGAGATCTCCCGCGCGCCGCGCAGTATGCGCGCGAAGCCCTGACCCACCAGGCCAGCAACCCACCGATCGTCGCCGGCCCCGCCTACAAGATTCTCGGTGACGTCGCGGCACGCAGCGGCAAATTGCCCGAGGCGATCGATTTCTACGCCAAGGCGTACGAGGCGGCGAGCGACCGTTATCGCCCGCTGGTCCAGCTCTCGCTGGCCAATGCCTACGTCGCCAACGGCGACGCGGCCCGCGGCCGCGCGTTGTACGGCCAGATCCCCGAGCCGGCGGGTACCCTGCAACCGCTCTACCAGCGCGGCCTGGGCAACCTGCTGCTGGTCGAGGGCAAACCGGCCGAAGCGCTGAAAGCCTTCGAGGCGGCGGCGACCGTAGCGAGCGGGCCGGACGCCGCCTACCATCGGCTGTGGGCGCTCGAAGGCATCGCGCGCAGCAACCTGGCGCTCGGCGACAAAGCTGCCGCACGTGTGCGCTATGTCGAGGCGGCGAAGCAGTCGGAAGTCATTCGCGCCAGGTTCCGCAGCGAAGAGTTCAAGACCGGCCTGTTCGGCGATGTGCAGAAGATCTTCGGGCAGGCCATCGCGCTGTCGATGGATGCCGGCGATATCGAAGGGGCGTGGGCACTGTCGGAACGCAGCCGTGCCAGGGCGCTGCTGGACATCGTGCGTGACCGCGTCACCGGCGCCGACGAGCAAGTCGCCGCGGTCGGCCTCAAGGAAGTGACCGCGGCGCTGCGCAAGGGCGAGACGATCGTCCAGTTCCACAGTCTCGATGACCGGCTGTTGGTGTGGATCCTGAGTGTCAATGGCCTGCAGGGCAGGAGCCTGCAACTGCCGCGGAGCCAACTTGATGCGGCGGTCGAGGGACTTCGTCAGGCCATCTTCGAGCGGCGACGCAATGCGGTTGAATTGGCGGCGGGTGTCTACGACAAGCTGCTCGGACCGCTGGGGCTCGCAGCCGATGAACGGCTGATCATCGTTCCGCACGGCGGCCTGCATTTCCTGCCGTTTCAGGCCCTGCGCGGCCCCGAGGGATTTCTGATCCAGCGCAATCCCCTCGCCATCGAACCATCGGCCAGCTTAGCCGTCCAGCTCGCGCGCAAGAGTGCCATCGCGAGCAGCAAACTGGTCGCCTTCGGCAATCCGGCCAACAGCGCGCGCGAGGATCTGCCGGGCGCCGAGCGCGAAGTGCAACTGATCGGCAAACTGTTTCCCGACAAGCGCGTGTTCTACCAGCGCGATGCCTCGAAATCGCGTTTCCTCGAGGCGGCCGGCGCCGGGCGAATCCTCCATGTCGCGGCTCACGCCGAGGTCGATAGCGTGGACCCGCTGCACTCGCGCATCCTGCTCGCCGCGGAGGGCAACGACCCAGGGTTTCTTGAGGCACGCGAAGTGTACGGCGTCGATCTGGAAGGCGTCTCCCTGGTTACCCTGTCGGCCTGCGAGAGCGGTCTCGGGCGCATCACGCGTGGTGACGAGATCCTCGGCTTCACCCGGTCGTTCCTGACTGCCGGCGCATCCGGACTGGTCGCCTCGCTCTGGCCGGTCGCCGACGATTCGACGGAACTGCTGATGACCACGCTCTACGGTGAGCTTTCCCGCGGAAGCGAAGCGATCGATGCCATGCGCCGCGCACAGATCGCCGTGCTGACGCAAAAGAAGTTCGCGCACCCGTTCTTCTGGGCGCCGTTCAACCTGATCGGCGACTGGCGCTTGCGCGCGGACGGCTGATCCATGCCGACATTCCGGAATGCCATGACGATAACAGGCTCTCCCAAGACGCTGACACCGAGTCGCGCGCGACTGCGCGGTGCGGCCCTGACCGTCGCCCTGTCCAATGCGCTGGCTTTGCCACAGATCGCGCTGGCGCAGTCGGTGCCCAGCGCTGGCGGCGTGTTGCGTGAAACCGCGCCGCCGCCGCCACCGACCATCCCGCCCTCTCCGGATGTCGCGCCGGCTCCGCCGGCGCCGCAGCCACCTTCGAAAGCTGCCCCGGGCGGCCCCGCTGTCACCCTGACTGCGATTCGCTTTACCGGCAATACGGCGTTTTCGTCGGAGGAACTTCAGCCGCTGGTAGCCGAACGCATCGGCCAGCCGAACACGCTGGCCGATCTCGAAGCGCTGGCAATGCGCGTCACCGAGAAGTATCGCAATGCGGGTTACATGCTGGCCCAGGCAATCGTTCCGGTGCAGGACGTGAGCTCCGGCGTGGTCGAGATCTCGGTGGTCGAAGGTGCGCTCGGCAAGGTCCGCTTCGAGATCGATCCGGCAGCGCCTGTCCGGCCGGCTGTGATCGAGCGTATCGCTTCGCGCCTCAAGCCGGGCCAGCCCTTGCACAGCCGCACCCTCGAGCGGGTCATGCTGCTGCTGTCGGATCTGCCGGGCATTGCCCCGCAGGCGGCGCTTGAGCCGGGTGAGGCGAGCGGAACGACGGATCTCATCGTCGTTATCGCCCCGCTGCGGCGCTGGGACTTCTCGGTCGACGCCGACAATCACGGCTCGCGCTCCACCGGCGAATTCCGGGTCGGCGTCCTGGGCCGGATCAACAGTCCCCTGCGGCTAGGTGACAACCTCGATGCGCGGGTCCAACTCGGATCGGGCGGTGGGCTCAGCTATGGTCGGCTCGGTTACGAACTGCCGCTGGGCGGCGAAGGTACGCGAATCGGCGCCGCCTATTCGCGCCTTGACTACGAACTTGGCAAGGACTTCGCGAATCTCGACGCCAGCGGCCAGGCCGACGTTTTCGAGCTGACCCTGACCCACCCACTGATCCGTGCGCGATCCCGCAACCTCTTTGGCAAGATTGGCTGGCAGGAGAAATGGCTCGACGACCGTCTCTCCGGGCAAGACCTCGGCAAGCGCATTCGCAGTCTCAATGTCGGTCTCGCCTACGAGCAGCGCGACCGCCTGCTCGGCGGCGGCTACACCAGCGCCAGCCTGACGGCATTCCTTGGCGAGCTCAGGCTGGATTCCGAAACGCTGCGCGAGCGCGACAAGTCACTCCAATCCGAAGGCTATTTCGAGCACTGGAACTACACGGTCTCGCGCCTGAACGCGCTGACCGGCAAGATGAACCTGTTCTTCGGCATCACCGGCCAATTCGCCGACAAGAACCTCGACAGCGCCGAGAAAATCGCCCTGGGCGGACCACGCGCCGTACGCGCCTACGCGCCGTCCGAGGCCACGGTCGATGAAGGCCATGTTGCCAATCTGGAACTGCGCTACAGCCTGCTGCCGGAGGTCTCGCTGCAGGGTTTCTACGACTGGGGCTGGGGGCGTATCAACCGCCGGCCGTCGGCCGGTGATGGCAAGAACGATATTTCGCTGCGCGGCTATGGGCTGGGGGCCTACTGGGGTGGGGCGAACGGGTTCGCGCTGCGCACCAGCCTGGCCTGGCGGGCCACCCCCCGCGGCAGCGCGGACGCGGACCGCGTGCCGCGGCTGTATGTTCAACTCACCAAGTTCTTCTGACGCACGAGCGGGCGGCGAGCGCGCTCAGCAGGGGGCAACATGAGCAAGAAATCCGACAAGAGTTTTCAGCCGAAGCCACGCATGATCGGCCTGGCGATTGCGCTGGCGTTCGGGCCGGTTTCCCTGGCCTTGGCTTTGCCCACCGGAGAGCAGGTGGTGGCCGGGCAGGTATCGGTAGGCCGTCCCAATGCCGGCAACATGGTGATCCAGCAGGGGACGCCATCGGCCATCGTCAACTGGAACAGCTTTTCCATCGGCGGTACCGAGGCTGTGCGCATTCAGCAACCGGGTGCGTCGAGCGTCATCCTCAATCGCGTGCTGGGCAACAGCCCGAGCGACATCTACGGCCAGCTCTCGGCCAACGGCAAGGTGTTTCTGGTCAACCCGAACGGGGTGCTGTTCGGTCGCTCCGCTTCGGTGGACGTGGGTTCGCTGGTCGCCTCGACCCTGTCGATTCGCAATGAGGATTTTCTGGCCGGCCGCTACACGTTTACGGGCGCCGGCAGATCCGTGGTCAATCACGGCAACATCACGGCCGCCGAGCGCGGCACGGTCGCGCTGCTCGGCGGCAGCGTCCGCAGCGATGGCACGATCGTCGCGACGCTCGGCACCGCAGCGCTCGCTGCGGGCGGCCAGATCACCCTCGACCTGGCCGGCGACGGTCTGTCGAAGCTGACGATTACCCAGGCCGCGCTCGATGCCCAAGTCGCCAATGGTGGGGCGATCGTCGCCGATGGCGGACAGGTGCTGCTGAGCGCCCGTTCGCTCGACGCGCTCGCCGCTTCGGTGATCAGCCAGACCGGCAGCGTTCGTGCGCGCTCGCTGGTCGAGCGCAATGGCCGCATCGTGCTCGACGGCGGCGACGGCGGCACTACCCTCGTTTCGGGCAATATCGATGCGACAGGTGCGCAGGCCGGTTCGACCGGCGGCGAGATCCAGGTGCTGGGCCACCATGTCGGGATAACCGGCAGCGCGACGCTCGACGCAAGCGGCAGCTCCGGCGGCGGCAGCGTGCTGGTTGGTGGCGATTACCAGGGCAGGAATGCAGCGGTACGCAATGCCCAGGCCACCTTCATCGGTCAGGACACGACCCTGCGTGCCGATGCAATCGACAACGGTGATGGCGGCAGCGTCGTTGCCTGGGGGAATGATGTCACCCGCGCTCACGGGACGCTGAGCGCCCAAGGCGGCGCGACCGGAGGAAACGGTGGGCTGATCGAAACCTCGGGCAAGCATCTCGATACCGCCGGCGCGCGGGTATCGGCGTCGGCTCCCAATGGCATATCGGGCCAATGGCTGCTCGATCCGATCGATGTCGGCATCGTGACCGGTGGCCCTGGCACCAGCGCCAATGCCGGTGCCGCGCCGGATTTCGCCGCGACGGCGACACCATCAACCATCGCAGATTCGGATATCGAAGCGGCGCTCAACACCGGAACGGACGTCACCATTTCAACCAGTCCGGCGGTCGGCGTGAACGAAGTCGGGAACATCGCGATTGCGGCGAACACCCGCATCGAGAAAACCGCTGGCGGTAATGCCAGCCTCACGCTCAACGCACTGCGGAATATTCAGTTCGGCGACGACAGCGCCATCACTTCGACCGCAGGGCAACTGAACGTCAATCTCAACAGCGACAGTTCAGGTGCGACCGGCACCTTTCCCGGATTCACGGTGATTGGCGGGGCGCTGGTGATAGCGCAGGGCAGCGAGATTCGAACCAACGGCGGCAATGTGGCGATCTACGGGCAATCCGATCCGGCCGGTGGTCGCGCGCGGGGGCTCTCGCTGACCGTTTCCGACAATCCGATCGCGGTCACGCCCGACGGTGTGCTGATCAACGAAGCCACGATCAACACCTGTGTCGGAGGCGCGTGTAGCGGCACCGGCGGCAACCTCACGATCCGTGGTCGCGGCACCGCGACGGTGACAGCCTTGGCGGCTGGCGTCGCAGTCGGCGCCGGCGCGGGTGTCAATCTCCAGGGCGCGACCCTGCAGACCGGTTCCGGCGCGGTGTCGGTCGACGGCCTCGGCGGTCGTGGTGGTGGCGGTGTTAGAATCGCCGAGAGCGTAGCGCTGGTCCCGACGCAGATTGCGAGCGGCTCCGGCACGATCTCGATAACGGGCCAAGGGACCGATGTCGGCGGCGACGGATCGTCACTTTCAGTGCTGCCTATCGGGATACTCAGCGAAGGCACGCTGATCTCCAGCGGTTCCGGCGGCATTTCCCTGACTGGCACCGGTGCAATCTCGTCCAGAACAACCACCGGCCTCGGCGATTTCCTGACGACCGGCCAGTCCGGCGTTGACCTGCGCGGGACCGACGTTACCTCCACCTCCGGGAACGTGAATCTCTCGGGCACCGGAAGCATTGGCGGAACGGGCGTTCGGGTCATCACTGGCTCACGCTCGGACGTCACAGTAGGCTCTCGCATTACCTCGGCCAGCGGAAATGTCGGCGTATCGGGCACCGGCCTGGGTACGGTCGGTGCGAACGATGTCTCGACCACCGACCCGATCGGCGTGATCTACGCGGGCTCTACCACCGCGACCGAAGTTCTGTTCCAGTCTGGTTCCGGGGTCGTGACGATAACCGGTACCGGCGGCGACATCTCCAATACCATTGCAGGCGCGGCCACATCGCGTCTGCCGGCGGCCGGCGTACTGACAGTCGGCAACGCGACCGTCCAGGGCGGTGCGGGCGTCTCCATATCCGGCACGGGCGGCAGTGACGGAGTAACCGTGGGCACCACGTCGACTCCCGTCGACGATCGGGACGTATTCCTCGTCGGCAACACGGTTCGCTCTACCAACGGACAGATTGTCCTGACAGGGTTTATCGACGGACTGCTCATCAGCGGGTCGTCCCTGGACGCATCGCGCGCAGCAGGTGCCGGCGGAAATGTCCAGATGACTGGCAGCAATGTCGGGCTGGTCAACTCGACGGTGACGGCGAATGGCCCCGCCGGTGGCGGCCAGATTTCGATCGATGCCGACAATGTCGCGTTCGTAGGGTCCGATTCGTCGCTGTCGGCGAACGCGACTGCCTCGGGCAATGGTGGCGCGATACGGGTGCGCGCGCTTGGCTTCGCCAGTTCGGACGCGGCATCGACGGTAAGGGGCTATGGCAGTTTCAGTGCGCGCGGCGGGCCGTCTGGCGGCAACGGCGGAGTGGTCGAAACCTCCGGGCTGTCGCTCGACGTCAATGGCATCCGGGTCGATGCCTCGGCGCCTGCGGGTCTTCCCGGAACCTGGCTGGTCGATCCGATCGACGTGACAATATCCAACGGTGCGACCGCGGGGGGAACCCTGCCCGATTTCGTGGCCGGCGCGCCCGGCGCCAACGTCCAGGACAGCGATATCTCGGCAGCGCTCAACACTGGAACCAACGTTTCAGTCAGCACGAACAACACCGCACTGCAGCCCGACCTGGGCAACCTGACCTTGAACGCCGGTGCGGCGATCAACAAGACCGCGGGTGCCGATGTCACGCTGACGTTGAACGCCCACAACAACATTTCGATACTCGGCAACGTCAGCTCGACTGCCGGGGCGCTCGGCATCGATCTGAACAGCGACTCCGATGGCGCGAACGGGGGCTCGATCAGCGTTGGCGGATTTGGGGCGCCGGTATCGATGCTGAGCAACGGCGGCGATGTCCGCTTATACGGCCAGGGCGGTCCGCTTAGCGGGCGGGCGAACAGCGCTACTGCCGGGGCGCCGGGCATTCGCGTCGCAAATGCCACGATCGACAGCCGGGTCGGCCAGAGTGCGGGTGCGGCCAGCGGTGACATCCTGATGCGCGGCCAGGGATCGCAGTTCCAGTTGCTGGTCGGCAGCGGGGTCAGCATCGAGGCTGCGACGCTGGCGGCATCGACCGGACTCGTGGAACTCAATGGTCTGGGCGGAACCGGCGCCGACGGCGTCCGGGTGGTGGCGACCGACCCCGATTTCACCGGGCCGGCACCTTTCGCGCCGTCGAACATCATCGGCGGAACAGGCGGCGTGCGGCTATGGGGCGTCGGTCCGGCCGGATTAGATCTCAGCGGCCTGCCGCTTGCAAATACCGGGGTCTATGTCGGCGGCGGCACGATAGCGGTCGCCAACGGACCGCTCGATGTGCGCGGTCGCGCCGATGGGCCGGCGTCTACCGGCGTGTTGCTGACCGACGTCGGCGTCGGCGGCTCGCTGGCCAGCACGGTCGCGACGACGGGCGCCAACGGAAGAATCCTGCTGAGCGGTGAGTCCACGGGCGCCGCTCCAGGCGTGAGTGTGACTACAGGTGCGTCGCTGGGGTCGGCGGCGACGCAGGGCGACATCGTGATCCGTGCGGCGAACAATGGCGGCGGTGACGCCATTGCGCTCGCCGGTGCAGTTCAGGGAACGGGCGTTGTCAATCTGCGGCCCGGCGGTGTCAGCGCTGCGCCGCAGTTCAATCTGGTCGATGCGGTCGCGACCCCGATCACCATCGGCGGCGCGGGAACCGGGTTCGATCTGTCGGCGACTGACCTTGCAGCCCTGCAGCCGGGGTTCTCGTCGATCGTGGTCGGTTCAAACACCCACGCCGGTGCGATCACGCTGGCATCGGCTGCTACTTTCCCCGATCCGCTGACCTTGCAGAACGACGGCGGGGCAGGTGGCATCGCGATCAACGCCGCCTTGTCCAACGGGGCAAGAAACCTGACCCTGTCGAGCGGTGGCGCGATCGGCCAGACCGCGCCGATCACGGCGGCAGGATTGCTGGTGCGCGGTGCGACGACATCGGCGGTGGCGCTGAACAACCCCGGCAATGCCGTCGGCACCTTGTCGGTCGATCCACCCGCCAGTTTCAGTTTTGTCAATAGCGGGCCGCTGACACTTGGCCCCCTGGCAACGACCGGGTTTGCCGCGGCGACCAACGCGCCGCAAGCGATTACCGCGACCAACTCGACGGCGGCGGGGAATTTCCAGGTCCAGACGCTGGCGGGCAACCTGACTCTGAACCAGGACGTCACCACGTTGAGCGCGGGATCGACGATCGATCTCGCCGCCGCCGGGCTTTTCGTAAACTCGGGTGGTGGCAGCCTGACGCCGGGCGCGGGCGGCGTATGGCGCGTCTGGGCCAACACCTGGGTCGGTGAAACGCGGGGCGGTCTGGCACCGGGCAATCCGCTGCCCAATCTCTATGGCTGCAGCTTCGGCGACGTCGGCAGCTGCGGAGCCAGCGGCGTCGCGATACCGGCGACCAACCACTTCCTCTACGTGCAGCGCCCCACTATCGTTGCCGGCGTGGGCAACATCGTTCGAACCTACGGTGCCGCCAATCCGCCGCTCAACCCGACCGCGCCGACCGGCCTGCAATCGGCACTGGGCGACACCCTGGCCGATGCGCTGGCCGGCGGCTTCTCGACTGCGGCGACGCAGTCGTCGCCTGTCGGGACTTATCCGATTTCCGGGGCGTTCACCTCCCCGGCCGGGTATTTCCTCGAGATCGGCGGCGGAAGCCTGACCATCAACCCGGCGCAGCTCCTTTACGTTGCGGATCCCTTTACCCGCAACCAGGGCGTCGCCAACCCGCCCTTCACTGGCACGGTTACCGGATTCGTGCTGGGTGAGACCCAGGCAACGGCAACCAGCGGCGTGCTGGCGTTCATTTCACCGACCGACGCGAGCACGCCACCAGGCAGTTACGCGATCAATGGAAGCGGGCTGACCGCTCCCAACTACACGCTTGCGCAGGCGGCGACCAATGCAACGGCGCTGACCGTAGTGCCAGTTGGTACCCCGATACCGACCCCCACCCCGACTCCGACTCCGACTCCGGAACCGACTCCGACTCCGGAACCGACTCCGACTCCGGAACCGACTCCGACCCCGACTCCCGAACCGACCCCGACTCCAACGCCGGTGCCCGAGCCCCTGCCGCCGATTTCCTTGGCGCAGGATTCGATCGGCAGGCTGATTCGCGACACGCCGGAAACCTCGTTCTTGTATGACCGCAACCTCGGTCTGCCGGCGATGTGCGCCGCAACCGGTCCGGCCATGCTCGACCGGGCGACGCAAGGCGTCGACATCCTGTCGCTCGAGTGGTCGCGCGTTCGGCAGCGGCCCAATCTTTCGAATTGCGTCGACCTCGGCGAACGCAACGGATGCAGTGATTTCTGACCAGATGACAGCCGTCCTGGCGTGACTTCTCTCGCTCGGCCGGCCGGCGTAGTCCGTCGGGCGAGTTGACGGCGATGTCGCGCTACGGCAACGTGTCATCTGAAGCGCATTGGACAATACCGTGCGAATGATGCTGTGAATGACGAAATGCCGACCGGGAGCAGGTTGTGATCGATATCGAATCGCTGTTGGCGCCTACGAGTGACGAGCCGCCCTGCGGTCCCGATCTCGAGTATGACGCGGCATTTCTCGCTCTCGACCAGGCGGCTCGCGGCAAGCCGGAACAGCAGTTCGGCGAGACCGTCATTCCAGCCGAGGAGCCGGTCTGGGGCGACGTTTGCAGCGCAGCAACTGCGTTGCTGGGGCGTTCCAAGGATCTTCGCATCGCGATACTGCTCGCGCGGGGCTGGGTGCATGTTCAAGGCTATGCTGGCCTGCTTCCTGGCCTGCAGATGGTGTACCGACTGCTGGATAGCTACTGGGACGGCGTTCATCCGCGTCTGGACTCGGACGAAGACAACGATCCGACGATGCGCATGAACGCGCTCGCGCCGCTGACGGATGTCGAGGCGATGATTCACGACCTGCGTGGCGCGCCTCTGGTCGACTCGCGCCAGCATGGCTCGGTCCTGGTTCGCGACGCCGAGATCGCGCTCGGAAAACTGCCGTCGCGCGAGGGCAGCGAGCCGGTCTCCCTGGCACAGATCCAGACCGTCATCGGCGCAGTGGCAGCCGAAGACCCCGATTGCGTCGGCCGCATCGGCGAGACCCTCGCCGCAGCCAAAGCGCTGTCTGAATTCCTTGCAGACAAGGTCGGCTCCGAACGCGCGCCCGATTTCAAGCCGCTGCTGGCGACGCTCCATGCGGTGCAGCAGGTCTGCCCGTTGGTTCAGGCTGTTGCTGCAACCGAGGGCGAGCCTGCCAAAGCCGGCGCGGTGGCAGGTGAGGCGCGGCCGATCAGCGGCGACATCCGCTCGCGTCAGGACGCGTTGCTGATGATCGACAAGATCGTGGCGTACTTCGAGCGCAATGAGCCGACCAATCCGGCGCCGCTATTGCTCAAACGGGCAAAACGGCTGATCAACATGAGTTTTGTCGATATCATCAAGGACATGGTTCCCGAGAGCATGCAGCAGATCGAGACGATCGCCGGGCTCGGTCGCGAGGAGTAGTCGGGAGGCATGGTGCAGGGTGTGGCGCGGTGCCGGTGGTGGCTGCGTTGACTGGTTGATGTGATCTAGAGAAGGAGGGCCGTCGTGGTTACAAGCAGTCAGAAATTCATCGCGCGCAATCGTGCGCCCCGCGTTCAGATCGAGTATGACGTAGAATTGTACGGTGCCGAGAAGAAGATTCAGCTCCCGTTCATCATGGGCGTGCTGTCGGATCTCTCGGGAAAACCGACCGAGCCGCTGCCTCCGGTCGCGGACAGGAAATTCCTGGAAATCGACGTCGACAATTTCGACCACCGGATGAAGGCTACCAAGCCGCGGGTTGCGTTTCAGGTACCCAATACGCTTACTGGCGAGGGCAATATCAGCGTGGACATCACGTTCGACAACATGGACGACTTCTCGCCGGCCGCGGTGGCGCGGAAGGTCGATGCGCTGAGCAAGCTGCTCGAGGCGCGCGAGCAGTTGTCGAACCTGATCACCTACATGGATGGCAAGACCGGGGCCGAGGAACTGATCGCCCGGGTGATCAAGGATCCGGCGCTGCTGCAGTCGCTGGCGGCGGTCAAGAAGCCTGAAGACGGCGGCGCGGCGTAGGCCTGCGAATTCAACTATTCCAGGAGCAAGCAATGGCTGAAGCACAACAGAGTTCGCAGCTGCAGGGCGTCACCTTCGAGGGCAACGAGCTTGGCTCGCTGCTGCAAAAGGAGTTCAAGCCCAAGACCGAGGAAGCCAAGAGCGCCGTCGAGCAGGCGGTGCAGACGCTCGCCCAGCAGGCGCTGGTCAATACCAAGGTAATCGGGACGGACGTGGTCAGGTCGATCGAGGCAATCATCGCCGAACTCGACCGCAAGCTGTCCGAGCAGATCAACCTGATCATGCACCACCAGGATTTCCAGAAGCTCGAAGGCGCATGGCGCGGCCTGCACTACCTCGTCAGCAACACCGAAGTTGACGAGATGCTGAAGATCCGTTTCATGAACATAACCAAGCTGGAACTCGGCAAGACCCTCAAGCGCTACAAGGGCATCGCCTGGGACCAGAGCCCGTTGTTCAAGAAGGTCTACGAGGAAGAGTACGGCCAGTTCGGCGGCGAACCCTTCGGCACGCTGGTTGGCGACTACTACTTCGACCAGAGCCCCCCCGATGTCGAACTGCTCGGCGAGATGGCCAAGGTATCGGCCGCGGCGCACTGCCCGTTCATCGCCGCAGCGAGCCCGACGGTCATGCAGATGGAGACCTGGCAGGAACTGGCCAACCCGCGCGATTTGACCAAGATCTTCGGTACGCCCGAATACGCGGCCTGGCGCTCGCTGCGCGAATCCGACGACTCGCGCTACATCGGGCTGGCCATGCCGCGATTCCTCTCGCGCCTGCCCTATGGCGCGAAGACCAGCCCGGTCGAGGAGTTCGATTTCGAGGAAGACACCGGTGCGGCCGATCACAGCAAATACACCTGGACCAATGCCGCCTACGCGATGGCAACCAACATCACGCGGTCGTTCAAGCTCTATGGCTGGTGCTCGCGGATTCGCGGCATCGAGTCGGGCGGTGCGGTTGAGGGATTGCCGACCCACACTTTCCCGACCGACGACGGCGGCGTAGACATGAAGTGCCCGACCGAGATCGCGATTTCCGACCGGCGCGAAGCGGAGCTGGCGAAAAATGGCTTCATGCCGCTGGTGCACCGCAAGAACTCCGACTTCGCGGCGTTCATCGGCGCGCAGTCCCTGCAAAAGCCGTTCGAATACGACGATCCCGATGCCACCGCGAACGCCAACCTCGCCGCGCGTCTGCCCTACCTGTTCGCAACCTGCCGTTTCGCCCACTACCTGAAGTGCATAGTTCGCGATAAGATCGGTTCGTTCAAGGAGCGTGCCGACATGCAGCGCTGGCTCAATGACTGGATCATGAACTATGTGGACGGCGATCCTTCCATTTCCTCGGAAGAGACCAAGTCCAAGCGTCCGCTGGCTGCAGCCGAAGTCGTTGTCGAAGAGGTCGAAGGCAATCCGGGGTATTACACATCGAAGTTTTTCCTCAGGCCGCACTACCAGCTTGAGGGTTTGACGGTATCGCTGCGCCTGGTTTCCAAGCTGCCGTCGGTGAAAGCCGGCGGTTAGGGGTTGGCTCCCTGGACTCACCGGCACGTTTAGCGTGTTTTCTTAATTCAAAAGAAGGAGAGCAAAAATGGCTGTCGATTTTTTCTTGAAGATTAGTGGTATCGAAGGCGAGTCCGCCGATTCGAAGCACAAGAAGGAGATTGATGTGCTGAGCTGGAGCTGGGGTGCAAACAACTCGGGTTCCATGGCAATAGGTGGTGGTGGCGGTTCCGGCGTCGTCAACATGCACGATTTCAGTTTCACGATGAAGATGAGTAACGCGACCCCCAAGCTAATGCTGGCCTGCGCGACCGGCGAGCACATCAAGGACGTCAAACTCAGTTGCCGCAAAGCCGGCAAGGAACAGCAGGACTACCTGGTGGTCAAGTTTTCCGATGTGCTGGTCAGCAGCTATCAGACCGGTGGGTCGGAAGGAACGGAGATTCCGATCGAGTCGATCTCCCTGAACTTCGCCAAGGTCGAGATGGAGTACAAGGAACAGCAGGCGGACGGTACGCTGGGCGGGGCCGTGACGGCCGGCTACGATCTGAAGCAGAAGAAGAAGGTTTAGCGGCGTGGCGGGCTGCAGTGCGCAGCCCGCTCGTCCTGGTGCCGGAGGAGTCCCTCCGGCGCTTCCGTTCTTTTCGGAGTGAGTTATGGCAATCGGCGATAGCGTGATCAAGATCGACGGCGTCGACGGCGAGTCTGCGGCAGCGGGTCGCGAAGGCCACATCGATGTGCTCGGCTGGAACTGGGGCATGAGCTGGAATGCCGGCCTCTTTCAGGGCTCGGGCAAGGGTGGAGCGGATGTGCGCAACCTGACTTTCGAGCATTTCGTCGATGCGGCATCCCCAGCGCTGATGAACCATTGCGTCGGCGGAAAGGTGATATCCAAGGTTGTCCTCAAGCAGTACAAGGCGGGTGCGACGCCGCTTCTGTTCTTCACGATCACTCTGGAAGAAGCCCGCGTCACCTCGATGGACGACGGTCTGGCCGGCGTGGAAGCCCAGCCTACCGAGCGCGTGACCCTGGCTTTTCGCAAAGTGACGGTCGAGCACTCGACACAGGCCAAGACGGGCAGCGGGACCGGCACCAAGACCTTCAACTGGGTCATTCGCGACCAGTCCTGATTGTCGGACCACTGCTGCACTGCGAACCTTGCAGAGTGACTTGCAAGTTCAACAGAAAGAAATCCGGGAATGAGCTCACTCCAACTTGCCGAAACCAGCGTTCGTGATGGCGACCCAGAGGGCGCCCTGAAGCAACTGACCGCGGCCGTCAAGACAAGCCCAGCTGATGCGAAACTGCGGGTGTT
Organism: Candidatus Methylophosphatis roskildensis; assembly: GCA_016708905.1. Classification (GTDB taxonomy): domain Bacteria; phylum Pseudomonadota; class Gammaproteobacteria; order Burkholderiales; family Rhodocyclaceae; genus Methylophosphatis; species Methylophosphatis roskildensis. Next base: position 305,786 of record JADJEV010000001.1, on the reverse strand, counting down.
CCTGTTTCAGTTGCTCTGCGTATTGGGCAAGTGGGATCGTGCGCTGACCCAGCTCGAGCTGTGCGCCGAGATGGATGTGTCTGCGCTCGCGATGCGCGAGATGTATCGTGAGGCGATTCGCTGCGAGCGACTGCGCGACGAGGTGTTCGCCGGGCGCAAGTCGCCGATGCTGTTGGGCGAACCCGAGGGCTGGATCGCGCTGCTGATCGAATCGCTGATCCGCAGCGGGCGTGGCGAAGCGGCAGAGGCCGCGCGCTTGCGCGAACAGGCTTTCGCCGACGCGCCGGCAACCTCCGGCACAGCCGACGATAAGGCCTTCGAGTGGATTGCCGACGCCGACATGCGGCTCGGTCCGGTGCTCGAGGCTATCGTCAATGGCCGCTACTACTGGGTTCCGTTCTCGCGCCTGCTGCAGGTGAATATCGAAGCGCCGAGCGACCTGCGCGATTTCATCTGGGCGCCGGCCCAACTGCAGTTCGCCAATGGCGGCGAGACGATCGCGCTGATTCCCTCGCGCTATCCGGGGTCCGCGGCCAGCGCCGATGGTCTGGTCGCGCTGGCACGCAAGACGGTCTGGGACGAGCCGCAGCCCGGCGTCTATTTCGGCCAGGGCCAGCGCGTGTTCGCGACCGACGTCGCCGACTTCGACATGCTGGCGGTGCGCAGCATAACGCTCGATCCGACACTGTCGACATCAGATTGAGTCAGCCGGGACGAGCGCGATGGCTGAACTGACCCCGCTCGAACGGCTGCAGCCGGCGCTTCTCGACCGGCTGAGCGACGATGCGCCCGAGGTCAAGGTCGAGGCGCGCGAGGCGCGCGTGATTACCCGGGCGCGGTTTCGCCAGGCCGTGCTGCGCGATCTGGCCTGGCTGTTCAACGCCACACGCCCGACCTCTGATCCGACGCTCGCCGCTTGCGAACACGTGCAGCACTCGGTGATCAACTATGGTCTGCCGTCGATGTCGGGCGAAACGGCATCGAATTTCGACGTCGCGGCGCTCGAAGCGTCGATTCGCCAGGCCATCGTGGATTTCGAGCCGCGCATCGACAAGGCGACCCTGCGCGTTGACGCCGTCATGTCGCGTGCAGCGCTCGATCATCACAACCAGTTGCAGGTGCAGATCCGTGGCAGCATGTGGGCACAGCCGGTGCCAATCGAACTGCTGTTGCGGACCGACGTCGACCTCGAAACTGGGCAGGTCGAGGTCCACGATCTGACTCGCTAGGCCTTAGCCATGGACCCGCGCCTACTGCGTTACTACAATCAGGAACTTGCCCACGTGCGCGAGATGGGCGCGGAATTCGCCTTGCAGTTTCCGAAGATCGCGGCGCGCCTTGGCATGGATGGCATCGAAGTATCCGATCCCTACGTCGAGCGCCTGCTGGAAGGCTTCGCGTTTCTGGCCGGCCGCGTGCAGCTCAAGCTCGACGCGGAGTTTCCCCGATTCACCCAGCGCATGCTGGAGATCATCTACCCGCAGTATCTGGCGCCGACGCCGTCGATGCTGATCGCCCAGTTCAAACCCGACCTCAGCGATTCCAATCTAGTTCGTGGCTTCACCGTTCCGCGCGGCAGCTCGATGCGCAGCCTGCTCGGCAAGGGCGACCTGACGGCGTGCGAGTTTCGCACCGCGCACGATGTGCGGCTGTTTCCGCTCGAAGTGGCCGCGGCTTCGTACTTTGCCTTCGCGCCCGACCTGCCGTTGCCGCAGTTGCCGGGCGGCAACCGGATCAAGGGCGGGCTGCGGATTCGCTTGCGACTGGGTGGCGATCTCGATTTCTCTCAGCTCGACCTGCCGAATCTGCCTATCCATCTTTCGGGGAGCGACGAGGTCGCCTTCAAGCTCCATGAGCTCGCTCTCGGTGCCTGTGTCGGCATGCTGGTGGTTCCGACCCAGCGTCCGCAGACCTGGCACGAGTTCGTCGAACCCCGCAACGTCGGTTCCGTCGGATTCGACGACGAGCAGGCGCTGCTGCCGGTCACGCTGCGCGGCTTTCAGGGCTATCGGCTGGTGCACGAGTACTTCGCCTTCCCGCAGCGCTTCCTGTTTCTCGACCTTCAGGGGCTCGCGCCGGGGCTGCGCCGCTGCGACAGCAAGGAGGTCGAGATCGTTCTGCTGTTCTCGCGCGGCGACGCCACGCTGCAAAGCGTGGTCGATGCGAGCAATGTCAGCCTGTTCTGCACGCCAGCGGTAAACCTTTTTTCGAAGCGCGTCGATCGCATCCACCTTACCGACAGCGTGTACGAGTATCACGTCGTTCCCGACCGCACGCGACCGATGGATTTCGAGGTCTATGACATCGAATCGGTGACCGGCTACGGAACCGGTGTCGATGCCGAGCGGCGATTTCTGCCTTTCTACGCCGACTTCCATACCGAGCAGGCCGAGCACAATGCCTACTACACCTTTCAGCGCGAGCCGCGTCTGCCGTCGGCCAAGCAAAAGCGCACCGGCTATCGCTCGAGCTACATCGGCAGCGAGGTTTTCGTATCGTTGGTCGATCCGCAGGAAGCACCGTTCGACGCCGACCTAAAGCAGTTGTCGATCGTCGCCCTGTGCACCAATCGCGATCTGTCGTTGCAGATGCCGGTCGGTGCCGGCGCAACCGACCTGACGCTGGACGCTACGGCGCCGCTGCTCTCGATACGCGCGATCAAGGGTCCGTCGAAGCCCTACTCCTCGCTGCGCGAGGGCAACGTGGCGTGGCAATTCATCAACCACTTGTCGCTCAACTACCTGTCGCTGCTCCACAGCAGCGAGGCCGAAGGGGCGGCGGCGCTGCGCGAAATGCTCGATCTGTATTCGCTGAGCGACGATGTATCGCTGTCCAAGCAGATCGAGGGATTGCGCGCGGTGCGCATTCGGCCGACGGTCCGGCGGTTCCCGCTGCCCGGGCCGGTGACCTTCGGTCGTGGATTGCAGATCGAACTCGAGATCGACGACCTCTCGTTCCAGGGCGCAAGCCCTTTCCTGTTCGGCGCGGTAATGGAGCTGTTTCTCGCCCGCTACGTGTCGATCAACTCGTTCACCGAAACCGTGCTGCGATCGAACAGTCGCGGTGAGCTCATGCGCTGGAAGCCGAGATGCGGGATCCGACCGATCGTCTGATGTTCTATCGGGCGCTGGAAGCGCGTCCGCACGACTACGACTTTTTCCAGAGCCTGCGCCGCATTGAGTGTCTCAACGACGACAAGCCGCGTCTCGGCCGCGCGTCGCGCCCGGCCGACGAGCCCGTGCGCCTCGGCCAGGATGTATCGATGTCTTTCGCGCCGGCGCCGATCGCCAGGTTCCACCAGGCCGAGGGCGACCGCGCGCCGCGGCTCAACCAGCGGATCTTCGGTTCGCTCGGACCGAATGGCCCGCTTCCGCTGCACCTGACCGACTACGTGCGCGAGCGCATTCTGCATAACGGTGATCGCACGATTGCGCGCTTTCTCGATATCTTTCACCACCGGCTGCTCGAGCTCTTCTACCGCGCTTGGGCCGGCGCACAACCGACGGTCAATCTCGACCGGCCGGGCGAGGATCGCTTCGCGGTTTTCATCGGCTCGCTGATCGGGGTCGGCAGTCCGCAAACGCAGAAGCGCGACGAAACCGGCGACTTCGTCAAGCTGTTCTTTTCCGGCGCACTGGTGAAGAGCGTGCGCAATGCCGATGGCCTGCAGTCGCTGCTGGCCGGCTACTTCCGCCTGCCGGTCAGGATCGAGCAATTCGTCGGCCACTGGATGCGCCTGCCGGCGGGCGACCGCACCCGGCTGGGCAGCGGCACGGCCGGCGCCCAGCTGGGCGTCGGTGCGGTGCTCGGCAGCCAGGTGTGGGACAGGCAGCACAAGTTTCGCGTACGCTTCGGGCCGCTGACGCTGGCGCAGTACGAGGCCTTCCTGCCCGGCGGCAAGGCATTGCCGCGGCTGGTGGCGCTGGTGCGCCAGTACCTGTGCTTCGAACTCGAATGGGACGCCCAGCTCGTGCTCAAGCGCACCCAGGTGCCGCGCACGCGGCTCGGTGAGTACGGCCGGCTGGGCTGGACCACCTGGGTTGGCCGGGTGCGCGACAAACGCGATCCCGACGATCTGACACTGGACGCCGAAGGCGTGCTGGCGCAGCATCAGCGTCGTGCGCTGAACCGCGCTGCTTCGAACAATAATCCGACCGTTGCCGCGCCGGCAGCGGCGCCAGCCTGAGGAGAAGAAATGAGCGAAATCAGCCGCGTCGCCCTGTTCGGCAAACTCAACAGCGTGGCCTACAAGGCGATCGAAGGGGCGACCGTATTCTGCAAGCTGCGCGGCAATCCTTATGTCGAACTCGAGCACTGGGTGATGCAGATCGTCCAGTCGCAGGACACCGACTGGCACCGCGTCATCAAGCACTTCGGCCTCGATGTCGCCGTGCTGGCCAAGGACATCACGCTGGCGCTCGACCGGCTGCCGCGCGGCTCGACCGCGATCTCCGACCTGGCCGAGAACATCTCCGACGCGGTCGAACGCGGCTGGGTCTATGGCACGCTGAAGTTCGGCGAGTCGCAGGTACGCACCGGGCACCTGCTGTTCGGCATGCTCAAGACGCGTTCCCTGGCCAACCGGCTGCTCAGCATCTCGAAGGAGTTCGAGCAGATCAAGCCCGATGTGCTGGGTGACGATTTCGCCAGGATCACCGCCGGCTCGCCCGAAGAGTATCTGCGTGCCAGCGATGGCTCCGGCGTCGGCGGCGAACCCGGCGAAGCCAGCGCGGCGATGTCGCCCGCGGCGATGGGCAAGCAGGAAGCGCTGAAGAAGTTCGCCGTGGATCTGACGGAACGCGCGAGGAAGGGCGAGATGGACCCGATCTCCGGCCGCGACGAAGAAATCCGCCAGATCGTCGACATCCTGATGCGCCGTCGGCAGAACAACCCGATGCTGACCGGCGAGGCCGGTGTCGGCAAGACCGCGGTGGTCGAGGGCTTCGCGCTGCGCCTGGCGAGCGGCGACGTGCCGCCGCAATTGAAGGACGTGTCCCTGCTGTCGCTCGATATCGGCCTGCTGCAGGCCGGCGCCTCGATGAAGGGCGAGTTCGAACAGCGCCTGCGCCAGGTGATCGAGGAAGTGCAGTCCAGCCCCAAGCCGATCATCATGTTCATCGACGAGGTGCATACGTTGGTCGGCGCGGGCGGCCAGGCGGGCACCGGCGATGCAGCCAATCTGCTCAAGCCGGCGCTGGCGCGCGGCAACTTCCGCACCATCGGTGCGACCACCTGGGCCGAGTACAAGAAATACATCGAAAAGGATCCGGCGCTGACCCGCCGCTTCCAGGTCGTGCAGGTGACCGAGCCCGACGAGCACAAGGCCACCGTCATGCTGCGTGGCGTGGCGACGATCCTCGAGAAGCACCACCGCGTGCAGTTGCTCGACGAGTCGATCGAGGCGGCGGTCAAACTCTCGCACCGCTACATTCCGGCGCGCCAGTTGCCGGACAAGGCGGTCAGCCTGCTCGATACCGCCTGCGCGCGGGTGGCGATCAGCCAGCACGCGACACCGCCCGAAGTCGAGGATTGCCTGCGCCGCATCGAGGCGCTGGAAATTGAGAGCCAGATCATCGAACGCGAAGCGGCGATCGGCATCGACGTCGCCGCGCGACGCGGCGGCGTCGACGAGAAACTGGGCGCCGAACGAGCGCGCCTGGCCACCCTGCAGGCGCGCTGGGACGAAGAGAAGACACTGGTCGATCGCATACTCGAAGTGCGCAGGCAGTTGCGCGAAGGCGGCCACCCGGTCGATGCGACCGCTGCGACGGCCGCGCCAGACGCATCGGCCGAAAAGCCGGCTGCCCCGCAGGCCGCGCCGGATGGCGATCTTCAAGGTGGTAAGGCGGAAACGCCTGTGGATAAAGGCGAACAGAGCGTGTTATCCGAAGAAGCCCGCCAGGCCTTGCTTTCAGAGATGCGCGATTTGCAGACCAAGCTGTTGGCGCTGCAGGGCGAAACGCCGCTGATCATGCCGACGGTCGATGAGACCGCGGTCGCGGCGGTGGTCGCCGACTGGACCGGCATCCCGGTTGGCCGAATGGTGAAGAACGAGATCGACGCCGTGCTGCATCTGGCCGACACGCTCAACCAGCGCGTCATCGGCCAGCGTCATGGCCTCGAGATGATCGCGCGGCGCATCCAAACCTCGCGCGCCAAGCTCGACAACCCCGGCAAGCCGATCGGCGTCTTCATGCTGTGCGGTCCCTCGGGTGTCGGCAAGACCGAGACCGCGCTGGCGCTGGCCGAATCGCTCTACGGCGGCGAGCAGAATGTCATCACCATCAACATGAGCGAGTACCAGGAGGCGCACACCGTCTCGACCCTCAAGGGCGCCCCACCCGGCTACGTCGGATACGGCGAAGGCGGCGTGCTGACCGAGGCCGTGCGGCGCCGGCCCTACAGCGTGGTGCTGCTCGACGAGGTCGAAAAGGCCCACCCGGATGTGCATGAGATATTCTTCCAGGTATTCGACAAGGGCTGGATGGAAGACGGCGAGGGCCGTTTCATCGACTTCAAGAACACCATCATCCTGCTCACTTCGAACGCCGGCACCGACCTGATCATGGGCATGTGCAAGGATCCCGACCTGATGCCCGAGCCCGAAGCCGTCGCCAAGGCGCTGCGCGAGCCGCTGCTCAAGATCTTCCCGCCGGCGCTGCTCGGGCGGCTGGTGACGATTCCCTACTTCCCGCTGTCCGACGAGGTCATGGCCGCCATCGTCCGCCTGCAGCTCGGCCGCATCAAGAAGCGCGTGATGGACAACCACAGGATCCCGCTCGAGTACGATGAAGAGGTGGTCAATCTCGTCATCTCGCGCTGCACCGAGGCGGAATCCGGCGGGCGCATCATCGACGCGATTCTCACCAATACCGTGCTGCCGCACATTTCCGTCGAGTATCTGCAACGCCTGAAAGACGGCACCGGGCTCAACCGGATACGGCTCGGCGTGAAGGATGCCGACTTCACCTACGCCTTCGAGTAGCAAGCGACGACACCACGACATGACGATGAGCACAACCCAGCCAAGAGGAAAGCCGACATGCCCCGCGTAATGGATATCGTCACGCCACTCGGCCCGGACGTGCTCTTGTTCCAGAGCATGCGCTCGCAGGAGTCGCTGGGCCGCTTGTTCGAGTACGCGGTGACACTGCTCAGCACGCGCAACGATATCGATCCCAAGCAGTTGCTGGGCAAGAACGCAACCGTGAAGCTCGAATTGCCGTCGGGTGGGCCGCGCTGCTTCGACGGGATTGTCACGCGGTTCGCACTGGCCGGCTCGCAGGGGCGCTTCGTCCGCTACGAAATGGTCATGCGGCCGTGGCTGTGGTTCCTGACCCGCGTCGCCGACTGCCGCATCTTTCAGGAGAAAAAGGTCGAGGACATCATCCGCGAGGTCTTCGATCCGGCCAAGTACCCCGACGCGGCGTTCGACGTCCAGCTCTCCAATTCCTATCGAACCTGGGAGTACTGCGTCCAGTACCGCGAGACGGATTTCAATTTCATCAGCCGGCTGATGGAACAGGAGGGGATGTACTACTACTTCCAGCACGTCGAGGGCAAGCACACGCTGGTCATCGTCGACTCGCCGACCGCGCATTCCCCCTACGAAACCTACTCGACGATTCCCTTCGTCGCCGACGTCCGCAGCGGCACCACCGAGCGCGAGCGCATCTCGGACTGGTACTACAGCGCCGAGGTACAGCCGGGCAAGTACGTGATCGACGACTACGACTTCAAGAAACCCTATGTCGAGTTGATGCAGCAGACGCAGAACATCCGCGAGCACGAGCACGCGACCCACGAGATATTCGATTTCCCCGGCGAATACGAAGTCGCCAGCGACGGCGACCAGTACGTGCGGATCCGTCTCGAGGAAATGCAGGCCCAGCACGAGCGCATACAGGCGCTCACCAATGCGCGCGGACTGAACGTCGGTTTCACATTCAGCCTGCAGTTGCACCCGCGGGCGGACCAGAACAAGCAGTACCTGGTGACGTCGGCCCGCATCAACTTCGCCAGCAACGAGCACGAGGCCGCCGGCAGCGGCGGTGCCACCTATAGTTGCAGCTTCGAGTGCGCGTCCGCCGACACGCAATTCCGCACGCCGCGCGAGACGCCCAAGCCCATCGTGCAGGGCATCCAGACGGCGCGCGTGGTCGGGCCCCAGGGCAACGAGATCTGGACCGATCAGTACGGCAGGGTGAAAGTGCACTTCCACTGGGATCGCTTCGGCCCGCAGAACGACAGGTCAACCTGCTGGATCCGTGTCTCCCAGGGCTGGGCCGGCAAGACCTACGGCATGATGAACGTGCCGCGCATCGGCAACGAGGTGGTGGTCGACTTCATCGAAGGCGATCCCGACCAGCCGCTGATCACCGGCCGCGTCTACAACGAGGATCAGAAGGTTCCCTACGAACTGCCCAAGTACGCCGCCTACGAGACCTGGCGAACGCGCAGCACCCCGGGTGGCGGTGTGCGCGACTTCAACGAACTGCGCTTCGACGACCGCAAGGGCAAGGAGCAGGTGTTCATCCATGCCCAGCGGCGGATGGACGTGCGGGTCAAGCGCAACAAGTACGAGACGGTGCAGGGGGGTAGCAATACGTCGATCGGCGGCGGGCATGTGCTGACAGTCGGTGGCACGCTCGACCTGCACGTGAAGGACGCCGTTTATGCAAAGGCCGACGCGCAGGTGGATCTCGGGATCGGGGGAGATCTGCTGTTCGACGTCGGCGGCGGCGCCAAGCTGCACGTCGAACAGGATCTCGTGGAGAATGCACTGAGCATCCTGCTGGAAGGCAAGACCAGCGTCACGATGAAATGCGGAGGCAGCTACGTCAAGGTCGGCCCGGACGGCGTGACGATCCAGGGACCGCTGGTCAAGATCAACTGCGGCGGCGGCACACCCGGTGCGACCGGGTTCGACATCACCGAGCCACTCGACGCGGCCGGCGCCGACACGGGTGAACCCGGTTATCTCGACAATCTGCCGCGTGGCGGGGGCGGTGGCCGGCGCACCCGGCATGTCGATCCGGAACGTGCGCGCGCGATCACGCGCAATGCCGACGGCTCGGTCAACTACGGCGGGGCCGGGGTTCGGATTTCCGGGTCGCCGGCGTTCGTCGATAGCACGATTGCCACGCTCGACTCACTCGACGGCACGCAGACCGGGCACCAGTTGATCAACAACCTCGAGAGCAACGGCCACACGGCGTCGATCGTGGAAAACAACGCGGCGGCTACGGCCGGTGGTGGCGGTCTTAGCACGATGACGACGGCGAATGGGCATCCCGCGGGCGTCAATGTCACCATGCCGGATGGGACCGTTCAAACATCCGATGGGTCGGGCTCGGACAGCACCGTCAATTGGATACCCGGAAACAACGCGACCTACACCGATGCCGCCGGCAACACCCATACGCAGCCGGACGAAGCCTTGCTTGGCCACGAGCTCAATCACGCGGATCACAACGCCCATGGCGCAAATCGCGCGTCTACCGGATCCTGCGGACCCGACCGGTGACCAGGAGGAATCGACTACCATCGGCATCAACGATCACGCCAACGAGCCCGTCAGCGAGAACAACATCCTGCGGGACATGGGCGAGGACTGGAGGCGCACCGACCATGATACGACCGCCAGGGCGGTGCCCTAATGGAACGCGCAAGACGCTGGAGGAACGCCTGTGCGCGGGCCTGCTTGCGCTCGCGGCAATCGGAGGATTAGTCATGTCGGATATGGCACTGGCCATTGACCTGAGAGCGAACGTGGTTGCACAGAGCGACAGCGAAGTGACTCTGCAATACGCGCTGCAGAACTCGACCGCGGGCCGGATCTACGCGTTCGACAGCCTGCTGTATTTCGATTCGAAGGGCGCTACGAAACTCGCCGAAACCGGTGCCTACGTGTTTCTAGATGGCGAGCGGACCGTGCGAGTCGTCCGCGGCATCGTCGCGCCGCCGATGTTCATGTCGGTATCCCGCAGGCCGCCGATCGTCGGATCACCCGTGGAGCCCGGGGCAAGCAAGCGCGGAACGATCAAACTCGCGTTGCCGCTGAGCGAGGCCAATCCCTATTTCCCGCCCCAGGAGTGCGACCCCAAGACGGCGCGGCCAATTGCGCGGCTGCTGCTGCAGATCGGTTGGGTCGAGCACAGGCAGGAAACGGTCACCGGTAAACTCGTGGTGGATGGCAATGAACTGGTGCGAATGACCGGCGGCTGGGGGACTCCCGTGCAACGCGTGGCGCAGACCGAGGTCGCCGTGCGCGGTGTCGGATTGTGCACCCATGCCGCGCCGTTCGATCGTCCACAGCTCACGCAGTGAAAGGGATTCGACATGCCTCAAGGCCCGGCCGCACGTCTGTTCGATCCGGTTGCACACCCGCTTCCACCGGTTCTTACCGGGGGCCCCGGCAGCACTAACGTTCTGATCGGCGCTCAACCCGCCTGGCGTGGGATTCCACTCGCAGCCGTCGCCGCCTTGCAGACGGCGAAAACGGCGGCCGACACGGCGATCAAGACCGCCGAGGCGGCAACTGTCGCTGCGGCGGGTACGCCCGGTGCGCCTGCCGCCTACGCAGCCGAACAAACCGCCAAGGCAACCGCTCTCGCTGCGATGAGTTCCGCGATCAGCGCTGCTGCGGCAGGGGGTTCCGACCTGCATAGTTGCACCACGCCGTCGCCGGTACCGCCGCACGGTCCCGGCGTGGTGATCGACGGATCGGCGACCGTCATGATCAACAACCTGCCGCCCAGTCGCCAGGGAGATACCCTGCTCGAAGCAATCGGCCCGCCCAACAAGATCGTGATGGGTTGCGTGACGGTGACCATTGGCGGTTGATCGGTCGGTTTGGCTGACCCCGATCGAAACGCCTTGGCGTTCAAACTGAGCCGGATCTGATCAGGCGGCGCCAGAAGCGCTGCGTCCGTGTGTGCTCCAGCCCGACCAAGGCGCTGCAGGCCGTTGCCGGCCGTTTCCGGCGCATGGCCGCGCGATGGCGCAAAATATAGGCCATGAGTTCCAACCCTCCTACCCGAAACGAGACGACGGTCGTGCTGAATACCGAGGTGACCGCCCCGGCGAGCGGGCATCTCGCGCTGCCCGGCGAGCATAGCAACGCGCTGCCGGCCGGCACCAGGCTGGCCGAGTTCGAGTTGACCGGGCTGGTCGGCGAGGGCGGCTTCGGCATCGTCTATCTGGCCTACGATCACTCGCTGCACCGTCAGGTGGCGGTCAAGGAGTACATTCCGTCGTCGCTGGCCAACCGCACCACGCAGAACGCGGTCGCCGTCCTATCCGATCAGCATGTCGAGCCGTTCCAGGCGGGCTTGAGCAGCTTCATCAACGAAGCCCGTCTGCTGGCGCAGTTCGATCACCCCTCGCTGCTCAAGGTCTACCGCTTCTGGGAGGCCAACGGCACCGCCTACATGGCAATGCCGTTCTATGAAGGCGTCACGCTGAGGAAGACTCTCAAGAGCCTGGGCGGCCCGCCCGACGAAGAATGGCTCAAGCATCTGCTGCGGCCGCTGCTCGATGCGCTCGGCGTAATGCATGCGGCGCAATGCTTCCATCGCGACATCGCGCCCGACAATATCCTGATCCTGAGCAACGGTCGGCCGGTGCTGCTCGACTTCGGCGCCGCCCGCCGCGTGATTGCCGACATGACCCAGGCGCCGACGGTGATCCTCAAGCCCGGCTATGCGCCGGTCGAGCAGTATGGCGAAGAGCCCACCATGCGGCAGGGGCCGTGGACCGACATCTATGCGCTGGCCGCCGTGGTCTATTCCGCCATTGTCGGCAAGGCACCCCAGGCGTCGATCTCGCGCTACATGTCGGACGGGCTCAAACCGGTTTCCAGACTCGCCGTCGGGCGCTACAGCGAGGCGTTCCTGCGCGCCATCGACCATGCGCTGTCGGTCGAGCCCGGCGCCCGCCCGCAGAGCGTCGACGAGTTCCGCGCGCTGCTGGGCCTGGGTGACCGGCGAACGCACCCGCGCGCCACGACGCCGACTCTGGCGCCGCCGAGCGCGACACCGCTGCCCGAAGCGATCGCCTCCGCCACGCCGGAGTCACTGATGCCGACGGTGCCGCATGCGCCTTCGGTCAAGCCTGCGCCCGAGCCAAAGTTCGAGTCGATGCCCGAGCCTGCGCCGAAGGCGGCTCCCGCCTCGGCCGCCGCCCCGGCAGCGAAGCCTGCGGCGCCGAAGGTCACGGTAACGATCGCGGAAGGCGGCCCGCTCAAGGTCTATGTCCTGGCCGGCATCCTGCTGATCGGGTTCGTCGGCTTCCTGGTGTGGTGGTATCTGCTCCGTCCGCCACCGACGCTCGACATCGCGGCGCGGACCGCGCCCACCACCCCGGCGACTCAGCCGGAAGTGCGTCCTTCCCCGGATCTCGCGCCCAGGCCGGCCGAACCGCCGGCGGTGTCGGAACCGGTGGCGCAGTCCGCGCCGAGCCAGCCGCCGACGGAGGTGACCAAGCCCGCCGAAGCGGCTGCGCCGCCAGTCGAGCCGGCTGCGCCGCCGTTCGAGCCGCCCGCGCCGCTGCCGAGCGCACCGCTGGCACCGGCGGAGTTGTTCGATCAGGTTCTCGCGGGCCGAAATCCGCAGCGTAGCGTGACGGCAAGCGTCGAAAGCGAGCAGGCTCCCGTCGGTCGCGGCGGCCTGCGCTTCAGCGTTCGTTCGGCGACGCCCGGCTACCTGTACGTGCTCAAGCTCGGCCCGGATTCCGAAGAGATCCAGTTGGTGTTTCCCAATCTGGCCGACCAGCGCAATCGCATCGACCCCGGCGAGACCCTTGCGCAGCCGTCTGCGGCGTGGTCCAGGCATGTCAAAGGGGCGGCCGGCGTCGAACGCTACATCGTGATCGTCTCCGATCAGCCGCGCGACTTCCGGCTGATCGATGCCCGCTCGCGCGGCGTGTTCAAGGCCTTTGTCCCGGATTCGCTCGCCAGGCTGCAGCGCGACTATGCGGGAGGTGCGCCGCTGCTGGCCGGCAAGCCGGTGTGCCCGGCCGGCAACGCCTGCTCGCGGGACTACGGCGCGGCGGCGTTCTCGCTCGAGCGGACAACCGCGGCCCCGGCCGTGCCGAAGCCGGCGCCGCCGCAAACGGCGGCAGAGCAGCGCGACAGGCGTGCGCGGGTTGCCGCGCGCGAGCAATCGCCGGCGCGCGTGCCACCGAGCGAGAAATCTTCGACTAAGATAAATGCATCTTCCGGCCGCTGCAGCGACATACTCGAACGCGCATCGCTCGGGGAACCCCTGACATCCCAACAAATGTCGTACTTGAAAAAGGAATGTGGACGATGACACTCGCTATTCGTTTTCGGCTCTGCCTGATGCTTTTCGCGGCGATCGCCGCACTGGCTGGTTGCGCCGCTCCGCCGGTCGCCAGCAACGAAACTGCGGATCTGCCCTTCGACCAGGCGGTGACGCTGGTGACCGACAACCTCGTCAAGCAGACGCAGAACATGCCGGCCTTTCTGGCCAAATTGGCCAAGCGCGGCGTGGTGGTGGATCCGATGCTCGACGCCGCCTCCGGTCAACAGACCGCGGCGACCCGGTTGCTCGAACAACGCGTCACCGACCGCATGCGCAACGACTATGCGGTGTTCGACATGCTGCCCTTCGATACCGCCAGCCTCGCCAAGGCGCAGTACCTGCTGACCGGCACCATGAAGCGCGACCAGAGCAGCAAGACCGGCGTGTTCCAGCTCAACCTGGCGCTGACCGACATCAAGACCGGCAACGTGGTGGCACAGTCTTCCGCCCGGGCGCGCGACGACGGGCTCGACACCAGTCCGACGCCGTACTACCGCGACAGCCCGATCCTGGTCAAGGACAAGGTGGTCGACGGCTACATCCGCACCTGCGAAACGCCGCCCGGCCAGCCGGCCGATCCGGTCTACTTCCAGCGGGTGTCCACCGCCACGATGATCAGCGACGCTACCGCGTCATACGATACCGAGCGCTACACCGAGGCGCTCGGCAAATACCAGAACGCCCTGTCCACGCCGTCGGGCGAGCAGATCCGGGTGTTCAACGGCATCTACCTGTCCACCTGGAAGCTGGGCAAGGTGGCCGAAGCGGAGCAGGCCTTTGCCAAGGTGGTGGCCTTCGGCATCGCCAACAACAGCCTGGGCGTGAAGTTCCTCTTCAACCCCAACTCCACGGTGTTCTGGTCCGACCCCCAGGTCAGCGGCCCCTATGACCTGTGGGTGCGCCAGATCGCTCGCCAGGCCAGCGCGGCCAAGGTCTGCATGGACGTGGTCGGACACACCAGCCGCACCGGCTCCGAGCCCTACAACGACAAGCTCTCGCTCAGTCGCGCGGCCTACATCAAGCAGCGTCTCGAGGCCGAATCGAAGGAACTGATTGCGCGGACCAAATCGCAGGGCATGGGGTTCCACCAGAACATTGTCGGCACCGGCACCGACGACGTGCGCGACGCACTCGACCGGCGCGTCGAATTCAAGATCGTTCCCTGCCCCTGATCGGGGCCGGCGGCCAGGGATATCAGGCGCCGGTCTGCAGACCGGTGCCGTGCCGGCCTACCAGGGCCATCACTTCGTCGCGCAGCGGATCGGCCAGCGTCGGGATGCCCGAAGCATCGACCACTTCCTCGAAAGTATTCGTGCCCGAGATCTGCGTGCTCTGGATGATCAGGTCGTCGGGTGGGCGTACCGTGGTGATTGGTGCGCTGAGGAACGTGTAGGGCAGCCCGCCGAACTCGGTGGCAGGTTCGCTGCTTAGGGTGAAGCGCAAGGCTTCGAGGATCGGGGCGAAGCCGGGCCGGCGACTGGCGAGAATCTGCACCACCAGGTAATGCAGAACGCATGACTTGAGCTCGCCGCCATCGTTGCGGGCGTGGCCGCCGACCAGCTCGCGCAGACGCTGCGGCCCGAGATCCCTGTAGATCAGCACCCATTTCAGCGGTGTGATAACGGTGATCGGCCTGTTGTGCCCGGGCGGCGTGTACGAGTAGCTGGCAGGGAAGATCTCTGGGGTCAGCCCGAAAATCTCGAGCGGCGGCCGCAATTCCGACTGCAGGCCGAGGGTGGCGCTCTTCGACACCGGCTGGTAGAGGCTGTTCAACTCCTGGAACGCGAGGTTCGAGCCCTTGGCCGCGTTCTTTTCACCGAGAATCAGGTCGCCCAGCAGCGCGCGTGGGCTGAGCAGGGGTGCCAGGTTGGCCAGGTGCTCGCGCGCCTGGCGCGCAAACAACTCGGCCAGTGGAGTGGTCAGCGATCTGAGCGCAAGCAGCCGGGAGATGTCGAAAGCCTGATCCATGGTGAAGTTCCGTATCGAAGGACGTTGAAATTCCAGAGAATAGCCGAGCCACGATACGTACAGCCATAGTCCATGTCAATCGCGCCGTTCCGGCTGCCGCCGCAGGTCGCCGCACGCGAAGCAGGCCCGGCGCCTGCCAGACGCCCGATGATCGGCGCTGATCCTGTAGGCATTTCCTCTCGGGTCCATCCCGGTTGCACTACACGCCGATCCGCCCAGGAAACGCATCGACACGAATTGCCACGGCGTCGTCTCCCCAGCCGCCCACGACCCCTACCCCGGTTATGCCAGCATCGGCTTCGTCGCCGACAACCGCAGCAGCACCACCGAGAAAGAACGCATCACCGACTGGGCCTACGGGGCCGAAGTCCAGTCGGGCAAATACGTCATCAACCGCATTTACGTAACTGCGCGACTTCACCAAACCCAGCACCCCCCAGCAACAAAACACCCTCCACCCACGCGAACACGACGAAGCCGAGCACGAGATCTACGACTACCCGGGCGAATACGACAGCCTCGGCGAAGGCGACGGCTATGTGAGGCTGCGGATGGAAGCCCTGCAAGCCCGCCACGTACCCATCCAGGCCGTGGCCAACGTGCGCGGCATCGGTACCGGGCACCTTCAAACTCTTGTTGTGCGACAAATGCACCGCCAAGAACTCTGCGCTTGAAGTTGCCCCGACGACTCACTTCGCGAATCGATGTCGAGTGTCCGGGGGTGCCCGAAAGCCCAGTATCCATGCGGGTTTCCAGATGGTCGCCGATGAGCGCGAGCGCTGCGGCGGCTCTCCCGCGCATGGTCGGGCCGGTGCCGGGGCGGTAAAATCGCCGCCATGAATTCTCCTGCTTCGCCTGCCTTCGTCCATCTGCGTCTCCACAGCGAATACTCGATCGTCGATGGCATTGCGCGCATCGACGATGCGGTGGCGCATGCGGCGAAGGACGGCCAGCCAGCGCTCGCGCTGACCGATCTGGCCAACCTGTTCGGGATGGTCAAGTTCTACAAGGCGGCGCGCGGTGCAGGGGTGAAGCCGGTGGTCGGCTGCGATGTGTGGATCGAGAATTCGGCCGAGCGCGACAAGCCGTTTCGTGCGCTGCTGCTGGTGAAGAACCGTGCCGGCTACGGTCGTCTGTGCGAGCTGCTGACCCGCGCCTACCTGTCGAACAAGTTTCGTGGCCGCGCCGAGATCCGGCGCGACTGGTTCGCCGGCGCCGGCGCGACCGAGGGCCTGATCGCGCTCTCCGGCGCAATGGCGGGCGACGTCGGGCAGGCGCTGCTCAACGGCAATGCCGACGCGGCGGACCGGCTGGCGCAGCAGTGGGCGCACTGGTTTCTCGATGCCTACTACATTGAGCTTCAGCGCGCCGGTCAGCCGCAGACCGGGAACCACGTGCGCCAGGCCTGTGCGCTGGCAGGCCGGCTCGAGCTGCCGGTCGTGGCCACCCACCCGGTGCAGTTCATCGACCCGGGCGAGTTCCGCGCGCACGAGGCGCGCATCTGCATCGCGCAAGGCTATATCCTGAGCGACAAGCGCCGCCCGCGCGAATTCACCGAGCAGCAGTATTTCAAGTCGCAGGCCGAGATGGCGGAACTGTTCGCCGACATTCCGGAAGCACTGGCCAACTCGGTCGAGATCGCCCGACGCTGCAATCTGTCGGTCACACTGGGCAAGAGCTACCTGCCGCAGTTCCCGACGCCGGCCGGGCTCGACATCGACGAATTCATGGTGCGCGAGGCCACCGCCGGGCTCGAAAAACGGCTGGCGCAACTTTTTCCGGACGAAGCGGTGCGCGAGTCGCGCCGCGCGGAGTACGTGGCCCGGCTCAAGTTCGAGTGCGACACCATCGTGCAGATGGGTTTCCCCGGCTATTTCCTGATTGTCGCGGATTTCATCAACTGGGCCAAGAACAATGGTGTGCCGGTCGGGCCGGGGCGCGGTTCGGGGGCCGGTTCGCTGGTCGCCTATTCGCTCGGCATCACCGATCTCGACCCGCTGCGCTATGCGCTGCTGTTCGAGCGCTTCCTCAACCCGGAGCGGGTGTCGATGCCCGACTTCGACGTCGACTTCTGCCAGGACAATCGCGGCCGGGTGATCGACTACGTGCGCGACAAGTACGGCGCCGCGGCGGTGAGCCAGATCGCCACCTACGGCACCATGGCTTCGAAGGCGGTGATCCGCGATGTCGGCCGCGTGCTCGATATGCCGTACAACTTCTGCGATCAGCTCTCCAAGTTGATCCCGGTGGCGCAGAACAAGCCGGTCGGGCTGCGCGAGGCGCGCGAGGCCGAGCCACTGCTGGCCGAGCGCGAACGCAACGAAGAGGAGGTACGCGAACTGCTGGCGCTGGCCGAGCCGCTCGAGGGGCTGTCGCGCAATGTCGGCATGCATGCCGGCGGGGTGTTGATCGCACCGGGCAAGCTGACCGACTTCTGCCCGCTCTATCAGGCCGATGGCGACGAGGCGGCATCGATTTCGCAGTTCGACAAGGACGATGTCGAGGCGATCGGACTGGTGAAGTTCGACTTCCTCGGGTTGCGCAACCTGACCATCATCGAACTGGCCACGCAGTATGTCAGGCGCCTCGATCCGTCCTTCGAAACCCGGCTCGAGGAACTGACGTTCGACGATCCGGCCGCCTACAAGATATTGAAGGACGCCAACACTACCGCGATCTTCCAGGTGGAAAGCGCGGGCATGAAAAAGCTGCTGGCCAAGCTGGCACCCGATCGCTTCGAGGACATCATCGCGGTGCTGGCGCTCTACCGGCCGGGCCCGCTCGGTTCGGGCATGGTCGATGACTTCATCCTGCGCAAGAAGGGCCAGCAGAAGATCGATTACTTTCACCCGGACCTGGAAGCCTGTCTGACCCCGACGTACGGCGTCATCGTGTACCAGGAACAGGTGATGCAGATCGCCCAGATCATTGGTGGCTACACCCTCGGTGGCGCCGACATGCTGCGCCGGGCGATGGGCAAGAAGAAGCCCGAGGAGATGGCCAAGCACAAGGACACATTCGTCGACGGCGCGGTGACCAAGGGCTATGATAGGGGGCTGGCCGAGTACCTGTTCGACCTGATGGCCAAGTTCGCCGAGTACGGCTTCAACAAGTCGCACACCGCCGCCTATGCCGTTGTCACCTACCAGACGGCCTGGCTCAAGGCGCACCACTGTGCGGCCTTCATGGCGGCGACCCTGTCCTCCGACATGGACAACACCGACACCGTCAAGATCTTTTTCGACGATGCGCGCGCCAACGGACTGACGATATTGCCGCCGGACGTGAACGCCTCGGAGTATCGCTTCGTTCCGGTGTCGCGCAGTGAGGTGCGATACGGCCTCGGTGCGATCAAGGGCACCGGTGAGCAGGCGGTGAACATGATCGTCGACTCGCGTCACCGCGACGGGCCGTTCGGGGATCTGTTCGATTTCTGCGCGCGGGTCGACAAGCGGCTGGTCAATCGTCGCACCATCGAGGCACTGGTGCGTGCCGGCGCGTTCGATGCGCTGGACCCGCAACGCAATCGCGCCGAGTTGCTGGCGAGCGTGGGCATCGCGATGGAAGCTGCCGAGCAGGCGGCGGCCAACGCACACCAGAGCGGGCTGTTCGACCTGGGCGGCGCGGCCGACCCGGTGCGCCCGGATTACGTCCAGGCCCGCCCGTGGTCCGAGCGGCAGAGGTTGCTGGAAGAAAAGCTGGCGGTGGGTTTCTTTCTTTCGGGCCACCCGTTCAACGAGGTGCGACCCGAGGTCTCGCGCTTCGTTCGCCGCAGGCTGGCCGATATCGAGCCGGGCAGAGATCTGGTGCTGCTGGCCGGCATGGTGGTCGGCACCCGCACCCAGATGACCCGGCGCGGCAAGATGGCATTCGTCATGCTCGACGACGGCTCGGCCTCGCTCGAAGTCTCGGTGTTCAACGAGGTCTATGACGCCGAGCGTGCCAAGATCGTGGTGGACGACGCCCTGATCGTCGACGGCAAGGTGCAGAAGGACGATTTCACCGGCGGCTACCGGGTCGTCGCCGAGCGCCTGATGACACTGGCCGAAGCGCGCGCGCGTTTCGCCAAGCAGCTCACCCTTCGCATGAATGGCGAGGTCAGGGATGCCGGCGGTGGCGTGTCGGCCGCGCAGAAACTGCAGGCCCTGATGGCGCCCTATCGCGACGGCCCGACGCCGGTGGTGCTGCGCTATCGCAATCGCGACGCCGAGGCCGAGATGCGCTTCGGCGAAAGCTGGCGGGTGCGGCTCGACAACCGGCTGATCGACGATCTGCGCGAGTGGCTGCAGCCGGAAAACGTCGAAGTGACCTACCCGTGAGCAGAGCGCGGATCATCGATCAGGCCATGCTGGATGCGGCGAGCGCGGCCGCCCGCGAATCGCCGCGCGGCCGGCGCAACCGGAACTTCCATACGACGGACGAGGCGCAGTGCCATCGCCTGCTCAACGCGATCGAACCGGGTTCCTACGTGTCGCCCCACCGGCATCTCGACCCGGCCAAGGACGAGACCATCATCGTGCTGCGCGGCCGGCTCGGCTGCGTGGTGTTCGACGAGGCCGGCGCCATCGTCCAATCCTGGGTACTGGCGCCGGACAGCGGCCGCGTCGGCATCGATATTCCGCATGGCACCTACCACACGCTGCTGGCGCTGGAACCCGGCACGGTCTTCTTCGAGGCCAAGGCAGGCCCGTACCTGCCGCTCGATGAAGCCGAGCTCGCGCCGTGGGCGCCGCGCGAAGGCGAACCCGAATGTGCCGGTTTTCGCGCGATGATCGAGCAGACTATTCGAAGTCGCCCGGCTGGAATCCAGTAAACACGGCCATGTCGCGGGTATAGGCCGTGAGAGCAAGGAAAATTGCGGCCCTCAGGCATGGCATTCTGTAAATCGCCTATCCATGCGGCTTCACAAGGGTCGGCTCGGCTGCGTCGGGTCGAAAAGACAACGCAGATCACTGGTGCGTGCCGATTTCCGACAGTTCTGACCCGGAACTGTCGGGCTTTTCCGACGGTCTGGCGTAGCCCAGTGGTCCCCAGGTGATGTTGCGAGCCGCTTCGCCAGCGCGTGTGTCGGCGGTGTTCTGATGGCACTTCCGCGTCAACAATTGTTGTTCTGCAACAATATTTTGCATTGCGAATCCTGGCTGAAAAGGGCCGCGCTGGGCAGTCGCTTTTCCGGACAGCGCTGGCCGAATTCCGCCCCAATGGTGATGCCTGAGACTAGTCCAATGCGTCACTCTGTCCTGCCGCGCCGACAGCCCCGCCAGCTTCTGACGAACTTTCGCACTACGGCTCGGAAGTCGCGCTCCTCTTGGCACGTCTGTTGCTAGTTGGAACGTGGTTTGTCAAGTGTCCTTTCGGCGATTGTTTGAATTGAACGCAAGTTTCTCAAGTTCAGCGTGACAAATGTCGTAAGGGACATTGCGATGCAAGTGGCGGGCGCTTGGAACATTGAGAGTTCGCCCTCGCTGAAAAAGGCAAATCACCCGAAAGGGTGAGACGCAAAGCCGTTGGCCTAAACCTCCCGGCGATTTCGGGGGGCAGGGCAGCCCGGTTGCCAGTGACGCAAGATCGCTGGTGCTCAGCCACGCGCTGAAGCATCTAAGGATCTTGTGCGCCGTCGAAACCGCTGGTTGCCAGGCAACGGTGTTTAAACACCGACCTTCTGGAGGCGCCATGTTTCGATTCTTTCCTTCCGCCAGGGCTTTCGCGACCTGTGTTGTTGCGCTGTTGCTCGCCCTGTTCGCCTATCCGGCTCTCGCCGGCCAGGCCAGTCTGGCGTGGAACGCGTCAGCCTCGACGAACGTCACTGGATACAAGGTTCACTACGGCATGGCGAGCGCCTCCTACGCTACACATGTCGATGTCGGCAACTCGCTTAGTGCGACAGTACCGACCCTGACCCCAGGCGCCACGTACTACTTTGCTGTCACCGCTTACAACTCTGCCGGCGAAAGCGGCTACTCGAACGAAGCGAGCGCGACGATTCCGGCAGCCGACACGCAAGCGCCGACGGTACCGAGCAACCCGGCGGCGGCGGCCAACGGCAGCAGCGCGATCAACCTGAACTGGACGGGCTCGACGGACAACGTCGGCGTGGCAGGCTACCGGGTCGAGCGTTGCCTGGGCGCGAGCTGCACGAGTTTTGCGCAGGTGGCCACACCGACGAGCACCAGCTTCGCCGACAGCGGGCTGACGGCCGGCACGACCTACCGCTACCGGCTGCGCGCCGTTGATGCGGCGGGCAACCTGAGCGGGTATTCGACCGCAGCCAGTGCGAGCACGAGCGCGGCAGCCGACACGCAAGCGCCGACGGTACCGAGCAACCCGGCGGCGGCGGCCAACGGCAGCAGCGCGATCAACCTGAACTGGACGGGCTCGACGGACAACGTCGGCGTGGCAGGCTACCGGGTCGAGCGTTGCCTGGGCGCGAGCTGCACGAGTTTTGCGCAGGTGGCCACACCGACGAGCACCAGCTTCGCCGACAGCGGGCTGACGGCCGGCACGGCCTACCGCTACCGGCTGCGCGCCGTTGATGCGGCGGGCAACCTGAGTGGGTATTCGACCGTGGCCAGTGCGAGCACGAGTGCGGCACCGGACACGCAAGCGCCGACGGTACCGAGCAACCCGGCGGCGGCGGCCAACGGCAGCAGCGCGATCAACCTGAACTGGACGGGCTCGACGGACAACGTTGGCGTGGCAGGCTACCAGGTAGAGCGTTGCCTGGGCGCGAGCTGCACGAGTTTTGCGCAGGTGGCCACACCGACGAGCACCAGCTTCGCCGACAGCGGGCTGACGGCCGGCACGGCCTACCGCTACCGGCTGCGCGCCGTTGATGCGGCGGGCAACCTGAGTGGGTATTCGACCGTGGCCAGTGCGAGCACGAGTGCGGCACCGGACACGCAAGCGCCGACGGTACCGAGCAACCCGGCGGCGGCGGCCAACGGCAGCAGCGCGATCAACCTGAACTGGACGGGCTCGACGGACAACGTCGGCGTGGCAGGCTACCGGGTCGAGCGTTGCCTGGGCGCGAGCTGCACGAGTTTTGCGCAGGTGGCCACACCAACGAGCACCAGCTTCGCCGACAGCGGGCTGACGGCCGGCACGGCCTACCGCTACCGGCTGCGCGCCGTTGATGCGGCGGGCAACCTGAGCGGGTATTCCGCCGTGGCCAGTGCGAGCACGAGCGCGGCACCGGACACGCAAGCGCCGACGGTACCGAGCAACCCGGCGGCGGCGGCCAACGGCAGCAGCGCGATCAACCTGAACTGGACGGGCTCGACGGACAACGTTGGCGTGGCAGGCTACCAGGTAGAGCGTTGCCTGGGCGCGAGCTGCACGAGTTTTGCGCAGGTGGCCACACCGACGAGCACCAGCTTCGCCGACAGCGGGCTGACGGCCGGCACGACCTACCGCTACCGGCTGCGCGCCGTTGATGCGGCGGGCAACCTGAGCGGGTATTCGACCGCAGCCAGTGCGAGCACGAGCGCGGCAGCCGACACGCAAGCGCCGACGGTACCGAGCAACCCGGCGGCGGCGGCCAACGGCAGCAGCGCGATCAACCTGAACTGGACGGGCTCGACGGACAACGTCGGCGTGGCAGGCTACCGGGTCGAGCGTTGCCTGGGCGCGAGCTGCACGAGTTTTGCGCAGGTGGCCACACCAACGAGCACCAGCTTCGCCGACAGCGGGCTGACGGCCGGCACGGCCTACCGCTACCGGCTGCGCGCCGTTGATGCGGCGGGCAACCTGAGCGGGTATTCCGCCGTGGCCAGTGCGAGCACGAGCGCGGCACCGGACACGCAAGCGCCGACGGTACCGAGCAACCCGGCGGCGGCGGCCAACGGCAGCAGCGCGATCAACCTGAACTGGACGGGCTCGACGGACAACGTCGGCGTGGCAGGCTACCGGGTCGAGCGTTGCCTGGGCGCGAGCTGCACGAGTTTTGCGCAGGTGGCCACACCAACGAGCACCAGCTTCGCCGACAGCGGGCTGACGGCCGGCACGGCCTACCGCTACCGGCTGCGCGCCGTTGATGCGGCGGGCAACCTGAGCGGGTATTCCGCCGTGGCCAGTGCGAGCACGAGCGCCGAAATCAGTTCCCTTGCCGCCGACTTCTCGGCAAATCGTACCTCGGGTTCGGCGCCGATGCCCGTAGCCTTCACCGAGGCGTCGAGCGGAACGATCACCGGCTACGCGTGGACCTTCGGTGACGGTTCGACCAGCACGACCAAGAACCCCAGTCACACCTACGCCAGGGCAGGCACCTATTCCGTCTCGCTTTCGGTGACCGGCGGCGGGGGCACCAAGTCCATCACCAAGTCTGGCTACATCAAGGTCGGCATGGACAATGACCTGGTCGTCGACTTCGGTGCCAACTACGGCATCTGGCAATGGCTCAACAATACGAACTGGGCGCAACTGCATGGAGTGACAGCCAGGCAAATCGCCATAGCCGACGTCGATCACAACGGCCAGCAGGATCAGGTGGTCGATTTCGGCAGCCGCTACGGCATCTGGATGCGCATGAACAACGCCAGCTGGACGCCGCTGCACTGGCTGTCGGCAAACTGGATCGTCAAGGCCGATGTCGACGACAACGGCCAGGACGATCTCGTCATCGACTTCGGTTCCCGCTACGGCATCTGGATGTACATGAACGGCAGCAACTGGAAAACGCTGCACGGCACGACCGCCAAGCAGGCCATCGTTGCCGACGTCGATCACAATGGTCGGGACGATGTCGTGGTTGATTTCGGTGCTGCCTATGGCGTCTGGGCCTATCTGAATGGCACCACCTGGACCCGCTTGGATGCCCGATCCCCGAACTGGATGAGCAAGGCCGACGTCGATCACAACGGCCAGGACGATCTGGTGATGAGCTTCGGCGCGGGAACCGGCAGTGCCCAGTCCTACCCGGGCAAAGGGATCTGGGCCTACCTGAACGGCAGCACCTGGCGGCAACTCGATTCACGGGCCGTCGCCTCGACCCGCGGCATCGCGATCGACGTCGACCACGACGGCCAGGACGATCTGGTCATCGACTACGGGGCAAGCGGCCTGTGGATCTACCGCAACGACACCGACTGGGTGCAACTGCACAGCGCGGCCGGCAAGAGCCTGGCCAAGGCGGATCTCGACAGCAACGGGCAGGACGACCTGGTGGTCGATTTCGGATCGCGCTACGGCATCAACGTCTATATGAATGGCATGGGCTGGGCGGCATTGCATGGCACGACGGCGTCAAGCGTCACGCCCGGGCAGGTCGACGGGCAGTAGATCCGTCGTGCATGCAGGTGGCTGACCCTGCGGCGAGATAAGGGCGAAGAACGCCGGGAGCCGGTTAGAATTCACCGTTCAGTCGAATGACATGGGCCGCTCACGCGGCTCATGTCATTTGGAGCGGGCCGTCCCGCGCTTTGCACTGTCGGTTGCCGTCATTTTGCGTTCCGTTCTCTGCCCCGCCCGCCGATTCAGCAACATTTCCGGCCTGACAGTGACCGGCCCCGCCGGCTCCAAGACGCAGACGCAGCCCTCGTATGTCAAGGCGATTGCGGCGAACGATCTGGTGGTGGACTTCGGACCGGGCAACGGTATCTGGGCCTACATCAACTCCAATGTTCATGATGGACTTTGGACCAATATGATGTCCGCACCGCGCACAACATTGTCATAGTTGACGTGAACCACGATGGCTTCGACGACGCGGTGGTGGATCTCGGCAACAACTCGTCTGGCGTATCGCAAGGCATCTGGACCGTCTCGCAAGCAGGAAGATGGACCGGACTCGATTCGCGCCCTGCCTCGAAGATCTTCGTCGGCGATGTCGACGGTAACGGCCAGGATGATCTGTTGTTCGACTTCGGTATCGGCCAGGGCCTGTGGCTGTTGTCCAATGGCTCGGCATGGCGTCAGATCGACACACGCATCGCCAAGAATCTGCTGATGGTCGACCTCGACGGCGACGGCAAGGATGAGATCGTTGCGGACTTCGGCAGGGGCAGCGGAATCTGAGCCTTTGGCGAAGCGAATCGCTGGGTGCAGGTCGATACGCGCAGCGCGACCTGGATGCTCGCAGCGGATCTGGATGGCAACGACCACATGGACCTGATCATTGATCCTAAGCCGGACGAGCCGGAACCAAACAGGGGAATAGCGGTACCCTAGCGCTTGCGTGGAGCTTGTCGATGCGGAGGCCGCCATGGAGCTGCTTACGACCCGGTACGCGGAGAATCTGGCAGGCGTGCTGTCTTGCTACGACCGGATCGTCATCACCGGCACGTTGCCCGGCGCGTGTTTCGCAGAGGGCATGACCAGCTTCTTGGTCTCCCGTGGGATCCGTATCTTCGACTACCCGCAGTTCGCGCTGCCTCTGCGGGAGCGCGTTCGCCATGCCGCTCAGGCGCTGGCAACGGAGCACGGCGCCAGGATCGAACATATCGCCAAGGCCCACGTTCGCAAAGAAGACGTCGTGGCCAAGGTGCTCGCGGCGCGTGGCGATGCGCCCGGCCTGGTGCACGTGATATCGGCGATGGAGACCTGCGCGACCTATCAACCCTGGCACGACAAGGCCAGCGGACGCACTTTCCTGCGCCCGGACACCACCAAGTGCCTGCACTACTACTTCTACTGGATGGACCGAGAGCTGGGGCTCATCTACGTGCGCGTGCCCACCTACTGTCCGTTCCGGCTGCAGGTTTTACTGCAACGGACACAGTTGGCTGGCGCAACGAATGCGGCGCGAGGGCATCGACTTCGCCGCAGCCGACAACGCTTTTGCTCGCATAACCGACTTCGCTCGTGCGCAAGAACTCGCCGACACCTTCAAGCCTGAGTTGCTGCATCGCCACCTGGACCGCTACGCCCAGCTGTGCTGCCCCGTCCTGGATGTCTTTGGGCAGACCTACCACTGGAGCATCATGCAGGCCGAATACTCGACCGACTTGGTGTTCAAGAGCGAGAAGATCCTCGGCTCGCTGTACCAGCAGCTCGCCCGCGAGGCAGTGCTCTCGGTGAAGGCCGAGCAAATCGCCACATTCCTGGGCAAGAAGATCACCCCGCAACTGGCCGCCGAGATTGGCTCGCGCCTGAGCACGCGCATTGAGGAACCTGCATCAAGCACAAATTCGGATCGGTCTCTATCAAGATCTACGACAAGTTCGCTCGCATCCTGCGCATCGAGACCACAACCAATGACGTTTCGTTCTTCAAGCACCACCGCAAGGTGGAACACCGCACCGGCCGCACCACGCGAGAAGTCGCGCCACTGAAGAAATCCATCTACAGTCTCATCGACCTGCGCGAAATTCTGCTGGGCTGCAATCATCGCTATCTCGAGTTCCTCTCCAGCCTGGACGATCACAGCAGCGGACAACGCCTGCTTGAACGCGTGACGCAATCCAAACCTGACGGCGACCGGTCCTTCAAGGGCTTGAACTTCTTCGATTCCAACGACCAAGCCCTCCTACGCGCCGTGCAACGACCCGAATTCAACACCCATGGCTTGGCCCGCTGTGACTTGATGCGCCGACTCCCTGACCAAACGCCCTCGCGACTGTCCCGCCAGCTCCGCCGCCTGCGCGTCCTCGGCTTGATCAAGCGCGCCGCCAACACCTACCGCTACTACCTGACTCGAGCAGGCCGCATGGCCATCGCCGCGTTCGAGCGCCTCACCAACTTCGCAATCGTTCCTGCAATGGCCGCATAGCCGCAATGCATCGTTTCGGCCTCGCACTTCTGTGCCAGGACGCAAAACTTTGAAGTCGTAAGAGACTAAAAACCTGAGTTGCCGGTATGCCAAACCGTGCGAAGGTCGGCCAACTGTGGGTTGGCGACGAAATGAGGAGCCACCCGATGGGTGAGGCGAAACTGAAGCTGGCGAAACGAGAGGAAATGCTGTTGTCGTGCGCTGGGGTGCAGACGATGGCAGGTCGGGTGCAGGTGCGATGGGAGTCGGAGAGCGCCGCCACGCCGATGGGGCAATTGGCCTACTTCATCGAGTTTCTCAACCTGACTGGACTGTGGAGTCGTTGGCTGGAAAGCGCCCCGCTGAGCTACGCCAGTCCCAATGCACCCTCGAAGGCGGAGGTGCTGGGCACTTGGCTGCTCTCGGTGTTGTCGGGCCACCGACGCTACGCCCACGTGACCGGGATCCGCTGCGACGGGGTCAATCCCGGCCTGTTGGGCATGGACAAGGTCATCTCCGAAGACGCTCTGCGCAATGCCCTGAAGCGCATCCCGCAAGGCCCGGGGTGCGCCTGGCTGGACGGGCATCTGTCGGACAGTGTCAGCGCGCTGCTCAACGCCGCCTGGATTCTGGACATCGACACCACGATCAAGCCGTTGTATGGCCATCAGGAAGGCGCGCTCATCGGCTATAACCCGAAGAAACCGGGACGCCTGTCCGCGCCGGCTCGAAACTGGTCCGAATCTGACGACTTGGAAGCGGAGCGGAAACTGGGGTGTTGAAGCGGCCCGAGGGGAGACTCGCCGGAGCAAGCGAAAGCGGCCGGCCCTGCGATGCAGGAAGCCGGCGGTTTATGGTGAAGGTCGGATCAGGAATCGGACTGATCGCGCATGCGGTAGCTACGGCCCTCAATGACGATGGACTCGGCGTGATGAAGCAAGCGGTCGAGCAAAGCCGAAGTCAGCGTGCTGTCGTTGTTGAAGATCTCCGGCCAGTTCTTGAACGCCCGATTCGTAGTAATGATCGTCGAACCGCGCTCGTAGCGTTGGCTGATCACCTGGAACAGCGCATCGGCGCCGAACTTGTCGATCGGCAAGTACCCCAGTTCATCGACGACGAGTAACGAAGGCTTGAGCAGGCGTGCCATCTCGCGCTTGATGCCGCCGGTAGCCTGGGCGGCGGCCAGCGTATTGACGATATCGACTGCGCTGGTAAACAGGGCCGTCCTGCCCTTGAGGCAAGCGGTATGCGCCAGGGCAATCGCCAGATGCGTCTTGCCGACACCGACGCCTCCGAGCAGGATCAGATTGCCGTGTTGGGGAGGAAGTCCAGGCGAAACACCTGCTGGAGCTGCGCCCGATTGATCCTCTTCGGCCAACTCCAATCGAAGCCATCGAGCGTCTTGATCCCGGGCAGGCGCGCCGCCTTCAGCCGGCGCTCGATCAAGGCGGCATCACGACGGGCCACCTCACCGTCGACCAGGTGCTCGAGCAGTCGGCCATGCGACCAGGATTCGCGCCCCGCCTGCGCCATCAAGGCGCTGTGGTGGTCGGCGAAATACGGCAACTGCAAGCGCTTCAGATTCGTCTGCAATAGAGCCTCAGTCATTCCCATTGTCATCTCCTGTTAAGTTTGCATAAGCCGACAAATCGGCCGGCGGTAACTCCAGATCCAGCGCATCCTGACGGCGCATCAGCAGCAGCGGGCTCGCCTCGGGCAATTTGCGCTCGCGCGCCTCGATCAAATGCGCGATGTACTCGCTGCTGAACGCCTCGAAGGCCAATGCATCAGTCATCGCCCGCAGTACCGGATCGTCGCCATGGATCTCGGCCAGCGCCACGATCTTGCGGACATGCGAAATGGCATTGCCGCGGCGCTCCAGCAGACCGGCGTGGTACTTCGCCGCCAGCGGCGACAGGGCAAGGAAGCGCTTGAGCACGTGGGCGTCGCGCGCATGGCGACGCTGTGCCAGCAGCGCCTTCGGATGATCCGGATCCTCGATGTCGCGGTGCCGCTCGAATGAGCGGCCATGGCGTGCGATCAATTCCTCGCCGTGATACACGCAGAGTCGGTCCGGATAAACCTTCACGGTCACTTGGCTGCCGGCAAAGCGCGCCGGTACCGAATAACGGTTGCCCTCGAAGCTCACCCGGAATTGCCGGTTGGCGCGCAGCGTCAGCACCCGGCCGACATCGAAGGGGCGGGGATTGACCGCCTGCAAATGGGCTTGCTCCTCCCTCCACAGATCGACTGGCCGGCGATGGGTTTCCCGGTGCAAGCGGACATTGGCCACCGACTCCAGCCAGAGGCGCAGTGCCGGATTGAGCGCGGCAAACTCCGGCAGATCCAGGCCGGCAAGGAAGTTGCCCTTGACGTAGCCGACACCGCGCTCGACCCGGCCCTTCTCGTTGCCCTTGGCCACCGCGCAGGCGACGATCTGGAAACCGTAGTGGCGGGCGAAGTCGAGATAGCGCGGATTGAACTCGGCGTGCTCGCCACGGGGATGGCGGAGCACGGCACAGCGCAGGTTGTCGACCATCACCTTTTTGGGGACGCCCAAGACATTGAAGGCGTTGACGTGCGCCGCCAGGAACTGCTCCATGGTTTGCGAGAGCGTGAATTCGACGTACATCTGCCGGCTCCAGGCCAGGACCATGACGAAGAACGACAGGCGACGCCGAGTGTCGCCGACGGCAATGGTTCCGAACTCCCCCCACAACGCCGAGTCCCGGATCATGCCGAGAAGTCGCTCCATGGTGCAGTAGCCAAGGCCCTGCGGGCGGGTGTGCTCGGCATAGCATTTCTTCCCCCAAGGTCGCTTTTTGGAGGATGAGATGGAACAGACCGACGATAGGTTGTGGTCCCTGTTGCGCGCACCCGAAGGCCCACTGGTGCCGTACATCGATGCGTTTGCGAGGCAGCTGAACGAACATGGATTCAAGCGCTATTCGATCGCTCCGCAGATTCGGCTGGTTGCCAAATTCAGTCGTTGGCTGAAGGCGAATCACATTGGCGTCGAGAGGGTGACGGAGGAACACGTTCAGCGATTTCTGCGCAGGCTGAAACCCCGGCGATCGAGTCAGCTGGGCTTTGATGCTGCGCTCCACCGGCTCATTGTGTTTCTGCAGCAATTGGACGTCATCGATGAACAGGCGCCGCTCGCTGAAGCGACGCCGATTCAGATGGTGGTCGGCGCATTCGCGCAGCACTTGCGTCAGGACCGGGCCCTATCGCATGCGACCTTTGTTCAATACGTCCCGTTCATCGAACAGTTCCTGGCTGAACGGTTTGGCAACGGCGTCATCGATCTCTCCGACTTGTGCGCCGCCGATGTCGTCGGATTTGTCAGGCGACAGGCCGTCCGGCTGAGTCAGGTCCGCGCCAGATGCGCAACGATCGCCCTGCGCTCGTTTCTGCGGTACTTGCGTTATCGCGGCGAGATCCGACTGGATCTGGCGGCGGCCGTTCCGAGCGTTCCCAACTGGTCGATGACGGGAATCCCGCGGGCTATCGCCGCCGAGCACGTGCGGGCTGTCTTGGCAAACTGCCGACGCGACACCCCGGTGGGTTGCCGCGATTACGCAATTCTGTTGCTGCTGGCCCGATTGGGTTTGCGCGCAGGCGAAATCGTGGCGCTGACACTGGAGAGCATCGATTGGGAATCCGGCTGCCTGACGGTGATCGGCAAAGGCGGTCAGGAATCGCAGCTACCGCTGCCCTGCGAAGTCGGCGAAGCGATTGCCATCTATCTACAACGGGGGCGTCCCGGCAGCGCCTGCCGGACCCTGTTCTTGCGCGCCAATGCGCCGATCCGTGGCCTCGGCTCGCAGACCAGCATCGGTTCGATCGTCAATGCGGCCATGACGCGGGCCGGTATCGCGACCACGCATAAGGGGTCGCATCAGTTTCGGCATGCGCTGGCCTGCGAGATGCTGCGGCAGGGGGCCACCCTGACCGAGATCGGTAGCCTGTTGCGACATCGCCACTCAAAGACGACCGGCATTTACGCGAAGGTCGACTTCGGGGCATTGCGCCCGCTCAGTCTGCCTTGGCCGGGAGATGCACGATGATCACCCTGCGCGCATTGCTGGATGACTACCTCACGACGCGCCGCGCCCTGGGGTTCAAGTTGCATAGCGAGGGAACGGGTCTGACGACGTTCGTCACGTTCATGGAGCAGCGGCAGGCCGATCACATCACCACTGCGCTGGCCCTGGCCTGGGCACAGCAGCCGACGTCGGTTCAGGTCACCCAGTGGGCTCGACGGCTGAGTTTCGTGCGCGGCTTCGCCCGCTATTGCAGCGCAGTCGACCTGCGAACCGAGGTGCCGCCGCCCAACCTGATCGCCGGTCGATACCTTCGGCCGCAACCCTATTTCTTCGCTGACGGCGATATCACGGGCCTGTTGAAAGCCGCGCTGAACTTGCCGCCCGATGACGGCTTGCGGCGCTGGACTTTCCACTGCCTGCTCGGACTGTTGAGCGTGACCGGCCTGCGCACCTGCGAGGCCCGCGGGCTCACCCTCGACGACATCGATCTTGACGCGGGCGTCCTGACGATTCGTTCATCCAAGTTCGGCAAGTCCCGCTTGGTGCCTCTCCACGCCAGCACGGTCCGCGTGCTTACCGACTATCTGCAACGCCGCCAAGGCTTCTTCACCGGACGCGTCGTCGATCAGGTGTTTGTGAACGATCACGGCACGCCCCTTAGCCACGACCAGGCGCTCGACACGTTCAAACACCTGACGAAAGTCGTTGGATTGCTCCCTCAGGCGGAACGGCGTCGACCCCACTTGCACGATCTCAGGCATCGCTTTGCCCTGGAAACGCTGTTGGCGTGGTACCGCGACGGCCAGGAGGTAGAGCGACGACTGCCGGTACTGTCCGCGTATCTGGGCCACACGGAAGTACGCGACACGTATTGGTATCTCTCGGCGCGCCCGGAACTACTGAAACTTGCTCAAGAGCGGCTTGAACGGCGCTGGGAGCAAATGTCATGATGCCGACGGTCAGCTTTGCGAGCGTGCTCACCCGCTTCTTCACCCAGCGCCTGATTCAGCAGCGGCACGCCAGCCCCCATACAGTGGGCTCTTATCGTGATACGTTCCGCTTACTGCTCCGGTTCGCCAAGACCCGAACCGGCAAAGACCCGTCGCGTCTCGTCTGGGAGGACATCGATGCCCCGCTGATCAGCGCTTTCCTCGATGACCAGCAGGAACATCGCGGCATCACGGCACGGAGCCAGAATCTGCGACTGACCGCGATCCGCTCCCTGTTTCGATATGCCGCATTCGAACTACCCGAGCATGCCGATCAGATCCAGCGGGTCTTGGCAATTCCGTGCAAACGCTCCGCACACCCGCAAATCGGCTATCTGATTCGCTCGGAAGTGGATGCCTTGCTGGCCGCACCGGATCAAAGCATCTGGTCCGGCCGACGCGATCACGCTTGGCTCCTACTTGCCGTGCAGACGGGGCTGCGCTTGTCGGAACTGACGGGACTCACTCGCCAAGAGGTGCAGTTGGGCACCGGCGCCTACGTCCATGTGATCGGCAAGGGTCGCAAAGAACGGTGCACCCCGCTGACGAAACAGACCGCAGCGGTGTTGCAGGCGTGGCTTGCGGAGCCTACGCGTGGTGACGGGCAAGTCGTGTTTCCGAACCGGTACGGCGGTCGCCTGAGCAGCGACGGACTGCAATACCTGCTCGCCCGGCACGTCGAAACGGCAGGCGAGGCCTGCGCGTCGTTGCGACACAAGCGGGTATCGCCGCATGTGCTGCGGCACACGGCAGCCATGATGCTGTTGCAAGCCGGCGTTGATACGACCGTCATCGCCATGTGGCTCGGTCACGAGTCGGTCGAAACGACCCGCGTCTATCTCGAAGCGGACCTGGAGTTGAAACGGCAGATGCTGGCAAAGACGGCACCACCCGGCGGAGCGCCAACGATTTACCGCCCCGACGACGCCTTGCTAGTCTTTTTGCAGAACTTGTAGGCAGCAAGACTATGCCGAGCCACCACGGCCGGAAACGACCAGCAACCGGCACCGGAGGGGACGTTGGCCTTCGGCCAGACGTTGGCTCGGCATGATCCGGGACTCGGCGTTGTGGGGGCTATGCCGATCTCGGCATAGCCCCCAGTCGACCTGAGCCACCTCGCCTAATGAGAAGGAAGCCGTAATGCGAAGGAGATGGCCCGCGCCGCGGAATCTGCGGGCTGGCGGGCCACGCGACCTTGTCATTATGGATGGATGCTTTTCACAGCGACGCAAGCCAGGCGAGCAGTTCCGGATCCTGTCGCCATCGCGGGGGCGACCGGGCTTGGTCGATGGGTCGACCTGTTCGAGCGCTTTTCGCTTGGTCTCCAAATTGGCGCGTGCGTAGTGATTGGTCGTATCGAGCCGCGCATGGCCGAGCCAGTTACGGATCACCGTCACATCGACACCGGCGGCGACGAGCTGGACGCCGACGCTGTGACGCCACGTATGCGGCGTGATTCGCTTGGTTGCGAGCG
This sequence comes from Candidatus Methylophosphatis roskildensis, assembly GCA_016708905.1. GTDB lineage: Bacteria > Pseudomonadota > Gammaproteobacteria > Burkholderiales > Rhodocyclaceae > Methylophosphatis > Methylophosphatis roskildensis. The sequence goes on along the minus strand of JADJEV010000001.1, from coordinate 272,298 downwards.
ACGGCATGTGCCGGGCAGCTGCCTGAACGTACTGCTTGAGCTTGAAGCGGACTCCGGCTGCCCCGAGCGGCTGGCCGTATCGGTTGACAAAGATTGGCTCGTCATCCGAGCGCGGTAGTCGCCTCAGCAGTGCTTTGATCAGCGCCACCGTTTCCGGCCATAAGGGGCAGATGCGACTCTTGCGTCCCTTGCCGAACAGCTCTACCTGCGCGGGGGATTCAAAGCGGATGGCCCGCGGGCATACATCCAGCGCTTCCTGGATTCGCGCTCCCGTGTTGTACAGGAACGCGAGCAATGCGTGATCCCTTTGCCCTTCCAGGCTCGATCGGTCGGGTTCGCGAAGGACCGCCGCGATTTCCTCGGCATCCATGTAGCACATGGCGGGCCGGGACGTCTTCTTGACCGGGATGTGCGCGATCTCTGCGCATTGAGCGATCGCCAGCGGCTCGCGATGAGCCACGAAGGCAAAGAAGCTATGGATGGCGGCAAGTCGACAGTTGCGCGTGCCGATGGACACCTTCCTGTCCTTCTCCAGATAATCGAGGAAGGCGAGCACCTCGCTGGGCTGCAGGTCCGCCAGCGATAGCTGTGTGATCCCCCGTCGCCCACGGCTGGCGGTAAATTGAAGGAACATCTTCCAAGTGTCGCGATACGAGCACACCGTATGACGAGAGATTTCTCTGCTGGCCCATCCATTCATGGAAGAAGGCGTGCAGCAGAGAGGCGAGGAACTCGGTTTCATGGCGCGTCCTCCGTCGTCCGGAGCGCTGTTGCGCCGTTCATGCGGAAGCGCTCGCCGGCTTCCTGCAGCAATTCGGGGGTGATGCCCAGATAGACCAGCGTCGAGCGGATATCCTTGTGGCCGAGGTATGTTGCGAGGTACGGAAGCTTGGATTGCGGGTTTATTCCTGACTTGTACCAGTCGCGCATTCGATGACTGACCATTGTGTGGCGCAGGTCATGAATTCGCGCTCCGACTGCTCCGCGTGCTGGTTTGACGTCCGCGCGTCGCAGCACATCCGTCAGAACGAGACGGATTCCGCCTACGGTGTAGCCGCGGTTGCGCTGGGGACTCCAGAACAGCGGGCTATCCGGATTCGTCGGCGCGCCGGCTCGCTCGCGCAGCTCGAGATAGCGCTTGAGCGCGGCCATGACGCCGGACGCCAAAGGCAAGCGACGATTCTTGAAGAACTTCGTCTCTCGAATGTCGATGGTCTGCTCGCGGAGATCGACATCGCCGAGCCTCAGACGTGCGATCTCGCCTCCCCGAAGCCCGGCGCAGTAGGCAAGCATGAGCATCGTGAAGAGGATGATGGGACGCCACGGTGCCTTCGGGGGAGGGATACAACAGGGCCGCCTGCAGAACCCGACGAATCTCCTCGTCCGAGTAGAGATGGGGAGATCGCTGGTGTTGCCGGGCCGCACGCGCGACGCCATCGCCGATGGGCAAGATCGGCACCCGCGGATCGATTCGGTGCATCGCTTTTGACGCGATGCGGCCTGCTCTCTGAGCGTCGTACAGGTGGTACGGCGACGGCGCCTCTTGGCTCCAATGCTCAACGAGTTCGGCCAGCGGATGCCCGGCGAGTTCGGAATGGCATTGTAAAAGCGATCGAAGCGCAGCAGCGTCTGCTCTTCGGTGCGATAGCGATAGCCGAGGACACGCATGTGCGCGATATGCTCATCCATCACTGGTCCAAGAAAGCTTCCGAAGCGAGGCAGCCGGCGCTGCTCGTGAAGTGCCGCGGTGCTATCTTCACTGACGAGGGCGCGCACGATCGGCGTGGTGCGGGGACCATGCTGCCGATGCAATTCGGCAAATGGGTTTGACGCGATCAGGCCCTGGTCGCGCAGCCACTGGAGATATCGCTCGATCAGGAAGCTTCGGTGATAGAGGATGTGCGCCGGCCACTTGAGACTGTGCTCCTTCAGCCATTGCTGCACGATCGCGATGCTCGGTGAAGCGACCACATCATGGTTCGCGAGGAAGCAGCTGAAGTTGCGCAGAATGGCCGCATAGTTCTTGCGCGTGGCCGGATGGCGAAAGTGTTGCGCCCACAAGAACTGCTCGATGAGGGTTGATTCGATAAACGGCAAACGAGTCATGGCAGCATTCCCCTGGAAGGTCGAGTCCGATGTTTCGCAGATCCTCGGTCGCCAGCTTCAGATACTCTGCCGTCGCCGCGGCGGACGTGTCCCAACATGTCGCCGATAATCTTGAGCGGCACACCGGCTCGCAGCAGACTCACGGCGTGCGCGTGGCGAAAGGCATGGGGTCCTTTCCTTCCTTGTGGAGTGATTCCCGCCGCTCGCAGACGAGCGCTCGTGACGCAGTTGAGGATCGATCCGTTCTTGAATGGACGGTGCGGCGCCTGGATACGCAGGAATATTTCTCGGTGGGGGCTCGACGGGCGCACCTTCTCCACGTATCGAAGCACGGCTTCGCCTGGTTCGCGCAGCAATGGAAGCTCGGAGCAGGTTCCGGTCTTCGAGTGGCGCACCTGAAGAACGTCCCGCCGCCAGTCGATGTCGTCCAGACGCAAACTGACGACTTCCGCAGCCCGCAGGCCATAGGTCGCCAACAGGATCAAGATGGCGTAGTCGCGCAGACCGACCGGTGAAAGATCCTCGCGAGTCACTTCCAACACTCGCTGCACGTCTTCTGGCCTGAGGGCCGCCGGAATGCCTTCGTGCTCATAGATGCGCGGCCCGATGACGGTACCGGTGAGATCGATGGCAGTTCGGCCGGTACGCCACAAGTGGCGCAGGAAATCCCGAAGGCAGACGGTGCGGTCTTCGATGGATGCGCGCCGAAGTCCGTCACAACATCGCTTCAGGTACATCGAGGTCGCGAACGCTCAGCTCCGCAAGGCCCAGCTGATCTGCGCGGGGCCCGAGTGAAGTCAGGAACCCCAACGCATGCTTCGTCCGCTTGGCACGAGTCAGCGCGTGCAGTCCACGCAGGTCGCGCAACCACATGTCGTAGTCCTGCACGATGTCGTGATGCAAGACTTCGAGCGCAGTGCGTGGTGGATCCGAAACCGGCCATGCTCCCCGCACAAGACGCAGCATCATATTGACGGCACCGGTGTAGCGATGTCGCCATTTCTGAAATGGTGGCAACTGGCTGTATCGCTTCCGCGTGCGCCGGTATTGCTGGCGCAAGAAGCGCGTTACGTGCCCCGAGCGAACGGTTTCGATCGACAGGCTATTTCGGTTGCAGTAATCCAGTAACTGACGTACGCGAGCGGGATACCACCGCTGGATTCGCGGGGAATATCCTTCAGCCTTCAGATGGGCCAGCAGCTTCTCGATCAATACCTCGGCAGTAGATAGCTGAGCAGACATGGGAACCTCCTCGGACAAGACGAAACCTGAGGATCCCACGTGCCCATAATGCGAAGCAGAATCGCAAAAGAATGCCGGCCGGCCAGGGAATTGCCAGCGTCCTTTCGATTACGGCTTCCTTCTCATTAGGGGAATAATGGGAAGCTTCCCATTATTCCCCGGGCGCAAAGGCCAGCGTCAGGAAGGCTTCGCGGGGCCGCGGACGAATCGCGCGGACGTAGTCCTTGACGATGCTGATGCCCCCGCCGTAGCCCTCGTCGCACAGGCGCTGAAAGATTTGCTGCGCGGTGAGCGCGTGGGTCTCCAGCCAGCGCACGATGCGCCCCTTGAACGGATCGAGCTTGCTGTCGCGCTTGGCCGTCTGCCGCTGCGCATAGGGTCGGCCGATCCAGCGGCGGACGGTCTTGGACGTCCAGGCTCAACGCTGTGGCCAGTTGATCCGCAGTGAGGTGTTTCTCGACACCATCGCGGATGGCGCACCAGGTGGCGTAGTCGATCATCAGCGCCGCCCGAGAATGGCGTGCAATTGCTCAAGGCGTGCGGCCATCGGCAACTGGACGGGCAAACTCAGGACCTGATAGAGCGGCGGGTCGTAGGCGATCAGGTCGAGCCCGATGAGATCGCTGCGCGCCTTCGCCAGACGGTGCGGATCGAGTCCGAGGCGCCGGGACAGGCTGGCCTCGGCGTAGTAGCTCAGGCCAGGACATCGGCAACGGCGACCAGAAACAGGTAGAGCGCCCAGGCACAGACGTCAGCCTTCTCGATGGTGTGCTCCCGCACCAGGCGGTGATCGACCCAGCTGAAGTGTTCGGGCACCTGACGCAGGCGTTCCGGGTTCAGAACCCGCTTGGCAATGCTCATGATGTCCTCCTCGGATGTCGAGCCCGAGTTGTACCAACCGGGAGACGGCCGAGGCGATGTCTTCTTGTAACGCGGTCCCCCAGATGTGAGCGATAAGCCCAACCAGAACAATGGGTTGTGCATTCAAGAGATCTTGTAACGGTGCGATCGGAGCGTTACAAGAGATCTGCTGCGCGAGCGACTCCGCCGCCGGCAAGTCCTCTTGTGCGGATTCAGTGGCTGCCCTCGGCAGGGCCTCTTGCCTTGTGACTTCTGGCGCCGCCACCGCTGCCTTGCGCCGACTGTAACCGGGGTGCGCTGCCCGCCAGGCTTGTACCCGAGCCACCGCTTGTGGTCCACGGTGGTAGTCCAAGTTCTCCGCCTTGGCCAACCATTTCGCCTGACTCGCCCGCTTGCTCACCGCCTTGCACGGTGCCAAGCGGCAGTACCGCTGATGCCGCGCGTTACGCGCCTCCGGAGTAAATCCTCCCGCAGTTCAGGCATGCGCGCTTCTCCTCTCGTCCCATGTCGTGTCTCTTGCCAGGTCACAACCCCGGCTACTACACGATCCTTGAAGAAGACCGAAGAACACACCCAACAGCGAAGAAGACTCCAGCTCGGATACTTCCAGCTGAAGAAAACGAGGAAGAACATCCGGTTTCACATCGTCACCTTTGAACCGGGTTCAGGTCGGCCGCGACAGACGCCCGTCCCATGCCTATCACACGTACCTGATGGCGGGTTTGCGGCTGGTCCTGGGTGTCGAAGTGTGTGCCGGCAACGAACACACGGCCAAGCATGCTCAGCCCGGTCTGCTCAAGGTTCTCGATGAACTGCCCGCAGAAAACAAGCCGAAGCTGGTGCGCGGGGACAACGCCTTCGGGTGCGACGCGATGATGACGGCTCTGGAGCAACGGGGGCAGCCTTACCTGTTCAAGCTCAAGCTCTCGAAGAACGTCAAGCGTCACATTGTCAGTGTGTTCCGCCAATCGGGCTGGACGGATGCCGGCCAGGGTTGGGAGGGCAAGGATGGGGCGCTTGCCCTCAAGGGCTGGGAGAAGAATCGTCGCGTCGTCGTGCTGCGCCGGCCGCTGACGGGCGAGATCGCGGTGGCCGGTGAGGCTGACGGTCAGCAACTGCTGGCCTTCGTGGAAGCCGACCGCAAGGCAGGCAAGGGCATCACGGGCTATGAGTACGCGGTGCTGGTGACCAACACCGACTACGAGATTGTCAGTCTGGGTCAGCTCTACCGGGATCGGGCGGATGCCGAGAACGCCTTCGACGAACTCAAGAACCAGTGGGGATGGGGTAGTAGATTCCAATCCAGGTTTGAGTCTGAGCGATCGGTTTTGACTTTGAATCGGAAATCAAAAAAGGTTTAGCTTTTGGCGGGGCAGTGGATATGTGGAAAGGTCGCCGTCAGGCGAGCTATCCACATATCCACTGCCCCTTCGCTTTGCGCTTTTTGTCGGGTCAGGCCGCCGTTTTCGATCGGTTAAAAATGGTCTTGAAGAGGACTGAACGCGCCGCGTTCATTCGCTCCGCCGCCTCATTGTCGCTCATCGCCTTGGCCTGCGCATCGAGTTGTTTGAAATCGACGCCGAGCTTCAGGAATGTCTCGGGCTTGGGCAAGGACTTGAGCTTCTCATAGGGCGTCATCATCAGCTTGTACGGGTAGCGTTTGCGCTGTTTGCCCTTGGCATCGGTGATGGTTTCGGCGAACAGGCAGGGGCGGTGGAAATTGACGTAGGGGTTGAGGTAATCGCGGCAAAACTCATTGACCGGTGCGGCAAAGCGTTGCGGGATGTGGGCGTATCCCAAATGCTTGCGCACGATGGCGCCGTTCTTGGATTCGGCCTGGGCGTTGTCGTTGCTATGGCGTGATCGCGACTTGGTCTGCTCTTCGATCAACAGCTTGTTGAGCAACTTCGCGACATCGCGGTTGATGTACTCGGAGCCGTTGTCGGAGTGAAAGCCCAGAATGTCGAAAGGGAAGCTCGCCAACAGGGCTTCCAGCACCGGGATGAGGAACGCTTCGCTGATGCGCTCGCAGGTGGCAACGCCCTCGTACTGGGTCACGCAGTCGACGGCGTTGATGTGATAGACGCCTTTGACGCCATCCTGATCGCCCTGATGGACGCTATCCACACGCAAGTAGCCGGGACGGTTGTTGGGCGCCGGAGCGCGACGCTCGCCGATGGAGACACCGGTGGGGCGGGTCTTGGTCCAGACCTGTCGCTTTTGCAGATAGCTTGGCCGCTGCCGCAGGTTGTAGAGGTGCGCCACCGAGATGATCGCCAGTCGCTGATAGCGGATATCGCCGAACAGGCCGTAGGCCCGCTCCATGAGCTTCTTGGTCGCCAAGCCGGACAGTGTGCCGTGTAGCGTGTCGGTCTGGGCCAGCAAGAGTATGTCCGCCTCCGTGTAGGTGCGCGCAAAGCTGGTACGGGAGCCGCAGTAACGCTTGACCATCGCTCGTCGTTCGCTGCCGCGTTTGACCAGGCGCGCGATCTGCTGGCGCGAATAGCCGCTGACCCGTTCCAGAAAGCGCAGCACAATGGCCTTGTCGGATCGCTTCAGCCGGCCATAGCCGAAGCGTTTCACGGTGCGCGCAATGAACCCGTAGCGCTCGTCTCCCGCCACCGCGAAATCCATCATCACGGTGCCTTCCAAAATCCTTGCAAATCCGCCAAGGTCTTCAATTGCTCGTCGTTCATATCGATCACCATGCGCCGCATATTGATCGATCCCGGCCACCTGTTCAGACTCAAACCCCGTTGGATTCACACCCCTCGCTCAGACTCAAACCCCATTGGACAAGGCTGGGGTGGCTTTACCACGCACGACCTGCATCGCTGCCAGTTGGCCGCCCGGGCCGTGGCACTCATCTACAACTGGTGGAGCCTGTTCGTTCGCTTGGCCAATCCTGAAGCCCGCCGCGAGGCCATCACCAGTCGGCCGTGGCTGATGTCCTCGGTGGGGCGCCGGACCGAACATGCCGGGCAGACGACGATCACACTGACCGGTTTGCACGCTCATTTCGAGAAGGCGCGGGCAGCGCTAATGCGTGTCTCCGCCATGCTTCAGGGCTGGTTAGCTCGTGCTGCGGAGCAGTTGCATCCAACCACCGTCTGGAACCTCGTCTGCGAGCATCTCAAATGCCTCCTCGCCGGGGTCGGACCGCCTCGCGCCCAGCGGCTTCTCGAAAATCATGCAAACGGAATCGGCTAACTGAGGTTTTTAGGTTGATTTTGGTGCCGGGAATTCCGGGCGGGGAAGGTCGAACGGCGTAATGAGCACCCCGGGAGGTCGCTTTCACGTGCGATGGGACGAGAACGGCAGCGCCACGGCACTCGGACAGTTGGCATTTTTGCTGAATTTCTCGAGGTCTCCGGCTTGTTCGAGCGCTGGGTGGACAGCTGCCCGATGTCCTACACTAGCCCGAACGCGCCCGAGGTACGCGACGTGCTGGGCACTTGGCTGCTGGCGATCCTCGATGGGCAGCGGCGTTATGCGCATGTCACGGGCCTGCGTGGCGACGCCGTGGCGCCGGAGATTCTCGGCATGACGGGAATCATCAGCGACGAAAGCCTGCGCCGGGCGCTGGCGCATCTTGCGCCCACACTGACACGCTGCTCTGAACAAGAGCGCCCCGATCGGCAAGCCCGCTTGGCCAGGACGAGCGCCTGGATGGATGCAGCGCTCGCACAGAGCGTGCGCGAGGCCCTCTCCACCGGCTGGATACTCGACACCGACACCACGATCAAGCTGCTCTATGGCCAACAGGATGGCGCCGAGATCAGCTACAACCCGACCAAGCCGGGGCGCCCGAGCCATGTCATCCACACCTACTGGATCGCCAACGTGCGTCTGCTCCTGGATGCCGAGGTGCAAAACGGCAAGGCGCACGCGGCCCGGCACAGCCTGCCGCGGCTGATCGACATTCTCAAGTCGCTGCCGCTGGAGCAGCGTCCGCGCCTGGTGCGCGGCGATGTCGCCTTCGGCGTCGATCCGGTGATGACGGAACTGGAAGAGTCCGGCCAAGCGTATCTGTCCAAGCTGCGCCAGAGCGCTGGCGTCAAGCGCTTGATCGAGCGGCTGCGGGGCGCAGCGACTGGCAGGATGTCGGTGGCGGCTATCACGCGGTGGAGGCGCGACTGACGCTGTCGGGCTGGCACCATGGGCGACGGGTGGTGGTAGTACGACGTGCCGTGAAGCACTCGCTCGTGGTGGAGAAGAAAAAGCGCGGCAAGCGCGAACCCGGGCAGCAACTGCTGCAGTTTGCCGACTCCCTGGAGGCGGGAAAGCTGTGGGAGTATGCCGTGCTGGTGACCAACAGCGACTACGATCTTCAGGCTATCGGTCAGCTGTATCGGGACCGGGCCGATTGCGAGAACGGCTTTGACGAGCTGAAAAACCAGTGGGGCTGGGGGCTATACCACCCAGGATCTGGAGCGCTGCAATCTGTCGGCCCGCGCGGTGGCCCTGATCTACAACTGGTGGAGTTGGTATGTGCGTCTGGCGCATCCGAAAACGCGTCTGGAGGCCATCACCTCTCGCCCCTTGCTGCTGGCGGGGGTGACGCGCCTGACCGAGCATGCCGGTAAGTCCCGCCTGCTGGTCACGCTGACCCATGCCGCCAGCGATCAGATCAAAACCATGATCGCCAATGTGCGCAAGGGTTTGGACACGGTTCTGGCAATTGTGCCTCGGTTGACCAAAACCGCCCGATGGAAGGCCCTGATGCACTACATCATCGACAAAATCATCGCCGCCAGAAAGCAAAATCAACCCCGCCTGCCTCGATGATCCCCGGCCTGCTCCCTGCACCGCATGGATAACAGAGGAAAATAGGTTCAACGGCTCGACTTGGTTCCAGATCGATCCGGATAGTGCTGCGATCGGCAAGGCTTCAGCAGCGACGAGGGACGGCGTGACCAACTGGCACTGTACTGTGCCGGCACCAACGATCTATGGATCTACGCGAACAGCATACTAGCAGGCACCAGCCATAGGGACAATATCGGCAGCGCCTGGTCCACGGTAAGCGCGGGTTCTGTCACGCGCTTGGGTGCTGCCGATCTCAATGCCGACAACCGAAAGGATCTGATCATCGACTACGGCACCGGAACGTCGGGAGGTCTGCGGAAGTATCAGAAAGGCGCTCTCAAGCAGATCAACACAAAGGCGACCACCGGTATTGCGTCGGGTCGGTTCACCTACGGTCTGTAGAGGCGGCGAGACGGAGTTCCAGGCGACAGAGAGCGGTGCAGCGATGCGCCGCCCTCTCCTTTCTCGTGCGCCGCCCTCCGGACGCTCGCCAGCTTGAATGTGGCGTTCGCCGCCCCGCCATGCTGGGCTCGCTTGGCGGGCTAGTAGGTTGGCCTCAGCTCCATTCCGGAAGCGGGCAGGCCGACGGGGTTCGCGTCGTTCACGAGCACGCGGGATACCCGCGCAGCCGGCGGGCCAACTTCTGACCAGGCGATCAGTTCGGCGACCCGGGCCGGGTCGCCGGCAACCGTGGCTTCCACCGTGCCGTCGCGGCGGTTGCGAACCCATCCGGTCAGGCCACCGATGCGCTCGGCCTGGTGGACCATTGACCAGCGATAGCCGACACCTTGCACCATGCCAGAACCAACAGTTGTCGGCAGATCGTGGCATCAGGCATCAGGGCAATCGCATCAAAATTCTAGCCAAAGATATTTGAAATTTTCGTTGCTCGTGCGACGGCTATCGACGATCAGCGGTCGTTGATAACGCGCACGAGTTGTTTCACCGGATAGCCTCGTATGGCGTTGAGGTGTCTGGACTGGTTGTCCTCGTAGATGAATGTGTCGCCGTTGATTTGGTAGCGACCATGCCAGCCGATGACGAAGCTAGTTTCGGTCTCTTCGAAGTCCACCGGCAGCGGATCTCCGCCGACGGCGAGTCTGGCAGCCAGGTGGTCTGCGGGCTCCAGGATCCAGGCGTCGCCCGTGTCGGTGGAGAAGAACACCAGTGGTCCGATGCGCACGATCCGGCCATCATGTTCGCCCGCGCGATTCTGGATTGAGCGGACCTCCTTGGCAAGGTGCAAACTGTCCTGCGGCGGCCGTGCAGTGGTGGGCGGGTGCCCGGTCTTGCGTTGAGTCATGGAACTCCATCCTTATGCAAGCGCCCTGCAATCGACGGTCGTCATTGGAGAGCGCACCCGTCGAGGAGAAGACAGATGGAACTCTTCACCAAGCTGTTCGGCAGCCTGTTGGTGTTTGTATACCACTGCTTCGACCGCATTGTCATTCACGGCTACTTGAGCGCGCTGAGCCGACCCGAGCAGGTGGTCTCTTCTTCCGCCAGGTGGTGGGCGTCCAGACCGTCGACAAGGAAGTCCTCAGCCGGCGCACCGGGGAGTATCAGGACTGGGTCGAGGCCTTTGCCCGCAATCACGACACGCCCATCGAATGGGCCGAGAAGGGTGTGCGCAAGGAAGACTACGTTCACCGTTGGCTGCGCTCGATGGTGCGGGCCCAGCGCTATGGCGTGTATTTCATCTTCAAGAGCATGGAGTTGGGGCCCAGTTTTCGCTGCACGGTGCCCAAGTATCCGACCCGCGATCCTCACCACCGCATTCTGGCGCCCCAGCGGACCCGCTTCACCCACTACTATTTCTACGTTCGCGACGAGACCTTGGGACCCATCGCGATCCGTGTGGCCTCATTCTTTCCATGCCAGAGCACCTACTACCTGAACGGCCACTCGTTCATCGAGCAGGAACTCAATCGGGCCGGGATCGGCTTTCGCAAGAACGACAACGCCTTCGTGGCGGTAGCCGATCCGGCTGCCCTGCAGGCGGCGGCCGACCGGATGAGTCCGGCGCTCATTCGCGAGCGCCTCGACTACTGGACGCTGCTGTTGGGACCAAAGTTCTCCGCCAAGGAGCGCGCTCGGATCAGCCTGCGCCGCTTCTAAGCCATCAGCCAGGTCGAATACTGCCGCAACTTCATCTTCAAGCGTCACTTTCCGGTCCACAAGATCTTCGAGCGCAGTTGCGAGCTGGGGCTATGGCGACTGTCGGCCGACAAGGTCTCGGAGATCTTCGGCACGCGTATCACCAAGAAGCTGCGCGGCAAGCTCAACACCACCCTCGAGCAGATCGAACACGGGCATCACATCTTTCGCGCCTATTGGAAGCACGCCTTCGTCAAGCAGTATGAGAAGTTCGCCACCTTCTTGCGCAACGAGGTCTGCTCGAACAATCTGGCCGACTTCGGCCTGAGGAAGGGGCTCGAACACCTGGCTGACGCGCGCGAGAAGCTCCTCGGCCTCACCGAGCGCTTCGCCACCTTTCAGGCCCGCTGCCTCAACGCGCAGGGGACTTCCCGCTGCTGCAGCGCCTGGCACTGCCCATCACTGTTGGCAGCGCCAAGTATCCCGGCATCAAGATCCACGACACCCGCATGATTCGCCTGATGCAAGTGCTGCTGCATGCCGGCACCACAGTCGGTGGCTGGCGCGCTCAGCAACTCCACGAGGTCATCCTGACGAGCTTTGGCCTCTCCGACCAACGCTACGCCCTGAACCAGCTGCGTTATGACTTGCGCAAACTGCGCGCTCACGCATTGCTCGAATGCGACGGCAATCGATACGCCTACCGACTGACCGACAAGGGCGTAAAGGTCGCCCTGGTCTTCGTTCTCTTCCACCAGCGCCTATGCGGCGCGCTTGCCAACAGCCTCTTTCACCACCGCCCCGACGCCGCCTTCCAACCCGACAGCAAACTCGAAGCGGCCGTACACAAGGCAGACAACTCCATCCGCAAGGTGATTGAACTCGTGGAAGCCACGTGAAATTGTTGTACAGCTCCTCCCAAAGATCAAATGCGTAAGGATCTATAGTGGGCCTTGCGCCCGATCAGATACGCTGCCAGTGTGCGCTGGGTCAGCAGCGCATCGGCCGTGACCACCTTGCCGGCGAGCGCGCAGCCATCGAGCACGGGGATGGCCATGCCGATCTCGTTGGTACGCTTTTGCTCATCGCTGCCGGCTACGGGCAATGTCCCGACTTTTTTGGGTGTGGCAGGTGTTCGACTCATGGCCGATCACGCTCAGGATGTGCGTTTGATAGCCCTGCGCGTCGATCGCGTTCTTCATGACTTTACCATCCATCGCCAGCGCCCGGTCGTCTTTTGCCCACGCCTGGTTCCAGACATTGAGCGCGCGATCCAGCGTGTCCGGTTCAATGCGCACCAGGCAATCGCGGATGACGAATTCGCTGGGGACGACATAACGCCCCTTCTCGCGCCGACAGCCAAAGCGCTCACGTGCCTTTTGCCCCAGGCTTTCGGCCCAGTCATGGGCGGCCTTGTAGCCGCGCATGCCGCACAGGATGGCGCCCGCGGCAATGCCCAGCACCACGGGCAGGCGGTGGCGGCGCCCTTGCCGGCGGCGCGGGTCGGTGACGGTGGTGAAGCACAGCGGCAGCGCGCGCATCTGCTCAGCGCTCAGCATCAATTTTGGGGCTCCCGTGAGTTGGAGGTGATTGCGCTCAGGATGCGTCAATTGCGCTCGGGCGGCCCGGTGCAAGGCACGCACAAACACGCGCTTGGGCGCGTCAATCTCGCCGCTGTAGCCTTGCCGCGTGCGCCGGTAGCCTTGAGTGAGCCCCAGTTCCGTCCAGTTGGCCGCGCGATAGACGCCGCCATGAAATCGCCGCGGATCGACAAAGGTTTCCAGCAGGAGCAAGGGATGACCAAAGCGCCCCTGCCAGTCGCGTGCGATGCGCCGTTCAGTGAGCGAGAGCACCCGTGAGCCAATATTCGGCCGGTGCCACTCGGGCAGGATCAGGAAGCGACTGTTGTTGGCGATGAGTTTGAGTCGGTCATACTGCGTGCGAAAGTTCCAGCCGATCCATCGATCACGCACGCCGCATTTCAGGGCCGCCGCCGAGACGTTGAGTTGCGCGACCCACTGACCGCGCCAGGTTGCGACATACCAGATCGCCTCGCCGATCTTCGCGAGATCTCCCAGATAATGATGCCGCGCCATCTGCTCTCGATAGCGTTGTTCCTCGCTGCGCTCTACCGGCCGTACCTGAAGCTCCGATAGGACTTGCGCCATGGGTTTCATCGATTCCATCCCATGGGTTATACCGAGAAATCCCGGGCTTGTCCAGCCTTGCGTGCTAACCCATTGCACTAACAAACTAATTCAGATAGCGCCGATCCACCCTGTCCGACAGGCTGCTAGGACAGTCAATTCCAATTGAGGTATGAGTCTGAACGGATGGTTTTGACTTTCGGGATGCCTATCAAAACTGATGAGGTCTGTGGAGCTTGTGGGCAAAGGGTGCGCGGTGGATAAGTTGCGGCATTTTGCGACTTATCCACGGCAAGCGCCCCGGTTCGCTGGCGGTTTTTTGCCAGCGAATTGTCCACAAATCCACAGACCGGGGTTGGGTCTGGTTTTGCGCAGGTCGTGTTCAAGCGGCGGTGCGGGATCGTTTGTTGATAAGAAGAAACAGCTTCTGCCGGGCCTGATTCATCTGCTCGGCGGCTTGGTTGTCGCTCAGGGCGGTGGCATTCGCGCGCAGGCTCTCGATCGTCACACCGGGGCGCAGGAAGGCGGCCATGTTGGCCAGGCTGGCCAGCTTTTCGAAGGGCGTCATCACCAGAGCCAAGGGATAGCGTTTGCGCCGCTTGCCCTTGTTGTCCGTGATCTCCTCGGCAAACAGGCAGGGTCGATGGAAATTGACGTAGGGATTCAGATGCTCGGCGCACCAGGCATTGACCGCGGCGGCGCAGTGCTGCGGGATATGGGCGTAGCCCAAGGGCTTGCGAATCACCGCACCGTTCTTGGTTTCGGCCAGGCCATTGTCGTTGGAATGGCGCGGCCGTGATTTGGTGAATTCGGCCGCCAGCTTGTCGAGCATCCTGGCGACCTTGTGATTGATGTACTCCGAGCCGTTGTCGGCGTGAAAGCCCAGAATGCCGAAGGGGAAGCCGCCCAGCAGGGCCTCGATGACCGGAAGCAGGTAGGCCTCGCTGATCTTCTGGCAGGTGGCAATCAGTTCCCACTGGGTGACGCAATCGACGGCGTTGATGTGATTGACGCCCTTGATGCCGTCCTGATCGCCCTGATGCACGCTGTCGATGCGGATGAAGCCCGGCCGGCCATCGGGTAGCGGTGCCCGGCGCGTGCCGATGGTAATGCCCGTGGGCCGGGTTTTGCTGAAGGTGCGCCGTCGGTCGATGTAGCCGCTCTTCTTGCGCAGGTTGTAGAGGTGCCCAACCGAGATCGTCGCCAGCCGTTCGTAGCGGGTGTCGCCAAAGACTGCCAGCGCGCGTGACATGAGGTGCCGCGTGGCCGGCCCGGACAGCGTACCGTGCAGGCTGTCCGTCTCGGCCAGCAGGGCGAGGTCGGTTTCGGTGAATTTGCGCTTCAGCCCATTGGTGGGCGTGCGGTAGGCCTTGGTGAGTATCTTGCCCGCCAGCCTCCGCTTGACCAGTCGGGTGAGCTGCTGGCGCGAGTAGCCGGTCGTACGTTGCAGATAGCGCAGAACCACGCCCTTGTCCGGCTTGTTCAGCCGTCGATAGCCAAAACCGCCCCAGTACTTCGGCGATGTGGCCGTAGCGATCGTCGCACCGATCGGATGCCCCGAATTCGACCGCAATCGTCCCCGCCAGAAAAGCGCGTACTTGATCCAGCGTCGCCAACTTCACTTCGTTCATGTCGATCACCATGCCCCGATGATCGATCCCGTTACGCGCGTTCAGCCTCATTCCTTCTTGGAAATCCAGACCACAGTTCAGACTCATACCATTTTGGAAAAGACTAGGACTTGGCGCTGCCGCCGATCCCGGATATACTGTTCGGCTTTCCGCTCACCGCAAGTCAAGGAACACTGAATGCCGGGTATTCGTCTCAAGGAAAACGAGCCGTTCGAAGTCGCGATCCGCCGCTTCAAGCGCACGATTGAAAAGGCTGGCGTGCTGACCGAGTTGCGCTCGCGCGAGTTCTACGAAAAGCCCACTGCCGAGCGCAAGCGCAAGCTGGCTGCTGCGGTCAAGCGCCATCACAAGCGCATTCGCAGCCAGATGCTGCCACCCAAGCTTTACTGAGACCCACCCGGAACACAGTTCCAAGGGCCTGCCCTGCATTTCGCGGCGCAGGCTGTTTGCTTTTCTGTGCCCGTCGATGAGGAGTCGCGTAAGGATGAGCCTCAAGCAGCAAATCAACGAAGACATGAAGTCCGCCATGCGCGCAAGAGACGTGCCGCGCCTGTCGGCTATCCGCCTGCTGATGGCGGCGATCAAGCAACGCGAGGTCGACGAGCGCGTCTAACTCGATGACACGGCGGTCGTCGCGGTGATCGACAAGATGCAGAAGCAGCGCCGCGACTCGATCAGCCAGTACGAAGCCGCCGGCCGGCAGGATCTGGCGGATGTCGAAAAGGCCGAAATGGCCGTGTTGGGCGCCTACATGCCGCAAGCACTGAGCGCCGAGGAAGTCGCCGCCGAAATCGATGCGGCAATCGCGCAGACCGGCGCCGGCGGACCGTCCGATATGGGCAAGGTGATGGGCGTTCTAAAGGTGAAACTTGCCGGCCGGACCGACCTGGGGCAGGTTTCCGGTTTGGTCAAACAGCCCCTGAGCAAGGGCTAACTATCGTCGATTTGGTCGCGATCAGTCATTCCGGGCAATCGTCCATGGCTTGCCTATAATGAAACAGGGCCTCTCGACGGGGCCCGCTCCTTGACGTGAGACAGGGCCTTGATCCCAAAGTCGTTTATCCAGGAATTGCTGAGCCGTGTCGACATCGTCGACGTGGTCGATCGGCTCGTCCTGCTCAAGAAGGCGGGCGCGAACTACGCCGCCTGCTGCCCTTTCCACGCGGAGAAATCGCCGTCCTTCACCGTCAGCCAAACCAAGCAGTTCTATCATTGCTTCGGCTGCGGCGCCCACGGCAGCGCGATTGGCTTCCTGATGGAGTATTCGGGGCTTTCCTACCCGGACGCGATTCGCGAACTCGCCCAGCAACTCGGTCTCACCGTGCCCGAAGACGCATCCGCGCTTCGTGTGCAAAAGGCGGACACCAGCTCGCTTGTCGACACCATGGCACGCGCGGCGACGTTCTACCGCGAGCAGCTCAAGGCGAGTCCGAAAGCCATTGATTACCTGAAGCGTCGCGGACTCAGCGGCGAAATCACGGCGCGCTTTGGCCTTGGCTACGCACCAGACGGATGGCGGGGGCTGGAAGTCGTGTTCCCGGACTATGGCGCGAAGAACCTGCTGGAAGCCGGTCTGGTGATCGAAAACGATCAGGGCCGACGCTATGATCGGTTCCGCGACCGGATCATGTTTCCGATCCTCGACCAGCGCGGCAACGTGATCGGCTTCGGCGGACGTGTAATTGATCAGGGCGAGCCCAAGTATCTGAATTCGCCGGAGACACCGCTGTTCGAGAAGGGCCGCGAGCTCTACGGACTGAGCCAGGCTAGGGCCGCTATCCGGGATGTGGGCAGCGTGATCGTGGTGGAAGGCTACATGGACGTGCTCGCGCTCGCCCAGCACGGTGTGCCCAATGCCGTCGCCACACTCGGTACCGCGACTACCGGCAACCACGTACAAAAGCTGCTGCGCCAGGCTAGCCGCGTGGTCTTCTGCTTCGACGGCGACAATGCCGGGCGCAAGGCCGCTTGGCGCGCGCTGGAAGCCAGCCTCGAACAACTGGCCGACGACAAGATGGCGAGCTTTCTGTTTCTCCTGCCCGAGCACGACCCGGATTCGTTCATCCGGGAACGCGGCACGGAAGCCTTTAACGTCGAGGCCGCGCGAGCGGTCCCGCTCGCCGGATTCCTGCTGCGCGAACTGCTCGGACGCAATGACACATCGAGTGCCGAAGGGCGTGCCGGGCTGCTGCACGAGGCCAAGCCGTTGATCGGTCGGGTGCAGGCACCGCTGCTGCGCCTGGCGATGGTAAAGGAATTGGCCGTGGCCAGCGGTTTTAGCCAGGCCGAGGTGGAATCGGCGCTCGGGCTAAAACCGGCGCTTGCACCTTGGGCGCGCAATCCGCGCGCGGCGACCCGAGCGGCGCCCAGGCATTCGCCGTCTCTCTCGCGCACGTTGCTCAAACTTGTCGTGCATCAACCGGAACTCGCGGCACGACTGCCATTCGAGTTGATACCGCAGGATCGCATCGAAACCCCCTGTTGGGCGCAATCGCCGACGCGGTATCGGTCGGCGATATTGGGCGTGGTTCGCCAGCCATGCTGCTCGAACACTTTCGCCAGACCGCGCATGCGCCCCTGTTGAGCGACATCGCGGCGGAACTGGTCGATGACCCGTTTGAGGACAGCGCGATTGAGCCGCTGTTTTGCGACATGCTCGACGGCCTGCGCGAGCAGGCACGCGGCGGCGAGTTCCGCAAGCTGCAGGAGAAGCTGGCCGGCGGACGCCTCGACGCGGACGAACTCGCCCGATACCGAGAGCTTCTCACGCAAAAACAGAAGCTTGGCTCTGGACAAGCGGGCTCGCAAGCTGATAGAATCACAGGTTTTTCCGACTCCACGGCGACCTAGTCCTGCGACTCGGGGGTCGTGAGCCTCCGGTCGCAGTACCAGTCGAAAGCCGCCACCCACCCTCCAGTTTTGAGGAAAGCCATGGCCCGGGACAAAGCCAAACAAACCGCGAAAGCCGACATCAAGAGCTCGGCGGCGGCCGCCAAGACCACAGCTCTGGAGGCACGGCAACCGGTCGTTGCCGCGCCGAGCAAGGCTGCGGCTCGGCCGACCTCAGCCAGGGCCTCGAGCAAGTCCAAGTCCGCCAGGGAACGCCTGGCCCAAGTTGCCGAGCGGGCCGCAACCCCGCTCGACGCAGATGCGCGCCGCAGCAGGCTGAAGACCCTGATTGCCTTGGGCAAGGAGCGCGGCTTTCTGACCTACGCCGAGATCAACGACCACCTGCCGGATGACATGGTGGATGCCGAGCAGATCGAATCGATCATCTCGACCTTCAACGACATGGGTGTGCAGGTTTTCGACGAGGCACCTGACTCCGAAACCCTGCTTTTGAACCAGGAAGTACCGGCAGTCGTGGTCGACGAGGAAGTCGAGGAACAGGCCGAGCAGGCGCTTTCGTCGGTCGACTCGGAATTCGGTCGCACGACCGATCCGGTGCGCATGTACATGCGCGAGATGGGCACGGTCGAGCTACTCACGCGCGAGGGCGAGATCGAGATCGCCAAGCGCATCGAAGACGGCCTCAAGCACATGATCCAGGCCATCTCGGCCTGTCCGACGACGATCGCCGAAATCCTCGACATGGCCGACAGGGTCGCCCGCGAGGAGATGCGCATCGACGAGCTGATCGACGGGCTGATCGACCCGAACGCCGACGAAGATCTCGAAGCCATGGCGAGCGCCGAGGATCTCGAAGTTGAAGAGGATGAAGAGGATGAAGACGGTGACGGCAGCGCGATAAGCGCCTCGATGCTGCAGTTGAAGGCGGACGCGCTCGATCGCTTCGAGGTCATTCGCGTCCTCTACCAGAAGATGCACAACGCGCTGGTCAAGAAGGGCTTGCAGGATCGGACCTACCTCAGGACACAGCAAGCGATTTCCGCGGAACTGATGAACATCCGCTTCACCGCACGCATCACCGAGCGCTTGTGCGATTCCGTACGAAGCATGGTCGAACAAGTGCGCAGCCACGAGCGCAAGATCCAGGATCTGTGCGTCAACAAGGCGCACATGCCGCGCCCGCACTTCATCAAGGTATTCCCGGGCAACGAAACCAACATGGATTGGCTCAAGGCCGAGATCAGCTCGGGCAGGGCCTACGCCAGCACTTTGATGCGCGCGGCCCCGGCGATCATCGAGGAACAGCAGAAGCTCCTCGACCTGCAGACGCGCATCGGCATCCAGCTGCGCGAACTGAAGGATATCAACAAGCAAATGTCCACCGGCGAAGCCAAGGCCCGCCGGGCCAAACGCGAGATGACCGAGGCCAACCTGCGCCTGGTGATCTCGATCGCCAAGAAATACACCAATCGCGGCCTGCAGTTCCTCGACCTGATCCAGGAAGGCAATATTGGCCTGATGAAGGCGGTCGACAAATTCGAATATCGCCGCGGCTACAAGTTCTCGACCTACGCGACGTGGTGGATCCGCCAGGCCATCACTCGTTCCATCGCGGATCAGGCGCGCACGATCCGCATTCCGGTGCACTGATCGAGACGATCAACAAGATGAACCGCATCTCGCGCCAGATTCTGCAGGAAACCGGGCAGGAGCCGGACCCGGCGACCTCGCCGTCAAGATGGAAATGCCGGAAGAAAAGATCCGCAAGATCCTCAAGATCAGCAAGGAGCCGATCTCGATGGAAACGCCGATCGGTGACGACGACGATTCGCACCTCGGCGACTTCATCGAGGATCTGTCGACGCTCGCCCCGGCGGACGCCGCCATGTTCGCCAGCCTGCGCGAGGCCACCAAGGAAGTGCTGGATTCGCTCACGCCACGGGAAGCCAAAGTGCTGCGCATGCGCTTCGGGATCGAGATGAATACCGACCACACGCTGGAAGAAGTGGGCAAGCAATTCGACGTCACCCGCGAGCGCATTCGCCAGATCGAAGCCAAGGCACTGCGCAAACTGCGCCATCCGAGCCGTTCCGAGAAACTGCGCAGCTTCCTCGACAGCGAAACCTGATTCATCGCTCCCAACCCAATGACGATCGGGCGCCCGCAGCGCCCGTTCTTCTTCCACCAGACGCTGGGTCTGCTAAACTTCGCAGCCTCTCACCGGGCCTGTAGCTCAGTCGGTTAGAGCAGAGGACTCATAATCCTTTGGTCGTCGGTTCGAGTCCGACCGGGCCCACCAAGAAATCAGGGGCTTACAGCGGGTTATCTCCTCTGTCTTTGGTGTCTTGCCGTTGCGCTCCCTTTGGCGATCGTCAGCGGTGACCTAATGTCGTCCAACCGATCGAGACGACAGACCGCGACAGATTGACGATTCGGTCGTCATGGAATTCCGGCGGATGGTCGCATCCAGCAGTTTGTCCAAACATCCTACGCGATAGTACAATTGCGTAAGTGCTGCGACGACTCGGTCGACTGCCACGCGTTCGTGGGCATGTGCGCCCCTTAACGCTCTGAAAGGAGAAGCCACGATGGGCGAAACGACGGAAGCACAAGCGGCGCCGGGGAAGAAGTCGGTTGCGTTATCCGGTGTAGTCGCTGGCAACACGGGGATCTGCACGGTAGGCCGCGCCGGCAACGATCTGCACTATCGCGGCTACGACGTCACGGCACTTGCGAAGCACGCGAGCTTCGAGGAGGTTGCCTATCTTCTGCCTCTACGAGCGACTGCCGACGTTGACTCAGCTCATTCAGTACCGAAAGAAACTGAAGACGCTGCGCGGACTGCCAGTCGCCTTGAAGCCCGTGCTGGAGAATCTGCCCGCTTCGGCGCATCCGATGGACGTTCTGCACGTTGGCAACGCCACACTGGGCACGATACTCCCGAGGCCAAAGACCAGAACATACCGGGGCGCGGGATATCGCGGATCGGCTGATTTCGATCTTTCCTTCGATCCTGCTGTACTGGTACCACTGGTCGCACAACGGCAGGCGGATCGAAACCGAGACCGACGACGATACGATCGCCGGGCACTTCCTCCACTTGCTCCACGGCAAGCTGCCCTCCGAGTTGTATGTGCGGAGCATGGACCGCTCGCTCATTCTCTATGCCGAGCATGAGTTCAATGCCTCCACCTTCACTGCGCGCACGATCGCGGGTATACGCTCGGATATCTATTCGTGCATCGGCGGGGCCATCGGCGCGCTGCGCGGACCGAAACACGGCGGCGCCAACGAGGCCTCCTATGGAATTCAGGCGCGCTATCACGACGTCGACGAGGCCGAAGCGGACATCAAGCGCCGCCTGGTGAATCAAGAAATCATCCTGGGCTTCGGCCACCCGGTGTACACCGTCTTCGATCCGCGCCACAAGGTCATCAAACCGCTCGCGCGAGCGCTGTGCGAAGACGGCGACAACACGACACTTTTCGACATCGCCAACCGCATCGAACAGGTCATGTGGGCGGAGAAGCGCATGTTTCCGAACGCAGACTGGTTCTCCGCAGTCCTCTATCACATGATGGGGTGCGCACGCGCATGTTTACGCCGATATTCGCCATCGCGCGGACCACCGGCTGGGCGGCGCATGTCATCGAGCAACGCGTCGATGGCAAGATCATCCGACCCTCGGCGAACTACACCGGCCCGGAGAATCGGGAGTTCGTGCCGCTCGCGATGCGGAAGTAGTTGGCACCTGCATGTCCGCACCTTTCTCCAATTCGCGTCCCGAGCCGGACCGGGTTCTGCGCGACATCGCCGACTACGTGCTCGACTACCGCATCGAGTCGGCGCCGGCGCTCGACACCGCGCACTACTGTTTGATCGACGCGCTCGGTTGCGGGCTCGAAGCGCTCGCCTATCCCGCGTGCACCAAGCTGCTCGGACCGATCGTCCCGGGGACCGTCGTTCCCAATGGCGTCAAGGTTCCGGGCACGCGCTATCAGCTCGACCCGGTGCAGGCCGCGTTCGACATCGGGGCGATGATCCGCTGGCTCGACTTCAATGACACCTGGCTGGCGGCGGAATGGGGTCATCCTCGGACAACCTCGGCGGCATTCTCGCCACCGCCGACTGGCTGTCGCGCAGCCGGGCCGCCGGCGGCCAGCCGGCGCTCAAAATGCGCCAGGTACTCGAAAGCCATGATCAAGGCGTACGAGATCCAGGGTGTGCTGGCGCTGGAGAACGGGTTCAACCGCGTCGGCCTCGACCATGTGGTGCTGGTCAAGGTGGCGTCGGCCGCAGTCTGCGCCTGGCTGATGGGCGCGACGCGCGCGCGGACCATCAACGCTGTCTCGCAGGCTTTCGTCGATGGGCAGGCGTTGCGCACTTATCGCCATGCGCCCAACACCGGGTCGCGCAAATCCTGGGCGGCCGGTGATGCAACCTCGCGTGCCGTTCGCCTGGCCCTCATGTCACTTGCGGGCGAAATGGGCTACCCATCCGTGCTTAGCGCCAAGACGTGGGGCTTTACGACGTACTGTTCAACGGCCATCCATTCAAGTTCCAGCGTGGTTACGGCACCTATGTGATGGAAAACGTGCTGTTCAAGATCAGCTTTCCTGCCGAATTTCACGCCCAGACGGCGGTCGAGGCGGCGGTCGCGTTGTACCCCTAGGTCGCGCCACGGCTCGACCAGATCGCGAAGGTGCGCATCCGAACGCACGAGTCGGCGCTGCGCATCATCGACAAGCGGGGCCCGTTGGACAACCCAGCCGACCGCGACCACTGCCTCCAATACATGGTTGCGATCGGGCTGATCAAGGGCAACTTGTTCGCCGCGGACTACGAGGACGACGCAGCCGCCGATCCGCGAATCGACGCCCTCCGCGAAAAGATGGAGGTGGTCGAGGAACCCCGGTTTTCCGCGGACTATCTCGATCCCGACAAACGCTCGATCGCCAACTCGCTGCAAGTGCACTTCGCCGACGGCACCCGGACCGCCGAAGTCACGATCGAATATCCACAGGGCCACCGCCGCCGCCGCGCCGAGGGCCTGCCGGTCTTGGTCCGCAAGTTCGAGACTCACCTGGCGCATCGCTTCACGCCGGCGCAGCAGCGAGCGATCCTCGATGTCTCGCTCGATGCCGCGCGCCTGAACGAAATTGCGGTGCACGAGTACGTCGATCTGTACGTGGCCTGACGGATGGAGGCTCCTCAAAGGCTTTCCCAAGGGTCCGCTATCGACGATTCCCGCAAGGTCGGATCGCCTCGAAAGATAGGCGTACACGAGCTTCTGCCGGTAAAGTGTGAGCGCCGAATGCCGTTATCCGTGAGACCTCAGATGGCGGACATGAAGCAAACCAGTGACAACTCAACCGCCCAAGCAGGCGGGAGATAGCCATGAGTATCCGCAGGATCGTGATCGTCGACGACACCGAAATCAACGTCCTCGTAATGGAGGCGCTGGTCGGCAAGATCGACAGTTGCCAGGCTGTGCCGTTCAGTGACCCGCTGCTCGCACTGGACTGGTGCCGCGCGAATGATCCCGATCTGATGGTGGTCGACTACATGATGCCGGGGTTGGATGGTATCGAATTCATCCGACTGCTGCGCAAGGAGCCTGGCAAGCTGCAAACGCCGATGCTGATGGTCACCGCCGATCACCAGAAGGAGGTGCGTTACCGTGCGCTAGAATCCGGCGCGACCGACTTCCTGACCAAACCGCTGGATAGCATCGAGTTCGTTTCCCGCGTCCGCAATATGCTGGCGCTGCGCGAGAGCCATTTGCTTTTGTCGGAGCGCAATCGCTCGCTGGCGGAAGAAGTGAGCAAAGTCACGGCGGAAATCGTCGAGCGCGAGCGCGAAACGGTGTTGCGACTGGCCCGCGCGGCGGAATTCCGCGATCCGGAAACTGGCGCGCACATCCTACGCATGGCCCACTACTCACGCCTGATCGCCGACCGACTGGGACTCGATCGTGAGTTTCAGGAGCTATTGCTGCAAGCCGCGCCGATGCATGACGTCGGCAAACTCGGTACGCCTGATCAGATCCTGCTCAAGCCTGGCCGGCTGACGCCGGAAGAGTTCGAGATCATGAAGCAACACGCGACGATCGGCTACGAGATTCTCACGGCCAGCAATAGCCCGATGCTGCAGATGGCCGCGCAGATTGCCAATTCGCATCACGAAAAGTGGGATGGCAGCGGTTATCCGAACGGTCTCGCCGGCGAAGTGATTCCGCTGGTCGGGCGCATCGTCGCGGTGGCCGACGTATTTGACGCGCTGACATCGGAACGGCCCTACAAGAAGGCGGTGGACCGACGAGGAGGCTACCCGGCACATGCACGAGCAACGCGCCAGGCACTTCGATCCGGACTGTCTGGACGCTTTCCTCGGAGCTTGGCCGGCCGTACTCGAAATCAAGCACCGCTACCGCGATGACGAGCATTCGCTATCGCTCGAACGTGCCGTAGCCGCCGGCTTGACGGTGTGATAGACGGACGGGGCCGCGCGAGTCCCGACGAACCGAACGCTCAGATCTTCTTCTGTATCAGCTCGACCTTGTAGCCGTCCGGATCCTGGACGAACGCAATCACCGTCGTGCCGTGTTTCATCGGCCCCGCTTCGCGGACGACGACTCCGCCACGACGCTTGATTTCTTCACACGCCTTGTAGGCATCATCGACCTCGATCGCGACGTGGCCGTAGGCTGTACCAATGTCGTAACTTTCGGTATCCCAATTGTGGGTGAGTTCCAGCACCGCGCTTTCGGACTCGTCGGCGTAGCCCACGAAAGCCAGAGTGAACCTCCCGTCAGGGTAATCCGAGCGACGCAGCTGACGCATGCCGAGGATCTCGGTGTAAAACGCAAGCGCACGATCAAGGTTTCCTACGCGCAGCATGGTGTGAAGTATTCTCATGGTGATCTCTCCGGGGTCGTGCGTCGCATTCAAATGCGCGGCACTGTTGCAGCAAGCGCCTTTAGAACGTCACGCGCCGACTGGTAGTCGGGCAGCAGGCGTTCTACCTGAGACCAGAATCGCGCACCGTGGTTCATCTCGATCAGATGTGCCAATTCATGCGCAACAACGTAGTCGATCTGCGCTGGCGGCAGATGAATCAATCGCCAGTTGAGCCGGATGCCGCTGCGATGGCTGCAACTGCCCCAGCGAGAATGCGCCGACGACAGGGCCAGTGGCGGCAACGGGCGGCCAAGCCGCAACGCATAGGACTGCGCACGATCGCAAAAGTGCTTGAGCGCTTTCTCCTGCAAGCTGCGGCGCAGGAGCTGGCGGGGATCTGCCCCGCCCCGCACCTCCAGCCAGAGTTCACGCGCAGCATCCTCCCAGCGCACGCGCTGCCTGCCCCGGGCCAGGCGTACTGCCCAGGTTTCGCCGATTACCGGCAACGTTGCGCCGTCATGCACGACATAGGGCCCGATCGTTGCCGATGCCCGCCACTCGTCCAGTTTGCGGCAGATCCAGTCGGTGTGCAGGCGCATGAAGGACTCGATCTCCTGCAATCCGGTATGACGTGGCGCGCCGATACGCAGCCCACGCTGGTCTATCGTGATGCCGATGGTGCGCCGGCGCGAGCGCGTCAGCTTGTAGGCAACAATGCCGGCCCCGGCGCCTTCTTCGTGATGCCGCGCGCATGTCAGGTCCAAGACCTTCGCAATCATTTCGCGCGATAGTAGCACTAGCCGATTCAAATGCACGTAACCACTGGCATCGATCGCGCGCATAGTTTGCCGCACGGCGAGCTGACCTCAAGAACAGAGCCCTGCGCCGAAGGCGACGGGACAACGGAGAATCGAAAACGGTAGCAAGGCGAGTCGGTCGCCGCCGCAAACGGCAGATCAAGCTGCCGATTGCGCGATGCCCTGCGCATCGGGATAGCGATGCGGGCTGATGCGCCGCATCTCGGCTTCGATCCAGGCTTCGGTCCGACGATTGATCTCGTCCGCATTGAGTCCGTGGGCGTCGATCGCCGGGCCGATGCTCAAGGTAATCAATCCTGATCGCTTTACGAATGCTTTGCGCGGCCAGAACTCGCCGGCATTGTGCGCCACCGGCACGACCTTCGCACCGGTCTTCGCCGCGAGCTGTGCGCCACCCCCCTTGTATCGCTTGGTGTGTCCCGGAGCGACGCGCGTTCCCTCGGGGAAAACCACGACCCAGAATCCCTGGGCCAGCAGCGCACGGCCCTGCTGTACCACCTGTTCGAGCGCCCCGATCCCGGCATTGCGGTCGATCGAGATGATCGGCATTCGCGCCAGGCCCCAACCAAAGAACGGAACACGCAGCAATTCCTTCTTCAAGACGAAGGCGACCGGCGGAAAGATGTGCTGCAAGGCCATCGTCTCCCATGCGGACTGATGCTTGCACAGGATCACGGAGGCCTCGGACGGCATGTTCTCGCGCCCGCGCACCTCGTAGCGAATGCCGGTGATCCACTTCACACCCCACATCACGATATCGGTCCACCGGGTAATGACTCGATACCGGGTGAGCGCCGGAAGCGGGTATGACGCCATCCCGAGCAATGCGAATACCGGCGTGACGACTAGCATCAACAAAGCCAGGACGACGGAGCGCAGAAGATTCATCAACCGATCATGACGCGAGATGCGCGGCAAAGGCCGCAAGCGTCGGGAACACGATCGTTTCGGCCGGCAGAGTGGGTTCCTGGCGCGTCTTCTCGCCCTTGCCGGTCAGCACCAAAAAGGGCTGTGCGCCGACTGCCACCGCAGCGTGCAAATCGCGCAGCGAATCACCGACCGTCGGCACCCCTGTCAGATCGGTGTTGTAGCGCGCGGCAATCTGCCGCATCAGGCCGGGCTTCGGCTTGCGGCAGTCGCACTTCTCCTCGGCCGAGTGAGGACAGAAGAACACCGCATCGATGCGTCCGCCCGCTTGCATCACCGCCCTGTGCATTCGCTCGTGGATCGCGTTGAGCGTATCCATATCGAACAGGCCGCGACTGACGCCGGACTGGTTGGTCGCCACCAGGACGCGGTATCCCCATTGATTGAGGCGTGCAATCGCCTCGAGTGAACCGGTGATCGGCTTCCACTCGTCCGGCGACTTGATGAACTGATCGGAGTCGTGGTTGATGACACCATCGCGGTCGAGTATGACGAGCTTCATCCGGATCTACTTCTCCACGGCAAGACGCGAAATGTCGGCGACGCAGTTCATCAGACCGGCAAGCTGCGAAAGCAGCCGGAGACGGTTGGCACGGGTCAGCGGTTCGTCCGCCATCACCATCACCGAATCAAAGAAACTGTCGACCGCATCGCGCAGTGACGCGAGCTGGCGTAGCGCGCCGGTGTAGTCCTCGGCGGCGACCAGTGAACGTATCAGCGGGGCAATTTCGTTAACCTGCTGGAACAGCGTACGCTCCGCCGGTTCCTGCAACAATACAACATCGGGTTCGCCTTGCGGCGCCTCGCCCTTCTCTTCTGCCTTGCGCAGGATGTTGACGATGCGTTTGTTGGCTGCAGCCAACGCGCTCGCCTCGGCCAATGACACGAACTCAGGCACCGCGGTGAGCTTGGCCGGCACCCAATCGAGGCGTGTCGGCCGCAGCGAAAGCACCGCGTCCACCGCCGCCGGGGAATTACCGGCCTCGCGCAACTGGTTGCGCAGGCGCTCGAACATGAAATCGAGCAGCGTCGGCACAAATCCGTGCCGCAGAACCCCGGCGTCGAATCCGTCCTCGGCATCTTTGACCAGATCAGCAAGATCCAGCGGCAAGGGCACTTCCATCAGAATACGCAACACTCCGAGTGCGGCGCGACGCAATCCAAACGGATCCTTGTCTCCCGTCGGCGTTTGGCCAATGCCGAAGAAGCCGACCAGGGCATCGAGTTTGTCGGACAGTGCAACAGCGGAAGCGATGTTGCCATGCGGCAGCACGTCGCCCGCGAAGCGCGGCCGATAGTGTTGCTCGATGGCGTCGGCAACCGCCTCGGATGCGCCTTCATGCAGCGCGTAGTAGCGGCCCATCGTCCCCTGAAGCTCAGGAAACTCGCCCACCATGTCGGTCACCAGGTCGGCCTTGCATAGGCGTGCCGCCTGCTCGGCAAGTTGCCTGTCGGCACCGAGTCGCGCCGCAATAGCGGTCGTTAGGCGGGTCAGGCGCCGCACCCGGTCACCGACCGAACCGAGTCTGTTGTGATAGACGACCGAGTCGAGTTTTCCAACGCGCGAAGCAAGGCCGTGCTTGCGATCCTGTTCAAAGAAGAATCGCGCATCCGACAAGCGCGGACGCACGACGCGCTGATTGCCGGCAACGATATTCGAAGGATCGGCAAGCTGCATATTCGATACGATGAGGAAACGGTTGAGCAACTTGCCGTGGGCGTCGAACAAGGGAAAGTACTTCTGGTTCTGCTTCATGGTCAGAATCAGACACTCCTGCGGTACCGAGAGGAACTCCGGTTCGAACTCGGCAACATAGATGGCCGGGTTCTCGACCAGCGCCGTCACCTCGTCGAGCAGCGCATCATCTTCGACAGGGTGCGCGCCATCACCGACCTGCACGGCAGCCTGCTTCAGACGCTCAGCGATCAACGCACGGCGCGCGGCAAACGACGCGATCACGCCCCCTTCTCGTAAAGAGTTCTCGCATAGCGGTCGGCTTCAGCAATCATGACCACGCCCTCGCCCATGAATCGGTGGCCGCGCGTGGTGTTGCCGGCGACCAGGCCGAGCACTTCGCCTGGCACCATGCGGCTGCCATGCAGCATGATGAGCCCAGGCACCGGCCGCACGAACTGGTGATCGGAATCTCCCCAGCGCATTAGCTTGGGAATCGGCAGTTTCTTGATTGAATCGGAAACGATTCCGGCCAGCACCGCATCGAGGACCGCACCGGGGACCGTCATGTTGCAGAAGAAGGTTTCGCTCTTGCCGTCCAGCCGTTTCTCGAACGACCGGAGCGCATCGAGCGGAATGCCTTTAGCCTCGAGCTTCTTGACCAGTGCCGGCGTCGGCTTGCCGCCAGCATCGAGTGCCACCGCAACCGGCATGATCTTTTCGGCAACCAGGCGATCGGGCGCGCGGTCGGCGACCTGCGCAATCGTCAGTGCAAGCCGACGGGGGCTGGCGAACCACTCGTGTTGGGTGCCCGCCTCGACCAACTGGCCGTCGACCAGCCCCTTGATGATACCGTCGGCAAAGGTCTCGCCCAGGCGTGCCAAAGCCTTGGGCGGCAACTCCTCGGTTAGCAACTCGACCAGCAGAGTGGCGGCGTTCATGCCGGCGCCATCGCTGGTTTCGCCATCGGAAATCCGAGCGCTTCACGTGCATCGTGGTAGGACTGCGCAACTTCGCGCGCCAGTGCGCGCACGCGACCGATGTAGGCAGCCCGCTCCGTCACTGAAATCGCGCCACGCGCATCCAGCAGGTTGAAGGTATGCGAGCACTTCATGACCATCTCGAATGCCGGCAGCGCGAGCTTCGCCGCCATCAGACGCTTGGCCTCGCCTTCGAACTCACCGAACAGCCGGAAAAGCCAGTCGACGTTGCTGTGCTCGAAGTTGTAACGCGACTGCTCGACTTCGTTCTGGTGATAGACATCGCCGTAGGTGACGACACCACTCGGCCCTTGCGCCCAGACTAGGTCATACACATTTTCGACACCCTGCAGGTACATCGCGAGACGTTCGAGACCGTAGGTGATCTCGCCCAGCACAGGCTTACAGGGCAGCGAGCCGACCTCCTGGAAGTAAGTGAATTGCGTGACCTCCATGCCGTCGAGCCAGACCTCCCAGCCGAGCCCCCAGGCACCGAGCGTCGGCGATTCCCAGTCGTCCTCGACGAACCGGATGTCATGCTGTAACAGGTCGAGGCCTAGCGCCCGCAGACTGTCGAGATACAGCTCCTGGATGTCGAGCGGCGACGGCTTGAGCACGACCTGATACTGGTAGTAGTGCTGCAGTCGATTCGGGTTGTCACCGTAGCGACCATCCTTCGGCCGACGCGATGGCTGGACGTAGGCGGCATTCCACGGCTCGGGGCCGATGGCACGCAAGAATGTGGCAGTGTGAAAGGTGCCAGCGCCGACTTCTATGTCATAGGGTTGGAGCAACACGCAGCCGTGCTCGGCCCAGAAATTCTGCAGGCGCAGGATGACTTGCTGAAACGTGGGTTTGGACGAATCCGAGGCAGACACGGAGTAAGCGTAATTGATCGCGAAGACGCGATTTTACAGGGTTACGCTGCTGCCCGCGCCTGCATCCACGCCGTTCAGCAATTCATGCAGGTCGCCGGCTTGCTCTGCTGCTGCACCTGCTTTTCCAGATCCTCCACGCGCCCGGCCAGCTCGCGCAGCCGCTGATTCATCTGGCCGACGTTCAGGAACACCTCGTTGTCGGCTGGTGCGTCGAGCTTGGCGGCGTAGCCCAGCCATGAACTGTCATAGACCTTGACGTTGCGAAAGCCAAGATCCTGCAGCACGCTTGCGGTCTGTGCCGCACGCACGCCGCTCTGGCACATGACGACCGTTTCCTTGACGGGATCCAGCGCGGCGTAAAGCTTCCGCAGTTGCTCCGCGTTCTTCAAACGCATGCCGGACGAATCACGCACCTGATGCCGCGCGAGCTTCTGCTGGGTTAGAGGATCCCGCCAGTTCTGTTCGTAGGGAATGTTGATTGCTCCCGGGACATGGCCACCGCGAAGCGCCCGGATATCCTCGCCGAAGAACTCTTGTGGCGTACGCGCATCGATGATCTGCACATCCTGGCGTCCAACTCGCGCAATGACCTCGCGCGTGGTCAGCGCACGTTCGGGCGTCGCTTTGAGCGCAAGCTTGAGCGGGGTGCGCTTGGTGTCATCGATGCTGGATGGGCCGCCGGCCTCCCTCCATCCCTCGAATCCATCATGGAACACGTAAACCTGCCGGGCACCGAAGTAGCTCAGCAGGTAGCGAGCAAAATGGGGGCTCGTGCTTCCCCGCCAGCCGTAGACGACGATCTCTTTGGCCGGATCTATGCCGGCGTTTCCGAGAATCTCCTCGATCTCCGGTTGCGCAATGAAGTCCTCGCTGTTCGGATCCCGCAGCTCGCTTGCAGCTTCGCCAATGCTGATCGCGCCAGGAATGTGTCCTTTGCGGAAGTCCGATTTGGCACGGACATCCCAGATCAGCGCCTCGCGCTCGATTGCCTGCTGGACGAACGCTGCATCGACGATGACCGCTGCACGCGCCGCAGCGCTCGACAACATCAGGACAAGCGTAACAAGGATCCAGCGTGACATGGCAACCTCCGGAAATTTCGTGCTGCAACCTATGCACTGCGCCTGTTTCTTGCAAGGCAAATGAGCAGAAGCAGCACAGCAAGACCGATCGGACCCCAATTGCCGATACGCGAATACGGCGTTAGACCAGTGTAGCCCTGCACGGTTGCAGCAAGCGCTGCTGTCTCGAAATCGGGCGCACGCGCTGTCACGATGCCCTGGGGCGAGATCACCGCAGTCGTTCCGGTATTGGTGGCCCGCAACATCGGCCGGCCGGTTTCGAGGGCGCGCATCTGCGACATCTGCAAATGCTGCGGCTGTGCAAGTGAGCGGCCGAACCAGGCCGTGTTGGTGATGTTGAGCAGCATCGTCGCCCGCGGCAGCGCGCGGATGATCTCTTCGCCGAACACATCTTCGTAGCAAATATTGACCGCCACCTGTTGGCCGGCTATCGCCAACGGCGGTTGACCCGGCGGCCCCGGACTCTGATCAGACATCGGTATCGACAACCAGCGATAGACCCACGACAGCCCGGGGGCGAAAACTCGCCAAACGCCACCAGATGACTCTTGCGATACTGCTGCGACGGACTGGTTCCGAGGTTCACCGCAGTGTTGAAATAGCGCGGCCCGCTTTCCGATTGTTCCCGAGTGAATACGCCGAAGATCACATCGCCGCCGGCTCGCTTTGCGGCCCGATCGAGGCGTTCCAGATAGTCGACGGGCAGTGCGTCCAGCGACAGCGGGAGCGTGGTTTCGGGCAGGACCATGAGTTGTGCCGGATTCGCTTCGACCAGACTCAGGTTGTCGCCCAGCCAGCGTCCGAGCAGTTCCGGTCGCCATTTGAGGCTCTGCGGGATATTCGGCTGCAACAGACGCACGGTGACCGGCGCCCCGATTGCCAGTGTCCATTCGACGCGTGCCAAGCCATAACCCGCGATCGCGACGAGCGCGACGACCCCGGCCGCCAAGATTGGCTGCCAGCGGTGGCGCCGATTCAGCACTACGAATGCAGCGGTGGCCACCAGCAGGAAACTCAATCCATACACGCCGACAACGGGCGCAAAGCCCGCCAGCGGACTCGGTGGAGTCTGCGTATTGCCGATTGTGAGCCACGGAAATCCGGTCAGAATCCAGCCGCGGACCCACTCTGCCGTCGTCCATGCGGCCGCGGCAAGCAGCGCATCGCGCCACGTGTTTCCGCTACGAAGCCAGCCGAAGACCGCGCCGGCCGCCGCAGGAAACGAAGCGAGAACACTACAGAACAGCAGCACCGCGAGCATTGCGAGCGGCGCTGGCATGCCGCCATGATCGTGCAGGCTGACATAGATCCACGACACGCCGGCAAGAAACAAGCCCAGTCCGAAGGCAAACCCGAGGACCGCAGCCTGCCTTGCCGACGATTCCGACCAAAGTCCGAGCAGCAACCCGAGTGTCAGCAGCGGTAGCGGAAACAGGGAGAACGGCGCGAAGCCCGCCACGCTCAGCGCACCGCTGCAGAACGCGACTGCGAACCGCAGCGGCCGGATCATTCGGCAGGATTGTGCGAAGGCTTTTCCGCTGCCTCGTTTGCGGCAGGCGGCACCGCGCGGTCGACCAGCAGGGTATGCACGCGGCGGCTGTCCGCGCGCAGCACAGTGATGCGCAGGCCGTCGAGCAGGATCACTTCTCCACGCTTTGGCAAACGACCCAGATGATGAATGACCAGACCGCCTACCGTGTCGAAAGCATCGTCAGAAAACGCTGTATCGAAGGCGGCGTTGAAATCGTCGATTTCGGTGGTGGCCTTGACGCGATATCGTCCAGCCTGGTCGAGCTTGATGTTGTCCGAAGTTTCGTCGAAGTCGTACTCGTCCTCGATGTCGCCGACGATCTGCTCGAGAACGTCTTCGATCGTCACCAACCCCGCAACTCCACCATACTCGTCGACCACGATGGCCATGTGGTTGCGGCTGACACGGAACTCGCGCAGGAGTACGTTCAGGCGCTTCGATTCCGGCACAAAGACTGCCGGTCGCAGCATGTCCCGCAGGTCGAACTCCCGGCCGGAGAAGTGGCGCAGCATGTCCTTGGCCAGCAAGATGCCGATCACATCATCCTTGTTTTCGCCGATCACCGGAAATCGGGAGTGTGTGGCGGCAACGACGCGTTCGACCATCTTGTCGATCGGCTCGTCGACGTCGACGCAGTCCATCTGCGCTCGCGGCACCATGATGTCGCGCACCTGCATCTCCGATACCTCGAGTGCTCCCTCGATGATGGAAAGTGCATCGCTGTCGAGGAGGTTGCGCTCGTAGGCCGAATGAAGGAGCGTGAGCAACTGCTCGCGATCTTCCGGCTCGCGCATGAGCAGCGCGGAAATACGTTCGATGAAGGTAGGTCGGGTGGAGGAACTGTCCATGTGTGACAGGACGGCGACGCCTAGCGTTCGCCCTCGTAAGGGTCGGGGTAACCGAGACCGGAAAGTATGATGCGTTCGCGGGCTTCCATTGTGGCTGCATCCGCCTCGACTTCATGGTCGTATCCCTGCAGATGAAGCATACCATGCACGATCAGGTGGGCAAAATGCGCGTCTGCTGGTTTGCCCCGACCTGCCGCCTCGCGCATCGCGACCGGCGCGCACACGACGAGATCACCGGTCAACAAGGGCTCGGGGGAATAGGCAAACGACAGCACATTGGTCGCGTAATCCTTGCCTCGGTAGGCCCGATTGAGCGCTCGCCCCTCCTCTTCCGCCACGAAGCGTACTGTCACATGCGCAGCGTCGCCGCAGACCGCACGGACCCAGTGACGTACCGAGGCCCTCGATGGAAGGCCGTCTGCATGAACGGCGTATTGCACCGACAGCGAGAGGCGTCGACCGTGCCCGCTCTCAGACCTGGCGGCCGCGCGGCTGACCATTGCTGTCGGGAGCCTGTTGCGCTAGGTGCTTTTCGTAGGCCGTCACGATGCTCGCGACCAGTGGATGGCGTACGACGTCGTCCGCGAGGAAGTCCGTCACCGCGATCCCGCGCACTTCCCTGAGTATCGCGCGCGCCTCGACAAGGCCGCTCTTCTGTCCGCGCACCAGATCGATCTGCGTGACGTCACCGGTAATCACTGCTTTGGCGCCTATGCCTATTCGCGTCAGGAACATCTTCATCTGCTCAGGCGTGGTGTTCTGCGCCTCGTCGAGAATGATGAAGGCGTGATTGAGCGTGCGTCCGCGCATGTAGGCGAGCGGCGCGATCTCGATCGCCTGCTTTTCGAACAACCTGGCGACGCGATCGAAACCCATCAGGTCATACAACGCATCGTAGAGCGGCCGCAAGTAAGGGTCGACCTTCTGCGCCAGATCGCCCGGCAGGAATCCGAGGCGCTCCCCGGCTTCGACTGCCGGGCGCGTCAGCACGATGCGCGACACGTGTTCGCGTTCGAACGAATCGACCGCGCTTGCGACCGCCAGATAGGTCTTGCCCGTGCCGGCCGGGCCGATACCGAATGTGATGTCGTGCTCCTGAATCTGGCGCAGATATTGCACCTGGCGTGCGGTGCGGCCGTGCAGATCACTCTTGCGCGTCAACAGGGCCGGCGCAGGCTGCGCCGTCTGACTGCGGTTGGCCAGCTCCACCAGCCCGAGCTGAATTTCGTCTACCGTCAGGCCGTTCGCTGCGATATCGTAAAAATGCTGAAGTGCGAGTGCGGCTCGCTGGGTCTGTGGGGGAAAGCCGCTGACGCGGAAGCGCTCGCCGCGTCGAGCAATTGCGACGTCGAGCGCCGTTTCGATCTGACGCAAATTCTCGTCCAGCGCACCGCAAAGATTGGCGAGGCGCGCATTGTCGAGGGGATCCAGCGTGACTTCCAGAGCCTTGCTTTTCAAGACGGGGCGGCGGTCGGCGAATCGCGCGTGACAACCTCGCCACGCAAACTATGAGGATAGGCACGCACAATGGCGACATCGACGAACTGTCCGATCAGCCCCGGCTGACCGACGAAATTCACCACACGGTTGTTGTCGGTTCGGCCGGCCAACTCCTGCGGGTTTTTCTTCGACACACCCTCGACCAAAATGCGCTGCCATGTGCCGACCATCGCTTCGCTCGCGGCATGCGCCTGCTCATCGATTCGACGCTGCAGCCGCGCCAGGCGCGCGGCCTTGACCTCGTGCGGCGTCTCGTCACGGATGTCCGCGGCAGGCGTGCCCGGACGAGCGCTATAGAGGAAACTGAACGAACCATCGAATCCGATATCGTCGATCAGCTTCATCGTCGCTTCGAAATCTGCCTCGGTTTCGCCCGGGAAACCGACGATGAAATCCGACGACAGGGAAAGGTCCGGCCGCGCCGCACGCAGCCTGCGCACGATAGACTTGAATTCGAGCACGGTGTAGCCGCGCTTCATTGCCGCGAGAATGCGGTCGGAGCCCGTCTGCACCGGAAGATGCAGTTGCGAAACCAGCTTGGGCAGCCGCGCGTAGGCCTCGATCAGACGCGGCGTCATTTCACGCGGATGCGACGTGGTGTAGCGGATTCGCTCGATACCCGGCGTTTCGCTGACGTAATCGAGCAGCAGCGCGACATCGGCCGATTCGCCGTCACCCATGACACCACGATAGGCATTGACGTTCTGCCCCAGAAGGGTAACTTCCCGCACACCCTGTTGCGCGAGACCGGCGACTTCGGTAAGTACGTCGTCGAAAGGCCGCGAAACCTCTTCTCCGCGCGTATACGGAACGACGCAGAAGGAGCAATACTTGCTGCAGCCCTCCATGATCGAGACGAATGCCGATGCCCCTTCGACCTTGGCCGGCGGCATGGCATCGAACTTCTCGATCTCGGGGAAGCTGATGTCGACTTGCGCGCGGCCGGATTCGCGGCGCCTGGCAATGAGGGCCGGCAGGCGATGCAGGGTCTGCGGTCCGAACACGACATCGACAAAGGGAGCGCGCGAAACGATCGCTGCACCTTCCTGGCTGGCAACGCAGCCGCCGACACCGATGATCAGCCTTGGGTTCTGCTGCTTGAGTTGGCGCACCCGGCCGAGATCGTGAAACACTCGCTCCTGAGCCTTCTCGCGTACCGAGCAGGTATTGAAGACAATGACATCGGCTTGTTCGGGGTTGTCGGTCTTGACGGCGCCGTCCGCGGCGCCCAGCACATCTGCGATCTTGTCAGAATCGTACTCATTCATCTGACAGCCGAACGTGCGGATGTATACACCTTCGTCATTGAAGGGCCGCTGCTGGCAACTCGCGTTCTTCGGGCGTGAGGATCCAGACCTGCGAAACCTGCCCCGCTGGATCGATCTTGAATCTGACCATGTGTTTTTCGGTCAGGGTCGTCGGCATGACAATGCGATTGGACTGATCGCGAATTCGGGCGCCTACTGCCATCGCCA
This sequence comes from Candidatus Methylophosphatis roskildensis, assembly GCA_016708905.1. Lineage (GTDB taxonomy): Bacteria > Pseudomonadota > Gammaproteobacteria > Burkholderiales > Rhodocyclaceae > Methylophosphatis > Methylophosphatis roskildensis. Next base: position 235,942 of record JADJEV010000001.1, on the reverse strand, counting down.
TGGTGGTGCCGTCCAGCAAGACCAAACCTCCTTGTGGCGGATACATCTCGGCTTTCGGGGCATCGACCGGAATCATGCGCAGTAGCCCAGCCGTTGCGCTGGGAGCTTGCGGCGAGCGCGGCATCTCCCCCTCGGATAGCCCGGGAGCAACCGTGTCGATGATTGCGGTGATGATGGCCGGAATAAGGGGATTCATCTTGACACCTCGAATTGCCGCGAACACAAGGCAAGCGCCCAATTATATTCGATCTTCTCCAGTTTGCCGGGCATACGGCACGCCAGCGCATCCATCTACGTCGGCCTGGGCGGAAACTTGAGCGCCGCCACGACGACCGCAGGGCAATCGCTTACGCAGGCGTCGTAAACTCTTGTAAATATTCGTTTACGATCAACATATTATGACATGGGCTTGGCATTGCGGGATGAATGGCGTCTACTCTGACCTTTTCGGAGGGTTTCGAGATGACGTTGATGGAGACATTTTCCGGTCTGCCGGACCAGCGCAAAGGTGCGGCGCTGCGCTTCTCGCTGGCACAGATTCTGGTGATGGCAATCTGCGCGGTCCTGTGCGGAGCGGACAACTGGGTCGAAGTGGCCGACTGGTGCAAGGATCGTCGGCAGTGGCTCAAGGAACGATTTGGTTTGCGCTTGGACAGGGGCACACCGTCGCATGACACTTTTGGCGACGTGTTTGGCGTACTGGACGCAAGCGTATTCGAGGCGCGCTTTCGGCAGTGGATCAACGCACTGGCGGGGGTGGTCGAAGGCGTGGTGGCGATCGATGGGAAGACCTTGCGAGGCTCGGGCAACAAAGGCAGCAATGCGCTGCTGCACATGGTGACGGCCTACGCGGTGCAAAGCGGCCTGTGCCTGGCGCAGGAAGGCACCTGCGGCAAGGGGCACGAGTTGACGGGGGTCAAGTCGCTGCTCGATATTCTGATCTTGAAAGGATGCATCGTAACGATGGACGCACTTGGTTGCCAGACCGAGCTGGCCGAGCGCATCGTCGCCCGTGGAGGCGATTACCTCTTGCAGGTCAAGGACAACCAGAAGAATCTTGCCGAGGCGATTCGCGAGTTCTTTGAGCAAGGCGGCAAGGCCGGCTTTGGTAAGCTCACGGTCGGACGCATCGAGGACATCGAGAAGGATCACGGCCGGATCTGGACACGCCGTTACACGTGGATCAACGATGTGTCCTGGATGGACAAGTCGATGTGCCAAGCGTGGAAGGAACTGGGCGGGGTGGGCATGATCGAGTCGGTGCGGCAAATCGGCGATGAAATTAGCGTCGAGCATCGCTACGCCATCGGTTCGTCGGGCGTGCAAACGGTAGAGATGTTCGCCAAGGCCTCGCGCAGCCACTGGGGCATTGAAAACCGGCTGCACTGGACGCTCGATGTGGTCTTCCGTGAGGATCAGTGCCGCACCAGAACCGGGCACTCGGCGCGCAACTTCTCGACGCTGCGCAAGTTTGTCCTGGCTACCTTACGCAAGGAAGAAGGTTCCAAGATGGGCTTGCGCCGCCGCCGTACCCATGCCGACCGCAATCAAGATTACCGTGAGTCCCTGATCGACACAGCATTCTCCGCATCGTCGAGCAAAGAATCCATGATAACTACGTAAGCGATTGCCCTGACGACGACCGCTTCAGCCTTGATCGCGGTGCATGGCTTCTGCTATTCTCTCGTCCCTTCCACGCGGTGATGTAGCTCAGCCGGTTAGAGCGACGGATTCATAATCCGTAGGTCGAGGGTTCAAGTCCCCCCATCACCACCAATCGCCCGCCTGTCCTGGAGTCGCGTACCGAATCCTGGGCGCAGATTCCGCCTGTTCGACCCATGAGACAATTGGCAGCAAATCCCGAACGGCGCACTGGGCAATGCAAACACAGCGTTTTGATCTGATCGTGGTTGGGGCCGGACTCGCCGGCGCCAGCCTGGCGGTCGCGCTGGGCGGATCGCGCCTCAGCGTTGCGCTGATCGAGGCGCGCTCGCCGCAGCGCAGCCCGGATTGGGATGCGCGCATCTATGCCGTCAGCCCGGCCAACGTTGGATTCCTGTCGGAACTCGGCCTGTGGCAGCGGCTCGACCAGGAGCGCATCTGCCCGGTCCACGACATGGAGATTTATGGCGACAGGGGAGCCCGGCTTGACTTCTCCGCTTACGGCGCGGGCGTAACCGAACTGGCACGGATCGTCGAAAGTTCCGCGATGCAGTGCGAACTCTGGGATACGGCGAATCGGCTGCCGAACCTGAGCGTGCTCTGCCCGGCCCATCCGCAGGTTCTCGCGCTGGATGCGGACGCCGCGCGGCTCTCCCTGTCCGACGGCCGACAACTCGAGGCTTCCCTGGTCGTCGCGGCAGACGGGGCAAACTCCTGGGTGCGCTCGGCCGCCGGAATCGATGCCCAGTTCACGCCATACGGCGAATCGGGCGTGGTGGCCAATTTCCGCATCTCCGGACGCCATCTCAACAAGGCCTACCAGTGGTTCCGGCCCGACGGCGTCCTTGCGTGGTTGCCTCTGCCGGGAAATCTGATCTCGATGGTCTGGTCAACGCCCGACGAACATGCCGGCGAACTCGTCGCGCTTGGCGCCGAGCAATTGTGCGAACGCGTTGCAGGAGCCGGCGGTCACCGGCTCGGATCGCTGGAAGTCATCACGCCGGCTGCCGCTTTCCCGCTGCGTCTGATGCGGGTGGCGAAAACCACGCTGCCTCGCCTTGCCCTTATCGGTGATGCCGCACACGCAATTCACCCCCTGTCCGGACACGGCATCAATCTCGGATTCCAGGATGCCGCAGTGCTGGCCAGCACGCTCTGCGCCGCGCCGGCTTACCAGGATCCGGGCGACCCCGCGCTGCTGCGTCGCTACGCCCGTGCGAGAGCAGAAGAGGTCGCATTGTTGCAGTACCTAACGCACGGCCTGCAACGTCTGTTCCGCCCGCAGAACGTACTGCTGTCGAATTTGCGCAACGTCGGTCTGAACCTCACCAACCGTTTGCCGGTCCTACGCAACTCAATCGTGCGTTATGCACTCGGGTGAACATCTAGTGGAGAAAGCGATGAAACATCTGTTGCGGGCGCTTGCAGTCAGCGCCGCCGTCGCCGGCGGCCTTGCCCATGCCGACGACGCGTCGATCAAGAAGGCGGTCGAGGAAAAACTCGGCGGCAAGGTATACGCTGTCAATAAATCGGGCTATCTCGGACTCTACGAGGTCTTCGCCGAAGGCAACATTTTTTACACGGACGAAAAGGTTTCGGCTATTTTTGCCGGCAACCTGATCGACACCAAGAACATGCAGAACGTGACGCAGGAACGGCTGCAAAAACTGTCGGCCATCAAGTTCTCCGAACTGCCGCTCGATCTGGCGGTTAAGATGGTGCGCGGCAAGGGCACGCGCGTTTTCGCTACGTTCGAAGATCCCAACTGTGGCTATTGCAAGCGGTTTGCCAGGGATCTGCAGAACGTTGACGACATCACCGTCTACACCTTTCTGTATCCGATTCTTTCGCCCGATTCCGAACAGAAGTCGAAGCAGATCTGGTGCGCGCCCGACAAGACCAAGGCCTGGCTCAGCTGGATGGTCGACGGCAATACGCCGACTGGCGATGGCAAATGCAATCACCCGACCGAAAAGGTCAAGGCGCTGGGCGAAAAGCTTCGCGTCTCGGGCACGCCGACGGTATTCTTTTCCAATGGCGAGCGCGTCAGCGGCGCGGTTCCCGCGGCACAACTGGACAAGCGACTCAAGCAGATCGCCGAAGCGAAGTAAGGAATCAGATCGCTCGCCAGACGGACGGCGGACTTCGGTCCGCCGTTTCTTTGCTGTCCCGGCGAGTCTCGGCTAAGATTGGAGTCGAACTGCGACAAAAGCGCGAAAAAGCAGTGGTTTGGTTAACCCGGAGAGGGACGCCACATGAATGTTCTTGAGCATGCAGAGATCGCGGATCGTTTGCGCGCAGCTGGCATACCGGTGACATTGCAGCGTCTGGCAATCGCTCATGCGCTCTTCGAACGCCCGATTCACGTGACGGCCGAGCAATTGCTCAGGCAGGTGAAGGCCAGCGTGCCGGAGACCTCGCGCGCGACCGTTTACAATTCGCTCAAGTTGTTCGTCGAGAAAGGCCTGGTTAAGGAGCTGATGGTCGACCCCGAGCGTGTCGTGTTCGATTCCAATACCGAACCGCACTTTCACTTGTACGACATCGTCACTGGCGATCTCACGGATGTGCCCGCCGAGCAGATGAGCTTGGTCGGATTGCCGGCACTCCCGCCGGGGACCAAACTCGAGCAGATCGACGTAATCGTACGGGTCAGCCCCCAGCGTTAGTCGCTCTCGCCTGCCGGACCGCAGTGTGGTCCTTCCGGCCGAGGAACCTGCTGAACCACCTGCCCAAGCGGTCACGGCAGCAAAGCGGCCAATCCGATATATCTCGTCGCACCCGGGTCCGACAGATCCGGCCGAACGGATTCGCTCGCAGTTCGGCACTCGATTCGACCTCGCGCGGCCGGACCGAACCATTGACATCGGTCAAGTTGCGGTGGATTGCAACTCGGCTAGCATGACTCCGGGGTGTCGCGGCCAATCATCGATCGATCGCGCCTGGAGAAGCTGATGAGTCCTGCAGTCGACGACCCGAACGTACGCCGCCTACTCGATGCAGCGGTCGACCCGATGCTGATTGCCGACCATGTGGGTGCGATCGTGCTGGCCAACGCACCGGCCGCCGCCCTGTTCGGCTACTCGACCGCCGAGATGCTCGGGCTATCGGTCGACGATCTGGTGCCCGAGCGGTTTCGCGCGTCGCACCGCCTGCATCGCCAAGCCTATCCGCGCCAGTCGGCAGCACGCACCATGGGAACAGCACGGGTACTCGCAGGGCTGCGCAAGGACGGCAGCGAGATCCCGGTCGCGATCAGCCTGAGCCCGTACGACGATTGTGTGCTCGCATGCGTGCACGACATGCGAGCCCGCCTGCAGGCTGAACAAGCCTTGCGTGAGAGCGAATCGCGCTATCGCGCGACCTTCGAACTCGCCGCGGTCGGCATCGCCCATGTCGCCCCGACCGGAGAGTGGCTGCGTGTGAACGCAACGCTGTGCGACATCTTGGGTTACCCGCGCGAGGAACTGCTGCGAATGAGGGTCACGGACGTTACCCCGCCCGAAGATCTGCCGGCGCTCAAGCGAAGCACCAGTCAGCTACTGAAGGGCGAGATCGGCACGATTTCGGTCGAGAAGCGCTACATTCGAAAGGATGAGCAGATCGTCTGGGTCAGCGTCAGGGTATCACCGGTGCGAGGCAAGGATGGCAGGGCGGACCACTTCATTTCTGTCGTCGAGGACATCGGCCAGCGCAGGCAGAGCGAAGCCGCACTGCGCGAACTGCGCGCCGAGATGCAGGAATTGCTCGAGCTGAACGTTGCCAGTCAGACCGCGAAAGCGATTGCCCACGAAATCAATCAGCCGCTGAATGCCATGACTTCCCTATTCCGAAGCGGCCCTGATGATGCTGCGCGCTGGAAATCCCGACCCGGACCGCCTGACGCGTGCGCTCGAAAACAGCGTCCAGCAGGCGCAGCGAGCAGGAACGGTGGCCCGCGAACTTCTGCAGTTCCTGCAAAAGGGAGAGACCGAAACCGAGGACGTCGACCTCAATCGCGCCGTGCGCAATGCCCTGGCCATCGTGGAATCGGACGGGTTCGGCGGTTTTCAGGCCGAACTCGACCTCGATCCCGGCCTGCGACCGGTCCGGGCCAATCGCGTGCAGGTGGAAAAGGTCATGGTCAATCTGATGCGCAACAGTGTCGAGGCGATGCGCGGTGCCGGGATTTCGACCCGTGCCATACACATCGCAATTCGCACCAACGCCCAACGGTCGATGGCCCAGGTAACCATCACCGACAGCGGCCCGGGCATGGATCAGGAGGCCGCGAAACGGATATTCGACCCCTTCTTCACGACCAAGCCACGCGGCATCGGCATGGGCCTCGCCGTCTCGCGCTCGCTGGTCGAAGCGCACGGTGGCCAGCTCTGGTTCGACTCGCAGTCGGGCACGGGTGCCTCTTTCCATTTCACGCTGCCTTTTGCGCCATGAGCGGTCCGACCGTCTATGTGGTCGACGACGACGACGCGGTGCGCGACAGCATTGCCTTGCTGCTCGAGACCGCAGGTCTGAGAGTCGAGTGTTTCGCCGACGCCGAAACCTTCCGTTCGGCGTGGCGCGGCGACATGGTCGGCTGCCTGCTGCTCGATCTTCGCATGCCGGGCATCAGCGGCATCGACCTGCAGCGTTTTCTGGTCGACCAGCAATCCCGGCTGCCGATCATTTTCCTCAGCGCGCATGGGGACATCCCGACCACGGTGCGCGCAGTCAAGGCGGGAGCGCTCGACTTCCTGACCAAACCGGTCGATGGGGCACAGTTGATCGAACAGGTTCGCGCTGCGCTTGCAAGCTCTCCCGAAGCCATCGAACAAAGGGACGAGATGTTCAAGGAAAGCACCCGTCTCGAACACCTGACCGAGCGCGAGCGCGAAGTCATGAAGCTCGCGCTGTCCGGGATGTCGAACAAGGAAATCGCCCGGTGTCTGGCGATCAGCTATCGCACCGTCGAATTTCACCGATCGCGAATTCTCTCCAAGACAGGTGCGTCGTCGCTGCTCCAGCTTGCAAGCTGGTCATCCGGCTAGGACTCGTCGCTGCCTGCCGAGCCACCCGTCGAGTGGCGTCGGAAGGCATGGTCTATAGACGAACGTCTACGTGTTTGCACGAGTTCCCAAGGGCTCTCGATCAGCGTTTAATTGAATTGCTTCCAGTAGTGCAAGAGGTTAGACGCCAAGGGGGAGGTCAGAAAATCCCCATGCCCGTTGAAGCCCTTGAAAAGCGAAGGCCTCGGAAGCCGAACCACCCTCAGGAACGGGGCGCCAATCCGACCCCGGCCTGAGGGATGGCCATTTTTCTGTTTGGTATCCTGGAGTTGCCGCACAGCGCAGATGCGATGCCAGGATGCCGGAAAGGTTCGATGCTTCCATGAGTCATCATCTCGGTTTGTCTGTTCACGTGTTCAGCGACGCTGGTCATGTCGGCAACGACGTGGAGAGCGTGCAATCGGTCGGCCGCCTGCTGGATGCCCAGTTGGCCGATGGCGAGGAGGATACCGGCACCCTTCATGTCGATGGCGATGGCGTCATCCGTGGATGTAGTCGCGGCGCAGCGTCATTGCTGGGTCATGAACCCTACCAACTGGTTGGCGACGTGATCTGGCGCCTCGTGCCCGCCCTCGAGGGGCGCCGGCTGATGAGCGAATCACGCGTTGATCCTCACTTGGCGTTTCTGTGCCATTGCGGCATATCGTTCCGGGTGCTTCATCCCGATGGTGCGGACCGGCCCTGCCGCATGTTCATCCATAGCGTCTCCCATGACGGCAACCCCATCCTGCGCCTGATTCTCCGCAACGACACCCATCGGCCGAACATCTGCCTCTGACACGTAGCTTCCGGCGATCGGCGAGTTGCTGGATTCGATTCTTCCCGGCTGACTTGCCGAACAAGGGGCCGCTGGAACCGTGGGTTGCGCGCCGCGGTTTTTTTTGCCCCGACATGCAGCGTTGCCAACACCGGGAACTCCGGACGTGATTTGGCACTCTGTTACCGGGAGTGCCAAGAGTGCTAAAATCGTCTCAGAGGAGGAAGTGAAATATGGCTGAAACCCTGTCTTTTCCGGTGCCTTCTGCGCTTGGCAGTCTGGATGCTTATATATCGGCAGCCAACCGCTTTCCGCTGCTGACCGACGTGGAAGAGAAGGATTTTGCCCAGCGTTTTCGTGACCAGGGCGATGTCGAGGCGGCGCGTGCGCTGGTGCTCTCCCACCTGCGCTTGGTGATCGCGGTGGCGCGTGGTTATCTGGGCTATGGGCTGCCGCACGCCGACCTGATTCAGGAAGGCAACGTCGGCCTGATGAAGGCCGTCAAGCGCTTCGATCCCGACCGGGGTGTGCGCTTGGTGTCGTTCGCCATCCACTGGATCAAGGCGGAGATTCACGAGTATATCCTGCGCAACTGGCGGCTGGTCAAGATTGCCACCACCAAGGCGCAGCGCAAGCTGTTCTTCAACCTGCGCAGCATGAAAACCCGCTTATCCACGCTGAGCGAAGACGAGGTCAGGGTCGTCGCAAAACAGCTCGGCGTCAAGCCGGAAGAAGTCGTCGAGATGGAAACCCGCATCGGCGGCGGCGATGTCTCGCTCGAGGCCACCGGCGACGACGAGGACGAGCGCTTCGCGCCGATTGCCTACCTCGCCGACCTGCGCGACGAGCCGTCGCAGGCGCTGGAGCGCAAGCAAATGGCCCGCCTTCAGGACCAAGGCCTGAAGACCGCGCTGGCGAAACTGGATAACCGCAGCCGCCACATCGTCGAGCGCCGCTGGCTGACCGACGGTGAAGCCTCCACGCTGCACGAACTCGCGGCGGAGCACGGTGTATCGGCCGAGCGCATCCGCCAGATCGAAGCCAAGGCGATGCAGAAGATGAAGGGGCATCTGGCCGCGGCCATGTGAGCCTGCCGCGCGCCACAAGAATGGGCAGCTTCGGCTGCCCATTCGTACTTTACCCCCGGAATGGCGCTAGCGGCGAATCTCGCCGTCGCCCAGCACGATCCACTTCTGGCTGGTCAGCCCTTCGAGGCCGACCGGGCCGCGCGCATGGATCTTGTCGGTCGAGATGCCGATCTCGGCACCCAGCCCGTACTCGAAACCGTCGGCGAAACGGGTCGAGACGTTCACCATGACCGAGCTCGAATCGACTTCGCGCAGAAAGCGCATCGCCTTGGTGTAGTTCTCGGTGATGATCGCGTCGGTGTGCTGCGAACTGTAGGTGTTGATGTGCTCGATCGCCGCGTCGAGCGATTCCACCGTGCGTACTGCGAGGATCGGCGCCAGGTATTCGGTGCGCCAATCCTCCTCGGTCGCGGCCGTCATCGACGGGATCAGCTTGCGTGCGGCTTCGTCGCCGCGCAGTTCGACGCCCTTGTTGACGTAGATCGCGGCCAGCCGCGGCAGCACGCGGGCGGCGATCGACGCGTGCACGATCAGTGTCTCCATGGTGTTGCAGGTGCCATAGCGCTGGGTCTTGGCATTGTCGGCGATGCGGATCGCCTTGACGTGATCGGCCTGGTCGTCGATGTAGACGTGGCAGATGCCGTCGAGGTGCTTGATCACCGGCACCCGCGCCTCGTTCGAGATGCGTTCGATCAGCCCCTTGCCGCCGCGTGGCACGATCACGTCGACATACTCGGGCATCGTGATCAGGGTGCCGACCGCGGCGCGGTCGGTGGTTTCGACCACCTGCACCGCGGTTTCCGGCAGCCCGGCCGAAACCAGGCCGGCACGCACGCAGCCGGCGATGGCCTGATTGGAATTGATCGCCTCCTTGCCGCCGCGCAGGATCGCCGCATTGCCGCTCTTCAGGCACAGCGCCGCGGCATCGGCCGTCACGTTCGGTCGCGCTTCGTAAATGATCCCGATCACGCCCAGTGGCACGCGCATCCTGCCGACGTGGATGCCAGAGGGCTGGCGCTTCATGTCGCTGACCTCGCCGACCGGGTCGGCCAGGGCGGCAACTTGTTCGAGGCCCTGCGCCATCGACCCGACGCCTTTTTCCGACAGTGTCAGGCGGTCGATCATCGCCGCATCGAGCCCGTCGGCGCGGGCCTGTTCGAGATCTCTGGCGTTGGCAGCGAGCAAGGTGGCGCGCTGTTCGCGGATGGCCGCGGCCATCGCCAGTAGTGCGGCGTTCTTGTCCCGGGTCGAAGCGCGGGCCATTTGACGCGAGGCCGCACGTGCCTGGCGGCCGAGCCGGCGCATGTAGTCGGCGACATCCAGTTCGTCGGGTTTCATCGTGCCGTCCCCTTCGCGGCTTTCGGGCCGCCGAGTCTCAAGGCGAGTTGCAGGAATTCGTCCCACACATCGCCCCGTGTCAATCCTTTGATCATGCGATCGATGCGCGCCGCCTGCAAGAGTGCCACCTGCAGCCCGGCACTTCTCAGTCGCTGCGCGCACTGGGTGATTGGCTGCTGGCGCGTCCCGAACACGCCGGCGCTCTTCAGCGCCGCGGATGCCGATTGCCCGGCGTCGAGCCCGGCGCGCACCGCGGCGAGCGCATGCAGCTCCTGGGAGAACGCCCACAGCACCAGCGGCGTGGCCGTGCCTTCGCCTCTGAGGCCGTCGAGCAGGCGGGCGCAGCGCGCGGCATCGCCTTCGATCAGAGCGGTGCGCAGCTTGTCGACGTCATAACGCGCGACGTTGAGCACCGCATCGCGCACCTGATCGAGTGTCAGCGCACCCTCGGCATACAGCAGGCCGAGCTTCTGCAGCTCCTGGTGGGCGGCCAGCAGGTTGCCCTCAACATGCTGGGCGATGAACTCCAGCGCCTCGGCCGGCGCGCTCTGCTTCTGTCTCGCCAGACGTTGTGCGAGCCACGCCGGCAACTGGGCCAACGGCGGCGCGTTCAGTTCCAGCGCCACGCCGGCTTCGGCGAGCGCAACGAACCAGGCGCTCTTGCGCGTCTTCCAGTCGAGCTGCGGCAGCGTGATCAGGGTCAGGATGCCCGCTCCGAGGCTGGCGCAATGGCGCTGCAGCGCATCGCCCCCCTCGCGCCCCGGTTTGCCGGTGGGAATCCGCAGATCGATCAGCTTGGCATCGCCGAACAGAGACAGGTTGCCGGCGGCCAGCGTCAGTGCGTCCCACTTGAAATGCTGATTGACCATCAGTACCTCGCGCTCCGAGAACCCCTGCGCGCGTGCGGCGGCTCGAATCGCGTCGCCGGCCTCGAGTACCAGCAGCGGCTCGTCGCCGTGCAGCAGGTAGAGCGGGGCGAGCGGCCGGGCCAGGTGGGCGTCGAGCTGATCGGGGCGCAGATTCATGGCCAGGCGCGTCAGCCTTTCGCTGCCACCGCCTTGGCCGCCTGCAGCCGGCGCAGGATCTGCTGCACCAGGTCGTTCTGCATGTCGCGATAGATCAGGGTCTCCTCGGCTTCCTTGGCGAGAATGTCGGCATCGTTGAAGGTGATGTCGCGGGTGATCACGATCTCGGCCGGCGCCACAATGTCGGTGCCCTTGCCGTCATGGACATGGAAGCCGAAGCGCTGCTTGAGTTGATACTCGCGCACCCGGCCGGCGGCGTTCAGCGACAGGATGATCTTCTCGCGCGTCTCGGCCAGTGGAGCCAGCACGGCCTGCGCCTCCTGCGCGGTGTCGGTCACCCGCGTGCCGGGGCTCGCCGCGCGGATGTTGCGCTTGAGCGCGGCGCCCAGTTCCGAGGACTCCGGCATCGCGACGTAGAGGCTGTCGAAGGGCATCGGCCGCGGCCCGCGCAATTGGAAGCCGCAGGCGCTCAAGCCCAGCGCCGCAACCAGCGCGAGCACTGCCGTGCGCCGCAGAATACGCGCCGTCCCCTCGCTACCCGTCACGCCGATCTGCTCTTCCCTCACGCTTCATCCCTCACTCAGCAAACGATATTGACCAGCCGTCCCGGCACGATCACGACCTTCTTGGCCGGCCGGCCTTCCATGTATTTCTTCGCCACGTCGCTGGCCAGCGCGGCTGCCTCGATGGCCTCCTTCGGCGCATCGGCCGGCACCCGCAGCGAGCCCCGCAGCTTGCCATTGACCTGCAGCACCAGTTCGACCTCGTCCTGCGCCAGCGCGGCCTCGATTGGTTCTGGCCAGGGCGCGGCGCGGATGTCGTCGCCGAAACAGAGTTCGCGCCACAGCGCGTGGGCGATATGCGGCGTGATCGGCGAGAGAACGCGCAGCAGGATCGACACGCCTTCCTCGACCACCTCGGCGGCGACGGCCGAATCGCGCGGCGCCTTTTCGAGCGCGTTGAGCATCTTCATCGCGGCCGACGCGACGGTGTTGAATTGATGCTTGGTCAGATCGTAGTTGGCCTGTTTGAGCAGCAGGTGGATCTCGCGCCGCAGTTCCCCCAAGCTGCCGTCCAGTTTCGCTGCTGCGAGTTGGCGGGCGCCGATCTTCGGCTTGATGTCGCCGGCGAAGACATGGCCGAATGCCCACACCCGGCGCAAAAACCGATAGGCGCCATCGACACCGGCATCGCTCCATTCGAGCGTCTGTTCGGGCGGGCTGGCGAACATGATGAAAAAGCGCGCGGTGTCGGCGCCGTAGTGCTCGATCAGCGACTGCGGATCGACGCCGTTACGCTTGGACTTCGACATGGTGCCGATTCCGTCGTAATCGACCGGCCGACCGTCGGCCTTCGCAATGGCGCCGGTGATCCGGCCGCCCGCGTCATGCGCGAGGTCGATCTCGTCCGGCGCGAAGTAATCGATGCCGCCCTTCTCGCCGCGGCGGGAAAAAACGTGGTTCAGCACCATTCCCTGGGTCAGCAGGTGGGAGAAGGGTTCGTCGTAGTGCACCAGCCCGAGGTCGCGCATCACCTTGCTCCAGAAGCGCGAATACAGCAGGTGCAGGATCGCGTGCTCGATGCCGCCGATGTACTGATCGACCGGCATCCAGTAAGCGGTTTCGTCGTCGACCATCGCGTCGCTGCCGAACCTGCTGGCATAGCGCGCGTAGTACCAGCTCGAGTCGACGAAGGTGTCCATGGTGTCGGTCTCGCGCCGCGCCGGCTGGCCGCATTGCGGGCAGGCGCAGGCAAGGAACGCCTCGTTCCGGGCGAGCGGGTTGCCCGAGCCGTCGGGCACGCAGTCGATCGGCAGCACCACCGGCAACTGGTCGTCGGGCACCGGCACCGAGCCGCAGGCACCGCAGTGGATGATCGGGATCGGGCAGCCCCAGTAGCGCTGGCGCGACACGCCCCAGTCGCGCAGGCGCCACTGCACCTGTTTGTCGCCGAGGTTCCTGGCTTTGAGGTCGGTGGCGATCGCGCCGACCGCGGCTTCGTAGCCGAGGCCGTCGTACTTGCCGGAATTGACGCAGATGCCGGTCTCTTTGTCGGCATACCAGTCCTGCCAGGCATCGGTGCTGAAGGTCTGGCCGTCGACCGCGACGACCTGCCTGATCGGCAGACCGTAGTGCTTGGCGAACTCGAAATCCCGCTCGTCATGAGCCGGCACGGCCATCACCGCACCGTCGCCGTAGCTCATCAGCACGTAGTTGCCGACCCAAGTCTGGATCTTTTCGCCGGTCAGCGGATGGGCAACGAAGATGCCGGTCGGCATGCCCTTCTTTTCCATCGTCGCCATGTCGGCTTCCATCATCGAACCGTGCCGGCATTCGTCGATGAATGCGGCCAGCGCCGGATTGTCCCGCGCGGCGCGAGTAGCCAGCGGGTGCTCGGCGGCGACGGCGCAGAAGCTCACGCCCATGATGGTGTCGGCCCGGGTGGTGAATACCCAGAGCTTGTCCTGCCGGCCGTCCAGTTCATACGGGAAGGCGAAGCGCACGCCGACGCTCTTGCCGATCCAGTTGGCCTGCATGGTGCGCACGCGCTCGGGCCACCCGGGCAGCTTGTCGAGATCGGCCAGCAGTTCTTCGGCGTAGCGGGTGATACGCAGGTAATAGCCGGGAATCTCGCGTTTCTCGATCACCGCCCCGGTGCGCCAGCCGCGACCCTCGATCACCTGTTCGTTGGCCAGCACGGTCTGGTCCACCGGATCCCAGTTCACCACCTGGGTCTTCTTGTAGGCGATGCCCTTTTCCAGCATGCGCAGGAACAGCCACTGATTCCACCGGTAGTAGTCGGGCTTGCAGGTGGCCAGCTCGCGCGTCCAGTCGATGGCGAAACCCAGCGACTGGAGCTGCTGCTTCATGTAGGCGATATTGTCGTCGGTCCACTTTGCCGGCGGCACGCCATTCTGCATAGCAGCGTTCTCGGCCGGCAGGCCGAAGGCGTCCCAGCCCATCGGCTGCAGCACGTTGAAACCGCGCATCATGTGCCAGCGCGACAGCACATCACCGATGGTGTAGTTGCGCACATGGCCCATGTGCAGCTTGCCCGACGGGTAGGGAAACATCGACAGGCAGTAATACTTGGGCTTGCCGCGTTCGGGTACGGCAGCGAACGACCTGCTGGCATTCCAGTGCGCCTGAGCGGCACGCTCGACTTCGGAGGCGTTGTATTTTTCTTGCATGGAACGGGCGGGTGGACGGGCGACCGCGAAGCGGCTGGAGCGGCGAATTATACTCGCCCCACTCTGCGGCCCGGCATGGCGGTGCGGCGTCGCAAAGCAAATCGGCACGTTTGAAACGTGCCGATTTGCTTATCTGTTATGGCTTGGGGCCGGGGGTGCGATTCCGCCCGCCCGGTCGCGCCGGGCGGGTCGGTGGGGCATTTCGGGAGATCAGGCGGCGCGACGCGCAGGAGCCTGGGTTTGGAAGCAACGCTGGTTCACCTGGCCGAACGCGGCCGACCATGCCAGGGCGATGCCATTGGCTGCGATCATCGGCAGCGAGGCCATGCGCATGTTGATCGTCACCCACGGCGTCAGCCGTGGTGGATGGCAGGTCGAGGCTTCGGTCTGCAACAACTCGAGCAGGCGGTCGACGGCGACCTTCCAGTACTCGGGTGTTTCGACCCAGCCGGTCTCGATGGTGGCGTAACGAATCGCATCCGCCCACAATCCCTCGGCGCGGGCGATCGGTACGCCGGCGGACTTCGCCAGCCACGGCAACATTTTCGGAAACTTCGGACGCATCATGCTCTCCTTGCTCAATGTGCTCACTGTTTGGGCAAACAACCTTGTGGGCTGATTCTCTAACGGCGCCGCACTGCAACACTTGAATACCCGAGTAGATTGTGATCCGGGTTATCCCGGAGTATAGGTGAATTACCGCACGAATCCGCTGCAATGCACAATTCTAGAGGGGTCCGCCTAACGGCTACCCTGCTGTTCGGCCCGGGATCTCAATATAAGTTGTGGAAATTACAGAAATAATAGATTCGGCTGGAGGGTTGGTGCGTTGCGGCTATGCAACAAAAAGCAACGCTCCCAGGCCCCTGGAGTCTCTATCGATCTTCGATTCGAGGCCGGAATCAGAGCCGGCCCACCGTAAGAAACGGATCGAAAGGCCGTCCGATCGCGCGCCTGGCGAGGGTCAGCCAGCGTCGCCGGAGCGTGGGCGGCCGGCCGCTATAATGGCGCTTCGCAATTCGCGCCATTCCCATGTCCGATCTCCTGCGGGGTCTGAATCCCGAGCAACTCGCGGCCGTCACGCTGCCCGCCCGGCACGCGCTGATCCTTGCCGGCGCCGGCTCGGGCAAGACGCGGGTGCTGACCACCCGCATCGCCTGGCTGATCCAGACCGGGCAGGTCGGGCCGCACGGCGTGCTCGCCGTCACCTTCACCAACAAGGCAGCGAAGGAAATGCTGGCGCGGCTGTCGGCGATGCTGCCGATCAACACCCGCGGCATGTGGATCGGCACCTTCCATGGCCTGTGCAACCGGCTGCTGCGCGCCCACTGGCGCGAGGCGGCGCTGCCGCAGACCTTCCAGATTCTCGACACGGCGGATCAGCTGTCGGCGATCAAGCGCCTGTTGAAGACGCTCAGCATCGACGACGAGAAATTCCCGCCGCGCGACCTGCTGCATTTCATCAATGCGCAAAAGGAAGCTGGGCTGCGCCCGCACGCGGTCGAGGCCTGGGACGACTTCACCCGCCGCCGGGTCGAGCTCTACCAGGAATACGACAACCAGTGCCAGCGCGAAGGCGTGGTCGATTTCGCCGAACTGCTGTTGCGCACCTACGAGCTGCTCGAACGCGTCGAGCCAATCCGCGCCCACTACCAGGCGCGCTTTCGTCACATCCTGGTCGACGAGTTCCAGGATACCAACGTCCTGCAGTATCGCTGGCTCAAGCTCTTGGCCGGCGGCGGCGCCACGGTCATGGCGGTGGGCGACGACGACCAGAGCATCTACGCGTTTCGCGGCGCCGAGGTCGGCAACATGCGCGATTTCGAGCGCGAATTCCGCGTCGACAACGTGATCCGCCTCGAACAGAACTACCGCTCGCACGGCAACATCCTCGACGCCGCCAATGCCATCATCAAGAACAACGCCGGCCGGCTCGGCAAGAACCTATGGACCGATCGCGGCTCGGGCGAGCCGATCCGTATCTACGAGGCGACGAGCGACATCGAAGAGGCGCGCTGGCTGATCGACGAGATCCGCTCGCTCGCCGCAGAGGGCAGGGCGCGGCGCGAGATCGCACTGCTCTACCGCAGCAATGCGCAGTCGCGGGTGCTCGAACACACGCTGTTCTCGGCCAACCTGCCCTACCGCGTCTATGGCGGGCTGCGCTTCTTCGAGCGCCAGGAGATCAAGCATGCGCTGGCCTATCTGCGGCTGATCGCCAATCCCGACGACGACACCGCATTCGCCCGCGTGGTCAACTTCCCGACCCGCGGCATCGGCGCGCGTTCGCTCGAACAGTTGCAGGATGCCGCCAGACCGGTGGCGGGTGGGGGCGCGTTGAGCCTGTGGGCCGCCGCCAGAGCGTTGCCCGGCAAGGCGGGCGCCTCGGTCGGCGTGTTCGTCGCGCTGATCGACAGGCTGCGCGCAGCCTGCGAGGGCCTCACGCTGCCCGAGACGGTCGAACAGGTGCTCGAAATGTCCGGCCTCACGGCGCACTACCAGACCGAGAAGGAAGGGCAGGACCGGCTCGCCAACCTCGACGAACTGGTCAATGCCGCGGTCAACTTCATCGCCGAAGAAGGCTACCTGATCGAACAGCCGCCCGGAGAGGCGCCGGTCGAGCAGCCCGATCCGCTGGCGGCCTTCCTCGCCCACGCCTCGCTCGAAGCCGGCGAGCACCGGGCCGGCGACTCCGACGATGCGGTGCAGTTGATGACCGTGCATTCGGCCAAGGGGCTCGAGTTCGACATCGTCTTCATCAGCGGGCTCGAGGAAGGCCTGTTCCCGCACGAGAACAGCATTCCAGAAGACAAGGGCCTGGAAGAAGAACGTCGCCTGATGTATGTTGCGGTCACCCGGGCGCGCGAGAGGCTTTACCTGAGCTTCGCGCAGACGCGCATGCTGCACGGGCAGACGCGCTACAACATGAAGTCGCGCTTCCTCGAGGAGATCCCCGCGGGGCTGTCCAAGTGGCTGACGCCCAGGCTCAAGCCGCAGCGTGTCGCGGAACCCGCGTGGGGCAACAGGTACTACGATCCGAAGCCGAACTACCCGAAAGCGCCACCCGTGCGCACGCGCTACGAGGTCGAGAACTCGGGCGGCGGATACCGCGTCGGCCAGCAGGTCCAGCATGCGAAGTTCGGCCAGGGTGTGATCGTCAACGCCGAAGGCTCGGGTTCGGATGCACGGGTGCAGGTAAACTTCGGCCGCCAGGGCATCAAGTGGCTCGCACTGTCGGTCGCCAAACTCACGGCGGCGTGAACGCTCAGGAACACGATATGGAAATGCTTGTGCTTGGCGCAGGTGCTACCGGCGGATATTTCGGTGGACGGCTGGCCGAGGCCACGCTCCAGGGCAAATCGACGCTCGAGGTCAGCTTCCTGGTTCGTCCCGCACGCGCCGCGACCCTTGCTGAAAATGGCCTGCGCGTCGACAGCCGGTATGGCGATATTGCGATTCCGGTGCGCACGGTGGTGCAGGCGGCATTGCGGCCCGACTACGATCTGGTGCTATTGACCTGCAAGGCGTACGACCTCGATTCGGCGATCGAATCGATCGCGCCGGCGCTGCGTCCCGACACCCTGATCCTGCCGGTGTTGAACGGGCTCGAGCACTTCGATCGGCTCGATCGCGCGTTCGGCGCCGCGCGCGTGCTCGGCGGCTGCTGCCATATTGCCAGCGCACTCACGCCCGACGGCGTGGTGCGGCAATTGACCGATCTGCATCGCATCACCTACGGCCTGCGACCGACCAACGGCGCCGCTGCCAAGCACGCGCTCGACGCGCTCGACGCCGCCTTTCGCCAGACACCGGTGGACGCGCGCCATGTCGATGACATCGATCAGGAAATCTGGGAGAAGTTCGTCTTCCTCGCCACGCTGGCCGGCATGACGACGCTGATGCGCGGCGCGATCGGCGACATCGTCGCGGCACTGGGCGGAGTTGGACTCACCGAGCGCATGCTGGCCGAGTGCGAGTCGGCCGCGGCGGCGGCCGGCAAGCCCTCGCGGCCCACCGCCGTGGACAGCGCCCTGAAGACCCTGACCCAGCCCGGCTCGGTCATGACCGCCTCGATGCTGCGCGACCTCGAATCGGGCGCGCGCATCGAATCCGCTCACATCGTCGGCGACATGTTGCGCCGTGCGCGAGCGGCCGGCCACGACGCGACCCTGCTCGAAGCCGCCTGGGTCCATCTACAGGTGCGCGACTTTCGCCGCGCCCGCGAGACGAAAGGCTGAGCGGCGCCTGATTTGCCGCCTCCCCTGCAAGTCGCATGGAATGGTGGTCTACGTGTGGCGATAGCCGAAGAAGTCCATCCCATGCGGCTCTCCGCGATGTGCATCGCGTAGATCGCCATCTGGCGCGGCTCTCAGGCCAACTGGATGAAAACTCACGGCGCAGCCGAGGGTCACCTCGATACCGCGCATCGGCGAGGCGCGCCCGCCGTGTCGCCGGTCATTCCCTGACGCCGGGCAGGGGCACCATGATCGGCTGACCCGGTGCGCTGCATCCGGCGTCGCAGCAGCGGCCGGGTTGGCGGTTCTTGGTGATCGGGCGCCCGGGGTCGTGGGCGATGCCGCGATCGAGCACGCGCTCGACCAGTTCCACCTTCGATCCGAGCGGATAGTTGCGGTAGATCTCCTGATTCATCGCCTCCGGCGAGCCGCCGCCGTGCAGGCTGATCACCGAGTACCAGCCGCCCTGGTAGCCTGCGGTCAGATCCTCGATCAGGCGGGCGGTCTCGATGCGCTTTTCATAGGGCACGTCGGGGTTGGCGCGCAGCACCTCGCTCAGGCTCGCTGCGGTCTCCGGGTTGTGGTCTTCGTCGGGTCCGGGAAGGGTGACGATCAGACCGCCGGAAACGTAGTGGGCGATCCGGTGCATGTCGTAGATCTGCGTCGCCAGCAGCAATTTGCCGATATTGCTGAACACCGGGTCGGGCATCAGCGTCTTGCTGTACGGATCGGCCGTGGCGTAGACGCTTGCCGCCACGCCGCAGGCGAAAAAGCCCTCGGTGATCTTGATCAATTCCACCATCTGTTCGCGCAGGTGGGTCTCCCGCCCGGGGTCGAAGCCGTTGGCCTCGCACATCAGGGCGCCGGCGCCGATCAACAGGTCGCCGAAACCGGCGCGCGCACCGATGCAGGTGTGACGATGGTGGGTCGCGTAGCTGTAGGTCAGATGCGCCGAATGCTCCCATTCGCCGGCGTAGAACACGTGCTCCCACGGCACGAACACCTTGTCGAACATCAGCACCGCGGTGCTCTGGCCATACTTGCGGCTGAACAGCGCTGCGCCGTGCTCGAGCTTCTCGCCCGGCCGTCCGGCGGGGCGGGCGACGATTGTCAATCCGGCGGCATCGACCGGGACCGCGCAGCAGACCGCGAAATCGGCGTCCTCCGGCGTCATGTTGCGGCTGGGCATGACCAGGAACTCATGGACATAGGGCGCGCCGGTCACGATCGCCTTGGTGCCCGAAACGACGATTCCTTTGGCATTACGCTCGACGATATGGACATAGCTGTCGATATTGGCCTGCTGGTGAGGCCGCCTGCTGCGATCGCCCTTGGCGTCGGTCATCGCGATGCCCAGGGTCAGATCCTGATCCTGTACGCGGTGCAGATAGTCGAGGAAACGCGCCACGTGCTCGCGCGATCCCCTGGCATCGTCGAGCCGGGCGCTGACCTGGCCGAGCGCATTGAGTGCGTCGTGCGACAGATAGCGCAGGGCGCAGCCGGTTTCCTGGCACACCAGGCGCACCGCCTCCAGCTTGTTCAGCAGATCGGCCGGGCTCTCGTCGATATGCAGCATGCGATTGACGAGCTTGCCGCTGGTACCCTGCAGGGCGGTCATCAGCTTGCGGTAGCGCTCATCCAGCGCGAAATCGTAGGTCAGTCCGACGGCATTGATGCCGGGCGCGAAGGCCGGTTCGTCGGCCACGCTATCGACCCTGCGGCCGTCGACGAAGACCGTCGGCTTGTAGCGGCGCAGCGACTCGCGATAATCGGCGCCGCTCATCAGGGATTCGGAGCTGCCTGCCGGGTTCATGGATCGCCTCCTTCGGGTGCATCGATTTTCGATCGGACGCCTATTGTCGCGCCAGTCGCTTGCTCCCGGCTACCGTAGCGGGACGGGAGCGCAGGCGTTGCCGCCGACTCGGTGCTAAAGCGATGGCTTTCGGAGATAAGCCGCTAAAAGTCAACGAGAAACGCTTGTAAAGATTATATATAAAGCGCTATAGTTTCATCAACATGCTGGGCCGTTGGCTCGACATCCAATGATATGCGTCGCGCGCGAAGCGCGTGCCTGATACGTGTCGCGTTTCTTCAACTATCGAGGTCGATCATGAGTAGTAACGCTATTGCGCGGCGGCTGCATGCGATTCAGGACAAGGGCGCAATGCGCTCCTCTGATGTCGCAAATGTGCTGAGCGTGCGTCCGGAAACTGTGTCGCGATGGAACCAGGGCAAGGCCTTCCCGCACCCGAACACGGAGAAGCAACTTCTGGAGCTGGAGTTCCTCCTCGACAAGTTGTCGGATTTCTATGAGCCGCGCGAGGCCAGGCTGTGGATCTTCGCGCGTCAGCGGGTACTCGGGGACCAAATTCCTGCTGAGTTGATCCAGCAAGGTCGTGCGGATGAACTCCTCGCTGCGGTGAATCAACTGCGCGACGGCGTCTTTCTCTGAGCGCCTTGCGGCCTGATGGTTCATGACAGCGAACTTGTCCATCGAATCGACGCATTTCCAACTGAGCCCTTCGACGGTCGAGCTTTTCGAGCGACACGGCAAAGCCTAGATCCGCTTGTCAGTTCGACCAGCGGCGGTCGTTGGATGCCTAACGGCGCCGCGGGCGTGTTCTATACGAGCTTCGAGCGCGACGGGGCTCTGGCGGAAATTTCGTTTCATTGGTCCCAGCTCAGTCCGCGTCCGACCAGGCCCATCATGCTGCATACGCTCGGGGTCGTCGCTCGACGCACGTTGAAACTGGTGCGCGCAGATCTGTCGGCACTCGGCGTGCCGGAAGATACTTACGGGACCATGAACTTGAAGCGCACTCAAGAGATCGGCGCTGCTGTCGAGTTCCTCGGTTGTGATGGGCTGATCGCGCCGTCTGCGCGGTGGCCCTGTGACAACCTGATGCTGTTTCCAAACAACATCGGCGGCCGTTCGTCGGTCGAACTGCTTTCGAGCGAAACTGTGGACTGGTCGCGTTGGGCTTCCGATCAAGGCCTGCTCAAGTAGCGCTTCCGGATTGGTCAAGATTTAATCGATCAGGCCCACCTTGGTGAAAGTCCTCGCGGCGGGTGGCTTCGAAGTTCGCGCCAACCATTGCTGAGTACAGCGTGGTTACCCGGCCTGCAAGCCGCATGGAATGGCGCTCTACGCGACTATATAACCGGAGAAGCTCACTCTATGCGGCGTCTGGCGATGCGCATTGCGGAGAGCGCCATCTGGTGAGGCTCTCCGGTCGATCGCCTCAATCGCCGCCGCCACAACCTCCGCCGCCGCACCCACCGTCTCCGCCGCTGTCACCGCTGTCGCCCGAACCGCTGTCGCTGTCGCCGAAGCCGTCAGTCGAGCCGTCGACGCTCGAATCACCGAAATCGCCGGCGCAATTGGTGGTGTTGTCGCCGCGCCGGCGCGCCTCGCGGCAGTCGGGCGAGTAGACGAAGCCGTCGGCCAGGCCGAGCTTGGCGTCGATCGCGAACAGCAGCGGCAGGCGGCTCGGCTGGCGCGGATCGATGTGTTCCTCCTTGCAGGCGTACCACCAGGTGCGGCGCAGGCCGGCGTTGCTGCGCTTGTCGGCAGCCAGGGCCACTGCCGGCGTGTGGTCGAAAAAACGGCCGAATGCCCGCTTGCAGTAGTCGCGATAGTCCCGGGTGTAGAGGATGAACTCGTGCCACAGGTCATCCACCGCCTGCGAGGGCATCGAGACATAGCGGCCGTTGGCGCGCAGGTAGACCAGGAAGAACTGGCGCAGCGCGTGGGCCACCAGCGCGCGGTCCTTGAACTTGAGCTGCGGCCGGCGCCTGGCGAGCTTATCCAGCAGGCCCGCGGGCAGCGGCTCGTTACGAATGAAGCGCTCGCGCTTGAGGTCGCGGTAGCGGCGCCATATGACGAGTGCCGGCACGCCGAAGATCGCGCCGACCGCGATCGCCGGAATCAGTGCGCTGGTGCTCGCCATGTCGCGCGATCAGGGGAGACGCTCGACGAGGCTTCGCGCGGTTTCTTCCGACATCGCCTGGAAGGTCACCGAGCGCTCGGAGTCGTCCGACAGGCTGCTAGACGAGTTGCAAGCATCGCCGGCATCGCGTGCGTCGACATGCGGCTGCGGAGTAACACGGAAGTCTCCTCAAGACAACGGCAAGCGGCACCTCGGCCGATTGCACCCGAAGCGCGCCGAATAGGGTTCGTGGCGGCGATCGGCGACCCGGGAACGATTCTACCCGAGCGGCGCCCCGGCGGGCCGGGCGCAATTCGTGCTACAGATGTCGGGAACGCCGGCGACCCCGGATCGTCAGAACAATCGTCAAAACCTGTTCGAGGAGTCCAATTTGCGAAGTCATCTGCATCCCCTGTTTGCGCTTGCCGCGGCGCTGATCGCTGCCCCGGTCCATGCCGACGTACTGCTTGCCAGCGGTCAGACGCTGGTCAAGGCCGGTGAGCCCTTGCGTGTGACGGCGATGCCGACCGGCAACGAGACGCTCGCCGACACGCTGCCGGCCCGGGTGCTGATCGGACCGCGCAGCGTCGTGGTGACGCTGCGTGCCGACGGCGAAGCGGCGTCGGGCAGGCGCGACTACCTGGTTGCGATGCCGCCGGAACTGGAGGGACTCGGCACGCTGGAGCTGACCCAGTTCGGTTCGTCCAGACTGCTGGTGCAGTTCGTCCCGGCCAGTCGCGCAGCGCCGCAGATCGATACCCTCGCCCGCATGCGGGGAAAGGAACGCGAGACGGAAGGTGCGGCGCAAGGCGTGGTCGATCTGTCAAAGCGCGAGACCGCCCTGTCCTCGCACGATCCGATGTACTTCCTGGTCGGCTCGCGCGGCAATACCACGGCGCGCTTCCAGCTATCCTTCAAGTACCGGCTGTTCGATCCCGACGGCCTGGCCACCGAGTTTCCGTGGGTCGATCTGCTGACCGGGCTGCATTTCGGCTATACGCAGAACTCGATCTGGGATCTCACCGCCAATTCCAAGCCGTTCCGCGACACCACCTACAAGCCGAGTTTCTTCTACCAGTGGGGGCCCTACCGCGAGATCGGTTCGCCGCATTCGCTGTCGCTGCAGGCCGGCTACGAGCACCAGTCCAACGGCAAGGAGGGCGCGACCTCGCGCTCGATCGATACCCTGTTCGCCAAGCCGACCTGGCGCTGGGACATCGACGAGGACACCCACTTCTCGACTGCATTGAAGCTGTTCGGCTACCTCGACCGGGAGGACAATCCCGACATTGCCCACTACCGCGGCTACTCGCTGCTCAATCTGCGCTATGGCAATGACGACGGCTGGCTGCTCTCGTCGGACATCAACCCGAACCGCAACGGCTTCGCCCAGTTCGATCTGTCGTACCGGCTCAAGCGGGTGTTGTTCTCCGACGCCGGCGGCTTTCTGCACTTCCAGTACTTCAACGGCTATGGCGAGAGTCTGCTCGACTACAATCTGCGACGCCGGCCGCAGTTTCGCGTCGGCGTGTCGATCGTGAGGTGAGCCAAATGTCCAGCGTTCATGCAATCCGCTTCGCCGCCACCGGCGGCCCCGAGGTGCTGCAGTGGCAGGCGGTCGACGTCGGTGAGCCCGGTCCGGGCGAGGCTCGCGTCAGCCATCGCGCGGTCGGGCTCAACTACATCGACACCTATCACCGCAGCGGCCTGTATCAGTTGCCGCTGCCGAGCGGTATCGGGCTCGAGGCGGCCGGGGTGGTCGAGGCGGTCGGCGAGGACGTTGCCGACATCGCGATCGGCGACCGGGTGGCCTATGCGGGCGGACCGGTCGGCGCCTATGCCCAGGCCCGTCTGATGCCCGCCGACCGGCTGGTCAGATTGCCCGATGCCATCGGTTTCGAGCAGGGCGCGGCGATGATGCTGCAGGGCATGACAGCGCAATACCTGCTGCGGCGGACCTACCGCGTCCAGCCGGGCGACACGATCCTGATCCACGCCGCCGCCGGCGGGGTCGGGCTGATCGTCTGCCAGTGGGCCAAGGCGCTCGGCGCGACGGTGATCGGCACGGTCGGCTCGCAGGCCAAGGCCGAACTCGCGCGGGCGCACGGCTGTGACCACACCATCGTCTACACGCGGGAGAACTTCGCCGAGCGCGTGCGCGAGATCACCGGCGGTGCCGGCCTGCCGGTGGTCTACGATTCGATCGGCAAGGACACCTCCATGGAATCGCTCGCCTGTCTGCGCCCGCTCGGCGTGATGGTGAGCTTCGGCAGTGCGTCGGGCCCGGTGCCGCCACTCGATCTCGGTGTGCTGGCCAAGCGGGGCTCGCTCTACGTCACGCGGCCGACCTTGTTCACCTACACCGCCAAGCGCAGCGACCTGCTGGCGACCGCGGCTGAGCTGTTCGAGGTGGTCGCCGCGGGCAAGGTCAGGATAGACATCAACCAGCGCTACCCGCTGCGCGACGCGGCCCGGGCGCATCGCGATCTCGAAGGCCGCCTGACAACCGGATCAACCATTTTGATACCCTAGGCGTTCTAGGTGAAAAGCTTCGGAACCTCCAACGATGTTTCATATTGCCACGCCGCTGTCCGTCACCGCCGCATTGGCCGCGTTCGCGGCATTTATCACCGTCGCGAGCTACCTCGGCAGTGCCGTCGCAGCGCCGCCGATTTCGCCGCCGACGATGTCCGGTGCCAACCTGACGCCGGCACAGTCGGCATGGTTGCGGGCCGAGATCCGCCACGCCGACGACCTGTTCGTCACGCGCGTCGTCGCCATCACCAGACGGCCGCCGGATATCGTTCGCCGGGCGATCCCGGCCGAAGGGCGCATCACCGATCCGGCTGCGCGCACCGTGTCGGCGATCGAGAAGTTCAGCGGAGAGCCCCTCGACGACGAGCAGAAGACCGCCGTTCGCGCGGCCGAGGAAGACCGCCGGCAGATGATTTCCACTGCCCGCGCGCAGGCCGGCCGCAAATAGTCAGATCAGCATCTCGCTGACCGGCGGGCGGCCGAGAAAGCCCGCTGGGCTTGCCGTTGCGCCATAGGCCCCCGACTGGAACATCACCACCAGGTCACCCGCTTCGGCGCGCGCGAGTTCGATGTCCTGGGCGAAAACGTCATGCGGAGCGCATAGCGGACCGGCGACAGTGACGGTCTCGACCTCGCGCGCGTGGACGCTTGAACGGACAAGCGAATCGTGCCCGATCACGACAGCGATCGGAAAGTGCAGATGGCGCCGCCCTTCGAGTGCGCCGCTCGCATGCCAGTGGTGGTGGAGTCCGCCATCGACGATCAGGATGGTCTTGCCGCGCGAGCGCTTGCGCTCGATCACGCGGCAGACATAGATTCCCGCTTCGGCCACCAGAAAGCGGCCCAGTTCGAGCGTCAGCCGGGCGCCGGGCAAGCGCGCTGCCGCATCGCGTGTCAATGACTGCAGCGATGCGCCGAGGCGCGCCAGGTCGAGCGGCGATTCTCCGGCGAAGCACGGCACGCCGAATCCGCCGCCGAGATTGAGCACGCGCGGGGCGGCGGGGGCAAACGCGGCGAGCTCGACCGCCAGGTCGAGTGTCGCGCGCTGGGTCTCGATAATCGCCGTCGCGTCGAGGCACTGAGATCCCGGATAGCAGTGAAAGCCCTCGAATTCGAGCGGCAGCCGCCCGATCTCGCCGAGCACCTGCGGCGCCTGTTCGCTGTCCACGCCGAACTTGCGCGCGCCGCCCGCCATGCGCGCCGCGGCGGGGGACAGTTCGAAAGGCGGGTTGATGCGCAGCGCAACCCGCGGGCGCCGGCTACCGGTCAGGCCAGCCAGGCGATGCGCCTCGCCGGCCGATTCGAGCACGATCAGCGCGCCGGCCGAAACGGCTTCGGCGAGTTCGTCGTCGGTCTTGCCGGGGCCGGCGAAACTCAGGCGCGCGCCTGTCATGCCGGTCGCAAGCGCACGTTCGAGTTCTCCGCCCGAGGCGATGTCGAAGCCGTCCACCTGGCCCGCGATGTGCTGAAGCAGCGCCGGCAGCGGATTGGCCTTGACCGGGTACAGCAGTTCGACATCGCGCGGCAACGCATCGCGCACCTGCGCGATGCGCCGGTCGATGCGCTCGCGCGAGTACAGGTAGCAGGGGCTGCCGAGCCGCTGCACGAATTCGGTCAGTGGCAGGCCACCGACCGCGAGCCAACCGTCGACGACCGGCCACTCCTGGTCGCGGCCGATCGCGGGTAGGGATTCGTCGGGATCTCGTTGCTTGATCATTTGTGTTCGCTCGCGGGCGCGAGCCCGAATGGCTGCCGGGACCGCATTTTGCCGCAGACGAGCCGCGGCGAGGCGATTCGCTGTCGGACGTCGAGCCACGACCTGATTTTTCCCTCCCCTTCGAGGCGGGGAGGATGGGAATGCGGACGTGGAATACTGGCGCCGCTTGGCTACGAGCAGCGCCTGCATACCGGCGCGCGGCCGCCCATGCTAATCTACGCCGCATGAAATCCTTCCTGGTGGCCAATCCCAAAGGCGGTGTCGGCAAGAGCACCCTGGCGACCAATCTCGCCGGCTACTTCGCCAAGTCGGGCCGGCGCGTGATGCTGGGCGACATCGACCGCCAGCAATCGTCGCGCGAGTGGCTGAGGATACGGCCGCTCGCGGCGCCGAAGATCGACACCTGGGATCTCGATACCGACAAGCCGGCCCGCCCGCCCAAAGGCACCACCCATGTCGTGCTCGACACGCCGGCCGGACTGCACGGCAAGAGACTGCATCAGGTACTGGGCATGGTCGATCGGGTGATCGTGCCGCTGCAGCCCTCGCTGTTCGACATTCTGGCGACGCGCGATTTTCTCGCTGCGCTGCGCGGGGCGAAGGAAATGCGCAACGGCATCGAGATCGGCATCATCGGCATGCGCGTCGACCCGCGCACGCGTGCGGCCGGCGAACTGCATCGCTTTCTCGATCACGAAACCCTGCCGGTGATCGGCTATCTGCGCGACACGCAGATCTACGTTCAGGCTGCGGCGCATGGCCTGACCCTGTTCGACCTGCCGCCCTCGCGTGCCGAAAAGGATCTCGAACAGTGGCAGTCGCTGCTGGCGTGGATCGAGCGCTAGCAGCCAGCTAAACGACCGTGCGCCGTCGGCGAACTGCGCCCCGGCTGGCGGTTTGCCTTTGCCGAAACGCGGAGATCCAGCATCCATGCGGCTCTCCGGCCGTGGTCGGGCTGTGAGGTCGATTCCACGCGGCTTCCAGCGAATCGCCCGGTAAAGCGCCGGGACTATTCCTTCGAATCGGGTAACATCCTGTCCGGTGCGCATCGCACCGACTGGCATATCCGCGAACTGAGGCACATGCCGGTCCTCGACCCCCGATAGTCGGGCGCATCTCCGGTATACCTCCATCTCCATGCTTGAACCCGCAGTTCACCGGCGACCTCGACTGTCGATCAAGGACGCGATTCGCGCCGCAGCCCTGATTGCCGGTGCGCTGCTCGTCGTGCTGTGCTGGTGCCTGTTTCTCACGCCGATTCACGTCACCGTCCGGCATGCCGGCGAATGGGTGCCTCAGCTCCGCGTCGATGGTGTCGAACAGAGGCTGGCAGGCCATCCGGTCGCGTCGCTTCATCGCGTAAGCATCACCAACATCTCCGACGATGCGGCGACGGTCGAATTAGCGCTGCCGATTCCCGACGGGCAGCCACGGCTGCGCTTCGACGAGCTGGCGTCCGTCACGGGCCGGTGGACGTCCACGTCCTACGGCGAACGGGTGGAATCGACGCAGCCCGGAAGCGAAATCACGATCGAATTGAACGGCGCCGAGCCCGAACTTCCGTTTCTCGACAGACCCGACGGCGGGCGGGTCAGGATCCGCTACGACGGAACCGAACGCGAGGTCGATCTCGCAAGCGCCACGCCGGGATGGCACTGGGTCAGGCTGCCGCCGCGGCAACTGTTGTCGGTCGCCACCCTGGCCGCGCGGCCGCTGGGCGCGAGCTTCGAGATCCGCGCAACAAAGCTCGCACAATCACGAAACGCCGAACCCGATGCGGGCATCATGACCGGCGAAATCCGCTTCGGCGCCAGGAAGCTCATCCGCAACTTCGAGCTGTCCGGTGACCAGGCCTTTACAGTGGGCCTGCCTTCCGCCGAGATCGTTCCGCTGGTGCTGGAAGGCGTCGGCGATTTCGCGGCGCTACTGGGCTGGTCGGTCCTCGCGATCCTCGCCTTTACCCTAGCGGGCGCCTCGCTGGCGGCGGCCGATCCGCTCGCCGCCGTCAGCCGCTCGAACTGGATCGCCTGCTTCACGATCGGCTTCTGCCTGTTTGCCCTGCTCGCCAACACCTCGGCTTACTTCTTTTCCGCCAGGGCCTCGGCGCCGATGCTTGGCGCGCTGATGCTCGTCGCGGTCGGGGTCGGCGTCGCGGGCCGGGTGCGGCACGTCGGCGCGGGCGCGACGCAGTCCTCGCACGCGCATCTGCCGCTGGTGGTCATCGCCGTGACGGCGCTCGGGCTGTGGCTGAGCTTCTGGCCGCTGAGCTTCGCCGGCCCGGGATTCCTCGGCACGATGCGGGCCGATTCGTATTTCTACGCCACCACCGCCAATGCGATCCAGAGCAAGTCGCTGTTGTCGACCTTTTCCGGCGGGGGTCTAATCGGCAACGGAATGCGGTCGATCGATCTGGCGCTGGCGGCCAGCCTGTCGAGCATCAGCGGACTGACCACCGGCCGCACCTGGCTGGTCATCTGCATGGCGCTGATGCTGGTGCCTGCGCCGCTCAGCTATTGCCTGGTGCGCGACTGGCTCGGTGACAAGCGTGTCGCGGCGGTCGCCGCGGTGAGCGTGGCGCTGTCCGCACCGATCGCGAGCCTGTTCTTCGAGTCGTATCTGGTCCAGTACGTGACCACCGCCGCGCTCTACCTGAACCTCTACACGGCGCTGCCGTTCATCCGCTCGCTCGGGCAGCCCTCGCCCGTGCTGCGGACGAGCTTCGCCCATGGGCTTACCAGCGCCTTCGCGGTGTTGCTCTACCCGTATTTCGCGGTCGTGCCGGTGGCGACGTTCGGCATCGCGCTGTGGACGCTGCGCAAGCACCCGGCCAGGCTGGTGCGGCACCTCGGCTTGCTGATCGCAATCGGCCTGGCGGTCGGCAACGTCGGCTATACCTTCATGCTCAACCACGCTGCAACCGGGCAGTTTGTCGACGAACTGAATGCGATCGCCCGACATATCGTGTTCCCGTTCCACGACCGGCCGAAGTTCGCGGCATTCGTCTTCGGTCTGGCGCCGTTTCACGCGAGTGCCGAAATGGTTCGCAGCCTGATGGCCGAGATCACGCCGAACGGACTGCTGGCCGGCCTGGCGCGCTATCTGGCGCTGGTCGAACGCAGAGCCGTGTTCGCCGTCCTCGGCGTGATCGGCGTCGCCTACCTGCTGTGTCTCGCTGTCGGCCGCCGCCGGCTGCTCGATGGTTTCGGCCTGGTGCTCGCGGCATCGCTGCTCGGCTATCTGCTCCTGTTGTTCGTGGCATGGCAGGCCAGCGGGGTCTATGCCACCTGCAAACTGGCGTGGACCCTGGCGACCTTACTTCCGCTGATCGTCGTTCCCGCGCTCGCCCTGCCCGTGGTGCGAGGCATAGGCGGCGAGCCATCAGGCGGCCCGCGTGCCGGCCCGTTGCTCAAGGCGCTCGCGGCAGGCGCGCTCGGCCTGTTGCTGACCGGCAATCTGATCTCCAGGGCCGCCGACCCGATCTTCTGGATTGCCAGCCCGACGGCGTTCGACAAGGCCAATACCTCGCTTGCCGTCGATCTGGCGATGCTCGACGCCTGGCATCCGCCCGACCCCAGGCCGACGACCCGCTTCGCATTGGCCGACGTGAGCGGCGCTGTGCTGCCCCCCAACCAAGCGGCGAGCGTACTGGCTGGGCATGTCTATTCCGCCCTGGTCGGCAGGGGATATGCCTGCGTCAATTGCGATCTGTCGGATCGGCTGCTCCAGTTCACCTGGTTTCGACCGATCGATGTCGGCGCAGTCGACGCCGACCTGCTGGTCGTTATCGGCAAGCGGCCCGCTACGGAGATTCCCGGCTGGGAGACCGCGCTGCACGGCGAACGGCTGTCACTCCATGCCAGACCGTCGCGATAGCACCGTAGCGATGCCGGAGAACACCGCCGCGACCGGTGGCGTCGGTATACTGCCTTCATGAATCGCTCGGAATTCGACAAGTTCGCGCAGGAATACTCCGACCTTCACGCCGCCAACATTTCCGCCTCGGGGGAAGGGCCCGAGTATTTCGCCGACTACAAGATACGCGACCTCGCGGAACTCGCCCGGTCGGTCGAGTCGGTGGGACAGGTCGCTCGAATCCTCGACTTCGGTGCCGGAGTCGGCTCGTCGGTGGCCTACTTTCAGCGTTACTTTCCGGGCGCCAGCCTGACCTGTGTCGACGTCTCGCGCAAGTCCTTGCGAATCGGCTCACAGCGCTTCGATGGCGTCGGTTTCATCGAGTTCGATGGCAGTCGCTTGCCCTTTGCGGACGCCAGCTTCGACTGCGTCTTCTCGGCCTGCGTGTTCCACCACATCGAGCCGGCGCTGCATGTACCCTTGTTTGCCGAACTGCGCCGCATCCTGCGGCCGGGCGGGCTGATCACGATCTTCGAGCACAATCCGCTCAATCCGCTGACCGTCCGGGCGGTCGACACCTGCCCGTTCGACGAGAACGCCATTCTCCTGCGCGCGGGAACGCTGCGCAGACGACTGGCGGACGCCGGTTTCGCGCATCCGGCAATCGCCTACCGCATCTTCTTTCCGCGGGCGCTGCGCCTGCTGCGTCCGCTGGAGCGGTGGCTCAAGTGGTTGCCGCTCGGCGCGCAGTACTACGCCTACGATCGCCGATGAGCATCCGGCACGGACGCAGTTTCGTCCGCTTCGTGCTGGTCGGCATCCTCAACACGGGCGTCGGCCTGGCGCTGATTTTCGTCGCCAAGGGGCTCTTCGGCTGGGGCGATCTGGCGGCGAACGTCTTCGGCTATGCGGTCGGCCTGGCGGTGAGTTTTCTCCTCAACCGCAACTGGTCGTTCGAGCATCGGGGCGCCGTAAGCCCTGCGCTGCTGCGATTTCTCGCGGTCTTCCTGGCGGCCTATTCGAGCAATCTCGTCACGCTGTTCGGCCTCATCAATCTGTTTGGCATGAATGCCTATGTGGCGCAGGCGCTCGCCGTGATTCCGTACACCCTGTTGTTCTATCTCGGCAGCCGCTGGTTCGTATTTCGCAGCGACACAGGGAGTCAACCGGCATCCGAAGCGCCGTAACCGAACCGCGCACGCCTCGGCCCGAGCCGGCATGGCTCAAGCCGAAGCTCAGTCGCCGACCACCTGCTCGACGAAGTAGCGCGGACGCCCCTTGGCTTCGATGTACAGCTTTCCGACGTACTCGCCAATCACGCCGAGCGACAGCAACTGCACGCCACCGAGGAAATAGATCGGCAGCACCGTAGACGCCCAGCCGGGAACGGCCCGACTCGAGAACAGAGCTACCCACAGAACCCAGACCGATACCACCATCGTTCCCAGTGACACCAGCAATCCGAGCAAGCTGATCGTCCGCAGCGGTACGACCGAGAACGAAGTCACCGCGTTCAGCGCGAGCGAAATCATTCTGCGCAGCGGGTACTTGGATTGCCCGGCAAAGCGCGCCGAACGATCGTATTCGACTATCGCCGAACGATAACCGAGCATCGGGATGATGCCGCGCAGGTATAGATTGGATTCGCCGAACTGCTTCAGGGCTTCGATCGCGCGACGACTCATCAGCCGGTAGTCGGCATGGTTGGCGATCGTCTGCGCGCCCATCCAGCCCATGACGCGATAAAACCCGTTCGCCGTGCAGCGCTTGAAAAGCGTGTCGGCCCCGCGCTGCCTGCGAACACCGTAGACGACGTCGCAACCCTGACGAAAACGATCGAGCATCGTCTCGATGATCGCAATGTCGTCCTGCAAGTCCGCGTCGATGCTGACGATCGCGTCGCCGCGTGCAGCGAACAAGCCGGCAAGCAGGGCATTCTGATGGCCGCGATTGCGGCTGAGCTTGAGTCCTACGACCGGCATCCGCTGCGCGGCGTAAGCCTCGATCAGTGACCAGGTGCCGTCGCGGCTACCGTCATCTACCAGGTAGATGCGGCTGCCGGCGTCAATCTGGCCCGCCTCGACCAGGCGCGCAAGCAGCGCGGTCAGGCGATCAACGGTTTCCGGAAGCACCTCTTGTTCGTTGTAGCAGGGGACGACCAGCGCCAGGGCAATCATGACAAGCTTGTGGAGATCCGGTTCTCGATATGCCAAGGGTAACCGAATTTCCTGCCCGAGCGCCGGGGTGGCTGCCGTCGCGCCACCGGCGAGCAGCCGGGGCGCGCTATCTCAGCCGCAGCTTACCGCGCACGAAGTGCCGGCTTCCTTGAATCCGAGCTTCTTCAGGATGTTGACCAGCGGACAGAGGTTGGTGAAGCCGCTCTGAAACAGATTGGCGCCGACGAAGGCGGTGAACCACAGGAAGTTGTGACTGACGAAAAGCGGGCTGGCTTCGACGCCGAGGCCGAGCGAGATCAGCACGAAAAAGCCGGCGACGATGCGGACGATGCGTTCGATGGACATGATGGATCCTTTCACGGATTGATGGCGGGTTCGAGCCGGCGGCGATTCGCGGCATAGTAGAGCACCGGAATCACCACCAGGGTCAGCACGGTCGACACCAGGATGCCGAAGATCAGGGCAATCGCCAGACCGTTGAATATCGGGTCGTCGAGGATGAAGAAGGCGCCGAGCATCGCGGCGAGTCCGGTCAGCGCGATCGGCTGGGCGCGCACCGCGGCGGCGCGGATGGTGGCCTCGGCCAGCGGCGTGCCTTTGTCCACCTCGAGGTTGATGAAGTCGACCAGCAGGATCGAGTTGCGCACGATGATGCCGGCCAGCGCGATCATGCCGATCATCGACGTTGCGGTGAAGTGGGCACCGAGCAGTGCATGGCCGGGCATGACGCCGATGATGGTCAGCGGAATCGGCGCCATGATGATCAGCGGCGTCAGGTAGCTCTTGAACTGTGCCACCACCAGCAGATAGATCAGCACCAGGCCGACCGCGTAGGCCGCGCCCATGTCGCGGAAGGTCTCGTAGGTGACCTTCCACTCGCCGTCCCACTTGACGCTGTAGCCCGCGTAGGGATCCTTCGGTGCGCGGATGAACCATTCGCCGAGTGTGCCGGCCGCGTTGCTCAGGCCGTCGAGCGGCGCGTCCTTGATCTGCGAGCGGATATCGAACATTCCGTAGAGCGGCGAGTCGAGCTTGCCGCCCATGTCGCCGGTGACGAACACCACCGGCAGCAGATCCTTGTGGTAGATCACCTTGTCGCGCAGCGCCGGGCGAACCTCGACCAGCTCGGATACCGGCACCATCTGCCCGGCGTTGCTGCCCTGCTGCGCCCGCACCCGCAGCTTGAGCAGTGCATCGAGCGAGCTTTGCTGGTTCGGCGGCAGGCTCACGCGTACTGGAATCTCGTACTTGTTGTCGCCGCCGTGTACCGGCGTCACGTCTTCGCCGGACAGACCCAGTCGCACGACCTCGACCACGTCCTTTTGCGCCACGCCGAGCAGTGCGGCCTTGCTCTGCGAGACGCGCAGGACCGACTTCGGCGCGTCTTCGTCGACCGTGTCGTCCACGCCGACGATGTCCGCCGTGCTCTCGAAGGCCTTGCGCACTGCGCCTGCGACGGCGATCTGCCCAGCATAATCTGGGCCATAGACTTCGGCGACGATCGGCGACAGCACCGGCGGCCCCGGCGGCACTTCGACCACCTTGGCGTTACCGTCGTGCTTCCTGGCGATCGCCATGATCCGTTCGCGCACCGATACCGCGATCTCGTGGCTTTGCCGGTCGCGCTGATGCTTGTCGACCAGATTGACCTGGATGTCGCCCATCTCGGGCGCGCTGCGCAGGTAGTACTGGCGCACCAGGCCATTGAAGTTGATCGGTGCCGAAGTGCCGGCGTAAGCCTGGTAGTCGGTGACCTCAGCGACGGCCGCGATGTATTCGCCGATCTCGTGCAGCACGCTCGAGGTCTGTTCGACCGGTGTTCCGACCGGCATGTCGAGCACCACCTGGAACTCGCTCTTGTTGTCGAACGGCAACATCTTCAGGACGACCAGCTTGCCCACCGGCAGCAATACCGACACGACGATCAGCGCCAGGATGCCGAGCCACAGCATGCGGCGGGCGCGTCCGCCGGTGCGCGCATCGAGCATCGGGCCCATGATGCGACGGAACACGGCGTCGAGCCTGCCCGGCATCCCGCCGCCATGCGCGACATGCGCCGCGGCCGGCGCGAGCAGCTTGTTGGCCAGCCACGGTGTGACGATGAAGGCAATGGCGAGCGAAATCAGCATGCCCATCGACGCATTGATCGGAATCGGGCTCATGTAAGGGCCCATCAGACCACTCACGAAGGCCATCGGCAGCAGCGCGGCGATCACGGTAAACGTGGCGAGTATAGTCGGGCTGCCGACTTCATCCACCGCTTGCGGAATGATCTGCCATAGCGGCTTGCCGGGTTCCAGCGCCTGCCAGCGGTGAATGTTCTCCACCACCACGATCGCATCATCGACCAGGATGCCGATCGAGAATATGAGGGCAAACAGCGATACGCGATTGAGCGTGAACCCCCAGGCCCAGGACGCGAACAGGGTCGCCGCAAGGGTCAATGTCACCGCCAGGCCGACGATCAGCGCTTCGCGCCGACCGAGCGCCAGCCAGACCAGCGCGACCACGGCGGCGGTGGCGAAGATCAGTTTGCCGATCAGTTTCTGCGCCTTGTCGGTGGCGGTCGCGCCGTAGTTGCGCGTGACCGTGAATTCGACGCCCGCGGGGATGACCGAGCCCTTGAGCGATTCGGCGCGTTGGATGACCGCTTCGGCCACGTCCGCCGCATTCACGCCGGGCTTTTTCGACACCGACAGCGTGACGGCCGGATACTCGGCGCCCGGCTTGTCAGGCGCGGCTGCCTTGCCGACGCCGTGCCAGACATAACGGCTGGGCTGGTCCGGCCCGTCCTCGATTCTCGCGACGTCCGTCATGAAAACCGGTTTGCCGTCGGCCACCCCGACCACGAGGCTGCGCACATCGTCGGCGGATTCGAGATAGGTGCCGGTCTGCACCAGCACCTCGCGGTTGCCGGAGACGATCTCGCCCGAAGGCTGCGAGGCGTTGGATGCCTGCAGCGCGGCGCGGATGTCCTGCGCGGTGACGCCGTGTGCGGTCATCCGGTCGGCATCCATCAGCACGCGAACCAGGTGGCCCGGGCCGCCGAGCGTGGTCACGTCGCGCGTGCCGGGTAGCCGCTTGATCTCCGTTTCGGCAGCGCGCGCCACCTGCTGTAATTCGAAGGCCGCGCGCTGCGGGTCGGCGGTCCACAAGGTCAGGGTGACGATGGGCACGTCGTCGATGCCCTTGGGCTTGACGATCGGCTCGCCGACACCGAGGTTGGGCGACAGCCAGTCGCGGTTGGAATTGATCGTGTCATAGAGCCGCACCAGCGCCTGGATCGGATCCTGTCCGACCTCGTACTGCACGGTGACCACCGACATGCCGGGGCGCGACACCGAGAACACATGCTCGATGCCGGAGATGCGCGACAGCACCTGCTCGGCCGGGCGCGACACCAGCGACTCGACGTCCTTGACCGACGCACCCGGAAACGGAATCAGCACGTTGGCCATGGTCACGTTGATCTGCGGCTCTTCCTCGCGCGGCGTAACCAGCACCGCGAACAGGCCGAGCAGCAGCGCCACCAGCGCGATCAGTGGTGTCAGCGCATTGCGCTGAAACAGCGCGACGATGCGTCCCGAGATTCCCATCGAATATCCGTCGAGTGATTACACGATCCTGCGTGAACCAGCGCCCCGCGCCAGGGTGTCGAACCCCGGCACGCGGCACCGACCGGGCTCAGCGGCGGCCACCCGGACCCATGCCACCACCTGGGCCCATACCGCCGCCCGGGCCCATACCGCCACCCATGCCCGGGCCCATTCCCTGGCCCATGCCTTTGCGCATGCCGCCGGACGGTGGCGTGTCAGGCAGGGTCACGCCTTTCTCGCGCGCGCGCTGCTCCATCTTCGCGTGATGTTCGAGCCGATACTGCTCGCGCTCTTCGGCGGTCTTCATGCTGCGCATCTTGTTTCGATGCTCGATGCGTTCCTGCCGGGTCATCAACTGGCTGCCGTAGATCGGCTCGGACTTGCCGACTTGTGCCTTCGTCTGGTCAGGGTTCGGGGCCTTATCCGGATCGGCCGCGGACAGTCCGCCCGAACCGGCCAGCAGCAGGCCCGAAATCAGGGACACCACAACTCTCTTTTGCCACATAGCAATCTCCTTCGATTCGAAGCGACGTCCAAGTTCCTGGCCGCGGGCCGCCTGCGTCGCTTCACTTCCCGCCGAGACCATCATGCGCCGGTGTGATCCGGCGGCATTGACACTGCTCATTTGTTCTTGAGCTTCATGATTCCCATCGCGTTCATCACCACTTTCTCGTATATCGGCTCCGAGGTGCCCTTGCGAACCTTGTAGAGAAAGTACTTTTCGAACGCGATCTTGGCCAGATGCACCCACTTGCCTTCGGACACCCAATTCACGTTGCGCGGCGGAATCTGCGGCAAGGCCACGAAGGCGGCACCGGAATTGCCGAAATCGGCCAGGCATACCGCGTTCCAGGTGGCCCTTTCGGTCGGCTCGCGACCCTCGATCACGGCGCGGATGTTGTGGGCGGTCGCGGTGACCATCGATTCGATCATGTAGCCGGTCTTCGGCGTACCGACCGGGATCGGCGTGGCCTCCACCGGGGGAATCGCCACACAGACACCGACCGAGTAGATGTTCGGGTACTTGGGATTGCGCTGGTGCGCGTCCACGATCACGAAGCCGCGCGGATTGGTCAGCCCTTCGATTCCATTCACCGCGCCCACGCCCTTGAATGCCGGAAGCATCATCGAGTAATTGAAGGGCAGCAGGTGGTCCTTCTTCGGCTTGCCGTCCTCGTCGTGTTCGGTGACATGCATCTGCCCGGCTTCGACTTTGTTCACCTTGGCATTGCAGATCCACTTGATGTTGCGATGGCGAAAGATCGATTCGATCATGCCCTTGGAATCGCCGACGCCGCCCAGGCCGAGATGGCCGATGTAGGGTTCCGCGGTGACGAAGGTCATCGGGACACGATCGCGGATCTTGCGTTTGCGCAGGTCGGTTTCCATGATCATGGCGAACTCGTAGGCGGGGCCGAAACACGAGGCGCCCTGTACCGCGCCGACCACGATCGGTCCCGGATTCTCGACGAATGACTGCCACTGCGACTGGGCGCGCATGGCATGGTCGACGTGGCAGATCGACTGCGTGTGTCCGGCCGGTCCGAGCCCTTCGACTTCCTCGAAGGCCAGCTGCGGTCCGGTGGCGATGACGAGAAAGTCATAGTCGATGCGCCGGCCGTCATCGAGTTCGACCTGCTTCGACTCTGGCAGAACACGCCTCGCGCCGACCGGAATGAAATCGATGCCGCGCTTGCCCAGCGATGCCGCGATGTCGACTTCGATGTCATCGCGCTTGCGCCAATTCACCGCCACCCACGGGTTCGAGGGAACGAAATGGAACGTGGGGGTATTCGATATCACGGTGACGCGGTCTTGCGTCCTTGCGTTGTCCTTCATTTCGAACGCCATCGGCATGCCGCCCACCCCTGCGCCGATGATCACGATGTGTGCCATTTCGTCTTCCTCCTGTGGTGACGTTTATCGCCGCCTTCGGGCGGTCTTTCCGTCGCGCGCCACCATGGCGCACGCCGGCTTGGCCGAGCTACTGTCCGGCTGGCTGCTTGAGCGCGATGCCGGCCCTGACCGGCGCGGTCGATACCTTCTCTCCGGGGGACAGGCCGGCCAGCACTTCGATCAGTCCGTCGGCCA
This sequence comes from Candidatus Methylophosphatis roskildensis, assembly GCA_016708905.1. Taxonomy (GTDB): domain Bacteria; phylum Pseudomonadota; class Gammaproteobacteria; order Burkholderiales; family Rhodocyclaceae; genus Methylophosphatis; species Methylophosphatis roskildensis. The sequence continues at coordinate 197,705 of JADJEV010000001.1, read as the reverse complement.
GCACCGCGCCTGTACGCACCTGGCGCAGTTGCGGCATTCCCTTGTCGTCGAGCACGTAGGCTGCGGTCAGCTCGCCGCGCTTGACGATGGCTTGCTGCGGCATGACCAGCTTCTTCGCCTGGCCGACGATGAAGTGCGCGCGGGCGAACATGCCCGGCACCACGCCGGGCAGATCCTCGGGCAACTGCACGCGCGCCCGCACGACATGGGTGCGCGCATCGGCCACCGGCAGCAGCTCGACCTCGGTGGCGTCGACCCACTTGCCGGTGTCGGGGAATTCGACCTTGGCGCGCACCGCGCCGCGCAGTTCGGCGAGCTTGTATTGAGGAACGCTGGCGACCACCCGCAAACCCCCGGGGTCGTACAGCGTGAGCAAGGGTTTGCCCGGGGTCGCCATTTCGCCCAGTTCGGTGTGGCGCTCGGCGACCACGCCGGCCAGCGGTGCCTTGATCGATGTGAAGCTGCGGCTGGTCGTGGCTTGGCCGCGGTTGGCGCTGGCGGCCTTCATCTGCGCGTCTGCGGCACGGTAAGCGGCCTGGGCCTGGTCGAGCGCAGACTGGCTGACGAACTTCTGCGCGAACAGGTTCTTGGTTCGTTCATAGGTGGCGCGCGCATTGGCCAGTTGCGCCTGGGCCTGGGCGACATTGGCCTCGGCGCCGGCCACGGCCTGATTTGATTCGCGCTCGTCGATGCGCATCAGCAGATCGCCCTGCCTGACCCGGTCGCCGGCGTCGACGCGCACTTCGACGACGCGGCCCTGCACCTGGGCGGCGACCGTGGCCTGGCGCAGCGCCTCGACCGTGGCCTCGGCCGCGAACGACGTCGGCACCTCGCGCCAGGCGACGGTCGCGCTGTCGGGCGGCGCGTCGGCAGCGGGCACCGGCAGCGCCGCAGCAACCACGCTTGCCGACACGACGAGCTTCAAAACGATGTGACGGAACATGCCAACTCCCTGTGCGGAACGAGTTCGATCCGCTTGAAGAAATCTATGTATCAGTATATAGTGATATACAGATTAAAATCAAGTGGCGGAAAGTGGCGGAATCAGCCGGTCGGAGACGCAAATGAAAAAAGTGAGCACCGATGCGATGGAACAGGTGGCGGAATATTTCCGCGCGCTGGCCGAGCCGCGGCGCCTGCGCCTGCTGTCGGAACTGCGGCAGGCCGAGCGCAGCGTCGGGCAACTGGTCGAGGCGCTGGGCGCGACCCAGTCCAACGTATCCAAGCACCTCGAGGTGCTGTTCGACGCCGGGCTGCTGGCGCGCGAGCGGCGCGGCACCTCGACGATCTACCGCATCGCCGAGGCGGAAACCCTGCAGCTATGCGATCTGGTCTGTGGAAACGTGGCCCGGATCGCGGCACGCCGCGCGGGGCGCGACGCGGGCCTTGGTGGGGGCTGACCTGCACCCGCCCGAGCAGCCGAATCGACGCAAATTTCCGCCCTCGAAAATCCGGGTCAGGGTTTGTCGGTGCCGTCGATCAGGCGCCGCCTGGCCTCGTCCTGCTCCTTCAGGGTGCCTTCGATGCTTCGTGCCGCTTCCATGGCCTTCAACTGCGGGTCGATGACACTGGGCCGAGGCGGTTCGGGAGGCGGCTTGTCCGAGCACGCCGCCAGGGCGGCCAGCGAGGCGCACAACAAAACGCGGTAGATCGAATTCATCGGCAGCATCTCCACAGTGCCAGTGGGACCGGTGGATCGTCGAAACACGGTCAGCCAAACCAGGGCGATTCTACATGCCGGTGCCGGCCGCAGCCCCGCCGTGCAGCAATGCCGCCGGCGCACGCGGGTCGGAGAGCTGGTGGATGAACCAGTCGATCGCGCGCCCCGCGTGGTCGCTGCGCCACGCCAAATGGGCCGGTGCGAGCGGCCGCGCCGCCGCGACGTCCTTGATCAGCAGTCGGCCGGCGGCAGCCTCGCGTTCAGCGATCGGACGTAACAGGTAGCCGACACCCATCCCGGCAAGCTGAGCGGCCAGCTTGGCCACGGCATCGGGCACCACCAGGATCTCCTGTCCGCTCACCAGGCCGGCCTCGCGTGCCAGCAACTGGCGCGAGGTATCGGCGACGACGATCGCGCGATGGGCCAGGATGTCGCGTTCGGTGAGCGGCTGCGCGGCAGCGGCCAACGGATGGGCCGGTGCGACCGCGAAAACGAACTCCACTTCGCCGAAGGGCAGGGCGCGAATGCCGCCGCCGGCCGGCGCATCGCCGAGCGCCGCAACCGCCAGATCGGCCCGCCCGGTGACCAGGGCATCCCAGGTTCCGCCCAGCACCTCGTAGCTCAGGCGGATGCGCGTGCTGCCCTGGGCGGCGGTTTCACGGTAGAACAAATCGATCAGCGGCAGGAAATCACGCGCATCGATCACCGCATCGAGCGCGATGCGCAGCTCGTTCTCCCAGCCGGTCGCGATACGCTTGACGCGGCACTCGAGAGCGCCCGCCGCGCGCAGAAGATGGCGGCCCTCGTCGAGCAGCGTGCGGCCGGCCGGCGTCAGCACGGCGCGCCGCCCGACGCGCACGAACAGCGTGACCGCCAGATCGTCCTCCAGCTTCCGGATCGCGTGGGTCAGTGCCGAGGGCACGCGGTAGAGCGCCTCGGCCGCCGCCGCGAAGCTGCCCAGAGTGTCGATCGCATCGAGCATCTGCAGGGCTTCGAGAGTGATCCGCATGCCGACCTATTGTTGAATGAAATGGAACGAAAACACCAGAACAATTCGCTGGATTGTGCCCGGATCCGCTCCTATATTGACAATCGTAGTTGAAACATTCTCATCATACAATCGCCCGATTCTCCCACCGCGATCGGGCAGGAGGAGCAAGCCATGATCGAATTGCGCAAGGCAGCCGAACGCGGACACGCTAACCACGGCTGGCTGGACACCTTCCATTCCTTCTCGTTCGCCGATTATCACGACCCGGCGCAGATGGGCTGGGGCGCCCTGCGGGTGATCAACGACGACCGCATCGCGCCCGGCGGCGGTTTCGGCACCCACGGCCATCGCGACATGGAAATCATCACCTATGTGCTCGACGGCAGCTTGCAGCACAAGGACAGCATGGGCAACGGCACGCTCATCGAACCCGGCGACGTGCAGCGCATGAGCGCGGGCCGCGGCGTCATGCACAGCGAGTTCAATCCGTCCGCCAGCGAGCCGGTGCACCTGCTGCAGATCTGGATCGTTCCCAATGTCAGCGGCATCGAGCCGAGCTACGAGCAGAAGCGCTTCGGCAGCCAGGAGAAGCGAGACTGCCTGCGCCTGATCGCCTCGGGCGACGGGCGCGAGGGCAGCGTCACCATCCACCAGGATGCGGCAGTCCATGCCGCCGTGCTCGAGCCGGGCCGCGCTGTAACCGCCGAGTTCGCGCCGGGCCGGCTCGCTTATCTGCATGTCGCGCGCGGCGAACTGTTGCTCGACGGCACGCTGCTCTCGGCCGGCGACGGCGCGAAGATCGGCGACCTGCGCAGCCTGAATCTGGCCGGCGCGGACGGCGGCGCCGAGATTCTGCTGTTCGATCTGCCCGGCTGAACGACCGCCGCCGGACGCCGCCGGGCGGCGGGTTCGCGTACTGCAGTTAGAATGACGCCTTTAGCTGAACAGGATGGAGCGAGCATGGGCATTCGAGTACTCGTCGTCGCCGGTTCGACCCGCACTGACGCGTTTTCCAAGAAGCTGGCGCGGGCGGCGGTTCGCAGTGTCGAGCAGGCCGGCGCCCAGGCGACCCTGGTCGATCTGCGCGACTATCCGATGCCGCTCTATGACGGCGATCTGGAGACCACAGGCGGCCTGCCCGAGCATGCGGTGAGACTGCGCGAACTGTTGAAGGCGCACGACGCGCTGCTCGTCGCTTCGCCCGAATACAATAGCTCGATCCCTGCCGTGCTGAAAAACGCCCTCGACTGGCTATCGCGCCCGCATGCGCCCGAGCCGGGCGTGTCGCCCTACCGCGGCAAGGTGGCCGCACTGTTGTCGAGTTCGCCAGGAGCGCTCGGCGGTCTGCGCGGGCTGGTGCATTTGCGCCAGATTCTGCAGAACGTCGGGTGCACGGTCATCACCGAGCAGTTCGCGCTCGGCAATGCCGGCGCGGCATTCGCCGCCGACGGCGCGCTTGCCGATGCCGCGCAGGCGAAGGGCGTGGCCGGCGTGGTGAGGCGTCTGATCGACATCACTACACGCCTTGCGGACTGACTTGCCGCGCTCCGCTCGCCCGGCGCGGGCGCGATCCCCCCACGGCTGAGCGCTGAGCGCGATGGAACACGACCGCTTTCTCGACCTGCTCTTCGCGCGTTCGCGGCGGGCGAACGTGACGATGGTGCTGATTGCGCTCAACGCGCTGGTCTTCGTCGTCAGCGCCGGCATGTCGGGCAATCTGATGCAGATCTCCAGCCCGGTGCTGCTCACGCTCGGCGCCAACCACGCGCCGCTTGTCATGCAGGGCGAGGTCTGGCGACTGCTGGCAGCGATGTTTCTGCATGGCGGCCTGCTGCACATCGGCTTCAACATGTTCGCGCTGTATCAGGCCGGGCAGATCGTCGAGCGCTTGTTCGGCGCGCGCGCGTTTCTGCTGCTCTACCTCGCCGCCGGGCTGGCCGGCAATGTCGCCAGCATGTGGTGGAATCCGCAGGCGGTGAGTGTGGGCGCCTCGGGTGCGGTGTTCGGCGTCTATGGTGCGCTGCTTGCCTACGTGCGTGCCCAGCCAGGCTCGATGCCGATTTCGGTTTTCAACCAGATACGCTCGTCGACTCTGGCATTCATCGGCTATTCGCTGTTCGCCGGTTTCGCCCTGCCGGGTATCGACAACGGCGCACATGTCGGCGGTCTGGTGGCCGGCCTGGCGCTCGGCTATGGCCTGGCGCAGCCGCTGGATTCAGCCCGATCGCTCCACCTGGGCTCGCCGCGCGCGCTGATCGCGCTCTTGCTGGTTGCGGTGGCAAGCGGCTGGATGTGGCACCGCGTGCCGCTTGGGCAACCGGGCGCGCGCCTGGTGCGGGCGCCGAGCGACGGCGGCTTCGGCCGTGCAGTGGAGCAAATGACGGGCGAAGAGGGCAAACTGGTTGCCCGTACCGACGGCCTGCTCGACAACCTGCGCAGGAGGAAGATCGACGCGGCGCAGGCGGCCGACGATTTGCGCCGTGAAGTGGTGCCGCGCTGGCAGGTGCAGGTGGACGCGATGTCGCAACTCCATCTGCCCGACGGGCTGATGGAGCAGCGCCGGCAGCAATTGGTGCGCTACGCCGAGTTACGGCGCGACGCGATGATCGCGCTGGCGGACGCGATTCAGAAGAATGACAAGAGCCGGATGGAAGCCGCGAATGCCTTCCAGCAGGAGGCCGATCGATTGATCGACGAAATGCGCGCGGACTAGACTTTTTGGGGGGTCGGCACGACTGCCATCGTCAGCCGAGAAACGCAGACGAGTCGTTCCAGTTGATCCTCGATGCGGATATCCCAGACCTGGGTGGTCCGGCCGAGGTGCGCCGGCCGCGCGGTGCCGATCACCCAGCCGCTGCTGGCGCTGCGCGCGTGATTGGCATTGATCTCGAGGCCCACGCAGCGATAACGCGCGCGATCGACGCAGTGGTTGGCGGCAACGCTGCCGACGGTTTCCGCCAGGGCGAGCGAGGCGCCGCCGTGCAACAGGCCCATCGGCTGACAGGTTCTGCGATCGACCGGCATGCGGGCGCGCAGGAAATCGTCGCCGATCTGCAGGTATTCGATGCCGAGATGCGCGGCGAGTGTGTCGCGATCCCAGTCGTGCAGTTCCTCGACCGTTGGACGCTGATGCCAGACTGCCATGCGTTCGCTATTGCGGTTGATCTGCGGGGGAAAGATCGGGGCGCAGCGCGCCACGCTCGTCGAACACCACGCAGTTGCCGCGCCAATGCGCGCCGCCATTCTGCTCGAAATACCTGAGTATGCCGCCTTCGAGCTGATGCACGTGCCTGAAGCCGGCGCGTTTCATCAGTGGTGCGGCCTTCTCGCAACGGATGCCGCCGGTGCAGAAGGTGACGATGGTCTTGTCCTTGAGCGCCTCGATCCGATCGAGGAAACGCGGGAATTCGCCGAAGCTCGCGATGTGCGGGTCGATCGCATTGTCGAAGCTGCCTTCGGCCACCTCCCATGCGTTGCGCGTATCGACCATGACGAAGTCACGGCCCTCGTCGTACCAGCGTGCGAGTTCCGCGGCCGGCAGATAGGGTGCGGGTGTGGCTGCAAGATCGAGATCCGGCGCGCGCAGTGTGACGATCTCGTTCTTCAGCCGCACCCGCAGACGCTTGAACGGCACCGTGTCCGACCCGCTCCACTTGACGTCGATGGCGGCAAACCGCGCATCGGCTCGCAGATCGTCGACAAAGGCATGCACCCCGGCCTCCTCGCCGGCAAGGAACAGGTTGATGCCCTCGGGCGCGAGCAGTATCGTGCCGAGCAGATTTCGTGACGCCGCCGCCTCGCGCAGGCGGGTTCGCAACAGTGTGCGATCATCGAGTGGAACAAAACGGTAGGCGGCGATGTCGGCTATGCGGGCCATGATCGGTTCGGAACTGATCGGGTTGGCAATTATAGCGGCCGCGCGTTCGGGCGCCCGGCCACCACCATGCAGCCGGGCGGGAAGCGGCGTGGCGACGGTACCGTATCGTGAACGGATAAATCGAGACGAAACAGACCATGACAAGCGACAAGGCCAATGAAATCTGGCGCAAGAACCTCCGCGGCGACCTCGACGGCGAACTGCGCGGCGCGCGCCCGAAGTGGTGGTGGACCGGCCTGCCGCCGCAGGACTGTCCGGGTCGTCAATCCGATGGCACGCTCACTTCGCTGGCGCAGCCCAACCTGGAGAGCTGCACGCGCCGGTCGGTGCGCGACTATTTCGAGAACACCTGGACGCTGACCGAAGTGCTTTTCTCCGCGCTGTGCGCGGAGGAAGCTTTCTATCGCCCGCCCTATCACCACCTGCGTCACCCGATGCTGTTCTACTACTGTCATCCGCCGGCGCTCTACATCAACAAGCTGCGCGTGGCCGGGCTGATCGAGGCGCCGCTCGACCCCAATTTCGAGCGGCTGTTCGAGACCGGCGTCGACGAGATGCGCTGGGACGACATGTCGAAGAACGAGATGCTGTGGCCGAGCGTTCGCGAAGCGCATGCCTATCGCCGCCAGGTGCATGAGATCGTCGGGCGGGTGATCGACAGCCATCCCGATCTGGCCGACGGCCATGCGCCGATCACCATGGCGCATCCGCTGTGGGCGCTGTTCATGGGTTTCGAGCACGAGCGCATTCATCTCGAAACCTCGACCATGCTGATCCACGAACTGCCGCTGGACTTCGTGCAGCGCCCGCGTGAGTGGCCTGCCGTGCACGCTTCGGCGCAGCGGGCCAGCGCGGCCATGTTTCCGCCGCGGCCCGGCATCGATTACCCGGCGGGCGAACTGATCGACGTAGCCGCGACGCGTGTCGTGCTGGGCAAGCCGAAGGATTGGCCCTCCTACGGCTGGGACAACGAATACGGCAGGCGCGAGGTCGCGCTGCAGCCGTTCCGCGCCGGCCGCCGGCTGGTCAGCAACGGCGAATACTACGAGTTCGTCATGGCCGGCGGCTACCGCGAGCAGAAGTACTGGTCGGGCGATGGCTGGTCGTGGCGCGGCTTCCGCAACCTCAAATGGCCGACCTTCTGGGTGCCCGATGGCCCGGCCGGACTGCATCGCTACCGGCTGCGCACGCTGTTCGAGACCATCGAGATGCCGTGGAACTGGCCGGTCGAAGTCAATGGCCACGAGGCCCATGCCTACTGCGCCTGGAAGAGCGAGGTGGACGGCCTGCCCTGCCGGCTGCCTTCCGAGGCCGAGCACCACGCGCTGCGCGACCCGATCGGCGGTGTGGCCGACGATCCGGTGATGAACCGGGACGGCGCCGCGCTGCGCCAAGCCGGGCTGAATCTCAATCTCGCGCATGGCTCGTCGAGCCCGGTCGATGCCGGCCGGCCGAGCCGTGCCGGGTTCCAAGACGTGTTCGGCAACGCCTGGCAGTGGATCGAGGATCATTTCAATCCGCTGCCTGGCGGCGAAGTCCATCCGTACTACGACGATTTTTCCAGCCCGTGCTACGACGGCCAGCACCAGATGATCGTCGGCGGCTCGTGGGTATCGACCGGCGACGAAGCCGGCGTCTGGGCGCGCTTCCATTTCCGGCCGCATTTCTACCAGCATGCCGGATTCCGCCTGGTGCAGGCGGCGCACGGCGGCGGCGCGGTTCGCCTGGACACGGTTGGCTCGGCGCACCAGGTCTACGAAGACGCGCAGATGCTGAACGACTACCTGCTGCTGCACTACGGTGCCGCGCAGGACCAGATGCCGTGGGCGTTCGGTCCGCGCGAGGCGGCCGGTTTCCCGCAGCGCTGCGCCCAATGGCTGCTCGACGCCGCGCGCGAATTCGGCGCCGGCAGCGACCGGGCGCTCGACGTCGGCTGCGCGGTCGGTCGGGCGAGCTTCGAACTGGCGCGTGGCTACCGCGAAGTGATTGGTGTCGACCTCTCGCGCGCCTTCGTCGATGCGGCGCAGGCCGTGCAGCGCACAGGGGCGCTGACATTCTTCCGCAAGGACGAGGGCGAACTCGGCGTGCAGGTGAACGCGGCGATCGATCCAGCGATGATCGATCGCGCGCGCGTGAGCTTTCGTCAGGCCGATGCGACCTCGTTGCCGGCCGACTGGCTCGACTTCGATGCCGTGCTGATGGCCAACCTGCTGTGCCGGCTGCCCAGCCCCAAGTCCTTGCTCGGGCGTCTGGGTGGGCCGCGCGGGCTGGTCAAGCTGGGTGGCCTGGTGGCAATCTTCTCGCCCTACACCTGGCTCGAGCAATTCACGCCGCGCGGCGCCTGGCTCGGCGGCCTGATGCGCGATGGCAAGCCGGTCAACAGCGCCGATGCCTTGCGTGAATTCCTCGGCCACGAAGGCTTCGCCATGCGCCGCGAGGACGAGGTGCCGCTGGTCATCCGCGAGCATGCGCGCAAGTACCAGTACATCGTCACCAGCGCCATGTTGTGGCAGCGGGTGAAGTGAGGGTCAGCGCGCTGTCGGGGCGAATTCCATCAGCCTGACCGGATCGGCCTGCAGGGTGACCTCGCCGGCGAGCAGCCACGCGCTGCCGTCGTCGATGGTCGCCTGCAGTAGCATCGTGCGTTCGGCCAGTGTGGCGAGCTGCCTGGTGAGTTCGGGCGGCAGGCTGAACACGGCGAGATGTTCCAGCCGCTCAAGCTTGCCGCGATTGGCCTCCCACCACATGTCGGCAGTGCGTCCGCCGTACAGGTAGATGAGCACCCGCGCCGCGCGGCCGCAGGCCCTGCGCACCCGCCGCTCATCCGGCAGGCCGACATCGATCCAGCAGTCGATCGCGCCTGTCAGATCCTTCAGCCACAGATCAGGCTCGTCGTCGGACGACAGACCCTTGCCGAATTCCAGCCGCTCGTGGGCGTTCAGTGCGAACGCCAGCACGCGCACCATCATGCGCTCGTCGGTCTCCGACGGATGGCGCGCAATCGTCAGCGCGTGGTTCGCGTAGTAACTGCGATCCATGTCGGCGATCTGCAGATCGGCCTTAAAGATGGTTGCCTTGAGGGCCATAAATTCAGGTTGAATTCGCGTTTGCGGCGTCACCTTAACACGCGGCTACGCGTGGCCAATGCAGTTTTGGCTGACCAGCCAATCCCGACGTTCTCGCTGCAAATTGATGTTTGAACAACGCCAACTCAATTGCAGTGCTTTTCGCGGTGATCGTCGCGAGTACGGCGCCGTCGAGCGCTTCGAATACGACGGCGCCGGGCAGCCCGTCCCGCTCGCTACGACTTCTTCACAACCCCTCCCAGACGCGGTGATAGACTGCGTAGTCGTACCCCCAGCCGTTTTCGCTCTGGTGCCGTTGGCGGGAGATCGCTTTCCACCGGGTGCGATCGAAGTCGGGAAAGCGCGTGTCGCCGGCAAAGTCGGCGTCGATCTCGGTCAGATATAGCCGGTCCGCGATCGGCAGGCTCTCGCGATAGAGCTCGCCGCCGCCGATTACGAAAACCTCGCCTGCGCCCCGGCATGCCGCAAGCGCGCGTTCGAGCGACGCGAACACCTCGCAACCCTCAGCACGATAATCCGGATTGCGCGTCACCACGATGTTGCGCCGGTCGGGCAGGGCACGACCGATCGACTCGTGCGTCCTGCGTCCCATGATGATCGGATGGCCAGTGGTAACCGAGCGAAAGTACTTCTGTTCGCCGGGAATGCGCCATGGAATCGAATTGTCGGCACCTATGGTTCCGTCGCGCGCGACCGCGGCAATCAGCGATACCAGCGGTGCGGCAGCTTGGTCGAGGGCCATCGGGCTATCATGTCTGACGATCGGCGAACGACTATATCAGAGCGGAGTGTTCGTGTTACGCAAGCACTATCCCAAATCCTTTCTGCGGTTGATCCTTTTCGGCTTTGCGTTCGTCGCCTTGCCGCTGATGGTGGCGTTCGCGATTTCGCTGCTGGCGGTCGACCAGTTGGCGCAGCAGAGCGCGGTCGCGGTGCACCGCAGTTCGGCGGTTGCGCGCAATGGCAAGCAGATCGGCGAGACCCTGACCGGCATGGAACGCGTGCTGCGCCAGTACCTCGTGCTGCAGGATTCGGCGCTGCTCGACGACTACCGGACGTTGCGCGCCGAGTTCGACCAGGCGCTCGTTGCGTACGGGCCCTTCCTCACCACCGGCGATCAGCGTGAGCGGCGGCTCGCGGTGGTGGCTGACGAAAAGCGCCTCAACGAAATGCTGTCCGGGAGCGCACCGGTCGATCCGCCGGTCGCGCTGCAGGCCTTCACGCGTCTGGTGCAGAATGCCGACGATCTGGTGGTGGATGTCCGCAACGGCATCGACGGCGAGGTGGCCGCCATGCTCGGCTCGGCGCAGACGACGCGCGAACTGCTGGGATGGCTGGTGCCGGTCTCGATCCCGCTCGCCCTGCTGATCGCCCTGTGGTTCCGCTACATCATTTCGACCCTGTTCAGCCAGTTCGACGCGGCGATCCGCAACCTCGGGCGCGGCGACTACCAGCGCCCGATTCGCGTTCGCGGTCCGAGCGATCTGGCCTCGCTCGGCCAGCGTCTCGACTGGCTGCGCCAGCGCCTGTCCGAACTGGAACAGCAGAAGAGCCGCTTTCTGCGTCATGTCTCGCATGATCTGAAGACGCCGTTGACCGCGATTCGCGAAGGCACGCAACTGCTCGACGACGGCGTGCCCGGCCCGCTCACCGAGCAGCAGCGCAGCGTGGTCGGGATCATGCGGCAGAACAGCCTGCGCCTGCAGGCGCTGATCGAGGATATGCTCAACTTCCAGCGCGCCAGCCAGGCGGCCGCGCTGCTCGACCTGGAGCCCTTGGCGCTGGACAAGGTGTGCGACAATGTGGTCGCCGACCATCTGCTGGCGGCGGCGTCCCGCGGTGTGCGATTTCAGCGGCTGTTGAGGCCCGTGCAGATCGAGGGCGATTCCGACAAGCTTCGCGTCACCATCGACAACCTCATTGCCAACGCGCTGAAGTATTCACCGCGCGAAGGCGTGGTAAAGGTGTTGCTGGGCTCCGAAACCGGCAAAGCAGTGATCGACGTGATCGACCAGGGCCCCGGTGTTCCGGAGAACGAGCGCAGCCGGATCTTCGAGCCGTTTTTTCGCGGCACCCACACCGAGGGCCCGAAGGTCGAAGGCAGTGGACTCGGACTGGCGATTGCAAACGAGTACGTCGCAGCGCATCATGGTCACATCGAACTGGTCGATTCGAAAGTCGGCGCTCATTTTCGCGTCGTACTACCAAAAAAATGGAAAGAGCGTCAGGCGTGAAACTTGCTCGTAGCCTTGTTGTTGTTTGCGCGGTGGCGTTGCTTGCCGCAGGATGCCAGCTTCCTTTGTTGAAGCCTGCGCCCGTGATTGACGGCAGTCCGACAACGCCGACCCCGCCACCGCCGCCACCACCGACGCCCAGCGAAATCGCGCAGAACAACCAGGAGGCCGTTGATCTTCTGGGATATTTTCAGCGAGTAGCGGTGCTTCCGCCGGACGATCTGCGCAAGGAATACACGGCGGTCAACGCGGCATTCCAGCGCGACAAGAGCGATCTGCAGCGCCTGCGTCTGGTTCTGCTGCTCTCGGTGCCGGGTGCGTCGTTCCGCGACGACGCCAAGTTGTCCGGACTGCTGGAAACGGCGGGATCGCGGCCGGGCAATGGAGATGCGAATTCCCCGCAGCGACAGCTGGCGCTTCTTTTACAGAAGCTCAACGGCGAGCGGATGCGGCAGGTGCGCGAGGAGCAGAAGCGGGTCGAACTATTGCCGCGCGACGACGCCAAACGGGTGGAAGAACTGAACACCCAGAACAAGAAACTCGAGGGACAACTGGCCGATGAAAAACGCCGCAGCGACGAATTGCAGAAAAAACTCGATGCCCTACTCACCATCGAACGCGATCTTCGGAGCCGTAGTCCGCAGCGTCGGCCCAACTGAGACACCAGCCATGAGTTCTCCCGCACGTCCGGAAATACTGCTGGTCGATGACGATACCGGCCTGTTGCAACTGATTGCGATGCGCCTCGGTGCGTCCGGCTATTCGGTGACCACCGCCGAATCCGGCGAGGAAGCTCTGGGCCGGCTGGCAAGCCAGCGTCCGTCCCTGGTCATCACCGACCTGAAAATGGGCGGCATGGATGGTCTGGCCCTGTTCGACCAGATCCATCAGCAGGCGCCCACGCTTCCGGTGATCATCCTGACCGCGCACGGGACGATCCCGGACGCGGTTACCGCGACCCAGCGCGGCGTGTTCGGTTTTCTGACCAAACCCTTCGACAGCCGGGCGCTGCTTGCGCAGGTCGAGCAGGCACTGCGCGCGACCGGCGGCAACTTCGAGTCCGAGGGCGAAATGCCGCACTGGGCCGGCAACATCATCACCCGCAGCGGTCCGATGCTCGAGGTTTTGCGGCAGGCGGAACTGGTGGCGGCATCCGATGCCAGCGTCCTGATCAACGGCGCCAGTGGTACCGGCAAGGAACTGCTCGCCCGCGCGATCCATCAGGCCAGTCCGCGCGCCAAAGGCCCGTTCCAGGCGATCAACTGCGCGGCCATTCCCGAACAACTGCTCGAGTCCGAGTTGTTCGGCCATGCCAAGGGATCCTTCTCCGGCGCATTCGTGGCGCACAAGGGCCTGTTCATGGCGGCCGATGGTGGCACCCTGTTCCTCGACGAAATCGGCGACATGCCGCTCAACCTGCAGCCCAAGCTGCTGCGCGCGCTGCAGGAGCGGCGCGTCCGTCCGGTCGGTTCCACGCAGGATGTGGCGGTGGACGTCCGCATCATCTCGGCCACGCACCAGGATCTCGAAGCCAGGATGCACGAGGGCACGATGCGGCAGGATCTGTTTTATCGACTCAACGTCGTGCCGCTCAAGCTGCCGCTGCTGGCGGAGCGGCGCGAGGACATCCCGCTGCTCGCCTCGCGTTTCCTCGAACGGCTTTCCGAGCGCTACGGGAAGGAAGCGCAGAGCTTCGCGCCCGACGCGATGGAACTGCTGCTCAATGCCGCGTGGCCGGGCAACGTCCGTCAGCTGCTCAACGTGGTCGAGCAGTCGGTGGCCCTGTCGACCACGCCGGTCATCCCGCGCTCGCTGGTGCAGCAGGCGCTGCGCGAGGATGCGCAGGCCTTTGTCGCGCTCGATGACGCGCGCAAGGGCTTCGAGCGCGATTACCTGGTGCGGCTGATGAAGACCACCGGCGGCAATGTCTCCCAGGCGGCCCGTCTGGCACAGCGCAATCGCACCGAGTTCTACAAACTGCTGCAGCGGCACAGCCTCACCCCGTCCGAATTCAAGTCCGAACGCGCCTGATTCCGGGCAATCCCCGGCAGGCCCGGTTTCCCGGCGCCTAGAGGCTCGTCGTCACCCTGCGACAAGAAGTTTCGGCTAAATTTTCAACAGCTTAGTCTTATGCCGGAGATCTTCGTCGTCTTCCAGAGACATTGCGCCCGTCTGGCTGCCATCTCATGCAATTCGCAAGGCGCTGACTTTCAACATCTATTTTTCTAGTGGCATGCCGTTTGCTTAGATCTGTCGAATCCCCGTAACCTGCGGCGTTGCTGTGAGGTTCGCGGGAAGCTGATCTGGAGCCAACCGAATGTCGCAGAGCCGCAGTTTCGGCCGTCCCGCCCCGTTGGTAAACATCGCCGCGATCGCCGTGATTCTCGCGAGCCTGGCCGCGATCGGCGCCGTGACCGGGCTGATTCCGTCGCCAGTTTCCCGCACGGACGAGTCTCCCGCCGCGCCGGACGTCAAGCCGGCTGCGGTGGGCGAGACCTGCCGGCAATGCGGCGTGATCGAAACGCTGCGCCAGGTGCAGATCAAGGATCAGGGCGTGGTTCTGGGCTCTGCCGGCGGGACGATCGTCGGCAGCCAGTTTGGTCGCGGCAACAGCAGATACGTTCCGGGCGCGGCCGAGATCGGGGGCGGCGCATACGCCGGTAACGAAGTCGAGGCCAATGAACATCCGTCGATCGGCTATCGGCTTGTCGTGCGCATGGACGACGGCTCGGTGCGAACTGTGTACCAGTCCGCCGCGCCGGGTTTTGTCGTCGGTGAAAAGGTCAGTGTCATCAACGGCGCGGTGGCTGCGCGCCGTTGAGTCGCAGTGTGCTTCCGATGGGCTGGCGCAAGCGCCAGCATTTGGGCGACGGCGCGGATGATCCCCCCGCGCCGCCTTTTTCTTCCGCGAGCTCAGGCGGGCGCCTGCGCGCCTGAGCTCGAACCGCGGCTCAAACCGCGACCGGTGCCGCGATATGGGGATGCGGCTCGTAAGCTTCGAGCGAAAAATCCTCGAAGCGAAACGCAAACAGGTCGCGCACGTCCGGATTGAGACGCATGGTCGGCAGCGCGCGCGGTGAGCGCGACAATTGCTGTCGCGCCTGATCGAGGTGGTTGAGGTACAGATGCGCGTCGCCCAGCGTGTGCACGAAATCGCCGGGCCGCAGACCGCACACCTGGGCCAGCATCAAGGTGAGCAGGGCGTACGAGGCGATATTGAACGGCACGCCGAGAAAGATATCGGCACTGCGTTGATAGAGCTGGCATGACAGACGGCCGCCGGCAACATAAAATTGGAAGAGCGCATGGCAGGGTGGCAGTCTCATGCGCGCGATGTCGGCGGGATTCCACGCCGACACGATATGACGACGTGAATCGGGATTGCGTTTGAGACCTTCCACCAGTTGCGCGATCTGGTCGATCGAGCGCCCGTCGGGAGCTTCCCAGTGGCGCCATTGCTTGCCGTACACGGGCCCGAGTTCGCCGTTGCCGTCGGCCCAATCGTCCCAGATCGACACTCCGTTTTGCTTCAGGTACGCGATATTGGTTTCGCCGCGCAGGAACCACAGCAGTTCGTGGATGATCGAGCGCGTGTGCAGCTTCTTGGTGGTGAGCAGCGGAAAGCCCTGCGCCAGATCGAAGCGCATCTGCCAGCCGAAAACCGAGCGCGTGCCGGTGCCGGTGCGGTCGGCCTTTTCATCGCCGTGCTCGAGCACGTGGCCCAGCAATTCGAGATATGGCTTCATGAGTGAATGTCGCGGACAGGCGAGTAGAATCGTCGCGTGGAATTCTACAGGACTCGCCCTTCATGCTCGCCGCACTCAAGGCGTTTGCCGCACCGCTCGATGCCAACGTGCTGGGGCGGCATCAGCATGCGCTGCTGGTGCTCCCCGCCGGCGGCGAGTTCGCCCGGTTTGCGGATTTGCCGCTGGCTGACCGCCTGCAAAAAACGCTCGAGCGCCGACGCATGAGTCCCGACGATCTCGCCAAGACACCGGTCAGCATCCACGCCGAGCACGGCGGCCTGTGCGCCTATGTGATGGTCGACCGCAACAAGCCGCGCTTCGAGCAGCTCACCACACTGCGCCGTGCGATCGACGCGCTGCTCGAGGAACAGCCGACTTCGCTCGCCATCGGCGTCTTCGGTGACGAAGCCCTGCGTGGCGCCCTCGCCCGTGAGGCGGTGTACGTGGCGTGGATCAACGGCGTGACGCTGCCGGCCCGCAAGCGGAAGGACGAGCGGCGCGCGCTCGAATCGATCCGGCTGTACGGCCATCCAGCTGGACAAGATCTCGATGCGGTGGCCGCGATCGCTCGCGCCAACGTGCTGGCACGCGAACTCACCGTGCTGCCGCCCAACGAGCTGACGCCGGCTTCCTACCGCAAGCGCCTGCGGGCAATGGCCAGGCGGATGAACTGGCGCATCGACGAGTACGATCTCAAGTATCTCAAGCAGCACGGGGCCGGAGCCTTCGCCGCAGTCGCCCAGGGCAGTGCCGAGGCCGATGCGGCGATCGTGCATCTGTCTTACCGGCCAAAGGGCGCCGCGCTGTCCGTCAGCCTGGTCGGCAAGGGCATCTGCTTCGACAGCGGCGGGCACCAGTTGAAGAGCGCCAAGCATATGGCCGGCATGCACGAGGACATGAACGGGTCGGCGGTTGCGCTGGCGATCCTCCAGGCGCTGACCGAGCAGTCGCTCCCGCTGCGCGTCGACGCCTGGCTCGCGCTGGCGCAGAACCACATCGGCCCGGCCGCCTACAAGCCCGGCGACATCGTGCAGGCGGTAGACGGCACGACCATCGAGATCGTCCATACCGATGCCGAGGGCCGCCTGGTGCTGGCCGACACGCTGGCGCTGGCCGCCCGCGGCGATTCGATTTCGGGCGGGCGTCCGCCCAACCTGATCGTCGATTTCGCCACCCTGACCGGCAGCATGATCTATTCGCTCGGCAACCGATATGCCGGCGTGTTCGCCAGCGACGACGCGCTGGGCAGCCTGGCGGTGCAGGCCGGGCGGGCGAGCGGCGAGCGCGTCGCGCTGTTTCCGATGGACGACGATTACGACAAGGCGCTCGAGAGCAAGGTGGCCGACGTCAAGCAATGCACGCTGGACGGCGAGGCCGACCACATTCTCGCCGCGCGCCTGCTCAAGCGCTTCGCCGGCAAGGCGCCGTGGCTGCATGTCGACCTGTCGAGCGCCAACTGCAGCGGTGGCCTGGGTGCGGTCGGCAGCGATGTCACCGGCTTCGGCGTGGCCTGGGGCGTCGAACTGCTGTCGCGCTGGATGGCCGAGAAGCCCGCCGCCTCCATCCGCCTTGGGCGACGCAAGCGCTGACGGAGCATCGCTGCGAGCCGCGTGGATTGGCGATCTTCCGGCATGCCGGCCTGTGAGCCAATGGCGGCGCGGCTCCCGGGCATCCAGTGCCTGAAACGACCGCCTGGTGCGGCTCTTAGGCCAGGGTCGTGCGCAACCACGCGGAGATGTCGCGCACCTCTTCCATGCATACCGCGTGCTCCATCTGGTAGGCGTGCCACTCGACCGGATAGCCGGAGTCGATCAGCAGCTTGCACGAAGCCTGCGAATGCGCGAAGCCGATTACCCCGTCGTCGTAGCCGTGCGCCATGAAGATCGGCGTGTCGAGATTGGCGTCGCTGACCTCCAGGGCCAGCCGGTCGGCCAGCGGCAGGTAGGTCGATAGCGCCAGGATGCCGGCCAGCGGCGCCGCATGCCGCAGCCCGGTGTGCAGCGCGATCGCGCCGCCCTGCGAAAAGCCGGCCAGCACGATATGGCCATCGTCGATGCCGCGCGCGTTCTCCCGCGCGATCAGTTTTTCCAGTTCGGCGGCGGAGGCGCGTACGCCGTCCGGATCTTCGCGGCGCGAGGAAAAATCGGCCGACAGCACGTCGTACCAGGCCCGCATCACGTAGCCGCCGTTGATGGTCACCGCCATCATCGGCGCATTCGGAAACACGAAGCGGATCGGCGGCAGGCCGTCGAGATCGAGTTCATCGACGATCGGCAGGAAATCGCTGCTGTCCGCGCCCAGGCCGTGCAGCCAGATCACCGCACGGGTCGGACTGGCGCCGGTTTCGACTTCGATCGACTCGAGCACGTCGGCATCACGATTGTCGGCAGTCACGCTGATGTCCTTCGAGGCAAAAAACCAAGTGTAGCGCGCCGGTCGGATCCGCGCCGGGTTTGAGCCGGGAGGGCGATGGCTATAATGATCTGATGATAAGCTCCTTCGGCCGCAAGTTCTCGCCCCGCTTCCTGCCCGTCGTCGCCCTGTTCGCCGTGCTGCTTGGCCTGTCGCTGGTCACTCGCATTGCGCTCTGGCTGCATCCGGACACCCAAGTCGGGCCGAGCGCGTCGCATCTGTTGCAGGTCTTCGGCGTCGGTCTGGGTTTCGATCTGGCCGCGGCCGCCTATTTCATGATTCCGATGGTGCTCTATCTGGCGCTGATCCCCGATCGGCTGGCCCGTTGGTGGCCACATCGCGGGTTCTTCCTGCTGATCTTCGGCGCCGGCTGCTACGTGTTGTCGCTGGTGGCGCTGTCGGAATGGGTGTTCTGGGACGAATTCGCCAGCCGCTTCAACTTCATTGCGGTGGACTATCTCGTCTACACGCATGAGGTGCTCGGCAACATCTGGGAATCGTACCCGGTCGGCCGCCTGCTGGCCTTGCTCGTCGTTCCAGCCGCACTCGCGATCTGGTTGTCGCGGCGCGCGATTGCACGTGGCCTGACTGCTCAGACCACCTGGCGCACGCGCTGCTTCACGGCGGCGCTGCTGCTGGCGGTGCCGCTGCTGGTATTCCGCTTCGTGTCGACCGATCAGAAAGATCTTTCCGACAACACCCAGGCAAACGAACTCGCCGGCAACGGCATCTACGAGTTCTTCGCCGCCAATCGCAACAACGAGCTCGACTACGAACGCTTCTACACCACGCTGCCGCACGACGAGGCGTTCGCCAGGGTGCGCGCGCTGCTCGCCGATTCTGGCGCCAGCGTCACGGGCGAGACGCCGCTGCGGCTCAGCCGGCACGTCGTCGCCAGTGCCCGGCCGGAAAAGCTCAACGTCGTGCTGATCAGCGTCGAGAGTCTCGGTTCGGAGTTCATCGGCGAACTCGGCAATACCGAACGCATTACGCCGGAACTCGATCGGCTGTCGCGCGCGAGCCTGCTGTTCACCAATGTCTATGCCACCGGCAACCGCACGGTACGCGGGCTCGAGGCGCTGTCGCTGTCGATTCCGCCGACGCCGGGCCAGTCCATCGTCAAGCGGCCGAACAACGAGGAGATGTTTTCGCTCGGCGCGGTGCTCGAGGACCAGGGCTACGACTGCAAGTTCGTCTATGGCGGCTACGGCTACTTCGACAACATGGGCTATTTCTTCGCCCACAGCGACTACACTGTCGTCGATCGGACGGCGCTCGACAAGCCCGACATCCACTACGAGAACATCTGGGGTGTCGCCGACGAGGATCTGTTCACCCTGTCATTGCGCGAGGCCGACAAGTCGGCGGCCGATGGCAAGCCGTTCTTCCTGCATGTGATGACGACCTCGAATCACCGCCCCTACACCTATCCCAAGGGGCGCATCGACATTCCGTCCGGCACCGGGCGGGCCGGCGCGGTGAAATACACCGACTATGCGATCGGCAAGTTCCTGCGCGACGCGAAGTCGAAACCCTGGTTCGACGACACCGTCTTCGTCATCGTCGCCGACCACGGCGCCTCGGCGCGCGGCACCACCGACATCCCGGTCGAGCGCTACCGGATTCCCCTGTGGATCTACTCACCGAAGCACGTCGAGCCCGCGCGCATCGACCGGCTGGCTTCGCAGATCGACGTGCCGCCGACGATACTCGGCCTGCTCGGTGTCGATTACGACAGCAAGTTCTTCGGCTACGACCTGCTGCGACTTCAGCCCGGCCACGAGCGCGCCTTCGTCGCCACCTACCAGACGCTCGGCTATCTGCGCGACGGCTGGCTGGTGACGCTGTGGCCCAAGCGGGTGGTCAAACTGCGGCGGGTCGAACCGGATGCGCCCGCGCTATCGGCGCAGCGCGAGGACGAGATCAAACGCGAGGCGATCAGCCTCTACCAGGTGGCCGCACAGGAGTTTCACCTCGGCATGTACGGCGACGAGGAGCAGCGCCACCACCGCGCGCGGCTCACCCAGGCGGATTCGCCCGGATCGCCGACTTCGGGCGGAACGCCCTCACCCGTGCTTCGTTAGTCTCGATGTAGGGCCCGCCGATCAGGTCGATGCAGTAGGGCACGGCGGAAAAGACGCCATGCACGATCTGCCTGCCATCGGCATCCTTCACGCCTTCGAGGGTTTCGCGGATCGATTTCGGCTGACCGGGCAGATTGAGGATCAGCGAACTGCCGCGCGTATGTGACCGAATGGCGCCCACTTGTCGCGACAGAATCGCCGTCGGCACGAAATGCAGGCTGATCTGGCGCATCTGCTCGCCGAAGCCGGGCATCAGCTTGTGCGCGACCGCCAGCGTGGCTTCGGGCGTCACGTCGCGCAGCGCCGGTCCGGTGCCGCCGGTGGTCAGGACCAGGTGGCAGCCGACCGTGTCGCACAGTTCGATCAGCGTCTGTTCGATCACCGCTTGCTCGTCTGGAATCAGTCGCGTTTCCATGCGCCATGGCGAGGACAATACGGCGCCGAACCATTCCTGCAGCGCCGGGATGCCCTGATCCTGATAGACGCCGCTCGAGGCGCGATCGCTGATCGACACCAGGCCGATCAGCAGGGTTTCCTCATCGGTCGTCATGGTCGTCTTCCCAAGCTCGGGCGGGGCCGTTGCCTGCGCTTTGGTCGAGCTCGCGCAGCAGGCGGAAGATCTCGCGAAACGCGCGCGGCGGCTTGCCCGCTTCCTGCTCCTTGAGCGCGTTGCGTCTGAGCTGACGCAGTTGCTGCAAGTCGGCCGACGGAAATGCAATCGTGATGTCGGCCAGCGCCTGCTCGTTCTCGATCAGCCGCGCCCGCAGGCGTTCGAGCCGCTGCTCGCGCGCCTTCGCCGCCGCCGAGACGCCCTTGATCGCATCCAGTGCGGCCTGGATCGGCGCAGCGTCGGCCTCGCGCATCAGGCGGCCGATGTATTGCATCTGGCGGCGCTTCGCGCCATTGCTGCTGATGCGCTGCGCCTCGCGCACCGCCAGGCGCAGCGCATCGGGCATCTCGATGCGCGCCAGTTGCGCGGACGACAGGCCGACCAGTTCGCCGCCCAGATCCTGCAGCGCCAGCGAATCGCGCTTCTTCTGCGATTTGCTCGGGCGGGCGACGAGGTCGTCGATGCCGTCGGATTCATTGTGACGGGCAGGGTGCATTGCGCTCGGGATTCGGGGATGGCCTGAGAAAGACGCTAAGATTATAGCTTCCACCGACTCGCACCCACGCCCCATGTCCGACCAGGGATTCAGTTTTGCCGAGCAGCAACTGGGCGATATCGCCGCCGAAATCCTCTCCTATGCCAGCAGTCGCGGCGCCAGCGCCTGCGAGACGGATGTCTCCGAAGGCTACGGCCAGTCGGTGTCGGTGCGCCGCGGCGAGGTCGAAACCATCGAGTACAACCGCGACAAGGGCATCGGCGTCACCGTCTATCTCGGCCAGCAGCGCGGCTACGCGAATTCGTCCGACTTCTCGCGCGATGCCCTGCGCGCGACGGTCGATGCCGCGCTGTCGATTGCCCGTTTCACGGCACCCGACCCCTGCGCCGGCTTGCCGGAAGAGAAGTTGCTGGCCACGGTCTTTCCCGATCTCGATCTGTTTCATCCGTGGGCGCTGCCGGTCGAGGATGCCATCGAACTGGCGCGCCGCTGCGAAGGCGCGGCGTTCGCCGTCAGTCCGCTGATCCGCAATTCCGAAGGCGCCAGCGTCTCGACCCAGCAATCGCATTTCATCTCGGCCAACAGCCTCGGCTTCATGGGCGGCTTCGCCGGCTCGCGCCATTACTACTCGTGCTCGGTGATCGCCGGCGAGAACGACGCGATGCAGCGCGACGACTGGTATGTCTCGAAGCGCGCTGCCGCCGACCTGTGCGACCCGGAGGCGGTCGGCGACTATGCGGCGCGGCGCGCGCTCTCACGGCTCGATGCGCGCAAGATCAAGACCTGCGAGGTGCCGATACTCTTCGAAGCGCCGCTCGCCGCAGGCTTGATCGGCGGCTTCGTGCACGCGGTGAGCGGTGGCGCGCTGTATCGCAAGAGTTCGTTCCTGGAAGGCAGCCTGGGCAAGCCGGTGTTCTCGAAGAACGTGCATATCAGCGAGCGCCCGCATCTGTCCAAGGGCATGGCGAGCAGCGCTTTCGATGACGACGGCGTGGCCACGCGCGACCGCGAAGTGGTCGAGAACGGCGTGGTCAGGGGCTACTTTCTCGGCACCTATTCGGCGCGCAAGCTTGGGCTGCAGAGCACTGGCAATGCCGGCGGCGCGCACAACCTGATCGTTCGCCCGGGCAAGCGCGATCTTGCCGGCCTCGTCCGGCACATGGGGCGCGGCCTGCTGGTCACCGAGCTGCTCGGTCACGGCACCAATTATGTGACCGGCGACTATTCGCGCGGCGCCGCCGGCTACTGGGTCGAGAACGGCGAAGTGGCTTATCCGGTACAGGAGATCACCATCGCCGGCAACCTGAAGGACATGTTCCGCAACGTCGTCGATATCGGCAACGACGTGCTGGCGCGCGGCTCGAAGCAGGTCGGCTCGATACTGATCGGCCGCATGACGGTGGCCGGCGACTGATCGCGCGCGACCCAGAAGGATGCGCATGCAGCGCCGCTGGTTCCTGAAGAATGCCGGCGCCGGCCTGGCCGCCGGTTCGCTTGCCGCACCGGCAATCGTGCGGGCGGAGTCGCTCGACGGCAGGCTGCCCGAGATCAAGTGGCGGCTGGCCTCGAGCTTTCCGAAGAGCCTCGACACCATCTTCATCGCCGCCGAAACCATGGCGCAGCGGGTCGCCGCGGCGAGCGGCAATCGCTTCCAGATCCGCGTGTTTCCGGCCGGCGAGATCGTGCCGGGCCCGCAGGTGCTCGACGCGGTGAAGGATGGCACCGTGGAAATGGGCCACAGCGCGAGCTACTACTTCGTCGGCAAGGATCCGACCTTCGCCTTCGACTGCGCGATGCCCTTTGGTCTGAACAGTCGCCAGCAGAGCGCCTGGATCTTCAATGGCGGCGGGCTGGAACTGATGCGCGAGCTGTTTCGCGCCTACCACATCTACAACATTCCGCTCGGCAATACCGGCGTGCAGATGGGCGGCTGGTACCGCAAGGAGATCAACTCGATCGACGATCTCAAGGGCCTCAAGATGCGCATCGGCGGTTTTGCCGGCCAGGTGATCGCGCGGTTGGGCGCGGTGCCGCAGCAGATTCCCGGCGGCGACATCTACCCGGCGCTCGAGAAGGGCACCATCGACGCCGCCGAGTGGGTGGGCCCCTACGACGATCTCAAGCTCGGCTTCAACAAGGTCGCGAAGTATTACTACTACCCGGGCTGGTGGGAAGGCGGGCCGCAGCTCACTGCCTACGTCAATATCAGGCAGTGGAACGGCCTGCCGAAGGAATACCAGGCGATTCTCGAGGACGCCTGCATGGTCGGCCATATCGATATGCAGACGCGCTACGACGCCAAGAATCCCGGGGCGCTCAAGGAACTGATCGGCAGCGGTACCGTGTTAAAGCCGTTTCCTGCCGAGGTGATGGCCGCCTGCTACAAGGCGGCGCTCGAACTGTACGACGAGACCGCGGCGAAGAATCCGCGCTTCAGGAAGGTGTACGAGGCCTGGCGCAGGTTCCGCGACGAGCAGTTGCAGTGGTTCGCGGTGGCCGAGAACCGCTACGACAACTTCATGCAGGCCACGCGCGTCGTCGGGCGGAAGAATTAGCAGGAAAACGCCGCCGAAGCCAGAATCGGCGAGTAGGCCTCGCTGAACTTCTCGCAACGATCCATCCACTCGCGCATGCTCTTGGGCATCGGCGTGCGCGCCCGGGCAATGTAAGTCACCAGATCGCGCCCCTGGCGAATCAGCACCAACGCATCGTCGTAGCCCTGCAACTGCTGCAGCGTCCATGCGGGTGAAGGCGGCGGCGCAAAGGCCATCAATTGTTCTGCGGCGACGACGAATCTCGACCAGACGTCGAAAATCTCGCGGTCGGTGCGCAGCGTCTCGCACTTGATCCTGGCGTCGGCGCCGAACGCGCGTGCCGGCACGTCGATGCCGCGGAACATCGGCAGCGGATCGAAAATCGCGATCAGCGTGTCGACGATGCGATCGATGTCGCGCATGGTCAGCGCGATCTTGACGTAGCGGCTTTCGTAGAAGTCCTCGAGCGGAACCGTGAATGCCTTGAACGGCTCACCCCACAACTCGTCGATGCCTTCCTCGCCGCTGCGGTGCAGGACCAGCCGGCCGAGCGACAGCGCTTCCTGGAGGTGGCGGCCGCACTCGCGCATCAGCGCATTGTCGGGGGCGATCTCGATGCCCAGCGCCTGCATCTCGACCAGCTTGGTGAAGATGTCGGTGGCGCGGTTGAACATCGCGCCGGCCAGCATCGCGCCCTTGACCCGGCGGCGCGCGGGGTCGGTCTCGCTATCGTAGGCGCGGCGCGCTTCGTCGAGCCGGCGACCGGGCACGTTGAGGCCGTGCTCGACATGGTTGAACAGCCGATGCGTCAGAGCTTCGATCAGGCGTTTCTTCGCCTGCAGCGTGTCGTCGTGGACCTCGTAGATCTTGATCCAGTAACCGTAGTAGTAGCCGCGCGACTCGCCATCGATGACGCTGCGTGTACCCAGCGCGATTTCCGTTTCCATACCAGGGGCTGTTCCGAAGGCAGGGTGGGACGAGCATTCTATCCAAACCGCCGCCGAATTGGTGCGCTGCGCAAATCCGCGCCGGACGACTGCCAGCAGAGCCGCTCCAAATGGACTTCTGCCGTCATCACTGCCCGCAGATCGCCATCTGGTGCGGCTTCCAGACCATGCCTGCGTAATTGGCCGCGTCCTGTGCGCCTGACCGGCGGGGGCCGGTGGCGCCAGTCAGGTGGGTTGGTGGAGTGGGTCGATGCCGAAATCGCGCAGCGTGTCGCCAGACAGCGGTGCGTCGAAGTTCTCCGGTACGGCGAGTTTGCCCTTGAGCACGCCGATCTTCCGCGCACGCGTTTGCCCAGCCAGTGCGACCAGGCGGGCGACCGGCCTGCCCGCTTTGGCGATCACGATCTCGTCGCCTGCAGCGGCATCCTCGACCAGCCGCGACAGATGGGTTTTCGCTTCGTGGATGTTGATGGTGCGCATGCGTCTCTCCTCAAAGACTTGGCTTAACTTGGTCTGACCGAGATACGCGAGCGGGTGTAGGTTGGCGCTGAGCAAAGCGAAGCCCAACGTAAGCGGCGGTGCGTGTTGGGCTTCGCTTTGCTCAGCGCCAACCTACGTCGGCTAATCGAACGCGACTCAACGGTGGCTTGAAACCCCCATGGATAGGCGCTCTGCGGATATTGCCATCGGAGATCCGCACGGGCTGGTCCTCACGTGGCATGCCGGGCTGCGAGGTCCATCCTGTGCGGCTTCCAGGTCAGCGGCCCGAGAACGCCAATCGTGCGGCCAGGGCAACGAATATCAGCGCGGCAATCCGGTTGAGCCACGTCCGGGTACCGGGCGAGTGCGCGAGCCACTGGCCGAGGCGGGCGGCGGCCAACGCGATGCTGCCGAACACCAGCAGGGTGGCGACGATGAACACGCTGCCCAAGAGGATGAACTGCGGCGCGAGCGGGCCGCGCGCCGGGTCGGCGAACTGCGGCAGGAAGGCGAGGAAGAACAGCGACACCTTGGGGTTGGCTACGTTCATCACGATGCCGCGGCGATAGTACCGGGCGGCCGACAGCGACCGCGGCGCCTGGACAGCGGCGGTCGTGCCGGCGCGGAAAGCCTGCCAGGCCAGCCACAGCAGGTAGACGGCGCCCGCGGTCTTGAGCACGGCGAAGGCGACGCTCGATGTATGGATCAGCGCCGCCAGCCCGAGCGTGACGGCCGCGGTATGCAGCAACAGGCCGGTGCATAGGCCCAGGGTCACCATCAGGCCGGCCCGTGCGCCGTGGAGCGTGGCCTGGGTCAGCACGAACAGGTTGTCCGGCCCAGGTGCGATGCCGAGTGCGAGCGAGGCGGCGAAGAACGCCGCCAGCGTCTCGCCGGGGATCATCGCTCGCTCCCGCGCTTGCCGAAGTCCAATTCGATCGCCCGACGGGCTTCATCGATCTCGGCTTCGCTGTCGTCGCGCCAGCCGCTGTCGGCGGGCGCGGCGATGCCGAACACGCGGCGTATCGCTTGCGCATCCTCCTCGATCTGGCGCGTCAGCGGATCGCCGCCACCTGCCGTGCTCTGGCGCGGCACGACGATTTCGATGTGGTCGGTGTCCACCCGGGCCCGCTTCTCCACGCCGGCGGTCACCAGTTGCGGGACGGCGATCACCAGCGCGACCATGGCGAGTTGGATCAGCAGAAAGGGTATCGCCCCCCGGTAGATATCGGTCGTGCGGATCGAAGGCGGGGCCACGCTGCGCAGATAGAAGAGCGCGAATCCGAATGGCGGATGCATGAAGCTGGTCTGCATGTTGATGGCCAGCAGGACGCCGAACCATACCGGGTCGATGCCCAGTGTGGCCGCCACCGGTGCCAGCAGCGGAACGACGATGAACGACAGCTCGAAGAAATCGAGGAAGAAGGCCAGCAGGAAGACCAGCAGATTGACCACGATGAGGAAGCCCAGCGCACCGCCGGGCAGCGAGGTCAGCAGATGCTCGACCCACAGATCGCCATTGACCGCGCGGAAGGTCAGGCTGAACACGGTCGAGCCGATCAGGATGAACATGACGAAGGTGGACAGCCTCGCAGTGGTATCCATCGCCTGCCTGAGCAGCGACCAGCTCAGCCGCCGGCGCGCGAGTGCCATGACGAGTGCGCCGCTCGCGCCCATCGCGCCGCCCTCGGTCGGCGTCGCGATGCCGAGAAAGATCGTGCCCAGCACGAGAAAGATCAGCGCAAGCGGCGGCAGCAGCGTGGTCGCCACGCGCAGCAGCAGCCGGCCACCGCGCAGCGTGCGCGCGTCCGCCGGCAGCGCCGGCGTGGCGGCCGGCCGGAAGATGGAAAGCGCCAGCACGTAGCCGGCGTAGAGCAGGGTCAGCAGCAGGCCGGGGATCAGCGCGCCGGCATACAGGTCGGCGACCGACTTCTTCAACTGGTCGGCCAGGATGATCAGCACCAGTGAGGGCGGCAGGATCTGCGCCAGCGTGCCCGAGGCGGCGATCACGCCCGAGGCCAGCCGCTTGTCGTAGCCATAGCGCATCATGATCGGCAGCGAGATCAGTCCCATCGAGATCACCGATGCGGCGACCACGCCGGTGGTGGCCGCGAGCAGCGCACCGACGAAGATCACCGCGTAGGCGAGGCCGCCGCGCACCGATCCGAACAACTGGCCGATGGTCTCGAGCAGGTCTTCGGCCATGCCCGAGCGCTCGAGTATCAGCCCCATGAAGGTGAAGAAGGGGATCGCCAGCAGCGTGTCATTGGTCATGATGCCGAACACGCGCTCGGGCAGCGCCTGCAGCAGCGCCGGCTGCAGCAGCCCGAGCTCGATGCCGACGAGGGCGAACAGCAGGCCGTTGGCCGCCAGCGCGAAGGCGACCGGATAGCCGAACAGCAGGAACACCACCAGTGCCGCGAACATGATCGGCGCCATGTTGGCGATCAGGAAGGCGGTCATGCCGGCCGCTCGCTGCGCTGGCGGGTATCGGTTTCGGCGCGGGCGGGCTCGCTGCCGGTAAGCCGGCGCGCGGCGAGCGGATCGGGGGCGCGGCCGGCCAGAAAGGCCGCGCGCTTGATCAGCTCCGAGATGCCCTGCAGCGCGAGCAGGGCGAAGCCGGCCGGGATCAGCAGTTTCACCGGCCAGCGGGTCAGGCCGCCGGCGTTGGACGACACCTCGCCCGACCAGAAGGCATCGACGAAGAGCGGCCACGACAGCTTGAGAATGATCAGGGCCATCGGCAGCAGGAAGAACAGGGTGCCGACGATGTCGATCGCCGCCCGCGTGCGCGGCGACAGGCGGGCGCTGATGACGTCGATCCGCACATGCTCGTTGTGCAGCAGGGTGTAGCCGGCGCCGAGCAGGAAGATCGCCGAAAACAGATACCACTGCAGTTCGAGAAATGCGTTCGAACTCAGGTTGAAGAGCTTGCGCGTCACCGCGTTGATCGCGCTGATCAGCACGGCGACGAGCACCAGCCACAGCACGCCGCGGCCGACCCGCCGGTTGAGCGCATCGATCGCGCGCGACAGCCTGAGCAGGAGATTCATGCGCGGTCTCCGGTCGGTGCAGTCTGCTGAGCCGCCGGGCCCGGCGGCCGCAGCATGCGTCCAAAATGGCGGCTATGATACCCTTGTGATTCGACGAACTCCTGCACTGCCAGCCTGTGAGCAAGCCGTTGGCGCAAGTCGCGATTCCGCAGGTTCCCAAAGACATGACCCGATTCTGTCTGGTACGGCACGGCGAGACCGACTGGAACACGCAACGCCGCATCCAGGGCAATCTCGACCTGCCGCTCAACGCGACCGGTATGGTGCAGGCCCACGCCGCCGCACGCGGTCTGGCCGAGGCCGGGATCGAACTGATCTACAGCAGCGACTTGGCGCGTGCGCGGCAGACCGCCGAGGCCGCCGCGCAGCATATCGGCCTGCCGCTGATTCTGTGCGAGCAACTGCGCGAACGCCGATTCGGCATTTTCGAGGGGCTCACCTACGACGAGGTGAAGCGCCGGTTCCCCGATGTCTATGCCCGCTTCGAAACGCGCGACAGCGGATTTGCCATTCCGCAAGGCGAAAGCCTGCAGCAGCTAGCGGCGCGGGTGGAGAACGCGCTGCGGCGCATCGCCGGCGATCACCCGGGCCAGACCGTGCTGGTGGTGACCCACGGAGGCGTGCTGGACATTGCCTATCGCCTGGCGACCGGCCGCACGCTCGACACAGCGCGCGATTTCGTGATCCCCAACGCCGCTTACAACTGGATCGACTGGCAGACCGATGGCTCGCACGGACGCTTTGTGCTGCGAGCCTGGGGCGAGTTGCTGCATCTCGACGAGGCGCTCGATGAACTGCCGGGGTGACCGGTAAACGGGCTGTGTCCGAACCGCGAAGTAGCCGGCCCGCTCCCGCACCCGACATCGCGGCGCAACTGCTTGGCGCCATCGAAGCGATGGTTCGTGAAACCCACCCCGGTCGCGACATCGACGTGCGGCTCGACAGCCGCATCGAGCGCGACCTCGGGCTGGACAGCCTGGCCCGCGTCGAGCTGCTGTTGCGTCTCGGCGACGTCTGCCACACCCGTTTCCCGCCCGAGGCGCTCTCCGAGGCGCAGACGCCGCGCGATCTGCTGCGCTTTGTCGGCCGCCACGATGTCGATGAAGAAGCGGTGCACGGTGCGACTCCGTTTGTTGGCGGTTCGGACGTGCCGCTGCCGGACGACGCGCAGACGCTGGTGGAGGTACTCGAGTGGCATGCCGCGCGTCAGCCGGAGCGCGATCACGTCGTCTTGTATGACGAGAAGGACGGGGCGCGGACCGTCGGCTACGCCGCGCTGTTGCAGCGGGCGCGGCGCATCGCCGCGGGTCTGCTTGCGGAAGGCGTCGAACCGAAGCAGACGATCGCCCTGATGCTGCCGACGGGTGTCGAATATCTCGCGAGCTTCTTCGGCGTGCTGCTGGCCGGCGCGGTGCCGGTGCCGATCTATCCGCCGGCGCGACTGTCGCAGATCGAGGAACACCTGGCGCGCCACGGCCGCATTCTCGCCAATGCAGGGGCGGTGCTCATCATCACGGTGCCCGAAGCGCAGGGTGTGGCCTCGTTGCTGGCGACGGTGGCGCCCGCATTGCGCAAGTCGGTGACCCCGGCCGAGCTCGAGCGCGAGCCGATGGACATCCTCTATCGCGCCTCTGCCGACGATCTGGCTTTCCTCCAATACACGTCGGGCAGCACCGGTGATCCGAAAGGCGTGATGCTGACCCACGCCAACCTGCTGGCCAATATCCGCGCCCTGGGGCGCGTCGTCAAGGCAAGCAGCCAGGACGTCTTCGTGAGCTGGTTGCCGCTGTATCACGATATGGGCCTGATCGGCGCCTGGCTGGGGTCGCTGTATCACGCCATGCCGCTGGTCCTGATGAGCCCGCTGACGTTTCTGGCGCGTCCGGCATCCTGGCTGCGCGCGATATCGCAGTATCGCGGCACGCTGTCGGCGGCGCCCAATTTCGCCTATGAGCTGATCGCCCGCAAGCTGCCGGAAGCGGACCTCGCCGGCCTCGATCTGTGGAGCTGGCGTCTGGCCTTCAACGGCGCGGAACCGGTGATCCCGGCGACGCTCGAGGCGTTCGCCCAGCGGCTCGGCGGCGTCGGCTTTCGCGGCACTTCCATGGCACCGGTGTATGGGCTGGCCGAGTGTTCGGTCGGGCTGGCGATTCCGCCTATCGATCGCGGTCCGCGCATCGACTCGATCGACCGCGAACGCTTTGCCCGCGAGCGCGTTGCCGAGCCGATCGATCCGGGTGCGGTCAGCGCGATGCCGGTTCCCTCGTGCGGTCGCGCGTTGCCGGGGCACGAGATTCGCGTGGTCGACGACTTCGATCACGAACTCGCCGAGCGCCGTGTCGGCATTCTGCAGTTCCGCGGGCCGTCGGCGACCCGCGGCTATTTTCACAACGACGATGCGACGCGCAAGCTGATTCACGACGGCTGGCTCGATTCGGGAGACTTTGCCTACCTGCACGATGGCGAGGTCTATCTGACCGGCCGCGCCAAGGATCTGATCATTCGCGGCGGGCGAAACATCTATCCCTATGAGCTGGAACAGGCCGTAGGCGCGCTGTCGGGCATCCGCAAGGGCTGCGTGGCGGTGTTTGCGGCCACCGATCCGGTCAGCGGTTCGGAGAAGCTGGTGGTCATGGCCGAGACCCGCGAAACCGCCGACGAGGCGCGCGCCCACCTGACCGACGAGATAAACCGCATCTCAATCGATGTCGTCGGCATGCCGGCCGACGACATCGTGCTGGCTCCGCCGTACACGGTGCTCAAGACTTCGAGCGGCAAGATCCGCCGCGCCGCCTCGCGCGAGATCTTCGAGCGCGGCGCGATCGGCGGGCGTCGTTCGTCCGCCTGGTGGCAGATCGCGCGCCTGGCGAGCGCTGCACTGGTTTCGCGGCTCGGTACCCACCTGCGATCGGTGGCAGCGACGGCCTACGGGCTTTACGCCTGGCTGGTTTTCGGGTTGCTCGCGCTGCCGACTTGGGCGATCACCGCGTTTGCGCGCAAGCCTGCAGTCGGCAGGGTCACGGTGCATCTGGCCACACGCCTGTTTCTCCACCTGATCGGCATGCGGGTGCCGCGGGTTTCTGCCTCGCGTGTCCCGGGCAAGCCGCACGTGCTGGCCTGCAACCACGCGAGCTACCTCGATTCGGTCGTGCTCTATGCGATTCTCCCGCCACAGGCGCGTTATGTCTTCGTTGCCAAGCGCGAGCTGGACAATCACTGGTTTACCCGGCTCTTCCTGCGCGGCCTCGGCACCCTGTTCGTCGAGCGCTTCTCGGCCCGTCAGGGTGCGGAGGATGCGCAGGCAATGGTCGCCGCGCTGCAGGGCGGCCAGAGCCTGGTGGTGTTTCCGGAAGGCACCTTCTCGCGCGAGGCGGGTCTGCGCCATTTCCGTATGGGCGCGTTCGTCGCGGCGGTCGGGTCCGGCCTGCCGATTGCCACTGCCGGGCTGCGCGGCATGCGTGCGGTGCTGCGCGACAAGACCCGGTTGCCGCGTCATGGCAAGATCGAGTTCGAGCTCGGTGCGACGCTGGTGCCGACCGCTGATGGCTGGCAGGCTGCCGTGCGTCTGCGTGATCAGGCGCGTAGCCAGATGCTGAAACTGTGCGGCGAACCGGATCTGGGGAACTGGCCGGCCGCCTGAATCCGCCGTGGTTGACGCGGCGCCGCAGTGCTTTGAGGCGGGCGCGAGTCAGGCTATCCCGGTGCCGTCGAGGCGGCCCGTGGTAAAATCGATTTCCATTCCGCTTCAGCAAGTTAGGTTCTCACCATGTTTTCCAGACAGAATACCCTCGCCAAGACCGACCCCGAACTGTGGCAGGCGATTGCCGCCGAGAACAAGCGCCAGGAAGATCACATCGAGCTGATCGCCTCAGAGAATTACGTCAGTGCGCCGGTGATGGAAGCGCAGGGTTCGCAGCTCACCAACAAATACGCCGAGGGCTACCCCAGGAAGCGCTACTACGGTGGTTGCGAGTTCGTGGATATCGCCGAACAGCTCGCGCTGGACCGTGCCAGGAAGTTGTTCGGCGCCGAGGCCGCCAACGTGCAGCCCAACTCCGGATCGCAAGCCAACCAGGCGGTATTCATGGCGTTTCTCAAGCCTGGCGACACGATCCTCGGCATGAGTCTGGCCCACGGTGGCCACCTGACGCACGGCTCGCCGGTGAACATGTCGGGCAAGTGGTTCAATGTCGTCGCCTATGGGCTGAACGAGCGGGAGGAAATCGACTACGACGCGATGGAACGGCTGGCGCACGAAAACAAACCGAAGCTGGTCATCGCGGGGGCCTCGGCCTATGCCCTGCGCATCGATTTCGAGCGTTTCGCCAAGGTCGCGAAGGCGATCGGCGCGATCTTCATGGTCGACATGGCCCACTACGCCGGGCTGATCGCCGCGGGCTTCTACCCGAATCCGGTGCCCCATGCCGACGTCGTCACCACGACCACGCACAAGACACTGCGCGGCCCGCGCGGCGGCCTGATCCTGATGAAGGCGGAACACGAGAAGGCGATCAATTCGGCGATCTTCCCGGGCCTGCAGGGTGGACCGCTGATGCACGTGATCGCCGCCAAGGCGGCCGCGCTCAAGGAGGCGATGGGCGCCGGGTTTCGCAATTATCAGGAACTGGTGATCGACAATGCGCGTGTCATGGCACGGGTGCTGTCCGAGCAACGCGGCATGCGCATCGTCTCCGGCCGCACCGAGAGCCATCTGTTCCTGCTCGACCTGCGGGCCAAGAACATCACCGGCAAGGATGCGGAAGCCGCTCTCGGCCGCGCCCACATCACGGTCAACAAGAACGCGATCCCCAACGATCCGCAGAAGCCTTTCGTCACTTCGGGCATCCGTGTCGGTGCGCCGGCGATGACCACCCGAGGCTTTACCGAGATCGAGGCCGAACGGGTCGCTCATCTGATTGCCGACGTGCTCGACGCCCCGGGCGACGAAGCCAACCTGGAGCGCGTGCGCGGCAAGGTTGCCGAGCTGTGCAAGCGCTTTCCGGTCTATGGCGCGTAAGGACGGTGACGGGCGACAGGTGACGCGTGATAGCAGTGGTTGTTCCCGAGATCCTCGTCACTCGTCACCCGTTACCCGTCACCGACCCTCATGAAATGCCCTTTCTGCGCCGACCCGAACACCCAGGTCATCGACACGCGCGAGAACGAGGATGGCGACACCGTTCGCCGCCGCCGTCGCTGCATGGCCTGCGACAAGCGCTTTACCACCTATGAACGCGTCGAACTCAAGATGCCCAGCGTGGTGAAGAAGAACGGCTCACGCGCCGACTACGACAGGGAGAAACTGATGGCGTCAATGCAGCTCGCGCTGCGCAAGCGTCCGGTGACCATGGAAAGCATCGATGCCGCGGTCGATCGCATCGAGGAGCGGCTGATTACCCTGGGCGAGCGCGAAGTGCTGAGCGAGAAGGTCGGGGAATTGGTGATGCGGGAACTCAAGCGCCTCGACAAGATCGCCTACGTGCGGTTCGCGTCGGTCTATCGCAACTTCGAGGACGTGGACGAATTCCGCGACGCCGTCCGTGAAGTGACCAAACCACGCGTGTCGCGCACGCGTTCCTGAGGTCGCGGCAGACCCCGGGCGCGTTGGCTGCTGAACGGGCCGAAACCACCGCATAGGACGCCCGGCACAATGTCATTCTCCGCGATCGATCACGCGATGATGGCGCGAGCGCTGCAGCTCGCGCGTCGTGGCCTGTACACGACTTCTCCAAATCCGCGGGTCGGCTGCGTGATCGCAAGCGGTGCGGATGTCCTAGGCGAAGGATTCCACGAACGGGCGGGTGAATCGCATGCCGAGATACGTGCCTTGAATGCGGCCGGCGAGCGCGCGAGAGGCGCTACCGCCTACGTGACGCTCGAACCCTGTTCCCACCATGGCCGTACGCCGCCGTGCGCCGATGCGCTGCGGGCGGCTGGCGTGGTGCGCGTGGTCGCGGCGATGGAGGATCCGAATCCGCTGGTCGCCGGCAAGGGCTTGGCCGTCTTGCGGGCAGCGGGCATCGTGACCGAGCGTGGGCTGCTCGAAGACGAGGCGCGCGAACTCAACATCGGTTTCGTTTCGCGGATGACACGCCGCCGGCCGTGGGTGCGGCTCAAGGCGGCGGCCAGCCTCGACGGCAAGACCGCACTGAACAACGGCCTCAGTCAGTGGATCACCGGGGAACAGGCGCGGCGCGACGGCCACGCCTGGCGGGCGCGCTCCTGCGCGGTGCTCACCGGCATCGGTACGGTCCGTGATGACGACCCGCAAATGACGGTTCGCCACGTCGAAACCACGCGTCAGCCGCTGCGCGTGGTGGTCGATTCGCGGCTCGAGACGCCGCTGTCGGCACGGGTACTCGACGGCGCCTCGAATGACGCGCCGGTATTGATCGCTTGCGCGATCGAAGATCCGGCGCGGTCGGCGGCACTGCGAGCGCGCGGCGCGCAGGTCGTGCTGCTGCCCAATTCCGCCGGCAAGGTCGAACTGGTGGCGTTGCTCGCCGAACTGGCGCGGCGCGGCATCAACGAGGTGCTCGCCGAGGCAGGCTTCAAGCTGAACGGCTCGTTGCTGCGCGAAGACTGTGTCGATGAATTGCTGCTCTACCTCGCCCCCTGTCTGATCGGCGAGGCAGCCCAGGGGCTGTTCAATCTGCCCGAGCTGGCCACGCTCGGCGATCGGCGCGAACTGAGGATCGTCGATCTGCGTCGGGTCGGCGAGGATATCCGGATTCTTGCGCGACCGGCATAGACGCCCGGGTTCTGGTCGGGCCAACTAAACCGGCGTGTTGCGTGCAAAGGGGAAGAACGCTTCGAGCGCAGGACGGTCATCCGTCCTGGTCGTTGGGACGTTAATGGGCTCTTTCCGATGCACGTGAAATCCATGTTCGTTCGATTGCTGATCGTGGTCGGCTTGTTATTCGCCTCGGTGGCGCCGGCAGGTGCCGAAGTGGCGGTGGTGCTCAATTCGGCCGACGAGACGGTCAGCCTGATCGATACCAATACCTACACCGAGATTCAGCGCTATCCGGTCGGCAAGGAGCCGCATCATCTGATGGCGACGACCGACGACAGCCACCTGATCGTCGCCAGCGCGCTGTCCAATGAGCTGGTGATGCTCGATCCGGTCAGCGGGCAGATCATTCGACGTGTTCCGAAGATTTCCGATCCCTACCAGATCGCATTCTCGCCGGACAAGAAGTGGTTCGTCGCCAATTCGCTGCGACTCGATCGGGTCGACATCTACAACGCGGCGGATTTTTCGATTGCAAAGCGCATCCCTGCACCGAAAGCGCCGTCCCATCTGGCCTTCGACCGGGCGAGCCAGTACGTTTTCGTCACGCTACAGGACGCCAACCAGATCATGGCGATCGATCTGAAGACCCAGTCACCCGCCTGGACCCTCCCGGTCGGCAAGACGCCCGCCGGAATCTGGATGACCCCGGATGACAAATACCTGTTGGTCGGCGTGATGGGATCCAACTACGTCGAGGTGATCGATTGGCGTGCCCGGCAATCCGTCAAGAAGATCGTCACTGGCGACGGGGCGCACAACTTCCAGGCCCGTGGCGATGGACGGCAGGTCTTCGTGTCGAATCGGGTGGACAACTCGATTGCGATCGTCGACCAGCAGACGCTGACGCTGGTGGACAAGTTTCCGGTGCCTGGTGGCCCGGATTGTATGGAGGTCAGCCGCGACGGCAAGCAATTGTGGGTGACCTCGCGCTTCATTCGCCAGGTCCAGGTGGTCGATCTCGGCACCAAGAAGATCGTCAGGTCCATCGCAGTGGGTCGCAGCCCGCACGGTGTGTTCTTCAAGACCCATGCGGCGCGCCAGTAAGACTTTGCTTGCCCTGCTGCTCGCCGGCTTGGCGAGTAGGGCGAGTACGGCGGCCTGCACGGGCACGCTTTACCTGACTATCGATACCGGGTCGATGTCGCAGGCCGAGACCATCGCAGCGATCATGAAGCGGCATGACGTGCGCGCAACCTTCTTCCTGGCGAACGAGAAGACCGTGCGCGGCGATTTCACGCTCGATGACACCTGGGCAGACTTCTGGCGCGCCCGCGTTGCCGAGGGGCATGCCTTCGGCAGCCACACCTTCGACCACGGCTATTTTCGCGGCGACACCGCAGATGGCCATGTCAATTACGCGGTCAAGGGTCAGCCGGTGCGCGCCCTGGATGGCAAGGCGATGTGCGCCGAACTCGATCGTTCGCAGGCTGCCTTTCGCCGTATGACCGGGCGCGGCTTCGACGCGGTCTGGCGCGCCCCTGGCGGTCACACTACCCCGAACGCGCTGCGCTTTGCGCAGCAGTGTGGCTATCGCCACGTCGGCTGGGCGCCAGCCGGATTTCTCGGTGATGAACTGCCCTCGGACAAGTACCCGAACGACCTGCTGCTCAGGCGCGCATTGTCGAATCTGCGCAGCGGGGATGTGATGATGATGCATACCGGCATCTGGTCGCGCAAGGATCCGTTCGCGCCGATGCTCGACACCTTGCTGGCCGGGCTCAAGTCGCGCGGTTTTTGCTTCGCGACCTTGGCTGAACAGGCTGCGCAGGATTCGCGATGATCGAGTTGATCACGCAAGCATTTGTCGCGTTGCAGGCGAGCTTGTTCGAAAGCGTCGTGCAGCCGGTGCTGTTCGCGCTGGGGCTGACGACCTACGCGGAGCTGGGGTTCGACGCGGTCGAGTTCTTTCTCTACGGTGTCATCGAGATCGCCCTGGTCTGGCTGTTGTTGCGCCCGCTCGAATCGCTGCGTCCGGTCGAGCGCTGGGCTGATCGACGGGCGGTGCGCGTCGATGTGCTGTACACGCTGCTCAATCGACTCGGACTGATCCCGCTGCTGGTATTCATGTTGCTAGCTGTTCCGATCGGGGATCTGGACGGGTGGCTGCGTCTTCACGACCTGATTCCCGGCAATCTGGAGGACTGGTTGCCGGTGCTGCGCGAACGCCCGTGGCTGTCGTTCGCAGCCTACCTGCTGATCATCGACTTGAACGATTACTGGCGCCATCGCCTGCAGCACCGCTTCGACTTCTGGTGGGCGTTACACAGCGTGCACCACAGCCAGCGCCAGATGAGCTTCTGGTCTGACAGCCGCAACCATCTTCTCGACGATCTGATCCAGGGCGTCTGGATGGCGGCGGTCTCGCTGCTGATCGGGGTGCCGCCGGCACAGTTCGTCCTGATTCTGCTGGTAACGCGGGCAGTCGAGAACCTGTCGCATGCCAACCTGCGCCTCGGCTTCGGTGCGCTGGGCGAGCGGCTGCTGGTGAGCACGCGCTTTCATCGAACGCACCATGCGATCGGCGCTGGGCTCAAGGGACGATATCGCGGCTGCAACTTCGCCGTGCTCTTCCCATTGTGGGATCTGCTGTTCGGCACTGCCCGATTCGATGATGCTTACGCTGCAACCGGCATTGGCGACCAATTGCAAGGCGCTGACTACGGCGAGGGTTTCTGGCAGCAGCAGACCCTCGGCGTCAAACGGTTGCTCGCCGCGCTGGCACCTTCGAGTTCATCGCATCGAACGGCTGACGATGCTTACGCCGCGGGATGTCCGCAGACCGTGCAGGCGGGATCTTTGCCGAGTTGGATTGCGCGCCAGTCCGCAGCCAGCGCATCGAACAGCAACAACCGCCCATCGAGCGACTGGCCGATGCCCGCGACCAGCTTGAGCGCCTCGGCGGCCTGCATGGTGCCGATGATGCCGGTCAGTGGTGCGAACACACCCATAACCGCACAACGCACCTCTTCGACATCCTCGCCTTCGGGAAACAGGCAGTGATAACAAGGACTGCCGGGATTGCGCTGGTCGAACACCGAAATCTGACCGTCGAAGCGAATCGCGGCACCCGAGACCAGTGGCTTGCGGTGCGTGACACAGGCACGATTGATGGCGTGTCGCGTGGCGAAATTGTCCGAACAGTCGAGCACCACGGTCGCTGCGGCAACCTGCTCATCGAGCGCATCACCCGCTAGACGATCCGCTAGGCAGACGACTTCGACCTCCGGGTTGATCAGATGCAAGCTGTCTCGCCCCGATTCGACCTTGAGTCGGCCGACCGATGTCGTGTGATGGAGTATCTGCCGCTGCAGGTTGGTGAGATCCACCGTGTCGCCGTCACACAGCACGATGGTGCCGACGCCGGCTGCAGCCAGATACAGCGCGGCGGGCGAACCCAATCCACCGGCGCCGACAACCAGAGCACGCGAATCGACCAGCCGTTCCTGCCCCTCGACTCCGATCTGGTCGAGCAGGATGTGACGGCTGTAGCGCAGAAGCTGGTCGTCGGTCATTTTGGGGCGGTGAGTGGTGAAGCGGTGACAAGTGACGAGTGACACGCAGATGCTGCCCCCACCCGTCACCTGTCACTCGTCACCGATTCACCGTCACCGCCTCACTTGTATTCGCGCAGTTCCGGCGGCGTGTCGTCGTGATCGCCGTGAAGGTGGTGTTCCCAGGCCTTGACGTACACCTCGTTGGACTTCTTGATCAGCCTCTGCGGCGAGCGCAGGGTGTGCAACTGCGTCTGTTCGCAGTAGCGGATCAAAGCGCGCATCAGCTTGGAGAACAGCGAATTGTCGAGGTGAAAACCCTGCTGCATCAGGGCCTCCTCGAGCCCTTCCAGCGTGTAGTCGAAGATGTCGTAGGACACGCTGAGCGCGCGACGTCCTTCGATACGCTCGACACGCAGGCCGTCGAGACCGCGCAACAGGATGAGTGCCCGCTGGGTCTGGTTTTCGGGAAGGGTCGAGAAGCGCAGTTCCCGGCGCTTGAAGGTGCCCGGCGTCGGCACGAAAGTGGGGCCGGAATGCACCACACCTCCATGCTGAGCGTTTTGCCGCATGTTGCCTCCCGACCCGGGACGACCCGGTACCGCGCTACTTCGCCTGGATTATCTGCAGACCCTTCAACAGATTCATTGCCTGCGAGAGCTGGTAGTCATTCTTGCCACCGATTTCGAACGGAGTCTTGGCCTCCTCGTCCTCGCCCTTCGCCTTGGTTGCATCCTTCTTGTCGGTCTTGTCGTTCTTGCTCTGGGGTTCAGGCTTCGGCTTGGCGGGTGCGCCACCACCCTCCGGGTTGTCGAGATGGCGTTCGAGATCCGCCTCGCGGATGCGCAGACCGAGTTCGCCGTTTGCCGTATCTTCGACCTTGATGTCCGGTTCGATCCCCTTGGCCTGTATCGAATGGCCGCTCGGCGTGAAATAACGCGCCGTGGTGAGCTTGATCGCCGTATTGTTGTTCAGTGGCAGAATGGTTTGCACCGAACCCTTGCCGAAACTCTGCGTACCGAGAACGACCGCGCGTTTGTGATCCTGCAGCGCGCCGGCGACGATTTCCGAGGCCGACGCGGAGCCGCCATTGACCAGCACCACCATCGGCACGGTCTTGACGGCGGCCGGCAGATTCTTCAGGTAGTCCTCGCGCGTACCTCGCAGGTAATCCTCGCTGATGGCGAAGTACTTGCGCTTGGCATCCTCGGTACGACCGTCGGTCGAAACCACCAGCGACTTGGGTGGCAGGAACGCCGCGGATACGCCGATCGCCCCGTGCAGCAGGCCGCCTGGATCATTGCGCAGATCGAGCACCAGGCCCTTCATCGGTCCCTGCTTGAACAAATCGTTCAGGTGCTTGACCAGATACTGGGTGGTACCTTCCTGGAACTGGGTGACCCGCACATATCCGTACCCCGGCTCGATCAGCTTCGATTTGACGCTCTGGACCTTGATGACTTCCCGCGTGAGCGTGAAGATCAGCGGCCTGGTTTCGCCCTTGCGCGAGACGGTCAGGGTAATCGTCGTCTTGGGTTTGCCGCGCATGCGCTTGACTGCATCATTGAGCGTCAGACCCTTGACCGAAGTGTCGTCGAGCTTGATGATCAGGTCGCCCGCCTTGATGCCGGCGCGAAAGGCCGGAGTGTCCTCGATGGGCGAGACCACCTTGACGAAGCCGTCCTCCATGCCGACCTCGATGCCGAGGCCGCCGAATTCGCCTTGGGTGCCGACCTGCAGATCCTTGAAGGCGTCGGCGTCCAGATAGGCCGAGTGAGGATCGAGGTTGGACAGCATGCCACTGATCGCGTTGTTGATCAGCCGCTTGTCTTCGACCGGCTCGACGTAACCGGCCTTGATGGCATTGAACACGTCGGCGAACGAACGCAACTCCTCGACCGGCAGCGGGTTATTGGCCTCCTTGTTGGCATTGGCCGAAAAATTTAGGCTGATCAGCACGCCGGCAAGTACACCGATTGCGACGAGTCCCGCTTGCTTCAATTTGGTCTGCATTGACGTTCCTACCTGAGGCTGAGCCACCGCAGCGGGTCTATGGGCTGTCCCCGATGCCTGAGTTCAAAGTATAAACCGGATTCCTCGCTGCCACCGCTGTTACCCACAGAGGCGATGGCCTCACCTGCGCGCACCATTTGCCCGGCGCCACGCAGCACGGATTCGTTGTAACCGTAGATCGACAGATAGTCGTCACCATGGTCGATGATCACCAGGTTGCCAAAACCGCGCAACCAGTCGGCAAAGGCGATCCTCCCGGCGGCGATTGCCTTGACCTCGCCACCTGCAGTTGCTCGTATGAAGACGCCACGCCATGAAGAACCCCCATCGACCCTTGGAGTGCCGAAACGGTTCATCAGTTCGCCGCGCACCGGCAAACGCATGCGGCCGCGCAACTGGGCGAAGGGCGTGGCACCGGGTGAATCCTCAGGCGTCTCGTCGATCCGGGCGATCGGCGCCTCGTGGCGCGGAGCCGGCTCGGCCGTTCGCGGCTGCTCCGATCCAGCATGCTCGGCGGGTTCCCGCGCGGCACGTGCCGCCCCGGCCGCTTCTCGCGCACGACGTTTGTCCTCGGCGGCCTGTGCCTGGCGGCGGGCCTTTTCCGCGGCGGCGGCCTGCTTGCGGGCCAGTTCGGTGAGGCCCTCGATCAGTTGCGACAGCCGAGTTTCATTCCGCTTGAGGGTGCCGACTTCCTTGCGCTGGCTGCGCAGCTTGTCCGAAAGTTCAGCCAGCACGGACTTGCGCTTGCGTTTCTGTACCGCCAGTTGTGCAAGTTCCGCCTGCTGCTCCGCTTGGATTTCGGCCAGCGCGTCGCGTGCGGCTCGGGCCTTGTCGAGCAGCGACTCCTGCTCGGCGAGCGAGCTCCGCAGGCTGTCGATCATGTCGGCCTCGGAGCGTGACAACTGCTTCAGGTAGTAAAGGTCGCGAGCGAGCTGGTTGGGGTCACTACCCGAGAGCATGTGGCGCAGTCCTTGGGCTTGCCCGCTCACGTAGAAGCGGGTGAGCAGCTTCTCCAGTTCCGCCTGCTGGGATTTGACACGCGCGTCCAGGGCTGCGCTGGCAGCGGCAATTCGCGCGAGTTCCGCCTCAGCCTCGCGCCGGGTATCCGCCAGCTCGCGAAGGCGGCGCTGGTTCGTGGAGATCGTCTGCTCGGTTTCGCGCAGCGCCTCGGCAGCATCGTCACGAGACTCCTCGCTTCTGGAGATCTCTTTTTGCAGATCGCGGATGCGCTCCTGGACCTCCTTGAGGTCAGAGCGCTTTTCCGT
The DNA here is from genome assembly GCA_016708905.1 of Candidatus Methylophosphatis roskildensis. GTDB lineage: Bacteria > Pseudomonadota > Gammaproteobacteria > Burkholderiales > Rhodocyclaceae > Methylophosphatis > Methylophosphatis roskildensis. The sequence goes on along the minus strand of JADJEV010000001.1, from coordinate 155,933 downwards.
GATGGCAGCCCTTGGAGGCTCCTTCTGCGCGAGCAGCGGCTGCGAGCTCAGTCCGAGCGCAATGCCGAGCAACAGACAGGCGCTCGGCCCGCACCACGTTTCCAATCCGGAACGGTCGGGCCGAAAAGGAATCAGCCCTTCGCCTTGCCTTGGTTGGCGACCGCAGCCATCGCAGCGGCAATTGCTTCCTGGTCGCCGAGGTAGTAGTTGCGGATCGGCTTCAGATCGTCCGTCAGCTCGTAGACGAGCGGCTGGGCGGTCGGAATGTTCAGACCGACGATTTCCTTGTCCGACACGTTGTCGAGGTACTTGATCAGCGCCCGGATGCTGTTGCCATGAGCGGCGACGATCACGCTCTTGCCACTCTTGACCGTCGGGGCGATGGTCTCGTGCCAGAAAGGCAGGAAGCGGGCAACCGTGTCCTTCAGGCATTCGGTACGCGGAAACTCGCTGGGGGCGAGACCGGCATAGCGCGGGTCATTGATCTCCAGGCGCGGATCTCCTTCATCGAGCGGGGGCGGCGGCGTGTCGTAGGCCCGGCGCCAGATCAACACCTGCTCCTCGCCGAACTTGGCAGCGGTTTCCGACTTGTTCAGACCCTGCAAGGCGCCGTAGTGACGCTCGTTGAGGCGCCACGAGTGCTGTACCGGGATCCACATCCGGTCCATTTCATCGAGAACTGTCCACAAGGTCTTGATTGCCCGCCGCAAGACCGACGTGAAGGCGATGTCGAACGAATAGCCTTCCTGTTTCAACAATTGTCCGGCAGCCACGGCTTCGGCCAGCCCCTTTTCGGTCAGGCCGACGTCGGTCCAGCCGGTGAAGCGGTTTTCCTGGTTCCAGACGGATTCGCCGTGACGCAACAGAACGATCTTTTTCATGATAGTGAGGTCAAGGAGTGTGGGAAAAGAGTGACGCGAAACGCATTGGCCGCCGAAATCCGCTCAGCATGGCTGCTGCAGTTCGCCGTCCGCCGCGCTGTTACCCCGCTGTTACCCGATTCCCGGCGGGGATCGGGTACACAATCCAATCCATTCTATAATAGGCGCTGGTCCAACACTACCCCTCAGCCGTGGGAAACCCAGCAACCGTCAAGGCCGTCAGCGATTTGATCGAGCGGCAGGAGCACATCGAAACCGCTGCGCGCGCGCTCAAGTCGATTGCCCATCCGCTTCGCCTGAAGATTCTTTGCGTTCTCGGTGGTGAGGAAGTCTGCGTGCAGGATATCGTCGATGCCGTGGGTACGTCCCAGAGCAACATCTCGCAGCATCTGGCCATCCTGCGCGACAAGGGCGTGCTACTCACCCGCAAGGACGCCAACCGAGTCTATTACCGGGTCGGCGACAGCCGCACGCTGCAGCTCATCTCGCTGATGCGGGAAGTATTCTGCGGTGAGACGAGCGTGCGTTGATCGATCCGGACCGAAGCAAAGGCGACCAATGGAACTGGAATTCCTCAAGGCAAACCTGATCTGGGTCATCACGGCCGTCGTGTCCGGCGGCCTGCTGCTGTGGCCGCTGATCCGCAATCGCTCGTCCGGTGCCAGCCTTTCGCCGCTGCAAGCGACGTTGATGATCAACCGGGAGGATGCGATAGTGCTCGACATTCGCGAACCGGCGGAGTGGTCTAAGGGACATATTCCGAATGCCCGCCACATTCCGCTCGGTCAGATCGAAAAGCGTCTTGCCGAGCTGGACAGGTTCAAGGCCAAGCCCATCATCGTCAGTTGCGCGACCGGCAGTCGCGCCGGCTCGGTGTGCGGCACCCTGCGCAAGGCCGGCTTCGAAAAAGTCTTCAATCTGGCCGGAGGCGTGCCTGCGTGGGAGCAGGCCGGGCAGCCGTTGACCACGCGCTAGGGGCCGCGAATGGTCAAGGTCGTCATGTATTCCACCGGCGTTTGTCCTTATTGCGTGCGCGCCGAGCAGATGCTTGTCCGCAAGGGCGTGACCGACATGGAGAAGATCCGCGTCGACCTCGATCCGACACGCCTTGCCGAAATGAGGGAGAAGACCGGCCGGCGTACCGTGCCGCAGATCTACATCGGCGAAACCCATGTCGGCGGATTCGACGACCTGGCCGCGCTTGACCACGCCGGCCGGCTCGACGCCCTGCTTTCCGCCTGACCAGCTTTCAATCGATCCGCGCATGGCGCGGCCTTCATCCTTAACGAGATCACCATGGCCGATACCCAGCAAGCACAGTTCAGCATCGAGAAAATCTACGTCAAGGATCTCTCGCTCGAAGTTCCGAATGCGCCGCAAGTCTTCCTGCAGCGCGATCAGCCGGAAGTCCAGGTTCAACTCCATACCGAGGGAAGCGGTGTCGACGAGGGTGTGTTCCAGTGCCTGCTTACGGTTACCGTGACCGCCAAGCTTGGTGACAAGACGATGTTTCTGGTGGAAGCAGCGCAGGGCGGCATTTTCCAGATCCGCAACGTGCCGCAGCAGGATCTTGAGCCGATCCTCTCGATCGCTTGTCCGAACATTCTTTTCCCCTATGTGCGCGAGACGATTTCGGACACCATCAACCGCGCCGGATTTCCGCCAGTCCTGCTTGCGCCGGTGAATTTCGAGGCGCTCTACCAGCAGCGTCTCGAGCAGGTCGCCCAGCAGCCGGCGGCGCCGTTGCAGTAGGCCATGAATCTGCACCGGATCGCCGGCTTGGTCCTTGCGCTGCTCGGGTTGCCCGTCGGAGCGGTCGAATTCCGCTCGGTGAGCGAGCCGTCGTTGCTTTACGATGCGCCGTCTTCCAAGGCCGATCCCAAGTTCATCATCGCGCGCGGAACGCCTGTCGAACTGGTGGTGAACCTCGGCAAATGGGTCAAGGTGCGCGACAGCGGCGGCGGTCTGCTCTGGATCGAGCGGGCGAAGCTGGCCGAGCATCGCACCGTGATCGTTACCGCGGCTTCCGCTGCAGTGCTCGAATCGGCCGCGGAGTCCGCGCCAGTCGTGTTCGAGGTGGCCAAGGACGTCGTGCTCGAATTGCTGGAAGCGGCGCCGGTCGGCTGGGCGAAAGTCAGGCATCGCGATGGGCAAAGCGGTTTCGTCCGCGTTTCGAAGGTCTGGGGACTGTAGCGCCCGGCCCCCAATGAAACTCGCGGTACTGGGCGCAGGCGCCTGGGGCACGGCGCTCGCTGCGTCCTTCTCCGGATATCACGCAACAACTCTATGGCCGCGTAATGCTGCCCAGGCCGCGCGGATGCGCGCGCAGCGGGCCAATGAACGCTACCTGCCTGGCTGCGAACTGCCGGCTGAGCTTGTCATCGAATCGGATTTCTCGCGGGTGGTCGGGCAGGCCGACATGCTGTTGATTGCCACGCCGCTTGCCGGCTTGCGACCGACTCTCGGCGAGATCCGCCGCGCAGGCAGTGCGCTACCGGTTCTTTGGGCTTGCAAAGGGCTGGAGGCGGGTTCGGCCAAACTTCCGCATCAGATAGTCGAGGAGGAACTTGGCGCCGGGCGGCACTGTGGCGCCTTGACCGGGCCCAGCTTCGCCGAGGAAGTGGCGCGAGGTTTGCCGACCGCCGTGACGCTGGTCGCCCGTGATGCGGGTTTCGCCCGCGAAACGGCGGCTGCGTTGCATCATCTGCGGCTGCGCATCTACGCCAATGACGACGTGGTTGGCGCCGAGATCGGTGGCGCGGTAAAGAACGTCATGGCGATTGCAGCCGGCATCAGCGATGGCATGGGATTCGGTCTCAACGCGCGCGCCGCCTTGATCACCCGGGGGCTCGCCGAAATTGCCCGGCTCGGCAGCGCGCTCGGTGGCCGGCGCGAGACATTCATGGGATTGGCCGGAATGGGCGATCTTATCCTCACCTGCACCGGCGATCTTTCGCGCAATCGGCGCGTCGGGTTGGCGCTGGCCAGGGGGCTGGGATTGCCGGAGATCCTGCGCGAGCTCGGCCACATTGCCGAGGGCGTGAGCACTGCACGCGAGGTTGTCCGGCTCGCGCGACCGCTCGGCGTAGATTTGCCGATCACCCAGGCCGTTGCGGCGGTCTTGTTCGACGGGCAGCCGGCCAGGGCCGCGGTCGAGCAGTTGCTCGCGCGCGATCCGAAGCTGGAATGAATTCTGAATCGGCGATGACTCAACGAGGGTAATACTGGCCGCCGGGCATTGGGATCGGCGAGTCGGCGGTTACGCCGCCGCCGGGACGCATGCGCAGCCATGGCGTCGCACATTCCTGTACTGTCGGATAGTAGGCGCGCGATTCGGGGCAGTACAGGCGGTCCAGATCGGGAATCTCGTAGATCGTGCCGGAAACGGCGCCGTAGTAGATTCCGCCATAGCCGGGCGCCGGGCGCCCGCGACGGCCATAGCGGACATCCGGTCTGGGGGCAAGCAGCGGATTGCCAATCAGGTAGCCGCTTCGCCCAGGCAGACCCATCGTTGGCGGCGCCACCAGCAATGCTCCGTCGGGGCCGGTACGCCGGCCAAGCACAACCCCGCCATAGTCGGAAGCCAAGGAGGTCGACAAGGCGCCAGCCGTAGCGGCTAGCACGGCAACGGACATGATCAATCTGCGCTGCATGCTTGTTCTCCTTGTCGGCGCCAGTCATCGTTGGTGTGCATATGCAGCAGATTACTCCGTTTGTAGACCACGGCAAGTTCAGGCGGTGTCGGTGGAACCCGCGAAATTTTGTTGGCGCCAAGCTTCGTAGAGCACGATGGCCACACTGTTGGACAGATTGAGACTGCGCGAATCCGCGCGCATCGGCAGACGGATGCAGTTCGCCCGGGGTACGCTTTCCAGCAAGGCCTGAGGCAGACCACGCGTCTCCGGACCGAACAGCAACGCGTCGCCGCTCGTGTAGCGGATCTCGTCGTAGCGGACCTTGCCGCGCGTGCTGACTGCCAGCATCCGGTAACCCGCAATTGCTGCGCGACAGGCCGCCCAATCCTCGTGCAACTCCACCTGCGCGAGATCGCGGTAGTCGAGGCCGGCGCGGACCATTGCCCGGTCGGTGATCTGGAAGCCGAGCGGTTTGACCAGGTGCAGCCTCGCGCCCGAGTTCGCGCACAGGCGAATGACATTGCCGGTGTTGGGCGGGATTTCCGGCTGATACAGGACGATGTGGAACATCGCGTGAGATTATCCCAGTCGATCGATCGCGACCGGTTGCCGCGTGCGGCCGACGCTCATCCGGGCAGGGTTCGTGCGATCACGACATTGGTGACATGAACAGCCCCGCGCTGCTTGAGGGTCTTGGCGAATTCGTCGAGGGTGGCGCCGGTCGTCATGACATCGTCGACCACGACGATCCGCTGTCCGCTCATGCCTTCGAGGCAGCGAAAGGCGCCACGGATATTCTTGCGCCGTGCCTTCCACGGCAGCTTCGCCTGGGGTTCGACCATACGGTCTTTCACGCAAGCGTCGATGACCAGCGGCAGTCCCCAGTGCCGCGCCAGGTCTCGGGCAATTTCGACCGACTGGTTGAAACCCCGCTCGGCAAGGCGCGCCGGATGCAGCGGCAGGGCGATCAGGCAATCTGCTTCGGGTGGCGGTTCGAGATCGGCCAGCGCCCGCGCCATCCACGGCGCCATGGCCAGTCGCGCTTGGTACTTGAGCGCCTGCACCATCTCGCGAATCGGAAACTCGTAGGCCCATCGTGCGAGGCTCGCATCGTAGTGTGGGGCGTCGCGCAGGCAGGCACCGCATAGCTGACCGTGCGGGCTGGGCAGGGCACATTGCGGGCAGCGCTCGCCGGGTAGTTGCGGCAGGCTCTGCAGGCAGTCGCGGCAGAGCATGTCACGGCCCGCATGCGCACCGCAGGCGTAACAGTCGTGGGGGAGCAGCGCATCGAGCAGGCGGGCGATGGCTGTCATCGGTCGGCCATTGCCGGTTCTCGCCAGTCCAGCGCGTATAATTCGCATCCACTTAGTCCGTCTGCCATCCGGGGTGACTCCATGTCCGCTGTGATACCCGTTCAATCCGCACCCGCCGATCGGCCCGCCCAGGCGAAGCGCTGGACCGTGGCGCAAATCGATGCGCTGTTCGCGCTGCCGTTCAATGACTTGCTGTATCGCGCGCAGCAGGTCCATCGCGGGCATTTTGATCCCAATGCGATCCAGCGGTCGACCCTGCTGTCGATCAAGACCGGCGGCTGCTCCGAGGATTGCGGCTACTGCTCGCAGGCCGCGCGCTACAACACCGGCCTGGAGCGCGACGAACTTTTGCCGCTCGACGAGGTGCTCGCCGCGGCGCAAGCCGCGAAGGATAACGGTGCGTCGCGCTTTTGCATGGGCGCAGCCTGGCGCGGCCCGAAGCAGAAAGATCTCGACCAGGTCATCGAGATGGTGCGCGAGGTCAAATCGCTCGGGCTGGAAACCTGCGTGACCCTGGGCATGCTCAGGGAAGGCCAGGCAGAACAGCTCAAAGGTGCCGGGCTCGACTACTACAACCACAACATCGACACCGCGCCCGAGTTCTACGGCAAGGTTATCGGCACCCATTCCCAGGACGATCGCTTCGACACCCTCGACAAGGTGCGCGGCGCGGGCATCAATGTCTGTTGTGGCGGCATTATCGGCATGGGCGAGTCGCGCCGCATGCGCGCGGCGCTGATCGCCGAACTCGCCAATATGGATCCGCCGCCCGAGTCGGTGCCGATCAATCATCTGGTACAGGTCGAAGGCACGCCGATGGCTGATTCCGCGCCACTCGATCCGTTCGAGTTCGTGCGTACCATCGCCTGCGCTCGCATCACCATGCCTTCGTCGTATGTCCGCCTGTCGGCCGGCCGCCAGCAGATGAGCGACGAACTGCAGGCACTGTGCTTTCTGGCTGGTGCCAACTCCATCTTCTACGGCGACAAGCTGCTCACTACCGGCAACCCCGAAGCGAATCGCGACCGGAGCCTGCTCGAGCGGCTGGACATGACAGCCGTCTGAGGGCCGCTGCAGCGCGGCGATGCAGGGACCGATTCGCCCGGACGACTCACGCTTCGACGTGGAACGCGACACCGTGCTGCGCAATGTGTCGCGCGCGGCTCGCGGCTATGACGCAGCGGCCGTTCTGGCGCGAGAAGTGGCGCGACGGATGGGCGAGCGGCTCGATCTGGTCACCCTCGAACCGCGGCGAATCATCGATATCGGCTGCGGTACCGGCGCCGATCTGCGTCTGCTGGCCGAACGCTATCCGCGGGCGGAGTACGTCGGCTGCGATTTCTCGCTCGCCATGCTGCGTGAGGCGGGCGTGGAACTGCCGTGGTTCAGGCGCCTGCTTCCCGGCGGGCGAGCGCGCGAGGCCATCCGTGCCTGTGGCGAGGCGGTGCGCCTGCCGATTGCCAGCGCCTGCATGTCGCTGGCCTGGTCGAATCTCATGTTGCACTGGCTGGTCGATCCGCTTCCCGCATTGCGCGAGATGCATCGAGTGCTGGCGGTCGACGGCCTATTGATGTTCACCGCCTTCGGTCCGGATACGCTCAAGGAATTGCGCCGTTGCTTCGTTCAGGCCGACCCGATGCCACACGTGCATCGTTTCATCGATATGCACGATCTCGGCGATGCGCTGGTCAAGGCGGGCTTCGCCGAGCCTGTGATGGACATGGAAATAATCACCCTGACATACGACAGCTTCGATGCGCTGATGCGCGACCTGCAACTGTCCGGCGCCCAGTGCGCGCTGGCCGGGCGCCGCCGTGGACTCACCGGGAAGGCGGTCTGGTCGAGGGTGCGCGCGGCTTACCAGATGCATCGGCGCGACGGGCGGTTGCCGGCCACTTTTGAAGTTGTCTATGGCCACGCCTGGAAACCCGCGCCACGGTCGATTGAGGATGGCCGTGCGATCGTCAACTTCAATCCCCGGCAGCGCGGACGGCAGGCGTGAAACGCGCCAAGAAGAAGCTGCTCAAGCCGCGCAATCCGCTTGCGACTGCGCCCTTGTTGGCCAAGGGTGGCGCGCACCAGTTGCGCGGCAAGAAGGCGAGCCGGGCGCGACAAAGGGCGGCCATGTTGAAGGAGACCGAGAGGGAGGCGAAATGACGAGAGCGGATCGATGCTCGGCCGATGCGCAGGCAGTGTTTGGACCCGAGTGTGACTTTGATCACGCTTTCTCAACCAACGGCTGAGGCTAATCATCCGTTCGGCCTATGGTTAGTTGAGCGCGGAATCGCTAGGATGCACTCATCGGGAACCATAAAAAGACACCGAAAGAGCGTCCGAGCAAGGCGTGCAAGGTTGGAGGTCAGTAACAACGCTCATCGGATAGCAATCACAATAAGTCGCGAGGTCAGACTCGGTTCACCAAAATTCGTCGCCGGCCAAGAGCCGGCGATTTGTTTTTCGGGGCGCGCTTTGGCGTATTCTGCTGGCTACGGGAATCCGGGGTGCCTGCTCGGGCTCCCGGTGGATCTTGTCGACCCGGACGTCGCCAAGGAGGGCACAGTGATCGACGTTTCGCCAGGCTTGCCAGCCTCTGCCCGCGATGTCGATGGCATTGCCCGGCGTTGCCGAGGCATCGTGAGAACCCGTGCGGTGGCTTCGGCCACGGTGGCGCTGGTGCCGATTCCGGGCCTGGACCTGGTGGCCGATGTCGCGCTGCTCGCGCGCATGATCGAACGCATCAATTGCGAGTTCGGGCTGAGCCCGCAACAGATCGAGCTGCTCGATTCGAGCAAGCGGATGCTCGTCTATCGGTCGATCACCGGCTTCGGAACCTCGATGGTCGGCAAGGCGGTGACACGCGCGCTGGTGATTCAGGTGCTCCAGAGAGTCGGCGTTCGTATTGCATCGCGCAATGTTGCGCGGTTGGTTCCACTGGCTGGGCAGGCCATTTCGGCAACGCTGTCTTTCACCGCGGTGCGATACGTCGGTGAGCGACACGTGCGCGATTGCCTGCGTGTGCTCGATAGCGTGGCAGTCGAGCGGAAACGCCGCCGTGGGCGAGTGGCCGCCAGAGCGCATGGATAGGCGTTCTGCGAGCTTGCCTGCCGAACAGCCAGTAACGACGGGCCTTTCCAGGCATGCACTCCGTAGACCGCCTGTTCATGCGGGTTGCGGGACAGTGCACCGTTTGCAAATCAGGGGTTGAGCTGGCGATACACGCTGTCGACGACCCGCATCAGGTCGGCCTTCGACTGTTCGCCGGAAAGCGCGTAGCCGAGCTTTCCGTCCAGCCAGTAGAACACGCCGACCTTACCCTCCTGGGCGAAGCGGAAAGCGGTTTCGCGGTTGCCGGCCGCATCGGTGCGTAGGTAAAGCGTCAGACGCTGGCCGCGCGCGTCCTGATACATGAACTGGGCGACCGGTCCGGCGTTGCCGGGCAGTAAGCGTCCGCCGACCAGTTCGTAGCCTTCGCCGCGCAGCGACGGCGCCTTGACGGGCGTCCCGAGCCGCTTTGACAGCCAGGTGACCAAGTGCTGCTCCTGGTCCGCCGTCACCTCCACCGGGTGCCGAACTTCGGGCGCATACACCGCATGAGCGATCGCAGCCTCGTGCGGCAAGGTCACGAGTTCCGTGCTGCCGCTACCACCGATAGTGCCGCGCACGAGGAAGCCGACGATTCCGCCGATCGACAGCCAGGCAAGCACTGCGGCGACACGCAATGTCCGGGACAGCGGCGCATGACGCCCGGCATTGATCAGGCGGGGCGGCACTTGCTCCAGCATCACGGCATCGAACCGGCCGTGCAGCAGGGCGGTCTGCTCGCGCCAGGCCCGGACCTGCTCGTGGACCTCAGGGCGCTCGGCCAGCCAGCTGGCGACCGTCATGCTTTCAGCCGCGCCGAGCCGGCCGTCGGCATAGGCATGCAGTTGTTCCTCGGAGACCGGGCGCGAGTTCATTTGACGACCTTGAGCCGGGCCCCAGCCGGAAGTTCCACTCCGGCCAGCAGGGCGCGCAGGCGTTCGCGTCCGCGGGACAGGCGTGACATCACGGTCCCGACCGGCGAGCCGATGACCTTGGCGGCGTCCTCGTATGACAGGTCTTCCAGTCCCACCAGCAGCAGCACTTCACGCTGTTCAGCGGTCAGCCGGCCGAGCGCGCGATCGAGATCTCGCAATTCCAGATTGTCCGACTGCGTGGCGCGCAGTGGCAGGTCGGGCAGCAGATCGTCCGCGAGATAGTCGATATGGATCGCCGACCTGATCTGGTTGACGAAGATGTTGTGCATGACGGTGAACAGCCAAGCCCGCAGATTGCCCGGGCGCCACAGGGAGAAGCGCGCCAGCGCGCGTTCGAGTGTGTCCTGCACCAGGTCGTCGGCACGCGATGAATCGCCGGTCAACGCACGCGCATAGCGGCGAAGACGCGGAATCTCGGCGATGATCAGCTCGCGATTGGGCATTCGCTCTTGGGCAGGGGCACAGGCCGCATTTGCGCATCGTCGCGCGTTGTCGTTGGACTGTAAACATCCGCCACTTCCGGGTATTCCGGGCGCACCCTAAATCCCGGCATTTTATTCGCCACCGGCATGGCGAAAGCCGGCCTTCGGTTCGAAGCAGTCGCCCGAGACCAAGTCGGTGCGTCAGTTCCGGTGCAGCGATGAAAGCGAAAGGGGCGCAATGCGCCCCCTCGTATCTCGCCAAGTGCTCTTGGTTCAGTGACTTCAGCGCAGGCCGGCGATGTAGTCGGAAAGCGCCTTGATCTCCGGATCGGTCATCTTGAGCGCGATCACGCGCATCATCTGGTTCGGATCGTTGGCGCGCTCGCCAGCCCGGAAAGCCTTCAGTTGCGCTTCCGTATAGTCGGCGTACTGGCCGCCGATCCGCGGGTACTGCGCCGGAATGCCGGCGCCGGCCGGGCCGTGGCAACCGGCACAGGCCGGCAGACCCTTGGCGGAATCGCCGGCACGATAGAGCTTCTGCCCCACCTCGACGGTCTTGGCATCCTTGGCCGATTCGGGCTTGAGTTTCTGAGCGGCGAAATAGGCGGCCAGGCCCTTCATGTCGTCGTCGTCGAGCGCGGCGACCATGCCGCCCATGATCGCGTTGTTGCGATCGGCGGGCTTGCCATCGGCAGCCTTGAAGTTCTTCAATTGCTTGTACAGGTATTCCGCGTGCTGCCCGGCGAGCTTCGGATTCACCGCCGCAACGCTGTTTCCGTCTGCACCGTGGCAGGCTGCGCAGAGCGTGGTTGCGGTTTGCTGGGCCTTGGCGGGATCGGGTTTGGCCGCAGCCTTTTCTTCGGCTTGAGCGGCACCAGCCGCAAAGGCCAGCGACAGCATCAGGGAACGCAGAATCATTTCAGCTACCTCGGTGCGAGAGTGTCGATTCAAACCTGATATTCTACAGTAAGCACCCCGCAGCGCACCACGCGAAGCTGCCCGTCGACTCCACCGAATCCAGTTGTTTCGTCCATGTCTCTGTTCAGAAACGCCGTTTTCGTCACTTCGGTTGCCAAACCGGGGTTGTTGCCCGCTTCCGCCGGGGCCGAAATTGCGTTTGCCGGGCGCTCCAATGCCGGCAAGTCGAGTGCGATCAACACATTGGTTAGCCACACCCGGCTAGCCTTTGTCAGCAAAACGCCAGGGCGGACGCAACTCATCAATTTCTTCCGTTTGCCGGGCGGCGCATATCTCGTCGACCTGCCGGGCTACGGCTACGCCGCAGTGCCCGAGTCAATTCGCAAGCAATGGCGACATCTGCTCGAGCGCTATCTGACGCAACGCGAGAACCTGATCGGTCTGGTGCTGATAATGGATGCGCGCCATCCGCTGACACCGCTGGACCAGCAGATGCTCGACTGGTTCGCCGCGACGGGCAGACCGATTCACGTGCTGCTGACCAAGTCGGACAAACTGGCCCGCGGACCGGCCAAGCAAACGCTGGAAACGACCCGACGCGAGCTTGCTGCGTGGGGTGATCGGGTGACGGTGCAGTTGTTCTCCAGCCTGAAGAGGCTCGGAATCGAGGAGGCGGAGCAGGCGATCGGTGGATGGCTGGACGCCGACCCGCTTATCGATGCGCCAGGGGAAAAAGAAAAACCCCCGGTCAAAGGGGAGAAAACCGGGGGTAAAACGCCTTAATCAGTAAGGCACCCGCTCAGGGAGGTGAAGCGGGAGACGACTTGCGTCATCTGTAGCTAAGATTAGACCATGCTGCGAATAGTTCCCCGGATCGCTGCGAGCAGATTCCAATTTTGACAGTTTGATCCATGACCATGGCTTGGGAAGGGGTTTGCCAGATGGCGACTTTTCCATCGACACGCATGCGCCGGTTGCGGCGCGACGATTTTTCACGCCGTTTGATGCGGGAGAGCACGCTGACAACCGACGACCTGATCTATCCGGTCTTCGTGCTGGAAGGCCGCGGAATCAGCGAACCGGTGGCTTCGATGCCCGGCGTCTTCCGTCATTCGCTCGACCGGCTGCTCGAACTCGCCGCTGAGGCCCAATCATTGGGCATCCCGGCGCTGGCCTTGTTTCCGGTAGTCGAGGACGGGAAGAAGAGTCTCGATGCCGCGGAAGCCTGGAACCCTGCCGGACTGGTGCCGCGCATCGTGCGGGCGCTCAAGGACGCTCTGTCCGGTCTCGGTGTGATAACCGACGTCGCGCTCGACCCTTACACGAGCCACGGACAGGACGGCTTGATCGACGAGACGGGCTATGTGCTGAATGATGAAACCCTCGATGCATTAGCCCGACAGGCGCTCTGCCATGCCGAGGCCGGGGCTGACGTCGTCGCGCCGTCCGACATGATGGACGGACGCGTTGCACGGATTCGTCACGAACTCGACGCGCACGGACGGATCCACACCCGGATCCTCGCCTACTCGGCGAAGTACGCATCGAGCTTTTACGGGCCCTTCCGAGATGCGGTCGGTTCGGCCGCAAGTCTGGGCAAGGGGGATAAGACCACCTACCAGATGGATCCCGCGAATTCCGATGAAGCCCTGCGCGAGGTTGCGCTCGACATCGACGAAGGCGCCGACATGTTCATGATCAAGCCCGGCCTGCCCTACCTCGATATCGTGCATCGCGTGAAGCGCGAACTGAGAGTGCCGACCTACGTCTATCAGGTCAGCGGCGAGTACGCGATGCTCAAGGCTGCGGCGGCCAATGGCTGGATTTCAGAGCGGGCCTGCGTGATGGAAACGCTGCTGTCCTTCAAGCGCGCCGGCGCCGACGGAATTCTGACCTATTTCGCCATGGATGCGGCGCGCTGGCTGAAGGCCCTCGAATAGGCTACATGCGGCTACATGCCGACGAGCGAGGTGTGCGTGAGCAGACCGTCGCGGTCGAAATGCAGGATCAACGAACTGCCCGCTGCGGGACTCGAGCAGTAACCCAGCCCGTAGGCCATGTCGCCGTCCCGCGTCGCGTCGGCGGGGCCGAGAAGGGCGATCACGGCGTTCCGTCCCATGCCCGAACGCAGCACGTGCTCGCGCAGGTGGCGCACCATGCGCCCGCGCAGGCACTTGATCTCGGCTTCCATTGAATTTGCCTCCAACCAGGTTTTCTGATCGAAGCTGTCACGCGGCCCGCGAACCACGCTGACGAACATGGCGACGCCGAGCAACGCGAGCCCCAGCGCGCTGAGCAATGGCTTGCGATGCTGTTGTAATGAGGAAAACAGGGACGGCAACGGGGCTGTCAGGCGCTGCTGACGATGGGTTGCGACAAGCAGGCAGCGCACAGCATCGACCATTGCGCGGCCCAATGCGCCATCGGATCACGAACGAATCCGCTCTTGGCAAACTGGTTCCAGCGCCCGACGACGTAGCACATCAGCATGTTGGCCGCGCTGCCGATGTCCTCGGAGGCGAGCAGTTCGTTGCCGGTAACGGCGATGCGCAGCGCCTGCTTCAATGCAGCTTCGCAGCGATCGATGAGCTGGTTGATCCGCGTCTGCAAACGATCGTCTTCATTGACCAGGGAGTCGCCGATCAGAACCCGAGTCAGGCCGCGATTCTTCTGCGCGAACCCGAGCAGCAGCGCCATGATCAACTCGACCTGCTTGATGCCGGATTGCTGCTCCGCCTGAATGGTATTGATGACCGAGAACAGGCTCGACTCGATGAACTCGATCAGGCCCTCGAACATCTGAGCCTTGCTGGCGAAGTGGCGGTACAAGGCTGCTTCGGAAACCTCCAGCCGGGCAGCCAGCGCAGCCGTCGTGATCTTTTCGCCCTTCGGGTTCTGCAGCATTTCCGCCAGCGTTTGCAGGATCTGCAGTTTGCGCTCGCCGGGTTTCGTTGCCATTCTCGTCCCCCTCGGTCTTCTTGATTGCCGCCTAGCAGCCTGTCGGGCTTTGTTCGTGGGATGCGTTGTCGCCAAACCGGGATGGATGCAAGGCGCAGCGCGCAGGCAATGGTTGTTCCATAGCCAAGCGGTGCAACGCCGCAGACGCCCGGTTTGGCGGCAACCCTTCGGGGCGGGGTGGATTTGGGCGCATCGCCGTGTTGCGCCTCCTCGCTTAAGGGATGCCAAAGCTTCGTCGGCGCGCCTTGCGCTGCATCCCAAATCGACCCCGTCGCACCCACGAACAAAGCCCGACAGGCTGCTAGAGTCGGTGGATTATTCGCGGCAAGTCTAGTATCGATTCTATCCTGACATCGACGAAAGAGGGACGCCGGCGTTTGCGCGAGAGCCATACGCTTTTCATGCCGAGGCATTTCGCTACTCGAAGGTTGGCAGCGCTGTCCTCAACCATGATGCAGCGCGAGGGCGCGAGATGGAGTTCTCGGAGCATGCGCAGGAAACCTGCGCGCTGCGGCTTTGGTTTGAATCGCGTGCGTTCGATCGAATAGACGGTGTCGAACGACGGTGCGACGCCCATTTCGCGCAGAACGGCTTGCGCATAGTGTAGCGGTGAATTGGAGAAGACTATCTTGCGCCCAGGCAGACGGCGCAGGATCCCGCGCAATGCGCTTTCGAAATTCAGCAGGCCGGAAAGGTCATCGAACTGGTGGGTGTGCCAGAGGAAATGCCGCGGCTCGGTGCCATGGTGTCTCATCAGCCCGAGCAGGGTGGCGCCGTAGCGGTGCCAGTAATCCACGCGCAAGGCACTCGCCGCGTCGTCGGAAATGCCGAGCTGTGCAGCAACGTACGCGGTCATGCTGCGGTTGATGTGCGGAAAGACGGCTGGCGTCGCGTGATGTAGCGTGTCGTCCAGATCGAAGATCCAGACGCGCGAACGCGGATCCATCGGCGTGGGAGGGCTTACTTGCTCTTGATCAGGGTACCGACGCCGGCTTCGGTCAGGATCTCCAGCAGCAGTGCGTGTTCGACGCGGCCATCGATGATATGCACGCTGCGAACGCCGCTGCGTGCGGCATCCAGCGCCGAGCTGATCTTCGGCAACATGCCGCCCGACAGTGTGCCGTCGGACACCATGTCGTCGATCTGCTTCGGCGTCAGGCCCGACAACAGCTTGCCATCCCTATCAAGTACGCCCGGTGTATTGGTGAGCAGAATCAGCTTCTCCGCCTGGAGTATTTCCGCCAGCTTGCCGGCGACGACGTCGGCGTTGATGTTGTACGACTCGCCCTCCGGTCCCACTCCGATCGGTGCGATGACGGGGATGAAGTCACCGGTGTCGAGGAAGGCGATGACCGACGGGTCGATCGACGTGATGTCGCCGACCAGCCCGATGTCGATCATTTCGTCCGGCTTCTCCTTGTTCGGCATCAGAAGCTTGCGTGCCCGGATGAAGCCGCCGTCCTGCCCGGTCAGCCCCACCGCCTTGCCGCCATGGCGGTTGATCAGGTTGACGATCTCCTTGTTGACCGCGCCGCCGAGCACCATTTCCACGATGTCCATGGTTTCTTCATCGGTCACCCGCATGCCCTGGATGAATTGTCCCTGCTTGCCCACGCGCTTGAGCAGATCGTCGATCTGCGGACCGCCGCCATGCACTACCACTGGATTCATCCCGACCAGCTTGAGGAGCACGACGTCGCGGGCGAAGCAGTCCTTCAGCTTGGGATCCGTCATCGCGTTTCCGCCGTACTTGATGACGATCGTCTTGTCGAAAAAACGCTTGATGAAGGGCAGGGCCTCGGCCAGCACGCCGGCCTTGGTCTCGGGTGAAATCGACGCAGTATTCAGCATGGCACGCACGGCTTTCCGGAGGGCGAGGAATGGCGGATTGTAACGGCGCGTCGGGCAAAGCAAAAGCGCCCCGCAGCATGGTTGCTGCAGGGCGCCGTATCGGCTGGAGAACGATTGGCCGACTATTGAATCGTGAGCCGTTTCGAGGCGACCGCCGCTTTCTTTGGCAGCGTCAATTCGAGAACCCCATCATTGAATTTCGCGCTCGCACGGGACTCGTCGATCTCCGCACCCAGTTGGAAGCTGCGCGAGACCTTTCCGAAGTAGCGCTCGGTGCGCAACACGCGTTCGCCTTCCTTGACTTCCTTGTCCTGCTTGCGCTCGGCGCTGACCGAAACGACTGCACCGTCGATCGCAACGTGAATGTCGTCTTTCCTTATCCCGGGCAACTCGGCGTGAACCGCGTAGCCGTCCGGCGTCTCCTTGACGTCGATCTTGATCGACGGCGCCTCGGCGCCCTGTGCACTGAAATCGACCGGTTTTACAAAGAAGCCACGGAACAGATCGTCGATCGGATCCCAACGTGAAATGTTTGCCATTGCCATCTCCTTGAACGATATGCTGCATTGAACTCGATGCCCGGCGCATTGCCGACTAGCGTGGAAATGGGGACGGCATGCACATTTTCAATGTCCGGCGCGGCGCAAGATTGCGCCACAACAATCTCCGCGAACAGGCCGAGCGGACCGGGCAACGCCGAAGGGCAACCGGCTAATCCGCGGCGGGACCGAAGCGTCGAGGCAGTTCGAGGATCGCGTCGCGGTTGGTCCAGGAGAAGCACTTCACCGCCGCTTCCCGCCATGGGAGCCAGATGTGCGAGAGATGTTCGCTCGGCGAGATCGTAACAGGCGTATCGCGCGGTACGCGCAGGCTGAACACGTGTTCCGTGTTGTGGGTGATGCCCGGGCCGTAGCGAAAGCGCCATTCGAGAAAGATCTCCCACACGCAGCTGTGTTGCCAATCGACGAGCTGGAAACGGCCGGCATCGATGCCCGTCTCCTCCAGCACTTCACGCCGGGCCGTTTGGGCGATGGGTTCGCCGACTTCCGAGCTGCCGGTCACCGATTGCCAGTATCCCGGGTGCTTGGCCCGCTCGAGCAGCAAGACATCGAGCTCGGGTGAGTGGATCACCACCAGAGCCGATACCGGCTGCTTGAATCCCATCTGCCTAAGCCTCGATCGACGGAAGGAGCGGCTTGCCGTCCGCGGGAGGTGTCAACAGGGCCCAGAACGGAATATCCTCTTCGCGCCAGTAGTTGGAAGTCTCTGCAAAGATCTCGATCAGGGTATCGAAGTCGCCGGGATGTGCGGCACGCAGCGGATCGTGGCCTTCGATGAAGATCAGATACCCCGGCGCCGGTTTCCACGACAGGTCGCACAGGCAGTCGGTGAGCGCGTCCCAATTCTGGCCGAACCACTCCGGTAGTTTGAGGGCGATAGCCAACGCGGCCAGCAGGTCATCCTTGTCGCGTGCCTGTGCGAGGTCAACGTGAGCGAGCGGAAAGCCGAGACTCCTGGCTGCTGCGTGCAGTTCATCCAGCGATCCGAGAGGGAGTTCATGAGGACCTGCCCGCTCGGCATTGCCCAGCACGGTTTCCAGATCGAACTTGCTCACTCGCGAATCCTCCGGAAAGAGCGGTAGTGGTCGTCGGTGTAGTAGTACTCGCCGGATGTCTGCACGTTGCCGGTGCTCCCCGCACCCGCCACGATTCGGCGTGCACCGCGGTCACGCCTGCCCGGTGTTTCGACCGTGAATTCACGATAGTAGCCGCGCGGACGCTCCGGCAGGTGATGCTCTCTGTTCTGGAACACGACACCGTCGCGGTGATGCCGATGTGGGCCTCCATTGCGGATTCGGACTAGTGTGTCGCGCGCTTCGGGCGGTAGCGAATCGAATGTGGTTTCGCCGCGCAAGCCGCTGCGAAACGGCCATTCAAATGCCTGTGCCGGCCTACCGGCGACGAAGGCAAAGAGCACGACGCAAAGCTGGACCACCGCGGCGCGAGCAAATGGCCAAGCGAGCTTCATGGGGCCATTCTTGCCTGCATGAAAGTTATCGCGACTATGGGCCGCGGCGGTCGACTATTGCGCCGTGTTGCGCAGGCGAATGTGCAGTTCGCGCAGCTGCTTTTCGTCGACCGGGGAAGGCGCCTGGGTCAGCAGGCACTGCGCGCGCTGCGTCTTAGGGAAGGCGATCACGTCGCGGATGGATTCGGCGCCTGTCATCAAGGTCACGATACGGTCGAGGCCAAACGCAAGGCCACCGTGCGGAGGCGCGCCATATCGCAGCGCGTCGAGCAGGAAGCCGAACTTGAGTTGCGCTTCCTCGGCGCCGATGTTCAGCGCGCGGAACACCTTGCTCTGCACGTCTTCGCGATGGATACGCACCGAACCGCCACCGATCTCCGAGCCGTTGAGCGCGAGATCGTAGGCCTTTGCGAGACACCTTCCGGGATCGGTTTCGAGCCATTCTTCATGGCCGTCCTTCGGGCTGGTGAACGGGTGGTGGCAGGCCGCCCAACGCTTGTTGTCCTCGTCGTACTCGAACATCGGGAAGTCGACCACCCATAGTGGGCACCATGCTTCACTGCTCACGAATTTCTTCTCGTGGCCGATCCTCGCGCGCAGCGCACCGAGCGAATCGTTGACGACATTTGCCTTGTCGGCGCCAAAGAAGACGAGATCGCCCGACTGCGCGTCGCAGCGAGCCATTACTTCGCGCAGCGAATTCTCGTCGAGATTCTTGACGATCGGCGATTGAAGGCCTTCCTCGCTGAGCTTGGTGGCGTCGATTACCTTGATGTAGGCCAGACCCCTCGCGCCGTAGATCTTGACGAACTCGGTGTAAGCATCGATTTCGCCGCGCGACATGCTCGCGCCGCCGGGTACGCGCAGTGCAGCGACCCGGCCGTCAGGCGAATTTGCTGGACCGCTGAAGACCCTGAATGCGACATTCTTGACCGCGTCGGTGATCTCGGTGAGTTCGAGCGTCACGCGAAGATCCGGTTTGTCCGAACCGAATCTGCGCATGGCTTCGTCATGGCTCATGCGCGGGAACGGATTCGGCAGTTCGACCGCAAGCGCTTCCCTGAAGACGGAGCGAATCATGTCTTCCATGATCGACGTGATCTCGGTCTCGCTCAGGAACGAGGTTTCGATGTCGACCTGGGTGAATTCAGGCTGGCGATCGGCGCGCAAATCCTCATCACGGAAACACTTGGTGATCTGGTAGTAACGATCGAAACCTGCGACCATCAATAGCTGCTTGAACAACTGCGGCGACTGGGGCAGGGCGAAAAACTGGCCATCATGGACGCGCGAGGGCACGAGGTAATCTCGGGCGCCTTCCGGCGTGCTCTTGGTCAGCATCGGCGTTTCGATGTCGATGAAGCCGTTCGCATCGAGAAACCTGCGGAAAGCCATGGCTACCTTGTAGCGCAGCATCATGTTCTTCTGCATCTGCGGCCGGCGCAGGTCGATCACGCGGTGAGTGAGTCGAACGTTCTCCGACAGATTCTCGTCATCCAGCTGAAAGGGCGGGGTGACTGCGGCATTGAGAATCTCAATCTCGTGGCACAGCACTTCGATCTCGCCACTCCGCATGTTCAGATTGGTGGTGCCCGCCGGGCGGTGGCGGACCCTGCCGGCAACCCTGAGCACGAATTCGTTGCGAACGGTTTCGGCCAACTTGAACATCCCCGGCCGATCCGGATCGCAAACCACCTGGACGAGCCCTTCGCGGTCTCGCAGATCGATGAAGATGACGCCGCCATGATCGCGGCGGCGATGCGCCCAACCGCAGAGCGTGACGGATTGATCGAGCTGTGCGGTATTGACCAGGCCGCAATAGTGGGTGCGCATGATGTCGAGGCGGGAGCGTGATGGATCGATTGAGCAAGAAACCGGCCGAAACCGGCTCCTTCAGTTGTTCTGCAGCGCGACGGCGCCGCTGCTTGCGCGTCTGGATGGCGCGACCACGCCCATCGACACGATGTACTTGAGGGCTTCGTCCACCGACATGTCGAGTTCGATGACATCGGATCGGGGCAGCATCAGGAAGAACCCCGACGTTGGATTCGGCGTAGTGGGGACGTAAACGCTGACGTGATCCGACAAACTCCTGGCAGCGTCTCCGCCGGGCTGTCCAGTGAGAAACGCGATCGTCCAGCAATTCGCGCGCGGATACTGCACGAGAAGCGCCTTCCGAAAGGCCTGTCCGTTGGACGAGAAAAGGGTGTCGGAGACCTGTTTGACGCTGTAATAGATGGATTTCACGACAGGGATGCGGGAGAGCAGGCCATCCCAGTAGCGCACCAGCCGCTGACCGATCATATTGGCGGCGACCACGCCGGTCAGGAGCACGACAACAACCGATAGTATGACCCCCAGACCTGGCACATGAAAGCCCAACAACTGGGCGGGGCGCATCGAATAGGGCAACAATAGCAGCGTTTGGTCCAGGGTGCCGACGATCCATGCCAGCACCCAGATCGTGATGACGATTGGAATCCAGATCAGAAGTCCGGCGACGAAATAGCGTTTCATGAAGAGGGGGTCAGTGACACGTGCACGATCCCCCGCAAGGCGTGGCTGGAGCAGGGCTTTCGGTGGTTTTGGTTTCAGTGCTGCTCTCCTTGCTCCCGGCCTTGGTTCCACCCTTGAAATCGGTCGCGTACCAACCACTCCCCTTCAGATGAAATCCGGCTGCACTCAGCATCTTGGAAAAGCTGCCGCTGCCGCAAGTCGGGCACGCCGCAATAGGCGCATCGGCGATTCGCTGCAGAAATTCCTTCTGCAGGCCGCAGTCTGAGCAACGATATTCATAGATCGGCATGGTGCAATCTCCTGAAAGAACAAAGTATATCCTAGACCCTGTGAGCCTACGGGACGCGACGAGCGGCGTACTCGCCGCTATCCAGCACTACTCTTTGGCTGCGTGTCGAGCGACAAGAGTGGGGTGCATCGGGCCAGTTTCAACTGCCGGGCGAGGCTAACCCAACAGCCCAAGATAGGCGCTTGTCAGTGTCTTGCCCCAGAACAGCGCGATCATCCCGGCGATTGCCAGATAGGGACCAAACGGAATCGGAACCTCGCGCCCGCGGCGCGCGACCAGGATCATGAACATCCCGATCGCTGCGCCGACCACGGAGGAAAGCAGAATCGTCAACGGCAATTGCTGCCACCCCAGCCAGGCGCCGATCGCTGACAGCAGTTTGAAGTCGCCGTAGCCCATGCCTTCTTTTCCGGTCGCCAGTTTGAACAGCCAATAAACCGACCAAAGCACAAGATAACCGACCACCGCTCCGAGCACCGCGCTCTTGATGTCGACCAGATGGCCGCCAAGATTGAAGAGCAGCCCAATCCAGATCAACGGTATTGTCAGAGTGTCCGGCAGCAACTGGGTGTCGATGTCGATGAACGTCAGGGCGAGCAGAACCCACACGAACACAATTGCACCTGCTGCGGCCCAGCCCGGACCAAAGTGCCACGCCGCAAACCCGGAGAGCAAACCGGACAGGGCCTCGACCAACGGGTAACGCAGTCCAATACGTGCCTTGCAGTGACTGCACTTTCCGCGGAGCAGCAAATAGCTCACCACCGGAATGTTCTCGAACGTGGTGATCTGATGGCCGCAGTGCGGGCAGCGCGAGCGCGGCCGTGCCAGCGAGATGCGTTCGGCCGACGGGATTGGATCGCCCTTCAGTTCTGCGCAATTGGCGTGCCACTCCTGTTCGAGCATTCTTGGCAGGCGATGTATCACGACATTGAGAAAACTGCCGACCAACAGTCCCAGGATGGCGCAGCCGAACGTGAAGTTCAGCGGATCGAGAAAAACGTCCGGCATCTTCTGGCAATGCTCCAGTCCCAAGGCGCGAATGCGCCTTGGGTGCTTCGCAAGCTTAGACGACCTGACCGAGCTTGAAGATCGGCAGATACATCGCGACGACGAGGCCGCCGATGACGACACCCAGGAAAACCATGATGATGGGTTCGATCAGACTGGACATGCTTGCAACGGCGTCGTCCACTTCCTGCTCATACATGTCGGCGACTTTGGCCAACATCGCATCGAGCTGGCCAGACTCTTCGCCGATCGCTACCATCTGCACCACCATCATCGGAAAGACCTGCGCATTCTGCATCGAGATGGTCAGGCTGGTTCCGGTGCTGACCTCGGTCTGAATCTGCTTGGTCGCAACCTTGTAGACGTAGTTGCCGGAAGCGCCACCGACCGAATCGAGAGCTTCCACGAGCGGAACGCCTGCGGCGAACATGGTGGACAGAGTTCGCGTCCACCGCGCGATGGTCGCCTTGCGCACGATGTCGCCAAATATCGGGGCGCGCAACAGCATCCGGTCAATTACCACCTGCATGGGTACCGAGCGCTTCCAGAAATAGAAGAACGCAATAATGCCGCCGCCCAAAGCGCCGAAGATGATGTACCAGTGGGCGACGAACGCGTCGGAGATCCCGATCACGAAAAGCGTCGGCGCGGGCAGATCGGCCCCGAAACTGGTGAATACCTTCTTGAATTCCGGCACCACGAACAACATGATCACTGCGGTCACGACGAAGGCAACGACGACTACTGCGGCCGGATAGAACATCGCGGACTTGATCTTGCTCTTGAGTGCAAGGGTCTTTTCTTTGTACGTTGCAAGGCGGTCCAGCAGTGCATCGAGGATACCGGCCTGTTCGCCGGCGCCAATCAAGTTGCAGTACAGCGCGTCAAAGTGCACCGGGTGTTTGCGGAAGGCTTGCGCCAGGCTGCTGCCGGTTTCGACTTCGGTGCGCACGTCGGTCAGCAGCTTGCCGACAGCCGGGTTCGATGCACCTTTAGCCGTTATGTCGAAGGCCTGGAGCAGGGGAACGCCCGCTTTCATCATGGTGGCCAGTTGTCGCGTAAATAGCGTGATGTCTTTTTCCGATACCCGGCCGCCCCGACTGAACTTCTGTTTCCGGACCTTGGTGACGATGATCCCCTGCCGTCGCAGCGAGGCGGATACCACGTTCTCGCCGGTGGAGCGCATCTCGCCGCGCAACTGTTTGCCGGTCTTGTCCTTCCCTTCCCACAGGAACATCGTCTCCCGCTGGATTGCTGCCCGGCGCGTAGCCCTGCTGGTGGTTGCTGTTGCCATGGTGTTCTCCTGTCTGCGTTGCGCGCAGGCCAAAATTTCAGTGATTTATTCGTTGGTCGTGGCGAGTACTTCTTCCAGAGACGTCACGCCCTGCTTGACCTTGAGAAGGCCGGATTGGCGCAGATCCCTAACGCCTTCGCGCTGAGCTTGTTCGGCAAGTTCCATGGAATTGCCAGTGGTCATGATGATGCGCTGCATATCTTCCGAAATCGGCATCACCTGGTATATGCCGACGCGCCCCTTGTAACCCGACCCTTTGCATCGATCGCAGCCGGTCGGGCCGTGCAATTGCCAGGAGCCATCGAGGTCGGACTCGGAAAAGCCGGCCTGCAACAGCGCTTCGACCGGCACCGAGAGAGGTTTCTTGCAGGAGCAAAGCTTGCGTGCCAATCGTTGCGCGGTGATCAGAATCACGCTGGAGGCGATGTTGAACGAGGGCACGCCCATGTTTGCCAGGCGCGACAGAGTCGAAGGGGCGTCGTTGGTATGAAGCGTCGAAAGAACCAGGTGGCCCGTCTGGGCGGCCTTGACCGAGATCTCGGCTGTTTCGAGATCTCGAATTTCGCCCACCATGATGATGTCCGGATCCTGCCGCAGAAACGCCCGCAACGCACTCGCAAAAGTCAGCCCGGCCTTCTCGTTGACGTTGACCTGATTGATTCCCGCAAGGTTGATTTCCGCGGGGTCTTCCGCAGTCGAAATGTTCGTGCCAGGCTTGTTGAGCAGGTTGAGACAGGTATACAGGGAAACGGTCTTGCCGCTGCCGGTCGGGCCGGTCACCAGAATCATGCCGTAGGGACGCCCGATCGCTGCCATCATCGTTGCGCGCTGGTCTGGTTCATAGCCCAGTGCCTCGATTCCGAGCATTGCGGAACTCGGGTCGAGGATCCGCATCACGATTTTTTCCCCGTGCAGGGTGGGGAGCGTGCTGACGCGAAAATCGATCGCTTTTGTCTTTGACAATTGCAGCTTCATGCGGCCGTCCTGCGGCACCCGCTTTTCGGCGATGTCGAGGCGAGAAATCACCTTGATTCGGGACGCGATCTTCTCCCGCAGGATCAGCGGCGGTTGGGCAATTTCGCGAAGGATTCCGTCGGTCCGGAAGCGAATGCGGTAGTACTTCTCGTAGGGCTCGAAGTGGATGTCCGAGGCGCCTTCGTTGATTGCATCCAGCAGCATCTTCTGAATGAATCGGACCACCGGTGCATCGTCGACCTCGGCTTGGGCACTTTCTGCAGCGGCGTCGGTTCCCTCTTCCTCGGTGTGCAGCAAGTCCATGTCGAACTCGTCACCGGTCAGTTCCTTGAGCGCATTTGCCGCGGATTCGGAAAGCCTCGCCACTGCAGCGACGAGTTTGTCGGCTTCGACGACAATCGGGTCCACGCCCATCCCGGTCTGGAACCGGATTTCGTCGAGTGCCCGCAGATTCGTCGGATCTGCCAAGGCGACTGCGAGGCGGTTGCCGCGCCTGGCCAGCGCTACCACCATGTGGGATTGCATCAGCTTGTGGTCGATCGAGTCACGCGGAAACTGTGACTCATCGAACGCCGACAGATCGCCCACCGGGTAGCCGAACGTTTGCGAAGCAAATATGGCAAGTTCCCTGGGCTTGATCGAGCCTTTGGCGATCAGTTCAGAGGCGAAGCTATGTCCCGACTGCTTGGCCTGCATGGCCAGGTGCATGGCTTCAGTCTCGGCGAGACGCCCTTGCTGCACGAGGGCGCGAGCCAGTCCGCTTAAAGCCATCTGTGGGTTTGCTGCCATAGCACCTTGTTTTTACAGGATTTGATGACCAAGATCGCTCGATCATGCACGCCTGAGTTTGGTTTGTAAAGGACAATTCCCTTTTGCTGGCCGGGAGTTATGCCCGGGACACAATACCTTTCACGGATTTTCGGCCTTAGGCTTGAACAGGCGGGCGGTGCGAACCATCCGGTCCTGCGTCTGCACGACTTCGATTGGCACGCCGGCAATGCGAATTCCCATGCCCCCCTCCGGAATATCCTCGAAGTGCTCGAGTATCAGTCCATTCAGTGTTTTCGGCCCTTCCAGGGGAAGGTTTAGGCCGAGTTTGCGATTGAGTTCTCGAAGGCTGCGGTGCCCCTCAACCAATGCCGTGTCTTCGCTGTCCCAGGCCAGTTCGGACGCACTTGGCGTACTGGTCGTGAACTTGCCGACGATTTCCTCGATGATGTCCTCCAGTGTAACCAGTCCCTCGACCTCGCCGTACTCATCGACCACCAGTGCTACCCGCTGCTGGTTCTCCTGGAAGAACTGCAGTTGCGAGTAGATCGGAGTGGCGCCGGGGACGAAATAGGGCTTGGCGAGGCGTTCGCGCAGGGTCTCCTTGTCGAGCTCTCCGGATACGATCGCCGCCAGCAGACGGCGCTGGTGCAGAATGCCCACGACATTGTCGAGATCGCCATCGAAAACCGGCAGCCGGGTATGGTAGCTGGTCGAGATCTGGGCCTTGATCTCGTCCAGCGGAGCCTGCAGGTCGATTGCTTCGATGGTCCCGCGAGGCGTCATGACGTCCTCGGCGGTGATGTCCTCGAGTTCGAACAGGTTGAGCAGAATGCTGCGGTGCTTTTGCGGAATGAAGTGGCTCGCCTCGAGCACCAGCGAGCGCAATTCGTCGGGCGACAGACGGTGAACCTCGTTGTCAGCCGGCCCCTTGAGCCTGAGCAGCCAGAGCAGGGCCGAAACGAACAGGTTGACGAAGTTCACCACGCCCGAGAAGACCCTTAGCAGTGGCGTCAGAATGAAGCCGAGCAGCGGGGCAAGCCGATCGGCGCTGCGTGCCCCGATTACCTTGGGCGTGATCTCGGAAAAGACCAGAATCAGAAAGGTAACCAGCAAGGTTCCGATTCCCAGCGCCCACTTTTCGTCACCGAACAGATGGATGGCTATCAGGCTGACCAGCGTTGCGGCCGCAGCATTGATCAGGTTGTTGAAAAGCAGGATCACGCCGAGCAGGCGGTCAGTCTTCGCCAGCAGATCGGCTGCCATCTGAGCGCCCCTGTGTCCGGTCTTGGCGAGTGCGCGCAGCCGGTAACGATTGGCAGCCATCATGGCCGTCTCGGACAACGAGAAGAACCCGGACAGGACCAGCAGGAGCAGCAATGCGCCGGCCAGCGCAGACAGGGGGATGTCTTCCAAGTTTATCGGACAGGCAAAGGGAGTTGACGCTGAGTATCGGCAGGCTCCGCGGGAGCGTCAAGCCCGGCCCAGGATCACTTCCAGCACGAAACGGCTTCCGACGTAGGCCAACAGCAGCGTCACGAACCCGGCGAGGGTCCAGCGCAGCGCTATTCGTCCGCGCCAGCCTCGGAAATGGCGACCTATCAGCAACGCACCGAACATCAGCCAGGACGTGATCGCGAACACGGTCTTGTGATCAAAGCGAAACGCCTTGCCGAACAGCGATTCGGAAAACACGATCCCGGTACCCAGCGTCAGCGTGAGCAGTACGAATGCGATCGCGATCAAGCGAAACAGCAGGGACTCCATCGTCAGTAGTGGCGGCAATCCTGCCAGGGCACGAGACAGCCTGCCCTCGTGCAGGCGTTTCTCGGCCGCCGCCATCAGCAGTGCGTGAAGCGCGGCGAGGGTAAACAGGCTGTAAGCCAGCATGGCCATCATGAAATGCACGCGAAACACCGGCGATCCGGCATTTGCGAGCAGATGCTGGCCTGGATAAGCGAGCGACAACAAAATGCAAACCGCCGCCACCGGCATCGCCAAAGTCTGCAATCCCTCGATCCGGGCGTAGAAGTTCTCGATCCAATAGAAAACCAGAGCAAGCCAGACGATCAGCGAGAGGGCGTAGCTGAACCCGAAACGCATGTCACCGCCAGGAAACAACAACAAGTACAGCCCTGCACCATGGAGCAGGATCCCCGACAGCAGCGTCAACCGTTCCCATGGTGTCAGACGGCGGAGCGTGGGGTTGGCGCCAACCAGCGGGCCCGAGTCGGCCCAGCGGGTGCGCCAGAAGTGAATTCCGAGCACCGCGTAGAGTGCCGCTGGAAGCACTTGCAGTAGAATCGTCATCGAGTCAGTTTACCGCATGGGCATCCTCCTGACGGATGCTGAATATCGTTCGCCAACGGCCTGGTACCTCCGATGCTCGACAACCTGACCCAGCGTCTCGCCCGAGTCGTAAAGACGGTGCGAGGACATGCGCGCCTGACCGAAGACAATATCGCCGATGCGCTGCGCGAGGTCCGCATGGCGCTGCTCGAAGCCGACGTGGCCTTGCCGGTGGTCAAGGATTTCATCGCGCGGGTCAAGCAGCGGGCGGTAGGTGAGGAGGTTGTCGGTTCGCTTACGCCTGGCCAGGCGTTCGTCGGCGTGGTGCATCGCGAACTGACAGAATTGATGGGCGGGGCACACGCAGGTCTGGATCTCGCCAGCCAGCCGCCGGCGATCATTCTCATGGCGGGATTGCAGGGGGCGGGCAAGACAACCACGACCGCCAAACTCGGCAGGCTGTTGCGCGAGACGCAGAAGAAGAAGGTTCTGGCCGTGTCCTGTGACGTCTACCGTCCGGCCGCCATAGAACAGCTTCGCCTGGTTGCAGAACAGGCCGGAATCGACTTCTTTCCGTCGCAGGCTGGGCAGACGCCGGCCGATATTGCAGCCGCCGCGCTGGATCATGCGAAACGTCATTACTACGACGTCCTGTTCGTCGATACGGCGGGCCGGCTGGGCATCGATGAAGCGATGATGCAAGAGATCCGGTCCCTGCACACGCAACTGCGGCCAGTCGAAACCCTGTTCGTGGTTGACAGCATGCTTGGTCAGGATGCCGTGAACTCGGCGCGAGCATTCAACGCGAACCTGCCGCTTACTGGCGTGATACTCACCAAACTCGACGGAGATTCACGCGGCGGCGCCGCGTTGTCGGTGCGGCACGTGACCGGCAAGCCGCTCAAATTCGCCGGCGTCGGCGAAAAGCTCAGCGGGATTGAGGAGTTCCACCCCGACCGCATGGCGTCCCGCATTCTGGGAATGGGCGACATCCTCGGATTGGTAGAGGAAGCACGCAAGAACGTGGACGAGGAAAAGGCCAAGGCCTTTGCCCAGAAGCTCAAGACCGGAAAGGGCTTCGACCTGAACGATTTTAAGGAGCAGATTTCCCAGATGCGCAAGATGGGCGGCCTGTCGTCCCTGCTGGACAAGTTGCCCGCCCAGTTTGCCCAGGCAGCGGGTCAGATGCAGGGCGGGGTCGAGGAAAAATCGATTCGTCGTATCGAGGGCATCATCAACTCGATGACGTCCCTCGAACGCTGCAAGCCGGATCTCATCAAGGCCAGCCGCAAACGTCGCATCGCCGCCGGCAGCGGCGTGTCGGTGCAAGAGGTGAACCGCCTGCTCAACCAATTCGAGCAGACGCAGAAGGTGATGAAGCAAATGTCGAAAGGTGGCATGCAGAAGTTGATGCGCGGTATGAAGGGCATGCTGCCGGGAATGCCGCACTAGTACTGCGCCCCGGGGGTATCGAAACATGAAAGCGCGTCTTCGACCCGACGGCGTCGTTGCAAATCCTCGCGATACCACTTGGTATCGCTGCGGTTTGCGCCTAGCCCTCGGGCCGAATCCATCGCTTTCATTTTGTTCCGATACCCCCGGGGCGCAGTACTAGCGCGACTGGCGGCCCGTCCAGCCATGCTGACGATAGGCCAAGAGAGCGATCATCGCCAGGGTTCGCAGACCGCGCACGTCGGCAATGCGCCGTTGTTCCGTCCGCCGGCGCGATGAGCACTCGACGACACATCGCCGGACCTGAAGACGCTGCACCGCAACCGCGTGGGCGGCTGCACACGCTCGGGATTCAGCTCGAGCAGACGTTCCTTGCAGCCGCCGAGGCGATGCTGGTAGTTGATTGCGAGTCCTTGTCGATTCTCGACGCCAACCCCGCCGCCGGCCGGCTCTACGGCCAAGCGCCCGAGCAACTGCAGAAGCTGGGCTATGGCGACCTGTCGGCCGATTCCGCGCAAAGGAACGACCCGATTGGCGAGCGGCGCGAGCGCATCCCGCTGCGATTTCATCGTCGTTCCGACGAATCCCGTTTTCCGGCCGAGATTGTCGCGCGCTACTTCCATCGTGATGGGCGGGATCTCGCGCTGCTATCCATCCGCGATATCACCGGACGCACTCAGCAAGAGCGCGCGCGACTCGATTCTGAACTCAAGTACCGAGCCGTATTCGATGCCGCACCCTATCCGATCGTTCTGTTGAATGCAGCCGGACGCGTCGTCGACGCGAATCCGAGCGCGACCGTGCTTTACGGCTATCCGCGCGAGGAAATGCTCGGACTGAATGCGGCCCGCCTGTTTGGCGATGAGAGTCCGATCGAGGATCTGTTCTCGGCGCGCCCGGCCTTCATTCCGGCGACGACTCACCGTCGACAGGATGGCTCGCACTTTCTGGCCGAGATTACTTTGTCATTCACCAACCAGCGCGACAATCTGCTGGTGCTCGCGGTGGTGCGCGATGTCACCGACGAGCGGCGCACGCTCGAACGGCTTCGGGAAGCCGAGGAACGCTGGCGCTTTGCGCTCGAAGGGGCCGGCGATGGCGTGTGGGACTGGAACATCGCGAGCAACGAGTTCTACCAGTCACCGCGCTGGCGGGAAATGCTGGGGTACGACGGCGAGAGTCCGGGCCTGGTGTGGAACAAGCTGATCCATCCGGACGACAAGCAGTACGTCTATGGAAACCTGGATGCATATCAGCGCGGGGACACACCGCTGTACCAGTCCGAGTTCCGGCTGCGTTGCGCTGATGGCACCTACAAGTGGTTCGCCGCCCGCGGCAAGATACTGTCACGTGATGCTTCGGGCAAGCCGCTACGCATGCTCGGCACCCATCGCGACATCACGCACAGCCGGCGCATGATGGAAGACCTGCGCGCCTCGGAGCAACGCTGGCAGTTCGCCCTGGAAGGGCATGGCGACGGCCTGTGGGACTGGGATCTGCTGTCCGGGCGGATCATGCTGTCGCGCCAGTTCAAGCAGATACTCGGCTACGGATCCGACGACCTCACCGAAGGGTTCGACTGGGACGATCTGGCGCATCCCGATGAACGCCGAAGGACCCGCGAGCTGTTCGATCGATACCTTGCCGGAGAAATGCCGCTCCTGGCAGCAGAAACGCGCATGCGTTGCAGGGATGGCTCGCACAAATGGGTCGCGCTACGCGGAAAGATCATGGAGTATGGCTCGCTCAATCGCCCCTCCCGCGTGATCGGAACGCTGCGCGACATCCAGGAGACCAAGCAGCGCGAAGAACGGGACCGCAACGAGCAGGAGCAACTGGCCCATGCCGGGCGACTGATCACCCTGGGCGAGATGGCCTCGGCCCTGGCACACGAACTCAACCAGCCTCTTACCGCGATCCGGAATTTCAGTGCACTGGGTTTGCGCCGCCTTGGTGACAGCGCCCCCGAGCAAGTTAAGGCGACGCTCGAGATCATTGCCGAACAAGCCATGCGTGCCGGGGAGATCGTGCGACGGGCTCGCAACTTCGTCCGCAAGGGGGAGGTGAGTTTCGCGCCAGTGCAGATCAATCAGGTGGTGACCGACATGTGTCGGTTCGCCGAACTCGACGCACTTGCCGCCGGCGTTCAGATCGCGCTCGAACTCCAGGACGAGCTTCCGCCGGCAAGTGGAGATCGCAGCAGCCTCGAGCAACTGGTGATGAATCTGATCAAGAACGGCATCGAGGCGATGGAGTCTACCGAAGGTGAGCGCCGTCTGACGATACGCACTGCCTTGGGTGGGAACGATTCGATAGAGTGCGAGGTAGCCGATCTGGGAGAGGGCTTGTCCGAAAAGGTTCGGGCAGGGCTGTTCGAGCCCTTCGTGACGACCAAGCCCGATGGGGTCGGACTGGGGTTGGCGATCTGCAGAACCATCGTCGAGAATCACGGCGGGCGCCTGTGGTTCGAACCGACCCGACGCCGGGGCGCCGCATTCCGGTTTGCGGTGCCGATCGTACGGAAAGGCCGGCATGACTGAACATGATCTGGTTTGCGTGGTCGACGACGACGAAATGGTCCGTATGTCGGTCTGCATGCTGATTGAGACGCTCGGTGTTCAGGCAAGGTCTTACGCAAACTGCCTGCAACTGATGGAAGACGAATCCAGCCTGAAGCTGGCCGGCTGCCTGGTGCTGGACGTGCGAATGCCGGGCATCAGCGGCCTCGAAATGCAGGAGCGTCTCGAGAGCTTGCGGGTCGATGCGCCGATCATCTTCATCTCCGGACACGGCGATGTGCCGATGGTCGTGCGCGCGATGCGCGGTGGCGCGCTCGATTTTCTGCAAAAGCCGTTCGACGAACAACTGTTGCTCGACCGCGTGGAGCAGGCGATCGCAATCAGTGCAAAGCGGCGGCGGGAGCGTGTCAAGCGCGCGACCGTCGAGGCGCGGCTGGCGACACTGACACCGCGCGAAAAGCAAGTGCTGGAAGGGATCATTGCCGGTCGGCAGAACAAGGTAATTGCCGAGAACCTGGGCATCAGCATGAAGACGGTCGAGCAGCATCGGGCACGCATCATGGAAAAGATGCATGCCGCGTCGCTGGCTGAACTGGTGCGCCATGTGACGGAGCTCGGGCGCAACGAATAGGGCTCAGGCACTCGTGGGGCGCAGGCCGACGCTTGCGGAACTCGCCAGTCGCAGGAAGGTGGCGTCGAGCTAAAAGCCGGCAAGCATCGATAGCCTTGCGACTACCTGGCCTCGGCGAGTGTCGCGCGGCGCCATGACCAGTTGCCTTCCCATGCGCCGCGCACCATGTTCGGGTACTCCGCTTGCCCGAGGCTGCCGTTGTAGCGCCCCAGGGCGCGATACAGGTCGCCCCTCTCGATGTCCAGGTAGTGGCGAAGAATGGTGCACCCGAAGCGCAGATTCGTGCGCATGTGGAAGAGATTGCTGCCGTCATTGCCGATCAGGCGTACCCAGAACGGCATGATCTGCATGTAGCCGCGCGCGCCAGCGCTCGACACCGCGTATTTGCGAAATCCGCTCTCGACCTGGATCAGCCCGAGAACCATCTGCGGGTCGAGCCCGGCCCGGGTGGATTCATAGTGAACCGTCTTGAGGAAATCGATGCGTGCTTGCGGGTCGGGCATCCGACGCTGCAGCCGCCTGGACATATCAGCGATCCACCGGATCTTCTCCTCCAGGTTTGCGAATCGGGGTTCGGGCGACGCACGGTCGCTGACCGCGGAATGGAGCGCAGCCTGCACGCTTGCGGCGAGCGGTTCGTACTGCTGGTGCCCGGCCACAGCCAAAAACGGCGCGAAACTCAGGATCAGCCAAGCCAGGAGCCGCATGGAATGGTCATCCGCGAAGGTGTTGGCCTACGAAGGCCGCCAGATCTGGCATTGCGACGGGGGTGGCCTGGGAGTCCCGCCGCGCCTGGTATTCCGCCTTGCCTTCCTTGAGGCCGCGATCGCCGATCACCACGCGATGCGGGATGCCGGTGAGTTCGCAGTCGGCGAACATGACGCCCGGCCTTTCGTCGCGATCATCGAGCAACACGTCGAAGCCGGCTGCCAGAAGCTCGCCGTACAGGCGGTCGGCCGCCTCGCGGACGGCAGCGCTCTTGTGATAGCCGACCGGCACGATCGCCAGTTCGAAGGGCGCGATCGGTTGCGGCCAGACGATGCCGCGCTCGTCGAAATTCTGCTCGATCGCGGCGCCGACGATGCGCGACACGCCGATGCCATAGCAGCCCATTTCCATGACCTCGGGTTTGCCGTGCTCGTTGAGGAAGGTCGCCTTCATCGCCTCGGCGTACTTTGTGCGCAACTGGAAGATGTGACCGACTTCGATGCCGCGGCACAGTTCGAGTGTGCCTTTGCCGTCAGGCGAGGGGTCGCCGGCCAAGACGTTGCGCAAGTCGGCAACGACACCCGGTTCGGCCAGGTCACGGCCGAAATTGACGCCCGCAAGATGAAAGCCTGCCTCATTGGCGCCGCAGACGAAATCACTCATCGCCGCCACCGTGCGGTCGGCGATCACGGCGACGTTCCCGACACCGACAGGTCCGATGTAGCCGGGCTTGCAGCCGAGGGCGGCGACGATCTCTTCATCGCGCGCGAAGCGGAACTCGCCGATCGTCTTCTGCGCCTTGAGTTCATTGAGGTCGTGGTCGCCGCGCAGCAGCAGCAGGGCGAAGCGCCCTGGCTGGCCGTCCTCGATTTCGCTGCGCACGACTGCGATCGCCTTGACCATGGACCGTAGCGGAAGCTGCAGCAGGGCGGCGACATCCTCGCACTTGATCTTGCCCGGCGTGGCGACCTTCTGCATGGGCTGGGTCGCGCCAGCGCGCGGGGCTGCCGGGGCAATGGCCTCGGCCAACTCGACATTGGCGGCGTACTCGGAATCCGGGCAGAAGGCGATTGCATCTTCGCCGGATTCGGCGAGCACATGGAATTCATGTGACCCGGTGCCGCCGATCGAGCCGGTGTCGGCCGCAACGGAACGAAACTCGAGGCCGAGACGGGTGAAAATGCGCGTATAGGTATCGTACATATTGCGGTATTCGCGTTCGAGATCGGAGAAGCTCGAATGAAAGGAGTAGCCGTCTTTCATCAGGAACTCGCGGCCGCGCATGACGCCGAAGCGCGGGCGAATCTCGTCGCGGAACTTGGTCTGGATCTGGTAGAGGTGTAACGGCAACTGGCGATAACTCTTGATCTCCCGCCTGGCGACATCGGTGATCACTTCTTCATGCGTCGGGCCGATCACGAAATCGCGCTGGTGGCGATCCTTGAAGCGCAGCAGTTCGGGGCCGTACTTTTCCCAGCGGCCGGTTTCCTGCCACAACTCTGCCGGGACGACGGCGGGCATAGACAGCTCAATTGCGCCGGCGCGGTTCATCTCTTCGCGCACGATGCTCTCGACCTTGCGTAATACGCGCAGGCCGAGCGGCATCCAGGTATAGATGCCGCCCGCCACGCGCTTGATCAGTCCGGCACGCAGCATGAGCTTGTGGCTGACGATCTCGGCGTCGGACGGGGCTTCCTTCAGGGTCGCAATGAAGAACTTCGTGGAGCGCATAGATGAGCGGCAAGTATCGGATAAACCTCGAATTCTATCCCAGAGGCGGTTGACCGGGCCGGAATGTCCGTGACTTCCTTTGCAAGCTGGTTGAAATGTGAAAAAATCAGTCCAGACAACTGAATTCGCAGGTAAACGCCATGCTCGATCGTGAAGGCTACCGCCCGAACGTCGGCATCATCCTTGTCAACGCACGCAACGAGGTCTTCTGGGGCAAACGGGTACGCGAGCACGCCTGGCAGTTCCCGCAAGGGGGCATCAAACACGGCGAAACGCCGGAGCAGGCGATGTACCGCGAGTTGTTCGAGGAAGTCGGGTTGCGGCCCGAGCATGTGCAGATCCTGGGCCGCACGCGCGAGTGGTTGCGCTATGAGGTGCCGCGGCAGTGGGTCAAACGGGAATTCCGTTCGACCTACCGGGGGCAGAAGCAGATCTGGTTTCTGCTCCGACTGCTCGGGCGCGACTGCGACGTTTCGTTGCGTGCGAGCGAGCACCCGGAATTCGACGCCTGGCGCTGGAGCAGCTTCTGGGTTCCGCTGGACTCGGTGATCGAGTTCAAGCGCGAGGTGTACCAGCTCGCACTCGGAGAATTGTCGCGGCTCCTTTTTCGCGCCCCGCGCGGGCCACGACGGCCGCGCGTGCCGGGGGCCGACAATTCGATCGATGCGGCCACCGGTGACAGCCCGGCAGTCGAATGCGCTGCTCATGGCGAGGTCGGTGTCGTCCCGCGAGACTAGGGTCACCCCGCTTATCGCAACTGGCAATCGTCCAGCACGACGGCGCGACTGTCGGAACCTGGTTAGGTGATCGTCCCGCAGGCCTGCCGGGCAAGGTCTAGAATTGGAACCGATCACGCGCGCGGCCGCGTAATCGTGTTTCTGATCCGAGCCCGTCGTCTTTTTCCGGAGGTGCTTCATGGTTCGAGAACGCTACAGTCCGATCCCTTCCCGCAGTCTCGCTTCGTGTCCCCCCTGCGGCCTGCCGGAGACGATGGTGCCGCCGAAGGTGGCCATCGATTCGCCGGCGATCGAAGTCATGACCGACCTGCGCCGGATACCTGCTGCGTCGATCCAGTCCGAATTGACGTGGGCACAAGCAAACCACGCGATGATCCTGCGCGGCGTTAGGCTGCTGCTGGTGGTGGCCGAAAACGGAACCGTCATCGGAACCGTCAGCGCGGCCGACCTGCTCGGAGAGCGGCCCCTGCAACTGGCCACCGAACGGCAGCTCAATCGCGACGAACTCACGGTCCGCGATCTGATGGTTCCCGCCGAATCTGCCGATGCGATCGAGCTCGGAGATGTGTTGCGTTCAGAAGTCGGGCATGTGGTCGCGACGCTGCAGCGCCTGGGGCGGCAGCATCTGTTGGTTGTCGACAGTGACGCGGCGGAGGGACCGATGGTGCGCGGGATCTTTTCCGCCACCCAGATTGCGCGCCAGCTTGGAGTGGCAGTACAAACCACAGAAATCGCCCGCACCTTCGCGCAAATCGAGACGGCGATGGCAGGCTAGCGGCCAGTCGGACGTTGTTTGCGGAATGTGTTGCCGAAGGGTCGGCAGTGCAGACCATGGTATTGTCAAACTTGCGCCCGACGCGCAATCGACGCGAAGATGGGCGCAACCGGGCCGAGTATCTGGATCGACTCGAACCTGTCGGTCAAAGACAGCCGGCGCAACGGTCGAATCAGGCAAAATCGCGATCATGTCCAACACCCTGAGTCGTCCATGAACCCGTTGCTCGATTTCTCCGGCCTGCCGCGCTTCGATGCGGTGCAGGCGTCGCACGTCACGCCGGCGATCACCGATTTGCTTCGGCAGAACCGCGCCCTGATCGAACGGCTGGCCGACGACCTGGCCACGCCGACCTGGGACAACTTCGTTGCCGCGATGACCGACGCCAACGAGCGTCTGTCGCGCGCCTGGGGGCTTGTCGGCCACTTGCACGGCGTCAATGACGTGCCCGTGTGGCGCGAGGCCTACAACGCCAACCTGCCTGAAGTGACGCGCTTCTATTCCGAACTCGGGCAGAACCTCAAACTTTTCGCCAAGTACAAGGCGATGCGCGAGAGTGCCGGTTTCGCCTCGTTCTCCGGGGCGAGGAAAAGGATCATCGACAACGAAGTGCGCGATTTTCGCCTCTCCGGTGCCGAGCTGCCCGAGGACCAGAAGCCACGCTTCCAGCAGATCCAGGAAGAACTTGCCGGACTGGCCGCCAAGTTTTCGGAGAACGTGCTCGATGCCACCAACGCCCATGCGGAATGGGTCGAACACAAGGCCGAGGTGTCCGGCATTCCCAACGACGTCCTGCACGCGGCAAGAGTCGCCGCCGAGAAGGACGGCCGGGCCGACTGGAAATTCACCCTGCACGCGCCGTCCTACATCCCGCTCATGCAGTATGCCGACAATCGCGATCTGCGCGCGCGCATGTACCGCGCCTATGCCACGCGCGCTTCCGAGTTCGGCAAACACGAATGGGACAACAGCGCGCTGATCGGCCGCATACTGAAGCTGCGCGAAGAAGAATCGAAGATGCTCGGTTACGCCAACTTCGCCGAAGTCTCGCTGGTCGCCAAGATGGCCGAAAGCCCGGCGCACGTGGCGGAGTTCCTGCGCGAGATGGCGGCGAAGGCGCGCCCGTTCGCGCAGCAGGACGTCGATGAACTGCGCGGGTTCGCGGCAAGCGAACTCGGGCTCGACACGCTCGAATCGTGGGACGTCGCCTACGCCTCGGAGAAGCTCCGGCAGCAGCGCTACGCCTTCTCGGAGCAGGAAGTGAAGCAATACTTCCCCGAGCACAAGGCGCTGGCCGGCCTGTTCCATGTGGTCGAGGGGCTCTATGGCGTGAGCATCGAACCGGATCAGGCGCCGACCTGGCACCCGGACGTGCGCTTCTTTCGTATCGTCCGCAGCGGCGAGTTGGTCGGCCAGTTCTATCTCGATCCGTACGCGCGCGAGACCAAGCGCGGCGGCGCCTGGATGGACGAGGCGATCACCCGCCGGCGGCTGACAACGGGCGTGCAGCACCCGGTCGCCTACCTGACCTGCAACTTCTCGGCACCTGTGGGCGGCAAGCCGGCGCTATTCACCCACGACGAAGTGATCACCCTGTTCCACGAGGCAGGACACGGGCTGCACCACCTGCTGACACAGGTCGACGAACTCGCGGTTTCGGGCATTCACGGTGTCGAGTGGGATGCGGTCGAACTGCCGTCCCAGTTCATGGAGAACTTCTGCTGGGAATGGAACGTGCTGCAGGAGATGACCGCGCACGTCGACACCGATCAGCCGATGCCGCGCGCGCTTTTCGACAAGATGATCGCGGCGAAGAACTTCCAGAGCGGCCTGCAGACGCTGCGCCAGGTGGAGTTCGCGCTGTTCGATCTGCGGCTGCATTCGGAATTCGACCCGAACGGCGACAAGTCCTATCTCCAACTTCTGGATGAAGTGAGAAGCGAAGTCGCCGTGATCGTGCCCCCGCCCTGGAACCGCTTTCCCAACAGTTTTTCCCACATCTTCGCCGGCGGCTATGCGGCCGGCTACTACAGCTACAAATGGGCCGAGGTGCTCTCGGCCGACGCCTTCGAAGCGTTCGAGGAAGCCAGGGGCGTGCACGGCGTGCTCGATTCGGCGACCGGACAGCGCTTCTGGGAAGAAATACTTGCTGTCGGCGGGTCCAGACCGGCGTTAGAATCCTTCAAGGCGTTTCGCGGGCGCGAGCCGCGGGTGGACGCCCTGCTTCGGCACAATGGCATGGTGGAGACGGCATGAAAACGGTTTGGCTATTGATCCTGTTGGTAGTTGCCGGCGCCGCGTTCGCGGATGGCAAGACTTGGCGCTGGCAAAGCCCGGACGGCGTGGTCCATTACTCGGACAAGCCGCCGCCGCCCGATGCGCGCAACGTGCAGGAGTTCTCCCCCTCAGGCAACGTGATCGACAACGACCCGACCAGCTATGCGGTACGCAAGGCAGCAGCCGATCACCCGGTAACGTTGTTTACGTCGCCGAACTGCGCCGACGACTGCAAGGTGGCGCGCGAGTACCTGGCTTCGCGCAGCGTACCGTTCTCCGAACTGTTGATGAACAAGGAGGACGACCTCGCCGGCTATCGCAAGATCTTCGGCCCCGAAGAGGCGATGGTGCCCTCGATCACGGTCGGCAACACGCAAAAGTCCAAGGGCTTCGAAAGAGGCCAGTGGAAGAGAATGCTCGACCTTGCGGGCTACCCCGCTGTCGGCGGCCGCGTGCTCGCGCCGACGACGGCCCGGCCCTGATCCCTTCCGCTGCGGCGCTTGTCCGGTGCGCCACGGCGCGGCAGCCCTGCGGGAGCCGGTCGCGACGGCTCTTGAACTCGGTCGATTTCACCACAACCCGGACCAGTCTCAGGGTCGAACGTGACACCCACATCTTTCCATGCAACCAACGCTGCATGGATGTTCATTTGTAGTCCATCATGAAACTTGCCACCTGGAACGTCAATTCACTCAAGGTTCGCCTGCCGCATCTGCTCGACTGGCTGGTGCGGGTGCAGCCTGATGTCGTCTGCCTGCAGGAACTGAAGCTCGAGGACGCCGCGTTTCCGAAAGCCGAGATCGAGGCGGCCGGCTACCATGCAGCTTTCAGTGGCCAGAAGATCTACAACGGCGTGGCGATCCTGTCCCGCACTGCGTTGCAGAATGTCGTCACCGGGATTCCGGGTTTCGACGACGAGCACAAACGCGCAATCGCTGCCGATGTAAACGGCTCGCGGGTGATCTGCGTCTATTGCCCGAACGGCCAGGCGGTCGGCAGCGACAAGTACGCGTACAAGCTGCGCTGGTACGCCGCCCTCACCGGATGGCTGCGCGAGGAACTGGCGCAGCACCCGCGGCTGGCGATCGCCGGCGACTACAACATCGCGCCCGACGATCGCGACGTGCACGACCCGGCGGCGTGGAAGGACCAGGTGCTGTGCTCGGAGCCCGAGCGAGCGGCGTTTCGTGCGCTGATCGACCTTGGTTTGGCCGACAGCTTTCGCCTGTTCGAGCAGCCGGAGAAGGCTTTTTCCTGGTGGGACTACCGGATGCTGGGCTTCCAGAAGAACAACGGCTTGCGCATCGACCATGTTCTGCTGTCGGCACCGCTGGCGACAAATTGCACGGCCTGCACGATCGACCGCGCGCCGCGCAAGCTGGAACGGCCGTCGGACCATGCGCCGGTGA
The DNA here is from genome assembly GCA_016708905.1 of Candidatus Methylophosphatis roskildensis. Lineage (GTDB taxonomy): Bacteria > Pseudomonadota > Gammaproteobacteria > Burkholderiales > Rhodocyclaceae > Methylophosphatis > Methylophosphatis roskildensis. The sequence goes on along the minus strand of JADJEV010000001.1, from coordinate 116,529 downwards.
TTGCCGAGTTCACCCCGTGACGCGATGAATCCGACCAGTCCGGTTGCCGACCTGGTCGCGCTCTACCCGGTGCTGAACGACCTGCCGCCCGACGCGCTGGCGTTGCTGATGCAGGCAGCGAAACGCGTCGCACTGCCGGCCGCCAGCGTGGTGTTCGACGAACAACAGGCCTGCCATGGTTTTCCGTTCGTGCTCAAGGGTGGCATCCGGGTCGTCAAGGCTGCGCCGAACGGCCGCGAACTGCCGCTCTATCGGGTGACGCCGGGCGAGACCTGCGTCATCACCTCGAGCTGCCTGCTCGGCCACACCGACTACAACGCGCGTGGCATCGCCGAGGAGCAAACCGAACTCCTGCTACTGCCGCGCGACACCTTCGAGGCGCTGCTTGCCCACGAGCCCTTCCGCGCCTTCGTCTTCCAGTTGTTCTCGGATCGCATTGCCGATCTGATGCAGTTAATCGAGGAAGTCGCCTTTCACAAGCTCGACCAGCGGCTGGCCGCCCTGTTGCTGGGCCGTGGCCGGCTGGTGCATGCGACGCACCAGCAACTGGCCGACGAACTGGGCAGCGTGCGCGAGATCGTCAGCCGCCTGCTCAAGGGCTTCGCCGCGCAGAGTCTGGTCGCCCTCGGGCGCGAACAGATCGAGATCCTGGACGCCGCCGGCCTGCGCCGGCTGGCCCATGATCCGCGCTGATCCGCCAGCATCGATCGGCCACGAGCCAGTAAACACGGGCATCTCCGGGCATCGGCAGGCGTAGACCGCCATTCCATGCGGCTCTCGGGCCGGTCGGCATTGGTGCCCGGCCGGCCGGCGGCTATGTAACCTAAGTTACAGACGCCGCCCGGGCGCGCCGCCTAGACTGACGCTACCTTGATCCTATTCCCGAATGGAGGCTGCAAATGAAATCGAACGTTGGTGGTATCGACAAAATTCTGCGCATCGTGGCCGGCCTGATCCTGATTGTCCTGGCGGCGACCGGCATGGTCGGAATGTGGGGATGGATTGGCGTGGTGCCGCTGGTCACCGGTCTGTTCAACTTCTGCCCCGTCTACTCGATGCTCGGCATGAACACCTGCCCGATGAAGAAGGCGTAGGTTCCAGTCCCGAACGCACGACGGCCGCCTCGCAAGAGGCGGCCGTCGTCACTCTATCGCCGTCTCAACCGTTGTCGATAGCCGCTTGTGCCGCTGCCAGGCGGGCAATCGGCACCCGGAACGGCGAGCAGCTCACGTAGTCGAGACCGGTGCGATGGAAGAAATCGATCGACATGGGATCGCCACCATGTTCGCCGCAAACGCCCAGCTTGATCTGCGGGCGAACCGAACGCCCCTTCTCGACCGCCATCTTGACCAGCAGGCCGACGCCTTTCTGGTCGATCGACTGGAACGGATCGCGCTCGTACATGCCGTCCTTTAGGTAGCTCGGCAGGAACTTGCCCGAGTCGTCCCGCGAAAAACCCATCGTCATCTGCGTCAGATCGTTGGTGCCGAACGAGAAGAATTGTGCCTGCGAGCCGATGCTGTCGGCGATCAAGGCCGCGCGCGGCGTCTCGATCATGGTGCCGAGCATGTAGTCGAGTTCCTCGCCGCGTGAGGCGAAAACGTCGGCAGCCGTCTGGCGGATGACCTTGGCCTGGGCGTTGAACTCGCGCACCGTGCCTACCAGCGGAATCATGATCTCGGCCTTGACGTCGATACCCTTGGCCTTCATGTTGAGGCCGGCCTCGAGGATCGCCCGGGTCTGCATTTCGGTGATCTCCGGGTAGGTGATGCCGAGGCGGCAGCCGCGGTGGCCCATCATCGGGTTGAACTCGTGCAGATCGTCCACCCGCATCTTGATCACGCCCAGCGGGACGTTCATCTCGTGCGCCATGATCTTCTGATTGGCTTCGTCGTGCGGCACGAACTCATGCAGCGGCGGATCGAGCAGGCGGATGGTGACCGGCAGTCCGTTCATCTCGCGGAACAGGCCTTCGAAGTCGCCACGCTGCATCGGCAGCAACTTGGCCAGCGCCTTGCGGCGTCCGGTTTCGTCTTCGGCCAGGATCATTTCGCGAACCGCCCGGATGCGGTCGCCCTGGAAGAACATGTGCTCGGTACGGCACAGGCCGATACCCTTGGCGCCGAAGGTGCGGGCGGCCTTGGCATCTTCGGGCGTATCGGCATTGGCGCGCACGGCGAGCCGCTTGTGGCGGTCGGCCAGGTCCATCAGGGCGCCGAAGTCGCCGGTGAGTTCTGCTTCCTTGGTCGGCACCTGCCCCAGGTAGACTTCGCCGGTCGAGCCGTCGAGCGAAATCCAGTCGCCTTCGTTGTAGGTATCGCCGCCGACCGACATGGTGCGCGCACGGTAATCCACGTGTACCGCGCCGGCACCGGATATGCAGCACTTGCCCATGCCGCGCGCCACCACCGCCGCGTGCGAGGTCATGCCGCCGCGGGCAGTCAGAATTCCCTTGGCCACACTCATGCCGCGCAGATCCTCGGGTGAGGTTTCCTGACGCACCAGAATGACGTCCTTGCCCTTTCGTACCCAATCCTCGGCCTCATCGGCGAAGAAGACGATCTGCCCGGTTGCCGCACCCGGCGATGCTGGCAGGCCATGGGCGATGGAACGCGCATTCTTGATCGCTGTCGGGTCGAAGACCGGGTGCAGCAACTCGTTCAGGCGCTCGGGGTTGACCCGACGCAGGGCCTCCTTCTCATCGATGATGCCCTGGCGCAGCATTTCCATCGCAATGCGCACCATCGCGGAACCGGTGCGTTTGCCGTTGCGGGTCTGCAGCATCCACAGGCGGCCTTCCTGGATCGTGAACTCGACGTCCTGCATGTCCGAGTAGTGCTTCTCCAGCGAGGATTCGGCTGCCAGAAGCTGCTTGTAGATGTCGGGCATCAGCTCTTCGAGCGACGGAAACTTGGTGCGGCGCTCGTCTTCGCTAACCTGCGCCAGCTTCGCCCAGCGACGCGAACCTTCGAGGGTGACCTGTTGCGGTGTGCGGATGCCGGCGACGACATCTTCACCCTGGGCATTGACCAGGAATTCGCCGTTGAACAGGTCTTCGCCGGTACCGGCATCGCGCGTGAAAGCCACGCCGGTGCCGCTGTGGTCGCCGAGGTTGCCGAACACCATGGCCTGGACGTTTACCGCAGTGCCCCATGCCTCCGGGATGTCGTTGAGTTCGCGGTAGACCTTGGCACGGTCGTTGTTCCAGCTCTGAAAGACCGCCATCACCGAACCCCACAGTTGCTCCCACGGATCGGTCGGGAAGTCGCGGCCTACGCGGGCACGGATCAGCCCCTTGAAGCGTTGCACGAGTTCTTTCAAGTCAGCGGTACTGAGATCGGTATCGAGATGGACGCCCTTCTTTTCCTTGACCGCGTCGATGACCACTTCGAACGGATCGTGGTCCTCCTTCGATACCGGCTTGAGCCCCATGACCACGTCGCCATACATCTGCACGAATCGGCGGTAGGAGTCCCATGCGAAACGTTCGTTGCCGGTCTTGTGCGCCAGGCCGGCAACCGCCTCGTCATTGAGGCCGAGATTGAGGATGGTGTCCATCATGCCCGGCATCGACGCGCGCGAGCCGGAGCGCACCGACAGCAGTAGGGGATCGGATGCGTCGCCGAATCGCTTGCCCATTTCCTGTTCGACGAATGCCACGCCCTTCATGACGTCGGCCTCGATCAACTTCATTACCGCGTCCGGGCCGTGCTCGGTATAGACGGCACAGACCTCGGTGCTGATGGTGAAGCCAGAGGGCACCGCGATGCCCAGGCGACACATTTCCGCAAGGTTCGCACCCTTGCCTCCGAGGAGATTCTTCATCGTGGCGTCGCCGTCAGTCCGGGCGGCGCCAAATACGTAAATGTTCTTGGTTTCAGTTGGCATAACTACCTCGCGGGTGAAAGAAGGACTAGGCACCTCGAACGTGATGTTCAAAGCGCTCCCAGAATTGATGGCCCGGAAATCTGAACCGTGTCACCGTCTTGTTTTTTTCGTGCCCGCCCGGACTACCGGTCAGGCGCGGCAAAGCTCGTGCTGCAAGTGCCAAGACCGCTTTGGCCTTCGACTCGGTCAGACCGCTCCGGCAGACGCGGCAGAAAAGGCGGCAACGGGCTTCGAACGGGCCGATGCCCTCTCTCGGACCGACCTGGACTTCATCGAAAACTGAGAGCTTGTGAATAAATCTGCTGCGCGTCCCGATTTCGGACCTGCGGTGCTCGATGTAGCACTGAGTACACCTGCGCTCCTCGGACCGAACTCGGGCCGCTCACGACGATTTCTTCAAAAGCTCTGACTCGCGGTTGATGCCCAGCGTCGGCCGCATGGTCCTCGGCGAATCAGCCTTGTACCACGGGTTGAGGCCTTCGGACTCCGCAATTTCGTCTTGTTGTTGTTGACGGCAGAAAATCGTCGCCAGCCCTCCATGGACATCGCAATGCCGTACGACTCTTACCCTGTCCGACGCGGACCGTGACCTTGGCGCTGAATACCCGCTCCCCGCGCCAAGTATTGGAGTTTCGGGCGTGGTCGTCAACTGTCAGCCTTGTCCAATGGGGTTTGAGTCTGAGCGAGGGGTGTGAATCCAACGGGGTTTGAGTCTGAACAGGTGGCCGGGATCGATCAATATGCGGCGCATGGTGATCGATATGAACGACGAGCAATTGAAGACCTTGGCGGATTTGCAAGGATTTTTGGAAGGCACCGTGATGATGGATTTCGCGGTGGCGGGAGACGAGCGCTACGGGTTCATTGCGCGCACCGTGAAACGCTTCGGCTATGGCCGGCTGAAGCGATCCGACAAGGCCATTGTGCTGCGCTTTCTGGAACGGGTCAGCGGCTATTCGCGCCAGCAGATCGCGCGCCTGGTCAAACGCGGCAGCGAACGACGAGCGATGGTCAAGCGTTACTGCGGCTCCCGTACCAGCTTTGCGCGCACCTACACGGAGGCGGACATACTCTTGCTGGCCCAGACCGACACGCTACACGGCACACTGTCCGGCTTGGCGACCAAGAAGCTCATGGAGCGGGCCTACGGCCTGTTCGGCGATATCCGCTATCAGCGACTGGCGATCATCTCGGTGGCGCACCTCTACAACCTGCGGCAGCGGCCAAGCTATCTGCAAAAGCGACAGGTCTGGACCAAGACCCGCCCCACCGGTGTCTCCATCGGCGAGCGTCGCGCTCCGGCGCCCAACAACCGTCCCGGCTACTTGCGTGTGGATAGCGTCCATCAGGGCGATCAGGATGGCGTCAAAGGCGTCTATCACATCAACGCCGTCGACTGCGTGACCCAGTACGAGGGCGTTGCCACCTGCGAGCGCATCAGCGAAGCGTTCCTCATCCCGGTGCTGGAAGCCCTGTTGGCGAGCTTCCCTTTCGACATTCTGGGCTTTCACTCCGACAACGGCTCCGAGTACATCAACCGCGATGTCGCGAAGTTGCTCAACAAGCTGTTGATCGAAGAGCAGACCAAGTCGCGATCACGCCATAGCAACGACAACGCCCAGGCCGAATCCAAGAACGGCGCCATCGTGCGCAAGCATTTGGGATACGCCCACATCCCGCAACGCTTTGCCGCACCGGTCAATGAGTTTTGCCGCGATTACCTCAACCCCTACGTCAATTTCCACCGCCCCTGCCTGTTCGCCGAAACCATCACCGATGCCAAGGGCAAACAGCGCAAACGCTACCCGTACAAGCTGATGATGACGCCCTATGAGAAGCTCAAGTCCTTGCCCAAGCCCGAGACATTCCTGAAGCTCGGCGTCGATTTCAAACAACTCGATGCGCAGGCCAAGGCGATGAGCGACAATGAGGCGGCGGAGCGAATGAACGCGGCGCGTTCAGTCCTCTTCAAGACCATTTTTAACCGATCGAAAACGGCGGCCTGACCCGACAAAAAGCGCAAAGCGAAGGGGCAGTGGATATGTGGATAGCTCGCCTGACGGCGACCTTTCCACATATCCACTGCCCCGCCAAAAGCTAAACCTTTTTTGATTTCCGATTCAAAGTCAAAACCGATCGCTCAGACTCAAACCTGGATTGGAATCTACTCTGTCTGTCGGCTTTTGTGGCGATGGCGCGTTCGCTCGCCATTCGCAAGACTTCCGACTGGATGCCGACAGGCTGCCAGGGGCGGGGCGCCGGTTCAGCGCCCGGCTGAAGGAGGAGTGTCACCACCGGCGCCCTGGTCTCCGACGCGGATCCTTGCTTCGAGGCGGTAGTTGCCCGGCAGCGGTCGGGTGTCACGTTCGGCATGGAAATCGCTCCAGGCCGGGCGCACCATGCTGTCGGCGCGAATGCGGGCGTCATCGGCACCAATGGTCCGCTTTTCGACTTGCGGCGCGATTCTCGTCACCTTGCCGCGGCCGACGACAGTCCGGCTGCCTGGCAGGACGAATTCAACCGGCAGGCCCAGCCCGACGCGTGGGGCGAGCAACTCCTCGACTTCGAGGCGAATCTCGACGCGCGCTGGATCGACGATGCGAAACAGCGTTGGCGCCGTGACGTTCGAGCCGATGATGTCGCCGGGATTGACGTTGCGCGCCATTACGACTTCGGCGATCGGCGCCACGATTCGCGTACGCGACAGCGCAAGCTTGCCCTGGGTTATCGCGGCCCTGGCCGAAGTGACCGCTGCTCGTGCCGCGCGCTGCTCGCCCGCGCGCCGATCGCGGATGCCGTGACCGCACGGGGGCTGTGCCGACAATTGCGATGCAGTGCCATCATCTGCAACTGCCTCGCCCTAACGCGCCTTCCGCGCAGGGCATGGCTGGCAATGCCTTCGTATTTGCCGGGCGGTGAGCCCGCGGCGCTGTAGCGGTGGTTGACCCGGACGGGCAAACCCGAAATACTCGCGTCCTTGAAATGGATGGATTTGCTCGCCTTCGATTGCTTCGGCCAGCGAAGGAACTCGGCTTCGGGAACATCGGTCCCGCGCGCAAGGAATTTTCTTTCTCACCTCCACTGGAGACAACATGGCAAAGATCACGAAGGTCGTAGGACGGCAGATTCTCGATTCCCGCGGCAATCCCACGGTCGAGGTCGACGTTACGCTCGACGACGGATTCGTCGCACGGGCGGCGGTTCCGAGCGGCGCTTCCACCGGCGAGTACGAGGCCTGTGAATTGCGCGACGGGGACAAGAAGAAGTACGTCGGCAAGGGCGTCACCAAGGCGGTCGACAACGTCAATACGCGAATCGCCAAGCTGCTCAAGGGCAAGGATCCGCTCGACCAGAAGGGCCTCGACCAGGCGATGATCGATCTCGACGGCACCGCCAACAAGAGTGACTTGGGTGCCAATGCCATTCTCGGCGCCTCGATGGGAATCTGCGTCGCGGGCGCCCATGTCGCCGGCATGCCGGTGTGGAAGTACATCGGCAAACTGCACAAGAACCGGAACTTCGTGTTGCCGACGCCGATGGCCAACATCATCAACGGCGGCAAGCATGCCGACAATATGATCGATTTCCAGGAGTTCATGATCATGCCGGTCGGCGCGCCCTCATACTCCGAAGGCCTGCGCTGGATCACCGAGATTTTCCACACCCTGAAGGGCATCCTGAAGAAGGCCAAGAAGGCCACCTCAGTGGGCGACGAAGGGGGCTTCGCGCCCGACCTCACCAACGATCAGGCGCTCGAGGTTGTCATGGAGGCCATCGCGGCCGCCGGCTACAAGGCCGGCTCACAGATCGCCATCGCGCTCGACTGCGCCTCGTCCGAGCTTTTCGACGAAGGGGACCGCAAGGGCTACAAGTTCTGGAAGTCCGATCCGAACCGGCTGTTCACCGCCGAGCAGATGGTCGAGAAATACGCCGACTGGTGCAAGAAATACCCGATCGTCTCGATCGAGGACGGCCTCGACCAGAACGATTGGGACGGTTACGTGAAGTTCACCAAGTCCCTGGGCAAGAAGGTCCAGATCGTCGGCGACGACTTCTTCGTCACCAATACCGATCGTCTGAGCAAGGGCATCGCGATGGGTGCGACCAACGCGATTCTGATCAAGGTGAACCAGATCGGTACCGTTACCGAAACGCTGAACGCCATCAAGATGGCCCAGAAGGCCGGTTTCGGCGTGATCTCGTCGCACCGTTCCGGCGAGACCGAGGACTCCTTCATCGCCGACCTTGCAGTGGGCACCGGAGCGGGCCAGATCAAGACCGGCAGCCTGTCGCGCACCGACCGCATCGCCAAGTACAATCAGCTTCTGCGGATCGAGGAGCAACTCGGCAAGAAGGCGAAATATCAGGGCAAGATCCGCTGAGAGATTGTGAAGGAATCGTAGCGAGCGAGTGAGCAACGACGCAGACCGCCCGCGCAGTAGATTTATTCACAACCTCTGAGGCGGTCGCTGCGAGATCATCCCGACGCCCGGCAGACGCCGGGCGTTTTCTTCTTGCCGCGCGTCCCTTGACAGCGACTTGTCGCGCGTGCATCGTCGGAGCGCCACGGACCCATACGGCTGCTCTGCTTCATCCCGTGCAACCGATCAACTGAACTGGAGAAGGTCATGCCGCCCAGCGGAATCGATCAACAAGCCACAATTGCCACCCTCAACCGGATTCTCGAAGCCGAACTCGCCGGTGTGGTGCGCTACACCCACTACTCGTTCATGGTCTACGGCTACGGGCGCATCCCGATCGTCAGCTGGCTGCGCTCGCAGGCCGACGAGTCACTGCTGCACGCGCAGGAGGCCGGCGAACTGGTGACTGCTCTCGGCGGGCATCCTTCGTTGGGAATCGGCAAGCTGCTGGAAACCGAACGGCATGACATCGGCGACATTCTGCGCGAGGCCAAGGAGCACGAGCAGGGTGCGCTTGCCCTTTATGGCGATCTCTTGCGCGTGGTCGAAGGGCGCGACGTGATGCTCGAAGAATACGCACGCCAGCAGATCGCGGCCGAGACCAGACATGTCAGCGAAGTCGACAAGATGTTGAGGTACCCGGGCTGATTCGAGAACGTCGCCGGCTGCTGGCTGGCGCGATTCAGATCGCCGCCGTGACCTGTCGGCCCGAGCCCAGGCCGCCGATCGTCTCGAGCGTGCGCGAGCGCCAGTCGAGCACGGCCGTGCGCACCGCCATGCGGCCGGCGAGGTCGGGGAATTCCTCGCCGATCACCTGCGCGGCGAAGCCGGACAGAAAGCGCGACTTGAGTTCGGCCCGCGCGCGGTCGACGCCGATCTCGTCGTAGGGCACCGACGCCAGCAACAGGAAGCCGTCGTCGGGAATGCGGCCGGCGGCCATGTTTGCGGCGATGATCGCCGCGGCCTTGCGGATCGGGTCGGCAAGATTCGGGCTGTAGGGGCCGATGATCAGCGCCAGGTTCGGCGTATGCAGGAAGTCGAAACCGCGGCCGAGGCAGATCATCCATTCGCGGTGCTCGATGTCGAGTTGCCGTTCATTGCGCGCCGCCTGCGAGCGCACTTCCGCAATGTGGTCGAGGTTGCCGAGCAGCAGCGGCAACAGATCGGCGCGCATGCGCTCGGGCATGTCAGGCAGCAACGCAGTCAGTCGTGGTTCCAGGGTGGTGCGATCCCACGGGCTCAGCGTGGAAAGGTCGAGCCGCGCGCCGTCCTCGCCGTGCAGGATCAGGGCGTCCTCGTCGGTTTCGAAGCCGCAGACCAGCGGATAGACCGTGGCATGTCCGCCACCGAAGATGTGCTCGACCTGGGCGCGCACCTGGCGCATATGGGCCAGCGCCGCTTCGGTGTCGAAGTCGAAGCCGGCGCAGCCGCGTTGCGGATCGCCCTTCGAGTAATGGTAGGTGATCAGAAACAGCACCCGTCGCCCGGCAGCCACCATGCGCTGGACATGGTGCGCGAGCACTTCGCCGAGGTGTGGCCAGCCGAGGTCGAATATGCCACCGAGGTTGCGGAAAGGCATCAGGATGCCGGTTGGCGTATTGGTCGCGACCGGGATGTTGATGCGGCCATCCATGCATTTCAGGACGGCGACGGCGGTCGGGTGTTCGGCCAGATAGCGTTCGCGGGCCAGCCATGCCTCCGGGCTGCGGTAGGCCTCGCCATGACGGCGTGCAAGTTCGAACAGCCAGTCGATGCGCTCCGCGATCGGCCGGCGATGGACGTCGGAATACATGGCAACCCCTTCTTTCCGCGGCGTGGGCGCTTGCTGTCCCGCTTGAACCGGATACGCCATGAAGAATACTCGCCAGCGCCTGCTAAGTGGGCAGATAGCGTCAAAAACCGCAGCCGTGGCGCAGTTCGGCGCTCGGCTCACATGCACTCAATGATCGCCATCGGCGGTATCGCTTCAACGATCCGCGTGCAGCGGATGTCGATTGTGCGCGAACCCGCGGAGCGCATCGCCCGACGGCCCCGGAATCGCCCGTTGACCGCGGCTGCCGGGGCCGGTGATACTCTTGGCGGCATTGTTGGAGTCGCCCGGGCTCTGCCGATGGCGGCATGCGGGCTTTCAAGGCCAGTTTGATCGACGGTGGCAAAAGGCTGGAGGTGACCGATTCGTGGCTATTCGTCAGGCGCACCCAGATATCGCAGCGGGTCGATCGAGCCGACCGGCGCAAACCATGGCAGACCGGTCGTTCCCGAGACGGCGGAGTTTCTCGTGAGCAGGCCCGTCATCGCGATCACCATGGGAGATCCAGCCGGAGTCGGCCCGGAGATCGTGGTACGCACTTTCGCCGACGAAACGGTGCATCGGGTCGCGCGCTGCCTGGTCTACGGCGATGCGCGGGTCATCGACAAGGCGGCCCGAGACGGCAAGCTCGGCCTGACGGTTCGCGCGATCGACAACCCCGCCGAAGCACGCTTCGCGGGGGCATCCATCGAAGTCGTCGATCTGGCCAACGCCGACCCCGCGTCGTTCGAACCCGGCAAGGTCCAGGCGTCGTGTGGCAAAGCCGCCTGGGAGTACATGGAAGCCGCGGTAAATGCAGCTTTGAGCGGCGAGGTCGAGGTCTTGAACACCGCGCCGATCAACAAGGAGTCGATCCAGGCCGCCGGCGTGTCTCATATCGGGCACACAGAGATGCTGGCCAGCCTGACTGGAACGCGCGACCCTCTGACGATGTTCGAAACGCTCGGACTGCGGGTCTTCTTTCTGAGCCGCCACGCCTCCTTGCGGCAAGCCTGCGATCTCGTCACCAAGGCGCGTCTGCTGGACTACATCGAACGCTGCCATCAGGCACTGGCGCGGCTCGGGCTGGGTGGCGGCGAGCTGGCCGTCGCAGGGCTCAATCCCCACTGCGGAGAACACGGCCTGTTCGGCGACGAGGAGGTGCGGGAGGTGGAGCCAGCCATCAGCGAGGCGCGAACGCGGGGCTTTCGGGTCGCCGGTCCGATCGGCGCCGATTCGGTGTTTCATCAGGCCAAGATCGGCCGCTATGCCGCTGTACTGGCGCTCTACCACGATCAGGGCCACATCGCCACCAAGACCCTGGACTTCGAGCGGACCATCTCGCTGACCCTCGGGCTGCCGTTCCTGCGCACCAGTGTCGATCACGGCACCGCCTTCGATATCGCCTGGCAGGGCAAAGCGAGCGCCGTGAGCATGGTGGAATCCATTCTGGTTTCCGCCCGCTACGCTCCAGCTTACCGGCAGGCGCAACGCCCGAGGTAGTAACGGGGGCACGGCCAGTCCGGCGACGTGACGGAACTTGACCCGGCGCCAGGAATCGGCTCGCCATCTGGTACAACCGGTCTGCAGCGCGCCTCAGCGCGGTCGGGTATGCATGCGGCTGCCGGTGACCGACCCGCTGCTCCGCCTCATGACCAAGTCATGGTTCGCTGAGCGCTTCCTCTTCCAGGGTGGGGTAGTCGATATAGCCTGTCGCACCGCCCTTGTAGATCGTCTTCGGGTTCCACGGCGCAAGCGGTGCTCCGATGCGCAGACGCTCGACCAGGTCGGGGTTGGAGATGAAATGCTTGCCAAAGGCGATCAGGTCCGCGTGGTCCGATTGCAGCGCCGCGTGCGCGCGCTCGAGGCTGAACCCGCCGCACAGGATCATCGCATACGGATAGCAGGCTCGCAGATGCTCGAGCAGATCGCTCTGCGGATCATGGATCCAGCTCCCCGACTGGTCGTAGACGTGGAGGTAGCCGACGCCCAGCCGATCCAGCTCGCAGGCCAGATGGCCGTAGGTGAGCAGAGGATCGGGATCGGTTCGCATCTCGTGCGCTGTTCCCAGCGGCGAAATGCGCACCCCCACGCGGGCCTTGCCGACCGTCTGTGTCACGGCGTCCACTGTCTCGAGCAGGAAGCGCCAGCGGTTCTCCAGGGTGCCGCCGTACTCGTCGGCGCGATCGTTCAGATACGGGCAGCGGAATTGATCGAACAGATAACCGTTCGCCGCGTGGATCTCCACGCCGTCGAAGCCCGCCGCCATCGCGTTGCGCGCGGCCTGAGCGAAGTCGGCCACGATCGCCTTGACCTCTTCGGTCCCGAGTGCACGCGGCGGATCGCAGCGCACGAGCACCGGCTCGTCGTTCCCGTCCAGGGTCGGAACCTTGTCGTGTTCGAGGCAGATCCCGCTCGGTCCCACGGGCGGCGAGCGGTCGACACGCAGGCTGCTGTGGCCAACCCGGCCAACATGCCAGAGTTGTAGAACCATGCGCCCGCCTGCGTCATGCACTGCCTTGGTGACTCTTTTCCAGCCTGCGATCTGCGCTTCGCTATAGATGCCCGGTGTGCGAGCGCAACCGCGCGCCTGCGGCGATATAGGCGTGCCTTCGGAGATGATGAGTCCGGCCGAGGCACGTTGTACGTAGTATTTCGTCATGAGCGCGGAGGGCGCCAGTGCCAGATCGGTCGCGCGGTTGCGGTTCATCGGCGCCATGACGAGGCGGTTGGGCAGCGCGAGGCCGCCAAGCTGATATCGAGAAAGCAGTTTCGTGGGCATTGTTTGCCTACCTCCGTTGAAACACCTGCAAGTCGGTAACTTGGCAAGTGTCATGCCGAGCTGCTGTCAACCTGATTGGAATCGATCGGGCAGATTTTCCGGATCCGCAGGATTGCCGCGCCGGAAAGTGCGAACTCTTTGTCGCTTTCGCGCCACAGAGCCGCCGAGCAACTCGTGAATTTCGGTGATTGGGTCCAGGGAAGATCAACGGTACGCGTGTAGTCATCGTACCGGGATCAGATTGCGGAGTCATGACGCCAGCAGGGACTGGCTATCGGTCCATGGCCACTCGCCAATGCGTTCGGCACCCATGACAAACGAAAGGCGCGGATGATAGCGCAGAAGTCGAGTGCCTGGTCAACCATTGATGTGACCAACGTCACGGCCGATTGGCAATTGCGCTATCCTGCAAGCAGATCGCGTCGGATTCCAGCCCGCACATCGACCAGACGCGAAAGAGGATTACGCAATGTCAATCGACGAACCGGATCACGAATCGGTCCCAGATGGTGCGCCCACCGGCACGGACGCGGAGTCGGCGGCTTTCGCGCCATCGAATAGGGAATCGAGCTCGCCGCTGCCGCTTTCCGGCATACGGGTGATCGACGTCGGCACCTTTCTGGCTGGCCCCTACGCGGCCTCTATCATGGGCGAATATGGCGCCGAGGTGCTGAAGGTCGAATACCCGATCGGCGGCGATCCGATGCGCCGCTTCGGCACCGCGACCAAGCGCCACGACGCCACGCTGGCGTGGCTGTCCGAGGCGCGCAACAAGAAGTCGGTCACGATCGACCTGCGCCGACCCAAGGGTGTCGAATTGTTCACCAAGCTGGTGTCGAAGTCCGACGTCCTGGTGGAGAACTTCCGCCCCGGCACCATGGAGGAATGGGGCCTCGGCTGGAAGGAACTGAGCGCGGCCAACCCGGGCCTGGTCATGCTGCGCGTATCGGGCTACGGACAGACCGGTCCGTATCGCCGACGTCCGGGCTTCGCCCATCTGGCACACGGCTTCGGCGGCCTGTCCTATCTCGCGGGATTTCCGAACGAGACACCGGTGGTTCCCGGCATCGCGCCACTCGGCGATTACATATCGAGCCTCTACGGTGTCATCGGCGTGATGCTCGCATTGCGGCACAAGGAGAAGACCGGCGAGGGGCAGGTGATCGATGTCGGCATTTACGAGGCGGTGTTCCGCCAGATGGACGAAATGGCGTCGGTATACGGTCTGTACGGCAAGGTGCGCGAACGCGAAGGTGCCGGCAGCTTCGTCGCCGTACCCCACGGTCATTTCCGGACCAAGGACGGCCACTATGTTGCGATCGCCTGCACCAACGACAAGATGTTCGAGCGCTTCGCCCTGGCGATGGAACGCCCGGAACTCGCCTCGAGCACGCTGTACGGCGAGCAGCGCAAACGACTCGCGGCGAGTGCCGCGGTGATCGCGATCGTCACCGAATGGGCGGCGGCACTCACCTGCGACGAGCTGCTCGAGCGCTGCATCGCCAAGGATGTACCGGTCGGCAAGCTCAACAGCATCGCCGACATCTTCGCCGACCCGCACTTCAGGGCTCGCGGCAATCTGCTCGAGATGGAAGAAGAAGGGGTCGGCAAGGTCGTGATCCCGGGCGTGATCCCCACCTTGTCCGAGACACCCGGGCGGGTGACCAATCTCGGCCCGCGCCTCGGAGAAGCCACCTATGAGGTGATGCGCGAGTTGCTCGACCTGACCGCAGCCGAAATCGCCAGTCTGCGCCAGCAGCGCATCATATAGGCCCGCTGTCCGGGAACCTGGAGAACGAGCGTGGATCCTCAACCATCTGAACATCTGCCCCTCACGGGCATCCGTGTCATCGACCTCGCGACAGTGGTGGCCGGACCCTACTGCGCCGGCATCCTGGGAGAGTTCGGCGCCGAAGTGCTCAAGGTCGAGCATCCTTTGGGGGGTGACACCGGCCGGCATTTCGGAACGCCGTCGCCGCGCGGCGACACCCTGGTCTGGGTCAGCGAGGGACGCAACAAGAAGTCGGTAACCATCGATCTGCATCACGCCGCGGGCGTGCGGATGTTCAAGGATCTGGTGGCCAAATCCGACGTGCTGGTCGAAAACTTCCGCCCCGGAACCATGGAGAAGTGGGGCATCGGCTGGGACGTGCTGCATGCGATCAATCCCGGGCTGATCATGCTGCGCGTCTCGGGCTACGGCCAGACCGGTCCGTACAAGGATCGCCCGGGCTTTGCCCGCGTCGCACATGCGGTGGGCGGCCTGACCTATCTGGCGGGAATGCCCAAGGGCACGCCGGTGACTGCCGGCTCGACCACGCTCGGCGACTATTTCACCGGGCTCTACGGCTGTGTCGGCGTGCTGCTCGCGCTGCGCCACAAGGAGAAGACCGGGCGCGGCCAGTACATCGACGCCGCGCTCTACGAATCGGTCTTTCGCTGTACCGACGAACTGGCGCCAGCCTACGCGATGTACGGAACGGTGCAGGAGCGGCACGGACCCCACATGGAGAGCGGTTGCCCCTACGGCCATTTCCCGACCCGCGATGGCAGCAAGTGGGTGGCGATCGCCTGCACCACGGACAAGATGTTCGGTCGCCTGGCGGAGGCGATGGGCCGGCCCGAACTTGCCTCGAGCAGCCTGTACGGCGAGCAGAAGGCGCGCATCGCAAGCCGGACTGACGTGAACGAGATCGTGCGCGACTGGTGCGGGTCGCTGCCGCGCGAAGAGGTGCTCGCCCGCTGCAACGCGGTCGGCGCCCCGGCCGCGCCCCTGAACAGCATTGCGGACATCTTCGGCGACCGACAGTTTCACGCCCGGCGCAATCTGCTCGCAATCGACGACGCGGATCTCGGAGAAACCGTCATCGTCCCGAATGTCATTCCACGCCTGTCAAAGACGCCAGGGCGGATCGAGCACCTGGGGCCGTGGCTGGGCCAGCACACCGAGTCGGTGCTGAAAGATCTGCTGGGTCTCAGCGAAGCCGAGATCGACGAGCTGCGCGCACAGCGCGTGATCTGATCCGGGTATTGCTCACGAGCCGTCCGGCCGACGGCGCGGTGCAATGCCGGGCCGCGAGCCACCGCCCTTTGCGGGATCCGCGCCGGCCGACTCCGCTTACCGCCGGAACCCCATTTCCACTGCGAAGAACTGCGGTGACAGATCCTTCAGCGGCGCGCGCAGCTTGTCGATCTCGGCTGCCGGCGCATGCACTTCGAGTCGCGTGATGTCGGCGATCTTCAGCGCTTCCTGCAGTACTGCGCCGACATTGTCGAGGTGTGCGAGCAGGCCGGCAGCATCGACATAGCCTTCACGGCAGTGTGCGTTGTCGCCGTCGAACGTGAATGCGTAATGCACGCACTTCGGTTCGGTATCGGTCTTGGCGACGAACTGCTCGCACAGCGCCTTGAACTCGCCGAGCTTGCCGGCGTGAACCTTGAAGTAGGGAACGAGGGTGCAGCAGGTATCCTGGTTGATCATTGTCTTCTCCGTGGGGTGGTGGTTGTGTCGGTGCCTGCGCCGGCAATTGTGCGCCGGTTTGTCGGGCGACGCACCCGGGCTCCTGGCTGACGGTGTCGATTCGCCTGATCGGCGGCCAGCCGCGGTAGAGTACGGGTCTCGCAAATCCCCAGCCGTCGACATGTCTTCGCCGCTGCACGCCAGCCAGGTCGTACTCGTCTGCCATGATCAGACGCCGTCCAGGATCGTGCGATCGATCGTCGTGGAACCCGGGTACGATGCTGCCGGCTTGCGACTGGTCTATCGCCTGACCGGCAATCTGGCGCAGTTGCGCCTTCCCTCGGCGGACACGCCGGCCCCGGCCGGGCGCCTGTGGGCACACACCTGCTTCGAGGCCTTTGTCGCGGCCAGATCCGGCAGCGGCTACCGGGAGTGGAATTTCTCGCCCTCGGGGCAGTCGGCGGAGTACGCGTTTTCCGGGTACCGCGAGCGCGTATTGGCGGATGTTGCGGAGGGCCCAATCGCCGCGAGTGCGATACACGTGCATCGTATGGCGGACAGTCTGGCACTCGAGGCGCGCCTTGCCTTGCCGCCACAGTCCTGCACCGAACTGGCGATCGGTTTGTCGGCCGTGGTCGAGGACGCCGACGGCGGCCTGTCATACTGGGCGCTGCGCCACCCTTTCGCGCAACCGGATTTCCACCATCGCGAGGGCTTCGCCCTGTCTCTCGACCTCGCGACGAGTCAGTTTTCCGTCTGAAGGAGCGCCATGAAGTTCGGCATCGACCGGCTGATCGAAGAACCCGCGCTGCGCGCGCCGCTCAAGGGCCAACGCGTCGCCTTGCTGGCACACCCGGCCTCGGTCACGCGCGAACTCACGCACTCGCTCGACGCACTCGCGCCATTGCCCGAAATCACGCTGGCCGCCGCCTTCGGCCCGCAACACGGCCTGCGCGGCGACAAGCAGGACAACATGATCGAGTCGCCGGATTTCGTCGACCCGGCGCACGGCATTCCGGTGTTCAGCCTGTACGGCGAGGTGCGCCGGCCGAGCGCGGCGATGCTGGCGAGCTTCGACCTGCTGCTGGTCGACCTGCAGGATCTGGGTTGCCGCATCTACACCTTCATCACCACGCTGCGCTACGTGCTCGAAGCCGCCGCCGCGCACGGCAAGGCGGTGTGGATACTCGACCGGCCGAACCCCGCCGGCCGCCCGGTGGAGGGCCTGACGCTGCGCGCCGGCTGGGAGAGCTTCGTCGGCGCCGGTCCGCTGCCGATGCGCCACGGGCTCACCTTGGGCGAACTCGCCAACTGGTTCATTGCCGAGTCCGACCTGCAAGTCGACTGCCGGGTGATCA
Organism: Candidatus Methylophosphatis roskildensis; assembly: GCA_016708905.1. Taxonomy (GTDB): domain Bacteria; phylum Pseudomonadota; class Gammaproteobacteria; order Burkholderiales; family Rhodocyclaceae; genus Methylophosphatis; species Methylophosphatis roskildensis. The sequence goes on along the minus strand of JADJEV010000001.1, from coordinate 98,831 downwards.
CGATGCAGGGCTGGGCGCCCGAGGCCGCGCCGGGCTTCGGCTGGCCGCTGGGCGAGCGCTGCTGGATCAATCCGAGCCCCAACGCGCCCAATCTGTCGATGGCGCGCTGCTACGCCGGCACCGTCATGCTCGAGGGCACGACGCTGTCGGAAGGCCGCGGCACCACCCGTCCACTCGAACTGTTCGGCGCACCCGACATCGACGCCGGCGCGCTGCTGCGCGAGATGCGGCGTGTCGCGCCGCACTGGCTCGCCGGCTGCAGGCTGCGCGAATGCTGGTTCGAGCCGACCTTTCACAAGCATGCCGGCAAGTTGTGCAACGGCATCCAGATTCACGTCGAAGACGGCAGCTACGATCACGCCGCCTTCCGCCCGTGGCGCTTGGTGGCATTGGCCTTCAAGGCGCTGCGCAATCTACGGCCCGATTATCCGATCTGGCGCGATTTTCCCTACGAGTACGAACGCGAGCGGCTGGCGATCGACCTGATCAACGGCAGCGAATCGCTGCGCCTGTGGGTCGACGATCCGGCCTCGACCGCCGCGGATCTCGAAGTCCTGGCCCGCGCCGACGAGGCCGCCTGGATCGAGGTCTGCTCAGCGTTTCTGCTCTACTGAGAGCTTGTGAATAAATCTACTGCGCGTGCCGATTTCGGTCCTGCGGTGCTCAACGTACCATTTTGTACGCCTGCGCTCCTCGGACCGAACTCGGCCCGCTCGCTACGATTTCTTCACAACCTCTGATATGCGATCGCGCGACGGAATCCGGTACATCCAGACCGCCAATCCGACGCCGAATGCCGCCACGCCCAGTTGCAGCGCGAGCGGTTGCACGAACAGAACGATCGACGTTGCCATGGTCAGCGCCATCAGGCCGATCGCGAGGCACTTGGTGCGGTAGGGAATGCTGCGGTGGGCCTGCCACTCGCGTATGGTCGGGCCGAACTTCGGGTGATACACCAGCCAGCGGTAGAAGCGTTCGGAACCGCGCGCATAGCAGCCGGCGGCCAGCAGCATGAACGGCGTGGTCGGCAACAGCGGCAGGAAGATGCCGATCACGCCGATCGCCACGAACAGCGATCCCAATCCGAGGAACACCCAGCGTATCGATCGCGAGTCGTGCAGCTTGAGCATCGATAGATGCCAGTGGTGATCCTGCGGCGAATTCTTGTCGGTCATCTTGTCGGTAAAGTTCCAGCGGGAACCTCGGGTTGCGCTGGCCGCTATAATCCGGCTTTGCCTGCCGGATTGCCAGCCGTGAACCCACCCCTGTTCGAATCCTGCATCAAAAGCCTGCCGCGGATTGGCCGTGGCAAGGTACGCGACATGTATGCGGTGGATGAAAAACACCTGCTGATCGTCACCACCGACCGGCTTTCGGCCTTCGACGTCATTCTGCCCGACCCGATCCCCGGCAAAGGGGAGGTGCTGACGGCGGTTTCAAATTTCTGGTTCGCGCGACTCGCCCACATCGTGCCCAATCACCTGGTCGACATCGACCCGCAGTCGGTGGTCAGAGGCGAATACGAACGCGCCCAGGTGCACGGGCGTGGCATCGTCGTACGCCGCTTGCATCCGCTGCCGATCGAGGCAGTAGTGCGCGGCTACCTGACCGGCTCGGGCTGGAAGGACTACCAGGCGAGCGGCAAGGTCTGCGGCACAGCGCTGCCAGCGAGATTGCGGCAGGCCGGCAAACTGCCGGAGCCGATATTCACGCCGGCCACCAAGGCAGACATGGGTGCCCATGACGAGAACATCGACTATGCAACCTGCGCCAAGCTGGTCGGCGCCGCGTTGAGCGAGAAGGTGCGCGACGCGGCCCTGCAGCTATACCGCGAGGCTGCCGACTACGCGAGGACGCGCGGCATCATTGTCGCCGACACCAAGTTCGAGTTCGGCCTCGGCCAGGACGGCACGCTCTACCTGATCGACGAGGCGCTGACGCCCGACTCGTCGCGCTTCTGGCCGATCGACGCCTACCGGGAAGGCAGCAGCCCGCCCTCGTTCGACAAGCAGTTCGTGCGCGACTATCTGGAAACCCTGGACTGGAACAAGCAGGCGCCCGGCCCGGCCTTACCCGCCGAAATCATCGAGAAGACCAGCGCCAAGTATCGCGAGGCGCTGACCCGGCTGACCGGCGCAAGCTAGCGGCCAGCTCTTCGCGAACCCGCCGAAAGGTCTTCGGCCGGAGAGCCACTATCCATGCGGGGTTTCACGATTGCCGGCCGGAGAGCCACTATTCATGCGGGGTTTCCCGATTGCCGACTGGAGAGCCAATATCCATGCGGGGTTTCACACCCACTCTTTTTCGATCAGGAAATCGGTGTATAGCTGCGCTTCGGCTGACCCCGGCTCGGGGTGCCAGTCGTAGCGCCACTTCACGATCGGTGGCAGCGACATCAGGATCGACTCGGTGCGCCCACCCGACTGCAGGCCGAACAGGGTGCCACGGTCCCACACCAAGTTGAATTCGACATAGCGGCCGCGCCGGTAGGCCTGGAAATCGCGCTCGCGCTCGCCGTAAGGCATGTCGCGCCGACGTGCGACGATCGGCAGATAGGCGTCGAGAAAATCGTCGCCCACGCTTTGCGTCAGGGCAAAGCAGCGCTTGAACCCGCCTTCATTCAGATCGTCATAGAAGATGCCGCCGACGCCGCGTGGCTCGTTGCGATGCTTGAGGAAGAAATAGCGATCGCACCAGGCCTTGTATCTGGCATGAAGGCCGGCGCCGAACGGTTCGAGCGCGGCCCGACAGGTGGCGTGAAAATGCCGCGCGTCCTGCTCGAAACCGTAGTAGGGCGTCAGATCCATGCCGCCACCGAACCACCAGACCGGTTCGAAGTCGGGTCTGCGCGCGATGAAGAACCGCACGTTCAGATGCACGGTCGGACAGTACGGATTGCGCGGATGCAGCACCAGCGACACGCCCATCGCCTCGAAGCTCGCACCGGCGAGTTCCGGGCGTCCGGCGGTGGCCGAGGGCGGCAGATCGCCTCCCATGACATGCGAGAAGTTGCAGCCGCCGCGCTCGAACAAGGCGCCGTCTTCGACCAGGCGCGAGATGCCGCCACCGCCGCCGGGTCGTTGCCACGAATCGCTGCGGAACGGCTCGCCGTCGCCAGCTTCGAGCGTGGTCACGATGCGCGCCTGCAGGTCGAGCAGGTACGCCGCGACGGCCCCCGAATCGACTGGCTCGCTCACGACTTGCGCAGGAGGAGCGCGCGATGACCGATGTCGCGCCGGTATTGCATGCCGTCGAAGTGGATCCTGTCGACGATCTCGTAGGCGCGCTTCTGCGCGATCTTAACCGTGTCGCCGAGCGCGGTGACGCATAGGACGCGCCCGCCACTGGTCAGCACCTTGCCGTCCCGGTCGGTCGTGCCGGCGTGGAACACGTGGTAGTCATCGCCGCCCTTGTCGAGCCCGCTGATCGCATCGCCCCTGCGCGGCTCATCCGGGTAGTTGCGAGCGGCCAGCACCACGCCAAGTGCGCAGCGCCGGTCCCAGTGGGCTTCAACCTGATCGAGCCGGCCGTCGATCGCGGCTTCGATCAGTTCCACTAGGTCAGTCTTCAGGCGCAGGATGATCGGCTGGGTTTCCGGGTCGCCCATGCGGCAGTTGAACTCCAGCACCTTGATGTTGGCGGTCTTGTCGATCATCAGCCCGGCATAGAGAAAGCCGGTGTAGGGCGTGCCGGCCGCCGCCATGCCGCCCAGGGTCGGTGCGATGACCTCGCGCATCACCCGTGCGTGAATCTCCGGCGTGACCACAGGCGCCGGCGAGTAGGCACCCATGCCACCGGTATTGGGGCCCTGGTCGCCGTCGTTCAATCGCTTGTGGTCCTGGCTGGTCGCCAGCGCCAGCGCGTGCTTGCCGTCGCACATGACGATGAAGCTCGCCTCCTCGCCTTCGAGGAACTCCTCGACCACCACCCGGGCACCCGCATCGCCGAGTTTGTTGCCGGAGAGCATGGAATCGATCGCGGCATGGGCTTGGGCGGCATCGGTCGCCACCACCACGCCTTTGCCCGCGGCAAGGCCGTCGGCCTTGATGACGATCGGCGCGCCCTCGCGGTCGACGAAGGCATGGGCCTTCGCCGGATCGGAGAACGTCTGGTATCTGGCGGTCGGAATCTTGTGCTTGACCAGGAAGCGCTTGGCGAAATCCTTCGATGACTCGAGTTGTGCGGCGGCCTTGAGGGGGCCGAAGATGCGCAGCCCCTTTGCCCGGAAGGCGTCGACCACCCCGGCAGCGAGTGGGGCCTCGGGTCCGACGACCGTCAATTGGACGCGCTCGCGCTCGGCAAAGGCGGCGAGCGTCGGGATATCGGCAATCGGCACGTTTTGCAGACCGGGTTCGCGCGCGGTGCCGGCATTGCCCGTCGCCACAAAGACCTTCTGCACCCGGGCACCCTGCGCCAGTCGCCAGGCAAGCGCGTGCTCGCGGCCGCCGGAACCGATGACGAGAATCTTCATGCTTGCTCCGAAGCCATGCGAACGGGATCAGAAGCCGACGCTGCCCCAAAAGAAGAGGACATTGCCGTTGCCCTTGCCGCCCGGTACGTAGGCCATGTTCACCCCGCTGCCGCGGTATTTGACCGAGGCGATCGGCAGAACACCGGGCAGCGGCACGTAGTGGCCGATGTCCGAGCGCGCGGTGACGACCACCGTGTAGCCGAGACCGGCATGCAGGCCCGCGCGTTCGCCCCACATCCACTGGTAAGCGTAACCGAGCGCCGGCTCGAACTTGGCGTGCGAGTCGCGAAAGCCCATGGCATAGAGGCTGTGCCAGTTGCCCTCGTCATCGAAGCGGCTGCGACCGTAGCCGAGCCCCCAGGAGTTTTCCTCGAAGCTGTCGATCTTCTCCCGGGTATACGCGAAGCGCAGATGGTGGGAGTGCAAGGGCAACAGCAATTCGCTCTGCCCCTGATTCCAGGTATCGCCGAGCCGCTTGCAGACGCCGCCAAAAAAACTCGAGGGGTCGTCGCAAGCCGCAGCGGCGGGGCCGCTCAGCCATGCCGCCAGCACGGCGGCAAGGAGTTTCTTCTTTTTCGATGACATGGCAGGAAATTCCGTTAGTGGCGGAAATGGCGGAAGCCGGTAAATACCATCGCAATGCCGTGCTCATCCGCGGCGGCGATGACCTCGGCGTCGCGAACGCTGCCGCCCGGCTGGATCACCGCGGTCGCGCCGGCTGTGGCAAGCACGTCCAGACCGTCGCGGAACGGGAAGAAGGCGTCCGAGGCGACCACCGTGCCGGATACGCTGAGCCCCGCGTTCTCGGCCTTGAGGGCGGCGATGCGCGCGGAGTCCACGCGGCTCATCTGCCCGGCCCCGACGCCGACTGTCTGGCCGTTGCGGCAGTACACGATCGCGTTCGACTTGACGTACTTGGCGACGCGCCAGGCAAACATCAGGTCGTCCATCTCCTGCGCGGTTGGCGCCCGTTTCGTCACGACCTTGAGCTGGTCACGGCTGATGCGGGCACTATCGATGCTCTGCACCAGCAGGCCGCCGCCGACGCGCTTGAAGTCGAAGCCGGCGGTGCCCGGCCCGAGCGGCACTTCGAGGACGCGCACGTTCTGCTTGGCCGCGAGCAGCTTGCGGGCTCCAGCCGTGATCTCGGGGGCGATCAGGACCTCGAGGAACTGGCTGCTGACCGCTTCGGCAGTCGCCGCATCGACTGGGCAGTTGAGGGCGATGATGCCGCCGAAGGCCGAGGTCGGATCGGTCGCGAAGGCCTTGCGATAGGCATCTTCGGCGGTGGTGCCGAGCGCCACACCGCACGGATTGGCGTGCTTGACAATCACACAGGCGACCCGGTCGGCCGTCGCTTCGAAGGCCTTGACGCATTCCCATGCCGCATCCGAGTCGGCGATGTTGTTGTAGGAGAGTTCCTTGCCCTGCACCTGCAGGTAAGCGGCGATCGATCCGGGCACCGGATCGGGCTCGCGGTAGAACGCGGCACGCTGATGCGGATTCTCGCCATAGCGCAGATCTTCGACCTTGTCGTAAGCGAGTTGCAGGTGTGCCGGGAATTCGCCGCGCTGCTTGTCGCTGCCCAGGCTGGTCAGGTAGTTGGCAATTGCACCGTCGTAGCGCGCGGTGTGGGTGAAAGCCTTGCGCGCAAGGTCGAATCGCGTTCGATAGGACAGCGTACCGCCCGCCTGCAGTTCGGCCAGTACCGGCGCATAGTCGGCAGGATCGGTGATGACACCCACACCGCCCTGCTCGTTGCCGTGGTTCTTGGCGGCGGCGCGCACCATGGCCGGGCCGCCGATGTCGATGTTCTCGATCGCATCGTCGAGCGAACAGCCCGGCTTGGCGATCGCTTCGCGGAACGGATACAGATTGACGATCAACAGATCGATGCGCTCGATGCCTGCTGCATCGATTGCCGCGAGATGCCCGGGCAGATCGCGACGCGCCAGCAGACCGCCATGGACCTTCGGGTGCAGCGTCTTTACGCGACCGTCCAGCATCTCGGGGAAGCCGGTGTAGTCGGACACCTCGGTCACCGCCAGCGTGGCGTCCCGCAGCAGTTTTGCCGAGCCGCCGGTGGACAACAGCTCGATGCCGAGGTCGGAAAGCGCGCGGGCGAATTCGACGATGCCGCGCTTGTCGGAAACACTGATCAGGGCTCGAGTGACTTTCATTGTTTCGGATTCGGTTTCGGGCGGGAGAGGGATCGGGCGGACGGCGGTTCACAGAAGATCGTGGTCGTCGAGTTTGCGCCGCAGGGTGTTGCGATTGATGCCCAGCATGCCGGCAGCAAGCGTCTGGTTGCCATCGGCGTGGCGCATCACGGTTTCCAGCATCGCGCGTTCCGCGCTGGCCAACACCATGTCATAGATGGCGCCGGGTTTTTCGCCATCGAGATCGCGGAAGTAGCGGTCGATCGCGCGGCGAACCGATTCGCCGATGGCGTTGTCGCGGCTCATGCGGCGAGCTCCAGTTCCGCCTGATTGTCCGCGGCATAGCGCACGCGCTCGCCGTCCTCGGCCAGGCTGCCGAAGAATTGCTCGATCGCGCCGAGCTGTTCGTCCACCGTCTGCAGGCGGTTCATGGCGTGACGAAAGCTCGCCGAGCCGGCCAGCCCCTTGGTGTACCAGGAGATGTGTTTGCGGGCGATGCACAAGCCGGTCTCTTCGCCGTAGAAGGCGTAGAGGTCGGCGAGGTGCGTCTTGAGCACCCCGAGTATTTCTGTGCACAGCGGTGGTGCCATCTCACGGCCGGTCGCGAGGTAGTGCTCGATCTCGCGAAATATCCAGGGCCGGCCTTGGGCGGCGCGGCCGATCATCACGCCGTCGCAGCCGGTCTGTTCGAGCACATCGCGGGCCTTGCGCGGCGTCCCGATATCGCCATTGGCGATCACCGGAATGCTTACCAGCGATTTGACCAGTCCGATGGTGTCGTACTCGGCGCTGCCCATGTACTGGTCGGCGCGCGTGCGGCCGTGGATTGCCAGGGCCCGTATGCCGGCGCTCTCGGCAATCCGCGCCACCCTCGGCGCGTTGCGGTTCTCGCGGTTCCAGCCGGTGCGGATCTTCAGGGTGACCGCGGTGTTCGGTACCGCCCGAACCACGGCGTCGAGGATCCGGCCGACCAGCGCTTCGTCCTGCAGAAGTGCGGAACCGGCCATCACGTTGCAGACCTTTTTTGCCGGGCAGCCCATGTTGATGTCGATGATCTGCGCGCCGTTGTCGACGTTGTGGCGGGCGGCATCGGCCATCATTCGCGGGTCGGCGCCGGCTATCTGCACCGACACCGGGGCCACTTCTCCGTCATGATTGGCGCGTCGCCGGGTCTTCCCGGAACCGTAGAGCAAGGAGTTCGAACTGACCATCTCGGAAACGGCCAAGCCGGCCCCCATGCGCTTGCAGAGCTGGCGGAACGGGCGATCGGTAACGCCCGCCATGGGCGCAACGAAGAGCCTATTGCGTAGGCGAAAGCCTGCGAATTCCATGGCGGTGGGGTGCGAGTAGAAGGATCGGTCGAAAGTTCGCCGTTCGCATTGCGAAAGCCGGCAATTCTACTCCAAGGCTGCCGGCAGATCACCGCTGAGAATTATTACAGCGGTTTCAGCGATATTGCTCGCACCCGACGCCAGTGGGCGTGTTCTGCTGCTGCATTCAGGGCCAGGCCCGGGCGCCGAACATCATGCGCTTGGCCACGAAATGCTTGAGCGGCGGTAGCAGGTCGAGGAAGGTGAGGCCGCCGCCGCGCGCCGCGCGCCACAATCCCTGCTCGTTGCTGAAGACGCGGATCAGGGTGTCGGTGAAACCGATCGCGCCGATGCGGTCGAGCCGGCGCGCCCGCGCATAGCGCTCGAGCAGCGTGACAGCCCCGGGATCGTCGTCCGGCCCTGCGCTGGCGAGGGTTTCCGTCAGCCCCCAGACGTCGCGCAATGCCAGATTGAAACCCTGCCCAGCGACCGGGTGCAGTGTCTGGGCAGCGTTGCCCAGCCAGACCGTGCGCCGTCCGACCGGTTCGCGCCGATAGCGCAGCAGCAAGGGGTAACGGGCGCGCGTGCTCGCCGAAATCAGTCGCACGCGGCTGCCGATGGAGCGCTGCAATTCAGCCAGAAAAGCGGACTCGTCGAGGCCGAGCAAGGCATCCGAGGCGTCGGCCGGCACAGTGAACACGACGGCATAGTCCGGCCCGAACGGCAGCAGCGCCAGCGGACCGTGCGGCGTGAAGCGCTCATAGGCGATGCCGCCGTGTGGTGCGGCCGGCCGAGCCGTGCAGATCACCGCGTGCTGCCGATAGTCGCGCGCGGTGACGGCGCGATCGTCTTCCGCGCTGACGGTCCCTTCGGCCAGCGCGACCAGCCGGGCGCAAAGCGGCGCGGCGTCGGCTTTGCTGTGGCTCACCAGCACGTCCGCGGCACCGGCAGCGAGGTTGGTCACCTCGCATTCATGATCGACTGTCGCGCCGAGCGCGTCCAGCCGTCGGGCGAGTGCTGCGACCAGCGACGACGCCGCGACAACGTAGCCGAGCGCGGGAACTCCATAGTCGGCGGCGTGCAGCAGCGTCCGGCCGAAGCCGCCTTGCTGGGAAACATGGATCGTGCGGATCGGCGTCGCCTCGATGTCGCGCCAGACGCCGAGACGATCGAGAATCTGCTGCGAGCCGTGCGACAGGGCGAGGATGCGCTTGTCACCTTGCGCGGCATTTGCCGTCCGCGCGTCCACGATCCGCGACGGACGTCCCGCCTGCGCCAGCGCGACGGCCAGCGCCATGCCGGTCGGTCCGGCGCCGACGATCAGTATGTCGCTATGCTGCATCGCGCATCAGGGCCTCGATCTCGTCTACCTGCTTGGGCGCTGCGGCGCTGATCAGCTCGCAGCCGTTGCTGGTCACCAGGGCGTCGTCCTCGATGCGGATGCCGATGTTCCAGTAGGCGCGCGGCACGTCGTCGGCCGGGCGGATGTAACAGCCGGGCTCGACCGTCAGCATCATGCCGGGAACCAGCGGCCGCCAGGCGTCGCCGAGCTTGTATTCGCCGGCGTCATGAACGTCGAGCCCCAGCCAGTGTCCGGTGCGATGCATGTAGAACTTGCGGTAGGCCGCCGATTCGAGCACGCCGTCGAGGCTGCCTTCGAGCAGCTTCAGATCGAGCATGCCCTGGGCGAGCACCTTGACCGCCGCATCGTGCGGCTCGTTCCAGTGTCGGCCTGGCCGGATCTCGGCCACTGCGGCTGCCTGTGCCGCCAGCACCAACTGATAGACGGCGCGCTGCGGGCCGGAAAAGCGGCCGTTCACCGGGAAGCTGCGGGTGATGTCCGAGGCATAGCCGTCGACTTCGCAGCCGGCGTCGATCAGCACCAGCTCGCCGTCGTTGAGTAGCGCGTCGTTCTCGACATAGTGCAGCACGCAGGCATTGGCGCCGCCGGCGACGATCGGCGAGTAAGCCGGAAACTGGCTGCCACCGAGCCGGAACACATGCAGCAACTCGGCTTCGACCTCGTATTCGCGGCGGCCGGGGCGCGTGGTCTGCATCGCGCGCCGGTGCGCTTCGCTCGAGATCGCCGCGGAGCGGCGCATGGTCGACAATTCGTGCTCGTCCTTGATCAGCCGCATCTCGTCGATCATGGCGCGCACATCGCGGATATCCGCCGGCGCGTGCTGGCCGGCGCGCGAGTTGGCGCGCACGCGATTGAGTGCGGCGACCACGCGGGCGTCGAAGCCGTCATCGTGACCCATCGAGTGGAACAGCGTCGGCTGGTTGGCGATCAACTCGGGCAGCATTTCGTCGAATTTGGTGATGCTGTGCGCCTCGTCGATACGGAACACCTCGCGCGCGCCATCCGGGCCGTGGCGAAAGCCGTCCCAGATCTCGCGCTCTGTGTCCTTGTCGCGACAGAACAGGATGGATTTCTGTTCGTCGCCGGCGACCAGCACCAGCACCGCTTCCGGTTCCCGGAATGCGCTCAGGTAATAGAAGTAACTGTCGAAGCGATACGGGTAGTGCGAGTCGCGGTTGCGCACGCGTTCCGGCGCGGTCGGGATCAGCGCCACGCCGTGCTGCATCTGGGCGAGCAGACGGTTGCGACGCGCTCTGAAAGCTTCGATGTTCATGTCCTGCCTCGATCCGGCCCGACCAGTGAAACGAAACCGGGCGCCTGCACGCTCAGCGATTCCATCGGCCTGGCAGCCCTGGCCGCCTGTCCGGCGTCGTCCTGCATCATGTAGCGGGCCAGCACATTGTTGTCCAAACCGATCATCGCGCTGCTGCGCCCCGGGCCGCGATCGCGCGATTCATATCCTCGATCGACACGCGCCTTGCCGGCTTGCCGAACATGCCCTTCAGTTCGGTACCCGAGCGATTTGCCACGACGAACAAAAACTGCCCAGGCGCGACGTGGACAAACTCGACCCGATCGCCAGCGCCGACATTGAGCGTTTCGCGCACCTTGGCCGGTATAGTGATCCGGCCCTTGCTGGTCGCGCTTGCGGTGGTCATCGGCTGCCCCCTGTGTTGCCTTACGTTATCGCAAGGGATGGCCGCCCGCAAGCGCATCGACTCGCCCTGGCGCACCCGAGGGGACCGGGCGCGCGGCTCGACAATGCAGACCCATATCGCGATCCCGATTCCGTGCCTGAAGCGGGTCGAGCGAACAAGCGCCGGCGGGCCGCCCCGCGAGCCGCATGGATAGGCGATCTGCGGGCATGTATGCCTGCGAGGAACATGGATTGACGATGCTGGCGATGCCTTGCCCGAGAGCGCCTATCCATGCGGGTCGTGGCGACGAGGTCCGCGAGAAATTCTATCGGGTTTGCGCTGCGGCGAATCGTTGATCCCCGGGCTTCGCTATGCTCAGCCCAGGCTACGATTGCTTCCCTGTCCTCGCTTCGACGTCCGTGCTGCGCCCTCGCGCAATTCCCGATCGAGGTCGGCGAGGCGCTCGGGCGTTCCGACGTCTACCCAGCGGCCGGCATGGAGTTCGCCGCGAACCTGATCGCGTGCAATGGCGTCGCGCAACAGTGGGGCGAGTTTCGCGCGCTCGCCGCGGACGATGCTGGCGAACAGTGCAGGCCGGTAGATGCCGATTCCCGAGTAGGTGTAGCGCGGTTCGCCCTGCGGCACGATGCGCTCTGCGGCAAGGCAGAAATCGCCGGCCGGGTTGTGTGCCGGGTTGGCGACCAGCAGCAGGTAGGCAAGGACATCGGCATCGGGCGAGGCAGCGACGTTCGCCAGCCGCGGCGCGTCGAAATCGCACCAGATGTCGCCATTGACCAGCGCAAAAGGCGCCTCGCCGAGCAGCGGCAGCGCGTTGGCGATGCCGCCCGCGGTCTCGAGTGCGCCGGGCGGTTCGGCCGACCACGCAATCTGTGCGCCCCATGCGTGACCGTCGCCGAGACGGGATTCGAACAGGTGGCCGAGATGGGCATGGTTGATCACCAGGTCGCGAAAGCCGGCCGCGACCAGTCGTTCGATATGCCAGACGATCAGCGGCTTGCCGGCGACTTCGAGCAGCGGTTTTGGGCAACTGTCGGTCAGCGGCCGCATGCGTTCGCCGCGGCCGGCTGCCAGGATCATGGCTTTCAAAAGCTGTAGCCCGTCTTGTTCTCCCGCGCTTCGAGGGAGTCGAGCAGCTTCACCAGCGGCCCGAACTCGCGATAGCGCTGGCAGGCGCGGCGCAGGTAGCCGGCGACCAGCGGCATGTCGTTCAGGTAACCGTCCTTGCCGTCGCGGTGAAACAGGCGGGCGAAGATGCCCAGCACCTTGAGGTGGCGCTGCACGCCCATCCACTCGTAGTCGCGGAAGAAGTCGCCGAAGTCGGCGCGCACGGGCAGGCTGGCTGTGCGGGCGCGTTCCCAGTAGCGCACCAGCCAGTCGACCGTCACCTGTTCATCCCAGCGGATGTAGGCGTCCTTGAACAGCGAGACCAGGTCGTAGCTGATCGGGCCGAACACCGCGTCCTGGAAGTCGAGCACGCCGGGATTCGGCGTGCTCAGCATCAGATTGCGCGAATGGTAGTCGCGATGCACGAAGACTCGCGGCTCGGCGAGGTTGACCTCGATAATCCGGTCGAACACCGCGTAGAGATCTGCCGCTTCGGCATCGCTCAGCGTACGGCCGAGATGCCGGGTCACGTACCAGACCGGAAACAGTTCGAGCTCGCGCAGCAGTCGCTCGCGGTCGTAATCGGGCAGGGCACCGGGCCGGCTCGCGAGCTGGATGCGGATCAGCGCGTCGATCGCGTCGAGGTAGAGCGGGGTGGCGCGCAGTTCGCTCGGGTCGCGCTCGAGGTGAGCGAGATAGGTCGTGCTGCCGAGATCCGACAGCAGCAGAAAGCCGTCGTCGAGATTCTCTGCGAACACTTCGGGCACGTGCGCGCCCGCGTCGTGAAACAGCCGGGCAACGGCGAGATAGGGGCGGCAGTCCTCGTGCGAGGGCGGCGCATCCATGACGATGCGGGTCGAGCCATCCGCCAGCGTGGCGCGGAAGTAGCGGCGAAAGCTCGCATCGGCCGACGCCGGTGCCAGCGATAGCGCCTGGCCGGGCAGGCAGCAGGTCAGCCATTCCTGCATCAGTCGGGTGCGGTCCAAGAATCCTCCTGACGGGGGTTGATGTAGAATCGCGAAATTCTATCAAAGCGCTTTCTCGCGACCGTCATCGATCGGCGGAGCGAGACGCTGCGGTCGGGTATCCCGGTCGGGTTCGCGGGCGATCCGCGGGCCATCCGGGGCCGGCTGCGGTGCCACCCACAAGACCAACTCGCCGATCCGGTTTCTACAGTGCGCCAGCGTGCCTTCCCAGTCCTGATCTGCTGCATCTACGGTGCAATGCCGCTTGCGGTATCGGCGGCGCAAAACCTGCCACCCCTAGCGATCGATCCGGCACTAATAAGCGGATCGGGTGTCGCCCCGCCGGCGGCAACGGACCAGCAGGTGCCGCCGGCCGCCCCCGCTGCGGAGCCGGCTGCCGCGCCGCCGGCAGCACAGCCTTCTGTCGCTCAACCGCCGCCTGCAGCGGCCCAACCACCGGCCGCGCAAGCTCCTGTGGCGCAACCGTCACCTGCGGTGCAAGCACCTGCTGCCCGTATCGTGCCGCCTGTTCCGGTACCGGCCGCGCCGGCAAGACCGAAGGCCGCGACGCCAACCCCGGCAACCCGTATGGCACCGGCACCGGCGGTCGCACCGGCAGAATCGGCGAAGTTTGCGCCGCTTACCGAAGCGCCATCGGCGAGCGAAGCCGATCCGTTCCCCGCGCCGAAACTTCCGATCAGCGGAATGTTCCCGTCCTTTCTGACTGGTGCCGACGGCCGTCCGCCGGTGTTCTTCAGTGCCGACAAGATCACCGGCCGCAGCGAGAACGAAACCGTGGCGGAAGGCGCGGTCGAAGTACGCAAGCAGGACGTCACGCTGACCGCCGACAAGCTGACCTACTGGCAGCTCGAGGACGAGGCCGAGGCGGAGGGGCACGTCAAGATCGTGCGCGGCGGCGACACCATCAGCGGCCCCAAGGCGCGCATGAAGCTCTCCGAGACCGTCGGCTGGTTCGAGCAGCCGGACTACACGATCAAGCGCGAGAACCGCCAGCGTCGCGGCGCCAGCATCAGCGGCTCGGGTCATGCCGAGCGCATCGATTTCGAGGGCGAGAACCAGTATCGGCTTACCAACGCGACCTACAGCAGCTGCGAGGCGCCCGATCCCGACTGGTACTTCAAGGCCTCGGAGATGAAGCTCGACTACGACCGCGAGGAAGGCGAGGCGCGCGGCGCCAGACTCTACTTCAAGGACGTGCCGATCTTCTATCTGCCGTATGGCGGCTTTCCGCTCAACAACAATCGCAAGTCGGGTTTCCTGCCGCCGACCGTCGGCCTCAACAACCGCACCGGTCTCGATCTGACGATTCCGTATTACTGGAACATCGCGCCCAACTACGATGCGACGATCTCGCCGCGCGTGCTGACCCGCCGCGGCCTGCAGCTCAATGGCGAATTCCGCTATCTGTTTCCCGACGCCGCCGGCACCGTGCGCGGCGAGATCCTGCCCAACGACCGCGTCACCGGCGATACCCGTAGCGCATACGCGGTCCGGCACTGGCAGAACTTTGGCCACGGCCTGACCGGCGGCCTGGACCTCAATGGCGCATCGGACGACCAGTATTTCTCCGATCTGTCGACCCGCCTGGCGATCACCTCGCAGACCTATCTGCTGCGCCAGGGCGTGCTCAACTACAACGCCGGCTGGTGGAATGCCCAGGCGCTGGTCCAGCGCTACCAGACGCTGCAGGACGTGACCGGTGCGCGCATCGCCGAGCCCTACCGCCGCCTGCCGCAACTGACTCTGAACGCGCTCAAGCCCGATCTGTATGGTATGCAGTTCGACTTGAAGGGCGACTACGTCAATTTCCGTAACCCGGACCAGAATCTGGCCGAGGGCCAGCGGCTGCTGGTCTATCCGCAGCTCTCCTTCCCCTACCAGACCGCGTCGTTCTACGTCACGCCCAAGCTGGGTGTGCACTGGACCCACTACAATCTGGATCGGCGTAATTCGGTGCTGCCGAGCGGAGCCGATCCGAACGATTCGATCACCCGCACCCTGCCGATTTTCAGCGTCGACAGCGGCGTCGTATTCGAGCGCGATACGACATGGTTCGACCGATCGGCCCTGCAGACGCTGGAACCGCGCCTGTACTACCTGCGCGTGCCCGAGCGCAGGCAGGACAACATCCCGGTGTTCGATACCGCGGCGCTCGATTTCAACTTCGCCCAGATATTCTCGGAGAACCTGTACTCCGGCCCGGACCGCATTGCCGACGCCAACCAGCTCACCGCCGCGCTGACCACCCGCTACATCGATTCGGCCAGCGGCACCGAGATGCTGCGGGCCGCGCTCGGCCAGCGCTACTACTTCCGCGATCAGGCGGTCGGACTTCCCAACCAGGTGCTGCGCACCGAGAAGTCGGCCGATCTGCTGGCGGCGGTGACCGGCCAGATCCTGCCCAAGACCTGGCTCGACGCGGCCATCCAGTACAACCCGCGGGATTCGCGCACCGAACGCTACAACGTTGGCATCCGCTATCAGCCGGCTCATGCCAAGGTGCTGAACTTCAGCTACCGCTTCCTCAACGACCAGGCGCCGACTGCCGGCCAGTTCATCGGCACCGACGGCACCCTGCAGTCGATCGGCCTGCGCGACCTCGACATCTCGGCCCAATGGCCGCTGGGAGGGCGCTGGTACGGCGTCGGCCGCTACAATTACTCGCTGCGCCAGTCGCGTCTTATCGAAGCGATCGGCGGGGTCGAGTACGATGCCGGCTGCTGGGTTCTGCGCGCCGTTGCGCAGCGCTTCGCCGCCGGCGCACAGGGCGTGGCGCAGGTCGGCGTCGATCCGACACGCCCGACCAGCTACACCTCGGCCTTCTTCGTCCAGCTCGAATTCAACGGTTTCTCGAGCATCGGCACCAACCCGACCGATCTGCTCCGGCGCAGCATCGGCGGCTACGGCAGGATCAACCAGCCGGTCGGCGATCCGGTGTTCGGCACCGACCCAGCCACGACGAGTTCTTCTTCGAGGTGATGTCAGACCCCATGCAGTCGATCCGTGCTCTCCTTTTCGCGTTGCTCGCTCTTGCGGGATCGCTCGGTGCCACCGCACAAGCCGCGCCGATCCGCGAGGTCGATCGCATCGTTTCCGTGGTCAACGACGAGGTGATCACGCTCTACGAACTGAAGTCGCGCGTGGCCCAGGCCGAACGCCAGTTGAGGGCGCAGAACGTCCAGCTTCCGCCGGCCGACATCCTGGAAAAACAGATGCTCGAACGCATGATCACCGATCGGGTTCAGCTCCAGATGGCCAAGGAAACCTCGCTGCGCGTCGACGACCCGACGCTCGAGCGCGCGATCACCCGCATTGCCGAATCGAACAAGCTGTCGCTGGGCGACTTTCGCGCCGCGCTGGAAAAGGACGGCATCTCCTGGTCGAAGTTTCGCGAAGAGGTGCGCAACGAGATGACCATCGTGCGCCTGCGCGAGCGCGAGGTCGACTCACGCATACAGGTGTCCGACGCCGAGATCGACAATTTCCTCGCCAGCGGAGACAAGCCGGGCGCCAGCAGCGAGCAGTTCCTGGTGTCCCACATCCTGCTGCGCGCGCCGGACCAGGCCGGGCCCGAGCAACTGCAGCGCTTGAAGGCCAAGGCAGAGGATATCGTCGCGCAGTTGAACGCCGGGGCCGACTTCGCCAAGCTGGCGGCCAGCTACTCAGACGCGCCCGATGCGCTCGATGGCGGCTCGCTCGGCTGGCGCGGGCCCGATCGCATGCCGACGCTGTTTGCCGAGACCGTGGCGTCGATGCAGCCAGGCCAGGTTTCCGGCGTGCTGCGCAGTCCGGCCGGCATGCACATCGTCAAGCTGGTCGAACGCAAGGGCGGAGCCTTGCTCGGCCAGAAGCTGCAGCAGACCCATGCCCGCCACATCCTGATCAAGACCAGCGAACTGGTCAGCGACGCCGAAGCGCGCCGTCGCCTGATCGCGCTCAAGGAGCGCATCGACAACGGCGCCGATTTCGCCGAGCTGGCCCGTCTGCACTCGAACGATCTGTCCGCCGCCAAGGGCGGCGATCTGGGCTGGATCTATGCCGGCGACACGGTGCCGGAATTCGAGCGCACGATGGATGCGCTGAAACCGGGCCAGTTCAGCGAACCGGTCCAGTCGCCGTTCGGCTGGCACCTGATCGAGGTCATCGAACGGCGCGTCGATGCAGTGTCCGACGAACGCAAGCGCCTGCTCGCCCGTCAGGCCCTGCGCGAGCGCAAGGCCGATGAAGCCTATGAAGACTGGGTGCGACAGCAGCGCGACCGGGCCTACGTCGAGTATCGGCTGGAGGATAAGTGACAGGTGACCGGTGACCGGTGAGGCGGCAGGGGCCGTGCCGATCACGATTGCGGTCACCAGCGGGGAGCCCGCTGGCATCGGGCCGGAACTGTGCGCCGCGCTCGCCCGGCGCCAATGGCCGGTTCGACTGGTGGTCGTCGGCGACGAAGACCTGATCGCCCAACGCGCCGTCGCGAGCGGCAGCCACGTCGGACTGCGCCGCTACATGCCTACCGCATCGTCGTTACCCGGCACGATCGAAATCCTGCATGAGCCGCTGGCTGTCGCCAGCCGCGCCGGCGAACTCGATCCGGCCAATGCCCGGCATGTGCTGCGCCTGCTCGATCGGGCGATTGACGGCTGTCTGCGCGGCGAGTTCGCCGCCATGGTCACGGCGCCGCTGCACAAAGGCGTGATCAACGACGCCAGCATCGCGTTCTCCGGCCATACCGAGTACCTTGCCGCGCGAACCGGCACCGCCAGGGTGGTGATGATGCTCGCCGGTCCGTCGAACGCCCTCGGCGGCCGTGCGCTGCGCGTGGCGCTCGCCACCACCCATCTCGCGCTCGCGGACGTGCCGCGGGCCATCACCCGCCAATCGCTGACCGCCACCCTGCGCATTCTCGAAGCCGATCTGCGGCAGCGATTCGGCCTCGTGCGTCCGCGCATCCTGGTGGCCGGGCTCAACCCGCATGCAGGCGAGGGCGGCCACCTGGGCCGCGAAGAGATAGACGTCATCCGCCCGGTGCTCGATACCCTGCGCGGCGAGGGCCTCGATTTGGTCGGGCCGTTGCCGGCCGACACGCTGTTTCTGCCGGCCTGCCTCGAAGATGCAGATGCGGTGCTGGCGATGTACCACGACCAAGGCCTGCCGGTCCTCAAGTTCGCCACCTTCGGTCATGGCATCAACATCACGCTCGGGCTGCCGATCATCCGCACCTCGGTTGATCACGGTACCGCGCTCGATCTCGCCGGCACCGGCCGGGCCGATCCCGGCAGCCTGTATGCGGCGGTCGACGCGGCAATCGGCCTCGCGCGCCGCGCCGCGCAGTGAGCGAGCGGCATCGCGCGCGCAGGCGCTTCGGCCAGAACTTCCTGGTCGATGGCAACGTCATTCACAGGATCGTGGCGGCCATCGCATCGAAGCCCGGCGACAATCTGGTCGAAATCGGGCCCGGACTGGGCGCTTTGACGCGTCCTCTGCTCGAGGCGAGCGGGCGGCTGCATGTGGTGGAAATCGACCGCGACCTGATTGCCCGTCTGAAGCAGGAATTCGCCGGCCAGTCGCTGGAGATACACGAGGGCGACGCGCTGAAGTTCGATTTTGCCGGCCTCGGCGGCGATCTGCGGGTGGTCGGCAACCTGCCCTACAACATCTCCACGCCGATCCTGTTCCACCTGTCCGATTACGCCGATCGAATTGTCGACATGACGTTCATGCTGCAAAAGGAAGTGGTCGATCGCATGGTGGCCGACCCGGGCACCGAGGACTATGGGCGCCTGTCGGTCATGCTGCAGTACCGCTTCGTCATCGACAGGCTGTTCGAGGTTCCGCCCGGGGCGTTCCGCCCGGTACCCAAGGTGACTTCGGCCATCGTGCGTCTGGTGCCGCGGCCGGCGCAGGAACTCGGCGCGCGCGACGCCGCGCTGTTCGGGCGCGTCGCCGCCGCCGCCTTTGGCCAGCGCCGCAAAACCCTGCGCAACACGCTGCGCGACTTCATCGATCAAGCCGGGCTGGCGGAACTCGGCATCGACGCCGGACTGCGCGGCGAGCGGCTGTCGGTCGGCGACTTCGTGCGGATTGCCAATGCTTGCGCGACGCGGCCCGCCGGGCCCATCACAGGCTGATCGAGATTACGCTGTCGACAGCCGCAGGCCCGCCGGCAGCGCCTCGCCGAACAGCTCGTTGCGGTCGCTCGAGGTCAACTCGCAGTATTCCTGGACAACGCGAATCTGCTCGGGCCTCGCCCGCATGCGCTTGAGCTTGTCGATCACCCGGACGCGCACCGGAT
Source organism: Candidatus Methylophosphatis roskildensis (assembly GCA_016708905.1). GTDB lineage: Bacteria > Pseudomonadota > Gammaproteobacteria > Burkholderiales > Rhodocyclaceae > Methylophosphatis > Methylophosphatis roskildensis. Next base: position 79,494 of record JADJEV010000001.1, on the reverse strand, counting down.
CGTGAATGTCCAGAACCCGGGTGCCAGTCAGCCGGCAGGCGGCGGAAAACACCGCGGCGAGCTGCTGCAGGCCGAGCTTGTTCCAGTCGAGCGGTTCGAGTCTGGCGAAAACCTCTTCCACTGTCGCGGCAGGCATGACCGATTCGGCGGCGGTGTAGAGCGGCACCCTGCTCAACAATCGGGCGAGCGCCCAGAGAACATGCGGCTGATTGGCCGCCTTGCCCTTGACGATCAGCTCGACCAGCAGTGCCGCGATTTCCTGCTTGCGCGCAGGCTCAACGCGCTCCAGGCTGCCGAGCAGGCGTGTGCCCTCGACGAATTGCGCGGCGGCGCGCCTGAACTGGGACAGTGCGGAATCGAACAGCAATTCCTGCTGCTCGGCGCCGAGCCCGCCCGCGGTCCTGCGCCACATCATCCACCAGCTCGACTGGACGCTCTTGTCCTTGCGGTGGGCCAGACCGAGATCGAAGCACTCCCACAACTGGGTCATGCGCCAGGGGTCGAGTTCGCTGCCGTAGCCGGGTCGCAACAGGAATCCGGCCAGATAGAGCCAGGTGTTTTCGTGTTCCGGCGAACGAACGCGGCGGGTGATTCCGGGGTACAGCGTGGGCCATAGCGCCCGCAGCAGCGTCAGGCTCCAGCGAGTGCGATCCTGGCCCACGATACGTTCCAGATCGCGCGCCAGCGATTTGACATTGTCCTTGGAATCGAGCGACTGTTTGCTGCCATAGAACCGCGCGATGCGCGCCTGCGCCGCATCCAGCGCCGCCGGCGCGACCTCGGCTGCCTGAGCGACGTCCGGTGCTTTGCTCGCTTGTGCGGCCAGCGGCTTGCGCAGGTTGAACTCGAGCTCCCAGCGCCCGCGCACCGCCTCATTGACCAGGGCCAGTCGCAGCACGCCGAGGTCGGTGAGTTCCACCTCGATCTGCACGCTGATGCTTTGCTCGGCTGCCTTGCGCGGATTGAAGTTCTCGTCGTCGATGACGATGGTGGCATGGAGCGGCGGCAGCGGATGGAAGGTTTCGATGTCCAGTGGCGTCAGCGATCCGGCCGCATCGGTGGGCCGGCGATTCGAGGTGTAGGCGCTGAAACGCACCGGACGGTTGACCAGCAGTTCGAAGGCGGGCGCCGCCAGCCTATGCCGCCCGCCTTCCTCGAAGCCCTGCGGCAGAATGCACACCAGTTCGGGCATCGCGTCCGGGTTGTCCGACTGCAGTTCGAGATAGACGCTGCGCGGATAGCCGCCGCCGATGCGTTCCGCAGCGCCGTCGGGCAGCGCAGCGAAGCTGGCGGCGCCGCGGGCGACGGCGAGACTCATGTCCTGCAGGGCAAGCTGTACCGCCGGTCTGCCCTGCCAGCGCTCGATCAGCGCGAGCAGCCTTTGCTGCAGCAGGGGCGGCCGCAACACGCCGCCAACGAACAGCACCGCATCCACCGGCCGCCCGTCGAGGAAGGCCGCGAGGTGGCGGCTGATGGCGGAATCCGCCGCATAGGGCAGGCCGATCTCGCGCAGCCCGGCGCGTCGGCCGAGCGGACGCTCGTCGGCGCCGGTCAGCGGAAAGAATCCCTCGAGCACCGTCTGCTGCACCAACTTGCGCGACACCGTGGTGTCGAGTACGGAGCGGAACAGATCGGCGCCGTCGCCGGGCAGGGAAACATGGAACACCTGGTCCGGGTCGCCTTCGTGTTCAAGGACGCGCTCCTTGAGCAGCCTGGCCTGGGGCAGCAGATGCATCCATTGCCGGCGCGACAAGCGCTCCTCGTTGCCCGGCCGCAACTGCCGTTCGAGCAGATGCGCCAGTGCGAGGTCGATGTTGTCACCGCCCAGCAGCAGATGCTCGCTGGCCGCGATGCGCTCGATTGCCGGGCGCTCCCGCCCCGAGCGCAGCGGCGCAATGCGGAACAGGCTGAAATCGCTGGTGCCGCCGCCGACATCGCAGACCAGGACGGTCTGCGGCTCTTGCGCCAGGGCGGGGACGCACTCGAGCAGTCGCGCGCCGGGTGCCTGCGCCGCGTCGAGTCCGGCGCCATCGAGCCAGGCATAGAACGCGGCTTGCGGCTCTTCGAGCAGCCGCAAGCCGGGCGGGTAACTGGCCAGTTCGGCGGCCTTTCTCGTCAGCGCTTGCGCGGCCTCGTCGAACGAGGCGGGCACGGTGACCACGATGCGCTGGCGGGCGAACGCCTTGTCCGCGTGTTCGCGGGCGACGGCATGGTCCCAGGCCTCCTTCAGGTACTGCAGGTAGGCCGCGCTGGCTTCCAACGGGGACAGGCGCAGATCGGCCGGGATCTCGTCCGACCCGAACGGCAGCATTTGGGTTTCGCGGTCGATGCCGGCGTGGGCCAGCCAGGACTTGGCGGAGTGGATGACCCGGCCAGGCAGGGTACTCATCCGCTCCCGGGCCATGACCCCGACCACGTAGCCCGGCGCCTCGTCGTCGGGCAGCCCGCTGATCGGGTCCACCTGCGCCTGTTCCATCTCTGCGTCGCTGCAGTAGTAGAAGAACGAGGGCAGCAGCGGGCTGTCTACGACTGCGTCGATAGCATGCAGTTGCGGCAGCAACAGCATCTCGGCACGGCCGTGCGGCGCCCGCAGGTCAACATACGCCACGGCGCAGTTGGTCGTCCCGAGGTCGATGCCGATCGCGTAGCGCGGCGCGCTCACCCAGGCTTCGCCGCTAAACGAAGCGCGTCCTCGGCGTGGATCACTCCTCCGCGCGCAGATTGAATTCGAGCTTCCACCGGTTCTTCGACTGGGTGTGTTGCATCCACAGTTCCAGCGTGCCGACTTCGGTGACCAGCGGATGCAGGGTCACCGGCACGACCTGGCCAGCCGCGCCATCGACCGGCGGCAGGGTCAGCGTCAGCCCGGCCAGCTCATCGAGCGAGCGCGCGGCGTTGTCCACCACGCTTCCCACCCGGTCGCCGGCACGCACGGACGAGCTGAAGAATCGGAACTCCACCGCCTCGCCGGTGACCAGGCCGAACTCGCGGCCGGCAAGCTCCAGTTCGGTTCCCTCCTGCGTGCCCTGGGGCACGATGCAGATGCCCTTGACCGGCGGGACAAAACCCGGCACCGCGGGCATCGGGCTTTCCATGCCAAGGTAGTAGGAGCGGGAGGTACCGGCGCGAATCTTGATACCCGTGCCGGAAGCCTGAACTCCACCGTAGTAGGCGGCACCGCGGGATACCGCAATGTCCAGCCCGGCGCTCTTCAGCTCTTTGAGCGGCGTGGCGGACCCGAGCCAGGCTGTAAGCAGCTCGACGATGCGCTGGCGGAAGATCGCCGCCTCGAACACGCCGCCATTGAACAGCACGGCGGTGGGTTTGAGGATGCTCGCCTGCTCCAGGCCGGCGCGCGCACCGATCGACGCGGCCAGTGCCTCGTCGGACTTGACGTTCTCCAGCGCGCGTTTGAGGAAGCGGGCAAGGTGCTTGCTCACCGCCGGTTCGGTGGCGTAGTCCAGCCCGTATTCCTGCAGGCCCACCGACTTTCGCGCAGCCGGCAATTCGTTGATCGCGGTCAGCGGGAAGTAGCCTTCCACCAGCAGGGCGACGACCTCCTGGCGGGTGAGGGTGGTGGCGAGGGTCTTGGCGAACAGGCTGGCACTGCGCGAGGGGACGGCGATCGGCACTTCCTGCAGCGCCTCGTCGCTGAGCAGCTTCTCCTTCGCGTCGCGTGCGGCATGGATCAGGGAAAGGAACTGCCACGGGTCGAGTTCGTTTCCACCATCTTCGATCTTCACCTTGAGCGTGTGGGCCAGCGCCAGGTCCATGTTGTCGCCGCCGAGCAGGATGTGTTCACCCACTGCGATGCGGTGCAGTTCCAGGTTCTTCGACAGACCGTCCGCCGCTTCGGCCACCGCGATCAGGCTGAAGTCGGCGGTGCCGCCGCCGACATCGCAGACCAGGATCAGGTCGCCCTCGGCAACCTGCTCGTGCCACGGCCGGCCGGACGAGGCGGCGTCGTCCTGCGTCGAATGGGCGATCCAGGCGTAGAAGGCCGCCTGCGGTTCCTCCAGCAGTGTGACCTGGCCGAAGCCCGCCGCCAGTGCAGCCTCGTGGGTCAGGCTGCGTGCCACTTCGTCGAACGAGGCGGGAACGGTCAGCACGACATGACAGTCGTCCACGGTCGCCGCACCGGCGTGTTGCTGCAGATGGTAGGCGAGCGCCTGGCGCATATGCTCGAGGTAGCGGCGTGAGGCCTCGAACGGCGAGACTCTCCCCTGCTCCAGTTCGGATTGCCAGGGCAGGATCGGCTCGCGACGATTCACATGCGGATTGCACAGCCAGGACTTGGCCGAGGTGACCATGCGGTCCGGCACCAGGGCCGCGCGCTCGCGAGCAAATGCGCCCACCACGTAGTCGGGCGCATGCGTGCCATGCCACGGCAGGCTCAGGCTGTCCTCGGCGTACTCGCCGGGCGCGGGAATGTAGAGCGCCGACGCGAGCAGGGACTTTTCCCCGATCACGTTCGGCGCCAGGATCTGGGTCATGTCGATTCCGCGCGCGGATCCGCCGGCGACTTCGCAGATCGAGACGCAGGAATTGGACGTGCCGAGGTCGATGCCCACACTGTACTTCTTGCTCATTGGTTGACCTTGCTGATGAATTTCGGAGTGACGCGACAAAGTCCGCGCCGCGATCGAGGCCGGCGCGCGTCCGACGCGTATCGGTGGCGCGCCTGACGGACTAACGGACCTCTACTTCTACCGGCGTGATCACGTTTTCGCCGGCCGGATCGATCGGCCGGGTGTGACGCGGCAGGGCCAGCTTCGATGTCTTCCAGCCGCGATGCACGACCACGCCGCTGAAAGGCGGCGCCTGTACCTTGCCGATCAGCCGATACTGCTGCGGATCGGTACTCGCCTCGATGCTGATGCGCTCACCTTCCTTGCCATCGTGGGCGGGGGCCAGCGCCAGGCATTCCCGGATCACCGCCGAGCAGCCCTGGTGCACGACGCGCGAGGCGGCGGCCACCTGAGCGTCGCTGAAGGCGGTGACATCCTCCATCAGGTAATCGAGAAATCGCCCCTTCTCCTGCAGCAGCGAAAGCAGGATCAGCGCCTCGCCGGTCTGGGTCGGCAGCGGCGCCGGTGGCTTCGCGGTTTCGGCAGGCGGCTGTGTGGGAGGCGAGGGCACCGCAGGCGACGTCGATCTGTTGCCGGCGCGCAGCAGGTAGAGACTTCGGCCCAGGATGAACAGGCTCAGCGCTATCACGCCGCCGTCGTGAACCCAGCCGACAATCGACGCCGTGTTCGGATCGGGGATGACGACAAAACTAAGGGCGCTGAGGAGCAGGACTCCCAGCGCGGCAATGGCAATTCCCATGGTTCGCTCGGATTGATCAGTCAGGGATGAAGGAGGATGCGGCTGCGGGGACGACTTCCGGCGACAAGGTAAGCGTGCCGAATCTGCGAGCCCAACGCGTGGGGCGCATCGTACCATTCTTTGCGAATGCGATGAATGCTCGGACCTACCGGGCAAGGTAATACGATCCGCAGCATACGTAGCCTGGGCTGAGCGCAGCGAAGCCCGGGGATCCACGATTCAATGCTGCCCATACGCAAACCCGATCTCGGCAAGCCTGCCCTGGACAGCGCATGTACAGGGCATCTTCAGGGTGCCAATGGGCGAAGGCGCATGGAATGGCGCTGCTGGTTCGTCGCCGCTGCAAAGCGCCCTCCGGTGCGGCTCTCAGACCGACCTTCTTGCGGGGTGAGGCGATCGAGCAGGGTGCCGTGCAGATGGACGCTACTCCAAAACAGGGCATGGGTCTTCGCTGTCCGTCGCAAGTATTCGATCCCGTCGCACTCTCGCTGAGTCATGTGCGGTCCGCTGTGGCATGATGCTTGTAGGTACTATTCGAATTCTTCAGCACGGCAGTGTCCCGGTAACGCCTTCGTTGCTGGACGAGATGTTGGTGTCGGTGCCGGGAGAATCCGCACCACGGTCGGAATCGAGGAGAGAGTACGATGACGCTTCCCAATGGCATCGAAATCAACCCCGAGGTCATGCTGGGAAAGCCGGTGATCCGCGGCACGCGCATCCCGGTCGAGTTGATCCTGCGCAAGCTAGGCGAGGGCGCGAACGAGCGTGACCTGCTCGACGCCTATCCCAATTTGAAGGCCGAGGACATCCGTACCGCGATGATCTATGCCGCAGAGGTGCTGGCCCACGAAGAGATCGTATAGTCAGCCGACACCGTTGGGATGTTGCGCTTCCTTGCTGACGAAAGCTGCGATTTCGCTGCCGTTCGTGCGCTGCGCGCCGAGCGCTTTGACGTGCTGTCTGTGGCGGAGATCATGTCTGGCGCACAGGACGAGCGGGTAATCGAACTCGCGCTACGCGAGAGCCGGATTCTGCTCACCGAGGACAAGGACTTCGGGCAACTGGTATTCGCGGCAGGGCGCGAGAGCGTGGGTGTTGTGCTGATTCGGTTTGCAGCGGGTGCGCGAGCCAAGATCGGGGACCGCGTGCTCGAGCTAGTGGGCAAGTACGCGGACCGCCTTGCCGGCAGCTTCGTCGTGCTTCAGCCCGATCGCATCCGCATTTCCATCCTCCCCTGATCGACGAACGGTGATCCGACGAGGCTTCGAGCATCATCGTTAGCGTATTCCGCGTCTGCCCATAGGCGAATTTGCCGGACATGCTCCACGGCGCCGAGATATAGTCACCGCGCCCCGCCCGCTCGACGAGCCTGCCCTGGACGCCGCATGTACAGGGCATCTTCAGGGTGCCAGTCGGCGAAGCCGCATGGAATGGCGCTGTTGGCTCGATGCCGCTGCAAAGCGCCATCCGGTGCGGCTCCCAGGCCGAGCTTGCTTGCGGGTGAGGTGTGCGAATAGTGCGCCATCGTGCGCGTCGACGCCACCCCGACCGCCTCCGGCGACCCGCAAGCTGATCTGGCGCATCGACATGAGGCCGGCGACCTGACAGACGCCATTGCCCCACTCGGCAGCGACAGCCGCATCGGCTACGACGGGGCCGGACAGTCCAATGTGCAGACCGACGAAGCCGTCGACGACTCCCGTCGGCGGATTCCCGTCGGCGTAATCTCGGTTCGATGGAACAGCAGCGCATCCGCCTCGTCCAATCCGAAAGGAATATAGGGCTCGATCCCGGCTGCTGACCTCAAAGACCTGCGTGGCAGGCTCAGGACGATCCTCAGCCGGTGTCGAGTTCGTCGATCGTCGCGTCGCTCACGGAAACGCCGGAATCCGCGGCTCGGTGCCTTCCAGTTCGGCTTCCGGGTGATGGGTCTTGACCAGTTCGCTGATCTCTTCGACGCGCGATATCGGCACGTCGATCAGCATCAGGAGCTCGCCCCGCTCGATGGCATCCTCGAACTGCTTGTGCCGCGTGTTGCCGACGTTGAGGCCGACCATGCCGCTCAACCAGGCACCGACGCCCGCCCCGGCAAGACTGGAAGCAAGGATGACGCCCCCCGCGACAACCGCTGCAGCGGGCGCAACCGCGATGCCGACCAGGCCGGCCAGAGTGCCGACGACCCCGCCCAGGGCGAGCCCGCGCTGGACTGCCGGAACGAAATCGGATTTCTGCAGCATCGAGGCCTCGGGCAATTCATGCAGATCGGTACCCCGCTTGGCCAGGATATGCATGTGCTTCTCTTCGACGCGCGCAACCAGTAACTCATTCACGATGGTTCTGGCCAAATCGGCATTCGGCACGATGAAATATATGCGCTTGATCTTCATGTCGTCCTCCCGGTCAGTGTGCCTATTGCAAGGATAGGTATAAGCGAGCCTAAGCTCAACCCGATCGCGTTGGGCCCGACAGGCTGCTATGGCCGGCGCGAGATGTGCGGGCAGCAGTATCCTTGTAGGATCGCGAACGATGGTGAAGCAATCGCCGGCCCGACCGAGGGCAAGCGATCATCGATCGGGCGGCGAAATCGCAATTTCCATGAAACGACACAGGAGGAAATGCCGCTATGAGCGCATACGATGACATCCACCGCCGTTCGCTGGCCGATCCCGTTGGATTCTGGGCCGAGGCCGCGGCGGAAATCGATTGGTTCAAGCCATGGGACAAGGTGCTCGACGATAGTCGGGCGCCTTTCTTCCGCTGGTTCGCCGGCGGCGAACTGAATACTTGTTACAACGCGCTCGACCGGCATGTCGCCGGCGGGCGGGCGGATCAGGTGGCGCTGATCTACGACAGCCCGGTCACCGGAACCGTCCAGACCTTCACGTTTCGGGAGATGCTCGACCTGGTCTCTCGCTTCGCCGGGGCGCTCGGGCGGCTCGGCGTGAGCAAGGGCGACCGGGTGGTCATCTACATGCCGATGGTGCCGCAGGCGGTGGTCGCCATGCTGGCCTGCGCCCGGCTTGGGGCCATCCACTCGGTGGTATTCGGTGGTTTCGCGCCGCACGAGCTGGCGACCCGGGTCAATGACGCCACCCCCAAGGTCGTGGTATCCGCCTCCTGCGGCATCGAGGGCGCGAGGGTGCTGCCCTACAAACCGCTGCTGGATGCGGCACTCGATCTCGCCATTCACAAGCCGGCCGCCTGCGTCATCCTGCAAAGGCCGCAGGTCGCGGCGACCCTCGTTCCCGGCCGCGACCATGACTGGGACGAACTCGCGGCGGCTGCGAGCCCGGTCGATTGCGTGCCGGTGGCGGCGACCGATCCGCTGTATATCCTTTACACCTCCGGCACCACCGGCCAGCCCAAGGGCATCGTCCGCGACAATGGCGGTCACGCGGTGGCCACCAACTGGACGATGCAGCATTTCTACACCATCGAGCCCGGCGAAACGATGTGGGCCGCCTCCGACGTGGGCTGGCAGGTCGGGCATTCCTACATCACCTACGGCCCGATGATCCACGGCTCCGCCGGCACCCTTTATGAAGGCAAACCGGTGGGCACGCCGGACGCCGGGGCATTCTGGCGGGTGATCAGCCAGCACCGGATTCCCGTGCTGTTTACCGCTCCGACCGCCTTTCGCGCCATCAAGCGTGAAGACCCCGACGGCGAACTGATCAGGCAATACGACCTGTCGCATTTCCGCGCCCTGTTCCTGGCCGGAGAGCGCTGCGATCCGGACACCCTGCAATGGGCGGAAACCCACCTCAAGGTGCCGGTGATCGACCATTGGTGGCAGACCGAAACCGGCTGGGCAATCGCCGGCATCCCGCTCGGAATCGAGCGGCTGCCGGTGAAATACGGTTCGACCAGCAAGCCGATGCCGGGTTGGAACGTGCAGGTTCTAGGGGCGGACGGCCACCCGGCGGCGAGCGGGGACGAAGGCGCGCTGGTGATGAAACTGCCGATGCCCCCCGGCGCCTTCATGACCTTGTGGAATGCCGATCAGCGCTGTCGCGATGCCTACTACGAGGAGAATCCGGGTTTCTACACCACTGGCGATTCAGGTTTCATCGATGACGAGGGCTACATCTTTGTCATGGGTCGGCTCGACGATGTCATCAACGTCGCCGGCCACCGCCTGTCGACCGGCGCCATGGAAGAAGTACTGGCATCGCATCAAAGCGTCGCGGAATGTGCGGTGATCGGTGTCAGCGACCAAATGAAAGGGCAGTTGCCGGTCGGCTTCGTCGTCCTGAAGAGCGGTGTCAGCCGCCAGCATGAGGAAATCGTCAAGGAACTCATTGCCCTGGTACGCGAGCGCATCGGCCCGGTGGCGGCTTTCAAGACCGCGCTCATCGTCAGCCGGCTGCCCAAGACACGATCCGGCAAGATCCTGCGCGGCACCATGCACAAGATTGCCGATAGCGTCGAGTACAATGTGCCGGCCACCATCGACGACCCGGCCATCCTCGATGAGATCGAAGCCGCGCTGAAGACCGCCGGTTACGCCGCGAAGGCTTGAGGATCGACCCACTGCGCCGGGACTAAATCGACTCCTACGTTTTCGACTCGTCCAGTTGCCCCCGGCTTGTTGGCGTGGTCCCGGACTCCATCGGCGCAACCCGGACCATCCGGTCGAAGAACAGTTTTGACGAGTAATGAGAATTGTCGAGGCCTCCAGAGGGAAAGCACCCTCGGCAAAGACGGTGCAAGAGCTGTCGGGTTTCCAAGACAGAGCCTAATCGGCCTCCTCCAGCGAGAAAGAAGTCTGTCGGGCACTTGAATTGGCATAACTTTCCGGCCTCGCCTCGAAGTTGATTTCGAGATCATGGAATGGACCTTCGCGCAGGTCTACCGACCTTATGGATGCAACCGAATAAAGTATGAGTCAAGGTCGGCCATTACCACTACTTGGGAATGGCGAGATCACTGGCAGCATCCGGCCACAAAGAGACGTAGCGGCGACGCGAAATCGAGGGTCACCGATGCCGGTATCCAGTGGGCCTGCGGCTCAACTCGATTGACATTCGGCCAGCTCGTCCGCGATTGCGGCCCGTGGCGTCTTGCGCCGGCTGTGGCCGCTATCCGCCGGTTTCCTGCCACACGTTGGAAAACCGCGCCGAACGGCCGCTTTCCATTTCCGCTTCGGCAGGACGCGACCCTCAGCTGCCGGATGCGGAATCAGCGGTTCTATGGCCGGTGACGGAGTGGAGCAGCCGTTCGTGAAGGTTGATCACCGACAAGTCGTCGGCCTGACCTGCCGTTGGGGTTCCGCCGGGAGTACTCATCATTGTGCGGGCTGCCGACCTTGGAGATTTCTAGCGCCGACCCGTCAGCAAAATTTGCAAAGCTGAACTCATCGCCCCAAAGCAGCTGCTCGCGCGCGAGCCATGCATAACCACCAAAACACCGCTGATGTGGGTCGAGCATCATCCGCGCGGCGACTTCTTGCAAGCGTTCTTCGAAGCGAGGCGCATCGCGCAGGCGTTCCTCTACAGAGCCGACAGATCCTTTTCGGCCTGGGCAAGCTTCCTGGCTGAAGCTTCGAGCTGCGGCTTTAGCATGGCCATCTGGCTGGTGGCACGCTGCCTAAAGTTTTGCAGTTCTCCCGCTCCGCGGGTCAAGGCAGCTTCGATGCTCACCTTTCGGGCGCCGAACTTGGAGCGAACCGCGTCACGGTCAGCAGCGGAGACGGCGTTTGATGCGTTGAAGACGAACCGTCTCTCACAGCATGCCTTCCAGTCCGTCATCGCCCGGGTGAGGCCTTCTCCGAAGCCCCGTACCTGCATCACCTTGCTGCGGCTCACGTCGGCTGCCGTTTCGATGCCGAAGGACCGAAGCGCGGCCTTCCGCGCCGGACCGACACCGGAAATTGAGGCACTGTCGATGAAACAGGTGTCCAGGAACTTCTGCTGCTGGCGCTCGTGGGCCGTGGAATGCAGGTGGTCCAGCTCCTGCCTCTCGGCTTGCGGCAGCGCTTGATATTCGTTACGAAGCTTGGACAGCTCCGCTCGCTTAGCCTGAAAGCCTGCGGGTCCAGCATCCCGCTGTACCCGCTCAACCAGCTCGTCGTATTCCTTCTTCGCGGCCTGTTGTGCAGTTGAGCGGCGCGAGCGCTCGGCCGTGCGTTCAGACGAACCAGCGCTTCCCGCGATGATCCAGCCGATGGCTCCGATCACGATGCCCCAGAACATGGCCTTGGGGGGCGCCACCGCGATGGCGATGCCGATGCCCACTGCAAGCAAGCGGTAGAAGGTGATGGTGCCCGCCCCCGGGACGCCAGCCGGCAGCGCTTGCGCGGTGACCTTGAATTCGCTCGGGCTCGGGATGCTCAGAGTGGGCGGCGCCGCGACGGCCTCGATCACAGCCCAGACCTGAGAGGCTGTGAAAAAATCCCCCGCCCGGATGATGTCTGTGGCATAATGTACTCTGGCCTTGGTGCGAGACAGCGAAGATGACGAAGACCCGAGCGCGCGTGCTGTTACCGAACCGAGGGCAGATGGAATTTCGGGCCAGCGATCTTGAATCGCTGCTGGCCGAAGGGCACCGGGCGCGACTGGTCTGGGCCTATGTCGAGCGCCAGGATCTGGGGCGCTTCTACGCAACTGTGCGGGTAGCCGAAGGCGGTGTCGGGCGCGCGGCGATCGCCCCGGAGATTTTGCTCTCGCTGTGGCTGTACGCCACGCTCGACGGGGTAGGCAGCGCGCGGGAAGTCTCCCGCCTGATCGAAGCGCACGACGCCTATCGCTGGCTCTGTGGTGGTGTGCAGGTCAATCACCACACGCTGTCGGACTTTCGCAAGGATCACGGTGAAGCGCTCGATGAACTGCTGAGCGTGAGCATTGCGAGCCTGATGGGCGCGGGGGTGGTCAAGCTCAAGCAGGTGGCCCAGGACGGGATGCGGGTACGCGCCAGTGCCGGGGCCGGCTCGTTTCGGCGCAAAGAGAAACTGGCAAGCTGCCTGGAAGCGGCGCGCGCGCACGTGGCGCGGTTGAAAGCCGAACTGGAGGCCGACCCGGCCCTGGTCCAACGGGCACGGGAGGCGGCCCGGCGGCGGGCGGCGCAGCAACGCCAAGAGCGTCTGGAGCAGGCGCTGGCCCGGCTGCCCGAGATCGAAGCGATCAAGCAGCGGCAAGGCAAGCCCGCCGAACAAGCGCGGGTCTCGATGACCGACGCCCAGGCCACGGTGATGAAGATGGGCGATGGCGGCTTCCGGCCGGCCTACAACCCACAACTGGCCTCTGATGCCGACAGTCTGGTGATCGTCGGTCTTGATGTGGCCACCATCGGCACCGATCAGGGACAGATGGGGCCGATGCTCGAGCAGGTCACCGAGCGCTGTGGGCGGGCACCAGAAGCCTGGCTGGTCGATGGCGGTTATGTCGGTCACGAGCAGATCGAGCGGGCCAGTGAGAGCACATGCGTCTATGGGCCGGTGCCCGAACCGAAGGACAAGACGGTCGACCCGCACCAGGCCAAGGCGCGCGACAGCGAGGCAGTGGCGGCTTGGCGCCAGCGGATGGGCACGGATGAAGCGAAGGCCCTGTACAAGCGACGGGCGGCAACGGCCGAATGCGTCAATGCGCACAGTCGCAATCGGGGATTGCAGCAGTTTCGAGTGCGCGGGCTGGGAAAGGTCAAATGTGTGATGCTGATCTTCGGTGTCCCTCCGGCAAGCCAGCATGAAATCGATCGACGTCCTTGCTAACTTCAGCTGCGAGTTCAACCGGATGAGGAGAGCAACTGATGGACGAGAGGGCGAAGGTCGAGCAAGCGAGGGGGCATGGTGAGAGCCTGGCGCAGATAGGGGAGCGGTTCAAGCATTGGCGTGAGAGGCGTGTTCGCGGCGAACATATTCCGGAGCGCTTGTGGGTGGCGGCGGTAGAGATGGCCAGGGAACACGGGGTGCACCGCGTGGTGTGTGAGCTGCGCGTCGACCGCGACAGGCTGAAGAAGCGTCTGGAGCACGAGGTCAGTGCGGCGGACGCTGGGAAGGACGGCCCGCGGTTCGTGGAGTTGATGGTTTCGCCGGCACCTGGCGCGCAGAGTCTGTGCGAATGTGCCGTCGAGCTGGAGAACGGGCGAGGGGCGAAGATGCGCGTGGAACTCAATGGCAATGGCCTTGCCGGCCTGGCTGGGCTGTGCAGCGCCTTCTGGGGTGCGGCATGATCCAGATCACGCCGCACATGCGCATTCTGGTGGCGGTCGAGCCGATCGACTTTCGTGCCGGAATCGATCGGTTGGTGGGCGCGTGCCGACAACGCCTGGAGGCCGATCCTTTCAGTGGTGCCCTGTTCGTCTTTTGCAACCGGGCGCGCACGGCGATCAAGATTTTGACCTATGACGGTCAAGGCTACTGGTTGTGCCAGAAACGGCTATCGAGCGGGCGGTTCGCATTTTGGCCCGACGGCGAGAAGCCGAGCCGGGCGCTCGAGGCCTGCGAGCTGCAACTGCTGCTCATGGGGGGCGATCCGGCGCGCGCCAATGCGGCCCCGGCGTGGCGTCGGCTGAGCGTGGCCGCATAGAGCGTGCCCGGGCGCGCCGCTGCGCTCAGGCTGCGCGTGCCAACTGCTCGCGGTAATTCCAGGGCAACCACAGGGCGGCCCGGGTCAACACGTTCTGCGCATGGATCTGCAATGCCTGCAGATACTCGAACGGGTTGACCCCGCAGAGCTCGCAGGTGTGGATGAGGCTCATGTAGATATCGCCGACCTCCGCCCCCTTGCTGGTTTTGTAGAACATCGAATTCTTCCGATGCAAGATCACCCGCTTGAGCACTCTTTCGCAGAGATTGTTATCCAGCGGCGCCCCTGCCTGGCGCAGGAACAAGGTGAGTCCGCTGCAGTGCTTGAGCAGGTAGCGCAGGGCCTGACCCAGGCTGCTGTTGGGCTCGACGAGGTGCTGCTCGAATTGATTCGTCATCCAACGATGCAGCCCTTGCAAGGGCTCGGCGCTGTGGGCCTGGTGGTGGAGCAGGCGCTGCTCGGCGGACATCTTCTCGTCGCGGCAGTGCGCATCCACGGTGTAGACCTTGGCCAGAACCTCGATCACGGTGCGGCACGGCTGGGGAAAATCCTCCACCAGCTCGAGCACCTTGCGTCGGCCATGGGCCAGGCATTTGCCCACGATCGTTTTGAACTCGCCGGCGAAGTTGCAGGCCAGCGCATCGCTCATCTGGGTCGGCGGGGCCAAATCCCGGGCCCGCTGCGCCAGAACGTCGGCCAGATTCTGCCCCGCGTGCTGGTGACCGGTGAAAAACAGCACCACCTTGCGCGCCTCGGGCAGGACGGCGACGATACCCGAGGTGTTGATCGCCTTGGCTGAAGGGCTCTGGCCGGCGGCCTCGAGCTGGCTGCGTGTCGCCCTCAGCGAGAGGATCTGCGCATGGGTGTCATCACTATGCAGCAGCGGGGCCTGTGCGCCCTGGCGGATCAGTTCGTTGAAGGCCGCGCGTGGCCCCGGTACCGCCTTGGCCACGACGTCCCACTGCGTGGCATCGGAGAGCGGGACGTTCAGACTCGCCTGCAGGCCTTCGAGGCGGTAGAAGGGCATGCCGCTGCCGTAGCGAAGCAAGGCGAGCATGCTCGCGCAGCTCGGGTCGTACTTGGGCAAGCTCACCCCCTCGGGCAGGGAGGCGGTGAAGCGCGCATCGCACAGACGGCAGCGCAACTGTCGCAGCTTGTAGAGCGTCGCTGCCAGCGGGGGCTGGCCGAGCACCTTGACGAGGATCCTTGGCGGTGAGTCATAGACCTTGCCCTCGGTGCATTCAGGGCATGGGTCGCCCGGTTGCAGATCGGCGACCTTGACCTCGACCACGGGGCAACCGCAGTACGCCTGTGCGCCATTGCGACCGTGCCCCGCCGACGGCGGGGAAGGCTTCGCAGCGTTACCGGTTTCAGCCGAAGGCGGCTCACCGGCGGCGCGCTCGCCATGGTCCTTGAACACCTTGGCTTTGCGCTCTGTACGCGCGCCGAACAACATCTGGCGAAAGCGCTTGATCGAGGTCTTGGCGTTCTGCAAGGCCTGCATGACGTACACAAAGGTGCCGAGCACCCCTTCGAGCAGTTCGTATTGCTCGGCAGAGAATGTCGTCTTGGCCTGCGCCAGCAGTTCGTCGAGCTGTGCCTGAGTGGCGTTGACGAATTCGGGGCGCTTCACACGAGGACTTCCGAGAGCCGCTGGCGGAACTCCTTGACCAGCGGGTAGCCCAGCACTTGCTTGATCGAGCGGTTGGCCTGGCGGGTCGGTGCGTCCTTGCCGCGCCCGGTAGTGCTCCCCAGCACAATCCAGTTGGCTGCTCGGTAACAGGTCCCGCGAAAACGCTGCGGGTCGATGAAGGTCTCGACAAAATAGATCGGGTGGCCGTACAGGCGCTGCCAATCGGCGCAGAGCACGCGCGCCATGCGTCCCAGAATGTGCGAGGCCAGGTGTGGCACCGTCACCCAGGGCAGAACGAGGAATCGCGTGTTGTAGGCGAGCAGCCCGATGTTCTGCCGCCGTGCCTGCTTGTCCCAGCCGATGAACCGATCGCGGCTACCCAGGTGGCGCGGTGCCGAGCACCATGCCACGCAGGCCACCGGCCGTCCCTGAGCGAAGACCAGGTACTTCAGATGCTCCCCCACCGGCTGCGTGTAACCCAGATAGTGGTGCTGCTTGAGCAGGCTGTTGAACAAGGCCTCATCGGGCGTACGCCGCACCTGGCGCACCTCCAGCCGACCAAGATCTGCGAATCTTGCATGCAGCGGCGCCTCATCCACGCTCATCCGCTGCGGTTGGCTGCGATCGACCATCGGATTGCGCGGCACCCAGCGTACCGGCGGCAATTCGATCAGACCTTCGCGATGGAGCATCAGCATCAACCCGCGACACACCATGTCGCGCGGTGCGCCGTTGGCCTGCACCCAATTCCAGGCCTCACACAGCTTCTTGGACAGTTGCCTCCGGCTCAAGCCTGGATGTTCGGCGATGAGACTGCGAATGAAGACGAGGTCCTCGTCGGTGATCACACGGTGACGGTAGCTCAGCGTTCCCTGCATGCGCAGCAGAGTAGCCGAGATGGATTTGGAACGCAAGACCCAAATGCAAACTACTTCATTGCCAACCCCCGTACCAATCAGCGCGAACCGCAGAATCTATGCCGCATTGCCGGAGGGACACGATCTTCGCCCTGGCGCACAACCTGATGCGCATGGCGGCACTGGCGCCGCAATTGCTCGGGATAGGGACAGGTTCGTCCGGCATCGCCGGATTGCCGGTTTGAGGGCCCGAATCGGTGGAAATCCGCCAAATGAACGCTCGATAGCGGGGTAGGCAATGCGAAATCCATCTTGCGCCGAACAACCCGGCGCCAATGTTCCTTGTGTGGCCTTCCGGCCGCGCCGGGGAATAAATCACAAGCTCTGAGTAAGCACAAAGCCTGTGGTCGTCTGGGTAAAGGTAGTGCCCAGATCGATGAAATACGCCACCCCCTGCCTTTCCAGAGAGCACCACGGGCATGACGCCAAGCGGTCTGGATAGACGTGCATGTCGGATGCGCTGCACTTCTTGAGGCGGCTCCGGACGCTGTCTAGCGCGGCCACCCACTGCTGTGCCGTTGGTCGAGCGTCCGATGCTCCCTTCTCCGTGAACGCGAAATGGAACATGGACTCCATCGCATCGGGAAGCATAGAGACCGGGATGGAGCGTGGCGGCGGGCTGAAGCCACGGGCTTGGTTGTCCCGAGCATAGGCGTAGCGGAAATTCTTGATGTCCGTCTCGAGCGCGTCTCCTACGCCATTGCGAAGGGGAACGCCCGATTACGGATGCCGGCCGCCGAATAGCACATGGAATATCAGAAGTGCCAGCCCGAAGTTGTCATGGTTCGTCGTGCGCTTAAACCCATCGAACGACGACAACGTCTGGAGCTCGGGCGGAGTGAAGTGCGAGACGCCCACCTCGCAGAGGTGCATGGTCCCGCGGGCGTTGACTTGGAACGAGTCGCTGTCGATGAGGACGACCTTGCTGTCGCGGCCCACCATGAAGCTGTTCTGGTTGACGTCGCCAACAACGTGGCCGTGCGCGTGTACAGTCTTGAACGAGGCCGCGATGTTTCGCGCCACGTACAGCAAGAAGTCCCAAGCCGCCTTCGGATAGTCCTGCCGGCGATGCGCCGGGCTGTACACCATATGCACTGGGTTCTTGCCGGACACCTTCGGCATTAGGAAGCCGATGACAGGGCCACCTCGGCTGGGATGTAGTGTCTCCTGTGGCCAGGCGACGTAGTTGAGCAGCTGGGCGTCTGCTGTTGACGCCATGAAGCTCAACTTGGCCTGTTTCTTACCGTCCGGCGCCTTGTGGTAAAGCTTGGCGACCTGGCTGGACGAGGACGGCACATCAAAGACTGAGCCCTCGCCGCCCTTGCCAAGTTCGCGGCCGATGTCGACCGCTGTCCCTCTGGAGGTGTACAGGGTCCTCGGCATACGCGATGTCAGGACATCCAGAGCGCCAACGCGAACGTCTTGTCGTCATCCGTGCGCTCGTTGACCGGTGGGCTGTTCAGGAACTTGACCAGCAGGCCTTGGAGTTGGTCTTCCTGCGCAGCATTTGCCTTGGCCATTCCGTTGAAGAACGGCGCGAAGAACGGC
Source organism: Candidatus Methylophosphatis roskildensis (assembly GCA_016708905.1). GTDB lineage: Bacteria > Pseudomonadota > Gammaproteobacteria > Burkholderiales > Rhodocyclaceae > Methylophosphatis > Methylophosphatis roskildensis. The sequence continues at coordinate 61,543 of JADJEV010000001.1, read as the reverse complement.
TCGTGCGGTGTGTTGGTCGCGAGGTTCAAGGCAAGTCGCTGTATGCCATCAGTGAACGCAGCGACCTTCAATGCCCGGTCAGGGTACGTCTTGGTCGCAAGGACGGTCACGGCGTCCTCGTCGGTCACGAAGTGCGTCATGTTCGCATACTCGCCCGACATCGGGACGACGGCTACCTCGAGCCCCGCACCGGTGTCCAGAACGACGCCGCCGTCACCGACTTGAAGAACCAACGTCCCGGCAGCAGCCGAGAGCACGCCCAAGAACGTGCAGGCGCAGTCACGCGCCTTCAGCTTCTCCGCTTCGGCAACTGCATAAATGCGCTCGCGTATTGCGAGCACGATGTCGGTGGCAAGCACGTCGCTCAGACCGAACTCTCCCTGCTTCGCCTTCTTGGCGATGAAAGCTGCGGCAGCCTCGATAGCGAGCTCCGCACCTTCCCCGCCTTTAGCAGCGCTGCCAGCCCCGTCTGCGACGAATACCGACAGGAGCGGCTGCCCGTCCGCCAGACGGTCGACCAATGCCCAGCAGCTGTCTTGGCAGGGAGTAGCGGTGTGTGCGTGGGAGGTTCCGACCTCAGAGGCGTACACAAGACGCCAAGTCACACAGAGGCCCAGCCTTTGGGTGCTTCGAGCGGTACCTCGGTGCCGGGGGTCGAACGCGACACCGAGCGGAGCGAGCTCGACAGCCAGCTGAACAACTTGTCCGCGCCGGCTCGAAACTGGTCCGAATCTGACGACTTGGAAGCGGAGCGGAAACTGGGGTGTTGAAGCGGCCCGAGGGGAGACTCGCCGGAGCAAGCGAAAGCGGCCGGCCCTGCGATGCAGGAAGCCGGCGGTTTATGGTGAAGGTCGGATCAGGAATCGGACTGATCGCGCATGCGGTAGCTACGGCCCTCAATGACGATGGACTCGGCGTGATGAAGCAAGCGGTCGAGCAAAGCCGAAGTCAGCGTGCTGTCGTTGTTGAAGATCTCCGGCCAGTTCTTGAACGCCCGATTCGTAGTAATGATCGTCGAACCGCGCTCGTAGCGTTGGCTGATCACCTGGAACAGCGCATCGGCGCCGAACTTGTCGATCGGCAAGTACCCCAGTTCATCGACGACGAGTAACGAAGGCTTGAGCAGGCGTGCCATCTCGCGCTTGATGCCGCCGGTAGCCTGGGCGGCGGCCAGCGTATTGACGATATCGACTGCGCTGGTAAACAGGGCCGTCCTGCCCTTGAGGCAAGCGGTATGCGCCAGGGCAATCGCCAGATGCGTCTTGCCGACACCGACGCCTCCGAGCAGGATCAGATTGCCGTGTTGGGGGAGGAAGTCCAGGCGAAACACCTGCTGGAGCTGCGCCCGATTGATCCTCTTCGGCCAACTCCAATCGAAGCCATCGAGCGTCTTGATCCCGGGCAGGCGCGCCGCCTTCAGCCGGCGCTCGATCAAGGCGGCATCACGACGGGCCACCTCACCGTCGACCAGGTGCTCGAGCAGTCGGCCATGCGACCAGGATTCGCGCCCCGCCTGCGCCATCAAGGCGCTGTGGTGGTCGGCGAAATACGGCAACTGCAAGCGCTTCAGATTCGTCTGCAATAGAGCCTCAGTCATTCCCATTGTCATCTCCTGTTAAGTTTGCATAAGCCGACAAATCGGCCGGCGGTAACTCCAGATCCAGCGCATCCTGACGGCGCATCAGCAGCAGCGGGCTCGCCTCGGGCAATTTGCGCTCGCGCGCCTCGATCAAATGCGCGATGTACTCGCTGCTGAACGCCTCGAAGGCCAATGCATCAGTCATCGCCCGCAGTACCGGATCGTCGCCATGGATCTCGGCCAGCGCCACGATCTTGCGGACATGCGAAATGGCATTGCCGCGGCGCTCCAGCAGACCGGCGTGGTACTTCGCCGCCAGCGGCGACAGGGCAAGGAAGCGCTTGAGCACGTGGGCGTCGCGCGCATGGCGACGCTGTGCCAGCAGCGCCTTCGGATGATCCGGATCCTCGATGTCGCGGTGCCGCTCGAATGAGCGGCCATGGCGTGCGATCAATTCCTCGCCGTGATACACGCAGAGTCGGTCCGGATAAACCTTCACGGTCACTTGGCTGCCGGCAAAGCGCGCCGGTACCGAATAACGGTTGCCCTCGAAGCTCACCCGGAATTGCCGGTTGGCGCGCAGCGTCAGCACCCGGCCGACATCGAAGGGGCGGGGATTGACCGCCTGCAAATGGGCTTGCTCCTCCCTCCACAGATCGACTGGCCGGCGATGGGTTTCCCGGTGCAAGCGGACATTGGCCACCGACTCCAGCCAGAGGCGCAGTGCCGGATTGAGCGCGGCAAACTCCGGCAGATCCAGGCCGGCAAGGAAGTTGCCCTTGACGTAGCCGACACCGCGCTCGACCCGGCCCTTCTCGTAAGTCCCCAACTGACGGTTGTACGCAATGTCAGAGAACCCTTGTTGAGATCACGCACGCATTTCATCCCAGGCGTGGCGAGCGGATTACGGCCGCCACGCGCAAGAAGACGTGGGGTGATGACCGGATCATGTACTACGACGCGCGGGGACAGCTGGTCTCAGTGCTGACGTCGTGGACGAGTCTGCACGAGCTCGATTCGTTCATGGCGGCGTCGGCGGGGCGCAGTTGGCTGCGCGTCGATGATCTGCTGCGGCTGAGCGCGCTGATCGCCGCGCTGAAGGTTCGCGACGAAGAAGGCGGTGTCAAATGAATTCCGCCGCATACGTCATTTTAATTATGCCGCTCATGATCTTGTCAGTGAACACATCAATGGTGACGGTGATCGACTTCGTGGCTTGCTGGTTGGGCAGGTTGGCCGGAGTGACGGAGGTAGAAAGTGGGGGGCTAGTGATGTTTGCTTGGCTTATTCAAAGGTCTACCTCGCAAAAAATTACCCTTGACATCCAACAATGGCGGCATATATTACAATACATACAAACGGCCACTGTAACCACTGTGATCAGGACCAAGAGAAGCGCCAAGGCTGAGCGGCTAAAGCAGAACGAGTCGCTCAACTTGCACCCCGACCGGGTGAGCGCGCCACACTTTCGCAACAGTGTCTTCTTCGACGCGCTGGACCTCGTCCAGGTGAAGTACGAGATGCTTCGCCAGGTCAGCCACGAGGGCACGCCCAAGGCGCAGGCGGCGGCCATGTACGGAATGTCGCGACCGACCTTGTACCAGGCGATGAACGCGTTCGACCGCGACGGCGTAGCCGGGCTTTTGCCGCAACGGCGCGGCCCCAAGGGTGCGCACAAGCTCACCGACGAGGTCATGGTCTTTATTGCCGGGCGTCAGGCCGAGGATCCCACGCTACACGCCCGAGCGCTCGCCAAGGCCCTACGCGATGAGAAGCACATCGCGGTGCATCCACGCAGCATCGAACGTGCGTTGGAGCGGAAAAAAACGCTGAGCCTCGAAGCGCGCTCAGACACCACGACGAAAGGCAAGATCGTGCCGGCAGGAATCGAAGCCTACGAGCAACTGCGCACTGCTGTGCTGCTCGGCCAAGCTCGTCCAGAGGGGCTTGCTGCCGTGGCTTATCACGGCTTGCTCGGTGGCATGAAGCTCATCGGCGCAGCCGGCACACCCGTAGTGGGCGTGAGCTCAGGTGCGCCCGCCGTCACGCCCGCCGCCTCGCCGAGCGACCCCGCTCTGTTGCGGCTGCTGGCCAACATGGTCTTGCGCTATACACAGGAGCCTACCCATGTACTCTGAATCCCCAAGGTCAGCACCAACCATCTGCGTCGTGATGCCTACCTGTACGTTCGTCAGTCCACCTTGCGCCAGGTGCTGGAAAACACCGAGAGCACGAAGCGCCAGTACGCATTGCAACAGCGCGCAGTGGCACTCGGGTGGCCGATCGAACGCATCCACACCATCGACAACGATCTCGGACGCTCGGGCGCCAGCTCGCGAAACCGCGACGGCTTCCAGCACCTCGTCTCTGAGGTCGCCATGGGGCACGCAGGCATCGTCCTTGGGTTGGAGGTCTCGCGCTTGGCGCGCAACAACGCTGACTGGCACCGCTTGCTCGAGCTCGCCGCCATGTCGCAGACCCTCATCTGCGACGAAGACGGTGTGTATGACCCTGCGCACTTCAACGACCGTCTGCTGCTGGGCCTGAAGGGCACGATGAGTGAGGCCGAACTGCACATCCTGAAGGCCCGTCTGCAAGGCGGCATACGCAACAAGGCCAGCCGTGGTGAGTTGGAATTGGCCCTACCGGTCGGCCTGGTCTATACACCCAGCGGTGCAGTTGTGCTCGATCCTGACGCGCAGATCCGCAGTGCGTTGCAGTTCGTCTTCGATACCTACCGGCAAAGCGGCTCGGCTTGTGCGGTCGTGCGTCGCTTCGAGCGCGAGGGTGTCCGCTTTCCTCGGCGCCTGCAGCGGGGCCTCGGCAAGGGTGACGTGCTTTGGGGTTCGATCGATCACAGGCGCGTGGTAGAGATACTGCACAACCCGCGCTACGCCGGTGCCTTTGTCCTGGGCGCGTCCACCGGCCCGTGACGAAAATCTGCGTCCCCATCTTCTGCAGGTCCCGCGTGAGCAGTGGCATACGTTGATATGCAATGCACATCCTGGCTACATCGACTGGGATGAGTTCGAACGCAACCAGCTCACGCTCAAGCACAACGCCCCCGGCCGCGGCGTTACCGGCCGTGGCAGCCCGCCGCGCGAAGGCGTTGGCCTGCTTCAGGGGCGCATCATTTGCGGACGTTGCGGTGCGCGCATGAGCACGCGATACAGCCATATCGCCACAACTACGGTGCCTTACTACCAGTGCCTGGTGGCCGCCGTGCGACGCGGGGCCAAAGCATGTCAGAGCCTACAAGGGGCCAGCCTCGACGCTGCGATCGGTGCGCAGCTGCTGGACAAGGTCGCACCGGCCGCCTTGGCGCTCGCCCTGCAGGTCAGGACGAGATCGCCGCGCGCATTGGGCGGGCCGATGAATTGCGGAGCAAGCAACTCGAGCGGGCTCGCTATGAAGCAGATCTTGCCCGTCGCAGATTCCTCAAGGTCGATCCAGACAACCGCCTTGTTGCAGACGCGCTGGAGGCTGACTGGAACGCGTGTCTGCGACAGATCAGTGCCTTGCAGCAATTCCATGACCAACAGCGTCAGTCCGATGCCAAGGCGCTCGACAGCCAGGCCCGCGAACGCGTCATGGCCATCGCTGCGGACTTCCACGGGTGTGGCACGACCCTCGTACCGATCCCATAGAGCGCAAGCGCATGCTGGCCCTATTGATCGAAGATGTGACGATCGTGGCCGACCGCAAGGAAATCACTGCGGGAATTCGCTGGCGCGGTGGTCAGACAAGTTCGATCCGTGTAGCGCGAAGCCTGCCCATCGCGCAGGTGCGCAAGACACCTCCCCAGGTGGTCATTGCACTGGACCAATTGCTCGAAACATGTAGTGATACCCAGGCGGCCAAACGGCTCAACGAGATGGGATATCGCAACTGGCGGCAAGAACCCTTCACTTACCTGAAGGTTCGCCGCATGCGCATAGCCTACAAGCTCAGAAGTCGCTACGAGCGCCTCCGTGCGCGTGGCCTACAGACAGCCGAGGAAATTGCACAGCGCTTGGGTGTATGCGTGGCCACCGTCAGTCACTGGGCGAACCTGGGCATCCTTGAGCGCGAGATCTACGGCGGCCCCAGCCATTGCTTGTACGTGATGCCCGAACCCGGTACGGTTGTCGCGCCCAAGATCGGCCGGCCGCGGAAGTTGCCCAGCGAAATGGCCGTTGCACATGACCAACAGGAGATAGTATGAACCTCACTCCTTCTCGTTGCCCTTGGCCACCGCGCAGGCGACGATCTGGAAACCGTAGTGGCGGGCGAAGTCGAGATAGCGCGGATTGAACTCGGCGTGCTCGCCACGGGGATGGCGGAGCACGGCACAGCGCAGGTTGTCGACCATCACCTTTTTGGGGACGCCCAAGACATTGAAGGCGTTGACGTGCGCCGCCAGGAACTGCTCCATGGTTTGCGAGAGCGTGAATTCGACGTACATCTGCCGGCTCCAGGCCAGGACCATGACGAAGAACGACAGGCGACGCCGAGTGTCGCCGACGGCAATGGTTCCGAACTCCCCCCAGTCGACCTGAGCCACCTCGCCGGGCGCAAAGGCCAGCGTCAGGAAGGCTTCGCGGGGCCGCGGACGAATCGCGCGGACGTAGTCCTTGACGATGCTGATGCCCCCGCCGTAGCCCTCGTCGCACAGGCGCTGAAAGATTTGCTGCGCGGTGAGCGCGTGGGTCTCCAGCCAGCGCACGATGCGCCCCTTGAACGGATCGAGCTTGCTGTCGCGCTTGGCCGTCTGCCGCTGCGCATAGGGTCGGCCGATCCAGCGGCGGACGGTCTTGACGTCCAGGCTCAACGCTGTGGCCAGTTGATCCGCAGTGAGGTGTTTCTCGACACCATCGCGGATGGCGCACCAGGTGGCGTAGTCGATCATCAGCGCCGCCCGAGAATGGCGTGCAATTGCTCAAGGCGTGCGGCCATCGGCAACTGGACGGGCAAACTCAGGACCTGATAGAGCGGCGGGTCGTAGGCGATCAGGTCGAGCCCGATGAGATCGCTGCGCGCCTTCGCCAGACGGTGCGGATCGAGTCCGAGGCGCCGGGACAGGCTGGCCTCGGCGTAGTAGCTCAGGCCGTGGACATCGGCAACGGCGACCAGAAACAGGTAGAGCGCCCAGGCACAGACGTCAGCCTTCTCGATGGTGTGCTCCCGCACCAGGCGGTGATCGACCCAGCTGAAGTGTTCGGGCACCTGACGCAGGCGTTCCGGGTTCAGAACCCGCTTGGCAATGCTCATGATGTCCTCCTCGGATGTCGAGCCCGAGTTGTACCAACCGGGAGACGGCCGAGGCGATGTCTTCTTGTAACGCGGTCCCCCAGATGTGAGCGATAAGCCCAACCAGAACAATGGGTTGTGCATTCAAGAGATCTTGTAACGGTGCGATCGGAGCGTTACAAGAGATCTGCTGCGCGAGCGACTCCGCCGCCGGCAAGTCCTCTTGTGCGGATTCAGTGGCTGCCCTCGGCAGGGCCTCTTGCCTTGTGACTTCTGGCGCCGCCACCGCTGCCTTGCGCCGACTGTAACCGGGGTGCGCTGCCCGCCAGGCTTGTACCCGAGCCACCGCTTGTGGTCCACGGTGGTAGTCCAAGTTCTCCGCCTTGGCCAACCATTTCGCCTGACTCGCCCGCTTGCTCACCGCCTTGCACGGTGCCAAGCGGCAGTACCGCTGATGCCGCGCGTTACGCGCCTCCGGAGTAAATCCCCTCCGCAGTTCAGGCATGCGCGCTTCTCCTCTCGTCCCATGTCGTGTCTCTTGCCAGGTCACAACCCCGGCTACTACACGATCCTTGAAGAAGACCGAAGAACACACCCAACAGCGAAGAAGACGCCAGCTCGGATACTTCCAGCTGAAGAAAACGAGGAAGAACATCCGGTTTCACATCGTCACCTTTGAACCGGGTTCAGGTCGGCCGCGACACAACTCGCGGAACTTAAGGCCTTGGAGGGACAGCGGTTCGCGAACACTGATCTTGCGAAGGGTGTCCATGTCCGCGCCCTGCACACCAATCGCGAAGAACGCAAGCTTCTTCGATGCCTCGCCTTCGCGAATGGCGTCCGCCGCGTTTGACCATGCGTCGGTCGGCTTGCCGTCAGTGATGAGGAACACCCAAGGGCGGTAGTACGAAATACCGTTCGCGCGGTAGTCGCGCTTGCGTTCCTCGACCATGTTCAGTGCCTGGGTGATGGCACCTCCGGTCGGAGTGTCGCTCTGTGACTGAAGCGTCGGCGGGTAGAACGTGGAGGCGCTGGTGAATGCGGTCTCAACCTTGACTGGGCCAAAGGTGACGATGCCCACCTCAACCCGCTTCATCGCCAGGGCATCGGCCGACAGTTAGTCTCGGAAGGTGGCTAGTCCGGCGTTCAGCTCGTCGAGAGGGCGCCCGTTCATTGAGCTCGACACGTCCAGCAGGAGGATGCAAGGGCAGCGCGGCTCCGGATTGCTGGCGAAATCGTTGGTTTCGAAAGAGATTTGTTCGCTCACAAGGTCTCCCGAGGTCAAAGAGGGGTGGTTGTCAGGGAGCGAAACGGGCTGCTCAGCTGCCCAGCATATGCTGCGCCAAGCACTCCGTTTCAAGCGGCCCGGGTTGGCTGCGTGTTCCCCTGGTGCCCGCCTCACGTTCGCCGACCGGCAGTTGTCGATGAGATGTCAGAAACTGCCGGTGGGGCAACGGTGGCTCCTGGCCGATTGTACGCGGAGAGCATTTCGTTTTGAAAGCTGCCCGTGGCAACGGCGCCTTTCTGGATGTCATCCTCAAAGGAACTCCCCGGCCGGGATCGGGAAGTCGTCCGGCAGGTCTAAGATTGCAGCGGCCGTTCAGATGGCGGCTTCGTGGAAGCGGTGTCCGGCCGGTCATGGCCGCGCCCTGCCCATCACAGACGCCCTCCAGTCGCGTCCGCAATCACCGCAACGGGGCCGAGGTATGCACGCCATTTCTGGCGACCTCGTCGGGAATTGTGGGTGCCTGACTTCTTCGGTTAGTGGTAGTCCTCCTCCCGTTGGTGGCGCACAGCGAGAATGGTTACGGTCCGCGGATCCTCGATCTCGAACAGCGCCACGTACCCAGAACCCCCGAAGGGAATGATCAGTTCGCGAAGAAAGGGACTGCCGGAACCGCAGATGGCTTTGCGGCATGAGAACGGAAAGACTTCCAGCAGCTCGATCGCCTTGGCAATCGCAGCCTCGGCGCGCTCCGCTGCGGCAAGATCCTGCTCTATCAAGAAATCGAACAACCGTAGTAGTCTCTTACGACTTCAAAGTTTTGCGTCCTGGCACAGAAGTGCGAGGCCGAAACGATGCATTGCGGCTATGCGGCCATTGCAGGAACGATTGCGAAGTTGGTGAGGCGCTCGAACGCGGCGATGGCCATGCGGCCTGCTCGAGTCAGGTAGTAGCGGTAGGTGTTGGCGGCGCGCTTGATCAAGCCGAGGACGCGCAGGCGGCGGAGCTGGCGGGACAGTCGCGAGGGCGTTTGGTCAGGGAGTCGGCGCATCAAGTCACAGCGGGCCAAGCCATGGATGTTGAATTCGGGTCGTTGCACGGCGCGTAGGAGGGCTTGGTCGTTGGAATCGAAGAAGTTCAAGCCCTTGAAGGACCGGTCGCCGTCAGGTTTGGATTGCGTCACGCGTTCAAGCAGGCGTTGTCCGCTGCTGTGATCGTCCAGGCTGGAGAGGAACTCGAGATAGCGATGATTGCAGCCCAGCAGAATTTCGCGCAGGTCGATGAGACTGTAGATGGATTTCTTCAGTGGCGCGACTTCTCGCGTGGTGCGGCCGGTGCGGTGTTCCACCTTGCGGTGGTGCTTGAAGAACGAAACGTCATTGGTTGTGGTCTCGATGCGCAGGATGCGAGCGAACTTGTCGTAGATCTTGATAGAGACCGATCCGAATTTGTGCTTGATGCAGGTTCCCTCAATGCGCGTGCTCAGGCGCGAGCCAATCTCGGCGGCCAGTTGCGGGGTGATCTTCTTGCCCAGGAATGTGGCGATTTGCTCGGCCTTCACCGAGAGCACTGCCTCGCGGGCGAGCTGCTGGTACAGCGAGCCGAGGATCTTCTCGCTCTTGAACACCAAGTCGGTCGAGTATTCGGCCTGCATGATGCTCCAGTGGTAGGTCTGCCCAAAGACATCCAGGACGGGGCAGCACAGCTGGGCGTAGCGGTCCAGGTGGCGATGCAGCAACTCAGGCTTGAAGGTGTCGGCGAGTTCTTGCGCACGAGCGAAGTCGGTTATGCGAGCAAAAGCGTTGTCGGCTGCGGCGAAGTCGATGCCCTCGCGCCGCATTCGTTGCGCCAGCCAACTGTGTCCGTTGCAGTAAACCTGCAGCCGGAACGGACAGTAGGTGGGCACGCGCACGTAGATGAGCCCCAGCTCTCGGTCCATCCAGTAGAAGTAGTAGTGCAGGCACTTGGTGGTGTCCGGGCGCAGGAAAGTGCGTCCGCTGGCCTTGTCGTGCCAGGGTTGATAGGTCGCGCAGGTCTCCATCGCCGATATCACGTGCACCAGGCCGGGCGCATCGCCACGCGCCGCGAGCACCTTGGCCACGACGTCTTCTTTGCGAACGTGGGCCTTGGCGATATGTTCGATCCTGGCGCCGTGCTCCGTTGCCAGCGCCTGAGCGGCATGGCGAACGCGCTCCCGCAGAGGCAGCGCGAACTGCGGGTAGTCGAAGATACGGATCCCACGGGAGACCAAGAAGCTGGTCATGCCCTCTGCGAAACACGCGCCGGGCAACGTGCCGGTGATGACGATCCGGTCGTAGCAAGACAGCACGCCTGCCAGATTCTCCGCGTACCGGGTCGTAAGCAGCTCCATGGCGGCCTCCGCATCGACAAGCTCCACGCAAGCGCTAGGGTACCGCTATTCCCCTGTTTGGTTCCGGCTCGTCCGGCTTAGGTCTTCCTCAGCTTCCGGAGTGAAGCGGACTCGGAAACGGCTCATCCCGTGACGCCAAGCCCCTTGCGGGCCCTCTCGAGGCGCCGGGCGAGCTTGCCCAGCATCGCCGCCGAGGACACGTACTTGCCGGACTTCCTCGACGCCTCGCCCGAGGCCAGCCCGCGCTCGAGGAAGGCCTTCTGCGCTTGACGGAACTCAACATTGCGCCGCACGGCTTCTTCGACGAAGCCAGACAGCGTCTCGCCAGCTTGGAGCAAATCCTCGGCGGCTTGGCGCAGTTCCGGTGAAACGCGTACGGCGGGAATAGCGGCAGTCTTCATGATTTGTCCTCGCGAATTACATTTGTAATGCACAATAGTGCAGGAGTACCGACTGAATCGCAAGCCTGGGAGAAACCTCCTGGTGCTTGTGCGAAGCGCACTCACGACGCGAGTGGCCCTTCATTGCGTTGATGCCGCAATTCTCGATGGAGGTGAGCCACGCCGCTGGCTGCGGTTGTTGGCCACTGGGCAGTTTAGGCACATGCGGCTGGTCGGTAAGTCAAGTGAGCCGGTCGACAGCGTCCGCTTTGCGGCGCCAACCGCCAACGGCAGCTATTGGCCGGGAGTGTGAGCTCGCAGCAGAGGCAGTAAGCTGCCCTTCGCGACAAGCGCCTCCTTCTCCAGAAGGCTGCTTTCGGCAGGGGTAGGGAAAGTACGGTCCCGGCCATTTCCAGCCATTCGCTGCCCAATGAGATCAGTGAAATGGACGTCCGCAACGACTCCAAATAGCCGGCGTTCGCGAGTACCAACGGAATTCCCGGAGCCCGCAGACGACCTTGTCGTCCCCGAAGGAACTGGCGAAAGCGCTGTCATAGGACGGCGCGGAATGCGCAGCGCTGCCGGCCAGCAGCATCGACGCCAGCGGCAGCGCAAACTGTATTGGCGAACGGATCACGCGAACAGCCAAGGCTGGGCAGCTTCATGCTTCGCCTCGAAATCCTTGATCTCGTCGGCGTGTTGCAGAGTCAGGGCGATCTCGTCGAGGCCGTTGAGCAGGCAGTGCTTGCGGTGCGGCGTGATGTCGAAGGCGAACGATTCGCCCGAGGGCGTGGTCGCGGTCTGCTTTTTCAGATCGACTTCGAGTTGATAGCCCTCGGTGTCGGCGCATTCCTTGAACAGCTTGTCGACCGTGGCGGCGGGCAGCACGATGGGCAGCACGCCGTTCTTGTAGCAGTTGCCGAAGAAGATGTCGGCGAACGACGGCGCGATGACGACGCAAAAGCCATAGTCCTCGATGGCCCACGGCGCGTGTTCGCGGCTCGATCCGCAGCCGAAGTTGTCGCGGGCGAGCAGCACCTGCGCGCCCTGGTAGCGCGGCTGGTTGAGCACGAAGTCGGCCCGCACGGGGCGATGGGTGCAGTCCATGCCGGGTTCGCCGACGTCGCTGTAGCGCCACTCGTCGAACAGGTACGGCCCGAAGCCGGAGCGCTTGATCGACTTGAGGAACTGCTTGGGGATGATGGCGTCGGTGTCGACGTTGGCGCGGTCGAGCGGGCAGACGAGGCCGGTGAGCTGGGTGAATGCTTTCATGTTCGTCCCGGTTTGAATTGGCTTAGAACGGTTTGCGGATGTCGACGAAGTGGCCGGCGATGGCGGCAGCGGCGGCCATTTCCGGGCTGACGAGGTGGGTGCGACCGCCGGCGCCCTGGCGGCCCTCGAAGTTGCGGTTCGAGGTCGAGGCGCAGCGCTCGCCCGGGGCGAGGCGGTCGGCGTTCATGGCCAGGCACATCGAGCAGCCGGGTTCGCGCCACTCGAAGCCCGCTTCGACGAAGACCTTGTCCAGCCCTTCGGCTTCGGCCTGGCGCTTGACCTGGCCTGAGCCCGGCACGATCAGCACCTGCTTGACGCTGGCGGCCTTCTTCCTGCCCTTGGCAATCGTGGCGGCGGCGCGTAGATCCTCGATGCGCGAATTCGTGCAACTGCCGATGAACACCTTGTCGACCCGGATCTCGCCGATGGGCGTGTCGGCGGCAAGCCCCATATACTGCAGCGCGCGCTCGATGCCGACGCGCCTTTGTGCATCGGCTTCGTTGGCGGGATTGGGCACGCGGCCGCCCACGGGCAGCACCTGTTCGGGCGAGGTGCCCCAGGTGACCTGTGGTTCGATCATCGAAGCGTCGAGTTCGACCATGGCGTCGAACATGGCATCGGCGTCGGATTGCAGCGTCTTCCAGTAGGCGACGGCGCGATCCCACTGGTCCCCCTTCGGCGCGAACTGCTTGTCCTCGAGATACTCGAAGGTCTTCTCGTCTGGCGCGACCAGGCCGGCGCGCGCGCCGGCCTCGATCGCCATGTTGCACAGGGTCATGCGGCCTTCCATCGACAGCGCGCGAATGGCGGAGCCGCCGAACTCGATGGCATGGCCGGTGCCGCCGGCGGTGCCGATCTTGCCGATGATGGCGAGCGCCACATCCTTGGCGGTCACGCCGGCGGCAAGGCGGCCTTCGACTGTCACCAGCATGCGCCGGGAACGCTTGGCGACCAGCGTCTGCGTCGCGAGCACATGCTCGACTTCGGAGGTGCCGATGCCCTGCGCCAGCGCGCCGAAGGCACCGTGCGTGGAGGTGTGGCTGTCGCCGCAGACGACGGTCATGCCCGGCAGCGTGGTGCCGTTCTCGGGGCCGATGACGTGGATGATGCCCTGGTTGGCGTGCTTGAAGGGGAAGTACACCAGCGCGCCGAAATCCTTGATGTTGGCGTCGAGCGTTTCCACTTGCAGGCGCGAGATCGGATCTTTGATGCCCTGGTCCCAATGGTCGGTCGGCGTGTTGTGGTCCGGGTTGGCGACGATGCTTTGCTTGCGCCACGCCTTGCGTCCGGCCAGCCGCAAGCCTTCGAAGGCCTGCGGACTGGTCACCTCGTGCATCAGGTGGCGGTCGATGTAGAGGAGGCAGGTGCCGTCGCTCTCTTCGCGGACCACGTGCGATTCCCAGAGTTTGTCGTAAAGCGTCTTGCCAGCCATGAGGCCTCCTCGCATGCGGTGATGAGGTGATAGGCGAGGCGTGTGCTGCGCCATGGGCGAGGATGCTAGCGAATCGTTTGTACCCTGACAAGGGTGCTATTTATACTGGTACTGGAATTAACAGCCAGAGGCCGTTCATGGACACCCGCAAGGAACTCGGCGAATTTCTCCAGGCCGCGCGCAGTCGCCAGGCGCCCGAGGCTTTCGGCTTCCCCGCCGGCAGCCGGCGGCGCACGCAGGGCCTGCGCCGCGAGGAAGTCGCGCAACTCGCCGGCATCAGCCCGACCTGGTACACCTGGATCGAACAAGGGCGCCCGGTCAATGTTTCGGCGGATGCGCTGGAACGACTGGCGCAAGGGCTTCATCTCACCCGCGGCGAGCGCGCCTACATCTTCGAACTCGCCGGGCGGCGCGATCCGCTGGCCGCAGCGCCGGAAAGCGATGCGGCGGCCGACCTGCTCATCTCGCTGGTCGCCAACATCGCGATTCCCGCCTACATCCTCGGCCGTACCTGGGACATGCTGGCGTGGAACAAGCCGGCGGCCGCACTCTTCGCCGGCTGGCTCGACCAGCGCGTCAGGGAATCTGAACTGCCGCGCAATCTGCTGCGCTATGTGTTCCTCGCGCCCGGAGCGCGCGCGCTCATCGTCGACTGGGAAACGCGGGCGGGCCGACTGGTGGCGGAGTTTCGCGCCGACTGCCGGACGCGGCTCGACGAACCGGCACTGGTGCGGCTGATCGACGACCTGAAGAAGGGCAGTCCGGAATTTGCGCGTTTCTGGAAGCAGCACAACGTGCTTGAACGCCAGGGCGGGCGGCGCGACTTCAATCACTGCAGGCGCGGCCTGGTGAGTTACCAGCAGGTGACCTTGAAGCCGGTCGACCAGGACCAGTTGAAGTTGGTTCTGTTGAAGCCCGATCGGGCCTGAGAGCTTGTGAATGAATCTACTGCGCGTCCCGATTTCGGCCATGCGGTGCTCGATGTAGCACTGAGTACGTCTGCGCTCCTCGGACCGAACTCAGGCCGCTCGCAACGATTTCTTCACAAGCGCGAAGGCGACTTGGGTTCCTGATCGCGTATCAGCTTGTATTCCATAGCGTCGACCAGCGCCTGCCAGGAGGCGTTGATGATGTCGGTGGAGACGCCGATGGTGGTCCAGTTCTCGCGGCCGTCGGTGGATTCGACCAGCACCCGCACCTTGGCCGCGGAAGCCTTGTCGGAATCCAGCACGCGCACCTTGTAGTCGGTCAGGCGAATCTCGCCGATGGCCGGATAGAGGCGCTCCAGCGCCTTGCGCGCGGCGCGGTCGAGGGCGTTCACCGGTCCGTCGCCCTCGGCGACTGTCAGCACTTCCTGGTCGCCGACGCGAACCTTGATGATCACCGACGAGTTCGCCTCCTCGTTGACGCAGGGTTCGCTGACGATGACCTTGAATTCGACCAGTTCGAAGAAGGGGGTGTAGCGGCCGAGCATCTTGCGCACCACCAGTTCGAACGAGCTCTCCGCCGCCTCGAACTGGTAACCCTCGTGTTCGAGTTCCTTGAGCTTATCCACGATCCCCCGCGTCTCGGGCGAGTCCTTCGCCAGTGTCGGATCGACGGCGTTGATGCGCGCCAGCAGCGTGCTGCGGCCCGCCACTTCCGACATCAGCATTCGCCGGCTGTTGCCGACCAGTTCCGGGTTGACGTGCTCGTAGGAAATCGGGTTCTTCACCACCGCGTCGATGTGCATGCCGCCCTTGTGCGCGAAGGCGTGGCTGCCGACGTAGGGTGCCTTGTCGTTGTGCGGCATGTTGGCGATTTCCGCCACCGAGCGCGAGGTGCTGGTCAGGTGCCGCATCGCGTCGGCAGGGATGCAATCGTGGCCAAGCTTCAGTTGCAGGTTGGGGATGATCGAGCAGAGGTTGGCGTTGCCGCAGCGTTCGCCCAGACCGTTGATGGTGCCCTGCACCTGCGTGGCGCCGGCCTGCACGGCGCGGATGGAGTTGGCCACCGCCATTTCGCTGTCGTTGTGGCAGTGGATGCCGACGGCCGCGTTCGGGAAGTGCTGGCAGACCGTGCGCGTGATGTCGAAGATCTCGTCGGGGAAGCTGCCGCCGTTGGTGTCGCACAGCGCGAGCGAATCGGCGCCGGCCTCGACCGCGGCGGCCAGCGTCTTGAGCGCGAATTCCGGGTTGTCCTTGTAGCCGTCGAAGAAGTGTTCGGCGTCGAACACCACTTCCTTGCCGTGCCGTTTCAGGTAGCGCACCGTGTCGCCGATCATTGCCAGGTTTTCTTCCAGCGTCGTACGCAGGATCTCCAGCGCCTGGTAATCCCAGCTCTTGCCGAAGATGGCGATGGCGGCGGTGCCGGCCTTGAGCAGCGACTGGATGTTGGCGTCGTCGGCAACGGGAATGCCGACTTTGCGCGTCGCGCCGAAGGCGATGATGCAGGCGTTGGCGAGTTTCAGGCTCGCGGCGCGGGCGAAGAACTCGAGATCCTTCGGGTTCGAGCCGGGATTGCCGGCCTCGATGTAGCGGATGCCGAGCGCGTCGAGCCGCTCGACGATCTTGATCTTGTCGTCGACCGAGTAGGAGATGCCTTGCGCCTGCGCGCCGTCGCGCAGCGTGGAGTCGTAGATGGAGATGCGGGCCATGAGAATTTGTGCCGATGCGATGCAGCACGGATTCTACAGCGTCATGGGTCGCCATATACACCGGGTGGCGATCTCCAACGAGCGCATCGTCGGCATCGAGTGCAACGAGGTGCTCTTGCGCGTGCGCGCCGATCCCGCTGTGGGCGCCAAGCGCACAGTGCGCATCCCCGGTCCCGCGTTCATCCATCGCTTCCTGCAGCATGTGCTGCCGGCCGGCTTCGAGCGCATCCGTCACTACGGCCTGCTCTGGCCGGCCAGGACGAACAACGGCCTGGCTGCGGCCCGCGCTGCGCTCGGCGCACCACCTGCGCGGCCGGTCGTGATCGAGTCGGTGGCGGCGTTCCTGCGTCGCGTTTCGCACATCGAGCACGCTCGCTGCCCGAATTGCGCGACCGCACAGTTCCGTCTGCTTGCCACGATCGGCGCGCAAGCTCACCTGCCTCATCCACGCGGACCGCCGTGAGAATCGATCCCGGCCTTTCTGTTGCGCAGCGAACGGACGGTATCGCCGTACGCGGCCTGGCTCGTCCCCGGCGCGCGCAACAGCGCCTGCGATCGCGCCACTTTGCCCGCCAGCTCCGCCCGCGCGCTGCTACGCTACCTTTTGCGCACATCGGTGCGGCCCGCACGACCCACTCTGGCCATGCCATTCAATTGACTTCGGGCGCCACCGCCTTACAATCCCCATAGCCTCCGCCGTCGCGGCGGCCCAGTCCAACGAGGTTTATCCGCCGAAATGACGTCGCGCTGCCCCCATCCGCTTCGGCGGATAAACGCTATTCGTTAGGCCTCCGAGTCCACTATGTCCGTGACTGCAGACGATCTCAAAACCGCCCTTTCCGTGGGCGCGATTCTCATCTCGCTCGTGTCGCTGTACTTCACCAAAGTCAACTGGCTGCAGTCCAATCGGCCCGTCGTCACCGCTTTCATCACAGAGCACAGTTCAGGCATCTCGGCTGCTACGTTCAATCTGGTCATTGCCAACACAGGGAGCAGGCCTGCGGTACGGGTGCGGCTGCATGCCTCAGAGGCAGAGATTGCGTCGCTACTTGAGCCAGGTGTGCGTGATCAGAAGTTCAAAATGATCGAATCGAACTTCCTGAGCGCAAGCGAGATTCCGCTTCTTCGGAACGGAGAGGAGTTGACAACGTCGTTCGGGGCGTTCACGGATAACCCAGGAGAAGATTCTTGGCTGAGGTACGGTTCGGAGGCTGAAGTGTCCATCACCTACAAAGACCTTGAGGGTCGCAAGTTTGAGTCTCGGTTTCCCATCAAGGTTTACGCGCGCGAAGGTTTTGGCGGGGGTGTGTGGGCAGCGGCGAAGGCCTAACGAACAAGGTTAGATCGTGCGAAGCCACGATCTGAACGGTTTGTTGGACAAGCACGGTCGCTGAGCGCCGAGTTCGGAGCCCCGTAGAAAATATCCTTTTGGAATTGCCTCGGCAGTAAGCCGTGCCAGGGAATTGAGTGCGGTCACCGAATTTGATGCCCCGATGTTCACGCAAAGTGATGGTGTCGAGGCGAGTTGGTCATGAAGCGAAACGCCGTCGGCGATGAATGCCGACGGCGTTGTTGTTGAGCGGGTCTGTGGATCAGAAAGGTGGGTCGTCGGGCGGGGATTTCGGGGGCGATGTGTGCTGGACGGTGTTGTCGAAGGAACGATCCGCGTAAAAGTATGGATCTGGCCGCCATAGTGGGATTCGAAGAGCCGAAGGAAATTGCAGAGGAAGTCATAGATCTCGACGACAGCCGCATCGGAGATGGGCGGCAGGCGGATCTTGACGGGCGTTGAGTCGGGTCGCATAGCAGGCTCCAGTGATCAGCGGCCGGCAGCCGCACGGCGCGGCTTGGGGCTTTCGGGTTGGGCGAAGACATCGAGGTATAGCTTCTCATCGAGTTGCGGCAGATCGCGCTGGGCGGCGGCGGCGAGCAGTTCGGCGGCCAGCGTCGTCAGGATGCGGTAGTTGCCGGCGGCGTGATCGCACAAGGTGCTGCGCAACTGGGGCGTCATCAGCACGCGTAGGGCGCAATCGATATTGCGCCGAATGCGGGCTACCTACGGCCTGAAGACCGCGGGTTACGCCGCGAAGGGTTGAGGAGCGACTGCGGGGCAGGCAGTCGCACTCACTCCGGCGCGGGATCGACCCACTACGCGAAAGCTTGGATTGTCACCTAGCACTTTCGTCGTAGATGCCCGACGATGCTTCGTGCGTCCAAACGCATAAGCTACTGATTCGTCCCAGCATATTTGTTCGGTATGGATCTTGCAGCCAGTCGTGCCCGCGGGCGATGGAGCGAACCTGGCGCTCACAGAAAAGGAAAGCGCTCACGCCGCACTTGAAAGCACTCACACCACACTTCAGCGGAGAGGGAATCCATGCGCAACTCTATTTTGTCGCTCACTGCGGGCGTTGCCCTGAGCACTCTGATTGCCGTCGATCAGGCCGACGCCGACAACCGTCGCGATCGTTTCCGAGTTGGACGGACCGCGCCGAGCGAAGAGGCCAGCACCACCGATGGCCGCGGTGGGAGGCGCCCGCCGTCGCCGCGCCCGACCGAGGCGCCGACCGGGTTCGACAACATGACTAACGGCTATCTCGAGCAAGGCCCCGCTTACGACACGCTTACCAAGGATACCGTCGTAGCGCTGCGCTCGTTCAACGACAACCGCTTCATCTTCGAGGAGGTCGAGACGATCGCTGACGGCATCGGCCCTGTCTACAATGCCCAGAGCTGTCGCGAATGCCATGAAAATGTGGTCACGGGCGGCGCCAGCCAGATCACCGAGCACCGTACGGGGCACCTCAATGGCGATGACTTCTTCGAATCTCTCGGCGGCTCGCTCGTGCACTCGCGCGCGACGCACGCGGCGATCGTCGAACGCGTGGCTTATGAGGACGACATTCGCACGTTCCGTCTGTCGACGAGCACCCTCGGCCTGGGCTTCGTCGAGGCGCTTTCGAACGATACCTTGCTCCGCCTCCGCGATGCGCAGCCCGCCGCCATGCGCGGAACGGCCGTGCTCTCGCCGGTGCTCGAAGCGCCGGGTACGACGCGCATCGGGCGTCTGGGCTGGAAGAGCCAACACGGGAGCCTCGTGTCGTTCTCTGCCGACGCTTATCTCAACGAGATGGGCATCACGAGCCCGCTGCTGCCCGAGGAGAACACCTCGAGCGGTGTGTTCGTTGGATACGGCACGGAGTACGATCCGGTGCCGGACCCCGAGGACGACGGCGACGACGTGATCGCGTTCGCCGACTTCATGCGCTCAACCAAGGCGCCGCCCCGCGGCGCGATCACCGCCGAAGTACGCGCGGGCGAAGCGCTGTTCAAGAGCACCGGCTGCGCGACCTGCCACGTAGGCACGCTCGTGACCGCCGCGCCCGGCACAAAGATCAACGGCGGCACGTTCGAGATTCCCGCCGCACTTGGCAACAAGGCCTTCCATCCCTACAGCGACTTCCTGCTTCACGACATCGGGACCGGGGA
Source organism: Candidatus Methylophosphatis roskildensis (assembly GCA_016708905.1). Lineage (GTDB taxonomy): Bacteria > Pseudomonadota > Gammaproteobacteria > Burkholderiales > Rhodocyclaceae > Methylophosphatis > Methylophosphatis roskildensis. The sequence continues at coordinate 41,931 of JADJEV010000001.1, read as the reverse complement.
CGGCATCCCGGTGCAGCCGACGCCCGAGTTCGCGGGTACGGCCAAACAGATCCGGACGGCGCCGCTGTGGGGTTTGAGGACACGCAATCGCCTGATGCACGATGGCCTCACGTTCACCAAGCAAGAGGCTATCGAGCGGCATGCAGGGCAGGCGGCACCCGTGACGGCGGCGTACCTGGCTCTGAGCGAGGCTGATCGGCAGTTGCTACTGAAGTTTCTCGAGTCGCTGTAGCTTCTTACCTGAAAGCTCCCACCTGCACTCGTCCGGTAAGCCAATATCGGACGCGGTGCGGGTTCTCAATCGCCACGCACTCGCGCGCTTCGGCGCCGTGCCAAGGATAGGGAATCCAACGCCGCATCCACAAGTATTTCGGGCGCCAACAATCGTTGTTCGGCAAATTGCGTGCGGCCGGCGCGTGGAGAGCTCTCGGAATCGCAACGAATGCCGTGGGCACCCGCGCTCACGCCGTGGCGGGATCGACCCACTGCGCCGGGACCAAAGCAACGCTTGCGTCTTCGACTCGTCCGCTTGCCCCGAGACCTGTTGATGGGATCCCGGACTCCATCGGCACCACCCAGAGCATTCGGTCGAAGAACAGCAGCTTGACGCGAGGCGGCTCACGGTGTAATTTGATAACTGACTGGTTAGTTATCAATATGCAGATCCCGCTCGATTCGGAGCGGACTTCACCGTCGGAACACGCCAATGAACGCTGAAGCCCGCGCGCGCTTTTCCCGTCGCAAGGAAGCACGCCCGCAGGAACTCACGACCGCGGCACTGTCGCTGTTCGTCGAGCGCGGATTCGCCGCGACCAAGCTCGACGACGTGGCTGCGCGCGCCGGGGTTTCCAAGGGCACGCTGTACCTCTACTTCGACAGCAAGGAAGCTCTGTTCACCGCAGTGATTCGGGAAGGCATCGTGCCGGCGCTCGAGCAGGGCGAGGCGCTCTTCCAATGCCATGGCGACGACCCCGAGCGCCTGCTGCGCGAGATCCTGCTCGGCTGGTGGGAGCTGATCGGCGCGACCGATCTGGGCGGAATCCCCAAGCTGATGATGGCCGAAGCGCAGAACTTCCCCGAGGTGGCGAAGTTCTATTTCGACGAGGTGATGGGCCGTGGCCGCGAGTTGGTTCGGCGGGCGTTGCGGCTTGGCATCGAGCGCGGCACGTTCCGCAGCGTCAATGACGAACTGATCGTCAACGTGTTGATGGCCCCGCTGATCCACCTTGCCACCTGGCGCTACTCGTTCGCCTGCTGCGAGCCCAAGCGCATGGATCCGCGCGCCTATCTCGATGCCTATCTCGATCTGGTCTTTCATGGCCTGCTGGTGGCGGGCGCCAAGGAGCCGCGATGAATCGTGCCGTCGTTTCCGTCTGCCTCGTGCCACTCATAGCCCTGCTGATCGCCGGCTGCGCCAAGGAGCAGCAGGTGGTCGAGGTGGTTCGACCCGTGCGCACGCTGACGGTCGCCGCCGAGCGCGCCGATCTGCTGGCCGAATTCTCCGGCGAGGTGCGCCCGCGCTACGAATCGCGTCTGGGCTTTCGTGTCGGCGGCAAGATCCTGCGCCGACTGGTCGACGTCGGCGCGCAGGTGAAGAAGGGGCAGGTGCTGGCCCAGCTCGATCCGCAAGACCTCAAGCTCGCCGAAGCAGCGGCGCGATCGAATGTCACGGCTGCGGTCAGCCAGTACGAACTCGCGAAGGCCGATCTGGCGCGCTACCGCGACCTGCGGGCGAAGAACTTCATCAGCCAGGCCGAACTTGACCGCCGCCAGGCCGCTCATGACAGCGCGCTGGCGCAGCTCAATGCCGTGCGCGCCCAACTGGGCATTCAGGACAATCAGGCCGAGTACGCGGCGCTCCGCGCCGATGCCGACGGCGTGATCACGGCGGTCGAGGCCGAGGCTGGGCAGGTGGTGACGTCGGGCCAGACCGTGGTCAGGCTGGCGCAGACCGCCGAAAAGGAGATCGCCATCGGCGTGCCCGAGGACCAGGTCGAAGCGGTTCGCGCCGCCAAGCGCGTCGAAGTGTCTCTGTGGGCCGCGCCGGGGCGTGTGTCCAATGGCCGGATCCGCGAGACCGCACCCGCCGCCGACCCGGCCACCCGGACCTATGCGGTTCGGGTAGCGGTGGCCGATCCGCCGGCCGGGATGCGCTGGGGCATGACGGCCAACGTCCGCTTTTCCGCGCAAACGCCGGTGCCGCTGATCCGCGTGCCCCTGTCGGCGTTGCTGAAGACGGGCGAGCATACCATGGTGTGGGTGCTCGATCCGGCGTCCTCCACTGTGCGCAGCGTACCGGTGACCATTGCCGGGCCGAACGGCAACGACGCGCTTCTCAGCAACGGCCTGGCGCCCGGCCAGGTGGTCGTGACCGCCGGGGCGCATCTGCTGCAGCCGGGGCAGAAGGTCAGGTTGCTGAGCGACGAGCCGTCCCGGCCGGCGGCCGCTCCCGCCACGGCACCCGCGGCCGCGAAGGCCGGAAGCTGAGCCGATGCGCGGCTTCAATATCTCGGAATGGGCGATTCGTCACGCCGCGCTGACGCGCTATCTGCTGGTGGTGCTGTTGCTCGGTGGTGTGTTCGCCTACTTCCAGCTCGGCCAGAACGAGGATCCGGAGTTCACCTTCCGCGTCATGGTGGTGAGTTCGCGGCTGCCGGGCGCAACCGCGCGCCAGGTCGAAGAGCAACTGACCGACCGCATCGAACGCAAGCTGCAGGAGACGCCCTACGTCGACAAGATCCGCAGCTACTCCAAGCCGGGCGAGTCGCTGATCTTCGTCGTGCTGCTCGGCAGTGTGCCGCCCAAGGAAGTGGCGGGCATCTGGTATCAGGTGCGCAAGAAGGTCGGCGACATCCGCAACCAGTTGCCTGCCGGCACCCAGGGCCCGTTCTTCAACGACGAGTTCGGCGATACCTACGGCTCGCTCTACGCCTTCTCGGCTGACGGATTCTCCTATCACGAACTCAAGGACTACGTCGATTACGCGCGCCAGCAGTTGCTGCACGTTCCCTTCGTCGCCAAGGTCGAATTGTTCGGCGTGCAGGACGAGAAGGTTTTCGTCGAGTTCTCGCACAAGAAATTCGCGCAGATGGGCATCGGCATCGAGCAGGTGATTGCCGCACTCAATGCGCAGAACGTCATCGAGCCGGCCGGCACGCTGATCACGCCGGAGTCGGACCTGCAGGTGCGCGTATCCGGCCAGTTCCGCGACGAGCGCGACCTGGAGAATTTGGTGCTGCGCGTGCCGGGCAACAGCAACGCCTTTCGCCTCGGTGACTTCGCCACCGTGACGCGCGCCTATGCCGATCCGCCGGTGCAGAAGATGCGCTTCAACGGCAAGGAGGTCATCGGCGTCGGCGTGTCGATGGCCAAGGGCGGCGACATCGTGAAGCTCGGCCTCAACCTCGAACAGGCGATGGCGAAGATCCGCAACGACCTGCCGGTCGGCATCGAGGTCGCGCAGGTTGCCGACCAGCCGCGGGTGGTCAAGCGTTCGGTCGGCGAATTCCTGCGCACACTCAGCGAGGCGGTGCTGATCGTGCTCGCAGTGAGCTTCCTGTCGCTCGGCCTGCACCGGCATCCGCTGCGCGTCGACATGCGGCCGGGGCTGGTGGTCGCGCTGACGATCCCGCTGGTGCTGGCGGTGACCTTTCTTTGCATGTGGGTGTTCGGCATCGATTTCCAGAAGATCTCGCTCGGCGCGCTGATCATCGCGCTGGGCCTGCTGGTCGATGACGCGATCATCGTCGTCGAGATGATGGTGCGCAAGCTCGAAGAGGGCTACGAGCGGCTCGAGGCCGCGACCTTCGCCTACCGATCCACCGCGATGCCGATGCTGACCGGTACCCTGATCACCGTCGCGGGCTTTCTGCCGGTCGGCATCGCCAAGTCGGTTGCCGGCGAGTACACGTTCTCGATCTTCGCCGTCAACGCGATCGCTCTGATCACGAGCTGGATCGCGGCGGTGTTCTTCACCCCTTACATTGGTTTCCTGCTGCTCAACGAAAAGCCGCCCGCAGGCGGGCCGCACGATCCTTTCGATTCGCCCGGCTACCGCAGATTCCGCGCCCTGGTCGACTGGTGCGTCGACCAGCGCAAGACCGTGATCGTGATCACCCTTGCGGTGTTCGCGCTCGGAATTTTCGGCTTCCGCTTCATCCAGCAGCAGTTCTTCCCCGACTCGAATCGCGAGGAACTCAATGTCGAGCTGTGGCTGCCGGAAGGCGCCGGCTTTGCGGCGTCCGAACGCGAGGCCAGGCGCTTCGAGGCCTTCCTCCAGCGCGAAGACGTGGCGCCCGATGTCGTCAACTACGTCACCTATGTCGGCACCGGCAGTCCGCGCTTCTTCCTGCCGCTCGATCAGCAACTGACCCACGCCAACTTCGCCCAGCTCTTCGTCCTGACCAAAGACGTGGCGGCGCGCGAGCGGGTGCGCGAGAAGATGAAGGCGGTGTTCGCGGCCGAATTCCCCGACGTGCGCGGTCGCGTCAACCTGCTGCCGAACGGGCCGCCGGTGGCCTACCCGGTGCAGTTCCGTGTCAAGGGCCCGGATGCCGCGCTGGTGCGCAAGTACGCCGACCAGGTCAAGGATGTGATGCGGGCCGATCCCAACACCGTCGGCGTCAATGACAACTGGAACGAACAGATCAAGGTGCTGCGCCTCGATCTCGACCAGGACAAGGCGCGGGCGCTCGGCATCAGCTCGCAGACGCTGGCCCGTGCCGCCCAGACGGTGCTGACCGGCACGACCATCGGTACCTTCCGCGAAGGCGACCGGTTGATCGACATCGTCATGCGCCAGCCGGAACGCGAGCGCAGCGTGATCGACCGGCTCTACGACGCCAACATTCCGGCCGGCAACGGGCGTTCGGTGCCGTTGTCGCAACTGGCGCGCGGCGAACTGGTATGGGAGCCCGGCATCATCTGGCGCCAGGGTCGCGAGCCGACGATCACCGTGCAGTCGGAAGTCAAGGATGGCATCCAGGGGCCCCATGCCGCGATGCTGATCGATCCCAAGCTCGACGACATCCGCCGCGCCATGCAGCCCGGCTACCGGATCGAGATCGCCGGCGCGATCGAGGAGAGCAAGAGCGGCCAGGACAGCATTAATGCGAACATGCCGCTGCTGGTGGTGATCATCCTGACCCTGCTGATGCTTCAGTTGCACAGCTTCCAGCGCAGCCTGCTGGTGTTCCTGACCGCCCCGCTGGGCATCATCGGCGCGGCGCTGGCGCTGATCGCCTTCCAGGCGCCGTTCGGCTTCGTGGCGACCCTGGGCGTGATCGCGCTGGCCGGCATGATCATGCGCAATTCGGTGATCTTGATCGACCAGATCGAGCAGGACATCGCCGCCGGGCGGACGCGCTGGGATGCGATCGTTGGTGCAGCGGTGCGACGTTTCCGGCCGATCATGCTGACCGCGGCGGCGGCGATCCTGGCGATGATCCCGCTGACCCGCTCGATTTTCTGGGGCCCGATGGCGATGGCGATCATGGGCGGCCTGCTGGTCGCCACCGTGCTGACGCTGCTGTTCCTGCCGGCGCTTTACGCGGCGTGGTTCCGCGTCCGGCGCGACGAGCCTGCGCCCGCCGCGCCCTCGGCGGCGGATTCCAGACCGGCGGCGGCCGATCCAGCAGGCGCTGCGAATATTTGAGCGCCTCGCCGCGCGGCAGATCGTCCCGAGCAGGTAAAATGCCAAGGCTTGAATATGGCGCACGGTGATGCACCGTGATCGGCAACCAGGGAGCAAAAAAGATGAACATGGATTTCGAGCGGGCGCGCTTCAACATGGTCGAGCAGCAGATCCGGCCGTGGGATGTGCTCGACCAGGATGTGCTGGACCTGCTGTTTGCCGTCAAGCGCGAGAATTTCGTACCGCCGGCCTACCGCAATCTCGCCTTCGCCGATATCGAGGTGCCGCTCGGCAATGGCCGGAGCATGCTGGAGCCCAAGGTCGAAGCGCGCATGCTGCAGGCCGTGTCGCCGCGCCGCGCCGACAAGGTGCTGCAGGTCGGCGCCGGTTCGGGCTACCTGGCCGCGCTGCTCGGCGCGCGGGTGGAGCAGGTTCACGCCGTCGACATCGATCCCGCCCTGGTGACGATGGCGCGCGCCAATCTCGAGCGGGCACACGTCACCAACGTCTCGGTCGACCAGGGCGATGCCGTGCGCGGCTGGCCGCTGCACGCGCCCTATGACGTGATCGTGGTCACCGGCTCGCTGCCGATGCTGCCGCACGAACTGCTGGCCCAGCTCAAGCTCGGCGGGCGCCTGTGCGCGATCGTCGGTGATGCGCCGGCCATGACGGCCCAATTGGTCACCTGTACCGCCGAGGGCGCTTATCAGACGGTCAATCTGTTCGAGACCAATGTCGCCCCCCTCGACAACGCGCCGCGCAAGGACCGGTTCGTATTTTGAAGCGACGGGAATCGTCATGCAGCAGATCACGCCGACCCAATTGGCCCAGGAACTCGAAGCCGGCGACAAGCCGCTGCTGCTCGACGTGCGCGAGCCGTGGGAGTTCGATCACTGTCGCATCGAAGGCTCGCAACTGATGCCGATGCAGACGATTCCGCTGCGCCTGGGCGAACTCGATCCGGACATGCGCATCGTCTGCATCTGCCACCATGGCGCGCGCAGCATGCAGGTCGGGCTGTTCCTCGAATCGAGAGGTTTCGCCAACGTCGTCAATCTGAGCGGCGGCGTCGCCGCCTGGGCGCGCAGCGTCGATCCGGCGATGCCGACCTACTGAATTCCCAAGGCAACTGGAGAACCGCATGCAGCGCAGGAACTGGATCACCATCGGACTGACGGCATCGTCGCTCTTTGCGCACGGCGCGGGTGCCGCGGATCTGCTGCAAACCTATCGCGACGCGCTCGCCAACGACAGCCAGTTCGCCGCGGCGCGCGCGCAGCTCGACGCCGGCCGCGAGCGGATTCCGCAAGGCCGCGCCGGCCTGCTGCCGACGATCGGCTTTTCCGCCAACACCAACTGGAACGACGTCGAACTCAAGCGGCCGACTTCCGCCGATTCGCGGTTCAATTCCAACGGCTATACGCTGCAACTGACCCAGCCGCTGTTCCGCTGGCAGAACTTGGTCGCCTACGACCAGTCGAAACTGCAGGTCGCCCAATCCGAAGCGGTGTTCTCGCAGGCGGGACAGGATCTGGTTCTGCGCGTCTCGCAGGCCTATTTCGACGTGCTGCTGGCGCAGGACACCCTGACCGTGGCGCAGGCGCAGAAGAAGGCGATCGCCGAACAGCTCGAACAGGCCAAGCGCAACTTCGAGGTCGGCACCTCGACCATCGTCGACACCCACGAAGCGCAGTCGCGTTACGACTTGACCGTGGCGCAGGAGATCGCCGCGCAAAGCGATCTCGACATCAAGCGCCAGGCGCTGCGCCAGGTGATCGGCAAGGAGCCCGAGGCCTTGAAGGCGCTCAAGCCGACCGTGCAGATCAACCGGCCGGAACCCGACGATGTGCAGAAGTGGATCTCGGCCGCCGAGCAGAGCAGCTACACGGTGCAGGCCCAGCAGGCCGGGCTCGAGATCGCCGCGCGCGAGATTGACCGCCAGCGCGCCGGCCACTATCCGACCGTCGATCTGGTCGCCTCGCGTAATCACACCAAGGGGCTCGGCTCGACCAGTGTTTCGCTCGGCACCTCCGAGAGCGATTCGAACGTCATCGGCCTGCAAGTGGCGGTGCCGCTCTATCAAGGCGGGCTGGTCGTCTCGCGCGAGCGCGAGGCCGCCGCGCTCAATCTGAAGGCGATGAGCGATCTGGAATCCGCCCGCCGCGCCGCCGCGCTGTCGGCCAGCCAGGCCTACCTCGGCGTCAGCAGCGGCACTGCCCAGGTCAAGGCGCTGGAAGCGGCGTTGGTGTCCTCGCAATCGGCGCTCGATTCGAACAAGCTCGGCTACGAAGTCGGTGTGCGCATCAACATCGATGTGTTGAACGCCCAGCAGCAGCTCTCCACCACCCGGCGCGACCTGTTCAAGGCACGCTACGACACCCTGCTCGCGCAACTGCGCCTGAAGGCGGCCGCCGGCTCGCTGGGCGAGGACGACGTGCAGCAGATCAACGCCCTGCTCGAACCCTGATGGCCTGAGAGCCGCATGCAACGGACCTCACAGGCATGCCTGCCTGGAGAGCCGCTCCCATATTGGCTCCGGGGCATGCCTGCCTAGCGGGCCAGCATTCATGCGGCTTGCCGGCCACCCCTCGATGATATTCTGCCAAGCTGCTTTCCCGGCACGCTCGAGCGGGCCAGAGAAACGCGCCGGACTGCGCCGCGGTTCGCGACTTCGTTCGGCGCAATGGTAGTCGGATGTTGCGCCGACACTCGTCTGGAAGATATCGCCGCCAGGACAGACTCCAAGCTACGCGAGATCGACCAGCTCGCTGTATTTGCTCAGCATCGAATCAGCCGTCAGAAACCGCAGTGGCTCGGACATCGCTTGCGCCACGAGCAGACGGTCGAATGGATCAGCATGGAGCGCGGGCAGGCGCGCCACCGCCGCGCCATGTCGAGCCGTGACCGGCAGTTCATGGAATCCGCTCGGCTCGATCGCCTCGGCCAGCTCTTCGGGGTCTCCCTCGATTTTTCCAAGGTGGGCCTTGATGGCGATTTCCCAGATCGATGCGGCCGATACGTAGACCTCGTCGGCAGCAAGAATGAAGTCGCGGGCGGCCCGTTTCAGCTTCCTGTTGTCCGTAACCGACCAGAGAAACACGTGGGTATCCAGCAGCAGTCGCACTATCGTCCCTCGAACGCGCCGACCACCTCGTCAGGCAGTGGTGCATCGAAGTCGTCCGCAAGCTTGATCCGCCCCTTCAAAAGCCCGAAGCGGATCGGCTGTTTGGCCGGCGTCAGCGCGGTAATTCGCGCGACCGGCCTTCCACCACGCCCGATGACGACGTCTTCGCCCGATGCCGCTTTTTCGATCAACCTGGAAAGCTGTGTCTTGGCTTCATAAATATTGACCACCGGCATGGCTCATCACCTCTGGATTGGATCTGACCAAGTCTAGTCAACACAAGTGCGAAGATCAAGGCCGGCACCGGGCCGGCATGTTGGCCGGCAAATCATTGGACGAAGCCGTTGCACTTGGAGATTGAGAGCGCCGCTAGGGAAATCCCAAATCAGGACTGAGCGGATTGCCCGGATCATAGGGGCGCGATTGTCGGTGTTTCAGAGCACACAGGGTTTTCGCGAAGGTGCGCAGCACTCCGGCAAGCTGACGTTCTCGCGTCACACGAATGCTTCTCGAATTCGGCCTAAGGAGCCAGTGGGTGGCCGAGCCCCTCCGTCCGCAGTGTACTCATGACCGGCTACTGGCCTACCCGGGGCGCGCGACCGGCGGCTTCTGTGACATCAGCCGTTCGGAACCGACCCGGAGCGGTCAGCCAGCCATGCAAATCGACGGCCGCAAAGCTGCGATTCCATTTCGTTGAGCCCCGTTTTCGCCGCCGAGCCGGGCAGGGAACGAGGTCACAACGACTCGTCGACCCAAGGATTCAACAACGGGACTCGCGCGAGCTTGTAGTCGCCGGTATCGCGGGTCACGACCGTCAGCCCGTGTTGCAGGGCGGTTGCCGCGATGATCAGGTCGGGCTGCGAAAACGTATGGCCGACTTTGCGGCCCTCTTCAACGAGGATGCGCCACTTGAACATGACATCCTCCGAAACCTCCAGTACGCGCTGATCGAACATGGGCCGCACTCTGTGCAGCAGCCAGTCGTTCAGTTCGGAGCGGCGAATCGGATCGCCGACTGCCTCGATGCCGAAGCGGATTTCGGCGAAAGTGACGATGCTGACGAACAAGTCTTCAAGCAGTTGGCTCGCAATGAAGCTTCGCACCCGCGCACTGGGGCGCGATCGACGCAACTCCGAAATCACATTGGTATCGAGCAGCCAGCCACTCACAACTTGACCGCCCGCACTGGCATCGCAGAACGGCGTGGTTCGATCTCGATCTGGCGATGTGGCGAAGCTTGCAGAGCCTCGATCAGCAACTCGCCGGTTCGCGCGCCCTTCAGGCGATTGAATTCGTCCGCATCGACAACCACCACCGCATCGCGGCCATGCAACGTGACGTGCTGCGGCCCATCGCTGTGCGCCATGCGAACGAGTTCGCTGAATCGCGCCTTTGCGTCTTGAAGGCGCCAACGACTACGCGGAGGCTGCGCGGTCGGTACTGCCAAGGTTGGTGCTTTTCTAGTCATGCTGACCAGAATATCACGGCCCAGCGCTGGAGGCAAAGGCTTGGACGGCGGGCGCCTGATGGCGATATTCGCGACCAGACAGCCAGACTCCTAGCACACCCAACGGTGCGGGGACAGACGCACCCACAACCGACGGGCGGGAGCACCAGCTGCTGGCCGGCAGCCGCGGTCCGCGATGCGCGCCGAAAGCAGCCCTTGGGAAATCGGGGATCGGCGACGGTCCGCTTTCCGACACCTACCCAGAAGGGCAGGCCCCGGCCAGGAGCGGAAATTGGACGCTTCCGATGAGCGGCCAGTGGGATGGCCGCTGAACTCCGATACCTGCCAAATGGGGAACTCACACTCGTCGGCCAGAGCGGCCGTTGGTGGTGAGCGATCCGGGCGGCCGGTATCGACTCCTTACCGGTCGTAGGACAGGGAATCACGCCGACCGGCCGCTTTGACAACGCCCGTCGTCCGGACGCGGCCCTTCGCGGCCGTAGACAGCCTGCGGGTTCCGACGGCGGCTTACGAAGCGCAGCCGCCATTGGACCACAATCCTTGACTCCCAACTCACCCCACATTTCGGCATTCACGTTCCCCAACAAGCAGTCGGCTGAGCGCTCCCGGCCTGCCGGCGCTGGCGCGGGTAGGGGCGCCAAGAATCACCTTGCAAGACATGAACCTTTTATGGTACATCTCGAACGGTGAAGAATGGCCAAAGACGCAACTCAGAAAACTCCGCTGGTCTTCTTTCGAAGCAGTAGCGGAAGGGAACCGGTACGCGAGTGGCTCAAGGCTCTGGATGCGCCGGATCGGCTTGTGGTCGGCCAAGACCTGATGCGGGCGCAGTGGCGCTGGCCGGTAGGCATGCCGTTGTGTCGGGCCATGGGGCAGGGACTATGGGAGATTCGAACCGAGTTGCCCAGCAACCGCATCGCACGTGTGTTGCTGTGCCTTGATGAAGGCGTTCTCGTAGCGCTGCACGCTTTCATCAAAAAGACGCAGAAGACGCCCGACGACGAACTGGCATTGGCGCGCAAGCGCCAGAAGGAGTTGAGATCATGAGCAGGAAGCATCACGGATCGAGCCTCGACAGCCTCCTCAAGGAAGAAGGCATCTTCGAGGAAGCCCAGGCTCTGGCCATCAAGGAGGTTGTGGTCTGGCAGTTGACCGAAGCGATGGAGAAGCAGTCGCTGAGCAAAGCGCGCCTGGCCGCTATGTTGAAGACCAGCCGCTCGCAGGTTGATCGGCTGCTCGATCCCACCCGCGATGTGACGCTATCCACGCTACAACGCGCTGCAGCCGTTGTTGGCCGGAAAGTTCAGATTGAATTGGTGTGATGCAACATAGTGACAAACAAAGCCAATTCGCTTCTCGCAGCCTCGTCGCCAATTCTTGGCGAAGGCGCCGTCATCGAACGTTTACGCCGCTCTCGAGGCATTCAGATCGACGACCACGTGGTCAATTCGGCACTGATTTATGAAGAATCCGGCCGCGCAGCGCTGGAGGCCATCTACCGCCAGTATCTTGAAATCGGCCAGCGCTACCAGTTGCCACTGCTGCTGTCCACGCCGACCTGGCGCGCCGGACGGGAACGCATCACGGCTGCTGGGCTGGCCGGTCGCGATCTGAACGGCGACAACAGCCGCTTTCTTGCTGAACTGCGCGACAGTTACGGCGCCTACGCGCAACAAGTCGCAATCTGCGGGCTGATGAGTTGTCGTGGCGACGCGTACAAACCCACTGAGGCGATGAGCGCCGAGGCCGCCGCCGAATTTCACACCTGGCAGGCCAATGCCCTGGCTGCTGCCGGGGTCGACTTTCTTATGGCCGCCACGCTTCCCGCAATGAGCGAAGCGATCGGGCTGGCGCAGGCGCAGGCGGCCACCGGACTGCCCTACGTGATCAGTTTCGTCGCCCGTCCGGAAGGAACGCTGCTCGACGGCACGCCGCTCAAGACGGCCATCGCGACCATTGATGCATCGGTGACACCGCGTCCGCTGGCCTACCTGATCAACTGCACACACGCCTCGGTCTTCCGTAGCGCCTTGTTGAACGAGCGGAATTCATCGGCACAGGTCAGGGAACGGGTGATTGGCCTGCTGGCTAACACCGCCGCCCTCAGCCCGGAAGAACTAGACGAGAGTGCCGAACTGGTCGAAGAAGCGCCGGAGGTTTTCGGAAACAGCGTGGCCGCACTGCGTGACGAACTGGGGATGAAGGTGCTGGGCGGCTGTTGCGGCACCGATGACCGGCATATCGACTGCCTGGCACGCAAGCTTTCACCCTAAAAACCTGAGTTGCCGGTATGCCAAACCGTGCGAAGGTCGGCAAACTGTGGGTTGGCGACGAAATTGAGGAGCCACCCGATGGGTGAGGCGAAACTGAAGCTGGCGAAACGCGAGGAAATGCTGTTGTCGTGCGCTGGGGTGCAGACGATGGCAGGTCGGGTGCAGGTGCGATGGGAGTCGGAGAGCGCCGCCACGCCGATGGGGCAATTGGCCTACTTCATCGAGTTTCTCAACCTGACTGGACTGTGGAGTCGTTGGCTGGAAAGCGCCCCGCTGAGCTACGCCAGTCCCAATGCACCCTCGAAGGCGGAGGTGCTGGGCACTTGGCTGCTCTCGGTGTTGTCGGGCCACCGACGCTACGCCCACGTGACCGGGATCCGCTGCGACGGGGTCAATCCCGGCCTGTTGGGCATGGACAAGGTCATCTCCGAAGACGCTCTGCGCAATGCCCTGAAGCGCATCCCGCAAGGCCCGGGGTGCGCCTGGCTGGACGGGCATCTGTCGGACAGTGTCAGCGCGCTGCTCAACGCCGCCTGGATTCTGGACATCGACACCACGATCAAGCCGTTGTATGGCCATCAGGAAGGCGCGCTCATCGGCTATAACCCGAAGAAACCGGGACGCCCGTCCCATGCCTATCACACGTACCTGATGGCGGGTTTGCGGCTGGTCCTGGGTGTCGAAGTGTGTGCCGGCAACGAACACACGGCCAAGCATGCTCAGCCCGGTCTGCTCAAGGTTCTCGATGAACTGCCCGCAGAAAACAAGCCGAAGCTGGTGCGCGGGGACAACGCCTTCGGGTGCGACGCGATGATGACGGCTCTGGAGCAACGGGGGCAGCCTTACCTGTTCAAGCTCAAGCTCTCGAAGAACGTCAAGCGTCACATTGTCAGTGTGTTCCGCCAATCGGGCTGGACGGATGCCGGCCAGGGTTGGGAGGGCAAGGATGGGGCGCTTGCCCTCAAGGGCTGGGAGAAGAATCGTCGCGTCGTCGTGCTGCGCCGGCCGCTGACGGGCGAGATCGCGGTGGCCGGTGAGGCTGACGGTCAGCAACTGCTGGCCTTCGTGGAAGCCGACCGCAAGGCAGGCAAGGGCATCACGGGCTATGAGTACGCGGTGCTGGTGACCAACACCGACTACGAGATTGTCAGTCTGGGTCAGCTCTACCGGGATCGGGCGGATGCCGAGAACGCCTTCGACGAACTCAAGAACCAGTGGGGATGGGGTGGCTTTACCACGCACGACCTGCATCGCTGCCAGTTGGCCGCCCGGGCCGTGGCACTCATCTACAACTGGTGGAGCCTGTTCGTTCGCTTGGCCAATCCTGAAGCCCGCCGCGAGGCCATCACCAGTCGGCCGTGGCTGATGTCCTCGGTGGGGCGCCGGACCGAACATGCCGGGCAGACGACGATCACACTGACCGGTTTGCACGCTCATTTCGAGAAGGCGCGGGCAGCGCTAATGCGTGTCTCCGCCATGCTTCAGGGCTGGTTAGCTCGTGCTGCGGAGCAGTTGCATCCAACCACCGTCTGGAACCTCGTCTGCGAGCATCTCAAATGCCTCCTCGCCGGGGTCGGACCGCCTCGCGCCCAGCGGCTTCTCGAAAATCATGCAAACGGAATCGGCTAACTGAGGTTTTTAGTCTCTTACGACTTCAAAGTTTTGCGTCCTGGCACAGAAGTGCGAGGCCGAAACGATGCATTGCGGCTATGCGGCCATTGCAGGAACGATTGCGAAGTTGGTGAGGCGCTCGAACGCGGCGATGGCCATGCGGCCTGCTCGAGTCAGGTAGTAGCGGTAGGTGTTGGCGGCGCGCTTGATCAAGCCGAGGACGCGCAGGCGGCGGAGCTGGCGGGACAGTCGCGAGGGCGTTTGGTCAGGGAGTCGGCGCATCAAGTCACAGCGGGCCAAGCCATGGATGTTGAATTCGGGTCGTTGCACGGCGCGTAGGAGGGCTTGGTCGTTGGAATCGAAGAAGTTCAAGCCCTTGAAGGACCGGTCGCCGTCAGGTTTGGATTGCGTCACGCGTTCAAGCAGGCGTTGTCCGCTGCTGTGATCGTCCAGGCTGGAGAGGAACTCGAGATAGCGATGATTGCAGCCCAGCAGAATTTCGCGCAGGTCGATGAGACTGTAGATGGATTTCTTCAGTGGCGCGACTTCTCGCGTGGTGCGGCCGGTGCGGTGTTCCACCTTGCGGTGGTGCTTGAAGAACGAAACGTCATTGGTTGTGGTCTCGATGCGCAGGATGCGAGCGAACTTGTCGTAGATCTTGATAGAGACCGATCCGAATTTGTGCTTGATGCAGGTTCCCTCAATGCGCGTGCTCAGGCGCGAGCCAATCTCGGCGGCCAGTTGCGGGGTGATCTTCTTGCCCAGGAATGTGGCGATTTGCTCGGCCTTCACCGAGAGCACTGCCTCGCGGGCGAGCTGCTGGTACAGCGAGCCGAGGATCTTCTCGCTCTTGAACACCAAGTCGGTCGAGTATTCGGCCTGCATGATGCTCCAGTGGTAGGTCTGCCCAAAGACATCCAGGACGGGGCAGCACAGCTGGGCGTAGCGGTCCAGGTGGCGATGCAGCAACTCAGGCTTGAAGGTGTCGGCGAGTTCTTGCGCACGAGCGAAGTCGGTTATGCGAGCAAAAGCGTTGTCGGCTGCGGCGAAGTCGATGCCCTCGCGCCGCATTCGTTGCGCCAGCCAACTGTGTCCGTTGCAGTAAACCTGCAGCCGGAACGGACAGTAGGTGGGCACGCGCACGTAGATGAGCCCCAGCTCTCGGTCCATCCAGTAGAAGTAGTAGTGCAGGCACTTGGTGTCCGGGCGCAGGAAAGTGCGTCCGCTGGCCTTGTCGTGCCAGGGTTGATAGGTCGCGCAGGTCTCCATCGCCGATATCACGTGCACCAGGCCGGGCGCATCGCCACGCGCCGCGAGCACCTTGGCCACGACGTCTTCTTTGCGAACGTGGGCCTTGGCGATATGTTCGATCCTGGCGCCGTGCTCCGTTGCCAGCGCCTGAGCGGCATGGCGAACGCGCTCCCGCAGAGGCAGCGCGAACTGCGGGTAGTCGAAGATACGGATCCCACGGGAGACCAAGAAGCTGGTCATGCCCTCTGCGAAACACGCGCCGGGCAACGTGCCGGTGATGACGATCCGGTCGTAGCAAGACAGCACGCCTGCCAGATTCTCCGCGTACCGGGTCGTAAGCAGCTCCATGGCGGCCTCCGCATCGACAAGCTCCACGCAAGCGCTAGGGTACCGCTATTCCCCTGTTTGGTTCCGGCTCGTCCGGCTTAGGTTCACAGGGATAGATGCGCCGGCGCGATTCGAGCAAGAAGCCAGCTTCCGGAAATCGGCCCTGCAAAGCTTTCCATAAGGCTGATCAAAAGATGCCCACGTGCACATCCCGTAGGTTGGCAGAGTGCTGAGGCCGGCCATTTGTCTGCGCGGTTTTCGGTTAAGTTCGGTGAATGTTGATGGCCGGCCGCTGCCTTTCCGGGTAGCGCCGGAAAGCCGACGTTCGCCGAACCCCCAATTTTCGATCGGCGGCTTTCGGGAAGCATTTGAAACCGCGGCTCTCGGCCATAACCGGTCGGTCGCGATTTTTCTCCAAAGCCGACGTTGAGCGAGACCGCCCACCCGCAAGCAGCCATTGGCTTGGCATTCTCAAATTTCGCGCGCGGCGGGCGGCTTTGTGGGGGTACCGGTCATTGACGTGTCGTTCGCCGAGGTCGGTACCCGGCCATGACCGGACAGTGGCGAAAATTCCCGATTGCAGACATTTCAGCGCGACGCCGTTATGCTCATGACTTGATCTGCTGACTTGATCTGCCGCATTTTACGTAATTTTAATGGTGGCTGTGATTTAAGGACGTAACACCATGGTTCTTCGTGTCACTAGTCTCATTTCCCGTCATCAGGGCAGGGATAACTGCTAGTAGCTATCCGGCTTTGTTAGGCGAGCATGGGAGAGTTTTTGATGTCTTGCTTTTCGTGCAAAACTCCCTAACTCCTGCTACCGCAGTAGTTACCTATACCGCACCGTCGATTGGAATTCGTTGGTATTTGATATGAAGACGAGGAACACGACGTTCGAGGGGACGCTTCGCCTTCCCGCTCGGCGCCACTCAACTCTACGTTCGGCGTCATCATGCGCGTGTTGGTACGCGGGAGTACAATGAGTGCCATGCAACTCACCACTGGGATCGTCGTAGGCGGAAAAGTCGTCGTGGAAGGGGATCCTCTGCCAGAGGGCACCGTCGTCACCGTCCTCGCCCGCGAGCCTGACGAGACGTTCGAGGTTCCCCCCGAGATCGAAGCGGAGCTCTTGGAATCAATCGCTCAGGCCGATCGGGGAGAAACGATCTCCGCGGACGAACTAATCGAGCGGCTGCGCCGCATCGCCTGAGCAAAGTGCTCGAAGTTGAGGTAACCCCTCGGGCAGCGGCTCAGATCGAAGCAGCAGCAGCCTGGTGGGCGAGCAACAGGCTATCTACGCCGGATGCTATCCGCGTTGACTTTCAGGACGCAAGGACGCTTCTTTCCCACCAACCTGGCATTGGCGCAAGGTCAAGTACGGCGCGCTATCCAGACCTGCGCCGCCTCTACCTCTCAAGGGTCCGATACCACGTCTACTACGACGTGCGACCGGGTAAGGTCGTCATTCTCGCATTCTGGCACGCCAGCCGCGGAAGCGTCCCGAATCTCTAGCCACTTATGACGCCGAACCCGAGCTTGCAGCGGACCGTCAACCAGCGGCGCTGCGCTTCCGGCGATGTCAGCGGTGTTGACATAGGCATTGGCTCGTACTATCTGTGAAATAGGCGATTGGCAAATGAACGCAGAGGTGGGGAAAGCCGCATTTTCCGATGAAGGCGTGTGGACCGAATGATTCGATTGCGACGGTGTTCGAACGTTCATGACGACCCCTCCTCTCATGGAAGCAACGTGGCGCCTTCCAAGTTGGCAGTTCAGCACCAGGCCGGACAGATCTTTTTCATTCGTTGGGCATCCGCCCTTTCCTGAGGAGGTACTGCCATGACAGCAAAGCATGCCTTTCACCTTGCACTGCTTGTTGTATTCATGATGGTGGCGCCCGCGCGGGCTGAGGATCTTCGCGCGGTGATGGAGGCAGATAACGCGCGATGGTTGGCTGCATACAACGCAAACACACCTGCAGCCTTTCCAGCGATGTATGCCAAAGATGCGGTTCTCTTGCCGCCCGGAAGTCAGCCCGTCAACGGCAACGAAGCGATTGGGAAGTTCTGGGAAGCCCGTCTCAAACCCGGCGACAAGAAGGACCATACTTTCGAAATTGTCAGCATCCATCAGGACGGCAAGTATGCATATCAGGTCGCCCGGTGGACAGTCGTTGTCGTGAAGGATGCCGGTGAGCGGACAAGATTTTCAGGGAACACCGTGCGCATATTTGAGCGTCAGCCCGACGGTGGGTGGCTTACCAAGGTCCATATCTTCAACGCTGACAAATAAAACTCGCCCAACGGGACGTTCAACATTGAAGCCCTAGGAGCGTCGCCGTGGGCGCAATCGGCCGAGTCCGAGCAAGCCGGATTATTGGCAACGAGCAGCGATCTGACCGGGGCGTCTGACAGGTCGTCGCGGAGACTGGGCCGCGACGTCAACCCGGTTGCCTTGCGCGTGGCCCACAGAAGCTTGCTGCCTGGGTCTTTCCACCTGTTCGATGCGAATCGGCTCGAAGCGGTCGAGTTATTCGGGCATGCTGTGATGCGCTCCGGGGTCGGTAGTGCACGCTGCCCCTGCATTGAATCGTCTCGTGTTTGCTTGCATAGAGCGGTCTAGCAGCCTGTCGGGCTTGATTCGCACCCACGAATCAAGTCCGACAGGCTGCTAGGGGACATCGCCAGTTGCACGAAGTCTGGAGGCGGACGTCCGCAAATACCTCCGCGCTTACTTGCTACACGATGACGAGTGACTGCCATGGCCGATCATGCCCGCAGGCAGCTTCCGATGAAGGACGGCTGACAGGTGCGGAGCGGCCATTCGTCGAAGCCGTTCTCGCATTCAGCGAGCGTCGCTTCTTGGCCGGGTACCGACCTCGGCGAACGACACGTCAATGACCGGTACCCCCACAAAGCCGCCCGCCGCGCGCGAAATTTGAGAATGCCAAGCCAATGGCTGCTTGCGGGTGGGCGGTCTCGCTCAACGTCGGCTTTGGAGAAAAATCGCGACCGACCGGTTGTGGCCGAGTCTTGCCTAACTGCGCCCCAACTTGCTCGCCGAAAAGCCGCCGTTCAGGCTCCGACAGGCTTCAAAATTTCGATGGCACATCGAACGGCAGGTCATGGCCGGTGGCTGACCGGCGCTGTCCTTCGCTCACTGGCCGGTCCAACTTCAAACCTGCCGCTCAGGCGCCCACAGGGCCTCGGCGTAACGAACGGCAGCTTCCGTCCCGTCGGTTGTTGCTGCGAACGGCCGCTTTGAAATACTCGACCGGCAGGTTTGGGTCGAATCCGGCCCCAATGAAGATGGAAACCTGCCGTTCGGCACGGATTCTGACCAGCGTCGGGTAACCGTCGCATTGCAGACCAAGTTGGCGCTGAACGCCACCGTCCGTTGAGGCCGAGGAGCGGCCGTCCGGACCGGCAAGGGTAAGAACCGTTGCGCATCCGAAACCAGCCATCTGCCACCGAACACTCGGAAGCAAAGATCTCGGTCGAATGCGCCGATCAACCGATTGAAACCAGACGGGCTATGGTGCGCTCTCATGGGCAGCCGGCCCGCTGACTTGCTGGAGCTATGCGAGAGCAATTCCGTCATTCCGGCAGTGCGGCCAGCAGGTCGCGGATGTCGTCTTCGCCGAACTTGGCCATGCTCTCGCGGTCCTCGTTGAGTATGCCGGCGGCGAGTTCCGCCTTCTTCTCCTGCAGCGCGAGGATCTTTTCCTCGATGCTGCCGGCCGCGATCAACTTGTAGACGAACACGTTCTTCGTCTGGCCGATGCGGTGGGCGCGGTCGGTCGCCTGGTTCTCCACCGCCGGGTTCCACCACGGGTCGTAGTGGATCACGGTGTCGGCCGCGGTCAGGTTGAGGCCCACGCCGCCGGCCTTGAGGCTGATCAGGAACACCGGCACCGCGCCGTCCTGAAACTTCGCGATCGCCGCTTCGCGCTTCTGCGTCTGGCCGGTGAGCAGGCTGTAGCCGATGCCGCGATCATTCAATTCGGCCTCGATCAATGCCAGCATCCGGGTGAATTGCGAAAACACCAGAACGCGCCGGCCCTCCTCGACCAGTTCGGGAAGCATTTCCATCAGCAGATCCAGCTTGGCGCGCTCCTTGACCTTCTCCGCCGCCGACAGCTTGAGCAGGCGCGGGTCGCAGCACACCTGGCGCAGCTTGAGCAGCGCGTCGAGAATCACGATCTGGCTGCGCGCGAATCCGCGCGCAGCGATCTCCTCGCGCACCCGCTTGTCCATCGCGCTGCGCACGGTTTCGTAGAGGTCGCGCTGGCGGCCTTGCAGTTCGACGGTGCGCAACACGATGGTCTTGGGCGGCAGCTCCTTCGCCACGTCCTCCTTCTTGCGCCGCAGAATGAAGGGGGCCACGCGCTGGGCCAGCAGGCGCCCGCGCAGCGCGTCGCCGCGTTTCTCGATCGGGGTGCGCCAGCGGGAGGTGAAATCCTTTGCGGCACCGAGAAAGCCCGGCAGCAGGAAATCGAACTGCGACCACAGCTCGCCGAGATGATTCTCCAGCGGGGTGCCGGTCAGGCACAGGCGATGGCGGGCATCGAGCTGGCGCACCACCTGCGCGGCCTGGCTGGCGGCGTTCTTCACCGTCTGCGCCTCGTCGAGAATCACGTAGTGGTAGGCGTGCGCCGCCAGGTGTTCGCGGTCGCGCCACAGCAGCGGATAGGTGGTCAGGCAGATGTCATGGTGCGGGATCTGCGCGAAGGCCTCGCCGCGCGCCTTGCCCTGCAGCTTGAGCACCGAGAGATCCGGCGCGAAGCGGCCGGCCTCGCGCTTCCAGTTGAAGATCAGCGAGGTCGGCAGTACCACCAGCGCCGGCCGGTCGAGCCGCCCGGCCTGCTTCTCCGCCAGCAGATGGGCGAGCGCCTGCGCGGTCTTGCCCAGGCCCATGTCGTCGGCGAGTATGCCGGCCAGATCGCTAGTGCGCAGGTGCTGCAGCCAGGCCAGCCCTTCGAGCTGGTAGGGCCGCAACTCGATCGCCAGCCCCTGTGGCGGGTCGACGCGCTCGATCCCCTGCGCTTTTCGGATACGCGCATGCCAGTCTTCCAGCGGCTGCATGCCGCGCGTCTGCCAGTTCTCGTCCAGCGCCTCGGCCAGCCGCGGCGCGTCGAAGCGCGAAACGCGCAGCGCGCCAGCCTCGGGCGCGTCGAACAGGTCGACCAGGGTGCGCGCCAGCGGCTTGATCCGCTGCGCCGGTATCGCGATGCGCTCGCCCGCCTCGGTGAAGACGATCACGCTCTCGTCGTTGCCGATCTGTTCGAGCTTTTTCGGGTCGAGCCAGCGCGGTTCGCGGCGGAACAACTGGTGCAGCAAGGGGGCCAGTTCGAGCCGCCGGCCCTCGACCTCGATGCCCAGCGAGAGGGCGAACCAGCCGTTGGCATCCTCCTCGAGTTCGGCATCCCATTCGGTTACCGCCAGCACGCGGTGACGAAAGTCTGCCGGGCAGTCGATATGCCAGCCGGCCTGGCGCAGCGCCGCCACCTGCTCGGCGAAAAACTCGGTCCACGCCACTTCGCTGGCCAGACCGAGCAGCAGCCCGAGTTCCCGCCGCGTTTCGCTCGGGCGTAACCATTGCGGACGCACCGGCTTCAAACCGGCGCGCTCGAGCGCGGCCAGTGCCGCGTTCTCGGCCGCGCTGTCGCGCTTCAGCCGCACCGCGCGGCCGTCGGGCAGGGAAACGACGCCGTGCGTGGTGCCCGGCAGCAACTCGGCACCGCCATAGCGAAACGTGGCGAGCGCGTAGTCGTAGCGCGTCGGCGAGAACGTGTGTTCGTAGTCGCGATGCCTGGCATGGCCCCAGGTGGTCAGGGTGTCGATGGTGAGCACCGGTTCGAGCGGCGCGGCGAGTTCCTCGAGTTCGCCGGTCTGGCCCGGCAGCGTGGCCGGCAGCTCGGGCGCCACATCGGCCAGCGCTGCTGCCACCAGCGGCAACTCGTTCTCGGTCAGTGGCGGCAGCCGCAGCACGTCGAGCACCACCTCGGCGTGTTCGAGCCCGACGCGGCCGATCTCGCCGCGCTCGAGGTCCAGGTAGTACAGGGGTTCGGTCGGCAGCACGATGCCGCCCACCGGTTCGGTCGCCACCACGGGTGCCAGCCCGGCGGCGACATTGCGCCAGATCAGATGACCGGCACGCGGTGCCGCACGTTGCAGCGGGCGCATGGTCTCGTCATAGTCGTGCCCGGCCCACATACGGCCGGTGGCCAACACGGCTTCGAGCAGTGTCGCGCCGCTGGCGCCATGCAGCCTGACGTCGCCGTAATAGTCGCGCTTGCGGCGGTGCCGCAGCAGCGCGCGGAAAACGTCGAGATCGCTCTCCTGCACGAACGTGGGCGGCCGTACCAGCGCCTGGTCGACGTTGTCCCACGCTCTGGCGCCGCCCTTGGGGCGCCCCTGCTCGTCGGCTGCGCCCTTCAACAGGTGCAGACTGGCGTCGTTGCCGCTTTCGTCGGCTGCGATCACGTAGAAGATCGCATCGCGTGGGCGCTGCGGCTTGTCGGCGGCGCGCAGGGCGGTATCGATGCGTTTCTTCAGCCCGGCCGCCCATAGCAGGACTTCGCTGCGCGGCTTATCGGCCGGCAGGCCCTGCTTGCGCACCGCCATCAGCAGTGCGGCCGCGTGCTTGCAGCGATTGCCGACCGGGCAGGTGCAACGGGTGGCGATTTCCAGCGATGGCGTGCCGAAGAACTCGCGGCTTTCCAGCCGTATCGAGACGGCGTAAGGCGCGTAGTCGGAACCCTGCACCTTCGCCCGCAGCAGGTCGCCGGTGCGCTCGATTTCGCGCACCCGGGCGAGGTAGCCGCGGGCCTTGGCAATTGCCGAGTTGGAGAAGAACTCGGAGAGCGCGGCGTCGTCGAGCCGCGCGAGCGATTTCGCCAGATCCATCGTAGTTCAGCGGTAAAGACAAACCGGCAATTGTGCCGCATCCGCCGCCTTGCCGACGGAATCCATGAAGATTCCGCGAGCAGGCCTGGAAGCCGCACCAGATGGCGATCTGCGGGCGGCAATGCCTGGAAGGCGCATGAAATGGCGCTCTCCGGCCAGCCTGCCCGGAGAACGCCATCTGGTGCGGGTCTCAGGCCTTGCGGTAGATTTGCGCGCCCTGTTCGACGAACTCCACCGCCTTGACCTCCATGCCCTTGGCGATGGCCTCGGACTCGGCGATGCCCTGGGCGGCGGCGAAGTCACGCACATCCTGGGTGATCTTCATGCTGCAAAAGTGCGGCCCGCACATCGAACAGAAGTGGGCGACCTTGGCACTGTCCTTGGGCAGGGTCTCGTCGTGGAACTCGCGCGCCTTGTCCGGATCGAGCCCGAGGTTGAACTGGTCCTCCCAACGGAACTCGAAGCGCGCCTTACTGAGCGCGTTGTCGCGGATCTGCGCTCCCGGGTGGCCCTTGGCCAGATCGGCCGCGTGGGCGGCGATCTTGTAGGCGATGATGCCGTCCTTGACATCGTCCTTGTCGGGCAGGCCGAGATGCTCCTTGGGCGTCACGTAGCAGAGCATCGCCGTGCCGTACCAGCCGATCTGGGCCGCGCCGATGGCACTCGTGATGTGGTCGTAGCCGGGGGCGATGTCGGTGGTCAGCGGGCCGAGGGTGTAAAACGGCGCCTCGTCGCACCAGTCGAGCTGCAGGTCCATGTTCTCCTTGATCAGTTGCATCGGCACATGGCCGGGGCCTTCGATCATGGTCTGCACCTCGTGTTTCCAGGCGATCTGCGTCAGTTCGCCGAGGGTCTTGAGTTCGGCCAGTTGGGCTTGGTCGTTGGCATCGTAGAGGCTGCCCGGGCGCAGGCCGTCGCCGAGACTGAAGCTGACGTCGTAGGCCTGCATGATCTGGCAGATGTCCTCGAAGTGGGTGTACAGGAAGCTCTCGCGGTGATGGGCCAGGCACCACTTGGCCATGATGCTGCCGCCGCGGCTGACGATGCCGGTCATGCGGGCGGCGGTCAGCGGGATATAGGGCAGGCGTACGCCGGCGTGGATGGTGAAGTAGTCGACGCCCTGTTCGGCCTGCTCGATCAGAGTGTCGCGGAAGATCTCCCAGGTGAGCTCTTCGGCCTTGCCGTCGACCTTTTCGAGCGCCTGGTAGATCGGCACGGTGCCGATGGGTACCGGGCTGTTGCGGATGATCCATTCGCGGGTTTCGTGGATGTGGCGGCCGGTGGACAGATCCATCACCGTGTCGCCCCCAGCGGATGGCCCAGGTCATTTTCTCGACTTCTTCCTGGATGCTCGAACCGAGGGCGGAGTTGCCGATGTTGGCGTTGATCTTGACCAGGAAGTTGCGTCCGATGATCATCGGCTCGCTCTCCGGGTGGTTGATGTTGGCCGGGATGATGGCCCGCCCGCGGGCGACTTCGCTCCTGACGAACTCGGGGGTGATCTCATCGGGTATCGAGGCGCCGAAGCTCTGGCCGCGGTGCTGGCGGCCGAGCAACTCGGCCATCTTCGCCCCGGTCGGGCCGGCGGCGCGCAGGCTCGCCAGATATTCCTGCCGGCGCAGGTTCTCGCGGATCGCGATGTATTCCATCTCCGGGGTCACCAGGCCGGCCCGCGCGTAGTGCATCTGGCTCACGTTGCGGTTGGGCAGGGCGCGGCGGGGGTTGCGCTGCAGGCCGGGGAAGCGCAACTCGGCGGTGGCCGGGTCGGCCGCCCGTTCGCTGCCGTAGCAGCTGGTCAGTGCGGCCAGCGCCTCGCTGTCGCCGCGCTCGGCGATCCATTGCGCGCGCAGCGCGGGCAGGCCGCTGCGGATGTCGATCTTCGCCTGTGGATCGCTGTACGGGCCGGAGCAGTCGTGGACGGTGACCGGCGGGTTGGGCTCGCTGCCGAAGGATGCCGGGGTGTCCGACTGGGAGATCTCGCGCATCGGTACGCGAATGTCCGGGCGCGAGCCCTCGACATGGATCTTGCGCGAGTTGGGCAGGGGTGCGACGGCTGCCGCATCCACATGCGCGTCGCTCGCGATGAATTTCTCGTTGGCGTTCATGCCTTCTCCTTGCGCGATAACGTGTTTCGGGGCGCGACGAGGAGAACGGCCGGACGGGGCAGGGGCCCCGTTCGCTGCGCTTCCCTTCGCCGGCATTACCCGGATCAGGTTCAAAGGGACTCTCTCACCCGACTGCACCGATGCCGCGCGGTGTGTCAGGACCCCCAGGTCAGCGGTGAAACCTTACGCCAAAGCGGGCGGGCTGTAAATCCGCCCGTCCCGCAGCGCCACGGTAAATTTGTTCTCAAATAACCCGTGGTCTGGAAGCTGAGTTATTGGTCATGCGCAAGTAGTCGAAGACGAGGCGGGTATTGAAGCAAAGTTTGCGCATCATCTCGGCGATAGACTCGGTGCTCTGAAAGGACTTGAGGATGCCGACGGCGAAGCGACGCAGGCGGGTGATGTTTTCCGGGCCGTGGCCGGTACGGATGCGAGAGCGATCCTCGTCGTAGTTCCAGTCGATGATGTAATGGGTGCTCTCGATGGTCCAGTGGCCGCGATTGATCGCCAAGACCTCTTGCGCCGAGGCCTCGTGCGGCGACTGGCTCGTGATGCCCAGCGCGATCTCACGCGATGACTCGCCGGTTTTCTTCTTGATTGATTCGCGCTCGATCATGAACACCTGGCCGACGTGAGGGAAATCGAGGTAGGCATTGAGCGCCGTACTGCACCAGATGCGTCGGGTCTCGATGCGGCCATGGTCAGGCGGGGTCACGTCGACGAAGTCAGGATCGCCCCGCTTTTCAAACAGCAAGGCGATTTCGCGTTCGAGACCGGGCTGGTTGCCTTTGACGGTAAAGCTATAGTGGGCCTTGCGCCCGATCAGATACGCTGCCAGTGTGCGCTGGGTCAGCAGCGCATCGGCCGTGACCACCTTGCCGGCGAGCGCGCAGCCATCGAGCACGGGGATGGCCATGCCGATCTCGTTGGTACGCTTTTGCTCATCGCTGCCGGCTACGGGCAATGTCCCGACTTTTTTGGGTGTGGCAGGTGTTCGACTCATGGCCGATCACGCTCAGGATGTGCGTTTGATAGCCCTGCGCGTCGATCGCGTTCTTCATGACTTTACCATCCATCGCCAGCGCCCGGTCGTCTTTTGCCCACGCCTGGTTCCAGACATTGAGCGCGCGATCCAGCGTGTCCGGTTCAATGCGCACCAGGCAATCGCGGATGACGAATTCGCTGGGGACGACATAACGCCCCTTCTCGCGCCGACAGCCAAAGCGCTCACGTGCCTTTTGCCCCAGGCTTTCGGCCCAGTCATGGGCGGCCTTGTAGCCGCGCATGCCGCACAGGATGGCGCCCGCGGCAATGCCCAGCACCACGGGCAGGCGGTGGCGGCGCCCTTGCCGGCGGCGCGGGTCGGTGACGGTGGTGAAGCACAGCGGCAGCGCGCGCATCTGCTCAGCGCTCAGCATCAATTTTGGGGCTCCCGTGAGTTGGAGGTGATTGCGCTCAGGATGCGTCAATTGCGCTCGGGCGGCCCGGTGCAAGGCACGCACAAACACGCGCTTGGGCGCGTCAATCTCGCCGCTGTAGCCTTGCCGCGTGCGCCGGTAGCCTTGAGTGAGCCCCAGTTCCGTCCAGTTGGCCGCGCGATAGACGCCGCCATGAAATCGCCGCGGATCGACAAAGGTTTGGGTGTAGGTCTACCGTTGATAATAAAATCAATGGCTTATGAGTATGCTGATAGTGTGTCCAGACGAAATTTGTCTGGCATGGGGGGTGGGCCAACCTCGTGATAGAAGGCGGTTGGATTTGCGAGAAACAACCACCGGAGGCTGGCCCATGGAAAGTGTAGCGAAAGTTGGCGCGCTCAAGGAAAAGGCGCGTGTCGGCGGCAAGGCGCTGGAGAGCCTATTGTGTTTTATCGAGGGGCGCAGGCGCTGCGCAAGTGACCATGGAGAAGGGTTCGAAGCGTTCGAGCGCGAAGTGCGCCGGCGCTTTGCCGAAGCCGAGCGCGAGTTTGTCGGCGAAGAGCTGGCGCGGCTGGACGTGACGCTCCCGGTGCTGAGGATCGAGGGGGTGCTCTACCGACGGGTGGTCAGCGGCTACGGCGAATACATGACGGCGGCCGGACCGGTGAAGGTGCTGCGCCACCGTTACCGTGCGGCGGGCACCAACGGGCAGAGCGAATGCCCGCTGGAGTTGCGTGCTGGGATCGTCGAGGGGTTCTTCACCCCGCTGGCCGCGCGGATGGGCTTGTGGGTGGTCACCCATCTGACGCCGGCCGAAGGCGAGCAGTTGTTTGGCGAGTTGGGCGGCATGCACCCCTCACGCAGCAGCCTGGACCGACTGCCCAAGGCGATTGACGCGAAGTGGGAACAACATCGTATGCAGTGGGAGAGCCAGTTGCGCGAGCAGGCGCCGCCCCTCGCCCAGGCCGCCGTGCTTGCGGTCTCGCTGGACGGGGTGATGGCGCCGATGAAAGACGGGCAGCGCGAGGACAAACGCGAACAAAGCCGACAGCAGGGCAAGCCCACCAAGGGGCCAGCGGGATTTCGCGAAGTGGGCTGCGGCACGCTGAGCCACTATGACGGGGCCGGCGAGCGGCTGCGCACGGTGCGTCATGCGCGCATGCCCGAGCCGAAGAAGTGCACACTCAAGCGCCAACTGGTGGCCGAAGTCGAACATGCGCTCGCGAGCCAACCGCAACTACGACTGGTCAAGGTGGCCGATGGGGCGCGCGACAACTGGGAGTTCCTCGCCAAGGAACTGCCCCCAGGCGAGGAAGTGGTGGACTTCTACCACGCCGCGGAACATCTGCGGCGGGCCTTCGGTCATGTCTATGGTGAAACGTCCCCTAAGGCGCAGGCCCGCTTCAAGGAATACCGCCATCTGCTGCTCAAGGCCGAGGACGGCGTGGGCAAGGTGATCCGCACGCTCGCCTACCATCACAGCCGCAAGCGCCGTTGCAAGGCGCTCAAGCAGGAACTGGCGTACTTCCGGCGCAACCGCGCACGCATGGACTATGCGCGACTACGTGCCGAGAATCTGCCGATCGGCTCGGGCGTGGTGGAGGCGGCCTGCAAGACGCTGGTGACCCAGCGCATGAAACGCTCGGGGCAACGCTGGAGCATCGACGGCGGGCAGGCGATCCTCACCTTCCGTGCGCTGGCGCAGAGCGAGCGCTTCGATGCCGCGTGGCAGCTCGTCTCGGCTCAATACCGGCGCGAGATTCACTTCCCCGAAAACGTCGTGCCGCTTCCAACTCGCCGGGCATCAGTATGAGAGTTACACCCAAAGGTTTCCAGCAGGAGCAAGGGATGACCAAAGCGCGCCTGCCAGTCGCGGGCGATGCGCCGTTCAGTGAGCGAGAGCACCCGTGAGCCAATATTCGGCCGGTGCCACTCGGGCAGGATCAGGAAGCGACTGTTGTTGGCGATGAGTTTGAGTCGGTCATACTGCGTGCGAAAGTCCCAGCCGATCCATCGATCACGCACGCCGCATTTCAGGGCCGCCGCCGAGACGTTGAGTTGCGCGACCCACTGACCGCGCCAGGTTGCGACATACCAGATCGCCTCGCCGATCTTCGCGAGATCTCCCAGATAATGATGCCGCGCCATCTGCTCTCGATAGCGTTGTTCCTCGCTGCGCTCTACCGGCCGTACCTGAAGCTCCGATAGGACTTGCGCCATGGGTTTCATCGATTCCATCCCATGGGTTATACCGAGAAATCCCGGGCTTGTCCAGCCTTGCGTGCTAACCCATTGCACTAACAAACTAATTCAGATAGCGCCGATCCACCCTGCCCGCAGCGCTCAAGCAGCGGTGGGGCCGGTCGTAAAGAAACCTGTATCAGCCTCCTTGTAGTGGGATTTGCGGCCGGTGGTTTCCGGCCGTCTTTTTGAGGTACGAAGATGCGCAGGATCATTCCGCTATTGATCGCAGCGGCAGCGTCGCTGCCGACACTGGCCGCCGACTGGCAGAACATCGCGTCGGAAAAAGGCGCACGCGTCGATATCGACCGGGCCAGCCTGTTGCCGTCCGATCCGGGCAAGAAGATCGTCTGGATGCGGCTGGTCGTGGCACCCGACGTCGCGGCCCGCGAGGGCTACCACACGCTGAAGGCGCTCAATCGCTACGATTGCCGCGCCAACCGCTATTCGACGATCAAACGCGTATTCCTGCGCGAGGACATGACGGTGATGCGCGAGGAGCGCGTCGAAGGCGAACGTGAATCCGCGGTGCAGGCCGGCACGACCGACGCCAAGCTGTTTCGTGAGGTCTGCCAACCGCCGACGGTCGGTGAACTGAAGAAGGTCGCGCTGCAGGCGGCCGAGGCCGGCCAGAAGGCCGGCACGGCCGATGCTGAGGTCAAGAAGCCTCTCGTCGACATCCGGCCGACCCTGCGTCACGCCGATCTCAAGGCTGAAGCGGAAGCGACCCGCGCCGCGGTAGGCATCGACAAGCACGATGCCAAACCGGCAGCGCGCGAGGAATCGAAGCCCGCCGGCAAGTCGGCGCCGAAGCCGGCCGTCGCCAAGGCAGAGCCGGGCTCGCATGCCGTTGCGCCGATCCGCAAGCCGGCGGTCGAGGCGAAGCCGCCGCGCGGAATACCCGACAGGCATCGGCCGGCTGCGAAGGAGGAGCTTGCGCTCGCCGGCCATGCCGCGCCGGCGAAACCAGTCACTGCGGTCACGGCGGTCAAGGCAGTCGATCTGCTCGCCAAAGACAGTCACAGTGGAACCGGTCATGACGTGCACTGGACCTACGAGGGCGAAACCGGCCCCGATAGCTGGGGCACGCTAAAACCGGAATGGAAGACCTGCAGCACCGGCGAGCGCCAGTCACCGATCGACATTCGCGACGGCATCCGGGTCGATCAGGAGCCGGTGCGTTTCTATTACAAGCCGTCGGGGTTTAGCGTGATCGACAACGGTCACACGGTGCAGGTGCGCCTGACCGCCGGCAATCGCATCATCGTGATGGGCCGCGAGTACGAACTGGTGCAATTCCATTTTCATCGTCCGTCCGAAGAGCGGGTCAATGGCAAGCTCTACGAGATGGTCGCGCATCTGGTGCACAAGGACAGGGAAGGCCGCCTTGCGGTGGTGGCCGTGCTGCTCGACAAGGGGCCGGACAATCCGATCATCCAGCAGCTTTGGAATCATCTCCCGCTCGAGCGCAACGTCGAGGTTCCGGCGTCATCCGCGCTCGATGTCGAGGCCTTGCTGCCGCAGGATCGCAGCTACTTCTCCTACATGGGGTCGCTGACCACGCCGCCGTGTTCGGAGGGCGTGCTTTGGATGGTGATGCGCGAACCGGTGGCGGTGTCGGCAGAGCAGGTGGCGGCCTTCGCGCGCCTCTATTCGAACAACGCGCGGCCGATCCAGCAGGCCGCCGGCCGGGTGATCAAGGAGTCGCGCTGAAACGGGCCAGCCAGCCGCCAGCGTACCTGTTGTTCAGGGGCGCAGCCTCATGCCGTAGGCGATCACGTTCGCAGTCGACTTGACGGGCACGAAGCCGGCCCGTCGATAGAACGCCATGGCGCGGGGGTTGCTCGGGCCGGTCAGCAAATGCACGCCGCTTACGTCCAGTTCGAGCAGGCGGTCGAGAAAGATCCGCAACAAATGCCTGCCCCAGCCCTTGCCCTGCACCGGCGGCAGCAGGTCGATATGCAGATGCGCCGGCCACGCGGCGAGGTCGGCATCCGCGCGATATCCCGTGTGGATCAGCCGTTGCATGCGCGCGTCCCGGCTCTGGTCGTCCGCGGCGGGCATCGGGTAACGCTGGCGCAATTGCGCGAACCACTCGCGTTCGCAAAGCTGCTCGAAGCGCGCCGAGTCGCGCGTGCCCAGAACGTAGCCCCATACCGCGTCGCGGTCGGCGAGCACGAAGCACAGGTCCGGCTCCAGCGTGACATAGGGTCCGGCGTACGTGGCCGATCAGGTTCGGGTCGCGATACAGGCCGGTGGCATCGGCGCCGCTGTCGCCGGTGCCCAGGCAGATCGCATAGACGGCGTCGAGATCGTCCGGCCGATACGGCCGGATCGCCGGATGCTGCGGCTGGTCTGGGGTGGATTGCATGGGGCTGATCGTCGGGTCGCTCGCCGGTGTCCGGCGCAGGGCCCTGCGCCCTGCCATTGGCCGGTCAGCGAGCGGACAGCATACCGGATCGGTCCGCAGCGGCAATCGCAATCGACACCGCGATCGCCGCGCCGATCAGCCGTGCAGCGCGCGCTCCTGCCGCAGCAGTTTGTCGATCGCGGCCTGAACCCGCCCGTTCGGCTGACGCTGCATCCAGATGGTCAGCGCGACGACCCGCGGACGGATCTCGTCGATGACGAGTTCGCTGGCATCGAGCAGCGCAATAAGCTCGGTGGCGACCGACTGGGCGTCGCTCGCCTTTTCGGCCAGGATCGAGGACACCAGCGCAATCGCGCGCAGGTCGGCCAGGTGGCCTTCACCGAACCAGGATTGTCCGATGGCTTCCAGCGCAACCAGCGCCGGCAGTTCGGTCTTGACCGGATTCTTGATACCCAGCGGGAGCAGTCGTTCTTTCATTCGGCAAATGACGGCAGCAAATCGGCGAACTTGAGTCCGGCCGCAGGCACGGCGCGGTATTAGAAGCCGGCGCCAGGCGCGGTTCGGTCGGCGCCGTACAATACCGATATTGCAACTCGGATTGCGAGGCCCAACATGCAAAACCAGCGACCACCCGAAGACGGGCCGGCGTTCCGGCTCGGCCAGGGCGAAGTCCGCTTCGGCGCGTCCCGGCCCGGGCCCCTGGGCCGGCTCCTCGGCGCAATCATCTGGGCGGGGCTGCTGGTCGTCGCCTTCATGTTCTCGCTGGTGTTCTTCGCCATCGTCGTGGCTGTCGGCCTGCTGGTCTGGGCCTACCTGTGGTGGAACACCCGCGAGCTACGCAAACAGATGCGCGACCGGCCACCGGGCGGGAGCGCCCAGCCGCCTGGCGGGCAGGTGATCGAGGGCGAGGTCATCCGCGATCAGCAGGATGGGCCGCCGCCTTGAAGGGCTGCGTACTGGTCCGGAATACAGTGCTTTCCACGAGGTTCCGATGAAAATCTGGCTCAGGCAAAACCGCGGTTTCGTCATCTTCCTGCTGTGTTTTGGCTTCTTCCGCACGGCGATTGCCGACTGGAATCCGATTCCGTCGGGGTCGATGCGGCCGACCTTGCTCGAGGGCGACGTGGTGCTGGTCAACCGGCTGGCATACGACTTCAAGCTGCCGCTGACTGATACTTCGATTGCCAGGCTGGGTGAGCCGCGGCGCGGGGATATCGTGACCTTCTCGTCGCCGAAAGACGGCACGCGGCTGATCAAGCGCATCGTCGCCACGCCCGGCGACCGGATCGAACTGCGCGACGACGTGCTGCTGATCAATGGCGAGGCGGCCGTGCTTTGCGCCGACCACCGTGCCGGCCGACAGCTATTTCGTGATGGGCGACAACCGCGACAACAGCGCGGACTCGCGCTACTTCGGCTTCGTGCCGCGCCGGCTGCTGATCGGGCGGGCGCACCATGTCCTGCTTTCCGCCGATATCACGGGCGACTGGCTGCCGCGGATCGAGCGTACCGGGCAGGCGCTGCGCTGAGTATCCGAGGTTGCGCGCCTGCTCGATCCACCTGGAATGCGGCTGTTCCAGCCAGGCACTGCATGGCCTGGAAGCCCGGCGGGATGGCGCTTTGCAGAATGGCATGCCGGAGACGTCGGTGAATAGGGGCTCGCAGCTTTATATGCCTGTGACCGCCTGTCCATGCGGCTTCCGGGCATGTTGCCCGGAATGGCGCCGCGCCTCAGGCGGCCAGGCCCTGGGCCGGCGCGAGGGTTTCGTCGATCGCGCGCTTGAGCGCGTCGAGTTGCGCGAGCTGATTGACCTGCGAGGCTTCGGCCTGCTTGAGTTCGTCGATGCGCTCTTCCAGCGTGTCGCTGGCCTCGTGGATGCGCTTGACGCTTTCGAGACGGCGCTTCAACTGGATCTTGTGTTCGCGCACGCGCGTCTCGAGCGGGGCCATGACGGCGCGCAGCCACTGCTCGACGTCGCGGTTGGCGCTCTCGAAAACCCGCCGCGCCTGCACCGCCACGGTTTCGAAGAACTTCTGCGTCAGCGCCTTCTTCTCCGTGGTGAGCAGGCTGAACATGCTGTTGTACTGGCGGTCGCAGCGCTCTTCGAGCCGTTCGAGTTCCTTGGCGTAGCGCAGCATCGCGAACGGCTGGGGGGCGCCGATGCGGGTGCCCTGTTCGTCGGCGAAACGCTGGTACATCGCCTCCATCATCTTGGCGATTTCGGTGGTTTCGCGGCCGGCCCGGCCGAACTTGGCACGCAGATCCTGGAAGAATTCGCTCATCGCGCCGCGCAGCCCGGCGGAGAAGCTCGAATGCAGCATGGACTCGCGGGTGCGCCGCGTTTCGTCACGCAGGGCGTCGAGGCCGATAGTACGTAGAGGTTGTTGGTCAGTTGCGAGAACACACTGCGCACTGCATAGAAGCGCTGCAGGCTGCGGTCGAACTCGTCCTTCTCGTTCTTCACCTTGAGCATGATGTACTCGACGACACCCTGGTTCTTGCCGCGCAGGTCGACCAGTTCCTGCATCTGGTCGCGTAGGCCGGTGCGACGGGCGTTGAGCAGTTCCTGCGAGCGGGCGAGCACGTCGAGCGCATCGGTACGCGTGTTGTCGGCGACGATTGCGTGCCGCCGTGGCAGCAGTTCGTCGGCCAGCGCGGATTCGAGCGCCGGCAGGCGGCTGCGCTGCAGCAGCTCGCCGTCGTGATGCACCTTGGATACCAGACCCTTCTGTGCCGAGACCGCAAACACCTGGTGGGCGTCGATTTCCAGCGTGGCGGCCACGCTGCTGACCTGCCGCGCGATCTCGTGGTCGATCTCGGATTCGGCGCGCAGGCCATCCCACAGGCCGTCGATCTTGTTCAGCACGACCATCCGGCCGCGCTGTCCGCTGCGCCCGGCGGCAACGTGCTGGCGCCACACCGCGAGATCCGAGTGCGTCACGCCGGTGTCGGCGGCAAGGATGAACAGCACCGCATGCGCATTCGGCAGCAGCGACAGCGTCAGCTCGGGTTCGGCGCCGATCGCGTTGAGGCCCGGCGTGTCGAGGATCACCAGGCCCTTTTCCAGCAAGGGGTGCGGGAAGTTGATCAGCGCATGGCGCCAGCACGGGATTTCGACATTTCCCGCGGAATTCGGCTTGTGGCCGTCCTCGCCGGTCGGGTCGATGACGAAGCCCAGCCGTTCGGCTTCGCTGCGGCTGACCTGGGTGACGTCGCCGACCCGTTTGAGCGCGGCGGTCATCGAGTCGGTCGATTCGATGTCGAGCAGAATCCGCGTCCACTCGTCGGGATAGCGTTTGAGCTCGCTGATCGAGGCGGTGCCGGATCGCGTGCCGATCGGCAGCAGGTCGATCGACGGCGGGCGGCTCGCATCGTAGAGCAGTTCGGTCGGGCACATCGTGGTGCGCCCGGCGGACGAAGGCAGGATGCGGCTGCCATAATCGGCGAAGAAGATCGCGTTGATCAACTCCGACTTGCCGCGCGAGAACTCGGCGACGAAGGCGACCGTCAACTGATCGCCGGACAGCCGCTCGATCATCGCGGCCAGGCGAAGGTCGGTCTGCGCGTCGCCGAGGTCGTTGTTGGCGAGCCAGGTCTTCAGGCGCCTGAGGCCGTCGATCAGGCCCGAACGCCAGTCGGTATAGGCAGTGAATTGCTGCGCAAGGCTCATCCCGCTCTCCAGTCGGTTCCATCGGCTCGATTCATACGTCATCGATCCTCGTGCCGCGATACATCGCGATCGACTCTAGCACAATGCGCCAAGTCATTGGAAGGGAATAGCTTTCACTTTTGGCACCTCGGGCAGTAGTAGGTTGAGCGCTGGCCCAGGCGCAACCCGCGGATCGGGCTGTCGCAGACCCGGCAGGCGGTGCCGGCGCGGTCATAGACGAAGTACTGCTGCTGAAAACAGCCGCGCTGGCCTTCGGCGGAGTGGAAGTCGCGCAGCGTGCTGCCGCCGGCGGCCAGTGCGTCGGTCAACGTGTCGCACACGGCGGGCACCAGCCGCGCGCATTGGGCGCGCGTCAGTCTGCACGCCGCGGTGCGCGGGCGAATGCCGGCGCGAAACAGGCTTTCAGAGGCGTAGATGTTGCCGATGCCGACCACCACATGACTGTCCATCAGCAGCAGCTTGATCGCGCAGCGACGGCCGCGCGTCGCCTGGAACAGCCAGTCGGCGGAAAACGCGTCGCCGAGCGGTTCGACGCCGAGCGCGGCGAGCAGCGGGTGATCGCTGCCGTCGCCTTGCAGCCAGAGCATCAGGCCGAAGCGGCGCGGGTCGGAATAGCGCAGCGCCAGCTTGCCGAACAGGATGTCGATATGGTCGTGCTTGCGCGCCGGCGCATCGGCTGGCAGCACGCGCAGATTGCCCGACATGCCCAGATGGGCGAGCAGGCTGCCGCGGCCGAAGCGCAGCAACAGGTACTTGCCGCGCCGGTCGATGCCGATCAGGCTGTCGCCGATCAGCTTCCCTGCCAGATCGGCGGTCACCGGCAGGCGCAGGCGGCGATCGCGCACGATCACGTCGCTCACCATGCGTCCGGGCAGGTGCGCGGCGAGGCCGCGGCGCGTGATTTCGACTTCGGGCAGTTCAGGCATCGCGCGTGGAGTGACGGTGGGCGGAGAGATCGTGCAGGCCGGATGGTACGGCGCTTTGTGCAACGGGAAAACTGCTAACATCAAACGAACCAAATAGTAGAGCGGGGCTCAAAATACCGTGTTAGCGACTGATTCCGCGTTTCGCCTCCCGCTGCTCGCCATCGCCATCGCCATCGTTGTGGCGGCCGCGCTTGCGGCTGGTTGCTCGTTCCAGAACGCGGGTGTCAAGCCCGCGGCGGAGCAGCCAACGGTGGCAGGTCAGGAGCCCGCCGCGGCGGACGAGGACGATGGCGACGCGCCGACCCGGAGCCAGCCTCAGGCACAGGCGCCGCGGATCGAGAACCTGCCCCGGCTGGAGCTGACCCCGCAGATACTCTATCAACTCCTGGTGGCCGAGATCGCCGGCCAGCGCGGCAACATGGCGCTGTCGACGCGCGCCTACCTCGATCTTGCGCGGTCGACGCGTGATCCGCGAATCGCCCGGCGCGCCGTCGAGATTGCGATGTTTTCCCG
The DNA here is from genome assembly GCA_016708905.1 of Candidatus Methylophosphatis roskildensis. Classification (GTDB taxonomy): domain Bacteria; phylum Pseudomonadota; class Gammaproteobacteria; order Burkholderiales; family Rhodocyclaceae; genus Methylophosphatis; species Methylophosphatis roskildensis. The sequence goes on along the minus strand of JADJEV010000001.1, from coordinate 6,089 downwards.
ACAGACCGACGCTGCGCTCGAGGCCGCCAGGCTGTGGAACGAGATCGACCCCGGGTCGGCGCAGGCGCGGCAGATGCTTGCCGGCGTGCTGGTCGGTTCCGATCGTCTCGACGAGGCGCAGGAACACGTGGCTCGCCTGCTCGAGCAGGAGGGCGAGGGTCTGCCCGGCGCTGCTGCGGCTGAACCGTCTGTTCGCGCGGCAGGCCGACAAGGCGCAGGTGCAGCGCATCGTCGGCAAGCTGACCGAACCCTATCTCAAGCATGCCGAAGCCCACTATGCGCGCGGCGAGGCCGCCCTAAACGCGATCGACAACGCGACCGCGGTTGCGGAGGCCGAGCAGGCGCTGTCGCTGCGTCCGAACTGGGAGCAGGCGGTGCTGATGAAGGCGCAGGGCCAGCGCGCGGCCTCGCCGGAGAAGTCGGTCGAGACCCTGCGCGCCTTCTTGTCCAAGAATCCGAAATCACGCGAAGTTCGGCTGCAACTGGCGCGGGCCCTGGTCAATGACAAGCAGTACTCGGAAGCGCGCGAGGAATTCCGCAAGCTGCTGACAGACTTTCCCGGCAATGCCGACGTCGTCTATGCGGTTGGCGTGCTGTCGATGCAATTGAGCGACTACGATGCGGCGGAAGCGAATTTCCGCAAGCTGCTGGAAATCGGGTACCGGGAGCCGAATCTTGCCCGCCTGTACCTCGGCCAGATAGCCGAGGAGCGCAAACGTCCCGATGAGGCGCTCGACTGGTTCGCAGCGGTCGAGACGGGAGAGCAGTACGTCGCGGCGCAGACCAGGATCGGCCACATTCTTGCGCAGCAAGGCAAGATCGACGAGGCACGGCAATCCCTCCAGGCGGCAGCGGCAAACAGCAGCCGGGATCGCGTGCAGTTCCTGCTCGCCGAAGCGCAGATCCTGCGCGACGCCGGGCGGACGCAGGAAGCTTACGACATGCTCGACAAGAGCCTCGTCAGCCAGCCGGATCATCCCGATCTGCTCTATGAAACGGCCTTGATCGCCGAGCGTCTCGATCGCATGGACGTGATGGAGACCCATCTGCGCAAGCTGATCGCGCTCTAGCCGGACAACGCGCATGCCTACAATGCGCTCGGCTATTCGCTGGCCGATCGCGGTCAGCGGCTGGACGAGGCGCAGGCGCTGGTCGGCAAGGCGCTGGAGATTGCGCCCGACGACCCGTTCATCCTCGACAGCATGGGCTGGGTTCTTTACCGCAAGGGCGACCTGCAGGGCGCGCTGGCGCCATTGCAGCGTGCCTATGGCATGCGGCCGGACCCCGAGATCGCTGCGCACCTGGGCGAAGTGCTGTGGTCGCTGGGCAAGCGCGACGATGCGCAGAAGCTCTGGCTCGATGCGGCACGCGCCAATCCGCAAAACGAAGTGCTCGCCAACGCGATCAAGAAGTTCATTCCCTGATTCTCCATGCGGATGCGCTCGCTGCCAGCAGCCTGTCGGACTTGCTTCTTGGGTGCGACGGGGTCGATTTGGGATGCAGCGCAAGGCGCGCCGACGAAGCTTGGGTGTCCCCAAGCGAGGAGGCGCAACACAGCGATGCGCCCAAATCGACCCTGTCCCGAAGGGTTGCCCCCAAACGGGGCGTCTGCGGCGTTGCACCGCTTGGCAATGGAACGACCATTGCCTGCGCGGTGCGCCTTGCATCCATCCCGGTTTGGCGACAACGCATCCCACGAATCAAGTCCGACAGGCTGCCAGGGAGGCTGATGTCGGCCATGGTCTGCGCACAACTGGTCGGCTGCGCAGCCTTGTCGCGCGATCAGACATCCTCAATCGCGCGCCCGGCGCGTGAGTCGATCCGCGCATTCGCCATCGACGGCAGGATCTCGGTAACCCGGGCGAACGAGCGAGTCCAGGCGAGCATCGTCTGGCAGCATTCCGCCGGTGCGAGCGACGCGATCGACGTGTTCTCGCCGGTTGGCGGGCAAATGGCCAGACTCAGTTCGTCTCCCGACGGCGCGCAACTCGTCACCGCCGAGCGGGAACGCGTCGTGGCCCCGACCGCAGAAGCGCTTTCGGCCCGGCTCTTCGGTTCGCCCTTGCCGTTGACCGGCATGCCGGACTGGGTGCTCGGACGCGCTGCCGGTCAGCCGGTCAGCGCGCAGCGCGATGCCGTCGGGCGATTCGAGTATCTGGCCGAAGCCGGCTGGGTCATTCGATATCTCGAGTACGAGAACGGTGACGCGGCAGCCCTGCCGCGGACCATGGACTTCGAGAGAGGCGACCTGCGCGTTCGCCTGCGCGTCGACGCGTGGCGCATCGTCGAATGAGCGTCGACATCGAGTGGGGTCGGCCATTGCCGGCGCCGGCCAAGATCAACCTGTTCCTGCACGTGGTCGGAAGGCGGGCCGACGGCTATCACCTGCTGCAGACGGCATTCCGCTTCGTCGACCGACACGACGAAATCCGCTTGTTTCCACGCGATGACCAGCTGGTCGTGCGCGAGGGCGAGCTTCCGGGCGTGCCGTCCGGGCAGGATCTGTGCGTCAAGGCGGCGCGGTTGCTGCAGCGAGAATGCGCAGCTTCGCGGGGGGTCACGATCCAACTGACCAAGCGCCTGCCCATGGGCGGCGGTCTCGGGGCGGCAGTTCCGACGCCGCGACCGTGCTGCTGGCGCTCAACCGCCTGTGGGCGCTGGACTTGTCGCGCGCGCGCTTGCAGGCGCTCGGGTTGCTGCTCGGTGCCGATGTGCCGGTGTTCGTTTTCGGTCGCGCGGCGTTCGCCGAAGGGGTCGGCGAGCGGCTGCAACCGCTCGGTCTGGACCCTGCGTGGTACGTCGTAATCGAGCCGGGATGCAGCGTGCCGACCGCCGGGATTTTTGCCTCTCCGGATTTGACACGAAATACGAATCCCATCAGAATGGCGGACTTTTCATCGGGTTGGCAGCGCTTTGCAGCGCTGCGTAACGATCTGCAGCCGATCGCAAGGACTAAATATGCCCCGGTGGCCCAGGCGATCGATTGGCTGGGCGGCCGGCCAGGTGTGCGGTTTGCGCGAATGAGCGGCTCGGGCGCCTGCGTTTTCGCGGAGTGCGAATCGGAAGATGCGGCGCGGCGTATCGCCGAGACGGTGCCGCCACAGTGGGCCGGATGGGCTGCACGGGGACTCGATGAACATCCGCTGTTTTTGCGGACCTGCGTCCAAGATGACAAAGATGCGAATTTCTTGGGGAGTCGCCAAGCTGGTTAAGGCACCGGATTTTGATTCCGACATGCGAAGGTTCGAATCCTTCCTCCCCAGCCATTACGTAGAGAACGGGCAGGCGAACAGCCTGCCCGCATTGTTTTCGCGAGAGTGCGCCGCTGGCGCGTGACCGGCCCGGCAAGGCCGGAAGACAGACGATCCGAGGCGATCATGGCGTACGAAAGTTTGATGGTCTTCACCGGCAATGCGAACCCCAAGCTCGCTGCCGATGTGGTCCGCCGCCTCAATATGCCCCTGGGTCGTGCGACCGTGGGTCGTTTCTCCGACGGCGAAGTGAATCTCGAGATTCTCGAGAACGCGCGCGGCAAGGATTGCTTCGTGCTGCAATCGACCTGTGCGCCGACCAATGACAATCTGATGGAACTGCTGATCATGGTCGATGCGCTCAAGCGCGCGTCGGCCGGGCGCATCACTGCCGCAATCCCGTATTTCGGATACGCCCGGCAGGATCGCCGCCCGCGTTCGGCGCGGGTTGCCATCACTGCCAAGGTGGTCGCCAACATGCTGCAGACTGCCGGCGTGCAGCGCGTGCTGACGGTCGACCTGCATGCCGACCAGATTCAGGGGTTCTTCGACATCGCGGTCGATAACATCTATGCGGCGCCGATCCTGCTCGGCGACATCTGGCGGCAGCGCTACGAGGATCTGCTGGTGGTTTCGCCCGATGTCGGCGGCGTGGTTCGTGCCCGAGCGCTCGCCAAACGCCTCGAATCGGATCTGGCGATCATTGACAAGCGACGACCGAAAGCCAACCTGTCCGAGGTGATGAATATCATCGGTGAAGTCGGTGATCGGACCTGCGTCATCATGGACGACCTGGTGGACACCGCCGGCACGCTTTGCAAGGCTGCACAGGCGCTCAAGGCGAACGGCGCCAAGCGCGTGCTCGCCTATTGCACGCATGCGGTGTTGTCCGGCACCGCGGTCCAGCGCATCAGCGAATCAGCGCTCGACGAACTGGTGGTTACCGACACGATCCCGCTGCGCGACGAAGCGCGCGCGTGTTCGCGCATTCGACAGATCTCGATTGCCGAGCTGTTGGCCGAAACCATGCTGCGAATCAGCAACGACGAGTCGGTCAGTTCGTTGTTCATGGAATAGGATTTCGCCCTGTCGCCTGGTCGCGGGCGACAGATTCTTCAGTAACGCCTTTTGGAGTCATTCAATGTCCATCGTTCTTAAAGCAGCCAAACGTGCTGAGCAGGGCACCGGAGCGAGCCGCCGCCTGCGTCGCACGGGCCGGGTTCCCGGCATTCTCTATGGTGGTGGTACCGCCGCCGAGCAGATCACCGTCGACCACAACGAGGTCTATCACCTGCTCCGGCAGGAATCGTTTCACGCCTCCGTGCTGAACATGGATATCGACGGCGCCACGCAAGCGGCGATTCTGCGCGATGTCCAGGTGCACCCGTACAAGGCCCAGGTGCTGCACCTCGACTTTCAGCGTGTCGACGCCGCCCAGAAGATCCACGTCAAGGTGCCCCTGCATTACAAGAATGCCGAGGTCTCACCGGGCGTGAAGCTGCAGGGCGGTATCGCCTCGCATGTCATGAACGAACTCGACGTCACCTGTCCGCCGGCGGATCTGCCGGAGTTCATCGAAGTCGATCTGGCGCATTTGTCAGCCGGTCACTCGATGCACATCTCCGAGATCACGATGCCCAAGGGTGTCGAACCGGTGCTGCACAAGGGCGAAGACCCGGTGATAGCCTCGATCACGATTCCGCGCGGCGCCAAGGCCGACGAAGTGGCTGAGGGCGAACCGGCTGCTGCCGAGGCGCCTGAACCGGCCAAGAAATAGGGCACCGCGTGGTGCGTGCGACTTGAATCGATGAACCTCGCACCGCGATTGGTCGTCGGCCTCGGCAACCCTGGGACTGAGTATTCTGGGAAACCCGGCACAACGCCGGGTTTCGGTTTTGTGAGCGTCTGGCAGCGAAGCTCGGCGTTGGCTTGAATCGCGAATCGCGATTCCACGGACTGGTCGGTCATTCGCGCAGCGATTCGCTATTCATCCTCCTGCCCCAGACATACATGAACCGTTCGGGACAGGCGGTCGGCGCGCTGATGCACTTCTATCGAATCGCGCCGGCGGAAATGCTGGTGGTGCATGACGAACTCGACATCGCGCCGGGCGAGCTGCGAGTGAAATTCGGCGGCGGTCTCGGCGGTCACAATGGCTTGAAGGACATCACCGCGCACCTTGGCACACAGGACTATTGGCGCTTGCGTATCGGTATCGGCCATCCGGGCGATCGTACTGAGGTCGTGAGCTACGTGCTCAAGCCGCCACGCCGCGAAGAGCAAGGCGAGATCGACAATGCGATCGACCGAGCGCTCGAAGCGTGGCAGGTCGTTGCGCGCGGTGACTGGAACTCGGCGATGCAGAAGCTGAACGGCAGGCTGACCAAACCCGCCCCTCCGGATAACCAGGAAGGCAAGACATGAGTCTGAAGTGCGGTATTGTTGGTTTGCCCAACGTCGGCAAGTCCACCTGTTCAATGCGCTGACCAAGGCGGGGATCTCGGCCGAGAATTACCCGTTCTGGTACGATCGAGCCCAATGTCGGCATCGTCGAAGTGCCGGATCCGCGGCTGGCCGAATTGGCGAAGATCGTCAAGCCGCAGAAGATCCAGCCGGCGATTGTGGAATTTGTCGATATCGCCGGGCTGGTTGCCGGCGCCTCCAAGGGCGAGGGCCTGGGCAACCAGTTTCTGCCAACATTCGCGAAACCGATGCCCTCATCAATGTCGTCCGCTGCTTCGACGACCCGAATGTCATTGCACGTCAATGGACAGGGAACCCGTCGCCGACATCGAGACCATCATCACCGAACTGGCGCTGGCCGATCTGGCCGTGGTC